>NZ_FQUT01000034.1 GCF_900129245.1 Chryseobacterium arachidis
TTAGGATGCCGGGAGTTGAACCATCCCATATTCCAACAGCAATACTGCTGCTGGAATCCATGCTGTTCACTAAAATAGAATCTCTTTTTGGCATGCGTTGCAATTTTAAATTCAAATTTAGTTAAATGCAAATATTTATTATGCTTTTTTGGTACTCTTTAAGCGTGCTATTTAATGGATATGTTAATTTTGGAATAATCTCAAGCCAATCTTTGTAAAAGAATATAACCATAGGCTACAATTTAATTTTTTTTGATGTTTAACATCGTGTCTACGATGCAATCAGGAACTTTGCGTCAGGGATTGAAAAGTAAATCCTTTTCCGGTAGGAAAAGATTGAAATGAAAAGCCCGTCCGTAGGGGACGCCCTGAAAAGGAATGTACTTTTTTTACATGAGGTTCTTTTATAAATTGAATAGACCAATTCACCAAAGGCGATGATATAACAAATCCCAACCGTTTGGCTGGGATTTTATTTTTATTTTTTTGCTTCTTCAACAGATACCTTACGGAATTCCTTGAATAGCTTGCTCAGTTCTAGAGCAGATTTTCTAGCTCTTGTACCGGCAGCCTTGTTACTTTTTTCACTCTGTAGTGCTGTATCAGTAGAAAATGCTTCAAATTCAGCATTGATCTTTTCGATAAGTTCTTTCATAGTTTGATTATTTATTTTGAGCTGCAAATATAGCATATAAGTAAATTTAAGCTATAACAGGTATTCCCACTTTGTTACATATCGACGAATTGTATGAAGCCACAGATTCCAATCTGAGATCAGTATACCAATCGTTCCATTGTTTTAAAATGGATGATTTAAGAATGAATGTAAAAGAATTGCCTGCATATAGATCAGATTTTTTTACTCTGGCCTTGAGCTTTGGATCTGAAAATTTTATGATCAGCTTAAACGACAAAGAACATAATGACTTAAAACATTGGTATTGTTAAATTAAAATATCCAATTGGTTATTAAGTTTTAAAAATAATAGCTTTAATGAGTTCTCTAACATATATTGTTTTTTAGAATAACACTTTGTCTTTCTTTTAAATCTTGCCAAATAATGTCTGATTCTGGAATTGTAAC
>NZ_FQUT01000030.1 GCF_900129245.1 Chryseobacterium arachidis
CTCCTTTGTTCAAGACTTTTTACATCAGATTTACTTTCAACACTAAAATAGCAACCACAATCTTTGCACTTATATCTTTGTAAGCCTCTTGTAAAGCCAGCTTTAACTTTATTCTCTGATTGACATTTATAACATTTCATAAAACTAATTTATGAAATATATTTTAATTTAACAATACCAAAAAATGATAAAACAGTTCATAATAAAAAACCTTCTTTCTATCCACTCCGGGGGTGTGGGTGGGAAGATTTGGGCTTCGATAAAGTTGGCGGTGGTTCCGGCGGCGGGATTAAGTTTGTCTGAAAAATTAACCGGATGGTATATTGAGCGCGAAACATATATCTTAATCCTTGCTTTTTCGTTAATAGACGATTTGATTTTAGGAGTTTGGAAACATTTGGAAAATCACAGCTTCACCGCTACGCAAAGTCTCCTAACTTTGTGCAATACTTCAAAACCCAAAAATAGTAGATTGGTTAGCTCAAAGTAAGGAGATTTTACACAGTTGGTTTAAAAATTAAAAAATAAAACAAAATGGCAATAGGCATCATACAAATGGATTTACATAATCCAAAATCAAAATTTTACTATGATGAAATGCAAGAATTAATTGATAAATATTTGTTAGGAGATCATTCTTTAGAAACAATTAATACATTAATAGTGGAGCTTGTAGATGATGAACTTGTGTTTTATGCAGAAGAGGATTTTTATTATTCGGAAATATATAAGACTCCGTATAATATTATTTCTCAAGATACTTTTATTAAGCTGCAACGAAATAAAATGTTGCCATCTACATTAAATTATTCTTCAACTATGTATGGGAATTTTAAATACGAAGATAAAAAGTTCACACATCCAGAAGGAAAAAAAGAGTATTATAAGTCAAATGTGCCATGTATGGTTTATTTTGAGAAAAATATAGTTACATTTTTTATTCTTGATGAAAATGGAGATATAGGAATAATTTAAATAATAATATGGCAATAGGAATCATACGAACAGAATACACCGCTGTCGCGAGCATCTTGATCGTGACCACACACTAAAACCCGCACACCAAAAAGATAAACTACATAAAAGCGGGGTTCTTTTGCAACTGTTGGCAACCATTCCTACCTATGCCTATGCCCCTAATGAGATCGAATTGAAATTATCCCGTCTCTTATAGAAATAAGTACATTCTATATTCTTACATGCTAAAGCTACAATCTTGCAATGTAACTTTACTTTTTTGCGATGTCATTTTACATTGACACGATGTAGTTTTACATTTTCTCGTTGTAACTTTACTTTTTTACAATGTAACTTTACTTTCTTGCAATGTCATTTTACTTTGGCACGATGTAATTTTACATTTTCCCGTTGTAACTTTACTTTTTTACGATGCAACTTTACTTTCTTGCAATGTCATTCTACTTTGGCACGATGTAATTTTACATTTTCCCATTGCAACCTTACTTTTTTGCGATGTCACTTTACATTGAACCACTACGTAGCAGAATGAAATTATTGAAGCACATTTGAAGTCTGATAAACCTTTAAAAATTGGTATTGTTAAATTAAAATATATTTCATAAATTAGTTTTATGAAATGTTATAAATGTCAATCAGAGAATAAGGTTAAAGCTGGATTTACAAGAGGCTTACAAAGATATAAGTGCAAAGATTGTGGTTGCTATTTTAGTGTTGAAAGTAAATCTGATGTAAAAAGTCTTGAACAAAGGAG
>NZ_FQUT01000029.1 GCF_900129245.1 Chryseobacterium arachidis
CCGTCACCCGCATTTATGATATGTACACAACCTTCGTTTCCTCCGGTATTATTAGGCTCACCTGAACGGAAATAGTCTTCCGTACTGGAATTGTTGGCCCATAGAATTTTGGAAGTTTCCCCTGTAATCCAGGTAAATTCGGTAGGGTTACCCGAAAAATTTACTTTATTATAACCAATCCAGACAGAGCTTGTTACATTGTATCCTGTAGTGGGTTTTAAGATATTGGTTTCAAACCACGTCCATTCTGCCAGGGTAGTAAAAGTAGGCAAATATCCTCCCTTGCTTTTAGCAGCATTAAATGCCTCTTCCCAGGCCGGTGTACTTTTATCTCCCGTGTAAGCACAATACCAGTGGTTATTTCCCCCAGAGGCCATTGTCCATTGCTTACATCCCAAACCTGTAAAATTGATTCCCCCATTCGAAAAGTTAGCTGCAGAATGAACTCCTGTAGCATCATAACCTAAGTATGTTTTTAAAGTACCGTTTGTTGTGATATTGATAATTTCACCTTTCTTGGACGGATACCACCTCCCGGAATACCAAAAATAATACCCCGGAGCTAAAGCCGTCGCTTCTGTTCCTGCCAAAGTAGTTAAATTATACACTAAAATGCCGTTTGCCGGAGTAGGTATTGTTGCATTATCCGTCCTGCTTGTCAACGCAATTCTAGGTCCCAAAAAACCTCGGTTTTGTGAAACAATATCCAATGCTGTGGATGGATTGGGGTTGGCAGTTCCTATTCCTACCTGAGAGTACAGTGAAGAAATACCACAAAATAATATGATAAGGCTAAATATTTTCATTTTTTTTTACTGATTAAATTCAACAATAATACTGCTAACGTTTGCTCCTGAAAGTGCCGTACCATTACAAGCACCACTATACCATTCTCTGTTGGCATTATAAGAAGATCCGGCTATCATATTGCACTGACCGTTTGCCGCAGCCACAGGATTATTGGTTGCAAAGAAAGACTGAACCGAAGCATTATTTCCCCAATTACTTCTCCATGTTTCGTTGGTAATCCACCTGTATCTTTCGCTGTTTCCCGGAGTTTTTACAGAAGTGTATCCAATCCACGCCGGAGTATTCAAAGCATTTGTAGAATTATTTAAAATATTTGTTTTTACAAAATCCCATTCCGGAGCAGCTGTAATGGTTACGATATATCCGTTGAGACTTTTCAGCGCATTGAAAACTGTTCCGAAGTCTTTTCCACTGTTATCAGACATTTTATACCCACAATATACATGTCCGTTCCCTCCTGCATTCAGTTCCCATTTTACACAAGTGGCTTTCGTAGCCGTAGAACTTCCTACCGTAATTGTCGTTGGCGCATTTGCCCCGATACCCGTGGGAGAATATCCTAATATATTCGGATCAACATTCTGGATAATCGTAAATTTATTTTCAACACCCCCTATTTTTTCCCAATGCGGAGTACCTATGGCAGACCAGTAGTAATAGCCCTGCTCAAGCGTCTCGCTGATTCTCGTGTTATAAACCAGCAATCCCGGTTTTGGAGTCTGCACAATAGGATTATAATCCGTTAAAGAATTCAATGAAACAGTCGGCATCCCTACCCCTTTATTTGCATTCATCTTTCCTACCTGATAGTAAGCCGATGCTTCCTGTTCAGCATTCGGAACACCTACAAAAATCTGAGCATTCGACATCGAAAACACCACACTTCCGATAAGGGCAAGACCCATCAATATCTTTTTCATTCTTTTAGTTATTAAATTCTACAATCAAGAAATTCAGTGGACTTCCACTTAATGTAGTTGAACTGCAGGTATCATTATACCAGCCTCTTGTCGCATTAGAAGACGGGGAAATCCTTACACATCCGGAGGTTCCGTTAGGAACACCGGTAGGATAGTTGGTCTGAAGAGTAGATGAATTTGACCAGTTAATATCAGATTTTTCTCCTGTAATCCATGTATATTCAGGACTGTTGCCGGGATACTGAATCGTATTGTAGCCAATCCATACGTTGTTGTTGGAATTACCCGCTCCTGTTAACACACTGGTCTTAATAAAGTTCCACTCATTCTGAGAGGTAATTACCGTAATATATCCGTTTAAAAATTTACCCATATTAAACGCAGAGTTCCAATCTACAGAAGCACTTAAATTATAAGAGCAGTAGGTATGTTTAGGAGCTCCGGAATAGGTGTCTGTAAATGAATAGCACCCCTGTTTAGTCGCATTCACTCCGTTGTAACTGAAGGCAGCGGGCGATTGTACCGCCACACCGTAAGGGTTATATCCTAAAACAGAAGCATACATCTTAGGGGTATTGGTATTGACCGTTGAACTCGAATTATTATAAAACGGCTTCCACAAAGAGGCGGTAATGTCCCAATAGTAATACCCGGGAGTAAGAGAAGCATTCGATGTGATGTTATAGATAAGAAGTCCTTCTTTAGGGCTGCCAATAGTGGTTGTGTCTGTAGTACCCGTCAGTGCGACGCGGGGAGCCAGAAATCCTTTTGGAGCATTGGACATATCAAACTGTGCACTTAAATCAGGCATCGGAGTATTGATACCAACCTGGGCTGAGAGAGAACCCATAAAAATGCAGGATAAAAATAATTTGAGGAAGTTTGTCATTATATCTTTTTTACTGAATATCAGCCGCTGTACTATATTTTGTGATCTGCATTTGAATAAGAAAGAAGTACTTTATT
>NZ_FQUT01000033.1 GCF_900129245.1 Chryseobacterium arachidis
TTGTGGAATGTTAAATGATGCTGAAATTCTGAAATTATTCTTACCCGAATTATTAATTGAGCACTTTGAGATGATGAAATTTGAGGAGGAAAATAAAATCCTGCACATCTATTTTGAAGAGAAAAACACAGCTCCCAAAGAATTTTCTTCAGCAATGCTGCAGTCAAAAGGATTTGTACCCGAAATTACCGTTGATGATTTTCCGCTCCGAGGAAAAACGGTTAAACTTCACATCAAACGCAGGAGATGGACTGATGTAAAAACAGGAAACATCATCCAGAGAAATTGGGATCTTATCGCCAAAGGAACACGCATGACCACAGATTTTGCCGAGTTCTTAAAAAAAATCAGCCGATACTAAAGCTTTACCCTGCAAAATCATTGGCGAAATGTATGGCGTGGATGGTAAGAAATTTCAAAGACAGTACAAACAAAGCATCAGCGATTTCAAGAATTGGGAACAAAAATCACATGCGCAAGACCTGGTTCTTTATCCTGAAAACATCTCCTCCCAACTCTCCATAGACGAAGTGGCACTTTCTGACGGCGAATTATACACTGTTCTTACCTCGAAACAAGCAAAAGGTAGGAAAGGATGTCTTGTTGCCATTATTAAAGGGACAAAAAGCGAAACGGTCATTGAATGTCTTTTTAAAATCAGCAGAAAATCAAGAATGAAAGTTAAAGAAATCACTCTCGATATGGCAGGTTCAATGAAGTTGATCGCTAAAAGATGTTTTCCTTATGCAATGCAGGTTATTGACCGTTTTCATGTTCAAAAACTTGCTACCGAAGCCCTTCAGCAAATAAGAATAAAACACCGGTGGGAAGCTATCGAGATGGAAAATGAGCTTTTGGAAAGATCTAAAGAAAAAGGATTAAAAATCGAAATTTTCAGCAATGGTGATACCCGAAAACAGCTTTTGGCAAGAAGCAGATATCTGTTGTACAAAAGTAAAGAGAAATGGACTTTGGGACAAAGTCACAGAGCAGAAATTTTATTTTACCAGTATCCCGATCTGGAAAAAGCATACTGTCTCTCTGATGAGCTTCGTAAAATTTACAATCAAAACATCACAAAATCTGTTGCTATGCTCAAGTTGGCGCATTGGTTCAAAAACGTTGAGGAATCAGGCTTTAAATCTTTCACTACCTTAAAAAGAACGATTACCCGCCACTACAGCGATATTCTTAATTATTTTGAGAAGAGAAGCACTAACGC
>NZ_FQUT01000025.1 GCF_900129245.1 Chryseobacterium arachidis
TATTTTCCTCCTCAAATTTCATCATCTCAAAGTGCTCAATTAATAATTCGGGTAAGAATAATTTCAGAATTTCAGCATCATTTAACATTCCACAAAGTTACTATTTTTATTTTCTCCCCAACTTTTGAGACTGATCCGAAATTTTCCAACATTATTCAAATCCTGAACTCCATTGTCAATCATTTAGCAAAATTTCACTGATTATAAAACCATCCGGATACTTGTTAAATCCATCTTTTTGTTTTAGAAACCCAACAACATCATTTGCCATTTTTTCATCGGAGAAAACACCTATTTCTCTTTCATCATCTCAAAATGTATGAATCGTATAAGCATGACTTACCTTGAAAACCGTCTTTAAATTTAGTTTTTTAATGATTTGGCTGTAATCAGGAACAAAGTCGTCTTCGGGTAAATAATCTCTTCCAATCTCCCCAACAACTTCAGTAAATCCATTTTGCCAGTTTATCTTATTCAGAGCAACTTTCTTTAAATAAAAATCATCAGTTGAATATAATTAAAACCAAAGGTTACTAAAATATTTTGCAAAAATTTTCAATCCCCGTTCTACTTTTTCATTAATTTCCTTAAGCTCCAAATGTTCAAAATTCTCAGGATAAACATGATATTCAAAAGGGATAATCATCTCGCCCAATAACTCACTCCAATATTTCTCTTTTTCTTCCAAAGGAGTATCTTTAGAAAAATGTTCGACCTTTGAAAAATCCGGTACTGAAGGTGCATTTTTACGATCCACTTTATCTTTAAATTCTTTTAATCTTGGATAAATAAAGTCTGAAAGTGTATATTTCAAATCATAAAGTTCTGCTTTTGTCATTATATAAAATTTAAAAAACCACCGTAAATATACAGTGGTTTCAAATAATATCGTCAAAAATTCCTTATTTCAATTTATAAGAATTTCCGTTCCAGATATAAGTTTTCGAAGCTCTTTTTTTCTTTTCTCTATCCTTTTCGTCTTTCTCCATTTCTTCCATTTTCAAGATAAAAGCATTCGGAATTCCGCCTTTATCGTTCGGAAAAATAAATTCTTCGGAATGATAGTAAACGTCAGCATCTCCAACGTTCATCAATTGTGGCAGAGCAATCAGTTTTTTATCTTTAAACAAAACATATTGATCATAACTCGGAATTCCGCATGCTTCGCCGGAAACAGTAGCCTTCAGAGTTAATTCTACATTTTGTAGCTTGTGATTACTTTCAATATTGAATGTTCCAAAACTAAGACTTTCAGCCGATCCGGTCTCGAAAGAAACCTCATCAATTAGAGTATTTCCTTCCACAACTTTTATAGCTGCGATATTTTGTTGAATATTGATTTCAGGATATTGCTTATCTTTTTTGTTGACTGTTTTCGTTAAGCCGAAAAGAAAATCGTACCCGTTCTTGTTTCTATAGCCTACTGCAAGATTTCCGCCCCAAACGTAACCTTCTGAAGTTTTATCCCCTTTTTGATAAGATATTTTATACCAATTGGCTCTTCTTTCACCCAATTTCAGAATGGTTTCTTCTTTTTTAAGAATTACAATCGGCTGATTCGTCTGCAAAGAATCCAGAATCTGAGCATTGGTATTGGGAGACTGCCGGACCCTTGTCCAATCCGTGAATATTTTCTGTGTTTTATTTTCTTCAAAATGGAAAACTCCGTTTGCATATTCATAATCTTCTTCCTGCGCAGAGAAAATCTGAACAATGAGTAAAAATAAAACAGTGAATAAGGTTTTCATAATTTTAGGTTGAGACTAAGATTGAGGTTGAGTTTAAGGTTGATATTAATCTGCAAAATATTTATTTTTCAAGCAATAAACTTACCCATTCTTCGCGTTGAAGTTTCTTTTTCAGTTCCAAATTATTCTCTTTACAAACTTCAAGAATATCATCAACATCAAAGAAACACAATCCTGAAAGTAATAATTTCCCACCTTCATTCAATACAGAAACATAAGTCGGGATATCTGAAATAAGGATATTTCTATTGATGTTGGCCAGAATAATATCGTAATTTTCTTTGCCTAAATTTTCTGCAGTTCCCAGCTCAATATCCAGCTCTACTCCATTTCTTACCGCATTTTCTTTTGAATTTTCAACCGACCACTCGTCGATGTCGATTGCTTTTGTACCTCCGGCTCCGATTTGTTTTGCATAAATCGCTAACACTGAAGTTCCACAACCCATATCCAACACTTTTTTTCCGTTGAAATCGATATCCATCATTTGCTGGATCATCAAATGCGTTGTCGGATGATGCCCTGTTCCGAAAGACATTTTTGGCTGAATGATAATTTCATGCATTCCAGGAACAGATTCGTGGAATTCTGCTCTGATTAATACTTTATCATCAATATTAATGGGCTCAAAATTCTTTTCCCACTCTTCGTTCCAGTTGATGTTCGGCATTTCCTGAAAAGTGTATTCAATTTTTACCTCTTCATTCTGAAAAAGTGGTAAAGCTTTTAATTCTTCTTCATTAAATAAGTCCTTCTGAATATATCCTAAAATTCCATGAATTTCCTCCGTAAAGCTATCGAAACCTATCTCAATAAGTTCTGCCATTAATATTTCGTTCCACGGTTGAAGCGGAGAAATTCTGAAATCGAATTCTAAATAATTTTGCATGTGAATAATTTGTTGCAAAAATAAAGAATTAACACTAGAATCTTTACAGTTAGTATTAGAGATGTCACACTGAGCCTGTCGAAGTGTTTTTAACGCAAAGCGCGCAAAGACTTTTTAATGCTATACTGCATATTTTTGTTCGCAAGGGCGTTTCACTCAGCTAAGTCGCTCTTAGCAATGACAATTAAGTATAAAAAAAAAGCGAACCGAAGTCCGCCGTTATTTAAAAGTCATAAAAAACTAATTTCTAATATCTAGTTTTTAGCTTCTATACTATGGATTGGTAGAGAAAATAGAACCATTTGCGATTAGCGCTCGTCTGTTCATTTTCAAAATATCTCTTACCCATTCTGCGAAGTCTTCCGGCTGAAGCACTTTATCAGGATTTCCATCCGTTAAACCACCCTGAATCGACATATCTGAAGCAATTGTACTTGGAGTCAATGTAATAACACGGATATTTTGTTTTCTCCATTCTGCCATCATCGATTGCGATAATGAAACTACGGCTGCTTTTGATGCTGCATAAGCAGACATATTCGGTCCACCTTTCAAACCTGCTGTAGAAGCTACGTTTACGATATCACCTTCACCTTTCGCCTTCATGAACGGATGAACTGCTTTTGCGGCGTAATACACTCCGAAAAGATTGGTTTTGATGACCTGTTCCCAAGTTTCAGAAGACATATCTTCTATAGATCCGAAGTCACCGATTCCTGCATTGTTAATTAAAATATCAACACCTCCCAACTGTTCAGCCAAAGATTCAATTCCGGCTTTTACCTGGATTTCGTTATCCACAGAAAAAACGGCATAGCCTGCATTTACCCCTAATTTCTTGATTTCTTCAACCGTCATTTTAAGATTTTCTTCATTTCTCCCCGTAATTCCTACATTTACCCCTTCATTTGCCAGTGCTAACGCTACTGCTTTTCCTAGGCCTCTACCACCACCTGTAATGATGGCATTTTTCCCGTTTATATTCATTATAATCGTATTTTATTCGTTTAAGCAAATTTACAAAAGAAGTTTTGCATCGGCGGTGTTATTGATTTTTATTTTTCATGATCAGATGACTTGTCACCAATCATCCACGGAACAATGTAGTAAAAGGCAACTGCCGTCATTCCAAGGAGAATTCCTGTGCCAATCCAAAGAATGGTAAAACCGAAATTTTCAGCAATGAATGTCCCTAAAGATGGTGTAATGATAAAGGAAAGTGAAAATGCAATTCCTAAAAGTCCCATATAAGAACCTTTATTATGAGTTCCCGACCGAAGCGAAGTGATTGTCGCCATAAACGGCAATGCCCAGATTTCTCCTACACTTAAAATAGAAATTGACACTACCAGAAGCCAGATTGAAGTATCCGCAGCCAACATTCCGAAAGATACGGCGCAGAAAAGAGTTCCTAAAAACATCGTTGTTTTCAGCTTTAAATATTTTTCTGCAATCTGAACCATAATCATTTCCATCACCACAACGATTACCCCGCTGAATCCTAAAATATATCCGATGGTCTGAGGCGAAAGCTTGGCTTCCTGCTTGTAGAAAATCGTCAAAGTATTCAACAACTGGAAAAAGCATACGGAAAACATGAAACACGCCGCTGCAAAAAGGATGAAACGGGTGTCTTTGTAAGGTGACACGGCTTTTATATCGGCAGTTTTATCTATTTTATCTTTATTTCGATAGCTTCTGTTTCTGAAAAAGAAAACATAGGTCAATCCAGCCAATAAAGCTCCGATTGCGTTGGAATAAAAAAGAAAATCATAGGAAATTGCCGCCAAAATTCCACCTAAAGCCGGGCCAACGGAAAACCCAAGATTAACCGCCATTCGGTTGAGGGAAAATGCTCTGGTTACATTTCCTGGTTTTGCATATTTTGAAACCGCTACAGAATTGGCAGGTCGAAAAGCTTCACTTATTGAACTCTGAATAAAAATAATTGCCGCCAAACCGACTTCTGTATGAAAAAGCGGGATTAAACAAAACATAGGAACACTAAGGAAAAGGCTTAAGCTCTGTACTTTAAATTCTCCGATTTTATCAGTAATCATTCCGCCAAACCAAGAACCTACCACGGAACCGATTCCGAAGAAACTTAAAACGATTCCGGCACTTTTAATGTCGAAATTTAAATGATCCGTCATGTAAACCCCGAGAAACGGCAAAACCATCGACCCCGATCGGTTGATGAGCATTACCAAAGCGAGCATCCAGCTTTCCGCTGAAAGTCCTTTGAATGAGTTGATGTATATTTTTAAAAATTTCACAATTTTGATTTTTATATATTTTTAAATTATTGTTGATAGGATTGTATCCTATCCTTTAGAAGGGCGTCCCTTCGGGACTTTTTTTTGATTTGATAATCAATTCGTAAAACGTCATTTCGAGTAGGTTTAAAAAACCGTATCGAGAAATTTTATTGATATGTTCTCGATACATTTTTCTCCATTTTATTTCGAAAAAAACTCGAACTAACGAAAAAAAACAGGACTTAAAAAATTAAGCCCTGTTTCATTTATTTAGATATAAATAATTTTTTACTCCGGCTTATAAGAGTCTTTTAAGGTCACAGTTCTGTTGAATACAAAATTTGTATCCGTAGAATCCTGATCCTTTGTAAAATAGCCAATTCTCTGGAATTGAAGAGGTTCTCCAACCGCCACATCTTTTAAACTAGGTTCAGCAAATCCCTGAACTGTAGTAACAGAGTCTGGATTGATGAAATTTAAGAAATCTACATCTTTCTCAGCATCAGGCTGTTCCACCGTAAATAATTTATCGTAATTTCTTACTTCCACAGGAATTGCGTGTTTCGCAGATACCCAGTGAATAGTCCCTTTTACTTTTCTTAAACTTTCTTCAGTTCCGCTTCCAGACTTGGATTTTTCATCGTAAGTCGCATAAATGGTCGTGATTTCTCCATTTTCGTCCTTCTCTACTCTTTCACCTTTGATGATGTAAGCAGATTTCAAACGAACTTCACCACCTAACTTTAGTCTGAAGAATTTATTATTAGCTTCTTCCTTAAAATCTTCACGTTCAATATATAATTCTCTGGAGAACGGAATTTCTCTGGTTCCTGCATTTTCCTGTTCAGGGTTATTTTCAGTTTCCAGCCATTCTTCCTGTCCTTCAGGATAGTTTTCAATGATTAATTTAATAGGATCAACTACTGTCATTACACGTTTTGCCACTTTATTCAAGTCTTCACGAACGCAGAATTCCAATAACTGAAGTTCAATTAGATTTTCTCTTTTGGCAACTCCTACTTTTTCAATAAAATTCCTAATAGCAGTGGCAGTATACCCTTTTCTTCTCATTCCGGAAATCGTAGGCATTCTTGGATCATCCCAACCGCTCACTACATTTTCAGCAATCAGCCTCTGTAATTTTCTTTTGGAAGTAATCATGTAAGAAACGTTCATCCTTGCAAATTCTCTTTGCTTGTTTTTCACCTTTCCTTCTTCATACACTTGGTCTAGATACCAATTATACAATGGCCTATGGTTTTCAAACTCCAAAGAACACAATGAGTGCGAAACCTGTTCGATATAATCAGACTCACCATGTGCCCAGTCGTACATCGGATAAATTTTCCAAGCTGTACCGGTTCTGTGATGAGGTTTATTTAAAATTCTATACATTACAGGGTCACGCATGTTCATGTTCGGCGAAGTCATATCGATCTTTGCACGAAGAGACATCGAACCACTTTCGAATTCACCGTTTTTCATTCTTTCGAATAAATCTAAAGATTCTTCAACAGGACGGTTTCTGTATGGAGATTCAATTCCCGGTTCTGCCGGATTTTTTCTTTGCTCAGTAATTACTTCAGATGGCTGCTCATCTACATAAGCTTTTCCTTCTTTAATCAACTGAACTGCCCAATCGTAAAGCTGCTGGAAGTAATCGGATGCATACAAAACTTTATCCCACTTAAAACCTAGCCATTCAACGTCTTTCATTATAGAATCTACGAATTCCTGCTCTTCTTTTTCAGGATTCGTATCGTCGAAACGAAGGTTTACGGGAGCATTGTATTTTTCACCCAAACCGAAGTTGATGCAGATCGCTTTGGTATGACCTACATGCAGATAACCGTTTGGTTCAGGCGGAAAACGGAAACGGAGCTCATCTTTTGTAAGTCCGTTTGCCAAATCATCTTCGATAATTTGCTCAATAAAATTGAGTGATTTTTTTTCTTCTTCCATTAAAATTCGCTTTAAAGTGCCGCATTATACGACAATTTGCAAATTTAAGAAAATTTAAGGGTTTAAGAAAATTATAATTTTTGCGCTACAATAAATACAGATTCAATATTTTTATTTACCTTAGAGAAACTTAAAAAAAACTTATAACACATCTTCTCAAATGGCCGTTTATATCCTAAGCAACAGGAAAATTGTCCGTCATAAAGGTGAGAAAGCCGACTCTTTTTCCAATGACGAATATTCGATTCCTAATTTCAGGATCGCAAAATGTGATTTTGATACCTATAAGGAACCCACCGCAGCTGCCAGAAAAAAGAAAGACTACACCAATAGAAATATCCTCAATTACAGGCTGTTTTCTGAGCCTGAAAAACAGGGATATCAGGATGTTTTGGATGTTCTGTTAAATGAAAAAGGCATTAAAACCTCGCCTTTAACGGCCAATAATCTCGGCGGAACTCAGAGAATGTTCTACGAATTATACAAAAACATGTCTTCTACAAAAGAAAGAAGCGATGTTCTGATATTTATCCATGGGTATGCCTATAATTTTGATGATGAACTGAAAGCAATTCTCGATCTTAAAAAACTATATATTGATAACCCGCTTTCTCCCGTAGAACATATTTTATTTGTGAGCTGGCCGGCTGCCAATAGCATCATGCCTTTGACATATTTTGATGACAAGGCTTCAAGCATTAACTCCGGGGCTTCGCTGATGAGACTCTTTTATTTTTACACCCAATTTTTGAAAGATATTTTTTCGAACCGCGATCTCACTCCCTGCAACCAAAGAATTCATATCATGGCTCATTCCATGGGGAACAGAGTGCTGCAAAGTATGCTGTACAGCCTGAAAAAAGAAAATATTCTGAGAGTGATCGATCAGGTTTTACTGCTGAATTCCGATGTGACTTATAAAGTTTTTGAGGACTCGGAAGATTCATTTAACAAGCTTCCATTATTGGCAAACAGAGTTTCGATTTATTTAAACAGGAAAGATACCATCTTAGGAATTTCGCAGTTTACCAAAAATATTCTGACTCCAAGGCTGGGAAAAAACGGACCGAGTGATATTGAGAAATTTAAAGATATCGTTTCTGTTATCGACTGTACATTCGCAGAGGATGATATCCTGACAGGTTTTAAATATGATATCGGAAACCATTGGGGATATCTTTCCAGCTCGATGGTTCAGAATGATATTTTTCAAAACTTGTATGGTGTGGATAGGAATCTTATTACAAACAGAACTAAAAATAATGAAAATATTTTCACAATTATTTCTCAATAATTGATTACAATTAAATTATTAAAAATATCAAATGCTAAACATAAAAAGAGTTCCACAGGGTGGCACAGAGATTGTAAAATCATTAAACAGAGAAATACTAAATTTTACATCATGAAAAAAGTTAAAAGAAAGTTTTCTTCGTTGTTAGAATACATCAAGAAGGCGATTTTTATAAAAGACGTGATTTAATAGCTTAATATAAACCTTTAAACACAAAAAAAATTATTCGACCCTACAATTACTATTTTATTTCCTAAAAAACAATTTCTTATTGTTATTTTACTATATTTCAGAGTTTTATGAAACTTTGATTCTATCTTATTTTTTTAAATTTCGTCTTAAACTAATTCACTTCAAAGTGTGTTAATTTAAGTTAAATGTATTGTGCAATACAAAAAATAGATTCATATTTATATTACAAATCAAAATATACATTATGAAAAATCAGCAAAAAATCAACAGAGAAAAATTAAAAACCATCAAAGGAGGAAGACCACCTCTTGGATGCAACAACTGGAACCCGGCTGCAATGTGCTGCAGGTCATGGGCTCCTGACTACTGTGGCCAGGCTACCTGTCCAGATTCTCCTGCTCCGGCATGTTAATTAATTCTCTTCTGTTAAATTTTGAACCATAGCAGCTCATTTTTAAGCTCTAAATGGGATTCAAAATTATTGACAAATAAAGCTCCGGTGCCCAAACCCTGTGGCATCGGGCTTTTTTTTGTGAAAGTATATTGAGCGATTGCATTTAAGCCAATATTACTTTCCAATGCAGAAGTAATCCACCAACCAATATTATGATTTTCAGCAAGATAAATCCATTCATCAGATCCGGAAAAACCTCCTACCAAAGCTGGTTTTAAAATAATATATTGAGGATTTATAGCTTCTAAAAGTTTTTTCTTTTCGTTAAAATCTGTGATTCCGATTAATTCTTCATCTAAAGCAATTGGAGTCGGAGTATTTGCACACAACTCTGCCATATCATTCCAATTTCCTGATTTTATAGGTTGTTCGATCGAATGAATATCTAAATCTGCCAACTGCTGTAAAACAATTTTTGCTTCTTCTTTTGTAAAACCACCGTTTGCATCAACACGAAGCTCCAAAGTTTCTTTTGAGAACTTCTGTCTTAATTTGTGAAGAATTTCGTGCTCTGATTTCCAGTCTACCCCGATTTTTAATTTAATACAGTGAAAACCATTTTCAAGTTTATCCTGAATCTGTTCTTCCATATAATTGATGTCGCCCATCCAGATCAATCCGTTGATGATAATCGGAGTTTTACCTTCTGTAAATTCACTCGGAAAATATAGATTTTTACCATATTTTAAATTCAAAACAGCCTGCTCGTAGCCAAACCAAATGGAAGGAAACTCTTTTAAATTTTCCCTTAAAAAATCAGTATCTTGTTGAATATTTTCACAAAGCCATTGCAGTTTTTCTTCATAATCCGGTCTGTCATCAAAGCTTAACCCTCTGAAAATCGCACACTCTCCTATTCCCTTTTTTCCATTTTCTGAAATTTCGAGAATAAAGGTTTCTTTTTCATGCAAAACGCCGCGAGATGTTCCACTCGGGCGTTTGAATTCTAATAAATATCTTGAATATTCTGCTTTCATTTATTTTACGCTGTCGATTCGCATAAACTCCTCCGCTTTTTCTACCATATCGATGCTTCCACAGAAAAACGGAATTCTTTGGTGAAGTTCCGTTGGCTCAATTTCCAAAATTCTTCTAAAACCGTCGGTTGCTTTTCCTCCTGCCTGTTCAGCGAGGAAGGCCATCGGATTACATTCGTACAATAATCTCAATTTTCCGTTCGGAGCCTGTGAATAAGATGGGTAAATGTAGATTCCACCTTTCAGCATATTTCTATGAAAATCAGCCACTAAAGAACCAATATATCTTGATGTATACGGTCTGTCACCTTCCTCCATCTGGCAATATTTAAGGTAATTTTTAACTCCTTGAGGGAATTTGATATAATTTCCTTCATTGATGGAATAAATTTTTCCTGTTTTCGGAAACTGCATATTCGGGTGAGAAAGATAATATGTTCCTAAAGACGGATCCAATGTAAATCCGTTCACTCCATTTCCGGTCGTGTAAACAATCATTGTCGATGAACCATAAATCACATAACCCGCTGCAATCTGGTTAATCCCTTTTTGTAGAAAATCTTCCAGCTGAACCGGAGTTCCAGGCTCGGTGACCCTTCTGTAAATAGAGAAAATCGTTCCTACAGAAACGTTTACATCAATATTGGAAGAACCGTCAAGTGGGTCGATGAGTACAACATATTTACTTAAATGTCCGTTTTCACCACATTTAATATCAATAAAATCATCATTTTCCTCGGAAGCAATTCCGCAAACAACCTCTCTCTGAGACAAAGCTGTAATAAAAATTTCATTGGCAATTACGTCCAGTTTCTGCTGCTCTTCCCCCTGAATATTCTGATTTCCGGCAGCTCCTGCAATATCTACAATTCCGGCCTTGTTAACTTCTCTGTTTACCACTTTAGAAGCCAGTCTTATTGCGCTAAGAAGACGGGAAAACTCCCCTGTAGAATACTGAAAATCTTCCTGCCTATCAATAAGAAACTCTCCTAAAGTCTGTAATGGTTGCTCTGACATATCTTACTTTTTACTTTTCCCAAATTTCGTAAAATTTATCACATTTAAAAAGAATTATTAACAAAAGACATTACATTCTAATAATCAATACAATACAAAGCTTATTTTTCATTATATCTTAAAACCTTATCATAAAATAATCCCCAAAATTTTGCAGTAATCCCAATATTGTGAGGCAATTTCCAATTTTAATAAAATCTTAAGCCTATCACCGTATTAGACTATTTCATATCTCATTGTAAATTTATAATTTTGTCACCCGTAAAATATTCCCACAAATTTTATCTAACAATTTTATTATTAACAATTTAATGAAAATTTTCAAGTTTGGTGGAGCATCAGTAAAGGATGCCGAAAGCGTAAAGAATGTGTCTATGGTTTTAAAAAGCCAGGGATTTGCCAAATGTCTGCTGGTAATTTCAGCGATGGGCAAAACGACTAATGAGTTGGAAAAAGTAGTGGAACTTTATTTTAAAAAAGATAACTATCAAACTGAAATTGAAAAGATAAAACGAAAACATATAGAGATTGCAGAAGGTTTATTCCCTGAAAATCATGCTGTTTTTGCGGAAATTAATTTATTCTTTGATGATATTGATTCTTTTTTAAGAAGGAACAAATCTCCGAATTACAATTTCGTATACGATCAGGTGGTAAGCTGCGGAGAAATGATTTCTACTAAAATTGTAAGCGAGTATTTGAACGAAATCCAGTTTACCAATCAATGGTTAGACGCCAGAGATTATGTAAAAACAGATAATTCTTACAGAGAAGGAACAGTTGACTGGACTAAAACAGAAGAATTTATTTCAAACTTAAATAAAGAAATCTGCTACGTTACTCAGGGTTTCATCGGTTCGGATGAAAATAATTTTACGGTAACTTTGGGAAGAGAAGGTTCGGACTATTCGGCGGCGATTTTTGCCTATTGCTTAAATGCAGAAGCTATGACAATCTGGAAAGATGTTCCGGGAGTAATGACGGGAGATCCAAGAAAATTCAAGGATGTGTCTTTGCTTTCCAATATTTCTTATGAAGAAGCCATTGAGATGGCGTATTACGGAGCGAGTGTTATCCACCCGAAAACATTACAACCTCTTCAGCAAAAAAACATTCCATTTTATGTAAAATCTTTCGTAGATCCTACAAAGGAAGGAACAAAGGTGGGGAACTCAGACAAAAACCAAAGTGAGGAATCTTACATTTTAAAAGAAAACCAGACTTTACTGAAAATTTCTACGAGGGACTTCTCTTTTATCGCAGAAGACCACATGAGTCTTGTTTTCGGACACCTTTCTAAAAATAAAATAAAAGTTTCTTTGATGCAGAATTCTGCAATTTCATTAGCTTTATGTTTGGAAGATAAATACAATACGGTAGATGCACTTAATGAAGATTTGCAGAAAGTATTTAAGACAGAAGTGATAAAAAATGTATCTTTATTTACTGTAAGAAATGCGAAGATGGAGAACATTGATAAATTTTACCAGGAAAAAAGTGTATTATTGGAGCAGATTTCGAAGAATACACTTCAAATGGTAACACAATAAAACTAATTGCGACTAAACACAATATGAGTTTAATTTCGAAAAACGATTTAATTAAGGCTTCCGGCTTAAGTAAAATAGGGTTCCTGAAGAATCCTGTAGCATCTGCTGTCATGAGCATTGCTAAAATAAATGAAGTAAATAAATTATACGACAAACTAAAAGACAAGGAAGGTAAAGACTTTTTCGACTCATTTGTGAGGGAGCGAAACTTAAGCTACATAGCTTTTGAAGAAGATTTGGCAAAAATCCCGAAAACAGGGCCGTTTATTTTGGTTTCCAACCATCCTCTGGGTGCGATTGACGGGATTTTGATGTGCAAAGTCTTATCGGAAGTACGTCCGGATTTTAAGGTGATGGGAAATTTCCTTCTGGAAAAAATCAAGCCAATGGAGCCCTACGTCATTTCTGTAAACCCTTTTGAAGGAAGAAAAGAAGCCTACAGCAGTTCATCAGGAATGCGCGAAACACTGAAACATCTCCAAAACGGAGGCTGTGTGGGTATTTTTCCAGCCGGGGAAGTTTCTAACAAAAATAATCCGTACGGAGAAATTTTAGATAAAGAATGGGAAAAACCAGCGCTTAAGCTGATAAAAATGGCAAAAGTGCCGGTAGTTCCTATGTATTTTCACGCTAAAAACAGTCGCCTTTTTTATCAGATAGCCAAAATTCATCCCAATTTGCAGACTTTGATGCTCCCTGCAGAAATGATGAATGAGCGGGAAAAACCAATCAGAATCAGAATAGGAAGACCAATTACTGTAAAAGCGATGGACGACATGGAAACCATTGAGGAATTGGGCGAATTTCTGAAACGTAAGGTTTATATGATGAAATCTTACTATGAAAAAAGAAAATCGCTTGCTCAGGTTATTAATCTTCAAAATTTATCGGTAAAATTTCCTTTGCTTAAAGAGGAGAATATCGTTCAGAATATCATCGATGAAACGCCGAAAGAAGATATTTTAAAGGATATCAATAAACTGAAAGGCACAGACAAAATGTTCTTCAGCAACGGAAACTATGAAGTTTACTTTACGAGCTACGAAGAAATTCCTTCTATCATGAGGGAAATCGGTCGTCAGAGAGAGCTTACTTTCCGTGCGGTGGGTGAAGGAAGTAATCTTCCTTTTGATCTTGATGAGTATGATAAGCACTATCATCACCTTTTCCTTTGGGATAATGCTGAAGAAAAATTGGTTGGAGCGTATAGAATGGCTTTGGGTAAAGAAGTCATGAAAAAATCCGGCATCAAGGGGTTTTATACAAGTTCTTTGTTTGAATTTGAACAGGACATTCATCCTTTCTTTAAAAAGGTGATTGAGATGGGACGTGCTTATATCTGTCAGGAATATCAGCAGAAGCCCCTACCCCTTTTTCTTTTATGGAGAGGAATTGTCCATGTCTGCTTAAGAAATCCGGATCATAAATTTTTAATGGGAGGCGTAAGTATTTCCAATAAATTTTCAGAATTTTCAAAATCTCTGATGATTGAGTTTATGCGTTCGAATTATTACGATTCTGCAGTGGCACAATATATCACCCCGAGAAATGAATATAAAGTAAAACTTCGCGACAGGGACAAGAATCTTTTCTTTGATGAAATGGAATCTGATTTAAACAAATTAGATAAGATCATTGACGACCTTGAACCTGAATTGAGATTGCCTGTATTAATAAAAAAATACATCAAGCAAAATGCGAAAGTTATTGCCTTTAATGTTGATCCAAATTTCAATGATGCGATCGACGGGTTAATGTATATCCGAATTAGTGATCTTCCGGAAAGCACGATTAAGCCTGTATTAGAGGAAATGAGTGACCAAATCCGCAAGGAACAGGAAAACAATCAAGCTGAGAATCAATAGGTTTTTAAGTTTTGTTAAAAAAAGTACCGTTAATACTTGCTTCATATACCAAAACTTACTACTTTTGCATCACTTTAAAACAACGAAGTAACAAGAATGGTTTCTTAGCTCAGTTGGTAGAGCAATGGATTGAAAATCCATGTGTCCCTGGTTCGATTCCTGGAGAAACCACTTTTAAAAACCACCTGTAACAAGGTGGTTTTATTTTCAAAGTTTTAAATAAATTTGTAAGAGTCGATAATTATTATTACTTTTGCACCACTTCAAAAAAGAAGTAAAAATTAAATGGTTTCTTAGCTCAGTTGGTAGAGCAATGGATTGAAAATCCATGTGTCCCTGGTTCGATTCCTGGAGAAACCACAACAAACAAAGCCTCTCTAATTTATAATTGGAGAGGTTTATTTTTATGGATCAGTCTCAAAAGGGATCAAGCGCAAAAAGTGGATCAAGTACAAAACTTGTGGACTAAGCAAAAAGTTTTGATAATCTGAACAGGAAAAACGATTTATCTCTTACTCCTCTGAGCTGTAATCTGAAGTTTTTTATTTTTGCATTAAAGGATTCTGCTGAGGCGTTAGTGCTTCTCTTCTCAAAATAATTAAGAATATCGCTGTAGTGGCGGGTAATCGTTCTTTTTAAGGTAGTGAAAGATTTAAAGCCTGATTC
>NZ_FQUT01000023.1 GCF_900129245.1 Chryseobacterium arachidis
ATAATTCGGGTAAGAATAATTTCAGAATTTCAGCATCATTTAACATTCCACAAAGTTACTATTTTTATTTTCTCCCCAACTTTTGAGACTGATCCGAGTTTACAGCAATTCTTATTTAAATCCTAAGTTTTTTAAATCTCAATATTTTCAATTTTAAGGCAGAATTTTAGGTTACCTATTTTTATTTTAGGTTATTGTCTCTGAAAAGTCTTGCCTTTGATCCCGAAAATTCTGCTATGACTTTTAGAGGAAGAGCTTTAGTGTCGGCTAATTTTTTTAAGAAGCCTGCCAGATCCTTTGTCATGCGGGTTCCTTTCGCTACCACCTGCTAGTCTCTCTGAAGAATTTCATTAGAGGATTTATCAGTCCATCTTCTTTTACATGAAGCTTTACGATTTTACCCCGTAATGGATAATCATCTATAATGATTTCAGGTAAAAAGCCCTTCGATTCAAGTTGCCTTTCTTTAAATTCCTTAGGAATGCTGCTTTTTTCTTCAAAATAAATATATAGTTCTGCAGCATGAGTTTCTGCTTTGTGGATATCAAAGTGTTCAATTAAAAATTCCGGTAAAAATAATTTCAGAAATTCTGATTCATATAACATCTACAAATTAACCTTTCTGCATTTTCTCACAAAGTTTTGAAATTGAGCCGGTACAACCCATATATTTCAATAATACCAAGAAATATTTACTTTATTATCTGATTTAAAAAATGCTTTACCGATATATTTTCAATTTCTATCCTTGAAAACAACACTCTCGTCGAAATAAATTCTTTTCCGTTTGTGAACTCTATACTTTTGAACCATAGAAAATCACAAGATTATGCAAAAGACAAGTTTAATAGCAGCAACATTTTTCTTAGCCTTCTCTACAGTAAGTGCTCAGAATATAATTAACGGCAAAGTAACAGATATTAAAGGTCAATCAGTCCCTTTTGCTTTAATAAAAGTATTATCTGCAAATAACAAAGCAAATGTTATTTCCGAAAAGATCTCTGATGAAAATGGGATTTTTAATGTTGAAGTTCCACAAAATGGAAGCTATAATCTGTTAACATCCGCATCTGGATATGCAGAATCTTCTAAGAACTATGAATTTAATAATACTACTAATAATATAACCATCTCTATAGAAAAGGAAAAAGTAGCCGGAATAAAAGAGGTGGTATTGGTTGCTAAGAAAAAAACTTTTGAACGAAAAATAGACAGATTTGTATTTAATACTGAAAACTCTATTGCATCGAAAGGAGTTGATGGTCTTGATGTATTAGCAGCAACACCAATGGTAAAAGCAGATGATGAAGGAAATATAGAAATTGTAGGGAAGAACTCTGTTTCTATCATGATCAATGACAGACCGGTAAATCTTTCAGGAAAGGATCTTGTTTCATATCTAAAAACGTTGCGCTCTGAAAACATTGCCAGAATAGAAGTAATAACAACTCCTCCTGCAAAATATGAAGCTCAGGGAAATAGCGGAATTATAAATATTGTACTCAAGCAAAATACCAATATGGGCTTTAGTGGTAATATTTCGACAAGTTATCAGAGAAGATCACGAAACGGATACTCTAATAATGGATCTCTAAATTATCAATCTAAAAAAATAAATACCTCTTTAAGAATATCACAGTTTGATAACGAGAAAAAATCTGATGAAAATCTTTCCATTTATGCCAATAATATTCTTGCTGCTGAAACGAGCAGAATTGATAAGTCCAAAGGATATAATATCAATTATAGTATTGATTATAAAATTAATGATAAAACATCATTAGGCGCCATTTATAATTATTCGGATACGGATGGGAAGAATGATTCTAAAAACTTTTCACGATACTATCATGGAAATACATTAGACTCAACGGTTGTTTCCAATGCCTATAATGCCACAGATATACAAAATAACCAACTGAATGTTTATTTTGAAAGAAAGCTAGATAGTTTAGGAAAGAAACTTTACTTGGGCGGAAATCTTTTCGACAGCAAAAATGACAATCCTTTTTCACTGGAATCTTCATCTAGTAATGTAAATAATATTAATTATCAGCTGAACTCAAAATACCATTATAAAATTTATTCCGGACAAGCCGATTTTTATCTCCCTTTCAAGAATTTTATTGGAGAAGTGGGTGGAAAATACACAAGATTTAATACCGATACGGGGCTTGATTTCTTTGTTAATAATGGAGGTATACCTCAATATGACAATATCCGAAGTAATGCTTTTGAGTATAACGAGAACAATTGGGCATCATATATTACCCTTTCTAAAACCTTTAATGAAAAATGGGAAGGAAAAGCAGGACTAAGATATGAATATACATCCCTCACAGGGGTGGCGAGAAATGGCGAAAGAGTAGAAAATGAATACGGAAAATGGTTCCCAAGTTTATACCTTACCTATAAGCCGAACAAGAAAAATATATTAACCCTAAGCTACTCTAAACGTATCACACGTCCGGACGCCAGGTCTCTGAACCCTACTACGATTTATCTGGATCCGTATGCTTATGTAACAGGTAATCCTTACCTGAAACCTTCTTTCAGTAATAACTTTGAACTAGGATATGTATTTAATAATAAATTATCTGTCACAGGATACTATCAGTTCAGCAAAGATAATTTTGGACAAATTGTTGAATTACAAGGTGCCAACAGAACAGTAAAAATCCTTAATAACTATGATGAAAATAGTATAGGAATTAACGCAACATATTCTAATACTTTTCTTAAAAGATGGGACTTTTATGCATCAGCAAACTATGCCTATGTAGAGTCTAAAGGATTAATAGATCAGGTAGAAGGGCTAAGCTCAAACTCTCTTTACTATTCTGTAAATAATACTATTCATCTAAACTCCGGCAAAACTTTTTCCTTCTTGCTAAATTTCTGGAATTTCCTGCCACACACCAAAGGAAACTTCAGATTTGAGAATGTTTACAATTTGTCTACAGGGCTTAGAATGTCTTTGCTAGAGAAAAAGTTACAGGTAAATCTGACTGTTCAGGATTTATTAAAAGGAATGAAGTTTAGAGGAAAAGCATACTATTCAGACTATTATACCTACTCCAACAATTATTATGATGCAAGAACTTTTAATGTAAGTGTTACGTATCAGTTCGGAAACAGCAAAGTTAGAGGAAATAATAAACAGATTAAGCTGGAGGAAGTAGACAGAGCAAACTAAGATTCTAAAAACAAAATAACAAAACTGAAATTTATTGCAATGAGACAAATCCCAAAACCTATTGACAGCGATTATTTTGACATTAATGTAATCTGTTGGTCACAGCCAGAAACAACTATCGAAATAGTGAAACCCAAATAAATATTAACCCTTAAAATTCAACGATGAAACCAGTAACTACATCGCCAATCGAGAACGATTTCTTCGACATCAACATCATCTGTTGGTAATCCACAACAGAAATAGTGTAACAAAATCAAATATTAACCTCTAAAATTTAACGATGAAACCAGTAACTACATCGCCAATCGAGAACGATTTCTTCGACATCAACATCATCTGTTGGTAATCCACAACAGAAATAGTGTAACAAAATCAAATATTAACCTCTAAAATTTAACGATGAAACCAGTAACTACATCGCCAATCGAGAACGATTTCTTCGATATCAACGTAATCTGTTGGTAATCCAACACAGAAACAGTGTAACAAAATCAAATATTAACTCTTAAAAATTTAACGATGAAACCAGTAACTACATCGCCGATCGAAAACGATTTCTTCGATATCAACGTAATCTGTTGGTAATCTACCACAGAAACAGTGTAACAAAATCAAATATTAATCCTTAAAAATTCAACGATGAAACCAGTAACTACATCGCCAATCGAAAACGATTTCTTCGATATCAACGTAATCTGTTGGTAATCCACCACAGAAACAGTGTAACAAAATCAAGTATTAAGCCTTAAAAATTTAACGATGAAACCAGTAACTACATCGCCAATCGAAAACGATTTCTTCGATATCAACATCATCTGCTTCTAAGCTTTAGAACAGAAATAGCGAAACAAAAACAAATATTAATCCTTAAAAATTCAACGATGAAACCAGTAACTACATCGCCAATCGAAAACGATTTCTTCGATATCAACATCATCTGCTTCTAAGCTTTAGAACAGAAATAGCGAAACAAAAACAAATATTAATCCTTAAAAATTCAACGATGAAACCAGTAACTACATCGCCAATCGAAAACGATTTCTTCGATATCAACATCATCTGCTTCTAAGCTTTAGAACAGAAATAGCGAAACAAAAACAAATATTAATCCTTAAAAATTCAACGATGAAACCAGTAACTACATCGCCAATCGAAAACGATTTCTTCGATATCAACGTAATCTGTTGGTAATCCAACACAGAAACAGTGTAACAAAAACAAATATTAACTCCTAAAATTTAACGATGAAACCAGTAACTACATCGCCGATCGAAAACGATTTCTTCGATATCAACGTAATCTGCTTCTAATTATAGAAGTACTTATTAAACTGAAAAATAGTAGTGATAATAACTCTCCAGTCACTACTATTTTTTCCAAAAACAAATTACAATACAACTAAAAACAATAGACTATGAATATTTCACACAACTTTTTTTTATATTTTAAAGACAACCAACCCATATTATTTAATTACAAGGAAAAAAAAGAATACAGCCCAAGAAAAGAATATCTGAGAGCTTTAGTAGATTATTCAAATACTGAAGAAGATATTACAGAGAAAGAAAATATTGTAAATGATTTTATCAATACAGACATTCTTACACAAAACAACAACCAAGATCAGCCCTATCTTAATTATTACGCCCACATGTTTCATCATATCACCAAGGATACCTCAAATGCCATGGCAGATTCCACAGAAGAAGAATGGGCAGGACAGTATCTGGAAGTTTGCAAAAGAGTAAAAAAAGTAGAATTTCCAAGAAGAGGACAGATTGAAGATTTTGAAGTAGTCGTAACTCTACCCCAGGCCGATGAAGTTAACATAGACCTCATCGACACGCTGAAAAAAAGAAAAACAATCAGAGAGTTTGAAGAAACTTCTGTAAACATACAACAATTAAGTAACCTTCTTTTCTATTCATTTGGATATGTTCATGGTGTAGAAAAGGAATACGGCCCTTTCAGAAGAAGAACCAGCCCTTCCGGAGGCAGCCTGCAGATTATAGAACCTTATGTAGCAATCTTTAATGTGGAAGGCGTAGAAAACGGAATATATTGGTACGAGCCGGAAACTCATTCTTTATGTAAAGTAAACGATCATTTTTCTTATCAGGATCTTAGAGAATGTCTTGCTGGGCAATTCTTTGCAAACGACTGTTCTTTTGGAATTTTCCTTGCCGCTAATCTTGAAATCTTGGCCTGGAAATATAAAACACCAAGGAATTACAAAGTCGTGTACTTAGAAGCCGGTCATTTTTCACAGACTTCTCAGATTATTGCCGTTACACAGTCTTTACAAACCTGGATCACAGGAGCTTTTAAAGAATCAGCGATTGAAAAGTTCTGTAAAATGGATGGAATTACAAAAATACCCGTATTTTTCACCGCATACGGAAAAGGAAAATTCTCTCATATGCATACTATTATGAAGAAAAAATTGGATGAATACAGGGATTAAAAAAGTCCCTTGTTTTTACTAAACAAAAAAATAGTATCATTATGAATCAGAAAAAAAAATTACTGAAAAGATTTTCAAAATATATTTATCCTTACATCAAAGAGGAAATCATTCTTTTCATTCTGATGATATGTTCCAGTGCAGGCTCATTAGTAACTCCATACATGCTAAAAGTGATTATTGATGATGTATTTCCATCAGGAAACTATCACGATCTTATTATGCTCTTGGTACTTCTTGTCGGGATATATATTGTACAGATCATCTGCTCCCTTGTTTCCGATGTAATGTCTACCACGGTAAGCAAAAAAATATCTTCAGATATCCGAGAAGAAGCTTTTGCCAATATTTTGAATAAAAATATTTCTTTTTTTAAGGATTCCAAAGTAGGAGAACTTGTTTTCACCTTAATGAATGATGTTGATAATATTCAGCAGACCACATCTTCTCTCCTCATAAGATCAGTAAAAAATATTATTGTCCTGATCGGCGTTTTGATTATGCTTTTTATTCTAGACTATACACTTGCCTTAATGAGTCTCCTTTTTATTCCGGCAATTGTCTTTGTAATAAGAGCCTTCACTCCTTATGTAAAGAAAAACTTTACGATTATTCAGAAAATGGAAGGTAGTCTAAATAATTATCTTGTAGAAAGAATAAAAAACATCAGAGTAATTAAAAGCTATAAAACAGTTGATTTAGAAGAGCAAAACCTTAAAGCTCTACATTCTGATCTGGTATCGAAACATTCAAAAGGTACTTTTATCAGCAGTCTGAATGGAAGCGTCTCTTCTCTACTAATGTCTTTAGCACCTATTTTGGTACTTTCATATGGCGGTTATCAGGTGTTTCAAAATGCAATGAGTGTTGGAGTTTTGATAGCATTTATACAATATCTCAATAGATTATTCACTCCTACTCTGGAAATTGTAAATAGTTATAACCAGTTTTCAAAATCGCTTGTTTCTATGAACAGAGTTTCCGAATATTTTAATGTTGAAAAAACAACTGAATTACAAGAAGATAAAGATCCTCGTAACGAGATTGAACAAATAATTTTTAAAAACATTTCATTATTTCATGGAAATAACAGGATTTTAAACGAAATAAACTTAACTTTTGATCAAGGAAAAACATATATTCTTTCAGGCGGGAGCGGAAGCGGCAAATCCTCTATAATCAATTTATTATGTGGATTTACAGAACTTACAAATGGAGAATTAAAGATCAATAACCAAGATATTAAAGAAAATAAATACTGGAAAAACGAATTTTGTCTTATAGAAAAAGAAAACCAGCTTTTCCATGATACATTGGAAAGAAACATTAAATACGGAACCCTTAAGAGCCAATTCGAAATTGAAGATGTTTTAAAATATGCTCGTCTCGAAGAAGTTGTTAAAAAACTTGAAAACGGATCTGACACCTTGATCTCTTACAGTGGAGGAACTCTTTCAGACGGACAAAAACAAAGAGTTTCGATTGCAAGAGCCATTAACAGATCTCCTTCAGTTTTCATATTTGATGAGTCTACAGCCTCTTTAGACGCTAAACTGGAAACCGAAATCATCAATAATATTAGAAATCTCTTTCCAAAGTCTATCATTATTATTGTTTCTCACAGATCAGAAACATTTGAGCTGGCTGACCGTATTTATACTTTAGATAAAGGTAATATTGAAGATAATATGTTATCCCAGGCAATATAATCGAAACACCAAATTATAATATTATGAAAAAGACATTTTTAACATTTCTATTGATACTTTCCGTATCAGTCATGGCTCAGAAAACTCCGTTTACATTATTACCTTCAGGTCATATTGTTGTAAAAGCAAAAATTGAAGGCGTAGAAGGAAATTTCATTTTCGACACCGGGGCTGGTATCAATTTATATTTCAATGATTTTGTAGCAAAGCTTCCTCAAAAACCGTCTTCATATAATTTTTTTACAGGATTTAGAGCTACAGGCGAAAGAATCGACATTCCTCTTTTCAGAAATAATGAAATTAATTTTTCGGGCAAAACATTTAAAGATGTTCCTTTTTCTTCAGTAGATATGAAAATTCCGGGAATTGACGGTCTTATCTCATTAAAAATGCTTGAAAATACAGATGTTATCATAGATTACAATAAAAATGAAATAAGTTTTACAGACGCTTCTCCCAAGTCATATTCAAAATCTATTGATATTTTTCTTTCCACTCAAAGTGATGATACAGTAGATATATTTACGTACGCTGTTCTGAACAATAAATATAAAATCAAAGTAATGCTTGATTCTGGCGCAGGAAACAATTCTTTTTGGCTAAGTGACAAGCTGATGAACACATTAGGCATAGATTCTAAAAACATGCAGATGATTGAAAAAGAAAGCGAGTTTAATAAGGCTGTTAAAACAAAAATATACAAAGGAAATATAGAGAGTATTTCTAATAATTATGCAAAAGCAGAAAAACCTAATGTTCTTTTTGTAGAAAACCTCATCTATGAAGGAAAAACAAGTCTCAACTGGCTTGGAAAAAAGATAGTAATCAGCATAAAAGATAAAAAGATATTTATCCTTGAGTAGTTAATTTTTATTATTCTTTTTAGAAAAAAGTTTAAATTAATCAAAAAAGTGTGATTTTTAGTTGTATTTAGGTATTAAGTAATAATTTTGCGGAAATTTTAAAGTTCTGCCGGAGAACAGAACGTTTCGCAAAATGCTATGAATAAATATGATACCTATAATAAATATGTCATAAGAAAGCCTTTGTTTTCTTATGACATATTGTTTAATGAGGCCGGAACAAAAAATATCGAAGATGTTGTAAACGAACTTATACAAGACGATTCCTTCGTCGCATCCATATATTGGAGTTCTCCTGACTTGTATGAGATGATTATCAATTACAAAAAGAAAAAACTTAAGGAAGATAGGATTCCAAAGTTAGTTCACACGCTTAAAAAATATGCGATCCGTTCAAGTACAAGATGTACTCCTTATGGAACTATGGCTGGTGTGGCCCTCCAAGATCTAAAAAATACACACAAGGCAGAACCACTTGCCCGAAAAGCGAGAATTGATATGGATTTTCTTTCAGAAATAAAATTTCATATTGAGAATAATGAAAGTATAAAGAAAAAACTAAAGTATAAAGTCAACAATACCTTAGGTAAAATTCCCGGGCAATATCGCTATTTAGAGCCCATAAAAACTGATGATGAAGAAAAATACCAGCAATCTTCATTGGAAATTAATGAAGATCTCGAAAAGCTCACAAATATTTCCACTTTTACAGAATACGACGAAATCAGAAGTTTATTTGCTGATGATTTTGAGGATAATGAAATTTCAGATTTTATCGACGAGCTAATTGATATTAAATTTTTAGTTAGCGAACTTCAGCTCACTCTAACCTCCGATAGCTCAAAGAATATAAAAAATATTCTGCAAAAAATTTTAAAAGAAGGAGTATATGAGGCAGAAATATATCTGAAGCTTTTAAATAAAATCGAATACTGCATTTCAGTAATTGAAGAAACACCTATTTCTAATCTTCCTATATCCGAGATTTCAGAAATTAAGAGCTTAGTTAATGAAATAGGAATTTACAAAACACATTTTTTCCACGTTGATCTGAAACATTCTCCAGAAAGCAGTTTCGAGCCAGATGAAAAATTTCTCTGTAATATCAATACTTGCATTTCGATATTAAATACATTTGGTTCAGGAAATTCGGCACAGAATGATTTGGAAATTTTTAAGAAGTATTTCAATACCAAATATGAATTGAGGGAAATCCCGCTTCTTGAAGCATTAGACTCAGAATTCGGGATTGGATTTCCGGCAGGATCACAAATCGGAAACTTTCAGGGAAGTTCACTGATAGAAGGATTTGGAAAAAACAAAAATCAGACAAAGAAAAAAGCAGAAAGTCCAAATTTAGATTTTCTTTTAGATTTGATTGAAAAAGATAAAAGCAAAATCATCAATCTGGAAAATAATAATTTAAAATTAGACGAAAAACCTGTAAAAACACAAAATTTCTGTGTAGTAGGTTCTCCTATTAAAGATCAATTTTTTCTACAGAACATAGGCACAACCAGCACAAATTCAATCTTGGGGAGGCTTGCATTATTAGACTATCAAATCAAAGATTTTTGTAACGAAATTCATCAAAAAGAGCAAAAAATATACTCTGAAGTTATTTTTGCAGAGATCATTTATATTCCGGAAAAACGTACAGCCAATATCACAAGAAGACCACAGTTTTCGGAGTATGAAATCCCAATTTTTGCAAATAGTGGTCATCATGATAAGCAGATTTTATTGAGCGACATTATGATCTCAGTAAAGAATAACGAGATCATCTTAAGATCTAAAAAACTTCATAAAAGAATTATTCCCAAACTTTCAAATGCTCATAATTTTTATAAAAGCGAAAGCTCCGTTTATAAATTTTTGTGTTCCATACAATCTCAAGGTCAGGAAAATATCAATTTGAATATTAATTATTCAAAAATTAAAAAAAGATTTATCCCAAGAATAAATTATAGAAATATCATATTGCATCGAGCTTGTTGGATAATGCACGAAAATGATATTAATGCAGTCAAGAAGTCAAAAAACCCTTTATCAGCATTAAAAGATTTTTTTCAAAAATGGGATGTATCAAAATATGTTGTATTGGTTCAGGGAGACAATGAACTTTTTTTGGATATTACCAATGATACTTACCTGTCATTGCTGCTTGATGAACTGAAAAACAATACCATGCTTCAACTTTCGGAATGGTTATTACCTAACGACGGAGTGAAAAATTATAATCAACAAATTGTTCTTCCTTTAGAAAATAAAGAGCTAAAACCACTGAATAATTGGTTTCAAAATAAAAAATCATCAATACAAAGAAGTTTTGCTCCTGGAAGTGCATGGTTATATCTTAAAATATATTGCAATTCAAATATTTCAGACGATTTATTATCAGGACTGAAACCAATTTTAGATGAATTGATTACTGAAAATCATATTAAAAAAGCCTTTTTCATCCGATACACAGATCCGCATTATCATATCAGATTGAGACTTCATTTAAATGATCAAAAATTATATCCCGAAGTTCTTCAGAAATTACATGGACATCTGGATCCATATTTTCAGGAAGAAACCATCTGGAATTTGCAGATCGACTCTTATCACCGGGAAATCGAAAGATATCATCCTGAATTTATTGAAGCAACCGAAGAGGCTTTTTATCATGACAGTGTATTGGTTTTAAACTTATTGGATCAGGAAAATTTCAAAGAAAATGAAAATATAAGATTATTTTCTTCAGTAAAAAATGTAAACTCATGGCTTTCATTATTCGGGTTAACTTTACAGGAAAAACTGGATTTTTGTAAGTCGATGGAGAGTGTTTTTTTGAAGGAATTTTCTTCAGAACTGAAATTGCATATTAATTCAAAGTACAGAATTTTAAAAGAAGGTTTACATGAGTTTTGTACAGGAAATGAGTTTGTAGAAGAATTTCATGAGAGAGATCTACATTTGAATAATATACAACTTTGTAAAGAAGTTCTTTCAAGCTATATACACATGAGCATTAATCGATGGTTTCCTTCCGAACAGCGCGCTTTGGAACTCATGACCTATTCATTTGCCACAAAATATTATAATAGAATTTTAAGTCAGAAACGCTAACTGTATGAATGCATCAAACCAAAAGATAAGCCCTTTTTTAGAAAAAGTTTCACAAATCAATTTTGATAAATTTTATACTCCACGTAATAGATTTATTTGCCATGTATGTACTTGGCTTTTCTTTTCTGTTTTACTTTTTTTAAACTATTCGGTAGAATTAAAACTGCCTTTTAGCTCCAGTTTATTACTAACAGCGAGAGGAACTATTAATAACATGACGGTTTTTTATCTCTTTTTTTATGTTTTGGTTCCAAGAATATTTAAAAGCAGTGTTTGGGGCATATTTTTTATTCTTATGTGTATTCCTGCTTCTATTTATATCTGGTTATCTGTCAATTATTTTCAGTTTGTTATCCTGCATTACTTTGGAATCGATATTCATGAGGGAGCATTGAAAGAAATTATTAGTAAAAATGCAAAGCAACCGTATTTTAAAGCTATTTCTTATCAAAATGTGTTTGGAAATGCTATGTTGGTAATATATTCATTTTCACCTCCTTTCTTTGTTAAAATTTTATTCGATATATCACGCCTTTTCAACCGAACCATTTATTTTCAAAAACAAACTTTGGATCTGAAACTTCAAAATCTCAACATAGAAAAGGATTTTCTTAAGGCACAGCTTAATCCTCATTTTTTATTTAATACATTGAATAATTTATATGGTTTAGTGGTAAAAAAAGACCCAAGTGCTCCGGAAGCCATTATCAATATTTCAGATTTAATGGCATATACTCTATATGAATCCAATACGGAAAAAGTTCCGGTACAAAAAGAAATAGATTTTATTCAGAACTATTTTTATTTGGAAAGGATGAGATATTCTGCGGATAAGGATATCACATTAGAAATTTCCGTAGAGGATGATATTGATAATATCCAAATTGCACCTTTATTGAGTTTCACATTTATCGAGAATGCTTTTAAATACGGCCTAAAATCAGCTGAAAATAATTTTTTGAAAATAAGTATCGATATTGTGAATAATATTTTTTACTTTGCCATTGAAAATAATAAGGAAAAAAATTCTGTAAAAAAGACATCTTTTGGTGGAATTGGAGTGAAAAATGTAGAGAAAAGATTAAATCTTATTTATCCGGATAACCATGAATTAATAACAGAAGACAGAGAATCCAGTTTCTTTGTCTCACTTTCAATAAATTTGACATGATGAATGATAAAATGCGCTGTATAGTAATTGATGATGAACCTATTGGCAAAGAGCTTATTGTAGATTTTGTAAAAACAATTCCTTTCTTAGAATTACAAGCTTCTTATGATGATCCTATTGATGCTCTTGCCTATCTCCAATCTAATGAAGTTGACATTATTTTTAGCGACATTCAGATGCCAAAAATCAATGGAATAGATCTCATTCGGTCGCTTACAAAGCAACCTTCAATTATTTTTATAACTGCTCATAGAGATTTTGCCCTTGAAGGATTTGAAAATGGGGTAGTTGATTACCTTGTAAAACCTGTTGCATACAATCGTTTTCTTAAGGCTGTTAATAGAGCCAAAGAAAGAATTCAGATTTCTTCTAAGACAGAATCTCCCTCACCACAACAGCCTCAAAATTCGGTAGACCGTATTTTTATTAAGGTAAATGGAAAACTCGTAAAGGTAATTTTGGATGATATTTTGTATGTAGAAGCTTTAGGAGATTATCTTAAGATCGTGACTGATACAGAATCTTTTACAACATTAGCAACACTGAAATCGATGGAAGATATTCTAGTTCCACCAAAATTTTTCAGAGTTCAAAGATCTTTTATTGTAAAACTGATATCTATAAAATCCGTTTCGGGGAATGTCATTGATTTAAATAACGGAAAAGCAATAACCATTGCTACAGCAAAAAAAGACGAATTATTTAATTTATTAGGAATTTAAACTATAATTTATCTACTATTTTGCTTATTTCTTCCAAAAATTCAGGATACGGAATGTTTTTATTCAGCGTCCCTATTTTTGCATGATCATATTCAAATAGATTTGAAATCATACTTTTCGATAATAAAGCAGATATGACAATGATTAAAGAGCCTTTGTCTATCTGCTCCTTAAAGTAGCTTACATTTATATTTATTGAATCGATATCCCAAAAGATGACCTGATCATCTTCGGCAAAATTCATATTTTCTTCCACTAATAAAAAGAAAGGAGTTTGGTTGATAAACTCCTTAAATTTATTATAAAGAAGAAAGTTGCTAGATACTATTTTGCAGTTTATCCACATAACTTAATAAGATATTATTTTAGAAAAAGGAGGAACTAATTGAGATGGTCGTTGGATTCGTAGTAAAATTATCCTTTGCTCCTTTAGATGCTTCGTAGTTTTTAATAACTTTTTTTCTGATTGTTAATTTTGATTTTTGAGATGTGATTTGGTTCTTCATGGTTGTTTAATATTTATAGACCAAATTTGATCTATCCGTGATTGGAAAACAAAATGCTTCGATGAAAACAAGGTTTTATCCGATAGAATTCTTGTTTACATCGATATTAAAAATCTAAAAAATTCTTTTAATGAAAAGAAACATTTAAAAAGGAACGAAATCAGAAATGAATAAAATATAATTTTCGATTTAATTAATTGAACGTAAAGAAAAACCTCTCGAAAAGAGAGGCTGTATTTATAAAACTTTATTGACAATCTTCTGCACATCAAGCTCCTCCAAACAAGCCCAATCACCACGATAACATGCCTTATCCCCAAAAACAGAACATGGTCTGCAAGTGAGATCATTAACCTGGACAATATCTTCTTCCCTCTGGCCAAATCCCAAAAATCCTGCAAAAGGATGCGTGGAACCCCAAATAGAGACACATCTTGTCCCCACTAAACTTGCCAGATGCATATTTGCCGAATCCATAGAGATCATTAACTCTAACTGAGCGATTTTATGAAGTTCTTCCGTAAGACTTAGTTTTCCTGCTAAACTTTTTGTATTGGGAATTTCCTTTTCCCATTTTTCAAGCAATTCGCTTTCAGACTTTCCTCCTCCGAAAAAATAAATGGTATTTCTTTTTGCCAGAATTCTTGCCAATTCGTAAGATTTTTCCAAAGGAAGCATTTTCCCTTTATGTTGTGCAAAAGGAGCGAAACCAATTCCTGATTTATTGGCTGAATTTGGTCTCAATTGATGTGATAACTTGACCTTATACCCCATTTCCCGAAAAACATCTGCATAACGTTCAACGGTCTTCTTTAACTGAACTTTATTGAGATTCCAGACATCAGTCAATTGTTCTTTCTCTTCTTTTCCTTTGTTGATTTTGAAGACTTTAAATCCTTTTCTCCGATAAATTCTGTCCAAAATTTTCGTTCGGATCACATCATGAAGATTTGCAACCAGATCGGGCTTAAATTCTTTAATTAACTCATTTGCCAATCTATTTAGTCCAAAAATTCCTTTATAATCATCAAGGTTGATCCCTTTGAATATAACATTCGGAATATCAGCAAATAAAGCCTCAAAATTACTTCTGGAAACCATCACGATTTCCACATCAGGATTTTGCTCCAAAAATTCTCGAAAAACAGGAGCCGTCATCGCAACATCTCCGAAGGCGGAAAAACGATATGCTAAAATTCTGGTCACAACTATGATTTCAGTTGATAAGCAACTGCATAAAATTTAATTTGCTTCGTCATTGCCATTAAACCATTGGCTCTGGAAGGAGAAAGAAATTCCTGTAGGCCAATTTCTGAGATAAATTTGAAATCAGAATCCAAAATTTCCTGCGTAGAATGACCACTGTAAATGCTCACTAAAAGAGAAACAATTCCTTTCGGCAAAATACCGTCGGAATCTGCATCAAAAAATAATTTTCCGTCTTTAAATTCAGCGTCGATCCAAACCTTACTTTGACAGCCTTTGATTAGATTTTCTTCAGTTTTTTTATCTTCAGAAAGCCCTTTCAGCTCTTTTCCAAGGTCGATAATGTATTCATATTTCTGCTCCCAATCTTCAAGAAACGCAAATTCGTCAATAATTTCCTGCTGTTTTTCTTTAATGGTCATTTCTATACTTTCTTTGTGCAAAGATACTAAATTATGATTTAGACTTTAATCGGTAAGTCGTAGGCAATTTTACTGTAAATGAGATTTTGAAGCTTATAAGCTTGTTGTTGAATTTGCTTCCTCAAAGATTTGAAGCAATTTCATTTCCTCATTTTCCCAACAAAGAGCGTTGGCAGCTTTTTCAAGTTCCGGTAGATATTCTTTTCTTCCTTTGTTTAAAATGATCTGGATTGTTTTCGCAATATTCTCAGGTTGATGATCTTTGATGGTTTCCCCCACATCAAATTGATTTTTAATATTCATCATTTCAGGAAGGTTTGACAAAATCAAAGGAACTCTCGCCTGAATACAGTCCAAAACTTTATTAGGTAAAGAATAATAGTAACTTTCTCCACCGTTCTCTTCGATACTCATTCCACAATCAACCGTGACCGTAATTTTTCTTAAATCTTCCGGCAACAATTTTCCTAAAAACTGAACTTTTTGTTGAAGGTTTTCTTTTTCAACCAATTCTTCATATTGCTTTCTCATTGGTCCGTTGCCTGCAATTTTAAAAACAACATTATCTAAATGTTTCATTGCCAAAATTGCCTTATCGATTCCTCGAAAAGGATTAATCACTCCCTGATATAAAAGAATTTTTGGATTATTATCAGAAATTTCTTTATTAAAGCTTAATTTTCTCGGCGCATTTTGGACCACAACAGGATTAATTTTGTATTTATTTTCAAACCAATTTGCATAACCTGAACTTGCCGTAATCATAAACTTTATGTCCGGGATGAGCTTTTTTTCAAGATAACGCCATAATTTTTGTGACATTTTGCCCTGAATCGCAGGCATTTCGGAAAAAATTTCATGGCTATCGAAAACCAACGGAATATTTAGTTTTTTAGCAATCAAATAATTTGGAAGTAAAGCGTCTAAATCATTGGCGTGAAGAATGGTATTTTTATCTGCTTTTTTCTTTAATTCATGGTATAATTTCCAGTTAAACTCGAAATAAGCGGTTTTTAAACTTTTAGAAATTAATTTAATTCTCGAAAAAGAATATGGTCGAGACATTTTTTCCGCCCCATTCCAATCATTTCCAATCAATTCAATCTCATAGCCGTTTTCATGTAAAGTTCGGCAAACCTTTTCAATACGCTGATCCGTATATAAATTACTGAATGCGGAAGTAATGATTTTTTTCCTGCTCATTATTTCTTATTATCCGTCAAAAGATGGTAAATCTGAATAAAGCAAATTAATCCGTTTGGAATAATTACCGGCCAGAGCATTCCGCTAAAAATGCCATAAATGACAAAACAGATACAACCGATCATATTAACAATCCTGATTTTTCTGATATCTTTCAATATGAAACTCAACACGATAAAAAGTGATGCTGAATATCCAATATAAGTAGCAATTTCGGGAATCATTAGAAAAAATTTGAGGATCACAAACTTAATCATTTTCAATAAGATAATAAAATTTTTTCTGCCATAAAGTCATTTATTGATTTTTGGTAAAATATTTGTAATTTAGATAATGAATAAATGGCAATGTTGCTTTTATTCTAATGAGATATATTATGGATTATAAGTTTTCACAAGGTTTGAGCCAGGTGTTCAAACAAAGCAAGAGCGAAGCGAAAAGGCTCAAAAGTGAATTTCTTAATACAGAACATCTACTTTTAGGTATTATAAAAACAGAAAACTCTGCAAAAGAAATCCTTCAAAACCTTAATGCGGATTTAACACAAATCAGAAGAAAAATTGAAACTCTAAATACAGCAAGTCTTAATCCTATTTCTGAGGAGGTTACCAATATTTCTTTCACGAAGATGGCAGATCATGCGATCAAGCGTGCGGAGCTAGAATGCAGACAATATAAGAGCAATGAGATTAATACCGTTCATTTGCTTTTAGGCATTCTTTACAAATATGAGGATCCTACTTCAAATATTTTAGGGGCTTATGACATCGACTATGAAGGTGTTTCAAAAGAATATCAAACAATGCTTAAAAATTCGGGACAAGCGCCACAAATGAGTGCTTATGATGATGATGATGAAAGAGAGGATTTTGAGCAAATGAGAAAGCCTACAGGAAATTTAGGCTCTGCCAAAAGTAAAACTCCTACATTGGATAATTTTGGTAGAGACTTAACTTCTTTGGCAAGAGACGGAAAATTAGACCCTGTAATTGGTCGTGAAAAAGAAATTGAGAGAGTTTCGCAAATCTTATCGCGTAGAAAGAAAAATAATCCGCTTCTTATCGGGGAGCCGGGAGTTGGTAAATCTGCAATTGCGGAAGGTTTGGCATTACGAATTCAACAGAAAAAAGTGTCGAGAGTTCTTTACGGAAAACGTGTGATCACTTTGGATTTGGCGAGTCTGGTTGCAGGAACTAAATACCGTGGTCAGTTTGAAGAAAGAATGAAGGCCATTATGACCGAGCTGGAGAAAAACAGAGATGTCATCTTATTCATTGATGAGCTTCATACCATTGTGGGTGCAGGAAGTTCAACAGGAAGTTTAGATGCATCCAATATGTTTAAGCCGGCTTTGGCAAGAGGTGAAATTCAATGCATCGGAGCAACTACTTTGGATGAATACCGCCAATACATCGAAAAAGACGGCGCTTTGGAAAGAAGATTCCAGAAAGTAATGGTGGAACCTACTTCTATTGACGAAACGATTCAGATTTTAAATCAAATCAAAGATAAGTACGAAGAGCACCACAACGTAATTTATACTCCAGAGGCGATTGCAGCGTGTGTCAATCTGACATCAAGATATATTACAGACCGTTTCTTACCGGACAAAGCGATCGATGCGATGGACGAAGCCGGATCTCGTGTTTATATTAAAAACATGAAAGTTCCTACTGAAATCATTGATTTTGAAAAGAAAATTGAAGAGATCAAGGAATTAAAGCAAAAAGCGGTAAAGGCTCAGGATTATCTTGAAGCCAGAAAATTGAAGGATGAAGAGGAAAGGCTTCAGATGGAGCTAAACTCTGCTCAGGATAAGTGGGACAAAGATGTGAAAGAGAAAAAAGAAACCGTAACAGAAGAGAATGTAGCGGAAGTAGTTTCCATGATGAGTGGTGTCCCTGTAACCAAAGTTGGTAAAAACGAACTTGATAAACTTGCCGGAATGGATGGAAACCTGAACGGAAAAGTGATCGGTCAGGAAGACGCTGTGAAAAAAGTGGTGAAAGCCATTCAAAGAAACAGAGCGGGTCTTAAAGATCCGAACCGTCCGATTGGTACATTCATTTTCTTAGGAACAACAGGGGTTGGTAAAACCGAGCTGGCTAAGGTAATGGCAAGAGAGCTTTTCGAATCTGATGAATCTTTGATCAGAATCGATATGAGTGAATACATGGAGAAATTTGCAGTTTCGAGATTGGTTGGTGCGCCTCCGGGATACGTTGGATACGAAGAAGGCGGACAATTAACAGAGGCTGTAAGAAGAAAACCTTATGCAGTGGTTCTTTTGGATGAGATTGAAAAAGCTCACCCGGATGTATTCAATATCTTGTTGCAGATCTTAGATGAAGGTCACGTTACAGACAGTTTGGGAAGAAAAATTGATTTCAGAAATACAATTATCATCCTTACTTCAAACATCGGTACAAGGGACCTTAAAGATTTCGGAGATGGTGTAGGATTCGGAACTTCTGCTAAGAAGACCAATACAGATTCAAGAGCGAGAAGCACCATTGAAAATGCGCTTAAGAAAGCATTCTCACCGGAATTCCTGAATAGAATTGATGATATTGTGATCTTCAACTCTCTTGAAAAAGATGACATCAAGAAAATCATTGATCTTGAATTAAATAAGCTTTACAGCAGACTTGAAAAATTAGGATATAAAGTTGATTTAACTGATGAAGCAAAAGATTTCATTTCTGAAAAAGGATGGGATAAAGACTTCGGAGCAAGACCATTGAAAAGAGCGATCCAGAAATATATTGAAGATTTATTGGCAGAAATGTTGGTAAACAAGCAATTGAACGAAGGAGAAACTGTGGTTCTTGATCTGAATGAGGCGAAAGATGCCTTAACCGGAAAAGCTTCAAAACCGAAGAAATCTGCGGCTGAGAAGTCTTCTCAATCATAAATAAATAATTTATCATAATTGGAAAGCATCGGGATATTCTCGGTGCTTTTCTTTTTATGTCTAATTTTAAAATAATTAAGATAATTCACGATTGTTTGTATATTTTTGTATAACCCTGAATAATCACCAAAAACATCAAATTTAAAATGAGAGCAAAAAATCTATTCTTTTTATTTTTATCATCCGGTATGTTTGCCCAAAACTTTAATTATCAAAGAGATTGGGGAACTTATTTTGGAGCCACAAATACTTATTTTACAGGAATGTATGAGGATAACTCTTCCAACATCTTTGCAGAAGAGATTATAACATATATCAGTCCTTCTTCAGGAAATACACCTGTTTCATATTACAATCAATTTGTCACACCCGGAGAGCAAACTTTCATCGGTAATATTTCTAATAATTTCTCCGGCAGATTTTCGCCAGCCGGCACTCTTTTACAGGCAAAATATTCAGATCATTACCAAACCGGAACATCAAGAAAAACAATTGATTACAGAGACGAGAATGGCAATATTTATGGCATTGAAAACCAACTAACTGCTTATCCCACGCTTCCTTCCGGGGTATGGCTATCGAACAATAATGAAACAAACGATGTGATTCTCTCTAAATATGATGCCAACAACAACCTTTTGTGGAAAACCTACATCCCCAACACCGGAGAGAACAATAATATTGAAGTAGACGGCAACGGAAATATTTATCTTACAGGAAACACCAAATGGCAAAACCTGGGAGATTCCGGAGTTTTTCAGCAGAATTTCAGTGTTGTTTATGACACTGCGGGACTTATTTTAGCCAATACTTATATCGTAAAATTAAATTCTCAGGGTCAGAAAATTTGGGCAACCTATACACCTTCCAGTTTAATAGGCGGGATGACTGTATATGGAAACAATCTTTATATTTTTGGTAATAATGATTTAAAAACTACAGAAACTGGTCTTTCAACACCCGGAACTTTTCAGTCCGCAAAAGGGGGACAATTCATTGCTAAAATTGATGGAAATACAGGACAACGAATTTGGGGAACTTATTACGGCACTCCCGGAAACACAATAGAGGCCGGTATTTCGGATATAAAAGCAGATCAAACGGGAGTTTATGTTACAGGAATGACGTTTGGTATAGTCGGCGATACCTATTATGCTACAGAAGGTGCTTATAAGCCCCAGACCAATGATGGTATTGATATGTTTATCACTAAATTCAACAACGACGGAAACAGAAGCTGGAGTACGTATATAGGAACAGACGGATATGAGTCTTATAGCGGAGACAAAGGTCTTGATGTGAAAGACGGTAAACTGCTATTTACAGGGACAAGCAGTGGAAGCTATAATATAGCAACTCCGGGATCTTACGTCGATATAAAGCCAAATCCAAATAATCAGGATGCTTTTTTTGGCATTTTGAATGCTACTACAGGTCAGCCCGATTTCATTTCTTATTATGGAGGTGCCTACAGCAATCCCTTAGAATCCGTAGATATAAGATGCAGTTTTTCAAAGTATTCGGATGCATTTTACCTGTTTGGAAACACCCACAGAAACAATGGCTTTGCCTCTGCCAACGGAAACCAGACAAGCATAATGTATCCACCGGGAATTACATTAGGAATATCCGGATTTATTGCTAAATTCAGTCCTAAATTCCTTTCTGTTTCTGATGTAAATTCTACTGAAAATCTTACGCTTTACAATAACCCAAACAACGGAAACTTCAGCCTGAAGGGTTCAGTTTTAGACAAAGAATCACATATTGTTAGCATTAATGATATCTCCGGAAGATTGATTTATTCTAAAATGATTCAGAAAAATAAAGAAGAACATTTTAATTTAGAAGATCAGCTTGAAAACGGAAATTATCTGTTAACAGTAAAATCGGAAAAGGGAAAATTAGTAAAAAGTTTTAAACTCATCATAAAAAAATAAAAAGCAAAGCATCGAAGAAATCCGATGCTTTTTTGTATAAATCTTTAAAGCCCCACCACAAATCCAATATTCGGAACTAAACCACTCGAAAAAATACTGGAATTTTCTTTCCAAAGAACATTATACATCAAACCAAGCTGCAGGTAAGAATTATTTCCGATTCGTTGCATATAACCACCTCCGAGATACAAAGCATCTTCATCTGCATTTGCTTTAAAATCGTAAAATTTGTCTTTATAATTGATGAAATAGTGCTGATAATTTGCACTTACATAAAAAGTTCTTGCAATATAATAATTCAGAAACGGACCAACTCCGAACATTGTAGAGCTATACGAATTGGATTTCTGCCATGAAACACTTCCCAAAAGTCCGCCTTCAAGATCATCGGTAAGCCTGTATCCAACTCTTGGAGCCGCGGAAAGATTAAAATAATTGTTGCTTCCGAAACCCAATCCAATTCCACCTCCGAAAGTCCAACGATTGTTATTTTCAGGAGAAGCACCAACTGCAACCTGCGAGAACATTGCCCCTGAAATCATTAAAAATAAAGGAATAATAAACTTTTTCATATTAATATTGTTTTTGTCAATGTTTAAAATTATGTTTTTTTTCCGAATATATTTAGTTGTATTTTTGCCCCGTCAAACTAAGAACTCCCGTTAAGAGTTTCGTAAAATTGAAATGCAATGAAAGTAGTAGTAGGCCTTTCCGGAGGCGTAGATTCTAGTGTGACAGCTTATTTGCTGCAACAGCAAGGTCATGAAGTGGTGGCTTTGTTTATGAGAAACTGGAATGATGCATCGGTAACGTTGGAAGACGAATGCCCCTGGATCGAAGACAGTAATGATGCCTTAATGGTCGCTCAAAAGCTTGGAATTCCGTTTCAGGTGATCGATATGAGTGATCTTTACAAAGAAAGAATCGTTGATTACATGTTCGATGAATATCAGAAAGGAAGAACTCCGAATCCTGATGTTTTGTGCAACAGAGAGGTGAAATTCGATGTCTTTATGAAGACAGCAATGTCTTTGGGTGCGGATAAAGTAGCAACCGGACATTATGCAAGAGTGGATTCAACAGTTGATGAAAATGGAAAAGAAATTTTTCATTTGTTGGCTGGAAAAGACAATAATAAAGATCAGTCTTATTTCTTATGCCAATTAAGCCAGGATCAATTGTCTAAAGCATTATTTCCAATCGGAGAATTAACAAAACCTCAGGTTAGAGAAATTGCAAAGGAAATAGGATTGGTAACAGCTGATAAAAAAGATTCTCAGGGATTGTGTTTTATCGGAAAAGTAAGTCTTCCTCAATTTTTACAACAACAATTGGTTCCGAAAGAAGGTGAAATCGTTGAAATTTTTAAAGATTCTCCACTTTTCGCTCAGGAAAAACCTGAATTTTCTTCAAAGCAAGAAGAACTGGAATTTTTAAGCCAAAAAATCAATTATAAAAAGGCCGACGGAAAAGTGATCGGAAAGCATCAGGGTGCTCAATTTTTCACGATAGGACAAAGTAAGGGGTTAGGAATCGGCGGACATAAAGAAAGCTGTTTTATCATCTCCAGAGATATGGAAAACAATATTCTTTTCGTAGGAGAAGGACATCAGTTTCCGGGATTACTAAAAAGAGCTTTGAAAATCGATAATTCTGAATTACACTGGGTTCGCGAAGATTTAAGATTGAAAAACGGCGAATCGATGGAAGTACTGGCAAGATTCAGATACCGACAACAGTTGCAAAAGGCAACTTTATATCAGTTTGAGGATGCTTTTTATGTTGAATTTGAAGATCCACAATCTGCCATTGCAGAAGGACAGTTCGCATCTTGGTATGATGGCGAAGAATTGCTAGGAAGCGGAGTTATTTCGTAAATTATAAATGAAAAAGACCTTAAAAAAGGTCTTTTTTTGTTTTTATTAATATATTTCTAAGGCATTGTTAAATTAAGATATCTAATTGGTTATTAAGTTTTAAAAATAATAACTTTAATGAGTTCTCTAACATATATTGTTTTTTAGAATAACACTTTGTCTTTCTTTTAAATCTTGCCAAATAATGTCTGATTCTGGAATTGTAAC
>NZ_FQUT01000009.1 GCF_900129245.1 Chryseobacterium arachidis
CTCCTTTGTTCAAGACTTTTTACATCAGATTTACTTTCAACACTAAAATAGCAACCACAATCTTTGCACTTATATCTTTGTAAGCCTCTTGTAAAGCCAGCTTTAACTTTATTCTCTGATTGACATTTATAACATTTCATAAAACTAATTTATGAAATATATTTTAATTTAACAATACCAATTAATTTTATTTTACGGCCTCTGCAACAGTTTTACAGTCAGCTGTTTTCAAAGTTCTTCCTCCGGCATATTTAATCTTTTTATCGTTGGCATATTTGGTTCCGGTTTCTGCATCTCTTTCACCAATTCCTTCTACCAGACCATCCTTTGTCTGAAGAAAATAGATGTCATTTTTATTTCCGGAAACTCCTTCTGATGCAAAATCATAAGTCAGTTTTAGAGTATCACCGGCTTTAAACCCGTTTAAATCTCCCTTATTGCTGTCTTTTTCACTGTTTTTGGTTGCCATTTTTCCCGTTATAGTTCCCAAGTTGTCATCAATAGTTACATACACCGTATCTTTCCCGGTAACTCCCATATAGCAGAAAGATTTTGAGCCCAGCGTATCAATTACTTTTTCGGTTGCAGTAGTATCAACAGAAGTGATTTCTGCAACTGGAGCTTCCGGCTTTTTATTACAGTTCAACAAAAGAACAGGTAATATTCCCAATAAGATTAATTTTTTCATTCCTAATTTATTATATGTATATCAAAATTTCTATAATGCTAAAATAACAATACTATTTTTATATGAAAAGAAAAATATATTTAAATAAAGGATAATTTTTGTATTTAATCGATTCGTAAATTAGATTTTTAAACTTTTAAACAACCTCTGAAACCTCTAGCAGCATAATAAGAATCGGCACCATTGTGATACATAAAAACGGTATCGTATCGGCGGTCGCAAAAAATTGCACCTCCCAACTCTCTGATATTCTCAGGCGTTTTTACCCAGCTTGAAGTTTTCAGATCAAATTTCCCTAGTTCCTGAAGGTTTCTGTATTGTTCTTCCGATAAAAGTTCGATCCCCATTTCTGCGGCTTTGTCGACGACATTACTTTCCGGTTTATTGGCTTTTCTGGCTTCCCAGGCAGGATAATCATAGCATAAACTTCTTCGCTTAGGGCTTTCCTGGGAACAATCGAAGAAAATAAATTCATCTGTTTTTCCATCATAGCCAACAACGTCAGGCTCGCCTTCAGTTGCTTCCATTTCATTTAATGACCACAGCTTTTCCGGGTTTTTCTCTAATTTTACTTGAATTTCTTCCCAAATTAAATCTTTGTGGCGGTTTATATTTTTTTCAAACCTTATTTTAAGAATCTTTAAAAGTTCTTTGGCTTGTTCTGATGTAAGTTTGTTTTTCATATTTATTTCTTTCTGGGATTTATTTTGTGCTTCCATTTTTTGTGATTTTTTAAAATTTTAATCATTTAAGCCTTTTCCATTCAGAATTTCAGGAATATATTTTTCAACTCGTGATTCTCTGGTTTTAGTTTGTTTTGCAGAAGAAAAATAGAGTAAGTAAGCGTGTTGTCTTCCCGGTGTTAAAGCTTCAAAAGCTTTTTTTAATAAAGGGTTTTCATTTAATTTTTGCCGAAACTCTCCAGGCATTTCGAATTCTTTGGTTTTCTTCATTTCAACCTTTGCTCCAGATTCTTCAACTTCAACAGCTTGAAACATATATTCTTTTAAAATCTTTTCTAAATCATTGATTTGCTGAATGTTTGCAAAGCGAATCTGCCTTGCAGCCTGTACATTTTCAGTCTGTTGAATCAGAATGTTTTCGGGATCTTTCATCAAAGCACCTTTAAAAAAGAGTAGTGCACAGTACTCTTTAAATCCATGAATTAAGAAAATATTTTTCCCTTCATACGTATAACAAGGACATCCCCATTTCAAATTTTCTACAAGTTCGGTCTTTAGGGCGATTGTTCTTAATTTTTCAAATTCTTTCTGCCATTGTTTGGCTTTATCAAAGAAAAAATCAACTTTTGAATTCGTATTCATGGATAGTAATATTTGTGAATGATGAATGGTTAATTGTTAATTTTACAACTAACAACTAACAACTAATTTATAGTTTCTAACTTCTGAATTATTTCCTGCAAACGGTTGTGAGCCATATTGATGCCTTGTGCGAAAGGTAATTTCAACATCTGATCTCTGAAATCTACAGATTTATAAATTGTTTGAATCGTGATTCTGCTGGCTTTTTCAGTTAATTTTTGAAACTCTAAAAACTCAATCTGAACGGGAAAGGGAGTGTTTTCCATTTGAAACGTTCGGGTAATTTTCTCATTCTGAACAATTTCATGAATGGTTCCATTTGCACTGAAAACTACGTCTCCTTGAGGATTTGATGTTTCAAAACGGTAGCTTCCATGTTGTGTATTGTCAAATTTGGTTACTTTGGTTCCCATCCATTGCTCAAAAAGATCTGCTTCTGTATAGGCTTTGAACAATAATTCGACAGGCAGATCAAACTCTCTGATAATGAAGATTTCCTGTTTTCCGTCTTCAGCGTGTATTTTTGTTTTCAATTCCATATTTCTATTTTTTTGATTGGTAATTTTTCATTAAATCTTCCAGTTTATTAAATCTGTCATCCCACATTTTACGGAAAGGTTCGATAAAATCTGCAATTTCCTGCATTTTTATGGGATTCAAATGATAGATAATTTCGCGGCCGTTTTGTTCAGATCTTAATAATTCACATTCTGTCAATATTTGAAGATGCTTTGAAACGGTAGGTCTTGCAGTATCAAAATTCGAAGCAATAGCACCAGCCGTCATAGATTGAGCTGCCACCAGCATCAATATTGACCTTCTTGTAGGATCGGCAATTGCCTGAAATACATCTCGTCTTAAATTCATTATGTAGCTATTTGACTACAAATTTAAATGAAGTTATTTGACTACGCAAATATTTTAATATCAATTTTATTCAGACAAAATTTTTTACACGCTGACAACCAAATTAAAAGATGAATAATTAAAAATTTATGGTGAGTATGAAAACAGAGGAATAAGCTGATTTTATTAGGTTTAAGAAAGTTTAAATTAACCTTCGTAGCTAAGATTGTATATTAATAAAGAGCCCGAATTAAGGGCTAATTTAAGAAGTTTGAAATCAAGGTAATTCTCCACTTTTAAAGAATAAATAAATCCTATAATTTATATTATGTTAAATAAAATGTGTTTTTCATTTTGACTCGGGATTGAATCCTTCATATGAAATAATACTTTCCGCCTGCTATTTATCGTTCCTATAAACAGAAGCTTATTCTTCCTTCAGAATCTGCTGTAATATTAATGCAGTTGCTTTTGCGTCGTCTAAGGCCCTATGAAATTTAAAATCTTCCCTTAGATTCATTTTTTCTAAAACTCTTTCTATTGAAATTCCAGATGTAGAAATATTTTTTTTCGCTAACCAACAAATACCTAATGCTCTGATATCAAAGCCTCCACCTACAAAATATTTATTATAATCAAGTCCAAATTCTGTAAATTCCTTTCTTAAAAGCGGTAAATCATAATACAATCCCCAACCCGCTAAAGTCGATTTGTTTTTTTCTCCGTACCAATCTAAAAATGAGATGATTGCTTCATCGAAATACTTTTCATTTTCAACCATTTCATTTGTAATATTGGTAATCTCTGTGATTTCTGGTAAAATTGGAAAATGTTTTGGTTTTATTAAGATTGAAAATTCGCTTTTTATTTCAAAAGTTTTCCTGTCTAATTTTACAGCGCCTAATTCTATTATATTCGTTTCATTTATTTCATTTTTTCCAAAAGTTTTGCAACTCCCTTCCAAATCATAAATTACCAGATCACTTGAAAATTTCATATTATCGTTTTTAGATGTTCTTAAGTTGGCCTACCACTCACCTTTTTTCAAATTAACACGTTTTGCCAACTCTGAATAGCAAAGATATGTTTTTACTACGCAATCTATTGGCGTATATCAAAAGACCGATTATCATAATCGGTCTTAAAACTTTTATTTACTTAAAAAATGTATATCTCATCTATTTCTTAATTATTTTAGAGAAAGTGGTATTGCCTTTTAGTAAATAATTCCCTGAAGGATATTCAGAAAGATCAATGCTGTTTTTTCCTTTATTTAAAGTCATATTTTTGATTATTTTGCCTGTGATGTCATATAAATAAACATTTTCATTGACGGATAACTCAATAGTTATCACGCCTGTAGTCGGATTTGGATAAGCCGGAATTTTCAATTTTGCTGGAGTTTCTGCTGTTGACAAGTTTGTAGAACAGCTGGCATTATAAGTATCTCCAATAATATTAAATCCTTTATTCATCAACTGAGCTCTTGCTAAAATAGCCTGAGGTGTAGAATAATATAATCCCGTTGCGTCTATGGTTCCCGATGTTATTGTAGAACCCGCCAAGGTAGGATTATTATTGAGAGCAATTAAAAATTTATTATAATTAGTACATGATAAACCGGCATTTTTAAAACCGAAAGTTACAGAATTCCAAAAAAAATATTGAAACTGCATATTCCAGGCTGATATATCCTGATCAAAATTCGTGGCACCATTAAACATATTAAAACCCGCAAAATAATTTACCATACTAACATCCCAGTTTCCAATCGGCTGATTGAATGATGTTGCATTTTCAAACATATGCTGAAAATCTGTTCCTTTACCTGTCTGCCAATGATGAAGGGGTTGATTAAAAGAAGTCGCATCCATAAATACATATCTGAAATTGGTCACATTTTCTGTATTCCATGAATTCAATGGCTGATTAAAAGCAGATGCAGACCTGAACATTCCAAAAAAAGTGGTTGCTGAAGCGGTATTCCAGGCTCCAATATTCTGATTAAAAGCAGATGCATAAGCAAACATATTGCTAAAATCTGTTACATTGGTAGTATTCCAACCTCCGATATTCTGATTAAATAAAGAAGCCCCGTTAAACATACCGCTCATGTTGCTCACGGTGCTTGTATTCCAATTTGAAAACGAATTATTACCAATTAAAGATGAGCAATTCAAAAACATTTGCGATACATTACTGATCTGCGTAAGATTTGGCGTATCGGTAGCAGTTACATTAAGGTTGGGACAGTTTGCAAATCCCCTGTCAAATTGCTGAAGCCAGGTGATATCTCCCCATTGGCTGATTTCAACAAGTTTTTGATTGATATTAAGATTACTTGTATTAGCTTTAAATCCATAAAATAATCCACTCCCATTAGATGCTTTTACCTTGTAAGTTGCCTGGATAGGATTTGTATTTAAAGAGCTGCCAAAAGAAATAATGGTAGGATTGCTGCTATTGGATGTAACAGAAGTAAGAACGCCATGATGTTGAGGATACCCGACTTCTTCCCATTGAATGATGTAGCTGGTTCCGGTGCCACCAAAAGATATTGTATTATCGATTGTGCCATTGATATTGGGTTTCCACAAAGTGATAAATTCATTCTGCGCATAAGACATGAAAAAGAAAAAAAGAAAAATGATTACTAGTCGTTTTTTATCCATAATTTAAAAAAGGTTATATAAAAGGTTAATATTGGGTTTGGTAAGACAATAATTTCCCGGGATTCTTATCTTATCTCTTACACAAAGATATAGGTACACGGCGCCAGAACATGTCGTAATAAAATCAGATTTAAATAAATGAATATTATAAAAGCCTTTCTATTAGCAGGATTTGAAGATTATTTTCGGTAAAAAATGGTCAACTCATCCAAACAATTTGTATTTTTACCATTCTAATCTTTTATAATGTCAATTTTTTCAGAAAACATCAGGCTTCTGCGAGGAAAATTAGGAAAAACCCAGCGCGAATTGTCTGAACAGATACAGATCACCCCTTCACGATACAGTTCTTATGAAAACGGAAAATCTAAACCTCCTGTAGATGTATTGATAAGGATTTCAAGAATATTTAATGTAAGCATAGATCTTTTGTTGTCGATAAATCTTACCAAGCATTCTTTGGAAGATATGCTGAAACTTCCTGATAACAGAATTGTACTGCCGGTTATGGTAGATCAGGACGGAAATGAAAGTATCGAGATTGTTCCTCAGAAAGCATCAATGGGATATTTAACGGGATATAGCGATCCTGATTATATTGAAAGTCTTCAGAGAATCTCTTTACCATTTCTTAAAAACGGCAAATTCAGAGCATTTCCTGCGGATGGAGATTCTATGCCTCCCTTTAAAGACGGTTCGTTTATTATCGGAAAATATATGGAAGGTCTGAATGATCTGAAATCAGGAAACACATACGTTTTTATTACTTTAAATGACGGAATTACCTACAAACGCCTAAAATCTAAAAATAAAACTTCTCTTACCGTTGCGGCAGATAATACGTTTTATGAGCCTTATGATATTCCTTTCAACGAAATTGTTGAAGTCTGGCAATACGCAACCGGAATTTTTCCGGAAGATTTTTAATCGTTTAAAATCATCTCCAATAAAAAATCCGAAGAAATTTTCATCTTCGGATTTTCTGATCTATTTTGTTTACTTATTCAGGTTCTGCAATTCCTAAGAAAATCACAACGCCATCACCTCCAGGATTGTCCAGAACATCTACGATGGCTGAAGGTTTCCAGTTATTCATGCACCAAAGATTTCCTGCACCGTCGATATTGGTTGATGTTAGTCTCATAATCGGCTGATAACAGTGCATCTGTACGGGCTCATGTCTGGACTGATGTAATTTTGGTTTAGTTTGTGTTCCATATAAAGGGAATCCATTGGCTAAAGTTACCTCGGATCCGCCGGTAGGGACAGTTAAAAGCTTTGCAGATTCAGGTTGTGATGGATTACGAAGCATAGTTACTCCAAAAGGTCCCTGCATATCCAATGTCGAATGATCCTTTACATCTGTTTCATGACCAAAATTAGCAAGATATACAGATTGTTTTTTATCAATTTTAATCCCCCACGGTGCATAAGTATTCACATCATAATAGCCTTTCACTGTAGAAAGATCATGGCTGAGAATGGTTGCCCGGTCACTCGTTACCCCTACGACAATAACATCTCCTTCCCCATTGATGGTTACCTGGCGAAGTGATTCATAGCCCTGCTGACCATTGGCACTTCCTGAATAATCGCTGAACCAGCTGTTCTTTACAACCAGTGTATTATCTTCAATGGCTACTTTATAAACGGCGGAAAAAGCACAGTTTTCAGGAACATCTTTATCGTAATTCCCGATACATGATACATAGGCATTTCCTTTTTCATCCGGAGTAACATGAAATATTTTAAGATATGGCGTTTTCATCCAGACAGGCTCCGAATCCGGTAACTGCTTTACAGGAAATTCATTACAAATTAAAGTAAGCTCTGGCGTAGGTCCTTTAGCAAAGTCACCATTTTCCGGTTTAAGATAAACCACAACCGCACTTGGTTCATTTTCGAAAGGATAAACTCCTGGTTTTGATGGTGCAAATGGCTCCTGACAACCAACAGAAGCCATCCAAAGATTGCCCTTGTTGTCATATTGCATCCCTTGTACACGCGAAAGCCCTAAGGTAAAGCCGTTGGATGAACTTACAGGTTTTCCGTCCTTATAATAAAATCGGGAAATACTCCCTTCTTGCGGATTGTTGAATTCAGGTCCCCAACCAAAATTTCCAAAGGAAATATATTTCTTGTCTGGGCTTACTGCTGCACCAAATGCTACGCCTAATAACCCTCCGCCCTGTACCGGTGAAAAATCCGCGGGCGTTGCATCATATTTATAAACAGGGCAATGGGTTCCGGAATCTGCTGATCCCGCGCGGAAGTTATTGGCAATCCATGCGTTATCATCTGCATCAAAAACCACAAATGCCGATCCGCTTGGCAGGAAATTCTTAGCACCTGATGAATTGCTTTTTAAAGTTAATGTCCAGTTATTGGGCGCTTTTTGATCATCATTTACATTTTTCATGGAAACCAGAGAATCTCTGTAGATCTCTTCCATTCCGACAAGCATTTTATAGATATTTTCTGCATTGGTAAACGGATCGTAAAGAATATTTCGGATAGCCTGAAGGAAATTCTGGTTGGGTTGATCTGATTCGTGCCACGCATAGTCCAAAAACTGATCGTAAAAAGGCTTTCCTGTGTTCGAAGGGGGATTGGTAAGACTGTAGTAATATAAATTACATAAAGAATTAAACATTGGATAGCTGTTGGTTTCAAACCCATTGGGTGACGTACTGATCATCTCTCCCATTCCACCTTCAGTTTTATAAAGGTTATTTTTCATTCCGTAAGCAATTTTCATATTGCGTTCGGTTCCTTTCATGTGAACAGTTCCGTCATTATCTACGTGAGTCATTCTTGCAAAGGTGTATATGGATGCAATAGAAGACTCCGGATTTATTCTTACAATATCATTAACGTTAGGCAGATATAATGTTGCCAGAAAGCTTATCGGCTTTTCTCCGGTCTTATAATTGATGCCTTCGAGTATGTACTCATCAATCCAAACGGTTACTGAATAATATTGAGACTCATTTTCTTTAATTTCTGCTTCGAAAGTATTGTTTTCAAAAGGTGTTTTGTTATTGACGACACCTACATGATTTTCAACGATTCCGAAGACCTGAAAACTACCTGATATGATTTTTAAATGGTTCACATCGACACTGAACTGTACTGTTTTTGTTGACATAATATTTGATGGTTTAGAGTTTAATTAGATAATCATCGCCCAAATTTCCGAATATCAGACTGATTTTTATTAAGTAGAAATACGGTACTCATAATGGACATGCACAAAAAATTCTCACCGGTAAACGATAAGAATTTTTTAAATTTCCTGTTAAATAATTTATTTTGCAAATAAAGCCTGCTTTAAGATGGCAGCTGCATCGAGAACAGATTCCTGTACTGCCGGGATGTGTGCAAGCGGATTCAGCATTCCGTAATCATGGATAAATCCTTTATACTCCGTAATCGTTGTAGGAACTCCTGCTTCATCCAGCTTTCTTCCGTATGCAACTCCTTCATCGTGAAGAATATCATTTTCTGCCACCTGAATCAATGTTGGAGGTAGTCCCTTCAATTCTTCCAAAGAAGCCTGTACGGGAGATGCATATTTGTTTTTTCTGGCACTGTGATCCGGCAAATAATTATCCCACATCCACTGCATTAACGGAGTGGTTAGAAATCTTTCCTGTGCAAATTTCGTGTAAGATTCTCTGCTGAAATCAGCGTCAGTTACAGGCCATAGCAGAATTTGCTGGGATATTTTCGGACCGCTTTTATCTTTTGCCATTAATGCAACCACCGCTGCCATATTCCCTCCTACGCTATTTCCTACTACGGCAAGCTTTTCCGGGTTTACTCCTATCGATTTACCGTTTTGGGCAACCCATTTTGTTGCGGCATACGCCTGATTAATAGCCACCGGAAATTTTGCGTCCGGAGAAGGAGTGTAATCCGGGAAAACAGCCACTGCTCCACTATTTACTACCAGGTCTCTTACCAGTCTTTTGTGGGTAGGATAATCTCCCAGAACCCATCCTCCTCCATGGAAAAACATGAATACGGGTAGTCCTGCTTTGGCACCTTTAGGCTTTACAATATGTACTTTTACGGTCTGCCCGTCCTGGGTGATTGTTCTTTCAGTTTCTTCAATATCAGAATAATCGAATGGTACGGATTTTTGGGCCCCGACTAAAACAAGTCTGGCATCTTTAGGAGATAGAGTTTCCAGAGGCTTTCCGTCTCCGCTGTTCAAAACTTTTAAAAACCCACGGATGTCTTTAGAAATATTAGGATCTTCTGAAGCCGGATTTTGTTGTGCAAATACATTAGATTGTAAGCTAAAAAATGTCATTGCTGTAAGTGCGATTGTTTTAATAAATGTTGTTCTCATAATCAATAGAATTTAAATTATTTTTTGTTTGATTTCTATGAGACAAAGGTATGGTGGATTCCTTTCCAATGTAAAGCATTAAAGTGCCTGATTATTGTACTTTTTTCCTTAGATGAGATTTGTTGTTTTTTATGCATAAAAAACCGCTCTTTTTTCAAAGAGCGGTATACCTTATATACTTGACTAATAATTTAGCAAGTAGATCCGCAAGAAAGTAATTTAACTGTAACAACACCGTTTACTACGCACTGTACCTGGCAAAGAGTGCTTTCTACAACTCCTCCTAAACCAACTACTGTACCAGCAACAGCACCACCAACTCCATTTACAGTATTAGCAACAACACCACCAACTCCGTTGATCGTATTGCCTACTACACCACCAAGACCAACAACAACACCCGTGATGTTATCGAATAATCCGTTTCCGCTGATAGTTTTCAACTCGTTTCTGTTCAATTTTTTTAAGTTTTTCATGAATGCAATATTTATATGATTAATACATCACTAAGATATGAATAATTTCCATATTCCAATATTGTTTTCAAAAAAATATTAAAATATTTTTATCATTTAATATTTCATTAATATAAACGTTATTTTATGAGATATTCATTATTAATTATATTTTATTGATATTGTTAATATTATACACTTTCATTGTGAAACACATAATGTGGAGTTATTTTTTCTCTTTCTTATAAAAATTTGAAGTGTTAATATTTATTTTACACTGTTTTCTTATAAAACCGGCCGTTTTAAAGGGAAATTTATCTCCATAGAGCAACATTTTATTTAAAATTTTGCGAGCAAAACTTAAAAAGCATAAGAAGTATGTTTAAATATTACGGTTTCACCTTGAATAATTGATTAAAAATCGGAAAGAATCTTCGAGCATAATATCTTCTTCCTAATATATAGCTTAAACCATTAATCGTATCTTTATTAATAGTAATTTTATAGCTGAATCCAATAAATAAGTAAGATAATAAGTATGACAACAAACAAAGATTCTATAAAGATTAAAGCTGTATTTTTTGATATCGACGGAACTTTAATCAGTTTCAAAACAGGAACCATACCCGATTCTACTCAACATTCTATAAAAAGGCTTAGAGAAAAGGGCATAAAAGTAATTGTTGCTACAGGACGCTCCATTAATAGCCTTACACACATTTCCCACATCGACTTTGATGGTTTTATTACTTTCAATGGCGGATACTGCGCAACCACTGAAGGCGAAATTTTATCTAAGACAACAATTGATTCAAAAGATATACAGGCTTTAATTCATTATGCAGAAGAATTTCCATTAAGTTATTCTTTAATGTATGATCATAAAGTGGAAATCAATGACGCTACTCCTGAAGTTGTGGGGATGTATGCCCATGTTAATCTTCCTGTGCCACCCATACATCAAAAGGATAATATTGATATGGAAAATGTGCTTCAGGCTAATATTTTTCTGAGACCGGAAGCAGAAAAAGAATTTATGGAAAACGTTATGCCGAATTCCATATCCTCCCGATGGACTCCTTTATTTGCCGATGTTAATCCGGGAGGTATCAGTAAGCGTGCGGGAATAGAAATTTTTTGCGATTATTTTAATATTGATTTCGAAGAAACCATGTCTTTCGGAGACGGAGGAAACGATATTACCATGCTGCAGTTTACAAAAATCGGTATTGCAATGGGCAATGCAAATGAACAGCTTAAAGAAGTCGCAGATTATATTACAGACGATGTAGACAGCAATGGTATTGAGAATGCTTTGTTGTATTTTGGACTGCTGTAAAATAAATGTGGTATCTGTTTTTTTGAGTGTTTTAAAAAAAGGCACAATATGTGTATTTACTAAATCAAATCACTTAAAAAAATATTAGTTATGAGAAGTTTATTATGGTTAGTTGCAGTCATATGCATCGTAGTTTGGCTATTAGGAATGTTAGGAGTTGTGCCCGGTATGAGCACAGGATATTTAGTTCATGTACTCCTTGTAATAGCAATTATTGTAATTCTTTACAATATCATTACAGGCCGAAAGCCATTAGATTAATGATTTTTTTAAACAGAAGATAGAAAGCTGGAAATGGGAAGACATACATTCTTAATTTCCAGCTTTTTTATGTCTGTAGGTTTCAGCCTTATTTTGCTGCAGGTTTTGCAGTTCCGGCCGTAGCTCCCAATTTAGATTTCACTGTAGGTGTAATATCTTCACCACCATCCATATAAGCGATACTGCTGTTTCCCTGTGAAGCGGCAATATCGAATACATAAGCCAGTCCTTTTTCTTTGGCCACTGCAGAGATAGTAGTGCTCACTTTCTTTTGAATAGGTGTAAACAGTTCAGTTTGCTTTTTAGAGACATCCTGCGCCGCTTTCGTTCTTGCCGCTTCAATATCTTTTCCTAAAGTTTGTAATTCTGTCTGTGCAGCCGTTAATTCTTTAATTACTGTTTCCTTGTTGGCCTCACTGATCGTTTTTTCTTTATCCTGAGCCGCTTTTAATTTAGTCTGGTAAGAAGTGATCATCTTTTCAATTTCTCCCTGTTTTGTCTTTGTGAAAGTATCCAAAGAAGCTTCTGCCGTTTTAGCTTCAGGAAGATTTGCAAAAATATCATCTGAATTTACGTGTCCGATTTTCTGTTGTGCATTGGCAAAGTTTGAAGTAAGGAACAAACCTGCAGCGAAAGAAAATGCAACAATTACCTTTTTCATGTTTTTATATATTTTTAAATTACTTAAACGTTATCTGTTTTAAAGGCAACAAATATAGTAAATATAACTACATTGGTAGTGATATGAATAAAAAATAAAAAAAGTCCGGAATTTTTTCCGAACTTTTAATAGGCAGAATTTACCCAATATAACTTTTGATCTTTCTGAAGCTTATTCAGATCTGTTTAAGTTTTTTAAACATTAAATTTAAGCTTAAAAACTTAATAAAAATCAATTTATTGATTTCTCAATCCGTAATAATTGAATAATTTCTTAAATTCTTAATGGTTAAATAAAGAATAAGCTGTGTTAAGAAATTTAAATTAAAATTTAAAAATACTCTTAAATTAAACCGGAACCTTAGCTTTTTCATAAATCAGTCCTTCCGACTGCAGTTCTTTCCAAAAATCTGCCGGAATATTTTTTTGCAAAGCATTTATGTTGTCTTCAATCTGCTCCGGTTTGCTCGCCCCGGGAATTATAGAGACAAACTCGTCAGCCGCCAAAACAAAGTGTAAAGCCGCCTGTACGATATCAATATTGTACTTTTTTGCAATTTCACTTATTCTGTCCCGTTTTTCAGTCATTCCTTTTGGGATTACCTCTTTATAATTATACCTCGGTCTTCCGTTAATAAAACCTGAATTATAACCCGCTCCCGATACCAGTTTTACACCTGCTTTTTTTAATGCAGGAAGCAATCTGTCCACCGCATCTTCATGATCAAGAATAGAATACTGCGTTGCAGAAAGGCAGACATCCGGATCGGCAGATTCCAGACAGTCTAAAATCGGTTCAATTTTATTGACACCCATTCCCCAAGCTTTGATAACGCCCTGACCTCTTAATTCGGATAAAACTTTAAATGCTCCTTCCCTTGCCTGCTTCAGAAAATACGGATATCGGTCACCGACCTGATCCTCTGATAAATCATGAACGTAGACAATATCAATATGATTTAATTTTGTTCTCTCCAAACTGTCCTCAATAGACCTTTTGATAGCATCTGCAGTATAATTGTGTTCAAAATCATAATGAAGAGGTGCTTTCCACATGGTAGGCGGTACTTCATTTTCAAGAACTTCCCAGAATAACCTTCCTACTTTTGTAGAAAATACAAATTCATTTCTGCTTTGATTTTGCAAAAAAGATCCGAATCTTCTCTCACTTTTGGTGAGTCCGTACCAAGGAGAGGTATCATAATATCTTATTCCTAAATCCCAGGCTTTCTGTAAAACGCTGTACGATTCTTCATCTGTGAGTGCTTCAAAAGCTGTCCCGATGGCAACACCTCCCAGTCCCAGTCTGTGTTTTTCTGTTAAAATGTCTGTTTTCATACTCTATTATTTAAGATTTGGCTGTAATAAAGGATACAAACATCGTGCAGGGAATTTGAAACAGTTACATAAGACATAAGAATGTATAACCCGAAAACTTTTGGCTCTATTATTGAAGCTGTAATACTACCATCACAACATCAATAGTATATGAAAAAGCACATCGTTATTGTAGGCGGAGGATTTGCAGGAATCAACCTTATAAAATCTCTGGTAAATGATAATAGATTCCGGATTACCTTGGTCGACAAAAATAATTATCACTTTTTTCCGCCGCTTATTTATCAGGTAGCCACTTCATTTATTGAGGCTTCCAACATCAGTTATCCTTTCAGAAAACTCCTGTCCAATTACCGGAATGTGAATTTTCACATGGGAAGCCTGGTTAAAGTGAATCCCGACAGTAATTCAATAGAAACAGATCATGGAATTCTTCAGTATGATTATCTGGTTTTGGCATTGGGAACAGAATCTAATTTCTTCGGGATGGAAAATGTAAAACAATGTTCACTTCCTATGAAAACCATTGATGAAGCACTCTACTTAAGAAATTATATGCTCTTAACTCTTGAAGAAGCAGCCCGAAACAAAGATATCAAAGAGGCACAGAAATTACAGAATATAGTCATCGCAGGAGGTGGCCCGACCGGTGTAGAACTTGCCGGAATGATCGCTGAAATGGGAACCTACATCGCTGAAAAAGAATATCCCGAAATGAAACTCAGCCTTTCAAGTATTTATCTGATCGATGCGCTTCCTACTCTACTTTCTCCCATGAGCAAGATGGCTCAGGAAGCAGCATACAACAAGCTTAAAAGCCTGGGTGTGAAAATCATTCTGAATACAGCCGTAAAGGATTATGTCGATAAAAAAGTAATTTTAGCGGATGGGAAGACCATCGAAACAGAAACATTAATCTGGACTTCCGGTGTAATCGGTCGTGAAGTTCCAGGAATTCCTGAAGAAAGCCTTGGTAAAGGCAGAAGATTATTGGTAGATGCCTATAATAAAGTACAGGGAACCAAAAACATTTATGCCTTAGGCGATATTTCTTTACAAATGACTGACGAAAACTTTCCTAAAGGCCATCCACAATTAGCCCAGGTTGCGATTCAGCATGCGAAAAACTTAGGTAAAAATTTGAAAAGAATAGAAGATGAAAAAGTTTTGATTCCTTTTAAATATAATGATAAAGGAAGTATGGCGATCATTTCCAAGTTTAATGCGGTAGTAGATCTTCCGAAATTTTCATTTAAAGGATTTTTAGCTTGGTTAACCTGGCTTTTCATCCATATAATTCCTTTAATCAGCTTTAGGAGCAAGGTTCGTCTGGCATTCAACTGGCTGAGGCTGTTCATTACTAATAATCCTTCTATCAGATTGATTTTAAGACCAAAAAAAGAATCAAATAATGAATAAACAAAAATCCGTTCAATCAAGACTGAACGGATTTTATGATAAGAAAAAATAAAGCTTACAAATTAATTGCTTGCTGTGTTCAATAACTCAACATCCTTATGAGTGAGGTTAATTTTCGGAGCTGCAAACAAAGTTTCAAGTTGAGATTCACTCGTCGCACTTACAATAGGAGCCGTAATTAATGGATTTTCCAATAACCAGGCCAATGCAACGGCACCTTGCGTTGTATTATGTTTTGCACTGATCTCATCCAAGGCTTTTAAAACTTCAAGGCCTTTTGGATTGAGATATTTTCTTACGCCTTCCCCTCGTTGGCTTTTCGATAAATCTGCTTCATCACGGTATTTTCCTGTCAAAAATCCGGCAGCCAAAGACCAATACGGGAAAACACTCAGATCAAATTCTTTAACCAGAGGAGCATACTTCTGTTCAAAACCCTCTCTTTCCAATAAATTATAATGAGGCTGAAGCGCAACATATTTCGGGAAACTATTTTCTTCAGCTGCTTTAAAAGACTCTTTCAATCTTTCAGGCGATACATTAGATGCTGCGATATAACGCACTTTACCTGCCTTTACAATCTCATCATAAGCGGATAATGTTTCTTCAACAGGCGTTTTATTGTCGTCGAAATGAGTATAATACAAATCAATATGATCGGTCTGAAGCCTTTTTAACGACTCGTCTACCGATTTTAAAATATGCTTTTTAGTAATATCATAGCCATGTTCTTTTGTTTCAGAACCTACTTTTGTAGCGATAACCAGGTCATTTCTGTTGCCACGGCTTTTCATCCATTTTCCGATAATTTCTTCGGATTGGCCGCCGACTCCGTTTACCCACCAAGAGTAAGTGTCGGCTGTATCTATAAAATTAAAACCTTCTGCGCAAAATTGATCCAGAATATCAAAAGATTGTTTTTCATCCAAGGTCCATCCAAAAACATTTCCTCCAAAATTGATCGGCGCAATTGATAAATCGGTATTTTTAATTTTTCTTTTTTCCATAAAATTATTTTAGATTAAAGATTTATTATTGATAACCTTAAAGGTAGAAAATTTTATATTGCTTAATGGTTTAATCTTTCTATGGAATTCATACTTTTTCTCAATGAAAAAAGACCAGCTTTATAGGCTGATCTTTATATTATAAGGTCGAATTTCAGATTAAATTTCGCCCATCACAAACATATTTTCCATGGTTGGAACGAGGCTTCCTCCCTTCTTTTCCAAAGTGATTGCAAAAGCCTGTGCATTCGGGATGTTTGCCAGAGCAATTTTACTGTCTTTGTCTTCGGTGTACATTCCTGCATTTACAGGTTTTCCATCGGCAATTGCCCAAAGCTGATACTGCATTCCTTCCGGCGCTTTTGGCAGAGTTTCAGCATTTAAATACACTTCTTTTGTTTTGGTATCCCAGAAGACTATGGCTTTAGAGTCCGTATGTTTTTCAACACCTTTCAGCTTTACCATTTTCATATCAGGATTGGAAATCATTTCCATCTTCTGATTCATTTTCTGCATTGCCAGATCCTGAGATGTTTTCTCAGTCTGTAACTTGGCAATTTCCTGCTTTGTTTTAGCCTGGTCATTCATCCATAAAAGATTTCCGGCAACACTTATTAAAAATAAAACAGAAGCTGCCATTGCAAAAGCTTTCCAGTTGCTGTTACCCTGTATTTTAATTTCTTCCTGAGGTTTAGCCGCCGGAATGTCCGCAGAAACTACAGGTTGTATTTCCTCAGCAGTCTGCTCCTGCTGAATTTTATTCCAGATTTTTGATTTTAAATCGCTTGGAGGAGCTACAGCCTGAATAGTAGCCAAATCTTCCAAAGTTTTTTGTGCTTCCTCAAAAGCCGCTTTTACTTCAGCATTATTCTTCATCACACACTCCAAAATCCCTGCTTCCTCGGGAGAAGCAAGACCTAGAATATAAGATTCTATAATTCCGGATGATATGTATTCTTTTGTGTTCAATTTATTGATAATCTTTTAGCAAATCTTTTAATTTCATCAGCGCATTCCGCATTTTGGTTTTTACCGTTCCCAGAGGTATTTTCAGCTTTTCGGATATTTCATTTTGTGTATATCCCTGATAATACGCGAGATCGATAAGTTCCTGCTTGTCAGTTTCCAGATTTTCCAACACTTTGTTAAATCCTATAAAATCAGATGAATTATTTGTCGTTGAAAGTTCTGCAGAATTATATACGAAATCCGGAAGCGGTTGGTTTTTCAACTCGTTTTGAAAACCTTTTGATTTTAAGTAGTCTATTGCCGTATTCCTTGCAATATTGATCATCCAGGTATAAAACCTTCCTTTTGCCGGATCATACTGATGAATGGAATTCCAGATTTTAACGAAAACATCCTGAATAATTTCTTCAGTATATTCTTTAGATTGAACGATTCGGAGGATTACACCATACAATGCACCAGAATAGTTATCATACAGATTATGAAAACCGATTTCGTTTTTTTCTTTTAATAAAACGATTAGCTGCTCTTCCGAATAGGTTGTTTTAATAATGAATATTTTTCTGTTCAAATGTAATAAAATAAAACAAATAACAAACAATTTTAAAACCAACTTTTAAATTTTTAGAGAAATACCACAATTGGATTAAAATATTTAAAAGAAATATCGAAAATACAAGAAATCACTAATCCAGATTTCACTCTTCACTATGCGATGATAAAAATAATCAACTGTTAATCAATTATTTATAATAAATTTTAAAAATTTCACATCTAAACAAGAACCGTCCTCGTAAATGATTTCAGAACACAACTCAAATATAATTAACTTAAAAATCAAGGAAATGAACACAAGGTCAAAAATCGCAGTTTTAGGAATGGTTGCTTTATCATTCGCATTCAGTGGAACGGTAACGGCACAAACGATGAAAGAAAAAACGGTAATGGTAGGCGGTGCACCGATGTATCCCTCTAAAAACATTATTGAAAACGCTGTAAATTCTAAAGATCATAAAACTTTGGTAGCAGCAGTAAAAGCAGCCGGTCTGGTAGAAACTTTACAGGGAGCAGGGCCTTTTACCGTATTTGCCCCTACAGATGCAGCATTTGCAAAACTTCCGAAAGGAACAGTTGAAAGTCTGGTAAAACCTGAAAACAAGGCGATGCTGACTAAAATTTTGACCTACCATGTTCTTCCCGGGAAATTTAATGCCAAAGAAATCTGGGCAGCTGTAAAAGCCAAAGGAGGTAAAGCAATGATGAAAACTGTGGAAGGTGAAGAATTAACTTTCTGGACAAAAGGAAAAAATCTGTATGTAAGAGATGCGAAAGGAAATGACGCAAAAGTAACAATTGCTGATGTAAATCAGTCGAATGGTGTAATTCATGTAATAGACACGGTATTAATGCCGTAATGGTTTTTTAGTTCAAACAGCATAATTTGTTTATGCTGTTTTTCTTCATTTCTAAAAATAAATTAAATAACACACTTTTAAACAAATAATATTATGAAAAAAACCATTAATGTTTCTAACCAGGGAGCGACTCTGGATACAAGCAGAAGAAATTTTTTGAAACTGAGCGGTGTCGGCTTGGCGTTTGCCGGGCTTACCCTAATCGGGTGTGATGACGACGATTTTGAATTCGTTGATAATAATGTTTTTGATTTGGGAAAAGGAGATGTCGGAATTTTAAACTATGCATACGCACTGGAGCAGCTGGAAGCAGATTTTTATACAAAAGTGGTCAATAATTTCTATTCCGGAATTTCCAATGCTGAAAAAGAGATTTTTACAGACCTTTATCATCATGAAGTGATCCACAGGGATTTTTTCAAAGCGGCTATCAGCGGTGCTACTTCCAATGTATTACCGACCTTAGAATTCCAGTATCCGAATGTTAATTTTAATGACAGAAATTCCGTCCTGGCGACAGCAAAAGCCCTGGAAGACACGGGCGTTGCAGCTTATAACGGAGCCGGAAAGTATATTACCAATCCAGATTATCTGGTAATCGCCGGAAAAATTGTTTCCGTAGAAGCAAGACACGCTTCAGCCATCAGAAACCTGATTAATCCTGGAACGGCAGCGTTTTCAGGAGATGACGTGGTTGATATGAACGGATTAGATTTAGCCAAAGAGCCTAAAGAAATCGTTGCGGCGGCAGGAGGATTTTTCAAAACACCTTTTACCTGGAAAGAACAGGGAATCGGCTAATTATTCACTTCAAAAATTTACATTATGAACATTCTTAAATTACTCGATAAACTTTCTGATGATAAATTCTTTACCACAGAAGCATCCAGATTAGAAACGCTTACCCAAATTTCTGCGTTCGGAAAAAAAGCGGCTGTTGCGGCAGTTCCACTAGGCTTGGGGGCTTTAATGACAACCTCAGCGAAAGCGGAAACACCAACCACGGTTTCCGGCGGAGGAACCTATTTTAAAAATGCTTTAACGGATGCACTACAGCTAGCCTTAGTTCTGGAATATCTGGAAGATGAATACTATAAAAAAGGGCTGGACATGGCAGGTCTGATTCCTAATGGAGACAGGGCCGTTTTTATGCAGATTTCAAAACATGAAAATGCCCATGTTGCATTTTTAAAAACAACATTAACCTCTTTAGGGGTAACTCCGGGAACAAAACCCACTTTTGATTTTACGGCCGGTGGAAACTTTACTCCTTTTTCAGATTACAATCAATTTTTAATCCTCGCACAGGCTTTTGAAGATACGGGAGTAAGAGCGTATAAAGGGCAGGCCGGAAACGTGATGTCCAACAAAACAGTTTTACAGGCGGCTTTACAAATTCATTCTGTAGAAGCAAGACACGCTTCGCAGGTAAGAAGAATGAGAGCTAATAAAGGTTGGATAGAATTGGCCGATGGCGGAAGTATGCCTCCCGCCACCAATCCTGTGTATGCCGGAGAAGGCAATATAACACAAGCCGGATTTAATACAAGTACTGCGTTCGGGGCAGCAGCAGGGTCTGCAGCGTACGACGAGATTTTAAGTACAAGTGATGCTCAGGCAATTGCATCTTTGTTTATTGTCTGACTTACTTAATTTTAGCTGTTGATCCCTTTCTGATTTTAGAAAGGGATTTTTTGCTTTTATGAATTAAAATAAGAGTAATAATTTACAGCTCAAACCTTATCCCTGTAGCGTTTTCAGCATATTTCCAAAGCTTGTCTGCCAATGCCATATCGTTCATCGAAGGAGTATTGTGTTTTGAAAGTGCGGGATAGCCTGCATATTCATTTTCTCCATCCGGGCCAAAGAATTCACCGCCTTTTACCGATGGATCTGTGGCCACAAAAAGTGCAGGCAAGGCGCCCTGCCAAGGTTCCATAATTTCTTTAAACTGCTCAAACAATCCTTGCAGCTGTTCTTCAGGAATATTTCTTTGCAAATCGGTACGGGTAACTCCCGGATGTGCAGCCACAGAAACAATGCTGCTTCCCGCTTTCTTAAGTTTTCGGTCTAATTCGTAGGTGAAAAGGATATCGGCAAGCTTGCTGACAGCATATTCTCTCCAATCATCATATCCTTTTTCTAATTTTAAATTATTAAAATCTATCCCTTCCGCACGAATCGCTGCTCCACTTGACAGTGTAACAATTCTGGCATCAGCACTCTTTGACAGAAAAGGAAATAAATATCCAGTAAGCGCAAAATGCCCTATAAAATTAACACCAAACTGCAGCTCGAAGCCGTCATCTGTTTTGGACGGCGGAGGAATCATTACTCCCGCATTATTGATCAGAATATCCAGCTTTTCATGCTTTTCTGAATACCAATCTGCAAATTTTTTAATCTTTTCAAGGCTGGCAAGGTCAAGAAGCCCTACTTCCAGCGTTCCTTTTCCAGAGGCTTCTGATTCTATTTTCTTTAAGGCAGTGTGTGCTTTCTGCTCGTCTCTCGCGGCAACAATTACATGAGCTCCGGCTTCATATAATGCTTTTGCTGTCTCAAATCCTATTCCTGTATTGGCGCCTGTTACGATGGCTGTTTTCCCTGTTAAGTCCGGGATATTGTTTTTTGTCCACATAATATCTTCTTGATTTATTTGAAACAAATTTCAGAAAATTTAATGAGAGATATTTTGTTATAAAGTTCAAATATTGTTTGTTGTAAAGATCATCAGTATTATTGGACTTTTAAGCAAAGTAGTCATTTTCTTTTGTCTGATTCCAGCCATTTTTTCCAGGTAAGACCGTCTTTCTGTTTATGTTCTGTAGTCAGCTTTCCTCCATGAAAGGCCCTTCCTAACGCTCCGAAAATCGGTAAATTGATGACCAAACGTTTTTTCCTTTTCTGCAACATCCATTCTTTTGCCATCTCCTCAAAAGTATAAGCTTCTGACCCACCGATTTCATCCGTTTTATTTTCAGGCTGTTTTAATGATAATTGATAAAGCTCTTCTGCCACTTTTTCTATCTGTATGGGCTGTGCAATAATTTTTTTAGGCAACAATCCGATAGGATATTTTAAAAGTTTTGAAAAGATATCGTCAATAAACTCATGAAACTGTGTTGCTCTTAAAATAGTATAAGGAATCCCTGACCTTTTAATTTCCTCTTCAGAAGCCAGTTTCTGCTGATAATAGGCGAAAGGAACCTCATCAATCCCAACAATAGAAATGTAAACCAAATGCACATTAGCTTCTGGCTGCATCGCCTGTAATAAATTGCGGGTAGCTTCCGTATCTTTTTTCATGTCCGTAGCCAAATGAAATATGATATCCTTATCTGCTACGGCTTTTTCGATTCCTTTATTGTGAACCAAATCCATAACAGCCACATTACTTGCTCCGGATTTATTTTTACGGCTGGCAATGGTGTAAGAAATATTATTCTTATCCAAAATTTTCACGAGTGCTTTTCCAAGGTTTCCGGTACCTCCGGTGATTAAAATTTTTGACATATTATTATAATTTGATGTTATTATTTAAATCTGCTTTATTGATATTGTAAAATTAGAAGATGAGCAGCAGGAAAAAATTAAACGGGTTTAAGAAATACTTTTAAATTATGCTTAAACAAGTTTTTATTTAAATTTACTATCTAATCGATTAAATATCAATATGAATAATCTAAAAAACCACCTCCGAATAAACGGAGATGATCTACCAAACAAGTTCAAAAAATTATATCTGCAGTAGTAACAGATTATGTGCTGCTTCGGCAATCTCCTGTTCGGCTTTATATATTGCTGATTCTAGTTTTTCTTTATTGCCCCATTTTACAGGAAACACATTGACAAAATGGACATCAGTAAGACCGATAAATCGGAAGATACTTTTCAAATACGGCTGCAAATGATCAAATGACGCTATTATTTCATTAGAAAAATCCACTCCTCTGGTATTAATCACATATACTTTTTTATTGACCAACAGCCCTTCAAATCCGTGTTCCGTTCCTCTGAAAGTTCTTCCTGTCCGGGTTATAAGATCAATAAAAGCTTTGAAATTGGAGGGTATGGAAAAATTGTACATGGGCATTCCGATGACATAAATATCAGCGTCGTGTAATCGGTGGATATACTCGTCAGATTGCTCAAGCTCTTTAAGCATTTCCGCAGTTCTTTCTTCGGGAACCGTGTAAACTCCTTCTATAAAACACTCTGTAATATGATTTGGAGAATCGGTACTGAGATCCAGATAATCAACAGAGGTAATTTCATGAAAATTTTGCAATTGCTCTACCATCAGCTTAGACAGCTTCCTGGAAATTGAATATTCGTTTCTTATACTGCAATCTATATGTAATATTTTCATATCTAATACTTTTTTTATTTATGATTTTGTTTAAGACAACACTTTGATAAAGTGGTTACATCCCAGAATATATCCTTGATTTAAATATAAGCGGTGTGCATCATGAAGCATATATCCGCTGTCCAAATGAATAGACTGAAATCCGTTTTTTCTTGCTTCTTCAGCAACATGATTCAGCAATATTGCAGCATAACCTTTTCCACGGCACTCGGGAGAGGTGAAAAGATCATCGATATAAATCATTTTTCCTGTTAGCAGTCTTAGCTGAGGACGGTATCCCGTAAAAGCAACCGCTTTTGTATGATCTTCATTGGGAATATAGGCGATTTTAAATCCGTCTTTTTCCATCATTTCCATCACCAGTTCTACATAATTTTCTTCTTTTACATTAGGGCGAAAAGCAAGGATTACTTCTTTACACAGCTCGATATCGGCTTTACTTTTTACGATTTTTGGTGTCATTATTTATTATTTCTTTGTTGTTTTCTGATGGTTCAAAATTAGTACGGTAAAGAAGCAGGTATTGGAACCAGATTTATTTTAATAAGTAGTCCAGATTGTTTATATATTTGTGTATAATCAGATCATATGCTTCCTTATAAAAATCTTATCATTATTAAAGATAAATCTCAAATTCCTGTTTACAAACAGATTGCCGTTCAGTTTATCGGCTTGATTCAGGAAGGGAAACTTCCACCCGGGGCATTGTTACCAAGTACAAGATCATTGGCGTTTGATCTGCAGCTCCACCGGAAAACCATTACTGCCGCGTACGAGGTGCTTGTTTCCGAAGACTGGATAGATAATTTGCCCAGAAAAGGCTATATTGTTTCGAAGGATTTGCCTTTAGTCCGTCCCAAAACATTTAGACAAAACAGAAGCAATTCTTTTTCCGGTAAAGGTGTACCTAACTTTCAGAAATTAAACCCTGTTCTCCCCCATCATTTTAAAGAAAACAAAGGACAGATTATTATTGATGACGGGTTCCCCGATATTTCACTTCTGCAGGCGGGAGTCATCTCTAAGCAGTTTCAGAAATCTTTAGACTATTTTACCTATAGAGCCAGTTTGAGAAAGCCTGTTACAGAACATTATAATTTACAGACGTCACTTTGTAATTACCTGAAACAGACTCGCGGATTTGATATTGAAACCGAGAATGTATTTGTTACCCGAGGCGCACAAATGGCTATTTATATTGCCGCTTCACTAATCATTAGGCCCGGAGATAAGGTGATTGTAAGCGATCCTAGTTATTTTATTGCCAATGCAGTGTTTGAAAAGCTTGGAGCTCAGCTGATTCCTGTTCCTGTTGACGAAGAAGGTATGTGTACCGATATGATTGAAGAAATTCTTAAGAAAAACGATATCAGGATGATGTATGTTATCCCTCACCACCACCATCCGACAACCGTTACGATGAGTGTTGAAAGGCGGAAACACCTGCTTCATCTCATCAATCAATATGATATTGCAGTGATTGAGGATGATTACGATTATGATTTTCAGTTTAAATATGATCCTTATCTTCCATTGGCAAGCGATGATCACGGAGGTAAAATCATTTATATCGGTTCTTTAACAAAAGTTTTAGGAACTCCTTTCAGATTGGGATATATGATTTCAACAACAGAATTTTTGGAGGAGGCGAATAAAATGAGAAGAATGATAGACATACGGGGCGATGTTATTATCGAAGAAGCCGCTGCAAACCTCATCAATAATGGTGATTTAACCCGTCATATCCAGCGTTCAAATAAAATTTACGCTCAAAGGTGTGATTTTTTATCTAAACTGCTGTTTAAAGAACTGAATGACAGTATAACATTTACGAAACCTTCCGGCGGCATGGCTATCTGGGTAAAATTCAATCCTGAGTATAGTTTGGAAAAGATTGTTAATAAAGCTGAAAAAAGTGGTTTATTATTCTATGGAAGTGTGTATGCAAAAGGAGAAAAACCTCTGAATGCATTTCGTTTCGGTTTCGCTTCTTTACCTGAAGATGAATTGTCGACGGCAGTAGAAATACTTAAAAATTCAATTAATTAAAAATTCCCTATTAATCAATTATTTTTATCTATTATGATGATGAAAAAAAATTCTGACAATTTAATATGATTATGCAATGCATAATATAATTTTTATGTATATTTGTGAATCGAAATAATTTTTTTTCATCATTTGTGTTTTTTTAGGCTCCTGTTTTTCAGGAGCCTTTTTTTAGGTAATACGTAGCTTATTATCTGCAGCAACCCATTCGTCTTTTTTACACTTATTGCATATTCCTGCATTTCCGGGATGCTTTTCATCTGTATGACCACAAAATGTACACGAGTAGTATTGTTTTTTAGTAATATATTTCAAAGGATGCTCTAAAGAATCCGGCATGATAGGCAAACCATATTTCACTTTTTCATCTTCATAAAAAAATACACTGATTTCTCCGGAACTTTCCTCAATTGCTTTTTCAATCTGACCTAAATGTGAAATCCCTCTCAGTCTCAATTCAGCAAAAAATTCATCGCTTCCCAGATTTTCTTTTTTAAAATTTTCTATTGAAAACTCCCCGTCCTGAATTAAACAGATTGGTTTTCCCTCAATCAGCTGTTCAAATTTCTTATTTTTTGCAATTAAATAAGTAACAATGGTATATAAAAGAATAATAACAACAAATACCACAAGAGATGAAACGATTCCCACGTCTTTATTAAACATAGGATCTCCTGCAGCAGAACCCAAGCCTATAATTACTACGAGCTCGAAGATGGAAAGCTGTTTCACTCCCCTTTTCCCCAATACCCTGAGTCCGATGATGATGGTAAGAAACATGATAGCGGTACGCAAAATGATTTCTAAAATGAAAGACCATTCTTCGTGTCCCATAAGTAGTTCTTTCCAGTCGAGCTGCAGCAGAAATAAGGATTGCATAGACAATAATTTATTATCCGAAATTCAAAAAATACGCCAAGAAATGCAATCAGCCTATCTATTAATTGAAAAATTAAATTAGTCTGTAGTGTTTATTTACAATTTATTTCTAAGCCCATTTTCATCGGATCGGGAATATAAATCGGGAAAGCTTCAGACTTTAAAGTCCAAGTGAAAAATAAATTATAAACAAACCGTCTCACGAGAAAAGTTTAATTTATTCATATTTTGAAATAGAGATTAAATAAAGCGAGCTGGTCAGATAAAGACCGACTCCAATAGGCTGTATTATGCTCTCCTAAAGACTCAATATAAAGATGCTGGATTTTTCGTTTTGTTAGTTCCTGATGAAATTTCCGGTTCATCCCGATCATCTGCACATCTTCCGTACCACAATCGAGAATATAATGCTGTCCGGAATTTACCATACTATCAATTTTACTGTCTGTCAGATACTTGGCATTCAATGATTGAATAGGACCTAAAACTTTATCGACCTGATATTTTTCGAAATTGTTTCCAAAAGATTTAAAATCCAATGCTCCGCAAGAGCTTCCAACAATTCCAAAGGTATCTTTATACGTTACTCCAATATTAATGGCTCCATACCCTCCCATGCTCCAACCTAGAATTGCACGGCTTTTTTTATCTTTTTGGGTTGGAAAATTTTTGTCAATATAATCTACGAGTTCTTTTCCGATAAATGTCTGATATTGCGATTTTTTTTCAACAGGGCTGTCCACATACCAAGAGCTGAAATTTCCGTCTGGCAGAATGTAAATTGTGTTATAATCTTTTGCTTTTTTATCCAGCCCCGGAAGATCTTCTTTTACGAGGCGCTCAGGAGTTCCGCTGAATCCGTGAAGAATATAGACCGTTTTATAAGCAACATTGGGTTTCAGATCAGGGGTAATAATGATGGTTTTAATTTTTTTATTCATTTTAGGACTGAAAATCTCTTTTCTGATGATTTTTTGAGCATAAAGTGATGAAAAACACAGCAAACATAAAAACACACATATTATCTTTTTCATTGTTTTAAATTTTTAAAGTTCAGAATGGGTTCTATTTCGAAGTAAAATATTTATGATACAAAATTGTACCAAATAAAAAAACATCCAAATATGTGGATGTTTTTTTATTTTAAATCTTTTCAAAACAGATTATTTATTAATCCATTCTTCTTTAAGGATAGCATAAATTACATCATCAACCCAAGCCCCTTTCCAAAACAGACTTTTCTTAAACAGTCCTTCTTTGCGAAAACCAATTCTTTCCATTAGTTTAATCGAGTCCAGATTATCAGGATCCACGGAAGTCATGATTCTGTGTTTGCTGAGATTGTTAAACAAAAAATCAATAACACATTTCAACGCTTCCGAAGCAAAGCCTTTCCCGTAAAAATTTTTGTTTAAAGTAATTCCTAATTCAACCTGTACATTTTCATTTCCGAAAAAATGAATTCCGATATCTCCAATCACAGCTTTCGTTTGTTTATCCGTAATTAAAACCTGATACCAACTTTCCGGCTGATTAAATTCTGTATTATTTCTCTGGATAAAATCTTCAACATCTTTCAATGTTTCAGGAATCCAGCTTTGAAATTTGTTGGCTTCGGCATCAGAACGGTAATTAAAAATTGCTTGTTTATCATCAATCGTAATATCTCTTAAAAGTAGTCTTTCTGTAAAAAGCTGCATGATTTTAATTTAATTCAGCAAAAATAAGGTTATTCACCGAACTTTAGAAGTCTTAAACTTTAAACTGATTTAAAACTTCCAAAATATTTCGATAAATAAAATCCAACTCCTCCGAAGTAATGCAGTAAGGCGGAACGAGATATATCACATTTCCTAAAGGTCGCATGATAATTCCTCTTTTTAAAAATTCTTCATACAGTCGTTTTCCGATATCATTAAAATAAGAAGTTCCCGTTTCTGTTTTGAAATCCCATGCTAAAATGGTTCCGATTTGGCGAACATTTTCAACCTGTGACTGCTGTTTCAGAATTTTGGAAAATTGTAAGTGTTTTTCGCTGATAAGATTGATTTGAGTCAAGGTTTCTTCTTTCAGTAAAAGTTCCATACTCGCCAAAGCTGCCGTACACGCCAATGGATTTGCTGTAAAAGAATGCCCGTGAAATAAGGTTTTATATTTATCATCCGACAAAAATGCTTCGAAAATTTCATTAGAAGAAGTCGTAATTCCCATTGGCATAGTACCACCTGTCAAACCTTTTGAGAAACACATAATATCTGGTTTTTCTGATAAATAATTGGCGGCAAACAGCTTTCCTGTTCTTCCAAAGCCTGTAAAAACTTCATCCTGAATAAGTAGAATATGCAGCTCTTTGCAAAGTTTCATTAATGCTGACAAATAATCCGGATCATGCATCAGCATGCCCGCAGCACCCTGCACCAAAGGCTCGTAGATAAAACACGCAACTTCATCAGCAATATTTCTAATCTGATTTTTTAAACTTTCAAGGTTTTCAGCGGTTGGTGTATCAATAAAAATCACTTCAAAAAGCATTTCCCCGAAAGGTTTTGTCCAGACACTTCTCCCGCTCACGGACATCGCTCCGAAAGTATCGCCGTGATAAGCATTTTTAAAAGCCAGAATTTTCTTTTTTCCATTTCCCTGATTATGCCAAAACTGAATGCACATTTTCAGGGCAACTTCAACTGCAGTCGAGCCATTATCGGAATAGAAGACTTTCTCCTGATTTTCCGGCAAGAGTTTCAGCAAATTTTCAGAAAGCTGAATCGCAGGTTCATGGGTAAATCCTGCAAAAATGACTTGTTCTAAAGTATTTAACTGTTCAAAAACCCGTTGTGCAATGTACGGATTGGCATGACCGTGCAATGTAACCCACCACGAAGAAACAGCATCAATAAAAGATTTTCCCTCTTCATCAAAAAGATAGACACCCTTTCCCTTCACAATGGGAATCGCATCTCCTGTGGTTTTCATTTGCGTATAGGGATGCCAGTTGACAGCTGTGTCACGTTCCTGTAATGTCAGATTTTTAAGCATTGGCATTCCAAATTTCAAACTTTTCCAATGCTTTTTCAGATTGTCCTTTCATCGGTTTCAATCCTAAAGTCTGCAACATTTGCATATCTTCCGAAACTCCCGGATTTGGCGTTACCAGAAGGGTTTCCCTTTCTCCTGTAAATATCGAATTTGCTCCCGCCATGAAACACCAGCCTTGCTCAAACTCAGTCATTTCGATTCTTCCTGCGCTTAAACGAACCATTGATGAAGGCATAATAATTCTTGCTGTTGCGATCATTCTCACCATTTCCCACGTATTCGTTTTTTCATTATCCTGAAGCGGCGTTCCTTCGACTCTGGCCAGTGCGTTGATCGGAACGGATTCAGGATGTTTCGGCATGGTTGCCAATGTTAAAAGCATGGAAATCCTGTCTCCATGAGTTTCTCCAAGACCGATAATTCCGCCCGAACAAACGGTAATTCCTGCTTTTCTTACATTATTAATGGTATTAATTCTGTTATCAAAAGTTCTTGTCGAAATAATTTCTTCATAATATTGTTCCGAAGTATCCAAATTGTGATTATAAGCATATAAACCTGCTTCCTGAAGACGAATTGCCTGTTCTTCCGTTAACATTCCGAGCGTACAGCAAACTTCCATTCCCAATTCATTGACGCCTTTTACCATGTCGATGACTCTGTCGAAATCACGGTTATTTCGTACTTCTCTCCAAGCTGCAGCCATGCAGAAACGGGAAGATCCTCCTTCTTTCGCTTTTTTCGCATGCTCAATTACCGTTTCAGTCGGCAGCAAAGCCTGAACTTTAATATTGGTGTGATAACGAGCCGCCTGTCCGCAATACGAACAATCTTCAGGACAACCCCCTGTTTTTATGGAAAGTAAAGTTGACATCTGAACTTCTTCAGGATTGTGCCATTCCCGATGAACCGTTGCAGCTTTATAAATTAATTCAAGAAGCGGAAGATTGTAAATCTCTTCAATTTCTTCTTTAGTCCAGTCGTTTCTTAATTGGCCTTTATTCATTAGTTTATTTTTATAATTGTTTTACGATCTTTTCTATACTTTCCTTTGTAATATTTTCGATGTCCGGAATTCTTATAATTTCAGTTTCCGGTTGAATATTTTCACAAATGATTCTTTCCGTATCAAAAGGAAAATTTCCGTTAAGAATTAAATATTGCAGTTTAATTTTCTTTTGGTTTAATGCTGAAATTGACAGTAATGTATGATTGATGCATCCTAAATAATTTCGGACAACCAATGCAACGGGAATGTTTAATTTCTCAATTAAATCAATCATAAAATCTTTATCATTTAAGGGAACCATCAATCCTCCTGCTCCTTCTAAGATTAAATTATTTTGAGTTTCAGGAAGTTTAAATTCATTTAAATCAACTGTAATTCCTTCTTCTTTCGCCGATTGATGTGGTGACGCAGCCAATTGAAATCGATAGGTTTCAGGATAACAAATCGTGCTTTTTCCTGTCCATTCTCTAATTTTCATACTGTCGGAAAAATCCAGATCTCCGGACTGAACGGGTTTCCAATAATCTGCATTAAAATATTTTGTTAAAATTGCTGAACAGACGGTTTTTCCTATTTCTGTTCCAATACCTGTGATAAACAGGAGTTTTTGTTCTTTATCTTTTATATCTAATTTTGTATTCATAATTTTTTGCATCAATTTTTCCACTTCTTTTGTCATTTCGACGAAAGAGAAATCTATTTAATATTAAAATACTTAGATTCTTCACTACGCTTTGCTTCGTTCTGAATGACAGATGTAACTTTAAATAAACTCCTTAATAATTTTCGTCAAACCAATAATTTCCTCTTCTGTATTAAAACTATGCAGACAAATTCTCAACCTCTCCGTTCCTTCTTTCACAGTCGGACTGAAAACTGCATACGTCAAATATCCATTATCCAGTAAAGTTTCTTTTAAGCTTCTCAACCGATGATTATCCGGAATTATAATTGCTTGGATTGGACTATTTTCAGACGAGGGACTTTTAAGATTTTGTATACGAAAAATTTTAATGTTTTTTTCTAAATCAATTAATAATTTTTTATTTGTATTCGAAAATTCATATCCTTTAAAAATGCTCATCCACAGAAAATCATGCGCCGAAGTTGTGTATATAAAAGGGGAAGCAAAATTGATAAGGTAAGATCTTATTAAATCGCTTGTTAAAATTGCAGCACCGTGAGTTCCGAGAGCTTTTCCGTAAGTGATCACTGTTGCCAGCACATTATTCTGAAACTGAAATTTATCTACTAAACCATATCCGAAAACTCCAAAAGCATGAGCTTCGTCTACAATAAGACCGGCTTTATATTTTTCCGTAATTTTTACAATTTCCTGAATCGGCGCAATATCTCCATCCATGGAATACAGGCTTTCAATGGCAACATAACAAAGTCCGTTTTGCTTTTTTAAAATCTTTTTTAAATCTTCAACATCGTTATGCTTGAATTTCAATTTTTTAGCATTCGACATTTTACACGCATCATGCACGGAACGATGAATTTGTTCATCCACAATAATCGTATCATGACGAGTCGGAAGCGTTGAAAACAAAGCTAAATTCGTATTATAACCGGAAGGAAAAAGCAATGCTGATTCATATTGATGTTCTTTAGCAATAAATTCTTCAGCTTCAACTACAATAGAACTATTTCCGCTTATTAATCTCGAACCTGTACTTCCTGAAAGCAATTTTGGATTTTCATAGACTATTTTTAATAATAAATCCTGAAATTCTTGATTTCTCGCCAATCCCAAATAATCGTTAGAATAAAAATCTATTCCTTCCTGATTTTGCTTTAAAATTCTTAATGTGCCGTTTTTTTCTCTTTTTTCTAAAGCTTCCTCAAAATGATGAAATTTATTCAGCATACTTTAATTGTAAAACTTCTTTAGAAATAGCAATAATCCATTGTTCATGAAGCTCTTTTTCAATATTTAAAATCAGTTCAGCATGAGCTTTCCAATCTTCAGAAAATTCATCTAATTGATTAATCATTTCCTCTAAATGCCCCTCTTCTTCTAAAATAATTGACTTAACCATAATTTTTGATGAAGTTTTTGTCAAAATATCCTGATAAACCGGATACAATTCATCGGCACGAACTTCAATGGCATAAGTCACAAAAAGATAAGCTGCAAATTTTAGTTCTTCTTTATTGAGTTTAAAATTTTGCTGAAGATATTTACAGGCTTTAATATCAAGAGAATGAAGATATTGTCTCGTTGCAATTGATGCTAAAAGTTCATTTTTTTCGTAAGTTTTACAGAATTCAGGATTAATTTTTAGAATTTGCTTTTTTAAATAATATGCATGGCGATGCTCTTCCGCAGCATGTTTTAATTGAATCAAACTAACTTTCATTGGATGCTCACAAGCGGAAATTTTTCTCGCTCCTGCATTTTCCATGAACGAAAGTGTGTTCAGCCATTTTGCGTGAATTTCATCACGCTGAACTATTTTTTCTAAAAGATTGTGAAATTCCATTCCTTTTTTGTTTGGTTCAAAAGTAGTATATTGCCGGATGGTTTGTTGGTGCCAGTTTTTACATCATGAATAGTCCGGTTGAGATTCCCTATAAAAGTTTTATTAAAATTGAAAGAAATTCTGAAGTCGCAATTTATATGCAGATCACAAATCAGCTAATCAATGCGATTCAGCGTGGATTTATTCCTGTCGAAACTAAACTGCCGGGAACCAGGGTTTTAAGCCAAATTTTAAATGTTCACAGAAATACAATTGTTTCTGTTTACGATGAATTATTTGCACAGGGTTGGGTAGAAAGTCTGCCTAATAAAGGAACTTTCATTATCGGGAAAAATGAAGAAAAGCCGGTCAGTTTTAATGATTTCAGTCAAATAAATCTTAGAAATTATCCTAAGACAACAGGTTTTGCTTTTAGAACCTCCAATATTTTAGACAATCCTTTTGAACATTCCCAATGTGAATTTGTTTTCGATGACGGTATTCCGGATATCAGATTAACACAAATTGATCGGCAATCCAGAATTTACAGCTCGACGTTAAAAAGAAAAGCCCATAAAATAAGACATTACAATCAGGATGGAAGTGAGTTTTTCAAAAGTAATCTTTCCCAATATTTAAATTTATCAAGAGGGCTGCCGATTTCAAATGATAATTTATTGATCACGAGAAGTACGGAAATGAGCATTTATATCGTTTCCGAAATTCTGCTGTCTGCAGGCGATACCGTTTTAGTGGGAGCTTTAAGCTATTTTTCCGTTAATATGATCTTTCAGAAAGCAGGAGTGAATATCGTCATAATTCCGGTTGATCATGAAGGAATTAATGCAGATGAAGTCCGAAAAATTTGTAAAACTCAAAAAATAAGGATGCTGTATCTCACGCCGCACCATCACTATCCTACAACGGTTACTTTAAGTACACAACGGCGATTAGAACTGCTTAATCTTGCCAATGAATTCGGCTTTATTATTTTGGAAGACGATTATGATTATGATTTTCATTATGACAAAAGTCCTATTCTTCCGCTTGCAAGCGCAGATACAAACGGAATGGTAATTTATATAGGATCTTTTGGAAAATCTTTGGCCCCGGGTTTCCGTACCGGATTTATTGTTGCTCCCGAAAATCTGATGATCGAAATGCGAAAATATCTCGGGATTATAGATCGACAGGGAGATATTTTGATGGAGCATGTTTTAGGAGAACTGATTGCAGAAGGAGAAATTAATCGATATCTCAAAAAATCATTAAAAGTTTACCAGGAGAGACGGGATTATTTTATTTACTTAATTCAGCAAAATTTGGAAAATTTTTTACATGTTGAAAAACCTTCCGGCGGATTGGCAATTTGGGCCGAATGGAAAGTTCCAGCGAATCTGATGCAGCTCTCAAAGTATTGCGCGCAAAATAATTTATTTATTCCAAAGACCTTATTGTACCAGAATAAAAACCTTACCGCCATGCGTTTAGGTTTTGGAAGTTTAAATTTTGAAGAGATGGAAAAGTCTGTTGAAATTTTTTCAAAAAATGTAAGAAAATTAGTGTATTCTTAGCTTCAACAATAATATTGGTTAGGTTTTTGAAGGGTAAAATATAAAACCGAACACAACATTGAAACTCATTACATTCACAAACAAAGGAATTTATTGTCCTCAAGGAAAATTCTATATCGATCCGTGGCGGCCCGTCGATTTGGCGGTTATTACGCACGGTCACGCCGATCACGCACGTTGGGGAATGAAAAAATATCTTTGTCATCATTTTACCAAACCGATTTTGCATAAAAGAATTAGTGAAGATATCGAATGTCAAAGTGTGGAATATGGTGAGATCATTAATATCAATGGCGTAAAAGTCTCGCTTCATCCTGCTGGTCATATTATCGGCTCTGCACAGATCAGGTTAGAATATAAAGGTTATGTGAGTGTTATTTCAGGCGATTACAAAGTTCAGGATGACGGATTGAGTACACCTTTTGAGCTTGTAAAATGTAATGAATTTGTGACGGAAAGTACTTTCGGACTCCCGATTTATAACTGGTTGGAAGTTAATGACCTGAATAAAAAACTGCAAAGCTGGGTTCTCAGAAATCAGGAAAATCAGAAAACATCCGTTTTTATCGGCTATTCTTTGGGTAAAGCACAACGAATTATGAAAGCTGTTGAAGGCTTGGGAAAGATCCACGTTCACTACTCCATCGGCAAGCTTAATCAGGCTTTTGAAGAAGTTGGAATTGTTCTTCCTGAATATGAAATTCCTGATTTTCGGGAAAGTATAAAACACATTGCGGGAGACATTGTCATTGTACCACCCGCTTTATTGGATTCAAATGTTATTAAAAAAATTCCTGACGCTGCAACAGCTATTTGTTCAGGATGGATGCAGGTTCGCGGTGCAAGAAGATGGCGAAGCGCGGATGCTGGTTTTGCAATGAGCGATCACGCCGACTGGAAAGGTTTATTACAAGCCATAAAAGCGACCGAAGCCGAAATTGTTCACGTCACACACGGACAAACCGAAGTTTTTTCTAAATATTTAAACGAAATCGGAATAAAATCTGATGTCGTTGAGACATTATATGGAGACGATGACGAAGAGGAGAAAGAAAAAGAATTTATCAAAGATTAAAACAATGCTTGAAAAGTTCCGTAGGAACTTACTGTTAATAGCAAAAAGAATAAATAGTAAAGCGGAGCTCCGGAGGAGCGACCTGTTAATTACAGCATATAAAGCAGCGAATCTCTCGCAGCCCGACTTGAGTGGAAATCCTTTTTTTGCTAGACTAAAATTTCAATTTAATCTGAAAATGTGATGCAAAAAAAGATTGGGAACGGAAGGCGGAAATAGCTACCCAAAATATTAAAAAAAAATGAAACATTTCGCAGAACTCATCAATGCTCTCGAAAGCACCAATAAAACCAACGCAAAAATCGATGCCATCATCGATTACCTGGAACGCGCACCTGATGAAGATAAAGTGTGGTTCATCGCCTTGTTCACAGGAAAACGACCGAAACGGAATGTGAACACCAATTATATGAAAGAATGGGCGTTGGAAATTACGCAATTGCCGTTTTGGCTGTTTCAGGAGAGCTATTCTTCGGTCGGCGACTTGGGCGAAACATTATCGTTGATTCTTCCTCCACCAAAAGAAAAAATCGAACGTTCTTTATCGGAATGGATGAATGACATTATCGATTTAAAAAATAAAACAGATGTAGAGAAAAAGGAATTTGTTCTGAATTCCTGGAATGGTTTGGATTATACAGAGCGATTGATTTTCAATAAATTATTAGGCGGAAGTTTCAGAATCGGGGTTTCAGATAAAACTTTGATCAATGCTTTAACTAAATTTTCTGAACAGGAATCCAGTGCATTAATGCACAGTTTAATAGGGAAATGGTTGCCGAATGAAGTGTCTTTTCAGGAATTGATTTCAGCAGAAAACGTCAATCCCGACAATTCAAAACCTTATCCTTTCTGTTTGGCTTATCCTTTGGAAAAAGATTTGGATGAACTCGGAACACCCGATGAATGGCTGATCGAATACAAATGGGACGGGATCCGCGGACAGATTATCAAAAGGAATGATGAAGTTTTTATCTGGTCGAGAGGTGAAGAACTGATCACTGAACAGTTTCCAGAAATCAAAGATGTCGTTCAGCAGATGAAAGGAAATTTTGTCATTGACGGAGAAATTCTGGCTGTAAAAGATGATAGAGTTTTAAATTTTAATGAATTACAGAAACGTCTCAACCGAAAAACTTTAACAAAGAAAATGCTTTCTGAAATTCCGATTCAGGTTTTTGCTTATGATCTATTGGAATTGGAAGGCAATGATCTGAGGGAAAAACCGATTGCCGGACGACGTGCGATGCTGGAAGAATTGTTACTGAATGAAAATCCCGAAAATATAAAAATTTCCCAAATCATTGATTTCGAAAACTGGAACGAATTAGATCAAATCAGGGAAAATTCCAGAGAAATTAACAGTGAAGGTCTGATGCTGAAACAGAAAAATTCTCCTTACCATTCCGGGCGAAAAAAAGGCGACTGGTGGAAATGGAAAATCAATCCGCTCACGATTGATGCCGTTTTGATTTACGCCCAAAAAGGCAGCGGACGACGAAGTGCTTATTATACCGATTATACTTTTGCCGTGAAAAATGAAGATAAGTTGGTCACGATTGCCAAAGCATATTCCGGTTTGACAGACAAAGAAATCATGGAAGTCAGCAAGTTCGTGAATAAAAATGCTATCGAGAAATTTGGTCCGGTTCGAACCGTAAAACCCGAACTGGTTTTCGAAATTGCTTTTGAAGGAATCGGTTTCAGTAATCGCCACAAAAGTGGTGTTGCACTGCGTTTCCCAAGAATTATGAGATGGCGAAAAGATAAAACGGTGGATGAAATTGATGATTTGGAAGAGATTAAAAAATTGATACAGTAAAATTTAACCACAAAAGTCACAAAAGTTTTTCAAAGACTTATTGATTTAAAATTAAAGTCCATAAAGATTATACATACAACTTTTTTGAACTTTTGAATAACTTAAGCAACCACTAAAATCTTTTGTGACTTTTGTGGTTCAAAAAAATAAATAATTTTGACAACATTCGAAAATACCAACGGATTCAAGGTCATTCAGCAATGGATGGCTGATAAAGGTATTTCCCCATTCAAATTTCAGATTGATACATGGCAGAAATTTGAAAACGGATACAGCGGGATGGTTGTTGCGCCTACAGGTTTCGGAAAAACATTTTCCGTTTTTTTAGCTTTATTAACGAATTTTTTGAATCATCCCGAGAAATATAAAAAAGGATTGAAAATGATCTGGATCACACCACTCCGTTCATTGTCGAAAGATATTGCCAAAGCAATGCAGGAAGCGATTGATGAAATTGGTCTGGATTGGACAGTGGGTGTACGAAATGGCGATACAGATCCAAAAGTCCGCCAGCAGCAGGTCAAAAATATGCCGGAAATTCTGGTGGTAACTCCCGAAAGTTTACATTTGCTTCTCGGGCAGAAAAATAATGAACGTTTTTTTAAAGAAATGAAAACGGTTGTTGTGGACGAATGGCATGAGTTATTGGGTTCAAAACGCGGTGTAATGGTAGAACTGGGAATTTGCCAACTGACAAAATATGTTCCGAAAATAAAAATCTGGGGAATTACGGCAACCATCGGAAATCTGGATGAAGCTATGGAGGTTCTGATCCCTTACGATATCAAAAAGACAAAAATTACGGCAAAAGAGCAGAAAAAGATCGATATTCTTCCCGTTTTTCCTGATGAAGTTGAAATTTTACCCTGGGCTGGACATCTTGGACAAAAATTAGCTGACAAAGTTGTTCCGATTATTTTAGAGTCAAAATCGACGATTGTCTTTACAAATACGCGAAGTCAGAGCGAGATGTGGTATCAGTTGTTGTTGAATGCTTATCCTGATTTTGCGGGACAAATTGCGATTCATCACAGTTCGATTGATGCTCATTTGCGGATCTGGATTGAAGAAAATTTGAGTTCAGGAAAATTAAAAGCTGTGGTTTCTACTTCGTCTTTGGATTTAGGAATCGATTTTAAGCCTGTTGACACGGTCATTCAGGTCGGTTCTGCGAAAGGAGTCGCCAGATTTTTGCAACGTGCCGGAAGAAGCGGCCACTCCCCTTTTGAAACTTCAAAAATCTATTGTGTTCCAACCCATTCATTGGAATTAATCGAAGTTGCCGCTTTAAAGGAAGCCGTAAAACAGAAAGTGATCGAACCGCGAGATCCACAGGTTTTGTGTTTCGATGTTCTGGTTCAGTTTTTAATGACTTTGGCGGTTGGCGACGGATTTTATCCCAATGAACTGCATGAGAGAATTAAAAAAGTGTATGCATTTCAGGAAATGACAGACGAAGAATGGAAAAGCATTCTCGATTTTCTTACCATTGGCGGAAGCGTTTTAAAAAGCTACGAAGAATTTCATAAAGTTGTGGTGACAGAAGATGGTTTATACAAGGTTACCTCGAGGAAAATTGCCATGCTTCACCGTATGAATATGGGAGTCATTGTAAGTGATGCCATGCTGAAAGTGAAATTTATTTCCGGTGGTTATATCGGAATGGTGGAGGAATATTTTATTTCAAAACTCAAAAAAGACGAAAAATTTATTTTGGCGGGAAGAGTGCTTGAAGTTGCGATGATCAAAGATATGACGGTTTACGTACGCGCTGCGAAAGGAAAGGCATTTGCGCCAAGTTATCTCGGCGGAAGATTGCCTTTAAGCTCGAATTTAGGTCAGTTTTTAAGACAGAAATTATCAGGTGCGCTGAATCCGAAAGCTTCAGAAAAAGAACTGAAATTCCTGCATCCTTTATTAATTAATCAGGAAGAACGTTCTCATATCCCGAAAGACGATGAATTTTTGGTAGAACTCATCAAAAACCGCGAAGGTTACCATTTATTCATGTATCCTTTTGAAGGGAGATTGGTTCACGAAGTGATGTCGGCGCTTATTGCTTACAGAATTTCAAAGCTGGCTCCGATCTCATTTTCGATGGCGATGAATGATTATGGTTTTGAATTATTCAGTGATAAAGAAATTCCGCTGAATGAAGAAAATCTGCATAAAATTTTAACCCGGGAAAATCTCATGACTGATGTCATTTCAAGCATTAATTCTGCGGAAATGGCTCGAAGAAAATTCCGTGATATTGCGGTAATTTCCGGAATGGTGATTCAGAATTACGCAGGAAAACAACGTTCCAACAAATCTCTGCAAAGTTCTGCGGGTCTGATTTTTAAAGTTCTTGAGGATTATGATCCTAATCATTTCCTTGTAAGACAAGCTTATACAGAAGTTTTCAATGCGCAATTGCAGGAACAAAGGCTGGTTGAAGCTTTTAAACGAATCGAAAAATCAAAAATAATTCTGAAATTTGCCAATACTTTTACACCATTAAGTTTTCCTATCAAAGTTGACAGTTTGAGACAAACGCTTTCCAGTGAAGGATTGGATGCGAGAATCCAGAAGCTGATTCAGCAGGCAAGGAAAATGAAGTAATTAATTGTCAATAAGCCAAATGTAAATTTAAGCGCATTGTCATCCTGAACATAGACTGAAAGGCTACGAACGTAGTTCAGAAGTGTAGTAAAGAATCTATTTTAAATATGAGATTCTTCCTTCGTCAGAATGACAATTCCATGCTAAAGTTTTTATACCAAATGAAAATAGTAACAAAAAATATAACCATTCAGAACGAAATTTTCACCTTAACCAATCAGCGGGCTTTATTCTGGAAAAAAGAAAAAGCTTTGATTTTATCCGACCTGCATATCGGGAAAACGGCTCATTTCCGCAAAAACGGCATTGCGCTTTCTGACCAAATCTTTGAAAATGATCTGCAAAGATTATCTGTTTTGATTGAATATTTTCAGCCCGAAAAATTTATCGTTGTCGGCGATCTGCTTCATGCAGGAGATAATTCGGATGTTGATAAATTCTGCGAATGGAAAAACCAGTTTTCAGATCTTGAATTTCATCTGATAGAAGGCAATCATGATAAAATTTCCAAAAAGCTGGAATCAAAATTATGCCTGAATTTCAGGGACGAGATTCTCGAAATTGATGATTTCATGTTTGTGCATGATTTTGAAAAGAAACAACCAAAATTTCAGATTACAGGGCACATTCATCCTGGATTTATCATTAATTCTTCTGTGAAAAATATTAAACTGCCCTGTTTTGTGGTCACAGATAATCAATTATTGCTTCCAGCTTTCAGTGAATTTACAGGTTTAGATACAAAAAATCTCCCTAAAAAAGGAAGATTCTATGTTTTTACGGATGCGGAGATCTATGAAATTTAAGATTTATTCTAAAATTTTTTGCATCATAAGATCGGTTTGTTCATCGTTTCCAAGCCGGAAAATATGTTTGTCAAATTCTATAAAACCGTTCTTTTTATAAAAATTAACCGCCCTTAGATTTTCTTCCCAAACGCCTAGCCAAAGATATTTTTTCTTTTCCTGTTCAGCGATTTCCAAAGCTTTGTCATATAATAATTGTCCAACTTTTTTCCCTTGATGAGAGCTTTTTACGTAAATTCTTTCAATTTCCAATGAAGTTTCATCCTGAAGCTCGGTTTGTGCTTTTCCTGAATTTACTTTCAGATAACCAATTGGTTCTTCGGCTTCATAAACAATAAAAAATTGAGAATCAGGATTTTTCAACTCATTAGTTACTTTTTCTGAAGCAAAACTTTCGGCAAGATATTGCTGTATTTGTTCTTCTGAATTATGTTTTGCAAAAGTTTCGTAAAAGGTTTCTCTTCCTAAATTTTGGATGACTTCCCAATCTTCTGTAGAAGCTTTTTTTATGATTATGACTGACATTTTATAAATTTATGAAAATAAAATTTTATTAAAAGCTTCCGAAGCCAAATGAACCTGAACTGTCCAATCGTCTGCCGCTTCGCTTCCCGCATCATCCGAGATATACTTCAGGCAAAGAAACGGAATGTTTTCTTTCATCGCAATCAAAGCCAACGGATAAGCTTCCATATCAACAATAGTATAAGCTGTTTCCGAATGATTCATTTCAAAGCTGTCGCCGCTTCCGCAGATCCCTTCAGGAAGATCATCTTTTTGCAGACCATATTCCAGAACAGGCGGAATTCCTGAAAGCGGAGTTTCGTACAAGCTGAATCCCAATCCTCTCACATCCATATCTCGCTGGATGAATTTTGTACAGCAAACTACCTCCCCTTTATGAAAATTTTTGCTTCCTGCAGAGCCTAAATTGACAATTAATTTCGGTCTATTTCTATGAATTTCTTTCGTTAATTCCATGGCTGCATTTACTTTTCCGATGCCTGTAATTAATTTGTTTTTATCATTAAAAACTTTTCCGGCCTCTGAATCCAGGGCAAAAACAAAAAGAGTTTCAGAGATGTCAAATTGATGGTCGTCGTTTATTTTAATCATTATTTTTTAACATTAAATTTCACAACCATCTGTATCACATGAAGCTCTGTTGTCTGAAAGATTTTTCAAAGGAGTAACTGTTTCATCATACGTTTGCTGAAGTGCACTCGCAAAAAGTTCAACAGGTTGGGCTCCCGAAACAGCATATTTTCCATTTAAAATAAAGAAAGGAACTCCTGTAATGCCATTATTTTTTGCTTCCAAAATATCCTGATTAACATCGGAACTGAATTCTTCAGACATCAGAACCTGCTTTGCTTCATCTTTATCAATACCTAAAGAACCGGCAATAGAAAGTAGGGTTTCAAGATCACCAACATTCTTTCCATCAATAAAATGAGCGATGAAAAGCGCTTCTTCCATTTCGTTCGCCTTGTTATATTTTTTTGCTAAATGCAACAGTTGATGAGCGGAAAAAGTGTTTGTAATTAAAGCTTTTTCAAACTTAAAATCAATTCCTGCACCCGCTCCCATCTGCTTTACCTGCCCAATCATCTGCTGAGCCTGAGCTTCAGGAAAGCCTTTCTTTTCTCTGAAATACTCAAAAGTTGTTTTCGTTTCTTTCGGATCTAAAGCTGGATCAAGCTGAAAACTTTTCCATTCCACTTCCACTTGGTCTTTAAATGGCAGTTTTTCTAATGCCTGTTCAAAATTATTTTTTCCTATATAGCAAAACGGACACATTACATCCGACCAGATTTCTATTTTCATGTTAAGTTAATTTATGTTTAAAGTTAAATTTTGTTTTTCAACAAATTCATAATTTTTAATCTAATTTTATCCTGTTACTGAATAATAAATGTGCAATCAGAGCCAGCACAGCCATTGTTGCTCCTACAAAACAAACGCCACTCCACTGCGCATATTGCCAGGCCATTGAAGCAGTCCATGTTCCAAGCGAACCGCCTATAAAATAAGAAACCATATAGACTGTATTCAACCTATTGACTGCGTTAGATTTAATTAAAAAATAATTGGTCTGATTCATGATATGGCTGGATTGCACCCCTAAATCGACCAAAATTACTCCCACAATCAAACCCCAATATGTTTCTCCTGCAAAATATGTAAAAGCCCAGCTTCCTAAAACAACAAGCAGAGCATAAAAAATAATTCTGTTTAAATCTAAATATTGCTGAAGTTTTCCGACTTTCGCAGCGGCCAGAGCCCCGACAGCTCCTGCCAGACCGAAACTTCCGACAACAGAAGATCCTGCATTAAAAGGCGGTTTCTCCATGTGAAAAACTAAAGTCGTAAATAAAGCGCACATCGATCCGAAAGCCATTGCTCCACGAAAAGAAGCCAATCGTAATACCGGCTGGGTTTTTGCCAAATGAAAAACAGATTTCATCAATTCTCCGTACGTTCCTTTGAAATTGGGCTGCAATTCAGGAAGCATTTTGTAAACCGCGATCCACACCAGAATCATCATTCCTGCCGCAATTCCGAACATGGCTCTCCAGCCCCAGACTTCACCAACGATCCCGCCTATGAAGCGTGACAATAAAATTCCCAGTAATAATCCGGACATCACGGTGCCGATATTGGATGATTTATCTTTATCGGATGACAATTCAGCGGCAATCGGGATAAATAATTGGGGAATGACAGAAGTAATTCCGATCAGTAAACTCGCAACGTATAACATCCACAATTCCTGAGCGAAAGTCATCCATAACAAGGAACCGAAAACCAAAAGAAGATCTATTAAAATTAATTTTTTGCGAAAAAGCTTGTCTCCTAAAGGAACGATTAGTAATAATCCGGCTGCATAACCTAACTGTGTAAGAACGGAAATTTTACTTGCGGCGCTTTCGGGAACCTTCAGATCATTCGAAATAAGACCCAGCAAAGGCTGGTTATAATAATTATTTGCCACAACAAGCCCTGAAATAACGGACATCAACCAAATGACAGTACGCGAAATACTGCTGGTAGAATTCAACTGCATATTTTTTATTTGATTACAAAAATACTTATTTTAAGTTTAAGCGCTCATTAAGATTTTATCGGTTTTACCGATGATCTGTATCTAAAAAAATGTTTTTCAGTATTGGAAATAATGAAGAACTTTGCAATATGAAAATTATACCATTAAAAGAAGGAAACTTTTCTACCAGTAAAACGAAAGATTTTACACTTTTAACGCATGAAAATATTGAAACAGCGAAAGGAATCAGAATGTCCGTAACTCCTTTTTTAATTATTACGGAAAAGGATACTATTCTTCTCGATGCGGGTATAGGCTGGAAAAACGAAAATGGAGAAAACGTAATTTCCGAAATTCTGAAAGCGGAAAATATTCATCCCGACCAGGTTACAAAAGTACTGCTCTCACATCTTCATAAAGATCACATTGAAACAACAATTACCAGGACAGGAAGTGGTTTTGAAGCGACTTTTCCCAATGCGGAAATCCACATTCAAAAACGTGAACTGGATTTTGCTCTAGAGAATAAAGGAAATCATTCATTTGATTTTGACACTCTGGAAAAACTGATTGAGCTTGATAACATTGTCTGGATGGATGAAGACAAAGGCTTCATTACAGATCAGATTTCGTTTGAAGTTGTGGGCGGGCATACTCCATTTATGCAGGTTTTCTGGATCAGAGAAAATAATGAAACCGTTTTCTACGGAGCCGATGATCTTCCGCAGGAATCTTATTTAAAATACCATCTCGCTTACAAAAGTGATTTCGATGGCAGAAAAGCGATGGAGCTGAGGCTGAAATGGCAAAAGGAAGCCTTGGAAAAACATTGGAAAATCCTGTTGTACCACGATCTTGAAAAGGCTGTTTTAGAATTTTAAATAAAAAATGGTTTAAAGATCATTAAACCATTTATAAATATCAACTTCAGATGCAATATTCAGTTTTTTCCTGAGTCGGTTTTTTCGGTTCTGAATAGCTTTAGGAGTTACAAACGTATACGTTGCAATTTCTTTAGTTGTTAAATTAAGCTTTAAATAAATACAAAAAATAAGTTCAGAATTTTTTAGATTAGGCTGAATAGCAGACAGTTTACTAAAAAAACCAGGTTCAACTAGTCTGAATTTGTTCAGCAGACGAGGGGAATTCTCTTTCGCTAAAGTTAAAATTTCGTCCTGCACAAAAATCTTTTGGTTTAAATCTTCTAAATTAAATTCAGTTTTTTCGTTTTTCATAATTTTTTTCTCATCTCTACTAATTTCTGTTGCTCAATAATAAAGCTCCAGCATTAAAATCACTCTTCGCACTTCACTTTGATCTCAGAGTTTTAAACTCAGATTTATCAAAGCATTTATTTGACTATTTAATATGCTATCATTATGATAATATCTTTCTATTTACGTTTTTTCTTAGTTTTTGGATTTCAGATTAAAAATATTTATCAAAACATGTAAATATATTTTTACCCAAAGACAAAGAAAGAAAAAATGATTAAAATTTTACCGAATTGAAATACCACATACATACCACGTGAGCTCATTTAATACAGCAAATTTCTTTTTAGATAAGGCATTCTACATATTTCAATTATCTGAGAACAAAACTAAAGAATATTAGATTTTTTTTTTATGATTACAATCAATTGAGCCTAAAAAATGTGAATTTTCAAATAAGAGATGATAGGAGAAATCTTTTATTATTTATACAATGCAAATATTCCAGTATGTTTGCCATACTGCAACAATCAAACATTCATTAGAAATTTTAATAAAAATGAAAATCCATTAAAAATTTAAGACACTATAAAAATATTCTTTACGGAAGACCATGAAGAATACATTTTAATAATTGCTCTAAAGATCTAATTGTTTCTGAAACTCTTCAACATATTTCGCCAAATGAAGTCCATCTGCCAAACCATGGTGTGCTTCAATTGAAACCGGCATCATTTTTTTTCCAGCTTTAATGCTGAATTTCCCGAAAGCAATTTTCGGAATACATTCTTTCGGATCAAAATTAGTAGGATGTAAAATTGTGGTAAATGAATTCCACGGAATTGTCGTATGCCTGATGTGATTGATTGGTAAAACATCATTGCTGATTCCCAAGCCTGTAGAATTTTGAACAGTACGAACCTGATCCTGCAATCTTTTGTTAAACGTTTTAAAATCCTCAGAATAATGAAAAAAAGAAAACCCGAATGTTCCATCTTCCCTTCCAATCGTGCTTCCGACATGAACTTCATCAAATAAAATAATCTGGTCGTCTACCATTCTCAACTTCAGTTCGTCCACCGTGTTAATCGCAACCATCGATTTATAAAGATAATAAGCAAAAAAAGAATACCCGTTTTCCTTTGCATCGTTATAAGCTTTTGTACAATCCACTTCTGTTGTAAACCCGAAATACGGACTTTTCATCTTAGAGAAAAATTCAAAATGCTCTTTTCTGTTCCAACTTTCAATATCAATTACCGTCATTACTTTATTTTTTGCAAATTTCCGTAAGATTTATTGATTTAAAAAATTACGGACAAGGAGATTAATCATAAAATCTGTTGAAATTTATAATCGGAAGGATTCATATTCATTTGTTTTTTAAAATAATTGGTTAAATGACTTTCATCTGTAAAACCAAACTCAAAAGCAATCTGTTTCATCGTCATCTGTCCCGCCTGAATTCTTTTTTCAATAAGTTTTAACTTATAATCGGTAATGTATTTTCGGTATGAAACTTCAAAATTTCTTTTAAAATAAGAGCCGAAATACGTTTTAGAAATATTGAAATGTTCAGAAATATTCTGAATTCTGATCTTCTCAGGACTGTAAATATTCTGATGGATAAATGTTATCAAATCCTCTTTTTTAGGAATTCCGCTGTTTATTTTGAGATTCATTTTTACGGAAGCTTCCCGGATCAACCCGAAAATCGAAAGAATCTGAAAAAATATAATCGGAGAATCTGAAATTTTATGAAATTGGTTGTAATCAAAAATATTTTCAACTGTTTTTTGAAGGATTGTCTTACAAGGTTCATCAAATATTAATTTTTCTTCTTTCAGGTGAGTATTCCTCATAATATCGTTTGGCGAAGCAGTGATCAGATTGTCGGGAACAAGATGTTTATTGCTTTCAAAATAACCGTCATTAAATTTAATGAAACAAAATCTGGTTGACTTTCTGATGTCAAAAAAATGCTCATCATCAGGAGAAATCAGGAATAAATCTCCCGTTTTATAAGGAATGATAATTTTATTGATATGATGATTTCCAGAACCTTTGAAAATGTAAACCAATTCATAATACGTATGGCTGTGTTTTGGAAAAGGATACTCCAAAGCTTCAAAAGTATCAATTTCTAAAGGCTCAAACTGTTTTCGTTTCATCTTTTAAAATTACAATTTGTTAAGCGATTTTTACAACCTTAAAATGATTTTTTTTAACAAAATTTGTATAAGTCTTGAGATATTTATTTAAATCTACAATTCTCTCTTTTAAATTAAATCTTAAAAAATTTAAATATGAAAATCTTAAAAAAATATCCAGAGCTTGGTTGGGCAGTCTTTTGCTTTTTTCCTGCAATTAGAAGAATAAAGACAAAAAATTGACTATTCACAATTCACAATAAAAATAAAATAAAATTTATGCAATACAGAAAATTAGGAAACAGCGATTTAGAAGTTTCAGCAATTACCTTTGGAGCTTGGGCTGCAGGAGGTTGGATGTGGGGAAGCACAGACCGAAACGATGCGATTGAAGCAATAAAAGCATCTTACGACGTTGGTGTAACATCGATTGATACGGCACCGATTTACGGACAAGGAACGAGCGAAGAGATTGTGGGTGAAGCAATTAAAGGAATTTCACGGGATAAAGTTCAGATCCTGACGAAATTTGGAATGCGTTGGGATCTGGCAAAAGGCGATTTTGCCATGCACAGCAAAGATAACAGCGGAAATGCAATTGATGTATACAAATTTGCCGGAAAAGACAGCATTATCTACGAATGCGAACAAAGTTTGAAACGCCTGGGAACAGATTATATCGACCTTTATCAAATTCACTGGCCGGATTCTACAACTCCGATTGATGAAACTTTTGAAGCCGTGTCAAGGCTGATCGAACAAGGAAAAGTCCGTTTTGCCGGAGTTTGCAATTACAGTGCGCAGCAAATGGCGGAAGCAGAAAAAACATTAAGCTTAGTATCCAATCAAATTCCGTTCAGCATGGTAAACCGCGGAATTGAGCAAGAGACAGTTCCTTACTGTATCGAAAATAATAAATCAATTTTAGCTTACAGTCCTTTGGAAAGAGGTTTGCTGACAGGGAAAATTACATCTGATTATAAATTCCAGGAAGGCGATCATCGTGCTGGTCATAAACATTTTCAGCCTGATTTTATTGAAAAAACGAATCAGCTTCTGGATAAAATTAAACCTATTGCAGAGAAACATAACGCAAGTTTGGGACAGTTGGTTCTTCGCTGGACGATCGAAAGACCGGGAATTACGATTGCTCTGGCTGGGGCAAGAAATGCAGAACAGGCGGTTCAGAATGCAAAAGCGATTGATATTAATGTAAGCAAAGAAGAATTAATCACAATAAACGATTGGGTTAATCAATTTTAAATAATAACGGTCAATTGTGAATTCGCTTCGCTTGTCAATGGTCAATTTTAAAATTCCTTGCGAAGCAAAATTCACAATTGACCTTTCACTCTTATAACAATGGAAAAAAGAAACAACACCTATCATTTAGAGCTCAGAGAATTATCGTTAAAAGACGGTTCTGAAGGCACAAAAGAGTTGAACTTTGATTTTGATAATCATGACAACTTATTCCAGATTTTTGAAGTCATTACATCAAAGAAAGTTTTTGACAATGAACAAACTGCGCACGAATTTGCTTTAGGTTTAAAACTTTTCACCGAAGTCATGCTTAAAAATAAAAAGCATCCTTTATTTGAAGAATTAAGACCTGCCATCATGGAATTTATGAAGAAACTGAAAAGTTATTAATAAATTTATGACAGATTTTAAATAAACTGTTTAATTTAAATAAAAATAAAGTGAACGAAGAAAAAATAGGATTTATCGGATTGGGAAACATGGGACATCCGATGGCGAAAAATCTTGAAAAAGCAGGATTCCAGCTTTCTGTTTTTAACCGGACAGCGGAAAAAGCGGAAGATTTTAAAGAAAGATCCATTGTTCGAAATACCGTTTCTGATGTTGTGAAAAACAGTGATGTTATCTTCACCATGCTGACGAATGATGCAGCTGTAAAAGCGGTTTATGAAGAAGTGCTGACCCAAAATATTTCAGGAAAATTATTCATCGATATGAGCACAATTTCACCTGAAGCAACGAATGACATTTCCAGTGCTGTTAAAATTAAAGAAGCCGGATTTCTCGATGCGCCGGTTGCCGGAAGTACAAAACCTGCTGCGGAAGGGACTTTGATCATCATGGCTGGCGGCGATGAAAAAGATCTTCAGCGTGCTGAACCTTATCTGCAAAAGCTTGGAAAGCAGATTAAACATTTAGGTGAAAACGGAAAAGGAATTGCTGCAAAACTGTCGGTAAATTATTTCCTTTCAACGATTTATCAGGGATTAGCGGAAACTATTCTGTTATCAGATAAATTAGGGATCAGCAGAAAAGATATGCTTGAAATCATCAATGAGAGCGCGAGCGGAAGCGGTGCAACCAAAGTAAAAACGCCTTTGCTGACCGATGAAAATTACGATCCTGCTTTTGCTTTAGACTTAATGCTGAAAGATATTTTGCTGGCAAAAGATGCGGGTGCCAATTTCCCATTGTCAAAAACTTTAATTGAAACCTATCAGTCGGCTCATGACGACGGTTTTGGAAAAGATGATGTAATTGGGATTATTCAGTATTTAAGTAAAAAGTAATAAAGAACCAAATTAAAAGTTTAAGATAGGATAAATTAAGATGTGAAAATGTCATCAAACTTCTAACATCCCTCTCCCATCCAAAAATATTAAACTATGAAAGATTTCAAAACTGCATTTTTCTTTTTACGGCTTCCGGTTGCGGTGTCGCTGTTTGGGCACGGCTTGGTTCGCCTTCCCAAGCTTCAGACCTTCAGCGAATGGATGTTGACAACCATGGAAAAATCAGCAATTCCCTCAGTACTGATTGTTCCGTTCAGCTATATTTTGCCCATTGCAGAAGCCATTCTGGGGATTTTATTGTTGATTAATTTTAAAACAAAGTATACTTTATATGTAAGCTTAGCTTTAATGAGTATTCTGATTTTCGGAAGCTGTTCCATTGAAAACTGGTCTGCTATTGAATCCCAGCTGTTGCACTCATTTTATCTTCTTGGATTGTTCTGGTTCTATGAAAAATTTAAAACAGAGCATCAAACTTCAAATTGATTGATTTTTGAAAGTTCCCGTTTGATTTTTTATAATCTCAAGGCCTGTCTCAAAACTAATTTTGTATCAGAAATTTAAAACAACAATCAATACAAAATTTAACATTATGAGTACACAAGAACAAATCAGAAATGCAGCACAGGCAACATTCAAAAATCATTTAGAATTTCTTTCTTCGGGTGAGATCGAAAAATGGGTAGATCTTTTTGAAGAAAACGGGATTCTTGAATTTCCCTATGGACCTGCGGATTTCCCGAAACAGGTAATAGGAAAAACAGAGCTGTATGAGTATATGCAGAACTTTCCAAAACATTTTTCAGTCAGTTTTGAAAATCTGCATTTTCATGCTACCGAAAGCCCAAATGTGGTTATTGCCGAATTTACGAGCAACGGAAAAGCCATCAGTACCGATAAACCTTACAACCAGCAGTATATTTCTGTGGTAACAACCAATGATGATGGTAAAATCTTGAAATATGTTGATTTCTGGAATCCATTGGTCGCAATGGAGGCCATCAATGCGCCGCTCAGCAATTTTGTGAATCAGTAAAATATACAACAGCCATGATCTCAGCAGATTGTGGCTTTTTCTTTAATTTATGTCTGTTGTAGACGATTTATTATCCATTTATACTACATTTGTTATGCTTGAAAAAATAAAAAGATATTTCAAAAATCTGGTCATGAAAAAACCTGAAACACTGGAAGAATTTTATGCGAACCGTCCTTTTCTGAAAACTTTTGATTTGTCTGATAATCAAGAACATTTTAATGTTTTGGCCATTGAAAAACAGAAGCAGATGGAAGGCAATGCAGCCGTTTCTTTCGGGAGGAAAAATTATTTTAAGATTTGTTTGGTTTCCGGAAACAGCAAAATCCATTACGCCGATAAAAGCTTTGAAATCCTGAAGCATGGTCTCCTGTTTGCCAACCCGCTGATTCCTTATGATTGGGAAGCCATTTCCGGTGAACAGAAGGGTTACAGCTGTATTTTTACAGAATCGTTTACCGAAGGTTTCGGCCATATTAAAAAATATCCATTTTTCCAGCCGGATGGTTATCCTGTTTTTGAACTCACAGAAGAAGAAAAATTCATGTTGGAAAATATTTTCGTACAGATGCAGAAAGAACAGTCTTCTGAATTTGATTTCAAAGATGATGCGCTGAAAAACCTTATTTTCCAGCTTATTTTTGCTGCTCTCAAAATTCGCCCCTCAACACAAATTACAACAGAAAAAGTAAATGCAGCCGGGAGAATCACTTCCTTGTTCTTGAATTTACTTGAAAGTCAGTTTCCGATCAGCAATACGATTAATGGGATTGGGCTGAGAAGTGCTTCAGATTTTGCAGATCAGATGTCGGTTCATGTAAATCATCTCAACAAATCGGTGAAAGAAACCATGATGAAAACCACTTCGGAGCTCATCAGCGAAAGGATTTTGAAAGAGGCTAAAATCATGCTGCAGCACAGTTCGTGGGCCATTTCAGAGATTGCATACAGCTTAGGCTTTGAGGGGCCTGCACACTTTAGCTCATTTTTCAAAAAACAGGTTCATGTATCTCCGAGCCAGTTTAGAAGTGAAAAAATTATGTAAAAAATATTAATCACGACAAATTGATTTATTTCTTATTGTCCGCAATAGGTTATAATTAAATGTTGTTTCTGTAATCATGATTATTTTTTTACCATGTACACTGAGGTTATCCACAAAGCTTACAACTATTGTGTTCCTTGTGAAATCTTTAGTGCCCTTCGTGGTTAAAATCCAAGTATGATAAATAACGGATATTTGAAATTTATTTTTAGAACGAAATTTTATTGATATGTTTGATACGCTCCTTTCCCATATTCAGAATAAAGTTGATATAAGCGAAGAACAAAAAACTGAATTGCAATCATTTTTTATGCTTAAAAAACTTCGGAAAAAACAATATTTGCTGCAGGAAGGAGATGTCTGCAAATATCTATCTTTTGTAAGCAAAGGGTTGTTAAAGTCTTATTTTTTGGATGAAAAAGGTTCGGAGCATATCAATATGTTTGCTTTTGAAGGCTGGTGGATTTCCGATTTCAACAGCTTTATCAATCAGGAAAAAGCGGTTTTAAACATTGATGCCATCGAAGAAACTGAATTGCTGATGATTACCCGGGAAGATTATGAAAATCTGATGCTGAAAATACCTGTAATGGACCGTTATTTCAGAATTTTATATCAGAACAGTCTGGTTACCAAAGATTATCGACTGATTGTTTCCAACAGCTTTACTGCGGAAGAAAAGTATACTCAATTTGCTCAGAAAAACCCTGATATTATCCAAAGAATTCCGCATAATCTTATCGCTTCATATCTTGGCTTGGCGCCTGAAACGGTGAGCAGAATCCGTAAAAAGATTTCACTGAAGTAAACTTGATCCAGATCAAGAAAAATGCGTGATACAGGTCAAGTGATATGAATTCCTATCTCCATAGTTTTGTAAAATAAACTTTAGCATTATGGAAAACAGAAATATTGCACTCGTTGTCGGGGCTACCGGAATTACAGGGAGTAATCTCGCAGAAGAGCTGATTTCACAAGATTGGACAACTTATGGATTGTCCCGAAATCCAAACGATACAATTAAAAATTTAATCCCGATAAAAGCTGATTTGCTGGATATTCAAAGTCTGGAAAACGCATTGGAGGGCACCTCTCCTACTCACATTTATTTTACAACATGGATGCGAAATGATACGGAAGAAGAAAATATTCGTGTAAACAGTGCTTTGGTAAGAAATCTATTAGATGTACTTTCTCCGAAAAAATCGGTAAAACATGTTGCTTTGGTAACAGGTTTGAAACATTATCTAGGACCATTCGAAGCCTATGCAAAAGAAGGAAAGCTTCCTGAAACTCCTTTGAGAGAAGAACAGCCGAGACTTCCGCTGCCTAATTTTTATTATGCACAGGAAGATGAAATGTATAAAACTTCGGAAAGAGACGGTTTCACGTGGAGCATTCACAGACCGCATACCGTTGTGGGATATGCCGTTGGAAATCTCATGAATATCGCTTCTACATTGGCAGTCTATGCGAGTATTTGCAAAGAAACCGGAAGAAAAATGATCTGGCCGGGATCTTCTGAACAGTGGAACGGACTTTCCGATGTTACCGACGCGGGAATTTTAGCTAAACAATTGGTTTGGGCTTCCACAACAGATTCTGCGAAAAATACGGCTTTCAATATTGCAAATGGGGATGTTTTCCGTTGGAAATGGCTTTGGTACAGACTTGCAAATTATTTCGGAATTGAAGCTGTCGGTTTTGAAGACACTATCAGGCCTCTGGAAAAAGAAATGGAAAATGATCATGAGATTTGGAAGAATATTGCACAAAAGTATCAATTAAAAGAAGAAAATTTGCAGCGATTAGCTTCAGCATGGCATACTGATCTTGATTTGGGCAGACCGCTTGAAGTAATGACCGACATGACAAACAGCCGAAGTTTGGGTTTTAACGAATATCAGAATACGGAAAAATCTTTCATTGAGGTGTTTGAAAAACTAAAGGCGGAGAAAATTATACCTTAAATTTATAATTTGAAAGGAGTTGTTGTGAGCAGCTCCTTTTTTGTTTAAATAATTTATCGTTCCTTTGTAAAAAGACCAACCGGTATTTTTATGAAAAAATCAGAAGCCACCCGTTTAGACATCCTACAAAAAGCATTTGAATTAATTTACACTAATGGTTATCAGACCACCAGTGTAGATGAGATTATTGCGACGACTCAGGTGACAAAAGGTGCCTTCTATTATCACTTTAAAACGAAGGACGAAATGGGTTTAGCGATCATTAATGAACTTATGATTCCCAACTTCAAAAATACTTTCATTGAACCTTTTCAAAATATTGTAAATCCGTTAGATGCAATTTATGATTTAATGTATAATTTACTAATGGAAAACGACACGCTAAAGGTTGAATATGGCTGTCCGGCTTCCAACTTTACCCAGGAAATGGCGCCCTGGAACATTGATTTTACCAAGGCTTTGAATACACTTTCCTTACAATGGGAAAACACAATGATTGAAGCGATTGAAAAAGGCAAAGAAAAAGGTTTGTTGAAAGCTGATGTTGAGGCAAAAGAAGTTGCCGTCTTTGTACTGTCTGGTTATTGGGGAGTAAGAAATTTAGGAAAATTAGAGAATTCAAAATCCATTTATCTTGTTTATTTAAAAGGACTTAAGTCGTATTTTGAAACCCTGAAATAATTTTTTTGATTAAAAACATACTAATTAGTATGTTTTTGTTTTACCTTTGTCTCATTATTAAAAAAATTAATGATGTATCAGACATTGACTTTTCTGCATTCTACTTTTCTGTGGTTGGTTCTATTGAGTCTAATTTTCTCGATTTTCAGGGCTTACAAAGGATATTTTTCAAATAAAGAATTCTCAAAAACAGACAATTCCGTGAGGCATTGGACGGCAACGATTGCTCATATTCAATTGGTTCTGGGAATTACTTTATATTCTCAAAGTCCGATCATTAAGTACTTTTGGAACAATTTTGATGAGGCTAAAAAGTCGTTTGATCTTTTATTTTTTGGATTAATTCACATTTTTCTAATGCTTTTTTCCATTATTTTAATTACGATTGGCTCATCTGTTTCGAAACGAAAAATAACTGGTAAAGATAAGTTTAAAACAATGCTGATCTATTATGCCATTGCTTTGATTATCATTTTTATAGCCATTCCGTGGCCATTCTCTCCTCTTGCTAACAGACCTTATTTCAGATAATTATGATTAATTTATTTAAAACTAAAATCGGACGGTTAAGAATTATTGCGATTCTTGAAGGAATATCATTATTAACCTTAGTATTTATCGCAGTCCCGTTAAAATACGGCTTTGATAATCCGGCTTTTGTAAAAATGATGGGACCGATTCACGGGTCGTTATTTCTACTTTTTTTATTCAACACTTTGAGCGTCGGTGTCGAACAGAATTGGAAGTTTAAAGAAATAACCTGGAAAGTGCTTTTAGCCTGCATTATCCCGTTTGGAACATTTTATATTGACAGAAAAATTTTAAGCAAACTATGAAGAGTCTAATAATTTTATGCGGAATCATTCTTACCATTTATGTCGTGTACAGGGTTTATAAATATCAAACTTTAGATGATGGTTTACATAAATTGATAAAAAATGGCGCCATTATTCTCGATGTAAGAACGGAAAAAGAATTTGAAACGGGTCACATCGCCGGTTCTCAGAACATTTCTTTAGGAACAATCCGTGAAAGATACACAGAACTTGATCCTAATAAAATCTACATTACCGTTTGCTCTCATGGTTTGAGAAGCGTAAAAGTGGAAAATATTTTAAAGGAAAAAGGCTTTAAAAAAGTTCATAACGGAGGAGCGTGGAGTGATTTACAGAAAAGCTTGGATTTAAAAATCTCTGATGAGAAAAAATAAGCCATCTCAATCTGAGACAGCCTATTCTATTTAAATCTAACTGAGTATTGTGAAAATCAGTTTTGCTTCGCTCATGATGAATTTTATGAGGATGCTGTTTGAAAGAATTAGCAAGCGAAGCAAATTGATTTTTATTTTAAATATTTCTGTTTCAGAACCGCAATTTCTCTCGGTCCGATTCCCATTTCAACCTGGAAAAAATTTTCTACACTTCCGTATTTTTTGTTGATCGCATTGAAGAAATTCCTGATGAGTTCCGGTCTTAGTTCCATTTGCTGTTTGATTTCCGCTTCCGTCATTCCCGACATTTTAGACAAACCTGAATACATTCCTCTCATGGTCGGATTTTTAGCTAAATAATAATTGGAAGCTACATAATCATTTTCAATCATATCCTGTGGAACTCCTAAAATTTTCAGAAATAATGCCGAGGCCATTCCGGTTCTGTCACGTCCACCCGTACAGTGGAAAAGCAAAGCTTCATCCGGTTTTAAAGTCAACAGCTGAACGAATAACGATCTGTATCTTTCCCCGAAATACGGAAGGCCACCCTCGCCATACATATCAAACAGGAAGTTTTTGTCTTTTAGAAATTTTGCCATATCCTGTGCCGTCGGAAGATTGTTGCTTCCCGCCGGACAAAGAAGATAATTGGTGTTTTGCGGAAGTCTGTCCGGAGCTTTTTTTGCTTCCTCAATTCCTCTGAAATCTACCACCGTCACTATTTTTTTATCCTTAAAAGTTTTTAAATCCTTATCCGATAACTTATCAATCGCATCACTTCTGAACACTTTTCCAAGTGCCACTTCTCTTCCGTCAATAGTTTTGTAACCTCCTGTATCCCTGAAATTGTAGGCGCCTTCCATTTTTACTACACGACGAAGGCTGTCTGTAATTTGCGCATTTGCTGTTGCTCCGAAAGCAATAATTGCCATTGTTAATACTAATTTTTTCATATATAAATTTTAAAATATTTGCCAGCGAACTCCCATTTGCCCTCTGCTTCCGTACCATTCGTTGGATGTAACTCTTTTTTTATTGTCGCCCATATAAAGTCTTAGGCTCTCGTTGCTTAGATTGTTTAATTCAATAAATAATTTAACTTTTTTGCTGATGTCGTAGCTTGCAGAAAAATCAAGGGTGAAGTTTTTATCTGACCAGATATAATACTGAGGTCCAAGCTTTTCGTTAATGGTTTCAATGGATTTCCCTCTGTAATTTCCAGCAAGACGAATCATTACTTTATTGCTTTCGTAGTAAAGAATTGCATTGAAAAGGTTTTTAGACTGATTCGGAAGCGAAGTTCTGTCTGTTGTAATTAAATTTCCACTTGTATCTGTTCTTGCCACATCGACTTTAGAGTCGATATAGGTATAATTAAATTCTACTCCGAAACCGTTCCAGAAACCTGGCAAAAAGTCAAGACGTTTATTAATTCCCATTTCAAAACCAAGAAGATTAGAGTCTTTAAGGTTTTTCGCCTGAGTAATCATATAATCCGTTCCGTTAAGATTCGTAATGGAAGTATCCTGGAATACAATATCTGAAATCTTTTTATAAAAAACACCACCGGAAAGAATGCCTATATTGTTGAAGTAATATTCACCCATTAAATCCAAATTGTGACTGAAAGTGGGCTTCAGATCAGGATTTCCTCTCGTAATTCTGTTTGGAGTTGTGGTATTGTCAATGCTTGAACCCGGCGACATATCTCCGAAATTAGGTCTGATAAATGACTTTGTATAGGCAAATCTTAAACTTGCTTTTGGCGAAAAATTATACTTTAAATGAAGCATCGGCAGAAAAGCATTATAATTACTTTCCACCACTGATGGGCTGATGACAGTTGTTGCAGGCGTTCCTTCTTTTGTTGCTTTTGCTCCGTATAAACTTAATCTTGTTGTTTCATTTCTAAAACCTCCTACGATTTTAAATTTATCACTTGCCTTGATTTCTGCCATTGCATAGGCCGCAAAAACATTTTCTTCCCCCGTGTAAACGCTCGTCGCATTGGTTTCTGCACTTGAAACATCCCTGAAACCGTTTTGCTGTAAAAAAGCTGGAGAATACATCTGGAAAAGCTGATCTTTCGTCGGCGGATTCATAATGTACGTACTGTAATTGCCGTTCATGCCATTCAGGAAAGTTGTTCCTTGTGGCGCCTCAGTGGTCGATAATTGAGACAAAGCCAGCAAAGCCGGAGAATTCGGGACACCTAAAGCAGCATTGGGAATATAAACTGCATTGTAACCGTAGGTACTGTTTCGGTCTTTTTCACGGTATTTTGCTCCGATTTTTAGGGTAATATTAGAATTGATATCATATTTTAGATTCAATCTTGCGATTTTATCTCTTTCATTATTGTCTAATTTTGCAATAACTAATTGGGAAAGCAATAATTTATCCGCACTCATAATTTCATTCGGATTGGCTGTATCAGAGCTGTAATCTAAATATTCACCTCCGACTCCGTTTGGTGAATCAAATCCCCAATACCGTTTTCCATCATTTGAAAGATTGGTAAATCCGCCCGTGATTTTTTGTCTGAAAGTGGCAATCGGAAGTCCTTTAATTTCGCTTGTAGGCGGAGTATCCAGGTAATATTTTGCCTGATAATCGCTTAACATCCAATCCAAACTCAGTTTTTTAGAAAGAGAATGTTCACCACCCAGTTCCATTCCGTACAATTCCGTCTGATAATGAGAATACCTGAAATTATACTGATAACGGCTGTTGTTATAATCCACATACGATTCGTAAACTGGGCGGATATCATCAAACTTATTGAACATTCCACGGAAATAAATTTTGTTGTTGGCATTAAATTTATATTCCAAGCCGCCATTCAGACCAATCGTACGTCTTGTTCCCATATACCTTTTCATCATGATGGTACTGATGGATCTTTTTTCAACATCACTGGCTGCAGCTGTATTGTACGTAACATCAAAAGAATCTGCTCCCCACTGTCTGTCCCAGATTGCTCCGGAAAGAATTACCCCTAATTTATTTTTGAAAAAGCGGCCTCCGTAAACAATTGATCCATTATAGGTTGCATTCTGAGAAAAAGTATTATACCCTCCTGCTCCGCTTAGACTCAAAGTTTTCTTGGCAGGAGCGGTTCTTGTAATAAAATTGATGCTTCCTCCGATGGCATCACCGTCCATATCAGGAGTTACCGCTTTTGAAACCTGCACAAACTGAATCAATTCTGAAGGTACAACGTCCAAAACGAAAGACCTGTTCCCTAAAACATTCGCACTGGGAAGACGGTTTCCGTTGAATAAAGCGGAAGTCCACGCAAAAGGAGTTCCTCGTACGGTTGCCTGGTCTGCTTCACCATGATATCTTGCAACAGCAACTCCCTGCACTCTCTGCACTGCTTCAGCAGCGTTTCTGTCCGGAAGCTTTCCAATTGCGTCGGCTGCGATAACTTCCATGATGGCGTTGTTGTTTTTCTTGATTTCATAAGCTTTTGCTTGGGTTAAAGCATTCGGTCTTGAAATCACAACCTGTTCAATATCTTTTGTTTTATCCTTACTTTGCTTTTCTTCAGGGGCAATTGTAATATAACCGATATCGTTGGTTCCTTCTTTAATAATGATCGGAAAAATTTTTGTTTCGTACCCTAAGTATTCAACTTTAATATTGATTTCTCCTAACCTTGGTGCAAGAATATTGAAATCTCCGTCCAATGTCGAAACGGCTTTCGCATCAGCATCTACAATCGAAATATTGGCTCCTGGAAGCGCGCCGTTTGTTTTACCCACTACCGTTCCTTTAATCGTCTGTGCATGAATGGTTCCCAAAGAAGCCATTAAAAAAAACGCAGATATCTGAATTATTCTTGACTTGTTTTTTGGAAAACCAATGGAATTGTTCATAGATTTATTTTTTCTGCAAATTTGGGAAGCAGGCAATTTCTATTCGTCCGACACAAAAAATCATCGTACAAAACGTATCACTCGTTGTTTTGACACTTTTAAATAATTGTCTTTCAGCTCTTTAAATCAATTAAACTATTTATTATTTATTTATGAACTCAATATTAAATCGCTGATATAATTTTTAATAGATATATAACAGCCCTAAGAATGATAAAATGCGAATTTTGCATTTATTTTGTGAAAACCTAAAGGAAGAATGCAATATATTGTTATACTCGGCGCTTTTCAGGCATTGGTAGCGCTCTGGCTTTTACAGTTTAAAGAGCAGAAATCACCCTCCAGCTATCTTTTTATCTGTCTTCTTTCGGCAATCGCGGTTCACCTGACGATTAAGTTTGTTATTTTTAATTTTATACCGGACGAAAGTATCAGGCATCAGATGAATACCTTTATTGGTGCTTCTTACGGACCTTTGATCTATTTATATACTTTAAGCAAGACCAAAAAAGAGTTTTCCATTGCAGGAAAATGGTATACTTTTATTCCGCTTTTTATTTTGATGATTGGCTATCTTACGGTGTCGTCTGTATTTTTCGTCTTAAACCGTGTTGACCAAAAACTGCTTGATCTGTATAATGATTTCAGTCTGGTTGTTTTATTTACCGTTAATCTCTATTATCCTTTGCGAAGTCTTTTCATTATTAGTAAAGCTCAATTCAAAATTTTTGAAAAGGTTGAATACGATATCATTACAAGAATTTCTTACTGCATTCTATTAATGGAATTAGGAGTTATTGCTTCTAAAGCTTTACTTTATCTGTATCCCGAAGAAAATTATCTGATTAATGTTTCCATAAGAACAGTCGCTTACTTTTTACTGTTGGTGATCTGCCTTTTAATTGTCCGAAAAAGTTTAAATACAGAGAATATTAAAATAACTGAAAATGAAACAGATGGCAACTTTAAAATATCGGTAAATCAAAATTTTAACGAAAAAGAATTGGCATTAAATACAATTGATTACGAAGTAAAATTCAGCGAGCTTTGGCAAAAAATGGATCAGTCGGTAAAGCAGAAACAACTTTTTCGGGACTGCGAACTGAATCTTGATCAGCTGGCTTTAAAAACAGAGATTAATAAATACCAGATCAGCGAAATGCTGAACGGCTACAAACACAAACCATTCTACCGCTACATCAATGAATACCGCATCGAATATTTCAAAAATATGGTAGAAAAAGCTATCGAAAAAAATGAAAACATTAATTTTTTATCGTTCGCTTATGAGGCAGGTTTTAAATCAAAATCCTCATTCAATCGTTATTTCAAGGAAATAATCGGTAAAACGCCTTCGGAATATTATAAAAGTCTGGTGAACGAACACAAACAAGAAAGACTGGAAATCAGTGCATAAAAATTTATCTTCTGAAAAACTATCCTTATTGAGGAGAAATTCGTCATCATATTTTAATTGTGGTCGGGTTTTTGAATGGTAAACAGTAATTAAATTCTATTTTAATTCAAAACCAATCACTAAAATATAATATTATGTCAACAGAAAATCTTACGCATTTAGAAGCGATCAAAAAAATCAAAGAACTGTCAGAAAGTGCAAAAATATGTATGTTTTGTACAGAATTGAATAAACTCCCGATCAATTCCCGACCAATGACATTGCAGGAAACGGATAATGAAGGAAATCTTTGGTTTATCAGCAGCGACACCAGCAACAAAAACTTTGAAATTAAAGAAGACCGTAAAGTTCAGTTGTTCTTTATGAATAATTCGGATTATCAATATCTTTCCATTTATGGAGAAGCTACCATTTACAAAGACAAAACTACAATTGAAGATAAATGGTCGCCGATGGCAAAAGCCTGGTTTGAGGACGGTAAAGATGACCCAACGGTATCAATTATCCGCGTAGAACCGAAGGAAACCTATTATTGGGATACAAAAGCAGGAAAGCTAGTAAGTCTCTTTAATTTTGTTGCAGCAGCAGTTACCGGAAATACTACAGACAATTCCGACGGTGTTGAAGGAACCGCAACCGTTTGATCTAAATGAATAACGAAAAAAGCAGTGAAAATTTTCACTGCTTTTTTTCGTTATCGGAGATTTTTTTAAACTAATATACTTTTATTGTATGAAATTTATAATTAAATAACCCATACAAAAACGTATGGGTTCGATAGTTTATAAATGAAGGAACTAAGGTGTCTGTTATTTATTAACCGTTGACGATCAAGCCACCGTTCGGATGAATGACCTGACCTGTAATTTGTGAGGCATCGTCACTGGCAAGGAATAGAAAGCTTGTGGCTATTTCTTCAGGAGATGCATTCCTTTCGAAAGGCGGTTTGCTTGTATCTTCTTCTTCCTCTCCGAATGTTTTCTCCGTTAGCGGTGTGGCTACAGGCCCCGGCGCCACTGCATTGATTCGGATTCCTTTGGGTTTTGCCTGTAATGCCAACGATCGTGTAAAAGATACAATTGCCCCTTTTGTTGCGGAATAATCCAACAATTCAGGATGTCCCTGATAGGCTGCTGCCGATGTAGTATTGATTACAGAATTACCTTCTTTTAGATAAGGAAAAACCACTTTCGTTAATAAGATCATTCCTACAATATTGGAGTCGAACGTCTTCCGGATATTCTCCTCTTTCAGATCTTCAATACTTTTGGCAGGAAACTGTACGCCGGCATTGTTGATGAGAACATCAATACCTCCGAATTCTGCAACTACCTTTTCAGTCACTTCTTCGCAAAATTCATAATCATTAATATCTCCCCTGAAAATAACAGATTTTCTGCCTAAGCTTTCGATCTCGGACTGTGTTTGTTCTGCATCTTCTTTATTTGAATGATAAATGATCGCAATATTGGCTCCGTGCTTTGCAAAAAGTAAGGCCACGGCTTTTCCAATACCGCTGTCGGCTCCTGTAATGAGTACAGATTTACCATTTAACTTTAATTCTCCCATATATCCCGTGATGTTGATATTTTCTTAAATATACGATTTATTTTAAGATCAGCATTTGATTAATTTCACTTTTAAAGCAGCCCAAAATAAATTCTGTATAATACAGCTGAGCATTCAGAGCCTGGGTTTTGGGATGAAGTTCTAATTTTTTGGTTAATACAATTTCCCCTTTATAAGAAAAAGAAAAATAGGCATAGATTTTATAAGACGAATTACGGATAGGCGTACAGTAACCTGTGGTAGCAATAGACCAGTCTGTTTCAAACAGTTTGGCAACATTCAGTGCCATGGTTTCGGCGATATTTTCAGAAACACAGTCGCAGTCTTCTGCTTCATGTCTTTTTACATTCAGTAATCTTACTTTTTCGGGCAGTGTATACGCTGTCATTCCGCCTTTATAAAAAAGTGATGCATTGGGCATCTGAGAAAAAGCAAGCTGCAAGCAACCGGAAGTTACACTCTCGACTACTGAAATCGTCTCATCAGTCGTTAAAAGAGACTGACTGATATATTCTAAAAGATTTTTTTGAAATTCCATAATTTTAATATTTTGTGATGTGGTGTGATAATTTATAATCTAATAAAGTATTTTTCTCTCTTTAATCATTAGATTTCCTTCCTTCTCCATTTTTTTCAACGTTCTGATGACGGTTTCTACGCGGAGGCCTGTAAGATTAGCAATCTGCTGTCTGGTAAGTTCTACATGAAAACACTGTTCACAATCTCCTTCATGATAACTTTTCAAGTAATCCAGCAAACCTTTTAATCTTAATACCGGATTGGGTGAAGACATATTTTGTAACATAATCGCCTTAAAATAAAGACGTTGTGACAGGCAGGCATTCATCGCCAAAGAAACCTTCGGATTTTTCTCCAGAAGATCCAGAAAATTATTTTTCGGAAGGCGGATAATTTCTACATCCGTTAAACAAATCGCGTTCATAATATAAAATTTTTCCAAAAAAAGCATCGGATCTCCAAAGCTTTGATTTTTACTTAAAATATTATGAATAAACTCTTTGCCTTCCTCGTTATAATTGTTCTGTTTCACCTTACCTTTTACAATCTGGTAATAGTAAAGTGCATGATCCCCTTCTTTGTATACGATTTCTTTGGCCTTATAAAATCTATCTTCTGCACCAAACGAATACAGGAGTTCGGGATCGATATTCATGCAGCTTATAGTTTTCATATGTAAGATTTTTAAAAAAAATCTTTACAAAAAGAAGACCATAAATCCTGTTTTCCAAAAAAAATTAATACAAAATTTTTCTGTCCTTAATTCTTACCAATTGATCCCTCTCCATCCCCTTTATTGTTCTGATGGTGGTTTCTACGCAAAGCCCAGTGAGGCTGGCCATTTGTTGTCTCGTTAAAGGCACTCTGAAGGAGTAAGGTGACTGTTCTTCCTGAAAACTTTTTAAATAATCCATAAGCGTTTTAAGCTTTGCCGCGGGATTTTGATTACCTAAATTCTGGGACATAATCAAACCATAATAAACTCTCTGTGAAAGGAATACATTAATATCTTGAGAAATCTCAGGACATTCTTTCAGCAGATTAAAGAAAACATGTTTTGGAAGCTTGAATATTTCGCAGTTTGTGATGGCTGTTGCATTCATCGGATAATGTTTATCCATAAAAAGCATCGACTCGCCTATACTTTCTCCGCTTTCCAACAGTGTTTGTATACTTTCTTTACCATCTTCATTATAATTATTAAGTTTTACTTCTCCGGTAATGATCTGATAGTAATAATTGGGGTAATCCCCTTCGTTGAATATATTTTCCGAAGCTTTATATTCTTTAATGTTTGCTCCTACTGAATGCAAAATATCTTCGTTAATAACCATTTTAGCTGTTTTTGATGTTTAGTACATAGCATCCTTAAGTAGAAATAAATTGGTACTGTTAATATTATATGCAAATACCAAACCCTTATTTTGATTTATTTCAAATAAGTAATTAATATTTTCAATGAAAATTTAATATTTACACTTTATTGTTTTTATTTTCGCAATAAATCAACTTTAAATTTTTAACTTTATCTTTCGTGAACCAATAGCTTTATCATTTTGGATCTAGCTCTATTTATACATGAAATCAACCCGCTTTTTCATGAGTAAAATGGGTTTATAAATTTAATGATGTGTAAATTTATTTCGTAATCTGTGTACTGTCACTATTCATTGTGTTAGTACGCGTTGCATTGTCGGCAGTAGTAGTGTCTGCAATTTGGGTGGTATCGTTAGGCATTGGAGCTGCAGTTGTTATACTGTCATCCGTAATAACTGTTGAATCTGATGTCGGAGTTGTAGAGTTTTCCGTTTTTTTACAGCTCAGGACCAGAAATCCTAAAATTGTGAGTGATAAGACAAATTTCATAATATTATATTTTAGTGGTGTGATAGTTCAAATCTAAATAAATATTATGTTAAGTTCTTATGATTTTGATCATAAATCTTATTTACCGGTAATTATTTAGCAAATTTCTTCGTTCCGGCTACACAAAGAATGACTCCGATTGTGACCCCCAACATTCCCATACTTACCTGCTCGTGAAGGAAATAAGCCGCCAAAGCCAATCCGAAAAAAGGCTGCAAAAGCTGGAGCTGCCCGACAGTTGTAATTCCACCCTGCGCCAAACCTTTATACCAGAAAATAAAACCAATAAACATACTGAACAGGGAAATATACCCCAATCCGAACCATCCCTGAAAACTTATTGCTTCAACATTTTCTGGAAAATAAATAAAAAATAAAGGCAACATTAAGGGTAATGCCAATACCAAAGCCCATGAAATAACCTGCCAGCCTCCTAAAGTCTTTGACAGTTTTGCTCCTTCGGCATATCCCAAACCGCATAAAATAACAGCCAACAGCATTAAAATATCGCCCATAGGAGATGCAGAAATCCCTTGTGAAAAAGCATAACCGACAACCAATAAGCTACCCACAATTGAGAACACCCAAAATATAGGATGAGGCTTCTCCCCACCACGAAATACACCGAATAAAGCAGTCATTAATGGCAACATGCCCAAAAACACAATAGAATGTGCCGAAGTTAAATATTGTAAAGCCATAGCAGACAGCAGTGGAAAGCCAATCACACAACCAAAAGAAACCAAGATCAAAGAGAATAGCTGATCTTTCGCAGGATGCTTTTCTTTAAATATCAGTAAAACAGAAAGTGCCAACACTCCGGCAATTCCGGCTCTTGCGATCGTTACAAAAAGCGGACTCATTTCCACTACAGCCAGTTTTGTTGCAGGCATCCCGCCACTGAACAGCAAAACTCCTATGAAACCGTTGATCCATCCCTGTAATGCCTGATTTTTAGATATTGAATGTGTTGTCATTGTTTTAAATCTTATTGGATGGTTCAAAATTATTAAGCTTAAATAAATAAACACAGTCTCAGTTTTATATATTTGCATGAGCACAGTTTAAAAAATGGACAAAAAATATCTATATACAGAAATAGCTAATGGGATCGCAGCCCAAATCAGAAACGGAATTCTGAAATCAGGAGACAAGCTCCCTTCTGTTCGGAAATTATGCAAAGATCACCAAATCAGTATGAATACCGCAAAACGTGTTTTTCTGGAATTAGAATCTCAGTCTCTTGTCGACTCCAAGCCGCAATCCGGGTATTTTGTCAGCAATATTCTTTCGGTAAAACTACCGCTTCCTGAGGTAAGTAAGCCTTCATTAATTGCCAATAATGATGAACCTGATGAACTGATTAATAAAGTCTACGAAAACATCGGCAAAAAAGATATCACTATTTTTTCGATCGGGATTCCGTCAGGAGATCTTTTACCACAGGCAAAACTGAAAAAAGAGATCATCAATGCTACCCGAACTTTGAAAGAAGGGGGAACAGAATATGAAGAAATTCAGGGAAATCTGAAATTGCGCCGTATGATTGCCATGAGATCTCTACAATGGGGTGGAAATTTTCATGAACATGATCTGGTTACCACAAACGGCGGAATGAATGCTCTGTCATTCTGTTTGATGGCTTTAGGAAAACCTGGTGACACAATTGCCATCGAAAGTCCGTGTTATCCGGGAATTTTACAATTGGCTAACGGTTTAGGCTTAAAAGTGCTGGAACTTCCTACCCACCCGACGACGGGAATTGAAATTGATGCTCTGAAAAAAGTAATTCCTAAGATCGATCTCTGCCTTTTGATTCCAAATTATAATGCGCCACTAGGAAGTTTAATGTCTGATGAACATAAAAAAGAAGTCGTAAAAATTTTATCTGAAAATAATATTCCTTTGATTGAAGATGACGTATATGGAGATCTTTATTTTGGCTCGATCCGTCCAAAATGCTGTAAATCTTTTGATAAAGAAGGAAATGTTTTGTATTGTAGTTCGATTTCGAAAACATTGGCTCCGGGTTACCGTGTCGGATGGATTGCTCCCGGAAAATACAAGGATAAAATTTTAAAATTAAAGCTTCTGCATTCCACTTCATCAATCTCAATTGTCAACGAAGCTGTTGCCAATTTCATGAAAAACGGCTACGAAAAACATCTTCAACAAATGAGAAAATCTTTACAGAATAATTACCAGAACTTCACCCAAACCATTGCTGAATCTTTTCCGGAAGGTACAAAAACCAGTCGTCCGCAAGGCGGATTATCACTTTGGGTAGAATTTGACAGGAAAATTAAAACAACAGAATTATATGATCTCGCAATCAAAGAAAATATCAGCATTGCCCCAGGAAGAATGTTTACACTTCAGGATCAATTTGAAAACTGCATGAGACTTTGTATCGGTTTGCCCTGGACGGAGGAAATCCAATTGAAATTGAGGCAGGTCGGGACTTTGGCAAAAAAGATTTACGGATAATCTTTTTGATTTATTTTTTCTATATTCTCACAGATTTAGCAAATTACGCAGATTTTTTTTAAATTCTTTGTAATTAATTTAACTCGGACATTTACGTAATCTGCCAAATCTGCGAGAATTATTTAACTATATTCATCCTATTTACTATCCGGAACGAAGTTTTTTCTGGCTAATTCTTTTCTTACACGGCTCAAACTTTCAGGAGTAATGCCTAAGTAAGACGCAATCATCCATTGAGGAACTCTCAACAGCAGATCCGGATACATTTTAATAAATTTCATATATCTTTCTTCTGCAGTTTCGCCTAATAAAGAATTAATCCTGTCCTGTAAACTTTTGATATGTTTTTGCAGCAAGATATCGCTTTTTTCCAGGCTGTCCGGGAACTCTCCTATCAATTTATTGATAAAGTCCGGATGCAGCAAAAGTACTTCAGAATCTTCCACGGCTTCAATATAATACACCGATTTTTCATTGAAATAGAGACTGCTGCGGTCTGAAGTCAGCCAGCTCTCCGGAGCAAACTGAATAATATGTTCCTTACCGTTTTTATCGATGGAATACATTTTTAAAAGACCTTTCTCAACAAAATAAATATACCTGCAGACTTCACCATATTGCAAAAGAAACTGATTTTTCTGCACTTTCTTCACTTCATAATGAACACTGCACATGTTTACCTTCTCCAAAGGAACATTTAAAACTTTTGCTAAATAATTATTAATATTTTTCATCCTATAATTGGTCTACCGATATATCCTGATGCGAAGCGTTATTAATAGCTTTTCCGTTCTCTATTACAATTAATTGCGGGCTTTGGTGGGTAACCTTTAGATCACTTGCAATTTTATTCGAAATGGGTCTGTGTGCCAGCAAATCCAGATAATACAACTCTACTTTTTGCTCTAAATTTTCTATTTCTTTTTCGAAATTCCTTAATACTGTCTTACTGATAAAGCAGCTTGTAGAATGCTTAAATATTGCTATTTTGTGGTGGAAAGATTGGTCGATAGCCTTTTTCAGGTCATTTTCAGATTCTATCTTCTTCCAGAAAGATTTTTGCTCCGAAGCCTCTTCTTTTCCACCAAATATTTTATCAAAAAAACTCATACATTAAACTGTTTTAGATGGTGATCAAGATGCTTGTACTCCAAAAATCCCCAGTCTTTTTCCTCCATTTTGCCGAAAAGCACATGCAGGTTGGATAAATTTTTATTATTAAAATTAATCCGATACTCTTCCAGTGTTTTCAGGAGGCTTTGTTTTTCTTCATCAAAATCACATTCAAAATTAACGATAAGTTTTTGAAAAGTCGGCATATTTTTGGGAATTCCGTTATTAAAAATTTGTATTTCTATTTTGGTGAGAATTCCGATCATCTGAAAAATTATATTGATATCCGGCAGCATGATCTTTTTCTGCGGAACCTGAAGCACATAATTACAGTGTCTCATCATTTGACAGACATTCATTTTACCCCATTTTCCGGGAGAATTTTCTGTTAAATTGGAAATTCTGTTGACAATTTCCTCAAAATAAATGCGATCGTGAAGACTCTTTTTTACCAACCTTTTTCTTTCTTCAGATTTTCGATGTGAGCGAAATGGTGATTGCAATGCCATGCATAGTGAGCAAGATAAGTACGGAGATCATAATTTCTGTTTTGCTCCGGATGATGAAAAGTTCTTTCAAACTGTTTATTGGTCATACTTTTTAACAAGGCAGTCCATCGTTGATGAGTTCCTTTAATCATACGCATCGCAGGCTTTATCGGCATATTTAAACTATCCTGAAGCTCTGCCCATTTTGACTCATCGTAAGGTCTTATCGTTGGATTTTCTTCCGTAAGTGCCAATTTAAGACGCATAAAACTATTAATATGGCTGTCCGCCAAATGATTCACAACCTGTCTTACCGTCCAGCCGCCTTCTCTGTATTGTGTGTCGAGCTGATCATCGCTGAAATTTTCAACTAAATTTTTCAGTCTTCCCGGAAAATCTTTAATCACTTTTATTAATTCATCTAATTTGATATCACAGATATTTTCCGGCTCTTCAAACGGACCTATCGGAAACTTCTTGTGTTCTAAGTTGCTCATTTTTAATTATATTTTTTTAATACTCTAAACGGAATATTTCCTTTTTATCGAATCTAATTCTATTCTCAGCAATATTTTCTTTATCAATAATAGTAAAAAGATCTTTGCTTTGATCTTTGTTTTCAAATTTTATAAAATTCTCGTCGATGATTAATGACTATCTTGTAAATCCAATGATCTGAAAAGATTGTAAATTCCTACATAAAATATTGATTTATATGATATTTTTTCCAGATAGCTTTGAACTATTAGTTTTGGTAAATTTATCAAAATTTCAAGAATTTTTAAAGATGGAAAAAAGTAATAATTGAAAAAAGTAAACTGCTACTGATAAATGTATCTCAAAGTGGGATAAGGTTTCTAATCAATTTGTTTTCACAAATCACACAATCATCTGTGAAAATCTGAAAAACCATTGTGAGAAAAAATAAAATACAATCAACAGTTAAGATTCTTCCTTCCTCATAATGACAAATTGCATGTACAATTTAACAAAAACCCAAGCCCCAATTCCTAAAATCTAAAACCCAATCATTATATTTGCCTTAAATAAAAAATATTCATGGATAAAATTGACAGCCTGAACCAAGTAGCAGAATTCCACACAACTTTTAAAGCCCCTATTTTAGATACACCACAAATTCCTTCTCCGGAAAGATGCAACCTGAGAGTTGAACTTTTGCAGGAAGAATTAAACGAATTGAAACAAGCCATTGCAGATAACAATATTGTAGAAATTGCTGACGCTCTTTGCGATCTTCAGTATGTATTGAGCGGTGCAGTACTAGAATTCGGACTTGGCAACAAATTTGTAGAGTTGTTCAACGAAGTTCAGCGTTCCAATATGTCGAAAGCTTGCGATAATGAAGAACAGGCACAGGAAACGGTTGAGTTTTATAAAGCAAAAGATGTAGAATCATTTTATGAAAAATCTGGTGAGAAATTTAACGTTTACAGACAGGCAGATCACAAAGTCCTGAAAAATAAATATTATTCTCCGGCAGATTTAAAGACCATTATCGAAAAATAGTATGAAAAAATTTATTACAAATTGTATTGCTGTTTCAGCTTTATTTCTGGCAAGCCAACAACTTAGCGCACAAAAAGTTGTTGTCGGCCGTGAGGTTGAAACAACAAACGATGGCAAAATGCTTTTGGGAAACCAGCTGAAAAGTAAATTTACTGAAGCTCCGTATGCAGACTGGTACGTGAAAGAACACAACGAATATGCGATGGATCAGAAAGCTATCAGCGAGCTTAAAAAAGATAAAATCGGCACTTACAACCTTATTGTTTTCATGGGAACGTGGTGCGAAGATTCCCATAGAGACTTTCCAAGATTAATGAAGATTTTGGAAGAAGTAAAGTATCCTGAAAGCAAATTAACGATTATTGCTGTAAACCGTAAAAAAGAATCTCCGACAGGCGATGAAGCACGTTACAATGTTCAGAAAGTCCCGACTATCATTGTTGAAAAATATGGTAAGGAAATAGGAAGAATTGTAGAAATGCCGACCACCGGATATATCGAAAGAGATTTGGTTGAAATTCTGAAGAAAGATGACAGCTCAGTAATTAAAGAAATTTTTGGCAAATAAAGATTTGAGAAATATCAAAATTTTAATTCCGTTTTTAGCGGGAGTTGTTTTAATGCTGATTCTGTTTTTTAGCTTTAAGTCTTGTTTTAGTCTTAGTAAAAAAACAGAAAATTCGGACTATTATATTCTGACCAACCAAATTTCCAAGATGAATAAAATGGTGGTGATTGAACAAAACACTTCCTCGATGCAGAAAACAAAGATGGGCTATGAGTTTTTAGGAAAAGAAATGACAAGCAACAGCATCATTACGTACACAAAAACAAATGCCCAGGTTTCTTACGACCTTAATAAAATGAAAATGGAAGTAGATTCCATCAATAAAAAGCTGATTATTACAGAACTTCCTGACGCAGACATCAGAATTACCCCAAGTGTTGAAATTCAGTCGATGGATGATTCTTTTTTCAATAGAATTTCTGAGAGTGATATTAAAAATGTAACTCAAAAGGCAAAAAATACAGCCATTAAATCTATTGATCAAAACAAGCTGAGAACGGAAGGGCGTGAGCAATTAATGGAGAACCTTAACAATATTTTTGTTTTGGCAAAAGCTCTAAATTATACGATAGAAGATAAAACAGGAAAAATTGGTGTATTAGGCCTTTAAACAAATCTGAATCCTTTTTGGCAAACACTTTGAAGGTTAATTATTAAATTTAAAGTTATGGACACCAAAGGAAAAGGCAAAAAAGAAGAATCTGCGAATTCTGCAGAAACAAAAAAGCAAAATCAGGATTTCCCGAATATCCCGGCTTCATCGAAGAAAACCAATCCGCCCGATGTGGATAAAGAAGATGTACAAAAATCTTCAAAGAATAACAAATCTGGTAAAACGGATAACACTAAAGAATAAAAAAAGGTTCTGTCTCAAACGAGGCGGAACCTTTTTAGAAAAAAATATACAAATAAAATCAAACAATCAAATTGATCGTAAATTGTAAATTTTGCCTCACGAACTAATTTCTATGGAATTTCAAAAAAGCTGACTATTGACTTTGTGAGACAAAATTTACCTTCTACTTTAAACAATCGTTGACTTTCCGATCTTTACATTCTCAAAATTGTAATATGATTTCTCGGAATATTTAATATAATCTGCGATAAAACTTCCCACTTCACTAGTAGAGTAAGGTTGTTGAGAATTTAAATCCACTGTAACATATTTATTTTCAATTGCATGCTCTACAGATTCTCTTAATTTTTCTGCAGCATGGTCTAATTTTAAATAATCAAGCATCATTGCCGTGCTTAAAATAGATGCAATAGGATTGGCAATCCCCCTTCCTTTTGCCTGAGGATAAGAACCATGAATAGGCTCAAACATCGCATTTTCATTTCCAATCGAAGCGGAAGGGAGCAACCCAATCGAACCTCCAATCACACTCGCTTCGTCGGAAATAATGTCTCCAAACATATTCTCTGTGACAATTACATCAAACTGTTTTGGATTAAGGATCAATTGCATCGCAGCGTTATCAACAAACATAAAATCAAGCTCTACGTCAGGATATTCTGCTGCAATTTCCTTGAAAATTTTTCGCCATAATCTGGAAGTATCCAAAACGTTGGCTTTATCTATTAAAGTTAATTTTTTCCTTCTTTTTTGCGCTTCCTGAAAAGCCATGTGAACAATTGGGGCAATATCATCTTTGCTGTATTTACAAATGTCGTAAGCATATCCCGCTTCTTCATCCGTAAATTTTTCACCAAAATAAATTCCGCTCACCAATTCTCTGAAGATCTGAATATCTGTGCCTTCAATAATTTCCTGCTTCAACGGACTTTTTTCAATTAAAGAAGAATACGTTTTCAAAGGTCGGATATTGGCGAAAAGCCCAAGTTCTTTACGAAGTTTCAATAATCCTTGTTCAGGACGAACTTTCGCATCAGGATTGTTATCAAACGCAGGATCTCCGATCGCACCGAAAAGTACGGCATCAGATTCTTTGCAGATCGCCAAAGTTTCATCCGGCAAAGGATTTCCTGTTTTGTAAATCGCTTCAGCTCCCGTTAATCCGAATTTAAAATCGAATTTATAGTGAAAAGCTTCCGCAATAGCATCCAAAATTTTAATGCTTTCTCCAACAACCTCCGGACCAATTCCGTCTCCGGCCAATACTGCAATTTTAAAATCAGTTTTCATATACTTTCTGTGTTTTTAGTTCAAATTCCTGGATCGCCTGTTTTTTGCTGATTAAAAAATCAATATCATCGTAACCGTTAATTAAACAAATCTTTTTATAAGAATCCAGTTCAAAGTTTTCGGTTTTATCTTTAAATGTGATCGTTTGTTTTTCTACATCAACAGTAATTTCATGTTCAGGATTTTCAGTAATATCATTTAAAATTTCCTTTAAAAATTCTTCAGAAACTTTTACAGGAAGCAATCCGTTATTCAGTGCGTTTCCTTTAAAAATGTCTGCAAAGAAACTTGAAACAACCACTTTAAAACCATAATCGGTAAGTGCCCAAGCCGCATGTTCGCGACTGCTTCCGCAACCGAAATTGTTTCCAGCCACTAAAATTTCACCTGAATATTTTTTGTTATTTAACACAAAATCAGGATTTTCTTCGTTCGTATGAACATTATATTTCCAATCACGGAACAGGTTATTTCCAAAACCGCTTTTATCAATACTCTTTAAAAAACGGGCCGGAATAATCTGGTCGGTGTCTATATTTTCAACCGGCAAAGGAATTGCACAGGATTTTAGGATAACTAATTTTTGCATTTTTATAAAATGTTAATGTGATTTGTCAATTTTATTTTCGTAACTCAATTGTGAATTTTCATACAGTTGAAAAATTGACGATTGATCATTTATTTACGAAGTAAAATTCACTTTTTAATTTTCAAGAACGGCAATTCTTCCTTCAATAGCCACTTTTGCAGCCGTTAACGGACTTGCGAGAATGGTTCTTGCGCCCTGTCCTTGTCTGCCCTCAAAATTCCTGTTGGAAGTTGAAACACAGTACTCTCCTTCCGGAATTTTATCGTCATTCATTGCTAAACACGCCGAACATCCCGGCTGACGAATCTGAAAACCGGCTTCATTGAAAATTTTGTCTAATCCTTCTTCAAATATCTGTTTTACCACCTGCTGAGAACCCGGAACAATCAAAGCCTGAACGTGTTCCGACTTACTTTTTCCTTTAATATAATTAGCCGCCGAACGGAAATCTTCAATTCTCGCATTGGTACAACTTCCTATAAAAACATAATTTACTTTAATATCTGAAACAGACTGTCCGGCCTTTAAACCCATGTATTTCAAGGCTTTTTCTTCAGATTCATTTTGTGGCGCCGGAATATTTTGTTTGATTGAAATTCCCATTCCCGGATTTGTTCCATAGGTAATCATCGGGTAAATATCGGAAGCATCGAAAGAAAATTCTGCATCAAAGACAGCTTCATCATCCGTCTTTAAAGTTTTCCAATATTCTAATTTTTCTTGCCATTCCTCACCTTTTGGAGCGAAAGTTCTGCCTTTTACATATTCAAAAGTTGTCTCATCAGGAGCGATCATTCCGCCACGGGCACCCATTTCGATGCTCATATTACAAACTGTCATTCTGCCTTCCATCGACATTTCTTCGAAAACATTTCCGGCATATTCGCAGAAATATCCTGTTCCGCCATCGGTTCCCACTTTGGAAATGATATACAAAATCACATCTTTGGGCTGAACATTTTTATTTAACTTACCATTTACGGTAATTCTCATCGATTTAGGCTTGTTCAACAATAAACACTGACTCGCAAAAACCTGAGCCACCTGACTTGTCCCGATTCCGAAAGCAATCGAGCCGAAAGCTCCATGTGTCGAAGTATGACTGTCTCCGCAAACGATGCTCATTCCCGGCTGGGTAATACCCAATTCGGGAGCTATGATGTGAACAATCCCCTGATATTGATGACCAAGGCCATATAATTCAATATTATTTTTACGGCAATTTTCCGTTAACTGTTCCACCTGATTTCTTGAAGATTCATCGCGAATCGGCTGATCCTGATCCAATGTAGGAACGTTGTGATCAGCAGTTGCAACGATTTGATCCGGTCTGAAAATCTCTAAATTCCTTGATTCCAATTCTGCAAAAGCCTGTGGACTTGTTACTTCATGAATCAAATGTTTGTCAATGTATATAATTTGAGGTCCGTCGGGAATCGCTTCTACAACGTGAGCATCCCAGACTTTATCAAAAAGTGTTTTTTTATCGTTATTCATTTTCGTTTAATCTTGATTGCAAGGAAATCCTACCCTATTTTTCTCGTCACATTTTCGATAATCCTGCTTAAATCATCATTGTTCACTTCTTTCTTACTGTCGGCAACCTTCAAAAATTCCTGATATAAGAAATCAAGTTCATTTTTAGTTACATCAAACCCGATATGTTTGAATCGGTAAGCCAACGCAGAACGTCCGCTTCTTGCTGTAAGAACGATTGAGGAAGCATTCACACCTACTTCGGCGGGATCAATAATTTCGTAAGTCTCCCTGTTTTTAATCACACCGTCCTGATGAATTCCTGAACTATGCGCAAAGGCATTCGCTCCTACAATTGCTTTGTTAGGCTGGACCGCCATCCCCATCAGATCAGAAACCAAAACGCTCATGGGGTTGAGCATTTTGGAGTTGATATCAGTATGTAATTTCAAGTCTGTATGCTGTTTAAGAATCATTACAACTTCTTCCAAAGCTGTATTTCCGGCTCTTTCTCCCAATCCGTTGATGGTACACTCGATCTGTCTCGCCCCGTTGATTGCTCCTGCAATAGAATTGGCTGTAGCCATCCCTAAATCGTTGTGACAGTGACAAGATAAAATTGCCTTGTCGATACCCTTCACATTTTCTCTCAAATATTTTATTTTTTCACCGTATTCTTCGGGCAGACAATAACCTGTGGTATCAGGAATATTCAGAACGGTTGCTCCTGCTTTGATGACAGCTTCACAAACTTTTGCCAGATAATCATTATCCGTTCTTCCAGCATCTTCTGCGTAAAACTCTACATCTTCTACATAAGTTTTAGCATATTTTACCGCCTGAACGGCTCTTTCAATAATATCTTCCCTGTTTGAATTGAACTTGTACTTAATATGAGAATCTGAAGTACCTATTCCCGTATGAATTCTTGGTCTTTTGGCAAACTTTAAAGCTTCGGCCGCAGTATCAATATCTTTCTGATTCGCCCTCGTCAGTCCGCAAACCTTTGCATTTCTGACTAATTTTGAAATTTCCGAAACAGAATGAAAATCTCCCGGACTTGAAATCGGAAAACCCGCTTCAATTACATCAACCCCAAGCTCATCCAGTTTTTCGGCAATAATTAATTTTTGTTCGGTATTTAATTTACAACCCGGGACTTGCTCTCCATCACGCAGCGTGGTATCAAAAATTTCAACTTTTTCGGAATTCATAATGAAGTTTTTTACTTAATTTTGATTCAAAACTAAAAAGTTGAAACGTTTATTCATTTTTAGTTTTTATAAAAATTACAATACTCAAAATATTGAATTTTAATTTTATTCAATTGATAATCAAAATTTTAAATCTCTAAAATTTACAATGGCAGAATTGCAGAAAGATTTTTTATTTGTACTCATAAAATCGTTAACGACATCCGAAAAACGCCAGTTTAAACTTTATGTGAATCGTCTAGGAATTAATGTTGATGCCAAATTTCTTCTTCTTTTTTCTGAAATAGATAAAATGACTGAGTATGATGAAAATGTGATTATCAATAAAAAAATTTCAACCAAACAGCAATTATCTAATCTGAAAGCCCATTTGTATAAACAGATTTTGGTGAGCTTACGAATGAATCCAAGTCATCAGAATTACAGAATACAATTACGCGAACAGCTTGATTTTGCGAATATTTTGTACCAAAAAGGGCTTTATAAACAGGCTTTAAAAATTTTAGACAAAACAAAACAGACGGCTTTAGAACTTGATGAAAAAAGTATTGCTTTAGAAATTATTGATTTAGAAAAAGTCATTGAATCACAATTCATTACACGAAGTGTCGAAGGCCGTGCTGATGAATTAATTAAACAGTCCAAGGAAATCAGCAAACAAAATCACTATGCCACAGAATTGTCAAATCTTTCGCTGAAATTATATAGTGAAATGCTGACGCACGGATATGTAAAAAATGATGAAGACCGGGCTGAAGTCATGGAAATTTTTAATGCTCAGATTCGAAAAATTGCTTTTGAGAAATTGAATTTTACAGAGAAATTATGGTATTTTAAGGCACATGTCTGGAAAAACCAACTGCTCCAGGAGTATAAATATACCTTAAAATATGCTTTTCAATGGGTGGATCTTTTTCATAAAAATCCGGATATGATCGTAAGCCATCCCGTTTGGTATATTAAGGGAAATACATACCTCTTAAAAATACTTTTCCTGTACGGAAATATTGACATTCTAGAAGAAAGTTTCAAACAGTTTAACACAATAGTTACTTCTTCAAGTTTCACTCAAAATGAAAATGTACAACTCCTTGTTTTTATGACTTATTACAACACTTTAATGAATATTCACTTCGTGAAAGGAGAATTCTTTTCGGGTTCAAAATTAATTCCTGAAATCGAGTTGAAAATGGAAAAATTCAGAGATAAAATTGATGAGCACCATTACATGATTTTGTATCTGAAAATGGCAGCGATGTTTTTCGGAAGTAAGAAGTTTGAAACTTCAATAAAGTATTCATTAAAAGTTATTGAATCTAAAGGAAATGTTCAGGAGGATCTTTTGTTTCATACACGAATTTTGATTTTGATGGCAAAACATGAATCCGGAAATGATGAAGATTATGATGAATTTATTAAAGCCACTTCGAAGTTTGCCAAAAAAATGAAAAAGCCGGATGAGTTTCATTTTGAGAGTATTCAGTTCTTTAAAAATCTAAATAATTTACTTCCGGACAAACAATTGGAAGCCTTTAAAACATTTGATAAAAAGCTGGAGATTTTCTCAGAAAATGAGTACTACAGAAGATCATTATTTTATATTGACATTCACGGATGGATAAAATCTAAAGTGAGGAATGTAGATGTAATTGAAATTATCAAGGAAAAAGTGAGATATAAAAGAAAGAATTAAAGGCATTTAACTCATTAACAATTAAAATATTAAAAATTGATTAATTATTAAAAACGATTTTTCTTAACTTTTCGTATTAAATCTTATCTATAAGTCGCATAGATATCGTTTTTTTAGTAAAAAATCCGTATTTTTGCATCTTAAAATTTCTTAGTAAACAATGATAAAAATTACACTTCCAGACAATAGTGTCAGAGAATTCGAGGCGGGAGTTACTCCGCTAGATGTGGCAAAATCTATAAGCGAGGGATTGGCTAGAAATACCATTTCCGCAGTTGTAAACGACAAACAAGTAGAGACGACCACACCTATAACCACGGATGCTACGGTACAATTGTTGACCTGGAATGACGATCTTGGAAAGAAAGCTTTCTGGCATTCTTCTGCCCACCTTTTGGCGCAGGCAATCCTTGAGTTTTATCCTAATGCTAAGTTGACGATTGGCCCTGCCATCGAAAAAGGATTCTATTATGATGTAGATTTTGGTGACGAAAGTTTATCTGATAAAGATTTTGAAAAGATCGAAAAGAAAGTTTTAGAAAATGCTAAAAAAGGTTCTACATTCTCTTTATATCCGGTTTCTAAAGAAGAAGCTTTAAAAGTGTATGCAGACAATCCATATAAAGTAGAATTAATTTCTAATCTTAATGATGGAGAAATCACTTTCGTTACACACGACAATTTCACAGATCTTTGTCGTGGAGGACACATTCCGAATACGAGTATTGTAAAGGCAATGAAGATTTTAAATGCTGCCGGAGCATACTGGAGAGGAAATGAAAAAAATCCTCAGTTAACAAGAGTTTATGGTATTTCTTTCCCAAAACAGAAAGATTTAACTGAATATCTTGAACTTTTAGAAGAAGCTAAAAAAAGAGATCACAGAAAACTAGGTAAAGAACTTGGTATTTTCGCATTCTCTGAAAAAGTTGGCCAGGGATTACCTTTATGGTTGCCAAAAGGAGCGGCTTTAAGAAAAAAATTAGAAAATTTCCTTTCTGAAGCTCAGAAAAAAGCAGGTTATGAATTTGTAATTTCTCCGCACATCGGAGCGAAGGAACTTTACGTAACTTCCGGTCACTGGGATAAATATGGAGCAGACAGCTTCCAGCCGATTAAAACTCCGAATGAAGGAGAAGAATTTATGCTGAAGCCAATGAACTGTCCGCATCACTGTGAGATTTACAAAACTTCACAATGGAGCTACAGAGATTTGCCGAAAAGATATGCAGAATTCGGAACTGTTTACAGATACGAGCAAAGTGGTGAGCTTCACGGCTTAACAAGAGTTCGCGGGTTTACTCAGGATGATGCGCATCTATTCTGTACTCCGGATCAGTTGATGGATGAATTTAAGAAAACGATTGATTTGGTTCTTTATGTTTTTGGTTCATTAGGTTTTGCTGATTTTACCGCTCAGATTTCTTTAAGAGATCCTGAAAATAAAGAAAAATACATCGGAACTGATGAAAACTGGGAAAAAGCAGAAAATGCAATTGTAACTGCTGCAACTGAAAAAGGTTTAAATACAGTTACTGAATATGGCGAAGCTGCATTCTACGGTCCTAAACTGGACTTCATGGTGAAAGATGCTTTGGGCAGAAAATGGCAGCTTGGAACGATTCAGGTTGATTATAACTTGCCGGAAAGATTTGATCTTTGGTACACAGGAAGTGACGGCGAAAAACACAGACCAGTAATGATTCACAGAGCACCGTTTGGTTCTATGGAAAGATTTATCGCAATTCTTATCGAGAATACTGCCGGAGATTTCCCATTGTGGCTGGCTCCGGATCAGTTTATCATCCTTCCGATCAGTGAGAAATATGTAGATTATGCTAAAAAAGTTTCTCAATTATTGGAAAATCACGATATTAGCGGTTTAATTGACGACAGAAACGAAAAAACGGGTAAAAAAATCCGTGATGCAGAATTGAAGAAGATTCCATTTATGATTGTAGTGGGAGAAAATGAAGAAAACGATGGCACAATTTCTGTAAGAAGACGTGGTGAAGGAGATTTAGGAGCAATGAGCATCGAAAATTTCGTTACATATTTTAAAGAGCAGTCAAAAACAGGATTTGAGTTTAATGCTTAAATCTGAAAAAAATATCATTCTGAATATTTTAAAAAATTATTTTATTCAGAGTGGTTTAATAAAAATAGAAGTTAACCAATAAAATTATAATACAATAGCACAAAGATTTAACAACAGGGGCCCACAAAGACGTCCGGTACAGGAGGACGCTCACTTGATCAACGAAAAAATTCGTGTGAGAGAGGTTCGTTTGGTGGGCGATAACGTAGAGCCGGGGATTTATCCAATCGACAAAGCAAGACAGATTGCTGCGGAACAGGAATTGGATCTAGTAGTAATTTCCGATAAGGCAGAACCGTTTATTGCAAGAGTATTAGAATACAAAAAATTCTTATACGAGCAAAAGAAAAAGCAAAAGGAACTGAAAGCAAAGCAGGTAAAAGTAGTTGTAAAAGAAATCCGTTTCGGTCCTCAGACCGATGAGCACGATTACGAATTCAAGAAGAAGCATGCTGAAAAATTCCTTGAAGAAGGTTCAAAATTAAAAACCTACGTATTTTTTAAAGGACGTTCGATTATCTTTAAAGACCAGGGAGAAATCCTGCTTCTTAAGCTTGCTCAGGAACTGGAGCACGTTGGGAAAGTAGACCAACTTCCTAAACTTGAAGGAAAAAGAATGATTATGATGATGAGTCCTAAAAAACCAGCTAAATAATCGCTGCCGGATCTCAGGATCCGACTTTACAATATTAAAACCTCAAATTATTTTGAGGTTTTTTTTATTTATAAATATCACGGTAAACAGTGAAATTTATATTTTTTATTAAGATAGTTTAAGTAACTATTAAAATTCATTCTATATTTTTTATAATTTTATACTACTTATTAATTATTTATTAAAAATTAACCTATACCAAAATTCCAATGATTATTTTACAATAAATTTGTTTTATAAATAAAAAATAGTAACACCAAAAAATCTAAAAACTATGAGTACATTACAATTAAAGGACGGAACAGAGATTTTCTACAAAGACCAAGGCGAAGGACCGGTATTGATGTTTCATCACGGATGGCCTTTATCTTCAGATGATTGGGATGCGCAGGTAATTTTCTTTCTGCAAAAAGGCTACAGAGTTATTGCACATGACAGAAGAGGTCATGGAAGATCCAGCCAGAATATTTATAATCATACGATTGAGCAGTATGCCTCTGATGCTGCAGAACTGGTTGAATTTCTGGATTTAAAAGACGTCATTCACATCGGCCACTCTACAGGAGGTGGAGAAGTGATCCGTTACGTCAACAAATATGCCAACGGAAGAGCTAAGAAAGCGGTTTTAATCAGTGCAGTTCCGCCAATTATGGTACAGAGTGAAAGCAATCCGGATGGTGTTCCCATTGAAGTTTTCGATGGTATAAGAGAGCAAACTTTGAACAACAGAAGCCAATTTTATATTGATCTTACGTTTCCTTTTTACGGATACAACCGAGAAGGCGCAACTGTGAAAGAAGGTGTTCAGAGAAATTGGTGGAGACAAGGAATGATGGGTGGAATTGTCGCTCATTATGATGGTGTTAAAGCTTTTTCAGAAACAGATTTTAGAGAAGATCTGCAATCGGTTGATATCCCCGTTCTTCTTCTTCATGGTGAAGATGACCAAATTGTTCCAATTGCCAATGCAGCATTAAAATCAATTAAATTATTGAAAAACGGAAAACTGATCACGTATCCTGGTTTCCCTCACGGAATGCCGACTACGGAGCATGAAACTATCAATAAAGATCTTTTGGAATTTATTGAATCATAAATTTTATCTATAATTGAAAGAAAAACTGCAATCAGAATTTTTTGATTGTAGTTTTTTGTTTTTAATCCATCGCAGGTTTTGTGGATAATACAGATATTTGTCTTATTTTGGCTTCTGATTTAAGACATACTTTAAAAATATTTTCCAAATATTTATACTGATAACTTTCATCCTAGCCCTGATTGCAATGGCATCCTTTTTGGGTGCGGCGAAGCGAAGCGGAGCCGTACCCAAAAAGATATAATGGAAAGCAGGAAATAGCTCAAAAAATAAAAGTTTGAGGCTAATCCAAAATTTTATGGCAAGATTTAATCTTCTGTCTCCAAACTTCCTGCTTCCAGCCAAAAAATCTCTTTCAAGTCTCAGTTTTTTTTCTTAATTTTGCAAACTATTATTCTCAGAATATCTGGGAGTAGCCAATACAGATATTGATAACAAAACAATAAAAAGCAAAACAATGCCAAAATTAAAAACGAAATCAGGTGCTAAGAAACGTTTTGCTCTTACTGGTTCTGGTAAGATCAAAAGAAAAAATGCTTACAAAAGCCACATCTTAACTAAGAAAGAAACTAAGCAGAAGAGAAATCTTACTACTACTTCTTACGTAGCTAAAGTGGACGAGAAAAGCGTTCAACGTCAATTAGCAATTAAGTAGTTTTTATAAATCTATATTCGGTTTATAAGAATTCAAACAAATTCAACATTTTAACCCTGAAATGGAGCCCCTAAGAGTAATGAAACAAGTGCCGCACATTTCAAAAAAACAATTTAAATTATGCCAAGATCAGTAAATTCGGTAGCTTCAAGAGCTAGAAGAAAGAAAATTTTTAAGCACGCTAAAGGTTATTTCGGAAGAAGAAAGAACGTTTGGACAGTTGCTAAAAACGCGGTAGAAAAAGCAATGCAATATGCTTACCGTGGTAGAAAAGAGAAGAAAAGAAACTTCAGAGCACTTTGGATCACTCGTATCAATGCGGGAACCAGAGAGCACGGAATGTCTTACTCTCAGTTTATGGGAGCTCTTAAAAAGAACAACATTGAGCTTAACAGAAAAGTTTTAGCAGATTTAGCAATGAATCACCCTGAAGCTTTCAAAGCAGTTGTAGATCAAGTAAAATAATGTAAAATTTTTGTTATCAATATAAGTCCCAAGTTTTTTGCTTGGGATTTTTTTATTATTTACATTTGCGTAATATTATAGAAAACGTAAAATTGTACCCAGAAGTGAAAAAATTAACCACTCTTCTATTGCTTTCATTAGCAACTTATAATCTACAGGCACAAAACTTTATACAGGCATATAAAACCAGAGCAGATCAGGTTTCCCAAACCAATATCACAACAATGCTGCAGGAATTTGAAGGCCTTGGTGTAAAAACTACTGGTTCTACGGCGAATAACAATGCCCTGAACTGGCTAAAAGCAAAATATCAATCTTACGGGTATACAGCCAGCCAGATCACGGAAGATCCGTTTACTTACGGAAGCACAACTTCTAAGAATTTAATTATTACTAAAACAGGAACTGTTTATCCCAATATTTACGTTATTATTTGCGGACATTATGATACTATTACCGGTCCTGGAGTAAGTGATAACGGTAGCGGAACGTCAATTATTTTGGAAGCTGCGAGAATCCTGAAGGATGTTCCTACGGAATATTCTGTGAAATTCATTCATTTTTCAGGTGAAGAACAAGGTTTGATTGGAAGTAATCATTATGTGAATAATGTTGTTTTCAATAATAATGTTAGACAATTGAATTTAAAAGTTGTTTTTAATATTGATCAGGTTGGTGGGAAACTGTCAAATCCAAGTAATACGATTGTTTGTGAAAGTGATCAAAGTTCAGCAGGCGGAACAGCCAATAATGCACCATCTTTAGCAATGACTCAGGAATTGGCTACTTGTACAACTTTATATTCTTCTTTGCAAACGACAATGTCAAATGCTTATTCATCAGATTATGTGCCTTTCGAAGCTAAGGGAGATATTATTACAGGATTTTACGAAACTCCAGTGAGCGGAAATCAGCATACTTCCAACGATACTTTTGCTAATGTAGATCCGACTTATGTATTCAATGTAGGAAAAGCTGCGGTAGGTGCATTACAACATTTCGCAACGGCTACAACGGCTTTATTAGCAACCGATGAAGTTGCTGCAAATTCTTTAGAATCAATAAAAGTCTATCCAAATCCTGCGAAAGATTATTTGAATATTGAACTTCCAAAAGATATCAAAAAATTCAACATTGAAATTACAGATCTGAATGGAAGATTGATCTTAAATAAAGAAAATGAAACGAAAATCAACGTTTCCAGTTTAATAAACGGGGCTTATCTTTGTACCATTAAAGCCAACGATAAAACAGCTGTAAGAAAAATAATTATCGGAAAATAAACCTTCTTTTATAAAATATTGAATCCTGAGTTTTTGCTTGGGATTTTTTTATTATTACATTTGCGGATCATTAAAACTATTAACCTCATCATACCGTGAAAAAAATCTCGACAATTCTACTTTTTTCTTTTTCAACTTTGAATTTGACTGCACAATCCTTTATCCAGGCCTATCAGGACAGAGTAAACTTATTAAAAAAGGAAGATATTATCTCAAACTTAAAAGAATTTGAAAAACTGGGAGTCAAAACAACAGGTTCTGTAGAAAATGATAATGCTTTAAAGTGGATTAAAGATAAATATCTGTCTTTCGGCTATTCTGAAGATCAAATCGAGGAAGATCCTTTTTCCATAGGGAGATTAAAATCAAAAAATCTGATTATCACCAAAAAAGGAACCGTTTATCCGGATAAATATGTAATTATCTGCGGACATTTTGACAGTATCAACGGCCCGGGAGTAAACGATAACGGCAGCGGAACTTCTATTATTCTTGAAACAGCAAAAATTTTAAAGGATATTCCTACGGAGTATTCCATTAAATTTATTCATTTTTCCGGTGAAGAACAGGGACTTTTGGGAAGCAGACATTATGTAAATGATGTGGTTTATAAAGATAAAACCCGCCAGTTTGATATAAAAATGGTCTTTAATCTCGACCAGGTAGGAGGAAAAAAAGGAATGTTCCACGATACCGTTTTTTGTGATGAAGACCAGGGCGGAACTTCGAAAAATAATGCCGCTTCAACACAAGTTACCAAGGAATTAATGACATGTACAACCCTTTATTCACCTTTACAGGCAAAAATTGATCCGGCTGAACACAGCGATTATATATCTTTTGAAAAGAAAGGCGAAGTTATTACCGGCTTTTTTGAATATTTGAGAAGTGATCTTCCGCATACAGAAGATGATACTTTTGCCAATACCGATACACAGTATATTTTCAATATTGGAAAGGCTACGATTGGTGCGCTTCAACATTTTGCGGTTGCGAATAAATAATTTAAAAAGCCTTGTAATTCAAGGCTTTATTTGTTTCTTTCCAAAAGTATTTTCTCAATTTCTTCCAATGAAAAGTTTTTGGCTTTTAGTAGAATTAAATAATGATAAAGCAAATCCGCTGCTTCATTTTTAAATAAATCATCATTATTATCTTTTGCCTCAATCACCAATTCTACGGCTTCCTCTCCTACTTTTTGAGCCATTTTATTGATTCCCTTCTGATATAAAGAATAGGTATAAGAATCTTCCACTTTTTCATCAATCCGTTGGTTGATTTTTTTCTCTAATTCATATAAAAATCCTTTAGAATCTTTATCTCCAAAACAGCTGAAACTTCCCGTGTGACAAACTACATTCTTTGGTATAACTTTAATTAAAATCGTATCCTGATCACAATCGATATCAATGCTTTTTACCGTTAAAAAATTACCGGATTCTTCACCTTTTGTCCAAAGCCTGTTTTTGGAACGACTGAAAAAGGTTACAATTCCTTCCTTTTTTGTTTTTTCAAAGGCTTCTTCATTCATATATCCCAGCATAAGAACCTGTAACGTCCTGTCATTCTGAATAATTACAGGAACTAAACCATCATTATTTTTATTAAAATTAATATTCATCGTATGGCTATATTTTTAGATTTTAATTCACTTTTCAAATCCTGAATTTTTACTTCTCCAAAATGAAAAATACTTGCCGCTAAAGCTCCGGTAGCCTTGGTTTCATTAAAAACACTTTCAAAATCTTTAATTTTTCCAGCTCCTCCAGAAGCAATAACCGGAATATTTACATTTTCGGCAATTAATTTCGTTATTCTTACATCAAATCCATTTTTTGTTCCGTCCCCGTCCATTGAGGTTAAAAGTATTTCTCCGGCTCCTGATTCTGCAGCTTTTTTTGCCCATTCTAGAGTTTTCAGACCAGTAATTTCCCGACCTCCTTTAATGTGAACCCAGTCATCATTATTGGTATATTTCGTATCAATTGCCACAACAATACACTGACTTCCAAATTCTTTTGCCAACTCAGAAATCAACTGAGGATTTTGTACCGCAGAAGAATTAATGCTTATTTTATCCGCTCCCACCTCCAATAATTTTCTGACATCTTCAACCGTAGAAATTCCGCCTCCGACAGTAAATGGAATACTCAGTTCTTTAGCAATCTTTTTCACGAGATCAGCGAAAGTTTTTCGCTCTTCAATGGTTGCGGTAATATCGAGAAAAACCAGTTCATCGGCTCCTTCCTCTTCGTATCTTTTTGCCAATTCTATCGGATCTCCGGCGTTTATCAAACCTTCAAAATTGATTCCTTTTACCGTTGTTCCATTCTTAATATCCAGACATGAGATGATCCTTTTTTTTAACATTTTTACTTTAATTAATGTGTTTTGATAGGATTTTATCCTATCCTTTGATAAATCGTCCCTTCGGGACTCAACAGAAAATCTTTGATTTTCTAAACTGATGTGCTCTTTTATAAAGAGAATTATTAAAACTCTTCTGTGACTTATGTGTTAAAACTTTTGTGGTTAAACAAAAGTCTGCAATTGTTTCAATGAAATCCGGCCTTCATAAATGGCTTTCCCAATAATTGTTCCCGCACATCCGATTTCCTTCATTTTATATACATCTTCAATCCCGGAAATTCCACCGCTTGCAACCAACTGAATGGAAGCTTGACTTAAAATATCCTGATATAAATCTGTGGAGGGCCCTTCCAACATTCCGTCTTTGGAAATGTCTGTGCAGATAACATGTTGTACGCCATTTTCCTGATATCGGAGAATAAAATCAATCACATCCTGATCACTTTCTTCCAGCCATCCTGAGGTTTTTATTTTTCTGTTGTCACAATCGGCTCCTAAAATGATGTTCTCTGCTCCAAATTTTTTAATTAATTCAAAACAAAACTCAGGATCCTGAACAGCAATACTTCCAATAGTAATCTGTTTAGCACCGGAATCAAAAGCGATCTGAATATCTTCCAGAGTTTTCAAACCACCGCCGAAATCAATCTGTAAAGAAGTTTCTTTTGCAATTTTCGCCAACACTTTGTGATTAACAATATGCTTTGATTTTGCACCATCAAGATCAACCAAATGAAGATGCTGTATTCCAAAACTTTCGAATTCTTTGGCAACTTCTACCGGGTTTTCGTTATAAATTTTTTTCGTGTTGTAATCTCCTTTCGATAGACGTACACATTTTCCGTCAATAATATCTATGGCAGGAATAATTCGCATCATTAAAGTTTTAAAAAATTTTCTAATAACCGGCTTCCAACTCTTCCTGATTTTTCTGGGTGAAACTGCATGGCATAAAAATTATCCTTCTGCAAAGACGCACTGAAAGGCAAAATATAATTACACACCGAAGTCGTATTTTTTGACAATTCACAATAAAAGCTATGTACAAAATAGACATCATTCTCCTCTTCAATTCCGGAAAAAATTGGCGATTGAAGCTCTGAAATCGTATTCCAGCCCATGTGCGGAACAATGTTTTGCGAAGGAAATTTATTTACATTAATATCGAAAATTCCCATTCCAATAGTATTTCCTTCTTCATTATTTTTACACATCAGCTGCATTCCCAAACAAATTCCCAAAACCGGTTGCTTTAAAGTCGGAATTAAACGATCCAGACCTTTTTCCTTTAAAATTTTCATCGTTGAAGAAGCTTCGCCAACACCCGGAAAAATTACTTTATCAGCTTTTTGGATCAGATCAAAATTATCCGTAACCATAGAGCTTACATTCAATCTGTCCAGTGCATTTTGTACGGAATTTACATTTCCTGCGTTGTATTTTATAATTGCAATCATCCTATAAACTTCCTTTGGTTGATGGTAGATTATAATTTGAATCTGATTGATTTACAGCCATTTTTATCGCTTTTGCGAAAGCTTTGAATATAGATTCAATTTTGTGGTGCTCATTTTCTCCTTTAGCTTTGATGTTGAGATTACTTTTTGAAGAATCTGTAAACGATTTAAAAAAGTGATAAAACATTTCCGTCGGAACATCACCAATTTTTTCTCTTTGAAAATCAGCTTTCCAAACCAGCCACGGTCTGCCGCCAAAATCTATGGCAGCCCACGCCAGACAATCATCCATAGGAAGCAAAAAACCATATCTTTCGATTCCTTTTTTCTTTCCTAAAGCTTTTACAACAGCTTCGCCCAAAACAATTCCCGTATCTTCGATCGTGTGATGCTCATCAACCTTTAAATCACCTTTTACTGCAATTTTTAAATCTAAATTTCCGTGCTTTGAAATCTGTTCAAGCATATGGTCAAAAAAATGAAGTCCAGTCGAGATTTCAGACTTACCGCTGCCATCGAGATTAACTTCAATTTCAATATCTGTTTCATTCGTTTTTCTTGAAACTTTGGCTTTTCGCGGGATTTGCTTTAAATAAGAATAAATTTCACTCCAGCTTTCTGTCGTTAAATCAGCTTCATTATTTTGAATTTTATTAATAAAAATAGATTTTGAACCTAAATTTTTTGCTAATTGAATATCCGTTAGTCTATCGCCGATAACAAAAGAATTTCCAAGATCATAATCTCCATAAATATATTTTCCAAACATTCCGGTTCCCGGTTTTCTTGTCGGTAGATTTTCGTGTTCAAAACTTTTATCAATTAAAATATCGTTGAAAACAACACCTTCATTCTCAAATGCTTTCAACATCTTTTCGTGAGGCTTTATAAAACTTTCAAACGGAAAACTTTCAGTTCCCAAACCATCCTGATTGGTCACCATGACTAATTCAAAATCAAGCTCTTTGGTAATTTTTGAAAGATTCTGAAAAACGCCGGGATAAAATTCCAATTCCTCTAAAGAATCAACCTGAAAATCAATCGGAGGTTCTATAATCAGGGTTCCGTCGCGGTCTATAAATAATGCTTTTTTCATTTTAAATTACTTTTAATTTTACTTTACTAAACCCTATAGGTTTTGAAAACCTATAGGGTTTCACACTGTTTTAAAACCTTAATTAGTTGAATATTTTCCTCTCTATTTCCAATATTAATTCGGATACAATTTTGAATTTGCGGACTTCTTTTGCTGGTCAGAATTTTGTTTTCGAGCAATTTTTTATAAACAGCTTCTACGTTTTCAAATTCAATCAGAAAAAAATTGGCATCGCTTGGATGTATTTTTTTAATACAATTAATCCTTTGAAATTCATCTTTTAGCCATGATTTTTCAATTAAAGTATTTTTTACATTATCATTCAATTGTTTTTGACTGTCAATTGATTTCAATATTAAATCTAAACTTAAAGAGTTTACATTATATGGCGCTTTCACCGTATTAATCCATTTAATGATTTCCTTAGACGAATAAGCAATTCCGACTCTCGCTCCGGCCATTCCCCAGGCTTTAGAAAATGTCTGGAGTACGATAAGATTCGGATAACGTCCCAGCAATTCTAAGCTCGATTTTTTTTCTGAAAATTCTATATAAGCTTCATCAACTACAACAATTCCGTTGAAATTTTTAACATAGAATTCAATGTCTTCAATACTGTTCCCTGTCGGATTATTGGGAGAACACAGGAAAAATATTTTTAATTGATCTTCTTTTGCCATGTTTAAAAATTGATCTTTTACAATTTCGAAATTCTCGTTCAGATCAAGCTTTAACACTTTATTCTCATTGACAGATGCATAAAAACTGTACATCGCAAACGACGGATTCATCATTAGAATAGAATCTTTCTTAGGTTCGCAAAAAACTTTAATGATCAGATCGATTAACTCATCGCTTCCGTTTCCAACAGCAATCTGATCCGCTGAAATATTTTTTATTTCAGATAGTTTTTGCTTAACAATTTTCTGTGTGGAATCGGGATAACGGTTGAATTCTCCAAACGGACTTTCATTGGCATCCAACAAAACCGGATTTTCAAATTCATTCTGATCTCTGAAACTTACGTAAGGCTGTAATTCCAGGATGTTTTTTCGCATTAATTTATTGATGTTAAATTCTTTCATTGTCTTGATTTAATCGGATGGATACGGCATTTTTATGAGCGAATAAACCTTCCGCTTCTGCCATGATTTCTATTGTTTTTGCTAAATTCTGAAGTCCTTCCTTCGACAGATGCTGAAATGTAATTTTCTTTACAAAACTGTCTAAAGAAACTCCGCTGTAATTCTTCGCAAAGCCGTTTGTAGGAAGTGTATGATTGGTTCCGCTCGCATAATCTCCCGCACTTTCACAAGAATAATTTCCTAAAAAAACGGAGCCAGCATTTTGAATTTTCGAAATAGAATTTTCAAAATCTTCAATGGCCAAAATTAAGTGTTCCGGAGCATACAAATTGCTGAATTCGACGGCTTCTTCAATGGTTTCTAATAAAATAAAATGACTGTTTTTCAATGATTCCTGAACATATTCATTTCTTGGAAGCTCTTTAATTTGTTTTTCTATTTCTTTGATCGTTTCATTAAAAATTTTCACATCGATAGAAATAAAAATAACCTGACTGTCACTTCCGTGTTCTGCCTGAGAAAGCAAATCTGCTGAACAGAATGCAGGAACTGCTTTTTCATCAGCAATCACCAACACTTCACTTGGTCCTGCAGGCATATCAATCGAGACTCCAAAATTTTGAGCATATTCTTTTGCTGCCACCACAAACTGATTTCCCGGTCCGAAAACTTTGTAAACGTTAGGAATGCTTTCAGTACCAAAAGTCATTGCCGCAACTGCTTGAGCACCACCGGTTTTAAATATTTTTGTCACTCCACAAAGTTTTGCCGTATAAAAAATTGCCGGGTTTATATTTCCATTTTTATCAGGCGGCGTACATAAGATAATTTCTTTGCAACCGGCTAATTTTGCAGGAATGGCAAGCATTAAAACTGTTGAAAATAAAGGAGCGGTTCCTCCCGGAATGTAGATCCCTACTTTGTCGATCGCTCGATTTTCTCTCCAGCAAATAACTCCTTTTGTAGTTTCAATCTTCTCAATTTCAACATTTTGAGAGACATGAAATTTTGTAATATTCTCTTTTGCTTTTTGAATCGCACTTTTTAATTCGTCACTGATTAGACTTTCCGCATTTTCTATTTCTTCCAGAGAAATATTAATATTTTTAACTTCAGCTCCATCAAACTTTTTGTTAAAATCAATTAATGCCTGATCTCCGTTTTCTTTAACCTTATTGAAGATTTCTTCAACTATTTCAGCAATCTCTTCTCTTTTTATAACAGGCCGTTTTATTAATTCTGACCACGTATTTTTTTCCGGATATTTACTAATCTGCATATTAAATTACCATTTTATCGATTGGAATTATTAAAATATCCTGAGCTCCTTTTTCTTTAAGTTCATCAATGACTTCCCAGAATCGCTCTTCATCAATTACCGAATGAATACTGCTCCAATTCTTTTCCGCTAAAGGAATTACAGTCGGGCTTTTTAGGACAGGAAGAACATTTGATATCTCGGAAATCTTTTCGTTCGGAACATTCATTAAAATGTATTTGGAGTTTTTTGCCCGTAAAACAGCCTGAATTCTGAACAGAAATTTTTCTAAAACAACCTTTTTTTCATTCGTCAATTCTGAGGTTTTTGCTAAAACAGCTTCCGATTTTAAAAGAGTCAAGGTTTCTCTCAAACCATTTTTAAATAATGTGCTCCCGGAGCTTACAATGTCACAGATTCCATCGGCAAGACCGATGTTTGGAGCAATTTCGACTGAGCCTGAGATAATGTGAATATCCGCAGAAACATTATTTTTTTGAAGGAAACTTTTAAGGGTATTTGGGTAAGAGGTAGCAATTTTTTTACCCTGAAAGTAATTGATATCATCTGTTTCAATTTCTTTCGGGATGGCTAAAGAAACGCGGCATTTCGAGAAGCCTAGCTTCTGAATAATTTCAATATTTTTCTGCTTTTCGACCAAAAGATTTTCGCCGACAATGGCAACATCTACCACTCCATCTTCCAGATATTGAGGAATGTCGGAATTTCGCAGATACATAATTTCCATAGGAAAATTTTCCACAGAAACTTTAAGCTGATCTTTCCCGTTGTTTACGAAAATACCGCAGTCTTTAAGGAGTTGAAGAGAATCTTCATAAAGCCGTCCGCTTTTTTGGATCGCAATTTTTAATTTACTCATTTCACTTTTTGTTATGTCTGAGCAAATAAAATGGTTGAATTGAAAAATTTCTCGGGATAAATTTAGAAACAAAAAAACCGTCTATTTACTCAGACGGTTTTTAATTATTTTGATTTTTAACATACTATATCTCAATCAATTCCGTCTAACAGATATGATGGTGATAATGATGTACTGTTAAAAAATTCGGTTTCATTGTTGAAATTTTATGTTGCAAAGGTATGATATAATTTTTTTAATGTGCAAATTTTAATTCAATATTTTTAATAATTTTAATTTTAAGCGTAAAATATCAACATTAAATACATTATAAATTAATTTTATTCAATATTTATTACAATTTAATTTATATTTTTCTAAAATCGATTTTGATTTAATATATTTGCAGCCGAAATGTTTTTTCAATTATAATCAAATGCCTTTGAATAGAGGTTTTTCTTAAACTTGACTGATTATAATTAATCCAAATTTATAATTTAAAAAACAACACTTGTCATTAATCTTATGATTTTCGACAGGATAATTTTTGCCTGAAATTTTAAAATAATATCAATGAAAAAACATTTAATCACTTTAGGATGTCTGTTTTCTGCATCTTTACTATTCGGACAAATCGGTGTAAATACTTCCAATCCGCAAGCAGTCTTTCATGTAGACGGAGCGAAGGATAATCCGTCTACAGGAACTCCTACAACAGCTCAACAGCTGAATGATGTTTCTATAAACGCCGACGGAAATATAGGAATTGGAACCACTGCTCCCACTGCAAAACTTGAAATTAATTCTACTAATGGTAATGCTTTAAAAATTTCCGATAACACACAAGGATTAGGAAAAGTTTTAACTTCAGATTCCAACGGAAATGCAAGATGGTCAGCTCCGGGAACAAGCTTTGCAAAACTGGCAGTTATACCAACAACGGAACAAACTTTCACAACGATTGATGACCCACAAATATCAGGAGATCAAAGAATTGGGTATTCAGGTGCTTACATAACCCTGACTCCCGGCAAATATCAGGTCAACTTTACCATGTGGTGTACTCCATCAGGAACCAATGCCTCTGTTACAAGCTCAAACGATGGTTTTGCATCAGTTTTTCTCTCGACTTCATCAACAGCGAATGTTTCTCCAAATTATCTTTCTCCTATAAAATCAATAATCATTCCACGTTTATATAACAGTGCTGCTGCCAGTCCGGATTACTACGGATCGGGGAATATCGCTGTAAACATAACAGAAAATACGACGTTATATCTTTGGGTCTATATGTCGAACGGAAACTGGACAAATACTGCAGCCCGAACAATGAGATTCCGATTTGATGCGGGGAGCTATGGACCGTACGTTCAGATGTATGCCGTTCCTTTTGAGGTCGAATAAAATTAAAAAAGTCTTCTGATCATTTCAATTCAGAAGACTTTTTTTAATTAATTATTTTTAAAACGGATTGATAAAGATTTATTAATTGATTAGCAATCGGTTCATCATTAAACTTCTGCACAAACTCCAAACCTTTTTCAGCTCGGCGTTTTCTTTCCGATTCGTTATCCCATAAAAATTTAATTTTGGCTTGAATATCCAAATAATTTTCAGGATCAATATAAACAGAATCGGGACCTCCAGCTTCAGGAAGACAGCTTGTGTTGCTTGTAATTGTGACTGTTTTTGAGAAAAGTGCTTCTATCACGGGAATTCCGAATCCTTCGAAAAAACTTGGGTAAACAAAAATATCAGCCAATTTGTAAATAACAGCCAACTCATCCATTGAAACTCCTTCCAAGAAATGAATCTGTTTTTCCATCTTATTTTTTTGAACAAAATTCGCTATTCTTTGAAAATACTTTGTTTTTTTTCCGACTACGACTAATGGGATTTCAGTATCTTGTATTGCCTTGACAACATTAAAAAGATTTTTACGATCTTCAATCGTTCCAACGTTTAGAATAAACCTTTCAGGAAGATTGAATTTTAATTTTGTTTGTTGAAAAAAAACATCAGATTGCTGTTCTTTAAAAGCTTTATGACAACCTTGATAAATCACTTCAATTTTGCTTTCAGGAACTTTTAAAAATTCAATAATATCCTTTTTCGTCTGCTCCGAAATAGCAATTATTTTATCCGCTGAATTAGCTGCTTTTTTAAATTTCCAAAGATGAATTTTCCGGTCAAAAAATGAGTAATATTGAGGGTAACGAACAAAAATCAAATCATGAATCGTAACAATTTTTTTGATGGTTTCTTTGCCCCATTTCAAAGGCAATTCACCTGATAATCCATGGAAAATGTCTGCGTTTTGTTTCTGAGCATCCTTCCCCATTTTGAACTGTCGGGATATTCTTCCTTTGGACGTTTCAACAAAATGAACGTTTGAATTTTTTAAAATGTCGGATCCTCGTTCGGATTTGTTTTTATTTAATAAAATATATTCGTTTTCAGGAAAATATTTCGCTAAAATTCGCACAAGATCTCTTGAATAGTTGCCCAAACCTGATGTATTGTGAAAAAAGCGTTTTGCGTCATAAGCTATCTTCATTCTCAGGTTTTATAATGTTTTGAGTGAGTTGTTTTTTCTTCCAGTGTTCTGATTTTTTGCCATATAAGAAAAGTCGCCCCAATTTATATTTAACTTTTAAGTGCCCCTCATAATCAATTTTTACAAAACGATGTGCCACTTCAGGATTTTCCCTTAGAACTTCATTAACAGCTTCAGTATAAGCTGTTGGTCCGGTTGTTTTATGAACATCATTTGGATATCGATGCGTTTGAATATTATCCAAAACTTTCTTTAAAGTTCTTTCAAGAAAAGGATGGCCTTTATCAAAAATTAAAGCCCATTGGCAATATAATCCTGGATTTCCTTCAGGGCTAATTATTGCAGAATCTGTATCTTTTATAAACCGATCTAAAGGTGTACTATCACATGAATCAATATCCAAATATACACCCCCAAATTTATATAATACAGCGTATCTAAAAAAATCTGCTTTTGCTGCACCAATAGTAAGACTCTTATATGCTTTAATATATTCAGAAGGAAATTCTTTCGTGAAAAACTCTAAAATCCTTTCATCATCATAAAATTGATAATTCCACCCCGGATTTTTCTTTTTCATTCTGTTAACATAAAACCTCGTAATCCAAGGAAGATTCGAGGTTTTAAATGTTTGAAAAATATTTTTAGGAATTGCCATGTACAAAAGCTTTAAACAGCAACATTATTATCTCTCAACGCATCATTTAAAGACGTTTTTTTGTCTGTAGATTCCTTTCTCTGACCGATGATCAAAGCGCACGGAACCTGATATTCTCCTGCAGGATATTGTTTTGTATAACTTCCGGGAATTACTACTGAACGGGCAGGAACTCTTCCTTTGATTTCGATTGGTTCAGAACCTGTAACATCGATAATTTTCGTAGATGCCGTCAAAACAACATTTGCTCCCAAAACAGCTTCTTTTTCTACATGAACACCTTCTACAACAATACATCTTGATCCGATGAAACAGTCGTCTTCGATGATTACCGGAGCAGCCTGAAGCGGTTCCAAAACACCACCGATACCAACACCACCACTCAAGTGAACGTTTTTACCAATCTGTGCACAGCTTCCCACTGTTGCCCAAGTATCAACCATAGTACCTGAGTCTACGTAAGCACCAATGTTTACATAAGAAGGCATCATGATAACTCCCGGAGCAATGTAAGCTCCTTCTCTAGCTACTGCATGTGGCACAACTCTTACCCCTTTTTCGGCATAATTTCTCTTCAAAGGCATTTTATCATGAAATTCAAATGGGCCAACCTCGATAGTTTCCATTTTCTGGATCGGGAAATACATTACGACAGCTTTTTTCACCCACTCATTTACCTGCCACCCGTTTTCTGTAGGCTCTGCTGTACGAAGTTCACCCTTATCTACCAAAGAAATAACCTCTCTGATCGCTTTTTGGCTGTCTTCATTCTGCAATAGATCTCTGTTGTCCCAGATATTTTCAATAGTTTGTTGTAACGACATTTTTGTAGTTTAAAATTATTCGCGCCAAAGATACAAAAGTTTAAGTTAAGGCTAATGTTTAGATTAATTTTAAGTAAGAAAATATTATGAAATTCTTTCATTTAAAATGCAAAAGAATCTATTATAGTGGTGAGATTTTTATTTACAGAACTCTCTGGGCATGCAAATAGGCTTTGTTCCAGTATTTTTCGTTTAAAGAAGAAATAATGACTCCTTTCGAAGTCGATGCGTGGATAAATTTCACTTCACCATCATTTCCGATGTCGTGAACAATTCCTACATGGGAAACCCTGCTTCCTCCTGCTGTTGCAAAGAATAAAAGATCTCCGGGCTTTACTTCCCTGATGTCAATTTTATTTCCTGTTCCGGCCTGATCTTCAGATCTTCTGGGAAGTTTGAAATCATTTTCTTCGAAAACTTTTACGGTAAATCCTGAACAGTCGAAACCTGATGATGTATTTCCGCCGAATTTGTAAGGAGTTCCGATATATTTTTCAGCATCTTTTAAAATATTATTGATAGATTTTGAAACTTTACCATCGAATTTTGAATCTAATTTGCGGAGATTTTCAGACTTGGCGATTGTTTTAGTCGTATTTTTCTTCGTAGAAACGTTTTTTGAGCTTCCGCAGGAAATAATAAACAGGGATGCAATCGACAACATAAATACACTGCTTCCTACTTGTTTTCTGCAAAACAATCTGTCCTTCATACCGTTTTAGATTTTACTATATTCACAAATATAAGTAAAATAATATCTTCCAGTTGCCCGAATATTGAAGATTTTGGGTATTTTCATCATCAATTCATTATAAAACAACAAAAGCCATCCAACGGACAGCTTTTGTTTATGATGTAAAAATCTTTTATTTTGAAGTTTTTTCGCCTATCCAGGTTCCAGATCTATCCGGAGTAGGCAGCGCATTTACCCAAGTTCCGTTTGCTTTTTTATCTTCTCTAGACAGTGTACCTTTGAACTCTCCGTCATCCGGTGTACCAATGGTAGCCGTAAGTTCACCCGATTCTGTAAGATGTCCTGAAATATAGTAATTTTCAGTGGTCTGGTCAGAATGCAGTGTACCGGTTACTTTTCCGTCTGTTGCCACCACGATATTCCAGTCCCCTTTTTCAGTTCCGTCATACCTTCCGGCCCAGGTTCCGATGAAGTCATAAATCGTATCGTCGTCTTTGCTACAGCCGATGAACAAAAAAGCCGTGAATAAAAGTAAAAATATTTTCTTCATAGTTTATAAGTCGTTTTATCACTTAAATTATGTGGAGAATACGGGGATCGAACCCGTCACCTCAACACTGCCAGTGTTGCGCTCTAGCCAGATGAGCTAATTCCCCTTTCTGCTGCTTCATTTCTGAAACCGTACAAAAGTAAGTATTTAAACTACATATACAAACATTTTATTAAATTTTCTTTAATAAGTGCCTTTATTATCTATATAATCATCACTTTTTGAAAACTTATTTGTGCGAAACAGCAAAAAGAAAATCATTTATCTATCGATTTATCAGCATTATTTATTGAGCGTTTTTCAATTGTAACGTTCTTTGCAAAAAAGATTGATTCGCAATTTTTTCTTCGGCTTCATTTATCGCTTTTAATAAATGATTTTCATTATCCGATATTTCTTCCAACACTTTTGATACGATTTCCCAAACGGGTTTCATTTTCTCGATTAACTCGATTCCTTTTGGAGCAAGCTCTATCAAACGTTTTCTTTCATCCGTTTTATCTTTTTTAGATACAATCATTTGTTCTTTTTCAAGTTCTTTCAAAAGACTGATAGTTGATGGATGGGTATACCCTATTTCATTGGCGATTTCTACAACGCTGAGTGTGGTTTTATGATGTAATGTAAAAATTACAGGAAACCATTTCGGCTCAAAATCGATTCCGAATTCTTTGTAAATTAAAGCTCCGTCTTTACGCAATTGCTCACTGAGACGCTGTAATCGCGTGGATAAAGCAAGGGTTCCGGATTCATTAATGACATTCATAGTTAAGATTTTAGATCAAGGAAACAAAATATGTTATCGGCACTCATCACAGGAAATTTTGCGGGTAAAGACTGCTTTTCAATGATTTTAAAATGATTTCTCTCATAAAAACGCAATGCAGCCTTGAGTATCGATACCGTTCCCAAATATACTTCATCTATTCCGTTTTCTTTACAGAAAGCAATTAAGATATCCAATAATTTCTGAGCAATATTGTGCTCCTTCCCCCTGAATTCTTTTTTTACAAACATTTTTCGGATGGCGGCAGCATTTTCATCAAATTTTACAAGGGCAATCGTTCCTAAAAGTTCACCATTAATAAAAGCTCCCCAAAAATTTCCGCCACTGGAAACATAAAATTCTTCGATTTGCATAAGATCTGGCTGATCTTCAATCGTAATAGGAACATTGAATTCTTTTTGCTGAATATTCAAAATCAAATCTATTGCTGATTTTGAATATGTGTTATTTATTGCTTTAATTTCTAACATTTTAATTTATTTATGTACAAAACTACGTAGTTGACTACATAAAAACAAATAAAATTTCAATAATCATATTTAAATCACTGAAAATTAAATATTTAAAATTATAAATAAAAAAGTGCATTGAAATAAATCAATACACTTTTCTTCGTTACTTTATATTAGAAATTACTTCCAACCGCCTCCAAGAGCCTGATAAAGCTCTACTCCTGCTTTCATTTTACTATATTCTGCATTTGCAATATTCAATTCTGCGTTTAAAGAATTTACACTTGCATTCAATACTTCAAGATAATTAGCCATCCCGTAGTTGACTAATTCTTGAGAATAATCTACCGAATTTTTATAGTTTAATAATTCTTTTTTCTTTAAATCTATATACTGATCCTGAACCGAATAAACTCTTATTGCATCTGAGACTTCTTTTCCGGCCGTAAGAACCGCCTTTCTGAAATTCAGATAAGCCGTCTCCTGATTAGCAAGACTTACTTCATAATTTGTTCTGATTGTTCTTTTATTCAGAATCGGCTGTGCCAAACCTCCTACAACGCTTGCAAATAAAGAATTTACACTGAACAAATGATCAATATCTAATGATTGTATACCTCCGCTTCCAGTAATTTTCAATGTTGGGTAAAACTGAGCTTTTGCAGAATTTGTTAATTCAAAAGCATTCATCAAATTATATTCTGCTCTCATTACATCCGGTCTGTTTGCCAGCAACTGAGCAGGATATCCAAGTTTAAGATCAATTGGAACATTCTGCGTTTCCAAAGTTGATCTTTCGATAGTATGGGAAGGCACTCCCATCAGTAAACTCATTGTATTTTCCAGTAACTGAATCTGTGTGTCGATATCAATTAACATCGATTTTGCATTATAAACCAACGCTTCACTTTGCTGAACCGCAACTTCTGTTAAAGTTCCTGCCGTTTTCAGTGCTTTTGTTGTTTCTAAATTCTGCTCACGAACTTTGATGGTTTCATTAATAATTCTCTTCTGTTCATCAAAGGTCAATAATTGATAATAGGCAGAAGCGACTGAAGCTACCAAATCACTTTTAACCGCCTTATGAGCCGCAACCGTTCCTAAATATGAGGCTAACTGAGCTTTTTCCTGAGCTTTTAATTTCCCCCAAAGATCTGCTTCAAAACCGATACTTGCCGTGATGTCAAGCTGATTAATATATCTTCTGTCACCAAATAAACGCCCCGTCTGCGTATTCAGCGACTGGGTCTGGAAAGTGTAACCAGGGCCAACCGTCACCGTTGGTTCATACGCCGCCTTACTCTGTTTTAAATAAGCTTCTGCAGAATTAATGCTCTGTAAAGCAATTCTTATATCCAGGTTGTTTTCCAAAGCCTTCGAAATATGGTTTTGAAGGATAGGATCCGTGAAAATCTCCTTCCATGAAACGTTGGCAATATTTGTAGTATCCGAAGGAAGCATATCTGTACGGAACAACTTCTCGTCTACCACGTTATCCGGCCTATGGTATTCTTTTCTTGCCATACATGATGCCAATACTGCAACCGTAAATACTGATAAAGCTGTTCCTTTTATTATTATTGATAAATTTTTCATTATTTAATCTTAAAGATTTCTTATTCAGCTAAGTTCATTTCTTCGTGCGTAATCGGCTTGATTTTTTCCTGAATCGTCTGGAAAATCACATATAAAACCGGAATGACAAACACCCCTAAAATAGTACCGATCAATAATCCAATTGCTGCTCCCGTTGCAATAGAACGGTTACCTACGGCACCAATTCCGTTTGCCAAAACCAGTGGTAACAAACCAAAGATAAATGCCAGTGACGTCATCAGAATCGGTCTTAATCTGGCTTTAGCCGCATTAACCGCAGATTCAACAATCGTTTCTCCGTGATGTCTACGCTGAACGGCAAATTCAATAATCAAAATCGCATTCTTCGCCAATAATCCCACCAACATAATCAATGCAATCTGGAAATAGATGTTGTTTTCCAAGCCCATGATTTTCTGTCCGAAATAAGCTCCCATTACCCCTAAAGGAAGTGAAATTACCACTGCTAAAGGAAGAATATAACTTTCATACTGTGCTGACAAAATGAAATACACAAACACTAAACTCAACGCAAAAATCAGGAAGGTCTGTGAACCTGAAGCAAGCTCTTCTCTTGATAATCCCGTGAATTCTACTGAATAATTCTGATCTAAAGTTTCACTTGCAACCTGCTGTACGGCAGCAATGGCATCACCTGTACTGTAACCTCCAGAGTTGGCTCCTGTAATTTTAACAGATGTAAACAGGTTGTATCGTCCTACAGACTGTGGTCCGTATGTTTTATTCAATGTTACAAACTGTGAAATGGGTGCCATTTCTCCACCGCCCGTTTTTACATATAATTTATTCAAACTTTCTGCATTTACACGGTCTTCCGGTAAAGCCTGAACCATTACTCTGAACTGCTTTCCGTATTTTGTAAAGTCAGCACTGTAAATACCACCGATGTATCCCTGCATGGTTTCAAGAATTAAATTTACAGAAACTCCTTTTTGTTTGGCTAAAGGAACATTGATCTGCATTTCATACTGTGGATATTTTGTATTGAATGAAGTCTGCGCAAATTCAATTTCAGGACGCTTCATCAGATTTCCGATAAATTCATTTGTTTTATCATCCAAAGCTGAAAATTCGCCACCTGCTTTATCTAATAGCACCATCTCAAAACCTGCAGAGTTACCAAATCCTGGTACACTAGGTGGCTGGAAGAATACTACTTTTGCATCAGGAACTGACCCTGAAAGTCCGAAAAGCTTTTTAGTAATCGTTTCGGATGATAAATCATCTCCTTTTCTTTCGTCAAAAGGCTTAAGCTTGATAAACGCAAGACCGTTATTACTACCGTTTCCGGAAAGTAGACCTCTACCCGTAGAAATCGTTACGTTTTGAATTCCGGGAATTTTCAATGCATTTGCCTGCAACGTTTTCAGAACATTATAGGTTCTTTCCATAGAAGCTCCGGGAGGCAACTGTACATCGGTAAAGATAATTCCACGGTCTTCTGTCGGTACGAAACCTTTTTTCATCGTTGAGCTCGTCCAGTAAATAATTCCACCCGTAATTGCAAAAATCAATAAGGTAACCCATTTATGTCTAATAAGGAATGTAAATCCTCTACCATAACGGTCTGTTGCTGTTTTGAAAGCAATATTAAATTTATAGAAGAACTTCTGAATGAAGTTTTTGTTTTTATATTCTTCATGATGTTCTTCGTGTGGTTTTAAGAATAAAGAACATAAAACCGGACTTAAAGTCAATGCATTAATCGCCGAAATAATAATCGCAATAATCAGGGTAATCCCAAACTGCTGATAAAATACTCCGGTTGGCCCAGTAATAAATGTTACCGGAATAAATACCGCTGCCATTACCAAAGTAATTGAAATAATCGCTCCTGTAATCTCATCCATAGCTTCAACGGTCGCCTTTTTAGCATTGGAAATTCCGTGCTCCATTTTGGCGTGAACGGCTTCTACGACGACAATCGCGTCATCCACCACAATACCAATTGCTAATACCAAAGCGAAAAGCGTCAGTAAGTTTAATGAATATCCGAATAAATTCAGGAAGAAAAATGCTCCCACAATCGAAACCGGAACTGCAATCGCCGGAATCAACGTCGATCTGAAATCCTGTAAGAAAATATAAACTACAATAAATACAAGGATGAAAGCTTCAATCAAAGTATGAATTACTTTTTCAATCGACGCATCCAGGAATTCGTTGGTATCAAAGTTAAAGGTATATTTTACACCTTCAGGGTAAGTGCTTTCGTTGGCTTTAAGCTGAGCTTTGATATTCTCAATAATCTCCTGCGCATTCGATCCCGGAGTCTGGAAAATCCCCATACTGATTGACGGGTTATCTCCGTTTTCTCCGACACCTGTGTAGGAAAGACCGCCTAATTCTACTTTAGCAACGTCTTTCAACATTAGGTTTTGTCCGTCCGGCAAAGATTTAATGATGATATTGTCATACTGTTCTTTATCGCTGAACTTCCCTACATATTTAATGATATATTCGAAAGAGCTTCCGCTGTTTTGTCCTAAAGAACCAGCCGCAGCTTCTCTACTCTGCTCATTGATCGCTGTTGTAACATCTGTCGGAGTAATTCCGTACGCTGCCAATTTTGCAGGATCCAGCCAAACTCTCATTGAGTAATTCTTTCCACCGAAAACGTTGGCTTCCCCAACTCCATTAATCCTCTGAAGGTTTGGAATAACGTTGATATTCAAAAAGTTCTGAAGATAAACGTCATCAATATTTTTGTTTTCTGAATAGAAAGAAAGATACATCAACGCACTCGTCTGCTGTTTCTGGGTCACAACCCCTGAACGCGTTACCTCACTTGGAAGTAAAGGGCTTGCTCTGGATACACGGTTCTGAACGTTTACGGCTGCAATATCAGGATCAATTCCTTGCTTAAAGAAGACCTGAATCTGTGCCGAACCGTCGTTCCCTGCAGTGGATGTGATATAATCCATCCCTTCCACACCATTGATCTGTTCCTCCAAAGGAACCACCACACTCTTCATCACCGTTTCTGCATTCGCTCCGGTATAATTTGCTCTTACACTCACGGTTGGCGGAGCAATATCAGGATACTGAGTAACAGGAAGGGCTATCAATCCCAGAACCCCGAGTATGACAATCAATATCGAGATTACAGTAGATAAAACCGGTCTGTTAATAAAGTTTTTTATCATGTTAGAATTTCGGTTTTACAGATTGAACTAAACTATCCATTTTTACTTTTTTAGGCTGAACGGCAGTTCCCGGTTTTACACTTCCCGTTCCTGCTGCAATTACCGTTTCTCCTGCTTTTACACCTGATTTAAGCAAAGCATAATTGTCGATACGGTCGATAACTTCAACCACAACGTTTCTTGCAGTATCTTTATCTAATTTGTAAACATAAACAATACCTTGCTGTTCGTAGGTTGCACTTTCCGGAACCACTAAGACATTATCAAAATGTTTAGGGAATCTGATGGTACCACTGTTCCCGTTGCTTAATAATTTCTGGGCATTTTTAAAAACCACTCTGAACTGAATAGTTCCTGTTGTAGGATCTAAAGAACCTGTAACCGCCTCAATTCTTCCCTTCTCAGGATAAATACTTCCGTTTGCAAGCTGAAGTTCAACCATCGGAAGGTTTTTTATTTTTTCAGGAACACTTGCTCCTACAGATTTTTCAAGGAAATCAAAATAGGCTTTTTCATTCATCGAAAAATAAGCGAAGATTTCTGAAGTATCTGAAATTGTTGTTAAAGCGGTTTGATCTGTCGGGCCAACTAAACTTCCCACTTTTAATGGAAGTTTACCAATAACTCCTGAGATAGGTGCACGAATAACCGAGTAATCGATATTGGCTTCAACCCCTTTGTAATTGGCAACCGCCTGTCTTTTAGCAGCATTTGCCTGCTGTAATCCCGCCTGAGCCTGCGCTAAATTTGCCTGAGCCGTCTGTAACTGAACATTGCTGATGATATTTTTCTGAACAAGTGGTTTTAATTTGTTCACTTCCACCTGCGCAGCATTTACCTGCGCCTGTGCAGCAGCAATATTGGATTCGGCGGCACCTATGCCTGCTTTGGACGCAGCGGCATTTTCAGTAAGAATATTGGTTTCAAGGCGGAATAGAGGCTGCCCTTTCGTAACATACTGCCCTTCATCCACCAAAACCTGAGTAATATACCCCTGAATTTTTGCTCTTACATCATTATTAACCCGCCCCTCAATACTCGCGGGGAAAGTATCGTACCCCACAATATTTTTGTTCTCTACCGAAACTACAGGAAACGGCTTTGCGCCATCCTGCTTCGGGGCTTCTTTTTTGCAGGCCACTAAAGAAAGTGCTGCAACAGAAAGTATAACTAGCTTATTATTCATTTTATAGTTTATTTAGAGATTCCTGAATATTAATTATGTTTTTGTTTAAAAGCGCTTTATAAGCTTCAATTTTTTCGTTGTATCCGTCATCATGATTTTTTTTAAACTGGTCTAAGTCATCCAGTAGTTTTAATTCGTCTTGCATCTTTTGAACTATTTTTTCAAATCTTATCTTTTTATAACCGTCATTGATGAAAAAATATCTTTTCCGCTCATCCATCTTGTTGTGGTCTACAATGAGTTCGGAATTCAGCAGTAATGAAATACTGGTAGAAACGGAGCTTTTACTTGCAGAAAAGATGTCCACAAACTCATCAAAAGTAATACCTACCTTATCATAATCGAATAATAGGTAGGCATATATTTTAGAGGCTAATGGTGGAAGGTTGAAAATGGCGCCGTAAAACTTTACAGCATCCTGAAAAATTTTCTCATCAATTTCTATACTCTTATGCATTGTATATAAATTTAGAGCAAATGTAAAAATTAGTTCAGAACTAAACGAACAAAGCTGATAGAGATTATAAATGTATAGTTTCTTAAAGAATCAATGATAACCCATTTAACTTTTGCCTTAAATTATAATCTTCTCATAAGCCTTTCTCATTCCTCCTGCCAAAAACACTTCTCCGCAATAGGTGTATCCCTTGCCTTCGAGGATCTTCAGCATTGCCACATTATCATAGTTAGTATCTACTTTAACACTTTGTATATCATGTGATTTTGTAAATTCTTCGATATGGTCAAAAAGAATTTTCACCATTCCTCTGCCGGCAAATTTTTCATCGACTGCCACCCTGTGAACAACAACAAATTCTCCATTACTCAGCCATGCTCCTTCAATTGTGCTGTAAGCAGGTTCGTCATTCAGAATCAAAGCAGTATACACTGCAATTTCCCCATCAACTGTCATTACATATCCGAACCCCTTGGCAATATCACTTTCTACCGTTTCCAGATTAGGATAACCCTGCTGCCATTGTGTGCTCCCGTCTTGTCTTCTCCTTTCGATTGCCTGCTGTAGAATACCCCAGATAATATCTCTGTCTTCCGTTTCTGCTTTTCTTAGTTTAATTTCTGAATTCATTGCTGTGAAAAAATTTTAATTAAAAGATTGAAAATTTAGAATTAAAAATTAATGTTGAGTTTGTACTATTAATTTAAATTTTTAAGTTTTGACTGAAGTCAATTTAAGTGGTTTTATTTTTGAAGACGGGCTAAAACCTGCCGTAATTAAGTAAATGCTTGAGATATTTCGAAAAGTTCAACATGAAATCTCTAATACTTACTGTTTTTATTAGCGATTCAATGTTAGCTTTGTCATATTAAGCCTGTCAAAGTATATTGATTTTCAATTCTTTAATTATTTAACAATAAAGTTTAAAATATTTGAACTAAAAAAAACCGAAAACTAATTGACATTAATTTTCGGTTCGAAGTAGTAAAATTTAAAATTATGAAATTGTTTTTAATTTTCATTTTGCTGAAGATAAGCATCAATAACCTCAAATGCTTTTTTCTCATCTTCAAGTTTTACCATTACTTTCAGAGACGTCGCTGTAGGCGTTGTAGTAAAAGTAAGGTAATTATTTTCTATTGCATTGGTGATTTGCGCATCATCCAATTTAGACTTAATCAATTGAATTTCTGCTTGTTTGTCACTTTCAAAAACTGATACTCTTGTACTTCTTTCCATATTTCTATACCGTTTGAGTATCTAAATATATGACGTTTTTTTGAAAATTACAAATTTTGAGTTTTAAATTTTATTAATATTATTTTCAATTTTGTCTAAAGCCAACTGAATTTCTTCCTTTGTAACATTCAGGTGAGGCCTGAAACGAAGCGACTGATCTCCACATGCCAGAATGATCATTCCGTCATTCCAAAGTTCGTCTCTTAAGTGATTTCTCTGTTCATTAGTTGGCAGATCAATGGCACACATTAATCCTCTTCCTCTTGCATTTGATAGTTTTTCAGGGTATTTTTCGGCTAACTTTATTAAACCTTCTAATAAGTAATCCCCAACCACTCTTGCATTTTCCACAAGATTTTCTTTCTCAATAATTTCCATTACCAATTGAAAACGAAGCATATCAATAAAGTTTCCTCCAAAGGTAGAATTGATTCTTGAACTCTCTCTGAAAACGTTATTCGGAACTTCGTCGAACTTTTCTTTATTTGCCAAAACCCCGCAGACCTGCGCTTTTTTACCAAAAGAAATAATATCCGGCCTAGCTGTAAAATGTTCAAAAGCCCACATTTTTCCGGTAATTCCGATACCTGTCTGTACTTCGTCGAAAATTAAAAGAATTTCATTTTGATCACAGATTTTTCTTAATCCTAATAGAAACTCATCCCTGAAATGATTGTCACCTCCTTCTGCCTGAATAGGCTCGATGATGATGCAAGCCACCTTATCGGGATTCATCAGGATAGCTTCTTCTATATTTAATAAAGCTAATCTTTCGTTTTTAATAGTCTCTTCCAAATTCTCTTCCGTAATCGGGAAAGTCAATTTCGGATTTAGAATTCTGGGCCAGTTAAACATTGGAAAATACTGATATTTTCTTGGATCCGACGTATTGGTTAAACTTAAAGTATAGCCGCTTCTTCCGTGAAAAGCCTGTCTGAAATGAATACATATCCCCGCTTCAATATCAAGACCTTTGTCGAAATTTTTACGTGTTTTCCAGTCGAAGCATGCTTTCATTGCATTTTCAACGCCTAATGTTCCGCCTTCAATAAAAAAAGCATACTGCAGTTCTTCAGGAATGACTACTCTTTCGAAAACTTCTAAAAAGTGGGCATATTCCTCAGAGTAAACGTCTGCCAAAGTAGGTTTATTAACGGCCATTTTCCCCAGCCAAGCCGATTTCTCGACGATATAGGGGTGGTTATAGCCAACTGACGCCGAAGCGAACATCGAAAACATATCCAGATATTCTCTGTTTGTAAGTTTATCATAAAGCCAAGAGCCGTGGGATTTTTCAATATCCATCACGAAGTCGAAACCATCTGCCAGAACGTGTCTGCCTACTGTTTCTTTAACTTTATTTGCTTGTATATCAATTGTTGTTTGTTCCATTTTTAATAAAATCTTAGAGGTGTTTTTTGAATTTAAAACTCAACAAAATCTGAAAATTACTTAGGGATATTTTCAAATACTGAATTTTTATCTGTTTTTAAAGATCAAACTTAATTCCCTGTGCTAAAGGAAGGTTTGCCGTATAATTAATGGTATTAGTCTGCCTTCTCATGTAATATTTCCAGACATCTGAACCGGATTCTCTTCCTCCGCCTGTTTCTTTTTCGCCACCGAAAGCGCCACCGATTTCCGCGCCGGAAGTTCCGATGTTTACGTTGGCTATACCACAGTCTGAGCCTGCATGAGAAAGGAATAATTCTGCTTCTCTTAGGTTCTGCGTCATAATTGCAGACGACAATCCCTGAGGAACATCATTCTGAATTTCAATAGCTTCTTCTAAAGCTGAATATTTAATTAAATATAAAATAGGTGCAAAAGTCTCATGCTGAACAATTTCGTAAGAGTTTTTCACTTCTGCGATAGCCGGTTTTACATAACATCCGGATTCATATCCTTTACCTTTTAACACTTCACCGTCAACAATGAATTTTGCGCCTTCTTTTTTACCTTTTTTAATAGCTTCCTCGTACATATTTACTGCATCGGTATCGATAAGCGGCCCAACATGGTTCGTTTCATCCAAAGGATTTCCGATCTTTAATTGCCCGTACGCTTTTACCAGTCTGTTTTTAACTTCATCATAAACACTTTCGTGAATGATTAACCTTCTTGTAGAAGTACACCTTTGCCCCGCCGTTCCGACAGCCCCGAAAACAGCCCCGATGATAGACATATCAATGTCTGCATCTTTAGAAATAATAATAGCATTGTTTCCACCTAACTCAAGGATAGACTTTCCGAATCTCTGAGCCACATTGGCAGAAACCATTCTTCCCACTCTTGTAGAACCTGTGAATGAAACCAGAGAAACTCTCTTATCATCTACTAATTTCTGTCCGATTTCGTGGTCTGCTACCAATACACTTGAAATTCCCTCAGGAAGATTGTTTTCCTTTAAAACTTCATTCATAATATTTTGGCAGGCAATCGCACAAAGCGGTGTTTTTTCTGATGGCTTCCAGATCGTAACATTACCACAGATCCACGCCAAAGCCGTATTCCAAGACCAAACCGCTACCGGAAAGTTAAATGCTGTAATGATTCCCACAATTCCAAGCGGGTGATACTGCTCGTACATTCTGTGACCAGGTCTTTCCGAATGCATGGTGTACCCGTGAAGCTGTCGCGAAACTCCTACTGCAAAATCGCAGATATCGATCATTTCCTGTACTTCTCCTAAACCTTCCTGCAGAGATTTTCCCATTTCATAAGAAACCAGTTTTCCCAGATCGTCTTTGTACTGTCTTAGTTTCTGACCCAACTGCCTTACGATTTCTCCTCTTTTTGGAGCCGGAATCTGCCTAAATTCCTTAAAAGCCTTTTCAGCAGTCTCAATTACCTTGTAATAATCAGATTCTCCGGAAGTTTTTATTTTAGCAATCATGTTACCGTCCACAGGAGAATAGCTTTCTATGGTCTTTCCTGATGCAAAATATTTTCCGCCTACTGAAGTTCCTTTGTTTTCATCTTTAATTCCTAGATTTTTGAGCGTCTTTTCGATTCCAAAATCCTTTACTTTTTTAGACATAAAAATTTTACTTTTCGTTCCCTCTAAAGATAGAAATATTACGCGAACTGCAAAATTTTAATTTTTTTAACGTGTTTTTTATTTGGACTAATTATAAACATGTTTATCTTTGCATAGTAATCATTTGAATTTCAGAAATGGAAAATAATAAAATGTTAAACGAACCGGCGGTGGAAGAAAAGAAAACATCCAGATGGAAAAAGCTGGTGAAGAAATTCGGGATTGGCGGGATTATCTTCTTTACGGTGAAAGGCATTATTTCATCCACTCTTATTTATTTTCTGGGAAAAAATGCGTGGACAGTGGTTGCTAATTATTTCTCTACAATATTTGATTAATTTAATTGATATATGGAACTAAAAAAAGCAGAGAAATTTTCTCTGCTTTTTCTTTTAATTAAAATTTATTGTTCTTTCTTTTTCCTTCCAGAATTCATTAAACTTTGATGAAGCAAATATTCAATCTGCCCATTTACACTTCGGAATTCATCATTCGCCCATTTTTCCAGAAGCTTATATGTAGACTCATCTATCCTCAGGACAAAAGATTTTTTGCCTTTGTTTTCGGAAGAGTTTTGAGCTTTTTCTGATTTCATTTTTTCTATTTTTCTTCTGCTTAATTTGTTTTTTTAACGCAAAGGACGCAAAGATTTTATTTAAATTATTGTGAATATTTTTCGTTCGCAAAGGCGTTTCACTCAGCAAAGATATCACGTCATACTTGTCATTCAGAACGAAACGCAGTGGAGTGAAGAATCTCTTTAAATATTTAAGAAAATCTTCGGATCCGCTCAAACTGACAACTTTAATACCATTTGATTCTCTCTCTAAAACTATTTAAAGGTTAATAAGAAACAGCAAACTTTGCGAAAAATATTAATCATTAAATCTTCATTTTAATTATAAAGCGTTCCTGCATTCAAAATCGGGGTTGCTGCTTTTTCACCGCAAAGAACTACCATTAGATTACTCACCATTGCTGCTTTTCTTTCATCATCCAGTTCGACAATATTATCTTCTGAAAGCTTTTTCAAGGCTAGATCTACCATTCCTACTGCCCCTTCCACAATCTTTGTTCGTGCCGCTACAATAGCTGTTGCCTGCTGTCTCTGAAGCATTGCACCAGCAATTTCAGATGCATACGCCAAATGTGAGATTCTCGCTTCCTGAATAATAATTCCTGCTTTTGAAAGCCGGTCCGTAAGCTCCTGCTCCAGAATAGAATTAATTTTATCCCCTCCTTCTCTTAAAGTAATCGGCGCGTGGTCGTCTTCCAGATTGTCGTAAGGGAAACTCATCGCCAAATGGCGAACTGCAGCCTCACTCTGCATCTTTACAAAATCTGCATATCTTTCAACATCAAAAGCTGCTTTATAAGTATCTCCTACTTTCCAGACCATTACGACTGCAATTTCTATGGGGTTCCCCATTTTATCATTTACTTTCAAAGTCTGCCCCTGAAGGTTTTCTGAACGCAGCGACATTTTCTGGGAAGAATATAAAGGATTAATAAAAAATAATCCATTGTCTTTTACAGTTCCCACATATTTCCCGAAGAAATTAAGCACTCTGGAATGATTCGGCTGAATGATCATCAACCCTTTAATAAAGAAGAAAAATGCAATAAAGCAGACTACACCCAGAACAATATTTGTAACATTTTCACTGTCTGCTCCTGTAATAAAAAGATAGACGGATCCCACAAACAAGACTAAACAAATAACTAAAGCCAGATAGCCGGACATTGGTTTTAAAACTTTTTCCATGATATTATTTTAATTTGATATTATTTTAATATCATAAAGATATAGATAAGTTTTGAATGATGAGTTATAATTTTTGAGTTTTTATTAATTGAGATACTTCGATGAGCTCAGCACGACATCTCTAATACTAACTGTTTATTAGTAATTCATTTGTAGCGTTGTTACCCACAGCATTCTTTTTGACTAATTTTTCTTTTGTCTTGAAACAAAAGAAGCAAAAATTCAAGACTTGGAAACTTACACTAAAAAAAGAAACCTGTTCTCTAAAAATTCTAAAACTCGCGCGAAAACTAAATTTGTCTTTTAATTTAACATTTGTCTCCCGCTCAAACAGTAGAATTTTCTTAACGTTCACAGATTTCTTTTTCTTAACGCTTCAGTTTCCTAAGTCAAATAAAAAATCCCTGAAATTAATGTTTCAGGGATTCTGTTTATGTATAAAACTTAAATTTATTTTTTGTTTAAAGCTTTAAATTTAACATAAGAAACTGCCGATAAAAGCACCATCGAAGCCAAGCCAATATACACCCAAGCCGGAACCGGAACCGGATCTCCTGCCGCGTACGAGTGAAGTCCGCTTAGGTAATAGTTTACTCCAAAATACGTCATTACCATCGAACAAAATGCAAACATGGTTGCAACATGGAACGCCCACTTGCTTCTTAACCCAGGAACCAATCTCATGTGTAATACGAATGCGTAAACCATGATCGAGATAAAGGCCCAAGTTTCTTTTGGATCCCAGCTCCAGTATCTTCCCCAAGATTCGTTTGCCCAGATTCCTCCTAAGAAGTTTCCTACTGTTAATGCAAATAAGCCTATTGTTAAAGACATTTCAGAAACAATGACCAATTCTTTTAAGGTTGTATCGTGGTGAATCTTATAGGTTTCTTTATTTGAAATAATGTAAAATACCATTGAAATTACCGCAATAATCATCGACAGGGCAAAGAAGCCATAACTTGAGGTAATAATCGCAACGTGAACAATTAACCAATATGATTTCAATACAGGCACAAGCGGTGTAATCTGCGGATCAAGCGCTGAGCCTCCGTGCGCAAATCCCATCATAATTACGGCAACCATAAATCCTGCTGCCGGAATCAATGCATTCGAATTTCTGTATAAGATTAAACCTGCTGTAATACCTACCCATGAAATGAAGATAATTGCTTCGTAACCGTTACTCCAAGGTGCGTGTCCTGAAATATACCATCTTGCAACCAATCCTAAGAAGTGGAAAAAATATCCTACAATTCCTAATACAATGATTCCTTTAATGATTTTATTTAAACTATTTTTAGACCTGAATAATTCAACAAAGCCTAAAATCAACAATAATCCCCCTACAATTGTATAAAAAATCAATAATTTGAAATTGATATTTACCTTGTTCATGAAGACCTCAAGATCAACTTTAGATTTTGAAGGAACAACAGCTTTTCCCCATTTTTGCTGATAATCTGATAGTTTTGATAATTCAACATCTGCTTTTGCCCAGTTTCCTGATTGCTGAGCCTGCAAAACTTCTGCGAAATAAGGTCCCATCACCTGCTGAGATTCCATGTCTGGTTCGAATTTTTGGTCTAACCAAGAATGCCAAGTATGATTCGCATCATTTTTCACAGGAACAATTCTCATAAACTGCCCACTGAAAAATTCATTGAATATCTGTACTCTTTCGTTTACGGCAATAACTTCTTTATCATAATTTGTCTGTTCAGACGGTTTTTTACGGAAAGCCGTGTTGTAATCAGATTCCAGAATATACGTTAAATTTCCGTTTTTATCTGCAGGAAAAAGGTTCATTAATGAGGTATAATCATCATCATTTGCCTTGGTTTTCTTCTTCAGTTCATCGCCTCCTTTAGACCCGATTTTGATCATCGGAACCATTGTCCAGCTTGGTGTATCCGTATTCACTGATAAAAACCACTGATCTGCAGTAAGCGATTTTCCGTCAGTTCCCTTGAACTCGTCTTTTTTATACAGTTTTCTTAAAACGTCCAAAGCCTCGGTGTTGATAGGAACAATTCTTCCTTCAAAATTCTGAACCAATAGATGTCCGAATTTTTCCGCATGCTCTGCACTGATTTTGTTTCTTGCAATAATTTCATCCGCCGAAACCACTTTCATATTACCAAAAGGCCGCGCCCCTTGAGGACGAATTGTTTCAGAATTTGTGGTATGAGCATGCCCGTCACCTTCCACATGAATATGCTCTCTGCTTCCGTCTGTAGTTCCGTGCGTTTCAATTTTCTGTGCATTTAAACCAAGGCTTAAAAGCAATAAAACTACCGCTGCCGCTCTTTTTTTGTTAACATCTTTCAGCATCTTATTCAGTTTCCAGAAGTGCGTTCCTTTCCAGAAGAACATAAAGAACATTCCTCCGAATAGCAATGCATACCCGATATAAGAAATTAAAGTTCCCCAATAATCGTGGTTTACAGAAAGTACGGTTCCCATTCTGTCCGGATCAAAGCTGGATTGGAAAAAACGGTACCCTTTGTGGTTCAAAACGTGGTTCATATAAATTTTAAAAGGAGTCTGTTTTCCTTCGTCAATAATTTTAATATGACTCTCATACGCACTTGGAGATGAACTTCCCGGATATGTTTCCATTACGAAATCATCCAACTTCAGTGAGAAAGGAGTGTTATAAATTTTAGGACCAAATCCTACCATCATGTTCAGACCGTCCATAGTTACCTGCTTATAAGCATTTGGATTACCTTTTTCAACAGAAAGATCAACCAATTGCTTTGTTTTTGGCCCCTGAATTTCAACAGTAAGCACATCGGGAACATTCTGATCTTTCTTTCTGTCTCCCTCAATTGCAAGCAGTTTACCTTTCTTAAGACCTTCGGGAACAACCAATTTCAGTTCATTAATGGTATATAAACTTCTTAATACCAAAGGCTGAAACTGATCTTTCACTGTATTACCGGTAGCCTGTGTTGCCATCGTCATATACGCTGCATCCACAGGTGTTTTGATGAATAACTGCCCGCCTTCTTTTTTGAATTCAACTGCACCTTCTATCGCTCTGTTGAATGTTACCAAAGTTCCGTTGATCGATTTTGTTTCCCCGGGTTTAATGAAAATATTCTGTCTTCCTGTATTTCCTGTAGACACCAAATGCAAATATTCAGCACCGCTAGGATCAGCTATAAGACTGTCTTTTTTTCTCTGAACATAATCTTTGGCTATTACTTTCACCTGCTTTCCGTGGAAATCATAGGTAGCCTCCAAATCTTTGTGTAATGGTGACATCAGGTAAGGAATATCCTGATAATTAAGAACATCACCCTTCTCCTCGATCTGGATTTTAAGGAAATTTTTATCGGTTACGATTTCGTTAGACGTTTCCCCTTCTCTGATGTGCATTGTACCTTCAAAACTGATGTATCGTGTGATGGCACCTCCGATAAAAATCAATATAAAGGCAAGGTGAAACACCAAAACCGGCCATTTTTCTCTTTTCCAAAGTCTGTATCTTCCGATATTTCCGATGAAATTAAGAATGAGCAGCAACATAATTAATTCAAACCATTTTGCTTCATAAATTAACGCTTTGGCTGTTGGAGTTCCGTAGTCGTTTTCTAAGAACGTTGCATAAGCCATTGCAAATGCGTACACCAGTAACAATACAGCCATTGTCCTGGTCGAGATTAAAATATCCTGGAGCTTCTTCATGATTTATATACTTGACATGCAAAAATAAGGATGATAAACTACAAAGAAGCCAAAAAAAACTGTTATTTATCACTTTCAAGCCTTACGGCGCTATTTTTAACCATTCTTAATAACACCAAATTCATTGAGGAAAATTCAATATTTAACAACCAATACACATAGATACAAATAAGCTATAATAGTGATCGAATTTGTCTATGTCTCAATATTTTAATCTATGGCTTAAAAGAACTCACCCATAATATTTGATAAAACTTTATGATATTTTTTAATGAAACTTTGTTTTATTTTGAATATTTTTAGTGTTTAAAAACCTTTCAAAAGCCAATAATTCCGATTAACAAACGATAATAAATAAAAGTTCTTTTAAGCAAAAAAGCATTTGTTTAATCTTTAAAAACACTAAATTTGCCTTCACTATATTATGGACAAAAAGACACAAAACAAACCAGCGGAAACGCCTGATAAGGGCAAAATATTATCAAAGCCACGTATATTTTTCGGGCTTACCTTCATTCTTTTTTCTGTTGTTCTCAGCTTTTCATTCATTTCCTATTTAATGAACTGGAAGGCAGATCAGAGCCAGGCAGGAACCATGCTTGATAAAAGTGTTAAATCTTCAAACCTTTTTGGTAAACTCGGAGACTGGCTTGGCAATATTTTTATTTTCGAAAGTGTAGGCGTTGCTTCCTTCATCATTGCATTCCTTTTCCTTGTTTTTGGGACGGTGATTCTTAAAAAAAGAACTTTTAAACCCTGGAAAACAGTTGGCCATTCCCTGTTTTTCATCTGCTGGCTGCCTATTTTCTTTGCGGCGGCAGTTACCAATACGCAAGGCGGTGTCTTAAGTGGTGTATACGGCTACCAGATTATGGATTCGCTAAACTCAATGATAGGAAGCTTTGGTCTTTGGCTGGTTTTGGCGGCAAGCATCCTTTTATATTTCATTTTAGAGTTCAATCTTCGTCCAAGCTCCATAAAATCTAAGCTTCAGGACATCAATGAAAATACCATCGGAAAAGTAAAATCGATGATGCCAAGTTCTGATGAAAATTTTGAGGCAGATGAAGAATTGCTGGAAGAAATTGAAACGCCAGAAGAACACAATGAGGTCCCTGTAAAAGTAACCGTGACAGAAGTGGTAGAAAAACCCCAGGTAAAGGTTACAGAGCCGGAGCCAATTTCAGTACCGAAAGGATTTCCCGAAGTTCAGGTTTCTTCAAATATAAATACGATTACCACACCTAATCAGACTTCATTTAACGATGATAAAGAAGATGATTTCTCACCATCGGTTAATCTCACACTAAATACAAAACCTTCCATTCCTGTTTCAACACCGGAACAGGCTTTTGATATGACTCCTACCCCTTCTATTCCAACACCTGTTGTGAGCCCTGCAACTTCGGCACAGGAAAATATCAAATTCAATGTAGAAGTAGCTCCGGTGATTGATATTTTGGACGATACAGAGAAACAATCTCAGGAACTGGTAGACAAACATGGTCTTTACGATCATAAATTGGATCTGGCTAAATTCCAGATGCCCCCCGTTGAGCTTTTAAAAGATTATGGAAACGAGGAAATCTCAATCAACAAGGAAGAATTAGAAGAAAATAAAAATAAAATTGTCGGATTGCTGAAAAACTTTAATGTCGGAATTTCTGAAATTAAAGCGACCATTGGCCCGACGGTAACTTTGTACGAAATCGTTCCGGAAGCAGGAATCAGGGTGGCAGCCATCAAGAAACTTCAGGATGATATTGCGCTGAATTTGTCGGCCTTAGGAATCAGAATTATAGCCCCAATGCCTGGAAAAGGAACGATCGGGATTGAAGTTCCGAGAAAAAATCCCACGATGGTTTCTATGCGTTCGGTAATTGCTTCCCAAAAATTCCAGAATACGGATATGGATCTTCCGGTTGTTTTCGGAAAGACAATTTCGAATGAAATCTTCATGGCAGATTTATCCAAAATGCCTCACTTGCTAATGGCCGGTGCAACAGGTCAGGGTAAATCCGTTGGTATTAATGCAATTTTAACATCTCTACTTTACAAAAAGCATCCGAGTGAATTGAAATTTGTGATGGTGGATCCTAAAAAAGTGGAACTTTCTTTATATTCAAAAATTGAAAGACATTATCTTGCGAAACTTCCGGATGCGGAAGAAGCAATCATTACAGATACAAATAAAGTAATCAATACGCTGAATTCGCTTTGTATCGAAATGGATACCAGATATGATCTACTTAAAAATGCTTTCTGTAAAAACTTAAAGGAATACAACAAAAAATTCGCAGAAAGAAAATTAAACCCTGAAAACGGTCACCGTTATTTGCCATACATCGTTTTGGTAGTGGATGAGTTTGCAGATTTGATTATGACAGCCGGAAAAGAAGTTGAATTGCCAATTGCCAGATTAGCACAGCTTGCCAGAGCAGTCGGAATCCACTTGATTGTTGCAACGCAAAGACCTTCTGTAAACGTAATCACGGGTATGATTAAGGCTAACTTCCCGGCGAGAGCTGCATTCAGAGTAATTTCAAGTGTGGATTCACGAACGATTCTGGATTCTCCGGGTGCAGATCAACTGATTGGTAAAGGAGACATGCTTTATTTTAACGGAAATGAAATTTTAAGACTTCAGTGTGCGTTTGTTGATACTCCGGAAGTGGAAAGACTGGCAGAATTTATTGGTGAGCAAAAAGGATACGCTTCTGCATTTATTCTTCCCGAATACGTTTCTGAAGATTCCACAAGCACAGTCGGAGCTTTTGACCCTAACGAAAAAGATGCTTTGTTTGAAGATGCAGCGAGAATTATTGTTTCCACACAGCAAGGTTCAACATCAATGCTTCAGAGACAATTAAAGCTGGGGTATAACAGAGCCGGAAGAATTATGGATCAGTTGGAAGCCAGCGGAATTGTGGGAGGATTTAACGGAGCTAAAGCCCGAGAGGTTCTCATCAGTGATCTTCATTCTTTGGAACAGTTTTTGGAAGATCTGCGCAGTTAAGGATTAAAGGAACAATAAAGTTTAACCTTTACCATTAAAGAAAGTCTAAAGATTAAAGATTTAAATAAAAATGAAAAATATTATTTCAAAGATTGTAATCAGCAGTTTGGTAGTTGGGGCAGTAGGATTTACAAATGCTCAGAAAATTGATGCAAAAGCAAAAAAAATATTAGACGAGATCACGGCAAACTATAACTCGAAAAAGAATTCTTATTTCAAGTTCTCTTTTGGAAGCGGCCCCAACGGACAGGTTGACAAAACAGAACCGGGAATTTATTATGCAGCCGGAGATAAATATAAACTGAAGATCATGGAAACAGAACAGATCTTCGACGGAAACAAAATCTACAATATCAATACGGAAGATATGGAGGTTACAGTGGCAAAACCCAATGGAAGCAGCTCTATGTTCTCCCCTATCAACTACCTTTCTACCTACAGAAATGATTATAATGTAACATATGCCGGTAAGAAAAGTGTGAACGGTGTCAATGCAGATTTCATTAAACTGACTCCTGTAAAATCCAACGGAATAAAATACGTTTATCTTTTCGTAGATAGTGCAAAAAAACAGATGGTAAAACTAGAACAGCATGGAAACAATAAAGATGTTGCCGTAATTGCCATTAAAGAATACAAAGAGAATCAGGATCTGGATCCGGGAATGTTTGTATTTGATAAGAATAAATTTAAAAACTACCTGATTACGGAACTGTAAGAATCCCTCTCAGTAACAATAATTATAAAATTTCATAAAATATAAGAGCTGCAAAGAAAACTTTGTGGCTTTTTGATTAATTTTGGCGAATGTTAAAAATACTAGACCGATATATCATAAAAACCTTCTTTGGACCGTTTTTCTTTATATTCAGCGTATTGTTTTTCATCTTTATCGTAAACATTATCTGGGTTCAGCTGGGGCAGTTTATGGGAAAGGGATTAAGCACGTGGCAAATCGTAAAATTACTTTTCTATCTGGGAGTTAGCGTTATCAGCATGGTTTTACCGCTTACGATTCTTTTGGCGAGCATCATGTCTTTTGGAGAATTTGGAGAACGGTACGAGCTTGCCGCCATGAAAGCTGCAGGAATTTCTTTAACCAGAGTGATGGTTCCGCTGTTGGGAGTTAGCACTATTATGGCTATTCTACTCTACTTCTTTTCCAATAATATTATCCCGGATTTTCAGAGGAAGGCCAAGAATATGCTTTTCAATATTGCCCAGACAAAACCGGCTCTGAATTTTACACCGGGGCAATTTATCGATCAGATTCCTGGAAATATGGTGAAGTTTGATAAAATTTACGGAGAAAATGCAGAAAATATTGAAGGGGTTTTCGTGCATAAAAAAGCAACAAGCTACGACAATCAGCAAACTATTATTGCTAAAAAAGGTAAATTTGAACCAGCTGCCAATAAAAATTATCTAAAGCTTGTTCTTTATGATGGATATGTTTATGAAGATAATTTCGCAGGGAAAGGAGAAAATGTCCGTTTAAAACAGCCGGATCAGGCTATTAAATTCGATTCCCTGACTTCACATTTCGACATCAGCGAAATCATTGATAAAGCTATTGAAGAGGAAAAAATTACAGATGATTATCGTTTTCAAACCTTCTCTGAGCTTAATAAAACAATCGATAAAACTAAAAGTGATAACGAAAGACTCTTTGGTACTATCGGTGCAGATGTATTAAGCCAGACCAATTCTGTGGTGGGATACATGGACACTACCCAAAATAAAGCCAAAGCAAAACCTAAACAACAGATAAAACTTGATACGGTAAAAGGGACTAAAAAATTAGACATCATTAATAATGCCTATGAAAGACTGAACAACCTGAAAAACACTTTGGAATCTAAAAAAACGGAGATTGATCCGGGGGTAAAATATTATAGCAAGGTGGTAATTTATCAGCAGAGAATCCTTACCTATTCTTTCACCTGTATTATTTTCTTTTTGATTGGAGCTAGTTTGGGATCAATTATCAGAAAAGGAGGAATGGGGCTTCCGGTAATTATTGCGATTGTCATTTTTATCATCTTTTACGTAATTAATGTAAGTGTTGAAAATATGTCATGGGCAGGAAAACTAAATCCTTATCTGGCTGCCTGGATTCCGAATATCATTTTGTTCCCGTTTGGAGTATGGATGACTTCCAAAGCGCTTACAGATTCACAGTTGTTTGATGCAGAAAAATACAAAGCATTTTTTAAACCTGTTATCCAACTGTTCGTTAAGAATAAGGAACATCAAAGATATCAATAGTTTAAACTCAATACAATTATATAAAGATTCGGAAAATATCCGGATCTTTTTTGTAGTGATATGTTAAAGTTTTGATTTCCGATTTAGTTTAACGATAAAAAATTATCTTTGCCAACATATAAATAAATTGATATGAAAAAATTATTACTTATTGGCTTTTTAAGCTTTGTTTCGTTGAATGTCCATGCTCAGGACGACAATACTGAATACGAGATGAGAGTTGGCGAAAAAACTGGCTATATCATAGACAAAAGCGGAAAGAAGATCGAAGGCATTGTAAGATTGGCGGGTGACGAAATGAATCCGTGGACCAATCAGAAAAAAGTAAAATTCATTGCGTCTTCGGATATCGACAGCTCTAAGAAAAAACAGAAATTCAAAACTTTTGATGCAGATGATCTGAAGGGTTATATGGCGAATGACAATGGTGCAGAAAGACATTTCGAATCCATAAAATACACCAATACCAAAGAAGCATACAACACTCAAAACGGAGGAATTAGCGGTGGATTAAAAGCATTTAACAACCTTACAAAAAGCAATCAGTTTGCTGAATTGGTTGCGGACGGCAAAATTAAAGTATACAAAGTATACGGTTATCCTACTACTTTCTCGGCAGGAAGCCAGATTGCTGTTGCAGATGCAGAAAATAAAAGAATGAGAGAAAATCCTTCTTATGTGTATTCTAAAAAAGGAGGAAAACCTGAAGAACTGACTTCTGCAAAAGCTAAAGTTATCGTAGCAGATTGCCCCGTTGTAAAAAGCAAAGTAACAAAAGGGGAATACGGTTCTTTAAAAAATGATACAAAACAAAGATCAGGCTTAGGAAAATTCATCAGAAATGAAATCGATAATGCGATGTCTGATAATCTTTCTATCGTCAATGAGGTGATCTACGATTATAACGAAAATTGTAAGTAATTAACTATCACATATAAAGGAAGCAGTTTCAAATTGAGACTGCTTTTTTATTTCAATACCAACAGTTTTTTGTATTATTGGACTACCAAATTTTAATTATGAAAATTTTACTTACAACACTTTGTCTTGCATTGGTTGTTTCTTGTAAAAAAGAAGACAATAAAACCCAAAGTGAACTACCTACAGACAGTTTAACATCTAAAAACGCTTCCGTTTCATCGGAGAAAATTCCGCAAAACGTCGACGAAATTAAAAAAGAATTTGCTATTCTTAATGATAAATTATTGTCAAAAAAATTAGATTCAACAGGGTATGATTACAGCTGTGAAGAGATAGAAGGCAATGTACATTTCTACTATGAAAGTCAACAATTGAAAATGGTAAAACATTTCTTTGCAGACAGTCACTTTTCTTCGGTAACAAAATATTATGTAAAAAACGATAAAGTATTTTTTATTTTTAAGGATGATACGCTATGGCAATTTGACGGCGGAACTCCGGAAAAGCCGATTACGAAAGACAGCATCAATCAGCAGAGAATTTACCTTCAAAACGGAAATCCTATCCAATGTCTGGAGAAAAACTTTACGATAAGATCTGTCGGTAAAAATACGGATCCTGAAACCATTCCGAACAAACAGGGAAAATGCGATGTGAAAGAATTAATGACAGCTTATCAGACAATTCTCAAGAATAAAGATAAGAAAGACAAAGTATTATGTCTGTAAAAAACAAAAAGCGGCTTCGAAGGGAAACCGCTTTTTTTATTTTCAAAAACTGAAAATTATACCTTCATAATTTCAGCATCTTTTACTTTAAGATGATCATCACAAGCTTTTACATATTTATCTGTAAGCTCCTGAATATCGGCCTCTATTCCTTTTACAAGGTCTTCAGAAACACCGTCAAGCTTTTTAAGCTCTTTCAAGCCGTTCTGTCTTGCATTTCTTACAACGATTTTCGTATCCTCAGTTTCTGCCTTAGCCTGTTTTGCCAGTTCTCTTCTTCTTTCCTCCGTTAAAGGCGGTACATTAAGGATAATATTTTCCCCATTGTTTGAAGGTGCAAAACCTAAATTAGAATTAATAATAGCCTTTTCAATAGCGTTGATCGCTGTTCTGTCCCAAGGTTGAATAGAGATTGTCATCGCATCCGGTATAGAAACGTTAGCAACCTGATTAAGAGGAGTCAGAGCCCCGTAATACTCTACCATTACATCCTGAACCATACTTGTAGACGCACGTCCCGCTCTGATTCTTTGAAATGCATGATCCAAGTGCTTAATAGCTGCGTCCATGTCTTGTTTTACAGATTCTACTATAAGATCTAATTCTTCCATTATATAATAAAAATTTGATAAATTACACATTAATTATACGAGTAATAAGTAATTGGTAATGATTAATTTTTGAATATTTTAACTAAAAACTAATTCCCACTATCTTTTACCTGCTACCTAAATTACAAATTTACTAAAGTACCCACATTCTCGCCATCCACAATTTTCTCCAGGTTTCCGTCTTTATTCATATCAAAAACGATGATCGGCAGTTTGTTTTCATGGCTTAAAGTAAATGCCGTCATATCCATTACCTTTAGATTCTTAGCATAAACTTCGTCGAAAGATAGTGAATTATATTTTACTGCATCAGCATTTTTTTCAGGGTCGCTGTCGTAGATACCATCTACTCTTGTTCCTTTTAAAATAACGTCTGCATCGATTTCTATTGCTCTTAATGTTGCCGCAGTATCGGTTGTGAAATAAGGATTTCCTGTTCCCGCTCCGAAAATTACTACGCGCCCTTTTTCAAGGTGTCTTACTGCTCTTCTTTTGATGAAAGGTTCTGCTACTTTGTCCATTTCGATGGCAGACTGAAGTCTTGTTTTCACTCCAGCATCTTCCAAAGCACCTTGCAGAGCCATTCCGTTGATTACCGTTGCCAGCATTCCCATATAATCTCCCTGCACTCTGTCCATTCCTTTTGCAGCCCCAGCAACACCACGGAAAATATTTCCTCCTCCGATTACGATGGCAACTTCACAGCCTTTATCTACAACTTTCTTGATTTCAGCTGCGTATTCCTCCAGCCTTTCCGTATCAATACCATATTGTCTGTTTCCCATTAAGGCTTCACCACTCAGTTTCAGAAGGATTCTTTTATATTTCATCTTTATTTTTAAATAACTTTTTAGTTGATCATTTGTCAAAAATTTGACTTTGCAAATATAATCATTAATAAGGTTGATTTTTCATTATACATTATAAATTTTAAAAGTCCTGTTTTATACCATTAATAAAGGTTTTTGAATTCGATTCAATTTTATTATTCTTGAATCATTTCCATTGTGTTTGTCATCCCGCAGAGATCTTGGCTAGAATCTTTTCATTATTATTTTCTAATATTAAACTTAGTTCCCTGCTAGATGATAAGCATAGCCCAGAAAAGTAAAAATAAATTTAGTCTAAATTTTATAACAGATAAATCCCTGCACCTTAAAACAATATCCGTTAACGAGAAGTTTCGCCTTTGCGAAAAACCAGCAAAACCCTAGATCCACTTAAAATAAACCACAATTTTCACAAAACTTAAATATTTAAATATAAATAATGTGAGAAATATTTTGAAAAGTACGAAAAAGGATTATTTTTGCATTAATAATAAACTGAGTTGAAGAAAATTGTCATTTTTTCATTATTTCTATCAGGAATTGTTTCTTATGCACAAACAGGAACAAACGTTTTTCCGTTTTTAAACCTTCCTGTTTCTGCAAGACAGGCTGCTTTGGGCGGTGATGCAATTTCCATTAGAGATCGTGATGTTTCCTTTGCCATTGCAAACCCGTCTTTATTGAATAAAGATTCTGATAACCAACTTTCTGTAAACGCAACAGCTTACCTTGCGGATTCTAAGTACGGAACCATTGCTTATGCGAAAGACTTTGATAACGGCCACATGGCCACGATCAATGCGCGGTATATGAGCTACGGAGACATTCCTAGGACAGATGACAGCGGTTTCGAGAACGGTACATTTAATGCTTCTGATGTTGCAGTAGGAGCAGGATATGCTTATCAGTTTGAAGAAGATTGGACAATTGGCGGAGGTTTGAATTTTATCACTTCAAAAATCGACACTTATACGTCTTCTGCAATTTCAGGAAACGCAGGAATTACCTATCACAATAAAAAAAACAAAGAAACAGCATCTTTGGTCTTGAGAAATTTCGGTTATCAGTTCAAATCATTCAACGGAACCAGAGAAAACCTTCCCTTTAGAATAGATTTAGGCTACACAAGAATTTTGAAGGTCATTCCTTTGGCAATCACAATTACCGCTCACGATCTTCAGGAATTTGATATTTCATCTCAATATAATGTCAATGGCCAGGAAGTAAATGTAGGAAGAAAAATTGCTGACCATTTTTCTGTGGGTGCAGAATTGTTCCCGGAAAAAGGGTTCAATATCAGATTGGGATATAATGTGAAAAGAGGAAATGAATTGGCAGTTGCGGATCAACGAAATTTTTCCGGTATTTCCGGAGGTTTCGGGATCAAGCTTTCAAGATTCAGAATCGATTATGCTCATGTGAGATACCACAATGCTTCGAATGTCAACCAGATAGGTATTTCCGTAGATCTTACCAGCCACGCAGGATATTAATTTACATTAAAATATTTAGTACAAAATAAAAAGAAACCTTAAGAAAATCCCTTAAGGTTTCTTGATTTTTAAGAAAATTTCTTGAAATTTGCGGTATGAAAAAACCTGTAATAGCGATCGACGGGTACTCGTCTACCGGAAAAAGTTCAATATCTAAAGTCATTGCGGAAAAGCTGGGTCTTATTCATCTGGATACGGGCGCACTTTACAGAGGAGTAACCTGGTTTGCACTTCAGAATTGCCTTGAGGAAAAGGGGACTATTAATTTAGAAGTATTATTCTCCTCTTTCGATCAGATCGAGCTTGAATTTAAAAATGACAATGGAGAACTGATTCTTTTCCTTAACCATATTGATATCTCAAAAGCGATCAGAAGCAATGAGGTTTCGGATAATGTAAGTTTTGTCGCAAAACAAAAGGAAGTGAGAGATTTTCTACTACAGTCGCAGCGTTCCCTGGCAGAAAAAGGTGGCATTATCATGGACGGACGTGACATTGGGACAGTAGTTCTGCCAGATGCGGACTATAAGTTTTTTCTGACAGCAAGCATTGATGAGCGTACCAAAAGACGCTATCACGAACTGCTTTCATTAGGCATAGAAGCAGATGAGCAGCAAGTAAAAGAAAACCTTATAGAACGCGACAGAATAGACAGTGAGCGGGAAATTGCCCCATTGAAACAGGCTGAAGACGCTATAGTAATTGATAATACGAATCTCACAAAGAAGGAAACCATTGAAGAAATTTTATCTCACGTAAAAAAGATTTAACATTTTTTAATAGATGCTGTCCCCCTTTGGTATGTTAATTGTACATTTCAACACAAGTAAAAAGCTAATATTTATTAACTATTAAAAAAAACGAAAATGTCTAAAAAAAACAATACAGCGGGTATTTTGGCAGGACTTCTTGCAGGTGCTGCAGCGGGAGTTATCTTAGGAATGCTTTATGCTCCTGAGGAAGGTAAAGAAACCAGAAAAAAAATAAGAACAAAAGCTAATGATCTGAAGGATCAGGCTAAAAATAAATACGGTGAAGTATCTGAAAAAGTAAAAGACCAATATGACAATATTTCTTCTACTTTTAAAGAAACTGCTAGTAGCGTAGCACACACGGTAAAAGACGGATACGATAAATACAAAGATCAAATCGTTTCTAAAACTGCAGATGTAGTAAAAAATGTAGAATCGGAACTAAATGATCTAAAATAATAAAATAGTTTATTTTTTAGATAAATTATGAAAAGGAACTTTAATAAACGAAAGTTCCTTTTTTTGTAACTTTAAACAAAAACGATGATTGAAACTATTAAAGAATATGCGACGAAGAGGATTGATCTCCTGAAAATTGAAGCGACGGAAAAATCTTCTCTTTCTGCCGGAGTTATAGCCTATCTGGTTGTCTTGTTGGTTGCCTTTGGTTTTTTCATTATTCTGTTCAATTTTGGAATCGCCTTTCTCATCGGAAGAGCATTAGGTGATCATTCCTACGGATTTCTGATTGTTGCGGCATTTTATCTTTTAGTCATGATTATTATTATGACATTTAAGAAGAAAATCGTAAATTATGTGGCAGATCAGGTAATAAAATTTTTAAATCATTAAACTATGGGCAGAAAGTATGAAAACTTAGAGGAACTGAGAAGAAAGAAAAAGCTTTTGAAAGATGAAATCGACGGCTTGGAAGATCTTCTTACGTTTAAAAATACTAAAGAAAGCCTGAGTGCATTTACTAACGGTTTAACAGACCAGTACCTGCAGGAAAAGGTAGATGAAGACGGTGATGAAAAAGTTGTCCTGAGAAAAGATGTAATCGCAAAGCAGATTACCTCAGAAATTAAAGATGCTTTTATCAATAAAAATGCAGCAATAGGCATTGCAAGTTCAGCTTTTAAAGGTGATGCAGTTGATACCCTTATCAAATTGGGAGTAACAGCAATTGTAGGAAATTATGCCAGAAAAAATATTAAAAGTTCCAATTGGAAGAAAAAACTGATTGGCGCCGCTATGATTTATCTCGCTCCTATCGCTTTGAAATATGTAAGAAAGAAACTTGAAACCTATCAGAAAAACAAAAGCGTTTCGAGTCTGGAACAGCTTATCTGATGGTTTGAGAGTTTTAGAGTGGATATGTTTTAGGGATCTTAACTCCAAAACTCTCCCACTCTAAAACTCTTTATACTCTGAAAAACTGCCCTAAAATAATCCCCGCTGCCATGGAAACATTCAAGCTTTCCGTAGACTGGGATTTCCCGAATCTTGGGATCATTACACTTTTCTGAAGAAGCTTTTCCGTTTCAGGACGCATTCCGTTTCCTTCATTTCCTAAAATTAAATTCAGTTTTTCGGGTTTTTCGAAACTGTAAATATTTTCACCATCCATATCGGTCCCGATATTTACATTCTCAGATTTCGAAAGATATTCTACCAAATTGGTATACACAATATTCACCCTTGTAAAAGATCCCATACTCGCCATAATCACCTTTGGATTATAGAAGTCTACAGTATCTTCACTGCAAATAATCTGCTCTATCCCGAACCAGTCGGCGAGTCTTATGATGGTTCCTAGATTACCCGGATCCTGAATACCATCCAATACTAACTGTAGATTTTTATCTGCTAATCTTTCTTCCTCATTGATATAGCAAACCGCCACAGAATCTTTAGGATGTTGCAGGAAACTAATTTTTTTCAGCTCATTCTCAGAGATATGAGTCACAGGGGCTTCCGTACGGCCCAGTTTTTGCGGATCGGTAGAAAATATTTCTTTAATTTTAAACTTAGAATCGGGAAGTTCATTGATGATTTTATTACCTTCAACCAAAAACAAATTGTATTTTTGTCTGAACTTCTTTTTATCTAAAGACTGTAAAACTTTTATTGTATGAGCTGTAAGCATTATAAGAATTCTCCTCAAAAGTATTATAAAATTATATCATTTGCAACATTTGTGGGTCTCCTTTATGCTTGTAGTACCACTAAAAAAGTTCCGGACGGCGAATATCTGCTCGTAAAAAACAATTTTGAGTTTGAAGATAAAAAAGCTCCTTTCGACAGCGAACTGAAAGGTTATGTACAGCAAAAGCCCAACAAGAGACAGTTTCTGTTTATGCCTTTAAGTTTGTGGCTCTACAATGCTGCCAATCCGAAATACGATACCCTTCTTAATGAATACATGACATATCCTAATGAATTGAGAGATCAGAAACTGAGAGATTCTTTATTCATTAAGTATAATATGAAGAACAGCGTCGGGAAAAGTTTGTTTTTTGACAGGCTTTATCATAACTGGGGATCTGCACCGGTAATTCTGGATCAGACAAAAACTGAAAAAGGCGCCGAATCTGTTGAAAAAAGATTGACGTATCGTGGGTATTGGGATGCCAAAGTAAAATTCAAACATGAACTGGATTCTGCGGCTAAGAAAGCTGCAGTCACTTACTTTATTACCCATAATGATCCCACTTATATTAAAGATTATTATTACAATATTACAGATCCCAATATAAAAAGTATTTATCAGCAAAAACTGCAGGAAAGTCTAGTAAGAAAAGGGCAAATCCTTGATCAGACCGTGCTTGAAAAGGAGGTAAGCAGAATCAATGATTTAATGAGGGATTATGGGTATTACAGATTCAACAGTCTCGGGGACGAGGTTGGTTTTATTGCCGATTCTCTTAAGAGCACTAAAAACGTTCCTTTAACCCTTGAAATACACAGAGATTCTTTGGATAATCCTTATAAAAGATCAACCATTGGAAACATTGATGTTGCCATTGTTGATGAAATAGGTGATTATCCTAAAAATACCAGAAAAGATAGTCTGAGAGGAATCAGGTTTCATAAAACCGACAACAAGTATGATTCCCGTGCAATATGGAGAGCGATTATTGTAGGTCATAAGCAGGTATATGATCAGAAAAAGCTTGATCTTACCAAAAGAAATATTTTGGCTATGAATAATTTCAGCATTCTCAAGTCAAGAGATTCTTTGCGCCATGGTGGTGGAACAAGTCCTAATGACAGTATTGTGGATGTATCTTATGTTTTGAAACCTCTTCCGAAATATGAGTTAAAAGTAGGAACAGACCTTAATTATTCCGAGCTTTTAAATTTCGGGGTTTCGCCTTCCGTAGATCTTACTACAAGAAATGTATTTGGGGGAGCAGAAAACCTTTCCACCAGTTTATCCGGAACTTTCGGACGTATTGTAGATCCTAAAAATATCGACAGCAGAATCTGGGCCTATGAAATCTCTGCCCAGGCATCGTTGAACTTCCCTCGATTATTGCTGCCGTTTAATTATTATAAATTATTACCCAAAAGATACAGCCCGACCTCCTCGATTGTTTTGGGAGCTTCGGTACAGAATAATATTGGATTGGGAAGAGTTAACTTTAATACAGGTTTAAATTATCTGGCAACCGTGAACGATAAGGTTTCTCACAGACTGACATTGTTCAATACACAGCTGAGTTTAACCAAAAATAAAGATGCTTACTACGATTATTTTGTGAATGATGACGCCGTAAGACGTGAAATATTTGATGATTATTTTATTACTCATCCTGATATTTCACAGAAATTTACTTCTGGGCTGCTTTCAATTGATGAGGTATCCCGTCTTATTACTGTAGATTTAGCCTATGCCCAAGATTTAGACCAGCAGGGAGCAGACCGCCTTATTGCATTTGTGGGTACTTTGGTAAATAAAGACAGACAGACACAGGATGTATTGATCTCCTCTATGATTTATAATTTTGTCTATAATGAGATCGGAAAAAAAGATTATCCAAACGCATTTTACTTTAACGGGAAAGTAGAATTGGCAGGAAATATCTTTAGCATCTTTAATCAGAAAAGAAATGATGGAGGAATTATCACCAGTCCGGAAAGAACCATTTTTGGAATTCCTTATGCTCAATTCGTGAAATTCGATTTTGATGTGAGAAAATATTTTAAGTTCGGAAACAATACCTTAGCACTCCGCCAGTTTATCGGACTGGGAATTCCTTACGGAAACTCATCCAACATGCCTGTTATCAGATCTTACTTTAATGGTGGACCCAACGATATCCGTGCATGGGTCGCATTCGGAGGTCTTGGTCCTTCAGATTCTCAGGTCGACGAAAGAGTGCGTGCTTATATGACAAATAATTTAAAATTAACAACAAACGTAGAATTCAGAGTACCTTTTAATGAAATGTATGAAGGAGCTATTTTCACCGATATCGGGAATACCTGGAGTGTGAAAAGTACTAACGATGGTACCGGCGACGAGTTTAAATTCAATAAATTTTTGGGCCAGGTGGGTGTCGGAAGCGGCGTAGGACTTAGGGTAAATGTAGCATATATTACATTAAGACTTGATTTAGCCTATAAAATGTATGATCCTAATAAACCCGAAGGAGACCGTTGGAGAATTAAAGATTTCCAGCCATTCAAACCTACCCTGAATATTGCATTCGGATATCCTTTCTAATCCGGTGAAATACCCAAAGCAAAATATACTACAGCAACGGTTCTGGCTAAAATTTCCCTGAATTGGTTTCTGTAGTAGCTTTCTGGCTTGGTAACATCCTGAGCATCAAACCCAAGAGCATTCATATTATTATTTCTAGCGAAAAGTAGAGCCCTGAGATTATGAAATCCCTGTGAGACAATAATTACATTGTCTTTTTTATACACATCTTTACACCTTAAAATACTTTTATAAGTATTAAAACCTTTTGGATCTTCAATAATGATTTCTTCCGGAACACCTTCCTGATAGATTAAATAATTTCTCATAGCCGCAGGCTCGTCATACCCTTTGCTTTTTTCACCGCTTACAAGGATTTTTCTAATTTTTCCGTGGTGATAAAGCAAAGCCGCTGCATCCATTCTTTTTGTAAAATATGGATTGGATAAACCTGATCTCATTTTAGGAGATGTTCCCAATACCAATGCTACTTCCCGGGGAGGAATTTTTGAAATCTTATTATAGGTTCGGCCGTCTGTTAAGGCAAAAACCCATGCATTGGCAAGACATATCAATAGAACTCCCATTTCTATTGATATGAATATCAGGTTAAATATGTTTTTTATTATTCTCAACTAAGATCAAAGTTAAGCTTTATTTTTTTGCTTTTCGCAATAGACATACAAGCCAAAATATGTCCTTTTTCTTCCTCACTTTCCGTTAAATATTCATTTTCAAGCAATTCCACTTCTCCTTCTTCCAAAATACATTCACAGCTCCCGCAAATTCCGGATTTGCAGGAATACGGAACCTGAAATTTTTGGATAAGCAACTGCTGCAGAATCCGCTCTTCATTGGTCGGAAGTTCCGTTTTGTATTCTTTTCCAAGCATTTTAAATGCCAATTCAACATTTTCAATTAACGGAAATTCTTTTTCTACAGGATAAATATCGTCATTAAATTCTTCAAAAAGCTCAAAATGAATATTTTTCTTAGGAATTCCGTGATGATAACATGCATTGGCAAGGCTTTTAATCATCTCGCCTTTTCCGCAGATCAACACATCATCCACCGCGTCCCATATGGTAGATTCTTCGTCGGTATCGTCCAGATGAAGGATCTGATTGATGATTAAACTCAATTTCTTTTCATCCAGCCTTCCGTAAAAAAAACTGTTGGCTGTTTTTTCCTGTGAATAAAAATAAAATATCTGCAGTCTGTCACCATACGCTCTTGCAAGATTATCCAAAGCATCTCTATAAATCAAATCCTCCGAACTTTTATTTCCGAAAAATAAAAATAGTCTTGTTCGCGGTTCATTGTGAAGAATATTCTTGAAATGACTTAAAATCGGTGTAATTCCAATTCCGGCAGCAAATCCTACGATCGTCCTGAATTCATGGGGTTTTGATATTAAAGTAAATCTTCCGCCAGGTTCGCTTACCAACAATTCGTCACCTACATGATAATTTTTAAATAATTCTGAAGTTGCTCCGTCAGGAGAATTAATTTTTATTCCCAATGCTATTTTTTTCTCATAAGGAGCTGAAGTCATAGAATAATCATTAATAACTTCTTTATCATGAGACTGAAATTTAAGACTGACAAACTGCCCTGCTTCAAACCTGAATTCCTCTTTAAGATTTTCGGGAATTTCAAATTCCAGAGAAAAAGTATTTTTGGTCAGTTCTTCCTTTTTCGCTATTTTTAGCCAGTGAAACTGTGTTAGTTTCCCTTTGTAGATTTGTTGTTCCATACTTCAATTCAAAAATAAATAAAAAATAATTATGAATCGGTATAGGTTCCGTTTTCTTGTGAACAAAACCTTTAAAAAATTCGGTTCAGCTTTGTACAATAATATCTTTTATGAAAAATATAATCCTTTCTGCTATTCTACTGTTTGCTGTTATTGGCTGTCAAAAAAAAGATTCAGAAAAAACTGCTGAAACAGCCGATTCTTTATCCCATACAGAAATGCTTCCTGCCATGAAAAAACTTCCTTTGGTAAGTCCATCAGCTGCTACAGCATTTTTAGGAAAAAAAAATGATACTTTATATGTAACCAATTTCTTTGCAACATGGTGCGGACCTTGCGTAAAGGAAATTCCTCATTTTAAAAATAAAATTGAAGAACTGAAAGGAAAACCTGTAAAAATTACTTTTGTAAGTCTAGATCAGAAAGATATATGGACTACTGAAGTTCCCCGCTTCACTCAGGAACACGGAATTCAGGATTATACCGTTCTTTTGGACGGACAGCTTTTGGATCATAATTTTTTCGCTTCCAATTTTAAAGAATGGGATGGCGGGGCTATTCCGTTTACTTTCATGAGAAAAGGTGATAAAACTGACGAAACCTTAGGGATGATCAGCGAAGAACAGCTTAACGAAAAAATTAATTCTTTTTTAAAATAAACTTCAGACTTCTATAATGTCGAATAAGTTTAAAATCCTGTGTCTCCTATTATTCATCGCAATTATTTTAACAGCGGTTACCAATCTGAACACAGGATTTTTAAGTTTACATTTTCAGGATTTCTTTACAGAATCTTCTAACAGTCAGATTGCAGAAATTCGTGTAAATCGAGTTTTAGTCATGCTGTTGGCTGGAATTTCAATTCCCACATCAGGTTTTTTGATGCAGGAATATTTTCAGAATCCTTTGGCGGGACCCGATATCTTGGGAATTACTTCTGTTGCGAGTTTATCGGTCGCTTTTTACATCTTCTTTTCACATGATTTTCTCATTCCAGAATTTCTTCAAAACAGCTTTTTAAGTTTAGCTGCAATCGGCGGAAGTTTATTATTGATGTTGGTTTTGCTATCCATGTCCAATAAATTTCAGGATAAATCTTATCTGATCATTTTTGGCTTTCTTGTCTCTGCTTTTGCAGGAGCGATAGTCTCACTGCTTCAGTTTTATGCAGAAAATCAAAGCCTGAAAAACTATATTTTGTGGTCTTTCGGAGCGAATAATATGGTTTCACGAAATCAGATTTATGTTTTGTCAATTTTAGTTTTCATTGGATTATTTGCTTGTTTTAAAACAATAAAACCCTTGATCGGAAATTCGCTGGGAACATCTTACGCGCAAAGCTTGGGAGTTAATTTGAATCAGTTAAAAATATTTGTTATTGCAGCTTCTTCCTTGCTTTCAGCTTCTATTACGTCATTTTTAGGACCAATTTTATTTATCGGAATTATTGTCCCGCATTTTTGCAGACTGATTTATAATCCCGCAAAACTTTGGCAGCAATGGATTTTGAATATGTTTTTAGGAATGTTGATCATGCTTTTCTTTTCAGTCATTGCAGAAAAAACACAGATTCCTTTGAATGTAATAAGTTCAGTGTTCGGAATTCCTGTAATTTTAATGATGCTTTTGAGACAGAATAAAGCATAAAATGAATTGTGAATGATTAATTGTTAATTTTAAATATAAAACATCCAATTTTTTATTCCGTAATCTAAGCCGATTTTTAATAGATAAGTAATGGAAATTAGAATAACACAAAAACAATTAATTGTTGCAAATATCATTTTATTTGTGGTAAGTTTTGCGATTCTGGAATATTCAAAACTATTTAGAACGAGCTTAGATAAACATTGGATTTATTTTTACGGTCACAATTGGTGGTTTATGATTGGAATACCTTCAGCATTTTGGGGATCATTAATTTTGGGGATTTACAGCTTATGGAAGGTTAAAAACTACAAATTTTTATATTTTATTTTTAGTCTTGTTCCTCTTATTTTATTTATCACTCTTATTTCTATTTAATATGCACCTACAAATCAACCAAGCAAACATAGGCTACAATAAAACCTTAATTTCAAATACAAATGCCCGTTTGAATTTAGGGGAGGTTTGCTTGTTAATTGGTAACAATGGTGTCGGAAAAACGACTTTAATTAAGTCTATTTTACATCAGATTCCACTTTTAAACGGGGAAATTTCTATTAATAATAAAAACGTTAAACATCTTTCCGTTAAAGAAATTGCTGAACATATTGCTGTCGTTTTTTCAAAGTCTGTTATTCCGCAAAACTATACGGTCGAAGATCTTATTTCACTGGGAAAATATATCTATTATCCTTTTTATTTTGAGCTTAAAAAAGAGGACCGAGACGAAGTTTCACATATTATAGAAGAGTTGGATTTGCTTCAATATAAAAATACCTTGCTTAAAAATCTTTCAGACGGAAATCTTCAAAAAGCCTTTATTGGGCGAGCTTTAACGCAGAACTCCCCTATCATTATTCTTGATGAACCAACGACACATTTAGATGAAAAAAATAAAATTATCATTTTAAAAACGCTTCGGAAATTAGCTCAGGAACAAAATAAATTAATTCTATTTTCTTCTCACGATTGGCGTTTAGCAAAGGAATTTGCAGATAAAATTTGGTATATAAAAGACAATCATTTGTACTCCGGAATTGTGGAGGATGTTTTGCTTCAACATGATGAACTGACGAATGCTTCTTTATTTCAAATCAATGATCAATTTGTAGCGCCAAAGATCATTGCCCCTGATTTTTATAAAGAAATGCTGTATTCTTTGCTTCAAAAAAACTTCCCAAAAGATCTCTCTACCCTAAATTTTGAGTTTCAAAACAACTTTTGGTTAATTTCTAATGATTCTTCAAAACAACAATGTGAATCTTTCGAAGAAATTATTAATTTCGTGAAAACCATTTACTAATAAGCCTTTTTTATTATTAACTCCACATACTATGCATGCATAGTATTATGCTAATCATACAATTTAATTCATTTACTATCAGATTATTAACAAATTTTAACGTTAATAAATATTATGCATGCATAATATTTATTAAATTTGGATAAACCCATTTCAACAAATAAATGATGGATAGTAATAAGGATAAAATAGAAAATGTAGATTTAATTTTAAAACAGACCTGGTTAGCTGTTTCAAAAATGTACACGGAACTGGCTCAGGAACATGATTCTACGGCTGTTCAGGCGCTTACTCTTCTTAAAATTGATCCGAAAGAAGGAACAAGAAGTACGAATCTGGGACCGAAAATGGCTATCGAACCGACTTCTCTTACAAGAATCATCAAACTTCTCGAAGACAATGGATATATCTACAAAGAAAAAACGACGACCGATAAACGCGAGGTGATTATTAAACTCACAGATAAAGGCTTGAATTCAAGAAATATGTCTAAAGAAGTTGTGGTAAATTTTAATAAAAAAGTGATGGAAAAGATTGCACCTGAAAAATTGGAAACTTTTAAGGAAGTCATGACAGAAATCATGAAGATTGCAACGGATTTAAATAACAGAAAATAAAATCTACAATATGTCATTCTGACAAAGGAAGAATCTATTTAAATGTAAAAATTGAAATTCTTCATTACACTTTATTTCATCCAGAATGCCAAGAAAATTAATACAATTACAAATAATAAATCAAATGAAAAGAAGAATCAAACACGTTACAGTTCTTGGTTCAGGAATTATGGGAAGCGGTATTGCGGCGCACTTTGCCAATATTGGTGTAGAAGTTTCGCTCCTGGATATCGTTCCTTTTGAACTCACTGAAGCAGAACAGAAAAAAGGTTTGACCAAAGATGATAAAGCGGTAAGAAACAGAATCGCTTCGGAAAACTTTGAAAAACTGAAAAAAGCAAGTCCGGCTCTACTCTATTCTCCAAAATTCGCAGATAGAATTAAAGTTGGGAACTTCGACGATGATTTACCGAAAATAAAAAATACAGACTGGATTATTGAAGTTGTGGTTGAAAGACTTGACATCAAAAAATCCGTTTACGAAAAAATTGAACAGTTCAGAAAACCGGGAACATTGATTTCTTCAAACACATCAGGAATTCCTATTCACTTATTAACGGAAGGAAGAAGCGATGATTTCAAACATTATTTTGCAGGAACTCACTTTTTCAATCCTGTGAGATATCTTCCTCTTTTAGAGATTATTCCAACAAACGACACAAATCCGGAAATCATTGATTTCTATATGAATTACGGAGCGAAATTCTTAGGAAAAACAACGGTTTTAGCAAAAGATACTCCTGCATTTATTGCCAACAGAATCGGAGTTTTTTCAATGATGGATTTGCTTCACAATGTTCAGAAATTAGGATTAACGGTTTCTGAAGTTGATAAATTAACAGGTCCTGTAATTGGCCGTCCAAAATCTGCAACATTCAGAACTGCGGATGTTGTTGGTCTGGATACATTGGTGATGGTGGCAAACGGCGTTCGTCAAAGCGGTGCCGAAGCTAATGATTTCAATGATGTTTTTGCACTTCCTGATTATATCCAAAAAATGGTTGATAATAAATGGCTAGGTTCAAAAACAGAACAAGGTTTCTACAAAAAAGTGAAAAATGCAGAAGGAAAATCTGAAATTCACGGTTTAAATCTTGATACTTTAGAATATGAACTTCAAGGAAAATCTTCTTTCCCGACTTTAGAATTAACAAAAAATATTGACAAGCCAATTGATAGATTTAAAGTTTTAATTGGCGGAAAAGATAAAGCCGGAGAGCTTTACAGAAAATCTTTAGGAGCATTATTCGCTTACGTTTCACACAAAGTTCCTGAAATTTCTGACGAAGTTTATAAAATCGACGATGCCATGAGAGCAGGCTTCGGTTGGGAAAACGGTCCGTTTGAAATCTGGGATGCTGTTGGTGTTCAAAAAGGAATTGAATTGGCAACAGAAGCAGGTTATCAGGTTTCAGACTGGGTAAAAAATGTAGAGACTTTCTATAAAGTTAATAATGAAGGACAAAGCATTTATGTTGATAAAAATTCTGGTGAATACAAAAAAATTCCCGGTCAGGATGCTTTCATTATTTTAGATAATATCAGAAAAAACAAAACGCTTTGGAGTAATTCAGGAGCTGCAATTGAAGATTTAGGTGACGGAATCATCAACTTTGAAATCCGTTCTAAGATGAACTCTTTAGGAGGAGAAGTTTTGGACGGATTGAACAGAGCTATTGATTTAGCTGAAAAAGAATACGACGGTTTAGTAATAGGAAATCAAGGTGCTAATTTCTCTGTGGGAGCGAATTTAGCGATGATTTTAATGATGGCGATCGAACAGGATTGGGATGATTTGAATATGGCAATTGCCTATTTCCAAAAATCGATGATGAGAGTTCGCTATTCTTCAATTCCTGTCGTAGTTGCTCCTCACGGAATGACACTTGGTGGCGGTTGCGAAATGACGATGCACGCCGACAGAGTTGTCGCAGCAGCAGAAACTTACATCGGATTGGTTGAAACCGGAGTTGGTGTAATTCCTGGTGGTGGTGGAACGAAAGAGTTGACTTTGAGAACGTCAAGAGAATTCCACAACGATGATGTGAAAAACAACAGACTTCGCGAAGCTTTCATGAATATCGCAATGGGTAAAGTGGCAACTTCTGCTTATGAAGCCTACGACATGGGAATCCTTGAAAAAGGAAAAGACATCGTTTCTGTAAGCAAAAACAGACAGATTGCAGAAGCTAAAAAAGTTGCAAAACTATTAGCTGAGCAAGGCTACACGCAACCAATCGAACAGAAAGTAAAAGTTTTGGGTAAAGATGCATTGGGAATGTTCTATGTAGGAACCGACCAAATGTTAACCGGAAATTACATCTCTGAACACGACAAAAAAATTGCAGATAAATTGGCCAACGTGATGGTCGGCGGAAATCTTTCCGAACCTACAGTCGTTACGGAACAATATTTATTGAATCTTGAAAGAGAGACATTCTTGCAACTTTGTGGTGAAAGAAAAACATTGGAGAGAATTCAGTACATGTTACAAAATGGAAAGCCTTTGAGAAATTAATGGCGAGCTCCGTAGGAGCGAACTGTTAATAGCAGAATAATTTTAGAAAACATCGAGCCTCGTAGAGGCGACCTGTTAATTTTTATGGCAAATACATACACACAAATTTATATTCAAATTGTTTTCACTGTCAAAGGAAGACAAAATCTGATTTCAAAAGAAAACAGAGAAGAATTACATAGATTTATTACAGGTATTATTTCTCATAGAAATCAAAAATTATTCGCAGTTTTTGCAATGCCGGATCATATACATATTCTTGTAAGTATGAGTCCAACAGTTTCAATTTCAGATTTAGTAAGAGATATTAAAGCAGGTTCATCAAAATTCATTAATGAAAAAGGATGGATGAATGGAAAATTTAATTGGCAGGAAGGATACGGAGCTTTTTCCTATTCTAAAAGCAGTTTAGATTCTGTTGTTAAATATATTTTAAATCAAGAAGAACATCATAAAAAGAAAACATTTCAAGAAGAATATTTGGATTTCATGGAAAAATTTGAAATTGAGTATGATCCAAAATATTTATTTGAATGGATTGAAGATTAACAGGTCGCTCCTACGGGGCTCCACGCAACATTGCAAAACAAGCTATGAACAGTATACCTCTACGAGGCAAAACTCTCAAAACAATTTAATTAAACAAAAAATATGAAAACAGCATATATAGTAAAGGGTTTCAGAACTGCCGTTGGAAAAGCTCCAAAAGGAAGTTTAAGATTTACAAGACCCGATGTAATGGCGGCAACCGTGATTGAAAAATTAATGGCTGAACTTCCGCAATTAGACAAAAACAGAATCGATGACCTTATCGTAGGAAATGCGATGCCCGAAGCTGAACAAGGCTTGAACGTGGCACGTTTGATTTCTTTGATGGGTCTAAATACAGACAAAGTTCCCGGAGTTACCGTAAACAGATACTGTGCCTCAGGAAGTGAGGCGATTGCGATTGCATCCGCAAAAATCCAGGCCGGAATGGCGGATTGTATTATTGCAGGAGGAACAGAATCAATGTCTTACATTCCGATGGGTGGTTACAAACCGGTTCCTGAAACGGATATTGCCAAAACAAACCCTGATTATTATTGGGGAATGGGCTATACAGCGGAAGAAGTTGCAAAACAATACAATATCACAAGAGAAGAACAGGATCAGTTTGCGTTTGAGTCTCACATGAAGGCTTTAAAAGCCAATCAGGAAGGAAAATTTGCCAACCAGATTGTTCCGATTCCTGTTGAATATAATTTCCTGGATGAAAACCAGAAAATGCAGACTAAAAAGTTTGACTTTTCAGTAGATGAAGGCCCAAGAGCAGATACCTCTTTTGAAGGTTTGGCTAAATTAAGACCCGTTTTTGCAAATGGAGGAAGCGTAACTGCCGGAAACTCTTCTCAAATGAGTGATGGAGCGGCTTTCGTGATGGTGATGAGCGAAGAGATGGTAAAGGAATTAGGATTAGAGCCTGAAGCAAGATTGGTTGCTTATGCAGCAGCAGGTCTTGAGCCAAGAATCATGGGAATGGGACCAATTTATGCAATTCCAAAAGCTTTAAAACAGGCAGGTTTAGAATTAAAAGATATTGAATTAATCGAGTTAAACGAAGCGTTCGCATCGCAATCCGTTGCTATTAAAAAAGAACTAGATTTAAATCCTGATATTTTAAATGTAAATGGTGGTGCCATCGCTTTAGGTCACCCGCTTGGATGCACAGGAACAAAATTAACGGTTCAGCTTCTTGACGAAATGAGAAAACGCGGAAACCAATACGGAATGGTTTCTATGTGTGTGGGAACAGGACAGGGAGCAGCTTCAATTTTTGAATTACTTTAAAATATAAAAAAATCAAATATTAAATGGGAAATATTGTAAAAGGTGGAGAATTCTTAATTAAAGAAATTCCTGCAAATGAAATTTTCAGTTTGGAAGAACTGAGTGAAGAACAAAAAATGCTTCGCGATTCTGCGAAAGAATTTATAGATAGAGAAGTAATTCCGCATCATGATCGTTTTGAGAAGAAAGATTATGCATTAACAGAGCAAACAATGCGTCAACTTGGCGAAATGGGGCTTTTAGGAATTACAGTTCCTGAAGAATACGGAGGTCTAGGAATGGGATTCGTGAGCACAATGTTGGCTTGTGATTATGTTTCTGGAGGAAACGGTTCATTAGCAACGGCTTATGGAGCGCATACAGGAATCGGTACGCTTCCGACTCTACTTTACGGAAGTGAAGAATTAAAAAAGAAATACCTTCCGGATTTAGCGACAGGAACAAAATTCGGAGCATATTGTTTGACTGAGCCGGATGCAGGTTCTGATGCGAATTCAGGAAAAACAAGAGCAAGATTGTCAGAGGATGGAAAACATTATATCATCAACGGACAAAAAATGTGGATTTCCAATGCAGGTTTTGCAGATACTTTCACTTTGTTTGCGAAAATTGATGATGATAAAAACATCACAGGTTTTGTAATCAACCGTTCTGAATTAGAAAATCCTGAAAGTCTGACTTTCGGTGAGGAAGAGCACAAATTAGGTATCCGTTCATCTTCTACGCGTCAGGTTTTCTTTAATGATATGAAAGTTCCTGTTGAGAATATGCTGGGTGAAAGAAACAACGGTTTCAAAATCGCTTTGAATGCATTAAATGTTGGTAGAATTAAATTAGCTGCTGCAAACCTTGACGGACAAAGAAGAATTTTAAATCACTCAATTCAATATTCAAACGAAAGAAAGCAGTTTGGAGTTTCTATTTCAACTTTCGGAGCAATCAGAAAGAAAATTGCTGAAATGTCAACTGGGGTTTTCGTGAGTGAAGCAGGATCTTACCGTTTAGCAAAAAATGTTGAGGATAAAATTGCAGAATTAGTTGCAGGTGGAATGGATCATCAACAAGCTGAATTAAAAGGTGTTGAAGAGTTTGCTGTAGAAGCTTCAATTTTAAAAGTTTTCGTTTCAGATTTAACGCAGGTTACAGCCGATGAAGGAATCCAGATCTATGGTGGAATGGGATTCTCAGAAGATACTCCGATGGAGTCTGCATGGAGAGATGCAAGAATCGGTAGAATTTATGAAGGAACCAACGAAATCAACAGACTTCTTGCGGTTGGAATGTTGATTAAGAGAGCAATGAAGGGAGAATTAGATTTACTTTCTCCTGCAATGGCGATTAGTAAAGAATTGATGGGAATTCCGTCATTTGAAGTTCCGGACTATTCTGCATTTATGAGTGAAGAAAAAGCAATCATTGCAAATCTTAAGAAAGTTTTCTTAATGGTTTCAGGGGCTGCGCTTCAAAAATATATGATGGATATTGAAAAACAGCAACATTTATTGTTGAATGCTTCTGAAATTCTGAACCAAATCTATATGGCAGAATCTGCCGTACTGAGAGCAGAAAAACACTTCTCTGCGGATTCTGTGGAAGCTGCAATGGCGCAATTAAATCTTTATAAAGCTGTTGAGAAAATCATCGTAGCGGCAAAAGAAGGAATTGTCTCTTTTGCTGAAGGTGACGAACAGAGAATGATGCTTTCAGGATTGAGACGATTTACAAAATATACTAATCATCCGAATGTAGTAGCGTTGACAGAAAAAATCGCGGCACATTTTATCGGAAAAGGAGCTTATTAGTCTTTTATATATAAATTTTGATTTCAACAAAACGTCTCATTTTGAGGCGTTTTTTATTATCTTTAAAATTATAAACAAATCCATTTAATGAGATCAAAATTTTATATCCTTATAGCAATTCTTACATTTTGCATATCTTATTCTCAGATCAAAGATACTCTTGATGATTGTAATGGCAGATTCAAAGACATTACAATGAGCAATCTAAAATCAGTATATGATTATAGAAATTTAGAACATTATAAAAGGAAATTTATAAGAACCGGAAGAGTTTTAGAGTGTGCCTATGATGAGTTTAAACGAGCAAGAGAAATGTCATGTCAAAATGCCAAATTAATAGAGAAAAAATACCCATTTATCTTAGATGAAATAAAAAAAACAGCAAAAGATCATCCTAATTATTTAGATTTAAATATGTTCTGGATTGAAAAGAAAAATGATACTAAAGATGATGAAAACTTTAATCTTAGTGCAGAAGATGAAAAAGTATTCGAAAAATGGAAGTCCCAAAAAAATCATTCTTACTTTTCAGCAGTAATTATTTCAAGCGTGATTGATGATCATAATGAATATGTTCAGCTTACCATTACTTTTCCGAAAGAAGTAATAAAAAAGACCTTTAAATTGTCTTATAAATATGACTGGAGTTTTAAACAGCTTTAGATTAAATATTTTTACAATTTTTAAGAAAACATAGCAAAATGAAAATATTACTATTTCCAATTCTATTAATTTCGGTTTCACTTTCCGCACAGGAAAAGCCTAAAAAGCAGTTAATTCCAAAAACAGATACCATTCTATATCCTAAGTTGAATCCTGTAAAAATACAGCAGCCCCAACAGGAAAACCAGACGAAAAATCTTTACAAAATGCCTGTGGCAAAGCCAAAGGAAGGTACAAAATATTCCGGTCTTAATAAAAAGATCGAAGCGAAAGATTATAAAATGCTTAAGCCGGCTTCTCCTGAAAAGCCTAAAGATACTGTTAAAGCCAAGTAGCTCAAGACAAGATTGCTTTTTAAAAAGACCAAAAATAATCGGCTGATAGGGTTGAAAAATAATTTGAATATCCGTTATTTATCATACTTGGATTTTAACCAAGAATAGCATTAAAGATTTCACAAAGAACACAAGAGTTGTGAACTTTGTAGATAACCCTAGTGTACGTTGTGGTAAAAATAATCATGATTACAGCACACAACATTCATTATAGCATATTGCGGACAATCAGAAAAAATAAAATTCCATTAAATGCTTCAAAATTTTGGAGCATTTTTTATTTTTGTACTCTACTTTACATAAAATGACAAAAGACGAAATGCTCCACCGAGCAATAAAGATAGCTGATAAGGCGCATAAAGGACAAACTGATAAATACCACGCTCCATACATTGCTCACGTTATGCGCGTTATGGAATACGGAAAAACAATGGACGAGAAAATCGTTGGTGTTTTACATGATGTGGTGGAAGATCACCCCCAGGATTTCAGTTTGGATTATTTAAGGGATCAGGGTTTTCCGGAATATATTATTTTCGCAGTAAGCTGCCTTACCAAGTTTGATCCGGATGAAGACTATGACGATTTCGTAAAAAGAACCGAGCGCTCTCCGCTTGCTGTTGCCGTAAAGCTTAATGATCTTCGTGATAATATGGATCTGAGAAGAGTAAACCGTGAGCTTACTCCAAAAGATATTAAGAGATTCAACAAGTATTTAAAGGCCTATCATTATTTGATTGATAAATATTAAAAATAAAACCTTCCTTGAATTCAGTTGAATTTGAGGAAGGTTTTATTTTTAATTAGTGAAGACAAAATCTTAATCGGCTCCCGGATAATCAAATGTTTTCACAGGATGATTGGTCCCGTCGATATTGATATTTAAAGCAACATACAGAAAATGAAAATTCTGGTTATTGGTTGCATTAAATTCTCTCTGCCAAAGATATCCTGCTGCAACTCCGATGCTGTTATCGATCTGATAACCGCCTCCCGCATATACTCTGTTTCTTGCGAAAGTAGGTTTCATAGGGGTTACAAGGAAAATTTCGTCATATACGTTTGCGAAAACTGTTCCTTTTTTCACTTCTTTTGAATTCAATGGCACACTTACATTCAAACGGTAACGGTAGCGCATTCTTTCCGAACTTTTATCTGTCTGAGGTTCATAAAACCAGCTTTTTTCGGCACGTAAACGGTTTTCAAATTTTACGATTCCTTTTTTAATATCAATTACATCCTGCAGCCAGACTCTGAATTCTTCTTTGTTTATGGCATGTTCTTTATAGGTTGCATATCGTCCCAAACCGATAAAAGGCTTATGATTTTTGGTAAGATAATAACCCAATCCTCCTTTTATCTCATAATAATCGGGATAAGTAAATTCATTAATACTTCTCATCTGACCTTCTGCGTAAAGAAAAAATTTCGGGTGAAACTTATACGTTACTGTCAATGCACTAAATCCGGAAATATGTTCCTGAGCTTTAATAAATGTAAGACTTAAAAATAAGCTAAGACTTAAGAAAAGTTTCATCTGAAAAAATTTTTGCAAATGTAAACGAATTAACAATTTCGTAATATTAACTTTACTTCATTCTCTGTTAACATTTATTTAATATTGATATTATAAGAAAACCCAATGTGGAACCATCTTTGAGGCATTGGTACACCGAAATTTTCTGTATATGAAGTATTTGTAATATTATTGATTAAAACATACACCGAATAATCCTTTTTAGTAAAACTCAGCTTTTCATCCAGGATCTGATAATCTCCAAGGTTCGCTCTGTAATTATATCGGTAAACCAGTTCATTGGTAAAGCTTTTCAGGAAGGTAATATCCAGTTTCGAGATAAACTGATGCTTCAGATTATCCATAATATATCTTGAAACATTGCTGTTCGTAATGCTTGATTTGTTGTCTAAATAGGTATAGCTCACCGAATATCGCAGCCAGTTCAAAGGCTTATGATCCCATTCCATCTCGATTCCTTTGGTTTCGGTATCCCCTACATTGAAGGCATACCATGTTGGATCCTCCAATGTTTTTTTGGTCCAGTCGATAGAATTCTTCGAGTCTCTTACAAAACCACTTATTTTGGCTAACATTCCCTTTTTCTGATACTGATAACCGACTTCTGCCGACACTGCATTTTCCGGCTCTAAAGCAGGATTTCCCACCTCTGTTTTGCTTACATAATAAAGATCTGTAAAGCTCGGAACCCTCGACACTCTCGAAATATTTCCGTAGACTTTATGGCTTGGGTTAAAGTTGTACCCCACATCCAGCCCCGGATAAAAAAAGTTTCCGACTTTGGAATAGCTTGCCCATGAAATTCCCGGACTGATATTCAATTTCTTGTCTAATAAAGAGAAATGGTGCTCGAAAAAGAACTGTGATACAAAACGGTTTCTTTCCCCAAGATTATTGCTTGATAAAAACTCTTTTCTCAGCTCTACACCTACACCCGTTGTTCCCAATCCCCATTGGTAGCTGGAGTTTACCTCTCCTCCTACATTATTCCCGATATGCATATTTCTGTAGATCTCAGGTTTTTGTCTGTTGAAAACATACATGTCCTGCCCTCTTCTCCAATATACATTAGAATGGATTTTAAGTTTATTAAAAGTCTGTTGATGCGCAATACTTACAATAGAAGCCTGAGTTTCCTCGTACTGTTCGGTAGCCGCTTTTGAGGAATAAAAACCATTGGCGCCAAACTTCTTTTCAGAAAAACCGGCCTGAAGTCTGATGTCACCGTCTTTTATATTCAGTTTACTCTGATAAAAAACATTTCGGATCTCATAATCTGTATTGTACATATATCCCTGAGAGGAATTTGAATTGGCCTGAAGAGCATTCGAAAACTTTTCATTTCCCATCTGGGCATTCAGTCCGAACCCGAAGGTTTCGTAATCTCCCGCTTCAGCACTTATTTTTACTCTTTTCCCAATATGCGTTTTGGTAATGACATTGATAACACCTGCATAGGCATTCTGCCCGAATCTTCTTGCTCCCGGTCCTTTTATTACCTCTATTCTTTCCACATCATCAAGGTCAATCGGAAGATTCATAGAATTGTGCCCCGTTTGCGAATCGTTCATTCTGATGCCGTTCAGCAACAAAAGTACCTGCTCAAAAGAGCTCCCGCGGAAGCTGATATCACTTTGCACCCCATTGGCCCCTCTCCTTCTGATATCCATCCCCGAAACCTGCTGAAGAACCTCATCAATACTTTTGGCCGGAGAATTTTCAAGATCTTCTCTGGTGATCACGGTAATATTCTGGTTGGCAATTTTATAGGGAACCGAGATCAGTTTTCCCTGGATTTCAATGGATTCTATATCAGTTGATTTTTCCTGTGCCTGGGCAAAAAATAAGGCTCCGAGGAAAAAGATACTTCCGGCTTTTTTAATCATATTTTATCAGAATTATTCTCAGTTAGTTTCGTAGGCCCAAAAGTAGTAGAGTTCATGAAGAACCGCAAATGATAGTTGTCATAAAAAAAGATGCAGTTTGTTGCTGCATCTTCTTGGGACTAATCACGTATTTTTATCTTTTTCTCATTAAATGTGTAACAAGATCTCTGAATAACTTTCTCATTTCTATATTACAAATTTATGAATGCAATTTTAAATAATTTTAGCATATAAAACAATACCATAAACTTAAAATTCTTAAAAATTAACATTGAGAATCAATGATATGCACTGAACAGCATCTCTTTTTTGAAGATTTGATAAATTTTAACATATTAACAATCCAATACTTGCGAATCTTCTAATTGTGAGTCCTTTTCCTAAAGTATCCAGGCATGCTGAAATTTCTCTTTTTTATCAGACCGACCCACTCGCCCATATCGGTTACCCTGATACGCCCGTATCAGCCATCCTGATACGCTCGATACTGACCGACCCACTCGCCCGAGTGTGTCACCCCCATTCGGGCGAGTGTGGATGACACACTAACCCGTTACTGAAAATACATGCTTTTTTATTCTTCTGATCCCTTTAATTTTAAGCCAATAAATCCGTCAGAAATTCGTAATTTTGTTAGTCTTAATTTTACTATGGCTAATACAACAGATATAGATATTAAAAAGCAGATTTTTGTTAAGAATGCACATCTTAATAATCTGAAACACATCGATGTTCTTATCCCGAAAAATAAACTGATCGTCATTACAGGAGTTTCCGGAAGCGGAAAGTCTTCCCTAGCTTTTGATACTATTTATGCGGAAGGACAGAGAAGATATGTAGAGAGCTTAAGCTCTTATGCACGACAGTTTTTGGGTAAGCTGGAAAAACCGAAAGTGGATGATATTAAAGGTTTAGCACCTTCTATCGCCATTCAGCAAAAGGTAATTTCTTCGAATCCAAGATCGACAGTAGGAACCTCAACGGAGATTTATGATTATATGAAGCTTCTTTTTGCCAGAATCGGGAAAACCTATTCTCCGGTTTCAGGGGAAGAAGTGAAAAAAGATTCGGTGACGGATGTAGTAGATTTTATTAAAGCTTCCAAAAAAGATACTTCTTTTTTACTGACCGCTCCTTACGAATATGATGCTGCGAATTTTGGTGAAAACTTAAATGTTTTAAAGCTTGCCGGATTCACAAGGTTAGAAATCAATGGAAATGTGGCGGGAATTGAAGATCTTGAAAGTTTTGGTTTCACTCCTGAAAAAGGAATGGTCATCAACTTAGTTATCGACCGTTTTGCGTATGAAGAAGATGAAAGTTTCCTACAACGTCTGGCAGACTCTATTCAGATGGCATTTTATGAAGGTCGAGGATATTGTTCGTTAAAAAATACGGATACAGGCAAAATCAAAGAATTCTCCAACAAATTTGAACTTGACGGCATTGAATTCCTTGAACCAAATGTTCATTTTTTCAGCTTTAATAATCCTTACGGAGCGTGCCCGACTTGTGAAGGCTACGGAAAAGTAATTGGAATTGATGAAGATTTAGTGATTCCAAACAAAACATTATCCATTTTCGAGGATGCCGTTGCTTCATGGAAAGGAGAAAGCATGAGCGAATGGAAAAAAGATTTCATTAAAAAAGCAAAAGACTTCCCTATTCATAAGCCTTATCATCAATTAACCAAAGAGCAGAAAAAATATCTCTGGAAAGGTGACGGGAAAAGTACCTTCCCTTCGATTGATAATTTCTTCAGAATGCTGGAGGAGAATTTATACAAAATCCAGTACCGTGTGATGCTTTCCCGTTATCGCGGAAAAACGCTTTGCCCCACCTGTGAAGGACTGAGACTTCGTGAAGAAACGAGTTGGGTAAAAATTGACGGACACAATATCCAGTCGATGATCGAGCTTCCTTTGGACGAGCTTTTCCCTTTGATTGACAATCTGAAATTATCCGATCACGATCAGGAAGTTGCCAAAAGATTACTGTACGAAATCACCACCCGACTTGAATTTTTATTGAAAGTAGGTTTAGGATATTTAACTTTAAACAGAACTTCCAACACGCTTTCCGGTGGGGAAAGTCAGAGAATTAACTTAGCAACAAGCCTGGGAAGTTCTTTGGTGGGTTCTATTTATATTCTGGATGAGCCGTCGATCGGTCTTCACTCGAGAGATACGGAAAACCTGATTGAAGTACTGCAGAATCTTCGTGACCTTGGAAACACGGTAATTGTTGTGGAACACGATGAAGATGTGATGAAAGCTGCGGATTATATCATTGATATTGGTCCGGAAGCCGGTTATCTGGGAGGTGAATTGGTTTTTGCAGGCGATTACAAAGAGCTGAAAGATGCAGATACCTTAACCTCAAAATATTTAACCGGAAGATTAGAAATTGAAGTTCCGAAAAAGCGCAGAAAAGCGAAAGAATGGATTCATATAAAAGGAGCACGACAGAATAATTTAAAGAATATTGATGTTGACGTTCCTTTGGAAAGTCTTACCGTAATTTCCGGAGTTTCAGGAAGCGGAAAATCTACTCTGATGAAGGAAATTCTGACGAACGATATCCAGATCCAGCTGGGAATGGGTGGTAAAAAAGGAGATTACGACTCTGTGGATTTCCCAACCAAGCTGATTAAACACATTGAGTTAATCGACCAAAACCCGATCGGAAAATCTTCCCGTTCTAATCCTGTTACTTATCTGAAGGCTTACGACGATATTAGAGATCTGTTTGCGAAACAGAAAGTAGCTAAAATGATGGGGTACAAGCCTAAACATTTCTCTTTCAACGTAGACGGCGGAAGATGCGACGAATGTAAGGGTGAAGGCGTTATCAATGTTTCCATGCAGTTCATGGCAGATATCGAACTGGAATGCGAGGTTTGTAAAGGAACCCGTTTCAAAAACGAAATTCTGGAAGTGAAATATGATGAAAAGAATATTTCGGATATCCTCCACATGACGGTTGATGAAGCACTGGAGTTTTTCAAAGATAATCATGAAGAGAAGATTGCGACCAAGTTAAAACCTTTACAGGACGTTGGTCTGGGATATCTGCAGTTGGGACAAAGCTCTTCTACCCTTTCCGGTGGGGAGGCGCAGCGTGTAAAACTGGCTTCGTTCCTGGTAAAAGGGGTAACGACAGATAAGACATTGTTTATATTTGATGAACCTTCTACAGGTCTTCATTTCCATGATATCCAGAAATTGCTGAAATCATTACAGGCTTTGATTGATCTGGGACATTCTGTGATTGTTATCGAACATCAGCCAGATATTATTAAATCGGCAGATTATATTATCGACATTGGCCCAGAAGCCGGAAAACATGGCGGTGAAGTTGTCTTTACAGGAACACCGGAAGATTTGGCAAAAAATAAAAAATCTCACACAGCGAAGTATATTAAAGAAAAGCTGGAGAACTAAAATAGAACAGAGAGTATTTTTTACTCTCTGTTTTTTATTTGAACCATTAAGATTTACAAATTATACAAAAACGGACTCTGATTAATAAAAGCCTCATCATTGATCTGTGAAACTAAAAATTTGGCCAAATCCGTTGCTGAAATGTTTTCTCCGTTGCAGTCTTTCAGGTTTGTTTCCGTCTTAAAGCTTTCAGAAGTCTGAACGATTAAAGGAAGCCTTACCAACGTCCAATACAGATTGCTATCAGTCAACAGTTCGTATTCTTTTTGTTTATCAATCGTGGTTTTCGGGTAATTCTGATACATCCAGGCTGTTGCCATTTTTACTTTTTCGTTCTTATGATCGAAGGGAGTGTTGACATTTAATCCTGTCGTGACGATGTATCTTTTAATTCCGTGAGCGTTCATTGCTTTAATAATGTTTTTAGTTGCATCACTGAAAATAGGCTCCTCACCTGCCGGCTGCCCTAAAGTGCTTATGACCGCATCACAGTTTTTGATTAAATTATTAATGGAATCATAGTTTCTTGCATCCCCTTTTACGATTTCGATCAAAGGGTTTCCAAGAGTAAAATTTTCGGGATTTCTGAGTAATAATTTTATTAAATAGTTTTGATTTAAAAGCTGTTGAACAAGATACTTTCCTGATTTTCCTGTTCCGCCGATTACGGCAATTGTATTTGTTTTCATAATGTTCTCTTTATAGTTTGAAAACCAAATTGCAAAAATCTGGATTGCAATTCTGATTTCTAATTAAAATAATAGATAAATTAAAGCTCAAAGACTTTGAACCTTCAGATTTTCAGGGATTAAGAATTTACCTGAAATATTTGGATACTATTTATAAAGAGATTTTAATGAATTAAAGATAAGGAATTAAATTATAAACACGTTATTTAAAGTTACTAACAAATTATTGTGGATAACTTGTGAATTTTAACAATAAATTCATGGTAAATAGAAAATTAATTCCTACATTTACTATGTAATAAATCTGAAAATGAATTCAAATTTTGCTTTTTTCAGTTTTGAAATTGCAATTAAATTTATAAAAATTTAAGCACAGCATTGTCGGCTGTGCTTTTTTATTGTTGTCTAATTAAAAAAATGAGATGTATTTATCTACTGAGTCCGCTCCTAAAGAGCGGATTCTTTTATTTATTTTATTTTTGATTTACTATCCAATCATTTAATTTGATAACTTTGAATAAATACGGTCTCATAGTTCAATGGATAGAACAAAAGTTTCCTAAACTTTAGATCCAAGTTCGATTCTTGGTGAGATCATTTCTCAAATCAATTTAAAATGATACCATATTTTTGTTTAAAAATTCTATTTTTGCTAAAATTTTCATAAGAAAATATTACAGCAAACTATGATTAAAAACTTTTATTTATTATTCTTGTTCATTTTTGCAATTTCATGTTCAGATCCGGCAAAAAAACAAAAACTTGCTGAAGAAAACTTTCAAAAAAAAAAAATTGCTAAGCTTGATTATTTAGAGTTTTCGGGCAATCCTGAACTGATCATTACAACAGCACAAGAATCTAAACAGCTGGCAAAAAAAATAAATTATAGCTATGGCATATTTAAATGTAATATGTCTTTAATATTTGCTTATAATGCCATTGGAAAATATAAAGAAGCAACTTTGGTTGGCAAAGAAAATGATGCATTAGTTAATAAAATAGAAGCCAATTATATTGTCTGCTTAAATTATACAAATGTTGCTTCTGCCTATTCTTATTTAGGTTTGTTGGATGAAGCAGAAAACTATCTGAACAAGGCATTGATTTACAATCAAAAATTGAAAGACAGTAATGATAAATACTATTCTTTAGGTACAATCTATAGTGGTTTTGCCTTCGTGGAAACAATGAAGGGAGAATCTTCGCCAAATCTCAATAATGTACAAAAAAGTTATCTGAAGCAATTATGGGCTCTTCAGCAAGTTAAAGCTAATGATAGGAAAACAGAACAAAAAAAATCTGCTCAATTAGCATTTGTTTACCTCAATTTAGGAATTACCAGTGATGAATTGAAAAATCCTCTGGATGCAGCAAACTATTTTTATAAAGCTTTAGATATTTGTAAAAGATATCAATTCACAAACAATACACCCCTCTTAGTTCATACTTCAATGGCAAATCTTCTTCTTGATCAGAAAAAATATGATAGCTGTAGACTATACGCCCAAAAAGCAATTATTTTAGAGAAAACCAGCCCATTTCCTGAAGTAAGAAGAGATCTTTTCCAGATATTATACAAATCGAGTTTGGCTAAAAATAATCAGCAAGATGCTGAAAAATATACTAATCTTTACATGAAGCTTAATGACAGTTTGACGAATGCTGAAAAAAGAGCGATCAATACACCGGTAAAATTAATTGTTGAGAAGAAAGAAAAAGAAAAAAACAACACTGTAAAAAATGTTATTATCATTTCAGCCATTATATCGTTTGTTCTTTTACTATGCGGCTGGCTGTTTTGGAGAAGGAAAAACAGAAAACTTCAGGAGAGCTACGAAAAGCTAATTGAAAAATCAAAATCAGACAATCAGAATACAGAAACAGTTATTATTAATGGTGTTCAAAATGATTCCGTTAATCTTTTACTGGAAAAACTGAGTAAATTTGAAAAGTCTAAAAATTATATTCAACATCAAATAAAGCTGACTGATCTGGCTTCGGAACTGGGAATTCAGCCTGAATATCTTGCCGAGACCATTCAAAAATATAAGAAAAAAACATTCAGCGATTATATCAGCTCACTGAAGATTAATCACGTTGTACATCTTTTGTACTCAGCCCCTAATTCCAGAGTGTACAGGGAAGATTATCTCGCTAAAAGCAATGGATTTTCTTCAAAAGCAGAATTCATCCATGCATTTAAAAAGACTACAGGAATCCCTTTTTCTTATTTCATTAAAAAGCTTGAAAGAGATTCCCAATAATATTCAAACAAAAGCAGACATTTACGAATGTCTGCTTTTTTAATTATTTCTTTCTCTTTTTCTTGTAGATCGGCTTATCTTTGGAAAAATAAATACTTCCAATCACATTTTTATCTTCATAAACCCAAACACTTGCATATTTTAATTCAGGCAGGTTTTCCAGTTTAAAATCGTAGATATAAACATCAACAGGATCATCATACTTAAGATTATCATATTCATAAGCTGAATTAAAATCTAACAGTTCCATTTTACCGTTTTCTTCACAGGTTTTTGGAAGTTTTTTATAAAGTTCGGCTTCAATTCTTTTATCAATCAAAAAACCTTTAAATTCACTATAATCTTTATTCCGGCACTTTTTAATGTATTCATCAATAAAGCTTTTTCCGACTTCCAGTCTTGCCTGATTAATTTTAGAATCGTCGATTTTCGTATATTTTTTTTGTCCGAAACCGAAAACAGACAGGCTGATACAACTTATCAGAAGTAATTTTTTCATCATTTATTTTTTAGTACCACAAAAATAATAATTTCTAAGGATAAATAACGGCCTTCTCCAGATTGATAGGATTATTATATTTTTTAATATTCTGCCTTAATCGCTCGTTGATTTCACGGTAATTTGCGGGATTTACTTTCGTTCCGTCGTTCAGGAAAAACTGATCGCTGCTTCTCCCATTTTTAATATAATTCACTGGAGATTCATAGAAAGCGAGTTTTGCTTTTTTATACTTTTCCCAGTCCACAGGAGCCGCCATTTGTCTTGACATTTCAATAAACTGGTTTTTAGGTGACTTCTCGATAACTGAAGATGTTACCAGCTCAAATCTGTAGTTTTCTTTATCATCATAGAGTTCCACAATTAATCCCGGAAGCCCGTGAAACTTGTAAGGTCCTTCCTGAAAAGGAATTTCTTTGGTAAACCAGGCCGTCCAAGTTCTTCCTCCGAAAGTTGCTGTTGCTTTTTGAAGAGTCAGATCTTTTATTTTTTTGCTTTCATTCGTCAGATTCCATTTTTGTGAGTCTGTAGATTGCAACTTTAAAATGGTACTGCCTTCCAACAGATCAAATTCATCATACTGATCCGATCCTTTTCTATGGAAAACAATATTTGAGGTATTCAGTTTCTGGCCTTTCGGGAATTCCAAATTATTATTAATCAGTGAATCTGCTACAAAGAAATCCCTTGTATAATAGGTTACATTATCTTGATTGATATCAAGATGGTAATTTTCTTTTGTCTGAACCGTTGAGGTTGAATCTTTCTTGTAAATCACATCATAAATAAAACGGTGGGTCTGCGATTTTGCCAATGCACTCACCATCAAAAAGGTAAAAAGTAGTTTTTTCATGTTATTTTTCGTTTATAAATTCCTGCTCTTCTTTAGACAATGCTATTTTAGAATCTTTCTGTTCGTGGTTTGGAACGTTTTCCCACATATTTTTATGAACATCGATCCTGTTAGCAAGTCCTTTTTCTTTTGTTTCACTGAATGTCTGGAAAGTGATATCACGATCAAAAGTCCTTCTGTGCTTTTCTCCTTTATAAATGATATAATTATCACTTCGCATCATGGTTTTAGACGGGATATATTTCTTATCTTTCTTATAATAATCGAGGCTCATCATACCGTTTCCGGGCTGAAACTGAAATTCTTCACCCGCAGAATTTTTAAGTTTAATGGGAGCAAACTCGCTTTGATCGTATTCAATTTCCAAATGGGTGATTACTTTGTCGGCTTTATGGTAAAGAAGCTTACCGATCAGTTTTACCCCGGATTTAGTTCTTACCGAAAAATGGATTGTCTGCTCTTCACCATCGTCATTTACAATTCTTCCGGAAGATTTTGAACCATTAAAATTAATATGATCCACCAGTCTTTTTAAGGTATAATTCATAAAAATAAAACCTATATAATCGTCCGATTTCCCGACCTTTGTTGTGCTTGTAATCAGAGAATCGTTTACAGGTGCAGATTTAAAAAACCGGATATTGTTAAGTTCAATTTGGATAAATTTTTCGTATTCGTTTCTTAATTTATACTTATAATTGTAGAAATTGGATTCCGTCCAAAACTTGGCATCGGCTACCATCAGCAGCTTCAATTCGTTGTCGTACGTATTTTTTTCTTTATAAATAATATTATACAGTGAAGGCTTGGAATAATATGTTTTGGTATAGCTTCGATTCACATCTTCAAGCAGTTTCCTGATGTCGATGGTCACAATTTTCACTTCCTGAATATCTCTGTATAAAGGTTTTAATTTTAGCACAGGAACTATCGTTTCCAGCTTTTCAGACTGATATCCGGTTTTAGAAACTTCGAGATTTTTAGCCTGCTCAGGCACCAGTGCAATCCCATCATCATTTGTGTAGATGACTTCGTTGGGTAAAATTATCCTGGTGTTGGCAATCGGTTTTCCATCTTCCGCATCCAATATTTTCATGTTTTTCAGACTTTGGGAAAACAGTATTCCATAAAAGAATGTAAAGCCTGCCAAAAGGAGCCTCATTGAGAAATGTTGAATCATAAGTAATAATGGTCTTAAATTTTTTCTCAAAATAAGTCCAATTCCTCAACACAAAAAGAATTAAAAATGATAAAATTTTGATAATTTTTAAATCAAATCTGTTAAGGTTTCACTTCAATTCTTTAACAACTGAAATGTAAAAGGTATTTTTAGTTAAATATCTCTTAAATTCCACGTACTTTCCATTAAAAATGCCTGTAAATTTTACAGGCATCCGGTGATTATTTATATAGTTTTAATTAAAGGACAGTTTATAGCCCAACGGCGTTGTATTTGTTTTCTTCTTAAATAATTTGCTGAACGATTGCGAGTGCTCGAAACCCAATTGATACGCAACTTCCGATACTGAAAAATTGGTGGTTGTAAGATATTCTTTTGCCTTTTCGATCAGTTTCTCATGAATATGCTGCTGGGCATTCTGTCCCGTAAGATTCCGGAGCATATCACTCAGATAATGGGTAGACAAATGAAGCTCAGATGCTAAAAATTCTACCGTCGGAAGCCCCTTCATCAATGTATCCTGATTGCTGAAATAATTTTCCAGTACCTCGTCCATTTTAGACAGAAGATCGTGATTAACCGCTTTTCTGGTAATGAACTGTCTTTTATAGAAACGGTTGCTGTAATTAAGTAAAACTTCAATGTATGAAATAATGACATCCTGGCTTACTTCATCAATCGCTGTATTCAGCTCGTCATTAATGTTGTTCATCAATCCTACGACTGTATCCTTTTCTTTTTCAGACAGATGCAATGCCTCATTCGTATCGTAGGAAAAGAAACCGTATTTTTTCATGTTTTTGGCTAAAGGATAATTCCTTAAAAACTCAGGATGAATAAATAACGTATACCCATGATACTCGGCATCTGTATCGGTAAACAAAATCTGGTTAGGAGCTGTAAACATCATTCCGCCTTCATTGAAATCATAATATCCCTGGCCATAGCCCATTTTTCCATTTTCAGAAAACTTGTAGGAAATTTTGTAAAAACCCAGCATAAAACTTCGGACAAGAAAGTTTTTATCCACCATCATTTTTGTATTATCCACCAGACTGATCAACGGGTGTAGCGGCTTCTGAATATTCAAAATCTGATGGAGCTCAGAAATAGACAAAATTTTTACCGGAGAATGATCCTTCTTTTCCATAATTTAAAGTTACGATTTAAGTTTTAAAATTGATGTATTATTGAATAGGTGAGGTCAGAATATTTGTAAAACTACGCTGCAAATTTTGATTCAAAACCTATAACTCTACACGCTCTAACCCATTTTCGATTAAATAAACTGTTTCCCGAATTCTGCTCTGAATGCTTCTGCTCCCATTTCAAGACGCTGCTTATACAATGCCTGCGCATCCTGTCCTGCAACATATCTCAATTGTTTTTTACCATCAGTTGCAGCTTCATACACCACTTCTGCAATAACTTCCGGTTCGGAAGCTCCTTCCATCATCGCATCGGTACTAGACATCATTTTATCGATCATTGCCTGATATTCAGGCTGTGTTCCCAAATCTAGTGACCGGCTGATAAAGTCTGTTTTAATTCCGCCGGGAGATACTGTTTTCACCTCTACCCCAAATGTGTTTAATTCGTACGCCAGACTTTCGCTCCAACCTTCCAGCGCCCATTTTGTTGCATGATAAGTAGATCCTAGAGGAAACGCCAATAAACCTCCAATTGAAGTAGTCGTGATAAACATTCCGCTTTTTCTTTCTCTGAAATAAGGAATAAATTCTTTGGTGACACGGATTACTCCTAATAAATTGGTATCCAGCTGTCTAATGACCTGATCGTCGCTCAACGCTTCCAACGGCCCTATTAATCCATAGCCCGCATTATTAAAAACCAAATCAATACTGCTGATTTCCAACGCTTTTTGTACTGTAGATTTTATTTGTTCCAGATTGGTAACATCTAATGGAAGCAGTGTAACGTTTTCCAGTTGTGCCAGTTCTGTTTCTGCTTCCGGATTTCTCATGGTTACGATAACATTCCATCCTCTGCTTTGAAATAGTTTTGCGGTTGTTTTTCCTAATCCTGTAGAAGCTCCTGTAATGAAGATTGTTTTCATTTTTTTGTTGTTTAAAAATTACATGACAAAGGTCTTCACTTAGCAAAAGATTAAAGTTGCCAAAACGGATATTGCTGTAGCCAAAATGGAAAATGCCTAACTTTATATAAGATAATGAAAATTTTCGCCTTTAATATTACACCCATTAAATCTAACAATATGAAAACAAAACAAATCTGGGCAAACCTTGCGGTAGCCAACATTCAAAGAACGAACAGGTTTTATTCTCAATTAGGTTTCCAGCCCAACAGTGAGATAAATTCTGAGGAGATGACAAGTTTTTCCTTTGGTGAAAATCATTTTATCATTAATTTTTTTCTGAAAGAAATTATTCAAAAAAATACCAAAACAGAATTTATTGATCTTACTACAGGTATTGAGACAGTATTCAGCCTTTCCGCCGACAGCAGAAATGAAGTTGATGAATGGAGAGAAGCCATACAGAATGCAGGTGGAAAAATTTCTGCTGAACCCTATGAAATTGGTCAAGGATACACTTTTGTATTTTCCGACCCCGATGGACATACATTTAATGTCTTGTACTGGCCGGGAATGTAAAATCATTATTTTTCAGCTAAAAAGTCAGAAAAGGAATCCTCCCATTTCTGACTTATAAGATGATATTTATCGGTCTAATTGCACAGCTAATTTTCGATATCTATTGAACAATACAAAGGTTAAAAATAAAATAACAATTAATGAAATATTGGCTATCCCCAGCAATGTCTGGCTTTTAACGGCGTACAGATTGGCAAAACCATAGCTTACCAAAGAACTGATAATGTATAAAAGTCCGCCCGTTAATCCGCTTGCAATCCCTGCATTTTTAGTAAAACGGCTTAAACAATAAGCATACACTACATTAAAAATAAATCCTCCAGCCATGTGAATTCCAATCGTAAAGCCAACCAAAGTAAAAATATTGGCTCCGAAGGGAACAGTCGTAATCATGAGTACAACCAAAACCGTCTGAATAATAATTGCGGAAATTACTTTTTGGGCCAATGGTTTGCTGATCATGGATTTGGCAATAATTCCACCTGTCATTAATGATAACCCAGACAATAAAGAACTATAACCTGTGGCGACAGAAGAATATCCCAACACTCTTTCAATAATAAACGGACTTGATAAACTGTACACCACAACCAATCCGAAACTGATGCCCAAAATACCGATTCCTAATGTGAAATCAGCAGTTTTTAGCTTTTTGATATAAGTTTCTGTAATGGTTTGAACCTTAAATGGATGATAATATTTCAAAGTTTCGCCGCTGTAGATTAATTCTAACAGTAAAAACACCAGTGATAATATTCCCAAAAAGTAGAAGTTGGAACGCCATCCGAAAAGATCCTGCAAATAGCCACCTAAAAACGGAGCAAGAATGGGTGCAGAAGCCCAGATGATAGAAAACATGCTGATATAGTTTTTCAGTTTTTCTCCTGAATAAAGATCAACGAAATACGCTCTTTTACCCACCACAATAAATGCAATAGCTATCCCCTGAATAATCCTCATTGCATAAATGACATAAATATCCGGAACCCAAGCAATGATAAAACTTGTGATGAAAAATATGGCCAAAGAGGCAACAGCCACCTTATAACGGCCGAAACTGTCGATAATACTTCCGATAAAGATCTGGCTGATACCATTGCTAAACATAAACAGCACCAACGAAAGCTGAATGGCTGCCGAAGAAACATGTAAATCCTTCGCCATCGCAGGCAGAGAAGGTAAATAAATATCTGTAGCAAACCCTGATAACGGAATCAGCCCAAGGGCAAGAAATGTACTAAACCCTTTATGATTAATGTCTAAATTTCTCATTCTATTAAAATTAAATTTTTAAATTAAAAGACCGATCGGTCTGTATTTTGGTAAAAAATTTTAAATCGAATGCGATTCAAAATCTTTTTTTATTGTTTCTATAACTGTCTGCATGACTTCATCAGAATCCATAATTCTCCGGCACATAATCGCTCCTTCAATCATGGCAAAAACTTTGGTGCTGAAGATATGTACATTGAGATCCTTGGATATTTCACGATGCTCAATACCAAAAACTGCAATTTCGGCAATCCTGTTTCGGGCAGAAGAAATGGATTTGTTCACCCTTGCCTTAATTTCGGGATGTGTGTCATCTGCTTCGATTCCAAAATTTAAAATTGGGCAACCACCATCAAGACTCCTGTTTTTATAAACATCCAAAAGATTATCTAATTTTTCCTTTGCTGTTTTTCCAGCTTTTACCGCTTCATTTAACCTTCCTGCCAATTGAGATGACAGGTAAGAATAAGCTTCTTTGCAGATTTCGTCCTTACTTTCAAAATTGCCGTAAATTCCACCTTTGGCAAGCTTGGTCGCCTCCATGATATCGGACATTGAAGTTCCTGCCATCCCTTTTTTATTGATAATTGGAGCTGCTGTCTCGATAATGAATTGCTTTGTTCTTTCTGCCTTACTCACGATGATTTATTTTTAACAATGCAAATTTAGACCGTTCGGTTTAAATTTACAACTATTTTGATCATTTTTATATCAAATTAAAACTTAAAATACTATTAATCAAATCTATATAAATTAAAAACCGAAGATCCACAGATCTCCGGTAAAAAATTTGCTAAATATTAATGAAATTAATTTACGATTTCAGGGTCCAGATAGAACCGTTTTTTGTGGTTAATTTCTCAAGATTTCCTTTAGAAGCAAGTTCGTTTAACAACTGCTCGCTTTCTTTTCTCGGAGTTCCTGATAATTCTGAAAACTCTTTCGCCGTAAGCGAATTATACTTTGCAAAAAGACTTTCCCAGTTTTTAGAATATTCAGATTTTTTGGTGTCCGAATTTACTCTTAAAATAGCCGTTTCATAGAATGCATAAGGCTTTGAACCATACACAATCTCTTTGCTTCCTGCTTCATTGGTAAAGAACATGGTAGGGAAACCACGAACCCCCATTTCTCTTGCCAATTTCAGATCTTCCTGGAAAAGTTCTTTTCCTCTTCCTTCAAAATCTGCTTTTAATTTGTCGGTATCCAAACCAACTTTCTTAGCTGCCGCTAAGATATGCTCCCATTTTGCGATATTTTTTTTCTTTAAAAACACCATTTCACGAAGCTCTCTCATAAATTCGATCGCTTTTTTATTATCCTGAATCTGTGCTGCTTTAAAAGCAATAGAAGGCGGATAAGAAGAATCCAAAGGATCCTGCAGCCATACATCTCCGTCGATCGGCATATCGTAATATACACTTACTTCATCCCAGTGGTGTGCCACGTCTGAAGGTTTGCTGATCCCGCCGCTGTTATAGCTCCAATCCGGAAGAAGACCTCCCATTCGGTACTCTATATCAACATTGTTCCCGTATTCTAATTTCAGCTTTCTCAACTGAGGCTCGATTCCCCAGCATGAAGAACAGATAGGATCTGTAAAATAAATAACTTTTACAGGTTTTTCATTAGCCTTTACATCGATATTCCCGAATTCATTTTTTTCTCCGGGAACTTCACAAATTCCTGTAGCAGGATCGCATAATAGCGGGTTTGTTGCTTTATTTTCCATTTTCTTACTTTTATCACTTTGTCCGTTGCAACTGCCCAGCGTTGCGGTGAGGAACAAAAATGTTAGTATTTTGTAATTTATCATTTTTTGTGATGATAAGGTTTATACATCTTTATGTTTAGTTACAAAACTAATAATTAATGACCATACTTTGGTAATGAATTACCTTTTGGAAACCGGTTTCCTTGAGGAAACTACTCCAACTAATTTTCTTATCTTTACAAAATAACAATTTCACAGTCTGAAAATCATGAAAAAGGAAGCCAATCTTAATACTTCAGTTATTTGCAGAAACAGAATGAATGCCATCAAAGATTCTATGGAAATCTTATCCGGAAAATGGAAATTCCACATTTTAGGGACACTGATGCAGAGTGAGAAAATGCGTTTTATGGATCTTTTGAGAGAAATTGATGGTATTGCCGCCAAAATGCTTTCAAAAGAACTTCAGGATATGGAAATCAATCATCTGATCAAGCGTACGGTTCTGGATACTAAACCCGTGACCGTAGAATATGAAGTAACTGAGTACGGAAAAACCATTGAACCGATTATTGATGAAATTGCAAAATGGGGAATTGAATACAGGAAATCCTTATATCAAAAATAAAAACCGACAAGTCCGTTGTCGGTTGAAAAAACAAAAATTGATATGGATATGATTAGATATGTGTTTTTCTGCTGTATTAATTGATTTTTGTTAGTGCAAATTTATATTTATTTAGAATTAATAAAAATAATAAACCAATGATATTTGTCAGTTTCATCAAAAAATTGACAAGTTAGGATTTTATAATCGTCGATTTACCGAGAAAAAGTGAAAATTAGATTCGAACTCTGGTGAGTTGATCCAATTTCTTCAGAAGTGTCGGAATTCTGAAATTGCCATGCATTTGTTCCACTTTCGGCTTTATTTTGTCAACATCAGCACCTTTTGCAGTAAGGAAAAGTGGGGTTTTACTTTCACCGCGATACACTGTTCTTCTTTGGGAATCAGGACTGCTGAATCCGTTTTTTGCAATTCCAATAACCGGAAATTTCTGACCGAGTTTTTCATAAAGATAGCCTCCCAAACCTATTTTTCCGGTATCATCTAATGTCACGTAGCCGTCAACGATAATGATATCTTCTGATTGAAGGGTAATCTTATTTAAAAGACTTATAATACAAGGCAATTCCCTCTTATAAAAAGCACCGCTTTCGTAGTCCGAGGTAACCTCGGTTTTTTCGGTGAAAATTTCCGTTTCATTTTCGGAAGCCCAGTCCTCAAAAGCAATACAGACGGTATTGGCATAATCGTCAAAATAAAAGGTATCGAAAGCGTAAATCATTGTTGATTTTAGTTGTTGATTGATGGTTTATATTAAAAAACTGTTTAAAATTTTTATTAATCCAAAAAGGAACAAAAGATTTAGATAATGTATTTAAAAGTTTATCATTAAACAGCAGAAAAGAGCACATAAATTTTTAAAATCTTTGATTTTTTCTAAGAACTTTTATTATATGATAATAGCTCTGCAAATATATTTTGTGTTTTTTTATTGGTTAAATTTAAAATTAGTTTAAACAAACTTTAACCTATATTATTTTTTGAAGAATTCGCCGAAATGCCACAAAATGCCGCAAGGATCGTGTACAAAGCATTCTTTCCCCCAATCCATTGTTCTTACCGGTGTCAGCCGTACATTTTTATATTTTTCCATAAGGTTTAAACTCAGAAGCTCCTGAAAAAAATCATCCGTATTTTCAACTTCAATAAAAATCATCGTATTGTCGATCCAGTCTTTTACATAAGCATCCTGAAGGTAAAAACCTGCTTCATCCCATCTGAATAACGATAATTTCGGATCCAGAACAGTTTCTTCAAAGCCAAGATCACGATAAAAATTTCGGCTGATCTCAAAATTCTCCGAACCGATAAAAGGTCGGATTGATTTTACTTTATGTTTCATAGAGTTTTATTTTTCCAAATGTAATAAGTCATTTCAAATTTTATTTTCCCTTTTCGTGAGTTCAGGTTTCCTGCCAGCCCGATTTTCGGTAAAAGATTTCGGCTCTGGTTTTGGGAGAAGTCCCAAAACATACCGTTTCATGAGTCTGCTCAACACTGTCTGTACTTAAGAAATATCCTTTACCTGAACTTCACGAATAATTATTTTCAAGGTATTAAAAAAAGAAAAAAGGCAATCCTGCATTTCTGCAATCCTGCCTTTTACTAACAATTCGCTGCAAATTATTTTTTATCTACAACTATTCTTTCTGTTCTGTTGGCAAGATCCCAGGCTGTCGCAAAGACAAGCTGTGTTCTTTTTGTCAGTAACGGATAATCGATCTTTTCTACATCGTCCGTAGGCTTATGATAATCTTCGTGAATCCCGTCGAAGAAAAATGCAACAGGCACATTATTTTTAGCAAAATTATAATGATCTGATCTGTAATACAATCTTTGCGGATCGCTAGGATCATCATATTTATAGTTTAATTCCAGATTATTGGTATTCTTATTAGCTGCTTCATTGATTACTTTCAACTGAGAACTTAACATTTCAGAACCAATAACATACACATACTGTTTCCCCCTGTTTTCAGGATCGTCGCGCCCGATCATATCAATATTAAGGTCTACGACAGTATTCGCCAATGGGAAAACAGGATTGTTTGTGTAAAATTCTGAACCAAACAAACCATGCTCCTCACCTGTTACGTGAAGGAAAAGAATTGATCTTTTTGGACCCTTTCCGGCTTTCTTCGCACTTTGAAAAGCTTTTGCAATTTCCATAACGGCAACTGTTCCACTGCCATCATCATCAGCACCATTATAAACCACTCCGTTTCTGGTTCCTACGTGATCGTAATGCCCCGAAATCACAACAATTTCTTCTGGTTTTTCCGAACCTTCGATGAAAGCTAAAATGTTTTCCGAATCGGGAAGATTTTCGCCACCTCTTAGCTTCATAAAAGCAGAAGGTACCGTCTGATAATAAGATCCTAATGCTTTTGGGAAGCCTATCCCCAAGCTTTTATAATAATTGACCATGTATTCTCCTGCCTTTTTCTGCCCAGGGCTTCCGGTATCTCTTCCTTCCATTTCGTCGGAAGCAATTACGTATAAGTTTTTCTTTAGATCTTCTGTCTTAATTTCCTTATATGCAGCAAGAAAAGCCTTATCACCTTTTACCGAAGATGAAGCCGTTGCAGAAGCAGAATCACTCGAAGTTTTTGCTGTTCCACAGCTTACCAGTAACGCCACCGACAACAGCGGAATAAATAGTTTTTTCATTATAAAATAATTTGCTTAAAAATAATAAAATTTATTTAATCTTTAACGAATAAGTAAATTTCTTATATTTGATATCAATGCAAAATTTATGGAGAAAATTTACGAATTCAATCATTATACTTTTTTTACGGAAATGTCGGAACTGGCTGTCAGAAATCAAAGTTATGACCTTTCTTTAGGACTTCCTGATTTTGAGATTGATCCCAAGTTAAGGTATTATTTAAAAGAATCTGCAGACGTTATCACCCATAGCTATGAATCGCTTGCCGGGAGTTCTCTGCTGTTGGATAATATCATCAAATTCAATGCTAACAGGAAGAACAGCCTTCATGTAAAAAAGGAAGAAATCAATATTGTTCCATGCTCGACTTTTGCTTTATATACTTCGCTTAAATCTATTTTAAATCAAGGAGATGAAGTGATTGTTATTCAACCTTCTTATTACACGTACGCACCGTCTATTGTTTTGAACGGAGGAATTCCTGTTTATTACAATCTGGATGATGACTTTACGATTAATATGGAAAAGCTTGCATCACATATTTCATCAAAAACAAAGGCAATTATCATCAATTCTCCGCAGAATCCAACGGGAAAAATTTTACTGAAAGAAGCATGGGATCAGATATATAATTTGATTAAAAACCGTGAAATTTACATTATTTCCGAAGAAATCTACGACATCTACTGTTATGACGGGATTGAGCATTACAGTCCGTTTCATCATCCTGAACTGAAAAAAAGGACTTTTTGTATCTTTTCATTCGGTAAAATGTTTCATGCAACAGGCTGGAAAGTCAGTTATTTACTGGCTTCGGAAGACCTTTTAAAAAAATTCAGATGTTATCAGCAATATATTTCCTTTAGCACCAATTCTCCTGCACAATATGCTGTGGCAAAATATTTAGAGATTTTCGATCCTGAAGAAAACAGAAACATGATGGAAAGAAAAAGGGATATTTTTAATGAAATGATTCAGTATACCCCGTTGCAGGTAGAAGAAAAATCGGCGGGGAGCTTTTTTCAGGTTGTTAATTTTAGAAATATTTCAAAAACCATGACGGATGTTGAGTTTTCGAAATGGCTTACGGTAGAAAAGAAAGTATCCTGTCTGCCTCTGTCTGCGTTCTATAATTCTAAAAAGAATTCTGATTATATCCGTTTCAGTTTTGCCAAAAAGGATGAACTGATCATTCAGGCTTTGGAGCATTTAAAGAAGAATTTATAACAAAAAGCCACTGCAAAAATGCAATGGCTTTAGGATCATATCGATTTGATTAATTTTTATAAAGAAAGAACCCTTACATCAATTCTTCTGTTTTTGGCTTTACATTCATCGGTATCATTGGCTTCACAAACAGGATGTTGGGAACCGTAGCCTTCCGCTTCCACTCTGTCACCTGCAACTCCCAGCTCCAATAATTTTAATTTTGCAGTCTGAGCTCTCAAATTCGAAAGTTTCTGGTTGCTTTCTTCATTTCCGGTATTGTCTGTATAACCTCCAAGTTTTATTTTAACATCAGGATAAGCATTTAAAATTTCAACCAAATTTAACAGTTGAACTTCAGAACCCTGTCGTAAATCACTAGAACCCGTTTCAAAATAAAGATTTTCAATTGTATACCATGTGTTTGGATCCAATACAGCCTGATCTTTATTTTTTACTGACTGATACATCTGATACAACTGGCTGCCTTCCCCAATCTTTATTTTCTTTCCGCCTTTCAGCTCAACTTCCTGGATATTTCCGGTATCATACACAAAATCTCCGTTTTCATTTAGATAACCTTTAATTTCCTGTGGAACGACTGCAATTCCTGTTGATTGTGCATTCGCTTCAGTAGAATGAACTCCTGTAGTTCCTGTTAATGCTTCCAATTTTGCTTTTCTGTTGGCTTCAATTTTATCTTTATGTAAAACAGCCAATGTCGGCGCAATGACCAAAGAGACAATCGACATTAATTTAATTAAAATATTCATCGAAGGCCCTGAAGTATCTTTAAAAGGATCTCCTACCGTATCGCCCGTTACCGAAGCCTTGTGCGGTTCCGAACCTTTATAGTAAGTCTGGCCGTTAATATCTACTCCTTTTTCGAATGATTTCTTGGCGTTATCCCAAGCTCCGCCTGCGTTGTTCTGGAACATTCCCATTAAAACACCGCAAACTGTTGCTCCAGCTAAAAATCCACCCAAAACTTCCGGACCGAAAATAAAACCTATTAATAAAGGAGAAATAATAGCAATGGCTCCCGGAAGCATCATTTTTCTGATGGAAGCATCTGTTGAAATAGCTACACATTTTTCATATTCGGGTTGAGCTTTTCCTTCCAGAATCCCTGGAATTTCCCGGAACTGTCTACGAACTTCCTCCACCATTGCCATTGCTGCCTGTCCAACAGCAGTAATTGCCAATGATGAGAAGATAAACGGAATCATTCCTCCGACAAATAATCCTGCTAAGACATCTGCTCTGTAGATATCAATTCCGTCGATTCCTGCAATTCCCACGAAGGCTGCAAATAATGCTAAAGCCGTTAAAGCCGCAGAAGCGATAGCAAAACCTTTTCCAGTGGCGGCCGTTGTATTTCCGACTGCATCCAAAATATCTGTTTTTTCACGAACTTCTTTTGGCAATTCGCTCATTTCGGCAATTCCTCCTGCATTGTCTGCAATAGGCCCGAAAGCATCGATTGCTAATTGCATTGCTGTTGTTGCCATCATTCCGGCTGCTGCAATGGCAACTCCGTATAATCCTGCACAAAGGTAAGAACCGTAAATTCCGCCCGCTAAAACGATGATCGGAAGTAAAGTCGATTCCATCCCGACTGAAAGTCCGCCGATAATATTCGTTGCGTGACCTGTTGAAGACTGTCTCACAATACTTTTAACAGGTCTTTTACCCATTGCCGTATAATATTCCGTAATGACACTCATTAAAGTACCTACCACCAATCCTACCATTATTGCCCCGAAAACGCCCATTTTGGAGAATTCCTGACCTCTGAGAACCATTTTATCAGGTAAAATATAGGTAACTAAAAAATATGAAACGAGAGCGGTAATCACGATACTGCCCCAATTACCAAGATTCAAGGCATTCTGAACACTTGAAGTGGACGAGTCTTCATTATCATTGATTCTGACAAATAAAGTTCCGATAATGGAAAAGATAATTCCTGTTCCAGCAATTAACATCGGTAAAAGTATCGGTGCAAAACCTCCGAAAGCATCTTCAGAAATGGTTTCTCTTCCTAAAACCATTGTTGCTAAAACTGTCGCCACATAAGAACCGAATAAATCTGCCCCCATTCCGGCAACATCTCCCACATTATCTCCGACATTATCCGCAATTGTTGCGGGATTTCGAGGATCGTCTTCCGGAATTCCGGCTTCCACTTTTCCTACTAAATCGGCTCCTACGTCGGCTGCTTTGGTATAAATTCCACCGCCTACTCTTGCGAAAAGAGCGATGGATTCTGCACCTAAAGAAAATCCGGTTAAGATTTCAATCGTTTTTTCCATTTCGTGGGAATCAACTGTGGCATCGGGTGCAAAAATTTGTTTGATAATTAAAAATAGAGCCCCTAATCCCAAAACTGCCAATCCCGCAACTCCCATTCCCATTACGGAACCTCCCGTAAAGGAAACTTTCAATGCTTTTGATAGTGATGTTTTTGCAGCCTGTGCTGTTCTTACATTTGCTTTTGTCGCGATTTTCATCCCGATAAAACCGGCAGTCGCTGAGAATACAGCTCCCACAGCAAATGCAATCCCGATGCTCCAATGCGAGTTGGCATTGCTCATTCCCATCACCGCTAAAAGAATTGCTACAATAATTACGAAATACATCAGAACTTTGTACTCGGCCTTTAGAAAAGCCATCGCACCGTCAGCGATATGTCCGCTGATCAATTTCATTTTTTCATTTCCGGCATCCTGCTTATTCACCCAATTGCTCTGAAGAAAAGTATATAACAAAGCAATGACACCAAAAATTGGTACTAACATAAATAGATCCATAGTTTAATATTTTTTTGGTAATAGAGACTTAAATATAATGAATAATTCTCAGGATTTTGATGAAAAATATTTATGAGTATTCAGAAATATGGAGTTAAACGATTAAATGGCCTTGCTTTTTGCGACGAATTTTATGGATTTTCACGAATGACTTTGGAGATTAATTTGGTTTATGCACTAAGTTTTGGTGAAAGCAGTTTGAATTGCAGATTTATTTTAAAATGGGCTAAAGTCTATTTCTATTGATAAAAATGATTTTGGCAAGCTTTTTTTCCAAATGGTAATTATTGTAAGTAAAACCTCATAGGTTTTGAAAACCTATGAGGTTTGTGTGTTGATTGAATGACGAAATTTTTAATCGGTCGCCAATTCCTAGCCCTGATTGCAACGGCATCCTTTTGGGTTGCGGGCGGAGCGAAGCGGAGCCCGTAACCCAAAAGATATAGTGGAAAGCAGGAAATAGCTTCAAGTAAAAAAATAAATAGTGATTTTCCGTATCACCAAATAGTTGCTCTTAAACAAAAAAGGATAAACGAAAACCCGTCTATCCTTTAATTCATTTTCAATAAAGAGAATTTTATCCTCCGTATTTGTTTGAGTAATCATTTTGAGATGCCTGGATCACTTTTTTTGCGTGTTCAGCACCGTAAACTTCCTGGATTCTGCATTTTGCTGGCTCGTCCGGTAGGTTCTTATACGTCAGGAAATAGTGCATTAATCGTTTCACTTCAGCTTCAGGCAATTCTGCGATATCTCTGAAATGTCCGAAAGCGTGGTCACCAATCATTACGGCAACAATCTTATCATCTGCTTCGCCATCATCGATCATTTTGAAACCACCAATTGGAATAGCTTTCATCAAAAGACCCCCTGAGTGGATATTATGAGAGCTTAAAACACAAATATCCAAAGGATCGTGATCTCCCATTGTAACGTCTGTAGCACCTCTTTCGATTGCTAAATTCATTACTTCCGTATCACAATAAGTTCTTGGAACAAAACCATATAATGCAGGGATAATATTTGAAAACTTCTGAGGTCTGTCTACCATTAAAAATCCTGTTTCTTTATCTACTTCGTATTTAATAGTATCTGAAGGAACGATCTCCACGAAAACATTTACAACATTTGGCGCATCTTCTCCCGCAGAAATCCCGTGCCATGGATGTGCTTTAAAATTTGGAATCATTATTTAAATTTTTATTTTTAGTTAAGCTATTATTAAAATTTCTCTTCGCAAGTCATCAATTGTTTTTGCAATATAGTCTTCACCTTCCATATAATTCATGATGAAAATGGTTTTAAACTCATCAAGTGTAATATTGGTATTCATGGCCTCATACGTTTTGTGAAGTAAATCTATAATGGCATTTTTAGCATCAACAATATTTTCCCAAGAGTTTTTTGTGATGAAAAGCTGCTGTGAAGAATTATAGTCGAACTCCTCGTTAATGGACTTTTCTGTAAGAAAAATAAATTCATGAACAGCTAATTCTTTATCGAATCTCTGGATAAGATTGGATGGTTTTATCCTGTCCATGAAAAGCGTCATTCTTTCATAAGACTGTGTTTTGTTTCCTGAGTTGGATTTTACAGTTAAAAGCTTAATTTCCTGTTCTTTAAGCCTTATATAAGTAAATACAAATTGTCTCAGCAAGACCAAAAAGGGAATTGCAATGATGAGTGCAAATGCGTACGGCAAATATTCTGATAAATTTGTCATAATTTGAGGTAGCAAAATTACTGATAATTTTATAATTTTTATACTGTCTGAGCTAATATTTGCTTTTTCGAATTCTGATACGCAATTAATGATAAAATTATAATTAAATAGAATCCAACCATCATTCTGTTTACCAAAATCGGAAACATGATAAATCGTAATGAAACACTTAGATAAACAGCAATATACAGACTCAGAAAGAGTAAACTTTTTCTATTCTTATTCATTATTAATCTGTAATCCAAGAGAAGGATAATAAAGATCAATAACAACGGAAAATATGAGGTGTTAAATTCAAACATCAATTTTCCTTTTACACAAGCCAGATATTCTTGGAAATTAAAAGTATCCGGATTGGAAATGGGATAAAGCTGAACTTTGGTAAACTGATTCATGAATAAAACAGACCACGGAATCTGATTAAAATACTGAATAATTCCAAAAGTCAGGGCAAAGTAGGTAAATGAAAAAATAATTTCGTTTGTTTTAAACTTAAAATCCGATCTAAAAATATAGAGTAATATTGTAAGAAAGGTGTAGAAAATGAAATATTCCGGTCTTGTAAGGATACATAAAATCCCAAAAAATGCCGAAATAAAAAGGTTTCTTTTCATTACCACATAATAAAAACTTAGCAACAGAAGCAAAGTTGACAAACCATCCGGAGTAGCATGACGGGAAGTATCTAAAAGTGGCTTGAATAAAGAAATCAAAACCGTTAAAATAAAAGCCAAATAATTGTTTTTGAGGATCTGTAATAAAAAATTAAAGATCAATATCACAATCAAAACATAGGAAATAATAGTAATAAGAAAGGTAGATGTAGAAGCCGTGAACCCGAGTTTGAAAAAAACGGAATTGATGAAATTGTATAGTGGTTTTACTGTAAACAACTGAAGCTCTTCTTCATACATTTTCGGGTTTTCTGATAAATTTTTGTAGTAACTGTTATCTCCTATTGCTTCTTCCTTTCTTTCCGTGCTTACTTTTCCAATATCGGGATCTTTTTCTTTAAGCTCATCATACACTTTCTTGTGTATTTCTTCAATTTTCATGTCCGGAAAATTGGCTTTGTACACCAGTCCCATATAGGCTTCAATATCTGCATTGTAATATTGATGTGTATAAAAGTAATACGACATTATGCACAAATAAAGCGACAATAATAAGGCAACAATTTTATTGCTTTTCATTACCATTTATAATGATTTTAAATTATAATTTTTAATTAAAGAAATATTTAAAGGTATTTTCTTATATTTAAAAGGCCAGCTGCAATTTCTTTTTTAGAATTCCAAACAACACTGTATGGCCTCAATTCCGGGCGGAAACCTCTGAAAAACTCTTCAATAGAAGGAATTTCGCTTCCTTCAAAATCAAATATTCTGTCTTCAATATTTTCCTTAATTACGCGATCAATAATAACTGAAGAACCCGAAAGTTTTACAAAATCTTTCTCATTGAAGGTTCCCAGCAGCGCCAACGATTTTTCATCATAATACACAGCAATAGCATTTATGATTTCATTTTTATATACAAAAGCAGTTATTTTCAATTTTCCGGAATTGCTAAAATCATTAAAAATATCTAAATAAACCTGCTTGTCTCCTTCATGTTTTGCTCCTATCAGATTTTTAGAAATAAACGGATATGCTTCTTCCATCGTTATATTCTTAACTTCCGATGTCATTAATACATCTTCATCCAATCGCAGTTTTCTCTTTCTTTTAGGAGAATATTTTTGTCTTACAATCTCGTAAGCCTGAGGAAGAATAAGAAAATTATTTCTCTTTTTTAAAGGCTTGCTAAAGGTATTTGTATCATTAAAAGCATAATACCATACATTATATTTTTTCTCAAAAAAATCAAGAAAACTATCATTCAGTTCTATATCATCTTTTTCCGAAAAAACCCCTAATTGCTGACAAAGTTTTGGATTAACAACCAGTTTTACCCCCAACTTTCTGATAAATGGGATGGGCATAACAGCTTCGTAATCATTAAAAACTAAAATTTCCCAATTTTTCCGGGCCGTAACATCAAGAAAAATCCTGGTTGCAGAATATTTTCTCTGCTCGGAATTTTCCAGGCAAAGTCTATATTTTTCAAAATCAATTTCATGATATTTTAATCTTCTGATCATAATAATCCTTCGTCCGCAAAACTTATATAAGCTCTCTGTGTAATGATTAGATGGTCTAAAAGCTGGATGCTCAATGCATTTCCAGCCTCCTTTACCTTTTTCGTAATATCAATATCTTCCTTGCTTGGTTTCAAATTTCCTGAGGGATGGTTATGAGCGATAATCATTCCCGTTGAAAAATGATCCAGAGCCGTTTTAAACAAAACCCTAACATCCACGAGCGACTGATTAATCCCGCCTTGGGTCATTTGCGCCATATGAATTACCCGATTGCTTTGGTTAAGGAAAAGTGCCCAAAATTCTTCGGTTCTGAGATCCGACAGATGATTTCTCAAAATATGATAAGCGTCTTTACTACTCGTAATTACAGGCTTTTCCGGAATTTCCTGACTCATTCTCCTTCTTCCTATTTCCAGCGCCGTAGCAATCGAAATCGCTTTTACTTCGCCAACTCCTTTGAACTTCATTAAATCTTTAACAGACAGTAAACTCAGGTGATTCCAATTATTATCCACCGACGCCAAAATTTTTCTCGCCAATTCCACAGCAGTTTCATCTCTGCTACCACTTCCCATGATAATGGCCAGTAATTCGGAATCAGAAAGTGAGTTTTTACCTTTCAATAAAAACTTTTCTCTGGGTCTGTCATCTTCAGCTAAAAATTTAATGGACATTTTAAAATGATTTGGAAAAGGTTATGGCTTAATAAAATGCATATAAAATGATGGGCTTCTTGGATTGGTCGATATACTTTGCCGTAATATTAAATGCATTCTTAGACAGCATCGGGCATCCAAAGCTAAGACAGGCAGGCTGTAGAGACTCTTTATCATCCACACAGTAATACGAATGAAGAACAATCGCTCTTGCTCTTGCATTGCTGTTAGTATCATCCAGGCCATCCAGACGATAGGCCTTGCCAAATTTCCCACTGTAGCTTTCCTTAATCTCATATTTCCCCAAAGATGATTGGTGAGAACCATCAACGTTGCTAAACTGTAATTCCTGCGAATGATTAACAACTGAACCTTCACCATGCGCCACAATGGCCTTCTGTACTATTTTATCATTCTTAAGATCATATACAAAATACCGGTATTTTCCTGAATGAATTTTAAAATTAATAAAGACCGCAAGATCCTGATTGTAATTTTTCCCTTTAACAAAATTTTTAATTTCCAAAACTTTCGATTTTGGTAAATAATCTCCGGCATAGCTGGCCTGAGATTCTAATTTTGAACAGGAAATAAAAAAAAGAAATAAAAAAATAAGGTTTTTCATCATGTGTCGGGGAATTTTAGTCTACAATCAACCCGTCTTTCATCACTAATTTACGGTCTGTAATTTCGGCAAGATTTGGGTTGTGGGTAACAATAACAAAAGTCTGATTGTATTTATCTCTCAAATCAAAAAATAAACGGTGAAGATCGTCCGCATTCTTCGAATCTAAATTCCCTGTCGGCTCATCGGCAAAAATAATTTTTGGTGAGTTGATCAAAGCTCTTGCAACCGCTACCCTTTGGGCTTCACCACCAGATAACTGGTTGGGTTTGTGATGCAGTCTCTGTTCGATTTTCAGATCTTCAAATAAAGCATAGGCTTTTTCAATAGCTTCTTTTTCGTTGGCTCCGGCAATTCTGGTAGGCAAGAGTACATTTTCCATCGCCGTAAACTCCGGAAGTAGCTGGTGAAACTGAAATACAAAACCAATATTCTGGTTTCTGAATTTAGAAAGCTGCTTATCATTCATATTGATGAAAGATTCTCCTGCAATTTCGATCTCGGTATCAAATTTATTGGAAGTCGTCGGCTGATCCAAAGTTCCTAAAATCTGCAAAAGGGTAGATTTTCCCGCACCGGATTCGCCTACAATAGAAACTACTTCTCCTGTTTTGATGTAAATATCAACCCCTTTCAATACTTCTAAATTCCCATAAGATTTATGGATATTTCTTGCTTTAATCATGATTCAAAAATAGCAACATATTGTTGTATTTACAACTTTAAATTGTAATATTTCTGAATATCCGTTATTTATCATACTTCGATTTTAACCACGAAGCGCACTAAAGATTTCGCAAGGAACACAATAGTTGTGAGCTTTGTGGATAACCTTAGTGTATGTTGTGGTAAAAAACAATCATAATTACAGTAAACTGCATTTAACTATAACATATTGCTGACAATCAGAATAATATTATAAGATTCTGGCTAAAAAACTAAACTCTTTTCTGGGAAAGCTTCTTCTACCCCTGTGACAAACTTTCCGGAAGACGGGTAATCCTACCGCACTCTGTAAGAGACTTTCCTATTAATCCGAAGAGTCGGCGCAACGTGTAGCGAACTTTCGGAGAAGATATTAAAAAAACATAAAAACAATAAAACCTCCCAAAATTGAGAGGTTTTTATTATTTCAAAACTTAGAAAAATTACAGTAACAATGTTAATGGGCTTTCTAAATATGTTTTTAAAGTCTGTAAGAACTGAGCTCCGGTAGCACCGTCTACCACTCTGTGGTCACAAGCTAATGAAAGCTTCATGATGTTTCCAACCACGATCTGTCCGTTTTTAACAATCGGTTTCTCGATAATTGCTCCTACTGAAAGGATGGCAGAGTTTGGCTGATTGATGATACTTGTAAACGTTTCAATTCCGAACATACCCAAGTTTGAGATTGAGAATGTAGAACCTTCCATTTCGTTTGCTTTAAGACCTTTAGATTTTGCTCTTCCCGCCATATCTTTTACAGCAGCAGAAATCTGAGTATAGCTCATCTGGTCTGTATTCTTAAGAACCGGAACCACCAAGCCATCAGGAATTGCAACCGCTACACCGATATTGATGTTTCCTCTGTGAATGATCTTATCACCTGCCCAGCTTGAATTTACCTGCGGATGTTTTCTTAAAGCAATAGCAGTCGCTTTAATGATCATATCGTTGAAAGAAATTTTAGTATCCGGTAAAGAATTGATTTCTTTTCTAGCCTCGATCGCTTTATCCATGTTGATCTCTACCATTAAATAGTAGTGAGGCGCAGTGAATTTACTTTCAGAAAGACGTTTTGCAATGATATTTCTAACCTGAGAGTTTGGAGTCTCAGTATCTTCACCCTGAACGAAGCTTAATGCAACCTGAGCCGCAGGACTTGCAGACGGAGCTGAAGCTGCCGGTTTCGCAGATGGCTGATAATTTTCAATATCTTTTTTAACGATTCTTCCGTTTTCTCCCGAACCTTGTACTGAATGAATATCAACACCTTTATCCTGAGCCATTTTTTTGGCTAATGGAGAGATGGCCACTCTGTCTGAAGATGAAGCACTTGCAGCCGGAGCAACTTTTTCTTCTGCTTTAGCCTCAGTTTTTTGTTCAGCCGGTTTTTCTGTTGAAGCAGCAGCAGGTTTTGCTGCACCTACTCCAGAAACGTCTGTTCCTTCAGGACCGATAATCGCCAATACTGAATCTACCGGAGCAGCTCCTCCCTCTTCAACACCTTGTTTCAACAATACCCCATTGAATTCAGATTCGAAATCCTGAACGGCTTTATCTGTTTCGATCTCAGCAAGAAGATCTCCTTCTTTTACTGTATCTCCTACGTTTTTGTGCCATTTAGCCACTTTACCTTCTGTCATTGTATCAGAAAGTCTTGGCATCGTAATCACCTCTACTCCTGCAGGAACTTCAGCCGAAGTCTGCTCAACACTTGTAGAATTGTTTTCTGTTTTTGATTCTTCTTCAGATTTTTTTTCTTCAGAACCACCTGCTGCAGGAGCTGCAGCCCCACCCGTTAATCCTGAAATATCTTCACCTTCATTACCGATAATGGCTAAAACTGAATCTACAACTGCTGCGTTACCTTCTTCTACACCTACGTATAAAAGAGTACCTTCCACTTCAGATTCGAAATCCTGAACTGCTTTATCAGTTTCAATTTCAGCTAAAATATCTCCTTCCTTTACTTTATCTCCTACTTTTTTATGCCATTTTGCCACCTTTCCTTCCGTCATTGTATCGGAAAGACGAGGCATTGTAATTACTTCTGCCATAATTTTTTATAATTTGAAAATTTGGGAATTTGTTAATTTGAAAATTAAAAAAGATAATCATAATAAATCATTTTCAAATTTTCAAACTTTCAAATCGATTTATTATCTTTTAGTTTTCTAATTTATCTAAGAATGGATAATCTTCCTGAGCATACACATACTCATAGATTTTTTCAGGATCAGGGTATGGTGAATTTTCCATAAACTCGACACACTCTTCAACGAAATCTCTTGATTTGTTATCTGTAGCTTCCAGCTCTTCTTCCGTAGCCCAATTATTCGCCAGAATTCTAGCTTTGATTAATTCAATTGGGTCATCATTTTTGTGGATCGCCACTTCTTCTTTAGATCTGTAAGGCTCAGCATCAGACATAGAGTGACCTCTGTAACGGTAAGTTCTAGCCTCGATGAAAGTTGGCCCGTCTCCTCTTCTTGCTCTTTCGATCGCTTCATAAGCAGCTTCAGCTACTTTTTCAGGATCCATTGCATCTACTGCAAGACAAGGCATTTCGTATCCTAAACCTAATTTGTAGATATCTTCGTGGTTGGCTGTTCTTTTAACGGAAGTTCCCATTGCGTACTGGTTGTTCTCAACAACGAAAATCACCGGTAATTTCCAGTTCATCGCCATGTTAAACGTTTCATGTAATGAGCCCTGTCTTGCTGCTCCGTCTCCGAAGAAGCAAATATTAACCGCTTTTCTGTCAAAAAACTGATCTGCGAAAGCAATACCAGCACCCAAAGGAATCTGTCCTCCTACGATACCATGACCTCCGTAAAATCTGTGTTCTTTACTGAAAATGTGCATAGATCCACCCATACCTCCGGAAGTACCTGTAGCTTTACCACAAAGTTCTGCCATGATTCTTTTTGGGTCTACTCCCATTGCCATCGGATGAATGTGGCATCTGTAAGCAGTGATCATACTGTCTTTAGTTAAATCCATTGCATGCGCAAAACCTGCAGGAATCGCCTCCTGACCATTGTACAAATGTAAAAAACCTCTGATTTTTTGTTTTAGATAAAGAGAACGGCATTTGTCTTCAAACCTTCTCCACATTGTCATATCTTCATACCACTTCAGGTATACCTCTTTAGAAAATTCTTTCATGTGTTGAGCTCTTGCTTATTTATTATGAAATAGTTGAGCAAAATTATAAAAAAAACTTTGTTTTTATTGTATACATACCTATTGTTTTTTTGCTTATAGTATTATATTTACATTATCAAACTTAAATATGGAAGAAAAACAGCCTTCATTCACCCATAAAATTTCAAAAATAATCTCAGATTTTTTCAATCCTCTGGTTTCGCTCTTTATATTTTTCATTTATATGAGTGTCCGAAATTACTCTTTACACGATTCTCTTATTTATTTTCTTCCTATTCTTTTAATGATCATTGCTCCGGTTGTCATATGGCTGGTCTGGAATGTAAAAACAGGAAGATATACCAATATGGATGTCTCCAACCGAATCCAAAGGAAAACATTATATATATTTATCGCAGTATGCGTTGTTGCTTACTTAGCTTTCAACTATTTTAAGAACGGGTATATCGATTTTGTCATGCTTTTTATATTAATTTTACTTTTTGCCTTGCAGATCAGTAATTATTTCATTAAAAGCTCGATGCATACAGCCTTTAACGTATTTGTAGCGGCCTTATTTTTTGCTTTAAATTCATCATTAGGTTTTGCTTGGTTAGGCATTGCAATTTTGGTAGGAATCACGAGAATTATTTTAAAAAGACATACGCCAAAAGAAGTGCTCATGGGAGCCGGAATTGCTTTTATGGTATCTTTTCTTTACCTTTATTGCAATATTCAATTTCAACATTAAGAATTTAGTATGAAGATCAATCATCTTACAGCTGCAGAAGAAAATTTAATGAAGCTGTTTTGGAAGCTGGAATCATTTTATTTAAAAGACATTATGGAACAGCATCCCGAGCCGAAACCACACCAGAACACCGTTTCTACTTATTTAAAAATATTAGTTGAAAAAGGATATTTGGCTACAGAAAAAGAAGGCCGGATTTTCAGATATAAAGTTTTGGTTCCGATGGAAGATTACAGAACGTTTTTATTAAAAGAGCTGTCGGCTAATTTTTTTGATAATTCAGGAAAAGAAATTGTAAATTCTTTAATTAATGAAAACCTTATTTCTCAGGATGAGCTAAAGGATTTTGGTATATCTGCTCAAATTACTCCAGTAAAAACCAAAGAGCCAAAATTTGAATATGCCAACGAAGTGCTGAATCCTAAAAAGGACAAAAAGAAAACCAAGGATAAGGATAAAAAGAAAAAGAAGAAAAAGGACTAATTCCTAGGCATAAAAAAAGCGGCTCAAAAGCCGCTTATATTTTTACCAACGTTTTCCACCGCCGTTTCCACCACGATCTCCTCCACCGTAGCCTCCGCCACTGTTTCTGTTACCACCGCCGTAGCCTCCGCCACCGCTTCTGTTGTTACCTCCGTAACCTCCGCCTCTGTTTCCACCGCCGTTGTTACTGAAAGTTCTTCTTGGCTTCTCCTCTCTAGGTTTAGCTTCTGAAACGTTAAGTGTTTTCCCGTTGAATTCTTTCTGATTAAGAGCTTCAATAGCCTGTTGTCCTTCAGCGTCCTCCATTTCGACAAATCCGAAACCTCTAGAACGACCAGTTTCTTTATCTGTAATGATTTTTACAGAAGAAACTTCTCCAAATTCTGAAAATAGATCTTGCAACTCATAATCTTTAGTTGCATAATTGATGTTTGAAACAAAAATGTTCATCTTAAATAAAATTAAAATAAGTTAAAAATGATTTGGTTTATACGAGAAAAACAACATAAAGAATGAACAAATATTGATTCCAGATATAAGACAGGTGCAAGATACGATTTATAATTTCATATCAAAGCTTTTTTTTAAAATATTTCGGCAAAATTTTCAATCAAAATATTATTTCGTTAAAAAGTATTAATTCATCATGAAATATTTATGAATATTCGTTAAAAGCGAATGTTATTAACAAAATTTATCAATCTGATCACCATAAATCTAAACAAATAATTGAGAATATAAATAATTCTCTTCGGATAACTGAATCTGAATCGTTTGATAAAGCCACTTTTAAACGTTAAATTTGCCACACAAATCTTCAAATATGAACTATCACACTAGAAAATGGGTAAAACCTGAAGATCTTAACCCCAACCAATCACTTTTTGGAGGAAGGTTATTACAGTGGATCGACGAAGAAGCTGCCTTATATGCTGTAATTCAGTTAGAAAACAAAAAAGTAGTTACCAAATTCATTTCAGAAATCAACTTTGTAAGTTCGGCAAAACAGGGTGATATTATTGAGATAGGAATTGAAGTCACAAAATTCGGTTCTACATCACTTACTTTAGCTTGCGAAGTACGAAATAAAATGACGCACCAAACCATTATTACGGTAGACAGAATTGTTATGGTAAATCTTGATCAGGACGGAAATCCGGCGCCCCACGGGAAAACAAAGGTAGAATTTGTGAAAGACAGATTAAGCAACAGAGATTCTTTATGAAAATCTTTATAAAAAATATGGTTTGTGGCAGATGTATTTCTGCAGTTGAAAATATTTTTGGTAATATGAACATTAAGATTAAAAATATTAATCTTGGTGAAATCGAAACTGAATTCGAAGTTTCTTACAAAGACCTGCAATCTCTGGAAAAGCATTTAACAGAAACAGGTTTTGAACGAATAAAAGATTCAGCACATCAGTTAATTGAGAAAATAAAAAATCAGATCATCGTAAAGATCAGCGAGCTTGATATTGATGAAAACTTCCTTTTATCCGAATTTTTAAGCTCCGAATTGCATAAAGATTACAGTTCGCTTTCCAAAACCTTTTCCCAAAACGAAAATATCACTTTAGAACAGTTTTTTATTCTTCAAAAAATTGAAAAAGTAAAAGAACTGCTTTTATACAATGAATTTACTTTAACCGAAATCGCCGGAAAACTTGGTTACAAAAGTGTTCAGCATCTATCATCACAATTCCGAAATAGTACGGGCTTCACTCCTACTGAGTTTAAAAAACTGAAAGTTCACAACAGAAAACCGCTTGACCAACTTTAATGGGTTAGAGAGTGCTAGAGTTTGAGAGTTTTTTGGGTTAAAGTCTCGCAGATTATGCAGATTATGCACATATTTGCATAAATTTTTATGATATTTGAATTAAAAAGAATCTACGCAATCTGCCAAATCTGCTAGAAAAATTAAAAAACTCTTTACACTAAAACTCTAATACCCTCCAACACAAAAGCTCTCTCATCCCCAAGACAGAATTCTATAAACATTATCCTTAAATTTATAACACGTTTCCATTTGCATTTTGGAGATTTGTAGTATAAATTAAAAGATCATGGACAAACAATATAAAATTCTCGGAATGACATGTTCAGGCTGTCAGAAGAAAATTTCTGAAAAACTGAACAGCATTGAAGGTATCAAAGCGGATGTGAATTTAGAAAACAGCACCGCAACCATTTCTTCCGAAAAAGAATTTGGATTAAATACATTAAATAAGGCTTTAGAAGAAATCGGGAACTATAAATTAGAAGATCCAAACAATCCTGAAAAGGCTTTTATCAAACCTCAGGACAGAGTTTCGCCATCTTCTGTATATTATTGTCCGATGGAATGCGAAGGTGATAAAGTCTATTTCCAGCAGGGAAAAAGATGTCCGGTCTGTAATATGTTTTTGGTTCCGATCGAAGAAAAACAAGCCAAAGACCCAAACTTCAAACCCGCTTATTCTAAAACCAATCTTCCTGAAAATTTTAAAGATAATATCAGGAAATTTTATTGTCCGATGTTTTGTGAAAGCGATAAAGTATATGACAGTAATATCGGATGTCCAGTTTGTCACATGCATTTGGAGGAAATTACCGAAGATTTAGTAAAAAATTCCGAAACACATTCACATAATCACTCTCACGAACACAATCATCACCATCATCATGAAACTCCAAAAGTAACGGATGAAATGGCTGGAAAATACTATTGCCCAATGTATTGCGAAGGCGATAAAGTATATGACAGTAATGTAGGATGCCCTGTCTGCGGAATGGATCTGGTAAAATATCCCGAGAAAAAAGCAGCAAAATATACTTGTCCGATGCATCCTGAAATTATCCGTAACGAACCCGGAGATTGCCCGATTTGCGGAATGGATTTGGTCAGAATGCCCGATAAAAACGATGATGAAGATGAAACTTATAATATTTTAAAGAAAAAATTTATTATTTCTTTACTGTTTACTATTCCTGTTTTCATTCTTTCGATGGGTGGAATGTTCCTTCAATTTCCTTTTTCACATCAGATTCAGGGAGTTATTGAATTGGTCTTAACGCTTCCCGTTCTGTTCTATTCAGGTTGGTTTCTGATGAAAAGAGGCTGGGTTTCCTTTAAAACATGGAACTTAAATATGTTTAGTTTAATTGTTTTAGGCGTCGCTGCAGCATTTATTTTCAGTATTGTAGCTTTGGCTTTTCCAAGCATCATTCCGCATGAAATCCGTGGTCATAATCATGAAATTCCGTTGTATTTTGAAGCAGTTTGTGTGATTTTAACTTTAGTCATTTTAGGTCAGCTAATGGAAGCTGCAGCTCATAAAAAAACAGGCAATGCAATCCGTGAACTGATGAATCTTTTTCCTGACGAAGCAAATCTTATCATTAATGGAGAAGAAAAAAAAGTATTGCTTTCTCAGGTAAAAATCGGGGACTTATTAAAAGTAAAACCTGGCGAAAAAATCCCTGTTGACGGGAAAATTACAGAAGGAAATTCTTATGTGGACGAAAGTATGATCACGGGCGAACCGATTCCCGTTGAGAAAAGCATCAACGATAAGGTGTCTTCGGGAACCATCAATGGAAACCAGGTTTTCATCATGAAAGCAGAAAAAGTGGGTGATGAAACATTACTTTCACAGATCATTAAAATGGTGAATGAAGCCAGCAGAAGTAAAGCTCCGATCCAGAAACTGACGGATAAGGTATCTAAAGTATTTGTTCCGACTGTTATTTTAATTGCTGTTTTAACGTTTATTTTATGGCAGTTTTTCGGTCCGGAAGGTCAAAAAACATTGTTTGCTTTTGTAAATGCAGTTGCGGTATTGATTGTTGCCTGTCCTTGTGCTCTAGGTTTGGCAACACCGATGTCCTTGATGGTCGGAATTGGAAAGGGTGCAAAAAACGGCATCTTAATTAAAAACGCCGAAGCTCTTGAACAAATGAATAAGGTAAACGTTCTAATTACCGATAAAACAGGAACTTTAACGGAAGGAAAACCATCTGTAGAGCATGTTGAAACAATCAATAATGATCAAAATTCAATTCTGAAAATAGCCTATTCTTTAAATCAGAATTCAGAACATCCGCTGTCGAATGCCGTGATTAAAAAAGCAAAAGATGAAAATATCTCCGCTGAGAAAGTAGAAAAATTTGAAAATATTTCAGGGAAAGGCGTAAAAGGAAATATCGATGGAAAAACGGTTTATCTGGGAAACGAAAGTTTATTGACCTCAAATCAAATTTCAATTCCCGATAATCTGAAACAAAAAGCCATTGAAGTTCAGGAAAAAGCACGCACAATTTCTTATGTTGCTCAGGAAAATGAAGTATTGGGATTCATTAGTTTTACTGATAAAATCAAAGAAAGTTCTAAAAAAGCGGTTCAGCGATTACTCGGCGAAGGCATTGACGTCATCATGATGACCGGAGACAACGAACATACCGCAAAAGCCGTCGCAGATGAATTGGGAATCAAACATTTTAAAGCCAACTGTCATCCAGAAGACAAATTAAATGAAGTTAAAAAACTACAGCAGCAAGGAAAAATTGTAGCAATGACCGGTGATGGAATCAACGACTCTCCCGCTCTTGCACAAGCCAATATCGGCATCGCCATGGGAACCGGAACCGATGTTGCGATTGAAAGTGCTGAAATAACATTGTTAAAAGGTGATATTTTGGGTGTTGCCAAAGCCAAATTATTAAGTGAAAAACTTCTTAAAAACATTCAGGAAAACCTGTTCTTTGCATTTATCTACAATGTTTTGGGAGTTCCGATTGCGGCAGGATTATTGTATCCTTTTTTCGGAATTCTGTTATCCCCGATGATTGCAGCAGCAGCGATGAGTTTCAGTTCTCTTTCTGTAATCTTAAATTCTTTGCGACTGAATTCGGTTAATTTGGATATTAAATAATATCTCGCAGGCAGATCTTGCAGATTACGTAGATTTTTTTCATGATCTGTAATGAAAAAATATATGTAATCATCTGCGTAATTTGCCTAATCAGCGAGAAACAAAAAAATAAAAAACATGAAAAAAGAAAGTCTTTACATCGGCTGTTCAGGGTTTTACAATAATGATTGGAAAGGAACATTATATCCTGAAGACGCAAAAAGTAAGGATTTTCTTTCGTTATATTCTCAGGAGTTTAATTGCGTGGAGATCAATTCTACTTTTTACAGGAAACCCACGGCAAAAACATTGTTAAAATGGTTTGATGAAACGCCAACTGACTTTAGATTCTTCATCAAAATTCCCAAAACCATTTCCCACGAAAAACGATTGAAGGACTGTAGAGAAGAAATCTCGGAGTTCTGTCTTCATATTGAATCTAATCTGAAAGAAAAACTTTCGGGTTTTCTTTATCAGTTTCCACCTTCTTTTAAAAATACTCAGGAAAATATCGATCTGATCCTGAGCAGTTTATATTTTAATTATTTAAATGTTATTGAATTCCGTCATGAGTCTTGGTGGAATGATGATATTTTTAAAATTTTAAAGGAAAAGAATGTTATTTTTTCCGGTGTCAGTTTTCCGGAAAATCTGCCGGAAGATGTTATTGTCAATCATCCTGAAATTTTATATTACCGACTTCACGGAAAACCGGTTCTTTATAAGTCAGAATACAGTGAAGAATTCATTAAAAATTTAGCTGGAAAAATCAGAAATTTTCAACATAAATCATTTATCTTTTTTAATAACACGTGGGGAACAGCAGCAATTAAAAATTCTCTGTATTTAAAAGAAATTTTTAAATAAAATCCGTTAAAAATAAAATTCTTAAAATAAGCTTAAAAAGTAATTTTTAAGTATAATCGGCATATTTTTTGTTAAGAATATTTTAGAAAAATTAACAATTTTTAACAACTTAAATTCCATTTAATTTTATGACAAAAATTTTTGCGGGAAAGTCTCCAAAAAAGACTTTTCTTGGGATGTTTGCAGTGATGAGTGCAACTTCAATTTTTTTAAACAGCTGTAATGCGAAAAACGAAAAAACTGATTCTGAAAAAATCATTTTAAAAAACCCTCCCGTCGCAAAAATAGTCCCCAAAATTGATGATGAAAACGTTTCCACAAACAAAAGAGTAATCTATCTGACGTTTGACGATGGCCCTAATCGCGGAACCGAAAATCTTTTAAAAATACTTCACAAAAGAAATGTTTGCGCAACCGCTTTTCTGGTCGGAAAACATGCTGTTGGAAGTAAAAAGCAAAAGGAGGATCTTGAACTCTTAAAAAAAGATCAATTGATAGAACTGGCCAACCACAGCTTTACCCATGCCCATAATAAATATACCGATTTTTACAAAAATCCGGCTGCTGTTGTTCAGGATTTTGATGTTGCAAAGGACAGCCTAAAATTACTAAACAAAATTGCAAGAACTCCCGGAAGAAATATCTGGAGACTCAATAATATTACGGTTACTGACCTTAAAAGCTCAACTGAAGCCGCAAACAGCCTAAAAAAAGCAGGTTACCAAGTAATAGGTTGGGATCTTGAGTGGAAGCCTACCAACAAAATGGAACTTAAAGGAAAACATCAGGAAATGCTGAAAAAAGTGGACAGTATTTTTTATAATGATCTGGAGAAAACGTCAAGACATCTTGTATTTCTTACACACGATCAATATTTAACGGATGCGGATTCCATCAACGAACTGGATCTTTTTATTGAGAAATTACAGAAAAGCAACCGGTTTGTTTTCAGGAAAATTTCAGAATATCCGAAGATTAATGAGGTTTTGAATTAATTTTTTATCTCCCACAGATTTCACAGGTTTTCACAGATTACTATGCAGATTTTTTATTTTTAAAGAAATTAAACATAACATCTGTGAAAATCCGTGTATTCTAAGACATATGCAAATTATATCTCACTAAATTTACGAAAGGTTCTTCTCTTTTTACAACGGCAAACATTCTGTAAACGAGTTTACAG
>NZ_FQUT01000021.1 GCF_900129245.1 Chryseobacterium arachidis
TCTGGCAATCTGTTTAGTTCACTTTATTTTCTCTGGTTCTTCAGAATTATAATTATTATCTAAGTTAATGCTAAATCCTTTGGCAAATCTAAAGGTAATCAGTGGGAAAATAAAAAAATGAAAAACTCAATCAAAATATCATTTCTAGTTATTTCAATATTCTGTATTTTCTCATGTAAAACGCAGAAATTTTCCACACCCGAATATGGAAAAGATATAGCAACAAAGGATATTCTGATTAAAAAAGTATATAATTTTCGAGAAGTTGCTAATATCAAAAATAATGATGGAAGAACTTTAAAACCTGGAAAACTTTACAGAAGCGGGCATCTTCATCAATTAAAGAAAAGGTCTTTTGATGAAATCAAAAAATTAGGAATCAAAGAAATTATTGATCTTAGAAATTCAAAAGAAATTGCTCAAAAACCGGACAATCTTCCAAGCGACATTGTGTACAAAAACTATTCGGCTTTTGAAGACAAAGGTGACCAATTGGATCAGGCTAAAAAATTAGTATTAAAAGGAAAAGTCAACGGTTCGGATGCTGATGAAAGAATGCTTGATTTTTACAAGGATTACGTCACAGAAAATCCCGAAATCATCAGGAAAATCATCACCGAAATTTTAGAATCAGATCAACCGGTTTTATACCACTGCACGGCAGGAAAAGACCGCACAGGAATTACTACTGCTTTAATTTTAAGTATTTTAAAATTTGATAAACAAACCATTTACAACGAATATCTTTTATCGAATAATTACAGAAAAAAATTAGTTGATAAGAGACTAAACTTATCCAAAAATTTACATTTTCTCTATCCAAAAATGGATGTAAAAGTGTTGGAAAAATTAAGTTGGGTAGAAACCGATTATCTGGACGCCGCTTTTAATGAAATCAACAATAAATACGGTTCAATTGATATTTATATTCAACAGGCTTTAGGAATTTCTGAAAATAAGAGACAGGAATACATTCAGAAGTTTACATATTAATAATCCGGACGAAATTTTCACTAAAAACACCTGAAAATTTATAATAAATTTAACGCGAAAAAATCAAACTTTTTTAGCAATTTTGCATTTCTTAATTCACCTTTTTAGAAATGAAAATAAAATACTCGGAACTTATTGATCAGACGTTGTATTTCCCTACTGAGGAGTTCAATGTATCTGAGAACAATTTGTCGTTTCACGATATTCCTCTGATGGATGTTGTTGAACAGTTTGGCACCCCGCTAAAAATTAGCTACCTGCCGAGAATTTCTCAAAATATCCAGAAGGCCAAGAGTTGGTTTAAGGAAGCTTTTGAGAAAACCGAATATAAGAAGAATTATAGGTACTGCTACTGTACAAAATCGAGTCATTTCAAATTTGTGTTGGAAGAAGCTTTGAAAAACGATATTTCTATAGAAACTTCTTCTGCGTATGATATGGATATTGTGAAATCTCTTTATAAAGAAGGGAAAGTAACGAAAGATATTGAAGTAATCTGCAACGGTTTCAAAACAGATGATTATCTGGCAAAGATTTCAGATATGATCAACAGTGGTTTTGAAAATATTACGCCAATTTTGGATAATTACCGTGAACTGGATAAACTGACAGAAAGCATTGATACAACCTTCGACATCGGAATCAGAATTGCATCTGAGGAAGAGCCGAAGTTCGAATTTTATACATCAAGATTAGGAATCGGATATAAAGATATCATTCCTTATTACAGCCAGAAAATTGCTGAGCATCCGAATGCGAGATTGAAAATGCTTCACTTTTTCATTAATACAGGAATCAAAGACACGGCATATTACTGGAACGAATTATACAAATGTCTTCGTGTTTATGCACGTTTGAAGAAAATTGCTCCCGAAGTAAATTCACTGAATATCGGTGGAGGTTTCCCAATCAAGACATCGTTGCAGTTCGATTACGATTATCAGTATATGGTTGAAGAAATAGTTTCTCAGATCAAAAAATTCTGTGAGGAAGAAGGAGTTGAAGAACCAAATATTTATACAGAATTTGGAAGTTTCACGGTTGGAGAAAGTGGCGCGAACATTTATAAAATTATTTCTCAGAAACGTCAGAACGACAGAGAAAAGTGGAATATGATCGATTCATCTTTCATGACGACGCTTCCGGATACTTGGGCGATTTCAAGACACTTTATCATGCTTCCTTTGAATCGCTGGGATGATACGTATGAAAGAGTTTTCTTAGGCGGATTAACCTGTGATTCAGATGATTACTATAATTCCGAACAACATACCAACGCCATTTATTTACCAGTTTTCAGTGATACAAAGCCTTTGTACATTGGTTTCTTCCACACGGGAGCATATCAGGAAACAATCGGTGGTTATGGTGGTGTTCATCACTGTCTGATGCCTCAGCCAAGACACGTACTGATTCAGAAGGACGAAAACGGTGAGTTGCATTATGAAGTTTTCCGTGAAAAACAGGAACCTGAAGATGTACTGAAACTTTTGGGGTATTAATAATAGTCGTCATTGCGAGGAGCAAGGCGACGAAGCAATCTCAAAAAGATTATAGAGATTCTTCACTACATTTTGTTTCTTTCCGAATGACAACAACAAAATATAAAATTAAAGCTCTCAAATTCTGAGAGCTTTTTTTACTTAAAAATATTTTGAAATTTTATCTAATTGTAATTCTTCATAATCAGAAACCACGGTATCCGCCAGCGTATAATCCTGGTTTTTAGAATGTGGACTTCTATAGGCCGCGCAGAATATTTTTGCCCGGTGCGCTGCCAAAATTCCATTGGTGGAATCTTCAATCACCATACAGTTTTCTACAGGTTCATTTGCCATTTCTGCAGCCAGAAGAAAAACTTCAGGATGAGGTTTTGATTCTTTTAAATCCGCGCCACTTATTTTTCCGCTAAAATATTTTTCGAGCTCAAATTTTTCGAAAACCATGTTGATTGTGGTCATCGTCGCAGAGGAAGCTAAAATTAATTTTATCCCTTTCTCAAAATAATGTTCTATTAAATCTTTTACTCCGGTAATTAAATCAAATTCTTCATCATTATAAAAATAATCCTTGAAATAATCTCTTTTGATTTTTGCTATTTCTTCATAAGTCTGAGTTAGATTAAATTGAGCAATTAAAGTTTCGGCAACTCTTTTCGTAGAAGCTCCCGTAAAAGAAGTATATAAATCTTCAGGAACTTCGATTCCCAAATCCTTGAATGTTTTGAAATAAGCTTTTCTATGTAATGGTTCTGTATCTACAATCACTCCATCCATATCGAAAAGAACGGCTTTTAAAGGCATATTTTGAATTTTAAACAAAAATAACTTTTAAAATTTAAAGATTAAAGGATTTAAAAATTAAAAAAATAGAATGAAGGTTAAAAATTCATAACTCATCACTCATAATTTATAACTCGAAGAGTATTTTGTATCTTTGCCGAAATCATTTAATTTTTAAATAAAGACATGAAAACATACGCAGGAATTCCTGAAGAGAATGCATCATTAGAGAACTCGAAAGTAATGTTGGTGACTGTTCCTTACGACGGAACTTCAACTTGGGGAAAAGGAGCGGATAAAGGTCCGGAATTGTTCTTAAACGCTTCTGAAAACATGGAGCTTTACGACATTGAAACTCAAACTGAACCTTACTTGGAAGGAGTTTATTTAGCCGGAGAAGTTTCTGAAAATTCTACACCGGAAGCCATGACAGAAGCGGTTTACCAAAAAACAAAAGAGCTTTTGGCTAATGATGGTAAATTATTCACGCTTTTCGGTGGAGAGCATTCTGTTTCTATCGGTTCTATTCGTGCGGTTGGTGAGAAATTCGAGAACTTAACGGTTCTTCAATTGGATGCTCACACAGATCTTCGTCCGGAATTCCACGGTTCTACTTCCAATCACGCTTGTGCGGTTTTTGAAGCCAATCAGAAGCACAATTTGGTGCAGGTGGGAATTCGTTCTATGGATATCGAAGAGGCGGAATATTTACCAGAAGGAAGAGTATTTTTCGCTCACGAAATTGCCAATAACGAAAATTGGGTAAATGACGTGTTGGAAAAAGTTTCAGGAAATGTATACATTACAATTGATTTAGATGCTTTCGATCCGTCAATTGCGCCGTCAACAGGAACTCCGGAGCCAGGCGGTTTACAATGGTATCCAACGTTGGAATTATTAAGAAAAGTATTCGAAAAATGTAACGTTGTAGCATTTGATATTGTAGAATTAATGGATTCTCCGATGGCAAAACCAAGTGCATTCCTGGCTGCAAAATTATATTACAAAATGCTTGCTTATTATCATATTAATCAAGACTAAAACTTCGCAAGAATCGGATTTTTTCTATTAGAAAATCTTTGGAAATTTGTGAGGTAAATTCAATGTTATGTCTACACAAAACCAGATCGATTACGAAAGAATTGCGAAAGCGATAGAATATATCCAGAGTAATTTTAAGCTTCAGCCCAATTTGGAGGAAGTAGCGGAAAAAATTCATTTAAGTCCGGCTCATTTTCAGAAGATGTTTTCTGATTGGGCAGGAACAAGTCCGAAGAAATTTTTACAGTTCATTAGTCTTGAACATGCTAAAAATTTATTGAAGGAAGAAAAAGCGAGTTTGTTTGATACCGCTTACGAGACAGGATTTTCAAGTACCAGCAGATTGCACGATTTGTTTGTGAAAATCGAAGGAATGTCTCCGGCAGAATATAAAAACGGAGGAAAAAGTCTCAACATTAATTACAGCTTTTCCGAAACACCTTTTGGAAATGTAATTGCAGCTTCCACAGAAAAAGGAATCTGTTATATGGCTTTTGAAACCGATACAAATAAAGCATTGGGAGATTTAATTTTAAAATTTCCTAATGCTTCTTTTTTTGAAAAACAGGATGATTTTCAGAAAAATTCCTTGTCCATTTTTAATAAAGACTGGACGAAACTCAACACCATAAAACTCCATTTAAAAGGAAGTGATTTTCAGTTAAAAGTCTGGGAAAGCCTTCTTAAAATCCCAATGGGGAAATTATCAACGTACGGAAATTTAGCAGAAAAAATAGGTAATCCGGACGCTTCACGAGCAGTCGGAACGGCAATTGGAAGTAACCCTGTAGCTTTTTTAATTCCCTGTCATCGGGTGATTCAGTCTTCCGGGAATCTTGGCGGTTATCGATGGGGAAGTGAAAGGAAACAATTGATGGTGGGTTGGGAGAGTTCTAAAATTTATTCTTAAAATTCTATTTTTATATTAATTATTTTCTCCCACAAATTTTCGCAGATTTGCACAGATGTTGTGTTTATTTGTGAAAAATATTTGTGCAATTTGTGTTTAAAAATATTTAGCTTAAAGATTATTAAAAATGATGAGTTTATTCGAAGACATATCCGATTACCCTTTAAATATTCTTCCCAACGACGGAACCGTTCACTATTACGGAAAAGTTTTCTCCAGAGAAAAATCCGATTTTTACTATGATTATTTGTTCAATAAAATTCCGTGGGAGAATGATGAAGCGGTTATTTTCGGAAAATTAATTTTAACCAAAAGAAAAGTCGCGTGGTTTGGAGAAAAACCATTTGAGTATACCTATTCAAAACGAACAAAATATGCAAAATTCTGGACCCCCGAATTATTGGAATTAAAACAAAAATGCGAAGAAGTGACAGGAGAAACGTACAACTCCTGTTTGTTGAATCTATACCACGACGGAAGCGAGGGAATGGCCTATCACAGCGATGCTGAAAAGGATCTGAAAAAACACGGAGCAATTGCATCTTTAACTTTTGGAGCGGAAAGAAAGTTTTTATTTAAACACAAAACGACGAAAGAAAAAGTGGAAATATTCCTGGAAAACGGAAGTTTACTGGTCATGAAAGGGATAACGCAAGATCATTGGCTGCACAGACTTCCACCCACGACAAAAGTAAAAACTCCAAGAGTGAACTTAACTTTCAGAACCATTGAAGAATAAAAAAATGATCGACCTCAACAGCCGACCACTCTCAAATTATTTATTTACCTGACATTGTCATACTGCTCTAACGGAAAAAATATGTTGAATATTTTATGTTTTAAAAATATTTTTCACTCTTAAAATCCTACTGACAAGCTGTTGTCATTACCTCGTTTTATCTTTGTATCAGCAATAACAAACAATATTAAAATTATGACAACTACAGCAACCATCACAAAACAATTTATGACGTCAGAACAATTATTAGAACACTGGCAAGGTCACAGAAATCTGACAAGAAGAGTAATCGAAGCATTTCCTGAAAAAGAATTATTTGAATTTTCAGTTGGCGGAATGAGACCATTTGCAAAATTGGCCATTGAATTGATCAGTATCGGCGGACCTGCTTTGAAAGGAATCGTTGATAAAAATATGGAAGCATACAACGAAGAAGGTTTCAACCCAAAAACAAAAGAAGACCTTTTGAAAAAATGGGATGAAGAAACCGAAACGATCAATACATATTTCGCTCAGATTTCGGAAGAACGTTTTCAGGAAACATTCAATTTATTTGGTCAATATGAGTTTCCGGTGTATCAGAATATTTTGTATTTCGTTGATAATGAAATTCATCACCGCGGACAGGGCTATGTTTATTTAAGAGCTTTGGGAATCGAGCCGCCTTTTTTTTGGGAGAGATTTTAGGCTTTTTAATGCCTTTGTGGAGACTGAAATCTTTAATAAGTTACAATATGAAAAATCAGTCCTGATAAATTAAAGGTAAAAATGCATTTCATAAATTAAATTTTGACAATAAATTATATAGACTGCAAATTTGCTTTTAAAACCATCTTCAAATCAATCTGACTGAACCTCAACACATCGTGTTGGGGTTTTTATTGATGCTTAATGGCAATTTGAGTTAATAAATCATTCAATTGCTGTTTAAGACTTTCAGGCTCTAAAATAGTTGCATAGTCTGCAAAAGTAATCAACCAACGAGGAAATCCATCTTTAATTGATTCTGTTTCGAAAGTCAATTCAACCTTTCCATTTTCTACATCGGTTTCTTGGGTCAATCCATAGTATTTTTTAGAATTCACCAGAAATCCCATGATTTTTTTCTCTACTAAAAGTTTTACCCTCGTTTTATTTCCATTTTCATTTTTTCTGTAATCGTTGATTTGCCCATACTCTCCTAAAAATGGATGTTGAGTTTTTGAAATTTTCAAAATCCTGTCAACCCGAAATTGTCTGAAATCATTTCTCAACATGCAGAAAGCCATAATGTACCAATAATTGAATTCAAAAAAAACACCTACTGCTTCTATGGTTCTTGTTGAAATTTTATCATCAACGGTTTTATAGTCCATGATCAGCTGCCTTTTTTCTCCGATGCTTTCTAAAATCGTCGGAAGAACATCTTTTATGGTATCTTCCGTCGCCGCATGATACTGAAAAATATCAATCTGCTTTTCGATATTTTGTATTAAATTTCGGTCCGAATATTTCAACACAGAACGTACTTTTTCCATTGCCGCCTGATAATGGATTCCCAGACTTTGGTGTGAAAATTTCTGCATCAGTTTTTCGGCGGTGATGAAGCTCAAAACCTCTTCTTTGGTAAACATCACGGGCGGAAGTTTGTAGCCTTCCATTAGAGAATACCCACTTCCTGCCTCCCCGACAATCGGAATTCCGGCATTCTCCAATGTTTTTACATCCCGGTAAATGGTACGAATACTCACATTAAATTTTTGGGCAAGATCTTGTGCTCTTACAAGCGGTTTTGATTGTAGTTGCGTGAGAATTGCCGTGACGCGGTCGAGTTTCTTGAGGTAGTGGTCGTTCATTGAGGTGGAGCGTGTGAGGGTCTTAGAATTTAAGGTTTAACGAAATTATCTTTTATCTTAATTAATTGTCTTTAAAAGTATTCACCAATTTATCCAGATTCAGGCTTCTTGCGGAGGCATCAAAGATTTCTCTGTATGTTCCATTAATTTGCACCAATTCATCGTGTGTTCCGCTTTCTACTACCCGACCCTTTTTCATGACATAAATTTTATCTGAATCTAGGATCTGCGATAGAGAGTGGGAAATAATAATCACCGTCCGGCCTTCTTTTATCGCATCCAAAGAATTTTTAATCTGTTCTGTGGCAATTGCATCTAAACTTGCGGTAGGCTCGTCTAAGAAAATAATCGGTGGATTTTTCAGGAATAATCTGGCAATTGCAATTCTCTGCTGCTGCCCGCCCGAAAGTTGTGTTGCATCATGCCTGTACCCTTCTGGTAAATCTAAAATCTGCTCGTGAAGATAGGCTTTTTTCGCAGCTTCTTCTATTTCTTCGAAATTCGCATTCATGTTTCCATACCGGATATTGTCTTCGATACTTCCCTGGAAAATGTGATTTTTCTGCAGCACCAATCCGAGATCATCTCTTAAAGAGGTATTATCAAAATCATTTAAATTAACATGATCCAGCATAATTTCTCCTGAATCGGGAAGATAAAATTTACATAAAAGATTAATAATCGTTGATTTTCCGGCACCACTCAAGCCAACCAAAGCCGTAGTTTTTCCGTTTTCAATTTTCATGGAAACATCATGCAAAGCCTGAGTTCCGTTTGGATAAGAAAAGTTAACATTCTTTAATTCAAAATTGCCTTTGATGTCTTTTTCTACAAACTTTCCGTTGGGTTCTTTTTCGTCATCTGCATTTAAAATATCAAAATAACCTTCTGCATAGATCATCGCGTCATTCATGTCATCATAAATCCTGTGAAGCTGGCGAATTGGAGCCGAAACATTATTAAAAAGCATGATGTGTAGCATGATTGCACCGATTGTCATTTGCTGATCCAACACCAGATAAACCGTTAAAAGGATAATTAAAACCACTCCAAACTGTTCAATAAAAGTTTTTAAACCATCATATATAAAATTCGTTTTACGGGTAAACATTTGGCTATCCATCAACTGCATCTGCAGATCGTATTGTTTTTTTCCTTCAAACTTTTCACGGACAAAACTTTTAATGACCATAATGGAATTAATTAAATTCAACAATCCGGAAGTTTTTTGTTCCCGCTGATTTCTTAATTGTCGACGGACTCCACCCAATTTTTTCGCTTGTAACGAACTTATGTAAAAATAAATCGGGACGATAATGGTAGAAACAATTCCGACATACATATTCTGCAGATACATGATGATCAGGGCAATAATTGCATTGGAAAATAAAGGAAGCATATCGATGAAAAAGTTCTGAACCAGTCTTGTCAAACTTTCAATTCCCCGGTCGATTCTGATTTGCAGCTTCCCAGATTCATGGTTTTCATCATTAAAATAAGCAACCCGATAAGTCAAAATCTTGTCGATGGCAGACTGTGCCAGAACAGAACTTACATTGATCCTGATTTTTTCACCGTAAAATTTCTGTCCGAAATTGATGAAAATATTTAATAATTCCTTACCCAATAAAATCACGGAAATCAGTACCAAAACATGAATTCCCTCCGACATCGGATGCGGAAGGTGAGTAAGATTTGTCACCTCATCCACCGTGTATTTTAAGACCAACGGATTAACCTGTGCTGCCAAAGCTCCTAAAAATGTAAGAAATAAAGTTCCATAAATCATCAACTGGTAAGGTTTGATAAACGGAACAAGCTGTTTATAAATCCCGAATAAGGTGACGGTTCTGTTGAATGGTTTTGCCATAGGAATGAATTTAACTAAAAAACGTACCGTTTTACAGAGAAAAGGTACGTTTTATTCTATTTTTCAGCAAATAATTGCTTTAATTTAATTTTCGAATACGTAAGTTGTAAGATAATGCAGCTCCTGTCTGCTCGCGGCTTTGGATTCTGTTTCTGCCTGCTCTAAAGTGTAAAGAGAATTAATTTCCTTTTTCTGGAATACAAAAGAATTGTTTGCATTTTTATCCACCACATCATTGAAAATATGCTGAATTTCGGAATTTCCCAGTGAAGTTAAACCAATGTCCCCAAAACCATGCAATAATCTCAAATCATCAAACTGGGCAAAGTTTTTATCCACAAAAGCTTGAAACTGCTCCTTCGAATCGAAATTTCCTGCCCAAATATTGTAAGCATAGCTTTTCTTTTTGGGTTTATCCAAAATACTCTGATATACGAAGTTTTCTCCAAGATAAGCTTCTCGTACCTGCGGATCGTTTGCCAAATCTTCCGGAAGACCTTCTTTTAATATTCTTCCTTCAAACATGATGTAGGTTTTATTGGTAATCGCCAATGTCTGCTGTACGTTATGATCAGTAATCAGGATTCCGATATTCTTATCCACAAGGCTTCTTACAATTTTCTGGATATCTTCCACCGCGATGGGGTCAACCCCGGCAAACGGCTCATCCAGAAGAATAAAGCTGGGATCTGTTGCCAGACATCTTGCAATTTCCGTTCTACGTCTTTCCCCTCCGGACAAAAGGTCTCCACGGTTTTTACGGACATGCTGTAGCGAAAACTCTTCGATCAGCTCGTCACATTTAATCTGTTGTTCGCGTTTTGAAAGCTTCGTCAGCTGCAAAACTCCCATGATGTTTTCTTCCACCGATAATTTACGGAAAACAGACGCTTCCTGAGCCAGATACCCGATACCTTTCTGCGCTCTGCGGTACATGGCATCGGTGGTAATTTCCTGCTTATCAAGAAAAATTTTTCCGGAAGTAGGCTTAACCAAACCAACAATCATATAAAACGAAGTAGTTTTTCCTGCCCCGTTCGGACCAAGCAAACCAACAATTTCTCCCTGCTGAACCTGTACAGAAACGCCTTTTACAACTTTTTTAGGACCGTATTCTTTGATTAAGTTTTCTCCTCGTAAAATCATAACGGCAAAGATAAAGCTTTTTTGAATTCAATTTTTAGATTAAAAAGCGAAGGCGAAATTTTTATGATATTTTAATATAACCTATAACAAATTAGTTTGTAACATTTTAAGTTTTACAACTACTGATTAAAGACAATCAAGCATCAAAAAAAATATTACAATGGAAAATTACGGTTACACAAAAACAGACAATGATCAACATCAGCAAAGCAATGCCCCATATCGTTCAGAGAAGAAAATTCCGGCCGCATTACTGGGGATTCTTGTGGGTTGGCTTGCCTTAAACAAATTTTATCTCGGATATACCAAAGAAGGCGTTATTCAATTGGTTTTAAATATTATTACTTTTGGAGCGGCCTCTATCATTCCGTTTATCGAAGGGATCCTGTATTTATTTATGAGCGACAAGCAATTCGATGACACCTATGTTTACGGCAAAAAAGGCTGGCTGTAAGATTTATCATAATATATCAAATATCCTGTTTTAATTCCTTATTTTTATCTGATAATCATCACTTAAAACAATATGGAAAACAATCAGCAGCTTACAGATCTTTTAGCTTTAGATCTTGGAGTAAATATTATCAACAGAAGACCTTATGCCAAGGAAGTTTTCAAATGGCAGGATATGGATCTCCTTCCCCACTCTTCCACCGATACGCTACTTTGCGAAATCTATGAATGGAATGGCAGAAACTGGCGGACAACCAATAATAATCTGATCGGATATTTATTTGGCAGCGATCAACTGGGCACCATTAAAAACCAACTGATGAATGTTCAGAAATTTCCCGCTCTGATCCCGGATTTTGAATTTACAAAAGACAGTATGATTGAATTCGGACTAGCCTTACCCTCTCTTTTCAACATCGGAATTAATGGTGATATTAAAAATGCAAAAGATTTTTCGGTGAAAGTAAATGGTGTAACAAAATCCAGAATTACGAATATCGATTCGCCGGGAATTGAAATTTTAAGAAGCTATTCGGAGTTTACGCAGAATGAATCTAAATCTTACCGGAAAAATATTAAGTTTAATTTCTTAAGCACTTCTCTTTTTTATGCAGAGAGTGTGGAAATTAATCTGGAAAAGGAATCGGGAGTAAATGTAGATGTTAATTTCCAAACTCAAAATGTTGAGGTTTTGGCAAAAGTTGATACAGAAACCCATAAGAATTTTGTCTTGAAATATACAGGAAATCAGGCTCCTTTTGCGGCTAAATTCACAAAAGGAAAAGACTTTAATATTATGTAAAACTTACTTTCAAATAAATTATTTCAATATCAAGTGATAAATTTTATTAACTTAGAGGTACTAATCAAATAAATATTTATCATGAAAAAATTAGCAAGAAAAGATCTTTTGAAAGTGAATGGCGGAAATATCAGATTTCCTGATTCCAACGGAAACTGCCCTGCAGGGTGGTATCTTTGTCCGAAAAATGTTTGTGTGAATGATAACGGCGGCGAAAATCCGATAACACCAGAAAGTCCATACTACAAAATGTGCTTTGGATAAAATAAAAAACACCTCGGGTTGAGGTGTTTTCCTTTTTATGATGACTTAAAATTATTTATTTAAAATCATTGCCGCTTCCTTCGCAAAATAGGTGAAAATCATATCTGCGCCGGCTCTCTTGAAGCAGGTTAAACTTTCAATGATCGTTTTATCATTATCCAGCCAGCCATTTTGTGCAGCTGCTTTTACCATCGCATATTCTCCGCTCACATTATAAACTGCAATAGGCAAATCGATCGCTTCACGAACTTTAGAAACAATATCCAGGTACGGAAGTCCTGGTTTAATCATGATGATATCTGCACCTTCATCGATATCTTTAAAAACTTCATTTAAAGCTTCTCTTGAATTATGGAAATCCATCTGATATGTTTTTTTATCCTTCGGAATTTCCATATTATCTTTCGGGGCACTGTCTAAAGCACTTCTGAAAGGCCCGTAAAACGAACTCGCATATTTTGCGGCATAGCTTAAAATACCTACATCCGTAAATCCGTTTTCTTCCAGCGCTTCACGAATTACCTGTACCCTTCCGTCCATCATGTCGCTTGGCGCTACAATGTCGGCTCCGGCTTCTGCAAGTGACACAGACATTCTTGCTAAAGCATCATTCGTTGCATCGTTTACAATTTTACCGTTTTCTATAATTCCGTCGTGCCCGTAGATTGAATAAGGATCTAAAGCAACATCCGGCATTACCACCATTTCCGGCACCGCATCTTTAATCGCTCTGATTGTATTCTGCATCAGTCCGTTTTTGTTCCACGCTTCTTTTCCGGTGTTGTCCTTCAGGTCTTCCGAAACCTTCATATAAAGGTTGACAGCCTTTACGCCTAAAGAAAATAACTCTTTACATTCTTTTACAGTAAGGTCTATGCTCCTTCTGAAAATTCCCGGCATCGACGGGATCGGTTCTTCCTTATTTTCCCCCTCCATTACGAAGATCGGCATTACAAAATCATTAGTGGCAAGAGAACTTTCTCTTACAAGACTTCTTAAAGATTCGTTTACTCTCAGTCTTCTGTTTCTTGAATATATCATCTTTGGAATACTTTTTGAATAATTTATTGCAAATTTAATATAAGTTCTACAAAAAACTATTGCAAAGAATTATAGAATTTATTAATTTTGTTAGTAATAATTATGCAAATCAGACGTTGATGAAAAAACTTTTACTTTTATTTATCTTTTTAGGCACTTTTGTTGGATTTTCCAGCAATTTAAAAGCACAAATCAAAGAGCCCGCATCGTTCTCACAGAAGTCAGATGACGGAGTTCTTGTGGCCTACCCCAATCCTGCCAAGGATTTTCTTATCGTGAAGGCAAAAGATGCCAACCTAAAAATTAAAAGCGTCATCTTTTATTCAATTTTAGGAACACAGGTTGCCAACTATACCGTCAATATGAACTCGGGAGAGATCAATATTGAAAAACTAAAACCCGGAAAATATTTAATCCGATACATTTTGAGTGACAATACAATGAAAGTTACCCAAATTGTAAAACAATAAATTTAAATCCTGATAATCATCAGGATTTTTTCTTTTAGCTTAATTCTGTTTTAATAATTCCGTAACTTTCGGAACATTTTTATACTAATTATAAAAACAAATTAATGCTAAAAGCAGAACATATCAGAAAGACCTACAATGCCGGTAAAAAGGTAGCTTTGGATGATTTCAGCATCCATGTTCCAAAAGGCAGCATCTATGGTCTTTTAGGTCCGAACGGAGCCGGGAAAACTTCTTTCATCCGTATCATTAATCAAATTACTCAGGCTGATTCCGGAGAAATCCAGATTAACGGAGAAAAGCTTAATCCCAATCATATCAAAGACATCGGGTACATGCCTGAAGAAAGAGGTCTATACAAAAATATGACCGTCGGCGATCAGCTTCTTTATTTCGGGGAACTGAAAGGAATGAGTAAAAATGATGCGTTGCAGGAAGCCAAAAAATGGTTCGACAAACTTCATATCGATCAATGGTGGAAGAAAAAACTGTCTGAACTTTCCAAAGGGATGGCTCAGAAGATTCAGTTTGTAGTAACCGTTTTACACAGACCTCATCTTTTGATTTTAGATGAGCCTTTTTCAGGTTTCGACCCGGTGAATGCCAATTTAATTAAAGATCAGATCATCGAACTTAAAAATAGCGGAACAACGATCATCCTTTCAACTCACAGAATGGAAAGTGTGGAACAAATGTGTGACTATGTTGCTTTAATTAATAATTCCCAAAAAATTATTGACGGAAGAGTTTTCGATGTGAGAGAAAAATTCAAGAAAAATATCTTCGGGATTACCCTTTCTGAAGTAAATAACACTCAGCTTGAAAGTTTTAGGAATAAATATGAGATTTTCAATATGAATAATGAAAACAACCTGCTTTCCTTCGATTTAAAAAACGAATCCGATCAGAACCATATTCTTCTGGATCTTGTACAGGTAGGAAAAGTAAGATCGTTCGATGAAAAAATTCCGAGCATGAATGAGGTATTTATTAATGCGGTAAGCAATAACTCTTAATGATGAATAATATTTTTTTAATTACAAAAAGGGAATTTCTTACGCAGGTAAAGAAAAAATCCTTCGTTATACTGACACTTTTGGCTCCGGTGATGCTGATTGCCTTCGGAGCGGTAATCGGATTGATGTTTAAAGCCAACGAATCGCACAGTGTGATTGAGGTGGTTGACAAAAGCGGCTTATTTAAAAATCAACTGAAGTCGGATGACCAGCTGAATTATGTCATCGTATCAGCAGCCGATGAAAAATCGAAAATCAATAATTTAAAAGGCAATGAATCCTTAGACGGGATTTTAATCTTACCGGAATTAAAAAACCAAAATTTTGATGATTTACAACAGAATACAAGACTGATCATTAACAACAAAATCGGATTTGATACCAAAAAGAAGATTGTTTCTGATATTACAGATGTTGTTAAAAAAGAAAAAATCAAACAATTGGGTATCGAACAAACGCAGCTCAATAGCCTTGATAAAAGCTTTACCTTAAAGACTATCAATGTTTCTGAAAACAATAAGGAAGATTCTGATCTTGCTTTTGGTGTGAAAAGTGTGCTAAGTATGCTTCTAATGTACGTAACATTCATGTTTATCATCATTTATGGAGTACGAGTAATGAGAAGTGTTTTGGAGGAAAAAAACAACCGTGTTGTGGAGATTATCATTTCTTCCGTAAAACCTTTCGAGCTGATGATGGGGAAAATTCTGGGAGTAACTATGGTTGCCCTGACTCAGTTTGTGGTATGGATCACGATGTCCGTGGTTGGAGCTTTAGTTTTGAATACAGGTTTTTCATCCATACCGAAAAATATTCCCGGAGGAAACGAAGAGATGATGAGCAAGTTTGACATTCTGCAAATCGGAACGCAGATTTCGCACAGTTTATTAGAATTGAATTTCCCTTTAATTATCTTCGTATTTATCGTGTTTTTCCTCTTAGGATATATTTTTTACAGCTCTATTTATGCAGCCATTGGTTCTGCAGTAGACAATGAAACGGAAACGCAACAATTTACTTTATTTGCTATTCTCCCATTGATGCTGGGAATGTATGGAAGTTTTACACTGATGAATAATCCTGACGGGCCGCTTGGATTTTGGCTGTCGATTATACCTTTTACCTCGCCGGTTGCCATGATTGCAAGAATCCCTTTCGGGGTTCCAGCCTGGCAGATTGCTTTATCAATCGGATTGCTTTTAGGAACAACTATTTTTATGATTTTCCTTGCCGGGAAAATTTATAGAGTGGGAATTTTAATGTACGGAAATAAGGCTACTTTGAAGGAAATCTGGAAATGGATTAAAAATTAAATTCTAGTTGAATTATAATGAAAAAAGCCTTTCTGTTACTAATGGTCAGTATTTTCAATCTTCATTATACTCAGGCTTTAAATGAAGATATTGTTTTTGAAAACCTAGCCGATGAAAGTAAATTACTGATTGAAAACATTAATAAATTGCTTCCGAAAGCAAAAATAATTACAAAAAAAGAATGCAATCAATATGCATTGAGGCGGTATGGATGTATTGATAACTACACAATAGTCTATCTGTATAACAATAAGCCTATACTTATTGACCAAAAACAATTCAGCTCCATAACTGCTTATATTTCAAACGGAACTGAAAAAGAATCAACTTATATAACAAAGACAAGAATATATATAACCGATTGGGAAAACAAAAAGTTTATAGGAAAGAACATACTTTTAAGTCAGGAAGGGAAAAATGAATCAACTCCTTATCTTTATAAAAATGAAATTGAAGAAATAATTAAAAATTATGAAAGAAAATAATTTTGATTGTTATTAAAATAAACAAAAATCCCGAAACCTAAGTTTCGGGATTTTTTATGTTCTGCTTGAAATAAATTCTTAATTGAAGATGTAGGCTAAGCTTACGCTAAGAACCTGCTCAGATTTCTTTTTATCAGTTCCTTTCGGCTCATACTGAAGACCAGGATAGGTATTCGAAAGACCGAAATCATATCTTGCCGTAAGCTCCAGTTGTCTCTTATAGCTATAACCAATTCCAAGACCAATTCCAAAGTTGAAGCTTTTGGCTTTTCCGTTCAGTTTTGGGTTACCAAGCTCCGATTTATAATCCGGATCATAGTAAGGTTTTGATACCGGAACATTCTTCACACTCTGGTTCAATAAAAAATTAAATCTAGGACCAACTACACCAAAGAATTCTGATTCTGCTTCAGAAAAATAAGCTTTAAAGCTAACCGGTACACTTAAATAGTTATTCGCATATACTGCATCGTAACCATCAATACCTTTAGCATCCTTATCTTTCCCTGTTTCTCCAGCACCAAAATACTGAACTTCGGGTTGAAGATAAAACTGGTTTGCCTTCCCGATAGGGATTAAAGCTAAAATTCCTGCCTGAAACGCAAATCTTTTTCCTGAGGGATTGTGGGCATTTTTAACACCCGAATAATTGCCTCCTGCACTGATACCGAATCTTGTACTTTTAAGGTCAATTTGTGCAAAAGACAGAGTACTGACAGCCATTGCAGAGGCTAATAAAATTTTTTTCATATTGATGTTTTTAATATTAAGCTAAAACTTTTGCAATAGTAGCACCGATGTCCGCCGGAGAATCTACAACAGTAATACCGTTTTCTCTCATGATTTCCATCTTAGCCTGAGCAGTATCCTCTGCACCACCTACGATAGCACCAGCGTGTCCCATTGTTCTTCCTTTAGGAGCAGTTTGTCCTGCGATGAAACCTACAACAGGTTTAGTAGAACCGCTAGCTTTGTACCATCTTGCAGCTTCAGCCTCAAGACCACCACCGATTTCACCGATCATTACAACCGCTTCAGTTTCGGGATCGTTGATGAATAATTCCAAAGCTTCTCTTGTAGTAGTTCCGATGATTGGGTCACCACCGATACCGATAGCTGTAGAAATACCGAAACCAGCTCTTACCACCTGGTCTGCAGCTTCATAAGTAAGAGTACCAGATTTTGAAACGATACCTACTTTACCTTTTTTGAAAACGAAACCTGGCATAATACCAATTTTAGCTTCTTCAGAAGTAATGATTCCAGGGCAGTTTGGACCGATTAATCTGCAGTCTCTGTCGGCGATATAAGATTTTACTTTTACCATATCCGCTACAGGAATACCTTCAGTAATACATACAATCACTTTGATCCCCGCTTCAGCAGCTTCCATAATAGCATCAGCAGCAAATGCAGGCGGTACGAAAATGATACTCACGTTAGCTCCAGCTTTTGCAACAGCATCAGCAACAGTGTTGAATACCGGCTTTCCTAAGTGCTCGCTACCCCCTTTTCCCGGAGTAACACCACCTACTACGTTTGTTCCGTATTCGATCATCTGACCCGCGTGGAAAGTACCTTCGTTCCCTGTAAATCCTTGTACAATTACTTTAGAATCTTTGTTTACTAAAATTGACATTTTATTATAATTTTAATTTATTTATTATTTTTATTAATGCTCACAAATTTAATTAAATTTCTTTGATTAAAGATAAATCTAAACAATTTGTTTATTTGAGATTTCTCAGTTTAACCTCTTTTTTCAGATAAGTTTTAAAATCTTCTGCGAACATCCCGATATACGTTCCTTTTTCAAGATCTCTGTTGACTCCGGTTTTGCCTAAAAGGACTGATCCACTCTCGATTTTGTTTCCGGAAGCAATACCAACCTGTCCCCATAAAGTAACCTCATCACCGATGACACAGCATCCTGCGATACCGACCTGTGAAGCGATCAGACATTTTTTACCAATCACGGTATCATGGCCGATCTGGATTTGATTATCCAAAACAGAACCTTCTCCAATTACCGTAGAATCCGTAACACCTCTATCGATTGTACAGCCGTTTCCTATTTCTACATTGTTTTCGATCACAACGTTTCCAACAGAGATTAAACGGTCGAAATTTCCGTTTAATTTTCTGTAATAAAAAGCGTCGCCACCCAAAACGGTGTTTGACTGGATAACAACATTATCACCGATAACCGTTCTGTCACCAATGACCACATTTGGAAAAATAAGGGTGTTTTTTCCGATTGTCACATTATTTCCGATAACAGCAGTGCGATGGATTTTTGTACCTTCTCCGACTTCTACATCGTGAAGTTCTTCGGTAAAGTTATATATTCTCGTAAAGTGAGTATTGATCTTATTGAAATCCCTGAAAGGATCATCAGAAACCAAAAGCGCTTTTCCTTCCGGACATTCTACTTCTTTATCAATTAAAATGATGGTTGCAGCAGAATTTAAAGCTTTATCGTAATATTTCGGATGGTTGACGAAAACGATATCTCCAGGTCTTACCATGTGGATTTCGTTGGTTCCCAATACTTGGAAATCTTCTGAACCGATAAATTTAGCCCCGATAAGATCTGCAATAGTTTTCAGTTTTTGTGGCTGATGAAACGTCATATTTTTTAAATGATGTTTTTAAATTTTCAACCTTGTCAAGATTTGAAATCTTGACAAGGTTTTGTTTTTCAACTTTAGTCGCAGCCCGACCTGAGTGGAGCTCTTTTTGTTTCGTCTGAAAAGACGAGACAAAAAAGCGGGAACGGAGGGCGGAAATAGCTGCCATAAAAAATGAAAGCTGAAAGTATAACAACTTTCAGCCTCATATTATTCTTGAATAATTATTCTTTTACTCTTTCCAGGTAAGAACCGTCTTCAGTGCTCACTTTGATTTTGTCTCCCGGCTCGATAAACAAAGGAACCATTACTCTTGCTCCTGTTTCAACGATTGCGTTTTTAAGAGCGTTTGTTGCTGTGTTTCCTTTTACTCCCGGATCAGCTTCTACTACTTCCAAATAAACAGACTGCGGTAATTCGGCAGAAAGCGGGGTTTCGTCTACTTCTTTCAAAATGATCGTAACCTCTTCACCAGCTTTCATCAGGTTTGAGTTTTCAATCATATCTTTATTTAAGTATAATTGAGAGAAGTCATCATTATTCATGAAGTGAAAACCATTCTCATCATCATAAAGATACTGATATTTTCTTGTGATAACTTTTACCTCGTCGATTTTGTGACCTGCCGAGAATGTATTGTCGATTACCTTTCCGTTGGTTACAGATTTTAATTTTGTTCTAACGAAAGCAGGACCTTTTCCTGGTTTTACGTGAAGGAACTCGATTACTTTATAAATATCATTGCTGTACTCTATACACAGACCTTTTCTGATATCGTTACTTGTTGCCATTAATTTTGTATATAATTATTTTCTTTTATTAAATTGTATTCCCTGACCCTGAAACTGATTTCTATTGAATACATTATTGCTGTTAAATGTATTCATATTATTATTCAATCTGTTGACATTCGTCTGGATCTCGGAACTGTATGGGCTGGCAGTACCTAAAATTGAATTGCTGCCGGTATTATTTTGTTTCAGAATATCATTAAAGTTATTCCTGGCAATACTATCATTAGACTTCGAAGGAAGCTTTCTTTCCATAATGGAAGTCCTGGTTGTCTTCTCAGTTTTTAATCCTTCCGTTTGCTGTCCAAACAGAAAAGATGTCGCAGAGAGCGTTATCAGTAAGATTAAGTTTTTCATGACAGTATTTATTAAAATTATTCTCTGTCTTTTCCGGTTCCGTATCCTTTTACGATACCTCTCGGAGAATTTTGGATAAACTGAAGGATTTCATCTCTTTCAGCAGTAGGAAGCATTTCTTTCTCAATATGCGTAATCGCTTGGGAAACGTTCATCTTCATTTGGAAAATAGCTCTGTAGATTTTCTGAATTTCAAAGATTTTCTCATTGGTAAATCCTCTTCTTCTTAATCCTACAGAATTGATTCCCGCATAAGACATCGGTTCTCTAGCCACTTTCACATAAGGCGGAATATCTTTTCTTACCAAAGTACCTCCTGAAATCATTACGTGCTTTCCGATCTTACCAAACTGGTGAACAGCTGATAAACCTCCCATAACCGTATAATCGCCAATTTCTACATGACCTGCAATACCACAACCATTTACAATGATAACGTGATCTCCGATAACGCAGTCGTGAGCAATGTGAGAAGTCGCCATAATCAGGCAGTTTTTTCCGATTTTTGTGTAACCCAGCGCTTTCGTTCCTCTGTTTACCGTCACACATTCTCTGATGGTTGTTTCGTCACCGATAATAACCTGCGTATCTTCACCATCGAATTTTAAATCCTGAGGAATCGCAGAAATTACCGTTCCCGGGAAAATTCTGCAGTTCTTTCCAATTCTTGCCCCATCCATGATGGTAACGTTGGGACCTATCCATGTTCCTTCCCCGATTTCCACATCCCCTGCAATAGTAGTAAATGGTTCTACAATTACATTTTTGCTGATTTTCGCACGTTTATCTACGGCTGCTAATTGATGAATCATTTAATCAACTTTATTTTTTGCAACTTGGGCCATTAGTTCTGCTTCTACAGCTACCGTATCTCCTACGTAACCATAACCTTGCATGTGAACAATTCCTCTTCTGATAGGCTCTATCAATTCGATTTTAAAGATAAGCGTATCTCCAGGAATTACTTTTCTTTTGAATTTTACTTTATCAATTTTAATAAAATAAGTAGAATAATTTTCAGGATCCGGAACACTTGCCAATACAAGAATTCCCCCTGTCTGTGCTAAAGCTTCAACTTGTAAAACCCCCGGCATTACTGGCTCTTTCGGGAAATGTCCAACGAAGAAAGGCTCGTTCATTGTAACATTTTTAAGACCTACAACGTGAGAATCTGAAAGCTCAAGAACTTTATCAATCAACAAAAACGGAGGTCTGTGAGGCATCAGCTTCATGATTCCGTTGATATCGAAAACAGGCTCTTTTGTTAAATCAAAATCAGGAACGTTTTTCTTCTTCTGCAATTTCCACTGACGGTTCAGTTTTTTCGCAAATTGAGTATTTACGTAATGTCCTGGTTTATTAGCAATTACTTTACCTTTTATTTTCACTCCTGCCAAAGCCAAATCACCGATTACATCTAGTAATTTGTGTCTTGCCGCTTCGTTAGGATAATTTAAATTTAAATTATCGAGAATTCCGTTTGGTCTGATTGATACGTTGTCTTTACCAAAGGCTTTCTTTAATTTTTCTGTCGTTTCAGGAGTAAGATCTTTATCTACATAAACAATTGCATTGGAAATATCTCCACCTTTGATCAAACCGTGGTCCAAAAGCATTTCCAGCTCGTGTAAGAAACTGAATGTTCTTGCAGATGAAATTTCTTCTTTAAACTCAGAAATATTTTTAATGGTAGCATTCTGTGTTCCTAAAACTTTAGTTCCAAAATCTACCATCGTAGTTACTTCGTATGTATCTGAAGGAATAATGGTGATTTCTGATCCCGTAGCCGGATCGCTGTAGGTAAGAACTTCTTTTACAACTAGATATTCCCTCGCTGTATTTTGTTCAACTACTCCAACACTTTCGATAGCTTCAACAAAAAACTTTGATGATCCATCTAAAATTGGTGGTTCAGAAGCATCCATCTCTAAAATGGCATTATCGATATCACAACCTACCAAAGCCGCTAAAAGATGTTCGCAGGTATTGATCTTTACTCCTAATTTTTCTAATGTCGTTCCTCTTTCAGTCGCTACAACATAGTTAACATCAGCTTCAACCTGAGGATGCCCCTCTAAGTCTGTTCTTACGAATACGAAACCTGTATTTTCTTTTGCAGGTTTCATGGTTAGTTTTACTTCTTTACCAGTATGAAGTCCGATTCCGGAAAGTGTCACTTCCTGTTGAAGTGTTTTTTGCATATCACTCATTAGTTTTAATCTTTTGAGTTATTCTCGAGATTATTTATTCTTTTTACAACTTCAGGTAAATTTCTGAAATGTACGTAACTTCTAAGGTAATCGTTATAGCTTATCGCAGGAGAGCCGTAAATCGTTTCCTTATCACTAACGCTGGAATTCACTCCACTTTGCGCCTGAATTTTCACCTGATTTCCGATTTTAATATGACCGACAACACCCACCTGACCTCCAATCTGATTCCAGTCGCCGATTATTGTAGATCCTGCAATTCCCGCCTGTGCTGCAATTACGTTGTTTTTTCCGATTTTCACGTTGTGTGCAATCTGGATCAGATTATCGATTTTTGTTCCTTTACCTATAATTGTAGAACCAATTGTCGCTCTGTCGATACTACAGTTTGAACCGATTTCCACATCATCTTCAATGATTACATTTCCTAACTGAGGAATTTTTTTGAAACCATCCGGAGTCGGCTGAAATCCAAAACCATCACCGCCAATCACAGTATTTGAATGAATTACACAATTATCACCAATAATGCAATAATCATAAATTCTTGCTCCACTGTCAATTTTACAGTTTTTACCGATTTTTACTCCTTTACCTATATAAACGTGCGGATAGATCTGAGATCCTTCCCCGATCTTTGCCTTTTCAGAAACATAAGTGAAAGCTCCGATATACACCTTATCACCGATTACAGCGGTATCATGGATCGAAGAGCCATCTTCAATACCTTCTTTTCTACCCTGCATTTCCTGATACAGATTCATTAAAACCTGGAAAGAAAGATAAGCGTCCTTTACTGCAATAATAGTAGGATTATAAGTATCTTTTGCCAAAAGATTTTCAGAAACGATGATAACGGAACATTTTGAAGTATCCAAATAATGCGAAAACCGATCTTGTGCTATAAAAGAAAGATGTCCTGTTTCTCCGCCTTCAATAGGTGAAACTCCAGTAATAAGTGCATTCTCGTCACCTATTATTTTTCCGTCAATAAAACTTGCAATTTGCGAAGCTGTAAATTCCATATTCTGCAAAGATAAGAAATTCTGTAATTCGCAAACATTTTTTAATTTTCGGATTGTGAATTTTAATATACTTTAAGAAATTATGCTTGAAATATCTCTCGGGAAAGTTAAAATATAACGTTTTGTTTTATTAACCATCAATCCTGATAAAAGCTGGTCTTCCGATTCTTCAAGTCTAATTTTTTTACCGTTTTTCTGTAACAGATAAATTGGTTGTTTTTCGGTGTCGTAAGGCAGTAATTTTCGTTTTATCTGATGAACCAAATCTTTTCCATTATTGATTCCGAAAAATTCATTGGTATTTTTTATCTTTTCCTCAATAAATTTCTCATCAAAAGGGTGTGATGAAATAATCGTTTTCGGAAGGTTTCTCTGAATCACACATTTACACCAGTAAGACAGCTCAAAATCATCAGAATTCTGCCAGTTTTTCATCGCCTGAATAATATCATTGTCGTCCAATTGTGTAAATCTTTCGATATCTTCGTCCGTTGCCAAACTTTTCCCACGGTATAAAAAGTATTTAAGATTATCCGTCGCAGGCAGATCAATACCTTGGGAAACCAAATATTTTGCTCTCTCCAGGATTTTCACCAAAATAAATTCTGCCAATGCGGAAGTTTTATGATAATACACCTGCCAGTACATGAACATTCTTGCAGTCAGGAAATTTTCAATAGAATAGACGCCTTTGGCATCAATAACCAATTCTCCCTCTTCGCAGACATTCATCATAGAAATAATTCGCTGCGTATTGATACTCCCCTCAGAAACTCCGGTAAAGAAACTATCTCGTTTTAAATAATCCAACCTGTCAACATCCAGTTGCGAAGAAATCAGTTGATTGAAAAATTTTCTGTGATATTTCCCCTGAAACATTTCAATTGCACATGACAGATCTCCATTAAATTCATCATTTAATTTATTCATCAGTAATAATGAAAGATTTTCGTGATGCCAGTCGTCCATCAGCATGCTTTCCAGCGCATGAGAAAACGGCCCGTGACCAATGTCATGCATTAAAATCGCCAGCATTGCTCCTTTTTCCTCTTCTTCCGAAATCTTTACCCCTTTCTGTTTCAATGTTTCCAAAGCCGTAAACATCAAATGCATCGCTCCCAAAGCATGATGAAACCTTGTGTGTGTTGCACCCGGAAAAATCAAATTCAAAAGTCCGGTCTGCCCTATTCTTCTCAGTCTCTGGAAATAAGGATGCTCTATAATGTCGAATAAAATTTCATGTGGAATTCTGATAAATCCGTGAACGGGATCATTGATGATTTTTAGCTTATTCTGCATTGGAAACGTCTGTATTTGTAACAAATTTAGGAATTTTAAATTTTAGGTTTGATTAAATTAGGATTAAAAAATATCTTAAACACGAATAGCGCTAATATTTTCACGAATGACACAAAATTATTTTATAAAGATTTTTTGGACGCAAAGTCCGCAAAGATTTTTCTCAAAATTAATCTGCATATTTTCGTTCGCAAAGGCTTTTCACTCAGCAAAGGTTGAATGTAAATTTTCTTAACTAGTTCGATTTTATCAGTAGGAACAAGCTTTAGCCAAAACTTCTTTTCAATTTGTATCATCTGTGAAAATATTTATCCTGTTTATGTTTAAAAAATTATCTTTGATTAATTAAAACGGCGAATAACATTTCATGAGAAAATTCTCACTTTTCATTCTACTCTTTTTAAGCTTACATTTTTCAGCACAGAATTTACCTGAAGTTCAGAAATTGGAATTTCTTTGTAGAGTTTGGGGATTTTTGAAATATTATCATCCCAATGTTGCCAAAGGAAATTTTAACTGGGATCAGCAATTGTTTCAGAAAATTGATGAACTTGAAAATATTAATAATAAAAACCAACTGAACGAGTTTTATTCTAACTGGATTGAAAGTTTAGGAAAAGTTAATGAATGTAAAGAATGCCTGAAAGAAGAAAATAAAGTCTATTTTTTGAAAAATTTTGATTTAAGCTGGATTAATGATCAGAATATTTTCACTGAGAATGTAACTCAAAAACTAAAGTTTATTCAAAATAACAGAAATATCGGTGAAAATCATTATTTCGGGCTAAATGGAAGAAAGGTGTATTTCAGGAATGAAAATTCTTACGGTTCGAAATTCACCTCAAAACGGATCGCTCTTTTGGAATTATTCAGATATTGGAATTATGCGGAATATTTTTTCGCTTACAAATATAAAACCGACCAAAACTGGAATGATGTTTTAAAAGAAATGATCCCAAAATTTCTTGCCATTAATAATGATGAAAATTATCATTTGACTTTAGCAGAATTGGTTACCAAAACAGATGATTCTCATGCTTTCTTGTTTTCAAGGTTAATCAGTTTAAACCAATACGGAAGAAAAAATGTTCCCGTACAATACGCTTACGCGGAAGGAAAATTGGTTGTGACAAAACTTAATGCCAATATTTTCAATAATGAAAATCCGTTGAAAGCCGGTGATGTTATTTATGATATTAATGGTTTAACGATTTCTCAAAAAATAAATTCTTTCGGGAAATATCTTCCGGCTTCCAATTCCTGGGGGAAAATCAATAAATCGAAATATCTTTTTCTTTACACCAATAAAGATTCAACCGATCTTAAAATTGAAAGAGACGGGAAAAATTTAAGCTTAAGAGTAAAAACATATTCTCAGAAGGAAATTATTACTGAAAAGCCAACGATTCCGGAAAAATGGAAATTTCTTGATGATGAAAAGAAAATTGGCTATGTAAATATGGGAATGATCACAAAAGCTGATCTGAATGAAATGTTTAAAAATTTAGAGAACACAGAATCGATCATTTTTGATTCCAGAAATTATCCGAAAATGACGATTTTACCGTTAAGCCGATTATTACTTCCTGAAAATAAAATTTATTATCAATTTAATTTCCCGGAAACAAATTATTTGAGTAAATTTTATAGCCGGAAAAACAGCATCGGAAGCAACAATTCCGATTACTACAAAGACAATGTCATTGTTTTGGTCAATGAAAACACACAAAGCCAGGCCGAAACAACGGTAATGATGCTAAAACAACATCCGAAAGCCAAAGTGATTGGAGGATATACATCCGGAGCGAACGGAGATATTATCAGATTTAATATTGCTGATCTGGAAACGTGTTTTACAGGATTGGGGGCTTATTACCCGAACGGAACCGAAACCCAAAGAATCGGAATAGTTCCTGATATTATTGTAAGACCCACTGTAAGAGGCATTCAGGAAGGAAAAGATGAAGTTCTGGAAAGAGCTTTGGAATATATAAAAAACGGCAATTAAATAAAAGAAAAACAAAAATATTTCGTTATGTTTTCATTTAACTTATATTTAACTTTATAGCTGCGTATTTTGGCAGTTTTTAAATAGAATTGGTCAGCAATTTGATACTATTAACCATGTAAAAAATAAATTATGTCGGAAAAGATATTATGGATAGATGATGAAATAGATTTACTTAAACCTCACATCGTTTTTCTTGAAAAAAAAGGCTATCAGGTAACGCCTGTTAATAACGTTAATGAGGCGTTGGAATTGATGGATTCTGAAAAATTCGCATTGACATTGATCGATGAAAATATGCCCGGAATTTCCGGTTTGGAAGCCATCCCGATGATCAAAGATAAAGATAATTCCCTAAAAATCGTGATGGTGACAAAAAGCGAAGAGGAACACATCATGGAAGAGGCAATCGGTTCGCAAATCGCAGATTATATATTAAAACCGGTAAATCCTAATCAGATTCTTTTATCGCTAAAGAAAAATCTTCAACAGGATAATCTGGTTGAACAAAAAACGATTCTTCAATATCAGCAGGAATTCAGAAACTTATCTATAGAACTTTCTTATCTGAGAACGTATCAGGATTGGGCTGAATATTACAAAAAAATCGTGAATTGGGAATTGAAGTTCGATAAAGTTACAGACAATGAGTTTGCAGATCTTCTTCAGTCTCAAAAAGAAGAAGCCAATATTCAGTTTGCAAAGTTTATTGAAAAAAATTATGAAGACTGGCTGAATGGGAGCGAAAAACCCAACATGAGCCACACCCTTTTCAAAGAAAAAGTAAAGCCTGAGGTTGAAAAGGATAAAGTTTTGTTGTTAATGGTCGATAATCTTCGTTATGATCAATGGAAAGTGATCGAGCCATTATTCACAAAATATTATAATAAGACTTCTGAAGACTACTATTACAGCATTCTTCCTACTGCGACCCAATATGCAAGAAATTCATTTTTTGCAGGTTTAATGCCTTCGGAAATCGAAAAACGTTTTCCCGACAAATGGTTCAATGACAATGAAGAAGGAAATAAAAATGAATTTGAGCGCGATTTTTTAGAAGATCAGATGAAAAGAATCGGTTTAGGTTCTAAATCCATGAAGTATTTAAAAGTTCTGAACGCCGATTTTGAAAGAAAAATCTATGACGATTTCAATCAGCATAAAAACAATGATCTTTTGGTAATTGTTTATAACTTTATTGATATTCTTTCTCATGCCAAAACAGACAACCACATTGTTGATCAGTTGATCCGTGATGATAAAACGTTCAGATCTTTAACTTTGAATTGGTTTGAAAATTCATCGTTATTGAAAATCATTAAAGTCGCTGCAGAAAACGGCTTCAAATTAGTGATAACAACCGATCACGGAACAGTTTACGTCAAGAAACCGAGCAAAGTTGTAGGTGACAGAGAAACCTCAACCAATATCCGTTATAAAACAGGGAAAAGTTTAACGTATGACGACAGCGATGTCTGGGCTATTACCAATCCTGAAAAATTATTTTTACCGAAAGGGAATTTAAGCTCAAAATATATTTTCGCCAAGAATAATATTTTCCTGGCGTATCCTAAGAATTATAATCACTTTGTGAATTATTATAAAGAAACTTATCAACACGGGGGAATTTCATTAGAAGAATGTATTATTCCTATCAGCATTTTAGAACCCAAATAGTTTTTTTCATAGTTTAACTTCGGGTTATAAGGGTAGCGGAAAAAATCAAAGATTTTTTCCGCTTCTTTTTTATTAATATTTTTGAATCATGAAATTAATCACTTATAACGTAAACGGAATCCGGGCAGCTTTTACTAAAGATTTTTTAGGTTGGCTGAAAACGGCTGATCCGGATATTATCTGCATTCAGGAAAGCAAGGCAGGAAACGACCAGATTGACATTGAAAGCCTTGAAAAATTAGGTTATCACAGTTATTGGCATTCAGCGGTAAGAAAAGGCTATAGCGGCGTCGGAATTGCTTCTAAAATCAAGCCTAATCATGTAGAATATGGTTGCGGTATCGAAAGCTATGATAATGAAGGAAGGATTATCCGTGCCGACTTTGATGAATTCTCTGCCATTTCTGTGTATGTACCTTCAGCTTCTAATATTGAGAGACTCGATTTCAAGATGCAGTTCTGTCATGACTTTTTAGATTATATTAAAAATTTAAAGAAAGAAATCCCAAATCTTATTATTTCCGGAGATTTTAATATCTGCCATGAAGCAATCGACATCCACAATCCGATTGGCTTAAAGAATGTTTCCGGCTTTTTACCAATGGAAAGGGAATGGATGACCAATTTCATTAATGAATGTGAATTGATCGACAGTTTCAGGTTTTTTAATGATCAACCTGATAATTATACATGGTGGAGTTACCGGCAAAACTCAAGGGAAAGAAATAAAGGATGGAGACTTGATTATAACTTTACATCCCACACTTTAAAAGAAAAGCTTACAAGAGCCGTAATTTTGAAAGAAGCCGTACATTCTGATCATTGTCCTGCTTTAGTAGAATTGAGCCTTTAAAACAAGCAAAAAGCCAACTGAGTCAGTTGGCTTTTTAATTTAAATCATAAAATTTAATCGACAATTTCATATTCCACCGGAATCGTACCTCTATTGGTATCTCCGATTTCATCGAACGCCGCTTTAGACATATCTAAAGCTCTTGATGAATGGTAAGGCCCTCTGTCATTTACTCTCACTATTACTTCTTTACCATTGTTAAGGTTTGTTACCTTAATACTTGTTCCAAATGGAAGCGTTCTGTTTGCTGCGGTAAACTTTGCGTTATCAAAGATTTCTCCGCTGGCTGTTTTTCTACCGTTAAACTTATCGTGGTAGTACGATGCATAACTTGTTTTTTTCGCATCTGTGGCATTTATTTTGAAAGAATAAATACCAAGGGTTGAAATCATCATTATGATTACGAGAATGAATCTTTTCATCATGTTGAACTTTTATTGGTTTTGACAGGGGCAAATCTATAAGGAATCTTTCAACGAGCCTATTTTATTTGTTAACAAACGTTAATAAAAACTAAATTTTATCTTAATATTCATTATAACTCCCTATTAATAGGCATTTTAGCACCTATTGTTAAAAAGTGTTAAAAAAAAGATTGAAAAGTTAACAATTTTAACTAAATTCTATAAATTAGGATTATTTTAACACTAAAATAATTTTGATAATCAATAAGTTAAAGAATTTTAAGATTCAATATTTATTGTGTTCAGTTCATTTAAAAACAATAAAAGGAAGAACTTATATCAGTACTTAAATAAATAAAAAGCCAACTGAATTCAGTTGGCTTTTTATTTATTTAAGTATTAGAAAATTATTTAAAATATTCTAATATATAATCATAAGTATCAGCAGGATAGACCACAGACATACTAGGAGAACCTGTAACTGCAGCTCCGTTTGTTGAATCAAAAGAATATAATTCTTTTGAGAAAACTACTTTATTACCACTTGATGCTCTTTTGAAAATAGTAATTCCATACATTGAAGTAAGACCAGTAGGAACAGCTAAAGTAACAGCCGTTGAAGTTCCTGTAGTAGTAAACTGTCCTTTGTATGCGTAAACCTGAGCACCATCAACTTGTGTATTTGTTGGTACACCAGCAGCAACTCCGTTTAAAACATTTACTCTTGAGTTTGTACCCATCGGAATCCATCTACCATTTGTAATATTTCCTGGATTTCCTGGATTAGAAAAATAATAGAAACCTGGAATAACCGCAACCTGTACTCCTTGGCCAGCAACCGTATTACCAGTAGCGCTGTTAAAAACAACCATACCATCAAAATGAGATAAAGTAACGTCATTATCCATTGGAGATGTGTTGAATTGGAAAGTAGTTAAGTTGGTTCTTGGAAATCCTAAACCTCTACCATAACTTTGATTCGCCAAACCTTCAAAATTACTATTATCTAAAAAATAGTTAGTTCCCGCTAAAGAAGATGATGCAGGACCATTACCTAATATCTGAGCGTTAGCATTTACTCCTAAAATCAGAAAGAAAGCACTAACTATATTTAAAAAAGACTTTTTCATTTTATTTATGTTTTAATTATTAGTTTCTACCAGAAATTAGATACCAAGCAGTTCCGTTACTATAAAGTGTCATTGAGGATTGAGATGTTATAGCTACAACATTTCTAGGTCTTGTAGTAAGTTCTGTACCAGTAAATTGTATTGTTCCAGCAGAAGAATTTCTTACATAAATAGTTCTACCAGTAAAAAGAGCAGGATTTCCCAAATATAATTCTGACCCTGAATTAAACTCCCAATAATCAAAATTGGTATTTGACCAATCATAAGTTGCAGAAGCAGCCTGCGCTTCACGTATTCTATACTGCAGTGCTGTATTACCACCAACTGCCTTCCAAACCGCATTAGGAGCATCATAATAATAGAATCCCGTAGCAGTAACATTGGCTGTTTTAGTGGTAGCAGTACCATCAATCGTCGTCACAAATACAATTGCTCCATTCTGAGCTGCAACGTAAGCATTGTCTTTAGCGTATAACTGTGCTCTAGTCATACGGGGAACCAAGAGCGCGTCTGGTCTCGCAGTATCCGTTGTATTAGCTACAACATCTAAGGTAGCTGCAGGAGTTGTGGTATTAATACCCACACGTCCTTGCTGAGCCTGAGCGATCGCTACAAATCCGACTAACATAGTCGCTGTTAATAAAAATTTTTTCATAAGTTTTTAAGATTTAAATTATATTTTCATCAATAATATTCAAATAATTATTGGGATACCACCCCCAAATTGAAAATTATCAATAAAAATTAAATATTTTTATTATATATAATTTCAAATTCAGTTATAAGTCTATTTAAATACTTAAGTGATAATCGGATAGGCTTTAAAATCTATCTACACTGCAAATTTAATATTTTATTGTATATGTATGCAAGATTAGACTGAAAAGTTTTAACATTTTATTTGGAATAAAAATTAAATAACTAAATATCAATCAATTACAACCAAAACAAATATAAATTAATTTATGTTAAAATTTATTAACATTATTATTACATTGCTTTATATTTAACGATAAGCGATTTTGATTAAAAAGATATCAATTATTTGTGAACAATTAAATTAATTCACCATACAGATCAAATTCTTCCGCTGAAGTAATCTTCACATCGGCAAAATCACCTATTGAAATATATGTATTCTCCGCAGAAACCAAGACTGTATTGTCAACATCGGGAGAATCATATTCTGTTCTTCCTACGAAATAATTCCCTTCTTTTCTATCAAAAATACATTTATATACGTGACCAATTTTCTCCTGATTCTTCTCCCAAGAAATCTGAGACTGGATCTCCATGATCTCCTCTACTCTAGCTTCTTTTACTTCCTGAGGAATAGTATCTTCCAAAACATAAGCCCCCGTATTTTCTTCATGAGAGTAAGTAAAACAACCCAATCTGTCGAATTTCTGTTCTCTTACCCAATCTTTTAACTCCTGGAAAATTTCTTCGGTTTCTCCCGGATATCCTACAATAAGAGTCGTTCTAATTGCCATATCCGGAACTTTTTCTCTGAACTTTCCTAAAAGAGCATCTGTTTTCTCGTGAGTAGTTCCTCTCTTCATGGATTTCAACAAATCTGAATTAATGTGCTGAAGAGGAATATCTATATAATTACAAACTTTCGGTTCTTCTCTGATAATATCCAGAACATCCTCCGGAAAACCACTTGGGAAAGCATAATGAAGACGAATCCACTCAATTCCTTCTACCTTTACCAATTCTTTTAGAAGATCTCCAAGTGCACGTTTTTTGTAAATGTCCAAACCGTAATACGTAAGATCCTGAGCAATCAAAATCAGTTCTTTGGTTCCCTTTTTTGCTAACTTCTGAGCTTCTGTAACCAGTTTTTCAATCGGAGTAGAAACGTGTCCACCTCTCATTAAAGGAATCGCACAAAAAGAGCAAGGCCTGTCGCAACCTTCGGAAATCTTTAAATAGGCATAATGCTTAGGAGTAGTTGTTAATCTTTCTCCTACCAATTCATGCTTGTAGTCTGCTCCTAAATGTTTTAGTAAAATAGGAAGATCCCTTGTTCCGAAATATTGGTCAACATCAGGAATTTCACGGACCAAATCCGGCTTGTATCTTTCAGAAAGACAACCGGTAACAAATACTTTTTCTACTTCACCTCTGTTTTTGGCTTCCACATAATCCAGAATGGTATTGATAGATTCTTCCTTTGCATTATCGATAAATCCGCAGGTATTGATTACCACAATATCCCCTCTGTCTTCGTGAACAACTTCTTTACCATTGGCTTTAAGCTGACTCATCAAGACTTCAGAATCATAAACATTCTTGGAACATCCAAGCGTTACTACATTAATTTTCTTCTTACCTACAGATTTTGTGCGCATCTTTTTGATTTTGAGTTTGCAAAGATACAAAATATTGAAGCGTTTGAATTAAAAAATAAAAACCACTTCAATGAGGTGGTTTTCAATATTCTATTAAAAGTTTCTTTCTGAAAATGTGGGCAATACCCTGTCTTTTTCGGATAATTGAACAACGTCTAATGGCAATTTCCAATCGATATTTAATTCAGAATCATTCCAAATTACACTGCCTTCAGAATCTTTGTCATAAAAGTTATCACATTTATATGCAAAAATCGCAGTTTCACTCAATACAGAAAATCCATGTCCAAAACCTCTGGGTACATATAATTGAAGTTTATTTTCAGGAGTCAGTTCGATTCCGAACCATTTCCCAAAAGTTGGCGAATCTTCTCTTAAATCTACTGCAACATCCCAAACTTTCCCTTCTAAACACGACACTAATTTCGCCTGGGCATGCTCCCCTTTCTGCAAATGAAGCCCCCGCAAAACGCCATAAGAAGATTTTGAAATATTATCCTGAACAAAATGCCCGTTCATTCCGGTAAGCTCTTCAAACTTCTTTTCATTAAATTTTTCAAAAAAATACCCTCTGTCATCTTCAAAGATGGTAGGCTCAATGATATAACAGTCTTTTAAAGGCGTTTCTTTTATTTTCATATTTTATTTTAGTTTTTAAAGATTATACTGTTTTTTCAAACTCCATTTCAGGCCTAAATACAGCCCTCCGAACGGAATGAAAATTAATAAAATGATTAGCAATAAATGAAGTTGAGAATTTATTAAGAATACATTCACAATCAGTTGAGACACCGCATATACAGAACTAACAATTAAATGAGAGACTTTTTTTTCGTTAGCAAACAGCTGGTAAAGGTGCCTTCTGTGGGCTTCAAAAATATTTTCCTTTAACAATATTCTTTCAATGATTGTTAGAACCACTTCCATCCCGTAGATTGACAAAAGCAGAATATATTTATAATCCTGCGTTTTCATAATCAATAAAGTAATTAATGCGATTACCCAAAAACCAATTCCCATACTTCCTACGTCACCGGCAAAACATTTTGCTTTTTTTCTGAAATTAAAGAATAAAAAAACCAGTGATGCTAAAATAGGATAAATGATAAAGCTATCTTCCGTAAACGAGATTATATCTTTATTAATATACAATAGTGATAGTAAAGTGATGAAGCTATACATACCGGTCATTCCATTAATCCCATCCATGAAATTATAAGCGTTGAGCGTTCCTATAATCATTACGAAGAAAATGGGCCAGACCCAAAAGGGCATCAGGCTAAATGTATTGGTAAAATATAACAGGAGAATAACTGACAGCAGATGAACAGAAAGTCTTACTTTACTAGACAATGTTCTGATATCATCAATAAAACTGATAAAACAGATTGCCAATAACCCCAATCCGAACGACCAATAATGTTCGATGACCTCATTAAGATTAAATAAACACAACACAATAAATGCGACCGGAAAAATAATTCCGCCCCCGCGCAGTGTAATCTGGGTATGGGCACTTCTATGATTCGGCTTGTCTATAATATTGTATTTATCCGCAATTTTGAAATAGATTATTATTGAGATAAATAATATAATGGTGGCTATGATATATTCCATTATGTGAAACTTTTAATGGTTTTAATTAAGCCTTCTTCAGCAGAAACAGGTAGATCATCAATTCCTAAAGCATTTTTAATTTTTGTATTAGAAACCATATAGCTTTCTGTAAGTTTTTTTAATCGCTCTGAGTTTAGTGGTAATTTTACTTTATCCCCTATTTTCGCAACACAGGAAATTAGGTTAGCCGGAAGATTCCACAATTTACTTTTCTTTCCGGAAGCTTTACCAATAATTTTTATAAGTTCATTGGTTGAAATAAAATCATCATCCGCAAAATTATAAATTCCAGATTCAATATTCTTATTTTTAAGAATTTGTAATATTAAAAAGTTAAGGTTGTCGATACTCAAAAAAGAACGTTTATTTTCGAACGAAGCCAATGGCCATGGAATACCTTTTTCAACCACTTTGTATAAAAGATTCAGATTTCCTTTATTACCAGGTCCGTGGATCATACAAGGACGAACAATAAATAATCTCTTGCCCTTAGGAAGTACTTTAGACATTAAATATTCTTCGGCCTGGAGTTTAGATTTTCCATAAGGAGTTTTAGGATTTGAAAGATGATCTTCATCTAAAACTCCATCTACAGTATCGGCAGTTGCTTTTACACTACTGAAATAGATAAAATCCTGGATGTTGGACTCTAAAAATTCATTAAAAAGTGTTCTAGTAAGTTCTGTATTTATTTTGAAATACTCATGTGCGGAAGAAGTATTTGCAGTATCGTGAGCCTTTCCGGCTAGATGAACTATAACATCAGCATCTTCTGGACAAACCCATTCGTTACGTAAGTTAAGCCCTACAACTTCCAGTTCATTTTCTGCAAGATATCTTGACAAATTTTGCCCGACAAAACCTGAAACCCCCGTAATTACGATTTTCATTTTATAGTTTTATTCTTTTCGATTTCTCCCACTCAATACGCTTATCAGCTTCTTCAATATCTAAGAAATCGTAATCGCTTAAATATCTGTTGAATTTTTTAAATGCCCCTTTTATGCCGACATACGATTTAAATTTTCTCATTATCGGTAAGCTTTTAATTACAGGTTGCCCTGTGTCAAAATCCCGTGGATGAAAATAAGTCATTAGATATTCTGTACGGTCAGTAAACTTTTTAATAAGAGGATAAGGAAGAAGTCTAAAAAAACCTCCACCCGAAAAAACAATATTTTTATTTGCGACTTTATGGATATTCATAGGAAATTCCTTTAAAATACCAGATTGCGTTTCAATAATAAAAGGTTCTGATATTCCAAACTCTGGTAAACCACCGTAATCATGGCTTGCAGGAAATACAGAAGCATCATAGGTAAAACCTAATTCAAGAAGAGTTTCAAAACAATGAAGATTTTTAGAAGTAATAGAAAAACCTGGTGCCCGAAAGGCATTTACTTCTTTTCCGATGATATCTTCTAAAAGCTTTTTCGCTTTATTGGTATCCTGTTCAAATTCTTTTTGAGTAAATCTGAAGGATAGCTCGTGCTGATAAGAATGGCAGCCAATATGATGACCATATTGATCAATACTTTTAATAACATCCGGATGCTTTTCTGCCAGCCAGCCTAAACAGAAAAAAGTTCCTCTTATTTTTCGTCTTTGCAGTTCATCCAAAATACGCTGAACACTATCATATATTCTGACTTCATGGCGATCCCAGTTAAAATCATTGTCAATAAAATCACAATTATACCAATCTTCTATGTCAAAAGTAAGTAACTTCATAATAAATCATAATTAGAAAGATTAACATCCCAATTATTTACATCATATAATACTTCAGGGGTAATAGATTTTGAATCGAGAATTTTTGCCGTAAAGTGAAATGTCTTCGGTTCATTCTTTTTAGGAATTTTTATTAAACTCATCGGTGTAAAATGAAGATGTCCTATATAGAGAATGATATCAAAATTCTTCTTTTCTAATTGATAAACATCACGAACCGCTTCATCAAAATTTTTCTTATTAAGCGGATGTACATCAATTAAAAATGCTGTTTCAACTCCCTGATGTTTTTTAATTTTATAGAAAAACTCGAAATCCTTTTTATTTACTTTTTTATAATTACCATCGAACCATTTATAACGATAATCATTAAATTTTGTACGGTTTTTCTGAATTCTGTATTCTTTTGTTTCTGTATTACCTGAAAATAGAGAAAACTTAATCACGGCCGCCGAAAATATTTTGGATATAAAATTAAAGCTTTTCAGCTTTTCTTTAATACTTCCGATTTTATAAGGCAATATATAGGTGCTTAAATCCCCGATATCTTTTTCTCTAAGTCCTTTAGTTAAAAGCGGGTATGCATTATCGTTAGGAAAACCAAATACAAATGAGAAACCGGATTCTTTTAATAATTTATGCCCTTTCGACAATAAATCATAGATGTTATCGAAATTCCTGTATTCTTTCATGATCATAGTGTCTACGCTTAACCCTGCTTCTTTCTCGGAGCCATCAATTAGGTAAACAAAAGGAATATAGCTTTGCGAGCCAACTATTTTTTCACCATCCATTAATAATCCGTGAAAAGAGTATCCAAAGTCTGTATTCAGAAATTCATTTTTAAAACTGGCTACTGATCTTGAATGTTCTGGAAAAACCTCTGAAAATACATCACAGATATTTTGTATTTCTGCATCGGAAAGTTCAGTGGTTTTTTTATATATTACCGTCATTTTAGTATTCTAATACAGTTCCTGCCCATGAATACCCCACACCAAACCCGGCAAGCATAATCTTTTTACCTTCCGTTTTATCTTCTTTCATTGCTTCATATAGCGCAATAGGAATTGTTGAGGAGACTGTGTTCCCTACTTTATTCATGTAGTAATAGAACCTTTCTTCTTCAATTTTCATTTTCTTTCTCAAAAACTCCATCATATATTTATTGGCCTGATGAAAGACAAACAAATCAATATCAGATTTTTCAAGATTATTCTTTTCTAAAGTCTGTTGTGCTAATTTTGGCACATTGCTTTGGGTAAAATTAAAGATCTTTGAACCGTTCATGTACAGATAATCAGAATGCTTTTCAGCTCCGTTTTCATCTTCCGCCACCAGATTCATTTTATCTTTATATTTCATCCCGCCGGTTTTTACCATAAGGTTTTCGGCACCTTTGCCATCTGTTCCCAGCACAAACTCTTTAATTTCAGCTAATCCTTTTGTAGATACTAATGTAGCAGCAGCCGCATCTCCAAATATGGTTTTGTTCCCTTTATCTTTAGGATTAATATGTTTTGTGTATGTTTCAGCGGTTAAAAGCAATATATTTTTTGCTACTCCGGCAACAATCAATCCTTTAGCTAAAGCCAGACCATACACATAGCCCGAACAGCCAAGGTTAAAATCAATTGCCCCTGAATTCGTTGGGATATTAAGATTGTGCTGTATCACACATGCTGTTGTTGGCAAAAAATAATCCGGACTTTGTGTACAAAGCATTACGAAATCAATTTCGGAAGGATCTATATTCCACTCCTGAAAAAGATTTAATGCCGCTTTTTCCGCCATGCTTCCCGCCGTTTCATCTTCAGCAGCAATACGTCTTTCATCAATTCCTACTTTTTCGGCAATTTTATCAACCGACCACTCCGGGAAATGCTCCACAAGATTTTGATTAGTATAAATTTCTTCCGGCAAGTAATACGAAATAGCTTTTATATATGCTTTCATTATGTTTATTTTAATGTAAAACCTCCGTCTATTAACAGACTGGAGCCAGTAACCCAAGAGCTTGCTTCGGAAAGCAAATAAATTACTGCATAGGCAACATCTTCAGGTTTGCCATATCTTTTTAAAGGATAGTTTTCCAGATCTTCTTTTATCTGTTCCTCCGAAAGTGATTTCTGATAAAGCATATCGGTAGCGATCATCCCTGGATTCACTGTATTTACTCTGATATTTCTGGCGGATAATTCAAGAGCTATGTTTTCGGACAATGCATTGAGAGCACCTTTTGAGGAAGAATAGGCTGTGTTTCCTACCGAAGAACAATAATTCCCCGATATGGAAGAAATAAAGACAATCGACGCCCCTTTCCCAATCTTTTTATGATGAAGAAGCTCTTTAGTAAACATTGCAGGTGCTAAAAAATTGACCTTCATCACCTCCTCCAGCATATCTAAATTCAGTAATTTAAAAGGAGTTCTCTTCAAAATCCCGGCTGCATTTACAAGTCCGTCTATAAGAGGCAGATCATTAAGTACTGATTTAACTTCTTCTTTTGATGTTAATTCGGCAGAGTACATCTGATGATTATCACCCTCCAGCTCATTATATGTTTCTCTTAATCTTTCTTCATTTCTACCCAAAATAATCAACTTTGCGCCCATTTTTGAGCATTCTATTGCAATAGATTTCCCTATCCCTGAAGAGGCACCTGTCACTAAAATTGATTTTCCGGCAAGCGAAAATGGATTATGCATTTATTTTTTGCTTAAAATATCAAATAGATCCTGAATAGTCTCACTATTTCTGATGTCTTCACCCGTCACTTCTTTCTCATACTCTTCATCTGCCATCGCAATGATTGAAAGCGCAAGAATAGAAGACCATTCCTCTAGATTTTTAAATTTTGTATCTGCAGAAAACTCAGATGCATCTGTATCATCAAACTGTTCTGAAAATTTTGAAACGAAATTATTAATGTCCATATTATTATTTTAAATTTTAAAGCAAAAATACTAAATATTAATTTAGCGTATCCATTGCTGCTATTAGATTATTTATACATTTTTGTTTGGTAAAATAAGTATCAAAATAGGTTTTCCCGTTCGAGCCGAGTAAAGGCAGCTGATGAGAATTCTGAACTAATTTATTCTGAATTAAATCTACCAGCCCGTCTATATCATCTGGATTCACGGTATATCCACAATCAGCTTCTTTTATCACATCTGTGGCAGCCCCTTCTATAAAGCCTAATACAGGTTTTCCGGCGGCCATATAAGACTGAAGCCTTGCGGGTACTACTTTTTTCAAATCATCATATTTATTGTTGAGACTCAAAAGCATGATATCTGCATTCTCATAAAAAGCAGGCATTGTCTCAACTGGATGCTTCCCCATTAAAAATACACTGTCTTGTAAAGAATTTTCTTTTACAAAATTTTCCATCCACTCTTTTCTACTTCCATCTCCCAATATAATCCATCTTACATTTTCGTTTTTAAGCTTTAAAGCGGCATACATTATATTTTCCAGATTTTGCGAAACACCCAAATTTCCGGCAAGCATTATTTTAAAACCATCCGGCAAGGACGGAATTGTATGCTTTACAGCACCTTGAAATGTATCTTCTGCCCAGTTAGGAAAATACTGTATTTTATGGTCGTCTCCTATTCTTTCTACAATAGATTCTTTAAATCCTTTGGAACTGATAAGGATCTTATCACTGTTTTTATAACTAAAATCCACATATTTCCCAAGCCATAAAATAATAGTTTTATTATCAATTCCCGAGCCTGAAATAAATGCATCCGGCCATAGATCCAATACCCAGAGTATTAACGGTTTTTTCTGCATTTTTTTTACGATGATTGCAGGAAGAGTCTGAGTAATAGGTGACACCTGATGAACAAAAATAGAGTCAAACTTCTTAAAAAGACTCAGATAAATTGCCCAGAGCGAACCAAAAAACATGAAGCTAAGATAAGTTGAAGGAAGTAAAAATTTAGTATACTTTTTCCCTCTCGGAATTTGCAGGCATCTGTAAACCTTAATTCCTTCTACCGTTTCAACCCTTTTTTTAAATAAGCCGTATCCCGGATAATATTTTCCCTGAGGATAATTCGGAATTCCAGTAAGTACCGTTACATCGTAACCTTTCTTTTTCAATTCAAATGCAACATCATTACTTTTAAAATTTTCCGGATAAAAATTCTGAGTAACGATTAATACACTTCTTTTCTTTATTTGCTCCACACTACTCTATTAATATAGTCGGTATAACTTAAAATAATTCTTACTACTTTTTCAGAAACATTCGGCATGGAATAATCTGCCACTAATCTGTAATTTCTTTCCTTACCTGTTTTTTGCTGCTGAAGCTGAACAAGTCCTTGTAAAACTCTCTCAGAAGACAAACCAACCATCATTACGGACGCCTCTTCCATCGCTTCTGGTCTTTCATGAGCATCCCTGATATTGAGCGCTCTGAAATTCAGAATTGATGATTCTTCAGAAATCGTTCCTGAATCGGATAAAACGGCGTAGCTTCTCATCTGTAATGCATTATAATCGTGGAAACCTAATGGCTTTAAGAATTGAACTTCCGGTCTTACCTCAACCTTCATTTTATCAATCATATTTCTGGTTCTGGGATGCGTAGAAACGATGATAGGATAACCGAATTTTTCAGCAATTGTATTTAAACTTTCAATTAATCCGTTAAAGTTTTTTTCAGAATTGATATTTTCTTCTCTGTGAGATGACACTACAAAATATTTACCTTCTTCCAGATTAAAACGGCTTAAAACATCTGAATTTTCAATTTCCGGAAGATAGTGATTCAACACTTCAAACATCGGAGAGCCCGTCTTGATAATTCTGTCTGCAGGCAGCCCTTCTCTCAGCAAATATTCTCTTGCAATATCAGAATACGTTAAATTAACATCTGATGTATGATCTACAATTTTTCTGTTGGTTTCCTCCGGCACTCTTTGGTCAAAGCATCTGTTTCCAGCTTCCATATGGAAAATAGGGATTTGCCTTTTCTTAGCTGGAATTGCACAAAGACAAGAATTTGTATCACCCAGCACCAAGAAAGCATCCGGTTTCAATTCTTCCAAAAGCGGATCTATTTTAATTAAAATATTTCCTACGGTTTCCGTCGCCGTTTTCCCTGCAGCTTCTAAAAAATAATCAGGTTTACGAAGTCCCAGATCTTCAAAGAAAATCTGATTAAGTTCGTAATCATAATTTTGTCCTGTATGAACGATAATATGGTCAACAGCTTCGGAAGCATCCAAAGCCGATAATACTCTTGATAATCTGATAATTTCCGGGCGAGTTCCTACGACCGTCATTACTCTTAATTTTTTCATCTTACTATTTTAACTATATGTCTAAACTTCTACAAAATAAGTATCTGCATCTTCAGGATTAAAAGGTTCATTGATCCAGAAAATTGTATATAATTCTTCTTCTCCTATATTTTTGATATTATGGGTATACCAAATCGGCATATCTACATAAGCCGGTTCGTTTCCATCAAGATAAAAATCTAACACCTCATCAGTGTCTATTTTTCTTAATTGAATTAAAGCTTTTCCTTTAATTACCGCAAATCTTTCAATTTTTCTTGTATGAAAATGATTTCCTCTCGTAATTCCCGGAACTGTAGTGGAAAATGAACACTGACCGCCAATTCCCAATCTTATTACCTCAACAAATGCCCCTCTGGGATCTGTATGCTGAGTAAATTTTATAGGATAATGATTTTTAATATCAAAATAACAACGGAAAGTATTAAAAAGATTTAAATCGAATTTACTTTCCAAAACAGGAATTTCACCATTGTCAAAATATAATTTTTTGTAATCTTCTAATTTCTGAAGAACTACCGAAACTTTATTGACAGAAGTATGAGGCACTTCATATAATGTATTGGATTCCTCGCCTTGAATCTTACAGATTATTTCCTGAACAAGCTCTCCTACATAAATCAGTTTTACTTCACCATCATTATCAATCACAGGAGTTTCTCCGTGTGTCAGTTTATGGCAAAAAGTTGCTATAAAAGAATTGTAATTAGGCTTTCCAAAAGGTCCGAAAACATTAGGAATTACCATTCCTGTAAATTTTCCTCCTGATTTTTCTGCCCAATCTGCCAACAATTCTCTTCCTTCTTTTTTAGATTTTCCGTATAAATTATCCCTTTCTTCCTGCGAAGAAGATGAAAAAAGAATGTGTGCTTTAGAATTTGTCTTTTCTAAGGAAACAATTAATTTTTTAACCAGATCCACATTATTGTTGTAGATAACCTCTGGATCAGAATGACGGTTCATCGCCGCAAGATGTACAATAACATCGCATTCCCCCACAAATTCATCCAGTTTTTCCGGATTATCAAAGAACTCCCTGTCAAAGTCTACTCTTTCGAATTTTTCAGGCTGTAGCCCTAAAGTATTATATAAATATGAGCCAACGAAACCATTTTGCCCCGTAATGCCTATTTTTTTCATCATTTCAGTTTTTCAAAATAATTTATTTCAAAACGATATTCGTCTTTTATCTCTCCTAATAAATAATCTGCCATTACCATCAGCTTCGAATCATTCTGAGTCGCCTGAATTGTTGTTGCAAATCCTCTTGGTGCGTGAAGAACATTAAATTGCAGGCTGTTTAGTTCAAATTCTACAATTTCAACATTTTTATCCAGATTATTCAATGAATCCAGCTTTGCTAATCTTATGGTAAAACTTCCGTGTACCGCACTGAACCAACGTTGCTCTATCTGATGTCCCGTCCAGCCTCTTATAAAGCTGAGGTCTTTATTTTCAATAAAATAAATTCTTTTTACTTCGGAAGCATCAAAGTTATTATTGAATAATAGGCTTCCCCTATCATCAAAATATTTTCCACCTTCAAGAATGTCAGGAGTATTCATAGAAAATTTTTAATCCGGATATTGCATTATATCTTCTCCCAGAATTTCTTTTCTAATCAAAGGAAGTTTCATTAAAAGCTTCTTCATTCCTTCCACATCCTGCTGTTCAGTGTTGTGAGAGTGGTAATCTTCGATTTTTGAGATATCTACTATACCTTCAGAAAAATATTGAGCATAATTCAGATCTCTGTTGTCTGCAGGAATTCTGTAGAAATCGCCCATATCTTCTGCTTTAATCATTTCTTCACGGGTACACAGTGTTTCATATAATTTTTCTCCGTGTCTTGTTCCGATAATTTTTACAGGATTTTCTACTTTAAACATTTCTTTCAAAGCCTGGGCAAGATCTCCGATTGTTCCTGCAGGAGCTTTATTTACAAAGAGATCTCCCGGATTTCCATGTTCAAATGCAAATAACACCAAATCCACCGCTTCTTCTAATGACATGAGAAATCGTGTCATATTCGGATCTGTAATGGTGATAGAATCTCCACTTTTAATTTGTTTGATAAATAAAGGAATTACAGAGCCTCGGGATGCCATTACATTACCATATCTGGTAAGACAAACGGTTGTATTCTGTAAATTTCTGGCCGCTGCAACCGCTACTTTTTCCATCATAGCCTTAGAAATACCCATTGCATTGATGGGATATGCCGCTTTATCAGTACTTAAACAAATTACCTTTTGTACATCATTTGCCGCTGCCGCATCAATAACATTTTGAGTTCCTTCTACATTTGTTTTCACAGCCTGCATCGGAAAAAATTCGCAAGACGGAACCTGTTTTAAGGCTGCTGCATGAAAAACATAATCTACTCCTCTCATGGCAGGCTCGATACTTCTATAGTCTCTCACATCACCGATATAGAATTTCAGTTTATCGTTTTTAAACTGATTTCTCATATCATCCTGCTTTTTTTCATCCCGGGAAAAGATTCGGATCTCTTTAAAATGGTCAGTATTAATGAATTTTCTTAAAACAGCCGTTCCGAATGAGCCGGTTCCTCCGGTTATTAAAAGTGTTTTATTTTTGATCTTCATATTATATTTACTATTTCATGATATAAATGTACATATTATAAAATCTGTTTGTTATGTTGTACAATATTTAATTTTATATCTTTTTTTCAAATAACTGTTTATATAAATTTATATATTCTTTGAAATTTATATCCCGATTGAAGAGTTCTTCAGCTTTTGATCTACAATTTTGTCTCGAAGCATCTTTATTATTTTTTAGATATTTTTCTGTGGCTCTTAATAACGAATAGATATCTTTTTTTTCAACCACTTCCCCAGTTTTATGATCAATACTTTCTGGACTTCCACCTGTTTTATATGTTACTACGGGTGTACCACATGCCATCGCTTCCAGATTTGTTGTAGGAAATGTATCTTCTAATGTAGGATTTACAAAAACCTGAGCACCATTGTAAAGCGCTACAAGTTCTTCCACATTATCTGTTCTTTGCAAACCTATGATTTTTTTAGGAAGTTTTTTTATTTGCTCTTGGGTAAGTCCGACAATTACTAATTTATAATCTTCGGAAAGTAATTCCGCCAATTGATAAACTTCTTCTAATCCTTTTCTAAAATCCCACACACTAGCAACAGCTAAGGCATATTTACAATCCTGGATATTATATTTTTTTAATGTATCCTGAAAATCATCAATTATTTTAAACTTTTGAAGATCAATACCATTATATATAACTACACTTTTATTTTTTTTAAGAAAAGATTTTTCAACCAAATCTGATAACCACTGAGACACAGGAACCAAAATTAGCTTCTCCGACATATTAAATGTAACTTTCTTTAGTAGAAAGTTTTTTTTAGAATTATCAGCAAATGATTTTGGATAATTATTTATTTGCGGGCATTTTTCACATTCTGTCTTCCACTTATTACAATTTATATATTCAAAATGAACACAATGTCCTGTAAAAGACCAGCAATCGTGCAACGTCCACACTACAGGAATATTCCTCTTCTTAATATAGGTAAACAACAATTCATAGTTAATGTAATATCCATGAATATTATGAAGATGAATAATATCCGGCTGAATTGTATCTAACTTAACAAGAAAATCGGTTGTAGCTTTTTTTGAACAAAGACCATGTTTATCTGTAAAACGAGTGTATAAAACATGAAAAATATTCCCTATTTTATTTCCTATTCTAATATCTTCCGAATCTGGCTGGCCAGAATCTCTTCCATACGCCACAAAAGATTCCCATCCCTGATTCCGAATTTCTTTTTCAATGCCTTTAACAATTTTGCCTGTGGAACCGAAATTTGAAGCTACATTAATTTGTAAAATTTTTTTCATTACGTGTAACTTGATACAAATCTTTTTAAAACAATGTCCGGATTAAAATTTTGTTCTGCCAACTTTAAACTTACTTCTGAGAATTCTTTCCAATAGTTTTTTTCACTCATCAGCCTATTGAATTTATCTCTAATTTCAATATGATTAGCCGGATCAAAAACATAACCATTTTTACCCTCTGAAACAGTTTCAAAATGATTTCCACATCGATTACTTATAAATACAGGCAATCCAGATGAAATCGCTTCAACGCTGGATAGCGGACTTGGATCCGAGAATGATGGCAGTAAGAAAACATCCGCATTTCTATATTCTTCTCCAATTTGTTCCTGAGAAAGATTACCCAATAGCTTAACATTATTCTCCAGATTATTATCCCGGATATATTTTGCATAATCATCATAAGAGGTGCCAGTACCCGCAATTTTTAAAATAATTTTTTTAAGATTTTCAAGACCAACGGCATCCATAAAATTTTTTATTCCTTTTATGCTTTCTTCTAATCTCGCCACCAAAAAAAAGACAGGTAATGTATTCTCCTTAGATACTGCTTTGTTACTGTTAAAAACATTAGTAGATACTATATTAGGCAAAAATACAATATCATGTATCGGTATATCCCATTTTTCGAATGACTGTACAGCCATCTCTCCTGGTATTATGAATTTACCATCCACCTGTCTAAAGAACCACTTTTTTAAAACGTCCCTCAGTTTATTCTTTGTCTGACTTTCATTGGTTAAACTATTGGCCTCACTCCATACTGATAATTTATTTTTTGCTAATCCTAGACTCTTTAACAAAGCAATTAACATGATATTAGGATTATTCCAACTACCTCCTAAAATAATTTCTTCCTTAGATTTTATAAGATCACGTACTAAGAGAGGATTAAAATGGAAAAAAAAGCCTCTAATATCAAAGTATAAACCATTACCAATTTTATATTTAAATTGAAGGTCTTTCAAATCAATATTCCAATTTCGATTAGACTCTGTTTCTCTCATAAAAAAAACTTCAAAATCAAAATTAGTACCTTTACGAACTTCTTCTAATTTATTATAAAAGTAGACCCTGTATGGAGGAATTATATTCGTAAAAAAATATACTTTTTTATTCTTCATTTGATAAGCTTCTATTGCTCGTTGAATATCACTTTTCGTAAAGCGTTAATGTATCCTTTTCCAAAACGACGATCGGGTTCCATATAATTGCCTTCCCCCCATTCGTTCCAAGAGACTAAAAATAAGATTTTTTTATCTTCTTTTTTATTCTTTAAATACCGAATAGCCTTTGAAACCTGATCAGCAAATAATTGAGGAGTTGATCCCGAAATTACAAACCCTTTACTTCCTGACCTTGGGCTATGGTCATAATTTGGAATAATGGTAGGAATTGTATCTTCACCATAGTGCTGATCTATATACAAATTATCAGATAGTCTTTCGTAATCAATTCTTCTGGGAGAGTTAAATAATTTAATTTTTAAGAACTGTAGTACTTTTACAAAATAAGGTTGGTTTACATATGTTTTCAAATAATCCTGTAATCGGTACATGGCATCGAAACCTAAAGCTTTTATTTCATCTGTGGTTTCTCCTCTTTGAACAGCCACAAAATAAATTCCGTCAAGTCCATTTTTCAGTGCGAGCTCGCGCCACACATCAATTATTTCTTTTATTTCTTTCTTTTTATCTATTGAATAAATAACAAATAAAGGCTTTCCATCAACCTGAATGTATCTTTCGTCTTTAAACGCTGGTAACAATGTAGACATGAAATGTTCTTCATAATCTTTTCTACCAAGGTATTTTTGCTCGATTAACAGCTTATCTCCATTTCCTGAAGGATCCCAAAGTTTCTGATACCAGTTATGATTTGCCCATCCGAAACAAAAAGGAAAATCCGGCTCTCCAGAAGACATCACTTCATTTATAGGCATTTCTAAAAGTCTCTTTTTATCTCCAAACCAATAATGCCAATAACAAAACCCTTCAACCCCAGCTTCTTTCGCCATTTCAGCTTGTAACTTTCGAGTTTCTGCAACCCTTAAATCATAAAACCCCAAATCAGCAGGGATATTAGGTTGATGATGCCCTTTAAATAATGGCTTTGCACTAGCAACACTCTGCCATTCTGTAAAGCCAGGTCCCCACCATTCATTATTTTCAGGGACTGGGTGAAACTGCGGAAGATAGAAAGCTATAACACGAGCTTGTTTATTTTTCATTATTTATAATTTTTTATTCTAAATGTGGTGATTTTATATACAAATATTGCGGCAAATAGGAAACCGAACATATACGCTACTGAACTAAGCAAGTCTCCTCTTAAGATAAAAAATAGAAAGCCTAATGAAATTGCATATAATACAGAAAAAAAATCTCCGATAATTGTTCTTTTAGTTTCCCAATAAGTTTTATCCACTAATGCAGTTTGATACGCTAAAAATATCAGAAATATTATAATTCCTAAATATCCAAAGTTTACGTATCCTTCTGCAAAATAATTAGCAGCTACATTGCTAAAAAAGAAATTTAACTTTTCTGCAGTGTAAGCTCCTGTACCCGGTGGTTTATCTGGCCATACAGATCGGGGTACCCAAAATAAAAACACTCCTAATAACTGTCGCCCATAGCTAATAATATCGTTAGAAATTAATAAGGCGAAGTTCTGGTAAGTATCAAAATGGGGTTCTGTAAACATTTTGAAGTCTAATTTAAATTCTTCTTCACCACTACTACTACCGAAGTTTCTAAAAATATTTAAAAAAGGAAAAAGAAACAGAAGCCCACCAATAAAAAGAAGTGAAAAAACATTTTTTTTCCTTACAAAAGAAATCAAAACTAATATTACAGGAATATACATGGCAGCCGCCGCAAAACGTGGAACAGCAGCAGGAAAACATGTGATAATTGCCAATATACCCAATATGGCAAAGATAACTTTATTCTTTTCCTTAGAAATAGCATAATATAAAAAACACATGATAGACATTGGTCTTACAAAATTGTTTACAATAAGCCATTTTGTAGGACTTTCGTCTTGCTCAACATTTTTTAAAGCGTCTGCTACCAATTCACCTCCGCGAATAAGCATAGGCACAATATTAAAATTATTAGATGCGAATACTATAATGAAAGACATCGACGATATAGCTATTAAAATAATAGCATTAAAAAAAGATATTTTATCTCCTATTTTAAAATTACTGAACTTGTTCTGTGTTTTAGAATGGGCTATTGTTTTTCTAAAAAAATTATAAATTATTTTATACAAGACAATAATAAACAATATCAAAATATTCATGAAAAAATATTCATCTTCTCTAAGAGGTCTATAATACCAAAATTTCGAATTGGCGTACGATTGTAGTAATGGGGCTATCCCAAAGAAAAATAGTGAAAAGAGATAAAACATTTTTTCTAATGAGTAGGGCTCGCTTTCTCTGGAAAAAATATTATATATGGATATTACCTGAATAATACTACTAGTGAAAAATATTTTGTCTGAAAAATACACAGAATCTTTACCCGCAAAAAACATTGCAGCAACACAAAGTACTGATATAAGAACCCATATAAACCTAGTCATAATTTTTATGTATATTTTTTTGAACGATTATTCATAAGCCCATCAAATAATCCTCTGATAATGGAAGAAATTTTTTTAATTTTATGATCTTCCATCATAATAATTTTCACAATTCTTACAAATATATAATGTTTCAGAATATTGATTTTAAATCTAGAACTCAGATATTTATTGTGATCTTTCCATAATAGCATATGATTCCGAACAATAAAATAAGATCTCTGCGCTGAATAGACATTAGATTTTATTCCAAAATATTTAGATATTTGAGGAGCGCCATAAGTCTGTACCATGCGGGCATTACATATTTTATATATATTAATCCCATTTGCGGTTGCCTTATAACTAAAATCATAATCTACACAATCTACACTATAAACTTCATTAAAACCGTTGATTTTATCTAAAGCATATTTAGAGAATAATGCTCCAGACGTTATACAATCATTAACTTTTTTGGTATTTGTCGTACAATCATTATTTTCATTATTTATGTTAGGTGAGTAGATAGAATGATTATCAAGTAAGCTAACGGTATCTATAAATGAATCAAAATTTTGCCATTCACTATCTTGATCCATTGTTAACAAATGAGTAAATGACGAACTTTCTTTAATCCTATTTGTAGCGACATTCAAAGGATATGCTATCCCCTGATTGTTTTTATTTCCCATTATTGTAAGCTTGTTAGAATATTCACCTACCATTTTCTCCAATCCCTCACAAGAAGAATTTTGCCAAATAATCAAATGATCAATGTGATCAATGAATTTTGAAATATTTTTTAAAACATTTTTAATATCCGGATTATATAATATAATTATTCCCAATATGCGCATAGTCCAATTTTATTTTTTAAACGAAGCAAGACTAAATAAGTTTGCCTTAACGATTTTGGGGTTAAAATAATTCCAGTCAATAATATTTATTTTTAACTTTTTAAGATATATAAAATACAAAGTAATGATCATAATATCAACAAAAACAATATTCCAAGCAGCACCATAATATCCGAAGTTTTTACTTAAATAAAAATTTAGTATCAATGTAATAATTGTACTGTATAAATTTATTCTGAAATACAACTTATCAAAATGATAATTCAGTAAAACCTGTACTCCTAATAAATTAGATAAGCCAATCGTAAGAGGTGCAAATGATATGATCTGCAGAATTTTTATCGATTCATCAAACTTATTTCCAAAAATTAACATTATTAGAAAAGGAGAAAACACCAACAAACAAAAGGAGGTAATAAAATAAAAGTACACTGTTATAGGTACAATCTTCTTAACAATATCGTTTCCTACTTCATGAGACTTTGAAAATGCATTGGATATAAAGGGATAAATAGCTGTTGATATTGGAATAAAAAGAACGTTTACAACAACAAACAAAAAATTTATACTTGTCGTAAAATATCCTATTTCTTTCGTTGTGACGAAAAAACCTAAAATAATAGTATTCGTAGTAGCTCTAAAGGCTCCCAAAACATTTGAAATAAAAATAAATCTATCAGTAAATATTAAATTAAATAATTTATTAAGAGGTTGCCTCGTTAATTGTAAAGAAAACTTTTTCTTTGCATGCAAAAGCAAACCTATATTGATGATAACATTAAAAATTGTGGCAAATAAAGGAATATAAAAATAATCTTGTTTTGTCTTTACAAAAAGAAAAATTAAAATCATATTGATTAATCCTCTAATCACATTTATTTTAGAAAAAAGCTTTAAATCCTGAAAACTTTGATAGATAAATTGTGGCGAAAAAACTGAAGAAAGTAGTCCAATAAATAAAATGATACTGACTAAATAATCTTTATGAAAAACTTTTCCAAAGAAGAACGATATTATAAATAATACACAGCAAATAACATATAAAATGCATCTTGAATATAATACTTCGGAGAAGGCTTGGCTAACAAGAACTTTATCATTAATATTCCTAGAAATTATTTTTGTTCCTGATAAATCAAAACTGTATAAAATAAATAATGTAAAATATCCAATAAAGGCTGTGCTGTAGTTCAAAATACCATAACCTTCAGGGCCAATAATTCTCGATACATATGGCATCGTAATTAAGGGAAAAGCAACACTTGCAATCTGGCTAATTCCTAAAGAAAAAATATTTTCAAGTACTTTATTTTTAAACATTGAAATTGATGTAATGTGTAATCCTTTTAACTCTTATCGATATTTTATCAAATATGCTCTTAAATAAAAACCTTTATATTGTTTTATAAAGGTTTTTTCCAATATCATTATTTTATTATAATGCTTATTATTTTTTTAAAATTTTTTCCCACCATTTTTTTTCTTCAGCATTGTATCCATATCCATATTTATTTCCATAGCCGAGATAATTTTTACTTACATCATTTAGTACAAATCCTACATTTGTAATTTTTCCAGAATCAATACTATTATTAGCAAATTCTATCAGTGTTTTTTCTGTATATCCGGATCTTGAAACATAAAGAGTAACATCAGCCATTTCAGCAAAAAGGAAGGTGTCTGTAACCAACATCAACGGAGCCGTATCTAAAATGATATAATCATATTTTGTTTTTAATTCCTCAATAAGTATTTCATATCTTCCATTCGTTAAAAGCTCAGTAGGATTGGGAGGTATGCTTCCTGAATATATCACATCCAAATTTGGATTAAAAGTAGAAGTATGTATAATATTTTCAAGCTTTGTTTTATCATCATAAAGATATTCAGTAAGTCCTAACAAGCCCTTTCTAGCAGGATTATACCTTTGAAGCTGCGGATTTCTGATGTCTGAACCGATAATAATTGTTTTTTTATTAGGGGTAGCAAGTGTAAGAGCAAGATTTACGGATACAAATGTCTTACCTTCAGCCTTAACTGTGGAAGTTACAAATACTACCTTCGAACCTTTCTTTTTAGATAACAAGAAATTCATATTCGTAATTAGAATCCTGAATGCTTCAGCTAATGGAGAAAGATCGTTTACTTTTACCAATTCATCTTGACCTCTTTCCAAACTAGGAATTTCTCCGATAACTGGCTTATTATTTGACAAATTAACTAAATCATGTTTAGATTTTATTTTATTATTAAATAATTCTTTAAAATAAATAATTATAAACGGTATCAGTAGTCCAACCAATAAACCTCCTAACAAAAATATCTGTTTTCTGGGTGCTATAGGAGTAGGATATGTATAAGCGTAATCTACAATTCTTGCTTTATTTCCCGTTACAGCAAGAGAAATAGCAGTTTCTTCCCTTTTCTGAAGTAATAATAAGTATAAACTCTCCTTTATTTGCTGCTGTCTTTCAATACTTCTGAATTTTTTCTCTTGGTGTGGTACTTTTGTAATTTTGGAATTAACAGTATTTTGCTCCCCTTGATATTGATTTTTTGCCATCTGGAGACCTGTTCTGTTTTTAATTAAACTCTCTAAAACAGCCCCTCTCAGAGATGAGATCTGCTTGGTAACACTAACAACTAAAGGGTTTTGAGGCGTTGCATTTTCTAATAATCTATTTCTTTCTAAAACCAATTGATTATATTCGGAAATATTAGCCATTGCTGTGGCATTATCTAATCCCATATTAATTGGTAAAACTTGAGAATTATTTTGCTTATCTATAAAATTAATAAGTGTATTTGTGAGCTCTAATTGTGATTCTATTTCAAGCTCTTTTGCTCTTGCACTCGCAGAAGTTTCAAGATTTAATCTTGCTTCTACCTCTATATCTGTAATTTTATTAGCTGTTTTGAAGTTTTCTTTCTCACTTTCTACTTGCCCCAGCTCATTTGAAATAATATTAATTCTATCATCAATAAAATCTTTTGTCTTTTTAGATTCAGAATTTTTATCACTAATAGCCTCATTATTATATACATGAACTAAATTATTTAGAATATCTTTAGCCTTATCAGTGTTAGGATAGTTTAAAGACAATCCTATCACCGTAGCATCTTTATTTACAAGGTGGGCATCTAATTTCCCTTGCCATTTAATAACTGTATTCTCTAATGTAGAATAGGTAAAATAAAGATCACCGACTTCTCCCGCCTTTGCTTTGTTAAATTTAGAATTTTTCTGAATTAAAATATTAGCATACGGAAGACTGATGGTTTTATTGAAAGTAGTTTTAATTTCATGAGAAAGCTCTTCCGAACTTAAAATAATCTCATTACCAGAGATTTTTATTAATACTGGCTTCTCCGGAGATTGTGTAAACGGTTTTTCGTTAATTGTATGTATGAGTATTGGTGAAGTATCACTGTAAAGCTCTTTCGTAGTGAAACCTGATTTTGTAAAAATAGAATTTTGAAGTTCTAATTTTTTCACAACATCATACATCATTTTTTTAGACTTGAAAATCTCAATTTCGTTTTCGATACTATTGGTCCCCATTCCCCCCAATCCTGATAGATCCTGTAAAACTCCAAATTCTTCAGAGGTATTAGGTGCAGTTTTTGCATCCTTAATAAGCACAGTAGACTCTATTTTATAAACTGGAGTTACCTGCTTTACGTAAAAATAAACTATAATTAAAGATAAAATAGGTACGATTACAAACCATATCCAGTTTCTTAAATATGGCTTGATAATTTCATTAATACTTAGTTGTTTTTCCTGACCCTCAATTACCGAATTATTCATTATCTACTATAATTAAATCTTTATTTTATTATTATAATCTTGCGTCTACTAACTTTCTATCTAGACATGCTTTCGCATCAAAAATAACTGCAGTTGTATTTTTTAATTGTTCTATATCCATTTCGAGAAATTCTTTATGCGAAACAGCAACAATTATAGAATCATATTTTTTACCTTCTTTGAGCTTTTCAAGAATGTGCACACCGTATTCATGCTCAACTTCTTCTTTATTTGCCCACGGATCGTAAACATCAACATTAATCCCGTATTCCTTAAGCTCGTTATAAATATCAACAACTTTGGTATTTCTAACATCCGGGCAATTTTCTTTAAAGGTAATACCCAAAATTAAGGCTTCTGAATTCTTTACAATACCTCCTTTAGCAATAAGAAGTTTCACGACTTTAGAAGCTATAAAATTTGCTATAGAATCATTCACTCTTCTCCCGGAAAGAATAACATCAGGATGATATCCCAATTGTTCAGCTTTATGAGCCAAATAATAAGGATCTACAGAGATACAATGCCCTCCTACTAAACCAGGTTTATACTTCAAAAAATTATATTTTGTTCCCGCCGCTTCAAGAACATCATTAGTATCAATCCCAATTCTGTCAAAAATTAGAGCAAGCTCGTTAACAAATGAAATATTAACATCTCTCTGCGCATTTTCGATCGCTTTTGAAGCTTCAGCCACCTTGATACTAGATGCCTTATGAGTTCCGGCTATAATGATCTTACGATATAATGCATCAACTTCTTCAGCTATTTCTTCAGTTGATCCGGAGGTTACCTTTTTAACACTTGTTAACGTATTAATTTTATCACCAGGGTTTATTCTCTCTGGTGAATATCCTATATAAAAATCTTGATTGTAAATTAACCCCGAACGTTTTTCTAAAATAGGTACACATTCTTCTTCTGTACATCCTGGAAAAACAGTTGATTCATAAATGATGATATCTCCTTTCTTTATAATTTCCCCAAGCATTTTTGATGCAGAAAGCAGAGGTCCCAAATCAGGAGCATTGTATTTATCGATAGGAGTAGGTACAGTTACAATATAAACATTACAATTAGCTATTTCATTTAAGATAGATGTAGCTTTATATCCTAATATCCCATTTGATTCTTTATATTTTCGTAAAGATAAAGTCAACTTTTCTAAGTCAGCTTCAAGAGTACTATCTATTCCTTTATTTAATTCTTCAACTCTATGAGAATTAATATCGAATCCTAAAACAGGATAATGTTTAGCAAATTCTATTGATAATGGCAGACCTACATATCCTTGTCCAATAACTCCTATTTTATATAATTTATTTTCATTCATTTTATTTAGTCTAAAAGCTTATTATTTCTAAGTCTCTGAACTCTTTAATTATTATAGCTAAAGAATAATTTTAATAATAGGGAACAAAATTGAATATTATTTTACTAAACTTATCACAAGAGCTGCCGCTGTTAAAGCGATTGATGCTGCTGTCAGATAAAGCCCTGTGTTAGGATTCTGCTTAGATGATATATCCTTGGCATTATTTGCTGCAACGATAATTGCATCTCCTTGCTTTAAATAGTAGTAGGGAGAATTGATCAAATTAGCATCCTGAAGATTAATCTTTCCGTGAGTAACCTGTCCATTTTCTGTTCTTATGATCAGTATATCATCCCTTTTCCCATACATTGTAAGATCTCCTGCCATACCTAGTGCATTCCATATGGTTCCCTGGCCGTTAGAAATAATATAATCTCCTTGTCGATTTACCTCTCCTAACATTGTAATTTTAAAATTTGCTAATCTTATATTTACAGTAGGATTAATAATATATTGTTTAAGATTTTCCCGAAGTTCATCTTTAAACTCTACTAAAGTCTTTCCACTTACATTTATTTTTCCTAATTCAGGAAAATCTATATTACCATCTGCATCCACAATATAAGTAGGTCCAGAAATACTTGTAGCCCCTTGATTTGGAGTATTTCCTCCTGCAGAACCATTATTCTGAATAACTTCAGAAGAAGAATAGTTTTGATTAAACGGTTTTACCACATCCATATCTTTAGCTGTAATCATAATAACCATTTGATCTCCCGGTTGTATTGTGGAACTGGAATTTTTTATTGATGACTCTATCGCAACATTTTCTATATTTTGCATATAATTCAGATCATTCTTTGCATTTTGGTTCACTTTACAGGAAACCAAAACAAGCGCACAAAATATAGTTAGAACTTTACCCTTCATATTTTAAAATTGTACAAATATACATTTATATTTTATTTAGTTATCCAATACCTCATAGATAGAATTATTACTCTTAAACTCTGGTACAATTGTTTTTAATAATTTCACTACTTCTACTTTATCTCTTCTGATAGAAGCTTTTGTTACCAAATTTATTAACAAATTTATTTCATTAAATTCAGTAGAAGGATCTTTAGAAATCATGATCTTCTCGTTATGAGTAGGCAATGTCTTTGCACCGTCACTCAAAAGCTCTTCGTATAACTTTTCTCCCGGTCTTAACCCTGTATAAATTATTTTGATGTCAATATTAGGTTCAAACCCTGAGAGTTTTATCATCCTTTTTGCCAAATCCAATATTTTCACGGGTTCTCCCATATCAAAAACAAAGATCTCCCCTCCTTTCCCCATGGTACCTGCCTGTAGTACCAACTCGCAAGCCTCAGGAATGGTCATAAAATATCGTACGATCTCAGGATGTGTAATCGTAACAGGACCACCCGCTTCTATCTGTTTTTTAAAATGTGGAATCACAGAGCCGTTGGATCCCAAAACATTCCCAAATCTTGTCGTAATAAACTTAGTTGTATTTCCTTCTACATTCTGCAATGACTGAACGAATAATTCCGCAGCTCTCTTTGAAGCTCCCATAACATTGGTAGGGTTTACCGCTTTATCAGTGGAAATCATTACAAATCTATTTACATGATATTTACTAGAAAGTGTAGCTATGATTTTTGATCCCAATACATTTACCAAAATTCCTTCATGTGGATTTTCCTCAACCAACGGCACATGCTTATATGCTGCGGCATGATATACCATGGAAAAATTATACATCTGAAACAAAGGCTCAATTCTATGTTTATTTGATACATCTGCTAAAACAAACTTGAATCGTATGTGTGGAAATTTTTCCTTCATTTCGAGTTCTATATCATACAGAGGAGTTTCTGCCTGGTCTAAAACAACGATAAGAGAAGGATTAAATTGTGCAACCTGGCGAACTATTTCACTACCAATTGATCCGGCTCCTCCGGTAACTAAGATCGTTTTATTAAAATGTCTGCTTTTAATTTCTTCATTTTGAATCTTGATCGGTTTCCTGTTTAAAAGGTCTTCAATCTGAAGATTTCTGATGGATCCTCCAAAATCACTGTCTCTAAGCTTTTGTACGGATGGCGACTTAAATATGTTGAGATCTTTTTCTAAAAAAAGATTAACCCAAGAATTCATTTCATCCTTAGACATCATTTCTTTCACGATAATAACGCCATCAATAAGAAGCTCTTCCTTTGTATTATTTTCTATTTTAGATTTTGCAAAAATTGGTTTACCCAATAGTGATGCTCTCTTGGAATCGGTACGCTGTGTAAGAAAACCTACAACATGATAAGGAAGACTCGGATTATCTAATATAGCCCTTGCTATTGCAATGGATTGCTCGTCTATACCTAGTACAAGAATTCTTTTTTTCAGTGTACTTCTTCTGTATTCTCTCACGATGTGAAAAAATTCTTTTACATACAGTCTGAATAAAAACAATCCCATAAAGGAAATGATAAAATACAAAACCAGATAAGGCGTAAGAATAAACTTTCCTCCTGTAACCCAAAAGTAAACAATATTTACAGAGCCAACGACAAACATCGTACAGAAACAAGACACCAATAATTTGAAAAGATCAATAAAAGTAGAATGCCTGATAATACCGGCATACGTTTTAAAGACATACATGAATACTACATTAGAGAGTATAATACATGTAAAAATAATGATCTCATCTTTATGATAGATAAACTCTGTCTGGGTAATTTTTTCTATAATATAAGTAGATAGGAATAGGGATATAATCAAAATGATAATATCTATTATGAGGATAATCCACCTGGGTAGATATCTTACATCTGAGAGATTGACAACATTATCTCCTCCGAACAATTTCTTTCTAAAAGAGCTATACATTGTCTTTATTTGTGTTCATTCGCGTCATGTGTGAATAGTATAAACCTGACATACCTTCGTAATCGAAAGCATTTGTGCAAATTTATAATAAAATTTCAACGATGGATGAAATTTTGTCTTAAATTTAGCTTTTCAGATTATATATCATCTCCGCAATTCTATTTTTACAATCATCCGTCAATCCGCTTCCCGATGGCAGGCATAATCCTTTATCGAATAATATCCCACATGTATTATTTCCAATAAATTTATAGTCTTTATATAAGTCCTGCAAATGCATTGGTTTCCATAGATATCTGGTTTCTATGTTGCTTTCAAAAAATATAGCGCGTATCCGTTCTTTTGAAAGAAATTCACCCTTTATAATGATCGTATTTAACCAATAATTGGAAAAAAAACTTTCATCAGGTTCACAAAAAAGCTCTATATCTTCAAATTCCTTCAACAAATGGTGATAAAAATCATGATTTTCCCGTCTCTGCTTTATCCTTTCTTCTAAAACTTCCAGCTGCCCTCTTCCTATTCCTGCAGAAATATTACTCATTTTATAATTGTAGCCCAACTCAGAGTGACTGTAATAATCTTTATCTTCTTTTGCATGTCCGGACAGATAAGCTGCCCTGCCTTTCTGCGATTCTTTTCTTGAGATAAGTATTCCGCCGCCGGACGTTGTTATAATTTTATTGCCATTAAAACTGATAATAGAAAAATCTCCGAAAGTACCGCATAACTGACCTTTATATCTACTTCCCAAAGCTTCTGCACTATCTTCTACTATTGGTATGTCATACTTTTTAGAAACTTCTACTATTTCATCCACCATGAAAGGCATTCCGTATAATGAAACGGCAATGATTGCTTTAGGCTTTTTCCCTTGTTTTAAACAATATTTTACTGCATCTTCTACTGCATTTGGACATAAATTCCAGGTCGATTCTTCGCTGTCTACGAAAACAGGAATCGCTTTTAAATATAAAATAGGATTAGCCGTTGCAACAAAGGTAAAAGATTGGCAGATCACGAAATCTCCTTCCTCAACATTCAAAAGCTGTAAAGCCAGATGAATTGCCGCTGTACCGGATGACAAGGCCGTAACAAATGAATTGTTACCTAAGTAATTTTCAAGCCCCTTCTCAAATTCGTCAATATTGGAACCATACGGAGAGATCCAATTGGTATCAAAGGCGTTATGTATATATTTAAGCTCAGTCCCACCCATGTGAGGAGGTGAGAGCCAAATTTTATCTTCTTTCAATCTTTATACTGTGTTAATTTCTTCATCTTTTATATTCAATCAAAAGTATCATTTATTTTTTCATATTCAAAACCCCGGCTCATCAAATATTTTATAGTTTTGGATTTTCTCTGATATTCTTTCAATCCGCTTTGTTTTGAATAGTAATCTTCATAGATTCTTCGGATGGTTTTTTCGTAGTCGTCTTCATCTATTTCATCAAAACATTTGCTGATCAGTTTTTCAGAGATTTGTTTTTGTTTTAAATGAATCCTAATTTTTGCCCTTCCCCAGTGTTTAATATAAAATTTACCTCTGATATAGCTTCTGGTAAATCGCTCTTCATTCAAATAATTTTCCTTTAATAGATAGAGGATAATCTCTTCCTTCGCTTCATCAATCAACAAAAATTCTTTCATTTTCTGCTCAACTTCTGCATGACACCGATCCTGATAAATGCAGTAGTTTACCATTTTCAGTTTAATTTCATCAAAAGTGAAAGATTTTTTTTCCATATATAATGATACAAAAAAGAATGGACAAACTGCCCATTCCTTATATTTTAACTGAGATAAGATTAGTAATTAAATAATGCTTTACCTTCCATCAATTCGTTTACTTTCTTTCTTACAGAAGTAATTACTTCCTCATTTTTGATATTGTCTACCACTTCAGAAACAAATCCTGCAATCGTATCCATGTCATTTTCTTTTAATCCTCTTGTCGTGATTGCTGCAGTACCGAATCTGATACCGGAAGTCGTAAACGGTGACTTGTCATCAAACGGAACCATGTTTTTGTTACAAGTAATATCCGCAAGAACTAAAGCTTTTTCGGTCTCTTTACCGTTTACATTTTTATTTCTAAGGTCAACCAACATCAGGTGATTGTCTGTTCCTCCACTTACAATATCAAATCCTCTGTCAATCATTGCTTTTGCCAAAGCTTTAGCATTAGACTGAACCTGTTTTGCATAAGTTAAGAACTGATCATCCAAAGCTTCACCGAAAGCTACTGCTTTTCCGGCAATAACGTGCTCCAGCGGACCTCCCTGAATTCCCGGGAAAACAGCACCGTCAAGAACCTGGCTCATCATTTTTGTTTCTCCTTTCGGAGTTTTGTGACCGTAAGTATTTTCAAAATCTTTTCCCATCATGATCATACCACCTCTAGGACCTCTCAATGTTTTGTGAGTAGTCGTTGTTACGATATGACAGTGTTCGAATGGATTGTTTAATAAACCTTTTGCTACCAAACCTGCCGGGTGAGCAATATCTGCCCAAAGTGTAGCTCCGATTTCGTCTGCAATTTCTCTATATTTAGCATAATCCAGATCTCTTGAATAAGCAGAGAAGCCTGCGATCATCATTTTCGGTCTTTCTCTTAAAGCTACTTCTCTCATTTGGTTGTAATCAATAAGACCCGTTTCTTTTTCTACACCGTAAGAAACAACCTGATACTGAATACCAGAGAAATTAACTCCCGAACCGTGAGTAAGGTGACCTCCCATGGAAAGATCCATCCCCATGATTTTATCTCCTGGCTTCAAAACAGCAAGGTAAACCGCTGCATTCGCCTGAGAACCAGAGTGTGGCTGCACATTTACATAATCAACTCCGAAAAGTGCTTTAGCTCTTTCGATAGCCAAAGTTTCAACTTCATCTACTACTTCACACCCTCCGTAATATCTTTTTCCAGGATATCCTTCAGCATATTTATTTGTCAGTACACTTCCCATCGCTTTCATTACGTTTTCAGAAACAAAATTTTCTGATGCAATAAGCTCTAATCCATGAGACTGTCTTTGTCTTTCTTTTTCAATCAGGTCGAAGATAATATCCATTTTACTTTTATTTTTAGAAATTTCATGCCAAAAATACGAAATTTTCGGCGAGATTTAAGCATGGTGAAATATGATTTTTACTGTTAAAAATTATCAAATTGCTCTATAATATGTTTTCTTTAATAAAATTCTCACAATAATTTTTGATCTCCTCCCTTACCTTTTTAAATGCAAAATTAATTTCTTCTACCGTTCCGACAGCTTTGGCCGGATCCTGAAAATTATGATGAAAAGTCATTGCTTTTGTCGGAAAATAAGGACAGTTTTCTTTTGCGTGGTCACAAACCGTAATTACAAAATCAAAATTAATGTTTCGGTATTCATCAATATTGTTTGAAGTGTATTGTGAAATATCGATCTCATCTTCTTTCATTGTTTCAACAGCCTTAGGATTCACACCGTGGGTTTCTATTCCGGCACTGTAGATTTCTGCTTTATCCTGAACAAAATATCTTAAGTATCCTTCTGCAATCTGGCTTCTGCAGCTATTCCCGGTACAAAGTACCAATATTTTCTTTTTCATATTTTTTAAATGAATAACCAAATAATATTAATGACGCAAAACTTAGGATCAAAACCAAAAATAAGTTGTAAGGCAACAACAGAGGCTGTAATGATAATTGGTTTTTTATATTTAATAAGTTTTTCTTTCATAATTTAACAGCAGCCAGAATTTGGCGGGCATGAAGCTGAAAGGGTTCCTGAAAGTTCACTTAAATTTAGCTTTTGTTTTTGTGGAGGAATTCCGCAGGCATCCTGTGCCAGACACGCAGTAAGTTTATTTTTAAGGATAAAATGCTTTCCGTTGAATTCAAGATCATACTTTCCAATAGTTGCATTCTGATATTCCACTTCGATTTCGAAATCGCCAATTCCCAATTGGTCTTCGGAAAGTGCAATGATATGTAAAAGTTTCCCTGGTTTTAAACGATGTTCATAATCATTGGCGTTCCAAAGCTGAAAGTTTACTTTTTCTTCTTTTCTGACAGTTCCGCCGCAATCTATAAAGTTTTTGGTAATCATTCCTATTTCCGTTACATGAAAATACTCAGGAACAAAATTTCCGTTTTCCAATTGAAATTCGACATTGTCTAACGTTGGAAGAATTTCTTTAATTTGTGTGAGTGTCATATTAATAGTATTTAAATTATAATATCGTAATATTACGATGAGTAAGTTCAAAAAATTTTAACAGCAGTTTTACTTTTTAACTGTAGAAATTATATTGGAAAAAAATATATTCAAAAGTTCGAAAGCACTTTCGTCAATACAATAACAAACCGAATTTCCTTCTACGCTGCCTTTAATCAGACCTGCATTTTTCAATTCTTTAAGATGCTGGGAAATGGTAGGCTGAGCTAAGGGAAGCTCATTCACAATATCCCCACAGATACATTCGTTAACTTTAAGCAGATATTCAATAATGGCAATTCTTGCAGGATGGCCTAACGCTTTAGCAATTATGGCAATTTTATTCTGCTGCTCAGTAAAAAAATCAGTTTTTGTAGCACCCATATTTAATCTATATCGTAATATTACGATAAAAAATTGATTCGGCAATTATTTTCAAAAAAAATCCTCCAGAAAGGAGGAATAAAATTAGCGACAGATATAAATTCTAAAAAGTTTCTTCTGCAAGTTCTTTGTTCACAACCGCTCCCACAAAGCTTCCCTGAGCGACAGCATTGGCGACCGATCGCATCATCGTCACATTATCTCCGCAAGCAAAAACTCCGGGAATATTGGTTTTGTGCAAAGAATCAATTTTAATAAAGCCATGATCTACAAGCTCCAACCCTAAATCTTCGACATTAATATTTTGTTCTGTATGAATTTTTGCATACAACGCTTCCAAGGGAATTTCTTTTCCATTTTTAAGAATTAATTTTTTAATCTGTCCTTTTTCATGGATAATTTCACTGATTTCATCTTCGATCAAATTAATTTTATTTTGATTAAATTTTTCAGTCTGCTCTTCATTTAATATTGATTTCCCATTCGTAAATAAGGTCAGTTCTTTTGTTAAATTAAAGACCAATTTGGTAAAATCAAAAGTCATTTCGCTATTCGACATAATCCCGGTTACTTTACCTTTTACCTCATATCCATGACAGTAGGGACAATGGATCACAGAAATACCCCAACATTCTGCAAATCCAGGAATATCAGGCATTATATCTTTCACTCCGGTAGCCAGAACTAACTTTTTGGCATAAAATATTTCATTCCTTTCAGTTTCAACCTTAAAACGGTTCGAATCTTTAGAAATTTTTACAACTAATCCATTATAAAACTTTACCGTTTCATATTTCAAAACCTGTTCTTTTGCCGAGTGAGAAATTTCTTTCGGAGTTTTTCCGTCATGTGTAATAAAATTATGCGAATGCGGAGTTTGTCGGTTGCATGGTTTACCGCTGTCTATGATCAGTACATTTCTTAAAGATCTTCCCAAAGCCATAGCTGCAGATAATCCGGCATAGCTTCCTCCTATAATGATAACGTCTGGGTTTTGTTCCATAATTTAATTTTAAATTATTAATAAACATTATAAAAAGTCAATTTTAATACCAATCACCTTTTATTATTTATCGACAAATATAATAACAAATTTTTATTAATGCGACTTAATCGCAATAATAATTTTTATCTTTGTACTATGGCAAAGAGAAATACCATAACTAAGCAATTGATTCTGGAATCTTTAAAGAACTCAAAATCAGCTTTAAGTCAGGAAATTTTACAGAAAGAATTAGGGGAATCTGTTGACCGTGCAACGATTTACAGAGTACTGAACAGCTTTTGTGAAGACGGAATTGTGCATAAAATCTTAGGAGATGACGGGAAATTTTATTTTGCGTTTTGTATAAATTGCTCCGAAAAAAAACATCAGCATAATCATTTCCATTTCAAATGTCTAAGCTGTGGAAACATTGAATGCTTACCGAATGAAATTGATGTCAAATTACCACCAGGCTATCAATCCGTTACTTTTAATGGATTTATTTCAGGATATTGTAAAAATTGTTCCTGATTAATTATTACTGAATAATTGTATTATATGATTAGGTAATTCTTTACTGCCAATCTCACCGTGTTTAGGAATGATCATTATAACCTCAGAGTAATTTAATTTTACTTTTTCTAGGATTCCAACTTTTAAATGAAGTTAAGAAATTTTTAGATTCGCAAAGTGGTGGCTTCTGTGGGATGAAGTGCTATCATTTAAAACAGGCAATAGGCAATAGGCAATAGGCAAAGCTAACTCTTTGAGTTTTAAGCCTGGATTTCTTTGAGTTTCAAACAAAAAAAAGTCTCACAGAATACTCTATGAGACTTTTAATAAAAACTGGCGGCGACCTACTCTCCCGCGTTAGCAGTACCATCGGCGCTGGTGGGCTTAACTTCTGTGTTCGGAATGG
>NZ_FQUT01000007.1 GCF_900129245.1 Chryseobacterium arachidis
ATAATTCGGGTAAGAATAATTTCAGAATTTCAGCATCATTTAACATTCCACAAAGTTACTATTTTTATTTTCTCCCCAACTTTTGAGACTGATCCCAAAAAGTTGGGATTGAGCCTAAAAAAGCACTGATACATTATCAATGCTTTCTATTCAATTACCTGCTATTTCAAAATTTTCCACCAATCGGGTTTCGGTTCATCTTTTAGCCAAAATAATGCAGCCTGTCCAATTACTTCCCCATGATTTCCATTTTTGAAAATCTTCCAAATAATACCATCATTTATAGTAAAAGGTTTCTTAAATTTTGTCAGCCTGATACCGCTGTAATCAAATGCTATATTATTTTCCTGTACCTGTTTCAGAATTTTATTTCTTTCCTCCTGAGCGTCCGGCGCTGCACTCAGATACGAATGAAGCGAAAGCATTTCTGCTTCTGTGTATTTAAAACACGAGATCGCAAATTTATTAACGTAAATAAAATTCGGAATCTCAAGATTATTTTGCGCTAATATTGCGTAAGGTGCATCATTATTAAGCCATTCCAAACGTTCCATTTCTGTTTTTTCCTTAGGTGAAGGTAATAACTGGTTTGATGAAAAAAGAAAAGACTGATCTATGAGATGAAGAAGTTCTGTTTTTTTATTCGTATCAATCATAAATTTTTCAGTCTTGGGTTATTGCCTAAATTCTGATCCGGATCGACGTCAAGTTCAATCAAAACCGATTGCCTCATCCCCGGATTTATCTGTTCAAAAATATACTTCAAATTACTAAGATCAGATAGAAGCTTAAAGGATTTCCAGCCAAAAGAATTGGCAACAGCGCAATAATCAATCGATTTAAGATATGAATGATAAGCTTCTTCATCCATATCGGGAAGAACTTTTTGTAAGCCCTGAGAAACGATTCCTAATGTTCTGTTATTTAAAAGAAAAACAACGATACCCAAATCAGCAGCTTCAGCCATATTCCCCGCAAATAAACGGAAGCAGCCATCTCCGGTAAAGCAGTAAACATTCTTTTCCGGAGCAGCAATTTTGGCACCAACTGCAACACCAAAAGCTCCTCCCATAGCCGAACCTCTGTATAAGGAGATAAAATCTATATTATCATTGGGCCTTGAAATTACATACTGATGATCTTTGTAAACCATACATACATCCTTAACTGCAAAAGAATTCTCTGGCCACAAATAATCGAGTTTCGTATATAAATCAACCATATCAACATATCCCTTCCTGGACACATTAAAAGCGGTTTTATTGAGATTTTGGGGTGCTTTTTCAGCTGGAATATTTGAATATTCTTCTCTTTGAATATCCTCCACCAACTCATTCAATATATAATCCAGATCACCTTGAATTTTGTGAAGATTTCCATTAATGAAATGAGACATTTCATTATCTATTAATCCATAAATATTTTTTGCATAGCTTATATAAAAAACATCTTCAGCCTCAATTTCTTTAAAATTGGTAGTATACTCATCTGCACACAAACCAAGAAGCAGAACGCAATCCTCTTTTGTTATAGATTCAAAAACATCCGTCGCCAGATCATTTCCACCAAATCCGATATGCCCAAATCCGTATTCATTTTTGCGGGATACAGAATTTGCTCCATTCATACTATAGATTGTTTCCGCCTGCAATCCTTCACTCAAAAGCGTGGTCATTTTTTTTGCTTCAGAACAGTGAATCAACTCTTCACCAACAATAATTACCAGCCTTTTATGATGAACTGCTTTTTTAAATTTAGCAATAAATGATAAAGTTTCCTCTTGTAATGATAATTTCTCACCTTCATTATCATCCTGTAAATCAGATAATTTCAAGACATTATCATAATGAAGTTTTTCTGAATGTTTTGTAAGAATAAAAGCCATGGGCTTACCTTCTTTTATAAATCTGTGTATTTTTTTAATATGGTCTGCAAAAGAGAAAGATTCATTCAAAATAAACGTCGATTCCGGAAGTTCTGCTTGAATTTGAGGAACGATATTATTACCAAATACTGAACTGTCCTGAAGCGCACCCGGTGCCAGATAATCAGAATCTGTTTCAGGGATAATGTATATCGATGGAATATTATGCAATTTAGCATCGCTCATTCCACAGGCGATAAGTTTGGATGCTGCCCCAGTTGTAGCAATTGCAGCCGATACTTTTCCGCTTGCTAAAAAATGACCTAAAGGAATAAAACCCGCTGTATATTCCGCAATTGACAAAAAAGAAAAATCATGTTCTGATTCTTTGTCATATTGTGGAATATATTTGAGAAAATGAATAACACCTCCTCCCGTTACTCCAGAATAAAATGTAATGTCAAGATCCTTAAGCATCAACAGCAAAGGATGCTCTTCAGTTGTTAAAGTATCTTTTTCTTTTCGATACTCTTTTGTTGCTTCCATAAAAATTAGAGTTTTTTGTTAATTTTTTCGTTAACAAATATAATCTTTATTTTATTTCCCAAAACAGTGATTAAGGCAAATTAATAAAAATTAATAAATTTCTTATCTAAAATTTTACCCATAATAAGTTTATGTTCTTAAAAATGAAATAATAACCCCGATTGACAACCCGATTAATAACCTGCTAGGGTCTTACAGCAAATTTAAATTGATCCATCTGGATGTAATGCTCACTCATCTTTGTTAAATCTTAGTTAAACTCGTGAAAGCAAGTTGCATTTTAAGTAATAATCATGTTTCATTTACGTTGAAAACAGTATATTCGCTTTTTTAATTTTTACTTGAAAAATGAAGAAGATTATCTCCGGTTTATTTTTGTTTTCAGCCATTACGGCATTTGCTCAGGAAGCGATTAAGTTTCAGGATGTGCCCTTCAAAGATCTTATAGCTAAAGCGAAAAAGGAAAACAAAATTGTTTTCATTGATGCCTATGCCTCGTGGTGTGGACCTTGCAAAATGATGGAAAGAAATGTTTTCACTCAAAAAGCTGTTGGAGACTATTACAATGCAAATTTTGTGAATGCCAGAATTGATATGGAAAAAGGCGAAGGAAGGGAAATTGCTGCAAAATACGGTGTCCGTTCCTATCCTACCTATCTTTTTCTGAATGGCGATGGTGAGCTTGTTTCCCAGAACTTCGGATATATGGAAGAAAGTCTTTTCATTTCGATGGCCCAGGATGTAAATTCTCCGAATAACAAAAAGGGATCATTAAAGGAACGTTTTGCCAAAGGTGAAAAAGACCCGGAATTTTTGATCAATATCATGAAACTGAATTCTTCTTCGGATTTTAACTTTGCGAAACAGGCTTCAGAAAGATATTTCGAAAATAAGAAAAAGGCAGAAGAGCTTACAAAAGATGATGTCGGACTGCTTTTATTTTTCCTGAAATCTACTGAAGATAAAAACTATAAGACCTTCGTAGAAAGAAAAACAGAAATCATTAAATTTTTACCGGAAGAAACTTATAAAGAATTCGACAATCAGATAAAATTAGGAAAAGTCGTAGAACAGTCTATCGATCAGCAAAACAAGAGAATCAACGATGATTATTTCATGAAAAATGCCGAACCCCTGGTCGGAAAACATGATGCGGAAATTAAACTTAATCAAACAAAATTAAGCTACTACGAAAAGAATGCTAACTTCCCGGAATATGAGAAAGCAGCATTAGCCTATTACAAAAATTCAGAAGCATTTGAACCTAATGAATTATTAAAAGCAGCATGGATATTTTCTGAGCATGTAAAAACTCCAGCTTCACTAAAAAAAGCAGCGGAATGGGCAGAAAAATCTGTCATGCGGGGAGAAAGCTCTGAAAACACTTATATTTTAGCGAAGATTTATTTCCTGACAGGCAATAAAGAAATGGCGAAAACATACGCAGAAATGTCTAAGAATTTAGCAGCTAACGCACAAAAAGACACTACTTTAGCTGATGAGCTATTAAAACAAATAAAGTAACGAATGCCCAACATTAAATTTATTACAGGATTTTTATCCCTGTTTTTATTAGGAACTTTGAATGCACAGGAACAGCAGGAGAATAATGACACAAGTGTTTATCTGAAAGGCAATGCCTTATTGATTCCGATTGGGGTTGTGAACGTGGGATTAGAGCACCAGCTAAGTAAAAAATATACTTTGCAAGGTGATGTTTTAATTTCTCCATGGAAATCTTTTGCGGGGCATCCTTTACAATATTATTCTGTTTCAGCAGAAGGTCGATACTACTTTGATGAGGCTTTTAAACATTGGTATTTAGGTGCAAACTTAGGTTTTTCGATTTTCAATGTGCAAAAGTGGAATTATTGGCAAGATGGCTATTACCAAAATCATATTACTAAAGAATTATTTGAATATTCAAATATTTATCAAAAGGGCTTTTCTTTTTTAGCAGGTATCACAGCCGGCTATCAATTTAGATTAGCTGAAAACTGGAATATGGATATCTATGGCACAATAGGAACCTCACAGGATTTCTATAAAGGATATGACCGTTCTACAGGGAAAAGATATGATAATGATGGACGCTCAAATGCTTTTAACAAAAGCGGGGAAATCCTCCCATACAGAGGTGGAATCATGATTTCTTATAAATTAAAGTAAAACCAGATGAAGCTATTCGGAAGAAACCACATCATTATTTCTGTTATCACTTTTGCCATCCTTTTTTTAATGAATTATTTGGGCAACGATCAGCCTGATAAATTAGAAAGAGCTTTAATGACTGCGGGCGCAGGAGTTATCGGGTTATCAATAGGATTATTTATTTTGAATAAAGGAAAAGACGACAAAAACCCGCCACAGAATTTTGATTGATATATAAGGTGAATTGTCAATAGTAAATTCGCTTATGCTTGTAAATTTAAAATTGACAATTCACTTCTTTAATTTTCGTACACAATATATTTCGTTCTGATTTTTTCAAATTGATCCAAATCCTGCTTCCAGAATGATTTAATTTCTGAAATTGATTTTCCGGCAATGATTTGCTTTCTCAGTTCATCATTTCCTGCCAACGTATCAAACCAAAGATTTTTACCCGCTGCAGCTTTTAAGAAAAAATCGAGTTCAGGGTTTTGGTAGTTTTTATACGCTTTAATCACCCATTCCAAATTTAATTCTCTTAAATCCGTATCATAATCGGATAGATTTTCACCATAACATAATTTCCCGTTTAAGAAAGGATCTTTGGCGCCAGAAGTAGGTTTCGGAGTAAATTGATAAGGCAGACCTTTCGTCCATGGCGAACCGTAAATCTGAAAAGGCAATTCTGTCCCTCTTCCTACAGAAACCTGAGTTCCTTCAAAAAAACATAGGCTTGGATATAAATTAATGGATTTATCATTGGGTAAATTTGGAGAAGGTTTATCTAAGATTGGGTAGCGTTGTGTTTTATGATAATTCTTCATCGGAATTAAAGTATATTTTGCCTGAACTTTATTTTTCAGCCACTTTTCTCCATTTACCATTTTTCCATATTCGCCGATTGTTAATCCGTATACCACAGGAACCTCATGCATTCCGACAAAACTTTCCCATTTTTTCTTTAAAACCGGTCCATCAGTATATCCGTCATGCGGATTCGGTCTGTCTAAAACCATTACCTCAACATTATTTTCTGCTCCCGCTTCCATCAGATAAGTTAATGTTGAAATATAAGTATAGAATCTTACGCCGACATCCTGAATATCAAAAACAACAACATCGATTCCTTTCAACTGCTCTGGTTTAGGTTTCTTATTATTTGCATACAAAGACACAATCGGGATTCCCGTTTTTATGTCAACTCCGTTTTTCACTTTTTCACCGGCATCGGCATCCCCTCTGAAACCATGCTCGGGAGCGAAAATCGACTTTATTTTAATTCCGTTTTTTACTAAAAAATCGACAATATGGGTTCTGTCGCTCATTAATCCCGTCTGATTGGTAACAACTCCCACCGTTTTTTCTTGTAGCAAAGGCAAATACACTTCCGGCTGGTCTGCCCCGGTTTTAAAATCAGCTTTATCTTGACTCTGAGAATAATATTGATTGAATACTCCTAAAAAAATTAGGCAAATAAGAAGTAAATTTTTAATTTTGAAATCTAAATTCATAAGCTTGAAATTTCCTTTATATTTCTCTAGAAAAATAGCGTTTTCCAAAGATAACAAAAATAACCTTTCAAGGGTTATCATCTTCATCGGCAGGCTTTCTGTGGCATTGGGAATCATTGTTTCTTTGATTACCGTTTCTACAGGATTCGGCTCCAAAAAGGCTATTAAAGAGAGATTGGCAGATTTCAGCGGACATATTACGGTAAGATCCACAAGATCAAATTCATCCTATAACACATCCGTTCTCGACAATCAGGGACTGAATATTCAAAAGATAAAAGACCTTCCCGATGTCGAAAGTGTACAAAAATATGCTACTGTAACCGGAATTATGCGTAACGAGCACAATTTTGCAGGGATTATTTTTAAAGGAATCGGAAAAGATTTCGACAGTACAAGATTTAAAAAATTCCTGGTGGCAGGTTCAACGCCTAAAGTTACCGAAGTGGGCTATAACAACGGCGTTACCATTTCTCAGAAAGTAGCCAACGATCTGCATTTAAAGGTGAAAGACAGTATTGTTACCGTATTTTCCAAGACCGACCAGCAGCCTGTTTACAGAAAATTTGAAGTTATCGGGATTTATAAAACCGATATTAAAATGATTGACGATCAGTTTGTGATCGGGGATATCAATCATGTAAAAAAAATTCAGGATATGAAGCCTGATGAGATAGGAGGCATTGATATCTTTTTTAAAAACGTCAATGATATCGATAAAGATTTTCCAGAAATCGAAAAACTGATCGGCTATAAAAACTACGCGGAAAAAGCGACTGAAAAATTTCCTCAAATCACGGACTGGATCAGTATTTTTGACACCAATATTGCTTTGATTATCATTATCATGCTGATTGTTGTCGTTATCAATATCATCATGGTTCTTTTGATTTTGATTATTGAAAGAACAAATTCGATTGGTTTACTGAAAACATTGGGAGCTAGCAATTCGCAGATCCGCGCTACTTTTATCAATTATACTTTGATTATTATGATTCCGGGGCTTTTGTATGGAAATGCAATCGGACTTGGTCTGATTTTAATTCAGAAATTCTTTGGCGTTATTAAACTGAATCCTGAAAATTATTACGTAAGCACGGTTCCTGTAGATCTGAACCCAATCGCAATTATTTCAATTTCGGCCGGTATCCTTATTATTTCCGGGCTCGCACTGATTATTCCGAGTTATCTGATCAGTAAGATTTCTCCGGTGAAGGCGATTAAGTATAATTAGTGAATGGTGAATCGTCAATAGTTATAATTTGTTTCGCTTGTGAATCTTTTGTAGTTTCGACTTAATTTTATTTGGGTGCCTACCTTCCTAGCCCTGATCGAAGCATGTGTTTGAGCTCATTTTCTAGTTTTCGGCGCGGCAGCGAAGCTGCCGCGCCGAAAACTAGAAAATAGCGAGTGCGGAGAGCAGGAAAAAGCTTCTAAAAATAAAAAGCTTTACTTTTATCAACAATGAAATGTAATTTATTAATAAACAGAACTTTTATTGTAAAATAAGACCAAACCGTTCATTGTTTACACTTTAATTGTCAATTCTTTAGCTGAATCTTAATTCGGTCAATCATTTTAAAGGTGTATCTTTGTAACGCTTTTTTTAAAAAACATTTATGAAATACGCAAACAACATCCTCGAAACTATCGGAAATACACCATTGGTAAAGCTTAATAAAGTTTTAGGTGATGATTTTCCGGCATTGGTTTTGGCAAAGGTGGAAACTTTCAATCCGGGGAATTCTGTGAAAGACAGGATGGCCCTGAAAATGATTGAAGACGCTGAAAAAGATGGAAGATTGAAACCCGGAGGAACGATCATTGAAGGAACTTCCGGAAATACAGGAATGGGACTGGCTCTTGCCGCGATCATCAAAGGATACAAATGTATTTTTGTAACCAACTCTAAACAGTCAAAAGAAAAATGTGATATTCTTCGTGCAGTAGGTGCTGAAGTAATTGTTTGTCCTACAGACGTAAAACCTACTGATCCGCGTTCTTATTATTCAGTTTCAAAAAGACTGGCAAAAGAAACGGAAAACGGATGGTATGTAAACCAATACGATAATTTATCGAACAGGGCGGCTCATTACGAGTCTACAGCGCCTGAAATCTGGGAACAAACAGAAGGTAAATTGACGCATTTCGTTGTAGGGGCCGGAACAGGAGGTACAATTACAGGCTGCGGAAAATTCTTCAAGGAGAAAAATTCTGATATTAAAGTAATCGGAGTTGATACTTACGGTTCAATCCTGAAAGAAATTCACGAAACAGGAGAAGTTAATTTAGGAAATGCTTACACCTACATTACAGAAGGGATTGGGGAAGATATTCTTCCCGAAAACTACGACATGTCTGTGATCGATCATTTCGAAAAAGTGACGGATAAAGACGGTGCTGTTTATGCAAGAAAATTGGCAAAAGAAGAAGGAATTTTCTGCGGATATTCTGCAGGAAGCGCGATTGCATCTTTGGTTCAGATGAAAGATCAGTTTACAAAAGATGATGTAATCGTTGTTTTACTACACGATCACGGTTCAAGATATGTTGGAAAGATCTACAATGACGATTGGATGAAGGAAATGGGTTGGCTAGACTAATCAATTTATTATAAAAATAAAACTCAGAGCAAAATACTCTGAGTTTTTTTATGCTATTCTGTGATATTCTTTTTTAAAACCTGCTTCAATAAACTATAATCTTTCTCACTCATTGATTTTCTGGGAAACATATAACTGTACTTTCCTTCCAAGGTAATAAATTCGTTATTACTGTCAAAATAGTTAAAATCTTTCCATTCGCTGGTTTCTTTGTCTTCATTAATATTTACGGTGAAAAAATTTTCGTCGAACCTTATTTCGTAAATTTTGCAGTTTTCTAATTTATTTAAGTAACTGTTAACCTGCTTTTTCCATCTTGAAACTTTATTAATGCTTACGGAAAGAAAAACTGCACAAAGCAAAAATAAAAAGCTTACAAAATATAAAATCCCGAATTTCTCCTTAGAAAAATCATCCTTAAAGAAAAACATGATCAGTAAAATCAGTCCGACAACAATTGTTGTGATCATTTTTCCTCTCGTCGTAGATGAAAAAAACAGACTTCCTTGATTTCCACTAAAATAGATGTCCTCGAAATCTTTTCTTTGGGGTTTTAAAACAATAACCTTTTCTTCGCTCATAATGATTAATTTCTGGATGCAAAGATAGTTTTTTCATCATCGATAAATCCACAAAATCACCAATCTTCATATTTGTTATTGATTGCCGAAAGTTTACTCATCAACTCACGATTTCTTTGTTTTAAATCCTCCATTTTCTGAAGCATATCATGAATAACTTCCAAGCCGGGAAGATTGATTTCCAAATCGTAATGCCAATTGGCAAACCTTTCGAAATTGGGCAAATCTTCATACATCAGATAATGGATTTCATTTTCCTTCTGAATATTCAGCAATCCAGAATCCACCAATTCATCAAAAAAAGTGATTTCAATATTGTATATTTTTACGAGCTCTTCTCGCGATATTCTTTCACTCATGGCTTAGGAATTTTTAAGTTGTTCAAAAAGTTCTTTCTGCTTATCCGTAAGATTGGTTGGTAATTTTACGTCATAAGTAACAAACAAATCTCCAAATTGTCCGTCTTTCTTATAGACCGGAAAACCTTTTCCTTTTAATCTTACCGTAGTTCCGTTTTGCGTTTCGGGCTTTACTTTCAGGTTGACACTTCCATCCAAGGTATTTACCTTTATATCTCCGCCTAAAACGGCTGTGTACAAATCGATGGAAACTTTCGTTTTCAAATCATTTCCCACTCTTTCAAAATTTGGATCAACTGCAATATTGAAAGTGATATACAGATCTCCGTTCGGACCTCCGTTGAAACCAGGATTTCCGTGACCTTTCAACTTAATTTGCTGTCCGTCATAAACTCCTGCCGGAATGGTGATTCTAACTTTTTTACCGTTAATTTCAAAAGTCTGAGGATGTGTTGTAGCAGCATCTTTTAAACTTAAATTTAATTCTGCGTTGACGTCCTGCCCTTTAAATTTTCCCGAAGCACTTCCTCTCGAACTTCTTCCAAAACCTCCTCCTGCGCCGCCAAACATACTTTGGAAAAAATCCGAAAAATCCTCTCCTTCCCCAAAATCAGCACCGGAAAATCCGCCTCCGAAGTTTCCTCCCTGATTCTGATATTGTCTTTGTTGCTGTTGCTGTGCTTTTTCGTATTCTTCGCCATGCTTCCAGTGTTCGCCGTATTTATCATACTTTGCGCGGTTTTCTACATTGCTGAGCACTTCATTGGCTTCGTTCAGCTCTTTGAATTTTCTTTCTGCTTCCTTATCGTCCGGATTTAAGTCGGGATGCAGCTTTCTTGCCAGTTTTCGATATGCTTTTTTGATATCTTCCTGTGTTGCGTTCTTGTCTACACCTAAAATTTTATAGTAATCTATATAAGCCATAGAAACGATGTTTACTCAAATTTAGTGATTTTATGACTGAATTTTATATAACGGAATGTTAAAAATTAAGCTATCTTTGATTAAAAAGCACGGCATGAAAGAAGTGTTGAAAAACTATTCCGGAATTTTACTTTTACTTTTAGGAATCACCGTTGGAAGCATCATCGGAATTGTTGCACCAGGTTTTGTTGATTATCTAAAACCTTTAGGAGATATTTTCCTTAATTTACTTTTTGTAAGTGTTGTTCCATTGGTATTTTTTGCCGTTTCCAATTCTATTGCTTCGTTGGAGCAACAGTCGAAGTTTGGAAAAATCATGCTGACTATGGCTTTGACGTTCCTGTTTTTTATTTTAACGGCAGCCATTTTTACGATTTGTGCGGTATATGTATTTCCTGTTTCAGGAGTTACGGGAAGCAATGAAATTGTGGAGGAAGCAGCAAATAATGACAGTTGGGGCAATAGAATTGTGGGATTTTTTACAGTGGGAGAATTTACTCAGCTTTTTTCCAGACAAAATATGCTTGCACTTCTTATTTTTGCTTTTATGACCGGATTTTCCGCAAGGAAAGCAGGAGAAAAAGGACAGGTTTTCAGATCATTTATAGCTTCGGGATATGAAGTCATGAAAGAATTGCTTTTATTGATTATGAAAGTAGCTCCTATTGGTTTGGGTGCTTATTTTGCCTTTCAGGTGGCCACTTTAGGACCTCAGCTTTTTGGATTTTATGCGAAACCTTTAGGACTGTATTATATTGCAGGAATTGTCTATTTTTTAGTATTTTTTTCGTTGTATGCTTTTATGGCGAAAGGATCAAATGGAATAAAAAGCTTTTGGACGAATGCTATTTTTCCCACTTTAACGGCTTTAAGCACATGTAGTAGTTTTGCAACGATGCCCGCGAATTTACAGGCTGCATCAAAAATTGGAATTCCCAGCCAGATTTCAAATATTGTGATTCCCATTGGAACGACCTTGCATAAAAATGGTTCATCTATGTCTTCAATCATTAAAATTTATGTTGCTTTTTTAATTATCGGAAGAGATTTTTTTGATCCGATGAATTTACTGTTAGCGTTAGGAATTACCGTTTTTGTCAGCATCGTTGCCGGTGGAATTCCGAACGGCGGCTATATTGGGGAAATGCTGATGATCTCCGTTTATAAATTGCCACAGGAAGCCATTCCGGCAGTGATGATTATCGGGACTTTGGTTGATCCTTTGGCAACAGTTTTAAATGCCGTTGGACAATTGGTTGCATCTATGTTTGTGAGTAGGTTTGTGAAGGTTTGATCTGCTTAAACACTAATTTTCATTAATGACTTTTTAAACATAAACATTTGCGTCATCTGCTAAATCTGCGTAAGACTTTATAATTTTTTTATCTCGCAGATTGTGCCGATTGAGCAGATTTTTATTCACTACGTTTTACAGGTTCCAAGTTTCCCAATTCTTCAGGTGTGAAAAGTCTGTAAATTACTTTAAATGTTTTTCCTAAAGGCGTTTCTAAAGAAAATCCACCAGGTCCGAAACCATCGACAACATCCAATGTAAAATGTGAATATTTCCAATATTCGAATAAATCTCTGTCGATCCAGAACTCATGATTGTTGATCGTTCCGATCATGGCGTCGTTCATTCTGGGAAAATATCCTCCTTTTTCAAAACATTGCGGCTGGGTTCCTTCGCAGCAGCCCCCTGCCTGATAAAACATGAGTTCTCCGTAATTTTTTTCCAGTTCCCAGATGACTTCCAAAGCTTTTTCTGTTACTGAAAGTCTTGATATTTTAGTTTGCATAATTTTTTCTTTTTATTAAAATTCTTTTGTCTTGAAACAGAAGAACCAAAAATTCAAGACTTGGAAACTCCGGCTAAAAATTAAAACTTAATCCTAAAATCCCCAAAACTTGTGCAAATTCAAAATTTGTCCTTCGATTCTGGATTGGTGTTGCGCTTCAAACAGCGGGAATTTCTTAATGGCTTAATTTTTAATTTTCTTAATGCTTCCATTTCCTAAGTCGCTTTCAAACATTATTTTTATTAAAGTTAAAAAAGTCCGGTGAAAATAGTTTCTTCCGGACTGAAAACTCATTATAATTCATTACTACCAGCATTCTACATTTAGAAATTGCTGTCTGCTTTTGTTTTCCCATGCTTTTTGCGTGAGGGATAGTAAGGGTCTCGCCAAAGGCGAGAGTGCGGAGCGAAGCGGAGCACCGAAACGAAGTGGAGCCCTGAATAGCCCGACCGTTTTGCCTTGGCAAAAGCCAAAGCAAACGGGCACGCCCTAATATTTAAAAATTAAAAGAAACCTAATTTGTTTTTGTTGTAAGAAATCAACATATTTTTGGTCTGACGGTAATGATCCAGCATCATTTTGTGGTTCTCCCGACCGATTCCCGACTGCTTATATCCTCCGAAAGGCGCTCCGGCAGGATATGCATGATATTGATTGACCCAAACTCTACCCGCCTGAATCTGACGCGGAATGTTATATAGCTGATGTGCATCTCTTGTCCAGACTCCTGCTCCAAGACCGTAAATGGTATCGTTTGCAATTTTTAAGGCTTCTTCTTCGTCTTTGAACGTTGTAAATGCCAACACCGGCCCGAAAATTTCTTCCTGAAAGATTCTCATTCGGTTATTTCCTTTGAAAATCGTTGGCTGGATATAATATCCGGTTTCCAATCCTTCACCGACATTGTTTACATCGCCTCCTACAAGCACTTCTGCTCCTTCTTCTTTTCCTAATTTGATGTACGAAAGGATTTTGTCTTTTTGAATCTGAGAAGCCTGTGCTCCCATCATTACGGTTTTATCTAACGGGTTTCCTACTTTGATGGCTTTTACTCTTTCGATCACTTTGGCAATAAATGCATCTGCAATATCTTCCTGAACCAGTAATCTTGACGGACAGGTACAGATTTCCCCCTGATTTAAAGCAAAAAGAACAGCTCCTTCAATGGCTTTATCCAGGAATTCATCATCTGCATCCATCACTGAATTGAAAAATACATTTGGAGATTTCCCTCCTAATTCCAATGTTACCGGAATGATATTTTCTGTAGCATACTGCATCACCAAACGACCAGTTGCTGTAGAACCTGTGAATGCTGCTTTCGCCACTTTCGGATTGGTCACCAATGCTCTTCCCAGCTCTGCTCCGAAACCGTTAACGATGTTTACCACGCCCGGAGGGAGTAAATCTCCGATCAATTCCATTAACACTAAGATAGAGATCGGTGTGCTTTCTGCCGGTTTTAAAACCACGCAGTTTCCTGCTGCCAATGCCGGAGCCAGCTTCCATACTGCCATTAATATCGGAAAATTCCAGGGGATGATTTGTGCAATAACGCCAAGCGGTTCATGAACAATTAATGAAACCGTATCCTTATCCAATTCATTATGAGAGCCTTCTTCCGCTCTGATGACCGATGCAAAATATCTGAAGTGGTCGATTGCCAATGGAATATCTGCCGCCAATGTTTCTCTTACCGCTTTCCCGTTGTCTATGGTTTCTACAGTCGCCAGATACTCAAGATTCTGCTCGATTCTGTCGGCGATTTTATTTAAAATAATACTTCTTTCCGTAGAAGATGTATTTTTCCACGTCTCAAATGCTTTTTCGGCTGCATTTACAGCCAACTCAAGATCTTCTTTCGAGGAATGGGCAGCCTGAGTGAAATTTTTCCCGTCAACCGGAGAAACGACATCAAAATATTTTCCGTTTACCGGTGCAGTAAATTGTCCGTTGATATAATTATCATATCTGTTTTTAAACTCTGGACGCTGCAATAAAGTGTCTGACTGCTGTTGTGTTGTAGTGCTCATATTAATATAATTTTAATTTTCTGATTCACCAAATTACACTTAACCGCAGAATTTGTATAGCACAATCGTACAAAAAAACTTCAAAATTGTACAGCAGAATAATTTTATCATTTCATTAACAATAACACAATTGATATTTTTTTATATTTGAGTAAGCAGGTCATACAAAATGTTTAGAAATGAATACTAACAAGATTTTATTAAACACTCCTGAATTAAAGGGGGAAAAACAGCTTTTGCATTTAGTTGAAAATCAGACAAAATTCAATCTAAACAATTGTGAATTCAGCATCTATGAAACCCATAAGGCTGCTTACGGCGTAAAACTTCATTTTGAAACGATCGCATTCACAGCGATGCTTCGCGGAAAAAAATACATGAAGCTTGAAAACAAAACCAATTATTTTGACTATTTGCCGGGAGAAAGTGTACTCGTGTCGCCAGGAGAAACGATGGTTATCGATTTCCCTGAAGCCGATGAAACGCCTTCGCAATGCATCTCACTAAGCCTGAATCCTGAATTTATAGAAAGTTCTCTGAATCATCTGAACTATCACCTTCCGAAAATTGATGAAACCTCAAAATGGAACATTCAGCGGGACGAATATTTTCTTTTTAACAATCAGTCTCTGGCTTCCGCTACCAACAATATCATGAGGATCGCGATGGATGATAATTCACAAAAAGATATTATGGCAGATTTTGCTTTAAAGGAACTTCTAATCCGATTGATGCAGACCCAGGCAAGAAGCATGGTAGAGAAAAATATTGCTAAAAATAAATCAAGGATCGGTTTTGCAGTAGATTATATCAAAAAAAATCTTCACCAAAAGTTATCAATTGACAATATCGCCAAGATGGCTTATGTGAGTAAATCAAATTTCTTTAAAATGTTTAAAGATGAATTAGGAACTTCACCGAATGATTTTATTCTACAGGAAAGAATTAACCGTGCAAAAGAATTGTTAGCGAGCCAGAACAGCATTAAAGAAACGGCTTATCAGACGGGTTTTTCGGACACCAATTATTTTACGAGAGTATTTAAGCAGTGGGTCGGGGTGACGCCGAAAAGTTATCAGGATAAAATTGTTTTTAATATTTAATATGATAAGCTACTTGTCTAATTTATATCAGTTTCATAAACATATTTGCCATTAATCTCTTTGAGTAAATATGTCGTTACACTTTTTCTGATCCACAATATTCTTTTACCGCAAAAAGTATTTTTTTTAGCCTTTGAAAATAAGGGTTTTGATATTCCTGATTTGCAATATACTTTTGCATTGACAAACTTATTTTTTACCAAAGAAATATCAATTGTATATTTTTCAATTTTACAATTTCAAATTCAAATCTTTAAATTCTTTTCTCCCCAATATCTCAGTCCTTCTTTTAGATAAAATGGATCGGGCGAAAAATTCTTTAATCTTATTTTATGTTCAGCAAAAAAAGAATTCATAATAAAATTAATCATTATTTTTTTGAACAAGATAAAAGATTAAAAATGGCAATCAAAAAATTAAATTTGGTGAGGTTCTTTAGCTTAAAAAAGCATCCCAAAAATGAGATGCTTTTTTATAATTTTTAATCCTGATAATCGTAATATCTTGCTCCTAATAAAACAGGGTTTTCCCATTCTACAGATTTCAAACCGAAGCCTTTGTAATTTTCATTCACTGAATGTTCCAATTGTTTTCTGTGAAGCTTTTCATAGGTCTCAAAATCAATTGCTGTTCTGTTTTTTAAACCTTCAAATACATCCCATTTTGCCACTACATTTTTCCAGTTCTCTGAAACCCTTCCCGCAAAAACTTTAGATTTTGAACCGCTTCCATATCCTAAAAATCCGATTTCCTGTCCTGTCAATTCTTCGTTTTCATTAAAAGAAATCTGCAATGCTGAAAGTAAGGCCATAAAGATAGAAGCTGTATACATATTTCCGATTTCAGAAGATGCTCTTTGCGATTTTTCAATTTTGTCATTAATAAACTGAATATAATCTTCCGATTTTGCGACTGCTTTTTGCTCTTCAGGTGTCTCGTAAGACAGACCGTTTTCCGAGCTGTAAATTTCCGTGAAGACTCTCTTTCCATGAAAAGCGTACGGAAGATGGAAGATCAGATATTTCCAGTTTTCATAAGGTTTATCTTTTCCTGTAATTTCTTTATAGTGATAGTATGCCTCTCTGATTCTGTCCTGATAACATTGGTTGGAATATTGCCCGTCAAATACAGGTTCATCGGTAAAAACCTCAATTTTTTCAGGAAAATTTTCAGGCGCATTTGTAAGGTCTTCTTTTTTAAAATGTCTTCTCGGTTTGAAAAAATCAAACACGGATTCTGTAGCAACGCCCCAATGGTTTTCAATTTCAATTAAATCAGGTTTTGAAGAAACCAAAACCGACACGGCGCCGCCTCCTTGTGTATATTCTCCGGAAGAAGCCAGCTCATATTTAGCATAATCACTTGCGATTACAACCGCTTTTTTCTCTGGATTTGCTCTTACAAAATCCAACGAATTATGAAGCGCATCTACTGCTCCGATGCATGCAAAAGTCATATCCACCACATCACAGTTTCTGAAAACACGCTCGCCAAACTCTGCTTCCAACACTTTCTCAACCATTTGCATGGCATAAGAAGCTGTAGGTTTTGCAGCGTCCAAAGCACTTTCCGTTCCTAGATAAATTCTTGATATTTCTTTCGGATTGATATTGTAATCCTTAATGAGTTTCAACAAAGCTTCCGCCGCAAAAGTAGCAGCATCTTCATGAACATCGGGAAATCCCATTCTATGTAAACCCAAGCCCTTTTCTAATTTTGCAGGCTCTATCCCTCTCTTTTCTGCTAAATCATTAATTTCCAAATATAATGAAGGTACATAATAGCTTGCCGCTTCAATTCCAAAAGTCATATTTCTTATTTTTATACGAATTTAAAAAATGTAAACGTTTAATCATATATGATTTTAAGTAATTTTTAAAATTTCTGACCATTAAAAAGACATCTCCTTAAGAGAGATGCCTAATGTAAATCATTAATAAAAATGGTGAGCTTTTGATCTAAAATAAAAATTATTAATTCTTAATAATTTTGAAAGATTCTATACTCTTATCAGTTTTTCCTGATACAATGTAAGTGCCTTTATTTAAAGAGGAAATATCAATATCTCCTTTCTCCGAATTTACCGTCTCGGTTTTAACTTTTCTGCCGCTGGCATCAAAAATATCAATCTGACTAATTCTTTCCCTACCTGTATAACTTAAAATATTACTTGCTGGATTAGGATAGAATTTAATGGAAGATTTCAAAGAGCCGTCAACCTCACTTGTGCCTAAAACACCATCCGTAATTGTGAAATTATCAATTAAAGTAGAATATCCCTGCGCATTTTCACATTCAATAGCGATCTGATATACGTTTTGAGGAAAGCCCATATTTCCGAAGAAATACCAGGAATTGAACGGCGGCTGAAATCCCATCATCATATTCCATGAGTCGGTAGGTGAAGTTCTAAAATAGATTCTTACCCAGTTAGCATTGGCACCTTGCTGCGGATTTATAATATAAAAACCAACTCTCGGCTCATTGAGCGCCGAAACATTTAAAGGTGGGCTTACCAATTTGGTTCTGTCTGCAGTAGATGATGTTGCCGGAAAATTAGCAAATTTGGTTCCACCGAAAGCAGTAACTCCTACACTTCCTGTAGAAGCACTTGAGGCAAAGGTCCAACTCATATTGTTGGTTTCATACACTTGTGTCCAAGCGGATCGTGTGGGGGAATCGTCTTCAAAAGTTTCCAACCATGGAAATGAAGAAATTTGAGCATGTACTCCGATTGCGGAAAAAACCGTTAAAACCGGAAAAAGATATCGATTTTTTAATTTTCTCCCGAGTAAATTTGTTTTCATTAGCAGTAATTTTAATATTAATTTGGCAACAAAATTACAATTCAAAAACAAATAAATCAAGCAATACACAAAAAATGTATATAAAATTTAATAAAAAAACGTTTAAGCAATAAAAATAACCATCGTTTTAAAACGATGGTTATCATATTATTTATTTAATATATTTTCACTTTAAACTATTTATAATCTTCAATAGTTTTGTTGATAAGATCAATCTGTTTATTAATGCTTGCAACACTTTGAGGATTCTGTCTCAAAAGTTCCATTTTTTTACTTAATCCCTCTTTAAGCATCTGGCTTATCATCATTTTTACCTGAGGATTATCTCCCATCTGTCCTTTTGCCTGTCCCAGCATTTTTGTGATGCTTTCTGTCGCTTTCACATTATCGGAGCTCATGATCCAGTTGTACCCTTCCTCCGCGGTTTTTCCCAATTCCGGATTTTGGAATTTAATGAAAGGATAAAATGCTGCCACCTGAGCAATATTGGACATCTGAGAAGCCACTTTATTTTTTACAATAATCGGTAATAATTTTTCCATTAAATTATCCGGGGCACCTTGCAAATCGATTTTATCAGCCAGAGCATTTGCTTTCGAAGGATCGATTTCCACGATTGCACTCACAGAACTTCCTTTCACTGCATTGGACACTGCATTAACTCCTTTCTCGAAAATCGGAAGGTATTTTTTATCCTTCGTTTTTGCCAAAGCCGAAATTGCAGCCGCCTGCACCAAAGTTTTAGGATCATTCGAAGCTAATTTTTCGACATCTGCACCCATCGCTTTGAACTGTTCCGGATTTGATAAATCCATCAACTTTAATGCTCTCATCCTCGTTCTGAAGAAAGGATCTTTGATGGCCGCCGCCAATAATTTTGTCGCTGCAGGATTTTTTCCAACCTGATCTTTAATTCCGTTTAATGCATTGTATTTGCTCAGGAACTCTTTAGACCCCATAAACTGCATTAAGTTCTGCTCAGGGGTTTTCGTATCTGTAATCTCTGCCAATACGATACCGTCTGCATTAATATTTACCAGATCTGCATTTTTAGAGACATCAAAATAGAATGTATTTTTTGCCGTTGCATTTACCCAAACATGATATCTTTTCGGTTTTCCGTTGTCGTAAACATCGATTGCCAAAGGGAATTCGAACGGCTGCTCCTGCGTTTGCTCAATCACAACAGCAATCTGTTTTTTCACAGGTTCGAAAGTATAAGAATATTTAAGCTTCGGATTTCCGTGTCCAAAATACCATTGATTGAAGAACCAATTCAGATCTTTACCTGAAACTTTTTCAAAAGATAATCTTAACTGATGTGCTTCTCCGTTCTGGTATTCGTATGTTTTTAAGTAATCATTCAATCCGGCAAAGAAAGCATCATCCCCCAGATAATTTCTTAGCATATGAAGAATGCCACCTCCTTTTTGATACGTAACCAAGTCGAAAACATCCTCACGCGAATCATAATTGAACCGCACTAAATTTTTCTCGAAGTTTCCGGGTGTTGTGAGATACATATTCAGATCTTTCATCAGATGATAATCTGCCTGATCTTTCCCGTATTTATATTCGTTCCAAAGGTACTCCGAATAGTTAGCGAAAGATTCGTTAACCGTAAGATTGCTCCAGCTTTCCGCCGTCACCAGATCTCCAAACCACTGATGAAATAGCTCGTGAGCAATGGTGTCTTCCCAGGTATTTTCATCAATTAACTGTCCCGGTTTTTGCAAAATATCGCTTCCGTGAAGCGTTGCGGTTGTATTTTCCATCGCCCCGCTTACATAATCTCTTCCTGAAATCTGTGCATATTTTGACCAAGGATAATCATACCCTAGTTTTTTAGAGAAAAATTCGATCATTTCCGGAGTATTTCCGTAGATCTGTTTTGCGTAAGGCTCATATTCTTTTTCGATATAATAATCAACCGCTATATTTCTCCATTTATCTTTTACAATTGCATACTCACCTACTCCCATGAAGAAAAGATAGGTTGAATGTCTCTTATCCATCACCCAGTGATCTGTTCTTAAACCGTTAGCTTCTTTTTGAGAATCTTTTAAAAGACCATTAGAAAGCGTTACATATTTATCAGGAACCGTCATGTAGATTTCCTGGGTTGTTTTTTGGTTGGATTTATCAATTGTTGGGAACCAGGCCGAAGAAGATTCCGTTTCACCCTGTGTCCAGATCTGTGTCGGTTTATCAGGATCTTTTCCCTGAGCATTAATGAAATACAACCCTTTTGCATCATTAATGGCTGCACTTCCTTCCTGCTTCACTTCGTTCGGACGGGCTGTATATTTTATATAGACTGTATAATCCTGATTTTTCTGATAGGTCTTGTCTAAAGTAATTTTCAGTACATCATCCTTATAATCATATTTTAAAGGAGATTTTTTACCATTGATATCCAAAGCTACTTCATGAATCAACATTCCTTTTGCATCAAGCGTCAATTCGTTGGTTGGATAGAAAAAAGGAGCGGCAGTCAGCCATTCTTCCCCGTTCATCTGTTCCTTCTGATAATCGAAATTTACTTTCAGCTTTGTATGTTTTAGTTCCGTTACTTTCGTGTGAGTAGCTCTGTAGACCTTTTCTCTGCCCGAAGTTTCGGTTTGTGCTGCTGCATTTGTGGAAAAGAAAATCCCACCCAATAAAGCAATCGATAAAATGGCTTTTTTCATTATATTTTAGAATTATTTTTTTGTTAAAATGTCAAAAATATCATTGACTAATGTTTCGTAATCTCCTTTTTTAAACTGTTCTTTTGTTTTAGCAAAAGCTTTTTTCAGTTCACTTTCAGGGTTTTCGTCGTCTACAATTTCTATAGAATCTACACCTTTCATTTGAAGAATTGCGTTTTTTAATGCTTCAAGATCTGCGGTTTCTTCTGTATTTATTTTTAAATATTTCATTGTATTTATTCTTTTTTAAAGGTAAACTTATTGGCTCCCTGAGCAAAATCCATTGTTCCTTTTTCTGTATTAAATTTCATTTTAATTCCCGCCATATCAAATTTAAATTCATTTTCAGAAACCGCTTCCAAAGGAAAAGCTCCTTGCCCGGTTGCCTGCCCTTTTAATTCGCCGTTTTCTATAAAAATTTTAATATCTAGAGGAAAATCTTTGGTTTTATAATTTCCTTCATACTTTTTCAAAACATCCGTAGAAACAGCGACAACCTTAAACTCCGGCATTTCAAAATTCTGCCCTGTAGCAGTCTGCAACATTTTGATCGAAATATCATTGTTATTGTAATTTGATTGGTTGGTAACAAAACTGATAGCAACTTTCAAATCCGGAAAGTAATACAAGACTGATCTAAACTGATCGATTCCTCCATTGTGACCAAATCCCCAGCTTCCCCCAAACGGAACCTTTGTGAGCCCGAAACCGTAATTATCAACATAGTTTTTCATTTCTTTAAGACTTGCTTTGGTAATAAGCTTTCCATTTTCAAGTCCGATAATAAATTTTAAAAGTTCTGTAGGCGTAGAAATAATATTTCCTGCCCCGATAGGAACGCTCATATCCGTTTCTTGCCAAGCAACATATTTGTCGCCCTCGTAATTATAAGAAAGTGCCTGATTTTCTGCCGGATTAATTTTCCCGCCGACTTTAGTAAGAGTGAGTTTTAAAGGTTTTGCAATTTTATCCTGAATAAGTTGAGCATAGCTTTTCTTATATACTTTCTCCAAAATATATCCCAGCAGAATATAGTTTGAATTACTGTATTCATACTTAATTCCCGGATTAAAATCGCTTTTATATTTTTTTATGATTGAAATTAAACTATTCTCAGTTTGAGGTTGAGTATTATAAGTAAAATATTCCTCGTCGTCGGTAAGATTATGGATTCCCGTTCTGTGCCGCAATAATTGCTCAATGGATATTTTATTGGCTTTTTCTATTTCAGGATAAAAATCCGATAATTTTGTAGTTAAAGAAAGCTTTTTATCTTCAATAGCTTTCATAATCAATACCGCGGTGAAGGTTTTAGAAATAGAACCGATACGATATTGTGTATTCATATTGGCTTTTTGCTGCTTATCGGTATCAGAAAACCCCGTAACTTTAAGGAAAGTAGGCTCATCTTTGTATGCAAACGCAAAGCTTCCCATTACTTTATGATGTACATTCAGAGAATCCAGATAATCCATTAATTTCTGTCTCTCCTGACTTTGCGAAAATGCTATGCTGGAAATACCGATTGCTGATAGAAGAAGTAACTTTTTAAACATACTTTGAGATTTATCAATAGGTTGAAAAATTTCAGAAGATGTTACAAAAAAAGTGAAGTTTTGAGCTTCACTTTTTAGTTTACAGTTAAAATTTTATCTAATCAGAAAATACTTTCAAAGCTTGTCATTCCGTAGGAACTTAGGCAATACTATTCAAAATTTAGCTTAGATTTCTACGGAATGAAAACTAAATGGTATAAAATAATTCTGTTGTATTTTAATTATTTTATATCGCAACGGGCGCTTTAATTCCCGGATGCGGATCATAATTTTCCAATGTAAAATCTTCAAAATCGAAACCAAAAATATCTTTAATTTCAGGATTTAATTTCATCGTCGGAAGCGGTCGTGGATCTCTTGAAAGCTGTCTCTGAACTTGTTCAAAGTGATTATTATAAATATGAACATCACCAAAACTGTGAACATAATCTCCAACTTCCAAATCGCAAACCTGCGCTACCATCATCAATAACAACGCATAACTCGCAATATTGAATGGAACACCCAAGAAAACATCCGCACTTCTCTGATATAATTGAAGTGACAATTTCCCATCTGCCACATAAAACTGGAATAACGCATGACAAGGTGCCAAAGCCATATTTGGAATTTCTGCAACATTCCACGCAGAAACGATCAGTCTTCTGGAATCCTGATTTTTTTTAATCTGGTCGATAACTTCTGTAATTTGATCAACAACTTTTCCTTCCGCTCCGTTCCAAGATCTCCACTGAGCACCATAAACAGGACCTAAATCTCCGTTTTCATTCGCCCATTCGTCCCAGATAGAAACGCCGTTATCTTTTAAATATTTGATATTCGTATCGCCTTTTAAGAACCAAAGCAATTCATAAATAATAGATTTCAAATGCACCTTTTTAGTCGTCACCAAAGGAAAACCTTTCGACAAATCATATCTCAATTGGTATCCGAAAACGCTTCTTGTTCCCGTTCCTGTTCTGTCGGTTTTATCTGTCCCGTTATCTAAAATATGTTGTAAAAGGTCTAAGTAATTTTGCATCTTCCTGAAATTTTATCGTTAAAAAACCGCCATTGATTTTTTGCAAAATAAAGGATTTTAAAATTAAAAAAGTTCTTTTATCCTTGAAAAATAAAAATCTGTAACGATAGAAAAAAGCAATACTTCTATAAAATCGAGCCGTTCGTCTAATCGTTTTGATTTTCTTTTTGAGATCCCACAACTTTGTTCCTGTAAATTAGAAAGACAATGAAAAAATACCTCACCATAGCGCTCTTCATCGGAATCCTGGCTCCGGCTCAAAAAGTATGGACGCTGCAGGATTGTCTTGATTATGCCGTGGAAAATAACATTACCGTTAAAAAAACAGTGCTCGACAAAACCACTGCCCAGTTGAATTACCAACAGCAGAAAAATAACAAACTTCCGACCATTTACGGTTCGTCTTCATTAGGATTAACTAATGGTTCGAGTATCGACCCGATTACAAGTAGTTTTGTGAATCAGAATATTTTGTCAAACAGTTTCGGAATAAGCGGAAATATGACGATTTACCAGGGAAACAAACTGAATCTTCAGATCGAACAGAACAAAATGATTCTGGATCAGTCTTCTTTATACCAGAAACAGGCGGAAAACAATATCGTTCTGAATGTTCTGGAAGCCTATTTACAGTCTTTATATTATTATGAAGGAATTGAAATTGCAAAATACACCGCTAATTCTTCCGCCCAGGAACTGAAACTGACTCAGACTAAATATAAGAACGGAGCAATCTCGAAACTGGAATTGGCAGATGTTGAAACTCAGAATGCACAAAATCAATATACGGTTGTAAGCAGTCAGAATCTTTACAATCAGCAGGTTTTAAAATTAAAACAGTTATTGGAACTTGATCCGAGTGTAGATTTTGAAATTAAAAAAACGTCGCTTCCCGATATTGACGAAACCATTCCTGATAAACAGCAGGTCTTTGCTCTGGCAACAGAAAATCTTCCTGATCTTAAAATTTACGATGCACAGAATGAAATTTTAAATAAAGCTTTACAAATTACAAAAGCAGGTTATAAACCGACACTTTCCGCAACTGCAGGACTGAATACAGGTTTTACAAGCACTCAGGATTATTCATATTTTAATCAGGTTAAAAATAATTTTAATAAATCTGTAGGACTTTCGCTTAACATTCCGATTTTCTCGAAAAAACAGAATGACACCAATGTTGAATTGGCTAAAATTGATATTCAACAAAATCAATTGGATAAGATAAGTGCAGGAAAAACATTGTATTCAAGCATTGAAACCGCCTGGCAAAATGCAATCGCGAATCAGGCTCAGCAAAAATCTTCGAAAGTAGCGAGAGATAATGCAAAACTTTCCTACGATTTATCAACCAAGAAATTTGAATTCGGAGGACTCACAACAACCGAGCTTTCTGTAAGCAGAAATACCTATCTCACCAACGAACAGACCTATTTGCAATCGAAATACATGGCTGTTTTGTATACCCAGCTCCTGAATTTTTATCAGGGAAAAATTCTAACCACAAATTAAAAATAACAGGAAAATATCAAAATTATGAATCCGAAATATAAAAAGACCTTCAGAAATTCTATCATATTTTTGGTGGCTGCTATTGTGATTGTTTTTGCCTATCAATATTTCACTAAAAGTAAAGATGCAGACATCAATCTGCAGACTGTAAAACTCAGCAAACAGGATGTGACAACTTCCGTTACTGCAACAGGAACTGTAGAGCCTGTCGATACTGTACAAGTCGGAACACAGGTTTCAGGATTGATTAAAAATATTTATGTTGATTATAATTCACAGGTTAAAAAAGGGCAGCTTTTGGCTGAAATCGATAAAACCAACCTTCAGGAATCGGTGAATGATGCACAAGCTCAATACAATTCAGCTTTGAATGAGCTTAATTATCAACAGCAGAATTTTAACCGTCAGAATAATATGTTCCGAGCAGGAGTTATCAGCAAAGCCGATAATGAAACCGCTTCTTATCAGGTGAAAAATGCACAACAATCGGTCAACCAAAAGAAAACGACATTGGCACAGGCAAGAACCAATTTAAGTTACGCCAATATTTATGCGCCAATAGATGGAATTATTTTAAGCAAAGAAGTACAGGAAGGGCAAACCGTTGCCGCAAGTATGACGACTCCTACCCTTTTTACGATTGCGAAAGATATCACAAAAATGCAGGTTCAGGCCAATGTGGATGAAGCAGATATTGGAAATGTTCAGGTCGGCCAACGTGTGACTTTCACCGTGGATGCTTATCCTGAAACTGAATTCAACGGATCTGTAAGAGAAATACGTTTAAGTCCGAAAACCTCATCCAATGTTGTTACCTACACTGTTTTAATTGATGCCGATAATTCTGAGCAGAAATTAAAACCGGGACTAACGGCAACAGTAACAATTTTCACCCAAGAATTAAAAGGAACAAATACAATTCCGGCAGCAGCGATTAGTTTTAGCCCGGACACGGAAACCTTGCAAAAATATTATCAGAAGAATAAAATTTCAGCGAAAATTCCTGATGTGAAACCGGGAAAAGGCAAAGAAAAATATATCTGGATTAAAAATAACGATGGAAGTCTTTCTCAAAAACAAATTACCATCGGAATCAATGACGGAATTAATGTTGAAGTGAAAAGCGGATTGAACGGCAATGAACAAATCGTGACTTCATTGGATGAGCAAATCGAAGCTGTTGCAAAATCCGGTTCAGGGGAAAGCAGTCCGTTTATGCCGAAAAGACCTGGAAGTAATAATAAAAAATCAGCTTCAAAGTAAGCAATTAATTGGTTGTTGGTTGATGGTGTTTAGTTGATAGAATTTTAAACTTAAATCAATAAACCAACAACAAACAACTATCAACTTTAAAAGTACAGCAATGAAACCCATCATCAAAATAGAAAACTTAAAACGTGAATTCCGAATGGGTGACGAAATTGTTCATGCCTTAAAAGGAATTGATCTTACCATCAATGAAGGAGAATTTGTAACGATCATGGGAACCAGCGGTTCGGGAAAATCAACCTTTCTGAATACTTTGGGTTGCCTTGATCAGCCGACTTCAGGAACATATGAACTGGATGGTGTTTTGGTTAAAGATTTAAATAAAAACCAGCTTGCCGAGATTAGAAATACCAAAATCGGGTTCATATTTCAGTCCTATAATTTATTGGCAAGAACAAGCGCGTTGGAAAATGTTGAATTACCCTTGCTTTATAACTCCGCAATTTCCTCAGAAGAAAGAAGAGAAAGGGCCGTAGAAGCTTTACAGCAAGTCGGTTTGGAAAGCAGAATGGGACACGTTCCGAGTCAGCTTTCCGGAGGACAGCAGCAGAGGGTTGCCATTGCAAGAGCTCTGGTTAATCATCCTGTCATTTTACTCGCCGATGAAGCCACGGGAAATCTCGATACTAGAACATCTTATGAAGTGATGAATCTTTTTCAGCAACTGAATGACGAAGGAATTACCATAGGATTTGTGACGCATGAAGAAGACATCGCAAGATTCAGTAAACGAACGGTAATTCTACGCGATGGATTGATCAAAGAAGATAAAATGGTAACCAACAGACTCAATGCCCAAGCTGAGCTGGAAAAATTACCAAAACCTGAATAATGTATATCAAATTATATTAGCTGTAATGAGGAGGAATTAATGTTGTTTTTATCTTTTGCAAATCCAAATGAAGCGGAATAAATATGAAGTGGTTTTGTTTTTAAAGTGTTAGTTGGCGGATTTGCAAAAGATTTTTAAGTTTTTACAATTTAACCATTAAGAGAATTTATGGTAGTAAGATTGATTAAGGAAAACGGTAAAATGTTATACGTGTAAACTCATACCATTTATACCATTCAGCTAAATAACTATTTTCCTAAAGCTTAAATAGGTGGCAACAACCATAGCCCCGATTGCAGCGGCATCCTTTTTTGTGGAGGCTGGAGTGAAACGGAAGCCGTAACAAAAAAGATATAGCGGAAAGCGGGATTAAGCTTCTAAAAAAGTTTAAATAAGTTCAATCAAAACAGATCATTATATTAATCAGTTCTATAAAAATGAAGACGATCTAAATGCTGTTTTTTATCCTTTGTAAATCTGATATGAAGTGGAGATTTTTTGTAAATCAAAAATTGTTTAGAGTGTTATTAGTTAGTGTCGGCAGATTTGCAAAGGATATTTTAACCAAAAAAAAATAAATTATGAATTTCTCAAACTTATTAAAAATAGCCTGGAAAGCGATCATCCTGAATAAAACCAGAGCCATGCTTACCATGCTCGGAATTATTATCGGGGTAGCATCCGTAATTGCAATGCTGGCGATCGGTGAAGGTTCGAAAGAAAGTATCAAGAAAAATATTTCAAGTATGGGAGCCAATCTTATTACGATTCGTCCCGGTGCAGGAATGACGGGCGGTGTACGTTCCGATCCTTCTGCAATGCAGACTTTGACGTTGGCAGATTATAACGCGTTAAAAAAAGAAGTAAAATTAATCAAAGAAATTTCGCCTTTGGTGAACGGAAGCGGGCAAAGTATCGCAGGTTCGAAAAACTGGCCGACTTCAATTTACGGCTCATCTCCGGAATATTTAAAAATCCGTGATTGGGGCATAGAAAAAGGCTCGATGTTTACTGATGACGATATAGAATCTTTCGGGAAAGTGGCTGTAATAGGAAAAACCGTTCAGGAAAATCTTTTCCCCAATGAAGATCCAATCGGAAAAATGATTCGTTTTAAGAACATTCCGTTTAAAGTGATTGGGGTTTTGAAAGAAAAAGGAGAAAATACTTTCGGCCAGGATCAGGATGATATCATCATTGCGCCTTATACCGCAGTTCAGAAGAGAATTTTAGCCCAGACTTATCTTCAGTCGATTGTTGCCTCCTCCGTCAGCGAACAGCAATCTGAGGCTGCCGTTGACGAAATAAAAGCAGTTCTGGAAAAACAACATCAAGTAAAACCTGGTCAGGCAAGTGATTTCAATGTTTCATCACAACAGGAAATTATCTCCATGTTCAGTTCTACCAGCGAAATGTTGACGCTTTTACTGGTTGCCATTGCAAGTATTTCATTAATTGTCGGTGGAATCGGAATTATGAACATTATGTATGTTTCTGTGAAAGAAAGAACCAAAGAAATTGGTCTGAGAATGGCGATCGGTGCAAAAGATAAGGATATTCTGATGCAGTTTTTAATAGAGTCTGTTCTCATCAGTATTACAGGCGGTGTTTTGGGAGTTTTTATCGGACTTATTGCCACATTCGCCATTAAATATTTTGCCGGCTGGCCTGTGAATATTACCATGGCTTCTATTGTGATCTCATTTGCAGTCTGTACCATAACAGGAGTATTTTTCGGATGGTACCCAGCGAGAAAAGCAGCTCAATCTGATCCGATCACTGCACTGAGATATGAATAAAATATCAGTACATAAAATAACCCAAAGATTCAAAAGATATTATTAATGTATTAGGATTTAGAGTCTTTTTGAATTTTATTTGAAATCGAAATTTGAATGGAATTTTTGTGTTCCAGTTTTACAAATTTAGCAATAAAGTTAAGTCCAATAGATCTTTTGCCACTTCTGTGGCAGAAATAAATTTAAGAAGTTCAATAGAAACGTAGGAGAAATGGTAGAAAAAATTCTAAATTCACTTCTTGAAAAGTTCCGTCAATCAAGATTTTTTGAAGGGCTGAAAAAATATAAATTTTAAAATCAAAGACTGTAAAGATGGTCAATTTAAAAAATAAAAACGTTGAAATCAGCCTGCACTTTTTGATCTGGTTGGTTTTATTTTTTCTTCCGGCAGCATTTTCCGTAGGTTCGGATGCAGATTGGAAAGATCTCTTCCGTCATTTTTGGCTACAGCTGATTTTTCTTGCTGTAGTATTTTATGCTAATTATCTGTATCTTGTAAAATATGTATATGATGATAAAAAAATATGGTTTTTTGTCGCCAATCTTACGCTAATTTTATCATTGATATTTTTTAAAAATCAAATTTCCGAGTGGCTTGAGCCCCGTAGACACAATCCCGGCGGCAGAAGACCTCCCACAGGGTTGTTCTACTTTATTGATACTTTGATTTATATGATTCCTGTTGCTTTTTCGATTGCGATCAACGCCGGAAAAAAAATTCAGAAAGCAGAGGAAATGAAAATTGAAGCCGATAATATTAAACTTCAATCTGAACTTCAACATCTTAAATATCAACTACAGCCCCATTTTTTCTTTAATTCGTTGAATAATATTTATTCATTAATTGATTTTGCGCCGGAAAAAGCCAAGCAAAGCATTCACAGTCTAAGCAAACTGATGCGACATTTGTTATATAAAACCGATGTTGAAAAAATAAATCTGTCTGAAGAAATCGAATTTTTAAATAAATATATTGAGCTGATGTCTTTAAGATTAACAGACAATACAAAGGTTTTCATTAATTTCCCGAAAGCAATTCCTGAAATGAAAATTGCACCGCTTCTTTTTATTTCCATTGTTGAAAATGCCTTTAAGCATGGAATTTCGGCAACACAACATTCGGATATTCATTTTAAGATGGAAATTGCCGATCATGAAATCAATTTTACAGCTTCTAATTCCAATTTTCCCAAAACGGATACCGACAAAAGCGGATCGGGAATCGGCGTTGAAAATCTGAAAAAAAGACTTAATTTGCTGTATCCTGAAAAACATGAATTTCATTCTCATCTGAACAATGGAATGTATATTGCGGAAATAAAAATTATAACAGATTGATATGAGAAAGATAACCTGTTTAATTGCCGACGACGAGCCAATGGCTTTAAATTTAATTGAAAGCTACGTTCTGAAAACTCCTTTTCTGGAACTGAAAGCTAAATGTAGCAGCGCTATTGAAGCTATGCAGAAACTGGAAGATGACAAGAACATTGATCTGTTTTTCCTGGACATCCAAATGCCGGATCTGACGGGTCTAGAATTTTCAAAACTGCTTTCACCAGAGAGTAAAGTGATTTTTACAACAGCGTTCGATCAATATGCGATTGACGGGTATAAGGTGAATGCTTTAGATTATTTGCTGAAACCTTTCGATTATACAGAATTTCTGAATGCAGCCACAAAAGCAAGAAACTATTTTGAACATCAACAAGCTGTTCCTGAGAAGCCGGAGAAAAAACAGGAATTTTTCTTCGTAAAGTCTGAATATAAGCAAATCAAGATCAATTTTTCTGAAATACTTTTTATTGAAGGACTGAAAGATTATGTAAAAATTTTCCTGAAAGATCAGCCAAAACCTATTTTGACTTTAATGAGTTTAAAGAAATTAGAAGAAGAACTTCCTTCGGAAAATTTTATGAGAATTCACCGCTCGTATATCATCGCTCTCGATAAAATTGAAGCCATTGAAAGAAATCATATTGTGATTGGTGATCAGCAAATTGCCATCGCTCCGAATTATAAGGATTCTTTGATGGAATATATTAATGGAAAAAGTTTTTAGAAGCTGGAAGTAGGAAGAGGGAAGTTAGAAGTTTACAGTACTATTAAAAAATAATCGAATAGTAGTAAAACTTCCAGCCTCCCTCTTCTAGCTTCAAGCCAAATTATATTGCAGTATAACCTCCGTCTACAAGGTAATACCCACCTGTCATAAACGAAGATTTATCCGAGCTTAAAAATAATACCAATTCCGCAACTTCTTCAGATTTACCTAATCTTCCCATCGGGTGTTTTGCTATTAATATGTCTTTCATATCTCCACTTGCACTTTCCAGAAGCGGGGTTTCGATATAAGCCGGTCCCACTGCATTGCAACGGATGTTTTTCTGACCATATTCTGCCCCTATATTTTTACTAAGACCTACCACAGCGTGTTTTGCAGATGTATATGCAGAAGAAAGCGGTGCTGCAACCGTTCCGTGAACGGATGCAATATTTACAATCACTCCTCCTCCATTTTTCTCCATTTGTTCCAATTCATATTTACACCCGTAGAAAACACCGTCCAGATTTACGCTCAAAACCTTTCTCCAACTATCCAGACTGTAATTTCCTGTTAACTCCTGTTCACCACCGATTCCTGCGTTGTTGCAGGCAATATCCAGTCTTCCGTAGATTTCTACTGTCGATTTTACCAAGGCTTCTACCTGTTCTGCATTTGAGGTATCCGCTTTTACAAAAGACGCTTCACCTCCTTCGGCCCTAATTTTTTTAACAGCCTGATTACCATGTTCTTCATTAATGTCTGATACGATTACTTTTGCGCCTTCTTTGGCGTAAGATTGAGCAATTGCCAATCCGATTCCTGAACCTGCACCAGTAACCAGTGCAACTTTATTGTCTAAAATTCCCATATTGATAAAATTTTAATTGTTTTTGTGAAAATTTGTTCATCCAATTTACGACTAAAACCTTTAATTGCTTCAAATACAAGCAATAAAATTTTCTTAAATTTTTAATGGAAATATTAATTATCTTAAAATCTGATTTTAAAATGAATGATAACTAAATTATATTATTTACTTTTCATAGAATGAATACATTAGCGATAATTTTATTAATAGCTTTTTACCATATTTCTTCAATAACCTGTGTGACATTGTTTATAAAAAACGTTTGTTTTTTTACCAATCCATTCATCGCCTTTACCAACGGAGATTCTGCGGAAACCGTCATTATTTTCCGGTTATCTACAATAATTTCACCCACAGAAGCGGAAATATAAAACAGTCCTTTATCAGTTTTAACCAAAGCTCCGTTCTGAACTTTTGATAATGGTTCGGCAGTTATTTTTTGAAGAGCATTTTGCTGGTTTAAAGCTTCATTCAATTGTCTTTGCAGATTATTGATTTCCTGTTGAAGCATTTCGCGACCGGTTTCATATTTGTCACCCATTGAACTTTTGGTATCGTTATTGGATTCCCGGGTTTCGGCAATAAGATTTTCAAATTTTCTGATTTTTTCGGATACCTTATTTTTTATTATTTCTAACAAATACTCTTTATTCATACTTATATATAAAGCGGACAAAAGCCCGCTTCTTTATTTTATATTATTTAAACTACTACTTCTCAAAAACGGCATAGTCTCCCGGTTTAAAGCTGAAGTCTTTTCCGTCATCAAAATTTCTTTTCGTCTTATCAAAAACATTCTTAAAAGGCCCTGACAAATGACTGTCTTGAATAGTAAAGCTCACAGGTTCTTTAGACATATTTAAAACAACCAAAACTTCATCCTCTCCATTTTTTCTTACATAAGCCAATATTTTATCGTTGGCTGTTGTGTTGAGAAGATAAGTCGTAACATCCGCATCACCTCCCCTTAATGCAGGATGAGAAGATTTCAGCTCCAATAATGTTTTGTAAAAGTCTGCCATCTGATACGTATTTGTCCAATTAATGACATCTTTTTCGAAGAACTCAAGGCGCTTCATGTTTGGAAGTTCCTGCCCCGAATACAATAAGGGTACACCGTTCCATGTTACAGAGAAGACTGCCATAGGTTTGGTAATGACGCCATATTTTTCATATTCGGTTCCGTTCCAAGAGTTTTCATCGTGGTTGGTGGTAAACCAGGCTCTCATTGAATGATCTCCGATCGCAGAATATTTTCTTAAAAGATCTGTCAGATCCTGAATCGGTTCGTTGTTTTTGTAGTAATCGGCAGATTTGTGCATCCATTTCCATGAATAGCTTGCATCGAAAACCTTTCCGTATTCCGGACTTTCCAGTTCGTCAAATTCTCCCAGCCAGAAAAGCGGCTTTATTTTTTCAACTTCCGGGCGGGCCTGTTCCCAAAAATCGACTTCTACCCAAGATGCCAGATCACACCTGAAGCCGTCGATATCTGTTTCTTTGATCCAGTATTTCATCGCATCAATCATTGCCGCGCGCATTTCCAGATTTTTATAATCAAGTTCGATGATATCATCCATTCCGGAAGCACGGTGAAAGCTTCCGTCTGGGTCTTTTAAATAAAATTCGGGATGAGTTTTTGTCCAGATATGATCCCAACCTGTATGATTGGCCACCCAATCGATAATTACTTTAAATCCTAACCGATGGGCTTCATTGACCATGTGCTTAAAATCGTTCAAAGTTCCGAATTCTGGATTGACAGACGTATAATCTGAAGCAGCATACGGACTTCCCAAGCTTCCTTTTTTATTTTCCTGAGCAATGGGAGTAATAGGCATGAACCACAGTGTTTTTACCCCCATTGATTTTAGCCTTGGCATCTCTTTTTCAAATGCTTTGAAAGTTCCTTCTTTGGTATATTGTCTTACATTAACTTCGTAAATATTCGTTGTATGCTTCCAGTTTTTTGGTAAATCTGTCATGTTTTTTGTGGCATTTTGAGTGGTACAGGAAACAATTCCCAGACCAATTAGAGTGATTAAAATTAACTTTTTCATTAATTCTCTTTTTAACAAATATAGAGATTTGTGATTGAAAGAAAAAGCATAAAAAAAACCCTGAACATCAGTTCAGGGCAATATTTTTTAAATGCTTTGATTACCTTTCGTCATCATTATCATCCTCATCATCAAAAACATCGTCGTTGTAGTCTTCTTCTTCCTCATCATCGAAGTTATCATCATCTTCATCTGCAAAGTTATTGTTTCCTCCGAAATCGTCTTCGAATCCGAAATCATCGTCCATTAATGGCATCGCAGATTTCTTTTTAGATCCTCCAGCACTTCCGTTTCTGCTTGGTGCTTTTAAAGGGACATTTCCAAATCTGTAAACAGTAATTGGATAATTCACACCCTTTGTCTCATCAATAACTTCCACTAATTCGCAGAAGAATTCCCAAAGGTCAAGAAGGCCGTACTGGAACTGAGCTTTATCTCCTGCATTTTCGAAAGCTTCATCGATGTATACATCCGACATAATCTCTCCATCACCATCGTCACTCATATCTTCCAACGGAACACTTTTTACGATCGTTCCGTCTTCTTCCAAAAGATTAAAAGTAGAAAGCTCGTCTCCCTGCAAGCTGAATGCACTTTTAATTCCTAAATGCAAGTTCCATAGCGTCTGTTTTCCTTTAACTTCGATATCTCGGAAAATATCTTCTTTCGCATCTAATATTACGCGGATTTTGTAAACCATCAGTTTTTAAATTACTTTTTTGCCTTTGTTATTATGATAAATCTCTGTTGCAAATATAAAATAAATGAGATGTGACAAAAAAATATTTCGGGATTTTTTAAAATATTTTTTTTTCTTACATTTTGCAGAAATTATTTACTTTTTTCTAGCATAAAACTAAACTTTGTTCCTTCAAGATACACACTTTCTACGGTAATGTTTTCGTTATGTGCTTCAAGAATATGCTTCACAATCGCCAATCCAAGCCCGGAACCGCCTTCCCTTCTGCTTCGGCTGGTTTCTACACGGTAAAACCTTTCGAAAATTCTTGGTAAACTTTCAGATTTTATTCCCATCCCGTTGTCTATCACTTCTATTAAGACTTTATTTTTCAGTACTGCTGTTTTTACCACCACTTTGGCTTCCTGCCTGTTGGCATAATGGATGGCATTAGAAATAAGATTAATAAAAACCTGAGAAACTTTCTGCTTATCAGCTTCAACAAAAATCTGCGGAAGAGCAGTCTGAATCTGCATGGTTGCATTGTGTTTTTCTGCCTCAAGGTCCAGAAGGTCGAATATTTCTTTAATTAACAGATTAACATCGAATTTTGATACCGTAAGATTAATTTCACCTGCTTCCAGCCTGTTGATCATATCCAGATCGGTAACAATCGCAATAAGTCTTTCTACAGACTTGTCGATTCTTTCTAAATATTTGTCACGAATGGTAAGGTTGTCCACCCCGCCATCCCGCAAAGTTTCGACATACCCCTGAATGGAAAACAATGGTGTTTTAAGCTCATGGGAAACATTTCCGATGTATTCTTTCCGGTAGCTTTCCATTTCCTTCATCATATCAAGCTCTGTTACTTTCTGCTGATTCAGGTCTGAAAATTTTTGTCCTAATTCTTTAATCGTAATATTTTCATTTTCATCATGAACAATTTCCTGTGGAAGAAGCTGTGAAAGACCGCGAACCTGTTTTTTACCATAGTAAGTAAACAGAAGCTCCAGCACGATATAATTAATAATAAAAATAAGAATAAGGCAGATAAAAAGGCCAATCTTAAAGAACGGTGTACTGTAATACATATCCTTTAGCGAATCGAAAATGATTACTAACAGGAACATCACCAATGTCAGAAGACAAGAGGCGACAAGGGTAAGTCTGTAAAATTTCAATTTTACAAGTTTTATTGGTTTGTATAAATATAAGAAATCGAAATTGAGTATTAAACAATAAGTTTATACCCAATTCCTTTTAACGTCTGGATCGTATTAATCCCTAATTTTTCTCTTAGTCTTCTGATGTGGACATCAATGGTTCTTTCGCCTACGATCACATCGTTGCCCCAAACTTTCTCCAGGATTTCTTCTCTTTTGAAAACTTTTTCTGTGTTTGAAGCTAATAAATACAACAGATCGAATTCTTTTTTAGGAAGCAGAAACTGCTGTCCTGCTTTTGAAACTCTGAAGTTGTCTTTATCAATTACCAGATCGCCGATTTCGATTAATTTAGCATTATCAGAAACCTGAGAAGTTAACTGTAATAAAGCATTTACTTTAGAAATAAGAATTTTCGGTTTAATCAGCTTAACGATGTAGTCGTTTGCACCAGCCTGGAAACCTGCCAATTGTGAGAACTCTTCGCTTCTTGCGGAAAGGAAAACGATTAATGTTTTCTGAAGTTCTTTAATTTTGCGAAGTTCCTGACAAGTTTCGATACCATCTTTCTCCGGCATCATGACATCTAACAGGATAAGATCAGGAACAATTTCTTTGGCTTTGTCGATTCCTTCGTTACCGTTTGTGGCTGTATAAATCTCGTAGCCTTCCTTCTCTAAATTGTAAGACAGAATCTCTAAAATATCCAGTTCATCGTCTATTAAGAGGATTTTCTTTTGGTTCATTTTCAATTTTTACGTGTCAAAGTTAATAATATTTTAATGACAGTTTAACAAAAGGGGAATCGTTCACATAAAGTTAACAATAATATTCTTTTCTTAATGTTTAGTTAAGAAAAAATTAAATTTCGCTAAACCAAATACTCCACCAATTCTTTATTCCTTTGCACCGAAAGAATATAGTAAAAAAAGAAATGAATTTTAGAAAACTGAGTATTGCAGTTTTGTTTTTAACAACATCGGGAACTGTACTTTACGCTCAAGAAACCAAAAAAGACACTGCAAAATCTGAAAAGAAAATCGAAGGTGTCGTAATTCAGGGAAACAGCAGTAAAAAAACCGAAACAGCAGTTTTAGTTGAACAAAAGAAAGCAATTATCCAAAAACAAGCTGTAAGTGCAGAAGAGATTTCAAGAAAGGGAATTTCTAATGTAGAGCAAGGTCTTACAAAAGTTACGGGAATTACAACAGTTGAAGGTAGAGGGCTCTTTGTAAGAGGTTTGGAAGAAAGATACAATTATTTATTAATTAATGGTCTTGGTTCCCCTTCTAATAACCCTTTTCAAAAAATTATTGCTTTAAAGCAATTCCCAACTGATGTAGTCGGAAAACTGAATATCTACAAAACATTTAATTCTAATCTTTATGGGGATTTTGCGGGAGCTACTTTCGATATTGAAACATTAACGATAGACAAACCTTTTACTAAAATTGAATTCGGTGTAGGTGTTAATACATTAAGCACTTTCAGAAATAATTTTAAAAGGGCAGAAAATGCCGGCGGAATTGAAGGATATTTAGGCTTTAATTCTCAGGACAGAAGACTACCTTCAGAAATTAGAAATGCAAGACCGGATAATTACAAGTTCTCTGCGGATCAATCATTAAATTCATTTAAAGATTCGTGGAATGTAGACAATGTAAAATCTCTGCCAAATACTACGATTGGATTTACTACTGCCCAGAAGGTTAAAATGGGTGAGTCTGGAAATTTAGGTATTTTATTCTCATTAAATCAGGGAACAAAATATGAATACAAAGACGGAGCTAACAGCCAGTTCCGATCTCAGGGACAGAATTCTTTTATTGATAATATGAATTTCCTTAATCGTAAGCAATATAATTATGAAACAGAATCTTCTGTTCTATTAGGTTTAGGATATAAAAACAAGGGAACAAATATAAACCTGAATGCCATCTATTTACAAAACACCAATAATATTATTGAAGACAATTTTGGTTATAAAGACAATCAAGTTCAGAACAAAAATTCAGGATTTTTTAGAACAAATCAATTGGATATTTCAAGATTTCTTGATTTACAGTTAACTGCTTCACAGAAAATTAATGAGAGAAATCAGGTAAAAGCCGGAGGAAGTTACGTAATTAATAATTACAGTCAGCCCGACAGAAAAATTATAGAAGGTAACCGTACCGATCCAAGTACAGGAGCTCTTCTTTCGGATGGAAACATTCAGATGCGTTATGGGGGAAATAACCTTATTCGCCAGTATTTAGATGTGGATTCTAGATTCTATGGTTCTGCTTTTGCTGAATATCAGCTATCTCTAGGTGAAAAAGGAGAAAGAAAAGACTACCCAATACAAATTGCTGTGGGATACAACGGATTCTCAGACTTTAGAAAAACTTCATATAGATTTATTTTCGGACGTACTTCTAACGCTTCTCTTGCCCCATTTGTTGTTAATGTAGATACTCCGCAAAATGTATTTGATACGTCTATAAGAAACGGTGACCTGTTTTATCAGGAAGGTTCTGACATTTCTCAGTTCTATTCAAGCTTCTATCAGATCATTAATGGTGGTTACACAAATATTAACCTTAAACCTAATGATTCTTGGGATATTTTATTGGGAGCGAGATATGAAAATGACATGACACTTATCCGTTATTCTGAACAAAGTGCTGATAAAAAGACAAATCTAGAAAAAAACAACAACTTCTTTTTACCTTCATTAGCTATCAAAAAATCCCTAAATAGCAAAAATAACTTAAGATTTTCTTTTAGTAAAACTGTAACACGTCCTATACTTATTGAGACGATGCCTATTACATATATCAATCCGGATAACGTAAATATTGTTGGTAATCCTGATATTAAGAACAGTGAAAACTACAATTTTGATTTAAAATGGGAATATTTTCCAACATCAAAAGAAATGTTTGCAGTTAACTTATTTGCAAAAAGAATTAATAATGCTATTGAACGTTCGTTAACGGCATCTGGAAATGCAACAGGTTCTACTATAACATTCTTCAATGCTAAAAAAGCAGATTTATTGGGAGTTGAATTAGAAGGGATTTTAAACTTAAACAGAATTTCCGAATCGCTGAAAAACTTCACTTTAGGAGCAAATGCTACCATTATGTATTCTGATGTTGAAAGAAGCCAGGAACAATTAAACATGGAAGAACCGGTTTGGTTTAAAAATACAGGAGAAAAGCTTCGTAAAAGAGGTCTTCAGGGAGCTTCACCTTATACTATTAACGCAGATTTAAAATACGAAATAAAAAATCGTAACAATTTGTCGCAAACATTCTCACTTGTTTATAATGTTTCAGGAAGTAAAATCTATGCGACAGGAGGTACAGGTACAGACAATTACTATGAAAAACCTTTCCACCAGATTGATTTTGTGTATCAGGGACAATTAACAAAAAACTGGAACGTAAAATTTGCAGTACAAAATATTCTTGACAGCAAATACAAAATTTTATTGGGTGATAAAAATTATCTGCCACTTAATCTGGAAAACGGCAATAATACACTTACAGATTATTACAGAGGAGTTACATTCAACTTCACAGTAGGTTACACGTTCTAAAAAATTTAATAAGAAAAAATAAGTATAAAAAAATGAAAAGAAGAGTTTTATCATTACTATCGTTAACAGCGGTGTTAACATTAGCCTTAAATTCATGTACTATTGATGTAAATGACGGCTTAGGAGAAGGAACTACAATTACTACTCCGGGAACTACCGAGAGTGTTTTAAGCGGAAGCGGAACATTATCAGGAACTATTACAAAAGATCTTTTAATAAAAAAAGGAAACTATACATTAGACGGAATTGTTAAAGTAACTAATAACGCAACTATCACTATTGAAGCGGGAGCTACCTTTAACGTTGTAACAACTAAAACCAGTGGTTTGGTAATCCTTCAGGATGGTATGATCAATGCTGTGGGGACAGCTTCTGAACCAATTGTATTCACCACTTCTACTAAAACTCCTGGAGACTGGGGTGGAATCACAATTTACGGAAGCGCTCCTATTAAAGCAATAAATGGAAATACTCAGGCTCTTTCCGAAGATGGAAACAACGTTTACTACGGAGGAACAGATTCTAATGACAATTCGGGAACAATGAAATTCGTTCGTGTAGAATATGCAGGTAAAAAAATTGGTGATGGTACTTCTGAAACCAACTCTATGACTTTCTACGCTGTAGGAGCAGGAACAACTTTGGAAAACCTTGTAACATACAAAGGAACTGATGATGGTTATGAATTCTTCGGAGGAACTGTAAGTGCTAAAAATATTGTCTCTTATGGTAACTTTGATGATTCATTCGATTGGCAGGATGCATGGAGTGGACAAAACAATTCAAACTGGTATGCTTTTCAAACTGGAACCGGTAATTTTGGAATGGAAATAGAAGCATCTGGTAATGCTGATAATGTTGCTCCTAAGATTTCAAATATTACTTTAATAAGAGATAACAATACAAATCCTGAATCGGCTAACTCTCCGGAGATTTCAGCAATCCAATTCAAAAAACACGGTACAGGTATTTTCTCTAATGTTTACATCAGTGGATACAAAAACATCGGTACACAGAAAGCATATTCAGTTCTTATTCAGGATGCTGCAACCGAAACAAGTCAAGTGAATACTAATAAAATTACTGTTACACCTCTTACTTATTTAAATTCTGATAATGCGGGAGTTTGGGGGTACGCCTATACACCAAATGGTGGAAAAACTTTCACCAATGCAACTACAGTTACTAAAGTTGCTTTAACTTCTGGTGCTTGGGCTACAGTGGATGGAATTAATCTTTTAGCCGGATTACAATAAGACAATTAGTTTCTTCATATCAAATAAAAAACGGCATCGGAAAATATTTTCCGATGCCGTTTTGATTTTGTTTGTATTAATTTTGATAAAAAAATTATTTCCTACAGGTAGAGAATTGGGAAAATAGCAATAAAAATGGTAATTTGGTCTCCTCAAATAGATCGGTTTTTAAAAACCACCTATTACAAGTAAAATCTAAAATATTATGAAGAAAAATCACTTAAAGCTCATTCTTGCAGCACTCATTATAGGTTCTTCTTTTGCCATACAGTCATGCAGTAATGATGATGATGAAATGGCAACAATCGCCGTTGTCGGTATTGCTCAGGATCCGGGTAACTTTAAAGGCGATGTTACCAACGGTCAGGTTGTCACTTTAGATGCAACCAAAGTATATGTACTGAACGGTCCGGTAAAAGTAAAAGACGGTGGAAAACTTGTGATTCCGGCAGGCACCAGAATCGTAGCGACAGCAGGAGCAACTTCATATATTTTAGTGGAACAGGGAGGACAATTGTATGCCAACGGAACGGCTAATTCTCCTGTAACATTCCGGTCTTCTTCAGAAACTTCAGGAAGCTGGGGCGGAATCATTATTTGCGGAAAGGCTCCTGTGAATACAGGCACTACAAGTTCATCAGAAATTGCCAACACGATCTACGGAGGAACTGCGGCTACGGATAATTCCGGATCTCTGAACTATGTAAGAATAGAAAATGCAGGGGCAGATTTCACAACAAATATTAAATTCAACGGATTATCTTTATTCGGAGTCGGAAGCGATACCAAAGTAGAAAATATAGCATTGGTAAACAGTGCGGAGGATGGTATTGAACTCTATGGAGGAACAGTAAATGTCTCCAACATAGTTTCCGTAGGAAATGCAGATGATGCCTTCAGCTTTAAAGACGGATGGGTAGGAACGGCATCCAATATTTACACCAAAAGAAGAACAAACGGTACAGGAAATACAGGAATCAAAGGAATTAATAATGCTGCAACTCCTGGTGCTGCACCAGTTTCCAATCCTATTATAAAAAATGTAACCGTGTTAGGCGGAACTACCGGTGAATCCAATGCCATCAGGCTTTATTCCGGAACACAGGCTACTTTTGAAAATGTAGTGATTTCCAACTGGGCTACAGGTTTTAATCTGGAAAGCGATCCTACCGTCACGTATTTTAACGGAGAAAGTAAAATTAAAGACGTTTTCTTTGATGCCAATGTAACTAAAAAAGCCACCGCAAAAGCTACTGACGGTTCAGATGTAACCGTATTAGCCGACACCTACAACGAAAAAAATGACGCTACAGGTGCAGGAAACCAGACGGGAAGCCCGGCATGGGCATTAGGCTGGTCAACTTTACAGTAAATTGATAAACTAAATAAAAAAACGGCATCAGATTACTTTGATGCCGTTTTTTATTTTATTCAAAGTTCCAGTTTAGGATCTCAATATTCCTTTCCGCATACTCCACCGCTTCAGCTACTGATAAAAATGCTTTGGAGGTGCTTGCTGATGAAATATTGCCGTCTTCATTAAGGTGATGACTCCCAAAATGAAGAAAATAAACAACATCTTCCTTACTTACAGAAGAAGAGTAATGGCTGTACCCTTCTTTATAAAAATGATCCCAATCCTGCTCCACAAGAAGAATCGGCAGATAGGTATTACCTGAATATTTCCACTTTCCTGTTTTAATAATTTTTTGCATAGGTCATATAGTTTCAGCTCAACTAAATATACTCTATTTCAAAACATTACGATATTTATGAATTAAATTTAATATAAAAACACCCACAGAAATTATTTTCCATGGATGCCCATTCACAAAAACAAGTATTAAAAAATATATCTTTAACTGGTTGTGCATTTTGATTTTTTTTCGTCACTTCGAATAAATTTTTGAAAAAAAATCGTATCGAGAAGTTTGTAATTTTGAAGATCAATGTGTTCTCGATACATTTTTCTTCATTTTATTACGAAAAAACACTCGAACCGACGGATCATCTAATACCAAAATGTTGCAAAATGTACAACGGGAATCTTTAGTCTTTCCAGAAAAGATTTCCTTCATTCATCAAAGCTTCCACGTTCGACATTCTGGAAACAGCTTCCGCAGAGCAGCTGGCATTCACCAAAATAATATTCGCAGAGTCACCGGGTTTGGGCCATTGCCGTTCGCCTTTTTCATTTAACGGAAGAATATTCTGTGTGGCAAATTCCAACGTTCTCGACAATTCCCATTCACTTTCAAAACCGTACAACTCGGCAATCAGATTTGCTTTCTGCAACATATTTCCCGAACCGAAAGTACTCCAGTAATCCTGAACATTATCATTTCCGATCAAGACATTTACGCCATGCTTTTTAAGCGTAGGAATCGGCATTATTTTTCCCCTGAACGGAACCGATGAAGCAATACCCACCTTTGCAGCCGCAAGTTTTTCAGCAGTTTCGTCTGCTTCTTTTTGATTTAAATAAGCTAAAGCAAACGCATGGCTCACAAAAGTTTTCCCTTGAAGTTGTGGATTTTCGATAGCTTTTTCAATTAAATAATATATCGTTTTCATCCCCGATTCTCCCGTTTCATGTAAATGAATATCAATTCCTTTTCCATGATCCAAAGCCAACTGAACCGTAAAGTCCATTACTTTTTCAATGCTTCCGTCGATGCTTAATGGATCTAATCCACCGATAAAACCGACACTTTTTAATCGGGCTGCTTCTTTCATCAAAGGTGCAGACTTTGTATAATAAACTCCATGTTGCGGAAACGCCACCAACTCCGCCTTGAAAGAATCTTTCTTATTTTCTAAAGCCTTTTCTAAATTTTCAAGAGATTTCAATCCTGAGGTCGGATCAATATTAAAATGCGTTCTGGCGAAATTGGTTCCGTAGTTTTGAAGTAAATTAATTAACTCTTCCGTTCTTTCTATCGAGGTTTTCAGCAATTCCGGAATGATTTCCTGTTCATAGGCAATCATATCTTTTACCGTTCTTCTTTTCGGAGAAAGCGCCTGCCAAGGAAGTCCGTACAGCGTTTTATCCAAATGTATATGCATGTCTCTGAAAGCCGGAAGCATCAGTTTCCCTTTGGCATCAATAGCATTTGCCTTTGCATCATTAGGTTGTACAGATTTTATTTTCCCGTCTTCAATTTCAATACAGAATAAGTCTGTTTTTGTACGGATTACTTCTTCACGATCATATTCGAACCCTGTTTCCAGACGAACGTTTTTAAGCAAAAAATTATCTTTTGCAACAAGTTGATATGGTGATTGCATTGTTTTAATTTAATGATACAAAGTTACATCCACGACATTTCAGTATGGTGTATCAATCATGTCTTGTTTTGTACAAATTATTCTTTAAACTGAGAAGGCGTCATTCCCGTTTGGGCCTTGAAAAATTTTGAAAAACTTGCGTGATCGTAGAAACCCAGGTCATATACGATATCCTTTACCGACATTTCAGAAACTTTCAGCAATCGTTTGGCTTCCAGTAAAATTCTATCCTGAATTAACGATGAAGCTGAGGTATTAAGATTTTTCTTGCAGACGATGTTTAAATAATTAGCCGAAATATTAAGTTTATCCGCATAAAAAGAGACTGAACGTTCTGTTTTAAAATGTTTGTCAATAAAATTTAAAAATTTAGAAATGATCGGATTAGAATTATAGACTTCAAAATCTTTAAAAAGTCCTTCCACAGCCTTGCCGATCAATAAACCAATCAGCTCACTTCTTTTTTTGATGAGCTCCCAAAAGGTTTTCTCTTCATTCAGTTCTTTTTTAATCGCCTGAAATTCATGCAAAAGCAACTGATAAATTTCCCCCGAAACCGTAAAAGCCGGATGTTGAAAATAATAAGAAGAAGAAAACCTCAACGCCGGAAGAAAACTTTCATACCACTCGCGGCTGATCATTAGCTGATAGCCAACCGTCTCTTTTTCAATCGTCCACTGATGGACCTGATCCGGAAAAACCAGATGAATCTGATGATTTTCAATGTGATATTCCACAAAATCGATGATGTGAATTCCCTTCCCTTTTTCAAAAAGATTGATGATAAAAAAATCGTGTTTATGGGGCTCATCAATTCTTCGTTCCCCGCTCAATTCATTGAATAACAAGTTACAATCCTGCGACCGTTTTTCTGTAAACTCATGAATTCCAAGAATGGGAAAATATTCTGACTGATGACTCATTCCACAATAATTTACCCCAAAATACGCAAATTTTATGAGAATGATTTTTTAAATTTAAAATACTACGCTCCCCTGATGAATTAACGATTCCACATTAGAAATTCTCGAAACCGCTTCTGCTGAGCAGCTTGCATTTAAGAAAGCCAGATCTGCATTATCCCCAACTTTTGGCCATTGCTGATTTCCTTTGTCATCCAACGGCAAAACATTTCCTGTAGCTAGTCTCAGACTTCTTGACAGTAAAAATTCTGTGGATTGACCGTATAATTGAGCCATTAAATTGGCTTTTTGCAATACACTTCCCGTTCCGAAAGTATTCCAATGATCGACAATACTGTCGTTTCCTGTAAGAACTTTTACATTGTACTTATACAAAGTCGGAATCGGCATAATCAGGCTTCCAAAAGGGATTGTAGAAACAATTCCGATTTCTGCATGACCTAACTTTTCTGCAATTTCTTCCTGTTTTGTCTTGTCTAATTTTCCTAAGACGAAACAATGGCTCAAATATGTTTTTCCTTTCAGAGAAGGATTTTCATTCACTTTTTCAATTAAATATTCCACAGTTTTCAAACCGGAATCTCCTGATTCGTGCAGGTGAATATCTATTCCTTTTTTGTTATCCAATGCCAGCTGAACCGTGAAATCGATAGTCTTCTCTATTGCCCCGTCAATCGTAAACGGGTCTACTCCACCGATGAAGTCGATATCCATTTTCGCCGCCTCCTTCAGATACGGAACTGAGTCTGTATAAAAAACACCGTGCTGAGGAAAAGCCACCAATTCTGCCCCGAACGTTTTCTTTTTATTATCTAAAGCTTTCTGTACATTTTTCAATGAATGTAATTGGGAAGTTGGTTCTATATTCACATGACTTCTGGCAAAAGATGTTCCTTTTGAATGTAGCAGCTCAATCATTTTTTCTGCCTTGAACGTTGAATTTTTCAGCAATTCAGGCATCATTTTCTGCTCCAGCGCAATCATTCCTTTTACGCCGCCCGTTCTTTTTCTTACCGCCTGCCATTTGTCACCATAAAAAGTTTTGTCTAAATGGATGTGCATATCTTTAAAAGCAGGAAGCATCAAAAATCCTTTGGCATCAATTGCTTTTGCATTCGGCTGGTTGGGAGAAATTTTAGTAATTTTTCCGTTTTCAATTTCAATATAAAACAAATCCGTTTTCGTTGCTATAATCTCGCCTTCTTCATATTCAAAACCGGTTTCCAGACGAACATTTTTCAAGGCTAATTTCTCTTTTCCTGAAATATCTTTATCATTAAAAATTGGTGTTGCACTCATCATTGTTGGTGTTAAAGCTAATCCTGCCATTGCTAATGCTGAATTTTTAAGAAAATCTTTTCGTGATATGTTTGAAGTGTTCATTCCCAAATTGTTTAAAACAAATGTAGAAAGAATGAATTTCTGTAATGAGTATGAATTATTGCATTGTTTGTATCGATCATTATTTTTCTTTTGCCCTGAAGCAAAAGAAGCAAAAAAATTGCCTCCGCAAAGTCGGCGAATATTATTTCAAGACTTGGAAACTTCCGCTAAAATTAAACTTTACTCCTAAAATTTCCAAAACTTGTGCAAATTCAATATTTGCTTTTCAGTTCAACATTTTAATCGCGCTTCAAACAGTGGAAATTTTTTAACGGATTAAAGTTTCATTCTCTTTACGCTCCATTTTCCTATGTCATAAAATTAACATGAAATAGAACAAAAAAGGATGAAGCAAAAAACCTCATCCTTTTCAATTTTATCTTATAATTTTAAGAATATTCAAATTTTCTGACAGCTTCTAAAGTCATATCAATTTCTTTCTCTTTTATGGCATCGCTGATGAAATACGTTTCGTATCCGCTTGGTGGAAGATAAATCCCGTTGGTAAGCATTTGATGGAAGAAATTATTGAATAATGCATGATTGGCTTCCTGTGCTTCATCAAAATTAGAAACCCGGTTGGTATGGAAAAACACAGACATCATCGAACCTTTTCTGTTGATTTTATGGGCAATTCCTTTTTCGTTTAAAATGTTTCCGATTTCGAGATCCAACGTTTCTGTTGTTTTTGCTAATCTGTTGAAAAATTCAGGATCGTTTTTAATTAATTGCAATGTTTTTAATCCTGCTCTCATTGCCAAAGGATTTCCACTCAATGTTCCGGCTTGGTAAACCCCTCCTTTTGGAGCCAAATGATCCATGATCTCGTTTCTTCCGGCAAAAGCACCTACAGGAAGTCCGCCCCCGATTACTTTACCGTACGTCACCAAATCTGCTTTTATATTATATAATTCCTGAGCTCCGCCAAAAGCTAATCTGAAACCTGTCATTACCTCATCAAAGATCAATAAAGAACCATTTTCGTCGCAGATTTTTCTTAATTTCTGAAGGAATTCATTTTCTGGAAGCACACAACCCATATTTCCTGCAACCGGTTCAATAATCACCGCTGCAATTTCACCCTGATTATGTCTGAACAGATCTTCAACCTGCTCAAAATCATTGTATCTTGCCAACAAAGTATCTTTTGCCGTTCCAGTTGTTACGCCGGGAGAATTTGGATTTCCAAATGTTGCCGCTCCGCTTCCCGCTTTAATCAAAAATGAATCTGAGTGACCGTGATAACAGCCCTCAAACTTGATAAATTTATCTCTTCCCGTAAAACCTCTTGCCAGTCTGATTGCACTCATACAAGCTTCCGTTCCTGAAGAAACCATTCTGATCTGGTCGATATTCGGAACATTTTCTGTGATGAATTTTGCGATTTCAGTCTCCAATTCTGTTGGTGCACCGAAAGAAAACCCTTTTTCTGCCTGAATTTTTAGTTCCTCTAAAACTCCAGGATGAGTGTGACCTAAAATTGCGGGTCCCCAAGAATTAATATAATCAATATATGTGTTGTCATCGGCATCCGTAAGATAAGCTCCTTTTGCAGATTTCATAAAAACCGGCACTCCTCCTACAGATTTGAATGCACGAACCGGAGAATTTACTCCACCGGGAATGTATTTGTACGCTTCATCGAATAAAGCAGAACTTCTTTGGTATTTCATATGTAGTTGTTGGTTGATGTTTGATAGTTGCAGGTTTAACAATCAACTATTAGCCATCGACAAAAAATTAGTTTCTAGGTTTTTTATCTATTAAATAAATCAACTGTCCGGCAGAAGGTTTCTGTCCTTCATCCATTCTGTTTTTGGCGTATAATTTATTCAATTTGATTCCGAATTTTTGCGCGATATCATGCATATCTTCACCATATTCGGCTTTGTAAGTAGCTGTATTTCCGTCAGAGTTTTTAGATTCAAGAAAAACGATTTCGTTTTTCTTCAGCATATCATTATCCAGCTCATTCCATTTGATCAGCTTGCTTTCGCTGATCTTGAATTTTTTAGCAATAAACTGTACGTTGGTATCTTCCGGAATGATGATATATTTTAGTCCATCGTTAGGATGACTTTTAATTAAAATTGAATTCAGAATCTCCGCTTTTGTCTTGATTTTCTCTACTCTTTTCTGTTGCTGGGCGTAAGAAGTCTGCTTATAAGGAACTTCAACCGTTACTGCCTCTTTTGCTTTTTTAGTATACTTTTCAGGCTGCAATTGTGCCATGAATGTTCTGTCGTCCTTCAGATCCGGATACATTTTCAAAACTGCATACAAAGCTTCCTTTGAATTGGTTTCATCAAATTCATACAGCCTGTATTTTTCAATTTTACTGATAAGAATCGAAGCATATCGGGGATTGGTAGCATACCCTGCCTTTTTCAGACCATGTGCCCAAGCTTTATAATCTTTCATATCCAGATTAAAGAGATTCGCGTAATATTTTCTTGTGGATAAAAATAGAGAGTGGTCTTCGTAAGACTGCCTAGGATCGTCGTACACACGGAAACACTCATTGGGGGCATCGTCGGTGTGCTTCATTGTTTTACCTGTCCAGTCTTCTTTACATTTAATTCCGAAATGATTTTTGCCTTCCTGAGCCAATCGGCTTTGTCCGCCACCAGTTTCCAGAAGTCCCTGTGCAAGGGTGATAGAAGCCGGAATCTTATACTTTTCCATTTCCTCTACTGCATATTTTGCAAATTTCTGGATGTATTGATCTTCAGTTGCCCAGGTCTGAGCCGAGAATTTTGATAAAACTAAAAGGCTTACGAGTAAGAAAAGTCTTTTCATCTTATAATTTTTATTGTTTTAAAATGAAAGATGGAACACTTAGTGTTTCATTTTTTTCAATTTACTTTATATAATTAAATTTCTGTTCTGTTTTTCCAAAAGCAAGTTTGCTCCTTCAATTCCCTGTAGTCCGCCGGTATGAAAGCACAAAATTCTGCTGTTCTCAGGAAAATAATCTTCATCTATTAATTCGAAAATCCTCTGCATCATTTTTCCTGTATAGATCGGTTCTAACGGGATTCCGTATTTTTCTTTAAAATCATTGATAAAACGGATGTTTTCATCTTTTATTTTACCATAACCACCAAAACTTGAATCTATTAGATGAAAGTTTTTCTTTGAGGTTAATTCTGATATTGTATTTTGAAGAGAATCGTCATCAACTATTTTAAAACCTATAACACTCTGATTTTCTTCACTATATTTTAAAATCCCGGCAATCGTTCCTCCAGTTCCGACTGCAGTGCAAAGATAATCAAAATCTTTTGTTTCGTCATTCAACATCATTTTTACGCCATTTACGGCATCTTCATTGGTTCCACCTTCGGGAACAATCAAAGCCTCAGGAAACTCTTTCTGTAAAAATTCGGTTAGTTTTTCTTTGTGGCGATATTCTTCCCGGGTCACGAATTTCAGGTTCATTCCGTTTCTTTTGGCAAAAAGTAATGTCGGATTATTGAGCCATTTATCTTTCAGCTCCTCTCCTCTTATGATTCCCAATGTTGGAATTCCTGCTAAATTTCCCACCGCAGAAACTGCGGCAATATGATTTGAAAAAGCACCGCCGAAAGTAATGATATATGGCTTTTCCGGATTTTTCGCTAAATAATTATTAACGTTAAAAAATAGCTTCCAATACTTGTTTCCCGAGATTTGAGGATGAACTAAATCTTCTCTTTTAATGAAAAGCTTTACTTTTTTATTGATCAGGATTTCCTGAATCGGGATTTTTTGTGTTGGAAGTTGTAGCAGCATGTTTAGCGTAAATCATATTCTACAAAAATACTGTTTTTTGTGTTTGCATTGTGTGACGTTTGTCATTCACAACGGAACAAGGTGAAGTGAAGAATCTAAAAATGATGTTTTATATTTCCCCTTTGTCGAAATGACAAATGAAGTGTTTATTTTCCACAAACTTCTCAGATTTACACAGATGATTATGGTTATTTATGGCTTTTATAATTGTATTCATAATCTAACTTAAAATTTGAACCTTGAAAAAAAACATTAAACATTAAACATTAAACATTAAACAAAAAACTTTAAACGATCAGAGATATTTTCTGAAGCTCCAGAATTTTCTTTTTCTGAGATAATGAAGATCATGCTCGTTGGAATATGCTTCCCTTTCAAAAGAGATTCTTTTATAGGCCTGATATCCGTTTTTCAATTTAAAAAGCCAGTAATAATACTCAATTAAATACAAAATATAGAAGAAAATAATCAGCATTTCCAGTTGTTGCTGCAAATGGATTTTTTCGTGGTTAATCAATATTTTATTTTTCTTATCTTCGGGATTCCTAATGAAGATAAAAGGGAAAAGAGCAATGCCATTAATTTTTAAAATTTTTAAAGGCTTTTGGCATATAATTATCATAATAACAAATATAAAGTTTTTTGACTTAGAGATTTAACCTATGGCACTTTTTGACATCAAAGAAGGTGAAGACTTTTACTACAACGAGCAGGGTTATAAGGTTTTTACAGAAAAATTTCATCTGAAAAGAGGGCATTGCTGTAAAAGTGGCTGTAGACATTGTCCTTATGGGTACGATAAAAAGACCGACACATTTATTAAAAACGATAAAAAAAATAAATAAAATGAAAAAATATATTTTTATTTTGTTAGCCTCGGCTACTTTGGGTTTAACGTCTTGTAGTCCTTTCAACGTACGTTCTGATTACGCCAGTACAGCAAACTTCAATACTTATAAAACATACAAACTAAGGATTGATGATCTGAAACTGAATGACATCGATAAAGACAGAGTTCTGAATGAGCTTTCGAGACAGCTTCAGAGCAAAGGTCTTCAGTCGGGAGAAAATCCTGATTTAATTGTAAATGTAAAAGCCAATCATAAGAAAATCACCGATATTACCAATACCTCGCCTTATGGCGGATGGGGTTGGGGCGGACCTTTCGGATGGGGAATCGGGATGAACAGAACCTGGACGAGCAATTACAATGAAGGAGCCATCATCGTGGATATGGTAGATGCAAAATCAAACAAACTGGTTTGGCAGGGCATTGGAAGCGGAATTTCTGTGGACAGACCTAAAGCCAAGCAAAAGCAAATTCCTGAAATCATGGCGGAAATCATGAAAAATTATCCTCCACAGGCAGGAAAATAAGATGATACAATAAATCAAATATATGAAAGTCAGCGCAAAGTTTGCGCTGACTTTTTTTCATAAAAAACAGAAAAGACTGTCAAGATGATCAACAGCCTTTTCAATGAAATTAAAAAAAATTAGTTTTTCACTGATTTGAACGATTTTACCGTTCCGTTTTTAAAATGTAAATTCACGAAGTACACTCCTTTTTCAAGATCATTTAATTCCAGAATAATTGATGGTTTTTCAATAGTTTTTATCACTCGTCCTGCCGCATCACTGATGGAAATCGATTTCACATCTTTGATATCGGAAATGTTTAAAGTATTATTAAAAGGATTTGGATATACTTTTAAAGTTTCTTTTTTGATTTCATCTGTGGATAAAGCCGATTTAGGTTCCCAAACCGCATCATCCCAATAATGTCCGGAAACCGATATTCCCGGATTTCTAATGGCCAGTCTCGCATTACCTGGAACCGTTGTGGGAACATCAAAAGTTCTTTCCGATGTACTGTCGTACGTTCCGTTTTCTATGGTAATGGATTGCAGAGTGACAAATGTAGAAGCATCACCAAACTCCGTAATATAACCGAAATCTAGGCGTCCCGGCGCGGAGAACTGATTAATTCTCGCCTTAAATTTGAAATGGTGTGTTCCTGCATTAATATTGGTAAGCGGCGGCATAATTACAATGGATACATTGTTGTAACCAACCTGATAAACATTGCGCGGACTGGATGCAGGAGCCGTGTTTGAAATGATCTGATTTCCCCCGGTTGAAGTGGTAATACTTTTCCAGCAAGGCGGAACAACTCCCATCTCACAACAAAAGAGAGCATCGAAATTTTCAGAAAACTCTGATACAGGTGTACACTGACCGTAGGCATATATAGAACCTACGATGGATAAACTTACTAAAAGGTTAGTTGATAAATTTTTAATCATTCTAAATAAAAATAATAATCACAAAAATAGCTTATTTTTCTATTGAGAGTATTTAAAAAAATCATGATTTTTATCAATTAATAAAAAATTAATAATTGCATTAAATCAAATTAATACTAAAAATAACTCATTATCATTATCAATACTTCATTATGAAACAATAATTAAAAATTGTATTTTTATAAAAATTAAAACTTAACAATTCCTTAATTTTTTATTTCTAAATTTATATTAATCTTACCAAACCTAAAATATTGACATGAAAAACCCATTACTCATCTTTGGATTTGCTTCTGTATTGGCAAATGCACAGGCTCCTGCAGGCTATTACAATTCGGCCAACGGATTATCGGGAGCCAATCTGAAAACAGCATTAAGCACTATCATCACCAACGGGCATCAGGACAAAGGATACAGCGGGCTCTGGACCGCCTATAAAACGACCGACATTGATAAAAACTATGAAAATGACGGCTCTATCTTAGACATTTATTCCGAAAAACCGACTGCAATTGATCCTTATAAATATACTCCGGTTACCAACCAGTGCGGGACCTATTCGGTGGAAGGAAACTGCTATAATAGAGAACATATTGTACCTCAAAGCTTATTTAATGAATCTTCACCCATGGTTTCTGATGTACACTTCATTCGTGCAACAGACGGAAAAGTGAACGGAATGAGATCGAATTATCCCTTCGGAAAAGTAGGAACAGCTACATTTACTTCTAAAAACGGTTCTAAACTGGGGAATTCCACTTCTTCGGGATATTCGGGGACAGTGTTTGAGCCGATAGACGAATTTAAAGGCGATGTAGCAAGGATGATTTTTTATTTTGTAACCCGCTATCAAAATAAACTTTCTACTTTTTCTACCGGAAATATGCTGGCAAATTCTACATTTCCGGGGTTACAGACTTGGGAACTGAACGTTTTATTAGCTTGGCACAATCAAGATCCCGTTTCTCAGGCAGAAATTAACAGAAATAATGCTTCTTATACATTTCAGGGAAACAGAAATCCTTTTATAGACAATCCGAATTATGTGAATTTAATTTGGGGATCAGGATCCACAGGGGGTGGAACAACAAATCCGGGAACACCAACGGGGACAAACTGTGTTAATGAAACTTTTGAAACCATTCCTACTGCAAGTACGGCGTCTTATTTAACCAGAACATGGACCAACAGCGGTATTTCGTGGACGGCTACTGATGCAAGAACAGACCAAACCATTTCTTCAAAAGCCATTACGGTAAGAAACGGAGCTTTAACATCCGGAAATTCAGCCAACGGAATCGCATCGCTGACTGTAACGACTCAATTAAAATTTACAGGGTCAAACGGAACTTTCAATGTAAAAGTGAACGGAACAACGGTAGGAACAGTTCCTTATAATGCAAATACAACAACGACGACCATCAGCAATATTAATATTTCCGGAAACGTTGTGGTAACGTTGGAAAATACTTCATCCAGCAACAGAGTGGCGATCGATAACCTGAGTTGGACTTGTTATTCAGGAACGGCGAGACAGGCACAGAATCTTTCTTCCGAATCGAGTTTAGATCAAAATCTATTACAAATTTCTCCGAACCCGATTTCTAACAATGAAATTTTCGTAAAAGGAAATACTCAAAACATTCATAAAGCCGAAATCTATAATCTTCAAGGAAAAGTAGTCCAGACTATCGATCAACCTTTTAAGAATAATAGAAATTCGATCCATATTAAAAATCTTCAGCAGGGAGTTTATCTTTTAAAACTGGATCAATCAACCTTGAAATTTATTGTTAAATAAAAAAGAAACTGAAATAACAACAAAAAGACTTCTCCATCGGGAAGTCTTTTACTTTATAAATTTGAATTTTCTATTTTGAAACTTTCATCCAGTCTTGGAACATTTTGGTTAATGTATTGGTATTAATGATACAGAAACTGAACATTCCGAGTAAAATACAGATCCAGCAATACATTAATTTTACTCCGTTTTTATCCGTTAAAAAGTACAGACAAAAAATGGTAATCGTGCCTACCAAAAAGGTAAAACCGAGCGTATATAAAAGTGCATGAATAAAGTACATATTCAGTTGAAGTTTTCTGAAAATCCAGCCTAATACAGCAATGGGAATCATCAAAACCAGAGGAAAAAGCATCGCAAAGAAAATCAGTAAGGCCGAATTCTGATTCAGCTCCTGTTCGTATCCGAAAAATGTATTAAAACTGAACTCCATCGTATCTTTTTTCACGATCTGTAATTTCTAAAATCGTTTTATCCTTGTAGCCTAAAAGTCCCGCCAAAATTAAATTCGGAAATTCATGAATGGAAATATTGTAAAGATTAACACTGTCATTAAAAAATTCTCTTCTGTCTGCAATTTTATTTTCCAGTTCTGAAATTCTTTTCTGAAGCTCAAGAAAATTGCTGTTGGAGACTAAATTGGGATAGTTTTCAGACACCGCAAAAAAAGAAGTCAAAGCTTTAGATGTTTCATTGGCAAGCGCTGTTTTTTCATCAGCATTTTGAGATGAGAGGTAAGAAGTTCTTAATTGGGTAAGCCTTTCCAGAATATCTTTTTCGTAATTCATAAAATGTTTGGCAACCTGTACAAGATTGGGAATTTCATCTGCTCTTTGCTTTAAAATAACATCAATGTTTCCATACGCTTTATCCACATTAAACTTTAATAGTACCAAACGGTTGTAAATACTAATTCCGAAACCAATAACTGCAACGATTAAAATTGCCAACAGTATAAAAGCTATAGTCTGATCCATTATCTCGATAGTATAAATATAATTAGTAATAAAACGAAGGAGCACGTGAACAAGAATGATCTTAATAGCGGCTGATACTTATTCCAAACAGAAATTCCGTCGGAAGATGTAATTCCCAATATTTTATAATGATCATCTTTTCTCATAAAAGGTACGCCATTTTCCGCATCTGCATACCCCACCAACAACATTTTCTGCTGGCTTTTCAATAAGGTTTCCGTATATCTTTTATCTCCCGCACTGCTCACATTGGTTTCTTTCAAAAAAATAAACTCAATACCTTCCGCTTTAATTTCGATTGTTCCTGTATCATCCTGAATCTGAAAATCGTTACACTGTGTCTCTCTATGAACCGTTGTGTAAGAAGTATCCCCATCAGAATCTTGTTTTTCTTCTTCAATAGTATAAAAGTAACCAATACATTGCTCTCCGTTTACTGGTGAAAACAGAGGAGTTTTCATGATTAATTTTCCTTCAATCTCTGCCAAACCTTTTGAAACAGACTGTATTTTCGATGTTGGAAGAGATGCCTGTAATCTTAGAAAACGTTTTTTGGAAGTTGGCCTCAAAAAAAGAAAAGCAACAATGATCAGAAAAAAAACAGGAAGATAATTAAAAATTTCACCTGCATATTCATCGTAATTTTCAGCAATATGATGCATGAAATTATGAAAAGGCATTTTTTCTTTAAAAATCGTCCATAGTATGAAGTAACCTACACCAAACAAAAATACTCCGAGAAGAATTTTGGCTACCGGAGATGATTTTTTTTGAGTATGCATATTCTGTGACAATTTGTTTCTTTTATGAAGTATTAATTAGTAGAATGATTATTGACTTTATAATGAATAAAAATTAAATAATTTCAAATTCATCTTTGCCTTCCGGAAGATAAAATGTTATAGGTAAAACCAATTCTTCATCGGTTTCGGTATTTTCCAAACGCAATGCTGACATCAAATCCGAAGATCTTAAGCTCACCAGTTTTCCATACGCAGAATATTCCAAAAAGACATCAGCAGGAAGATCCTGAGCCTTAAAACCATTTTTCATATCAGAAACTACGCCCGCCATTCTAGCTTCTGCCTGAGCGTTACTGAGATACATTGCCGTTGCATTGTTATTTTCTCTTTTTTGATACTGTTTGATAAAAGTATCATAATTTCCTCTGTTAATAAGCTTTATCATTTGTTTGTATTTATTAATCAGCTTTTCTTTTACATCAAATTTAACATCTTTAAGGTCTTTTCCCTTTTGCCATGCCTCTAATTTATAAGGAACATCTGCTTCGAATGTACTTTTATGACCAACGAAGGGTATCTTTTTATCCGGTTTTAAAGTAAAATATTCGTCAAACTGTTTAATAAAAGTATAATCACCTGAGGAAACATCATAAACATTTACCCTGTATCTGATATAGGCTTCTTCATGCAACTGAGTCTGCCCGCTCATTGGAAATCCTTTTACCTCAATAGTCTGCTTTCCGCTTTCTAAAATTAAATGGTTTACAGGAAAATCAGATCTCGTCTGCCCGTCAATACTCATCGAAATAAGTTCTACATCATTAATTTTAATTTGAAAAGAGCACATTACTGCACTAAAATCTATTTCGTAATAAGGTTTCATTTTTATTTTTTAGGATAAGCAAGATTAAAACTGTCCAATATGGAAAATACACTGGTATCTGTGGAATTATCCACTCTGATTCCTTTTTTTAAGATGATTAGCTTGGTATTGCGATATTTATTATCATCCTGTGCAGATTCCTGAGTCTGAAGCAAAAAGATCCATTTATTTTTTGAGCTTACCTCCCAAAAATAAGCCAGATTTCCCTTATCTGTTTCTCTGCTTTCAGGCTTTCCGTAGGTTTTGGTAAGATAATCAATTATTTTTTTTCCTTCATCTTCTTTTACCACGTTTAAAATAAAACCTAAATAATTATTTGCCTGATAGTTATTTACAAATACCGCCAGATTATTATTAGAATAATCATAACCTTTCGGAACAGAATAATCGGAAAGCCCTACTGTTCCTACTTTAAAGTTTTGTACAGCTTCCTGTTTATATGATAATAATCCGTAGTTGGCTTCTGTTTCCTGTACTCCTTTTTTCACAATATTTTCCGGAACTTTTTCGTCGAACTTAAAAGTTTCCAGATCGGTCTGTCCATTGCAAGAAACAATAGCCAAGAAACTCAATAATAAAATAAGATTTCTCATTGTATAATATTAATCATTTTTAATTAAGGGGATGTTGGCGTCAATTCCCAAATAGTTTTCCAATTCTTTGATAACATCAAAAGGAGGAATTACATTTTTATATTCACCTTTCGCAATTTCATATTTCCCGTTTCTGCTTTCTTCCACTTTGTGTTTATTTTTTGCAATTTTTATTGCAAGCCCTACACTTATGGTAACAAGATATTGTGCATCAAGCCCATCAAATCCTAAAACAGGACGATAGTAAAGTCCTTTTTCATCATAATTAACTCCGTGTCCGAAAGTCACCGAAGCACTCCCGGAAGCCGAAGCTTCAAAATATGCTTCCGCTTTTACGATAGCTAAGGATACTTCACCCTGAATTTTAACTCCTACTTTTAATTCTACTTTCAGCTTACTTTGAGATGAAATTTTAAAATCAGAATCTTTCAGCTTTCCTGCGGTATTAAATGTAAAATTAGAATCTACTTCTATAATACTGGAAATAATAAGATCCATATAGATATCAACAGAAGCTTTAAAGCCTGCATTGTCGTCACCTACATCTATTCCGGATTTCAATTTACCCTGTATTTCCTGATACAATCTTGTAACGCCCGGAGCTGCAGTTCCACCACTTACTGCTCCTGAAACGGCGAAAACCAAGGCGCCAAGCAAATCTACGGTCATTTCCAAACCAATTAACGGAGTTGCCTTTAACCCTATAGCGACTTCCGTTCCAATGATGCGGTTATTATCTTTCGGGTTCTTCAGCAACCAGTTCCCTGAAAGTTCCAAATTCGGAGGCTTCACAGCAAAACTTACAGGAATACCTTTCGGAGATATAGAACGTACTTTCCCTTTCGCTTTATTAGTAATTCCATCAGAAAGTGCACCTATAGACGCAAAAGTGTCATATATTTTTTTAAATTTTGTTTCGTATTTATATTTTAATTCGTTTTCATGCTGATCGTTGTCCCACTTGGCTTTTAAACTAAAATCAATAGAGCCTTCTTTCTGTTTCCATCTTTTTTCTGCCCCGATTTTACCGGATCTTTTCTGCAATTCCTTGTGCTCATGCGGATCCATATTCATCCATTTCACACTAAGATCATTTGTAAGATTTAATGTAAAACTTAAAGTCCATTTGATATCAGGATACACCTTAATAAGTACCGTTGTACGCTTATTATTACTGTAATATCTACAACTGTGGACATGCATATGAAACTGATTCGGGTTATTAGCTGCCGGCCAGATATATTTTATCGGAAGAGCATTAAACTCAGACAAATTGGAATATAACTTATAGCCAAAAGATGGCGTTGAAAATACTTTTTTTGTATCTCCTGCATCAATTGCCTGGCCAACATCTACCATGCTGATCTCCTTCTTATGCAATGCTTTACTATGAAAACAAGCTTTGGTATCAAACTCTTCCACATTTATCGTGATATCCTTTTTGGTACTTACAGACGGAGCTATGGTTTGGTAAATAATCGTCTGGGCGTCGTGAGGAAAATAGTCAAAAGAAATATCTACCCTTCTGTTGGTTTGGTATTCATATCCATCTTTATATTTGGCGTTATCTCTGCCATTTTTATCGTCGGTAGGGTTTACTTCTCCGCGCCCTATGGATTTGATACGTTTAGGATCTAATCCACCGTCACTGAAAAATTTCTTGACAATATCTGATCTTTTTTGTGATAGAGACTGGTTATATTCCATTTTGCCGATAACGCATGCATGTCCCTCGATTGTTAAAGAAAAATGCTGATGTTCCAGTAAAAAACGAAGGATATTGTTAAGCTTTTTCTCTCCGTCACCTTCAATAATAGCAGAATCTATCTGATAGTAAATAGTAGCATGGACCGTTTCTTTACCGGCTATGTTTTTAACTCCTTTTCCATTATCAAAAACAATCACCGACTTAGCACCTTCAGAAATTTTAATGGTTTCAAATTTACACGGCTCATATCTGGACAGATTTTTATCCGGTTCGTAAATCTTGGTCGGTACAACATTCTGTGGTTTTTTAGGAGCTTCCGCCACCAACTGGTTTTTCATTCGTAAAAAACGCCCGTGAATATCGTCATTGTTATAATCGACAATATATTTTCCACTTTTAGGATCTTTCACCTTTACATAAAGTTCCTCCACGCTTTTTATATCTTTAATCGTTCCTTTCCATTGTGAAGTATTCTGAATTTTCACATTGATTTCTCCGTTGTTTACTTCTACATTCGTCCATCTTCTCATTAAAGGATCATCGCTGGTTCCGCCGAATGTTCTTATTCTTCGGTAAATTTCAACCGTAAGATCTTTTCTGCCGTTCAGCCCTTCCGTACCTAAATAAAGATAAATAATATGTCCGTAACTAAACTGAAATGTTTTTCTCACATCATCTCCTCCTTCTTTTACACTCCATTTGGAATCGACAATCTTTGGTGGACAGTGCCCGAAAATATATTTCCCAACTTTATTTTTAAGATCCGGCTTTCCTCCTAAGCTTGCTTCGATATAATAGGCAACAATTCCGCATTCCTTTTTGCTGAATTTATAACCGTATACCTGATTGGCGGGTCTTCTAAGCTGGTTGATAACCGTCTTTCTCTGGTTGTTCTGTCTGATCCAGACAATCTCTTTTTTCTTTTCCTGCTCAGTGGTTCCCGGCATCCATTCTGAAATCTTAAACCAAATATGCTTGTCGGGTTCTACACCAATATATTCACCATCATTGTAGAGAACTTTTGCATTTTTCTCTCCCGTGGCTATAGCTATTTTCTTTATTCCCTTTTCCATATTGATAATTTAGGCGTCACCTGATGTGTCATATTCCATTTCCTGTTTACCTACTTCACTGCTATCCACTAACGGATTGATCTGCTGCTGCACATCCTGATCCGCATTTTTAAAATTCTGCTGACTGGCTTCTGCACGCTGCCCATGATCTATAATTTCAATACACGGAGTTCCGTCAACAGCACAAACCGCTTTACTGTCTTCAAGAATGATATATCCACCGTTGGATAATTGTACTTTATCATAATATTCTTTCCATTCCGTTACCATAATTTTACATGGCGGAGGCGGACTTCCCATTTTGGTACAGTTTCCAAATGTATTTTTTTCAAAAGTGGCGCCTCCGATTTCTTTTGTAGTAACAATCAATTTTTTGGAAGCATCTTTATCATTGGCATATTCTTTTTCATGAGACAGCACTTTCAGCTTGTCCGGAGCCTGCCCAAACTGGCATTTGCATAGTGCGCCCTGTACTACAATGTGTTTTTCTGCCATAATTTTGTTTTTATCGAAATAATTTATTTTTAATCTAAAACAGAGATAGATACAGCAATCTTTTTTTTCTCCTGCAACAGAATATCACATTCTAAATACAGAGATTCCGGGAAATATGTTTTTCCGTTCAAATAAAACTTTATTCTGAAATCTCCTTTATCATTCATCACAGGATGATCTTCAATGATAAAAGAAAACGGAGTTCCGGAAATAAAATCGTAGACCGATCTTTCATCATGTAATTTGCCATTCCCCGTGATATTTACAAGATCATGTTCGTCTTTTATGGGATCTATTTCAAAGGTAATTTCGTAATTCGGTTCTTTTGGATTTTGTATGACCGGAAAACTTTCCTGATTAATTGTTTTAAAATCTTTTCCAAAACTTTTATAGATACCGAAAAATACGGTCCTCAGAAAATAATCATTTTTCATAAGCCCCGTCAGCAATTCCGGTTCGTCGAGTATTCGTTCTATTTTCAGGCAATATTCATCAACAATTTCGCCTTCATATTCTTTATAAACCTCATCTTTTACATTGTTCCATCTTTTAGCATATTCCGAAAGATTCTCAACGGCATTGAATTTTCCGTTTTCATCTGTACTAATCTGCAGTGGATATAATACTTTTGAGGTTTTATAAGCCAAAAGATCTGCCATTTCATTCACCTGCTCTTCATTAATAAAGAGATCCGAAATCCTGTCTATTTCAAAAAAATGTAATCTGTTTTCGGTTTTAAGCCATTTTACAGAGTTTTCATATTTAAGCTCATTTATATGATCACCTTTTTCCAGAGTAATGGTTACTCCGTATCTTAAAAATAGGTTCTGTGGTTTAAACGCAAGCCTGTTTCCGTGGCTGAATTCTACCCGTTTGGCTTTATCCGCAACTGCAGTTCTTGGAATGAATAATTCCTTCTGATCCGTGAGCCCAATCAGAATCATATCCTTAACATTGCAGTGGTTATTATGAAACAGTTTTAATTCTCCCACAGACAAATCATACCTGGAAGCAATGCTCTTCAGTGTTTCATTTTTGGCAACGGTATGTTTGTTGAATTTTTGCATAAATAACATCTTTGTTTTCAGGCTTTACATTATCGTTCTTCTTATTTTTAACTAAAATAATTCTACGTGGCAGTATAAAACAGACTAAATCATCAATATTAAAGGCATGAATTGATTAATAATTTCTTTTATCATTCCTATAAATCCAAAATAATGCTTCAAAAAAATTTAAACCAATACCGCAAAAAATAGGTATAATGGTATTTCATTCAGATCATAAGTATGTCCTCTGAAACTGCTTTCTGCATACATACAGTAGAGGGTATAGGCAGAATAATAAGACTTAAAACGATATGTTTAATAAGTTTCTGCACGTTATTTTCTCTGCATTAAATTTTCATAAAAATAATTAATGAACAACCCTTTTTCCGTCTTTCCGTGGATCCATTCCTACCCAATCGTAATCGGCAGACCAGTGCAGATACTCATTTCTGAGCTTTCTTAAATCTTCCTGCTCTTTAAGTTCTTTCTGATAATCGGCATATTTCTGTTCCGGAATTTTGGCATCTTTATATTGATTATGGATTTCGTGATACCATCTGAAAGCATAAGGTTTTCCATTTCCTGTAACGTAGGGTGCAAGCCTTGCTTTTACTCTCACCAACAACGGATCGTTGGAGATTTTATATTTATTACTTATTTGCTGGGTATCGATGCGTAAACCGTCTTTTTTACCATACTCCCCCATAAACTGCAGCGGAATATAGCTGTACGTTTTCTTCACATACCGGTCGCTGGAAAGCTTACGCAAGTATTCATGAATAATTAGCTGTTTATCTGTAAACCAGCCTTCTGCCACCAACTGTTCTTTACGCTTCTTCTGAACACTTTCGCTTCCGTTGATAATTTCATCTTTCTTTTCCGAACCATTTTCGTACCCACCGCCAATGTCGCTGTGAACCCCGGGAAATGTCTTTTCAATTCCGAGATAGACATTTCTTCTTTTTACTTTATCATACACAACAATATCGGTAAGATCAAAATTGATCCTGTGTTCGTTTTCTGCGATAAAATGTACAATTTTTTTAGCTTTGGCGATATCATCCAGCTGAAGTTCTTCTATATCATTATTAAAATTGGGCGACGTTGTCCATGTATTTTCAGAATAAGAAGACACAGTATCAAAAATACCGAGAAAACGTACTGTAACCGTTATTTCATCCAGATTAACACCTACTTTTTCGATTTCCACTCCCAGGCTTCCAAATTTCCGGCTTTTGGGATCTTTCTTATCCTTATTTTTAGAAACAATGTGTACAAAATGTCTCGCTGCGGCGGCTCCCCTACTGAATCCAAACACATCTAAAATAACCGTTCCGATTTTTGCAGATGGATTGGCTTTTTTAAGCAGACTTACTTTTTCAGCAATTTTTTCGCAACCTATCTGTACTTTAGCTTTAATTCCTGTTTCTTCAGAACCGTATGCATATCCATCCATTTCATCTTCTTCATTATCACTCGTACCTATTCCTTCTACATAGATAGCATTTCTTTTATCGTAATTGTCCCAAAGGCGCGCCACATTACTCCAGTCGTTATTATAGCTGTTATTGTCCGACGGATCTCCACCATGATCCTGATAGGCCTCGGTATTATTTTTCCTGGCATCAGAGTTTGTTTTACTGTTTAAAGTTCCATCGAAAAAAATTCCCAGTGCAAAATTAATTACATTTTCTGGCGGCGGCGGTGGCGAATAATCACTAAAAACTACATTAGCCATAACTTCACTTTAATAAATTTTGCTGATAAAATCTTTTAATGCAACTGTTTTATTATCCTGTTTAAGATCGATTTTGGTGCTTTTTTTCTCAGGATCGATTGTCATGATAAAATCTGCCTCCTGTTTAGGATCAATAGTGTTGAAAACGGTATTAATATCCATTAAATCGAAATCAGCGGGAAGAACATTATTGCCTTTCAGAATATTATTACTGTAATATTCCTGATCTTTCGTAAAAAAGATATTGGTTCCCATCTGTTTTCCCTGAGGATTGACAATTACCAACGATAAATAATAAGGAATAGCTAGCTCTTTCGCCGAAACTTTATACGTATCGGCTTCTCCGTTACAGGCCATATAGAATATTTTCTTCACCTGATACCCTTCCGGAAGCTCTACTATGGGTTTCCAGAAATATTTTTTCCTGTATTTTTCATACACAGAAGGGTCGGGATAACCGGATGTGCTGATGCGGTTTTTAACATCCGAAGACCACAAGAAATCACTTTTCAGCCTTTCGTCTGCATAGTCTTTTTCCAGCATATACTGTGCATTTTCGTAAGCTTTATCTTTTGTAATTATTGTATCGTGTGCCTGAAAAAAAGCAATTTCTTTCTGAACTCCCGGAGCATTTATCCATAATGAAAGTTTACCTTTAGGAGCGAGCCCAATTTTAAACGATCTATAAGTTTCTTTTTTGCCCGTATCACTATCTAAAAAACCATCTTTAAATAATTTTTCTATTTTTTCCTGATCTAATTTCCATTTTCCCGTGTAGAATTTTTTTTCTATCAAAGAATACCATGTAAATTCTAACGCATGAGGAATCTGCATTTTTTTAGACTGCACATTCATCGTACCTCCTTCATTCCCCCAGCCTGTGTTCTGGGTTCCCCAAATGGCATCAAAACCATAGGTGAAATCATCTGCGATAATCGCCCCGCTGTAGACTTCCATTGGATATTCCTGCGGAGCTGAAACGGTACCCAGCCAACTGTATTTTTCTTCCATTTTTTTATTTTGACAACTTATTAATGAGAAACTGCATAGTACAGAAAGAACTAAAAGCTTGAGATTACTTATTCCCATGAGACATTATTTTTTTATTACTTGCCAGCACAAGATTTCCTTTTGTTGCCTCGGCATTGATCTTTTGGGCGATCTTTTCAGCTTTCTTTCCTACGGTAAGCTGGTAAGAATCGTGAACTTTAATCGTAATATTTTTTGCGGTTTTTCTGATCGCCATGATTAAAATAGTTTTGATTTTTCAGCGCTGTTGAATTCCACAATTTTACCACTCTGCATGGTCATGTTTTCCACCTCGCTGAACATGGAAATTTCTCCTGCAATTTCATTGGAAGTTTCAGACTGTCTTCTGAACTCTTTTTCTACCATTTCAGTTCTGGTATCCGAGGTTTCTCTGATATCTCCCGTTGCTGTCATAATCATATCCTGCCCTGCGATTGAAGTGATATTGTCATTTGCTGTATTGGTCATGTTCTCACCCGCCGAAACAGAGATATCTTTTCCTGCTGTAATATTGATATTTTCACCCGCATTTAATGTAAAGTTTTTCGGGGCATTCATAAAGATATTACCTTTTCCGTCCATGAAATAAGAGTTTCCACTGGGATCAAGGATTTTCACGCTTCCCTCTTCATCATTCATCAGAATTCTTATTCCGCTTCTGGTCTGAATTGATTTTAAATGATTGTTGATTCCTCCACCTAAGCCAATTCCTCCATGAAACATTCCTCCCATTACAAAGGGTCTGTCGGGATGATTGTGAACGAAATTCACCATTACCTGATCTCCGACTTCCGGAATTGCTACATAACCACGATTTTGGGTAATCTGATCTGTACCTCCCGCATCAGGACTCATCATTCTGATAAAATGGGTGGTGTCATTTGTCTGCCAGTCGAATCTTACTTGTACCCTTCCCTGTCCTTCAGGATCTGCATTGGAAATAACAATGGCCGTCTGCGGTTCAGCTTTAGGTAATGTAAAATCCGGTTTTGGTAAAAATCCGGTATCTGCGGCTATTCCTTCGAAGGTTCCTTTGTAGTGACCAATCGTATCGATTTCATGAGTAACTTCCGTGGTCATTATTTTGGTGAAATAAGACGTTTCATTAGAATCTGTTTTTCGCATCTGGACATCAACCATACATCCTGGATGCAAAAACGGAACTGAAGTATTCCCTGAGATGGAAAATACATTTACCGAAGCACTTCCCGACGCACTTTTCTGTGAATATTCCACATCCAAATGCGTTGTCGCTTTAATTGGAGCAATTTGTAATGCTGGAGTTTTGTAAATTTTATCATTGTGAGCATAAGCAGTTTTCGCCAAATCTCCTACATGCTGAACTGGCGTTTCTCCTGAAACCAGTTTTTCATTTTTATTGCTGTTGTAACCGTAGAATTGTGGTTTTGTATGGACTGCTTTTAATTCAACCTTAATATCACTGGCACTACTTCCGTAAGTTAACTGAATCGCTTTATTCTGTGGCGGAAGTTTTCCGAAATGCAGAACTTCCCCGTCGTAATAAAACTGCTCACCATACGCTTCTGCCATTCTTGCCAGATAATTGTAATGTGTTTCGTTGTATTGGCTGCTATAGATAATCTGTGAATAATCGTTGGTATCAATTCTTACATCAAACCTGCTTTTATCGATCCCCTGCTTAATAACCTCATCTGCAATCATTCCCATATTAACAGATTGATTTCCTCCGAAACTCTGAATATGCGGAGCTCCGTCTAATAGAATTGTTGGGCTGTACCCTGAAAGGACAATATTGCCCAGACTCATTTTTTCCTGACTGAAACCTACGCCTGTAATTACTCCGACAAAAGTTCTTTCCGGACTGTTTTCAATATCCTTATAAGAAATGATCACAGTAAGACGCTTTCCGAGAAACTTATTGGCTTCCTCCAAGGTATGATTCTGAAGATCACCCAATGCATCATGTGCCAAAGTAAGGGTAAACTCATGATGGCTCTGTGTACTCTGCTTCAGTGAAAAATGTTTGTAATGCTTGATGACCTTTCCTTCGACAACGATTGAAAGCTTCACGAGACGGTTTATTCCAATATGATGATGGGCAGATATTCCGTCTGCGTTTTGTGTAGGACGGAAAGGTGCACTCCCCTTTGGTTCAGGTGTGGATGACATATTTTGTGGTTGATGTGTTTTTTTAATTATTTAGAATTCTTCAAACAGAGGGAATCGAAAATAGATAAGGATTCCCTCCTGAAAATTTTAAACAGAGAATGCTGCTCTTCTTTATTCTCTCAAAAATTAGCTTGATGGCCAAAGCCCCTGATAAAGGGAATTTCCATAGGTTATTTCTTCAGCACTGATCACAAAGCTGATCAGCATACTGTTGGTATCAACAGCATCAAAATCTACTTCATGCTGGATAACATAGCCGTTTTCCCAGCTCAGTGTAATTAAAGTGCCTTCTTCGTGAGATTTATTAAAAGTAATTTCTCCTTTTGTCGGTTTATATTTACCGTTCAGTAAACTTTCTAAAATATCCGATTTATCTGTAGCTTCTACAGTTACTCTGATCAATGCGTTGGAAGGATCTGAAGCCACTCTCCCGGAAACATCTGTAGACCTGGATACGCTGTAATGCAGTTTTAACAGTTTCTGTCCTTCTCCTCCATTGAATTTTAAGATTCCTCTTGAATTTGCCGCCATACTTTATAAATTTTATTCATTAATATTCTACTCTCATTATGATGGGAAGGCAAATATAGGTTTACGAAACTACATCTGAAAATTTTTAACATAGAGTTTTAAAATCTGTAGTAGTTCTACGACTTTTTGATGCATCCGATTAAATTTTTACACTGGAATATTGGAATCAGAAAATATCAGGACGCTTGGAGGCTGTTTAAATTAATCTAAGTTTTCTTAAAAGGAATAAATACAGTTTATTCTTTAACCATTAAGGCCTTAAGAAATTATTTCATTGTTAAAATTATTTTTATTAAGTTTTTTAAGCTTGAACTCTTAAATTCTTACTGTTTAAAAAACTTAAACAGGCTTTTAGAAATCTTTTAACTATTTAAAATCTGATGTTTATAGCAATAAGAAATCACCATGATCATGAGATTAATTCCTGCTAATGCCAGTAATACATTTCCGTAGCTTCTTTTTTTATCTACCATATTTAAAATAAGAATACCGAAAAAAAGCAATATAGTATAAACCGCCGGAAACAGATGGAAAGCCTCCAAGAACTGTCCTTTGAAAACCATAACAGCAGCTCTCTGCCCGCCACAGCCAAGACATTCTACTCCGAAAGCCTTTTTAATCGGACAGGGAAGCATGAAATCTTCAATACTCATATCATTTCCGGCGTTTTATTATTTCAAATCTTTGCTCTTAAATATTGATGAGGAAAAAAGCAGTCTTCTTTCATTTCAAATGATCCTTGAACCGCAATATATGGGTTTCTTAAAATCTCTCTTGCAATAAAAATCAAATCTGCATCACCTTTCTGCAGAATATCTTCAGCGTGGGAGACCTTTTTAATTAATCCCACTGCTCCTGTTTTTATTTCCGCTTCGTTTCTTACCTGTGAAGCAAGAGGAACCTGATAGCCATCGAAAAGAGGAATTTTCATTCCGTGAATATTTCCGCCGCTTGACATATCAATCAAATCTACAGCATGCTGTTTTAAGATTTTTGCTAACTCTACACTCTCATCGATTTCCCAACCGTTTTCCGCATATTCCGTTCCGGAAATTCTTACAAATAAGGCTATATTTTCGTTTAGTTCTTCATTCACAGCATCCACAATTTCAATTAAAAAACGAATTCTGTTTTCAAAGCTTCCGCCATAATCATCGGTTCTGATATTGGAAAGCGGTGATAAAAACTGATGAACAAGATATCCGTGTGCCGCGTGGATTTCAATCACATCAAAGCCTGCTTTTACGGCTTTTTTTGCTGCTTCTTTAAAATTCCGGACCTGTTCTTTAACTTCTTCAACGGTTAATACATGAGGAATTCTTTCTGTGGGGTGATAAGGAATCGGGCTTGGAGCAACGGTTTCCCAGCCTTCTTCCACCGGAATCTGAATATTATTCCATGTAGAACCTTTTCGTCCGGCGTGAGCCAATTGAATTCCTATTTTACTTTCAGAATTCTGATGTACAAATTCTACGATCTTCTGAAGTTTTCCGGCCTGTTCTTCGTTCCAGATCCCCATACAGTGATTGGTAATTCTTCCGCGGGGCTCCACGCCTGTTGCTTCAACTATGATTAAACCCGTTCCGCCCTGAGATCTGCTTCCGTAATGAACAAAATGAAAATCATTGGCCAGGCCGTTTTCTGCAGAATACATACACATGGGAGACATTACCCAACGGTTTTTCAACTCAACATTTCTGAATCTGATTGGAGTGTATAACATTTTAATCTGAATATTTTTGTTAAAATTTAGAAGAGGGGATGATATTGCCCACCTCATGAAAAAGAAGTAAATTTACTCCCCTTTTTTTAATCCACAATATATGAAAAAAGAAACTCAGATCAGTTACGAATATTTCAAGAATAGCAGTGAGCTGAACGATATAGAAAAAGAATTATTCGAAAGAGCAAAACAGGCTCGTGAGAATGCTTACGCTCCTTATTCCAACTTTTGGGTGGGATGTTCTGTCTTGTTAGAAAATGGTGAAATCTACTCCGGAAATAACCAGGAAAATGCGGCGTATCCTTCAGGATTATGTGCAGAGAGGACAGCTCTTTTCTGGATTGCGGCCAATTTTCCGAATGTGAAAATCAAAAAGATTTTTGTAGTCGGCGGACCGAAAGAATTTCATGAAAAACATCCGCCAATTCCCCCATGTGGAGCTTGCAGACAGAGTTTAATGGAATATGAAACCAAGCAGAATGAGAATATCGACCTTTATTTTTCGAGCATGGATGAAGAGGTGATAAAAGTTCATGCAATAAAAGACCTTCTTCCGTTTTATTTTGATGCTACTTTTTTATAGATTTTCAAATAGTTAAAATATTTCATTAGTTTTGCAAAAATTTTCAGAAAAGGGAATTGTGTGAAAATCACAAACTGTCCCCGCAACTGTAAATCACGAGTTTATAGAAGTACAGAAAGTATTTCATAAAAAAGTTTTCTACAAAAAAACCATTGCCTAAAGCGAGAAGGTGTAGAAAATGTGAAAGTCAGGAGACCTTACTGAAATATTAAATTAAAAAATGCTTTCGGAGGAAAAGCCTGATTTCATCGGATCTTTTAAGAATTCGTTACAATTAGCCTTTTATTTTTTCCGGTAAGCAAACTTTAACTTTAGCTATTTTTTATGAATAAAAAAATGATTTTAGTTGGAGCGATGCTTGTTACTGGTACAACCATTTTCGCACAACAACAGGAGACTCAGATTGAAGAAGTGACTGTAGCTTCCAAAATTCCTCAACAGCTTTATAAAACCGGAAAAAACGTAAAACTTTTTACTCAAGAAGATCTTCAAAACTTCAAAGGGCAGACTCTTAATGATGTTCTGGATCAGGTGGCAGGTTTTCAGATTACCGGAAACTTCAATAATCAAAGTGAGCCTAAATCTATGAAAATCCGTGGAGGAAAAAGCGCTAATGTTTTGGTTCTTATAGACGGAATTCCCTTGAAAGATGTTACAGGAAACGATTACACCGTAACAGATCTACGTTTGATTGCTCTGGAAAATATAGAAAGTATTGAAGTACTGAACGGTGCCTCTTCTGTACTTTACGGTTCTAATGCCACCGTTTCTGTGATCAATATCAAAACCAAACAGTCTGCACAAAAAGAAGTGGAAGGTATTCTTTCCGCAAGAGGAGGATCTTTCAGTACTTTTGCTCAAAACGCGACTGTAAAAGGGAAAATCAATAAATTCAACTATCAGGTTAACGGATTTAATGAAAAGTCTCAGGGAATTTCTTCCGCAGAGGGAGATGATTCTTTTGATAAAGATGGTTGGGAAAAGCAGAATATTTCTGCTAACGCGGGTTATACGGATGAGAAATTCAATGTAAATATTTCCGGAGGCTGGAATCACCACCTCTACCAATATGATGAAGGTGCCTTTGCAGACGGACAGTACAGAGGAAATGACAAACAATTCTTCACTGGATTAAATGCAGGATTTAAGTATAACAAAGGGCAAGTTGTTTTCAATTCCAGATATTCGGGAAATGAGAGAATCGGACAAAGCTTTTATACAGATCAGTACAATGATCAGTTTTCATATAAAGGAAAAAACCTTTTCACAGAATTGTACAACTTCTATAAAGTAAATGATTTCTTTAATTTTACGGTAGGAGTTCAGTATGAAAATCAAAAAATGGGTTATTCTTCTCTTCCATGGGGGGGAACTTCGCTGGAAGAAGTTATGAAAGAAGATGACACGAAGCTGTCTAACTTTGATGCATTTGCTAAAGTTAATTTTAGCTATAAAGGCTTAAATCTTGATGCAGGAACGAGAATGACAGATAATTCCAAATTTGGAAACCATTGGGTATATTCGGTAAATCCTTACTACCTGGGAGAAAGCGGAAATATTTTCTATAAAATAGGATACTCTTTCTCAACAGCTTTTATTGCACCTACTTTATACCAAAACTATGGTTCTCTTCCCTACATTCTTCCCAATCCTGATTTGAAACCGGAAACCAATCAATCTCATGAAATTGATCTGACTATTGGAAACAAAAGCAGAACTTTAGTTTTCAACGCAAGTGTTTTCCAAAGGGAAGAAAAAGATGTTTTCGCTTATCAGACCGTTGATTTTGTAACTTTTGCAGGACAATATTTAAATGTAGACAGAAACAAGGTAAAAGGATTTGAAATCGGTTTCGATTATGATGTGAATAAATACGTCGGATTTGGAGGGAATTTCAGTTTTGTAGAAAAAGATGAGGAAGCTACCATGTTGAGACAGCCTAAGCAAAGAGTGAATTCTTATCTTAAAATCAATCCTTTCAAAAGTACCCGCATTTACCTGACGCACCAGTTTGTAGGAAAAAGAAATGACGCCTACTACGACTCTATGACATTTTCAACTGTCAATGTTGTGAACAAAGACTTCAATCTTTTCAATCTGAATGTCAATCAGAACATCAATAAGAATATCAACATTTCCGCAAATATCGGAAACCTATTCAACACATCATATATTGATGTAATCGGGTATAGAACAAAACCGAGAAATTATACTTTAGGAGTTAGCTATCAATTCTAATTTTTTGATTTAAATTGAAAGTTAACTTTGACAAAATTTTTAAATATAGAATAAAAAAATATTTTTCATCATTTGTGTTTTTTTTCCGGGCGGTTTCTTCGAAACCGCCCGGATTTTATTATAACACTTATCTTCTGGCTTTAAAATATGAAGTAAAAAAATCGCAACCGCTGATCATATCTTCATACTGGTCCGGATAATTATTTCTAAGATCTTGATAATATTTATTTTGTTCCAATCTTCTGTCTTCGTAATTACCGGCTTGGGAAGAAGAATTCGTAGTATTCTCACCCATAAAATCGTAATTATAATTCTCACATCTCCCCTGCATTCTCAGGCATAAAGCTTTAAATTTATAGGTTTGAGCATTTTCAAAAGCTTTTCCGTAATAATATTTTGCAAGACCTGCTGTATTGAATTCCTGATTATCTTCCCGAATAGAATAATTTCCTGCCGAGCTTACAGAATACCTTCTCATCATCCATGCATTGCCGTATTGCGACATATTGTAATAACAATTGGCCACCAAAAAATAATAGTAATCTCTGTCTTTTTCTTTCGGATTATTGGCTTTATTCAGATATTCGATAAGCTTTCTGGTCACCGAAATTTTATTCACTCTGAAATGTTCTTTTTCAGGAATAAAATCAGGCGTATATTTTAAATGATAAAACGGATTCTGATCAAAAACCTTGCTGGATGAATAGTAATTGTCTTTACCATCTCTTTCCCAAAGTGAATATTGCGCATCAAAATAATTTTCACCAAGTTTATTGAAAGTATTTAAAGCTAAGTTGAGTTTGTTTTGTCTGATGTATTTTGTACCTAACAAATCATATAAAGAATTGATTTCGGACTGATTAATCGAATAAAAATTTCTATAAAACGGATCTGGATTTTTACTTAAACCATTAATTTCATTGATAAAACTCTGCAATTGTTCGGGTGAATAAACAGCATCCAGATAATCAAAATAATCATAGTAATACGTATCATAAGTATGATTAGAATTTTTCAAAGATTTATAGTAAACATTATTGTAATATTCATTTCCAATAGAAGGATGATTTAACGAAGCGTATAAAAGTGCGGCATCATCAGTATTTCCCAAATATTCCAATTCTCTGCCTAAAGCAAAAATAAAATGTTTATTGTCTTTATTTTTAATGATAATTTCTTTCGCTGCATCCGGAATTTTAGCATTTCCATAGTTTTGATTCGCAAAAAGATTCAAAGCTTTTATGATTTCCACATTGTTTCGAAGAAGATTTTCAGACGGTAAAACTTTTTCCAGCTCAGCAATTTGGTTTAAGCTTTCAGAATAATTTTTGGTCATTAATAAAAGCTCTGCTCTCCCATATTTCCAGAAATTCGGATTTTCAACTTTGGATAAATCAACTGAATCAATAAATTCCAAAACCTCTTTTGCATATTGTCTGTCGATGTCTGAACGTTCTAAAATTTTAAGAACATTTTCGTTTTCAGGATCACTACCCCAATAATCATCATTCGTATAAAAAAGAGAATAATAAGGTGTGAAAACCCAATCTTCAAGCTTTCCCAATTCACGATATAGCAAAAAACTCAATCCGTCATAATTCGGATTTTCAGCATAAATTTGTTTAATGTTTTCTAAATTTTTATCCGGATTATAAAGTCCGTAAAGCAGTAAAACATTTGCTTTTTCTTTTTTATTTTTAGCTAAATTTAAAACATCAGCTACAGGAACTTGTGATTCAAAATATTGCCACGAAACAAATCTTTTTTCAGGACTGGCTGCAAAAACTTTCGCAAAATATAGATTTTTCAACGCCGGATTTGTCTCTGAAATCGCCTTAAAATACAACGCCCAAACATCAATCACGTCATTGGATTGATTTGCCGAAAAGTATCGACTGTAAATTTTCTCAATGCTTTTCATCTCCTTATTATAAAAAGCCAAACGAAGTCCTAAAAAAGCATATCTTTTTTTGAATTCTACTTTTTTGCTTTTTGAAGCCAAAATAGTTGCTTTATTTAATAAATCCTTTCTTTTTGCAATCGCCGTATTTTCATTTCTTTCCCAGGGATCATCCTGCCAGGTATTGAAATACTCACAATTTTTGGCAAATTTCAAATAATTAATAGCCTCAATATCTTTTTGGGAATACAAATAATGAAGAAACGGATTTGGAGAATTTCCCTGAATATCAGAAAAACTATAATTTTCTAAAACAGAAGAAATATCTGTAATAAGAACTTTATTATCACAATATTTCCTCCACAATTTTTCATTATCCTGAGTAGAAATTAACGCTTCAGAATTTTGTTCAAAACTTAAAACCGAATAATAAAATGAAGAATATGACTGATAAGAAAAGTTCTTAGGATTCAGAAAATAGAACCTAACGTCTTCTCCGTAAGGATAAAAACCACACGCAGAAAAAGCGCTACTTAGTAAAATCGCTGTAAAAATGACTAATTTCTTCATCGGTGTAATTATTAAGTTGTTTTTCGTCTAAGTGAAAAAGCGTTACGGTAATTTCTTTATCAAACTTGATATTTTTCCTGATAATCGCAATAGCTTTATTGATTTTATCTGCCGTTATTTCTTCATATTTTATCTTATCTCCGGTTCTCAAATACGTTTCGTAATTAATAACTGTATCTTTCTGCACTTCATACCAAAGCGGTTTTATTTCTTTTAAATGAGGCTTAATATCTTTCACATCATACAAAACATTCGTAAACTGATTGTTTTGGTAAACCTGCATCCAGGAATATACCGGAAGTGCAACATCCAAATGCAACGGATATTTTTTTGCTGTATTGAGATAGCTTTCCAATTCTTTTAAATCAAGAATCGAATTTTTCGATTGATCTGCCAATGGATTAATCAGATTATAACACATCAAAGTCACTTTATCAACTGGCGGAACTCCCATTTTATCTGGATATTTGTATGGATACAATCTTAGTGTAGCTGAAATTTCTTTTTGTGAAATCGGTTTTAATTTCTTTAAAAAATAAAAATACTTATCCTTTGTAGAAGCCGTCCAATCGCAGTCAATCTGTATTTCTGAAACCTTTAAAGAGTCTAATCTTTCATTTGTATATTTGTTAATTAAAAAGTTTACATTATCTGCTAATTGATCTAAATCTTTCTCTGCACTTTTCTGAAAAACAATATTTTTAATATAAACCGTTGGAATGACTTCATAAGAATTCGTTGATTTTTCATCGCAATAAGAATTCAGTGAAAAACTGGTTTTAGAGATAGGAAAATTTCCCATTGCATCGGTATAATCGACCTCAAAAAATTTCACATACAGTTTCTTAATATTCTGATCAATTAAAATATCTTTTTCTTTGTTTGAACTGGAAGGATAATCGTTGGATTTCCAGTAATAGAAAGCATTTTCCACTTTTTCTACTTTAGTATTTTCGCAGGAGAAAATCAGAAAAAGTAAGGGCAGAAATAAGAAGATTTTTTTCACCGATAGTTTTTTAAAATTAAACAAATTTGTTTTCAATGTTTTCACAAATGTAATAACAAAAACTGTTCAATTTCAGTATTTTATTAACAAATTTTTAAGAATTTATTATGATTTAGTTTTATAAATTAATTTCGTTAAAATTAAAACCTCAATAATTCCAATAAACCACCAGATGGGAAACCTGAAATATACATAAAGAAGAGTAAAACCATCAACAAAAGGCTGATCTTTAACGGCTTTTTTAATTTCAAAATCTACAGAAAAATAGGGTACAATAAGCCCAAAAAGTAAAAACACAATCAGATACAAGATCCGATTGCGTTTTTTAATTATTTTGTATTTCCAAACTCCAAAATTGAAGATGAAAATTACTATTAACATGATATAGTCAAATGTTGCGAAAAGCATTTTAAACCAGTGTTAATCCAAGCTTTTCCGCTTCTGCAATAACAAAATTTTTAGCTTCTTCACTATCGTTACCAATTTCGCCTTCCAGAATTGCTTCTTTTACTTTTTCCTTTAAAATCCCGATTTCACGACCGGGTTTTAAATTAAACATCCTCATAATTTCTTCTCCGGAAATGGGTGGCTGGAAATTTCTTACCTGATCTTTTTCCTCTACTTCCTTAATCTTTACCGCAACATACTCAAAATTTTTCTTGAATTTCTCTTGTTTTTTGGAGTTTTTCGTTGTGATATCAGCTTTGCAAAGCGTGAACAGATCTTCAAGATTTTCACCGGCATCAAACAACAATCTTCTCAATGCAGAATCCGAAGCATCATCCGTAATTAAAGCGATTGGACGTGATGAAAGTTTCACCATTTTCTGAACATATTTCATGTCCGGTCCTAATGGTAATTTCAATCTTTGAAATAACGTTTTCACCATTTTTGAACCTAAAAACTCATGTCCATGAAAAGTCCAGCCAGTTCCTTCCACGAATTTTTTGGTAGGTGCTTTTCCAATATCGTGAAGCAATGCCGACCAGCGAAGCCATAGATTATCGGTGTTTTCAGAAATATTATCCACCACTTCCAAAGTATGGTAGAAGTTGTCTTTATGCGTTTGACCTTCCACTTCTTCTACCCCTTTCAGATCGATTAATTCAGGAATAATTAATTTCATTAAACCGGTCTGTTCCATTAGTTTTAAACCAATTGAAGGTTTTTTGGAAAGCATGATCTTGTTAAATTCAACCATGATTCTTTCCCTGGAAACAATCTTAATTCTTTCTGCCTCCTGCTTAATGGCTTCAAGTGAATTATCTTCAACTTTAAAATTTAACGTTGAAGCAAAACGTACCGCTCTCATCATTCTCAGAGGATCGTCAGAATACGTCTGTGCGGGTTCCAAGGGAGTTCTTAAAATTCCTTTTTCCAGATCATCAATCCCGTTAAAAGGATCGATCAATTCACCGAAATTATCTTTGTTCAAAGAAATTGCCATTGCATTAACGGTAAAATCTCTTCTTTTCTGGTCATCTTCAATCGTTCCGCCTTCCACTTCCGGTTTGCGGCTGTCTTCAGAATAACTTTCCTTTCTTGCTCCTACAAATTCCAGCTCAAGATCTTTATATTTAATCATCGCCGTTCCATACGTTTTGAAAACGGAAACTTTCATTTTCGGATCAATGGCTTTAGCAACATTTTGCGCTAATTCTATTCCGCTTTGTTCGGTCACAAAATCAATATCCGTGGAAGCCTTTCTTTTCATCAGCAAATCCCGGACATAACCGCCCACAATGTATACAGACTGATTGTTTTCTGCCGCTACCTCAGAAATTATTTTGAAAAGTTTTAGATTTTTATTTTGATTGAGATTGATTGTCATTATTATCAGGATATAGGATTTCAGCTACAAGAACGAAATCTTTTGCAAAGATAACAATTACATTAAACTTTTAACAAATGTAACATCGTTTACAAAATTTGCCTAACTTTATAAGATAACTAATACTCATAACTATGAAAAAAATATTATTCATTGGTTTCCTGTATTCCTTTTCAATTCTTTTTTCCCAGGCCAAAAATGTACATTATACAGATTTTATCGATTTCACAGACAATTCCGGGGTAAAGTACAGTGCTATGATGGTTACGGATCGGCATAATGACGACGACGGACGTGCGGATGCCACAGTAAGAATTCTCTATTCTACTGATGGAAATGAACATCTGGTAGAATTCTATTCCGACTGTTATCTGGAAAATTTAAAAAACGGAAACACTAAAATTTCATTTATTCCTGTAAAAAATGCCAGCGTACAAATTATAAAAGGTAAAGATGTAAACTATAATACTGATACTTTTATCTATGAAATCGAATCAAAAACGAATAAGATTACAGGAACTCAGTCTGACAAAAACAGTACAACGCTCACTCCGATTATTTATAGAAATACAACATTGCAAACGCAGGACAGAATAGATGAGATCGACAGGTTTTATTTCAGAACAGAGCCAATGTATGGTCTTCTTAAAGATTTTTATAACAAGAAAATTGAAGACACCGAAAAACCTTACTTTGATGCTGTTGGTTGGTTTGGAAGTGACGGAATCGCTTATCAGGCATTCATTATATCGGTTTTAAAAGAAAAAGGAACTTTGGATTCCGTAGTCAGAATACGTTATGAGAAAAATGGCGAAATCAATATTGTGCAATACGATACTTTGTCTGAAATTAAATTACAAAACGATGATACCATCACAATTTCTATTAAACCAAAAGATAAAATTATAAAAAATATCAAGGGAAATTCCAGCTATAGTGCAGACAGTTTCTTCTATACATTAGATGGAAACGACCAGTTTATCAGTGGAAAACAATCTGATGATAATTCTTCTGCAGATCTATCCTATATAAAGGTTTCCAACAATCGGGAGTTTGCCTTAAAATTCTATTCCGAAAAAGATGAAATTTATCAAAAGTATTTTAAATAAATCAACAAAAAAGCGCCGTTAAACAGCGCTTTTTTATTCTCTTAAAACTTTTATCCTATTGTCGCTCCAGATTTTTATCACCGAAGAACCGGAGTATTTTGACACTTTTTCTCTGTCTTCTTCTACTGCATAATCCACCAAATCAACCATTTCAGGAGAAATATCCGAAAACTTCATCGGGCTTTTTTCTCCACTGAAATTCGCCGAAGTTGACACCAACGGCTTGTTTAATTTTGTGATTAATTTTTTACAAAAATCGTTTTTTACCAAACGGATTCCTATACTTCCATCATCTGCCAATAATTCTTTTGGCAAACCTCTCGGATTCTCGTAAACGATGGTTACCGGTTTTTCGCTTAAATCAATAATTTCCCAAGCCATCTCCGGAACATCCACCAGATCCTGCAGTCTCTTTTCAGATTCTACCAAAATGATCATGGATTTGTTCTTTTCACGTTTTTTGATGTCAAAAATTTTGTTGACAGCTTCTATATTTGTTGCGTCACAACCGATTCCCCAAATAGTGTCTGTTGGGTAAAGGATAGTTCCGCCGGATTTTAGTATGTTGATGATGTTTTCCATAATAATTAAACTTGTTTTAATTAATCTTTAAAAAAGAATAAACTAAAATAACCTCTCTTCGTTTTATTTTCAATTTTTTTCAAACTCAATAATTTCTTAAAATCATTTCTAATAATATGCTGTGATATTAATACAGGAACATTCAATCTTGAAGCATCCTTAATTAAAGTATATAAAATCGATTGATCTTTGAAAAAAACCATCGTTGTCGTTTCATGATTACCAAGGCCCAAAGTATCTGTAGGTTCATTCAAAAATATCAGATCTTTAGAAATTTTAGAGATTCTATAATTGTACTTTTTTCCGTATTCAAGAATTCTTCTTTTAGCCTCTTCTTTATGAATAGTAAATTTGATTTCTTTTAAATTTTTCTCTGTGAATTTACAATAAAAACCATACAACCCAAAAGATAATGGACAAAGGTAAAAAAGGTATTCAATATCACTATTCGCAGACTGTTTAATATCTCCTAACCCCCAAAATGTAGGAAGCATCAGACTCAGGAACATTAAATAATTTGTAAAAGTATCAAATTTGTCATACCAATTTTCTTCTAAAATAAGTTTTCTCGTTTCAATACTTTTTTCAATATCTAAATTTTTTAGACTACGCATCTTTTTGCTCTTTTATTTTCAAATAAATTGAAGAAAAAGTTATGAATAAAATTGACATTAACCATAAGTAGTAGCCTGATTTCAATTCAATTATTGGGGCTATTCTTCCGCTTTTAGTCATTGTTAAATTTTCAAAACTTAAAAATACAAACCCCAAAATCGAAGAACAAATAAGAGGAAAAATAGCTAATTTATTTTTCTTATATAACAAAAATAACCCCATGAAATAAAGTGGATTTGCTAACCAAATACAACCTTCTCCGAAACCACCACCGACAAAATGCATCCATCCAACAAGAAAAGCTAAATAAGCATGATAGTTTACAATTCCAAAATATTTATAAACTACACAAACTTGTGTAAGTGAAATAAGAAATATTATTACACTAATGAAAATCAGAATGCTGGTTGTAGATTTAATCACAACTTCGGCAAATATCTTTCCTCAATAATATTCAAATGATGAATATTATGACCTACAATTAATTTCCCGATGGTTTCACCCGAAATTTGATTTCCATTAGCTATTCCAATATTTTTTAAAGCTGATGAATTTGCGGTTTCTAATAAAATCTGAGAAGACTTTCTCACCAGTTGATATTCCTCCAACAAAGAACTCAAACTTCTTTCATTGGCAAAAGATTGATCTGCATACAACTCTTCGTCAAAACCAGGCAATTCATTTTGATCACCTCTTGCGAAAGCTAAAATTCTGTATTGAAAAACTCTTTCTGTATCCGATAAATGCAAAAGCAATTCTTTCAACGTCCATTTTCCTTCTGCATAAGCAAAAAGCGATTGCTCTTCCGAAAGTTTTGAATATATATCAACGGTTTTATCACACGAATTTTTAAGTTCCTCCAACCAATTTTCGGATGGAATATGATCTAAATATCTTTGTACGTATTTTTGAAAATCAGTCATGTTAATATGAGTAATAAGTAATTGGTAATGAGCAATATTTTAAATTAATAATTGTTAATTATTAATTATCAGTGTTTGTCCATTCGTAGAAATTTACTTCATCGTAAATTTCGAATCCGCAAGCAGGATATAATTTGTTTCCAATATCGTTGGATTTTCCTGTTTCAAGAAGAATTCCGGCTGCATCGGTAAATTTTGCCAGTTCTTTAGATTCTTCAATTAGTTCTTTTGAAAAGCCTTTTCCGCGGTGGTTTTCATTAACGTATAAATCATTCAATAACCAATAACGTTTCATTCTTGTTGATGAAAATAATGGATATAACTGAACAAAGCCAACCAATTTCCCTTCACCTTCGGCAACAAAAATTTCGGAATCTTTATTTTCAATCCTTTCCTTCAAAAATTTTTCTGCGGCAGAAATGTCTGAATCTTTATGGTAAAAAACTCTGTATTGATCGAACAGTCCTGCTAATTGTTGTATATCCTGAAGGGTTGCTTTTCTTGTATTTTTCATAGTTTATAAGTGATGGTCGTAGCTCAGAACACGTTTCATTTTCCAGTCTTTTCCGTCTAGTATCCAGAGAATGGTAAATTTTGCGCGGCTTCCTTTATTCCATTTTCCTTTGTAAAATTCAGCGAAATCGTGTTCACCTTCCTGAATAAAAGCATATAAAACATTATTGCTGTACAAAGGATAGACTTTCATGCTGTTGGGAACCAATTCACGTTTTACTTTATTGGGGCCACCGCAAATATTGTTTTTAATGGAGGCTGTAAACGCCTGTTTTCCGGAAGTAATCCCACCTTTGTCGTGGTAAAATTCAAGATCGTCACTGACGATAGAATCATAATGAGAAAGGTCACATTTGTTAAATCCAATATCAAATATCAGACTGTCTAATTTTTTTGCCGTTTTGTATAATTCGTCGGTATTTTTTACCTGAGAATAAACAATCTGACTTAAAATGAATAACAATAAAATCTGAATCTTTCTCATTATGGTTTATTTTTAAATAATTCTTTAAAGCTAATTTTTTAACGCAAAGTTCGCAAAGATTTTTTTGACTACTATACGTTTTTAAGTTCGCAAAGGCGTTTCACTTAACTAAGCTCGCTAAGATTTATTCTATTAAGAAAAAGCTCTTTCCAAATCGGCGATCAGATCTTCTGCATCTTCGATTCCAACGCTTAAACGAACTAAATCATCAGTAATCCCCAATTCAGCACGTTTTTCAGCCGGGATGGAAGCATGAGTCATCAACGCAGGGTGATTGGCCAAAGATTCCACTCCACCCAAAGATTCGGCCAAAGTGAATACTTTTACTTTCTCTAAAAACTTAATAGCATCCTCTTTTTTACCCGATTTAAAAGTGAAGGAAACCATTCCTCCGAAATCTTTCATCTGAGCTTTTGCCAATTCGTATTGCGGGTGAGATTCTAATCCCGGATAAATTACCTGAGCAACTGCCGGATGAGACTCAAGATATTTTGCTACAGCCATTCCGTTTTCTGAATGTCTCTGAACTCTTAACGCCAAAGTTTTAATCCCTCTTAATACCAAATAAGAATCATGAGGTCCTAAAATTCCGCCACTTGCGAACTGAATGAAGTGAAGCTTGTCTCCCAATTCCGCATCTTTTGCTACCAATGCTCCCGCAATAACATCAGAGTGACCACCCAAATATTTTGTCGCAGAGTGCATTACGATATCTGCTCCCAAATCGATCGGTCTTTGAAGGTATGGCGTTGCGAAAGTATTATCAACTGCAACCAAGATATCTTTTCCTTTTGCAATTTCTACAACTGCTTTAATATCAACTAATTTCATCAATGGGTTTGTTGGAGTTTCAACCCAGATCAGTTTAGTTTTATCGGTAATGACGTCAGCAATTTTAGAAACATCATCAAAATTCACGAACGTAAATTTCAACTGATATTTTTCAAATAACCTTGTGAACATTCTGTATGTTCCGCCATATAAATCATCCACTGCAATTACCTCATCACCAGGGTTTAATAATTTTAAAACACAGTCGATCGCTGCCAAACCAGAACCGAAAGCCAAACCTCTTGCTCCGTTTTCAATACTTGCCAAAGAGTCTTCCAAAGCCTGTCTTGTAGGGTTTGCCGCTCTTGAATATTCGTAACCGGAATGTACCCCCGGAGATTTTTGTGCGAATGTAGACGTTAAAAATACAGGAACGTTCACAGAACCTGTTGCAGATTCGTGGTGCTGTCCTCCGTGAATAACTTTTGTATTAAAATTCATTGCTTTATATTTTATTAATTTGAAAATTTGAGAATTTGAAAATTACTTTCATAACTTTCATTTTCAAATTGTCTTATTATCACATTTTCAAATTCGTTTTTACATTTTTATTGCAGATTTTATCGCAAATTCCTCAGCCATTTGCTCGATCCATTGTGCCACATCTTCTTCACCTGTTGCTCTTTGGTAGGTATTTCCTAAAGAAACAAAAATCTGGTGCATGAACATTTTCATTTGGTCAACAGGCATTTCTTTTGTCCAAAGATCGATTCTTAGGGCTTCCATATTTTTTTCGTCCCAAACGGAAATCATTACTGCCTTCGTTTCTTCTTTTTCAACTCCACCATCCTGAGCATTCCAAGTCATTGTTTCCGGGATGTGGTTTTCATCCAATTCTACATCTATCGTAATCTGAGTTTTTCTCATAACTTTCTATTTATTTCTAATTTGGTGCAAAGTTAATACTTCTTGAGCTTATCTAAAATTTCTACGAAATTATCTTCATCAGGAAAAGGTGTATTCAGATTAAATATTTTGCCATCCGGATCGATGATTAAAAATCTCGGAATCGACTGGATTTTATAGGTTCTCATGAATTGTTCTGCATTATTCAGCCAAAACTGAGGAATATTGGAAGGTTTTGCTTTTAAATAATTTTTCCATTTGTTCTGATCCTGATCCAGACTTACCGAGATAAACTGAATATTACTATAATATCTATATTGATTATTTCTTGTTTCGAATACCGGACGAATTTCTTTACAAGGCGCACACCACGTTGCCCAAAGATCAATGATCACATACTTTCCACGGAATTTTGAAAGATTCACCGTTTTTCCTTTATCATTCAAGAAAGCAAGATCGGGAAATACAGATCCTTTTTGAGAAATATTAATCTGCTCAAGCTTTGAGTACAGCATATTTTTGTAATCTTTGCTGTTAATTTTATTAATCTCTGAGGCAAATAATTTATTTCTTGCAGTACTGTCGCTTTCAAGTTCCATCGTTTTTGACAGGTGTTTCGACAACAGTTGATCTTTTTCAAAACTTTTCGGAAGCTGATTCAGTTTAACAAAAAGAATACTGTCTGCATTAATCGACTGATCCTGATCCGTTAATAAATGATCTAATTTAAACTGAAGATAATTTTCATTTTTACTCAAAAGCTGTGTTGGTTTCTGAATATTTTCATTTAATTCAGCAATAAACTCTTTTGGCGGTGCAAATTTCAGATCATTCCACGAAGTCATTTTTCTGTAATTGTTGATCTCGTTTAAATATCGAATCGCCATCAGCTGCCTTCTGTACATTTTATAATCATCAGAAAGTGCATTGTTTTCAGGATCGGCGAAAATATTCAGAATTCTTTGGCTTTCTTTCCAGTCGGATTGGGCCAATTCATAAAATTTAGCAGGATCATTAGTGTACGTCTGATCTTCAAGCGCATATCCGAATTCTCTTCCGAATGCATCTTCTGTTTGCCTATACGCCTGGTCAGCTTTTCTGTTGGATCTGATGTAAGAGACCAATTTGGTATTGTTTAATTTAAAATCCAGATCAAACCAATCTCCGCTTCCCATTACCAGAATCAGTTTTTTAGTTCCGATTTCGATGAGATATTCATCTAACGGAAGATTTTCTTTTGTAGACCAACTGAAGGTATTATTTTTTATCGCTGCGGCACCGATCTTCTTATGAAAATCAGTAGTATAAATTTTAATAGAATCAATTTTAAGATCCGTTTCCAGTTTTCCGGTCATTGAAATTCCTGCAATATCACTTTTGTAAGATTTTGGCTTTTGAAACATATACAGAAACCCTGCTCCAACAATAAACAAAACCGTTGAAATAATAATCTGCTTCTTATTTTTAAGGAAAGCATTTTTAAAGCCTTTTTTGCTGTACCAGAAATAACCGATGATCAGGAAAATAATCATCCAGAAAACACTCATCAACTCCGAATACGAAATAAAACTGTTCAGGTTTTTGATTTCCGGAGCATTCCAGAAGGTGTACAGTGAACTGTAAGGATTAAAGAAAAACGACTGCTTCTGAACCAAAGAAGTAATGTTTGAAGCAATCCCCAGAGAACCGACCAGAAAAGACCAGATAAAGCCAGGAAAAGCCACGGAAGCACAAAGCTGCAATGATGCAATGCCTAAAATGGTAATGCATATTCTTGCATACGTTTTCATAATCCATGCAAAATCGAAATCCATCAATTTTACTGCATTCGGATGAATATAATAATCTGCCAGCGCCAGAATAATATTAAAGATAAAATAAGAGGCAACACACAGAAAACTCAACAAAATTAAAATGATATATTTGGAAAAATACAACTGAAACCTGCTTACCGGCTGTGTTTCCATCAACTGCCATCCGTTGTTTTTATGATCGGTCTGCGCTATTCTGTTTGCTGCAATGATGATAAATAAAAGCAATACAAAAAATGTGAAATATTTTAAGGCTTCCCCACCGATAGCCTCTTCGAAAATAGAAAATTTCAAGGTGCCTTCCTGAATAATCTCCGGCCTGAAAAATGACGGCACGAATCCCAATAAAGGAATTAATCCACCTAAAACTATTGCAATATAAACTAGTCCTAATCCTTTTATTTTCAGCCATTCTGTACCGACTGTCGTTAATATTTTTTTCATTGGTGTTTTAATTTTTAGTGATTTCCATGAACCAGTCTTCTAACCCTGCACTGTTTTTAATTTCGAAAACTTCAGCATCTTTCAGCACCAGTTTCTTTACGAGGCTAATAATATCTTCTTTAGATTCTGCCGTAATTTCAATAGTATTTTCATCCAGTATTTTCGGTGAATAGCTTTCAGGAACTTCGGTATAAAAGCGGAGGCATTATTTAAGCCGATTCTGATATGATTGTATCGGTACAGCTCATTCAAATCCTGAATACTTCCCGTAAAGCGAATTTCACCATGAGAAATAATCGCCAAATGCGTAATCATTTTTTCAATTTCCTGAAGCAAATGACTCGAAATAAAAATCGTAACCCCTTCTTCTTTATTCAGTTTGATGAGAAGTTCACGCATTTCCAGCATTCCGTTGGGATCGAGCCCGTTCACAGGTTCATCAAGAATCAATAAATCCGGTTTTCCCAGCAGAGTCATCGCAATAGAGAGCCTTTGTTTCATTCCCAGAGAATATCTTTTCATCTTCATATTCCGGCTTTCCCAAAGACCTACAAGATGAAGAACTCTTTCGCATTCGGAAGAAGGAAGATTCCTCAGTTTGGAAATAATCAACAGATTATCCCACCCGGAAAGATGATCATAAAAGGCTGCGGTGTCGATAAGGCTTCCGATTTTATTAAAACCTTCAGGATAAAGTGTTGAAAGCTTTTCATTAAAAATACTGATGGCATTATTTTCGTCGGGAATACTTCCGATAAGCATTTTCATGGTGGTAGATTTCCCTGCTCCGTTGGCTCCGAGAAATCCAAAAATACTCCCTTTCGGAACCGAGAGATTGATATTTTTAAGAATAGGTTTATTCCTGGAAAATTCAAAGTTTAAATTTTGAATCTGAATAACATTTTCCATAGGTTATTATTAATTGCCACAAATATATAAATTAAATAGTAATATGCAATACAAAGTAGTATTATTTACATAAATCCAAGTAAAAAGCCTTCCCAAAAAAACTGAAAGGCTTTTAATTTATAATAAACTTGTTTAAACTTTTTACCACAAAAGATGCAAAAGATTTTAACTCTGTAGTCATCTTAAGTTTAATATTTAAATGAAAAAAAGAGCACATAAGTTTAGAGCCTGTTTAAATTTTATTAATAAATTTTTTATCACTCTTTCCTAATTTTTCTAAATTAAATAAACCTTGTTTATCCTTTCCTTAACATTAAGTAATTCAGTTAATTAAGGTGTTTTTGGTTAAGAAATCAATAAATTGATTTTTATTAAATTTTTTAAGCTAAATACTCTTAATTTCTTAATGTTAAAAGTAAATCAAAGATTTTTTCCTCTTTGTAAACTTTTGAAATACTTTAAATAGATCCAATAAGGTCTTTTATTTCTTCTGCGGTTAAATTTAAACAAACTTAATGTATAGAAATTCTATAATTTTGGCTTGTATCCCGATTGGTTGAATATAATCGTGGCATCCATATTCAGGAAATCCTGAAGTTTGGTCTCTGGTTTTTGCTTAAAATATTCCTTACAAATCTGCCATCCGGTATAAATACCTATCTGAGGTGAAGATTCATTATCGATTTCCGTATAAAATTTAGAAAAAGGCCCCGGCGCAATGAAACGGTCTTCCAATCTGTGATCATCTCCGAAAATCAGGTTATTTTCAACGAAATAATTCCAGATATTGGCTTCGTTGGATACCGCCCATTCATATTGTTTCTGGGTATAATTCATTTTCAGGTAATCCGGATACGTCGGCAAAAACGCATCTTTAAGAATCATAATCTTCCCGTTAAGAATCATCATATCAATAAATTTCTGATGATCCGGAGTTTCTTTTACGAAACCTTCCGCAAATAGCTGAGCCACTTTGGGAACAATATTATTCGGGTTCATAGATTTCTGAAAATACATTTCCAGCCCTTTATAATTAGGATTATTTTCTCCCATGAAACCTGAAATATCTATAAAAAGAAGATTTCCTTTGGCATCATAAAAAATAGGATCCTGAACCATCTGTAGCGATGAAGAAAACAAAAATACTTTTGGACTTTTGAAAACCGGAAAATAATATTTGATATGCGAAAAAAGATCCTGGAGATCTGTCTGCAGCTTCGCTTGATCTATTTTAGAGGCAGCTTCTTTATAAATTTTTATCTCAGCAGGGTCCACCCTTCTTTTACCGAAGTCTGCATCGCTCACAGTTCCCTGAAACCAAGGAAATTTTGCCTTAAACTGATCCAATGAAACATTAGGATCGTATAATTCTTTGGAAATATCTGTGATCTCCACCTTTTCTGCCGGATTTTTAACTTCAACATTCCATTGGTTCTGAGTTTCTTTTTTACAGGAAACCAATCCCAAAACTAATCCTAAAGAAAGCGCTATAATTCTGAAAATCTTCATACTTTTACATGAAATTAAAGTTTACAAAAATAAGGATTTAAACACAATTCGATGGTGAAAAACAAAATATTTGCGCTGCTATTTTTTATTTCTGCACTTCCCTGTTTTCGAGGCCAGCAGCTCCATTTTAAAGATAAAAATTTAGAAAAGGCGGTGCTGGAAAATTTTGACAGCAACAAAGACGGAACCATTAATCCGATTGAAGCCGAAATGGTGGAAAATTTATTTCTGGTGAACAAAGGAATTGCTGCTGTTGATGATCTTTCTTATTTTAAAAATGCAAGAATGATTATCCTTGATGAAAATTCTATCACCTCTTTATCATTGAAAAATATGGATCGTCTGCAGCTTTTATCCTGTACAAACTGTAAGATTTCAATTTTCAAGGCAGAAAATCTTAAAAATTTAACCTCATTATATCTTGATAACAATCAGATTGAAAGTATTTTGTTAAAAACAACCCCACGAATCGATCAATTAACCTTATCTTTAAATAAAATAAAGACGATTGACGTAAGTGCACTTACTTATCTTAAAAAACTAAATCTTGAACACAATCAAATCCAGAAATTAGACATTTCGAAAAATCCTAATCTACAGACCTTAAATGTTTTAAAAAACCCTTTACAGGAAACAGATATTAAAAAAGGAAACGCTCATGTTACCATTTTTGGATTTCAGCAATACTAAAAACATGTACCTGGAAACACAAAGACTTATCTTAAGAAAATTCGAAGCAACGGATGTTGAACGTATGTTTCTCCTGGATTCTAACCCCGAAGTGATGAAATATATCGGAATTCCTCCCCTCACCGACATCAGCGAGTCGAAAAAAGTTATTGAAATGATTCAACAGCAATATCTGGACAATGGGATCGGCAGGCTGGCTGTCATTGAGAAAAAAAGCGGACTTCTGATTGGCTGGAGCGGACTGAAATTACTGACTCAGGAAATCAACGGATACAACAATGTATACGATCTTGGCTACCGTTTTCTTCCCGAATCGTGGGGGAAAGGTTATGCCATGGAATCTGCGAAAGCTTCATTGGATTTTGGGTTCAATGATCTAAAAGCTGACACGATTTACGCTCATGCTCATTCTGAAAACGAAGGTTCCAATCATATTTTAAAGAAGTTAGGCTTCACGCAAACCGGCGAATTCACAGAACCGGACGGAATTTGCTTCTGGTACGAACTGAAACATGAAAATTATATCTAAATCACGGTCAAAATTTTTAATTTTGAACTTCTTAATTGTAAAACAGACAAAAAAATAAACAATGCAGACACAAAAAGTAATAGACCATATTGTAAGCTGGTTGAAAGATTATGCAACGAAAGCTAATGCAAAAGGATATGTTATCGGAGTTTCGGGAGGTGTAGACTCTGGTGTGGTTTCCACACTTTGCGCCATGACCGGGCTTGACGTTTTATTGCTTGAAATGCCGATCCGCCAAAAAGAAGATCAGGTAAGCAGAGCGCAGGATCATATTGAAGATCTTAAGAAAAAATTCCCGAACGTTCAGGGGAAAACGATTAATCTAACTCCGGTTTTTGAAAGTTTTGAAGGGATTGTTCATGATCATGCAGAAGGAAATGCCAACAATAACCTGGCATTAGCTAACACAAGATCGCGTTTCAGAATGCTGAATTTATATTATTTTGGTCAGCTTCACGGGCTTTTGGTGTGCGGAACAGGAAATAAAGTGGAAGATTTCGGAATCGGGTTTTATACAAAATATGGGGACGGCGGTGTAGACGTTTCTCCGATTGCAGATCTTTATAAAACTGAAGTGTACGAACTGGCGAAAGCTTTAAATTTAATTGAAAGTATTCAAAATGCGATTCCGACAGACGGACTTTGGGATGCCGAAAGAACAGACGAAGATCAAATCGGGGCAACCTATCCCGAGCTGGAAAAAATTCAGAAAGAATACGGAACTAAAGCTGTTGAAGAGTACGAAGGACGCGATAAAGAAGTTTTCATGATTTTCGACAGAATGCATAAAGCGGCAAAGCATAAAATGGTTCCGATCCCGGTTTGTGATATCCCTGAAGAGTGGAGAGAAGGATAAATGTGAATGGTGAATGGTAAATTTTTGATTCGACTTATGGTATTTAATTTGTGAAATTCAAAGTTGATTGACAAAGTAAAATTGGCAATTCACTCATAATAATTGATACGTAAACTATGAATGGTAAAATAAGATCTGTATTTTTCATCTGTATGGGGCTTCTCTTCGGGATGTCTGTGATGTATATTTACAATAATTTTATTGCGGATAAAAAGACCGTTGATGGTAAGGTCACCGATCAGGTAACAATTAAGACAGAAAAATCTTCTTCCCGGCAATCAATTGATGAGCTTACGGAGGAAAAAACTGTCGTTAATTATGTAAAACAAAATCATCAGCTTCCTGATTACTACATTACAAAAAATGAGGCTAAAAATCGGGGATGGAATCCTTCAAAAGGAAACCTTTGTGAGGTCTTACCGGGAAAAGCCATTGGCGGCGATAAATTCAGCAACAGAGAAAGAACGCTACCTGAAGGCATAAAGTACTTTGAAGCCGATGTGAATTATCACTGTGGAACCCGGAATGCAGACCGGATTGTTTTTACAAAAAATGGTGACGTTTATCTTACCAAAAACCACTATAAAAGCTTTGAAAAACAGTAAGTTTAAGTCATTGCGGGGAGCGAAGCGCAATGATAAAAATTATTTAAAAATTTGAAATCAAGTAATTTACTATTCATCCTATTTTGTTTTGCCCTTATCTTTGCCTGTTCAGAAAAACAGCAGAAAAAGCTAGGGGAAGGAAAAGCCATTACTATTTTGGTACAGCCGTTTAAAGATATAAAATCCGAAAACGTGGACTTCGTAGTCAGTGAAATTAAAAAGGTATATCCGAATGTTAAAGTTCTGAAGCCTATCGATTTCCCTGAAAATACTTATTATAAACCCAGAAACCGTTACAGGGCAGACTCTATTATTTCATTTTTAAATAAGAAAACGGAAGAAAACTTTGTCACGATCGCTTTAACTTCAAAAGATATCAGTACGGCCAAAGGAGCTATCAAAGATTTTGGCGTGATGGGTTTAGGGTACAGACCGGGAAAAGCATGTGTCGCCTCCAGCTTCAGACTAAATAAAAAAAATTTAAACGAACAATTTTTTAAAGTTGCCATTCATGAGCTCGGCCATACGCAAGGACTGAAACATTGCCCTGTTAAAATGTGTTTTATGAGAGATGCGGAAGGTAAAAATCCGACCAATGAAGAAACGGATTTTTGCAAAAAATGCAAACAAGTTTTAATTAATAAAAACTGGAAATTCAATTCAATATGAGTACAATATATATAGATTTTACAGACATAGGAGATTATGAAGATTTCTATGCTCAATTAAAAGAAAAGATCAAGCTTCCCGAACATTTCGGAGATAATCTGGATGCCCTTTCGGATGTGGTGACAGGTGGGCTGGAAATGCCTCTTCATATCGAATTCGTCAACATGACGGTAGATCAGCTGGAAAACTTTGAAGATCTTCTTTTAACGCTTGAAGATGCCGAAGAGGAAACAGAAGATTTCACCTTTACTTATTTTCTTGAACAATATGAAGATGATGAAGGCGACATTGTAGAAGACGAAGAATAGGACTTTTAAGTTATACAAAAACAAAACTCGCAGATTGCTCTGCGAGTTTTTTTCTAAGCTGGTTACGTGCCTCCCTAGTACTGCCTAATTTTATTGTTTTATAAATTTAAAACTTTGTGAAACTTCCCCTTTCACGAATAAATGTAACACGTAATTTCCCTTAGATAAAAACGATACATCAATCTGACTCTCAACAGACGGAATCGTTCTTAGTTTCTGGCCTACCATATTATAAATTTCAGCCTTTTCAATTTTATGTTTTCCTTTAATGTAAATATTGTCTTTCGCAGGATTTGGATAGATTGACAGTAGATTTTCATTATTTACATTTTCATTTACAGCAAGATACTGTGTAAGATCGAGATAAAAAGCTACAGTCTGCCCAGAAGCATCCCTGCCTGTTCCCGCAATTTTTTTACCATCCTGAGAAATTGCGAGCGGCAGAGACATAATCACTCCATTGGTTGTGATTCCCAGACTGGCTGCATAATCATTCAAATTTACACGCCCTCCAGCAGGGGTCCATATAAAGCCTTCTCCAGCCATTGGAGCTCCCGGGAACGGTCTATAAAAACCAACAACAACTCCTCCGTTTCCAGAGATTCCCGTTGCTCCACCTCTGAAGAAGGCAGAGGAATTTGGATGTGTTATGTATGTAAGCCCGGAAACTGAATTCCAGACATAAGGATTCGGCACTGCCGATCCTATAATGGTATTCCCGTCGGCAGAAACATCACCTGCCTCGCCAACGTTGGCACCGGTACCATCTAATATAAAACTTTCAACTCCGTTGATCCATTTGGCACCGCATCTCATCCCGTCTGCCTGATCCTGCCACCCGACAATCACTGTACCATCCGAGTTAACAGCATTAGCTCTGGAGCTTCTTCCGGAAACAATACTCCCAAGGTCTACGATTCCGCCTTCACTAGTCCATTTTATGGCATGGCCATTAGCCGCTGTCAGCCAGCCGAGACCTACCACTATATCTCCAAGAGAATTCATTCCCCAGGTAGAACTTACACTCCCGTCCCAGCCTGTAGGAACCAGCCCTCCATGGTTTGCCCAGGACAGGTTTGCGACATTATACGTTGCTAATTCATTAAAATTAGTTGCTCCATTGGTAATGGTAGAGGCTATCCTCGTTCCGTCTTTCGATATAACCGTTCTTCCCGCCTGAGGGTATCCATTGGTTAATGCCCCTATCGTTACAACTCCGTTTGTAGCATCCCATTTGTAAATTCCTCCTGCGCTGGTATGCATGCTTACGATTCCGTTATCCGAAACACCGCCTACATTAAAATTTCCTGTAGCCATTACTGTTAACTGTGCCTGTGTCAAAGAACAGTTAAACAAAAATAAAGTGCACAAAATTCTTAATGATCTTTGGTAATTTTCTTTCATATAATATTGATTTATTATTTTGAATTGGTGAGAACAATATTAATATTATCTTTACCTTTCAGAAAGCTTTTGACTTGTAAAATTCATGAAATTTAAAAGAATTAAAAATATAATAACCTAATAACCAAAAACATACACACATTCTATTGAGAAAGCAGATTTTAAAGAAATTGAAAAAAAATAGTGTAAAAACATTCTTTTACAAAGAAGAGAAATTGAAAAGGAACATTCAAATATTGCTCATTCTGCTGTTTTCAGTTTTTATGAAAGCACAATCCGGCCCCGACTTCAGTATTTTGGCGGACAAGGCTTTTCAAAAATTATATCAAAATCCGGATGACTGCATCAACTATTCTCTCAGCATATTAAACAGTGATGAGAATATTGAACACAAAATTGTTTTACGGAATATTATTTCCCAGGCATATGCTATGAAGGGAGATTATGTTCAGTCGGTAAATATATCCAATCAGCAGGAGGAGTTTCAGGAAAAGAAAAATCTGTCTTACTTTATGCAGATATTCGGACATTACAATCTTGCAGACCAATATCAGAATCTGGATCTTTACAATCAGTCCCAAAAAATCATTTCCTCTTTGCTTTCTGATAACAAATTATTAAAATCTGAAGATAAAAAAATACGCATTACGGTTGCCAAACTTTATCAGCTTCAGGCTCTCAATTTCGGAATAGCGAGAAATCAGGCATTAGCATTGAGAAATCTTATAAAAAGTAATCGGTATATTGATAATGAAAATGAAGAAAACAAAATCATCAGGTTAGAAAATCAGATTTTCCAGTCTTCTTACCTGTTCCGGCAAAATAAAACTGAAGAAGCCCTGCAAATAATTTCAGGAGTCATTGCGTATCTTGGAAAACAGAAAAAATACCCTTTGCTGCTGGCTTTGGCGTATGAAAATCTTTCGCGGTATTATTTCATTAAGGGTGATTACCATTCTGCCATCGATCAGCTGGAAAAAGGCCTTTCAAAAATAGAAAAATTACCTTTTAATTGTGTGAAAAGCAGTATGTACGCATCCTTAGCTAAAAATTATTTTGCGCTTCATGACGACAGGAAGTACCATTTCTATAATAATCTGCATACGGAACTGAAAACAAAAATAGACGCCAACACCAAAGAAGGGATCCGGTATATTGTAAAATTGGTAGAAAATTCTCAGAATAAAAATATTGAGTTCCAGAGGCAAAACCAATCCGGCCGTCTTTTGATTTTAATTTTATCTTTATCGTTGATTATTATTGTTCTAATCATTTATTTTTTTAGCTTAAAAAGTAAAAATAATGACTTAAAGAAACAGTTTGAGTTCTTCGAAAAACAAAAGAAAAAGGAAAAAACGGTTCAGCCCCAAGCCTCCGTTCTGAAAGAAGAAGAAACATCAATTGCCAGTAAAGACTCCAACAAAATCTCCAAAGAAAAAGAAGTCGAAATCCTGCAAAAGCTTGAAGAATGGGAAGAATCTAATCAATATCTGAATAAAAGCATGTCTTTAGCAATGCTTTCTGCACAGATGGGCATTAATACCAAATACCTTTCGGAAGTTATCAATAACAACAAAGGAAAAAACTTCAACGGATACATCAACGAATTAAGAATCAATCATATAGCACATTTATTAAAAACAGACTCCACCTATCTCAACTATAAGGTAAGCTACCTTGCAGAATATTCCGGATTCTCATCCCACAGTGCATTTACGACTGTTTTCAAGTCAGTGACAGGAATGTCTCCCAACGCATATATTCAGGAAATCAGTAAAAGCAAAATATCATGAAGCTAATTTTAAAATTTATTTTGTTCATTCTTATTGTATGCCAAATTTCAGGGTACGGCCAAAAAATTCATGACGAGTCTTTACTGAAAAAAGCACGGCTTGAAATTTATGACAATCCCGACCATTCTATAAAAATTGTCAATAATCTCCTTAAAAAAGAGAAAGATATTAATACGCTGATCTCGCTGTACATGTTGCTTTCTACGGCGAATATTGCAAAAAGGGATTTTGATGAATCGCTAAAATACATTTTAAAAGCCAAAGAATTAGCTCCGAAAACGAATGATCCGAAAACCCAGACCAGTGTTCTTGTTTCGGTGGCCATCCAATATCAGCAGATGGAATTATTTAGCAAGAGTCTGGAAACATTGGATGAAGCCGACCTGTATCTTGCTAAGCTTCCTGATGATTCGTTTGAGAAAAATATAGAAACTGCAAGAACATACGCAATCCGTGGAATGATCTATAAAAGTCAGTCGAATTCTGAAATTGCTTTGGAAAAGTTTTTAAAAGCTGTGGAGAATTTCGAAAAAGTGAATCCTAAAAAGGCAGCCTACGCCAATATGAGTGTGGTTTTCTACAATATTGGTTATTGTTATTTGAACCTCAGCCAAATTGATAAAGCTGAGCAGGCCTTTCTGCAATCCATACAGTACGCTCAGAAAAATAAAGCGAAAAGTCTGGAAGCTTTTGCCTTGAAAGGAATGGCGGAAGTGTACAAGCAAAAACGCCAGAACCAGACGGCTTTAATCCTTTTAAAGAAAGCAGAAATTCTATGTAAAAACACGAACGACCTTGTTCTTAATGAAGGTATCTTTAAAGAAATGGCAGATAATTACCTGGCTACCGGTGACAAGAATTTGTATCAGGTGTACAATAAAAAATATTTTGAGATGCGTTTTAAAAGGGAACAAAATGAATTAAGTTCCATTAACCAGGCTATTGATCATCACAATGAGGAAACATTACTTAAAAGCAAAGAGCTCAAAAGATATTTTACCTACTGTAAGGCTTCTGTGATAGGCTTGGGGACACTAATAACTGCTGTATTACTTTTCTTCATTTTTAAAATAAGAAAACAGAACAAAAAATTCCAACGGGAAATCCAAAAGCTGATTCGTTCATAATTTCACTTTCCGGTTTTTAAATCCTTCTAAATTTTACTGTCATCCCCATAAATTGATTAGAATCAATAGAAAGTCTATAAATAAGGCATTTTTGGGGCATCTATGTGGTATGTTGCAGCTTTTCACCGATACGTTAATTTATTAATTTTAACTTTTATAAATAACAACTAAAATTAATATATGATCATCTGTGAAAACCTATTGTTTTCTCATGGCGCTGAACTGCAAAATTATACTTCCGGTGAATATGTATTTGAAGAAGATAGTACTCCAAAATATTATTTTCAGATAAAAACCGGCACTGTAAAATTAAGCAGCTTTCTGGAAGATGGCAAAGAATTCATCCATGGAATTCCTTTCGATGGTCATTGTTTAGCCGAAACCTATCTCTTTCACGACAAGAAATATGCTATAAATGCCATTGCCATTACAGAATGCGAAATCATAAGGCTGGAAAAAGGCAAACTGATCGGTCTTTTACTCGAAAAGCCGGAACTTATTATGAATGTATATTCTTACACGGCAGACCGCATGCATTACCGATATTTAATTTCTGCACCATTTTCTTTTAAGGATCCGGTAACCAAACTGCATCTTATTATGAATCATGTGAAAGCACATTTTGGATTTCAGGAAGAATTTTCCTTTCCGATTCCTTACACCAGACAGCAGCTTGCCTCGTTAACGGGCATGAGAATTGAAACCGTAATCCGTGCCATCAAAAAAATGGAAAAGCAGAATATTCTGAAAATTGACAACAGTAAAATTTACATTTAAATAACAAATGGGTTATAAAAAATCCCTAACCGAAACAGTTAAGGATTTTTTATGCTCTCGTCAGAAAATTACTTTCCGATAGCTTCCGTAATCGGATTTCCAACATTTCCACTTGGAAACTGAATCTTTAATAATGAAGAAACCGTTGGCGCAATATCTGTCATAAAATATGGCTTATTACTTTCCCCATGCTGAATCCCCCATCCCATAAAAATCAATGGAATGTGCGAGTCGTAAGAATTCCAGACACTGTGTGTAGTTCCTGTTTTAGCATATGGAGGCAACATAGAATCGTGAGAAATCAATTGGATATCACCGCTTCTCTGTCTGTTGATCCCATTAATAATTCTCTGTTTAATCGGTTCCGGAATCGTAGACTCCTGAACTTCTTCTACCGAAACAGCATATAAAACCGTAGGATCTTTCTCCAGTTCTTTAATGGCAAAATCTCTTACATCATCCAGCTCCAGCTTATTGTCTTTCAACAATTTTCTGTCGAAGTAGATTTGATAATTATCAACAGCATTGATGAGTTTATCAACTCCGAATTTATCTTTTAGTTTCTGATTAATATTTTTATCCATTCCTTCTCCGAAGAAACCTGTTGTAATCTTATGTTCCTGTAAAAACCCAACAGAATGTGCCCCACCGTGATCTGCCGAAAGAAAAACGGTGTACTGTCCTTTCCCGACTTTAGAATCCAGATAACTGAAAAACTGTGCTAAATCCTGATCTAATCTTAAATAGACATCTTCCACTTCAATAGAATTCGGTCCGAATTTGTGACCTGCATAATCCGTTGAAGCCAAATTGATCGCCAGCATATCCACAACATCATCACTTCCCAGCTTTTCTCCCTCTACAGCCGCTTCAGCCAATTTCAACGTCAACGTATTTCCGAAAGGTGTATAACGGATATTGTCTTTTTTAGCCTGATAATCAGCTGCTAAATTAGAGTAAGGGAAAGTGGGCGTTTTTGCACTTCCCAACAGACCTTCCCAAGGAGAATTGTCAGGCGCACTTTCAGTATATTGATTGATCGGAAGTAAAGTATTCCAGCCGTTTGCCACCAATTTATCCGGCAGATTCTGAGAATTGAAAGCTTTTACCCATTGGGGCAAATCGTTCATATACCAGGTGCTGGTGATAAAATCTCCTGAAGAATCATCAAACCAGAAAGCTCCGTTTGGTGTATGTCCTGCCGGAAGAATCGAAGCACGGTCTTTCAAAGAAACCCCGATTACTTTCCCCTGAAAATTTGTAGCGAGTCTTAGTTCATCAGAAACCGTTGTAGACCAAAGGTTTTTCGGAGAATGGCTCCCTACTTTTACATTGGCAGTCCCTACAGGTTTTACACTTTCGTCTGTGGTACAATACACGTTTTGCCCTGTTTCCTTATCTGTCCAGTCGTTTCCTGCAATCCCGTGAATCGCCGGAACCGAACCTGTATAAATACAAGTGTGTCCCAAAGCCGTAACCGTAGGAACATAGGGAATATGAACATTATTTAAAGAATATCCTGTTTGTAAAAGTCTTTTGAAGCCGTCGTTCCCATATTTATTGTAAAAACGGTAAAGATAATCCCACCTCATCTGATCTACCACCAAACCTACAACCAGTTTTGGTCTTTCCAACTGTGAATTTTTATTCTTCTGCGCATTGATTGTAAGTACGGACAAAAATGTAGCCGCCGCAACCGTAATTTTCCTAAGCATCCAGTAAAATTTTTATTAAGCACAAATTTAAGGGTTTTGAAAATTGTGTGTATGAAATTTTAATTAATTTTGGCACCGTTGTAAACTTATCAGATTACTGCCTTAATTTTCTAACTATCAATATGATTATTAAATTGATCTTCTATCTTTTTATTGCAGGAATTATTATTTTCTTTTTAATTATTGCCCTTATCATGCTGGGAAGTGCGAAAATATTTTTCTCCGCCTTCAAAGGAATTTCGGGAAGAAAAACTCCGGCAGATTTTGAAAAAGAAAGAATGAAAATGGAAGGTAAGGTAAATGAGACGAAAATGTCGCTGGTTCCGTGGAATGGCCATACGATTAATGATATTACAAATGATCTGGATTACAATGCCCTCAAATGGTTTCCCAGTAAATTAACAGGGTATATCATTTCGCCGAACAACGAAAACCTTATTGCTTTCCAAAGAATTGAAGCCAATGACTGCCGGATTTTAGCAGAATCTACAGAGTTTAAAATTTTTCTTGACTATACGTATCCTGAGCTTACGGTTGATTTTAACGGAATTTATTTAGGGAAAATTGTTAATTTTATGCAGATTCAGGATCAAGACGGATATCTCATCGGTCATCTCGACAGAAATAACCCCACGGATTCTTACACTGTTACTTTTAATTCGGGCAAAGAAATAAAGATCAGAAAAAGCCGTGACAATAAAGGTTTTAAAAGAAATAATTCGATGAGAAGAAACCTTAGTGGACATCCCGCACCTTTAACAGTGAAAACAGAACAGTATACTCCCTATAGTCTCATAAATGTAAGATCTCACGATCTGGATTCTGAAGAACTGAAATGGGTAGCTGCCATTGCTATTTTCGAATCGGTAAATTATAGTTATACTTTTGATTAAGAATTTAAATTTTGATGAAGGAGAGAGAATTCTGAAGATTATGCTTCCATTAGGTTTATTTGAAAAAATCAATTCAAATCTCGAAAATCATTATGGAATTGCTGTTAAAGACCGGGAAAAAATAGATATTAAGATATTCGACCCTGAAAATGATAAGGTACAAGCAAAATTTAATATTCTAAAATTGCTCAGAATCAAGAGATTTTAAACATTTTTTATTTAAATTTGAGATCAACACAAAATGCCAACATGTTCCATCAAAAAACGTCTTTATTCATGAAGATTATCAGACCTTTTCTTTTGTTTATATCGATACTGTTGTTCGGATGGCTGTTCATGAGCAATATCAACCTTATTAATGTGGCCACCACCCTCAACGAAGCAGAAATTAGCTCAGAAGTGGGCAAAGTGAATGCTTTTACCAATATTGATAAGCTTAAGGAATTTACCATTGAAAAGATTAATTACCTTGAAGTGGTAAGAGAAAGATTTTCTGAAAATGCGCTGATAAGAGTTATTGTGATTTCAGCGCTGGTGCTGATACAGATTATTCTCTATGCGACCCGCGGAAACTTTTCCAACAGCAAAACAATGGATTTTTAATCTATGGAAATCAGAAGATTAGAAAAAATTATTTTCAATCCTGTTCCCGACTGGGGACTGAACGGTTACGAAACCGATACCATTTTTACTGTTTCAACGATTGAAGTCGGAAGCTCTTTTGAATTCAGCCTCAGAGAAAAAAAACAGACTTATAAAAAAATCTGGGAAACAACAGACAGCGATATTAACGACTTTAATGAAGTTGTTGCGCAGGGACATTCTTTCGGAGCCTTTCATGAAAACGAATTAGTCGGCTGGATCATTTGCGATTTCAGAAAATGGAACAACAGCCTTTTCATTGAAAATATTTTGGTTAACGAAAAATATCGTGGTCAAAATATCGGAAGATTGCTTCTCAAAAGTATCAATCGTGAAGCAAGAGACCTGCAATGCAGATTGGTAGAACTTGAAACTCAAAATACCAATTATCCCGCCATCACATTTTACCGTAAAGCAGGTTTCAACATTACCGGAATCAATACGAAACTATATAGCGACACTACAGAAACAGCCATTTTCATGAGCTATGACGTGCTGTTGTAAACTTTATCGACAAAAACTATAAAACATATTTAAAAATTTATTTTGTACTAATTAGTACAATTATATACCTTTGTCTCATCAAAATAAAGAAATGGCTGGAAGACCCAAAATATTCGACGAACAGGAAGCGATCCAAAAAGCAACCGAAGTCTTTAGAAATAAAGGTTACGACACCGCTTCTGCAGACGAATTGCTGGGAGCCATGGGAATAGGGAAAGGAAGTTTTTATCTGGCATTTAAAGGTGGGAAACAGGAGCTGTATAGACGGTCCATTCAACAGTTCGCTGAAAATTTTAATCATAAGATAGCAGATGCTGTCGACAATGCTGAAGATCAGGTTGAATTTATCAGACAGTTTTTTCTGAGACTTGGGGATGCTAAAGACTGTGATATCGAAAGAGGATGTTATCTGGGAAATGCACTGGTTCAGCTTTCTGAAAAAGATGCGGAAATCAAGAAAATTACCGCCGAATTGTTGAAGGGCTTACAGAAAATTTTTGCTAAAGCCATCACAAAAGCACAGAAAAACGGACTGCTAAAAATTGAGGAAAATCCTGAAACATTAGCCTGGCATTTAACAAACCTGTGGAACGGAATCCACGTTACAAGACGCATGGAAAATTCGCCGGAGATTCTTCGTTCCTTGATTGAAATGAACCTAAAAATACTACAATAAAATTTTTTATTCAATTTTGTACCAAATAGTACAATTTTAAAATTTAATATAACATAAACAACAACAAATTATTATGAACACAACAAACAACACCATCTTAATTACCGGAGGAGGTTCTGGAATCGGTTTAGAAATTGCAAAAGCATTAAGCCCTGCGAATAAAATCATCATCGTAGGAAGAACAAAAGAAAAATTGGATGCTGCAGCGAAAGGCTTAGAAAATGTATTTACCATTCAGGCAGATATTACCGATGCGGCGGATATCGACAGATTGTATGAAGAGATAAAAACAACTTTCGGAAGTATTAATATTCTCATCAACAATGCAGGAAGTGCCTTCGTTCATAACCTGGCAAATGACGAAGATATCTACAGCAAGGCATTTACAGAGTTTACAACCAATTATTTTGCCCCGATCAGACTGACGGATAAATTTCTTCCCATGCTGAAACAGCAAAACGAAGCAGCCATCGTGAATGTGTCTTCCATTGTGGGATTCGTACCGGGCTCACACCTGCCGACTTATTCAGATTCTAAAGCAGCTCTTCATTCTCACACAAGATTATTGAGATATGAACTGGCAAAAAATACCAATATCAAAGTTTTTGAATTGATGCCACCGTTGGTAGCCACGGATTTTTCTGCCGAAATCGGAGGTAAGGAAAACGGAATACCGGCTTCGGATGTAGCTAACGACCTTGTAAAGGCTTTCCAAAATGATATTTATGAAGTCCGTGTAGGAAATACAGGCTTGTTATATGACAATTTCTTCGCTGCCACAGAAGGTGCTTTCGCTACTTTTAACTCATAAAATCCTGTCGTTCCTTTAGGAATTGATTCCATATATTTTTGTCTCTCACGGGTTTTCTTGTGAGAGATTTTTTGTATCAAACATATTTTGAACTCCACAACACATAAATTTTGAACTCCACAACAAAATAATTCCCCCAAATAATCCCCAACTTTGTCCTGTAAAATTTAAACAAAATGGAAAACGTACAGACAAAAACAACAGTTTTGGTAACGGGAGGAACAGGATTTTTGGGAGTTCATACCGTTCTGCAATTATTACAACAAGGGTACGAAGTAAGAACAACGCTTCGTTCCCTTACCAAAAAAGACAGCATCATCAAAGCATTGGAAGAAGGAGGAATTACAGATTTTTCTCACCTTTCTTTTTTCGAGGCAGACCTTACAAGTGACAACAATTGGGACCAGGCAGTAAAAGGCTGCGATTATGTCCTGCATGTAGCTTCCCCCTTCCCTGCTCAGGATCCGAAAGATGAAAACGAACTTATTATTCCTGCGAGAGACGGTGCTTTGCGTGTTTTGAAAGCTTCCCGTGATGCGGGTGTAAAAAGAGTGGTTTTAACTTCTTCATTTGCAGCAGTCGGATACAGCATTAATATTGAAAATCATATTTTCACAGAAAAAGACTGGACAGATGCCAATACTGAGCTTCCTGCTTATATCAAATCAAAAACCGTTGCTGAAAAATCTGCCTGGGAATTTATCGAAAAAGAAGGTAACGGATTAGAATTATCTGTAATTAACCCTGTCGGAATTTTCGGACCAGCTCTTGGAGGCATTACTTCAGCTTCATTAGACATCGCTGTTTCAGGAATTCTGAACGGAAATCTTGATACAACTCCGCCTTTTACCATGGGAGTTGTGGACGTAAGGGATGTTGCAGATATTCATATCAAAGCGATGCTTCATCCGGATGCATCAGGGGAACGTTTCATTGCAACTGCAGAAGGCGTCATGAGTTTTTACGACGTCGCCGAACTGTTCAAAAAAGAAAGGCCACAGTACACTTCCGATATGAAGAATCTCGAACCGATCGGTAAAGAATTCTATAAAGAAATGTCCAATGAAAAAGCAAAATCTGTCCTTCACTGGAATCCAAGAAGTCGTGAGGAAGCTTTGCTGGCAAGTGCGGATAGTGTGATGAAAGATTGATGAAGTTTTCAATTCGAATAAAAATTATCTGCAACTACACGGAAATAATTTTTGTATCGAGAATTTTTTATAATAGGTAAATTCTCGATACACTTGATTTAATTTCATTTTCGAATGATTAAAATCAAAATCACTTTTATTAAATTTGTAAAGTTAATTCCTTAGAAAACTAAGACTTATATCTTTAACTGAAATAAACTGACCCGGAAAATGGAGTGTTAAGAAAAATTAAATCAGTTAAAAAATCCCATTGTCCGAAGCGCAACATCAACTTTGAAATATAATAAATATTGAACTTGTGCAAGTTTTGGAAATTTTAGGAGTTAATTGTAATTTTTAATGAAAGTTTTCAAGTCTTGACTTTTTGTTTCTTTTATATCAAGACAAAAGAAAAAATAATAAAATGAAATTCAACAACCTTCATTCCTGTCATTTAGGACCCGAAATATCCCCGGAACAATTTATTCCGGAGCATTTCTTTTTATTTTTGCTTAAGGGATCTATGGTTTCATACGACGGCTACAAGCATTATGAGATGAAACCCGGCGATTACTGTATTGCCAGAAAAAACCATTTGGTTCGCTATACAAAATATAAGGACAACGGAGATTTTGAAAAAGTCATTATCACTTTTGATGAAGCTTTTCTGAAGAAATTTCTGGAACGCCATCTGTATCAGGCAGAGCCCACGGATACTAATGATTCTTTTTTGTTCATTGAGGAAGATAAACTGATCCACAATTTTGTGCATTCTTTGGAGCCTTACTATAACGGAACCGAGCAGCTGGATGACATTTTTGTGGATATCAAACGTGAAGAGCTGCTGATGATTTTACTAAAGAACAATCCGGAACTGAAAGATATCTTTTTCAATTTCAATGTCCCGCACAAAATTGATCTGGAATCTTATATGAACCAACATTTTAAATTCAACATCAATCTGGAACGTTTTGCTTTTATGACCGGACGAAGCTTATCCACTTTTAAAAGAGAATTTAAGGCAATTTTCAATACTACACCAGGAAAATGGCTGATGAAAAAACGTTTGGATGAAGCCTATTTCCTGTTGAATAAAGAGCATAAAAAGCCTACAGATATTTATCTTGATCTGGGTTTCGAAGATCTTTCTCACTTCTCTTTTGTGTTTAAAAAAGAATTTGGGATTACGCCTTCGGAGGTTGGGAAGTTGAAAGTTTAAGATTTATAGTTAACATATTTGAGAGTGGTTTTTCCGCTCTCTTTTGTTTTTAATATTCTGAATTTATGTAGTTTTGCTGGATTAATAATATTCTTCTATAAACCATGAAAATAAAAACATTCTCATTTTTATTAATAGCAAGTTCACTAGCATTATTCAGTTGCAATAATAATGCTGATGAAGATACCCCTGAAACTGGTGGAACACAGGAAAAAAAGCTGGAAAGTTACAAATTCATTTATATGCAATATCCTCAAGCTGTTCTGGCAACAGGTTCCAACAATGTAACAATAGAATATGATTTAAATAACAGACCTATAAAAAGAGTTGGTGGACTTTTAGCAACTTCACCTCAAACTGGATTTAATTTTATCTTTTCTCCCAATGTTTATAATGAAATAACTTATGGTAACAATACTGCCTCTATTATTTCAAAGTTAAACTCAACTGATGGGACTATAATTGCAGAAAATAAAAAGTCTTTTGATTTTGAAAATGGCAAAATTATAAAGAAGACAATCCTTAGTAATAATGAGACCATTCAATATGTATATGAGCAAAATAAAATTTCTAGGTTGATTTCTACAAAAAATAATCATCTTGCCTCTCAAAGCAATATTTATTATAATCAGAATGGAAATGTAGATAGTATCGTGACAAGAAGTGCAATTTGGAATAATATTACATCTTCTTATCAGATAAATTTTAGTGCTAAAGGAAGAATTGTTGAAGTATTTAAAAATTACGACAATAAAGCAAATCCAACTAAAAATCTTATGATTTTTGATGAAATTTTTCTAAGATCCTTATCACAAAATAATTACAGTTCTTATGAAAGTAAATCATACGATAACTCTGGACAGGTTTATGAATTTAATACCAGAAGCTGGACTTTAAATTATACTAATAACGAAATCAATTTTGGCAATTAAATATGATAATCAACAAAATTCAAATAATAAGCCTGTTTAAACTTTTTTAGAAAAGAGTTTCCAGAAAATTAGCAATTTAGAGTTGCAAAAAAAAGAACTAAAATCTGGAACTCATAAGCAAAGATAAACTGGAAAAATGTATTTTTACCTCATTTAAGCAAAGAGAGACGAGGATTTTCTACGAGATTTGATTTAGGAAAAATCTTTAAACTCATTATAAAACGATTAAAAACGGGCTGCCAATGGTGAGAATTAAGCCTTAAAGGTTAGTGAAATTGCTAATGAATTAGGCTTTGAGCATCCTCAGTCGTTCAGTAAATTATTTAAAAGTAAAACTCAGCTTTCGCCTTTAGATTTCAGAAAATATTTCAATTAGCAGTTATTTTATTAAGAATTATTTTACATCAATAGGATCGGAAAATTGATTACATTTGAAGTCTTAATTTATATAAAACTAAACATGGAAAACAATCTGGTGCTGTCTAAATTTTGGACTAGAATTTTGGCAATGCTTATCGATTCTCTTATTCTTGGAGTCTTCGGATTTTTACTCGGACTTATTTTCAATACCTTTTTTATTTCAATTGGTGAAACAGCAAAACTTATTGGCTGGGTAATTTCACTCATTTATTTTTCGGTTTTAAATTCAAAAATAAATAAAGGACAAACATTCGGTAAAAAGATCATGAATATTCAGGTTGTTGATATTCAGGGAAATTTTATCAGCTTAAAAAATTCGTTCATCAGAGCCTTCATTCTTACGACTCCTTTCTTCCTAAACGGATTAAAAATAAAAGGTGTTTCAACATTTTCTCCTATTACGATTGTTCAGGGAATAATCATTTTTACGGTAGGACTGGGAATTATTATTTTCTATATTTTCAATAAACAAACGAGACAATCTGTTCATGATATTGCGGTAAAAACATACGTAGTAAAAGAGCACAGAGAACGTGGAATGAATCTAGTACCGAAAGTAATAAAATTACCGTACTATATTACCGGAGCCATTTTTTTATGTGTTGTATGTGGCTCATTTTACAACTATAACAGTAATTCGGAGCTTATGAAACTTCTTCCTGTATATGAAAAAATACAAGATCAGGACCATATTTCGAATGCCAGTATTTCTATGAATTATTCTTTATTTGAGAATAAGGAAAACAGACGTTGTACATATATTGCCCGCATTTCAGTCAATGAAATTCCTACTGATACCAGTATTAACAATCCTGAGCTTCAGAAAACCGCAAAAATCTTTATCGACAGTAATGTTTATAAATCTGATGATGACATTTTAAACATCATTGTTGTTTCAGGTTATGACATTGGTATTGCTTCAAAATATCAGTCATTCAATTTTTACAAACCTATTTCGGAATGGAAGAAAGATTTCAATAAATAAAAGTACCTTAAAAACACATCGGAATGGATGTGTTTTTATTTTAAATATATTTTTCAGAAAATGATTACCAGAGCCTATATTCATGAATACGGAAATAATAAAATAGAACCTGAGCATTTAGATGTAAAAAATGTTTTAGAATCAAGAGGAATTGGTTGTGAGCTATTTACCTTAAAAAAACTACAACGAAACCAACTTATCTTGAATAATGAAACTTTAGTGGTCGGTGATCATTCTGCAATCTCTCAGGTGTTGAAAAGACTAAATTTTAATTCATTTCCATCATGCTATCCTGAAAGTTTAAACAAATATTTACATAGAAATATAAGGGAAACAACTGTACGTAAGCTATTATTGGAAAATGATGGAAATACTTTAAATATTTTCGTTAAACCTAAATCAAGAACCAAGCTTTTCACAGGATTTGTTATTCAATCAAATTATGATTTATTCAAAATAGAAACATTAGCGAAGGACACAGAATTGTATTGTTCGGAAGTTATAGAATTCATTTCAGAATTTCGTGTTTTTGTAAATCAATCGGAAATTGTCGGGATTAAAAAATATGATGGTGATGAAAAAGTCACATTAAATATGAATATTATTGAAAACGCTATTCATGATTTTGAAAATTCAACTGAAAAAACAAACGGCTACGGAATTGATTTTGGAGTTTTGAAAACCGGAGAAACAGCTCTTATAGAATGGAACGATGGTTTTGCACTGGGTTCTTATGGCTTGGATAAAGAAATTTATACCGATTTGATTTTGAGTAGGTGGGAGGAGATTTTAAAAACAAGTAATTTTAACGTATGAAAGTCTTAAAAATAATATCGCTCCTTTCCTATTGCTTTATCCTGCTCATGGGAATGCTGATTCCGGTTCCTTTTATACTCTGGCTTATCGGTTCTCTACTTATTTTTGACAATTTTACAGATCAGTCCTTGGCTTTTTTGGGGCTCACCGGAATTGTTTTAACGATTATTCCTTGGAAAAACGGAGTCCTGAAATCTGTTGTCAGCTTTATTTTTATTATCTTGCCTGTTATTAATATATCGTTGAGAATCTCTTTTGAGGCAATTGATTATTTAGGATTTCTTATGCCCACAAGTATTTTTATTATAAGTTATTTAGCATACCTCATTTTACAAATTAAAAAACTTTATTGTTAGCCTGTCAGATTTTCTTTATAAAGCCTTATTAGGCTCAGTTTCCTTCAACATATCAATCAAATCGGAACAAACTAAAGAAAGAAAAAGCATACAGAAATTTATAATGGTTATCTAAAACAGAAGGATAAATTTATTCTGAAAATCTATTTTTTGTACTTTCGTTTTTAATAAAAAATATTGTGGTGAAAAAAAATCTATTTTTATTAATTATATTCTTCCATCAGTTTTTGTGCGCTCAGAATATTGATTCGTTGAAAAAACAATCACTCAAATATTACGAAATCGGCGATATACGAAATGCTCTATGTTTTTTGGAAAACTATCCTGACGACGAAAAAACAAAAAGTGACATTTGGCAATATAAAACCCATCTGAAAAGTATTCTTGCTTATGATTTTACCCAAAAAGCAATTCTTAATCTTGATCACTGCATAGAAAGAGTAACCTTTGAGAAAGGTATAATTTCCACAATGGGAATTTACAGTGCTAATGAAAAAAGGTATATTATCCCTCCTATTTATGATAAAGTTGGTGCCTTAAGTCTTAAAAAAGATCTTATCCTGCTGAGAAAAAACGGAAAATCGGGGATTGCAGATATCAATGGAAAAATTCTTCTCCCTTTAGCATACCACAACATCGGGCAGCATATGAGAGATTTTATCGGTGTGATAGGTTTAGATTTCAGGCACAGCCTTTATGATATTGATCTTAATTTATTGCTTAAAGATTATTTTGAATTCGTAGATTTAGACCATTCCGACAACTATTTTTTAGCCTATAAAACCAAAAGTGACGTTCGCCTTATTGAGAAAAAAACAATGAAAGTGCTTGCTCAGGGCAGTTCCATAGAGGCTGCTTTGCTCAGCAATTTTGAGGCGAGCCTTCAGGAAATATTTTTCAACAGAAGAGCATTCAATAAATTGAATATTCAACTTATTAAAGTTAAAAATAATTCCTCCGTAAAACTTTATGCGCTATCTAATGAATCTGGTTTACAATATATTAATGAATTCGAAGAAGTTTATTTCGAGAACGGAAACATTGATAAGATCATTAATAATTATGAATCTGCTAAAAATCCTTTAAGCCAATACAAAGAATCAAAACATTATATTCCTTTTAAAAGAAACGGAAAAATCGGCATCTATTGTGTTGATGACAACAGCATTTATAAGGAACCAATCTTAGAAGATATTGACGAATTCGGGAACGGAATCGCAAACGGAAAAAAAATAAATATTCTATTCGATTATCCTGTTTCCCTTTTTAACTATGGTTCTACAATTGTACGAAATAATACTTTGATGTTCGAAAAAGAGGGAAAAATAGGCTTAATGAATTACAAAGCCCAACCCATCCTCGATGCCGAATATGATGAATTTTACAATTGGAATGGAAATAATGTTGATGACAAAAGAAACCTGCTGTTTCTAAGAAACGGCTATTCATGGGGATTTCTTAACCTTAATGACAGGCTTATACAAAAGGCTGTTTACGATTTAATTCCGATGGGTGCGTATGAGGGAGATGTTTATTACACTTATAAAGACCAACAGTATTTTAAACGAAATATTTTTGCGACAGATTCTATGGAAGTCTATAAGCAGGCGGAAAACTTCATTCAGGATGACAGAAAGAATTTTTACCAGGCTAATAAAGATACCGAAAAGAAAACTGAAATTAAAAAGAAGAAAACCGTCACAAGTTTTTTCAAAGATCTTGATATTAATATCATGGAATACGGAAGCAGATCAACCTATGCTCTCAAAAAATCACCTGCATACCCTTTAGAACTCTACAAATTTACAAAAACAGACGATAAATACGGAATGAAAATAAGCTATGAATCCAATGGCAAGGAAAACATCAAAGCTTCTTATCCTGCACTTTTTGACTCCATAAAATACTTAAAGGGAAATTATTTTCAAGCTACTTTAAATGGGAAAATGGGTTTGATTGATGAGAACTACCAATGCATTCTGAACTATGAATATGAAGATATTAAGGCTTATTATTTTGATTTTGTGGATGATCCTATTTTCAGAGTAAAAAAAGGCGGTAAGTATGGTTTGATGAATAAGAATTTCAACTACATTCTGCCTGCGGAGTATGAAGATATACAGGTTTACGACAACCAAACTTTAAGCGCAACACAGAATGGAAAGAATTATTACCTGCTAATCCAGAGCTTTACTTCTCCCAATTTATTCAATATATTTGAGCATACAGAAAGAAAGTATGCCCTTAAACAATATCATCCAAAACTAGGCATTAATATTTTCAGTTACGTAGAAAATGGGAAAACGGGATTGGTAGATTATCATGAAAAAGAATTGCTGGCTCCAGTTTATGAAGATGCCCTTTTTGTGACGACTTCCAATAATAAACACTACTCTATCGTAAAAAATAATAATCAGTATTATTTCTCTGATCAGGACGGAAAAATTCTTGTATCTGAACCAATCTCGATTGATAAACGATTTTTATATCCGGAATTATTCAATGTATATTATCCGTCCGGAATTTTTGAAAAAGCTGTTATTTTAAAATCAGCCAAGACCCAAAAGATGGGGTTATACGATTTTGAACTTGGTAAAATGATCATTCCTTTCAAATATGATGATCTTGAAAAAACCAACTCCCGAAGCTATAAAAATGAATTTGCCAGCGCAACGATCTATGAAGGAAAAGACGAAGATGAAAGAAGAGATTACATCGGTACTATTCTGGATATTCGTTCAGGGAAAACTATTTTCGGTCCGACAAAAGGGAGGATTAATTTCGCCAACGACATTTATTTCAGTGTAAATGGAGGAATTTATACTATGGATGGTAAAATAGTTGCAGGACAATCTGACCCCGGAGTTAAGGAGTATTATTAATTACAAAACTCTACAAAAAGTCGCAAAAACACCTGTAATCATTTTAAAACCAGCTGAATCCCCGTTTGATAACTCCCTCCAACCACCTCTACAACCGTCAGCAAACCCTTCATAAACGGTCTGCAGCCCGTTTGATAAGTACATGCAGCCCCTTGAAGAGAGGGATTTACCCTCCGGAAAAAAAGGGGGGGGGGATTAAGACTTCAGAAGAGGCCATCACTGCTTGAAAAACGGAAAAATATTCGAAAATGTTGTTAAGATTGAATAGAGGTTTCAATTACGGTTTACCGTAATGATAAAGCTACAGGTTTCTTTAGCTTTGGAATATTACAAACTATTCATCATGAACATAAAACTTTCTCTTATTTCCTGTGCAGCTTTTGCAATTTTTTTGAGTTGCAGTAATGGTAACGATAAAAAAGAAGAATCTATAAAAAATACAGACATTGACAGCATTACAATTCTGGATTTAGAAGAAACAAACCGTACTATTGAATCTCCAACAGATTCAGAACCCGCCTATAATAATAGTATTATTAAATTGATTGACAGTAAGCAAGAAATAAGGGAGCTTGATGGAAATTTTAACCAAATGACTCTTTTTGAGGTTGATAAGGGTATTAATTTAGATCAGTTAAAAGAATATTGCTCAACAGTAAAACCAAATTATTCTAATGGATATTTCCAAATTTTAGTTTTCTTTAAACAGCCAGGTAGCGCAAGATTTCCCAATAATCCACTTACCGGATTATTTAAGGAAGAAAGTGATTTGAAAAATATAAAAGCTGTTTATACAATTAATAATATCAACGGATATAGTAAACTTGATTATTACGAAAAAAATGAGTGGGAAAGTTTAGCACAAACAATTAACATCAATTGATATGAAAAAAATTGTATACTTAATTCCTTTAATACTGTTTTCAATTTCGTGCAGTCAAAAAAATGATCCAGAATTGGAGTGGATGAAAAATGGAACATTACATAAAAAAACAATTACAGAGTGGAAAACTGCATCAGACGAAAATAAACTTGCTACGTGCGCAGATTTTATGGCTAATATAAAGGACGCAGATCATCAAAAATATACATCGCTCAATGAAATGAAAGTTGATGCAATTAATTTAAAAGCATGCATTGATGAAGGAACGCACAATAATAATTATGCTGACAATATGCAAATATCAGAGATAGCGGCATTATGTTATATATTAATGAAATCTCAATAATATTGATCATGATAGTACTACTTGAACAAGCTCGCACACCAACGTGGGCAACAGCTTTATTTACAGTAATTGCAATGATAATTATTTTAATAATTAAAAATGCTTTAAGAAAAAAATAAAACAATTATTAAATCCAAAAACTAAGAATATGACCATTAAGAAATTTTTCGCAATCATCGCTTTATACGCATTATTTAATTGTACTGATAATAAAAAATCAATTCCAACCACAAATAAAAATATAATTAATACAGATCGTTTACAACAGACCGAACCCAAACCAATAGATGCTAAATCTGAAGTTCAGACAAATCTTGAACAATTAAAAACAGAAGCATCCAGATTAAGTGGAGGAGGCTCAATTAAAACAGTTGAATTAGAAAATGGAAAAGCTGTCATTACTTATGTTAAAAGTTACAAAGAATATAAAGATCTAAATCCTCAGTCTGGCTTGACGAAAAATGATTTAAAATCATATTGGTCAACTGGTAATGCTATTCAAAAAATGCTTGTTGGTAGTCCTGCAAGATTAATGAAAAAACTTGACTTTATTAATGAAGTAAAAATAATATTACCATTCGAAAATAAGGTTTATCAAATTGATATTACGAAATCTGAATTAGAAAAATTTGTCGGTAAAAGTATATCAGAAATTGAAAATGATTGGGTAAAAAGTTTTGCTGATCCTTATATTTATGATAAAAAAGGACGAGAAAAATTCTTAAAACAATTCGGAACAATAAAAAATAATTAAAACTAAAAAATCCGCGCCCTTCGGGCGCGGATTTCATTTATATAAAGTTTAAAATATTAAAACTTCAAATCTCCATTTACCTCTCTCACTGCATTAGCAGCTTCAGCAAATTTCAATTGCTCTTCAGCAGTAAGCGTTACGTTTACGATTTTCTCTACACCGTTTTTCCCGATAATTGCAGGAACACCAAGGCAGATATCGTTTTGTCCGTACTCACCTTCAAGCATTAATGAACAAGGGATCATTTTCTTTTGGTCGCAAGCAATCGCCTGAACCATTACAGAAACAGCTGCACCTGGAGCATACCAAGCAGAAGTTCCTAATAATTTTGTAAGTGTTGCACCACCTACTTTAGTTTCTTCGATTACATATTTTTGTTGCTCAGCATCTAAGAATTCAGTTACAGGAACCCCGTTTCTTGTCGCTTTGCTCAATAGAGGAAGCATCCCGGTATCACTGTGAGCAGCGATTACCATACCGTCTACGTCAGAAATTGGAGCTTCTAAAGCTTCAGCCAATCTGTACTTGAATCTTGCAGAATCCAAAGCACCACCCATTCCGATGATTTTATGCTTAGGAAGACCTGACGTTTTGTGTACAAGGTAAGCCATAGTATCCATTGGGTTAGAAACCACGATGATGATTACTTCTGGAGAGTTTTTTACTAAGTTTTCAGTAACTTCTTTTACGATTCCAGCGTTGATACCGATTAATTCCTCTCTTGTCATTCCAGGTTTTCTAGGAATTCCTGAAGTGATAACAGCAACGTGAGAACCTGCAGTTTTGCTATAATCTCCTGTTGTTCCGGTAATTTTTGTATCGAATCCGTTAAGAGATGCAGTTTGCATCAAATCCATCGCCTTACCTTCTGCGAAACCTTCTTTAATGTCTACTAAAACCACTTCTGAACAGAAGTTTTTCATAGCGATGTACTCTGCACAGCTTGCCCCTACAGCGCCTGCACCTACTACAGTTACTTTCATAATGTATACTTTTTTATTGTTTATTTTAATTTGTCGTGATGATCCCTTGCGGTTTCACTTTGATTTATTTTTAAAATGAATGAGTTCAAAATTGAAAACTCCCAAATTTAAGAATTCCTGAAAAATTGAGCAATCTTTCAGGAATTTAATTGTATATGATATAAATTAGTTTACGTTTAATAAGAACGTGTAAAGTTTCTTAGCACCGGATAAAACCTCATCGTAGCTTTCTTCTTTTACTTCTGTGTCCAATACCTCCTTAAAGTTTTTCCACATCGACCCTGTATTTTCCTGATAGCATCCGAAGAAATTAAATGTTACCTCACCAAAACCCTCTGTTTTAGACAGCTGCTTGGCAATTACATTTCCTCCCAAAGTAGAACCTTCGATCACATACATTGCGCCCAACGCTTCGTTTTCATTAGCGAACTCAATATAGTGGGAAGCCGTTCTGTTTTTCAGAGAAAGGCTTTCAAGGTCTTTTTCAATTAGAGGAAGCTTTTTTCTTTCGCTCAGCTGAAGTTTTTCAGAAAACTTATCCGAAAGGCTATTGAAGATTTTATCTTCAGAGTGAAGAAGCATCAGGTAATTGGTACCAATGATTTTTTTATAATCTTCTAAAGTAAAAGTCTTGTTGAAAATTTTTTCAGAATTAAATAGTTTTTCAGCTGCATCGTGAAATTCTGAAGTGTTTTGTTTAAGATATTCGGATACCATGAATAAGTTTTAAAAAAGTTTCCCAAATTTAAGGTTTTTTGAACGTTAATATGAAAGATGTTCCTTCTTTATTGCTTTCATAATCAACATTCCCCCCGATTCTTTTCATAATTCTGTATACGATGGACAGTCCTACTCCATTTCCTTTAAATTTCTTTGCATTATCCATCCTGTTGAAAATCTTAAACATTTTGTGTTTGTTTTCTTCCGGAATTCCGATTCCGTTGTCTGAAATTCTGTAGATAATCATGTCTCCGTCTTCCGTTCCTTCGATTTCCACTTTGGGAGTTTCCTGCTGAGATGAATATTTTATAGCATTATTGATGATATTTAAAAAGACCTGATGAAGCAATGTTTTATCGGCCAGAACATTCGGACATTCCTTAATAATGATTTCACTCTTCGGGCTGTCGAAGGTAATTTTAGCATTTTCAGATATTTTTTCAATCGTACGGACGGTTGATAAATTTTCCAGCTGGATTTCGCTGTGTTTTGCCCGGCTAAGCTGCAGCACATCGTGCATCATTTCCGCCATATTGTCGATCTCCTCGATAATGGAATTGATCTTGTTCTTGCTTTTCTCAGAACCATCTGTCAGGCTTTTCAGTAGCATCTGCGCATTCAGCTTCATCACCGTTAGAGGCGTTCCCAAGTCGTGAGAAATAGTATATGAAAAACTGTCGAGCTCTTCGTTTACCTTTTTAAGCTCATCATTAAGCCTTTTAATGGTATTATAATTTTTATGCGAAGTTTCAAGAATTAAATCCCGTACAGCCTGCAAAGCCGCAATATTTCTGGAATTCCATCTTCTTGAATTTCCTTTGATATTTTCGGTAAACGTATGGAAAGAAGTTCTTGGAGAAACCATTTGTTTTTCCTCTCCGTTTTCTTTTACTACGCTGATCTGCTTTTCAGGATTTCCTGCCCAGTTGATGTGTTCGTCGAATTCTTTACGGAACCAGATCAAAACATTTTTCTTGCTTCTTTCCACAAAATAAATGGCAATTCCGGCAGCATTTTCATCTAAATCCAATTCTTTACCGTGATCTTTCAGAAAGCTTCGGCTTACGTAGATATTCTCTTCCGTATTTTCGTGCGCCCACTGAGAAATTCTTTCAATCGTTTTATAATCCGGTGTATTTCCTTCTGTTATAATATGATCGTCTGCCATAATGGCTAAACCATCTGCTTCGGGAAGTTTTTTTATTTCAGCTTTATTTTCAATTAAAGAATCGAATAAACTGTTATGTTTTAAGAATTCTGTTTTTAACTGTGAAGATTTATCGTTTAATTCCAAACGGTAATTCAGCTCATTTTTAGACCTGAATGAGGAATACGCATTGGAGGCCAGCGCCGTGAAAATCCCCGCCTGCACTCTGTCTTCAAGGTCAATATGTTTAGGATCAGGGTTCTGGCAGGTTACCAATCCCCAAAGGTGATCATCAATAATAATCGAAATACTGAAGCTTGAAGAAGCATTCGAGTTTTTAATATATTGCCCATGAATAGGCGACATTCCGCGAGATGCAGAATAGGTAAGATCGATCGTTTCCTGAGATTTGCTTAAAAGAGGAACCGTTTCAGCATGCACATTACTAAAAATTCTTTTTCTCTTCTTCAGATACAGCTCTCTCGCCTGCCTTGGGATATCACTTTCAGGATAATGAAGACCAAGATAGCTTTCCATGTTTTCGTTTCTCCTTTCCGCAATTACTTTTCCGGAGCCGTCCATCATAAATTTATAAACCATCATTCGGTCATAATTAATAATGCTGGAAAGCGTGTTTAAAAGCTGCTCCCAAATCTCCTGAGCATCATCAATGATGTAAAAATTGTCGTATTTATTGGAAATTTTTTTGTTAGGATTTTCTAAAACGGCTTCAAATTCAAGAAAAATATTGGTTTTACTTTTGAAAACGGAAAAATGGTATCCTTTTCCGCCGATAACGATCTTATCAAAATACGTCTCGTTTTCCCTTTTAGTAAACTGAGATAAGGAATTATAAATATCCGACTCTATAATACTTTTAAAACTTTCCGGAAAATCAGCAATTTTCTTATCGAAAAGCTCATCTGTGTTTTCGATAGTAAAAATATCCCTGATATTCTTGCTGAAAAAAGTAATGGAATGAGACTCAACATCAATGCCAATCAGATAGCCAAAACTTTGTATGTAGCCCGGAATATGGATAGGCTCTTCATGACACTCTACAAAATTCATATATTATTTTGATCTATCAAAGGTAACGTTTTTTTTATAGGTATCATATTTTTTCTATGCAAACACATACCACAAAAAAATATTAGAGCCCTGCCTGAAAATAAAAAATTAAGGATTACAGAAAAATGTAATGATATTTCCCTATAATCCTGAAATTCAATATGTAAATTGAGATTACTCAATAATGGCAACCACTCTTGCCGGCGCTGCGGATCCTCCAACGATTTTCAACGGGAAAACGCAGATCTTAAACCCTGAAGGAGGCAGAGCCTTTAGATTGGTAAGCTGTTCCATATGAAGATATTCTTTGTTAATCCCCACTCTATGTCCTTCCCAGAAATATTCGGGGTCGTTGAGTTCTTTTGCTTTTTTGGCCATAAATTTCAACGGAAGATCCCAACCCCACTGGTCGATTCCCATTACTTTCACCCCTTGATCGATCAGCCATTCAGTCGCTTCACGGCTCATTCCCGTTCCTTTATTAGGAAAATCGGGGGTTCCCATTAATTGGTCGCGGTCGGTCCTTATCAAAACAATATTTCCCTGCTGTATGGTGATTCCGTTTTTATCTAAATCCCTTTTTAAATCATCAACGGTAATGGCTACAAAATCTTCTTTATGGGTACAGTCGATCACAATACCTTCACCATAACACCATTCCAGCGGGATCTGATCGATGGTTTTCGCAGGCTTTCCTTCGACTACAGGACCGTAATGCCAAGGGGCATCGATATGTGTGGTTGAATGAAGTCCCATACTCTGGATCTTGTCATCTGCCCAGCCCACCCAATTCTTTGGAAATAATTTAGCAGGTAGCCCCAATGCGAGACGAATCAGCCAATGTGCCTTCTTGTGGGATTTATGCTTAATTTTCACCTTCATAAACCACGGATCTCCTGCATTGTACTGAATAGGTTTCGAAAGATCAATTATTTTAGTCTCCATAAATCATGTAAATTAAACTTCTTTATCGAAATAGAGCATATAATATTTTCCTTTCTCATCCTCTCCCTGAGCCAATTTCTGACGGTCTCCGTGGATGTAGATATGGAAATTTTTATCTAGCTTAATGATACTTTTAAAATGTCTCTGCGTTTTTTTCACGGCAGCCTCACTGATCGGAAATTCTTCTGCAATGTTGATCTGCATATCCTGTTCGTAATCCGTCTTAAAATTGTTAAAACTTTCGATCACATGCTCGTCGCCCAAGACTTCAGTGGCAAATTCATCCAGCTTAAATTCTTCTTTTTCTTTAAAGAAATTAATCGATTTATTTAAAAAGTCTGCCTGATCTGCTTTGGAAACTTCAAATTCCTGAGGCAATTGTTTCGTAATATAATCTTTATACACCATTAATGATTCCTGTGTATGAAAATATTCATCGTCACGCTGCTTTACCTTTAAGAAATCCTCAAACCAATAATACATATCTCCGTTTTTGTTGTTGTCAACCACGGAAAGCACATATCCTGTTTCTTTATCGTTGTTATAAATCAAAGCCGCTTTATCAATTTTTGACAAACCGATTCCCTGGTCTTTTTCAATTTCAAAGCTTTCTTCCTGAGGGGCAATTTTAAGGAAGGATTCTCTTTTTTCTGTTTTAAAAATCCCGATTTTATCTACTCTTTCTGTACCTTCTCTTTCGTCTTCAAAATAAACAATGAACAATTCCCCACCCTGAACCCTTGGATTTTCGGCAGCTTCAAAAAGATGTTTGGCAATATTTTCAGCTTCCCACAGGAATTTGGCTTTATCATCAAACATTTCGGACACAGAACTGTAAACAGGATTGTTTACCAGGTAAGAATCACTATAAAAATGGAACGTTTCCTCGGATTTGAAAGAGCCTAAAAAATAATTTTCAAGCAACTCCGCCATTCCTTCTTCCAGCTGCAACTCTTCCTGAGAAAGTATTAAAGATTCTCCGTTGATTTTATTTCCGACTCTGTGTACTACTATTTTTGAAAACATCTTTTAAAATATTTGGACTGCAAAGATATTTAAACTTGTGCAAACTTTTATTTACTAACACCAAAAGAAGTAAAGATTTTGGTGACTATCATCTTACCCTTTTTTCAAAATTTTTCAATCCTTCATCCCAAGCATTTCATTCTGGTAAAAAGCCTATCGTTTTGACATGCTTTTTTTGATTAAAAACCTTCTTAAAATCAAAATATATAATTCATTATCAAACACTTACATAAATAAATTTTTCATAGGAATACAATTTGGCATTATGATTCTAAAAACATACGAATATGGATTTAAAAACATTAAACAGAATTGATAAACTCAGAAGATTAAAAAGCAGAGGGCCTGAAACCCCAAAATGGCTGAAATCTTACCGGATGCTGATATTGGCTTTTGTAGCCATGCTGGTTTGGATCTTCTTTGAGAAAATATAACGTAATAAAAATCACGATGAATTATTTAGAAGCCGCCCGGGAAATTACTGTTATAATTCCCGACCTTAAAGATGAATGGAAAAATGATACTGCAAACTCTTATGCTATCATTCAGACCTTTACTGATACTATTAAAAAAATGATCAGGCAAAATGACAGTAACTTATTGTTTAAATGTCTCAAAAAGATGGATGAATTCTATAGAAACGGAGACGTAATATTAAAAAATGCCATAGAAAATACTTTTATCTATTCCCTTGACAATTCTACTGCTTTTTGTAGTGAAGAATACCGGAAAATGATTTTCAGCCACATTTCTAAGGAACTGCAAACTGTTTATTCAAGACAGATTTACAGTCATGGCACATAGCTTTATTACATTTTTCATGACTTTTATTACAAAAGGCAAAAAATCATAAAAATAAAAACATATTCAAAATCAACAATTTATGAAATCCAAAATAAGAAAAATTTCAGACTGGAAAACCTTTAAAACTACCACCAACAGACACAACTTGGAGATTCTCGCAACTCACATTGCCGTGATTATCGGTGTATTTATTTTTGCTGCCTGCCTCTAAACTTTGGTACAGTTTTCGCCGCAATTAGAAAAATTCTGAAAAATATTAATTATGATGAATGTACAGATGAAAACTATTAATCAAAAAATAGCGATTGAGTATTTAAAATTTTTCTACCCGCCACTTCGAAACGAAATCACACAATTATCCGTACAGGATAACTTTGCAGGAATTATGCAGGCCACTGTAAATTATCTGAAAAGACTTCTACAGGAATCCAAAGTAAACATTATCGCCCATCACATTAAACTGATGGATATGATCTACAAAAACGGAGATTCTTATGTGAAAGGAATGATTGAAAATCTGTTTGTAAGATCGTTCGAAAGTTTCAAAAAACATGCTAAGCTTCAGCATTGGAAGCTTCTATATCAGTATATGCCTGTTACTTTTCAGGTGATCTACAATGATCAGCGTAAACAGGACAGGATATTCTTTGGTAAATAAACAATACATTAACTCTGATAACCCCGCCGAAACCAAAGGTTTCGGCGGGGTTATCATTATGTTCCAATTATGTAATGTACATCCCGACAGTGCAGGATAATCAATTCTTATATTTATTTTAGATTGCAGTACATATAAATAATCTGATATTTTTGAATCTGATCCTTATGAAAAAATATATTCCACTCTTGTTCGCATTGGTTTTGTCTGTGGCCCTTTCGGCTCAATACAAACCGTGGACTTCCGCAAAGCAGCCATTAAAAGAAATCAAAGCATTAAAAAAGCAAATCAAAAAGCCTGAATTCAGAAAAGTTGATTACCTGATTACCGATTTCGGTGCGGTTGGAGATGGAAAAACAAAAAATACGGAAGCTTTCAAAAAAGCGATTGAAAAATGTAATGCAGAAGGCGGCGGAAGAGTTGTCGTTCCAAACGGCGTTTTCTTAACGGGAGCAATTTATTTAAAATCGAATGTCAATCTTCATTTAAGTGACGGTTCTACGATTTTATTCAGTCAAGACAGCAACGACTACCCTATCGTTTTCACACGTTGGGAAGGAATGGAATGTATGAATTATTCATCGTTGATTTACGCTTATGAAGAAGAAAACATCGCCGTAACCGGAAAAGGAACTTTAGATGGAAATTCTGACAATGACAATTGGTGGTTCTGGTGCGGTGCTACAAAATATGGTTATAATGAATCTCGTCCGGGAAGACAAAATCCTGCCCGTGCGAAACTTCACGAATATATGGCGCAGAGAAAACCTGCAAGAGAAAGAGTTTTCGGGGATGGATGGTATTTAAGACCGAATTTTGTTCAGCCTTACAAATCTAAAAACTTTTATATGGCAGATGTTTTGGTAAAAAATTCTCCAATGTGGAATTTAAATCCTGTTTTGTGTGAAAATGTGTTGATTGAAAGAGTAAAAGTAATCAGCCACGGACCCAACAACGACGGTTTCGATCCTGAAGCTTGTAAAAATGTATGGATTAAAGATTCTTATTTCGACACTGGAGACGACTGTATCGCCATCAAATCTGGAAGAGACGAAGACGGAAGAGACATCGGAAGACCTGCCGAAAACCACATCATCGAAAACTGCGAAATGAAAGATGGTCACGGCGGAGTCGTTATCGGAAGCGAAATCGCAGGTGGAGCAAAAAACATTTATGCCATCGGAAATGTAATGGACAGTAAAAATCTTGATCGTGCTTTAAGAATCAAAACCAGCTCAAGCCGTGGCGGAGTCATCGAAAACGTATTTTTCTACAACACCAAAGTGGGTGCTTACAAAGAAGCGGCGGTTCGTTTCAATATGCATTATGAAAAGCCTGGAAATCACATTCCGACGATGAGAAATATATGGGTTGAAAATCTAACCGTTGACAAAGGTGGAAAATATGCCGTATTTTCTGATGCTTACGAATCCTCCCCGGTAACCGATTTCACAATGATTAATGCTAAAATGGTGGGCGTTCAGATTCCTTATAAAGTGGATTATATGAAAAATGTGACTTTGAAAAATGTAACTGTTAACGGACAACCTTTAACTGAGTTAAAACCGTAATTCAGATTTTGTATAAATGAACACAAAGAACACAATGTTTTTAAAAATTATATTGTTTAAAAGTCCACAAAGCCGCTTCGCTTATAAAAGCATTATAAGTTTTTCACAAAGAATCTTTTATAAGCGAAGCGGCTTTGTGAGACTAAAATTATTAGATGATTATCAAAACTCTTTGTGAGCTTAGTGTTCAAAAAATCAATGTGACAGAAATGATTACAAAATATTTTAACAATTAAAATGCGCAGGAAAACCATTTTCGCCGGACTCATCATTTTATCGGCACTCTCCCATTCTTTTGCCCAATCCAAGCATTGGCAGAACAAAGAGCGTGAACTGCATTACAAAGAAGACAAAGGCGATTTTTTATTGGCCAACGGAAAATACCGTTTCAATCGAGCTTTGTACGGAGACAACCGTGCATCAAGAGTTGAGGCGGGAGATTTGCCGGAATTTGCGCTCTACCTTCCGGGAATGGGCGGAAATCTTCAGTTCGTGATTCAAAAAGGAATTTCTATTAAAAAACTGATTAATGCAGAAAAGATTGAAACGCGCTATCGTCCCGGCTCTATGCTGTACAATATTAAAGATCCTATTCTTGGATCTGGAAGTTTAAAACTAACCGTTTTAGCACAAACCAAAGAAGAAGGTTTGGTTCTAAAAATGGAAACTGAAAACGTTGATTCTTCAACCAAAATTTATGCAGTTTTCGGTGGGGCAAGCGGAACAACTTTCAGCAGAAACGGCGACATCGGTGCCGATCCGGAGTCCGGATTTTATATGTTGCCTGAATATTGTCTGAATAATCAGTTTCAGCTTAATAAAAATCAATTCCAACTCAATTATTTAAATAAGAAAAAAGAATCTCAAATTGTTAACGGAAGTTTTTCAAATGTGAATTCTTTGCAACAAACCGATGCTCAGACTTTAGAAAAATTGGCTGAGTTTACTCAAAATAAAACAGACAAATCACCGATTGTTTACGCTTCCTATTCTTCACAAAAGCAACCGATTTTTATTCAGATTGCGAAAGGAAAATCAGCTAAAAACTTTTCGGACGAAGACTTAAAAAACATATTTAATGAAGCTGAAAAAGCTCGTTTAATCTTAACGAACAGAATTCAGTTAAAAACTCCGGATGCAGATTTAAATAATTTCGGAGCCAATTTAGCCGTTGCCGCAGACGGAATTTGGGAAAGTCCTACCTTTCTTCACGGTGCAGTGGCGTGGAGAATGCGACTGAATGCGTGGAGAGGAGCTTACACAGCTGATGCGTTGAGTTGGCACGACCGAGCGAAAGAACATTTTGAAAGTTATGCGAATTCACAGGTTTTGAAGCCGGATTCTGCGCCTGTAGAAATGGATACTTTGCTTCATTTGGCGAGAAGTGCGGAGAAAATGGGAACTTCGGTTTTTTCAAGCGGATATATTTCGAGAAATCCGAATGACAATACAAAACCGCATCATTATGATATGAATCTGGTGTTTTTTGACCAGCTATTTTCGCATTTTAATTACACGGGAGACAAAGAATTTCTGAAAAAAATGTGGCCCACGATGGTTCGTCATATGGATTGGGAAAGGCGAAATTTCAAGCGTGGTGATTTGTATGATGCGTATGCGGCGATTTGGGCGAGTGATGCGCTTCAATATTCGGGTGGAAAAGTGACGCATACTTCGGCGTATAATTACAGAGCCAACCGTGAAATGGCGAAGCTGGCAAAAATTATTGGCGAAAATCCGCAGCCTTATGAACAGAAAGCTGATGCGATTTTAAAGGCGATGAAAAGCGAACTTTGGATTAAAAACAAAGGCTATTTTTCTGAATTTAAAGATGCTTTGGGTAATCAAATCGTTCACGACAAACCGGGAATCTGGTCGATTTATCACGTTTCCGATGCGTTTATTTTAAATGAATTTGAGGATTATCAGAATTTACAATACATCAACAATCACACTCCGAAAATCCCGATTAAGGTAAAGGGTGTGGACAATAAAGACTATTTTACATTAGCAACAACCAATTGGCAACCTTACGACTGGTCGATTAACAATGTCGCTTTGGCGGAAAATTTACAGACCGCTTTGGCGTATTGGCAGGCCGGAAGAAATGAGGATGCGTACCAACTTTGGAAAGGAAATCTGGTTGAATCGATGTATTACGGCATCAGTCCGGGAAATTTTGAGCAACTGTCTCATTATGATGCATTTCGTGGAGAATTGTACAGAGATTTCGCCGATCCGATTGGTGTGGCTTCAAGAACTTTAACGGAAGGACTTTTTGGAGTTTATCCGAATTTGTTGGAAAATAAAATCAATATCAAACCTGGCTTCCCAAAAGATTGGAATTCTGCCGAGTTGAAACTTCCGGATTGGGATTATCAGTTTAAAAGTAGTTCGAAAAAAACGGAATATTTATTTACATCGAAATATCAGAATCCTGTGTCGTTGGAAATGCAGATTCCGGTAAATTATTCCAATATCAAATCGGTACAAGTGAATGGTAAAAATGTGAATTGGAAAGTTAAACCTAATTCTATTTTACAACCGATTATTCAGTTTGAAACGCCGAAAGGAAAAGATTTTAAAATTGAAATCAATTATTCCGGAGAAGAATTGAAAAACGAACAGACTGATTTCATCAATTATATTTCTGAAAGTCTTCAATTAAATTTTGATTCAAAAAAGAAAATTAAAGATATTCTTGACCCTCAGCAATTAATTAAAAACCGAAATGGAAATCAATTTAGTTTAATTCAGGAAGAAAGAAAAGGAACTTTTTTTGTGCAAGTTGAACAAAATGGAACGACTTGGTGGCAACCTGTGAATGTAGATATCCGTTTTCCTTTAGAGACAAAATGGGTTAATAAAAAACTGCAAATTCAGTCAAAATCATCCAATCCAATTAACGGAAAACTAACTGTTAATAGTTTAAATAAAACATTCAGCATTCAGAAAAATCAAGATACATCGATTGAAATTCCTGCAAATTATTTAAGCAAAGGAACAAATTCTATCGAGCTTGAATATAATGGAATCAAACAAAATATTGAAATCACAGATTGGGAAATCGAAAACCAAGGTCAGTTCAACAACATTTCTTTAGCATCAAAATACAATGAAAAAGTAACGGAGATTTTCAACCAAAAATACCTTTCACCAAGATTGAAAGTTCCTACTCTACAGCTTCCGTGGCAGGGAATCGGAAACTGGTGTTATCCATTAATTACGGCTCAAATTGATGATTCTGGATTGATGAATAAAAGAAAAAATGACAAAGTTGATTTCCTTGGAATTCCTTTTTTAATTGATAAAACGGATAAAAACATTGCCTTTGCAAGTCAGTGGGACAATTATCCGGATTCGATTGAAATTCCCTTGAATGGAAAAGGAAAGAAAATCTATTTTCTGATGGCTGGTTCTACCAATCCGATGCAGTCGCAGATTGTAAATGGAACAATTACGGTTCAATATGTTGACGGTTCAACTTCTGAATTGGAATTGAAAAATCCAGTGAATTGGTGGCCGATTGAGCAGGATTTGTTTGATGATAACTTTGCATTTGAAATTCCTGATGATAAAATTCCGTACAGAGTTCAACTGAAAACGGGAGAATTATATAAAGGCGGAACTTTAAGTCAATATTTGAGCATTAAAGGGTTTACAGACCGTCAGGTTGATGGCGGAGCTGCAACGATTCTTGATTTGCCGATTGACCAAAATAAAGAATTAAAATCAATAAAATTAACGGCAGTGAGCAATGATGTGGTGATTGGAATGATGAGTGCCACGGTTTTGAGATAATTATAAATAAAATATAGTTGACGGTTTGTCATTCCGAGGAACGAGGAATCTATTAGAAAATTGAGATTCTTCACTACACTTCGTTTCGTTCAGAATGACAAACGTAAAAACATAAAATAAAAATTTAAAAATGAAGAAAATTGCAATATATCTGAGTCTTTTCTGTATCGGGTTTTCGTCCCTGAATGCCCAAAAAATCGACCGAAAGAAGGTCGTTCAGAGACATAATGTGGTCAACACCAAAGCCGATACATTATCGACTTTAACGGTTGGAAACGGAAAATTTGCTTACACGGTTGACATCACCGGAATGCAGTCGTTCCCTGAATATTACAAAAACGGAGTTTCTTTGGGAACGCAGTCGGAATGGGGCTGGAACAGTTTTCCGAATACCGAAAATTTCAAATTTGAGGAAACTTTAAAACCTTACGATTTCAATAATGACGGTCGAAAAGCCTTGTACAGTGTTCAAATCAAGGAACCAGAACGCAACAAAAAGGCAGTTGAATATTTCAGAGTCAATCAACATCGTCTGCAACTCGGAAATGTGGGAATTGAACTGATTAAAAAGAACGGTCAGAAAGCGCAGGTTTCAGATTTACAAAACATCAATCAGAAAATTGATTTGTGGACGGGAATTATCACGAGTGAATTTACTTTAGAAGGAACTCTAGTAAAAGTTTGGACAGCTTCTTTCCAAAATTCAGACAAAATCGGGGTAAAAATTGAGTCTGATTTAATCAGTCAAAAAAGATTGAAAGTTTTCGCAAAATATCCTTATCCAAGCGGACAGTTTTTGGATGAAGCAGCTTTTTATGGAAATGAAAATCAGCATTCAACAAAATTGATTTCATCAAATTCAACTCAGGGATTGATTGAGCATAAATTACAGACTGCAGATTATTTTACGCAACTGTATTTCACTGATGGAAAATTAAGCGAGGCTGGAAAACATTATTTTGTATTCGAACCTTCTTCAAAAAGCAAAAATTTAGAATTGACAGTTGAGTTTTCAGAGAAAAATCAGAAAACTTCAAAAAGCTTATTCGCTGACGCTGAAAAAGAAAGTGTTTCAGGATGGAAGAACTTCTGGGAAAGCGGTGCAGCTGTTGATTTTGAAGGAAGCACGGATAAAAGAGCGAACGAATTAGAGCGCAGAATTGTTCTGTCTGAATATTTAACAAAAGTTCAGTGTGGAGGAAGCAATCCGCCGCAGGAAACAGGTTTGACATTCAACAGTTGGTATGGAAAACCACACACCGAAATGCATTGGTGGCACGGTGTTCACTTCGCATTGTGGGGAAGACCGGAAATTTTGGAAAAGCAATTGGATTATTATTTCAGGTCATTTGATAAAGCTAAAAAATTAGCGGAAAGGCAAGGCTACAAAGGCGTTCGATGGATAAAAATGTCCGACAACGAAGGAAATGAAAGCCCGTCTTCCGTAGCCGCATTTTTGATTTGGGAACAACCGCATTTAATTTATATGACTGAACTTTTGTACCGTCACAACAAAGACAAAAAAGTTTTAGAAAAATATAAGGATTTGGTGTACGAAACAGCAGAATTTATGGCTGATTTTGCAACTTACGATAAAGAGAAAAACCGTTATAATCTTGGAAAAGGCGTCATTCCGGCTCAGGAAGTTTTCCCTGCGAAAGATACTTTTAACCCGACTTATGAAGTGGCATATTGGGACTGGGCGTTGAAAGTAGCGCAACAATGGAAAGAAAGATTGGGTGAATCAAGAGATAAAAAATGGGATGATGTGATTAATAAATTAGCTCCGCTTCCTATTCAGGATGGCGTTTATTTATCGACAGAATCGGCGAAAGATTCTTTCACTTTTCCTAAATGGATGACCGACCATCCCGCTGTTTTAGGGGCTTTAGGAATGGTTCCGGAATCTCCGAAACTAGATAAAAAGATTATGAAAAATACGCTGGATATCGTTTGGGAAAGATGGAACTGGGGCCACACCTGGGGTTGGGATTTCCCAATGACAGCGATGACTGCAGCAAGATTGGGACTTCCGAACAAAGCATTGGATGCGCTTTTTATGGATATCCAGACGAATACTTATCTCAAAAACGGGCATAATTTCCAGGATGGAAGATTGAGAATTTATCTTCCCGGAAATGGTGGAATTCTGACGACCGTTGCAATGATGTTGGAAGGTTGGGACAATTCTACAGGACAATATCCAGGTTTCCCGAAAGACGGTTCTTGGAAAATAAAAGCGGAAGGATTCAAAAAGATGCCTTAAAAAAATTCACATTCATAATTACTGGAGTCTGTCCCGAAAGGGGCAGGCTTTTTTTATTTAAATTCGGAATTTTAAGTTTCAGTCTGCTATGCATTTATGACTCAAAAATATACAGATTTTAACTTTAGGGTAAGAAAATGGTGATTTTAAGAACCAAAACTTCAATAAATCATAAAACAACAATCATTTAATAATCAAATATTTAAAGCCAATCTTATCATAAATACATGACGATTATCAGTTATTGTAAATTTTTGTATCTTGTCTTCAACCGTTTAGCAATTTTTAAATGAGTTATTAATTAATAATATCTCCTTCCTGAAGTCATGGCAGAAACTTTTGAAATACATATCAACGAAAACTCCAGAGTTCCCAAATACAAACAGATCGTAGATTCTATTCTTAATGGAATCGACGGTGGAGAAATCAAAATCGGTGAAAAAATCCCATCTATCAATGAGTTGAGTGAATCCTGCTTCCTTTCGAGAGATACGGTGGAAAAAGCCTATAAAGAACTTAGAAAAAGGCAGATCATAGAGTCGGTAAAAGGTAAAGGATATTATATTTCGCGCATCAATAAGAATGACAGCATCAATATTTTCTTCCTGATCAATAAGCCGAGTACGTACAAAATGATGATCTACAATTATTTTGTGAATGCCATTGGTACCAAAGGCAATGTGGAGATGTACATTTACCACTGCGACGAAACACTTTTCATCAATGCTTTGAAGAAAAATATGGGCGGATTTGATTATTATGTGATCATGCCCCATTTCCGAGACGATCAGTCCAAACACACGAGTTCTACGCAGGAAGTTCTGGATATGATCGAAAAAATTCCAAAAAATAAATTGTTGATTTTGGATAATACAAAACCTAATATTTCAGGGGAATACGGTTCTATTTTTCAGGATTTTGAGCATGATATTTACAATGCTTTAAAGGAAGGTTTAGATAAAATCAAAAAGTACGAAAAGATCATCCTGGTTTATCCCGATAAATCGATTCACCCCTATCCTTTCAGAATTGTAAGAGGTTTTGAGCAATTTTGCAGAGATTTCAAGCTGGATTATGAAATTTTGGATGAAATTTACCCCGACATGGAATTGCAGGACAAAGATATTTTCATCACGATTCGTGAGCGTGATTTGGTGAATTTGGTAAAACAAATCAGACAGAAAAATCTTAAACTGGGTGAAGACATCGGCATTATTTCTTACAATGAAACGCCCTTGAAAGAATTGTTAGGAATTACCGTTATCACTACGGATTTCAAAGCGATGGGAGAATCTGCGGCTTATATGATTTTGAAGAATAAAAAAGAGCAGGTGAATAATGTGTTTAAGTTTATTCAGAGAGATTCTTTATAATCTTTTATAATTTTCAGATTACAACAAGCGCAATCGATTACATAAATATATTTGTTCTTGATTTACTCAATAATTTTAATACAATTAATTTAAATATGATTAAAAAATTCATTTTTGCTGTAAGTTTTCTTATAGTAATTGCTGTTTCCGCACAAAAAAAGAATGATTCTGAATTGGTAACTGAGGTCTCAGAAAAACTCAGACTGGCAATGGTAAGCGGAGAAAAAACTGCTCTGGAATCTTTGATTTTACCTGAGCTGACTTACGGACATTCGGGAGGTCACATTGACGATGCAAAGGAATTTGTGGATAAATTGGTCAGTAAAAAGTCGGATTTTGTGACCATTGATATTACCAATCAAAATGTACAGGTTGTAGGGAATACAGCGATTGTTCGTCATCATTTATATGCAACGACTGCCGATGCTGGAAAAGCTCCTGGAGATGTGAGCCTGGATATTGTTTTAGTCTGGGTTAAAATGAAAAAGGATTGGAAATTGCTGGCGAGACAGGCGGTGAAGGCGAAGTAGAGCTTGTAAAGTAAAAGAAAGGTAAAAACAAGTTATAAAATTGAATTGAGAAATTGATTTCTGACGTTAATTCAATCAGGTTTATAACTTGTTTTTTTTATAGAATTAATTTCAACATCTTGTCTAAATATTTTTCTTTATCATTTAATTTATTTTTTATATTTACCGCCAAATTAATAAATAAAACCATGAAAAAAAATGACTCTTCTAAGAGTTTATTATTCAGTACTTTACTTTCATTTTCCTGTCTCTTATGTTTTTCTCAAAACTATCCTTTAAAATTCGGAGTTAAAGCAGGATGGAATTATTCTAATGTTAATGCAGTTGATAGGAATGGTGGGCCCTCAGGATATTTAAGTAACGGAGGCGAATTATATGGAGGTATAAATTTGGAAAAACAATTGTCAGCAAAATCATTTGTCCAGACTAATGTATTGGTTTCATATACCGATAGAGTTACATTTTTAGAACTTGCTTTGTACTATAAATATAATTTTTACAAACGATTTTCTTTATTAGCAGGACCAAAATTAAACTATATTCCGGACAATGAAACAAGCCAGCCTTATCATTTTAACAGAAGATTTGGTTATAGTGGAGATTTAGGAATAGATTATAAGATATCCAATCATTTTACAGTAGAAGGCACATTTTCCAAAGGATTTACAAAACAATATGATGATATTATTTTAGGTTATTACGACTCTAAAAGAGATGTTTATAGAATTGGAGTAATATATTATTTTTAAAAATTTTAAATTTCACAGTAATTATCTTAAAATCTTTATTAATAAAAAAATGGATCCGTATCTGTTCTGATACGGATCCATTTTTTCAGATTTAATCTTCCTTTCGTTTTTATCATTTATATTCCGAGAATTATATTATTTAGTTAAAAAACTATTTTACCCTGAAATTCTGTAACTGCTCCGGTTTATCACAGCAAACCTGTTCCATAACCTGTCTAAACTGCATTTTCAGCATTTCGATAATGTGATCACCACCTTTATCGCCCAAAGCACCGACTGCATACATGAAAGTTCTTCCCATAAAGGTAAATTCGGCACCACAACTTAAAGCACGGGCAACATCCGGGCCGGTTCTTATCCCACTGTCCATCATGATTTTAATCTGACCTTTATATTTTTCGCTGATTTCTTTTACCACAGCGATCGTAGATTCTCCTGCATCAAGCTGTCTTCCGCCATGATTGGAAATAATCATTCCGTCGAAGCCTAAACGTACTGCTTCTGCGGCATCTTCATCAGAAGCAACACCTTTGATGACCAGCTTTCCTTTCCATTTATCGCGGATGGCTTTGATTCTATCAGAATTTAATCTTCCTGAAAAAGTAGAATTCATGAACTGTCCCAATTGTTTTACGTTCATGGTTTTATCCATGTATTTTTCCATGGTTTTAAAACTCGGAACGCCGTGTTTCAGCATTTCCAAACACCACTGAGGTTTTACCAAAGCCTGAGAAACATTTCTGAAATTTAGTTGTGGAGGCATTGCCAAACCGTTTCTGATTTCTTTTGCTCTGTACCCAAAAGTGGGAACATCCGATAAAACACAAAGTACATCGTAACCGGAAGCTTCACAACGGTCGAGAATATCGTCTCTCAACCATTCTTCTTTCGGATGATATAACTGATACCAAGCTTTTCCTTCCGTTAATTCAGCAATTCTTTCGATGCTGCTTGTTGTTACGGTACTTAAAATGAAAGGAATATTATGTTTAAAAGCTGCTTTTGCCAAAATTTCAGGAGCATTCGGCCACATTAACCCCTGTAAACCCACCGGAGAAATTCCGAAAGGTGCAGAATAGGTTTTTCCGAATAATTCGGTTTCCATATTGGCTTCTGCGTAGTTGTTGTTCAGATATTGCGGACGAAGCAAAACTTCACGCAATTCGCTTGTATTTCGGTCGCGGTTGATGTTTTCATTACAGCCTCCGTCCAGATATTCAAAGGCAAAACGGGGCATTCTTTTTTGAGCTCTTTCAATTAAAAGTTCAAGCGATGCATATTTGGTATCAAATGGAAATGCCATAGTTTGTTTGATGTTTGATGTTGGGTGATGGATGTTTGATAATTGATGATAGACGATACAAAATTAATTAATATGTATATTTTTATTTAACTTCCAGCATCTGACTTCCAGCTTCCAACAAAATTTATAAATTAAAAATTAAAGGTTGCAGCACTTTCATCTGATAATGCTGCTGTAAAAAAGTTTCGTCTATCTTTTTGTTGGAAATCACCATCGAAGCTCCTAATGCAGAACCCAGCGGAGAATGCGTAGACATCACATTGTAATGCTGAAAATGATGCGACATCAGTTTCATAAATACATCATTGTCTGTAAATCCGCCATCAATGTAAATGTTCTCAATCTCTGAATTTCCGATGGCATTTTTGATCGTGTGAATCTGTAAATCCATCAACTCAATCATCAGCTGATGATACGCTTCTTCAAATGTTGCAAAGGAGTTTAAATCTGTCTCGCTGATCATTTTTCTTTTTAAAATTATGCCTTCAAAACGGAAATACACCGCTTTATGCTTCATCAAACGCAGATACAAATCCTGATCGAACTGAACCTCTCTATGGAAACCATATTCTTTTCCATAATGAGCACACAGCTTTTCAACCTGAATTTTATATTCATTCCCCATGAAAAAACGGGATGCTTTCACACGTTTTCCATCGATTCGCATATAATTCAGGCAGTTGTTTTCGATATCTTCATCCGTTAAACTTTCATCGTTAAAAGGATTCAGGGAAATACTCCAGGTTCCTGTCGAAAGCAATAGAAAAGGTTCTTTTTTACTTAAAATATAAGGTAAAAGCGCTGAAGAACTGTCGTGAATTCCAACGCCTATTTTTATTTTTTTATTTCTGTAAGATGTATTGATACTTGCAGAAGTTGGTACAATCGGAGGTAACAAAGCATCGATTTCCTCTTCGTAAACCCAGTCGTGATAATCATTTTTATCGTAATCCCACAAATTGGTGTGGCAGCCTATCGAAGTAAATTCCGACACACAGATTCCGGTAAACAAATACGATAAATACTGAGGCAAATGTAAACTGTAGCGGATTTTTTTGAAGACTTCCGGATGCCTGTATTTTAACCAAAACAACTGCAATCCTGAATTGAGCATTCCTGCTTGTGGAGAAGCTGTTTCACGGGCAATTTTCAGTTTGCTTCCGTGTTTCTCATAGAATAAATCCAGTATTTCATCTTCCATCGGTTTGGTGTAATTGTACAAAGGCGTCAGAACATTTCCTTTCTGATCCAAGTGTACAAAACTCGCTCCGTAAGTAGAGAAATTGATGGCTTTTACTTCAAAGTTTTCATCGTCAAGAATGGCATTAAAATTATCTTTGATCCAGTTTTGCAAAGCGACCAGATCTTCCGTGGGATAACCGTCTTCATCGGTCGTAAGTGGCAATTCTGTATACTCACGAACAACTTCTTTGTAATTTTTATCAAACAGAAAAAACTTTTTGTTGGTTTTTCCAATATCAAATACGATGGTTACCTTTTTTTTAGACATTCTTGGGATGAATTTTTTGTCATTGCGAGGAGCGAAGCGACGAAGCAATCTTTTATTTAAACACAAATAGCATTAACATTCACAGTAATTTGTCTGTTTCTATTTTATTTTAACGCAAAGTCCGCAAAGATTTTCTTGGTTACTATGCATTTTTAAGTTCGCAAAGGTGTTCACTCAGCAAATGATAATTATATTTATTGAATATTCAATTTAAATTTAGTTATTTTAACACCATTAAGGAGTGTTTAGACGGTAAGATGCATTAAGAAAAAATCCACTTATTTCTTAAGCAGCAACGCTTACATCCTAACAATCTAAACACTTTCAACCTTAATGATAAAAATATAAGGATACATATAATTAAAAACTTTCGATTGCACCTGAAAGTTTAAATTATCAAATTAAAACAAGCTTATAATCCTGTTGCTTTTACATTCAGACCTCTTTCAGAGATTAATGTTTCTCTTACTTTAAGATTTCTGTACGCTGAAATCGGATCTAATGCCGCACCTGTCTGCAATCTCGCTGCTTTTAATAATGGACGCACGTCTGTTCTGTACGCATTCTGCAAAATTTCCTGTGCACGAACTACGTCATTGTTCAACTGAGCATCTTTCAATGCTTTTTGGTCGACCAAAAGAGCCTGTGCATAAGCAATTAGAATCGCTTCCAAAGACTGAATTAAATCTTCCAAAGGATCTTTGATGTTGTGACTTGCATCAATCATCCAAGCCGGATAAGGGTTATTCGGATTGTTCTCGATTCCGTACACCAGTTCGTTGAAAATCAGGAATAATGCATAAGGTTTGATTGAACCTACCGTTAAATCATCATCTCCATATTTGCTGTCGTTGAAGTGGAAACCTCCTAATTTACCTTTATACATCAAGGTTGCAACGATTTGTTCGATGTTTGAATTCGGTAAGTGGTGACCTAAATCTACCAAAGTATAGGCTCTATCTCCGCAAGCATTTGCCAGCATAAAAGATGTTCCCCAATCCTGGATGGTTGTTGAATAGAAATTCGGTTCGTATGGTTTATATTCGATGAATAATTTCCAGTCTTCCGGCATTTCTGCGTAGATTTCTTTTAAACTCTGTTCAGTTTTTGACAAAGCGGTCTGGAAATTTAATTGTCCAGGGAAACTTGCTCCATCGGCCAACCAAACGGTTAAGCTTTTTGAGTCTAATTCTTTCCCGATTCTGATGACTTCTTTGTTATGCTCTACTGCGTAAGCTCTTGCATCTTCATTTACCGCATTTAACGAACCAAATTTGTACGATTGTTTTGCGTTCGGCTGATCCTGGAATGTGTTTGAATTCATCGCATCGAAAATCAATCCGTGAGAGGCTGCTTTTTCTTTAATCGCTGCAACATCACTCGGAATATCCCAAGGAATATGAAGAGAAACTGCTCCTGCAGAATGTGTTAAAGCGTGAATTAATCCTACATCATCTAATTTTTGTTCTAAAGAAGAGGGTTCGCCGCCGTAAGAAAACCTTCCGAAACGAGTTCCGCCTGCTCCCAAAGCCCAGCTTGGAATTGCCACTTGGAAGTCAGCAATTTTGTTGACAATTTCAGAAACGTTTGCTCCTGATTTTGTTAATTTATCTGATAAATATGCGAAGTCTGAATTGAAATTTTCAACCTCGCTTTTATTATTTTGTTCTATGATATCTTTTCCTATAATCATATTTTGATTTTTGATTTTACCACAAAAGTCACAAAAGACCTTTTTTATTTTTAAAGTTTAAAATTATTGAAAATAAAAGTTCAAAAAAGCTTTGCTATATTGAAAATAACTTTCATAATCCTTTTTTGATCTTATCAGAATTTTAATAATATCTCTAAGAAACTTTTGTGTCTTTTGTGGTTAAATTATTATTATCTTGGGAACGCATTTGTCATTCCGCCATCTACATTGATGATATTTCTTTTCCATAGGGCTTCACCCTATGCTGTTTTATGTCGCCACTTTGTGGCTTGGAGAGAAAACAATTGATTAAACTAACACAAATGCGGTTTAATCAATTGCTTATTCTATAGTTTTATCTCGGGAACGCATTTGCCATTCCACCGTCTACATTGATGATATTCCCTGTAGATTTATCTAAAATCGCAACACACGCAAACACTCCGTTGGCGATATCTTCCGGAAGAATAATTTCGTTTAAAAGGTTTCTTTTTGCGTAGAATGCAGGCAATTCTTCAACGGTGATTCCGTTGGCTTTTGCACGGCCTTCTGCCCAAGAACCTTCCCATATTTTGCTTCCAACGATTACGCCGTCAGGATTTACAACATTCACACGGATTTTATCTGTTGCCAATTCTGCTGCCAATAACCTCGTCATATGCTGTTGCGCTGCTTTTGCTGTTCCGTAAGCTACGTTATTTGGGCCTGCAACCAAACCATTTTTACTTGCAATATTTACGATGTCGCCACCTAAATTTTGCTTTTTCATAATTTCTACACCGCTTTTTGACATCAGGAACTGACCTTTTACCAAAACATTTTCCAGCAAATCCCAGTCTTTGGTGGTCGTATCTTCCAATGATTTAGAAATCGCCAAACCAGCTGAATGAACGATAATATCTACTCCACCGAAAGCCAAAACTGTTTCTTTGAAAGCATTGGCAATCGCTTCTTCGCTCGTTACATCACACTGAACAGCAACCGCCTGATCTTTGTTGTATTTTGAAGTTGCAGATTCTACCGCTTCTGTATTTAAATCGGTATAAACGACAACTGCCCCTTCAGCAACCATTTTATCAGCAATTGCCTGTCCGATTCCGCCTCCGGCTCCGGTTACGATAGCAATTTTTCTTGACAATGGCTTTTCTTTCGGCATTCTCTGAAGTTTTGCTTCTTCCAATAACCAATATTCGATGTCGAATGCTTCCTGTCTTGGTAATGAAGTGTATTCAGAAATGGCTTCTGCACCTCTCATTACGTTAATTGCGTTCACATAAAACTCGCTTGCAACACGTGTTGTCTGCTTATCTTTTGAGAAACTGAACATTCCCACTCCCGGATAAATGATGATCACCGGATTCGGATCACGCATTGCAGGGCTGTTTGGATGCTTACAAGTTTCGTAATAGTCTTTGTATTCCTGTCTGTATTGCTCGAAAAGTGGATTTAATTTTTCTAAAATCGCTTTAGAATCTGTTAAATCTTCATTTTTATCTAAAGTTAAAACTAAAGGTTGAATTTTAGTTCTCAGGAAGTGATCCGGGCAAGAAGTTCCAAGCGGAGCCAATCTTTCCAAGTCATTACTGTTGATGTATTCCAACACGACATCGCTGTCTGTGAAATGACCTACCATTCTGTTTTCAGAAGAAGCCAAACCTCTTAGTAAAGGCATAATCTGAGCTGCTTTTTCTTTACGCTCTTCAGCTGGAAGGGATTCTACTTTTTGTCCGCCAAAAACCTGACCTTTTTCTTCGATTTTTTTAGCGATATATTCAGAAGCCATTTCGATCACTTCCAAACTGTTGATGTAAGATTCGTAAGAAGTATCTCCCCAAGTAAATAAACCGTGGCTTCCTAACACAATCCCTCTGATTCCAGGATTATCGTTTAAACATTTTTCTAACTGTAAACCTAAGTCAAACCCTGGTTTTTGCCAAGGCACCCACCCCATTGTATCGCCCCAGATTTCTTTAGTTACCGCCTGACTATCTTTTGCTGCAGCAACTGCAATAAGAGCATCCGGGTGAAGGTGGTCGATATGTTTAAATGGAAGAAGTCCGTGAAGTGGCGTATCAATAGAAGGCGCTTTGCTGTCTAAATCGTAAATACAGTGATTGAAAAGCCCAACCATTCTGTCTTCGTCTGCCAAACCTTCGTATACATTTTTAAGATTTCTTAATCTTTCTGTGTACAAACCAGCAATCCCTTTTCTCGTCAGCGTTCCGATGTCACCACCTGAACCTTTTACCCACATTACCTCAACTTCTTCATTCGTTAAAGGGTCTTTCTCGATGGTTTTACAGCTTGTGTTTCCGCCTCCATAATTGGTGATTCTAAGGTCTGCTCCCAAAATGTTTGAACGGTATAAAAATAAAGCAACCTGGTCATCTCCGAAAGATGCTGCTTTTTCATCATCCCACAAATAGTCTACGTATTTGAATGTTTTTACTTTTTCCATTGTTTGTCTTATATTTCTAAATCTTACCCAAAATTAGACTGTAATATTTTTTACCGCATCCCGTACTATACTGCTAAATGCTTTATTTAAAGATAAATTAATGTTTTCTTTTTTTAATTCACCTTTTAACGACTTACTCCAATCTGATTGGGTTATAATGATTAATATTTTGTGATTATATACTTAAAAAAATTAAACATTAAGAAATTTGAAGCTTAAAAGTTTCGGTAGAATCATAACATATTGTATATCTTATTCCTGACCTCTTAATTAAAACTTCAATTCCTTAATGTTTAAAATTTAATGAATTATTACTTCTGATTAATATCCAGGTAACTGACTCAGATTAGGGTTATCAACTAATGGATGACCCGCTGATTGAGCAGCAAAAGGAAGTAGCTCTGTTTTATTCGGTACAAATCCGTAGAACAAACCATCTCCACCACCTTCGATCCAGTTTGGATAAGTTCCTCCGTTTTCCGCAGAACCCGTTGGTTTTGTGTAAATGATATTTCCGATTTGAAGAGTATTAAATCCTCCTGTAAACCCTACCGCTTTCCTTGCATTACCATTAAATGTACTTGTATACGCCTGGAACATATTGGCAGGATACCATTTGTCCTCAGCCGTTGAAGTTTGTCCGTTTGCTAATGCAATAGCCTTCAAAGTTGTCTGATAAGCTGCATAACCTGATGAACTTGTAGGAACGGCCTGAACTTGCGCAATCTGTGCAGGATCTGTTAAATCGATGTAAGTAACCGCTAAAAACGGATCTCCGTAAACCTGTGCATTTTTGTGATATTTATAAAGACGATAAATCGGTGTTGAAGCAAACTGACCTGTACGGTTCGACAAGTTTTTCATTGCCTGTTTCGTAGCATTGATTTCACTGGCAATACGATTCATCCTTATTAAATCTGTACGAAGCATAAATTCATCCGAAAATTCCCACTTCCGTTCCTGAACCAAAGCATCTTCAAATGCTTGCTGACCACTCGGAATTGCCATAGACCCGATTCCTGCACGATTTCTTACTTGTTGTAAAGCAGCAATTCCTGCTGCTGTAGGTCCTCCGTTTAAATAATTCTGAGTTTCTGCATACATCAATAATACGTCAGCATATCGAATGATAGGAATATTCAGGTTACGTGCATCTGCAGCCTGCGGCTCCACACACCAGCTGATTCTGAATTTACCCGGCATAATACAAGAATAGGTAGTCCCTACATCTACCCAAGTATCACTTGCTGCCCCTGTATTTAAGAAATAGATACTGTAAGAAGTACAGGCCACGTCTCTACGTTTATCTAACTGATTGAAAGAAAGATAGTAACTTGGAAGTATAAACTGTAATGCCTTACGAGAACCGTAAGTTCCCCCTCTTGAACCCGGATGTGCATATACTCCAAATGCTGAGTTGGTGTTAGGTCCATATTCAGCGATATGCCAAAGCATCTCCTGATTTACAGCCGCAAAATTTCTTCTGTCAAAATTAAACCATAGTGCTTCAAAACCACTTTTTCCTCCCTGAGCCTGAACTAAGCTGTTAGTACCTCCATTAATTACCGAAGCTGCTGCAGCATCTGCAATCTGATACAGTTGCTGAACTCTTGCATTATCCGGACGGCGAGACATTGTACCTGGTGCTCCAGTATTCAGATCCCAACGCAGAGAATATCCTGCTGCATACAAAGCAATTCTTGCCAACAATGCATTGGTTGATTGTTTGTTTAATCTTTCCGGTGACCCGTTCGATGTCGGTAAATTATTTATTGATTCCTGAATATCAGCAATAATACGGTCGTATATTCCGTCTCGTGGAGAACGTTTAGGATACAGCGTGCTTGGATCACTAGGATCTGCTTCTTCCAAAGGAATCCAGATTGCTGGTACGTCACCATACACACGGATTAAGTTATAGTAACAGAATGCACGAATAGCCTTTGCCTCCGCTAACAGAGCATCACGTTTCGGACTAGCCGGCATTGTTGGCAACCTGCTGATTGCAATATTAGATCGTTCTATCACCGCATACATTGCCGCATAAATACCTGTAATCGTATTAGGAGTATAGGCATCATATTGATAGTTACATATATTGTATTTGGAATTATTGGTAGATCCGTCTTCTGCAGAATGAGTTACCGTATCTCCTGCTCCTAATTGGTAAAACATTTCTGTCGGAACCAAACCTCTGTAAAGCCCCTGAACGAAAGCATCTGCAGTCTCTATATTGGTAAATACCGATTCGGTATCAGATGAATTATAAGCGGGTTGATTTAAAAAATCATCGCTACAGGAACTAATGCTTAAACCAGCAACCAAAATCGTTGGAACGATTATAAGTGCTTTTATAAGGTTTTTGTTAAATATATTTTTCATGATGAAAACATTAAATATTAAAAAGTTAAATTGATACCCAGAACATAGCTTCTGGATCTTGGGAATGAAGAACTATCATATCCAGGTGTAACCGTAACCCCACTTGCCGCTGAAACTTCCGGGTCAAAACCTGAATATCCTGTAATGGTTGCCAAATTATTAACGGTAGCATAAATACGTGCATTCGTCAATTTAATATGACTCAAAAATTCTTTCGGAAACGAGTACCCCAAAGTTACCATGGAAATTCTTAAATAAGAACCATCTTCTACATAATATGAGGAAGGATAAGTAATATAACTTGAGTTTGTCGTGCTTAGGCTCCAAAGACGTGAATTTTCATCAGGGTTAAGTTCCTTTAATCTCGCCAGATTTGTTGTTGCCTGTCCTGTATTCGGGTCAATCACACGATAATAATTATCCCCAAATTCTGAAGGTACATTTTGGAACATCGCATAAGGACTCATACTATGCTTTGTCGCATTATAAACATCTCCTCCAACGCTGAACTTTAAAAATACTGCCAGATCAAAGCCTTTGTAAGAGAAGTTATTGCTGATTCCCCCGATAAAATCCGGAGTACCATTTCCTATCTTTACCATCTTTCTTGTAAACTGATCTCCGGCAGCATTATCCGCCGCAAACTTAATATCACCCGGTTTTGGTGTTCCTGATGCAGGTTTTACTACCCCTGGTTTTAAAGTTAATGTTCCGTTGGCCGCCTGGGTAAAGTCATCAGTCGTATAAATTCCCTGATAAACATATCCATACATATCCCCTAATTCTTCTCCTACTGTAGCATAATAGGTTACCATGCCCGCTCTGTTGCTTCCTGCTCCGAAAGTTTTAGAAGTTATTCCGTCTTCTAATGACAATACTTTTGACTTATTAAATCCAATGTTTGCATCCGTAGACCATCTGAAGTTTTCAGATTTTAAGTTGATAGAGTTTAAAGTGAATTCCATACCGGTATTTTTCATGGAACCAATATTCTTAAATGTGGTTTTATATCCTGTAGAAGCGGGAAGTATAGTTTCAAGCAACATTTTGCTTACATTATTATTATACCACTCGGAAGTCAACTTAATTCTATTATTAAAAAAAGCCAAATCTACTCCTATGTTGGTAGATCTCATCTCTTCCCATTGTACCCAACGATTCCCTAAAACAGAGCTGGTAACTAATGCTAAATTCCCCACTGTATTATTCATAGGGTAATCTGTTCCTACCACATTGGTTCTAAATACGTTGTTAGGTAAACTATTGTTACCCACAATTCCATATTCAAATCTGAACTTTACATCATTGATATATTTATCAATTTTAGAACCTTTCCAGAAGCCTTCTTCAGAAACTCTCCATGCAGCCGCCACAGACGGAAATACCCCATATTTATTACCTGGTCCAAATTTTGAAGAACCGTCACGACGGATGGTTCCTGTTAGTAAATAACGATTATCATAATTGTAATTTACACGCGCGAAATATGAAATTAAGCTATATGATGATCTGTCTGCATCCTTATCAGCAACTGTAGCATTACTAATGTCATCTAATCCGTAATTTAGAATAGAAGGGAATTTTATTAGCCTCATGCTATTGCTTTCACTTTCCTGGTAGAGAATTTCATTTCCAATTAGTCCGGTGATTTTATGTTTTTCACCTAACGTTTTATTATAAGTCAATGTATTTGTTACCTGATATCTGTACGCTTCAGAATTTCCAATACTCCCGTTGATTCCCGTGTTAATAGGATCCGTAAGATATGCACGAGAATTTTTATCTGAAAAAGCCATTGATTTACTGTTCGTCCAATTGTAAGACCCTGCTGTTCTGAATGTGAAATCTTTTAACAAATCAAATTCTAACCCAACATTTGCTAAAAATGTTCTGGCTCTTCTGTTTTGAGTTGAGGCTCTGGTTTCTACATATGGGTTTTCTGTATCAAAACTTGAATCTAGAGCGGAGAAATCAGGGAAAGTCTGCGTTTCAAAAAGTTGATCCTGTGTAAATAGTGTTCCTCCGGTAATAGGCTGAAGCAATATTTTCTTCATTCCCGAATATGCTCCACCACCGTTTGTAGAATTGGAAGTAAACATTGAGCTGAAATCCAAACGAATTCCTTTAGCCAATTCTGAGTTGATATTAGCACGTAACGAGTTTCTTGTCTCGCTAAAATTTTGCAATAAACCGTCCTGCTTATTGTAATTATAACTGATAAAGGTCTGTGTTTTATCTGTCCCTGCCGAAACGCTCACATTATGGTTTTGTGTTAAACCTGTACCACCCAACATTTTTTCCTGCCAGTCTAATGCAGACGCTGATGCGTAACGATTATTTATTCTGTTATAGACGCCAGTATAAAATCCAGGAGAATCTACCCCTAAGCTGTTATCGAAAACATTACTCCACTGGGTTGTTTTTCCCTGAAGCTGAGCCATCTCATATTGATATTTTACATACTGCTCAGAATTGGAAACCATATCCAATTTTTTTGAAAGCATATCAAATGACATGAAAGAGTTGTAGTTGATGGTCACCCTTCCTTTTTTACCTGTCTTCGTTTTAATAACAATAATACCATTAGAACCACGAGCTCCATAAATAGCAATCGCCGAAGCACCTTTCAAAACATCGATACTTTCAATATCATTTGGATTAATAATATTTAATGCATTGTCCAGCTGAAAACCATCTACAATATAAAGTGGTTCCGTACCCTGAGTAATAGATGCACCACCACGAACGGTGACGTTGGCAGTAGCTCCGGGGGCACCACCTGCCGTAACAATATTCAAACCGGCCGCTCTTCCCTGTAATGCCTGTAAAGCATTCATTGCGGGCGTTGCCGCCAAATCTTTTGCCGAAACTGAAGATACCGATCCCGTTAAGTCTGATTTCTTAACTTTACCATAACCGATAACTACCACTTCTTCAATATCTTTAGTCTTGTCTTTCACAGTATCACTTACTGTCTTTTGCCCGAACATAAAGCCAGACGCAAGCAAAAATAGCGGTGCGATAAGTGGCTTAAAATTCTTCTGTTTGATTTTAATAGACATATATTAATTTTTACATTACCAAAATACACCGTTACAGAAATTCTGGCATCCTGCAATATCCTGCATCGAAATATTCATAATTTAACTTAAATAAATGTAAACATTCTAAGCAATAAACAAAAACCTTAAAAATTTAATCACAATATATGGAATTAAATTTAAAATCCGCAATATTTTGATTATCAAAAAGTTTTATCGTGCTTTCGAAAAATACATTTTCTAATATAAAAAGGTGCTGAAAAGATCAGCACCTTCGAGAAATTAAACTATATTATCCGATATGAAATAATAAACTTGGTTAAAAAAAATTTTATCTCAACGAGTTCCCGTACCCAACAATTAAGATAGAAACAAACATTACCAGCATTCCTACTACAATCGTAGAGATTGTTTTCCTGGAAACCCCTTTCCATTCTTTGATGATAACGCCCCAAAGATTGGCAATTAAAATGATGAATGCCATGTGTAAAATCCATGAGCTTGGGCCGTTCCCCATTTTGCTTTCTCCCATTCCGTAGAAGAAAAACTGTAAAAACCACATCGTTCCTGCCAAAGCGCAGAAGAGAATATTTTTTACTGCAGGAACATTCTTTTTAGTATAATCTGTATAAGATTTATTTTTAAATGAAAGATAAAGACAACCGATAAGGTTTGAAGCCATTCCGCCCCAAAGTACCACAACATACGTCACATTATTCTGAAAAAGAAACTCTCCCTGATTCGGATTTGCCAGCTTCCAGGCTTCATTGGCAACATTGGCCATCGGTTTTCCTGCTTCCAAACCAAAATTGAAACACGCACTTAAAACTCCTGAAATAATGGCAACAATTAATCCTAAACCAAATTTATATTCCGTTTTCACCTCTACCCCGTGAGGATCAACAGCGTCTGTCTGAAGTTCTTTGTCTTTCATCACTCCCGCTTTTCCGCTGATAATGATCCCGATAACGCAAACCAAAAGCCCCAAGAGAACCATTTTTCCCCACTCACTGGAAAGCATTAAGCCGATATTATCTTTTCCGTCCTGCGGATTAAATTCATAATAAATAGAAGGAAGAAGCGACCCGATCACCATCGTTAAGCCCAGCATAATACTGCTTCCTAAAGCAACACCTAAATAACGAACACCCAAACCATACATAAAACCACCGATTCCCCAAAGTGCTCCAAACAAGAATGTGAAACCTATGATAGATGAAGATTCACTCTGAATAATGCCCCAAAAATTCGGAATTGTAAGAAATGCTGCCAAAGGCGGAACAATGATCCACGAAAACAAGCCCCCGATCAACCAAAAAGTTTCCCATTGCCAACCTTTTACTTTTTTGTAGGGCATATAAAAACTGCCCGAAGCAAAGCCTCCTAAAAAATGGAAAATTACTCCTAATAATGCATTCATAATTTATTCTAATTGATTGATGTTGAAAATTACCAAGATGAAACCGATTGCGCATCTTGTAGTGTCATGCTTAAAGTGTCGATAAAATAAGAATTTTCGCCATGTTTTAAAAAAAATGTTTAAACCATTATTTTATTGACAGTTATAATGATTTTAGATTTAATTTACTGCTAAAATATTTCCCGAAACATACAGCCATGTTTATGATTTCAGCTTATTATCCAAAAAATGTTATGAAATTGAGTTGACCAAAAAGAAATGATGGGAAAAGTATTTTTAACGCTATGTTCGCAAAGCTAATATTTTGAGTGCTTTATTTTTCTTCGTTCGCAAAGGTGCTCTGCTCAGCAAATGACAGCTGAAATTATAGCTAATTTGATATAACACTTCAAAAACCTCACAGATTTTAAAAGGTTTAATTGTATATCCGAAACTTTGTTCCTAAGGTGCGACAAACTTTCGGACATCTCCGAAAACCTCATGCATGGGTTCGACAAGCTTTCGGAACTTCCGAAACGTTCTTACGAGGGTACAACAAGCTTTCGGACTTCTGAGAAAAGCTGTTACAAGGGTGAGACTAACTTTCGGGAAACCTCATCACTTATTTCTTCTTTGAATTGAGCAATAAAAACCTGATGAATCATAAATCCATCAGGTTAAATTATTTCAGAAACATGTATTAAACTTGGCTCTTTTTACTTGGCTATTAAAATCTTACTTTAATTTATAAACTTCACTCGCTGCCAAAAGGAAACATCCCAATCCGTAATCTTCAAAATCCGGAACTTTGTCTACGGCTAAAGGTTGCCCATCTTTAGGCTCTTTTCCTGTTCCCTGAACCCATCCTAAAAATCCGTTGGGCTGAACAGAATCTTTCACCATCGCATTCCAGGCTTTAACCAAAACCGGTAAATAGGTTTTCTTATCAATTAATCCTTTGTTGATTCCATAGGCCATTCCGTACACGAAAAGTGCAGTACCTGTAGTTTCTTTGCCGCCAAAATTATTGGGATCGTGCAAACTTACATTCCAGAATCCGTCCTGTCTTTGAAGCGGAACTAAAGCTGCCAACATATCTTTGTAGTCCTTAAGATATTCTTTATAGTGGGCATCAGATTTTGGGGTATCATCTAATGTTTTTGCCAGAGCCGCCACTACCCAACCGTTTCCACGGCTCCAATAGCAATCTTCACCATTCGGCTCTTTGTAAGGCGGAACAAAATCTTTATCTCTCCACCAAAGCTGATCTTTTGGATTGTATAAACCATTTCCACCATGCTTGTATTTTGTGTAAGCGTACATTTCATAGTTTCTGTCGAAATATTTTTGCTCACCTGTAATTCTCCCTAATTTTGTAAAAATCGGCATCGACATTTGAAGCGCATCAATCCACCACCAATCGTCTACTTTTTTTGTGGCAATCATGCTGTCCATCGCAGCTTTTACATTCTTAATCCTTTCTGGATTTTTTCTGCCATCAATTTCATAGAGATCAAGGTAGGTTTGTCCGCAAGCCTGATGATCGGCATTTCTTGTATACGTTCCACGCTGTAAATTCCAATTGTGGTTATTTGCCCATGACATGGCATAATCGTAATATTCTTTTTTAGGATCTACTTTATATAATGCGATTAAACCCTCGTAATAAACAGCTCTTGTCCACAAATTACTTGGCCAAACCTTCTTACCAACAATATCTTTTTTGGTATCGGGCCATTTGTTCATAAAATATTGATTCGTTCGCTGAGCAACTTCCAAAACTTCCTTCTTGTTGGGAAGAACAACCTTAGCATTTTTCTGTTTTTGAGCCGTACAAGAGGAAAATCCCCCAATGATTACGGCAAAAAAACCTGCTGTTAATAGTTTTTTCATAAGTATATATTTATTTTTCTATTTTCTTTTTAATCATAAATTTTTATTTGAAGCTTTTCCCGCTTTCCACTATATCTTTTGCTCCGCTTCGCTACACAAAAGGATGTCGTTGCAATCGGGGCTATGGCTCTTGTCCTCGATTTAAGCATTAGGACATATTTACAGAGTTTGTCATTCCGGTAGGAATCTGGACTCGAATCTTTCCATTTTATTTTCTAATACTTTGCCTAGATTCCTACGGGAATGACAAACTTTGAAAATAAAAAGTTTAATCAGTTTTCATATTTATTCAAACATCAAAAACGAATTCACAATACGTTATTTAATGTATTTTTTCAGGTCACAACCTTTTAATTGTTTAATACCTTTTGTTACCAATTCTGCATTTACAATGGCACCTTCTTTATTGGTATGTGTATGATCTTTTGGGAAATAAACCTTCACTTTTTCGGCACCCATTTTTTCATATTTTTCGATAACCATCGTATTTAAATCTAAAAAATAAGCTCCGGTCTGTTGTGCCACTTCTTTAGCCCAAACTCCATATTGATCTTTTTCAATTTTCCCTTCTGCATTAAATTTATTTCTAGGAATTGGCGAAACGATAATTGGAATTGCTCCCTTAAATTTCGCTTCATTTGCATATTTTCTCATGTAATGTCCGAAAGTATACACTGTTTCATTTACTTTTCTGATTGGGTTATAAATATCTTTAGATTCATCTCCAATTCCTTTAATTGTTCCTCTAGCTCTCAAAGTATCTGCCAACTCTCCACCATCGTTATGCCCAAACTGCATCAAAACATAATCACCTTTCTTTATGGTTTTCATAATGGAATCCCATCTTCCTTCGGTCACAAAAGTTCTGCTGCTTCGTCCACCTTTTGCATGATTCTGAATTTCAATTTTATCCGTATTTAAAAACAAATCCATAAAACTTCCCCATCCCCAAAGTGAATCTGCTCCTTTTCCTGAACCATTCTGGACGGTCGAATCTCCGATGATGTATAAAACCGGTTTGTTCTGATTTTTTTGAAATGAAGCTGTAATAAGTACAACTAAAGCTATAATGGGAATGATTATTTTGATTTTCATAATTTTTTTATTTTTATGATTGTATTTTGAACACTAAGATCACTAAGTTTTTTATTCAATTTTTTTTAGTTTCACAAAGCCGCTAACGCTTATAAAAGCTAGCTATGAAAATCTTTGATTTTCAAAATTTCTGTGCTCTTTTCAAAAGCCGAATCATAAACTTAAATAACTTATATGTTTAAAATCTTTTGTGACTTTTGATTTCGTCGAAATAATATTCATCGACTGAAAGGAGATAATCTTCGATTTGTGGTTAAAAAAGTACAGTCTTTTTTAATTAATTGTTTATTTCTTTTTCACAAAAATATTCGGTTTCGGAACTCCCTTCACCGATTCATCCAAGTAATAATCGGTGTGCGGCGGTTGATTATACCCTACATTTTGCCAGACGATGCTTAATCGGTATTGTGGATTGTGCATCAAAGTATATAATCGATGTTTCGTCGGAATCGTGGTACTAAAAATTCTCAATTCCTGATTATCGGCAGATCTGTACATCACTTCTTCCCTCCAATCTCCGAATAAATCGGCAACCAGACCCGGGTTTTTCTTTGTTCCGTTATTCGATTCGCATTGGAAATTTTTAGCATCAAACATCACATTTGATTTCTCTTTTTTCCAGTCCCATTTTGAAACAACCGTTCCATCTAAGATTTCGCTCAAAAAATCACCATCCCAATAAATCCCCATATTTGCAGGTGGATTTTTATCGCTAATTTTTTTTCCTTTTGAGCTATAAACTCCTTTCAATCCGGCTCCTGCTGCCCAACATTCCGAACCATCATAACGAGGGTCGACATTCAGCGACAAACCTCTTCCGGGTCCCTGAAATTTACTCGCCTGGCTGTAAACTGTAGAAGGTAATTTCCACAAAACCTTTCCAGTTTTTCCGTCTCTGAAATGTGCTCCTGCATCATCAAACCTCTCCTGAATATCAAAGATTTCCAATCCCGGATTCGAAGGATCTAAATCGCCAACGTGCAACGCATCACCGTGACCATAACCTGTGCTGTTCAATACTTTTCCGTCGTCATCAACCGTCATTGCACCAAAAACAATTTCATCTTTTCCGTCATTATCAACATCGGCAATGCTCAGATTATGATTCCCCTGCCCGCGATATTGTTTATTTTCTTCTGAACTTTCGGTATCAAAAAGCCAGCGAAGATTTAGTTTTTTATCTTTAAAATCCCACGCCGCAATCGCTGTTCTGGTATAATAACCTCTCGACATAATCACGCTCGGCATTTTTCCGTCGAGGTAAGCAACAGCTCCCAAAAACCGGTCGATACGGTTTCCTTTGGCATCGCCCCAAGTTTCGGTCATTTCTTCACTGGTAGGATTTAAACTGCCTGCAAATCTGGGAACCTGATAATTGACTGTGTTTATTTCTTCACCTGTTTCTCCATTAAAAACCGTTAGAAATTCCGGTCCGGAAAGAATCATTCCGTTTTCGTTGACGTAATTTTTGGTTGGATCTCCAATAAATTTTCCTTTTCCGTCTTTGCTTCCGTCGGCGGTTTTCATAACGATTTCCGCTTTTCCGTCCTGGTCTAAATCATACACCAAAAACTGCGTATAATGCGCTCCTTCCCTGATATTTTTGCCTAAATTAATTTCCCACAAAAACTGTCCATTAAGTTTATAAGCCTGAATAATCGGCGGATCTGTTTCTCCTTTCTGACTGTTGTCGTGAGATCTTCCGGTTTGATGAAGGATGATTTCGTATTCTCCGTCTCCATCCAAATCAGCAACTGAAACGTCATTTGGCGTGTAACCTTGAGGTGTTTTCAATGGAATTGAAAAATAAGGTTTTTGATTTGCTGTGTACTTTGCAAAATCTTGGTCAACGTCCTGATGTTGTGTATTTGATTTTACGAAGTAGGTATAATTTTTTCCTTTATCAGCGGTTTTATCTAAAAAATTAGTTTCATTGAACAACGGTTTCTCATTCAGTTTTTTGGTCTGATTATTTTCTGTGCGGTACACATCAAAATGAGTATTCTGAGCTTCCGTTCCCAGCAAACGCCAACTCACAAAAACGCCTGATTCTGCAGGAATGGCAACGATTCCTCTTTTCAGATATTCCATTTGTCTTTGGGCAAAGAATGTTTGCGAAAGAAATAGAGAGGATGTAATGAATATGTATTTGATTTTCATAAATCTATATCAATATCTGATTATTTTTATGTTTTGGCTAAATGCTTTTATAAACTAATATTTTCACAATGTCATTCTGACGAAGGAAGAATCTCCTTAGTTTATTTGAGATTCTTCACTACATTTCATTTTGTTCAGAATGACAAACACTTTATCAATAATATCTGAAACGTTGAATCGCTCGCAGCCCGACTTGAGCGGAAACACTTTTTGCGTATTAGACTGAAATTTCTTTGCAAAAAAGATTGACTTCGTCTAACCACTCCGTTAGGTTTGGGAGCGGAAGGCACAAATGAGAAAAAGCGAAGGCTTTTATCGAAATTTACGAACGAAGTTCATAGCTGCCCAAATAATTCTAATTACACAACTTCAATCGATTGCACAAATCCAATTATTTTTTAGAAACCTGCTTCAGCAACCACTTTACCCATTCTTCAGTTCCCTGATAATTGGTAAAATCTATCGGAAGTTTTTTGCCGTCGATATACTCGTTGTAGCACCACGGATCTCCCAATGCGAAAACGGTTCCTTTGCCAACTTTTGCAACCGCTCCAATATTCTTCCCTTCTGCCGTCAAAATGGCTTTGGCAGGAGCTTTTACGTCCATCGAACTTACTTCTTTCATATATAATTTTTGCTCGGAGAAAATCTCGTTTCCGGCCGGAACCATCACTTTTCCCTGCTCAAATTCCCTTTTCTGAACGCGGTTGTAACTGTCATCATTAAAATGAATCCCGAATTCTCCCGCCAATTTGTTGAAATGTTCAAACTCAGAATTGCCGTTGTCGTTGCTCATCAAAACCAAAACACCGCCTTTTTTCACCCATTCTGTAAGGTTTTTGATGGAATTGACATCAATAAGATTCGCTTTTCCTCCGTACGCTTCTTTGTCGATATCGGGATCAACAATGATGTAAATATTAGCGTTTTTCAAGTCTTTTTTGGAAGGTGCAGTCGTCAAAGTACTGATTTCTGCGCCTTGTTTCTGGAAAATTTCGCCCAGCAAAGAAAATCCTCCGTTGGAAGTATCGTTCCACGTGTAATGCCAAGATTCAAGGACTTTGGTTTCTTTATTTTCCTTTTTTTCGTTATTGAAAAAGTTGTCTAAAACGACTTTCGGTTTGTTTTGAGCATTGGAAAATCCGAATGTGAGGAGCGTTCCTAATGCTAATGTTTTTACTATGACTTGTTTCATAAATTTATTATACTATTTAATTTAGCCTGTTTCTCTATAATTTTTAACGCAAAGTCCGCAAAGTTTTTTTAACTACTAACTGTTTTTTAATTCGCAAATGCGTAAACTTAGCTAAGAACACAAAGATTGTTTCATTTGCTGGACTTTTTAAAATTATTTTGAGAAATATACAGGAATTAATTGAATTTCACCATCCAAACCTGAAGGTTGTACTTTCCAGTTGGAAGCGTCGAACGGCTTATAATCGATGTTGACAAAATTAATTTCGTGGTAATTCCGCCACTGGATTTTATTCTGGTCCATATAACGGATTTTGTTTGCCATCAGGTTGGAAACCTCAATCTGAATGGTATTTTTTCCTTTTTTCAAGTATTTTCCGACATTTATTTCAAACGGAAGACTCCAGACAATTCCCGCATCTTGACCGTTGATGATGACTTTTGCACTTTCATATAATTTGTCGAATTTCAGTACAAAATCATCAGCTTTTTTATTTAATTTAAATGAAGTTGTGTAAACTCCTGTTCCGGAAAAACTCTGTGTTGAAGAGTCTTCCGTGAAATTTGTCCAAGGTTGAAGTTTGTTTAAAGTTTTTGATTTCGGAAGTTCGGGACCGCCATCTTTGAAAGTAAGCTGCCAAGGCTGGTTTAAAACAATTGGAGCTTCCGTTTTTTCAATATATTTCCATTTTGAAATCGAATTATCCGGAGTTTCTGAAGCTTTTATAATTAATGATTCTCCTGATTTCAGTTGAACTTTTACCGAATTATTCTGTGCTTCAGCAACACCAAAATCTCCGTTTTCAGGATTCATTAAAGCAACCTGTTTTCCGATAAAATTCAATGGAATATTTTGATTGATTTCTTTGGAAGTATGATTGACAATGTAATAATACTTTCCACCGTCAAACTTTCTTCTGACGAATTTCAATCCTGTGTCTGTCAGCTTTTCTCTTTCAATTTTTAAATATTCCAACGCTTTTTCAACATCAGAACTCAACACAATTCTTCCTTTTCCGAATGTTGCAGATTTTAAATTTCCGTCTTGCTGAAAAGGAATTTTTGCCCATAAAGATTGTAATTCGTTTCTTCTTTTTTCAAATTCAAAAAATCCCGGAACGTCTTTTGGTTCACTCTGGAAAATCACAGAAGCGCCATTTTGAGCTAAATTTAAAATATTTTTTAAAGTTAATTCTGAGAAATAATTCAGTTGAGGAATAATTAAAACCTTGTAAGAACCGCCATTTTTTGAAACCTGAATATTCTGATTTTCAAACTTCGCTTCACCAATCATTTTATCCGAAATCATATCCAAAGAATAACCGGATTTCCCCAATTTTTCAAGGTTTTCATAAAATACAGTCGGATGCAGCCACTTTTCAATATTATGAATTTTGAACGCCATATCCTTTCCTTTCGCACTTGCCCATTGGTCATAAATTGGCCAGTACATCAGGATTTCATTATCTGATTTTCCGCTTTGCAGAACAGATTGCGTTCTTTCGACGTAAGAATTCAAACCTTTAATATTTGGCCATAAGGAATTTTCAGGAACGAAATTCGTCGAAGCATAAAACAACCAGCCTGGAAACTGAACATCCGCAGGAGTATACGTCGTTCCGTGATAAAAAATATGATTGATTCCGGATAAAAAAATCTGTTCAGCTTCCGGTTTTACCTGTGACCAGGATGTTTTGAAATGTTCTGTCAACCAAGTAAAAGATTCATTGGAAATCAAAGTTTTTCCGGTAATGTTTGCCGCCGAAGATGCGAATTTCAGCATATTGATGTCGGGAATTTCCTTTGTATTGATGTCTTCCAGATTTCTTCTTAAACCCTGAATATCGAATTTTGTACTTCCGAAAGTTTCAGATTCAGGAATATCGACTGCCGCATACAAGTCCAGCAAATTTCCTGGTGAACCGTGTGCCTGATTGGTATTTTTTGAGTTTTTGGAATGTGCCCAATTCGTAAAATTTTCTGTGAAATTATGCAAAATCAGTTCGCTCATCGTTTCACGATAATCTGACTTTATTCTTCCGGCTATTTCACTTTCATCATCGCTCACCAAATATTTGATATACTGACTTAAATCGTAACCTCTTCTTTTCTTAAATTGTTCTTTAAAATCGGCAGTCCAGTCGGCACCGTAAACCTCATAACTGTCATTGAAAAACGAACGGATTCCATAGTTTGAATTTCCAAAAGCTTTGTCAAATGTTTTCAGATAATCTTTCGTTGCATCGGGAGAAAAATGATCTAAAGTATAGCCATCACCACCCGGAGCGGCACGTTTTACTTTTTGCAAGGTTTTACCCACAAAAACTGCGTAGATTGTCCATTTTCCAGAGGTTGGTTTCCAATTTAAAGTTCCGTCTTGAGTCACTTTATCTGTTAAAACAACCGCTTCATTTTTTTCATTGTAAGCGGTAACGATGTCTAGTTTTGTGGCCTTTAAATTCTTCTGTTTCTCGTCTTTTAAAACAATCTTCTCAGAAAATTTTTCATTGGGCTGAATGCTGTAAGTCTGAACAATCATTTTGGTTGCAGCATCCTGTTCATCAACTTGAGGTCCGCCAATTGGCCAGCCTGTTCCGACTGCCATATCAACGCCCATTTTCAGACTTTTAGCTTTATCTGTCGTGAACTGCAGCATCTTCATCCATTCCGGAGAAAGATAATTGATGTATTTATTTTCAAACCCTTTTGCGCCATAAATCGGGACAATTTCTACTCCTCCGAAACCCGCTTTTGAAAGGGTTGTCAATTGTTTGTCCAGACCTTTTTCGTCAACAGCACTTCCCATCCACCACCAACGCGTCCAAGGTTGAGCGGTGTTGGTCGCTTTTGGCCACGGATTTTGTGCGGAGAGATTTCCGAAGGCAAAACAGAGAACGCTGAGTTTTATGATATTTTTAAATTTCATTTTTTAACTTTTATTTTTTAACCACAAAAGGCACAAAAGTTTGACACTTTAGTTATTTTTAAGTTTGTGATTCGACTTTTGAAAAGAACACATAAGTTTTAAAAATTCAAAGATTTTTTTCTTTATTTCAACATTAAGAAATTAAGATTTTAAGATTCTTCTTAATGATTCTTATCTAAATCAATTTATTAGTTCTTAATTTTAATATTTATGTCAATTCTTAAATCCTTAATGTTAAAAAGAATAAACTTTGTTTATTTAATTAAGCTTATTAAGTTCAAACTTTAATTTCCATCAGGTTTTAAAGATTCCATAAAAACAGATTCCGGCCAATGGAATTTTTCAACATCATCGGGTTTATTGGGGTTAAAATTTTTCTCATTATTTGAAATGTATTTCTTCAACGGTAAATTTTGGTCAACGATGGATTTTACGACACATTTCGCCAATTCGTAAGCTCCGTAAGGATTGAAATGCGTATCGTCTGCCAAAGCATTCGGTTGATTGGGATAAGCGTTTGCGGGATAATAGACAAATGCTTTCTTCGCCGCTTCTGGTCCCATCGCTTCGAACAATATTTTGCTTAATGCATTCAAATCAATCAAATCCACTTTTTCTTCTTTTGCAATTTCTCTCATTGCGTCAGGAAAATCGTCTAAAGTGTTGACAATTTTATTGTTTTCATCAAAAACTCTGCGGTTCATTGAAGTGACCAAAACCGGAATTGCGACTAATTGTCTGGCTTTTTGAATCCATTCTTTTAATCTTTTTCGATAACCTGATTTTGTACTGTTTCCTGATTTTTGGTCGTTGTGTCCAAACTGAATGAATAAAAAATCTCCAGGTTGTATTTTATTCCAGATTTTATCGATTCGATGGCGGTCTTCAAAGGCTTTTAAAGTTTCTCCACTTTCGGCATAATTGGCAATTACGACTTCATTCGGAACGAAAAAATACGGTAACATCTGTCCCCAAGAAGCCCACGGCTCATATTGTGCATCAACAACCGTTGAATCTCCTGTCAAATAAATAGTTTTCGCCGTTTTGTTAGGTTGAATAATTATTGAGCATACTTTCGGAGCTTTATCATTGAATTCAATCGTCAGCAAATTATCCCAATGCAAATATTTTGTTTCTCTTGGTTTTAATTTTACAATTCCGATTTTTTCGCCGTTTTGATTTCTGATAATGCTGTCTTTTGCGTGAACTGAAATTTGTTTTTCAACAATTTCGCCCTGTTTTGTTTTGATATCATTCAACATCAATCGGCGGTTTTCTACACGGACTGTTGTTTCCGAACTTCCTTTTGTATCACCTAAATTCAGTCGAATATCATAATTTCCTTCCGGAATTGCGACCGAAAAATAGAAAGGTTTGTCACTTGTGATAAAATCTCCCGTCAAAGCATTTCCGCCATTGTCAACAGATTTTAAACCCGAAATATCCATAAAACCATAGCCGATTTTCCTGTCGAATTTTGAAGTCGAATGAATTGGAATAAAACCTTTTTCTACTCTTTCTCCGCCAAAATCAAACTTGAAACTAGTTTGCTGTCCAAAATATAATGAACAGATGCATAACACTAAAAATGAAACTATTTTACTCATTATTAATCTGTCAAAATATTTTCTTTTGGCATTGTGAATTGTTTATTTTCATCACCCAAATCCGGCAAACCAAAATAGAAATATAAGGTTCTTTTAAACGTTCCATTCAAATGATTCGGTTCGCTTTCCGGTCCTAACGATTTGGTTTTATCGTTAATGTTAAACGCCAAAACAGTTCCCAACGGTGGAATCGCATCGAGGAAAGAAATATTCCCGCTTGGCAATTTCGGATAACCTTCCGCTCCATAAATTCCGTAAAAATCAAAAAGTCTGACGAACATTTTTTCTTCTTTGGTTCCGACCGTCATTTTCCCTTCCGCAGTATCGAATTGCAACAAAGAAACATCATCAAAATAGCCTTTAAATTCAGGGTAAATCCACGGCGATTGTCCGGTTCTTGTTGAGTTTTTTAAATTCTGCCAAACATTGTAAGTCTGTCCTTGTAAACGGTTTTTCCAAACGTGATAAGGTCCTTTTCCGAGCCATTTTGCGTTGATGACATAATTTTCAGGATAATCGAAACTTACGCCCGAAAACTGATAATCTCCGGACAAAGAATATTCATAATTTAATTCTAAAATTCCGTTTGGATTGAGTTTCCAAATGATTTTATTTCCGTTTTTGTAATTGACTTCAATCAGTTGATTTTCTCCTTCTGCAAAAGATTTTATGGACGATAATTCCATTGCTCCGTTTACAAAAACAGGACCGTTTTTGAAGGTCATTTTTTTGCCTTTTTTATCGACAATGACTGATTTTAACAAGCCGTCTTTTTTTCCGATGGCAAATTCTTTTTCGTCTGATTTTAAGATAAATTCAGCATCATTTTCTGCCACAGAAACCGGAAATTCTTTAATTAAAGATTTAGAAAATTGCTTCGAAATTTCTTCATTAGACTTCAATTTCCAAGTCCAGGTATAAATTTCTTTTCCGGCAGCATCGGTTACTGTTAATATTAAACCTTCATTATCTTTCCAGTTTGCTGGAAGATTTAAATTAATAGTTCCTTTTTCTGTCGGTTGAATATTTGGAGATTCTGTTTTTCCTGTTTTAATAATATCAAAACCTGATTCAGAAGAAAATGGAGTTTTAAACTTAATTAATTTCCATTCAAACTGACAATCCTTTAAATTCATAAAATGATAACGGTTTTCTACGGGAATATTTCCGTTAAAATCATTGGGCAAGATTTTCAAATCAATTTTTACCGGACTGTAAATTTCCCGAATCGCATAAAAACTGCCTTCCTTTTCACGATGTGGCCCTAAAACTCCGTCGGGAGCGTTGATTGCGTTCACATCAATCTGATTATTGAAATCCGTTCGCACCAAACCTTCATCCACAAAAGCCCAAAGGAAACCTCCTGCCCCTTTTTTGGAATTCCAGTGAAGTTCCCAATAATCGGCTAGAGAAGTTCCGCCACCGCCGTCGTCTTGTGCGTGTAAAAACTCGGTCGGCATATAAATATTTTCGCCTTCGAGGATATTTTTTGTGCTATAAAAATCTTCGTAATGATTGCAGTCGATTCCGTTGAAAGCGTTTCCTGGTTTGTGATGTGCGTGAATGACAGGTCGATTTGACAGGTCATATTTTGCAAACTCGGCATCCAAATCAAAATTATGTCCGCCTTCGTTTCCGTTGCTCCAGAAAATAATCGATGGATGATTGGCATCTCTCACAACCATTTCTTTCACAAGCTTTTTCCCGACTTCCGTGCTGTATTTTTTTTGCCAACCCGCCAATTCATCCAAAACGTATAAACCGAGCGAATCGCAAATTTTCAGAAACGATTTATTCGGCGGATAATGAGAGCAACGAACGGCATTCATATTCATTTCTTTGATGAGTTGGACGTCCATTAAATCGATACTTTCCGTAACAGCACGACCCGTTTCCGGCCACCAAACGTGACGGTTGATGCCTTTCATTTTCACCTTGGTTCCATTGATGAAAATTCCGTCGCCTTTTCGGATTTCTATGGTTCTGAAACCGAATTTTTCTTCGGTTTGGCTTATTGTTTTTTTGTTTTTATTTAATGTAAATTTTGCTTTGTATAAATTTGGTGTTTCGGCCGTCCAAAGTTTTGGATTTTTAACAGAGAATTGAATCTGTTTTAAAGTATCTCCTTTTTGAATCTGAACCTGAGATTCCCCAACCAAATTATTTTTAACATCAAAAATTTCAACTTTCAAATTATTTGTGGAATTAATTCCTTTCAAGCTAATATTCGAACGGAAAGTTCCGTCTGCTTTAGCATCAATTACCGTTGATGAAATATGTTCTTTCGAAGTTGCTTCCAAATAAACAGGTCGAAAAATTCCGCCTAAAATCCAGTAATCTGCTAATCTTTCTGCATTGTTGACCGATTTATCAGCCGACATTTTGGAAACTTTTACTTCGAGAATATTTTCTTTTCCGAAGTGAATTTTATCGGTAATATCATATTTAAATTCATAAAAAGCTCCCTCATGAATTACTCCGGCTGATTTTCCATTGATTTTCACTTCGGTGTCGGTCATTGAACCTTCAAAAACGATGTTGACGGTTTTTCCTTTCCAGGAATTGGGAACGGCAAATTTGTGTTTGTACAAACCTGTTTCGTCATGAAACTTGAAGTTTTTGCCATACGTCACATAATCTCGGCCGTAATTGTAAGAACCGAAACCTTGTTGTTCCCAATGAGAAGGCACATTGATTTTGCTCCAACTTCCAGATTTTCTGCCGGAGTTTATCCAAAAATCCCATTCTTTGGTGTGCTCAGCATCTTTCCCAGTTAAGAATTGAATTTCTTTTGACTGAGAAAACAAAAACTGTGAACAGACACATAACAGAGCTAATATTTTGAAAGAAAAACTCATTATTTTGTAGCGATGTCGGAGTCGTCTTTTTTATCGTAAGATTGTGTAAGAGAAGCTACTTTCGTAACATTGACCTTAGTTTGCTTTAAATTTTGAATGTTATTCAAGTTTTCCATTTCGGGCTTTAAAGCTTTGATTTTTAAATTTTCAAAAGTGAAATCTTTTAAATCAAACAAATCCGATTTTTCAATAGAAAACGCTGTTTCGCAACTTAAATCAATATTTTTTATGCTAATGTTATTTGCCAATCCTTTTCTCGGTTTTTCTTCACCTTTCAAATCAAAAAACTGATTCCAGCCTTTTGCGTAAATAAAAGTTTTTACGTTTCCTTTAATGTTATCTAAAGTGATGTATTCGTAATGTTGAGGCGTGTCGGGACGCATTTTCAGGTGCAACAATCTTGAAGCATCTTTCACCGTTGAATTTCTGAAAATAATGTTGTAGTTGTGAATCGATTCGCTTCCGCAAGTGAGCGCAGAATGGCAGAATCCGAAAGTATTGTCTTCGATGATGATGTTTCTGTTTTCACCGTTATTCGGGTCTGTATCCGCTTTTGGACCTTTTCCACCTTTCAAAGCAATAGCATCGTCATTGACCGACATATAACAGTTTTTTACCAGGAAATTTGAACAGGCATCGATGTCGATTGCGTCTGTACTTGGCGCTTTTACAGGTTCTTTCGGAGCTAAAATCGTTAAGTTTAATAATTTCACGAATTGAGACTTATAATAATGCGTGCTCCAGAACGGTGAATTTTTCACTGTAATTCCTTCAATCTGAATATTTTTTGAATTGGAAACATAGATAATTCTCGGTCTCATTTCATCCATATTGGTGCATTTAGGATTCCATTCTCTTCTTTTCCAGAATGATTTCCAAAAGCGAAGTCCGTTTCCATCTAATGTTCCTTTTCCTGAAATTGTGAAACCATCTAAACCGTCTGCATTAATTAAAGCCGGAAAATATTTCACAGTCTGACCTTCCATTCTTGTAGTCACGACAGGAAAATCGTTAATATCATCGCTTCCTTTTAATTTTGCTCCGTTTTCTAAATATAAGTGTGTTCCCTGTTTAAAGAAAAGAGAACTGATGAGGAAGGTTCCTTTTGGTACGACAATGACACCTCCGTTTTTTGAAGCTTCATCAATGATATTTTGAACCTGTTTTGTCTGAAGAATTGTGCTATCGTTCTTTACTCCAAAATCTGTGATGATGTATTTCTTGCCTAATTTATTGATATCTGTTGGCTTGTTTTCTTTGAACCATTTCGGAATGGCTGTTCCGTCTGGGAATTTGTCCTGACTTTTTAATCCTGAAAAAGAAAAAAGAAGTGAAAAAGTTAAGCAAAGCTTTGATATATTTTGAAATGTCATAATCGATTTTGTATAGCTAATAAACGAAAATAAAAGTATAGTTTTTAGAAGTTTGGAGCATCCTGCCCTTTCATGTTTTATACTTAGTACTTTTAAAATATTATTAGAAAATAGATCTGTTTAAACTCTTATTTTATAAATTCAAATATAATCCCCAAATCCAAATGCCAAAATTGTTTTTCCAAACGTCAATTTTTCTATACTATAAACAAAAAAAAACACCTTTAATCAGGTGTTAAATTATTTAAGTCTTTAATTCTCTTTTAACTTTGCTTTTAGCATTGCATTTTCTGCTTTTAATTGATCATTTATACGTTTTTGTATATTTATCTCCTCTTCTAAAAGTCTAATTTTTCTTTCTGAGATATCAGCGAATTCTTTAAATTTTGCCTCATAGCGATTTCCTAAATCATCCAAAGTATCTTTATAAAGATTTACTAATTTCTCATCATTTTCAAGTTTCTTCGCTTCATTATCAGCATCCATACCTTGTACTTCAGCATTTAATTTTTTTCTCCCAAAAAGCCATCCTGCCAAACCTGAAATTATTAGGCTGAGAAAAGTTTCTATATGTTCCTTGAATAATTCAGTCATTTTTAATTTTTCTCTTTTTTAATTGTAGATATAGATTTCGATAATTCCGATTTCAGTTTCAAAATCGAGCGGAGATTTACTATCCATATCAAAAACATTAACGTAAACAGAATCATCCGTTGCTCTCGCGGCATGACAATCCGGATACACTCCATTTAAAGTTGTGTTGATTTTACTATTAATCCAAACTTTGTCTCCTTGAAATGCACCTTGTAAATTTCCTACAAATTGCCCTACGCCAGCACGACTCCATTGAATATCTCCTAACGTATTTTCAAGCTCTACAAATAATGGTTCAAAAGTTCCTCTTATACCCTTTAATAAAGCCCTATAAATTTTATAGTTTCTACCTGAATCTTGCAGTTTTTCTTCAACCCATCTTTTTTGCACAAAGGAATTATCTACATAATGATCTCCATGATAATATTGCCCTACCATACCTGGTCCTTCAGAAGGAGCCCCGACATCTATACTATCCAACCATTGTGTAAGATTGATATGCTTATTCAATCCTTGAGATAATGAAACCTGCAATGGGCTAACTAAGACTTCAGCTCTTTCACCGACAGGATCGCCAGATAAGATGGTTGTATATCCATCTGCAACTGAAATTTTTGCAACACCACTCTTTATAGCGCCACCCCCTTCAGTAGAAAACTCTATTTCTCCTGTGACTGGTTTTCCTGCTGTTGTTCCGGATAAAGGAATGTAATCCACTTTATTTTCTAATCCGAAAGTTCCGTCTGGTTTTGCAACAACATTTTTTGTAAATGAAGCATCTGCAACTGGAAGTCTTAATACTTGCAAACTTGTGTCAAATCTTAACCATCGATCTGCAAAATTTCCTTCAATAAAATGCGTTTTATAAAAGTTATTATCTTTTGCCAAAAAGTTATTGATAATGAATTTATTGCTCTGTGCACCAATTAATTCAATATTGGATCCTATGATAAGATTATTCTCTCCCCAGATTCCATTTGGATGCCCCGAAGTACCTCCGCCAATTACAATATTTGAAGACCATAATCCGCTTCCTCCGCTTCCCCAATATTGCCCAGCTTGATAGCCTAAAAAGGTATTGTTACTTCCTGCAATGAAACATCCTGTCCATTTCCCCAACATTGAGTTTCCTGTACCTCCTTTAAGATTATAACCAGCAGACACTCCAATTAGGGTATTATCGTTACCAGTAGTTACACCAGTTCCCGACTCATATCCCATTATCGTATTTGCGCCTCCCGTAGTCAGGTCTTTTCCTGCATAATGTCCAATAACACTATTTATTTGACCCGAAGTGACTGAAGGTAAACTACTGTACCCTATGGCAATATTATAAACTCCGGTATGAGCAGCGTTCATGTTTCCAAAAAAGAAAGAATATGTAGTTTTATTTGCTCCTAAAACTCCATTAGCGCCCGGAATTCCTGTACCATTAGTTTCCTCAAGAAAAGCAATTCCTTTGGGTGAATAATTATTTCTATTAACGACCGTCGCAAGAGTTTCATTAGCTAATAATTCTGTTGTAGTAACTCCAGACTCTCTTTTGATATAGAATTTCCCGTCCGATGTAGGTTTATCAACTTTATTATTCAAAGAAGCCTGTAGCCCCTCTACCATTCCGATGGTAACATTGGAAATTCCTGTGGGCAGATAATTATTTTTATCAGTCTTTTCTCCCCCTTTGAACATATAAAGAGAATAATTTTCACCATTTACCGGAATGGCGATAAAATCATTGTCTTCAAAAGTGTAGGCAGAATTATTTGTAGCAAAATCAACAATATTGGTTTCAACAGCTTCAATTAAATTTGTTAGCCCCAATGCCTCAATCCTTTCAGCAAGAATTTCACCTTCATCATTGAGAAAATCCTCAGAAAACATATATTTTGAATCACTCTGACTTTTGGTATAGACATTCCCAATATTGTTCGCATCATCAACAGTGGCAATATTTTCCGGCAATTCTCCAACTCCTAAAGCTGATTTCCAAGCCTGAATATTATCATTATTTAAATTTGATGCATCTTTTTTTGCTAAATAATTAGCATGAGAATCTGGATTTGAAACATGAGTTTCAAAAATATTTTTATCGGCTTTATTTTGTAAAAGGTTATCTAACCCCGCAATTTTATTTGTGGGAATAGATTCATCTTTATGCCAGAATGAAGACCATGAAGCCTGAAACTGTTCCTGTGTGGGAAAATCTCCGGTTTCGAAGTAGCTGTATATGGTATTTAATGGTATTGACATGATATCTAAATACTATTTGTGTTTAATTAAAAGATGTATTTTTCTAAAAGACTAAAACTTGCTGTTGTAGCTGTCGGAGCATTGCTGATTGCCCCAAATAAACTCAAAGGAATTGATGGAGCCGATTTTGTATAAATGCTTGTACTATTATTTATTGTAACTATAATTGTAAATAATCCGTTATTTCTCATAATTGTAGTTTCTCCAACATAATTTGCCCAAACGCTAACTGCACTTGTTCCTAAATCAGGATATAAAGCTATTCCTCCATTTCTATAATTGATATTTCCTCTTGCTTTTACAATTGACAGATCATTTAATGAAATTAAATCTGATGAGTTACATAATCCGACAGAAAATGGATTTCCATTATCAAAGCCTGCACTTATAGTAGTAATATCAATCCCTATTCTTAGATAAAAGTTATCAGTCGCAGAAAATAGCTGTGATGACTTACCCGCTGACACTATACCAAAATCTCCTCCTGCATAAGACTTATTTGATGGTTTACTTTGGTAACTTAACGTAGAATTTGTTCCCGTCATAGTATTAGCCCCGGAAGTATATTCCGCAAATTCCCAAGTTAAGTTAGGAATGAAAGATGTAATTGTATCTACTACCTTTATCATAGTATTTGCACCGGTAAGGTAATAAGCAACTCCATTCCAAAGGCGAATCTTATATTTACCTACAGGAATAGTTGAAAAATTAAACCAGAAAGAAAGATCTATTCCGTTTGTATATAATTGAACTTGCGCCCCTGGTATTTCTGCAACAACAACTGTATTTAATGATGTACTATCTTCCGTACATAATTCTATCTTGAAATTAGTTGGTGACAAATTGAGATTTGATCCTTTCAACGTTATCCAAGAAGGCTTATTAACCCTGTCCACAATTGGCGGAGATATTACAGCGACACTCATAGTTCCTGTACTCCATCCTCCGTTCATTTTCGTTTTCCAATCTGTTTTATTTGCATCGGAAAGTTGCTCAGGTATTAGTAAAAATTCAGAAGCTAAATCTTCTTTCATCAAGATTTTTTTTCTTAATCCTGTACTATCCGTTCCATAAAAGCTCCTATTATAACAAGTAATCTGATTTTTTAGAATTTCCTCATTCTCATCCAAAACGATACCTTTTGAACGCAATCTTCCCGTTAAATGAAGTTGTTCAGCAGGAGCTGCTGTGCCAACACCTAATTTACCAACATTGCTATATACATTAGACTCTTTAAAATCATTTCCATCCCATTGAAGCAGATAATTCGAAGCTGGAGATATTGAAGCATAAATTGGCCCAGGTCCCAAACCACGGATAAAAAAGCTTCCATTTCCGGAAGGTTTATCCATTTTATTATTCAAAGAAGCCTGTAGCCCCTCTACCATTCCGATGGTAACATTGGAAATTCCTGTGGGCAGATAATTATTTTTATCAGTCTTTTCTCCCCCTTTGAATATATAAAGAGAATAATTTTCACCATTTACCGGAATGGCGATAAAATCATTGTCTTCAAATTCGTAAGCATCTGAATGATCCGCAAACTCAGAAATACTTGTCTCGACAGATTCAATAAGTGTTGTAATACCTAATGCTTCTATTTTTTCTGCTAAGATATTTCCGTTACTATCTGTATAATCTCCGTAAGACATAAACATATCATTACTTTGACCTTTGTTATATGCATTTCCAAATTCAGAAATATTTCCAAACTCATCAAACTTATCAACAGTGGCAATATTTTCAGGTAATTCTCCAACTCCTAAAGCAGTTTTCCAAGACTGAACATTATCATTATTTAAATTTGATGCATCTTTTTTCGCTAAATAATTCGTATGAGAATCCGGATTTGAAACATGAGTTTCAAAAATGTTTTTATCAGCTTTATTTTGTAAAAGATTATCTAATCCTGCAACTTTATTTGTGGGAATAGACTCATCTTTGTGCCAGAATGAAGACCATGAAGCCTGAAACTGCTCCTGTGTAGGGAAATCTCCGGTTTCGAAGTAGCTGTATATGGTATTTAATGGTATTGACATGTTATTGGAAATTTGGTTCGATGAAATTAACTATTCGCCCTGGATTAAGAATATCCATTGCAACTCCTTTACCGCCCGAATTAATTTGATAATAATGATCATAATAACCATCACCACCTTTGCCGTTGGGCTTAATTATAGATAGGTCATTACCCACGCCAGTACTACCAGAGTTAGTAGCAGCCCAAAGTTCAAGTCCATAATCAGGAATATTATCTTTACTAATTGTTTTCGTTTTACTACCAACTATGTTACCTAGCTCTTGGAATGTTGTATCATTTGGATCTCTTCCGAAAACAGTTTTACCCCTAAAATCCGTACATTCTTTCCATCCTACTGGAATTTCTGATAGTGGTTTTTTCCAAACCCAAACTATACCGCCATTCATAATTGGTCCCGTTTTAAGTTCTAACATAGCCACTCTTTGCGCCAAAGCATTCACATCTGGTTGAGTTGCTGTGTTGTTTACCTTTATTTGAATTTCTTTTAATGTTTCTAGTTTTACAAAATCTGCCCAGTTGTAATCTATAGATCCTGAACCAAATTTTACTACCCTTTCCTCGATCAGTACTTTATCCTCTTGGCTTTCAAAAGTCTTTTCGATAGGCTTTACATTAATATATACAGTAGAATAAAGCGTGCCTCCTTCAAAATAATAAAGTTGCCCGTCAATAGCTACAATTCCGGGATTAACAAAAGATCCTACGGTTTCGCAACCCTTTAAAATTGTTTTATTTCCGGCAAGATCTCCAAGAACTTCAAAAATCTCGTATGCTTCCTCTACCAAAGCCATAAGATCATTTGTAAGAGGAACTCCACCTGTTTGTAAAAATTTGAAATTATACTTCATATTAATATTCTTTTGTTTGTATTTGATACCTTTTTGAAGGTAGTTTATAAAAATCTATATCCGCCTTTAGCTGATCTATATTTATTAATGAATTATTGGGATTATTAGCATCCACAGGGATTTGTACAATAAAATCATACTCGCTAAAAAGCTCGGCTTCCGTTCTTAGATATAATGGATTTTCATCCCCGAAAAGCCATCTTATTTTTGGTGTATATTGTCCACCTGAGTTTGTAGGATTGGAGGGATCATTTTCTGCTTCCGTATACAAATAAACCCCATCATATAAAACAGCTTTTATAATTTTGATTCGTTTTTCTACCCTATCGTATTTATAGTTTAGAATTTTTTCAAGAGAAAATTTCTGATAATTGTAATTCATTTTCAGCAAATTCACTTTTCTTTCTTCCATAAAGCTTTTGTAAAGATCTTCTATACAAAAAATCAAAACAGAAATTAAATTCATTACTGATCTTGTTCTCCAGAATGTAAATAGCCACCAGTTGGCGAGTTTTTTAAAGTCAATTGAAAATAACTTATCATCCATAATTACTGTGCTTGATAGTTGGTGTATGTAATCCCGCTCCAATCTTCCTCATATTCAGGAGTATTGGGATCGCTCGATTGTCTTAATGTAAAACTTCCAGAACTTGGAATTCTACTAATTTCAATGGGCTGAAATTGACCATATCCTGTAGATCCAGCTTCAATCCATTTAGTAGAAACCTCAATATTTAATAAATCTGTAACTCCTTCTACAGCCAAGATTGCAGCTTCCAGCTTTTGAACACTCAATTCTCCGTTAAAAGGAAGATTTTTTAAAAACCTTTTTATAGCATCCTGTACGGGATATCTCGTGGTTCTTATACTTCTGCCATCTGCGAAAAGAACTCCTGGATTATAACATACTTTAAATTTTAATCTTAAAATATCTGGCCTGTAATTTACAATTGTGATGTTGTCACCTGCAGCCTGAATTTCTTCTATGTATGCTCTAAATGCTTGCCCTACGTCGTCACTCACAGGTACAATTTCATCGTTTTCTTCTGTTGAAATTTTCATAGAGATTTTAGATGTACTGGCAGCTTTTGTAACCGCCACATATTTAATTACTTTGGATTTTTCAATATCTTCCAAAGTAGCGTCTACCATTTCGCCATCTTCATTTTCGTATTGTGGTGAAAACTGATCACTTTCCGGAAGTAAGCTAAAACCATATTGAAATCTAAGAGCCTGATTTCTGTACCATCTTAATGTAGGGACTTTTTGCTCTTGAATCTTTGTTTCAATTTCCTTTAAATGAAGTTTACAAGCTTCCTGAAAATTCCAGATTACGAAAGCCACTGTCTCAAATATTTTTTTCCAGAATGAAGTTTTGGATGATGTATTGAGACTTTGCAGATCCGGATTTTCATTTTTTAAATCAAGGATCTGATTAATTATTTCCTGAAGCGTTTTATTCATCTTAACTTACTTTAAAAGTATTTCCTATTTGCATATATCCAATACCTTTTAATGTTGGCAATTGGTTTTCTTGTTCTAATGTTGCACCCGTTGCGGGTTTTATTTTTTTTGATGCATAATAATTTATGACATCTATATTTTTTTCTAATTCATCTGGTATTGTTAGTGTTAATCCCGATGAAAGAAAGTCTGAGACCGACATTCCATTCGCAATGGCAATAGCAAAACAGTTTTGAACATCGCCCGTGTATTGTATTGAGATATCTAAAATTGATTGCCTATTTAATACTTTAATCTCCATAATCTGCGTCTATGTTTATTTCAAGGTCTTCCCCAATTTTAATCTCATTTACCGTCATTCCGTCGGCATAAAATTCCTGACGGATCTCTCTTGCAAGTTCGTCGGGAGCTTCATGCTCCAGATATCTTCTTACCCCTACACCGTTTTTGGGAAAAAGTTTAATCTCACCTTTATCTGCTAAAAGCAAAGTTCGTTGATGCTCATATGTACTTTCCCCAGATACAAAGTCTCCTTCTGCAATCTGCAGTTCAAAATTTTCGTTTAAAAGAATATCTATAGGCATATTATGTTATTATTCCGGTTCCTGTACCTGCTTGTGCAGTTGCTGTACCTGTTGTATTTACTGTTACTGTTACCTTACCTGCTTTTATAAATTTCTTTATAGCAGAGGCCATTTTCTCGGCAATTCTTTGCCTTGAGATCTGTGCATCATTCTCTTCCTGAGATTCAGCATCCATAATCTGTGTTAGTTCACTGATAAACAATTGTTCTGCTGCGTCTAAACTCATTTTAAAAGCGATTTAAATTCATTTTTAAGATTACTAAAATCTATACTGTTAATGAGGTTGATCGTAGGTCCGTAATTGGTAGTGAATTTCATATTTAAAATTGCTTCAAATAGTTTATCAATCAATTCCGCAAGGTTTTTTCCATTGGCTTCAAGATGAACTTTATCACTCAATTCTAGATTCGTATTTCCTGCTTGCCAGTAAAATTTTTCGACAACATCGCAAGCAATAACCATCCAATCGTCGTCATCTTCTACTCTTACTGCCAAAACATAGCTTCCAATCTTCGGAATTTGAATAAAACTTTCGTTTCCTGTAAGTACAGGTCTTAGTCTTACATCAAAATACTCCTGATCGTCTTCATCAACTAAAACACAAATTGCTTTTCCTTCATCTACAGATTTTACTTTTGCGATATTGCTCACTGCCGGAGCATGGGAACTTGCAATTTGCCTTAATCCTTCTCTTATATACTCTGGTGTTGCCATTATTTTTGCATTAAAAATCCTAATGTTACGGTCTGTCTTCCTCCTGAAGCTCCAAATTCGCCGCTCACACTTTCTATGAAATACTCTCCGGTTTTGTCTGGATACATCCCACCATCAAGCTTTAAAACCATTCCTTTAGTTGCATATGGTTCTAAAAATAAGGTGATGTTGCCTTCGTAGCCTTTGTAATTTTCTTTAGTTTGTAAACGATTGGCTATTTGTTTTAAAAATGGAGCCGGAATTCCCGCTTTTATTTTTAAATCTTTTTCTGTGGAGGATTTTGCCTGATCAGATTTTGTTTTATTAACCTCACCTTTATCATTTTTTTCTTTAATGACAATTTTAACGCTCTTATCAACTTCTTTCTGATTAAACTCGTCATCCTTTACCGTATTCCAGCCAATTTTTACTTTTACACTGTCTTGCGTTTTTCCGAAAAGAGTTCCAACATAAATTTCATTCATATTGAAGTAAACTGCTAGCTTACATTCATCTTTCAGCCATTCTAAAACCTTGATTCCGCTTACATTCTTGAATCTTACATTCTTTAAAGGAATCTCTGGAATTTCTCCTGAAAGCTTGATATCTGTATCTTTCACAAGATCCTCAAGCAATTTTCTTACGGTAACTGAAGTATAGCTTCCTTTGAAAATAATATCGTAAAGTTGATAACCGTAACCTTCACATTCAATCTTTACAGGAACTCCCATATTGACTCTTTTTATGAAGCCTTTGAAACGTAACTTATTATCATTATTATATCCCAAAGAAACACTCACTTTATCCCCTTCTTTAAAAGCATAACCTTTTCTTTCGCTGCTTGTACGTTCTTTATTAAGATCTTGAGTCTGCACTTTATCTGTTTTCAGGTAACTGATTCTAGGCAACTCGATGGTACAAGAATCAATGAAAGATCCAACCTCGCTTTTCCAAGTAACTTTACTGGCTTTTATATTTTCTACAGTTTTTTCTTTATCTTCAATTGAGATATTACTTGTTAGTATTAGCATTATTTGGTACTTCTAAATCTTTAACATCCGCAATAAAATCACTCTCACACGTCAAACTAAATGGTCTTATCCAATGGGCTTTCCCTTGTACTTCCGGGAATTCTAATGAGGTAATTGCCACTCTGTTACTTTCTTCCAAAAACATTTCGGGATATCCTCCGTTAAGAGAAACCGGCTCCCCTGTTTCGAAAATCTTCTTGAGTTTTAAAATATCTCCTTCAGGAACTTTTCTTTCTTTACCAATAAGAAAACCTCTGATCGTAAACTTGTAGTCATCGATATTGAACATTTCTTTTACAGTTCCTTTTCTCTCACTTACTGCCGTTCTTATGATAGTTTTACTAAGATTAACTGCAATTGTACAAGCATCAATTATCAGGGAGTCTTCAACATTTCCATTGATTCTAAACTCCGCAGGAAACCATACATCGTGACCGTAGGCTCCAATTTTATTGAAGGAAATTTGTTTACTACTATCTTTATCTTTCTTATTGCTATAAAGAGTTTTATCTGTAGAATACGTCTTATCAATATAATAAGGTTCTTTTGAAAAATATGTTTTATATAAATTTCCTAAATCAAAACTTGTCTGCATATTACATTACTTTTGCTCCGTTATATAGAACACGCCCTAAGCATTCCATTACTATACTTTCTAACTGATCTGATGTTTCTCCGGAATTCAGCGTATTAAACTGAATGGTATCAAAGAATTTCCCTAAGGTGATGTTGATTGTTTTTTGTCCCCCACCAGAAACTGTACTTCCTGTTTCCTGGGACTTTGCGGCATTACTTCTTCTGGTATCCTCGGATCTGTTGATTGTTGGTTTTCCTCCTCCGGTAAGATCAGCTTTTGGTGGTCCTTTAGATTGCCCCAACGCTTTTACTTGTGCATCTTGAGCTTTTATTCCAGATAAAAGATCCGCATTAGCTTTAACTTCAGTAGTTTTGGTAACCTTAATCTCTTCTCCCGTTATAAGCTCTTTTGCCCATCGATAAGCACTTTCTATACCATTCAAAATAGGCATCAAAATATTATTCCAAACCCATTTTAGTCCATCTGCAACCCAGCCTACAGCCTTTAATACAATTCCTAAAATCCAGTAAACTCCTGCAAAAACATCTTTTATAAATTCACTATTAGCAATCCAGGTTACAAGTCCCGAAACAATACTCCAAACCGCATCAAAGACACCTCCTAAAGTTTCCCAAACTGTTGAAAGAAAACCTTGAGCAATTTCTACATATCCGGACCAAGTACTTGTTCCTTCTCCTAATCCTGAAATAAATTCAACAGCCTGCCCGAGAGCATTTGCAACAATATCGATATAAGGTTGTACAGCTTGTAAAGCCGGTGCAAAACCTTCAGTAAATTTCAATCCAATATCTAAAACTTGCGAAATAATAGGAGTAAAAGCCGAACCGATCTCTGTAAGAGCTCCCATTCCTCTTTCCTTAATATTATCCCATTTTCCTGTTACAGTATTGTTTGCTTTTTCTGTGGCACCTTCGTATAATCCTCCTTTTCCTTTAGCATCTTCAAATGATTTTGACAAAGTAGCATAATCTACACCGCCTTTGAATTGGTCTGCGCCTTTTCCTGTAGAAGCCGACAACATTCCATAGACATCAATTCCGGATGCTTCTAACTGCTTAAGCTGATCACTGGATGCTTTTCCGCTGCTTTTAATGTCCTTCATTTGCTCAGATAACTTTGTAAGTTCAGAAGCCCCTCCTCCGGTAGCAGTAACTGCATTTGCCAAATTCATCACTTCTTCTCTTGCTTTTTGGGCATCTCCACCCACAGAAAGTAAAGCTTTATTGGCTTCTAGTAACTCTGGAAGTTGGAAAGGTGAATTCCCTGCATCGGTTGCGATATTTTTGTAGATCGCATTAGCGTCCTGCCCTTTTCCTATTACATTTGATAAGCTCAAAACATCCTGTTCCTTTTGGATACCTCCGGAAAGAGCGGCCATAGCACCATCTTTTAAAAGTCCTACAGCCATAGTGCCAATTCCTGCAAGGGGAGCGAGCATTCCTGCTAATGAGAAACCACTGCCGCCTTTTCTTGATATGTCTGCCGCGTTTTGAGTTGCGACAGAAGGATGATTGTCTGCTTGCCCTTGAAGTTCTGCCAAACGAGATCTAAATTCTCCTATTTTACTAATATCTGTCTCTCGGTTTAAGCTCCTCTGAGTTTTTTCAATATCACTTTGGATATTCCTGTAGCTTCTCACAGATGTAGGTGGAGGAGCTGGAGCTTCTAAACTTGCTTTTACATGATCTTTAAGCTTATTATAACTCGATTTAATCGAGTCTCTAACTTTTCCATATGTCTCTTTGATTCCGTCAAGTATGTTAAAATTTGATATTTTAGTAAAAGCACTATTTACCCTTTCCTTTATTTTACTAATGCCAGCACCAATATCATTGGTAACAGTTACGATAGCTTTTCCTAAATCTGCTCTTGCAAAAAAAGTTCGTGCGAAACTGCTTAACTCTGACCCTAAAAAGGTATTTATAGTATCAATAAAATTTGATAAACTAGTAAGATTGTCCATAATTTAAAATTTTCTTTCGCCCTGTTTTTTCCAAATTTCCAAGGCTATTCCGGTGCGATAGAAAAATTTTTCATCACCCCAATTCTTTAAAGCATCGGCTCCAAACTGCATACTTCCAAAAACAATCAAGAACTCTATTCCTTCGGTCTGTTTATCGGAGAAAGACCTGCTCCCGCTTTCGCTAAGCGCGAAAAAAGTCGGCCTTCTTGCTTTCTAAGATGTTATTCATCTGTAAGAATACTGCAATAAAGCAATCTTCATCCTCAATTAACTGATAATCTCCTTCGATCCAAAGCTGCTCTACAATCATGGCAACGGCTTTACTCATTCCGTTTGAGCCAATAGCTGTAAGATAATCTCCCAAATCGTCTGCTTTTGGTGGACGGAGTACAGCAAGGAAGTCATCCACCTTCAAATAAATAAGGTCTCTGTTGCCGTACTCTTTCTTCCACTCATCCAATTTTTTTGCAGTATATCTTTCCTCAAATGGAGTAAGATCTTTTACTGTATCTTTTTTGGATTCCTTAGTTTTCTTTTCTTCCTTAGATTTTCTATTATTAAAAACCTGCTGTAACTTTTCGTTTGCCATCTTATTTTTTGTTTTATTGTTTTGTATTATTATTTAAATTCTCTGTTCATTGCGATGTACGGAAGAGAAACTTCTCTGTTTTTAGCTCCCTGTTCCATTTCGAAACCATCTTCTGTAAACTGTACACCAGACATTGTAACCGTTGTTAATACGTCTGCAGGATTTTTTTTGTATGAGATAAGAATTGTAATAAATTCATGAGGAACGTCGGTAATATCCTCAAAGCCAGCCGCTTTTGCCGCTCTGTTCAATGCATCAGCTTCAAAACCTAATACTTTGATACTCCCTTCGTATTTTTTGTTTCCTCTCATGATATCAATAGGCTGATCTCCAGCCCCATAGATATGTTCCGATTCTACAGTTTTCTTTACAGAGAAGCCTCTAAGCCCCTTGACAGTCTTTGATAGTACTTTTACCTCAAAATTAGACCATGCGCATTCTGATGATGTAATATTAATATTAGCCATGTTTTAAATTAAAGTGTTTGTGTTAATCCCATGTTCAATACAATCCAAGTCATATAGCCTAATGGCTGGATCTGAATTTGTTTTTCAAGGGTATTTGTGTTGATTAAATCTTGTTCTACAGGAACTAATACCTGCGCTCCGCTGATCTGTCCTGACATGTTTGCTAAAAGCTGAGTTCTTGTAACCTCTTCTAAGTAAGCTGCATCAGCATCATTTAGTTTTCCATCTGCAGTCATTCTTACAGAAGATTCTAAGAATGGAGTGTCTGTAGCCGTAGAAATTCTTTGTGCTTTGTCGATCAATCTTCCATGAACCAAAGTTCTGAAGTCATCCGTTCCCGCCATTTTATCTACACTGAAATAATAACCTGCCGCACCTTCTCTTGTATGTAAGGTGATAAAACCATCATCTGTAAACTTATCTAATTTTTCAACTAAAATTTCCTCTACTTTATCATCTCCGATATAAGCTTCTGTAATACTTAGCGCTCCGTTTTGTCCGTCTCCGATTTTTACATGAGCAGGATATTTACAAGCTCTTGCTAAAACCAACGCTACAGATGCAGAACCATCATTTCTTGAACCTCCAAGAACTACTCCTGCAAAAGTGTTTTCGGCAGATTTTGGTTCAAAAGAAGGAGCTACAGCAGCATCTTTTATTCTACCTTCGATTAAGAATCTTACCGGTTTGTTGATAGACTGCTGATATTGCCCTAATGCCTTTGAAGCTAATACAGCATCCTGAACATCCTTATCCAAAAATCCTGCAGGAGAAACATAGGTTGCATCTGGCTTTCTGCAAACTCCCACCAAGTTTACTCTACCGTTTGAAACATTAAGAAGTTTTTTTACTCCTTCTTCGTTCGTACTTGTAAGAGCATCCTTCATAGTCATTGTATCTTCTGTTCCTAAGATCCAAAGCTCCTGGCTGCCTCCAAGCTCCTGATAAAATTCGTTAATTGCATAAAACAAAAACGGTTCTGCCGCCTCTGTGTACCCTTTCGCTTTAGCATCTGCTGGTGAATAAACTGTCTGTACCTTACCAATAAGATCTTCTGTATAAGCAGTTCCCACGATTCCTGCAACGCCGTCGATTACCTGAATCTGACGAAGTAAGTTGCCTGAAGCCACGTTCGCTTTTACTTTTGGTGTTCCATTTCCTTGTGACATTTTTTAATTATTTTTTAAAAAGTTGTTGTATTTTTTGATCAGAAGTCTATTTTCTGTTCTTTTTTATTGCATTTAAATTTTATTTAAACAATCCTTTTCCATCTTATAATAAGAACAAGAGTGAACAAGGCGAGTAATGCGAGAAAGATTCTTCCGAGCCATAATTGTGTTTGCTGAAACCATGACAAAGGCTGCGCTTTGTATATCGGCTTTTCAATGTAAATTGGTGTTTGCTCGTGTTCTTTGGTGTACGTTTCCCGCCATGTTTTGAAAGACTCTTGTGCCTTTTTGTAGCATTCTACCGATAGTTTTCCGTCGACAATCGAAACTTTCGGTGCCAATAAACTCATTTCAGATTTATAAGCTTTCGTTCTAAAATTTTCATTCATTTCAGAGTTTAAAACAGGTTTTCCGTTTACACATTCTATAAATGCATTGTAATAGGTACTATCTGCTTCGATCTTGAAAATCGTGTCTTTAACAATTGTAAAAACTTCTTTCGTTTTCTCGATGGTCACCGGTTCCGAAGGCTTCCTATGTATGCAGGAAACCTGAACCAGCGAAACAAAAAATAGCGATATGAAGAAAATAAATTGTTTCATTTTAATATTTTATATAACCTTTAATAGATGTTAAGGCTCTTTTTCTACGGCAAACCTCGATACCTTCTCGGCTTCCGTTATCGTTCGTATTTCCTTCCACTGTGTAGATATATTGAGCATCAAATTTTTCTACAAAACCTGTATGACCAAGACCTTTTCCAAAATCCATGATGAATACAGATCCCACAGAAGGTTTTAAAGATTTCTTTTCCTTAGGAGCATTATTCCAAGCGTATAGAACACCGCCCGTTTTAATGGCTGTATTGGTAATCTTATTTTGTTTTGAAGCTTCATTAAAACACCAATACACAAAAGCCATACACCAGCTTGCCGGAAAGTTGATTCCTACAGATGCCAAATAATTTTTAACAGGAATTCCCCAATTTGAACCGTGAGGTTTCTCCTCCTGTCCTATTTGAGTAATTGCTACTTGTAATGCCGTTGCAGATAGTGAATCCATATTAATATTTAATTGTTGTGTTTGTTTTGTGAGTACAAATTTCCAGAATCCCACAACGGTTTGAAAATAACAGCGCAAGGATTGCACACCTTTTTTAAAATGCCCTCTTTTAAGCTCAATTTTGTATCATGAAATAGTGTATAGTATAAATGGGAAGTAATAGTAAGCCTGTTTTTAATAAGAGCTATTCAGAAACAGAAAGTAATTTGAGAAACTATATTTAATACTTATGGAAGAATATTTTTATGTACAATTATTATTAGACCTTCAGGAAAGAATCGCAGAAGAAGTTCCTGAAATTCAATACATCGATCAGCAATTGGGGCAACTACAAAATCCATCTGGATTGCAAACTTCTGTTATTTATCCGGCCTTATTTATTGATTTTCCGGAAGCAATGTATGATGTTAATTTTCCGGAAGCCAGCTATTCCGAAATGTCAAACAACGGGCAATTGGGAAATATCCCGGTATCTTTTCAGTTGGTGTCCGATGATGAAACTCCAACTTGGCATCAAATACCCGTTGAAGAAAGAAAACAGGGTTTGGAATTTTTAAGAATTGAGCAGAAATTATACAAAGCTCTTCAAGGATGGAGTAAAGAATATTTTTCACCCTTTTCTAGAATTATGGCGAAAAGTACAAGCAGAAATCATATCGGCTTTAAGGTAAGAGAATTTATCTTTACTACCCAGTACGAAGATTTGTCTGCAAGCTCTGAAGAAAATTTAGCTGAAGTAACGGAGTTTAAATTTACAATTAAAGAAAATAGTTTAGAATAAAGTAAGCTGTGTTTCTTCCTTCGGAATCACCATTCCTTTGATGTTCATCCACTGTCTGTAAGATAGGTGAATGTTATATTTTGGGAAGGTATGTCTTACAATTTTGGTGTCCGGAACATCTGCATGCTTGTGTGCATTATAAACACTTATAATGTATCGGGCACGTTTGATATAATTTTTATTGTTGTAAGACATTAAAGCAAAATTACTGGGTCTTTTTGTACAAGTCAAGTCGATTTTCAGGCACAAAAAAAGCTATGGAACATCCATAGCTTTTGTCTTTATAATAAAGGCGGTTTTCGTTGAAACTCTTTGATGGCAATTGTTTTCAGAAGATTCAATACATTTGGTTCTTGCTGATTTTTGAGAGCGTAGGTTTCGTACAACGGATAGTCTCTAGGCTCAGTGCTTACTTCTAACGTGAGAATGATGTATCCCTTTTTCTCCAGTGCTTCTTTTATCTCTTCATTGCTGTACCAATGGTTATTTATTTTAATCATGTTCTAAGCTTATATAATTGTTATTTAAAGCAGCTGTTTATGCAATTCGCTTTTCATTAAAAGAATAGCATTTGTTTCATAGCTTCCGAAATCATCCGGGAAATAAATCTCAAACTCTTTTAGAAAATGCCACAATGCATCTGCTTTGTAATAAGGTAGTTTCAAAATAAATGATCTATCCTTTTGTCTTGTTTTAATGGCCTTTTGCAACAATTGGGTTCTGAGTTCCATGCAAATAGAAACACTGCTTTTCAGTGGCCTTGGCTGAGTATGCAGATTCAGCATATCCAAAATCTGCATACTGTTGTTGAGAACGGTAAGTTTGCCGTTGTCGAGGGGTAAAAGTATTTTCATTGTGACTGTTTTAGTTTAATGCTTTTCTTTTCCCCTCTTTGTACCACCATGCTTTTGTGAATGGTTTTCCGGCACTTTTTGTATTGCTTTTCTCAACAGCTTTCAATTGCTTGTAAACTTCCTTTAATTCCTCGACTGAATGTGCATTTAAATGTTTTTTAAACTTGCCGGATTGTATCATCCATTTATTGAAATCATAGAAATCATTAGCTTTTTTTATTCCTGTTTTTTCTGCTAAAACCAAGATGTTTGAAATTAATTTTTTTCTAAATATTTCAGATTTCAATTGCTCGCATTCACTTTCTAATTCTGAGGGAATTGGGCAGTGTATTTTTAGTAATTTTAAAACTTCCTCTTCGGTTAACTCATCTATAATTGTTGTTCTTTGTCCTGTAAAGCCAAAGATTTCCATGGCAACATCTATATTTTTTCGATGTATAAAAATTGATTTTAATTCTTCATGTGCTTTCATCATTCGTTTTTATTTAATAAGAAAAATTTAGATTAATTCCGATCCATTCATTATTTTCATCCTTCTTGAAAAAGGAAATATAATCTTTGCTTAAAGAAAATTTGTAGCTTTCTTTTAATAAACGAATTCCTTCTCTCCAGTTTTCATCATCAAAACGATCTTCCATACTGTATAATTTTTGAACTAAAAGGATATCCAATGCTCCATTTTTACGTTCCAAAAGAGACATGATGAGATCTTTGGTATCCCGATCACCTTGATATTTTGAGGTTAAAAAATCAATAATATGTTTTTCAGCCTGGTGAGACCGTTCATCAAATGTTCCTTTTCCTTGTCTTTTAAACTGTATTTTATAATTCTCGTCTTCAATTTTAAAGTTTCCTTTTCCATCCTGATGTCTTTTGCTATAATCTTTCAATAAGTCAAAAAGCGAACCTAATTCTGAAAATGCCTTGGCTTTGAAATTTTGAATTTCATCCGATAGTTTATCTGCAGCAGGCACTAAATCATTGATGACCGATTTTTTTAAACTTTCGTACTGATTACGTTTTTCTTCACGTTTTTGGGCTTCCTTCTGCTTTCTTGCGTTGAGTTCGGTTTCTAACTCTTCGATTGATAAGATTTTTAATGTTTCTGTGATCATAATATTTTGTTTTTTGTTTGTTTAGATTTGGTTTAAAATTTTAATATGGAGATTCCCATTGAAGTTGGTTAATGATTCTCATTTTTACCTGGATTTTGTTTTCTACCTCTTCGGGAATTACGTAGCTTGTTTCGTTCCAGATGGAGCTTAGCTCTTTATGGATAAACATTCTATCGAAGTCTGTAAGGTATTTTTCTCCGTAGCTGTCGTATTGTAATGCGATGGTAAGTATGTTTTCTCTTGTATTCATTATTATTGATTTTCTGTGATTGTTCCCCAATAGAGGTTTGCTTTTTCTTCGTTGATATTTAATGTTCCGCCCGGGCATCTTCCTGAAATAATGGCTCGTAAACCTTCCGCCTGGACAATAATTTTTGATAATTTTCGCCAGACCGTCCCTAGGGCACTGTCTGGAAGCCCCTTTTCTTCGTGGCTTACGAAAATGATAAGTTTATTTTTATGCTTCTCTTTAAGCTCGAGTACCATTTTTCTTGTAATTTCGTCACGGTAAACAGTAGTATTGTCGATAAATATGATTTTAGGACACTTTCTGGATTCAAATTTTTGCACCAGCTCCTCCCAAGGCATATAGTCCAGAAGCTTAAAGTTTTTTTCGGTATCAGAAAGTCCGGCGAACACCATTGCTGAAATGATATCTTTTGAGAAACCTTCTTCTGCAGATACATACAATACTTTTCCGAAAGAAGCAAGATACTTTGCAAGCATCATGGCAAAAGTTGTCTTCCCATTTTTTTCAGCACCTCCTAAATACCAAAATCCTGTTGTTTCAGGTTGCCCGAAGGCTTTAAGCCATAAATCTTTAAATTCAAACTGTTTAAAGACAATTGATAGTGCTTGTTTTACTGATATTGATTTCATGATTTATTAATATTAACTAAGGTTTTCAGATATCTCAATGATTTTATTTTTCCGTCTTCATATCCTTTTTTTATCTTATACTGAGAGTCTACTCTTACCATACAGCTTCTAATAACTTCATTGATAGAAGATTTATCTTCAAGGTTAACATACGCTACATCGCCAATTAATTTGGTATAAAACTTTTTACGGTCTTCCGTACCTTTTGGTACCAATGTGACAAAATCATCTGAAAAGCGGCTGAATATTTCTGCAAAGCCTACTTTATGATTATTGATCCCCTTCGTAATTTTTGCCCTTAAACCGTCTGCTCCAATCATAAACCAAGCACAACTGTCGACTGTATCATTCATTATTCCCTTCAGTTCCAGATAGGCACTATACTCTAAATCTCCTGCCTCATCGATGCATATAAAAGGATTTTCAAGGATATTTAAAGCGTATTTAACATTTTCAAGAACCTCATGATATTTTCCTTTTGTATCACAACCTAAAACCAATGCAATTTGTTTGATGAATCTTACCTTCGTGTGCGTTTGTGAAGCATCCACATAAAAAGCATTTTTCATTTGTGAAATAATGGCTTTTGCACATTCGGTTTTTCCTATTCCACAGTCATCCACAAGAATCATGGAACTTTTGGTTTTCTGACAAAACATAAAGCTTTCATACATTTGATCATACACTTCAGTTCTCGCAAATTTCCAATCGTTTTTATTGATATTTACCTGAAATTTTTTTCCTATTCCAAGCCATTCGCCAGCGGATAATACTTTTTCTGTTTCGCCTTTTTTTATTCTGCTGTATATTGAGCTGCTTATATTTAATTTTTTTGCAAAAGCAGCATCAGAACCTCCGAAATTTTTCCGGCCATTGAGCATCGCTTCGCGGATTTGTTGTTTTAATTCTTTATTGATTTCCATATTTTTTTTATTTGGTTATTTAAAATTCGATTTCCAGCTTCTTGCTGTTCCTTCTATTTTTTCGTAATTGTATTCCGGATTTTCTTCGAAAAAAATCTCCTGAGGAATAGATTCTGTTTGGTTGTACCGTTTTCTACCAGAAATCTGAAATTTATTGTTAAGTGTTTTTTTACGATGATCGATAATCGTGATCTGTTCTATTTCTCTTTTTTGTTGTGCCATAAAAGAATTCACCGTGTTTTCATAGGCCGACATTAGCTTTCTATTAATCTCACCTTGTTCGCTTCTCTCATGTCTTGATTTCGAATATTCTGGATGAGGAACCAAATCGCAAAGCATCATATCATCATAATAAATCATTGCCTTTAATGTTTCTCCATTATTTCCGTCTAGCCAGAAAATTCTAAACTCTTTTCCTTCTACATATCTCATTAGCCTTATTAATTCTTCACCCAAAACAAGCTCTCCATCTAATCCCAGTACATAAGTTGTATTTCTAAAATTGATGATTCCCGCTTTACAGCTTGATATTGTTTCTTTTCCCAGATATGGTAAAAATGCACTCCAATTGGTCGGCTGAGTATTTTTGTTTTGCATTTCGCAAAAAACTTCCCAACGAGTTTTATCTGTATAGACCGAATGAGGCGAATTGTTCCATGTTTCAATATCATTCAAAGAATTATCTACAATGTCATCATAAGGAATAAAAACCTCATCTTCAGCACTTTTTTGGTTTTCCTCTTTTCTTGCGTGTGGTCTTGCCATCCATCCAAGCCTGCTTTTTTCATGTCTATACCTAAGTTCTTCAAACTTTCTTTCGATTGCTTTTGATCTTGCTCGGTTGGCATAAATATTCACATTGTCGAACATAGCTCCGTTTCGTAAAAAAGTATCTTTAAAACTACTGTTTAATGAGCTCTCACATTCTAAACCTAAAGGAAGATTAAATCCCCATTCCGAATAATTCCTTATCATTTGGCGATAAAACTCTTTGATGATTCCTTCCTTTGTTTTTCCGTGAACCCAGCAGGTCCAAGCTTCCGAACCAAGATCAATCCCCATATAAAACCAAACCCTATTCCTATTTTTATCGTACATAAAGGGAGGTTGTCTGTCATCAATAGAAATAAGCGTTCCTGCTTCCTTAATTTTTGTCAGTTTATGCCAAGGAATAAATTCTTGCATTAACTTCTGTCTGTCTCCGGATCTTTTTGCATAAGTCCCAATTCTATTTTCCCATTTTCCGAGCCAAGCAATAATGGAACTTTCTGATATCTCCTTGAATTTTACCTGATCTTTATAATTGTATACTTCTCCTGTATCGTGTGAAATGATTTCCAATTCTCCATTTAAAAAAGCTTTGTACTGATTGGCAACCTGGGTTTTGGATGGTTTGTATTCTTGGCCAGCAAAAATATCATTCAGTAACGAAACCATTTCATCTGTCATTAATTTTCTGTTTTGATTTTTTAACTTCCCAGAGATAAGACTATTATAATTATATCCGTGTTCAAACGTATTAAAATAAGGTTTCCAGATCCTGTCAAATGCCCTGTAAGAAGAAGGTATCGTATGACTTACATTAAAAAGCTTTGGTAAATATTCATTAAAAGTTACAATATCAGTACAGATTGATGGCAGTAAGCCTCTTCCTGATGATTTCTTTAACTTTTTCCATTCTTCAAGACGTGCGATTCTTAATCTTTCTGCAGCTAAAAGCACACTTGCATTTACTATATATTCTTGTTTAAAATTCTCCTTTAAAGGTGTTCCATCTTCAAATCTAAAATCTGTAAAATATCTTACTGCTGAAGGATCAAACTGAAAAAAGGAAATCATAGGATGCTGCATTTTTCTGGGATCTCCAATACTGTCTTGCATTTCTTTTGGTAGCGAATCGAAATCTATCAACATTTGACGCCCATTACCACCTTTTCTAACCTGCTTTATACCAAATGGAACATTTCTATATCTTTGAATTTTCTTTTGTAAAGAATCTAAAGTGTTAAAATAGGCAGGTATAAGCTCGTCTTTGGTTACTACCAATATATTTCCCCACTGAAATGGCATAATCTTCTTCGCTATTTTTTATTTTATGATTTGGCTGATGATCTTAAGAGTCTCTATAACTGATCCGAAAAAAAACGCCTAAAATGATTTGGTAATTAGCTATTTCTTTTTTGCCTGTTTTAGGATCGATTACTTTTATTTCTTTGTGACAAAATAGTATCTGTAAAATTTTCTTCATGGTATTTTATTATTTAAGTGTTTTACCTCATTATTGATGGCTTCTTCGGCTTTTCTCAAAAAGAATTTATATTCTTTACACAATACATCAGATTTTTCACCTACTCTATCTCCCCGTAAAGATTTTCGAATGTAATCTAAAGAACAACTGTGCCTTTCCTTTAGAATATTTAGAATCTCCGCATTGTAGTACGTTCTTTTTTTAGTAGTTTTGTTCATTATGGTGTTTGTATTTTGTACAGGACAAATATCGTAAAGTTTTACGAATAACCAAATGAAAATTCGAAAAATTTATCGAATTAAATATTAATTTATTGATTATGAATGGAATAAATTTTCGTATCAAACAACTAGTAGACCATTTTGCAAACGGTAACAACTCTGTATTTGCTAATATAATAGGGGTAAATGAAGCTAATATAAGAAGCTATATCAATGGAACTGAGCCAAAATTCAATGTGATCGAAAAAATATGCAAAACCCTCGAAATAAATTTCGAATGGCTGATTTTAGAGAGGGGCAAAATGCTTGCTGAAAATAAAAGTGAGCAAATCGCGTTACAATCAGACTTTTATCATCGAGTTCCGCAGGTAATTACCGTTGATGCACACAATAAAGATAATATTGCATTAGTTCCAAACAAACTAAAGGCAGGATATTTACAAGGTTATAACGATCCAAATTTCATTAAAACACTTCCCACATTCAGATTACCCAACCTAAATAATGGTGTATTTAGAATGTTTGAAATAGAAGGAAACTCTATGTTTCCTACTCTTCCTGACAGAACTTATGTTATCGGGCAGTTCGTAGACGATTGGATACATGATATCAAAGACAACATGCTATATGCAATAATTTCTAATGAAATTGAAGACGGACTCATAAAAAGATGCCTGAACAGGATAAAAAAATACGATAATTTAATATGCAAATCAGACAATAGAAGAAATTTCCCAACCCAAAACATCCATCCAAATACTATAAAAGAAGTTTGGGAAATAAAATTACACCTTAACTTTAATCTACCAGACCCTGCAGATTTTTATGAAAGATTAAATGATCTGGAAGCAGAAATACAAAACTTAAAAGTAAGAAAAAACATAAACAATTGATTATCAGACAAAATAAATAAAAAGTAAATACCCCTATATATATCTGAATAATAGAAAAATGACCAGTTTTCACCAAATGCGTAATCATTTTAGCAACGAAAATGCTTAATATTACACAACATTTTCCATCCAAGTGTCCATCCAAGTGTCTATCCAAAATAAATTTTAGTATTTTTCATGAGAACCTTAAAAAATAAAATTATTGTAAACACAAATATATCAACACTTAGGAGATAACAACCCGAACTAAATAATTAAGATAGAAGAAAATTAAATAACAATTATGACATTTGGAAAAAGTCAAATATTATATAAAAACATCTCTATATGATTAAATAACAACAAATTACCAACTCATATAGCTATTCTTTTTATAGACATTTTATTTTAATAATTGTAAGGATAAAATTATTTTAGTTAAGCAAGAATATTTTTCCCTCATTTTATAGCTGGTATAGAATTAAAAATCTTAAGAGTCGGTTAAAATTTTATTCAAGCATTTTATTATTTATTCTCAGATGATTTAAGATATATCGAAATTCAATATATCTATGAAAACTACCTTTTTTAATAAAAACATCAAAAATATAATCATTAAATAGGCACTCGTATATTATGCAAAATAAATTAAGAAGTTTGAACAGTCTCTAATAATTTTTGAAAAATTATCATGTAACTTTTAATACCAATTCTTCTCAATTTAAGTTCAAATATGGTCAAATTTCAATTTAAAGAATTCATAAAACAAATCTCCAATAAAGAAAAAGCCGCTACAAACAAAAGTTTATAGCGGCCTTTATATATAATGATTAATTTATAATCAAAAATAATTATTTCACTTCTTCGAAGTCTGCATCCTGTACATCTTCTGCACCTCCCGCATTTCCAGCGCTTGCATCAGCTCCAGGTTGTTGACCAGCTGCATACAATTCTTCTGAAGCTGCCATCCAAGCCGCATCTAAAGCTTCTGTTTTAGCTTTTACGTCGTCTACATTTTTAGCTTCGAAAGCAGTTTTCAATTCTGCGTGAGCTGCTTCGATTGCTGCTTTTTTGTCAGCAGAAAGTTTTTCACCGAATTCTTTCAATTGCTTTTCAGTCTGGAAGATCAATCCGTCTGCTTTGTTGAAGATTTCAACTTCTTCTTTTCTCTTAGCATCCGCCGCAGAGTTTTCCTGAGCTTCTTTTTTCATTCTTTCGATTTCTTCATCAGAAAGACCTGAAGAAGCCTGGATTTTGATAGACTGCTCTTTACCTGTTCCCTTATCTTTAGCAGAAACACTTAGAATACCGTTTGCATCGATATCGAAAGTAACTTCGATTTGAGGAACTCCTCTTGGTGCTGGTGGAATATCTGTAAGGTCAAATCTACCGATTTCTTTATTATCGTTGAACATTGATCTTTCTCCTTGTCCTACTCTGATGCTTACAGCTGGCTGGTTGTCAGAAGCTGTAGAGAATACTTCAGATTTTTTAGTTGGGATCGTAGTGTTTGCTTCAATCAATTTAGTGAAAACAGAACCCATAGTTTCGATACCTAAAGAAAGTGGCGTAACATCCAATAAAAGAACGTCTTTTACATCACCTGTCAATACACCTCCCTGGATTGCTGCACCAATGGCTACAACCTCATCCGGGTTAACTCCTTTAGATGGTTTTTTACCGAAGAATTTTTCAACTTCTTCCTGGATAATTGGGATTCTTGTAGAACCACCCACCAAGATTACTTCGTCGATATCTGAAGTTGATAAACCTGCATCTTTTAATGCTTTAGCAACCGGCTCCATAGATCTTCTTACTAAGTCTGCAGATAATTGCTCGAATTTAGCTTTAGTTAAAGTCTTAACTAAGTGTTTTGGACCTGTAGCTGTAGCTGTAATATATGGAAGGTTGATTTCAGTTTGAGGAGAAGAAGATAACTCGATTTTTGCTTTTTCAGCAGCTTCTTTCAATCTTTGTAATGCAATGGCATCAGATTTTAAGTCAACACCTTCTTCAGCTTTGAATTCATCTGCCATCCAGTTGATGATCACATCATCAAAATCGTCACCTCCTAAGTGTGTATCACCGTTTGTAGACAATACTTCGAATACGCCGTCCCCTAAATCAAGGATAGAGATATCGAAAGTACCACCACCAAGGTCATATACAGCGATTTTTTGATCTTTATGGTTTTTATCTAAACCGTAAGCTAACGCTGCAGCAGTAGGTTCGTTGATAATTCTTTCTACTTTAAGACCAGCGATTTCACCAGCTTCTTTGGTAGCCTGTCTTTGAGCATCATTAAAGTATGCAGGAACAGTGATTACCGCTCTTGTTACTTCCTGACCAAGATAATCTTCAGCAGTTTTCTTCATTTTCTGAAGCGTCATTGCAGAAATTTCCTGTGGCGTATATTCTCTGTCGTCGATTTTTACTTTTACAGTATCATTTGGACCAGATACTACTTTATAAGGTACTCTTGAGATTTCAGAAGCATCATCTTTAAAGTGAGTTCCGATAAATCTTTTGATAGAATAAACAGTTTTTGTAGGGTTTGTTACCGCCTGTCTTTTTGCAGGATCACCTACTTTTCTTTCACCATCTTCAGTAAATGCTACGATAGACGGAGTCGTTCTTTTACCTTCTGCGTTAGGGATAACAACAGGGTCTTTCCCCTCCATTACAGCAACACACGAGTTGGTTGTACCTAAGTCAATTCCAATTATTTTACTCATAATATTTTATTTTTTCTAATTTTTAAAATTAATTTACACTCAGTATTTCTCAATATTTATACCATTCAAATTTTTATGACAAATTGACATATTTGATATTAAAAATTGAAATATCATAATACTTTTAGGACTAAAAAAACATAAAATCTTGTTTAAAATAAGGTTAAACTTTCTTTTTCAATTCATTGAAATTTTGTCATTAATTTTAAATAATTAAAAAAGATTTTATCAATTTTGTCACTTTCAGATTTGAAAATAATCTTCTTGAAGTATATAAATTTATGTTCACAAAGTTTTTAAGTAGCTACAAAAGACACCAAAGATTTAGATAATGTGTTTTAAGTTTATCATTAAACTGGCGAAAAGAACACATAAAGTTTTAAAAAAATCTTTGATTTTTATCCTTTTGAGAGATTTTATTAACTAATTATAGCTGGAAGAATATCTTGTGACTTTTGTGGTTAAATTTAAAATTGGTCTAAACAAACTTATATCTCCCCAATCTTTACAAATAATTTCAAATTGAATTCAAAACATTCATTAAAAATTTTCATTGAACACCTTTCTTTTCCGTTTGTTTTTAATAACTTTAATCGATTACAACGAATAACCAAAATTCATCCGAATAAGTGCAATTTAACCTCTTAAAATTTAAACAAACCTTAATGTTAGAAAGTACTTTTACCACCGATGAATCATTATTTTTACCAAATTATAAACTAAGGAATGTCATTACATTTTAATCCGAGAGATATTACCTGGCTGGCCTTCAACGAAAGGGTTTTACAGGAAGCAATGGACGAGAAGGTCCCTTTACATTTAAGAATCCGTTTTTTAGGAATTTTCTCCAACAATTTAGATGAATTTTTCCGGGTACGCGTTGCCGGATTAAAGCGTGCGATGGATTTTAAGGAAAAAGTAATCGCAGAATCATTCTATCAGCCGCCTTCAAAAATCCTTCAGAAGATCAATGACATTGTAATGAGGCAGCAGCAAAATTTCGATAAAACCTGGAAAAAAATCCAAGTTGAAATGGCTGATCAGCATGTTTTCATTAAAACTCCCAAAAACCTGTCCGCAAATCAGAAAGAGTTTGTAAGAAAATATTTTGATGAAGTAGTAGAATCCAATGTGATCCCAATTCTGCTTCACGAAAACACGCCCATGCCTTATATGAGAGACAAAAGTCTTTATCTGGGTGTGGCAATGCGAAAAAAAGACTGGCAATATTCCAGCAATTATGCCATTATCGAGATTCCTTCCCGATTTGTGGGACGATTTGTACTTCTTCCTTCAGAAGATGTTGAAGAAAAAAATGTAATGCTTTTGGAAGATGTGATTGCCTTCAATTTACCGCATATTTTCTCTTACTTCGGATACGATGAATTCTCTGCCAATGCTTTTAAAGTAACCAAAGATGCTGAACTTGATCTGGATAATGATATCCGCACCAACTTTGCAGAGAAAATCGAAAAAGGCTTAAAAAACAGACGAAAAGGAAAGCCTACCCGTTTTGTTTTCGATAAAGATATGGACAAGGCACTTCTTGAAATGCTGATCCGAAAATTAAACTTAACAAAGAAAGACAGCATCATTCCGGGAGGAAAGATTCATAATTTCAAACATTTCATGGATTTCCCTGATGTTTTTGAAAGATATGAGAGACCTGTCGAAAGAACTTCTTTCACGCATCCTGCTTTTGAACAGGGCGAAAGAGTAACGGATGTCATTTTAAAGCATGACGTTCTTCTGACTTTCCCTTATCATAAATACAATCCGGTGATCGATCTTCTCCGCGAGGCAGCTATGGATCCGGATGTAAAATCAATTCAGATTACTGCCTACCGTTTGGCGAGCAGTTCAAAAATTATTAATGCTTTAATTTATGCCGCAAGAAACGGTAAGGAAGTTACGGTAATGCTTGAGCTTCAGGCAAGATTCGACGAAGAATCCAATCTGGAATGGAAAGAAATGCTGGAGCCCGAAGGAATTACTGTCTTGATAGGGCTTCCTGAGAAAAAAGTGCATGCTAAATTGTGTGTCATTAAAAAAAGAGCACACAACAAAACCATACAGTACGGTTTCATCAGCACAGGAAATTTTAATGAAAAAACAGCCAGAATTTATGGAGACCATTTGCTGATGACTTCCGATCGTGGGGTAATGGCAGATATTAATAAAGTTTTCAATGTCTTAAAGAAACCTAAAGAAGATTATTTACCGGTTTTAAAGACGTGTAAAAATCTATTGGTTTGCCCTCAGTTTATGCGTGAAAAAATTGTTCACCATATCGACAAGGAAATTGAGGAGGCTAAAGCCGGAAGAAAAGCCGAAATGATTATTAAAGCCAACTCGGTAAGCGACCGTTCTTTAATTGAAAAATTATATGAAGCGGCAATGGCAGGAGTTCAAATCAGAATGATTGTGCGTGGAATTTACTGTGCTGTCAATCAGAAAGAATTTAAAGAAAAAATTAAGGCAATCAGTATTGTGGACGAATATCTGGAACACGCCCGCGTGATGTATTTCTATAATAAAGGCGCAGAAGATATGTATATTTCTTCCGCTGACTGGATGACAAGGAATTTGGATTACAGAATAGAAGCCGCAGCCAAAATAACCGATAAAAATTTAAAGAAAGAATTAAAAGATATTCTCGACATACAGTTGAAAGATAACGTAAAAGCTCGTATTTTAGACAAAAAATTGGGTAATGAGTATATTCATAACGACAAGGAAGAATGCCGTTCCCAAATTGAAACCTATCGATATTTAAAAGCTAAAACGAATAAAAAATGAAGATTGCAGCCATAGATATAGGAAGTAATGCAGCCAGACTGTTGATTAATGAAGTAAAAATCAATAATAAGCAGCCTGAATTCATTAAACTAAATCTTTTGAGAATCCCGTTAAGATTAGGAATGGATGTTTTCACCCTCGGAAAAATCGGGGAAGAAAGAGAAAAGATGGTGATTGATTCGATGAAAATTTTCAGCGACCTGATGAAGATCTACAATGTTGAACATTACAGAGCGTGTGCTACAAGCGCGATGCGTGACGCTGCAAACGGACAAGAAATAATTGAAGAGGTTAAAAAAACATCGGGAATCAATATTGAAATTATCTCTGGTGACGAAGAAGCAACTCTGGTTTTTGAAAACCATGTAGCAGAAGGTCTTGACAAAGAATTTGCCTATTTATATATTGACGTGGGTGGTGGTTCTACTGAGCTCACTTTCTACGAAAACGGAAAAATGATCTATGAAAAATCTTTTAACATCGGCACCATCCGTTTACTGAATAATCTTGTAACGCCTGACAATTGGAAGGATATGAAGGAAGAAATCAGGAAAAACATCAACAGCAAAAAGCCTATTGTTGCCATCGGTTCGGGCGGAAACATCAACAAAGTCTTCTCCATGAGCAAAACCAAAGATGGCAAACCTATGTCACTGTCGCATCTGAAAAAAGTATATAAAGAATTCGATGATCTTACCGTTGACGAAAGAATGACAAAATACAACCTCCGTGAAGACAGAGCGGATGTTTTAGTGCATGCTCTGAAGGTTTTCAACAACGTAATGTCCTGGTCGGAGATCAACAGGATTTTTGTTCCGAAAATTTCCGTTGCCGATGGATTGATTCACAATATTTACAGCAAACTGCAGCATAAAAAATAATTTCAAAACCGGTCAATTTGATCGGTTTTCTTTTTTTAAAGACATCACTGGCAAAACTGAACATATAAACTCAAACCCTAAAACCCTTCCTCTCAATAAGGAGCTGTTTCCTGCTTTCGCTACTCGCTTTTTGTTTTGTGTTTTCGGGGCGGCTTCGCCGCCCCGAAAAAAGAAAACAAAAGAGCTCAGACATGCCACTCAATCAGGGCTAGGCCGTTGTCATCCATTCAATATTCCGTCATCTTTTCAAGAAAAATACAAAAGAAAAAATTTCATTTCAATAGCTTTATACTTTCAATTTGATAGCCCGTACAGATAAGTAGAGTTATCATTTAAAAATTATATAGCCATTCTGCGTTTTGGAAGGCCATTTAATAAAAATTTGTATAATTTTTGATACCACATAAAGTAAAAGTGAACTTCAAATCGTCAACAACAATAATAACAGATAAAAGAAATGAAACCAATTAAAATAATTCTCACAGGAGCAACAGGAATGGTAGGCGAAGGTATATTGATGGAATGCCTTGAGAACCCTAACATTTCTGAAATTTTAAGCGTAAGCAGAAAACCGTCCGGAAAGAAAAATGCCAAGCTTAAAGAATATATAGTCTCAGATTTTCTTAAAATAGATCTTAATGATGAAAACTTCAAAGGTTACGATGCAGTTTTCTTCTGTGCAGGAATCAGCAGTGTAGGGATGAAAGAAGAAGAATACACCAAAATTACTTACGATACGACCTTACACTTCGCAAAGGCGGTTCTTAATCAAAACCCTGATATGGTTTTCAACTATGTCTCCGGAGCGCATACAGACAGAACAGAAAGCGGAAAAATGATGTGGGCTAGAGTAAAAGGCAGAACAGAAAATGCGCTCAGAAAGCTCGGATTCAAAGCAGCCTATAATTTCCGTCCCGGTTTTATGAAACCTTTTGAAGGCCAGGAACATGTAAAATGGTTTTTTAAACCTTTTATTTGGATTTTTCCTATTTTGTTACCATCAAAATCATTAACTTTACATGAAGTGGGTATCGCAATGATCAATGCAGTACTGAAAGGATATCCTACCTCAACATTAGAAATTAAGGACATCAAAAACTTGGCGATATGAAGGAAATGTTAAAAAGAATTTTTCTGGTTGCTTTTATTTTATTAGTTCTGACTGCAATCTCAGGCTTCTTCTACATGCAGAAACATCCTTTGGAAGAAGGAAAATCTACAGGCAAGAGTTTGAAATTTTCAGGACAGACTTCAAAATAAAAATACAGCAAAAGGCAAATTTGCAGAATCGTTGTTATTGAAATTGGCTTATCTCACAAGCCTTTTACATCTTTGCGGTTTTGCCTTTTACATTTCAATTCGTTTCTTCACCATTATTACCTATTTATTAAACATTTCTTAAAATTTACTTAAAAGGTTTGCAAAACAGAAGCTTCATTTTTGCATAAATTTAAAGTAAGTAAAAAATGATTAATAACTATCTGTTAAAAGGTTCTGTAATTGCTGCGTTTTTCCTTCAGGGAGCGGTATTCGGGCAGACCTCTCTTATCCACTACTGGAATTTTAACAACAATACTTCTGCTGCTGCCATCACCACTCCTACTTCAACTTTGGTGGGCGGGTCGATGACCGCAGTTACCAGCGGAACCACCGAAATCGATTTCGCAGGTGGAACCGGACAAAACTTCAATGTTGATAATTTAAATGCAAGAAACGGTGATACTTCCGGAACACATTTAAGATATAATTTCCCTATCAATGGCAATCTGCAGTTCAATCTGCCAACGACAGGTTATAACAATGTTGTGGTAAAATTCACAACCAGAAGATCAGGTTCCGGAGCGGGAACTCAGACGTGGTCGTATTCAACAAACGGCACAACTTTCCAAACCTATCAAACAGTTTCCCCTTTAGATGCAAACCCGCAATTAGTAACATTTGATTTTTCTAATATTGCAGGAGTTGCCAACAATCCGAATTTTAAACTTAAGGTTGAATTTTCTGCGGGATCAAACAATGGCACTGTAGGAAATAACCGTTTTGATAATTTTACGGTAGATGCTACAGCTGTTGGCGGAGCAGACACTACTCCACCTACGGTAACCTATCTTCCCGCAAACAACACAAACAATGCTTCAACCACTGTAAATCCGACCATTTCTTTCAACGAAAATGTGAGATTAACAGACAACTCAACGATCAACGATTCTAATGCACAAAATCTTGTAGATTTCCGTCTGGGAAATGCTTCAGGTACTCAAGTTCCCTTTACAACAACTTTCAGCGGAAACAAAATCACGGTAATCCCGACTTCAGGATTGGTTCCGAACCAAACCTATTATCTGGCTTTAAAACCGAATATGGTGGAAGATACAAGTGACAATGCGTTAACTACTGCAACTTCTACCACATTTACAACAGCCGGAACATCCATCTCTTTAGATAAAAACCTGATTAAGGTAAACGAAAACGCAGGAACTTTAGCATTTAAAATCAATGTGGCTAATCCTTCCAATTCAACGGTGAATCTTGTCGTAAAACCGGCTCCGTTCAGCACCGCAGACAGTAATGATTTCACTTTAGCCAATCAGACTATTACCCTTACGCCTTCCACATCAAGCTATACGGTAAATATTCCTATTACTGATGATACTTTGCAGGAACAGCAGGCAGAATATTTCGTGGTAAGTCTTGAAAATCCTGTAGGTGCGGTTATTTCAGGTGACAGTAATGCAACGGTCTATATTATCGATAATGACACTCCGGTGCCTGTACCTTCCAACCAAATCTCATTAAACTATATCGGAAGCTTCGATCCTTCCGGAAACAACAACAGCTCTACGGAAATTGTAGTTCACGATCCGGCTACACAGAGATTATTTACGATCAGTTCGGTTACCGATGTTTTCGACATCATTAATTTCAGCAATCCAAGTTCGCCAACAGTTATCAACACCATCAATATGGCTCCTTACGGCGGAATAACAAGTATTGCCGTGAAAAACGGAATCATAGCGGTGGCTTCTCCGAACGGAACCAATGCACAAGGAAACGGATCGGTTGTATTTTTTGATATCAACGGAAACTTCCTGAAACAGCTTACTGTCGGTGTTTTACCGGATATGGTTACTTTCACACCGGACGGAACAAAAGTGATGACAGCCAATGAAGGCGAACCTAATGATGCTTACACGGTAGATCCTGAAGGTTCAGTAAGCATTATTGATATTCCGGCTTTAACGGTTGCAGGAATTTCTAACCTGACACAATCTAATGTAACAACGCTTTCTTTAACTCCATTTAATGGTCAGGAAACCGCTTTAGCTTCAAGCGGAGTAAGAAAAGTAAAATCGACAAGCACTTTGGCTCAGGATCTGGAACCTGAATATATTTCTATAAGTTCAGACAGCCAGAAAGCATGGGTATCGTGTCAGGAAAACAATGCCGTTATTGAAGTTAATCTCTCTACTAAAACATTAGGAAATATTTGGGGATTAGGTAAAAAAGACATGAGTCTTCCCGGAAATGGTTTCGATGCCTCGGATAACAACGGTGAAATCCTGATCGCCAACTGGCCTGTAAAAGCCTACTACAATCCCGATGCAATGGCTTCTTATAAAATCGGAAATACCAACTATCTCGTAACAGCTAACGAAGGTGATGAAAAAGATTTGGGAGGATTCAGTGAAAGAACGACTGTTGGTGCTAACGGATATACATTGGATTCAACCTTATTCCCGAACGCTTCGATCTTAAAAGCTTCACATAATTTGGGAAGATTCAGAGTAACAAATGTAAATGGAAATACAGACGGAGACGCAGAATTTGAAGAAATCAACGCTTTAGGGGCAAGATCTTTCTCAATCTTTAATGCAGATACAAAACAACTTGTGTACGACAGTGGTGACAAATTCGAAAGGTATATCGCTGCCAACCATCCGGCAATTTTCAATGCTGACAACGAAGCCAACGGAGCCAAAAACAGAAGTCGAGCAAAGGGCCCTGAACCGGAAGGAGTAACATTGGGAACTATCGGCGGACAGACATATGCTTTCATCACTCTGGAAAGAACTGGAGGGGTTATGGTATACAATATTACAGATCCTAACAACCCTACTTTTACCGATTATAAACATTCCCGTATGACTTCTGCTTACGGTGGAGACAACGGACCTGAAGGAATTATTTACATCGCTCCTGAAAATACAACAACAGGAAAAGGCTATGTAATTATTGCCAATGAGATCAGCGGAACTTTGTCGATGTACGAAGTTACAGGCTCCGGAACCTTGGCAGCAGGAGAAGTGAAGCCTGAGAAAGCAACCTTCAATGTGTTCCCGAATCCGGTTGCAAAAGGAAATACGTTGTATTTCAACAGAACGCAGGATTATGAATTGTATGATATGTCCGGAAAATTAGTCGGAAAAGAGAAAAATGCTTTAACAATAGATACTTCGAAACTTTCTACGGGAGTTTATCTTGTAAAAACTTCAGAAGGACACTTAAAAAGAGTAATTGTAAAGTAGAATATATTATTTAGTTGATTGAATTGAAGCCTCGATTTTTCGGGGCTTTTTCATTGATAGTTAATTTTAGATTAAAAATATTCATCAATAATTAAAAAATTATTAAAATCAAATAAGCAAAATTAATTTTTAATTATATATCTTAACAGTGTGAAATATTAGTATTAAAATCATATCTATCCATGGGTATTCTTTTTAATACAATTAGTACCATATTTAATTATATTTTTTATATGAAAAAATTCTTTATTCCGTTATTTCTGATCACTGTTGGAACCACCTGTATGATGGCACAAATGGGTGTTCAGACATCCAATCCACAGGGGGTATTTCATATTGATTCTGCAAAAGATAATACCGTTACAGGTGCACCAACCAATGCCCAACTGGCTAACGACGTTTTAGTAACTCCTACGGGAACTGTAGGTATCGGAACAAACCCTCGCACAAAATTAGAAGTATTCGGATCCATCGGTATGGTAGGAGGTACTTTTCCTACAACTACTAATTTAGCCGCTATTGGCTGGAATATTATCGAGGGAGGTGTTGGCTTTAATGAATATGTAAATTACCGTGGAACAGGAAATGGAGGTCACAGATTTTACAGTCTTACGAGTGGAACTCCAACTCTGGCAAATTCTCTTTCTTATTTAAATATCAACGGACAATGGTCTGCTGCAGAATTCAACCCTACTTCCGATATCCGTTTAAAAAGAAATATCAAACCTGTAGAAAATGGTCTGGATGTGATCTTAAAGCTTCGCCCAGTGAGCTATGAAAAGAAAAACAATCTTGAATCTACAGAGTACAACACCAAAGAAATAGGCTTCATCGCACAGGAAATCCGTAAAGTTCTTCCAGATGTGGTAAAAGAGGCTGATGATGCAGATAAACTGCTATCGGTAAATTACGATTCTTTGGTTCCTGTATTGGCAAAGGCAATTCAGGAGCTTAACAAAAAGGTTGACGAACTTAGCATAAAAGTTCAAAAGCTTGAATCTGAAAATTCAGCCTTAAAACAACAAAGATAGAATTCTAAAAACACAATTATAATTCAGGTTACCCTCAAAAAAAAGTCTGCTTTCGGCAGACTTTTTTATTGCTTAAAAAATTCTTAGTTTTAAGTTTTATAATTAGCCAAAGCGTTCCGAAAATAGATATGGATATTTCTAGAATCAAGAATTTAATTGAAAAAGCTTATCGTTCCAAAACCGAAAACAGCTACTGGAATCATATTACAGAATTAAGAAAAACCGTAAACAGTGAATTAATCTCGGAATGCTTTAAAAAAATTGATTCTGATGATTTTAAATATAAGCAGATCGGCATTGATGTTTTATGTCAATTAAGTAAAAACGTCAAGGCTTTATCAAAGAATTATTTGACAAAATCTTTAAAATTTTGGAAGTACCAAGCACTGAAAAGCTTGTCTGTACAGCTCTTTTTGCAATCGGTCATAATAATAAACACTTACAGGTTAAACACCTTAAGGCATTGCAACAGTTTCAGAATTCAAAATCAAAAGACATCAGATATGCACTTACCTTCTCATTGCTTGGAATTGATCATCAACTAGCGATAAAAATACTGATAAAACTGGCACAGGATAGAAGTCAGAAAGTTAAAGATTGGGCTACTTTTGGCTTGGGAACACAGATTGAAACTGATAATGAAGAAATCAGGAATATTTTGTATAAAAATTGTTCTTCCAAAGACGACCAGAATAAGCAGGAAGCTATCAAAGGACTTCTTAACCGGAAGGATGAAAGAGTAAAAGAAATGATTATGCAAGAGCTTAAAAATGAAGATTAACAGCCTTTGCTTGATACCACTTAAATAGTAAAAATTATTGAATGATTATAAAATTAAAACCCGACGAAAAAATTCATCGGGCTTATTATTTTAATGCATATCGTCATAAATTCTTACAAGATCCACAACACTTTTTATCTGTAATTTTTCAAAAATTTTCTTCTTATAAGTGCTGATGGTAGACATTTTAAGATTCAGGCTGTTTGAAATCTCAATATTTCCGTTACCCTCAGCCAGCAATTTAAATATCTGAAACTCTCTTTTAGAAAGCTTTTCTACAGAATGCAGCTCGGTAGATTGGGTCACCAGCTTTTTCATCATATCCATGGTGTAATAATATCCTTCCTCGAATATGGATGTTACTCCCACTATGATATCCTTTTCGGTAGCACCTTTGTTCAGGTAGCCTGCAGCCCCTTCTTCTATATACTGAATACCTATATTTTCGTCGTATGTGGAAAAAATTAAAATCTTAAGCTGTTTCTGCTTTTTCTTAAGCTCCTTTACCATTGCCTTAAAGATACTTTGAGGGATATCAATATCGATAATCAGCAGGTCATAAGTCTTTTTCGAAACTTTATCTTTCGCTTCGAGATAAGTTTCCGCAAAATCTATATTACATGGATATTGGAGTTTAGATTCCAACACCATGGCAGTACCTGTTCTCACAACATAATGTCCGTCGGCAATGAGTATGTTTTTCATAGTCCTTAGTTTTTGATAAAATGTTTCATTCCCAACCATTTTTAGTAATGAAAAAAATCTTTTATGTTTTTACAATTTGCAATACAAGTAATAGACCAAAATACCACATTGATACCTGATTAACAGTTTTAATCAATGATTTCAGTAATATTACCTACGCTTATTCTAATCCTTAAAAAATCAGAATCTGGAATTGGATTTATTTTGTGCAAAAGCTTAAAAAATTGAGACGTTTTTATAATGCAATAGTAAAAGTAAACTACAAGTACACGCCATCACCTGTCATCGTCAAATTTTTTACAAAAGTAATACATAAAATATTCACAACGAAGTAGAATTATTACTATAAAAATTTCATAATTTTTTTTGTATACATATACTAAAAAACATAAAAGCACTTACATAACAAACTGATTTAAATATAATTAAATTTGAAAATCATATTTAAGGAATATCTTTATTTTATAATGAACTATATTGATCATTCAGCTGTGAAGTAAATTCATTTTTCTTATATGTTACTTTTAAATGCCAACTCACACAATTCTAATCATCTTATAAGTTAGATCCGCTACATTACAGATCGTTTAAAAAATACACCATTTTCAAATTGATGAAGAGATTTAAAATTTTTGCTTACGCTAAAACAGTAAAGCATATAAACAAAAAAAGACAGACCTTAAAAAGATCTGCCTTAAAAAATATATTTTTAATTTTCTTACTCTACATTTATTACTTTTTCAATTTCCGGCGCGTGTTGTTTAATGGTATTTTCAACGCCTAATTTTAAGGTTGAAAAATTTAATGAACATCCGGAACAGTTTCCTAAAAGTTTTACATAAACCAGGTTATCCTTCACATCGATAAGCTCAATATCTCCACCGTCTTTATTCAAAAACGGTCGAATGCTTTCCAGAGCTTCCATTACTCTTGTTACTGTATCTTCGTGCGTTATATTTGTTTCCATATTTTTTTCTTCAGTTCAATTCGGTTTTTCAGATTTGAAAAATCATTATTTTGCTTTCGGCGAGCATCCTGCCATTGTTGTAATCTTTACAGCTTCAGTCGGAGGAAGAAATTTATTTCTTTCCACCAAACTCTCTACCATTTTACGGGCAGTTTCTGTGTAAATATCTGCAATTTTAGAACCTTCCTGCAAAGCTGCCGGTCTTCCGACATCTCCGGCTTCTCTGATGCTCTGAATTAAAGGAATTTCTCCTAAAACAGGAATTCCAAGATCATCCGCTAAATATTGTGCTCCCTGTTGTCCAAAGATATAATATTTATTGTCTGGCAATTCTTCCGGTGTAAAATACGCCATATTTTCGATTAATCCAAGAACCGGAATGTTAATACTTTCCATCTGGAACATCGCAATCCCTTTTCTTACGTCTGCCAAAGCCACGTGTTGAGGTGTACTTACGATTACAGCACCTGTCACAGGAACTTCCTGAATGATCGATAAGTGAATATCACCCGTTCCAGGAGGAAGATCGATCAGTAAAAAGTCCAGTTCTCCCCAAGCTGCATCTCTGATCATCTGGTTCAAAGCTTTTGAAGCCATCGGACCTCTCCAAACCACTGCCTGATTGGCTCCTGAAAAATATCCTATCGAAAGCATTTTTACGCCGTAATTTTCAATAGGTTTCATCAGGTTTTTACCGTTTACTTCTACAGAAATCGGTTTTTCACCTTCTGTATCGAACATGGTAGGCACTGAAGGACCGTAAATATCAGCATCCAACAATCCAACTTTAAAGCCCATTTTTGCTAAAGTTACTGCCATATTTGCAGAAACTGTAGACTTACCAACTCCTCCTTTTCCCGAAGCAATGGCAATAATATTTTGAATTCCCGGAATTTGTTTTCCTTTGATTTGGCTTTGCTGAATTTCACTGGGTTCCGGAGAAACTATCTTCAGCTTAAGATTGATATCTTCACCAAATTCGCTTGCAAAAGCCTGCTTCATTGCAGCTTCAAGCTTTTTCTTTTCGTGCATTGCCGGTGAATGAGCGGTCATGTCGATATACACATCATTGCCCATTATCTGAAGATTATTCACCAAATCATCCACTTCTATCTCTTTAAGGAAACCTTGTACCTTTTCTTTCGTCAACATAAACTAAATAAATTGTTTACAAATTTACGTAATTTTTAGCTATTTAGAATAAGTAAAGAGACTGATAGATATTTTCTTTTGCATAACTGAATTTTATTGTAAATTGGGAAATCTCAGTTCATCTTTTTCTGGCATATTCAATCTCGTAACTATTTATTTTTCAATATTATGTTACTCAAATTCCTTCATCATTCTATTTAATGAAATTTTGTTAGTTTTGTTACCATCTATATCAAGTAAAAATTACATCAAACAAACTAATGAACTCTAAAAAATTCATCTTACTTTTTTTTCTCACTTCCCTTTGTTTACAAGCCCAGAATTATTCGCAATATGTAAATCCCTTCATAGGAACAGGCGGTCATGGGCACACATTTCCGGGGGCAATCGTTCCGTTCGGAATGGTTCAGCTTTCACCCGATACAAGAATCGACGGAAGCTGGGATGGATGCAGCGGTTATCATTATTCCGATTCGGTGATCTACGGATTTTCTCATACACATCTTAACGGAACGGGAGTTTCGGATTACGGTGACATTATGCTGATGCCAACAATGGGAAATCCGAGTCTGAATAACAAAGATTATTCATCAAAATTTTCTCACAAGAACGAAAAAGCTACGGCAGGATTCTATTCTGTTAAATTAGACAAAAATAATATTGATGTTCGACTGACAACCACCAAAAGAGTCGGTTATCACGAATATACTTTTAACAATGCGGGAAATGCGAATATTATTTTAGATTTAAACCACAGAGATAAATTGCTGGAGGGTGAAGTAAAGGTTATTGACAGCAAAACCATTGAGGTTTTCCGTAGAAGTGAAGCTTGGGCGACCAATCAATACATTTACGCAAGAATCGAGTTTTCAAAACCAATGAAAATTTCAAAGAAACTGGTGAACGGAAAAGATGAAAACGATCATTTTACAGGAACAAAGCTGGCTTTGGCATTTTCCGCAAATGTAAAAAAAGGAGAAAAGATCAATGTGAAAGTGGCAATTTCTCCGACAGGTTACGAAGGGGCAGCAAAAAACATGTTGGCTGAAGGAAAATCTAACGATTTTACATCGATCCAAAAACAGGCTGTTGCAGATTGGGACAAAGAATTATCAAAAATTGAAGTTAAATCTTCCGATAAAGATAAACTAACAGTTTTCTACACCGCAATGTATCACGTTTTCACGCAACCGAATATCAATATGGACGTTGATGGTAAATACAGAGGTCGTGACAATAAATTTTACATGGCCAACGGATTCGATTATTACTCTGTTTTCTCACTTTGGGATACTTTCAGAGGAGCGCATCCTTTGATGTCTTTAATTGACAGAAAAAGAACGGCAGATTTCGTCAATACCTTCATTAAACAATATGAACAGGGCGGAAAACTTCCGGTTTGGGAACTGGCTTCCAACGAAACAGAATGTATGATCGGTTATCACGCTGTTTCCGTCATTGCAGATGCCATGGCAAAAGGAATCACAGGTTTTGATTATGAAAAAGCTTTTGAGGCTTCTAAAAATTCGGCCATGCTGGATATTTTTGGATTAAATGCTTACAAACAAAATAATTACATTGCAATTGATGACGAACATGAAAGTGTTTCAAAAACAGTAGAATATGCTTACGATGATTGGTGTATCGCTCAAATGGCTAAAATTTTAGGCAAGAAAGAAGATTATCAGTATTTCATGAAACGTTCTCAAAACTGGAAGAATCTTTATAATCCAAAAAACGGATTCATGCAGCCTAGAAAAAACGGAAACTGGTACGAACCATTTGAACCGAGGGAAGTTAACAATAATTATACGGAAGGAAATTCGTGGCATTATTCATATTCTGTTCAGCAGGATATTCCGGGATTGATCACAGCTCATGGAGGAAAAGAAAAATTCGAACAGTTTATTGATGCTATTTTCTCTGCGCCTGATAAAACTACAGGAAGAGAACAGGTAGATATCACAGGTTTGATTGGTCAATATGCTCAAGGAAACGAGCCAAGTCACCACATCGCTTATCTTTATAACTACGTCGGAAAACCTGAAAAAACGGACGCAAAAATTAAATTTATCCTTGATAATTATTACAAAAATGCACCGGACGGATTAATCGGAAACGAAGACTGCGGACAGATGAGTGCATGGTATATTTTAAGCACTTTGGGGATTTACGCCGTAACTCCAGGATTACCTGAATGGCAGACTACAAAACCTTATTTTGATGAGGTTAAGATTCACCTGGAAGACGGAACCACAAGAACGATTACCAAAAATACAGGCAGAGAAGAGCTTAAAAAACTTGGCTTTGAAAATGCAAAATCGTTCAAAGATTTTAAATATGATGAATTAACGGCAACTCCAGTTATTGCTGCAGCAAGAATTTTCGATTTAAATACAAAAGTTGAGATCACTGCATTGAATCCCGATGACAAAATCTATTATATGACTTTGGATGAAGGTGATGCAAATGTGAGAAAAATGTTTACGGCTTATAAAGGACCTTTTACCATTACAAAAACTACCCAGGTTTCTGCATATGCGGAAAGAAATGGAGAAAAAAGTTCGATTGTAACGGCAAATTTCAACAGAAGACCTAATAATTGGGATATTACGGTAAATTCCACACCTACTCCACAATACACTGCAAGCGGAAAACTGTCTTTAATTGACGGTATCAACGGCGATGCCAACTGGAGAAAAGGCGAATGGCTGGGTTATCAGGGACAGACTTTTGAAGCAATTATTGATATGAAATCTCCTCAACAGTTTACGAAATTGTCTTCAACCTATCTTCAGGACAGCAGAGCCTGGATCTTAATGCCTAAAAAAGTGGAATATTATGTTTCCAACAACGGTAAAGATTTTGTGTTGCTAAAAACAGTGGAAAATACTTTGGATCCGAAAGATGAAACAGTTCAGGTAAAAGATTTCTCAACAGAAGTTCTTCCTACACAGGCGAGATACGTAAAAGTGAAAGCCTACCATTTCGGGAAACTTCTGGAGTGGCATCAGGGAGCTGGTGGCGATGCTTATATCTTTATCGACGAAATTTCTGTTAAATAAATTAATTACTCATAAAAAAGCGGCAGCTCCTTCGGAGCTGCCGCTTTTTTATTATATCAAATAGATTATTTTAAAACTTCAACTTCAATAGCGCTGTCATTAAAAACTTTAACAAACGCTTTGGTATAGTCTTCCTTCGTTGCAAAATTCGGATTATCCAGGAATTTCTGTGGATTGATGGCAAACAAAGGGAACCAGGTCGAAGAAATCTGAATCTGGATTTTATGTCCTTTCTTAAAAGTGTGAACCACGTCCTGCAATTTGAAATTCACAGCAGTTTTTTGGTTTGGGATTAATGCTTCAGCTTTTTCTCTCGAATTTCTGAATCTTGCCGGCATAATTTCACTTCTTACCATCTGATGATAATTTCCGTAGATCACCCCTTCTTTTTTTTCAGCAGGTTTAAAATCTTCAGGATATACATCGATTAATTTCACCGCAAAATCAGCGTCTGTAGAAGTGGAAGCGATATTTAATTTAGCCATAATCTCTCCAGCAAAAGTCATGTCTTCCGTTAAAGCTTCTGTTGTAAAGGTTAAAACATCCGGTCTTCCTTCTGCAAATCTCTGATCTTCCGACATATAATTTCTTGGGGTAAATCCGTTGAAATCTTTCAGATTATCGGAGCTTAAAACCGGATTGTTCGGATCGCTGTAATATTCTGATGAGCCCTGCCCTGCCGAATTTTTCAATGTACCGTCGGACAGATAAAAATTTACTTTTTTAGCTTCTTTTGGAGGGTACGTTGCAAATTCTCTCCATTGTTTTGCTCCGGTGTCATACATCAACGCTTCCGGTAAACCTGCATCCTGCTTTGCATTTCCTTTTAAATAATGATTAAAAAATTTCGTCTCTATATTTTTCTGGTAATACGTTGCAATGCTGTCTCCGAAATAGATCTGGTTATGGAAATGTTTTCCTTCTTCTCTTCCCCAGCCACCATGTGAAAATGGTCCCATTACAATGGTATTTTTTGCTTTCGGGCTTGTCTTCTCTATCGTTTTATAGATATTCAAAGGGCCGGAAAGATCTTCTGCATCAAACCATCCTCCGACAGTCATTACTGCATGATTTACATTTTTAAGATGAGGCAGAAGGCTTCTTTTCTGCCAGAATTCGTCGTAGTTGGTATGGTTCATAATTTCTGTCATGAAGAAATTATCCTTATAATATTTTTCGTAGCCGTCCTTTAATGTTCCCATATCCCTGTAGAATTTCAGGCCGTCCTCAGAAGTTACTTTTATCATAGAATCTGTGTACCATGCCTTGGTTTCAGGTTTTGTTTTCTGAACACCGAAAACCGGGAATGTTCTGAAATATCCCATCATAAATCTTCCGTTGTGAAGAAAATCGTCATTCCAGAAATCTGAAATCGGAGCCTGCGGGGAAGACGCCACCAAAGCCGGATGCTGTGCCAAAACACCTACCGCCGTATAAAACCCGGGATAAGAAGTTCCGTACTGCCCTACTTTTCCGTTATTGTCTTTGATGTTTTTAACCAGCCAATCTACCGTATCATATGTATCTGTGCTTTCATCAACATCTTTCTTCGTTTTTCTGTCTACCTGTGGAGTCATATTGGTGAAAGTTCCTTCGCTCATATATCTTCCCCGAACATCCTGAAACACAAAAATGTATTTATCCTTCATTAAAAACTGGTTCGGGCCAAGTTTCGTCCTGTATTCATTTTCACCATAAGGTGCAATGCTGTAGCAGGTTCTCTGCATCAGGAAAGGATATTTATTCTTACCGGAAATATCTTTCGGGATATAGGCAATTGTAAAAAGCTTTACCCCATCCCTCATCGTAATATAGAATTCTTTCTTGGTAAAATTGTCTTTCACAAAAGTATCCGCCGGCTGTTGGTTGTTCTGTGCATTTCCGAAAATAACGCACAAAATAAACAGAATTGAAAAATGAATCTTCATTATATAAAATTTGCCGCTAATGTAGAAATAAAATTTTTCTTTCAAAAAACAAAAAAAGACCCGGAAATTTCTTTCGGTCTGATCTTTTAAATGACATAGCAGGATGCTCGCGTTAGCGTGTGAAAAACTCTTAGCTTCAAAACATCTCAGCTTAATCTTCACATATTCCTGTTTTAGTTAAAACAATATTGTTTGTACTCTTACAGATTTCTGTTTTAATTAAGACATGCTTATTTACCCTTTCACAGAAATCTGTTTTAGGTAAAACAGGGGTATTTGTATTCTCACAGAAAACTTTTTTAATTCAAACAGAGGTATTTGTATTTAAATGGTAAAATATTTATATTTGATTTCAATGAATTCAAAATAATCATTAATAAAAACACATTTAAGTTATGAAAATCACATTATCAGAACTAAAAATTAAAGATTTAGCAACTTTAAGCCAAAGGATTATTCAAACTTCCAATTCAGGAAAACACCCCATTCTCAACAATCATCCTCTTATCACAGAACTTACTGCCCAATATGCCGGCTACGATGAGGTTTATACTAAACAGACTTTCAGCGGAAAAGGAAAAGATGTAGCTGTGGCAGACCATGAAAGGGATATGGCTTACAGTTCTCTGAAAGCTTTTTTAAACGGATATCGGCAGGTTGCTTCTGTCCCGAATGTTAAGGATGCTGAGGATCTCTATCAAGTTTTTGTACAGTTTGGGCTGGATCTCGACAGGCTGAGCTATTCTTCGCAAACGGCACAGATGAAAAAACTGATTGAAGCTCTGGAACTTCCTGCCAATGTACAGAAAATTGCCAATCTGCATCTATCCACCGCTTTTTCTGAGATGAAGACAAAACAGGTTTATTTTGAAGAAATTTTTCAGGAACAGGCAAAAGCAAATGCAGGACTGCGACAGATGCCGAGCGCCTCTTCTGTCCGACGAACTTTAGAAAATACTTTGAGATCTTATATCAATTTTCTTACAGCCATGAAGGATGTTGCAGAATGGAAAGAGATCTACAATGAAACTAATGAATTGGTGAAGGCCGCAAAACAGTCTTCAACAGCCAAAAAGAAAGAGGCCAGCGAACCTGAATGAAAAAGCAAAATAACCGGAAAATTTCTCCGGTTATTGTTTTTGTTCAGATGAATTTCTACATCTTTTTCCCTGCAAACTTATTTAGTTTCATCGTTAAAGAAAACATGACATATCTTTTCAAGATCAGATCTTCACGATCTTCTACATACGAAGCAGAGATCGTTCTTCTTACACTTTGGTTCTGGTTTAAAATATCATAAACCTTCACTCTTGCCGTAAACTGTTTCTTATAGAAAGAATATCCTACACCCGTATTCAGGAAATAAAAATCTCTTTTGAAACCGGGAGCAATATTGGAACTCGTATTGTACTGAAAATCATTTTCTAGAATCAAATTCGTTTTTAAGAAATAATTGGTGAGATCAAGCCTAAAAGTCTGGTATGTATTCTTAATGCTTTGTACTCTGTAATTTTCATAATCTGAAAAAGAATACGTAATGCTGTAAGAAGGTTTTACAATAATTTTATCCTTTCTGTCATACGTCAGATTAATCCCGGGGCTGAATACGTAAGAATTGCCGGTAAACATCTGCCCATCGATAAATCCGCGGTTGTATCTGTAATTTAAACTTGTTCTCGGATTAATGGCTAATTTATTGTTTCCCCACTTAAAAGTTTTGCCGAAACCACTGGAAATACTTGCCGTTTTATTCCCGCTGATGTTGGCATATCCTACAGATTGTTTTCCAAAATCATCATAATAGGAAAAATTGGTGGTATCATTATGATTGTAGCTGAAAACCAAACTTACATAATAATTCATGTTTTTCGGGACATTGAAATTACTGAAGTAAACGCTCGTTCTGTTGATCCAGGAATTTTTAAGATCAGGATTTCCTGTATAGGTTATCAGCGGATTGGAAGTATCCACATAAGGAATAAGCCTCGACGCCGAAGGAATACTGAAGTTTCCGGAATTATTGATATTTAGTCTTGAAGTCTTAGAAAACCTGTATTGTAACCCTGCATTATAATCAGGAAGAGTAAAATTTCTCTGCAGCTCATAATGTTCTCCATTAAAAACCGAACGGTAAGTAAGGTCTATAAAATCTACATTTGTATTGAGCCATGCATTGAATTTCTGTTTTGTTAGTTCAATATTCAACTGTGGAGAAAACTGATTGTTTTGTTCTTCAGAACTGTTGGACAAAGGAAGATTGTACTGAGAATACTGCCCCGTGATTTCATCAAAATCATTGACAATTCTTTCATTAACGGAACTCCTCGAATTGTAATTCACTCCGAAACTTATATTTAGTGAATCCGAGATAGGCTCGGTATATTTTGTACTGAAAAAATAATTACTGCTTTGCGATTTTGTTCTGCTTAATTGATTTCTCAGGTCTCTTTTATTAATATCCTCCGTTCCGTCTTCAATATAGAAAAGTGTCTGGGAATTCGTAAGACTTTTATTGTTGTTTTCGCTGATAGAAGTATTCAGATTAGTATCGAAAAATCTTCCTTTTTTTCTGAATTTTCTTGAATAATGAAGAAAGGAACCGAAATTATTACTTTCTGCTTCAGATTGTGCTGAAGACTGACTTTCATTCAAAAGTAAATCATCTCTGAAATTAATCGATTTTGAATTTCTAAAATTGGTGGTTTTGGCATGCGAAAATGATGGTGAAAAATAAATAACACTTAAAGTATCCGGTTTTATTTTCAGCGAGGTGTTAAAGTTATACTGCTCGGTATCGTTTTCCCCTTGATTTTCCGATTGGGTTTTCAGGTTATAATCAGAAAGAAAAGTGGTTTTCAAAATTTTTGAAGCCGTTTCCAGATTGGTATGGGTACGGGTGAGCCCCAGCGACTCGATGTCGATTTCCTTACTCAGCTGATCTCTGTAGTTTACCCCGACTGTCGTCGATTTCTGAAGTCCGTTCATAGGAGTTCCACCTGAAGAATTCCTTCTTGAGCTGTCCGAGTCATCATCCGATCCGCCTTGCGAATTGATATTATTGGACGAAGCGATGAGGCTTATACTGGTTTTCTCTTTAAAATAATTTAAAAATGCACTTCCGTCGTATCTTTTATCAGAACCATAGCCCACTTTGACCCTTGAAAGCAACCCTTTGTTTTTCTTTTCGTCAATGGTAAAGTTAATGGTTGTATTTTCAGATTTAGGTGTTTTTCCGGTAAATTCTTCTTCTTTGGTTTTTGTTGGTGTAAACTGAATATTTTTAATGATCTCTGCAGGAATATTTTTTAAGGCAATTTTTCCTTCTTTATCAAAAAAAGGCTTGCCGTTAATCATTATCTGATCGACACTTTTTCCGTTAACAGTAATTTTTCCGTCGTTATCGATTTCCACGCCATTGATATTTTTCAACAATTCATCAATATTGCTGTCGGGACGAACTTTAATCGCAGCAGCATTAAACTCAATCGTATCTTTCTTAATTTTTACGGGAGAAACTGTTATTTTAACCTCTTCAATATCCGTTACCTTACTTTTATCAAGCTCAATACTTCCCAATTCTATAGATTGGTTGATTTTATCAAATATTTTGGAATAAGGAATCAGTTTATCGGCATCAATTTTTAATACTGACGGCTCATTAATTTCGTTTGTTTTTAATGAAAATTTCCCTTCTTTATCAGTAGTGGAATAATTAATAACGGCCGAATCTTTTTGTTTTAACAGATAAACGGTAGCATTTTCCACAGGCTTCTTTTCAAAATCTGCCACTTTTCCGTTGACACTGAATTTTTGTGCATTCAGCAGTAAACAATTAAATAGAAATATCAGCAGCCATAAAATTTTCTTCATTCCATGTTTTTTGAAGGCGCTAAAATATAAAAAAACATCCCTGAATAGGGATGCTCATATTTTAAATAATGTTAAATTCTTTCGAATTAAGCTCTCAAATATCTTGAGTATGCATAACCTTCCTGCCCGTCGTCAGTTTTCACTTTCCACCAGTCATCAGAAGTCTGTTCAATCAATGTTACCGAAGCACCTTTTGCCGCTTTACCTACCACAGCAGCTTCTGTAGAAGGCTCTTGTCTGATATTCAGGTTAGATTCCTCCGTTGCCACTGTAAGCGCAGCGCCCGCAGCAAGACCAGAAACCTGTACATCGATATTGATATCTGAAGCAGAATAAGTAGAATCGATAGCGCCTAAAGCATTCCAAACGGCATCTTTTGCAGCAGTATTGGAAGCACTTCCCGAAACATAAAGAATTCCATCCTGCTCCTGAACCTGTAGATTAGAAATTCCTGCAGACTGAGCGGCAGAAACTACGCTTGAATATTTATCTTGTAATGTGCTCATATCGGATTACTTTACGGTTAATTTATTATTGTACTTACCAATTTTAAGGGCATCGATAGATTCTTTGATTTTTCTTGCATCAGCAGAAGAAACGTCTCCCGTAAGGGTAAGCTCTCCGTTTACCACTTCCACTTTTACAGAAGGGAAATCCTTAACAGCATCTTTTACTTTTTGCTGAACTTCAGGAGCAACCGCCGAAGTAGTTTCTACCGGAGCCGGAGCTGGAGTTGCAGGCGCAACACTAGCCATATCCATTACATCTTTTACACCGTTAATGGCTTTCAGTTGCTTGATCATTGCATCTTTTGCTTCTTTAGTCTCAAAAGTCCCGCTTAAGTGAGCAACACCTTCTTTTACTTCTACAGAAGCATTAGGGTTAGATACCACAATTGTAGTAGCCTGTGTTTGAAGATCAGCATCAGAAACTTTCTTCTTACACGAAACAGCCCCGAAAGATACAGCTACAGCCAATGCAGCCATTGCGATAGTTTTTTTCATAGTTGATATTTTTTTAATTTGTTAATACGAGTAAATGTAATAATAAAATCTATACCAAAACAATAAATAAAAAATATTTTCCGATAAAATTCTATATAATATTTTATCAATCAGATAATTAATTCTGGATAAAGATTAATTTAACATAAAATTAATCCTGTGTAAAATGAAATCTTGAACCAATTGTAAAAATATTATATTTGCGGAACTTGAATTATCTTTATGAAAGGACAAAATAAACTATTTATAGCTATTGTTATTGCACTCATCGTAGGTGTTGGTATTGGCGGATATGTTCATCTACAATATCCGGAAAGTGCAGAACCTTTTTCTAAAAATATAAAACTTCTGGGAACGGTGTTTATCCGTTTGGTTCAGATGATTATTGCACCATTGGTTTTTACAACTTTGGTGGTGGGTATTGCTAAAATGAGCGATATAAAAATGATCGGAAGAGTGGGAACAAAAGCAATGCTGTGGTTTATTTCCGCCTCTTTGGTTTCACTTTTTATCGGTTTGATGTTAGTTAACTGGCTGGAGCCAGGTCATGTTACCCAATTACCGATTCAGGATGCGGCTTCTGCAGAAGAATTGCTGAAAAGCAGTAAAGGATTTTCAATGGAAGATTTTGTAAAACATATCATTCCTAAAAGTATTTTTGAAGCTTTTGCCACCAATGAAGTTTTACAAATCGTAGTGTTCTCTATCATGTTCGGAATTGCTTTGGCGAATATGGGAGAAGAATATTCTCAACCTGTCATCAAACTATTCGACATCATTGCTCACGGAATCCTGAAAATGGTAGGATATATCATGTGGTTTGCACCGCTTGGAGTACTGGGAGCTATTGCTGCAGTGGTTGCCACCAACGGATTTGAAATATTTAAAGTTTACGCCATTTATTTAAGAGATTTCTTTTTTGCATTAGGAATTCTATGGCTGGCTCTTTTATTAGTAGGATATTTAATCTTAGGGAATCGCCTATTCGAATTACTAAGAAGAATTAAAGAACCTTTATTAATAGCGTTCTCCACTACAAGTTCGGAAGCGGTTTTTCCTAAATTAGTAGAAGAACTGGAAAGATTCGGGTGTAATAACAGAGTGGTATCTTTTATTTTACCGTTAGGATATTCATTCAATCTGGACGGAAGTATGATGTATATGACCTTTGCATCTATTTTCATCGCTCAGATTTACGGTATTGAAATGACTGTAGGACAGCAGATCACCATGCTTTTGGTATTAATGTTAACTTCAAAAGGAATTGCAGGAGTTCCCAGAGCTTCTTTAGTTATCATCGTAGCAACCTGTTCTATGTTTGGGATTCCGCCGGAAGGAATTGCCTTAATTCTACCGATCGACCACTTCTGTGATATGGGAAGAAGTATGACCAACGTCCTTGGAAATGCACTGGCAACTTCAGCCGTTTCCAAATGGGAAGGACAATTGGAAAATCATGGAGGGAAAATGTAAAAGTCAATTTAGCCTGGGCTAGTGAATGGTCGATAGTGAATTTTAATCTTCATTATTGACCATTTATTTTTTTGTTAATTCATTTAGTACAGTTATCATTTGCTAAGTTGGACGTCTTCGTTAACTAAAAATATTTTCTATCATTTAAAGAAATTCTTTGCGATCTTTGTGCTAAAAATAGATTCAGAACCATCAAATGAATTTACAACATCATAAAAACTCAATTACAGAAAACGGTTTTACTGTTATCAACCAAATTTTTTCAGTGGAAGAAATTCAAAAGATCAGTGATATCATTCAGAATATTGACACTTCGAAGGATACTTTCAGAAAATCAGAAGATTTATTTGCTATACGGCAGTTTCTAAAGGAAATTCCCGAAGTGAGGAAGGTCGTTTTTAATGAAAATATTAAAAAGATTATTAAAGAAATTTTTGGTGAAAAATATTTTGCGGTGAAAAGCATTTATTTTGATAAGCCTGAAAAATCAAACTGGTACGTGGCTTACCATCAGGATCTGACGATTTCTGTAGACAAAAATTAGAACTGGAAAATTTTGGTCCGTGGACAACCAAACAAAATCAGTTTGCCGTTCAGCCTCCTCTGGATATTCTTGAAAATATTTTCACCATAAGAATTCATTTGGACGATACCGATGAAAACAACCGCGCTTTAAAGGTTGTTCCAAAGTCTCATTCTAAAGGAATCTATAGACCCGAAACCATCGATTGGACAGTAGAAACCGAAGAAATATGCAGCGTAGAAAAAGGTGGTATAATGATCATGAAACCATTGCTGCTTCATGGATCCAACAGGACTACCAATGGGAAGAAAAGAAGAGTTATCCACATCGAATTCTCTGATCTGGAATTACCGGAAGAATTAAATTGGTCAGAAAGAATTACAGAATATTCTGTAGATTAAAAAATAACAAGTTCTCCTCTCCCATTTGATTTTTTCTTGAGTTATAAAATTGTTTTTCCAAGTCAAAAAATCATCAATCCTTTTCACATTCTTCAAAAAAAACTAATTTAGTAGAATGAAAATTTACACAAAAACAGGCGATAAAGGTCAGACTGCGTTGTACGGCGGAACGAGAGTTTCAAAAGCGAGTGCAAGAGTCGACAGCTACGGAAATATAGACGAACTGAATTCATTCATCGGAATTGCCAAAAGCCATATTGAGAATGAGGAAGTTTTAAGACAATTAAAAAAAATCCAGTTCGATTTATTTACGGTGGGCTCTGAAGCGGCAACACCAGTGGATAAATTAATGTTGGCAAACGGAAAATCGCGTTTACCATTGGTAATTTCAGAGATAGAAATCGAAGAGCTTGAAAACTGGATGGATGCTTTTGATGAAAAAGTAGAGCCGCTTCAATATTTCATTCTTCCCGGAGGTGGAAAACCTGCAACATTTTTGCATGCAGCACGTACAATTTGCAGAAGAGCAGAGCGTTCTTTGGTTTTCTTAAACGAATCGGAAGAAGTTCGTCCTGAGTTGATTAAATACTTGAACAGACTTTCAGATTATCTTTTTGTTTTAGCAAGATATATCTCGAAAATCAATAACGAACCGGAAGAATATTGGAATCCGAATGAACGATAAAGTATTGCTTTTCATCAACGGAGATGCTCCAAAATCTTTTCCGAACCCAGACGAATATGGCTTAATTGCCTGTACAGACGGTGCTTTTCATTATTTGAAAAATCTGAATTTCCCATTGAATACGTTAGATTTTATTTCCGGTGATTTCGATTCGCATTCGGGGAAAGATGAAAATATTTATGAAGAAAAATTCATTTACACCCCCGATCAGGATAAAACGGATTTTCATAAAGCCTTGGAAATTATTATTGAAAAAGGCTTTACAAATGTGGATGTTTTAGGTGGAAGTGGCGGTGAACAAGATCATTTTTTAGGAAATCTCACCGTAGCTTTTGGATTTAAGGATCAGTTAAACATAAAGTTTTATGACGATTTTTCTGAATATTATTTTGTTCCGAAAAATTTCATTGTAAAAGGTGTTAAAGACAAAATGATTTCACTATATCCTTTTCCGGCAGTTGAAAATATTACGACAAAAGGTTTGAATTGGCCGTTAATCAATGGGAATTTAAGTATTACTTCAAGAATCGGAACAAGAAACTTTGCTATAGAAGATGAGGTTTCTATCAAATATGAAAAAGGGGATTTGCTGATTTTTGTGGGGAAAAATTATTTGTAAGTTAAACACTAATTTCACGAATATATCCCAAATCGCTCAATTTAATTTTCATAATAAAATTAAAGAAAATAGCAGAATATTTGTAACATCGATGGGAACATTGTGTATTCTAAGACATATGCAAATTATATCTCACTAAATTTACGAAAGGTTCTTCTCTTTTTACAACGGCAAACATTCTGTAAACGAGTTTACAG
>NZ_FQUT01000032.1 GCF_900129245.1 Chryseobacterium arachidis
GTGTATTCTAAGACATATGCAAATTATATCTCACTAAATTTACGAAAGGTTCTTCTCTTTTTACAACGGCAAACATTCTGTAAACGAGTTTACAGCAAACAGCATTAATAATGGAATTATGGGCTTTTCCCTCTTCTTTTTTTCTCTTGTAATAAGATTTTAGCTCCTCATCGTAAATAACTGCCGAATTTGCACCATTAAAGAGTACTGTTTTAATCCTCTTATTTCTAAGCTTGCTGGTTTTGGTCTTTCCTTTAATACTCGTTCCCGAGGAATGCTCAAAGGGAGCTAAACCTGCATAGCAATTGAACTTTCTGGGATTCTGAAACGATGTAAAATTATTAGTCAAAACAATCATATAAGCAGCGGTAAGCATACCTACTCCTTTTACTTTGGTGATTTTCTTATAATTCGTGCTTATTTGCTGTTGTTTATCAATTTCCTGCTGTATTCTTTTTTCTACCAAATCAATATTTTTGTCCAATCGTTTGATGTGTTCTGTAATCTCATCTATTTGATAGCTGACATCGGCAATTTTATTTATTTGGTAAAAAGATTGTTTCTCATTTTTAAACTGCGTTCTTATCTTTATCAAATGGTTTCTGTAGGTCAGAAGGTTTTTTATCATAAGAATTTCTTTCTCCGGAAGAGCATGGAGTGTGAGTTCATGACAGTGAACTTTTGCATACCTTGCTATTCTCCACGAATCTACTTTATCATTTTTCCCTCTCTGAATTCCCTGACTCAACTTTATTTCCAAGGCAGGGATCTGGTAATAAGGCAGGTTATGGTTTTCTAATATTTTAGCAAGAAGAAGCCCGTAATTACCGGTGTTTTCAAAGCAATACCGTAACTGGGAATCCTTTCTTACGTTAGTTGAAATCATCTTTTCAACTCCTTCAACCGAGTTTTCTACCTTAAAGAAAATCTCTTTTTCGTCATTCTCACTCATTACACAGACATCCAATGTATCTTTAGAAATGTCTATTCCGACAAAATAATTTTTCATAATTTTGGATTTAGGAATAAACCTGAATGAACCAACTTTGAATGATGCTAAAACCTTTAATAAGCCTCAATGCTTAACATTCTAAATGGCAGTAATTCAAAAGAGAAAATAAAGTCTGATACACAGAATAGTTCTGTTCTGGCAATCTGTTTAGTTCACTTTATTTTCTCTGGTTCTTCAGAATTATAATTATTATCTAAGTTAATGCTAAATCCTTTGGCAAATCTAAAGG
>NZ_FQUT01000015.1 GCF_900129245.1 Chryseobacterium arachidis
GAATCAGGCTTTAAATCTTTCACTACCTTAAAAAGAACGATTACCCGCCACTACAGCGATATTCTTAATTATTTTGAGAAGAGAAGCACTAACGCCTCAGCAGAATCCTTTAATGCAAAAATAAAAAACTTCAGATTACAGCTACGAGGAGTAAGAGATAAATCGTTTTTCCTGTTCAGATTATCAAAACTTTTTGCTTAGTCCACAAGTTTTGTACTTGATCCTATTTACTGTTTTAACAGACTGGATAAAAATCAGTCTAAAACAAAAGACCTCACAACTTCTGTTGTGAGGTCTTGGTGAGCGCGAAAGGATTCGAACCTTTGACCGTCTGCTTAGAAGGCAGATGCTCTATCCAGCTGAGCTACGCACCCATTTGTAATTTTGTGAAAATTATCGAAAACTGTCGGGGCGGCAGGATTCGAACCTGCGACCTCCTGGTCCCAAACCAGGCGCGATGACCGGACTACGCTACGCCCCGAAAGATATATAGAAAAGCGGAGGGTAAGGGATTCGAACCCTTGCGACACTTTCGCGTCGACAGTTTAGCAAACTGCTCCGTTAACCACTCCGGCAACCCTCCTGTTTATCTCGTTTTTTTAATGATCGTTACTTCGTTATTGCGAGTGCAAATATAGAACAGATTTCTTTATTTACCAAATATTTTTCAAGAAAAATTTGTGTATTTTTGAGCTAATAAACGACTAAAAAAATAAACTCATGCGTAATACATTATATATCATCGGATTAAGCGCTTTTGTTTTTTCGTGTACTTCACAACAAAATTCTAAAAAAAGACAATATATCCCGAGAACTCCCGCTACACCGTCGAAAACGACAGCCAAGACACCGATCGAAAAACCGAAATCACAAATTACTACCGAGCATGGTGTCGATTTTTTTACAACGAATATAGCGGATCCTACGAAAAATGATAATACCGTAAGTTACGGATCTATTGTTTCCGCAAAACCTGCAGGATATAAAGTGGTAAAATCGTATTTCCCTGCGATAGGGCAGAACTTCAGACAGAGATATTTGATTTTACATTACACGGCACTACCGGATGATAAATCGATCACCGTACTTTCACAACAAGGCGTGAGTGCTCATTATTTGGTAAACAATACAGGAGATAATGAAATTTATCAATTGGTAGATGAAAATAAACGCGCTTATCATGCAGGCGTAAGCTCATGGAGGGCTGATAAAAACCTTAATGATACTTCGATAGGAATCGAAATTGTAAATATGGGCTATACAGCAGATGCTTCCGGGAAAAAGACTTTTGCCCCGTTTGATGAGGCTCAGGTTAAGAAAGTAGCAGCCTTGGTTAAAGATATTGTAACAAGATATCAGATTCCGGCGACTAATATTCTGGCGCACTCAGATATTGCTCCCACGAGAAAGCAGGATCCGGGACCGCTGTTCCCATGGAAGAAATTATATGATGAATACCAAATCGGAATGTGGTATGACGAAGCGACAAAACAAAGTTTCTATGACCTTGCCTCTGTAGATTTTCAGACCAAGTACAATGATTCTGTATTTATCTTTAATGTTCAAACTCAGCTACAGAAGTTTGGTTATGGGTTAGATCTTAGCGGAAAATGGGATGATATGACCAAAAAGACAATTGAAGCCTTCCAGTATCATTTCAGGCCTCAAAATTACGATGGTGTTTTGGATGCAGAAACATTCGCAATACTTCAGGCTTTAGTACAAAAATATCCTACAAAATAAAAAATTAAAGCGCATCGGTTTCGGTGCGTTTTTGCTATCTTTAAACTCTAAAATACTTAAAAAATCTGTAATGGAAAATTTCAGAAAAGAGAGCGATTTATTAGGTGAATTAAGCGTTCCTGTAAATGCTTATTATGGAGTACAGACGCAAAGAGCGATCGATAATTTCAAGATCTCGGGACAGCTTTTATCTTCATATCCGCAATTTATTAAAGGGTTGGCTTACGTTAAAAAAGCGGCGGCAAAAACTAATTATGAGTTAGGTCTGTTGGATGAAAGCCTGTATTTTACCATTGCTGAAGTTTGTGATGAACTAATCGACGGTCAGCTTCACGAGCAGTTTCCGGTGGATATGATTCAGGGAGGAGCAGGGACTTCGATCAACATGAATGCCAATGAGGTGATTGCCAACAGAGTGTTAGAAAAATTAGGCAAAAATAAAGGAGAATACGAATTTTGTTCGCCAAACGATCATATCAACCTTTCTCAGTCTACCAATGATGCGTATCCCACAGCCATTAAAATGGGATTGCTGCATATGAATATTATTTTAGTGAACAAGCTTGAGAAAATTGTGGATGCTTTCAGAGCAAAAGGAAAAGAATTTCAGGATGTCATTAAAATGGGGAGAACACAGCTGCAGGATGCTGTTCCTATGACTTTGGGACAGGAGTTTGAAGCGTTTGCCGCAACATTGGAAGAAGATATTTCTAAATTAAATAATAATGCAAATCTTTTCGTAGAAGTTAATATGGGTGCAACAGCAATCGGAACGGGAATTAACGCTCCGGTGGGATACGCTACCCTTTGTGCAAAGAATTTGGCTCAGCTTACAGGTTTTCCTGTAGTTTCAGCGCCGGATTTGGTGGAAGCAACACCGGATACGGGTTCTTATGTGATTTATTCATCAGCAATGAAACGTCTGGCGGTAAAATTATCAAAAATATGTAATGATTTAAGATTGCTGGCTTCAGGGCCAAGAGCCGGACTTTCGGAGATCAATTTACCACCTATGCAGCCGGGATCTTCCATTATGCCGGGAAAAGTGAATCCGGTAATTCCCGAGGTTGTTAATCAGGTTTGTTTTAAAGTATTCGGGAACGACCTTACAGTAACTTTTGCTGCGGAAGCAGGACAGTTGCAGCTCAATGTAATGGAACCGGTACTCTCTCATGCTATAATGGAGAATATTCATTTTTTAGGAAACGCGTTGGATACACTTCGTGAAAAATGCATTATCGGGATTACAGCAAATAAAGAAGTTTGTTTAAACATGGTAAAGCACAGCATCGGAATTGTAACGGCACTGAATCCTTACATCGGCTATAAACAGTCGACGGCCATCGCTAAAGAAGCTTTGGAAACAGGAAAAAGCGTGTACAATCTGGTATTGGAAAAAGGAATGCTGTCTCAGGAAAAACTGGACGAGATTCTTGATCCTAAAAACATGCTGAAACCCCACAATAAATAATATTAACGGTAAGTGATAAAGAACAATAGAAATAAATTTTTTATCACTTACTTTCATCATTTATATTTTTGTCTTGAGATTTTTAATCATTATTCCTGCTCATAACGAGGAAAATAATCTTCCTTTTACCCTGAATTCTTTACAGCAGCAAAGTTTTAAAGATTTTAAAGTAGTGATAGTCAACGACGGCTCTACAGACAGTACTTCTGAAGTCATCAGAAAATATACGGATACCGATTCCCGTTTTGAGATGGTTGCTCTTCAGAAATCAGTACACCAGCCCGGATCAAAGGTAGTTAATGCTTTTAAAAAAGGCTTGAATACCCAAACGATTGATGGTTTTGAAATCATCTGTAAATTCGATGCCGACATTATTTTACCGGAAAACTATCTGGAAACCGTTGAAGATTCATTTAAAAACAACCCGAAATATGGTTTGGTTGGCGGGTTATTATACGTTGAAAAAGATGGCGATTGGGTTTACGAAGGGAATTCCAACAAACATCATGTTCGGGGGCCAATGAAAGCGTATCGTAAAGAAAGTTTTATCCAAATGGGCGGCATCCGTGAAACATTGGGTTGGGATAATATCGATTCGATTCTGCTGGAAAAGTTAGGCTGGAAAGAAGTGGTTTTGCCTGAATTGCAGGTAAAATTAATTAAAGTAAAAGGTGCGGATTATACGATAAGACCGGCCGATTATTATGGAAGATATTTTTACTTTTTAGGTTTAAACAGGTTTTTGGCTTATATCGCCGCATCTAAAGAAGCGATCAAAATCAAGTCCGTTTCTTTTTTCTTTTCCATTATTAAATCATATGAAGCCTGTCGATCCGGTAAACTGGAGTTGAAGATATCCAAGGAAGAACAGAAAATGATCAACAATCAGCGATGGAAGATGCTGAAGAAGAAATGGCTGAAAATATAATGATTCAATATCTGTAAATAGTACAAATCTTTGAAAAAAATTGCTTACATAGAAATAGATACTCATGCGGAAGTTGCTCAGGATTTTATGGAAATCATGGAAGATTCTGGCAGGTTTGAGGTGGATTATTATTTTTCAAAAAAAATAAAAGATCAGGTAAAAGATTCCGCACAGAATATTTTTCTTTCGGACAGTTCAATGATTCTGGATCAATTGCATGCCAGTCATTATCAGCTAATCATTATCGGTACAGTTCATCGGTATTTTGATACATTTCAGGTGATTGCAGAAAAGTATAATTCGGCGGTTATTGTGCATAATATCAATTTTATGAATGCTACCAGATTTGGTTTGATCAAAAGTATTTTTAAAGCAGACATGATGTACCGTTTGAAGCTTTGGTGGAAGGAAGGTCTGTTGTATTCATCAAAGGTCTATCAAAAGGCGAAAAATCTTTTGGTTTTGGATGAGGAATTAAGCTCAGACCGATTGAAATTTTTGCCTGTTTTTTACACCAAAAACTTCAGTTTCCCAGAAAATAAAGTACTGACGATAGTGATTCCCGGAGGAGTATCTCAAAAAAGAAGAGACTACAAAAAAGTATTTTCGATGATAAAAGATCTTGAAGACGGATATTCTGATATTGAGAGTAAGTTGGTTGATTTTGTTTTTTTAGGAAAGGCCAAAAATGAAGAATTAAAGGAGATTATTGATCTGGAAAGATCCTTAAATTATATCAATATCACCTATTTTACGGAGAGAGTTTCTCAGGAAGATTATGAGAACTGGATGAAAAAAGCTGATGTTTTGTGGTGTCCGATTCAGCAGGAAACAGAATTTTTCAGCCAGAAAGAAATATACGGACATACAAAAATGACAGGAAACCTTGGAGATGCGATTAAATATGGAAAATTTGCAGTTTTTCCTAAAAATTATCCTTCCGGTTTAGATTTTATTGTTTCGGAAAAAGAAGAACTCATGAAGCAGTTTAATGACTTGAAAAATGCTTCTTATGATTTCAGTAAATATTACAATAAAGTTTCCGTACAGAAGAATTTGGAAAACTTTCTGGATACACTTATTTAAATTTCAGAATACTTTTTATGAATTTCATATTCAGATATTGCTCAACGGGGAATATCTTAGTGAAATAATTCCCAATAAAAATAAGAATCAGTACCACTGCGGGTTTGTACATCAGATTGATGAAATTGTTCTCGAACACAGGCAGTACAATCGCAACGGTAATCGCTAAAGTACAGATGATCGAGACAAAAATCATTTCAATAGATAAAGGCGAAACCTTAAACATGAAATAGTTGAAAACGATCTTAATAAGATTGTAAGTGGTAAGAGAAATAGCGGTTGATAAAGCGATTCCGATAAGTTTTAAATCTGTATTATTGATGAAGTAAAAATTCAGTCCGACAGTTAATCCTGCCAGTAAAAGCATCATCAGAATATTGAATTTATAATATTTGGAGAGTGAAATAATATTTCCGTTAAAACCTGTTGCCAGATCAACCAGAACAGCGGATCCCCAAATCCAAATCACAGGTTCATATTCTCTCAGCATAACGCCGTTTTTAGGCATAAAATGGGTTAAATAAGGAAATCCGACCATGATGCAGGAAAATAGAACGGCGCCTAAAAAATAAATAGTTAATGAGGTTTTTTTATGAAATCTGTCAAGATCTTCCATGTCGCCATCTGCGAGATTCTTACTGATAATCGGGGCAGAAATGTTAAAAAGACCTAGCTGCGGAATAGAAATCAGTGAAACTAAGGCGAGCAAAACGCTGTAAATCCCATTTTCTTCCATACCAAGATATTCCCCGATCATAAAGCTGTTGATAGCCATATAATTTCCGAAAGTGCCTAAAAAACCGAAAAAACTGTAGGTGGCAAACTGTTTGTAAAATTTGTCTTTTTTAAAATAATCTGTCTTAAAATCGAGCTTAATCTTATCAAGACGATTGGCGTAAAAAATGTATCCCAAAAGCATCAGAACAAACATTCCGAAGAAAAATAAAAATGCTGTATTCTCAGGGGTTGATGAGTTCTCTGCGAAACGTGAAGACAGGTATAAGAAGATAAGAAATGCTCCAATATTGGCAATCTTCGGAAACAGGTTGTCGAAAATATTGGTAACAACAATTCTCTTATAGTTAGAAATATATTTATTGAAAATTGCACAGAGAGAAAGCAGTAAAATAAGCGGAAGAATAGTTTCTTTAATCTTCCAGACCTTCATATTTCTCAGTTCCGGATAAAAGTAAGGAAATACGAAAAAAATGCCTAAAAAAATAATAAAATTGATAAAAACCGCCGCCAAAGAGAGCGAAAGCATGTTCTGCTGTTTCCCATCTTGGCTTACCTTGTGAAAAAACTTAACGTTGGAGTAAGAGATTCCAAAAACAACAAAAGGGACGAGCATTTCTGCAGTCGACATAATGTATCGGAGAGTTCCGTAAAATCCAAGATCAATCGGAACAATAAAAAGTGCCGAAATCATTCCGATTAAAAAACCAATATACCCGATAACCGAGTATTTGAAACCTTGTCTTGCAACTACACTCATGCTGTTTTTATTAATTTTTTGGGATAAAAATGATGTTGTTGATATACTCGGTTTTGTTTTTTTCGTCGGCAATATTTTTAAGAAGAATTTCTTCGGTTAGCTTTTCGAGTTCAAAAGTCTTTCTGTTGAGGAATTTTGCATCATATCCCCAGGATTCAACTTCAGAAATCTCCTGCCAGATCGGTGTCTGGTGATGTCTCTGCTCCATTTCCACCATAAGGGTAGGCTGAAACTGACGAATGATTTCTCTTGCCCCGAAAAGCGTTTTCATTTCATTGCCTTCAACATCGATCTTGATAAAATCCAGTCTGTTGAAGTGTTCAATGGCTGCCCAGTCGTCAAGCTTTATTACTTTTACTTTTTCGGTATAGCTCTTTTCTTCGCCTTTTTCTTTGTAATCTGTGTTTAAGGTGCCTCTGGAAGCAATAAGTCTTCCGTTGATAATTGGAACCTTGAATTCTGCTGTTGTATTCTCGTCCGACAGTGCCAAAGGAAGTACTCTCATGGTCGGGAAAAGCCTTTTTAGTCTGTGGTATAGCTTTTTGTTGGGTTCAAAAGCATAAATATGCTCATGATCAAGCTTGTTTTCTAACTGATATAAAAAAGTTCCCACATTGGCACCAATGTCAAGAATTACTGCATTTTTAGGCAGATATTCCTTAATCCAGATCAGTTCCGGCTCTACATTTCTCTCTGAAAAATTATCTTTGGTGAGATTGTTTAAACTCTTAAAATATCTTTTTTTGTAGAAATTAGGGCTTATATACTGGAGCTTCTCCGCAATTCTTTGATATAGGGACATTGTTGGCTTTTTGACGAACAGCAAATATAAGCAAAAATGTCAATTTTCTGTTAAAAATATCGATTTGTAATTTATTGATTATCAGTTATTAGTTTTGTTTTTGATTTGCTTTGAATATCTAACACTGAAATTCAAATCCTGTAACTGAAATTTTTGAATTATAGATAAACAGGTTAAATGACAATTAAAGAAAGGGTGTGTTTAAAAAATCATTGAAAGGCTTCATCAGCTTAAAAATTTTGGTAAGTTTTTGCACTGCGTGTTTATCCAGGATTTCCTCGTCTTTCAGGTTATATACAACAATAAAGCTTTTTAATTTTAAATATTCTGCCATCGGATCTTCTTTTTCGAAGCCTTGCGGTATTTTTTTAAGCTTATCATCCTGATCCAGCTCAGGAAAATACTTTTTAAAATCTTTACTATTGATGATCTTGATGAAATCCTCTCCGTACAGCGAAATTTCTTTTCTCACTTCCTTCAGGACAGAAGATTCCGGCATGTAAATTCCTCCTGCTATGAAAGATTTTCCAGGTTCCAGATGAAGATAATAACCTCCTTTCTGGCTGCCTTTGCCCATTCCTAAAGAAGCTCCGAAATTGGTTTTGTAAGGAGTTTTGTCTTTAGAAAACCTTGTATCCCTATAAATCCTGAACAATGCTTTCTTAGCTTCAATTTTTCCTAATTGCTGATCGAATTCAGACATTTCTTTAATCAGATCTTCTAAAAACAGGATGACATTTTCCTGAGATTCAAGGTATAGATTTTTATGTTCTGTAAACCATTCTCTGGTATTATTTTCAGTAATTTCTTTTAAAAAATCGAATACTTTTGGAGAGAGACCTGTCATAATTTGGTGAGAATTTTAATTTTATTAATAGGGAAGGTTTTTTTTATAATTTTCAATTGTAAATGCTCAATGAATACTTATCAACTGTTATTCAAAATTACAAAAACTATTGATATATTAGGCTTAATTTATCTATTAACAGATAATCCTAATGGGATTGTTTTTGCCTTTGTTTTTGCCTAAACAATTTACTTAAACAGACTCTAAATAAATTGCAAAAAGTCTTTTATCCTTGTCGAATTTTCGATTTGCTATTCAATTTGAAATTAGTTTGAAGAGACTTTTGAAAAATTATCATTCGGTTCATCTTGTTTTTTTAAAAATTCATGAATATGACAGAAAATATCAATCGGATTTAATAAAGAAAAATAATATTTAACATCTTTGTAATCTGTGGTAGTTTTTTTTGCGGTAAATTTTTTAAAAATTAAGAAAATATTATGGGATTCTGAATTTAAGTTTGCTTATTTAAAAATTTATTCAAAAACAAATCAAAAATTTATTGTATCTTTGCAAAAATTTTAAAATATTTAATGAATTTATTTACGGAGACCAATTTAAGTCCTGATATTCTTAAGGCAATTGGCGAACTGGGCTACGAAAGCCCGACAGAAATCCAAAAACAGACTATCCCTTTCATTCTTTCAGATATTCGCGACTTGATCGCACTTGCGCAGACAGGGACAGGCAAAACAGCAGCGTTTTCGCTTCCGATTTTGGATATGATTGACGATACGAGTCGCAAAATCCAACTTTTGGTGCTTTGTCCGACACGAGAATTATGTCTTCAGATTGCTAAAGACATTAAAAATTATTCCAAGTACATGAAAGACATCAAAACTACAGCAGTTTACGGTGGAAGCAGTATTATGGAACAAATCCGTTCTTTAAAAGATAAACCGCAGATTATTGTGGGAACTCCGGGAAGAGTTATCGATTTGATTAACAGAAAAGCTTTGGATTTTTCTGCTATTCACTGGTTGGTTTTAGATGAAGCAGACGAAATGCTTTCTATGGGTTTCAAAGACGAATTGGAAACAATTTTGAGCGAAACTCCTGAAACTAAGCAAACTTTCTTGTTCTCTGCAACGATGAACAAAGAGGTGGAAAGAATTTCTAAAAATTACCTGACAAAACCACACAGAATTTCTGTAGGTTCTATTAACGAAGTTAAAAAGAACATTAAGCATCTGTATTATGTGGCAGGTTACCGTCAGAAAAAAGAGGCATTGAAGAGATTAATCGATTCAAACCCTAATCAGTATTCAATTATTTTCTGTAGAACAAGAATGGAAACTCAGGAAGTTGCCGATTTCTTAATGCAGAACGGGTATGCAGCTGATGCACTTCACGGAGATCTTTCTCAGGCGCAGAGAGATACGGTAATGAAGAAATTCAGATTGAAGAATATTGATATTCTGGTGGCGACTGACGTTGCGGCAAGAGGTCTTGATGTGAATTCTTTAACGCACGTTATCCATTATTCTTTGCCTGATGACCCTGAAGTATTCGTACACAGAAGCGGTAGAACGGGTAGAGCTGGAAAAGACGGTATTTCAATTGCTTTAATTAAGCCTGAAGAGAGCAGAAAATTAAAACAGATAAAATCAGTAACTAAAATTGAGATCAATGAGGCTAAAATCCCAACGGGAGAAGAGGTGATCAAAGCTCAGGTAGGTGGTGTTTTTGAAAGTCTGTTTGAAGTACATGAAGATTTCTTTGAATTTGATGATTCTTTAATTCCTGATTTGTCAGCGTTTTCAAAAGAAGAATTGGTTCACAAATTACTTCAGTTCCAATTGAAAGACCTTGCTCTTTATTACAAAGACAGACATGATCTTGTTGAGCAGAAACTAAGCAGCAGAGATGATGATTACTCATCAAGAAGAGGAGACAGAAGGGATCGTGACAGAGGCAGAGACCGCGACAGAGGAGACAGAAACGATAGAGGAAGAGAGCGTGGCGGAAAACCGAGAAGAAAAGATGAAAACATGGTAAGATTCTTCTTCAATCTTGGTAAAAAAGATCAGCTGAAAAAACTAGATGTTTTGGATATTATCAACAAAGCGACATCTAACGGAAAAAGCAAAAAAAGAGCAGAAATCGGTGATATCGAAATTTTGGAGAAATTCTCTTTCTTTGAAATCGAAAAATCGTTCAAAGGAGATCTTTTAAGTAATATTTCTACAATGAAGTTCAGAGGTAAAGATATGAGAGCTGAAGAAGCTAACTAATTTACTTTTAACAATATAAACCGGCCTTAGTGCCGGTTTTTTTGTATACTAATGAAGTGTGAACTCAATGTTAACAAAACTTAATGTTGTATTGTTTCAGGTAAGAGGGTTTTTTAAGAAATTTGCACTCGAATTATAATAAAAACTTTACAATGGGAATTGGTAATATTTTCCACGCTTTTCAACCGAAAGATAAAATCTTCTTTGTGCTTTTCGAAAAAGTAACAGAAAACCTTGTAGCAATGTCTGAGGAATTCAACCACGGAATTAAAGACTTTGATCTTAACGATGATTCTATGTTGAAAAAGATGAGCGACTTTGAACACAAAAATGATGAATTAACACATGAGATCTTCGTAGAATTGGGAAAAAACTTTATCACTCCATTCGACAGAGAAGATATCCATACGTTAGCAACAGGATTAGACGATATTGCAGATTACATCTACGCTTCTACAAAATATATTTTCCTTTATAAGTCTCCGGAAATGAAGGCTTATTCTGATTTTTCTCTACTGATTCACAAGGCTTGTCTTGAAATCCAGAATGCTATGAAAAACCTTAAAGGTTTCAAAAACATGGAGCAGGTAAAAGAAGCTTGTATCAAAGTTAATTCCATCGAAAATATTGCAGACGATTTGTTGTCGAATTCTATGGTAGAATTGTTCGAGACAAACGATGCGATCAACATTATTAAAGTTTCATCTGTACTTAATTATCTTGAAGTTGTAACTGACAAAGCAGAAGATGTTGCCAACACGATTGAGAACATCATGATTAAATACGCTTAATTAATAATTATAATTAAACAATGGAATTTCCGATTTTACTTATAGTTATTATTGCATTGGCTCTAATATTTGATTACATTAATGGTTTTCACGATGCAGCCAACTCAATTGCGACTATTGTTTCTACGAAAGTTTTAACTCCTTTCCAGGCCGTTCTTTGGGCAGCACTTTGGAACTTTGCAGCTTTCTTTATCGCTGCGTATATCATTGGAGAATTTAAAATTGGTAATACAATTGCCAAAACAGTTAACGAAAATTTTATCACCCTCGAAGTTATCTTTTCAGGTCTCGTGGCGGCTATTGCCTGGAACCTGTTAACATGGTGGTTTGGTATTCCTTCATCATCATCACATACATTGATCGGTGGTTTCCTTGGAGCGGCTTTAATGCATGCTTTCATGATGGATTATCACGATGTTGTTGCCACCCAGCCTAATTTGGGAACTTGGGAAACACTTAAAGAAGCAGCAAGCCAGGTAACTCATCAGAGTGTTGTGAAGTTTGATAAAGTAATTCCTATTTTCCTTTTCATTTTCATGGCGCCGATTATAGGGATGATTATCTCGATTATTATTACTTTAATCATTGTTCACCTTTACAAAAGATCAAACCCACACAAGGCAGATCAGTCTTTTAAAAGATTGCAGCTGGCTTCTTCAGCGTTATTCAGTTTAGGACACGGTTTGAATGATGCTCAGAAAGTAATGGGGATTATTGGGGCAGCGGTAATTTATTACCACGTGAATATGCTTCAGGATGTTACTTACCTTAATGTTCCTTCCGCAGAACGTTTCGATTATTTTGCACAGCATTATATCTGGGTTCCTTTGGTTTCATTTATTGCCATTGCATTAGGAACCATGAGTGGTGGTTGGAAGATTATCAAAACAATGGGTACTAAAATTACAAAAGTAACTTCACTGGAAGGGGTAAGTGCTGAAACTGCAGGGGCGATTACTTTATTCATTACAGACCACTTCGGAATTCCAGTTTCTACAACGCACACGATTACTGGTTCCATCATCGGAGTTGGTTTAACGAAAAGGATTTCTGCTGTAAGATGGGGGATTACCGTAAGTCTACTTTGGGCTTGGGTTCTTACCATTCCTATTTCGGCGATTGTTGCGGGAATAACTTATCTTTTGGTAACATTTTTCTCTTAAAAAAAGAAATGTATATATTATGAAAACTTTGTTCAATCGGGCAAAGTTTTTTTTGTTTTAGAAACTGTTTGATTCTTTTCGGAATCTGTTTCTAAGGATTAAGTTAATTTCATCGAAAGGTATTATAAGTTTTTTGTTTGAAGTTTTTCCTGCTTTCTGTATTCACTATTTTTTTGGGTATCGGGGCGGCAGCGAAGCTGCCGCCCCGATACCCAAAAAAATGAGCCTAAACAAGTACTGTGACTGGGCGCCTGTTTAAGCATCGCGAAAATACTTACTGAGCTTGCCATTATACAGAAATTTAAGCATAATTTTAAACAAACAATTATTATATAAAATTTAATTTCTCATCACCAAAAACGGTGATTTTTTTGCTTATTAAGACCTGAAAAATTGTATTTTTGCTCAAACTATTAGAATTTATGGAATTTTTAGACAGATACCAACAAATCGTTGCGGATGCTATTACGAAGTACACTTTTAAAGACAAACCTGCGGAATTATACGAACCGATGAACTATATCATTTCCCATGGTGGAAAACGTCTTCGTCCTATAATGGTTTTAATGGCCTGTGACCTATTTGGGGGTGATCTGAAAGAAGCTATCAAGCCGGCATTGGCTATTGAATTTTTCCATAATTTTACACTTATCCATGATGATATTATGGATGAAGCTCCGCTGAGAAGAAATAAGCCTACGATCCACACTTTACACGGGATTAATGTAGGAATTCTTTCGGGAGACGGACTTATGCTGAAAGCATATAAATTTTTCGAAGATCTTGAGCCTGAGGTTTTCAAGGCTTGTATCAGAATTTTCACCCACACAGGTTTGCTTCTATGCGAAGGTCAGCAATATGACATTAATTTTGAAACTCAGGAAAATGTAACTTATGACGATTATATCAGAATGATTACTTACAAAACAGGAGTTTTAAGTGCATCTTCATTCGAAATCGGTGCATTGATTGCAAAAGCAAACTTCAAGGATGCAAAAGCGATTTTCAACTTCGGAAAACATATCGGAATTGCCTTCCAGATAATGGATGATTATCTGGATGTATTCGGAGATCAGGCACAGTTCGGGAAAAAGCATGCCGGAGATATTTACGAAAATAAAAAAACTGTTCTTTACTTAATGGCGAGAGAACATGCAACGGAGGAAGAAAGAAAAGAATTGGATTACTGGTATTCCAAAAAAACCGACAATATTGATAAAGTATACGGAGTTGAAAAGATTTTCAGAAGAACGAAGGTAGACGAAAAAGCATTGCGTTTAATCGAAAAACACAACGAGATTGGGCAGAGCTACCTTCAGAAAATCGATATTCCGGATGAGAAGAAAAAACCGTTTGCTGAACTGGCAAATTATTTATTGAGAAGAGAATCATAATTTGATAATTAGTCAATTTGAAAATTTGAAAATGAAAACAGTAGATTTTTAATTTTCAAATTGACACATTCTCAATTTTTCAAATAGATTAAATGAAATTCAGGACAGAAGTTGATATTAAAGAATCGCAGAAGAAGATTGATGTTGAAGATAAAATATTTTCAATAGGTTCCTGTTTTGCTTCCGAAATGTCGGATCTGTTTATGCAAGGACAATTGCAGACTGTTAATAATCCTTTCGGAACTATTTTTAATCCTTTTTCGATCAATAACTCCATTAAAAGGCTTCATGATGCAGCGTTTTATCATGAAGATGAATTAATCACTTTTAATAATGAATTTATTTCTCTCGATCATCACACAAGCTTTGATACCCGGTATATTCATCAGACATTAGCTAAAATTAATGCGAAAATAGAAGAGGCAAATTCATTCCTTCAAAATACCAATTGGGTTATTATAACCTACGGGAGCTCGTTTATTTATGAATTTGTTCCGAAACAGAAACTCGTTGCCAATTGCCATAAAATTCCACAGAAATTCTTCAAAAAAAGGCTGTTGAGTTTTCAGGAAATTACAGAATCTATTTACAATACGATTTTAAATTTAAAGGATATTTGTGTGGATGATGTCCAGATTCTTTTTACAGTTTCCCCGGTTCGCCATACAAAAGACGGTATGATTGAAAATCAGTTAAGCAAGTCAAAATTAATCACTGCCATTCATGAAATGATAGATGGGCTGGATTATTGCCATTATCTCCCGATTTACGAGATTTTGATGGATGATCTTCGCGATTACCGTTTTTATAAGGAAGATATGATTCATCCAAGTCATCAGGCGGTTAATTATATTTTTGAAAAATTCGGGAATGCTTATTTTTCTGAGGAAACGAAGGAGTTTATTAAAGAAAATTTTAAAATTCATCAGGCTTTAGAGCACAAAACCGACGATGATAAAGACCCCAAATACATCGAATTCAGAGAGAAATTAAACCAAAGGATTGAAATTCAAAGACAAAAAGTGAAACATAAAATCTTTCCCGATGATTGATTTTACGAAACTTGATTATTTAAAAACAGGAAATGACAAGCAAAGAAGAGCTTATGAACTTCTTACTAAACAAAGATTCTTTGAAAAGATGAATTTCTATTCACCGATTCTCGCAGGAACAATTCCTATCGAAATTGATATTGAAGGAAGCGATCTTGATATTATTTGTGAAGTAGATCTTAAATTTGAAGAAGACTTTTTGGATGATTTAATGTTCAGCAAATTTATTCCCTATGATGTAGATGTTGAATATCCTTTGATAGATGGTCAAAAATGCATTACTTTAAATTTTATATTGGAAGACTTTCCCATTGAAATTTTCGGACAGAATAAACCGACAATTGAGCAAAATGCTTACCGTCACATGATTGCTGAATATAAAATATTACAGGAGAAAGGAGAAGATTTTAAACAAAAAATAATAGAATTGAAGAAAAAAGGAATCAAAACGGAACCTGCTTTCGGAATATTGCTGGGACTTGAAAATCCTTATGAAGATCTATTAAAAATGTAAAAGAAAATGATTGATACACATACACATTTATACGCGGAAGAGTTTGATGAGGACAGAAAAGAAGCGATTCAAAGAGCTTTGGATAAAGGAATAACAGAGTTTTATCTTCCTGCCATCGATTCAGAATCTCATGAAAAAATGTTGAACCTGGAAACAGAATATCCCAACCAGATTTTTTCAATGATGGGCTTACATCCTTGCTATGTAAAGCCTGAATCTTGGGAAAAAGAACTGGAAATCGTTAAAAATTATCTTGATCAGAGAGCTTTTCCGGCGATCGGAGAGATCGGGATCGATTTATATTGGGATAAAACAACCTTGGATATTCAGGTAAAAGCTTTTGAGCAGCAAATCGATTGGGCAATTGAAAAAGATTTACCAATTGTCATTCATACCAGAGAAAGTTTTGATGAAACTTTCGAAGTGCTGGAAAGAAAAAAACATCCGAAATTAAGAGGGATTTTCCATTGTTTTTCAGGCAATCTGGAACATGCAAAACATGCAATAGATCTTAATTTTATTTTGGGAATAGGCGGAGTAGTGACGTTTAAAAATGGGAAAATCGATCAGTTTTTGAACGAAATTCCGTTAGATAAAATCGTTCTGGAGACAGATTCGCCGTATTTAGCACCGGTTCCGCATAGAGGAAAACGAAATGAAAGTTCGTACCTTGATCTGGTTGCCGGGAAATTGGTAGATATTTATAAAGTTGATTTTTCCGAGATCGACCGAATTACTACAGAAAATGCGAAGAAGATGTTTGTTCAAATTTAAAACAACCGACTTGGTATCAAAATAATCAAACAATCGAATTGGCTTCAGCCAAAACACAAAAAATAAGCCTTCCATTCGGAAGGCTTTCTTATTATTTCTTTCTCGTAAAATTCTTGTTCTTAGGCTTTTTAAAGCTGATAGGGCCTGCAGTAGAATCAGGTTTCTTTTTATTGTTATTCGGTCTTGAAGTACCTGGTCTTGAAGATCGTGGTTTATTTGCTCCTGCTCCTGCGGAAACCGGTTTATTATTTGAATCTCTTTTCTGGGCTACCAGATCGTCAGTATGGAACGGGTGGTTTTTAATCACCGGAATTTTCATCCCGATTAGTTTCTCAGTATTTTTCAGATTTAACAAATCAAGACCATCTACAAAAGAAATAGAAGTTCCTTCTGCGCCAGCTCTTCCCGTTCTTCCAATTCTGTGGACATACGTTTCAGAAACGTCGGAAAGCTCAAAATTTACGACATATTTCAGTTCATCAATATCAATTCCCCTCGCTGCAATATCGGTTGCAACCAAAACTCTGGTTTTCCCGGATTTAAAATTATTTAAAGCATTTTGGCGCGCATTCTGGGATTTATTGCCATGGATGGCTTCTGTAGTAATATTGTCTTTTTGAAGTTTTCTGGCAATTTTATCGGCTCCATGTTTCGTTCTTGCAAAAACCAATACAGAGTCGGAAATATTGTTCTTTAAAATATGAGTCAAAAGGTTTAGTTTGTTATCTCTTTCAACAAAATAAACGGATTGTTTAATAGTTTCAGCGGTTGAGGAAACAGGTGTTACTTCCACTTTTACAGGATTATTCAAGATAGAATCTGCAAGTTTCTGAATCTCTTTCGGCATTGTTGCTGAGAAAAACAAAGTTTGTCTTTTCTGGGGAAGTAATTTGATAACTCTTTTTACATCATGCACAAAACCCATATCCAGCATTCTGTCGGCTTCGTCTAAAACAAAAATTTCAAGATTTTTCAGGCTGATAATTCCCTGGGCAATAAAGTCCAAAAGTCTTCCCGGGGTTGCTACTAAAATATCAATACCTTTTCTTAAAGCAGCTTCCTGATTTCCTTGTTTTACCCCTCCGAAAATCACCAAATGTTTTAAGGGTAAGTATTTTCCGTAAGCCTGGATGTTTTCTTCAATCTGAATGGCTAATTCTCGTGTAGGAGTGAGAATTAAAGCTTTAATATGGTTAGATGGCTTATTTTTAGAAAGATTTTGAAGAATCGGTATGGCAAATGCAGCAGTTTTTCCTGTTCCTGTCTGTGCACATCCCAAAAAGTCTTTTCCCTGTATAATTTCCGGGATTGATTTTTCCTGAATGGGGGTTGGGTTGGTATATCCTTGTTCCTGAATTGCCTTGGCAATAGGTTCTATTAAGTTTAGGTCTGTAAAATTCAAATGAATTGTTTTTATAATTAAATAAAAATTCCTTCAAAATGAAGGAATTATGTTTTGCAAAGGTAGGTTAATATTTTTAAATGAAATTAATTCACTTTCGTCCATTGCTGATTGTTTCTCAAATCTTCAAAAAACTTGTACAATTCCGCTAATTTTTCACTGCCTCTTTTTCCGTAATCCTCAACATGCTTGGTAGATCCGTCTTCGAAATTAACTCTTAAATGGGAAGTCGGAAGGTCTGTGACGTTTCTTTCACCATATTTTTCGTTCAGGTTTTTTACATCCAAACCGTCTAATAAAGCGACGAGTTTTTTGTAATCTTCTTCTTTAATGGTTCCTTTAAAAGTTCCTTCACGCGGCTTATCGAATTCTCCTTTTGAAAATCCTTTTGAAAAATTAAAATGTTCTGCCTCAAATACGGCAGTTCTGTCCGCATTAATCGTCATTTTAAAAATCGGACAAGATCCGAAACAAGGAGTTGCTTCATATTCGATAACTGAATATTTTGAACCCGAATTTGCTTTCTGAGAATTGCATGAAAACAAAAATATCATTGCACAAAAGCTTAGTATATATTTCATAGTTTAAATTTGGTTTGGTGTCTGTCAATAATTGTTCCAAATAGAGAGTGTATGATAAATTTAATATTAATTTTATTTAAATCTATAACCTACACCAGCTTGTAAAAAACCGATTTTAGTATCAAAACCTCCTTTATTTATTTTAATAAAATTAAAGTGATATCGTGCATCTACGAAGAAATTATCATCAATTTTATATTCCGCTCCTAAAAAAGGAAATAGATTTAATGTTTTTACATTCTCATAATCGTGGGAAGTAGCTCCGTTTACAACCTGTTCTGTTTTTACCTTTTCAGACAAATTGATCCCAAAATTCATACCCGCTGAAGCAGATAAATTAGGAATAAAATAATATTTAACAGAAACCGGGATCTGAATTTGGGTAAGCTGATAATCAAACTGTATATTTCCTCTTTCTATAACTCCGGAATCTGTAAAATCTACTACAGGAAAATCTTGCTTTCCGCCAATCTGAGTGTAAAGTGCTTCAGCCTGAACGCTTACTTTAGTGGAAATCGGTTGTTCCACAACAATTCCCGCATAGAAATATGATTTTGAATTGTATTTTTCGTCAAAAAATTTCATATGGGATAAAGAATATCCTCCTTTTACGCCAAAGCTTATTTTTGAATCTGTAGAAGTTTTTGAATCGGTGTTTGTTGGTTCCTGTGTTGTTGTCTGTGCATTTGCTATAGTTGAAACGGCTAATGATAGAACAAATAAAAAGTTCTTTTTCATAATTTAAATTTGATGGTTTTAATTTTTAATGACAATAAAAAAGCACACGAAAAGTGTACTTTATATGTTTGATAAATGTGATTACATTTTACCCATGAAGCTGTTTCCAGATCGCATCCTTCAATTCTACAAGACCTTCTCCTGTAACACCAGAGAAAAACAGAGGTTGTTTATTTTCAGGGAATTCTGCAGCGATTTCTTTCTTTAATTCATCATCCAAAAGATCCGCTTTTGAAATAGAAATAATGAAATCTTTATCCAGTAATTCAGGATTGTATTCTTTCAGTTCATTTTCTAAAATTTTAAACTCCTGGAAATGATCTTCAGAATCTGCCGGAATCAAAAATAATAAGATTGAATTTCTTTCAATATGCCGTAAGAACCTGTGTCCTAAACCTTTACCTTCTGCAGCGCCTTCAATAATTCCCGGAATATCTGCCATTACAAAAGATTTATAATTTCTGTAATCTACAATTCCTAAGTTAGGGGTTAAAGTGGTAAATGCGTAATCGGCAATTTTCGGTTTTGCAGCTGAAACAGCTGATAAAAGGGTGGATTTTCCAGCATTTGGGAAACCGACAAGACCTACATCAGCCAAAATTTTAAGCTCAAAAATTACATAACCTTCCTGACCTTCCATTCCCGGTTGTGCAAATCTTGGTGTTTGGTTGGTAGAAGATTTAAAATGCTCATTTCCTTTTCCTCCCATTCCGCCTTCCATCAGGATGATTTCCTGTCCGTCTTCTAAAATTTCACCGATGATTTCTCCATCTTCATTTTTGGCAATAGTCCCGATCGGAACTTCAATATAAACATCAGCTCCGTAAGCTCCGGTCAACTGGTTTTTTCCTCCGTTTTCACCACGTTCCGCTTTTACGTGACGCGTGTAACGAAGAGGAAGTAAAGTCCATTCATTGCCGTTTCCTTTCATGATGATGTGTCCGCCGCGACCTCCGTCACCTCCATCAGGACCACCTTTAGGAATATACTTTTCACGGCGAAGATGCGCAGAACCTGCACCTCCGTGACCGCTTTTACAATGAATCTTTACGTAATCTACAAAATTTGACATTTCTTCTAATTATGAGTTATGAGTTATGAATTATGAGTATGAATTTAAAACTTATAACTCATCACTCATAACTTTTAACTATTTTACTTTTTCTACTTCAGCGAAAAGCTTTTCAGAAATCTCGTTGATGTCTCCAACACCGTTGATCTCTACATATTTACCTTGTTGTTTATACAATTCGGCAACTTCTGCTGTTTTTGCGTAGTATTCTTTTATTCTGTTTTCAATGATTTCTACATTGCTGTCGTCTGATCTTCCGCTGATTTCTCCTCTTTTTAATAGTCTTTCCACCAAAATAGTATCTTCCACTACCAAAGAAAGGCAAACGTCGATCTCATCGTTTAATTCTTCTTTTACGATCTTTTCCAAAGCCTCTGTCTGAACAGCGGTTCTTGGATATCCGTCGAAGATAAATCCTGCAGCATCCGTCGGTTTTCTGATTTCATCAATCAGCATATCTGTCGTTACCTGATCCGGAACCAATTCTCCTTTATCGATGTAAGATTTAGCCAGTTTCCCAAGTTCAGTATCATTTTTCATGTTGAATCTGAAAAGATCACCTGTTGAGATTTGCTTTAAATTGAATTTCTCGATTAAGTTTTGCGCTTGAGTTCCTTTTCCACTTCCTGGAGGGCCGAACAGAACAATGTTTATCATAATGTTGTTTTGCTTATGGCAATTGGCAGCTTGCTTTTGGCTTTTTTACCTTTAGCTTATTTGCTTTTAGCCTTTAGCGTTTTTAAGTTATTATTAAATTTATTTCTTTATTTTACTTTTTAAGCTAACAGCTATCAGCTAATAGCCAACAGCGTTTAATGGTTGATTTGTCCGTCTTCTAATTGATACAAATTCGGTAAGTTTCTACCTAACTCATCGTAATCCAATCCGTAACCTAAAACAAATTTGTTTGGAATTTCTTTTCCGATATAATCCAGCTTGAAATCTTTCTTATACACTTCAGGTTTCAATAAGAATGAAGCAATTTTTACAGATTTCGGACGTTGCGTTTCATTAAAATATTTGAAAAGGCTTTCAACCGTATTTCCTGTATCCACAATATCTTCTACTAAGATGATGTGACGGTCTTTTACGTCCTTCGTCAATTCCATTTTCTGGTAAACAATTCCTGTAGATTCTGTTCCTACGTAAGAACTCATTTGGATGAAAGCAATCTCGCATTCTCCCGGATAGTGCTTCAAAAGGTCTGAGAAGAACATAATTACTCCATTCAAAACCCCGATGAAAACAGGAACTTCATCCTTATAATCTTCATAAATTTTTAAAGCCGTAGCTTTTACAATCTCCTGAATCTCGGCGTCCTCCAAATAAGGAACAAAAGTTTTGTCGTGAACTTTAATACTTTCCATAAAAATTTTAGTAGGCGGCAAAGTTACGGATTTTTGATGAAAGTTTTTTGAGGGCGTATTAGTTTAATAAAACATTCTCTATCAAATGTTTTATTAAAATGAAACAGATTCTTCGACAAGCTCAGCATGGCAACGTTAAAGCTATACTGTTTAATAAAGAACAATTAGGATTCGAGATGTCATGCTGAGCTTGTCGAAGCATTTTTACTGGTCATTTAAAAACGCTCAAAAATTCCCCTCCTTTGGAGGGGTAGCGAAAATTTCAAAGAAATTTTTGACGGGGTGGTTTTAAACGGAATAATTTCTTAGCCCAGATTGAAGCGACATCCTTTTGGGGTACGGCTGGAACGAAGTGGAAGCCGTACCCCAAAAGATACAGCGGAAAGCTGGAAAAGGCTCCTAAAAAAGAAAGGAAAATGAAAGCTAAATATCGGAAGTTTATATAATTGAAGATAATAGATTTCTCCTTCGTCAAAATGACAAATTTGGTGTCATAAATTTTTGAAATATAAAAAATCACTATCTTTGCGACTCACAAAACCCAAAACATCAGGATGTAGGATACAGTTTCTTTCAGATTTTTTAGACAATAACGATCGAAGTTATTGCAGTTTTAACTTTAATTACAGAAAGAAATCATGTTTTTTTTACACAATATATCCTTTGGGTTCCCAGCGGGGAATCTACTATTTAATTCAATTAATTTAACGATACAATCAAACTCAAAATCGGCTTTGGTCGGAAGCAACGGCATGGGAAAATCCACCCTGCTGAAAATCATGGCGAATGAAATGGAACCTTTAGAAGGCAACGTCAATATTCAGGGTGATTTATTTTATGTTCCTCAAATGTTTGGGAATTTTAATGATCTCACGGTCGCGGAATGCTTAAAAATCGATAAAAAACTCGAAGCGCTTCAAAAAATTACGAATGGAGAAGTGGATGAAATTTATTTTGAAACACTAAATGACGATTGGGACATCGAAGAACGTTGTCAAAATGCTTTACGATACTGGAAACTTGAAAATTTGGAATTAAATCAAAAATTGGAAAGCCTGAGTGGCGGACAAAAAACAAAGGTTTTCCTTGCCGGAATTCAAATCAATCAGCCGGAAATTATTTTGCTGGACGAACCGACGAATCATCTCGATTTGGAAGGTCGGAATCTGTTGTATGATTTTATTGAAAAAACGAGTTCAACTGTTGTAATCGTCAGTCACGATCGTACTTTACTGAATTTGGTCGATACAATTTTCGAATTGAGCAATCAGGGAATTTCGACGTATGGCGGAAATTATGATTTTTATGCCGAACAAAAAGAAATTGAAAATGAAGCCTTGCAAAACGATATTCATTCCAAGGAACGAGCTCTGAAAAAGGCGAAAGAAAAGGAAAGAGAAACGTTGGAACGAAAGCAAAAACTAGATGCGCGAGGAAAAGGAAAGCAGGAAAAATCGGGTGTAGCGAGAATTATGATAAATACGTTACGGAATAATGCCGAGAAAAATTCTTCAAAATTAAAGTCTGTTCATGCTGAGAAAATCAATGATATTTCCGGGGATTTGAGGGATTTGCGTTCGTCGGTGAGAAATGCGGATCAGATGAAGGTGAATTTTAATGATTCGAATCTGCATTCGGGGAAAATTTTGATTTCGGCGGAGGAAATTAATTTTAAATATAATGAAGAAAATCTTTGGAAAGAAAACCTCAATCTTGAAATCCGAAGTGGTGACAGAATTTCAATTAAAGGTTCGAACGGTTCGGGAAAAACGACTTTGATTAAGCTGTTGTTGGGAGATTTGCAGCCGTCAGTCGGAACCATTTCGAGATCGGATTTTCAGACGATTTATATTGATCAGGAATATTCTTTGATTGATAAAAATGCGACGGTTTATGATTTTGCCCAACAATTCAACGATAATGCATTGCAGGAATCTGAAGTGAAAACTTTATTGTCAAGATTTTTATTCGGAAAGGAAACCTGGGACAAAAAATGCGATGTTCTTAGTGGTGGAGAACGTTTGCGGCTTCTTCTGTGTGGACTTTCTATTAGCAATAAAGCGCCCGATATGATTATTCTTGATGAACCGACGAATAATTTAGACCTCCAAAATGTGGAAATTCTGACGAATTCTATTAAGGATTATCATGGAACTTTGGTGGTGATTTCGCATGATGGGGTGTTTTTGGAGGAGATTGGAGATTGGAGTGAGGTTTTGTTAAGGTAAAATAATAACCAACCTTTACCGTACTAGGTAAAGGTTGGTTATTTATTTTAATTGTTTTACCAAATTGTCAATATTACTTAATTCCGGTAATATTTGTATTTTTATTAAATTCAAAATAGTATTTCTATCAACCGCAGTATGTACTCTGTTTGATGCATGAGCGAATAAACCTCTAGTTGCTCCAAAAGAGTCCATAGTATTTAACCAAGTTGTATCAATTTGACTTAATTCAATACCTAAAGGTAATAATACTTTTAAAATATTAGATTCCTTCACACCATGGTTTTTATCAATAACTGCATTTAAATAATGAACAACAATTTTATTTATTCTATATGATAACTGCTTTGAATTAGAATCATTATCAAAATTTATTTCATGTCCAATAAAAGCTAAAACACTCTTTAAGCAATGGCTTTTATTTCTTCCTGAATTCCAAAGCCTGATTGAGTTTTGAATTTTTTCTTTTGCTATATCTTCTATAAATGCTTCAATTTCAGCATGTGATAATAGTATGAAACTTTTAATTAAATCTTGTTCTTTTTTTGTATAATTACCATGTATTTTTGTAGGAGGTAAAATTTCCCTTTCCAAAAATAATATTCTAGACTCAAGCTGTTTTAATCTTCGTGATTTAGCCATGAGTATAGTTAATTAATTCAAACCTATTTTCATTATTTAAAGTAGGAATATCAATTGTTAATTCTAAAATTTCAGATAATTTCTTTCCCCATATTGTAAGTCTTATATTTGTGTTTTGCAAGCTCTTTGTAGTGTGTTCAAATGAACTAACAAAAGCTCTATTATTTTCACATAAAGCTATAAATGCATTTTTTATTTCTTCTTTTTTAGTCATAGCTATTTCATATATTTCATTATTACTAAAATAATAAACCATTATATCAAAAATTGCTCTGTTAAAATTATTTTGAAACTTCTGATTTGCCCATTTGCTAAAGGCTTCTTTTTCTCCAAAAATATCAAAAGTTAGATTAATAGCTGTATTAAGATTCTCTGCGTCCTCAATAATTTCGTCTTCTCTATTATGCCAATTTTCATTGAGTATTTTTACAGTAGAGTCAAAAGCTTTTTTTAAATTACCTTCATAATTTGTTATAAAATATTTGAAACTAAAATATCGTATGACTAATTCAACATCACGCATTCTATAATCAGGACGAGTAATTCCTAAAACTCTTTTAATAGGTTGACTATTTATAGAAAAATCGTCAGTAAAATCGATGAACAATCCTGGGTGTAATGCTTGTCTCAATTCCTGAGGGCTTAATTTAATACTACCCGTATTTAATCTTAGAAATACTGTAAATAAAAAATCTTCATTTGGCCAATTTTTTATAACTGTAGTTCTAATCGTTTGATTTTGTAATTGATTTAGTATTTGATTTAATTCAGCATCATTTTCGATATCGCTATAGTCTTTCCGATTGAGTGATTGTAGGATATCTAGCCCTTTTAACTTAATAGGTGTAAAGTCATCATTTTCTTTTGAGAAAAATTGTTTAATTGTTAGTAAACGTTGTTTACCATCAATAACAATATATTTTCCTTTTTCATCTTTTTTCTCAGCTAATATTATTTGAGGTATTGGAAGCCCTAGAATTAATGATTCTATAAACTTACTTTTAGCTGTAATTGACCATGCATCTCTCCTTTGAAATTTTGGAAATAAATCTATGTTTTTTCTATTTAATTGATTGTTTATGGTCTCTGTTGTCCAATCAGTTCCCCAAATAACAGCTTGATCAAAGGAATCTATGTTCTGAAGTAAATCATCTTCATTTTCTATATCAAACTCTTCTAAAGTAATATTTTGTGGCATTATTTTTATTTTATTCAAATATATTAATATTATATATAATGAAAAACTGAAAAAATTTTAATAGACAATCTCAACCACATGATTTCCACCCCACCCAAAAATAAAATCCACCACAAATTTGCCCACCCAATTTTTTAAAAGTAATTTTGCATGAATCTAAAATAAAAGTAAAATATGTCAACTTACGTAGTTGTAGGTCTTCAGTATGGAGATGAAGGTAAAGGAAAAATCACGGATGTTTTATCGGCAAAATCGGATTACGTTGTACGTTTCCAGGGTGGGGACAACGCTGGTCACACGGTTTATGTAGGTGAAGAGAAATTCGTTTTGCACCTTCTTCCATCGGGAGTTCTTCAGTGCAAAGGGAAGTGTATCATTGCCAACGGAGTAGTGGTAAATCCTAAATCTTTCATTAAGGAGGTGAATCAGATCGAGAGCAAAGGCTTGAAAACTGACCACATTTTCATCAGCAGAAGAGCGCATGTCATCATGCCTTACCACATTCTTTTGGATACTTACCGTGAAGAAGAGCACGGAGGAACGCAGATCGGAACGACGAAAAAAGGGATCGGACCTTGCTATGAAGATAAAATTGCAAGAGTGGGTATCAGAATGATCGACCTTCTGAATCCTGAAATTTTAAGAGACAAAATCGAGAAAAACTTGAAAATTAAGAATTCTCTTTTTGAAAAATATTACGGAAAACCGACATTAGACGTTGAAGAAATTTACAACGAATATTTAGAAATCGGAAAACAGCTTCAGGACAGAATCGTTGATACGGAACTGGAATTAAACGAAGCAATCAGAGACGGTAAAAACGTTTTATTCGAAGGAGCGCAGGCTTTAATGCTTGATATTGACTTCGGAACATATCCATACGTAACTTCATCTTCTCCGTCAACCGGAGGAGTTTGTACAGGAGCAGGAGTTCCACCAACTTCATTACAGAACCTTATCGGTGTTGCAAAAGCATATTGTACAAGAGTGGGTAACGGACCTTTCCCATCAGAATTAGACAACGAATTAGGAGAAAGCATCAGACAGATCGGTGGTGAATTCGGAGCGACGACAGGCAGACCAAGAAGAACAGGTTGGTTAGACCTTGTTTCTTTGAAGCACGCTTGTATGATTAACGGGATCAATAACTTAGTAATTACGAAATTAGACGTTCTTACAGGAATTGAAAACTTAAAAGTTGTAACACATTACAAAACTGAAGACGGAAAAATTATCGATTACTTCACTTCTTCAACAGAAAAATTGTACAACTACGAGCCAATCTATCAAGATCTTCCAGGTTGGAAAGAAGACATTACAAAAGCAAGAAGCTACGATGAACTTCCTGATACCGCTCAGAAATACATCGAGTTTATCGAAAAGTATTTGGGAATCAACGTTTACTTAGTTTCTGTAGGTCCGGAAAGAAGCCAGAACATTATCAGAAAAGAATTATTCTAAGGAATATTTTAAATAATTTAAAAGAGACTGTCAATTTTGGCGGTCTCTTTTTTTGTCATTGCGAGGAGCGAAAGCAACGAAGCAATCCAAAAACTATCAACCAACAACTATTATTCTCAATCATGTAAGCTTCCAGCATCCATCCTCCAACTTCCTTTCTTTTCAGAAGCTATTTCCCGCTTTCCACTATATCTTTTGCTCCGCTTCGCTCCGCAAAAGGATGCCGTTGCAATCGGGGCTAAGGGTTTTCGTCTGTTATTTCAAACAGGAAATAATAATAAACAAAATAGCCATTCATTAACTTCATCTCAATATTTTTATAATCAATTTTAAGAATTGATATGTTAAAATTGAAAATATTAACATTTTAATAATTTTTTGGCAAATATTTTGATATCAAAACATTGCTTATCGATAACAAGTGTGAAAAATAATAATTTCAATTTAACAGTTTAAATATTTTTTAGTGATGAAACACATGCATCAAAATCAAGAATTTCGATTTAATGAAGTCCTTTTCGAGCACCGCAACAAAGAATATGGTGCTTATGCTTTAAGAAATGAAGCGGATAGAATGCTCACCAAAGCATTTTTTGTAGGAGTAAGTCTATTGGCCAGTATATCTTTGGCGCCGGTTTTAATTAATGCTTTTAAAGCAGATCCAATAATTAAAGATACTTTTGATGATGGTACAAGAATTATTCATGAGGTACAAACTTTTGAAAAAGATCCACCAGTACAAGTAAAACCTCAGGTTGCTCCCGAAAAGGTAAAGACAATTGATGATAGATTGCCTGAACCTAAAAAGATTGTAACTAACGAGAAGAAGGTAGCTACTCCTGAAGAAAAGATCAATGCTGTTTCGGGTGTTGAGACTTCTAATGGAAAAGAGATTACAACACCAACGTATGTTCCTGCATCCGCAACAATTGGTACGGGCCCTGTAATTAATACAGTTCTTCCAAAAGTAATTCCTCAACCTATTGATAAACAGAAAGTTGAAACAGAATTGAGCGCAGAAGCTAGTTTTAATGGAGGAATTGAATCTTTCAGAAATAAGGTAATGAATACTTTCGATGGCTCTGGTTTTGATTCGGGCGATGTTATGAAAACAACCATTACGTTTATTGTTGAAATCGACGGAACAATCTCTGGGATTAAAGCAAATGGTGCAGACGCAGACTTTAATAACGAGGCAATCAGAACAATAAAAACGATATCTGCAAAAGGAAAATGGACTCCTGGAAAAAATAAACAAGGTGAATCCGTAAGAAGTGCTTTCAAATTTCCAATCTCAATGAAGTTTGATAATTAATAGATAAAAACAAATCTTGAATACTTATCCACAAAGAATTTTTTTTGTGGATAATTTTTTTTATAGATAAGATTCTTATTAACAGTATTTTAACTCAATTTTAGTTTTCTTGATTCATTGAGAGCAAAGAAAAAAGTGTATTTTTGAACATTAAAGTTCAAGTAATGGGAAAAATCATTGGTATCGCTAATCAAAAGGGAGGAGTTGGGAAGACCACAACAGCTGTAAATTTAGCTGCAGCATTAGGGGTATTAGAGAAAAGGATATTAATTATAGACGCGGATCCTCAGGCTAATGCTACTTCCGGATTAGGGGTAGAGGATGTTAGGTATTCAACATATAATTTATTGGAACACAGTATCGATACGAGAAGCTGTATTAAGAGAACAGCTACTCCGAACCTGGATATTGTTCCGTCACATATCGATCTTGTTGCAGCAGAAATTGAACTTGTTGACAAGGAAAATAGAGAATACATGCTGAAAAAAGCATTGGATTCAGTGAAAAACGATTACGATTATATCATTATAGACTGTGCTCCGAGTCTAGGTCTTATCACAGTAAATGCCCTTACAGCGGCAGATTCAGTTATTATCCCGATTCAGTGCGAATATTTTGCATTGGAAGGTCTAGGAAAATTATTGAATACTATTAAAAATGTTCAGAAAATTCACAACAAAGATCTTGATATCGAAGGATTACTTCTTACGATGTACGACAGCAGATTGAGATTGTCAAATCAGGTGGTAGAAGAAGTAAATTCTCATTTCCCGGAGATGGTTTTTGAAACCATTATCAGCAGAAATGTAAGATTGAGTGAAGCCCCAAGCTTTGGAGAAAGTATCCTGAATTACGATGCAGAAAGTAAAGGAGCAGTGCAGTATATTCAGCTGGCAGAAGAAGTTTTGCTGAAGAATGAGAAGTTAGTAAAGAATTAAAAAGCCTATACCGAGCGAAAAGCTAAAAACAATATATGAAGGACAAAAAAAGAGCGATGGGACGTGGTTTAGGTGCTATTTTAAGTGCCGAATCCAAAGCAACAATCAACTCTGCTACCGACGAAGGAGCAGATAAATTTGTAGGGAATATTGTAGAGATTGCTTTAGAAGATATTTATCCGAATCCCACACAGCCAAGAACTTATTTTGACGAAAAAGCATTAAACGAACTTGCATCATCTATCAAAAACCTAGGTGTAATCCAGCCGATTACTCTAAGAAAAGATGGTGAAAAGTTTGAAATTATATCGGGGGAAAGACGTTTCAGGGCAAGTAAAATTGCCGGCCTGGAGTCTATTCCTTCTTACATCCGTTTGGTAAATGATCAGGAGCTCTTGGAAATGGCTCTTGTTGAAAATATCCAAAGAGAAGATCTTGATGCGATTGAAATTGCATTAACATACCAAAGATTGATGGAAGAGATCGGTCTTACTCAGGAAAATCTGAGCCAGAGAGTAGGGAAGGACAGAAGTACCATTACCAACTCTATCAGATTATTGAGGTTAAATCCGGATATTCAGAATGCCATCAGAAGTGGTGAGATTTCTGCGGGGCATGGGAGAGCAATTATCAGTTTGGAAAGTGAAGAACATCAGCAGATTTTATTTGATTTAATTATTAAAGAAAAACTGAATGTTCGTCAGGCAGAGCAGGCTGCAACAGCTTTGAAAAATCCGAAATCACCTGCTGCCAAAAGAGCAAAAGCAGAGCTTTCTAACAATTATAAGAGAGCACAAAAAACGATAGCCGATATTTTAGATGTAAAAGTGGAAATTAAAACTTCCGGAACCGGTAAAAAAGGTAAAATTGTTCTGGACTTCAAAAATGAAGAAGAACTGGAATATATTTTATCTCATATTAAATAAATGAAAAAAATACTTTTCACATTTTTTCTGTGTCTGTTTGCATTAGTATACTCACAAGTGAATCCTAATGATACCATTCGGGTAGAATATCATCCGAAAGACAGCGTATCTGTGGAAAAAAATAATACGGCAAAACCGAAGACTGAAGCAAAAATTGTTTCAGATCTTGAAAAAGCGAACGGACCGATAAGGAAAACCTTAAAACTTAATCCTACAAAAGCAGGATTGTATTCTGCTGTATTGCCGGGATTAGGTCAGATTTACAATAAAAAATACTGGAAAGCCCCGATTGTCTGGGGAGCAGTAGGAGCTGGAGTTGGTATTGCAATCTGGAATGATAATCAGTATAAGAAATACAGAGAATATTATATTGCCAAGCTTAACGGAACCCCGAACGAATTTGTTGACGACCATCCGTGGCTGGATAAAGTAGCCTTGGGGAATGCACAGGATCGTTCAAAAAGGCAAAGAGATTATGCTATTGCTATTACAGGGCTGATTTATATTTTAAACATTGTAGATGCTGTGGTAGATGCACATTTATATGAAAGCCGCCACGATCCGGACTTGTCATTCAGCCCAACAGTCGTTCAGGATCAATATGGATTGACTCCACCCAAAACGGGTTTAAGTTTAAGTTATAGATTTTAAAATAATAATTAATAATGAATTCTGTTTTCCCAAATCATTGCGGACTTTGTTAAGTGAAACGCCTTTGCGATCTTAAAAACGTTTAGTAGTCAAGAAAAAACCTTTGCGATCTTTGCGTTAAAAAATAAAACGGAATTTAAATAAAAATTTAGGCTGTTAAAAAAAAGCAGACAAACAAATAAAATATGAAAATAGCATTAGTTGGTTACGGGAAAATGGGCAAAATTATCGACGAAATTGCCACAAAAAGAGGACATGAAATTGTAGCCCGGTTAAAAGAAACCCCAACTGCTGAAAACCTTAATAATCCCGATGTTGTCATTGAATTTTCTTTGCCGGAAGTTGCTTACGAAAACATCAAAACTTGTCTTGAAAATAAAGTTCCTGTAATTTGCGGAACAACAGGCTGGCTGGAGAAGAAACCCGAGATCGAAAAACTGGCTGTTGAAAATCAGACGGCTTTTTTATATGGCTCAAACTTTAGTTTAGGCGTGAACTTATTTTTTGCTTTAAACGAAAAATTAGCAGATTTAATGAAAAATGTGGATGAATATTCTTGTCAGCTAGAGGAAATTCATCACATTCACAAATTAGATGCTCCGAGTGGAACAGCGATTTCAATTGCAGAAGGAATCTTTAAACACAATCCAAAATTCGATGCCTGGAAATTAGAAGAAACCCAGGGGAATCAATTGGGAATCTTTGCAATCCGTGAAGATGAAGTTCCGGGGACTCATAGTGTGTTTTATAGAAGCGAAGTGGACGAAATTGAAATCAAACACACGGCTTTCAACCGAAACGGTTTTGCATTAGGAGCAGTTGTTGCGGCGGAATGGATTAAAGATAAAAAAGGAAATTTCACAATGCAGGATGTTTTGGGGCTTTAATTTTGTAACAAAATCCCTACATTGCGAACTAATTGTAAAAAATAGCGAGCATTAAAATATTACTCATTGCTCACTACCAATTACACATATTATAGATTAGGCACAAAAATTTATGAATTATTTTTTAACGTATACAGTTTATGTCCTTATTTTATCAGTATTGATGGGGATTTCCACTTGGAAGCTGTTTAAGAAATTAGGGTATAGTCCGTTATTCGCATTTATCCCTTTTTACAATTATTTCATTATTTTAAAGGAAACAAAACATCCGAGATGGTGGGCGATTTTATCGTATCTGCCGATCGTGGGACCGATTATGATGTCTGTTTTTCATTTGTATTTAATGAAAAAATTCGGTAAAACGCTTTTCAAGGATCAGCTTCTTACGGTAATTCTTCCGTTCATTTATATGGCAACGGTAAACTATGGAAAAGATGTAGAGTTAGAAGATGAGAACGATTTATTTTTAACAGACGAAGAAAAAAATGCAAAAAAGAAAGATTCTTTCCTGGGATCAATTACTTTTGCAGTTGTTTTTGCAACTATTATTCACGTTTTCGTAACACAGCCTTTCGGTATTCCTACAGGATCTATGGAAAGAACTTTATTGGTTGGTGATTTCCTTTTTGTAAACAAGTGGAGCTACGGATACAGACTTCCGATGCGCCCTTTGGCGATTCCTTTCTTACAAGGAACAATCATGGATACCGGAGAAAAAGGAAATCCTAAAGATGACCCGAAATCTTATGTTGATGGAGTGAAATTGCCATATTCAAGAATTTTACAATTCAATAAGCCTCAGAAAAATGATGTCGTTGTTTTCAACTATCCTCAGGATTCCGTACATACGGCGATCGACAGAAAAGATCCTTATGTAAAAAGATGTGTGGCTGCGGCAGGTGATACCTTTGAAATGAGGGCAGGAAGACTTTTTGTAAACGGAAAACCCGAGACAGTTCTTGGCGACCAGGAAGTTCAGCATGCTTACACAGTAAATACAGGAACTCAATTGGATATTCCAAGTTTATATAATACTTACGGATTCTTGCCTGTAAGAGAAATGCAGGGAGACAAAGGATTTGTATACATGTTCCAAGGTCTTACAGATAAAACGGCTAAAGAAATCAAAGCTTTACCGAATGTTGTAAGCATGGAAGAAAATATTTATCCAAAAGATTCAGCAACAATTTCTTATAAATTAAACGCCGATAAATCTGCTTACACGAAAAGTATTGATACTACACAATCTATTTTCCCGATCAACAAACCTTGGAATCAGGATTGGTATGGCCCGCTTAGAATTCCTAAAAAAGGTGATGTTGTTACTATTAATCAGGAATCTCTTCCAATGTATCAGTGGATTATTTCTGAATACGAGCACAACAGTTTAGAAAATAAAAACGGGAAAATTTTCATCAACGGAAAAGAGACCAACCAGTATACAATTCAGCAGGATTATTATATGATGGTGGGAGACAACAGAGATGCGTCTTTGGATGCGAGATTCTTTGGATTCGTTCCTGAAGAAAATATCGTTGGAAAACCAATGTTTACATGGATGAGTGTACAAGGGGCTTTCTCGGATGCAAGTTCTTCTTATCAGGCACCATTCAAAATCCGTTGGGACAGAATGTTTAAGGCAACCAATACGGGAGAAGCCAACAAAACTTCTTACTGGTGGATTGCAGCAATGATTCTTATCTTGTTCTTCGGTTGGGAATATTTCGTGAAATTATTCAGAAAGAAAAAAACTGAAGACGATTAATAAAATTAAATAAATTTGAAATAAAATGAAGTATTTGAAAAAATGCTTCATTTTTGCATTATGAATATGAAGAATGTATTATTACCGGTATTTTATTTACCGCCTATTTCATGGTTTTCGGTTTTTTTAGATGCTGAAAGCGAGATTTTATTTGAACAGTTCGAAAGTTTTCCTAAGCAGACTTATAGAAACAGAGCTAATATTTACGGTGCAAACGGGAAGTTATCATTAATCATTCCTATTGCTCATAACGGAAGCAGAGCGTTTAAAGATATAGAGATTTCTCATCGCGAAGACTGGAGAAATCTTCATTGGAAATCTATTAAAACTGCTTATCAAAGTTCTCCGTATTTTGAATTTTATGAAGATAAATTCAGAAAGATATTTGATCTGAAGGAAAAATATGTATTAGATTTTAATCTGAAAGCGCTTGAAATCGTTCAGCAGATTTTAAAAACAGAAAAGGCATGCTCTTTGAATGAAGAATATATCAAAATTCCGGAAGAAATTAATTTCAGGGATAAATTTTCAGCAAAAAATCCTTCAGAATTTGAAATGGATGAATATTATCAGACATTTTCGGATAAGCTCGGGTTTTTAAATGATTTATCTATTTTAGACTTAATTTGTAACAAAGGACCGGAATCGTTGACATATATTAAAAATATTAAACAATCATACTAACATGAAAAAGGTATTATTAGCTGCTGTTTTTTTAATGGGATTCGGATTCTCTAATGCCCAGGAAGCAAAAGCCGGTGTTGATCCGAAAGAGGATAAAGATCTTATGACTTGGTATCATAAAGATTTTGGTACTTCAAAAGTTTATGGTGTAAATACAGAGAATGCATATAAATTTTTAGAATCTAAAGGTCTTAAGCCGAAAACTGTTGTAGTTGGGGTTTTGGATAGCGGTGTTCAGGTAGATCACCCCGGATTGGCAAAAAATATCTGGACAAACCCGAACGAAGTTCCAAACAACGGAAAAGATGATGACGGAAACGGATATATTGACGATATCCACGGGTGGAATTTTATAGGGGGTAAAAATGCAGATATTGGTATCGATAATATGGAAGTAACAAGAGTGGTTGCCAAATATAAGCCGATTTTCGAAGGAGAAGACTCTACAAAAAACAAAGCGAATCAAGCTAAAATGCCTGAGGAGTTTGCAATGTATATGAAAGCTAAGGATCTTTTCACAAAGAAAAGTATGGAAGCAAGACAGGGTTTCCAGACATATACAATGATCAATGATGCTATTCCTACGATGGTAAGATTATTGAACGGAAAAGCCTTAACCCCTGAAAATGTAGCTGCAATAAAACCTACCGGACAGCAGGAAGCAATGGCAGTTCAGGTATTGGGCCAGGTTTCACAAAGCCCTGAATTTAAAGGGAAGTCTGCTGCCGAATTTGAAAAGTTAATGAAGGATCAGATCAAAGAAGCCTTAGATTATTTCGGTCCTCAGGAAAAGCAGTATAATCTGGACTATGATCCGAGAAAAGAAATCGTAGGCGATAACTATGATGATTATTCTGAAAAAAATTATGGGAATAATCATTATGAGGGAACAGATGCGGAGCACGGAACTCACGTTGCAGGTATCATCGCAGGTTTGCCGCAAGGAAAAGAAATTCAATACGGTGTCGCTTCTAAAGTGGCTAAAATTATGGCTGTAAGAACGGTTCCAAACGGTGATGAAAGAGATAAAGATGTTGCCAACGCGATAAGATATGCCGTAGATAATGGTGCTAAAGTTTTGAACATGAGCTTTGGTAAGCCGGTTTCTCCAGGTAAAAATGTAGTTTGGGACGCCTTTAAATATGCTCAGGACAAAGGAGTTCTTTTGGTAAAAGCTGCGGGTAATGAAAATGAAGATGTTGCAGAACATTTAGCATATCCTACAAACTTTAAAAATGTAACAGACGAAAAACCATTTGTTGATAACGTCTTAGTAGTAGGAGCAAGCACCAATAAAAATGATGCCTTGAGAGCAAGCTTCTCTAACTATAACAAAAAAATGGTGAATGTTTTCGCACCGGGTGAAGAAATCTATTCTACCGTTCCTCATAATGAATACAAATATTTACAGGGAACTTCAATGGCTTCTCCGGTTGTAGCAGGTGCCGCGGCTGTTTTATTGGCATATATGCCGACTCTGACTCCGGCTCAGATTATTGAATCTTTGGTGAAGTCTAGTAATGCAAGCACAACGAATCAGTTTGGAGATTATTCTCAGGCTGGTGGGGTGATTGATCTTAAAAAAGCAGCAGAATATGCTTATGCAAACTTTTACAACGGAAAAGCAGGTTCTGCGAAGAAGGCTGAAAAATCCGTAAAAAAGGCTGTTAAAAAGTAATATATCTTCCTGTAATTTAGGAAGAAACGTATAAAGTCCGAAATTTTCGGACTTTTTTTGTTTTTATTTTTCAATTTTGGCATGGTTTTTTGTAACTTTATTGTAACAAAATAATAAACAACAAAAATGAAAAAGTTACTATTTGCAGGGATGTTGGGAACAGCGCTTTTTGCAGTCTCTTGTTCCGCCGTTAATAACGCAAAAACAGCCCAGAATCAAAGATCAGAATTCCTTAAAATGAAAGGTGACTGGCAGATTGTAAGCATCGATTATGATAAAAATTTCAAAATCAAGCCATTTGATGATGGTGTGGATGCACAGTGTTTTGTAGGAAGCCATTGGAGATTAATTCCTAATAACTGGACTGGTGCCTACACGTTGAATGGAGGTGGAACATGTGGGGGCGGATTTACACAGCCTATCAAAGTGGATGTGGTAAGCGGAAATACTTTTAATTTCAAAAAAATTGCTGACGGTACAAAGGCTAAACAGAATACGGCAGGATATACTTTAACACTGACCAACCAGACTACAGATCAGTTCTCGCTTGAACAAAACATTCCTTTTGACGGAGAAAATGTAAGAGTTGTTTACAACTTTGAAAGAACAGGAATGAAATAATTAATTAAAAAAATATAAAAAGATGAAATTTACAAAAACATATTTAGGAGCTCTTTTCTTATCATCGGCTCTGCTGCTTACAAGTTGCGAAGCTGTCCAGAATTCCAATCATCAGCAGAGAGGTACCGCTGTAGGGGCTGCTTCCGGAGCAGTGCTTGGAGGTATCCTTGGGAATAATGTAGGAAAAGGTGGAAATGGTGCTATCGGAGCAGTTTTAGGAGGAATTATAGGGGGAGTGGCCGGTAATGTGATCGGTAATAAAATGGATAAACAAGCCAAAGAAATTAAAGAAACGCTTCCTGGAGCTCAGGTAGAAAGAGTAGGGGACGGTATTAAAATTACGTTGAATGAAAGTATCGTCAACTTTGATTTTGATTCTTCTGCACTTACTTCAACAGCAAAAACAAATTTAGATAAATTAGCTCAGGTTCTTACCAATAACCCTGACACAAACATTAATATCTACGGACATACAGATAGCAAAGGTTCAGATTCTTATAACTTAAGTTTATCAGAAAGAAGAGCCAATGCCGTAAAATCTTATTTATCGGGTAAAGGTATTGCTTCCAGCAGATTGTTTGCAAAAGGTGAAGGTGAGGCTATGCCGGTTGCAACAAACGATACCGATGAAGGAAGAGCTAAAAACAGAAGAGTAGAGTTTGCCATCACTGCAAATGAAAAAATGATTAATGATGCTCAACAGGGGCAATAATTAATTAACATATAAATATTTTCGTAAATAACCGCTATTGCGGTTATTTTTGTATTTTTATGGTGGATATTTTGAAATCATTATTTTTGCATTTGAAATAACATAAATGAAGAAATATTTTAAGCTGCTCCGCGTGGAGCAATGGGTGAAAAACCTGTTTGTTTTTGTTCCTCTGTTTTTCTCTGGTAATATCAAGAATCTTGATTTACTTACCAAAAGTATTTTTGCGTTTATTATCTTCTCGTTGGCGGCGAGTGTGGTTTATATTTTAAACGACTACAACGACATCGAGGCAGATAAACAGCATCCCGAAAAAAGAAGAAGACCTTTGGCAAGTGGTGCCATTTCAAAGCCACAGGCGATTGGTATTTTTATTGGCTTAATTGCTGCCGATATTGCACTGGTATTCTTTGCTCAGACTTATTTTCAGCAGTCTTTATGGAAGTTTGCAACCATTGTAGGATTTTATTTCGTCATGAACCTTGCCTATACTTTTAAGCTGAAACACGTTCCGATTATTGATATTTCGATCATTGCAGTGGGGTTTGTCTTAAGAGTACTCGCAGGAGGATATATTACCGGAATAGGCATTTCACAGTGGGCGATCTTACTGACTTTCGTATTAGCCTTAGTATTGGCGATCGGGAAAAGACGCGGAGAACTGATCAATGCACAGGTTTCCGGGAAAACAAGGAAAGCTCTCGATGGGTATAATGTTCAGTTTGCAGATATTGCACTCTCAATTTCCGTAACATTGGCCATTATATGTTACTTAATGTTTACATTGTCGCCTGAAGTTCAGGCAAGATTTCACTCAAGAGTTTTTTATACGGTGATCTTCGTAGTTTTTGCCTTTTTAAGGTATCTTCAGCAAACGTTGGTGTACAACAGAACAGAATCCCCTACAAAAATCGTTTACAGAGACCGATATATTCAGGTTACCTTATTGTTATGGGTGGCTGCATTTCTAATTCAAATTTATTTTAAAAAATGAAGCCGAATTTTATACAGAAAGTTACCAATTGGGGTAATTTTCCCATAGTGGAAAAGGAAATGAAGTCTGAAGACAGCTTCAAAAAAATTAAAGAATTTGTATTAAATCATAATGAAGTCATTGCCAGAGGTAACGGAAGATGCTACGGAGATTCTTCATTGGGAGAACATATATTTTCAACAAAAAAATTAAATAAATTCATCAGTTTTGACCGTCTGAACGGGATTATTGAATGTGAATCGGGCGTTTTACTTTCCGATGTGCTTGAAATTTCTGTCCCGCAAGGATATTTTCTGTATGTCACTCCGGGAACGAAATTCGTTTCTGTCGGCGGTGCGATTGCTTCCGATGTTCATGGTAAAAATCATCACGCAGAAGGCTGCTTTTCAGAATATGTGATTGAGTTTAAACTGATGACCGAAAACGGTGAAATTATCAATTGCTCAAGAGAAGAAAATTCTGATAAATTCTGGGCTACTATCGGTGGAATGGGGTTGACAGGAATTATATTAACTGCAAAATTTAAATTAAAAAACATAGAATCCGCCTATATTCGTCAGGAAAGCATCAAAGCTGAAAACCTTGATGAAATTTTCAGGCTATTCGAGGAAAGTGAAAGTTGGACCTATACGGTTGCCTGGATCGACTGCCTTCAGAAAGGGCAAAACATCGGAAGAAGTATCCTAATGAGAGGAGAGCATGCTTTTCAACACGAGCTACCTCAGAAATTTAAAGAAAAACCTTTACGTTTAAAGAAAAAATTTGAGCCTACTGTTCCTTTTTATTTCCCCGGGTTTGTTCTGAATGCTTTAACGGTAAAGATTTTTAATTTTCTTTATTATAAAAAACAGTCGAAAAAAGAAGTTAAGAATTTTACAGATTATGAAACTTTCTTTTATCCATTAGATTTTGTTCACAACTGGAATAAAATTTACGGGAAATCAGGATTTATACAATATCAGATGATGATCCCGAAAGAAACCGGAAAAGAAGGAATGAAAAAGATTCTGGAAACAATTGCCAACAGTGGAAACGGCTCTTTTTTGGCGGTTTTAAAGCTTTACGGCAAAGAAAATCCGGAAGCCTACAATTCGTTCCCGTTTGAGGGGTATTCTTTGGCACTGGATTTCAAAGTCAATTCAAAATTGAAGAAACTGATCGATCAGCTGGATGATATCGTGGAGCAGTACAACGGAAAAATTTATCTTACCAAAGACAGCATGAGCAGATCATCTTTAACCAATTATCTTAAAAATGTTCAAAGTTCAAAATTTGTTTCTTTGCAGCATAAAAGAATTTTAAATAATATTTAGCACAAATGATCGTTTTAGGAAGTACATCGGAAGTAGCACAGGCTTTTGTGGAAGAAGCATTACAGAAAGGGGAGAAGTTTGAAAAAATCTATCTTTTTACCTCCAGCAGAGAAACGACCGAAAGATTTGCAAGGCATATTGATGTGAAATTTCTTCAGCAAACAGAGGTTATAGAGCTTGATCTGATGAAGGATATTGATTATAACCAGTTTGAAAATATCAATTCGAATCTGTTATTCTGTGCAACGGGATATTTGGGTGAAGGTACGGAAGAAGGCTTGTATGACAATAAAAATACGGAGAGAATTATTGATATCAATTACTCAAAATTAGTTCCTGTAATGAATTATTTTGCCCAGAAATTCGAAAGCAGAAGATCGGGAACAATTATTGGTCTGTCATCTGTAGCGGGAGACCGTGGAAGACAAAGTAATTTTATTTATGGAAGTGCAAAAGCGGCTTTTACAGCCTATTTAAGTGGATTAAGAAATTATCTTTTTGATAAAAAAGTTCACGTTATTACCGTAAAACCAGGATTTATGGCGACCAAAATGACAGAAGGTTTACCATTAAATCCGAAATTAACAGCAACTCCTAAACAGGCAGCGGCTTGTATTTTCAAAGCTTATAAAAAGCAGAAAAATGTAGTGTACGTTTTGCCGATTTGGGGAGTTATCATGATGATTATCAGGAATATTCCTGAATTTATATTTAAAAAATTAAAGCTTTAAGTGGAATGAAAAAATTGTATTGTTTTGATTTTGACGGCACTCTGACTTATAAAGATACCATGTTCATGTATCTTAAATTTTATGATCCTACAAAATTCCGATTACAGTTTATAAAACATGTTCCGCTTTTTATCTTATTAAAGCTAAAACTTGCCGAAACCGAAAAGGTGAAGAAAAGTTTCATAGGATCTATTCTTAAAGGACAGACTCAGGAGAAAATCGAGAAAAAATCCAAACAGTTTTTTGAAGAACATTATCCTAAAATTGTTAGGGAAAATGCTCTTGACTTTATTCAAAATATAGATAGAGATCATACGAAAAGTCTATTGGTAACAGCCTCACTTGATATTTGGGCTAAACCTTTCGCTGATGCTTTTCAGATGAAGCTGGTTTCCACGAAAGCTGAGTTTAAGAACGGTGTTTTCACGGGAAATTTCATCGGAAAGAACTGCAACGGAAAAGAAAAATTAGAAAGAATTCAGGCAGAGATTAATGATATTAAATACGATAAAATTATTGCTTTTGGAGATACTTCCGGCGACAGGCCAATGCTGAAATGGGCAAATGAAGGTCATTACCAATTTTTTCACTAATTTTGAAAGGTAAAAATGTAAGAATGAAAAAGATGCTTTGATTTTTCATGTATCAATAATTTTATGCATTTTTGCACGTTTACATATTCCGTAGAAACTAATATATTCACAGTAAAAATGAATAAAATATACTTAGATAACGCTGCTACAACGCCTCTTGCAGACGAAGTTATCGATGCAATGGTTGGTACCATGAAAATGAATTTCGGGAATCCGTCTTCAACGCACAGCTTCGGACAGGAAGCCAAGATTCTTATCGAAAATGTAAGAAGACAGGTGGCAGATTATCTTCACGTAACGCCCGCTGAAATTATTTTCACCTCTTGCGGTACAGAATCCAACAACATGATCATCAAATCCGCTGTTGAACATCTTGGGGTTGAAAGAATAATCAGTTCTCCTTTGGAACACAAATGTGTTTCCGAAAGTATTCTTGATATGAAGGCCAGAAAAGGCGTAGAAGTGAACTATATCCGTCCGAACGAAAAAGGAGATATAGATCTTCATAAATTAGAAGAATTATTAAAATCTTCCGATAAGAAAACGTTGGTGAGCTTAATGCACGTAAACAACGAGATCGGAAATATTTATGATATAAAAAAGATTGCAGAATTGTGCAAAGAAAATAATGCACTTTTCCATTCAGACACTGTACAGACAATGGCTCACATGGATTTGGATTTCTCCGATATTCAGGTGGACTTTGCATCTTGCAGTGCTCATAAATTCCATGGGCCAAAAGGAGTTGGTTTTGCTTTTATCAGAAAATCGAGTGGTTTAAAGGGAATCATTACCGGAGGACCTCAGGAAAGAAGCTTAAGAGCAGGCACTGAAAATGTTGCCGGAATCGTAGGCTTAGGTAAAGCATTGGAGCTTTCGCTTAATAATCTTGAAGCTTATACCAGCCATATGCAGGAGATTAAAAATTATGCTGCAGAAAGGCTTTCGGCTGAAATTCCAGGGATAAAATTTAATGGAAGAAGTTCTGAAAAAGAAAACAGTCTTTACACGGTTTTAAGTGCTTTATTGCCGTATAAAAACCCTTTGATCGGACTTCAGCTTGATATGAAAGGAATTGCCATTTCCCAGGGAAGTGCGTGTTCATCGGGTGCTTCTAAGCCTTCAATGGTCATGATGATGGTTTTATCTGAAGATGAAATGGACCATTGTACACCGCTCCGTATTTCATTCAGTCATTTAACAACAAAAGAGGATATTGACGCTTTGGTAACGGCTTTGAAAGAAATTTCAAAAGATTTCGTTATAGAAAATACAAATGTTGAGCATAGATAGTCTTATTACTCAAAAAGCGTAATTTTGAGTATCCAAATAAGGGATCATTAAAGAAGAATATTAATTAAAAATAAAAGAAACAAAATGGCTTTAGAAATTACAGATAGCTCATTTCAGGAGGTTTTAAAATCAGACAAACCGGTATTGGTAGATTTTTGGGCAGTATGGTGCGGACCTTGTAGAACTTTAGGACCAATCATTGAAGAAGTGGCAACAGACTTTGAAGGAAAAGCTGTAGTAGGAAAGGTAGATGTAGACAACAACCAGGAAATTTCTATGCAATATGGTATCAGAAATATTCCTACAGTTCTAATTTTTAAGGGCGGAGAGGTTGTTGATAAAATCGTTGGAGTAGCTCCAAAAGAAGTGATCGCTGAGAAATTAAGCGCACACTTATAAAAATAATAATTTTGATAATGAATGCTTTCCGTTTTTGGAAGGCATTTTTTTTGAAATAAATTTGCAGGTAACGAAAAAAGTTGTACTTTTGCCATCACAAAAAAGAAACGAAGTTCTTTACTTAAAGATAACAATTTAAAAATTTGATCCGGTAGTTCAGCTGGTTAGAATGCCGCCCTGTCACGGCGGAGGTCGCGGGTTCGAGTCCCGTCCGGATCGCAGAAGTTTTCTCAATTTACCTTTAAAAAAAAATTGATCCGGTAGTTCAGCTGGTTAGAATGCCGCCCTGTCACGGCGGAGGTCGCGGGTTCGAGTCCCGTCCGGATCGCAGAAGTTTTCTCAATTTCTTTAAAAAAAATTGATCCGGTAGTTCAGCTGGTTAGAATGCCGCCCTGTCACGGCGGAGGTCGCGGGTTCGAGTCCCGTCCGGATCGCAAAAAGTCTTCTAAATTTTAGAAGACTTTTTTTGTTTACAACCCTCTGATAAAACGAGGTTTTTTTGGATCAGTCTCAAACCTGGGGACTATGCAAAAAGTTTAGAAACAAGAACAGAAATGGGAATTAAATAAAAGCTATTTTAAATATCCATTCAACATTTATAGTTAGATTCTTTAAAATTCGTGTTTCGTGGTTATAAAAAATAGGCATTATCATCTGTGACAATCTGATCAATCAATCTGTAGGGAAAAAAGGTCACTATTTTAGCCCTCAATACTTTTCCTTAAGTTCACTAAATTACTGTTCAAGCCATTTCTTAAATTCTGCCACCTTATTTTTACTTATCAATATCGTCTCCTCACTTTCAGGTTTTACCGCCAATTTTAATTTATTTTGTCGTAAACAAGAATCGTATGAATTGAAAAATAACTGATTAATAAATAACCAAATACAGCCCAAAAAGTGATTGTATAAAGATTGAATTTTTTCATGAAAAGAAAGTATGCTCTAATTTAATTGAAAAATAGATAATTATTTAAAAGGAAATATTTGCTTTTACAGACAGATTTTCACCTTTTATTCATAAATTTATAAGATAAAGCATTGATTGTCCATACTTTTGATTCAGGATTTAAAATAAAGGATAAAATTCATCTCTCATGAAAAATATAAATAAACTGATCTTGGTTTTGCTTGTGGGATTCATCGGGTTACAGTTTTTTCGCCCTGAAAAAATCGATCACGGAACAAAAACACAAGACCTTGCCAATGTTCCGAATGCGGTGAATACGATTCTGCGAAATTCATGTTTCGACTGTCATTCTTCGGAAGTGAATCTTCGATGGTATGACAAAATTACACCTGCCAATTTTCTCGTCAATTCCCACATCAAAGAGGGAAGGGCAGCGCTGGATTTTTCAAAATGGAATTCGTGGCCGAAACCGCAGCAAAATTCTACGATCTATTATGCCATTAACAAAGTATTGTCTGGAGAAATGCCGATTCCGAGTTATGCGGCGGTGCATTCTTCAGCAAAATTGAATGAAGATCAAATTAATATTTTGAAAAATTATGCTTTGTCAATTGCTCCAAGAAAAATTTCGGATGACGCTCAATTACAAAGTGCAGAGAAACAATATAATTCATGGATCAACGGAGAATTGAAAAATCCTCACATTAAGCCTGCACCAAACAGGTTGCAATATATTCCGGATTATAGAAACTGGAAGGCCATCAGCACAACCGACCGCTTTGATAACGGAACAATGCGAATTATTTTCGGAAATGATGTGGCGGTAAAAGCGATTCAGAAGCGTAAAACGAATCCCTGGCCGGATGGAAGTATTTTTGCAAAAACAGCATGGAACCAGCATGTACAAAAGGATGGAAGTGTGTCAACCGGAGAATTTATTCAGGTGGAATTTATGGTAAAAGATGCTGAAAAATATAAACAGACCAAAGGTTGGGGATGGGGAAGATGGAAAGGAAATAATCTGAAGCCTTATGGTGAGACAGCGGATTTTGATAAGGATTGTATTGAATGTCATCAGCCTGTAGCGAATCAGGATTATGTTTTTACGTCGCCTTTGTATTTAATTTCTCAACTTAAAAAAATTCAGACCAAATGAAAAATTATAGTTTGTATTTCATCTTTGCTTTTATTCTGATGAATTCCTGTAAAGAAAATTCTAAGCAACTGATCAATATCAAGGCTTCTGTTCAACAAAATGATGAGCTTAAAGAAAATCCTTTATTGATGCATCCTATGACATCATCTATCCAGCCAAAAGAAAGCACGATGTCAACCTTATATGGAAATGATGAGGCTTTTCAGTATGCTCAGAAAAATTTTAATTCAGCATATCCTCAAAATGCAATACTTTACGAAGTTACCTGGAAACAGAAAGCAGACGAGTTATGGTTTGGAGCAAACGTTCCCAAAGAGATTGAATCTGTGGAAAAAATTACGTTTGGAAATAATAATGAAGCTGTCTATGAAATATTTCAGGGAAAGCCTTTAAAAAAAATAAAAAAGGATGTCGCTTTTGAAAATACAAGGAAAGAATTGATCACTTCCCAGAAGATGGCGGTTTCTCCATAATATTTGTAATCTTAAATAAAAAAATACCGTCACGAGCGACGGTATTACTGATTAGTTTATATATGAGCTTTCATGGTTTGTGTTTTTTAAACTAACTTTTTACCTAAAATCTGTGTTAATACCTTTTGATTTTATATGGTCTAAAATTCAACTCATATTGAAATATTGGCAAAAATACAAAGGATTATGTTGTAATACACTATACTTTTGTGTAGATTTGTGTTATATTGATAAAAACTACCCTTTTGGGTAGTACTCTTACTTTAATCATGGAAGAAATAAACCGTTTTTTTAACGAGAAAAATACAATAGAATCTGATGCTAAGATTGACTATTCGCAGAGAAATGATTATTTGGAGGCTGTAAAAGCATTTTCCAGAATGTCTTATCAAAGTTTATATATTATTGATTATTTTGAAAAAGCCTTTGAATATGTTTCGGATAATCCGCTATTCCTGTGTGGGATGACTGCGGAAGAAGTGAAAAATTTGGGATATGAGTTTTATTTTAAGAACGTGAAGCCCGTAGATCTGGAATTATTGGTAAAAATAAATAAAGCGGGATTTGAATTTTACGAAAAACTGGCTATTGATGAAAGAAAAAAATATTCTATTTCCTATGATTTTTGCTTAATTAACGAAAGAAGGAACGAGGTATTGATTAATCATAAACTTACTCCTTTTTTCCTTACTGAAGACGGAAAAATATGGAAAGCAATCTGTATGGTGTCGTTGTCTAATGCACAATCCTCGGGAAATGTGGTGATAAGCAAGGAGAAAAGCAATGACCTTTGGAATTATGATATTGTAGCAGATCAATGGATTATAGGAGAAAAGAAGAAACTGTCAGAAAGGGAATACGAAATTCTAAGTCTTTCGGCAAGCGGGTTGAAAATTACAGAAATTGCTGATAAGATATTTTTGGCCGCCGATACCGTGAAATTTCACCGCAAAAGGTTGTTTGAAAAAATAGGAGTTAATAATATTGCTGAGGCGCTGGCGTATGCTAAAAATAATAAATTGCTATAAATCAGTGTTTTTTATTTAAATGGTCATTTTATAAATACCCGTTTTTTTACGGTATTTTGCCGGATAATTTTCAGGATTAAAAATTAGGTCTGATATTTGTACTTGGTAGAAAAAATTAATCAGCCTGTTTATTTTATGAAAAACATACTTGTGAAAAAATCGTTTCTATATGTACTTTTTATCTCATTAATGGTGGTTTCCTGTAAAAAGGAGATCGAAAAAATTAGTGACAAAATCAGTGATACGGCGTCTTCAATTACTGAAACTGAAAAACAGGATTCTGTTGTGGTGAAAAAAGATTCTGTGATTGAAAAAGAATCTGTACCGCCGGCAATGCAGGAAGACGGGTTTTATAATGCTTTTATTCTTCCGAAAGATAAGAAGATGAGGGATTCTATTTATGCCGTTTTCAGCAAAAAATATAATGAAAAAGAGCGTTATGCAATTTTAGCTTTAAACAGGCTGGATTCGAAAAATAAATGGAATTCTGATACATTGGTGGTTCCTGCCAAAATAGATACTACATTGATGTCTTACTCGCCGTTTCCGATGCAGCTGGATGTGTTGAGTCCTGTAAAGAAATTTGTGATATTTTCATACCCGATTCAGGCATATGGTGTTTATTCGAACGGAAGTCTGGTCAAATGGGGTCCAACCAGTATGGGGAAAAAAGCTGCCAAAACAAAAACGGGTCTAACGTTTGCTAACTGGAAAAAACAACTGGCAATTTCTACTGTAAGCAGCGAGTGGAAACTACCTTATAACTTCAATATTTTTAATCTTGACGGGATTGGCTGGCATCAATATGATCTTCCGGGATATCCGGCTTCACACTCTTGTTTAAGATTGTTGATGAAAGATGCTAAATGGCTGTATGGCTATGCAGACACCTGGGTTCTGAATCCGGGTGGAGCTACAACAAAAGCAAGAGGAACAGCGGTTATGGTATACGGAGATTATGGCTGGGGCAAAAGAAAACCTTGGAGAAATTTATTGGAAGATCCTAATTCCAACAATATTTCGGTGGAGGAAATGACAAAAATGATCGAACCGAATATCGAAAAAATATTAAAAGAACAGGACAACAGAGAAAGGGTAGTAGACTCTATTAAAGCTGCAAAAGCAGTGCTTGAACAAATGCCTCAGGCTCCAAAAACTGTTGCTCCTTAACTGTTAATCTATTTTTTCAAACTGTAAGGTAGACTCTTCAGCAAACCTTCTGAGCTTCAGCATTTCTTCTTTGCCTTTGTGTTGTCCGAACCGTGCAGCAGCATAAGTAAGGGCAATACAGAACAGCATGATAAATGAAGTGGTAAGTGCCCAAGGATATTCCTGGCTTTTGATCTGTTTTTCGACATAATACATAGAGAAAAACGTCATCCACAGGATTGAGAAAGAAAAATACAGAAACATAAAAAACGTCCAGACTGCGGAACTGGGTCCAAAAACGCCCCGTATCGCAGTTTTTTCGTCTTCAATCTCTATTCTTAAAGACAGTCTAGGCTTCCAATAGGTTTCATAATCGGTCTCAACACAGATGGTAGCCACTTCTTTGTTGATGTTGCCGGAGAATTCATCTTTATGTTCGTTAAGATATTTTTTGAGATTTTCGGCATATTCTTCCTTGGTTAAATGCGTAAACATTTTGAATCTTGGTCTGCTTCGGATTTTATCGAGGGTGGTTTCTTCTGTATTCATATTATTCTTGGTAAGGTATTGGATCTTCAAGGGTGAAACTTAAAGTCATTTGTTTATTTTTTCTGTCAATCACCATATGTATTGTTCTTCCTTCATCGGATTTCATCAGCTCCATAATTTTCTGTAAAGTCATATCTGCAGTTTTCTTGCCATTAATGCTGATCAGTTTATCATCTTTCTGTAATCCTGCTTTTGCGCCCGGTGAATCTTTGCGGACTCCGGCAATGGAAAATATAGGTTTTAGTACAAAATTATACTGCAGACTGTTATTAATAACTTCTACGCCGCCACTGGGATTATCTTTGTTTTTGGCAGGAAGATTCACAACATCTTTCGTCCATTCCAATCCGTCTTGTTTGAAATCCAGTCCGCTCATATTAAAATGAAAAGGATCGTCATAATTTCCGTTTTTCTTTAAATATATTTTCTGATGCGGGTAATCGAACGCTATGGTGAAACGTCTCATAATATCTCCACCAATAGAACCTTTCCTGCCTTCCACCATATTAACGTGCTGGATGGAAAATTCATCCGGCATTGCGGTAAGCGGTTTCTCAAATTTAAAATTTCCGAGATAAAAATTATGAATCCTGCTTCTTTTTCCATAGACATCCCCATTAAATCCTCTTCCTAAAAAGTCGTCAATATTGGGTCTGTTATACACAAAGTTCTTAATCAGGGTAGGAAATAGCCATATCGGGTCGCTGTTTCCCAGATCTATCAACAGTTTGGAGCTTTTTCTTTCATTTGTCATCTCGACATCTGCAAAAATATAAGGTTTGCTTCTTTCAACACTGATATCCAATTCGTCAAATTTCTTAATTTTTTTCCTGAACAGGGTTTCGTCGTTATAAACCGTAATTTTTTTTGAAGCATAATCGATCATAACGGGATGATTTTTAAAAAAATGATAACCAATAATGCCATTCACCGGAATTCCAACATGGGAAGATATATTGAAATCCTGATCGACAATGATAAAAATTGTCAGTGAATAATTAACATAATCTTTACCAATTCTTGCAATGTTATTGTCTGAACGGAACCCGTCGATACTGGTTGCACCGCCTAAACCGGAAAACCGTATTTTTTCGAGATTAGGAAGTTTGAGTTCCTGATTTTCAAGACTGAAAATAGAAGTTTCGGCAACTCCGGTGTCTAATAAAAAGGTGAGCTGAACCCCGTTTACGTTTACCGGAATAAAAATCAGATTGCTGATAAGTTTAAACGGAATAACTGTTTTTTTTGTATCCTGAAGTTCAAATGAGTCCTGAGCATTAATGAAAATGCTTATAAAAAAGATCCATAAAAAACACTTCAGTTTCATTTCTTTAATTTACTAAATTTATCGGTACCATAAATAAAAAACATTCCCAAAATTGAGAATGTTTGTCTGTTTTATAATGAATTAAAATAAATATTCAATTTTTCATAAATTATTTTGAGAAGAAATCCATCAGATCCATATAATTTTTCTGGTTCACACCGTGTCCGCTCATATATTCTCTAAATGTAAAATAACAGCTGAGTTCGTACAACAGATCCGCTGCTTTTCTTCCCCATTCCAAAGGGATAACAGCATCATCTGTTCCGTGGGAAACAAAGAAACGAAGTCTTTCCAATTTCTTTTTATCCTTTACAATATCTGTTAATAATTTTTCTTCAGGATAACTGCTCAGGCAAGCAATAAGGTTAAACATCTCAGGATATTTTAAAGCCAAAGCATAACATAAAATTCCCCCTTGGCTAAAACCGCAAAGATGGGTTTTACCCTCCGTGATTCCATAATGATTGACAATTTTTAAAATACTTTCTAATACACTGTTTAGTGCTTCAGTTGCTTGAGGTACATCTATAAAATTGTCAGGATCATTAAAGTCTATATCATACCAGGAATATCCTTCAAACTGAGTGGCTCTTGGAGCTCTGAAGCTCACAATGATCCAATCTTCCGGAAGTGTTTCTCTGAAGCTGAAAAGGTCTTGCTCATTGCTTCCGTAGCCATGAAGCATAAACAGAATCGTAGTATCTGGAGTAATATTTTCGGGTTCTCTTACAATGTAATCTAAATTCATAAAGCAAAGATAATAATAATGATGTATTGTCGTTTGATAATATAAAAATGAGACCAATCGAAATAGGTGACAATCTGTCTAATTTTACCATTTGTACTGTTTTAAACAGGTCAACAATTACCTTAGATAAATATTTATTAATTTGATATTATATAGAAATCTTTATTGGAAATTTTACATAAAAATTATTTTTATATTGATAAAAAACCTATATTTGAAACATTAAAAATCTATTTGGAGAAATGAAGCAATTTTACAAATCAAAAAATTTATTTAGGCTTTCTTTTTTATTCGCCGTATTATTTTCAGTAGTTTCTGTATTTAATTCATGTAAGGACGATGATGATGAGGAATTTCAGGATCATATCGTTCAGTTTGAAGCAAAAATCAATAACGGTACAGGGTCAGGTACGGCAGAATTTAAGGCTGTTGTTACTCAGGTAGGAACAGGGCAACAGACAATTTTTAACCCAACAGGGCTTACCTGGACAAGTGGAGAAAATTTTATCAGCTCAAGCCAGTCTCAGTTGAATTTATCTGCTAATGCAGTTCTTCCAAATGCAGATTCAAAACTTACAGTGAACATTTATGTTGACGGTGAAGTTGTGAAAACAAAAACAGTAAACGGTAACGGAGCAAATGTTGTAAGCGCTGCAGTTACTCACAGTTTCTTAGAATTATAAGAAAAATATGTATTAAAAATATAAAGATCATCTGAAAAGATGGTCTTTTTTTTATTTCATTTAGAAAAAGTATGGCGCGAAATTGAAAATTTCGCGCCATACTTTTATGATATCAGGAATAGATTAAACAACCTTTACAATGAAATAGCTTTTCTTGCCTTTCTGTAGAAGCAAAAACTTCCCGTCGATAAGATCACTTTCGTTTGCAGTATACACCTCGTTTATTTTTTGTTTATTCACAGAGATTGAGTTTCCTTTCAGTTCTCTTGTAGCTTCACTTTTAGATTTTAGAAACCCTGATTTCTCAGAAAGCAGATCAACAATATTGATTCCTAAAACATCCGCTTTTGCCACTTCTTTTTGAGGAACTCCGTCAAAAACTTCTAAAAATGTTTCTTCATCAAGACTTACTAAGTCTTCAGCTGTAGAACGACCGAACAGAATTTCTGAAGCTTTCAGGGCTTTCTCATATTCTTCTCTTCCGTGAACCCAAACTGTAACTTCTTCCGCCAGCTTTTTTTGAAGTCTTCTTTCATGTGGAGCAGTTTTGTGTTCTTCAATTAATGCCTCAATTTCTTCTTTATCTAAAAAAGTATAGAATTTAATGAATCTTTCTGCATCTTCATCAGTAGCGTTCAGCCAAAACTGATAAAATTTATAAGGAGAAGTTTTCTTTTTATCTAGCCAGTAATTTTCGCCACTTTCTGATTTTCCGAACTTCGATCCGTCAGCTTTTGTAATCAATGGGACTGTTAATGCAAATGCTTCTCCCTGAGCTTTTCTTCTGATCAGTTCAGTTCCGGTAGTAATATTTCCCCACTGGTCTGAGCCTCCCATCTGAAGTTTCACATTGTTGTTTTGATAAAGGTGTAAGAAATCATATCCCTGGATTAACTGATATGTAAATTCCGTAAAACTCATTCCTTCGGCACCCGATTCTCCTGAAAATCTTTTCTTCACAGAATCTTTTGCCATCATATAATTAACGGTAATATTTTTTCCGACATTTTTGGCAAAATCAAGGAAAGAAATATTTTTCATCCAGTCGTAATTGTTTACCAATTCGGCTTTGTTGGTTTCATTTCCGTCAAAATTTAAGAATCTTGAAAGCTGGTTTTTCAAACAGTCTACATAGTGAAGGAGAGTTTCTTCGTCCAATAGATTTCTTTCGGCAGACTTTCCGGATGGATCGCCGATCATTCCTGTTGCACCACCCACCAAGGCAACCGGCTTATGCCCATGCTGCTGAAAATGTGCTAAAATTTTTATCTGAATAAGACTTCCGATATGTAAAGAATCTGCGGTAGGATCAAAACCGATATAGGCAGTTGTCATTTCCTTATTCAGTTGTTCATCCGTTCCGGGCATCATGTCGGCATAAAGACCGCGCCATTTCAATTCTTCAATAAAAGAGTTCATTATTCTTGATTTAAAATTTAAGCTGCAAAGATAATAAATTCGATATTAAAATGAATCATTAACTGACCTTCAGGCAAGATGTTAAAAAGAATATTTAAATTATTGATTATGCTTTACCCAGATGAGATCATCCGTTTTGTAACCGATTTTTTTTGCCTTTTCTAAAAATCTTTGTCTAATGCTGTCAGGAATTTCTGTTGTACGGGATAAAATCCACAGATATTTTAAACTGCTTCCGGCAACTAAGGCATATTGATAATTGTCGTCGATATCAATGACATTATAACCTGCCCAAATTGGTTTGAAAAACGAAACTTTCAACCGAGCTTCTGAGGGATCATTCACAAATTTTGCTTCGCCAATGGATTCTTTCCATTCCTTTTTTACATAATCATAGCCTTTGTTATCAACCCGGATCGTTCCGTTCGTGTTTTTAGAATAGGTTGCGGTAACATTGTCCATATTTTTTTCAAATCTGTAATCAAAACGGGCAATTTCGTACCATTTTCCAAGATATTTTTCTGAATTAAAATTTTGAACGGCAGCTGCTCCTTTTGGAATTCCGACTGAACATGAATTGATAATGATGAGTCCTAAAACACCCAGTGAAAGGGGAATTGCTATTTTCTGAAACGTTTTCATAATAGAATATTTTTGTGTCGTTATTACAAAAATTCAAAAATAGTGCCTGAAAATCTTGTTGGAACGCTTTTGTTTTTAAAGCAAAGTGCGCAAAGATTTTTTCTTGACTACTATTCGTTTTTAAGTTCGCAAAGGCGTTTCACTTAACTAAGATCGCAGAGTTTTTTATGATGTTGAAACTTATTTTCTAATAATCATTTTAAGAAAAAACTTTCAAAAAATTGTCTTTGAAACTTCCGGAAACTTCGATTTCAGTTTCATCTGCAAGGGTTGCGGTTCCGCTTTTGTGATAAGATTTTACAAAATTAGTGTTGATGATATGCGATCGGTGAACCCTTACAAAAGGTGTTTCCAACAGATCATCAAAATGTTTCAGAAACCGGCAGACCATTTTTTTTGAACCATCTGTTAAATAAACCTGCGTAAAGTTCCCATCCGCCTGAAGTCTTACGATATCTTCAGTTTTTACGACATCAAAACCTTGCAGAGTAGGAAGAATCAGTTGTTGTTTTTCGGGTTTTAATTTTAGATTTTCGAGGAGAATTTTATTTCGGTTGAGTTCTTCTTTTTTCTCAATGCTTTCTGCTACTTTATTCACTGCTAAAATAAGCTCCTGAATATCTATCGGTTTTAAAATATAATAACTTGCCGACTTGTTTAGCGCCTGTAAAGAATACTGTGAAAATGCCGTAATGAAAATGGTTTCGTAAGAAAAATCCTTCGTCGCTTCTAACACATCAAAGGCGTTTCCGAAAGGCATTTCTACGTCCAGAAAAACCAGTTGGGGCTGCTCTTCAGCAATCAGAGGTACGGCTTCTTTAATGTTTTCAGCTTCGCCCAGAATTTCAACCTGCGGACAGTATTTTGTGAGGTAATTCCTTAATACATCTCTTGCAATGGTTTCGTCATCTACGATTACGGCTTTTATTTTCATGTTTTTTTATATAATGGTTGCAGATTTCAGGTTGTTGGTTGTGCGTGGAAAATTCACGATTGACAATTCACGTCTCAAATTATTTATTCATCAGTTTATAGCTGATTTCTACAAAAACTCCTTGTGAGTCTTTCTTATCAGTGATTTTACATTGAATTTCTTTGTTGTATAAATCATTCAGCAAAGCAATTCTTTCCAATGTATTTTTCATTCCGCGACCTTTTCTGGTTTTTTGATGTTCTGTTTTTTGTTTTTTGCTTTCTTCAATTCCGATTCCGTTGTCTTCGACCGTGATTTTTAAATGCTGATTTTCTTTTTCAAAGCTCAGTTTCAAAAATCCTTTTGTGGTTCTGTAACGAAGTCCGTGCCAGATGGCATTTTCCAGAAACGGCTGTACCAGCATTCCCGGAACCTGCAGGCTTTGTGTATTAAGATTGTCGTCAAACTCAATTTCATAATCAAATTTATCTGCAAAACGGGTTTTTTCCAATGCCAGATAATTTTGAAGCAGATCCAGTTCTTGTTGAAACGGAATAAAATCTTCGGTAGAATTTTCCATTACGCCACGCATCAGTTTTGAAAATTTGGTTAAATATTGGTTGGCTTCCAGTTCATTATTTGTAGCGATAAACTGATTGACAGAATTTAAACTGTTAAAGATAAAATGAGGATTCATCTCACGACGAAGCGACTGCAATGCTATTTTTTTGTTTTTAATCTGAACTTTTTTTAGGGTCCTGAAAATAAAAATTACCAAACCGATTAAAATAAACAATACTACAATTAGACTGTAATTAAAGACATTTTTCTTGCGGATTAATTCATCTTTCAGTTGTTTTTCTTTTTCCAGCTGGGCAATTCGCTGCTCAGTATCTTCGAGGATTTTTTCATCCACTAAACTTTTATCTTTTGAGACAAGATCTGGAAGTTTTCCTAAGAAATCACGGTACAGTTTTACCGAAGCATCCGTATTTTCGGAAACATTATAAAGGCTGTCGAGCTTTTTAACGCTTTTCTGAGCTTCCAAAGTGTGACCTTTTTCAAGAGCAATCCCGTAAGATTTTTTTAATAAATCAATAGCTTCCTGCGGATCATTTTTTTTGATATAAATATCTGCTAATTCCCGAATTTGTTCAACTTCTTTTTTAGAGTTTTCTTTAACAAAATCTTCTTTTAAAACAGTCTTTTTGGCCTCAATAGCTTTATCGAATTTTTTATTTTCAACATAAAAATCCGTTAACTTCTGATTGATTTCCAATGCCTGTTGCGGTGCTTCTTTTTTTGAAATTTTATAGGCATTTGTAAGGTTGGCTTCTGCTTTGGGAATATCATTCTGCTGAATATTAACGTCCGCCATCTGGCTGTAGCTTGTAGCCAAATCACCTTTGTCTTTTTCCCTTTCGGTAAGCTGAATATTATTCTGAATAGCTTCTTCCTTAGCTTCAGGAGAAGTTGTTGAAAGTCTGGCTACATCATTTGAGTTGACAGCTTTACTTCTTGAAAAGCCTACTTCTGCAGCTCTGCTATAATTGCTGATCGCTGGAGTAATCTTGTTCTGCTTTTCCTGAGATTGGGCTAATTTGCGGCTTGTTTTTTCAATATTGGGTTTGTCATTAAGGCTTTCGTAGATTTTTTTTGCCTTGGCATAATATTCTTCACTTTTCTGAAAATTTCCGTTGTTGAAAAATGTTTCGCCAATATTGTAATAAGATTCAGCTTGGGCAGATTCGTCTTTGGTATCGACAGCTTTTCTCAATTTTTTGCTTTCTTTCTGAACTTCAGATACGGTACTATTTGTGGTTTGAGAATAGAGTATATTCCCAAAAATCATCAGTGATAAAAACAAAAAAGTCTGAAACATTTTCATAAAACAAAGATATACATATATATAGTTTGGCAAAAACTATTCACCAAGTGAAAGGGGAAGCTCACCAAGTTTACGGTTTGATGTCTGTTTCCTTAGGCTAAGTTTGTGCTGTAATTCAAATTAATTTAATAAACATGAAAAATATTACAGTATTCGCCTCTTTGTTATGGTCTCAAATTATCTTTTCACAGGTGTCAGGAAATGTTAACTACAGAAATCAGACTCATTATTCGGAAAGTAATATTAGTGTAGCAACCCCTGTTTTTAATCCTAATATCAATGAAAATGTGATTAGTGTGAAAGGATTAGCCAATGTAAAAGCAGATCAATATGTTGCTATTTTCAGCATTACTCAGGTTGCTGAAAGTGCGGAGGAAGTTAATGATCTGATTGATAAGCGTATCAATACTTCTTTACTTCAGATTAAAATGCGAAAAGGTGTTGAAACGTATGTCGATATGATATCTTTTGTTCCTGTTTATCAGTATAATGTCGAAAAGAAGACATCAAGCAAGAAAACGTATAATGAAGTTCCTGCCGGATTTGAGCTAAAGAAAAATATCCATATTAAGTTTACAGATCCTTCCCAATTGAATGATTTTATCTCGATTTTGTCTAAAAATGAAATCTATGATCTCGTAAGGGTAGATTATTTTGCCGACTCCATGGAAAATGTCCGAAAAGAACTGATGAACAAAGCAAAATTAGCATTGCAGGAAAAAGCTAAAAACCTTGAAAATATTTTAGGAGAAAACTTTTCAACGGTCGGAAAAAATGTGATGGATGGCTTCAGGGTTACACTACCGACGGAAATGTACAAATCTTATGAAGCTTACAATAGTTCTTCGTTGGCCTTAACCAAGTTTGCCAATGTAAACCAGGCGGCAAAATCTGTAACGTCCTATTATCAGCCTGTTTTGGACAAAGAATTCGATTTTGTGATCAACCCAGTAATTCATGAACCCGTAATTCAGGTAATGTATGAGATAAAGCTTACGATTATCAGAGAAAAACAGAAGGAAAGTAATGTTGAAATTAAAGAAACAGAAAGCCGCAGGAAGAGAAGGAAGTCTATGATATTTTAATTATTTAAAGGCTTGATATAAATATTTAGAATCAATACGAAACCTTAATATTAATTGAAATTCAGTTAACAATCAGGGAGTTAAGATTAATTAAATTTGTAAACACCAACATAACTATGAAAAAACATCTTTACTTCCTTCTACTGCCTGTATTATTCTTACAGAACTGTTCGTTTCTTGAGCAGAGCGACTTCATTGAAACCAAGATCATTTCCAGCGATCTCAATGAAAAAATTATTTATAAGTTTTACCAAACGGGAATCGACGATTACAAAGTCGATTTTTATTCCGTAGACGAGTCCGGTTCTAAAAAGCTGTTTGAGCATTATATCAGCGATGCATTGGTAACGTCCAGCACATACAATATTTCAGATAGTGATGATGAACTTATTATCAGGACAAAACTTTTCTCCGATGTAAAAAAGTTCGTTACCCGAAACGGTAAATCAATAATTCTTACCAACAGATAAGCAGTTCACTTTGAACTGTTTTTTTTATTTGAAGCTATTTCCCGCTTTCCGCACTCGCTATTTCTTTTAGTTTCGGCGCGGCAGCGAAGCTGCCGCGCCGAAACCAAAAGAAATGAGCTCAAACAGATGCTGCAATCGGGCTACGGTTGCAGTCGGATATTCGAGATTAGAAAATATCTACAAATCAGCCATCCTATTAAGTATTCGGAATAACGATAGGGAAATTGGTACCTGAATTTTTTGGACAAACAATAGCAGAAAATTTAAATCTTTACAGTAAAATCTTATCCATTTCAGGAGATTTTCCCAACTCACCAAGTCAAACCACAGTTTCACCAAGTCTCTCCATTTCCGGTTCTCATTCGGCGTAATTTTACTCTAGAAGTTTAAAATTTAAAAACAGGAAATTATGAAATTGAGACAATTTTTATTGATCGGATTATTAACAGTCGGAAGTCTGATCAACGCACAGGAAATTAAGAAAAGTGGAATTGAAGTAACAGGAGTTGCTGAAATGGAAGTAGAACCAGATGAAATTATCTTCAACATCGGAATCAAAGGCGACAACAAAAACCAATTGGCGGATAACGAAAAACTGCTGTTTGAGACCTTGAAGAATAATGGGGTGAAAAATGAAGACATCAAATTCAAGTCGATGTATCAGAATATCTATTCCAAGACGAAGATTTTTACGAAAAGCTTTCAGTTTAAAGTGAGCAAAAAAACGGAGATGGGAAGTCTGTTTGAAAATCTTAACCAAAAATGGGTCAACAATATTAATATCGCGGAAATCAAAAATACAAAGATTGCAGAATTCAGAAAAACCGTTAAGATCAATGCTTTAAAAGCAGCCAAAGAAAAAGCGGATTATTTAATGGAAAGCATCGGTAAAAAAGTGGGAAACCCAATTGAGATCGTAGAAATTGAAGATTACACCAGCGATATGATTGTTCCGATGAATTTCAGAGCGAAAACAGCAAACGTTCAGTTGGAAGTGGCCGATGCATCTGTGGATTATTCATTTGATAATATTGAAAATATAAAGCTTAAATACAGCATTAAAACAAGATACGAAATCCTTTAAAACACAAAATCATGACAACTATTAAATTTTTAACAGTAACATTGGGAGTTGCCGCTTTCTTAGGAGCGCAGGGCCCTCAAAAAATCGGCTGTGAAAAGCCTTTACAGCAAAGAGTAAGCGTTCAGGCTGATGCAGAACCTTCAGGAACAACCAGCAAAGAGAATAAAATTCAGGTGGCATTGCTTCTGGATACTTCCAACAGTATGGACGGGCTAATCGATCAGGCGAAATCAAGACTTTGGAATATCGTCAATACGCTTACTACTTTGAAATATAACGGACAGGCTCCGCAGATTGAAATTGCCCTCTATGAATATGGAAATGATGGCTTGAGGGACGAAAATTATATCCGGCAGGTAACGCCTTTAACCCAGGATTTAGATCTTGTTTCCGAAAAATTGTTTGCCTTAAGAACCAACGGCGGAAATGAATATTGTGGTGCAGTCATTCGTGATGCTTCAACAAACCTGAAATGGGACGGAAATGAAAAAAGCATGAAGCTGATCTACATTGCAGGAAATGAACCTTTTGATCAAGGGAAAATTAATTATAAAGATGTAGTTTCTGCTGCTAAAAGAAAAAATATCTATACCAATACGATTTTCTGTGGCAACAGAGATGAAGGCATCCAGACTTTTTGGCAAAACGGAGCGTCTTTAGGCGATGGAAAATATTTCAATATTGACAGCGACCGTAAAGTAATATACATTGAAACACCTTATGACATCAGGATTTCAGAATGCAATACAAAGCTGAATGATACTTATATTTATTATGGAAGCCATGGTTCGGAATATAAAAATAAGCAAATGCTTCAGGACAGAAATGCTGAGGTACAATCAGCGGCAAATGCTGTGGAAAGAACGGTGGCCAAGTCTAAGAAAAATGCATATAAAAATGATCATTGGGATTTGGTAGACCGGGCAGAAAAAGATGTGAATTTTATGGCAAATGTAAGAGAAGAAGAGCTTCCGACTGAATTAAAAGGAAAAAGTAAAGAGGAAATTAAAAAAGCAGTAGCTCAAAAGTCTGCTGAACGTGATAAAATCCAGAAAGAAATCGAAGAACTGTCGAAAAAACGTCAGGATTTTATTGATGCAGAAATGAAGAAGCGGGGAGGTGCAGATGCTGACGATATAGGAAAAGCGATAGAAAAATCGATTCTAGAATTAGGTAAAAAGAATGGCTACAGTTCTTAGAGGCCGTTTAGATTTAATTAATCCTTAAAAAATCATTGTTTATTTTTTGACACAGAGATTTTATTTAGATATTTAATTTAAGTGGGCAAAGAATAATCAAAAAGTTGATTGGATGAAGCTATGTTTTTCAGCTTTGCAAAGCAACTTTTGATACATCTGAAGTTGATGACTTCAAATTTCAATCATCAAAGTATTTGAATGTGGTAGAACTTGCAACAAATTTGTTGCAAGTTTTTGGGTTTCGGCGGCGAAGTCGCCGAAACCCAAAAACTACCTTCCGAACTTAAAATACTTCGATAGCAAGTGTTTTTTTCCTTTCATAAAATCAGAAGCCATTTCCATTCCCGTTACCGAAAAAGTAATGCCATTTCCTCCGAAGCCTAATACAAAATAGGAATTTTTAAATTTTTTATGTTCTCCGATGTAGGGAAGTCCGTCTTTCGTTTCCCCAAAAGTCCCGGCCCATACAAAATCGGTATAAAAATGGTAGTCGGGTTTTATTTTTTGTAAGACATTTAGAATTTCTTTTTCTTTTTTATTCAGTAACTTATCACGTTTTTCAGCATCATAGAAATCTTCATCGCCACCGCCAATCAGCATCCGTCCGTCATCGGTCGTTCTCATATAGATGTAGGGATCATCGGTATTCCACACTAAAGTATTGGTAATATTTTTAAATTTATCATGATCAATTTCGGAAACAACGGCATACGTGCTTTTCAGATTCACAAAATTTTCTTTGATGAGATTTTTACTTTCATATCCGATGCAGTAAATGATTTTCTTTGCCTTGATCTGATATCCAGAATCTACACTTACTACATTAAAGCCCTTAAAATATTCAACTTTCACCATTTCGGTTTTATCGAAAATTTTTAACCCTTTTTTTACATTTAATTTAAATAATTCGTGGGCAAACTTAAAAGCGTCAATACTTGCGCCTTGTTTGGATAAAATTCCACCATATGTATTTTCGAAACCAAATATTTCTGAAACCTTTTCTGTATTCAGCCATTTTACATCAAAACCGGCTTTTTTCCGGGCTTCAAACTCCTTTTTTAGCCATTCAATGTCTTTCTTTTTAGAAGCGAAATACAGAGATTTTTTTCTTTTAAACCCTGAGCTTGACCTAATTTCTTTTGACAGCTTTTCGAGTTTGTCAATGGCATCAGAGCAGGCTTTGTAACTTTCCACAGCACCTTTTTTTCCTATTTTTTCAATGAGTTCAAAAAGAGGAGTGTCGATCTCGTACTGAAGCATGGATGTTGTTGCCGAAGTACTTCCGTTACAGAGTTCACGCTTGTCAATAAGGATGGTTTTATAGCCGTCGGTTATCATTTGATGGGCAATTAAACTTCCTGTTATTCCGCCTCCGATAATTAAGACATCACATTCTTCATCAGATTTTAAAGAAGGATAAGAAGAAATCAGGCCGTTTTTTAATAACCAGAATGGTTCATTAGATTTAAGATTCATCGTAATATTTTTCACAAGAAAAACAATAATTGCGCCTTTTCATTCACCAAAAACTAAATAGTGGTTTAATTTTTGTTATTTCAGCTTTACTTAAACCACACAAAATATAATTATTATGATAACGATTATTCCAGAAGCCCCGGACAATGTTGCGGCTTTCAGTGCAACGGGAGAAATAACAAAAGAAGATTTCGAAAACCTTGTCATTCCTAAAGTAAAAGAAAAAGTAGACCAATACAATGAACTGAATTATCTGCTTTATCTGGATACCGATCTGGATAACTTTACAATGGGAGCATGGTTGCAGGATGCGCTATTAGGATTAAAAAATCTGGCAAACTGGAACAGGGCGGCGATTGTAACAGACAAAGAAGGAGTACAGAAATTCACAGATATTTTCAGTGTTCTGATGCCGGGAGAATTCAAATCTTTTCCGAAAGAAAATCTTTATAATGCCCTTTACTGGTGCAAAAACGGCAATGAAGTAGAAGCTTAATTGCTGATAGAAAATAAAAAAGGCTGTTTCAATTGAGACAGCCTTTTGATTTGTTTTATGAAACACATTCAGGAATGACTTCCTTATCTTCCGGTTTTTGTGAACCATATAAATATTTGTATCTCAGCGCGATGACCAAACCAATAAAGGTCATCCCGACACCTACCAAAGAAGGATAATTGAATGAATATCCACGTTCTAAAGGAAGCCCGCCAAGGAAAGCACCCATTGCATTCGCAATATTGAAAGCAGCCTGCATAAAAGCAGCTGCCATCATTTCACTTTTCGGCGCAGCTTTCATCATCATGATGTTAATCGGTGCAGAAACCGACATGGATAAAGCCCCACAGACGAACGTTAGAACCAATGCTGCCACTTGATTGTCTGAAAAGAAAAATACACCCGCTAATGCAGACATCATTAAAAATATTAACAGTACACACGTTTTTTCAGGGCTCATTCTGTCAGAAATATAGCCTCCGACCAGGTTTCCTACTACCATCCCTGCACCGGCAAGAATCATGACATAAGCCATCTGGCTTTCTTTAATTCCTGCAACAATTGTCATAAGCGGAGTAATATAGCTGAACCATGTAAACAATCCTCCAAAACCGATGGCGGTAATCATTAAAACCAGCCACGATTGTTTGGTTTTAAGGAATTTCAGTTCTTCAAGGAAATGGCTGTTTTCTTTCTTTTCCAGATCCGGAAGCCAAAGTTTGAGTGAAATTAAAGTAAACAATCCAATCACCGCAACGATAGCAAAATACCATCTCCAGTGGAAGATGTGCCCGATATAGGTTACCAAGGGAACCATGGCCAGGTTCGCGATCGTTAATCCGGTGAACATAAGGGAAATATAGAATGCTTCTTTCCCTTTTCCTGCCATTCTTGCGGCAACTACGGTTCCTGTTCCGAAAAATGCCCCGTGAGGTAATCCTGAAAGAAACCTGATGAACAGCATAGTGGTGTAATTGGGTGCTACAGCAGATAACGCATTAAATATCGTAAAGATAACCATCAGAGCGATTAATACCTTCTTAGGTGGAAACTTTACCGAGTATCCAATTAAAATCGGTGCTCCGATAACTACACCCAATGCATAAGCAGAAATCATATGTCCCGCTTCAGGAATCGTAATCTGTAATGATCTCGCAATGTCCGGGAGCAGCCCCATCACGGTAAATTCCGTTGTTCCTATACCCAAACCACCAATGGCGAGCGGTATAATTCTTTTATCAATCCCCATTTTAATTTTTTAATCTTCAATAATTAATTTCTTCTTTTGACAGTGCAAATTTCGATAGAAATAATCATTTATACTTTAACATTAATGACCTAAATTTGCTCTGTATTAACTTTTTTAATTAAATTTAAATTCATTATTAATCAAAAGAGAGCCTAATGAAAATTCAGAAAGAAATTATCGATTTTGAAGAAGGGAAATCTTTCAAGCTGTTTTCACCGTCTTTGAAGAATTGTTTTTTCTGGCATTATCATCCTGAAATAGAGCTCGTTTATGTGGAAGCCTGTAACGGGATTCGCCATGTCGGAAAAAATATTTCGGATTTTAAAGACAGCGATTTATTATTAATCGGCTCGAATGTTCCTCATCTCAATTTTGATTATCGGATTCAGACCGAATGCAGGCAACTGGTTCTTCAAATGAGGGAGAATTTCCTTCAGGAACTTATTTTTCCTGTTCCTGAATTTGACAGTATTAAAAAACTATTGGAACGTTCTTATCTGGGATTATCATTTTCCGGAGAAACAAAAGCAAAAGTAGTGGAAAAGCTTCATGATATCAGAGATAAAAATTCTTTTGATTCTTTTATGGGATTGGTTGAAATTTTACAGATTCTTGCTCATTCAAATGAAGTAAAGGAGTTAAATAATGAAGATACTCGGATCAAATGGTTTTTGAATGATAAAATCAGGATGGGAACAATCTATGATTATATTCATGAAAATTATGATAAAAATCCTAATGTGAATGTGATCGCTGAAAATGTTAATCTGAGTACTCCCGCTTTTTGCCGGTATTTTAAAAAGCAGACGAATATGACTTTCACCGATTTCGTGAATAATTACAGGATCAATCAGGCAAAATTATTATTGCTGCAGAATTCGTGTGTGACGGAGGTTTGTTTCCAGGTAGGTTTTGAAAGTCTCTCGTATTTCAATAAGCTGTTTAAAAAATATATCGGCGAAACACCTTCAGCTTTTAAGAAAAAACATTTGAGTAAAGTTGAAGGTTAATTTAAACATATCCTTTGTCATTCCATAGGAATCTAAGCGAATATTTTAAAGCATTATCTCTAATAAATTTGCCTGAATTCTTACGGAATGACAAATTAGACGTTTATTTTATCTGTAATAAAAAAAATCGCTCCAAAAATTGAAGCGATTGATATTTTAGTGAATATGTTTTTCTGCATGATAAGAACTTCTTACCAGAGGTGAGCTCTCAACGTGTCTGAAGCCTAAGCTTCTTGCAAAATCTCCGAATTCATCAAACTCTTCAGGAGTAATGAATTTCTTCACAGGAAGATGTTTTTTCGTAGGCTGTAAATATTGGCCTAACGTAATTACATCTACATTTGCATTTCTGATGTCTTCAATTGTCTGGAAAACCTCATCTTTAGTTTCACCTAAACCAAGCATAACACCTGTTTTGGTTCTTCTTTGTCCTGCTTCTTTTAAGTATCTCAATACTTCAAGGCTTCTTTCATATTTAGCCTGAATTCTTACTTCTCTTGTTAAACGTTTTACGGTTTCCATATTGTGAGAGATTACTTCAGGAGCAACATCTACCAATCTGTCAAGATGTTTTGTTAACCCTTGGAAGTCAGGAATAAGAGTTTCCATCGTAGTTCCCGGAGAAATTCTTCTTACAGCGTTTACTGTTTCACCCCAAAGAATCGAACCCATATCTTTCAAATCGTCACGGTCAACCGATGTTAGAACAGCATGCTTAATTTTCATTAATTTGATTGAACGCGCTACTTTTTCAGGTTCATCCCAGTTTACGTCAAGCGGTTTCCCGGTTTTTACGCCACAAAATCCGCAGCTCCTGGTACAGATATTTCCAAGAATCATGAAAGTTGCTGTTCCTTCTCCCCAGCATTCTCCCATATTCGGGCAGCTTCCGCTTTGGCAAATAGTGTTTAATTTATATTTATCAACCAAAGATCTTAATTCTCTGTAATTCTTGCCGGTAGGGAGTTTTACACGAATCCATTTTGGTTTTTGAACGGTAGTATCTTGAACTAAATTCTCCATTTATTTCTCAAATTGAGGTTCAAAGTTAGTGAATTTTTTATCGAAACAATCAAAGATAAGGATTGATGGAAATGATAATTGATATTTTGACATTAATGCACGAATTTTTAATGTAATCATAAACCAAGTTATTCGTTCATTCGCCGTAAGCTATGTTAAGAGACATAAATTAATTGTCCTCAAATTCATTATTTTTCAACAATTCGGCAAGAACTTTTTTAGCACGCATCACACGAACTTTCGTATTGGCAACAGAAATTCCCAGTTCTTCGGCAATTTCTTTAATGCTTTTTTCTTCAAAAAACCGTAATCGGATAATATCCTGATAATTGGCATCTAAGGATTCTATGGTTTTAATGATTTTCTTCTGTTCTTCCTTGGAGATCATAAGTTCTTCCGGAGATTTGGCATATTGATTTTTAACTTCATCTAAATTTTCAGTCGGATCCTGATTTTCCCTTGATTTTCTCCGCCAAAAATCAATAATAGTGTTCTGAGCAATCGTTAAAATCCACGTTTTGAACTGAAAGTGAGGGTCGTACATATCCAGTTTCGACAGAACTTTAGAAAAAACATTCACTGTAATTTCGTCTGCATCATTTTCATCGTGTACTTTTTTCATCACAAAAGAAAAAACATCAACCCAAAAGATGTTGATGAGCTTAGTCTGAGCTTTCTGGTCTTTTTCCTTTGCCTTACCGATGAGCAGGAATAATTGTTCGTCATTCATTACTAACAAATATAGTTGATAATCATGAAAGGTCAAAATTGTATTTCGGTAAAATCCGACTGAAAATTTTTATTGTTTTAATTGAGGTTTTTATATTCTTGCCATTCTCCGAACCGGTAATCAATAATCTGTTTCATCAGATCATAATTTTCGTACGTATCTTCAATATGATAAAAAGTTTCATATTCATAATCGTTTTCCTCAGCCTTGGCATCAAACAGATTGACATAATCGTCCGCAAAAGAACTGAACCTGTTCCCAAAATCGGTATCATCTTTATAATAATCCTGAGCAAAAGCATTTCCCATATCATTCAGATCGGATGCTGAGAATTTTCCGTCCAAAGAATCCAAGACAAATTCTGCACCTGTGATTTCTCTTCGTTTTAATTTTTTAATTTCTTCCTGAGCATCTTCTTTTAATTCATCTGAAATTAAATCATGTTGAATACACCAATTCAGGAACATTCCGGTGTGCGTTGCTCCGTTTTTTTCGGGTAAACCTTCAGGGAAGTCTCCACCGTAATGCCATGAAGCATCATCATATTTAGACATATTTTTAATTATAGTTTTAAACAATTTCGCCCAAAAATAGAAAAAATCAATTTATATTGTCCGTCACTGAGAATTTTCCGTCATTTGTAAGCAAATTTTTTTCGAGAATCAATTATGAAAAATGCTGTTCTAATTACTATTGGTGACGAAATTCTTTCGGGAAATACGGTAGATACCAATTCTAATTTTGTTGCGACTGAACTTAAAAATATAGGGATAAAAGTTTCACAGATCTTTACGATTTCAGATGAAATTGAAACCATAAAGAATACCATTGCATCTGCTTTTGAAGTTGGTGATTTAATTATTACTACAGGTGGATTAGGTCCTACGAGAGATGATAAAACAAAGAAAGCGATTGCTGAATTCTTCAATGATGAAATTGCTTTGGATGAGGTGACATTCAATCATCTTAAAAATTATATGGAGAAACGCGGCCGTCTTGAGATTCTGGAAAGAAACCGTGAGCAGGCTTTTGTACCTACAAAGTCTACAGTTTTCCAAAATCATTTCGGAACTGCACCCTGCATGATGATGGAGCAGGACGGGAAATTGCTGTTTAGTCTTCCTGGTGTTCCTTATGAAGTGAAACCATTGATAAAAGACCAGATTGTCCCTTATTTGCAGGAAAAATTCAGCTTAAATTATATTGTGACCAGAATAATTTCCGTAGTCGGAATTCCTGAGAGTATTTTAGCTGATACCATTGAAAGTTGGGAGCTTGCATTGCCTGCAAACTTGGCTTTGTCTTACCTTCCTGTAGGAACTCGTGTGAAATTGAGATTAACTGCAACAGGAGAAAATGAAACGGTTCTACAGCAGCAGCTGGAAGAAGAAATTCAAAAATTATTGCCTTTAATTAAAGACAATGTAATCGCAACTTCTGAAGATAAAATTGAGAAAATTCTGGGAGAATTATTGCTTGAAAGAAAACTGACAATTTCTACAGCAGAAAGTTGTACAGGCGGAGAATTAGCTAAATTAATTACATCCAACTCGGGAAGCTCAAAATATTTTCTGGGTGGCGTTGTTACCTACGCTACAGAAAAGAAAATCAATATTTTAAAGGTAAAAAAAGAAACCGATGATGAGTTTACAGTGGTAAGTGAGCAAGTGGCCTCTGAAATGGCAGAAGGCTGTCAGAATTTGTTTGATACCAACGTTTCATTATCAACAACCGGAGTGGCAGGGCCGGGAAAAGGTGAAGACGGAAAAGAGGTGGGAACAGTATTCTACAGTATCCGAATTGATGATAAGGTAGTAACTTCAAAATTGTACATGCCACATTTGGACAGGCTGGATTTTATGTATTTTGTTTCACAGAAAGTGATTCAGGATCTGGTCGGGATTTTGGTAGCTGAAAAGGTTTAAATTGATTGATTTCAGAGGATTGGATCTAATGGAATTAATTATTTTGTAATTTAAATTTAGTATAACTCAAATTTTTTTATTTTTAAAAACTTAAAAATTAAGTAACAAATTTTTAAAATAACATACATATTGTATAAATTGTAATTCTAATGAAAAAATTAACGCTTTCTTTGGCTTTATTAGCAGGGATAGGTTCACAAAACGTGAATGCACAAGCTTCAGACAAAGGTCTTGATCTTAGTTTGATGGATAAATCGGTTCGTCCACAGGATGATTTTTATAATTATGTGAGCGGAACATGGATGAAAACTGCCAAAATTCCTTCTGATAAACCTACTTGGGGAAGTTTCAATAAATTGGCTGATGACACGGACAATAACTCAATGACGATTTTAAACTCTCTTTTGAAAGACAAATTTGCCGACGGAACAGAGGGTAAAAAAATTCAGGATCTCTATGCTACGTACATGAATATGGCGAAGAGAAATGCAGACGGAATAAAGCCTATTCAGGCAAACATCAACAAAATTGATGCAATCAAAAATCTTGCGGATCTTCAGAACTATTTGGTTTCTGTAACCAAAGACGGGGAAAATACCCTGTACGGATGGGGAATTGATGCAGATCTTAAAGACTCTAAAATGAATGCTGTTTATTTAGGAAACGCATCTTTAGGATTGGGAAGAGATTATTACCAAAAAGTAAACGAAAAAAATACGGAAGCTCTTGCAGAATATACAAAGTATGTAGCTTCTATGTTGAAGGAACTAGGATACAAAAATGCTGATGCCTCTGCAAAAGCCATTGTAGACTACGAAAAAAGCATTGCAAAAACTTACCTTACCAACGAGCAAAGCCGTGACAATACGCTTCAGTACAACCCAAGAACAATGGCTGAACTTAAGACATTGGTAAAAGGTGTTGATCTTCCGGCTTATCTTAAAGCAGTTGGAGTAAACACAGATAAAGTAATCATCGGAGAAATAGGATATTACAAAGAGTTTGATAATCTGGTAAGTGCTAAAAATCTTCCTGTCATTAAAGATTATTTAAAATTCCATATGATCCACGGAAGCGCTTCTTATTTAAGCGAAAAATTAGGCGATATGAAGTTTGCTTTCTATGGTAAATATTTGAGAGGTCAGCAGGAGCAAAGAGCTTTAAACAAAAGAGGTTATGAGTTAATCAACGGATCTTTGGGGGAAGCTTTCGGAAAATTATATGTTGAAAAATATTTCCCGGCAGAAGCTAAAGCTCAGATGGTTGAATTGATTGATTATTTGAAGAAAAGCTTTGCCGTTCACATCAACAATCTGGCTTGGATGTCTTCTACAACGAAGGTAAAAGCAATGGAAAAACTGAACAAGTTTACGGTAAAAGTTGCTTATCCGGACAAATGGAAAGATTATTCTAAATTAAATATTGTTTCTGAAGCAAAAGGTGGAAATCTATATTCTAACCTTCAGAACATCACAGAGTGGCAGTATAACAAAGACTTGGCTAAAATCGGAAAACCTGTTGACAAAACAGAATGGGGAATGACTCCACAGACAGTAAATGCTTACTACAACCCGGTAAACAACGAAATCGTTTTCCCTGCTGCAATTCTTCAGCCACCTTTCTTCAATCCTAAGGCTGATGCGGCGGTTAATTTCGGTGGAATCGGTGCCGTTATCGGTCACGAAATGAGCCACGGATTCGACGATTCAGGAGCACAGTTCGACGCAGACGGAAACTTGGTAGACTGGTGGACTCCGGAAGACAAAGCCAACTTCGAGAAAGCGACAAAAGCTCTTGCAGCTCAGTATGATAAATATGAGCCTGTAAAAGGAACCAATGTCAACGGAACATTCACAAACGGTGAGAATATTGCAGATTTAGGAGGGGTAAATATCGCTTACGATGCACTTCAAATGTATCTGAAAGATAAAGGAAATCCTGGATCAATCAGTGGATTTACGCAAGATCAGAGATTCTTCTTAAGCTGGGCAACCGTTTGGAGAACCCTGTCAAGTGAAAAATATATGGTAAACCAAGTGAAAACAGATCCGCACTCTCCTGGATATTTCAGAAGTTTCGGACCTATCATCAATGTTGATGCGTTTTACAAAGCATTCGACGTGAAGCCTGGAGATAAATTATACAAAGCTCCGGCAGACAGAATTAAAATCTGGTAATCACTACCTAAAAATAGCAAAACCGTTCAGCAATGAGCGGTTTTTTTTTAGACAATTTTATTTTTAGGAGCTCTTTCCCGCTTTCTGCTGTATCTTTTTGGTTACGGGCTCCGCTTCGCTCCGCCCGCAACCCAAAAGGATGCCGCGACAATCGGGGCTAGGGTTTCACTCTTTCATTTCAACATTAGAAAATATCCACAAAGCTTGTCAGCCTGTCAAGGATCTAAGCATGGTATTAGAAATAAATACATTTGGAAAAGTGCGGGCTAAGATTCCTACGAAATAACAAACTTTGCAGATAGAGACCGGTATTTCGGTCTTTTATTTGACGTTTTATACCATTCGTGATTAAGGTTGTCAAAATCACGATGTCATTTCCATCAATAGAAACGGGCTTCAGCCTGTTTTCAAATAAAAAACTCCAAAAAGGCTTCAGCCAAAACCTAAAAACCTTTCACTCATAATTCATAACTCATAATTTATCACTCTTAACTATTCATCAAAATTCGTATATTTGATAAGTTTGTGTAAAATCAAAAATTATCTTTAATGAAAAAGCTAAATATTGGGATACTTGCCCTTTCGGGTCTGGTATTTTTAAATTCGTGTGGGACCACAAAAACTGCTGAAACTCAAAAACAGGAACCGGTGAAAGAAGTTGTTGCAGAACAGAAAAAAGAAGAAGTGAAAGAAGAGGGGATTAATTTGTCTTACATGGATACCAGCGTTCGTCCGCAAGATGATTTTTTTAGCTATGTGAATGGAAATTGGGTGAAGACCACTCAGATTCCTTCTGATAAAGCAAGTTGGGGGTCTTTCAATGCTTTGAGAGAAAATGTGGATGATGCTTCATTGGATATTTTAAACAAAATTTTATCCGAAACCTATCCTGAAGGTTCCGAAGGTCAGAAAATCCAGAACTTGTACGCATCTTTTATGGATACAGGCAAGAGAAATGCAGATGGATTGGCTCCGATTAAAGGAGATTTGGCAAAAATCGATGCCATTAAAAACCTTAATGATCTTCAGAAATATCTTTTGGAAGCCACAAAACTGGGCGATAACTCTTTCTACGGATGGGGGGTGAGAGCAGATATGAAGAATTCTAAAATGAATGCAGTGTATCTTGGCGGCCCGGATCTTGGTTTGGGAAGAGATTATTACCAGAAAGTAAATGAAGCCAACACAAAAACGCTGGCAGAATACCAGGCTTACGTTGGAAAATTATTCGGAGTTTTAGGATATAAAAATTCTGATGTTGCCGCTAAAAATGTAGTTGATTTCGAAAAGCAGTTAGCCAATTATTTGTTAACGCTCGAACAAAACAGAGATGCCAATTTAAGATACAATCCAAAAATGGTATCCGAGCTGCCTGCTCTGGTTAAAAATATCAATCTTCCAAAATATCTGGCAGAGGCCGGAGTAAAAACAGATAAAGTAATCGTTGGAGAACTGAAATATTACCAGAACATGGATTCATTCCTTACACAAAAGAATCTTCCTTTGCTGAAAGATTATCTGAAATATCATTTAATTAACGGAAATGCCAGCAATCTTGATGAAAAGTTAGAACAGATAAGATTCGATTTCTATTCCAAATATCTTCAGGGGCAAAAAGAGCAGCGCCCGATGAACAAAAGAGGGCTTTCTTTAGTGAACAGTGTTTTGGGTGAAGCTTTTGGTAAATTATACGTAGAAAAATATTTTACGCCGGAAGCCAAAAAACAGATGGAAACTTATATTGATTATATTTTAAAATCATTTAAGACTCACATCAACGAGATGGATTGGATGTCCCCTGAAACGAAAGTGAAAGCTCAGGACAAACTATCAAAATTCACTGTAAAGATTGCTTATCCCGACAAATGGAAAGATTATACCCAGCTAAAGGTAGAATCTCCAAAAACGGGAGCAAATTTATACTCTAACCTTCAGAATGTTTCTGCTTGGCAGTATCAGAGAAGCTTAGAAAAAGTAGGAAAACCTGTAGACAAAACAGAATGGGGAATGACCCCACAGACGGTAAACGCCTATTACAACGGTTCAAACAACGAAATCGTATTTCCTGCAGCCATTCTACAGCCTCCTTTCTATAACCCCAAAGCAGATGCAGCGGTTAATTTCGGCGGAATCGGTGCGGTGATCGGTCACGAAATTTCTCACGGATTTGATGACAGCGGTTCAAGATTCGACGGCGACGGTAACCTGAACAATTGGTGGACCGATGCAGACCGTAAGAATTTTGATGCAAAAGTGGCACAGTTGGCTGCTCAGTACAGCGCTTACGAGCCTGTAAAAGGAAGCTTTGTCAATGGTAAATTCACAAGTGGTGAAAATATCGGTGATTTAGGTGGTGTTGCTGTAGCTTACGATGCATTGCAGATGTATTTGAAAGATTATGGCAATCCGGGGTTAATCAGCGGTTTCAATCAGGATCAGCGGTTTTTCATGAGCTGGGCAACGGTTTGGAGAACAAAATCTACCGATCAGTATATGACAAACCAGGTGAAGACAGATCCTCACTCTCCGGGAATCTTCAGAGCGTTCGGCCCATTGGTGAATCAGGATTCTTTTATCAAGGCATTTGATATCAAACCGGGGGATAAAATGTATAAAGCGCCTCAGGACAGAATAAAAATTTGGTAGACAAGCCAAAAATTGTTAGAAATGAAAAACGCATCAGGAATGGTGCGTTTTTTATTTATTTTTCCTAGTTTAGTGATCTCGTAAAATATTAATTTTGAATGATATTTACTTTGATTAAATTAAATATTCAAGAAAAATCTTAACAAAATTTTGTATGTTACAGTTTTTTTTTAAATTTAAACTTTGGATTGGTCAGCTATTTGATGCTGATAAAAAAAATATACACCAGAATAGAAAATCTCAAAATAACAATAATATGGCAATGTTTAATTATGGCGTTGGCGGAAACGAAGTAAAAGTAGACGCTAATGAAGCTATCCAGGAAATACAGGAGAATAAGTCTCTGATAGTGAGCCAGCTTACGACAGATGAATCTTATGTTCCTGAAATTGTAACAGGATTAAAAACAGTGGAAGACGTCTTCAAACATTTCCAGCCTTCTGTAAGCGTACAGCACGAAACGGAGGACGGTAATGTGGTGGAAGAGGAGTTCCGTTTTCAGAATCTTGCGGACTTCACCCCAAAAAATCTTACGCAAAAATCAGATTATTTACAACAGCTAAGCATGGAGCAGGAGCAATACAATAAAATTGTGCGCCAGCTGAAAACGAATAAAATTCTGCGTAATATGCTGGAGAATGATCAGACGAGAGCTGCATTCATCGAAGTATTGAAAGAAGTGGCACAAGAACTTGAAAAATAATCTAAAGACTTTACATTAATCATGGATAGTAAATTACAGGCAGCTGAGAGCCAACAGCAGGGGCAACAGCAACACGCAGGGCAACCGAAAGGGAATCCGCTTGCCGAACTCAATAAAATTGGTGGTTTTGGTTTTGTAGAATCCGTTGTAGACGGCATCGCAAACATGAACCCGACGAGAAAAGCCAGAAAAGAAATTTTCCTTAACGACGGAAACAAATCCGATGAAAGAAAAGAACTGCTTCAAAAGATCAATCTTTGGGTAAATCTTCTGGAAGGAAATGAATCTGCTGATAAAATGGCAGATACATGCAAATCTAAAGCGCAGGCAGCTGATCAGAATTTAAAATCAAACTTAAAAAATACATTGGATGCAGTTCGTCAGTTGGAGACAAACTATAGAACTGTCGCTCAATTCTATAAAAATACCGAGCTTGATAAAGTTGACAATGTAAGTATTGTTAATGCAAGTTTAGATCAGGTTTCAGACTTAGATAATCCTATCTTTATTGATGCAATTGCTGAAGAATTTAAAAACTACTACGATCGTCTGGATCTTAGAGACAATTATTCAATCTTAGCAATTCCTGGATATTTAGGATCAAACAAAGTGATTGAAAAATGGGCAAAAATCTGTAACGAAAACAAAGTAATGATGGTTACGGATTTTGCTAATCTTGATAAACCGGATGATGTTGTAGATTTATTCCACTCTGCAAACCTTACCGGTGGTGAGTTGCACAGAAGTAACGTAATTATGACGTGTAACTGGCTGGTAGGTCGTGGAAAAGCTGAAGAAGTGGGAGAAGAAGAAAACGTAGAGCTTCCACCTTCAACTTCATTGGCCGGAAAAATCCATAAAACACTGATGTCTCAGGTTGCTGCAGGTAAAAAGCATGGTAATATTAACGAGGTAGATGCCGTGAAATTCGAGCTGAAGAAAAGTGAAATTTCTCAACTGGAAAAAATGGGATTGGTTCCTATGGTTAATGAATACGGAAAAATCATGGCATTCTCTGCAAAAACACTGTTTACGGGAGACAATATCGGGCTTCAGACATACTCGGTAGTTCGTGTATTTGATTATGTAACGAAAGTTTTACTTGATTTCCTAAACAGAAGAGCTTTTGAAAACTGGAATGCAAGAAACGAAGATGATTTAAGAAGACAAATCGTAACTTTCTTAGACAGTATTAAAGGAGCCGATAAATTGATCGAAAAGTTCAAAATTGTTCGTTTTGAACAGGATAAAGTGAATAAAGACAGAGTTTGGCTGGATATTCGTTTAACGCCGTACTTCCCTACAAAAAGTTTCGTTATTAAACTGGATGGGCACAAAGGAGACGATGGAAACGAATGGGATGCTGAATATATTCAGGATTAATTTTAGCCCAATTAAAATAATAAAAACCGATGCATTTTTTTCATCGGTTTTTTTCTACCGAATCACTAAATATTGAATATGAAAGGTAAGCTAATTTACTTTTTGCCCTTAGCTTTTATGGTTTTCAGCTGTGAAGATAAAAAACTTCAGCAGGAGCATAAAATTGATCTTTTTGCAGATCGGAGAGAAGTCGGGAGAGCCTATGTTATGAAACCTCAGGAATGCTTTGACGGCAGTGATATGGTTGTTTCCTCTTCAAATATCAAACTGATAGACCAGTCTTCAGGTCGCGGGAAGCCTATTTTTATTTACAGGGTGCAATCCGGTAAGTTGTTGAAGACCACAAGAGATTCAATTGTAATTTTTCCTTTTCAGTTTTTAGCCAATAAAGAACTGAGGTTTCGTAAAGATTCCACAGCATATATTTATCTTAAAAAACTTAATGGATATCGTTTTATTGCGAAAGAAATGGGTTTAAAATATCAATGGCTGAAAGCAGCACCTGTTTATTCAGTAAAGAAAGAAAATTAAATTATCTTTGCAGACATAAAATGAGACGGCTTTTTGGAAAAGACAAAACAAGATTCAGACTTTAAACATATTGGCAAAAAACTTCTTAGCTGGTACAAAATAAACGCCAGAGATCTGCCTTTCAGACAAACAAAAGATCCTTATAAAATATGGATTTGTGAGATTGTTTTTCAGCAGACGAGAATTGCTCAGGGATTAGGACATTACAATAATTTCATTACAAGGTTTCCGGATGTAAAAACACTAGCAGAAGCCGAAGAAAACGAAGTTTTACTGTCTTGGAAAGGTTTGGGTTATTATTCCAGAGCAATCAATGTTCATAAGGCGGCTCAGCAGATCATGAACGATTATCATGGCATTTTCCCTGATGAGTACGAAGAAATTTTAAAATTAAAAGGGGTCGGGAAATATACGGCAGCCGCAGTTTCCAGTATTTGTTTTAACGGAAAGATCCCGGCAGTTGACGGTAATTTTTACCGCGTTTTAAGCAGGCTTTTTGCCGATGATTTTGATATTTCCAATTCAAGAGCATTTAATTATTTTTCTCAATTAGCTCATTTAATTTTACCTGAAAATGTTGGTGACTTCAATCAGGCGATGATGGATTTAGGTTCAGAAATATGCAAGCCGAAAAATCCTCTTTGCGGAGAATGTCCGCTAAATCAGGATTGTTTAGCTTTTTCATTAGAAAAAATCTCAGAATTTCCTGTTAAAACAAAAAAAGTAAAGGCAGAAGATTTAGAGCTAAAATATTATTTCGTTCACAGAAACGGTCAGTTTTTGATTCAGCAAAGAAAAGATGATTTCATCTGGAAAAAGCTGTTTGAATTTCCACCGGTGATTTCTGATGATCTAAATCCTTTCATAAAAAGTGTAAAAACGGTTAATCATAAACTGACGCACAAAAATTTAAGCATCGAAATTTTTAATGTAGAAGTAGATTCAGAAGAAATCTGGAATAATTTTATTTACGAAAACAAATACATTGTAACGGATGTTGATGGTTCGCATGAAAGATCTTTCCCGAAACCTTTGGAAAATTATATCCAAAGTTATGATACAGCATATAGAATTCTTTAGGGATAGGAGATGGGTGCTGGAAGTTCACAGCGTTGTAGATATGGATTCTTTACTCCATTTCATTTCGCTCAGAATTACAGCTATCAGTCAAAATCTTCTTGGTCTTCGTTAAGTGAAACGCCTTTGCGAACTTAAAAACGAATAGTCGTCAAAAAAAACTTTGCGCTCTTTGCATTAAAACAATTTAGGTTTAGTCAAATCAACATAAACTCGTTGAAATGCTGAAATTTGTCTTCCCATATCTGAAATCTAATTTGTACTTTTGCAAAATGTTTAAAAATGCCATTTTTATTTTTGTAGCCCTGCTTTTGCTTTCATGCGGAAATAAGGATACTGTTCCAAAGCCTTACGGAGAACTTCGTTTGGAATATCCGGCACCAAAATATCAGAAATTTGAAAACAACTGTAATTATACATTTGAGTATTCTGATTTTGCAAAAATTACAAATGCAAAAAAGCCTTGCTGGTATTACCTGAACTATCCGAAAATGAAAGCGAAGATTTTTGTAACCTATTATCCGATACAGAATGATTTTGCCGCTCACATTCAGGAGGCTGAAAAAATGGTTTACGAACATACCATTAAAGCAAGTGCAATCGACACAAAATCTTTCGAATATCCTGAAAAAAAGGTATACGGAAATTTCTACGAGCTGAAAGGGCAGAGTGCCTCCAATCTCCAGTTTTACATTACAGACAGTACAAAACATTTTGTAACTGCCTATTTATACTTTAATACAAGACCGAAACCGGATTCTTTGGCTCCCGCGGTGGATTATATCAAAAAAGATATGAAACATCTGCTGGACACATTTGAATGGAAAAATTAATTACTTTTAAAATACTTTGAAAAAAATATGAAACTTTTAGTTGTAGGAAGTGTTGCGTTTGACGCAATCGAAACGCCATTTGGAAAAACGGATAAAATTTTAGGAGGTGCTGCCACGTATATCGGGATCACATCATCTATTTTGGGCGTTAAGTCTGGGATCGTTTCTGTTGTGGGAGGAGATTTTCCGCAGGAGCATCTTGATATGTTTACCAACAGAGAGGTAAATATCGAGGGAATAGAAATCTTAAAAGAAGGAAAAACTTTCTTCTGGTCAGGAAAATACCACAATGACCTGAATACAAGAGATACTTTGGCAACTGAAGTAAATGTTTTGGAAAACTTCGATCCAAAAATCCCGGATTCTATGCAGGATGCGGAGATTTTATTATTAGGGAATCTTCACCCTGGCGTACAGCTTTCAGTTCTTGAAAGAATGAACAACCGTCCGAAACTGGTAATCCTTGATACCATGAACTTCTGGATGGATTCTGCTTTGGACATTTTAATGGAAATGATTGCAAAGACAGACGTCATTTCTATTAACGATGAAGAGGCGAGACAGCTTTCCGGAGAATATTCTTTGGTAAAAGCAGCGAAAAAGATTCACACAATGGGGCCTGAATATGTTATTATTAAAAAAGGGGAACACGGTGCTTTGCTTTTCCATGATAATAAAGTATTTGCGATTCCTGCTTTACCATTAGAAGAAGTTTTCGACCCGACAGGAGCGGGAGATACTTTCGCAGGAGGTTTTGCAGCATATTTGGCTAAAAAAGGAAAATTCGATTTCGATACAATGAAATCTGCATTAATCGTAGGTTCTGCAATGGCTTCTTTCACGGTTGAAAAATTCGGTACCGAAAGAATTCAGGAAGTAAACGAATCTGATGTGTTCAGCAGATTGAACCAATTTAAAGAATTAACAACATTTGATGTTGAGCTATCGTAAATACGTCCTTTTTTAAGAAATATTTATAATAAAAAATTTAGTGTAATTCATTAAGAATTCTAAATTTGCAACTTGTTTAAAATAGTAAAATGATAAATAAACTTAAGATCACTTTTCTTTTTGGAATTTTCATCATGTTGTTCAGTACAAATATGATGAATGCTCAGCTGAAGCCGGGAGAATTAGTGGATGGTATTGCTGCTGTAATCGGTGATGAAATTGTCTTGGAGTCTGATGTAAACGAACAGATGAATTACGCAAAACAGCAGGGAACTTCTAATATCGATAAGTGTGAGTTTTTGGAAAACCTTCTTAATAACAAACTTCTTGTTTACGAAGCAAAAAAAGATACTTTAATTGAAAACCGTTCTGCAGCGATTAAAGAACAGGCGAATGCAAAATATACGCAGTTGCTTTCTCAGTTTCCTGACGAAAAAACAATGTTGGCTGCGTATAAGTTCAGAAACGGATACGAAATGAAAAATGCCATCGAAAAAATCGATGCAGACCAATATTACGGACAGGCAAAATATCAGAGAGTTACCGAAAAGGCCGACGTTACACCGAATGAGGTAACTGATTTTTACAATATGTTTAAAACACAGTTGCCGGAGATCAAAGATGAGGTTTCATTGTCTCAGATTATGATATATCCTAAGTTAACAGAAGCTCACAAAGATGATTTAATCAACAGGCTTAAAAAGATTAAGAAAGATATTGAAGGAGGAGAGACTTTTGAAAGCCAGGCGAGAATTTATTCTGAAGATCCGGGATCTGCTTCCACTGGTGGTTTAATGAAAAATATTTCCAAAGGACAGATGGTAAAACCTTTTGAGGCGGCAGCACTTAACCTTCAGGAAGGAGAAATTTCAGATCCTATTGAATCGGAGTTTGGATACCATATCATTCAGCTGGTAAAAAAATCAGGGAAGATTTATGATGCAAGGCATATTCTTTTAATGGCAACACCTACAGAAGATGAAATAAAATCTGCAAAAGCGAAATTAGATAGTATCAGAGGGTTGATTAACAGTGGTAAAATGACTTTCAAAGATGCTACTTTCAAGTTTTCTGATGATAAAAGAACGAAATTCAACGCAGGAATCATTCCTGGTTCTGATGGTTCTAACAAAATCGAAAGAGAAACTATTCCGGGGACAATCAGTTATGAATTGGCAGGACTGAACAAAGGAGATATTACCAATGCTTTTGATGATGAAGATGAAAGAAAAAGAAAAGTAGTGAAGATCATTAAAGTAGAAGATGTAATTCCTGCACACCAGATTACGCTGGAAACGGATTACGACAGGGTAAAACAGATGGCACTCAATAAAAAGCGAAACGAAATGGTCGAAAAGTTCGTCAATTCGAAACTTCCGACAACATTTATTTCCATTGATGGCCGTTATGACTCTTGTGCTTTCAAGGGAACCTGGAAAAAAGATGCGGTTAAAAAATAATATATCAAAACCTTCAGAATTTCTGGAGGTTTTTTTTATGTTTAAGCTTTATGAAATCTTTGTTTTTATTATTTTTATGGCATGAGTAACTTTATAGATTTTAATTCAGCTAAAAAGCTTCAGGAAATGCAGCAAAGCCAAAATAGAATTACAGAACTTTTTAATATTCAGTATCCGATTATTCAGGCCGGGATGATCTGGCACTCGGGATGGAGGCTGGCTTCAGCGGTTTCAAACTGTGGCGGATTGGGATTAATTGGTTCGGCAAGTATGTATCCCGATATTTTGCGTGAAAATATTCAGAAATGTAAGAAAGCTACGGATAAGCCTTTCGGTGTAAATGTCGCTTTGCTTTACCCCAATTTAGAAGAAATTATCAATATTATTCTGGAAGAAGGTGTGAAGATTGTTTTCACCTCTGCCGGCAGTCCTAAAGCTTACACAGAAACTCTTCAAAAAGAGGGAATAAAAGTAGCGCATGTAGTTTCCTCAACAAAATTTGCTATGAAATGCGAAGATGCAGGTGTTGATGCTGTTGTTGCAGAAGGTTTCGAAGCAGGGGGACACAATGGAAGAGATGAAACAACAACTTTTTGTTTGATTCCAAACGTAAGAAAACATATTTCAAAACCATTGATCGCAGCAGGGGGAATAGCTTTAGGTTCACAGATGAAAGCGGCGATGATTCTTGGAGCAGACGGCGTTCAGATCGGTTCCCGTTTTGCCGCAACAACGGAAGCAAGCGCACACGAAAACTGGAAACAGAAAATCACACAACTTCAGGAAGGCGATACACATTTAACTTTGAAAGAACTGGCACCTGTAAGAATGGTTAAAAATAAGTTCTTTAACGAGCTTGAAGATATTTATAACGTCGGACGAAATAAAGAATCTCTTATCGCTTCTTTGGGCCGTGCAAGAGCCAAAAAAGGAATGTTTGAAGGTGATCTGGAAGACGGCGAATTAGAAATCGGTCAGGTTTCGGCTTTAATTGATGATATTCTGCCTGTGGAAACCGTTTTCAAAAATTTATTGGAAGAGTTTAGAAATACAAATACCCCAAGTTTATAATTAATTTAAAGTTCAATGGAAGGAAGGATTATCGATGTACATGGTAAAAAACTTTATACAGAATACAACAATTCATTTAAAAATAAACCGACGATTGTCTTTTTGCACGATTCTTTAGGTTCTACTCAGCTTTGGAGGGATTTTCCCGCAAAATTGGCGGAAGCTACCCAATGTAATACTTTGATATACGATCGTTTAGGATACGGAAAATCTTTTCCGATGCCGACTCATGAAAGAGAAAACAATTACATGGAACTCGAAGCCGATGTGCTGAATGATCTTTTAAATGAATTAAAAATAGATGAAGTCATTCTTTTTGGTCACAGTGATGGCGGCACAATTGCATTAATTACAGCCTCAAAATACCCCGAAAAAGTAAAAGCGACCATTTGTGAAGCCGGACATATTTTCTTGGAGGATATCACGGTAAAAGGGGTGAAAGATGCCTGGGAAGCTTACCGGACAACCAATCTTTCCGAACGTCTGCAAAAATATCATGGTGATAAAGTTGAAATGATCGTTAAAGCCTGGACGGAAATCTGGTTAAGTGACCGCTTCAGATCCTGGAATATTGAATATCTATTGAAAAATATTACAAGTCCGTTATTATTTATTCAGGGAGAAGGTGATGAATACGGAACTTTGGATCAGGTTGAAAAAACGGTTTCGCAGGTAAGCGGAAGAGCAGAAAAATTCATCATTCCAAACATCGGGCATACACCGCATAAGGAAAATCCGGAAGTGGTTTTAGAAAGATCAGGAGAATTTATTCATAAGATTTTGAATTCTTAAAATATCAATAGAAAAGGATTTTAGTCCGCTTGCAATTTTTCAGACAGATTTTTTGGCTTTAGCCAAACTTAAAATTGATCAATCTCAAAGTTGGGAATTGATCAATTTTATTTAATTTATTTTGAACACTAAGTCCACAAAGCTTTTTCTATTAAATACTAAAGTCTCACCAAACCGTTTCACTTATGAGAATTCACTCAACAACAGAGATAAAATAAAAACATCAAGATTCCTCAAAATTCGTGTATTCGTGCTGAATAATCTACAAACTCTCAATTTCAAACAAAATATTCTCCCTCGCTCTCACTTCATATTTTTCTCTAAAAGAATCAGTTTTAAAAATATTTTCAAGTTCTAAAAAATGTTTCAGAACCTTTTTTCTTCCGGGTTTATACAATAAATCAGGATAAATGGAATATTCTTTTCGAATCTTTTTTGTATAATCTAAATAGATTTCCAAATCTTTTCCTAAAATTGAAAGATCGGCATCCAAAAGATAATTGATGTCATTGTCTTCAGATTTTTGGTGAACTTTTGTAGCGATGATTTGTGCCGAAATTTTATCGATAGAACCTTGTTTCAAATTTAATTTTTCAAGCCTTAATTTGGCAAATTCAGCACTTTTTTCTTCATTTACTTTTGATGTGGCATCATAAATAACGTCGTGGTAAAAAACACCAAATGAAATATCAATCCAATTTTCAATCTTATCTTTTATTGAATCGAGCTCGGAAAACATATTCTCCAAATGTTCCAGATTATGATAATGTCTGCCTTTTTCGGAATATTTCTTTTCAATTTCAGTCCATAAGTTTTCAATAAGATAATGATCTTGGGTAAACTCTAAGCAGTTTTGTGAAAATCTTTCTCTTACATTCATCATTATAATTTTTAAATAAAAAAGGAACTTTAAAAAGTTCCTTGATTTGCTTCCAGATTTGCTTTCAGTTCAGCCCAGCCTCCGCCGTTGTAGCCGTCCTTCAATCCCTGAGAATTAAGATATTCTAAAGCTTTTCCGCTTCTGTTTCCACTTCTGCAAAACAAAATGACCGGCTTTTCAATAGAAAGAATTTCATCCTGTCTGTCTTCTACTTCTCCTAAGGGAATATTTTTAGCGCCTTCTATATTTCCGTCCATTTCCAATTCCATAGGTTCACGAACGTCGATTAATTCATAATTTCCTGATTTTATAACTTCTGCTAAAGACATAGTTTAAATATTTTGTGTTAAAAAAATTATTAATGGATAAATGAAATACTCATTTTCCAAACTCCAAACAAATTTATAAAATAATCTTAATTTTGCACTATAAAATTCATGAATTCAAACGCTGAAAAATATTCACAATTAATAAAGTCTAAAGCAAAAAGTTTTGGGTTTCAAAGCTGTGGAATTTCGAAAGCAGATTTTCTGGAAGAAGATGCCAAACCATTGGAAGCCTGGCTGAAGAATAATTTTCATGGTGAAATGAAATACATGGAAAATTATTTTGATAAAAGACTCGATCCAAGATTGCTGGTGGAGGGTTCAAAATCAGTCATTTCCCTTTCTTATAATTACTTTCCGGAAGAAAAAATTTCTACCATTGAAAATTTTAAGATCTCAAAATATGCTTATGCAGAAGATTATCATGAAGTGATTAAAGACATTCTCCGAGAAATGGTCGCCGAGTTGCAAGAGGAGATCGGTGAGTTCGGTTTTCGTGTTTTTGTAGATTCTGCGCCTGTTTTGGAAAGAAGTTGGGCTAGAAAATCAGGAATTGGATGGGTGGGTAAAAATGCCAATTTAATTACCAAACAAAACGGTTCGTTCTATTTTTTAGCAGAAATTATCTGTGATCTGGAATTAATTGCCGATCATGAAACCACCAATCACTGCGGAACCTGCAGGAAATGTATCGATGCATGTCCTACCAATGCCATCATTTCTGAAAAACTGGTGGATGGAAGCAAGTGTATTTCCTATGCAACGATTGAACTGAAAGATGCTATTCCCGATTATTTTAAAGATAAGATGGACGATTGGATGTTCGGCTGCGATGTCTGTCAGGATGTTTGTCCCTGGAACCGATTTTCGGCACCGAATCTTCAGAGTAAATTCAGTCCGAATGAAGCTTTGAAGAATTTCAAAAAAGGGGAGTGGAGAGAATTAACTCAGGAATTGTTCTCAGAAATTTTTAGAAAATCTCCCGTAAAACGTACAAAATTTGCAGGACTGAAACGAAATATTGAATTTTTGGAAAAATCTTCAGAGTAAAAATAGCTTACGTTTTTGCGGATAAACCCTTATCCGGAATTTTTGAAGTTCCAGAGTAAAGCGGGTTGTCGACCATCCCTTAAATTTTCTGTCTTTAAGGAGGTGAAGATTTTTACAAGTAGAAATGATGAAAAGTCTTTCCTAAAAAGAAAAATTAACTTTCGGAAGATTAAATCTCACCAAAAATCAACGTTTTTTTTGTACTCTTTTTGGAGCTACTTTTACTCTTACTTTAAATCTTTTGTTAGATTTCGTGTTTTTGTGCATATTTTTAATATATTTTGTACTTAAATTTAGCGAAAATTTCGATTAAAACAAATACTTTTACGAAAAATTGTAGATTAAATTTTTATTAATTATTTTAAAAAACATAAAGGTGAAAAAAATGTTATTTCTTATTCTCAAAACTTTAGGAATCATTGTAGGAATTATTGTTTTCTACGTTGCAATGGGTTATTTACTGCCTTTTATTGAAGTTTCAGCGAAAGATGACGGACAGAGGAAAGAAATTCCGATTTATATTTACACCAACGGAGTTCACACGGATATCGTAATGCCCGTTAAGAACGATTTACAGGATTGGAGCACGAAAATTCCCTTCAATAATATAAAATCCAAACAGGTTGATTATAATTTCGTTGGCATAGGTTGGGGAGATAAAGGTTTCTATCTCGACACTCCGACTTGGGCCGATCTGAAGTTTTCTACGGCTTTTAAGGCGGCATTCTGGCTAAGCGAGTCGGCAATGCATTGTACATATTACAAAGCAATGAAAGAAGGTGACGACTGTAAAATAATTATGATCAGTAAAAATCAATATAAAGATTTAGTGAAATTTGTGGATGAAAAATTTGATAAAGATGCAAATGGAAACTATGTTTTGATTCCTACTGATGCGGTGTACGGCGATAATGATGCATTCTATGATGCACAGGGAAAATACAGTTTTCTTGATACCTGCAATACCTGGGCGAACGATGCTTTAAAAGCTGCCGGGCAAAAAGCTGCTCTTTGGACGCCCACAGATTCCGGGATTTTCCAGCATTACAAATAACTTCCGGTGAATTTTTTACGTGTAATTCTTTCCATTTTTCTTTTGGTTTCATGTAAAATGGAATCAAATAAAGAAAATATCAGCCATGATCAAATTCCTGAAATTCCTGTTGAAAACAAACCTGAAGTCAATTCAGATAAAATAAAAAGTAAAGCTCAGGAAGCCTTACAGTTCTGCCAATCCAAGAATTTTAATACAGACTTTTGCATTTTGATTGATATGAGTCTTCATTCAGGGGTGAAAAGATTTTTTGTTTGGGATTTTAAGACAAATTCCGTTTCAAAACAATATTTGGTTGGTCACGGTTGCGGTTCAAATCAGTGGAGTAGTGACGAATCGAAGGATGCTCCCAAGTTCAGCAATGAAGACGGAAGTCATCTTTCGGCACTGGGAAATACAAACTGGAAGGACGGGGTTACAGCGATTGGGGAATTCATGTGAAATACCTGATGCATGGTTTGGAGGAAACCAACAGCAATTCTTTGAAAAGGTTTATTGTTTTTCACTCGTGGAATCTGATGAGTGATGAAGAAGTTTTTCCAAAAGGTTCTCCCGAAGGATGGGGATGTCCCACGATTTCCAATAATGCCATGAAAGAAATCGATCCTATTCTTCAAAGTTCTGAGAAACCTGTTTTGATGTGGATTTTTAATAAGTGAGTATATTGGGAGCTATTTCCCGCTTTCCGCACTCGCTATTTTTTATGATTCTGCGCGGCGGCGGAGCCGCCGCGCAGAATCATAAAAAATGAGCTCAAACAAATGCTGCAATCGGGGCTAGGATAACAGCCGATTTTAAAACGTACACGGACTATTCACTAAAAATTTATGCAATCTGAAAAATCATACTGATATTTTAATTCAAAAGTTTCAGATTAGAATTTTTAGTCTGATTTTTGTATAACAAAATCTGTTATTTAAACCTGTCATCATGAAACATCAGCTCTACCGCGAACAGCAATTAAACTGCGATATCGAAACCGCATGGAAATTCTTTTCTTCCGCCAATAATCTGGAAAAAATCACCCCGAAAGACATGAAATTCGTTGTGTTAACCCATTTTAAAAACGATGAGATTTTTGAGGGAATGATCATCGATTATTTCGTTTCACCTTTATTGGGTATCAAAATGAAATGGAAAACAGAGATTATTCAGGTTGATTTTCAAAAGAGCTTTACAGATTTTCAGAAAAACGGACCGTACAAATTATGGCACCACCATCATGAATTTATAGAAAACGAAAATGGCGTTTTGATGAAAGATACGGTAGATTATAAACTTCCTTTGGGATTTTTGGGAGAAATAGCACACAAACTTTTCGTCAGAAGCAAGCTGGAGCATATTTTTAATTACCGATACCAAATTCTGGAAGATCGTTTCAATCAATAAATTTCATGAGTAAATCCAAAATGAAGAATAAAATAAATATTTTCTGGTTCAGAAGAGATCTTAGATTAAAGGATAATTGCGGTTTGCATCACGCATTGAAAAATGGTTTGAAAGTATTGCCGATTTTTATTTTTGATACCGATATTTTAGATCAATTAGAAAATAAATCCGATAGACGAGTTGATTATATTCATCAGGTTTTAACTGAAATCAATGAAGAATTAAAAACTCATACAAGCGGATTGTCTGTTTTCCATGGAAATCCTTTGGATATATTTAAAAAACTAGCCCAAGATTTTGATATTGAAGCCGTTTTCTGCAATGAAGATTACGAGCCTCAAGCGATAAAACGTGATAAAGAAGTTGAAAATTTTCTTCGTAAAAATGAAATTGATTTTAAAAGCTTTAAAGATCAGGTGATTTTTGCAAAAGAGGAAGTGGTGAAAAAAGATGGATTGCCCTACACGGTTTTCACGCCTTACTCTAAAAAATGGAAAGAAGCTTTACATTTGAATGCCATTGAAAATTATCCAACCGATTTTTCTCTTTTTTTGCAGTATTCCGCACCGAAAATTCCGGATTTGAAGGATATTGGATTTGAGAAAACTGATCTTTACTTTCAGAAGCCTGCTCTAAAGAAATCAATCATTGACGATTACGATCAATACAGGGATTTTCCGGCTTTGGATCATACAACACGTTTGGGAATTGCATTACGTTTCGGAACAATTTCCGTAAGAAAATGTGTTCAGTTTGCCTCAGAACACAACGAAACCTGGCTGAATGAGTTGATCTGGCGAGAGTTTTTTATGCAGATTCTGTATCACTTTCCGAAAGTGGTCCGTCATTCATTCAAAGAAAAATATGATAATATCCAATGGCGGAATGACGAAAAAGAATTTAAGCTCTGGTGCGAAGGAAAAACTGGATATCCCATTGTGGATGCCGGAATGCGACAGCTGAATGAAACGGGATTTATGCATAACAGAGTAAGAATGGTGGTGGCAAGTTTCTTAACAAAACATTTGCTGATCGACTGGCGCTGGGGCGAAGCATATTTTGCAGAAAAATTATTGGATTACGAACTGTCTTCCAACAACGGAAACTGGCAATGGGCAGCAGGTTGTGGCTGTGATGCTGCACCTTATTTCAGAGTTTTTAATCCTTCGGAACAGACTAAAAAATTCGATAAAGATCAAAAGTATATCAAGCAGTGGCTTTCAGAAAAAGAGATGAATATTGAACCGATGGTAGAGCATGTTTTTGCCAGAAAAAGAGCTTTGGAAGTTTACGGAAAAGCGGTAAAGGAATAATTACCGGTGAATGTACGATTATAAAAATTCCGATTATTTTTAGATAGTAATAAAATTTAAATAAACTAAAAATCAGTATTTTATAGCAGCTTATTTTAAAGGCTTTTGATTGGTTTCGGAAATATTAAAATATGAACTAATTTGAGAATATTATAAATTAAAAGTGATGATCTTTTCATCACTTTTTTATTGTGAAATTTTATTTTCTTTGCTGAATATAGTTTTTACCCCAATTATCGAGAGCTAAAAACACGGTTTCTAATGATTTTCCCAGATCGGTAAGCTTATATTCTACTTTTGGAGGTACTTCAGGATGAACAATTCTTATCAAAAGCTGGTCTTCTTCCATTTCTCTCAACTGCATCGTTAAGGTTTTATCCGAAATTTCACCAAGGTTTTCACGCAATTCGGAAAATCTCATGATCTCGCGGGAACGGATCGCTTTATAGATTTTAAGCTTCCATTTGCCACCCAAAATGGCAAGCGCAGCCTCCACGGCACAATCGGAATTCGGATTATTTTCACAATCTAAAGTTGAAATTCTATTATAGCTCATCGATGAATTTTTTTAAAATTTTTTTCCTTTACAACTGTCTTAGAGTCAGTAAGGCAAACTTGGAAGATAGTTACTTACCTGTCTGTAAGTTGTTGTTTTATAGTTGTTTTGTCTTTTACTTTGCATAAGAATTTAAAAATTATGACAAAAAATATTGTAATTACAGGAGGATCTTCCGGTATAGGTAAAGGTATTGCATTTTATTTTTATAACAAAGGATGGAATGTATTAACTACAGGTAGAGACGTACAGAAATTAGAGGAAATTAAAAATGAAATGCCTCAGATGAATACTATTGTTTATGACAGTATGCAGGACGGTTCAGAAACTGCCATTGTTGATTTTATTAAAATAAATTGGAATGGCAGACTTGATGTTTTGGTCAACAATGCAGGGCATGTGGAATTGGGAGAACTACATGGAATTACACAGAAATCAATGGAAAATATGTACAAAGCTCATCTTATCAGTCCCTCCGTTCTTTCTTCGGCTTGTCTTCCCTTTTTATCCGAAACGCAGGGGCAGATATTAAATATAAGCAGCAGCCACGGAATCAAGCCGTATGCACAGACAACCGCGTATGGTTCTGCAAAAGCCGCTTTAAATATGATAACGAAAATCTGGGCACTCGAGCTTGCCCCTCAGGGAATTCGGGTGAATGCTATTGCTCCCGGGCCGACAGAAACTCCTATCCTTAAAAAAGCAGGATTTGACGAGAAGAATATTCAGGCGATCCATGAAAATGAAAGTTCTTCAATCCCTTTAAAACGAAGAGGACAGGTGGACGATATTGTGGCAAAAGCAGTTTTATTACTGAATTCCGGCTCCGAATGGACGACAGGAGTTATCCTTCCGGTGGATGGCGGGCTTTCTATTAGTTAAGAATTTGCTTTAAATTTATTAAAAAGATTGGTGTCATTTATTGATGCCAATTTTTTTTAAGGCTGTGGTATTCAGATATATTTCATCAAAATGAAGAAGAGATTCTACATCCGTGTACACTTGAGGCAACAAATCATTTTTAGTAAAAGACAATTCGATGGCCGGATTATAGGTAGCTTCAATTCTTACGACAGAATAGCCGTTGTATGCCAGTTTAAAACCTTCAAAAATACATTTTTTCCTGGCTTTTTGATACAGCTTGTATTCATTGATCGCCTCGTTGTCAGTAAGATCATCTGTTTTGGAGCTGTTGTTTTCAAACGATTTTCTATTCTCGTAATGTTGAGGTTCTTTCAGAATCTGACCATTAGAATCTACAGGAATAAACATTCCCAATGTTAAATCTTTCTTCAGAAGCTGGGCATAATTTTTCATCAGATTCAATGTCTGGAGGTCGGCATATCCTTCATTTGCATAATATTCAATGACGAAATCCGTCATAGAGATCAATTTTCGGGAGACATTGGTCGGCATAAGTGGTATATCTAGATGTGAGAGTAAATTGAAATTTTTTTGAAAAGCGAAAATAAATAAATTGTTAAAAATGATACAAGTGATTTCTTTAAGTAACTCAAATTTAAACAGATTCTAAATTAAAAAACCTCCGGAAATATTTTCCAGAGGTCTTGCATCATTAGGTTAATAGTTTTATTGTTCTTTTCTCATTTTCTTTAAGATGGTCATAAGCCATTCTGCAAGTTTCGTATTGTCATATATTTCGTGTATTACGGAAATAGGTTGGGTATAAAGTGTGTCGGATTGGATAATTTCGTCCCAATTCAGAGCGTTTGGATTTGCATCAGGAACGCCTGCGTTTTGCATGACTTTTAAAGTTTCGTAGGCAATCAATCCATGGGCAATGGCTGAAGGATGAACGCCATCAAGAGAAAATATCCCGCCTTGCTTTAAATTTCCATCAGTATCGGCATGGTAATATTTCGTATTTGGGAGTGGATATTGGAAGTCAAAATATTCCGGAAACTCATAGGTCGGCGCTCCTCCGTTTCTTTTGAAAGCCATGCTGTCCAGCATCTGGCTGTAATCGATAATTGTATATCTTCCTGGGTGTGTAACGTTTCTGTCAGCAACTAATCTTTTGATAATTTTATTGTATTCCCTAATACATTTATCAATATGAGTAACCTGATTGAAGCCTAAATTAATTCCTGTCTTAAAAGCAAAATCTTCATCAAACGGAAAATAAGTATAATATTTAGAATAAATAACATCTTCTTTTTCACCAGTCTGCTGGTTTTCTACTTTTACAGTAAAAGTTTCGCCCACCCCTTTTGCTAAAGGTGCAATGGTTACCAGCGGAACGGTTCCCAAAAATACTTTTGTGTCTTTACCTTCTAAAATTCTGTCTATTCTGTTGAGTAATTCCCTGTAATCTGCTTCAAAATCTTTTGGATGCCAAAGGTTATAAACTTTCTTATTTTCATCTGCAAAAGTATCACTAGGTGCGTTTGTAATTTCACCCTTACCTTTTGTAAAATGAACTTTTAAATCTACAATGGTTCCCAAAGCATTATTAGCACCTAACCAAATGATCACATTTTCAACACCTTCTTTATCAGAATGATACTTCAGCCAGTCCAATTGAGATTTTTTGTCATGTTCAGGTAGAAGCTGAGGATTCAAAACACGGAGTGCCGTTCTCAAAAAGCTATTGTCCACACTGGAATATATTCCGTTTCTTGTTCTATTCGCTTCAATTTGTTTTTTACAATATTTAGGCGTCATCAGCCAGGAATCTGAAACATTGAAACCTCTTACAGCAACATTGTCAAAATATTCCTGACCTCCCTCGTAAGGCTGATCGGCTGCACCTTTTCCTCTTTCATAATATTTTTCCACCTCATTAAGATAGGCAGGAATTGTTTTAGCTAAAGCATGTACCCATTCCAAAGTGCTTATACCGGAACCATACGCTTTTTCAAGTCTTCTGAAAACCTCTTCAATATTTACAGGCATTCCTTCTTTTGGCCAGGTCGGATACTGATAATTTTTAATTCCTAATTGCTGGGCAATTAAAGTAGAGTAGCAGAGTTCTGTTTTTGCAGCGGCTCCGGACATAAATCCGTGACTGATGCTGTCTCCGATAGTGAATAATTTCATGGCAGTTTTAGTTATAAGTTTTACAGTTCGAATTTACATCTAAATAAAAATGAACACAATCACCTTTTTGTGTTATATTTTCATTAAAATACAGACTTGTCTGTTTATTTTAATTTAATTACCTTTGAATATGGCTAGAGAAAGAAAAAATTCTGTGAGACAAAGTATTGTCGAAACGGCTTCAAGACTATTTTACAAGCAGGGATATACCAGCACGGGGATCAACCAGATTATTGCAGAATCCGGAGTGGTAAAATCTACACTTTACACTACATTTCGTTCAAAAGAAGAGATTTTAATGGCTTATCTTGAATCTGAAGGTGCTGTTTCGGACAAAGAACTGAAAGAAGCCACCGAAAAAGTTAATGATCCGAAAGAAAAAGTTTTAGCAGTTTTTGATTATTTGGTAGAACTTGTTCAGCAGAAAGAATATTATGGATGTCATTTTTTAAATGTTGTTTCAGAAGTTACTAAAGAAGATGAAGCCATTCGCACTCAGATTAAAAAACAAAAAAATAATGTCCGCCAGCTTTTCCGTCAGCTTCTGCAACCTATCGGAAAAGGAGATCTTACAGACGAAATTTATACTTTATTTGAAGGAGCATTAGCCGGAAACAAAGTTCATGATGATGTTTTTCCTGTAATTAATGCTAAGAAAATTGCTGAAAAACTGTTGAAGTAGAAATTAATTAAATTGATTTCCAGTTAATTAATTCTTTTAATTAAAATAAAACAGACTTGTCTGTTTTTAAATTGAAAATTATTTTTACTTTTGAAAAATAAAAACAAAACGATATTTGTATTAATTAAAAAAAACAAACTTGTCTGTTTTAAAAATTAATTTAAAATTTTACAATATGAAAACAAATCCTGTAAAACACCTGACAACCAAAGTAAACGATCTTACTATTTTCTACCGTGAAGCAGGCCCGGAAGACGCTCCCGTTATTTTATTGCTGCATGGATTTCCTACTTCATCACACATGTACAGAAATTTAATTCCTCTTTTAAGCGAAGAATTCAGGGTTATTGCCCCGGATTTGATTGGTTTCGGATATTCTGATGCTCCGAATTATAAAGAATTTGACTATACTTTTGATCATCTTACCGAATATATTCAGGGATTTATAGATCAATTGGGTCTGAAGCGTTTTGCGGTTCAGGTATTTGATTACGGAGCACCCGTAGGATTCCGTCTCGCTCTTGCTAATCCTGAAAAAGTAACAGGAATTATTACTCAAAACGGAAACGCTTATGAGGAAGGCTTAAGCGAAAACTGGGCTACCACTCAAAAATATTGGTCAGATCCCAATGAAGAAAACAGAAATGCATTAAGGGAATTACTGACTCCCGAAATGACGAAATGGCAATACATTCATGGAGTAGAAGATGAAAGTTTGATTGCTCCGGAAACGTATACCCTGGATCAGCTTTTCCTTGACCGTAAAGATAGTGATGAACTGCAGTTGGATTTATTTAAAAATTATGCAACCAATGTGGCTTTGTATCCTTCTTTTCACCAGTATTTCAGGGAAACTCAGGTTCCTTTGCTAGCTGTCTGGGGAAATAAGGATCCGTTTTTTTTGCCGGCGGGTGCAGAAGCTTTTAAGAAAGATCTGCCTGAAGCGATCGTTAAATTTTTTGATACGGGACATTTTGCCCTGGAAACCCATGTCGATGAAATTGGACAGGAAATTGTAAAGTTTCTGAGAACCCTTCCAAAATAAAGTATGAGAACCTCTGAATTTTCGGAGGTTTTTTTATTTAATGACAACTATACCTGATTTTAAAACAGAAAATGAATTGACAGAAAGAACATTTTGAGATAAATTAATGAAAACTACACAAAGGCAACATTCTTGCTGTACTTTTTTTAAACCACCAAAATATTAATGTATGGAAACTAAAAATTCTCAGGACCTTATCAAAGATCTGGTTCATATCACCAACGACAGGATTTCAGGATTTGAAAAGGTAGAAGGGGTAGTCTGGGAAGGCTATCCGGATGTAAAATCGGAATATGATAAACTCATTTCCAAATCAAAAGTCATGAAAAATGAGCTAATCAATATATTGCAGGAAGACAATATTACGTTTGATGATTCAGGGACTGTTGGAGGTGCACTCCACGGAGCATGGATTAGTATTAAAAATTCATTCACTACCGGAAATTCTGTTAATTCTACTTTGGAAAATGTAATATTCGGAGAAAAATCTGCGATTGAAAGTTACCGGAATGCTTTGGATAAGGGCGATTTTTCGGAAGAGACCAGAAAAATATTGAAAGATCACCTTCACGATCTCGAAACGTACCATCATCAGTTTGAAAAAATGCTTGAGTATCGTAAGTAAAAATAAGGTCATAAAATTGCAATGCAATATTTTAATGTGCTACTTCACAAAATGAATGTATTGTAATTTTGTGACTTCTTTATATAAAATTCTTGAAGAGCTTTTTTGTTTTCTCTTTATTGTTACTACTTTTCTATATCAGCAGTAGAATTAGTGTCTAAATAAAATACGCAGGCCACGCTGCGAATAATTAAAACTTTAAAGACGTAAAAGGAATTTATATTGACTGTCAGTTTGCACTGCATTTTCAAATCGATCATGTTCTTTTGCCTAAACTTGTGGCCATAGAAATCCTTTCGGTCACCTCATTGATGACGAGACCCCTTATTCAAAAGCAGCCAGTTACCGCCGCCGTATTGATTACTTTAGTTCCACGCACTGTCGGTATCTTCCTTTTCTATAGTATATTTTTTATACTTCTTATCTGCATTTACAGTTACAGTTTGCTGTATTGATTTTTGGTATCCTTATCAACAGTTTTTATATATTGAATTTATCGAAAATTATACTTATTTAAATTGTTCCATAACATTAATTATTTTTGTGTAATGCTATGGTAGGACAGGACATATTTCTCTTCTTCTTTTTCTAAATACAAGTGACTTAAATTTAATATTATTAAAAAAACAAAAAAATCCCTCAAAAATGAGGGATTTACTATATTGCTATATCTTGGAGTTAATCTTTTACCGATTAATTATTTTACCAATCTGATCTCTGCCGCAGAAAATCCTTTCGGAGATTTTTCTTTTTCAAAAGATACTTTGTTACCTTTTTTGATCTGATCGATGCAGTTGTTGTTGTGGAAGAAGATATTTTCTTTCGTTTTATCTTCTGTGATGAAACCATATCCTTTTTCACTTAAAAAAGTTACGATTCCTGTTTTTAACGTTTCTTCAGCTTCGATCGGAGCTGCACCTAGCTGGATATTGTCAAGGTTGATTTCCTCTCTTTCTGCGTTATCCGGTGGAGTAGAAGTCAACTGTCCGTTGGCATCTACATACATAAACATCTCATCAAGGCTTTTGCCTTTAGCATTGTTTTCTTTACGCTCTTCACGACGTAAAGCTTTTTCTTTTTGTTTTTGCTGTTTTTTCTTGAAATTTTCTTTTTTAGAGAAAGAATCCGCCATATATTTTTTAAAATTTAATTGTTACTGAATACGTTTAAAGCCTAAATACCATAATATTTAAACCTTTATCACATGTATTAATACATCTTTCTAAAAGAGATGCAATATGTTTTCCGGTTGTATTTTTTATTTGAATGGTTGTTCTTATAACAACCGTAATGAACGAAAATAGAATGATTTCAAATAATCACAACACTGCGAAAGCAGAGAACCTGTCTTTAAGATAATATACAAATGTACGAAAAATAAAGACACAAAACAACTCTTTTCCGATTTAAATAATTGAGTTTCAATTCACTTTATAAGAATCTATTTTCAGCCTAAAATAGTCATTTTGTATCATAAAAAAACCATCGAAATATTTCGATGGTTTTTATTATATTAAGCCTGATCTACAGGTTTTTCACCTTGAGGTTTAGCCTGATGTTGTCCTTCCGGTCTTGGTTTCCCTTCCGGTCTGTCTTGTCTTGGTTTCCCTTCCGGTTTCGGAGGTCTTGGCAATAAAACTTTTCTAGAAAGCTTCATCTTCTTACGGTCATCATAACCCATGAATTTCACTTCCACTTCATCACCTTCCGCATACGGAACTTTATCTAAACGGGACCATTCGATCTCAGAAATATGAAGTAATCCTTCTGTACCTTTAGCAATCGCTACGAAAGCCCCGAAATCCATTACTTTCACTACTTTACCTTTATAAACTTCGCCTACAACCGGTACGAAAGTAATTTCGTTGATCTTCGCAACAGCAGCATTGATTTTCTCTCTGTCTGTTCCCGCAATCTCAATACGCCCGATCTCACCAATTTCTTCAATAGCAATAACTGTATCCGTATCTTTCTGCATTTGCTGAATGATTTTTCCACCAGGCCCGATTACTGCACCGATGAACTCTTTCGGGATCTCCATTACTACCATTTTCGGAGCATGTGGCTTCACATCAGCTCTTGGTTCAGCAATAGTTTCCGTGATTTTATCTAAAATATGTAATCTTCCGTCTCTTGCCTGCATTAAAGCTTTTTCCATAATGTCCATGGAAAGCCCCTGGATCTTAATATCCATCTGGCAAGCTGTGATACCGTCAGCAGTTCCTGTTACTTTAAAGTCCATATCTCCAAGGTGATCTTCATCTCCTAAGATATCGGAAAGAACCGTCCATTTTCCTGATTTTTTATCCGTAATAAGACCCATTGCAATACCTGAAACAGGCTTCGTGATCTGCACACCTGCATCCATTAATGCCAATGTTCCTGCACAAACTGTTGCCATTGAAGACGAACCGTTAGATTCAAGGATATCAGAAACAATTCTGATCGTATATGGATTTTCTGCAGGGATAACTGCCGTTAAAGCTCTTTGAGCTAAGTTCCCATGTCCTACTTCTCTTCTTGAAGTTCCTCTTAAAGGTCTTGCTTCACCAGTTGAGAATGGAGGGAAGTTATAATGTAGGAAGAATTTTTCGTCGTGTTGCGTGATGACGCTGTCGATCATGTTGGCATCTTTTACAGAACCTAAAGTTACAGCCGTTAAAGACTGGGTTTCACCTCTTGTAAAGATAGCAGAACCGTGAGCTCCCGGAAGATAGTCGATCTCAGACCAGATCGGGCGGATCGTTTGCGGATCACGACCGTCAAGACGGATATTGTCTTCAAGGATCATTTGGCGCATTGCCTCTTTTTCCACATCATGATAATACACTTTTACGAAAGGAGTTACTCTTTCCAATTCTTCTGCATTATCCACATATTGAGCAAGGAATTCCTCACGTACCGCTTTGAATTTTTCTGCTCTTTCTTCTTTGCTTGAAGGCGTTTTCGCTACTTCATATACTTTATCGTAAGTTTCTTTCCAAACTTTTTCACGAATATCTTCATCATGAACTTCGTGAGAATATTCTCTTTTCGGGAAAGATTTACCTACTTTTTCAGCTAATCTTTCCTGAGCTTCGATTTGTTTCTTAATTTCAACGTGAGCGAAATTGATCGCTTCGATCATTTCCTGCTCAGAAATCTCCTTCATCTCTCCTTCTACCATTACGATCGAGTCTTTTGTAGCCCCCACCATAATGTCGATATCCGCTTTCAGTAAGTTTTCGTAGCTTGGGTTTACGGATAATTCTCCGTCGATTCTTACCACTCTCGCTTCAGACATCGGTCCGTCGAAAGGAATATCTGTAATGGCAATTGCTGCAGAAGCCGCCAAACCAGCCAAAGCTTCAGGCATAACTGCTTTATCATAAGAAATCAATGAGATCATTACCTGTACTTCCGCGTGGAAATCTTCAGGAAATAACGGACGCAATACTCTGTCCACCAATCTCATGGTTAATACTTCATCATCAGAAGGTTTTGCTTCTCTACGGAAAAAATTTCCTGGGATTCTTCCCCCTGCATAGAATTTTTCTCTATAATCTACCGTTAATGGTAAAAAATCTACACCCGGATTTGCTTCTTTATTGGCTACAACCGTTGCTAAAAGCATCGTTCCGCCACATTTTACAACTACGGATCCGTCGGCTTGTTTCGCCAGCTTCCCCGTTTCAATAGTGATCTCTCTTCCGTCTGCAAGAGTAATCGTTTCTGTAAACGCTTGAGGTATACTCATATAAAATTGTCTTCATGTACTCCGTATTGAGTACGATTAATATTTAAACTCTTTAAATTTTCGTTTGCAAAGGTAATGTATTATAATGATTTTTTGAATTTTTGCCCGCAAAATATTGCACTTTTAAGGTGTTAATTCAAGATATTTTTCATGAATCATCCCTTTAAATTATGAAAACAAAAAAGCAACCTCTTTCGAAGTTGCTTTTATCTTTAAATCTCTACAGATTATTTTCTTAAACCTAATTCAGCAATAATTGCTCTGTATCTTGCGATATCTTTATTTTTAAGGTAATCTAGTAAACTTTTTCTCTTACCTACCAATTTCACTAGAGATCTCTCTGTGTTGAAATCGTGACGGTTAGCTTTTAAGTGCTGAGATAAGTGGTTGATTCTGAAAGTGAAAAGTGCAATTTGTCCTTCAGCACTTCCTGTGTCCTGTGCAGATTTTCCGTGTTTTGCGAAAATTTCCTGCTTTTTTTCGTTTGTTAAGTACATTCCAATATTGTTTAATGATTATTATGTAACGGCTGCAAAAATACGACTTATTTTTCATTCTGCCAACATTATTGATTTCATTTATCAATTTTAATAGAAAAAAATGTTAAAAATTTCTTAAAAAAATTATGCTATACCACTAAAAGGCAGTAATTTTGCATACGAAATAGTGATGAGAAAAATTATAACCTTTACAACCCTTACTGCCATTCTTTTCCTAAGTGTTTCTCCTTTAAAAGCACAAAGAAATGCCGATGAAAAGATTAAGAAAATCCTGTACTTCAATCCTGAAGTAGACCCTGATATCGAGGAAATCAAGGAGCCAACGAATACGGCTTTCTTCAGCGCGGTTTCTGACAATTTAAGCGAAAGAAAAAACAAAATGCTTAAAACGGAAACCCAAATTTCTTTCGACAGTATTGATCACCAGACTATTGCTGATTATTGTATGAATAATGATGCTGATTACGCAGTCGTTCCCAAAGTAAAATATTTTAAAGTGGGAATCGGAAAATATGTTTTTTCTAATCAGGTCGTTGTTAGTATGAAACTTTTCAACGCAAAAGGAAATCTTATTACTGAAACCGATTATGATACTTATAGAAAGAATATGAGACTTCTTGGCTCTACTGTAAATTCTGTAAAGATTGGGACGAATGGCGCGATTAAAGAGATCATCAAGCAGTTAAGAAAGCTCAAAGCATCAACCGATTCATCATTCTGATTCCTATAATCTCTCTGTATTTTATTTCGGTTTTAAAAAAAAAGCTATGTATTCCATTGATTTTTATTTAATTAAATTCATTATTGTGTGAATAATTAATTTCAAATTACTATATTAGCACTTAACAATTCATTCAAACTATCTCAATAAATTTTAAGGCATCTTCTTATTGGAAGGTGCTTTTGTTATGGTTAAAAGTTTTAATAAATCCTTAAATTTCACTGTTCGTTGGTCAATTCTAAAAATTTGGATTATTTTTGCACTATTCTAAAAATTTGACGTTTTGAATTCTAAAGACGAACTTATCTTCAATCCTGCTGATATTGCCGAAACTCTTAGCGAACTTCATGCTGATGAGAGGCTCTTGGCATTTTTGAAAGTTCCGAAAGAATACAAAGCGGATGTTTTCTCTCATCTTGATCCTGATTTTCAGGAGGAAACCATCAGAAGTATCGGCAGCGACGAAGTTTCTGAAATTCTGAATGCGATGACACCCGATGACAGAACTGCCTTGTTTGAGGACTTCCCGGATGAACTGATTAAATATTCCATCAATCATCTTAATCCGCAGGAACGAAGAATTGCCTTGAAATTGCTAGGATATAATTCTGATTCCATTGCCCGTTTGATGACTCCTTATTATATCCAGATCCGTAAAGAATGGACGGTAAAAAGATGTCTTCAACAGATTAAAAAAGTCGGAAGTAGGGTAGAGACAATGAATTACCTTTACGTTGTCGACGAAAGAAACCGACTGATTGATGATATTGCGTTAGGAAGTTTACTACTGGTAGAAGAAGATACTTTGATTTCGGAAATTACAGATAATCATTTTGTTGCGATTACTACTGTTACTTCAAAAGAAGATGCGGTGCAATATTTTGAAAAATACGACAGAGCCGCACTTCCCATTATTACTGAGGCCGGAGTTCTGGTAGGAATTGTTACGATTGATGATATTTTAGATCAGATAGAATCACAAAATACCGAAGATATTCAGAAATTCGGGGGACTTGAAGCATTGGATGTTCCTTACACCCAGACTTCATTAATGGAAATGGTTAAAAAGAGAGGGATGTGGCTGATCATCCTGTTCTTCTCCGAAATGCTTACCGCTTCTGCCATGGGATATTTTGAAGATGAAATTCAGAAAGCAGTTGTGTTGGCATTATTCGTTCCGTTGATTATTTCGAGTGGAGGAAATTCCGGTTCACAGGCTGCAACATTGATCATCAGGGCGATGGCACTTCAGGAAATCGGACTGAAAGATTGGTGGTATGTGATGAAAAAAGAAATTTTCACAGGGTTATTTCTTGGTGGAATCCTTGGGATTATCGGTTTCTTAAGAATCATGATCTGGCACAAAGCAGGCTTTTTTAATTATGGCATTCACTGGGCTTTTGTAGGATTAAGTGTTGGTGTTTCGCTGGTAATGATCGTGCTTTGGGGGACTTTATCCGGCTCAATGGTTCCGTTTATTCTTAAAAAATTAAAACTCGATCCTGCCACTTCATCTGCGCCTTTCGTAGCAACTTTGGTAGACGTTACCGGACTAATCATTTATTTTTCTGTCGCAGGGCTTTTCTTAACGGGCAAACTTTTGTAATTTTAGGCAACCTCTAAAATAGTACAATGAAAGTAGTTTCTCTGGTTCCCTCGATTACTGAGGCTTTATTTGATTTGGGCCTCACAGAAAATGAAGTGGTCGGAAGGACAAAATTCTGTATTCATCCCGCAGGCAAAGTGAAGAATGTGGCGGTTATCGGTGGAACAAAAAATATTAATATCGATAAAATTAAAGCGTTACAACCGGATTTGATTCTTGCCAACAAAGAAGAAAATATCAAAGAACAGGTGGAAGCTTTGATGGATGATTTTAAAGTTATTGTTTCCAATGTAGAAAATATTGAAGACAATTATTATCTGCTTAAAAATTTAGGAAAACTCTTTCATAAAGAAGAAAAGGCACAACTTTTCAATCTTAAAATCTACGATATTCTTTATCAGACAAAAATTGATTCTCCAATAAAAGTGGCTTACCTCATATGGAAAAATCCTTATATGACGATTGGATCTGATACTTTTATTCATAAAGTTCTGACAGAAATAGGCTTTGACAATATATTTAAAGATCAAAAACGTTATCCGGAAATTCAGACTGAACATTTAGCGGAAGCAGATATTATTATGCTTTCGTCCGAACCTTTTCCTTTTAAAGAAAAACATATTGAAGAATTAAGAGAAGTTTATCCTGATAAAAAAATTATGATCGTTGACGGGGAAGCGTTTTCCTGGTATGGAACCCATATAGCGAAGTGTGAGGACTATTTTAAGAGGTTGATTTTGGAGGTGGAATCCATTAATATTTGATTTTCAAGTAAAAATATTTCCCACAGTTCACAGATTTGGAAAGATGATTACATTTATTAAAATGAAATGAAACAAAAACTCCGGTTCAACTGAACCGGAGTTTATATTTTAAAAATTTAAAATTCAATTACAAAATTTTTGAAACCTCATTACAAAGCCACTCCAACAATTCTCTGTCTTCAGCTGTAAAAGGATTGATGGTGTGAGAATCGATATCGATCTGTCCGATATTTTGTCCGTCTTTGAAAATTGGGACCACAATTTCCGCTTTGGTATCAATTGAGCAACTTAGGTAATTGCTTTCTTCGTGTACATCAGGAACGACAAATGTTTCATTAGAAACCGCAACCTGACCGCAAATTCCTTTTCCGTAAGGAATAATGATGTGATCGGTTGGTGCTCCCACGTAAGGTCCTAACTTCAACTCGTCTTTATCTCCATTTTTAAAATAGAAACCCGTCCAGTTGAAATAAGAAATTTCCTGATCCAAAAGGTGACAAACTTTTTCAAGTTTTTCTTCTGTATTATGCTTAGGACTTTCAAGGATAGACGAAAGCCTTTTCTTTAATTCTGACATTGTAATATATTGTTTTTAAGAGAATTGTTTAAGCGAAAGTTCTTCTTTGTAGCCGAACATTCCGCGTTCCTTTATCATTTCTGCAACACCTTCAGGAAGCTGGTTTTCCCAACCTTTGATATTGCATCCAATCTTTTTCAAAATATCTCTTGAATAAATTTCCAAAAACTCCGGATTGTAATTGGTAATGTCTACAATACGATCGTTAAGTTTGAAATATTTATACAATTCTTTTAAGTTTTCTTCCACTTTTAGGGTCTCGGAATTCAGTAATTCATGCGTTTCAGGATCTTTGTAAGGATAAAGATATACTCTCATCCCGTTTCTGAAGAATTTACCGAAAGCTTCTAAGATTCCTCCCGAAAGATTCTGATAATATTTCTCATCAAATACCATTAGTAAGTTGTTTACCCCCATCGCAACGCCGATATTTCCACTTGTATAAGAAGCAAAATAATCGATAAGACGATAATATTCCGAGTAATTTGAAACGATAACCGTGTAACCCAGTTTTGCTAAAACATCCACTCTGTCAAGGAAATCCCTTTCATCAATATCCCCGTCTGCACGAAGGTTTGAGATGGTAATTTCAATCAGAAGTTCCGTGTCTTCCTGTGTACAGATAGCATCTTTCAGGAACATATCCATACCATTTTTAAGCATATCGATGTTCACTTTTGTTACGGGTCTGAAGCTTCCTCTTACGGCAAAAATATTTTTCTTGTATAAAATATCTGCAGGCAGCATATTATTCCCTTCAGAATTGAAAATAACAGCATCGGTCATTCCATGTTTTACCAACTGCAACGACATCAATCTGTTATCTACATATTCAAACGCCGGCCCGCTAAAATCGATCATATCAATTTCAAGATTGTCTTTGGCAACATCGTCGTATAAAGATTCAACTAAATTTCTTGGATTGTCGTAATAATGGAACGCTCCGAAAATAAGATTTACCCCAAGATTCCCTAACGTTTCCTGTTGTAAAGTCGCATCGTTTTCCTTAAATTTTACGTGGATCACGATTTCATTATAATCTTCATTCTCTTTTACCTGAAAGCGGATTCCTACCCAGCCGTGGCCTTTCACTGTCTTATCAAAATTAATGGTAGTAACAGTGTTTGCGTAAGAAAAATACTTCCTGTTTGGGTTACTTTCTCTGGAAATTCTTTCTTCAATAAGTGCTACTTCATAACGAAGCATTTTTCGAAGTCTGTTTTGGGTAACGTATCTGTTTTTTACCTCTTTTCCGTAGATGGCATCACTAAAATCTTTATCGTAAGCCGACATTGCCTTAGCAATTGTACCCGAAGCTCCCCCTGCTCTAAAAAAATGTCGAACAGTCTCCTGACCTGCTCCAATTTCTGCGAAAGTACCATAAATAGTAGGATCTAGATTAATTGTTAATGCTTTTTGTTTAGGAGTTAGTTTCTGATACATTAGGACATTAAATTTTTCGTAAATTTACCAAAATTAAACCAACCTCAAAAGAAAATGAAGTTGAAATTTTTAGGAACGGGAACTTCCCAAGGCGTACCCGTTATTGGCTGCACTTGTGAAGTGTGTACTTCAAATAATCCGAAAGACAGTCGTCTGCGATCTTCTGTGATGGTAACGACCGATGAAAACAGGAAAATCCTTATTGACTGCGGCCCGGATTTCAGGCAGCAAATGCTTACCAATAAAGAAAATCATGTAGATATTGCTTTGCTCACCCACGAACATAACGACCATGTGATCGGTCTTGATGATATGCGTCCGCTGATTTTCAAAAGTGGGAAAAATATTCCGCTTTACTGCTATAAAAGGGTAGCTGATGAAGTGAAAAACCGTTTTCCGTATGCATTTGCGGACATTAAATATCCAGGAGCTCCGGCTTTTGATCTGTATGAAATTGAAAACAAACCGTTCACTGTTTTGGATACTGAAATCACTCCGGTTGAAGTGATTCATTTTAAAATTACGGCTTTTGGATATAAATTTAAAAAGCTTGCGTACATTACCGATGCAGGATTTATTTCTGACACAGAAAAGGAAAAATTAAAAGATCTTGATGTTTTAATTTTAAACTGTATCCGGAAATTTGATCCGCATCCGGCACATTTTATCCTTCCTGATGTCATCAAGCTTTTTGAAGAGCTGAAACCTAAAAAAATATTTTTAACCCATATCAGTCATCATTTAGGGTTACATGATATTGAAGATAAACAACTTCCATCCGGAATACACCTTGCCTACGACGGTTTGGAGATAAATTTTTAGAAAAAAGTTTACAAAAACATTTGGAGTATAAAGAAAAGTTCCTATATTTGCACACCAATTAGAAACAAGGTAACACACCAGCCCAGGTGGCGGAATTGGTAGACGCGCTGGTCTCAAACACCAGTTCTTAGGAGTACCGGTTCGATCCCGGTCCTGGGTACAACAATAACATCAACTATTTTAGTTGGTGTTATTTGCTTTTATAGGGTTAATGGTGAAGAAAAATGGATGAACCTAATCAAGTGTAAAACGGGCAACGGGGATTATTGGATCAAGTACAAAACTTGTGGACTAAGCAAAAAGTTTTGATAATCTGAACAGGAAAAACGATTTATCTCTTACTCCTCTGAGCTGTAATCTGAAGTTTTTTATTTTTGCATTAAAGGATTCTGCTGAGGCGTTAGTGCTTCTCTTCTCAAAATAATTAAGAATATCGCTGTAGTGGCGGGTAATCGTTCTTTTTAAGGTAGTGAAAGATTTAAAGCCTGATTC
>NZ_FQUT01000004.1 GCF_900129245.1 Chryseobacterium arachidis
GTTACAATTCCAGAATCAGACATTATTTGGCAAGATTTAAAAGAAAGACAAAGTGTTATTCTAAAAAACAATATATGTTAGAGAACTCATTAAAGCTATTATTTTTAAAACTTAATAACCAATTAGATATTTTAATTTAACAATACCAATTAATTAAAAATAAAATGCAACCGGAGATAGGTTGCATTTTTCATAATTCGTTATTTATTATTTCAATAAAATGATTTACAGGTTCATCCGGTGTATTCCATGAAGTAATGAGGCGAATTGCTGAAGAATTTTCATCAATTTTTTTCCAGACATAGAATTCAAAATTTTCTGATAATTTCTGAATTAATCCATTATCTAAAATGGGAAAAATCTGATTTGTATAGGTATCCGACAAGAACTGGACTCCTTTTCTCTGCATCGCATTTTTGATTTTCATAGCCTGCTGATTGGCATGTTTTGCCAAATCAAAATACAGATCCTCCCTCATCAATTCTAAAAACTGAATTCCCAACAGCCTTCCCTTGGCCAGTAAAGCTCCTTTTTGTTTGATGTTGAATGCGAAATCCTGCTGAAGATCACGATTATTAATTACAATTGCTTCTCCGATCAATGCACCGTTTTTAGTTCCGCCCAGATAGAAAATGTCGGTCAGTTCCGCCACTTTTTCTAAGGTTAAATCACTTATTTCTGAAGTCAGACCATGCCCCATTCTGGCTCCATCCATAAAAAGATAAAGATGATTCTCGCGACAGAATTTCGAAAGTTTGGTAAGCTCATCCAACGTGTAAACCGTTCCTAATTCCGTAGAATTAGAGATGTAAACCAACTTAGGCATCACCTGGTGTGGTATATTTCTATGACTTTCCAATATCGGAATAATATCCTCGGGATTTAATTTTCCATCTTCTTTTTCAATACTTAAAATTTTGTGTCCGGTTGCTTCAATAGCGCCTGTTTCATTATTTAGAATATGTCCTGAAGCTGCAGAAATTGCGCATTGGTAAGGTCTTAGAACCGAAGAAATGACAATTAAATTAGCCTGAGTTCCTCCGGAAACAAAATAAATTTCAGAATTGGGATTTTTAATTTTCTCTTTTATCAGTTTTTTTGCCTGTTTAGAGTATTCATCTTCTCCGTAACCTGCCTGCTGATCTGTATTATACTGTAAAAGTGCCTGTAAAATATTGGGATGACAACCTTCCGAATAGTCGTTTTTAAATGAAAATTTCATAGAGTAAAATTAAAAAAACTTAAAATAACACACAGTATTAATTGATAATATTTTGTTAGATTTGTAATGAAAATCATCTAACATTTTGAAAACAACATTAACAGAAGAGAATTATCTGAAAGCCTTGTTTCACTTAGTTGACCATGAAGGAAAGGTGACGATTAATGAACTGAGCAAATTTTTAAATGTAAAAATGCCCAGCGTTAATAACATGATGAAGAAATTTGCAGAAAAAAATTGGGTGATCTATGAGACTTACAAGCCTTTGAAAGTTACAGAAAAGGGGCGTCGTGAGGCATCTTTAGTCGTAAGGAAGCACCGTCTTACTGAAATGTTTTTAGTCAAAAAAATGAACTTTGGCTGGGAAAATGTTCATGAGATTGCCGAGCAACTCGAGCACGTCCACTCTACTATTTTCTTTGATAAAATGGATGAAATTCTGGATTATCCGAAATTCGATCCTCATGGAGAGCCTATTCCCGATAAAGACGGAAATATTATTGCCCAGGATTTACAGAAATTAAGCAATTGCAAGATTGGAGAAACTGTCGTTTTCACTTCCGTGACCCTTTCTGATGATGCTTTTCTTAATTATTTAACAGAAAGAAATTTGCTTTTAGATAAGAAAATCAAAGTCGTCAAAATTGAAAATTTCGACAAATCCATCACTGTGGAAGTTGATGGGAAACAGGAGATTCTCAGCCGGAAAGCAACAGATAAAATATTGGTAAAAAAATAGCCTTCATTTAAAGCTAAGGCTATTTATATTGTTGTTATAAAATGATTCTCAAAATATTAGAAACTTTCTCAACTTCTTCTAGGGTATTAAAGTAATGTGGCGATAATCGTACAATTCCATTGATGTTTTTATTGGTAAAATCAATTAAAGCGGAATTTTTATAAGTTACTGAGAAAAATACATTACTTTCTTTCAGCACTTTTTGAATGTTTTCAAGATCTCCATCCGGACTACAAAAGGTAATGATACTGCTTAGGTTATTTCCTTGGTCCCAAATCTGGAAACCACTGTTTTTAAGATTTTCTCTTAATCTTTCGGATAAACCTTTATTATAATGTTCAATCGCATGCATACCGATATTATTAGCATACTTTAAAGCTTCAGTAAAACCTAGTAAAGATGCGTAAGAAAGTTCCCAGTGCTCAAATCTTTTGGCTGTTTTAAATAATTCATAATCATCAAATGCTGACCAATGAGCTCCTCTCATATCCAATAATAAAGGGGCATAATTTTGTTCTAAAACTTTATCTGATACATATAAAAATCCTGTTCCTCTCGGTCCCCGCATGAATTTTCTTCCGGTTGCCGTCAGGAAATCACAACTAATTTTTTCTACATCTACTACCATCTGGCCGACGGATTGGCAGGCATCAACCAGATATAAAATATCATATTTTTTGCAGATTTTCCCGACTGCCTCCACATTTTGGATCAATCCTGAATTTGTGGGAATGTGTGTAACAGCAATTAATTTGGGATGATATTGTTTTATTAGATTTTCAAGATCCTCCAGATCTAATTCGTTATCCGGAAGGTTTTTCATTCTGATAATTTTTACATTTAATTTTTTCTTAAGTGAAATAAATGTAATTTGGTTAGAAATATAATCGTCTACCGTGGTAATGATCACATCTCCTTCTTTGAAAGTAATACTCGACAAGGCCATTGCATAAGCTTCTGTAGCACTTGTTGCAAAAGCAATATTGGAAGATTTACAGTTGATTAATTTAGCAGTTTCTTCGTAAAACTGTTCCAGTAATTCTGCATTTCTGTTCGCTATTTCATATCCTCCAAACTGTTCCTCCTGCTGTAAATAATCAATCATAGAATCAACAACAGGGATTGGCATTAATGAAGATCCTGCATTGTTTAAAAATATTTTTCCGTCTGATAGTCCTCTGATATCTTGTCTTATTTTATCTATGTTCATTTTTTATTTTTATTTAATTCATAATCTGTAAACTATGATTATTGATCTTTCTCAGATATAGCAGGTTACGACAATTTTTTAAATATTGAATATGAAAACTATAATATCATCATCTGCCCCATCTTCGAAATTATTTAAGGACCAACAATTTTACACAAAAAATCCCGAAATTTTGATAACGGGATTTATATTTTGAAATTGATTTTTTTAGTCTAAAACACTCCAACCTCTTTTCGGATTGTTGTTGTTGGAAACTTCCTGTTCGTTGACGATGATATTTTCTTTTCTCTGGCCGATATAATCCAGTTCGCTAAGTTTGGCGAAAATAGTTTCCAAGCTTCTCAGCATTTGTTGGATGTATAAGAACGGTTCTCCACAATTGTGATGATCATAATTCGTTTCTGCCACGATAGATAATTGATTTAATAAAGTGTGGGGCGCAATTTCACTCCATTCTAAACTGTAGTTCAACATTTCTTCCAGCTCTGCAGGAACCAGTACCTGAGTGGCATTATACATGCGGAGTGCCAGTTTTGCAAAAGACTCGATTAAAAACACAGGTGGCTGATATGGTGTAATATTTCTGAATTGGAAATACATATCTCCAAAGGTATTCACCATTGTATTACACAGAAATTTAACATTCTGAGCCAATGCAGTATTCTGATTTTTGTGTGAAGCTTTCTGAATGATTTTAAAAGCATACTGCTGCAAGTTCCCTATTGATTTTGCAAAAGTATTGTAATAATCCAGCAGCGCCGGATGGCTTTGAATTGATGTACAAGGCGGAATAAAATTAGAATCTACCTGCGCAATATTTCCTTTTAGATCTACTTTTCCGATAATCAGGTAATTTCCTCCTGAGTAGCTGCTGTTAAGCGAAGATACAGGCAATAATTCGATATGATGATTGGATTGTGTATTGGGATGACGTGGCGGGATTTCTTCCGGATCAATATCTCCGAAAGGCACTTTATCGAAAGGATTTACAGAAATCAGGATATAGTATTCTCCGTCAGCCTGCTCTTCGTGCATGGATTTTGCCAACGATTTTACACTCACTCTCCTGTCGTTCAGTTCTATTCTGTAGCCTGCCATGGTAATGGCGCTGCATCTTTTGATAACCAACTGAACATCATTGGTTGCTGTGTTGTGAACATCAAAAATAGTTCTGTCGGTGAACTCATTTGAAATAGGTAGAAGTCCGTAGTTATATGTATTGATCATCAGTGAATTGGAATCTCTGATGGTATCAATTAAAAAATTATCCTGATCATTAAGATGTCTCTGGGAAACTTTCATCCCGTCAACCCAATTGATGGCAAAATGCTTAATAGGCTGTATCATAGTCAATATGTTTTAAACTGTGTGTGATTGTGGTTTTCTTACTCCTTCTTCTTCGTGTTGGATTACCCTTTTACAGATAACAACATCGTTTTCAGAAATACTGTTCTCGGTAATATCCTGATCAAAATCTATATATTTTCTGAAGCTGAAAAATGATTTTTTAGTATAAAAAATCCAGTAATAAGGCTCTCTTACTTCATCCGAAAGATGAATGATGGAATTGGGATTTTTATGGTTGTAATCGTCTACAACTCTGTAGAACCAATCACCAAAGCTCACTCCCGTGGGTAAAGTCTTCGCTTTAATTCTGAATCTGTTTGAGTCTTCCAGGTTTTTACTTAATTCAACATTTAAAACCATTAATCTGTCGAAATCAACCCCGTCGAAATCAGGAAGTTTCTGATCCGGAGAATATTTCCATGTCTTATAAATATCAACAGGAATGCTGATTAACTGTACATAGCAATAATGGAATACCAGCGGAACCAAAAAGATAATGATGCTTGTTGCCGCCATGATTGGATACCCTGTTCCTTTACTTATCCAGTTAAAGATCAGATAAAAAAGATAGCCTCCCGCTCCAATACACGCTATTGAAAGTATAGATTCAAATAAAATACTTTTGGTAAGCGAATTAAAATGTTTCTTAAAATATCTGTCTGATAAATTAACATGAATGATTCCCAAAATAAGATAAATAATCTGTGCGATAAGATACCAATAAGGGTTAAAAAGGTTTCCTGCAAACCCGAAAATTCCCGGAATTGCAAGACACAAACTGCATAAAAGAACGTATATAATAATGGTTTTGATCTTAATAGCAGGCGTATTTCGTCTGATGGCTCCAAGAATTACCATCATAATTACTGCAAATAAAGGCATTAAAATATACCTTAAAAAGATCCCTTTAACTGAAGAAATTTCCATTTGTCTTTTTAGAATTAATATTTTTATTGGTGAATGTAAATATACTTAAAATATTTTACAGGAATGTAGAATAGCCAAGGCGGTTTGCATTTCTTTCATCATCTTCCAGCGCAAAAGAATATTCCTGCTTTTCAGTGATAAAATTCTCTTCCACATCGACGCTTACCGGTAAAAAATAATCATACAATGCTTTCAGCACTTTACGGAACGGACTACCATGAATATATTTTTTCATATCAGTATAAGGAATCGGTCCTATATTCACGACCCAGTTCCTCTGCCCGTCCATGTGCCTTCCACTTGGAATGTAGGTTACCCCCAATCTTGAATTTCCCAATAACATCGAATCATCCTCTTCTTCAATGCCGTCAATCACATTCGGAGAAAAAGTAACCTCTACCGGAACCTGCAGAAATGCACTCATACATTTTTCGAACCATTTTTTGTCTCCACGTATCTGATGAAAAAAGGGTAAAATATAAATGAAAATGTAGGCACTTTTTTTATCAAGCATATTGAGCAGAGGCCAAAGCTCAGTCATCGTATGAAGAAGCGAATCTGTTTCGCTCGAAATTTCAAAATCCGATTCTTTAAGCAGGGCACTGATCTCTGTAAAAAAGATTTCCAGTTCAAAAGGCTGAAAAAACTTCCTCGCATCCTCCTCTACTTTTTTCTGTTTGCGGATCTCCCTTACTACACTGTCGACATTTTTTCTGGTAGCGCCCAACGATGGCGGATGAAACAATCCTTCAGGAAGATAATCATAAATACCTTCTCTATAGGTTTCTATGGTGAAAACTTCTTCATCAAACCCCAGATAATTGCTCGAAATACTTTTAATATCTTTCAGGTAAGCACGGTCATTAATACCGATTCGGTTAATAAAAATATTGCTTACCGTTCTTTGATATTTTAAAAGGTTTACGGCAACAGCTTCCGCCTTGAAATCTGTCTGCAGTTTATTGTAATTCATGTCTACAATATTATTCTCATACATAGTGTTTCATGTGATTTTAGCTTGTAAAAATAATATATCTCAAATTATTGAAAAAATATTTTTTGAATTAATTTTAGTCTAAAAATAGTAATTTATTGACATTAAAAAGAATAATATTCATTAATATCCGTAAAAATACGGAAAGTTGACTTGAAAATTTAAGCTAAAATTCATAAAATGTTTGGTTTAAAACTAATTTTAATAATAAGTTAAATTTATAAATGCCTCTCATAACTTTTAGTTGAACCTTAAATTAACCGTATCTTTGCACCCTGAAAATGTTATTTACAATGAAAAGTATTTATTCTAAAATTCTGGTTTTAGTATTCATGGCATCTTCGCTTTATTCTTATGCATGGGGATTAACGGGGCACAGAATTATCGCAGAAATTGCAGAAAATCATCTTTCCGGGAAGGCAAGAAGAGAGATCAAGAAAATTATGGGGAGAGAGCGCCTTGCATATTGGGCAAACTGGCCGGACTTTATTAAATCCGATACAACAGGTGTCTGGAAACAGGCTTCGGCATGGCATTATGTAAATATTGACCCACAAACAGACTTTAAAGTTTTTGAAGAAAAATTAAAAGCGCAGGCGGGTCCGAGTTTGTATACTCAGGTGAAAACGTTATCCAGCCAGATTAAAGATGAAAAAACTTCTGAAAAAGACAGAAAGATCGCTTTAATTTTCCTTATTCATATCATGGGAGATTTGGCACAGCCTTTACATGTTGGGAGAGCGGAAGATTTAGGCGGAAACAAAATTAACGTTACTTATTTTGGAGATAAAACCAATCTGCACTCAGTTTGGGATGGGAAATTAGTAGATTCTCAGAAATACAGCTATACGGAGTATGCAACTCTTCTTGATATTAAATCGAATGATGAAGTAAAGAAAATCCAGACAGGAACTTTGGAAGATTGGTTGTACGACTCTCATCAAATTGCCAATAAAATCTATGCACAGACTCCAAACGATTCTAAATTGTCTTACGATTATCAATATAAATTCAATGATACAATGGAGAGACAGCTTCTTTATGGAGGTTTAAGGCTGGCAAAATGGTTGAATGATTTGTTTTAATTGGGTTAATGGTTGACTGTTTTAAATTAATTTTTAATCATTCATTTTAATTATATGAGCGGAACTTTGGTTTCGCTTTTTTGCTTTCTTAAGCACAAATTAGACTAATTTTTTCACTTAATGATTTACCACAACGTCTGTTATTCCGAAACCTTAAGGTTCAACGAAGTCAAAGCATTTAAGCATAGTATTAGAAAAAAGAATGGAAAGATTTGAGCTTAGATCCTTTCAGTATGGCAATTAGATGGATATTTTTAAAATAATAAAATGGAGAAATCACGGTTGTATGCCGTAAGAGCTATAATTTACAACTAATTTTTCAATTTTAATTTAATTAAGTAAAAATTATTGAAACCTGTGTAACCTTTTTACTCTTTCAAACGTATAATATATACAAACTCTTTTTTGAGGATAAAATAGATGAGACAATTAAAAATCACTAAGCAGGTTACCAACAGGGAAACTGCTTCATTAGACAAGTATTTGCAGGAAATTGGTAAGGTAGAACTAATTACTGCGGACGAAGAGGTAGATTTGGCACAGAGAATCCGTGCGGGCGACAGAGCAGCACTGGAAAAATTAATTAAAGCCAACCTTCGTTTCGTAGTATCAGTATCTAAACAATACCAAAATCAAGGTCTTTCTTTACCCGATTTGATCAATGAAGGTAACTTAGGACTTATGAAAGCGGCAAAAAGGTATGATGAAACAAGAGGTTTCAAATTCATCTCTTACGCGGTTTGGTGGATTCGTCAGTCAATTTTACAGGCTTTGGCAGAACAGTCGAGAATTGTAAGATTGCCGTTGAACAAGATCGGTTCCATCAATAAAATCAATAAAGCTTACGCTCACCTTGAGCAGGAAAACGAAAGACCACCTTCTCCGGAAGAATTGGCTGAAGTTCTTGACATGAGCGAGGAAGATATTAAAGAATCGATGAAAAACTCCGGAAGACATTTGTCTATGGATGCGCCTTTGGTAGAAGGTGAAGATTCTAATCTTTATGATGTATTGCGTTCAGGAGAATCTCCAAGTCCGGATAAAGATCTAATGCTTGAATCTCTACAAATCGAGATCGAAAGAGCTTTAAATACTTTAACGCCGAGAGAGGCCGATTTGGTAAGATTATACTTCGGACTGAACGGAAAACACCCGATGACTTTAGAAGAAATCGGTGAAACTTTCGATCTTACAAGAGAGAGAGTTCGTCAGATCAAAGAAAAAGCGATCAAGAGATTGAAACACAATACCAGAAGTAAGATTTTAAAATCTTACTTGGGTAAATAATTTTAACGAAACAATGTATAGGCGGAGCTTGATTTTCAGGCTCCGCTTTTTTATTTTTATCCAATGAATAATTTATATTTTTTCATTGGAGGATTTGTCCTCTTGTGGATTGCGATTAATACTGTAATTTATTTTTTCTTGAAATATAAACGAAGGCTTTTCTTTGAATATATAAAGGATAGAAAATATATCTTACTTCCTAATATAGAAACTGAAATTGAAGGATATTCTAAATTTGGATCAAAAATAAGCTATAGAAAAGCTGATATTATATTTTTGGAGGATAATGTTTTTCTCTGTACATTTAATAAACCCATTATTCAACTTACAAAAAATCAGGATTTTTTTCCAAGCATCTATTGCAGATATACCTATGATTCAAAAATAAAAATAAAAAACAGACTCCAAATAAAAAACTCAGATGGAAGCTTGAAAATATATCTAAATTTTAAAAATAAAAATTTTGATCTGGAACGCTATTTAAATGAATCAGAATAATTTTTTTTAAACTATCTTCAAATCCTTAATTAAAAAAATGAATACCCTACACGAAAACAAAATTTCTAAAGATAAAAATGTTCTTATCATTTTAAACAAGAGTCTGGAAATCAATTCGGAATTACAATATTTAATTGACAATTTCTGTGGATCTATTCTTTATGATTTCAGTGATAATTTAAAAAATAAGAAAATTTACATTTGCGGAGATATTAGCTTATTAAATGAAACGCCTCATTTCATTAATATTATAAAAGAATTTTCAGTTAATCATGAGAAATTTAATTCAGAAAATTCTAAGATTGTAGGTTTAGGTGAGGTTCCAATTATAGTCAGTAATGCAGGAGTTTATTATAGAAAACTGTTTTTTGGCGGAAATAATTTTGATAAGATTAAATCCGAACATGACTTTCAAGAGCTTACAGAATCCAACAAAGAAAGTAAAGCTTTAAGAAAAGGAATTTATCTAAGCAAAGTGACGAAAGAAACAACTGAAAATGGCAATGAAGCTTTTCATTATAATCTTTTGAGATGTTCAAGCAATTTGACTGGTCCAACGGATAATTTTCGTGAAACGGATATTCAAATCATTAATCTTTTGAATGAATGTGTACAAGATACTTTCGAATACCTAGCGGATTTGAATCATGCATTGGTACAGATATAAGAAAATAAGAGGAAAAATTCTGATTCTGAAAGGGAAGCAAAAGCTAAAATCAAAGCACACTCCGACAAGACGAAAGATATGCCAAAAGAAGGTCTGATCGCGTTTTGTACATTCTATGATAATTCGAATTCTGAGCAGTTAAAACCTTCACAAATAGATAGGTTTGATGTCTGTTATAAGCAGACAAGTGCATTGACAAGACTTCATTTTAAATTAAAGAAAAACGCTGAAGATAATTCTTTGGAAAAAGCATTCAGTATAACTTTATATCCAAATTCTGCATTTATTATCCCTTTGTCTACCAATAGATTATATACTCATGAAATCAGGCCATCCGCTTTGGGCGTTGAGCAAATTCCGATAAGAATGGGTTATGTTGTACGTTGTTCAAATCTTGAAGCCATGCACATTGATAATCAAACGTATATCAAAGAAAATGACAATTATATCAAGCTGGAGAAAATGACTCCAGAATTGCAGGAAGAACTGCGAAATTCTTACTATGAAGAAAATATGTCTGAAAAAGTAGTTGAATACGGAAAAATCCATTTCAGTATGAATTCAGGAGATTATGAAAAACCCATTTTTTAAGTGATGAATAATTCAGGATTTTATCAGCTTCAACTTTCTTTTAAAGAAAATTTGTTCAAGGATTTGTTCAATTCCACAGAATTTGAAATCAGCGGAAAAGGCAGATTGGGAAATCATCTCGTAAAAATGGATGATGGAAATATTGCAGTGGTGAGAACGACAACAAGATATACAATTCCGGCAACTGTTTTTTCTCCTATCCATGATTCTTTGATTAATAGCATAAACGAAAAAATATCGACTGAAAATATTACTTTACCTGAACAGAATTTTAATAATGCTTTGATTGAAGTTTACGATTCTTCGTATTCAAAAATGAATTTTCATTCCGACCAAGCACTGGATTTGGATGAAAAATCCTGTATTGCTCTTTTCTCGTGTTATGAAAATCCCGATGAATTGGAAGAATTTCATTTGAGAAAATTGGTTGTGAAAGATAAAACAAATGAAGAGGAATTTGAAATTGTGTTAAATCACAATTCTGTCGTTTTATTTTCGGTAGAAACCAATAGAAAATTTCAGCATAAAATTATTCTTGATTCCAAACAAAATCCGAAGCCGTTAACGGATAATAAATGGTTGGGAATAACATTCAGAACTTCAAAAACATGTATCCAGTTTAAAAATGACATACCCTATTTTTCAACAGGAGAATTGTTTACATTAGCTGATAAAGAGCAGGAATCGGATTTTTTTAAACTGAGAGGTCAGGAAAACAGATCGTTGGATTTTGCGTACCCAGATTTATCATATACCATAAGTCCGGCTGATCTTATGATACCAAAAAGCAAAAAATGATAGCCATGAAAAAAATATTTCTCACTTCCACTCTATTTCTACTGATTATTTCTTGTGGAGAAAACAAATCGGAAAACAGACCTATTGTGGAAAATGCAGTTGATAATTCAGAATCTTCCATAAGTTCAATTAAAAACAGAAAATTATATGCTCGTGAAAGCAATATGGTTGAACAGATCTACGCTGAAATAATGAAAAATAATAAAAATCTCCAGAACTTGGATCGTAAATTTATTCAAACTACCGAAGAATCTGAAAAAGTAACTTCTCAATACGATCATATCATCTATAAAAATGAAAATTATTATAACGATGCTCAACAATTGACAAGAACAATTACTGATTCCATTTTGAAAAAAGAAATTGAGAATGAAATTAAAGTAAGTTCTGAAAAATATAATCTAAAAATAAAACGTATCAAAGATTTAATTGTTCAGGTTGATAAAAATAGGATGAAGCTGAACGATCAATATACATTTTTCAAAGTCAGAAAAACTCTTCCTGAAATCGAAAAATACCAAAAAGCCCATCCTTTAAAAACAGATAGTTTAGAGAATTTTATCAGAAAGCAAAATCAATTACTAATCGAATTGAAAAATCTGAAATAAATTTCTGCCACGAATGCACGAATATTTTTCAGTTGTTTGTTAAAAAACATTCGGATATTCTTGGCATTTAAAAATTAATAAATGAATAAAATCTCAATCATCGGAGGCGGAATTGGAGGTTTAACTTTAGGAAATATTCTGAAGCAACATCATTTGGATTTTACCATTTACGAATCAGCGCCCGAAATAAAACCTGTAGGATCCGGAATTATGATGGCAATCAATGCGATGCAGATTTTTGATCAATTAGATTTAAAAGAGAAAATCGAACTGGCGGGAAATAAAATTCACGGAATTTCAATAACAGATGAAAAGCTGAAACTTATTTCCAAAACCAATGTTCTCGCACTTGAAAAGAAATACAATTCCTGCAATGTAGCCATTCACAGAGCGGAACTGCAAAGGATTCTGGCAGAAAATATAGGCTTTGAAAATATTAAGCTCAACCATTCTCTGACTACCATTAAAAAAGAAGAAGAAAACTACACTCTGAACTTTGAAAACGGAGACGAAGTTAAAAGTGAAATTGTTTTCGGAGCAGACGGAATTCATTCAAAAATAAGAAATCAGATTTTCGGAGCCGGTATGATACGCAATACGCAGCAACTTTGCTGGCGGGGATTAACTGAGTTTGATTTACCGGAAAATTTTCATCATGAAGCTATTGAAACCTGGGGAAAAGGAAAACGTTTTGGTTTCGTAAGAATGACTGCTAGAAAAATATATTGGTATGCAGTCATTAATAAAGGAAAATACAAACGTTATCATAGTTTAGCTGAAAATTTTTATGGTTTTCATCCATTAATTCTTGAAATTATTGATTCAACTCTACAAGAAAATATTTTTCTAAATGACATCATTGATTTGTCTCCTATCCCAAAATGGCATACTAAAAATCTTTGTTTAATCGGTGACGCAGCGCACGCCACAACTCCTAATCTGGGACAAGGTGCCTGTCAGGCGATTGAAGACGCTTATATTATTGGTAAGTTGCTGGAAAACGACAGAAACTTTAATCATATTTTTGAAAAATTTCAACAGATAAGAAGAAAGAAGGTTGATCATGTTGTGAAGACGAGTTGGAAGATCGGTCAGATTTCTCAATGGGGAAAAGGAAATTCTTTGCGAAATTTCATGTTCAGATTAATTCCTGAAAAAGTAAATCAGAAAATGGTTGAAAAAGTTATTCGTTTGGAAATATAAATACTTCCCACGGATTTCACAGATCTTCATAGATATTTACTTCAAATCTGCGTAATTTGCAAAATCATCAAGATAAAAATAAAAAAGGAACTCAAATTGAGTTCCTAAGTTTTAATAAGTCAAAGTAATTCCTGCCCCCCAGCCCATTTCATTATCATAATTTCCGGAAACTGACAAATATTTATGTAAAATATAACGCAATCCCGTATTGAATTCTCCATCAGAATTCACCGTAAAATTGCCTCTCAGTCTACGGGAAAGAGGAATATCTTCTCTGCTGAATTCCAATAAAACTTTTCCGTTTTGATCAATACTTGCATCGGCAGTAATCAACATGGGCAGAACATACTGTGCCCCGACAATGAAAGCAGCTTTAGTTTTTGAGGCTTTTTGCTGTCCGAACCAGGTTTTCTTTCCATGAAAATCCATTCCCATATCTTCCGCCATTTGTCGTTCCATCATTTCATGGTTTTTCTGAATTCTGAAACCTGCATAAGGCAATGCCCACTGGAATTTTCCTAAGAATCTTCCAACTTTAAAATTTCCATCAAAATGATTGACATCCCAATTCGAATGAAACTCATTCAGGTTTGCCCATCTCGGCCCGAACATCGTCATCGTCTCAGCATGCAGCTTATTACTATTGATATCAAGCATTGCCATCGAGCTGATCATTCTGTTGTCTTTCAAAAAGTTTTTCCAGGCTAACTTTCTGTTCGGCAGCTGAGGATTCGGTCTTGAGTTTTCATAGCTGAAAATTCTTCCCATTCCTGCCATCATGTGATACAGAATATGGCAGTGGAAAAACCAGTCGCCATCCTGATTAGCAGCAAATTCAATAGTATTCGTTTCCATCGGCATAATATCAACCACATTTTTCAGCGGTGAATATTCTCCTTTAGAATTAATCAATCTAAAATCATGACCATGAAGGTGCATCGGATGGCGCATCATCGAATTATTATACATCGTAATCCGCAGAATCTCCCCTTTTTTAACCAAAATTTTATCCGTTTCTGTAACCGTTTTATTATCCAGCGTCCACAGATAATGGTTCATGTTACCTTCTAATCTGAAGTTTAATTCACGAACATTTTCCGTTGGAAGAATCGTTTTTTCAGGAGATTTTAAAATATTGTAAGACAATCTTTTAATCGATTTTTCCTCACCCATATTCATTTCGGAATGATTGGAATGGTCTTCTTCTTTTTCTTTTTCTTTCGTCTTAATTCCCATCATTTCGTTCATGTGTTTCATTGTCATTTTTCTTTGGCTTTCAGGAAGTTCAGGGTACATGACTTCATTCATATCCATCATCTGATTACTCATCGTCATGTTCATCGGCTTCATATTTCCGCTCATTTCCATCATTCCGTTCATCATTTTCATGCCTTCAAAAAGCTTTAATCTGGGTAAATTTGGAGCTTCAACTTTTTCACCTGAGCCTAACCAAAGCGAAGCGTGACCAATCCTGTCTTCCGAAGTAGCTCGGAATTCAAAACTTTTATTTTCAGGAATTGTGACTTCAATATCGTAGGTTTCAGAAACCCCGACAATAAGACGGTCAACTTCCACAGGGACAACATCATTCCCGTCATTACCGACAACTCTTATTTTTCCGCCTCCGAAATTCAGCCAGAAATAAGTTGATGAGCCTCCATTTGCGACTCGTAGCCGAACTTTATCTCCCGCTTTTAATTGAGAATATTCGGAACTTGGCTGACCGTTGATGAGAAATTTATCGTAATAAACGTCGCTCACGTCCATGGCTTCCATTCTTTTCCATTCATTAAGAGCTTTTGTACCGAAATTTCCGGACTTTATCGCTTCCCAATAACTTTGTACTGCATTTTTTTTGATGGCATACCAATCTGTATTGGCCATGTGAAGCCTTCTTGCAATCTGCATTGGATTTTCATCGCTCCAGTCACCTAACAAAACGGGAATTTCTTTGGTGTAATTCACTTTTGGCTCGCCATCTCTTTTATTAAAAACCAAAATTCCGTTCATTCCGATCTGTTCCTGCAAACTTTCATGAGAGTGATACCAATATGTTCCGTTTTGAGAAATTTTGAATTTATATAAATGTGTTTCTCCGGGTTTTACAGGTTTTGTCGTTAAATACGGAACTCCATCATGTTCGTTTGGTAAAATCACACCATGCCAATGAAAACCTGTATTTTCTTTCAGCATATTGTGAAGATAAATTTCTGCGGTATCTCCTTCTGTAAAATATAAAGTCGGAGCCTGTAATTTTCCGTTAACAGCAATTGCACGACGGTTTTTACCTGTAAAATTGACGATCGTATCTTTTACATATAAATCATAACGAACCGCTTTTCCGCCGAAACTTACTTTTCCATTTTCTGAATTTCTCTTTAAAACAGAACTTTTTGATTCTGGTTCAGATTGATTCTGGATTTTAGAATTATTCTCAACTTCCACCAAATCCATTCCACATTTCGGGCATTTTCCGGGTTGATCGGAAGTCACTTCCGGATGCATGGGACAAGTATATTTTCGTGGTTGAAACTGACTTTGAGGTTTAGGATGAGATTTTGATACCGTTACATCTTTATTTTTAGAATTTGAAGCAGACGTAGCAATAATCGCTTTTTCATCTTTTTTCACCTTTTTGACATCATTCTTTTTCTCAATCTCAATCTTAACCTTAGCCTTATTAACCTTATTTTTTATTTCTTTCGATCTTATCTCCGCTTTCTGTATAGATTTCACATCCGGTTTCGCTACAACATTTGATTTTATGATAACCGTTTTTTTCCTCAAGGTCATCCCACATTTCGGGCAATCGCCCGGTTTTGAGGAAACCACTTCAGGATCCATCGGACACGTAAAATAGGTTTTTGTAGTTTGTGAAAAACTTAAAACAGAGAATAGAAGCATCAGAAATATTATTAGCTTTTTCATAATATTTCGAAGTTTTTTAAAGTTGTATAACCAGAATTTTAATGCTTTACATATTGAATTTGTCTAAACTCTTTTGAAGCTGTTTCCCGCTTTCCACTATATCTTTTGTTCCGCTTTGCTACACAAAAGGATGCCGTTGCAATCGGGGCTAGGGTTTTTGTCATTCATTAAAACATTTGGAAACTTCTATAACGCTTGTCATTATAGAAATCTAAATCTTTCCATAATGTTTCTAATCCAAGCTATACAACTTAATATTTTAAAATAAGATATAATTATTATTTGATTGTAGATTTCACGTTTCCACAAGAAAGCATAGATTTTCCGTAGTAAGGATTCACGATTTTAGATTCGTCGCTCAGCCAGCTTCCGTCTGCCATCGGGCAATACTGAACGTAAATCGGGTTTTCGGATAGCTTAAATTGTTTCGTTAGAGCAATCATATTATCAGAAAGGTTGAAAAAAGTTTCTCTTTGTGCATTAATCGTTCTCGCTTCGGAAATAGCTGTCGCATCTTTTCTGAGAATATTTAAATTTCCTTCTGAAACCTGCTTATAATCAATTGCAGATGCCGTTTTGATGAATTCCGCAGCCGCTTTTGAAGTCTTATCTGCATCATCCGAGGTCAACGCTGATTTTATTGCAATATAGTTTTGATACAGTTTGGTAACCTGAGCATCTTTTTTAGACTGCGCTGAAATTGAAATAATTGAAAATAAAGAGAATACTGCTGTGATGATATATTTTTTCATTGTTTTAAATTTTAGAATTAATTTTATTGATTATCGACAGTCCTAATTTTAACGCAAAGAACTCAAAGATTTTCTTGAAATGATTGAAAATATTTTTCGTTCGCAAAGGCGTTTTACTCAGCAAAGAATATTACATTTCTTCTTATGGCTGGTTTTTAGGTTAGTCAAATTTTTAATTGTATCGCATAAAGCGACGAGGCGTGTCGTTTGTAATAATTTTAAAATCAAAACGACTGACAAATTTTAAATTCTAAAAGTACAATGATAAATAAAGATCGGAACCGACTGACTGTCCGGCGGCGCATTGATCTGAATCTGAATAAATTTTGCAGCTGAAAAAGATTGATCTGTAAAGAAAAATTCGTGTTTTGGAAGCTCGGAAATTTGTTGTAAGAAATCAATTTTAAGAAAATCTGATTTTTGAGAATCATCAACTTTTATCAGTTTAATTTCTGTTTTGCAACAGTCTTTTTTGGTTTTCACACCGCATTTGCTGCAAATATCATCCATCTTCTGACTGACAGAAGCGAATTCATCCATACAATAATGAACGCTGAATACTGCTCCGGAAGAAAAGCCGAAGTAGAAAACAGAGAACAGTATGGCAAGAATCTTTTTCATTGAGGCAAAGTTAAAAATATCTTTGATATGGATGTTATAGAATTTTGTGTTGTTGTTATAAAATTTGGGAAAAGAAAAGCCTTCTGAAATTTTCAGAAGGCCTTGTAATCTTTTATCTCGCAGATAATTGAGAGTATTTTCAACTATAATCTTTCATCTGCTACCTGCAACCTACTTTTATTTAATTTTAAATTCAAGCTTTACATTAAAGAAACGCCCTGTTAAACGTACAGGAACCGGATACATCAAATTGGTATTCGCATCTGTAATCCACTGATTAGCAACCGTATTTCTGATATTAAAAGCATTGAAAACCTGAACACCTAATGTTAATTCATCAAAATTTTCCCAGAAACCGTACGCTTTGCTTTTTTCTTTAGGATCTATAAAGGCATAAGAAAGCCCTAAGTCCACTCTTTTATAAGAAGGTAAAGTTTTTTGATAGGAATAGCCTGCTAAATAATCAATATTTCTGTTTTCGTCCAATACAATAGGTGATCCTGTTGGTAATCCCATAGCATATACCAGAGTAAGGTTTACACGCATTTTAGGGAATCTCGGCATATAATCCTGATAGAACATCGCAAATCTTAACCTTTGATCTGTCGGTCTTGGAATATCTCCTCTTCCATCGATGTTTTCATAAGCTCTTGCATAACTCGCAGACAACCAGGAATCAATACCCGGCACGAATTCTCCGAATAATCGTGTATCAATTCCGTAAGCATACCCTGAAGCATTATTTTTACCGGAATAGCGAATCCTTACGTTATCCATAAAATAAGGAATCAGATCATCCATTTTTTTGTAATACAATTCCGTAGTTAATTTGAAAGGTCTGTCATACATCTGGAATTCATAATCATTCGCTAAAATAGCCTGAATTGATCGCTGAGACTTGATATTCGAATTAAAATTACCATCTAAATCTTTGATTTCTTTATAGAAAGGCGCCTGATAATAAATACCTCCCGAAAGCCTGAACAACATATCAGTATCCCAATCCGGTTTTATCGCAAACTGGGCTCTTGGAGAAAAAATAGTTTCATTGTTAAAGCTCCAGTGTGCCACTCTTGCTCCGGCATTGACAAATACTTTATTGCTTCCCCACAAAAACTTTTGGGAATATTGTGCATACGCCGAAAATCTTGTCGGCTGAATATGGTTTTTACCTGCAATATTATAATACAAGTCCAGATCAGGTGGATTTCTGGGATCCAAAAGTGTAGGAATAGGTGTGCTGTAGCCTGCAGAATCTACCAATTTCCATTCATTTGTAAGGTCTTTCAGATTTTCTTTTTCGTATTTAAAACCTACTTCGATATCCGTATTTACATTAGGTGAAAAACGTGTTCTGAACTGAGTTCCATAGGTTCTGACAAACAGATCGTTACGGGCGTGTTCGATTTGCCCACCAGTATCGTATGAAGTAACAGGTTCTCCGGTAATCGGATCAAAAGTCTGTAAAATATACGCAGAAGCAATGGAATAATATTCTCTTTCACGGTTCTGATAAGCAAAAGCATCCAAAGTGAATCTCCACTTGTCCGACGGCTTATAGTTGATGGAATAGGTTCCCATCATATTCTTATACTTATCATCTTCACGGCCGCCATAATATACATTGAGTTTAAGCGGCTGATTAAGAGTTCCGAAATCAATTTCTCTCGTTCTTGGAATCATCTCATAATCATTCTTTGAGTAATATCCGATGAATGACATCGAGAATTTGGAACTAAAATGATAATTAAGATACGTCTGGAAATCCATGTATTTCGGATTAAAATCTGTATCTTCCTTTAGAGTATTAAGAACAAGGTTGGTATTTCTGTATCTTCCGGAAAATAAAGCGGTGAATTTTTTGTTTCCATCGCTGTCTTTTCCTGCTCCAAAACCAGTGGTTAATCTTCCTCCGATTAAACTTGCTTCTCCTGAAACTTCAAATTTCTGAGGTTCGCGGTAATAGATATTTAAAGCAGATGACATTTTGTCGCCGTATCTTGGCTCAAATCCTCCTGCAGAGAAATTCACGGTTGAAACCATATCCGGATTAATGATACTTAGGCCTTCCTGTTGAGAATTCCTGATCAGGAAAGGCCTGTAGATTTCAATATCGTTGATGTAGATAAGGTTTTCGTCATAGTTTCCACCACGAACCATATATTGTGAAGAAAGCTCTGTATTTGAGTTTACGGAAGGCAGGGTTTTAAGAATTCCTTCAATACCTCCGGAAATGCTCGCTACATTCTGAGCATCTTTTGCAGAAATTTTTACAGCGGTAATATCATTGGTTTTCCCTGTTACTTTTTTCTGGAAAACGACTTCTTCAATCGTAGAGGTTTTCACCGTATCCTTCTTCTTTTTTACCTGAGAGAATACTAATGCAGGAACCATAAGGCTCAATGGTAAAACTAGTTTTTTCAAAAGAAATGTTTTAAAATTTCAAACGTGAATATATACATTTTATTTTAACTTATTTAAACTTTATTTAACATTTGTTGCTATTCGTATTTTTTGAAGATTTTATGAATCCTGCTCCTGAAATACCGACTATCACCCTAGCCCCGGTTGCAATGAAAATCCTTTTTTGCAAAAAAGATTGTAATGGAAAGCGGGAAAAAGCTACATAGAAAATTAAAACTGCTTTTCGATGTAATCAAATTGCTCCGAATGAAAATAAAAATTAAAAAAGATCAAATTATAAGATTGCTTCTCTCACTCTGGTTAATTTCTGTAAAAGATCTTCCAACAGATCCAGTCTCAACATATTAGCACCATCGGATAAAGCTGTTTCCGGAGTCGGATGGGTTTCGATGAAAATTCCGTCTGCACCGACAGCAATTCCTGCTTTGGCAACCGTTTCGATCAGATCCGGTCTTCCGCCGGTAACTCCCGAGCTTTGGTTGGGCTGCTGTAGAGAATGCGTAACATCCAGAATAACAGGCGCGTAGTTTCTCATGGTAGGAATTCCTCTGTAGTCAACAATTAAATCTGTATATCCGAAAGAATTTCCTCTTTCTATAATCGCAACTTTTTGATTTTCAGAATCTGTAATCTTTTGCACTGCAAACTTCATCGATTCCGGAGAAAGGAACTGTCCTTTTTTCAATGTTACACATTTGCCTGTTTTTGCGGCAGCCACCAAAAGATCTGTCTGACGTACCAAAAATGCAGGAATCTGCAAAACATCTACATATTGAGCCGCCAACGCAGCATGTTCGTTCTCATGAATATCGGTTGTTGTAGGGATATTGAAAGTTTCTCCTACTTTTTTAAGGATTTCCAAAGATTTTTCTTCACCGATCGTCGTAAACGAATCTACCCTGCTTCTGTTGGCTTTTTTGAAGCTGCCTTTGAAAATGTAAGGAATATTATATTTATTGGTTAATTCCATAACTTTTTCAGCAATTTTCAACGCCATATCTTCGCCTTCAATAATACAAGGGCCAGCAATAAGGAAAAAGTTTTTGGAATCTTTGTGATGAATATTATCTAAATACTGAATCATTTTTATTTTAATTAAAAAGTTCAGTAAAAATAATGATAAAGTTCGGGAATCGGAAATTATTTGAGGGCTTTAACAGACTATGATTGCAATAGTTTTGGTCTTTTGGAGTTTTTACGATGATTCTTTTTTATTCTCGCAGATTTGGCAGATTGCGCAGAAGTTTGCGTAAAAATTAATTACAAATGATTTCAAAAAAATATGCGCAATCTGCGAGAGAATTTTAAATTAAAACTTCTTTAAAATCTTCTCAAAAGTATTAATATTTCTACTCGTAAACTGATCTTTTAGACTTTTCTTGCCTAAAATCTTACCGAATGTAGAATCTAAAGTATTGCCTTTCGGGACTTGCCAATAAAAAATGCCATTAATAATTTTAGCATCTTCATTTTCTGCTTTTGAAGCATTTTCAAATTCCTGCATCAAAACTTTTTCAATACCATCATTTCCAACGAAAGTATATGAATGAAGTTCATCATTTTTTTTAAAAGGATTTCCGTTCCAGAAATTTTCTATTTCTTCCTGAGATTTGATGAACAAAAATGCTTCGTAAGAAAAATACTTGGACATTGCTTTTTCAAGGATTTGCTTTAAATCATCGGCTTTTTTATCGGATGAAAAAACAATATTTCCTGAAGCCAAAATTGAAACCACCTCGCTCATTCCCGCATCTTTGAAAACCTGACAGACTTCCGCCATTTTCATGTTGGTTCCTTTTACGTTGACGCCGCGGAGAAATGCACAGTATTTCATTTTTTTAGTGTGTTAGAGTTTTAGGGTTTTAGTGTGTATTGAGTCTAAACTTCAAGCATCCTGCTTCCATCTTCCTGTCAATTAATCAATTTTTTCGTACAAGTTATAATCCGTTCCCGAAGGTTTTAAAATGTAGATTTTCTCTAAAATTTTATTATCACTTTTCAAGTGGTCTTTCACTCGGAATTCTTTGATTAATTTGTAATGAGCTTTCAGATATTCTGCATCTTTGGAGATAAACAAATCGTCGTAAGAAAGAAGGTATTTCGGTTTTCTGTTCTTTATGGTATTAATCCAGAAATTCGGCTTATCTTTTTTGATTTCTTCCTGAACTTTTTTATCAACCAAACCTACTTCATCAATCGTTTTTAAACCAGAAAAATAAGGAACGTAGCCGGCCGGTTCAAGGAAAATCCATTGATTTTTATCCTTTTCATATTGATTTAAAAATGTTCCGATTGTTCTTCTATAATTCCATTCTCCGTTTCCTGTTGCGATGGAATGAATCGTTTGGAAAGCCAGCATTGGAATAATATAAACTACAATTAATAAAGCCAACCAAAGGTTTCTTTTTACTTTCTGTTCCAAAACAAAAATCAGAACAGGAACAAAAAGTAAGATCTGCGGAACCCAGTAATACCAATCGAAAAGGCTCTTCTGTGACAAAAAAATCAATTGCTTTACCCATCCGAAAATGAAGATCATCCAAAGGAAATAATTTCTTTTTTCTCTTTGTCTTACTAAATAAATGAAGCATAATAATTCGAAAATCAGCAATAGAATCGTCAATGGATTGAAATCTCCGGGAAGCTTCAGCATTCCCCAGAAGTTCCCGAAATTCAGTCTGAAATAGTCTAAATTCTGCTCAAAAGTAAAATGCCTGTCATAGGCTAATTTCTTTGCGACAATTGTATTGTTAACAATTTCCCCAAAGTAAAACCAATTGAAAGTTAAAGCTGTTGAAACTCCCAAAATTCCTCCAAGAATATAAGTCCATCTGATTTTTTTAATCCAAAAAATGTCTACTAAAAATACGATTCCTAAGAAAATAACGGTATCAATTCTCGTAAATAAGATTAAAATCGGAAGAACGATAAAAGCCCATTTTTTACCTTTATGAAAACCATAATACAGCAACGCCATTTCTAAACAGAAAAGAATTCCATATTCCATTCCGAGGATGGAAATTTTTATTGCGGGAGGTAAAATTCCGATTAAAAAGATGAAAATAGCTTTATGCCAGACATTTTTCAACACCAAATGTGAAAGCAATAAGCTTCCCATTGTAAAAAGGATGGAATTAAAAATAAGAAGCGGCTCGATAAAATTTTCTTTTCCGAAAACTGCATTAAACAGATAAGATACAAGAACGTACAAATGGGTGGTAGATGCAGAAATCTTCGTATTTCCGTTGAACCCGATTACTCCATAATCCAAAAGATTCTGGGCGACCCTCCAGGTGATAAATGCATCTTCCTGAATGTAATGTGTCAATAAAAATAAAAGTTTAAAAACGACTGTAAAGATTACAGCATAAATCGGGATTTTTTTATTTTTCGTTTCTGCCATTGTGCTTCAATAATAAGGCAAATATAATCTTAAAATTTTTGAATCCCAATACATAAAAAAAACGGAACCGAAGTCCCGTTTTAAATTTTGTTATTATTGCGTTGCTTTAATAATCGAATTGGTGATCTGATTTTCTTTTTCTTTCGAATAAGTAGAATCAAAAGGTTCCATCACATCGAATAAATACTGGTAGAATGGTGTTATTTTCTGCACTTCTTCCGATTCATTCATTGCTTTTTCTTTGCCCATTTCTTTAAGGTTTTCAACGAAAGTATTGAATTTCTTGTCGATCGGCTCTATTGATTTTACCAGATAATCGTAAGCTTTATCTTTCTTTCCGATTTTTGTGTAAGCATCTGTAACTGCTGAAACTACTAAAGAATATTCCATCGGCTTGGTTCTGATCTGTCTTCTTAAGTATCCCTGATCTGTTTTGCTCAGACTCATATAATAATCATACTCATCGAAGATTCCTTTTTTAAGAACTTCTGCCAATTTTAATCCTTTTCCTTCTTGCCCTGAAACAATGTACCCGTATACCATTGAACTTAATGAACGAGGATCATTATATTTCTCTGCAGGAATTTCTTTTGAAGCTAAATCTAATAATTCCAATGCTTTTCCTTTCTGTCCCATTGTTGCCAAGGCTGCTGCTGCTCTGCTCGCTGCTGCTCTGTAGCTCATAATGTTTGAAGTTGCCGTTTCATCGAAGTGAGTATTTAAATCTTTGAAATTACCCCATCTGTAGTTTTTAACAATATTATATAAAGAATTGGCATCCACTCTTCCCATATCACCATTCGTAGTCTGTGGTGTGTGAATCGGGATCAGTCTGTAGCTGAATCCGTCAAACTGAAGGTATTCATCAAGATAGAAAATGTTTTCACTGTCATAAATTCCACCTGAAGAGAAGTTAATAGGTCTTTTCCAGTCGAAGTTGGCTAAAACATCCAATAAAATCAGGTTGTTTTTATACAATGTATTTCCTTTGTACGTTACCATGATCTGATTAACAGTATTCGGAAGATCTCCCTGGCTGATAATTCCAGCCTTCACGGCATTGGCTTTATTGACAGGTAAAATGAACTTGTTTACTGGCAAAATATTGTATTTTTCATACTTTTCTTCACCAAAATACATTTTAAGAAGTTCATTTTTCGCAGGAGAAGTATACTTCAGGAAGCTGATTGCTTCTTTCATCGTCATCGAATCCTGAGTAAGATATTTTCTGAATTCTGCAAACTCCGTTGGTGGCGCTCCCTGTTCTTTCAACATAGAGAAAAGCCCTTGCCAGTCGTCTTTTTTCATCATATAGATTTGGTCATTTACCCCATCTCTGTAATCGTCGTGCGTTAAAACTCCCGGAATCGGTGCTGCGTTGTAAGTTCTTCTTTTGATCTGATCGATATTCCAAGGTGTTGAAGCCAAGGTAAAGTTAACCACTTTTACATCATCTCTGAAGTTTTCAGTTTCCTGAATCGCCCAAACAGGATAGGTGTCATTGTCACCATAAACGAACATAATATCATTTTTAGGTAACGATTTTAGTACAGAATAACCATAATCATAAGAAGTATATCTATCGTGTCTGTTGTGTACGTTATAATTCTGGAAGCCCATCATGAAAGGAACACCCAATAAAACAACACCTGCAACAATATTCGCTGCATTCGATTTTATTTTAGACTGTAAGAACCAGAGAATTGCTCCTGCTCCCAATCCGATCCAGATAGCAAAAACATAGAAGGATCCAACCATTGCATAATCCCTTTCTCTTGGTTCAAAAGGTTTTACTCCTGTGTAAAAAATAATCCCAACGCTTGTTAATACAAAGATTGAAAGCATTGCATAGAACCTTCCGAAATCTTTGTTCAGCTGAAAAAAGAATCCGATCAATCCTAAAATTAAAGGTAAAAAGAAGAATTTTACAGTACTTTCATTCTTAAATTTCGAAGGCATTTTATCCTGATTTCCCCATAATGCATTATCAATAAAAGAAATTCCGGAGATCCAGTTACCTCTTGTGCTTTCCATGTTTCCTTCAAGGTCATTCTGGCGACCTACAAAGTTCCACATTAAATATCTCACAAAATAATATCCGTTCTGAAACGTAATGAAATAATCAAGATTCTGAGCCAGAGATGGCTTCTGAACATTAATTAAATTATAAGGCTTAACCTTTAAATAATCTGCCGCTGTAATCGACTTGTTTTCGTATTTCTGTCTTAATTCATCAAAGATCTGCTTTGCTTCGGGGCTGTCTGCAACGTCTTCATTTCCATAATTAAATGTAAAATCCGGTGCTCCGTACATTGAAATGTAATTCGCCATTACATCCTTATCCTCATTAAACATTCTAGGCATAAAACCTACATGTGCTTTATTGAAAACATAATTAAAACGGTCTCCTGTTTTTCTGTATGTTCCTGTTTTCTCATCCTTTTCGTAGATTTCTCCCGTTTTCTGAGTTTTGAAACTTCCGTCTTCATTTTTCTCAATTCCGTTAGCATCTAAGAAAGCAGTATAATTCTGACCGTAAATGGTAGGCCAATCACCGTATTGTTCTCTGTTATAATAATCCAGCATCCCGATAGCATTGTCCGGATCATTAAGGTTCATTGGAGGATTAGCATTCGCTCTGATAGGAATTACCATCCAGCAAGAAAATCCGATCATCATGAAAACAACTGAAAGAGCAATTGTCTGATACACATTTTTCTTCATCTTTCTTGCGTAAGAAATCAGGAAATAACAGATTGCAACCATTAAAATGAACGCTACAATTGTTCCCGAATGGAAAGGCAACCCTAATCCGTTTACAAAGAAAATTTCCAGTTTGCCAAACATCGTCATAATTAAAGGGAAAATTCCTTTAAATACGATCGCTAAAATAACCAAAGTAATGATATTTGCCCAAATGAAATTTTTCCAGGTAAATGTGTAGTTTCTTGCATAATATACAAAACAAACCGCAGGAATAGCCAGCATACACATCATGTGCACCCCTACAGAAAGTCCTAAAATAAAGAAAATAAGAATAATCCATCTCTCACTGTCTGCTGCCTTATATTCGTTTTCCCATTTGGTGATCAACCAGACTAAAAGAGCGATGAACATAGATGCCATCGAATATACTTCCCCTTCAACTGCCGAAAACCAAAACGTATCCGAAAATGTAAAACACAATGCTCCTACAATTCCTGCAAAAAGGATAGAAATTTCCTGGTGCTTTGTAACTTCATCAAAATCTTTGTTCAGAAGTCTTCTTACAAAATGAGTGATCGTCCAGAACAAAAACAGAATTGTAAATGCACTGAACAATGCCGACATCGCATTGATCACAATAGAATAGTTTTCTCCGTTTCCTAAAGCAAAAATGGCTGCCACAGCACCCACAATCTGAAATAAGGCTGCTCCGGGAGCATGCGTTACTTCAAGTTTTACCGCAGAAGAAATGTACTCTCCACAATCCCAAAAACTGAAATTGGGTTCTATGGTGGACAAGTACGTGAAAAATGCAATGACGAAAACCACCCATCCGAGAAGGGTGTTCCATTGCCTAAAAGTCCAATTTTTCATAGTATTAAATCAATTATGCGAAAATAAGGTTTTTCGCTCACTATCTATTGTTTTTAACAAAATTTAAAGAATTTGGCTCACTTTTTGAAAACTTTCGAGATTGGATAGTAATGATAAATAAAATTTTATCTATTTTAGAGGTTAGAAATCAAACAAAAGTTTAGAAAATAAATTTATTTTTTTGTATTTTTGCCGACAGATTTTTATTGAAAAATAACAACTAATGAGTAATGTTTACGATAATATACTTGGCCTAATAGGAAATACTCCTATGGTGAAGCTTAACACTGTGACGAAAGATATTCCTGCAACCGTTTATGCCAAGTTAGAATCATATAATCCTGGACATTCCACTAAAGACAGAATCGCACTTCATATTATAGAAAACGCTGAGAAAAAAGGTTTATTAAAAGAAGATTCGGTAGTTGTAGAAACTACATCGGGAAATACAGGATTTTCAATTGCAATGGTTTGCATTATTAAAGGGTATAAATGTATCCTTGCCGTAAGCGATAAAACCAAGCCTGAAAAAATAGCCTACCTTAAAGCTTTGGGTGCTACTGTATATATTTGCCCTGCGAATGTGCCTGCTGACGATCCAAGATCATATTATGAAGTAGCAAAAAGAATTGCTTCTGAAACTCCAAATTCAGTTTATATCAATCAGTATTTCAATGAATTGAATATTGATGCGCACTACCAGACTACAGGACCTGAAATCTGGGAGCAGACACAAGGGAAAGTAACCCACCTTTTTGCATGCACAGGAACCGGCGGAACTTTATCAGGTTCAGCAAAATTTTTAAAGGAAAAAAATCCGAATATCAAGATTATCGGTGTTGATGCGGATGGATCTATTTTAAAAAGCTATCATGAAACCGGAGAAATTCATAAGGAAGATGTTCACCCTTATCAGATTGAAGGAATGGGAAAAAATCTGATCCCATCTGCCCTGCTTTTTGATAAAGTAGATGAATTTGTAAGAGTGAATGATGAAATGTCTGCCTACAGAACCCGTGAAATTGCTTTAAAAGAAGCAATTATGGGAGGTTACACAACCGGAGCTGTTACACAGGCACTGATTCAGTATGCTCAGACTAACGAGTTTTCTGAAAATGATATGGTGGTTTTAATCTATCCAGACCACGGATCAAGATATATTACCAAAGTGTACAGTGACAAATGGATGGCTGAACAAGGCTTTGTAAACAATTGTGTACACAACTATGATGAAGTTTTCAAGACAGAATTCATCAAATAAAAAGAAATAAATTTATACAAATCAAGCCTTTTTGTAACCACAAAAGGCTTTTTTACTTAAAATATTAATAAAATGTTGGATATTTTTGACAGAATAAAAGAAAATCCAGGACCTCTTGGACAATTTGCAGATTATGGTGAAGGGTATTTCATTTTCCCTAGATTAGAAGGACCTATCGGACCGAGAATGAAGTTTCAGGGAAGAGAAGTAATTTTCTGGAGTGCTAATGATTATTTAGGAATGTGTAATCATCCGGAAGTGTTAGAGGCTGATGCAAAGGCTGCTGCAGAATTCGGAATGTTTTATCCGATGGGTGCAAGAGCGATGTCAGGAGAAACAGAGCAGCACTTACAATTAGAAAGAGAGCTCGCCGATTTTGTGCAAAAAGAATCCGCATATTTATTAAATTTCGGTTATCAGGGAATGGTTTCTACCATTGATGCTTTAGTGGGAAGAAATGATGTAATCGTTTATGATGTTGATTCTCACGCTTGTATCGTTGACGGAGTAAGACTTCACGCTGGTAAAAGATTTACGTACAAGCACAACAATATTGAAAGCTTAGAAAAGAATCTTCAGAGAGCAACAAAAGTAGCTCAGGAAACTGGCGGAGGAATTTTGGTCATTACTGAAGGGGTTTTTGGAATGAGAGGGCAGCAAGGTAAGATCAAAGAAATCTGCGAATTAAAATCAAAATATAAATTCAGACTTTTGGTAGATGATGCTCACGGATTCGGAACTCTTGGAGCAACAGGAGCAGGAGCGGGTGAAGAGCAGGGCTGCCAGGATCAGATTGATGTTTATTTCTCAACTTTTGCTAAATCTATGGCAGGTTTCGGAGCATTTATCGCTGGTGATAAAGAAGTAATCAGATATCTGAAGTTCAACCTAAGATCTCAGATTTTTGCTAAATCTCTGACAATGCCAATGGTAATCGGAGGTTTAAAAAGATTGGAATTGTTGAGAACAAGACCTGAAATCAAAGCAAAACTTTGGGAAAATACTCATAAATTACAGAACGGTCTTAGAGAAAGAGGCTTTAATATTGGTGATACAAACACTTGCGTAACTCCGGTTATGATGCAGGGAACCCCTGTAGAAGCAACACTTTTGGTAAAAGATTTAAGAGAAATTTACGGAATTTTCACATCAGTAGTAGTGTATCCAGTGATTCCAAAAGGAATGATCTTATTAAGATTAATTCCTACAGCGTCTCACACGGATTCGGAAATTAACGAAACTCTTGCGGCATTTGAAGCGATTCATGATAAATTAGTAAGTGGTTACTATAAAGAGCAGGAACAAAAATTGTTGGCAGAGCAAGGTTTAAGTTTCAAAGAAATTTAATCTCCACATAAAAATTTTTAAAACCACTGACTCTATCAGTGGTTTTTTATTATACATTTTTTCAAATTTTATAGAATAATAGTAATGAAGTTAAAGGGTTATGCGTTAGGAATAGTTTCGTCGGTGTCTTATGGTTTGATTCCGATTTTTATATTGCCGGTAAAGCATGCGCATTTTTCGCTAGACATTACATTATTCTATAGATTTTTATTTTCCGCTTTAATGATTGGAGGTTATTTGCTTTATTCCAAGGAAAATATTTCTATCAATAAAAAAGAAGGATTAATTCTGGCTGCACTCGGATTATGCTATGCTTTTTCCTCAGAATTTTTATTTTTAGGATACGATTATCTTACGGCAGGAATTGCTTCCACCGTGCTTTTCATTTATCCGGTCATTGTCGCACTCATCATGTTTTTCTTTTATAAAGAGAAATTGAATAAAATTTCGGTTACCTCTCTGCTTCTTGCTTTTACAGGAGTAATTGTTCTTTGTTTGAAAGGAAAAAGTCTGGAAATTAATTATGTAGGATTAGGAATTGTCATGCTAAGTTCCTTATTTTATGCGCTTTATATTGTTATTGTCAACAAATCCGATATTAAAGTTTCCGGTTTTAAGCTGTCTTTTTATTCTATGCTTTTTACGTCCGGATATTTTATGGTAAAAGCACTTTTAGCTAAAGAGTCATTTGCTATTCCTTCATTGACTGTTTTTTTCAATTTTACAGTTTTTGCATTCTTAACGACTGTAATTTCAACATTATGTCTCGTTTTTGCCATTAAAAATATCGGTTCAACGCCGGCAGCAATTCTGGGAGCTTTAGAACCTGTAGTTGCTGTCATCATCAGTGTGTTTATCTTTCAAGAAAAATTTACTTTCAATCTATTAATGGGAATTATATTGATTCTTTTCGGAGTCATTTTAAACGTGCTGGCAGGAAGCAAAAAAATCGCTCATTCTTAAAATTGAAATATTTAAAATAACTTTGCAAAAAATTTACCGTTGAAAGATCTGCTTCTTATCACTCCGCCCTTTACCCAGCTGAATACCCCCTATCCCGCTACAGCTTATATCAAAGGATTTTTGAATACCAAAAATATCTCAAGCTTTCAAATGGATTTGGGAATTGAAGTAATTCTCGAACTGTTTTCAAAGGAAGGGATTCAGAAAATCTTCAGTAAAAACATTGACATTCAGAATATTTCAGAAAATTCACAGAGAATTTTTACTCTCCGGAACGAATATATCAAAACGATCGATCAGGTTATTTCTTTTCTTCAGGGAAAAACTCCGACTTTAGCAAGACAGATCTGTTCAATGAACTTTTTACCGGAAGCTTCCCGATTTAATCAGCTTGATGATATGGAATTTGCTTTCGGAAATATGGGTTTACAAGATAAGGCGAAGCATTTAGCAACCTTATATCTGGAAGATTTATCCGATTATATTGTCGAAAATGTCGATTCCGATTTTGGATTCAGCCGCTATGCGGAACGGTTAGGGAAAAGTGCCAATTCTTTCGACGAATTATATTCAAAAATATCAGGGAGCCACACTTTTATTGATGAATTTACATTAAAAATTTTAAAAGAAAAATTAAATGTTGTTCAGCCAAAACTAGTTTGTTTTTCCATTCCTTTTCCCGGAAATTTATATTCTGCTTTCCGATCTGCAAAATTTATTAAAGAAAATTACCCTCACATTAAAACTGCGATGGGCGGTGGTTTTCCAAATACAGAATTAAGAGAAGTTAAAGACAAACGCGTTTTTGAATTCTTTGATTTCATTACTTTAGATGATGGTGAAGTACCTCTTGAATTGCTCTATGAAAATGTTTGTCGTTCTGAGCGAAGCGAAGAATCTCAGTTTAAAAGGACTTTTTTAATTGAAAATGAGGAAGTTACATATAAAAACAATTCTAAAAAACATGATTATAAACAATCGGAAATTGGGACACCCGATTATACTGATTTACAATTAGATAAATATATTTCGGTAATAGAAATTGCCAATCCGATGCACAGTTTATGGAGCGACGGAAGATGGAATAAACTCACTATGGCGCACGGCTGTTATTGGGGAAAATGTACTTTTTGTGATATTTCTTTAGATTATATTAAAATCTACGAACCCATTTCAGCCAAAATTCTGGTGGATAGAATGGAAGAATTGATCCGTACGACCGGAGAAACAGGTTTTCATTTTGTGGATGAAGCTGCTCCACCTGCTTTGATGAGAGAAGTTGCTTTGGAAATTCTACGAAGAAACCTTGTCGTAACCTGGTGGACAAATATTCGTTTTGAAAAAAGCTTTACCAAAGATTTATGTTTTTTATTAAAGCTTTCGGGCTGTGTTGCTGTTTCCGGAGGATTGGAAGTAGCGAGTGATCGTTTGTTAAAATTAATTGATAAAGGGATTTCTGTAGAACAGGTTGCTAAAGTGACAAGGAATTTTACAGAAGCCGGAATCATGATCCATGCTTATCTGATGTATGGCTATCCCACTCAAACGATTCAGGAAACTGTTGATTCTTTGGAGATGGTTCGTCAGTTATTCGAAATGGGAATTCTGCAAAGCGCATTCTGGCATCAGTTTGCCATGACTGCCCACTCGCCTGTTGGAATCAATCCGGAAGAATTTGGGGTAACTCCGATTAAACAGGAAATATTGTTTGCCAATAACGATATTGATTTTATAGACAAAACCGGAATCGATCATGGGAAATTTAGTTTTGGTTTAAAGAAATCTTTGTTCAATTATATGCACGGAATTAATTTTGAACTTCGACTTCAGGAATGGTTTGATTTTAAAATTCCGAGAACAACCATTCATCCGGATTATATCCATGACTGTTTGCTAGAGGATGAAGATTTTAAATTTAAAGGTAATTCTAAGGTCATTTTTTTAACGAAAAACGTAATCGCTGAGAATCGCATAAAAACAAAAAAGAAATATATTTACCCGTACACGAAAATTACAGTACATTTAAAAACGAACATTCTAAGCATTGATTTGGAACAGGAACACGCAGAATGGCTGATGAAAACGTTTAAGGAAAATGCTTTGGATCAATCTAAAAAAATAACACTCCAACAATTGAAGGATAATTTTGAAGAAAGTCTTGAAGATTTCGAATTATTCTGGTTTTCGAAACCGATACAACAGTTGAAAGAAAATGGTGTAATTTTAAGTTTGTAGATTTCTACAAAATGACAAAATTTAAAACCAAGCTATAAACAAAAACTCTTGAATTTGCATTCGAGAGTTTTTTGTTTATAATTGAATTTGACTTTATTTTTCAATTCCATCCTTTATAACGGCACCGGCTTCCAATTTTCCCTGAATTTTAATAAAATTCGGATCCAGAATAGCCATCCTTTCTGCTATTGCTTTATAGGTTGGAAATTTCAGAATTGAAGCTCTGCCGGACATTTCTCTGTACAGTGTAAAAGTCTTTCCGCCGGCTGTTTTAATTTGTTTAGTTGTGGTAATATATTTTCCTATATATTTACTTTTGGCATCATAGATTTCAATATCAACAAAAGTTTTATCCATAATTGTCTCTTCTGATCCGAAACTTGGCGGTAAATTCGTGAAATAGCCAACGGGTTTTCCATTGCTCAGAATTTCCCCTACATTGTTAACCGTGATATTCAGCTTATCAATCTTACTTCTTATTGAATAGGCATCTTTTGTCTTTGTGTCCAGCTTTCTTTTAGGATTATTTTTAAAAAGTTCATCAAGATTTTTGATGTTGACCCCTCTTTCATCAATAATTTTTAAGCTTTTAACCGATGTATAAGCCGCAGATTTTTCTTCACCGGAGAAAGCCGAAGGAGAAATATAATCCAGCTCTAACGTTTTATCCTGATTGTAAATTCTATTTAGCTTAATATAACTGTCCCGAACGGAATCCACCACACTTTTATCAACGAATTCAATCGTATAAATAGGAGTTTCCTTTAAATCCATAATGGTATAAATACCCGATTTATCAGAAATTTTTGCCACATGAATACCATCCAGACTTACAACTCCCCTTTTGATTTTAACGGTCTGAGCATTTATTAAAGTTCCTAAAATTGTAAATAAAATGATTAAACTTTTCTTCATAAAATCAGATTCTTACATAAATAAAAAAGTGTAACCAAAGTTACACTTTCTTGAAAATATATTTAGCTTTTCATTTAATTATTCACAAAGGATAATTCCTTTATTATGATTAAATTCTACAACACCGCTTTTGATAGGATAAGAAAAAACTGAGTCTTTCTCGTTTTCCTTGGTAAGGTTTTTAGCATAAGCTTCGTCCACGGACTTTGCAAATAACTTCACTTTACCACCTATTAAAGAAGAAACAATTCCTGCGTGATTATTCATGATGTGGAATTCACCATTTTTTCCAGGCAATAATACTGATTCTACTTCTCCTTCAAAAACTACGTATTCTGGTGTTAAAATTTTTATATTCATTTTAATTTAGATTTGAAGATTTCAGATTTCAGATTTCAGACAACTTTAAAGTCTCATGTCTATTATCTAATATCTTATGTCTAATTAAGCGTTATCAGCTAACATTTTTTGTCCGGCAGCGATCGCTTCCTCGATAGTTCCTTTCAGGTTGAAAGCAGCTTCTGGTAAGTGATCCAATTCACCGTCCATAATCATGTTAAATCCTTTGATGGTATCTTTGATGTCTACCAAAGATCCTGGGATACCTGTAAACTGTTCTGCTACGTGGAAAGGCTGAGAAAGGAATCTCTGAACTTTTCTAGCACGGTAAACCACTGATTTATCTTCTTCAGAAAGTTCTTCCATACCTAAGATTGCGATGATATCCTGAAGAGCTTTATATCTCTGTAGAATCTCTTTTACTCTCTGAGCACAGTTGTAGTGATCGTCACCGATAATTTCCGGAGCCAAGATTCTTGACGTAGAAGCCAATGGATCTACTGCTGGATAAATACCCAATGAAGCGATCTTTCTATCTAGTACCGTAGTTGCATCCAAGTGAGCAAACGTAGTTGCAGGAGCCGGGTCAGTTAAGTCATCCGCAGGTACGTAAACCGCCTGTACTGAAGTAATTGAACCATTTTTAGTTGAAGTAATTCTTTCCTGCATTGCACCCATTTCAGAAGCAAGTGTCGGTTGGTAACCTACAGCAGATGGCATACGACCCAAAAGTGCAGATACCTCAGAACCAGCCTGTGTAAAACGGAAAATGTTGTCTACGAAGAAAAGTACGTCTCTACCTTGTCCGCTTTCTCCACCGTCTCTGTAGTACTCAGCTAAAGTAAGACCTGAAAGTGCTACTCTCGCTCTTGCTCCAGGTGGCTCGTTCATCTGTCCGAAAACGAATGCAGCTTTAGAATCTTTCATCGCTTCTAAATCTACTTTAGAAAGATCCCAACCTCCGTTTTCCATAGAGTGCATGAAATCATCACCATATTTAATAATACCTGATTCCAACATCTCTCTCAAAAGGTCATTTCCTTCTCTCGTTCTTTCACCCACTCCGGCAAAAACTGAAAGACCTCCGTGTCCTTTTGCAATATTGTTAATCAACTCCTGGATCAATACCGTTTTACCTACACCTGCACCACCGAACAATCCAATTTTACCTCCTTTTGCATAAGGCTCAACTAAGTCGATTACTTTAATACCTGTAAATAAAACTTCTGCAGAAGTTGAAAGTTGATCAAATTTTGGAGCTGGTCTGTGAATTGGTAGACCACCCTCCTTAGAAATATCTTGAAGTCCGTCGATAGCATCACCAACAACGTTGAATAGTCTTCCGTTTACCGCCTCTCCGATTGGCATCATAATAGGATTTCCGAATCCGATTACATCCTGCCCTCTTTTAAGACCGTCAGTAGCGTCCATTGCAATACATCTTACTGTATCTTCGCCAATATGTTGTTCTACCTCTAAAACTACTTTTTCACCGTTTTCTTTTGTAATTTCTAACGCATCATAGATCGCTGGAACTGCTTCCACGTCTGTAAAGACAACGTCGATTACCGGACCAATAATTTGAGAAATTTTACCTTTAATTTGGTTTGCCATTGCTAAATTTTTTCTTGGTGCAAATATAATGATTCTTCGTAAACCTGCAATTGGTAAAAAACAGATTTTTATCATGCTTTTTGCTGGTGCAGCAATATGAGAATTTAACCATTTACCAATCAATTCACTGATAACAGAATTAGGTAATATATTATAATAGGATAAATATTATTAAATTCAAACCAACTTATTAATCAGTTGCTATATTATTATATTCTTACGTAAATTTGCTACATTATTTCTATATTTGCAGTCAAAATTTTTCCGTTTTGAAAGTTTTCAAAAATTTTAAAGATTATACTTCTCAAAAGCCTTTAGCATTGTCTTTGGGAATGTTCGACGGGGTTCATCTTGGTCATAAAAGTATTATAGATGAGTTGATTGAAATTGGTTCTGACAACAATTTAGAAACCGCTGTCCTTACTTTTTGGCCTCATCCGAGATTTGTTTTTAACCCAAATGAAAACCTTAAACTTCTGAATACTTTAGAAGAAAAGAAATTTTTAATGGAAAAATACGACATTGAGAATTTGTTCTTAAAAGAATTTGATGAAGAATTCAGAAACTTGACAGGGGAAGAATTTGTCCGTCAGATTTTAATTGATAAACTGAATGTCAAATATTTAATTATCGGTTACGACCATTCTTTCGGAAAAAATAAAAGCGGAAACTTCGAATTGCTTCAAAAACTATCAAAAGAACTGGATTTTGAAGTTGAACAAATGGAAGCTATCAATATTCACGAGAATAACATCAGCTCAACCAAAGTCCGAAATGCACTGTTAGAAGGTAATATTAAGGAAGCCAATGAAATGCTGGGCTACTCCTACTCTGTTTCCGGAACAGTCGTTCATGGGAAAAAGATCGGAAGAACGATTGGTTATCCTACGGCAAACATTGACACTGAACCGATCAAACTTTTACCTAAAAAAGGAGCTTACATTGTTGAAGTTTTTGTGAAAGGCCAGCAATATAAAGGAATGCTGAGCATAGGAACAAATCCTACAGTAAACGGAGAAAAATTAACAGTAGAAGTTTATATCCTTGATTTTGAAGGAGATATCTACGATGAAAAAATTACTGTAAAATTCAGAGATTTTCTTCATGACGAAATAAAATTCGAAGGCCTTGAAAAACTAATTGAAAGACTCGACGAGGATAAAAGATTAACCGAAGAATTTGATTTTTAATTGCTTAAAATATCTTCCTTTGCTTTTTTCGTTAATGAATTAAATACCAATTCATACGACTGATCGATTAATTTAAAAACAAGATCCCTTTTTAAACCGTCTACCATAACCGAATTCCAGTGTGTTTTATTCATGTGAAAAGCACCTGTAATCTGTGGGTGTTGCTCACGGAGCTCCGCACTCCACTCGGGATCTGTTTTAACATTGATGTCCAAAGGTTGTTTTTCCAACGCCATCAATAAAAACATTTTTGTTCCTACTTTCATCACAAGCGTTTCATTATCAAAAGGAAAACTTTCTGTCACCCCTTTTTTTGCAAGGCAATACTCTAAAATTTCGTTGGCATCCATACTTTAAGATAGGTAATGAGTAATTAATAATATTTTTTACTTTAATTCAAATTTAGTAAATTTAATAAACAAACATCAACCAACAACGATATTATTATGAAAGCTCTCGTCATCGGTGCTACAGGCGCTACAGGAAAAGATTTGGTTAATCAGTTACTCAATGATAAAGATTTTGATGAAGTGGATGTTTTTGTAAGAAAACCTCTTGATATTCAAAATGATAAATTAAAAACGCATATTGTAGATTTCGAAAAACCTGAAGAATGGAAAAATGAAGTGAAAGGCGATGTTGCGTTTTCCTGTCTTGGAACAACATTGAAAACTGCAGGAAGTAAGGAAGCTCAAAGAAAGGTGGATTACGACTATCAATACGAATTTGCAAAAGCCGCCAAAGAAAATAATGTTGATGACTATATTTTGGTTTCGGCATACGGTGCAGATCCAAAGTCAAGAATTTTCTATTCTAAAATGAAAGGTGAACTGGAAGAAGCTGTAAAACAGCTGCATTTTAATAAGATCACCATTTTCAAACCGGGAATGTTGGAAAGAAAGGATTCCGACAGAGCCGGAGAAGTTCTGGGAAGCCGGATCATCAAATTTGCCAACAAAATTGGATTACTTGAAAGCCAAAAACCATTACCAACCGACGTTTTAGCCAAAGCAATGATCAATTCTTCAAAAATTAAAAGTAACGGATATTCCAGTATAAAATTGGGAAATATTTTTTGCTTTGCGGAGAAAAGTAATGATTGATGGGTGAATAATTAACGGTGAATTCTGAATTTTTATTGCGGTTTAATAGTCAAAAATAGTTGGTGAAATTCTTTGTATTGCCGATTGTTACTGATGATACAGAAAGTTTGTTGAACTTTGTTTCAATAAACTTTTTTTATGGCTGAAAAATTCAAAAAAAAATCGTTGTTGGAGTTACAATTTTTTTTATAAAAATCTAAAGTCGTAAAAGGTTTTTTTAAGCCATAGAGCTGTTCCAATAATTTGCAAAAAGGATAGCAAAAGCCATCCTCTAAACTATTGTTTACAACGTTGATTGTATTGCTGATGAGTTTCTCCTCAGCATTGCTCATTTCCTTTACCAATAAACAGCCAAATATTACGAATTATTTTTGTGAAAAACACCAACTATTTTTGACCACATTACCTTTATTGCTAATATTATAAACGCTTCGACTCCGCTCAGCGTGACATTCTCTAATACTAACTGTTTATTTATCAGAATAGTTATAACATGTCACGCTGAGCGGAGTCGAAGCGTTATTATTATTTAATTTTTATTTCAAATACTTTGTAATCGCTTCATCCGTAGGTTTTGTAGTACTTACAAAAGAATCGATCAGTTTTCCATTTTCGTCGATTAAAAACTTGGTAAAGTTCCATTTAATATCGGAATTTTTTACACCATTAAGTTCTTTTTCAGTTAAATATTTAAAGATTGGAGCAGTATCTTCACCTTTCACAGAAACTTTTGCAGCCATTGGGAAAGTTACCCCGTAATTTTTCTGACAAAAAGCTCCGATTTCTTTATTGGTTCCCGGCTCCTGTCCTCCGAAATTGTTGGCAGGAAAGCCTACTACCACCAATTTATCTTTATACTCTTCTGAAACTTTTTCAAGATCAGCATATTGCGGAGTAAATCCACATTCTGAAGCAGTGTTTACAATAAGGATCTTTTTCCCTTTGAAATCTGCAAAATTGATCTGTTTTCCTTCTTCCAAGGCATCCACTTTGAAATCGTATATTGATTTTCCCATAAGTTCTTTGGTTTTAGCTTTAGATTCTTCGCTTTTTTTCTGAGCGCAACTGTTGAAGAAAGCAACTACAGACAAAAACATGATAAATAACTTTTTCATAACTAAATTTTATTATTTGATTTAAAATTTAAACGTATTCGCTGGAAATACCTTATTAATATCAACTCTGTTGATCAGCATTACATAATCTCCGTCCTTTTTTGCACTTGAGGACTCAATTCTGAAAGGCATAGACAAATTTCCTACTTTCTTATAATCTGAATACAGTAAAGTTTCATCTTTTTTCATTTCTTTCAGCAACATATAGTTTTTTGTATCGAAATAATAGATGTTCTTATTAACATTTTTCGTTAATTCTACTTTATGACAGTAAATATCACCGACTTTTTCTTTACCTAAATATTTTGCTTCAAAGCCCTTATTTTCCCAATCAATAAAGTCATTATCAAAACTTTCCGGAACATATTCCGCATATTCCTGAACTTTGTTGGTAGCGTAGTTCATTGCATAACCTTTCGCGCCGTCGTAACCTTCAATCGCAGTGTCTTTTCCACCGATTGTAATGACTGTTTTTGTAAGATTAGGACGTTGCTGATAAATTTTGATGGGGTATTCGTCTTTTATTCCCAAGATTACTCTTCCCTGCAGCAATACTGAATTTAATAACTTCCAATTCGTTAATCCTCCCGATAATTCAATGTTCTTATCAATGATTTCCTTTGCAGTCTGTGCAAAAATCGATTGCGAAAATATCAGGACGAAAACTAAAAGTAACTTCTTCATTAATTTTATTTATAAATTCAAATATAAGGCTTTTTTAATTTGAAAATTTGAAAATGGGGCAATTTGAAAATCCAATTATAACATCATATTTTCCAATGATCTAATTAAAAAATTTTCAAATTAACTTTCTTGCTTTTTCCAGATCTTCTGGCGTATCAATCCCGACTCCGATGAAATTCGTTTCTATCAGCTTGATTTTCATGCCATATTCGAGATAACGAATGCATTCGATCTTTTCTGAAATTTCCAAAGGCTTCATTTCTAATTTTGAAAACTGAATCAAAGCATGTTTTCTGAAGGCGTAAACTCCGATATGTTTAAAATAATTTACATCATAAGAAATCTCTCTGTGAAAAGGAATTACAGAACGGCTGAAATATAAGGCAAAACCATTATTATCCGTAATCACTTTTACGTTATTAGGGTTTTCGATCTCTTCTTTTTCAGTCAGCTTAATTTTTAATGAAGCTAAAGAAATCTCCTGATTTTCATCGTTATAAAAAACTTCGATTAATTGTTTTAATGGTTCTAGCTTTAAAAACGGCTCATCACCCTGAACATTGATCACGATATCACAATCAATATTCTGTACAGCTTCGGCAATACGATCGCTTCCTGTTTCGTGCTGTCCCGTCATTACCGCTTTTCCTCCGTTTTTCACGATTTCATCAAAAATAATTTCAGAATCTGTTGCTACAAAAACTTCATCAAACAAACCTGTTTCCAAAACATTCTGATATGTCGTTGTAATGACGGTTTTCTGTCCCAATATCTGCATTAATTTAGCCGGAAAACGGCTTGCTTCATAACGAGCCGGAATAACTGCGATGATTTTCATTTTATAAAAATATTAATGATGATTCTAATTTAAATAATTTGCTAAAAAGATAATTGCTTAGATCCATGAAATGTAAAGAAAGGAATAAAAAAAATCCGAAACCGAAGCTTTTCAAAAGATTCCCTTTGCAGTATTTTGAATTTTTAAATACAAGACGTAAGGCACGGAAAAAGATCCAGTACAGCATGGCTGCAAATAGTAAAATCATTATCCAGAAAAAAACTCCCAGAAAATATAAAATAAAGATGAAAACGACGGAAAATAAAACCCATAAAATTACAGAAAGTATAATATCATCGTAACCTCCTTCGCCTCCCAGACTTACATCCGGTAAATCCAATCCGTCTATTTTTGGCCTATTTGTCCTGTATTTTTTTATTTTTTCTTTATTTACAATATGGCCTACGTTATCTTTTAACTTTAACCCATAATATAAACCTAAACTAATAAAAAGGAAAAAAGCAATGCCTAAAATTGATGTTGATATAATAGAATTCTGAAATAAAGATCTGTGAGATCCAGTTCCTGAAAACCAAACACTTAAAACAACCAAAGTAATAATTCCTATTGTTGAATAACTCAACAATTTAGTTTCTATAAAGAATCTTCTTGGAAGTTTCATATTTCTGAGTAGAAAATTTTACATTTCAAAAAAATGCTTCGACTACTCTCAGCATGACTTCTCTCAAAATAAACTGCTGATAACAGTTTGTAGAGGATTGTCATGCTGAGCTTGTCGAAGCATCTATATTTTAAAAATTACTTTAAAGCATTTAATGCATTCTCCAATTTAGGCATCATGGTAAAAATTTCTTCAGTTGCCAAACCTCCTACAGAAGCTCTGAACCAAGGCTCAGATTTTTCTTCCCCGAATGCAGAGAAAGGAACCAAAGCAACTCCTGCTTCGTTGATTAAGTAGAATACCAAATCAGAAGAATTTTCAATAACTGTTCCGTCAGGTTTTGTTTTTCCGATATAATCTAATTTAATGGTAAGATAAAGCGCTCCCATCGGTTCAATACTATCAACCGCAAGACCTTTTCCTTTTAAATCCTGAATTCCGCTGTGAAGAACTTTTAAGCTGGCTTCTAACTTACCTTTAAAATCTTCCACGAAAGCGTTTACTTCCTCCGGATTTTCGTAATATTTTGCTGTAGCTTCCTGCTCCGGTTTTGGTGCCCAAGCTCCAACGTGCGTTAAAAGAGCCTTCATTTTATCCAAAATATGAGACGGACCGAATCCCCAACCTACACGAACTCCCGTCGCAGCAAGGCATTTTGAGATACCATCGATATAAACTGTATATTCTTTCATTTCAGGGAAAAGGGATACAGGATCTACGTGCTCTGCTCCGAAAGTAAGATTAGAGTAGATTTGGTCATACATTAAATACAATGGCTTTTCATTTTCTCCTCTCTTTTTGTTTTCTTCTAAAATCAGTTCGCAGATCTCGGAAAGTTGTTCTTTTGTAAACATTGTTCCTGTTGGGTTCAATGGCGAACAAAGTGCTACCAAAACTGCTCCGGATAAGTGTGGTCTCAAATCATCTGCAGTCGGAAGGAAATTGTTTTCAGGAGTTGTCTTCACTTCTACAGCATCTGCAGAAGTAAGATAAGCGTAATGATTGTTGTTCCAAGACGGTATAGGATAAACCACTTTGTCACCTTCATCCACGATGGTTTTGTAAACCGCATAGATCAAAGGTCTTGAACCGGCAGTAATTAAAATATCGTTTGGAGAATAATCAAGGTTCCATCTTGTTTTTAAATCTTTAGAAACTTCTTTTCTTAAAGATAAAAGTCCATTTGCAGGCGGATAATTTGTCAGATTATTCTGATAAGCTTTCTGAATTTCTTCCTTCAATTTTGCCGGGATCGGATAAATATTAGAATTCAGGTCACCAATCGTAAGATTCGCGATCTCCGCTCCTTTTGCTTTTAAATCATTTACTTCATTACCAATTTTTACAATTTCAGAACCGATCAGGTTCGCCGCTAATTTTGAAACTTTCACTTTTATTTTAATTTAAATTTATTTAATACTCTCTTTCAATATTTATTCTTTTATGAATCTCTTCGTCAGGAACTTTTGCATCAAAAAGACTCATTAATTCTTTCGATTTTTTAGCTACATTAGAATTCGGATATTTTTTTATAATCCTGTTGAATTCTTCCCTGTTTTCATCATATATAGTTCCGTCCGAGTGCTCATGAGTTGGTGTATTATCCATCCCGAATAAATAATCATATAAATAATTATTGTATATTTCTTTTACCTTGGAAAGTAATAGACTTTTAGGATATTTTTTAATAAAATTCTCCCAAAAAACTGTTCTTTCTCCTAACTCCTTCCACGAAATTACCAATCCTGCGTCAGCTGAATAAAGACCTTCACTTTCTTTCGCTAACTGCTCGATATATACATTATAATCCGGAGTTACTTTATTCTTAAATACAGAAAAATAATGATCAGGAACCGACCAGATTTCGGTATATCCTTCTCCTACTTCTGTAAATTCAAGACCTCCTTTCTTCAGTTCAGCACTCAGTTTCTTGATGTTTTCAGGAAACTTATAGCTGTTACTTTCGGAATCATAATAATTCACATATTCTTCCAGGACTTTACTCTGACTTTCACTTAAACAGGCTGTATACTTTTCACGAATTTTGATATAATCTTCGTACAATTTATCATTCTGTTCAGGCGAATTCTGAGCAATTTCTTTCTCTGTTTTCTGTTGATACCATTGAAGTGCCGTAATATAATCTTCCGTTTTATTTTTAGAAGAACATGCAGTATCAATAGGTTTAAACAAATCTTCTTTCGATTCTGCTTTCGAAATTGTATCATTTTTAATCTTTCCTTCAGAAGTTTTTGATACTTCTTTTTTACAGGAAAAAATAGAAATCAACAGAATAAAAGCCGCTACACTCTTTTTTATCATCAAGATAATCTTTGAAATTAATCTAACTTCAAATCCTTTCTTACTTCTTCAATTTTTGCCTCTAAAGACTTCAATTTATCTCTGAAATCCGCTTCAGAAGTAATTGAATCTTTTACAGAGATATAAAATTTAATCTTTGGTTCTGTTCCTGAAGGTCTTACACAAACTTTCGTTCCGTCCTGCGTGTAATAGATCAATACATTCGATTTTGGAATGTCATTCATTACCTGCTTCTCGCCTTTAGAAACAATAAAATTAGTTTGTTCCTTGAAGTCTTTCACTTCTTCAACCAATGAACCTGCCAGTTCTTTCGGAGGATTTTCACGGAAATTCTTCATCATATTCTGAATTTCTTCTGCTCCGTCTCTGCCTTTTCTAACCAAATTCACCAAACCTTCGTAATACATTCCGGTTTCCTGATAAATTTCGATCAGATATTGGTACATTGTTCTTCCGTTTGCTTTACACCAAGCTGCGATTTCACAAGCTAGGACGATACTTCCACAAGAATCTTTATCACGAACGAAATCTCCTGTCATGAATCCGAAACTTTCTTCACCACCACAAACGAATTTTTCTTTTCCTTCGAAATCACGGATCATTTTACCAATCCATTTGAATCCTGTTAATCCAACTTTACAGTCAACACCGAATTTCTGAGCGATATCAAAGAAAATATCTGAAGTTACAATCGTAGAACCGATGAATTCTTTTCCGGTGATTCTATCCTGCTTTCTCCATTCGTTTAAAATATAATAAGTAAGAATTGTATTCGTCTGATTTCCATTTAATAACTCAATTTCACCATCCAGATTTCTTACTGCAATTCCTAATCTGTCACCATCCGGATCGGTTCCGATAACAATGTCCGCATTGGTAATTTTTGCTAAATCCATTGCCATTTCCAGTGCTGCAGGTTCTTCCGGGTTTGGAGAATCTACAGTCGTGAAATTTCCGCTAGGAATCATTTGTTCTTTAACTAAATCAATTTTTTTAAAACCCGCTTTCTCCAAAGCTTTTGGAACTGTCGTATAAGTCGTTCCATGGATTGATGTGAAAACAATATTTAAATTTTCTTTTCCAACATCTTGGTATGTAGAGTTTTCAATACACGCATCAATGTAAACATCGTCCTGCTCTTCTCCGATCCATTCGATTAAATCATCGTTTCCGTCGAATTTAATATCTTCAAATTTTGTAGAATACACTTCATTAATGATCGCTTCATCATGTGGCGGAACGATTTGTGCGCCGTCATTCCAATATACTTTGTAACCGTTGTATTCAGGCGGATTGTGAGAAGCTGTCAATACAATTCCTCCGCTACATTTTTTGTCACGAACCGTGAAAGATAATTCAGGAGTCGGTCTGTGATCCTTGAAAAGCAATACTTTAATTCCATTTGCCGTCAAAACATCGGCTACCAATTTCCCGAATTCTTTTGAATTATTTCTAACGTCATAAGCAATTGCAACTTTAATTTCTTCTCCTTGAAACTGCTTTAACATATAATTTGCAAGTCCCTGTGTTGCTTGACCTAACGTGTATTTATTTAAACGATTGGTTCCGACACCCATAATTCCTCTCATCCCTCCTGTTCCGAATTCCAGCTCTCTGTAAAAAGAGTCTTCTAAATCCGGAGAATTGCTGTCAATTAATACTTGAACTGCATCTCTTATTTCCTTATCGAATGTGTCGCTTAACCAAAGTTTTGCTTTTTCTAATGTTGACATATTTGTATTTCTATTTTGTAATTTTAATTGGTTGGAAGCTGGAGGCACGGAGCTCGAAGTTTTCCATCATCCCGCTTCAGGCTTTCAGCCTATTATTCTTTTATTTGGTTTCTAAATGCTATAATCTGATTCATAAGACTATAACTTTCATTGTATAATTTATTAAAATCTTCTTCTGAAATATATTTTCTGTTTTTTGATTTATACAAACAGGTTACAATTTCAGCTAAAGACCTAATTGAGTATCCCAAAAACTTTCTAAATTCTAACTTTGACTGCAAAATACTTCCTTCAGAAATATTAAGTACAATAGAATCAGAAGCTCTTCTAATTTGTGAAGTTAGGTTAAAGGATTCGTCTTTTGGAAAATTTTGAGTCAATTTAAAAATATGCTCCCCAAAATCCATAGACTTTCTCCAAATAATCAATTTCTCAAATTTGAAACTCATGATTTAATATTTGTGTGTTTTAATCTTCTAACTTATATTCAAAAGTGCGTTTCAAACTTCCATCCTCCATCTTCCCGCTTCCAGTCCTTTGTCTAATCTAATTTTTTATTCTCAACCCTCGTATCTTTATCAATTTTAAAAGCACGAATCGGGTCATTATAATAAATGAATTTCGCGGTGTTCTGAATATGTCCTTTTAATGAATCTTTTACATTGACTTCTGCGTAATTTCCATTTTTAGAATCAATATTCAGGTTTTCGATTTTCCAATACGGGGAGATCAAACTTGCTGTATCAGATATCTTTATCAGTGCATCTTTGGTTTGTCCTAAGAAATTCGCCCTGCTTCGGTTCAGCATTTCAACTTCTGCCCTTCTCGTATTTACCGAACCCATAAAAGTAGCGTTATTTTTTAAATTAAGCTTAAAATTATCGGTCTTAATTTCGCTTGAAATATTCATTTCCACCGAATCGGAAATCGATACTTTTTCCAGACTGTATTTGGAATAAATCGTTACATTGTAGAAATCAACACCTTTTGTACCGCGCTTTTCTTTGATGCTTAATGTTTTATCATTGACATCGACATCAAGATTATTAGCAATATTCGGGTAGGTTTCAATTTCAACAAAATTTTTGGTTCCTCTTGCATAAAATACGCGAAATTTTCCGCTGAGATCAAGATTCACAAATTCTGCAACATCTACATCTTTCCTTTCAATTGTTCCTTTCGGAGAAACTTTTCCACAGGAAACTACCACCATCAAAATGAATGTGTAAAATATTTTTTTCATATTTAATTTAAAATATTGCATATAAAATTAAACTTATCGCCGTACTTTCAACTCCCATCAAAACATAAAGAACCAATACCCGCCACAGTAAACCTGATTTTGAGTACGATTTTTTAAAAGCATTCCAATATGTAATTGCCGGGAAAAGAACAGAAAGACCGAATATAATTTTGTCGATGAAATCGAAAATCTTTGAGACAGGTTTCCATAAACCAATCAGACTCACGATATCGTCGAACAAAAATAAGATTAAAATTCCTAAAAGACTTACTGTTCCGATGATAAAATGCTCGGCAATATTCAAATTTATTCTTTTGAATAAAAAATACGCATTGATGGCGAGCATCGGAATGATTACAAACAAAATCGTTTTGGAATATTTTGAGAAAAAATTTTTTATATCCAGAATATCTTCTGAAAGAACTTCTGTAGGCGAAAATTTCTCATAAAAATGATAACCCAGTACATTAAAACCAAAAAGAATCAGTAACAACGATATAAAATTGCTGTATCTGATTCTTTTTCCTGCAATATAATCCATCGCCGTTTGTCCGGGTCTGAACGAAATATGTTTTAATGTATGGAAAAATTTGGCTTCAACATGCCAAATTGATCCCAGAATATCATTTTTGATTAATGAATGTGGAGTTATTCTTGATGTGTCAGATTTTTGTCCGCAATGAGAGCAATACTCACCGGAAATTGAATGACCACAGTTTAAACAACTTTTTTTGTTCATTCTTTAATGCATCACATTTAATTTTTTATTTTCCTGTAGAACCACGTCGCCGGAACCTCTTTTTCTGAGGACAACAACAGGAAATCCTTATCAACATAGGAAATTTTCAATGATGCAGGTTTTTCTGCTCCATTATATTTAATCATTAACTGATCGCCTTTTTGTTCATAACTTCCAGGAGAGTTCATAGAAATTAAAGAATGATCTTTATTAAAAATTAATTTTCCGGTACCATACTTAGAGTTATTTTGTTTCAGCTTTAAAGTATCAACATTATTGATGACAACTCCATCATATACCTCAATAAACTCCCATGAACCTACAATACCTGCTGATTTACAAGAGTGCAAAAATAATACGATGACTCCGAAAAATAATAATTTAAAAATTTTCATTCAATTAAATTACTTCGTCAATATTGTAATTCTTATGTTCTCTGTTCGTTCTGATGATCATTTCTCCTAAAAATCCAGCTACAAAAAGCAAAGTTCCCATGATCATCATTGTTAAAGCAATATAAAACCACGGATTGTTAGTAATTAAATGTCCGTAAATTCCTTTGGCAACATCAATTAATTTTGAAACTCCCAACCAAAGTGCAGAAAGAAAACCAACGATAAACATCAACGTTCCAACTGCTCCAAAGAAATGCATCGGTCTTCCTCCAAAACGACTTACAAACCAAAGGGTTACCAGATCCAGGAAACCTCTGATAAATCTTTCTGTTCCGAATTTTGAAGTTCCGTATGGTCTTGCCTGATGCTGAACCTCTTTTTCTGTAATTCTCCTGAAACCTGCATTGGCAGCCAAAACCGGAATATAGCGGTGCATATCTCCATATACATCGATCGTTTTTACCACCTGTTTTTTATAAGCTTTCAATCCGCAATTGAAATCGTGAAGCTCAACTCCTGAAACTTTTCTTGCTGCTGCATTGAATAATTTTGACGGAACATTTTTCGTCATAACATTATCAAAACGCTTCTTTTTCCAGCCGGAAACAATATCGTAATTATTTTCAATCACCATATTGTAAAGCTCCGGAATTTCTTCAGGAAAATCCTGTAAATCAGCATCCATTGTGATGATTACATCTCCATTTGTTCTTTCAAAAGCAGCATGAAGTGCCTGTGATTTTCCGTAATTTTTGGAAAACTTAATTCCGTGGATCTGAGGATGCTGTACTTTAAGATTCTCAATAATACTCCACGACAAATCTGTACTTCCGTCGTCTACAAACCAGATTTCATATGATAAACTGTTTGATCTGCAAACATTGTCAATCCTTGAAAAAAGCTCTTCCAGAGAGGCTTCTTCATTCAGTAACGGAATAACTATAGATAAATTCATTTAATTTTAATAAAAATTATTCTTGATTTTGTTGTTCCTGATAAATCGTTCTTGTTCTAAAAAACGCTCCGAAAAACACCGACAAAACTACGTAAAATATAAGAATTGCCGCAAAATATCCTGAAAAATGACTTGCCGTAAGCATATCTTTCCCTTTTACAGCCTCCGGAGCAAAGCTTGGAAGCCTTTCTTTATACTTCTTATCCAGCTCATCAATGTCTTTCTGATGCTTCAAAACCTTTCTGGCAGACTCATATTCTTTATCCATTTCTGCTTTTTGTCTGGTCACATACTGGTAATTCAGGAGTTTTTTTGCATCAGGATCAACAAAATTTAAAAAAGCATAAATGCTGAAAATGGAAAGAATTCCCCCAATGAACATCGGAACGAAGGCTCTTTTAAAAGCTTCTTTAAAAGTGACCACTCTATTGTTGTTCCAATAAGATTTCACGGACCAAAACGCTACACCAGCATAAATAAGCGGTAGCACGAAAGCATTGGCTTTCAGTGAAATATCAAAATAATTAACTCCTGAAAAGAAGTAGTACACCACGAAAAAAACAATCATCGTAGCTCCAAACAGTAAAATTCCTAATGTGGAAGGGCTTTTTGTCATATCTAAATTTTTTGAAAATATTGAAAAATTATTAAGCTGAATTTCAGCAATCTACCTTTATCAGCGCATTTTTTCAATTAATTTTCTGTAATAATGTTTTGAAGTTTATAAAATATTCCTACCTTTGCAACGGCAAGTCCTAAACAACCAGCTCCTGAGAATCCTCCAGGGTGGGAACGCAGCAAAGGTAATCGGTCGTAGCGGTGTGATTTAGGTAGCTTGCCATTTTTTTTTGGTTTAAGTTGAAGAGAGGTAATTTGAGAATTATCTTTTTTTATGTCTAAACTTTCCAACATTTCTATTTTAATTTTCAAATTACCTGTCAAGATTTATTTAAAATTCGAACGTCTCTCCCAATTTTGGTAAAACAAGTTCTACATTTTTATCTGCAAAATGCTTCTGTGCACTTTCATGATTAATTTCAATAGCAGGGAACGTATCAAAATGACACCCGATCACTTTAGGCGTTTTTAATAGTTCTGCTGCTGCGAAAGCTGCCTTTCTCGGACACATCGTGTAGTGACTGCCAATCGGAAGGATTGAAAGGTCTAAATTCCCATATAATCTTGGAAATAACTCCATATCTGCCATTACACCTGTATCACCAGCCAAATAAAGATTCTTCCCTTCAGGAAGTCTAAAGATATATCCTACCGGAACGCCTCCATAGCTTCCGTCAGGGAACGAACTTGTGTGGTGAGCCGGAACCATGGAAATTTTAAGATCGTCGATTTTTGCTGATCCTCCTAAGTTCACATCATCTGTATTTTTTGCAGATTTGAAATATCCACAAATTTCAGGAACTGCAATAAGCGTAGCTTCCGGATGATATTGAAGCACTTCTTCCAAGTCTGCGATGTGATCTCCATGTGCGTGGGTCAATAAAATATAATCGATTTTCTGAGCTGTGATGTCAAACCCTGATTCTGCTTTTTTATAGTTATAGAAAGGGTCGCATAAAATCGTTTTGTCTTTGTAAGTGAACAAAAAACAGTTTTGTCCTAGATATTGTATTTTCATAATTTTTATATTAGTAAAGTTAAAAGTAAGATGGTGCAAATAGAACCAATATTATTCATTACAAAATAAAGCTTGTTGGTTAAATCCTTTTTAAATAAAGAAATTATTGCCGGAATAATGAAATAAACTACCAATAATAAAGAAAGGTAATATTAAATATCCAAGCCCCATTGCGCCTCCATCATCCATAAAGATTATTGAGGATGAATAAATAAAAAAAGGACTAAAAATCAATATAAAAATTGATAATATTCGATTCACATTTTTTATTTTTCTATTATCCATTTGTTTTACGTTAAGAGCTTGACAGTTGCAAGAACCGTTGAATAACTTATATCATTTAATTACTTCTAAAACATTTTTAATCCTTTTCTAATAAGGATTGAGCTTAAAAGCAGATTGAATTCAAAAGTTCTATTTAATGAAAAAAGTTAAGTCCGAACGCTGTAAGAACAGCCATTACGAAAGTCATGATTCCTACTTGCTTCAAGAAAGGATCAAGTTCTCTTGGATTTTTTACGGCCATAATTTTTCGTCTCAGTTTCATTAACGGCAGCAATAAAATCATTACGATGAAAACATAATAATTCTGAGTCTGGAAAAATCCGTTTACTCCTAAAAACATCAAAATCAGGATTAATGGCAGCTGTAGCAGAATCATTTCATAAATCATCGCATTTTTGAAGCCGATTCTTAATGCGAAACTATTTTTGCCTGACAGTTTATCGCTTTCAATGTCTCTCATGTTATTTAAGTTCAAAACGGCCATACTCATCATTCCTATAGCTGTTCCCGGTAATAGCATATCCCAGCTGAACGATTTTGTAAACAGAAAATAACTCCCGCAAACTGAAACCAATCCGAAGAAAATAAACACGAAAATATCTCCCAATCCCATGTATCCATAAGGCTTTTTACCTACTGTATACCCAATTGCTGCCAAAATGCTTGCTACTCCCAAACCAATGAAAATGTAAAACTCATTCATATATTTCGGAATGAAAGCCACATATAAAAGTGCAATTGTCGCTACAAAAGATAAGATTGAAAAAAGAATTACCGCATTTCTCATTTGTTTTGCCGTAATTTTTCCGGATGCTACTGCTCTAGCTTCCGCTTCTGAAGCTCTCTTTGCATCTGTACCTTTTACGCCGTCTCCATAATCATTTGCATAGTTGGAAAGCACTTGGTATAACAAAGTCACGACCAGTGCCAATGCAAAAATTTTCCAGTCCCAGGTTTCTCCTTCACCATAAAGCCTCCATTTTGCGATGAAAGCTCCCATTATAATTCCGCTAAGTGACAGCGGCAATGTTCTCAGCCTTGCGGCTTTTATCCAATCTGACATGAATATTTGATTTAAATATTTTTAGAAGTTTCAATTTTATACACGCAGTAATTCATTAATTTTCTGAGTTTTCCAAAATGCAAAGCCTCTATTTTAAAGCATCCTGCGGAAGTATAAAATGTGATGCTTCCCAAGTTTGTTTTTCTTTGCCAAAAATACTGAGAAATTTTCACAGTCTGAAGCTTTTCCACTTCAAAAGTTCTGCAATCAATATCCCAGATTCCGGATTTTACACTGACAAATCTTTCATTGTAAAACAATTTTAAATTTTTAAATGAAATAAGAATAAGTAATTCCGATAAAATGACGTAGCTGACTGCTAAAAACCAATAGTTTATCAATAGATCTTTTTCAATAAAGAAGACCAAAAGCAAAGGAAGTACAACCCATTTAAAAGTATTCACGATAATCAGCCTGAAATTAGGCTTCAGACAATCAGTAAATACCGGTTTTTCTTTCCATATTGCGGAAATCAATTTTTCTTTTTCAAGGTCGTTAATCCCGGGAACGGCAGAAATATTCTTTTCTTCCTCTTCGTCTTTTCCGATTTGGAGAAATTTCACAAAAGAAATTCCCATTTTTTTCTGAATCCAATTCTGAGTTTCGGTAATAACCTGTACTTTTGATTTGTTAACAATAGAATTCCGTGTATTAAACAAGCCATATTCCAGAGAAAAACTCTGATTATTTTCGGTGATTTTAAAATCAAAATATTTGATGATCGTTCGTATCGAGTTGATTAATATCCCTAAAATAATAGCAATCAGTACAATTCCTAAAATAACAGGAACAGAGAATGCAAGGAATTGAGATTCTAGAGTGTCGTAATCTAATTTTGGATCAAAATTTACTTTTTTAAGCAAATTATTAAGTTCAGAGAAACCATAAATCACCAAACTGACTAATGCGAGAAAACTGCGAATATAATTGGCTGTAATCCCGTATTTCAATAAGCTGAAGGTCGAAATTTTAAATGAGCGGACTTCATTTTTTTCAGGCTTAAAAACTTCATCAGGATCATCAGTATTTTTTAGAACAACACTTTCTTCTAATAAATATTTTTTCAGATCTACAGCGTTTTGTTTTGTAAGCGCAGAAATTTTGACTTCTTTCTCGGAACTTCCGGGAGTGTCGATTTCCAGTTTGTAAATATTAAAAAAACGATGAACAAAAGGCTGTGAAATATTTACCTCCTGAATATTCTCTTTTTTGATTTTGGTAACTGAAGTATTGATGATTCCTTCATGAATTACAAATTCACTGTTTTCTTCGTCGATATAATATTTGAAATGATAATACTGTAAAACCGCGGCAATAATAAGCATTAATACAATAACAGAAACCGCGAGAATAATCATCCAAGGTTCCACTCTGTCTTTCTTTACAAAAAAAAGGATGATAAAAACCCAAAGATTTTTAACCACCATTCCTATATTATACAGAAAAAGAAGAACGATGCCTGTTTTAGACTGTCTCTGAGGCTGAAAAAAAGAATTATGCTTCTCCTCCATCTTCTGTTTTTTCTTTCGAAATGCTTTTGCGGATCAAAAGGTTTATGCCTTCTGCAATATCTTCCGGTAAACCGTTAATGGAAACATCTCCTCCATTCACTCCGGCTGTAAATACCGAAACCGATTTTAAATTCAACAGTTTTGAAAACCAGCCTTGCTCAACTTTGATATGCTGAATTCTGTTAAACGGAACAATAATTAACGTTCTTTTTAGCCAACCATGCTGGTAAACCAAATCTTTTTCCCGGACTGCATATTTCCTAAATTTGAAGCCTACTAAAGAATTCAGAAAAAGAAAAATTATCAACAGAAAAATTCCAATGATGATTGCCCAAAACTGTAGCTTACTAAGATTAAAATAGAAGAAATAAAAAACCACAGAAACCGCCCCAATTAAGAAAAGCGAAAACAGACTGATATTCAATAAAATAATCTGAAGATATTTTGGCGACACTGCGGTAAGCTTCAAATCATTAAAATCGGGAATTTCGAGATCGAAAATCTGAGGATTTTGAAAGTTTTGTTCCATATTATAAATCTCCCGCAGATTTTACAGAGAAGGCAGACTATTATTATCTGCAAAAATTCTATGAAATCCGCGAGAGTGTGTTTAAGAAATTTGAGAACCAAATTTATATTGCTGAAGCCCGGTTTCTAAGAAATCCATTTATCTTTTCCGAAATCCGGCTTTCTTTTTTCCAGGAATGCGTTTCTTCCTTCTTTTGCTTCCTCGGTCATATAAGCCAAACGGGTTGCTTCACCCGCAAAAACCTGCTGACCAACCATTCCGTCGTCTGTTAGGTTCATTGCAAATTTCAGCATTCTAATAGAAGTCGGCGACTTCGCTAAAATTTCCTGCGCCCATTCGTAAGCTGTATCTTCTAATTCATCATGAGGAATTACGGCATTTACCATACCCATCTCAAATGCTTCCTGAGCGGAATAATTTCTTCCTAAGAAGAAAATTTCACGGGCTTTTTTCTGTCCTACCATTTTTGCTAAATAGGCTGAACCGTAACCACCGTCAAAACTTGTAACATCTGCATCGGTTTGTTTGAAAATAGCATGTTCTTTACTGGCCAATGTAAGATCACAAATCACATGAAGAGAATGACCTCCGCCAACAGCCCATCCCGGAACAACTGCAATAACCGCTTTTGGCATGAAACGAATCAATCGCTGAACTTCTAAAATATTCAACCGGTGTCTTCCGTCTTCTCCCACATATCCCTGATGTCCTCTTGCTTTTTGATCTCCGCCGCTGCAGAAAGCCCAACCTCCATCTTTTGGGCTCGGTCCTTCTCCTGAAAGCAACACAACACCTATTGAAGGATCTTCTGAAGCATCATAAAAAGCATCGTATAATTCTGAAGTTGTTTTGGGTCTGAACGCGTTGCGAACTTCCGGTCTGTTGAAAGCAATTCTCGCTACACCATTACATTTTTTGTACGTAATATCTTCGTATTCTTTGACGGTTTTCCACTCGATCATTTCTGTAAAATTTTCCCAAAGATACGGAATTAGAGAGAATTTTAACATTGATTTTTAATGATAAATCTTGGAAATTTATAAAGGTATTTGGTATGAAATTTAATTTTTTTGATTGTTTTTCATGCTTGAAATTATTTTTTAGCGCAAGGTTCACTAAGATTTTTTTTGACTACTGTTTGTTTTTAAGTTACACAAAGGCATTTCACTTATAAAAAGAACCCCAAGTATAATAAAAAATGAGTGTTATTTGGAAAGAAGAATCTATAATGCGATTGGAGATTCTTAACTATGCTTCTGAACTTTGTTCGTAGACCTTCAGTCTATGTTCTGAATGACAAAACGCTAGTACTAACCTCTAAAAAAATTGGCTAAAGCCGAATTGAATGTTGGTTATTTAAAAACGAGCTAAAGCCCATTCCTATTGAACAAAAATATACTTTTTTAAATAAAAAAAACCGAAACAGATGTTCCGGTTTTATATTCATTTGAAGTAATGAAAATTATTTAGCTGGTTGTTTTGCCAATTCAGCTTCTTTAGCTTTCATTTCGTTCACTTTTGCTGTATTTTTTGTAATACTGTAGATTTCTTTCAACATTTGAACCGCATTGATATCATTTGGCGTTGCCTGATACCATTTTTCAGCGAAAGGTAAAGCTTTGTTAAATCTTTCTTTTCTTGCATCGATAAGCTTTGTAGCATCATCAGGCTTTGTTTTTCTAAGCTCGTTGATTTCTTTTACAGCTACTTCGTCGTCTCCGATCGCAGTGTATACTAAATTCTGATATGCATTAGAAAAATCAGGCTTCAATTCAATAGCTTTCTGGAAAGAAGTAATTGCATCGTTTGCTGTTGCAGGATTTTTTGACTGAAGAACTCCCAAATTGTACCAATTGGTAGCATCACTAGGGTTTTTAGCCAGTTGCTCCTTAAGGTTCTGCATGAATTTATCTGTATTACCAGATGCATACAATGCACTTCCCTGATATTCTTTTAGCTTTGTGCTATTTGGGAATTTTGCCAATCCTTTTTCAATAAGTGCTAAAGCTTCTTCATTCTTTTTATCGTTGATTAACAAAGTAGCCAAAGTTTCATACAAATCCTGCTCTACACTTGGAGACTGCTCAGTTTTGAAATCTGAATAGTCTTTTGAAGACGTTTTCTTCAATAATTCCCAGGTATTTTTGTCATAACTTGCTACCTGACCACTTTTGTTATCTTTTGCAGTATACGTAGTTTCAACACCTGTGTACCCTGAATTGATTAGATCTGTATAAATTTTTGTAGCCTGAGGAATATCGTTTGCCAAAGCATAGTTAAGACCAGCGTAATACATATATACTTTATTATCCTGTCCGCTTGTCTTCAGCAAGTTGTAAACTTCCATAAACTTAGGAGCTGCTACGACATAGTTTTTTGCATTATATGCATCCATTGCCGCTTTGTTGGCTTCCTGCAGCTGAGCATTCACATCTTTTTGACCAAAAGCAAAAGATGACGCTACAATAGCCATACCCAAAATTAGCTTTCTCATAATCACTATTTTATATTAATTGTACAATATTATTCTTCCGAATCGGAATTCTCAGTTTCCTCAGAAGAGTTTTCATTTTCTTCCTGAGGTGCTTCTGTATTGTTTTCCTGGTCATCAAATAGAGATCCTATTACCCCTTCTTCATTTCCTTCCAAATCCTCTTCCTCTTCTTCTACATCTTTATCCATTTCTACTTTCGCGATGGCAGCAATTTCGTCATTCTTTTTAAGGTTGATCAGTCTTACGCCTTGTGTATTTCTACCCATTACTCTCATCTCATCCATATTCATTCTGATCGCAACACCAGATTTGTTGATAATCATTAATCCATCTTCGTCTGTTACATTCTGAATGGCAATAAGATTTCCAGTTTTTTCGGTAATATTCAGGGTAATAACTCCTTTTCCGCCTCTGTTGGTAATTCTGTAGTCTTCTACTGCAGTTCTCTTACCGTATCCTTTTTCAGATACCACAAGAACCGTTTCGTTCTCCACATCGTTCACAACAATCATACCAATTACTTCATCATTGTCTTCCATAGCAATACCACGAACTCCAATAGAACCTCTACCTACTTCTCTTACTTTTTCTTCAGGGAAACGGATACATTTACCATTTTTCGTAGCAATCATGATTTGAGAAGTTCCGTTTGTTAAATAGGCACCTAACAATTGGTCATTATCTCTGATTTCGATAGCATTTACCCCATTTACTCTCGGTCTTGAATACGCTTCCAATGACGTTTTCTTAATCGTTCCGTTTTTCGTTACCATCACCACACTCATCTGATTCACATATTCAGAATCTTTTAAGTTGTTGGTTCTGATGTATGCTTTGATCTTGTCGTCCGGCTCGATATTGATTAAGTTTTGTACAGCTCTTCCTTTAGCCGTTTTAGATCCTTCAGGAATTTCAAATACTCTTAACCAATAACATCTTCCTTTTTCCGTAAAGAACAACATATACTGGTGATTGGTCGCAGAAACGATATACTCCAAGAAATCGGCATCTCTTGTTGTTGCCGCTTTATTCCCTACACCACCTCTGCTTTGGATTTTGTATTCTGAAAGAGAGGTTCTCTTAATATATCCTGCGTGGGAAATGGTAAGAACTACAGATTCATTCGGGATAATATCTTCGATAGACATTTCACCACCTGAATAATCGATTTCCGTTCTTCTTTCGTCGCCGTATTTTTCTTTAATTTCAATTAATTCATCCTTAATGATCTGGAATCTTCTTGGTTCATTTGCCAAAATATCTTCCAAATCAGCAATTTCTTTCATGATTGCATCGTACTCATCACGGATCTTATCAAGCTCCATTCCTGTTAAACGGGCAAGACGTAGATCTAGAATCGCCTGAGCCTGAATTTCAGAAAGTTCGAAAGCTTCAATTAATCCTTCCTTCGCAGCCTGTGGATTGGCAGAGTGACGGATAATTGAAATCGCTCTGTCTAAAGAATCCTGCGTCCCGATCACTTTCATGAAACCTTCCAAGATATGAGCTCTTTCCTTCGCTTTTCTAAGCTCATACTGAGTTCTTCTTACGATAACTTCATGTCTGTGATCCACAAAATGGTGAATGATATCTTTTAGGTTCAACTGCTCCGGTCTGCCATGAACCAACGCAATATTATTAACACTGAAAGACGTCTGAAGCGCAGTATATTTATATAATAAATTTAAAACAACATTTGGGATTGCATCATTTTTCAATTCATAAACAATACGAAGTCCTCTTCTGTCGGACTCGTCTCTGATTTCGTAAATTCCTGGAATTTTTTCTTCTTTAACAAGCTCGGCAGTTCTTGCAATCATTTCTGCTTTGTTCACTTGGTAAGGAACTTCGTTGACGATAATTGCATTCCTGTTTCCGATTTCCTCGAAAGCTACTTTCGCTCTAAGAACGACTCTACCTCTACCTGTATGGAAAGCATCTCTTACTCCGTCATACCCATAGATAATCCCACCTGTAGGGAAATCCGGAGCGATGATGTGCTGCATCAGTTCATCAATGGTAATTTCTTTATTGTCGATGTAGGCACAGATAGCATTTACAGACTCCGTTAAGTTATGCGGAGCCATATTGGTTGCCATACCTACTGCAATACCGGAAGTTCCGTTTACCAAAAGATTAGGGATTTTTGATGGTAAAACTGTTGGTTCCTGTAAGCTGTCGTCGAAGTTATTCTGGAAATCTACCGTTTCCTTGTCTAAGTCTGAAAGAACCTCATCCGATATTTTTTTCAGTCTTGCTTCGGTATAACGCATTGCTGCAGGCGGGTCTCCATCCATAGAACCAAAGTTTCCCTGGCCGTCTACCTGAGGATAACGCAAGCTCCAGTCCTGAGCCATTCTTACCATTGCATCATATACAGAGGAGTCTCCGTGTGGGTGGTATTTACCTAAAACGTCTCCAACAATTCTCGCAGATTTTAAATATTTTCTATTAGAAAAAACCCCTAATCCATACATACCATAAAGCACTCTTCTATGAACGGGTTTTAAGCCATCTCTTACGTCTGGTAGCGCTCTTGAAACGATAACCGACATCGAATAATCGATATAAGATGACTTCATTTCATCAACAATGTTGATAGGAATCAGTCTTTCTCCTTCTTTTTGCATAAACAAATTTTATTATAATGATAGTCAGACCCTTAGCTGCAGGGCTGAAAATTATTCTTTTCGAATTTTTATTAACGGGCTAATTTACGAAAAATTTGCCGATTTTTGCGGTAGAATTTATTCAAAAAATCTTAAAAATTCATAAAATATGAGCGTATTGAGTATAACTTTCCACTGCACGAAAACTCACCTTGAAGAATGGGAAAATTATATTGATGAAACATTGGTTTTGATGACAGAAAATTTAATGGATGTTGATAAATATATGCTTTCGGAGGTTCACAGTGATTATATAGAAGAGGGCAAAAACTACAACCTTCTTTTGATTTTTGACAATGATGATCTTAGAGATGATTTTGTAAAAAGTGAGCTTGAAAACATTGCAGAAAGAATCCAGACAAAATTCGGACAGGAAGTAATGGTTTTTAATACTTTCCTGAATCCTAAAAAATCACGTTTATAAAATTTTAGCTTAATACTAAACGAAAATTAGTTTAAATAAAAAGTCCTGAAAACTTATCTTCAGGACTTTTTCTATGTATCATTATGAAATAGTATTCATAGATTTTCTTTCAAAAATCAAATCTGTCTGAGACTGATTTATTTTCTTCTCCAGCATTCCGTGAGGTCTTCTTGGTGGTTCAGGAGGTCTGGGCGGTCTTGGAGGCGGATGGCAGGCGCTTGTTGCATATGCCAATAGAAATGTTCCGAAAATTTTAAGTAAAGATTTCATATCATTTATTTTTTGGTTGATTTAAAATAAACAATGTAAATGCCAATTTCTGTTTTAAAACTAAAAAAGCACCGAAATATCAGTGCTCATATTTTTTTTCTTTACTTCCATTTGTGATGACCTCTTCCGTGCCCTTTGTGATGTCCGTGTCCGTTACCACCTTTCTGATAGATATAGACTTTTTTTGCCTGTCCGGGCGGCAATCCTCTTCTGCCGTGATGCTCGTGAACAATACATGAAGTTAACATAGATGCAACTATTACCACACCAAAAATCTTAATTAAACCTTTCATTTCTTTTCTTTTTCAAATTTCGCAGTTCAGTATATCAATGTTGATGCCAAACTTACATTAAAAATGACTGTCTAAAACAGCCATTATTATTTATAAATTGACAATAACCACTGGTCTGCTATGGTAAACACGAGGATGTCTGTATCTTTTGTGAGAATAATATCTGTGTGGTCTTACGGGTCTATAATAATGTCTTTTATAATAATGTCTCGGAGGCCTGTGATACGCCACTCTTTTATAATGTGGCCTGTGCGGTCCGTGATAATAATGCTTGTTGTGGCCATGGCCATGTCCGTGTCCTCTCTGAAGCGGTGAAGCATTGAAAAAAGAAAAGGATAAAACGATCAAGAAGAATCCTACAATTTTAGTCAGCATTTTCATAAACAAATTATTTTCAAATTACATCTCGAAAACATTACAATACTGATGCCAATAATGCATTATTATTAGATTCTATAAAATTTTTAAGAAACTTTATTACTTTTTTTGTTAAAAAATAGAATTACTTCTTCTTTCAAGCATGATGACATCTTTCCATTCGCCGTTCAGCTTGCCTATTTTCCTTCTGGTTCCTACCGTCTTAAAACCATTTCTCTGATGAGCTTTTAAAGCGCCCTCATTTTCCGGAAATATATTAGTCTGGAGGGTCCAGAATCCGTGATCTTCGCTATCTAAAATCATCTTTTTAAGCAGAACCGAACCCAATCCTCTTCCCTGGTAATCATTATCAAAATAAATGCTTACTTCTGCCACTCCTTTAAAAGCCTCCCTTTTACTCACCGGTTTCAGAGCGCACCACCCAACCACTTCGTTGCTTTCGTTTTCCAAAACCCAGCGGCAATGGTTGAAATAATCTATATTCCAGGCTTCGGCAGTGGGAACTGTGGTTTCGAATGTAGCAATTCCGCCTTCGATTCCCTGTTTAAATATTTCCAGAACTCTGGCTTCATCTTTTGGAAGCATTTCTCTCAGTTCGTAATTCATGGTTAATAATATTTTCGTTTATTTTTTCTTTTAATTCTGGAATAATTGGTCTGCTTACTTGTTTCATCTTCGGAAACCACACTGATATTTCCATCTACTTCCAATACTGAAAGCTTAACATTTTCAATTCCTTCAACGCCGTGCTCCCTAATGGCTTCCTCCAGCTCATCTTTGGTAATCTTCACTCGATGCAAAGCCTGATCATCAATTTTCCCATCTTTAATTAAAATCACGGGATCTTCTTCCAGAAAACTTTCAAATTTTCTATTGGTAAACATTAACCTTTTAACAATAAAATTTGCTCCAAAAAGTACCAAAGCTGCAATCAGTCCGCCTTGGAGTGATGTATCCTGTCCTACCATCGCATTCTGAACCGCATTAGAAATCAGCAACAGCAAAACCACATCCCCTGCATTGAGCTGGGAAAGCTGGTTTTTACCAAACAGACGGATGGCAATCATCATGAAAAGGTAAACACAAAGCGAACGTATAACGACATCTAAAATGGGATTCATGACAGTTAATATTAACTATCAAATGTATTGATTTTTTGTGCTTGATTAGGGAATCGGAAAGAAAAAAAAAGAATACACAAAAAAACCGCCTTTAGTGAGAAGCGGTTTTTAATTTTAAGGACATGTACCAATCGGAACGGTACTGCAAACGGTTTTGTTTAATCTTTCACAATACACGCAGTATTGTTTTGGCGCACCACCGTATACCGATTTCAGATCGGCTTTGGTCAGTTTCTTTAAATTTTTCATATTGTTTTAATTTTGTGCATTAAAGATAAAACGAAAATTATTATTGATTATTATACGTTTTTTATTAGAAATTTCGAGATTTCATTACAAAATAAAAGCCACGCAGAATTCTGCGTGGCTTTTTATAAAAGATTTTATGAATATTATCTGTTATCGATTTCCAACGTTACAGGCATTACATATGTATATGCCAATACATTTTCATTTAGTTTTTTACGGTTTATTTTAAAATTATTCAATACATTTTCAATCTCCTTACTTACATTTTTGCAGTCACCTGTGGAATGAATATTTACAATTTTACCATTTTCTGTAATTTCAAATTTTACTTCTGAATTTACAATTCCTTGTTTATATTCGTAATTCGTAAAATCAAAATTTCCTATTAGTTCTTTTCTTATTTCTGTAAAAGTGTCATTATTTTTATTCAATTGAACTTCTTGAATTATATTATTTGAATTTTGTGCCTTTGCAGTATTCATTACAGCCATAAATCCGCAAACGAAAAGTGAAGCGATAAATATTTGAACTTTATTTTTCATAACTCTTTGGTTTTAAATGTTATATTAAACTGTTTTACTATTTCTTTACCAAAGATATATAAAATAATTTACAATAATTTTACATTGAGTTAACATTAAGTTAACATTGAAATTTAAATTATTGATTTACAGTGTTATAAATTTGAAAATTTTTTAAAATTTAATATTGGGAGTTAATTTTCACATAAAACCAACAATTATAGGCAAGGTAAACCTAAAAGGTCCATTTCAGAGTTCCATAGATATTTTATTTTACCTTTCTCACTTATTTCAAAAATTGCTCGTTCAGGAAATTGGCAATACGAATCTGAATTTTTTTTATACCATTTAAAATCATCATAAAAAGTGAAATACAAATTTTTATAGTTAGAAAAAACTATGGGATTATATTTTCTATTCCCATGAATCATTTCTGTATTTTTTTTTGACGCAAAGTTTTTAATTTTTTCATTGACTTCTATATAATCTTTACCATAATCTAAAGGGATTTCTTTTTCGGATGCAATCAAAGGATTTCCTATAATATTTTTATCTACATTTAAAATATAAGCTATGTAATCATTTTCACACTCATTAGATTGAAAAACAACTCTCTTCACTTTACATATTTGATATGATTTTGTTCCATAAGTAAAGAAACTTTCTTTTATTTTCTTCTTAAAAACATCTTCAAATTTTTTATTATAAATCAATTTATCTACAAAAAGAGTATCATAATATTTATAATTTTTCATTTCTTTACCATAAATCCAGGGAAGTGAATCTCGTGTTATAAAATCTTGATATTCCTTTGATAATGGCAGATTCTCATTATCAAACTGAACAGGAATACAAATAGCAAAATCTTTATCCGTCAATTGATAAACACCAAAAATCGAATTAGCATCAAATGTGTAATTTTCTTTTGCTTTAACGCTATCCTTTTTATTCTTAACAATAGATTGAGAAACGGGCTTTTCTTTTTTACAGGAAAATAAAATAGAAGCAATTACTACAATAACTAAATAATTTTTCATTATGGTTTTAATTTAATTAAAAATAAAAAAAGGAATCTGCATTCACAAATTCCTTTATATAACTAAATTGATTATCCATTACTCCAACTCCCTCTTCAAAAACTTCCCCGTCAAACTCTTCTTCGACTTCACAATTTCCTCAGGAGTTCCCTGCGCAACAATCTGTCCGCCGTGTTTTCCGCCTTCCGGACCAACGTCGATGATATGATCGGCTAATTTGATCACATCCATATTATGCTCAATAATAATGAACGAATTTCCTAATTCCACCAACTGATTAATCGCGTCCATCAAAATTTTCACGTCTTCAAAATGAAGACCGGTTGTTGGTTCGTCGAGAATGTACAATGTATTTCCGGTTTGTCTTTTCGCCAGTTCCGTTGCCAGCTTGATACGCTGAGCTTCCCCTCCTGAAAGCGTCGTCGATTGCTGCCCCAACGTAATATATCCCAAACCGACATCCTGCAAAGTTTTCACTTTCGCAAAAATCTTAGGAATCGGCTGGAAAAATTCTACCGCTTCATCAATCGTCATATCCAACACATCGGAAATCGATTTTCCTTTGTAGCGAACTTCCAGTGTTTCTCTATTGAAACGTTTTCCGTTACAAGTTTCACAATGTACATAAACATCGGGTAAAAAATTCATTTCAATCACCTTCAAACCACCTCCCTGACAAGTTTCACATCTTCCGCCTTTTACATTGAAAGAAAATCTTCCCGGTTTGTAACCACGGATTTTAGATTCTGGTAATTCTGCAAAAAGGTTTCTGATATCTGTAAACATTCCTGTATACGTTGCAGGATTTGAACGTGGCGTTCTTCCAATCGGAGTCTGGTCTACATCTACGATTTTATCGATATGCTCAAGACCTTCAATTTTTTTGTAAGGTAAAGGTTCCTGAACAGCTCTGTAGAAATGTTTGTTCAGAATTGGATACAAAGTTCCGTTGATCAAAGAAGATTTTCCGCTTCCTGAAATCCCTGACACGACTACCAATTTTCCCAAAGGAATATCAAGCGTTACATTTTTAAGATTATTTCCTGTAGCGCCTTTTAATACGATATTTTTACCATTTCCTTCCCTTCTTTTTTCAGGAATGGCAATTTTTCTTTTTCCGTTAATATATTGAGCAGTAATCGTATTGGCTTTTAATAAATCTTTCGGTTTTCCCTGCCAAAGAATTTCACCTCCGAATTTTCCGGCTCTCGGACCAATATCCAATACCTCATCGGCTTCTAAAATCATGTCTTTGTCATGCTCTACAACCAAAACAGAATTTCCTATATCACGAAGATTTTTTAATGAATTAATCAGTCTTTCGTTATCTCTTTGGTGCAATCCGATGCTTGGTTCATCCAGAATATAGAGAACATTCACTAACTGAGAACCGATCTGCGTTGCCAGACGAATCCTTTGAGATTCTCCTCCTGAAAGCGTTTTTGAACTTCTGCTCAAACTTAAATAATCCAAACCAACATCCAGCAAAAACTGTAATCTGGTTTCGATTTCTTTTAAAATTTCGTGAGCAATAATTTTATTTTTTTCTGAAAATTTATCTTTAACATCAGCCAACCAATCTTTCAAATCAATTAAACTTAATGCATTCACCTCAGCAATATTTTTTCCGTCGATTTTAAAGCTTAAACTTCCCGGTTGAAGACGTGTTCCTTTACATTCAGGACAGATTTCTTCTGTTGTGAAATGTCTTTCCAGCAAAATGGCTTCGTAAGATTCTCTTTCCTCAATTAGTTCTTCCATAAAAGGAATCAAACCATCAAAACTAATCTTAATTTTCTTGGTAATTCCTGCGTATTTTAAATCTTTATTGAATTCTTTGTGACACCCGTTGTAGATATAATCCAACGCTTCTTCGGGAATATCCTGAAACGGAGTTGCTAAACCTAAACCGAAAATTTCAAGAATATTTTTAATCTGAGAAAGAATCCATTTATTAGACTTAATATCTTCCAAAGGCAGTAAACCTCCCTGATTGATCGACAATTTCGGATTTTCAACAAAATAATCGGTGTTAATTTTCTTAATGGTTCCTAAACCTTTACAACTTGGGCAACTTCCTTTCGGTGAGTTGAATGAAAATGTATTTGGTTCTGGTAAAGCTAATGAATGACCAGTTTCCGCGTCCATCAAATTTTTAGAAAAATATTCAATATCCGTACTTCCTAATTTTTGAATTCCGATCAAACCTTCTCCCATTTCCATGGCTGTTCGCAACGATTTTTCCATTCTGGCTTCGGAAGCAGATTCGCCAATGATCCAACGGTCGATGACGATGTCGATGTCGTGGGTTTTGTAACGGTCAAGCTTCAAATCATATTCAATATCCTGCAATTCACCATCTATTCTTGCCTGTCCGTATCCTTTTTTTGCCATTTGCACAAAAAGTTCGTGATAATGTCCTTTTCTGGAACGAACAACAGGCGCCATTAACATGATTTTCTCACCTTTATAATTTTCCTTGATGGTTTCAAGAATTTGATCTTCCGTATAACTCACCAGCTTTTTCCCTGTCGTCTGTGAATACGCATCGGAAACTCTTGCAAACAAAAGACGTAAGAAATCGTATAATTCTGTGACAGTTCCAACTGTTGAACGTGGGTTTTTGTTGGTTGTTTTTTGCTCAATCGCAATTACGGGAGACAATCCTTCGATTTTATCAACATCGGGACGTTCCAGACCTCCCAAAAACTGTCTCGCATAGGCAGAAAACGTTTCGATATAACGACGCTGACCTTCTGCAAAAATAGTATCAAAAGCCAACGAGGATTTCCCGCTCCCGGAAAGTCCGGTAATTACGACCAATTCGTTGCGCGGAATTTTTACATTGATATTTTTTAAGTTGTGTTCACGGGCTCCGTAAACTTCTATATATTCTGTTGATTTACTCATAATTTGGGGTGATTTTACCTGAAAATCACGATGTGCAAAATTACGGATTTTTTAGGAATTTTTTGTGTTAAAAAGTGTTAGTTTATTTGTACTGGTTTATCTGTTTTTTATTTTTAAATTAAAGATTTTTACTTGTATTGAGATCCTTTGACAAGTTTGGGATGAAATAGTTTTCATATGAACTGTTTTTATTTTCCCGAAAATAAAATATACAAAACACTTTTGCAGTGTCATCCTAAGCGCAAGCAGTTGAAAGGGATTATCAGTGAACATCGAACAAAAATACTCTTCAAAATTTAATAAAAATTTTAATTAAATTTACACAATATAAAACCGGCCATGAACAGACTCCGCGAACATATCGAAGCCATAACTCCACTTACAGACGAGGAATTTGATTATGTGAAAACATTTTTTACCTTAAAAAAAGTTCGTAAAAACCAATTTTTGATTCATGAAGGAGATGAAGTGAAATATGAATTTCTGGCTTTGGATGGGATCTATAAAGTTTTTTACATTGATGAAAACGGTAAGGAGCATATTTTACAGTTCGCGAAAAAAAATTGGTGGATGTCTGATTATATAGGATTTTTTAAACAAAATAATTCTAAAATGTTCATAGAATGTCTTAAAGATGGCGAAGTGGTAAGCCTTACGCTACAGGGAAGAAATCAACTGGCGGCGGATCTTCATAAGATGGATCATTTTTTCAGAATTAAATTAACCAATGGTTATATTGCCTTGCAGCAGAGAATTATTCTTTTGTTATCGAGCACACCTCAGCAACGGTATGAGGAATTTGTAAGATTGTATCCTGATCTTATTTCCGAAGTTCCTAAGAAGTATGTCGCAGAATATCTTGGCGTGAGCCGTGAAACGTTGAGCAGATTGTATTCAAATACTAATAAGTGATTGTTTCTCGTGGTGTGTCATTGCGAGGAACGAAGCAATCTGTTTCTTTTTGACACTAATTTTTGCGTTCATTCCTCGCAATGACCTAAACTTATTTCTAATACTATGTTTTGATTCTTTCAGAATGACAAGCTTCGTGGATATTCTCCTGTGCTTTAATGAATAACTTCCGCCCTAACCCCGATTGAAACGGCATCCTTTTGTGTAGCGAAGCGGAACAAAAGATATAGTGGAAAGCGGGAAATAGCTCCAAATAAAAATTTTAAAAACTCTTATTTATAAGTAAAAAATCGAAGTGTGATCCAAATCACACTTTTTTTGTGACTTCACTCCTTCTGTTGAGACCTCGGATCGACATACATTTGCTATAGAAATTTAAATCAATTTCAAAGATCAAAACAAAAAAATATTAATTAACTAAAAAATTTAACGTCATGAATCCAAAAGTATTAATCATTGTATCCAATGCCAACTCAATCGGTCCAAATCACAGAAGAACAGGAACTTTCTTATCTGAAGTTGCGCATCCTTACGCAGAATTTGAAAAAGCAGGTTATCAAATCGATTTTGCAAGCTTAACGGGTGAATCTCCGTTTTTAGATGCTTTAAATTTGGCTGCTGATCCTGATAATTTAAAATTCTTAACCGGAAAAGGTTGGCAAGACATGCACAACGCCGGAAAATTATCAGATGTAAATATTGATGATTACGATGCTGTTTTTGTTCCCGGAGGAATCGCTCCAATGGCAGATATGCCGGAAGCTCCTGAATTGAAGAAAGTTCTTGCAAGATTTTACGATACTGGTCGTGTTGTAGGAGCTGTTTGTCATGGTCCGGTTTCTTTGTTAAATGTAAAATTGAGCGACGGAAGTTATATCGTAAACGGTAAGAATATTACATCTTTTACGACTCAGGAAGAGGATAATTATGCAAGACCGGATGTTCCTTTTGATTTGCAAACGGCTTTGACTGAACAGGGCGCAATTTTCCACGCTGCTGAACCGTGGAGTGCCAACAGTATTGCGGACGGAAATCTTGTAACAGGTCAGAACCCTGCTTCTGCAAAAGGTGTGGGTGAAAAAATAGTGGCTCTTTTGGAAGCTAAAAATGCATAATTTTAATCATAAAATTAAAAAAATGGATCAGAATGCTGTATTTGTTCATGCCAAATGGCAAGTAAAAGAAGGAAAATTGGATGCTGTTCTTCAATTAATGGAGGAAGCTGCCGAAAAAAGTACTCAGGAAGAGGGAAATTTATTCTACAATCTGCATCAAAGTCAGGAAGATGAGAATATGATCATTTTATATGAAGGTTATGTTGATGCCAATGCAGTGGAAGCCCATCGAAATTCTGAGCATTTTAAAAATATCGTTGTGGAACAGGTGGTTCCTTTACTGGAAAATAGAGAGGTGGTTCTTATGAACCGGTTATTTTAATAATGTGTTTTTAATGAGTTTCGGGCGAACCAAAGGTTCGCCCGAAACTCTTTTATTTATCTGAGATTCTTCGATAAGCTCAGGATGACACCACGAAAATCTCATGCATATTTTATTTTAACAAATATGTACAGTTAGTATTCGAACTCTTTCATCCTAAACCTGTTGAAGTTTCTTTTATATTCAATTTAAACTATTCATTCTCCAAAAAATCCGAATCCTCATTGGTAATCTTTACCATATATTCAATCCCGTCAATTGCTTTGGAAATTATCTGGTTTCTTAGGATATTCGCCATATTTTCCCAATATGCCCTTCCGTAAAAAGAATAATTTTGAGGAATGATCTCCACCTCAACTGTTCTCACAAAACCTTCTTTGGGTTTATTGCTGATCATCGTTCCTCGACTAACTTTGACATCTTTCAGCTCGTCTTTCATAACCATTCGGCAATAGTTTTTTACGTCTTCCAAAGAAATAATTTTATCTCTTGTCGTCAATGCATATTTATAAGCCTGAATACTGTCCGTTCCTTTTTGTTCTTCCGCCCCTCCGATAGTTTCGGTTAAAAGAACCAGAGTCTGAGACTTTAATTGATTCGACAGTTCTGTTCCCGGACGCATGTGGTTGGCTAATGTAGAATGGGTGATCCAGAATGAAGCGTACGTATGATCCGTTTTATCAACAGGTTCCATGATGACATAATTCAGTTCCTGTTTGATGCTTCTTTTTGCGTTATTTACCTTCTGAACCATTGATTTCATCTTGTCGGACATCTCACTTAATACCCCTTTTACATTATCTCTGTTCAGCAAAGAGAATGCTGCAATTTCATCTCTTGTCAGCTCTAGAACATTGGCAATCATATCAACGGCATTTCTGTTCGTAAAACGTTCCATTCCGCCTTTTCTTACCGTATACAAACCTTTTCGAAGATCATCATTGGGTGTAAAGGGAATTTCAGTATATCGTCTTCCTTCTCCGTCCTGTACTTCATCAACATATAAGAAATGTTCGCCTTCGTCCGTTACCAGAGGAATGTTATTTCCCATAATATCCAAGCTGTATTCCGTTTTTTTCCAACCTCTGTTGTAAATCGGGAAAGCATTTAGTACAAAAGAGAAATTATCTAAAATCTCGGCGGAAAACTGCGGCGGAAACTCAAAAGTAAGCCATAGATAAGGTTTTCCGTCTATATATTTCATGATCTCTTCTTTATAATCAACATAAGCAAGATTCTCAGGAAGTTTGCCGTGTTCTGAAAATAATGAATTTGAAATTCCGCTGACCTCAATAAATTTATGATGATAAATGCTTTTTACATCTTCAATAACTTTATTTCTAATAGATTGCTCACGGAATATCTGCTCGTATCCTGTTGCCTGGTCATTTTTATAATAAGTCAATCCTTCTTTAACAAACAAAGGATTTCCATTGCTTGAAACCGTGATATAAGGCAGCAGTTTATAGGTAAAATCCAAATGCTCAAAAGCAGGGTTTGAACAGTAAATACTTATATTTTTAGGGAAAGTTTCATTGGAGTATTTTGATACATCTACTCCGATGGTTACTTTTCTGTAGTCTTCAGGCTTACCCTGAAATCTTGCGATAGGGATTTTATTTAATCTGTCATCGATTCCATAACAGGTATTCCCAACAAACATGATAGAAGTCTGAACCTTATTGATTCTGACATTTCCTATCGGTGTAAAAGGAATATTTATCTGTTTATCCGACTCAGATTTTACCGTTGAAGTCATCTGTTTTTTAAAGAAAAATTCGGTGTGCTCCAATAAAATTTCTGATGATTCGTAAGGTTGAGTGAAAGCAATGGCGTGCGACGGGATCGGGTGAGTATATATTGAAGGAGTTAATAATTTTGCCAGTTTTTCTAGAATTCTGGCGTTGACAGTCTGTATTTCGTTATTCGCTTTGAAAACTTCCGTACTGAATGCATCAATTAACAATTTCACGAACGGATCAAGAGACTGCGGACTTTTTAGTCCCCAAACTTTGGTCGCATTCTGAAGCATTCTCGCTTTTACAGATTCTTTGGAATAAATATTCTGGTCTAAGTTCATAAGTTCTGGTTACAAGTTTAAAGTATTAATCGATCGACATCGGGCTCAGAAACAATTCGGTGGAAAAACTGAAACGCTCTCCCGAATGCTCCATTTTAGCATTAATGGCAATCTTTACTTTCTTTTTTATTTCGGTGTGTTCTTTAGTATCGTAGTTGTGCTCTACAATCTGTACATGCGCATCGATCTGCGGCTGAACAATACGGGGTTCGTATTCCTGTATCTGTCTTTTCAGACTTTTAATGAAAACAGTTTCCCAAACAGCACTTGTAACTCCGTTATCGAATTCCAGATTCCAAACGTCGTTTCCGTAATTTTCATCATATCTGTTTTCGCCTTTTTTAGTGGTGATCAGCAACATAATGTTGTGGGCAATACTTTCCCCCATATCGCAGGTGTCTATACTTCCTCCCTCCGTCATTAATGTTGATGGTACAAAAGGCATTCTGTAATTTGGTGTGTTCATGATTTCTACTTCTATATTTTACTTCATACTCTCGTTTACTTGAATAGAAGTACCAAATTAAACATTTTTCATGAAACAGAGTATTGCAAAAAATGATTTATTAAAGAATCATTAATAACCATGCAGATTAATATCCTCAGTTCTCTGCAAAGTAACTTTTCTCCCCATTTTCTTTTGAATGACTCTGAAATGCTGTAGTTCATCATCCGTAAGAATATTGATGGCAGTTCCTTTTTCGCCTGCACGCCCCGTTCTACCGATGCGGTGAATATAATCTAAAGGCGAGCGTGGTAATTCGTAATTGATCACGCAGGGCAGCGATTCTATATGGATTCCACGACCAATTAAATCTGTAGCAACCAAAATCTGAGCGCCATTTGATTTAAATTCTTCCAGATTATTTCGACGCGCCCCCTGCGATTTCTGACTGTGAATGGCAACGGCTTTTATTTTGTTTTTCTTTAATTTTTCAACTAAATTATCTGCAGCTCTTGTGGAAGAAACAAAAATTAATGCTTTCTCAACTTTCTTTTCCTTAATCAAATATCTTAAAAACGGACCTTTGTTTTCAGGAGCAACGTGATAAGCCAATTGTTCAATGTTATCAATTTCAACTTCCTCTTTTTTAATTTCAATAATTATAGGATTGATAGATAAACGTTCCTTCATTTCGGCAACTTTATCATTTAAAGTCGCTGAAAATAACGTGGTTTGCTTTGCAACAGGCATCATTGCGAAAAGCTTATTCATCTCTTCACCAAAACCCAATTGAAACATTTTATCTGCTTCATCAATCACCAAATGCTGGATTTCGGAAATTTTCAAGGCATTATGATCAATCAAATCCAATAAACGTCCTGGGGTGGCAATCAAAACTTCGACGCCAAACATTCCTTTCATCTGTGGATTGATGGAAACCCCGCCGTAAACTGCCATGGTTCGGACTTCACGCTTAAGATTATCCGTAAAAGCTCTGAAAACCTCATCAATCTGAATCGCCAGTTCTCGTGTAGGAACCAATATCAATACCTGAATATTTCGGTTTTTCTTCATCTCCGTATTCTGTAATTTTTCTAAAATAGGCATCACAAAACAAGCCGTTTTTCCGGAACCGGTCTGTGCAATCCCCATAAGATCTTTTCCCTGTAAAATAACTGGAACAGACTGCTCCTGGATTGGAAAAGGTTTCAGATACCCTAATTTTTTAACAGAACGAATAATATTGTGTGATAATCCTAACGATTCAAATGACATAAAAAAATATTTCGTGCAAAGATACGCTATTGAGATTTTGTTTCTATGCTTATTTATTGGTAATCGCAAAGACGCAAAAGTTTTTGATATCATGTCGTTTTTAAGGCGCAAGGAAATGCCGATTTGTCCGATAAATCAATTTTGGATAATTTTTTGAAGGTTAGTTTTCGTAGATTTATAAAAAAATCGAGAATTTTAAATATGAAAAAAGCGTTAATAATCGTAGATGTACAGAATGATTTTTGCGAGGGCGGTGCTTTGGCAGTTCCTGGCGCAAATGAAGTAATCCCGTATATCAATGCTCTGATGGAAGAAAATGAGTATGATCAAATTGTTTTAACTCAGGATTGGCATCCTGCAAATCATAAAAGTTTTGCCAGTAATAATGGCAGAAAAGTTGGCGAAAGTATTATTTTAAATGGAGTTCCGCAGTTTATGTGGCCGGATCACTGTATTCAGGGTACTTTCGGGGCAGAAATCCATAAAGATCTGAATCAGGAAAAGGTAACCCACATTATTCAAAAAGGAAAAAACACTGAAATTGATGCTTATAGCGGCTTTCAGGATAATAATCACTTTATGAAAACTGGTTTGGATGATTTCCTAAAATACCACGATATTCAATTATTGGAAATTGTAGGTTTGGCAATGGATTATTGTGTGAAATTTACCTGTACGGACGCGGTTGCCAATGGATATGTAACATGTCTTCATTTTAATGGAACTCGTGCTGTAAACGTAAAGCCCGATAACGGAAGAGATGCGATCTATGAAATGATCCAGAAAGGTGTGACTGTTTTGGGATAATATTCAAATTCATATAAATAAATTAAAGTTTCGAATCTATCTGATTTGAAACTTTTTTATTGACAATAAGCGATTTATTTTAGAATATTTTACGAAGAAATTATAAATTAATTATGATAGTCAGTTGATAAATATAATTAAATTTGACACTTCAAAATAGTAAATCTTAACACTGTGAAAAAAATATTATTCTCTGCTATTATTGTTATAAGTTCTGCCTCTTTCGGACAAAATATTAAGATTTCAGGAAAGAGTTTCAGGCCTTTTAAGTATAAAATTATTTTATCCAATTCATTTGCAGATAAATATTATAACGGGAACCTGATTAAAGATTCTACGGCAATAGAAAATGGAAAATTTAGTTTCAAAACTCCTAATAAGACATCTGACATTCCTTATGCTTACGTGTTTGTTGATAAAATAAATGCCGGATCATTTTATAAAAGTAGTGTGCTTTTTATCGATTCCAAGACTAAAAACATTCTTCTTGGAAAAGAAAATTCTCCTGAAAACTTTGAAGTAACTACAGATAGTGATTTTATTAAAAAAGAAGTTTTAAAATTTCAGAATTATTTTGCAGCTTTTAACAAAGACAAAGAAAACTTCAACGAAACAGCTCGAAAAGAATACGATCAATTTGAAGATAAAACGAAAATTCCTCAGGGTTTTTGGGATCAATATGAAACTTCAGAAAAAAAGTTTAGCGCATTAGAAGATTCAACTTTATTAGAGTATGTGAAAGAAAATCCTAATTCGTTCGTTGCCTTATGGAAATTAATTGAGAAGTTTGAAACAAATGGCTACAACCCAATCTACGAAGAAATATTTAATCATTTATCTTCAGAGATAAAAACCAAAAGAACCGCGAAAACTTTACAATTGGCAATCAAACAAGCCAGTGTTTTCCAGATCGGCAAACAATTTCCCGTTCCGAAAATAAAAAATATAGACAATTCTAAAAAGGAATTTTCACTTCCTAAAGCAAAATATACTTTGGTCGATTTCTGGTTCAGTAGTTGTAAACCTTGTCTTGAACAAATGCCACAATATGTTGAACTCTATTCGAAATTTGCATCGAAGGGTTTTAAAATTATAGGTATTGCTACAGATCAAAATAAATATAAGACCAATCTTGAAAATATCATTCAAAAGTTTAAAATTCCGTGGAGCAATTATTGGGATGAAAATGGAAAACAATCTTCTGAATGGACCATAACTTCTTTTCCTACCAATTTCCTTTTAGATGAGACTGGTAATATTTTAGCGAAGAATATTTCTGAAAAAGAACTTTCCGAATTACTCAATAAAAATCTTAACTGATAAAAAAGACGTTGAAAATTAATTCAACGTCTTTCTATTTTAACTTAAAAAGTTGCTTTAATTAAAGCATTTTAAGATTATTCACTTCCTGTTCTGTAAGAATTCTCCAGTGTCCTCTCTTGATATTCTTCTTCGTTAATCCTGCGAACATTACCCTGTCTAAAGCTTCCACTTCATAACCCAATCTTTGGAAAATTCTTCTGATGACACGGTTCCATCCGATATGGATCTCAATACCCACTTCATTTTTAGGTTTCCCTTCAATGAAAGAAATCTGGTCTACCACAGCCACACCTTCATCCAAACGGATTCCTTCTGCAATTAACTTCATGTCTTCATGAGTTAGTTTCTTATCTAACGTTACATGATAGATTTTCTTAGCATCAAAAGATGGATGCGTCAGCTTTTTTGTCATGTGCCCGTCGTTTGTTAAAAGAATAACTCCGGTTGTAGAGCGGTCTAACCTTCCGACAGGAAAAACACGGTAAGGAGAAGCGTTCGCAACCAAATCCATTACTGTTTTTCTTGCTTTGTCATCTTTTGTAGTGGAAATATAACCTTTTGGCTTATTTAAAAGAACGTAAACAGGTTTTTCCGGCGTAATATTTTGTCCGTCGAAAACTACTTTATCCGTTTTCTGAACCTGGTACCCCATTTCGGTTACTACCTTTCCGTTGACTTCTACCAAACCTTGGGTAATCAGTTCATCCGCTTCTCTTCTGCTGCAAATTCCTGAGTTGGCAATATATTTATTAAGGCGAATTGTGTCCTTATGAACATCTTTTTCAATCTTGCTTAATCTTCTTTTCTGTACAAAAGATTTGTTTTTATCTTCTCGGTTTTCTGTTCCGGGCCTTCTTCCGTATTTCAGGCTGCCTCTTTCGTATTTATCTCGGGTATCAAAAGTATTGGGTCTGCTGCCACCTCTTTTCGGTGCAGATTTTCCAAAAGTCTTTCTCTCTTCACTCGAATTGGTTATAAAATCTGTCTGTTCAGTTTTTCCAAATTTCTTATCCATTCTGTCCTGGTAGCTTGTACCACCACTTCTTTTGGAGTCAGAATTTCTTTCTCCTGCTTTAGGAAAAGATTTTTTGAAAGGTTTTGATCTGGAAGCACGAGAATCATCAGAATTATTTCTTGTTGAAGTTCTTGGTCTTTTGGGTTTTCCTGAATTATTGTCTCTGCTCATTCTAAAATATTTTTGCAAAGATAGTAATTTAGTTACGAGTTAAAAATTAAGAATCATAACTTTGCAATATAGTTTCATAATTAACCTTACAGAAAATCTGAAAATGATAACAATATTAAACGATAATTTTTCTCAATTAAACGACTTCTTACACGAAAAATCTTTCAGCAAAATCTTTATTCTAGTTGATGAAAATACTCACGAATATTGTCTTCCCATTCTTTTAGGAAATATGGAAACCGATCTTGGCTTCGAAATTCTGGAGATCGAAGCGGGTGAAGAAATGAAAAATATCCAGACGGCCAATCAACTTTGGGAGATTCTTACGGAAATGCAGGCGGACAGAAAAGCTTTGGTTATCAACCTTGGCGGCGGTGTGATCACGGATATGGGCGGTTTTGTAGCTTCTACTTATAAAAGAGGAATTCAGTTTATCAATATTCCTACTACCCTTTTATCGATGTGTGATGCGTCGATTGGTGGTAAAACGGGAATTGACCTGATGCATTATAAAAATATGGTGGGAACTTTCACGTTTCCTGAACAGATTTTTGTGTATCCTAAATTTTTACAGACCCTTCCTTTTAAAGAATTAAGAAGCGGTTTTGCAGAAATGCTGAAGCATGGATTAATTGCCGATAAAGCACATTGGGAAAATCTTACGCAGATCAATAAATTGGATATTGAAGGCGTTATTCCTCACATTCAAACATCGATGGACATTAAACAAAATGTGGTTGAACAGGACTTTCATGAAAAGAATATCAGAAAAACTTTGAATTTCGGGCACACCATCGGTCATGCGATCGAAAGCCTATGTTTAAGCCAGGGAAATCCTATTCTTCATGGCGAAGCGGTGGCAATGGGAATGATTGCTGAGGCGCATCTGGCTTATCTGGAAGGTTTACTTTCGGAAGAAGATTCAAAACTAATTATCGAAAATATTCAAAAGTATTATCCTTATTTAGATATCAGTGATTTTGAAAATGAAGCTATTTTTAATTTATTATTAAACGATAAGAAGAATACAGACAGCAAAATCAATTTTTCTTTGCTTACAGGAATTGGTTCTTGCAATTTTGATCATCAATGCAGTCAGAAAAATATATCAGAATCTTTAAATTTTTACAGAAAACTGAACAACGCTTAGTTTTAGTTAGTATAATTTCTCTTTATTTTTAACAAGATTGTCAATTTAGATTATTTCTAAACAATTGTTTAATTATAATTTTATTTCATTAATAATCAAAACTTAATATTTTGCACTGCTAGTTTTCACAGGCGGTTTTTTATTGATTTTTATCATAATATCTTTTTTGGCAAGCAATTTGAAAGATACTCTCCGTCAAATGAAAAACTTGACAAGTAGTAAAATTTAAAAATTAGAGAACTAACATTAAAAATTAAATTATGAAAAAGTTAATTTTAGGAATAGCAGTTACAGCTAGTTCATTAGCATTTGCTCAGACAACGACAACAACTTCATCAAATATGTCTTCCACTAACCCGGTAAGATTCGGTATCAAAGGGGGAATGAACGTTTCATCTTTAACCAACCAAAGTGGATTAGACGATCAGGGTTCTAAAATTGGTTTCAATGCAGGTGTATTCGCAAATATTCCAGTCGCAAGCTCTTTCAGTGTTCAGCCGGAGGTTTTATATTCTCAGTATGGAGATAAGTTTGATGAAACAATCGCTGGTACAAGATATTCATATGCAAGACACCATGATTATGTTACTGTTCCTGTAATGTTGCAGTATAACTTCATCCCGAATTTATATATTGAAGCAGGTCCTGAATTTGGTTTCATGGTGAATGCAAAAGAAAAATTAAAAAATGAAACGGATAATAATACGATTAATGAATCAGGAGATTACAAAGATTCTTTGAACAAATTTAACTTTGGTTTAGGTATCGGTGCTGGATATTATTTCACAGATAACATTGGTCTTACAGCAAGATACGTTGCAGGTCTTACAGATATAGCAAAAGACAGACCGAGCAATTCTGATGCAATTAGAAATAATGTTTTCCAGGTTGGCTTAGCATTTAAATTCTAATCAGATTTAGAAAAAACAATTTTGATTTCAATAGAAAAGGTCAGGTTTATGTATTAAGCCTGACCTTTTTGTATGTTAATAATCAACACATTACACCTGTATTCCGTTACTGATTATTAATATATTGTTGAATTAATATAAGTAAGCAAGACTAATTTTTATCAAAAACTAAAGCAATTAATATAATTTGGCAAAAAATTTGCATTGTTAAGAATTAAAATTTTATAAATAAACAATTAAAAATTTTTAACTATGAAAAAATTATTATTAGGCTTGGCAATCGCCTTAAGTTCAATGAGTTTTGCTCAGGAGAAAGCAAAAGAAGCTTCATTACCAGTAAGATTTGGTGTTAAAGCCGGTCTTAATGTCTCTTCTATCAATTCTGATGATGCAAAAGCAAAAGCAGGACTTTATGGTGGTTTTTTCGCCAATATCCCCGTAGCTTCATCGTTCAGTGTACAGCCCGAACTTTTATACAATGGAATGGGAGCAAAAAATGAAGACTATTCTGATGTAAAGTTGAATCTGGATTATATTTCTGTACCGGTAATGGTTCAATATAATATTCTTCCGGAATTTTATGTAGAAGCCGGACCGCAGTTTAGCTTTGCCATTAACCGAAAAATAAAAGGACCCGGAGGAACTGCCGATGTAAAAGATTTTTATAAAGGGTTTGATTTTGGGTTAGGTTTAGGCGCAGGTTATTATATTGCTCAGGGATTTGGTGTTACGGCAAGATTTGTGGCCGGGGTAACGGATATTATTGAAAATAATAACGATGACGCCATCAGAAACAGCGTATTCCAGATTGGAGTTGCCTATAAGTTCTAAAACAGTTTAATTTAATAAAAAAGTTCAGACTTCAAATGAAGTCTGAACTTTTTTATTTTATAGAATTAATAATTTTAATTAAATAATTCCACCTCTTCTCCTTTCCCTACAGGATATTCCTCTGTAAAACAGCCGAAACAGTGGTTGGCAGAACCTAAAATTACTTTTAAGTTTTCCGTGCTTAAGAATTCAAGAGAATCTACTCCCAAATAATCTCTAAGCTCTTCTGTGGTCATATTGGCAGAAATCAAATCGTCTTTCGAAGGCGTATCGATTCCTAAATAACAAGGTGCAATAATCGGCGGAGAAACACTTCTGAAGTGAATTTCCTTCACCCCTGCATCTTTCAGAATCTTAACCAATCTTTTCGAAGTTGTTCCACGAACGATAGAATCATCGATAATTACTACTCTTTTATCTTTAATTTCAGAAATAATCGGATTCAGTTTCAGGTTAACTACCCTTTCTCTCATTTCCTGAGTCGGTACAATGAAAGATCTTCCGATGTATCTGTTTTTAATCAGAACCGGACGGAAAGGAATTCCTGAAGCCTTAGAAAAACCAATCGCAGCAGGAACTCCGGAATCCGGAACTCCAATGACAACATCAGCTTCTACCGGAGCCTGTTCCCAGATTTTCTCCCCGGATTTTTCTCTGATTTCGTAAACGTTGATATTTTCTAAAGATGAGTCAGGCCTCGCAAAATAAATATACTCGAAAGAACAGATTCTTTGCTTTGCTTTTGCTTCATCCACCATGATAGAATGAAGTTTTCCAGGCTCATTTTCATTGGTGTAAATAATTTCTCCCGGTAAAATATCACGAACATACTGAGCTCCAACAGCATCTAAAGCCACAGATTCCGAAGCTACCACGTAAGAATTTTCGTTGATTGCTCCCAAAACCAAAGGTCTGATTCCGTTGAAATCTCTGAATGCGAAGAATTTATTTCTCGTCATTCCTACTACAGAATATGCTCCCTCAATTTTCTCCATGGTTGCTTTGATTGCTCCACGAAGTCCAAGATCAAGATTTTTCTGAATTAATCTTAAAATAACCTCAGAATCCGAAGTTGCTCTGAAAACAACACCTTCCGCTTCCAACTGAGCTTTCAGTTCCTTCGCATTGGTAAGGTTACCATTATGCGCAATCGAAAGTATAATCTGGTCATATTCGTTTTTTGCGAAAAACGGCTGGAAATTATATTTCTTTTTATCTCCCGCAGTCGTATAACGAGTGTGTCCGATTGCAGAATTTCCCATAAAAGTTTCAGGATCGGCGATCTCTTTATAAACGTCCAAAACCAATCCTTCATCCTTCATATTCGTGATTTTCCCGTCTTTAAGAACAGAAATACCACAAGCTTCCTGACCTCTGTGCTGAAGCGCAAAAAGCCCGAACTGTGAAAGCGAAAACGTATCCAGGTCACCATCAGAATACATTCCGAAGATACCACACTCCTCATTGGGAGCGTCTAATCTCTCTTCTTCCTGTGTTCTGAAAAGATTTCTTCCATACGTTTGGGTTTCAAACTGTTTTAAATATTCACTTTTATGAATGTCTAAACTTTTCATTTCTATTTTTTCTAAAGTAGATTTTATTTTTATAGATCTTATCATTAGATGTAAAATTAAATATTATGTTAAATATAAAATCTTACATCTAATTTTTTTATCTAAAATCTTATTTGCCTAAAGCAACTTTCAGTCTGTTGTAGATCTCAACGTAAGCTTCAGTAACTTCACCAAGATCTCTTCTGAATCTGTCTTTATCCAGCTTCTTCATTGTATCTTTGTCCCAAAGTCTGCAAGTATCCGGAGAAATTTCGTCTGCAAGGATGATTTCACCATCTGCCGTTTTTCCTAATTCTATTTTAAAATCAACCAAGATGATGTTCATTTTGTCGAAAAGATCGATTAAGATTTCGTTGATATCTGAAGTTAATTCATACATTTCATCAAGCTCTTCGTACGTTGCAGCACCTAAGAAAACAGCGTGGTGATCGTTGATAAGCGGATCTCCCAACTCGTCCTTTTTGTAGCAGATATCGAAGATGGTTACCGGAGATTTAATTCCTTCTTCCACTCCTAATCTCTGAGCCATGCTTCCCGCAGAATAGTTTCTTACCACCATTTCCAAAGGAATAATTGATACTTTTTTTACCAATTGCTCTCTTTCGTTTAATTGTTTAATGAAATGAGTTTTAATCCCTTTTTCATTTAAATATTCAAAAATAAGAGTTGTGATCGCGTTGTTCATTTCACCTTTCAAATCAACAGATCCTCTTTTCTGAGCATTAAATGCAGTAGCATCGTCTTTGAAACGTACTACTACTTCGTTAGGATTATCGGTAGCAAATACTTGTTTTGCCTTACCTTCGTACAACATTTCTAACTTTTCCATTTTCTAAAATTACTTTTTATTAGATTTATATTATTTAATTAAAATTCCTGTTAAAACCGCCATTCCAAAACTCAACAGTGTACCGATTAATACATATTCTGTCAGTTTTCTTTGTTTGGCCTGTGCTAAATCGCTGAACCTGAAAACAGATTTCGCCGCGACCATAAAACCTACGCCTTCCCAGTGATTCACCATGATAAAAGTGAAAACCAGTAAACGTTCTAAAATCCCAATATATTTCCCTGCACTCGATAGAGATTCGGTTTGTATATTTGTTGCTGTCTCCGGAACGGGCGTCCATGAAGACAATAATATTTTAATAAAAATTGAAGCAGGTGTTGTTAAAAACAAAGCTGCCATTAATATTTTTAAGAAGTTCTGATCCTTTAAAAACTCAACATTAAATTCATTAAAATAAAGAGAAATCCCTCCAATTACTGCAATATGCAAAGCCTGATCGATAAAAAACCAGTTCTTTTTATTTTTAATGGTCTGAAAACTCAGCTTCGCAGCATCTATAATAAAGTGTGAAATTCCCACCAAAGCGGCTACCCACCAAAGTTCCAAGTCCCAAAGGAAAATAAAACTTAATGCGGTGTGAATCAGAACATGAAGGTACAAATATTTGCTCTTCAGTTTTTTGCTTTCTTTCTCTGCAACCCAAGAATTTGGCTGAAGAATAAAATCTCCAAGTAGATGTGCCAATATGAGTTTAGTAAAAATCATGCTTACAGTTCTGAAATTTTCTTTCTAAAATATTGATTGGTTTCTACGATCAGTTCGTAGTTTGCACGCTTCAGTCTCTGGCTTACCGAGGATTGAGATATATTAAATTTTTTCGCTAAATCTTCCTGTGTAATTTCTTTATTCATAATCATTTCATGAATGATTTCGGAAGTTGCCATCGTCCAGTTATCGAAATCTTTGGATGACCATTTCAGTAAAATATTAAGGTCTCTGTCTACAGAATCGTTGGATGTTTTAATAGAAACGGTGTGTCCATCGCTTTTCAGATCATTCAACAATCTTCCGGAATGTACATACGCCGTTCCGTTCGATTCCATGATTTTCTCGGACGAAAAATTTTCCTCACCAATACCAATGGCAATTCTTACATCTAAATTTTCCTGACTTTTTATGAGTGATTTTATGGCTAAGAAACGCCAGAAAACATCGTCTATTTTACATTTGAACTGAAACTCATCTCCTCTGTAGATTTCCCATGTTCCGGGAGCGCTTCCCCAATTTTCGAGAAGATTTTTAAGCTTGGTGATCCAAACCTCTGTTTCCGCGTGTTGTGAATTTATAATATCTCCGGTAATGACCGCTATCATTCTGCAAATATAAGCATAATTACTTATAAATAAAAAATATAAGCGGATACACTTATAGATATTGATTATTAGTGAATCTGCTTATATCGATAATACTGTAAAACAAAGGTTTTTAAGATCTTTTTACATCAAATCAAAATTCTTTAAATGTAAAGGTATTTGGATTATTTTTTTATAAACTGAAAAATCTTCTCATCCAATTTCAACAAATAAGAACCTGTCGATAAATTTTGGACAGAAATATTATTCTTGTTTTTAAACGGATTTTGTTCAGAATAAATTAATTTTCCTGAAAAATCCAAAATTTTCGCTGATTTTACATGTTCAGTTTTTCCATTAACAAAAATATTATCATGAACAGGATTAGGATAAATTTTAATATCATTTCCTGCCAGGATTAGATCAGATGTGGAAAGCGTCCCTAAATTCTGACAGTAATCTGATGGATAAGAATCCCATTCTGAAAATGTAAACGAAGAGTTAGGCTGGGTTACTGTATTTTTTCTGTACAGTGAAACATCTCCGTATGAATTGCTGACAAATTTACTCCCGATAGCATCTATTGTTGAAGACTTGTACGCCAATTCAACATACTGAGTTCCTGCAAAATTTAGCGCATCCCCTGCCGTAAGAAATTGAGCATTAGAATTTGTATAGCATGATAATGTGGATTTAGGGTTCAGAATCACAAAAGTCCCGTTATTAGGTACCTTACCTTCAAATTCAAAACTATTTCCATAATAATAAAAGCCAGTGATACTATTATAATATTGCACCCTGATACTGTAATTATTCAAATCCACTTCATGCCCTGTTTTATTTACAATTTCCAGTGCTTTATTAGTATCTGTTCCTTCAATATATTTGGTAATAAAAAGATCTTTAGAATTAGAATCCGCAGCTAAGGTTGATACTGTAATAACATTGCTGTCCGATGATTGTAAATATCCCGCATCATAAGCCCTTACCGTAAATGAATATGAAGTGGAAGGACTCAGATGATCAATAACGACAGAAGTTGACTTTGTAGTTGCTACCAGTGAGCTATTCTGATAAATATTATATCCTATAACATCTGAACTTGTACTTGGCGACCATGCTAATGTCGTATAAAATGCTCCTGTCTGTACAGAGTTCAGGTTTAATGGAGTTTGAGGTACAGCAGTGTCCGGAGTTTGCACCCAGATTTGATTTACCCATTGAGGATTATCTATAAATGGATTTCTATTATTCTGAATCGTGTACACTGCATTATTCCTGTCAATTTCCCTCTGAGATACAGGATCCTGAGCATGCCACTGAAGAAGCATCGCAATATAAGGCGCATCAAAAGCCCTTTCTGCAGTTCCATCTAAAGCAGAACGGTCCATCGCCGGATTGATGTTGGTAGAATAATTGAATGAGGGTAATTTATCCTCATATCTCACGGCAAAATACAGCAGCATTCTTGCAATATCCCCTTTAAATTCATTGATAGGTTCATAAACTCTATTGGTATAAACATAATTCGGAATCGCACTGTTGGCTATTTTAGAAGAATTCGTAAAAGTATAATGAATAGTGGAATTTCCGATTCCGTAAGGGTAATTATTTCTCAGCTGATTAATTCTGGCATCTGTAGGAATCACAAAATGCAAATCAGAATACATAGGATAATTGCTGTTGAATGTACTTTGAGGTACGGCGTGCTCTCTGTTGTATCCGGTACCTTCAGCTCCCGAAGTACTTGTTAAATTAGCAGAAGTGTATTCATAAGCATCCTGACCGGAGGGAATTTCGGAATAAACATCAAGCAGCCATGTTGTATTGGTTGCATCGTGGTCATAATATTTATCTAAATCTGTCTGATTGTATAAATTCGGCAAATCATTGTAATGCCAGTTGATATTCTTCGCCGAGATAATATCATGAAGTTTCGATTTCAAGGCGTAATCCGTCAATCCCGTAGTTCCGTCATAATATCCTGTCGGAGCCTGGGCTGCAAAATAAGACGAAAACAGTAATAAAGGAAGTAGAGTTTTTTTCATGCTTTAAAAATTGGGAGACTAAAATAGCGAATTAATCAGATCAAATTTCGGAAAATTCCATTAAAAAATCATTAATTTTCAGAATATAAAAAATTGAATGCTAAAGTTTTGCGGATATCATTTTATGATATAAATAATTTTTTTGGACGTTTCGTCAATTTGGTTATCTTTGGGAACTAACTATTTATCTATATGAATACAGAGACTATTGACAACATCAAAATGATAGCGGAAACGGCAAGAGAGTTTGCTGAGAAGAATATTAGACCTAATATTATGGAGTGGGACGAAAGCCAGACTTTCCCTAAAGATTTGTTTCATGAGTTAGGAGAAATGGGATTTATGGGAATCGTTATCCCTGAACAATACGGTGGTTCTGGTCTTGGGTATCATGAATATGTTACGATCTTGGACGAGATTTCTCAGGTAGATCCTTCAATCGGGCTTTCTGTAGCGGCACACAACTCACTTTGCACCAATCATATTTACGAATTCGGAAACGAAGAACAAAGAAATAAATGGCTTCCTCAATTGGCTTCCGGTAAAGTAATCGGGGCTTGGGGATTAACGGAGCATAATACAGGTTCAGATTCGGGAGGCATGTCTACTACTGCGGTAAAAGACGGCGACGAATGGATCATTAATGGAGCTAAAAACTTCATTACTCATGCAATTTCCGGAGATATCGCTGTAGTAATGACCAGAACAGGAGAAATAGGCGCTAAGAATAACTCAACAGCTTTTGTACTGGAAAAAGGGATGCCCGGTTTTACTTCCGGTAAAAAAGAAAATAAACTGGGAATGAGAGCTTCTGAAACAGCGGAATTAATTTTCGATAATGTTCGCGTTCCGGATTCTCACAGATTAGGAGAAGTTGGCGAAGGTTTCAAACAGGCTATGAAAATTCTCGACGGAGGTAGAATTTCTATCGCAGCTTTAAGTTTAGGAACAGCAAGAGGGGCTTACAAAGCCGCTTTAAAATATGCTAAAGAAAGACAGCAGTTTGGAAAATCTATTTCAGAATTCCAGGCAATTAACTTTATGCTGGCAGATATGGCAACAGAAATTGATGCTTCTGAATTATTGATCCAAAGGGCAGCAACACTGAAAAATGCAAAACAGAAAATGACAAAAGAAGGAGCTATGGCAAAATTGTACGCTTCTGAAGCTTGTGTAAGAATTGCAAACAATGCCGTTCAGATTTTCGGAGGATACGGTTACACAAAAGACTTCCCTGCTGAGAAATTCTACAGAGATTCTAAACTTTGTACGATCGGAGAAGGAACTTCTGAAATTCAGAGATTGGTAATTGGTAGAGATATTACCAAATAATCATATTGATCACTTTAGGAAAAATTTAGAATTATACCATTAATAAGTTAATAGCATACGTATTTCGCGTATGCTATTTTCTTTTTCATATTGAATAAGCTTTAAACCAAATTCAATGTATTACATAATACATTAAACAGATAATCTAAAATTTTCTTAAATAATTTTGTTTTTCATAATTAAATTTTTATTAGCTTTGATATTCCACAATCAAAATAGAATTTATATGAAAAAACATCTATTAGTGATTGGAATGCTATCCATCTCAGGCATTTCTTTCGCTCAGACTGACCGACTTTGGTCTGAAGGCTCCAGAAAAAGTACTTCAGAAATTTTCGAAAACAAATCTACTATCAGCAATCCGAAGATTTACAATTTAAACATCGAAGGATTAAAAAATGTTTTAGCCAAAGCACCCAAGAGGCTGGCGCCGGGTGAAAAATCGGAAATCATCATTTCTTTCCCTAATTCAGAAGGGAAAATGGAAAACTTCAAAGTAAGAGAAAACTCGAATTTCGATCCGCAATTGGCCGCAAAATATCCGGACATTAAGTCTTACGTCGGAGAAGGCCTGGACGACCCGAATTCTATAGTTTATTTCAGTGTTTCTCCACTTGGCCTATCTTCAATGGAGATTTACGGGGATAAATCCGCTATTTTTATCGAACCTTATACCAAAGACCTTTCTACTTACGTTGTTTATAAAAAATCCGACAAAAAAGATGATTTGAATAAATTTGAATGCACCGTAATCGATGTTGCTCAAAAAGGTGTAAGCAATACATTAAATCTCACTGCGAGACCCAATGCAGACGATGCCAAATTAAGAACTTTCAGACTGGCACTTTCCAGTACAGGAGAATACACTGCTTATTTTGGAGGGACCAAAGCGAATGCTTTAGCTGCAATGAACAACACAATGACGCGTGTAAACGGAGTTTTTGAAAAAGATTTCTCTGCAAGAATGATTTTAATTGCCAATAACGACGCAGTAATTTACACTAATGCTTCTACCGACCCCTATTCTGCAGCTTCAGGAATGAGCAACTGGAATTCTCAATTACAATCTACGTTAACCTCTGTTATCGGCGAGGCAAATTACGACATCGGTCACTTGTTCGGAGCTTCGGGAGGCGGAGGAAATGCGGGATGTATCGGCTGTGTTTGCACTAATGGCTCAAAAGGAAGCGGTTACACGTCTCCGGCAGATGCGATTCCATCAGGTGATAATTTCGATATTGATTATGTAGCTCACGAAATGGGACATCAGTTTGGAGGCAACCACACTTTTTCCCACGGAAATGAAGGAACAGGTGTCAATATGGAACCAGGATCAGGATCTACGATCATGGGCTATGCAGGGATTACATCTCAGGATATTCAGCCGCACTCTGATGCATTTTTTCATGCGATTAGTATTCAGCAAATCACGAATAATATTAAAGCTAAAACCTGCCCGACAAGCACAAATACAGGAAATTCAATTCCCACGGCTAACGCAGGTTCAGACTATACGATTCCGAAAGGAACCCCTTTCATGTTAACTGGAACCGGAACAGACGCAAACGGGGATTCTTTAACATATATTTGGGAGCAAATGGACAACGCTTCTTCCTCTCAAACAGGAGCGAGTTCGGCAGCAAGCGCAACAAAAGCAACAGGACCAACTTTCAGATCCTGGACACCACAAACAACACCTGTAAGATACTTCCCAAGAATGGCTTCCATATTAACAGGAGCAACAACAACGGCAGGTTCGGAAATTACGGTTGAAGCTTTATCAAATGTGGCAAGAACCTACAATTTCAGATTCACAGTTCGGGATAACAGAGCGGGAGGTTCAGGAAATAATTCTGATGATGCGGTAATCACCGTTAACGGAACAGCCGGACCTTTCTCGGTAAGTTCTCAAAACTCTGCAACCACCTACACAGGCGGAACCTCTCAAACCGTAACATGGAACGTTGCAGGAACCACAGCAAACGGCGTAAACGCAGCCAACGTAGATATTCTTTGGTCTACGAATTCAGGAACGACATGGACCACCTTATTGGCAGGAACTCCAAACGATGGTTCTCAGGCGGTAACGATTCCTAATGTTTCTACAACGACGGGAAGAATCATGGTGAAAGGTTCAAACCATATCTTCTTTGATGTAAACAATGCCAATATTACCGTAAATGCAGGTTCGGGAACTTCCGACACCGTTGCTCCTACCGCTCCCGCTCTTACAGCCTCAGGAACAACTTCTACAAGCACAAATCTTTCCTGGTCTGGCGCCACAGATAATGTAGCCGTAACAGGTTATGATGTATATCAGGGAGCTTCAGTAATCGGCACTACCGCTTCGACTTCCTATACAGTAACAAGTTTAACACCTTCAACAACATACAGCTTTACGGTCAGAGCTAAAGATGCAGCAGGAAATGTTTCACCTTCAAGTAATTCCGTTTCTGTAACTACCCTTGCAGGAAGTACAGTCACTTACTGCTCTGCATCTGCAACGAATACATCAGATGAAAGAATCGGAAATGTGAAATTCGGAACAATTAATAATACTTCAACAGGAACTGCAGGTTATGAAAACTTTACCGCGATTTCTACCAACGTTACCAGAGGTTCGGCTTACACGATTTCTGTAACTCCGGTTTGGACTTCAACGGTTTACAGTGAAGCGTATGCAGTTTATATTGATTATAATAAAGATGGCGACTTTACAGACAGTGGAGAGTTAGTCTGGTCTAAAACAGGATCTACTACCAGTCCGGTTACAGGATCTGTTACAATTCCTTCAACAGCAGCTCTTGGAACAACAAGAATGAGAGTGATGATGCAATACAGCTCCGTCCCTTCATCTTCTTGCGGATCTTATACTTACGGACAAGTGGAAGACTATACAGTAAATATTGTTTCTTCAGGAAGAGGTGAAGTTTCAGATCTTAAAGATTTGATCACTGATATTAAATTATATCCAAATCCTGTAAGAGATATTTTATATATTTCAAATACGACGAGCGAAGAATTTAAAATCTTCGATATGGGTGGAAAACTAATTAACTCAGGAAAACTTGAAAGAGGCTCCGTGAATGTCAGCAGTCTTATTAAAGGCGCTTATGTCATCCAAATCGGAGAAGTCTCTAAGAGATTCACTAAAAACTAAGAATCATTTTGATTTAAACACGGGATTAAAGGCTGTCTGGAAACGGGCAGTCTTTTTTATGAGTAATGAGCAATAGGTAATAAGCAATATTTTAATGGAAGATTTTTTTTAATTAAAATTGATATTTATTCGTACTGTGATGTTGAGCGCAAAGCAGTTGAAATTATTTATATAATATTAAAGGTATTGTTTAGCTATTATTAATTTACATACAGGGTTAGTAGAATATAATAGGAAAATTCATAGATCTTCTATAAAATAAAAGACATAAAGCTATAAAAAAGCTGCTCAACATCGTCAAACAGCTTTTAGAAATTTATTCTTCAATTTTCTTATTTCGATTGATAAAATAATAGACCGGAAGTCCGAGTAAAACCATCACGAAACCTGGCCAGGTATATTGTTGCTTATAGATTAACAGCAACATACAGAATCCGGTTCCGATCAATAAATAAACGATTGGTGTAACTGGATACAACCAGGTTTTATAAGGCCTCTCCAGATTTGGCTGTTTGAATCTTAAATACATTACTCCAAAAACAGTAATCATATAGAAAAGTACAATCACGAAAGAGATCATATCCAAAAGATTTCCGTACTGTCCGCTCAGACATAGTAAAGAAGCCCAAATTCCCTGCATCCAAAGTGCATTGGCAGGAACTTCGTTTTTATTGTTTTTTTCTGCTTGCTTGAAGAACATTCCGTCTTTTGCCATCGTTTGGAAAACTCTTGCTCCCGCTAAGATCAAACCGTTGTTGCATCCAAATGTTGAAATCATTACTAAAATGGCGATAATCACGGTTCCTGCACTTCCGAAAATAAAATGGGAAGCTGCAACGGCTACCCTGTCGTTTTCTGCGAAAGCAATCGAATCTCTGTCTAAAGCATTAAGATAAACGTAATTTACCGCAATATATAAAATCATTACAGCCGTTGTTCCGTAGATCATCGATTTTACGACGTTTTTCTTTGGATTTTCAATTTCTCCTGAAACGAAAGTCACACTTTCCCAAGCCACAGAACTGAATACCGAGCCTACCATTGCTGCTGCAATTCCGCCCAGCAAAGTCATTCCACCGATGGGCTCCCAGCCTTCTTTCAGGAAGTTTCCTAAAGTATCTTTTTTAAGATTGTTAAAAGAGTCATATCCAAAGTTGAAATTTTCTGCCAAATGAGAGAGATCAACCAAAATAAATCCGGCAGCAATCAAGCCAATTAAAGCAATGATTTTAGATCCTGTAAATATATTCTGCAGTAATTTTCCACTTTCTACCCCTCTCGTATTCAGGTATGTTAATAAAATAATCGTTCCAATCGCCAAAATCTGAATCCATGTAATTTTAAATTCTCCACTCTGGATAATCGGTGCCGCATCATTTAAAGCCGGAATTAAATACGCCGTAAACTTCCCAAAAGCAACTGCAACTGCTGCAATGGTACCGGTTTGGATAACCGTAAATAATCCCCAACCATACAAAAAGCCCATTTTTTTTCCGAAAATTTCTTTCAGATAAGTGTATTGGCCACCTGCTTTTGGATACAATGCCGAAAGCTCTCCGTAACTGATGGCTGCAGCAACCGTCATGATTCCAGTGATGACCCAAACGACTATCAGCCAGAATCCTGAGCCGAGATTTCGCATCATATCAGCGCTTACAATGAAGATCCCGCTTCCAATCATCGAACCCATTACAAGCATAATGGCATCCCAAAGTTTTAGTTTTTTTTGCATAGTAAAGTATAGGCGTCAAATATAGATAATTATAGGATTTGTTTTTTATTTTGTTTGAAATTAAGATGAAAAAGTCTATTTCATAGTTTTAACGTAACAATAATTCGTTTTTTCTAATTATTGATTTTTATTTTTTATTGAGAGCCTGTTTAAAATCTTTTGCATCTTTGTGGTTAAAAAGCTTAAACAAGTTTTACAATTCTGAAAGGAGTTCAAGCGTAAATATTTCCATTCTATATTTAATATTAAGCTTAGATTTCTGCGGAATGACAAAATGGGTGAATATTTTCTTCATGCTGAAATGGATGACGGCAACCCTAGCCCCGATAGAAACGACATCCTTTTGGGTTGCGGCTGGAGCGAAGCGGAAGCCGTAACCCAAAAGATACAGTGGAGAGCGGGAAAAAGCTCCTAAAAAATATTAAAACAAATTCCTATTTAAAATCATTTTAAGCATCAGAAAAAGCAACCTGTTTTTATCAAGTATTCATCGATTTGTTATTCAAATTTTATTAGTACTTTTGAAAAAAATATTAAAAATGAAATTCAAAGCGATATTATTTGCGGTAGCTGTAAGTGCTTCATCTTTAGCTTTTGCGCAAGAGACTAAAAAATTCGGACCTCCAGCAGGAAATGCTCTTGTTGGGGATGTGTACGGTGGTGGAGTTGCTTCAAACGTTGAGTCTAAAGCAATCTCTGTAGATAAATTAAGCAAAAAGCTGAAAAAAGATAATAAAAAAGTAGAAAATGTTGCCGTAAAAGGAAAAGTAACGGACGTTTGTGATAAAAAAGGATGCTGGTTAACGATCCAGACAGAAGATAATTCTCAGTTTTTTGTGAAAATGAAAGATTATGCGTTCTTTGTACCAACTGCTTTAAAAGGTAAAACGGTTGTACTGGACGGAACTGCTGAAAGAAAAGTGACTTCTATCGATGAACAGAAACATTACGCAGAAGATGCTAAAAAGCCTCAGTCTGAAATTGATGCCATTACAACTCCGAAAGAAGAGATCAGATTCGTAGCTAACGGAATTAAGGTTGTGAACTAAGATTCTTTTTATTGTCATTCTGAATGAAGCGAAGCGTAGTGAAGAATCAATAGATTTCTCCTTCGATAGAATGACATTATGTATAAAATAAAAGCGGAACAAATGTATGTGTCCCGCTTTTTTGATTTTTAGAGCCGGTTTAAATCCTATTCAATAAATTTTTACAGCTCTTTCTTAATTTCTCTAAATTAAAATAAATTTTGTTTATTTTTTTCTTAACATTAATTAATTCAGTTAATTAAGGTGTTGTCATTAAAAAATCAATAAATTGATTTCTATTAAATTTTTTAAACTAAATATTCTTAATTTCTTAATGTTAAAGGTAAATTATAAATTTAACCAGACTCTTAGTCTTCAATTTTAAAATTGACTTCGGCATCCAATTTTGGATATTTAGTGGCAGAAACAAATTTCTTTCCGGTACAATCGATTTCCAGCCAGCCTTTTCTCTGCTTCACATCACCCACTTCCATTACGAAAGGAATAAAAGATATTTCCTCTTTTCCCTCTTCCACAATTTCTCTATACTGAACGGCTACGTCCAAAATGCATTCATGTTCCGTATTTAATTTTACATTTCTGTAAACGATATCGTAATGCGTCTCCTTGTTTTCAGGAATTTCATGATAAATTTCCCAGCCATCAATTTTGGAGTTTAATTCACTGATTGCTTTTAAAGCATAGTACAACGCAATTGTGTAATATTTTCTTGTTCCTTTTCTCGTATAGTCATCTACAAAATGTCCGCCCTCAAATAAGATCGTCGGCATTCCCGCTTTGATAAAATTGTCGCCTGTAGAAGTCGGATAAAATTCATCAGAATATCTTCCGATCTGGTTAGGGATCATTTCTTTTAAATGATTGTACACATTCGCAATTACCGCCATACATTTTTTCCGATTTTCGGTAACGGTTCTTTCCACGTTTTCAGACGGCGCTAGAAAAGAAAGTGTTGCCGGGTGAATTCCATCTGTTGTAAAAATTGTTCTCTGCTCATGAAGATTTAGAGCGTAATCATAGTTTTTAGAAGCAACTGTATTTTTTAAAAATTTAATTTCTGTGCTTGCTTCATTATGGAAATCTCTGTTGAGATCAATATCTATTGCATTCAATCTTGTCCATTTTTCCGAACCGTCCGGATTCAGCATAAAAATAAAATCCAGTTTTATTTTACTGAACAATTCTTCCTTTAATTCCGGAGTCTTATCTAAAGTGATTAGCAAGTCGAGCATCGCATGTGTTGCGTTCGATTCGTTTCCGTGCATTTGCGACCAGGCAAGAACATTAATGTTTCCGGTTCCGACTGTAAGTTGATAGATAGGTTTTTCCAGATACGACTTTCCAATCTTCTGAATATAATCGCTGAGATTCGTATGTAGGTAAGAAAATAATTTTTCAGGGGAAATATAACGATTTGGGAAATCAGGATTTTGCTGATACAATTGTTCAAAATTCATTGTATAATAGTTTACAAGAGTCAAATTTAACAAATTTTGAAGAAAAAATGAAATTTACAATTGTAATTAAATCAAACGTATTGATCTGCCAAAATGTCTGTTGGTAAAATTGTGTATTGAGATATATTTAATATTAAACAATTAACTATATACAATTCAGTCAGTTATGAAATTTATCTAAATATATATTTGAAATTTACTTTAAGCAATTAAATTCATATTTATTAGTATTAATGAGTAATTTTATTAAACATAAAAAGTGTGGAAAACTTTGTAATTATTTTAATATACAAATGTAAAATAATATAATTTTTGATTTAAGTTAAATAAAATTTTCCCTTTTTTCACTTAGTTTAATAATGTAAATTGATTAAATATATTACAATTATAAAATATATACTAAAAAAGTGTGCCTACTGATTATTAAGGCTTTATTCTTAATATTTTACAGCCGTAAACTCCTCTTTTTAGTGAATTTTCGAAGTTTAATAGGTATTTATGGCTTATTCTCTGAATATTATTAGATACCTAATATAAACCGAAGCAAAAATAATTTTATTAAGCAAATATTAGCATTTATTTAAGAATAACTTATTAATAAGTTATCGGCTTTTTGATTTAATAATACTGGTTTCTGAGATTTAATTGTTGATAAACTTTTGTAAAATCTTGCTTAGATTTTGATATTTAAAGATAAATTATTGATTTTATGGTAATTATATAGTTTACAAATGTATTTTATATCGATTTACATTTGTTTACTTCAATAATTTGCATTTGTAAATTTATTTATTTACATTTGTAACATTATTAAAACGAATTTTTATGAGCTTAAACGAGAGAATTTCAAAAGTTATAGAGTATTCTAATCTTACCTCTTCCGAATTTGCTGATGAGATCGACGTACAGCGTTCTTCTATTTCTCATATTACCTCCGGAAGGAATAAGCCCTCTCTTGAATTTATCATAAAAATAAAATCACGTTTTCCAGAGATTCTTTGGGATTGGCTTGTTACTGGTGAAGGCGAAATGTTAAAATCGGAGCTTAAGGAAACGGCCATCCCAGAATTTGAGTCGGAAAAAATTGAAGAGGAAGAAAAACCGAGAACCACTTCTCTACCCGATCTTTTCACGATGATGAATAATGATGAGGATTTTGGAACTGAAGAAGAAATTGAGCAATCAAAAACAAGCGAACGAGAATCTATTATACCGCATCAAAGTACAGCACAGCAAAAAATATCTGATTCTCAGCGATTAGAAAAATCTAATGACCAAATTATTAATCAAGCTATTGAAAATCAACAAAATAAGATAAAGCGCATTGTTATTTTCTACGAAAATGGAAAATTTGAAAGTTTTGAGCCATAAAAAAACCCGATTCTACAAAATAACCAGGCTAAAATATTTGAAAAAGAAGCTTAAGCTATTGCTTTACTAATTGATAATTTTTGTACGCTCGCTAATATTTATTTTTAGAATATAATTTCATTATTTAAGATCGGATATATAATATTTTCTGTGCTTCTAAAATTGATCAAAATATAAAAGCGATTAAATAAAAAAACCTTACAATTTTGTTGTAAGGTTTTAGATTATATGATAAGAAGATTTATCTACTACTTTTTCTTCTTTCTAATTCTTTACTGATAAGACCAAGCTCTCTACCCGTCTGCCCTGCAACCGACGTGTTTTCCTGGGCTCTTCTTGTGAGATAAGGAACAACATCTTTTACGGGTCCATAAGGAAGATATTTCGCCGCATTATACCCTTTATCCGATAAATAAAAAGTGATATTGTCACTCATTCCGTAAAGCTGTCCGAAATATACGTGAGGATTATCATTTTCCAGACCTGCAGCTTTCATTTTGTCCATAACTAACTCAGAAGACAGTTCGTTATGAGTTCCGAAAAATGCTGAAACTTTATCTAAATGATTCATTACGAAATCGATTCCTGCATTATAGTTTTTATCAGAAGATTCTTTGTTGGGCTGGATCGGATCTGCATACCCTTTTTCGGCTGCTCTTGCTCTTTCCTTTTCCATGTAAGCCCCTCGAACAATCTTATACCCAATGAAATAGCCTTTTTCTCTTGCTCTTTGCAAATGCGCTTCCATATATTCAAGTCTTCCGGTTCTGTACATCTGAATTGTGTTCCAAACGATCGGTTTTTCCTGATTATACTTCTCCATCATTTCTTCGCAAAGGTGATCGGCTGCATCCTGCATCCATGTTTCTTCGGCATCTACCATTACTTTTTTATCATTTTCATGGCAAAGTTTACAAACTTCATCAAATCTTTTTACGACTCTTTCCCATTCTTCTTTTTGGCTTGAAGTCAGCTCTGCATTTTTTCCAACAGCTTCATACAAATCAATTCTTCCAAAAGCCGTAGGTTTAAATACAATAAACGGAATCGCGGGATTTCCTACAGAAAACCTTACGATGTCTTTGATCTCTTTGCAAACCGCGTCGAAAGTTGCTTCATCTTCTTTACCTTCAATCGAATAGTCGAAAATACTTCCAACCCCTCTTTTGAAAAGCTGTTTTACCACTTTCATACTTTCTTCGCGTGTTTCACCACCGCAAAACTGCTCAAACAAGGTATTTTTTACAATTCCGGTAACGAATGGAAAATTATTGTGGACTGTAAAATTAAGAACAGAAGTTCCAATTCTTGTCAATGAAGGTTGCTCAATCATCTTGAACATCCAATACGCTTTTCTTAACTGTGCATCAGATTTATCTGCAAATGCGACTTTAGTATCGTTAAAAATGGGCATTACTTTATATAAATTTTAGGTTCTGCAAAAGTAAGAAAAGTATCAGGTTTTTTGGAGAAAATTTTCTACAATTTACCCTCCAGTCCGTTTAAAAGCATGGCAATAATTCCAACAAAAACCCAAAACCTCAAAATATTGAGTGTCACAAAATTACTTTTCCTGCTTTGGTTTAAAAGCAGATAAATGCAAAGGATGAAAACGAATAAACCTCCCGAAAAATAATAAGCCATAAATCCTGAAATTCCTGTTCTGAGGATCAGTTTCATGGAAACAGCAATTGTAATAATCAATAAAGAAATAATAATGATCCGGCTGTTTTTGCTTTTGAAATAATTAGGAATGGTGATATAATCGAAAGCCCTATCAACACTTTTAGTGAGTGTATCTTTCACAATATCAATACATAAAAGTATCAGAAACAGGAAAATTGCCATTAATAAAACTTTCTTGGAAAATGTTCCGTAATACACCATCATTCCGAAAAAAGGATACAAGGTAAGACTTACAAATGTTATATTATTCAGGATTAGTATTCTGCTTAGCTTATGACTGTAAAACCACATAAAGAACTGATAAACAATAAAAAAGACAAAAACCCTGTGTGAAATCATCCATGCAATTCCCAAAGAAATTATACTGAAAAATAAATAAACGTATAGAAAGTACTTTTGCTTAATAAAGCTCTGAAGCCTGGTTCTGAAAGGTTTTACTACATGGTCTTTCTCAAAATCGTAAAACTGATTGATAATTCCTCCTGCCAGAATCGTAAGAACGGTGCAGAAAATAATCCCGTGAACTTTGAAATCGAAAACAAATTTTCTGAAAGTTTCATCCTGATTGAACAGAAAATAGGTTGATACATACAGCGCAAAAGTGAGTAATGCGGCAACAAAAAAGCGAGCTCCCAAAAGAAAGCCCACGAATTGTGAAAATCTGTAAAAAAAAGATTTTTTGATATCAATTTTCTGATGGAAATTTTCTTTTTCAGAATTCATTCCCCAGCCTGTTAAAATCTGTAAATTACTTCTTTATGAAAGCCGTCAAGCATTTTTTCTGCTTTTTCATAGTCTTTAGTGAAACCTAAAATATAACCACCTCCACCGCTTCCGCAGAGTTTTAAATAATAAGCATTAGAATCCAGGCCTTTTTTCCAGACATTAAATAAACTTTCAGGAATCATCGGACGGAAATGTTCGTATGCCCAATGAGAAAGTTTTTTTAAATTTCTAAAGAATGGATTCATATCTTTTTTCAGGAAAGCATCGATACAAGCATTATTATAACGGATAAACTCTTCTTTCAAGGTTTTTCTGAAACCTTCAGTCTTCATTTTTTCAAAGAAAATCTGGACCATTGGACCGGTTTCACCTGTCATTCCTGAGTCTATCAGGAAAATTGCTCCTTTCCCAGCTTCGCTGGCAGGAATGGCAACTTTGTCTACACTTTCTTTACTCTCGATAAGGATAGGGAGATTCATATAACAGATAAGCGGATCAATTCCTGAACTTTTTCCGTGGAAATAACTTTCCATTAAACCGAAAACCGTTCTGAGATTTTTCAATTCATCCTTAGAAATATTTTCAGGCTCATGTTTGGAAATAGAATAACGCTCGAAAATAGCCGCTACCAAAGCACCCGAACTTCCTACTCCATAACCTTGCGGAATGTTGCTGTCGAAAAATAATCCTGCAGCAATCTCTTCTTCAAACTTTGAAACATTCAGTTCAAAAGTCTCGGGAAGCTCTAAATTCTGTAGATACTTCGCATATTTTATAAGGTGTTCATTAGATTTTTTTTCAAATTCAGAATCTAATGATGAGAACTTAAGGGTACCTTTATAGAAACTATAAGGTAATGTCAAACCTTGGGAATCTTCGATGATTCCGTATTCTCCGAACAAAAGAATTTTTGCGTAAAATAAAGGGTTTGTCATTTATTTAAATAAATTTTTTACAAATTTAAAACTATTCCGCTGAATATTAGCAAAATTCGAGCCGAATTCTAACATAATTTTAACAGAGAAAAGATATTCAAACTTTAGTTAATTCTTAAAATCTGTATTTTCTGTATTAAAGTTAACAAAAAAGCCTGACAAAATCAGGCTTTTATTATTAAATATTGAAAAATTATTGTTTAATTAACTTCTTCGTTATTTTCTGTTTTTCTGTTTCCACGGTTACCACATAGTTTCCGGTTTGCATGGAGGAAATATTAACGTCGAACTTAGTTCCTTTTAAAGAAGATTCAGATTTGATTAATCTTCCTGCTTCATCATAAATTTTAAATGATTTCAAAGCATCTTTAGAAGAAATTGTAATCACATTTTTCGCAGGATTCGGATAGATGTTTACTGAATTATCTTTCGTATTAACATCTTCAACCGCTAAAACTGCACAAGAGAAATTTGCTTTCCAACCAATTCCATTTTCTAACTGATCCGAAACAAATCTTACTGTAATGGCACCTGAAGGGTGTGTAGAAGTAAATGTTCCCGGTAAATTTGTTCCTGTTAACGCATTTCCGTTTGCGAATATGGGTGAGCTTGTAGACGGACCGTTATAAATATACATAAAGTCATAACCGTCTTCCAGACCAAATTCTGTAAAATTCATGCTTAATGCTCCTGAACTTGGATAAAATGTTTTTACAATCGTCTGGTTGTCTCCGTAATTTGCTGCAGTACCTCCTGTGTCCGTAAACAATGCACCGCCACACCAGTCCGCATCTGTTAAAAACATTTGATTTCTCTGATATGCTGCAGAACAGTCTGTTCCTACAGATAAAAGATAATACGTTGCCGGCTGAAGATTTGAAAAACTAAAAGATTGTGTTGTAGATGTCCCCGTAGAAACCGGAGTTCCGTCAAATTTTGTTAATCTGTATTTCCATGAGGTGGAAGTTGCATCTGTAAATGAAGCATTTGCAGAAATCTGCGTAATATTTGAAACGGCTAATCCTGAAATCGTTGTAGCACAGGCGGTTATACAATTAGTGCCTAAACATGCTTTTGAATCTACAGTACTTCTGATTAAAGCTCCCGGCTGAGGGCCAAAACCATTGGCAAAGTTGATTCCCACTCCAGAAATTAAGTGGCAGTAACTCATGATTGTTCCTTTCTGAGTTGTAGAAGGAATAGGACCTATACATCCTTCATTTGCTCCCGCTGCAGGACCACATCCGTCGATTGCCGTATTGTTTCCGTTCCATGCACAAGCGTGAGTGTGAGGAGATCCTAAACTGTGACCCATTTCGTGAGTCATCGCCATGATCGTCCATGAATAAACCGGAACGTTGTTGTAGGTCTGAGAAGCTCCGGAATACGCATGACGACTTGTTGTACAAAGAGAATTTACATACGCCACACTTGTTGTGGAAGGTTGATTTACCAAGTGTGCCAAATCTCCGTTGAAAGTCTGTCTGTTTGTTCTGAAGCTTGCAAGATTTGCATTAGGTGTGCCTGTATATGGATCAGCTGTTGTCCAAATATAAATTTCGTTAAGAGCAATTTTTACGTCATCATTATTATAAAGAGTAGAAATATTGTTATGGATCGCTGTGAGCCAATTTGAAGTGGTAGTTGTATTGGAACCATTGTTAACATAAGGGGTGTAACAGATTTCGTAATATACTCTTACACAGTTCTGCGTCATTACCTTTGCTGTATTTTTCTGTGCAGCAGGATCGAAAGAAGTTTTCTGTTTTTGATTTTCCGCTAATTCATCAATGCCGCAAACAAAAGGATTAACACCGGTAAGCTTTGCTTCTGAATAGCTTACAAAATCTGTAGAATTTTTCGCTTTTCCAACGATAATATTTCCTAATTCTAAGGTAGAAGCAACTCCCACGATATCATCGTCAAAGAAACTGAAGGCTACAATAGACTGGCTGTCTCCTTTTACAATCCCTTGATAATAAGCTCCCGGAGTATAGTTTACGATTTCGCCTTTGTTGGTAGTTACTTTAAAATCATTGGTAAATATTTGATTTTTATACAACTCCATTGTAATCTGTCTTCCGTCGAAAGGAAAAGAAACTTCTAAGTATTCCGGTTTTTCGTGAACAAGTTTTCGTAGCTGTTTAGCATCGATATTCAGTACTGAAATGTCTGTTGCAGCCCTTTTGTATTCGGCTAATTTTTCAGAAGTTTTGTTGACCGTGAACAAATCATACTTTTCAAAATTTTTCTTGTCGGCATGAAATTCTGCGATTTTCTGGGCAACAGGCCGTGCGTTTTGAGAAAAACCGAAAACTGCACACTGCAGAAGACAGAGTGTTAGAAGTTTTTTTATCATTATTACTATTTATTAAGAATTTGCAAATAAACAAAAAAAATATAAATATCATGAAATAATGATATAATTTTCACGTAAATTAAATTTTAAAATAATTAAAACCCATAAATATTGAATAAATTTTATAATATTTTCATCGAAAAATTATTTAATAAAAAAGACGCTAAAAATGAGCGCCTTTGAATTTATAGTAAATATTTCTAATTATTTTTTTTGAGGACTCAATTTTAAGAATCTTATTAGAATTAAGCCTACAAAAAAGAACAGTGCCATTGAAAATGCTGCAAACCTCATCCCTGAAGCCGAAGGAAGCACAATCTCGATCTTAGCAAAAATATCTCTTAAAGCATCGTATTTATCGATAAATAAAGCAAAAACAAATGTTCCTACAATAATTGCAATTTTTTCCAATACATCATAGAAGCTGAAAAATGTTGTGTTTTCCATGGAATTTTCCGGCAGTAACTTAGAATAAGTAGATCTTGACATCGCCTGAAGTCCGCCCATTACAAGACCTACTACTGCAGCAACGCCATAGAACTGATATTCTACCGTAGGATTTTCTTTATTAAGGAAATATGCCCAAATACAAGCTACAATCCAAAGTATGATGGCAATCGTAATTACGTTTTTGTTTCCTATTTTTCTTGACAATCTTGAGAAAATTACCGCTCCGATAATCGCTTCAATCTGGATAACCAAAAGCGTCCCGATCAATTTATCCTGAGGAAGGTTGATTTCGCTCTTTCCAAACAATGTTGCCATTAAGAAAATCGTCTGCATTCCTACACTGTAAAAGAAGAAACTTGAAAGGAAATATTTCAGATTTCTGTCTTTGAAAAGCTCTTTTCCTACTTTAAACAATTCGTGGAAGCTTTCCTTTGCAATATCTTTATAGAAACTTAAATTATCTTTTAAAACCTCAAAAAAACCACCCTGCTCTTCATGCTTTTTGAAGATATTTTTATAGTTTAATAATACTAAATCTTTTGGAAGCTTTTCTTTAACATCACCAAATTGAGGCAAATGCTTAAATGTATACTGAGAAAATCCGAACCACCAGGCTCCTGTTAATAAGAAGCTGATTCTTGTAAATAACAACTGTTGCGCTGCACCTTTAGCAAAAACCTGAATTAATAATAAACAGATCACCACCAAAACTACAGAACCGATGTATCCGTAAACATACCCTTTTGCGGAAAGTGCATCCTGTTTGTCTCTTGTCGCAATATCCGGTAAAAAGGAGTTATAGAATACCAAACTTCCCCAGAATCCGACACTTGCTGTGATACTGAATAACAATCCTAAAAATACATTGTGCATCCCTGTAAACATTGCCAATCCCATACAAGAAGTTGCGCCTAAATAACAGAAAAACTGTAAGAAAGATTTTTTATTCCCGATCGTATCTGCCAAAGAAGATAAAAACGGAGATAACAAAACAACGACGAAGAAGGAAATCGTTAAAGAATATCCGTAAACCGCATCCGGCTGGTATTCCTTTCCGAAAATTTTGATCATGTGTCGTACGGGAACGTCAATCCAGGATTTTGTTTCCTCTACATATTCTTTCTTTTCGTACGCTGTGGTAAGAATAGAGTAATAAATGGGAAAAATAGTAGAAGTAATTACCAAAGAATAAACGGAATTTGCCCAGTCATAAACCGCCCAGGCTTTCATGATCTTTGGATTATTCTTTATGTTTTGAGGTTGTGGATTCTCAATTTCAGACATTTCTAATAATTATTAATAAACACAAAAATAGCAAAACCATTGAATATTCGGCGCTTTTTTTTATTAATTAGAATTTAACATAAGATCTCACTTCTTTTTTATAAAATCTAAAAATTTTTATTAATAAAAAAGTGACACATTTCTGTATCACTTCTCGCTTTTTATCAAAGTTTATTCTGATCAATTATCCAGAATATTTCTCCATCCATTTTTTCTTGAGTTCTGCTCTGGTATTGATAAATTCAACATCTGTACCTTGGGCAATCGCATCCAGCGGATAACGTAAAGGACGAGTTCCCTGTTCCATATTAACAAGATTCAAAACTCCGTCTGCAATAACCTGAGGATTCATATCAAATTCCTGCATTTTACCGAATAATCCGGCTCCGATCGCATTAAACATATCAGAAGCTACAGGATCATATTCTTTTGCAATTTCAGGTTTGTCTGCCTGTACTCCTGCTTTTCCGCCCGAATTCATTTCTGTAGGATAAACTCCCGGCTGAATGGTTACATTTTCTATATTAAATTGAGCCAATTCATCCTGAATAGCTTCCACAACTGCTTCAACACTAAATTTAGATGCCAGATACGGTCCCATAAAAGGCATTGAATGTCCGCTTGCTCCGGAAGAAAGATTAATAATTAATCCTGATTTTGCTTTTCTCATACTTGGCAAAACCGCCTGGTACGTACGGATCACCCCATAAAAATTGACTTCGAAAAACTTTTTGATCTGATCGATTGAATACGCTTCTACCAAACCGAAGCCTGCCAAACCTGCATTGTTCACCAGAACATCAACACGACCATACTTATTTAAAACATAATCAAATGCTTTGCTAACAGAATCATCTTCTGTAACATCAATATCAACCACTTCTACATTTTCGAGAGATGAAAGTTCTTGGGCAACTTCTGCGTTTTTTCCTGAAGTTCCGCGCATTCCTGCAATTACGGTATGACCTGCTTTAGAAAGTGTGATGGTCATTAATTTTCCGAATCCTGTACTTGTTCCTGTAATGAAAACTATTTTGTTCATTTTTAAAATTTTTTGTTGTTATTAATGAGACAAAATTACCTACAGAAGCCGCCAAATACCGTTGATATTTGCTTGAAAAAACTCTTGACAATTGTCAATGATTTTAAATTGTTTTCCATTAAACTTAATTTTAATACAAAGGGTACAAAGATTTTTGATAAACTGTGCGTTTTTAAGTTAAGAAAGCATTAGGGTTTTTCGATTTTTACAAATATGGACAATCACTAAGAGGCTATTTAAATTTGATTAAAAGCTAAAAATCTGCCTTCATTTTTTGACGCAAAGATTTTATTATTTAGGTGGGCAAAGAAGAATCAACAAGTTGATTTGATGAAGCTGTGTTTTCAAGCTTCGCGCGGCAAATTCTATTTGCCTTTGCTTCCTAAAATAATATGTAAGTAGAATTAAAACTTTGCGTTTAAAAATAATAGAGTCATAAAACTTTAAATTTAAATAGGCTCTAATAAAAAAATCCGAAAGCTTAAAAACTTCCGGATTTTGAATTTTATTGATAAAATAATTATTGCATGTTTTCGATAACAATTGCAGAAGCACCGCCACCTCCGTTACAGATCGCTGCAGCACCATATTTACCGTTATTTTGCTTCAATACATTGATCAAAGTAACGATAATTCTGGATCCTGAACTTCCAAGAGGGTGACCAATAGCCACAGCTCCACCGTTTACATTCACTTTAGAAGCGTCTAATCCTAAGATTTTGTTATTTGCCAAACCTACTACAGAGAAAGCTTCGTTGAATTCGAAGAAATCGATATCTGTAAGTTCCAGACCTGCCTTTTTAAGAGCAATCGGCAATGCTTTAGAAGGAGTTGTAGTGAAATCTTCCGGAGCCTGAGCTGCATCAGCGTAAGAAACAATTCTTGCCAATGGCTTCAGACCTAATTCTTCCATTTTTTCTTTAGAAACAAGGATTAATGCAGAAGCACCATCATTTAGGTTAGAGGCATTTGCAGCTGTTACTGTTCCTTCTTCTTTTTTGAAAACTGTAGGAAGTGTAGGAATTCTGTCGAAGTTTACCGCTTTATATTCTTCATCTTCAGCAAAAATAATAGCATCCCCTTTTCTCTGAGGAATTTCTACAGGAACAACCTCATCAGCAAATTTACCTTCACCCCAAGCTTTTGCAGTTCTTTTGTAAGATTCGATGGCGAAATTATCCTGCTCTTCTCTCGAAATGTTATAGTCTGTTGCACATTTTTCTGCACAAACTCCCATGTGAACTTTGTTGTAAACGTCTGTAAGTCCGTCCAGAACCATTCCGTCCAACATTTTTACATCACCTAATTTAGTCGCGTTTCTTGCGTTATAATAGTGAGGAACCGAGGACATGTTTTCCATACCTCCTGCAACGATTACGTCTACATCACCAGCTTTGATTGCCTGTGCAGCCATTGAAACCGCTTTCATTCCTGAGGCACAAACTTTATTTACCGTAGTAGAAGGTGTTTCAATAGAAAGACCCGCTCCTAAAGCAACCTGACGAGCCGGAGCCTGTCCTTCACCCGCCTGTAAAACGTTCCCCATATAGATTTCCTGAACCAGTTTCGGATCAAGACCGATTTTGTCTAATGCTCCTTTTACCGCAACAGTTCCTAATTTAGTAGCCGGAACAGTTGATAAACTTCCCAAAAAACTTCCTATCGGAGTTCTTACTGCGGAAACGATGAATACTTCTTTCATGTGTATATAATTTCTATTTTTTGTTTTCTATTATTTTTTCTAAGGGCAAATCGTATTTTTCACCATTCAAAACACTTTCTATTCTTAAAAAGTTATTCTGACTTGCAAATATTTTATTGGAATAAATATCTCCTACTTTTATCGGGTTTTCTTTTTCTGTTTTTTCAAGCACAATCGCTTTATAATTGCAGTCATCAATGAAAACCAAGCTCGATTTAATGAAATCTTTCCCATTATTGTAATATTCTGTCTGAACATTATCTTTCACCGTCATATACCAAAGATTTTTCGGGTAATTGATGCGCAAAAATGTTCCTTCCTTGATATTTTTACAATTTACAGGATTGTCTAGCGGTTTCTGTTTTGCCGTTTCAACTTTTGGTTTTTGAGTTTCTTTTTTCTGAGCATTTATTTGAGAAACACATAAAAATAATGCCGCTACAGAAAATACTTTTACAAAGTTCATATATGTGTCTATTTATTATTTTTAGTTAAAATGATGATGAAAGCTCCCAAAAATTCTACAATCCAGCCCCATCTTAATTTTACAATACCTGCTAATTTTTCCTGCCATGATTTAAAAGGCATGAAACTGAAATACTCCATCGACTGCATTTTAACTGCAAATAATGTAAAAATGAAGAGTAGAACTAAAAGAATCGCAGAAATTCTCGCCATTTTTACACTATTATTCACAATACCAAAAAGTGCTCCGGCAGAAAAAATCCAACATGCAATGGCTAAAGAATGATCAAGCTTCCAATAGTTCCAATTTCCTATGATAGGAACGTGAACCAAAGGCAGAAAACTTCCTACAATCACTAATAATAATCCTAATAACTGAATATTTTTCATATTTCTTAAAGTGCCAAAGTACAAAAAAAAACACACTTAAAATAAGTGTATTTTAAATATAGAAATTAACTGTTAACTAATTATTAATACATAAAAATTTCAAAATAACATTTAATAATTTATAAAAAAACATGTATATTATTGATAATTTAAAAATTAACATAAAGCAACTCTAAACCAATTTGGATACCATATTTATTATTGATCTTTGCATTATCATTAAAAATTGGTGTAAAGTCTTTCTTTATAAACACATTCAGAGCTCCATATCCTAAAGACAACTTGCCTCCAAAAAGGAAGTTATTCACGGAATCATTGATATTTTCTCTATAATTAACTTTATGATCTTCAAAATTTTTGTAGAGAATCTGGCTTTGGGAAAGATATCTTATACCTCCGTAAACTCCTGCGGTAAGTCTAAAATTTCCTTTGGTATTATCTAACATTTTTTCGTTTTTTTCGGTCGTATACTTAGGATTAAGCACAAACACAAAATCGACAGGAACAGTAATATAGTTATTTGAAATTCTTGAATTTCTTAAATTTCCGGCAGTAAAATTATCCAACGATATCTGATCATTCTGTTGAACAACAACTTTAGAATCTGCAAGCTTATAACTATCATTTCTTGAACCTAAACCTATACGGTAAAAAACCGGAGAAGTAAGTTTTCCAAGCTGTCTTGTGATCCTATATTCAAAAACGAGAGATGTAGATTTTCCGAAAATAACTTCAGATGAGTTCCCCAACGCCAAAGAACCAGCTGATTTTGTAAGGTTTGTAAATCCAAAAGAAATATTAAAATCTCCTCCTTTCAGCAATTCTTTTTTTGTTTTTTTATAATCCTTAAAACTCAGAAGGGCATTGTTCTGTACAAATCCTACCCTGTCAAAAACTTTTCCCTTACCCATGACAGAATTTTTTACAAGCTCCCTTGTTGCTTCCTCCAAAACTGCTTTTTGGCCGTCAACTTTATCATTAATAATCTGCTCGTATTTTTTTGCCACTTCCGTTCTTTGTTTTTGTTTTTCTTCTGAGGAAAATTTATTGTCCTTAAAAGTCTTGTCTAATGCATCCAGTTCATCATTCATTTTAGCTTTTTCAGAGACGATAATGCTGTCTATTTTACTTGAATAGTTACGCATTTGGACATCTGTATAAGGCTTTTCCTGCGCCTGTGAGTAAGAGAATGCAAATAAAGCGGAGATTAAAGCAACTTTCGTTTTCATATATTTTTCTTTTTTATTTTTAGACAATATTTTAGTGCTGCTCATGTTTTTGAACAGTATTTTTTGATTTGAAATTTTAAGATTTATTACTTAGGCTCAGAATAGACTGTCACTCCTAAAACTGTAACATTTTCGACCTTTTTAAATACCTTATTTACATTAAAAACCCCGAATTTCTTTTCATCTTTTTTAGCCTCTTCACGAGTTTTGTCGAATTCCCTTCCCAGAAGAAGCTCCTCTGCATTAATGTAGCTTATTTTCTTTTTCTCGGCTAAAACAGGTTTTTCATCAATCTTTGTTTGTATTACAGGATTCGTGTCAGGAATATTTTTAATTATTTTTTCTTCCTGAACCAAAAGCTGATTTTTTATCTCTGAAGGATAACACTGCAGGACAATTTCAATTTTTTCTTCAGGCTGTATATTTTTCTTTTTATTTTCTGTGGAAACTACTAATTTATTATTTTCTGCGGGCTGAATTAATTGATCATTTGATTTAACCGGTTGATTTTGAATATCAGGATTAATAGGATGAACCGTTTTTTCTAATCTTTTTTTAACGATAAAATCTGTCTCCTGATCATCTTTATTGACAAAATAGATCACTGTTCCTACCGAAATCAACAACAGAACAACAGCTGCATATTTCCACCACTGAAAAGATTGTTTTAAAGAGATTTCTGCCGCTTCATCCAACTTTTCGTCCAATCTATCCCAAAGATCGGAAGATGGCTTTATTTCAAGCTCCTCGTAATCGGATTTTAATTTATTTAGCGTATTGTTGTTCATCTTTCTTTTGTTTTAAAAAATCTGCGATCCATTTCTTAGATTTGCTCAGCTGGCTCTTGCTTGTGCCTTCAGAAATATTCAAGATTTCTGCAATTTCCTGGTGTTTTTTCTCTTCAAAAACATAAAGATTAAAAATCAATCTGTATCCGTCCGGCATTTTAGAAAAAATTTCATCCATATTGATTTCCTCTATTTCTTCTTCCCAATCATCATCAATATTTCCGATTTCGTTTACCTCAAGATCTGTATAAAGAATATTTTTACTTTTCCTGATGAAATTGATTGAATTATTGACAACAATTTTCCTCAGCCAAAACTGAAAACTTTTCCATTCCCTGCATTCATCGATTTTTGAAAAGCATGTGAAAAAAGAATTCATCAGGATGTCTTCCGCATCATGAAGATTATTCACATAAGAATTTGCGACGGCCAGCATTTTTGCCGAAAACATTTCGTAAAGCGCTTTCTGCCCTCTCCGATCATGTTTTTTTGCCAGTTTAAAATTCTCTTCTAAATGCTTCATGTATTTGTTTCTATCTATAAGACGGAATATTTTCTAAATGGTTGCCTGAAAGACAAAAAAAATTGCACTTTTTTTGAAAGTGCAATTTAATATATTAATTATCAGGGATATAAATTAATGCTTTACTTCTGAGATTTCTGCCGGATTATGCTTGTGTTTAAAAATTAAGGCAAACAAAATAGTAACAATTAACGCATATCCTGCAAAAATATACCAAGATGTTTTCCAGCCTTCAAGCTGTAAAATAGGGTCTGTCTGAGAAAAAACATAATGATTGACTACTTCCTGAGCGCCCAACATTCCTATAGTCGCTCCAAACCCATTGGTCATCATCATAAATACACCCTGCGCACTGGATCGGATACTTTTATCTGTCTCCTTATCTACAAATAAAGATCCTGAAACATTGAAGAAATCGAAAGCAATACCATACACAATCATTGAAAGAATAAACATCCAGACTCCTCCACCCGGATTCCCCAGACCAAACAGTCCAAATCGTAAAAACCATGCAAACATAGCCATCAGCATTACTTTTTTAATACCGTAACGTTTCAGAAAAAATGGAATTAGCAATATACAGAGTGTTTCAGATACCTGTGATAATGAAATGAGCGCATTGGCATTATTTGAGCCCCAAGTATTTGCAAACTCAGGAATTTCTTTAAAACTCGTAATAAATGGATTTGCATAGCCATTAGTAATCTGCAATGACACGCCTAAAAACATAGAGAAAATAAAGAAAATAGCCATCTTTTTTTCTTTAAACAGAGCAAATGCCTTTAATCCCAATGCATCGGAAAGCGTTCTTTTTTCCGTGTTTTTATTGATTTCACATTTAGGCAATGTAAATGAATAGAAGAATAATATAATTCCTAAAATACCTGAAACAAAAAACTGGCTGTAATTGTGTTGAAAGCTTAAAAATCCGCTTTCATTTGAAAAATTAAACTTTAATCCCCCATCCTGAATTCCTGCAAAATTTACAAATAACATGGCACAGATAAAACCAACAGTTCCCAATGTACGAATTGGTGGGAAAGATTTAATTGTATCATAATTATTATTAACTAAAACAGTATAAGCAACAGAATTGGATAGAGCAATTGTTGGCATGTAAAAGGTTACACTTAAACTGTAAAGAAGAAAAAGCTTTGAAAACTCAATGTTTTCACCTGCCGACATTCCATAATAACCTGCCCAAATCAGGAAAACAGCCGCAAGAAGATGCGAAATCCCAAGAAGCTTCTGAGCCTGAATCCATCTATCCGCAATAATTCCCATAATAGCAGGCATAAAAATGGATACGATTCCCTGCATGGCATAGAAAAGTCCGATTTTGGAACCCAATCCTACCGAGCCCAGATAATTTCCCATGGAAGTAAGATAAGCTCCCCAGACCCCAAACTGCAAAAAGCTAAGGATGGTTAGTCGTAATTTTAAATTCATAAGTCAGTATAAAATATCTCTTTTAATCAATTTTCTTTTTCCTTCTTTTGATTTCTTCCTGAATCTCCAAGGCAGTGTCATAATCTTCTTCTTTTACCGCTTCTTCCAATAATTTCTGAAGTTCTTCCATAGAAACAGATCTCAAATTATCTTCCGGCTGAACAGTTTCAGAAAAAGACTGATCTTCTTTAGCCACATCTTCCAATTCCAAAAGAATTCCCGCTTCGTTCAATACCTGCTGAGTCGTAAAAATAGGAGCATCAAAACGTACTGCCATGGCTACTGCGTCAGAGGTTCTTGCATCAAGAATCAATTCTTCATCATTAGCCTTATTTTTAAAGTTGATATTAGAGAAGAAAACTCCGTCTACAATCTGATAAATGATCACAGAAACCAATTCATAATTGGCTGAAACTATAAATTTTGTGAATAAGTCGTGTGTGAGCGGACGAGGCGGATGAATGTCTTTCTCAAGACCAAGAGAAATGGATTGTGCCTCGAAATTCCCTATAACAACAGGTAATTTAATATGTGTTTCTTCATGTTCCAATAACAATGCGTACGCCCCGGATTGCGTCTGGCTGTACGATATTCCGCGAATAATTAACTGTTTATAATCCATAGCTACAAATATAGATTAATTTTTCAAGTTTTTTTTTACTTTTTTAGACAAAAATAAAAGCCCGGAAGCCGAGCTTTTATCTATGTTGTATGCATTAGTTCATTGCGAATTTTATTTCATAAGTTAATTTTGCTTTGCAAGTGAATTTTTTTTAATTAAAATACTAATTAAATTGACAAGCGAAGCGAATGACCATTCACAATTAACCTCTCTTATGCTTTAAGAGCTTTAATTTTCTCCGTCAATGCAGGAATAATCTGGAAAGCATCTCCTACAACACCGTAATCAGCTGATTTGAAGAACGGAGCTTCTGCATCACTGTTGATTACTACAATTGTTTTAGAAGAGTTAACACCTGCCAAATGCTGAATAGCACCTGAAATCCCTACTGCAATGTAAAGATTCGGAGAAATCGCCTTACCAGTTTGGCCTACGTGTTCTGTGTGAGGTCTCCATCCGATATCTGAAACCGGCTTGGAACAAGCCGTCGCTGCACCTAAAACGTTTGCCAGTTCTTCGATCATTCCCCAGTTTTCAGGACCTTTTAATCCTCTACCTGCAGAAACTACGATTTCCGCTTCTTTAAGGTCTAGTTTTCCTGAACTTTGCTCGTGAGAAATTACTTTAGTATCTTCATTAGCAACAGAAAGATTTTTCACTTCTTCTGAACCAGCAACTGCATTTTCTTTAACACCGAAAGCATTTTGAGAAACTGTTAAAATAACTCCGGCACCTTCAGATTTAGCATGCATGAAACCTTTTCCTGAGAATGCTTTTCTCTTCACCTGAAACGGAGAAAGACTTTCCGGAGCTTCCAAAACATTAGTAATTAAAGAATGTCCGTTCATTACTGCCAACATCGGAGCAACTGAAGAAGCGTCTGTCGTGTGAGGGAAAACAAAGATATTTCCGTTTGCCGCTTCATTTACAGCCTGAGCAAATGCTTTTGCTGAGAAATTTTTAAGCCCCTCGTCTTTGATATTAATTACATTTGATGCTCCATATTTGTATAATAAATCTGAAGAATCTGTTGGGTTTACAGAGATCGCCGTCACTGTATCACCAGCCTGATCTGCAACAGCTTTAGCATAAGAAACTGCCTCAAAAGCCGCTTTTTTGTAAACTCCGTTTATATTTTCTGCGTATACGAATACTGCCATTTTAAATTTGTTTAAGGTTTAATGTTCAAGATTCAATGTTATAAATTGCATTGTATATTAATAAAATACTTTTGAGCCTTTAAAACTTCAACTCTATCTTGAATCTTTTTACTTTTTACTTGGTTCTTATTAAATTACTTTTGCTTCTTCGTGAAGTAATCTTACCAATTCATCCAAATTATCTGGAGAAACCAATTTCACAGCTGCTCTTGGAGGAACACTGTCATAAGAAACTCCTTGAACTTTCACCTCAGTAGAAGTCGGCTCAACAACCTGCAAAGGTTTTGTTCTTGCAGACATAATCCCTCTCATGTTTGGAATGATTAAATCTTTTTCGTCTACTAATCCTTTCTGACCGGCAATTACAGCAGGTAATTTTACAGAAATCGTTTCTTTACCTCCTTCAATTTCTCTTACAGCAGTAGCTTCGCTTCCGTTTACGTCTAAACCTACAGATGCGTTTACGAAAGGCTGATTCAATAACTGAGCAACCATTCCCGGAACAGAACCACCGTTGTAATCGATCGATTCTTTACCGCAAAGAATCAAGTCATATCCACCGTTTTGTGCCACAGCAGCAATTTCTTTTGCTGTAGAATAGCTGTCTTTAGGATCCAGGTTTACTCTTACTGCATCGTTTGCTCCGATTGCCAAAGCTTTTCTTACTACAGGCTCTGTAGCAGCATCACCTACGTTGATTACTGTTACCGTAGCCCCTTGAGACTCTTGTAATTTGATTGCTTTTGTCAACGCAAATTCGTCTAACGGATTGATTACCCACTGAATTCCGTTTTTGTCGAAAGCAGACTTATCCGCTGTGAAGTTAATTTTGGAAGTAGTATCCGGAACACTACTTATACAAACTAATATTTTCATGTGTACTATTTTATTGTTTCTCTATCTATAAACATTAGGGTATTTATAGTGAGATTTTGTTTTAATTAATTTTTGCTAATATAAATAAAAAATATATTATGCATGCATAATACTTATTAATTTACTATTCAGCGCATTAGAAGTATTATTTTCTGGGTTGTGTTGCCCTGAACTCGATCTTGCTGGGTAAAACTCTCGGATTCATTTTTAAAATATCCAAAACCAGATTTCCCATATCTTCAGGCTGTATCTTCCAGGCATCTTTTTCGGAAGGAATGTTTCCGTTAAAATTCGTTGCTACGGAACCGGGCATAATAACCGTTGATTTGATATTGTATTTTCTTAAGTCGATCATAGCCGCCTGTGTGAAGCCTACTACCCCGAATTTTGAAGCATTATAACCTGTTCCATTCTCAAAGAAGTTTGCACCTGCTAAGCTTGAAACCGTAATGTAATAGCCTTCTGTCTTTTTCAGTTCCTCCACAGAAGCTTTTAAAGTATAGAAAACACCTGTCAAATTGGTCTCGATCATATCATTCCATTCTTCCGCTGAAAGCTGGTCCACAGGTTTGAAAATCCCTAAACCTGCATTAGCAATCACAAAATCCAGCCTCCCAAATTTTTCGGTAATATATTTTACAGCTTCATTTTCACTTTCAAGATTTCTTACATCGGAAACAATTCCCAAAACATTTTGAGAAATTTGTCTTAATTCCTGTTCAGCTTTTTCCACATCATCTCTTTTTCTTCCCGAAAATGCCACTGAAATATCATTCTCCAATAATATTTTCGCGATTCCGAAACCGACACCTTTGGTTCCGCCTGTTATATAAGCCACTTTGTTCTCCAACATTGTATTTAGTTTAGTTTCTAAAAATAAGAAAAACGCTCCGATTGGAGCGTTTTATGAATACTAATATTTATCAGTATTTATTTTTTGATGAATTTTTCTACAGTCTTACCCTTTGATGTTTCTAAATTAATAATATAACTACCAGGATTAAGATGCTTTACATTTATTTGATTACCTTCTAAAGTCGAATTAACTTTTTTTCCAGACATATCAAAAATTTCAGCTTTATTTATCTTTAATTCTGTTAGAATATTCAGATATTCTGATGTAGGATTAGGCCCAATAGCTATTATCGATGTTTTTTCTTTTTTAATATCAGATGTTCCTAAAACAGCACTATTAGAAGCTTCTATTACGTAATTATCTATACCAAAAGTTGTCGGTCCTGAATTGGCAGGATCTGTTGTTGATGTTCTTGTTGGGGCGCTATGAATATCAAATTCTGCAGGATCAAATCCAGGTACTGTACTAGCCCCATTTACTGATAATGTTAAAGCATTTCCAGCAACGACATATGTAATAGCACCTGTTGTCTTATTATAGCTAAATCCTAAAGTAACCCAAGTATTAGCAGGATAAGTATTTGCTGTTAAACCTGTAATATTGTAATAACCATCTTGACTGGGATCTGCTGTTATAGCTAAGTAAGCTCTCCCATTTATTGTTTTAGTCTGGGAATTATAACCAATTCCAACAATTCCATTATCAGCTCCAAAAATACTAACTCCAGAAAGGTGTTTATTTGTAGATGTACCCGTATAAACTTCGAAACTACCTTTAATTATATTATTACCGGAAGTTCTACCTGCCCAGGCAGTAGCTAAACCTGTTTTGTAAACATATCTTGAAGATGTGGTTGTACCATCAGAACCTCCAGTTACGGCTAAATATTTTACACGTGCAGCATCACCTGCTACAATCTGATAATTAGCAATAGCGCCATTGTATAAATTCATGCCCCCTTGACCAGCAGTAGTCATTGAGGTAGAAACATTACCTAAAGTATAGGAATTATAATTATCTGATTCAAGAACTTGTGCTGAACCCAAAAAAACGGCTGATAAAAATAAACTTGATTGTAGAATTTTTTTCATGGTGTATTATTTTAAGTATTTGCTAAAAATAGTTAAAATATTTTAAATAAAACAAAAAATCCTCAAGAAAATTTCTTGAGGACTAAATATTTGTCAATTCAAAAACTATTTTGAATAATTTTCAAAAAACAGCGGAATACTTTCAATTCCTTTATAGAAATTAAACAATCCGTAATGCTCGTTTGGAGAATGAATTGCATCAGAATCTAAACCGAAGCCCATTAATACAGACTTAGCTCCTAAAACCTGCTCAAACATAGCTGTAATAGGAATACTGCCACCTCCTCTGTAAGGAAGTACTTCTTTTCCGAAAGCGGTTTCCATAGCTTGTTTTGCAGCTAAGAATTCTTTTGTATCTGTTGGCAGAACGTAAGGCATTCCTCCATGATGTGGAGTAACTTTAACTTTTACATTTTCAGGAGCGATTTTCTCAAAATATTTCGTGAATTTCCCTGTAATTTCTTCCGGAGTCTGATAAGGGACCAGACGCATTGAAATTTTAGCAGAAGCTTTAGAAGGAATCACTGTTTTCGCTCCTTCTCCTGTGTAGCCACCCCAAATTCCGTTGCAGTCTAATGTGGGACGAATAGAAGTTCTTTCCAGGGTAGTATACCCTTTTTCACCTTCTACTCCATTTAACCCGATTGATTTTTTGAATTCTTCAGGATTGTCTTTCAATTTATTCATATCCGCTCTGTCAGCGTCAGAAACAGTTTCTACATTATCATAGAACCCATCAATTGTAATATGTCCGTCTTCATCGATCAATTTAGCAATCATTCTTGAAAGCACATGAATAGGATTCGGAACCGCTCCTCCATAAAGCCCTGAGTGCAAATCTCTGTTTGGTCCTTCAATTTCAACCTCTACGTAGCTCAAACCTCTTAGACCTGTAGTAACAGTTGGTTGTTCGTTGCTGTAAATATGTGTATCAGAAATTAAAATACAGTCGCAAGATAATTTCTCTTTATTTTCGTTAACCCAGTCACCTAAGCTCACAGAGCCCACTTCTTCTTCTCCTTCCAAAATGAATTTAACATTACAAGGGAGTGCATTGGTCTTCATCATCGCTTCAAAAGCTTTCAAATGCATAAAGAACTGCCCTTTATCATCTGCAGAACCCCTCGCAAAAATTGCTCCGTCAGGATGAAGTTCAGTTTTTTCAATATAAGGTTCAAAAGGTGGCTTTGTCCATAATTCCAACGGATCTGCAGGCTGAACGTCGTAATGTCCGTAAACCAAAACTGTCGGCAAATTTGCATCTAAAATTTTGTCCCCATAAACAATAGGATATCCTTTCGTCTGGCAAACTTCCACATGGTCTGCACCTGCATTTTTAAGGAATTCTGCTACAACATCTGCACACTTCAATACGTCATTTTTATAGGCTGGATCTGCAGAAATAGAAGGAATTCTAAGTAACTCAAACAATTCATCCACGAAACGCTGTTTGTTTTCGTTGATGTAATTTAATGTCTCTTGCATTGTAAAATTTTATTTTGTTAAAAATAAAAAAAATGCCCCCCAGGAACAAACAAAAACATATAAATTTCCTCAGGTTTTATTATAGCCTGATAATTAAATATTTAACAAATTACATTCAACAAAAAATGCCCTGCATTTCTGCAAGGCACTCTTATATTGTTTACTAATAATTAGTGTTCAGCCTTTGGAGCGTGTGCTTCTTCAAGTTTTGCTGCTGAAGCTGCGCTATCTGTTTTTGGAGCTTCTTCACCATGCTTTTCAGCCATTGCTCCTTCTGTATGTTCTGCCGCAGCCTCATGACCATGTCCGTGGGCTTCACCGCCACCTTGTACATCTTCAGAATATCTGTCCGCTCCTTCTTCAAGCTTTAAAGTATTTTTGTTTCCTCCAGCCTGAATTTTTTTGCAGCTTACTGCAACAGTAGCAAGGGCTAAACATATAACTAATTTTTTCATATGCAAAATTTATTTTTTTAAGATCCTGTGAAATCACATTGCTTCAGAAGCAGGCAATTTCATGTTTCAATTTTTGTTTGCCCAAAATTAAGAAATCCTACATTTTTCGGCAACATTTTTAGACTGATTTTATTATTATTTTACCTTTTTTGGATTGTGTAAAAATAAGATATTGATCTCCACCGTCTTTCAGTCCGTATTTCCTCTTGATTTCTTCCGGTTTTAAAGGATAATTTTTTGAAATAATATTAAACTGACTTTTCTTTTTAATCTGTTTAGCATCAATAACTTCCACTTCTAAAATCCTTCCGGGAAAATCATTTACTTTTTCATTTGAAGTATAAATATGGGTATTGGGATGAAGTTTCTTTAGCCCGAAACGTTGTGAAATTAAATTGAAAATCCCAGCTTTTAAAATTGAATTGTTGGGGATATAAATAAATTTTTCAGGTTCTGAATATTCTGCTGCAGTATTTTCTTCATCACCCCAATTAAAAGTAAAAACAGATTCATCACTTTCTAAATTCACACAGTTGCAGATAATATTCTCAGAATTTTCCTTCGAAAGAAATACAACCACTTCTTTTACATCATTTTTAACAGCAATAATTTCAATCCTAAATATACCTTTCAATACAGAGACAAGATATTTTAAATCGATTAAAGGAGATAGTTTTATGACTACTTCATCAGAAATCAAACGCAATTCTTCCTGAATTTCAATAATATTCGGTGATAAATCTTCCAATAAAAAGACTTTATTCTTATTATTATCCCTTCTTGCCGGATCAAGATAAACGACATTAAAATATGCTTTATTGTCGTTAAGAAAATCTTCAAGTTTCTGATTGAGGAATTTTGCTTTTTTATCTAAAATATCCCAATTATGTTCAACAATTTCCAAAAGGTCGGAGTTTTGTTCGACTAAAGTAATTTCGTCAAAATTTTGAGATAAATAGTAGGCATCAATTCCAAAACCGCTCGTAAGATCAATGAATTTCTTTCCTTTTAAAATTCTTGATTTGTAAAGTGCTGTTTTTTCGGACGAAGACTGCTCTAAGTTTAATTGTGGAGGGAATATTATTCGGTCTTTTAGCAAAAACGGAAATTTCTTCTGGGCAACCTGTTTTCCTTTGATCTGCTGAACAATTTCCTGCATAGAAACTTCAGGAAATGGAGATTTTTTTAACAGTAAAGAATGTAAATCTGTATTTAGATTTGCGTTGATATAGTTTTGAATTTCTTGATTTAATATAATTTTTTCCACAGATTGCACAGATTTTCACAGATGATGATGTATATCTCTGCTTAGATTGTATTAATCTAAATTTCCATTTATTTTTCTAAAGATATTTTTAGCAATATAATCAGTATTGAAATTGACTAATATTCCTAACTTCAAATCTGATAATTTAAGATAAGTCAACAGCTGCTTATGATGAACTTGGCTGATTCTTGAATAGATTTAATTTCTAAATTACTTTATCTTCAACAATTATATCCGCAATAAAACTTGAATCAATAACTGTATCTTTAAATTTTATAGACATTGGAACTTGATTTCGAACCTTTAATCCGTGATTTTCAAGCTCAAGCATTAAAACCTTTTCATAAACTTTCTCCAACAATCCTGGGCCTAATTCATTATAAACAGAAAATATTGATTTTCTGACATAGAAACTTATCTCATTTTCTTTCATCGGTAAATGTGTTTTTTTGTGTTTATAAAATTTTCCCAGAATCTCATATACATCATCATCTGTGAAAATCTGTGCAATCCGTGGGAAAACTACTCAAACATTTCCGCCCAACGAACTGCTTTAATTTCCTTTTCGTTATATAATTCCTCCACAGACTTTTTTACGTCTAATTTTGGATATAAATTAACGCCGATCAGCTTTATTTTTCCCTCTTCTACCCATTTTTGCTCTTCAATAGCATGATCGTAGATTTTCTTTTGAATAATTCCCTGTTTTAAAAGTTCCAGATATCCTCCTGCTTCTTCGATTTCTACAAACAAAGCCCAAGATTTTTCGGCAATCTGTTGTGTAATGTCTTCCACATAATAACTTCCGTTGGAAGCATCTTCAAACACATTAATAATGCTTTCGTAAGCCAGAACAATCTGCTGTTTGAAAGAAATTTCTTCAGAGTTTTCCGTGCTTTTGTCAACTAAGTAATTATTACTGAAAACCGCATCAGCTCCACCAATCATCGCAGAAGCTAATTCTAAAGTTGAACGGATCAGGTTGTTTTCGTTGTCTGAAACCGCCTTATTTCTTAAGGAAGTTTCCGCAAAAATATAAGGAATTTCATCTAGGTTATATTCTTTTGAAAGTTGGTTAAAAACCAATTTAAAAGCTCTCAATTTTGCCATTTCAAAGAAATAATTCCCTCCGACTGCAATTCTGAAAATTAATTTATTTAAAATTTCTGAGCCGTAAATTTCAACCAGTTCTTTTGTTTTTGCTAAAGCAATCCCCAATTGCTGATCAATAGAAGCTCCCGCATTTTGGTGAAGGGAAATATCTACACAAATATTTCTTCTAAACTCTTTCGCTAATAATTCTTTTACCAGCTGATCATTAATTACAGCTTCTTTTTCATCAAAAACATCAATCAACGAAAAATACTGATCTTCCTCTTTCGGGCTGATGTGCCCGGCCAAATCAACATTATTAACGAAGATAGTTTTCTGTTCCAGATTTTCTACATTCTGATCCAAAATAAAAGCAAAAACATCCTCTTCCAGACTTTCATGATATCTTGCCACCAAATGTGTACTCTCTTCAATTTTCGGCAAGTTTACCAGTTGTTTCTCTACCGAATCATAGAAAGGTTTCACCACAATTCCCTCCAAATTTTCTTTTGTAAGAATTGAATAGATATCGTCTGTTTTAAGTTGTTTCTTGACTAAATTTTCCCAGGCTGTATTTGACATAGTTTTGTTTTGAGTGTGAATTGTGAATAGTCAATTCGCTTTGCTTGGTAATTTTAAAAATTCACTTACGAAGTAAAATTCACCGTTAACATTTCACTTTTAGAATTATTTTTTTGCAACGTTAGCACTATCCACCACCAAAATAAAGATTTCTTCATTTGGTTTTTTCATGAAATAGTTTTCTCTTGCATATTTTTCCTTTTCGGATTTGTTGTTCATCAGTTTTTTATAAAACGCATCATTTTTTTCGTATTCGGTTTTATAGTACTGAAGCTGTTCTTCATATTTATTAATCTCGCCGTTCAGCTCATTAATTACCAAAAAAGAAGTTTTATCAAAAAAAATCATCCACACCAGAAATAGACATATGGTAATGGTGTATTTGTTCAGAATATATTTCTGAATCAGTTTGAATGTATCAGACTTCGGCTGAATTTCTTTGATAAGTTTATTTTCTTTCATTTTAATGTTTTCTCAACGAATTTTTAATAACGGTAGTTAAAAAATCAATCGCTACGGAATTCTGCCTCATATTGGGAATAATTAAATCTGCTTCATTTTTAGAAGGTTCGATAAATTCCTGATGCATAGGCTTTAAAGTAGTCTGATAGCGATGCAGTACCTCATTAAGATCCCTTCCTCTTTCCTGGGTATCCCTTCTGATTCTTCTGATCAGTCTCTCGTCTGAATCGGCATGAACGAATACTTTTAAATCAAACTCCTTTAATAATTCTTTATTGGTAAGAACCAAAATCCCTTCCACGACCAAAACGTTTTTCGGCTCCACAGTAACGTGATCTCCTGTTCTTCCGTGTGTTACAAAGCTATAAATAGGCTGTTCAATCGGTTCATGATTTTTCAGTGCTTTCACATGTTTTATCAGTAAATCAAAATCGATGGATTTTGGATGATCATAATTTAAGGCTTCTCTTTCCGTTAAGGTTAAATTATGATTATCATGATAATAATTGTCCTGTGAAAGGATATTCATTCCTTCAATATCAAGCTGCTGAATAATCTTATCAACAACCGTAGTTTTGCCGGATCCTGTACCTCCTGCAATTCCTATTACAAGCATTGTTTTTTTGTTTCTTTATAGTTTTTACAAATATACTATTTTAGTTGAATGCAAATAAAATTATAAAAGCTGAATTTATTCCAAGAAAAAATCCGATGTGTATACACCGGATTGATTATTGAGTTGATTTTTATTTTTTAATAAATTTCGAAGATAGCTCTAAGCCCTTTATTCTTAAGATATAATCTCCTGTCTGTAAATGGGAAACATTAATTGTATTTCTTCCGTTTCCGATGGTTGTTTCCAAAATTCTTCGGCCCTCCATATTGTAGATTTCCACTTTTTCATCTTTATTCATTTTCATTGAAACCGTTAAAATATCAGATACTGGATTCGGATAAATAGCTATTATTTCTTTTTTCGAAACATCATCTACCGCCAAAACACAATTATATGCCGGCAAAACATAGCCCGCAGCTGTGAATTCCTGTGTCATGTCCGCAATATCAGCACAGGTAAATCCAAACGTTCCCAACATATCGATCGCCGCCTGTCTTACGGCAATAGCAGCACTTTGCTGGTTTGTATTGGAGTTCGTCATGCTTATTCCTTCCAAAAATGCTCTGTCGGTTTTTGCTTTACCAATTTTGTTGTAAATTCTCATCAGAGCGGATGCCCAGATCTGACCTCTGGTATGGATTGCTCCGGATCCCGGATATAAAACAGTATAATTGGTAATTCTTCCTGCCCAATATTCGTTGTGTCCATCCCAACTAAACATCCAGTTGTATGCAGCAGCAGATGAAGGCCACTGATTTAAACTTCTGCTGTATGACTGCGCCCAGTAATCTCCACATCCTTCGCTTAATCCCTGAACCTGAGACAGACTTCCGTTGGTCAACCAATCGTGTATCCCATGTCCTAATTCATGCAGAACCACATCGGCATCTTCAGCATCATCCACACCTCCTTCTCCGAAAACCAGCCTGCCGTTGCTGTAATAGGAATTATCATCTCCATCTAAGCCATGAGGATCATACCATAAAATTCCGGCGTTGGTTAATGGTTTACAAACAATATTTAATGTTTCATTAATATATCTTAAGCTGTTATCAACATGCCAATAAGCATTTACGGCTTCAAATCCCTGATCATTTCTGTTAAATAAAAACTGATTGCTAGATTGTGTAAAAAGTCCTGTTGAAGGTGTCTCCAAATCCTTGATTTCCGCATAAGAGCCTTTAAGCTTATACACTCCTGAAACCAAATCCAGCTCCGGAATGGTAACCAGCGTTCTTGCAGCATCTAAACTTGCATTGGTTGCATCATTATTATCCACATACTCTCCTGAGTAAGGCACCTGCATTTTAGAAAGCGGATCAGGATTGAAAATATAGCCTGTTCCTGAAACAAAAACTTTCTTGGACGCTACTTCATTTTTAGTGTTTTTCTTCCTGGGTCTTGGAGAATCGTTTTTATCATGATGATAAAATGCAATGTCTTTCACGCTTAAAACGTCTCCGCTTTGTGCATCAATAATTGTTTCCCAGCTTCCTGGATTTTCAAAAGAGTTTGTCAGTACCCGATAAACCAGTTTAGTATCCTGATTATCGGTGATGTAAACAAATAATTTATTTTCTTCAAACGTGATTTCTCCTTTCGTTCCCGATGCCTGATGTGCTTTTTTAAGCGCTTCGGCCGCAGGAAATGATGGTATTACGTTGATATCTTTTACGTTTTTTTTAAAGCTTTCCGTAGAAGTATAGGTTATTCTTCCTTCTTTATTGAAGTGTAAAACGATTTCCGACTGGAAAACAGGAACATTTTTTATGGTCTGCTGAAAACGCAATGTTTCGCCACTGTTGCCTTTTCTTACGAAATTTAATGTAAGCTTGCTAAAGTTCTGAATTCCGAGGGTTGCAGAATTTTCGGTCATCCATTTTCTTGCAGAAGATTCCAGAGAGGATTCCTGGCCCATTAATGCCGAATAAGACAGCACACAGCCAAGAACTAAAGAATTAATTTTTAGTTTCATATTATTGTTTTTTTATCTTAGATAGCTAATATAATAAATATTATTATATGTTAACTATTTTTAATAAATAATACGCAAAAAAAAGCTCCGACTATTGTCAGAGCTTAATATTATACGATTTCGCTTGTTAATTCCCTCGAAAGCAATTTCTCATGCATCGGCTTCAAAATATCCAATGAGCCTGTTTTTACCGTGCATTTACCTTTAAAATGTACTAAAATGGTACACTGCTCAGCCTGTTCTAAAGTATGTTTGCAGATCTCGATCAAAGAATCAATTACATAATCAAAAGTATGAATATCATCATTATGCAAAACGAGTTTGTAGACTTCATCCGTATCGTCCAATACAAGAACTTCTTCTTCATACTGACGTTTGGGGTCTTCATAATCTTTTATGGTATTATAAAAAATCATTTTTATTTTGTTTAAAGTAAATTAAACCTCTCCTATTTTATCGGCAAGGTCGTTGATATTATTGGGTTCATTATAAACCAACTCTACAAGTTCCACGCTCTTATTATTCATTTTTAAAATCTTAAAATGATAATTGTCCAGATCAAACTCCTGATTTTCTTCCGGAATTTCTTCCAAGGCATGCAAAATAAATCCGGCTAACGAATTATACTCACTTTCTTCTGAAAGAGGAAGTCTTTTAGGTAAGAATTCATTGATTTCATCCAATGGCTGTGTAGCCTGAACCCAATAGGTATTCTCTCCCATCTTATCAACGATTTTCTCTTCATCATCTTCTTCATCCTGAATTTCACCTACCAATTCCTCCAAAATATCTTCAAGGGTGATAATACCTTCAGTACCTCCGAATTCGTCGATTACAATCGCCAAATGCTGTTTTTTCTGCTGGAAAATCTTCAATAAGTCTGAAATTTTCTTGCTTCCGACAACAAAAAACGCATCACGCATTAATTCTTTAAGATCTTCGTGATTAAGCTCACCTTTCCTCTTAACAAATTCTCTGATGATTTCCTTTGTATATAAAACACCGGTGATATTATCAATCGAATTTTCGTAAACAGGAATACGGGAGTAGCCGCTGTCCATGATCTTATTGATAATCTCGTTGATATCTTCTTCAAAATCAATTGAAGTAATGTTCTGACGAGGAACCATGATCTGTTTGGCAGAATGATCTGTAAAATCAAAAGCATTTTTAATGATTTCATAGTTCTCTTCCTCGATTTCTCCACTGTCGGCACTTTGTTTTACCAACAGCTGAAGTTCTTCTGTGGAATGAATTTCCTGTTCAGAAGCAGGATGAATTTTAATTAATCTTAAAAAAGTATTCGACATTAAATTCATCAACCAAATAAATGGTTTGAAAACGGTATAAAAAACTCTCAACGGAACCGCAGTTGCCATTGTCGTTGATTCTGATTTTCTGATCGCAATCGATTTAGGTATAAGCTCACCAAATACAATGTGCATTACAGTGATGAGTACAAAGCTGGTCGCTACTGAAACTGTAGTAATCGTCGCTTGGCTCATTTCAATATTTAATGAATGAAAAATTCCTTCCACAACGTGGTGTAAGGCACTTTCTCCTACCCAACCAAGGGCTAAAGAAGCTAATGTAATCCCAAGTTGTGTTGCAGAAAGATACTCATCAAGGTGTTTGATTATATGCTCTGCCTGCTTTGCCATAGAGTTTCCTTCTGCGGCTTTCAGCTGGATTTGTGAATAACGAACTTTAACAATTGAAAATTCTGCGGCTACGAAAAAGCCATTAAGTAAAACAAGTAATAAGGCTAGCAAAAGCCTGACTATGTCCGAGTCCATTTAGAAATTATATAAATTTATTCTTACAAATATATACAAAATAAAAATAAGAAAAAAAGCATTGAGATACCCAATGCTTTTAATATTTGTTAAAAAACGTAATTCTTTAAGAATTTTTCAAAGCTTCTGCTCCTGAAACGATCTCTAGGATTTCGTTTGTAATAGCAGCCTGTCTTGCTTTGTTGTAGAAAATTACTAAGTCATTCTTCAAAGCCTGTGCGTTGTCTGTTGCCTTGTGCATTGCAGTCATTCTCGCTCCGTGTTCAGATGCAACTGAATCAAGAATGGCTTTGAAAACCTGAGTTTTAATAGATTTAGGAATCAAATTATCTAAGATTTCTTCTCTATTCGGCTCAAAAATATAATCTGTTTCTACTTGAGGTTCTGTATTTTCAGGCATTGAAATCGGAAGAAGTTGTTCCGTAGTCACTTCCTGAGTGGCAGCATTCACGAATTTATTGTAGATTAAATAAACCTCGTCAAATTTACCTTCTTTGAAGCTTGTCATTACTCCTTCTGCAACGTGAGCCACAGAATCGAAGTTTAGGTTATCAAAAACAGAACTTCCATTAGTATAAACTGTACGACTTTTTCTTACAGCGTCGAAAGCCTTTTTACCTATAGGAAGAACTTCAATCTCGTATTGAGAATTATTCTGAAACTGGATATTAAGCTCTTTTACAATGGAAGAGTTAAAAGCACCCGCCAAACCTCTGTTTGAAGTAACAGCGATGAAAAGTACTCTTTTTACCTCTCTTTTTTGAGCGTAAACAGAAATCTGATCAGGATCTGAGCTAGAATTCACATTCTGGATAAGCTCCTGTAATTTCTCAGAATAAGGTCTTAACATTACGATTGCATCCTGTGCTTTCTTTAGTTTCGCCGCGGAAACCATCTTCATAGCACGTGTAATTTGCATCGTAGATGAAATTGAACTAATTCTGCCTCGTATTTCTTTTAAGTTTGCCATTAATTGTGGTTCAAGGTTTAAGGTCTTAAGTTTAAGGTTTAAACATTAAATTTTAAACCTTAAACATTGAATTTTTTAGTTATATTTAGAAGCTAAATCATTAGCCGCCTGCTTAAGAACGCTCGTAATAGAATCATCGATTTTCCCAGCTTTGATCGCAGCCATTGTATCTGGGTGCTTAGATCTTAGGAACTCGATATATTCGTGTTGGAATTCTTTAATTTTTCTGATAGGAACGTTTCTCATTAAGTTTTCTGTTCCGGCGTATACGATCGCTACCTGACTGTCTACAGGAAGTGGTGCATTTACCGGCTGCTTAAGGATTTCTACGTTTCTTTCTCCTTTAGAAATTACTGCCAAAGTAGAAGCATCAAGGTCAGAACCGAATTTCGCGAACGCTTCTAATTCTTTGTATTGAGCCTGGTCTAATTTAAGAGTACCAGAAACTTTCTTCATTGATTTGATCTGAGCGTTACCTCCAACACGAGATACAGAAATACCTACGTTGATCGCCGGACGAACCCCTGAGTTGAATAGATCAGACTCCAAGAAGATCTGTCCGTCTGTAATAGAGATTACGTTTGTTGGAATATACGCAGAAACGTCACCCGCCTGAGTTTCGATAATTGGAAGTGCTGTTAATGAACCACCACCTTTCACGATTGGTCTCAAAGACTCAGGTAAATCGTTCATTTGGCTAGCGATTTTGTCATCAGCGATAACTTTAGCCGCTCTTTCCAACAATCTTGAGTGAAGATAGAAAACGTCTCCAGGATAAGCCTCACGTCCCGGTGGCCTTCTCAATAGTAGAGAAAGCTCACGGTAAGCTACCGCTTGTTTAGATAAATCATCATAAACGATCAAAGCCGGTCTACCAGTATCTCTGAAGAACTCACCGATAGATGCTCCCGCCATTGCAGAATATACCTGCATTGGAACCGGATCTGATGCGTTTGCTGCAACGATTACAGTGTATGCTAAAGCTCCTTTATCAGAAAGGGTTTTAACGATTTGTGCTACAGTAGAAGCTTTCTGACCGATCGCAACATATATACAATATACTGGTTTACCAGCATCGTAGAATTCTTTTTGGTTGATGATCGTATCGATCGCAACAGTAGTTTTACCTGTCTGTCTGTCACCAATGATAAGCTCTCTCTGTCCTCTTCCTACAGGAATCATCGCGTCAATTGCAACGATACCAGACTGTAAAGGTTCAGTTACCGGCTGTCTGAAGATAACTCCGGGAGCTTTTCTTTCCAATGGCATTTCGTATAAATCCCCAGTAATAGGACCTTTACCATCGATAGGATTACCAAGAGTATCCACTACTCTTCCCAACATACCTTCTCCTACTTTAATAGAAGAGATTCTGTTTGTTCTTCTTACTGTATCTCCTTCTTTTACTAATTTACTTTCACCAAGTAAAGCAACACCTACGTTGTCTTCTTCAAGGTTTAGTACAATACCTTCTACATCACTAGAAAATTTCACCAACTCTCCGTATTGTACGTTTTCTAACCCGTATACACGAGCAATACCATCACCGATGGTTAAAACTGTACCTACTTCCTCAACGTTGGATTGAGTATCGAAGTTGGCCAATTGCTGTTTTAAGATCGCAGATACTTCTGCCGGATTTATTTCTGCCATTGTATGGTTGTTTTTCTTTTTTTAATTAATTTAAGCTAAAATCTTTTTTAACCTGATTAAGTTTAGACTTCACAGAAGCATCTACTTGCTGGTCTCCCACTCTCAAAATGTATCCTCCTAAAATTTCAGGCTTTACATTCAGTTGTAAATCGAAGTTTGAGTTTGGATTAACAAGGTTGGTAGATCTTAAAATTTGATCCAGGTTTTCTTCAGAAAGCTGAGTCGCTGTTGTAAGAGTTACTCTCTGTACTCCATTGATATCTTCCACTTTATTGATGAACTCCTGAGCGATATTTTTCAATTGGCTTTCACGACCGTGCTTGATAACCAACGTGATCAAATTCTTTGAAGAACCTGATAAACCTTTGAAAATTTCGTTTGCTACTTCTACTTTCTTTTTAGAATCGATGTAAGGGGTCATGAAAAATTTGTTTAAATCCGCAGACTCTTTCATGATCTTTACTACATCTTTCATTTCAGAAAATACAGTAGCCGTTTGACCTGACTCATTCGTGAAATCAAGTAAACCTTGTGCGTATCTTTTAGCTACTTTAGATGTAAGCATTCTTAGTTAAGATTTGATTTGTTTAAATAATTCTGAACTAATTCGTTTTGAGCTTCGCTGTTATCCAACTTCTGTTTTAAGATAGATTCTGCGATGTTCACAGATAAAGCACCAATCTGAGTTTTGATGTCTGCCATTGCAGCATTTTTTTCAGCAGTAATTGTTTGTTTGGCTGCTTCGATCATTTTGTCCCCTTCTACTTTAGCAACATCTTTAGCTTCACCCACGATTTTATCTCTAATTTCTCTCGCTTCTTTAAGGATAGCATCTCTTTCGATTTTAGCCTCACGAATGATTCTTTCGTTATCTGCTTTTAGCACTTCCATCTCCTTTTTAGCCAAAATAGCTTGATTTAATGCATCCTGAATAGAAGTTTCTCTATCATTTACTGCATTTACAATTGGTTTCCAAGCGAATTTTGCAAGAAGAAATAATAGGATAACAAATGTAAGAGTCATCCAAAACAAAAGTCCAATTCCAGGTTCTATAATTCCCATATCTGTAGATTCTTTTTTAAGTGTTATTTTATGGATTGTTTTTAAAATTCTTAGCAGCAGCCAACCGCTTCACTGCTAAGAATGTTTTTTTTTGAGGATAATTACTTGATGAAAGCACCAAAGATAATCGCGATAAGACCAGCACCTTCGATAAGACCAGCAGCAATAAGCATTGCTCCTTGAATCTTACCAGCTTGCTCAGGCTGTCTAGCGATAGCGTCCATTGCATGACCTCCGATTTTTCCGATACCAAGACCTACTCCTAGTACTGCTAAACCGATACCTACGTAAATTAATCCTGCTCCAGTTGATAAATCCATAATAAATAAATTATATTAGTTAAAAATTATTTTCTTTTTTAATTAGTGAGCGTGCTCTTCATGACCATGCTCGTGCTCGTGTTCTGCAACTGCAATACCAATAAACAATGCTGATAATACAGTAAATATATATGCCTGCAATGCAGCAACTAATAATTCCAATACAGAAACAAATAATGCTAATGGTACAGATGCAAATCCTAAGAATGGAGATTTGAAAATGAAGATTAGTGAAATAATCGCCAGGATCATAATATGTCCTGCTGTAACGTTAGCGAAAAGTCGCATCATTAAAGCGAAAGGTTTTGTAAAGATTCCGATAATCTCGATTGGAACCATGATAGGATACAATAAAATTGGAACTGGCGGCATAAAGATGTGTTTCCAATAATCTTTATTAGCACTGAATAATGTAATTAATAATGTAATGATTGCTAAAACCGCAGTGATTGCAATGTTACCTGTAAGGTTTGCACCAAATGGGAAGAAAGGAATCAATCCGAATAGGTTATTAAACCAAATAAAGAAGAATGCTGTTAATAAATAAGGCATATATCTTTTATATTTTACAGATCCAATGTTTGGAATTGCTACTTCATCTCTAAGAAATACAATTACCGGCTCCAATAATTTACCAGCACCTTTTGGTAATTGAGATTTTTTATAGTTCCTTGCCATTCCTATGAAGATTACTGCCATAAAAATTACAGACAAAAACATTGAAGCTGCATTTTTAGTAATTGAAAAATCAAAGAACACTTCGTTTGATTTTTGCTTCCCACTAATTATAGCAAATAAAGTTGCTTTTTGAATCCCTTTAGTAGAAACCACCTGCCCTTCTTCTAAAGTATATCCATCATGCTCATGACCGTGAGCAATACTGCTTGATAGAAAAGTATGCACCCCTTCATTATCTTTAATAATTATCGGTAGCGGAACAGAAACGTGATGCTCTTCGCCGTTCTCATCTTTTGTAGTCCATAAATGCCATTCGTTTGAATCACCAATGTGCTCCATGATCATCTTGGTCGCATTGAAGCTCTCCCCGGCTTCTTTGTTCTCTACTTTTTCAGCTGACTTTTCACCTTCAGATTCGTGTTGTGCATTAGCGAAACCACTAATAAATACAAATAAAAATGCGAAAAATAATGAAGAAATTTTTCTGTTCATATCTCTTTTTTAATCGTGTGCAAATATATCGATTTTATTAAACTTTACCAATATTAAAAATTGATTTTTATCATCAAAAAAATTAAGATTTGTTAATGAGTTTTATTATAAATGTATATATAAGAAGTGATGCGACTATAAAGCATATCACTACAAAGAGAAAGTTTTCTTTCGTTTTATCAATAATCATTAAAGAAATTACAAGCCAAACAATATCCTTAGATATATTTACTATCAAAAACTTCATTCCGGCATCTTCTTTATCATAAATATTCCTTTTAAATATTATATATACAATAATATTGAAGATTAAAATCAATAGTACGATAATTAAACAATCCATAAAATTCATTTTGCAAAAATAGAATTATAATTTTTATACAAAAGAAATCTCCATACCTTATATATAATATATACTAAAATTCCTTATTTTTGCAAACCTATAATTTACAATACATATGTTTAATAGTTTACAGGATAAATTAGACAAAGCGCTTCATAATATCTCCGGAAGAGGAAAAATTACGGAAATCAATGTCGCGGAAACCGTAAAAGAGATTCGTAGAGCATTGGTGGATGCCGATGTTAATTATAAAGTTGCAAAAGATCTTACTAAAAGAGTTCAGGATAAAGCTTTAGGGCAGGATGTGCTTACATCGCTTACACCGGGGCAGCTGATGACAAAAATCGTTCACGACGAATTGGTAGATCTGATGGGAGGTTCTCAGGAGGGAATCAACCTTTCAGGAAAACCTTCAGTGATTCTTATTGCAGGTCTTCAGGGTTCTGGTAAAACAACTTTCTCTGGAAAATTAGCGAATTATTTAAAGACAAAAAGAAATAAAAAACCTCTTTTGGTAGCCTGTGATGTATACCGTCCGGCTGCGATCGACCAGTTGAAGGTTTTAGGCGGACAGATTGGGGTTCCTGTTTTTACGGAAGAAGGTTCTATGGATCCTTCAAGCATCTCTCAAAACGCGATTAGTTTTGCCAAATCTAATGGTCACGATGTTGTAATCGTCGATACAGCAGGTCGTTTGGCGATTGATGAGCAGATGATGAAGGAAATTAAAACTGTTCATTCTACGATTACACCAAACGAAACTTTGTTCGTTGTTGACTCAATGACAGGTCAGGATGCTGTGAATACGGCAAAAGCATTCAACGATACTTTGAATTTTGACGGGGTTGTTTTAACGAAATTAGATGGCGATACCCGTGGTGGAGCCGCGTTGACGATCCGTTCCGTGGTTGAAAAACCAATCAAATTCATTTCTACTGGCGAGAAAATGGAAGCTTTAGACCTTTTCTACCCTGAAAGAATGGCGGACAGAATCTTGGGAATGGGAGACGTTGTTTCCCTAGTAGAAAGAGCTCAGGAGCAGTTTGATGAAGAGGAAGCAAAAAAACTTCATAAGAAAATTGCTAAAAACGAATTTGGTTTTGATGATTTCTTAAAGCAAATTAATCAAATCAAAAAAATGGGTAACATGAAGGATTTGATGGGGATGATTCCAGGAGTTGGAAAGGCGATTAAAGATGTGGAAATCAGCGATGATGCCTTCAAACACATCGAAGCGATCATCTACTCTATGACACCTGAAGAAAGAAGAAGACCTTCTATTATTAATACTCAGAGAAAAAACAGAATTGCGAGAGGTGCAGGCAGAAAAATTGAGGATGTAAACCAATTGATGAAGCAATTTGACCAAATGGGGAAAATGATGAAGATGATGCAGGGTCCACAAGGAAAGCAAATGATGCAGATGATGAGCAAAATGCCAAATATGCCGGGAATGGGCGGAATGTTTGGAAAATAATTTAGCTTACATTTCATTTAAAATATAAAATCCGACTCAGTTTTGAGTCGGATTCTTTGTTTTTATCTTTAAAATAAATGGATTATTTATCAGATTTTTGAGCTTTAGCTTTGATGAAATAAGAGAAGCCTACGTTTACGCCAAAAGTGTTAACATTGTTTTTGAACTCAGTTCCTAAATAAGTTTCTTTGTTAGAAAACTGATCGAAAGATACTCCTAAGTTAATACCTAAAGACTGAGTAGCCATATAAGTTACACCTCCTTTTACTTTCCAAGCTAAACCATCAGCAGTATACTCGTCTGAACCACCTCCAGCATAAGTTTCTTTTGTCTTGTTAGATGCATAACCAATACCAGCACCTAAGAAAGGAACCAATTTGCTGCTGTTTGCAAAATAGTAAGTAGCAGTCGGCATTACAGAGAAATTAGAGATTGTAGCCTTATCACCATCTTCTTTTGTTGTAATACTTGCAAAATTCAAATCGATACCTACGGCTAATTTGTCAATTACAAAATATCCCACAGATGGGGTAACAGAAAACGAGCTCACTTTAGGTCCGTCAAAAGATTCACCATCAACTTTAGTCTTAGTGTTAATACTGTTGAATCCAAAACCTGTGTTTCCACTGATTACCCAGTCACCTTTAGTCATTTGAGCATTTGATAAACCGAAAAGTGCAACTGCACCTGCCAATAATAATTTTTTCATAGTTATTTATTTAAAATTAAAAAAATAGTTTTTATAAGTAGAAAAAGCCCTAAGTAAACTTAGGACTTTATTTTAATAGATATGCTTTGTTTATTATTTTGCAAAAACATATTTAACTCCAAAAGTTACTGAAGATAAATTTAAACCAAATGTATAGTTGTTTGTAGCATCACCATCTTTTGGTTTGTAGTTGTTATAACCGAATTCACCGATAGTAGCTTCGATAGACCAGTTTTTGTTTAAGAAATAATCTAAACCTGGCTTCACAGTTACACCAACCTGAGTGTATTTAGCTTCTGTAGAAGTTGAAGCTATACTAGTTGTAGAACCTGTAGTAGTTACAGTAGTGTTTTCAACCTCAGTTTTTCCAAACTGCATTGGCACTGCTAATTGACCGAAGATATATAATTTATCTCCTAAAGTCCAGTATTTTCTTACGAAAGGAGCAACTACGAAAGCTGGTTCCTTAACTTCGTTTGTAGTAACGATTGTTGCACCTCCAAATTGAGTTGTAGCAATGTTAGTCTCTTTTTGAGTCTGGTATCCAACTCCTACACCTACTGCTAAGTTAGTTCCTACAAAATAACCAACTGTTGGCAATACATTGAAGTTTTCTACTTTATTGTTACCGTTGTTAGTTTCTTGTTGAGAATATCCTACTGAACCAGATAAATAAGCTGTTCCTTTAGCGATTTGAGCATTTGATAAACCGAAAAGTGCAATAGCACCAGCTAATAATACTTTTTTCATTTTTTTAAAATTTTAATACTTTCTGACGACAAATTTACAGAGGCATCCGCTAAGATTAAAATTTGTTAACGTGATTAATATCATTAGAAAAAACTACCATTTTTCAGTAATAAAACGTACTAAACATACAGTTTTGACTTTTTCACAATATTTTGAATAAAAAAACTCCAATTTTACAATTGGAGTTTAATATAATTGATTTAAAGAAAATATTAATTAAGGAAGAAATTAGCACCGAAGTTAACAGCACCAAAATTAAATCTGTCTCGATAATCCCAATAAGGACCTCTATCCCTATATTTGCTACTAATATTCTGGAACCCAAGATATAGTTCAGCTTTTTTCATCTGGTAACCGACTCTTGGTGCTACATACAAACCACTGTTGATATAATCTCTGGTAGAAATAGCAGCTCCTAAATCCAATCCTACAAAAAGCGGGATTTTGTTGAATTTGTATTTACCTGATGCCGCTACCGGTACGAAACCAAAATCCTCGAAACGGTCTTTACCAAAAAAATGAGAATATCCTGTAGTAACCCCGATATCCAAGCCTTTGGTAATATTCCACATGTAAGCAGCATCAATGCCTAACGTTACGCTTGCTGCATCGGCAGCGTCCCCAAGCGGAGCGCCCACATGAGCTCCCAATCTAAAGCCTTCCTGCGCCTGCGCAAGACCACCTAAAAGTGCAAAAGCACCTAATAATAACAGTTTTTTCATTTTAATAAGTTTAATATAAGAATATGAAATTCTCTAAAGTAATGTGCCAAATTGTAACACACGAAAAAAGCGATACAAATTCTGTACCGCTTTACTTTTTTATGAGAAATAATTCTTAGTTTCCTCCGAATTTAAATCCTACGCCAACTTGGAAAAAGCTGTTAGTCATTTTTTCACCATCAGAAGTATTTTTAGCTAAATTAGATACCCCTAAGTTATATCTTGCATCAAAGAATAACCCGTTTTCTAGCATATATTCAGCACCAAGGAAAGGGGCAATATTTAAAGTATTCATTTGATCTTTAATATCCATTTCATCCTCTGAATTAAGTTCAAATCCTGGGATTACACCTCCTAACCCTAAATCAGCAGAATATTTTTGCTTAGCGGAAAGGATAACACCAAAGCTAGCACCTGCAGAAACAGATAAACCTTCTGTAATGAAATATTTAGCAGAAATAGGAACCAATAATGTATGATACGTTTGTTTTGCTTTTATATTTAAAAAGTTAGTAGGATCATCTGGATCAACTTCAGCAACATTTAGTTTTCCTCCAAGAGGAGAATACAAAACTTCCCCCTGTAACCCGAATCTGTCACTGATTTTATATTCAGCCAAACCTCCCACGTAGAAAGTATGTACAGGATCTGAAGTTTCAGAATTAGAGTTATCTTTAAGTTTTACATTTGAAAAAGAATATCCGGCTTTAGGGCCAAACCTGAATTCCTGAGCCGATACGCTCACACCCATAACAGCAACTGCTGCAAGAAGTAATATTTTCTTCATGATAAATAGTTTTTTTTAATTAATTCGGGGCAAAAATAATACTTTTTTTTAAATATCAAAATATTGGGAATTCTTATTCATATTAAAATAACAGCAGAATAGCTTTCGCTATTCTGCTGTTATAATTGTCCGATTTTGAACTATTTAATCATTTCTCTGTCTTTTTTCCTCGTCGTTATACGCCAGAATAATTTTTTTAACAACAGGGTGTCGTACAACATCTTCTTCGGTTAAGTGTACAAAACCTATTTCTTTCACGTCTTTCAGAATTCTCATGGCTTCTCTTAATCCGGATTGCTGTTTCGGAGGTAAATCAATCTGGGTAGGATCTCCTGTAATGATGAATTTGGCATTCATCCCCATTCTCGTTAAAAACATTTTCATCTGAGAGTGTGTTGTATTTTGTGCTTCATCCAAAATCACAAAAGCATCATCCAGGGTTCTTCCTCTCATAAAAGCCAAGGGAGCTACTTCGATCACTTTCTTTTCAATAAAACCTTCCAGCTTTTCATGAGGAATCATATCACGAAGAGCATCATATAAAGGCTGTAAATAAGGATCAAGCTTTTCTTTAAGATCACCCGGTAAAAATCCTAAGCTCTCTCCTGCCTCTACAGCAGGTCTTGTAAGGACAATTCTTTTAACCTGTTTGTCTTTTAAGGCTTTTGCTGCCAAGGCAACACTTGTATAGGTTTTCCCCGTTCCCGCAGGCCCGATCGCAAAAACCATATCTTTTTTCTCAGTTTCCTTAACTAATTTTTTAAGATTGGTCGTTTTAGCCTTAATAATTTTACCATTTACTCCTTTTACAATAATATCCTGATCAAAAACCAGCTGTTTTTCGTTTTCGTCTTTAATATTTAGGATATTTTCAACGTCTTTCAGGTCGATAGAATTGTTTTTACTGATAAATTTTACGATGTCATCCAGCTTCTGTTTAAAAATATCCAAAGCTTCCTGGTTCCCCATCGCAAAAATATAATGATCTCTCCCAGTGATCTTAAGTGTCGGAAAAGTAGATTTTATTAAATTGAAATATTGGTTATTAACTCCATAGAAGATTTTCGCATCGATATCTTCCAAATCATATGTTAATTCAAACATGCAGTAGTATTATTAATTTTAGATTTTAAATTTAAAGCTTTTTTTCAAACTTATATCAAATTCTTTTCCATAATTTTTCGGGCTTTCCTTTTATTTTAGATAAATTTGCATTTCTATCATTCTATTAAACAATCAATGTCAATTATTACCCTTACTTCAGATTTCGGAAATTTGGATTACAGAGTTGCCGCTGTAAAAGGCCGCATTCTTTCTCTGAATCAGAAGGTTAATATTGTTGATATTACCCACGATATTCAGGCTTTTAACCTTATACAGACTTCGTATATCGTAAGAAACGCCTACAAACATTTTCCGAAAGGAACGATTCATATTGTTGCCGTCGACAGTTTTCATCACAAATCAAGAAAAAATATCCTGTACAAAGCAGACGGACATTTCTTTTTGGCAGCTGACAACGGACTATTAAGTTTAATTTTTTTTGACATTAAGCCTGAAGCCATTTATGAAATTACTCTAAACAACAGGTTTGATGATATTGTCAACTTTACTTCAACCGATGTTTTTGTTCCTGCAGCCGTTCATTTGGCGAATGGCGGACTTCCGGAAGTGATCGGACGAAAAATAGATGCTGCCAAACAGCTTTTATTTCCAAAACCGGTTTATAACGAGTCTGAAAAAATGATTATCGGGGAAGTAACTTATATTGATAATTTCGGAAATATAATCTCAAATATCAGCAAAGATTTTTTTGAAAGTACAGGCAACGGGTACGAAAATTTCACGATAAAATTCAGAAACTTAGCGCTTTCGAAAGTGTTTTCAAGCCATACAGAAGTAGTTTCTGACTGGGAAAGAGAGACAGAATTTCACGGTCAATCTGCAGCAATCTTCAATGACAGTCAGCTTTTGGAGCTTACAATCTATAAAGGCAGCAAAAAAAACGGGGCTAAAAGTCTGTTCGGACTCAATGTCGGCGAGAATATTTATATCGAATTTTTCTAAAATTTAATATTTCATAAAAAAATCGATTTTTTTTATATATTTGTCAAAATCTAAAAATTAAAAATGGCAGAATACAAATTATTGCTTCCTTCCATGGGAGAAGGTGTTATGGAAGCGACAATTATCACTTGGTTGTTCAACGAAGGCGATACTGTAAAAGAGGATGATTCCGTAGTAGAAATTGCGACAGATAAAGTAGATTCAGACGTACCGACACCCGTTTCGGGGAAAATCGTAAAGATTTTAAAACAGAAAGACGAAGTTGCAAAAGTAGGCGAAGCCATTGCTATTTTAGAAATTGAAGGTGAAGGCGGAAACACAGCTTCAGAAGAAGTAAAAACAGAAACTCCGGCTGCTACGCCAGACGCTGAAACATTAAAAACAATCGAACAGCCGTTACAGGTGGCTGCTTCAACAGAGTTTTCGGGAGATCTTTACCTTTCTCCACTTGTAAAATCAATCGCACAACAGGAAAATATTTCTGAAACTGAACTGAAATCCATCAAAGGAAGCGGTTTGGAAGGAAGAATTACTAAAGAAGATATTTTAGCTTACGTAAAAAACAGAGGAAACCAGCCAGCTGCGCAAGTTGCTCCTGTACAGGCAGCCTCTACTCCACAGCCCGTGGCAACTTCAGCTCCGGCTTCTACAATTCCTGTGGCAGCAGGTGACGAGATCATTCCGATGGACAGAATGAGAAAGATCATTGCTGAAAACATGGTAAAAGCTAAGCAAATTGCTCCGCATGTTACTTCTTTCATCGAAACTGACGTAACTAACGTGGTAAAATGGAGAAATAAAAACAAATCTCTTTTCGAAAAACGCGAAGGTGAAAAACTGACTTTCATGCCTATTTTCGTGAAAGCGGTTGTAAAAGCAATCCAGGATTTCCCGATGATCAACGTTTCTGTAAATGGAGAAAACATTATTAAGAAGAAAAACATCAATATCGGTATGGCAACTGCTTTACCGGACGGAAATTTGATTGTTCCTGTCATTAAAAATGCAGATCAATTGTCACTTTCAGGATTGGCAAAAGCAATCAACGATCTGGCGTACAGAGCAAGAAATAAAAAATTAAGACCTGAAGACACGCAAGGCGCCACGTATACGATCTCTAATGTAGGAAGCTTCGGAAACCTTATGGGAACTCCTATTATTCCTCAACCTCAGGTTGCTATTTTGGCCATCGGAGCAATCGTTAAAAAACCAGCAGTTCTTGAAACAGCTGATGGTGATGTAATTGCAATCAGAAATTTAATGTTCATGTCTCATTCTTATGATCACAGAGTGGTAGACGGTTCTCTTGGCGGAATGATGTTGAAGCACGTTCACGATTACCTTGAAAACTGGGATCTGAATACGGAAATTTAATTATAAATAATGAATGATGATGATGAGTTATAAATGATATTTTATCGCTTATCAAAATGTCTTTACCATACAAAACCTTCGATTTTTTTCGGAGGTTTTTATTTTTTAAAATTAAATTCATCTAAATTTCAAAAGATTAAATCTTGTTTTGTTCAGATTTAAAATATACAAACAAAACAAGATTTATTTATCAAATTAGCAATCAAATAGAATTTATTTTACATTTGAACATTTTCTTGTAATTTAAGTTTATTAATATTAAATTTAAGATAAATAAATTTTAGTAAAATGGATCTTCATATCAGAAAATTAAATTCCAACAAGCTTTTTGATTTTTCAAAAGAAGAAGAAAAATTAATTTTTGAAGTTTTTGACGAACTTTTCAAGCTTTACGATATTTCTGTGGTTGACATTAAGGGTTCGCTTTACGATAAATTTAGTTCTGATATTGGAAATCCTTTTTCGTTGTTTGTACCGAAGATCTGCTATTTTGTAACAGATAAACACAAAAGAAATTCTTTTAATTTATTTATCGTCAGAAAGATTGAAAAAACAATTAAAGGCGGCCGTCTACCAGCTCAGCTTGAAACTTTACAGATTTGGGGATTAAAAGATTTAAATGAAGATTTCGGATATATTTCTATCAATAAAAAGAGTTTTATGGATAAACTTGCAGGAATTTTCAGCAGTTTTAATATCAATTTCAACGATCGTGATTTTAAAGATTTTTATGTTGTTGGAAATGATAAATTTAAAACCATGGCATTTTTAGCAACAAAGAGAAAAGAAATTATAAAATCTTTTCCTGATGAAGATTTTAAATTGGAAATTAAAAACAATATTTTAAGTTTCGGATTACCAAAAGAACTCTCCGTCGAGAATGCTTTGATTGTTTCTAAATTTTTATATGAAATCTAAATTCTACAAAAAACTTATTTTTACACCTCAAAATCAACAAATGCTGAAAATTTTCATCCTAATCCGAAGAAGCCTCAAAAAGTCCTTCGACAATATCCGCAACGAGCAACTGAAGCACAACTTACTTCAGGCTATTCCTTTCTGGATAGGCTCTGTGATTACAGGATTTTTGGCAGTGATGTATGCTAAAATTTTTGCTTGGGGCGAGAACCTTCTTCATTACATTCTGGATTGGCATTTGTGGATGATCTTCATTATTGCTCCGATTGGTTTTGTGCTTTCGTGGTGGCTGGTGAAAGAATTTGCACCCAACGCCAAAGGAAGCGGGATTCCACAGGTAATGGCTGCTGTTGAACTGGCAAATCCTAAGGAACACAGAAAGATCATAAGCTTATTAAGTTTAAAGATCATTGTATTTAAAATTATTTCTTCGGTTATTTTGGTTATCGGCGGTGGCGCAGTGGGCCGTGAAGGCCCGACTATTCAGATTGCAGGTTCTGTTTTCAGAAAAGTAAACGAATATCTTCCCGAGTGGTGGCCGAAAATATCAAAGAAAAATATGATTATGACAGGCGCAGCTGCAGGACTTGCAGCCGCTTTTAATACTCCTCTCGGCGGAATTGTATTTGCCGTGGAAGAACTTTCAAAAACACATATCAATTATTTCAAAACAGCATTATTTACAGCGGTTATCATTGCAGGATTAACGGCTCAGACTTTGGCCGGTTCTTATTTATATTTAGGATATCCAAAAACGAATGATGTTTCATTAATGGTGATGTTTCCGATTATTCTTGTGGGAGGAATTGCAGGGATTTTAGCAAGTCAGCTTTCGGTAACCATGCTGAAAATAAATGATTGGAAAAAGAAAAGATTAAAGACCAACCGTGCTAATGTAGTTTTTTTAGTGATCTGTGCATTAATCATTGCATCCATCGCTTTTTTTATTAACAGAGAAATTTTAGGTTCCGGAAAAGAAATTATGGAACGCGTCCTTTTCACCCCGAAAAAACATGAAGATTGGTATGTTCCTATTTTAAGGATGCTGGGACCTGCCCTATCCTTTACCTCTGGGGGTGCGGGAGGAATCTTTGCCCCAGCTTTAACGGCCGGAGCAAGTATAGGATCTGTGATTTCCGGATTTATTCATTTAACTCCTAATGAAACCAATGTGGTTGTTTTGGCAGGGATGGTGGCGTTTTTAACTGGAATTACAAGAGCTCCTTTTACATCGGCTATTATTGTACTCGAAATGACCGACAGACATTCTCTTATTTTTCATTTAATGTTAGCAGGAATGATCTCTTCTATCGCTTCAATTTTGGTGAGCAGACATTCTTTATATGATTTAATTAAGGTAAATTTTCTTACAGAAATAAGAAATAAAGATAATTAACACTTTATGATTCCTAAATTTTCATTGATTTCTAAAATTATGTTAAAAAATCTTTAACATTAACCCTAATTAAATATAAATTATTGACATATTGATAGTTACGTATTTTTATTATCTTTGGTTTATCCAAAATTAATAATTATGCGAAAAAAATTACTTCAAACAGTACTCATCGCTTTGCCATTCTTTGGCTTCGGACAGGTGATCATCAGTGAGGATTTCAACGGTACAGCAATACCTTCCACATGGACTGTACAACAATTAAACGCCAATGAAACATGGGGCATCTATACTAATACATCGGGCAGTGTTGCCTCCGTTGATTATGACGAGAGTCTCGGACAACAAAACGAATGGCTGATTTCGCCCTCTTTTGCTTTGGGGAATGCTAATTACTACTATCTCAAGTTTAAAGCAGGTTTAAGCTACTATTGGGCTGTAGATCCCAATGACAATTACGATGTCTTTGCAAAGATCTCTACCGACAACGGTGCTACGTGGACTCAGATCTGGTCTGAAACCAATCTAGGAACATTTTCTAATTATGTAATGAATTCTGTGATGATAGACCTTAATTCCTACAAAAACAATCCGAATGTAAAAATTGCATTTCAGTATGTAGGTTCGGACGGTGCGGCGTTTTACATTGATGACTTTTCGGTTGAGGCATCCACTACCGTTCAGCTCAATTACTGCGGTCCTTTAGCATTTGTAGACAGCTTCTTTGGAGCTGATGGCGACGAACCCATTACCCTGGTAAATTTTGCAGGCATTAATAATACTTCAGACTCTGATTTAAATGTTGGAAACAGCCATGAATTCTTCCTGTCTCAATCTGCAAATGTAACGCCGGGACAATCTTATGATATTACTTTAAAAGGAAATACCGGAGGAAATTACGAAAACAGTTTTGCTGTATTTATCGACTGGAATCAAAACGGAATCCTGAACGATCCGGGGGAAGTTTATCCTGTAACACAAACCATTACTGCATCAACAGGGGAAGATGCCATACAGGCAGTACATTCTATTGCGGTTCCTGCAACTGCGCTTACGGGCTCTACAAGAATGCGTGTCAAAAAGATCTATGGAACTCTTGATGACAACCCGGATCTAATTGATCCTTGTGCAGGTTCCGATTACGGGCAGGCCGAAGATTATAATGTAACTGTTGCCTTATCACCTTTGGCTGTTAATGAAACTGATAAGAAGGATGCTTCATTCAAAGTATATCCCAACCCAACAAGTGATATTTTAAATTTTGATTCTAAAACAAAAGTAAAATCTGTATATGTTGTGGATTTATCAGGCAGAAATGTCATCAGCTCGGAGGTTAATCAGAATAAATTCAATATCGATTTATCGAAATTACCTGCCGGTACCTATATTGTAACAGCACAAACAGAAAGTGGCTTACAATCCACGAAAGTGATTAAAAAATAATAATTAGCTTACAACAATTTTATGAGGCCTGCTTTGCAGGTCTTTTTTATTTTAATAATTTTCCAGATTTATTGCATAATAGAAATAATATTCCTACTTTTGCACCTCGAAATAATTAACAAATTCATTTAACATTATGAACAATTACGAAACTGTTTTCATTTTAACTCCCGTTCTATCTGAGGCTCAGGTGGAGGAAGCAGTGAACAAGTATGTAGATCTTATCAAAGAAAAGAACTGCGAAATCGTTGCTAAAGAAAACTGGGGATTAAAAAAATTAGCTTACCCAATCCAATTGAAAAAGAATGGATTCTACACTTTAATCGAATTTAAAGGTGAAGGTTCTGTAGTTGCTGATTTAGAATTAGCATTCAAGCGTGACGAGAGAGTAATCCGTTACCTTACTACAAAACTAGATAAGCACGCTGTAGAGTATGCTATCACTAGAAGAACTAAAGTAAAAGCAGCTAAAGCTTAATTATTAACCCAATTTTTAAAAAAAGACAAGACATGGCAATAGATGATATGGCTAAACAAGCCTCAGCTGGAGGAGAATCTGAAGTAAAATTCCTTACTCCACTTGATATCAATACAAAATCTGAAAAGAAATATTGTAGATTCAAAAAATTCGGAATTAAGCACGTTGATTACAAAGATGCTGACTTCCTTTTACAGTTCGTAAACGAGCAAGGTAAAATTTTACCAAGAAGATACACTGGAACTTCTTTGAAATACCAAAGAAAAGTTTCTGCTGCTATCAAAAGAGCTAGACACTTAGCTTTGATGCCTTACGTAGCTGACTTATTGAAATAAAAAATTGCAATTAGCCATTAGCTTTTAGCTTTTGGCTTTTTGTTGCTGAATACATAATTAATTCTAACTTGATTTAGATTTCAGATAATAGATTTCAGATAACAGACAAAGTCTTATTTCTAACTTCTAACATCTAATTTCTAACATCTAAAAAAGGACAACAACAATGAACATTATTCTTAAAAAAGACGTAGAAAATTTAGGTCTTGAATTCGACACAGTAAGCGTAAAGCCTGGTTATGCAAGAAACTTCTTGATTCCTCAAGGATTTGCACTTTTAGCTACTCCTAAAAACATCGCAGCTCTTGAAGCTACTTTGGAAGCTAGAAAAGAAGAAGAAGCTAAATTAATCGCTGCTGCAACTGCTGTAGTTGATCAATTGAAGAAAACTTCTATCACTATCCCTGCAAAAGTTGGTGCTGGTGACAAATTATTCGGTTCTATCAACAATGCTGATTTAGCTGAAGCTCTAGGAAAAGCGGGTGTATCTGTAGATAAAAAATACATCAAAATCCCTGGAAACACAATCAAAAGAACAGGAAAATTCACTGCTCTTGTTAGACTTCACAGAAACGTTGAGTACAACTACGAATTCGATATCGTATCTGATGCTCCTGTTGAAGCTCCAAAAGCAGCTCCTGCTAAGAAAGAAGAAGCTCCTTCTGAAGAAGCTTAATCTTATTAACAAGACGAGATTTTCTCAACATATAAAACCACTTCGATTGAAGTGGTTTTTTTAATGCCATTGCGAACAGACTAAAGGTCTGCAAACCTAATTCTAAAGGGAAGAAGCAATTTTTAATAGACTAATTTCAAAAACTCTAAAACCCTTCCACACTCCAACACAAAAGATACTCTCCCACCTAAACATCCCCCTTCAACCTCTGCAGATACTCCGTCGGTGGAATTCCAATCACTTTTTTAAAGATATTGCTGAAAGATGAGAGACTGTTATACCCTACCATCATAGAAATTTCGTACATATTATACTTTCCTTCCAACATTAATTCTAATGATCGCGTAATTCTCAATGCACGCAGAAAACGGACGTAATTCATACCCAAAATTTCTTTAAATTTTCTCGATAAGGTTCTGGTGCTCATTCCGAATTCTTTTGCAGTGGATTCGATGGTTAAAGGCTTTTCGAGATTGGCGTGAATATATTTGGCCACTTTCAGTAAAGTTTCATCTTTCGGAAAAGGATGTTGAACAGGAAAAGCTAGCTTTTTATCCCTCTTTTCAGGTAAAATTCCTTTTAAAGCTTTAAGGAAATAATATTTTGTTTCATCATTTTTTGTGATTTTCCCATCCCAGTCTTTTGTATATAAAATCATCTCCCGAAGCAGGTGACTGACAGAATAAATATTAATTTCATCAAAAAAGCCACTTTCATTTTCTTCTTTTTTAAAATAAAAATTGTACAAATCTACTTTCGGACTGGTAGAAAAAATATAATGAGGAGTTCCCGCAGGAATCCACATAAAACACCTTGCCGGTAAATACCAATGTTTCAGATCCGTAAAAATATGCACAATGCCTCCTTCTGCATACACCAATTGCGCAGAACTGTGATGATGGATCTCTGTTTTTACATCTCCCGTAAGAACGTGATACACGTAAAAAGCTGCATCTTCTTCTTCAACGGCTCCAAAATGACGATCATTCATAGAATAAAGGTAAAAATAAAATTTCAATTTGGCGTAAATGGACAAATCTTTTTCTGTTTTCACAAATACTGTCCGAAGTTACTCATCGTAAATTTGCAGTATCAAAATCATTTTAGCAAAAAACCTTTAATTAAATTATGAATATGATATTTAACGCATGCAAATATCAGTGTATTGCGTTGTGCTTATTATTGATAAGCTTTAATTTTCAATCACAAGTGATAGATTTTAAGCATCTCAGCTTGCAACAGGCGGTTGAGATCGGCTTAAAAAACAACAAAAATATTCAGATAAGTCATTTGAAAAATGAAATGTCTGAAACGAAAGAGAAAGATCTTAAAATGGAAAAACTTCCGGACATCGAATTTCATACGAGCTACAATCAGGTGACCAATCTTTTTCAGCACGAAAATGGCGTATTCGGAAAAGCAACAAAATATGACATCATCAATGGAATGTATGACTTTACTCTTTCCGCATCAATTCCCGTTTACATGGGTGGAAAAATAAAAAACACGGAGAAAAAAGCTGCCATTGATACTGAGATTTCTTCATTAAAGACCCATTTGGATGAAAGACAGCTGAAAATGGAAATTATTACCGCTTTTCTTCAAATCCATCATTTAAAAGAACAGCAAAGTCTGATTAATGATAAAATGAAAGAAGATTCCGTGAACATCAAACAGGTAAAAGCTTTAAAAGCAAACGGCGTTGTTACGGTAAATGAAGTGTTGAGAACTTCTTTGCAGCTTTCCAATCATAAAATGAGCTGGACGGAACTTGATAACGATATTCAGATTGCCGAACATAAACTGAAAACCATTCTTTCCCTTCCCGAAAATAAGGAAATGCATGTGGATACAGAAGATCTCATCTCTGAAAATGCAGAAATACCTTATGTAGACGAATTAACGGAAACGGCCTTGCATAAAAACGAATCTGTTGCAATGGCCAATAAAAATCTTTCGCTTAAAGAATTAGATCAAAAAATTACAAAAGCGAATTATTTACCGAAAATTACAGCAGGCGGAGAATATTTTTTAAAATATCCGAATATGATGTTCTTCCCTCCCGAGCCTTATGCTTATCGCCTGGGAATGATTGGCGTCAATCTTACCTATCCTATCGAAAGTCTGTATAAAAACAAATACAAAATGCAGGAATCGAAGGAAAATATCAACCTTGCCAAACTGCAGATCGAAGAAAATGAGGAAAATATAAGACACAATGTTTATGAAGCCTACAAAAAGTTTGAAGAGACCGACCAAAAGGTAAAAATCTCAGAGGAAGCGATTAATCAGGCTAAAGAAAATTATCGAATTGTAAGAACGAAATACGCCAACAAATTAAGCTTAATCACCGAACTGATCGATGCTGACAATGCTTATCTGGAAGCTCAGTCCAATCTTATTTCCGTAAAAATTAACAGACAACTTAAATATTATCAACTCCAATATACGATTGGAAACTTATAAAAACTATGGCACAAAAGCAATTAACACGAAAAGAAAAAAGAATCAACAAAACGATTACTCTATTGGCGTGGATCCTTATTATTAGTGGGATTACAGGTATGGTGAGCTTTTATCTTTTTTCGAGAAAAAATGTGACGACCAACGATGCGCAGATCGAACAATATATCACACCTGTTTCAAGCAAGGTTTCGGGATTCATCAAAACAATTAAGTTTAATGAAAACCAATTTGTACACAAAGGCGATACATTAATTGTAATAGACAACCGCGAATTTGTGAATCAGGTAAAAATGGCCGAAGCAAATCTTCATGCCAATTCAGAAAATATAAGCACTATTGAAAGCGGTGTGAATACAAAAGCAAGCGATACAAAAATCATTGATGCTAAAATTGCTTCAGCAAAAATTGACATCTGGAGAAATGAACAGGATTTTAAAAGATATAAAAATTTAGTTTCAGAAGATGCTGCCACTGAACAACAGTTTGAAAATGTAAAAGCTTCTTACGAACAGGCAAAAGCGAATCTTTTAGCTTTAGAACAGCAAAAAAATGCAGTGAGAGCAAGCGTAAACGAACAGGAAACAAAAGTTGCCCCTGTAAAAAGTCAGATTCAACAAAGTTCGGCAAGTCTGAATAATGCAAAACTCTTCCTTTCTTATACGGTAGTGACTGCACCTTACGATGGTTGGGTTGGTAAGAAAACGATTCAGGAAGGACAATTGATCAAAGAAGGTCAGGCCTTGGTTCAGATCGTGAGCAAAGAAAAATGGATCATTGCCAATTACAAAGAAACGCAATTGGGACAGATCGATCAGAATAAAGAAGTCATTATCACGGCAGATGCTTATCCAGATGTAGAATTTAAAGGAAAAATAGTTTCCGTTTCTCCGGCTTCAGGCTCACAATTCTCTTTAGTAAAACCGGATAATGCAACAGGAAATTTCGTAAAAATCGAACAAAGATTTCCGGTGAAGATTATTCTGGATCAAAATCAAAACAACGAAAAATTACTTTCCGGAATGAATGTTCTGGTGAGCGCGAAGAAAATATAGAGTTTGAGAGTGAGAGGGTTTGAGAATTTTAGAGTTTTGTATGGAAATGTTTAGTGTATAGATCAAAATTTTAAAATCCTCTTCTCAAATTTTAAATTAACCAATTAAATTATTTTTTAAGCGAAAAGGCAGAATGCAATTTACCATCTTACCTTTACTTTTACATGTTGTTCTTTTGTCTTTTCGCATTTTTCATTAATAACAACTTTGTTTAAATTTTCTAAAGTTTATTTCCAGCAAGTCTGTCATTCCGCAGAATCTAAGCATAGTATTAGAATTCTATTGGAAAGATTAGAGCCTGAATTTCTACGGAATGAGAAGCTCTGTGTAATTATAAAATATTCAAAGGAACGGCTGCAACCCTAGCCCCGATTGCAACGGCATCCTCTTGTGTTGCGGCTGGAGCAAAGCGGAAGCCGTAACACAAAAGATAGAGTGGAAAGCGGGAAAAAGCTTCTAAAAAAATTAAACAGATTTAATATAAAACACATTTGGCAATCATTACTGATTCGCCTTTTAAAGAAAATCATGCAACACAATACAGTTTATCATCAATGGGTACCACAATGGCTGAAACTGCCGCTTCTTATTCTGGCGCTGTTTCCCCACCTGATGTTGTTGTCGCTTTTGCATTCCAATAGCGCCTTCACATCTTCTTTTATGGACGTCGATTCAGACGGCATCCAATACTTAATGATTTTGATGTACGGGACATTTGTGGTTACCCTTTTAGTTATACAGCGGTTTATGGCGTATTTCAGCGTAAAATATTACACCTTGCTGATGTCTTCCGTTTCCATTCTTATCCTTTACGGGCTTTCAATTACGAGTGACTACCATGTTATTTTAGTTATCCGCTTTCTGGAAGGAATCTTTGGAGTGATGGAAGGTGCCATTTTCCTGCCGCTGATTGTCGCTGAGCTCAAAACGAAACACGCCAAAGAAATCGCCTACACTTTTATGTACACCATTATCCTCACAGGTGGAACTTTGACGACCTCTCTAATGAAATCCAGCATTGAAGATTACGATTTTAAACACATGATCCTTATGATGGTTTATTTCCATGTTTTTGTTTTAATTATTGCTTTTGCGATCTTTAATAAAAACAGATTTTTCCCTAAAAAACCATTGTATCAACTGGATATTACAAGCTGGTTTTTGCTTTGGGTATGTCTTCAGGCAGGCGGTTATGCTTTAATTTACGGAAAACGATTAATGTGGTTTGAATCGGATATTATCATTTTATGTTTTCTGATTTTCTTACTATTTGGAGGATTGTTTATGTTAAAACAGAGAAATCAGCCGCGTCCTTTTTTTCATTTTGAAGTATTTGGTTCAAAAAATTTGATTGCCGGAGTGATTCTTTTCTTCATTTTTTATATCCTGAGAGCTTCCATAAACAATGTGTACAGCATTATGGCAACCGTCTGGAAATGGCCTTGGGATTATATCGTAGAAATTCAGTACTGGAATGTTGCCGGAAGTCTTTTGGGCGTTTTTTTATCAGCTTTATGCATCACAAAGGGAGCATCTTCAAAATTAATTTTCTTTACAGGATTTCTGATCTTGGCGATTGACTGTGCTTGGTTTACCTACACTTTTTACCCTGACACAACACTTCAAACGATTTGTCCGCCATTATTTTTACAAGGTGTCGGACAAGGATTGCTTTTCACGCCGTTGGTTTTCTTTTTAATTTCCGGAATGCCCGAAAAATATGTTGCCAACGCATCTGCAGTCGGAACAGCAACCAGGTTCTGGACAACCGCTATCGGATATGCTTTAATGCAGAATTTAATGTTATTTTTAACGTTGAAACACTCAGATACATTAAGTTCAAACTTTATCGATACCAATCCTGTTTTCTATTCACAATGGAATCAGATTTTTGGAGCTCATATTTCTAAATTTCCGATCAATGAATCAATATCAATGACGGCAGGAGCTTTCAAAGCCAAAATCAATGCACAGGCTATTTTGCTATCCAATATGGAAATCTTTACAGGGTTATTCTGGTTGGCTTTAATTACGGCATTGGTTATTTTACTGTATCATCCCGTAAAAATTGCGGTGAGAAATATTATGTAGCTTTTTAGGCAAAAAATTTGCAATAATTCCTGAAATTCGCTTTATGGAAATTCAGGAAATTGTATATAAACAGAAAGATTTTTTCAAAACACAACAAACGAAGAATATCAGGTTCAGAAAAATGTATCTTGAAAAACTTCGGGATGTGATTTTAGAGAACGAACATCTTTTGTATGAAGCCATTTACCAAGATTTTGGAAAGTCTAAATTTGATACCTTCACCACTGAAATCTCCTTTGTTTTAAATGATATTGAATATTATCTGAAAAATTTAAAATCACTTTCAAAACCCAAGAGAGTCAGAACTAACCTGGTGAATCAATTCGGGAAAAGCAGGATTTATTCTGAACCTTTGGGTAATGTTTTGGTCATCGGAGCCTGGAATTATCCTTATCAGTTATCCCTTTCTCCTATTGTTGCCGCATTGGCTGCCGGAAACTGTTGTATTTTAAAACCGAGTGAAATTGCAGAAAATACAATGAAAGTCATGGCAAAAATCATCAATGAAAATTTTCCACCCGAATATGTATACGCTTATGAAGGCGGTATTGAGGAAACTACAGAATTGTTAAAACTCAAATTTGACAAAATATTTTTCACCGGAAGTACAAAAGTCGGGAAAATAGTTTACGAAGCCGCCGCAAAAAATCTGACGCCTGTTACCCTGGAGTTAGGTGGGAAATCTCCCGCTATAATTACAAAAGAAGCGAATCTTGAAGTAGCTGCCAAAAGAATTATCTGGGGAAAGTTTTTGAATGCCGGACAAACCTGTGTTGCTCCCGATTATTTATTGATTGAAGAATCTGTTCAGGAGCAGTTTTTAGAAATGCTTAGAAAATATATTCAGGAATTTAAATATGAATCGGGTTCGGAACATTATACAAAAATCATCAATCAAAAGAATTTTGAAAGGCTTATTACACTGATTGATAAAGACAAAATTTACTTCGGGGGAAATTTCAACAGAGAAAAATTATTCATCGAACCTACGATTTTAACGAATATCCATTGGAATGATGAAGTTATGCAGGAAGAAATTTTCGGACCAATATTACCTGTTATTTCTTTTACCAATCTTAATGTTATTTTAAATGAAATTTTAGAATTGGAAAAACCTTTGGCCGCTTATTTATTTACGGACAATTCAGAAGAAAAGGAGAATTTCTTGCAAAAACTTTCTTTTGGTGGAGGATGTATCAATGATGTGATGATGCATTTAGGGAACGAAAATCTTCCGTTTGGTGGTGTTGGAAACTCAGGAATTGGTAATTATCACGGTAAATTTGGTTTTGAAACCTTTTCAAACCAAAAAGCTATTCTTGAAAGAGCAACATGGGGCGAGCCGAACATTAAATATCCACCATATTCTGAGAAAAAACTAAGCTGGATCAAAAGATTTCTATAAATAAAAAACCGAGAAATTTTCCCGGTTTTAATTTTTATGATTTTGGACTCCAAACATTGAAGAACTCTTTTACTTTTCCAAGATTGTATCCTTTTCCTTCTTCCAGAACATCACTTTGCTGAACATGAATCATTTTACCATTCTGATCCAGAATAATGAAAACAGGATAGCCGAACTTTGTACCCGGATCTCCATACTTTGCGAAAATCTTTTCGTTTTTATTTTCTGGGGAATAATTCAGGTGATAATATTCGTAATTTTCATCTACCAGTTTTTTCAGTTCAGGAGTCGTCTGTACAAACTGATTAAATCTTAAACACCAGATGCACCAGTTCCCACCCGCCTGAATCATGATATTTTTCTTTTCTTTTTTTGCCTTTACAATCAAAGCCTGAATATCTTTTTCTGCATCAGCTTGTGGATTGTATGGTTTCGGTAACTTTACTTTTTCCTCCGCTGCTTTTTTCTTTGCATCAAGCTCTGCATGATCAGTTTTCACCAACAAAGCCTTATCCGTTTCTCTTGCATTAGGTTTATCTTTCAAGTCCTGGGAAAAGCCTAAAAAGCCTAATCCCAGAAAAGCTGTTAATAATAATTTTTTCATAATATAAAAATAAAAAAATAATACTATTTGCAAGCAAAAATAGAACCATAATTTTATTATCCGTAAATTTGCCTGTTTTATGAATTTCCTTATCAAAATATTATATCTAATTTCTAAACTTCCGCTGAAAATTTTATACATTTTTTCAGATATAATTTTCTTTCTGAATTATTATATCGTAGGATATAGAAAAAACGTTATTACGCAAAATTTAAAAAACTCTTTTCCTGAAAAATCAGATGAAGAGATCAATAAAATCAAAAAAAAGTTTTACCGCAACTTTTCCGATTATCTGGTTGAAACTGTAAAATCTTTCAGTATTTCTGAAACAGAATCAAGAGTAAGGATGCAGCATATTAACCAAGAGGTTTTTCATCAGGCTAAAGCTGAAGGTAAAAATGTGATTATGCTGGCAGGGCATGTTTTCAATTGGGAGTGGATTAACGTTTTAGCAAAAGTTATCCCTCAGGACCATTGTCATCCTGTGTACAGAAAGGTAAACAGTGAGTTTTGGGAAAATCAGATGAAACGCGTACGAAACAATTTCGGAAACGAAGCTCTGGAAGCCAAAGAAGTTATTTTAAATATTTTCAGGTCTAAAAATGACGGCAGTTCTGCATACATGTTTGTGGCAGACCAGACACCACACTCTTCCAAAATCACTTACGGACTGGAATTTCTGAATCAGAGAACACCTGTTTTTATCGGATATGACAAATTAGCTACCAGAATGGATCTTGCCTTTGTTTACTGTGAAATGAAGAAGGTAAAACGTGGTTATTACCAGGTAAATTACCACAGAATCTACCCTGACGGAGAAAAATTTACAGAACATGAAGTGGTGAAAAAATTCCATAAGTTACTGGAAAATACCTTACACAAATATCCTGATAACTACCTTTGGTCACACAGAAAATGGAAATATCAGGATTCGATTAAAAGTTTTGATTCAGAAAAAATATAGATTCTCATGTCGAAAAAGTTAGCAGTTGCGATCTTAAACTGGAATGGAAAAAGCTGGCTGGAAAAATTTCTTCCCAGTGTCGTTCAGTTTTCTCAGGAAGCGGATATTTATGTAATTGATAATCTTTCCACTGACAATTCTATAGAATTTCTTCAAACTCAGTTTCCAACCGTAAATATCATTAGAAACGATAAAAATTACGGTTTTGCAGGAGGTTATAACGAAGGTTTAAAAGAAATTAAAAACGAATTTTATTGCCTTCTGAATTCTGATGTGGAAGTTACCGAAAACTGGATTGGATCTGTTTTAAATTTATTTGAAAAAGATTCATCGATTTCAGCCATTCAGCCTAAAATTTTATCATTCAACAATAAAAATTATTTTGAATTTGCCGGAGCCGGAGGTGGATTAATCGACAATCTGGGTTATCCTTATTGCAGAGGAAGAGTTTTCGACGATCTGGAAGAGGATAAAGGTCAATACGATGATGAAACAGAAATTTTCTGGGCTTCAGGATGCTGTTTTTTTATCCGTTCAAAAGATTTTTGGGAACAGCAGGGTTTTGATGAAAGGTTTTTTGCCCATCAGGAAGAAATCGATCTTTGCTGGAGATTAATCAATTCTGGAAAAAAGATATTTTATACTGGAAAATCAAAAGTTTATCATGTTGGTGGTGGAACTTTAAATAAACAAAGCGCTCAGAAAACTTATTTAAATATCAGAAATAATCTTTCAATGATGCTGAAAAATTTACCTTTTCCTAAGCTGATTGGATTGATATTTTTCAGATTATGTTTAGATGGCATAGCTTCATTTTATTTTGCATATAAAAACGGGATCTCACATCTTTGGGCTGTTGCAAGAGGACATTTTGGATTTTATGCACAGCTTCCTGAAACTATCAAGCGCCGTCAAAAGTATCAAAAATCAGAGTATTACCAAACCAGATGGCTTATTTTCAGGCATTTTTTAGGAAAAAAGAAATAGCTTTATAGATGTAATGTAAACTTTGAACTAAAAACATTAAACACAGTCAATGGATTTTTGTGCAATAGATTTCGAAACAGCGACACACGAGAGAAATTCTGCGTGCGAACTGGGTGTTTGCATTGTGCAGGATTCTAAAATTGTTGATACAAAAACATGGCTGATAAAACCGCCGAGTTTTCCTTATTTCAGTCCGTTTAATGTGAATGTTCATGGAATTTTTCCTGATGACGTGAAAGACGCTCCTACTTTCGATGAAATCTGGTATGAAGTGGAAGAAATGATGTACGGGACATTGATGATTGCTCACAATGCAGGTTTTGATGCTGGAGTTTTGCGAGGCTGTCTCAATCATTACGGAATGTTTACGCCAAAATTGAACTATTTATGCAGCATTCAATTAGCTAAAAAATCATGGAACTATTTGCCTAAATATGGATTAAAACATTTGGCTGAATATCATCAGATCAAATTTAACCATCACAGAGCAGGTGCTGATGCAGAGGTTTGTGCCAAAATATCTCTCTTAGCCTTTGAAAAATTGTTTCTCACAAGCAATGAAGAAGTTTCCGAGTATATGAAACTGAAGATAAAAAAATTGTGATTTGTGGTTTTTCCCAACGGATTTTTGATTGAGCTTTTGTATTCACTTATATTCTCCCGCTGATTTTTTTTTAGATTGCGTAGATATTTAAGAATATTTTTAATTTAAAATAATCTTTTAGCTCTTTTTAAATTAATTGCTCAATACTTCAGATAACAAGTTAAACTTAGGAATATCTATTTCAAAATTTTCCTGTGTCTCCATGTTTTTAACCAGGTATTTTCCGCTCATATTTCCTACTCCGGAACGAAGCATTACATTGGAGAAATAAGCGAAATTTTCACCCGTTGCAATTTCCGGCGTTAATCCGATTACTCCATCACCGATAATTTCTGTATATCCAAAACCAACGTCGAAAATTAACCATTTTCTTTTAAGGATTTTTATAGGAAAACTTCCGTCATTTTCGATGGTAATGTTGTATTTGAAAACGTGTCTGTTTTCAGAAGGATAACTGTTTTTACTATCATATTCAGGTATTACTGAAACTTTGATATTTGAGGTCATTTTTGAGAACATCATCTTAGTATTTATTATACAGGATACAAAAATCTCGCCTTTTTGAGGCGAGATTTAAAATTTATATTATAATTTTCTTAAAATATTATAATCCAAGACCTTTTCTTTCGTCTCCTCCCAATAAGATCTCTACCGGATTGTCGATACCTTCTTTTACCGCAACAAGGAATCCTACAGATTCTTTTCCGTCGATAATTCTGTGATCGTAAGACATTGCAACATACATCATTGGACGAATAACAACCTGTCCGTCCACCGCAACCGGTCTCTGGATAATGTTGTGCATACCCAAGATTGCAGATTGAGGAGGATTAATGATCGGCGTAGACATCATAGATCCGAAAGTACCACCGTTTGTAATGGTGAAAGTACCGCCCGTCATTTCGTCAACTGTAATTTTTCCGTCTCTTACTTTAATAGCTAAATCTTTAATGTTAGCTTCAACGCTTGCAAAAGACATGTTTTCAGCATTTCTCAATACAGGAACCATTAATCCTTTAGGACCTGAAACCGCAATTGAAATATCGCAGAAATCGTAGTTTACTTTGAAGTCTCCGTCGATCGATGCATTTACATCCGGATACATCTGTAATGCTCTAGTAACCGCTTTTGTGAAGAAAGACATGAAACCAAGTCCTACTCCATGTCTTTGAGCGAATTCTTCTTTATATTGTTTTCTTAGTCTAAAGATCTCAGACATGTCAACCTCGTTGAAAGTAGTTAACATCGCTGTTTCGTTCTTTACAGAAACTAATCTCTGAGCAATTTTTCTTCTAAGAACTGAAAGTTTAGTTGTTGTAGTAGATCTTGAACCTGTAGCCGTAACCGGATTTCCTCCAAATGCAGGAACAGCCGCCAATTCAGCATCAGACTTAGAGATTCTTCCGTCTCTCCCAGAACCTGAAACCTGAGAAGCATCGATACCTTTTTCGTCAAGAATCTTCTTCGCTGCAGGAGACGGAGCACCTGTTGCATAAGTTTGAGTTGCAGCAGCTGCTACTGGCTGAGCAGCAGGTTTTGGAGCTTCCTGTTTAGCCGGTTCAGCCGCTTTCGGAGCCTCCTCTTGTTTTGGAACTTCCGCAGCTGGAGCAGCACTACCCGCAGGTTTTGCAGCATCCATATCGATTAAACAAACCACTTGTCCTACCTGTACCACGTCACCTTCTTCAGCTTTCAAAGTGATAACACCACTTTGTTCAGCAGGCAATTCAAGAGTCGCTTTATCTGAATCTACTTCAGCGATGGGTTGATCTTTTTCTACATAATCACCATCTTTCACAAGCCAAGTTGCAATTTCAACTTCTGTAATTGACTCGCCCGGTGAAGGAACTTTCATTTCTAAAACTGACATATCGTATTTTTTATTTTTTAAATGATTATTATTTCTTTTTTAGACTTTAAGAAAATAGATGAAAGATAAAAGACTTTTAAAATGCTAATTTCTAACCTCTCGTTTCTAATTTCTATTTTTAATTAAGCTGTTACAGGTCTTTTTACCGGAGCATCGTTTCTGTCAAACACTCTGTTGATTACTGCATTTTGATTTTTTTCAAACATTTTGTGACTTCCCGGAGCCGGAGCACCGCTTGGGACAGGAGCTACCACCTGAATTCCTGTATCTCTGAAGTTTCTTAAGATATAAGACCAAGCACCCATGTTTTCCGGTTCTTCCTGAGCCCAAACAATTTCTTTTCTGTTTGAATATTTTTCGAAGATCGTGTCGATGGCATCAGTTTGAAGAGGGTATAATTGCTCGAATCTTACCAATGCAATATTTTCAGCATTCAATTCTTCTTTTTTAGCCAATAATTCGAAGTACAATTTACCTGAACAAAGTACTAATTTTTCAACTTTTGCAGGATCTGCAGTAGGATCGTCTAAGATTGGCTGGAATCCTTTGTTAGAGAAATCTTCAAGCGGAGAAACCACTCTCGGATGTCTTAATAATGATTTTGGACTCATTACAATTAACGGCTTTCTGAATGACCATTTCAACTGTCTTCTTAGCAAGTGGAAATAGTTGGCAGGAGAAGTAATATTTGCAACCACCATATTTTCGTTAGCACAAAGTGTTAAGAATCTTTCCAGTCTTGCGGAAGAGTGTTCTGCTCCCTGTCCTTCCGAACCGTGAGGCAACAACATAACCAAACCATCCTGAATTTTCCATTTTTCTTCTGCAGCCGCTAAATATTGGTCAACGATAATCTGAGCACCGTTCACGAAATCTCCGAACTGAGCTTCCCAGATCGTTAAAGTATTAGGAGATGCCATCGCATAACCATAATCGAAACCAAGAACTCCGTACTCAGAAAGGTGAGAATTGAAGACATCAAATCTGCTTTCAGAAACATGTCTTAATGGGATATATTCTTCTTCAGTATCTTCAGTTTTTACCACTGCGTGTCTGTGAGAGAAAGTACCTCTTTCCACATCTTCTCCTGAAATTCTTACGTTGTGGCCTTCAACAAGAAGCGTTGCGTACGCCAACCACTCTCCAAGAGCCCAATCTAAATTATTGCCCTCGATCGCTTTAATTCTGTTTTCGAAAAGTCTTGTGATTTTATTTAAGAACTTTTTATCAGCCGGAAGTGTAGACATTTTAATGGCCAATTCTTTCAACTTCTCTAAGTCATATTTTGTATCAACAGTTTCCTGAACCGCTCCTCTTTTTCCAATAGGATAATTCGTCCAGTCATCTGCCATGAAAACATCCATTACGTTCTTTTCAATTTCTTTTGAAGCATCAAAATCTTTATCTAAAAGAGCTTTGAAATCAGCTTCCATTTTAGCAATAAGATCATTTGATACAACGCTGTCTTTCAACAACTGATCTTTATAGATCTCTCTTGGATTTGGGTGCTTAGAAATTGTTTTATATAAATTAGGCTGAGTAAATCTTGGTTCATCCCCTTCGTTATGACCATATTTTCTATATCCTAATAAATCGATGTAAACATCTTTACCAAACTTAGCTCTGAAATCAGCTGCAAAATGGATCGCGTGAACAACCGCTTCTGCATCATCCGCATTTACGTGCATTACAGGAGATTCTGTAACTTTTGCAACATCTGTACAGTATGTAGAAGATCTCGCATCCATATAGTTAGTTGTAAATGAAACCTGGTTATTTACCACGATATGAACTGTACCTCCTGTTCTGTAACCTTCTAGAGTCATCATCTGAGCCACTTCGTAAGCGATACCTTGTCCGGCAATCGCCCCGTCACCATGAATAATGATTGGTAAAACTTTAGAATAATCTTTATACTTATCATCCACTTTAGCGCGGCAAATTCCTTCTACAAGAGCAGCAACCGTTTCAAGGTGAGACGGGTTCGGAGTTAGATTAATCGCAACCTCCTCTCCTGAAGCCGTTTTGATTTTTTTAGATGAACCTAAGTGATATTTAACGTCACCGGAGAATACATCCTCTTCGAATTCCTTTCCTTCAAATTCTGAGAAAATCTGCTTGTAAGATTTCCCGAAAATATTAGTCAGAACATTTAATCTTCCTCTGTGAGCCATTCCCAACACAACTTCATCTACGCCTAACTGAGAAGATCTTGAAATCAACTGATCCAATGCAGGAATCAACGTTTCACCACCTTCCAAAGAGAATCTTTTCTGACCAACAAATTTTGTGTGAAGATAGTTTTCAAACGCTACCGCCTGATTTAATTTTAATAAAATTTCAGTTTTTTCATTCGCTGAAAGATTTGGGTGGTTTTCATTCACCTGAAGCCACTGCTTGATAAAATCTTTTTCTTCAACGTTGTTGATGTGCATGTATTCTACACCGATAGAATCACAGTAAATGTTTTCTAAATGCGTGATCAGTTCCTGTAAAGTTGCAGGACCTTTCATCCCTGTTTCAACAGCGCAATTGAATTTTGTATTTAAATCTGACTTATCAAGACCGAAGTTTTCGATATCCAAAGTCGGAGTATAATGTCTTCTTTCTCTGATCGGGTTTGTTTTTGTGAACAAATGCCCTCTCGTTCTGTAAGCCTCGATAAGGTTTACTACCTTAAATTCTTTCTTGATATGTTCAGGAACTTCACCGTTTGAAGCCGCCTGAGTTGCCTGCTGTACTACCGGAGCAGCAACAGCCGGAGCCTGAATATATTGGATGTTATCGTCATCACCGTAGTTCTCCAACGCAAAATCGAAGCCTTGAAAGAAAGCTTTCCATGATGGTTCTAAAGAGTCCGGGAATTTTAAATACTGTTGGTATAAATCCTCAATTAACTGAGAATGAGCTGCGTTTAGGAATGAAAATCTGTCCATTATTACAGTGTATCTGTTATTAAAATTTGTTTGTAGAATTAATCTTCAAATTTAATAAAAAAAACCGAGTTAAAACAGCCTTTAAACTATTAAAAAAACTATAAAAGAAATAAATTTATTGAATTTACTTAAATACTGATAATGAGAGCTTCATATTCACCGGTTGATCCTCCATAGGGCGCTCTATGAAAGTCTGACGAATGTCATTAAATCTCATCTCATCTTTCTTTGCTTTCTGGATTAATTGTTGTATAGCCTTCACCCTTCCTTCATAACTTCCTTTGTAATACATAATGTAATTTTGGGTAGGAGCCTGCGTTCTGAAGCTGAAATTATTATCGGTAACCCCAAACTTTTTAGACAAAGGAATCCCCAGATAATAAGACACTTCTTTATCTTTGTAATTATCGGCATCTGTAATCAAAGTCGGAAAGCCGAATTCGTCGTCTTTCTTGCCCAGATCCATTGTTGTATAATTATAAATTTTGTTATAATTCATCACAATATTCTTGTAGAGTGCATCTTTCTTGTTGGAGGTACTTACGTTAATCCCCAATAATAATTTTTCCTCATCCTTTTCAACCATTAGGCTGTCGTATTTTATAGCCGCCATCTGATTGTCTTTTTCCACTTTATTGCCTAAAACATTGCTAAGGTTTACCATGCTTTTATTAATGTTTTCGGCAAACCGGTCTTCAGTCCAAAAATTTTCAACCCTTCTTAAAACAGATAATTTTGGGGTGTGAACGATCCATGTAATTTTTGTTCTTTCCGCAGAAACGGCTTTAAATTTAACATCAACCATTGTCGGACTTTCATTTTTGTCTTCAAAAAGCTGATATCTCAAAGTTTTGTTGGGATTTTCGTAACGGATGAACATTTCCCCACCCGTATCATTTTTAGGATCTACATAACTGATAGAACTCCCCTGCCCTTCATAAGGCGTATAATAATCAATATCAATGGATTGGGAGCTTGTAAAGAAATTATTCCATCGTGTAAAATGCTGTAGGTTATTAAATTGTGAAAAGACTTTTTCCAAAGGATAATCAACCTCCTTTTCAATCTTAAAATCCTTACTTTCATCCACAAAATAGTACATCGAAGCCGCGTAAGCTCCAATCAACAACACAATAAATACCGCTATGATCTTAAAAAAACGCATCGCACAAATGTATAGAAAATAACAAAAGTGACCAATATATTGATCACTCTGTTTTAATTATTTTTAGTTTCAGGATGAAGGAATACGTGATGGAAGTTTGGTACTTTTCCATTTAATTTTTTTTAAAATTTTAATTAAAATCAAACTCCTTAAACTTTCCTCTTCCAGCTTCATACTTCTACTTTTTAGCCGATATGAGTTCCCGCCTTTAAAACGGCTCCTTTTTTAACAACAATAATCCCGTCCTGAACCGAATGTGTCCCGTAATCTCCGTCCTGAAGATGTTTTCCACCGATAATCCTTACATTGTCTCCGATATAACAGTTCTTATCTAAAATTGCTTTTTCGATGTAGCAGTACTTTCCGATTCCCATATTAGGCTGGCCATTTCTGTCATTCATAACAATTTCTGTGGTATCCTGATAGAAATCTGCTCCCATCACATAAGAATTAACGATCGTACTGCCTTTATCAACACGCGTTCTGTTCCCGATTACCGAATTTTCGATCTTATCTGCCATAATGATACATCCGTCCCCTAAAACTGCTTTACTCACATAAGATCCGTTAATTTTGGATGGCGGAAGCATTCTTGCTCTGGTATAAATTGGTGAAGATGAAAACAGATTAAACTGAGGAAAATCCTGACAAAGATCCAGATTCGCTTCGTAGAAAGACTCTATCGTTCCGATATCTGTCCAATATCCTTCGTACTGATAACTCAATGTTGTATATTTTCCGATAGAGTTTGGAATGATATCTTTTCCGAAATCGTCACCAGCTCCTTCATCAAACATTTTTTTAAGAATACTTTTCGTAAAGATGTAAATTCCCATCGATGCTAAATATTCTTTTCCTGCATGCTTATTTTCTTCGGAAACTTCAGATTTTAAGCCATCCAAAAGATCATAATTTGGTTTTTCTACGAAAGAAGTAATGTTTCCTTCATCATCAGAACTTAAAATTCCGAAACCGGTAGCATCTTTTGCATTTACAGGAATAGTTGCAATCGTCACATCACCCCCTTTTTCAATATGAAAATCCAGCATTTCCCTGAAATCCATCTGGTACAATTGATCTCCGGAAAGAATTAAAATATAGTCATAATCATACTTTTCCAGATGTTTCATCGACTGACGAACGGCATCTGCCGTTCCCTGATACCAGCTTTCGTTTTCAACATTTTGTTCTGCAGCCAAAATATCAACAAAACCTTTGCTGAAAATATCGAAATGGTAAGAGTTTTTAATATGAGAATTTAAAGAAGCTGAATTAAACTGTGTTAGAACCAGGATTTTGTTCAGTCCTGAGTTTAAACAATTTGAAATAGGAATATCTACCAACCTGTATTTTCCAGCGATAGGCACTGCCGGCTTCGATCTTGTATACGTTAGCGGGAACAATCTTGTTCCTCTACCCCCTCCTAAAACAATGGAAATTACATTGCGATTCATAAGTTTATCTTGCGTTTTATTTTATTAAGTTTACTGTTCTCTCTTTAGTGTTTACCTGTACTGAAAAACATTCTTTATTTTCAGCTTTTAATTTTTGATTATAAACTACAACTTTATACAAACCTTCATCCAATTCCTTTACATTTTTATCTACATCATCAATCTCTATATCATTTTTCTTCAGCTCGTTTCTGAATAATTTATTGGTGATTAAAACATCCATTACCTCGACCTGATTCATCGCAAAATGGCTGAGATCATTCTCATATTTTGTACGCCAATCTTTTCCGTATCTTTTCTCTAATGCCGCAAATGTTTTCTGATTTTCTGTTTTTATACTGTCCATCAGTTTTTCTGTTACCACACATCCTGCAACATCGACATGTTTAATTTTCCATTTATCTATAATTCCAGCTTGTAGTTTTTCTCTTTCCATATTTGAAAATCCAAAGCCAAGAATTCTATAATAACCATCTTCATGAATCATTGTTTCCTCTTTCGTTTCGCACGAAAAAGTTAATATGACTATGAACAACAAAGACAGTTTTTTCAGCATTTTAATTCTTATATAAAGCTATATATTTTTCCGCTGATTTTTCCCATGCAAAATCAAAATTCATGTTCGCGTGAATCAGATTTTCCATTTCTTCTTTTTGATTATAAACCAATAGTGCCCTGTTTATTGCATGGATAATATCATCAACTCCCGGAAATGTAAAATTAATTCCTGCTCCGCCTGTCGATATATCTTCCACCGTATCTCTTAATCCTCCCGTATATCGAACAATCGGAACTGTTCCATAACGCATCGAGTACATCTGATTCAGACCACAAGGCTCCACTCTGGAAGGCATCAGCAAAAAATCCGCCGAAGCGTAAATTTTATGGGAAAGATATTCTTTATACCCTAAATCCAATGCAAAATTGGTGTAGATATAATCGTATTCTTTCAGTTTATTTTCAATATAAGAATTCCCTGAACCTAAAATCATGATATTTAAAGCTCCGTAACTCTGTTTAATACTTCTCCAAACTACGTCCGGAAGAAAATCTGCCCCTTTTTCTGTTGCAAATCTTCCGATAAAGGCAAACAAAGGAAGTTCCGGCTTTAAGCCATATTCTTTACAAAGTTTTTCTTTATTCTTCTTCTTCTGAGCAATGGCATTTTTAATATTAAAATTAAAATCCAACATCGGATCTGTTTCAGGGTTCCAAACCTCCGTATCAATTCCGTTGATAATTCCATATGCTTTTCCAAACTCATCCCGAACCAGACTTTCAAGCCCTCTGAAACTTACAAAAAGTTCTTCAAGATACCCTTGAGAAACCGTTGTGAAAGCCGTTGCGCATTTAATCATACTTGCCAACGGATTTATATATCCGTTCCAATCCATTAAGCCCCACTTGTATTGATCGAAAGACGGCATATAGTTCGCCATATCCCAACTCATCATCCCCTGATATTCGCCGTTGTGGATCGTTCCTATGGTTTTTACACCTTTTAAGAACTTAAATTCCGGACAATATTCTATCATAAAAGGAACCAATCCTGTATGGTAATCGTGGCAATGCAGAATATCAGGACGAATTTCCATTGCGCTCAGCCAATGCAAAGCCCCATGCTGAAAGGCCAGAAACTGAAAACTTTCGTCTTCATAGCCGTAAGGATTATCACGATCCAAAAGCCCGGGAATTTTTACCATGTATAACTCAAAGCCCAAAGCGTTTGATTTCTCCTTCAAAACCTGTACCTGAAGCATATTCGGTCCCTGATGAATGAAGCCATCAAAAACCATGTCAAACTCATGATCGTAAACAAAAGATTTATTGTACCAGGGCATAACCACCTTCGCATCAATGTCTTTTATTTTGTTCTGATATTTGGGCAAAGCACCCACCACATCTGCCAGACCTCCTACTTTTGCAACCGGATAACACTCCGTACTTAGATGATAAACTACCATTTTCCCTTTTTATCTTTTGTGTTGTTTGATTCTATTTTGCTTATATTTTTTATCTTTCTTCTTTAAGATAATTCCGGCAAGCGGTGGCAATTTTATGCTGATCGATTTCTGATGCCTCATGTAATCTCCATACTGTTCGTCAAAAATTTCAGGTTTCACGCCACTGCCGGCATATCTTTCATCATCAGAATTAAAAACAATCTCCCAATGACTTCCGGCACTTACACCGATTTTATAATCAATGACTCTCGGTGTTAAATTTAAAACAACCATGAAAACGTCATCTTTCTTTTTTCCCTTTCTTAAATATACAAAAACCGAATTTTCCAGATCATCCGCTTCTACCCATTCAAACCCTTCTTTATTGAATTGATTTTCGTAAAAAGCCGTTTCATATCTGTAAATATGGTTCAAATCTTTCACCAAATTCTGCAAACCTTTATGAACAGGATATTCCAGCAAATGCCAGTCCAGGCCTTTTTTAAAATTCCACTCACTTGTTTGCCCGAATTCGTCCCCCATGAACAGTAATTTTGCTCCCGGATGCGTAAACATATAAACATATAATGCGCGAAGATTTGCAAATTTCTGCCATTCATCACCGGGCATTTTATAAATTAAGCTTGCTTTTCCGTGTACCACTTCGTCGTGTGACAAAGGCATCATGTAATTTTCATTATACATATACATTGACGCAAAAGTCAATTTATGATGATGAAATTTCCTATTAAACGGATCTACCTTAAAATAATCCAAAGTATCGTGCATCCAGCCCATCATCCATTTCATTCCGAAACCGACACCACCGTCATGAACAGGCTTCGTGAGCATCGGAAAATCTGAGCTTTCTTCCGCAATTGTGATGATATTATCTCCGAATTCTTTATAAACCGCTGTATTAAAATCCTGCAAAAAAGCCTTCGCTTCGAGATTTACATTGTTTCCGTAAATATTGGGTTCCCATTCTCCTTCATTTCGCGAATAATCGAGATGAAGCATGGAAGTTACCGCATCCACCCGCAATCCGTCGGCATGATAACGTTCCAGCCAAAACATCGCGTTGGAAATCAAAAATGATTTCACCTCATTTCTTCCGTAATTGAAAATGTGCGACTTCCAATCCGGGTGAAAACCTTTTCTAGGATCTTCATGTTCGTATAAATAAGAACCGTCAAATCTGTGTAAACCGTTTGCATCACCCGGAAAATGCGAAGGAACCCAATCTAAAATCACGCCAATCTCGTTTTGATGAAGTTCATCAATCAAAAACATTAAATCCTGCGGTGAGCCAAAACGTGAAGTCGCAGCATAAAATCCGGTAATCTGGTATCCCCAGCTCGGATCATAAGGATATTCCATCACAGGCATAAACTCTACATGAGTAAAACCCATTTCTTTTATGTAAGGAATAAGATTTTTAGCGATATCACGATAATTGAGAAATTTTTCAGGATCATCATCTTCTCTCAGCCACGAACCCAAATGCAGTTCGTAAACAGAAATCGGAACGTTTAAGCTGTTTTTTTTCCAACGATTCTGAAACCATTCTTTATCATTCCATTCATACCAGGTTGTAGAAACCAGCGAGGCCGCCTGAATATTCTGCTCCCAGCTTAAAGCATAAGGGTCACTTTTTTCCAGAATTTCTCCACCGGGAGTTTCCACAGCATATTTGTACAAGGTTCCCCAGGTGAGTCCTGCAATAAAACCTTCCCAGATCCCGGATTCATCCCATCGGGGAAACAAAATATGATCTTTATGATTCCAATTGTTAAAATTGCCAATAACCGAAACTTTTTTGGCGTTGGGAGCCCAAACTGAAAAATAAACACCTTTTACTCCGTCTTTTTCAGCGGAATGTGCACCAAATTTATCATACAGCTTATAATGTTTACCTTCTTTAAAAAGATAAATATCATGATCCGTAAAAAGTGTATATGTTTTAACCGAATTCATCACGGTTTTGATTTAATTTTTATATTTTCTCTGAAACTACGAAAAATATCAACAGTAAACATTAACTATTATTGAATTAATTATTATGTTAATCTCTTTCTATCACTTGATTCTATCAAATATAGAGTTTTTTTAATCACCGATTTAGGATTTTAAAAATTAATTTGAAATAAAAAGATTTTTTATAAATTTACCTTTAATTTTTTACGAAACACAAGGATGAAGTTTGAACTTTATACAGCAGAAAGTGACCGGAGAACCATATACATTACAGGAAATTTCAATCAATGGAATCCGAAGCAATACGATCTTCAGCTTACCTCAAAAGATTCTCAAAACTACTTTATCGAGATTGATGACCGTCTTTTACCCGATGTTATAGAATATAAATTCACGAAAGGCGGCTGGGAAAATGTAGAGCTTGATCAATACGGAAACATTACCCCAAACAGAAAAGTTTTAAAATCTTTAGGAAAAACTGTTGATACTGTTGAAAAATGGAGGTTTAACTGGGGACCTTTTAAGGACGAATATTTTCCGATTGCTGAAATAATTTCCGAGGAATTCTATATCCCACAACTCGATCGCTACAGGAAAGTCTGGGCACTTTTACCTTACGATTATTATGTTTCAGACAAAAGCTATCCTGTGCTTTATCTTCAGGATGCGCAAAACTTATTTAATGAAGGAAGCGGCTACGGAAACTGGGAAATCGACAAAAAGCTTTCAATTCTTGCAGAATACGGTCGTGGGGATGTAATCATCATTGCTGTTGAACATGGAAGTGAGGAAAGAATTAAGGAATATATTTTTGATAATGACAATGTCGCCAACGGTTCGGAAGGAAAAAAATATATCCGATTTATTACTGATACATTAAAACCGTATGTAGATCAGACGTACCGCACCAAAAAAGATCGTGACAATACAGGGATCGGAGGAAGCTCTTTGGGCGCTTTAATCAGTATTTACAGTGGATTTCTCTATCCTGAAGTCTATTCTAAATTATTGATTTTCTCCCCATCTCTTTGGGTAGAACCCAATAATAATTTTCCGATGATGAATTTTCGGGTTCCGTTTAAAACAAAAATCTATCTTTACGGAGGAGGTCAGGAAGGTTCTAAAATGGTAAAAAGAATTCACATTTTTGAAGAATATTTAAAGCGTTGGGAGAAGAAAAACCTGTTCGATTTTGAGTTTAAAACCAATATCAATCCGGAAGGAACGCACAGCGAATTTTACTGGTCTCAGGAGTTCCCAAGAGCCATTGAATGGCTGTATTACAACAATACAGAAAACCCTGTGGAAGTGAAGCCGCAGCAACAAAGCATTAAAAATTAAATTTATGAAATTAATCAACAAAAAAAATAAAATTTACACTCAGGTTTTTCATCTTTTTACTGAAGAAGAATGGACGAAAACAAGTAAGAATTTTAATAAAAATATTTCCACTTTCTTCACCGGAAAAAAATATGAAATTTTTGTAAATGCTCATGAAGAAGGAATTACTTACTTTATTGGATTAGGGAAATCAACCCTACAAAATTTCGAAGTTCAGCAGGTCGCCATAAAATTTTCTCAGACGCAAAAAGGAAAAGTACAGGCAACACCAACGCTGTTTGTAGCAGATTTCATGAACGAAAAGCAATTCGAAGAGTTTGCAAAAGGACTTTTGATCGGAACCTACAGCTACCCTTTCGAAAAAACACATGCTTTCTGGAATGCAAAGTTTGAAATTCATTTTGAAAACTTAAGCCAGAAAAAACTGGACAATATCAGTAATAAAGCCGAAGCTTTAAGCAACGGACAGATTGCCTGCCAGGAATGGCTGAACAAACCTGCCAATCTGAAAAAGCCTGACACATTAAGCTTATATTTAAAAAATTTAGCTAAAAAATACGATCTCAAATACACCTCGTTCAATAGAAAAAAATGCGAAGAATTGGGCTTGGGAGCTTACCTTTCCGTTAATCAGGGAAGTGCTTACGATGCCGCTTTTACCATTTTAGAATATAAAACGACTGCTAAAAATGCAAAAACATTCGGATTAGTTGGAAAATGCGTTTTATTTGACACAGGGGGAATTTCTTTAAAGAATCCTGATAACATGCACTATATGAAGTCGGATATGGGCGGAGCGACGGCTGTTTTGGGAACGTTAATTTATGCTGCCGAAATGCAGCTTCCCGTTAATATTGTTGCTATTTTACCCATCACAGATAATGCGATTTCAGAAAATGCGTTTCTTCCGAGCGATGTTATTACGGCTTACAACGGTAAAACTATTGAAGTTTTAAATACAGATGCGGAAGGCAGAATGATCCTGGCAGATGGGCTTTCTTATATGGCAAAAAATTTCAAGACAGATTTCCTGATCGACCTCGCGACCTTAACGGGAAGTTCGGTAAGAATGTTTGGAGATACTTGTGGCGCCATGTTTTCGAACAATGAAGAATTGAAAAATCTTTTGATAAAAACAGGAGATAAAACCAACCAGAGACTTTGGAATCTTCCGTTGTGGGATATCTGGAAAGACGATATCCAGTCGGATGTGGCAGATTTAAAAAATATTTCGATGAAACCTATCGGAGACTGTATCGTTGCGGCAAAATTTTTAGAACAATTCATCGAAAACCATCCTAAATGGGCGCATCTAGACATTGCCGGTGTAGCTTTCGGAAGTGTCGGTTACGCAACAGAAAAAGCAGCAACCGGCTTTGGAGTACAATTATTGGCAGATTTAATCGAAAATTATCACTAAAAATTAGTTCAGTTCAAAAATTCTCTGTATAATTGATAGAGGATTCTCAAAAATTTATCTTATTTCAAAATTTAGTATTATTTAATTAATATTTATAAGCTTTTATTTTTGATAATTCACTAATAACTAAAAAACATTATATGGAGGAGAAAACGATAGTATGTATTTCGTGCTATTACAAGGGCTATGACTTTATGGATGAAATGAAGAAGCTCGGTAATAAAATAATCCTGGTAACTTCAGAAAATCTTAAAGAAAAAAACTGGCCGTGGGATGCAATCGACGAAGTATTCTATATGCCCGAAGTAAAGCCATCCGTCTGGAATTTGGATCATCTGATTCAGGGGTTTTCTCATCTGATGCAGACCAGAAAAGTTCATGCTGTCATTGCATTAGATGATTACGACGTGGAAAAAGCGGCTCTGATCAGGGAAACATTCCGTATTCCGGGCATGGGGCAAACGACCCATCGATATTTCAGAGACAAACTGGCTATGCGACAAAAAGCAAAAGACTCAGGAATTAACGTCCCTGAATTCACTGCTGTTTTCAACAATGATGAGGTTAACCGTTTTGTAGAAAAAGTTCCAGCTCCATGGGTGCTGAAGCCCCGCTCTGAGGCATCTGCTTCCGGAATTAAAAAACTGACCTCCAAGGAAGATCTTTGGGAAGCCCTTAATAAATTGGGTGAAGAACGTCATTTATTCCTTTTGGAGAGTTTTAAACCAGGTGACGTCTACCATGTCGACAGTTTAACATTTAATAAAGAAATTGTTTTCACTTCCGCTTCAAAATACCTGGCCCCTCCCATGCAGGTTTCCCATGAAGGCGGAGTTTTCAGGACTAAAACACTGGGAAGATATTCAGATGAATTTCAAGCGCTTGAACAGGTTAATGCTAAAGTATTGTCAAACTTTGGTTTAATGAATGGAGCTACTCACACAGAATTTATTAAAAGTAAAGACGACGGAAAATATTACTTCCTCGAAACCTCTTCAAGAGTCGGAGGAGCACACATCCCCGATCTGGTAGAAGCATCAAGCAATATTAATATCTGGAGAGAATGGGCAAAAATTGAAGATGCCTTATTGAGAGGGATAAATTATAAAATTTCAAAACCTACAGGATATTATTCAGGACTTATTATTGCTTTGATTAAAGATAAAGAGCCCGATTACACAGGTTTTGAAAGTAAAGAAGTCGTGAAGTTTTTACCCATCGATTATCATGTCGGAATTATTTATAAATCGAATGACTCTACCGTTGTGCAGGAAAGATTGGACAAGGCTGCCGAAAAAATCCATGCAGAAATGCTGAATATCCTTCCTCCGAAGAGTAAACCGACAAGTTAAAATCCTCAATACTAAACCCAAATAAGAAAAAAAATGCCGCAAATAGAGCATACAGACTATTACTCAAATATTTTAGGAATCAGCCTGAAAATAGAAGTTACAGGACATTATGGTTATCCAATCATTATGTTCCCCACTTCGCAGGGACTTTATACACAAAACCACGATTTTCATCTGAACGGAAGCATCAATTGGTTTATAGAACAGGGAAAAGTTAAATTATATAACATCCAGACAATTGACGCATGGAGTTTTTATGATGAAAAAATCCCTCCACAACAAAGAATTAAAAACTATGAAAGATATGTTCAGTTTCTGATTCAGGAGTTCATCCCTTACATTCAGAAACTTCATAAAGTGCATCGTGTTGCGATTGCGGGAGCAAGTTTTGGAGGTTACCATGCTGCCAATTTTGCGTTCAGATTTCCGGATGTAATTTCTCATTTATTTTGTCTTTCGGGAGCGTTCAGCATTAGAAATTTCATGGATGGCTATTCCGATGATCTGGTATACTACAACTGCCCGAGAGAATTTGTAAAAAATGACGAAGCATGGAAATACAAACATATGCACATCGTTTTAAGCACATCTGATCAGGATATCTGCAGGGATAAGAATATTGAAATTGCAGAAATTTTACGCTCAAAAGGAATTGATTTCTGGTATGACGAAAGAAAATGGATCAACCATGACTGGCCGCTTTGGAGAATGGTTTTTCCGACATTTATCGGAACTTTCTTTTCTTAAAGCAATTACATAAAATATTAATATAAAACATAAAAAAATACAACTATGGCTAAAAAAGTAGGAATTCTATTCGGTATGGAAGATACGTTTCCATGGGCATTTATTGATAAAGTAAATGAACTTGGAAAAGGTGAAATCGTTGCTGAACCGGTAAACATTGATAAGCTGGAGCAAGGTGCAGATTACGGATATGCGGTGATTATCGACAGAATTTCGCAGGATGTTCCTTTTTACAGAGCTTACCTTAAAAATGCAGCATTGAATGGAACTTATGTTATCAATAATCCATTTTGGTGGAGTGCAGATGAAAAGTTTTTTAACAATGCTTTAATGACAAAACTGGGAATTCCATTACCCAAAACCGTTTTGCTTCCATCTTACGAAAGACCGACAAATACTTCTGAAACGTCATTCAGAAATTTGAAATTTCCTCACGACTGGGATTATATTTTCGATTATGTAGGATTTCCGGCCTATATGAAACCTCATGACGGCGGTGGCTGGAGAAATGTGTACAGAGTGGATAACCCTGAAGATCTTTGGGCAAAATTAGGCGAAACGGAACAATTGGTTATGATGGTTCAGGAAGAAATTATTTTTGACGATTATTACAGAGTGTATTGCTTAGGTCAGAAATACGTTCACATCATGCCGTACGAGCCCAGAAATGCGCCGCATTTGAGATACGAAACCACTCATAAAACTGAAGGTAAGGAATTGGAAAAATTATTAAAAACAATTCACGATTATACCATCACCATGAACAAAGCTCTTGGCTACGATTTCAATACCGTTGAATTTGCTGTAAGAGACGGAATACCATACGCTATCGACTTCTGCAACCCGGCTCCGGACGCGGACAGAAACTCCGTGGGAGAAGAAAATTTCGCATGGATCGTAGAACACGCCGCTAAATTAGCAGTTGAAAAAGCAAAAGAATATGTTCCGGGAAAACCGAATATTTCCTGGGGAACTTTTGTAAAAGATTCTGTAAAATAATTATTGAAAAAAAAATAAAAGCACAAAGAAAATGCATCAATTTACTATTGGAATCGAAGAAGAATATCAGATCATTGATGTTGAAAGCAGGGATTTGATTTCCCATGTTTCGAAAATTATTGAAGGCGGAAAAGCTGTTTTAAGTGAAAATTTAAAGCACGAAATGCACGAATCCATGATTGAAATGGAAACGGGAATCTGCCAGAATATTCAGGAAGCAAAAGCCGAATTAACAAATTTAAGAAGACATCTCATCAAAACAGCCCATGAACAGGGGCTTCGTGTTTCCGGTGGAGGAACTCATCCTTTTTCAAACTGGGAACACAATACGATCACGAACGGTGAAAGGTACAATAAAATTGTAGACGATATGGGTGATGTTGCCCGTGGAAATCTAATTTTCGGATTGCACGTTCACATCGGAATTCCCAATCGTGAAGAAGGGGTAAGAATCCAGAATGTGATGAGGTATTTTCTTCCTCACGTGTATGCCCTGTCGACCAATTCCCCTTTCTGGATCGGAAGAAATACAGGCTTTAAATCGTACAGGCAGGAAATTTTCGTAAAATTCCCAAGAACGGGAATCCCTAGCTTTTTCAATTCTCTGGCGGAGTTTGACAGCTATGTTGACCTTTTGGTAAAAACAGGAACGATTGATAACGCTAAGAAAATCTGGTGGGATCTTAGGGTTCATCCATTCTACCCTACGATCGAGTTCAGAATTTGTGATATGCCTTTAAGGATTGAAGAAACCGTTTGTCTTGCCGCAATTATGCAGGCTTTAGTAGCAAAGATCTATAAACTTCACCAGCAGAATTTAAGTTTTAGAAGCTACAGAAGACTGCTGCTCAATGAAAATAAATGGAGAGCTTCCAAAAGCGGAATTGATGCTCATCTGATTGATTTCGGTAAAGAGGAATCTGTTCCTTACCCTGATTTGTTGAAAGAACTTTTAGAATTTATTGATGATGTTGTAGACGAACTGGGATGCAGAAAAGAAGTTGAATATGCATGGACTATTTTAGAGAACGGAACGGGCGCAGACAGGCAGCTTCAGATCTTCAAAGAGACAGGCGATCTTACCAAAGTCGTTGATTACATGATCTCTGAAACAGAATATGGGATAACACACGGCGAGCATGCTTCGTAATATTTTGTACCTTTGCAGAAAGATAATGCCGTATGAAAGATATTCGAATTGCTTTGCTGGACATGAACAATAACAATGTAAATCAGGGATTTAAAAATATAAAAGAGATTTCTGAAACATTTCAGCGAAGCACAGAAGAAAATGTAAGTATTGAAACATTTGATGTAAGATTTAAAAATGAAATGCCGAAGGTTGGAGATTTCCACATATTCATTTCATCGGGAGGTCCTGGAGATCCACACAGAGAAGGTTTGGAATGGGAAGACAAATTTGCCAAGTTATTGGATGATATTTTCGAACATAATAAAGTTAATAACGATAAAAAATATTTATTCCTTATCTGTCATTCGTTTCAGTTGGCGAGCATTCATTGGAAGCTTGGGACAATTAACAGAAGAAAATCTTATTCTTTCGGAGTCATGCCGGTTCATAAAACAGAAGACGGTGAAAAGGAATTTTTATTAGAAAATCTTCCGGATCCTTTTTATGCGGTCGATTCCAGAGCTTTCCAGTTTATTGAGCCTGATCATGATCGTTTTGAAGAATTGGGAATGAAAATCGTAGCGATTGAAAAGTTCCGTCCTCATATCAATTTAGAAAGAGCGGTAATGGCAATTCGTTTTTCAGAAGAGATCTTTGGAACACAGTTTCATCCGGAAGCCAATCCTGCAGGCATGATTGAAAACCTGAAGGACGAGAAGAACAAAGAAGCGATGATTGAAAATTTCGGAATGGAAAAGTACCTTGAAACCATCGACAGAATTGATGATGAGGACAAAATTATTCTTACTCAAGCCCAGATTCTTCCGAGATTTCTGAATTCTGCCAAAGAAAATATTTTGAAGCAGCAGAAAGAAGCAATCGCTTAAAATTAAAAAAAATAAAATACAGATAAAATCGGGCAACAACTGTCCGATTTTTTAAATCACAAAAAAGAAAAAGAATATGATTTCAAAATACAGAAAGCAATTTAATCAGGAGTTTTCACAGGAAAAATATCAGCAGCTTAAAGAAATTTTAAAACAAAAAAGCGGTCTGGAACCGGCATTCAGAATATCTGAAAGTCCTATATTTTTAACCAAAGAATTTGAATCCAAATTAATTGATGCCAGCGAAAGCATCATTGACCAGATAAAAACTTTGCCCAAAGATACTTTACAAAAAGCGATTCCTGATAACTGCCGTGTTCCCAATGATACGGAAAAACCTCATTTTTTCACCATCGATTTCGGAATCTGTAAAAGTGAAAACGGAGAAATAGAACCTCAATTAATCGAGCTCCAAGCTTTCCCTTCTTTGTATGCCTTTCAGAAAGTTTTTGAAGAGACATTTTGTGAAGTTTACCCCTTTCTTTCAGAGATCAGAAATAAAATGTCTCACGAAGAATTTAAAAATTATTTAAAAGATCTAATTCTTGGCAATGAAAATCCTGAAAACGTCATTCTTCTTGAAATTTATCCTGAAAAACAAAAAACAGCTATCGATTTTGCTTTAACTGAAAAACTATTAGGCATAAAAACAGTTTGCCTCACCAAATTAAAAAAAGAAGGAAAAAAATTATTCTATGAAAATGAGGGAAAATTAACTGAGATAAAAAGAATTTACAATCGTGTCATTTTTGATGAATTAGACAGGATTCCGGATCTTAAAACTGAATTTGATTTCCGTGAAGAAGTTGATGTTACCTGGGTTACCCATCCAAACTGGTTCTTTAAAATATCAAAGTTTTTGCTCCCGCTTTTACAACATCAGTTTGTACCTAAAAGTTATTTCTTGCATGAATTTCCGGAAACGGAAAATCTTGAAAATTTTGTTCTTAAACCTTTATTTTCTTTTGCCGGAAGTGGAGTTAATTTAAATCCTACAAAGGAAATTACGGATGCTATTCAAGATAAAGAAAACTATATTTTACAGAGAAAAGTAACTTACGAGCCTATTTTCGAAGATATTAACGGTGAATTTTCAAAAGCTGAGATTCGTTTATTATATATCTGGAGAGAAAATGACGAACGCCCTATTCTACTTGAAAATCTGGGAAGAATGACAAAAGCCGCCATGGTAAATGTAGATTTTAACAAGAAAGATGCAATTTGGATTGGAAGTTCGAATGCATTTTTTGTGGAATAAAATTTATGCATAAGTAAACCTCCGAATACAAAATAGGAGGTTTTCTTTATTCAATTAAATTATGATACCCAATAATTGCTTAACACATAATAAAAGTCTTAATATTCTATTATAAAACAATCATCATAAAATGATTCAAGCCTTTGGACTGAAGTTATTTCTTTTATAAAAAGACCAATGATAAAACTAGAAAGAGTTTTGGCATAATATTTAGATTTTTCTTGTATATACGCCTCTAATCCAAAAGCTTTTTCAATAAATTTCAAAAGTGTGTCTTTATAATTATTTTTATTTATATAAACAGGATCCTTAAGTTTTTTTTCCATCAAATAATCTAGTGATTTAGTTTTATAAAACTCTAAACTTTCTCTGTAATTGTCGTCCCAAAATTTTTCGTACAAATAATGATCCGTAAATAACAAAAATCCTTCAATACGGCTCAGTTTGTTATCTTCATTGAGCATTTTTTTCTCATATTCCTCAGAAATCGGATATTTTTTTTCTTCAAAATACTTAACATTTTCATAAGGATTGTTTATTTCCAAATAGCTTTTAAGATCCTTTCGTAAGTCATTCATTTTATTTTCCAGATAAAATTCTCTTCCAAAATTTAAACTATCTCTTCTGATGTATCCCTCAATATTATCATCAACAATTTCAAAGTGTTTAGCAGCACCATAACCAATATTAAAATTATCATCAGCTATCAGGTAAAATTTTAAATTATTCTCATGAAGACCAAATCCTATTACCAAATAATTCTCTAAATTTTTAAAATTCTGAAGATCTTTTGTAAACCGTACTTTCATAAAATCTTTATTTATTATAAAATAAAGTTTCGGCGGCATCTTCGATGCCGCCGAAACTTTTAGCTTAGTTAAATAAATTATTTAAATCTTATCATCTTCAAGCAATTCCCTCGCCTGATATTCCTGAACGAGGTCTATCGCATTAGAAATCACATCACTTAAAGCGGTGATGAAAGTTCCTTCTTCAGCCATTCCCATTGCGTGTTTCAGGGCTTCAATTTCTTTTGGAATGATTTCATAGCTTACATCTCTTCCGGAAGCCTGCATTCCGTCGATAATCAACCCGTTGATTTCATCTTCTGTTCTTCCACGCAGATGTTTTTCGTTTCTGATAATAATATGATCGAACATTCTTCCTGCAATCTTTCCGCATTCTCTGATATCGTTATCCCTTCTGTCTCCAACCCCCGAAATAATTCCTATTTTCTTGGTGGCTTCCACATTCTTAAGGTAATCTTCAATAGCCTCATATCCAGACGGATTATGGGCAAAATCAATTAACACTTTAAAGCTTTTAAACTTGAAAACATTCAGTCTTCCCGGTGTCAGCTGGGCACTCGGGATAAAGGTTCTCAAAGAATTGGAAATATCTTCAATCCCGAAGCCGTACAGATAAGAGGCAAGACTTGCCGCCAACACATTCTCGATCATGAATTTGGCTTTGCCTTCCATCGTAATCGGGAAATCTTTCGCTTTACCGATTCTTATCTTCCAGTCTCCTTTTTTAATCGTCACAAAACCTTCTTCATACACACAGGTAATTTTTCCTTCTTTCGCAAATTTTACGATATGAGGATTGTTCTCGTTCATGCTGAAAATAGCAACATTACTGTCCAGATCATTAATAATCTTCATAGAGTATTCGTTATCTGCGTTCAGAATGCTCCATCCGTTTTTCTTTACACTGTCCAGAACAACTCGTTTTACCCTTGTAAGATCTTTCAGGTTATGGATATCATTCATGCCTAAATGATCTTCTTCAATATTCGTTAAGACACCAATATCACATTGCGAAAAACCCAATCCGGAACGTAGAATTCCACCTCTTGCGGTTTCTAAAACAGCAAATTCTACTGTTGGGTCTTTCAGGATAAACTCAGCAGACAAAGGCCCTGTTGTATCTCCTTTCGATAACATCGTATTCTGAATATAGATTCCGTCGGAAGTTGTAAATCCAACCCTGTAACCATTACTTTTAACGATATGGGAAATCAGTCTCGTTGTCGTCGTTTTACCGTTTGTTCCCGTTACCGCAATAATCGGAATAGTAAAAGGTTTTCCCGGCGGATACAGCATATCAACAACCGGAGCGGCAACGTTTCTGGGCAAACCTTCGCTTGGTGCCAGGTGCATCCTGAATCCGGGAGCTGCGTTTACTTCAATAATGGCACCGCCGCTTTCTTTTAAGGGTTGTGTTAAGTTTTCGGCCATAATATCAATTCCACAGACATCAAGACCGATGATCTTTGAAATTCTTTCGGCCATCGTGATATTTTCGGGGTGAACCATATCGGTAACGTCTATAGAAGTACCTCCCGTCGAAAGATTTGCTGTTGATTTTAAATAAACGACTTCACCTTTATGCGGAACTGTTTCTAATGTATAATGAAGTTTGTCAAGAAGTTCTGTTGTATCCTTATCAATTAAAATTTCGGTTAAAACATTTTCATGACCGTAGCCTCTTCTTGGATCTTTATTTTCTTTATCAATCAATTGCTGAAGATTCAGTTCACCGTCACCAACTACGTGGGCAGGAACTCTTCTCGCTGCAGCAACCATTTTATTGTTGATCACCAAAACCCTGAAATCATAACCTGTAATGTATTTTTCGACAATTACTTTTCTGGAGTACTTCTGGGCATGTTCCAATCCGATTTTAGCCGCTTCCCAATCATTAACATTGATGGACGAACCTTTTCCATGGTTTCCGTCCAATGGTTTTAAAACAATCGGATAGCCAATTTTTTTGATAACATGATTCAAATCCTCTTCATCCACCACCAAATCTCCCGTCGGAACAGGGATTGCGGCATCATGAAGCATTCTTTTTGTTAATTCTTTATTACATGCAATATCTACAGCAATTGAACTGGTCTTTCCGGTAATGGTTGCCTGAAATCGTTGCTGATTCACACCATACCCCAGTTGTACCAGAGAATTTGTTCCCAAACGAATCCACGGGATTTTTCTGGAAACCGCTTCTTCAACGATGCTTCCAGTAGACGGACCCAGACGAACCCTTTCCCTGATTTCTTTTAATCTATGAATACAGGCATTTAAATCGTACTCTTCCCCTTTAATTAAAGCTTCAGCAATTTTCACAGATTCTTCGGCTGCATAAATTCCTGCATTTTCTTCAATATAATTAAATACTACATTATAAATTCCGGGAGTTTTTGTTTCGCGTGTTCTGCCGAACCCAACATCCATCCCTGCCAAAGTCTGAATTTCCAAGGCAATATGTTCAATGACATGCCCCATCCATGTTCCTTTTTCTACACGGTGAAAAAAGCCGCCTTCAACCCCTTCGGAACATCTGTGCGTAAATAAAGAAGGGATAAGCTTTTCTATCCTTTCTCTGAAACCCTCGATTTTATTGGTAGGGAAATTTTCCATTTCTTCAAGATCCAACCGCATCTGTATCAGCTTCTTTCTTCTGATACTCCAGATATTCGGGCCACGCAACGCCTGTATCTTTTCAATTTTCATAATCTATTTGCATTTTTAATAGTTAACAATAACTTCATTTAAAATCAAAGATAATGTAAAACCCTAAACGAAACTATACCACAGTTCAACATTTACTAAAAAATAAAGAAAATTTATTAACAATTCTAAAATCCTCAAAATCATTTATATGAATATATGATTTCGTCAAATATTAATTATTTTTTAAATTTGCAGTCTATGATGAAACCTGTTGGAAAATTAATTGTTATCGGTGGCGCTGTAAACAAAGGTAGTTTTGCAGAAACCGATTTTGATCAGAATATAGAGAAAAACCTGAATTTTTTTGAAAGAGGAATTCTCCGAAAAATCATTAATGAATCTAAACATAAGGAAGATTCTGTTATTGAGATCATCACAACCGCTTCTCAGATACCTCAGATTGTCGGCTCAGAATATAAAAAAGCATTCGAATTTTTGGGTGCTAAAAACGTTAATATCCTCGACATTCATAATCGTGAAGAGGCTAATTCTGATGCCATGGTTGCCAGGGCAAACGCGGCAGATGTTGTCATGTTCACCGGGGGAGACCAATTGAGACTGACTTCAATTCTTGGAGGAACAAGATTTCATGATACGATTTTACTAAAATATCAGGAACAGGATTTTATTTACTCTGGTACTTCTGCCGGAGCGGCTGCCGCTTCTGAAAATATGATCTATCAGGGAAGCAGTTCTGAGGCCTTGCTGAAAGGTGAAATTAAAACGACACAAGGTTTAGGATTAATTGACAACGTTATTATCGATACGCACTTTGTACAGCGGGGAAGAATCGGGAGACTTTTCCAGGCTGTTGTGAATAATCCGAGAACGCTGGGAATCGGTTTGGGAGAAGACACAGGACTCTTCATTCATAATGATGTGATGACAGCTGTAGGCTCCGGACTGGTAATTTTGGTAGACGGAAGATTTATTAAAGACACCAATCTGACGAATATTAATCTTGGAGAACCTATTTCTATTGATAATTTAACCGTTCATGTAATGTCAATGAACGACCATTATGATTTGACCACGAAAACTTTAACCATTGAAAATTCCCAGTTTAATCCGATTCCGCAAGACAGATAATTGAATTATAAATTATAAATGATTAATTATGAGTTTTAAGACGCAAATAAATTGTAGATTTTAGCTCAGATTTAATTTATATAAAATAAAACATACCTTCTCAAATCACTCATAATTTATAATTCATAACTTTCAAAACTATGAAATTAATCATTCACGGAGGTTTTTTCTCAGAAAGCGACCAAAGCCACGAAGTAAAAGTTGCCAAGCAGAAATCTTTAAAAAATATAGCCCAGAAAGCATTCGAATACCTTCAGTCTCATTCCGCATTTGATACAGTAGCGTACGCCGTTTCCCTTTTGGAAGACGATCCTTTATACAATGCCGGAATCGGGTCACAAATCCAAAGCGACGGTGTCATCAGGATGAGTGCTGCCATCATGAATGGCGAAACCCAGAAATTGAGTGGTGTCATCAATATTCAGAATGTAAAAAATCCGATTTTTGTTGCGAAAGATTTAATTACTGAAGACGACAGGGTTTTAGGTGGAAATGGCGCGAAAATCTACGCCAATGAGAATGGTTTCGAAGATTTTTCAACCGAAATTCCTCAAAGAAGAAAAGAATACCAGGAAAAACTTAATAATGGCGGAAAAGGAACAGTTGGCTGTGTCGCCATTGATAAAGATGGTAAATTAGCTGTTGCCACCTCTACAGGAGGAAAAGGTTTCGAAATTCCGGGAAGAATTTCAGATTCTGCCACGGTTGCCGGTAATTATGCGAATTCTTTCTGTGCCGTAAGCTGTACCGGAGTAGGTGAAGATATTGTAAGTAATGCCACAGCCACAAAGATTGTAACAAGAGTGACTGACGGAATGACTCTTGAAAATGCTTTTACGAAAACTTTCGAAGAGCTTAAAGCCATCGATGGGTTTGCCGGCGCCATTGCCATTGATAAAGATGGAAATATCTTCCATCAGGATTCTTATCCCACTATGGTTTTTGCGAGCTTTGACGGAGAAAATTTTGAAATTTTCAATTAATTTAACATTATTTTATAAGTCATCAGATTTTTTTTGGCACACATTTTACATGATACCTAACATCAAACTTTAATATTAACATTAAAAAATAGAAATCATGGGAAATAAGACAAAAGGTTTATTAGCGCTAGTAGGATTAGGAGCATTGGCATATTGGAAGTATAAAAACTCTTCTGATGAAGAAAAACAAATGGTAAAAGATAAGATCAATACCGCAAAAGACAACCTCAATAAATGGGGAAACGATCTTAAGGATAAAGCCAATAATCTTGCCTCTCAGGCTCAGGACAAAGTAGACGAAGTGAAAAACAAAGCACAGGAGTCTGTAAGTTAAGACTAGTTTATTTAACATTCATATATACAGAAAGTCATCGTAGTTTTTAATTACGATGACTTTTTTTGTGCATCAATAGCAAAAACCAGTGGTATTTTGTTTCCGAACTGCGGAATTCTCCACTTTCCTTTTTCAAATTCTTCCACATGTTTAAAGCAAGGATATGGCGACCAATCGAATTCTTTGAATTTTTTTATCTGAATATTATTTTCAATTAAATTCTGAAGGATATCCGACAAAGGATGATTCCACATGACATAATCCTGAACGATATCAGCCGACTGATCGGCATAAGTACCCTCGTAAGTTTCTACGATTGGTTTTTCATTGAAATAATTATATTTTACGCCTTCAAAATCATCGTCAAACATCCAGACCATGGGGTGAAATTCTGCCATGATAAATTTTCCGTCCGGTTTCAGGAAATGATTAATAATTTTTGCCCATTTGTTGAGATCCGGAAGCCAGCCAATGGTCCCATAACTTGTAAAAACGATATCGAATTTCTGGTCTAAAACATCAGGAAGGTTATAAACATCCGTACAGATAAACTCCGTGTCCATTTCTGCTTTTTTTGCTAAATCCCGAGCCGTTTCAATCGCTTTATCAGATAAGTCAATTCCGGTCACTTTCGCTCCCAATCTTGATAACGAAATAGAATCCTGGCCAAAATGACACTGCAAATGTAAAATGGTTTTATCCTTCAGATCCCCTAAAAGTTCTAGTTCGATCGAGTTTAATGAAGTTCTTCCTTTTAAAAATTCATCAACAAAATAGAAATCCGATTTTACATGTGTATCTACTTTGGCATTCCAAGAGTTTTTATTGATTTCTAAATAATTTTCCATTGGTTTTTAGTTTTATGATAATTATTTACAATTTATCTAGCAATTTTTTCTTTTGTTCTGCAAATTCTTCTTCGGTTAAAATTCCACTTTCTCTCAGTTGAGCCAGTTTTTCAAGCTGCTCGAAAACCTCCTCTGAGGAAAACTTTTTCACTTCTTCTGAATTTGTCTGAGGTTTTTCCTTATTGTAAATTTTTCCGATGAAATTATAAAAATCTTCGGCGTAATCTTTATTAAAAAAAGACTCGAACTCGGCAATTTTATCGGCTGTATGAATTTTAATAACCGGTGATAAAAAATTTTTCACAAAACTGACCTCCACAATATTTTCATTAAGATATTCGTGAACTTTTGCCAAAGAAAACATGACTTTTGAAACAGAAATAATCCTTTTCGGAGTTACCAGCAAAATCCCGGCGTCAGTTGTTTTTACAAACTGTGCGTCTGTAATTGCTAATATAGTCTCATCAAGACCTAAAATATGGGGCAGTTCTTTGATCTCTCCTTTGGTAAACATAGAAAGATTAGCTTTTAAACCTTCTAATTCCCGTTTTATTTCTTTCAGTCTTTTTTTATAAAGATCTTTGGACAATACATTTTGATTAGAATTTACAGCGAGTGGCAAGTTCTCATCATCCTCAAACGTATTTTCCTGAACTACAGTCCCACTTTGAATAAGACTTTGAATATCTTTGATGCTGAATTGATGCAGGTCTGAAAGTAATTCCTGATTGATGTTGCTTGCTTTTTCCAGACATTTATTGCAAAGGATATTTCCGTCTGAAAGTAAGTTCTCCCCCAGCATCGTATCCATTGAGGTCAGTTTATTCCCGCACAGTCCGCAATGATCATTCATTTTTTAATTGAAATTTTAATATTTAAAGCCTTTCTAATAATTTTTTCTTCTGTTCTGCGAATTCTTCTTCTGTTAAAACGCCCATTTCCCTTAGTTTTCCAAGCTTCTCCAATTGATCAAAAATAACTTCGGCAGATTCTTTTTTCACTTCGGATGAACTTTGCTGAACAGGAGCCGAATTGCTTTGCTGCTGAAACGGATTTTCCGATGTCGGTAAATTATACAAATTAAAAGATGATGCTTGAATTTGTTGTTGTTGCGGAACAGGCTGCTTTACAGAGCCATTAAGATAAGCGTTTACTGCATTGCAAAATGTTTTCCCATCATTTTTATTATGAAGTTTAAATTCTGCCATCGAACCGCTTTTCGTAAAAACCTTTAATGTTGAATATAAAAGACTTTCCACATGATCTACCGAACGGATATTCTGATATAAGTATTCGTCTTTCTGAACGTTTCCAAAGAATTTTTTATCAATAAAAACCACTCTTTTCTGCGTTGAAAAAATCAAACCTTCAATTTTTCCGGGTATAGTTAATCCTTCAGCGATAGCAGTAAGCCTTTCATCTTTTTCCAAAACATTTACAAGCTCTTTTACTTCCGCATTGGCAAAAACGCTCAGTCTCGCATTCAAAGCAACAATCTGATCCTGAATCTCATCCAGTCTTGTCGGTATTCCACCAAATCCAAAACTTGGTGTCTCAGTATGTTGGAAACCCGAAGTTTGTGAAGCTGCTGGACTTTCAGATTCCCCGATTTTACTCTGAAGAATAAATCCTCTGATCTCAGGAAGGAAAAACTGGTTCAGGTTATTGACAATATCTTTATTGATGCCGGTCGCCTGATTCAGGCATTTGTTGCACAAAACATGGCCGTCTGCCAGTTTATTTTCTCCCAAAAGCGTATCCATAGACGTTAAAGGTGTTCCGCACAATCCGCAAATGTTGTTCATCTGGTTTTATGTTTAATAGTTTTAAAATCATCAATAAACCTTGTTCAGGTTTTATGACACTCTAAAATACAAATTTTGTATTTAATTTTCATCTTTAAAACGATAAATGAGAAAAGCACTATCAAATGATAATGCTTTCAGTTTTATATCTGTTAAATATTAGCCTAAAAACTCCTCCAGAGAAACCGTTTTCTGTTCTCCCGCCTCAAGATTTTTATAGGTAATATTTCCGTTTTTAATCTCTTCCTCGCCCAAGAAAACAAGGTTTTTAATTCCTTTCTTCTCAGCATAGGTGAACTGTTTTCCGATTTTGGCAGCTTCAGGATAGATTTCTGCAGAAACTCCTTTTTCTCTTAACTGTCTGATCAGTTTTAAAGCTTCAACCGTTTCATTTCCTCCGAAATTGGCGAATAAATATTCTACTTTTGAAGTGGCTTCTTCAGGGAAAAGTCCTAATTCTTCCATCACAAGATAAATTCTGTCAAGACCGAAAGAAATTCCGATTCCTGGAATATTTTTCACTCCGAACACTTCTGTAAGGTTGTCGTATCTTCCGCCACCACCGATAGATCCCATCTGAACCTCATCAGCTTTTACCTCGAAAATCGCTCCGGTGTAATAATCCAGCCCTCTCGCCAGGGTAATATCAAAAACAAGATTCTGAATATCGACACCAAGATCTATAGATTGCGTGATTACGGTTTCCAATTCTTCAACACCTTTTAACCCCACCTCATTTCCTGCAAATTTTTCTTTTAACTGAAGAAGATTTTCCAAAGCATCATTTGATTGTGTGAATAAGAAATCCAGCTTATCAATCGATTCTTGAGCAATTCCTCTTTCCAAGAGCTCCTTCACTACTCCATCTTTCCCGATTTTATCTAATTTGTCCAGAGCGACCGTAAAATAAATTAATTTATCTGTAATCCCGGCAAACTCTGCCAAACCTGAAAGAATTTTTCTGTTATTAATATGAATCGTTACAGAAACTCCAAGTTCTGCAAAAGATTTTAGATACAATTGAACCAAATCAACCTCCTGTAAAAGACTTTCACTTCCTACCACATCGGCATCACACTGATAAAACTCTCTGAATCTTCCTTTCTGAGGGCGGTCTGCTCTCCAAACCGGTTGGATTTGATAACGCTTAAAAGGAAAAGTCAGTTGGTTGTGATTCATCGCCACAAATCTGGCAAAGGGTACAGTAAGATCATAACGAAGAGCTTTATCTGAAATTTGAGAGGTCAGTTTCTGATGACTTTTATTCTCCCAATCCTCCTGATTCACTTTTGCAGTATAGTCTCCTGAATTTAAGATCTTAAAAATCAAGCGATCTCCTTCTTCTCCGTACTTCCCTGTTAAAGTAGAAAGATTTTCAAAGCTTGGAGTTTCCAATGGCTGGAAACCGAATAACTCGAAGTTTTTCTGTAAAACATTGATGATAAATCGTCTTCTTGCAACTTCCAATGCTGTAAAATCTCTCGTCCCTTTTGCTAAACCTGGTTTCATTTTATAATTGATAAATGATGATTAATATGTCTAAGTCTTGCAAAAATAGGGAATTGAAAAGACTTTACCGAAAGTACGTCCAATAAAAACTTTTGAAAATGTTTAACCCGTGTAAACAGATCTCAATTGTAATAAAAAAAGCCGGAGAATCAACTGCTCCGACTTTCCTCGTAATAATTTAAATCATTTGTATATATCTTCGGAAAAAATCAGATGCTTTCTAATATTTCCAGGATCTCTTCACCATAGTTTTCAATCTTATGTTTTCCGAAACCCTTGATATCAAGCAATTCTTCCTTTTTTGCAGGTTTGTATTTGGCAACAGACATCAGTTCTTTATTAGTGGCAATAAAGTAAGACGGTAAATTCTGTTCCTTTGCTTTTTCCGATCTCCATTCTTTCAAAGCATTCATTATTATCTCTTCATCAGGACTTAGCACATCATCTTCAACAGAATATTTTGTATTTTTTGAATCCTTAACTGTATTCTGAACAATTTTCAATTCATCAAAATACAACACGGCAGACCAGTATTTTTCATCCTGTATAAAAGCCGTTTCCACTTTAATGATCTCATGGGACTCTAAAAAAGCATCCAATACCCGTTGATCCTGATAAAGGAATTCATCATCCAATCGTATTTTAAAAATTTTGACTTTCATGGTTTCCATTTTTAAAGATTATTTACCTCCTAACAAAAGAATTTCCTCTACCCGAATCTCGGTGATATATCTTTTTACTCCATCTTTATCATCATACGATCTGTAGGTAAGTTTACCCTCAATAGCAATTTCCTTTCCTTTCGGGACATATTTCTGAAAAATCTCAGCAGTTTTACCAAAAGCAACCAGATTGTGCCATTGTGTTTCTTCTACCTTCTCCCCTTTTGCATTCGTGTAATGATCGTTTGTCGCAAGAGAAACGGTAGCTTTCACCGCTCCATTTTCGAAATTTACCATTTCAACTTCTTTTCCTGTATAACCAATTAATGTTACTTTGTTTCTTAGTGACATAACTTTGTATTTTTTTAATTAATATTCAGATAAGAGACGTTCACTGTTTTCTCAAATCTCTGTTGCAAAGATTGCGGAAAGCTGAGAATCAAATCGGTAGAAAACTATTTAAATTCATTTGTAGTCGTTTGAAAACGGGTTTGCTTTCACTTGTGAATCATTTAAAAGTCTTCTGTTAAAGACATTGATAAGAATTTGGACATTTACCACGTATGAAACTTATCAAAGTAATACAAGAATTTTATATTACTTGATAAACGAAGTGGCATTGTTTAACTTAAAAACATTTCATCTTCAATATTTTCAAATAACAATAGAATACTTTAGTTAAATGTTTTCATATTCTTCTGTGCGAAACAACATTAAGACGTTGGCAAGTTACATTCTTGTGTTGTAGGTTTACATTTTTGCAATGCAGATCCACTTTTTTACGATGTAAAACAACATTGGCACGTTGTAAAGTTACATTCTTGCGTTGCAAGTTTACATTTTTGCAATGTAGATCCACTTTTTTACGATGTAAAACAACATTGGCACGTTGTAGAGTTACATTCTTGCGTTGCAAGTTTACATTTTTGCAATGTAGTTCCACTTTTTTACGATGTAAAACAACATTGGTACGTTGTAGAGTTACATTCTTGCGTTGTAAACTTACTTTTTTCCATTGTTATAACTCAATCTATCCGGCAAGTTAAGCTTCAGAATTCCGGCAAATTGTAATTTTAGCTTTTCATACAAAAACTGAGATGATCTGTACAGCATTTAATTGAATACATTATCCGTTTGCAAATGGATAATTCCGTATCTTTGAACATATATGAAGAAGACCATACAAAGAACATTCAGGGTATCAAAATATGTAATCTATAAAGAAACGCTGGTAGATTACAAAGAACATTTCTGGTCATTTCTGGGAGCATTTTTTGGCATCGGAATCATTGCTTTTATCCAGTCGCATACCCTTTCTGCTACGGAAAACATTTTCCTGATCGGATCTTTTGGGGCATCCAGTGTTTTGATTTACGGGGCAATTCAAAGCCCGCTGGCACAACCGCGAAATTTAGTTGGCGGTCATGTTCTTTCTGCATTGGTCGGAGTAACTGTTTATCAGATTGTTCCTGATATTATCTGGCTTTCTGCGCCTTTAGCTGTTGCGTTTTCTATAGTTTTAATGCAGTATACCAAGACATTACATCCGCCCGGTGGCGCTACAGCCCTGATTGCAGTAAGTTCAACAGGAAAAATTCCTGAATTGGGCTTTTGGTATGTTCTGTCGCCCGTTCTTTCAGGTTGCATCATTTTATTGCTTGTGGCATTGTTTTTTAATAATATAACTCCGAATAGAAGCTATCCTACCCACAGCAGATTCAAAAAATTACTGAAGAAAAAACATGCACATCCGCACAAAATGAAAAAATAAAAATTATGGACTGTCTCGAATGCGGCGAAAAAATTATCGGAAGATCAGACAAAAAATTTTGTAATGATGCCTGCCGAAACGCCTACAACAATAAGCAAAACAAGGATTCTAACAATCTTATGCGAAATATAAACAACAAACTTCGCAAAAATTACAGAATCCTGACAGAAGTAAATACCGACGGAAAAACAAAAGTTGCCAGATCTAAACTTGATGGCTTGGGTTTTGATTTTGATTATTTTACCAATCTGAAGGTTTATAAAAATGGTTCCGAATATAAATTCATCTATGATTACGGGTATAAACTTTTGGATGATGATTTTGTTTTGATTGTTAAAAATCAGTCGTAACCACTTAAAATTATTTGCATGAAAGAAATTGTCCTGATTACCGGAGCCAACGGTTTAGTCGCCAAAGAATTATCAAAACAGCTTGAAAAAGAATATACACTCCGGTTTCTGACCCGGAAAAAGCAACGAAATAATGAGTTTGAATGGAACATACAAAACGGGACAATTGACGAGAGTGCCTTCGAAAATATTTCACATATTATCCATCTGGCAGGAGCCAATATTTCTGAAAAACGCTGGACCGACGAAAGAAAAAAAGAACTGATTTCAAGCCGTGTGGATTCCGCAGGTTTGATTTTAAAAACGTTAAAAAAAAATAATCTCAAATTAAAATCTTTCATATCAGCATCCGGAATCAATTATTACGGAACAAAAACGACAGAGAAAATTTTTACTGAACATGATGCCTCGGGAAATGATTTCTTAAGCGAAGTTGTTGTAGTCTGGGAAAAAGCCGCAGATGATTATAAGGAACAAAATATAACAGAAAGAGTGGTTAAGATTCGGACAGCCGTTGTACTTTCTGAAAAGGATGGTGCTTTAAAAAAGATGATTCCGACCATAAAAATGGGGATTGGTTCGCCTCTCGGAAACGGAAAACAATACATGCCCTGGATTCACATTAAAGATATTTGCTCGATCTACGAGTTTGCTTTAAAAAATTCAACTTTGGATGGAGCTTTTAATGCTACTGCTCCCGAACATACTACCAATGAAAATTTAACAAAAAAAATAGCGGAAGTTTTAAAAAAACCTTTATTTATGCCGAATGTTCCGAGCTTTGTTTTAACATTGCTGTTCGGAGAACTGGCAAGTGCTTTGCTGGAAGGTTCAAGAGCTTCTTCGGAAAAAATTCAGAAAATGGGATTTCAGTTTCAATTTCCTGAATTAAAAGGTACTTTGGAAGATTTATTAAAATAAAAATTTTAAATAAGATTGTAAAAATCTATGCAGAATATTAAAATAAATATTGAAAAAACGGAAATTTTATCAGACAACTGGTACACCCTAAAAAAAGTAACTTTCAATATTCAAAAAGAAGACGGAACTATTGAACTGCAAAGCCGTGAAGCCTACGACCGAGGAAATGGTGCCGTTATTTTGTTGTATAATAAAAATACTGGAACGGTGATCCTGACCCGACAGTTCAGATTGCCTACCTATATTAATGGAAATACTTCCGGAATGTTGATCGAGGCATGTGCCGGATTATTAGACAACGACAACCCTGAAGACTGTATTAAAAGGGAAACCGAAGAGGAAACCGGCTACAAAATTTCGAAAGTTGAAAAGATTTTTGAAGCCTATATGTCACCAGGCTCCGTAACGGAAATTCTCTACTTTTTCATTGCAGAATATTCTAAGGAAATGAAAATTGCTGATGGCGGCGGACTCGATGAAGAAGGTGAAAACATTGAAGTTCTTGAACTTTTGTTTGATAAAGCACTGGAAATGATCGATTCAGGAGAAATTAAAGATGCTAAAACAATAATGTTGCTTCAGCATTTAAGAATTAAAAATATTTTATAAATCTACCCCACACATCATGAAAATATTATATACTGTAAGCCTTTCTTTACTATTATCTGCACCTATTTTTGCCCAAAAAACTGAAAAAGCGGGATCAAAAGATAAAGCAGTTGTTGAGCATTTTAAAAACGATTATAAAAAGAAAAACTATAAAAAATTTACCGGAAATATAGTTATTAAAGATAATCAGGCAAAATTTGATGATAAGGTTATCTATTTTGATAAATCTGATAAAATTACCGCTGCTATACTCCAAGAAGGCTTAGTTTATCCTCAGCTTTTAACAGAATTCCAGGTGGATAAATTCGAAAATGAAGACAGCGACAGAACACAAAAAAGATTTGCCAAACTTCAGAAAAACTGGAAAGATGCTTTCGATGTGAATAATATTAAGCTGAGCAATGCTTCTGAGTTGGTTTTCCTGAGTTCAGATGAAAAGGTTAAAAGAATTAAAATAGTCTGCAAAGATCCAAAATTTCCTAATCTGATGATGTATTATTTCGAGTTTACCAACAAAAATGCTACAAAAGATACTCCGATTCAGGATTTCATTAAAAATGCTAAACTGACGTATATTTTTCAGCGAACAGAGTAAAAAAAAACGTAATGATCCAAAAAATTAAGTTTTTATTTTTTTTCTTGTTATTTCCTGCCTATTATTTTTCGCAGGACGGATCAGATATTTCTTATGTAAAAATCAATGAAATCGATAAAAATCTTATCGGAAAATTTATTCATCTTGATTTTTATCACAGATCTTTTGGCAGAAATAGTAATCAGGATCATGTTAATTTATCAGTCAATAAGCAACAGGTACAATTTTTAGAAATCCGAAAAGATACAGGACACAACAATTGGTTTTCGGAGCAGTCATTGCTGTCCGTTTCAAAAATAAAAGGTGAAAAATTACAAATCGAGAAATTTCAAATAACAGGATTTGATGATAAAAATTTATATGTCACAGCTTTTATTAACTATTTGAAACGCAATAGAATTGTAAATAAGGCGCAGGAAAACATGGCTATTGAGAAAAGTAAAGTAGTAGAAATTTTGGTTGAACAAGATTAAATTTGTTTCAATGTACAATCCATTCAGAAGAAACAGAAATATTGGAACCGAGAATCAGGGGTTTGGTCAAAATAATAGGCTTAAAATTTCAACACCGTACGGAACACTAAAATCCTTTTACGAAAGGATTGAAAAATATCAAATTGAAGTCAGAATTATCAACGGACATGAATTTTTATTCATTATTGAAGAAACTCGGCAAAACTGTTTTCATTCATGCTCTGTTGAGGATTTAGCAAAAATTATTCAGCACATACCAAAAGAAGATTATGGAGATTTGAAGTTCATTATTCTTCGCCAACCCAAAAGAAAAGAAGAAATAATTTCTCCGGTTTGGGGACGATTAATTTATAGTTTCTATTTTGAAAACGAATATTTTCCGGCAATAATTTTAGATTCTATTGATTTAAATAAAAAATTAGTCTGGCCTAAAAAACAAACTATAGAAGATCAAAAAGAATTTGTAAGATTAAAAGATGACGGACATATTTTTATCGAAAATAAAAGAGATTTTATTGCTGAATTAAGATTAGAATCTTGCAGAAACACTCAGCTTTACAGAACTTTATTGCATGAATTTGGGCATTATGTTCATTATTTAGAAGTTGTGGAAAGAGCTGGAAATGAAGATGAGGATTATGAAGAAAAAGAAATTCGTGATGATTATTATATGAGCCTTCCAAAAGTTGAGAAAGAAAAGTTTGCTCATCAATATGCTGATCGTTTAAAAAAGAAATTGATCGAAGACAGGATTATTCCTTTTGAGAGAATTTAATTAAACACTAATATGATTGATACAAGCCATCCCGATTCTGAATTTATATTTCGGGCAGGAGCATTCACAGATAGAATTAAAAATTACTGTAGAAAATATATTTTAGAATCATTTGAAGAGCGAAAAATCACTTTTCAGGATATGAAAATTGAAGCTTTGTTATTGTTGGAATTTTCAGAACTTCATTTCAAAGAAAATCTAAATAGTATTTCTAAGTCGGTAAATGATTTAAACGTAGAAATCGACAAATTAGAAGCTATTAATATAAGTAACGAAGATGGAAACTGCACTGTTTGCAATACAAAACTTGAGACTTTCGACACTTTAATCAAAGAAAAAGATTTTAGGTTCATAACTATTTGCAAAAAGTGCCCTAATGAGATTTATAACATTTTAAATACTATTGATTGGGCAACCGGAGCTGCATTTATTTAATTTTAAATTCAAAATTCTAAAAACTCAAACAAATATTCCCTACATTTGCCCCGAAACAGTTCTTTTACATACTTCATCAAACGGAAAAGGTTTTACTTAAGGTAGATTAATAGGGAATCGTGTGAGAATCACGAGCTGTCGCGCAACTGTAAGTAACACACCAAAGGTTTTTGTCCGCGTATATCCACTGTGCAAACGGGAAGGATGACAAAAGCTGTTACAAGTCAGGAGACCTGCCTGTTCCGAATTGACAATGCTCTCGCGGTTTGGAGTTTTTTGGTCGAACAGATGATACTTTTGAACGTATTTTTGGTTTAAAATTTTAAATTAATTTTAATTTTTTTAAACGCAAAGATTTTTTTGTTATGACTTCTTATTTTTAAGGAGCAAAGAGTTGCGACTTTGTCGCTGATGAAGTGTATGTTTTATACCTCCGCTTCTTAAAATCAATGTATCGATTCTTCTTTGTCCACTTAAATAATAAAGAAAAATTAGATTAAAACTTTGCGTCAAAAAATTTAACATTAAGTATTTGAGAATTTTAAGTTTAAAGATATTTTAAGTTAGGCATAACGCTTAAAACATCTTTGATGTTTCCTTAATAAATCTTAACCACTTAATTTTTCTTAATGGTTTAAATTTTAATCTACCTAAGGAAAATTGCGTCCTCACTGTATCTCCTCTACTCCATAAAATTTCTTTTTACGACTGCATTGCGAAGCATCTGAAGAGCTTTTAAAATCATTGTTTAATTTAAAAGTTTTTAAGAAAATGCAAACGCACATTCTTGGCTATCCGCGAATTGGTAGCAACAGAGAACTCAAAAAAGCCTGCGAGCAATATTGGACGGGCAAAATCGAAGCAAACGACCTTTTGGAAGTCGGAAAAACCATCACTCAAAACAACTGGAAACTGCAGCAGGAAGCGGGAATTGACCTTATTCCCTGCAACGATTTTTCGTTTTATGACCAGGTTCTGGACATGACTTTAACAGTCGGAGCGATCCCGGAACGCTATCAGGAAATTGCCTTCAAAAAGTCTGAACTGAATCTTTATTTTGCAATGGCGAGAGGTTTCCAGAAAGATGGATTGGACATCACCGCGATGGAAATGACGAAATGGTTTGATACCAATTACCATTACATCGTCCCTGAATTTCAGAAAAATCAGGAATTTACATTATTCTCCCATAAAATTATTAAAGAATTCATCAGCGCAAAACAGGCAGGAATCAATGCAAAGCCTGTGATCATCGGTTTGCTGACATATTTATTATTGGGAAAAGAAAAAGAAGAAGGTTTTGATAAATTGGATTTAGCACAAAACTTACTTCCTGTTTATATTCAGATTTTAAAAGAACTTGAAAATCACGGTGCTGAATATATTCAGTTTGATGAGCCGTTCTTAGCTTTAGATTTAACTGAAAAAGCGAGAGAAGTCTATCAGTTCATTTATGCTGAAATCAGAAAACAATTCCCAAAACTTAAATTTATTGTTGCGACTTATTTTGAAGGATTAAAAGATAATTTGTTATTGGCAACTTCCCTTCCGATCGATGTTCTGCATATTGATTTAGTTCGTTGCCCTGAACAGTTGGATGAAACTTTAGATATAATTCCAAATAATTTAAGTCTTTCTTTAGGAATTGTTGACGGAAGAAATATCTGGAAAAACGATTTCCAAAAATCATTAAATAGTATTAAAACTGCCGTTGAAAAAATTGGCTCGGAAAGAATTTTTATCGCTCCGTCCTGTTCGTTACTGCACTCTCCTTTCGACCTTGATTCTGAAAAAAACGAAGAGATTTTATCTCACGAAATCAAACAATGGATGGCTTTTGCAAAACAGAAAGTGACTGAAATTGTTAATTTAAAAAAATTGGCTTCCGAAAACCCTGACTACAATGCTTTACAAGCTTTAGCCGAAAATAAAAAAGCGATTGAAAACCGAAAAATTTCAAAATTAATTCACAGTCAGGACGTAAAAAACCGTGTTGATGTGACGACTGAAGATGATGCGAAGAGAAATTCTCCATTCAATATCAGAAAAGAAATTCAGCATGATGTTCTTAAGCTTCCTTTGTTTCCTACCACGACAATCGGTTCGTTTCCGCAGACAAAAGAGGTGAGAAACTGGCGAGCAAAATTCAAAAAAGGTGAATTAAATGCCGAACAATATGACACTTTATTGAAACAGGAAACCGAAAGAACGATTCGCTGGCAGGAAGAAATCGGGATCGACGTATTGGTTCACGGAGAATTTGAGCGAAACGATATGGTGGAATATTTCGGGGAACAACTATCCGGATTTGCATTTACACAAAACGGTTGGGTTCAGAGTTACGGAAGCCGGTGCGTGAAACCTCCTGTGATTTTCGGAGACGTTCACAGACCGCAACCAATGACAGTTTATTGGTCGGAATTTGCGCAATCTTTAACTCAAAAATGGGTAAAAGGAATGTTGACCGGACCTGTGACGATTCTTCAATGGTCTTTTGTGCGTGACGATCAACCTCGTTCGACAACTTGTAAACAGATTGCACTGGCGATTCGTGATGAGGTGAATGATTTGGAAAAAGCGGGAATCAGAATTATACAGATTGATGAGCCTGCCATTCGTGAAGGTCTTCCATTAAGAAAATCTGACTGGCAAAATTATCTGAAATGGGCAGTTGAAGCCTTTAGAATTTCGGCCAGCGGTGCGGAAGATGCGACGCAGATTCATACGCATATGTGTTATTCTGAATTTAATGACATCATCCAAAATATCGCCGATATGGATGCAGATGTGATTACGATTGAATGCTCCAGAAGTCAGATGGAATTATTGAATGCTTTTGCAGATTTCAAATATCCAAACGAAATCGGGCCGGGAGTTTATGATATTCACTCGCCGAGAGTTCCGTCGAAAGAGGAAATGGTGAAATTGCTGAAAAAAGCACAAGCCGTCATTCCGGCACAGCAACTTTGGGTAAATCCTGATTGTGGCTTAAAAACCCGTCATTGGGATGAAACGGAAAAGGCATTGATTGCGATGGTGGAGGCTTCGCGGGAAGCGAGTAAGGAGTTTGCTTTGCAGATACTTTGATTTTGATATTTTTTCGGGAGCCCAAAAGGCTCCCGTTTTGTTTTATTTAATTAATTTTAACCATCAATTTGTTTAATCTAAGCCATTCTATTATTTTCACTCAAAACTAATTAATATAAATGCTAAGAAGTTATTATAACAGTTCAATTAACAATTTTTTACAGGAAAATACTGACTCGATTTTTGGTAAATTATCTCAAAAGTACACTCATTCTCTAGAAGATTTACAAAAAGTAGCTTGGAAAAAACAAATTGAAATTTTAAAACAAGTCACAAAATCTTTAGAATCTGGAAGCATTTATTTTGAATTTTCTATTCCAAGAATGGGAAAAAGAGTAGATAATATTATTATCATTAAAGATTTAATATTATTATTAGAATTTAAGATAGGTAGCTCTGAATATTCAAAAAATGCTCAAAATCAAGCAATCGATTACTGCCTGGATTTAATTAATTTTCACGAGGGAAGTCATAATAAAAAAGTCATTCCAATTCTTATAGCCTCAAATGCAGAAAATATAGAAAATGATATTACTAACTCAACATCATTACAAAAGTGCATTCTTTGCAATGAGGGAAATTTAGAAACAAACATATTAAAAATTATAAATAAACTTTCTTCAGAAACCCCTATTGAAATTGATCAATGGGAAAGTAGTGCTTATAAACCTACTCCAACTATTATTGAAGCAGCGCAAGCTTTATATAAAAAACATACTGTAGAAGAAATTTCAAGAAATGACGCAGGCAAAGATAATCTTGCAAAGACTTCAAAAATCATCAATGAAATTATTGAGTACTCAAAAGAAAATAATCGAAAATCTATTTGTTTCATAACTGGAGTTCCCGGTGCTGGAAAAACTCTTGCAGGACTTAATATTGCTAATGAACGTTTAAAAATTGATGAAAATGAACATTCAGTTTTCTTATCTGGCAATGGTCCTCTTGTAGAAGTTCTTCGAGAAGCTCTTACAAGAGATACCATGAAGAATGAGAATTTAAAACGACCAGATGCAGCCAGAAAAGCAAAAAGTTTCATTCAAAATATTCATCATTTCAGAGATGATAATTTAGGCTCTCATACAGCACCTACAGAAAAGGTTGTTGTTTTTGATGAAGCACAAAGAGCTTGGCAAAAAAGCTCCGTTGCTAAGTTTATGAAAAACAAAAAAGGTATTGAAAATTTTGATATGTCTGAGCCAGAATATCTTATTAGTGTTATGGATAAACACGAAAACTGGTGTTGTATTGTTTGTCTTATCGGAGGCGGACAAGAAATTAATACTGGAGAAGCTGGAGTTTCTGAATGGTTGAGTCATTAAAAAACAAATTTGAAGATTGGGATATTTATCTATCTGAAAAAATACTAAATGATAATGTTTATTTAAAAAATGAAGATTTAATTAACTGGGTGAAACAAAATAGCGAAAAAAAATCTGATTTGCATCTATCCGTTTCAATTCGTTCATTTAGAAGTGAAAAAGTTGCTTTTTTAGTACAAAACATTTTAAATAACAGTGACAAAACTTTAGAAATTTATCAATCTCTCAAAAATAATTACCCAATATATCTTACTCGTGATATTAAATTGGCTAAAAAATGGCTAAAAGAAGTATCAAAAGGAACAGAAAGAATTGGCATAATTGCAAGCTCAGGTGCTAAACGTTTACGCTCAGAGGGAATAAGTGTTAAAGAAAAAATTTCAGCTGCAGATTGGTTTCTTAACGATGAAAATGACATTCGTTCATCTTATTATTTAGAAGATGTTGCTACAGAATTCGATATTCAAGGTTTAGAAATAGACTATACATGTTTGGCTTGGGATATAAATATGTATTATGATAATGAGTGGAAATTTAAACATTTTATAGGTTCAAAATGGACTGAAATGAATGAATCTAGACAAAATTATCTACTCAATTCTTATAGAGTCTTATTAACCAGAGCAAGACAAGGAATGGTAATTTTTATTCCGGAGGTTGATAACTCAGATTGGACTCGACCAAAAGATTTATATGATTCAACTTTTGAATATTTTAAATCTTGCGGATTTGATATTTTACAATAGATAAAATTTTATTTAAAACAAATTAACAATCAAAAACTTACAATTTCAAAAATAAAACCTTAATTTTGCACCCCGAAATAAGGATCATCCATTATGAAAAAATTAGGCGAATACAGAAAGCTTCTTGAGGTTGATAAAAATGTAACTTTAAAGGAACTGAAAACAATTTACAGGAATACGATGAAAGATACGCATCCTGATAAATTCATCAACGATGAAGCGGGAAAGCTGGAAGCAGAAGAAAAAAGCAAGTCTGTGATTGAAGCCTATCATTTTTTGGTAAGCATTAATCCTGAAACGCAGGAAAAATATAAGGAAGAATATACGGAAACCATTACAAAATCTAATATTCAGGATTTTTATTTGGAGAAATCTGTATTAACGGTTCAGCACTTGAACGGAAATATGTACGAATACATCGGTGTTCCGAAAAACACATACATCAAAATGGTAAATTCCGATTCTCCGAGCCGTTTTGCAAGAAGACATATCTATGGAAGTTTTGTCTACAGAAAGTCTGGTGAGGCGATGGCGGATTAATTTTTTGTATGATAAAATATATGAGCTTTCAGTGAATTCTGGAAGCTTTTTTTGTTGTGCTGAGTCTTTATTTTTAACGCAAAGAGCGCTAAGTTTTTTTTATTATTGAGAATATTTTTCGTTCGCAAAGGCGTTTCACTCAGCAAATGAGCATTCATGTTTTTTCTTATCTTCTATGTTGCACTCCTCACAATGACAAAAAAAAGCGCATCATTTCTGATACGCTTTTTCGGTTAATTAAAGATTTTATATTAGTCTAAATGCTTCGGAGTAAATCCATCATCACTTAGTTCTCTGTGCTCGTAGTCGGCTTTTATTTCAGCTTCATAGTCAATTTTCTCATCTTTGCCCATTCTTCTCAAAATTGAATCAAATAAAGAGTAAACAACCGGTACAATTATTAATGTAAGGAATAATGACGACGTCAAACCTCCGATAACTACCCAGGCAAGACCTTTATTAAACTCTGCTCCTGCACCGTTTGCCAATGCAATCGGCAACATACCGAAGATCATCGCAATCGTTGTCATCAAAATCGGACGGAGACGTGCGTGATTTGCCTGAACCAATGCATCATGGGTATTTGAACCTGCGGCTTTTCTGGCATTTGTAAAGTCAACGATCAAAATCGCGTTTTTCGCAACCAAACCAATCAACATGATCATCCCCAACATCGTAAAGATATTTAATGAATTCCCCGTCAAAGCAAGAATCAGCATTACCCCGATCATTGCCAAAGGAATTGAGAACAATACCACGAAAGGATACACAAAACTGTCATACAATGACACCATTACCAAATACACCAATACAATCGCTGCTAATAAAGCAATACCCAATGTACCGAAACCTTCCTGCTGGTTTTCCATATCTCCGCTCCAGATGTAGTCGACCCCTGCAGGTTTGTTTTTGCTGTCCATAAACTGTGCAGCCCATTCGTTGGCAACGTCTCCCACTGGTCTTCCTACCGCTTTAGCTCTTACTTTTACAGAAGGGGCTTTATCTCTACGTTCCAATAAACTTGGTCCGGAACCCATCTTCACGTCTGCAAACTGGCTTAAACGGATCTGCTGTCCCTGAGTATTGGTAAACATCAGGTTTTTAACATCATCAATTGACTGTCGGTTTACATCTCCAAAACGGATGTTGATATCATATTCATATTCCCCTGCTCTGAATTTTCCATCTGTATTCCCATTAAATGCAGTCTGCATTGTTTGTCCTACATTGGAAAGGTTTAATCCTAAAGAAGCCATTTTATCTCTGTCGATATTTACCTGAACTTCAGGGTTTCCTGTATCCGTTGATAATTCAGCGTCTACTGCTCCCGGAACTTTTTTCAGTAATTCTAAAATTCTGGTTGCTTCTTTTACTGCTGTTGCATTATCCGATGCGGTTACTACCATTTCGATCGGAGCATTTTCTGCTCCTAAGATACCGATCGGAGCTGTTTTAAACTCAACACCTGTAAATCTCTCTTCCAACTGTCTTTTGATCTTTGCAGCCTTAATATTAGTGCTTTCAGAACGTTCGGATTTGTCCGTTAAATTTACCTGAACTTCTGACTGATATGTTGTTGCCTGTGCTCCGCCAAAACCTGTTGACTGCTGACCTACTGTTGTAATAAGATCGACAACATCTTTATCATTTCTTAAGAATTTTTCAACGTCTAATGTCAATTGGTTGGTTTTTTCAACACTTGCATCTTTTGACAATTCCATCTGAACCAGGAACTGACCTCTGTCAATCGGCGGGAAGAATTCTCCTCCGATGAACCCGAAAGCCACTAACATAAATGATGATATTAAAGCAACAAATGTAATGACAACCGTCGAAACTCTTCTTAAAGTTGTTTTTAAACACCACTCCAGAATTCCTGTAATCCAGTGTGTGAATTTATCGATCATTCCTTCAAACCAAAGAATGAATTTCTCAAACCAGTTTTTGCCTGTTAAATGCTCCAATTTTCCAAATCTTGATGATAACCAAGGAATAATGGTAAATGAAGCCAATAAAGACAACATTGTCGCAATAACAACCGTGACGCAGAACTGTGCCAAGATATTGGCAACAAGACCTGTACTCATCGCAATCGGCAAGAATACCACCACAATTACCAACGTAATCGCCGCAACCGTAAATCCGATCTCTGAAGCTCCGTCATACGCTGCCCTGATCTTACTTTTACCCATCTCCATGTGACGGTAAATATTTTCCAGCACCACAATCGCGTCATCCACAAGAATACCAACCACAAGCGAAAGCCCCAGTAAACTCATCAGGTTTAATGTATATCCCATTAAATTCATTCCGATGAAAGTAGCAATCAATGAAGCCGGAATTGAAACCATTACAATAAATGCGTTTCTGATGCTGTGAAGGAATAGCAACATTACAATTGCTACCAGTACGATTGCCAGGAACAAGTCAAAAATAACGTGGTTTGCAGATTCCAGGGTAAACTCTGTCGTATCATTTACCACTTTTGCCTTGATACCCTGAGTTTTATAAGCTGCTTCTACCGTTGCAATAGTTTTCGCAATACTTTCAGATACCGCAACGGCATTGGCATCAGATTGTTTTTTTACCTGCATCAAAATAGTAGGAAACTGATTGAATCTTGCTACTTTTTCAACATCTTTCTGAGAGTCAAATACTGTTCCTATATCTGATAAACGAACCTGTGCGCCATCTTTATTAGATACTACCAAATTGCTTAACTCTGCAACCGATTTATACTTTCCTGATAATCTGATCGTAGATTTTGAAGTTCTTGTTTTCAAGCTTCCTGTAGGAAAGTCTAAGTTTGATGAAAGAATTGCCTGTTGTACATCTCCAATTGAAAGCCCGTAACCCTGCAATTTCTTTTCATCAAGATTTACCTGAATTTCTCTCTCCTGTCCGCCTACAAGATCAACCTGAGCCACACCGTTTACACGGGAAAAGATCGGTTCTATTTTTTTATCTAAAAGATCATAAAGGTCTTTGCTGTTTAGTTTATCAGATGATACACTCATCGTGATAATCGGAAGATCATCTAAGGAAAACTTATTCAGAGAGGGTGCGTCCACATCATCGGGAAGATCTCCAAGAATAGCATTTACTTTTCTTTGTGCATCATTTAAAGCAAAGTCTACATCTGCTCCGTTATTCAACTGGATGCTTATTACAGACAAACTTTCGTACGAAGATGATTCTACTTTTTTTACATTTTCCAAAGAACCTACCGCATCTTCTATCTTTCTGGTAACAGACGTTTCTACCTCTGCCGGCGAAGCTCCCGGATATACTGTAGAAATTGTTACCATATTGGTTTCAAATTTAGGGATCAGTTCGTATCCCATCATCGTGTAGCTCAGTAAGCCACCCAATGTGAGTATCGTAAACAATACGATAATCAGAGAGGGTCTTTTAATCGATATTTCTGCTAACTTCATAAACCTTCTACTTTACAATGTTCACTTTAGACCCGTTATCAAGGTTGATCTGTCCGCTTGTTACTACCTGTTCTCCTCCGTTCAATCCACTTAAAACCTGAACTTTGTCTCCATACACTTTTCCGATCGTAACTTTGATCAATTTAGCAACACCATTCTGAACAACAAATAATTGTCCTGAACTTACCCCATTTACAAACGCTTCCGCAGGAACTGTCAGCATATTCTGAGTTTCTGCGCCATTATTTGTTTTAAATGTTGCCGTTGCATACATTCCTGCTTTTAAATTTCCTTTGTTCTGAACTTCAATTTCAACCGGGAAATTTAAAGAAGCATCACTTTTCGGAGCAATAAAAGTAATTCTGCCCACGAAAGAATCTTCCGGCAAAACATTTACTTTAATTGGAACTTCCTGACCTAACTGAATTTTGCCAATCTGGCTTTCATCCACTAAAACTGAAAGTTTTAAGCTGTTAATATTTACAATTTCGAACATTGCTGTTCCAATAGAAACTACAGTTCCCGGTTCAACCATTTTTTTGTTGATGGTTCCGCTGATTCCCGCACGGATACTTGTATCATTTACTCTTACTCCCTGTGCTTTTACTGCAGCCTGTGCATTTTTAAGCTGTAATCTTGAATTATCCAACTGTTGTTTCGTAACGCCTCCTGTTTTATAGGCATTTTCATAACGCTGATTATCAATAATGGCATTCTGTAAATTATTTTGAGCCTGAGAAATATCAACTTCGATGGCATCTTTTTTAATTGTTGCCAAAGTCTGCCCTGCCGAAACTCTGGAACCTTCTTTTACCAAAACACTTACGATACGGCCTGAAATTTCAGAAGACTGGTTCATTTCCTGTTTTGGAAGGAAAGTTCCGTTCGCCGAATAATCTGTGTCAATATTTTCTCTTGTCGCTGTTATAACATTTACATTGATCTTATCAACCTGCTTAGCAACTTCTTTTACTTCCTGCGTCTGTTTTTCTTTATTTCCGGCAATCTTATAAGCCGCTAAACCTACAAGAACGGCTGCTACGATGATATATATTAAAGTCTTTTTCATAGTTTATTACGGGTTTTGTAGTGTGTTTAATTCTCCTTTTGCTTTAATTAACTTAATTTCAGCCTGTTTGTAATCCAATAAAGCGTTGGCATAATTCTGTTTTGCCTGAGTCAGTGCATTTTCGGCATCCAGAACTTCTGTAAGCGTTGCCAAACCATATTGATAGTTCGACTGTGTATTTTTCTGAACTCTTTCTGCCAAGCCTACATTATCCTGCATGCTTTCAATATTAATCAATGCATTTTCCATATTAGTCACTGCATTTTTATAATCTAAGCTTAGCTGAAGCTGGGTATTCTGAATATCCTGATCTAAATCCTGAATATCGATTTCCGCCTGATTGATCTTCGCTTTTGTAGCTCCTCCCGTGAAAATCGGAATATTAACATTTAAACCAATTGCTGAATAATCACTCCAAAGAACTCCGTTGTTAAGACCGTTTGTTAAAGGGAACTTTGCTCCGGTAGCCCCCCATCCGTAGTTACCCACTAAACTTACCGTAGGATACAGATAAGCCTCGGTTGCTTTTTTATTGAATACCAAAAGCTCTCTGTTTTTGTTTAAAACTTTTACTTCTGTTCTTTCATCAAGGTTTACCGTACTGGCAATCAGTTCAGGTTTTGGCTCGATTGTTTTTTCTTCAAGCTCAATATCTGTGCTGATCGGGATTCCCATATAAAATTTCAAAGCATTTTTTGAAAGTTCTACAGAATTAATCAAAGACTGCTTGTTGGAACCGATATTGGTTAACTGAACATTTGTTCTGTCTAAGTCGATTGCTTTTGCCAATCCGTTATCCACCAGGCTTTTAATCACATTTCTTGTTTTCTCTGTATTGGCGTAGCTTGCTTCTACAGCTTTCAGGTTTTCTTCCTGTACAAAAACCTGATAGTAAGCGGTTGCCACGTTTTCGATAATCTGTTCGTTGGTAAGCTGAGCATTTAAAACATAGAACTCTCGTGTCGATTTTGCTGCTTTAAGCCCTGTAAACACTCTCTGGTCGAAAATTGCCTGCTGAACCTGTACGGAAGCAGTTGAACTCCAAGGCTGTCCCAGCTGTGCTCTGATCTTTTCCCCTCCGAATTCAAGCAAGGATTCCTGAATAATAGGATTGTACGTTACACCCGCAGTTGCACTTATCTGTGGCAAAGCTCCGGCTCTGGCTTCATCAATTTTATATTCGGCTTTTTTAATCTGTAAAGCAGCTTTTTTAGCTTCTGCTTTGTTTTGAAGTGCCTGCTTTATAGCTTCCTGTAAAGAAATTTGCTGTTGCGCAGACACCGATGAAAAACCGAACAACATAAATGCAGCAGCTATTCCTATTTTTAGCTTTTTTGCAGTTATACGTTTTCTTTTCATAATCTTATACTTCGTTTATTTTTTAATGTAATTGATATCCTTCATGCTACTATTTCTAAATGACGGATCATTTTTTAAAATACTTTAACATTTTTTTAATTTTTAAACAACATATTCAAAATGATGTCTTTTCTCTCTGAAATGATTTTATCAAATTCCTCCTCGCTGATCATTAAATTTTCCATGAATAAAGGTCTTACGGCACTGGGAAAAACCAAAAGAGAAACCATATTCAACACAAACTGAATAGGCTTCATTTTCGTAATATTTCCTAAATCCATTTCAATTTCTATATCCTTGTAAAGCTTATCAAGCTCGTCTTCTTCAATATCTTTTTTGTGGCAATTCCCTTTATTGATTTGAGATACAATATATGTTTCCAGATACGGATATTGTAGGCTTGTTGACAGACTTCCTTCTATAAACTGGCTGATTTTATCTTTAAAAGGCAAATCAGAATTCATGATAATTTCAGATTTTTCCTTTTCAACTTTCTGCGCCTCATCAAAAACAATTTGAATCAGATTATCTCGTGATCTAAAATAATAATTGATCAACGTTCTGTTGACTCCTGCTGCGTCGGCAATTTCTTGTGTAGTAGCATCGAATTTCCCCTTCACAAAGAATAAATTCTTTGCAGTCTCTTTGATTAGCTCTTGAGTTTGGTCTTTTTTTGCTTGATTTGACATTTTTGTTAAACAAATTTGTGCAAATATAAATCAATCAATTTTTTTGACAAAATTGTTAAACAAAATAATTAAACAAAATTGTATGATATGCATCAGGTTTTTCTTTATTTAAAGTTTGGACCTAAAAAAAAAACGGAGCAGAAATTTCTGCTCCGTTTTAATTTATTTCAAAAAAATCAATTACAACAATCGAATTTTGTCCTCTAAGATATCGATGATCTTATCCTTGTAAAGTCCGCCGATCGCTTTTTTAAAGTTTTTCTTACTCATCTGGATTTCGTCTTTAATCTCTTCCGGCGAAGATTTGTCTGAAAGATGCAGCAAGCCGTAGTTTTCTTCCAATTTATCCAGAATTTTCTGTTTAAACTCATCAATATTTTCAAATCCCTGAGGCTGTAAAGAAACATCTATTTTACCGTCTTCTCTGATCTCTTTGATATACCCGTTTTCTTCCGATAAAGGATACAATTTCTTGAAAACGTCAGAACTGTAGATCAATCCGATATATTTTTTATTGATGACCACATTCCAGCCCAGTTCGCTTTCATTCATCATGATAAGATCTACTTTATCACCTTTTTTGAAGGGCAGATCCTGATATTGCGGATTTCTTTTGAATTTTGTTGTTCCTGTAATTAAATCCAGATCTTCATCTACATAAATGTAAACCAAATATCTTTTACCTTCAATAATTTTAGTTTTTTGCTGTTTGTAAGGAATAAACAAATCTTTGATAATTCCCCAATCCATAAAAGCTCCGCTTGGCAGACTTTGTACACAGCTCATTACTGCAAACTCTCCCACTTCAGCCAAAGGAATTTCAGTTGTTGCTTTCAGTTTGTGATCGTCCTGATAAACGAAAACTTCCATTTCATCACCAATTTCTTTTTCATCCTGAACAAAAATTTTAGGTAAAAAAGCTTTTTCACCAGTGTCATCTGTCAAGATCCATCCTGAATTGTTTTTGTCTGAAATTTTTAAAGTCTGAGTTTTTCCGGGTTGCATGTATGATAAAATTAGTCTGCAAAGGTAAACATTATTAAAATATTTAAATCTATTTTACTCTTAAAAAACAAATGATTATCTTGAACAAAAAAATAAACGTGAAGAAATTAATCATTCTTTCTTTTTTTCTCACATCCATCCATCAGCAAGCACAGATTTTTAAAAGAACCAGTATTAATGCAGCATATCGCTACACTGGAAGAAATGTAATACAGGGAGGGCTGGAATATAGATTACCCAAAAGTTTTTCGAATTTTATTGTCGGAGCCTCTGTTTTATATACTTCTATAAATGATAAGGCAAAATTTATCCCTGAATTTAATTTTTATGCTTCGAATTTGGGATTACTGGGAGTCTCTGTTAATCCTTATTCCATTGAGCCAAGATTTGGTTTTTCATTTCTGAATACGATAATGATCAATACAGGATATGCCATTCCTATTCATAATGAAAAATATTTTAAAGGAATTACTTTTGGAGTACAATTAAATTTCCCTCTAACCAAAAATTCTGAATTTTATCATAATTATTCGGTAATTAAATAAAAAAGAGAAGCACCCTACTTCTCTTTTTATCATATTAATATCCTGAAACAAAATCCATCAGTTCTCTTCTACTGCTTTCAAAATCAAAAGCATCATAAACAATAAAATATTTCTGTTTGTCTACACATTTGGAAAATAACGATTTAGCTAATGCAATCTTATTTTTATCAAAGCTTAAATCTTTCACTAAAATCCCAATCTGTTCCGAAGTAAACATTGCGTGACGTCCTTGTTGATTAATAAATGCTATTTTCTTATCATCAAACCATGCGTCTTTCTTCATCGTTGTAAAAAACTGCTGAAAAGTCTGATTATCCATCACATTTGGGTAATTTATGTTTCCACTGTTGCCTGAATTTCCGTAAGGATTATTCCAGACATCATTCCAATTATCAAACTCATACGATAGATTTTTCACAAGATAGGAATCTAATAAAAACAGACCTTCATTCGTAAAAAAATCCAGTACCAATCTGCTGTTATTTCTGACATTTAAAGTCGTTCTGTATAATAAATATCCGTTATCATAAATAGAAACCGGAATTCTTCCCGACGGCAAATCGAAAAAACGGAATTTTCCGGAATTGTTTGAAATAAACTGATCTCCCAATTCTACACTGAAAAACCCCTGTTCAGGAATCCTCAGAAAAACCTCAGAATATCCATAATTCTGATTCCATTGATAGGTTGGATTTTTTATTCTTGACCCTGTACTATTTGGATTTCTGAAACCCGAATTATTACTATTTTTTGAACCTAAATTTTTATTGGAACTTATATTTCCTATTTCGGTTTTTGAAGCTTCATTTCTTAAAAGCTCACCTGCTTTTCCTGCTTCCTGTCCGAAAGAATAAACTGAGACAAGAAACAACACACCCGTCAATATATTTTTCATAAATAATTTTTTAATCTCGATGTCCATTTTTATGCCAAAAAAGATCATAGTAAACTTCTGATCATTCACTTTTAAGATAAATTTCAAAAAAATACATTTATCAAAAAAAATAATCATAGTTTTATAAAAACATATATATGTCTCTAAGAAAACCAATCACTTACACTCTTTTTATAGTATCCGGAATAATTTCCTGCTCAAAAACACCCAAAATCAATGATGAATTCCGGGATGCCGTAATTTCAAAAATGAATCTTCATCAGGATACGCTGCAGGTTTTTAATCAGTTTTTGGATCATCTGGATTCGAAAAATAAAGCTTTTGGAGATTATTACATCAAAACCCATCAGGATATTCAAGACTCCTGCGACAAAGTTTTAGCCGCTAAATATGAGCCTGAACATTTTGTTTATAATGAACACACCCCGGAAGATTTTGAATATCTGCATAAGATCACAGCACAATCACATAATGAGTATTATAAGAAATTAGATATCGATACCAGCAAAATTTATATGATTGAATGGGTTACCAATTCCAGCCCTGATATTAAAAAGTACTTAAATCAAAAATATGGTCTGCAACTCTTTATTCCGGAAGATTACCCTCAAGATGCAGTAAAATAACATAATCTTCTTTTTTATGAGATTAATTATAATTGCCTTGAATGAAGCACTGCTACCATATTGATAAAACAAAAAAGAGAGACTTTTGTCTCTCTTTTATTATTAAAATGATTAATTTCTAATCAAATATTACATGTGAATCGGTCTTTTTGCTGTAGCATCCAAAGCCGCTTCTTTAATAGCTTCTGCATACGTTGGGTGAGCGTGTGAACTTCTTGCGATATCTTCTGCACTTGCACGGAATTCCATTGCAATTACCCCTTCTGCAATCAAATCGGCAGCTCTTGCTCCTACGATGTGCATCCCTAAAACTTCGTCCGTTTTTTCGTCTGCAATGATTTTAACCAAACCATCAACATCACCACTCGCACGGCTTCTACCTAAGGCTCTCATCGGGAAAGATCCCACTTTGTAAGCTACACCTTCTTCCTTCAATTGCTCTTCAGTTTTACCAACTCCGGCAACTTCCGGCCAAGTATACACAACACCTGGAATCAGGTTATAGTTAACGTGAGGTTTTTGTCCTGCCAAAGTTTCAGCAACGAAAACTCCTTCTTCTTCAGCTTTGTGAGCCAACATCGCACCTTTGATCACATCTCCGATTGCGTAAATGTTTGCAACGTTTGTCTGTAAGTGATCGTTTGTTTTCACTCTTCCTCTTTCGTCTAGCTCAACACCTGCTTTTTCAAGTCCAAGTCCGTCTGTGTAAGGTTTTCTACCTACAGAAACTAAACAGTAATCTCCTTCTACAACAACCTCTTCTCCTTTTTTATCTTTAGCTGTGATCTTTACAGTATCTCCGTTTCTTTCAACTGCAGAAACCGCCGTAGAAAGCATGAACTTCATTCCTTGTTTTTTAAGAACTTTAGTTAATTCTTTACTTAAGGCTCCATCCATTGTAGGAATAATTTTATCCATGAACTCAACCACAGTTACCTGAGCACCTAATCTTAAATAAACAGAACCAAGCTCAAGACCGATAACTCCCCCACCGATAACTACTAAATGCTTAGGAATTTCCTTCAAATTTAAAGCTTCTGTAGAAGTAATCACTCTTTCTTTATCTAAAGTAATGAAAGGTAAAGAAGATGGTTTAGAACCCGTTGCAATGATTGTATATTTAGAATCGATCGTTTCAGTAGAACCGTCGTTTTTCGTTACTTTGATCTGAGTGGCAGACTCGAAGCTTCCAACGCCTTCAAAAACAGTAATTTTGTTTTTGTTCATCAGGTAATTGATTCCGTCTGTATTTTGTTTTACTACCTCATTTTTACGCTCAATCATTCTTGCGATATCAGCTTGAGGTTCGTTGATAATGATTCCGTGACCTGCAAAATTGTGTTTTGCGTTCTCAAAATGCTCAGAGCTGTCTAGAAGTGCTTTTGACGGAATACATCCCACGTTAAGACAAGTTCCTCCCAAAGTTGGATATTTTTCAATAATTGCTGTTGTGAAACCTAATTGTGCGGCACGAATTGCAGCAACATAACCACCAGGACCAGAACCGATTACGGTAACATCGAATTGACTCATGTTATTTTATGAATTTGTTTATTATTAACTTTCTTAATTCTTACAAATTTAACGATTAATTACCACGTGAGAAAGTGAGATCTGTCAAATTTTGAAGATAGAAATTAAGCTTTAAAATATTTTCAACAAAAGTCTTTAATATCTTTAAATTTCTCAATAATTTCTTTACATTTTTCATTAAGCAAAGCTTTATATTTTTTGTCTATCAATTCTAATTTTGAATCGAGCTTTTTGAGATATTCCTTATTGTAAAGTTTTCTTTCTTCACCGATAGGATGAAATTGAATTTCGTTGTAATATTTTTTAAATATATCTAAATCTATATTATCTAAAGACTTAATATCATTTATTCTTCCAATCAGATAATTCATTTTAAAATATCCTGAATGAATCTGAATTTGATTTGTAGTAATCGCAATTGCGTTGGAACGCAGTTTTTTAATAAATCTATTACGCTTTAATTCATCAAACTTATTCATCTTACTTTAACAAAGAAAATTTTAAAGATCCACATTCAATTTTCCCTGCCCAAATTCTCCCGTGCTTTCAAAATATGAGCCTCCAAACACATACCATTCAAGGCTTTCAAGAAATTCTACTGCATTTTCAGGAATTATATTAGGGCGGTCTTTTTTAGAAACGATTCCTTTGTACCATCTTCCAGATTTAGAAAAGCTTTCAAACTCAACAAAATAACGAATCCATATTCTCTGGCACAATTTACACTGCTGAATACTTACTTCCGCCTCTCTTCCGTTTGTATGATCTATCCCTAATTCAGAACTTCTGTATTCAGTATAGTTTGACGTAGGTTTTTCGCAAGCACATCCTAATTTCTGGATTTTATTCATTGAATTGATATTGATTTTAAAGGGATCAAAAGTAAGAAAATATGCTTTTATAAGACAAATGAGATTATTCTTATTTCACAAGATCCAATAAAACCCGCTCATATTTATCCAAGATAATATTTTTTGAAAACCTTGATTTAATAGAATTTTTTATGGAATCTTTGTCATAACTTCCATGAAGGATCCTCATAATTTTTTGAGAAAAATCTTCATAATTTTCAATATCAGAAATTTCTCCGTTCGTGCTATTCTGTATAATTTCATTGATTCCCCCCGGGCAATTATTAGCTAAAGAATAGGTTCCGCAAGCTCCTGCTTCCAGCAATACATTCGGAAATCCTTCGTATCTTGAAGAAAGGATAAACAGATCCGCATACTTCAGAAACTGGTACGGATTTTCTTGTTTTCCGTGGAAAATTACATTTTTTAAATCTAAGAAATCTTTCATTTGATGTAAAATTTCCCGATCCTTGCCGTCTCCTAATATATGGAGTAAAATATTTTCATTTTTAAGTCTTGAAAAAACTTTCAGCAAATTATCAAAACCCTTTCTGGCAGATAAATTACCTATCGCTACAACATTTTTGTAATTGTATTTATAACATTCCGGTTTGCAGGAAACAGCCAATTTTTCATCAATAAAATCAAAATCAACAGGATTATTTATTTTAATTATTTTGCTGGATTTAATTCTGAAATTTTTCGTCAGATCTTTCAGCATATCATCGCTTTGCGCAATGATTTTATCATAATTATTATAAAAATTATAGAAGAATTTTATTTCTTTTCGGGTAACATGCCGCGTAACAACATTCGTTTCTCTCGCAATGAATTTTGTTTTTGGAAAAAGCTTTACAAATGCAGATAAATAGGCATTCACTTCTCCGAAACCTGAAAACACAATATCCGGCTTCCGTCTGTAAATTTCTCTCAGGATTGGCTTTAAGGAATGTCTGATTCTTTCGGTGTCAATATCAATAATCTCAACATCATCTTTCAAAAACTTGAGGTAGCCGCCTGTTTTACGCAAAAGCAAAATCTTAGGCTCAAATCGATCTCGGGAAAGATGATTCGCAATGGTGGTAACAATCCTTTCTGCGCCTCCGGTTTCCAAATCCGGCAGAATAAATATGACAGAAATCTTTTTCATCACTGTAAAATTAGTAAAAAGTTTTGGAAACCTTCAATCCAAGCTTTTCAAAAACAGGAATAATTTCATTAATATTGTCAACGCTTGTGAAAGCATATTTATCTTCACTGAAATTCATTCCTCTTTTTCCAAAAAAAGAGAATGGTTCATTATTTTTCCCAAAAATATTCTCCGGTTCTCCAAAAATAATATTTCCGAAAAATTTAGTATTCATTTCATCATTTATCTGATTAATTTCTTCTATTTTTTTATACTTTATAATTTTACCACTTTCTTTTGTTGCAATAATAATCCTCTGACTGGTAATTACATAATAATAATTTCTCAGACGAAAATATCGAACAATCCATCTAAAGAAAGTAATATATAAAGCACTGCAAAATAGAAAAATTGCGATGAGTGAAAATAAGACAAATTCCGAATTTCTAATATTTGTTAAAAAAAGAACAGAAACAGCCAGATAGAAACATGAAAAAACGATTCTAATTTTTTCCGTCATATTAAAAAAGAAACTCTTCCTCGGAAGAATTTCTTTCATTATAATTTCGTTATTGTTTAAAATTATTTTAGTTGGCAACGTCACTGATGAATTTTATTCTTAACATTCTTACTTCTTCATCAGACAATTCATCCCCAAATTCATCCAACAAAACCTTCATGCTGTCGCTTTCAGATTCTGTCATGAACTCCATAAATCCGTCTACAATATCTTCATCAAAATTATCTTCAATATAATAATCTATATTCAATTTAGTACCCTGATAAACAATACGTTCCATTTCCTTTAATAATTCATCCATGGAAAGGTTTTTAGCTCTTGCAATATCTTCAAGATCAATCTTCTTATCTGTACTCTGAATAATGAAAACCTTATGACTGGATTTATTGGCAACCTGTTTCAGGACCATGTCCTGAGTGCGTTCGATATTGTTGTCTTCTACATATTTGCTGATAAAGTCTGCGAATTCTTTCCCGTATTTTTTGGCTTTTCCTTCTCCGACACCGTAGATTTTTGCAATTTCTTCAACGGTAATCGGATACTGAACCGTCATATCCTCCAAACTGGGATCCATGAAAACCGTATACGGTGGAATTCCGTGCTTTTTGGCAACTTTTTTTCTTAAGTCTTTTAATAAAGTAAATAAATTCTGGTCTAATCCGCCTCCAGACTGCTGCTGAATCTGGTCACTTTCGGCTTTCGCCTGAGTTAAATCAAATTCCCTGTCTTCCGCAATGATGAAAGAGTGCTCTAACTCTCCGTTGAGCACCAATTTTCCTTTTTCAGCGATTTTTAGAACTCCATACGTTTCAATATCTTTTTGCAGATAATTCTGAACAGTAGCCTGCCTTAAAATTGTTTTCCAATGGTTCTCTTTTTCATCTTTTCCGAAACCAAAATAGGAAGCCTGCTCCAGTTTATAAGATTTTGTAACAGCAGTTTCTTTTCCTACAATTACAGAAATAAGATCTTTGGACTTAAACTTTTCTCCGGTATCATTGATAAGCTGTAAAACTTTTTTCAGATCATCCGTTGCATCTTTTAATTTCGGAGGATTTGATGAATTATCACACATTTTTGCACCTTCACCGTTCACTGGGTCAAAGTTTTCCCCAAAATAATAAAGGATATATTGTCTTCGGCTCATTGAGGTTTCGGCATACCCAACGACTTCATTCAGTAACTGCAACCCGATTTCTCTCTCAGAAACAGGCTTTTGCGCCAAGAATTTCTCTAATTTTTCAATATCTTTCGGATCATAGAAGGCTAAACAATGTCCTTCTCCTCCATCACGTCCTGCACGGCCGGTTTCCTGATAATAGCTCTCCAGAGATTTAGGAAAATCATAGTGAATCACAAAACGTACATCTGGCTTATCAATTCCCATCCCAAATGCGATCGTTGCTACAATGACATCAACTTCTTCCATCAAAAACTTATCTTGATTCGCCACTCTTACTTTTTGGTCGAGACCTGCATGATAAGGCAAAGCATTGATTCCGTTTACCTGTAAAAGCTGTGCAAATTCCTCAACTTTTCTTCGGCTTAAACAGTAAACAATTCCGGATTTTCCTTTATGCTGATTGATAAATTTTACGATTTCTTTATCAATATTTACCTTTGGCTGTACTTCATAGTAAAGATTTGGTCTGTTAAAGCTTTCTTTAAAAACCAAAGCATTGGTCATTCCTAATGTTTTTTGGATATCATCCTGAACTTTAGGAGTGGCGGTTGCCGTTAATGCAATTACCGAAACGTCTGCAATTTTATCGATAATTGACTTTAAATTCCTGTATTCCGGGCGGAAATCGTGTCCCCATTCTGAAATACAGTGCGCTTCATCAATAGCAAAGAATGAAATCTTCACTTCTTTTAAAAAGTCTAAATAATCCTCTTTAATTAAGGATTCCGGGGCGACATACAGTAGTTTTGTCTTCCCACTTTTAATATCATCGAAAACCTGTTTGGTCTGCGTTTTATTTAATGATGAATTTAAAACATGTGCTACTCCGTCTTCAGATGAAAGCCCATTGACAGCATCCACCTGATTTTTCATTAACGCTATTAAGGGCGAAACTACAATTGCCGTACCTTCCGAAATAAGCGCCGGAAGCTGATAGCATAAGGATTTACCACCTCCGGTCGGCATCAGGACAAAAATATCCTTCCCATTCAACAGGTTTTCTATAATCTGTTCTTGCTGACCTTTAAAAGTAGAAAACCCGAAATATTTTTTCAATTCGCCTGATAAATTGGCTTTTTTTGCGCTCATCTAATTTTCTATTGCTAAATTTGCATCTAATCCAAAGTTAATAAATTTCTGCTTAAAATAAAAGCGAACGAATTTATAAAAATTAAATTTATATTAAAATACCGTTTTAAAATATAACGTTTTTTTAGGTATTATTTATATTCTTTATAAAGTAAAAATGGAAAAATCCGATATTATTTCAATAGCAAAAAGCACGTTGGAAATAGAAATTTCAGAACTTCAAAAATTAAAAGAAAGAATTGATGATTCTTTTGTAAAAGCAGTAGAGATCATTCATTCTGCAAAAGGAAAATTAATTGTCGTAGGAATCGGAAAATCTGCCCATGTCGGAAATAAAATTGTAGCCACTCTTAATTCCACAGGAACACCTTCACAGTTTCTTCATGCTTCAGAAGCTATTCATGGGGATCTTGGGGTTATTCAGAAGCAGGATGTTGTTTTATGCATTTCACTTTCAGGGAATTCTCCTGAGATTGTAAACCTTCTGCCTTATTTAAAAGATTATTCTTCTGCATTGATCGGAATGACGGGAAATAAATCCAGCAAGCTTGCCGAATATTCAGAAATTATCCTGGATACGCATGTTGATATGGAAGCCTGCCCGAATAAACTGGCTCCGACAAGTTCCACAACTCTACAGATGGCTTTGGGAGATGCTCTGGCAATTTCTTTAATGGAGATAAATGATTTTAAAGCCAATGATTTTGCCAAATTCCACCCGGGAGGAAGTTTGGGGAAAAATCTCATTTCAAAAGTCGATGATTTCCTTTCTTCACAAAAACCTCAGGTTACGGAGAATGATACAGTCAAAGACGTCATTATCTCAATCAGCAGCTCAAGACACGGAATCACAGTGGTAACCAATGAAGCCGAAATTATTGGAGTCATTACCGATGGAGATCTAAGAAGAATGCTGTTAAAAGGGGATGATATTTCTAAAGTTCTGGCGAAGGACATTATGTCTGCAAACCCAAAAACAATAGAAAGAACCGCTTTGGCTAAAGAAGCGATGAAAATTTTAAAGGGAAATAATATCGGACAACTTGTAGTAACAGAAAATGGAAAATATTTCGGGATTATTGATCTGCATAAGTTGTTGGATGAAGGGATCAATTAAACTTCAATGCCAAACTTTAAACACCGAAACTTCCCGCTTTACTGAAACTTTTTTCATAAATTTGAAACCTTAAAAATATTATTCCGTGAGTGAAGGTAAAGACATGTCCTTTTGGGGGCATATTGGAGAATTAAGAGGTCACCTCATCCGCTCGATTATTGCAATTATCGTTGCTGCAGTGGTCATCGGTTTTAATATCAACTGGATTATGGATCATATCTTTTTTGGTCCTACCAGAAACGATTTTACGACTTTTGAAATCGTCAATCACTTTTCCAAAATGATTTTGGGTGAAGAAAGCATTCATCTTCCGAAGGATTTTCCGGTTCGCGCGAGCAAGCTTTATCAGCAGTTCAATGTGATGATGGCGGTTTCCATTTTTGGTGGGATTGTGGCAGCTTTTCCCTATATCGTCTGGGAACTTTGGAGATTTATAAGTCCTGCACTGCATCCGAAGGAAAGAAAAAATTCCATCTTCATCATCAATTCGGTATGGATTTTATTTATGACAGGCGTTTTGTGCGGATATTATCTTATTCTGCCTTTCGCCGTAAATTTTGGAGTGATCTTTAAGATTTCGGATATTATCGTTCCGCTTTACGATTTAAGTGATTACACTACCATCTTTTTGCAGGTTGTTTTGGGAATGGGCGTTATTTTCCTGTTTCCTGTACTTATATATTTCCTTACATCTATCGGAATTCTGACACCGATATTTATGAGAACATACCGTCGCCACGCAATTGTTTTAATCATGGTGGTTGCAGCCATCATTACGCCTGCCGATGTTTTAAGTATGATGATGGCAGCTCTTCCACTGGTCTTGCTGTACGAAATCAGTATTATCATGTGTTCTTATACGTATAAAAAAGTTCAGAATGCAGCAGGAAACCTTCCCGTAGTCCAGAAATAAATTGCTTACAAATTAGTTCAATATATTCCCGTAGAATTTTTCTGCGGGATTTTTTTAAGAAGCTATTCCCTGCTTTCCGTTGCAATCTTTTTTTTCAAAAAAGGATTTTCACTGCAATCAGGGCTAGGCTTTTGTCATTAACAACAATATTCGTCAACATTAAATATTTCACGAAATGTAACAAAATTTTATTTCCTTCGTCTAATCACGAAGATTCTAATCATTGTTTTTTTAAACATAATAACAACCGATTAATTCTTATTTTTGATTAATAAATTTTAATTCAGATGAAAAAGATTTCATATTCGCTTTTATTGGCATCAGGACTGGCTTTCGGACAGTTTTTCGAAAAAGATAAAGTTTTTACCAAGCAGGATACTTTAAAAGGTTCTGATACTCAGTTCCGAAATTTCTGGGACGTAAAAAAATATGATCTTTCTGTAGAACCCGATTTTGCTCAGAAAAGCATTAAAGGAAACAATAAAATCAGTTTTGAGATTACAAAAGATGTGACGAATCCTACTTTCCAGATCGATCTTCAACAACCCATGAAAGCTGATAAAGTGGAAGGAAGTTTCCCGATTGTCAATTATAAGCAAGAAGGTGATTTTATCTGGATTACTACCAACAAAAGCTTCAAAAAAGGCGAAAAATACACAATTGATATAGCTTATTCAGGAAATCCTACGATTGCTAAACGTGCACCTTGGGACGGAGGATGGGTTTTCACCAAAGATGAAAAAGGAAATCCGTGGATGAGTGTTGCCGACGAAGGCATCGGAGCATCAATTTGGCTGCCGACCAAAGATATCTGGAGCGACGAGCCCGACAACGGAATCGTGATGAAAATTATTACGCCAAAAGATCTGGTAGGTGTAGGAAACGGCAAACTGATCGACAAAAAAGCTATGGGAGATAAAATGGCGTATACCTGGGAAGTTAAAAACCCTATCAATGCGTACTCTATCATCCCTAACATCGGAAAATATGTCAATTTTAAAGATACTTTTAACGGAGAAAAAGGAAAACTGGATCTTGATTATTGGGTGATCGATTATAATTTAGACAAAGCAAAGAAACAGTTCCAGCAGGTAAAGCCGATGCTTTCCGCCTTTGAATATTGGTTTGGTCCCTATCCTTTCTACGAAGATTCTTACAAACTAGTGGATTCTCCTTATCTGGGAATGGAACATCAAAGCAATGTAGCCTACGGAAATGGATATCAGAATGGATATATGGGTCGGGATTATTCAGGAACCGGAGTTGGATTGAACTGGGATTATATCATTGTTCATGAAAGCGGACATGAATGGTTTGCCAATAATATCACGGCGAAAGATCAGGCAGATATGTGGGTTCATGAAGGCTTTACGATGTATTCTGAAGTCTTGTTCACCGAAAAATATATGGATAAAAAATCGGCAGACATATACGCACAGGGAATCCGAGAAGGTATTCAGAACGATGTTCCCATCATCGGAAAATACGGCGTAAGAAACGAAGGGAGCGGCGATATGTATCCAAAGGGAGCTAGCATGCTCCACACCATCCGCCAGGTGATTAATAATGATGAAAAATTCAGGGAAATTTTAAGAGGTATTAATAAAGATTTTTATCATCAGACCGTTACCACCCAGCAAATTGAAAATTATATATCCAAGAAATCGGGAATTGATTTTTCAAGTGTTTTCAACCAATATCTGAGAACCACGAAAGTTCCGGTTTTAGAGTACTCTCAAAAAGGAGAAGAGCTGAAATTCCGCTACACCAATACAGTTAAGAATTTAAAGCTTCCAATCATTGTAGACGGAGTGACCATCAGCCCGACCGATCAGTGGCAAACAATAAAACTGAAGAAAGGAAGCCCGGTAGAATTTAACAACAATTATTATATAGACTATCAAAAAGTTCAGTAATAGAAAAAGCAAAATCGCAAAAGTGGTTTTGCTTTTTTATTTGTAAATAGGTTTATTCAATACATACATTCTCAGCCTTCAATAATTTTAACAAAAATTTAATACAATAACCGTAACAAATTTACTTTTTCAGCAACTACTTAATTATAAATTATACCCAATGAAAAAAATAGCACTAAGTGTAGGAGTTTTAACTGCATTTTTGGTTAATGCCCAGTCTATAAAAACAACCATCGATCTTGTGAATGTAAAAGATGATAAAGTTGCCGTAACCATGGAATTCCCGAAAATGAAATCCGGAGATGTGAAGTTTCATTTTCCTAAAACGGTTCCAGGAACCTATTCTGTGGACGATTACGGAAGATTTGTAGAAGGAATTAAATTTTTAGATAATAAAGGAAAAGAAATTACTTTCACGAAAGTAAATGACAATACCTATTCTTTAAAAAATGCCCAGAACTTAACGAAAATCACTTATCTGGTGAATGACAGTTTTGATGAAGAAATGGACGACTCCAAGCACAAAGCGGTATTTTCACCTTCAGGAACAGATATTGAAACCGGAAAAGTATACTTAATCAATACCCACGGATTTGTAGGATATATCGACAATATGCAGGATGTTCCTTATCAGCTGATTATTCAGAAACCGACGGATTTCTACGGAACAACAGCATTGGTGGATCAGGATAAATCTGAATCTACGGACACTTATACTTTAGCCAACTATGCTAAAGTAACGGATTCGCCGTTAATGTATACAAAACCGGATTATATTACCTTTAATGCAGGAGGAATGGACCTTGTTTTGGGAGTATACTCGCCGACAGGAAAATATAAAGCGGCAGATTTTAAAGAAAATTTAGAGAAAATGGTTGTTGCCCAGAAGAAATTTTTGGGCGATATGAATACCAACAAAAAATATGCAATCATGCTGTATCTTTCCGGCATGGGAGAACCTCAGATCAAAGGTTTCGGAGCATTGGAGCACCATGAATCCACCAGTGTTGTGTTACCTGAAATGATGCCGAAAGATGCGATCGACAAAACCATTACCGACGTTGTTTCTCACGAGTTTTTCCATACGGTAAATCCTTTGAAAACACATTCTGAGGAGATTCATTATTTTGATTATGCAGATCCTAAAATGTCTCAGCATCTTTGGATGTATGAGGGAGGAACAGAATATTTTGCCAATTTATTCCAGATTCAGGAAGGATTGATTACTAAAGACGAATTCCTGCAGAGAATGAGCGAAAAAATCGCCAATTCTAAGAACTATAATGACACCATGCCTTTCACGGTAATGAGTAAAAATGTCCTGAAAGACGAATACAAGGATCAATACAGAAACGTTTACGAAAAAGGCGCGCTTCTGGCTATGTGTCTTGATATTGAACTGAGAAAACTATCGAACGGCGAAATGGGCTACCGTGACATGATCAGAAAACTGTCGCAGAGATTTGGTGAGAATAAGCCTTTCAAAGACGATAAATTAATTGATGAATTGGTAGCAGTTACGGGATATCCGCAGGTAAGAGATTTTTACAATAAATATATTGCAGGAGACCAGCCGACACCTTATACGCAATACCTGAGCATGGTAGGTGTAGAAGCCAACAAGCAGGAAACTCCGCCTATTTTCTGGTTTGTAAAAGATCCTCAGCAGACAGGTTATGATGATAAAGACAATGCATTTATCTTTGATGAAAGTTCTGCGTTGTCCCCATTCTCAAAAAGCATAGGGTTTAAAATTACCGACAAAGTGGTAGCTTTAGACGGAAAAACCATCAGTATTCAAAACATCCAGGCTTTTGTAGAATATGCTAAAACCATTAAGGAAGGTCAGAACGTAACGTTAACCGTTTTAAGAAAGAACGGTGATAAAACCGAAAAAATCGACCTTAAAGGAAAAGCTATTTTAGATAAAATGACGGTTGAAACCCTTCAGTTTAAATCTAATCCGACTCCGGCAGAACAAAAACTGCAGAATCAGTGGCTGACCGGAAAAAAATAACTCAGTAAGAATAGAAACAGAAAAGCGGAGAAATTCTCCGCTTTTTTATTATAATTTTATCCTTTTCTAATGGTAATTCTAAAAGTTGTTCCTTTTCCGACCTCGGTTTGTGCGATTTTAATATCTCCGTTGTGATATTCCTGAACCACTCTTTTTGCCAAAGACAGACCTAACCCCCAGCCTCTTTTTTTCGTTGAATAACCGGGTTTAAAAGCATTTCTCGCCTGTTGTTTAGTCATTCCGCTTCCGTTGTCCTGTACTTCCACCACAATATTTTTATTCCGCTCGATAACAGACATGGAAATAGAACCTTCACCTTTCATCGCATCAACCGCATTTTTCACCAAATTTTCAATTACCCAGCTCATCAGAATTCTGTTATGGGGAACCAAAATCGTATAATTGGGAAGATGCAGCCCGAAATTTATTTTACGGGAAATCCTGGTTTTTAAATAATCATAATTTTCCTTAATCGTAGCATTAAAATCAGTATCGTTCAGTTCAGGGACAGAACCTATTTTTGAGAATCTTTCGGAGATTGTTCTCAGTCTTTCGATGTCTTTTTCAATTTCCTGCACCCCTTCAGAATCGGGAGTATCCAGCTTCATAATTTCCATCCAGCCGATCATGGATGACAGAGGCGTTCCGATCTGATGGGCTGTTTCCTTTGCCAGTCCCGCCCAAAGATACCCTTCATCCGTTTTTTTAATAGTTCTGAAAAACCAGAAAGAAAATCCAAAATACGAGAGAATAAAAAGCCCTAAAATATACGGTGAATATTGAAGATTGTTAAGCAAAGGAGAATTGTCATAAAATACAATCTGTTTGTTTCCTTTTACAAGTTCAATCTCAATCGGAGTATAGCTTTTTGCCATTTTTCTGGCCAGGGCAATTATCTTTTCAGAATCATTTTCTACATCTTTAGGGATGTTTTTGTGTTCTATAATTTGGTCGTCCTTATCCAAAATAATAAGCGGAATACTTGTATTGGAGCTGTAAATCTGAAGAAGCAAAGCCTGAATTTCCAAATTAGGATTTTCCACTTCCTGCTGAAACTTTAACGCACTCACCAAGATATCCACCCTTTTGATTTCTTCCCTACGGAGAAACGTAATTAAAATCGTAGAAGCAATGACTACCGTTAGAACAACGATGGTCATCAGGACGAATATGATCCAGTTATTAAATCTTGCAAATATTGATTTTTTCAAAGATATTTATTTTAAAACATTCAGGATTTTCTGTAACTCTGCGCTTCCACTCCCCTGATAATTATTAATAATGATTGAAAATACATATTTTTTCCCGTCTTTCGAGGTGTGGAAACCTGCAAAAGATTTCGTATCTCTCATGGTACCGCTTTTCATTTTCATGCCGTTATCCTGCGTTGGAAAACCGTCGTAATAAGAATCAAACCAAGGTTGCTTTTTCGCGTACAGCAAAGCCTGAACTTCCGCTTTAGCAGCCACATAGTTTTGTGGTGAAAGCCCACTTCCGTCGGCAAAATTAATCATATTGGGATTGATTCCCTTGGATTTCCAGAAGTCTTTCAGAAACGCAACTCCACTTTTAAAGCTTGGGTTTCCTTTTTTCTCTTTTCCTAAGGTTTTAATTAAAGTTTCTCCATAAAGATTGATGCTTTTCCTTAAAAACCAATACACAATTTTATCTAAAGTCGGCGATTCATAAGTGAGAATAATATTATTTTTCGGAACTTCCAGAGCTTTTTTACCTTCAATTTCAAGCTGTGAATTGGTGATGACTTTTCCGGATAATTCAATACCTGATTCTTTCAGCCACTGCTTAACTTCAACACCCAATTGCAAAGGCGGATTTGGTGTGGAACCAGAAACCGTAACGAGTTTTGAGGGCAGTGTTCCGTTGATTAAAGCAACATTAGAATGCGGTGCCGTGAAAATTAAACTTTGATCGGAACTTCCACCGGCTTTTAAATCATTCAGCCAGTTAACCCCTTCCAAGGGATAAGAAAAACTCTTAAATTCTGTCCCGTTGATATTAATATCGAACTGATTTTCGCGCCAGTTGATTCCCCAGACTCCTGCTCCATAATAGTTTCCCAGATCGTCCCAAGGCCAGCCTCCGGGAATTGTCTGATGATCGAAATACGAATCATCAACAATCAGATCACCTGAAATTTTTTTAATTCCGGATTTCTTGATCGCTTCGATTAGTTTTTGTTTAAAATTTTCAGGTTTATAACCATCATATCTCCAACTTCCTAAAGTCGGGTCACCTGTTGAGCTGATGAAGAGATTTCCGTTCAGATTTCCACCTGAAATATTTCCTGAATAGCCTGAAGTGGTTTTAAAAGTATAATTTTTCCCTAAAGTTTCCAAAGCCGCCGCCGCAGTGAATATTTTCTGGGTTGAAGCCGTAGACAGCCCTTTATTTCCCTGATATTCGTAAATTAAGCTTCCGCTTTCGTCCGTAACATAGAATGATAAATTCGAGGAAATTGCACCCGAAGAATCCATTAAGCCTTTGGTAGCAGCATCCAGCTTCTGGGTGATATTTTGGGCAAAAATAACCTGTGTGGAAAGTAAAAATATAGCTAGGGAATTTTTCATTAAGAATTATTTATTCAAATATAATTTAAAAATACTGCATTTTTTAGTCGTACATATCCTTTTCGTATTCCCGCAGTTCATTATCATTGAAAAGAATTTTATGATCCGGAAGTTTCTCAAATGATCTGTCATGTTGAAATACCTTTTCATTATCATCTTCATCAATAAAAAGATCCATCTGGCAATGTTTTATATATTGGGATTTGCTTTCGTAATCTTCTAAAAAAGAATTCTTCCAGGGATCATTAAAACATCTTAAACAATGACTTTCACTCAACGATTTATGTCCGCAAACCTCACAATCATTCAGATTTTCAAACAGAGACTTTATATATTTTTGGTCTTCTTCCGAAAATAAATGTAATGCGATCGATCTCAGCAACAGATAATAATTGGGTTGTCTGCAATGAAAACCATAATATTTTTCCTGACCTGAAAAATAGATCCTTATTCCTCTGAAAGAATTATCCGTTTCAGCTTTATTAATATCATTAAGATTACCGATAATTTTATCATTAATTTCAATATCATTATTCCTAATTTCAATAAAATAAATCGACTCAGAGTAATGTTTAAAACACAATGTGGCCTCCCAACCATCTACATATCTTCCTTTTGCTTCTTCTCCACAGATCTCGCAGGTTTTCCCAGATAATGCGGAATATTTATCTACAATTTTCCGGATTTCAATATTTAATTCTTCATCCGTTGAAGTCGAATAGCATCGCAGTCCTCCAAATTTTTCTTTTCCGCTTACTTTCTCGTTTAAATTCCAACCAGCAAGACAAAACTCTTCAAGCATATTCCTGATCAGATTATGCCATCCTGAACCGTTTATTGAAAAATTAAGCAAATTATTTTCAATAAACCGATCCATTTCTTCTCTTGATAAATCCATTATAATTGGGAACCCGTTTCGATCTCGTAAGGTTCTTTATCTTTTTCAAAAATTCTTGTCAGCTCTCTTCCTTCAACGGTAATTTTATCACCGATTTTTCTGATCCAGTTTCCTTCACGCAATCCTACCACTTTCAGGTCATTTTGCGTTAAAAATTCTTTGATTCTGGTTTCTCTGGTTTCGCCATTATGCTTCAAATCCGGATTTGGATCAAGATAATGAGGATTCAAATTAAAAGGAACCAATCCCATACACTCAAAGCTTGGCGGATAAACGATCGGCATGTCGTTCGTGGTTTTCATGTTCTGTCCACCGATATTGCTTCCTGCACTGCAGCCTAAATAAGGTTTTCCTTTTTCAATATTTTCCTTTAAAACAGACATTAATCCTTCTTCATGCAACGTTTTTACCAATAAAAAAGTATTTCCGCCTCCGGTAAAAAAGCCTTTTGCATTGTTGATAGCTTCCATTTTATTTTCAAATTCGTGAAGTCCTTTTACTTTAATATGAATTGTTTCGAAGAAGGAACGGGCTTTTGCCGTATAATCATGATGAGAAATTCCGCTTGGTCGTGCAAAAGGGATGAAAATAATTTCATCAATTCCTTCATAAAGCTGAATTAATTCTTCTTTTAAATATTCCAGATATTCTCCACCAAAAAGTGTGGAAGTTGAGGCTAATATGATGTTCATATAAAATCGTATTGATTAAAATAGTTGAATGACAAAGATAACTCAAACCGTAACGAATCAAAAATTTAGATAAAAAAATAGTTAATCCCGTTAATATTTTCTAAAAAAACCTAAAGGTTCTAAAAATCGGGTTTTTGTGGAATTATTATTGAATTTTAAAGTATACAATTTGAAAATATAAGATTATGAAAATGATTAGAATGAACATCAAAACCCTGTTTGTAGGGATGATATTAGCAGGAAGTGTAACTTTCGTAAATGCACAGACAACCCAAACAGATTCTGCGGCCGCAACAAGCCAAACAAGCAACCCTACGATTGATGGTCTTAAAAAACAAATCGAAGCCAACCCACAAGATACAGATGCCTTAGCAAAATTGGCAGGAGCTTATCAGGATGCATCAGACTGGACAAATGCTATTGAAACATGGAAGAAAATCTCTGCACTGTTACCAGATTGGGCTCCTTCATATTACAGCCAGGCTTATGCATATCAATCTGCAAAAGATGATGCTAATGCAAAACTGGCTTACGAAAAATATATTGCGACTGTAAAACCTGAAGAAATTGAAGCCAACAAGAAAAATTTAGCCTATGCATATTTTTATGTTGCCTTCTCTGAGCAGACGACCGATAAAAACAAAGCCAAGGAACATATTGCAAAATCTATTCAGTATGATCCGACCAACCAAGACGCGATAAAGCTGAGTCAAGCTTTAAATTCATAGTTGTAAGAAGATCCGGAATTATTTCCGGATCTTTTTTGTTTTTCAGAATGCGCTTAGACTTTTTATTTAACCATAAAAGGCACAAAAGATTAGATAAAATATTTAAAGTCTATAATTAAACTTAAAAAAAGTACACATAAGCCTTTAAAAATATTTGATTTTTATTTATTCACTTCTGCAAAAAATTAAGTATAAGCTTTAAAAAAGAACTTTTGTCACTTTTACGGTTAAATAACATATCTTTAATTTAAATCTCAGATTTAATTTATTTTCTTTCCGAAAAAATCTGTTTCTCCGTGTAAGTATTTGATAATTTTTTCAATGTTTTTACTGATGCTGGCTTCGGTTTTCAGATTGTTGATGTAGCGAATGAGCTCTAATCTTCTTGACGGAATTAAATTTTCAAAATTCTTTGCCGCCAGCGCACTTTCTTTAATTGCTTTTTCCAATTGCGGATGAAAAGGAATTGTTCTGTCGGAATCGTCAAATTCAATAAAAATTTCGATCGTTTCTCCAATTCTTTTGGGTGAGTTTTTAAGCATGGTCAGATTAATGTATAATCTCCATTCTCCTAAATATTTCATTAAATTCTGCCTGAATTCTTTCCCATTTACCGTACCTTTTACCGGAATCGGACTTTTATTTCTTCCCGACTCTTCAAAAATGTCATTTAAAATTTCTTCAGGTATGAAAACAAAAGGATTGATCCCGATGATCTGGAGTTGAGCTGTGAATTGGTTTTTCATGATAAACAAATATAATTATTTCGTTGTAAGGTTTGAAGTTTTAGGTTATAAGTTTATGGTTTAAAGTTTAATGACAAAAAGTAAAATTTAAAACCTGAAAAAACAAATCAATATCAAAACTTAAACATTTAATCAAGAATATAAAGCGAAACTATTAACACACAATCTCACTCCAAATTAATTTTCTACTCGAAATGGAATGATTATATTTGTGTAATAAATCAGAAAACAAATGAAATTTTTTATTGACACTGCTAATTTAGAGCAAATAAAAGAAGCGAAAGATCTTGGAATCCTTGATGGGGTAACAACAAACCCTTCATTAATGGCAAAAGAAGGAATTCAGGGCGCTGAAGCGATCAAGAATCACTACAAAGCAATTTGCGAAATCGTAGACGGAGATATTTCTGCAGAAGTTCTTTCTACAACTTACGAAGAAATGATTAAAGAAGGGGAAGAATTGGCAGCAATCCACCCAAATATTGTGGTAAAAATTCCGATGATCAAGGATGGTGTTAAAGCGTTAAAATACTTTTCCGACAAAGGAATCAAAACAAACTGTACATTGATTTTCTCTCCGGGACAAGCTCTTTTGGCTGCAAAAGCCGGGGCAACTTACGTTTCGCCTTTCCTAGGAAGATTAGACGATATTTCAACTGACGGATTAAATCTAATCCAGGAAATCAGACTGATTTTTGATAATTATATGTATGAAACTGAAATTTTAGCAGCTTCTATCCGTCACTCTATGCACATTATCGACTGTGCTAAAATCGGTGCTGATGTGATTACTTCACCACTTCCTCCGATCTTGAGTTTGCTGAAACACCCTTTAACAGACAGCGGATTGGCTCAATTTATTGCAGATTCTCAGAAACTGTCTTAAGATTTAACGGCTATGTATAATCATTACGGCGCGGAAACGAAGTTTCCGCGCCGTAATGATTATTTCAGCAGATCAAGCTCTAAAAGATTATTGTTTTTTGCGTTCTGTTCTTTTCCTTCTTTCTCTCGCATCCTCAATATCGTTTGCTGCTCCAGCGGCTTTCCGCTCTCATCCACCATCATGAGTTTTCTGCCGGAAGCAAACATTTGACGCAATCCTTTTGTTGGATCATTCCTGTTTTCTACAAACTGTTTTTTATATTGAGCTGTATTAACCGGAATAATATTGCTGAATGATTTTTTTTCACTTTCCGAAGCCCAATCTTCACTAAGTTTTTTGATCTCCTTTAGTGTAAAAGAATGAGAATTGGTCTGGTCTTCAATTTTAACAATCATACCCGGCAGCCCATGAAATTTATACGGACCATCCTGAATCGGAATATCCGGCACGAACCATGCGTTCCATTTTCTTCCGGCAAAATCAAGAGTTGCTTTTTGTGCATTAAACTCACCAATTTTTTCTTTTTCCGTCATTATTTTCCAGGTTTGAGGTCGTTCTTCCGAAACTTTAAACCGATCCAAGCTTAGGCTTATAAAGAAAAAATTTTTGTAATCAGGATAAGATTTTTCTACTACAAAAGGAATAAAATTAAAATTAATCCCTGTAAGATCGCGAAATCCTTTTTTTAATCGATCTTCTTTGATAGAATCCGCGATATATTTTACCTCGCTGTAAAATTTTGATCCTTTTTTCGAAACATCAAGATACATCCTTTCTGTTTTCACTTCATTTTTAGCTGTAGAATCCGAGATAAATTTATATTCGTATACAAACCGTTGATTCTGGGCATTCATTGCACAACTTAGAAATACAGCAAAAACAATTATTAGTTTTTTCATTGATTATTTTTAGTTTATTATTTAATTTTCATTAATGATGCTCTTAACGACTTTACACGGATTGCCTACCGCAACCACATTATCGGGAATATCTTTGGTGACAACACTTCCGGCTCCGATCACTGAATTATTACCGATAGAAATTCCGGGAAGAACTGTAACGTTTCCTCCGAACCAAACATTGTCTCCCACCTTAATCGGGTGTGCAGATTCTAAACCTTCGTTTCTCGGTTTAACATCAATCGGATGATTTGCAGTATAAAAGCTGCAGTTCGGGCCAATAAACACGTTATCTCCAAAAATAACTTTTGCACAGTCTAGAATCACAAGGTTGTGATTGGCATAGAAATTCTCTCCTACTTCAATATTATAGCCGTAATCGCACCAGAAACTGGGCTCAATGCAGATATTTTCTTTTGTTTTTCCAATGATTTTTTTAATTAAAAGCATTCTGCCTTGCGCGTCAGAATTTTTCAGCTGATTATATTCCAGACAAAGATCTTTAACAGCAATTCTTTCTGCCGTTAATTCTTGATCATAATTGGGGTTGTATAAAAGTCCTTTTGCACATTTTTCCTTTTCTGTCATGAGATTTAAAATTTTGTATTAAGATAGTAAAAAGAAACAGGATGAAGATGAACTTCATCCTGTAATTCAAGAATAAAAACTTGCTGATTACTGATATAAATCTGGCTCTATTCTGTTATTGTTCTTCTTTATCTCTTCTTTGGCTCTTTTCTCAATATTCCTGTACACTTCGTTCATATCCAGATCTTTTCCGTCCTGATTTTTCATTTTTATCAAAGCGCCTGCAGGAAGGGAACTCATGGTTTGTTTCATATCTTTTGTAGGATCTGTCTGATAATCTTTCCAGACTTTTTTGAATTGCTTTTTATTAACATCAATTTCTTTCCCTCCAATCCCAATCATGGTTATATTTGGCATCTGCGTCTCAGTTTCTGTATTAGCTTCTACTTTCTTATTTCCGACTAAGGTCATTGTATGCGAACCAGTTTTATCTTCTAGCTTAATAATTAGCCCCGGCAGTCCGTAAAATTTGTAGGGACCATCCTGAAAAGGGATATCCTGGGTGAACCATGCAATCCATTCCCTACCACCAAACGTTGCCGTAGCTTTCTGGGTATTGTACTCGCCTATTTTCTGTTTATCAGGAAGAATCTTCCATTCCGGCTTTTGATCCTCTGCTACTTTATAGGTCATATTCCCTATTTTTTCAGAAAGTGATACCTTATAGTCAGGATAAACTTTAGTGACACTTGTATGGATTGTTCCGGATTTAACTGTTGATCTTACACTGATACTTCCTCCGAAGCCTCCTTTTGTCTGCTTGGCAATGTCTGCCTTAAATGTTGAATCTGAAACAAATTTTTCCTGGCTGTAATATTTGGATCCGTTTTTATCAATATCCAGATACATTATTTCGCTTTTTACATCAGCTCTGTCTGTGGAGTCCGGAATAAATTTATAGTCATAATAGAATCTGTTGACCTGTGCATTTGCCCATACGCTTAGAAATGCCAATATAAGCAGATAATTATTTTTCATACTTAATTTTTTAATAATATTATTCTGTAGCAATGCTTTGATTTTATTTTCAGCAGTGACTAACTTATATGCTTAAAATTTGTTTGAGTTAATCAACAATAATTTCCATCTTTTTCGCATAAGAAATTCTTTCATCTCCTACTCTTTCAATATTGAAAGCCTTAATACGGATCGGAGCATCTTTAAGATCTTTAAAGTCGGTCTGATAAGTAAGGAATTCTTCTTTATTTACTTTTTTACCATTAACAAACAGCTCGGCACCTTCTAAAGAAATTCCCATTAAATTTGTAGGCCCTACCGGAGATTTATAATTAATTTTAATTTCATTTCCGTTGATATCAAACACTTTTGTATCGGATTTTTCAATCTTAAAAAGTCCGAAACTCGATTTAACCTTATTTTGATCGTTTACATGAAGATCTCTGATTTTATCTGCATCATCTTTCAACTGCTTTTTTTCTTCATCCGTTAAAGGGTTTTTATCATAATCCCTCTGTTTATAAAATGTTTCATCAAAAGCAATTTTCTTTCTGTTGGCCTCGATAGCTTTTGTAAGCTCTTCTTTCTTTGTTATATGATTCTGTCTTTTGCTTTCCGCTTCATTGTAAAACTTTGCATATTCATTTTCTGCGATCTCTGAAGATTCTGTTATTCCGGGAACTTTTTCTATGTTTGATTTTTTTCTTGTCATTTGTGTTTTTTGCTGAGGAGAGATCGTGTCTGTTTTCATCCGGGAAACCGCTTTTTCAATTTCAATATTGGTTTGCAGGATCTCTTTATTTTTAGCATTTACCATATATGCAAATGCCACGGTACAGATTAAAGGCAGTGCAAGAATTCTTTGCACATATCCGAATTTTGTCTTAGGCTTTTGTAACATTTTGAGTCTTTTTTTAAGATTTGAATTAAGAAACGGATTGGTTGCAGGCAGTGCTGTACCCGAAAAATGACTTGCCATGAGCATCTGTGCAAACGCTTTTGTATTCGAGTGATTAACAGATCTGCTGTCCGCTAAATATTCATGAATTAAACTTAATTCTTTTTTAATGAGGTGGAAAAAAGGATTGAACCAGAAAACGGCAGTCAGAAGCTCAATAACAATCTTATCAACAGTATGTTTCTGCTCGATATGAACCATTTCATGCTTCAGGATCTGTTTCCCGATTTCTGAATCTACCGGAATTGAATTTTTCCAGAAAAGATTTTTAAAATAAGAAAATGGGGCTTCTGTAAGATCTGTTGTATAAAAATTAATCTCCTGTATTTTTTCCTTTTTAAACTGTTTTTTCAGCTGATGAATTCTGAAAATTCCAAGTAAAAATTTCAGTAAAAAATAAAGAGAAACTATTCCTAAAACGGCAGATGCAATGCTGTAATAAATATCTTCATGACCGGTATTTTCAATAGTCAAGGTTTGCATTTTATCTATCAGAAAATAAATGTCCGGGCTGACTTCAACCGTGAAATTTTCTAATCTTATTGCCGGAATCAACAAGGAAACTGGCAACACGGAAAGCAGATAAAATCTATTATAATGGTGGAATGTTTTATCCTTAAGAAAAAGATAATAATATCCCAGCAATACCGCTGTACAGATCGTAATTTTCACCAGATATATTAGCAACGCCTCCATATTTCATTATTTTTTTGAACCATAGCTTAGGAATATATTGTTAAAAGGCTTTGCCAAAAATCAATATACATCGACAAAGCCAATTGTAACTTTACAGCTATTTCGTCTTCGTTTCTATTCTTATTTCTCCCTGTATTTTTTCACCGTTGATTCTCTTTTTATTCACATCCATTCTCTGAATATCTTTGGAATCTAAAGCCTGCATATCTTCCTTCGTAGATTCTTTTCCGTTGATATAGATTTTAAGATCCTCCCCGTTATATGTTAAAGGTTCTGCTCTCCTTACTACCGCATCATTACTATACACTTTGATATCATTCCCATTGAAGAATATCGATTTGCTGTTGGACAAATTAGGTTTTGTCGTTTGGGTTTTATAGATATACACTTTAGGCTTACCTGCTTCAAACATTGCTCTTTCGGCGATTTCTCTTGCTTTAATTCCTTCATCAACAGCTCTTGCACCTATTAACTTTGCCTTTTCAGCTTCCAGTTTTGCCTTTTTTCTTTCAATTTCGATGATCTTCTTTTGTTTTTTTACATCTTTTCTTATTTTTTCTGCATTTACTTCAATATCTGGGCTCCACTTCATATCTGGTATAGTGGAATAGCCGTACATATTGATGTGAGAACCAAAAGGTGCATCCACAGATCTTGGAGGCGACGGAGGAGTCGGTGGCAGCGGAACATCTTCCATATCTTTAATTTCAACATCTACGATATGAGAAGTTTCCCAATCTAACGTTCTGTTGTTTTTTGGCTTAATTCTGAAAACTGCTGCGCCTTTTGCAAAATTTTCTGAGCTTGCAATTTTTCCTATTTCTTCAGAAAGAACACCAATTTCTTCTACATTTTTCTGAAATTCTTTACTTTGGGGATTCAGATCCTTTAAAGCTTTGCTTTTCTCACTGATTTTTTTACTCAGATCTGCTACTTTTTTCTCTTCATCAGAGTTTTTGTAAACTTTATAGATCACATTATTTTTTTTCTGATCAGGAGTTATCGTATCTTTTTTAATCTGAGAAACTGCTTTTTCAATTTCTTTATTGGTTGCTTTAATTTCTTGATTTTTTGCATTTACCAAATAAGCGAACGCAACTGTAAATACTACCGGCAATGCTAAAATTCTTCGCGCATACCCGAATTTGGTTTGAGGTTTTTGTAACATTTTGAGTCTTTTTTTAAGGTTTGAACTTAAGAACGGACTGGTTGCAGGCAACTGGTTTCCGGAAAAGTGGCTTGCTAAAAGCATCTGCGCAAATGCTTTGGTGTCCGATTGTTTTACGGCCTTTTTATCAGCCAGATATTCGTGAATTAAACTAATTTCTTTTTTAATAAGGTGAAAAAACGGGTTGAACCAGAAAACAGAACTGATAATCTCAATAAAAATTTTATCAAAAGAATGTTTCTGTTCAATATGAACCATTTCGTGTTTTAAAATCTGCTTCCCTACTTCAGAATTCAGCGTGATGGAATTTCTCCAGAAAAGATTTTTGAAATAGGAAAAAGGGGCTTCCGTTAAGTTGGTCTGGTAAAAATTAATTCCGTCAAAACTTTCTTTATCAAATTGACTTTTAAGTTTTTGTATTTTGAAAATTCCATAGATGAATCTTCCCAGAAAATAAAATGAAACCAGTCCGAAAGCTGATGCGATTACTGCATAATATAAATAATCATCATTTGTGTTTACGACTGTATTAAAATTCTGTACCCTGTTAATCAGCAAAAAAATATCATTGCTTACCTCTATTGTAAAATAGTCTATGCTCATCAGCGGCAGCAGCAACGATACAAGCAGTGCCGACAGCAGATAGAATCTATTGTAATGATGAAATGTTTTGTCCTTCAGAGAGATATAATAATATGCTAATAATACTCCCGAACAGATAACAACTTTTACTGAATACATAAACAATGTTTCCATGTTTAGATCTTTTTTATTGATTATACGACAGATTTTTAATACTGTTCTTTTTATTTAAGATTTTGCAACAGTTACTTTCACAGAATTCCCTTTATTATATTTACCGTTGATAATCTGGTCATAATACCATTTTGGATTAATTTCTTTAATAAGCTGGTGATATTTTTTTATACTTTTATCATCCATTTTTTCTATATCATCCACACTAAAAACACCATATTTTTTTTCAATGGCTCCAAATACCAAATGATCATCATCATTTGTTACTGAGCCGGAGTATGCAGTAGCCAACTTTTTATGGTTATTATTTCTAAGAAAATTTAAAAATTCTTTTTTGGTTTTTCTTTCTGAATTAATAATAAATAAAGCATTTTCTGATGCCGAGGCCACTCTGTCATTAAAACTGACTTTATCATTAGATGTCGTATCCGTCACAGATACATTTATGTTTTTTATTTCTTCATTCTGGCAGCTTACCAAGTAAGCAAACGCTAAAGAAAATACTACCGGCAATGCTAAAATTCTTCGCGCATACCCGAATTTGGTTTGAGGTTTTTGTAACATCGTTAATCGTTTTTTTAAATTTGAACTAAGAAACGGACTGACCGCAGGAAATTGATTTCCTGAAAAATGACCTGCCAACAGCATCTGCGCAAATGCTTTCGTATCCGATTGTTTTACAGCCTTTTTATCGGCCAGATATTCGTGAATTAAACTAATTTCTTTTTTAATGAGATGAAAAAACGGATTGAACCAGAAAACGCATCCAACAATCTCAATAAAGATTTTATCGAAAGAATGTTTCTGTTCAATATGAACCATTTCATGCTTCAAAATCTGCTTTCCGGTTTCAGAATTCATTGTGATGGAATTCCTCCAGAAAAGATTGTTGAAGTAGGAAAAAGGAGTTTCTGTTAAGTTGGTACGGTAGAAATTAATCCCGTAAAAACTTTCTTTTTCAAACTGATTTTTAAGCTGATGGATCCTGAAAATCCCATGGACAAATCTTCCTAAAAAACAGAAAGAAACCAGTCCCAAAGCTGAAAAAATAATTCGAAGATAAATGTAATCATTGTTTGAGTTTTTAATTTCATTAAAATTCTGTACTTGCTCTATCAGTTTGTATACAGTACTGCTTACCCGAATGGTAAAGTCTTCCACTTTTATTAAAGGAAGCAGCAACGATACCAGCATCGCAGACAAAAGATAAAATCTGTTGTAGTGATGAAACGTCTTGTCTTTTAAAGACAATTGATAATACAAAAACGTTACACCGGAACAGAAAATAACTTTTCCCAGATAGAGAAGTACAGATTCCATGGTTATTAGTCTTTGTTTTTCAATTCATTCAGAAGCATTTCCAGATCTTCCACCGTCATCTCATTTTTTTCTACCAAAAAAGAAACAACGCTTTTATAAGATCCTTTGAAATAATTTTTCACCAGGCTTTTCATGGTCTTTCCCGAATACTGTTCTTTAGAAATTAACGGAAAATACTCGTGCTGCCTTCCGTGGACTGCATAGTCTACGAATTCTTTATCCTTCAATACTTTTAAAATGGTCGAAACGGTGTTGGTATGCGGTTTCGGTTCAGGAAAAAGATCCAGGACATCCTTCAGAAATCCCTTTTCCAGTTTCCATAAATACTGCATCACCTGCTCTTCCGCTTTTGTTAAAGTCTGAATTTTCATACCTTTTAATTTATTATTAATCGTGATATAAAATCTTCACTCATTCTATATCACTAAGAAACTAGTTATACAAATGTAGAAATAAAATGAATCCAAACAACTATTTTTTTAGTGATAAAATTAAAAACACAACAAGTAGCTGATAATCAATATAATAAAATTTATTAAAATTTGTTAAAGTTTTATCTGTAATAAATTTTTATTTATTTGCTAATGAAAAAATGAAGAAATTTTTCGAAAATCCTTACTTTTAAAATAATAAATATACCCAATTCTCGTCAGAAGCTAAATATCAATTGAAATGAACAGAGATTTAAAAAAAGAAAAACAAATTGCCGCTTTAGAAGCTGTAAAATATGTACGAGATCATACAATAATTGGTTTAGGCACCGGCTCTACTGTATATTATGCCATAGAAGAAATTGGACAATTAATTAAGCAGGGCCTCCAAATTCAGGCTGTTCCTACCTCCGTCAGTACACAGAAATTGGCAGAATCTTTGGGAATTCCGCTTATTGATATCAACATGGTCGATAAAATTGATCTCACGATCGACGGTGCAGATGAATTTACAGAAGATTTAAAATTAATAAAAGGCGGCGGCGGTGCTTTACTTCGGGAAAAAATTGTTGCTTCGATGACTATTGAAGAAATCATTATCGCCGATTCATCGAAAAAAGTAGAAACGCTGGGTAATTTTAAGCTTCCTATTGAAGTGATTCCGTTTGCCTCCAATTATGTTAAAAACCAAATCAGCCAATTAGGAGGATTGGGAAATATAAGGTTTATCAAGGATGATATATTTATAACCGACGAAGGAAACTATATTATGGATGCAGATTTTGGTCTCATCAAAGATCCTGTTACTTTATCTGATCAACTAAATACTATTGAAGGGATTGTAGGACATGGCTTATTCATCAATCTGACCACAAAAATTATTATGGGCAGTAACGACAGCATCATTTCATTTGAAAAAACTCCTGAAAAACAGTAATTATTTTATCTGAAATTAACTACAGATTAAATCTTCGGCTGAAAAAAAATTGCCCCAATAGATAATTTGAAACCATCATATTTTCAATAATGAGCAATTTACATTGTAGATTTGTTAAAATTTATTAAATAAAGTTAATATGAATTTGTTTAAAACGAGAAATTATATTTATTTTAGTGCTTTAAAAATTTCTCATGAAAAGATATAATTTATTAATTGTACTATTACTACTTATTTTTAACATTACTACAGCTCAAAAAAAGAAAGGTTCACCGGCCGCTGATTTCAGTGCAGTAGGCGAAGCTAAAACTAAAATTGAAAATACGGTTCCGCTAACGATCAAGCATTTAAAAGAAATCAGCGAAAAAGAAAATGATCCGAACATTCTGTCTAACGGAAAAACCGCTTTAGGTAAAGAATACGGAAAAGTGGAGCTTGAATGGCGTCTTTACAGAGGGAACATGAACAGCTGTATCCTGAACAACTCGTCAAAAAAAGCTAAAAAATGTATGGAGTACCACACTTCAATGTTCAGAGGTACTTTAATCAACTATAACAATTATATTACGAACCTTACAAGAAAAAACGGATATCTTGGTGTAGAAGGTGATACAAAATTTGAATTTAATCCGGCAGAAATCACCACAAAGCTCAGCGAATCTTTCTTCAACGGAAGCGATGCGGCAAACAGAATGAAAGGAAGCCAGAAAAAAGAATTCTTAGGACAGACAATGGCTGATGATAATGCACTGACACCTTACAATCAGTTACAAGCACAATAATTTATTTTAATTAAATGATATGAAATCCTGCTTTTAAGCGGGATTTTTTGTTTGTTGATATTCTTATAAACAGATTTCAAGGTTATATCTTCGAATCATAATTAATTTTAAAAAAATTTAATGATCCGTCTAAAAAACAAAAATCCGGTTGTCATTAAGATATAAACAATCAAATTAAATATCTTATGGAACCAAGACTTAATTATACTAAAAAATAAATTAAGAATTTGTGGCATAATAACTGATCTTTCTTCTGAAAAGAAGGGAAATGAGTACATTAAAAAAGGGAGATCTGGTAAAGTGGAGATTCAGCAATGGAGAAACCCACGGAATTATAACACAGATTCATACCAAGGATTTTATTTTCATGAACAGGCAACGTCGCGCTTCGGACGAGAACCCGCAGTATGAAGTTATGAGTGAAAAGACTGGAAAGAAGGCCGTCCATAAAGCATCTGCGTTAAAAAAATTATAAAAAAAATGCCACAAACAATTGTGGCAGAATCTTTAAAGTTGATTGACTTATTTAATTTTATCATAAATAAATTTGGTAACAATAGCTCCAAACAGATAATAAGCAACAGTCATTACTTTCTTTTCGGTCGTTCCGGCAACAGGAGAATCATCCAAGCCCATTTTTTGAGGCAGCATTACCGCTCCCAATCCCATGGTAATTCCCGATGCAATATTAAATCCTGTTGTCGCAGTGGTAGCATAATACAGTCCATTGCTGATGACATCCCCTGCCAGAGTTGCCGCATACAGCTGATCCGGATTGGTAATTTTTGCATCTACTTTATCCAACGCTTTATTTAGCGCCTCCTCGCCCACTTTATTAATTTGTGGAACATTGTCAAAATTTTTTCTGATGGTTTCGTGCAGCAGGTTGAGTGCTATGGCACCGCCTAATCCTGCGAGAATTTTTTTGTACATATTATAATGATTTAATGGTGTTGTTAAAATCCTTACATAAATTAAGCCATTAAAAAAAGATGCTCTTGGATCATAAACACGAGATTAAGTAATAATTATTTACTTGGGTGAATCACCAAATATAAATTTATTTAATAAAATGTAAATTTTCAAGTAAAAAAATAACTATTTAAACCAAAATATATAAATTTATTAATCTATTAAATAATATTTTAGAAATAAAAAATTCCCTTGTTGATGAATAAAAAAATATTGTAATATTGTCTTCAGATTGCAATCTAAAAAATTTATGATTAACAATTTAAAAATTATCATTTATAAAAAAATATTCGTAATCGCAGCTTTAGATGTTGCTGGATTAATCAGCGCTAAAACAGCTGAAGTTGAAAACTTAAAAGTATCTAACAAGAAGATTGAGAAAGTTAAAAGAAATCAGCCTTTCCTTTCTGTGAAGTACAAGTTACTTTCTATGATCCAGAAGGAAATCCTACAGGATCTCAATGGTTTTTAACTGATACAGAAGGCTTATCTTCGTGTCAAGCTTATCATGAAATGGGATATACAATCTCTATAAATACATTAAAACATGGTTTTAAAAAAAATATATTTTGTAATTAATTTTACAATTTTTTTTATACATGGGCTTGCACAACAGCAAGTCCATGTAAAGTATTATCATGTAAGGTCTGCGATTGCAACATTAGCGGAAGATCTTTACATTAAAGATAATAATGTTATTTCAATACAAGATTCGGTAATTAACTTTAATACCGCCGGAACCGGTTCAATTTCTGCGATTAAGCCAGGAAATAAAATTGTTACAAAAGATTATTACATTTCAAAACTTAATGGCGGGGATATCAAAGATTTCTTTTTTACAGGAAGTTTCAGAGATACAGATTATTTCATTCATGATAAGGTTACGAAACCTGTATGGAGTATTGACGAAACCAAGACTAAAAAAATATTAGGGTATAATTGTTTAAAAGCAACCGCAAATTTTAGAGGTTCAAGCGTAACTGCTTATTTTACCAAAGAATTACCATACTCTGCGGGACCTTTTAAGTTCTTTGGATTACCTGGTTTAATATTAGATGTGAGAGAGAATGATAAAAATTATAATATGTGGAAAGCTGAAAAAGTAGAGCTTACTGTAGATCCGAAAATCAATTTCACTCCTCAATTCACTAATTATCCTAAAACTGAAATGAGACAGTTTATTGAAACGAAGGAAGCAAAACAAAATAAAGAAATGGCGGATCTTTTAAGTAAGCTTCCACCTGGCACCCAAATGGATACTCCCGAACCCAAAAACAGACTTGGATTAGAGAAAATTTTTGAATGGGAACGATAAATAAAAAGGCCGCCTCACTCTTGAGACAGCCTTTTTAATTTGCTGTAATACATTAAAAAATTTGCACAAAAAAGAGTATTACAAAATTGCAATACTCCCAGTTTAGTAGCGGGAACCGGACTCGAACCGATGACCTTCGGGTTATGAGCCCGACGAGCTACCTACTGCTCCATCCCGCGGTGTATTTTTAGAGTGCCTACCGAAAGCACTTACTTAGTAGCGGGAACCGGACTCGAACCGATGACCTTCGGGTTATGAGCCCGACGAGCTACCTACTGCTCCATCCCGCGGTATATTTTTAGAACCTTTACCGAAACGTTATCTTAGTAGCGGGGACACGACTCGAACGTGCGACCTTCGGGTTATGAGCCCGACGAGCTACCTACTGCTCCACCCCGCGGTATATTTTTAGAGTACTTACCGAAAGTACTTACTTAGTAGCGGGAACCGGACTCGAACCGATGACCTTCGGGTTATGAGCCCGACGAGCTACCTACTGCTCCATCCCGCGTTATTGGATTGCAAATATACGATTATTTTTTAAAACTCCTAATTTTTCTTTTAAATAAAGGACTTTTATGAAAACTATTTTAATATTCGTATCTTTGTCTTATGGCAAAAATATTAAAAATTTATCCTGAAAACCCACAGGAAAACCTTATTAATGAGGTAATTAAAACTTTAAATAATGGCGGATTAATTATTTATCCTTCTGATACAGTTTATGCATTAGGTTGTAATATTTTTGACATAAAAGCCATGGAAAAACTGGCTCAGCTGAAAAAAATTAAATTGGAGAAGGCTCAGTTTTCCATTATTTGTAATGATTTAAGCCATCTTTCAGACTTTACACGACCTATCGACACCTCCACATTCAGATTCCTGAAAAGTCATCTTCCAGGGCCTTTTACTTTTATCCTTGAAGCCAATAAAAGCTTACCCTTAGCCTATAAAGGAAACAAAACCATTGGTATCCGTGTTCCGGATCATCCGATTCCTCAATTGATTGTTGAAAAATTAGGTCACCCTATCGCTTCGACTTCCATTAAAGATGATGATGAAGTATTGGAATATTCTACCGATCCCGAATTAATTGCTGAAAAATATGATCATCTGGTGGATATTGTGATCGACTCCGGATATGGCGATAATATGGCTTCAACCATCGTAGACCTTACTTCCGGAGAACCTGAAATTATCAGACAGGGAAAAGGAATTATTTAAATCAAACATCAATAGTGAAAAGTGAATTGTCGGCGATATAAAGAATTCACTATTGATCATACACAACTCACACTCAAATATTTTTTAAATTTTTATTTTTTTCATGAAAATAGTAACATCACCTGCGAAATTAATGAACGTAGAAAACTCAACAGACCTGTTGAAAACCACTACTCCAAAATTCATTGAGCAGGCAGAATTCATACAAACCTATCTAAAAGAAAAATCACCCAAATATCTTTCCGAACTGATGGAAATTTCGCCGAAACTGGCGGACGAAAACTGGGAAAGAAATCAGAGATGGAAAGGAAAACCTACGGCGAAAGAGTCGGCTCCGGCAATGTTTGCCTTTACAGGAGAGGTTTACAGAGGACTTGATGCTAAAACATTAGATCAAAATGCAGTAGATTATCTTCAGAAAAACTACAGAATACTTTCCGGTTTATATGGTTTATTGAGACCGTCTGATAAAGTCATGCTTTACAGGCTGGAAATGGGAAGACCTTTTGAATTTGATGAATACAAAAACTTATACGGATTTTGGAAAGAAAGAATTACAGAACATCTTAATTCTGAGCTGAAAAAGAATGAAATTTTATTAAATCTAGGAAGTAACGAATATTTTAAAGTAATCGACCGCAAAAAACTGAACCATCCCGTGGTTGATTTTGATTTTTATGAATTGAAAGACGGAAAGCTTAAAACCATCGTTGTTTACACCAAACACGCAAGAGGACTGGTTGTAAGATTCTGCGCGGAAAACAATGCTCAGACCTTGGATGACGTAAAAGCTTTCAACTATGAAGGCTACAGAATTGATGAAGAAAAATCTACCGATACAAAACTGGTTTTCACAAGATAAATGACAATCTCAGAACTAAAAAAATACTTTTCAGCAAATCTTTCGGAAATATATACAGAGTCCGAAAGCACATTTATCTTTCATATTTTTGCGGAAAATATTTTAGGATTTAATAATATCCAACAGAAACAATTTGCAGAGCACGAAATCAGTGCTGAAAATGAAAAAAAATTCTATCAGATTATTTCAGAATTACTGACAGGAAAACCTTATCTGCAGATTTTAGGCGAAACAGAATTTTACGGAATGAAAATTTTTGTAGATGAAAATGTTCTGATTCCCCGTCCTGAGACAGAGGAATTACTGGAGATTGCAATCAACAAAATTAAAAGCTTAAAGTTGGGTATCCAAGGTTTAAAGATTCTTGACATTGGCACCGGAAGCGGAATCATCCCTTTGGTCTTAAAAAAACATTTTCCACAAGCAGAAGTCACTTCCATTGATTTTTCTGAAAAAGCATTGGAAACCGCTAAAAGAAACGCAGCATTTCATCAGCTTGACATTAATTTTATCCATGCAGATTATCTGAATTTTAATCTGAACGAACAATTTGATATTATTATTTCAAATCCACCATATATCGGCATAGACGAAGAATCGGAAATTGCTGATTCTGTAAAGGATTTTGAGCCTAAAATGGCCTTATTCTCCCCGACTGCCGATGCTTTAATTTTCTATAAAAAAATAGCAAAAGACTGTAAAACGCATCTTATTCCCAACGGATTATTATTTCTGGAAATTAATCAGAAGTTGGGCACTGAAACAGTAGAATTGTATCAGGAATTTTCACATTCGGAACTAATAAAAGACCTCAGTGAAAATGACCGGTTTATTTTCGGGATAAAATAAATTGATTTTCATTAGAAAAATATTAAAACCGACTTTCTGTAGAGTCGGTTTTTTATTTTCAATATTGCTTACATTTTTTCAAATATTTAGATTTTCGTCAAACAATCTTCACTTTTTGGAGAAGTATTTTCATGTAAACTCAACAGGTTATACGATTAACATAAAATTCATAATAAAACATAACAAATTAACAGACAGTGTTTTACGATTTATTTTCAAAATAATATATCAATACAAATATTTAAATAATTTAATTATATATATTTGAGTGTAATCGATTACGCATTATTGAATAAACTTAAAACCAACTAAAAAATTAATAATCTATGAAAAAATCCTTGATTTATTTAGGGATGCTCTTCAGTCCGTTCATACTGAAAGCACAGGTTACCATCACAGAGGCAGCAGGTTGGCTGGAATCTGCCTACATCAAGTGGAATCCGGTAAGCGGAGCCGATAGTTATAAAGTGTACTATACGGGAGGAGGACTTACCGATAAAGTAATCGACACACAACTTATCCGAAGCTATGGTGGCTATTTCAGAGCTGATCTCTTAGGACTCAGTGCCGGAAATTATACCATTAAAGTTGTTCCTGTGACCGGAAATGTAGAAGGTCCTGCGGCAGTTTCGGGCTCTGTCACCGTTCTTCCGCATGACAGAAACGGATTTGCCCATAACAACGGCAGAGTTCCCGGAGCTTACAATCTCAACGGAACTTTAAAATCCAACGCAGTCGTTATCTATGTGACTCAGGATACTAAAAATACCGTTTCTCTGAATGTTACAGGCGCCAATATCAACCCATGTGTCGGGCTGCAGACTATTTTAGACGGCTTTAAAAAAGGAAATGATACACGACCGCTAGTGGTCAGGCTGATCGGAAATGTAACCGACCCGAGCTATCTTCTCAACGGTGATGCCGTGATTGAGAATAAAAATATTGACGCAGCTTCTATTACAGTTGAAGGAGTGGGTAATGATGCCGTGGTCAATGGCTGGGGTATCCGCATAAAAAATGCGACCAATATTGAGGTAAGAAATCTTGGGTTTATGCTGACAGATGCTTCAGAGGGTGATAATCTAAGTCTACAGCAAAACAACAGCTACATTTGGGCTCACAATAACGATCTGTTTTACGGAGCTCCTGGCTCGGATGCCGATCAGGAAAAAGGTGACGGTGCTTTGGATGCCAAAAAATCTACTTATATTACCTTTTCATACAATCACTTTTGGGATAACGGAAAAAGCTGTCTCTTAGGATTAAGCGAAGGAACAACTGCAGGTCTCTACATCACCTATCATCATAATTGGTTTGATCATTCTGATTCGAGACATCCTAGAGTGCGTTATTATTCTGCGCATGTTTACAACAATTATTATGACGGAAACTCTAAATATGGCGTAGGATCTACACTTGGTTCTTCCGTTTTTGTGGAAGGAAACTATTTCAGAAATGCCAAATATCCTATTCTTACCTCTAAGCAAGGGACGGATGTTGCCAATAATGCTCCCGGTACTTTTTCGGGTGAAAATGGCGGTGTGGTAAAAGCATTCAATAATTATATGATCGGGCAAACGGCATTTATTCCGTATAACGCTACAACGGCTGCCAATCATTTTGATGCCTATGTTGCCGGTGCAAGAAATGAGGTTTTAGGAAGCACTATAAAAGCCTTTCAGGGAAATGGCATCTACAACAATTTTGATACTGATGCTTCAATGTACGTCAATTCACTGGTTCCTGATTCTCCTACAGCCGCAAAAGATAAGGTTATCCAATATTCAGGGAGAATGTCTGGTGGAGATATCGACTGGACTTTCAACAGTCCGAATGATGATACTTCATCTTCTGTGAATACGGGGCTTATGGCTGTTTTACAAAATTACACCTCTCCCTTGGTGTATGTTCAGGGAATTACTTCTGCTCCGGCAAGTTCCCAGACGCTTACGATTCCCGCCAACAACGATCAGACCGTAACGGCAGGAACTGCCATTACACCAATGACCTTCACCTGGGGCGGAACTGCAACAGATGCTTCCGTAACAGGTTTACCGGCATCAGGAATCAGCTTTGCTAAAAATACATCTGCAAAAACAATTACGATTTCGGGAACGCCAACTGCCGATGTTGATTTCACGGTGACCACTTCAGGAACAGGAGGAAATGCAGTTTCAGGAACTGGAAGTATTTCTGTAACAACCGGCACAGGAACCAATCCGCAAGGCAATGAAATTCATAATTTTACCGCATCAAACCTAACAAGTTCATTCTATACATTCTCCTCGGCCAATATCAATTCAACAGATGGCTCGGCTACCTATGACGGACTTGCTTTCACTAAACGTTTAAAAATAGAATCAGCCACAGGAATTACCTATACCACAAGTATTCCTTCTTCATTAACACTGGTTCTCGATCCAACTTTCGGGGGTACGATTAAAGTTGATAATGTTTCTTATACAGCATCTTCAGGGGTTGTTACCGTTCCTAACGTAACTGCTGGATCTCATACCATTACAAAAGGAAGTGTTGCGAATCTGTATTATATTAAAACGCAATATGCTTCTGCTACAGTTCTGGCAACCAAAGAAAATACACTTTCTGAAAAAGTAAAGATACATCCAAATCCTGTAGAAACGTCTTTCACGATTAGCATTCAGGAGCCAATACAGCAGGTAACCATTATAAACAATAGCGGAGAGGTTGTTAAAACCGTCAAAGGAAATAGTAAAAATTTAGATGTAAGCAACTTAAACAGTGGAACTTATTTTGTTCAGATTAAAACGGATAAAGAAATTATCACTCAGAAAATCATCAAAAAATAAATCAAGTCTACAAACATTTTAGTTTTGCCGTCTCAATGCTTTTGAGGCGGTTTTTATTGCTGTATATAACCACGAATGCACCAATTTTGAAGAATATTAATGTTTATTTATACTTGCTATTAAGTGAACTTTTATAAGAGTCCGTTTAAATTTCATTAAAATATTTTATTATAATGATTTTAATAAATATTAAGACAATCTGATAATTATAAGTTCGCAGGTGGCTCTTACAGAGCTTTAATGGATCTACGTTATTTATCTATTAACAGATAATCCCGATGGGATTTTTTTAGCTTAAAATACTGTAGATTTCGTATTCAAAAATAAAATAATTTAATTTTATATTTTTATTCCCCTACTTTCGCTATTTTCCACTAAAACTTAATTCATTAAAATAAAAAAGCAATGAATAGGATACTCATTGCTTTCTATATTTTAGTTAAATCTTTTTTATCCGATTCTTTTTCTTACAAAGATTTCGTACGCTAAATAAATTAATGGAAGCGCCATAATTCCTATGTACAATGAGTTTGTGACAGCAACTTGTGGCTGATTGGCAATTGCGTAAACCAAACCGAAAAAAGCCCCTCCTAAATGCGCTGCATGTCCTATATTGTCATATTGTCTGGGATTCAACATCATATAAACAGAATATCCGAAATAAGCTAATCCAAAAATATAACCGGGAATTGGGATCGGAATAAAGAACATGTAAATTCCGATATCAGGAACCATAGCTATAGAAGCAAATAGGACTCCTGAAACTCCTCCACTTGCTCCTATCGCAGAATACCAAGGTTGCCTTTGATAAATAAACAGCGAAAAAACGTTGCCTAAAAGTATAGATCCGATATAAATAATCAGAAAGCCCAGATTTCCAAATCCCTGAATAACTACAGGACCAAAGAAATACAAGGTAAGCATGTTAAATACAAGGTGCATAATATCTGCGTGTAAAAAACCTGAAGAGAGTAATCGGACATACTCTTTTCTGTTCATAATCGCACCGACACTGAACTTATATTTTTCAAAGTTACTGCTTCCGTTGGGAGCTATGAAGCTTATAACCGCCGTAATGGCTATAATTAATATTATAATATTCATTATTATTTAATTTTTTGAATAGGAAGTTCTCTAGAATTCCCATCTTCCGAAAGAATCATATCACTTTTTATGAAAAACTTCCCGTCTTTGCTGTACAAAAAGTAATCCAAATCAATTCCTGTATTTTCTCCGTCTACAATAACCATTGGCAAGAACTTAATGGCAGTATTCCTGTCGTCTGCTCTGCCAAAACTTCCATAAACATGATGCATTCCTATTTTCGCTGTATCATTTGGGGTTTCATACCATACATAGAAATGCCCGTCTTCATTAGAATCAAGGGTCAATTTAGCTTTAAGTTTCGTTCCGTCGTTTTCTCCTGCATAATCGATATAATCTAAAAGGTACTCCCCTTTCCATTTTTTAAAATCGTTTTCATTCACCTGTTGATAATCGAGATCGGATTTTGCATCTTCAGAATTATCTGAATGAAGAGATATTTCCTCTTGTTTTGTTTTTACAGAATCAGTTGACACAGAAATTGTGTCTTTAATCTTCTTATCAATAGCTTTATCTTTCTTTTTACAGGAAATACCAAGCATTAAAACAACAATTACAGGAAAAAATATTTTTTTCAATGGATTTAGGTTTGTGATTAAGATTCGCCAGCTGTCTCTTCATCACCTGAAAATAAATCTCCAATAGTTCCTCCATCATCGTCACCTTCTATACGTTCGGGCTCTTCATATACTTCAGGTTCTTCTTCTTCAGGTTCCGGAACTGTAACATTGATCGATTTTACCTTAAATTTGGTAAATTGGTTACCAATTGCTTTAATCCCTTTTACAGCAATAAATTCATCAATATTTATGGTTTCCGGATCACGTTCTTTTCCTTTATCTTTAGCAAAAATAATTTCTGCCGTGGCACCATTGTCTACAATTACATTTTCAATAAATGACTTAGGGTGTTCCGAAGGCATAAATGTCTGTACATTCGGTGTATTTTCGAATAAGAACCTCTTAATGAAATAGATATCTTTTTCGCCATCGTAATAAATACACGTTACAGGCTGATTGGGCCTCCATTTTTCAAGAACTAAATATTCATCGTCGAAGCGGTTTCCTAAATCAAAAGAAACCAATTTCGCCTCTCCGTTCGTATTGATTGTTAATATTTTATCATCTCCTTTAAAGCTTCCCAATAAAGTTCCTCTTGCATCCGCATTCAATCTTCTCACCGTATCATCAAACCAGATTCTTCTTGGTGCCAAGGTTGAAACCCCTTCTTCCTTTAGATCTACTTTCTTTACAGAATACTTCGTTACCAGATTTCCTTTGGAATCACGGCCTTTAATAGCCAATTCGGAAAAATCAATATCCATTTTATTCTTCCTGATCCTTGGGTTGGGTTTTAAAAGCACGCTTACCGTTTCTGCTTCCCCATTTGGATTAGCTGAAAAATAAAGTGTTTCAGATCCTTTTTTATCTGATGCTAAAGGATAATCTGTATTTCTTGTCACGCCAGTTACAGAAAAGCGCTTCATATAATAAGGTCCTTCTCTCCCTTCACGGTAAATCATATTGTAAACCGTTCTCTTATCATTTTTCTTCCAGACCGCTACATGAAGGATATCTTTACCAATAAACGTTTTTGCCTCCACTTTCACCACCTTCATGCTTCCGTCTTTTCTGAACGTAATAATATCGTCGATATCGGAACAATCGAATAAATACTGGTCTTTTTTCAGAGAAGTTCCTATGAAACCTTCTTCAAAATTGGCATAGAATTTCTCATTCGCAACGGCAACTTTTGTCGCATCGATGGTATCAAAAATTCTAAGTTCGGTTTTTCTCTGTCTGTCTTTTCCGTATTTTTTCTGAATATTTAAATAATAATCAATCGCATACTGGATCAGGTTTTCGAGATGATGCTTCACCTGCTCGATTTTACCTTCCAACGCAGCAATATTTTCTTTAAATTTATCTAAATCGAATCTTGAAATTCTCTTGATTCTGATTTCCGTCAATTTCAAAATATCCTCTTCCGTTACCGCTCTCAAAAGATGTTTCGTGTGAGGTTTTAAGCCTTCATCAATGGTTTTAAGAACCTCTTCCCAACTTTTAACCTCCTCAATATCGTGATAAATTCTGTTTTCAATAAATATTCTCTCCAAAGAAGAGAAATGCCAGCTTTCCTGAAGCTCGTGAAGTTCAATTTCAAGCTCTTTTTTAAGTAGGGAAACCGTATGATCTGTATTTCTTCTTAAAATTTCAGAAACATTCAGAAACATCGGCTTATCTCCTACAATAACGCAGGCATTGGGTGAAATGGTAACCTGACAATCGGTAAACGCATATAAAGCATCAATCGTTTTATCCGGCGACATATCATGATGAAGATGGATCAGGATTTCAACTTTATCTGATGTATTATCTTCAATTTTCTTGATCTTAATCTTACCTTTTTCATTGGCTTTCAGCACAGAATCAATAAGATCGCTTGTTGTTTTGGAGTAAGGCAGCTCGGTAATCATCAACGTGTGCTTATCCACCTGATTGATTCTGGCTCTGGCTCTTACCTTACCACCTCTGTGGCCGTCGTTATATTCGGAAACATCCAAAAATCCAGCCGTGAGGAAGTCAGGATATAATTCGAATTTTTTACCTTTAAGATAAGCTACAGAAGCATTAATTAATTCATTAAAATTATGCGGAAGAATCTTGGTGGAAAGCCCTACCCCGATTCCTTCAACCCCCTGTGCCAAAAGTAATGGAAACTTAACGGGAAGATCAATCGGTTCGTTATTTCTCCCGTCGTAAGATTTTGCCCAATCTGTTGTTTTCGGGTTGAATACAACTTCTAAGGCAAAAGGCGTGAGTCTTGCTTCAATATACCTTGCAGCCGCTGCAGAATCGCCTGTATAAATATTTCCCCAGTTTCCTTGGGTGTCTATTAACAGTTCTTTCTGCCCGATCCCCACCATAGCATCCGTAATGGAAGCATCCCCGTGAGGGTGATACTTCATGGTGTTCCCTACAATATTGGCGACTTTGTTGTAACGTCCGTCTTCCAGCTCGCGCATGGAGTGCATGATTCTTCGCTGAACAGGCTTAAAACCATCAAAAACCGACGGAATTGCCCTATCTAAAATTACATAAGAAGCATAATCCAGAAACCAGTCTTTATAAAGCCCGGAAACTTTTTTTAAGCTTTCACCTTCATGCGAGTATTCTTCTGTCATCATTTATTTTTAGCTCTTTTCTCGTTATTAGTTTTAACCACTTTATTTAAGGAGAATTTTAAATCGTTGATTTCTTTTCTTGTTAAATATGAGATTTCATATTTAAGGATGGTTGAACCACTGTTTTTACTGGAGATTGTGATATACAGTCTCTTTATAAAAAAAACACTTATCACTTCAAATTTCAAGAGTTTGTATTTGGGAAATTCGTCGCTTAAGGGTTTATTTAAAAAAGGAATAATATTTCTGTTTCTGAAATGTACGGCCTCGCCATCGCTGTCGTACTCAAAAATCTGTCTTCCGCTGAGGTAAAAAAGTATCAGCATCAACACGGGAACAATGATGAACAGATAACTCTCGTTTCCTAAAATATTAAATCTGTATTCTTCCAATATATAAGCTCCGATACCTCCTGCCAAAAACATAAGCAATAAAGTATTTATGAAGCTGTAAACCGAAGCTTTGTTACGGTTACTTAATCTCATTTGTTATTATTTTGTGCTTTTAATTATATTATCAATTAATTTTCATCAATGGCTTCACTCAATATTTCTTTTTTATCAATATCAGGATCTTCAACAATCAGATTTTCAAGAATAAACACTTGTCTGTCGGGTGTGTTTTTTCCCATATAAAATTCCAGTAACTGGTCGATGGTCTGATCTTTTCCTAATACAACAGGCTCCAAACGGATATCTTTTCCGATAAAATGCTTGAATTCGTCCGGAGAAATTTCTCCCAATCCTTTGAATCGGGTAATTTCAGGATTTTTTCCAAGTTCATTTAAAGCTTTTATTCTTTCCGTTTCAGTATAACAGTATCTCGTTTCCTTTTTGTTTCTCACCCTGAACAAAGGTGTCTGAAGAATATAAAGATGTCCGTTTTTTATAATATCCGGGAAAAACTGTAAAAAGAAAGTGATCATCAGCAGACGAATGTGCATTCCGTCGACATCGGCATCTGTAGCAATAATAACCTGATTATATCTTAAGTCTTCCAAACTTTCTTCGATATTCAAAGCAGCCTGAAGAAGATTGAATTCTTCATTTTCGTACACTACTTTTTTTGTTAAACCATAACAGTTCAACGGCTTACCTTTTAAGGAAAATACTGCCTGGGTTTCAACATCCCTCGATTTTGTAATCGATCCGGATGCAGAATCTCCCTCGGTGATGAAGATTTGGGTTTCTCCTTTTCTTTCGTTTTTCTGATCGTTGTAGTGCTGCCTGCAGTCACGCAGTTTTTTATTGTGAAGCGAAACTTTTTTCGCTCTTTCTCTTGCTAATTTCTGGATTCCGGAAAGTTCCTTCCGTTCTCTTTCGGAAATTAAAATTTTTCTCTGGATCGCTTCTGCAACCTCAGGATTTTTATGTAAGAAATTATCTAATTTGCTTTTTAAAAAATCAATGATGAAAGTTCTTACCGTCGGTCCGTTGGGTCCAATATCATTAGAACCCAGCTTTGTTTTGGTCTGAGATTCGAAAACCGGTTCTTCCACATTAATGGAAACTGCGGCAACAATAGATTTTCTGACATCCGATGCATCAAAATTTTTATTGAAAAACTCACGGATTGTTTTAACATAAGCTTCACGGAAAGCATTAAGGTGAGTTCCTCCCTGTGTCGTATTTTGTCCGTTTACGAATGAAAAATAAGTTTCTGTCTGCGATTTATCAGTATGCGTTATCGCAACTTCAATATCATTGTCTTTCAAATGAACAATCGGATACAGCGTTTCATTTTCCAGTTCTTCATCCAAAAGATCTTTAAGACCGTTTTCAGAGAAAAAAGTTTCTCCGTTGAACAATATTTTCAGTCCAGGATTCAGATACGCATAATTACGCAGCATCCTTTCGATATACTCTTTTCTGAACTTGAAATGCAGGAAAATATCCGCATCCGGAATAAAAGAGATTTCCGTACCGTTTCTGTCTGAAGTTTCTTTTTCTTCAAAATCCTCTTTAATCAAACCACGGGAAAATTCTGCTACTTTCATCCTTCCGTCACGGAAAGACCTTACCCTGAAATAATCTGAAAGTGCATTTACAGCTTTTGTCCCGACCCCGTTCAAACCTACGGATTTCTTAAAGGCTTTACTGTCATATTTACCTCCCGTATTCATTTTGGAAACGGCATCCACCACTTTACCCAGCGGAATTCCACGGCCATAGTCACGGATCATTACTTTACCGTCGTCCAGCTTTATTTCAATTCTTTTACCCGCTTTCATTCTGAACTCATCAATCGAGTTATCCAGAATTTCTTTAAGTAAAATGTAAATACCATCATCGGCGGAGGAACCGTCTCCCAGCTTCCCGATATACATTCCGGGGCGCAAACGGATGTGTTCCTGCCAATCGAGGGTTCTGATATTATCTTCGGAATAGATTGGGTTTATTTCTTGTGACATATATAATTTCAGCAAACATACAAAAGTACGAATTTGATCAAAATTATCCGAATCTTTTAACCCATTTTTTACTATTTATTTATTCTAAAGAATGCTTTTATACCCAAAATTTGTTGAGCTAATTTTTATTTAACCACAAAATAGACAAAAGACTTTATTACATTTATTGGAAGTGTTTCAAAACCCGCGAAGAGAAAAAATTTTTGTTCTTTTTCAAGTTATGCTTTTTAGCTTTAAATTTAAAATTATTAAAGTGTAAACTATTTTACATCCTTTGACCTCGTCGAATCTTCGATTTGCTATAAGTGTTAAGCAAATCTTCCATAAATGAAATTTAGAAACGGTTCGTAATACAATTCAAATTCATTAAATTTTCATTCTTTTTTGAAGTATATCATTCCATAAAATCTAATTTCTCAATTTTAATACAGAAACCTTGGATTTTTTTGGACTTTTTCAGAGAAAATGCCTTAAATTCGATATCCGTAAAAAATGTTTTAATGATACAACTTCCTTTATCGAAGCTTTCCAATGTCGGAACCACCATTTTCAGTCAGATGACACAATTGGCCAATGAAAACGAAGCCATTAACTTATCTCAGGGGTTTCCCGATTTTATGCCGGATTCTGAATTATTAGACTGGGTTGACAGTTTTATTAAAAAAGGATTCAACCAATATGCTCCGATGGGAGGAATGATTGGTTTAAAGGAAGAAATTGCCCGGAAAATTGAAAATTCTCATCAGGCAATTTATCATCCAGATTCTGAAATCACCGTAACAGCAGGTGGAACTCAGGCCATTTTCACAGCCATTGCCACTTTTGTAAAAAAAGATGATGAAGTGATTATTTTTGAACCGGCCTACGACTGCTACGAACCCACAGTAGAACTTTTCGGAGGAATTGTAAAGCGTTTCGAAATGAAAACTCCCGATTATGAAATTGATTGGAATGCCGTAAAAAACCTAGTTTCGGAAAAGACAAAAATGATTATCCTGAACAATCCGAATAATCCTTCAGGAAAGATTTTAAAGGAAAATGATCTTCAGGAATTAATAAAAATCGTAGAAGGAACTTCGATCCTTATTTTAAGTGATGAAGTTTATGAAAATATCGTCTTTGACGGAAAACAACATTTAAGTATCTGCAAATACCCTGAGTTAAAGGAAAGAAGCCTCTTAATAGCGTCTTTCGGAAAGCTTTTCCATATTACAGGCTGGAAAATCGGATATTGTGCGGCTCCGAAAATATTAACGGATGAATTCAGAAAAATACATCAGTTTAATGTTTTTTCTGTCAATACACCCATCCAGCTTGCTTTGGCTGAATATATGAAAAATGATGACCATTATACTCAGCTCAATCAGTTTTTTCAGGGAAAAAGAGATTTTCTGCGGCAAGGCTTAGCCAATACTTCTTTTGATTTATTAGATTGTGAAGGAACTTATTTTCAAGCTTTGAAATATGATAAGATTTCTGATAAAAATGATTTTGATTTTGCCAGCGAATTAACTATTAATCATAAGGTAGCAAGTGTTCCGTTTTCTTCTTTTTATAAAGATAAGCTCAATGAAAATGTGATCCGACTGTGTTTTGCGAAAAAACAGGAAACTTTGGAAAAAGCTTTGGAAAATTTATCTAAAATATAAATAAAAATTTCTAGCAGATTAAGCCTATTTCCAAATATATATTTATAGAATTTGCTTAATCTGCGAGAAATTTAAATCATTGAATTAGAAAAACATTCCACCAGAAACTTCAATTCTCTGAGCGGTAATCCATCTTGCCTCTTCGGTACAAAGAAACGCTACAACTCCACCGATATCGTCCGGCAGACCAGCTCTTCCCAACGCTGTATTGCTGGAAACCATCGCATTGATATGTTCGTCGTCTCGCGTTCTTCCGCCTCCAAAATCAGTTTCAATAGCTCCGGGAGCTACCGCATTTACTTTAATTTTTCTTGCCCCCAATTCTTTCGCCATATACTTACTCAACTGATCGATTGCAGCTTTCATAGAACCATACACCGAAGAACCAGGCAATGCAAATCTCGCCAAACCTGAAGACAGATTGATTATACCTCCATGATCATTCATGAATGGCAAAAACTTCTGTGTGAGGAAAAATACGCCTTTGAAATGGATATCCACGATATCATCCAGCTGTTCTTCCGTTACCTCGGAAATCGGAGCGTACAAAGCCGTTCCAGCGTTATTGATAAGGAAATCTATATTTCTGCTTCCGGTATTTTCTTCCAGATGATCTCCAACCTGTCTTACAAAAGCATCAAAGCTTTTAATATCTTTTGTATCCAGCTGATAAGCAATTGCTTTTCTTCCTAAAGACTGGATTTCTTCTACCACTTTATCCGCCTCTTCTTTGTTACTTTTATACGTAATAATTACATCTAAACCTTTCTGAGCGATTTTTATAGCCGAGTTTTTTCCTAATCCACGGCTACCACCAGTTACTAATGCGATTTTTGTTCTTGTGTCCATTTTTATGTATTGTTTTTTATGAGACAAAGTTCAGGCATTTTCAGGATGAAGTGTTTGCTTCAATCAAACTGAAATTTGCAAAATTCAAATCATGAACGAAATTCGAGAGGCGCGAGAGCCGTTTTCTTTTTAAAGAAGTTTGAGAAGTGGGCGATTTCCTCAAAACCTAAGGCATAAGAAATTTCGGAAACGTTCCATTTTGTCTGTTTTAATAAGATTTTAGCTTCCTGAATGATTCTCTCAGCAATAATTTCGGTGGTCGTTTTACCTGTGCTTTCTTTCAGTTTTTTGTTCAGATAGTTTACATGAACAGCTAATCTGTCCGCATAATCTTTTGCTGTTTTCAGCTGCAGTCTCTGGTCTGAAGTTTCAATCGGAAACTGTCTTTCCAACAGTTCAATAAATAAAGAAACCACTCGCAGCGAAGCATCATTTGAGGTGGAAAGCTTGGTTGCAGGCTGTAATTTTTGTCCGTAATGAATCAGCTCCAGCACATAATTTCGTATCAAATCATATTTAAAAATATAATCAGAATCAATCTCTTTTTTAATTTTAGAATAAAGCTGTTCGATTTCATCTGCCAATTCATCGTCAATTTCAAATAAAGGAACGCTTCCCGGTTGGAAAATAGGCAGATCTTCTAAGGTATTGTGAGACTTATCTTTAATAAAAAAATCTTCAGTAAATACACAGAAACTCCCCGACTGATTCGGATCTTCAGGAACCCAATGATAAGGAACTTTTGGTGTCGCAAACAGCAAAGCATTCTTTTTTATCTGAACAATCTTATCTGCATATTCTGCCCTGTTTCTTCCTCTTATCAAACTAATTTTATAATATTTTCTCCTGTTATAAGGCATTTCAGAGGTCGTCCTCGCCCGCTCTATTGTCTGCGCAATATCAAAAACATTAAAGTGCCCGATATCTTTGTGAAGACCTTTAGGAAAAATCGTTTCAATATCCGTTCCTAATTTCGCCGTCATTTCTTTATAAAAATCATCAAGAGAGGTATATGAAGTGTGGGCTGTCTTTTCCATGATTGAGAATTTGTAAAAATCAAATGTACAAAATAAGTTGCTTGCTTATAACATATTAGACTTTTAAATCAAAATAAAATTTATTCAAATCAAGGTGATATATTTAAATAAATTTTATACTTTAGTAAAACTAAATTAATAAATAACTCATTATGAAAAATCAAACTTTAAACAATGGGAAAAAACTGAACAAAAAACAATTACGTTCAATTACAGGTGGATTAATTGATTGTTTGGGTGGTAGTTGTCCGACAATTGATGGTTGTCCTCCGCTTAATGAATATGGATGCATAACAATTGCAAAAGCATGTGCACAAGCTAAATGCAGACCTATGTAATGATAAAATGCGCTCTCAAATATACTTTTGAGAGCGCATTTATTTATAACTAACTTTAATACTTTTCTTATACGTTGAATCTAAAGTGCATGATGTCACCATCTTTCACAATATATTCTTTACCTTCTACAGAAAGTTTTCCGGCTTCTTTGATCTTCACTTCCGAACCATACGTCATGTAATCATCAAATTTGATTACTTCCGCACGGATGAAACCTTTTTCAAAGTCTGTATGGATTACTCCCGCAGCCTGAGGGGCTGTCCACCCCTGTCCGATTGTCCAAGCTCTCACTTCTTTAACACCCGCCGTAAAATACGTCTGAAGTTTCAATAAATCGTAAGCTTTTCTGATCAAACGGTTTACTCCAGGCTCAGTAAGACCTAATTCTTCGAGGAAAATTTCTCTTTCTTCATAAGTTTCTAATTCATTGATATCAGCTTCGATCTGAGCTGCCAAAACTACAACTTCTGCTCCTTCATTTTTAGCCATTTCTTCAATCTTCCCGATCCATTCGTTTCCGTTTTTGATGGAATTTTCATCAACATTACAAACATAAAGAACAGGCTTATTTGTTAACAACTGAACTTCTCCGATCACTGATTTTGTAAAATCATCTGTTGCAAACTCTCTGGCATTTCTACCATCCTCAAGATGTTTCTGAAGATTCTGAAGTGTCTCATACGTCAAAATATCTTCTTTTTTTCCTGATTTAATGAACTTCTTTGCTTTTTCAACTGCTTTACCAACAGTTTCCAGATCTTTTAACTGAAGTTCGATATCGATAATTTCTTTATCTCTCAAAGGATCTACAGAACCTTCTACGTGAACGATATTTCCGTTATCAAAACATCTTAAAACGTGGATAATAGCCTCACACTCACGGATGTTGGCCAAAAACTGGTTTCCTAAACCTTCTCCTTTGCTCGCTCCTTTCACAAGACCTGCGATATCAACGATTTCCACAACCGCCGGCAAAACTCTTTCAGGTTTTACTAATTTTTCCAGTTCAAACAATCTGTGATCCGGTACAGATACTGTTCCCAAGTTCGGTTCGATTGTACAGAAAGGATAGTTGGCCGACTGTGCTTTTGCGTTGCTCAGGCAGTTAAAAAGAGTTGATTTACCTACATTCGGTAAGCCTACGATTCCACATTTCATATTGTAAAATTCTAAGTTTAATATTTATTGTTCCGATTTAAAGTCAATTCATTTTAAAATTATTGAACCCAAAACCCTGAACTTTCAGCGTGCAAAGATAGTGATTTTTAAAGGAGTTTCATAATAAAAAAATCTGCCGGCTAACGACAGATTTCATAAATTTTATTTTCATCAAAGATTTTTTACGGATTGTTTCCCGTTGCGTCCTGCGCCAGCGGAACATCATTCGGTGCTTCCTGTAAAGCTTTATCTAAAGTAAACAGCGATTCATCGGTAGCCCGGTCACCTCCTGCAATTTTTAATTTATCGATAAGATTTTGCGCCAATGTTTCCTCCTCTATCTGTTCCTGAACAAACCATTGCATGAAATTCCATGTTGCCCAATCTTTTTCATCCAAAGCCTGATCTACCAATCTGTAGATGGATGTCGTATTATCGACTTCATGTTTGAAAACACCATCAAAACATTCTGTCAGTGAGGTGGGATCTGCCGGAGGCGCAGGAATAGCGTCTACTTTAGGTTTCCCTCCTCTGTTTAAAACGTACTCCATGAATTTGATAGAATGATTTCTTTCTTCCTGAGCGTGACGGTAAAGAAAATTGGCAATTCCCTGATATCCTTTGTCATCGGCCCAGATTCCGTAAGAAAGGAAAACGTGCGATGCATGAATTTCTTTGTTCATCTGATCACTCAGTGCTTTTTCCATTGTGTCGGAAAGTCTTTTAGTATTCATAACTCATATTTTTTGTGATATACCCTTATGATACAAAAATGGTTCCGAGACGTTTTCAATTTTAACAGAATAAAATAGCGTCTCTTGTAATTTACTGAAATACTTTACTTTAAATCAATAATTTATAGTTATTCTAAACTTCTCTACTCTTTTACTTCCTACTTTAAGAACAAAAAATCTCATCTTCTTCTTCATGCTTTTTTCTTTTTTAGGAGCTTTTTCCCGCTTTCCGTTACAATCTTTTTTTGCAAAAAAGGATTTCCACTGCAATCGGGGCTAGGAGTTTTGGGATTAATACTTTTTGAGTTCCCCTACAATTATAGAACTATAACACTGATTTCTTCTTCGTTAATTCTTTTTCATAACTAAAAAAATCCCACAGAATCAGTCTGCAGGATTTATATTTAAGTTTAAAAATTTGAAAACTATTTCACTTTTTTTGCTAAATAATCACTCTCATTTCCTAATCGGTCGATCGCTTTGATGGCAATACCATTTAATGTTTTACCATCCTTATATTTCGGGATATCTTTAGAAAGCTGGTCTAATGTAAGAATTTCCGTTTCCCAAACCCCGTTGTATTGAGTAAACAGTACCCATTGGAAGACATCTCCGATATTTTTTACACTCCAGTTTGTTTTGGCAAAACTTCCGTTATCCGTAATGAATAAAGTCGGAGCCTGTAATGGGACAGCCTTTAACCAAGGTGTTTTCGGGATCAGTGCTTTTTCTTTATAAGGTCCGTTCTTCAATGTCGGGAGCATGTTTGCATTTTTGGTTAGCCCGGCAATACTCCAATGAATTTCTCCTGCATCTTTTCCTAAAACCTGTCTTGAAATCTCAATCTGATTTTTAATTTCCGTAGGACGATCCGAAGACTTTATCTCAACCGTATTCAGTCCCGGCCAAAGATGGCGATTCATGGTATTTTCAGATTTCCACCAGTTTAATAATCCTTCAAAAGGCTGGCCTTTAGATTCTATCGGCCAATACAATTGCGGGGAGAAATAATCCACCCAACCTTTATTCAGCCATAATTTAGCATCAGCATATAATTCGTCATATTGAGATGAACCGACAACCCCTTCCGGATACCCAGGCCTCCAAATCCCAAACGGACTGATCCCAAATCTGACATAATTTTTTTCAGCATGAATCTCTTTGTAAATTCTTTCGACAAATTTATTGACGTTATCTCTTCTCCAGTCAGCTCTTGTTAAAGTTCCTCCACTGCTCTGATATGCACTCCAGGTCTTTTGATCCGGAAAATCAGCACCTCTGTTATATGTTGCATACGGATAAAAATAATCATCAAAATGCACTGCATCAATATCATACCTTTTAACAATATCTTTCACGACATTGGAGACATGGCCCTGAGTTCTGGGATCGGCAGGATCAAACCAATACATTCCGTTTTTTAATCTCAGTACAATATCCGGAACTTTATTAACCATTGACAAGCTGTTCGGCGTACCTCCATTGGAATGGTGAGCTCGATAAGGATTCAACCAGACATGAAGTTCCAGTCCTCTTTTGTGTGATTCTTCAATCCAGAATTGCAAAGGATCATAATTGGGATAAGGCGCAGTTCCGGTTTGTCCCGTCAAAAAGTATGACCAGGGTTCCAAACTGCTTGTATACAAAGCATCGGCAGAAGGTCTCACCTGAAAAATAACTGCATTGAAATTGTTATCCTTCAGCATATCCAGCATATTGATGGCTTCTGCTTTTTGCTGATCTACTGTTAAATTATTTCTTGAAGGCCAGTTGATATTGGCAACACTGGCTATCCATGCTCCACGGAATTCTCTTTTGATTTCAGGAAGGACTGTTCTGAAAGTATCGTCCACAGGAGGTGGAGTCCCCGGATTTGTAGTGGCAACAGGCGGTTTGGGAGCTGATGTATTATTGTTTGGCTTCGATGTATTTTTCGTAGGAGAAGTAGCTTTTACCACATTATTCTGAGTAGAACAAGCTGTAAACAGCCCTAAAATCCCTGATAAAACAACAAGCTTACATTTATTTATATTCATAGTCTGCAAAACTACATTAAATTATTTTTTTGATTTTAAAAATTATGATAATATTTCAAATGAAGGTTAAAGAATTTTAGATGTTTATTAATGAATTCTTGAACTCTTAATGATTATGATTGCTTTGTTTTTCTCGCTGATTTTGCAGATTGCGCAGATGTTTGTGCTTATATTATTGGTAAATTTTAAATTTGGGCTAAAGCCTTACTTGTTACCGAATGTTGAAAGCGGACTAAAATTCGTTCTTATTGAATATTAATTTGTATCTGGAAAATTAAAACAAAAAAGCCCCGAAAAAAATCGAGGCTTTACTATATTTATAAGTTTTAGATTATGCTTTTGCAGATCTTTCCACTCTTTTTCTTTCTTCTTCAGAAAGTAATTTCTTTCTCATACGGATGAAGTTTGGAGTTACCTCGATGGCTTCATCACCCTGGATATATTCCATACATTCTTCAAGAGAGAATAAGATTTTCGGTGCAACACCTGTATCTTTATCTTTACCGGAAGCTCTCATGTTGTTCAACTGTTTTGCTTCAACGATGTTTACCACCAAATCTCCCGGTTTGTTTTGCTCACCGATGATCATTCCTGCGTAGATTTCCTCACCCGGATCAACGAAGAATTTACCTCTATCCTGTAATTTAGCAATAGAATATTCAGTTGCTGGACCTTGAGTTTTAGAGATCAATACCCCATTGTTTCTTCCAGGAATAGCACCTTTGAAAGGCTTATATTCTGTGAAACGGTGTGCCATGATAGCTTCCCCAGCAGTCGCTGTCAACATCTGAGAACGCAACCCGATCAAACCTCTTGAAGGAATTTCGAATTCCATGTGCTGCATCTCCCCTTTTGTTTCCATGATGTGAAGATCTCCTTTTCTTTGAGTGGCCAAGTCGATTACTCTTGAAGCAAATTCTTCAGGAACATCAACTACCAAAGATTCATAAGGCTCCAATTTCTCACCATTTTCATCTTCTCTCAGGATAACCTGTGGCTGACCGATTGTCATTTCATACCCTTCTCTTCTCATTGTTTCAATCAAAACCGACAAGTGAAGAATACCTCTACCGAATACCAAGAACGTGTTTGCATCATCAGTCTGCTGAACTCTTAATGCTAAGTTTTTCTCTAATTCTTTTGTCAATCTTTCCTTCAAGTGATTAGAAGTCACATATTTACCGTCTTTACCGAAGAAAGGTGAATTGTTGATAGAGAACGTCATGTTCAACGTAGGCTCGTCAATTGCCGTTCTTTCCAATGGCTCAGGATTTTCAAGATCTACGAAAGAATCTCCGATCTGGAAAGCGTCGAAACCTACCACAGCACAGATATCACCTGCCTGTACTTCAGTTACTTTTTTCTTTCCTAAACCTTCGAAAACGTATAGTTCTTTTACTTTCCCTTTTACCACTTTACCGTCTGCCTGAGCAAGACCGATCCACTGAGATTCTTTAATTTCTCCTCTTGTTACTTTCCCGATGGCAATTCTTCCTAAGAAAGAAGAGAAATCAAGAGAAGTAATCTGCATCTGAAGATTACCTTCAGTTACTTTCGGAGCCGGAACATATTGTAAAATACCATCCAATAATGGCATAATGTTGTCAGTTTGTTCTAATGAAGTGTTGAACCATCCTTGTTTTGAAGATCCGTAGAACGTAGGGAAATCCAACTGCTCTTCAGTCGCTTCCAGGTTGAAGAACAAATCAAATACCTGATCATGAACTTCGTCCGGACGACAGTTTGGCTTATCTACTTTGTTGATAACCACTAAAGGTCTAAGACCTAATTCCAAAGCTTTCTGAAGTACGAATCTTGTCTGTGGCATCGGTCCTTCGAACGCATCCACCAACAAAATAACCCCATCAGCCATTTTCAATACTCTTTCTACTTCTCCACCAAAATCGGCGTGACCAGGAGTATCGATTACGTTAATTTTCGTGTCTTTATAAGTAACAGAAATATTCTTGGATAAGATGGTGATCCCTCTTTCTCTTTCAAGATCGTTGTTATCCATAATTAATTCCCCACTCTCCTGATTTTCTCTGAAAATATTGGTAGCGTGGATGATCTTGTCAACCAAAGTCGTCTTTCCGTGGTCAACGTGTGCGATAATCGCAATATTTCTAATGTTTTGCATAAAAGATTTTTACGGGTGCAAAAATAGTGATTTTTAATGAAATATGTATCAACAAGTTTTATTAATTAACAAATTCATAATGAGAAAGTTATTTCCCACAATCTTCAGACAGCAGATAACTGTTGATAAATCAGCTATATTTTCATGGTCAGAATTCATGAAAAAAGGTTTAGCTCTTTCGAACTAAACCTCGCTATATTTTGTGTATTTTACAGTAATCTATATTCAGATTATATCATGAAGTCTGATCCTCATGTTTACCTTCTTTAATTTCCTCCACCATTTTGGTATTGAAAGCCGGCAGATCCTTTGGGGTACGGCTCGTAACCAAACCGCTATCGACAACCACTTCGCTGTCTTCCCAATTAGCGCCTGCATTTTTCAAATCTTTACTGATAGAATTTACCGAAGTTAAATTTCTTCCTTCCACTACCTCAGCATTGATTAAAATTTGCGGTCCGTGACAGATAGCAGCCACTGGTTTATGCTGTTGGAAAAAGTCTTTTACAAAACTTAAGGCTTTATCATTGGTTCTCAACTGATCCGGATTAATTACTCCTCCCGGAAGAACCAAGGCATCGTATTCGGAAGCACTGACTTCCTCCAACGTCTTATCAACAGGATATTCTTTTCCCCAGTCTTTTTCTGCCCAAGCTTTAATTGTTCCCGATTCCGGGCTGATGATGTGAGCAGTCCAACCCTGCTGTTCCAAATGTTCTTTAGGAGATGCTAATTCGCTTTCCTCAAATCCGTGTGTTGCCAGAATGGCGATTTTCTTTGACATATTATTTTTTTTGGTGTTATCCTGTTTATCAAGAAAATATGATGCCGTGATCGGATCATGTGGTATCTAAAGAATGTTAAAGTATCAGCACATCTTCATATTTAGAATCTTATATTTAATAAATAAAACCAAAACAATTTGAAATAATATAATCATGCCGAACTTCCATAAAAAGCTATTCTTTGAAATTTTATGCCTGAAAATAAACATTCCAGCCACCGCTCCGATGGTTCCTCCAAAAAATGTGCTGCACAATAACGTATTTTCCGAAACCCTTCTTCTGTGTTTTTTTGCTAAAAACTTATCATACCCGAATAAGCCAAATGATAGTAAATTTAAAACTGCAATTACAAAAAGTATTTCTGTCATTTTTCAAAATTAATCCATTCCAGATAAATAACAAAAAAGACAGCTTCATCAGCCGTCTTCTTATTTTCAATTAAAAATGGAAATCATTATTTTTTGATAAATTTCTTTACAATAGTTCTTCCATTATGAAGGATCTCAATATGATATGTTCCTTTTGAAAACCATGCAACATCAATACTGTTATCATTGGTTTTTCCCTGCTGAATGAGTCTTCCTGCAGAATCCCAAATCGTATAATGATCGATAAGAATCTTAGACCGTATGTATAAATAATTCCCTGTAGGAATGGGATAAATGGCAAATTCTTCGTCGGGTGTTTCTACCGTTACATCATCTTCAGCGGGAGTTTTGCCTGTAAGCCCCATCAGCTTAAAGAAAAAGCCAAAACTACTGCTTAATGTGGTAAAAGTACAGTTGGCTCCCGTGGAATTGGGGCCGAACTTAGCAATATTGTCAATGTCTGTCCAAGTTTCCCCTTTGTTGGTACTATATCTTGTTTTTTGTCCGGTTGCAATTAAAAAATTGCTGTTCGGAACTTTTACAATGCTGTAATCCGAAGTTCCCGTTTCTGTAGGTCCGAGAGGAGCCCATGTTGCGCCACCGTCTGTTGTTCTGTGAAGCATGCCGGTTTTAAGTCCCAGAATATACCCCAGATCAGAATTCTCATCATCCACAGCAATAGCCCCCAGACTGTCTGCGGAACTTCCGTAAGCTGCGCCTGCCGGATAGGGTGTATTGACGAATGACCAAGTCACCCCTTTATCTTTTGTTATAAAAATCCTACCGCTTGTAGTCCCGACCCAAAAAGAGTTTTTGCTTCCTGAAAAATGTGTCCAGGTAAGAATAGCTGTTTCATATCCTATTGTAGAAGGAATACCCGCCGGGTTGACCTGCTGCCAGGAGTCGCCGCCATTTGTTGTTCTGTACACCTTGAATTTTTTCGAAGTATCTTCACGACAAACCACTACCCCGTTACTCTCATCAAAAAAATGAATGGAATGAGGATACGTATCAAATTCCCCGGTCTTTTGCCATGTAACACCTCCGTCTTTTGTTTTAAAAACTTTTGCATACACATTATCAACCGACCATAAAAGTAAGGCTGAGTCTTTAGATAACGCATTAAAACCTCGGAAGGTCATGTTATTTTCGTTAGGACTCACCAGATTAAAAGGAAAATATCCTTTCGTAGACCATGTATCTCCTCCATTTGTGCTTACGGAAAAACTTCTTCCTGTAGAAACATTAAACGGTACCGCTCCGTCGGAAAATGACATCCAGATTAAATCATTTTTTCCTAGTGCATATAAAGGGGAATACGTGAAGCCCGGTGGTCTCGTAGGTTCTACCGATTTCCAGTAGAGATTGAGCGTTTGTGCATTGATAATTATTCCCAGAATAGTGAATACAAAAATATAGAGTTTTTCCATAATCATAGTGTATTAGTTTGTATTATCGGATATCTGATAAAATTACCAATTATCATTAATATATGAAAGCAAAAACATCATTTTATTATTAATTCTATATCAAACATTCCACACATAAACATTCCATATTATAAAAACAAAGAGAATCATTAATTAATAGGTTTATTTTTTTAAAGTCACGCAGATGTCGGTTGGAGATTTCAAAACAGATATCTACATTTGTAATTGATAAAAAACAATTCAATGACAGTACAGGATCTGGTGGGCAACTATTCCGTTCAGGGCAGCAATCAGGAAGAAGGTGATTATATCTCCTATCACGGTTTTTTAACTTTATCGCTAGACGAAAACAACCGTATCATCGCACAGTGGCTGATCGGCGACCATGTCCAAAATGGTACAGGTTTTTACAAAGACAGTATTTTAGTTATTAATTTTAATTATGAAGGCGAAGACGAGGAGATTTACAAAGGAGTGGCGGTTTATCGCTGCCTCAGCAAAGATATATTGGACGGTTTTTGGTCCGAGAAACATGGAGATCCTCTGTATCTTGGGAGTGAGTATTGTGTGAGAATTCAGGTTTCTGAGTTTTTGAATTGATATCTGCACACAGATATACAATATCATCAATAAGAATTCTGTTTTTCTTTTTATTAAAATCAAGATGCACATACTGAGGCGGCGAAAAGAAATTTACTTCCTGCAAAAACCTTTTGAAACTCTTCACAAATTGTTCTTCAGTAAAAGGCTTGGTAATGTGATCTACACAGATTTCAACATCCCGTTTCAAATCTTCAATATCTTCCACATATTCTTTCGTATTAACGCTTGCAAAAATACAGGGATTTTAATTTCCTGAGCAACCTCCATTCCGGTCATACTGTCATTGCCCAAATCAAGATCTGCCACCAGAATTTCCGGATGCACTTTCTGAATTTCCTCGAAGAAATGATCAGAGTTTTTGCTTTTCAGAACAATCTCAATATTCGGAACCTGACTGAGGTATAGTTCCAGTTTTTCCAGCTGATGGCTTTTGTCTTCGAGGAGGGCGATGCGGTGGGTGTGGTGCATTATTTAATTGTTATAAGATTACTTACTATAATAATTTCTTAGAGTACAAAAGATTCTCAATCTTTTCCCAATTATTTCTAAAATCAATATCATCCTTAATCCTTTTGTAATCTAGATAAGTTCGCTTTTCACCTCCACTTGGAGTATCATTAAAGTTTTCAAGCATTTCCTGTGAAGTTAAAACAAAAAACTCTGGTTTTGCTTCTATGATATCTGCATGAAGATTAACTAAGACGTACAGAATATTTGGCTTAACTTTAGTTTTATCAAAATTCCAACAAATGGATTTTGTACGCTGAATACCTTTTACTTGAATAGCTAAAGTAGTATCATCTTTTTCAACAAGCAAATCGATACTTTTTGTATTTCCAAATGTGAGGGAAACGTTATATCCCATTCTTGATAATTCACCTGCTACATAATATTCGCACGCAATTCCTGTTTGTTGCTTTTCTAATACAGCCATTTAATTATAATTTAAAATTGATGAAATGTAAGTTTCAGCATTCTCTTTCTGAAACAAGACATTCACGTTATTAAAATCAGCAACGGACAATTGGTCTTTCCAATTCACTTCTAGGTATGATGTATTGGAAATAATATAAGAATCTAGCTCAATTCCGTTTGCAATTACTTGTGGCTGTATTTTTTCTTTGATGACTTTATGAAACTGAATCTTCGGGTCGTTAATGCCTTTAGAATTTCGAATGCCTTTGGGGTCGATGAATTTGATGTATTGTTTGCCATCTTTTAGAATCCAAAGTATAAAATCTGGATAAAAGTTATTGCCATCGGTAAAGAAGCCCAGACCTTTTTTACTTTGATTTCTTAGAACGTGTATTTCAGAATCCTTTAGCCGTGCTCTGTTCTTCTGAATATAATCATCCAAATCATCCAAAAACTGTTTTTCGGAAGCATCTAAAGCAATAGGACTTACCTGAATAAGGTTTTGGTAATTTTTACCTAAATAAATCAATGGCTTATACAAATGCAAAACATTGTCAAATGCCAATGCTTCACTCGCTATTTGAATATTGGAAAATGCGGGCTCTAAAACTTCTGCTTGCAACTGTTCAAGCTTGTTTTGGAAATGAACAATGTCTTCATTAGTATTCAAACGCACATCATATTCCAGAACAAAATTCTCATCTGAACCACTTAACTGAACCGTTTCAATATTCTCCGAATGGAATTCGTTTTTGTAGAAAAGATAAAACTGCTCTATATATTTTTTCAACAAAGTTATGGATAGCTCCTGCCAAATAGCTACATTATCGTACTTTGTAAATTCTAAATGATGTGCAGGAATATACAGATTGTACCAGGATACATATTGCAATATGATTTTTAAATCTTCTAATTGAATGCTTAAATTGTGATAACTCTTATCTGCTTTAAAGTTCTGTATTTCCAAATAAACAGCATTCCAATTCAATAAAGAAATATGATTGCTGTATAAAACACCTTTGTTTTTGGTCAATGCTACACCGGATGATTTTTTCTCCAGAATATCAATCTTAGGATACCAATCGAGTTCTATCAACTTTCCATCAAATAATTTCTCATTGTAAACCAATGGAACTAAAATATTCCGCTTAAAGTTTTCACTTTCTTTTACAGCAATTAGTTTGAGTTTGTTTTGCTTTACAATTTCTTTTTGCTCGGTCTGAATTTTAACCGAAATCCAGGACGAATCATTTACTGGCAAGCCTTCTTCTTCCAGAAACTGTTTGAACTGTTCCATATAATCGGCTTTAACGCCAAAAATCTGTAAGGTTTCCAGGTGCTTTAGTAGAGGCTTGATTTGTCTAATGGTTTCGGGTTTTTGATAATCGTCTAAACCTGTAGAACGTTTCAGCGAAAATTGATAGCCTTTTAATCTAACGCCTCGACCAAACAGCTGGATAATTTGCGAACCTTCACTTTTACCTACATTCATTAATCCCATCGAAGAAACCCGCCACGAAGACCAGCCTTCTGAGAATTTCTTGGATCCAATCAGTAAATTAATGGGCGAAGTATCTTCATTGATTTTTTTGAAAAGAGAATCTGAAAAGTCTTTCTCCGTTCCTAAAACTTTTTGAGATAAAGCTATACTATGTAATTTATTTTCGTCCCCCACATTTACAACACCGAAATAATCATTATCTCCGACACGCAATCCCAATTCGCCGTCTGCACCTTTTAGATTATCCAGATATAAATTGGCTCCAATCGTTGTATTATTGAAAACCAATTCGTTGATTTTGTTGAAAATGGTAGGCGCATCCAGATTTTGTTCCAGTAAATAGCTGAAAGATGTTTCAAAAATTGAATAGCCGTTTTTATCGACCAATCCTGCTTTATTATTGACCACCTCATCAATCTGCTGAATCGAAACGGTTGGATTCTTCAGGAAATCGGTCAGGAAGTAGATGATTTCTAAAACATCTGAAACTTCTTTGCCTCCTTCTTTCCGCACGGCATTTACTTTTCCACCTACAAAGACCCATAATGGCTTGTGTAAGAGAAAATCCCTTAACGCTGTTTTCTGCTCTTTGAACAACAATTGTTGCTGAAAAAACGAAACCAGATTGGCTGTCAAATACAATTTTCTATATCGGTCGTCGTCATCTTTTAAGTTCAGAATCCGGTAATCTTTACCATAACCGTCTTCGTAGAAATATTTATAAGAATAATCAAACAGAATACTCTTGGCGTATCCTTGTGTAAATTCCGTTTTTTTAACACCTGAAGAAGCGTTAATGGCTTGTCCAAAAGTGGCTGAATATTCAAAGGCAAAACCGGTTTGACTGAGTTTATCTCTGTATTTTTTCCAGCTGTCGCCACTCATTCCGCCGTGACCTTCATCAATCAAAACCAAATTGTCCGTTTCAAAACTATCTACGGCTACCGTTTTTTCACCACTATTTTCCGCAAGTTTGGTAATCTCCAAGACTTCCACTTCTTTTCCCGAAAACATTCCTGAACTGCTTTTGCTGAAACTGTTGGCTTGGATGTTTGATTTTGCAAATTCTTCCAAATGCTGTTTGCTCAATCCCTCGTTAGGCGTGATGAGCAAAACTTTATTCTGATGATGCTGGTTGTAATGATTGGCATAATGCAAATATTGCTTGATGTTGATGTGCATCAGCAGGGTTTTCCCCGAACCGGTAGCATTCCAAAAGGCTAATTTGTTTAAGCTTTCCAGCGTAAATTTTGAAGCCGTGAAAACATCCTTGTCTTTTTTCTTTCCTGTGCCGGTCAGCGTCAGTTTTGAATTAAATTCAGCGACGTACTCATTCAGGTCTGCCAGCAATTTTACTTTGTTCTGAAAATACTTGTCGAGATACACTTCCGTAAACAGAAGCGACAAATACTGAAAATACTTCCAGGTGATCAGCTCTTCCCGGTTTTCAGAAATCTGTTTGGTGTAACGTACAATATTTTCATCGTAGGTCTGCAACATTGTAGGCGTCAACTGCTCAGATCCGTATAAATGACTGATGAGTGTCTGAAGATATAAAGTATTACCTTCTTCGGTATAACCTTCGTTTACAGAAAGTTTTAAATCGGTAAAAATCTCAACCCCTTTTTTACCGATGATTTTTTTACCAATGCTGTCTATCCCAAAAAGCGACAGCATATATTTATTGAGTACGAGTTTATCGTGGAAATTCATTTTTGTCAGTTTTAGTTTTGGATAAATTCATTTAATTTATCGACCATTTTTTTATGATGGTCTTCAATACTTACTTCATCCCAAGTATCGGCATCATACTCATTCATCATTATGTATTGTTTTAGACTGTCATAAGCTAATTCACTTTTACTGTTTAATTTAGAATAATAATTCTTTTTAGCAGAAGGTAAATGATGATTCAGTTTTGAGTTTTTCTGATGACTTATCAAACACAAATTGCCAAATGAATGCAAAGCTTCCTTATCATCCAAAGGCTTTCCCCCAATAGGGTTTTGTGGAAAATAATGTTCAACCGAACTTCTAAAAGTAAATTCAAAATTAACCCCTGCATCACCAACATCCAATTTATTCCATATAACATAATCTAAAAAGTTGAAGATAAGATTATTCTCGATGCTTTTATAATTAAGCCTTGGGTTCTTGTATTCAATTTTTGGATAATCTTCACTCAAATTGTCAAAAGAGTAAATTAGGTCGTTATACTCCAACTTACTATCTTTATCTGTATTCAAAAACCTAAAACATATTAATTGTTTGGCTATTTTTTCCAGATAATTCTTATACTTTTCAAAATCAACTTCTTTAGTATTCATTAGATGATACAACGAAGCATTTAACCAATGTTTGTAAATCATTGTTGATGTTGATACGTGAAACATTGCTAACAGCATAATGATATACTCATTGCTCCAATCTCTTCCTTTTTTATGCAAAGCCTCATCTTTACCAAAAGTATTCACATAATAACCTTTTTTACCATCATTAGATTTTAGCTTCAGCAAACTCCAGCCTTCTTTATCGGCGACAAACTGTCTTTTGATTGCATAGGCATCCATCAACCATTTTCCGCGAAGCAGATTAAACATAAAATCCAGCACAAAATTCTTAGCTTCTTCCTTGGTTTTACTTTTAATTTCTTTTTTAAAGAAATCAATCAACTTCTTGTCATCTAAAGAAACGTCCATACTTTCAGTCTGAATTTTCAATATATGCAATAAGAAATTTTGAAAATTTATAGGAGAAGTAAATCGTTCAGAATTTTCTAACCGATTTTCAGAATTTTGAAATACGTTTTGACTGGATAAAATCTCATCAATATTCATTTTGAAATCATTACCACTTTTAGCAGTTTGTTTAAAATCCTGATAAGTATTTAATAATTGGTTAGTGTTTTCAATTGCAAGATTTGACCAATCTTTTCCAAACAAAATTTTCCTTAATTCAGGTTCAAAACCAAATTGAACATAGCGTTCCATATTCTGAACGGCATCCCAAATGGTATGAAACAATTCCTGAATTTGTTCGTTATCTTCATCTGTATCATCATAGAGTGCATCGAGCAGCATAGATTTTACAACCTCGTGTTTTTCAAGTTGCTCACCTCTGTTATTCATTATTTCGAAATAGTGGTTCAAATCGGTATCGTGAGGAACTTCTACGCGAAGAATTGTTACAAAATCCGTGAGAAATAAAGCGAATTCACTTATATTTATAGTTTTATTATTTTCCCTAGTAATCAATTCTATTTCTATACTGTCGTATGCCTCCTTGATTGTAGAATGATATTCTTTGTGACCATCGAAATAACCAGACTTGGCAAAACTCATTGCATTTTGAGACAAAGGTCTGCTTTCAAAATTCAGTATCTGCTTGGTATACCAGTTAACTTCGCCAAACTTATTTTTTAGAACTGACAACAATATCGATAAAGTCGTAAGCCTCTGTTGACCATCAATGGCATCATAAACAGTTTCTTCATTGATATTCTGTGGATAAACCACAAGTGTACCGATATAGTAATTTCTCTGCTCAGGAATGTAATCGATGATATCCTGAATAAGTTGCACAATCTCACTTTTTCCCCACGCATAATTACGTTGATATATCGGAATTCTGTAATTACCCGAGCTGAATAATTCTTTGATATTATATGTTTCTATCTGATGTGCCATTAACTGATGTAATAAAGTGATTTTAAAATTCCCTCAATTTCCTCGATAGTTCTTCCCTTACTAAAATTATAGTCAACAGGTCTTGCCAAAGCTTCCTGCGGAGAATAATTGTTTTTAAAATCTGCAAAAAGATTATTGTCCAAAACATAATTATCAACACTAACAAACTGAATGGCATAGTATTCTAAACGCAATCGGTAAGACCAGGCAAATATCTTTTCTACAGCCTCGTTGATGTGGTTAAAACCAAATTTATCGACATAAAAAACCAATGCACATTCAAAAAGTGTTCTTACATAAGTATCACCTGTGCGTTCCCAACCATCGTAGTTTTTGATAGTGCTGAAAATATTTTTTGAGTTCTCAGTGAGCTTTTGATTGCTCTTAATATTTTCAACACACATATCAAAAACTTCTTTGTAATAACTGATCATTTCAAAAAAACGCCTTCCATTGATAATTGGAGCGTCCAGCTGGAATGGATAAGACTTCTTTCCCAAATCTATCTGTCTGTGATAACTTTTGTTGTATTCATCGGTAAAGTGATGCAATATTCTCAGAGAATCGGCATATTTGAAATCACCAATTTTTTCAATCGTTACTCCTTTAAAAAGATAAATCTTACTCTTATCAAATACCTGTGCAGAATCTCCCCGGGACCAGGAGCGAATTCTAAACAAATATTCTGAAAACAATTTTGCCAAGTCGCTCGACTGATGTTTTTCCCAAACCGTCACATTATCCAGTTTTAGTTTCTCATCTTTCTCGGTGTATTCTCGTAAATGATAAGCTTTCAGCAAATCGTGAGGTTCAAGGTCTTTGCCTCTTGCATTTTGCGAATCAAAAAACTGAAATGCTTCACTGATGTGTCCTATCTCGAAGTAAATCAATTCACAATGATTAAGAAAAAATCTTACAAAATCTTCATCACATTTAGCAACAGTTCGTTTTGCAATAGCATAATTGTTTTTAATATTGTAAGCTGTTGTTTCATTGCTAAACTCAAAATCAATAAGATTTTTATTGATTGCTTCAACTTCTTTCTTTAAATGTGGATCTTCAATTTTAATAGTTTCCAGAATGGCTTTGAATAATAATATACAGCTAATGGTTCGTTGTTGTCCATCAACAATATTTAGCTCTTTTTCATTTTCATCTTTATGTACCACCAAAGTTCCAAGCCGGTAAGCAGACTTCCCTTTAAAGAAATTTACATCTTCAATCAATTGCGAGATATGTTTCTCCTGCCATTTATACGGACGTTGATAAACCGGTATTGTTAAATCCTGCAATTGCAAAAGTTCGCTAATCTTCAATGTTTGAATACGAAGATTCTCAGCGGTTTCTACAGTAGTGTGCGACATATTACAATTCAGAAATATTAAACATCTTCTTGAAAAAAGTTTCTTCTATCAATTTCACTTTGAAGGTATCGCCACCGGTGCGGATGTTGTCAAAATGATGGTCGCCGTTGATGTAAATCTGGTCAAACTCTGAAGAACGCACGCCGTCATACAATTTGCGGAATACCTTTGCCACTTCATCGTGCGTAGTAGTTTCCAGATTGCGCCAGATAATAAGTGTTTTGACGCCTTCGCGGGTTTTGCCTTCTATGAGTTTGATGTCTTTGATGCGTTGCACTCGGCTCACATACATCCCGATGAGGTAATTAAAGGTTTCTACCAAATCTATTTTGGTTGGCACCAATTCATTGTTTTCAGTAACTTTTAGTTGGTAATTGAACGGATTGCGGAACATTTCGATGTTGAACAAATGGTCTTGCGTTTCAACATCGAGCATATAATTTAGCAAATAGTCTTCCTGCGCTGTTTCGCTAAACTGAAACAAACCATCCTGACTGCTTTTGCCCAATTGCAGATTGTTCAACGCATCTTCGTAGCTTTCTAAAATTTGGTATTTGAAAATTTGCGAAATACCTACTTTGTCTTGTGGTTTGCCGTTTTTCCAGTTATCAGAATAGATCACTTTTTGAATACGCGGTTTGGTAACGGTATTGAAATACGTACCCATTTCTACCAAAATATATTTGCGCTTTCCGCCATCTTCACGGTTGAGTTTGATGGTGGCGTGACCTGTTGTTCCGGAACCGGCGAAGTAGTCCAGGATTATATCAGATTTATTATTTTCTGAAAGAGTGATTGTATCAATAACGGCAAATAATGATTTGGGATAGCTAAAAGGATTGTAAGAACTGAAATAATTTTTTAATAATCCTGTTCCGTGTTCAGTAGAAGAATACTTAGATTCTATCCAATTAGTTTGAGCTAAAACTCCTTCAGGTTCATAATATCTATAATACACTATAAAATCCTTGGTACTTTTTGATACTTTAAGTTTATCCACATTTGCTTTTGCAGTTTCTAAACCCCATCTCCAGCGTCTTAAAATTCCATTTTCATCGATTGGGTAAAGTTCTATTTCACCATCAACAAATGTTTCTAGAATATTCCATTCCTTGATGGATTCGTCCCATTCCATTTCGGGTAAACGAAGTGATTGATTTACTTCATTAAAATAAAATGGATAATATGCTTTTGGACTATCTTTTCTTTCCGAATCTGTTCCTCGTTTCCTAAGTAATTCCCACATAAATTTGCCATTCTCATCATTTTCTTTATATCTTTTACTTTGTTCTAAACTTCTTGAAAGTTTGTTTAGTTTAGAATTACTTGATTTAGAAAAAAAGTGTCCGTATTCGTGTGATATTGCTAAACCTGTTTGTGTAGGTCTTCCAGAAGGATTATTTCTAATTGCGACAGTTCCGATGTAGTTGTCTATCGAAAACAAACTTTTACACAAAATTACTAGTTCATTGGTTTGAAAATCATCAATAGTGACACAAAGAATTCCAGCATCACTCAATAATGATTTCGATGTTGATATTCTGTCATTCATAAGTGATAACCAACTCGAATTCCGATAAGTATTTTTGTACATTATAGGACTTGCATCTGTATTGTAAGGCGGGTCAATATAAGTAGTTTGTACACTTTGATTATACTTTTCTTCAATCACATTCAAGGCCTGAAAGTTTTCAGAATTAATCAATAAACCATCGGTTTCTTCATCCAGATTATCAAACTCTGCCAGTAATTTATCTTTAAATTCTTCGGAGAAAAATTTGGTATCAAGCACTAAGAATTTTTCTTGTGATAGCACTTCCACACCGTTCAGCGTGACATCGTACAATGTTTTCCATTCTGCCAATTGTACTTCATTGGCAAAAATCTCTTCGTAATATTTCTCAGGAATACGGTCGAGCGTAATGCAGTAATTGGTACTGATCACGAATTTCTTTTTGAGCCAAAGCTTCTTTTGAAAATCTTCTATCTGCGCCAAAAATGCAATAATCTTACTGGCAACAGTTTTCAGTGCTTTTATTTTAGACAACTGCGCCGTAAAATAAATCGGGTTTTCAGTATTGATATCATCAATAAATAAGACTTCATTTTTGATGTAAAAATCCAGTTCCCGTCTCAAAAATCCACCCAAATCTTTGTGGATGAAATAATCAAAACTGTTGCGGGAAATAAAGTCGTTCAGATGCTTTTCCAGCACGGTTCTGTTTTTGTTTTTCTCGGTAGGTGCTTTGTCAAAAGCCAAAGTAAACGCACTGGGAATATTTTCCTGTATGACTTCAAATGCCTGTTTGCTCAGCTCGTCCTGCTTTACGGTTTTCTTATGGGTTTCGTAGGTAAAGTTGATGTACAGTTCGTCCTCAATTACTTCCACCGGCAATTCTTCAAAAATAGCAAAACGGCGTTCTACATCGCCCTGTGTTTTATTGTTATTTTGTTCTGTGCTGGCTTCCTTCAATTGAAAATGTACTTTCTTACCATCGCTTAGTTTAAAGGCATAATTTTTTAAGTACTCAGATGTTTTGATGTAATATTGGTCGGCATTTGCCCAGTGCAGTTTTACTTCTTCACCCTCATACGGAATGGCATAAACATCCTTTTTGTACCGGCGAAGCGAAATAAAATCGCCGTCTTTGTAATATCTTTTAAAGAAATTGGCTAAATGCGAAAACACTTCCTGCTCCAATGCATTGGTGTCTATTGCATTGGTAATCTGCTGTTGCAACGCCACGTATTTTGGAGAATCTTCGCGCACCACACCCGCATCATCTAGTCCTTTGCCCATTTTATCGAGCTCTGCCTGCAAAGTGATAGAATCTTTAGACTGTATCTGCGCCAGCGTATCTCTGATTTCTTTCGGCAGTTTTTTATCGATGAATTCGTTTACCTGATCCCGTTTTTGGTTCATAATGCGGTAGATTCCAAAATCCAGATCCGCCTTATCCATCTCGAATATTTCTTTTAAAACTTTTTGAAGGTTTTCGTAGTTGCTCATAAAGTAATTATATCAATTCAAAAGAAATGCTAAACACTTCTTCCTCTGTTATAGTTCTGTTTAATTTTTGTTTTGCTTCCGCAATCATTTGATCACGTTCTTCATTAATTTCGTCTTCACGGTCAAACATTTCGCGTTTCAGTCTGCTCACTTTCTTTTTTGCTTTTGCCAAAGCTTCCTGAAACTGGAGTGCCTCACTGGTGGAAAGTCCTTCCTGCATTGCATTTCGGTCAATTTCTTTTTCTTCTTTTTTCGCCTCACGAAGCTCGCTTTCCAAAACCACAATGCGGTCATCTGCCCAATTGTGAAATTTTTTGAATTCCCGTTGCATTAAAAATGCATCGGTATCTTCCAGATGTTTCAGACGCTTTTCTTTTACTTTAAGATGAAGGTCTTCGATGGATGAAGCTTCGCGACCTTTCATTTCTACCACCGTAGAATGTAATCCCAAAATGAATCGGCAAATATCGTCATTTAAGCGCTCATCAGCATCAGTTTTTCCCGAAAAAAGAAGTACACTGTGGCTTTCAATCTCTGATGAAACTTCCAGATTTGTGATTTTGATGATACCTTTTTTTGATTTTAGTTTTTGAATATCGCTATAAGTAGCTTTGGATGAGCTTAAATCAAATTCTAAATGGGCGAAAGGCGTTTTTTCTTTTTTACCCTGCTGAATGATTTTCTGCGCAATATCACCATTCACCAAAAAACGTTTGGCATCTTCTCTTGCTTTATTAAGCGTGTATTTATCACCGTTTTCTAAAACGAAAGTAAAATCGTCATAAATAAACTGAGCTCGGTTTCGCATATAAAAGCGGGTCAATTCCCAAAGCCACTTTTCAAATTTCTCAATGAAAACGTTTGTTTCAGACAATGTGATTTTTAATTTTTCAATGACGCTGGCTTCAAAATGGTCGAATAGTTTTGATTGTGTTGCCTTTACTTTACTGTCGATTTAGTCTTCGAACTCTTTCTGAAGTTGATTGAAATAATTTTCTATTTCTTCTTTCGTACGGCATTGTTTATAAACTTCAATAATTCTTTTCTCGAAATCAATTCCGTTCTCAATCGTTCCCAACACCTCGTCGGAAGAACCGAAAACGCCATCAAACAATTTGAACTTTCTGTCTAATAGCTCAAAAACCCTTGCTTCAACAGCATTAGATCCGTTTAGGAAATTCACAATCACCACATCATGCTCTTGTCCGTAACGATGGCAACGACCAATACGCTGTTCTACACGTTGAGGATTCCAAGGCAAATCATAATTGACAATCATACTGCAAAACTGTAAGTTGATACCTTCGGCTCCGGCTTCTGTCGCAATCATTACATCATATTGGTTACTTTTAAATGCGTCTATTAAAGCCTGTCGAATATCAACGGATTTGGAACCTGTAATTTTTCCTGCGTTATTTTCATTTGCTAACCAATCGCGATAAATCTGCTTGGAAGTCTCGTCATTGTTGTTTCCATTAAACAATAAAATTCTACCGTTGTATTTTTCTTTGGACAAACGGTTAAATAAATAATGCTGCGTACGGGTGGATTCAGTAAAAATCAGTGCTTTTTGAGATGCGCCCAATTCCTTGAGCTTTTCAAAACCGCGCTCTAGGGCAATAATTAATTTTTCACCCTTTTCGTTATGCTGAATGCTATTCGATAAGTTAAGAAATTCCTCTAGTTGATTTATCTCTGCCTCAATAGCGATTTTATCATCAAGCGTTATTTCTATAAAATCATTTTCTTCTTCCTCTTCCAATTCGTCTAAATCATCATCTAGATGCTCATATTCTTCCAGAAACATTTCATACAAATCATCTTCAACAATTTTTGAGTTCTCCAGAAGATGTTTTAATCTTTTAATTAAAGCTTCCAATGTCCGGCTGATGGCAAAAGACGAGGAACCCAACAATTTGAAAATAACCGACTGCATCAAATGCTTTTGTGCCGGCGGAAAAGCATAAGCTTTTTCCTGTCTTAGATAATCCAAGACCTTTTCATACAACTCTTGTTCTTCTGTTGTTGGCGTAAATTGCTGAGTGATGGGAATCCGTTCTCTGTAGTTGATGAATTCTTTGACATCTTTGCGCAACGTACGATGGACAATGTTGTTGAGACGTTCCTTCAATCCTTCAATATCCCTTTGTCCAGATTCAAGGATGTAATTTTTTCTAAAAGATTTAATGTCGCCAAAAATCTCAGGGTCAATAAAAGATACCAACCCAAACAATTCGTCCAGTCTATTCTGCAATGGCGTAGCCGTTAGCAATACTTTTTTATAGTCACGTATGGCATTTTGAATGGTTTGTGCAGTGACGTTGCCGTATTTGTAGGCGTTTCGAAGGTAATGTGCTTCATCCAAAACCACCAAATCCCAGGAAGTTAACTGAATTTCTTCGGCTCTTTTTAGGGCAAACTGGTAACTGCAGATTTTAATTGTAGCATCGGCATCGAAAGGATTTTGTACACCCGCCTTAGTTTTTTTATTGTAACTGAAATTATCTAGAACATCTGATTTTAAATAGAACTTATCTTCCAGTTCATTGACCCATTGTTTTCTTAATGAAGATGGACAGATGATTAGAATCTTTCTTTTTCCTTCTGCCCATTTTTGGCTCAACAAAATTCCGGCTTCAATCGTTTTTCCCAAACCAACTTCGTCTGCCAATATTGCGCCTTTAGAATATGGAGATTTGAATGCGAATAATGCAGCTTCAATTTGATGTGGATTAAGTTCCACTTTAGCATCCATTAAAGTTGTGCCAAATTTTTCAGCAGAATCTGAGGTAGCTTTTTTAGATAATTCGTAGGCATAGTATTTTGCTTGGTAAGGATTTATTATCACAGTTAGTGGTTTTAATTTCAAATATAACCAAAAAATCGTTTTCACATTTATTGGAATCCACAGTTTACAGACTTTTTCCATTTAAAAAATCAAAAAAATCCCCACCCTTTCGGATGGAGACTCAAATTAAATCAAAGTCAGATTTCCCAAATACGCACTATTGCAGGCAAGCGTTTCTTTGGCGTTGTTAAGAAAGATCCAGAGCTGAATTTCTTTTCCTGCATGATAGGCTGGCAATGTAATATCTGCGGTCAGCATACTTCTCTCAGTGATGGATTCGAAAATCTCAAACGTTCCCAATTCCTCGCAATAACATACCGCATTGGCTTTGTCTGTGGCATCAGCATTGCCTTGTTGGGAATTGTTTTCCCAATTTAACCTGATGATGTTTCCCGCCTGAGGAGTGGCGGCTGCGTTTTGGAAACCTGCCAAATCTCCTTTGGTGATCAGTACCTTATTGTACATCAGTTCCGGAATATCACCTGTCATCTGTATGGCTTCGTTAATGGTATAAGAAACTGCCATATTGACTCTGGATTTTGAACCGCTCCCCGTCCCGAAATATTTCCTCTGAATATTTTTGACAGGCTTTAGAAAATCGATGACCAGTTTAAACTTCGTCTGCTGCAGAAGCTGTTTTTCACTGGGTGGTCTGCTGTTGGGTTTGGGCGTGCTTCGGATAATATCCTGTCCGCGCCAGTTGGCCCCTACGATGGTTCCTACTTTTCCTGAAAATCCTCCAAGGATTCCTTTTGTTATTCTTGCCATTTTTCTGTATTTTTTAATTAACTGAAACGAAGGTATAACGGGAATTTGCATTTTCAATCACCTGTGAAAATGATGACTGGTTTTGACCTGTTTTGATGAGATTTGATTGCATTGATGAAGGGTTTCTTCGGGACTTCTTCGAGACACCTTCGGTACTCCTTCGGAAAAAAGATGTTTTTTCCGAAGGAGTACCGAAGAACGGTCGAAACACATTCGAAGAAATATATCTATTTTACATTTCTTATACCCATTGTACATTTTGGTTCTTTTTCGTTTTTGGGGTAGTTTTTTAAAAAGCGCATTGAAAGGCTTGTGATTTAGAGACAAATTATGTTCTTCGATTCACTCAGTTCTCGATACATTTTTTCTTCACTTTGTTACGAAAAAACACTCGAACCGACGGAGTAACTTTCTTCATATAAACCGAACGTCACTTCGAATGCGAAGCGAAGCGGAGTATATCGAGAAGTTTTTGTTAAAAAGACAGATTTTGTGTTTCAGTTCGCCGGGGCTCGATACATTTTTTCTTCACTTTGTTACAAAAAAACACTCGAACCGATGGAGTAACTTTTCTTCATATAAACCGGGCGTCACTTCGAGTGCGGAGCGAAGCGGAGTGTATCGAGAAGTTTTTGTTGAAAAGACAGATTTTGTGTTTCAGTTCACCGGTTATCGATACATTTTTTCTCCACTTTGTTACTAAAAAACACTCGAACAGACGGAGTAACTTTCTTCATATAAACCGAGCGTCACTTCGAGTGCGGAGCGAAACGGAGTGTATCGAGAAGTTTTTGTTAAAAAGACAGATTTTGTGTTTCAGTTCACTGGTTCTCGATACATTTTTTCTTCACTTTGTTACGAAAAAAACTCGAACCGACGGAGTAACTTTCTTTATATAGACGAGCGTCACTTCGAGTGCGGAGCGAAGCGGAGTGTATCGAGAAGTTTTTGTTAAAAAGACAGATTTTATGTTTCAGTTCACCGGTTCTCGATACATTTTTTCTCCACTTTGTTACGAAAAAACACTCGAACCGACGAATTAAATGATCTTCAATAAAATTGATCACCTGCGTCTTGAAAATCTTTGATTTTCTTGCGCCCTAAAAACAACAAATTATGAAATACATCTTTGCGCCGTTGCTATTTTCCAAAAAACAATATTATTCTTTGGATCAAAAAAAATACCCTCATTTTTTAAGGGTATTGTTGAAAAATGCTTTGGGATAAAATATTTTCTTTCCGATTTTTATATATGGGATGTGCTGTGATTTCCTGATGCGGAATAACGTACTGTCGCTGATGTTCAGCAGTCTTTTGACATCTGCACTGTCGTAGTATTGGGTATCGACAGTCTGGTTATATTTAAGGATGTCCAGAATTTCTGTAAAAACAGCTACAAAAGTTTCCATAAGCTGATCATAATCAACCGGATGCTGAGTTATCTTTTTCATATTGTGTTTTTTATGAGGTTAATAAAATAATTTTCTGTTACTTTTTTATTTCAAACGTAAGAGAAGTATACAATATTGTTATATTTTATTGATGAATTATTTCAGGCAACAAATATTGATTTTCTCCTAATTCACTGATAATCCCTTCTTGTAGAATATTATCCATTACATTCTGCCATATTATAGAATATCAGTCATTGGAAATGGTGAAACTCAAAATATTATTTACCTGCCATTATTTTAAAATTATTCTCTTTTATATGAATTGTCCGGTATATTTTGGGGGATGAATTTATTTTTTCTAATTTCGCTGCAAGATTTTAACGAAAACAAAGCGTAAGCTATCATATTGGTATTAGAAAACTGCGAATCTTCTTGACAACCAAATTTTGATAGACTTACGCCCGTGTATCCATATGGCACGGGCTAAGTCTCTCTGGTTGTCGGGTTCTTCGCAGTACCTCTAATACGATTGACTCTAGCTTCGTGCTTTTATATTTTATGATTTTAAACCTGACTATAAAAAATTACTTCCTGATATAATACGACATGCTTTGTCGTTTATAAAAATTAGTTTTGCCGGAAAGATGAAAAATAATCTTTAGAAACCCATATAAAACAAAACCATGATACAACCTATAATTTTCAGCTATTTTCTTCAGACAATAATAACAATCCTTTAATAATACGGTTTCCCTTATGGTATTAAGGATTCCCCTTCTCACTTTTGAAATCAATAATCATATAAAACTCAACTCTAAGTATGAAAAGATTCTACATCAGTGTCTATACACTTTGTACTGTTCTGAGCGTATATGCTCAGGAAACACAGGTCCTCTGGCAGAAAGACATCAAATCCTCGACACAGGATTTCCTTTCACAGGTAACCACAACAATCGATCAGCAGTATCTGATCACCGGAAGTTCCATTCAGGCTAACAGCCAACAACCGGGGGCAAACGACCAAAAGCAAAACAATGGTTACGACTATCATTTGATTAAACTTAATCAGCGGGGGGAAGAAGTCTGGGAAAAATATTTTGGAGGAAAGAACCACGATTTTTTATCGGCAACTGTCAATACCCAGGAAGGAGGTTTTCTGTTAGCAGGTACTTCTTACTCTTCAAAAGGCTTGGATAAAAAAGAAGATTCCAAAGGCGGTTCAGATATCTGGCTGATTCGAATCAATGAATTCGGGGATGAGCTGTGGCAGAAAACCATGGGCGGAACTTCCGATGAAGAAGCCAGAGCAGTGATCCAGACCACGGATTTCGGATTTTTCGTAGCAGGAAATGTCGCAACCCTTCGACAGGCTCAGGATTCCAAAGGCTACGGTTCAAAAGATGTTTTGGTTGTAAGACTGGATAAAAACGGAAGAGAATTATCCCAATTGATAGTAGGCGGTAAAGGTTTGGATGAAGTGGAGAAAATGATTCCGACTATGGATGGCGGAGCCCTATTAGGGATCTATTCTAGAAGCAATACAGGAGGATCAAAGAAAACTGAGAACTACGGCGAAGGCGATTACTGGATCATCAAACTGAACAAGGACGGAAAGGTTGAATGGGAGAAGAACTTCGGAGGAAAAGGTGATGATCATATCAGAACACTGGCTTTTACATCAACAGGATATTTAATCGGTGGAGAATCAAGGTCTGAAAGATCAGGAAACAAGTCTATCGGTATCGAGGAAGGAACCGATCTGTGGCTGATCTCACTCAACGAAAGAGGCGAAGAGATCTGGCAGAAATCCTACAATTTCAAAAACAGGGATGTTCTGATGGGAATGAGCGTGATTGGTGGGAAGCAGGAAGATGGAAACGGGAAGTCTAAAGGGATCCTTTTAGGCGGCTACACTCAGGCAGAAGGCAGAATTGAGAGTGATGACGAAACGTTCTGGATGCTGTATCTGGATCAGAACGGCAATGAGCAGTGGAGAAAGCATGTGAAGGGAGAATCGAGAAAAAGAGAGGAAAGGCTTTCGGATATTAAACTAAACAGAGACAGTTCGATCATTCTAGCAGGAACCAGTGCAGAAGAACTGGGGAAAGAGAACTGGAAGATTGTGAAGCTGGGCGACAGCCAGCTTGATCAGCTAATCGAAAAGCAGGATATTAAGATCTATCCGAACCCTGTTTCAGATTATACGTATGTGGAGATTGGTTTTGATTTCAAGGAAGCTGATATTGTAATGTATGATATGGGCGGAAGACAGGTACAGAGCCTTAAAACCAGGAATAAGGTGACGAAGATGAATACACAGGCTCTGATTCAAGGAGTTTATATTATTTCTGTGAAAACGGATACGAATAAAACGGCTAATGCCAAAGTAATTAAAAAATAAAATTATGAAACAAAAAAATAAAGTATACATACAATGGCCGCTCTTTTTACTGTTATTGTGGAGCAACGTATTGTTTTCTCAATATTTTGAATATCAGAGAGAAAGTTTTTTAAGGAACTATGAAACTGATTATTCAAAAGGAAAGGTTAATATTAATGTACCTTTTTTTAGTCTTCCAACTAATAATGGACTGAAGATCAACATAGGAATGTCATATAATACAGATGCTGCTTCAGGCAACGATCCGGGAGCAGAACTTGGGATGGGATGGACTGATTTATGATAATCCGCTGAGCAATGCACCTGCAAGCTATGGCAGTGAAAAGATATTTTCTGAGCAGATCATTGAAAACTCACCGCTGGAAAGGGTGAAGCAAAGCATAGGCACCGGAACGGCATGGAGCAGCAAGCCTGTCAACTATGACTACAGCACCAATACCGGAACCTCCGAAGTTAAAAAATACACCGTAACAACAGGCTGGGTAGAAAACCGCACCGAATCTCCTTTGGCAGATTCCGGGTACTACCCTGCCAATACCCTTACAAAAAATACCATCACCGATGAAGACGGCAATGCGGTTACCGAATACAAAAACGGTAAGGGACAAACCATTCTTGTCAAAAAGAATGATGGAACGAATGATATTAAAACCTATTATGTTTATAATAAATACGACCAGCTGGCCTATGTTATCCCGCCTTTAGCCTCTGCGTTACCGGTTATTTCCGCAGCAGACAGGGATGCTTTGTGCTATCAGTACCGCTACGACGGCTGGGGCAGGCTGGTGGAAAAAAAGCTGCCTGGGAAAGGCTGGGAATATATGGTCTACGATAAAGCCGATAGGCTGATCTTATCTCAGGATGCAACACTGGCAACCATTAGTAATAATTTCCATCAAAAAGGGTGGATGTTTACCAAATACGATCAATTCGGAAGAATAGTTTATACAGGATTCACTGCCAGTAATTCCACCAGAACAGCAATGCAGGCTGCCATCGATAATTTGCCGGCCAATGCAGCCTACACCGAAGAAAGAAGCACAACACCGTTTGTAGAGAACGGAATGCAGGTTTACTATACCAAAAACGCATTCCCGACAGCAGGCATGACGGTTTTGAGCATTAATTACTACGATACATATCCACCCCTTCCTGCCGGAACAGATACTCCCGTTCAGATATTGGGACAAGATGTCTTAATGCAGGAAGGGAATGTAAATACCAAAACGCTGCCAACAGCTTCCTACATCAGGAATTTGGAGAATGACAGCTGGACAAAAGACTATATATGGTATGATAAAAAGGGAAGATCTGTGGGAGCTTACTCTTTTAACTATCTGGGAGGATATACCAAAACGGAAACAGAAATTGATTTTGCAGGAGTTACAAAGCGTTCTGTAACCAGACACAAAAGATTGGCAACGGATACTGAAAGCTTCCTGACAGAAACATTTGACTATGACGACCAGAACAGATTGCTGGTACACAAGCATCAGGTAGACGGTAATCCTGTAGAGATATTAGCTCAAAACACTTATAACGAGCTTTCTCAGCTGACGAACAAAAAAGTGGGCGGAACATCAGCAGCCAGCCCTTTAGAAAGTATCGACTATGCTTATAACATCAAGGGATGGATGACCAAGATTAATGATCCTAAAAATTTAGGCAGTAAATTGTTCGGTTATGAGATCAAATACAATCAGGTAGAAGGTTTGGAAACACCGAACCTTGATTTTCCTTCTATGCAGGTGAAGTCAAGATACAATGGGAACATTGCTGAAGTTGACTGGAAAACCAATACCACTGCAGGAGACAACCTGAGAAGATACGGCTATGTGTATGACAGGCTGAACAGGCTTTCGGCAGGCTTTTACCAGAAAGACACCAACCCTTCTGCAAAAGAATATTTTGAGAAGATGGACTATGACCTGAACGGAAATATTACTAACCTGAAAAGATCTGCAGACGGACAGCAGGGAGCCCCCGCATTTAAGATCGATGATCTTGCGTATGCCTATTCCGGAAACAGGCTGACTTCGGTTACAGATTCTTCCACAGACTACAGGGGGTATCCGGAGATATCGGGAAATACCATTACCTATGATGAGGAAAGCGGCAATATGAAAAGCCATAAGGACAAAGGTATTCTGGAGATCGAATACAATTTCCTGAATCTACCGAACTTCATCATATTTGATAAAACCTATACTGTACGCAACCTGGTAACCGGAGGTGTAGATATCCGCAATATCGCAACAGACTACGTTTATAGTGCAGCGGGTACCAAACTGAGAAAAACCTATACCTACGGGGAAGGAGATGTTTTCTTTCCAACGGAAATAGTAGAGGTTACAGATTATCTGGATGGTTTCCAATACGAAACGAAGCAGGGAAATACGGCAATGAAATTTGTTCCTACATCCGAAGGCTACTACGATTTTGAAAAAAATAGGTATATTTACAGCTATAACGACCATTTGGGAAATATACGCCTGAGCTACTTTAAAAATGCATCGGGCAGCGCAGAAGTTCTTGAAGAAAACAACTACTACCCTTTTGGGTTGAAGCATGAAGGTTACAATCCTTTGGCTGGAAACCCTTCTTACAACTATGAGTTCGGAGGAAAGGAACTTCAGAAAGAAACAGGCTGGAACGACTTTGGAGCAAGGATGTACATGAGCGACATCGGACGCTGGAGTGTCGTAGATCCAATGGCGGAAGCTGAAGTATCATGGACACCCTACAGATACGGCTTCAACAACCCTATCCTATTTACCGATCCCACGGGAATGATAGAACAGACGGATATCGACAGGATGCTGCATACCGGCGGTTCTTACAATTATTCTAACGGTAATCTTAATTATTTAGGTGGTGGTAACTTAGGAGGAAATTATTTTATTGATGATCGGTATAAAGAAGGTTACTATACACCGGCTGTAGACTACTTAGAATTCGATATTCCACAACTTACGATTAATGCAAAAGGGAGCAAAAGTACATGGAATATAGGAAGTAATTATCTTTCTAATTCCTACGCAATGTATAATGCTTTTAGCAGCGCAGCAAAAGATTGGCAGCACCACGTAAATGCCAATGCAATGGCAGAAAGCTTGGCTGGTGTGAGAAATGACCATGGAGTAATGATGACAGGAGGAGCAGGCGACCCTGCAGGTATATTTGATCTTGGTGGGCAAATAATGAGTACATGGAAGCCGGAAAATAGGTATCTTGCAATGGGGGTTGGAATTTTAGCTCTTTTTGCAACAAAAGGAAAAAACTTTCCATTATTGATAAATACATTACCTGTTAGTACTGAAGGAAAATTACTTGGTTCAATAGTAAATGGAAAAATAATAATGAATGGAACAACAAAAGCCGCTGGAACATTTGATTTTGTAATAACAGAATCGGGTGAAGTTTTATTAGGTAGAAAGCATACTTTTCTATCCAAAGGAATAGATGTGTTCGCAGCAGGTGAATTAAAAATAAGAAATGGTAGTATTGTTAATATCAACAATTTATCTGGTCATTATCTTCCAAGTCCCAATATAGCAAATTCGTATTTAGAAGTATTTCAGGCTTTCAATATAAATGTCTCTAAAGCGCATTTGAAAGTCTATAATTCTCAAGGAAGATTAGTTAATCATATTTTACCAAAATGAAAGTAATAATTATAAAAAGTAATAATTCAGAAATAACAGTTGATTCTAATTTATCGTATTATTTGTTTTCATATTTTTTTATAGCTGTCGCGGGCAATGATTGTATATCAAAGGGACGTATAATCACAGAAAATAAAATTATGGATTTATACAATATTTTAGAAAAATATGCATTAGAAATATTAAAAATATGGTATAAAGAGCCTAATGAAAAAGAACTCCAAAAATATTCAACGCGCTATGAAAGAATTAAATTGAAATCAAAGATTTATAAAGTTAATTACAGAATGTCAGAAATAGGACGTTTAATATTTGTAATATGTAATATTTTAAAAATGCTTGATGAAGCATATATTAATCAAGAAGGTATAAATATTAGAATTGAGTATATTGAAAATATTTTGTAAAATTTATTTCTGAGAATTGTTATCTTTTGGGAGAATTCTCGCTGGCGCAAACTTTTAGCTCGCGTCGATAGATAAAAATAAATCCCGTAGCAAAATGCTACGGGATTATGTTTAATATAGTTTCATTTCCAATTCAGAAACGAAGTTAGTAGTATTAAACTTCTTTTCAATAAAAAAATAGGGAAAACCACATATTTTAATCGGTTTAAAATATATATTTTTGAAGGCCTGAAAACCATATGTGAAATACACGCCTGAGCTACATTAAAAATGCATCAGGCAGCGCAGAAGTTCTTGAAGAAAACAACTACTACCCTTTTGGGCTGAAACATGAAGGCTATAATGCTTTGACAGGAGATCCAAACTACCATTATGAGTTCGGAGGAAAAGAACTCCAGAAAGAAACAGGCTGGAACGACTTCGGAGCAAGGATGTACATGAGCGACATCGGAAGATGGGGCGTCGTAGACCCGATGGCTGAAGCTGAACCTTCATGGACACCATACCGTTACGGCTTTAACAACCCTATCCTATTTACCGATCCCACGGGAATGATAGAACAGACGGATATCGACAAAATGTTGAATACCGGAGGTTCTTACAATTATTCTAACGGTAATCTTAATTATTTAGGCGGAGGTAACTTAGGAGGAAATTATTTTATTGATGACCGGTATAAAGAAGGATACTATACACCGGCTGTAGACTACTTAGAATTCGATATTCCACAACTTACGATTAATGTTCCGAAAAGCTATAAGGGCAATAGCGCATTAATGAGGCTATCTATGGGGATGGAAATACCCAAGTATCTTGCAACCTACGTAGGCAGGCAGGTACCAGATTATGATCCATTAACTTGGGTGAAAAATGATGGACCTATAAAATATATTGGAGGAGCCGGGGATGTAACCGGAGTTTTTGAAGTAGGAGGAATGATTCTTTCAGCTTCTGATAACAAAGGAATGAACTTAGCAGCAATCCCACTCTTGGTTATGACAAGAAATGGGGATGATGTATTAAAATTGCTAGCTGCAGAAAAAGGAATTCTTATAGGTACTGGTACAACTAAAAAAGGAACATTAAAAGCAGACTTTTTATTTGAAAATTCTAATGATGCTAAAAATTTTAGTTCTTCTATGTTAGGTGCAAACAAAACAAGAATGTATAATGAAAGAGGTAAGTGGATTGGTTGGAAAAATAGTAGCGAAGATGCTGTTTATTGGGGACATGGTGATTGGGGAAAAGGAAAAGGTAGCTCTACATTTCCACATATTAATTATGAGGTAAATGGACAAAAAGGACATTTCTTTTTAAAAGATAAAATAAAAAATAAAGGTTTTGAAGATGAGTTAAAAAAATATTTTAATTTAGGAAATTAATGGAAAATTTTTAAAAAAAATAAAAGAATATTCTCTAAAACAGGAGATTCTATATTAAAAAATTACACTTATAAAAATAATAAGATAAAGCTTGAGATTGAGCTATATGAAGAAGATATTTTAAATTTAGAGTTTGAAACTGAAATTTTGTATTGTAGAAATACTGAACAAAAAAACCTTTTAATATTGGTTATTTAGATTGCATAGAATTGTCTGATGTGCTAAAAATAGAAAATAATCATTATACAATTTCAGGTGATTTTGTAGATATTATGCAGGCGCAAAGAAACAAATTTACTTTGGCTCTTGGATTAAATATAAAAAAATATACACATCTTATAATTTTTTCAAATTACTCTATTAATTTAGCTTTTATAGTTGATGAAAAAAGTAATTTTAGTTATAATGAATTAGGGTAAACTTAATTATTAGTGGTATGCCTGGAATAACGTTAAATTATATAAAAATACTTTTTATATGTCTCAACAAGCCAATGAAGAAAACAAAAAACTTTCTAATTATATAACAAATATTGTTGGTATTAATAAAATGATTAATAGTCATTATGACAAAGACAAAAAGAATTTTATTGATATTTTTACTTGTGATGATCCTCTTTATCCAAGAATAAAAATTTGTGATACAATAGGTTTACCTCGCTGCGCAAAGTCTATGACTTTGTGTTTATAAAGTAGTTTCGTTTCCTAACAGGAAACGAAACTATAAAATAGTTTGAATTTTTCTTTTAGCAATAAAGGCATCGATGACGGAAAAGAATTGCTTTCATTTATCCGTATCTTTGAGATACAACACAACCAGATGTTTTATACCAAGATATTCGAGATGGTTGTGAATTGCTTTCATTTATCCGTATCTTTGAGATACAACACAACTCAACAGCTTCAAATAATCCTTCTCCTCTAGTTGTGAATTGCTTTCATTTATCCGTATCTTTGAGATACAACACAACTCTTTGTTGCAGTTCTGCTATGGAGCCTACGTTGTGAATTGCTTTCATTTATCCGTATCTTTGAGATACAACACAACGTCGATCGCATAAACAGAACCAGTCTTCTCGTTGTGAATTGCTTTCATTTATCCGTATCTTTGAGATACAACACAACATATATTAAATCTTTTTGTAGTATAATATAGTTGTGAATTGCTTTCATTTATCCGTATCTTTGAGATACAACACAACTATCCTCAGAGCAGCTATATGAGGCTCTCCGTTGTGAATTGCTTTCATTTATCCGTATCTTTGAGATACAACACAACCTCAAAATTTAACCCACTGAATTATAGTGGGTTTATTGATTATTTAGGATTAAAAAATCAGAATAATTCCAGTTGTTGGAAAGTTGGCGGAGGTTCTTCTCTATTTCTGGCGAAGAAGATTTCGATATCCCCAAATTGCTTGTCGGTAATACACATAATGGCAACCTTTCCTGCTTTTGGGAGCATAAATTTTACTCTTTTGATATGAACTTCCGCATTTTCCCGACTCGGACAATGGCGTACATACATCGAAAACTGAAATAAGGTAAAACCATCATCAATCAAAGCCTTACGAAATCGGTTTGCTTCTTTCATATTAGCTTTGGTCTCAGTCGGCAAGTCATATAATACTAAAACCCACATAATTCGGTATGCATTAAACCTTTCGGCATTCATATCAGTTCAGGATAAGAAATCAGTCTTTTTTCGCCAGTATAACATTTATAAAGCGATGAAGCCGTCGTTTTCACAGCCACCAACAAAGGTCTTGTTTTACTGTCAATCATCACATCTTTGGTCGCAATCTGCAGAATATGTGCTTTAAATTCTTTCGTCAATTCTTCCGTTTCAGGATTTACTTTCAGCCATTGCATCACCAAAAGGTCAACAAACGGACGATAAGGTTCCATTAAATCATCTGCAAGGCAATACGGATTGTATTTATTCTTATGAAAAATTCCCAAAACAGGCAATAATCCAGTTTCTACAATCGCTCTTGCCACAATACTTCTCAGAACAGCATATCCAAAATTGAAAAACTGATTGGGTGAATCTCCAAAACGTTGTCGAAGAAAATCAAGACTGATTAAATATTTCCAATAATGTTGGGCTGCAATCCCCTCCATGTTGGTCACGTCACCAGACTTTACATTTTTTTGATATTCAATCATGGGCTCATAATAATTTCCCAACCTCATCAAAACATTTTTCTGATTTTCAATCTTACATTCCACAGTTTGTTTCCAAAGTTGTTTTTTGAGTGGTTCGCTGGCTTCCAACTGATCTTTTACCCGATCTGAATGTTCCGTATGCCCATACAGCGGCAACATAATTCCGTGTGGAAGATGATGAGAATCACAACTTACCACCACCACATTATTTCCCATCATTTTCTGGATCAGATTGTGTGAAATTGTGATTTGGTAATGATCCAGCATCAGCAATCCCAAATCTTCCACAGGAACACTACCCTTTTCCGTTTTGGTTTCCGGACAGAGGATTTTCATCTGCTCGTCTTTGAGTTTGAGATAAGCGGGATTGCCGATGTAGATGGAGCGGGTTATCATAATTATGCTTTTGAGATATTTCCTAATCTATCCACTTTCAATTTTAAGCAACTCGATTTAATTTGTTCTCTATTGGAAGTATTTTGGCTTTTTGTTTTATTTTCAGAACCTAATCCAACTTCATTAAATAATGGTTTTATTTTTTTAACAATTCCTTTTTTTGTTTCATTGATTTCTTCCCAAAATAATAAGTTATCTTTTATTTTTTTATGTTCTTCTGCTTTAATATCTATAATTGGATTAGAGATATTAGCAGGCACAAAATTCATAGTCGTTCCACTTCCATCCGTAAATTTGTATATTCTATTCATTTGTTCTTTGTTCAAATTATTGAAATCAATTAGAATAGAATTCTCTCTCTCTTCTTCCGTTGGAACATACACAAAATCACTTGGATTTAATACAAACAATAATTTGAAATCTGAATCTTCAGGATGTATTGCTGGGCAAGGCTCAAATCCTTGTTTTAAACTTTCAACGGATTCTCGCAACGTTGGAATATAGAATTTTCTCTCTATACCATTTTGATAGAAACCACAGAAAGAATTACTTCCAGCTGCCGTCACAACAAACTTTGTACTCTTTTGCCCCTCTTCCGATACAGAGAACTTGGTTCCCATTGCATCACTTGTCCTTACTTTATAAATGGGATGATGAAACTTGCCATTATTTAACTCAATGATGTTTTTATTTAATTCTTTAATACCATCTGATGAAAACGCATTTTCAGTATCAAACTTTGGCTTATCATTAATTACCTCTTTGTAATTATCAAGATGGTTTTCTAAAATTTTCTGTATTCCTGTATCTGTAATTGACTGAATGACTTTAATAATTTTGTCCGATGGTATCTGTGAAAAGGACTCTAAATTGTTTCCAAATCTTGTTGCTACAAATTTTTCATAAACAGAAACTTTAGCATATTTATTATTTAATAACTCTATAATCTCTTTTACAGATTTACCGTCATTATTTTTTAAAACATCAATTTCTTTTACTAATTCATCATCAACTAAATCATACTTTTCAATTAGTGCTTTCTCCAAACTAAGTGTAGTAATCTTATTTTGTAATTTGACTTTACCATAAAATTTGTCTTCGTGAAGTCTTTTTCTTACATTGTAATTTACAGGTTGTTTTAAGTTTTCCTGTTTAATGATATTAAGCTTTTCATCTTCAGATTTCAAATATTTGTTCCAACGCTGTCGAATAACGCGATTCTTTTGTTTAAAACTAGCTATCGTATTTTCTAATGCATTTTGAGCAATATCTTTGAATACTTTGCTTTTAAAATCTTTAAACTGATATTCAAATTCATCAATCCCATCTTTTGATTTTATCTGCGCAGGTGGTAGGAAATACCATTCTTTCTCGTCATTAAATCCTCTTCTTGAATTAGTCAACTGAAATTTAATTGCTTTTCTTGTATTTAATTTCTCCTCGCTACTTTCTTGTGATGAAATATTATTTAGATAATTGACGTGATTTTCCGTAGTCAAAGCAATTATCAAAGCATCTAAAGCATGATGGCGATGGTCTATTCTTTTGGAATCAAAATTTTTGCTCGTTTCCTCAGGAACAGTATTGATGAAAACTTGATGTCCATTTATTTCTCTATAATCTCCGAATAAATTTGTATTTGTTAATGCATTCAATCGTTTAAATCTTGGAGAAATAATTTCGTTCCAAGCATCATTCAGTTGCCAATGTCTTTTTAAGGTTGTAGTAATAGTTCCATTTGTAGCCAAAACATTCTTAGAACGGAATGTATCTTCGTCTTTTTCTCGTACAATATTACTCAGCAATTTCATCGCCATTTTGGAGATATATTGACTGTTATTTAATTGGCTATTTGTAAATTCTTCCGGTATTTCTTTACTCAATAGTATTTCTCTTTTTCTTCCGGAAAAATTATTATTTACTAAATCTTCGTAATCTTTTATAGCAATTATTTCAACTTCTGAATCGTGCGCAGAGCAAAAAACTTTTTTAGATTTTGCGTTAGAAATAAAACTATACCCTGTAAAAGCTTTCTTTTCTTTATTAATTTCCGTTTCACATATTACTTTATTATAAAGGGCATTTAAAGTGATACGTTCTTGTGGAAAAATATGTTCAATCTCATATTTTTTTCGGTCAAACAAATCAGATAATTTAATAAACCTTCCTGAATATGGTGACTGATATCGTTGGTCTAACCAAAGTTTATATCGTTCAAAATCACTTCTACTAATTTTTGAAAATTCTTTTGATGTTATATCTTTGATTTCTTTTTTAGTTATTTTTCCATTGGAAAGCTGATATTCGGTATTGTCTTTATCGTATTCAATAGACGAAAGGAGACTTTCTTCTAGTATCCTAAGCTTCTCTTGTTGGAATGGCGATTTTTCTTGAAGTGAAGAATTACTTTGTTTTAACTCACGTAGAAGTTCCACTATCCGTTCATTAGCTTTTCTATTTTCTTTGTTTTGTTTATCGTCTCTTTCTTTTTGTTTGTTATTTTTTTTCATCTCTCGACCTAATTCAATGTGAATTCTATCGAATAACTTATTATAAATAATTTTTCCTTCCTCATCTTTTCCTATTTCCTCACCGTAATATTTCCAAATATCCTTAACAACGTGCAACGTTTCTACCAAAATCTTCTCAACTGTTGGATTATTCAATGAATGTTGCTTGAATTCATTCTTTAAGTAATTATCAATATCATAAGGCGATTGCCAAAACTGCACTTCTCCAACTTCCGAGTATCTACCATAAACCAGATAACACGCACTAGAAACCCAAAGTCCTTGAAAGTCTTTTACTTCTCCATTGATTTCTTCTTTATCTAAAACTTTTTGTTTAATTTCTTGATTTGATTTTGAAAGAATGTTTTCAATATCATCTGAATTCCAATATTTTCCAAGCCTCAAAAAAGGTAACATTTTCTTTATAGCCTTTTCAGAATAGGTTCCATAATCGTTAGTATATCCTCCGAAAGAACTAAAGTTCTTAACCAACTCTGATTGAAACTCTTTAGGTAAACCTGTTTTATCCAATAATCGAGAGATGACATTATTTAACCCTTTATTAAATTCATCTTTTTTCTTTACCGAATAAAAGAAATGCCAAAGATTGTATTCATTTTCGGAAGTCAAAAATGTTCTGTAATCGAATCCTTTAATTCGTTTTGTTCGGAGAATGAAATTGTATCTCGTTGGGTTACAAGGTTCTTTTTCAGAAGTAAAATTCCACTTGTAATTTTCTGTAGAAATATCTAAATCCTTATATTTTTTGTTTAAAAACCCAAGAATATCTTTCTCCGTTACATTTTCCTTATCATTCAAAAAGGCATATAAATCTTCTTTTAATTCATTAGTCAATAATTGAGAAGTAACATCTACATTTAACTTAATTTCTTCATTTACAATTTCCTCTTTCTTAATTATTTTCAGCCTTTTAATAAATTGCCACAGTCTAAATTCCTGATAAAGCGGATTAGCCTTATGAATAGCTTTTAATGGATTTTTATATTTTTTACCGGTTTTTTCATCTGTCCGCTCAAAGTTTTCCTTTTCATAAATACAATTAGCAATCAATGATTTTTTAGATTTCAAATCTCTTTGATACAAAAGAATATCTTCTTTAATTAGATGATTAAAATCTAAATCTTTAATTGTCTTTTGATGATTAAGATTGTTAGGATATAGTAGTTGAATTGCTTGTTCATACAAATCTCTATTCCCTAATTCAGGATGAAATCTCTCTTGATTTTTATAAATTAAGTCCAACTCCTCACGATAGTAGTCTCTTTCGATTACAGTGATTAAGTCAGCCTTAATTTTTTGTCTTGGATTTTGCAGAAGATTATAATAGACGTAGGAAGCAATACCTTTTGTATTATTTTTTGTATTGAAAGATGTTAAGGATGTCTCAGTTTTTAATTTCATTAAAGTCCAATCTTCTTCTTTCGGAATATTGATATTTCTTCCTTTATCTGCTCCTTTTGGTATCCTAATACCATTTTCATCATATTTAGTCTTAATGATAAAATCTCGCTTACTATCTTTCCACTTTGGAGTAAATTTACTCTGTTGTTCTTTTACCCAACCTGTTTCCAGCTCTACTTCGAAAATAAAATTTTCTTTTATTTTTCGCCCTGTATTCCTAACGTCTGTTATTATAAATTCACGAACTTCATTAATAATATATTCGGTTTTTTTAAAATCAATCGTACCTTCATCATCATACTTTGAAATAATTTCAACCTCTTTCAAATCTCCAACCTTCGTAATTGCAATTTTTGTCTCTTCTTTATATTTGAATAATTCTACTTCTTCATTATTATTATCAACTAAAATTATTTGATACGCATCTTCCTCAAGCTTATTAACTTCTCTCACCTTGCCAACAAAAGAGTCAATTAATTCACCTTCTTTTTGAACTTTCTCATCTTGTCCTATTACTTTTTCATAACCTCTTTTTTGATTAAAACTTAAAGTAATCCAAGCTAGCTGTTCTTTAGTAAGCTCAAAGTCTTTATCTGTAACTGCTTTGTGCCTTAAATAATATAGTGTCCAATCATAAGGAATTTTAGTTTCGTTACCATTTTTTCTATGATAGAACATTTCTGGATACTTATTTCTAAAATCATTTTCCATCTGATTATAAGCATCTTTGAAAAGAAATTGAAACCTTCCGTTATCATCTTTATAATAAGCTAATTTTCCTTCAGTGCCTTTTTTAAATTTCCCATTACGTTTGCCTTTTTCATTTTCGAATTCAATTGAAAGTTTATAATGTTCTGGCAAAGAGTCCAATAAATTCAAAATACAATGAAGTCTATCTCTTCTTAATAAATATCTTTCATTAAGTTTTCTCGGGGAACGTAATGACGTTCTTTTAGAAGCTCCACTTTCGGTTTTAGCTCCACTTTCAAACTTTGCAACTTCAGCAGCATCCATCGTTAAAATTCGAGAACCAAGCCCCAATATTTTTACAATTTTATTATCATGGTCTATTTCTACGAGCGCCCATCCAATTGAGTTCGTTCCCAAGTCCAATCCAAGTATATTTTTAGTCATAGCTATTTAGTTTTGATAAAGCATAAAAATAAAGAGAAAAAAAATAAATATTTTACGGAAAACCATAAAACAGTTAAAAAAATAATTTTTAGATTTGTAGCCGAAAGCAATTCACAATAAGGATTATTCCGTTGTGAAAACATTTAAGGCGGGGCAACTCGCCTTCTTTTATTTAAAATCTTTTCAATTTAATTTTACCATAATAAAAAAAGCCACCTTAAAAAAGGCGGCTTCCACGATTTTATATCTAACAATATTATTTTTTAGCTTTTACATCAACAGCGATTTCGATGTCTTTGCTGATCATCCATTCTGCAGGATCGGCTTCAGAAGTTCCGAATTTGATTCCCCAGTCTGCTCTGTTTACCGTAAATTTAGCCTGGATAGCTGCTGAATTTTCTGTAACATCTACTTTTGCAGGGAACGTTACGTTCATTGTTTTTCCGGATAAAGTAAGGTTTCCGCTTACTGTTTTGTTAGCTCCTGCTACTGCATCTTTCGGTGCTTCTTTAAGATCCGCTACGCTTGTAATTTTGAAGTCAGCCGTAGGGTTTTTCGCTGTATCAAAGAAGTCAGGATTTTTTAAGTGTGCTTCAAGATCAGCAGGCTTTTTGTCAGCTTCTGTTACAGATGCAGGATCTACTTTGATAGAGTTCATATCGATTACAAAGTTTCCGGCTGCTACATTTCCTCCTTCGATGCTTAGGTCACCAGATTTTACGTTAAGGGTTCCCCAACGAGGAGCCATTCCTCCTTTGTGGAAAGCTTTCCAGTTTACTACAGAAGCTACTGTATCTACTGCCAATACTTCACCTTTGCTCTCTGCTACCGTCTGCTCCTGGCTTGTCGCTGCGTTTTCAGCTGATTTTTCTTTGTTACAAGATGTTGCAAACAATCCTATTGCTACTAATGCAATTACACTTAGTTTTTTCATATTATTTTATTGTTTAAAAAGTTTATCGATCTAAATATAAGCAAAATGAAACATCCTACAATGCTTTCTTTCATCAGCTTTTTTAAAGATCCAAATATAGGGACTTGCATAGGTTATTTTATTACCATACATCAATAAATTCAATTCCTATTATTTTGTCAAGACTATGTTAAACCACAGAAGTTCTAAAAAAGATTTGATATAATTTAACTTGAGCTTGTTATAACTGCTTCCGTCACTTCGAGTTTTTTTCGAAATGAAATGAAGAAAAATGTATCGAGAACTTTCGGGAAAGCATTTCTGAATATGATTTTATTTACTCAGTTTATATTCAAATGTCATTAATTTAAGTTTTAATTAATCTAACCATAAGAATTCTTGATTTTTTTACACCATTAAGATAATGAAGCGGTTAAGCACAATCTTAACGTAGATTTATTAAGATTCACCGAGGTGAATGATTTAGCGTATGCTTATACCAATTATCTTATCATTGTTGTAAGCTTAATGTCTTTTTAGTGTTTAAATTTTTAATAATATTTTAATATACTTCAAAGAAATTGATGATGCATTCACCTTACAAATGATGTACTTTTATACTGTATAATCCGGACACAAATATGTTGGTGATATGGCGGGAAAAATCATTTCTTTTTTATTCCTCATCTTGATATTGGGGAATTTTCAGGCACAAGGCAAAGCTGAGAAAGCTATTGAAGCATTCTCAGAGCAATACCCTCAGGAGAAAATACATCTGGTTTTCAATAAAAACAGCTTTATCGCAGGCGAGAATCTTTGGTTTAAGTCTTTTGTTTTTAACGGATACGAGCTTTCGAAAATTTCCACTTCTTTATTTGTAGAACTGTATGACAGCCATAAAACCCAGATCAGCAAAAAAATTCTTCCCTTAATCAACGGACAGGGCAGCGGAAACTTTTTGCTGCCTGATAATGTAAAAGAAGGCGTTTATTACATCAGAGCCTATACCACATGGATGGCGAATTTTAATGAAGATTTTCAGGCTTTACGACCTATTGTCATTTATAATCCTTCATCACCCGAAAAGCTCGTTATTGATGACACTTCAAAATGGACAGCCTCCGTTTTTCCTGAAAGCGGAACTTTTATAGACGGAATTAATACAAAATTTGCAGTACGCCTCCACTCAAAAGGCATTGAACCATCTGACTGGAACGGATATGTTATTGACACAGAAAAGCCTGATGTCAAATTAGCTTCTTTTAAAGGCTTTGACCAAAATGTAGGATCGTTTTCACTCACTCCTGTTATCGGAAAAAAATATCAGCTGATCGTCACTGACACGAAAGGAAACACACAAACCGTTGATCTTCCGGACGTTTCCGATTCAGGAGTAAACCTGCAGGTGTCAAGCGGAAATGATGCTGTTAAGTTTTTTTTGAAATCAAAAAATATTGCTCCCGGAACATTATTTAAAGTGATTGGCACCATCAACAATCAGTTGGTTTTCAAGGTAAATTCTGATAGAATACTGACACAAAGCTACTCTATTCCCACAGCACAGCTCATCAACGGGATTTTGCAGCTTACCGTGTTTGATGCTCAGGAAAATATTGTAGCCCAAAGACTTTGCTTTGTTCAGCCTGAATTATTAAAAATTAAAAAACCGGAACTTAAATCTTTGACACTTAACGAATCAGCAAGAGCTTTAAATTCTTTCAGCATCGCTCAGAATCCTGACAATTCTGCGTACACCGTTCTTATCATGGATGGAAAATCCGAAAGTTCGGAAGATGACAACAGTTTACTGAGTACCTTATGGCTTACCGGCGATATTACTTCGAAAATAGTTACCCCATCTCAATATTTTAAACCCAATCATAATTCTGAAGCTTTAGATGCCCTTCTTATCTCAGAAAAATGGAAAAGGTTCGATTGGAAAACCATTATGGCAGGCACCTTCCCTATTATCAGCTACAAATCTCAGCCTTATATTTCTTATAAAGGGAAAGTCTCAATACAGGGAAAACCGGCTCCCAATACTGATATGAATCTCTTGTTCAGCATGCCGGATCAGGGTATAAAAATTCATCAGGTAAAAACAGATGCCAACGGATTTTTCTCTTTGCGAGGACTGATTTTCGAAGATGCCATTAAATTTTCTTATCAACTGAACGATCCTAAAATCCCTAAAGAGCAGGTACAGGTAATTTTTCAGCCCGATTATTCTTTTGTTCCTCTGAAGAAAAGCCTTCCTGAAAACCCTTACAGCCTGGTTCTGCGTAATCTTGAAGACGAGCCGGACAGTGAAATCCAACGATATGCAATCACTAAAAATACACAAAGTACAATCAACGAAAAAGCCACACTGATTAAAGAAGTACTGCTAAAAGGGATAAAAAGAAATAAAACCCAGGAACTGAATGACAAACTTAGCGGACCTTTATTCAGAGGAGCTAATGAAACTGTTTTTGACTTGGTAAATGACAATAATTCTGCACAGGGATCCATCAATATCCTACAATGGCTGCAGGGAAGAGTGGCCGGATTAACGCTGGCATCCGATATGGGAAATTACATTCCGAAATTAAGGGGCAGCACCATGAATATTTATCTTGATGAAATGAAAATTGATCCATCAATGGTAAGTTCAGTTTCAGCAGCAGATATCGCTATGGTAAAAGTAATTAAAGATTATTTTGCAGGTGGTTCCGGTGGCGGAAGCGGAGCTATTGCGATTTACACCAAGAGAGGCGGAATTACAGGTTCGGTAAGCGATTCCACAGTTCCGACAAAATTAAAGCAGATTACCTTAAACGGTTTCGACAAAGAAATATCTTTTGTAAGTCCGATGTATAACGATGAAAATTTTAAAAATATTTCTCAGGATGTAAGAAGCACGCTTTACTGGAACCCATATTTAAAAACAGAACCGAAAGAATCGCCTGAAATACAATTCTTTAATAATGATGACGCAAAGAACTATAAAGTTATCCTTATGGGATTCGATGAAAAAGACTACGCTCCTGTTTATTATAATGAAACAGTTAAATAAAAATATCTAATTTAAAGCTTTAAAACAGTACAATTCGTGCTGTTTTTTGTTTTGAAATCCCTCAATGCTTTATAAAAAAGTCAGTATTTTAGCCACTCAAAAATTTAAAATGAACACAACAGCTTATATACAGCAAACCCTCAATATATCAGAAAAAAGCATCAACGCAACTTTAGAATTATTAGCGGAAGACTGCACCATTCCTTTCATTTCCCGTTACCGAAAAGATAAAACCGGCAATCTGGATGAAACACAGATCGAACAGATTTCTAAGCTTAATAAACAGTTTGAAGAAATTATAAAAAGAAAAGAATCCATTCTAAAATCCATTGAAGAGCAAAATTCTTTAACTCCCGAATTAAAACAGAGAATTGAAGACAGTTTTGATATTCAGGAGATTGAGGATTTGTATTTACCTTTCAAAAAAAGAAAGAAAACCAAAGCGGATACCGCAAAGGAAAAAGGACTGGAACCTTTAGCTAAAATAATCATGAGTCAGAAAACTCAGGATATCCAGTTTTTGGCTTCCAAATATCTGAATGATCAGGTTTCTTCTGAAGAGGAAGCTTTGCAGGGCGCAAGAGATATCATGGCAGAATGGATTAATGAAAATATGTATGTCCGAAAAAATCTGCGTCGATTATTCCAAAGAAAAGCGATTGTCACTTCAAAAGTAGTTAAAGCTAAAAAAGATGAGGAAGATGCCCAGAAATTCTCTCAGTATTTTGAATGGGAAGAAAATCTGAACAGAACGCCTTCTCACCGATTGTTGGCCATGTTAAGAGCCGAAGCGGAAGGTTTCGTTAAAACAAACATTGGAATCGATAAAGATGAAGCCATTGATTTTATTGAAAATGCCATTATAAAATCAAATAACGAAACGGCAGAGCAAATTTCTTTAGCCATAAAAGACAGCTACAAAAGATTACTGGAACCCGCAATCTCCAACGAAACGTTACAGGAAGCCAAAGAAAAAGCCGATAAAAAAGCCATCGAAATTTTCTCTGAAAACCTGACTCAGTTATTGCTTGCTCCGCCTTTAGGCGAAAAGAGAATTCTGGCCATTGATCCGGGCTACAGAAGTGGCTGTAAAGTGGTTTGCCTTGATGAAAAAGGAGACTTACTACACAACGAAACAATCTATCCTCACGCTCCGCAAAACGAAAGCGGAATGGCCATGAAGAAAATCCGTTCGATGGTGAACGCTTATAATATCGAAGCCATCTCGATCGGAAACGGAACTGCAAGCCGTGAAACCGAATTTTTCATTAAAAAAATTGCGTTCGACAAGCCTTTACAGGTCTTTGTGGTTTCGGAAGCCGGAGCTTCAGTTTATTCTGCAAGTAAAATTGCACGTGATGAATTTCCAAGTTATGATGTAACAGTTCGTGGTTCGGTTTCCATCGGGAGAAGATTGGCAGATCCGTTGGCAGAACTGGTGAAGATCGATCCTAAATCTATTGGAGTCGGGCAATATCAGCATGATGTAGATCAGACTCAGCTTAAAAACGAACTGGATTCTACTGTCATGAAATGTGTGAATTCAGTAGGAATCAATTTAAATACGGCGAGTAAATCTTTACTAAGTTATGTTTCGGGAATCGGCGAAAAAATGGCAGAAAATATCGTGAATTACCGAACTGAAAACGGTGCTTTTGAAGACAGAAAGCAATTGAAAAAAGTTCCGAGACTGGGTGAAAAAGCTTTCCAACAGGCAGCGGCGTTTGTGAGAATTCATAACGCTAAAAATCCGCTGGACAATTCTGCCGTTCATCCTGAAGCGTACGGAATTGTTGAAAAAATGGCGAAAGATCTCGGAATTAAAACTAATGAATTGATTGCTAATAAAGAAAAAATCACATTGGTTCAGCCTGAAAAATATATTACGGAAGACATCGGAATTTTAACAATCAAAGATATTTTAAAAGAACTGGAAAAGCCCGGATTAGATCCAAGAAAAGCTGCCAAAGTTTTTGAATTTGATCCCAATGTAAAAAAGATAACGGATTTAAAAATCGGAATGATTTTACCCGGAATAGTTAATAATATTACGGCTTTCGGATGTTTTGTAGACTTAGGAATCAAAGAAAGCGGCTTGGTTCATATTTCTCAGTTGAAAGACGGTTTTGTTTCTGATGTGAACGAAGTGGTGAAACTGCATCAGCATGTTCAGGTAAGAGTGACGGAAATTGATGAGGTAAGAAAGAGAATTCAGCTGAGCATGATTTTGTAATAAAATTGCTCAAGAGTTATTGTGTTAGAAATTAATTGATTGTCAAACTAATGCCATAAAATATAATGTCATATAATTATTATTTATCAGCTACAGCGTATATAAAAAACAGATGGGTTATGGTTGGAGTGGGCACGCCAGAAATGGAGCAGGCATCGGATTTATCAGATATGGGTTTAAGTGAAATAACGAACACATTAGCCGAATTGAATGCTGTTATTGAAGGACAGCTAGATTATCTTGATTGGGGTACAGATTTGTTTTATGTATCTTCCGAAGCTACCGTATCTAATTACGGACGCTATGACAAAGCAGAGCGTCCCCAAGTACCCACTATAGGTTTAAGAAATTTTTTAATAGAACTAAAAAAATTTAAAGAGCAATGCCTGACAAAAGACTATTATAAAGTGATAATTGGTCAGGCATTTACTGCAATCAAAGCTAATCCTTTACAATATAAAAGATGGACAACTTCAGATTTATACTATCTAATTACCTTAAATAATATAACAATTACTTTAGTATTGGAGCCTGATGATTTCGATTTGTCAGTTGGTCAATACATAACTCAATTAGCAAGATCTTTTTAATGAAGAAAGATTGATTAGTAAATTATATGAGAGTATTTAAAGTTCAGAAAATTCTGTTAAATTTCAGCATGTATTTACCTTAATATGCTAGATATTTTCTAATCGTTTATTCGTGAATTTATAAAAAGTTTCGGGTTCGGGCCATTGGCCCGAACCCGAAACTTTTTATAAATCAGAAATTATTTATAGTCCTTAGAATCTCTTCTCGCCTTTTGCACTTGAGGCCATTTTGTAACATTTCCTTTATCATCCAAAGGCATCGTTCTTTTTTCCCTGTTTGTAAATTCAGGATCTTCTGAAGCCATGTAAGCCAAAGTTGCCGTTAAAATCACGTTACTTTTTACCTCATCAAAAATAATTTTGTCATACGTATCTTTCGTTGTGTGCCAAGTATATCCGAAATATCCCCAATTTAAAGACCCCAAACCAAACGAAGGAACTCCAGCTGCAACAAATGAAGCATGATCGGAACCGCCCCCGCCGGGCATTCCCGGGAAATCTGTTTTAATCTGATCCTTGATATTTTTAGGAACCGCATTCAGCCATTTTCCGATATAATCGTAAGCATTCACAAAGCCCTGTCCGCTGATATTCACTACCCTACCCGTTCCGTTATCCTGATTGAAAACCGCCTGAACTCCCTTAATAATTTCAGGATTATCTGCCACAAAACCTCTCGAGCCGTTCAGTCCCTGTTCTTCACTTCCCCAAAGTCCGACAACGATTGTTCTTTTATTATTCGGATAATATTTTTTCAGAACTCTCACGGTTTCAAGCATCGTTAAAACTCCTGTTCCGTTGTCTGTTGCTCCCTGAGCCCCATCCCAAGAATCGAGGTGAGCAGAAAGAATAATATATTCGTTAGGCTTTTCTTTTCCTTTAATCATCCCAATGGTATTAAAAGTTTTCGCTTCAGGAAGAACTTTTGACTGTGCTTCTAACTTAATCCTCGGTTTCTGTCCGTTTTCAGCCATTCTGTATAGCATTCCGTAATCTTCAACATCAATGTCGATCATGGGAATCTTTGTGGTCTTAGCTCCAAAAATCCTGTTGGCTCCCATAATACCTGTCCAGTTGGAAATAGAAATTCCGGCAGCACCTGCCTTTTCCAATGCTTCGGGCAGTGTGTTATTGTCATAACCGATGCTTTTTACATAATCTGCAAAATCTTTTGTAGTCTTTGCTTTTTCTGCTTTCAGTTTTTCATACAGTTCAGGCGTTGCAAACTCTTTGATCTGCTCGTCCGACCGTCCGATTTTCTGATATTGAGCGATCAACACGATCTTTCCTTTTACAGAAGGTAACCATTGATCGAATTCTGCTTTTGATGATACTTTCGGAAGAATGATGACCTCCGCTTCTATGGCTTTCTTCGTTGCCGGGCTCCAGGCTAATTGCGTTGCTGTTAAAGTTTTTACACGGGGATATACCATATCGACATGTGTAATCCCTCTCTGCCACCCTTTCCAGGTTCCGAACTGCTGCAAATTGGCTTCGATGTCCCAAGAACGGAGTTTATTAGCCGTCCACTCGTTGGCTGCTAACATTTCAGGAGTTCCTACTAAGCGAGGTCCGATACCATCGAGAAGTTCATAAGCCATATTTTCAAGCTGAGAATTGGTATTAACTTCATTAACGAAATTCTGAACCATCGGATCCAGCTTTTCCTGTGCATTTGCGAAAGAAAATTGTGCCGCCACAACAATTGCGGGGACAACAAAATATCTGTTTATCTTCATAATTTTATTATTGTGTTAAAGATAAAAAGAATCGGTAGAATTTTAAGCTAAATTCATCTTTGGGATGGATTTCAGATCTGATTTTTTAAATTTTATTAATAAATTTTTATAGCTCTTTCTTAATTTTTCTAAATTAAAATAAATTTTTTTATTCTTTTTCTTAACATTAAGTAATTAAGTTGTGTTCGGTTAATAAAATCAATAAATTGATTTTATTAAGTTTTTTAAGCTAAATACTCTTAATTTCTTAATGTTAAAGTAATTTATAAATTTAAACAGACTCTAAGCTTTTAAGAAAAGAACAATGTAAATTATTAACTGAAATGAGTGAAGAAACGGTATGTTTATGTGAATTTTAATGAATTTAGTTTTAAATTAAATCCATAAAAAAAACCGACTTTAATAAGCCGGTTTAGGAACAATTATTTTTTTGATTCTTCAACAGAAACTTTTCTGAAGTCTTTGAACAATTTGCTAAGTTCCAAAGCTGCTTTACGAGCTCTAGTTCCAGCTGCTTTGTTTCCTTTTTCTACTTGTTGGTTTGCTTCAGTTGTAAAAGCTTCAAATTCCGCGTTGATTTTTTCAATTAGTTCTTTCATTATTTTTAAAATTTAGGCTGCAAATATAGGTTTTATGGTGATTCCAGCCAACTTTGATACAGAAAGTTTGTGATAATTAATAAAAATTAACGGGATCAAATCCTATTCTGCCCAAAATCAGCATTCTTTAAGGGTAAAACTGAAGGTACTTCCCACTCCGTATTCGCTGCTGACAGCGATTTTTCCACCTTGGGACTCTATCAGTTCCTTGCTGATGCTCAGCCCCAAGCCGGTTCCTTCTTTTTTAGTTCCCGGAATTCTGAAGTAACGGTCGAAAATTCTTGAGATATACTGAGGTTCAATGCCATTTCCTGAATCTTTTACAGAGAAAATAATTTCGTTCCCTTGTTTTTTCACTTCAATCTCAATCTCTGAATTTTCATACGAATACCGGACTGCATTGGAAAGGAGATTATTGAGCACCCAAGCCGTTTTTTCACCATCCGCCAGCACAAACCTGCTTTCAGGATCTATGTTTACATGCAGGGCAATCTGTTTCTGCTCGGCAGAAGATCTGTTGGATTCCAATGCATACTCCACAATATCTGCAATTTCAGCCGGCTGTATGTCAAGTTTTATCGATCCACTTTCCAATTGGGTCATATTCAGCAATTCCCCGGTGATTTTCAGCAGTCTGTTCGTATCATCTTTTATGCCATTAACAAGATTTTTCTGATCTTCATTGAGATTCCCGACTTTATCATTTTCAAGGAGCTGAAGTCCCATTTTAATAGAAGAAATCGGAGTTTTAAACTCGTGTGAAACCGTGCCTATGAAGTTGGTTTTTGCCAGATCCAGTTCTTTAAAAGGAGTAATATTATGCAGCATAATTACCTGTCCGATGAACTGACTGTCCTGTTCGCCTGTCGGAATGATATTAATATCAATAATATCTTTTTCAAAATAACTCTCCTTTCCCCCAGCGTAGATTTTCATAGTTCCCGATTCCTTTTTAATGCCGGGCTGCATGCTGTCTTTAATAATATTTCGCACCAGGTCGTTGGTTATGGCAATATCCTGAATTAATTGTCCTACAAAATTCTCTTTTTTAAGTCCGGTGATATTTAAAGCTTCATTATTCACGAAGAGGACTTTCTTGTTTTCATCGATTCCTATCACAGGATCCTGCATATTGTCGATAAGGGTTTCAATGCGCTTTTTTCCTTTTAAGATCTTTTCCAGCTTGCTTTCCGAATATTCATGAAGTTTTTCCGCCATAGTATTGAATGACCTTGCCAATTCCCCAAACTCGCTGTTGCTTTCAAAATGAACCCGCTGTTTATAATCCTGATTGGCAATCTGTCTAATACTTTGCGTTAGAATACGGATCGGGTCGGCAATATTCGACGGGAGGTTTACCATTAAAATAAAAGCCATCAAAAAGCAGAGCGTTCCAACGATGGAAATTACGGCAATAGCGTTTTTAGCCGTTTTATCCGCCACAATGCTTTTGTGCTGTATGGCCGACATGTTGAGCTGCATCAATTCCGTAAGATCTTTTCTGATAGAAGACTGAATGGATGTATTCTGTGGATTTTTCTTCAGCACTGAAAAATGAGTAGCAATTTTTTCCGTAGCTTCTTTTTCCCCGACTTCGGTAACATTTTTTTTCTGCTTGTCCAGATGTTTCTCAAATACGCTGAAAGCCAACGGATCTGTGTTAATTTCTTCCAGTGCCAACAGCATATTTCGCGAATACTCCAATGTATTGTAATTAGCCACCAGAATGTTTCCGGTATCTTTTTTCAGCTGATTGATATACCATGCACTCAGTACCGAAAGCACAATAATCATCATGAACAGAAGACCTACACCGATATTAAGTTTTGTTTTTATTTTCATTTGCATCAATTGAATAATGGAAAATACATTTTCGGTTTCATCTAACTTAAAATCACCAAATCTATATTTTCCTGTGACAATTTGTTAAGCAGGGAATTGAAAGTATCTGTCGCCAGAATAATTTTCCAGAGATTTAAATGCGGTTTCCCGATACATACCGTAGTAATTTTTCTTTCCTCACACTGCTCCATGATGGCATGCGCAATATTGGTATTCTCTACTTTTATGATCTCTGCTCCCAATTCTGTTGCTAATTTAAAATTATTAATGAGATGACGCTGCTTATCCAAGGCTATTTTATCGGAACTTTCTTTCGGCGTCTGTACATACAGAAGATACCACTGACTGTTGTAATAATTGGCAAGCCTTGCCGTTTTCCGGATTACTTTTTTAGCTGTTTTTTCATTAGAGCTGATGCATGCCAGAAACCTTTCTTTTTTAATGGCTTTATGAACTGTAACTTCAGATTCCACCTTTCTGGTAACCTGAGAGGCAACTTCTTTAAGGGCAAGTTCCCGGAGCTGTAAAATACTTTCGGATCTGAAAAAATTGTTCAGCGCTGCACTGATCTTGGTTTTTTCATAGATTTTCCCTTCCTTTAAACGGTTGATCAGCTCTTCGGCGGTCAAATCAATATTTACCACCTCGTCGGCCTGAAAGAGAACGCTGTCCGGCACTCTTTCTTTGACCTCAATATCGGTTATTTTCTTGACTTCTTCATTTAAGCTCTCAATATGCTGAATATTAACGGCACTGATGACATTAATCCCCGAATCCAGAATTTCTGTAACATCCTGCCAGCGTTTTTCATTTTTACTTCCTTCAATATTGGTATGAGCGAGCTCGTCGATAATCACTACCTCCGGACGTAAGTTTAAAACCGCCTGTACATCCAGCTCCTCGAGTTCTTTTCCTTTGTAAAAAAGCTTTCTCCTCGGAATAATAGGCAGACCATCCAGCAAAGCATGAGTTTCTTTACGGTTATGGGTTTCAATATAACCGATTTTTACGTCGATTCCGTTTTCCAGAAGTGCATGTGCTTCCTGAAGCATACGATACGTTTTCCCGACACCGGCACTCATCCCGATGTAAATTTTGAACTTTCCCCGCCTTGATTTTTTGATCAGGTTAAGAAAATCTTCTGCCGGAGTACGGATTTCTTTCATGAGTACAAATTTAATGACAATATTTGCCCGTTAATTGATATCAACAGGCAAATAAATAATGAGAGTATTAAAATAAATTATAGTCTGAAAATAACAGCCACTGTAATTCTGCTGTCCGTTTTTCTAAGATCAGGTCTCCAGTTTTCTACCGGTGTATCTGCCCATCCGTCCGGGCTTGTAGTTCCTTCTCTTCCTGCAAAATAAGGGATGTTGCTTTTTCTGTATCCATATTCCAGTCTGAAAGTGCAGAACTGATTAGGCATATAATCCAGCGTTGCTGTTCCCTGAAACATTTTAAGGTCTTTTCCTTCCGCCAATGCATCATTAAAATCATTATTGGCCACTGGTGAAGGACTAAACGCCAAATAAGCTCCCGGGTTGCTGATGACATCACCACGCAAGCTTAATGCGATTTTATTTTGGTTAAACCATAACCTGTTGGCCAATGATGTTCCCACCATATAATTATCTTTAGCCTTTACACCATTTCCTGACTGGAAACCGTAGTGTGTATTCAAACTGAATGCTGCCTGAGAAAGACCTTTGCTGTTTTTTCTGTTGTAATATCTTGCCACAACACTGTTGTCATGATGGAATCTTCTCACTCCCGGATTATTGCGGGTATCTTTTCCGTTCAGATAAAAGTTGGCGACCAGCTGCAGGTTTTCGTTGGGTCTGTAGTAGTTTGAATTTCCTATGGATAATCCTGTGTTCCATGAATTATAAGTCTGCCAGCCGTTCATCACCCAAAGCTCAGTTTTAAACTTTTTGGAAGGAAAAGCCTGAATTCTTGCCCCCTGAAAATAGAAAGGCGTAAAATCACACACCAGGCTTCGCTGATAGTTCCAGTTTTCATTAAGCACATAACTTTCCAATCCGATATAGCTCATGAAAATACCGGCTTCCACATTCAGCCCGTGCATGACATTAAAATGATATCCTCCTGCTGCTTCACGAATATATTTCAGATTGCTTACCGCCGTATTTTTTCCGTGGTTTACCGTTCCGTCGAGATCCTGGACGATCGATCCCATCTGGCCAAACTGTAGCCAAAGTCGTCCGATTACATTTTTATAATTGGTTTCCAGACCGATGCTCGCCATATTGATTGTAAATTCATTGGAACGGCCAATAGCTGAAGAAATAGTATGGGTATTGTCTTTTGGACGGTTGAAATCGTAATTAAAATAAGAATCTACATACGCAACTCCTGTAATGATGGTTTCTCCGTCTTTATCTTTCAGGGTAAGAGGGAAGTCTGTCTGTCTGTTTTGCCCGTTGATCCACGAAAGATCGTACCCTTCAAAAGGAATCTTAGACTGCTGAATTAAAGAATCTTTTTTATGAGCCTCAACAGACACAGAATCTGCTGATTTTTCCTGTGCAACTAATGAATTTGTTGTCATTAAACATAATGCAGTAATGGCAAGGCTGAATGTTTTTTTCATTTCTTAAATTTCTTTTTTATTATTGTAAACCGTCTAAAGCGAGGTTAAGCTGTAAAACATTTATTTTTTCTGTCCCGAACAACCCGAGGAAGGGTTTTTCGGTGTGGGATGTTATTAAATTCTCAATTTTACTTTCATCAATTTGTCTGATTTTAGAAATCCTTTTTGCCTGAATTTTAGCCGCCTGAACGGAGATATTGGGATCCAGCCCGGAACCGCTGGCTGTTATGAGATCGGCGGGAATTTCCGATTTATGAATTCCGGGATTGTGTTTCAAAAAATTACCGATTCTGTCCTGAACCGTTTTTAAATACTCCGGATTAGAAGGGCCTTTATTGCTTCCTCCCGCTCCTGCAGCATTATAATTTACCGCTGATGGTCTTGACCAGAAATATTCATCTTTATCGAATTTCTGACCGATATTGGTATAATAGTAAATGGTTTTAAACTCATTTTCATTTTTTACTGATGATTCTTTCCTTGTTATGATTTCTCCTTTTCCATTATTTGGAGCAGCCTGTGCAATCCCAAAGATCAGAAGAGTGTAAATTCCTGAAAAAAATACCGCACAGATAAGAGTGAGTCTGATGGCGGGTAATATATTTTGTCGCATATTGTTTTGTTAAAAATTAGTCGTAAGAAGCAAGAAGCTAATCGGAAATAGCACTTTCCTTTCGCTCCTTACTTGTTACTTTTATATAAAAATGGATACAATTAAGTCGATGATTTTAATTCCGATAAATGGGATCAGTACCCCTCCTAAGCCGTAAATCAGAAGGTTTCTTCTCAGCAGTGCGCTGGCCCCGATCGGTTTATAAGCCACCCCTTTTAAAGCCAGAGGAATCAGCATCGGAATCACAATCGCATTGAAAATTACAGCCGATAGAATGGCACTTTCCGGGGAATGAAGATTCATAATATTCAAGCCCTGCAATGCCGGAATTGAGGCAATAAAGAGTGCAGGAACAATCGCAAAGTACTTGGCCACATCATTGGCGATACTGAATGTTGTTAAAGTTCCGCGGGTCATCAGTAACTGCTTTCCTATTTCTACCACTTCAATCAGCTTGGTGGGGTCATTATCCAGATCCACCATATTTCCGGCTTCTTTGGCTGCCTGGGTTCCGCTGTTCATGGCTACTCCAACATCTGCCTGTGCCAGAGCGGGCGCATCATTGGTTCCATCTCCCATCATCGCTACCAGCCTTCCTTCCGCCTGTTCTTTTTTGATGTAATTCATTTTATCTTCGGGCTTGGCTTCTGCGATAAAGTCGTCCACCCCAGCCTTTTCTGCGATGAATTTTGCCGTTAAAGGATTATCTCCGGTTACCATAACGGTTTTAATTCCCATCTTTCGGAGTCGTTCAAAACGTTCTTTGATACCAGGCTTGATAATATCCTGCAATTCAATTACTCCCAATGCTTTTTCATTTTCTGAAACAACCAGCGGGGTTCCTCCGTTTTGAGAGATCTCCTTCACTTTTTCAGCAACTTCTGTCGGGAAAATATTGCCAGCGCCGATCACTATATTTTTAATGGCATCGGTTGCGCCTTTTCTTATCCTGATATGATCATAATCAATTCCTGAACTTCTCGTTTCAGCTGTGAAACTGATGTATTCCGGTGAAATTTTAGAGGTGAGAAGTGAAAGCTCTTTTTTGATTTCTCCTGTGATATCAAGCTTTTCGCTTAATTCAACTATTGATTTTCCTTCCGGAGTTTCATCTGCCATTGAGCTTAAAACAGCTGCTTTTATCAACACATTTTCTTCAACTCCCTGAGCAGGATGAAAATGGGTGGCTTTTCGGTTTCCGATGGTGATCGTTCCTGTTTTATCTAATAATAAGACATCAATATCACCCGCTGTTTCTACCGCTTTACCGCTTTTTGTAATCACATTTGCTCTTAATGCCCTGTCCATTCCCGCAATACCGATTGCTGAAAGAAGACCGCCAATGGTGGTGGGTATCAGGCATACAAATAATGAGATGAAGGCCGCAATGGTAATGGGCGTATTGGCATAATCTGCGAAAGGTTTTAAGGTAACCGTTACAATGATAAATACCAGAGTAAATCCTGCCAAAAGTATCGTTAGTGCGATTTCATTCGGTGTTTTTTGTCTGGATGCCCCTTCAACCAAAGCGATCATTTTATCCAGAAAACTTTCTCCGGGTTCTGTGGTTACTTTTACCTTGATTTTATCTGAAAGCACTTTAGTACCTCCCGTTACACTGCTTTTGTCTCCTCCCGCTTCACGGATTACCGGTGCGCTTTCTCCTGTAATCGCACTTTCGTCGATTGTTGCCAATCCTTCGATAATTTCGCCATCTGAAGGGATAATATCTCCGGTTTCGCAAACAAAAATATCTCCTTTTCTGAGTTGGTTGGATACTACAATTTTAATATCCCCTTCTGAAGTCATCATTTTAGCCGGCGTTTCTTCTCTCGTTTTTCTGAGTGAATCTGCTTGGGCTTTTCCTCGCGCTTCTGCAATAGCTTCTGCAAAATTGGCAAAAAGAAGGGTGATAAACAGGATAAAGGTTACGATGATATTATAAATAAGACCTCCCTGGTTTTCTTCTCCTGATAAGATCCAGACACAAACTCCTGCCATGACTACTGTCCCGATGTATACCATAAACATGACCGGATTTCGGAACATTTTAGAGGGATTAAGTTTTATAAAAGATTGTTTTAATGCTTCATTGACTAAGTCTGCCTGAAACAAATTATTATTTCCTTTCATTTTTTTATAATTAATACATAGAAAAATATTCAGCGATAGGTCCGAGTGCGAGTGCCGGGAAAAATGACAAAGCAGCAACAATAGCGATCACAGCAAATACCATTAATCCAAATGTGGAAGTATCTGTTTTTAATGTTCCTGCACTTTCAGGAATATATTTTTTAGCCGCGAGACTTCCCGCAATAGCTACCGGACCGATAATCGGAAGGTATCTTGCCATAAGCATTACAATTCCGCAGGCGATATTCCAGAAAGGAGTATTATCTCCCAATCCCTCGAAACCGCTTCCGTTGTTGGCCGCAGACGACGTAAATTCGTACAACATTTCACTAAAACCGTGGAATCCCGGATTATTAAGCCAGCTTCCATACGTTTCAGGATTCTGGGAATAGAGATATCCGGCGATGGCTGTTCCCGATAAGATCAGTAAAGGATGAAGTAAAGCAATGATCATCGCAATTTTCATTTCTCTGGCCTCGATTTTCTTTCCTAAAAACTCAGGCGTTCTGCCTACCATTAATCCGCTGATAAAAACGGCAAGGATGATAAAGATGTAAAAATTCAGGAAGCCGACACCAACACCTCCATAGAAACAGTTGACCATCATCCCTAAAAGCTGATTCATTCCGCTTAATGGCATAAAACTGTCGTGCATAGAATTAATGCTTCCTGTAGAAATAACCGTAGTAGCAATACTCCAATATGCGGAAGCTACAGAACCGAAGCGGACTTCTTTTCCTTCCATATTGCCCATCGTTTGTGAAATTCCCATTCCGGAAACAGCAGGATTTCCGTTGACTTCAGAAATTACTGTAGGAAGCGTAAGAAGGAAAAAACCTATCGTCATAACTCCAAAAACCATCCATGCCAGTTTTTTTCTTCGGACAACATATCCCATGGCAAACACCATTGCCAAAGGAATAAGCATCTGAGTAACGATTTCAACTATATTGGTAAAATAGTTCGGGTTTTCTAAAGGATGTGCTGAATTAGGACCAAAAAACCCTCCCCCGTTTGTTCCTAAATGCTTGATGGCTGTAAATGCTGCTACCGGGCCACGGCTGACTTCTACCTGATCTCCCTGCAGGTTGACAATATGATCTTTTCCTTCAAAAGTCATTGGGGTTCCGTTGAAAGCCAACAGAGAAGCTACGATTACCGCGATTGGAAAAAGAATTCTTGTACAACTTCTTACAAAGAGAAAGTAGAAATTTCCCAGCTGATCTGTCGTACGCTCCTTCATCGCCATAAAAACCACTCCTGCCACAGCCATTCCGCAGGCAGCAGAGATAAACTGCCATAACATTAAAGTGAGCTGTCCGAAATAAGAAAGGGCAGATTCTCCCGAATAATGCTGAAGATTGGTGTTCGTAACGAAACTTACCGCCGTATTGAAGGCCAGATCTCCGCTCATCGAAGGATTGTTATCAGGGTTCAGGGGCAGCCAGCTCATATTCGTGAGGACAAACATGGATAAGAGAAACCAGACAATATTAATCGTAAGTAAAGCTGATAGGTGCTGTTTCCAGTTCATCTGTCTACTCGAATCGATGCCGGAAACTGTATAAAATATTTTGTCTAAAGGATTAAAAATCCTGTCGAGCCAGGTGTTTTCATGATTGAATATCTTACCGATGTAGCGGCCAAGCGGAATCGCCAATACCAATACGAGGGTATACATGAGTATAATTCCAAAAATTTCTGTATTCATTTTTTTAATGTTGAAGTAAAAGAAGATGTTTAATCATTTTCAAGATGCTTGGTAACTTCTTGTACTGTTTAATTTTTTGCTTAAAATTTCTCCGGTTTTACGAGCACATAGCAGATATATCCAAATACTGTTATGGCAATCAGGAATAATGCTGTCATATTTTCTCAAAAGATCTGATGATTAAAAAGAAGAGTACAAAAAGTGCTGCACCCGTTAGTGTTAAGATAAGTGTCATTTTTATTATAGAATTTTAATTGCAAGACTTAGCACGACCATAGAACCGTATAGCGCCAATAAAAGATGCCAGGGTTTGAAGTGTTTGACGAATTTTAATTTCCAGTTTCTCATTATGAAGTTGTATTGTATGCCAGAATATTCTCAACAATAAGACCGCATCTGAAAAAAAATCACAAACTATTATTTATCAATAATTTAAAATAAAAACGGGTTCTATGCCAAAAGAAAAACCCTTTCATTTTGAAAGGGTCTGTATAGTGTTTTGATAAGGTTTAATATAGATTAAATACGGAAGGTATCATGAGCCTAAGCCATACTCAGCTAGTTTCCTGTAGAGAGTCGTCAGCGCAATATTAAGCAGCCGCGCAGTTTCCGTTTTGTTTCCGTTGGTATAGTTCAGTACCTTCTGAATATGCACTTTTTCAGCTCCGGCAAGCTCAAACGCGGACAATATTTTCCCTTTTACAATCTGCTGATCTTCAAACTGAAAATCATGGGGAAGAGAATCTGCCTGAAGCACGTCTCCGTCTGTTAAAATAATACTTCTTTCAATAATATTCCTCAGTTCACGGATATTTCCTTTCCAGGGATGTCTCTTTAGTGATTCTAAATATTCCGGAGAAATCTGTGATATCTTTTTATCTGCCTTTACGGAAAACTTTTTCAGAAAGCTGTAGGCAAGATCCTCAATATCGCTGATCCTTTCCCGAAGCGGCGGAAGATGGATGGTAAAAATATTAATCCTGTAATAAAGATCTTCTCTGAAATTGCCGTTTTCGATTTCTTTCACCAGATCACGGTTGGTGGCAGCAATAATCCTTACATCAATTTTAGTAGGTCTGTTATCCCCTACTTTCAGGAACTCCCCGGATTCCAGCACACGCAGAAGTTTTGCCTGAAGATCCAACGGCATCTCCCCAATCTCATCCAGGAAAACGGTTCCGTTGTTGGCTTCCTCAAAAATCCCTTTGGAATCTTTAACAGCTCCTGTGAAGGCTCCTGCTTTATGACCGAACAATTCATTTTCCAGCAATTCTTTACTGAAAGCAGAGCAGTTGATCGCAATAAAATTATGCTTTGATCTTTTTCCCGCATTATGGATAGCATTGGCAAAAACTTCCTTTCCAGTACCTGTTTCCCCTGTTAATAAAACTGTAGCATCCGTAGCTGCCACTTTTTTTCCGGCGTCGATGGATAACTTAAGCTTTTTTGAATGTCCGATAATGGAATCAAAAGAATGTCTGTCTCCCAATTGTTTTTCAAGCTGGGAAATACGTCTATTGAGTGAAGCTTTTTCGATGGCTTTATACACCAGAGGAATGATTTTATTGTTATCATCCCCTTTCGTAATATAATCGAAGGCACCGTTTTTTATCGCCTGCACCCCATCCGGAATATTTCCAAAGGCAGTTAACAGAATGACTTCAATGGTACTGTACTTTTCCTTAATTTTTTTGACATATTCGACTCCGCTGCCATCCGGAAGCTTAACATCACAAACCACGACATCAACCTCAGAATATTCCAGTCTTTTGGAAGCATTGGCAAGATCTGAAGCCTGAAAAACCTCAAATCCTTCAAGACTTAGAATTTTGGATAATAATGTTCTTATTTTTTCTTCGTCGTCGATTACAAGAATCTTACTCACTGTTCTTATTTTATTTACAAATTTAAAACTATCCGGGAACATTATTCTATTTTACCGGAATATTATACATTACGCCCGTTATGCAGCATACTTTATGAGGTCTGCTGCAAAACGAGTGTTCAGATTTAATGTCAGATAAAAATATGTATCACAGGATGTACCCTTTTTCATGTACCAAAACTGATCCGGTTTTGAATTTAAAATATAAATAATTGATAATCAGGAACATATTAATCAATTAATCTTATGCATTAAAAATTCACCTTATCAGAATGATAGGGTATTTTTTAAAATAATAATCCAAGTTTTGAATTGTAAAAAGAATTAGGCTTCAGATTGTTCCACTTTTTTGAATCTCTGGAAAAGACAGATATTCCATAAAATCATTTCATAGCCATAAACAGTATCTTCTATAGGAATGGTCAGAATTCTTATGCCTATAAAATCGTTGATGTTATAATTAACGATAGGTGATTCCAGCCCGGTTCCGGTTAAAACTCCATTGACCATAAGGAATCCCGGCATTAAGATTAAATAAATCAAGGAAGCTTTGCCGATCCATCTTTCTTTCAAAACAAAATATAAAATAAAAAGACTGCAGGCTGTTGTAATGAAGGTAATACAAGTATAAATCCTGTCATGATAATAAATCCCGATCAACAAAGCAGATATAATGCTTGTGATGACAAAAATCTTTTCGGGAAGAGGTTTCCAATTTAATGTAAAGAATTTATCCAGACAGAAATAGGTAAAAATACAGGCAAAAGGAATGCAGAAGAAAAACAGTATTTCCTCAATCGGCAGCCCAAAAATCCGGATGCCCAACAAATAATTATCATTAAACCACCATACTCCTCTTTCGGTAAACCAGGCATCCCAGGCAATAAAAACCAAGGCTACGCAAAAAGATGCCTTGATAAAAGCACCAAAATGTCTGTAGAATTTGATTTTCTCATGAAAAGAAAAAATAAAACAAACAATAACCGTTAAAAAATTGATCAGAAGGTAGGTATAAGACTGCATCGATTATTTATTCTTATTAAAAAACATCTTAAAATATTTCACAGGAACCCAGAGAAATCCGAAACACTCTCCATGCTCCTTCCCTGTATGCTTATGATGCTGTTTATGTGCCCTTCTGATTGCCAATAGATAAGGATTCTGTGTATTTCTTAATATCTTAATGCGTTGATGAATAAAAATATCATGAACAAAAAAATAAGCCATTCCGTACAGTGCAATTCCCACCGCAATATAAAACCAATGGTTAAAATTCTGAATAGTTCCGTAATACATAAGTATAATGGTAGGAACGGCAAAGATTACAAAGAAATAGTCGTTTTTTTCCATGTGTCCTTCATTGCTGTGATCGTGATGATCTTTGTGCAAAGACCAGAGAAAGCCATGCATAATATATTTATGAATAAGCCAGGTAAGCCCTTCCATGACGAAAAAAGTTACTGCTATGATGAGAAAATTCATACTTTAATTTAAAATGTAATTATCAATCTATAAAAGAGTCGTTTTGTATTGAACATAGCTGCTCATCATCAGAGAAATCTTCGCTCCGTTGGATATCCTGATCCTTTCGCACATGATATTGCTGGCGGTACGTTTTTTAATTTTTCTGAAAAGAGACAAATAATAGCGGTACGCCAGATAAACCCCAAACCTCGATGATCCCGGCAGCTTTCTGATCCCTTCCAAAGCTTCTTTAAACTCCTGCTCGATATCTTTTTCAATCGAAAGTTTTGCTACATTATCAAAACACGAAATATCAAGATCCGGAAAATAGCATCTTCCTAAGATATTAAAATCGTCTTTCATATCGCGGAGAAAATTAACTTTCTGGAAAGCAGACCCCAGCTTCATGGCGAAAGGTTTTAATCTTTCAAACTGTTCTTTATTTCCTTCCACGAATATCTGAAGGCACATTAATCCTACCACTTCTGCCGAACCCAAGATATATTCTTTATAAAGATCCGAATTATAATCTATTTTCTCAAGATCCATTGCCATGCTTTTCAGAAACTGATCAATCAGCTTATGATCGATAGCGTACCGATGTACCGTCTCCTGAAACGAATGAATAATGGGATTTAAAGAAATCTTCTCTTCCAGCGCCTGCCAGGTTTCATCCCGAAATTTTTTTAATAGCCGTGCTTTATCGTATCCATGGAAGCTGTCGACAATCTCGTCTGCCAGACGAACGTATCCGTAGATGGCATAGATCGGATTTCTGATCATCGGCGACAATGCAAGAATACCCAGAGAGAAACTTGTACTGTACTTTTTTGTGGTTTCCTTGCTTATCGTAAAAGAAAGTTCATCAAATAAATTTTTCATACTGTCAATTTTTTGTGGCTTCGTGTGCAGCTATTTTTCCGGAAATAATAGATGGCGGAACTCCCGGCCCGGGAACCGTAAGCTGCCCTGTATAATAAAGGTTTCTTAGTTTTTTATTTTTAAGCGATGGTTTCAGGACCGCTGTTTGCGACAGTGTATTGGCGAGTCCGTAGGCGTTTCCTTTGTATGCATTGTAATCTTCCTGAAAATCCTTCACGCAGTAACTCCTTTTATAATCAATTTTTGATAAAAGATCTTGAGTACCTGTGTGTTTCTCGAGTCTGGAAATCATTTCCAGAAAATATTGTTCCTTTATTTCTTCCGAATCTTCAATTCCCGGCGCTATAGGCATCAGGAGAAAAACATTTTCACAGTTTTCGGGAGCTACGGAAGGATCTGTTTTCGAAGGACAACAAGCGTAGAATAATGGTTTCGTAGGCCATTTTTTATCTTTATAAATTTCTTTGGTATGCAGATCGAGATCATTTTCAAAGAATAAGGTATGATGTTTCAGATTAGGAATTTTTTCTTTAAACCCTAAATAGTAAATAAGGCAGGAAGGCGCAAAAATACGGGTTTCCCAATACTTTTCGTTATAATTTCTAAACTCCTGTGGAAGAAGCTTTGTTTCGGTATGATGATAATCCGACGACGCAATAATCACATCAAAATCAATTTCTTCATTATTAACCGTTAATGATGACGCCTGATTATTTTTAACATTGATTTTCTGCACATTGGAATCAAAATAAAATTGGGTACCGTAATCTGTCGCAACTTCTTTCATGGCTTCAATAATCCTTGAAAAACCGCCCATCGGATACCAGGTTCCCAGCCTGTAACCGCCATAATTCATCAGACTGTATAAAGCCGGAATGTCTTTTGGAGCCGCACCCAGAAAGATGACAGGGAATTCCATTAAAACAATCAGTTTAGGATGTTTAAAATATTTTCTCACAAATTTTTGAAAATTCGTCAGCAGATCCAATTTCAAAGCACTTTTAGCGATTTTCGGAGAAATAAACTCAAACCAGGAATGACACGGCTTATTAACGAAATCCTGCATTCCCACCTCATATTTGTATTGAGCATCCTTCATAAATTCGTCGAGATTTTTTCCTGCACCGGGTTCCGTTTCTTCAAACAAGCTTCTCATTTCTTCATAATTATGCGGAATATTCATCACCCCATCGGAAAAAACCATTTCAAATTGCGGATCGAGCGGAACAAGCGTATAAAAATCTGAAGCTTTTTTTCCGAAATCATTAAAAAAAGAATCAATAATATCAGGCATCCAGTACCAGCTTGGACCCATATCGAAAGTATATCCGTTTTCGGTTTTAAAATGCCTTGCCCGTCCTCCCGCTTCTACATTTTTTTCGTAAAGATGTACTTCGTGCCCCTCTTTTGAAGCGTATGCCGCTGCCGATAATCCTGAAAAACCTGATCCTATCACCGCAATTTTCTTTTTCATAGCTTAATTGTTAAATGAATATTCTTCGTTAACGGTTTTGATGAGATCCCTGCTTCCGATATTTCTGGAAAAAATCGGATAATGAAAACGGTCTAGCTTGTTAAGAATACGGATAAGATCCATTTTTTCGCTGTAGTTAAGATTTCCCGCCACGATTTGTGTAGCATTCCTGATCTTTTTCATCTGTTGTTCCAGCGCATGGATACCATCAGTTGAAATCGTAATTACTTTTGTACGTTTATCGTCTTCAGATTCAAGCTGTGTAATCCATCCGTTTTTCAGCAATCTTGTGATGATAAGCATTCCAACAGGTTTTTCATGGATATTTTTTTTGATAAGCTCCATTTTTGTCATACTTCCGAAAGCCCTGAGGTTGATTAGGTAAATAAAATCTTCCTGAGTAGCGAAATCTGAATCTGCAATAGCCGACTTTGAATATGTTTTTGCGTATCGGTTAAGATGTACCAACAGAGTGTTTATAGCACTTTCCGGACTTCTCCCGTTTTCTTTTCCTTCCCAGTAAGGCTCTTGCTGTGGCTGATTTCTGTTCTTTTCCTTATCACAAATCCACATTCTGAAGCCGCTAATATCTTCAGGATATTTTGTATTGCCATTATCAGTTTCGAATTCTTCCAGCAAACTGAGAACATCACGGGTCATTTGATAGTTCATATAAATTTTGGTTTATTTATAACCTAATTTAAAATAAATTAAATTACAAATAAACCAAAAGCATCTTTTATGCCAAAAAGACGAAATAGTTAAGTTCTAAAGCTTTTTATTTAATTTTTTTATGATTTCAGTTAAAATTAAAATATAATAAACTGATAAACAAAAAATTGAATATTTTTCACTATAAAATGATTTTTATTCACTAAAATAATACAGTATATGATTTCGTGGCTAAAAGACCCCTGTTGGCAAATAATTTGTTCATTACAATTAAAATTTATTATTATGAACACGAAAGCAAAAATAGCATTAGGCATTCTGGCAGGCGGATCTTTACTCTTTTTTGGATTGAGAAGAAACAGAAGAAACAGCAGAAAATCAAAAACCTTTACGGCTCCGGACGGCAATACGTACAGCGAGAATCAAATCTACAAAACATTCGATAACAAACTCTACAAAAACGGAAAACAGATTCACTTTCCTATTCCAGACACAGAGCAAATCTCGTTATCAGAAGCACCATATTATACTGCTAATGAAAATATTTCCAAAGAATATAAAAATTCATATAGCGGTGTAATTTACCATCAAAAAGGAACGAGACATCGTTAAAAATTAGATCCACACCCTTAAAATTATTTGATTTTAAACAAATTACGGAGACAGGTGATAAGAAATAAATAATTCATATATTTGGGAATAACAAATCACTCTTTATGAAACCGAATATATTTGTACCTTTTTTCTTATTTCCTGTCTTTGCTTTTTCGCAAGCCAGCCAAGACCTTTATCTTGATGAAGACGGAATTAAAATAGAAAAGTATAATCCCGGTAAATCCTACGATGATAACTACAGCCTCAACAATTCGATCTATACAATTGGCAGAAAGCTGACTTATTCTTACTATTATGAAAATAAAAAAGGAGATAAGTTTCTGATTAAAAAAGGAAAAGAAATTCCACAGCCGCAAGGTTATAATATTTATGACTGGGATTTTGTAGAATTATCTAAAAAAGATCCTCAAACGGTTCAGTTCATCACATTAACAACTACTTCAGGCGACCCTTTTCACGGTGCTGTTCCCGACTACAACCAAACCGCTATTGAATATCAATATGTAACAAACAATGGTGAGCTATGGAACTCTGAAACCACCGGCGCCATAGAAAATCCGATGAATGTTTGGATACATCCGCCAAGAAATTTATTTTTTGAAATTTTAGAACTCAATCCTTTCCCTTATATAAAATCTCCGTATACCGTTGGGACAAAATGGGACTGGAAACTTCAGATCGGAGAAAACTGGGGCGACAGCAGATGGCTGAAATGGACCGGAGAAATTGAAAACCATTATCAATACGAAATCATTGGTCAAAAAATGATTCCGACCAAATTGGGAGACTTAGATTGCTATCTTGTACAAGGAAAAGCAAAAAGCAGAATTGGTGAAACACAACTTTTGTCTTATTTTAGCCCCGAATTCGGTTTCGTTAAATTAGAATATAAAAATATTGACGGCACGAAAACGGTACTGGAACTTGAAAAAGCTGAATAATACAATTTTTCAGCTAAATAGCAGGTTTTCAGCTCAAAAATTTAAAAGATTACAACCTGTTGTAAAAGAAATATTTAATTAAACATATAAAAAATTCCCCGATAAGTGGTATATCCAATGGGTCATTTAATTTTGAATTCAAACCACTTACCACTAAATTTGTAATAAATTTAAAATATATGAATTATAAACTTGAGCTCCGCACTCAGGAATCTAAATCGAATATTGTTTTTAATAACATCTTATTTGATGCATTTAAGGTAAATATTATTGAAAAATATGCCGGAAAAATGACTGCTAAACCCATACTGTCTGAAGTAGTATTTAAAGTAAGAACATTGGACGATACCTTAGTGATGAGAAAAGACGGGCACATCAGAATAAAAGTGAAAGGTGATGATTTTCAAATCTACCAAAACCTGAGTAAGATCCTTAATTCCTACGATTACAAACATAAGCTGATTAACCGGGCAAATGCCGAACAGGATTACGTGCATTATATGCTAAGTCTGGTTATTGCCAATTATCAGCTGAACTAAGCAGCTTATTATTTTTATGTATACTAAAACCGTCTTATAAATTGTGAGGCGGTTTCGTTGTTTACATTTGTCCAAAGATAGTTGAGATTATGCTCCTTATCTTTATTATCTATGGAAAATTGAGAATATAATATCTGAAAACAAAAGTCCGTTCTAATAGGATTAAAACGGACCAAAAACACAAATGATGAAAAAAAAATTATCTCTTAATTGAGATGCTATAAATATACACTTTTTTCCTGGATCAATCATTTTTCTTTTTATAAACTGCTCGGATAAAATATAATCTTTTCTTTCAATGTACATTGATTGTAAGCAAGTACCACTCTCCACTTTTCCTTGTAATGACTTTATTGATCAGCAAAGTATGCATAAAGGAAATTATTGATAATAATTCACTTTTTGAAACATGATAATTATCATAATGTTTCATTTTAAAGCATTGGGAATTTTCATAAGAAACCTCTATTTTTGCACACTATATTTATTAATTCTAAATAAAAGATTAGAATTTTTCTATCTGTACTTACATGAGAAAAGTTACCGCCAGTGTTTTACTGATTTGTGGGTTTTATTCTTTAAAATCTCAGACTGTTTCAACTGAAAAGACCGATTTATTAGACACTCAATCTATTGAAGAGGTTATCGTTACTTCATCCTACGGAACAAAAAAATTAAAGGAAGAAGTAGTAGGATCTATTGTAACCATTACTTCTAAAGACATTATTACCAGTCAACCGTACGAAAGTATCGATAAAATGATTGCCGGATTAACGCCGGGAGTTCAGATTGTAAACAATACCGAAGTCGGAAAAACAGTGAACATTAATGTAAGAGGTTTGGGAAGCATAATTCCCTTCAGTGGACTGCCCGGTACTTCTACTCAGCCTTTAATTGTTGTGGATGGTATCGTCATGAGAGAAGATATGCCTTTTAACGATACTTATTTTGATGGAAGCGCTACCGCAGAAATGAATATTAACCCGCTGGCGAGATTTAATTCCGACAATATTGAAAGTATTAATATTCTTAAAGATGCGGCAGCTGTTGCTTTATACGGTGCCGAATCTGCCAATGGAGTTATTCTTATCACCACCAAAAAAGGCCGCAAAGGAAAACCTACCTATTCTTTCAGTACGCAGTATGGGGTATCGCAAAGCATCAATAAAATAAAATACCTTAGCGGGCAGCAATATGCCCAGCTCCTCAATGCCTACGAAAAAAACAACGGCAAAAAGGATCCTTACCAATGGAATGGAAACGATGTCAACTGGTTTGAATTGATGAACGGTAACGGTGATTTTTTCCGAACTAATTTTACAGCCAGCGGTGGCGGGAAATATTTCACCTATCGTGTGGGAATAGATTATTCTAAAAATAATGAATCGAAGATCATGAATTCCCTAGAGAAAAAAGGGATTGATGCGTCTTTAGGATTTAATTATAAAAAACTGAAGATCAATCTTTATGCTGCTTACAACAATTTTTTCAAAAAGCAGCCTAATACTTTCTTTAATATTATTTTGTCTCCGGATGAGCCTATTTACGATGCCAACGGCGATTACAATTTTGTAACCGGGATTCCCAATCCTTTGGCTGCAGCCAACCAGAATATCAATAATGTAGATAATAATTCTCTGCTTTCCAGTCTTAATGTAAGCTATGATCTGGCTAAAGGGTTAAAAATAAACAGTTTATTTGGAATCGATCTTTCCAAAAAAGACAATATAGACTGGAGATCAGGACTTAACCAAAGCGGAATTGCCGGCAATAACAAAGGAAGGAGCCGCCGTTATATTTCGGATGGTCTAAATTGGAACTGGAGTGGTAATATTTCCTACGAAAAAAATTTTGGAAGCAAACATCATCTCGACGGGATCGCAGGTCTGGAACTCAGAAAAAATAAAGATTTTAAAGAAGCCCACGTCGGACAAAATTTTACCGATTATTGGATTTATCAGGATCCTTCTTTAGGAAAAACATATACTTATAAAACGCTTAGCCAGGAAAACAGCGGGAGAAGTGTTTTCGGACAGTTAAATTACGACTACAGCAAAAAATATTTTTTAACAGCAAGCATCAGAAGAGATGAAAGTTCCACTTTCGGGCCGGATAGCAATGCTTCTCTTAACGGTGCAATCGGTACATCCTGGGTGATATCCAACGAAAATTTCCTGAAAGGTAACAAAGTTTTAAATTTTTTAAGGCTTCGGGCTTCATGGGGAAAAACAGGCAATTCGAGAATCGGCAGCTATCGTTCCGCCGGACTGTATAGCGTAAACCAGAACGGTTTTATTTATGATTACGATTATGCTTATCCTGAATCTTCCTCCCCTCCCAACCGATTATTATCATGGGAAAAGAATGAAAAATGGAACTTGGGCCTAGATTTTAATCTCTTCAGAAAAATCGATTTCACCGTAGAAATCTTTAGAAATAATTTATCTGATATGATTGTTTCCCGAGATGTTCCGATAGAAACAGGATATGGTTCGGCAGAAATAAACGGTGCATCGATGTACAACAAAGGATTGGAAGTATCGATGCGCGGAAACTGGATCTCCAAAAAGAATTTCAGGTGGAATACGACCTTTAATATATCCAGTGTGCAAAATAAAGTAACGGATCTCACTGGTTTGGAAGAAAAATTTTCAATAGCATCCGTGGCACGCGCACAAAAAATCGGCGCCTCCACATCCGCAATATGGGGTTATCAGTGGCTGGGTATTAATCCTGCAAACGGGCAGGATATTTTTCTGATTAACGGAGAAGCAAAAGATGCCAACCAATTTACCCTCGACCCCAGTAATACTGCGATTATTGGAAACACCCAACCCGATTTAACAGGTGGACTGAGCAATTCCATCAGCTATAAAAAATTCACTTTTTCTTTTCTTATCAATTTCGAAATTGGAGGAGATTTTTTGGCTGAAGATGAAATTATCGATCAGCATAGAATTCTTTCTAACAGGAATATGAGTGTGAATGCTCTTGATTATTGGACAGGCCCGGGAGACACTAATGCCGTAAACCATATTCCCAAAAGTAACAACAAGCTTGTTCCTAACAGCACAAAGTTTATTTACGATAATACTCACGTAAAACTTCAGAATATCAACGTGAATTATCAGCTTCCCATTCATAAGATCAAAAACAGTTTTATCAAGAATGCAAGCGTATTTATCGATTGTACCAATGTTTTATACTGGTATAAAGAAAAATCTCCTTCAGGCAGAAACGGAGCCAGAGAATTCAGATATCTCTATCCAGAAATGAGAACTTTGAGTTTCGGTTTTAAAGCTAATTTTTAATTATCAGCAACATGAAAAAAATAATTTTTACAGCAATATCATTCTTAAGTATATACTCGTGCAGCGATTTTCTGTACAGCGAACCGGTAGAAAAAGTATCAATCACCGAACAATTAGGAACCAAAGAAGGAATGCTGGTTGCATTAAATGGCGCTTATTATCAGCTGAGATCAACCTATTTTACAGAATCAGCGTTTGTTTACGGAGATTTACTGGCAGGCAACCTTACATTTTCGCCTTCAGCATCAACCAATACTATTTCAATAGATGCATCGGTAACAAACATTTATCAATTTGATGATCAAAAAGAGAGCAGTGATATGGCAGCTTTTTACTCCAGCTGTTATCAACTGATTAACAACATAAACCTTATTTTGCAATACGCAGATCAGCTTCCGGATGCTTCATCAGCCGAAATCAGTGAAATAAAAGCCGAGGCATTAGCCTTAAGAGCTTTTACAAACTTCTATCTTTACAAACATTACGGTCAAAATTATACGTATACATCAGATGCTTCACATTTAGGAATCGTTTACAATACAGCGCCATTAAAAGTAGGCATTGATTATCCCACCAGAAAGACCGTTGCTGAAAATTTTGTTTCCCTGGAAAATGATATCCAGCAGGCCATTTCTTTATTTCAGCCTAATCACGCAATTCCTGTCGGGCAAAAGAAAAATTTCATGAATATAGATGCGGCGAAACTGTTGGCTGCCGAAATCGCTTTATGGAAAAATGATTGGCAAAAAGCGATTGATTACAGTAATGATATTATTCAAAATTCATCTTATACTTTAACATCGTCTAATGAGATTGGCACCAATTGGGCTGCTTCAGAATCTATTTTTGAAATTGCCAATACCAATGAAAATGAATTTCCTGTAACTGTTCTTTATAGTTTTACTGATAAAGGCAGACCTAATTATGTCGCAAGTGAAGACATATATAACTTGTTTTCAGCCAATGACCAGCGTAAAAATTTATTTGAAACACAAAACCTGGTTACTAAAATATCAGGCGTTAGCTACACGCTACCCTATCATTTTACCAAGAAGTATAAAATTAAAAGTGAGAGTCTGATATACCGTTTAGGTTTAGCCTACTTCATCCGTGCCGAAGCTTCCTTAAAATCCGGTAATTCTGCACAGGCACTAAATGATGTGAATATTATCAGAAACAGAGCCGGCCTTACCAATCTTAGTTCCGTTAATCTCGATATTTTATTAGAAGAAAAAAGAAAAGAATTTGTTTTTGAAAATCAATACTTTTTTGATCTGATGAGAAATCATAAGAATATTGTAAGAAATAACGGCTGTATTTCAACCAACTGCAGCCCGACTTATCCTAACAATAAGTTTGTGGCACCAATTCCGCAAGCTTCGGTTAATATCAACTCAGCAATGCAACAAAACCCTGGATATTAATAATATTATCATAATCAATTCAATTTTAAATAGTTTCCTGCCCGTTTACAAATAAGGCATAATTATATTTAATTAGTATCAATCGGTAAAAATAAAAGATTCAAAGAGAAGCATTATAATCATTATTTTTGCCTGAAAATTATCTGGAAAATGAAGTATGTCCTAAGCTGGATTTTAATAGCCTCAATAAGTATATTATTTCTAAGCAACTGCCTGCAGCCGAACGTATACAAAGAAATATCACAAGATCAGTCATTTATTGATAAAATCAGAGCGCTGTATTCTTCAGGAGACACTTCCAGATGGCCGGAACCTCAGCTGCACAAAATGGCATTGGCCAATTTTTCTGAAATCGGGCATCTGCCAAAAGTAAAATATCCGCAAGACAATCCCTATTCTGCTGAAAAAGCGGCCTTGGGAAAAACTCTTTTTTATGATCCTAGACTCTCCGTTTCCAATCAGATTGCGTGTGCTTCTTGCCATGATCCTGAATTGGGATGGACGGATAACAAGACCTTCTCATTCGGGCACGACCGCCAGCTGGGTTCACGAAATGCAATGACCATTATGAACATAGCGTTTACCCAATCTCTGTTTTGGGACGGAAGAGCTGAAAGCATAGAACAGCAATCACAAATGCCAATCCAGGATCATAAGGAAATGAACGAACATATAGATCTTGCTACAGATAAAATAGCTAAGCTAAAAGGCTATGAAATATTATTTGAAAAAGCATTCGGAGATAAAACTGTTACCAAAGATAAAATTGCCAAAGCAATTGCCACTTTTGAAAGAACATTAATCAGTCCTCAAAGTAAATTTGATAAATTCATTGATGGACAAGCGAATCTTTTTACAGATGATGAGGTGATGGGAATGCACCTGTTCCGTACCAAAGCCCAATGCATGAATTGTCACAATTCGGGCTATTTTTCAAACAATCAGTTTGAAAATGACGGTACTGCCCTTTTAGGAACCAAACAACAGGATTTAGGAAGATACATCGTTACAAAAAATCCCGGTGATGTAGGAAAATTCAGAGTTCCAACGCTTAGAGAAATTACCAGAACCGGCCCGTGGATGCATAACGGTGCCTTTACGCCCTTAAAAGATGTATTAACGTTCTATAATGGCGGAAATCCCGAACCTCCGAAGAAAAGATCTACTGTTCATGAAGGAATTACGTTGGTTTCCAAAAAATCAGAAATGCTGAAACCTCTTAATCTTACTCCTAAGGAATTGCAGCAGCTGGAAGCATTTTTGGGAACATTGAGTACAAGAACCCAAAGATTTTCACCTCCTGTCCTTCCTCAGTAAAAGTAAGAATTAGAAATTCATTTTCACTCCTAAAATAAAGGTTCTGCCTGCTGCGGGATTGTAATAGCGGTTCCCAAAAGCATTGATATCGAAACCCAAAACATAATCCGTATTGTAAAGATTCTGGATCTGAAGATAGAAATTCAGCTCTGTTTCTTCCAGATTAACGGGAAATGCAAATCTGATATTTCCGACCAAACTAGACTCTGACCATACAGAATTTGCATCATTCAGTGGGATTTTTGAAGTATAAAAGTGGGAATAATCCACGGACAGCTTTTTAAAGAAAGTGAAATTCAAAAGACTGTTAATGGTTGTTTTAGGAACTCCCGTGACATTATTTCCGGAAAAGTTATTATCATTCTGCTGATAATTTTTAAACTTAAAATCATAAAAACTTCCTGAAAACCTGAATTTAAAATTGCTGAAAAAATCATTTTTAAAATTAAAATTTTTAGATTCCAACAATATTTCCAAACCTTTCTGAACAGTCTGTCCGGAATTGACAAAATACTCCTGTCCGGCTTCATTCTGTCGTCTCACAATCGCATCCTTCATTCTGAAATCAAAATAACTTCCTTCAATAAAAATAGAATTTGCGAACTGCTTCCTGATTCCAATCTCTTTATTCCAGCCAAATTCAGGTTTAAGATCAGTATTAAATTCCTGATTCGAAGAACGGATTTCTTCATTCGTCGGAGCAGAATTTCCTTTGCCAATTTTTGCCCGTAGAGAAAGTCCTTTTCCTAAAAGATAAGTCAATCCAAAATTTGGCAGCCATTGGTTTTTAAACTGAACTTTTCCGATTTCTGTTCCCGGAAACTGTCTCTCCCAATCGTAAGAATTCGAATTTAAACTTATTGAAATATCCGTAAACAGTTTTTCATTGATATTTAATTTTTGCGAAAGAAAATAGAAACCCGAAGTATTTTTAATATGGTCAAAGTTTTGAGGATTACCTTCAATCCCTCTGTTGTTATCGTAATTTTTTACTGTAATATCATTAATTCCGCCTTCAAAACCCAAGCGATATCCCAAAGAAAGTCCATTCCATGCTTTTTCATAATTAAAATGGGTTCTTATTGCAAAATTTTTCTCAAAACGGTTCTCAAAATTAGTAATGAATGGGTTTTCAAAATCTACATACGACCCCTGAATCATAATAAAATGTGAAAAATTCTGATCGAAATCATACACATTAGAAAGTCCACTCAAAACCATTTTATTGCGAATTCCTGCATCCTGTTGTTTTGCTCCCGGAAGTGTTGTCGTTCCCAGTCTAGCCTGTTTCCTGTTGAACTGCATCTGCTCCAAAGTCAATCCGCCCGGAGTTTGATAATCCAGATCAGAATACATCAGCATCGCTTTCAGCAATCCTTTCTCCGAATACTGAAAATTATCTTTCAGAAAAACCTGTTTCCGCTGAACCTTAGATTGTTCCCGATAAGAATCTGTCTGATAATAATTTTGAAAAACTTCAAGAAAATGCTTCCCAATCTGCTTCGAAAAATCAAAACTCTGGTTAAAAGTTCCGTAGCTTCCTATAGACAAGTTAGCTGACAAATGATCTGAATCTTTTGTTTTCAAAAGAACGGTTCCGCCTGTCACAGCACCATAGTCGCCACTTTCAGAACCTTTATAAATTTCAATTTTGCCAATAAGTTCAGGAGAAATAACGTTGAAATAGGTATTTCCGGACGCATCAGATAAAATAAAATCATCAAGATAAATTTTTACATTCCGAACACCAAAAGGCGATCTCAACGTACTTCCACGAAGGGAAATCCTGTAACTTCCCGGCGAGCGTTCTTCCATTCTTGCACCTGCTGTCTGGTTGATAGATTCCAGCAATCTTTCAGGAGTATTCTGATTCAATACATTTTCCGACACCACAGAAACGGATTTTGTGGAGGAAATAAACGTTGTCGGTTTTTTGTAAGCATCAATCATCACTTCTGAAATTAATGCCGCAGAATCCTTTGTTTGTGCGGAAACGAATGCTATAGAAAGAAATGGTAATACAATGTAGATTTTTTTCATTAGATCATACCCAGCAAAAAGCATACTTTTTCTTTATCGGATGAAGTTAAATTTTGTTTTTATTTTAAAATAAACAGCAAACGACCGATATCACCGATTCAAAGACATTTTTTTTGCCCATTGGATGTATTGTTCCGAATTTTGAATTGAAACGTGAGGATAGCTTTACATCAGTTAAAACAAAAAAACTTAAGATAAATCGTATGGAAATTATTCAAACACCGGAAAATGCATTATCTCACTCATCTGCAACAGCCATTATATAATCCACCAATCGAAAAGTATAAGATATTATTTTTTTTAATTCTGGCTCTTTATCTATAACAGTTTTTTAAACAAGCATACTCAACACATCAGGATTATCATTCAAATAAGATTCGAAATAACCAAGATCTTTCATTCTTTGTTTCAAACCAATAAAGTCTGAAACATTGTAAAGTTCGATGCCGACGATTGCCAGCGCAGTTTCTCTTGAATTTTTCTTGGTATATTCAAAATGGGTAATGTCGTCATTTGAACCAAGGACATTCAGCACAAAATCTTTCAGAGAACCGGGACGCTGCGGAAATTTTACCATAAAATAATGTTTCAAACCATTGTAAAGCAAAGCGCGTTCTTTGATTTCCTCCATTCTGGTAATATCATTGTTGCTTCCGCTGACGATGCAGACCACATTTTTACCTTTAATCTGATTGCGATATTCTTCTAAAGCTGAAATAGACAACGCTCCGGCCGGTTCCAAAACAATTGCATCTTTGTTATAGAGTTGAAGAATCGTATCACAAATCTTCCCTTCATCCACAGGAATGCAATCTGCAAGCGAGTTTCTACAAATTTCAAACGTCAAATCTCCTACTCTTTTTACCGCTGCTCCATCTACAAAACCATCAACTTCCTGCAATTCTGTATTGAGATTATTATCGATGGAGGTTTTCATAGAAGGTGCTCCTTTTGGTTCAACTCCAATCAATAGCGTTTCTTTCGACAATTCTTTAAAAACAGTAGAAATTCCCGAAGCCAAACCACCACCGCCAATCGGAATGAAAACAAAATCTATATTTTCTTTTTGTTGTTCTAAAATTTCCAGTGCCAAAGTCGCCTGTCCTTCAATAATCTGAACATCATCAAAAGGATGAATAAAAGCTGCTCCCGAAGTTTGCGCAAATTCCAAGGCTGCATTTTTTGAAGCATCGAAAGTATCGCCGACCAATTTGATTTCGGCAAAGTTTCCGCCGAACATTTCGACTTGTTCCAGCTTTTGTTTCGGAGTTGTCACGGGCATAAAAATCGTTCCTTTAATCTGAAGCTGTTTACAGGAAAAAGCCACTCCCTGGGCGTGATTTCCGGCGCTTGCACAGACTATTCCGTCCGAAGTTTTGCCTTCATTGTAAAGACTGTTGATTTTATTGTAAGCCCCGCGCAATTTATACGACCTCACAGGTTGCAGGTCTTCTCTTTTGAGAAAAATATTGGCTCCAAATTTATCTGACAAGCGGGCATTGTATTGCAATGGTGTGTAATTCACAACATTTTCTATACTTTTTCGGGCTTCCTTTACCGCTTCCAATGTCGGAAATATCATCGTTTCATTCATCTTCATTTATAATTACAGATTCTTTGATTTTGTTTTTAAACTTAATTGTTTTAATAATTTTTATAATTCTCGCAGATTTTGCTGATTGGGCAGATTTAAAATTGTGAATCAGCTAAATTTGCTAAATCTGCGAGAGTAAATTATCCTTCAATACTTTATTAATTCTACTCGACTATTAATTTTCACTTTTCCGTTTTCCAGAACGAGTTTGTGACTGAGTTTTTTTGGTAATTGAGATTCAAAATGCCCAACGTAAATCAACGATTGTCCCTGGCCTGCCAAATCATCAATGACCTGATTAAAATATTGTGTCTGTTCGTTGTCCATTCCCTGACAAGGCTCATCCAGAATCAAAAGCTTTGGTTTTTTAATCAATGTTCTTGCAAGTAAAGCCAAACGTTGTTTCCCAAGCGGTAAAGTATTTAACTTCTTATTTTTATCATCTTTCAAATCGAAGAAATAGAGAATCTGTTCCAACTGTTGTTGCTGGTCAAAATTGAGTTTCTTATACAAGCTCATAGAATCAAAAAAACCGGAAGCAATGGTTTGTCCGACATTCGCATTCATATCGAAATACCAATGCAACTCAGGCGAAATCATTCCGATTTTTTCTTTGATGTCCCAGATACTTTCACCGCTTCCCCGCTTTTGCCCGAAAAGATAAATCTCATTGGCATAAGCCTGCGGATGGTCACCATTCAACAAACTGAGCAATGTTGATTTTCCCGAGCCATTGTGACCCTGCAACAGCCATTGCTCACCGGAATTGACTTCCCAATCGATATTTCTCAGTACTTGTTTTTCGCCGTAAGAAATATTGATATTTTCCAGTTTGATGAGACTTTCCTGTTCGTTTTCCTGATTGTCTTGAAGGAAAAAAGGAAGCGATTTTGGCATTCTTTCTTCTCCTTTGGAAAAGTCTTTTGGAGAATTCTTATGAACTAATTTTCCGTTTTCTATTTCTACAAAATACTGAACACTTTCAGGATATTCGTCATCGTTATTTATCAAAATCAATGTGAGATTTTCCTGAATTAAATTATCAAAAGCCTGATTCAAAAACTGTCTCGATTTGGTATCCAATCCTGTGTAAGGCTGGTCGACAATCATAACCTGAGGTTTTAGCCAAAGTCCTTTCAGTAATTGTAATTTCTTGTGTTCGCCGCTTGACAATTCTATCAATTGCTGATTTTTGAAATTCTCAAATCCAAACGGTTCTAAATAGGATTCCAAAATTTCAAAATCCAGATTGTCCTCTTTTCCAAAATGATTCAGCTCTGCAAAAACGGTTAGGGTATCATTTTTAGCAAATTGATTATATCGCTGTTGATAATAAAAATTGCGGTCGCCTTCCAGATTAGTGAACTGAAACCAATTGGAAACGTACAGAACTTTCTTTGGCAATTCTGAATTTTCATTAAAATTGACCTCAACTTTTCCTTCAAAATTCTTGATTTCTCCAGAAATGATTTTGGCTAAAGTTGTTTTTCCGCTTCCGCTTAATCCGCCTAACATCCAGCATTCTCCGGAAGATATTTCCCAGTCGAAATGGTTCAGTATGGGTTTGTCATACTGGAAATTCAGGTTTGAAATGTGGATGATTGGGGTTGACATTATTTTATTTTTAAACGCAAAGGGCGCAAAGGTTTTTTATTAACTAACTGCTTTAAGCTCACAAAGCCGCTTCGCTTATAAAAGGTTTTGCATATAATTTGTCATTCCGTAGGAATCTAAACGATTTACTTTAAATTCATTGCTGAGATTCCTACGGAATGACAAATATGATGTTAATGCTGGATTTTTATTTTTATGACAAATCCCATAGCCCCGATTGCAGCGGCATCCTTTTGTGATGAGGAACGAAGAGCAAAAGATATAGCGGAAAGCGGGATTAAGCTCCTAAAAAAACTTTGTCAAAGATTTTAAACTTTGACAAAGTGAACTATATTGTTTTGATAGACTTCATCGCCGTCATTGCCTGACGCAGTTTTCTGCCGACAATTTCTACCGGATGATTTCTCAAAACATCGTTCACATAAACCAATTGAGCGTTGTCAACCGAAGTTTTTTTGCCTTCGTTGAAGTCTTTTCCAACCAAATCTGTATCCACCGACTTCATAAAATCTGCCAGCAAAGGTTTGCAAGCCTGGTCGAACAGGTAACAGCCGTATTCTGCAGTGTCGGAAATCACACGATTCATCTCGAACAGTTTTTTTCGTGCGATGGTATTGGCAATCAAAGGGGTTTCGTGAAGCGATTCGTAATAAGCGGATTCCGGCTTGATTCCGGCTTCAACCATCGTTTCAAACGCTAATTCAACACCCGCTCTGATGAAGGCCGACATCAAAAGATAATTGTCAAAATATTCCTGCTCCTCGATTTTCACATCGCCTGCCGGTGTTTTTTCAAAAGCTGTTTCTCCTGTTTCTGCACGCCATTTCAAAAGGTTGGCATCGCCGTTTGCCCAGTCTTCCATCATTGTTTTGGAGAATTCGCCGGAGATGATATCGTCCTGGTGCTTTTGGAAAAGCGGACGCATAATATCTTTCAGTTCTTCTGACAATTCAAAGGCTTTTAGTTTCGCAGGGTTAGAAAGTCTGTCCAGCATTCCGCTTACACCACCGTGTTTCAAGGCTTCTGTAATGACCTCAACACCGTATTGAACCAATTTGGAAGCGTAACCTGCATCAATTCCTTTTTCGACCATTTTGTCAAACGAAAGAATAGAACCTGTCTGTAAAAGTCCGCACAAAATCGTCTGTTCTCCCATCAAATCGGACTTCACTTCTGCCACGAAAGAGGATTTCAAAACACCGGCTTTGTGACCGCCTGTTCCTACACAATATGCTTTTGCTTCTGCCCAGCCTTTTCCCTGAGGGTCATTTTCAGGATGAACGGCAATCAGCGTCGGAACACCGAAACCTCGCAGATATTCGGCACGAACTTCGGAACCCGGACATTTTGGAGCGACCATAATTACCGTCAAATCTTTACGAATCTGCATCCCTTCTTCCACGATATTGAACCCGTGTGAATAGGACAAAGTCGCACCCTGTTTCATCAAAGGCTGAACCGCATTGATTACCGAAGTGTGTTGCTTGTCAGGCGTTAAATTGATGACCAAATCCGCAGTGGGAATCAGTTCTTCGTAAGTTCCGACTTTGAAATTATTTTCGGTTGCGTTTTTCCACGAATCTCTCTTTTGGTCGATAGCTTCCTGACGCAATGCGTAAGAAACGTCCAGTCCGCTGTCTCTGAGATTCAGACCTTGATTCAGTCCCTGAGCGCCGCAGCCAACCACTACGATTTTCTTTCCTTTCAATGCAGAAACGCCATCAGAAAACTCTGAACTGTCCATAAATTCCGCCTGTCCTAACTGATGCAACTGGTCTCTGAGTGATAAGGTATTGAAATAATTTGCCATATTTTTAAGTAAAAAGTAAAAAGTATGAAGTAAAAAGATTACCGTAACTACTTTTTAGGATTAATATTTTTTTGATTTTTAAATTCTGTTTTGAATATTTATTTACATTGTGAAAACATCGTCTCTTTTATCGAGATATTCGTTTTCAATAAGTTCGGGAGATGGTTCTCTTTTTTCAAACTCGAGGACTTTTTCGTGGATTCCTGCGCTGTTTTTGATGATAGCGATTCTTGCTCCACGCACGAATTCGATGAGTCCGTATTTGTTGAGCTCTTCAGTTAACCGGTCGATTTCTTCCCGATGTCCTGCCGTTTCAAAAACGATGTAATCCTGACGAATCACAACTGTAGATGCGCCATACTGACGAAGCAATCGTTCTACATAGACCTTTTCTGTCACCACATTTGCGGGGACTTTGTAAAGTGCCTGTTCCTGCCAGACAATCTCATCATCTGTATTGAAATAAGCTTTCAGAATGTCGATTTGTTTTTCCAGCTGACGGCAGAGTTTTCTTACGACTTCTTCGGTTTCATTAATGAGAATTGTGAATCTGTGAATGCCTTCCACCTCGGAAGGAGATGTATTCAAACTCTCGATATTGATTTTTCTTCGTGAAAAAATTCCTGAAATTCTGCCAATTAATCCAACAGAATTCTCGGTGTATAATGTGATGGTAAATTCTTGTTTTTCCATTGTTTTGTTTTTCAAAGTTCCGTTATTGGAATGATATTGAACCCTTCGGGTTTCGTGGGATGTTGATCTTATATTCCATAGGTTGCACCTACGGCTATTCATATTAAACCCTTCGGGTTTTTATAGGATTTTTATCGTATCCTTTATTAATTCGTCCTCTCAGGACTTTGTTGAAAATTTATTTTAAACGAATTTCTGAAACCGAGGTTCCTTGGGCTACCATTGGAAAAACATTATTTTCTTTTCCAACCATTACTTCCAAAAGATAGGCGCCATCGTGATTGAGCATTGTTTCCAAAGCTGTTTTGAGGTCTTTTCTTTCTGATATTTTTTGTCCGTCGATGTAATAACCTTTTGCAACGGCTACGAAATCCGGGCTCGTGATATTTACAAAAGAGTAGCGCCTGTCGTGGAACAGCTGTTGCCATTGTCTTACCATTCCGAGGAATTCATTGTTTAGAATCAGGATTTTGACCTTCGCTCCGAACTGCATAATGGTACCTAATTCCTGCAATGTCATCTGGAATCCTCCATCTCCAATGATTGCAACCACTGTTTTTTCCGGTGCGCCATACCAAGCTCCGATTGCGGCCGGCAAACCAAATCCCATTGTTCCCAATCCGCCTGAGGTTACGCTGGATTTAGAATTATTGAATTGAGCATATCGACACGCCACCATCTGATGTTGACCAACATCAGTCGTTATAATAGCATCGCCATTTGTCAGCTCATTCAGAACTTTAATCACTTCTCCCATTGTCATTACATCGGTTGTGGGATTCAGTTCTTCTGTAATTACTTCTTTGATTTCTTCCTTTTCCAACTCACGGAATTTTTCCAACCATTCTGAATGGTCATTGTTTTTTAGAAGCGCTGTCAGCATCGGAAGTGTCTTTTTACAATTCCCCCAAACCGGAACGGTGGTCTTCACATTTTTATCAATTTCGGCCGGGTCAATATCAAGATGAATGATTTTTGCCTGTTTTGCATACTTATCCAAACGACCTGTAACCCTGTCATCGAAACGCATTCCGACCGCAATCAGAACATCACATTCGTTGGTCATTACATTGGGCGCATAATTTCCGTGCATTCCTAACATTCCGACGTGTAGCTTGTGATTGGTTGGAAGTGCACTCAATCCCATTACAGTTGCTGCCGCAGGAAGATTGATTTTTTCAATAAATGTTTTGAATTCTTCTTCGGCTTTTCCCAAAATCACCCCTTGCCCAAACAGAACAAATGGCTTTTTTGCCTGATTAATCAATTCTGCGGCCTGTTCGATATACTCATTTCTGATTTCCGGCTCCGGGCGGTAACTTCTGATATGATTGCATTTTTTATACCCCGAATATTCGAATAATTGCAACTGGGCATTTTTGGTAATATCAATCAAAACCGGACCTGGTCGACCAGTACTTGCGATATGAAAAGCTTTGGCAATTGCTTCCGGGATTTCGGTTGCATCGGTTACCTGATAATTCCATTTTGTAACCGGCGTTGTGATATTGATGACATCAGTTTCCTGGAAAGCATCCGTTCCCAAAAGTGAGGCAAAGACCTGACCTGTAATACAGACAATCGGATTGCTGTCTATCATTGCATCCGCTAAACCTGTCACCAGATTGGTTGCTCCCGGACCACTGGTTGCAAATACAACCCCCGTTTTTCCGGAAGTTCTTGCAAATCCCTGTGCAGCGTGAATGGCACCTTGCTCGTGACGAACCAAAATATGTTTCAGTTTTTCGGAATAGTCGTACAAAGCATCATAAATCGGCATAATTGCGCCACCGGGATAACCAAAAATCGTATCAACGTTTTCTTGTAATAGCGCTTCCAAAACAGCTTTGGAACCGGATATTTCTACCGATTTTGGCTGTTCTAATTCTATATTTTCTATTTGTGAAATGGTATTGTTCATTTTTAATATTTTTCCGTTTAAGATTGAACCCTTCGGGGTCTGATTTGTTGGGGTTTATATCCGTTCCATAGGTTTCACCTACGGCTACTGATATTGAATCCTTCGGATTCGTTTTGAGTTTTTTTCCTGTTTTCAAATTTCACCTCCAGATTTTTTTAAAACATTATTTTGAAACGCAATATGATTGCAGCCCGGCTTGAACGGAGCTCTTTTTGCGATGACCAAATAGTTCAACTTATTGCTTCATTTTGTTCGCAAAAAAGCGGGAGTGGAAGACGGAAATAGCTGCCCCAAATAATATCTTATTCATCATTATCTTATAAATCGGTGACACAGCCTTGTGAGGCATCTGCTACAGATTTGGCGTATTTGTATAATACCCCGCTCTTCACTTTGTATTCAGGTTGTTGGAACTCAGCCTTTCTTTTGGCAATTTCTCCATCCGACAACAATGCGTTGATGGTATTTTTTTCAGCATCCAGTTCAATCACATCTCCATCTTTAATTAAGCCAATCAATCCTCCGGCAAAAGCTTCCGGCGTGATATGACCAACAACGAAACCGTGCGTTCCTCCCGAAAATCTTCCGTCGGTAATCAATGCGACATTTTTACCTAAGCCTGAACCCATCAAAGCGGAAGTCGGTTTCAGCATTTCCGGCATTCCGGGTGCGCCTTTTGGGCCTTCATTTTTGATTACAACTACATTTCCTTCCTGAATTTTTTTATCTTCAATACCTTTGATGAATTCTTTTTCTCCGTCAAAAACAATCGCCGTTCCTTTGAAATAAGCGCCTTCTTTTCCTGTGATTTTTGCAACAGAACCTTTCTCGGCAAGATTTCCGTACATAATTCTGATGTGTCCGGTTTCTTTGATTGGATTTTTGATATCGTGAATGATGTTTTGCTGTCTGTCGATAATTGAAGTGACGTGTTCCAGATTTTCAGCAATGGTTTTTCCCGTAACCGTCAAACAATCACCGTGAAGCAAGCCTAAATCCAACAGATATTTCATCACTGCAGGAACTCCGCCTACTTTGTGAAGGTCTTCCATCAGATATTTTCCACTCGGTTTAAGATCGGCTAAAAATGGTGTTTCGTCGCTGATTCTCTGGAAATCATCCAAAGTCAAATCGTAGCCGATGGATTTTGCAATGGCTATGAAATGAAGAACAGCATTGGTACTTCCACCCAGAATCATAATTAACCTCAACGCATTTTCGAAAGCTTTTGGCGTCATAATGTCCGATGGTTTAATGTCTTTTTCTAAAAGAATTTTAATGTAGTGCCCGGCAAACTGACATTCTTCTTTTTTTTCACGACTGAGAGCCGGGTAAGACGAAGAATAGGGTAAACTCATTCCCAAAGCTTCGATTGCGGAAGCCATTGTATTGGCTGTGTACATTCCGCCACAAGCTCCTGCACTTGGACAGGAATTCTGAATCACACCCTGGAAATCTTCCTCAGAAATTTTGCCAGCAATTTTGTTTCCTAATGCTTCGAAAGCTGAAACAATGTTCAAGTCTTCGCCTTTGTAATGTCCCGGCGCAATACTTCCGCCATAAACCATTATGGAAGGACGGTCGAGACGAGCCATCGCCATCAGAGAACCCGGCATATTTTTGTCGCATCCCGGAACAGTAATCAATCCATCGTAATATTGTCCTGCGCAAACCGCTTCGATGGAATCTGCAATGATGTCGCGACTTACAAGGGAATAACGCATTCCGTCGGTTCCGTTGGTCATTCCGTCGCTGATTCCGATGGTGTGGAACATTAATCCAACAAGATTTTGTTCTTTAACACCTTTTTTTACAATCTCCGCAAGACCATTCAAGTGCATATTGCAAGTGTTTCCGTCGTAGCCCATACTTGCAATTCCAATCTGTGCTTTGTCGAAATCCTCTTTTTGAAAACCAATCCCATAAAACATCGCCTGAGTTGCAGGCTGGGTTGGGTCTTTGGTGAGTGTTTTGGAATATTTGTTTAAATTTTCTGACATATTTTATTTTTTTGACAGGTTATTTCTGTCGTATTTTTTTGATAAGATTTCATCCTATCATTTAGTAAGTCGTCCTTTCGGGACTTCGTATTTATTTTTCTAAGATTAAATTTTCGGATCTCAGATATGAATAATCTTCTTCTAACACCAAATGGCGATAAGCCGTTTGAATTTTCGATGATAAACTGTCTTCCCAGTTCAGTTTGAAAGGAATGTTATCCAAAGAATCTAATGCTACAATTTCGGCTGCTGTTCCACAGAAAAAGCCCGCATCTGTACCCTGCATTTCTTCCGGTTTGAAGAATTTCTCTTCGTAAGAGATTCCCAGATTATCACAGATTTCAAAAACTGTTGCTCTTGTGATTCCCGGAAGAATACTTCCTTTTGCCGGTGTGAAAAGTTTTCCGTCTTTCTCGAAGAAAATATTGGCTCCTGAACTTTCAGCTACATTTCCGTCAGCATCAAGGACCAACGCTTCATCAAAACCTTTATCCTTAGCTTCCTGACAAGCTAAAATCGAGTTCACATAATGACCACTCACTTTTGCTTCAACTTTGAAAGCTTTTGGGTTAGGACGTTCAAAAGAAGAAGTCATAATTCTCATTTTGTTGGCGAGATAACCGTTATCCCAATTCCAAACCTCGATGACGAGATAACTTTTTTGACCCTTTGATAATGCCATATTTGGAGAGCAAATGACAATCGGACGGATATATGCATTACTCAAATTATTAATTTCCAATAATTTGTAAGTTGCTTCTACCATTTCTTCAGTAGAATAATCAAAAGGCATCATCATCGTTTCGGCAGATTTTCTCAATCTGTCGTAATGTTCCTCTGCTTTGAAAATTTTGGTTCCGTTGACTGTTTTATAAGATTTAATTCCTTCGAAAACGGCATATCCGTAGTGTAAAGATTGGCCGTACAAGTCGGTCTTGGCTTCTTTTGCTTTCACATATTCCCCATCAAAGAAGAGAACACTGTCGTCATTGTAATACATTTTGTGCTGATTTTTTATGTTTGTTATTTGTCTGTTTTAAATAAAAAAACCACTCTCGTGATGAGAGTGGTCTGTAGTATTTCAATTTCAAAAATTATCACAAGCCATCCCCCACCACCGGAATCCGATAATGCTAATAATGACAATAATAATTACTGAATAACTCATCTTTTTGTTTTGAACGGTACAAATGTATAAACTTTATTGAATTTTCAATACAAAAATCAAATTATAAATATCAAAAACTCATAAAAGATTTATTTTAATACGATATTCATCAAAATTAAAACAAGTTATAAAATTCTAATTTTCAATCTATTAAACTCCAAAAAATTACGATGCCTAAAATTTGCTTTAGATCATAAAAAGAAGATTAAAAATCTTGTAAAATAATTTTCAAGGATATCTTTTTCAAAGTTTAAATGGCTTCTAACAATCAAAAAAGAAGCCTACCTTTCGATAGACTTCCTTGAGAAAAATTGAGTTATGAATTTATTTTTTAACAGGTTCCGGCGAAGCTACAGGATTTTGATCCCAACCGCCCCCAAGTGCTCTGTACACTGCAACACTTGCTTTCATTTGATTGACCTTCTTTTCCACAAGCTCAAATCTCGATTCTAAAGCATCGCGCTGAGTCAGCAAAACTTCCATATAATCTGCACGGGCATATTTAAACAAGTCATTGGAAATATCGATGGACTTTGTCAGAGCATCCACTTCCTTCGTTTTAATGTCCAGACTGTTTTCTAAGTTTTTAATTTTAGAAAGCTGGTTGGTTACTTCAATATAAGCACTTAAGACCGTCTGCTCATAATGATAAACCGCCTGAACCTGTTTTGCATTGGCATTATAATATGCAGCTTTAATGGCGCTTCTATTAATCAACGGAGCCGTCAGCTCACCTGCTAAAGAAAATAAAAAGGATTCGGGCTTAATCAAATAGGTCGGATTAAAAGCCTGTAATCCAACACCGGCACCAATATCAAGTGATGGATAAAATCTTGCTTTTGCTGATTTGATATCTAATTTTGAGGCAGCCAGCTCATATTCAGCCTGCTTAATATCCGGACGGTTTTCCAACAATTCTGAAGGAATTCCTGAGTAAACAGTCTGCGGAACAACCGAATCAAAATTCTGGCTTCTTTCCACAGGCTGAGGAAATCTTCCGACCAAATAATTGATCCTGTTTTCCGTTTCCACGATTTTCTGCTGAATATCATACTGCATTCCTTGCGTTTTCAGAACCTGTGCCTGAAATCTTTTCACTGCCAGTTCATTGGATCTTGCATTCTTTTTTAATTCCTTAATAATATCCAGCGCATTTTCCTGAATTTTAATGTTTTGATTTAAAATAACCAATTCATTATCCAGCGCTAATAATTCGTAATAAGAATCAGCAATTTCTGAAATCAGATTGGTGATCATGAAGTTTTTACCTTCCACACTCGCCAAATATCTCTGAACCTGAGCTTTTTTCGCATTGTGAAGTTTGCCCCAAATATCCGTTTCCCATTTCGCCTGAACACCTACTCCGAAATCAAAAAGCGGATCCGGCATTTCTTTTCCAGGCTCCATTTCTGTATTGGCTTCCATCGCTCCAATATTTGTGTAACGACTTACTTTATCAACTCCAGCTCCTGCTTTAAAGCCAACAGATGGTAAGTACTCACCTTTTTTAGCTTTAATTTCATTTTTAGAAATTTCGATTTCCTGAAGAACGATATTTAATTCCTGATTATTCTGCAACGCCTGATTAATCAGATGCTGAAGATTCGGATCACTGAAATATTCATTCCATTTCTGTTTTCCTGTATTAATCGTATCATTTTCGGCTGATGCATATTTCTCAGGAACCGTCCTGTTTTCAGCACCCTGTTGTATGTCTACTGATTTGCAGGCAGCGAGACTTAACAAAAAGAAAGCGGTGCCTGCATATTGATATATTTTACTCTTATTCATAATGGATCATGTCTTCGCTTAAAGGTGATTCGTCTTCATCTTTGATCATTTTTCTGCCGTCCGATAGTTTGGCAAAAATGTAGTAGAGCCCAGGAATTACAATAACCCCAAACAAGGTTCCGATCAACATTCCTCCCAATGCGGAAGCTCCGATGGTATGGTTTCCGATAGCCCCTGCTCCACCCGCAAAAACAAGCGGTACCAAACCTGCAATAAATGCAAATGAAGTCATTAAAATAGGTCTGAAACGGGCTCTTGAACCTTCAATTGCCGCTTCCAGAATAGAATCTCCTGCCTGTCTCCTTTTCACAGCAACTTCTACGATTAACACGGCATTTTTTCCTAATAACCCAATGATCATAATTAAACCAACCTGTGCATAGATATCATTTTCAAGCCCCATTGCTTTTAACAATAAGAAAGATCCGAAAACTCCGACCGGTAATGAAAACAATACCGCAAACGGAATAATGAAACTTTCGTACTGCGCCGCCAATACAAGATAAACAAATACCAAAACAACAAGGAATACATAGATTGCTTCATTCCCACGTTGTGCTTCATCATAAGACAATCCTTCCCAAGCTACTTTGTAACCGTGAGGTAAGGTTTTTGCTGCCACTTCATTTATTACCTGAATCGCATCAGCCGTTGTATAACCTTCAGCCGGAAGTCCACGAATTGCCGCCGAATTGTACATATTATAACGTGTAATTTCGTTTGGTCCCTGCGTTTTTTTCATCGTCATAAACGCTGAATAAGGAACCATTTCACCATGATCATTTTTCACATATAATCCTAAAATATCTGTCGGGAGTCTTCTGAATTCCGGAGAAGACTGAACATATACTTTAAAGAACTGTCCGAAACGGATAAATCCCTGCTCGTAAGTACTACCAATTAAAATATTCAGATTTTCCATGGCTGTTCCTATGGAAACTCCCTTCTGCATCGCTGCATTATTATCAAAAACCAATTCGTACTGAGGATAATTGGCTGCGAAGAAAGTGAATACTCCGGTTAATTCTTTGCGCTTTTTAAGCTGAGCAATGAAATCTTTATTGATTTTATCAAAATCCTGATAATTGGTCGTTCTGTTCATATCCAATAATCTCATCGAGAAACCTCCCGAAGATCCGAAACCGGGAACTGCAGGCGGTTCAAAGAACTCTATCGTAGCTCCAAGATCTTTAGATTTTTCTTCAAGCTCTTCCATGATTTCTTTTACATTATGCTCACGGTCATTCCAGCTTTTAAGGTTAATCAGACACGTTCCGGCATTAGAACCACGACCTTCCGTCATAATTTCGTAACCCGCCAAAGAGGAAACCGATTCTACTCCATCCACACCCTGACAGATTTTCTGTAATGCTCTTGAAACTTTATTCGTTTGCTCTAATGTCGATCCCGGAGGCGTTTGCACAATCGCATAAATTGTCCCTTGATCTTCATTCGGAATGAAACCTCCCGGAAGCGCTTTATTCACGATAAAAATTCCGACACAGAAAGCGACTAAAATTCCCCATGTGACCACTTTTCTTGTAACAATTTTTCTTAAAAATGAAACATATCTTCCTGTCACCTTATCAAATCCTCTGTTGAAAGAATCTAAGGCTTTCGTGAAAATATTAGACTTTTTAGTTTTTCCATGGTGATTTTTCAATAACATTGCTGCCAAAACGGGAGTTAATGTTAAAGCCACAACCGCAGAAATTACAATAGAACTCGCCATTGTAATCGAAAACTGACGATAGAATGTCCCGACAGGACCTGTCATGAATGAGATCGGGATAAACACAGCAACCATTACCGCCGTAATTGCGATAATCGCACCTGCAATTTCTCCCATAACTTCTTTTACGGCTTTGTAAGGTGTAATGTCGCTTTCTTCCATCTTTGCGTGAACGGCTTCGATAACAACAATCGCGTTATCCACCACAATTCCAATGGCTAAAACCAAGGCGAAAAGGGTTACCAAGTTGATCGACATTCCAAACATTTGGATCACAAAGAAAGTTCCGATCAATGAAACAGGAACGGCAATAATTGGGATTAATGTTGAACGCCAATCGCCAAGGAAAATAAATACCACAATCGCTACCAAAATGAAGGCATCTCTTAAGGTGTGCATTACCTGCTCAATCGATGCATCCAAAAATTGTGAAACGTCGTAACTGATCTTATAATCCACTCCGGGAGGGAAATTTCCTTTCATTTCCTCCAGTTTTGCTTTCACATCTTTAATAACATCATTGGCATTACTTCCATAGTTTTGTTTTAATACAATCGAAGCGGAAGGATGGCCGTCAAGATTTGAATAAATATCAAAAAACTCACTTCCTAATTCGACTTTTGCAACATCTTTCAGCTTAATGTTTTCTCCTTCTGAATTGGAACGGACAATTATATTTTCATATTCTTCAGGTTTATTATATTGACCTTTATAGGTAAGAACATATTCTAAAGACTGCGCTGCAATCCCTGAACTCTGCCCGATTCTTCCGGGACGCCCGATGATACTTTGCTCGCCAATGGCTTTCATCACTTCATCCACGGAAATCGAATAGGCACGCATTCTGTCAGGATTAAGCCAGATACGCATCGCATATCTTCTACTTCCCAAGATCTGAGATTTTGCAATCCCGTGAATACGGTTGATTTCAGGAATAATATTTACCGTCGCATAGTTATAAAGAAACTTTTCATCCATGCTTTTATTGGTGCTGTAAAGGTTGACGTACATCAACATACTCGGCTGGATAGGGTTTACCACAACTCCTTCTTTCTGAACCAGTTCCGGAAGCAATGGCATCACCTGATCCACTCTGGTTTTAACCAAAACTACCGCTTCATTGGGATCGGTTCCGGGGTCGAAAATAACGTTTACTGTGGCTTCTCCGGCACTCGTTGCATCGGTTGTGATATAACGCATACCCTGAACTCCGTTGATGGCATTTTCAATCGTAATCAATGAAGATTTTACCAAAACATCGGCACTCGCTCCGGGATAAGCAATCGTAACAGCAACAGTAGTCGGAGCAATTTTAGGAAACTGTTCGGTAGGCAGCTGCTTGATCGCCAAGCCTCCGATAAATAAGATCACAACCGATAATACGATGGCAAATACCGGTCGGTGTATTACTTTTTTAAACATAATTTTGCTTTTTAATTACTCGGCATACAGATCCAGATTCGACATTACTTTTTCAGGTTTTTGGAATTTGGATCTGATTTTTTGGTTTTCCTGAACCATTCTAAGACCGTCCAGCAGGATTCTTTCATCCTTTCCGAGACCTGAAGCTACAACATACAGATGCGGTAATTCGGCAGCAATTTTTATTTCTCTTGCCTTTACTTTGTTGTCTTTTGTGATAACATAGACATATTTCTTTTCTAATTCTTCAAAAGTTGCTTTCTGAGGAATCAGCATAGCATTCGCAAAAGGTGATGTAATGACAACATTTCCTGTTTCACCATATCTTAACAGTCCTTTTGGATTCGGGAACGTTGCTCTGTAGGCAATATTTCCGGTTTCGTTGTCGAAATCAGACTCAATGGTTTCTACTACACCATCCTGAGTAAATTCTTTTCCGTTGGCCATTCTCAAACGAACGTGAAGCGGATCGTTATCCTTTCTTTCATCCATTTGATTTAGATATTCAGCTTCCGGAACATTGAAATATACCCACATTTTACTGTTGTCGGATAGTTCAGTAATTAATTCGCCATCATCCACCAAACTTCCTTTCCTTACATGCAGTCTTCCAACAATTCCTGCAAACGGAGCACGGATTTCTGTGAAACCTAAATGGGTATTGGTTGAAGAGAGTTCAGCCTTTGCCTTTTCATACCTTGCTTTTGCCATTGCCATTTCCTGAGGCGCAACAATATCTTTAGCTGCAAGATTTTTAGTATTTTGATATTCGATTTCGGCGTATTTGGCTTCTGCTTTGGCACGATTTACATCAGATTCGTATAAATTAGGCATGATTTTAAACAAAAGCTGACCTTTCTGAACAATCTGCCCTTCATCCACATACATCCCCTGAATATATCCTTTTTCCTGAGCACGAAGTTCAATATGATTGATAGAGCGGATTTGTGCAACATAATCCTTATCGATAATTGTATCTTTTATAAGCGGACTTGTCACGTTAAATGATGCCTCTTCTGTTTTTTCCTTTTTTTCTGATTGGCAGCTTACGCACAGAATAAGGCACAGATTGATATACATGAGACTTTTCTTGACCATGATGATAATTTTATAATATTTTTAAATTGAAAAATAGAATGTTAAGCTTTCAAATCAGATATTGAAAACTTTAAGGCTTTTCGGTAAAAAGTATTGTAAAATCACAGTCGGATGACCCTGTACTGAATGTACAGATCATCATAAGATAGAATTAAATGCTCGGAATGAGCGAATGAAACAGCATTTTGTTTATCGTGAAATATTGTAACGAAACCGGAAACTAACTTCCAGAATTCGTCCCTCAACATCATTGCAAACTCGGGAGAGGCAGAAGTTTCTACATTGTCATCATTTTCAGAGTCGCTTTCAGAAAGCGCTCTGATTTTACTGAAATGAGGACGGCTGTGGTTGTAACAATCAATTTCAGCCTGTCTTTCCAAAGATCTTAAAGTCTTACCGTCTTTTTGGTGGTCTCTGATAAAAATATTTGCTGTAAAATCTATATCGGAAGAATCATCAGTCGACATATACTGTTGCATTTGCCCATAATACAAACCTAAAACAGTAAGTAATGCAAATAGTAAACTGTATAAATATTGGAAAAAACCTCGATGCATTGCGCGACAAAGGTAAGTAAACTTTAAAATCAGTACAAATAATGGTGACTAAAAAATTGTTAAATCAGAAAAAATAGAAGTTTAACAGATATTTGCTGTTTTACATTTATCTTATTTTCTTCCTTTTTTTGATGGGTAATTCTATTTACAGGAAAATCTAATTTTATTATCTTAGAAAAGAGAAAAGGTTCATAATGATTAGTCGTAGAAAGTGTTGCAAACAGTGAAAATGATTTTAGAACCGATATGGATTTAGAATATAATCTGAAATTTAATCCAAAAAATTCTTAATGATGTTACAAATAAAAATCATATATAGATTAGATTTTTGATCTTCAAGAAAACTGCCTATATTGCAGTAAAAATGTAAAAGCTCAGACGAATATCAACTGATAAATATGAAAAGACAGTTGATATCTTTGAATAGACTTAAAAATACCATGAATCCCAGACTAGTAACCAACTATAAAAAAACAGGCTCTTCTGCCCCTTTACAAAACTCGTCCGCAGGAATATTGACAAGTTATCCTACAGAAGTTTTAACCGAAAAAGACCAAAAATATACTGAACAGAAGATTCTGATTCCTGAATTTTCAGTTCCCGGAATTCTTGCAAAACCCGAATTGGAAGGATTAACCTTTCATTTTATGGCATTTCCAACGATTTTTGAATATGCCGATTTCCGTTTGATAGATGGAAACAAATATGGATTCCTTGGCTTTAATGGCAAACCCGTTTCCGAATTCACACCAGAATTTATAACTGAATGTATTGAAGCCATGCAGACACATTTCGAGGAAATAGACCAACCATCAACATACAGCGAAGACCACGGAAGTGACGCGAGTGACGATGGAGAAGATATAAGACTGCTGACAGGTAATGTCAAATGGCATTTAAACACCTATTTGCGTAAGACTACAGAAGAGGAAAACAAAATATTAGATCAACTGGAAGCAGAAGGTAAATTAGAATACGAAAATTTCGATGAAGATTTCAACTATACAACGAATTACGATTTGCCCGTTTTCAAAGATGAGAACGGAAACACATTAGAGTTTATCTGTCGTTTAAACGCACCACATTTTCCGGGTTCACATTATCTTTTTTATTCAAAAGAAACAAAGCTTGTGCGCCAGTTCTCACAATTTTCCAAAAGGAAAAAGAGAGAAATTTGTCTTACGGAAACCGATGAACCCAATGCCTACAAGAATGTTGCAGAAGTACTTTCTGATCCGGCAAAAGTTCTGGCCGACAGGTCTTATTTTGACAAAAAAATCATTCTGCCGAAATATAGTTTTCCGGGTGCAATCATCAGCAAGAAATATGAAGATTTAGTGTTTCATCTGGTGGTTACCCCTATTTTCAACGAATCGATTGATTTCAGGCTTACCGATGATAATAAATATGAACTCTTACGTTTCGACGATAAGACGCCGGATGATTTTACTCCGGATTTTATCAAAAGATGCAAAATAGAGATGGAAGAAGATTTTGAAATGATGGATGAAGAACCACGCTATTTTTTCAACGTTGATGAAGCCTCTGATAAAAGCTTGGAAAGTTGCGATCTGGAATTAATCGTCGGTACCGAACCCGATTGGGCTCAGGCAACATTGATGCGTGAGAAAACCGAAGAAGAAATTCAGTCGGATTATGATGCTGCGAATATGATGACGCATAAAGCACCGTTTCATGATGATGAGTATGTTACTGATTATGATTTGCCCGAATTTAAAGACGAAAATGGTGAAACGATGGAATTTGTAACGAGTTTGTACTCCGGAGACTTTTTCGGAAGTTATTTCCTTTATTATTCGCCTAAGACACGGACTGTTCGACAGTTTTTTCAATGTACATAATTTTGAAAATTAACTTTTATGGCAAGTGAACAATTTATTTTCAGCATTTATAAACCTACGGATAATGAACGATATTTTGTGTTGAGAACCGTTCTCCCGGATTTTAATAATGCATCCCAAAGTGACGAAGATAACAGTTGGGAAATCGAATCGAAACAACGTTCAGAGCTTTTAGAATATATCGGAAAACGAGAAAATTACGGGAGTTTTGAACGTATCGGAGAACTGCAGGGTTTTCCGATCGGCGATATTTTTTATTCAGAATTTGGTCAGGCACAAGTTCCGGTGTATTACATGGAGACAGATGCTGGAAAACCATGGATTGTTTTCGGAACTGCCGATTCGGAAGAGAAATTTTTATCAGAACTTATGGATAACGAAGATAATGACGATTTACAGGCTTTAAACCCGATAGGAAATCCGATAAAAATCAATGCTTATTTCGTCACTTCAAACGATTTTAACGTTTAAAATAAATATAAATTCTTATGAAAAAACTATTAACTTTTGCTGTCGCTTTAGCCGGCATTTCATTTGCCAACGCACAAACTATTGAATCAGGAAGCCGCAGTACAGCCGGTTACATCAAATCGGACGGAACAATTGAAAACAGCAGCCATTCCACAGTGGGCTACATTAAAAGTGATGGCTCTATTGAAAACAAAAGCCACAGTACGATTGGCCGCATCAAAAGCGACGGAACCATAGAAAACAAAAGCGGTTCCACGGTTGGGTATGTTAAAAAAGACGGAACGGTAGAAAACAGCAGCCATTCAACGATTGGTTACATTAAAGATAATGGAACGGTGGAAAATAGCAGTCATGGAACTGTGGGGTATGCCAGTGGAGTTAAAAAAGAATGGGCAGCAGTAGCTTTTTTCTTCTTTAAACTATAATTGAATGGCATCTTTATACAACGCAAAAGTAAAATCAATTGATGCTGAGAACAAGATCGTTGTTCTGGACTTAGATACAATTCATCCGGATGCTATGTATTTCAGTAATAATCTGGCATTTGCGCTTCGGTTAATTCATGATGCGGCGTTGGGTGATTCACCGATTGCAAAAAGCTTCGATGCATATTGCCTTTTCGATAAGAATTGGCTTAAAGATAATACCAAAGGTTATATTTCAAAATGCGAACTCGATGAAGTACGAGCCCCTGAAGTCACTGAAATCATGAACGATGGGAAAGAATCTTATTGGCGGGGTGAAACAAGCCACGCCCATGCTACAATGACGATTCATTTTACAAGTCATTGGTGGATGAAACACCTGAATCCAAAGTCGAACTGGAAATGTACAGCTTATCCTGCCGACGTGGATTTTATCGATCGTGCTCCCATCGATCCTTCTCATGAAGGATCAGATTTTTCGGAGGATTATAAAAATAGTGGCGGGTGGGTTTTAGTAAAATCAGACACACTGAGAGGTGCAGAAAGCTTTTGGACGGAAGAAATGTTTATCCCGATTTACACCGAAAAGTCATACCGACGAATCAACAAGCTTTCCGGAGCAGATTTGAATAAATCGACACTCGACGCCTTGTTATACAAAACAGTTTTCTCTTTGGGACGTAACGGATTTAAAAATTTCGGTGTGTTTGTTCCAGCAGATGAAAACCGATACGGAATCATTTCTTTTTCTAAAGGAGGTTACTCGGGAGCATATTACGAAATAGCTGATTTATTGACTTTAGGAGCAAGTGAATTTAATATTAATGACAGTACAAAAGCGGTAAGGTTCGAGGTTTAATTAAAAAGTATGAGCACAAAAATAGCACAAGATACCCATAGACCAGCAGTGCTGGTCTTTCATTTGTCGGAGTTTTTCAGAACTTTTGGGATGTTGGAAAATGATATCTCGAAAGTTGTTTACGATTCTCCTTTCTATATCTATGACCAATCGTATGAGGATGCGGGTCCTAAGTTCGAAGAGGAAGAGGAAATAAGCGATGAAGACTGTACTATTGGTTTTTCAATCATCAGGAAAATATGGACAGAATATGTAGGAAAAGCGAGCACACCCTGCTTTAATTATATTTTTAAAATAATTAAATATCCTGAAAGTGATGGTGACTTTGTAGGGCCTATTCACGGATTTGCTCCCGGCTACACAATGGATTCTGCGATCGAAACCATGATTAAGCAAAATTTTACAGTCATCAGTTGGGATGAATTTTGGAATGAAAATATAATAATTGAAACCGAATCAGAATCAATAGGCGAATTTTATTCAGATAAAAATCAAGGTATTAATTTATTGATTAAAGCCAATACGGTAGATGATATTGCTAAAACGAGTTTTGGAGGGCTTCCGGTAAAAGATTATAATGTACCGTTTGAATGGCCCAAATGCGATTGTGGGACCGAATTGCAGTATCAGGGGAAAATTAAAACCGATATCGGCCTTGAAATGATTTTCATGCAAAACTGTGATGATTGGGGTAATAATAAGGTGGTGATCGTTGAATCTGAAAACTTGGAATTTGTATATCCTGGAGAAAAACAGATTGCATTAAGAAAAGCACAATATGGAGCAAGAACAGTAACAGTAGATGGAGACGATTACAATATGGCTAGAGAATGCTATCCGATTCGCCGCCGCGATATCTTAGGGCAAATAAGCGGAAGTCCTGCATGGTTACAGGATGACGAGACTCCCAAGTGTAATTGTTGTGGCGAGAAGATGCGCTTCGTTGCTCAGCTGGAAGAAGGTCCTGATTATGAAACTGCAATGAATTTTGGCGGTGGATGTGGGTACCTGTTCGATTGTCCAGTTGGCAAAACAGCTAAATTCATTACGCAGTGTTGATTTTAATTTGATATAAAAAGCATTGAAACGTCTTTCTATACCAATAAATAAAAAGACAGCTATGGGTATGATATCTCATTAAATACAAAATATAATCTGATATAACATTAGCACTGAAGAAGTATGAATGTTATATCAGGTTATTTGACAATCAATGGTTCAAAAATTTTTCACCAATCCAATTCCCACAGTTTTGTTCTGGTAGAAAGGCATCATCGTCGTAGAAGAATTTTTATTTTTTCCAGAAAATAGCTTATTGATTTTAGGATACAACCAATACGCTGCTTCCGTAGATAAAATCCCGATACCTGCACCGGCTACTACATCACTGAACCAGTGCTTGTCATTCAGCATTCTGTAAACGCCGGTAAAAACTGCAAAAGAATATCCCGAAATACCCAGCCAGAAATTGACATCCTTATATTCCCGGTACATAAATTGGGCAGAAGCAAAGGCTGTAGCTGTATGACCCGATGGAAATGACAGCCGATTCGACTGATCCGGTCTTTCTTCTTTTACAATATGTTTCAGAGGCATTACCACAGCAGAGGTCATCAATAATGACGTTCCGTAGATGATGCTTCGGTCCCGGAGGTTATGTTTCCCTTCAACTCCCAGAGCATTTAATCCGTAAACCAAAGCTGCCGGGGCAAAGCGTGTATAATTATCCAAATTGATATGATTCGGATTATGCTCATTGATTTCCGTCCTTGTCGAAAAATTCAGCTGTTTTAATTTGTCAAACTTTAAAGTGGCAACGCCATATCCTATGAAAGTGGCCGGAATAATTAGTTTTTTGTAACTGAATTGATGTGTATTATCGATATGGAGTTCAGCAACAGAAGTGCTGTCTTCCGTCATATTTTTTATAGATAAACTATCCTGAGCAAAAATACCCTGAGCGCTCAAAACAATTATTAAAATCCCTGAAAATAGTAGTTTCATAAAGAATTCTGATTTAAAATTAATTAAAGAAGAAACCGCTTGCAAGCTTGTTGGATCACTTTATTTTCATTTTCCCATTTTTAAATCTCTCGCTCGCAGTTTGATAATAGGAAATCGTCTCGGCAATCAGCTTCTGATTTTTGAATTTGACTTCGGATAAACATTGATTTGATTTTTTTACATCAAATTGCTTGACCTTTTTTCTGTCATCAATCTGAGTGAAAATATTGCCTTTCAACATTCCCAGAGTTCTGTAATTTCCGATGAAAGCGCGTTCGTCGCCAACTTTTGTCTGATTAATGTCTTTTCCGTACAAGCTTGTCGTGTAATTCCAACCGAGATAACCAAATAAAGTCGGCATCAAATCAATCTGAGAAGTCAGACGATTGATTTTTTCTGCTTTCTGAGGAAGATTGTAAATAACCGCAGGAATATGGTGTTTATCGATATTGATTTCCCACTTTCCGGCGCTGCTCGCACAATGGTCGGCAACGATGACGAACACAGTGTTTTTGAACCAAGGTTTTGCTTTAGCATTAGCCAGAAATTTCCCCAGAGCATAATCGGTGTATTTCACAGCTCCATTTCTGTTGCCTTGCGGAAGGTCGATTTTTCCAGACGGAAAAGTGTAGGGCTTATGATTGGAAGTCGTCATCACAAACTGGAAAAAGGGCTTGTTTAATTTACTGCTTTTATCAGCGTATTTAATCGATTGTTTGTACAAATCTTCATCACAGATTCCCCAGGCATTTTCAAAACTCACTTCGTTGTCCGGAATATTGAAACGCTGTGTTTTGATTTCGTCTGACAAAGGATTTCCCCGATTCCTGTCTACAATATCAAAGCCCTGTCCTCCGAAAAAATTATTCATATTATCAAAATAACCATCACCACCGTAAATGAAATAAGGCTGATAATTTTTCTCTTTAAAAACCGTCGCCACAGAAAATAGATTCTGATTATCTGGTCTTCGAACGATACTGTTCCCCGGAGTCGGCGGAACAGACAAAGTTAAAGCTTCCATTCCACGCACAGTTCTGGTCCCGGTTGCATACAGATTGGTAAAGAAAATACTTTCGTTAGCCAGTTTATCATAATTTGGAGTGAGGTTATCTTTGTTTCCGAAAGCTTTCAGAAAATCTCCACTGAAGCTTTCTATCGCAATCAGAATGACGTTAGGATGTTGCTCGTTTTCGGATTTTGTAGTTCTGGAAATATCGTCCCATTGGTTGGAAACATAAGTCTGATTTTCCTGCAAAAGATTTTTTTTCAGAACAGAATATGCTTCTTTATCATCGATTTTCGGGTAGAAAGTTTCGTAATCCAACTCATTGGATTTGAAAGCGGTGAAAAATGAGAATGTTCCGTTTTTTCCTAATTCGTTTAAAACCAAATTATTGCTGAAATCTGCTTGTTTATTTTTCAATATTAAACTTAAAATTAAAGCCGGAATCAATACAGAAAAAAGAGCGAATCTTTTTGAAATAGGTATTTTGTCTGAAAATGTACTTCTGAATATTTTTCTTTTCTGAAGGAAAACAAACGTTACAACAATCAATGCGACCAATACAAAAATGATTAATGGCAACGGATAAGATTCGTTGATGTTCGAAATCACTTCGTAAGTATAAATCAGATAATCAACCGCAATGAAATTGAATCTCACGCCAAATTCATCCCAAAAAGGAATCTCCGCCAACAAGCTGAAATAGATGATGAGAAGCACAATTGCGAGATAAACATAGGTGAAAATCTTATCAAATCTGGAACCCATCCACCGTTTCGGAAAAACCAAAAGATAAACTGAATACAGCAGTAAAAACAATGTTCCAACCGCAAAATCATAGCAAAATCCGGTGAAAAATGCTCTTACAATGTAGAACAAATTAAAGTCTACATCTTTCGAAGACCAGAACAAAAATCCAATCCTGATAAGGGTTGAAAATAAAATATATAAACTTAAAATTGAGAATAAAACAGCAAATCTGCTGTCAAATATTTTTTGAAATTTTTTAAGAATCATTACTTTTTACGCGTTTAAAAACGTGTAAAGATGAAACTCAATTTAGAAGAAATTTAGAATTTACAGTTTTACCGAGAAAATATGATTATGATTTTCGAATCTGTAATCAATAGTCCAGTTCTGAGATTTGCAGATTTCTTTTACAATAGCGAGTCCAAGTCCACTTCCGTTATTGTCTTTCGAGAATCTGGAAAACCGTTTGAACAGCAAATCTGAGTTCAGTTTTTCTGTCCCCGAATTAGAAACTTCGAAAACAGAATTGTTTAATTTTATAGAAATCGAACCGTTAATCGGAGTATGGCGGATAGCGTTCAAAATCAAATTATTAATCAAAACTTCGGTTAATCCAATGTTTCCGTTCACTTTTATATCAGAAGAAATTTCGCTGTGAACGGAAATGTTTTTCTGATCAAAATGTTCCTGCAAAATCTCCATACTTTGATTGAGTAATTCGTCCAGATGTATTTTGGAATTATCAAACTGATTGTTTTCAATTTTTGCTAATAATAAAAGATTTTTATTGATTCTTGAACTTCTGGACAAAGCGCGGTTCATTTCTTCCGCAATATGATATTGTTTTTCCGTCAAATCTTCGTTTTGCAAAAGAATATCGAGTTTGTTTTTTAAAATCGCCAAAGGAGTCTGGAGTTCGTGGGAAGCATTTTCTGTAAACTCTTTCTGTGTTTTATACACGGAAACATTATGTTCTATCAGCTTGCTTAATGATTGATTCAGTTCATCAAATTCAGTGACATCGGTTTGCGGAAATTCAATTTTTGTCTGATTATTGAGGCTGAAAGTTTTCAGTTGATCCAAAGTCTCACGGAAAGGTTTCCAAACCGATTTTGAAAGTCTTCTGTTGAGAAATAGCAATCCGCCGACAATCAGAATGAAGAGAATAACCGTGGTTGCGGATATGAAAAAAATAGTTTCCTGAGATTCTTCGATATTGGTTTCGATATTGAAACGATATGGTTTTTTGTTGAGATAAATAATCTTCGACAAACACCTGAACCTGTCAATGTCATTAAAATCAAGAAAATCGTGTGGCTTTTCTACAATGAAAATACTGTCCTTAAAATGGTCGTTTTTATCTAAATTCCGGATGTTTGTGGTGGGTTGTACATCGTTCCACAACTTTATCGTTTCGTTCAGTTTTTCATCGGATAATTTTAAACTGTTGATTTGAGAGCTGGTTTTTTCGGCTACAATTTTGTTGTGCTCATCCAATTCGTGTTTCCAGATCGCATCCACCACAAAATAATACAGCGGAATGCTGATGACCAGAATAATCAGGACATAGATAATGAAGGGTTTTGTGGTTTTGTTTAAAAGCGGCTTCACAAAGAATTATAAGTTATGAATTATAAATTATGAGTTTTTCATTTTGGTTGTGATGATGGCACTACGAATTATTTTCAATATTTCTAAAGCATCATTATTGATGTTTTCATATTCTGTGGATGATAAGAATTCGGTTTCAAATAAAAGTTCGAGCCAATAAAGAGATTCATCACATTCCTTTTGAGCAATAGCAAGCTTATGAATGAAGTCTGCTTTGCTCTCTGCGTTCTGAGCTTCCCGAATTAATGCACCAATTGCGGTTCCGCTTCTCAATAATTGCTTACTTAATACAAATTCCTTTTTATCTGTTATAAGATATTTGTAAAGTTTTACGATTCTTATAGCAAAACTAAAACTCTTATCCTTCAAAACATTTTTCTTTTCACTCATAATTCATCATTTATAACTCATCACTAATTTGATTCCCATTTATAACCAGTTCCGTAAACAGTTTTCAGGTAAGGTTCGCAGCCTGCATCATTCAGTTTTTTCTTTAAGTTTTTCACGTGTGCATACACAAAATCGTGATTGTCCAGCATATCTGCAAAATCTCCCGAAAGATGCTCTGCCAAGGTACTTTTGGATATGACTTTGTTCTTGTTGCCGATAAAATAAATGAGTAAATCAAACTCTTTTTTTGTTAATGCAATGATTTCATTATTGACTGATACTGTTTTTGCCAAAAGGTCGATTTGTAATTCATTTTGATTGATAATATTAGAATTGTTAAACTGTTTTCTTCTGATTATGGAATAAATTCTCGCCATTAATTCCGACAAATGGAATGGTTTCGTCAAATAGTCATCCGCACCAAGTTGCAAGCCTTTTATTTTGTCATCCAACGCATTTTTTGCAGAAACGATGATAACGCCGTCCTGCTTATTTTGCTTTTTCAGCTCTTCCAGAATTTTCAACCCATTCCCGTCCGGCAGCATAATGTCAAGAATAATACAATCGTATTGGAAAGTTTCAATCTTGTACATCGCTTCATAGAAAGTGAAGGCAAATTCACAGAGGTAGTTCTCTTCAGAAAGGTATTCTGCAACACTTTTTGCCAATTCGGTTTCGTCTTCTATAATGAGGATTTTCATCAGTAATTTTTTTAATTAGATCTAAGTTTTTAACTCCGCTAATTTATATTTCGAATTTAGAAGAAATTTTGAACTTCTGCTAAACTTTTTTAATTTACTCAGTTTTATTTTTTAGCAATATCAAAAAACTCTATACTCCTTTTCTAAACCATTTTTTTATTTAAATTATCTGATTTTAAAATCTTTGTAATTTTCATACGATATTCCTGAAGATCATTTAATTTTTGAGTTAACCTGAAATTAAGATAAAGTTCAACTTCAATCGATTATTTCCATGTATCTTTAAGTTTTGATAATTACCTGATATAAGTAGGTGTTTCATTTTAAATTCTGCAACATGGTAAAAAACAGCAAAAAAGAATCTCAAGCTGCTTTTCCGGCTGAGCTTTCATGGTTATCTTTCAATAATTCTGTATTGGAAGAAGCTGCAGACACGAGTAACCCTCTTTATGAAAGAATAAAATTCCTTGCGATACATTCTTCAAATCTTGATGAGTTTTACAGGGTAAAAGTTAATAATCTTTTGATCCGTTCGGGATCTGATAAAAAACTGCTGAAACAGATTAACCGAGAGATTGCGCATCAGCAGGAACAGTTCGGAAAAATATGGAATAAAAAAATTCTTAAGGAACTGGCAGAAAACAGAATTATTTATTATGAAAATCAAGCCATGGAAAATGTCCATCTTGATGAAATAGAAAGTTATTTTAAGAGTAAAATACTGTCGTATATTCAATTGGTATATTTATCAAAAGAGCCCTCTCAGGAATATTTTTTAAAGAACCGGCAGCTTTACTTTTTAGTGAAATTAAAAGAAGGAAACACCGAAAAATACTGTTATGTAAATATTCCTTCTGACAAGCTGAGCAGATATGTATTGCTGAGCAAGGTTGATGATAAAGATTTTATTATTTCGCTGGATACGATCGTTAAAAAATGTCTTCACTATATTTTTATAGGGCAGGAAATTTTAGGCGTGTATGCTATTAAAATTAATAGGGATGAGAATTATTTAATTGAGGATGAGACGTCGGGAAATCTGGTTTTTAAAATCAAAAAGAAAATTGAAGAGCGAAAATCCGGGGTTTCCACAAGATTTTTGTATGATCTGCATATGCCTTCTGAAATGTTGGAAATATGCAGGAAAGCTTTTAGACTTAAAGATGATGAAATTGTAAAAGGAGGCACTCATCATAACTTTTTTGACCTTTTCAAGTTTCCCAATCCCCAATTTCCTGCTTTACAAAACAAGCCTTACCCTGCTATCCGTTACCTGCCGTTTGAAAATAAGAAATCAATTTTTGAAAATCTGACGGAAGCCAATCATTTGCTTTCGTTTCCCTATCATTCTTATCATTATGTTCTTCAGCTTTTTAATGAAGCTGCTGTCAATAATGATGTAACGGATATTAAAGTTACTCTGTACAGAATATCATCACAATCACTGATTGCGAATGCTCTGATAAGTGCGGCTAAAAATGGTAAAAAAGTAACCGTTTTTGTTGAAGTAAAAGCCCGTTTTGATGAAAGTAACAATCTTTTCTGGGCACAGGAAATGAAAAATGCTGGCATTACGATAATTTACAGTATGCCCAACCTCAAGGTACATGCAAAAACTGCTCTTTTTACTTTAAAACCGAAAAATAAGAAAGCCTATTCTTACGCGTATATTTCAACGGGAAATTTCAATGAGAGTACGGCGGGAGTGTATTCTGATTTTGGCTTTTTTACTTCAGACCGACAATATACCGATGATCTGAAACAGGTATTTAAGTTTCTAAAGACTAAAAAGAGTGAACAAACCATTAGTCATCTATGGGTTTCCGGATTTAATCTCAAAGAAAAAATTTTAGAACAGATCGATACTGAAATTCAAAATAAAAAAAATGGAAAAGAAGCTGCAATATTCATTAAAGCCAATGGTCTGGATGAAAAATCAGTCATTAAAAAACTGTCGGAAGCCAGTAATGCAGGAGTTCCCATTACGTTAATAATAAGAGGAATATGCACTCTTCTACCCGGAATTCCCAATTTTTCTGAAAATATTAAAATATACAGAATTGTCGATATGTTTCTGGAGCATTCCAGGATTTATAAATTTCATAATGACGGAGATGAAAAAACATATCTGTCATCGGCGGATATGCTAAGCCGAAACCTCAACCGCCGGATTGAAATTGCATTTCCGATATCAGACAGAGAATTAAAAGAACAATTGAATACGATCATAGATTATCAGCTTAGAGACAACAGTAAAAAAAGAACTCTTAACAGTAAGGGTGTGGCTGTTATTGAAGAAAATGACGATGCTGCAGTTTATAGAGCACAGGCTGATATTTATGAGTTTTTAAAGACTTAGGGATTATTCAGTTGAATTAGTAATAAAAGATGTTATATGATGGGTCTTAAAAAACTCATTCCGAAATTCCGTGTATTCCTGTAACTGTTTTTCATTTAAGACAGTTGTCGTTTCTTTATTTTCTATGACAGACAGAGCCCAAAAAAGTTCTTTTCCTATAAATTGTTCTATATTCTTATTGTTTCCAGATGCAGGCAGTGCATTAAGACGACCTATGAGCATATATTCCAGATCATTATATACATGTGGTTTTTTGAAAAAATTTTTAACCAAATCGGATATAAATTCATAATATTTCCCTCTTAAAAATATACTTTTATCACCCTCATCATTGTTAAAAACATAAGTATCTTCATCAATTCCTCCTATGATAAATGATATGATCCCATTTTCTTGTTTATACTTTTTATACCACTCCATAAAAAGATCACTGGTCATATTTTTTATTAAATGATTACTTGTCCATCTGTTTTCGATGATGCATATTGCCCAATAAAATGGCATTTCGCCTGTTATAATATACACATCATCATAATCTTCCAATGTGTTCAACAGATTTAGAAAATCACTGCGAAAATCATTATCGGGCAATGGTTCTTCAAAAAAATCTGTAATTATGGCGCATACCAATTCATTATACTTTTCTTTAAGAAATGTACATTCATTACCAAATTCGTCTTTATAGATGTATATACTTTCCATTTTATTATTTTCTTTGGCGCGAGCCGTTTCCATTGATGTTTTATAAAAATAAAAACTTTTTGAGAGAGTATTTAGAAAAAAGCCATACGAGAAGGATTTGTGTGGCGACGGGTAAGTTTTTAATAGAAATTTTGCCTTTTTATTATTTCAAATTTTTCAAATATTCAAAATTTTCCAAGTCTTCGGTATATCCCTCGTTTAATAAATCATCTTTTATACTTTTTAAAAGCTTGTTTCATTCACTGATAAAGTAATCAAAATCAACTTCAATATTTAAATCTAATTTTCTGATTTCTTCATTTGTTAAAAATATATCATTATCTTTTATGTTAGCTACAAAAAACTGAGGATTAATTGTAATTGTCTTATTTTCAACTGTGAAATTCCAATATACTGTAAATGTACTGGATCAAAAACCGATTTTAAATAGAGAGTTATTATTACTCAGCTCTTCTTGCATATCTATAATATCATTATAAATATTACTCATATCTCCCCTTTTATCCAGTTCTATCTGATAACCCAATGAATAAATATGTCCGATTTATACTCAGGATAAATTGACCAGATTGCTTCATTAACAGATGTATCTTCCACATCTTTTGCTCCTAATTCTCTTGCTTTATTAAACTCTATTTTAAACATAATTTTTCTTCCATCTTTTAATTTTTATCAAATAAACGGATTACCAAGTTCTACTATCAATTTCAAAAGAATTTTTTAAAATATGCTCTTTTATTTTTTCTAAACTGTCTTCCATTCTTATATAAATTTTAGAATCTATACTGATATTCCCTATAACATATTCATAATCTATAAATTCAGATATTTTAGATATCAGCTTTTTGTGCCTGTCATCTTCAAATAGAGTGTCTTTATGAGCATAGGAGACTACAAAACCTGACAGATATTTATCATTCCATGTTAAGTAATTAATTCCCAAATCATATTGAAAATCCTGATGTCTGTATGTTAGCAATCCCAACCCTTTCCATGAGCAAACCAAATCTACTACCTCTTCATCCGTCATTGATGTATCGAGCCAAATTGGTTCTTTTTCTTCCTCATTTCGATCATCATTAAAAACCATGACTTCAGAATCACTTTTTTCAAGCAAAACATTGATGGATTTTAAATTTTCATTAAAGTTCAGTATAAAGGATTTTGGATCTTTCTTTTCTTTTAATAGGATTAATGTTTCGTAAAAAATGCTCATTTTTCTTTTACTTTATTTGATCTACTATATTCTTAGGGAGATAATCTGTTGGGGATTCAAATTTTCCGGTCCAGGTTTCGTCCGGCAAATACGTTTCTATTTCAATATCACAGAATGCACTGATGTATTCTTTTCGGTCAAAATCAATAAAAAACAGTATTTCGGAGTATTCTTCTGAAAAATTCTCAATAATACTTTTTACTTCCGGAATAGAAATCTGATCTTCTAAAATAGCCGTTAAAAAAGGCTCAAGCTGATCATCGGTTACGTTTAAAGCCCCATTTCTAAAATCCTGACGGGAAACATCCTGTAATATTGAGGGGCTGTATTTTTCATAATTTAAAATCCACCAGGCAATCGGCATTAAATAAAAGTGATAATTATTCTTATATTTTATGCAGCCTACTATATAATTTTCTCGTAATCTTTGTTCTATACTCTTCATGTTATTAAACTTATGATTGTTTAGCTTTCTTCAAATGTCGCAAACAATTTTTGAAAAGTCATTTTTTATCTTTGGTTGAACCAATCCTTCACTTTTTGCCAGAAAGAAGTGTTGTTTCGAGCCGACGCATTTTATAGAGATATCATCTCCATGAAATCATTTCATAATTAGAAAAGTTTATTTTCATATCTTCTATTCTGTCTTCAAGAGTTTTAATACCCTCTTTTAGATATTTTTCTTTTTCAGATTCACTTAGAATATAGATGACATCGAATCCCGGGTTTGGTTTAGGAATAGGAACAGATAATTCAATCATATTATTTCCTTCATAAACATAATATGCCCAATCTTTTTTCTCTAATAATTTTTTTTCACTCATAATTTTAATTTATTAATGAATCTAATAAGTTAAATTTGTTGACATATTCTTCAAACTTTTCCGGGCTTGTGGCCATAATTGATTTAATTAAATCTCCATTTTGGTCATATTCATTTAATAATATTGAATTCGTTGAGTCCCAAATGCAGAGCTTTTCACTTTGTAAATTTCCACTTGGATAATATTCATTAACCCAGCCCATTATTTCTACATATCTGTATTCTTTTTCATACGATATCTTCCCATCAAGAAAATAATCTAATACGGCATATCCTGTGAATAATTGTCCTTTATAACCTAGTTTTTCTTCTGATGTATTAGACATATACTCTAAATCATCAAAATTTATCCTTATCTTTTGTGGTTGTTTGAATGGCATTTTTTTATTTAATAATCTTTATAATATAACTCAGCAGATAAGAAAATATCTATTCGCTAAACTTATACGCATATTTTTGATGGATATTTCCTGACAGAACATCTTCTATCACATCAATTTCATGATAATCTTCCTGATAATAATTTGTTGTTTGTGTGGCAGCAATTACTTTAATACGTTTATTGATTTCAGCAAATACTTTTTTCAATTCTTTTTCATGTGCCAATTCAAAAATATTTTCCCTTACGTAAAAAATAACAGCTTCTATATTTTTGTAATCAAATGATAGAAAAGCAACCAATAAAGTATATCCTAATGCATGTTTATCCTGATTATATCCCCAATGCATGTCATAACTGTAAGATCCTCCTGTAGGATGTTCTTTAAATTCTTCTAAAGTTTTTAAGGCATCTTCTAAAGTTTCTACCATTATCGATTTCGCATCATCAGTATCACTATCTGGACTAGGATCTGTGTCTTCAAAGTAAAAATGAGTATAATCATAAGCAAGTGTGAAATTATTTTCCAGCATAATTTCATCTACGATATTTACAATCTCTTTCGTAAGAGTTTTTTCTATTACTAAAATAGTATCTGTTGAATGACTTCCCATAATTGTTTAAATTAAATCATTAACTGAATATTTCTATTCATAAAATATCATTGAGGATTATTTCAAAATAAATGTCTTTATAATTCATCTCAAATTATCTTAAATACTTCAGAATTTCCTCTATTTCCTCCATTTCCAATTCGTAAGAACTGATATTTATTCTTTCATAAAGATTTTTACAGGCATTTGAAAATTCTTTCATAAAGATATTCCTATTCAGATAAAAAATATCTTTATTGCCTATTTTTATGCCTACAAGTTCTTTTTCTTTCGTTACAAAAACCTCAACAGGCTGATCTGGAAAATAAAATTTCACAGATTTTTTATTATCAATAGTAATCTCATAAATAGCATGAATAAAATAGGAACATAATTGATCTATCAAATCCCAATATCTAAATCCGATGAGCTCTTTTCCAAAATATGTGATACGCACGGCTCCTTCTATATAAAAATCGTCATCCGATAAATACTTCATTAATTCACTTTCAGTCAATTCATTAAAGCGAAGGAAATAAGATTTCCAGTTCTGTGAAATATTTTTTAAATCATCAATGACAATATCTCTCTTTTTTAAGAAAAATTCTACATGAATTTCTTTATTTTGTATACAATTGGTGGATTCTCCCATCTTAAAATCTTAATTTCTGTGGTTAAGTTTTAGATTACTGGTTTATTTTTTTCAATTATAATTAAAATATACAAATCTATAGCCTTCTATCATTCAAAATATAATTTTTCCATAAAAATAATCTACAAATTAAAGTTAATATCTTTACGCAAACGGATGTTATGTGTACGCTCAAGCGGAATCAGAAACACAAAGATGACCCAGTTGTGCATTTTATTTACTTCCGTCACTTTGAATAAGGAGTAAGAAATTTGTAATTTTAAAGATAGATGATCTTCTCGATACATTTTTTCTCCACTTTGTTGCGAAAAAACACTCGAAGTGACGAATTTATGTCAAAATTTTTCAAAGTGTACAACGAGTGATAATAATATGAATGGAAAATTTTAAAACAAGATGGAAAACAGATTTAATTTGTTTAGCGAAATAAAGGAGAAAAATAATTACACTTCCGATGATTTGCCTAATTTTAATGAAATAGAAATTAAAGATTTAATTATTAACGATATTAATCTGGATAACCTGATTTCTGTAAAATCTAAATACATCAATATTGAATTTAATACTCTATCACTTTATTCATCATATTTTGTTCAGACATTGTTTGAAGAATGCATCTTTCAGAATGTTGATTTTACAAAATCAAACTTAAACAACACCTCATTGAAATCCTGTTCCTTTATATCCTGTTCTTTTGCAAGTGCTGAAATAATGGGAGCAGAAATTACAAATTGTAATTTTAAGAACTGTAATTTTACCGATATCATTTTTAGTGATAATACTATAAATGACACTCAGTTTGAGATCACAGACAAATCTTTTTCCGCAATAGGTGATAATGTAGAGAAAAATGTAGTTTGGTTATTTAGCTAAATAAAGTAATCACCACAAATTAATAATCCATGGAAACCGCAAAAAATATGATTTCAAATGAAATCGAAAGGCTCAATGAACTGATTAAGAAAAGCGAAAACAAAGACGAAAACATCAGGCTGAAAAATGAATTGCTTGAAGTTCTGTTTTTAATCAACTTATCTAAAACCTATCATCTTTCTCAAAGTCAGATAGAACATATTTTTAAAATTCCTGAAACCAATACAGGTTATTCTGAATTCCGGATTATCAATGACTGCGAATCGGACGATCCATTACGCTGGGCAGAAGTGATAATTGATAATGAAAATGTACGCCTGAATGAAAATGATATTATTATTAAGTTTAAATAATTGATAAAGTGTTTTTTACCTGAAAAGATCGTAAAATCATCAACATGGAAAATATAAAAGCGAAGATACAGTTGCATAAAAAATGGCTTGATCGCACAGGAGGGCAACAATTGGATATCCAAAATGAAGAATTCAGTCATATCGCATTCGAAGATGAAGATTTGAATACATCTGTATTTGATCATATAAAATTTACCTCAAGTACTTTTAATAATGTTAATTTAGGAGGCAGCTCGTTCTTTAACTGTATTTTTTCTTCAGTACATTTTGAAAATTCTTTTTTACGGAAATGTGAGTTCCATCAATGTAAATTTATCAATTGTACTTTTTCAGAAGATGAAATCACAAAAGCCGAGTTTTATGATGTTTCCATAGAGTTTTGTACCTTCAGTACAATCCAATTAGGATGGAGTTATTTTGGAGATTGTCTTATATCCGACACAACTTTTGATACAACAGAATTAGACCGTTTAACCTTTATTGACAGTAAGTTTAATGCAGTTACTTTTAAAAATGTAAAATTCAATGTTGATTATCCTTTGAAAATCAATCATCATGAAAATATTACCGATATTGATCAGTTGAACGTTTCAATTAAAAATTTATAAAAACCAAATAACATGAATTTAGCCATCTACGATTTTACCCCTTTTGCCAATGAACTCCCTAAGTTTAATTTAAAGCTATTATTAAATATCGAAGATCTGAATAACGCTATTTTTGACGAAGTTTTTAATATCCTCAAACCCCATCAGCAGGAACAGTATCTAATTTTTAAAGAATCTGAAGAGGCTAAAAGTTATCGGGAATATAGAAGTACTCAACTTCCTTATATAGATTTCAATAATTTACCTGAAATCTTGGATGATGGGTTATTGCAAAAAATTATAGTGTATAAAAAAAATAATGAATTAAGAAGGGTTGTGTATGATTTGTTATCAGAAGAACAAAAAGTCCAGATAAAACAGTATGAAATACAAAACCCTGAATTAAAAATCACAGAAGAAATAAAAGAAGCAGAAGAAACTCATGAAAGAAAACGTTATCCCCATAAGTTTAACGGTAATATGGGAGAACCTGCCAATGCGGACGAATTTGTATTAATGTTCGGAGTAAATCCTTTTACGCATGAACCTGAAACTATTAAAAGTTTCTATGAAAAATACGCTATTAATCCTAACGATGGAACAATTTCACCAAAAGAAAAGAAGGAATAACGGCATCTTTAAACACATTAAACATGATTAAAAAATTTGAAATCAGCAGGCAAAAATTATTTGACGGAGCTGAAGAAAAATGTCTTGAAGAGATTTTCGAAATCAGACATCAAAAGATCAGATTAACTGATTTTTACAACAATCCGTTAAGAGATCTGAAAAAGGAAATAGATGAGGAAAGTTTTAATACAATTGTTAAAGGAAGTAAATTCAGCCTAACCAACAGTTTTATTGAAAAGTATACCTCTGAAGATGGATTGGAAGTTAATTACCTCAAAAACAACAACTTTATCAACCTCTTTTCTTATGGCGAATATCAGGCAGGAAGGTATTTGTTATTTTTAGAAAATATCTGGCTTTATTCGGTAAAGAAAAAAATGGATAAAGAAAAGTTTATTTCCAAAATTCAATCGAACAAATCCTGTCATTACATTTATCAGGAAAATGAACGGAATAAAAATACCGGCTTAATAAAGGTTTGGCTATACAATGGGAAGATTATTTTAACATGGGAAGAATGTCCACCAGGATTAATATATGATGAATCTACCTATACAAAGGATGAATTGCACAACTTTAACAGTTTTGAAGAGCTTGAAGCTTTTTTTAATGATCATAATATCCTTTACGAAAATTTCAGTTCTTAATAAATATTCAAACAGAAATATCACATGCAGATATATATTAACAACCTTGAAATCAGTTCCAACGATATATTTTATGACGAACATTTTTACCGAAAATACATCGAAGGAAAAGAAATACATCCTGTCGAAATAAGCATTGAATTACAAGATTTCAATGAAAAAATGAAACCTCAATATCAGGAACTATTGCGTGAACTGATAGAAGATGACGAAAAAATGGGCGAAAATTATGCTTTAGAATTATTCGAAACCCTTGCAGAATATCCCTCTTATGAAGATATTTTAAATACCACCAGAATAGATATGAAAGAAAAAATGAATTTTCTGGATACTTTTTTTCTCTCACAAATTTTTAAGGAATTTCTGTGGCACGGACATTCTATCAGCGGTATCAGCTGGGTTATAAAAGAGGTTTTCTATTTTAATAAAATCGGTGATACTATTGTGATGAAAGGGAATACTCAGAAAATAAATTAATTACAGCCATTAAAAGAAGACATACTAAACACAGAAAACATGAATAAAATTAAGATAAGTGTAGCTATTGAGCAGACAGAAGCAATCCTAATATTTACAATAAGTTTATATAATTTCTCCGAAAAAACCATAACCTCGAGTATCTCTGATGATTCGGGAGGTTTTACAAGAAGAACAGTTAATTTGTATGATGAGAATCAAAATAAAGTCGCAAGAGGAGTCAATTATCTGTCACCCATTAAATACACGGAAAATTTAATTACCCTTGAAGTCGGAGGATCTGCCCAATTTGTTATAAAAGCAAAACTTGAAGAAATCAGCAACAGCTTATTTCTCGATTTCAAAGGGGTAAACTTCAATGTCGTTAAAAATAAAACCTATTATTTTCAAATAGAATATCTTGATTCAGCATCCGAAATGATACCTTTTCATATTAACTAAAGATTTGTAATACATCTAAACTTATCTTTTTAAATCCCAAATTCGTCCCTCTCCCAAATCCATAAATTAATCGTTGGTAATCCACAATAAATCATAATTTCCGGACGATCTAATTGTGCTTCAAAATTTTGTTTTTTATAATTCCATACCAATAAATTAACTTCTTTTAAATTTGGTAAAGAGTTTAGTACCCGCACATCTGTTACTTCGGTCTGGTATAAATCAAGACGTTCAAGCTTTTTTAACGGTTCTAAAGCTGAAATCTCGTTTAAACCAAAGCTTTCCATTAAGTTTAACCATTTCAAATTGGGAAATTTTGAGATTTCTTTTAAATTAATATCACCCCGAACGCATGATAAATCTAATCTTTTCAGGGAAGGCAAGGTTTCAAACGAAGAAAAATCTTTAATTCCGCTATTATCCAAATCCAGCACTTTTAGCTTTTTCAAGTTTTCCAATTGCAGTTTCTTCACTCTCTTAAGACTCAGAAATTCTAAATTCGGAAATCGACTCAATCCTTTAATCTTACAACCAGAAGCATCAAAACTCAACCTTTTCAGAGATTTTATTTTTGGAAGTGTGCTAAAATCACATTTCCCGTCACTGCTTATCTTCAGAGATTTTAAGCGTTTCAAATGTTCAAATCCTTGGTATCTAACATTTGATTCACTATCAATGTCTAAAAATTCTAACCTTTTTAAATTTCCTATATCGATAACCTTCTTTGCTTTTTCTATCCTTATTTTTAATTTTTTTAATTTTTTAAGAGTAAGAATGGATTCTGCAGTCTGTAACGAAACATCAAAACCTATTTTTAAAGATTCCAGTGCCGTAAATTTTTCAATAGGATAGTTTGCAGGTTTATCATGAGATTCATAAAAATCCAGCTCTTTCAGCTGTTTTTTTAGTGGAAGCAATTTTGAAAAATTTCGGATATCTATACTCTCTTCTTCAACACAGTTTAATTTAAAGCTTGTCAAGTTAGGAAAATGATTCAAATAACTATGTTTTTTAATCGCTGAATCACTAATCTCTACGCTCTTGATTTGTTTTGCAATGGGTAAAAATGCATCCACATAAAACTTAGATTTCTCAAATGTAAGACTATGTAACCTTTCAAATTTTTCCAGATTATCAATTGTTTTTCCTTTAAAATTGGTAAAATGTATATGAGTAATATAATTTTTGAGTACCAATAAGTTTTTTAAATCCATCGGCTTTTTACCTTTCTTGAAAAAGTAAAAATCACAGGTAATTTTTTTATTAAAAGGATTTTCCAGTTCCCTTGTATCTTCAACTATAGAATCATTATCGAAGCCAATTTCTTCAAGTTTCTTAAACTCCGAAATTCCTTCAAAGCTTCCTATACGGCATTTTGTAAAATCAATATCCTTTACCGATTTTTTAAAAGGTATAAAAGAAATATCCTCAAACTGTGAGCAGGAAATGTCAATCCGGCGAATTGATTTCTCTTTTATTTTTCTTGGATGATGGGTAAAGGTTATTTCATCCAGCATCAATTTAGACAGACCTGCGATATTACCCAGTTCTTGGATATTATCGATATGACAGTTTTGAATTTTAAAGTATTTATTCCCCTTTTTAGGTCCTGATGCCTGCAAACCGTTCAGACATTCTGCATCAAAGTTCATATTGGAAAAACGAATTTCGTAAGGAAAGTCTTTTATAATATTACAGTCGTTGTTTGTAAACTTCACATTATCCAGATAAAAATAATTGCAATCATCCAACTTCAATAATTCGGAAAAATTGGAAATGGTAGAATCGATGAGATCCAGAGTTAGTACATTCCTGATCAAGGGCAAGATGATAGAAAAATCGTCAGTTGTTAAATTTTTGAGTTTTATTCTCGCTCTTGCATAATCTTTCGAGGGTTCCTCTCCTAAAATTTCTTTTAATCTTTTATAGGCTTCTGATGTTTTATCTGCTTGATAATCTTCTTTTATTATACTCATTGTTTAACTTCTGAATGGTTACTATATTTTTTGCAAGGTTTTTAAATCCCAAATTCGTCCTTTTCCCAAATCCATAAATTCACACTTGGTAATCCACAAAAAATTCCTATTTCAGGACGATCCAATTGTGATTCAAGATTTAATTCGTAATTCTCTACTGCTAAGTTGACTTCCTTCAAATTTGGTAACGTATTCAACACCCGAACATCCGTAACTTTCGTCTGGTATAAATCAAGACGCTCTAATTTTTTTAACGGTTCTAAAGCTGAAATATCATTTATCTCATAGCTTTCCAATAATGTTAACCATTTCAAATTGGGAAATTTTGATATTCCTGTTAAATCAATATTATTTTGAATGCATGATAAATCTAATTTTTCAAGCGATGGTAAAGTTTCAATGGAAGACAAATCTTTAGTATTACTATTTCGCAAATCCAAAACTTTCAGCTTTTTCAGAGTTTTTAATTGCAACTTCTGTATGTGTTCAAGCTTCAGAAATTCTAGATTAGGAAACTGGCTCAACCCTTTCACGGCACAATCTTCATGGCTGTAAAAACTCAATCTTTTTAGAGATTTCATTTTTGGAAGCTTATTGATATTACATTTCCTGTCACTGCTTATCTCAAGAGATTTTAAACGTTTCAGGTGTTCAAATCCCATACAACGGAAATCTGATCCACTGTGAATGCGTAAAAACTCCAAGTTTTTTAGATTTCTTATATCGATAATTTCCTTTGTTTTTCCTATCCATAGCTCTAGTCTTTTCAACTTTTTTAAGGTAAGAATAGATTCAACAGTCTGTAACGAAATTTTCCAACCAATTTTTAAAGATTCCAGTGCTGTAAACTTTTCGATGGGATAATTTGCCGATTTATCCCGAGATTCATGAAACTCCAGCTCTTTCAGCTGTTTTTTTAGTGGCAATAGTTTTAAAAAATCTCGAGAATCGACCATATCATCCTGAGTACAGGAAAAATCAAAATTTGTTAAATTAGAAAAATGGGTAAAATAAATATGCTTTTTGATGGCAGAATTTCTAATATCTATTTTTTCTATTTGTTTAGCAATGGGTAAAAAAGCATCCACGTAAAACTTAGATTTTTCAAATGACAGTTTATTTACCTTTTCAAATTTTCCAAGACTATCAATCGTTTTTTCTTTAAAATTGGTAAAATTGAATTGATGAATATAATTTTTAAGTCCCAATACATTTTTTAAGCTGAATGGTTTTTCCGCCTGAACAAAATGACAGATTATTTCTGTATTAAAAGGATTTTCCAGTTCCTTTGTGTCTTCAACTATCGTATTGGTATCGATCTCAATTTTTTCAAGCTTTTTAAACTTCGAAATTCCTTCAAAGCTTCCTATCTTACAATTTTCAAAATCAATATCCTCTACCGATTTTTTAAAAGGTATAAAAGAAATGTCTTCAAACTCAGTGTTGAAAATATGTATCATCCGGATCGATTGCTCTTTTATTTTTCCGGGATGATGGGTAAAGGTTATTTTGTCGATATGTAATGAGTACAGACCTTTTATATTGCTTAGTTCCTGAATATTATCAACATGACAGTTGTTAATGAAAAGATGTTTGAATCCTTTACTGGATGATGGTAAATGAAGACCACTCAGCCATTTGGCATCAAAGCTCATATTAGACAATCGGATTTGATATGGGAAGGCTCTTATTGTAGTGCTGTCACTGTTTCCAAACGTCACATTATCCAGATAAAAAACGGAACAATACTCTAACTTTAACAATTCTGCGAAGCTTGAAATGCTACAGTTCGTAAGATTTACTTTTATTACTTTGCCGAGATAGGGCAGAAATTTGGAAAAATCATCAATCGTTACATCTTTGAGGTATAATGTACTCTCTTTGTAATCTTCTCCAGGGTTTAATCTTAGAATCTCTTCTATTTTTTTCGTTTCTTCGTCAGTTACTGGTGGTAAATTTATTGGATAATCTTCTTTCATTATTGGTTTTGTTAAATATTAATTTTGGTTTTACAGAATAAATTATGGTTTTTTTCCGAATTTATTCAAAAACTTCAAGCGGTTTCAGAGTAATCTGATCCAGATCTACCTCATTTATTTTTTCAAATAAGAAGCTAAACTTCTGTTCGGGTCTGATAAATACATTTACCTTATGAAATCCTGTTTCTAACATTATTTCAGGAGATTTTTCAAACAATCTTGCCTCTTCTTGGATACGAAATCTTATGCGGTCTTCAACAATGGAATCTAATGTTATTGTTTTTTCAATTCCTCTCATAGCAAGGATTTTTTGCTGAAATTCAAGCATTTCAATATCTCTTTCGTTTACCGTTTCACTTTTGCCCCATTCGCTGCACACTCGTGTAAAATTACCGTAAGGAACCAAAAGTATTTGATCGCCTTCTTCCACATGCAGATAGTTGTAAGTTGCGATATGTTGCCATTTGTCTAAATCAATTTGTGATTGATGAGAGAAAAAATTCAGATGATTAACCGTTCCCTGAGTTGTCATTATATAGACAATTCCTTTCAGAATTAGTTCCGAAAAACTTTCAGGATAATCGTAATTAAACTGTTTTTCGCTGTAATACTGCTTGCATTTTGTTATATTGGCGATCAGCAATACACCTTCGGTATTGAATGTTTTTATGGTCATCTTCTGTAACTTTAAATTAGTTTTTGGTATTGGTGAAATTTCTGAGGTATTTCAAAGAAAATAGTCGCATTTTGCCTGTTTAAGTGCATTGGAAAAATTGTCTCACCAATCGTGTCTTAGGTGAAAAATAAAGATAGTAACTTCCGAACAGTACACCTTCATACAATTCAGCAATAAACTCCATTGTATCTCCATTTTCGTCCTTCAATTCCTGTACATTATAATCGGTTACATAATCTCTTTCCAAAAACGGGTCCTCATACATCATCATATCGTAAGCATCATCATCTGCCTGAACTTCTTCTTCTGTTTTCTCACGCATATAGTCTGTTTGATCCCAAAAAGGTTCCGTACCAATACTTATTAATAATGAATCATACCCTTTTTTAGAATCAGAAGCGGTAAAATAATAAGATTTTTCCGGAATTTCGCCAAAATATGTATCTATGTGATCTTCGCACATGTTAATAAAATCAGGAGTAAAATCGCCCGGTAATTTATCATCAAAACACAAAACTTCATATTTATTATCATCGGTTAATCTGAAATCTACCCAGGTATTGAAAACGGGTACAATTACAAAATGAAATACGAGATCAGCATACTTTTTATTAACGATGGAGCCCGGGAAACTGTACTTAGGCAATAGAATTTTCTTATCAAAATAAAACGGATCAGTAAAGACTTTTGCAGGATCCGACATTTCCTCTAAAACTTCTGTTTCTGACTTTTGATTTTCAATTTTATTAAAATAAATTTCACGACTTCTTCTTTTCGGAAATTGTGAAAACTGCCGAACAAGTTTTGTTTCTCTTGAATAAAAAATATAATGCGACCCCGGAAAATGTGATGCATGCAGACGACAGATAAATTCCAGGGTATTTCCGTTCTCATCTTTGAAAACAGGCAGATCATAGTCGGTCGTATAATAGAAATCTTCATATCCAAATTCACCAGCTTCTTCAAGCTCATTGAAGACTTCTTTTTCTTCTTCCGTAGTCGGGCGTAAGTATGTATCGAAATGCCATTTAACTTTGCCTGTCACTAGCCGGATGTCTTCTTTTTCATATCCAAAGACACTTCCATCGTCTTCACTGTAAGTTGATGATTCGCCTATTTGTTCCAAATGTTCCTGCATAGCTTCGACACATTCAGTTATAAATTCTGGTGTGAATTCAGAAACGGGTTTGCCATTCAAGCCAAGGAATTCATATTTGTTTCCATCTATTAGACGGAAATCGGCATATTCAAAAATCGTTGGAAATGCCATAAAATGAAAGGTTAAGGCTTCCAGCTCAGGTTCTGCAAGAACTCCGGGAACGGAAAATTCCGGAATAAGAATTTTCTGTTCTGTGTATTTTTTATCTTTTTCGACTAAGGTTTCCGTTGGATAACTCGTCACTATTTTATCGGGAAAGTTTTGTGAAGCTCCTGGCGAACCACTTTTTTTGTAATTGGTTATTAGTCTTTGTTTCACTGTATTTTTAGTAATTTTTTTTAAAATATGATGATTACGGAATATATTATTTCGTATTGATTTTTTTTAAAATTTGAATTAATTCAATGCCGATTGGACTTCGGCAATGCGCTGCCCCACTTTCCCGATCATAGTCTTGAAATTAACTTTTGTAACATATTCGTAGAGTTCGTTAAGTTTGAACAAACGTCTTGGAGCACAATCCATTTCCCACAAATCGAGCAGCGCTTTTTGTTCCCATTTTGTGATCTTTTTGCGTTTTTTAAGATTAAAATCCAGAAAATAATCAATCGGATTACGTTCTACAGACCAAGTTAATGAATGTCCAAGATCATACAGGATACGCATCTTTTTTATCTGGCACTCAATTCTGTCCTGATAATTTTTACTAAGCGGTTCATAGAGTCTGTACAATATCGTATTCATTTCATGATTTCCACCCAATTTCAGAAAAGCGTCGAACATTTCTGAGGAGCCATACTCCGCAATTTCTACTATCGACGGATATCCGTGTCTGTTCGGCATATTGATATCAAATCCTATCTCAACCAGTTTTTCAACAACTTCTATTGTTGCAGTTAGTTCAAATGCATTTTTATAGCGATAGAATGTATAAAGAGAATTTTTGTCAGCCCCATACTCAAGTAACAAATCAATGATTGCAGCTCCATTTCTTTTTGACTGCAAAACGTAATGCAAAGGCGTTCTCTCTTCATCCTTATCTTTTAAATTAGGATCAGCTCCGTTTTCCAGCAGATATTGAACAAACCAAAGCATTCCGCTACGACAAGCACAATGCAAGACAGACAATCCTTCCGGCGAAATGGCATTTATATCTGAGCCGGCCTCAACAAGGCTTCTTACCATTTCATCACCAAACTCATTCGTTGCACGGATCGTAAATTCCTGGATGAGCAGTTTATCATAATTTGCTTTATTCGGATCTGCTCCAAAATCGAGCAAAAGCTTCAATATTTCGAGGTGAACAGCTTCAGAACGCCAACTTCTTCCAATGCTTTCAATGGCATAATTTCCGTAATTATCTTTCAATGTATCAGGATGAACTCCGGTTTCTAAAATTTTGGCAATTTTTACAACATCCTTGTTTTCAATAGCTTCAAATACTTCCTCGCTATAATCCTGATTTTTATTTTCATTGATTTTAGCCTGTCTTGTCGCTTGCTCGATTCCTTCTTCGAGATTGTAAGCCGTATCAAAATTTTTATAAATAAGCTCAAAGCCTTCGTCTAATTTCTTGAACGCAAAAGCTTCTGCCCGATTGTTTTCTTCTTTGTAATATCCCGGGCTGATCCCTCCTATCACTTTTCCTTTTGCTTCTGTGCCAATTTCTCCTTCTTTAGCAATCCAACCTCCGCCATCGCTTACATAAAAAAGGAAATATTGAGAAGTTGTTTTATTTTCCAGATACCAAAGTGGAGAAACGTTGAATTCCGGAACTTTAACCCAATTTCCAACCTCGATTGTTTCAAGCATTTCGGGTTCATTTACCGTGATTGTTATTGTTGCCTGCTGTAACTGCTCTCGCATTTCTTCATTAATTTCCTCAAATTCTTTAAATGCTTTTTCTTCCCAAAGGTCTTTTCGGAAAGTCAGATCAAAATCAGAAACGATGTGTGATTTGATGTAATGTCTTGCCGTAGAAATATGATTTTGATCAAAATAAAATACAGAAACCGCATCTTTCCATATAGATGGCGTTTTAGAATTCTCTATGAGCGAGAAAATAATATTGAGTGAATCTGTATGCGTTCGTGGGAAGTCGACATCATGTTGTCGTGTTCTATACATCCTCACTGTAAGTGTATCTTCCGTTTTGTCAAGTACTTTTACAGCACGGAACGAACCTAAAGCATTATAAAAATGGGTATCCAATTCCGGCTTTTGAGCCATACGAACAATTTGTAGCTCAACAGGACGTTCGACGTAACCCGTTTGATATTTCTTCAAAGCAATAACAATTCTTTTCGGAAGGTTGATTTTACCGTTGTTGAACAAATCATAAAGTGTTAATCCATCACGATTTGGTAAATTCGGATCTGCACCATTTTCAATCAGAAATTCGAGGTTTTCGAGCGAAACATAATATCGGCTCGCCGCATGCTGCAACAAAGTATAGCCTGATTCTGGATGCAGTTGATTCAGATTTATTCCTGCATTAATCATCGGTCGAAGAAAACTGTCGACCCCTTTTTGCGGACTTGCAATTTCAAAAATAATGGGTTCTCGATTTACAAACGTAGACGATGGCGTGTCGGGATTTGCTCCATATTCAAGCAATAATCTAAAGTTTGTGTATTCGTTTCGGCTGTATGCCAATGAAAGAACAGGAACGTTAAACTGCGGTTCTACATAGTTTGCGTCTGCACCTGCCACTAAAAGTGCTTCAAGAAGTTCTATCTTATTGAAAGCATCGAAAATATTCTTTCCGTCTGCTTCTAAATTATGTTTTTCGAGAATAGATTTTGCGTATTCGAAAGTCATTTTTTCCGTTATAATTTAGGTTTGTTTTTTTTATTTGTGTTTGTAAAATTCGATTAGTTAAGCGAAGATGTTATTGGATACTGTGGCAAACCCTTTTTTCTAAAATTGGTAATTTTATTGTTTTCATTATGTTTTTGAAGTTTATTCAATGATATTGAATATCTCTCTGTTATTAGTTATATGTGTTTTGTAAATTTTCTATAAACCTTTACATTTTTCAGCAATATAGCAAGTTTAATTGAAATGTATGGTAATTTTTTCTGTGTTTATTATGATTATTCAACAACTTTTTTTAGGACACAACGGATATTTTTTTTATATCTATGCAGTATCTTTTCTATTACGAGAATAGTATTTGTTGTATGGGAACTCATAATTTTTTTAATTAAGTTATTAAATTGAATGCTCTATTCGTACAGATATAATCGGCGATCTATTTCAAAAGAAATATCTGTGTAATTTTAATCCTGCCAATTCTAAAGTTTCGTCCTACAAAAGATGTTCTACCTTTTCTCATTTAAAGTTTTAACCCTCTGTTTTTCAGCCAAATCCCGCATCAACTTATCAACTTCGATGGATTTTTTTGATCATAAATATTTTATTTGTTATTGATAATCGTTGTAGAATTAAATATTTTTTGAATAATGCTCCATACCGTCTTCATCATCTGCCGGTTCAAGATAACGTTTTATGTTTATTGGCTTTTTAAGAGTTTTAAAAGAGAGATCGTCAAGCCCTTCCGGAAATTCGAATTTACTTTTCTTACCTACATCACTGCTAAAAAGATATGATTTTACAATCTTTAAATTCCCTTCTATTCTTGTTACAAATAAACAGTCACCATAAGTTAAAATTCTCTTTGGATTACGTAATGAAAGATAAGCTATATAGACTTCCCCATATTTTTCATTCACTTTTATTTTCATTTAAATTTTTAAGCATATAAATAATGTCATTGTAAGTAACACTTATATCCCATCTTCTGGTTAAATAAATAAAGTAATTTCCAAAAGTCATGGTAACATGCTTATCGTCATCATCTCCAAGGTATATAGAATAGATTGCCTCACTTACTGTCGTATCTTCTGCGTCTATTTTTCCTAATTTTTTTTGTAGCTGTAAATTCTATTTTAAACATAAGCTATTAAAAAAAAATTCTTTTGCTATCAATTGAAAGTCACTGGATGTTTTATAATTTTACTCTTTTAAAAATGTTAAAAACTGCTTGACAGATTTTTTATCTTTATTTTTCTCAATAAAATCTTTTATTAAATCTGTATTTTCGTAACCGGCTTTATATGCAAGATATAATGTATCTTCCTGAATAAATTCATCTTTAAAAGTCAATAGGAATTCATAAAAATTTAAATCTTCTTCATAATATTCACTATACTTGAATACCGACAATATTTTATACAGAACATAAGCATAAGAATCTCCTACCCTTTCATATTCTTTATTTTTTATATATAATATCAACCTATCCCAAAACCTGAAAATATCAATATCATCCATTATCTTAATGACATTAATTATCGTATCACTATCATTACTTTCAAGCCCTTTCAATAAAATATCATCCTTTACATATTGAAAATATTTTTTATCAATCATAGCGAGACCATCAAATAGGTATTTTTCTTCAATCCCTAGAATGTAATTTCTATCATGTAATTGTAATTCTTCTGCTTTTGGATTTAGCATTGATATCAAATGTGCTGAAAAATCTCTACACATATATTCTTTATCAAAAAGCAACATATAAGATAACTTTAATAATTCCTGTTTGTATGGGTAAGTCAGATTTTTAAACTTATCTTCTTCATATAAATATCTTATTATCTGAGTTTTTACTTCCCAATCATTTCCCACATATAAAAAACAAACTCCTAATAGCGGCGTGAGATTAAAACACTGCTTTTTAAATATATAATTCAATAGACTCTCGCTATCATAGCCTTTATGATAATTTGTAATAGTAAGTATTTTTTTAAATAAATACTTTAGTTCTTCATCGATGATTGGTTGATGTATATTGATCGTATTTTTATCTTCATATTTTTGCCTAATCTTAACTTCATTGTTTACATTCAAATTAAGATTAAGATCCAGTAATACATTACTTTTTTCCTTTTCAATATCGATACTAAGTTCATCAACAATACAACCTACAATTTGTAACTGATCTGAGTTGAGAATAATCTTTGTCCCTCGTAAATCGCAAAAGAAAAATGAATGTTTCTCATGTAATTCTATTATTTGATTACTAATTTTTTTGCCTAATATTTACTTCATAATCTTACTTAAATTTCATTTGCATGACCATTCACTTTTCCCCAACTTTTAAAATGCTTTTATAAATGCTCTGGAATAACAAAAGAAGTTATCTTATTCTTGTATTTTTCTGAAAGTGATAGAAATTCGTCTTTCTCTGGGAATTATGGTATTAAACCACTTATCATTTTTTACAGCTTTTATGCCATGTTTCCAATTATATCTTGCTTCTCCGCTTAACAGCAAAATACTTCGGGGTTCTAACAATATTTCCTGTTTTTCTTTATCTTTTGAAAATTGCATAACGCAGGAAGACAAAAGGCTGATAGAAATAATAACGTCTTCAAAACAAGGGATACAATCTATATGATTTGAAATTCCCTGTCCAGGCTCGTATTCATTGACAATAACCTGATTAAAGGATTGTTCCAGATTAAAATTCGTTGTTATTTTTCTTTCCAGTAAAACAAGCCAATCGGGTAATTCTCCTATTTTTAAATCCTGCTTGATATTTTTCTTCTTATAATCATACAAGTATCCATAATGCTGAACTCTGCGCTTCAAATTGGTATCCCAAACTGCATGATCTATTTCTGAAATGATGACTTTCTCTTCCTCAACACTCAGGAAATCATTCTGATAAAGAAGACCGTTGATGATGTTATTCTCCATTTTCAATCGTTAAAATATATTGTAAAAAATCTATAAAATTTTTGTAAACAGGTTGGTATCCGGCTTCCAATTCATTAGAAACCCAAATTGAATTTTCATTTTCCTGCGTGGCATGATATCCGTAAAAAATAACTTTATCACTGTTATCATAATATTGATCTGCCAACAGATAGATATCCGCATCATTCAATAATGGAGTTGTAAGGAGACTTGGATTGAGCCAGTCGTCAAAACTACAAATACTTATATCAAAGCCATCACCATAAATGTTGCACCCTCCATATTCGCTTAAAAAGTAAAAATAAGCATCATCTTTTATGAAGTTAGCATCTTTCATAATACCTAACGTTTCTTCTTCCCAAAGACGTTCTATCTTTTTCTCATTTAAAGTATCAACTCTGTACTTTGCAGCTATTTTCTGCATAAGGTTGTCTACCTCAATCATCTTTTTAATCACCATATTTTATTTATCTTTCAAATATTCATCAAGTGAAAAGCCGTCTCGGTTACCCGGTTCAAGATATCGTTCCGTTTCAATAAATTCCCCCAGTTTTTTGATATCTAAATCTGAAGGATTGTATACACTTGCTTTCCAGCCTTCAACTTTCATCGTTGAGCGGTTTTTATATTTGATCATTGTTCCAATGATTCTTAATTCATCTTCAATTTCACTTATCATGAATGCTTCAAAAATAGTATAAGCCTTAGGATCAGAGTCAGTTGTTGTACTCGAAACATAGGCTACCCAGATATCTCCGTAAATTTCATTTTTATAAGCACTAAGTTTGTATAAATGGCGGGGTTTATATGTGATCGGATTATCTGCTATTTCTTTTTCAGTTCTCGTAAAAATCCCAAAATCAGTTCTTTCGGAAATCCCCAGTCCTTTTTCAACTCCTTCTATTGCCATGCTGCGAAATTCTCTTACCTCCTGATTAAAAGCATCCAGCTCATTTGAATGCAATCTATTCCAGCACTCAGATTCTTTATTCAAAAATTTCAGAATGAATTCTTTTACTTTTTCCAATAAATCCAATTTATATAATGCTTTACCCTTTTATTTTAATTAAAAGCCTGTTTAAACTCATCTTCGATTTTTTCGTACAAAAGTTTAAACAAGCTATGAACAATAATAATTTGACTATCAAAAATTTACAATTCAAGTTTAAAGGATTCCCCTTCCACAAATACACCTTTTGACTGTATGATCTTAATCTTCTGCTCGGCAGTAAAACCTAGAGTTTCCCCATTTTTAAAAGTTACATTGCTGTTGATGACATAACCACAAATCTGGCTTAAATAGGTGTGCAGTTCTCTCAAATCAAGAGGAGCATTTATAAATTCCATTTCCAGTTTATCGAAAGCTTTTAATCCGTAAGAATAGGCACTATTCCCATGTTCTCCTCTTCGGATACCGATGTAAATCCACAAATCCAACGGAACCAAATCTGATTTTAGAGCTTCTGCACTATCCAGATATTGGTCTTTGGGAATAAGCAAAGATTGAGAACCTTGGTATACGCCAATACAGTTGCTTGTCGCAAGAATTGCCGTTAAAACTTTCGTTAAAATCGCAAAACGTTCTTTATCGCTATTATTGCTTGATAATATGGTGACAAGGATGTGCGAATTGTGATCCTTTAAATCTGCAGTTGCTGTTGACCAATTGTAAGCATATTGCGCAGTTCCCTCAATATCTCCCCACGGAATTGGTGCGGCAACTGTTCCCAAGACAACCATTTCGCCATGAACAGAAAAACTCACCGTTCCTGAAGAACCTTCAATATCAGTAACTTCAATCCCCCAATCTGACAAAAGGTAGGAAATGACTTTATCCAGATCAAATGTCTCTCCGTTATTAAACATCGGCATAGCCAATAATACATTGCTTTTAGGAGTTTGTTCTTTCTGTTCCTTCTTTTCTTTCTTTTTAAATAATCCCATTGTTTTTTAATTGTTATAGTTAATTGTTTTAGTTTTAGTGTGAGTAATATCGGATATTCGATTGGTTCTTATTGATTTCCACAATTTCAAATTCATTTATTTCAAGACCTAAATCTGTATCTTTTTTGTTTTTTATAGCCAACTACCATGAAATAATTTCATCTGCTCTACTGTTCCCTGAAACTGTTCTTCTGTAAATGCATCCTGCAAACGCATAAGACTTCCCTTCTGTGCAGCAAAAAAAACAGTTTTCTGATCTGTTATGACCTTAAATAATGACTCATAACCAGCTTCTCTCGAATAAATATACCCAAACTCAACTTTAGTGTATGCTAATTCCGTGAAGTCTTCGCCCTGTTCTAATTGTGTAACTGCTTTATTGGCAAGAATTTCCTTTACTTCTTTGATTTGATCGCCTGAAATTTTGTTTACTTTTTCCACGTTATATTTTTTGTTTTATGAATTATTTTCTATTTAATTGGTTAGAAGTAATCACTTAATTTTCAGCGAGTCCACATAAGCATATAAATAATTTAAAATTTGAGATAAACCTGTTTTTGCTAAATTGACTTCCGGATGATTTTTATTCATCCATGAATTAAATTTTTGTCCTTTCGAACCCACTTCTTTGATATAATTATCATAATCTTCGGTAGGTGCAAGTGTTACCATACTTACTTTATCTCCTATTGTGGCGATGCTCATCTTCCATGTTGGAAATTTCACATCAAGCAATTTCATATACAATGACTGATCTTCTACTAAATAATTGTTTTGATTTTTTTCATCATATTTCTTAATTACCTGAAATTTAGCGTCCAGCGTTTTAGAATCTTCTAAATATTTATTTAAAAATTCATTTCGATCTGTAATTTTAGACGTGAATTCTCTTTTAAATTTAAAATCGGGGGTTAAAATAGACTCTAATTCTTTCTTTTGATAATTGTTAAGATAACTTAGGAATTTATCTGCGGTATTATTTTGTTGTGCAGATAGTGTGATATAATTGATTACTATCGTCAGCAAGCACAGACAGAATTTGATTTTCATAGTTGTTGTTAGCTTATCGTCCTTAAAAAACATCTCTTATAGTAAGATGTTGTTTCAATGATCCATTATGATTTAATAATTTCAAAAACGGGAACACAATATATAAATTAAAATCAAACTGAGGCATAAATTTTTGTTTAAATGTATATTGGTCATCGTAATAAAAATATCCGTTTAAATAAGATCAATATTCAGGAAACACATAAAAATTCGTAAACTTCTGAAAGTTCCAAATAAATTTTCGCTTAATTTTTTACTATTCGGATTTAAACTATATCTTTAACAGAAATAATAACCTTTACTGACCGATATGAAACAATCCTTTGCTTTCCAATCTTTTCATAGCTATCATTTTTCGCATATTTTTTCTTAACATTTTAATCGCTATTTTTCAAATACTTTACGTGAGAAGGACTGGCTTAATTATTAGAATTAATATATCAAAAAAATATGAATGAAGTTTGTATAGAGGAAATTGACAATTTTACGATTGAGGAATTGAGTCAATACGTTTTTGGAGCTAGCGATCTTAGCCATAAAATTGCTCATAAGAAAATCGGTGAAGTAAATACAACAGATTTATTATATTTGCTCAGGCACTCAACATATACAGAAATCGCTGTTCTTTTGGCAATCAGGGAAATTGAAACCAATGGTTTTTATGGTCATAGCTTTAAATATGATGATAATTCAATAACACAGCAGGACATCCTAAAAGAACTCATCCTATTGCCTGATGATTTTTGGGATTATAATCAGCGCTCTTATCACAAGCTAAAACCAATAGCAGAAAAAAACAGTATACATGCCAACGTTTCACATAAAATTGTGAAACAGTTTTTAGAATTAGAACCTCAGCCAATTGTATGGACAAAAAAAGAGATAAACGACATTTCCTATTTTGAGATAATTGGCATATTGAGTATGTTTGAAACGGGCAAAGATAGTGTGAGAAAGCTTAAACGAGCAGTTGATGAAGGCATTAAAGTGACGTTGAATTGGAAAGAAAAAATAATTGAAATCAGAAGTAAATCGGAGATAAAAGAACATATTATCCCATTACTTACTAAAGATCCTGACTATCTTGAAGATTTTGAGGAAATCATTGAAAATGAAGTTAAAATACTTTTTTAGAAATTAATCTTAATAACTATGAAGAATATACAATTAACACAGCTTGATAAATACAAAGAAAATCCGAATTACGAACTGACAGAGGGCAATATCTATAAAGATATTGAAGAAAACCATTACGTTTTTTCTTTGAGTTATGAATTGGAAGAAAACGAAGATTCACAATATCCGCTGGAAGATATTCTGGATAAATTTTACCTTCATGTCTCTGATTTTATTGATGAAGACAATTACTATACTTCAAAAAATATTATCCTGGAATTAGGTGGTGATTTGGAAGATGTAAAAGCAGCCATAAGTAATATTATTGGTAAGCGTGTTTACAATGAAGAATATAATGATGATGAAGGTGTAACAAGAGTAAAATTAGTAATCGTTTAAAAACTAAAACTTTACATAAAATCAGATAATAAAATGAACAATAACGACGAGCAATATATAACACACTACAACCTGAAACAACAGGCAATTGAGAACATATTAGGAACTTCAGCAGAAGTAATTGGCCATGCTATTATGCCCTTCAGAGTGCTTGCAGGCATGACATTCGGATCTGTGGATATGCACTATTTTCCCAATCATATTGAAGGAACAGGGTTTACCACCATGGAACTCATCAATCCTGATGGCACAGGCCCAAAACCTAATGAAAAAGGTACTTACGAATTGGTAGCTTTTACCAAACAACCTTTCAATGATATTAATGAAGAGCCTTCTACTCCATTCAATACCATCGAAAGACGTATGTGCGAAAACTTTACACAAATTGCAGGAGCAGCACACAATAAAGTTTTCAATCCGTATGAGATATGCCAGATATCCGGCAGTGATGGCAAACCCAGATACATCATTTTTGATATATACAAAGAATTTGAGGTCGAAAACCACAAACACCACCTTTTGTTATGCATGGAAATATTTGAAGAGGAACTTGTTACCGTAGAAAATTTTGGACATCAGGGATTTCTTGAAATGTTGAAAATGATCAATATTTATCCATACAGCGATTTGGACAGAAGTTGGGTAGGCGTAAAAAAATAATCTAAAATGGCAAAAGAACTCATATTATCACCTTCAAAAAAGAATTGAAGGTTTTCCGAGCCTGAAAAGTTGTATAACTGATATAAAAGGCTTCAATAAAGTGCTGTTACCCATTGTGAAACTTGATGGCAGTATTATTAATGAAAAATGGGAAGGCATTCCGTTTACTTTCATCATTCAGAATGTCGATGTTAGTCGTCTATTACTTAAAAAATATTATCGAAATTGATAAAGTATTGCCTTATTAAGATTAGTTTGAAGTTCTTGTTTTCCTCAAGATTTTTTTAAGTTGTATTTCACGTAATAAATATATGGTTTTATTATAAAATTATCAAAAGTTATTTTCATTCTGAATCTCTATCCAAATGTCCCAGCCATTTCAATGGCGAATAAGTATCTCCTATACAAAGCTTTAGAATCTTTGCGTTGTTCTTTTCAAAGTTTTCACTGTTGCTGAGAATAACCACTGCTGTTCCGTTTTCGGGAAATGCAACAGCATAATTCTGGTTGGCATCACCATGTCCTGTATGGAAAAAGGCCTTGCCAAAAGGCGAAGCGAACAGTCCCACTCCTAATCCCCAAGCCAGACGAATTTCATCATTCTCATTGGTGATACTGTCTTTCAAAGGACCGAACCCCCTCTTACTTTTTACCATGATCTGTGGTTTAAGCATCTGAAGATAATTTTTATCGGTTAGCCCCTTTCTCTTCATCAGGTTGATCATAAAATTCGCATAGTCCTTCGCTGTGGTAGACATTGAACCCGCTGCCCTGCTGCTCTCTCTTCTTTCAGATCCATATTTCTTTCCATCTTTGAAGTAAGCATTGGAGAAATTGTCTGTAAATCTATCTTCCCAAATCATGCTTGTATGTCTCATTTCCAGAGGTCCGAAAATCTCTTCATTCATAATCTCTTCAAGTTTCTTTCCTGTGTACTCTTCGATCATAAATCCCAAAAGATTGATTCCTTCGTTGGAGTAATAGAACTTTTCTCCCGGCTTGGCGATAAGGTTGACTTTGTTACCGTACAATTGCCGAAGAACTGGTAGCCCGGAACTATGGCTTAAGAGCATTCTGGGGGTTATCTGATTGAAAGATTTAGAATCATGTGCAAGATCTTTCCATTTTGTATAATCACCTATCGGTTTCTTGAGGTATTTATAAACAGGCTGATCAAGGCTGAATATCCCTCTGTCTACCAAACGTATAAAAATGTATGCACTCACGGGTTTGGTAAGCGAGGCTGCGTACATCACTGTACTGTCGTTCAGTTTCTTTTTACTTTCAACATCCCTGTAACCGAAGCTCGACGAATAAACCAACTTATTATGGTTGACAATGGCAATCTGCAGACCGGCAATCTTAGCGCTATCTACCAAATGCGATAACCGCTGCTCCAGAATTTGCGAATCGATAGTTTTCCCATCGAGATGTCTGATTTTAATATTTTTCTGAGCAATTAGAGGCAATATCCAAATCAGGAATAAAAGAGTGAAGCATTTTTTCATGAGGAAAAGATTTGTGACAAATTTAGCAGCAAATCAATACATATTACCACGACTCTTTCACGACATGTGTACGTCATTTAGCTATTTATGGACATTTTGAAAAGGTTATTTTAAAAATTGATAGTTCAAAGGATAAAGTCTGCTTCTTTTATTGATACTCCTGAAAATGTTGATGACACACATCACGAAAGCATAAAGATAGACGATCAGTAGCAGTGGAAAGCCAACAGAAAATACGAAAACCATCAATATAATCAACGGTATAAAAAGAAGTGATAGGGTAATCTGAAAATTAATGACCGACTTCCCTTCAAGATCGTAAGTCCGGGATTCGTCTTTCTTTAAAAACCAAAAAACTAAAGGAAGAATGATATTGAAAACGGGGAAAAAAAGTCCAATCAGCGCTAACAGGTGAAAAATTGGTGTCAGTTTATCCACATCCTTAATTTCCGCGGATTCTGGCAACTGTCGACTTATCGTTAATTCTTCAGTTTCTATTTCGAGTGCGTCTGCAATCATCTTTAGTGTTGCAGGATGCGCCTCGGCCTTTCCGCTTTCGATGCGTTGTATCGTTCTTGCGCTCACCCCTGAAACATCAGCAAGCTGCTGCTGACTTAGTCCCTTATTACGCCTGTATTCCGCTAATTTTGAATTCATTGTTACACAAAAATAATAAATTATTACGGTAATGATATACTTAATAAACTCTTAATTAATACAATACAAATTACCCACAAACATTTGTTCCCATCTAAAAATTTTACATTAAAATTGTTATATTAAAGTAAATTAAACTCACGGCACTAAGTCAAACGGCATTTATTACAGATGAACGGCAGGAAAATATATATATATTTGAAATGATTATATGATCTTTTTGTTTGTGTCTACAAGACAAACATAACCAAATAGATATTTACTATTACATACAGTTCCTTATTGATTTTTAAAGCTAAATTACAAACATAATCTAAGGGAGTTACTTTGATAAAATAACCTTTGTAATTTTTTAATCTGGCTTAATCTTACCTTATAGCTTATTGAATTGAAGCGGTAAAGTGAGTTTAAATAATAATTTCCTTTTTCCGTTGATGTATCACTACTTGTTTCACTTTAATTTAGAAACCAAATTTTCATTCATCCACTCTCTAATGGTTGTTGGTGTTGAATTAACTACTGCTCTTTGCTCAATTTCATATAAGCCATTATCAATCGCTGTCAGCATTTCCGTCAAAGAGATTGCAAATGCCTCGCTCGTATGGTGTTGCTCCAAAAGTGTTTTTATATATTGATCTTTTGATACCTGCAGAAAACGAATGTTTTTTCCTGTCAGTTCACTCATCTGTCGGGCAATTTCGTTGTAGCTAAGATCTTCCGGACCGAGAACCGGAAATCCTTGAACGCCTGTCCAGGTCGCATCCGTCAAAAACTCTACTGCTTTGGATGCAATATCCTTTATGGCGATTTGCGGGGATTTATGATTTCTATCCATTGGTAAAGAGAATACGCCTTTTTCTTTTAGAGATGACATCTGGTACAGGATGGTTTCAAAAAATACCGGGCAACGCAGTGCTCTTACTGCTGCCCCTGATTGGCTGATAATATCTTCAGCCCTGTGCAGTGCTGTTACAAGACCTGCCTGCAAATTACTTTCTTTACCTCCGCTGGATAAATAGACGACTCTATTTGTTCCTGCATTTTTAATTGACCGCGAAGCCACTTTTGCAAAATCTTCATAATAAGCATTTACATCTTTCTGCGTATTGCTTTGAGGCACACAAAAGTAAAGCGTATCACAGCCTTTCAATGCATCTGTAAATTCATCTTCGTTGAGTAGAGAGCCCGTGGTAACTTCTACTTTTTCTAATATATCAGCAGATATTTTTTGAGGATCCCTTAAAAAAATTTTAACCTGCTGCCCCTGCTGTACCAATTTCCGAAGGATCATAGAGCCTGTATTACCGGTTGGCGTTGTTACTAAAATCATAATTGAACTTTTAATTGTTACTTAAGCACAAAGATGATAATAGTTAATATTGTAAACGTTGTCCTATATTCACATTTTCAGATCTTCGATTTTAATCTGCTTAAGGTTTGAGGCGTTAATCCTAAGTAAGAGGCCACCATTTTATTGGATAGCCTTGTCAGCAATTTTGCCTGATTTGTTAAAACCCAGCGGACTTTTTCTACCGCATCCAAACCTTGAAAACAATAGATTCTTTCCTGCGATTTTATGTAGGCTGATTCTAAAATCTGTCGGTAAATAAAACCAAACTGTGGAATGGTGCCAACCAAATGAAAGAAATCTTCGCGGTTTATCACTAAGAGTTCCGAAGCTTCAATGGTCTGCATGAATTCAAAAGAAGGGCGCTCATTGATTAGACTGGACAGTGCGGTACCTAAGGAATCTTCAAAATGAAAATATCTTGTGGCTTCTTCTCCTTCTTTATTGATGTTAAAAAGTCGAATACAGCCTTTGTTGACAAAGTAAAAATTCTTACAGATTTCACCCTCTTTCAGGAGAAATTCGTTTCTTTTGTTTTTTTTGAATTTGAAATGCGGGTAAATATAAGAAAGTGTCTTATTGTCAATTTCAGTTCTTGAGGTCAGATATTTTTCTAATTGTGTATACACTTTGTTTGTTATTATTTAATTTTCATAAAAGAGGCAGTGAACCGCAAAATTACGGATTATCACGATCTAAACTGTTGGGCATATTTCGAACCTGTTTAAACTTTTATTTTCCCTAATAAACAAAAGAGAGAGTGCTAATAATGAAGACTCGTACAGGTAATATTTAAATTTTCAATATCCATTAATAATCTTGTAAAAACATCGAAAGACCTTAAGTCGTTCGTAATTTGATTGATTATTTAAGGGTGTATTTACTTCTTTGATGTAAGACTGATTGCGAAACCTCCACTTCTTGCCATTTTAAATTTAATCTTTGATTTGTTTGTAACCGTCTTCTTGTAGATATTATAACTCTGCGGATTATCTATATAATCTGCATCAGCAGCATCTTCATAAATAATTGCGTTATATTTCTTATTGTTATCTAAAAAAGTGAAATCAACGACAAATTCCCTTTTGTTTTCGTCTGTAATACCCCCTACAAACCAATTCTCACTGTTTTTTGCTTTTCGCGCTGTAATAATATAATCACCTGGTTCTGCCTGTAAGATCTTTGTGTCATCCCAATCTGCAGCCACATCTTTGATAAATTTAAAAGCATCCATATGCTTTCTGTAATTCTCAGGTAAATCGGCTGCCATCTGAAGAGGCATATACATCACAACATACAATGCAAGCTGCTTGGCCAACGTTGTTTTTACGAATCGTTTGTCTCCTGGAAAATAATAATCAAGCTTAGTCTGAAAAATCCCCGGTGTATAATCCATTGATCCTCCTATCCAGCGGGTAAAAGGAAGAATTGTCTGCTGATCCGGGTTGTTTCCTTTGAATGCCTCATGCTCAGTTCCTCTTGCAGCTTCTGCAGTAATCCAGTTGGGATAAGTCCTGCTTTCGCCGCCTGGTCTTATCGATTCGTGGGAATTGACCATAATTTTATACTCGTTTGCTTTTTCAGCAATTCGATAATAATGGTTAACAGTCCATTGAGAATAATGATGTTCCCCTCTTGGAATAATGTCACCAACGTAACCTGTCTTCACAGCATCGTAACCATATCTATTCATGAGCTGAAAAGCTTTATCTGCCCAACGCTCATAATTGCTGGCCGACGCGGATGTTTCATGATGCATGATGAGCTTTATTCCTTTACTGTGTGCATATTGGTTCAACATCGCAATATCAAAATCAGGATAAGGCGTAATAAAATCAAAAACAAATTCCTTATCATGGCCCATCCAATCTTCCCATCCTACATTCCAACCTTCAATCAGCAACCCGTCAAAACCGTTTTCTGAGGCAAAATCTATGTATTCTCTCACCTTTTCATTGTTTGCACCATGCTTTCCGTTAGGTGTTAGTTTTGTATAGTCTGTCTCACCTAATTGTACGCTGGAGTTGGTGGAATACGCCCATTTAGATTTTCCAATAATCATTTCCCACCAAACCCCCATGTATTTAGTAGGATGAATATATGAAGTATCCTGGTATTTAGTTGGCTCATTAAGATTAAACAAAAGCTTTGAATCTAATATCTCTGCGGCTTTGTCAGATACTATAATAGTTCGCCATGGTGTAACTGCCGGAGTCTGGAGGTATGCTTTGACCCCCAATCTATTTGGTGTTAAATGTGTTTTAAACTTAAACTTTTCAGCATCTACTTCCAAATGAGATGCCGGATAATTAAGCACCGCAGCTTCTGCAACATTAATATACAGAGAGTTCTTACCTTCTTTTTTCAATAATAATGGGGATTGAACAGCATTTTTCACCAAAGTCTGGGAAGAATGCTTGTCGTAAGCTTTAACCCATTGCTCGGGAATCTGAGAAATTAATGTGGTCTGCGGCTGATACTCCTGCGAATCATAATCAGCAACAATCCACCATGCTTTCATATCTGTGGGAAAATCAAATTCTGTGTCTTCTTCCCGGATCCGAAAATGCTCAAAATTTTTCTGATATGGAAATTCATATCTAAACCCCAATCCGTCGTTGAACAGCCGGAATCTCACTACAAGATTTCTATCAGATGATACCTGGTGTAGTGTAACGCTCAGTTCGTTATAATGATTTGTATACGATTTTTTTTCGCCGAGAACAGGATTCCATATCTCATTTTTCTGACTCCTCTGTTCAGATATTTTGGTAAAGCCACCTTCAAGATCTGAGCTGCTGCCTGATGGTTTTTCTTCCTCAGAAGCAAAATGGACATAAGTATCATCAAATAAACGTAAGCCCAGCCTTGAATCCTCAATAACAACCGTACCTTTATACATCAAATTATAAAAAGGAATTCCCTCCTTAATGGTAAATGACATTTCAAGTTTTCCATTGGGCGACTGTAATTTCTGTGCCTGTAGAAAATAAGGTGTAAGTAAAAACAGAACGAGGTTGAACAAATAGCTTTTCATTATACAGAGGATTTGGAGTGATACTGATTATAACGTAAAGTATACAAGTAAAGTACCAGATCTTAGATATGCTGAATTTAATTTCCATTAGCTTATTATCAGCAATAAGAAGTACAAATATGCTCAAAGAATTGAAGAATTACGAATAGCTATTTTTTTGGTCATCTTTAAATCAACCTGTTTAAACTTAAAAAAATAATATGACTAAAAACAGGAACTATCGCGCACATAACATATTAAGGTTTTTTCAGAAAAAGACCCATGATAGATTGAAACATCAATAGAAATAAATCTTTAAGTTTTTTTATTGACATCTTTAAACGTTTACTCCGATCTGGAAACATATTTCTCTAATTTGGAAACACTTCATAACCTCAAATGCCTGACCTTTGCCGAAACAATTTACAAAGCAAATGCAAAAAACAATATTTATAACCGGCGCATCTACCGGATTGGGCAAAGCAACAGCAAAATTATTTCAGCAGAAAGGCTGGAAAGTTATTGCAACAATGAGAAATCCAAGCATAGAGGAAGAACTTTCAACCTTAGAAAATGTCCACTTGCTGTCTCTGGATGTAACAGACCTAGAGCAGGTTAAATCAGCGGTAACTGCGGCAATTGCGTTAGGTAAGGTTGATGTGGTATTTAACAATGCTGGATATGGGCTTTTGGGAGCCATGGAAGCTTTTGAAGATGAAGATATCGTAAAAGAATTAAATACAAACGTCTTGGGTGTTTTCAGAGTTACCCAGTCGTTCATCCCTCATTTCCGTGAAAACAAAAGTGGACTTTTTATAACCACCACATCACTTGGTGGGTTTATAGGTTTCCCCTTAAATGGAATATATAATGCTACTAAATTTGCACTGGAAGGCTGGTCTGAAGGAATGTCCTTTGAGCTTGCACAACATAATATCGGAATCAAGACTGTAGCACCAGGTGCCATTGCCACAGATTTCGGCGGCAGATCGCTGGACAAAAGAACACATCCTGCTTATAAGGAAACTGAGGATAAACTTTTCGCCACTATTGACACAATGCTTGCGGCGGCTGCAAGTGCAGAAGAAATTGCGCAGGTTGTATATGAAGCTGCCACGGACGGCAAAGATCAGGTATCGTACATAGCAGGTGCCGATGCAACCGCACTTTGCCAAAGACAATCGGAAATTGGACGTGAAGCCATGCGGAAAGAACTGGGAAAATCCATCTTGGGATAAATTGATGAAAAAATAAATTTTCTACCGTACCTTTGTGAGATCATGATGAATATAATACATTCAATCTCTGCATACCATCAGCTGATATCAATTCGCCCGCCTACACATCCTTTGATTAGTGTAGTGGATCTGTCAAAGATTCGATTTATTGAGCACAAGCTGTGGGAAAATTTTGCAATGAAGTTCTACTGTATATCCTTAAAAAAAAATATCACGGGCAAGACAAAGTACGGCAGAGAATATTATGACTATGATAAGGGAATCATGACCTTCGTTTCCCCAATGCAGACACTCTCTCTTGAAGGCCCGCATATGGAAACCGACAGGTCGGCGTCGGGATTTGCTTTATTTATACACCCCGATTTTCTAAGCGGGCATTCCCTGTCCACAATGGATAAAGACTATGGCTTTTTTTCATATTCAGTCAATGAAGCTCTTCATTTATCTGAAAAGGAGGAGGAAAATACAATTGAATTATTTTTGAAGATTGCACAGGAATATGAGTCAACTGATCAACATTCCAGACAGATACTGCTCGCACAGATTGAGCTGCTGTTAAGTTATTGCAACCGGTTTTATATGAGACAGTTTGAAACCAGAAAGGTACATAATAATAGTATTATAGACAAATTAGACCATTATCTGAATAACCATTTTGATGCGCAGGACAGCTTAAGGGTCGGGATTCCCTCTGTAGAAGCTATCGCAGAAATGTTGAACGTCTCAACTCATTATTTAAGTGATCTAATGCGATCCATGACCGGATATAATACACAGCAATATATTCAGAACCGACTTTTAGAAAAAGCGAAAGAATATCTGCACAAAACTGATCTTTCGGTTGCCGAAATAGCCTATCTGCTTGGCTTTGAGTATCCCCAGTCATTTAATAAACTGTTCAAAAAGAAAGTTAACTTGTCTCCCTTGGAATTTAGACGTTCCTTTTTATAGTACTTTTATGAAACGCTCGAGAAATGACATGCCAAATATGAAATGTAAGCTCTTTTGTTAATTCCAAAGATATGGGCCATTCATTGAGATAAGATTGAATTTTTTATGCTTTCGTAAAAACAAAAACGCTGTGATAGAGACTTTACTGATTATATAGCCTAAGAATCTCTACCAATTCGGGTATGGACCGTATTTTCAGCTTCTCAAACAATCTGTTTTTATAGGTGCTGATCGTCGATGAATGGAGATTCAATTGATTAGAAATTTCTTTAAGAGGAAGACCTTCCGCAAGCTTATTGGCAATTTGCAATTCGCGGTCTGATAGTGCTTCAAAGGGAGAATTTTTGGCTGTTCCATTTAATGATTCTAAAAAAATAGCTTCTTTTACACTATCACTTACATATCGGCCTTTGCTGAGCATTGCAGTTAAAGCAGTTTCAATGACTTCAGTAGAGCTTTGCTTGCTTAAATAGCCACCAGCACCCATTTTTAGGTAGCGTATGCCATACAACTCTTCATCCTGTGAAGAAAATATTAGAATTTTTAGTTCAGGTCGGTGAATTTTTATGTAATCTATTGCTTCCTGAACAGTCCCATTAGGCATGTTAACGTCCATAATGGCCAGATCCAATTCTTCTTTCAGAATAAGTTTGTACAACGATTTGTAATCCTCTACTTCAAAAATTACGGCATCGGGCATGAGTCGTTTGATTGTTTGTATCAAGCCCATTCGGACGATACCATGATCATCTGCTACCGCAATATGAACGTTTGTTTTTGAACCCATCACTCTATAAATTTACTTAAAAAAATGGAAACCGTTGTGCCTTTATTTTCAGCGGAAATGATTTGGATGTTTCCATGCAGCAAGGATATAAAATTTTTTACAATTTTCAAACTTAGTCCAACTCCTTTCTCGCCAGAAGTTCCCAGGAATATAGGAATATTATAAGTGTAGATCCCAGATAAATATTTTTCATTCATTCCCGTTCCGAAATCAGTTACAGAAAGCACTACCTGATCATCTTCTGTAATCACCTGTAAATAAACATCTTGTCCGGGAAGGGAGTATTTTGCCGCATTGTTGAAAATTTTGTCTAAAATATATTCGAGCAAGATCCGATCGCTTGTGACAAAGGTATTGGGATCTCCTTTAAAATAAAAATTAATGTTTTTTTCTTTTAACTGAGCAGCATATCTTTCTTCTAAATAGTGAAAAAGATCCATCACTCTAATTTTAACGGGTTTAATCTTAAACTCCCCGTATTGTGTTTTTAGCCAGGCAATACTGTCCTGGACAGTTTGCAAATTTTTTTTTGCATCATTTTTTACCTGCGGCAACAACGTAAAAAAATCTTCCTCACTTATGTTTTTTTGCTCTAGCTCTTCTATAAGGAACAAAAATGTTCCAAACAGTTCTTTTGAGTCATGAGACAATATCGAGATCAGTCCGTTTTTGAAATTGATTTCGTTTTCCAGTCTTTCGATTTTTAACTGCAGTTCGTTGACAACATCATCCATAAATCTAGTATTAATGCTTAAAAAATCCACTACTGCCTTTTTAAAGCACGGTTAACTATTATTTTTTTATTCTATGCCAAACCATTCTTAAATCCTCAGACCATATTTTTGGTATAATTAAGGTTGATTAATCTCTGATTCAGGTTTGCAGACATTTTTTTCTCACAAAGAGGATTTAACGCCAATAATGCAATAATAGGTAATTCAATTGTCTTTTCCAAGACTATTTTTTGATTTGATACCAAAAAGACGGATGAGTCTGATTATAAAAGATAGTGTTGGCGCCTGAGCATACTTCTGAGATGAAAACGAAGTACTGGAACATAGAAAGATAGGCGTAGTATTCATGATACGACGTTATATTGATTTTTGGCAGCAGCGCAAACTGATAAAGGAAAAACACCAAAATATTTTTTCCCAGCAATGAGATCCAGGATATTATTCTATTCCTATGATTGATTTCAGCTTATATCATCTAAAATAAAAAACTTTAAAACTACTGTTAAATTGCGGTAAAGCTATAATAAACATTAATAGAGTAAGTGGTATTTTCCTTTCCAACCAAACTTTGGGCACCCGCAGCCGGTATGGTGTATCTTACGTTGAGTCCGCGATCCAAAACAGGTGTTCCGTTTAAGAGTATTTTTTGGGGAGTTTTGGATAGAGGAACATTTACAGAACTTCCATCCAAGCCAATTTGTAGTATATTGGAATTGATGTCGGTCTGAATACCACCTTTCTTGAAATAATTTTCGTCCGATTTCACATAAACCTCAAAACTTTCATTATTGGATAAAATAATCTGGTTGGGGATCATTTGTGACTGGCCGTTGTTGTACTGGGCAGCAGTATTGAAATTGAAGTTTACATTTCTCCCGGAACTGGGGATGATGATCTCCGACAGAGGAAGCACCTTTAACTGAACAGCCGTATTTTGTAAACTGTTAATTGTATTATCTGTACTTTTAGCATTGAAGTTCAGTTCAAACGTATACGTTCCGGCTTCAAAAAAAAGGTTTTTAAAATCGTCCGCATTCACATAAAGCCCCGGAGTGAAGTTATTTCTGTTTCCTGCTACGACATTGAAATTAGCTGCGGAAAAATTCTGAAAATCGGCAGACAAAGCCTTGGTCGTAAGTGCAGCTCCACTGCTACCTAATTTAATGGATGCTATACTTCTGGTTCCCGGAACACCTTTTGAAGAAGTGAACTGAATATTGGCAGCAGCAGCTTTTGCCCAAAAATTAAAATCAACTGTATGTGCAATTTCCGTATTCCCCAAATCCCACACCTTCGTGCTCGTATTGCGGTAGTCGTTTAAAGAAGATATTTCTATGTATTTTGTTAAAGATGTTGTGATCCATCTGATGGATGAAGGAATAACTAAAATTGTTTTAAAATTACGCGGTGTAAAATCATTATAATTCTGAGTAATATCCATTGAGTAATTCCCGGCCCGGAATGCATTGGCTGTAAACTGAGCAGCTGGTATTTTAAACGTAAAATTGATATTTCCTTTGTTAAATCCCCCTCCGACACTGATCGATGGCGGTTCAAACCATTTTAGAGCACTTGTACTGAACGACTGAAAACCTGGTAAAGAACCTGAATATCCTGTAGACGGCAGCTGTCCTCCCATACTTTCTAACTGCCACAGAAGTGTGGTGTTGGGTAAGGTGGATGAGGAAGTAGAGTGCGTAAAAGTGGATCCGGATACAGAGGTAAATGTAGGAGCTGTTGGAAGTAATCCCAAAAAGGCATAATCCCAGTTTGTTCTGTTGGCATTCGACATTACCCTTGTAGGTACTGAGGTAAATTCAACCCTGTTAAAAATATTATTTTCAGGAACCGACAGGTACACATCCTGAGCTTTCGTGATCGTAGACCCGGAAAACACAATAAAAATTCCTGTTAAAAAAGCCCTCATCGTTTTCATACTTTTAAATTTAAAACTTTTTCACCTTAATATTGGTGTCTTTCTTCTTATATTCAAAAATTACGGTTTCCGCATAACCTTCTTTTGTCACCTTAATAGTTTGGATTGGGTGTGTGTAGCTGTATTTGTCATTTTCAATATAGAGATCGTATTTTCCGTCTTTCAGGAAAAACTCAAACTCATTTTTTTGATTAACTACTGCGGTATAAATTTTACCATCTTCACCTTTTGCATACACCATAATTCCCGTTACATCCGTTTCTACAGTATCGTAAGCTTGTTTGATTTCCGTTAATTTCCCACTTACCCTGATGTTTTTTACCAATCCCACTTTGCGGTTGATATTTTTATTTACCATAATGACAGGATCCATCATCAGCTGAGCACCCGCATTTTCGTTTACCTTCAGCGTATAATTACCTTCAGGCACATTCTGAAAAACGACTTTTCCGTTTTTATCTGTCAATGCGACAAAATTGTCCAGTTTCACTATTTCATTGGCAAGTACCGATTCACCAGGCTCCAGAAGTCCATTGAAATTTTTATCTTCAAAGAACTGGAACGTCACTTTATGATTTCCAAGCGTCGTAGCTGCAGTAAAATATTTTTTAATCCCCACTCTGAACTGATAATAACTGTCACTGCTTGTATATTCACCGGTAGATTTATATCCTGATAGGTTAAAATAACCTGTAGTAGACCAGGAAGGCGAAATTTTGTATTCCAGATTACCGCTCACATTGCTGTTTAAGTTTCTATAAAGTTCCGAATAGGAAGTCCCGGCTGAAAAAGATCCGATCAGATTATGATTAAGCATCTGAAAATTATACGAAGCATATACATTATAGTTGGCGAAATTACGGTCTGTATTGTAATAAGAAGTTAAATCAAAGACATTGACTGCGTTCCATTGAGCAGTTCCGTTTAGGGAAAAAGATTTATATCTGTAAGACAAAGTTGTTTTCAGACTGTTGAACCAATCGGTATGATTTTTCTCTTTTGAATAAGAATATTCCGCCGTGAAATTCAATCCGTGAGCACCAAACGTAGCACTTATGTTGGTTTCTAACCGATAAGAAAAAAGCTCCTGCGATGTATAAAAATTTGCTGTTTTCTGCCTTTCAACTTTTGGAGCCAGCAGAAAATTCCACTTATTTAAGGAAAACTGGTAACCTGATCCCAAAGATTCTGTACTGTTGAAATAATAACGAAGATTAGCGCTATTCCCAGATTGGATGGGCGCACTCTGGAAACTCAGGAACTCAGGATCTACCTGCGAATTCTGATATTGTATAAAAGCACGCTGAGAATCAGAAAACTGGCGGCTGATCCGCTGATTTGAGATAAAAGATCCCCTTCTAATTCCTGCATAACTTTTGGTAGCAAAGGAATTAACAGACTGGATATCCCATTTCCCTATTTTTCCTTCGTAATTGGCTCCTATTAAAGCTCCCGTGTTTTCATCTTTATTTGAAAGACCTTTTTCTTGGCTCAGCCCCAGCTCAGTACGGATAGCATGTTTATCGTTAATTAAATATGATGCCGTCGCGTTTGCGACCTGCGTATCTATGTTAAAGCGCGGATCATGGTCGAAGATATAAGACACTTTTCCATTGAAAGATTTAGCATTTCCAAAAGCATATTTTGCACCCGCCATGGTAGACCCTTTTGTTTGCTGAAAATAAGTACCGTAAAGATTATAATTGTTTTCCAGCCCAAGAATTTCAACCTGATTATTTTGACCAAATTTTGTGGAAATTTTCCCACCTCTTCCGAAAACCGGGTAATCGTAATCATTACTATTAACATTTCCCACCCTTAATAGCGTATTCTTTCTCTCCAATTCTAACCATGTATCATACAAATTATAACGGCCATCAAGATAATAATCCACACCCATATTGAAGCGAGATTTCATATTTTCAGTTATCTGAAATGCTGTGTTTCCCCTCAATTGAAGGTAATTAAAGCCTGAACTGTTTTCATTATAGCTGAATTCCGCAAAATTACTTCCGCTCACCGATTCGTTTCCGCGAGAAACTTGCCTATTGTGCGATAAAATGACCAAGTAGAGCGTGTTGCTTCCCACGATTTTATTATCAAGCAAATCTGTGGCAGTTGCATTAATATTAAATTCAGGATAAAGCGTGTTCTGTTGTCTGACTCTGATTTTAATCTCAATTGTTTGTTTTTCCAAACCTTCCAGAGATACGGTTTGTTGTTTGGGCATCATCTCTAAACCATCAGGAATGGACTGCAAATCAATCTTAACGGTTTTTTGACTATACCCCTGGTTTTCTACAATTAGCTGAATTGAGGATTCAGGGAGCGCAGGATTAATAAAATTCTCATAAGCTGCCGTATAAATTGCGACGTTTTTGTTCTCTTCTTTTACAACAAAAAATGAAGCACTTTCAGTCTCGGTTACGGTTGGCGTCGTGTATGAAATGTTAAATTTGATCTCATTGGACCTCAGTTTCATAAAATCCACGTTGGCAATAAGCTTCACGGGAAGATTTTTAGACTGACCGGCATCTAAGGTAAATTCATTTTTAGGATAAAAAAGCAATCCCGGATATTTTTCTGCAGGGATAATATTCTGAATGGTAATCGTTTCGGAACTTTCATTTTCAATAACCAAAAAATCAGTAAAAGTAGAGCCTTTCTCAACTGCTACACTTTCATTCTCAAAATGGATGTGGATGTCCTTCTTTTCCTGTGCAAAAGCCAGCGAAAAGTTCAGAAGAACAAAAGCAAAAAATAAGATTGTTCTTCTTAGGACTGATATCGATATTCCATTCTGTGGTTTCAAGATGTAATTTTTAAAATTTAAAGTTTTTTTCGCCTACACGTAAATCATTGGATTCTGCCATTTTGATAATCGCCACGCCAAGGAAATTCCCTGATAGATTCTCTGGCAAAGAAAATTGAACGGTCTGATTGGTATCAGGAAGCATCGAAATGGAAATGGCAGGTAATTTTATTTCCTTACCGCTATCTGTGTCGGTTAATTCAAACGTTACGGTGGCATCATTGATGGTGTTTCCATCATTATGAATACTTACTGCAACTTTTCTGTCCGCTGCATTGTTATTACTTACTTCTGAAATATTCGTAATATCCAGACTTTTTACATGGTTTCCCGGTGGCGTATAAAAGATGTGAAGTCCCACCTCAAATAAGGTGATAATACCAATACCATTCTGAATACGTGCTTTATCTGCCTGCTGAGGTAGCTGGGTGAAAAACAACATGCTGTTGGTAACGGCAGACTTTGATGCATTTGCCGGAATCTGCATGGTTACTACAATCTCCTTCGTACTCTTCGCAGGAACTGTTACAACGTTTTCCAAAGTTGAGATCCAGGAAGCATTGGAAGTTTTTGAACTGCCAGCATCAAGATAAACCTTATTTCCGTCTTCTTCTCTCATCCAATCTTTATAGTTGAGATTAAAAACATAATCTTTGTCCGAGCTGTTTTGAAGTGTGACTGTCTGTGTCACTTTTTCTCCCGGATTACCGGTAAAAAACAAACGTGTAGGAGACATAGAAATGCTTTGAGCCAAAATTGAAGAAGATCCTGTAAGGATGAAGAAAATGAAAAGGTAAATAAACTTGTGCATGGTGTAAATTATTTAAAAATAAAAGATTCCCAAAACTACTGAAAACGTAACAAAAGGGAACCTTTACAAGCTAAAAAAATTTATTATAAAGCGGTCGCTGTATAAGTTACTGTTTGCGTATACGTTCCGGCCGGTTTACCTAAGATATCAGAAGATGACGATTTTGACGCTGGAATCATGTAGTCCAAATTCAGTGTTAAGGCACTTCCTAGCGGAGCGTTTGACACCAAAGTCTGATCTGTTGCAGATAAAACGACAGCGCTTTTTGTTCCTCCCATGGTTCCTGAAGCTGTAGCGGCCTTGATGGTCAGTACGTTAACAGGGATAAAGTTGGTTCCATTTATGAAATTTGCACCTCCTGCTTTAACTTTTACATTAAAGTTTTTTGTTGAAGTCACTTTCAAAGAGTTGGCTTTAGTGATGGTTTGATCAGAATTATAATCCGCTGCAGTAACATAGTTAAAGTCAACTGTGTTCCCGATTGCAGTACTTCCCGCATCGATGGAAATTACATCATTCAGGGTGATATTTACGGTTGTTGTAGCGGTAGTATTCTGAGCCTGAACATTGCTAGTTCCTAATATGATGGCTCCGAAAGTTAAGGCTGCGATTACGATTTGTTTTGTCATGATAATATTATTTTTAATTTTTATTCTTTTTTAATTGTCCTCTTTTGACATTACAAATCTACAGCGGCGGTAAAAGTTTCTTTGTAGTGGAAAATGTAAGTTCATGTAGTAAAATAACTACACGTACCAGTTAATAGAAAAGGTCTCAACTTGCTAAGTGTTGAGGGCGTATATGAGTTGCTGTTATTTCTATTATAAAGCTGTCGTAATATAAATTACCGTTTGGGTATAATTTGTCTTTAGATTTTACAAAAAATATTTATGGGTTGATAAATTTGCTACCATCTTTTTGAATTTTCTCTATAGCGGAATCAATACAAACAAAATCAAAGGCCTCCTGCAGGAAGCCTTCGAAACACCAAATCACAAAATATTAATATGAAAAATTTATTTATAAAGCTGTTGCTGTATAAGTTACTGTTTGAGTATACGTTCCGGCCGGTTTACCTAAGATATCAGAAGATGACGATTTTGACGCTGGAATCATGTAGTCCAAATTCAGTGTTAAGGCACTTCCTAGCGGAGCGTTTGACACCAAAGTCTGATCTGTTGCAGATAAAACGACAGCGCTTTTTGTTCCTCCCATTGTTCCGGAAGCAGTTGCTGCCTTGATGGTCAATACATTGACAGGGATCAGGTTGGTTCCATTCATGAAATTTGCACCTCCTGCCTTAACTTTTACATTAAAGTTTTTTGTTGAAGTCACTTTCAAAGAGTTGGCTTTAGTGATGGTCTGATCAGAATTATAATCCGCTGCAGTAACATAGTTAAAGTCAACTGTGTTCCCGATTGCTGTACTTCCTGCATCGATCGAGATTACATCGTTAAGGGTAATATTTACCGTTGTTGTTGCAGTAGTATTCTGAGCCTGAACATTGCTAGTTCCTAATATGATGGCTCCGAAAGTTAAGGCTGCGATTACTATTTGTTTTGTCATGATAATATTATTTTTAATTTTTATTCTTGTTTAATTGTCCTCTTTTGACATTACAAATCTACAGCGGTGAAAAAAGTTTCTTTGTAGTGGAATATGGAAGTTCATGTAGTAAAATAACTACACGGATCATTCATTGGGTTTAAATAAAAAACCCTCAACACTTTTTAAATGTTGAGGGCTTATATAAAATTGCTTTGTTTACCTACAATGCAGTGGCAGTATAAGTTACTGTCTGCATGTAGGTTCCCTTAGGTTTTCCAAGAAGTATGTTTGATGCTTTTTCTGCCGAAATAGAATAGGCAATATTTAAAGATTGTTTGGCACCTGAACTTGCATTACCTACCAGGACTTGATCGGTTGTAGATAAAGTGACTTGATTCAGGGTTCCTGTTAAACTTCCGCCCGGTATCGCTTTTACCTGTAATATATCAACCGGAATTGCGTTGGTACCACTTACAAAGTGCGCGCCCTCAGATTTTACTTTTACATCAAAATTTTTGGAAGAAATAATGACTAAACTATTGGGGACTGTCACGTTTTTTGAAGAATTATAATCTGATGTATTCCCATAATTAAAATCTACAGCACCTCCCGAAGCAACAGATCCTGCATCCATTGAAATAACATCCCCTAAAATAATATTTACTGTTGAACTGGCCTGTCCCGAATTTTGTGCCAGAAACAGGTCGGTTCCTAAAGCGATTGCTCCCAGAGATAAAATAGTGATAAAGACTCGTTTTTTCATGATTGCCAATTTGAAGATTTGTGATATAATATTGTCATTTAAAATTAATTAGCCTGACAAATATCATTAAAATCAAATTTAATAACATTCTGTGACATGACCAAAGCCTTTTTAATCATTGACTAAAGTATTATCATCATAAAGTCTACGAATATTTCAATTTAATAGTTAATCCTACACCCGGTTTTCAGATTGCAGAAATCCTTATCAGGCCCTATACAGCAGAAATACCGGCAGTCCGTAATCTCATTGGAGCTGACAGGGATTGATTTTATTTTGATTATAATAAAAAATTTACATCTTTTAGTTTCCTTTATTTTGTTCACTATTTCTTAACTGATTGATAAAGTATGAAGGGGTAACTCCTGTTTCCTTTTTAAATGCATTGGCAAACACCTCTCTGGAAGCAAAACCGCAGTATTCCGCAAGATAAGTGATTTTATATTCCCTGAATACCGGCTCTTTGTACAACTGTTCTGTAAAATGCTGAATTCTCAGACCGTTCAGATAACTATTAAATCTGGGGATCCCATAGAAATCGTTGAGCTGGATGAGATACATAGTTATATCCAGAATAAAAAAACTACTGCTTGACGTGGATTGATGTTGATAGATTTGGAAAACGCTTCGTCGATTTTGTTTGTGGAAAAAGAAGCACGGCAACATTCAGGAGACTCTGGAACCGTTTGAAATATGATGATATTAATGGCTTTTGCAGTGATTACTGGAAAAGCTATTCAGAATTAATTCCTGAAGAAAAGCATTGCGAATCAAAAACAGAAACCTTCACCGTTGAAGGTTACAATTCCAGAATCAGACATTATTTGGCAAGATTTAAAAGAAAGACAAAGTGTTATTCTAAAAAACAATATATGTTAGAGAACTCATTAAAGCTATTATTTTTAAAACTTAATAAACAATTAGATATTTTAATTTAACAACATCATTATTTTTAGTTCGATTTACTTCATTAATACAGCTTTTTTGAAAAGTGTCGTGGATGAGTTGTCTTTTTTCGTCACCAACATCTAAATTATTACTTTGATTAATATTGAATTTACGGTGTTTTAAACTTGCTGAACATTATTGTCGTATCTGTTTTGGTTTGCTATCATTGGGTTTCCTAAACATGAAATACTTAGTTGCTTCGGATCATGATATTGTGTAGTGTTTAGAGAAACTATTGCACCTTTCATAGCCAATCATATTTCCGTTAGAATCCAAATATCATATCGGTTATAAAATGAATTGTACTTTTTGGTTGTAGTTTGAGAAAAACAAAAAATTCCGATTAGCAGACATACGGAAATAAACATCTTTTTCATAGATGAATATTTTATTCACCCAGCCCCCAAAGTTTAAGGTTTAATTAAATAGAAAGCGTAGGATTCAAGCTTACTGTTAATGAGTGGTATACTAGATACACAAATAAACTAAGCCAACGCCATAGCATGGGCATGAGGTCTACTATCTCGTACATCTTTAAATTAACAGTTTTCAGTAATAAGAATAAATAGCTAACGCTTTGTTTTTTTCGTTAAAACTCTAAACACAAATATATAAATTTTGCAGTTGTTGATTAAAAAGTTTTGTATTTAAATAATTAATCGTAATATTGCGATATAATAATTATTTGAAATTATGGGAGCAACCAAAACTGACCATTTTACAGATGAACAAAATAAAATTGCTATAATAGCGAAAGCTTTAGGACATCCTGCAAGAATTGCAATTATTGAGTATCTGTTGAAAGTAAATACTTGTATCTGTGGTGATATTGTTAATGAATTACCGTTAGCGCAAGCAACCGTTTCTCAACATTTAAAAGAATTGAAGAATGCGGGTCTTATTAAAGGAAACATTGAAGGAACAGCTATTTGCTACTGTATTGATGAAAATACTTTTGGAGTGCTAAAAGATTACTTTTCAAATATAATCTTAAAGACTACAAATCAGAAATGCTGTTAAAGCATTTTTTCAAGCATATTTATCGCAATATTGCATTTAACCAATAAATAAAATTTATGAAACTATCTGAAATTAAAGAAATCTTACCAACATTAGATAATGTTGAATTTCAATTAGAAAATGGAACTTTTGTTCCCGAACACTTCCATGTAACAGAAGTAGGAACTGTAACAAAACATTTTATTGATTGTGGTGGAACTATTAGAAATGAAAAAGTAGTAAACTTTCAATTATGGAATGCTGATGATTTTGAACATCGTTTAAAGCCCGCAAAACTTTTAAACATTATTAAGTTATCAGAAGAAAAACTTGGTATTGAGAATGACGAAATTGAAGTTGAATATCAAAATACTACCATAGGAAAATTTGATTTAGAATTTAACGGGAAAAACTTTGTTCTTAAAAATAAAACAACAGCGTGTTTAGCTCAGGATGCTTGCGGAATTCCAACGGAAAAACAAAAAGTAAACTTATCTGAACTTTCTAATAATCAAACTTCTTGTTGCACTCCAAATTCAGGGTGCTGCTAAATTCAAATAATACTATGTATCCAAAACTATTAAAAACAATAGAATTACTGAAAAATCAGGAAATCAGTGAAGAAAGGAAGGCTACTTTAGCACCATTGGTTGATTTTATCCAAAAAAGATTGGAAGAGCAAAAAGAAATAACCATTAACTTTATTTGTACTCATAATTCAAGGAGAAGTCATTTATCGCAAGTTTGGGCGCAGGTTGCGAGCGCTTATTATGATATTCCGAATATCACCTGTTATTCAGGGGGGACAGAAGAAACTGCAATGTTTCCCAAGGTTGCAGAGACTTTGCAAGAACAGGGACTTTTTATCAGTAAAATTTCTGGTACAGATAATCCTGTATATGCCATTAAGTATGATGAAGATAGACACCCTATTATTGGTTTTTCCAAAAGATATGATAGTTCATTTAATCCTACTAACGGGTTTGTTGCAATTATGACCTGCTCTCAGGCGGACGGCGGCTGTCCTTTTATTGCAGGCGCAGATAAACGGATTCCAATAACTTTTGAAGACCCTAAAATGTCAGATAATACATCTGAACAAACAAAGGTTTACAATGAAAGAAGTTTGCAGATTGGTGCTGAAATGTTCTACGTCTTTTCACAAATAAAAAAATAAAATGGAAATAATTTCAATCAAGAAACATCACTATCAAGATATTGCCAATATTTACAAACAAGGCATTGAAACAGGTATTGCAACATTTGAAACCTCAGTACCAACATGGGAAACTTGGAATGAAAGCAAACTATTACACAGTAGATTTGTAGCTGTTGATAATCATGATGTGTTAGGATGGGTTGCTTTATCAAAAGTTAGTAGCCGTTGTGTATATGAAGGCGTAGCAGAAGTAAGTATCTATATTGCTGAAAAACATAGAGGAAAGGGAGTGGGAAAAATGTTATTGGAAAATGTTATTAAGGAAAGTGAAGCTAATGGTATTTGGACTTTGCAGTCAGGAATGTTTGCCGAAAACGAAGCAACCATAGCATTACATAAAATAGTTGGATTCAGAATCATAGGTTATCGAGAAAAGATAGGCAAACTTGGAGGAGTATGGAAAGATAATGTGATTATGGAAAGAAGAAGTAAAGTCGTTGGAATAAATTAAAATGAAATGCAAACAAAATTAAAATTTCTTGATAGATTTCTCACTCTTTGGATATTCTTAGCAATGTTTTTAGGAATTGGCTTAGGATATTTCTTTCCTAACATTTCTAATATAACCAATTCCTTATCAGTAGGAACTACTAATATTCCATTGGCAGTCGGTTTAATCATTATGATGTACCCGCCGTTAGCAAAGGTTGATTATTCATTGTTGCCTAAAGTTTTTCAAGATAAAAAAGCAATTGGAGTTTCTTTGTTACTGAATTGGATTATCGGTCCAGTTTTAATGTTCTTGTTAGCAATTATTTTCTTGAGAAATGAACCTAACTATATGATTGGGTTAATTCTTATTGGATTAGCGAGATGTATTGCAATGGTACTTGTATGGAATGATTTAGCAAAAGGTAATCGTGAGTATGGAGCATTATTAGTAGCTCTGAACAGTATATTTCAGGTATTAAGTTACAGTTTTATGGTTTGGCTCTTTATCAATGTTTTACCTGCAAAATTAGGTTTGGCTAATTTTAATGTAACTGTATCGATGAGAGACGTTACCGAAAGTGTTTTGATATATTTAGGAATTCCTTTTACAGCAGGTTTTTTAAGCCGTTATTTTTTAGTTAAATCAAAAGGTTTAGAATGGTACAATAGAAAGTTTGTTCCTATAATATCTCCACTGACTTTATATGCGCTGCTATTTACGATTGTACTGATGTTCAGTATCAAAGGAGACAAAATTTTAGAATTACCATTTGACGTTATAAAAGTAGCTGTACCTTTAATTTTGTACTTCTTGCTAATGTTCTTTGTGAGTTTCTTTATCAACAAATCGCTAGGTGTTCCCTATGATAAAAATGCTTCAATAGCTTTTACCGCTACAGGAAATAATTTTGAATTAGCAATTGCAGTGGCGATTGCAGTGTTTGGAATCCACTCTCAACAGGCATTTGTAGGAGTAATCGGACCAGTAGTTGAAGTTCCTGTTTTAATATTACTTGTAAGAATAAGTTTATGGTTGAAGAAGAAATATTATAATTAGCTCAAAACTGCAAAAAGAATTTAATAACCTTAACCATCTTGCGTTAAGGTTTTTTATTGTGAAAAGGTGTGATAATCATTACCTCTGGTTTCGTCAGATGTTCCAAAATCAATGATTTGAAAAAATGTCTACCTATGTCGTCACCTCAAAATTTTTATATAGGCATTGTATATCTTTTAATCTTCCGAGTTTTATTATTATTGATTGGGAAGCTACGGCAGGAAATATTATATATGATTATTTTGAGAGTTCGGGATATTATTTCAAATCTTAAAAATTATTCTATATTTGTTATGACAGATATAATTTTTATATGTCTTAGTATTCAGATTAATTTAATCAAGTTTAAGCAGATTAAAAAAAGAATATTTCTAAAATTTGGGCACCTTGGGACATAAAACAAAAAAGAGAAAATGCAATTATTTAATTTTCAGTAATTTACAAATTCTCTTTTCATTCAATTAGTGACCGCAGCGGTAGATTTTTCGAACACTTTTGTAGAAGATTTGAATGAACTTGCTCAACTCTCATCCCTAATCTAATTATAAAAAACAGATTGTATCAGAACTCTTTTTGAAAATATAACAAGATGTATAGCTTATTGTAACTCTGTTTTTGTAAAATTGGGATGACTTTACTCCATGATGATCCGCTCCATGAACCAATATAATTGTTGGTTTTTCTTTTCCTGTAACTGAATTTGCAGATTTTGGTCCGGCAAATGACAGTAAACTTATTAAAGCGAAGATTCTAAAGATCATTTTAAAAACAATTAATTTTTGGCTGAAATGATTAATCTTTACATATTCTTAGTATTTACCAATCAAAGTAAATAACTAATAAAATTTACAGTAAATAATCTTTAACCTTTATAATTAATAATCAAAAAAAGAAACATTTACAAGCCAAAGATGTATGCAAAAGCAATGGAGTACTAAATTTCAGCACTCCTTTTTTATCATTTAAAAAATAATTTTTTATTATGACTTGATCTCCTCTTTTCTGGCTGATATGATACCTAATTTTCATATAATTTATAATATTTAACAATTAAAAGCACAGAAATACATTTCATGGAAAAATTTATTTTTATAATTTCTTAAAGCAGAAATATTAATTACAAAAGAAACGTTACTATCTGTAGTATTTTTTGCGGATATCATATTATAAAATCTATTAAAAATTGATGTATGTTAACAAATGTTGATTATTAAATCGAAGTCAGAAATCGGGCATACTGCTAAAACAATCGCAATGGTAATCATTCCTTACAATCATATGCTCGATTTATTATCGTTATATGGATTCCAACAATTTTACCATCTTCTCTCCGACTCCTTTGCGGGAATATATTTATTGTTTGTAGATTGGTACCCATCTTTTTTTTCAGATATTCCTTTCCTCATAATTTCGACTTGATAGTTTTATTCTCAATATTTGTAATTTATTAGTGAGATTTAGAGGATATATAACTGTCTTTCAAAATCAACAATTAGCTTCTTAATGCATCAAGATCTACAGATAGCAAATCGCATCTTCAAGAGCTTAAATACTTAGTAAAATCTCTTCATTCTAAACTTACTATCATTTTAATCTTAACTCTTCTTATAAAATTAAGTCTAAGCGTCTAGAAAGAATATTCCAGTTAAATAGAGTCTGTTAAAACTATATTAAAAGAGGAAAAGCAAATAGAAGCCATAGAACGACAGTAAAAAGAATCAATACCCTACCCTATTACTTTTGAGCATATCAATTTAAAACACAGAGTTATGCAGGGAGAAGATGATTTAAAAGGCTTAGCCAAGATTATGGGATTCATGAGGGCAGTGAGTATTATACTGTTGTTAACGCATTTTTACTGGTTTTGTTATACTTTTTTTCTTGAGCAAGGGTGGGTTTTAGAGATTATTAATAAAATACTATCTAATTTTCAAAAGACTACAGGTTTATTTTCACATCCTTTTTACACTAAATTATTTTCTATAATCCTCCTTTCCTTAAGTTGCTGGGGGACTAAAGGTGTTAAGAATGAAAAAATCACCTGGAAAAAGATTTATACTGCATTAGCAATCGGAGCTCCATTATTTTTTCTTAATGGATTACTATTAGACCCTTTTTTTAAATATTCTACTTTTTACTATATCCTAACTGCCTCCTGCGGCTATATCAGTTTAATGATGTCCGGTGTTTGGATAAGTCGTCTTTTAAAAACCAATCTGGTGGAAGATGTTTTTAATAATGAGAACGAAAGTTTTCAACAAGAAACAAAACTAATGCAGAACGAATATTCCGTTAATCTTCCTACCAAGTTTTATTATAAAGGTCAGTGGAATGATGGATGGATCAATGTAGTAAATCCATTCCGGGCTACTATTGTTTTAGGTACACCTGGTTCGGGTAAATCTTACGCTATCATCAATAATTATATTAAACAGCATATTGAGAAAGGATTTTCAATGTACATCTATGACTTCAAGTTCGATGATCTCTCGACTATAGCATATAATCACTTACTCAAGCATTCTGACAAGTATACGGTCAAACCTAAATTCTACGTGATCAACTTTGATGATCCCAGCAAAAGTCATCGTTGTAACCCTTTGAATCCTGATTTCATGACGGATATCTCGGACGCTTATGAGGCAGCTTATACCATTATGCTCAATCTCAACAGAAGCTGGATCCAAAAACAAGGTGATTTTTTTGTAGAAAGCCCAATCATACTATTGGCTGCTATTATTTGGTTTTTAAAAATCTATGATAACGGGAAATATTGTACATTCCCTCATGCTATTGAATTATTGAATAAAAAGTATGCTGATGTATTCACCATTTTAACAACCTATCCCGATTTAGAAAACTATCTTTCACCCTTTATGGATGCATGGCAGGGAGGTGCACAAGATCAGCTACAAGGACAGATTGCTTCTGCAAAAATTCCTTTATCGAGAATGATTTCACCACAATTGTATTGGGTAATGACGGGTGATGACTTCACATTGGATATTAATAATCCAAAAGACCCCAAAATATTGTGTGTAGGAAACAATCCGGATCGTCAAAACATTTATTCAGCAGCATTGGGTTTATATAATTCAAGAATCGTAAAGCTTATCAATAAGAAAGGCCAGCTAAAAAGTTCGGTAATCATTGATGAGCTGCCCACTATCTATTTTAGAGGTCTCGACAACCTTATTGCTACAGCCAGAAGTAATAAAGTAGCAGTGTGTTTAGGATTTCAGGATTACTCACAGCTTATTCGCGATTATGGAGATAAAGAAAGTAAGGTCATTCAAAACATCGTAGGGAATATTTTTAGTGGGCAGGTTGTGGGAGAAACAGCTAAAAATCTTTCTGAAAGATTTGGGAAAGTACTTCAAAAACGTCAAAGTTTAAGCATCAACAGAAATGATACTTCAACTTCCATCTCCACCCAGTTAGACAGTCTGATTCCGGCTTCTAAAATTTCGACTTTGACCCAAGGAATGTTTGTGGGAGCTGTATCAGATAATTTTGATGAACGAATTGAACAGAAAATATTTCGTTCAGAAATTGTTGTTAACAATGAAAAAGTTGCATCTGAAGCAAAAGCATATCAGAAAATACCACAAATTATGGACTTTGCCAATGAGTTTGGAGAAAATACCATGAAAGAAGATATCCATACCAATTACCAAAGAATCAAAACTGACGTCTTATCTATTGTCAAAGAGGAATTAGAAAGAATTGAAAACGACCCTGCCCTTCAGCACCTGATACAAAAAAACTAAATAATAAAATTTCCAGCGTAGCTAAATTAAAAGAGCGGAAAAATTTAAAATTTTCCGCTCTTTCAAATACTTGAACATAAAGTGTTTCGTTACTGTTATAAATGTAATAGCCACGACCTTATCTGACGGTTAGGGTTTAAAATAATTGTCAGTTATCCAATACTGTCCTTACTTCCAAAAGTAAGGGTTTGTTTTTAGAACTCAAAAGAAGATTCAGCAATATCATTTAAGACCAAATATGCATCGAAACTTTTGCCCGCCTTACTTTTCATTCCTTTAATCAGTGAACTTTTTCCCGTTTCTATCAGTAATTGAATATCACTGACAGACAATATTTTTCCACAAATCATTCTAAACTGTGCCCAATTACAGCTTTCATCTTTGCATCTTACAATTTTATCAAGAATCCGTACCTGCTGACTTTTACATTTTGGACAGATTAACTTGGGCAAATCACTTCTTACAATAGCTGATTGCAGTAATTCCTTTGTAATAAGGGAAGTATAGGCTTCTATTCGTTTCTGAAAGTCTGAAAAATTCTTTTCGTTAGCTTCAATCTTTTGAAGTTCTAACTCCCATTCTGCAGTCATTACAACATCAGCTATTTTTTTATCTTTAATAAGTTCGTAAACCAACAAACCTTTATCCGTTGGAATCAAGGATTTCTTTTCTTTTTGGATATAGCCTCTCTTAAAAAGAATTTCAATTGTTGCCGCTCTTGTAGCCGGAGTTCCAATTCCAATATTCTTTAATATTTTCCTTTGTTCGTCCTGTTCAATTTTACTTCCTGCATGTTCCATAGCTGCTAACAAGCCGGCTTCTGTAAACAAGGAAGGAGGTTGAGTTTTCCTTTCCAACAGGATCGGTTCTTTTACTTTCAGGTCATCTCCTTTCAGGACTTTTGGTAATTCCTGAAGTTCAACATCTTCGGTATCAGAGAAATTTCCTTTTATCATTCTCCATCCTGGGTTAACTACTGTACTTCCATTTGAAATAAAAATATAGTGAAGAACTTCTAAAGATATTTCAGTCAATTCCTTGATGCAAGCATCAGAAATTGCTTCAAGCAATCTAAAAGCAATCAAATCATAAACAGCATTTTCTTTCGCGGATAATGCTGAAGGTATTTTTTCAGTAATCAATAAACCATGATGATCTGTTACGCCAAGATTATTTACAATTCTCTTATTGAATTGTCCCCATTTAACGTGATCTACTGCATGTTTGCATGAATCTCTTTCTTTTAGAGACCTTACCAAGTTAGGAATTTCAAGCCACAAATCATCGGGAATATATTTACTTCCTGTTCTTGGATAGGTGATAAACTTTTTCTCGTATAGAGTTTGGGCAATATCTAAAGTTTCAGATGCTGAAAGATTTAACTTTTGGTTGGCTTCTTTTTGCAAACCTGTTAAATCAAATAAAAGAGGAGCCTGTTCTTTCAAAAGTTTTACAACCACAGACTCAATTTTTGCCTTACCTTCTCCTCTTTCAATTATTTTAATCAGATCCCGGGCTTTTTTGGGATCATCAAATTTAAATTGTGATGTACTTTTAAAAATTAGGGTACCTTTCTGATGACTCAATTGAATCTGCCAATATTTTTGACTAACAGAATTTTTATTCTCTACAAATCTTTCGCATAGTAAACACAAGGTTGGGGTTTGAACCCTTCCTAAAGAATAAATTCCATTTTCAGCTTTGATAGACAATGCCTGTGAAGCATTTATTCCCAACAGCCAGTCTGCACGACTTCTTGCTACAGCGGCATGATAAAGTCCGTCAAAATCACTTCCCTTTTTCAGATTTTCAAAACCTTGTCTTATTGCTTTATCAGTTAAAGAACTGATCCATAATCTCTCAAAAGGTTTTTTACAATTCAAATATTCATAGATATATCTGAATATCAGTTCTCCTTCCCGTCCTGCATCGGTTGCTACAATTATGCTATCACAATCATTGATTACCTGCTCAATAATCTTCAGTTGTTTTAATGCTCCGGAATCGGTTACATAATTTTTCCCTTTTTTGATTTTCTTCACTGTTAATTTAAACGAATGAGGGATTATCGGAAGTGAATTTTCTTTATAATTTGCTATACCATAATCTTCAGGCATGGCCAAGCTAATTAAATGTCCCAATGCCCAGGTTACACAATATCCGTTTCCTCTGAAGAAACCTTCTTTTTTGTCCGTTGCTCCTAAGAGCGCAGCAATTTCTCTTGCTACACTTGGCTTTTCTGCGATAACTGCTTTCATATTTTTATTTTTGGTTTAATAAAAAAACCAATGAAATCTCATTAATCATTGGCTCTTATCATGTTGAATACGTACTACTATATTTTTCTTATTCGAGATCTAGTGGGCTGTTTATTTTTTTGCTGTTCCTCCGACTGTTTTTGGTTTCTGGGATTTGTTTGAGCAGATTGCAGGGGCTCATTTATATTTTTTGTAGCTTCGTTTATCTTTCCTTCTGAATTGACTGCCACTTGTGTTTTATGAGCTTCATCAGGCTTAGCTTGCTTAGCAACATTAGGATTTGTAAAAGAAAAGTCTGTCACCCCATCTTCTTTACTGAATGTAATATAACCGCTGTAAGAACTGCCTTTTTGGTCTATCAATCCTCTTAGATAAACTGACTTTCCCTCTTTTAAACTTTCAAGTTGCTGATCGGTCAACTCTCGTCCTCTAAAAACTTTCTGTGGCTCTCCCTTTTCATATTGTAAGCTTTGGCTTTGATCTCGTTTTGTATTGTGATTTATTAGAAACTCCACATATCTTTTTTCAGCATTAAATTGTACAGTAGCGTCAAAAGATTCACCTTTACTGGAGATCATTCCTTCAAGATAAAGAGGCTTACCCTCACTCAAAGTTTGCTTTTGATCAGCATTAAGAGTAACACCCTTTATTTCATCGGGGATTTTCATATAACTGGTATTTAATGCAATTAGCTCATTGGTAAGGCGGTCTTTGCTAATAATTGACGGGACGATTTCATTTGTTTTAGGATTGACCAAATCAACCACTCTTCCCATATTTCCTGTACTTCTAATATTTTCTTTATCTTGCTCTGAAAATTCATGACCTAAAAACTTCATTTTAAAGTCAGGTTCTTTTCGAATGCCGTGAAGATTAATCAGTACCTGCCCGCTATCATTGGTTTGCAATGATAAACGCACATCCATTCTACTTACGGCATTCCCTAAATTAATTGTTACAGGAACAAGCTTATGTGATTTAAATCCTCTAAGCAGACGATCCAATACGTTCATCTTAGTCAATTTTTCCTGATCCAATCCGAATTTTGCCATGATCTGCCAGTCAATTTGTTCGGGTTGATACCGATATTGCGTATGTTCCTGTGAATTTTGATTTTCTGTTTCGGGTGTCTTTGTTGCCATTTTGTTTCGATTTTTATGGGTTAAACTATTTTGAATCTTAATCTCATAACCTTTTAGGGTTTCCAGTTCTTCGGGTGATGCCTTATCGACATAATCCTGCAGCTCCATTGCAGCTTGCATGGCACCGAGTTCTGAAATTTTAAAAAATGAAAAATCAGTTGGATTTTTAAGTTGACTAATGAAATTGGAAAAAAAGTTTGAGAAGAAATCTCCTCCTCTGTCAATGCGGATAAACTGATTAGAATTTTTCTTTTGAGGGTCTACGATCAGGTTTCCATTCTCGTCAATTCCGTTAACGAGTCCTACTTTTTTTGTCTTTTTATCTAACGCTAAAAGCGTATCAGACACATTATCTCGGGAAATGTTTCCTGGCTGCGCAATGTGTTCCTTCAGTTCTAATTTTTCTTTTTCTGAATCGTTCATCAATTCTCTTATTTATGATGATGAAGATAAGGGACCGAAGGAAGGGTAATTAAAGAAGTGTCATCAATGGCGAATTTTGTCTTTGATTGACCTATCATCCGTCTCATTGTTTAGCATTCCCATTGAAAGAATCCCTAATAAATTGATGTACATCAGAGAGTTTATAATATAATTTTCCACTGATTGTATAATATGGTAATCGTTTTGAAGTCCGGTAACGTTGCAGTGATCTTGAACTTATCTTGAGCATTTGCAGAACATCCTGATTGTCGAGAAGCTGTTCCCCGTCAATTTCAAAATTCTGGATTTTCATTTCTTTTACTTTATCATCTAGCAGATTAAAACGCTCCATTAGTCTTTCCATCCATGCATTAAATTCTATTCTGTCAATATTCATAAGATTAGATTTAAAAGTTATACGTAAAAAAACTTGTATTACTTATTTCCAACGAGAAGTTTTTCAATATCACCGTATTTATAATAAAGGGTTCCACCAATTTTTTTAAAGGGTAAGGTTCCGTTTAATCTGTAATTCTGAAGAGTACCCGATGAAATTTTCAAGAGCGTCTGTACTTCTGAAGACTTTAGCAATTCATCTTGATTTATTTTAAGTGTGTTAAAAATTTCTTTAATCTCTTCCAATAGGTCATTCTTAAAGTCATCAAGATCCTGTTTAGTCAAAATTGAAATTGTTTGCATTTTGTAGTATTTTGTTTTCACAAAGTTTGAAAAATGCACAGAGAATCTCTCGGTAGTACTTCGGTACTACCGAAAGAAAGTTTAAAAATAACTGAAAATCAAAACAATACAAAGCACCCTTTATATAAAATCTATTCTATATCAGATTAATCATATAAATTCGTTATCAATATTCTTAAAATGTTGATCAAGATTAGCAGATATCATATGTAAAAATTTTGTTCTGCCATTTTTTCTGTCTCTGATTTCGGTTATTGTTTTGTAATAGTTTCCAAGATCAAAATTCAAAGTTTTCTCAAAAAATCGAATGATTTCACTAAACTCGATGTTTCCTCCGTTGAAGCAATTACTTTGGTGCAGGGCGTAAGCAAGTTCAATAAATGCCACTTTTGAGGCAGACCATTTAAGGCTGGTCGCCGAGCTTTCATTTTTAGCCAATAAATTGTAATCTTTTTCAGATTCTTTTTTAAGGAATTTTTCCAGGAGGTCATTAGCTAAAATATGAGCAACCTTATCACAGTGGGATGTTGTAAAATTTTCATCAAGATCGTAAAGATTAAAAGAAAGTTTCATTTTAAGATCAAATGAATTCCTCACAAAATACTTATGATCCATATAGGTTGCCTTTCTGCGATAATAGTTGTAAAAATCAGCGTTATCACGATGATATTCTTTAAGTTTTTCCCATTCATTTTCATAATACTTTTTAAGTGTTTTTTCGTTTGAATGAGGTACAGATGAAACAATACTCAGCACTTTCATGAAATAGATATACTTCGAAATAAAAAGTGGTTTCAGCTGCTTAAAGAAATAAACCTCTTCTGCTACTTCATTGAAAATTACCGGAATAATCAGGCTCTTTAGTTCTCTAATAGACTGATCAATTGTAGAAAGAGATTCTTCTGCTACTCTTATTGGGTCATCATGTGCATCTGCTATTATTTTTAAGTCTCTTTCTAGATGATCGTACATCTTTGTGATTGTTCTGAAAAGTTTGTTTACCATGTCCTTTTTAAGAAATTTACAAACTTTCAGGCAATTACAAAATAAACTACTTGTTATTTAACTCTTTGAGTCTCATTTTAATAAAATCTGCGGGTCTCATTCCGTTTATTTCAAAAAATAGGTCAGAAAAGTTCTGACGAGAAGCAATTCCGCATTCTGCCGCCAAGGCCTTTATTGTGTAATTAAGATATTTCCTGTCAGAATTCAAAAGTTGGGTGATATAATTAATTCGCAGCTCAGCCAAATATTTATTAAAGTTAACTCCCTTCGTCTCATTTATATAGGTGGATAGATAGTGAGAATTGGTTTTTAATTGTTCCGCAAGTTTAGTACAGATAAGCCCTTTTTGAAGAAATTGATTTTTCTCTTCAAAAACAGCAAGTTTTTTTCCTAATTCATAAGCTTTATCGTCACTGACAACCTGTTTTTTCGGTTGCGCAATATCTTCATGGATTTTTTCGCTGGTCTTTACTTTATTTTTGTAAACAATGAGCCTTTCCTGTAATTCGTTATATTTTTTCTTTAAATTTTGTTCTTGGCAGTGACGATAAATGAGAGCTGTTACTGTAATACTCACTATTATAAACCCAATAATAAAAATGATTAGTCTGGAACTTTTCAAGCTTTCTTTTTCGTCTTCCAGCTTCCGACCGTCATATTCACGAAACATTTTCTTGGACAGATATTTGAAATCTTTCACGAGTATATTATCTACACATAGCAGCTGTTTGGTATAGTATAATTCTTGTGCAGCATTATTTTCCTGTTTATAATAATCAACTAAAAAAGTATAGTTGTTTCTGATTTCAGGAAATATAAATCGATGTTGATTAAAAATAGAATCCACTTTGGTAAAATAAGAGATTCCCTTTTTCTTTTCATCATTATTGATGAAAATATTTCCCAAATAGTAGTAGATTACACTTACCCATATTGCATCATTCTTTTTAAGAATTTGAGGTAATGCTTTATCAAGATAGTATATTGCATCATTAGGCTTATTGTTATTAAAATAGAGTATTCCTTTACATTTAAGAAAGTACGAATGCTCCAGTTGAAAATCATCTTGCTGCCTTGTTAAATTAATCCCCAGTTCAATGAGACTATCTGATTTTTCAGCTTCATTCAGATTACCGTAACATATAATCATCTGATGGAGGAGATTGTAATATCCTTTTTTAAAATTATATTGGGTGTTAGGATTTACGGAGTGTTTGGTACCTGACTCAAAATAACTGACAGAACTGTTAAAATGTCCGACCGCCTCATCATAGTACCCCAGATAACTTTTTACATTTCCCAAATGGTAATTTACTTTATGTTTTAGATAGTCATCTTTACTAATGAGAGAATAACTGTAGGCTCGTAAAAATTCGTCTAAAGCCGGTTGATATTTTTTTAAGTTGAAAGAATACAGAATCCCTTTTCCGGTATAAGCATCACTGATTAAATCATTATTTTTTGTCTTTAAGGCAGCTTGAATAGTACTGTCGGCAAATTTCAGTTTTGCGTTGATATTTGAAGAATAAGCAACAGCATCCCGATATCCTAATGCCAATGCTCTATAATCCTTTTTCTCCTTACCCATCTTTATAAAAGCATAGATATCCGGCCAAGCAGTATCATCATTCAACTCTTTACTTTCATAATGCTTTCTAAACTCCTGATAGGATTTAGAACTTTTAACCTGTGAAATGCAAATGATGTGATACATCAATAACAACAGTGAAAGCATCTTGGATTTTGTCATTCGTAATATTTTGATCTGGGTGTTGTCAAAATTAATCAAAATGCGCTAGAATAAAGGCCATTTCGCTCTAACATCGCCGCAATATCTACAAAATACGCATATACGTATTGCTGAACTCGATTTTCACGATCCAATCCTGTCCTAATTTTAAAATTGCGACGTCTTAATTTTAAAAAACAGCCACAGTAGGCTTTTTTCACGCCTTTGTACCTTTTACTTTTGGCTTAAGAATTCTTTCAAATCCGGCCGGGATAAACTAACAAAACAGTAGAAAAAATGACAAAATTTATCCCAATTTTAATTACGATGCTTTTTACAGCTGTTGTAACAAGCTGTACAAGAACTTTAGATATTCAGGAAGATGTAAATGATAATATTAGCCGACAAACGACTTATAAAATTCACGCCAAAGAGTCTGACTCTGCGTTTTCAAGCGGTGATGAGCTATATCCAGACCCTGACGTCCCTATAAAAGACACTCACGACTGGAAAACAAAACCATAACAATGGATAATCTAAACTAACAATAAATAAATTAAAAACATGATTCCTCATACCTCCATATTTTGTACAACCGGCCAACCATGTCCAAGAGGTGGTATATGGCAGAGTATGGGGAATTTCAAAACCACTTATCCTGTAATGAAAGGCTGTAAAATGCCGGACTACTGTGGAAAAAAAATAAAATGGGTTCTCATCCTGGAATGCTGAAAAATTCATCATCAAAAAATCCAAAGCATAAAGCCATGAAAAAACTGATTCTATATATTCCGAAAGTTGTAAGTTATTTTTTTATTCTCCTCTTTTGCTATGCTGCGATCAGCAAGGCAATAGACTTTGAAAATTTCCAGGTTCAGATTGGGCAATCTCCCCTCTTGAGTGCTTATGCAGGATTTCTTTCTTATGCAGTTATCATACTGGAGCTCTTTATTGTCCTACTGCTTATATTTCCAAAAACTAATCTCCCAGGACTATATGCATCTACATCCCTGATGTCAGCTTTTACCATCTACATTTTTCTCATCTTGAACTACAGTGACTTTGTACCATGTTCTTGTGGCGGAATCTTGGAAAAAATGGGCTGGGCTGAGCATTTGATTTTTAATTTGTCTTGTGTAATTATCGGTATAGTTTCAGTATTTTTTACTGATATAAATGCCGGGCGTTCAAAATTTAGCATTACGGCTTTGTTATTTTTGTCTAATTTCTTGTGTTGCTTCATCGTATATATACTGTACGTACGCTCGGAAGGAATTATTAAAGAGGATAATAACTTCACCAGGAGATATTTAATGCATCCGATCATTGAAAAGAAAATATCAAATCTAGATAATTCATACTATTATATATCGGGCTCTGATGACAAACATATTTACTTAGGAAACATCAAATTACCGCAGCAAATCTTGGTTATCGATTCAACACTTGTTATTAAAGAGATAATTACTATCGAATTGGATATAAAAGAATTTCCCTATCGAAAGATAGAAACAAAGGTTGTAGGCAAATATTATTACGTTTATGACGGGACCGTTCCAGTAGTTAAGAGAGGATTGTTAAGCAGTTCAAAACCACAAACCATCAGCCAGGATGATGCCTACTTCTCACAACTTGACATCATCAATAACTACAATTCATATGTATTGAGAACACAGAGCAGTAAAAGTAAGAATTTACTCATAGCTTCACTTCATACTGGCTCACAGAACAAAGTGGAGTTATGGCCTGACTTTCTTCGTAAGCAAACGGACGGTGTCTTTGATAGTGACGGCGTGCTTAATGTTGACAGAAAAAATGGAGACATCATTTACACGTACCGTTACAGAAATGAATTTATTGTTGCTGACTCAACTTTTAAAATAAAACGACGGTTAACTACAATAGATACGGTCAGCATCGCACAGATTAAGCTCGTCGAACTTAATGGCGGTAAATTCAAGATGAAAACGCCACCTCTCAATGTTAATGGTTTTTCTACCGTTCACCGGGGTCTCCTATTCAATCAATCTTATTTAAAAGGAAAATATGAATCCAGCAAAAGATGGAAAAATTCAAAAGTGGTCGATGTCTATAAGACTGACTCAAAACTATATATAGGAAGCCTATACCTAGAAAACAGGGGTGATACTGCTGTTAGCGATATCATTGTAACTGATCAGTTTTTATATGCCATCGCCGGAAAAAAACTTATCCAATACCAATTAACCGAACCGCTGCTCAAGCATTTAAAATAAGGGGAAGCCGAAAACCTTTACCAAGAGTAGGCATCAATACAAATCCTTTTTATTATGAAAAAGTTCATTTTTCCTGTAGTCCTGGTATTAGTGGGCACAGGGTCTGCTTTTGCAACCAAGATGGTTAAAGAAAGCAACCAAGCCATCGAAGCTGGTTACCGTTTAGTAAACCACGGTGAAGGCCAGTTTGAATGTATCAATGCAGATAAAGACTGCAGTACTGTTGCCACAGCAAATGTATGCACGTGGAGCGCCGATCCCTCTGTTCAGTTGAGAGCAGTTGGCTCTGAAACAATGTGTGGCGAACTTCTCTATGAAATACAGCCCTAACTAAAAATTGAAGGATGTCAACTTGGCGTCCTTCTTTTATTTGCAACACAAAATAAAAAATGATGATTAAAATTATAAAGTATGCTCTGGTCCTCTACAGTTATTGGTCTTAGCAACACCATTTATCCTTATGGGCTAACCTTCTTTTACAATCAAAACTGATTATGAAAGGTTCCTTAAAACAAGGAATGATTTTCGAAATGATCCATTAGGTACATATTTTTCCACAACAGGAAAAACAGTAAGGAAGAACCAACAAGAAAGAGTTTTAAAAATACATTAGTCCATTATTTTCCAATGCAGAATTTATTTAACAAAAAATATTTTCTACTTTGATTCATCTTAACAATTCAAATCAGGTATCTAACTTAGCTTTTGGATTGTAAGTATAAACGTTATAAGGAATAATTTTCATGGCGAAATTCTTTGAAATCCAACATCCTAATAATATGGGGAAAAACAACACATATCCATTAGGAGCCAAGTTACACACTAAAAAAAGAGCTGTAAAAGGAGCAGATATCGATGCTGATAAAGTAGCAGCTGCTCCAACCAACACAAAATTGACATAGATTAGAGATGTTCCAAAATATGTATTACAAAATAAGGCAAATGCAAATCCAAGGAAAGCTCCTGCTACGATGCTGGGAGCAAAAACACCTCCGTCACCTCCTGCGCCCAAAGTTAAAGACGAAGCGAGCGGTTTAAAAAAAATAAGTAAAAGTAAAAATATAAATGAATAGCTTTGAGGATGGCTCAAAATTTCCGAAAGCGAATGATAACTATCTCCATACAAAAAGGGAAAACAAAATATTAGAGCTCCAACGATTATGGCTCCTAGGTTCACTCTAATAAAGTTATTAGAGATTGCAGAAAATAAATCTTTAATTTTAATGACCAACAATGTAAAATAAACTGATAATAAACCTGACAATAAACTTAATACAACAAAAAAAGGAACTGCCACCCATTTCCATCCCGTAATTGCAAAATCGATTAGTGGCTCATTTTTCACAAAATAAATAAACATTGCCGAGAAAACTGCAGAAACAGTACAACTTATAAAAAGTGTTCTATTAAATTTTCTAGCAATTACTTCCATGGCAAAAAGCCAGCCTGCAATAGGAGATCCAAATAGGATAGCCACACCTGCTACAACCCCCGCACAAATAAGTTCAAGTTTATATCTATGTGCAGAAAACTTCTTCTGATAAACTGCATTTCCAATAGTTGCCGATGCAACAACAGTAGAAACCTCAATTCCTGTAGAACCTCCAAAAATAACGGTCAGAAATCCATTAAAATAGTGTGAAGGAATTTTAAACAGTGGTAAATGATCTTTTCTTTGATCAACAGTTTTATAAATTTCCGTAATGCCTTTATTTTTTCTATTAAGAAAAAGATATTTTCGTAAAAAATAGATCATTGTGATTCCTATTGTCGGAAAAATAATAAAAAGAGCTAAACTCTTTTTTTCCGCAAAAAGGAATAATATTTTTTGAAAATGTTCAGTGATCAACTTAAGCGTTAATCCCAATACTGAGGCTAAAAAGCTTATGAGAAGAGAAACTAAAATTAATCTAAAATAATAGTGTCTTTGTATTTTTTTTCTTTTCATATATTTAAATTCAAGATTCCACAAAATTAGAAATTGGCTACCCTTATTCAAAAAATCCTATAATGATATTTCAACATAGTATAAGGTTTAATTGTCATATTTTGGTACGCTTTAAAGACTGAAAATGAGCCTGTGAAATGATATGGCTATAGCACGATCATTTATCGAGAATTATTTAGATGCATATCATTATATTTAAATAAATAATCAGAAATTGCTATAAAAACATATCAAACATTCAGCAATTTACAATCTAATTGTTTTTGCGACAACAATTCCTTTTTTCCACAGTAAATTATTTGTTTATGCAGTCTTATTAGGATTCTAATATTATTACGCTGTTATACATTAATTAGTGATTAAAAAATAAAATAGATGTGTAATAAAACGAGATTATATGAGCGAATATAAGATGAAATAGTTACAACAATGCATAAAACTATGGCAAAAGATATAGTGAATTTTAGACCTACCAGAATATCTATTTCTCGAAGATCTTAATAAATCATTTTGCTGATTCGGGAATTGATTTGGTTTTAAATGAGATAAAGTCTGTAAAATATCAAAAACCCCTCTCATAGTTGGAGCTTAAACAGCATGCATAGAAATCACTGCATCATTATATAATACAAAAAATACAGCTTAATTTCTGATTTATTTCTGAGCGTTCACTTCTCATTTAACAATAACTTGATCGTATTAAGCATTATATTCATGTAGAACTGGGGATTATAATTGATTTTATTATTTTTAGCGGCACACCCTTTGAGTAATTGTAATTACATTAGTTTAAGCAACGCAGTAATTCTATGAAAAAAAAGGCAACCGTTTTCTTAGGAAGTATTTCAGCCGTTATAGGTTTAATCTGTCTGTCAGGATACGGATACCTTTTCAAAGCCCTTGTTATCAACTTAAAAAAAGGACCATTAACACCATCTACGGATGACGTGGAAAAATTCCCTTCACATATTGTTAAAAATGCGAATCCAAAGCAGTGGAAAAAAAGTTTACGTTATAATAAGCTGCCTCTTACCGAAAATATTATACAAGAACTAAAAAAAACAAGAGCTTCCTCACTTCTCATAATTCACAACAGTAAGCTTGTCCATGAACAATATTGGAAAGATAAAAATCCTTATTCTTTAACGAACTCCTTTTCAATGGCAAAAGCAATACTATCCATCTTAGTAGGATTTGCAATTGATGACGGATATCTCGAATCTGAAAATCAGCTGGTTTCAGATTTCTTACCTGAATATAAAAAAAGTAACTACGGCAGATTCTTGACGTTTCGTCATCTGATGACTATGCAAGCTGGACTGGACTGGGAAGAAGAATATCATCATCCTTTTGCAGAAAATTCTAAACAGTATTTTGTCAATAATCTTGAAGAACAGACATTGGGAGTAAAAATGAAACAAATGCCCGGTGAAAGCTACGAATATCAGAGTGTATCAGCGCAATTACTTGGTATTGCTTTAAAAAAAGCAATTGGTAAAAGTCTTGCAGATTATCTATCAGAAAAACTTTGGAAACCTCTACAAATGGAGTTTCCTGCAAAATGGAGTGTTGATGAGCAGGGACTTGAAAAAGCATTCTGTTGTTTACATGCAATTCCTAGGGATTTTGCAAAAATTGGACAACTAATTATGCAGGATGGCAACTGGAATGGTAAACAAATTCTTAGCAGGGAATACTGCAAAAAGCTTCAGACTCCTACAAGAGAGAATAATGCCTTTTGTTTCAACATTTGGGCTGATGAAGACAGCACAACAAAATACAGATTCTTTTATGGTTTTTTAGGACAGTTCATTATAATGGTTCCAAGCAAAAATTTAGTTATTGTTAAGAGTGGCTTTTACAACCGTTTGGAAGTAGATGATAAAAAACGTCCATTACAAGTCCGTTTATTAGTAGAAGAAATTATTGGATTATTTAACCTCTGATAATAACCAATGTTATCAAATGTTATTTTCGCTTGTCTTACTGAGTATTAGAAATCAAGCTTGAATTCTATATTACCCTCTTCATTTGTACTAAATAAGGCTTCGTAAACTAATTCTTGAAACATTCAAAATCAATAGTAAGTTTTTCTCCTTCTTTAATGTACCAGAATTCTTATGTTCCCAAAATAATAACTAACGAGTACTTACCTTAACTATGATGTGAGGCGGATTCGTTAGTAAATGCCATTTTTTTCCAATGAATCGCGACTTATTGTACTTTAAATTCTATTTTATTATCTGCATTTTTACCTTTGATATTGGTGTAAATAAAGTTCCTATTACATTTGTCTGATCCTAAAAAATCAATCCTATCATCTGCAAATAATGAATAATTTCCTGCTTTGTTTAGTTGTACTTTTATTTCAAGCTCATAGTAACCATTAGCAGAATTATAGGTGACATTGTACCAGTTTTCTGCTCCATTTTTCTTGCTTCCCTTTATATAAGTAATGTTATTGCCGTCAAAAAGCTGAGTAGCGCTTGCAATATACCAGCCATTGGATGTTCCTGTTTTCTGATAAAGGTCGACCGGATCTCCGAAATAATTGTTTTGAGAAGGAATTGTTAACTGATAAATAATTTCTTCTCCTTGATTGTATATCTGTTTTAACGGACTTATTGTAATGAGATCGGGAATAGTTGCGGAAGCATCTTTACCGTCACAAACTTCCTCCCCGATATTCGGACAACTTTGTAGTACTGATAAAATCAACAATACAAAGAAGATTTTTAAAAATTTAGTATCCATAAAAAGGTTTTAATTTTAGATGATTATTAATGATAAGCCGACATTAAAGGATTTTTAATGTTTTCTACAGATTAGACATTAATTAATTATATCCAGTAAAATCTGAGTGCTGAGTCTGGACATAGGATTTGTTTTATCATTTCAAGGCTTTGCAGATAAGATTATTTTATGGTAATAATCCATCTTTTCCGCCCAGATAACATTCTGCCAGCCTATAAACGCGAGTCCAAAAAGAAAAAAATACTGGAATTTTTTTCACGATTGAAATTGTGTTTAAATTGTTAGTTTTCAGGTTATGCATTTTGTCTTACGAATATAGATAATCCCTGATAATAAAATTAAATTTTATGAATTAATTTCCTATGTAAATGAAATAAAAAAATAAGTTTCTCACAACTGCGAAGTGAGATGGATTTATATTTTTGTAAATTTTTAATTTATTATTAAAAAAGAAAAGTTCTCCTTTTAGACATCTTTCTATCTTAAATAGTGCGACAAAGCATCGTTTTTTAAGATTTTTTGCTGTTGCACAAGTTTGCAAAACACATCAAATATTCAGCAATTTAATCGACACGAATAGTAACTATTTATCATTTTGCAGAATTTTTGGAGAATTAATATCTCTGTTTAACAAATTTATATGATACATTAAACATTCAGCAATTAAATAAACTGGAGGAATTATTTAATCATTTTTCAAGGTCCATTTCTCAAAATTACAAAAACCAAATTGTAATATCTTTGAATCCTGTTGTCAAGAGTCCATTTTCAACCTTAAACACGTAAAAAAAAGAGGCTCCTTCATTAGAAGGAATCTCTTTTATCCTATATCGGATTATGTTTTGAATATGTACTTAAGACTTAAGATACACTGTTTTTGGATAGCTGATGTATCCATTTTCGTCTCCCGAGTAAAATGTATTTCTATCACTTTCTGATAAAGGTAAATTATGTTTAAAACGTTCAACCAAATCAGGATTTGCAATAAAAGGCTCACCGAAAGAGACTAAATCCGCATTACCTTCTTTTAGAATTGTATCGGCAGTCTGTTTTGAAAAACCTAAGTTAGCCATTAATCTGCCACTGTAATGATGACGGAAATGTTTAAAATAGCTCTCCTGTAATTGTTCAACCGGAGTTCCTATTAAGTCTTCGGATGGTCCTACTATATGTACATACGCCAAATCATAGCCATTCAATTTATTTAAGATATACTGGAATATTGAAATAGTTTCTTCATCAGGTTGAACAATGCCAACATTACTTAACATAACAGGGCTAAATTTAATAGCTATACGAGTACTGTCCCAGACTTCTTTAACAGCATCTAAAATTTCAAAAATAATACGAGCACGGTTTTCAATATTACCACCATATTCATCAGTACGCTTATTGGTTGCTATGCTAAGAAACTGTGGAATTAGCATACCCGCTATTGCATGTATCTCGATACCGTCAAAACCTGCATTCTTTCCGTTTTGAGCTGCTTGTCTATAATCCTGTATGGTTTTTTGAATATCAGTAACAGTCATTTCCCGTGGCGTTACAGTATATTTAAAACCTTCCGGAGTAAAAGATTGTGATTGTATATTGATTGCAGATGGCGCTATCGGAAGTTCACCATTTTGAAGATCGGGATGCGCTCCAGCACCAATATGCCCCAATTGCAAAAAAATTAAACCACCTTTGTCGTGAACAGCTTTGGTTATAATTTTCCATCCTTCTATTTGCTTTTCGGTGTAAATTCCAGGAACATTTATAAAACCAATGGATTGTGAATTTACCCAGGTGCCTTCTGATAAAATTAGACCGGCAGAAGCCCGTTGCGCATAATATTCTGCCATCATCGACGTGGGAACTAGGTCTGGATTAGTAGCTCTACCACGAGTTAATGATGCCATTACCACTCTATTTTTTAATTTCAAATCTCCTAATTGATATTCCTCCAAAAGATTTGGCTGTATATTTTTCATCCGTTATTTATTTTAAATTTTAACGAGGTAAAGGTCGGTCAATCACAGATCCGGAACAATATAGGAGAAATTAAGATCGTAGGGATAAATTTATCCCTATGAACAAATCGGTAAATATGTCATAACTTTGTACAAATATCAGACTAATGTACGAAAGAAAGATTCCCCTTACGATAGATTGTGGTTTGCACTTGACCAGAGAAATACTCAGCGGAAAATGGAAACCTGCATTACTTAATGCGATTTCTATGAATATAAAGCGTCCCAGTGAAATTTTGAGAATACTGCCTGATGCTACCCGTCGGGTTTTAAATGTACAATTGAAAGAACTTGAAGAGCATGGAATAATAGAAAAGAAGACCTATCCGCAACTACCTCCTAAAGTGGAATATTCTCTTACTGATATTGGATGGTCGTTGATGCCCGTTATTAATGCGATGAATATTTGGGGTGACGAAAATCGTGATTTTTTGGAGAAAGTCATCAAGCAAGATCCAAAAATTAGGGAAGTTTCAAAGTCTCCTTGTGAGTTCATTCAGCTAAACGCAGCCGAGGGAAAATAAACTCATTACATACATTATTTTTTCAGATGATCATGACAATCGTTTTTTGAGACTTAATTATAGTTTATTTGTTTTAATAAACTTTCAAGTCAGCGAGAATATCATTTAGAATTTCAAACCTAGCTTTTCCAAAATCCTCTCTTTTTTCCATAGACTGAATGCAGTTTGAAAAATAATATACATTATCTTTTATAGTAACATAACCTACATACCATCCAACATACTGCTTTCCCTGTTTGCCGGCACCAGGCTTTGCTCTAGTAACTGTACCCAACGTATCATTTACAATCATAATATCTTTTACAATGTCCATAGAACGCTGTGAGAAGGGAAGTTTATTATCATGAAGCCTCCGTAGAAAATTAATTTGTTGATCAGGCGTGATCCGAAGATTTCCAGATAACCAGAAAGCGTCGATTGGTCCTGTAATATCAGCGTTACCATAGTTAGCTTTAGTTAGCCACTTTTTCATTCTATCTTCACCTATTCTTCTCGCTAATTCCTGATAGTACCACACTGTAGAATTCCTAAAAGCATTTCTCATATCTGTAGCCTGATTCCATGCTTTCATTGCCCTTTCTTGTCCATCCCATTTAAAAATAACATTTTCATCTTTTACAACTCCTGTCTCCAAAGAAACTAACGAGTTGCATATTTTAAATGTTGACGTCGGTGTAAATGGTTTATATCTTTGATCTTGGTTATATATCGTATATCGATCATTCTTTTGATCATACATTACAAACGATCCATCTACTCCATATTTATCATAGTACTTTTTAAAATCATTCCTAACTATGGTTGAAGGCAGTGATGTATAAGACATAGCCAGGAGAAATAGAATCCCAACAAAAAAAGTAATTTTTACAAATTTCATTTTATATAAATAGTTTTAATTTATTTTAATCGTTTTTTGAGATCTCATTCTCCTTCAAAATTTTCAAATATGTGAAATACTTTGGTATAAATTGATTTTCAATCGTGAAATCGTACAAATTAGCAACTGAAATTTTGAATTATCCAGCTGTGCCGCTCAAAACAAATTCAACATCAATATGATTATCTCCGGATGGAAAGGTTTTTATGACTTTGTCTGTTACATCAGGACACATGTTACTTAGCCTGGTATATTTTTCAATAATTTGCTGTTTAGTCTGTCTTACAATACCTTGTGCTAATGTCGGATCTTTAAACTCAGCATTTTCTGTATACATATTTGCCATTTTATCCAATCGTGATTGTTGAAATGTTCAAAATATTGTTTAATAGATTATTTATCTATTTAACCTGAGTTCGGGTTAAGGAATTTAAATAATCAACAATAAATCAAATGCTTATATTTAATTGTCGTGTTTTTTAGTCCATTCACTTATTTTTCAGGATAGAAAATGGATGAGAATAGAAATATTAAATTCATTTTTTTATAAAATTTCATAGAATAAAAATCTAAAACACTAATGATTTAACAATATACTGCTCATTATTAACAACTTAAAAAAAATCACTACTATTGTTTTCTTATCCCGAACTCAGGTTATTTAGGCAAAAAATTATTTGATAACAAAATAATTCGCTATTCAGAAAGCCATTTAATAGCAGTTTTAACTACATTGTCGTTTTTGGTATTTGATAAGTCAGATACGACGACATCGGGTGTAATTTCTCCTTTGTAGCTTTTGCCTGTTCTATCCGATACATATGTCCTTGCTAATAAGAGCTCTCCACCATTGGACAGTTTAAAAGTATAATTAGCGGTTGTATATCCAGCTGATTTTTGCCCAAAGGATTTCACATTAGGTAATCCAAAAAAGGAAATCGCAGTCATTTCTCCACTGCTTCCAGTGTTTGCATCGACTAAAACTGCAATTTTCACCCTACTATTTTTTATTTTGTAAGTTGTTACAGACTTTGGTTTACCGTTAATTTCACCATTATTATTTGACCAAGGCGCTTTGTATTTTCCTTGAACAAAGTAACCTGCAGTTCCGTCTTCAATAAGTGCATTTAAACCTGCTAACATTGGCCACATATTACCACCACCATTGTGACGCAAATCGACAATCCAACCAGTAATTATATTTTCTGTATCAATTTTTTCAATGATAGAGCGAATTGTATTAGCAAACAAAATGTCTTTATTTTCATCAAAAGTCATTAAACGCGGTACTTTAACCCAACCAATACCATTACCCAAATATTCTCCTTGTGGAATTTCGGCTGCAGTGGCATTACTAATTTCGCTAATTTGTTTTGAAGAAATAAAAAACGAATGCTTGTCACCAACTTCTCTTAGTTTTTTGGTGTAGAAATCATAAATTATTTTTTGATTATTAGCATTATCGTCATTATAGACAAGTGCTTTATTTTCAGCTTCAATATTTTTCCAATTTAAAGAATCTGTAAAAAGTGAATTTTTCTTGATGATTTTGAAAATCTCTTTATTCAAAGCAATCGCTCGCTTCTCAGTTTGACCGTTTTGTGCCTGAATTTTAGAAGCAATCAGCATTGCTATTGTAATAAATATAAATTTTTTCATTCTATTTTTATCGTTTTGTGAGACTCTAAAGTCGGTTTTTAATTATTTTATTGGGATAACCATCCTGTCTTTTGCTTCCATAGACCACTGAACTTGCCATACTCTACCATCAATTTGATCAACTAGAATAAAATTATAGATGTTAGTAGTTGGATAAAGGAAAAATCTACCATTTTTTTCCTCTTCTTCAGAAACAAGATATACTAAGGACAAAGGAGTTTCAAATTGATTGCTTTTTGTATCCCACTGAACTTGCCACATCTGACCGTTCCTTGTATCTAATTTAATAAATGTATACATATTACGTGTTGAAAAAAGTCTAAACACAACATTATTATCAGTAGAGATATTTTGAACAGGCGGTTGTGATTGATAACTATTTTGAGCAAACGAAATTTTTGCAATCAAAATAAAGATAAGAATTATTAGTTTTTTCATCAGATTTAATCATTTTGTGAGACTTTATAAAAAAGATATCATCAGAGAATTGATTAACATATTATGGAATTATTTTTTTTATCTCATCTAATGTTCTAAATCCAGAAATATCTTTTGCTTCTACTTTCTCTTTATTATATACCAAAATATCTTTAGAAATATAGTTTGAAATAGAGAAAGGCTCAACTTTGCACCGGTTTAAATGACGTATTAAAACATCTAGAAAAACCGATAAATTTTCTGATGGAATTCCTTTGTAATTCAATATATTTTCGATTTTATCAGCATCATCTGATACTAAAGGTTTAAATTTACCATCTATTATGGCTCCGTGAAATCTGCAACCATTATTTAGAATTATAATGTCGTTTGTAAATATATCTATAGGTTCGCCAATTTGAGTTTTGTCCAAAATGCCATCTATAGCAAATACGAATGAATATAATGGGTTTTTATACTTCTGATTTATATCGAAGTTTAAAACATCTCTAATATCTGCTTTTATGGCAGAAAGCCCATGAAAAGTATTTTCTTTTAATTTACGCTTCATCACATGTTTGAAATGGTAAATGCTTTTTGCAAATTCTTTTGTATGTTTAGGAGTTAAGGTTTTTTTAATTTCACCTATTGCCAAAACAGATTCTATCGGATAATATACTGTACCATTTCTACTTTCGAAAAATTTTGGAGTGCTTAACCTGTCGAAAATAATTATATCAAACTGATTACTGACATTTCCTTCATCATCAATAATTTGTCCTTGTTTTACTAAATATCTTTCAGGTAAAAATAGACTTACTTTTGAACGTATCAAATCTTCAACTTCATCTCCGGAAGATCTTATATTAGATGATTTATGAATAGATTCTGCCTTTAATTTTGCTAAATTTATCTCATTAATTATATCTTCAATAGCGTCTTTAAAACTGAATTTTTTCATAGTATATTGTTTACTCAAATGTAGTTATAATTAATCTTTTCATGTAGGGATATAATTTAAGATTTCTACTTTAAATATAAAAACAATTCCAAATCATTTATAAAATAAAATTTTCTAAAGCTTTAATTTTTCTTTTAAATACAACATATTCAATTTTTCAAAAACTTTTTTACAAAACTTTTCTGTTTTTGCGTTATACCTTTTAACAAATATTCACCATGTGAAAGGAACGGTAAATCAATTGATTTCGCAGATGGGATTTTTATTATTAACTTGCCGTCCAGTGAATATAATTCTATTTCCATAAGTTGCTCAGAAAAATAAAAAATATCTTTGACTGGGTTAGGATAAAGGGAAATAGCGTTTTTAGCCGTAAAATTGTCTACTCCTAAAGATTCCGTACCGAGTTGATAAAGTAACAAATCAAAAGTATTCTGGCTATTGGAGCTTGAACGCCCGACAGCAACATATCCATTATTTATTGAATAAATATCTGTAATATAATCATCGTGCTGTCCTCCTAAGGTTTTCTGCCAGATTATATCCCCACTTCCGTTTAATTTAAGTGTCCAATAATCGTAATTAAAATTTGCTCCAAAACGTTCTACAATCTGACCATCAGTGGAGCCGGTATGCCCAGCAATAAGATATCCTCCATCCGATGTTGATTTTGCTGACATCGCCATATCAGAATTAGTCCCTCCAAAACTTTTTTCCCACTGAATATTTCCAAATCCATCTGTTTTTACCACCCAATAATCAGGAGATGGAAAAGGTGCTGTGGGTCCAAAATGAAAGCTCACATCACCATCTCCAGAATTACCCTCTCCTGCAAAAATGAATCCACCGTCCGGTGTCAGTTCTACTGAATTAGATATTTCGTCATTGCTTCCCCCCAAGCTTTTTTGCCATTGAATATCTCCATTTGCATCTGTTTTCACAATCCACATGTTAGAAAAATAAGTTGTACCATGATGACCATTTACTATGTCTCCATCATTTGACCATGAATCTGCAGCTAAAATATATCCTCCATCGGGTGTCTGTTTCAAATCTTTAAACATATCATCACTTGTTCCTCCTAATGATTTACTCCATAATACATTCCCTAATGGATTGATCTTAATCATCCATGAATCTATTGTTGATTGAGAACCATGATGTCCGTTTACATCACCGTTGTTGGAATATGAGCTCCCTGCAATAACATAATTACCATCAGCAGTAAGGATAACTGTATTTGCATAATCGCTAAACGTGCCACCAAAACTCTTTTTCCATTGCAAATTTCCTAAACTGTCTAATTTTATAACCCAACAATCTGCGCTACCAGCAATACCCTTATGATCAGTAACATCTCCATCATTTGATAATGAGACACCGACAAGAATATATCCTCCATCAGGAGTTTGTTGCACGTCGTATGCGCGATCTTCATTGGTTCCACCAAAACTCTTGGTCCATTGTATCGTACCATTACTATCCGTTTTCAATATCCAATAATCGGGACGTGTTGTACTCCCCTGATGATTCATAAAGATATTATCGATATAAACAGACTGGGTTGAACCTGCAAAAATATATCCTCCATCATTTGTAATTTTCATGGCATTCACAGCTTCCTGCTGGCTTCCTCCAATGTATTTATTCCACTGCACAGAAGGTGCTTGGCTATTATAAAAAGTAAAATTTATCAGAAGTAAAAAAAATATAAATTTTTCATGATTATTAATTAATGCAAAGATATATGCTTTTAACAGGATAATTACTAAACTGAACAACAAAATTATATTTAGGAGAATTCAAACTTGCATCGTCATTTTTTGAGATTTTTTATTAAAGATCCATTTAACAACAATTAATTATCAATTTTGTCTAACATGGGAAGTATACTTCATGTCGATTTTTTAAGTTACTTATTATCCCTTTTAGATTACGCAAGTCATACGTTATAACAAAAAAGAACGTCTTAAAACGTTCTTTTTATCATTGAAATTTAATAGCTAATCATTTCTTTTCTAATCCACTCCACATCTTTTTTACCCTTCAAAAAAAAGTCCCACCACTCCATCACCCTCCGATTCAAATCAAAAGTCTCAGGCGTCATAAAACCTAAGCTATGAGATTGATCCCTGTAATGTAAAGCAATGACAGATTTTCTGTTTCTTAACAATCCTACATAAAAAGCTTCAGTCTGCTCGGGAACCACATTTGTATCTTTGCTGCCAGCCCATAAAAGCACTGGAGCATTCACATTCTGAACATAATTGACCGGATTATTCTGATCATATAGTTCCCGGTTTTCCGAATACGGAACATTCATATCAAACTGACCGTATTCATATCTTGCATAATCAGGAACCTCAAACAGCCTGTTGTATGAAAAATATGCCTGTACGGTATTTGCTACGGAGGAGCCCGAAATGTACGCTGCAAATCTTTTCGATTGCGTTGCTATAAAATTCGTTTCGTATCCTCCCATCGAATGCCCCATCAAACCTACCTTTGAAAAGTCAATTGACGAGTGAGCCTCCAAGGCACCCAATGCTTTATTGACACAATCCAAAGATGAAACACCTGTTCCCCGATGGTCAAATACAATATCAGGCTGAAACACAAAATACCCCTTTTCAATCAATAGTCTTTTGCTGAATCCATCCTGCCCAACATCGGCGGATATGTAGTGAGATGACGCTGACGACTGCCTCTGATAAACCCGTACAACCATAGGATACTTCCTGCCTGAGTCATAATTTACAGGATATGTCAAAATACCTTTCAACAGCACACCCAAAGAATTACGATAATGCACCACTTCCACCTTCAGCTTTGAAGCAGCGGTGTCCTGAGGATTGGTTTGATAAAGCAATTTCTTCTTTTTACCAGAACCCGCAATATAATATAAACCGTCGGGAAGATTAAAATTTTCCTCTATGCTAAAACCCCATTTATTTTTACCATTCCCACCAAAAATAATTTTTCTAATTCTTCTATCTGTTTCAGGAACAAGAACCATTGCTTTATTCCTCTTCCACTCCAAAACCGACGTAACACTTTTCACCGAATTATAAAGCTGCAGTCGTACAGGTTTTGCGGTGTCTACCGTAAACGTATTAAACTTGGTTTCCAAATGGGTAAAACCCATGATGACTTTCTTATCTATCACTACCACTTCAGAATCTTTTGAAATATCCAAAGACTTTAAAACACCAGTCTTCAGATCAAAACAATAAAGATCAGTCTCGCCGCTAAAAAACAGTTTTCGTCCATCCAAACTAAAAACAGGATTTCGAAGATCAGTGCCTTCGATATCAATCATCTTCTGATCCTGAAGATCAAACAATTTCCAGATCTTTTCCTTTCCGTCCAGCGACACTGCATACCTTCCATCCGCAGAACCGAAGATTTCGGCGACCTGCGGATAGATCAAGGTATAGGTTTTCAACTCAGTATCATACAGAAACATATTGTACCTGGGATTAGCGTGTACATAGTCAAATTCCTCCCTATTACTAAATGCCCATAAATAACGGCTGTTATTTAGTGGCGTAAATACTTCAAACCTGTCTGTAGGAAGTTCTTCAACCTTTTCAAAACCATCCGTCAAAAACCAAAATCGATACTTAGTCTTTCCATTCTTGGTAAACCGAAGTTCTTTATCCGTTCCATACCAAAGTTTAACCATCGGAGTATCCGAAACTGGAATTTGAATTTCCGCAGTGATTAAAAAAGATTTACCATTTTCAACCTCTGTTACCTTAACCACTCTCTCAGGAATATTCTGAATTTCCAAAGGAGCAATCACCTTCCTCGTCAAACAATCAAGAATCTTCATAGATCTTGTATCTGATTTTACCTCCGTTTCTCTTATACTCAAATACCTACCCGAAGGCAGCAACTCAATTTTGTCAATGCTCAGACCGGTGGAATATATAATATCTCCCTTTTGTCCATCCCAGACCACAATCAAAGATATTCCATCTGATGAACCCTTCACCAATACCATTTTATGCTCATCTCCCACCACCTTATCAACACCATCAGCACGATACAAAACATCTCCTTCCAAATCATATACAGTCAACATTTTTTTACGGTCTACAATATAATACTGTCCTTTGCCTTTGATCACACCTGCATTTCGTACAGAATTATAATCCAATTTCTGTCCCGTGCTGACATTGACAAGTCTTGCTTGATTAACACCAACAGCAAACAAATGATTATTCGTCACAAATGATCTTGAAATCGTATATCCTACAAGAGTATCAATAGGATTTTTGCGCTTATGCGAAAACACAAGCACCGTATCAACATTTCCCATGTAAGATTTGGTCACTGTAGCGTAGGATGCATCATCGTTTGTGGTTAAGAGATGTAAAGACGAAAACTGCGAGACCCATTTTTTCAACCCTTCATCCGTCATATCCTGCGCATTGACCAGATACAAAGTCCAAAACAACAAAACTCCACTAAGCAGAATCCGTGTACACTTCCCTATCATCAGTATCCCGTATTTTGAGGATTCAGCTTCGAATTCAGCAGCAGTTCCTTTTGAGGAATCGGCCACAGCTTATGAAACTCTTTCCAGTTAGGCTTTGCAGAAGCAAGCTGGTTTAATTGCTCATTCCTCTTCAAATCCAGAAAACGGTGTCCCATCTCAGTAAAGAACTCCCTCCTGTTTTCATTCAGGATTTCAGTCAACAGTACATCCTTGGTAATTCCGGCATTCAAAACCGGAAGCCCAGCACGCTGCCTTATCTTATTCACAAAAGGAACAGCATCCGCAATGTTGTTCTGCTGTGTCAATGATTCAGCAAGAAGAAGATATACCTCCTCCAATCTGAACACCACAGAATACTCCAGAGTATTCGCTGAACGAAGCTTATATTTTTCAGCCCTGTACCAAGTATTCCCACCCACGATTACAGCAGCCATCCAATTCTGTTTACGCAAGTCACCCGCAGGAAAACTTCCAACCAAAGAAGGCGTCAGCGAAAAAGCAGTAGGTGCCGCATTCACAAAATAATAAATCGAAGCTTCCTTCGTGGCATCTCCCGAGTTTTTCGGCTTCAACTGCCAAAGAATATGGGTGCCCGATTTCTGGAATACCTTGGTAATATCATTCTGAAAAGTATACAAAGGACTCTGGAGAATATTCTTCAGCAACAGTTCCGCATGCCCATACTTTTTACGGTGCATAAAAACCTTTGCCAATAAAAGCTCAGCCGTCTTCTTATTTACAAAAATACGCTCCGCATTTCTGTAGGTATCATTCAGCGCTAAAACAGCCTCCGACAAGTCCATTTCCAGACGATCCATCACTTCATCAGAAGGCGTCTTGGAAATCGTCTGATTGATTGAATAATTTGTTGTCACCGGATACGGAATATCCCCAAAGACCTGCTGCAGATAAAAGAACAGCAAAGAACGAATGGTTAAAGCTTCAGCCTTGATCCTTACCTTGTCCTTATCCGCAATTCCGGTGGAACTCTCAACCCCTTCCAAAATACTGTTTGCGTAATAAATCTTCTGATATGCAGCCGTCCAGAATGAGTTTACAGGAATACTGGAGTCAATCAGCGTATTGTTATAAATCTCGGGAAAACCATTGTTGGTAGCCGTTGTATGATACGTCAAATCATCGGTATACATTCCCAAAAGCCTTCCCGACTGATCCCCAGATACCGGAGAATCGTCCCAAAGCCCTGCATACAGCGCAGACAATGCTGCATTAGCAGTCTGCACATCATTAAATACATTCTCCGTATCGATCTGATTCTGGGGAAGGTCAGTCTCAATCATCTTCTCACAGGAAACACAGGTTGTCATCAGGCACAACGCTCCTGCCATGGTCAATATATAAATCAATAATTTCATTGAATTTCTTTTTTAAAGTTTAATAGGATTTTAAGATTACAGGGACAATGTTGCCCCAAATGAATATGTTCTTAAAGGCGGCAGAAAACCCACTGAACTAAACTCAGGATCCACCCCGAAGTATTTCGTCCACGTATACAAGTTCTGTCCCTGGAAATAAAGCTTCACCTCCCGGAACACTTTCCCCTGCAGAGGAAGACGGTATGCCAGCTGAACATTCTTAAGACGGATAAAAGAAGCATCAGACACCGTCGCATCACTTACCTGAAACAGCTGATGTGAAGCAGTCGGTGCCACATGATACGGCATATAAAAACCATTGGGGTTCTGAGGCGACCAGAAATCCAGCGCTTCTACAGGAAGATTATTCATCAGCCCCGGCGAAGCCATTAAACTATTGTAGTTCCTGCTTTCCTGCTTCACAAACTGCAACAAAACAGACAGATTCCAGTTCCCATACTTAAAATCATTCGTCAGACCCCCATAAAATTGCTGTCCCAGATTCCTAATCACCTGACGGTCATCAGGCGAAGCAATCTTACCGTCACCATTGAAATCCGTAAACGCATACTGCCCCGTAGAAGGATTAATACCATTAAGCTGATACAGCTTTATAATATTGACAGGCTGTCCAACAACATACGTATTGGCATAGGAAGAACCTTCAAGCCCAGGAAAAGACAATAGTTTATTTCTCGGAAAGCTGATATTGAATCCAGCATCCCACGAAAAAGAATCAGCAGACCCCCTCACCAAATCCCCTTTCAATTCAAATTCCCAACCCTTGTTCTGAACCGTTGCCCCAAGGTTCGCCAACACAGAAGTAAACCCAGTCACTGCCGACAGCTGATAACCCAGCAGCTGACTGGAAGACCTGTTATCATAAAACGCAGTCGTCACATTCAACCTATTTCTAAATAGCCCAAGTTCCAGCGCAGTTTCAAACTTCAACGTCTTCTCCCAGCTGAAATCAGGATTATACAACCTCGACGAAATCAGTCCCACCACACTATTGTAAATCAATGTTGAGGTCACATACGTGTTGAGGAATTGGTTCTCCCCAATATTGTCACTACCCGACGAACCATAACTCCCTCGAAGCTTTCCGAAACTCAACCACGAACTCTCCTTCAAAAAGTCCTCTTTCGAAAACAGCCATGCAGCCCCTACAGCACCAAATGTCGCAAACTTATTGTTAGGTCCAAACCTGCTGCTTCCATCCCTACGCCCTGTAAAGTTCACAATATACTTTCCGTCATACTGATAATTAACCCTACCGAACAAAGCAGCATAGCGGTATTCCGTTTTCACATCATCAGACACCACCTTCGTCTGAGCAGCACCAATATTATTGATAAACACATTGCTCTCAAAACCGAACCCCTGAATCGCGGAATTCGTATTCGTGTCCCGCTGATACGTTCCGCCAACAAGAACATCAACCGAATGCTTCCCTGTCTTAAAAGAATAATTAATCTGCGGTTCAACTACTACCGAAAAACGATTCTGATTACTTTTAGAAGCCGCAGACTGAGCCGAAGTCATCCCCGATGACGGATTGTTTGCTGTATGCGGACGCAGCGACCACTCCTCAAACGTCTGATAAGTCAGTCCTCCATTCAGCCTCAGCTTCAGATTCTTGAGCACCTCATATTCCGTGGTAATATTATTCAGGAATTGAAGCTGGTCATTGGTATAGGTATTCCGGTAAGTAGCCAAAGGATTATTGAACGTATTATTCTCCCAATTCAGATTCCCAGAAGAATCATACAATGACGGTGCATTCGGAGGAAGCAAATACGAAGTATTGGTGATATCCGAAGTCAGCACATTATTGTCCAAAGCAGAAAAAAGGTTTGACATATTCAGGCTAAACTTCCTGTCCTGAGAACGATGCGCTATATTAGCGGAAACTGTATTCGTTCTGTACTTAAAATCCTCACCAAACACCGTAGTCTGTTCATTATGCCCCAAGCTCACCAAGAAAGAAGTAGTATCACTACCTCCACTCAAAGAAAGCTGTGAATTTGAGAACGTCGCATAGCTGCCAATCAATTCCTTTCTCCAATCCGTAAAACGATTCTGATCCCAAGCACCGTTCACATCATACGCATTGGCAGGATAAACAGAGATATTATCATTGGCAAAAGCCTGTTTACGCATCGCAATGTATTGCTCCGTATTCATCATCTCCAATCCCGATACCGCATGGCTCAAACCATACGAAGAATTCAATGTCAGCCTGAGATTCCCTTTCTTGGCTTTCTTGGTTGTTACCAATACTACCCCATTCGCACCACGGGAACCATAAATAGCCGTAGCATCCGCATCCTTCAGAATCTCAAAACTCTCAATATCATTCGGATTAATACTGTTCAGGGGATTCACATTCGCCAAAGCCAGCACCGTTCCTCCATATCTTGAATTCACGCCACCCCCTACAGGCACACCATCCACAATATACAAAGGCTGATTACCATCAATCTCAGAATTAGATCGAGTACGCAATGAATTCCTGCCCCTGATCTGAATATCAAATCCACCTCCCGCAGTTCCTGAATTCTGAGTAATCGAAACACCTGCCATTCTACCTTGCGCAGCCGCAAGAACATTCGTTACAGGCTGGTTCTCAATCTCCTTAGCAGAAACCTTAGCAATACTTCCCGTTCTCTCCCTCTCCTTAACCTTATAATAACCAGCATTAAGAACAACTTCCTCAATGCCTTTCACTTTTTGACTAAAGACAATATCTACTACACTCCGTTTATCAACAGCAACAACTTGCTCCGCATAATCAGAATGCCTAAAAACAATCGAAGGATTATCCCCTGAAATACTAAGATGGTAAACACCACTTTCATTAGTAACCGAACTCTGATCACTACCCTGCTGTGAAACAATAACACCCGATAAAGGTAAATTCTCTGCGGTAACCTTACCGCTAATCGTCTTGGTCTGAGCCCTAGCCGAACCACAAACAATGGTTAGCATAAAGACAAGACTCATGCTTCCTATGTTATAATAGGATTTTTTCATAGTTTTGTATGGGTTTTTAATTAAACTCCTTGATAAACTTCGGCTCTTTCCTCATGTCTCCAAACTGTAAGGAAAGGGCTTCTTTATTCAAAGGATGATCTTTATTTCATTTCTTCTCTTTATTTATAATATCTCTGTTTATCTGACTTTCAAAGTACCTTTCAGTATACTCAAACTATATAGAAATGTATAGCCAGAAACCAAAAGGCACCAAAAGTCTTAATTAATATGAATGAAAATTGTGTCCCGAGTAAGCTTTAAAAAGCCGCAATAGGTTGTACATTCCTATTGTATCGTGTAGTCTGATACTATTTTTAGGAAGCGGGCTTAGATTTTTTATGTAGAAAGAGCGAACGGCATGGGAAATAAAACGGCATGGGACTCTACATTATCAGCTTAGGGGCACTGGTATGCCTTGGAACAGATAAGAGAGCCCACGCCTAGGTCGTGAGCTTAATACTTATCCTCTCGTTCCGTAAATTACCAGTTTTCTAAGCGAGATTCTAAGCAATAGCTTCTATAATTCTTTGAAGTATCGCAAAGTTACATTACAGTAACTTATTTTACAAATATAATAAAATTTTACAAACTGTGACATATTTGTCAATGATAAATTTGACAAATATGTCACTTTTATTTAATGAAATATATTGAAGATAAATACTTTATTGCAATCTCTGATTATATAAAAAATGTGATTGAGGAAAAGAATATTGACATATCCGACTTAGCAGCAGCAGCTAATGTAGATAGAAAACAGGTTTATCGATTGATTAATAAAGAGAATGTCCCCAAGCTTTCAACATTAATAAGAATCTCATTAGCTGCTGGAATTGAACCTCAAATTCTTTTCTCTTTAAAATTTGATTTTGAATTTTACATGAAAGAAAATAATATATTAAAAGCCACACCTAAAAAAATAAAAAATCCTAACCTTTAAGTTAGGATTTTCTTTTATTTACCAATTGCTTTGTAGTAACGCTCCGAACATTGTTGGAGAACTTGTTTTTGTTTCTTTTAATTTATTTTTAGTTGCATAAATCCAATCTAAAGTCCTTAGAGCAAGAAATGTTGCCATAATCCTGTAAATTTTTTAATGCTTTCATATTTGTGATTTTGTAGAGATAAAAAAAATAACAATTCATATCGATTTGAAAATTTTATACATTTGATAATAGTTTTTAAGATTAAACCTAATATTTTTTAATGTGAAAGATTTTTTTAATACATATATATTACCATCAGGAGTTCTTCTAACTTTCGTTGCAACTTGCATAAATATTTATTACACTAGGCAAAATTCTAGAAAAGCCAAGTATATTGATACAATAACATCAGAACGTATTAAATGGCTATCTGTAATCAGAACTGAAATTTCTGAATTAATATCTGTTATTTCAGAAACTTTGATATTTTACAAAAATGAAATTGACCAAATAGAATCGCAAAATCCAGATGAGAATTATATTGCAGATGCTAGTTATAAATATCAATTGCATTATTTTGATTCTATGACAAAGAATTCATTAAAATTTAAGGAGCAAGTTGATTATGAAACCATTGCAAAAAAATTATATATTTTACAATTACGTTTTAATCCAACTGAAGATTCTGGAACGTTAAATTTGATTCGTTTCTTTATTAATTTTTACAAAAGTGAATACAAATCGAAGTCAGATATAGAAGATGCAGAAAAAGTAATTGATGAATTAGTAATTAATATTCAATCTATGCTAAAAAACGAATGGGAAAAGGTTAAAAGAGAATCGAAAGGGGAATAATTACGTATACCTTCCATAAAGCAGATTAACAGAACAGCTATTATAACACTTCCTTCATAATAAATTACACTTAATAGAAAACAATGATTCTCATAATTATGTTTTTACTTTCCAATTTCTTTGCAATGAGGATTAGAACATTATTGGAGAACGTCTTTTTACTATTTTATTAGCGGAAAATTGATAATAAAATGAGATAAGAGATAGATTAACGCATACTTTATAAATTAAATTTATTAACTCAGTAATACAATCTTATTATAAAAAGATCATTTTTTAAACAAGAATATTTTAGTTACAATCATTTATTTAAAACTAAAATTACCGCAATAAATTTTAGTTTACACATCACATTCGTTTTTTAACACTTCGAACTTTATCAAACATTTTGTAAATTAGCTTCAAATTTATTTAATGAACAAAGCTGAAAAATTATTCATATCTAACACAAATTTAGCAGGTTATAAATCGATAGAAAATTTATCTACTACACTAAAACCAGGTTTGAATATAATTATAGGAAAGAATGCAGTGGGTAAAACAAATTTTTTAAATTTTTTCCATAACTGCCTAAATTTTAGTTTCACTCATTCTAATAATTTTAGTGCAAATTTCTCTTTGAATTATAATCAAATTGACTATTCTTTTTCATTTAATAAGAAAACAGTATTACAAAATGATATTGAATATATTGACGACAAATCTGAGAGATTTAAAATTAGAAGATTTCAACCAAATTTTTTAGCACAATTATATATTAAGGATTCCAAAAATAATATTACAGGTGATTTTTCAAGTGAAGAAGAAAATCAATGTGGTGAGTATTTTAAAAAACAATTGCTATATGATGGAATTGAAATAAAATCAACACTTATAAAACACGGTTTACCTAATAATTACTCTATTGTTGATTCTCCTCTTAATATTGAATTGTGGGATTCCTTTATTTCAGATGAATTTCTTAATTTATATAATACCAGTAATCAGAGTGTTTTCTTTAAAACATTGCTGTCAGCAACTTTAACAGATAACATTTTAGATCCAGACTTTTTTAATAAAAAATTTAGAAGTGAAAAATCTATTCAAAAATTTGTTTCAGAAAAGAAAAGAGACTACAAAAAAAATGTTTTAGATAGTCTTGAATATTTAACTGATTTAAAAAACTTATTGAAAGAATATTCTCCAATTGAAGACTTCAGATTTAATGAAAGTTTTTCTATTGATATTGATCTAGAAAATGAAAAAATTAGTTTAAGAAACTTTTTTTTAGAATTTATGGTCGATAAAAAATGGTTTTCTTTCGAGGACCTTTCAGATGGTACTAAAAGAATTTTCTACATAATATCTGAAATTTTCATTTTAGATAGAAACAATTTTATGGACAAATTAATTAATGACTCTGTCATTAACAATCTGAATGTAATTTTCATTGAAGAACCTGAATTGGGAATTCATCCCTATCAACTATTTAGATTAATGAAATTTTTAAAAGAAAAAAGTCGTTCTAATCAAATAGTAATAACTACACATTCTCCTTTATCTTTGGATATTTTGGAAATTAATGAGTTAGATTCAATATTAATCGCAGAAAAATCTGATGGGCAAACACAACTAAAAAGATTGTCTAAAGAAAAAATTGAGAAAGCTAAAATGTACATGAGTGATCTCAATTTAAGTGATTTTTGGTTAAACTCAGATTTAGAAGATTAATATGAAAATAGGTTTAGTTGGTGAAGCTCCAGCAGATACACTTTCTATAAAGAATTTGCTGTCTAAAAAATATAAGGATCTTAACTTCGTTGAGTTATTAAAAAATAAAATTACAGGTTCATCTTTAGAGAATCAAAAGACTAAAACAGAACTTCGTATCGAATGTATTACACAGAGACCAGATATTGTTATTTTCATAAGAGATTTAGATGGTCTATTAACACCTGAATATAGAAAAAAAAGACTTCAAAGGCAATATTATTATAACAGTTTCAAAGGATGTACCCAAGTAAAAAAAACCATATTCTTTTTAAATATTTGGGAAATAGAGGCATTAATTTTATCTGATATAAATTCTTTTAACAAATATTATAAATGTAATGTTGAGTTTAATGGAAATCCCATGTCTATTGAAGAGCCTAAAGAACACTTATTTAGTTTACATAATAAATACTCCGAGTCACACAATGGCAATATTATGGAAGGTGTTGATTTCGACAAAGTTTATGAAAATTGTGCGTATTTTAAGAGTTTTATAAATAAGTTTGATAGACTTCTTGTTAGCTAAATGTAGATATTTTATGGACGAGAAACATTCTAAAATGTTAACAATTACTGAAAAATATTTTAAAGAAATTGAACTATTTGGTAGTAATTCATTAAAAGCAAGGGAAGCATCGTTAAAAAGATATAAAATAGAAGAATCTAAAATTTCAAAATTACCGGAATTTAGAATTATGCTAGATGGTCTTATTTTAAATATTTCTCATAACTTTCATACGCCTCCTTCTCAAATTGATGACAACATTTCCTACAGAATTGGTTTATGTGCTTCGTACCTGAGAACACATTTTATTATTAATGATTTAATTTTATCTGGAGATATAATTGAGTCAACGACACTTGTGCGAAAACAACTTGAAGCTTTTACAAGATTAATAGAGCTTGAAAAAAAAGAAGTATCTAAGTTACACAAAAAAACACCGAACGTAAATAATACATTTAATGGAGTTACTAAAGATTTATATTCTAAATTGTCAGAGATTGCTCATTCAGGAAGTGACGATGTAGTTGATTTAATCTCTAATTTTGAAGAAAATAATAATCGTACAGAAGCAAATATTTATCCTTTATATTCACAGAACTCTTTAGAATGTTACAAATTTCATTGTTACATCGCTATGGGATTTGTAAGTTATTTTATAAAATTTGCAAAGACAATTTATAAAGACTACGACGATTTAGAAGATATTGAAATGTTTTTGATATTATCAGAAGTGCATGGTGAAATTGATTTTTTGAATAACAAATAATTATCAAATTTGAACATAATCTGTATGTACAAAATAAAAATATTCGTACATTAGATGAAAACTAAACCGTGGATGAAAAGCAATTAAATTTAATTATTGAAATTCTAAAAGCCTCTGTACCAATTTTTTCTATTATTGCAGTTATTATTGCTGCCTATTTAAATGCTAAATTTAGTAGAAAACAAAAAATGAGAGAAGAACTATTTTCTTACAAAATTAAATCGTACATGAAAATAGCCGAAAAAACCCATTCGATAAAATCAGATTACGCCGAAAAGCTTAAGAACCTCAAAAATGAGAAACAACCAGTAATTGATTTAACATTACAAAATGATTCAGAGAGATTTTTTGGAGAAGAGTACAATGCTAATATTCTATTTATAGAGCCTAAAATGGATACTGAAGTGAGGGCAATTTCTCAAAAATTATTAGAATTGTTACAACCTACTTTTTTTTCAGATACGCAACAATATAAAAAAGAGTCTGAAATCAAATTTTATAAAGTTATCGAGCTGTGTGACGATCTTATATTTTTATTACAAAACGAAATTGGTTTATATAAAATATCAACAAAATAAGCCATCTAAAGAAACTAAGATCACTCGCACTAATAAAATTGCTACTTTTCTACGAAATAATATTATTTATTTTTTCACTTTAAAGTTTATGTTCATAGAGTTGTTAGACATAAACAAATATTAACAATATTTTTAAAATCAGTAAAAATACTGACTAACGATCTACAGTGTTTCTTTTACTTTTGCTGTGTGCGGGAAGCCGTAAAAAAATGTGATGAAAAGTCAATATATTTGTTCATAATCGAAAGAATAATCAAAAGGAATCCCCCAATAATATCAAATACGATGTCAGAAAAAAAGTTTACTTCAAATTTTGAGGTTACTAATGGAGCAAATATTGTCCCTCTCAAAAGAATAGAGATATTCTCACCAGAAGAGTGGGAATTATTTACAAAAGAGTATTTAGAAGTTCTCCAAGATGATTATGTTGAAATTGAGAGGATTGGCGGGGCTAATGACAATGGACGAGATGTCATCGCATATATTGAACCTTCAACAGTAAAAGGTTACAAGTGGGATTGTTTTCAGTGCAAACATTATGACCATTCGCTTCATCCTTCTGACGTATATGTTGAAATAGGGAAAATATTGTACTATACTTTTAAAAAAGATTATCCGATTCCGCAAAATTATTTTTTTGTTGCGCCTAAAGGTTGTGGTACTTCTCTATCTAAACTTCTCACAGATAAAATTCTACTAAAGCAGAAAGTTAAAGATAATTGGATACAAAGTTGTGAAAAGAAAATTACCAAACATTTAGACGTTAAATTAGAGGGCTCATTTTTAGACTATTTCGAAAATTTTGATTTTCGGATCTTTAAGAAGACTAATATTAAAGATATTTTAGATAAGCATAAAAAGCATCCTAATCACATCATAAGATTTGGTGGTGGTCTTCCAAGCAGACCTAAACTTGATGAAGCTTCTATTGATCAAATTAAAGCAAATGAATTGGTATATGTTGAACAATTATTTCTTTCTTATGGAGACGAATCAAAAATCAAGTATGAAAATATAAATGACTTAAAATCAAATCTGAGTTATCAAAATCACTTTAATAGAACTAGAATTAATTTTCATTACGCAGAACAACTAAGGAACTTCTACAGAGATAGTTTACCAATCAATACGTTTCAAGATTTTCAGGATGAAATTTATCACGGAATTATTGATACAGTTGAGGATACACACGAAAATGCATTTAAGAAAATTAAAGCCTCCGAACAGTTAGCCTCAACGCTACAATTATCATCAAATCCTTTGACAACAGTAAGCATTGTAAATGATAGAAAAGGGATTTGTCACCAATTAGTTAATGACAAAAAAATAATATGGAAAGATGACACCAAGTAATCCATTCAACAATCAATTAGAAATAGGTCTAAGATTGCTTTCTATACTAAATGAAGCATTTCCAAAAAAAATTAATTTGCAAAGTTTAATTTACATTGATTACATAGTTATTCACTCCGGTGACTTTGATAATGCTACTCAAAGTATTCACGCTCCTGTACCATACAGAGAAAGTGAGATATTAATAAAAAGAAATCTCATTAAAGACAGCTTGGATTTCTTACTTTATAAAAATTTAGTTGATATAAGTTATGATTCTGATGGAATCACCTATGTAGCAACTGAAGATTCTACACCTTTTTTAGACAAATTATCTGAACAATACACACAAGAATTACTGATTCGTGTGAAATGGTTTTTTAGTAAGTACGAATCTACTGACGAGCTATTATTAAGAAATATTTTTAGCACCAGAGATAATTTAACTAATACAGAATTTAATATTGGAATTTTAAAATAATGGCTGGATATATCTTTAAAGAATTACGTTTGACAGGCGAAAATAAGAAAGACGCCTTTGTTCAATTTAAACATGGTTTAAATGTTATTTCCGGACCATCTAATACTGGTAAGACATTTATATTTGATTGTCTTGATTTCATGTTAGGCTCATCAGATAAGCTGAAAGCAATCCCAGAGATAAAAGGCTATTCTAATATTTTTCTTGAAATAGAAGCTGATGACCAATCATATACAATTGAAACTGAAATAAAAAATAATAACACTTATAAACTATATCGTTCTAAAATCAATAAGTTAAATACCGAACCTGAAATTTTAAAACGAAAGTTAGATTCAAATACTAAGAATAATTTAAATAGCTTTTTTCTAAACTTAAACAAAATTGACAATAAAAAGATAAGAAAAAATGCTAAAGGAGACACAACTAGTTTATCTTACAGAAATGTTGTCAAGTTTGCTTTAATTGACGAAGAACGGATCATAACAAAAGAATCGCCAATTGTATCACATTATACTCGAGAAACTGAAGAATCAAATACTTTAAGATTTTTTCTTACAGGAAATGATGACAGTAGTATTATAAAAAAAATCTCGAGCCAAGAGATACAAAGGAGAAAAGGAAAGATTGATTTATTACATGAATTTATCAATAATGCCAATGTTGATCCTAATTTGAACAGTGATGAGATTGAAGGTCAATTGGAAAGAATTAATGTTTCTTTAATTAATTTCACACTTAATTTTAATAGAATTAAAAAGGATTATTTGTCTGTTGAAACTGACTATACAAATAAAAATATTGAATATGTAGAATTCAATAAACGTCGTAGCGAAATAACAGAATTGTTAAAAAGATCATATATACTAGAGCAACAATATAATAGTGATATATTAAGATTAAAATCAACAATAGAGTCAGGTCTATTTATGTCCGAAAATAGTGATGCATCATGTCCAACTTGTAAACAGGAAATCACCACTAAAACACTGGACATCGAACAAATTATTATTTCTTGTGAGTCGGAAATTCAAAAAATAACTTCTCTTTTAAAAGAATTAAAAGTTTCACAAACTTTAATTAGTGAAGAAGAAAAAGATAATGAGAAAAAACTATTATCTACCATTACTGAACTTGAGCAGCTAAGAATAAAATTACAAGACGGAATTGGAATTGAACTAGACAAAACAATAGAAACTCTTACAAATTTAAACAATAAAAAAAGTCAACTGATCGGAATTCAAGATATTATTAGCAAAACTAATTCTTTCTCACAGACTATCAAGGAATTAGAATCATCGATTCCAATAACTAAAGGTAACTACCCAACTCTTACCTCGGATGTGACAAAAAAGCTTTGCAAAAAGATGTCTGAAATATTGAAAGAAATTGGAGAAAACAAAACAGTTAATTACAGTAGTGAGTCATTTGAATTTGAAATAGGAAATAGTTTTAGGAATACCTATGGAAAAGGATATAGAGCTATTTATTACTCCGTATATATCATTGCTTTACATGAAATAATGGAAGATAATACTTTCAAAATAGGTGTACCAGTACTGGATTCACCATTAGTTACTTATAAGAAACCCAATGCAAGCGGAGAAGGCATCGATTTGAATCTTGCGATGGATTTTTACAGATATTTATCTAAAACAAAAATTAGACAAACTATAATTATAGAAAACGAAGTACCACCACAAGATATTTTAAATAAAGTAAATCACATTCAATTTAAGGGATTCGGAGATGGTTTCATTCCAAAATAAAATACATTATTATATTTGCTAATAATCAATAATGACACATAAAATTAGTTTACTAAAATTAAAAATATACACTAATTATTTTTTGCCATGACATCATCTGATATAATTGCGATCATAACTACAATCACTTCCGTGTCTGCATTTGCTATTGCAATTCTTACTTTTAAGAAAGATCGTAATAAATCAAATCAGGATTTTCTTTTTCAAGAAAAGGTGCTTGCATACAAAGAATTGATTTTTCATGTCAATTTTATATTCGAATCATTTTTTGACATAATGGATGAAATGTTAGATCACGAAGGTTCAAATATAAAATGGGAAAAATTTTTGAATAAAGAATCAGAATATTATGATGGTCTGATAGCTGATTTTTACAATTCAATATTCAGCGCTCTACCCACTATTCCGAGCGACATTTATAAGGAGTTAATAAAATTCGGTCAGGATTCCACACAATTTATTACCTCTGCTTTTGACAAAAATGAAGCTCTTACAATAGAAGCGCATGAAAAACTTGACAAAAATTTAATAAACATATTAATCTTGTAAGAAAAGATTTAAATGTCGATAAATTAAATGTCACTTTATCCAAAAGATTAAAATAGTAAGTGTTGTAAAAACTTATAGGATTCTAATAGTATTCTTTACGTTATATAATTGTTTAACGTTCTCTATTAAAAAAGTAATTGATATTTTAAAGTTTCGTAAAACATTTATATGATTACTAACATACCAACTTATGATGATTTTGAAAAAGTTTCCAAAGAATGTTTAATACAGGCACTTGAATTATTTTTCAGAATCTACTCAAGCTACAAAGAGTATAACGACGAAAATATTTATGAAGAAGTTCCTTTAAATGAGATATGGGAACATAATAAGCCAACCCTGAGAACATCTGTGATTTTACTTCATCAAGGCATCGAGACCTATATGAAAAGTGTCATTGTAAAGAACTCACCCTATTTGCTGCTGGAACAAAAAAGAGCAGAATGGCCAACTTTACCAGAAAGTAAAGATGTGGACTATGCTTCTATGTATACATTTGCAGGTGAAAACTTACTTCACACCTTCTGTGCTGTAAGTAGTGATAAACTTACCTCTGATAAGGTAAAGTTTATTGAAACCATCCGACAAAACAGAAACAAAGCTATTCATGGAGCTGGTAATATATTAAGTGATCCTAAAATAATAATACAAGACATATTAAGAGCTTACACTTACTTCTTTGGAAAAGACCATTGGTTTAACGATATAAGGAAATGGAATCAATCCAATCCTCTTTTTGGATATTATGATTGGGGCTTTGAAAGTACTTTGTCCTATAAATTTTTAGATTTTTTGGAAATAACAATAGGGATAAAGCAACTGCAAAAATATTTTTCTTTTGATATATCTGGCAGGAGATATTTATGCCCAACCTGCCTCTATGAAATTAGTTCAAAAGATGATCAGCTTTTAAGCAAATGGGCATTTCTGATTCCGAACACTCCGACTTCCAATAAAATTTTTTGTATTAACTGTGATTTTGAAAGCGAAATTGAAAGAGTACATTGCAAGATAGAAAATTGTAAAGGTAATGTCATTGACATGAGCGGAATTTGTCTCACTTGTGGAGAAAAACAGTTAAGCTGATATTAAATCAGGAGGTTGAAGTTGAGAAAAATTTATCACTTTGTGTAACATAATCATTTAAAAATTGTTTCTGTTTATAGTTCAGAAAATGATTTGGATTCACAATTAACTTAACTTCTAGATCATTGACAATAGAATACCTATCTACCAATTTTCTAAATTCATTATTTGGATCTTGCGATATAGTTTGATAAAAAACTACTAAAGTTTCATACTTTGTAAAATGTGATTTTAAGATCGATATATAAAAAAACTTATCATCGATTTTAGCTTGATCTACAAGTTTTAATATGATGATAATGGTTGAAAAATATTTTACAAATTCATCTTCTAAAGACTTATATCTTCTTTCATAAATAGTTACAAGTTCATTAATTGTTAGTTTAAGTTTCTCCGCTTCTAAATTGTCAAAAAATTTGTCTTCAACATTATCATTGTTTTTTTTGAAACGATTTTTCATGAAAGTATTAATATCATCATTTAATTTTTTATTGAATGCTTGAAATAATGGTTTCCCCTCACTTTTCACACCTTGAATATCTACTGTCATTTTTTCTGTATTATCTCTATACATTGAAATCATTTGAAAAAATGTGTTTTCAAATTGTTGCTTAGTGAGTGTTTCATTTTGCTGATTAAATTCTAGCCTGGTAAGCTTCATTTCTTCTCTTGTTAACTCAAGTTCTTTCCTTTGCAATTTTAGTTCTTGGCGTTGTAAAAGAATAGCTATGATAACTCCAGTAAAAGAAAGCCCCGTAAATAAAGCGTTAGAAGCTCCAAACATATCACCAAAAATACCTTGCTTATCAGAACCTAAATGTACTGCATACATATAATTCTCATAAAGAGTAAATCCCATAAATATCAAAGAACCTATTCCAATAAGCCAAAATAAATAGTTATCATTTTTCATGTTATTTTTTCTCAAATATATTAATTCATAAGCTACGCTAACAAACTTCTACTCGCAGAAATTTGCTATGTTAAGTAAGAGCGCATACGAAGAGTGGTTCAAGAAAAAACAATCATCAATCGGTTAATATTTTTAATTCATCATAATAAAATACTCAAATACGGTTTCCCATAATAAATCAAAGCCTTAAAAAATTACTTTTGACTTGATATTGATCTATTTTAATATCATGAACGTAATCATTAACTAATTTTTTTGCTATGAGCACAATCCAAGCAATCAAACCAGGACCCAAACCTAAAAAACCAGACGGGGAACCTGATCGTAGGAGAAGAGTTACTCCTCCAAACCAGCCAAAACACCCAAAATTAAAACCTCATGAACATGAGAAAGGAGATTAATATTGGGTAAAAAAGAATAAGCAGCTTAATGAGCTGCTTATTTTAATTATTCTCTACAAGTCTAAGGTTCTGTAAAAAATTAAAACATCCTTCAAAATCATATTCTATCTTTTTAAGGATTTCAATTTGAAACTTCAAAGGTAGGTAAGCTCCCCATTTTGAAACATTAATCAATGTAGGATTTAGTTCCAAATGTTTTCTGATAACATCATTTATTTGAGAATCACTCATAGTAAAGGATATTATTGCATGGACAGAGTTAATTTCAGTATTTTTTCCGAAAGTAAACAAAGATTGGTGATCAAAATACTCATGCTCTACTCCTAAGTAATCATATATAAACCCAATCGATTTATTAATTTTAGACCCTGCAAAAGAAAACAATTCTAAATTATCATTGCTATTCATCAAAGGTCGTTGCGTTTCAAAATCATTTACTGAAAATACAGCAAATTCACTTCGCATATCATCAAGAATCATTTGCCCTTCTTTATCTAAAAATTCATACTGTACATTTGAAAATAACACTTCCAGCATCTTCTCCCGTATTCTCTGAGCAGTATCAGCACCATCACTTAAAAATATTGGTTTCTTTCCATCACGAGCAGGAACAACTTCAATTTTATTCATTTCATAATCCACATATTTGATCTTCCAGATCTTCGCAGACAAAAATATGTTTTCATTTTCCTTTATCTGCGGACTTAATGGAAGCTCTCCTATTTTCACTCCCTGACTTGACACCTTAAAGAAAGTGGGTGTATGAAACATGCTATAGAAGTCTTTGTGATTGACAACTATTTCACCTTCTACACCAATGATGTATTCATGACCTAACTTCTCCAAAAAGTCAATTTTCTGGAGATGTACAATAATTTCTTTGACCTCATCTTCGGTTATATGATTAAAAGTAGAATTAGCTGCTATTTTTGTTAGAAGTTCATTCAGATATAAGCCTGAACTTCCTTTCACAATCGATAGAATTTGATGTACTAAAACATCGTAAGGCTTTTCGGTAATCTGAATGGGCTCAATATACTGCTCAGAGTATAATAACCAGCATGCAATAGACTGCAAAAGACTCCATCGGTCAGTCGAATACAAATAAAGATTGCTGGATTTACCTTCTCTTCTCCCACTTCTCCCAACACGCTGTATTAATGATGCAATACTGTGTGTAGCATCAATCTGCACCACCTCATCAACATTTCCAATATCAATTCCTAGTTCTAATGTTGAGGTGCAGGAAATACAGAAATTCTCAACTTTAGCACTCTTTGCAAAAAATTCAACATACTCACGTACTTCTTTGTCAACCGATGAGTGATGCGAAAAATAATTCTGATGTCCTCCTACTCTTTCTGAAATCTTTTTCAACTTAACTGCCACTTCTTCCACCCGTCCTCTTGCATTTGGAAAGACCAAAATTTTAGAATCCCGGGTTCGGACATACAAATCCTTTAGAAGATCAAGAGGCAGCTCTTCAACACTTCCAGGAAAATATTTAAAAAGCGCATTAATGGGTTTTGGAGTAGGATCACGAAGGATTGTTGTGTTTTCAGAATTCCCTAAATAATCTTTAAGTTCAGCGTATTGGTTCACATCACTTACGGTAGCGGATAGTCCAACTACGCTAAAACGATTGCTATTAACTTGCTGAAGCCTGTTTAAAAGCGATTTCAGGTGTATTCCTCTTTCAGAACCTAAAAAAGAATGGATTTCATCAATAACAACATAATCTAATGATGAAAAGAGATGATGAATATTCTGCGGTCTGTTGACAAACATTGCCTCCATAGATTCAGGAGTAATCAAAACAATTCCTTCGGGATTTTTTATCAAATGATCTTTTTGAGCTTTAGAAGCTTCACCATGCCATTTCGTGACTTTCACATCTAAATAGTCACAAAGCTTCTCAACCCTTATGAATTGGTCATTAATCAATGCTATTAATGGAGAAATATATAAAACTTTTACTCCTTTTTCTTTAAAGTTGACTTTTGATAAAATAGGAAGAAAAGCAGCCTCGGTTTTACCTGAAGCTGTTTTTGATATAATGACATAATTGTTATCTGTTCCCAGAATTCTCGGAATACTGGCTTCCTGAATTTTTCTCAAACTCTCCCAACGCTGATCTCTGATGTATTTCCGTATTGGCTCCGAAAGTAAATTGAAGGCTGTCATAACTCTTCGATACTGTCTAAAATTGCCAGATCATTCGGTCTTTCGTCTGAGATTTCTATTTCACCAAACAAACGTTTTTTATCAACCTGAGGATTTTGCCTAATAATATTTAAAATATTCAGAAAATCCCTGATAACTTCTCTGGGTGTTAGGAACTCAGAAGCACCTGGCTTATTGAACATTTCTTCCATAAAGGCAGAAATATCATCATCTGAAACATTTAATGCTGTGTTGTAATTAAAATCAAAGATGAATTTCAATTTTTTCAACAGTACAAATATTTCGTTATGGTCTAATGGCTGTAATTTAATTACTGGTTGAGCATAATCTCTTATCTCAAGACTTTCAAATTTATTACTTTCAAGTCTAGACTTTAGCGCCTGATAGCTAAATAATCCTCTCCTTTCGTTTTCAAGAAATTCTTTAGTTCCGGCGAAATTGATAAATAGATTAGAAACTTTTCCCTGAAAACAGTCGTTATAAATACTCAATATTTTTTCGTAGTTTTTTTCACGTACGGCAGAAGTAGAAATTTTATAAAGATTAATGGCTTCATCCATATTAATCATAAAACCGCTATATCCCATATTCACAAACAGTTTACAGAAATTCTTCAGCATATCATAATAGTTGCTGTCATTAATAATTTCCCTAATTCCTAAATCCTGTCGTGCTTCAGTTTTTGTAGCATATTCTCCTTTAAGCCATTTAAGTGCATTTCTTCTCAGAAGTTCATCGTGAGTAATATATCCATCATAATATTTTACAATGACAGAACCAAAATCAAAACCTCCAACTTCAGTAATTTCGTTCACTGTTTTCATAATGGAATTTCTGATCAAATCTCTATATTGTTCATTTCTAATGTCTGTTAGAGAAATTCTATTTTCCTCAGCTGTTTTTGTGATAACCTGCTCAATCCATTTTTCAAGAAGTGTCGGCAATGCACCGCCTTCAGGTTTAGTCTGGATGGCTATATTATCCATTATCGCAGAATATAAAATAACACTTTTGCCATCATTCGAATACAATCTGTTATCTGGAGTAAAATCAGCGTTTGCAACAACAAACTTCTGCTTCATGGCAACTGTATTAAGAAGATGGAGCATAAATGACTTACCGCTTCCAAAATCTCCTATCCAGAATTTGACAATACTGTGGCCATTCTTCACTTCTTCCAGTGAAGTGATGGCAGCATTCACTTCTTCTGATCTGCCCACCGCTATATGTTGCACACCTATTTTAGGTACAACGCCTCCGGTTAAAGAATTGATTATCGATGTTGCTTCTTTTGGTTTAATATTACTGATCATTGTTAAGTAGTTTTTTAAAGTATTCTTGGTTTATTGTAAAGTATTCATCATCTTCTTCAATAAGAAGATCATCTAGTATATCATAAAGAGTATCATTAATTGCTTCGAGAGTAGCGCCCATAAAAAGGTGTTTTGACCTCATGTAATCTTCAAGTTCTGACTGTAAAATGCTGAAACTGTTTCTTTCGAAGAAATCTAGAACGTCCATTTGTACTTCTGAAAGTGCGAGACTTTGCAGATATTTAAGAATCTTATTTTCAGCAGATGGATTCAGAACGTGCAGTTCTATATTTAAATTTTCTTCAAATTCTATTACAGCCATCTCTTCTTCCTGCATTTCATCATCTGCCAAAAGATCGCCGAGCTTTTGCGAAATTTCAGAATCAAGCCTTTGAACTCGATCAATAGCACTTCGATCAATTACAATTTTCTTTCTTTTGGGTAGATATATATTTGCAATTTTCTGAAAAGCGGATTGTAAATCCCGCGTTATAACAAATTCATTAACAATCTTTTCAAAATCTTCAATCTGATCCTTTGTTGAAAACAAATTTTTCTGTATTGTTTTTGTATGATGCTTCCTATCAAATCGATTGCTATTTAAATCTTTTTCGAGATAACGTAAATAAAGCTTTAGCGAAACAATTTTATCGTGGGTACTTATAAATTTTGAAGCATCAAAATATATTGTATCCAGCGAAGGATTTTTAATATTCACTTCTGCCAACCTCTCAACCTCTCTTTCGAATGATATAGCATTGCTGTAATCAGAAACGATTAAATCAAATTTTTCTTTCCAACGGTTAGTGTTGTTTTCATTGAGGATAATATTAGTTCTGTAATCTGCATCTAAAATTTGGTGTCTGTTACTCTCCAGAAAGATCTCAGCTTTTGACACAATTTTTTTGTAAAATTTTTCTAAAATCGTAGGCTTTATATATTTAAAATCTGTACCAATTTTTCGTTTTATAGAATAAACATCCCTTACATTATTTTCACATAATTTGAGAAGATGATTTAAAATTTCAGACTGAATGGATTCAAAAGTATACTTATAGTTTAAACTGTCTTTTCTGTAGTTGAATTCTAATACAATAATAATTTCAGTGAGTTCATCAATGACTGAAGAATAAGCTCGGTTGACCGGTTTACAGTCTCTTTCGAGAAACTCTATCGTTCTCATAAATTGCTTTAAAATCTGAATACGACAATAGTCGATCTCATTAAAAACATTATTATTAAATGATAAGCGATTAAGAAGTGCACATTGATCTTCGGTTAGAGAAAGCTTTTTTAAATACTTCTGACCGATTTTCCATTCGTTATATTCTTGATTGTATTGAGTATTTATATTGTTTGACATGGGATTTTCCTCATAATTGATCCGAATTTCAGGCATGTCTGAAACATCAATAATAAAATCATTTCCTGATAATGAATTAGGATTTGAGTTTTCCATTAGACGAAGGTTATTGTTTTACTAAGATAATAAACTTTTATTTCTTCATCTAATGTATTAAAAAAAACGAAAATCCTTATCTTAAATAATGAGAATTTTGAGTTGCAGATGAATTCTTATTATAATTATTTTACATAACATCACTGGACTGTACCTTCTCATTTGCTCACCGTGTGCATGATCAGCAAAGTCAATAATCCTATCTAAAACATCTGTTTTGTTCATGATAAAGTATTGTGTTGAAATCTAAATTGATGCACTAATCAATACGATGTTATTCATCCCGAAAATTTGATAATACTCCCATCATATCAATGCCTTTTCCAAGTAAGGGTTTGAATAAATCTCCTACTTCTTTCAAGCGGTCTACAGCGTTAAAAATGGTAAAATCAGACATTTTTAGTCCTCTTTTTACCTCATCCCAATGAAGTGGCATTGACACTGTTGCTCCCGGTTTTGGTCGGACAGAATACACTGAAGCAATGGTTGCATGCGGACGGTTTTGCAGAAAATCCAGATACATCTTTCCCTTTCGATCGGATATCTGTCTTTCAATGCTTGTTATTTTTGGCAGTTCCTGATGGACCATCTTTACAATAATCCTCGCAAATTCCTTGCTCTGTTCATACGTATATTTATTGCCCAATGGAATGTAGATATGAAGACCTGTGGAACCGCTGGTCTTGCAATAACTCGGTACGCCTAGGTCATCTAAAATCTGTTTAGTTACAAGCGCAGTGTCAATGACATCATCGAATGTATTTTTATCGGGGTCAAGATCAATAATACAATATGTAGGATGATCAGGTTTCTTTACGGTACTGTTCCAAGGATTCATTTCAATACAGGCAAGATTTGCCATATACAGTAAGGTGGCTTCATCACTGCCGACCAAATATTGTTTTTCTTTCTTATCAGTCTCGCTTTTATATAGGTACCGTTCAATCCATTCAGGTGCTTTACCGGTAATATCCTTGAAATAAAACCCCTCTTCCGCGATACCGTTCGGGAATCTGTTCATACTCTGTGGTCGCCCTTTAAGATATGGCAGAATATATGGCGCTACCTGATAATAATAATTAATCAAGTCGCATTTTGTGATTTTATCTGCAGGCCAGAAGATCTTATTGAGATTGGTAAATTTCAGTTCGTGCCGATTAATTTTTTTGACCTGTGTGGTTTCTGTAGGATTGAGCAAGGTTCTGCGTTCAGACTTGGACCTAGGCTTTACTAGTGTTTGAGACGAATCGACAATTTCTTCGGTTTGTTTTTCAGTTTCCAACACTACCGTCTTTGCCTTCTTGTCAGTGCGGACTCCTTCAAATGATGGGTGTCTCATCACTCCGTCACTGGTTAACTCAGTATAACTGACCTCACCGATCAGCTCAGGTTTCAACCATGTAACACTGGCATGAGGCGGATTGGGTCTAAAACGGGAAGGTTTATTGACATCCGGTTCCTCAACAAAAGGCACTTTTCTAGTAATCAGCGGTTTAAAAAGCTCCATCATCTCTTTTTGCATTTTTGCATTAAATCCTGTACCTACTTTTCCCGTATAAATCAGTTTTTTGCCTTCATAGACTCCAACCAGCAGGCTGCTGAATAATTTGCTGGAATCATCATTCAGCGTATAGCCACCAATGACGACTTCCTGCCGCTTATTGGCTTTGATTTTAAGCCAGTCTTTTGTTCGATTCTCAGTGTGGTATAAGCTGTCTTTCTTTTTAGCCATAATTCCTTCAAGTCCCATCTTTTTGGCTGCTGCAAGAAATTCAATGCCCGAAGTATGAAAGTCCTGGCTCAACAGAATAGAATTACTCTGTGGCAATACTTGTTCCAGTATCATTTTTCGTTCTGTAAGTGGCAAATCCTTTAAGTCTTTTCCCTTATACCAAAGAATATCAAATACATAATACACCAGGTCACCATCGGCTTCACTTCGCCAGTTTTGCAGCGATCCGAAGTCAGCGGTCCCTTTCTTACCTAAAACGACCACTTCCCCATCGATTATTGCATTAAGGTTCATCTTTTCCAATTCCTTTTGTATAGGATAAAATTTTTCAGAAAAACTTTTGTTGTTTCTTGACTTCAGCTCTACATTTTTGCCGCTCATGAACGCGACCGCACGATAACCATCCCATTTGATTTCATACAGCCAATCTTCACTGTCGAATGGCTCATCAACTAACGTAGCAAGCATAGGTTTAACCTCATGGTAAAACTTTTCTTCAGGTACTTTTTTAAGAAGTGTGTTTATTTTTCGGGTTGAGCTTCTTTTATCATTTGGCTCTACATCCAGCTGGGACTTAACAACTTCAACAGCTTTGTCTGTAGTGACGTTCTTATCTTTTACTGTGCTATTGCGTTTTATAATATTTTCACCATACACCTTATCTGGAGATTTCTCCATTTGGGCGATGGTCTTTTTTGAAACAACAGATTTATCTTTTAAAGTGATATCGGCTTTTGTCGCGTAGCGGTCTTCAAGTTTCATCAAAAGCCATCCATTTTCTCCTCTACCATAGGCTTTTACCAATGCAAATTCCCCTTTGAGTTTTTTACCTTTCAGCTTAATTTTAAGTTTGCCCGAATACAATTGATGCAAAAGATTTTTTTCCTGTTTTTTCAAATCACCTTCTACAGGTTCAGCAGCTTCATATGTACCTTCATCCCAGACAATTACGGTACCTCCGCCATACTGTCCCTTAGGAATTATTCCTTCAAAATTCTTATAATCATACGGATGGTCTTCAACCATCATGGCAAGTCTTTTAATGTCCGGATCAAGCGAAGGACCTTTTGGAACGGCCCAGCTTTTCAAAACGCCATCCATTTCTAAGCGGAAATCATAGTGAAGATGCGAAGCATCATGCTTCTGAATAACAAATCGAAGCTCCGTTCCTGAAGGCTGACCTCCAAAAGGTTCAGGAGTTTTATCTTCCGATCTTTTTTTATGGTAAGCAGATAATTTCATACTGATGGATTTGGATAAAAAATCTTTCTGACCTATGCCAGAAAGATAAGTGTTAATGATAAGCTTTCTGTTATAAAGCTTTAATCAAAGTTATTTTTTATGCTTTTCTTTTAGATAAGCTTCAAGCACTTTACGGTCATTTGACCCCGTCGCACGAATAGCTCCGGTAACTGCTTGTGAACTGACATTCATTTTATCTTTGAAATACTGGATTTCGTAATTTTCCGAACCGCTTACTTTGCTGCGGTCACGCTGATCTTTTTTTGACTTGTTATCTGCCATAATATAATTTTACGTTTAGATGAACAAATAAAATGCCAGCAAATCGTTAAGAATCAATGTTATTGATTAAGATGGTTCAAGGAATATGACTCAGTCAAAGAGTTCAAGTATTGGTTTAATTATTGCTTTGGCAGATGTATGAAGAAAATTTATATTGTTGAAGATAACCCTTGAAATCAGAGATATTTTAGGTATTTCTTACGTCAGAAGGATTTAGCATTACAACTTTTGAAAATATAAAAGACTTTAACAGTCGAAGCTCACAGATAATTCCTGATCTCTACCTCTTAATGTCATGCTTCCAGATGGCTCAGGGTTAGATATTTGTAATCAGATTAAAAGTAATCCTGAGATTACAGCACCAGTAATAATTATGAGCGCTACTGCTAAAATTGATCAAATGAAAAACCATTGCTACCCTGATGACTTTATCGCAAAGCCCTTTGACCTTATGAAATTAGTGGAACGTATCAATGATCTGACTACCAGCAATTCTTTACAAGAATAGTTTTTATTCCGCGAATTAGTGATGGAATCCTAAAAATTTGGCAAATATTTATTGAATTTTAAAAGTAAAAAACTTACTGCATCATTCTAATCAGATCCTGAATATCACATTTTTTAAACAACTCCTATGATTTTCTTGGATTCCATCACTTTAAGAAAACAATTTCGACTGCTGCTATTTTTCTCAACAGTGAGCAAATTCTGTATTGTCATTTTTTTTTGCAATATCTTATAATTGATTATCTTTAATACAATAAACTGAGAACTTATGCTAATCAATCAGGAATTACTGTTTTCATACGGTGGTGAAGTTGCTACATTTAATACCAAAGAATATATTTTTGAAGAAAATCAGACCCCCAGGTATTATCATCAAATAATTTCGGGAGATGTTAAACTTAATCACGTTAGCGAAGATGGTAAGGAACTTATACAAAGTATTCACACAGTTGGCGATAGTGTGTGCGAACTGCTGCTGTTTATTGATGAAAAATATCCTGTAAATGCGGTGACCATTTCTGAATGTACGGTAATGAAAGTTGCTAAACCGGATTTTCTTACCATGCTAAACGATCACCGTGATGTTTCGGAGAATGTCCACAAATACATTTCTTACCGACTATATGAAAAGTTTGTGATGATGCAGAATATCGCTGCCAATTCCGCAGACACCAGAGTAAGAGGGATTCTCAAGTATTTCAAAAACTACAGTAAAGATCAATCTCCTTACTCGTATGAAGTAAAGCTGACACGCCAACAGCTTGCAAGCGTCACCGGGCTCCGGGTTGAAACTGTTATCAGAAGCCTAAAGAAGCTTGAAAAGGAAAAATTGATCACCATAGAGAAAGGTAAGGTGTATTATTGAATCTTTCGTGATACATTTGACTGGACTTAGCCAACACGAAAAAATCTTTACACTTAAGGCACTCATCAATTATCGGACTACAGAAGGAGGGTTGGTATGTCCGGTATCCAATGAGTTCCGTGCTTCATTTCAATTTCCATTTGAGCTTCAAAGGTACATAGGCATCCACAACATCGAAGAAGAAGAACTTATTTTCCCGGTGATTCTGTGAACGTTGAAATAACCTTATTAAATGCTGAATCATTCTTAGGAAGTTATATAAAGGAATGGATTTGAGCTTTCAGATCATTAACGATAGGAAATGGCGTTATAATGGAGGTTTATACTGAAAAATGAGGTAATAACTTCTGAGGAAAAATTTAAATGTAGATAAATTAAATATTGCTTTATCTAACAGGTTAAAGTAGGAACTTTTAATTTGTATAGGATTATCCAAACACTTTCGCCAATAAAAATCCTATCATTAAAGCCACAATGGCCGCAATAATTATTTTGGTATAATCCTGCTTACTTTTCGCTGCTTCGGTAAGCAGTCTTTCATTTTCTTTCTCCAAGACCTCTAATCCCGCTTTCAGGAAAGCCGTTTTCTCGTTAATGGCAGATTGTAGATTCTTTTCATGAAGAAGGGTGATCTGCTTTTTATCATTTTCCATCTGAAGCTGGCTCTGCTTCTGTTGTTCGGTAAAGTTTTTCTGTGTTTCCTGTAGCTGTCTGGCGGAGATTTCCTGAAGTTTTTGAAATTCCTCAGTTTTTTTTGTAAGCTGCTCCGTAAGGGTTTTTACCTGCTCAGAAAACTGTTTGGCAACATCTTTTTTTACTTCATCAATAAGTAAAGCCCTTGAATTGGATTTTTCGTGTGACAGCTTCTCCACAATGGCATGCAGACCTGCCCCGTAATCATGCGGCAGATGAAAGCGCTTATCTGCCAGTTTATCCAAAAGAGTTTCATCAACCGTATGTCCGATAGCCGTTACCGTAACCGCTGATAAATGAATAAAGAGTTTTGATAATTCAATGTCACTGAAGGCTTCCATGCTTTGGCGGTCTCCCCCGCCCCTTACCAAAGCAACAATATCATATTCTGAGGCAGATACCGTTTTGAGCTTATCGGCAATGGATGTTGAAGAAGTGATATTACAGGTATATTCTGAGAGCTGAAAATATTTCTGCGAGACATCAAGCCCTTCGGCGAAGTCTCGTTGCACAATAGCGTTATGTCCATAAATATTAGCAATCCTTATGGGCTCGCCCTTCAGTATTTTATTGCGTATCACGGTCTCCAGATCCTGAGAACCTTTTTCAAGCTTTTCCTGAATCAGCTCATACCGTTGCAGCTCTTCCTCCGAGATCGCTTTTTCCTCCTGCTGAATAATCTCATCCACCACAAACCTGAGCTCAATGGAAGAGTTCTTTATATTTTTTTCAATATAGCCTCTTAATGTATAGACTTCATTGTTTTGAATCTTGGTTCTCAATAATGCGGAGATACGGACAACAATAGCAGTATTATCCGACTCTGAAAACAAAAGGTCGTAGTAATAATTGCCATACGCCTTGCCTAAACCAAAAGAATACCTCCCTTTCAGATACACAAGATTCACGGTTGCATTGATTTTAAGGGCATTACTGAATAACCCCAGCACAGAAGCGGGTGAATAAATCGGATAGGTTGTTTCCTCGGTTTGCATACGTAAGATTGTGATACAAAGGTATTATATTAAAGGGTAACAAATGAGCCCTAAAAATAATTTTAAGTTGCAGCAAAGGTTGTTTTTAAGAGTTATAGATCATTATAAGCACTCAGAGCAGATTATTAAATTGCTACATTTACTATTTGTTTAAGATCAAAAACTTCGGCCGGTAAGAAAGAAGCCTTATTTTCAAACGTTAAAATATCTCCGTCAAGTTTGAAATTTTTAAAGTTGGCATCCGACATTGTTCTCCAAACTTTCTCATAATCTCTAAGAATAAACCTTTTTTCGTCAGAATCCCTTAGCAAAGCCAACTTTGCATTTTCTACTGAAATATCCATCACAATGCTGTACGTTTCTTTATTATACTTCAGTTTTTTCTTAAATAAAAGACCGGCGTGTTTCCATTCTTCATTTCTAAGTTCTTCTAATGAATCGATAACTTCAGATTTATCTGCTACAAAATAGTCGTCAGACAAATTATTAAACAGAACCTTCCATTTCTCTATCAGAAAATCTTTTCTGTCCTGATCTGAAAATAAATTCCAATCTCTATTTTTTGTAGATATTGATAAATTTATAATACCACCTTGAACATTTTTCCCGTAGTAAAGTTCTTTGAAATTTTCTGCATTATCGCTTTCCAAATCATCATGAAACATCAGCGTAATCCTTTGAATTTTTTTTCTCTATTTATTTTATCCTGAATTGCCCGTATTAAAAGGATTTCCAATAGAGTACGATAATTAACTATTTCATTATATTTCTCTGTATCGCCAGTATAGATCATGAACCGAATATTTTTCATTAATTGTAATTTATAATTTTTTTTTAATCAAATTGTTCAGGTGGTAGAAAGAATGTTTTATTTTCAAATGTTAAAGTATTTTTTCTATTAATCTGAAAGCAAATTCCAATCTATATTCTTAAGCCACTTATAAACCAGATTGTGAAGCTCCTTGTTGTATCAAAGCAATCGTGAAAGGATCTGTGAAAATTATTCCGCCAGCGGTCATTCCACAACCATTTCTCCCTCTTCTAGATAAATCGAAAGAATCTGTTCCTAAAAATTCTTCAAAAGAATGCCTATTTTTCACTAATTTTATTGAAATTCAATGAGTTAATTGTTTAAAAATTGTAATCACTAAATTTGATACATGACCCTACTCCATTCTTATCTAACAGATTAAATTGAGTTATTCTAATTTTACTTTTCTAAATTTTGACAGAAACAAATTGTTATTAGGAAAATAACCAACAATATTGGTTATTAACCATTCATCATTTTCTTTTGTAAGTATAAATTCACCAACTATACCGTACTTATAATTTGTGATATAAACTTTTGATAAATTTAATGTAAAGTAATTACCCACATTGTCAATTTTAAACAATCTAAATTTATTTTTATCTGAAATGATGTCATTAAAAAATAGAGTGTTTAGATTCAAAGAATCATTTATATTAAAAGTGCCTGATTTTTTTTTAATACTAAAATCAAATAATATTTTATTTTTATCATAAATCTGTTTAAACTTTTATTTTTCTGAGAAACAAAATAGAAAAAGCCAGATAATGCAAGTTCATCCATGTAATATTTAAAGTTTCAAACCTTATTAATAGTGCTTTGAAGCTATCCAGCCATGCATTTGCTTTTTCTATTTTGAATCTTCTTTTATAAAGTTCGGAATCAAAATATTTTTCATGCTCTGTATTTCCATTACGTGGATTCTCTTTAATATTGGCAATCATTTCTTTTTTCTCAAGAATATCTCTGCATTTTTTACCGTCAAAACCTGAATCTGCATTCAGGAATAATCCTTTACACTCTATATCAGCTTCATCCAAAAGAACAAAAACCTCCTCTAAAGTTTCTTCAATCTGATAAAGGTCATGATGTTCTCCGCTCACCGGCTCTCCCATTGAAAGCATTTGTCCCTGATTATCACAAAGGAAGATACAATTACTGGTCTTTGATGATTTTCTTCCCTGATAACCTACCGATTCGCCACCAGTTTTACTGCGCGTATGACTTCCGTCCATCTGAACACAGGAGAGATCTAAATTTCTTTTATTCTTTTTAAGAAGGGAAACCCAAATTCGCTTGAAAGAACCATCCTTACTCCATTTATTAAAATAATAATAAATCAGTTGCCAACTGATTCCCTGATTTGTAAAGTACTCTTTAAGACTCAGCTCGCGCCATTGGCAGCCTGTTTTTAAACGCTTAATAATGAGTTGAAAGATTTTCCCTAAATCAAATCTTGTTGAAAATCCCCGTTTTCCCCTGCTCAAATGAGGAATTATCCATTTTTCCAGTTTATCTTTGCTTATGAGTTCCAGATTTTAGTTATTTTAAGTTGCAATCCAAAATTGCTAATTTTCTGCATACTCTTTCTGTAAAAAAAGTTTAAACAGGTTTCATAATAATATATGCTATCCTTCATAAAGATCTGATTTTTAATAGAAAAATTATTGGAAAAATATTTGAATTCTCCACTTATATAACTCTCGTCTTCTTTAATATTGGAACTAATTACAAGACTTGGTTCGTTGACTTTATATTTTTTTTGAAATGAATTATCAATTATATCCTGCTTTTCTTTACAATTAAAAAAAAACAACCAAAAAGAACATACAATTATTATATTTACTCTCATTGTTTCCTATTTTTTAGGTTCTTTAAGAATCTGTTGCAATTCTTTTTGATTTTTATTTAGTCTCCTGTAATTCTTGTCATTGAAACTTATAATTCCTTAAATTCGAATGTGAAAAGAATGCGTTACCGGTTTTAAGATGGTTCATTCCGAACGGATAATAATCATTGCTGTCAACAATCTCCTTCGCCCCTGCACTGCGTTTGGCAAACTTATCCTGACATTTTCTAAATTACCCTTATACTGGTAAATATTGATTTATTGTATAATCGTAAAAGCCTTCGCCGTGGGGAAAAACTGTAATTCTGCAGTCTTGAGTACGTTGAGAAAAGTCGGTTCAATAGTAGGTTCCAAAATACCTATAAGCGTAAATGCTTCGGGTTCATAAGCCCTTTTAATCATCCTCATATCCGTGCTTTCTCAGAGATCACCGCCGCCAGGCACGCCAGGCCCTGAACTGGTAGCATTCAAATATTGGAAGCCATCCAGGTAATCCGTTGTTTCCTTAGAAGAAATCTTCCTGCAATACCAACGGACATTTTAAGGCTCTCATTTCTTACTTTTACTACATCAGCTCTGTATTTTGTCGAAATATCATTGGTGATCTGACCAAAACCAATATGCACTGCATTAGTAAGATTCAAATAATTGTATCCAATTCCTGTAATACCAAGATCAAACAATCAGGCTACTTTTCTTAATTTAAGTACTTTAAAACATTTTCCTTTTCTAAAGTAAATTTTTTATTGGAATCATTTTCTATGATAATTGTTTCACTGTTATCCAATATCTTTCTTATTTCACAATATTTTTCTGCTGCTATTTTGGAAACATCCAAGCCATTTATTTTGAGAATTTTATCTCCCAAACTCAATTCCGACAATGAAGGAATTCGAAGCTTATTGACAACAATAATATTATTATCAAGAGGAGCTAAAGAAATCCCAAAACTAGCATATTCAAGGGTCTTATCTGTAGGATTTAAAATAATATTATTATTGATAAAATCAAGATCAATCAAATAATTTTCTATAAATCTTATACCTATCAGGTTCAATGGATCAGTACTGCTATCAATAATTTGATTATGTAATGCAGCTTTATTGAATTCTATATCCATCAAATCAACATATCTCTCTCCCTTATTTATACTATTTAAACCTTGGGATAACAGCCCTTCGAAAGTCAGGAAATTGCTATCTTTTATTGAATTATATAAATTTTGACTAAGAGTAATACCCATTCCGGAACCAGAGTCAAATATGAATTCAACATCTTGATTCCTAATTTTACCTTTTACTCTGGGAACACTCGTGAAATTATCCTCTGCAAAGGGTATAGTAATGGAAGTGGATGAATTTGTTAGCGATTTATCAAACACACTAATTGTTCTTGTTTTAAAATCAATCCTCCATACTTTGCCTTTCATCATATTAGCACCTAATATTCCGCTAATCTTTTTACAAGCTCTGCCGGTCATCCAACTAACATCTGTAAAAGAAAAGTTTACATTTTTAAATTTTAGATCAGATACCTGTAAATCATTTGTTGTAAAAACATCCATTTTTGATTTAACATCATGTGCATCGCTAGCTTCAAAAATTACACTACTTTTTTTCTCATTGATTTTACCTTTTAATTCTGAAGAAATAATAGTAAAAGCACCGGTATCAAATAGGAAGTAATGTTTTTCTTTTTTAATATCCACAGGTATAAATATTTTCCCATCAATTAATTCGAAAGGTATTGTTGTGGCTTGGTACAAAAAGGAAAATAGTAAGAAAAGTATAAAAAAATATTTTTTCATGTTAATTGTAATGGTGACAGACAAATATAAGATATAAAATTAAATAATGGCTGCCTTATAGGGGGCAGCCATTGTTAAACATATTACCAAGTCCATTTAACAATAACGGTACCTGTTACAGTAGTTGAACCAGTTTGAGGATTAGTTGATGTACTTACACTTGTAGAAAGTTCTTTTTTCTTCTTTCCTCTGGAAGCAAAAGCAGAAGGAGGTGTCGTATCTTGCATTTCAATAGGAATTTGTCCTAAAAACCCACTTGCTAAGCTAAATCCGGTGATTCTTAAATCTACGGTTTCAAGCTCTTTTAAATAAGACTGTTGCTCATCACTCAGTTCAAAATTTTCGGAAATGAATTCAACTGGATTATTTGCAACATATTCGGAAATTTTTAGTCTCTCTTCGATTGATAAAGCATTAACTTCTTTTTGTTTCGCTTGTACTCCTTCTGGAGTAAATGGCATTTTTTTCATGATGGTTTAATTAATTGGTTGGAAATTGGTTAGGTAAGAAAATAATTCCCCGGGGCTATTATCATTTAATTACTAATACAAAAGTAATTGGGCAAAGCGCCAAAACTCGACGTATTAAAATTTATTAGTGTTATTTTTATCTTGGAAGAGTAATTGTATAGAATTTCTACTGCATAATCCTTAAATTTTATAGAGTTAAATGTCTTCCATGATTATCATAAATAGTAATTTATCATGTACCAACTTTTTATGATCACAATCAAATTTGAATAATTTGATCAGCATCTGCAGTTATAATATTTCAATAAGTAGTGAAATTTAACATTTAGATTACATTAGCATAGAAAATATTTTATTAAATTTACATTACCACACTAAATCAATAATTTAAGCTTGAATAAAGCACCAATCACAAAATTTTAATAGAATATGAAAAATTTACTTTTTCCTATTGTAATGGCATCTACCACCTTTACAATACAGTTCAAGGCACAGGTAGGTATTTTTACACCTTCACCTCAATCTACCTTAGACATTACTGCAAAAAACAGTAGTGGCACATCTACTACAATTGATGGACTTTTAATTCCAAGAGTAGACAGAGAAAGAGCCCAAAGTATGACTTCCGCCCCGATCTCAACAATGATCTATGTACAAAATATCGATACAGGGACGCAAGCTGGAACCGCCTTAAATATAGATACTGTAGGATATTATTATTTTGACGGAACTGTATGGGCAAAACTGAATCCGGATATCAGCATTTATAATTCAAACGGAACACTCTCCGGTAATCGGATTGTTTCTCAGGCTGGCAATACCCTTACCTTTAATACAAATCAGACGAACGGATTTTCAGTTGCCGGAAATAATTTTTCTGTCGACGGGGCAAATAACAGATTAGGCTTTGGAACTGTCAGCCCCTCAGCAAAAATAGAAATTGTTTCAGATAATGCAGGTGGTGGTAATGGCAATGATATATATTTTAATGGTTTTGGAACTTCGATTGCGCCTGGGCTTTTTCTAGGTAGCGCAAGAGGAACTGCCGCTGCTCCGGCCAATCTTATTAATGGTGATATAATAGGAGGGCTATATTTTAATCCAAGGATAGGTGAAAACTTTACTTTTACCAATGCTTCAAACGTTACTTCCACTTATTTGGGAAACGGCGTAACTAATTTAACGGATTTGAATTTTTCAACTTCAGGAACAAACAGGATGACAATAAATGAATTAGGCAACATTGGTATCGGCACTACTGCTCCAACCACCCTATTAGATGTGAACGGAAATGCAAGAGTACGTAATCTTCCAACAGGTGCAACGACAGACAATGTAATTACTACAGATGCAAACGGGAATTTAAGACAGGTAGCCGCAGGAACTTTTAATGCGAACAGTAACTGGACAAAAATCGGAAATGCGGCTACAGATCCTAACACTAATTTTATTGGTACCACTGACGTTCAGGATTTTGTAACCCGTACTAATAATACTGAAAAAATGAGAGTGACATCAGCAGGAAATGTGGGTATAGGTACTGCAACTCCAGAAGGAAAACTTGTTATAGCATCAACACCCTCTACACAGGCATTAATTGCCAGGACAACTGCTTTGGCTACAAACCAGTTTTTACAGGGAACGATTACTGACGGTACCATTACCAATGCGTGGGGAATCCAAAATAATAGTGACGCTGTATTTTATGGGTCCAGCTCAGCTTCCAACTTAAGTTTACGTACGGGAACCATTAACAGGCTTTTTATTGAAAATGCGACAGGAAATATTGGTATTGCCAACAATGCACCAACCAATACTCTTGATGTAAATGGTGGAGCAAGAGTACGTACTTTACCTACAGGGGCTGCTGCCGATAATGTTATCACTACAGATGCCAACGGAAACTTGAGACAAATTACCGCAGCAACTTTTGGTGCAGCAAATAATTGGAGTAAGACTGGAAACGCTGGAACCACACCAGCAACTAATTTTGTCGGAACAACTGATGCTCAGGATTTTGTTACCCGCTCAAATAATACGGAAAGAATGAGGGTAACCTCAACAGGTAATGTGGGAGTAGGAACAAGTACGCCAACCGCAGCATTTCATGTGGTAACTACTGCAGCAGGAGGAATGATCAGTGAAAGAGCAACTGCTGGAACAGGTACAGGATCACCAGCATATCTTGTTTTAAGAAGAAATAAAGCCACAACTCCCACCAGTAATGCAGCTGTAATAAGCGGTGACGGTCTGGGTGCTGTATCGTTTGTAGGTAATAACGGAACTGGATTTACAGCGGATGTAATAAATGGGGTATCTATGGTATATTCTGAAGCTACCGAAACATTTAGTTCTACCGCCGCGGGATCCCGTTTGGAATTTAGAACAGTGCCCAACGGAACTTTAACGAATGTCACCCGTATGAGAATTGAGCAGGATGGTAAAGTAGGAATAGGAGCTCAGGCAACAAGTGGAAGACTTACAGTTGCCGGAAGTGGTGCAGGTTCTACACCTATGCTATCATTAACAAATACAAATGTAACGGGAAACCCTACTTTAAACATATATCCAGGATACACTTCAAACGGATCTTCTATTGTTGAAGGCAATCAATATTCTGTTGTTTTTGATCAGGATCCCGGGACTTCATCAGGTACTACTCAGTCATTATATGATTTCCATGGCCAGCTTCGAGCAGTATCTACTTCCAGCCTTTCCGATAGAAGAATCAAGGAGGATATAACAAATATGAATCAATATGGCTTAAAAGAAGTACTAAAAATGCAAACTCATAATTATATTCTTAAGAAATCCAAAACTAAAGATATTGGGTTTATAGCTCAGGAATTACAAGCTATTGTTCCTGAACTCGTAAAAGGAGAAGAAAACGAGAACTCTTTGCTCTCTGTTGATTATTCTAAAGTATCCCTTATCCTTGTTAATGCCATAAAAGAACAACAAAAAACTATTGAAGATCAGTATAAGATGATCCAGGATCTTCAAGCGGACATTACTTCTTTGAAGACGAAAAAATGATATAATTCAAGTGAATTTCTGTTCCAGTCTTTGGATGAAGAGTTCAAATTCTCTAAAATCAAAATATTAATTGATTCTGAAAACACAAAAAAAGTTCGTTAACTCTTTAACGGACTTTTTTGATTTTTACGGTTATTTTTTCTTTTCTTTTAAAATTATTTACTTCTAATAATTTTGTAAAATTTCGATTTACTTCCAGTATTAAAGCTTTCATAATTTTCTCTACTGAAGCCACTCCCATTGATTTGAGATATTCTCCAAAAAGAAAAAAGTCTGAATCTACGAACTTTTCTCTTTAGAATATTATCTTATATTATCTAGGGTGTAACATAATGGTAGGTAAAAGTTTTAATATCAGTCATCCCAATAGGGTAATTTATAAGTTGTCCAACAGAGTTATACTTAATATGACACCATATGTGTTTGCTTGTAAGTATAGAGCGGTGGCTATTGGACCAAATGGATCACTTGCAGGGAGCCCAATTGTAGTGGATTGATTAAATCCTACTGCTTGTGTAGTATAGTTGGGGTATTCTAACTCATCTACAGATTCAACATAGCCAGTTACAGCATCATTAGAATCAAAATTGATTTTATACCATGAATACGGTAAATTCTCCATAAAATAATATTGAGTCAACAGAGTTTGTATTATTGTATTATGTTTACTGCCCCAAATAAATAAAAGTATTTATCAGTTTTAGGATAGACCAGATTCACTACCCTGTCAATATTCCCTGATTTTTTCAGGTTCTTTTTGTTCTCAGCGGTAACTCCTGGCCTAAAATTTATGATTAAGGTTAAGCTCTCTTCTGATCCCGTAAAGATTAACGGCCACTTCTCCCTGATCATTGGTTTGCAGGATAACTGGACATCCATTTTACTGACTGCTGTTCTGAGATTTATTGTAATGGGAATCAAAGTATTAGCCTTATCATCTGAGCAGTGAGTCCATGACATTCATCTTTTCAAGCTTTTTTGATGTTAATAATGATGTGAACAGCTGATCAACTTTATTGAGGTAAAATTGGATAATTAATATGATATAAAATGAATACCTTTTCGTAGTAACGAAAAAATTTTAATGAAGAAGAATATATTTTATAATCATAAAGGTTTATTGATGCGTTAATAATGTACTTTACTCTGCTCAATTTTAACCATATGAAGTTTTTCCATTTTTTTGAGGGTTCTGATGATAGTTTCAACCCTCATTCCGGTTAAAGAAGCTAATTGAGACCTTGTAAAAGGTACTACAAAACTGTATTTTCCCAATAACCAAAATGCGATTTAAGATGGTCCAGAAGCTTATGAACTTTGATAAACGGATCTGAAATTGCCAGAAACGAAGAGATAATATACCTGAAATGTAGACGCTCTGAAGTATACCGATTTATATCAAAAAAAATCTTCGGATGCTTCTCTATAAGTGTTAAGAAAGAATCTTTGGATAATTTAATAATTGTTGAATCCGTCAATGCAACCGCATTAACAGCATAAAGCTTCTCTGTAAGCAGGTAAGATTCTCCGAAACAATGACCCTTATAGGGGGAAACCGTGTACAAATTCTTTTCCGTTCTCAAAAATATTATTGAGCTTTATAATGCCTTCCTGTATCTGGTAATAATTTCTGCATACATTATTTTCTTCGAAAATAAATTCATCGACGGTACATTTTTGTAGCTCTGCGCCATAGTTAAATAACATCTCTTCAGGTATGATCATAGAATAGCTATTAGTAAGGCTAATTTATTATTTTTAGAAAAGCCAGACAATGATTTTAAAGTGATCACCTCACAAGTTTCTATTTAATGACGCTACTATTTCTTTTACGATACCATGAATACTGAACGTAAACTAAGGGATATTTCTAAGAAGTCTAAAAGTTAAGTTAATACGTTCTTTCATGGGTATAGTAGATTTAGCAATTCTATGTTCCCAATTTTCCTGTAGATCCCCTTTCATGATGAGCAGCGATCCGTGGGGAAGCGGAAGGCTGTATTTGCTCTGGTGATGATCCTTTTTTCTGAAATCAAAGTTTCGGGTCTGCCCCAGGCTGATAGATGCAATTACAGGCCGTTTTCCATATCGGCTTTCTTTATCTCTATGCCAGGCGACCGAATCATTGTTGTCACGGTAAAGGTTCAACAGTACGCCATTGAACTGATAATCGAATTCTTTTTCAATTCTTTCTTTTAAATCATAAAGTTCGGGAGTCCATTCATTATGCTTGGTTATATTGCTGTCTGCCGAATTATACGATTTTGCTTCACCATACCATGCAGTAAGACGTGGCGTAAGTACCGTCTTATCGTACATTTTCTGAGTTCGTTGCTCCCAGAGTACAGTACTCAGCAGCTTCTCTTTTAGGAGATCCGCTTCTACCCTGCTTAGAAAATTTTCTTTGTATTCTAAAAGATCTTTTGGAAACTCATAAAATTCTTCCGCCTCAAATAAACTCAGCTGGCTCATTGTAATTCTCTTTTGAAATATTTATCTTTACGCTATCCCAAGTAAACGGGATTTTTTTCATCATTTGTGTTTTTACTTCCCTTCGGGGAAGTTTTTTAAGTAATGAAACGGTTTTTTAAGAAAAAACATGTAGGAGCTTACTTAAAATTGATTCAGTTTTTATCTCGAATTTTTTCTTTGATCTGTTTGATATCAGTTTTAATCTCTGTAATAAAGTTTTGAATATGATACCCCGAAAATTCATCAGCTTCATATTCCTTAGTGTTAATACTGCATGCAAATTCCCAGATTTCTTTAATTTCAGGCAATGGAATTTTATAAGGTTCATAAAAATTGTTGTCAGCCTTGACCCAGATGCTATCTGCTTCATGAAACTGAAACCTTTTGTAACTGATACCATCATTGGTAGTGATGAAAACATAAGTCCTGTCCGTTTTTAAGTCTGAAAGATTTTCGACATATCTTCCTACGATATAGGTTCCATCCTTATAAGGCGGCATAGAATCACCGTCAGCAGGAAATGCCCTGAACTTACCACCTTTTAAGAAAGGTAATGATATGGTATCAAGACTTTCTATGTATTCCGGATCACCATAGCCGTTCAAGTAACCCATAGATGCCTTCTGTGGAATAATTTCAATCTGATCGTTTCCATCCTGATCAACCCTGATAGGCAGAACAATTCTATTGTCAGGAAGTTCCATAATTTCATCGACTGAAAATTTGCTGACATTGATTGTCAGAAGCAAATCGATGCTGACATTATAATATTTGGAGATCTTAACCAAAATCTCAAGCGGAGGTTCTGTGGCACCATCTTCATACTTACCATATCTGCCTCTGGTAATCAAAAGGTCATCAGCAACCTTTTGTTGCGAAAGATTGAGCTTACCTCTTAAATACCGCATATTTTCTGAAAAAATTGACATTGATATAATTTATAGCAACAAATATACAAAATATTGCTACAAAACGTAATAATTTTGTAAAATGGAACGAGCGATTGCACATATGGATCTGGATACTTTTTTTGTTTCCTGTGAACGACTGAGAGACTCTGTATTGGAGAAGCAGCCTGTCATTATAGGAGGCGGAGATCGTGGTGTGGTTGCGTCTTGTTCCTATGAAGCCAGGAAATTCGGGGTACGTTCTGCTATGCCTATCAGGCTGGCTCTACGCTTATGCCCGGAGGCCAGAGTCATCAAAGGTGATATGGAATACTACTCCAATATGTCTCATATAGTAACGGATATTATACGGGAAAAAGTACCTGTTATGGAAAAAGCCAGTGTGGATGAATTTTATCTGGATCTTTCTGGAATGGATAAATTTTTCGGATGCTATCAATGGACAATCGGGATTGCTGAAGCGGTGAGGAAAAATACAGGTTTGCCTATCAGTTTTGCATTGTCTACAAACAAAACGGTATCAAAGATTGGAACCGGAGAAGCAAAGCCTGTTGGAAAATTGGAATTAAAGCCCCATCTTATTCAGCCATTTTTAAATCCATTGTCCATCAGGAAGATTCCTATGGTCGGTAATGCGACTTTTGAATTGCTTTCAAGGTTAGGCGTAAGAAAGATTGAAACGCTTTCTCAAATGCCTGCCGATGTATTGCAGCAATTGATAGGAAAGAATGGGACGGAACTTTGGAAAAAAGCCAACGGTATCGATAATAATCCTGTCATTCAGTATTCAGAACGCAAATCTATATCTACGGAAACAACTTTTGCCGAAGACACGATTGACGTTCAGAATATCAGAAGCATTCTTTCAGGAATGGTAGAACAGCTATGCTATCAGCTGAGACACGAAAAATGGCTGACATCAACTGTTTCCGTAAGAATACGTTATGCTAATTTTGATACGGAGACTAAGCAATGTAAAGTTCCCTATACCTCGGCAGATCATACATTGCTTAAATATATTCTGGAACTTTTCAAAAAAACATATACCCGAAGAATGAGAATTCGACTTGTAGGTGTGAAGTTTACAGGGCTTGTCCACGGGAACCATCAGATGAATCTTTTTGAAGATACGGAAGAGTTGATTTCGCTTTATAATACGCTTGATAAAATCAAAGATCGTTTTGGAGCCAAAAGCGTAGGAAGAGCGTCTGGTTTTTTAAATTAAATGCTATTATGTTTCTCAATTGTCATACCTATCACAGCTTACGTTATGGAACCATTTCTGTCGAAGATCTGGTTCAGCTGGCTGTTGACCACCAATTGAAAGTACTGGCATTAACTGACATTAATACCGTAAGCGGTATTTATCAGTTTTATAAACTGTGTCAGGAAAACAGTATTAAACCGATTGTCGGAGTTGACGTCAGAATTGAAAATGACCAATATTATATATGTCTTGCAAAAAATCCCAAAGGTATTGCAGAAGTGAATAGGCTTTTAACTAATTATAATTGTGAAGGTATTGAAATACCCAAAGTAAATCCTCCAATAGAAAACTGTTTTGTGATCTATTCTTTACAAAATATTCCCGAAAAACTAATGGATCACGAGTTTATTGGTATAAGACAGGATGAATTAAATCTTCTCATCAATTCCAAATTTAAGTCTCTGATCCATAGAATGGTCATTCTTCACCCAGTTACTTTAAAAAATGATAAGGAATATGAACTTCATAAAGTCTTACGCGCTATTGATACCAACATTTTACTCACCCAAGTCAATAAAAGTGACTGTTGTAAAGAAAATGAATTTTTTATCGAAAAGAAAAAACTTTTGGATCAATTTGGAAACTATCCAGAAATCATTGAAAACACCAAACTTATAGTTGGTGAATGCAGTTTTGACTTTGACTTTAACACCCCTAAAAACAAAAAACATTTCACTGACAGCAAAGAAAATGATTTTAAATTATTATCGAAATTAGCTTATGAAGGTTTAATAAAAAGATATGGTCAGGACAATCAAAACGCCAAAATAAGATTGGAAAAAGAGCTGGCAGTCATTAATCATCTGAATTTCTGCGGTTATTTTTTAATTACCTGGGACATTGTTCAATACAGTATGATGAGAGGCTTTATGCATGTAGGCAGAGGGAGCGGTGCGAATTCCATTGTAAGTTTCTGTATCGGAATCACGGAAATATGCCCTTTAGAATTAGACCTATATTTTGAACGCTTCTTAAACCTGAATCGTAAAACGCCTCCTGACTTTGACATCGATTGGAGTTGGAAGAACCGCGATACCATTTTGGCTTATATCTTTAACAAATACGGAAAAGATCATGTGGCTTTTTGCGGCACCAATGTTATGTTTAAGAAAAAATCCAGATTTAGGGAAATCGGGAAAGTTTTTGGTCTTCCGAAAGAGGAATTGGATCAGCTCTCTAAAAACCCAAAAGAACAGCACGATCAGAATTCAGTCGTTCAGGAGGTGTATAAATACGAGCAGTTATTAGTAGGTTTTCCTAATCAACGCAGTATGCATTCCTGCGGGATCCTGATCTCTGAGGATCCAATAACTAATTATTCTGCTTTAGAATCTCCTCCAAAAGGGTTTCCTATTGTTCAGTTCGACATGCATACTGCTGAAGATATAGGATTGGAAAAATTCGATATCCTTTCACAGAGAGGCCTTGGAACCATCAAAGATACTGTTCAATTTTTAGAAGAAAAAAAAGGCATTTTTGTAGATATTGAAGATACCCGAATATCTAAAAATGAAGCGAAATGTAATGAATATTTAAGTTTAGGGAATACAATCGGATGTTTTTATATAGAATCTCCCGCTATGCGTGGATTATTAAGAAGGCTGAAATGCGACAATTATAAAGTATTGGTTGCTGCATCTTCTATTATTCGTCCCGGAGTAGCCCAGAGTGGCATGATGAAGGAATATATTTTCAGACACAATCATCCCGGGCAATTTGAATACTTCCATGACGTTTTTAAAAAAGAACTGGGTGAAACCTATGGCATTATGGTATATCAGGAAGATGTCATAAAAATTGCTCTACATTATGGGGGTGTTTCAGCTGCCAACGGTGATGTCTTAAGAAGGGCTATGAGTGGCAAAGGACGCTCTCTCTCGGCCCTACAGAAATTAAAAGACGATTTCTTTGAATCCTGTAAGAAAAAAGGACATCCTGAACAGCTTTCTGAAGAAGTTTATCGACAGATCGAATCTTTTGCTGGATATTCTTTCTGTAAAGCGCATTCAGCATCGTATGCAGTGGAAAGCTATCAAAGCTTATATCTGAAGGCCTACTACCCCATCGAATTTATGGTATCTGCAATCAATAATGGTGGAGGGTTTTACCGTACCGAAGTCTATATTCATGAGGCCAGAATGTCAGGAGCTCAAATCCATAATCCATGTATTAACCTGAGTTTATATCAAACAACAGTGTACGGCAAAAATATCTACCTGGGTTTAATGCATATCGAAAAATCTGAAAAATCCTTAATGCATTTTATTATAGAAGAGAGACAGAAGAATGGAGACTATCAATCATTGGAAGATTTTGTCAAAAGAGTTGATATCGGTATTGAAACTTTGAAACTATTAATATTAGTGGGTGCTTTCAGGTTTACCGGGAAAGAAAAAAATGAACTTATAATCGAATCGAGGTTTTTGTTATCAAAAACCACTACTATTAAGTCCTTTATACCATCATTATTTGAGGCACCACAAAAAAAATATCAATTGCCGATTATTGAGAGACATCCACTTGAAGATGCTTTTGATGAGATTGAAATTATGGGACTTCCTGTATCTAACTCGATTTTTGATCTATTGAAAACAAAGTACAGAGGCCATGTATTGGTAAAGGATTTACCCAAATTTCATAAGAAACAGGTAAAAATGCTGGCCTATCTCATCTCAAGAAAACACGTCCCGATCAAGAAAAAGGATCATCCATTGGGAAAAGATTTTATGTATTTCGGAACGTGGATTGACGCTGAAGGTAAGTATTTTGATACTGCTCATTTCCCTAAAAGCTTAAAAAAATTCCCTTTCAAAGAAGGAGGTATTTATCTTTTGCTGGGAACTGTTGAGGTTGACTATCATTTTCCAACGGTAACCATTACCAAGATGGCTAAAATGCCTCTTATTGCCGATCCAAGATATTCGATGGATGAGGATAAAGCCAGAGAAGTTGAAAATAGTCTTCGGGAAGATGTAAGCTTAACATTTAGAAATCCATATCCTCAAGAGCACGAAATAGGATTGCCACGAAAAATGAAAATTGATTGAATAAAACTTTGAGTGAAAAACCAGATATTAAGCAGTTGGATGCAATGCTCTATTTTATATTGGCATTCGCTACACAATGATGCCAAAAGAAAAGCTATCATCATTAAGGGAAGAGCAATGGGTTAAAAACATACTGCTGGAAACCATGAAGATTTTGCAAAGATTGTCTATATCTGTATGTTTAATAAAATTTGCAGCGCTTTTTATTTAATCATGGCTATAATGCGCTATATTTATCGGAAAAATGAAAATTGCCACCTATAATATAAATGGAGTCAACGGACATCTTCCGATTCTTTTAAAATGGCTGAAAGAATCACAACCTGATATCGTTTGTCTGCAGGAACTAAAAGCGCCTCAGGAAAAGTTTCCGATCAAAGAGATTACTGAAGCGGGTTATAATGCCGTTTGGAAAGGACAAAAAAGCTGGAACGGAGTTGCAATACTTTCAAAAGGATATGACATAACCGAAGTACAGGATTCATTACCAGGAGATGATGAAGACGTTCAAAGTAGATATCTTGAGGTAATTATCGAAAAAATCGTAATCTGTTGCTTATACATTCCAAATGGAAATCCTTATCCGGGTGAGAAATATGAATACAAGCTTTCATGGTTGAATCGATTGAAAAAAAGAGCGGACGAGCTTTTAGATCTGGATATTCCGGCAATATTAATCGGTGATTTTAATATTATCCCCACACCTTCCGATGTTTATAAACCCGAAAAATATAAAAATGATGCACTCTTCACAGAAGAAGTTAGAAAATCATTTGAGGGATTAGTAAATAGCGGATGGAAGGACTCTCTTCGGTCCTTAAATCCTGACAAGGAAATTTATACATTTTGGGACTATATGTTTAAGGCATATAATCGAAATGCGGGAATGCGTATCGATCATATTCTTTTAAGCCCTTATCTGGAATCCAGACTTGAAAACGTAGGAGTAGATAAAGAAGTGAGAGGTTGGGAAAAAACAAGTGATCATGCGCCGACGTGGATAAAATTGGAAGATTAAAAAGAATTTAGCTAAGAGTCATAAATAAAAAAGAAAATCTTAAATGTTAAGTTAAGATTTTCTTTTATTGATTGATATTTTTTAACATTAATCCATTGTCTAATTATGATTTGCATACCAAATTATAAAACTTAGGCCAAATAAGGATAAGTAGCTTTATCAAAAAAAGATCAAACTCAAATCTGGTCCCTTTTTCAAATGATGATAAGCTTGAAAAAGAAATCGATAAGTTTTGGAAGTGTTTTTTAAAGTTAAAGTTTAAAAATTAACTTTTTGCTATAAGAGAAATTTTTGTAAAATAAGAAAACTACAGCTTAAACAGTCAGAAAAGGAACTAACTAGGCATATTATAAGGATTATTTCCCGACTGTTTTTTAACTGTAGTTATGAATTAAAAATTATTGCCCTAAATAAATAAAAGTGTTTACCACCATATATTGAGGAAGAATATTTAATGGTTGAGAAGTCCCTCCGGTAGAGGCTGTTACTGTATGTGCATGGTTTCCGTCTGCTGTTGTACCTACTGTTCTGGTCGTAAGTCCGTGGTTGTAGTATGGCCCGTACTGAAGTCCTGCGCCAGGAGTGCTGAAATCGTACTCATCATACCAGGTATGATTATGGTCTCCCGCAGATGCCAGAGTAATTGTGGCTAAATTATAATTAGGTAGGTTGGATGCAGTTATCGTTACCATATTATTTCCAGCCAGCGTTCCTCGGGTTTGTCCTGATGTTAACGTTCTTATCATGCGATCCGCCATATTAGGAATTGTAGTTGTAATTCCTATTGTGACTGCATTATCTCTTGCGGATGTAGACAATGCAGATATGTTTCTTCCATCCATAAGGTACCATCCGTTATGATCGGCCGTCTGTAAACCATTTTTCACATCGCCTATTGCTCTGGCGGTATTGTTAATTTTTTTCACATTACCTGAAGCATCAATAGTAAGAATGAATTTACCGGTCATAGAGGATGACGTAGGCAAATTTCTTACTCTAACATCTCCATTTATATCCAGTGTTTTTGAAGGCGATTCTGTATTAATACCAACCTGAGCTTTAAATCCTGAATTGATGGATATCATTAAAATAAGAATTAATAAAAGTTTATTTTTCATAGATATGTTTTAGTTTCCGAGATATACAAATGAATTAAGCGCAATATATGATGGCGCTAAGCTGAAAGCCTGGCCGCCTCCGTTAGAGTTCAAGGTTATTGTATGGGTATGAGCCCCATTGGTAGTGGTGGTATCAGTTTCTCCGGAATTATTATATACTCCTGTACCTGGAAATCCGTTAATGAAAACTCCCGGCTCATACAATTGCCCCGGCCTCATATCAGGAATCAAATGTGCATGGGCACCACTTGCTGCCGTTACGGCAGTCATTGAAAAATTGGGCATATTGGCTTTACCCATCATGTAAGAGGTGTTTCCTGTGACCGTATTAATGCTTTCTACAGGAGCTATCATCTTTGTATACTTTCCGGAAAAATCAGGTAGATTTCCTATGAATCCCAGTGAAGCTGCATTCGTTTGTGCTGTTGCGGGAATTGCCGAAAGAGCTCTGCCGTTGAGAAGGTACCAGCCTTCATGATCTGCCGAACTATACCCATCTTTAATATCCCCGACTGAAGGAATGGCTTTTGGTAAAGAAGTTTTCAATATATTTCCATCCTGATCAGAGACAATAACCTGTTCACCTTCATTACCTGAAGGAAGAATACGAATTCTCAATTCTCCGTTTACATCTAATGTTTTTGTAGGATTATCCGTATTAATTCCGACACTTTGAGCCTGCAGACAAAACGCAGGAATAATCAGTAAAAGAGAGTAAATTTTTTTAAAACTAATTTTATTTGCCATGTGTAATTTTTTAGTTTCCTAGATAAATAAAAGTGTTAACTGTGGTATTCTGAGGTACAATAGAAAATGAAGTCCCTCCCCCTTCTGAGCTTACAGTGACAGAAGCGTGAGCATGTGTACCGCTTACGCTGGTTTCTTTATTGACAGTATTTCCGAAAGAATAAACTGGATTCATATTACTGGCCATATATTGGATTCCATCGGGAGAGCCGCTTGCTACAGTATCTTGCCCCGTATGAGAGTGCGCACCGTTTACACTCGTAGTACCTGAAAAACTATGACCTGAAGGAAAATTGGACTGTAAAAGTATTCTATCATTGCTTCCTGATGTTGAGCCAAGTATCTCAGATCCGGTTTTTGTTTTGAGAAATCGTCCTCTTGCATCAGGCAGGTTAGAAGTAATCCCAATTCCCGCAGCGGCAGACTGCACACCGGTGGAAAAAGTATTCAAAGCACGGCCGTCCATCAGGTACCATCCGGCATGATCGGCTACTTGAAATCCTTTTTTAATGTCTCCTACTATATTTGCCGATAATCCAGGTATAGGAGTTGAGCTGATATTTCCATCATTATCCGCTAAAACCAAGTTGTATGCTCCTGTAGAAGCGTCAGGTAAAATCCTGATCCTCACTTCACCGTTTACATCCAGCATTTTAGTGGGTGCCGGAGTATTAATGCCTATCTGCGAATATGCTTTACAACAAATGAGCAATAAAACAGGCACTAGTAAATGTTTTTTCATTTTTGAAATTTTTGGTTTAAATAGTTTTTAAAAACAGCATGAGAGGGAAAGTATACTGTTTTTAGTTTATGTTTTTAGAATCTTTTTAATACTGTCGATACTATTTTAAAGTTGAATAAAATGGCTGAAGATCTATTTTTTTCACTCCTGAATGATATTTACTCTTGCAAATGTAATTAGGTTAAAAGCATCCGGAAAGCGTATTATTTACCGTTTTCACGATAATGATAAATCCAATAAGCTCTATTAATCATTACCAGCGTATATATTGAATTTAGTCTGATCCGGAAATTTTAATTTCCACATTAACAAAAAATTAGTGGTGTGCTTACTAATTTCGTAGACTCAATAATGATAAGTGTATTAAGAGCAATTAACAACCGTAGTTAAAAACGCATTCTAATTATTCACCGTACGCCTATAGCATCCGCTCCCCAATTTATTATAATCACTTTTGCAGAATCTGTTATAAAAATATTCCCCTTCTTCAATTTGGAGCATGCTTGCAGGATTTGCACTTTTCTGCAGTAGCTTTCCGAATGGTCTATTTTACGGTAAAACTTGTTAAAATACTATAGTACATATAAATACATAATTTTTCTAAATCACCAGAGGTTTAAAAAGATATCTGTTTAGATTAAATAATCTTAAAATATTTCAGATACCACTTTTCTCACTTAAGTTCAAATTAAGCTTTACCTTTGCGCTTCGTTAGAACGCTATGAGATTTTTTACGTTGTTATTTACATTCTTTGTCCTTAATCTTTATGGGCAAGACATCGCTTCTTTTAATGCCATATATACAAAAACTTTTCTCGAAACTTCACAAAAGGATCCGGATAAAGCTTTAAAAATAGCCGATTCCCTTTACACGATTTCAGAAACTCCCGTATTGCAGACTAAAAGTTTGATGTTAACTGCAACCTTATATCATCAGCTGGCAGATTTTGAAAAAGCCCTGCAGTATGCATCCAAGGCTGAAAAAATTATTCAGAATACAGATAATGTTTTGTGGAAAGCGAAAGTCTATGGATTTATGGCCACTCATTACCGTTTTATACGATTGTTTGATCAGTCTAAAAAGTATTTTGAGATGGGTCTTAACATCAGTACAGAGATTCCCAATCCCGAACTGGCGAATAATACCATGGCGATGATGATGCAGGAGAAGGCTTATTACAATATTGAAAAAAAAGATTATCATAATTCCATTAAAAGCATAGAAAAATCTGAAGAATATGTACTTAAAACTTCGGTGAACGCAGATCATTTAAAGATAACCAATCAGCAGCTTCTGGGATATTGTTATTATCATTTGGGAAATTTTAAAGTGGCATTCAGGCACTATCGGGAAGCATTGAAACTCTCAAAAAATTTTCCTGAAAATTACTCTGTAGGCCTTATTCATAACGGACTAGCTCTATTGTACCTCCAGGAGAATGATTTAAAAAAAGCCAAAGAACATTTGGATATCACCCTTAGAATTACGGAAGAGTCAAAAAATCCTTCTTTAAAAAATGAAGTTTACGAAACATCAGAAAAGTATTATGCTCTTACAAAAAATCTTGAAGATTATGTTAAAACAAGGGAAAAGCACGATACAGTAAAGAAAACGCTTCAGAAGAACATGCAATATCTTGTCAATAAATCGTATTCTAGAATTGACCAAGAAAATACAGAAATTAAAAGCAGCAGTGATACAAAGAACTTGATAATAGGTACTGCACTCATTATATTTCTCATAGGAATCGTTTTATTCTTAGGATTTAGAAAGAAACAGAAGAAAAATATACAGAACTTTGAAAAAGTAATCAGGGAACTGAATGAAAAAAAACTATTAAATTCAGCTATTGAAAATACGAAGGAAATTGCAGAAACACCGAAAACAGCTCCAAACTCATTGATGCCAATAGAAACGGAGCAGAAGATATTGGCTTTATTGCAACAATTTGAAGGAAAAGAATTATACCTGGATAATAATGTTTCGCTTTCTTCTCTTGCTACGTATTGTGAAACCAACGGCAAATACCTTTCTTATGTAATTAATACCTATAAAAACAATGATTTTAATAATTATATCAATGTTTTAAGGATTAATTATATTGTTGATAAACTCAGGAATTACCCCATATACAGAAAATATAAAATAGCTACCCTGGCTGAAGAGGCAGGCTTTTCATCACTCAATAAATTTTCCACCGTTTTTAAAAAAACAATATCACTTACACCGTCTTTGTTTATTAAATATCTAAATGAAGAAAATTCTGAAAATACAATAGAAGGGATCCTGAAACTTCAAAACTTCAAAGAATAACTAAACTGGAGTAAAGGGGCTCTATAGAACCCCTTAAAAACTGACTAAGCTAATTATTAAAAGAAATGTATATTAACCTTATGGACAAGCAATAGTATTGGTTATCAATGTTCCGGAATTGTTTACGGTAATCCTGTGACATGTATTCCCGGAATTCAGTATAATTCCTTTTGCAGGATCCGTAATGTAAATATCTCCGTCTTCAACCTGAAGTTTAGCAAGCGGGTTACCGGTTCCTATACCTACATTACCCATTGCTGTAACTTTCATCCGGTCAAAGCTCGTATCCGATGAAGATACAGGATGCCCTCCCGTATAAAATGAGAACCCCGAATCAGCATTTCCCGTTTCGAAATAAGTAATTCCAGCCACACTTATTCCATTGCCTGCATCAGCTACAGTATTGGCGAAAGCGAGATTTCCTTTTATTCTGCCGGTTGAAACATTGGTAAGCGTCATGGTATTGGGATATCGAACTCCGTCACCAAATCCTGTTGAATGTTGTAGGGTGATAGAAGGAAGCGTAGTATTGGTTGCCGGCCGTGTAACATGCATTCTTGGTTTATTAAGGATTCTGTCTCCAACAACTACCTGTCCGTTGATTTCGATGTTGAAAGATTTAATGTTGCTTGTTCTGATATTGAATACCCTAGCGTCTGCGGTCCCAATAATATTGGTTGTATTGCTTATTGTCTGGCTGTTTCCTAAAATTTTCCAGAAATCCTGAGGATAAAAAGGAGCCTGGCTCCAAATGCTTCCGTTATAAGCTTCAAACATTTTCGTAGTCGTATTAAATACCGTTAATCCCTGAGCAGGATTATTAATTGTATTAATTTGATCCTGTGCTACTCTGGGGAAAAGCAGCCCCTTGTTTTCGCTTTTACTTTCAATAATAGATGAACTGTCCGGATTTTCTGTATTGATGCCGACCTGCCCGAAAGCTAAAGCTCCCACTAAGGATAATGCTAATGAAATTTTATTTCTGAGATTCATAAAGTATGTTTTATGGGCATGAAACAGATGAAGTTTCAAGAACTCCAGTTGCAGAAACTGTTGTTCTCCAGCAATTTCCGTCCGGAGATTTCATGATAATACCTTTTTGAGCGGTACTCAGGTATACATCTCCGTTAGCAATGTTCAGCTTGGAAGTAGGATAAGAGGTCTGGGAGGTCTGGTAGCCTATATAAAGATTTCCGTTATTTCCTATAAATAATACATCTTTGGTATAATCATTTTGCGAGTTAGGCGTTCCGCTGTAAAAAACCATTCCCGGTAAATCCCAGCTCGCACCTGCAACATCTACATAGCTTATTCCAGCTATTGAACTTCCGGCTGTCGCATTCGCATAAGATGATGCAAAGGCATAGTTTCCTTTTACTCTTCCCGAAGTGGAAGCATTGCCGACAATTACATTCATCGGATAACTGGAAGTATCATCATTTTCCACTGTAGCCAGAATGGCAGGATATGGACTTCCGGCCTGTGGTCTGGCCACCACCAGTCGCGCTGTAGTAAGATCTCTTCCACCTACCGTTACACCGCCGTCTTCCGCAATAGACATTGCTGTAGCATTGCTGGTTCTAAAAAGTAGTGGCTGTGCATCGGTTGTGCCAAGAAAATCAACCGTAGGATTTGTTCCTGCATTCCCTCTTAACGACCATTTTACAGCACCAAACACATCCTGTGTCCATACGGTTCCGTTGTAGCCGTAAAATCCGTTCAGTGTAGTGTCATAAACTAATAATCCGTTTGCTGGTGATGGAATGTTATTTCTTTGAATTGTAGTCATTCTCGGTAATAGAGCACCCTTATTGGTGGAAGAAATATCCAGAATAGCTGACGGATCCGGAGAAGTTGTTCCAATTCCCACTTGTGCAAAAAACACCGATCCGTAAATAATTGAAAGAATTTGCAATGTTTTCTTTGTAATCATAAATTATCTTAAGTATAAAAGTAATGGATAAAAGACTTAAAGTTTTATTTTTCTCACTTCCCTGATCTTATAAGATAATGCAATACGCCATTATTCATCCTGCTGTTCATTATATCCATCTGTTATTACAGTTATCGTGTTAATTGGAGTTTTAGACTTTCTATAACTCCATAAATTTTGTGTTTTCAGAATCTTAACTGCCGCTTGAATTTGGCGCAAATGTAGTGGCGAATATGAGTTACCGAAAGCGAAGGGTTTATCATTTTCATGAAAATGATAAAATTATTATCGCTATATGAAGAGTTTAAGTTTGTATGCTTTATTTGTAAAAACATATTTAAAATCGGTATTGTTAAATTAAAATATATTTCATAAATTAGTTTTATGAAATGTTATAAATGTCAATCAGAGAATAAAGTTAAAGCTGGCTTTACAAGAGGCTTACAAAGATATAAGTGCAAAGATTGTGGTTGCTATTTTAGTGTTGAAAGTAAATCTGATGTAAAAAGTCTTGAACAAAGGAG
>NZ_FQUT01000012.1 GCF_900129245.1 Chryseobacterium arachidis
CAATTTGATACATTTTAAAGTTAACAGACAAGCTTACCCTGTTAAAGTGATAGGCAAATAGTTTTTCAGAATATTCTCTGATTTCGATTTAAAATTTGTTTGCTACCTCATTTGGTGTTTTTCCGAACTCTTTTTTGAACGCAAAAGAAAAATGCGAAAGATCTTCAAAACCTACTTCCAGATATACCTCGCCCGGCCGTTTGGATTGCTCAGCAATTTGAAAATAGGCTTCCTGCAATCTTTTTTTCTTGAGCCAGATTCCGGGCGTGGTGCCAAAAGCTCTTTGGAAATCCCGCTTGAATGTCGATAGGCTCCTGCCGGTAAAAAATGCAAATTTCTCCAGACTGAGGTTAAATCTAAAATTTTTGTTCATATACTCCTTTAAATTGATCTTATCTGGGACAGAGAAATTAAATAGAATATCGACCAGATCAGGATTCGATCTGAGTAGGATCATAACTAATTCCTCCCTCTTTATGTCAGCGAAATCGGCACTGATGTCCAGGTCTCCCGTATAATAGGGCTCCAGCGATGTGATAAAATTATTTATGAGATTGTTTTCCGGTATAAAAATGTATGAATCCCCACTAGCCGATGGCTTTACTTCATACACATGCCGTTCTAGGAACCTTCTCAGGAAGGCTTCATCAAGGGTAATGATAATTTTTTCAAATGCATCATTATCCTTGTATTTGGTATAACGTACCAAATGATTTTTGCGGGCGATACAGTACTCACCCGGTTGTATTGAGTAGCTTTTTTCGCCATCATAAGCCTTCATAGTCCCCTTCAATAAGTACAGGAAGTAGTTTTCCGTTATATAATTCTCGGGCGAAATCTCCGGGCCAAGATGGCAGGATTGGATGTTGTTAACTTTCATAGTCTACCAAATATACTGATCTACGCAGATTAATTCTTGGGATCAGCGATCTTATAACTGTCCACACTTGCAAGTATTGCTTCCTCTTTGGAACGGGGATGCCAGTCCAGTATTTCTACTGCTTTTCTGTTTGACATGACCGTATACTGGTCTGCCGGAGTTGGCTGCATGGCAGCGATTTTTTCGGATAGCTGCGGCCGCTCCTTTCTGATCAACTGTGCCACATCATAAAAACTCATCACTCCTTCCGATGTCGCAAGGAATCGCTGCCCCGCAGCTTGGGGATGCAGCATAGCCTTGATGTGGATATCGGCGACATCGCGCACATCCACCACGCCGAAGGTAAAAGGCGCATTTTCCGTGATCAGCCCATCTATAATTCCCTTGATGACCGTATCCAGTGAAGCTGATGAAATTCCGCCCAGAATGGGACCAAAAATTCCAACAGGATTGATGACCGTTAGTTCCATTGCTGTGGTTTCATTCTTCATAAATTCCCAAGCAGCCTTTTCTGCTATTGTTTTTGATTTTATATAAGCCTGGATCGGTGCATTCTCATCAGTCCAGTCCAATTCTGTAAAAACATGATTTTTGGCTTCGATGCTATAACCGATCGCAGCAAAGGAGGATGTGAGCACCACACGTTTAACGCCCGCTTTATTTGCGGCTCTCAGGGCTCTCAAGGTACCTTCTTTTGCGGGGATGATAAGTTCATTTTCATCTTTGGGCTGCTCCGCTACAAATGGGGATGCTACATGCAGCACATAATCACATCCCTGTGCAGCTTCATCCCAACCACTATCGGAGAGTAGGTCGGCCTGATAAAAAGAGAGCTGATCAAAAGTACTGATACCGCCTTCGCTCAGGGCATCCAATATCTCATTTTTTCGGGAAAGCGTGCGCAGCGTGGTTCTCACCGTAAATCCCTGCCCAAGTAATGCAAGAATGGTATTTATTCCTAAAAATCCGGTACCTCCGGTTACTAAAACTGTCTGATTGTTCATATTGGATTGGATCTTAAAATTTATAGGTTAACTGTATTGCGTTTTCGGCAAATTCCCAGAGCATTCCCGCAAGTGCTTCATCGTTCATTGCGGCAGTACTGTGACCGGAAAGAGCGGGATACCCGGCGTATTCTTTTTCGCCGTCCGGACCGTAGAATTTACCGCCTATAACTGATGGATCTGTGGCTGCAAACAGACTTGGCAGGGCTCCCTGCCAAGGATTCATCACCTGATCGAATGCGGCAAACATACCTTCCAGACTCTCTCCCGGGATATTCCGCTGTAGGTCGGTCCGCGTGACTCCAGGATGTGCGGCAACAGAAATGGCTGATAAACCGGCCTTCTTGAATCGCCTATCCAGCTCATAGCTGAACAGGATATCCGCCAGCTTGCTAACCGCATATTCACGCCATTCATCATAGCCTTTTTCAAGTCTGAGATTGTCAAAATCTATGCCGTCCACTAAAGTTGCCGCACCACTGGAAAGGGTGACTACCCTTGCCTGCGGAGCCTGCTTGAGCAGCGGCAATAAATGTCCAGTCAGCGCAAAATGACCAATAAAGTTTACACCGAACTGCAGTTCAAATCCATCATCCGTTTTAGATTTTGGTGGAACCATTACACCAGCATTGTTCACAAGCAGATCAAGTTTCGAATGCTTTTGCGCAAACTTTTCTGCAATTTTTTTAATATTGTCCAGATTGCCAAGATCGAGCACCCCATAGTCCAACTCTCCTTTCGCTACTGTCTCGGACTGAATTTTTTGAATGGCATTTTGGGCCTTCTGTTCATCTCTTGCGGCAATGGTCACGCTCGCGCCTGCTCCATACAGTGCCTTTGCGGTTTCAAACCCGATACCGGTGTTTGATCCGGTAACGATCACGGTCTTTCCTGATAGATCAGGTATATTATTTATTGTCCACATAACCCTTTGTTTTTATTCTCCTACAAAATTCGTGGAATAGCCCTTATGGAGTTTTGTTGTGGAGTTCAAATTTTCTTTGTTGTGAAGGTCAGTCCTGTCGGTTATTTTCTTTAAGCCACTCTCTCCAGCTGCTGCTTTCCTTTTTGCTGTTCTGAGTGGTCAGACTTCCATTGCGGAATGTTTTTCCAAGTGTACCCCAGATTGGCAAATTGAGCACAAAACGTTTTTTGTTTTTTTGTATCATCCATTGTTTTGCCAGCTCTTCTAGGGTATGGACCTCCGCCCCACCGATCTCATAGGTTTTATTGGACGCGCCATCCAAGGATAACCGGTAAAGTTTTTCGGCGACAATTGCTGTTTCTATCGGTTGCAGCAGGATCCTTTTGGGGAGCAGGCCGATCGGGTATTTTAAAAATGTCGAAAGTATCTGATCAATAAATTCATGGAACTGCGTTGCCCTTAAGATAGTATAGGGTATACCGGATCGTTTCACCGCTTCTTCTGATCCCAGCTTCTGCCTGTAGTAAGCAAAGGGAACTTTATCGGTACCAACGACAGAAATATAAATCAGATGGACTTTGGAATTTGGGTCAATTGCGCCGAGCAGGTTCTGGGTGGCTTCTGTATCACGTTTTAAGTCCGTCGCCAGATGAAAAATGATTTCCTTGCCGGATACCGCCTCTTTGATTCCCTTGTTTTCCAGCAGGTCTATCACAACGACATTTTGCTTTCCCGCTCTGTTCTGACGGCTGGCGATGGTATACTGCACGTTGTTTTCTTCCAGTACTCTGACGAGGCTTTTCCCGAGATTTCCGGTTCCTCCGGTGATCAAAATTTTCGACATGGTTATATGATTTAGGGGTTATTGGGTAAAGGGAGCTAATGAAATACTTCTGGTCATTTTCCTCAGCTCCCCGTAGGCCTGCACATTAATCTTCTATTTGCAGATGGGTGCTCAACGCAATCCGGTTCCAACCATTGATGGTCACGACAAGCATGATGATCTGCGCGATCTGGTTTTCGGTGAAAAATTCGGACGCCTTGCCGTAGGTTTCCTCGCTCAGTCCGCTATGGTGGATAAGGGTAATCTCCTCAGTCATCGCAAGGATGGTCTGCTCCTGTTCTGTAAAGAATTTTGTTGCTTCTCTCCAGGCACTTAGCAGGAAGATACGTTCAGGGGTCTCTCCATTTTTGATGGCATCTTTGGTGTGCATGCTGATACAGTAAGCACAGTTGTTAATCTGCGATGCACGGATTTTGACTAGCTCTTTTAACGTTTGTGAGATATCAATTTTTGAAAGATAACCCTCCAATCCTAACATTGCTTTGAATGCCTGTGGTTCCGTCGTGCTGATGTTGATTCGTTTTTCCATTTTTCTTTTTTTTAATTTTGATACTACAAAGTTGGAAAAATGTGAACCGGAAAAACTTAAACGGGTTTAAGAAAAATTTTTTTTTCGGATTTCGCTGAGGTACTCGGGTGTAAAACCCAGATAGGAAGCAATGAGATATTGGGGTACCCGCTGCAGAAATGCAGGTTGGTTCTTAAGGAACTGGCGGTACAGCTCTTCCCTGGAATGCTCGTAAAGCATCTTCACGCGCATCTGTGCTGCGGCATAAGCTTTCTGGTACACCATCCTAAAATACCTTTCCATGACCGGATGCTTTTCCAGTAGATCATCGTAGGCTTTCTGGCGGATAATCAGGACCTGCGACGCCTGTACGGACTGGATGTAAAACTCTGTTGGCGTTTGATTGATGTAGGAGAACGTCTCTGTCATCCACCAGTTTTCTATCGCGAATTCCGTGGTCTGCTGAACACCTTTTTCATTGATGAAGAATTTCCTCAGGATACCTTCCAGTACGAAATAGCTCGCTTTGCAGACCTGGCCCTCGGTCAACAGGTTTTCCTTTTTCTTCAGCGTCTGCATCTCAAAATATCCGGCTATAGCCTCAAATTCCCCATCGGAAACGGTTATAAATTTATTGAGGTGTTTTTTGAACTGTTCAAGCATTATCTTAAGTCTGTCTTCATCGTGATCAGTGCCTTTAAGATAACAAAAAATAATGTATTTGTTATGGTTTTATGCGCTTAGGTTTAGAGATAATAAAAACGAACATCATGACACTTTATCCTTAGTTCACTGAAGATAATTGCTGATTTAGAATTGTTGGAATTACTGCTTTCGGATAACAAAATTAAACATCCAATGGACAATTATTTTAATTCAACACATACAAAACGACTATGACTTTTCAAAGTTTCCTAATATTTTGATGTGAAGAAAATCCATTATATAATTAAAATGATCCATTTTTGAATAGTGCATAAAAATCCAAATTTGCAGCAGACAAAATTGATATTTAAAACTAAAAAATTTAAAACATGTCTGTATCCGATTTATTTAAGCCACTAATGGATTGTCATAGAATCGACGACCGTTTTATTGGGATAATCAAAAAGATATTTGCCTATTTTATCTTAAAGGTAGATTTTACAGAATTCCTCAAATCAAAAAAATTAGAGTAAAACTAAAATCAATAAAAACTGTTTTAGTATTACTTTTCATAAAATAGGTTAATATGGTAGAAAGCCTTGGGTTCCCAACCTAGGGCTTTTTCATGAATAAATTCATCAGAGTAATGTTTTACTTCTTCTGGATGACAATCCCGCCGAACCGTGCTTCCTGAGCGGTGAACTCTTTACCATCGATCAGGCAGAGGCATTCAGCTTTAGAATCATCTTCTCTGAGTACATTTCCGTCAATATCTTTATAAACGATCTTCAGTCCGCCGGACAGGTCTGTATTGTAAAATTCAAGGAGCATACCGTCCTGACTGTATTTATCTTTCGATGAACAGATGCTGCAGATATATTTGGGGTAACGTGGATTATATCTCACTTCTTTTGTGCAGTTTGAACAGAACTGTTTGACCTCCCCTGGTTTTAGGTCTTGATGGATAAAAACTTTTTCCCAGCCATAGATTTTTTCAAGCTGCTCATAACTTAGCTTTTTTTCTTTTTTTAAGCTGTTGAAAGTTTCGAGCACTTTCCTGGAAAGCACAAAGGGCTGGAAAGATTCTTGCTGTTCAATACTTAGTGCCCTGAACCAATTTGGGTCTGTTGCAATTTCTTTCCAGAAATCTTCAATACTTAAAAAGGTGCTAAGGTATGCCGGAATATTTTCTGAGTCTTTGCCGTTTAGACTGTATCTGAGGATTTCAAAATGCGTTCCGGTATGGATCAGTTTATAGCAGTAAAACTCATCGAAAAATGAAATGATCGGTTCATCTTTCTTTAGAACAGCTTTATGAATGGATTCAAGATCAGATAAGCTTAATTTTTCCGCCTCATTGAGCTGAGATTCCTGTTTCAATTTTAAAGTGGCATAATGTCTTTTCAGCAGATTCTCTCTCCTGTCCGCTGTAAAAGCAAGGGATTCTCCTGAGCTTATCAGCGTTCCCATCTTTGTATCATAGAGCTTTTCAGCAAAAAAATCATTATTCCTCTGTTTATCATGGATCCTTTGGGAGATCAGCCGCAATTTTCCATCGGGACTGTAGGATTCATTGAGGCCATAGTCAAAGTACTCCTTATAATCATCGCTAAAAAGAATCTGCAGTGATTGCAGATTTATAAGATACTGCTTTGTTTCAGGCTGTACTCCGGATTTTAAACGATCTTCCTTGCTCTTGATGGTACTGACTACAAGAAGTCCCGACTCAAAATCTATAAAACTCTGCAGGATCTCCCAGCCTTTATCAGGAGAAAGCTCAAAATTACCGTACTGGCATTTCCTTGGTCTGAAAAAGGTACTTTTTAGGATTTTCATGATAGCTTGTTTGTGCAAAAATAAAAAGAACTTTATTAGGGCGCCCCCTTCGGGCGGGCTTTTCCTTCCAATCTTTTCAGCATGAAAAGGATTTCCATTGCAATCCCTGACGCAATAAAAAAATACTTTAATAATTTTTTTAACTGTTATGGTTAAACTTAAAAACGCGCGCTAATGAGCTTATACTTTAATAGAAAAATCAGGCTATTTAAAATATTGAAACTCCCTTACAAGTCGATAAAAGCCAATCGCACACCTTAAAGTGTGCGATTGCTTGAAATGTTGCTTACAATTTAAATTATAGGCAGTACCGTAGAAAATCGACTTTTGAATTTCCTTACTGCTCAGGCAACTTATCCGTTGAATGGTCTTGATTCAATGATCAAGAAATGACCCACTCTATCTTTAATCACCCATTTCCCCTCACGCTTAACATAGTAATCCTCGCATTTTACGCTGTAGTCCGACAAGATATCCTTCCCTTCTACTTCCCTTACCATTTTGATCTGGCTGAATGATATACCCCTCGCCGTATCACCGTCGATATTGACCGTGTGCTGTCCGTTTAAGGTAAAATAGGTCTTGACCTGAGCGGCATGCATATTGAAATCCCGCTCCATATTATCCCTTCCCGATACGTCGGCAACCAGATTTCCGCCCATATACACCTTATAGGTAACATCCTCGGCAAACAGCTGCATGACCTCTGCAATTTTCCACTCATCGCTCAAATAGGCATAATTGTCGATTAGATCTCTCAGCTCCTGTTTTTCTTTTAAAATTTCTAGTGTCATAATGAATTGTATTTATTGTTATAAAATTTGTTTTCGTATGATTTTTAAATTCAATTTTTTCTCTTCAGAAAAGGTGTTATACTTTCATTTTAGATCGGTTCCTTTTCTTTGTTTTTAATGATTGCGCATCATTTAGACTTTTATCGTTTTTACTGTCTGATGGTTCAAAAGTAGATTATATCGGGTCTTATTTCATGACTTGTTACCTAAAGGTTAGTGGCTAATAAATAGGTTATAAAAAAGCTTTGATTATGGCACTGAGTGTAATAAAACGGTTATAAAGCCTTTCCAAAGGTGTCAGAGGCTAAGATTTATTGGGCTACTTTAAAAGGACTATATGGAAGAATTATGGTAAATTTGCTTACAATTTATTAGTAGTTACCAAAAGGTTATTTGCTAATATTTAAATAATTAACAGCATGGAAATGAAACAACCTGGTCAAATAAATGCGGAAAACAAGGAGTTCACGGATGAATGCCACACCATAATGAATGCAGTCAGTGATACGCTGTACGTAGTCGGTGGAAAATGGAAACTGATGATCATCATCGCCATGGCAAGGGGAAACAACCGTTTCAGCGAACTGCAAAAACAGGTCAAAGGTATTTCAGCAAGGGTACTGTCAAGTGAACTCAAGGAACTTGAACTTAATGGTTTTATCGTAAAGAAAGTATCTGTGGGCTATCCCGTACTGATCGAATACGAGCTGCTACCGTACAGTCATACACTTGAAGAACTTGTTGGCGCAATGACCAGATGGGGAATCCAGCACCGGGCGAAAATAAAGAGCGAAAGGTCTTCCGGTGGTAAAAGGGAGTAAATGTTAATATTTGATACTTCTTCAGGCGAAAAAGCATTGGGGCAGATTGTCAGAAAGTATTTGTGGAATGTTGTCTCTGCTATTATTTTTTGAGAATCGAGAACCAGTTAGGTGCACATATCTGGAAGATCAGAATCAACAAAAAGGGAAATTCCAGGATACCTAAAACGCTTTCTATGACGGCCTTTTTCGCTGTAAGGAATGATCTGCCACAATTCGGAAATCTTAGGTCCAGATATATGAACTATCAACATTAAAATGTAGGGCCTGGTTTCCGTTTAAAAAAGCTGTTAATTATATTTTGTTTTATTTTCTCTGAAAAAAAGCAATATGCCTGTGATTCAGTTTTACTGACGCAGGAATGCTATTAGTATGTTTTTGATAGTATATATAGCGTAAGACCATCTTACCAATTAAGGAAATTTCTCGTCTTATCTTAGCTCTTCATTGGAAAGCGTTAGTTTAACTACAATATTGTAATAGCTACATCACAACTTCAAAAGTACGCGTGAGCAAAACTAAGCAGTAATAGATCGTCGGATCAAAGTCGCGACAATCTATACCCAAAGCAATTTGTCTATAGTTTTATTTTAATTCACTATAAATTGTTTGAAGTTGCTCTTTATTACGTTCTAAGAAGGTTTTGAGCGATTCGGGCTGAATGCCAAAGTCTGAAATTTCCTGAGGATTTACCTGATAACCTTCAGCATTTTGCCAGAGATAGGAATCGATACCATATTTAAACAAACCGCTGGCGAGGGCTTCTTGCTGGGTTTGACTGATGGCCTCAAATCGTTTGCCCACAACAGAGGACAGCACCTCAGCAACTTCTGTCATCGTTAATTTATCACCTGTGATGGCAAATTCTTTTCGGTTAAATTTCTCCGGCTGCGCGAATGCTTCAGCAGCGAAACGTCCTATATCATTAGGAGAAACCCAATCTATTTTTGTTTCCGGAGCAATCGGAGTTATTATTTTTCCTTGTGAAATGGTAGGGAACATCACGTCAGTCATAGGCGGAAGTAAATTGATCATGATAAAAGGCGGTTTGATGATTGTCCAGTAGGTAAAGCCTGCTGCCTTAACAGTCTCAATCGCAGCGGCTTTTTCTTCCCAGTACAATGGCTCCCAAACGCCCTTGTCCCAGTCGACAAAGTTTGCATGATCTCCGGCACGTGCAACTGAAGTATGTACGATCTGTTGTATTCCTGCGGCTTTCGAGGCTGCAATGAGATTATTTGCGTGGCGCGTTTCCTCACCCTTATTTCCTGGATGGCTTCCCATTTGTACAGAAAACACACCCGTTGCACCTTTAGCTGCATTGGTCAAACTTTGTGGGTCATCGAATGTAGCTTCTATGAGTTCTACGTTTTTTTTAGCTAATGCTTTTGCTGCTTCACTGTTTTTATCTCTGACGATTGCCCTTACTGCAATGTTTTTAGCTAATAATGCTTCTACAACTGCTCCACCCTGTGTTCCGGTGGCACCTGCTACTAGTATTAATGGTTTATTGTTCATATCTGTTCGATCATATTTTTTTGTAAATTTACGATGTAATTGGTTTATAAAATATACCAGTTACCTAAAGGATGCCAGATATACAAAACGATAAAGCAACGACTGAACAGCAGATACGACATTTGCAGGATACGCTATATGTGATAAATGGGAAGTGGAAGCTGCCTATACTGGTTGCTGTCCACGAAGGGAATACTCGCTTTCGCGACATACAGCGGAGCGTTGGTGGAATTACTACTAAAGTTTTATCTAAAGAACTTAAAGATCTGGAGCTGAATAAGCTGGTGCTACGCAAGGTTTATGACACCTCTCCCCCTAGCGTTGAATATACGACTACTTCATACTGTGATACCTTACACAACATGATCGCTGAAATGATTGATTGGGGTAAAAACCATCGAAATAAGATAAAAGAGGATTAATGTAATCCATTATATGCTCCCTGATAGGTGTAATACTTGCCAGGGATTTTTTTATTGGACGTGTGCCTACTTGCACCGCGCTTTCCGTTTCAATTCCTCGTACTTGCGGGCTTTCTAATTCAATCGCTCACGCGAATTCCAACTTTTATCAAATATCTCGTGTTTTTGAAGACAGTACCTTTCCGCTATATCTTTTGCCGGGCAAAAGGATGCCGCTTCTATCGCTAACGAAAAGAATAATTGTACTGAATGACTGTAAATCGTAGGCTCAGATTATGGTTGAAAGCATGGAGCAGGAACGTGTAGAAGCATCCATGGAAAAAGCCACCAAGCAGGCTGCTTTCAATTTAAAAAATTCAAAATTCCATGATTTTAATGGTCTTTCAAATTTTCATTTTTTAAAGGAAGTCCTATAAATAGCCTAAAAATAACCTACTTATTCTTGAATAAGTGCGCGCATCCACATATTAAAATCCAAATCAGACGGGATATTCAACTTTTTCCTTAATCTATTTTTTCGAACCTGTACAGCTCGCACTGTAACAGACGTAAATTCAGCAATGTTTTTAGTGGTGAAATTGAGAAACGCCATTGCACAGAACTCTAATTCACTACTTCGCATTTTAGGATTTATTGCTAGTAATTCTTTAAAAAATTTGGGATATAGTTCATTAAACAACGTTACAAATTCAACATTGTTATTTTTTGCCAAGGTAATTAAATCTTTGTATTTATTTGAATCCATTTTGCTTGTTGTTTTTTTCATAGTAGCTAAGTCTCCTATCATGTTCTTTCGATGACTTATATCCTCGATTGAGAATTTTATTGAAATAAATATTCGGCCCTAGCTAGTTAAACGTAAACCACTTTTATTAATCAGCGCGCCACTCCGATCTATTTCCATGGGACCTCCATGTGAAAAAGAACTTCTAATAAGTTATTTAAAATCAACGGCTAAAGTCTTAAGAGACAATAACACTGTATCATTACTTGCACTTAATGTATACCTTTATTCAACAAACAAATATTGATAATTTGGCTTAAGAATTATAAAATGGAGATCTCACATTAACACCACAGTAATATCACATTTATTCAGAACTTTCTTGTGAGATCATTATTAGGACTCAGATAGCTATTTGACCGCCGGGTTTTAATTTCGAGACTGATAACCAAAGCAACAGATTTAATGTTCAGAGTCGGTAGTTCTAATTTCAATGAGTCAGTTGACGTTCCATACTATTTTACATACCTATAAATAGGTATCCCAAAGTTATATCCGGCTAAGTGAAGTTGCGGAGACACCCGTTTCTAAGCCAGCTTTGGGTTTATGATTTCTTTTTCTTTTTATAAAACCAGAAAAGAGTACCTATTAAGAAACAGGTGGTGGGTTTCCTATAAATTACATTATTAAAAATGAGAATAATGTAAGTAATACAGTGCTTCTTAAAGATTAAATCACTGATTTACAACACATTGTAATTGTGTGATATATGTGTGATATCAAGGTTTTAATGTTTCTTTTTATCCTGATGTATCTTTACTACATGAGAAGTGATATCATACACTATATCAATGCTATATATTCAAACATTTGTAAAAATAGATAGCTCGATCTAATATAAAATTGGCCATAGATCAGTATAGATTAAGTTAAACATTGATCTAATATTTCATTGAAATTGAAACAGGATAATTAACTAATACATCTCGTTTTATGACTCTAGACTAAACTATATACCAAATAATATAAAACATGAAAAAAAGAACTGAAAAGAAGATCTACATCAAACCTGTGATCGAGCAATTGCAGATTGAGATGGAACAAGGCGTGGCTGCGGGCTCGCAAGGATCGGCCCAGCCGGGAGGCGGTTCCGGTGTAACCGAGAATGACTGGAATAATGGCGGAACCGAAACCCAGGACCCAAGTGGCGAATGGTGGAACTAATTACAATCAAAACCTTTAAGATGAAAAAGAAAACAATATATCCAATTGCAAAGCTGACATTTACGCTGGTTGTACTCCTACTTTTAGCTGTTTCCTGTAAAAAGGGAAAAGATGATACTACCATTGAAGCCAGCCAAGGCGGAGTGAAATTGGCTTTAACCGAATCTGAGTTTAATGGGGACCTAGGGACAGCGACTAAAGCTTCAACAAACGCTACGGCAACAAAACCATTCAATGTCACAAAGGAAGTGCAGTCAGGACCATTTACAATCACGGCAGAACTTACTGAAAATACATCTACAGGCTCAGCACTTAAAGCATCCAGTAATAAGGCCGCTACAAAATTGCTTTCTTTGCGCGGCGCAGTTAAATATAGAATTGTTGCTTTTAAAACAGACGGCACTTATGTTGACCAGGCTGTTGGTGATGCCTCTAATCCAAACCAGGTATTTTTTGGAGATAAACTGCAAGTTGGACAGAAATATAATTTTTATATTTTTTCGCTAGGCTCGACAACAGACAATCCTCCCGCTGTTCCTACAGGTAAAAATATGTATCCAACAAGTGATCCCGAGGGCGGTTTTACTTTAAATTTCCCAACTTTTACGGAAACAAGTGGGGATTACATGTGTGCTGTGGAAAAGGATGTGACAATCCTTGGCGGTGGTGTACCCACACCGTTAACAACACCTCTTCAACATATGTTTACTCGGGTAACAATTCAGGTGGACGATAGCGATGCGATAGGAACATTTGGACAGGCCGGATACCAAAAAGGGTGTTATGTTTCTGAAGTACCTGTGCACGGAAGCATCGATTATACCCAAGGGTCTGTCTATGCGCCTATCATAAACATGAGTACCGGACAGGTGATCCCTGGTACGGGCATTAACGCCCAACCAAATTACTATCCGCTGCTAAATTTAACAACTACTCCAAAAATTGCCATAGTAAACGCACAGGGACTGACAAATTTCCAACTTAGTATTGTTATAAACGCAGGAAGTATAAAAATTGGTCACGATGTAAACACAAGCGATGCTTATTTTACTTTCTCAAATGCAGGTCAGGGGATGAAACCTGGATATTCTTACACACTAAAATTACGTTTTAACAGTGACCGCTATGTAAATGCGGCTAATGAAACCAGAAGCGCTAATGCATCCGATGCCCTGTATGCTGTGATCGGCGGCTACCGTTGGGACCGTTACAATCTTGGTGCAGATCTGCTAAACCCAGCCTCCGGAAATCTAAATGGCACATCGACGCAGGCACTACACGGTAATTTTTACCAATGGGGACAAAAAGCTGTTGTAGCAAATGCAAGTACAAGTGGAGACGGCGCTATTGCGGGATGGAATAACAATGTTTATTTAGCGTCAAATTCATGGAATAGTGGAACTGAGGCAAATCCAACAAAAGTTGCCGCCAATGATCCCTGTTCATCTGGAGCGAGGTTACCAACAAGGTCAGAATATGATAAACTGATCAGCCTTTCGCTATCGACACAATCAGGTACCTGGGGCGATTTCTCAACCCTTAATAATATGCCCGGGTATGATGCAGCTATTGTGCTCACCAGCAAAAAAAGTGGAGATATTAACTTGATGTTTCCAGCTTCGGGAAGGCGCGAGCTAAACAGCGGTGCATTATCATATAGAGGACGTGCAGGGTATTACGCGACATCTACGCAGTCCCCTACTAATAGTAATCTTAGTAACTATTTTTCACTTAGGGCAGCTCCATTTACGCTGGGATCAATCAGTGCAGCAGACAAGCCGATAGGCTACAATGTACGCTGTATCCAGGATAAATAAATTATTAGATTATAGCATCTACCTTAGAAAGATAGATGCTATACCTTTGACGTATGAACTATATAGAACAGCCGAAAACTAATCGAATGAGAAAATTGAGCGATCTTGATTTAGCAAATCTTATATCAAAAAGGATATTCGAGATAGGCGATTTGACAGAATTATCATTGGATAGTATGGCCATATTTACGGGGGTATCTTATTCAACTTTAAGAAGTATTTCCAAGGCATCTTTATCTATTTCACTCGATAGTTTCGCTCGTATTTGTTCACCATTTAATATCAGCCTTTCAGATTTCTTCGATCCCCAAAAAGTACTTTCTATTGATTGTAAAAAACTGGAGGAATTAAATCTGTTTAAAATGGCATCTTCACCTTTGCGTAATCAGAAGCGAGATCTCGTAAGCCCAATATCACTTACAAAAGGTACAAATGCGATATATAAGCAAGAGCGGGATTTCCTTGCTCAAATGATCTATACCACCGAATATTTTTCAACAGCACGTACCCTTGATCAAATTACTGCCGATTTCGGAGCAATGAACCAGATTCTGATCAGTCCCGAGCGTCTCCGGATAATGCTCAAAAAATACGTCGGACAAGAAATACTGGAGAAAAAAGTAATACCAAAAGCAGAACGCAAACCAACAGATCCGAGCAGGCCTTACTTCTATTTTAAAAAGTGATCAATGTTATTGGGAGTGACACATACCTAATTGTTGGATATAGTAAATCCACACTTAAAAAATTTTATCAACCAGGATTTTGAAAGATATGTGGTAAAAAACATGTTACTAGTTTTTGGAAAATGACAACTCCCTGAAGGTTATGATCTGGACCACGGAATATCATCGTTAGACAGTTAGCAGTGCGCCATGCTTCCTCGGTCTGAAAAGGAGGCTATGTTAAGGTGTATTTTGGCTCTTTCAATGTTGAGTGGTGCAGGAATTGGGGCGACACTATTTAATCAGACAATTGGCTATTTTAGAGGTGGAGATTTTCAAATCTTTTTCTGCTTGTTACAAGTATTCAGCATAAGGCTATTGTTATGTACCGGATAGCTGATTTAAAACTTACCTGCCACAGTGAAACGCATAAATGGTGATTCAAAGATGTACAAAAGCGCTTTCCTTTGAAAGTAAAATTTGGAATTTCCACAGATATTACCTTATTTAACCCAATGAATATTAATATGGTAAAATATCTCTTTCTATCATTTAGTTTTTTGGTCGTAGTTTCATGCAACGCACAAACAGATTTGGAAACTTTTAAAGTTGATGAAATAGTTTCAGAAAATATTATTGAAAAAAGCGCAAAAGAGACAGAACCCATTTATGGATTGTTATCATATAGGCTGGAAGATATACAAAACTATCGGTTAGGATCGGTAGGGCTTTCTGCATATTCCATTTCTAATGGCTATAATTATTCAAACAATAATCTGGCTTTAATTGTCAACAACTATCAAGAAAATAAATATTTGGGATTTATCCTAAATTTAGTAAAGGAAGAAGATGGTAAAGGAGTAACTGATTTCCTTATAAAAACTTATGGAAAGCCTGAGAACAGGCAAGCGGATAAAAATAGTCTCGCAAGCTTTTGGGATGTTTCTTCAGAGAGCAAGTGGATTTTTCTGCTTCAAACACAAGAACCCTCTCAGGATGGCAAAAAATACAAGAATGTCAAAGTATTTGTTGTAAAAAAAGGAACACGGGTTGATAATTCTACAGATTCTACGGTATTTTCTATCTTAGAAAGTTTTAATCTTGCCTACCCAAAAGATTAAAGATCCAACTGATTGAGAAAAAGATTTCAGATCGGATTAACTGTGGATTTAGACACTGAGCATCTTCTCTTTCTATCTAGGGAATCTCTTCTTGGTATTCTTTATATTTCAGTAATAACTTTTGCAATAATATACGTAAATGCAAATAGTACCACTCCCATCTTATTCTTTTCAATAGCCTGTTTTCTTACTTTATCCTGGTGTAATGTCACTGATCATATTCCTCCCAAACCTGGACTTTCCTATATGTGTGTTAATAATTGATGGGTTTTCACAGGGTAGGTTACCGTTTTATTAATATAATCCAAAAGATATTTGCCTATTTTATCTTGAAGGGAGATTTTACAGAATTCCTCAAGTCAAAAAAAAAATAGCGTAAAACTAAAATCAGTAAAAAGTGTTTTAGTATTACTTTTCATAAAATAGGTTAATACAGTAGAAAGCCTTGGGTTCCCAGCCCAGGGCTTTTTCATGAATATATTGATCAGAATAATGTTTTACTTCTTCTGGATGACAATCCCGCCGAACCGTGCTTCCTGCGCGGTGAACTCTTTACCATCGATCAGGCAGAGGAATTCAGCTTTAGAATCATCTTCTCTGAGCACATTTCCGTGTATGTCTTTATAAATAATCTTCAGCCCGCCGGACAGGTCTGTATTGTAAAACTCAAGAAGCATACCCTCCTGACTGTATTTATCTTTCGATGAACAGATACTGCAGATATATTTTGGGTAACGTAGATTATATTTCACTTCTTTTGTGCAGTTTGAACAGAACTGTTTAACCTTCCCTGCTTTTAAGTCCGGATGGATAAAAACTTTTTCCCAGGCATAGATTTTTTCATGTTGTCCGTAGCTGAGCTCTTTTTCTTTTTTTAGGCTGTTTAAAGTTTCGATCACTTTCCTGGAAAGCACAAAAGGCTGTAGAGATTCTTGCTGATGAATACTAAGTGCCATAAACCAATTTGGGTCTGCTGTAACCTCTTTCCAGAAATCTTCAATATTTAAAAAGGTGCTGAGCTTTGCCGGAATACTTTCTGAGTCTTTGCCGTTTAGACTGTATATGAGGATTTCAAAATGTATTCCTGTATAGATAAGCTTATAGCGGTAAAACTCATCGAAAAATGAAATGATCGGTTCATCTTTCTTTAGAACAGCTTTATGAATGGATTCAAGATCGGATAAGCTTAATTTTTCCGTCTCTTTGCGCTGGGATTCTTTTTGCAATTTTAAAGTGGCATAATGTCTTTCAACCAGGTTCTCTCCCCTATCCGCTGTAAAAGCAAGGGATTCTCCTGATCTGATCAGCGTTCCAATCTTTGCATCATAGAGTTTCTCAGCAAAAAAATCATTATTCCTCTTTATCATGGATCCTTTGGGAGATAAGCCGTAGTTTTCCATCAGGACTGTAAGATTCTTTAAGGCCATAGTCAAAGTATTCCTTATAATCATCACTAGAAAGAATCTGCAGTGACTGTAGATTTATAAGATACTGTTTCACTTCAGGCTGTACTCCGGATTTTGAAGGATCCTCTTTGCCCTTGATGGTACTGACCAAAAGAAGTCCTGACTCAAAGTCTATAAAAGTCTGCAGGATCGCCCAGCCTTTATCAGGAGAAAGCTCAAAATTACCGTAGGGGCATTTCCGTGGTCTGAAAAAACTGCTTTGTAGGATTTTCATGATAGCTTGTTTGTGCAAAAATAAAAAGAACTTTATTAGGGCGCCCCCTTCGGGCGGGCTTTTCTCTCCAATCTTTTCAGCATGAAAAGGATTTCCATTGCAATCCCTGACGCAAGAAAATAGCTTTACTACTGTTTTTATTTCTTCTCGTCAACTTAAAAACCGGATAATAATTTCTTCCAACCTTTTTTCTTTTCTTTAAGATAAATCCCATTTTTATTATATTTACTGCGCAACTACAATCAATGTAATTGCATATAAGCTATTATGGAGAGTATTATACCTATTATTGACAGCAATGTCAACTTCACTCCCTTAGTTTTCTATCGAGATTTTCTAAAAAAATTGGCAAATTTTTATAGGGAAAATCCAACTGAAGAAATTGCATTCAGGCTATTCGGAAACGGGGACGACGATATTTACAACTCAAGCTACAGGATAGATCCTATAGCACTTCCTCTGCTATTGAGTATCTTGGAGCAGCTGAGTAAATTTCATAAAAATCCGTTAAGATTATTTTTAAACAATAACCATGCGACAAGTTCTGCTCTTGAATTTCTATACAGGGCAAATTTTTTTAAAACTGCGGGTGATAGGGATTATTACAACCAGTATGGAAACAGTATAATTAGCTATAAAGAAGAGTATCTCGGTGCTTTCAAAGGTAAGGAAATACGAAAAGATCACTTAATCAGGTCTTATAGAAAGGATGATTACTCAAATATTGATTTTCAGATTAACGATGACATTCTTCTACGTGATCAAATAAACTCACTGACTTCATACTACGTTCAAGATCACTTTCGGGAACTGCTATATGATAACCCAAATACGGTTGATTATCAAAACACTTACATCGATATACTATCCGAGCTGATCACGAACGGTGTAATGCATTCGGGATCGACAACGTATGCGATGATGTTTGTTGACAAATTCCGGACGAAATTCTCAATTTCTGACAATGGAATCGGCCTAAAAAAATCACTTGAAGCTAAAATTACATTTCCCTTTTATTACAAAAAAGATGATTTTAAAAATTCCATTTCTCACAAAAAAACCGACTTTTCTTCCTATTATGTAGAAAACCTATTAGACATATTTGAAGCTTTGTATTATTCTTCTCTTAAGGAAAGGGAAGGAATTCTTGATTTGATGCTAAATGTAGTCATTAACTCTAATGGTTACTTTAGACTTCACACTGAAAATTGCCAGATCATCATTTCAAATAGATTCAAATACATCGCAAAGCTTCATGAAATTAGACAACAAATATTAAATGTTCATAACATAAATGAAATATCTAACATGGAACAGTCTGATTTCAAAAATAGCATCAGTCAATACAAAAAACTGATTATGGAAGTTTTTGAGAATATGTTTAATACTGCAATAGACTACTATACTGAAGAGACAAAGTTTTCCTCCATCCGATTTTTTAATGTGAAATTTAAGGGGGTACATATTGAAGTTGAAATTCCTAACACGTAAATTATGATAATATCCAAATTAGACACTGGAAGCTTTATTTATTATAACTTACATGTTGAGGAAGTTATAACATCAAACTTTATAGAAGATATAAACTTAGGCATTTACTGTGACAGGCTCCAGTCAATCACAATGGAACGTGTAATTGCCGATATTAGAGCTAGTGTTGCGGTAGGTTCCAATATTGCTTTTGATTTTAGAAAGTTAGAAGCAATCCAGTCCAATTTAAATACTTATTTTACAGAGCTTAGAACAGAGGGATATAAAATTGCATTTTTAAATGTTACACATGAGATAGTATTAGCATTGGGCTATGATTTTTTTAAACACCCAGATAATAGAGTAGCGGACATAACATTTTTTGATAAGATTACACTTGATCCGAGAATAAAAGAAGGCTATAAAAGATTCTATTTTTATGAAAGGGATAATAATTTTTATCCGGATGACTTTAAAATTGAGGATACTTTTAAAGAGTTCTTTAAAACTAGCTTAATGCCTTACTCCGATAAACATGAAGAACAACATACTTCTTCATTTGTTTATCTGACATCATATATAAACGTAAAGAAATTTATTTCGCATGAAAAACCACTATGCATCTATGCGATATATCTACTTGCAGCAAAAATATTAAGAGAATGGCGTAAAGACGGTCCAATCCCATTTTATTCAAAAGAAGATAAAGAAAAGCAAGATACGCCTATATTAGTGTGCCAGAGCTTGAATAGTGCATACATAGTTTCTATTTTATCCAACTTACTAAAATTGGATGTTTTGATCTTGGACAAGATAGGTCCTATCAATAAACTGTACAATTCTTTGGATAAAAATATCATTGAAAATAAAAACTACATAGTTGTATCAGATCTGGTCTGTCTCGGAACAGAGGTAAAGATCGTAAAAAATATTATACAGTTTCTTGGTGGCTTTTACTTAGGTAATGTTTCTCTTATAAAAACCGAAACCCTAAAAAAAGCCGATATAAAGCGTAAAGATGCCACTCTGGCCATTTTTTCCATTGACAAGACCAACTACAAAGACTTTGACTATCAAATTAAAACTGATTTATCAGATGAATGATCTAGTATTACATATTTCAGATTTACATGTTTCTGACCAGAGGGGTCTTCTCGGCTTTGCAAACAAGGATACATATCTTACTTTGGATGAAGACAAAAATGCAAATTATATAAACAATCTTTTAGATATTATAAAAGACATCCCCTTCAAAAAAAGACATTTAATTATTACTGGTGATATCTCCAATATTGCTGAAAGTAAAGAGTTCGAAGCAGCAACGAAAATAATTCGTTTGATTATGAGTGAACTTAAGATAGATCCTGAACAAACGCTGATTATTCCTGGAGATCACGACATTCATAGGCATACAGTCACAGACTGCTTTATCAAAGAGATGAAAACCTCTGAAATTCAAAAAATTAAATATAATAATTTTAACCAACTCTATTGTGCGATTAAAGGTGATGACCTTGATTCCGAAAGACTTATATTTGATCATTTTATAGTTGACGACATTATATTCCTTGCAGTAAATACCAATTTTAGTATAATGAATCAGGGAGGTACGGGATATCTTCCGACCGGTCAGTTTGAAACGGAACTGAAAAAATATAAGGAAACCTATCCAACACATGAACTGATTCTTTGTCTTCATCATAACTTAGAAGGTGAGCATGAAGAATCCTGCCACGGACAATGGGATCCTGAAAACAAAAAAGATCTCGTGACAATATTTGAAAGGCATAATATTAAATGTATTTTAAATGGAAATGAACATACACCAAATTCCAAATATTTGGCAGGCCGTGAGGAAATAATTATCAGTGACGCAGGACCTCTTTCAGCCAAAACTTCTATCGATGGCTCTTTTAAAATATATGAGATAGATCGGACCATGGGCAGCCTAAATATAATAAATAGAGTCTTTGGACTTCATTCTGTAAATGGACAGAGAGAAGGAAATTATGGAAATTGGATTGAAATGCCCGCAGATGGAATAAAAAATACTGATTTTAAAAACTTTCTGCTTCGCAACCCTCCCGTTGCCTCGGAAGTTGGCCCAACAGATTTCTTACCAGATGATGAGCCAGCTTCATTACCAACTCTAAATGTTGCACCAAGTCAAAAAATCGCTAAACAGGACGTACAAGAAAGTGAACAGCCGGTAGAAGAAATACAAATTTTACAAATTCAAGCGAAAGCGCCAAAGATTATTTATGAAGAACCTTTGGTACAAAAAAAATTGTACAGCATAATTAAAGAAAAGAAATTATTTCATCAGGGACATTTTCATTGGAGCGAAACTTCGCGGGCACATAACTGGATCGATATTGCACGACTTCTTGAGAACAAAGAGGATTTATATTTTGCGCAAAATGCCATTATTGACGTTTTAGAAAAAATGAATCTTATTGAAGGAACAGACCTGATAATCGGCCTGGGGTATGAAGGCAATATGATCGCTAGCAAGGCATCTATAAAACTTCCTGTACCATACACTTATATGCCTTATTCTTATAGGTGGCTCGATCATAACAAATTTGAAAATGAGCTTCATTACGATAATGAGGATAAGAAATACAAAAAAGTAATCCTAATTACCGATGTTGTTAATGATGGCCGAACGATCAGAAGGCTTGTTGGTAGAGAAGATAGGAAGAAAGAATTTTTCGATAATGTCGAAAAAATCGCTGTTGTATCACTTTTTTATACTGGACATCAAGAACTAAATAACGATATTCTTAATTATAATAGTTTACCAAAGGATCTTAAGGATGGGGATGAAGAGGTGAATAATATAGAATTTTACACGGTGCAGCAACTTAAGATTGAAAAATGTCCTTATGGCGATGATTATAAAACCGAATGTTTCATCTTAAGAGACAATTTACATTGTGTCCACAAGTTCTACACGGAAGAATAACTTATAGACTATGGACCATGATACGATTGCTCGGCTGATAGAAGCTGAGCCTGATACAAGAAAAAAGTTCGAGATATGGAGTAAGAACTATGAGATATTAAGGTGTAATGGTAGGATTTTTACCAGAGATACAGACGGTAAAGAACTGAAAAGAATTTATTGCTGTTGTGAAAATTGTAAAAAAGATCCACAAAATGCTTTACATGCCGATCTTTTTCGTGAATTCTATAACCGAAGCTTTGACGAACTCCAAGACGAGCTTGAAAACCAAAAGGACTATGGTAAGAAACTAAAAATATGGGTCGATAGGTTTGGTATAGATTATTGTGTGATATACAGCGATCCAGAACGAAATAAGGAACTTTCGATTATTCCCCAACCCAATTCTCACCAGGAGATATCAACTTATAATAACATGCAGTATCGCCTTTGGAAAGATCATCACTTTGGGCCATTGGCAAAAGGAAGAGTTTCCGCAAGCGATCTTCAATCAAGAATAAAATCATATAATGATCAGTTGAGTAAATCCCCATTTGCGGATAAGATCCTGGAAGATACCAAAAAACAATTGTTGGAACAATATAGTACGAAAGCAACTCCTTCCGTTAAAGTTTATTTTGATAATTTAATTCTTGGTAAACCCCTGGACTTTGAAGAAAAGGTATTGGATGTTCCTGAACTAATGAACTATATAGAAGCCAACGAAGCATACCTTTTTTATTGCTACTTACATAAAGATAATATGATTATAAAAGACGTTTTTTTGATTCATTCCGCAGATGTAATAGCGGAAACCGACAACGGAATGACCTGGGGCCAAATTGCGAAGTTTTTTACAATGAAAGCTGTAGCCAACAATGTTGATATTCCATATTCTGATAAAAATTTCATGAATCTCACTGATTCTCAAGGGAAGAAAATATCAAATAAAAGAGTAGCATTTGTTGCGAATCTAAAGGCATTTAATCCAGAGCAACAATTCCAGATTATAAACGAATTATGCGATACATATCCAGCTATTCCTGGAGTTATCGCTCTTAAACAACAACTTATTGTAGATTACAAGGAACTGCGCCAAAATTCCCCTTTGGATGAAAATGGGGAAATGATTGAAGAAGTTAAGGGGCTACTAAGCGACTATCCCCGCGCCGAAGCACCTTACAAGTCCGCAATTGAAAAATTTGAAAAAGGAATCTATGAACGTAATGCACTTGATGACCTTCGGCTTAGTCTTGAACTATTGCTAAAGGAAATGCTATCTAATGAAAAATCACTGGAAAATCAACAGGGCGATTTGAAAAAATTTCTGTCAACAAAAGGTGTTTCACCTGAAATAGCTAATATCCTGTGGGGGTATATTGAGCCAATGACAAAATATCACAATAAATATGTTAAACACGATGATAACATTGGAAAAAAAGATAGCGAAATGATATTGGAACTTACAACTACAATATTAAAACAGATAATTAAGGCTTCATCCCACTAAAATTTTCTTGGTTCAAGGAGGATACTATCACTTATGGTTCTATTTACACGAATAATAAAAAATTATGTCCCCTCCTATACTGTTTATAATAAGTGTTGTACGGTGAAACCCCTAACGTAAGTGAGTCAGGAACTAGCTCCCGACTCACTTATTTTTAACTTGCCAATGTTCTTCTTCAGAAGGTTCTCCATACCTCGGAAACTGCTTTCTGATGGTTTAAATATCTATATCCATCATGATTTGCCGGCCAGTCGTCATTGAAATAAGTTTCAACCTGTTTAAAATTGGAATGCAATGCCAGGATGTTCCTTCCTGCAAAAACAAGGTCTTTGTCATTATTCAGATTGTACCATTTCTTAATGGGCAGCTGCTCGATTGGAAACTTGATATGTGCCCTTATAAGTTTGCTGCCGATCTGTGATCCTGCAGTGACCAGGGTAATGTTTTCAAACCCTGTCCTGTTTTCATCCTGTGAAAAAAAGTCATAACACAGCAATGACCCTAAACTGTGGGCGTAGATTATGTCAGGTCTATGGAATGAAATATGCTCCCGCAGCTCATCCCATAAAATTCTTTTTAGCTTTGCATCCTGCAGGTACTCCACCACCATATCAGGGTAATCGTCCATCCAGTCCTTTATGGTCATCATCTTATTACTTCTCCTCTTAAAGAGAAAATCAAGAAAGGTTTTACCGATAAATTTTGCATAGTCAACCACACCGGCATCCTGATTATCAAAGTGGCTGTCAAACTTCATGAACCTTATATTTTCATCATACCTGATATCAAGATGCTGTTTTAGTGCATTACGCCAGTTCTCCGCCCAGCCAGGGATATTTTCCATGGTGAGGTCCTTTCCCCCTATTCCATGGATGCACAAGATTCTTGGTCTTTCCATATTTCAGTTGTTAGTTTATGACATAGATTTGGATGATGCGCTGATGCCCACGCTGAGGATCAGGTGATTCGGAAGTCTGGTAATTTTTTTCCCATTGATCACAAGTTCTTTATCCTTAAGCTGTAGATCTTCGGTTGTCACTTTTTCCTTTTTACTGTTTCTTTCTTCGAAAATCACATAGATACCATCTCTAAGGAATGCTCCGCCCAATAAGGGGGCTATATCCAGAGAAGGCATTTCATTCCAGATATGATCGTCCGCATTTTTTCCGAACGCTTTGATTATTCCGTCAAAAAGCTTGGTTGCAAGATTTAAATAAGGGATGCCGTTCAATATATCCAGCGTTCTCATTTCCGGTACTGAATCGATCACCTTTTTTACTTTATCATAGTATACGTCCACGTCTTTATCCACTTCAAACAGATCAAATTTTATATTGACAAAGTCAGTAAAGAGTACATTCTTAAAAATTCCCTTATGTAAAAATCCCGGCGCGTAATTTCCGTCCTTTACCTTAAAATCAATGGCAACGGTGACTTCATTTTTGCTTACAGCCGTTGAATTGGGATCTAATGTGTTGATGGAAACTTTGAAAAGCCCTTCTTTGGTACCTCCTAGAAAATCCGGAAGGTGGTCATTGTAAAATGCCAGCACATCTACTTTCAGTGCTTTGACTGCACTCTCGGGCACGGGAAGACTTCTCAGCTTTCCGCTGCTTGCGGGTATAATGGTATATTGTTTGCCCTGCTCCTGCCAGGAATCACCTCCAAGATCAAGAAAGGCAAGCTGTAGCGAACTCTGAGCCGATTTATCAAGATCCGATTCCACAAAAGAAGGCGCGTTTACTGTTTCAAAATAGTTATTTATAGCATCCAGATAACCCTGTCCTAAGTTTGGAGACTTTTTATCAGCTGTCGATTTGAGAATACTGCGACCTACCTCCACTGCAATTTTACCTACAACATAGTTTAGATCATTGACATCGACCGCTCCACCCTTGTGATGAAATCCTGCAACATGAAGCCATTCATGAAGCCAGTGTGCGGCCAGCGAAAGTGAATCGCTAGAACTCAGCCAATAATCAAAAAAACGTTTGTTTGTGTTGATCACAGGACTTGGAGGATATACAACCCCAACTACCCTGCGCTTTAGTTCCTTGACATTTATCGAAAGATTCACAATGCCGTCCGCAGCCGACTTCCATTCTTTCCCAGTCTGGATAACTTCGATCACTTTCTCATTACCGACTTCCTGCGCCCTTCCATGCTCATCAAGTAGAACGCAATAAGAAAATTTGGCTGCACTTACCGCCGAAAGGAATTTTTTGTGGTTAATGATTTCTGCCAGTAGAGATACTGACTTTTCTGCAAATTCTGTTTGCTGTGCTGTAGACCCTGGATAGGTAAACTGATCCAGCCCAACGTTTGTTGTTAACTTACTCATAAATATGGCTATTAGCTTAATGGTTTACTAAATATAACATAATTATTGATCACATTTTTTATTTATGGCATTAATTAATAATTATTTAATAGATTTCTACTATCCTATTGGATAGCGTTTTAAGCGCAATGATTATAAGCCATATGCCTAGCGAATACCTTTGGATTTTCAATTACCTTTAAGCTTTCGCTTTAGCTGTCTTCCAGAGAAATCTTCGCTTCATTCTGCCTGAATACCGGACTCCTTAACGATTAAAAATAGCGGTCATGTTTTAGTGATTAACTATTTTTAGGGTCAGGTATTGGGCAGTACAAACAATTTCCTTCTCATTTCTTTTACATCCGGCCAGACATTTCTTTTATATTCGCTCAGATAAGAATCGTTTAAAAATTTGGTAAGAGCTTCCCCATCGATAGTTTTGGATCGATCAATAAATTCTCTGAGAGCCAAAAGGACCTCTAATAGCTCTCTATTTGAAAAGATATTGACCAATAATTGTATCGAAATCAAATTATAATGTTGTGGCGCCACCTGCAGAACACCTATAAGCCTATCAAAAGTACTACTGAAAGAAATCATATCCCCCTGATAATAGAATTGATTTATTTTAAGAAAGAACTCTTCGGAAAGAAAATATTCCCAGGAGGGCGGACCTTCCTGCTCGTTAACAAGATCAGCTGCAAGGCCGGCAAGGTGGAGCAAACAGAACTGGTCAAGTTCTAAAAAATCCAAATCTTTTGGCTGTTTCAAATATTTATACACCAGGCCGCCATCAGAATTCGGATCAAAGGTTTTGCCATGCTCAGCATCAATCGTCACTAAGTGCAATCGCGCAAGATCACTCATCAGAAAGCATACAATGACGTGTCCCGCCTCATGGATAGCAATATCATTTAATTCAGTAAATGGCATAAATTAGTTTTTTAGAGAGTTGTTAGTTTAAAAGATGGGAACTTAAAATATCCACTTGTCTTAAGTTTTGCTGTAAAAACGTTTTTCTGTTGCTATGGCGTCAACGGATATGTTTTAGCTGTAAAAGTGTTCTTAGGGCTTCCGAACATATTATGCAAACTTGTCCAGAATTGTGAGGGCTCGTATTCTTTTCTCCAAATTCTTCCTGTTCGTGTCGGAATATTGTAAATTTTGGATCGCAGCAATATGCAGGATTTTTTTGCCCTGCTGATACAGACATAACATAATCGTTTATCCTCTGCTAGCGCGCTTGGATTATCCAGATGCTTGTAAAAGGGGAAATTTCCTTCTTCCATTCCCAGCATGATCACCGCTTCAAACTCAAGTCCTTTGGAACTGTGACGTGTTGTGATGGTTACCTGGTCCTCAGGAACGCCAAGATTCGCAAATCTTTTTATACTTGCATTTTTTAGGTTCAGAAGCTCTGCTTCCCTTAACAGGTGGTCCAAATTCTGGTTTTCATTGGGATATATTTCCGAATCCTCAAGCGTCTCCTTAAGCCTCAACTTATCAATAACATAAGATAGCCACTGAAAACAATCACTTTTAGAGCAACCATTGTTTAACACCTTGTAAAACTCTGTCTTCAGCCTGATTTCCTCCCAGCTTTTTCGGAAATCATTATGGGCTATTATGATCTTGTTTCTCCATACCCTAAATAGATCATCAAAGGACTGCGCATTTCTATCATGGCTCCATAACGCGCAATCCTGAAGCCAAACCACAACCTCACTATTTTCAAAACTCCAGTTCACAATAAAAAATGGAATCTCCCGAGCTCGTAAATATTGAGCCATACTGTGAATATTGGGATTAGAATTGATAATTATACCGATTTCGTTTAAAGGAATATTTTTCTTTAACAGATTAGGGATAACTTTCTCCGCCACGATCCGAAATTGCGGTTCCAGTTCCTCATCGCAGCTGATAAATGTAAAATCAGCCACCTCTTCCTGCCGATTTCCTGAAATATACCGTGGATAAGGAGGTAGAGGTCCAAGAGCCTCTATTGAGGCATCGATAATATGCTGTGAACTCCTGTAATTGGAAACGAGTTCTATCTTTTCAATATGGTCACTTTCGGAGAGTTCCTCCAGAAAATCAGGATATCCTCCGTTGAACCCATAAATAGACTGATTGGTGTCTCCTACCGCATACAACCGGATATCCGCGTTGAAAACCAGTTCAAGCACCATTTCATGGAGTGCTTTTCCCAGATCCTGATATTCATCCACCAGGAGCCAGGGGAACTGACTCCGCAGGGTTTTTCTGACATACTCCTGTTCATTGACTATTTTCGCAGACAGGTTGATGATATTGATAAAATCGATATACTCGGTCTGCCCTATTTTCTTTTCATAAAGTTCTGCAGCCTTGGCAATCTGCGGTGTAGATCCCAAAAAAATGTTGCTCCGCCCTCTTAAGGTGAGTGATCGATGTTTGTTGATATCAGCGAGTGGCAAAGTTTTATAATCTGTAATTTTTAGTTCCTTTAACACAGAATGGTACAGACTATTCTTTACATCATCAGGAAGTATCTTTATCGGAAATTTCACATTATACTGCGGATAAAGATGTGCAAATGGCTGGATCACATAAAGTAGGCTAAAACTATGTACTGTGCCTATAAAATCTTTACTGCTTGGTGTGTAGCCATATTGCTTTAATCTTTTTCTGAGTTCCCTCACAGACTCACGGCTATAACTTATACAAGCCAGCCCGGAAGGCTTATGGATATAGCTTTTTGCTAGAGTAACAGCTTTCAATGTTAAAATTCTGGTTTTGCCGCTTCCAGGACCCGCAAGTATTACAGAATTGTTGTTGGAACAATAGGCCTCATACTGCTTTTTATCCTTTTTAATCAGCTCCAGATCTCTAAAAAATAAACTATTCATAAGAATCCTTAATCTTTTTAATTATTTCTTCGATACAGTCCTGAACGTATTTGGGCACCAACTTCATCGTAAGCTCTGATGTCAGCCGCTGGGCAAAACGTCCTTTGCTGATTTCACTCTCGATCCTTGCTAACGCACCCCAAAAATCGCCGCTGTCCAGACGGTTTTCGAAATTCTCCTGCATTTTTTTGCCACCTGATTTCAGATCGCGGAAAATAGATTTGATGATATCCATCCCAGAGTCCCCGCAATTCTCCATCATATCGACTTCCAGTGTGTAATATCCAACGAAGCACCCATAGTCATTTAATTCCAATTCATCAGAATTTTCCTTTGGCTGTATACCTAGATCATGTAGGATTTTATTGATATTATCGTTTCCTGCCCAACCGAATTTTTTACTTCCTTCCGTTTCCATTATGTGATTTACTCTTTTGCTCACTTTTACTCCTTCATCTTCAAATTCGTGCACCTCATAGTAATCTCCATCGGTACACACCACCCAGGGAATATCTAAAGCCTGAAGTAATTGAATGTAGGGCTTAAAGTTTGTGGAATTGATATTGCAGACCACAATCCCATGATTATCCAGCGGTTCATCCATCAGTTCTGCAGCCGCGGGAATGATATATTCCTCTGTAATGCCCTCCACAAGAATAATACCCTTACCAAAGTAGATTTCACCCCGTTTGGCATCAATGTAACGTTCAATATCATTTTTCTCCCCTTCACTCAAAGACAGTCTGTTTGTTGAATATGCCTTGCTATAAAAGTCTGCTTTCCTTATGTGGACAATATACTCAAGTGGAGTAATCGATGCAAGATGCGTCGAATGTGAAGTGAAAATGACCGAAGTGTTGCTGGTGTGTAGTACCTCCCTGTAGATCAGTCGCTGCAGTGTCGGATGCAGATGGGCTTCTGGCTCTTCGATAGCCAAAATGGTAAATGGCTGATGCCGATAGTTATGCTCATCCATAAACGCATACAAGAGGTCCGAATCTTCTTTTGCTATCTCATCTGTTAAAATATATTTATCCTGCTCGCTTCTATAGTAAAGTTTAGTTAAGATTTCACCGCCTTCATTAGTCAGTAATTCATTAAACTGCTCTTCCTTAATAACAGGAATTACCGTTTTGTCTTTCAGCAAAAGCAGCATTAGCGAAATATAAAGTAAATTCGCAAGCCCTAAACTTAGTTCCGAAACTGGTCTTTCTTCAATTCCCATGTATACCTGAAGGCTGTACAGTAGCTTTTCGGTATCCATGTCAAATGTTCTAAACGTAATTTCATTATCCGTCTGAAGCCCCGATAAATTAGCAAAACGACTGGTAAGGGCCTCCTTAATATGCACAATTTCGTCCAGTTCCAACAGACCCCCTGCAGCATCTTTCAGATCCCCTGCTATCTTCTCAAGATCTTCTTTTGAAATTTCATATTGCTTTACAAGCTTGTACAATGGTGAGTTCCTATTGGATTTCAGTTCCCTCTCAACATCCCTTAAAGCTTTGATGACATAGATATTTATAAAGCTCCTATCTTCATGGGTAAACTTTTTGTCTTCCATATTACCTTTAAAAATCTGATATTGGTAATTAATGATCTTACCAAATTCATTTCTTTCGGGAGCAAACCGGTATGTGACTTTCAATGTTGGCGGATTGTCAGATATAACCGCATCTGCAAACTGCGCAACAAGTTTACTATTGTGCTCATAATTGCGGATCTCTAAACTGATTTCTATTTCTGCCCCGTTCTCCATTGCATCTTCGATGCTCTCATGGAAATCCTCCTCACCCAGCTGCCGGTCAGAATCGGAAAATTCCTTGTCCAAGATCAGCTGGATAGCCCTTAAAAAATTGGTTTTTCCAACATTGTTTTCTCCGATGATAACTTGCTTCTGCTCCAGAAAAACATCGGCATCTAAGAAATTTCTGAAGTTTTTGATCTGTACTCTCGAGATATAAGGGTTTTTGTGCGTTAACATACAGTTAGATTTTTAGTTTCGATACATCACGTTTGTGATAGATATGGCTACTTCAATAATAAATTAGTATTAAACAGTATACACGATTAAGGCTATCCTTATTTTTTAAGGGGTTCTACCCTTTAAAACATGCGCTTTTCATTGTCCTTCTGTCGGTTAGATATCAGGTACGTATGTATGCTCTAATGGCATTTTATTTAAACCTGAAGCGTTATAGGGTTTGGAAATATTACCCCTCTCTGCAAAAGATCCGCTGGATTTTCAATGATTTCAATTCTTGCCTCTTTTCCCGCATTATATACTCTGTAAATTGAATAATTTTCTTTTTTTTCCAGCATAAATTTCCACTCATTTGGGGAAAGATAAACTACGTCTTTTACGCCTGAAGGTGTCCCTTTTACATCGATAAAGTGCTCCTTACCATTCTGCACAACCTTAAAGTCATAAGGCTTACCGCTTTCCTGATCTTCGTTCATCCAGAACACTTCGCTTATAGCAGCATCACCCCCAGTTAGGTAGCTGTTAACAAATTCCTCGCACCACCTTCCAACATCTTCTCTGACATCCTCGCTTTGGATCTGTGAATAACTCGCCTCTGCTTTTTCTGATACGCCGGAAAACGTCTTTCTCTTTGCCCAAATTGTAGCTGTATCAAAAGAAGTGGAATTTACAATAGGCTCAAATCTTTCCTGTACGGGAGGATCTTCTGCAAAATAGTTATCCTCACTTTCTTCTTCGAACTCCTTATCAATCAAATCTTCCTCAAATTGGTCTGCTTGTAGAACTGCAGGGATTTTTTTCATGAATGACCTACGAGGATTTAGTTTGAGTAAGTTTATTCCCTGTTCAGTTAGCCACTCTCTGATCTCTGAGGTCTCCGTTTCCAATAACAGAAAACGCAGCTCTTCATTAAGACCAAACACTCCCAGAAAGCTGGATAGCTCTTTTATCAAACTCAAGAGAGTCCTCTCACTTTTCCATTTCCCTTTGAAATAGAATTTGTTTTCTCCCTTATATACGGTCAGTGCAGGTCCGTCGAACGTCTCCGATTGGAAATTGAAAGAAAGCTTGATTTCAGAGGCTGTAAAAAACTCAGTTGCATCCAGTAAATGATATATTCTGTCAAATTCTCCCAAACTTTCATCCATTTTTTTCTTTTCGATCAGTGCCACATAATATGGAAGGACACTTTCTAGCCTATCTTTTAGCGATGTATCGGAAAGCGGTTTATCAAAAACAGGAATAAATTCATCAATGGTCTGAACCTGAAATAATGAAATTAATTCTTTAAAGCTATCTAGGTGTTTGTCCGCGTTTTCGGGTAATCTAATAACCTTCAATTTTTCTGACTCTGAAGAAAATCCTTCCACGGTAATCCACTTGATTTCCTTTGCAGGCTCGAATTTTCCATTGATCGACAATAGCTTATTTTCGGATGCCCAATCTCTGATAAGCTGTTTCTCGTCATGGGTCATATCTGGCAATATCGCAGCAAGTTTGTTATAGATCAGTCCAATTCTTCTTAGCGAAGCAGTAATTTTTGTTTCTTTTTCTTCTTTTTCCTCTGCTTCTTGCACAATATTGGAAAGGACGCTAAGGTAATCCAGCAATTCCAGTTTGTCCTTAAACCTTAATAGGTTTTTCCAATCTTCCGTGAGTGGTTCATCAAAATCAAATACCGGAAGATAATTTCCAGCAATATCTTTTATTTCTTTGGTATTTATATATACATCGGTGGGGCTCAAAATCTTTTTTGTAGAGGTTGGAATACATACTTTATTTTTGATATACCAGGGAAAATAGTTGGTTACTGATACAGGAAAATTATTGTATCCATTTCCTATACCATACTTATAAGTAGCATATTGCGTTAATTCCTGGAGATGAGTTGGATTGCTAATGATACTTTTCCAAAATAATCTTGAATATTCAATGTTGCTGGAAATTAAATTGATAAAGGATGGCAATTTTACTGAATGGATAACATTATGATTTCCAACCCCAAAACCGTTTTTCCCAGCCACAGCCTGGCATTCATCAACCCAAGTGGCATCTGTTAATTCTCGAAGGGTACCAAGTGCATTATTCTGATTAATGGTTTCAATCTCAACCCTGTCCTTAACTTTAATTGCCTTAAAAAATAAACTCCATTCCAGTTCACTGGAACCCGAATTTAAATATTCTTCTGATACCAATGTAACTTCCTTGATCACGCCCTCAATTTTAATTTGTGGATTGTATCTGTTTGATAAATAGCAGAACTGAGCGGATTTAAAAGTTTGCTTAGAATCCTTTGTTTTTAGCTTAATTTCCCTAAGACATTCCAGCATCTCTTCGTCAAGCAGATTTTCCTTAAAAAGCCTGAGTAAATAACGCGTAACCTGAAGAAAATTGGATTCATTTATGAAATTTTCCTGCCTGATGCCTGGTATGATGACATTGCTTACGTAGGCAATTTCCGAAGGTTCTTTTACGCCAACTACTTTTAGCCAATCGTAGATCAACTTGTCACTTTCGATCTTTTCAAAAATATCCGGATGTATTACGGGAATATCACCCAGCTCAGTCGAACTTAGTCCAGTTGGAAAGCAAATTCCGTTAGAAGGGTTGTAAAGTTTTCCTTTTTCATCATAAATAAATGGAAGCGTTTTTAAGTTCTGAAACCAAATTCCACTTCTGTCATCATCCGACTTCTGCTTGAAAAATTTTATTAAACTAAAATTATCCGAAACCTTGTGCCGATCCGTAAATGATCTTGAAGCAAAAAAATCCCCAAAATTCTCCAGTTCAAAAGTATGTACCCCAATAGCTTTTAACTTTTTGGCTTCCTCTACATCCGAATGAACAAAGCAGTCTTCGGAAAAAACAAGTTGTTTTTCAGTCCTAAGATATTCGGTTATTGATTTTTGATCAATGAATTTTTGGCCGGAGAGGCCCGTTTTATCAAGAACAACTTCCGAGGCTTTCTGAACGTTACCATTCTGGGTAATAATAAAATTCTTTGAAGAAGATTCCTTTGTGAAGCTCTGGTTGAAGGATTTTTTCAATTCATTTTGCTCATTGCTGAATTTGTAGGGCAGCAAGTGAAGAATCTGAAACCTATATTTGGTAGATGAAAGTTCGACGAGCCAATCTAATATCTTTTCTGCAATAAGTTCAAAAAGCCACTGATTCCATACTTTATCTTCATGGATACCTTCCCTTGCAGCATTGGTTAAAAAGCTCCCATTGACCAGAAATGGGAATCTGAAATCATTTACCTTAGTTGGAAGATAAGTAAAAATTAAGCTTTCACCATCCTTTAAAGCTGTAATTTTACTGTCTTCTATTTTAGCAGCAAACGAAATCTCGGTCATTTCCGCATCCCTTAACTTTCTCGGAGTTTTTTCATCCTTCTTGAGTTCCTGTTTAGTTTTTTCCGGAACTGCAATATCTCCATATGTTTTTGTTATCCAGCGGCTGATCTCCTGATCATCTTTAAAAAGAATGACCTGACTGAAATGGGTTTCGATGTTAAGGATCCTTTTCTCAATTAAATAGAGCAATTGTCCGTTTTTTGAAACAGATACTTTTGAAACCCTACGCAGAAATAAAAGTATCTGACCGTTATTTAACAGTTCATCTAGATCCGTTTCAAGTTGCTCAACACCATCGATTTCAATTATTGTAGAAACCGCATACTTATTTTTTTTAACTGTTTCCTGCACCTCTTCCTGAAGCTCTCCTGTTTCCGTCCAAATTGGAATGATCTGCCAGGGTAGGGTTTCTTCAAAATGCGATCTGTCAAAACGGAACTGATATCCATCCGAAAATATGGACACACGATCCGATTTACCAAATACGGATTTAAAACCTATTCCCTTATACCCCGTTTTGGTAATATCTTCTTTTTTTGTACTTGAACCGGCACTGGTAAGTGCTTTTATATCATATTCAGAGAAAGGATTTCCGTTATGCGATACGATCAGGCTATGTTGAAAAAAATCAAAATGTACCTCATTGTTGGTATCTTTTGCCGCATCATCGGCATTTTGGATAAGCTCAAAAACAAATCTTTGACTTTCAGAATAAATATCGCTTGAAACAGTATCCAATAAATTGGACATTGTGATTGCTTGATCTACGTCCTTAAAATCCGAGCGCTTATGGAATAGATCATCTATAATCTCTTGTTTATTTTTCAAATGGAAATTAGTTCTTTATAATTAATAATATACAGGCAATATCAAAATTACAAATAAAACTGAACCATTCATACTAGTTTTACGTAAAATTCCACAATAATTAACTCTAATTAATATTGTTTTGAACGATTCAAAAAAGACAAATGCAAAGCATATGAAAGCTTCCTGTCTGACTTTCACAAGCAGTACAAAATTTCTCGTTTACTAAAAATAATATTCACGCAATAATAGTCAGCTACCATATATCTGACAGAATTCAGTAACTTCATGCCTCGTTAAGTTATATCTAATAATCTTCCTATGATAAGAATCTACATTGACTGGAACGTCATGAGTCAGATGAAATCGGGCGTACATAAAGGGCAATGCTTATTACAAATTTTACTGTTTTCATAATTATAAGTTATTAGCTAAATCTAATTTTATAAAAATAATTATGTGACAGGCGAAAATTTTTCAGATAAAAAATACTTTCTAAACATTATTTTCAATATTCCTGATTCTAAAATAACAAGCATTTGAATATTGTGTTCTTCCTTTTGTTATTTTAGTTATGATATCAAATTCCATAGAATGCTACTAAAATTAGAAAAAACTAAAAGCAATTTAGATTTAACAAGTACATAATGATAAAATTGGCCATTAAGGAAGGACTATGCCTTCCAACACGTCCGAAAGAACACGACAGCTAGCCTGCTTTCCCTGCTGTTGACTTGTCCTATATCTATTTTTTGTAACTATTTGATCTTAATGTTTGTACAGAAAATCCTTTTATTATATTTTTTGCAAATGATTCTCAAGTATAATTTGAGTTTTCATGGTTATTAGTTTTTATCCTCGAAATGTCGGGGATTTTTATTTTATACGGTAAAATCTAAAATTTAAGCACACCGGAAAATACCTTACAATATTATTTAGTTCTCAAAAGCTTGATAAGTACCATTAAAGATATTGGGATCAGTAAGCTTTAATAAAGAACAATTGGTCCACTATTTTTTGGTAATGATATAGCGACATGACGGTTAATAACTATGTGCTTATAGGTATTAAGTAATTACCATTCCTTTTATTGTTTTGCACCATCATATCGCAATTTTATCTAAACCTCTTGAAACCCGTAGTAATCAAACAGATAAGAATTACCTACAACAAAGTCGTCTGTAAACTTAAAAAGAACATTATTGAAATTTTTAGGTTTTTGATTTCTAATATACTCTCCATCATTTCCTCTGGCAATATTCAGCAATATTTCCAACGTTCTCAAAGTAATTCCAACGAAAGTCCCACCGTAAAAATGATCAAATCTATGATTATGAGGCACTAACGGAACCAGATCATCATCTTGTAATTCGTAAACACCTGTTGCTCTATATATTGGAAATTTATATTTTTTATCTTTTGAAAGTTTATCTTCTGACAAGAGAGAATTTCCAATAAAATTTAAACCGGATCTACTTAGTATGCGTTCGTAATGCGCCATTTGTATCAACTCTCCCAAAAGTCCGTCTCTATAAACTTCGCCTTCGTTTACGGGATCTTCTACATAAAGTGTCGAATTCGAAATAGAATTGTGCTCATTGGCAATAACCAGTGCCATGATATAGCCCTTGACCTCGGTTACATTCCCATTGATTTTCACCTCAACAGTTGAGAACTGCTCCCTCCAGGTTGTAAAAACAGGATCCGTAAATTCTATCTGATCGCGTCTTCCCTTAGCCTCCGCAAGGCAGGGCTTGTTCAGATTGTCCATAAAAATATAATCCGGAGAATCTCCCTTTTTACACCTATTTATTGAAATGCTTGCAAATTTGCCCGGAAATTTTTTCCCTAACAAAGGCTTCACATGCGATATAAATCCAGAACCAAACGTTTTTTCAATCACGTATCGACAAATAGTCTGACCCAGTACCTGGGAATCTATCCTTCTTGATTCCTGTTCTGCCCCCGGGTGTCCTTCTTTAAAAATAAACTCCTCTATGTTATCCTTTAAATAATGTAATGCATCGAACTGATCATAATGTCTAACAGGCCTTATTGAATCATTATAATTCTCCAAGAAATACTTGGCGCAAAGTTCTTCAAGGACGATATCTATATTATCAAAAAAACTCCCACCAACATTATCATAGATATAATTTCCATGAAAATCAGGAGGGAACTTATTCGTCTCTAATTTTATTTTTCTTACGTTCATATTTTTTTTGTTTTGTTAAACAAACCCGTTACAGACAGAAATTTAGACAATAACATCTTCTTTAACTAATTTATAAAAAAAGTTCAGACTTAAAATGTACAGATTGTTTCACTGATGTTTTTTAAGTTCTTACTTTAATCATTTGGCAACTAAATTGAAGCGCTTACGAAAATGTATTGACCCATATACTTCTTTAAAAAGATGTTTTTTAAATAATTGCATCGAAAATTTTATCGGGTTGAAATGTTTATTATTCGATTCGATTTTTCAATCAAAATATCTAGATCAAAGTCTGTGAAATTTGTAGGCTGGAATACGGTAGAATCCTTTGATTCAGCGAATTCCATCACTCCCTTAGCGACTTCATAAAGTTTTTCCAGCCATACAAAATCTGCTATGGTTCCATAATAACGCCTCCCAAGAACATGCTCTTCCCTAAAATTTATATTTGCATCAAGTGTATGTCTTGAACTTACATTATAAATTTCACTGTTATCAAGTATTGACTGCTCAAGATCTGCAAGCCCTGTCCTATCAAGGATTCTGTCGGACAAATTTTTAAGATTATGAGTCTTAATACGTTTATAAGTCATTTTTTCATCCTCCGTCGATTCAAAAAAGATCAAAGCTTTTAGGCTACATTCGATAGAAAATAAAAGATCAATCATTAATTTACTTCTGTTCGATAGATGATTTTGGAATTCCTTCAATTTTTGATAACGGAATAAAAATTCTTTGCTATCAGAAATAAAAAAATTGGCAATTTCCCGGTTAATTGTACTGGTTAAAATATCCATTTAAATGTTTTTATACTTTTACTAAATATTACAATAATCTAACGCATCGCAATAAAAGAGACTGACCATGATCTTTTTGCGTGATCACTCATTCTTTCCTTCCATCTCTATCAATTTTGAAGAACTCTGGGCACAAAAGAGACAAAAAAATACAAGGTTAAAAATAAAGACAGATCGTCCAAATAATTTACTCATAATGGGTCATTGTTATTTTATCGAAATCTGAACCATCTTCATCGATTCTCTGTCCAAAATACCTTTTTGTTAGTTTGAAAACAGCTCCTTCACTGGCATTTTCTGTGATGACAGCTTCAAAATCATCCGGATAATCCTCTTTTATTTCCGCCATCATTTCGTGATCTTCTGAGATTTCTTTATAGGCCTCAATTTCCTCCGCTAATTTATCACCGGTATCAACCGTTGTCCTCAGGTCAAAACCGACCCAGGTCCTCTCGACTTTCTGGTTCTTAAGAATACTGAAACCGTTCAGAAAACCTGTTGTCAACACCGCGATTTCCGAATCAGGAAAAGCTTGTAGGAGTTTTTTCTTGATCTCAGAACTTTCATTTTCAAGCAGGTCAAACACAAATTGCTGACTGACAATGAAAATTTTGTCCTCATACTTCCCGATCGAAACTCCCTGCTGCATATATTGGGCTTCCATCATGGTCAGTTCTTTTTGATGACCTAAATTCTGGGTTCCTAATAGCTTAGGGATTTCTGACAGTTCCGTATTAGCTGCATTTGTAATGATGATCAGATAAATCTTCCAGCTCATTCTTTTTGGTTTATAGGTTATTAGTATAATTTTTTTATGCGATTAGATTACCATTCCCGCCATTCTTCAGTTGCATCTTCACCAGGCTTTATATACTTTAATTTTTCAATGGGTATATTGATAATCTCTGCAATCAGTTCCCTTTCCCCGGTTTCAATTAGTGATCCTCCCGTCGCATCATTTAACGCATTCAGTTTTAGAACGGTAGATTTAACATGGCCTACCACCTCATCCTTGGAACTACTTTTAGGGATATTTGAAGCATAATCTTTTAGTATCAAGATACATTCATCTATATTTTGCTGCGAGTAGGATGCATTCCCGTTTTTAAGATAAGATTCCATCGATTTTTTTAGGCTACTGATAAGGCTGTCCGTTTTGGTATTTACCGCAGGGCTAGCTTCAGTCGATGTGCTAGTACTGGAATCAGGTTTAGAATTGCTCTGTGCACAACTTATCAGGCTGCAGAGCGCAAAAAGTAAGAATAATCCGGTTTTCATTTTCTTCAGTTTTTAGAACCCGAAATCTAGGGATTTTATAAATCCAATGCAACAGGGATTTTACTACTTTTATTATCCTTAAAGCAGAGCTACAATATTTTCATTTTCTGTTTGTAATATTCAATATTTTGGACCATCTAAATGCTAAGATTTAGAATTCCTATAAACCGGTAATAAATGAATTCGCTTGATTATTTTTGGCGTGCCGATCTTCGTAGCCTTGACCGGACGCGCTTTCCGCTCTATCTTTTGCCAGCAAAAGGATGTTGCTACAATCGCTCACGCTTGGTCTTGCTTACCATCAATCAGTTCATCATTTAAATGAAGGGAATCTTTACGGAGAGATTCAAATAGAAAAAGCCACCATATAGGTGATTTAAATATTGAAATTCGATTGACACAATTTTAATCTTTCGAACTAACAGTCCTTAAAGATAAAAAAGAAATATATCTAGTATTATTCTGATCCTAAAGAGTTTTAATCACTTTACCCACGTCCTTATTGATTATCTGTACCAATGCATCAACGTTTTTCCTTAAATCTAATAGAGGCGAGTAATCTACCTGAAAATTCGCATTTCTTGTTGACAGAGAATCGTTGCACATGGCGCAAGTAATATTACCACTAGGATGGCTAACGGAATCTACATGGCTATACTCTTGAGTTTTTGTTACGATATTGAGAAATCTTCCAAGGTTCTGATGAAGGACTGCACATTTAGGATGTCCTGAAATAATTTCGTCATTTTGCAATAAAAGTGGAAGTATAAATCTATTTTGTGAATATGCTCCTAACTTTTGATTTACGATTTCATTGGACAATTGTTGTTCAATAGCGATTTTAATATCGTCTAACTGGTGATACCATTCAGTAACCAATTTACCAATATCTTTGGCTGCATTTCTTACTGTATCTTCCTTTTTCTCACGTGATTTAAACCACCATGTAGCGCCTACGCCCAACAGAAAGGTTAATAGCGGAATAATAGTTTTCAATGATTCCATAAAAATGAATGTGTTTAGCTTAAAGGTATAAAAATATCAAAATATCAAAATTTGATCAACAAAATCCCTTAAAATTTATCCAGGTCAAAAATATCGCTTAATTTTCTTTAATAAAGATTCTTTTTGTTCTTCTTCTTCAAGTGTGAAATGGTCTGGTGGTTGTAATTCCCAGTAATCCTTAAAAGAGAAATGGCTCAAGTCTCCTTCAAATCTTTTAAATTTTATACTGTAAAAATTACTTCTGAATTCTTCAATGATAGATTCTTCCTTATCAATTATACTCATCCAGTTGTATATCTTTTCCAAAAACTCCGATTTCAAAATATTTTCTAAAGGAGTTTCCGACTCCTGATCTTCTAAAGCCGCTAGGCAAGAATTCAAAACTTCATCAGTCAAAATAAGATCAAACGCTGTTTTATCCTCAAACTCCCTTAATTCATATCCGAATTTTCCTTCTTGAATAAAGTGTTTTTGCTGAGGATGCATCTGTAGGAATTTATATAAAATACCTGCTTCAATATTATTAATTCTTACCTCAAGGTTGACCTCATAAATGAATTCCATAGATATTTTTTAAGTAAATTGCTATTATTTTTAGCATTAAACAAGAAGAGAAATAGGAATATTAAAGATATGATTTTACGGCCTTAAATGTTTTGACCCTTTTTAGATAGAGAGCCAATATTTTATTAAAAAAACAAAAGCAGGAAATTCCTGCTTTTGTTATCTTCTATTCGCTCATTTTTTTAATGAGAAATCTAGTTTGTATTTTGCTAAAGAACTAATTTTAGCGTAGATCCCAAATCTTTTTATTCTTTAAATATTTAGTTTCCAGCTTTTTGTAGATGTTTTTAAAAGTTATGCTGTTTTCATTTAACAACTTTCCTTCCAACATCGTGTTCAAGTCGTAGAAACTAAAATTATTCCTTTCATTATATAGACTTACTTCAGAAAATGGTTGAAAATAATAGATAGTTTCAAAGCTCCAGTTAGCATCAGGGCAAAGTTTACGTAAATCTTCTCCGATAAAATAAAGAACAGGGATAAAAAACTTGATTTTATCGTCAACAGAAAGAGTTTTCATAAATTTCTCTGCATCATTATAAAAACTTTCATTTTGATAATTAAATCCTAATTGCCGAAAGATCTCAATCATATTACTTTCAGTGAAGTCTGTGTTATTCATCAGCCCTTTGAATCGATAATACGGGGTATCATTCTCTGGAAGTACAGGGAATTTATCATTATCAAAATCTGCCAGATTCATTATTAAAGAATGCTCTGCTGAAGGAGTATTAGGATTGACGAGCAATTTTCCGTCCTCCAAAAAATATGCTAAACTTTCATTGTAAGTTGACATCTTGTAAAACTTTAAGTTTTTAAGATCATATTTTCTTTCTTCTTCTTGGCTTAACACCTTAAAACTTTCTTGCGCCATTATCATGTTAATTTTAAAAATGAATAATATTAAAAACAATGTTTTTTTCATATAGCTATCTTATATATGCACTATTAATTGTTACAAAAGGCCAGCCAGCAGAAAAACGCACTTCCATTTGACCAGAAACCATTCTATATTGGCTAGTCATTTGAGAGACAGTAATTCCATAACTAGTTCCTAAAGTATAGATTCCCGGAGAAATAATAGTATCCGAGGTTGTTCCTATAATAAACCTTCCCCCAAAACTTCTTACACCTCTATTATTATACATTGACCATAACATTGCAGAAATTTGCCCTTGATTTGAGCCACTATACAATGTTCCGTCCATTGCTTTGACTTCAGCGAATTGAACGCCTCTAAATCTTTGTTCTGACCTACCAGTAGGAACTGGAATTCGTATATTGAAAGGCCCAACCTTTACATTATCTTTTCGATACTGTATTTCATAATGTACTAAATCAAGAACTCCATCAGGAATAGTATTTCTTGGTCTATTTTTATACATTCCTGCAATTTTTGCGCTATTACTTGTATAGTTAAACTGCGCATTGTCTAAGGTCATAATTGCGTTAAAAGCATCTTCAAACATTTTACCGGCCTTTTGTTGAAGCTGTCCATATGAACAAGTCTGACAAAAATTAGTCCTTACATAATTTAATAGTATTTTTTTTGTTAAATCTTCCCATCCACCTCCAAATTGGAAAGATTCTGGTGATACTATATATCTATATGAATTACTAGAACCATCTGTTGAAGTTACACTGTTATCAAAAATATTGGTTGAATAAGTGATACCACTAATTGCTCCTCCCAAAAAGTTTGACCCTGAAAATGCTGAACTTAGACCTCCTGATACTATTCCTGGCAAAAAGTTTTTAATAGCCCCGGCATTGTTAGCTATATTTCCTAATGCGCCTCCAATGCTTGCACCTCCAATTGCACCTCCCAGCACAGCACTCCAAGTTTTTTCCCAATTCCATTTCCCTGGGTTCCAGCTTCCATTTGCCTGCACTCCATTAAGGTAACCACCAGCAGCAGCTCCTGCAAGCCACCACCAGAATTCTCCATTAGGGTCGTTGTACATCATTGGATTATTCAGTACATACCCATATTTATTATAGTTCTGGGTATTGGTAGCATCCTGAATATTTTCATCAGCATTAAGGAACCTTCTTAATAATGGATCATACAATCTACCATTCATATGGATTATACCAACATTTAAGAAATGTTCATGGCTTGTATATCCTCTATCAATTAACAGAGTGAGTTCTGCTATTGAATTTTTATTTGTATTGATAGAACCACTTCCCAGCTGCAGGTGGGTAAAGTTACCCCATGCATCAAAATGCCTTTGTTCAACTTTATTACCATCTTCATCACTTATCGCCAATATGCTTCCCAAATAGTCTTTGTGCAAAAATTTATAAGAGGCAGTATCTTGACCAAATTCCTTCAAATATACAATATTTGACTCGTATGGAGTACCTTCAATATACATGATGTGTCTTTCTAACCCAGAAGTTTGGTTTCTAATAACTTCAAAACTATTATCTTCATTATAAATTTTAGTTATTTTTGTCTGCCATACCGGAGTATTAAGATCCGAAGATTCTGCAACACTAAATTCAGAAATTGGTGGATCTCCTTCGCCTCCTCCTCCTGTAGGGTTCATTAATTTAATAATGCTGACCCGTTGTCTAGTACTTCCAAGGCCATAATCAAACTTAACACGGAATTTTTCTCCAGAAATCATAACCGGATCGTTATTCTCATTATAAGTAACTGTTTGTATTAAATCTCCACTATAATTTTGTATTCCCTGGGTATTAAGGGTCATTCCTGTGGCTTGGTAAATTTTACTTGTATTTTCAAATTTCATATGTCCAATCTGATCATTTTCAGTAATTCTACCTTTCACATCATAAACATTTCGGTTCGAACTAGGTTTTACATTAGTAACAGGATTAGTCCAATTAACCAACCTATTATTATCATCATAATCAAATGTTTCTAAAATGTTAAAATCACCTCCTGTTGTTCTTCTCTTGAGCTCATTTTTAATAGCATCAAAAGAGTAAAGAATTTGTAACATATTTGGCTTAGCCAAAGAAGAATGATTAATTGAACTTAAGTAACCATTATCATCATAAGAATCTACGATATCTACAGCTCCTAATTTAGATTTAATTACCTGACCTTTTGCATTAACATCATTGAGCTCCCACAGAATTTTTCCTGTGTTTTTATCTTTAATTTGGTATAACTCACCATTCCATCCACTATAAAGATTATCAACAGAAACTTTAGTTGTATTACCAAAAGAAATAAGCTCCTTCTCATAAGAAGTTATTTTACCACTATTATTATAAGTTAAGCCTTTTTGAGAATAGATTTTTCCATTGCTGTTTTCCACTGACGAAAGGAGTCTTCCATATGTATCATATGTATATGCAATACTAAATCCTTGTCCTTCCACTGTTCCTGATTTTAGAGTGATCAGGCCCTTGTTATTGTAAGCGTATGATGTAGTCTTATTGGTCGTCTGTCCTCCATCTATTGTAGAAAATTCAACCTGTGAAGTAAGCTGTCCTAAATTATTATAATTAAATACTTTTTCTCCTTTTGGACTAATCGTTTTTTTACTTCTACCAAAAGCATCGTACTCGTATTTATATTCACCATTGGAAGGATCAACAAATTCGGATTTCCTACCCCATGCGTCATATTTAGTTTCCACCGAATTATTTCCATAGCTAGCTTTGATCTGTTGTCCCCCTGCATTATAAAAGAATTGTATCATTCCTCCTTTATCCGTTGTAGAAATTAAATTTCCTAGAGCATCAGTTGTTTTAGTGCTAGTTTTATTATAATTATTTACCTCGGTCGTGGTAGTTGTTAAGCCTGAAATTGTAGTAACTACTTGTTTTCCGATAGATGTTATAGTGCCCGATGAACTAATTTTCGCCAATGAGGTTGCTGTTACAGTAGCCGGATAGACCGAATCATCATAAGAAATCAAATTCCATATTGTTGCATTTTGATCATCAAAGTAAGGCTCGCTCTCTTGTGTTTTTCTACCTAGCAGATCATACTTAATATCTTTTGAGACAAACTGCCCCTGCGCAAATGATTTTGTCGTTGTTCTATACAACTGTCCAAACTTATTGGTGAAACTTTTGGAAACGTTCCCATCAGGGTCATTTTTTGTAAGAGTCACGTTAAAGTTTTCATCTTTCGTATAGATATATGTGCTTATTCCTCCTAAATTATTTGAAGAGCTAATTAGTTTTCCCCATCCATCATAGGTATTCGTAATGTTATTTCCAAAATGGTCTGTTTTAGTTAATATTTGACCCCAATTATCATATGTGATCTGTGTATGAAATCCCGAGTTATCAGTTTCCTTAACAATAAACCTTCCTGTAGAATCATATTCTGTACTGGAAGTAATCGTTTGCGAATCTAAGCTATTGCTTAAAACTTTTTGTATAACTTGGCCAAAACCGTCATATACAAATGTATTAAGAGTGTAAGCGGTATTATCCCAATTCCAATTCTTTGTTGTCTTTAAATTGTTGTTCTCGTATGTATATTCTTCCTTATCAGACTTTGTATCTCCATAGGCATTTACAACATCTATTTTTGATACTAAACGTCCAATAAAATAATCTGGTCCATCCCCTGCAGAATTATGACTATATTGATAGTCTGTTGTATTTACTGAATATGAATTATTAATTCTTGATATACTTTGCGAGGGCATGTAGTAATCACCATACGTAGTTGTATTTTCTGCAATGACATTGGTTAAAAAATCCTTTGTTCTACTTGTCTTTGGAATTATTGCAGTCACAACTTTAGATTTGTCATCATCTCCAACAGTTGTTACTACTTGACCATTTAGAATTTTATCTATTTGATAAGTTGTTGTTTTTAAGCTTAACAATTGTGTATTATTTTCAGATAAATCAACTGGAAACACCTGAGAATCAACATTTGTTCTAATTGACCATTCCTTGATTGGAACTCCTTTGTTGATAGGATCTATTTCAACTCCAGACCAAATTTTTGTATTTTCAAATCCTTCTGTATACCATGATGATCTAGCTTGTTTTCTAAAACCTATCATTCCAGTTCCTAGAATATTGGAAGTTAGTCCTCTGTATTTATAATCCTGCTTTAATTTTTTGTTCGAAGTTATGGTTTGAGTCAAACTAGAGACAACGTACATACCTGCTGATTGATTGATTTCAACATTGGGATAGTTTACTGGTTGGTCTCCGTCGTATAAACCCGGATTTTTAACTTTGTCCAACTGTTTGTATGAAATTTCAGTAGTGATTCCACCTTGTGTTATACTTTTTATACGTCCTTCCATCGAAATATCATAATAGGAATGTATGTGCATACCTATACGACCATCAGAATCGACTTTTTGTGAAATCAATGCAATATTCTTTAACATTGCTCCTGCTAAATGATCCACAGGTATTGCCATTCGATCAAAATATCCTACTGCTAATGCATTATCAATGTTACTGGAATTAAGATAATTAACTAATCCCCAACTATGATTGTCACCAGAAGGAGTGTAGTCAGGATTTCCTCCAAAGGTCGAAAAAACTTTCACTCCACTGCCAGAAGTAAATCTATATTTTGTACCTGCACTTGGATTGTCCTGATTATATTCTTTTTGATAAGATCTACCAGATTGAAGCGAAATGAGCTCTGTTTTCCCATCATTATTAATATCAAAAGCTACAAACGTTCTAGGATTTCCAATTGAAATATTATCATAAGGATCTTTAAAAACGGTACGATTTCTATATTGACTATTAAAATGTTTCGGATCCTCTGAAAAACCTATTCCTTTTGAAGTGTATAAATACCAAAGAGTTGTATCATCTGCATAAGGAACCATGATATCTGTTAGCCCATCACCATTAAAATCTCCGGTCAAACCATCTTTCCACATTCCTTTAATTGCAATTATTGAATCAAAAGACGATAAATTAGATTCGTACTTACCCTGAAAATTTTTCTGGAAAGTTATAAGATATGATTTCTTATTCTGGTCTAGTTTTATAAAATCTATTAATCCATCTCCATTAAAATCTCCCGACTTATATGTTTTAAAGGGATCTTCCTGATAATTATATAACTGCATACTGTAATGCCATGCATCATTTTGAATAGACTCATCTGGATCAACTACAATAAATCTTTGAAAATTCTGACAGGTCTGGCCTGGAAGAAGATTTCCTCCATCATCAAAGATAGGCGTATTAGGATCAATACCTCCACCAGAGCAAAATCTGTAGTTTAGCTGAACAATTAGCTCGCTTAATCCATCACCATTAAAATCAAAGTTCTTTATTCCTAAAATTGTAACGGTGGATGATCCAATCGGGTCTATACTATCAGGATCATCATTATATGTGTCAATATTGGGAATTGTTTTAGTAAAATCTAAAATTAGGTTATTATCATTTGAAATTTTATAGAAGGAAAGTTTTAAATCTTTCTTTGAGGTAGAAGGATTCGCTATCAGGTTATAAGTAACAAATCCTTGACGATTGTTTACGAAATTATCCCTTTTTAAGTTTATAGCAATGGAATTTTTAAGTTCTGTTGCACTTATTGAGTTTCCAAGCAATACTGGTTCATGGTATGGACCTCCCCAAGAGTAAAAATTTTTGAAAAGATACAATCCTGGTTGATTAATTGTTGGATAAACAGGGGACGCTGCTGCTTGATATTTTATCAAATCGATCCTCCCATCACCATCAAAGTCACCAAATAAATCTGTCAAATAGTTGTGATTTACAACACTTGGATATCCCCATGATGCAACATTTGGATTAGGACGATCCAATGATTTTTCATAGGTAAATGTTACTGGATTTGACTCCTCATCCGTACTGTTTGAAACAGTAATTTTATCCAAATACCTATAATCTGTTTCTTGCAAATCCTTTTTGTATGTGACCTTATATTTTTTATATTGGCTATCGTTTGATGATACTACAATTGATTCCAATAGTTTGGATTGAACAAGGGATTCTCCTTTAATATAAGCAGTTTCTGGTGTAGGTCTTTCTTGAAATATAAAGTTAATTTTATTATAATGTGCTGTTCCTTGAATTGAATTCCCACCCCATTCTATACTACTTATCACAGAAACGTTTCCTCCTAAAAGATAATTGTACGTAATATAATTTCCATTGCGGTCTTGAAACTTAACAATATTATAATCTACTGGGCTTCTGGATGTACTGTAGCCAGTAGCAATACCCCCATACCAAGCTCGAGAGCCATCTGGGTAACTTACTTCCCAATATTCTGGTCCTTTCCAAGGCCAACCAGAGAGCGTACCAAAGGATTTGATTTTTGTATTAGAATAATTTTCAGTTACATATTCTGCTCCATCTTGTCCATATTCACCTGATTTCAGTATTAGTCTCTGACCATTGAAACTGTAATAGTCTGAATAGTCCAACTGGATTCTTTTTGTGATACCATCATTTTCAAGTGTTTTTCCAGTTCTTGAAATAGAGCTTAATCCTGCTACATTCCAATTGTAACCTGCAAGTCCGTTTTGCCCTCCACTCGTATAAATAAGGCTAACGTTGGGTGAAACATCTTTAATTCCCGGTGGAACTTCAATATTAAGTGTATATTGGAGCTGCCCTGCTTTGGTTACTTCAATATTACCTTTGGTATCATGGAATTTTGGGGGAGCGGGGGTCTGCGAAATACTGAGTATCGAAATAAGCAGCATCGCCAAGGATGAAATCAGTGTCATCCGCTTTTTATAAAATTTCATAGTTGTGTTTTTAACGTTATCTTTTGGTTATGTTTTTACTTAGAACCCTTCCATCTTTCAGGGTAAAACGCACAATATAAACTCCCCATTCATAGCCTGTCATATCTATTTTAACATGCTTATTTAAGTTGGGTAGATTCTGTTGCTGGAATTTCCAGTGAACAGTGCTGTGCTGGTATAAGGATACCGACTCTATTAATCCATCAACTTCATCGTTCCAGTCTATCGTTAGTACCGTATTAACGGGGACAGGGTAAAGTCTGACCTGTTTCCAAAAGTATTTTTCATCAATAGCTACGGAACTGGAGACCGATATTGTTTTGTCATTTTGCTTAGATGCTTCCTGTTGGGATTGCTTAGCGTTGACATCCGGTCCCCGATACCGCTGGTTACCCGCTTCATCATACTTGAAATAAATTTCAGTTGTTTGTGAAAAGCCAAAAAATCCTATTAATAAGGATGATAGGCTTAAAAATTTTCTTTTCATAAATTGTTAAATTATATATTGGTTCATCATTTAAATTCGCAAGGAGCCTCCAAAAGCTATCCGAAGTCTAGTTTCTATGCTATCAATTTTTATATATAATGGACGAAATAATTAGGTTGAGATAAAGACATGTAATTACGAATTTTTAATTCTGCAAATATCAAACGTCGCAACGTCAAAACGTGGCGTGTTATTTTTTAGTTGAAGATTTTAAGGACAGATTTTAAGGGTTGGAACTGCTTTAATAGGTTTTGTGTTTCATGGTTAGCTTTTAGCGGCCGTAAAGCTATGAATAAAATCAAGACGAGTAAATAGGGTTTTCACTATATTTTATATCCGTAAAATCACGGATGTGCCGGTAAACAGAAATTCATATTTTTAGCCCTTAAACCTGAAACCATTTAATAATATCATAGCGAATTGAAAATTTACAAATGGAGAGTAAAAACTATTACCAATTTGATGCAAGTATAGACCCCAAATTGATTGGAAGAAGCAAACTTCCGTTAACAGTTCAAATTAAAAACAAAGTCTTTCATGATCAAAGTGTAAGATATTTCGTCGATGTACAGGAATACTTTAAGGACAGAGATATCTTAATCCAAAATTTTCCAAAGGACTTGAAAGGTAAAATGTATCAAAGGAAGAAAAGTCCTATCGATCTGATGAATGTTATGCCCCATTATATCAGTATCAATTTCGCCATAACGGAAAAAGTAAAAAAAATACTGGACGGTCTGAAAATTGATCCTAAGGAACAGTATTTTGAAGAGTTTGCTATGGAAGGTTATTCTGAAAAATTTTATTTTTGGTTTGTGCCAATGCTTAAGAACTCAGAATATGTAGATTTTGAAAAAACAATTTTCTATGATGGATTAAATAATGTTTATAAGGTTTTTGAAACATATAAAAATTATATGGAGCTAAGAACTTCTGGAAACTTTAGCGCAAAAACTCTTTTTGTCTCATCGGAACTTAATAATAGAGATATTATTAGTTTGCAGGCTGGAGGACCATTTTATAGTGAACGAATTATTGATGCTTTCAAAAAGGAAGATGTAGTAGGCTTTGAAATGATTGAACGAGGATATGCTAAAAAAGAACTGCATTTTACAGATCTTTAATTAGCGACAAATTGCAGAAATTCTTTGGCACATTTTAGATGCTGAGTATGACTTTTAATAGGATTACAAAATCCCGGCTTGATCGGGATTTTGTTTTTTAGCAAAACTACATTACAAAATTTGACGCTTTACATTAAAATAGAATGGACAGAAACCAATATATAGAAAATATTAAAAAAGTTATCAGTACAAGCGGCTATTATTTAACTTCTGTAATACCATGTCCGCAACCTGGATTTGTTTATACAATAGGATTGATCAATAGTCTAAAATTTGAGCTCGTGTTCTGTGGGACTGCGAACTATGATCTTCCCGAGCTTCAAGAGATCGTGGATAAAGTTCAAGAGATGCTTTCACAGGGGCTAACAATTGATCAAAATTTTAATATAGAAAACTTTGGTAATTTCACGTTGAGGCAAACAGATGCCAGCTGGAATGAAAAAATTCTGCTCGGGGTGTTTGATATTTTTGACCTGACAGAAATAACAGCGTACCAGATCGTACCTGAAGAGAAAAATAAACTTCTAGATATTCCGGACATGACTCAAAAATGGGATCCTAAAGATCCGATTTGGAGATGGATGGATGATGAATGGAATTATCCCATTCCAGAAGGTTCCATCGTAGCAACCAACCTTGCTGCATTAAAGGGAGAAAGTATTACAGAGGTTACCAGATGGGAAGAGGATGAATGGGATATGTATGTTGGTGCAAGTCAGGATGTACCCGAGGAGGAAATCAGGATAGTACCATTTGCAACAATGCTGGGTATAGATAAATCACTTGAAGCCGCTATAAACCTGCAAGTAGAGAAAGGTTTGTGGAGAGAAAATGGGAACGATCCATGGGAGAATTGGGAAGAAGAATGCTAAAGTGAAAATCCGTAAGAAATCATTTTGATTTTTTTAAAATAAATTAGGACGACAAAATCCACGCAAGATCGGGATTTTGTTTTTTACGAATAAAATATTGATAGATCTATAATACCTTATTATGAACAGTAAAAAATTTGAAAGTATCATGGCTTTGGCGCCACAAAAACGCTATGACTATTTCATTAAAAAAATTGCGGATGCCCAGCAGTTGTGGACCATAGTTGACTCAGAGGGAAATTATGCTATTTCAATGATTGATAAACATTCCTTAATCTCATTCTGGCCAGAAGAAGAGTTTATCGCTTCCAATTTGGAGGAAAATTGGGAAGATTACAAACCCTTGCTTCTTACACTGGACGATCTCTCTGATAACGTAATAGATTACATCGCTCAGGAGGGACTTTTGATCAATGTTTTCCCTTTAAATGGAAGATCAGGTTTTGTGGTTGACCTTGAAGAATTTTCAAGGGATCTGACAACGGAATTAAAGAATTATGAATAGGTAATCTTAAAATAATATCGAACTGTTCTATTCCAAATAATAAAAAAATTATGAGTGAAATTTTGAAAAAACTAATTACAGACGAAGACCAATGGACCCTTGCAGAAGGAGAAAATAATGGTTTTCCCTTTATGCTGCGCTACCGTCCCCATCTTTATCCCTTTATTGAAGATAAAGGATTTGGTCACCGTCTTATGCTCTTCTTTCTGTACGAAATTGCTACAGAAGATAGGTCAGCTTCAGATGAGCAACTTGAATTTTTTGAAACCGTTGAAAACAAAATTATAGAACAGTTGGAGCCCGATCTTTTTGCTGTTTTATCATTTGTTTATTCAGGAAACGGCCAGCGGGAATGGCACTTTTACACTTGTGATATAGAAAAAACGGAAGAATTGATCAGCAGAGTCCTTGACGAGCTGGACTATCCCCACACAATCGAAATACAGGATGAGTACGATCCGGACTGGTCAGAATACTTTGCTGTTCTGGATGGTGCAACAGAGGAATAAGGTGATACTTTTCACCTGTGATCAATGTTTTAAACATTATTACTTTTTTTATTAATAATGACAAATCCCGCATCGTCGGGGTTTGTTTTTTGTGCAAAATGGTTTAAGGAATGCTCTAAAAACCTTATTTTTCCATAAAATAGGCTGTATGACATAAGGTAGGTTTCGAGCTATATGCTATATTTGCAGCTCAAAATAAATAATCAAACTATGAAAGAACTTATCGAAAAGATCAATGCTGAATTTGAAGCATTTTCTAATGAATCAGCACTACAGAGTGAAAAAGGTAACAAGGCTGCCGGTACAAGAGCTAGAAAATCTGCTTTAGAACTGAGCAAACTATTCAAGGAATTCCGTAAGGTATCTGTTGAAGAAACAAAAAAATAAAAATAAAATCCCAGCCATACGGTTGGGATTTTATTTTTTGGATCTTTAGTGAATTCTGACAAAGTCAGAATCTGTAATAGCTACTCTACATCGTTCAATTAAATCATAAAAGAATCGATAGGGCGTCCCCTACGGGCGGGCTTTTCATTTCAATCTATTCCCTGCGGAAAAGGATTTCCATTTCAATCCCTGACGCAAAAAATATATTGATTAATTTATTCTATACGTTTAAAACAATGCTTTGCAATCCAATATTTAAGGACTCCTCTCTGCCAAATATTGCCTGTCCCTCCGCCCTGAAAACTGCTATTACCTCAATACCGATCAGCTCAAGAAAAAATTGGACATAGTTGGTGACAAAATCATAGTCCTTTAATTTCCCTTCAGAATATACACCAGCCTTGTCAGAAAAGATAATATCCTGCCCGTCTTTTTCTGTTCTCTGGTCAGCTGGCTTAAAAAAGGCATTGATATGATTTTCGGCTAGATGCGGTATTTCCATCCGGGACAGATCATACTCAACAACCGTCCCGTCAGCGTACTTCTCCAGCAGTTGCTGTACGAGTTTTTTTTCCATTTTTCTACTGGCTGAGCTATCCTCCTTTGGACTTGACATGATGTGCAATATTTGTTTCATTCTCTATTTGTTTTATATCTCAACAAAGATATTTACATTTACTACGTTTTTAGTAGTAGTTATATAAACCTTAGTAGTACTATTTATGTTAGTACAATTCAATAGTTATGAATAAAAAAATACAGAATGCCAATCCGGCTATAGAATGCGAAAATAGTCTTTCGGCTGTGGAAGATTCTCTGTTTGTTCTGGGAGGAAAATGGAAATTAAAGATCATTATAGTCCTTATCAGCGGGCATACCAGGTTCAATGAAATCCAGCGAAGGCTGAATGGTATTTCAGCGACGGTTTTATCAAGTGAATTAAAGTCCCTTGAAATGAACCTGCTTGTTAAACGCGTAGTACACCCGGAACAAACACCTGTCATTGTAGAATACGTACCTACAGCGTATGCGGAGTCCCTGAAAGAAGTAGTTACAATCCTTGCTCGCTGGGGGGTGAATCACAAAAGAGTAATTACGCAGGATAGCAAGACAATTATAAAATGATTGAAGCGAAACGCATACAATGCAAGATCTGTATTTAGATCCTGCTGGATATTTATCGATCTAATTTGGAAAACTTTTCTATTGCTTTTTTTAGGTCAATACCCTTACCAAGCACGGGCTTAAAGATATCTCCCATTTCATTCATTCTACCTATGGCATTTTGGATATTGAAATCGCTTATCTTGAGTCCCTTTTTAACCTCGTCCCATTGTAAAGGCATGGAAACCGTAGCTCCGGGCTTTGGCCTTACCGAATAGACTGTTGCAATTGTAGCATGAGGTCTGTTCTGCAGAAAATCAAGGTACATTTTTCCGTGACGGTCTTTGATGCCACGTTCTAAACTGGTATAATCTGGAAGTTCCCTGTTGACAAGTGTTACGACCACCCTTGCAAACTCTTTGGACTGCTCATAAGTATACTTATTACCAAAAGGAATATAGATGTGCAGTCCTGTTGAGCCGCTGGTTTTGCAATAACTGTCAATGCCCATATCATCCAGAATACTTTTTGTTACCTGAGCAGCTTCAATAACCTGGTCAAATGAGTTTTTGTCAGGATCAAGATCAATGATACAGAAAGTTGGATGATCAGGCTTTTTTATGGTGCTGCTCCATGGATTCATCTCGATGCAGCCAAGATTGGCCATGTATAGTAGTGTTGCCTCATCTTTGCCGACAAGATAATGTTTATCTTCTTTTTCAGTATCACTATGATATAAATAGGTCTCCGCCCAATCCGGAGCCGTATCGGTAACGTCCTTAAAATAAAAGCCCTTCCCTTCTATTCCATTAGGGAACCTGTTCATACTTTGGGGTCTGTCTTTTATGTATGGTAAAATAAACGGAGCTGCCTGATAATAGTAGTTGATAAGGTCTCTTTTTGTATATCCTTCTTTTGGCCAAAACACTTTATCCAGATTGGTGAATTTCAGCTCGTGACGGTTTACTTTTCTGACCTGTGTTTTATCCTTTGGATTCAGTAATGTTTTTCGCCCGCTCTGTCCCCTAGCTGTTACCAGTTCCGATGAGTTTTCTTCGACAACATTTTCAGTGGGAGTTTCCTCCTCAAGAACCACTTTTTTCGCTGATTTATCTTCGCGCATCCCGTCGAAAGATGGATGACGCATCACCCCGTCGCTGGTGATTTCCGTAAAGCTCACCTCACAGACCAGTTCAGGCTTCAGCCAGGTCACCGAAGCATGGGGAGGGTTCGGACGGAACCTGGAAGGCTTATTAACATCAGGTTCACCGGCGAAAGGTGCTTTTTTTATCACAAGGGGTTTAAATAGTTCCATCATTTCACGCTGCAACTTTTCATTGAAACCTGTGCCTACTTTTCCGGTATAGATAAGATCCTTTCCTTCATACACACCGACAAGAATACTGCTGAAGAGCTTGCTGGAATCATCATTGAGCGTATATCCCCCGATCACCACCTCCTGCCGTTTGTTCGCTTTGATCTTAAGCCAGTCTTTAGAACGCACTTTGGAATAATATAGACTATCAGCGCGCTTAGCCATAATGCCTTCCAGCCCAAGCTTTCGCGCTTCTTCTAAAAAGGAAATACCCGAGGTATGAAAATGTTCACTGATCAGGATCTTTTCACTCTTGGGAAGAATTTCCTTTAGGATCGCTTTTCGATCGGTAAGGGGAAGGTCTCTTAAGTCTTTCCCTTTATGCCAGAGCAGATCGAATACATAGTACACCAGATCACCGTCAGCTTCGCTACGCCAGTTCTGCAGTGATCCAAAGTCAGCAGTACCTTCTTTTCCCAAAACAACAACCTCTCCGTCGAGTACTGCATCGAGTTTCATTGTTTTGAGCTCATCGTAGATCGGGTAGAATTTTTCGTTAAAACTTTTATTGTTCCTGGATTTAATTTCCAGCTTCTTGCCCTTTTTAAAAGCGACAGCACGATAGCCATCCCATTTCACCTCATAAATCCAACCTTCATCATCAAAGGGTTTGTCCACCAATGTAGCGAGCATGGGTTCCAGAGATTCATAAAAATCCTGCTTGGGAGCTTTTCGAAGCAGTGCGGCGACATTTGTTGTTGACTTAATTTCTTCGGTGGGTTCTGCCTGCAGCTGATCTTCAATAATCTCTGCGGCCTTTTTCGAAGTGGCTTCCTTATCTTTTACAGTCGAATCTTTTTTGATGATATTCTTTCCGTAAACCTTATCTGGAGACTTTTCCATCTGGGCGATGGTCTTACCGGAAATCACGGACTTATCTTTTAATGTGATATCCTTTTCACTGGCATATTTATCATCGAGTTTCATCAGCAGCCACCCATTTTCTCCCCTTCCGTGGGCTTTGACAAGGGCGAAATCACCTTTTAGCTTTTTGCCATGGAGCCTGAATTTGAGCTTTCCGGAATACAGCTGGTGAAGCAGACTTTTTTCTTGTTTGCTAACATCCTTCTCTTCACCCTCAACCGGTTCATAGGTACCTTCATCCCAGACGATCACGGTTCCGCCACCATACTGTCCTTTGGGAATGATACCCTCAAAATTGCGGTAATCGTAAGGATGGTCTTCGACCATCATGGCAAGGCGCTTCACATCGGGATCCGTTGAAGGACCCTTTGGCACTGCCCAGCTTTTGAGCACGCCGTCCATCTCCAGCCTGAAATCATAATGTAGGTGCGAAGCATCATGTTTCTGGATAACAAAGCGAAGTTCTTTGCCACTTGGTTTTCCTCCAAAAGGTTCGGGGGTCTTTTCCTCAGAACGCTTTTCGCGGTATTTAGATAAGCCCATATGTTTAAGTTTAAAAATTTATGTAAAATGCCTACAGCCTTATTTACTGTGTTTATCTTTCAGATATTTCTCCAGTGTCTTTCTGTCGTTTGATCCCGTGCACGGATGGCGCCGGTAACTGCTTGCGAGCTTACTCCGATCTTCTCTTTAAAGTACTCTATTTCGTAATTCTCTGAGCCGCTTACTTTGTTTCTGTCGGCTTTTCCTTTTTTTGATTTGTTATCTGCCATGATTTGTGATTTTGTAATAAAATTTCTGCATTAAGGATTATTAATGGACTGCTAAATAATAACAGGTATAATTAATAAATGGTTGGACCGTTGTGCATAATTATCTGAGATCGCTCTATCAGTATACAATCTGACGTCCTTCCAATTTAATAATCCGATCTGCTTGCATTTTCTTGACTGTCCTGATTACTGTTTCTACACGTAGTCCTGTCATATTGGCGATCTGCTGTCTAGTGAACGGAACCTCAAAGTCCGAGTTCTCGCCAGATTGGAATTGTTTGTGATAGTCAAGAAGAGACTTGATCTTTGACATCGGATCCGAAAATGAATTGCAGCTTAACATGATGTAATTATGATACATTGCATCAGAAATATATTTCAATAAGGTAACTGCTACTTCCCTGTTGTCATCCAATAGCTTTAAAAATTCTGTTTTTGCCAGCTTAAGAACCAGACAGTCTGTTTTCGCGATTGCATTCATTGGATAGGACTGATTCCCAAGAAGTACGGATTCACCGATACTATGCCCTTTCGACAAAATATTGAAGGTAAACTCTGAACCGCTGTCATTAAACTGGTTCAATTCAACCGTACCTTGGACGATCTGAAAATAAAATCGGGGACTTGTTCCCTTATAATAAAGGAAGTCTTTGGCTTGATATTCTTCATATTGAGCACCGCTCTGCAGAAGTAGATTTTCATTGATTAGCATAATGGGAATAATAAATTAATAATGAAATCTCAGTAAAAAATTGGTACACAAAAAATACAAATTACATACCATAATCACATTATTAATATATACCTACTACCACATTTATATAAATTTTCTATTATTTAATAAAAAAACAGAGCTAAGCCTCATAAAAAAATATTAACAAGAAAAACAAAATACATTACAGATCGTTATTATAATACGAGGATATTTACAACAAAGTTTTTGTTCAAAGATCGGTCTGATCAACAGAAATACCGGAAGATATGAATGGAATAATATTTCACGGAAAAAGCGCAACCGTCGGCTGTTCAGCGGAATTTATTTTTGAACCTGAAATAACTACAGAGCCTGTTCAAGCTATAGCTGAATTCAGCACTGGTGAAAAAGCATATGCCGAAATCCTTAAGGTTGATCCCTGCCAAGTTCAGGTTCGTCTCGGTGAGTACGTAAATGGTAAGGGAAAAATAGTCAGGAAGACTGTCTGTAGACTTTTTTATGATCAATCCAATAAATCTTGGCAAATTAGAAAAAATCTTTTATAGAAGTATTTTTACAGATGTTATTGAGAGTTTCTGTTAACCAACTATCAGTAATTGGGTTTAAATAGGGTATAACGCCAACAAAAATAGCAAAACTCCTGGCCGATCAAACAATCCTTGAACGTTTCTTTAAGGTGAAGGGTTCAGGGACATACCAAATAAAATTAAACTTATAAAAAAGACTTTCCTTTTTACAACTTTTGGTCACTATGCCAAAGAATTTTCTCCATGAAAGAAAACCTTACGGCTAGTAAACATGGATGGCACCCTTCTTCGACTTATATTCCTGTTCATGCTACGGACATCAATGAATATCCATATCAAAAGCCAAAATATCTTTTGATCTTGCTGGCAATTGATGGTTCAGATTCGACCTGCAGTCTTAGGTATTCGATTTCATGAAATTTTGTCCTGAAATATTTTGCAAGGCTAAAGTAATCATCTTCTTTTACGATCTGATGATATTTGAGATAATCATACTGCGTTCTATAATCCTCAATCAAATCTTCTTCATCGCAAATAATTTTTGACCACTCGTAAAATTTGTCGATAAGATCTTTTTTGGGAACAATATCTTCAACAATGTTAAAATCCTGATCTTCAAGTACTGCTGCGCAAATATTTAGTACCTTCTTTGTTAGTCTAAGATATAGCGGTTCTTCATTGACGAAGTCTTTATAATTGTATGCAAAATGTCCAATTGTAATATGTTTTTTGTAATCAGGATGCAGGCTTATATATCGGTATAATAGAGCTGCCTCTTCGGTGCTGATATAAACTTCAAGGGATACATCATAGATCAGTTCCATGAAAAATAATTTTGGTTCAATTTAGCGCTTTTTTCTAAAAATTTAGATAATAGCTCTGTGAAGCTTTTTATACAAAAAAAACTTATTTAACTTCTATGCTTCAACTCATTCCAAGATTCCAGCCCATAATACACTATATCAATCTTGGCAGAGTAAATTTGTTCTACCCCACCAAGATATAAATAATGGATCATTCCACTTTTTGGGTGTATATCAGAAAGTTTTCCAAACTTCAGAAACCGCTTTCTGATGGTTTAAATATCTGTAACCATCATGATTGGCCGGCCAGTTGTCATTGAAATAGGTCTCCACCTGTTTAAAATTTGGATGTGAGGCCAAAATGTTTCTTCCCGCAAAAACAAGGTCTTTATCATTATTGAGGTTGTACCACTTCTTGATCGGCAGCTGGGCAATAGGATACTTGATATGTCCCCTGATAAGTTTGCTCCCTAGCTGTGAGCCATCGGTAACCAGTGTGATATGTTCAAATCCTGTATTGTTCTCATCTTCTGAAAAGAAGTCATAACATAGTAATGATCCAAGGCTATGTGCATAGATAATATCCGGTCTATGTGACGCAATGTTTTTCCGCAGTTCAGTATAAAGAATACGTTTAAGTTCACCGCCCTGCAGATATTCCACTGCCATATCCGGATAATCATCCATCCAATCTTTGATGCTCATCATCTTGTTTCTTCTTCTATTGAAAAGAAAATCCAAAAAGGTCTTACTGATAAATTTTGCATAATCAACAATTCCTGCGTCCTGTCGCTCAAAGTAACTGTCAAATTTCATAAAGCTGATGCTTTCATTATTACCGATGTTAAGATGACACTTGAACCCGCTGCGCCAATTATCCGCCCATCCAGGAATATCTCCCATGGTGGCATCCTTACCACCAATACCATGGATGCATAAAATTCTAGGTCTCTCCATAATTTTCGGTTTGTTTGATAGTAGATCTAAAGGTCCGTAATTTTACCGTTGCCGTTAATAATAAGAAAGGTTCCTTGCTTCACGTTCTTTCTTACCGTGTGAGATTTACTCAGAATTCCTGTAAATACCATTTGGTTGTACTGTGTGGAATCAGAAGATTCCCACGCCGTGCCGCACGTTCCCGGTTCCGCTTTGATACTATCGGCCTTCATGTTGGAATCAGCATTAATGCGCTCAATTCTTGCGTAGCTCACCTGAAGGCATCCCCCGGCATCCTTTGAAGCGAGCCAGGAAACTTTAAGCGGTTCTTTGCTGTCCTGGAACTGTAGATCAAACTGCTTGATGATCGTGTCACCTACTACTTTCCAATCAGCATGACCTTTGGAAAAATCTTCTTCAAATAAAATTTTTGAATTTGAACTTTTGCTGCAGGAAACAGCAATCATGGACAATAGGACAATGCCCATGGCTTTTTTGATTGTTTTCATATTTATAGGTTATTAGCTGTCACTAATTTATAAAAAAATATGATGTCGAAATATGATTTTTATATTAAATATCATCAGGATAGGAGTTATAGTTAAACAGTAAAGAATTTCATGATTTTTTATGCAACAAAACCTTCAATTATACTTTACTATTTTTTTGTTGGAAATATCGCCTACAGCCAGCTCCAAAATTCCTAAGCACATTTGCTTGACCTACCCTCTCCCAAGTGGCAAAAGAGCTTATGAACTCCCCTAACATAGCAAATTGAAAGTTGCCTTATTTCCGTTCCCACAGCCACAACTTTCAATTCCCTATGAATTGATACTGCTTTTTACCCAGATATGTTTTTTAAAAAAATATGTTTTGGGAATCACTTTTTGTCAAAAGAACAGGTGAAAAAGGAAGTAAAGGTACTTCGGGTAGCCATTGCCCACATGCCGCAAAAGACTACGGCATAAACACATCCAGCCGCACAATAGCCATCCTTTATTCCGTTTCCTTTTGCCTTCCGCGTTACCCGATGTCCTGATTGACTTTCTTTTTTTCCTGTTTTTTCTTTTGAAAAAAATGATTTGGGGCCGAGGCTCGGGCAGCACAGGAAAGAAAGGAAGCTTAACAGGATTGTATAACTCAAAAACAGACGATTATGAACATTATCGGAAGGCTGACAAAAAACGCAGAAGTCAGCACAACAGCAAACGGAAAGGAAGTGGTAAACTTCTCTATCGCAGTGAACGACAGCTACAAGAACAAAGCTGGGGAACGTATTGAGCAGACCGCATTCATTGACTGCTCCTATTGGCTAACTCCCAAAGCAGTGGCTTTTCTTGAAAAAGGACTATTGGTTGAACTCTCAGGACGGATCAGCGCAAGGGCATGGATAACAGCAGACGGAACGGCAAGAGCAGGAATCAACTTCCACACCTCCACCATCAAACCGCTCGGGAGACCTGCCACGAGGGAACAACAGCAAACCGCACCGGCTACTACAGCAGGTAAAAAAAGCAAGACCGCCACAGTGACGGCAAGGACTTCGGACGATGACGATCTACCATTTTAGAACCGACCTTTTCAATTAATCAAATTCATCCAATTACAGAACAATTTAAAAATCAGAAATCATGGCACATAATTTAAATTTCAACAGCAAAACAGGTAAGTATTCATTTTTCAGCGTAAAGGAAAAAGCATGGCACGGACTCGGGCAGATCGTTGAAGACTATCCCACAAGCGCAGAAGCCATCAGACACGCAGGACTCGATTACGAGGTAGAAAAAAGCCCGTTGTTTACAAAAGGCTCGGGAATCGTACAGATTGCGGACGGTATCGTATTGCAGGATATGGAACTTGAAGTTCCCAACTATTTCGCCAATATCCGTACCGACAATAATACAGTTTTGGGCGTGGTGGGTAAAGACTATCATATCGTGCAGAATAAAGATGCATTTACATTCTTTGATTCTATCGTAGGAGGTGGAAGTGGGATATTGTACGAAACAGCGGGCGCACTCGGTCAGGGTGAGCGCATATTCATCACCGCAAAACTCCCGAACTATATCCGTATCGGCAAATCAGACGACGTGATCGAAAAATATATCTTCCTGACCACCTCCCACGATGGTAGCGGAAGTATAACAGCAGCCTTTACCCCTATCCGCATTGTCTGTCAGAACACCCTGAACGCATCACTCCGAACAATGAGCAACGTCGTGCGCATCAAACACACCGCAGGGGCAAAACAACGCCTGAGCGATGCCCACAAGGTAATGGGAATGGCAAATTCTATGACCACGCAGATGGACGGCATTTTTAACAGTTGGGCAAACATCAGGGTAAAGGACAGCGAAGTGCGCAAGCTGATCCAGTTGGCACTCTGCCCAAACAAGGAAACGTTTGATCTGCTCAAAAAAGGCGCAAACGATGAACTGTCAACCATGTTCAAAAATACCGTTGACGAAGCATTCGCATACGCCATGATCAACGACACCCAACTGATGGAAACCACCAAAGGAACCCTTTTCGGGGCGTACAACGCAGTAACGGGATATTTTCAGAATGTCCGGAAGTACAAGAGTTCGGAAGCCAAAGTACAGAGCATTGTTCTGGGCGGTACAGCACAACTGAAAACGCAGAAAGCATTTGAACTTTGCACCTCTTTTGAGAAAATCGGAGCAGATATTTTTCAGTTTAACTAGATCAAAAAAAGGTGGCAGAACTATACAAGCCTGCCACCTAATTAGACCTTACAGGATTGAAGAGATTAAAAACTTGTAAAAATCTAAAAATTTCTAAAAATGAAACCATTACATCAAATGAATAACCTCGAAAGAGCCTATTTACTTGCACGGCTATTTCCCGACGAACTAAAAGCGTTGACAGAGTTTTTTAAAAAGGAAGCTGAATTATTTATCAGCAACATTGAACAGGTTTTTAACGAATGGACTGAACAGCATATCAGCGCAGATCAATGGTTTAATTTTATCGACAACTTTCAACGTAGGTACAGCAGAAATGGTACAAGACTTTACAGAAATAAAAGAACTTTCAGGGATCAGTTATTTGACGGATATGATGCACTGTTTACCATTCACTCGGTGATACATTATACTTATCAGGAGCAGTGCAGTCAGGAACTGAAACACGCCATTTATATGCTGTTCGGTTCACAGAAACTTATCAATATCAAGTTAGAGCAAACGAGATAGGAGAAAATAGAAATAGTAAAAAATTAAGACATGGACATTCATTCAAAATACAAATTCTCGGATTGGCTTTATAACAGGTTTGTAGAGAACTTCAAAAAATCCAATATTTCGCAAGCCTTCATTTATCTGGAAATTCTTTCACAGTACCAAATGTTTGCAAAGGACAACAGAAAACTATCCGATCAGCGCAGGCACATTAAAGAACTGTACAATACCATCACAAAAGCACTGAAAGAAAAACGGGTTCATAAACTCTATTTGACAGGAGAAGAAGGAACCGAAACTTTCAACAGGGAAATGAAAGCCTATGAGACAGAGCTCAGGGAAAATGGATTTTCAGAGGACTATATAACACAATCAGTAAGCGACAGAAAAATAAATTATTATGGAAACAGCTAATTTTTTCAGACAGATAGCACAAATGGACATTAACAGCAAATTGATGCTAACCATAGCCAAAGCAACCGAAAGTACGATCATCGTTTCTATCTTGATCGAGAATGAAAATTGTTCGGATAAGGCAAAAAATATCATACCCCCTTTTAACCTTACGGGAACTCCCGAAGAATTGGATAACGAATTTATTCAGTGTATCAAAAAACCCATGCAGACTGCTGATGGTATACTATCAAACATGGAAAGTTTCATGCTACAATTGGAACATGCAAAAGCAAGTTCAGCAATGGAAAAGGGAAAAAACGATAAGCATAAAAAAGAGGGAGATTCCAAAAGCCGAAAATATACGGAAGCTATGCTAAAAGCGGATGCCTATGAAGCAGAGGGAAAATATAAGGAAGCATGGTCTGCACTTCCTAAAGTCAGCGACTTTCCCGAGCATGCGGAGAAGATCAGGAACAAACAGGAAATCTATGAACGGGAATTTGCGCCAAGTCTTTTTAACAATGCGCAGAACACAGAGGAACAAGAAATACAGGAATAACACAAAAAGCAATCATTATGTTACTACAAACAACACTTCAGAGAGTATTTATTTTAAAAGAGAAAGAACAGGAAATTATTTTGGATGACCCTGCGCCAAAATGGAGCGTTCAGGCGGTACTGAATTTTTATTCCAATAATTATCCTGTGCTGACCACTGCAAAAATTTCCCGTCCTGTCATTAAAGATGATACGGTGCAGTACAGGTTTGAAACTGTGATCGGTACGAAAGGTTAACAAAAAAATAATCAAAATGAGTCATGCTAAACAAATATCCACCAACAGTAAAAATGCCACAAGAAAAGGCAGAGCAACAGCTACTGTATCAGTTAGCCGCATTTGCGAAATGGATGCAACGTCCAAAAGATGCGGGCGAAATCCGAAAGGACAGGAAAAAGTCTGTTCCCCCACAGATGCTTCCAATGCCTTTCTGAAAGTGCAGTTTTATCCAAGATTGCAGGAGCCTGAAATTGTAGAGGATTGTAATAAAAGTAAATTGGAAAGGGACTTTTTTAAATCCCTTTCCAATCTCTCCAAAAAATTTGAACTGACCTTACAGGACTGTACAGATATACCATTTCCCTACAATCTTTCGGAATCAATAGCTGAGGTCAGAAGTCAGATGAAACAGCATAAACAGGATTGGAAAGAGATCAGGTTAATACATCATGAAAACAAAACCTATTTTGCAAAAGAAAGACGCTATGATACAGGGCATTCATTGTACTATATCCCCGTAATTCCACTTTATACAGTATTGCAGAAAAGTAAAAGTAAAGAAGTTGGTCAGTTGCTTTTATCTGTCTATGCCTATCTATTCCAAGTACTCGGAGTTTCATATTATAGAATTGATAACTGCTACCTTTTTTCAATTTATGAAATGCTGGAAAATTGGATTCTTGAAGATGAAGAACAGGAAGAAAGCCTATCCGAAATGAACGAAGCAAAAGAGATTGGTGACTTGATGAAAGATTTGATTACCGACCCGAATAATCTACAGCAATTCGATAAACGTTTGAAAAAACTTAATCCAAAAGATGATTTTGAAAATCAGGCACTTTTAGTAGCCAATTCATTCTTTGAGCTTTACAACAAATTTCCAAATTTGCGCATTGACCGCAATTACTACCCATTGCAACTTAGGGAAGAATCTGAAGAAGATCAGCGACCGATCATGCTCGACGACTATTTATCTTTTTGCGCTTCCATAAGAGGAAACTTATTTGATACCATCGTAGATACGGCAAATTCCGAATTTCAGGAATACTGTGAAATGGACGAACCAACACGTTTTGTACCAATTGATGGGAAAAAAGATAATGAGAACTTTGATTTTGAAGACAAAGTTTTTAATTCGATCAATGACCTTATCATATTGTGGCAGGAACACAAATTATAAAACTTGAACTTATGAAAGATATTACAAACAGCTTCCGCAGTTACTTCTACCCTACTACTGCTTTGGTATTTTATCAGAACGACGGAGCATTAAATGAAACCTATGTAGAACATTTCGATATGGAAGACGGAAAGCCCGTAAATCCGCATCCGCTTTCAACAGAAGCAGCCAAGAGATTGGCAACTGCTTTACAGGTTGATGAGGATAAAATCAACCTTTTAAAGTCCGATGGCATTTTACAAAATAATGTCCTTTCTTTTGATGCAAAGAAATCAGCAATTATCTGGTACACAAAATCGCAGTTAAAACAGCTTCATTTTAGTGACGGTCTCGGTATTAAATCAGGTAAGGCTAACGTTCCGCCATTGGTATGGAAAGCGGATAAAGATTCTTTGCAAATATTTGCTCTTGCATCAAACAGAAAACCCACTCTAAAATCTGACCTCCATTACGCACCATTTTTTAATATCTATCAGGATGGCTCAGTGTGCATGGGAACGGTAAGTATCAATACTTCCGAAACAGGTTCTTTAAAAGAATTAATGTCTCTTTGGGAAAACTACTTTTTTAACAGCTATTTCTCCCATTTGATGGCTGATCACAATCCCGTCAATGGAAATTGTGTACTCTTGTGGGAAAGCCTGATCGATACAGATAAACAGTTTCCTACGGATATGCTCATTAAAACCAATAAAAAACTTAAAGATATATTGTTATGAAAACGACAAAAACCAATATCCATTTTTTGGACAATTATCTTGCATCTCCGACCAACCCTATCCGAGTGATCGTAATCGGCGCAGGCGGAACAGGTTCCAAATTAATGACAGCATTAATGGAAATTAATCATAGCTTATTGGAGCTTGAACATCCCGGATTGGATGTTCATCTTTGGGATGATGATATGATTACATCTGCCAACGTGGGCAGACAGCGGTTCGCAGAATCAGAAAAAGGTCTCTACAAAGCACAGGCAATTATTAACCGTCTGAACCGTTGGTCTGGAACCAATTGGAAAGCTGTTACTAAAAAGTTTGAATCTGACTCACATGGAAATATCCCCGAAAACTCAGCTGCATCAATTTACATATCCTGCACAGATACTGTGGCATCAAGATTTGAAATCGCGGAGATACTGAATAAATTGAGCAAGGGCTACGGAAATCACAGGGACAAAGTAAAATATTGGCTTGATTTGGGAAACACAAAATTTACAGGACAGGGCATACTTTCCACAATCGGAAAGATAGAGCAACCCACATCAAAAAAGTTCAAAACATTTAGTCAGCTACCTTCTATCGTTTCAGAATACGGAACAGCTTTAAAGAGTTCAGAACAACAGGACAATACACCAAGCTGTTCGCTTGCGGAATCATTACTGAAACAGGATCTCTTTATAAACAGTACAATCGCACATTTGGGGGCTTCCCTCCTTTGGAATCTATTCAAAACAGGAATGACAGAACACAGGGGATTTTTTCTCAACCTCCAAAATTTCAGGTCACAAGGAATACCCGTTGGCAGTTAAAAACTGCCGCGGCCAAAAGCCGTTGGCTTTTGGCGGAAAAGCGGATGCAATGGCTAAAAGCAAGCACTCACCCGTTCAATTTCCAGCCATTGCGGGCTTTGTCAGGGGATACGGAAGTATCCCGTAAATGCTTCGCAAAAATTGCTGGCTAAGATTTATATTTCCAATCGAGATAAATTACCCCAATCATTATCTTTCCATACCTCCTCAATTCTTACAGGACGCTATATTTTCTCTTGCATTAATAATTATATAGGTTAAGTACGTTATGATAAAAATAGCAAAAGGAATTTGAAATGCTAGATAGTTGAACATTTCAAGTGGAACTTGTACCAATCTGCTAATGATTGGTGATAACATAAGTACGAAACTTACAATAGTAATATCAATCCTGGTTTTACCTTTAATGAGATTTAAAAAAATTCCTACAAGTCCAAATACGGCAAATAACTGGTCAATACTTCCAAAGTCAAAAGCTGAAAATACTAACCATATTATAAATGGAATTCCACTCATCCATCCTGCGAAAATGATTAATGAATAAGAAATGATTGAGATCCACCTGATAACATTTTTCATTCTTTAAATGTGCATTAACCTTATATAGTTGATTGAAATAATCGTTTCTTTATTAAATTTTTAGCTAAATAAATTAATAAAGTTCTCATATATTTAAGTCGTCTATTAAATCATAATCGTCATAATCCGTAAAGTCATCAAAGTACTTCTTTTCTATATTCATTGTATCGTTTTCATATTCGTCGTTATAGTATCTTGCGAACCAATCCGAATGAACGAATGTCAGTGGGCGAAGTTTAAGATGCACATATAAATATGGAAATCTTTGTTGGTAGTAGGTCGGGTAATACTTAATAACCAACAAATTAACTTGTCGAACAGCCTCCCGATAATCAGAGGCAAAATATTTAATGACCTGTTTAACCACTTTATACGAGAATGTAATGCCTTTACGGTTGGGGTGCTTTTGCAGTTCAAGTATCTTGATGTCATACCACTCTGAAATTGCCTTAGGCTTTTTCCCTAGAATATATCTTGATAGTAGGTAAAAATATTCGTAATGTTGAAGAAGAATATATTGAATTGTAGTTGAACAAAGTTGTGAATCGGATTTTCTCTTACACATTAGTATAAATGGTCCGAAAGAGTTGAAAAGCATAAGAGACTGTTCCATGGCATTTTCGACAGCACCCCAGCGTTTTTCTCGCAGATAGTTAAACTGAAATAGAATTAATCCATTCTTTGATAAATTTTGTTCTTTCGGTATTTCAGTATATAAAGTTTCAGATGCGCCCTTTATAAATTTATCCGTTCTATTTGCATCACGAACATTGCACCAATATGACTGTTCGCTCTCAATACAAACCACAACAAAAAAAACTGGAACAGGAAGATTAAGCCAGTAATTTAATGTTGATTTTTTAATTGTGTAAAATTTAAACTTACCGTCAGCATCAATTTTTAACTTCTCTTTTCCTTTTACCTGAATCGCAATTAAATCTCCAGTTACTTTCTTATCTTCCCTTATTATTTCAACGTATAAATCAACCCCATAATCTCTTTCGGTCATCTCACGAACTATCCACTCTTTAGGTAATTGTTGAGTTAAGATTTCTAGAGCCTGTCTTTCTATAATATGTGTTAAATCTCTTTGTGGAAAATCCATTTGTCTTTATTTTTATCTTTAATATAAATATGATTACCAAAATCCTGGCTGATTCTGACAATGTGGTGGAACGCCCTTCCTTTAGAAAGCCTTTTTAAGAATTTTTGTAGTAATCATACTATTTCCTTCTTTATTGTTTTTTGAGACCAGAGAGATCTAGAATCAATCCTTTTTTATTCAAAGTAGCTTTGGATAATCTTGTCTACTTCAATTTTATATTGTTCATATTTCTGTCTGAATTCTTCGATTTTCTGGTCAGCTTGTGGATTATTACACTTTACACGTCCAGCTCCTTTTCCTAAAAACTCAAAACATTCTGAACTTGGGTCATCTACTTCTCTTGTTCCGTTATAAATTATTCTAACCTCTGGATGTCTTTCTTTGATTATTTCGTCCGATAGTTGAAAACGAAAATCTTCTTTTGTCAACTTTATGCTATGATAAGAAAATCTACGGTAAATTTCTTTTTTTGCACCTTCAACGTTTGGTAAAGCCCGTTCCAAAAATGCGAACTCTTGGGTTGGAATCGTATTCCTTCCAATTTTAATTTTTTTTAATTTTTCTAAAGTCAAAACTGATGTGAGTGCAGGGAATGGTGCTTTGCTCGTAATCCCACCCAATGAAAATACTTCGAGATTCGGAAGTCCGCCCAAAAAATCAAAATTGTCAATAGGTTGGTTCCAATCAAATGTGCCATCGATATGTAAATAGCGCAAACTGCTCGATCCTTTTAGTCCGTCAAAATTCGAAACTTTACGAAGATTTTCAAAATGTACAGATTTTAGTTTTGGTAATTTTGACAGTGGCGTCAAATCTGAAAATCCTGAGACATATTCGAGAATTAATTCTTCTAAATTATGTAGGTCGCCGATAAATTCAATATCGTTTGCTCTAAAGAAGGTTACCCTCAAACGCTTTATTTTTGCCAATCTCCTAATTGCTTGAACTTGTTCTTTACTTGGGTCGTGCAGCGTCAGTTCTTCAAGATTTGGGCAGTCAAAAATTTGCTGCCAATGATTTTTATCTTGGGTCTTGCTTATTGTTAATATTTCTACTTCGTCCTTATTACCGATTTCAAAGTCAGCAATAAATGCAAATCTTTCTCTATTTGGAATTGTCGTCCAGTAGTCGCCTGTTCTGTCTAAAAAGTCGCCAAAGTGATGTTTCATTCTTTATGGATTCAATATCAATAGTTGTTGATGAGATAATAATTCATAATAGGCATTATCCTTGTGCAAATATATTTCAATAAAATTTCAATTATGCCAAACAGTTAAAAACTCAGACTAAATTTTCCTGGCTAATTGGTTCTTTTTTCAAAGCTTGGATGGTTGGAAAGTATGCGTTTATAAAAATAAAGGTATTAAAGCGCCTATTAATATTGTTAAAATACTGAGAAATAACATAAGTATTCTTATTGGTTTTTCCGGCGAATAATGTAAACTTAATTTAAGGATTTTCTGCAGTACGAAGTATAGGAGATTACAAAATAATCGAGCGGAATATACCAATAAAATAGTAATCATAAGTAACATAATACCGGCAAAAATGATAATTGAATCCGCAAAGTAAGGACTGAAATGAAAATCATTTCTAAGTGGATTGGCAATACCATATAAAGCCATTCCTGTATGCATAAAATAGATCCCTATTCCGACCGAAATTACTAATAATGGAAGCATTTTGACCAAATCTCGTCTATTGAGGCTGGCGAAAACAATAAAGGTTCCAACGATCGAGTATGAAAAGATTATCTCATTTTTCAATGGATTCTTTGGTGAATTAGCACCAAAAATAAGCATGCTGAAATAATTCACAATTGCAAGCCCGACAAATAAGGCTAAAATCCAATTCTGAATAACTTTCTTATTTGCACTGTAAGGATTGTTGACTATAATCAACATTTGATCTCTAACTTTCAGATGCAAATTTTCCATCTTCTGCAGAACTTCTTTATTGGTCACGGAACTTTCAAACTTCATAATAAGCAAAACTATGATGGACACAAGAGTGAGGATTAAATTTCCCATATATAATATATTTTTTCAGATTCAAATAAAGTATTACTCTCAATACTTAAAAGTTAGGTAATACAGCATATAATTTGTCAATTTTAGACTTTAATAATTAGAATACCCACAAGTCAGATTTATGTTATTGTGTAGTTCTTTTGAGATCAAAATCATTCAACTCATCTCTTTGTTTTTTGATGAACTCATTGAAAGTAATTCCATTTATTTCTCGGAATAAAGCTGAAAAATTGGATCTTGATGCTATACCGCACTCTCTTGCTAACGCTGCGCTAGAATACTTTAGATATTTAGGTTCGTTAATAAGTTTGTCAGTTATAAAAGCAATTCTGAGTTCACTTAGATAACGATTGAAACTCGCTCCCTTATGTTCATTAATTACCGAGGATAAGTTCTTTTCTGTCAATTGTAACCTTTCCGCCAAAGTCCCTAATGTAATACTGCTTTGAAGATATTCTTTATTCTTTTCAAAGTTTTCTAAACTAAAAAGAATATGGTCTACAATCTCGGAACTAAGATCTGATTTATTGTAATGTCTGATTCTGTAAGTACCTTCCTCCATAGTTTTTGGGACCTGTCCGCCAAAGTCTATTCCCAAAAAGGTGCTCTTGCCTGAAGACTTTTTTCGAGAGCGATAAAGCACAAGCCAGTAGAAACCGCCAACGAGAACTACGATTAAAATAGTAAAATACGCCCACCGTTTAAAAGACGCCATACTTTCAATCCTATTTTGCTCACGCAACAGTTTTGTTGTATCATAGTCACGAAGTATTTTGGAGGACAGATAAAAGAAATCCTGGTCTAGAACACTATCAACTTTCAAAAGCTGTTTCATATAATAAAGTACCTTTGTGGAATTGTCCCTGGCTTCATAATAGTCTATCAGATTTTCATAGACCTTACGGACTTCAGGAAGTACAAAGTTGTGTTTATTAAAAATTGAATCGACTTTCTCAAATTCTTTGATACCTTCATCAATATTGTTTAATTTCCAATGGGATTTTCCCAAATAAGAATAACAAATTGTCAGCCATGCAAAATCATTTACTTCTTTAAGATTAGGCAATGATCCTCTTATCGATTCTATTGCACCTCTAAAATTTTTTCTGTTGAATCTATTAATTCCCTGCTCTTTCAAAAAGTAACTATATTCCTGCTTAAAGTCTGCATTGTTTAAGGTACTTGAAAGTCCTAAATCAATCAATGAATCGGCTTTTTTTTGATTATTCAAATTTCTATAGCAAACCGCCATTTGATGAAGGGTATTATAATAACCACGTCGGTTTCCAAACATCAGATTTGGGTGCAAATCCTTCTTAATCTCTCTTTCAAAAAATTTTCTGGCATCTTCAAAATCTGATAGGGCATCTTTATAGTAACCCATATAGCTTCGAACCACTCCAATATGATAGTTTATCTTATTTTTATAATAAAGATCCTTACAACTTTTTGTCTTGTCAAAAGCCTTTAAATATTCATCTAATGCTAGCTTATATTTTTTGAAATTAAAATAATATACAATCCCCTTGCTCAAATAAGCACTACTTATTAAACTATCATCCCTCATTTTATTTGCAGTGTATATCGTACTATCGGCATATTTTAATTTCTTAAAAGGATTGGCTGAGTGATATCTGGCATCTTTATAACCAATATACAATTGCAGATTATTTTTTTCTCTCTTTGCCTTAGAGATCCGCTTTTGTACAAAGGGTAATGCAGTTTCATCATTCTCTGAAAGATTTTCATACTGCCTTTGAATGAGGTAATAATCACTCAGAATTTTTTTCTGTGCAAATATCGGTTGACATAAAAATAATGGTAAGATTAATAAAAGGTGGTAAAATAAAGGCTTCATTGGTAAGAATTAGCATAAAATTAAGAATTTTTCCTAATGCCAAAGCAACGGTTATCCGTATATAGAAAACCCATTATTTAAAATACTGATTTTGTGGTAATTAAATCTTTGTAAAATAAGTTTTAATTCACTGTCCGAGGAAACTAAGACAGGTTTGCGTGTTTAGATACACTTATTTGCAACTTTAAAAATGTCATTTTTTTTCAAAATTGTAGATTATTTTTTTTCAATTATTTAACACTCACACATGGTATTATATTCACATGTCCGTGAGAAATCTGAGACCACATATAGTTTCTTAGCTCCACGGAGACTGATAATTTGGCTGTCAGAAATCGATTCATCTCGGCCGAGGTAATCCTAAAATTTTTTACAATGAAAACATCTAAAAAGATTATCTCAAGTTCAATAATCATTTATGCATTATGCACAGTATTCTCCTGCAGAGAAAGCGAAGCAGATATAATACCAAATCATAACATTTTGGCGGCAAAAGAGGCAGCAGTACTGCTTACTAATAAATCTACTAATGATTCTGTTCACGCAGGTTCAAATTTAAAGCTGGACGAAAACGGTAATGAAATTATAGATCCACCACAAAAAGATAAGGATCAATGGAGACAACAAAGTGCGAACAATTTAGGACATGATCTGGAAGATAATTAGGACAACTTGTTCTTGCATCGTCACATAATGCGGTTCTACATTTGGTATTATGAAAATTCGAACCCAGGCTCGGTTTTCCCTATTTCAGGATTTATCCTAACCAAATTAAAAATCTAAAACTAAAAACTATGCGTGCAAAGAATATCATTTCAGAAGTGATTGTATTTATTTTAATACTAGTGTGGGCGTTTACCTTTGCCAGCAAGATCTTTGATTTTGACACATTCAACAGACAAATCAAAGGAGCCTATATATTGTCATTAGGAGGATCTATCCTACCCTATGCTTTACAGGCAATACACTTAGGACTTATAATTATGTTGCTGAATAAGAAATGGAAAAAGATAGGATTACTTACTTCCTTTTGCATCCTTACCCTGTATACAGGATATCTTGTTTACATCTTAAAATTTGCGCCAAGTATTCCCTGTTCCTGCATTGCAGTTTTAAGAGGTATGAACTGGAACGATCAGCTTTATTTCAATTTTGGTGTAATGGCGATCAACATCATTGGTCTGGTGGCTTTCTTTTCGCAAAGGCGAACCCCACACAGCGGTATTCAGACCACATAAGCTAAAAACTAATAACCATAAAAACAGGGGAAGCCGAAAACCTGAACTCAGAGTAGGCAAAATTAAAGTTTAGCTTTTTGATTTATAAAAGCAACCATTATCATGAAAAATTTAAGATTAACATTTGGAGTTGCAGCACTTGCAATTGGATCATTCGCAGCATTTTCATTTGCTCCGGCGAATACAGTAAACGAAGATGCGACTGGAATTTTTTACCGTAATTCCGATGGATCAATGGGAGATGCATATGATCCTGTTTCACACCCATGTTCACCTAGCCAACAAGTATGTGCACAAGAATATGACTTAGATACTCAGTTACCAACTGGTCAAGGTATTATAAGAGGTGTTAAAGACTAAATATTGCACCAATGAAAAGAGAGCATTAATTATGCTCTCTTTTCTTACTATAGACAATTTAGTATATATTTCTCAAAACCACTAGGATCTTCATAAGGATGAGGAGGCATTCCAATAATTCTTCCATCTCTATCCAAAACTATTAATGTTGGGTATGCTCGAATCTTTGCAAACTTTATAATAGGATGATCATATCTTTTCCCATCCGTGTACAGTTGTAATGCACCACTGATCGAAAATACACCTATACCAGCCTTCCATCTTTCTAATGTTTCATCAACATTAATAGAAACAAACTGAATTTTATCATTTTTTAAGTTGTTTAATTTCGTAACTTCGGATGCAGCCGTTTTACAAGCGCCACATCCAGTGAACCAAAAGTCTAAAATAACTACTTTCCCCCGTAAATCACTTAAGTTGTGATATATACCATTTGTATCTGGCAAATTAAAATTGTAAAAATGATTTCCAGGTTTTAAAATTTCTTTGAGGTTATTAAATTCATTTAAAACGTACTGAAAATAATGATTTTTCCTATTCACTTTTGCTTCATAAAAATTAAATGCATCACTCGATATTTGACTATACCAGTTTTTACGAAAAATAGCTATTGTATTATCAGAAAGTAGATAATTCATTATAAAAGGGAAATCCTTAAATTCTTTTTCAACCAAGGAACCATATTCTAGGGGGTACTTGTACCTAAATAAATCATGACGCGTTGCCAATTGCTGCATATTGCATATGTAGATATAAGCAGGAAGAACGCGAAATCCTCCAAAATAATCTATTGTTAAGCTGTCAAGTAGTGGATTGATTCGTTTCTTATTCTTTATGAATTTGTTAAATAATGTAGCTACAGAATCATCATATTGATCTACTGATTGTAGCATAATAGCATCTAGAGTTTGCTCAACCAACTGCGCTTTTGCTAGCCTAAAGTCCCTAGTATTTTTTTGAGGGTGCTCATTAAACATTGAATCGATTATATCAAGCGATCTATCAACTTCTAAATATCTTTCAGTAATATTTTGCTTATTGTAAGGCTTTTTAAATACATAGCTTGACAACATCTTTTTAGTTACTTGCTTAGTCATAAGCAACTTTTCCGCTCCTCTTCCTCCTATTTCCATATTGTTCAATCCTTCTTTATCATCACGAACTATAAGATCTAAACTGTCGCCAGGATTTATGATGATATTAAATGTACCAGGGACAAACAAGAGACCGTTTTTAGTGCTTGTGTAAATGCATACTTTTGTTGTTTCTTCTAAAGGAAATTCAAAATGAAATTTTCCGTCGTTTCTTGTTGACTCGTAATCCCGTGCAGTGTATGAAGAAAACTTACCATCATAAATTGGAAATGATAAGCTAATGGCAGAATCTCTAAAATTCTCATATTTTATATTAATTATGGTTCTTCTTTGGGCAATGGAAAACTGAGCTATAAATAAATATAGCGTTCCTAAGTATAATATTTTTCTCATAATATTTTGTTAATCGAGATTTAATCAATTTTGTTCTAAACCGTTATAGTCAATAATATATTGAGGAATTGGAAGTTGATAGCGTCCATCATTAGGAGGTAGAGTATATATTTTTGCGCCAATAGTTCTTGTCAAACTTTTGGCATACCTAGAGTCTTTATTAAGTCGCTTAAGATCCTGAAAACGTAACCCTCTTTTTAGCAATTCTTTTCTTCTTTCAGCAAGTATTATATCAAGGGCTTCCAAGTCAGAACTTGCAGTTAAAGGTTTAAAAGTTCCCGTTTTATACCTTTTTATTAGCAATGCATTAAGCAAGTCTAATGCCTTTTCTCTCTCCCCTAATCTTGCAGCACATTCTGCTTCGATGAGAAAAACTTCATTAGTCGCTGTACCAGAAAGATTATTACCTATAGGTGCACCACACCAAATACTTTTTCCATTTTGGCTTTTAAAATAAAGCACCTTTCTAAGATCATGTTCTTCATAAAGTTCATATAGCTCACGGGGTATAGAAGAGTACATATTTCCTGCAGTCCCATAACTTACAGTCATTTCAATCATTATGTGGACTTCTTTACTTTTTCCCAACAGAGGATTGGCATCAGTCATGTTAAAAGTATTATAATCATCAAGCACTGAATAAATCTTTAATGAATTTTGAGCAGCATCATAAGCTTTCCTATAGTCATTCATATAAAGATAGGTTCTTGCCAATAAAGCATATGCACCAGCATTTGTTATATGAGTTGCAGATATTGCATCTTTTGGTAATAATGTTGCAGCCAAGGTAAGATCTTCTGTAATCCTTTGATAAGTATGCTTTAGTGTACTTCTAAAAATTGGTTCATTTACATCAATATCTAATTTCAAAGGAACTCCAAGATCACTATCTGCTGATGTGACGTCGTAATATTTACAAAAGGTCATTGCAAGATTAAGAAAGGCTTTTGATCTAAAATACAAAGCAGTCCCCTTTATGCGATCATAAAGCTGACTATTGGTTGCCGTTCTGGAAATTTTATCAAGCGTATTCAAGGCTACATTGCAGCTTTGAATTTGAGAATAAGGTAGTTCCCACTCTTCGTAATTAGTTCCCAAGCCTAATTTTGGAAAGACATCTACAGTCCATGTTAATAATTTGCGTTCAAAATCGTCCCATAGTGAATTATATTGCTCCATTGTCAATTCAAAATCATCGCATGAAGCCTCCATAGCACCTCGTCCATCATAAACAAACTGACTGGAATTCATTAACAAACTCAGATCATTTAGTGTAGTGGGAACTATCAGTTTGATATCTTGTTTTTCCTCAAGCCATTCTTTCGAACAAGAAGGCATAAATAATATCATTGCCAATGGTAACAATAGTTTTATTCTCTTTTTCATAGTAGTCTGATTAAAGGTTACAATTAAGACCTACAGCAAAAGTCCGTACGGGCTTATTCGTTGGAAAATCAGGATCTAAATTATCCTTGTTAGCTTTCCAAATCATGGCAACATTATTTACATAGCCAAAAAGACGTAAGTTTTTAAGATGAAGCTTTTGTGATATTTTAGAATCAAGATTGTAGCTTAGATTTATATCCTGAAGCCTAATATGATCACCTTTGCTTACTAACACCTCAGAATTAAGATAATATTGATCAGCAACGTTTACACCTGGATAAACCATCGCAGGAACATTTGTCGTCAGCTCGTCCCCTGGATTTTGCCACCTCTTGTAATAATCTCCATGCCCACCGTAATTATTATAAAGTGCTGTATACATGATACTATTACGCTTAAAATAGTAACCAAAACGGTACGTAATATTAAACGACAGCTCAACATTTTTGTAACTTATAATATTTCGTAAAGCCCCAAAATATGGAGCTAACGCATTACCGTGATAAATAAGTCTATTCTCAGGATCTTCAGCCAATTGCTGAGTTATCTGCGCATACTGTGTGGATGGCTGACCATCTAAAAAACCTCTAGCCTGACCAGTTTGGGGATCTAATCCCGCCCAAGGATAACTATAAATACCAAACAAAGATCTCCCAACTACAGGGTTGTATAAGGATGGATTTCTAATAATGCTGTTATCGGAAACAAAATTGGTAATGCTAGTTGGTCTCTTGTAAGCTGTGATAATATCTTTAGCATAAGAAAAGATTGCGGTTGTTTTCCAGCTAAAGCTTCTGCTTTGGATATTGGAGGAATTAAGCTCAATATCGACACCTTTTCCATTCATGTTCGCAACATTTCCACGAAAAGATGAAAAACCCGTTGTAGGATCTATATCTCCGTTACCAATCAGATCCTTTCCCCTACGGTTAAAATACTCTATACTTCCTGATAGTCTATTGTTTTTTGAAGCGAAATCCACTCCGATATTAAACATTCTATTCCGCTCCCAGCGAAGTTCGTTATTGGGAGGTGTTACAAGGTCGGCATTAGGTAAATTGTTGTATAAGTTTCTTGAAAGACGTGCAGTAGTGTATGCTGTTGTTGTTCTATCAATGTTTCCACTGACTCCATAAGTAGATCTGATACTTAATTGTGGAAGCCAATCCAAATGGTAGAAATCTTCTTTATTTATATTCCATTTCAAGCCTGTTGACCATAAGGGAACTGATTTTTGGTTGGTCTCAACACCAAAAAGATTTGATTGATCTATACGTGCACTCGCAGATAAAACATAACGAAGATCATAATTATAGGCTCCGTTTAAATAGTATGAACGGATACGATCGACTGTACCAGAGTAGTTATCAAAATTTGAAATCGTAGCCGTCCCAGTCCGTCCGTATTGCGAAAATCTGGTAATATAATCTACCAAAATGCTTGATCCTACATTTGGATCAAAACCATATTGCCTCGAACTGATTCCATTTGCCTTAGTCTCACGAACTTCAAAACCTGCAATCGCATTAACCTGATGTTTATTCCATTGTTGATCGTAGTTTAATTGAAACCTACCATTCAATGCATTTAGTTCTGTATTTGTATTATCAAGCCGTCCTCCCAATGGTATATTACGAGTCAAAACTCCATTATTAATGGTAGTAAATCTATTGATCTGATCACGCATCAAGTAACTCTCCTGATCATAATAGTTTCTGCGTCGTCCTAATTGATTTTCGTATTGAAATCGTACTTCAGCAGATAAAACTGGAACAATTGTATACTTTATGGAAGTATTGAAGCGAAGCTCTGACTGTTTAAATTTGTTATTCTGATAATCCAATTCTTGAAGTGGTACAAAATCCCAATTTAGCAGTCCTGCAGTAAGTGCTTTTTCTTTTAGAACAGTACTTGCATCTTTAATAACTACAGCCGGATTCCCATTATCATCAACTAACCTTGCATATGGATACATTAATTCGGTTCCCATATTGTTGAGCATGGAAATAACATTGGAGGTAGATTGATTATTTTGATTGTAAGCTAAACCTGCGGAGATTTCCAGATTTTTGATTGGGCGGAATACCTGATTGCTGTTTAAACTAACCCTGCTAAATCCGCTTCCTTTTTCGGTATTTTGGTTTTTATCGAAACCTGCAGAGAAATAATAAGTGTATTTACTCGTACCTCCGTTAAAGTTCAGGGCATACTGCTGTTTGATACTGTTTCTGTAGAGATACTTACTTATGTCATCTCTAAGGTTGTATTTTCTTAGCTGGTCAATTTGATTTGTTGCTTGTTTTTCAGTGATTAGTCCATTCTTCTGGTCGTTGAGAATGCTTACTACTGGAGAATAGGGTCGGTTGCTTGCTGTATTGCTGATAATGGTATTGTAGTAGCCTTTTTCAAAAAGTATTTTTTCAATATCAATGAAATCAGTGGGCTTGATCTGTGGGATGTAGTTAAGGTCTGGCTTCTGTCCTATTGTTAGGTTTGAGGTAAAACCAATGTTCATCGGCTGGTCTGTTCGTCCTTTTTTAGTTTTTATGACGATCACACCATTTCCGGCACGAACGCCCCAGATGGAAGCTGCGGCAGCATCCTTTAAAATATCGATGTCCTCAATATCATTCGGATTGATATTGTTGATATCACCCTCGTAAGGGAAATTGTCAACAACAATAAGCGGCTGATCGTTCCCAAAAATCGTAGCCTGTCCACGTATAGTTAGTTTCGGGGAGCCTGACCGCTCATCAAACAGGATCGAAGGAGCAATACCCTTCAGTCTGCTGATCACATCCGTTGAAACCTGTCTATTGAATGTCGCATTATCTACTTTGGAAAAAGAACCTGTAGCTCTTTCCTTTGGTATGCTCTGATAACCGCTGGCAACAACGGATACTTCATCTATCCTGTTAGCATTGGTGTACAGTGTGATGTTTTTCGCATTTTTTGAACTTGTCTCGGTTGCTGTGTAACCTATATAGGAAATAATGATGATTTCATTTTCATATTGGTCGGGAAGTTCGAAAAAACCATTACTGTCGGAACTGGTAATGAAATTAGTCCCTTTGACCTGAATGGTGGCACCTGATAAAGGGGTACCGTTTTCACTGACTACCCTGCCCTGTATATTTTCTTTTTTTGTTGGGGTCTGGGTAGGGGTTTGATTATTCGGTTTGTTTGTTTTCTTTTCCTTTAGAATGATAATGCCATCGGCAATCTCATAGGAAATGGGCTGATCAGCAAACATCTTGCTGAGCATCTCCTGAATGGTGCCATTCTTAATATTGACAGTAATGGGACTTGCTTTTTTGAGCAGTTCATTGTTATAGGCAAAATCAAACTTCGTCTGTTTTCTGATCTCGGCAATAGCTTTAGGCAAAGAAGCTTTCTGCAGATTCAGACTGATCTGCTGTGCCTGTGTAGCCGAGCAGCTCAGAGCCAGTAGAAAAAACAGTACGCTTTTTTTACTTTTTTTGCTGATGTGCAGGGATTTCCTGCTGTGGGTGGATTCTGCCGAGGGTGGCGGAATGTTTTCCCATTTGGAAACATCATGATAATTCATACATTTGTAGTTAGGGTTAAAAATTTAATTTTCGTTGCTGGAAATTTATAATGTAGACCCAATGGCCGGAGTGTTCGAGACTCCGGCTTTTCCTTTTGGGCTCTACTACATATGAAACAACTTACTATATTTAGTTCTATCGGATAATCTTTAGTCTCCTTTCGTTTGTTACCTGAAATTTTAAATCCGTGATCTTCTCAAGGGTGTATAGCACACTTGAAAGTTTCTTCTGTCTGCTGATGGTTCCGTGGACGCTGACGTTAGGGATGTTGCTGTAATCGACATCAACATCATACCAGCGCTCCAGTTGTCGGAGCACCTCAACAAGTGGCGCTCCTTCAAACTGAAACTCATTAGTGGTCCAGGCAGTAAAAATATCTGTATCAACAAATTCTGTGGTAAATTTGGATTGATTTAGTTTCCCCTGCTGACCAGGTTTTAATTTAATGGATGCTGTATTTTTTTCATTGCTTAGCTCTACGCTTCCGCTGATAAGCGTAGTTTTTGTAGTCTCTTCGTTGCTATAGGAATTGATATTGAACTTTGTTCCAAGTACCTTGACCCGTTGTCCTTTTGAAATAACAATAAAAGGCTTGTTTGCATTATGGGCAACTTCGAAATACCCCTCTCCTTTTAATTCAACAAGCCTTTCATCTGTGGTAAACTGTGTCGGAAATTTCAGCTCCGATTCTGCATTCAGCCATACCTTTGTTCCATCGGGAAGCGTTGTTTTATATTGCCCTTTTCTCGGAGTTGATAATGTTGCTGTTTGATTTGTGTTTTCTGAAATGGCTTTATCTCCCAGAAAAGATGTTCCGCTTTGATCTGTTGTTAAATCCTTACCGTTCAGCGCTACGGTCATTCCATTACCAAATGTCAATGTTGCCTGATCTTTGCCGGGATCAACATCAGTTGCCACCATCTCGACCGTTTCATTGGTAACATTTGTGGACTGATAATACCTATATAGTAACAAACTGAGCGAAAAGAAAAGCAATACCGCAGCAGCAGATGACCAAATAACAACACGCTTATAATTGGACTGGCTTTTCTCCAACCTGCCGTGCAATTTTTTTAGCCTTTCTTCTGTAGTAGAATTTAGTTTACCAAAATCAACAAGATTCTTTGCCAATATTTCGTTATCCACTAATTCAAGGTAAACGGCTCTGTTGGCTTCACTCCGATCTATCCATATCTCTATCGTTTTCAGCTCCAAAGAAGTCAGCTCCTCACCTCTCACGTAGCTTGTTAGAAGGGGGATGATAAATTGTTGTTCAAAAATCCGTTGGTCTTCCATTGGTTTCTTTTAATATAGAAACCGAAAAGCTTGGTGCCTTGTCCAAAAGAATTTGAAAAAAAATGAAAATTTTAGAAATAAAGTAATAAAAGTGCGATTCCCGCACCTGAAAGCCGTTTTTTTAAGATGGAAATTGCTCTCGCTTTTTGGCTGTTGATGGTACTAACACTGATGTCAAGTTCCTGTGAGACTTCTTTTGGAGTTTTACCCTCCATAAGCTGTTGCATAATGATCTTGCATTGTTCGGGAAGTAATTCAAGCGCCTGATATAATTCCTTATAAACTTCTGAAAGTACGATCTGGCTTAAAATATTGTTTTCGTCAGGCTCTTCAAAGTTTGCTGTGAAGCCTTCAACTCTTTTTAACCGCACCTTTTCTTTCTCAATTGCATTAAAGCAGGAATTTTTGGTGGATATATACAGAAAAGCTTTAATGCTGCTTAAGGATTCAAACGATTCTTTCCGCTCGTAAAGCTTCAGGAACACATCAAGAACAATTTCCTGGGCATCAATCTGATCGTAATTTACTATAAGTCGGTTTGCAAAGAAAACCAATGAAGCATGGTGCAGGCGGAAAATCTTATCAAAAGCCATTCTATCACCGCTTTGAAAATCAGTGAGCAGTGCCCTTTCTTCGATCTCGTGGGTGGATTTCATAATCGGGCTAATGGTAATGCAAGAGTAAAGGTAGATAATATTTATATAATTCAAAAAATAAATAAAGTTTGCTGTGATGGATGAGATCCTATTTTTTATATTTACACTTGCCATTAGCCAAGAGCCTATATTAATGTTAGATCTATTCGAAAATTTACCGGAAATACCTGAAGAAAAATTACATGCAAAGTTCAAATTTTTAAAAGATAATCTCTTTCCAGAGAAAGCTATATTGTCCGGTTGGGTTAAAGGCTTTATTGACAAGGACAATAAGATTGTAGCGGAGTTTCAGGAAAGTTTTCATTCAAGTTTTTGGGAATTCTATCTCTTTGCTGTTTTCTCAGAATTGTGTTTGAAAGTAGACTTTTCACATTCCAGTCCTGATTTTATCATCTCTTCTCCCCAGCGGATATTGATCGAAGCTGTTGTGTCCAATATCAGAGATGGTGGCAGAGGAGAACATGACAGAAAAGATAGGGATATCTTATCCATGCTTGTTCCACAACATCTTGCAATAGATTTTAACGAAGTTCTGGATGAGGCAATCGTAAGGCATTCTAGTGCGATTATCAAAAAATGGAACAAGTATAAAACTGATTATTCTGTGCTGGATCACGTCGCTGGTGATGAGCCTTATATTATCTCCCTTAGCTCCTATGCCGAGGTCAACTACGGAAGAGAATTTGTCTACCCAATGATGGCACTCTTGTTTGGGCTTTATTATGACCCTATGGTGGATGATTATTTGCCGAGAAGTTCCATCAAAATGCCAGGGACTGAATCTGAAATTCCCCTTGGTCTATTCAGTAATTCAGCTTTAGAAGATGTTTCGGCGATATTGTTTTCCGCAACCACAACGCTGGGCAAGCTCACAGCCTTAGCCAATTCCGATAATGATTCAGAGCAGCTCAATCACGTTGTTAATGTACGGCAGATCTCTGATGATCCATCCTATAGCATTAAAAGTGTTTCACCTACTGAACCGGAACATCTTTCCGATGGCCTGTTCTTATTTCATAATCCCTTTGCAAAAAATATAGTGGACAGGAACATGTTTGGGAATACGAATATTGTACAAATTTTTCTCGACGGGGATCAATTCAGGTTTGAAGGAAAAAAAACACCTCTTTTTTCCAGATATAATGACATCGTCAAATTACCTGAAGAATTTTTAGCAAGCATTATTAGACGATTCAATCGCCTTTAGCTGAATAAAGCGATTTGATAGAAACATCAGTTATTACAGTAATTTTTTTAATTGAGGGTTGCATTTAAAGATTATAATTACTACTTTTCGACGAAATATAACCATATTAACTCTGTTTTATCAAGTGAAGCATCCTCTAAACGAAAGTCTCAGGACGCAGGTATTAGTTCTACCTGCCAAGTATGGAGATTGTATAATCGTAAAAACATTTGACAGTCAAGAAAATCCGTTCAATATCGTTATTGATGGAGGAACTCCGGGAACTTTCGATGAAGTTCTCAGAAAAGAACTCAAACTTATCCCAACAATCGGCATAATGATCTTAACCCATATCGACTATGATCATATCGGTGGACTCATAAAATATGTAAAGCATGCCCACTTTGATCCCGATCAAGTTAAAAGATACTGGTTTAATTCAAAAAATATAAAGTTTACATACGTTGGAGATAATATTCACAGCGGTCATGCCAAATCTTTTGAAGAACTTCTTATTGACAGAGGAAATATAAAGGATAAATGGGCAGAAGATATTATTGTAGGTAGTGAGGTGAAAATGCCTGAAGGCATTACTGTAGAAATTGTTTCTCCTTCAAAAGAAATCCTGGATGAACTATACTCGAAATGGCCGGACCTTAGTGAGGAGTATAACAAAAAATTGGAGGACCTTTCGATATCCGCTGTAAAACCTTCACAGATATTACGAGGCTCATTGGAAGACCTTGCTAAAGCGGATGATACACCGGATAAAACTATCCTCGATGATTTATTTAACAGCTCTTCGATAGCATTTGTCCTTAAAACTTTTGATATGTCCGTTCTATTTCTGGGAGATGCGCACCCCAATTTCATAGAAGAGACTTTGAGATCAAAAGGATATTCTGAAGAAAATAAACTGAAGGTGGATTTAGTAAAAATATCCCATCACGGTAGTAAAAACAATACCACAAATGCCCTCCTTGACTTGATTGAATGTGATAAATTCGTAATTTCAACGAACGGTGGAAATTCAACACATACGCATCCTGACAGAGAAACAATCGCCAGGATAATTCACCATCCTGAAAGAATTAAATCTAAATACAGCAAGAAGCGAACAATATATTTGAACTACCCACTAGCCAGCATGGAACAGAAGGCCGGCGAATTTGTAAATGCTGCTGACCTGCTGTTAGGCAACTGGGAACTGATTGATAATACTCGTGTTTTTGAAAATGAATGAAGATGTAATTAATAAACTATGTGTGCGGATAACCCTCCATGTAGGTGGGAAAGTCGTTAGCTACGGTTCCGGTACACTGGTAAAGGGGAAAGATTGTTTTTATGTAGTAACGGCACATCATTGTATATATGGTGATAAAAATGCTTATCCTAATATACAGCCGGACCAAATAGTCTTCCAACGACAGCAAGCCTTTAATGCGCCATTTGAGGATATTGAAGTATTGGAGATAATTGGTTCGGATTTAAAAGAGGACTGGGCAGTTATTAAGGTCAATCATGTGGATAACGATGGTACCCATCCTCATGTTTTAGCAACTGTTAATTTCAAACGGAACGATAAAATAATGTTTTCAGGGTTTCAGTTTGCGAACAAAAATGAATCCAGATCATTTAATAGTACTGTTCAAAATGGGATAGCCAGCGGTGAATTCCGCATTACTTTAGCCGACAAAGATACCTTTAAAGCAGGTAGAGATGATGCAAAAGGCTTGTCTGGCAGTGGTGCATTTCTAATTGATGGTCAGAACTTTCTACTGACAGGTATCTTAAAAAATGTGAAGGGAGATGAAGCATTAAATGATGATATCAAATGTTGCTGCATGGAGAAAATCGTTCCGCTAATCGGTCTTGAATTATGTGAAGTCTTGAATGATCCAACGATCGATACTTTCGGAACTAAGAAGTTCGGTGAAATTATTATTACAGACAATCGAAATCTTATGGAGAAGATCTTGGCTGTTAATGCTGATTTTTCCGCTAGGATGATGAAAAGATATCGTCAGCAGCTTGCGGTAGGAAAAGACGAATTGAAGGTGATTCCTGAACGTGAAATGAGCGCTATAAAATATCGTTTGTTCATTAAATGCCAGGAAGTACTTGACGATTTTGTTGCTGAGAATCGTGGCACAGTTTTGACTGAGAAACAGATTGAAGACCTCATCAAAGATTTTACCCACAGCGGAATTGAAATAATAGATATAAAATCCAAAAGGTATAACTATCCAATAATTGATGATGATCTGATGCGCAAGATCATTCTGGACTTGATCAACGAGTGTTATCTTTCATTTGACAAAGAAGGTTTATATGCAACAGAATAGAAGCTCAGCAAAAAAAAGATTGATGTTCATCCAAAAGGAGGACTACAATTATTTGGCTTATAGTACAATAATACTGTTGAAAGTTTTAGACTGTACAAACGAAGAAAAAAGATTTAGAGATTTTAGGAAAATTGCCTACCTGGTGGATTTTGTTAACGAGGGCGGAGAACCTAGCCTATTTGAAGAACAGCAGCTGGCCGATATCTATAACAAAGCACAGATAAAGAAAAAACTGCTTCATCATTTGATTATAGTTCTTAAAAACAGGGAACTCATCAGTGTCTCAGTGAACAAATCATCACAGACAATCGATCTTTGGCTAAACAAAGAATTTATACCCGGAGACTTCTTTGACACAGAAATATTTGAAAATGAGATAGCAAATGTCACAGAATTAAAGAGAGTCATGACGTTAAAGGTTAGAAGTATGCCGATAAAATCTTTAGTAAAAAAAATATTTGATGATAATAATATACTTACGTGGGGAGTTTAATTGTTAAAAAAGTAAAATATTCAGGTGAAAATTACTCTTACGAGTCTCCTGAATTAAAGAAAGGAATCAACATCATTCTTGGTGATAATGGCTCTGGAAAGAGTACATTCAGTTATTTTATTGAATATGCGTTAGGTGGTAAAGTAAAGCCGTTTGATAACAATGATGAGGAGTCTCGCTATTCCTTAATTCTTGACGATACAAACAATTTTGTTCAGGTTGATATTCTTATAGATGATATCCCCTATTCTTTAAAAAGGTTTATAGGCATGCAAGACGTTTTTGTCAATGACGGAACAACAACAGTGGCCTATCCCATTAGTAGGCAATCTGCTCCATTCATTTTTTCGGACTGGTTGTTGGAAAAACTTAAAATACCCGTTTTCGAAATTTATCTAGGCGCAGCGCACTGGTTTTTTAATTTTAACGATCTTTTCAGATTGCTAAATTATGATCAGAATACTGAACCCAGGAAAATCTATAAATCTCCTGTAGCAGAAAACTTTATTGCTGACTCCATCATTATCAGAAAATCAATATTCGAAATTCTTCTTGGAATTTCATCTATTGATTATTTTGAAAAATTAGAAAAATTAAAGCTCGCAACTAAAAAAAGGGATGTCGCAAAAGCCTTGTTCCAAAATTATGAATCGACTCATGAGAAGCCAGAGGATATGGAATCCTTGGACAAGCGTCAATCAGAAATTAAAGCTGAAATCGCAAAATTGGAACAAGATAGACAAGCCTACCAAATTAAGGAAACCACAGTTGATGATAAAATTGGGGAGTTAGCCGGGATACAGTCTATTCTCATTGATCTAGAACTAAAGACTTCTAAAGAAAGAATTTTGCTGAAATCATTGGAAAATGAACAGATTAAGGTTGACCATGTACATCGCAATCTCCTTGATGAAATAGCACAAATTCAGAAGATTATTTTCACACATGAACGTCTTGATCTCTTTTCAATGGAAGTTTGCCCATTTTGTATGGATAAAAAGAAAAATAAGAAAGGTTACTGTATCTGTGGATCAAAATTCAAGGAAGATGATTATGAAAAGTTTGTCTACAATGCGAGCGAGTATAAGGACATCCTTTCCCATCGGCAGAAAAGCATCGAAGCAATCACTCAGGCAAAGAAAGATTATGCATCGGACGTTCAGGAAGTGACAAAAAAAATAGAGAAAAATTCTAAACTTATCCAAGAATATACCGCGAAGCTTAAAATGGTAATAGAAACGGCTGAGTTTGCCGGAAGTACAACTGTTATTGACGATTATAATAATCGGATACTTGTACTAAAAGAGCAATCACTGAAGTTAGATTATTCGCTAAAAACAAGCAAAGAATGGCAAAGGTTAAGTACTGACCTTGAGGAAAAAATTGCGGAACTGAAAAAAGCTCAAATTAAATATAATAAGACAAAAACCGAGTACGATATAAATAATGCAGCAACAATAGAGGCTTTCAATACAATATACAGCAAGTTATTAGCAAAATCCTCATATAAAAGTAAAGAAGCTCATATTGATGAAGATTACATGCCTTACATTGATAACCGTGAATACAAAGCTAATAGCAGTGACGTTCCAAAGAGATTGATGTATTATTTCACAATACTTTCCTTAGCGATGAAATTACCATCGGTAAAACACCCCAGATTCCTTCTGATCGACACACCGGAAGCTTCAGGAATAGATACCGATCACTTAAACCAAAATCTTGAACTTTTAATAGATGCTCTCAAAATGGGAAGACAGGATGATGGAACTTTTAAAGATTTTCAGGTAATTCTTACTACAGGATACGGAAAATTTCCTCCTTCCTTTGAAAAATATGTTGTAGAACGATTTTCAGAAAAAGAAGGTAACTTTATTTTAAAGCCAAAGACGCCAGGTATTTCAAATGCATAAAAATTAAAGCCTCTTTTTAAGGGGCTTTAGTTTTTCTATTATTCTTAGTTATAATTTTTTATAATGTATTAATACACAAAAATCATTAGAGACGTTAATTTTAGTAATTATTTTTTCCTGTTGCCGCTGTCAAAAAATCGATTTCATATTTCTGTTCATTGACCACTTCTGAATAGAGATCCAATAGGTTTAAATTAACCTGATAGTGGGCTAATATCTGTCTGTTTTTAAGATGTATCTGACGTGTAAGTCGGGCAATGTACCAGAACGCGATTGTAAACACCACAAATAGTATCTGTAGCGTAGTAATAGAGATATCATAAACCTGGTTCACCAATTTGTTCTGCAGATCAGCACGGATTTCTTTTGTAGCTTTTGTTCTAATAATCTTTTGATCTGTTGCCGAAGTTTCTGACACCATTACCTCTGAATGGGTACCAAAATTATCATTGAGAAACTCTGTTACAACTTCATCATAATGCTCGTCAAAGTACCTGCGGTACTGATCTGGCGCCATAAAAGTACTGACCAATATCAAAAAGGCAAGTGACGCTAAGGAGATAAAAAATATTCTTTTAAGTACGTAATAGAAGTTATGGTACCAGCGAACCGGTTTTTGAGCTTTCATGTCGTCCAAGAGATTCTGAGCAGCCTGTATTTCTCTCTCAATATACATTCTGCTCTTTTTCTTAGCAGCTATAAAAGCGCTAATTTCAAGATTATTCATTGATGTTTATAGGTTATTAGCTTTTAACTATCTTCCGGGGTTTTAACCAGAGATAAACACCAAATTTATTAAAAAAAATGTTTTCCAGGTACGGAAAACCGTAATTATTAATTAAGGAAACATTGGTAACTTAGGAAATTGCTTTATGTCTGGGCAATCCAATTTCATGTTGTTGCGGATAAGGTGCACGGAAAGTCATGCTGACATCCTCCTTGATCCGCTGCTGCACTTCGTATTTCTTTTCCTCGTCATGGTAATAACGGGGATCTGCAATGAAAGGCATCTTCGCCATCTTACTGACAGTAACAGTAGGAAAGTTAAAATTTACTTCAACATTACCCAATAACAAATAGCACCCCCCACCCTGAAAAGGATATTTTTCAAGACAGTCGGCAAAATGGGCCGTGTCAAAGTAATCACCATTTACATCAATCCAGGTTCCAAAAAACATTGTCCCCCTATTGGTTGGAACGTGCTTTCTTGAAATGAGATACCCAAGCATCTTGACCTGCTTTTTATGGCACGAGGTCAGATCCTTAGCCATTGTGCTACCCCTGTATTTGGTCCGTAAAAGATCAAAAGGTGTACACGATACCGGGAAACTGAGAATCTCGATTTCGTCAAAAGCATCCTCAAAGATATTACGCTTCAGCTCAGGAAACTTAAATTCTTTGATCGGCTCCTCAAAAAGCGTCTGTAATTTATCCTGAGGTTTACATTCTCCCAATAAGAGACGTGCCCTGATCAATAGCTCATTCTTCGGAACCCCTGTAAACCGGAAGGCCCCGATCAAAATAAAAGTCTGCAATGTCTCTATTCCAACAGGTATGCGCCTGATAAAGGCTTCCATCGACCTGAACTCTCCATTTTTCCTTCTTTCCTCGGGGATCAACCTTGCGATTTTAGTTTCAACGTTTTCCAACAGCATCAAACCCAGATAAATGTCATTATCAAATATCGTCGTTTCATACTCGCTTTTGTTAACGCACGGATTAAGGATCTTACCTCCGGACATTTTTGCCTCATGCACGTAGACTTCCGTCCTGTAAAACCCACCCATATTGTTGATGGCAGAAACCATGAACTCTAATGGGTAGTACACTTTCAGGTATAAACTCTGGTAACTCTCCACAGCATAAGATGCCGAATGTGCCTTGCAGAATGAATATCCTGCAAAAGATTCAATCTGCCGGTAGATTTCTTTGCTCAGTTCTTCAGGATGCCCCTGCTGCCTGCAAGATGCAAAAAAATCGTCCTTAACTTTCTGCAAAGCCGAAAGTGACCTACCTTTTCCGCTCATAGCCCTTCTGAGGATATCGCCATCGGCTGCAGATAAACCACCATAATGCAGGGCAATTTTTATCACATCCTCCTGATAGACCATAATGCCGTAAGTTTCACCAAGCTGCTGTTCAAATACAGGATGGAAATATTCAAACTTATCCGGATTGTTGTGCCGGAAAACATATTCAGTCATCATCCCGCTCTGTGCAACGCCCGGACGGATGATAGATGATGCGGCAACCAGCACCTTATAATTATCACATTTCAATTTCCGGAGCAAGCCCCGCATGGCGGGTGATTCAATATAAAAACAGCCGATGGTACTTCCCCTGCTCAAATACTCATTGCATAATTTTTCATCTTTTGAGATCGTTGTGTCTTTGATGTTGACCTTGATACCGCGTTTCTCTTCCAAAAGCCTTACGGTATCATATATGGTTCCAAGACCACGCTGGGAAAGGATATCAAATTTCTCAAATCCAATTTCTTCCGCAACGTGCATATCCCATTGAACGATCGGAAATCCCTTAGGTGGCATTTCCAAAGCGGTAAAATTTGTTAAAGGTTCTTCAGAAATAATAATTCCGCAGGAATGCATGCTCCGCTGGTTCGGAAACTTCTGCAGGAGCATTCCATATTTTTGTACCTGCTGAATTACTTTATCGCTAAAAACACGTTCGGGATTTTTGCTCAGGGTATCCAGTTCATCTTTTGGAAGTCCGAACGCTTTTCCTACTTCACGGATGATTGACCGGTATTTGAATTCGACATTGGTTCCACAAAAGGCAACATAATCCTTTCCATAACGGTTAAAGATATAATCCAGGATAACATCCCTTTCCTGCCAAGACCAGTCGATATCAAAATCGGGCGGGCTCTTACGGTTCAGATTTAAAAACCGCTCAAAATAAAGATCTAGTTCAATTGGGCATATATCGGTAATGCCAAGGCAGTAAGCGACAATTGAATTGGCGCCACTCCCCCGTCCCACATGCATGAATCCCATGCTATTGCTGTATCTTATAATATCCCAGGTGATCAGGAAGTAACCGCTAAAGTTAAGCTCATCTATAACCTTTAGCTCTTTTTCTACCCGTTCGGTAGCTCGTTGGTGTTTTCTGCCGTACCTTCTTTCAAGTCCTGCATATGCTAATCTGGTGAGCAGTTTCAGGTCATCGGCTTTAGTACCTGTATAATGCTTTTTATTTCTTGGGGTTCCAGCCTGAAATTCAAAATTGCAATCTGCGAGAACCTTTTGTGTATTTTCAATAATCTGCGGATAATGTCGATATGTTTCTAAGATAGTTTCTGGAGATTCAAAATATTCTCCTTTTGTACAAACTTCATTTTCTGGCAACATGGAGAGCAATATATTATTATCGATTGCCCGCAAAATACGGTGCAGGTTATATTCTTTCTTTGTGCTGAATGTGATAGGGTGAAGAATGACCATTTTCGAAATGAATTTTTTCAGGTTTGGCCTAATAAGCAGATTCAGCTCTTCTTTGCGTATGCCAATGAATTCATTTTCCTCCAGTTCTTCTGGAAAACAGTTTAATGAATAAATTACAAAGTTGTTTTTGAGATCAGGCTGTCTGGGAAGTTCAATGCCATCACAATTATAAGAAGTTAAGATTTTATTCACTTCCCCTAATCCAGCGAAATCTTTGGCAACAGTTATGTATAATAATTCGCTCTCATTCCTTACTTCAACCCCAACAATGGGCCGGATATTGTTCTCTTCACATTTTCGCTTAAATTCGTAGATTCCAGTCACGGTATTAATATCTGTAAGAACAAGTTCTTTTATACCCAGGGCGAAAGCCTGGGAAACAAGATCGTCAATGGAAAGTGTTCCATATCGAAGGCTGTGATAAGAATGACAGTTCAGATACATAACAATACTTTAGCGTGAAAAATTAAACCCAACGGCCCTACCGACCGCATCTTTACCAAAACGGTTCTTGATATTATCCATAGCCTGATACAGGCTAATCAGCTGCGCACTGTCCTCAAACAGGCTCATCTGATAACTTCCGGGAACAAGATCGGTAAGCCTGAGTCCTACCAGCCTCAATCGCATCCGTCTTGTATAAAGTTTATTAAAAAGGTCAAGCGCAACTCTCGCCAGCGTATGATCGGATGAGGTATAAGAAATTTTGCATTGCTTGGTTTCTGTATCAAAATTTGCGTATCTGATCTTGACTACTACGGTTGAGGTCAGCCATTTTTCACTGCGAAGCTGGTGGGCAAGCTGCTCAGCCATTCCGGAAAGTAAGCTTTTCACCTCAGCGACATCCATGGTATCGCTGCTAAATGTCCTTTCTTTGGAAATAGACTTTCGCTCGGAAAATGGAATAACGGGCGTATTATCAATCCCATTGGCTTTCTTCCACAGATCTACCCCATTTTTCCCGATCATCTGCTGCAATACCTCAACAGGCATTTCCGATAGCGTACCGATGGTTCTGATACCAACTCTTGAAAAAAGTTCAAATGTTGCTTTTCCGACCATGGGTATTTTTTTAATCGAGAGCGGATTAAGAAAGGATTGAACACCCACTGGCAATATTTCCCGGTGACCATGTGGCTTGGATTCCCCAGTACCGATTTTACTCACTGTCTTATTCACCGATAGTGCATAGCTGATCGGTAGCCCCGTCTCCTTCTCGATCCTCGCGCCCAACTCATTTGTCCATTTATACGCACCAAAAAATCTGTCCATACCCGTAAGATCCAGGTAAAATTCATCTATAGATGCTTTTTCCATCAATGGAGCGCTCTCTTCAATGACCTCGGTAACCATATGGGACATTTTGGAATACAGCTCCATGTCTCCCTTCACAACCCTTGCCTGTGGACAGAGACGGAGCGCCATTTTCATGGGCATGGCAGATCTTACTCCAAAAGTTCTCGCTTCATAACTGCAGGAAGAAACAACTCCCCGATCCCCACCTCCAATAATCAGCGGAATCCCCTTAAGCTGGGAGTTTACCAACCTTTCGCATGATACAAAAAACGTATCCAGATCCATATGTACAATCGCACGCTCCATTTTTTTACTAAATTATTTAGCAAAATTGAGAAGATTTGTCACAAATAACAGTACATTTGTTGTGAAAAATATTCACAAAATGTCAGCACTCTCGATTTTAGCCCATAACATCACATATTTGCGGATGCAGATACCAAAAATGTCACAGCAAAAGTTCGCCGCTCAATTGTTTATCACAAGAGATGCCTACGCAAAATATGAAAACGGCAAAGTCAATCCCCCACTTGATGTGCTACTAGCGATCTCTAAATATTATCATATCAGTACTGATCTTCTAATGACCGTCGATCTGAGAAAATACAAGCTGGAAGAAATGCTCAATCTGCCCGATAACAGAATCTTGCTGCCGATAAAAACAGATGCTACCGGAGAAAACAAAATTGAGATTATCCCCTACAAAGCTTCAATGGGATATCTTGCGGGTTATGCCGATCCGGAATATATAGAAGGCCTGCAGACCATGTCGCTTCCATTTCTACGTAATGGAAAGTACAGGGCATTTCCTGTTGAAGGAGATTCAATGCCCCCATACAAAGACGGTACTTTTATTATCGGTGAATATGTAGAAAGCATTGAGGTTTTAAAAGTTGGTAAAACACATTTACTTGTTACTAGAACAGGCTTTACATTTAAACGTATCGAAAGCGTTAATCTGAATTCGATAACAGTAAAATCAGATAATTCATTTTACGATAATTACGAGATTCCATTTTCCGATGTTTGGGAAATCTGGCAATATGCTGGGAGTTTTTCTAAGCATGAACAACACTTGCTAAAATATAATGATGAAAACATAAAAAATGTATTATTACATTTAGTAGAAGAAGTATCTGCGCTTCAACAAATGATCATTAAATAGCCTATTATTAACTTATCTATTTTTGATTTGTATTAAAATAAAACACATTATATCGAATTAGGCCTGTACCAGGCGTAAAGTTCCAACTGATTGGTATGTTTGTTTGAAGTAAGTTCATTGTAGGATATTGACCTGTAACCAAATCACTTTTAGAAAAAGGTTCATCAGTAAAAAAACCAAGGTCATCTATTTCTGAGTCAGTCGCCATTCCATTACTCCACGATTCTGAATATAGAAATTTACTTAAAGTAGACCAAAACTTAGACGTTAAATCTTTATGAGAGGAATTCTTCGAGAACGCATTACCTAAATAATTTTTCGATTCCTTATTCAAATTTAGTAGTGCATAATTTAACAACATTTTATCCCTTGCACTTAATCTGTTAAAGTCAGATTTTTTATTCCCAAAATTATAAATGTAATCCGCATATATCAAATAATCTCGGCTTTGGGGAAAATACATTAGATAGTCTGTTAAAAGACCCAACTGGTTTAAATCAAATTCTGTTAGATCGAAATCGAAACCAGCAATACTCCTATATGCTTCTGCAGGATAAGACCTAAACATAAGCTTTTTCTCAGAATGATTGTACTTCATTCCACCCTCTTTATATCGCTCTGGATTTGCAATAATATCTCGAATTCGTAACCACATCTTATGTTCCTGATCTTTGTTCTTTATTGAATTAATTAAATTTTCTTCAATTAGTCCAACAGCTTGAGCACGCCATGATCTGTTCCATCTATCTGGAGCAGAAAGGCTTAATAAAACTTCCTCACTTGAAAAAGTAGATAATTTAAATCTAGCATCCAAATTGGAAAATCCTTTTTCTAATGTAAAGAGATCAAATAAGGAAAAAATTGAAGCAACAGCAGCGACGTATTTTCCTACAGTGCCATTTGTTTTATAATGATCTATAAATTCAGCTACTCTTTTCTCTGCGTCAGCGGAAACAAGAAACTCTTCGCCATTTATTGATACTTTTGACTTGCGCGTTGAAGTTGCTTTTTTAGAACCAGATCTACTATTTCCACCACCTCTAGCTTCAATTCTACCAGATAACTCAGGCCTTTCAATTTCTCTCCCCCCATATTCGGCTGAAACGTTAATAACTTGCATTTGATAGGTCTCTCTTGCCATTCCTCCATCATTTTGCGCAAAAGTAGAATTCGGAATTATTAATATTCCAATAATTATTTGAAGTAGGTTAATTTTCATGGCATAATATATTTCTGGTACATTGGTAATTAAATTACAAAAAAATGGTCAACATTCTTTTTGTTAATAGAAATAATTTAAAATATTTAAATTTGTGAATTACGATTTTCCCAAAAAATCTGGTATGAGCCTCTTTTCTAACTATCCAAGCCTAGCCGATCGTATGTTTCAGGAGATTTATGAAACATACAAGAATCGTGTTTTTGCTGTAGTGGGTTCTAAGATTAGGGATAGAGATGATGTACTTGATATCATGCAAAACGTATTTTTTCATCTTTGGATCTACAGGGAATCGCTCACAAAGGAAAATTCCGAAAGCATCATCATAAAAACATGCAAACAGGAGATTTCAAATTTCATATCTCTACAAAAAAAGCAGCCCATTACCCAGGAATCAGCTCATATTAAATTATCGGACGAATCGGATGATATGCTGGAGGCAGCTCTTGAAAAAGAGGAACAATTAAATGCTGTACAGCTTAGCATGGAACTCCTCCCAATTTCGAGAAAGCAGATTTTGACCCTGAACAAAATGGAAGGCATCACACAGGAAAAAATTGCTGATCAATTTGGCCTATCTAAAAAAGCCGTTGAAAAGCAAATTTCAAAGGCAGTGCAATTTCTGAGAAACCGTCACAAAAACTCTTAAATTAAGTTAATATCAGTTAAATTTCGTTAATATTTCATGTTAAGGGGGGGGGATTTTTATGTTTTCCCGGTATACTTAATAAAGCCACCTTATTATGAAACCACAAGATGACGATATAGAACCACTAACCGACCAGGAAGCAAAGCAGGTCTGGGAGCAACTTACTTCCCGAATAAAAGCACACGAAGAAAAAAAGAAAAAAAATAAAATCATCAAGCTAACTTCCATTATGGTGGCAGCGACCGTGCTTTTAATATTCAGCATTGTAGCGTATAGGAACATTTTTGTTCCGCAAGTTTATCAGGCGGATCGTCATGATTTATATATCACCTTAAAAGACGGTTCAAAAGTAACATTGCTTAAAGGGTCAAGCTTAACAATAGAAAAATCCTTCCCTGCCGAAACAAGAGATGTTTATCTTCAGGGAAATGCGATATTCAATGTGGCCAAATCCAAAGATCACCCTTTTATTGTCCACGCAGGAAATTATCAGGCTAAGGTCCTGGGAACAGTCTTTAAGGTTTTGCAAAAGGGATCAAATTTTAATATCGACCTCTATGAAGGAAAAGTCCAGGTCTCGCAGCGAGAAAAACCGCAGGAATCCTATATTATCACTCCCAATGAAACGTTCTCCAACCTCGGTGATAAAAATGTTGCCGTTATAGCCCCCACAGCACAAAACGCTAAAGATCCTGAAAACAAAACATTCAGCGCAAGCCTGGCATTCAAAGATTTCAATTTAAAAAAAGCGATTGCAATAGCTGAACAGACCTATCATATCAAAATTATCTATCCTTCTGACAGGGATTCATCCAAGATATCAGTTCTCTCGCATAAAGAAACCGCAGAAGAATTTATTGAACGAATTTCAATACCGTTAAACCTAAACATAAAAAAAATCAATGAAAACACATTTCAACTTCAGGAGTAGACTTCGCTCCCTGATTACTGTGGACATGATCCCGGACAATTAGAAAGTTGACGGTTGGAAAAAATAGACCGACGGGGGCAACCGTCGGCCCGGTATCCAACTAATAAAACTTCTCGGAATTATTAATTTTAAATACATGCAAAAATATGAAAATTTTATGCACAGCTACCGTATTTCTTTTATTCGGCTGGCAGGGGCTTCATGCCCAACAGGACCTTTCTAAACTGAAGGTCGATTTTGAAACTGGAAAGACTACTGCCACTCAAGCAGTCAATAAGTTTCTCTCACAGCATACTAAAGAATATGCCTACTCTAACGATGATCTTGAGAACTACATGGTTCAACCACTCAAGTGTAAAAATGAGCTTGTCCTTGAGTGTTTGAATAAAATATTAAAGGATATTCCTGTTGAAGCGCTGATTTATAAGAATGGCATTATCATTCGGGCCAAGAAAAATAAGTCAAGCAGTAACTTAGAATCGCCATCAGTCAACATTGCGAAAACAGATACAATCAATAGGCTTTCCGAAATTCACTCAATCGAAGAACTTACATTAAATGCGGGCTACTACAAAGTATCCGATAAAAAACGTACCGGAAGCATCGCAAAGGTGACAGCAAAGGATATCGAAAACCAGCCAATTAACAATGTTCTTTCGGCGGCACAGGGACGAGTTGCCGGGGTTAACATTATTCAGAACAGCGGGGTTCCGGGAAGTGGCTTTCAGGTACAGATCCGAGGCAAGAATTCTCTTCGAAATGATGGAAACTATCCTTTGTATATCGTAGATGGTGTTCCTATCGGAAATGAAGTAAAAACCTTCGGATATACTGCTGCAATATTACCTACGGGCAATATTAATCCTCTAAACAGTATAAATCCAAATGACATAGAAAGTATTGAAATTTTAAAGGACGCAGACGCAACCGCCATATATGGTTCGAGAGGAGCAAACGGTGTTATTCTGGTGACGACAAAAAAAGGAAAATCGGGCAAACTCAGTGTGGGTTTAACTTCTTCCTACGGCATCAGCAATGCGATCTCAAATTTAAAAATGATGAATACCGAGCAATATCTGAATATGCGAAAACAGGCATTTATCAACAGTGGAATAAGCTCATATCCTGCCGTAGCATACGATGTCAACGGAACATGGGATTCAGACCGATTTACAGACTGGTCAAAAACACTCATTGGAAATACGGCTGCTCTATCAAATATGCAACTTCAGCTGTCAGGTGGAAGCGAAACAACCTCATTTTTGCTCAGCTTAGGAAACAGCCAGCAGACCACCGTTTTTGGGAATGATCAAAAATATAAGACAGGTAATATATCCAGCAATATTTCCCATCACTCCAAAGATAAACGGTTAAATCTTAGTATTTCAAATATGTTCAGCATGCAAAAAAATAATGTCATCAATTCGGACATTACCAGAAGAGCGTATACCCTTTCTCCAAATTCTCCAGCACTATATAACGCAAGTGGTGCTTTAAACTGGGAAAACAATACTTGGAGCAACCCGGTCGCCGCGTATAATGCAACATATTCAAACGAGAATATTCAATACATGAGCAACCTTAACTTAGGATATGAAATATTTAAGGATATAATCCTAAAGCTCAATGGTGGAATTAATTATCAGGCCTTTGAAGAATGGAACATCAGTCCACATACGATTTACAATCCTGCCTATGCCAGCGGACAGTCAAGCGCAAATTCCAGTGCTTTCAAAAACAATCAAAAAAGGCTTTCCTACATACTAGAACCTCAGGTCAACTGGAAAATACAACGTAACATTCATGCTTTAGACGTACTTATTGGTGGGACATTCCAGAGCGAGAATAACTCTTCAGGTTCTATGAGCGGATACGGCTTTGAGAGCAATGCCCTAATTCATAATATTGCAGCTGCCAGAACGAAGAACATCGAAGATCAGTTTACTACTCAATATAAATATGCCGCTGTTTTTGGAAGGATCAATTATCAACTAAATAACAAGTATATTCTTAACGTAACAGGTAGACGTGACGGTAGCAGCCGCTTTGGCCCAAACAAGAAGTACGCTAATTTTGGAGCTGTTGGAGCAGCATGGCTTTTTTCAAAAGAAAACCTACTGGAGAAAATTGATTGGTTGAGTTTCGGGAAATTGCGTGGAAGTTTTGGAACAACGGGTAGTGACAATATTGGAGACTACCAATATCTGAATACTTATACAGTTTCTTCCTCTATTTATGACGGTACGACTGGCCTCGCTCCTTCTCGCCTTTATAATCCTGATTTTAGCTGGGAAAAAACCTCCAAACTTGAGACTGCGGTTGAACTTGGTTTTCTAAAAAATAGGCTAAACCTGACAGCAGCATGGTACCGCAATCGGTCATCAAATCAACTCGTAGGTTATCAGCTTCCAGCAATAACCGGCTTTTCAACTGTTCAGGCTAACCTTGATGCCACGGTGGAAAATTCAGGCTGGGAATTCGAGCTCAATGCCAAACCACTTTCGAAAGGCAGATTGCTTTGGGAAACTTCGTTTAACATTAGCTTTCCGAAGAATAAGCTCCTATCCTTTCCCGGCCTTGAAGGCTCAACGTACAGTAACACTTTTATAATCGGCCAACCAACCAGTATTGTGAGGCTGTACAACCTTGAAGGAATTGATCCTAAAACAGGAACTTATATTTTCACAGATTATAATGGTGATGGTAAAATTTCATCTGCTGATGACAGACAGGTTGTCGAAAATATTGGGGTTAGATTCTTCGGTGGGTTCAGTAGTAATTTACACTTCGAAAATTGGGACTTATCCTTTCTTTTTCAGTTCGTAAAGCAAAAAAGCAGGAACTACAATTCTATTTTGCCGTCACCGGGTCTGATGAACAATCTGCCAGTTGAACTGCTAAATGTTTGGTCGAGCAGTAATCCGGAAGGGTTGTATCAGCCTTACACGTCAACCCCTGCGGCAAACCATTCCATATTTCAGAGTAGCACGGCATCTGTTTCAGATGCTTCCTTTATCCGTCTCAAAAATGTTGAACTGGCTTATACCATCCCACTTAGAAATACATTTTTGAGCAATGTTAAAGTATATATTCAAGCACAGAATCTGATAACCTGGACAAAATACTTTGGAATTGATCCCGAGTTTACAACGATCGGATATTTACCTCCCCTGCGCACTTTTGCATTTGGACTAAAGTTAAACCTCTAAATTTTAAAACAATGAAAACCTATAAAATTATATACATATTATCCTTATTGCTTTTTGTTTCTTGCGAAAAGCTCCTTGAAGTTGATGTGCCGGAAAACCAGATACCAAATGAAGCGGTATTTGAAACAGTACAGACAGCCAATGCAGCACTTTCGGAATTATATGCCGGATTGTGGAACAGTTCTCCTATCGCAGGCGATCAGTCAGGTACTTTACTTGGAAGTTATACAGATGACCTTACGTTTTACGGCACTAACTCAAATTCAGGCCTTGCTGAAATAAACCTAAACCAACAGACCGAAAGCAATACGACGATCAGCACGTATTGGGCGTCTGCGTATCGCCTGATCTATCTCTCAAACGCCATTATGGAAGGTACAGAAAAATCTGTATCAATCTCTTCAGCTGATAAAGAAAGAATAATTGGCGAAGCTCTGCTAGCCAGATCAATATTGTTCTTTTACCTTCAACAACTCTTTGGGGATATTCCCATACCCACCTCAACAGATTACCAGCTAAACCAGTCTTTATCAAGAACTCCATCTGCAACGGTTTTAGCACAACTAAAAGATGATCTAGCCATGTCCGTAACAATGCTCCCCGATACCTACCGCAGCTCCGAACGCGTTATACCGAACCGTAAAGTAGCGCAATTGATGCTGGCAAAGATATATATGCTTCAATCGCAATGGTCACAAGCAGAAAATCTGCTGAAATTGATTGTACAGAACCCGATGTATCAATTCGAGAATGATATAACAAAAGTTTTCCTAAAATCAGGAAACCATATAATCTGGCAACTTAAACCAAAAAATTCAGGAGATCCGACCAAAGAAGTAAATATCTACTATTTTATTAATGCTGCGCCGTCCAATTACGCCCTCTCCCAAAATCTGACAAATGTCTTCACAGTAAACGATAAAAGAAAAGCCCAGTGGACAACAGCAGTAACAGTCGGAACAAATACATGGTACAGAGCCGATAAATATAAAAACCGGACCAATAACGCTAATGAATATTCGATTGTTTTCCGATTGGAAGAGGCATATCTGCTCCTAGCTGAAGTTCTTACACAACAGGACAAAATCGTAGAGGCACTATCTTATATTAACGCTACAAGGCAAAGGGCCCAGCTTACCGCACTGACGATGCCCATCAGCAAACAGTCGCTTTTAAATGAAATTTTACTGGAAAATCGTAAGGAATTTTTTACCGAAATGGGGCATCGCTTTTTGGATCTTAAAAGGCTGGGTCGCTTAAATGATTTATTGATCACAAAACCTAACTGGCAGAATTTCCACATGCTATGGCCATTACCACAAAAAGAACTTTTGCTTAACCAAAATCTGAACCCGCAAAATTCGGGTTATTAGCCATGAAAAAAATATTTATTATACTTCTATTTTTCATTTATCCATTATGCTCCAGTCAGGAAAAAGATGACACCTTACAATTATGGATTTCCAAGTTTCATACAATCAATAATCTTACCTCTTCCCCGAATGGTCAATTGGCAACATTCAGAAAAATGTATCCCAATAATATTGATACTGTACTTGCAATTGACCTACAAAAAATAAAGACAGTTGATACCATATTACAGATGTCCGGTCAAGTGTTCACGAAAAATAGTAGTCTGCTTTCGTCTGGAAATGGCAAAGCGCAGATTAACAATTTTCATCAGGGTATTAAAAAGAAATATGAAAACATTAGAATTGCGGAAGCGCTGTTTTCCCTTAATCAATTCCTTATTTTAGATAAGCAGGGAACTTTAGAACTAACTGATGATAGTGGTAATCCAATCAGGAAAATCCCCGATACACAGCTATTTGCGACAGATAAAAGCAAGGCTCTATATGCATGTCAAAAAGTAGGAAAACAGCACCACATTATAGATGTTCTGGACAATCAGAGCCAACCCTTGTACACGACAGATAGAACAGTAAAGCAAATATTATTAAATGCTATGGGATCTCAACTTATACTAATTGAGTCGGAAAGTAATGCTACGCTCAAAATCATCTTCCTAGATACTTTAACCGGCAAAATAACTTATCCTAAAGGTATCCCCGCAGAAAGTGCAGACCATATCGACATCAGTGAAATAATGCAAGGGAAAGGCTATCTGATAAATTTTGTCACTTATAGTCCGCCGGAAAAAAATAGGTTAGTTGACATTTGGTACGGAAGCGACAATAACCTGGCAGCCAAACAGGCCGGAAAAGCAACAAATAATTATTACCTGTGGAATTCATCTATAAATCAAAGTGTAAAGTTACCCGATGACTACCCTATCTATTCCTCCATTGATAGTGATCGTTACGTGTTGGCCTTTAACCCTCTGGAAGAATTCCAAAATATTACGCTGCATCCTTATCTTAATATTTTTTTATATGATACCAAAAATCAGTCCTTTCAAAAAATATTTCATCAGATAAAAAAGGATATCGTACACTCCAACCAAGGAAAGTACATCATTGGATTAGATCCAAAAGAGCAAAAATGGCTATTGTACAATGTCCAGTTGAATTCGCTTTCAACTATTGATAAACATGGTTTAAGAAATCCTTCTTTTAGTAATGATCTTAGCACTGTTTATTTTGAAAGCGATTCTGAGCTTTGGAAATACGAAATCGAAAGCGGTAGATTATTTCCACAGGGCTTTAACAAAGCTACTGAGATAATCGGTCTAGAAAGGAAAATCAGCAATCCTCAATTTGGCTTTAAAATGAACATGTTAAATACTGATTCGGCACTACTGATTAAATCCGTGGATAAGGCGAAAAACCTGACTGATTTCTCGTTCTTATATAAACGAAAAATAATTCGTCTTACATCACCAACTCAAAACAGGATCAAAGAGTTCAAATACTATAAAAATGCGAAGCAGTTTATAACGATTGAAGAGAATCATAATATGGCACCACGGGTATATCTAACCAATTGGCAAAAGGGCAATCGGGAAGAAATCTACCGCGTCCAGGATCCCCCTGCAACTTTATTAAAACAAGAGATAATTTCATTCAGAAATTCAATTGGTATACCCTTAAAGGGCATTCTGTATTATCCCAAAAACTTTGATGCCAGTAAAAGGTATCCAATGGTCACGTATATCTATCAGATCAAAAGTTCTGCAGCAAATGTATATTCTCTGCCCAACAACGAGGCTACAGGTGTCAACAGGCGAACATTGCTGGAAAACGGTTACTTTGTTTATGAACCGGACATTATTTTTGACTCAAGAGGAACCGGAATTTCAGCTTTAGACTGCGTGCACTCCGCACTTGATGCTCTTAAAAATAATCCTTCCATCAATTTATCAAAAGTCGGCTTGACGGGACATTCCATGGGCGGTTATGAAACTAATTTTATCGCAACCCAAACCAATAGATTTGCAGCATTTATATCCGGAGCAGCATTAAGCGATATGGTTTCAACCTATTTTTCATACGATTATGCCGAGCAGAAGCCCAACCATAATAGGTTCGAAACCGGACAATTTGAAATGCAGGTTCCTTTTTCTGAAGATAAAGATCTTTACTTGAAAAATAGTCCGATCCATCATGTAGAAAATGTAAAAGCACCTGTATTGTTATGGAATGGCATGCACGATGATGTTGTTGTGCCAACACAAGCAATGGAATTCTTTATTGGTTTAAAGCGCAATAATTTACCTGTTATTGCATTGTTCTACCCAAACCGTGGACATGATCTGGGGCTAAATACCCGAGAAAGCAAGGAAATGAACAAAAAGGCGCTCCAGTGGTGGAACCACTTTCTCAAAGAAAAGAAAAACAAAACCTGGATAAAATTATAATGAAAAGGGATGCTCTCAAGCATCCCTTTCAATTTTTCTACTACGGCTGGATCTCGTAAAGAAGCTGTCCACAAGAAGTGGAAGAACTACCGATTCGGTGTAATTGGGTAACACCGTCTGTCCATGTACAAACAGGATTGTTGGCATCTTCACCGCACATTTTCTCGGTGACAACACACAGATTTTGAGCTTCATCAAAGCGATAAGCAGTTTCATCAAATTTTGCCATGTTGCCAGCAAATGCTGCCCCTGCTCCCACTGCTACAATGAGTGCAGGTAATAATAATTTTTTCATCTTAATTTGTTTATAATTTCTCGCCTACTCTATTGTAAGGTTTTCAGCTTCCCCTTTTTTTGTATAATGTTTCGAAATATTATCCCTTATCCTATATTTGAGCACCTCATCGCCCATGATAACATAGCAGTAGTTATTTGTTAGCAGAAAGTCTTTCATTTTGCTCTCTTTTTTATTGTAGATATAAAAACTGCCAAGATATTCCTGCTTATCCGTACGATAAACGTCAATGACCTTCGCTGACTTCCATTCTTCCCTTGATTCATGTTTACCCATTAAATCTGACTGGTTGAAAAGCAGGCCTCGATGGGCGACTGACTGGCGATTTACTTTAAATGGTGGTGCATTCATTTTATGCCGGCCATCACCAAGCTTGGTAATTTTGATCTGTGCAATCCTGGTAGTATCTATCGTATTGAGCCTGCGGTCAATATTTAAATTAGTATCCATTACGATGAACTCGTTTCTGTAGAGATACGTGTATATTAGGGTATTATCTGATCGATCAATTGTTAGATTTCCATCTACATCAAAAACACCATCAATCTGTTTTTCGAGAATATTCGGATACAACTTAACCCTTATTTGTGGCAGAAGATCAAAGGATGCAAGTGCAAACTCTTTAGTGTTTCCACTTTGGGTTCTCAGAACAAACCTTGTTGAATCAATCACTACAAGCTGGTTAAAAAAAGCATCTCCCAAACTTAAAGTTTTAGCATTTTCACTTCCAAGCCTGCCTTTAAAAATTACGGGAACTGAGCCGTCGTAAAAATAATAGTGTGGAGGAAACACTTGGATCTTTATACTGGCAAATTGATGCTTCATATTATCGGGAACGACTTTTGTCAACTGCTGTGACTGAAGTCCCGTATCAACTGTTAATAATATCTGTGGAAAAATCCTGTTTCCTAGGTAAATATGACCGTCATCGGAGCCTGCAAAATAATAATCTGGATTATCAAGAACGAGAACTTTATTGTCAAGAACAACAGGATGATTTAAAAAGCGTCGAGTGAAGTTGTTTTCTTTTTTAATGATATGTTCCGAGCCTAAAAACATAATTACCACTACCCCAATACTCAGAACAGTTGTAATGCTGACCAATCCGAGTATATTTTTGAACTTATAACCACTTGCTCTACTCAGCGTAAAGATTGCAACAGCAGCTAACAATACAACCAAAATATTGAAAATAAGATGCTCCTGCCATCCCATTTTCTCCAAGATGCCACCACAACTACAGGGAATAAATTCACTGTAATTCAGTATAAGATAAATGTAGGTGGTAAAAGCTACCATTAGGGCAAAAGAAGCATATAGAGCAATTCGCCTCGTAGAATTTATACAAAGCAAAATTGTAATAATTACCTCACTGATAATAACAGCATAAGAAACAAATCCGGCATAAGCACTCAGCAAAGGCGACTGCGCAAGCTGTACCTGGAAATTCTCGAAGTCCAGCATTTTACTGCTCGAAGCATACATAAATAGTAGTCCAAGAAGTATGGCAACTGTCTTAACAAAGTATTTCCTAACAAGTGCTATCATAATCATCTGTAATTGATTAAGACAAATTTCAGCAACTTATTAGCACAAAATATTGCCAATAGTTTTAAATGTATTGCCAATGGTTACAATTATATTCCAAATAGTACCGGAAATATACCAATCAGTAATTATTGGTGTTAACCTTAGAATTTATAGGTTACCGAGACGGGGAATCTGGGTCGGGTTTATTCCGTATCTCACAAAGGTCTTGTACATATTACCGTAATCAAGAAATTTGTTTTTAAAAGCAATCTCTTTTAGGGTCATAGTTGTAAACACAATATCAGCGACAGATTCCATCATCCTGAGCTTTAAGGAAAAGCTGTAAAAGGTATCGCCAAAACATAACTTACAGTCCTTTTGAAATTGATTGTAATTGAGCCCTTTTGAACTTACCAATTCGCGTAGTGACTGCTTTTGATTTGGGTCATACGATTTTATAAGCTCTATAACATAATGCGAATTATGGGGAACATTCTGAATGGCACTTTTAGCAATCTTTAGGTCAACCAACATAAAATAACCAAACTGTCTTCTTTCAAAACGTACCAAACCGGCGGCAAAATGGATATTCTCTTCATCCATGTAATGGGTGTGGATCGGAATTGCTTCCTGAAGCGGCACATCACTCACATTGATTTTGTCAAGAACATGCTGTACAGTTAGATCTATATTCCTGTTATTGAGATCAAACTCGCCAAATCGAAATTCCTGAAAACTATTTTTAGGTAGAAAATCGATCTTTACCAGAAAGTCGTAATAAAAATCAGCCAAGCTTTGTAACTTGATCGATAACTTTTGGATATCACACAGATAAACAGCAGACTTTACGAAGTTCAGTAAAGAAAAAATAGAAAGATTCTCCTGGATCAAGGTTTCCAGTAGTGCAATGATGTATAAGTTCATCACAATTAAGTTTAGTTAAAACATAAAGGCCTCCCCTTAGAGCTTAAAAACAATATGTTTACGTATAGTATAATTTAGACCTATCTGGCTTAAAACTAACATTTTTTGTTTAAACACGAAATTTTTGGAAAATTTTAAAATAAAAATCCGTTCAGTTAAATATTTTTGGATTCAATTGTAACAAAAAAGACAGCCATTCGGCTGCCTTCCTTAAGTTTCCCTCTGGTAGTATAGGATCACATGTTGCAAAGATAGAAAGCTTAGCGAATCGGAGGTGTAAGTTTTTTGTTGTTAAACTGAAAATTCAGCTGCTTCTCATTTCCAAAACCATCCACGATCCAAACATCAAAGTTCTGAGAGACGATTGACTTTGATAAATAATACAGTCGAAATTCCCTATCCAAAAGCGGATACAGATCATTCGGCAGATAGGGCTTTAAAGGAAGCTGCCGCAATGAACCATCACCCTCATTTTGAAAGTACCGTATATAAAACTGATTACCATTATAATTTCCATTTGATACGATGGTGATTCTAATTTCGACGGTTTCACCAGTACCGATTTCTTTTGGCACCGGCATAACCTTTACTTCAAATGGAAACACCTCCTGGACATCCAGATTGTCCTTCTCACAGCTGTAACACGACAGGATGAATAACATTGCCGCTACCCCATACCACAAGCTGTATAATCCCTTTTTACTATTATCTATAACATTTTTCATAAGCTAATATTTTTAAAAATTAATGCGGAGCCCTACTCCTGATGATGGTCTGAATTTTTCAAGGTCCGTACCCCAGAGCACCCTGAGACGACCTTGCACCATAAAAACTATCCTGTCTGAGAGATAGGTCTCCAGCGATAATCTGCCTGCCGTACCAAAGACAAACTGATTTTTGCTATGCAGCACAGCACCATCAATTAGTGTACTGTCACCCTTATTCACCACTTCAAAGCCGCCAACTGCCGCCAGTCCGGCATTCAGGGTAATAAACTTTCTGTTGTCTGAGAAGAGCTGAAGACTGTAACCCATCTCGCCAAGATAGCTTTTGATAGGAATCTTCCACTGCTTATAATCCGTATTTCGACTCTGAAATTCCGCAGCCCAGATCCAGTAATTTCCATACCTTCCGAAACTGTTCAGTGTGATATTGAAGTAATAATTATTACTAATATCCTTATCAGATAATATTCCGGCATTTACTTCAACAGCCTTTTGTCGGTATATCATGCGCTGGGCATATCCGCTGATGCTTACTAGTCCCAACATTAAAATCATGAGATATTTTTTCATAGCCTGTCTATTGATTTACTTTGATGTTCATTTCGGATACTGGCTTCGCATTTACGAGATCCGAATTTTCAATTTCCAAAACCTGACTCCTTGCACCATTCTGTTCAAATATTTCTATTCGCAGCAACTGGCTGTCAGTAATTGTAAACTGGTCAAGCAGAACAACATTACCGGCAGTACTTTTATCCGGTACAACCTGTAACATCGGATACTCACGCAGGAGTAGCAACTGTCTTTCCTGGGATACCGTTCTTTTTGCGACCTGCTTATCGACAATTTTAAAAGTGCAGAAGTCCACAGCAAACGGAACATTGGATTTATTCTTCAATACCAAATGAAAATAAAATTTCCCGTTATGTACATAGATCCCATTCAAAAGCAGCTGAACGCCATATGAACGCGAAGCAATATGACGGATATATCTTCTGTTGCGATCGTATATCGTTTTAAGAACGGCTTCGGTAAGGGATGGGGCATTAAAACCAAGTTCCTCAAACTGTACACTGCTGCTACCTTCCCGCTCCCCTTCATGTTGCATTTTGACCAGATCATAATTTAAATTTGGCGGATCCGGGCTGTAAGTCACATTGAAACTGTAAAATTTACCATCCTCGGTGATGACACTAAAGTTCGTTTCCTCCTGAAAATCTTTTACTGCAGCTTTTACCCGAAGGACATTCTGCGCGTCCTCCGCTTTTGCAGCAATCAGGTAATCTGATCCCAGATCAGCGTACCGGATAGCTACGGGGAAAATAAGGTGGCTGGTTTTGTTGTAGGTAACTTCTAGCCTATAGGGTTCTACCCTTCCCGCTTCAAGGGACTGCTGGCCGAAAGTTTTGAAAAACAACCCTACAAAAAGTACCATTGCCAGGATATGTTTTATTGATTTCATATTGTAAAATTTAGTTTTATTATTATTTTTTGGTCAATAGCAGAACCGGAAGTCCTGCATTCAGGGTTACTTTGGTAGCTCGAAGCTTTTTGGAAAAAAAGCCGGAGACACCCTGTATCAGTCCACGGCTAAGATCTCCCGTAATCTGTTGCCCTGCCGATCTGGACATGGAGATATTCATCCCGGAGCTTTGACTCATATTGGCAGCTATCTCAGCCGCTGCGCTTACTTCATCGGACCGTGGTATGGCGAGCCCCAGCTGACCATCAAGCCCATACACCAGAATTTCTACAGGAATTATATTTCCCTTTACCTCAACAGAAGATACTTTGAGCTGCAGTCTGTTTCCCTGGAATTTTGTTTCCGCCACGATTTCGGTTCCCTTTAGAACAGATTTTCCAGCGATCATCGCGCTTTCAGAAAGCCTCAGCTTGACAGATCCTTCCCCGGTAATCGTCTTGGTTTCCATCACGATCGCCCGGATGCTGTTCTTTTCAATTTCACCAGCATTGATTTCACCGGTCGTTATAAAACTCCTATTACGATCCTCATGCAATCCTGCCAAGAAACTTGAGTCGTCAGGCTCCCTGTAAAGCGCTGAGACGACATTTTTTTTTGCATTCTTTAAGCCTTCTGTTTTTTTCACTTTGACGATCTCACTGTATTTTTTTGTTCCCACAGTATCCACCGGAACTTCCGCTTTTGCAGTTCCATTCATCAGACCTTGCGGTACCGAACCTGTCGGTAAATATTTAGAGGCCATTTCATAGGACTTTTCCATTAAAGTCAGCTGATCCTTTATCGTTGGGGTCGCAGGGACATCTCTGTCGGAAAGCCTTTCCTTAAGCTGATCGACCTGCCTGCGCAACTGCAGCTTCTCTCTATCGTCATCTCTGTAAAATGAACTAAGGGTCTGCTGTGCATTTTGGTAACTGTTCAAGGAGCCGCCCGCATATCCTGAAGAATTTGAGTTGCCCGAAAATCCCGAACTTTGATTTTGGAGGGGATTTCCTGAATTCGCACCCGAATTGCTGTCTGCACCACTGTTCCAATAGTCAGACAGGGACATCAGAGCATTTCGTTTTGCCTCCTCCCTTTCTTCGATCATTTCCTTTTCATATGCTTTCTGCTTATCAGACTGCAAACCCTTATCTGTTGCCTCAGGTACTGCATTTTTCAATCCTGCATCCAGATTTTCCTGCTGCTCTGACTTCGGTTTAAAAATCAGATAAAGGCAGGCAAAAAATACAATCCCCATCAGTCCAAAAATTAAAGGTTTCTTTAGTTTCTCGCCTTTTGAGCCCTCCCCAGCACTGTTTTCTAAAGAACTGCCATCATCTACAATCAGGCTCACTCTCTTATTTTCTTTCTCTTCCATTTTCGCTATTTTTTGAGTTAGTCAACACAGAGTCCTTATCCTCAGACCGATCCTTTAATACGCCAGAGGAATTGATATGCTCAATGGTCATATGGCCCTCTTCACGCCCGAGATCATAACATACCTTAACCAGTACACCGATTCCTACGATCAGATAAAAACCAAAGAGCAGGATGACATACCGGAACTGAGTTTTTAAAGGCAGGTCACGCCATTTCAAATCGAGCTTTTCTAATGTTTCTTCTATTTTTTTTCTAAAATTTTTCATACGTTCTGTCTTATTGTAAGTGAATGTTTGGCTGTTATTACCTCTCGATAACTTCTTCATCTTTATTGGAGATCACTGCAAACTTCAGGATCTGAAACCCCTGTGGATTACTGTCCGAACGGACACTGTTCAAAAGGTTGCATGAAGTCACAAGGCTCCTGCGGGTAAGGTTGCTTGACCGGATGATAAACTGCTTGGCATAGGATGTTACGGTGTACGGATAGGTATTAAAGTTGCAGACCACACTGTCAACCTCAACTCTCTGCTGGACATTCCCTGAAATAATCCTATTGTAGTATCCCTTTTCAGAAAGATCCCGGTAATAATCAAAGGCACTTTTGTCAGCAAGATCAAAGGCTCTCTTCATATTGCTTTCAATGGCAGCTTTGTCAGGTGCCAGCGTGAAAAACAGTTCATGGAACCTTCGTACATGCTCCCTGGCTTCAACCGGTCTGTTAATGGAGGCATCCTGAGAAAGTGCCAGCATCAGTGATTTTCCCTGATCCAATACATAGATCTTCTCACGTTGCTCTTTGGCAAATGCATAAGATTTCCAAATGGCAAAAACAGTCACCCCTGCACATAAGAATGCGAATACTATGGCATACAATCTGATCTGCTTAAAGCTGTTTTCTATATTTCTAAGTGTCTTGAATTCCATGGCTCACTAGTTTTTTTGTTCTCCACCTTTGTTCTGCAACAGTTCACCGGAAATACCACCCGCTACGGCTCCTGCTCCTGCTGCCGCCACATTTCCACTTCGCATAGCCGTCTGACTCACATTTCTCGTAAAGTTACCTGCACCTCCGGCCTGAATGATCCAACCGGTAACTGTAGGGATCGTGAAGTATCCTACGATACCGATAATCATAAAAATGACGTAGACCGTATTGCTGGTATCCGGAATAAAGGTGGGGTCATTCAGCATTTCGATATCCCGCTCTAGGATCAATGACTGTATTTTGGCCAACATCGCACTGAACATATCCGCGACAGGTAACCATAAATAAACACTGATATATCGCGTTAGCCACTGGGTGAGTGTACTCTGAAAACCATCCCAGACAGATATCGCAAATGCGATGGGGCCAAGAATGGATAGAACGATCAGAAAGAAGGTTCTTATTGTATCGATCACTAAAGCGGCAGCCTGAAATAAAATTTCTAAAAGCTCCCTGAACCATCTTTTTGTAGCCTGTTCCATATTGTAAGCAGAGCGATCCATATACATGCCTGCCATCGTAACCAGATCATTCGGTGACCATCCCAGGTCATCGAGCTTCTTGTCAAATTCTTCATTGTTCACCAGATAGGCTGTTTCCGGATTTCGGAGCATGGCTTCCTTTTCGAGCAGATCTTTCTGCTGCTGTAATTTATTAAGATCAAGGATCTGGCTGTCCAGCATTCCGTGTGTTCCTTTTACCACCGGACTTAAAACACCGTTGATCGTTCCAAGTACGATGGTCGGAAAAAACATGATGCAAAGTCCAATCGCAAATGGTCTTAACAGCGGAAAAACATCAATCGGTTCTGCGCGGCTCAGTGCCTGCCATACCTTGAGGGCAACATAAAAGAGCGCTCCCAGACCCGCTACCCCTTTTGCTACTGTAGCCATCGTTGCCGACAGCGGCAGCATTTCATCATAGAGCCCTCGTAGGAGCTCATGTAGATTATTAAATTCCATAGCAGCTAAGTTTACCAGTATTTTTGTCCTGAAGTCCCATACAGTTCCATCACCCTTTTTGTATTGTTCTGCTTTTTAGCTCGAAGGATACTCACGGATATGTTCTTACCGGTATAATATCTTACCAGGCTGTGATACTCTTTGACTTCCTTGTATACCCTGTCAATGATTTCCATACGTTCCTTGTCATTGAGCGAAAGAGTACTTGATGTGACAATTTCCTTGAGTTCCTTTAACAATGCCGTACTCTCATTGAGCAATGCCGAATATCCGTTCCCGATTGCCATAAGCTCATCGGCAGAAAAATTCTTATCATTGAGCATTTTGCCGAAATTATTGACATACATACTGCTCACATCGCCTACAAGGAGCACCGTCTGCTGAACTTTTCGCGCATCTTTGACCAGATTGTTCACCTCTTTCAGTTTGTCATAATATTCCTTACCCTGCTCATAGACTTTTTTAACTTCATTGAAGTTCTTGACCACATTGGAAACGGTACCGGAGGTCTGTACGATCTCATTGGCACTGTTGAGCACACCGGAAATCAGGTTTCCGGGATCCGTTACCACCCATTGTGCATTGGCTTTTTGTGAAATGGTGAATGTGATAACCATCATCACAGTTAGAATTAGATTTTTCATTGCGTAATTTTTTTGATTGTTATTGATTGATTAATTGTCTTTGGATTCAAGCCCCTTGATTCTTTTCAGGGATATTTTCTTAATAGCACCTTCCACATCACCGCCCATCTCATGGGCAAGGTTCATAACCTCCATTTTCTCGGATTCCTCTGTGGTGTAGGCCAGATATTCCTGAGTGCTTACCTCAGTAGCGTAAACGGCCGAGTGCGTTCCGCCAAGTCCGATCCAGACCTCTTTGTAAAGCCTTGATGGGTCATTATCCTGATTGATGGATAGAATTTGAGACTTTTCGCGTTCCGTTAGCCCCAGCATGTTCTGGATCTCATCAAACTTATTGGCATACTTGCGCTGGTCAAGAAGAATCTTGCAGTCTGAATTGTTGATGATGCTTTCCCTGACGATCGGCGAATGGATAATGTCATCCACTTCCTGGGTAACAACTACCGCCTCACCAAAGAACTTTCTTACCGTTTTAAACAGGTATTTCAGATATTCAGCCATCCCTTCTTTGGCAATGGCTTTCCAGGCTTCTTCAATTAAAATCATCTTTCGGATCCCTTTCAGCCTACGCATCTTGTTGATAAAAGTCTCCATAATGATGATGGTCACAACCGGAAAGAGCACCTTATGATCCTTGATGGCATCGATTTCAAAAACGATAAACCGTTTGGTCAAAAGATCCATCTGTTTTTCGGAGTTTAAGAGATAATCATATTCTCCGCCACGGTAATAGGGCTCCAGCACATTCAGGAAATTCGCCAGATCAAAATCCTTTTCACGGACCTCTTTCTGTTCAATGATCTTTTTGTAGTCCCCTTTTACATAGTCGTAGAACCCGTTGAAACAGGGATATTCATTACTGCTTTTTATGCGCTCAATGTATCCCGAGACCGCATTGGACAGTGCCACCTCCTCGCTCCTTTTGGGAGCCTCATCATCACGCTTCCACAAAGTGAGAATAAGAGTTTTGATACTTTCCTTCTTTTCGATATCAAAAATTCCGTCGTCAGTGTAAAAAGGATTGAAAGCAATCGGGTTGTCTTCCGTATAGGTGAAATAAACCCCATCCTCTCCTTTGGTCTTGCCTCTGATCAGCTCACACAATCCCTGGTAACTGTTTCCGGTATCCACCAGAAGCACATGGGTACCCTGTTCGTAATACTGCCTGACCATATGATTGGTAAAAAATGACTTGCCGCTTCCACTGGGTCCCAAAATAAATTTGTTCCTATTGGTGATGATCCCTTTCTTCATCGGAAGGTCAGAGATATCCACATGGATCGGTTTACCGGTAAGACGGTCAGCCAGCTTGATACCAAATGGTGAAAGTGAATTCTGGTAATTGGTTTCCTCGGTAAAGAAGCAAAGTGCAGGTTCAATAAAAGTGTAATAACTTTCTTCTGCAGGAAAGTCGCCTGCATTACCCGGAATTCCTGCCCAGAACAGCGTTGCCGCATCAATGGTATTATGCCTCGGTTTACATTCCATTAGCGCAAGTGAACTACCAACGTCATTCTTAAGCTGCTTGAGCTCTTCGCGATCCTCCGACCATGCAAAAACATTGAAGTGCGCACGGATGGACGGCGAACCGTGGGAATGGGCTTCGTTGAGATAACGCTCAATCCATTCCTTGTTGATCTGGTTAGCCCTGCTGTAACGCGCAAGGGAATGCATATTCCGGGCTGACTTTTCAAACTTCTTTAGATTCTCGGTACTGTTATCTATAAAAAGATACTGGTTGTAGATGTGGTCACAGCTGAGCATCAGGCCTACCGGTGCGGAGAATGATAGCATACAGTCACTCCGGTCAGTCGATAAACGGTCATAGCGTTTGGATTCTGAGACAGTCACGGGAAGGTCATCGGTATCTGAAAGCGTGTGAAGCACCATCCTTTTATTTCCGATCCGAAGTTCTTCTGCTCCCAAAGCCATATCCTGCAGCGGCACATTATTCCTTCGGTCCAGACTAAAATACTGCGCTAAAATACCACTATCGTGTTCTCCTCCTAAAATAGCATCTTCATTAAGCTGATGCATTTTCACATAACCACTGTCATTGATGATCCGCTGGAACTGTGATACTGCCTCTACAAAATGACGCATACCCTCTTTATCCTTGATTTCCTTAGGAATGAGATTGCCTTTGCACAGACTACTGAAATTGCTCTGCATCCGCATTCTTTCCCTGGTTGTTTTTGTCAGGAACAGATAACAGTAATGATTTAAAAATGGACGCTCATTAAAGTGCTGCTGGTAGGATCTTGAAAGAAAACTGTGCTCCTCCTTTTCCAGATCAGGACTATAACTTTCCTTCAGATACCAGTCCTGTTTATGGACAATACTGAAATCCGGCAACGTTTTAACCGCCTTATTCCAGGATGAATGGATGGCTTCATAAACATCCGCTCCTACGGTAAAAAGCTCGGGAAGCAAAACCAGAAAACATAAGGTGATATCGCCTTCCTTGGAAATGATACAGTTATTTTCCACTGCCAGCAGCGGAAATCTGCTTTCCAGCGTCGTTGTTCTACTGCTGTTTCTCATGATCTCTGGATTTTGATTTTACACGCAATAATTCCTGTACAGGCTTACGGCAGCTGATATACTGCGGATGTTTCCGTTTGGCACCAAGCTTCATCAATCCGTATTCGCCGTACCTGCTATTCAGGGAAAAGGTTTTCCAGATGATCAGTGAAGCGGCGCCGATGCCAAATGATAGGCAGACATACATATTGGTTCCGGCCATGTAAAGGATCATCAGCAGAATTAATACGGTCAGCAAGCCGCCTGCAAAAATGAACAGATACTGTGCTTTCAGCCCTTTGAACTCGACCGTCCTTCCTATTCCTTTATTGATGCTATATTGTTTCATTTTTATTGATTTAAAAATTGTTGATAGAATCTTTGAAGGATAATCTCTTCCTACAGGAAGAAGGATCTTAAAATCGTTGCCGCAACGATCAGGAAAATACAGGCACCAAACCATGATGCCGCAGTCTTTGAAGTATCGGGATCACCTGAACTGAATTTGTTATACACCTTCACCCCACCAATGAGACCGACTACAGCTCCGATCGCGTAAATGAGTTTCGTAGCCGGATCAAAATAAGAGGTAACCATCTGTGTCGCTTCCTGAATACCCGCAGCGCCATTTCCCTGTGCAAAAGCCCCATTACTGACGAGCGAAATAAACAGGAACGCCAGCAAAATTTTTTGTCTTGATTTTTTCATGTTTCATTACATTTTAGTTTGTAATACCCGCCTGTGCGGGCTTGGAAACAAAGGTGTTGCAGATAGTATCGGATTGGGGGTCAGCTGGTATCAGACGTACTAAGTTTGCCGTTATTGTCCTAATCGGAGTTCGGAAAAAGCCATAAAAAACCGCCAGACTTTCAAGTCTGGCGGCTACACTTCCCTGGGCTACATTTTTCGTCCCTTTTTACTTTCTTTCCTTTTATTTTCTTTAACTGCTTCCCTGATCGGCTGTTTAATTCTATTTTCCGCAATAATTTCATCAATTCCAGATTTATTCCACGGCACCAACTCAGCCTTAAAGTCAAGACGCAGCCCCGTTTCTTTTAAACCTTCCATTTCCTCCCATCCATTTCTTCGGTTCCATCCCACCGGATCAAGGGTTCTTACGTAAGGAATTTCAACAAAAATTAAATCTATGGGGTAGTCCAGTATTTTATCCCATTCGCGATCTCCTATCTCAAAATTTTTGGGATCATACGGAAAGGCATAGACATTTCTATCCTCAACATACCAATCCTCCAGATCATCAAAACGGATACCCATTGTTGATAGAACATCTTTAGGCCTTAAAAGATCTATTCGTGCATCTGCATAAAAGATGTGGCCACCAATTTCAACTGTTGGAAGTTCACCACGGTTAATTCTTCTTGTCAGTGCCTGCTGATCGACCATAAGCTCAAAATCGGTCAGCAATAGAATTTCCTCAACAGCCTTATTATACTTTTCTGCCATCTCCCTAGGGGCAAGCGTTACAAACTGTGGAGGAGTTATAGTTAAATCCTGTCTACTCGTTTTGTCGAAATGATCAAAGCGGTATCCTTCTTCCCCCAGATCGATAATATCTTCTAATGTGTAACGGTTTTCGGGATTGGCCATTTCTCGAAATTCGAATTTCTCCACATCGACGATAAACTCGATTCCGTAAGCTGGATCTGTATAGATCGGTAGTTTTTTTTCCATAACTCTTCTGTTTTATATGATCAGTGAGCTAAGTTGCTTTTGAAAATATCCTGGCGAACTAATTTAAGAGCAAGGCTTCCTTATTTTTCCTGAACTGTCCTAATTACTAACTATATCAGATAAAATTTCCTATATCAAAATTGTCAATGTCTTTACTGTGCGAAGTATTGCGGTAATCATTGTCATTGGCTAGCGACTTATCCAACAGCTTCGCTATTCTTTGTGAAGCACCTTCAATCGAAGCCTGCATACTGTCAAACATTTCCGTCCCTTGCATTTTCTGAATAATTTCTACAGTTTCTTTTTCCTGCAGCTCATCAAGGTTACTATTTTGAAGAAGCTGACCTACTTTACTCAGCTCCTCTAATGAAACTCCCTGACTAAAACGGTCGTCGTCCGGTACATGATCAAAATCTTCTTCTGATTCTTCATCTAAATCAATAATGAGATCAATATTTTCGGGAGGATCAGTTCCAATATCCTTTTCCTTGATTAAAGTATCCCTAGCAATCATTTTTTCAAAAATGGTAGTACTGCTAGCCCTATCCGCAAAAGAGTTTTCTTTGAAATCTGCAGAGACCTGTCCCATAATGTCAGGGGTGATCTGAGACCTGTTTTCAGAATCAGTGGGTTTTGCCCTTCTGACAATTTTAACTTTATCGACTGCTAACAAAATGATAATCAGAATAAGGCAGATCAATATGACGACTTCTATAATTCCTTCCATGACCAACTATAAAATGGGTTTAAATTTTTCATTAAAATAGGCGGTAATATCCTCACCATACTCCTGAAAATGTTGCTCAAGAATATTATCGATATAAGAATAAAGCGTAACCTTATCCCCCCTGGTCAGTTGCACAATCCGAAGCAACCGTTCATGGTATTCCTCTCTTATGTAGACAACTTTACCATTTCTTCCTGAAGGAAAACGGTTTACAAGAAATGTCTCCTGATAATCGAGCTTTTTGGTACTCTTTGATTTTGGGCGCTCCACAGGCTTCACCTCTTTTGGCAATTCTGAATGGGCAACGTTCATTGCAGGTAATGGTTCATCCCCGCTCATAATGTTCATCAGGTACTGTTCATCAACAACCGGTTTTTCAAAATCTCTACGTCCTTTTGCCATATCAGATAGTTATAATCTTTAAAAATTCTTTTAGGAATAAATCCATCCGCGTCGCTTTTAGCAATTGGGGTTCTGCCGGAAGTAGGCTTGAACGGAAAACATAATTGTTGGTATCATCGGTCTCTTTACGAAATCTCTTGCTATCACCGACACTGCTTTTCATAACCGAAAGTCCCAATTGGTGAATAACCCTGTTGTACGCATCATAGAGTCCCGTTTTTTCCCTTCCGTCGACCTGATTCCAGAATAACCATAAATCCTGCTGCTTTGCTGCCGAGGCCGGCATTGCTAAAAAGGCTTCGCAAAATGCAAGCGTACTTTCCACAACAAGACGATCCGCAGTAATGGGTGAAAAGATATAGTCCATTGCCTTTAATGCACTCAGTACGCCTTGTGTATTGGCGGTTCCCGGCAGGTCAAAGAATATGACATCAGGTTCAACAGCATTACGCTCCATGTAATCATATGCAAGATCCAGTGCAGTATCGGCTTTACACTTTATAACCGAATAGGCTTTTTTATTGATCGTCTGAAATTGCTTCATGGCAGCCCTTTTATGATAATCACTTTCCATCACCGATTTCAGGTCCCTATCTCTCATATTGCTCAGGCTGTGCTGTGGAAAGTCACAGTCCATTACCAGAATATTATATCCCAGCCGATAATGGAGCACGCTGGCAAGAAGTGTTGTAATTGTTGATTTGCCGACTCCACCTTTCTGGGTGTACATGCTGATCTTTAAAGATTTTTTCCCTTTTTCCATGTTTTAAAATTTTATGTTTGTTTTTCTTTCTACATGTCCTACTCATTAGCGAAATTCCCTATTCACTTACTTTTTGCCTGCCCTTCTTTGCTTAAAAGTTTACATCCTACTTTACTTACGCCCTTGTAGAAATTTTGCTCAACGGTAAAACAGTATTACGACCTATTTCCCAATTTGCTTCCTATACTACTTTATGTTTTACTGGTATGTTGCTTTTATGCTTTTACAGTTTTATGCTTTTATATTTTTATACTTTTAAAACCTTGCATTTTTATTTCTGTCAAGACAGGCAGCAGGTATTTTTACCAATGAGCTTACTTTGATATAAAGGAACCAAGCTTTACCAGCGTTTTCACAGTATGCGTACCTTCGGTCCTACTTTTTCCGGCATTTGCCTAATTCTTTTATTAAACTTCCCTATTATCTCTGTCACTAACATTTCCGTTCCCAAGAACGGAGCAAGTTGTGTTTTGAGGCACTCAAAACCTGTTTTGTGCCCCAAAACAACTTGCTCCTGCAGAGAGCCGGGTAATCCTCCAAAGTCGGATATACCTTTATATATCTTTTAAAGAGTTTAGGATTGTCTAGGAAAATATAGGACAGGATAAGCTATTTACTAGTGAATTATAGGTCTGCTTTATAGCTTATTAAAAAAATAATATGACATCTCATGCTAAAGGAGGACGAAATCCTAAGTTAAATAAAGCCACGCATCGCTATGTTTTTCGCTTAACCGATGAAGAAAACCAGAGGTTTCTGACCTTATTTGAAAAGTCAGGGTTATCTACAAAAGCAAAATTTGTAGTTGCAGTTCTTTTTGAAAGAAGAATAAATTCGGTCATCATGGATAAGGGCGCCATGGAATATTGCACAAAACTTTCAGAATTTTACGGACAGTTCCGTGCCATCGGAGTCAATTACAACCAGGTTGTAAAAATCCTTCATACTAATTTCAGTGATAAAAAAACGATCGCGTACCTCGCAAAATTGGAGAAACAGACCCTAGAACTTGCATACATCTGTAAAGAAATATTGATCCTAAGCAAAAAGTTTGAAGCAGATTACCTGATCAAAAAAGATGAGCTATGATCGCAAAAATCGGACATGGAACAAAAATTTATGGGGTTTTGATATATAACCATTCCAAGGTTCTTGCAGGGAATGCTGAAATACTTCAGATGCACCAGATGTTGCAAACACCCTCCGGAGAATATACCACCGGTCAATTATTGTCCTCATTCCTGCCTTTTTTCGCATTGAACAAAAAGACCGAAAAAACCGCTTTACATATTTCCATCAACCCAGATCCCAAAGACATCGTTACAGATGAAGATTATATAAAGATTGCGGATGAATATATGACAAAGCTTGGATATGGAAATCAGCCCTATGTTGTTTTTAAACACAATGACATTGACAGGACACATATCCATATTGTTTCCACAGTGATTGATCATGAGGGAAACAAAATTTCCGATTCATTCGAAAAAAAGAGATCCATGGAAATCTGTAGGGAATTGGAGAAAAAATACAGCCTAATCCCTGCTGATGAGAAAAAAGTCAGTAAGGAGAGCATCTTACATCCTGTCGTTTACACTCAGAGAAATATTAAAACTCAAATAGCAAGCGTAGTAAGATACCTGCCCAAATACTATAATTTCCAAAGCCTTGGTGGATACAACGCACTTTTATCCTTATTCAATATTACCGCTGAACAAGTCAAAAATGAATACAATGGTGAGCTAAAAGAAGGCGTGGTTTACTTTGCTTTAGATAAGAATGGGAACAAAACAAGTAATCCTTTTAAATCTTCGCTATTTGGAAAACAGGCAGGACTATCTGCCCTCCGGGTAAATTTTGAAAACAGCAAAAAGATCAGTCATGAAACTAGGCAGCTGACAAGGAAACTAATTGATCTCGCATTGAAAAATACAGTAAGCGAGCAAGATTTTAAAAAGTATCTGATTGAATTGGGAATTAACACCGTAATAAGGAGAAACGAGCAAGGAAGGCTATATGGAATTACTTTTATTGACCATAATACCAGGAATGTTTATAATGGTTCCCATTTAGGAAAGCAGTATTCAGCAAACGTATTCCATGAGCGTTTTACGCAGAATCAAACAACAGAAAAAAAACAGCCCACTTTAGCAGCCTCTTCAGACCACTCGGCTAGAGCAACGTCATTAAAGGAAGATGTACATCCTTTTTTCGACTTTATGCTGGATTCCCCTTCATTCTTTGTTGGCTGGGGGCTACTGGATTCTATATTACTGGATAATTTGGTTGAAGATCCAGAAGAACAGGCATTTGAATTTGAAATGAAGAAGAAAAAGAAGAAAAGAAGAAACAGAAACTAAACTCTTCAGATGAGTCAATTCTTTTACATGAGAGGTTTTCCACCTTTACCTTTTATCTCAATCGTTCTTTCTTAATTATGGCAAAGAAATCCTGTAAAATGGCAAATCTACAAAGAGCCAGCTTGATTAACAAATTATTTTAAATTTTAGGAACTTATCTTGAATAACACATAAAGAAACTACTGCTATACATTGCTGGCAATGTCGCTTTCGTTATTTTTTTTACGCTCGCCAAAAACCTTTTCTCGGTGGTTCATACCCCAATCTTTCATAGCATATATTAAGGGCGTTAGTGTATCTGCGTAAGGCTCACGGCTGTAAATGATCTTTACCGGATAATCGCCTACGACTGTTCTTTTTATTAGTTGATGCTGTTCCAATTCCTTTAATTCTTTCGCCAAAACCTTAGGAGTAATCCCTGGAATGCTATCCTGAATATCAGTAAACCTGTCATTCCCTACCCCTATAGATACTAATATAGGAAACTTCCACTTCCCGCTCATGACATCTAAAAAATCACGTACAGGTTTTATCGTATCAATGCAATTGTTGTAACCTCGTTTTACTGCCATAATATCAGTTTAATAAAAAATTCACTTTCCTTGAGGAAAGAACTATACAAAGTAAAGCAATTTTGTCGGAACTTTGTATTAGGATTAAAAAAAACATCTTGGATTATGGATAGAAATATGACAGAAGACATTCAGCATAGCAATTTGACATTTAAAGAGGTATTAAGATCAAGAAAGTCATGTCGGGGATTTTTAGATACCCCGGTGACAGAAGATATAATTACTTCCGTACTGGATGATGCCAAGCTGGCACCATCAAACTGCAATACTCAGCCCTGGGAAACGCACATCATTTCAGGAAATAAGTTAAGAGAATTGTCAGAAGCTTTGGTACGAGAAAACAAAGCAGGAAGATTTTCTCCTGATTTTACTTTTGACGTAGATGATTATCATGGGCAATACAAAGAGCGGTATTTTAATCTTGGTCAGACCATGTATGAAGCGTTTGATATCAAACGTGAAGATAAAGAGGGACGAAAAGAAATTTCAGACAGGAACTATACCTTTTTCAATGCGCCACATGTTGCAATACCATTTATGCCCTCATTTGGTGATAATGTACGTGTGGGAGGTGATATAGGAATGTACGGACAAACCTTTCTATTATCCCTTACCGCTCATGGTCTTGCAGGCATCCCGCAGACATCACTCGGCTTTTTCGCAGGAACCATCAGGGAAATTCTGAATGTTCCAGAAGAGTTTAAAATGCTTTTTGGAATTTCATTTGGCTACGCAGATCCCAATTCACCAGGCAACTCATTTAAGCTGGGACGAGAGCCCATTACCAGCAATATCACTTTTCATCAATAATACATAGAGGTTGAATGGAAAATAGCAAGAATAGAAAAATGATCATCGGCCTGACTTCCGGCAATGGTTATGGCTTTCAGCCGGGCGCATGGCGCACACCAGGTGTTGATCCGAAGAGCTACACCAGTTATGATGCCCGCGTGAGACAAGCACAGGCCGCTGAAAGAGGTAAGTTTCAGTTTATATTCCTGCCGGATGGTCCTTTTACTGATGATTCTTCTCTTCTCGAAACCGAAGCACCCAACTTTAATCTCGATGTAATGATGACCTTGGCTGCCGTTGCAAGGGAAACCAAACGTATTGGCTTGGTTGCTACAGGTTCGACTACTTTCAATGCGCCATATACCTTGGCGAAACAGTTTAAGGCACTCGATATTATGAGTCACGGCAGAGCGGGCTGGAATGCCATTACTTCCACCAGTAATGATGTGGCAGCGATCTACGGACAGACCATTCCATCCAGCAGAGACCGTTATGGCCGAGCTCACGAAGTGGTTCAATTGGTTCAGGCATTTTGGGGAAGCTGGGGAAAAGATGCCTGGGTACACGATCAGAAAAGCGGTCGCTTTGCAAAGCACCAGGAAATTGCTACAGTCAGTCTAAAAGGCAATTATGTTAATGCCAGAGGAACACTATACATTCCGCCATCTGAACAAGGACAGCCAATTGTCTTTCATGCGGGTGGAAGTCCCAATGCCCATGAGTTCGCAGGAAGGTTTGCCAATGTAGTGATCGGCGCTGCGTTCACAATTGAAGACAGCATACAGCAGCGCAACGCATTTCGTGAATCAGCAAAAAAGTATGGACGTGATCCTGATGAGATCAAGTTTATCGCAGGAATGATGACCACCATTGTTAAAGACCGTCGCACAGCGCTAGACCGAAGGTTGCAGCTCATGGGACACCTTCTCCCACAGCGCGTAGCTTATCTTCAGCAGATGCTTGGTATCAGACTGGATGGTAACGATTTAAACGAACCTCTTTCGCAGGCGCAATTGGAGGCGGCGCGTCCATCGCCTTATGATCCCCGGTCTGCCAACGCCCTTAAAATTGCAAAGGAAGGCTGGAGTCTGAAGGACATTATTGCACATGGAATTATTGATTATCACCCCTCGATCGTGGGACCGGGTATTGAGGCTGCAGACCATATGCAGGCTTGGTTTGAGGCCGGAGCCTGCGATGGCTTTTGGATCTCGCCCGATATACTGGATGATGGAATTGATGCTTTTGTAGATGAAGTAGTTCCGATTTTACAGCAGCGCGGACTTTTTCACGAAGACTATGAAGGCACAACATTAAGGGAACATATCGGTGCCCCTGAACAATATGGAATTGACCCACGGGTTTAAAACAGAAAATTATTAATTATAAAATTTAAGAATATGAAAATAGGAATTGTTGGAACTGGAGCCATAGGAAGTCTTTTGGCAAAGAAATTATCTAAAGCAGGACACAGTGTGAAAGTGACCAATACACGGGCAATGCCTGAATTGGAAAAAATTGCGGCCGATTTGGGCGCCAATGCTGCGACCTTACAGGATGTGGTAAAAGATGTTGATGCCATCATCTTTTCTATGCCTTTCAATGCGTATAAAGATCTGCCAAAGGACTTACTAAAAGAAGTGCCTCAGGATGTGGTGGTGATGGATACCTCAAATTATTATCCGTTCAGAGATGGCGACATCGCAGAGTTGGAGGAAATCACGGAAAGCGAATATATTTCAGGCATATTAGACCGACCGCTTGTTAAAGTATTCAACAATATTCTGGAAGGAACATTAAAACATAAGGGCACAGCAGCCGGTACGGAAGGGAGAATAGCCATTTCTGTAGCGGGCGATAACGAGGAACATAAGAAGATTGTTGCACAGATAGTTGATATTACAGGTTTTGACACCGTTGATGGTGGCACATTGGCTGAATCTTGGAGACAACAACCGGGAACTCCGGCTTATTGTACTGAACTCGAAGAAGCAGAATTAAAAAAAGCATTGGAAAGCGCTGAAAAAGGAAAAGCGCCAGCTATCAGAGATTCTATCATGGACGGTTTGAGAAGTAAAGATTCTTGGCCGACTTACGAAGAAATTTTAGCAGGTAACCGTTTGCAACAGAAAGGAAAGAATTAAATCAATAATTAAAATACGTAATAATGAAAATTTTGTATACAGCACAAGTCACCGCAACTGGTGGAAGAAATGGACAGGTAGTAAGTGATAACGGAGTTCTAGATCTACAGGTGAGAGCACCAAAAGCAATGGGCGGTGCTAACGATGAGTACACAAATCCGGAGCAGCTGTTCGCAGCTGGTTATGCAGCATGTTTTGACAGTGCGCTTAACCACACCATTCGTCTGGAAAAAGTAGAAACAGGAGAAACCACAGTTACGGCAAAAGTCTCGATCGGCCCTTTAGATGGTGGAGCTTTTGGATTGGCTGTGGAGCTTGCCGTTAATATTTCGAATGTTTCTATTGAAGAAGCAAATCGTCTTACTGAGCGTGCGCATCAGGTTTGCCCATACTCAAATGCTACTAAAAATAATATTCCAGTCAGCATCGTTACTACAAATGATTAAGCTAGACCCTTAGTTTTGTCAGCTATCACAGATTAACTTAAATACAGCTCAAATGAATAATAGTCAAAATCCCACGATTCTGGTTTTGGGAGCCAGCGGAACAATCGGGAAGCAGGTAGTTAAAGAACTTGAGGAAAAATCCGTCAACATACGGATAACTTCCAGAAAAAAGGCAGAAGTAGACAGGCTGCGTAGCGAAGGCAAAGATTGCAGATTTCTTGATTTGGATGATCCCACTACGTTTGCTTTGGCACTCGCAGGGGTAGACCGGGTTTTTTTACTCACAGGTTACACCGTTGGTATGCTTACGCAAAGTAAAACTTTGGTGGACGCTGCTAAAAAAGCTGGCGTGGGTCATATTGTACACGTAGGTGTTTTTGCCGAATGGGATACTACGGATGCTCATTTTGCCTGGCATCAGATGATTGAAAAATATATTGAAGCGAGCGGTATTGCCTGGACCCATCTTCATCCTAATATGTTTATGGAAGCCTTAACAGGCGCTTATCTTCCGAAAAACTTGACTTATACCACCTATTGGAAAGACCGCAGGGTTGGATATATTGCTGCAAGTGATATTGCTGCAGTGGCCGCACAGGTTCTTGTAGATGGTCCTGATCGCCATGCAGGTAAAGATTATTGGCTGAGTGTGGAAAGTCATAATGGTCAGGAGATAGCACAGCTGATGAGTAAAGTGACAGGGCTTGAAATCAAATGTGAAGAAAAGGGACTTGAAGAATTCAAGGAACTGATCGAAGACTGGATTGCAGGCGGTGCCGATAAATGGTACGCAAGCGCCAATATAGAATTTGTTAAGCAAATGCTGGATGGACGAATGTCATACATGTCGATGGTTCAAAATGATATTCCATATATTCTTGGCAGACCTGCAAAAACTGTTGAAGAGTTTCTAGCTGAAAACAGAGATGCTTTGATCGCATCCGCCACAGTTAAATAATTAACAAACTTGTTCATGGTAGTAAGCTACTGTCTGTGAACAAGTTTTAAAAGCTTTTAAATATCACCTGATTCTATAGTTCAAAGAAATTATAATTTAAAAAAAATTAATCAATAATGTCGAAACAAACACTCTTAAATGATTTTAAAACAGAAAATTTAATCCTAAAAAATAGAGTTGTTCTGGCGCCTATGACCCGTGCGCGAGCTGATAACGAAGGAAATGTTCCTAATGATCTGATGGCGGAATATTACAAACAACGGGCAACAGCGGGTCTCCTAATTTCCGAAGGCACGTGGGTGAGTAAGGAAGCAGCAGGATATATTAATGTACCAGGCATTTATACACAAGAGCAGATAGAAGGATGGAAAAAAGTAACTGATGCAGTACGTCCATATGGCAATTTGTTTTTTGCCCAGTTGTGGCACGTAGGCCGTATGTCACATCCTGATATATTAGATGGCAATCAGCCTGTTGCTCCGTCGGCGTTGAATGCACATGATAAAGTGTTTACCCCAAGCGGATTTTTGGACACCGCTACACCGACAGCTATGACAGTGGAGCATATCCGAAAAACCATATCTGAATTTGTCCAGGCCGCAAAAAATGCCTTCCTGGCAGGGTTCGATGGGATCGAGCTTCACGCTGCCAATGGTTATTTGTTCCATCAGTTCTTCAGTAAAAGTTCCAATATAAGAACTGATTTATATGGAGGATCTATCGAAAACCGGGCACGTTTTCTTTTCGATGTTCTGGATGCGATGCAGGAAGCAGGTGTAGACCTCAATAAAGTAGGTATCCGTCTAAATCCATCACTTCATGGTTTAGCTGGTATTGAATTGGATTCAGAATCTATACCGACATTCGATTACATTGTAGAACGTTTAAATAATTATCCGCTTGCATATATCCATTTACTTCAACCCATAACTGATGTTAGCCAGAATAAATTCGCAGAAACAAATATCGCGGAACGATACCGTAAGATTTATAAAGGTACATTGATCATTAATAATGGTTTTACATTAGAACAAGGAAATAAGATAATAAATGATGGAAATGCAGACCTCGTATCATTTGGAAAACTTTTTATTTCTAATCCAGACCTACCAGCCCGATTTTCTAAAAACGCACCTTTGGCAGAAGCAGATAAAGAAACCTTTTATACCCCAGGTCCTAAAGGATATACTGATTATCCGGCATTGACAGATTAGAAATGAATAAAAATAAACTGGATATCTATTGATTTGCAATAGTATAAATTTTGGCGTTCGCCGTTAAAGCAAGCATAAAAGTAAAATAAATTAGAGAAGCTATCACTCATAGATGGCTCTCAAGTTTCAGTATCTATCTATTTTCATCGAAAACATATTTTACAACTGGTGAACATGATCTTACTTCACCTTTATGATTGTTAAGTTCTTATTTACTTAAAAAATATTTGCAATTCTCTCTAGATCTTCCACCAAATATTTCAATATTTCTTCTGTTAACCATCCTGTTATAAACAGGACTACTACAGTTTACCCAACTTCATCAAATTGAGAAGTTGAATATGCGACTTCTAAACCTAAGTTTAATTAAAAATCCTGTACCGCAAGGATATCACTCTCCAAATATCATTTGCCAGTTCTTCATCATTACCATGATCAAAAGACCATCTGCTATCTCTTTTGACAAGCTTTTGAACAACTCCATCCAAAAATATATTTATTTCGGAAGTGCCTTGGATAAGGTCTTTCTTTAGAAGGACAATGTCGTAATCCTGCTGTTTATAAGTTACCCTAAATTTCTTTTTATCAAAATATTCTTCTAATAATCCAATCGTATCTTCCATGATTTCAGGTTGCAAATAATTCTCTGACTTTAAAATAAATTAGCAATTAGCACTCCTAATGCTAAGTAAAGCAGTCGCGCTATTTTTCACAAAAAGCAGACCTAAAATAACGTTTTTAATCTGAATTAATTAAGAAACAATAGGAAAGTTAATGACTTAGAAAACTACTTCTTAAAAGCGCAAAATGCAAGGTAATATCTATGAAAAAAATATTACTATGCAAGAAGATGATGTAAGAGGGCTCGCCAAGATCATGGCATTTATGCGGGCGGTAAGTATCCTATTGGTATTGATGAATTTCTACTGGTTCTGCTATTCTTTTTTCCACGACCAGGGATGGACATTGGAAGTCATAGAACGAATCCTCAAAAATTTCCAGAGAACCTCTGGTCTTTTTAATAATACTACCTACAGCAAACTGTTTGCGCTGATTTTATTGGCTCTAAGCTGTCTTGGAACAAAGGGCGTCAAAAATGAAAAAATAAGGTGGAAAAAAATTAACATCTATCTGATTGCGGGTACTATCTTGTTCTTTTTAAGCTTTCCCCTACGTGCAGTTTCAGTCGTTCTTTATATGGTGATAACTTCAGCCGGATTTATTCTCTTAATGGTAGCCGGTCTGTGGATGAGCAGACTTTTGAAGAACCGCTTGATGGACGACCCATTCAATAATGAAAATGAAAGCTTCATGCAGGAAACCAGGCTTATTGAAAATGAGTTTTCGGTCAACCTTCCTACAAAATTTTACTACGATAAAAAATGGAATGAGGGCTGGATTTCGGTAGTGAACGTATTTCGTGCATCCATGGTCCTGGGAACTCCAGGAAGTGGTAAAAGCTATGCCATTGTCAATAATTATATCAAGCAGCACATCGAAAAAGGCTTCTCCATGTACATCTATGATTTCAAGTTCGATGATCTTTCCTTGATTGCCTACAATCACCTGCTGCGCCACAGTGACAAATACAAAGTAAAGCCCAAATTTTATGTCATCAACTTTGATAATCCCCGTAAAAGCCACCGCTGTAATCCACTCAATCCAAAATTCATGACCGATATCTCTGATGCATATGAAGCATCATACACCATAATGCTAAATCTTAACAAAACATGGATCCAGAAACAGGGCGATTTTTTTGTGGAATCTCCGATCATCTTACTGGCAGCAATCATTTGGTTCTTAAAAATCTATGAAAATGGTAAATACTGTACCTTTCCACATGCTATTGAATTGCTAAACAAAAAGTATGCGGACATATTCACGATACTAACCAGCTATCAGGAGCTTGAAAATTATCTTAGTCCATTTTTTGATGCATGGGAAGGCGGAGCGCAGGATCAGCTTCAAGGTCAGATTGCCTCTGCCAAAATACCCCTTTCACGTATGATATCACCACAACTCTACTGGGTTATGTCCGGCGATGATTTTTCATTAGACATCAACAATCCTAAAGAGCCAAAAATCCTCTGCGTAGGCAACAACCCCGACAGGCAGAATATATACTCGGCAGCATTGGGTCTTTATAATTCGAGGATCGTAAAAATGATAAACAAGAAAGGCAAATTAAAAAGTTCAGTTATTATTGACGAGCTTCCGACAATTTACTTCAGGGGACTGGATAATCTAATTGCAACAGCCAGAAGCAATAAGGTGGCTGTTTGTCTAGGATTGCAGGACTTCTCTCAATTAGTACGTGACTATGGTGATAAGGAGGCAAAAGTAATCCTAAATACCGTCGGAAATATCTTTTCAGGTCAGGTGGTTGGTGAAACGGCTAAAACACTTTCAGAAAGATTCGGTAAGATCGTTCAAAAGCGGCAATCCATATCGATTAACCGTAATGATACCAGCACATCGATATCGACTCAATTGGACAGCCTGATTCCGGCTTCTAAAATTTCAACTCTTTCTCAGGGAATGTTTGTCGGCGCAGTGGCCGATAATTTTGGCGAAAAAATTGAACAAAAGATCTTCCACGCGCAAATAGTAGTAGATACAGAGAAAGTAGATCAGGAAACCAAAAATTATAAACCCATTCCTCAAATAAGGAATTTCCTGTCGACATCCGGTGAAGATATAATGGACAGCGAAATTGACGCCAATTACAGGCAGATAAAACTTGATATTGCCACAATTATTTCAAGTGAACTCAGCCGCATCCAAAACGATCCTGAGCTGGCCCATCTGATCAGAAATGACTAATTATAGAATGAGTGAAAACAACAACCCCAAAAATCTGAATGAGATTTTTTGGGGTTTTGATTTACAACTTTAATGATTTTGACTTTTTAGCAGTATCCTCATTCTCTTGTTGGCTGTCAGCCAATTTATCTTCTTTCTCCTTGTCCAATGAAAACTGAATATTTCGCTCTACTGATGCAAGCTCAGTTTTTAAAGTAGCTAATTGCTTTTCTTTGTTCCAATCTCCGCTAACGATTTCCCGCAAAACGACCTGATCCTTTTTCAACTGATCGATTTTATGTTGTTCATCCTGAATGATACCGGGAAGCTTTTGCAGGGCATTTAAAAAGTTTAGACTTGCCCGTTCAGGATCACTAGCCATGATACCATTGTTATGGGTATATTTAATATTTCCCTCTCCACAGATGAAGAAACGGTTATCACGCTCGATGCGATCCTCATGTTCCCTTATTTCTGTCTTGACAAGAATCTGAAAACCATAAAGAGAACCAATTTCTTCATACGCCCCCGTAGTTCTGGAAGTTGCTGCAAGCTTATTTAAGGCTGCTCCAATTTCTTTTAAGCCAGCCTGTTTTGACAATCCATTGATATGCAGCTTATTTTTAATATATCCATCTTCATACTTTTCCATGCGATTCTGAAAATTATTCCAGTCAACAGTCATCCGCTCCATCCGCATAGTCCTTGTCTGAAGCTCCTCGTCAGTGGATTCCAATTTGGATACTGAGCTCCATTTAGATCTAAGGAAGGCCTGTCTTTCGCTTTCGAGGGCGGCTATCTTCTTTTCAATCTTTGCCTTTTCAAGCAGATCCGTATTGCCGGATAAAAGGGCTACATACTCTGAAAAATTCATTCCGGAACTTTCATCCATTCCCCCTTCGTCCAGCGTGCGAACCTGTAAACTATTGCTTTTAAGCTGACTGATGAAACGCTGCTTATTAGATAAAGTATTGAATTTGTAGGCATCCAATGATTTTTCGACTGCATAAATAAAAACATCCACCTTATTTCCTGCAAAAAATTTGGCAATCTCATTTCCTTTCCTCACCGCCCTGCCATCCCGTTGCTCAAGGTCAGAGGGTCTCCAGGGAATATCCAAGTGATGCACAGCAACGGCTCTTTTCTGGGCATTTACGCCTGTTCCGAGCATCTCGGTAGATCCAAAAAGAATCCGAATGGTTCCTTCATTGGTCTGCTTGATCATTTCCTTTCTCCGCTCTTCGGTTTTGGCTTCTTGGATGAAACGGATCTGTTCTGCAGGAATGTTATGGTCTTGTACAAGCTTACGCTTGATTTCATTATAAACATTCCATTGGTCAGGCTTGAAAGTCCCTAAATCTGAAAAGACAAACTGTGTTCCCTTCTGTGCATCATATTGCCTGTAGTATTTAGCAATATTTGCGGCACATACTGAGGCTTTGTTACCGGGATCATCACCATATCTCGGAGCTACAAGCCGCATATCAAGGGACATTTTTCGGGCATAATCCGTTGCGATAAGCATTTTGGCTTTTTCTTCTGTTGGACTGAGGGGTGCCCTGCCCAATAGTTTTGCGTCACCGGTCTTAGCAAAATCCATCAGTTTTTTAATGAAAATTTCCTGATCAGGTGTCGGAGGAATATTATAAAGAATCTCATTCTTTACAGGCCTGTCAATGCCTATATCTTCGGCCGTTCGGTAGTCGGTTATTTCCGCATAAAACTGAGCGAGTTCAGGCACTTTGATAAAGTGCCGAAACCTCTCCTTCTGGACGATGTTATTGGCTACCGAGAATTCATAATCAATCGACTTTCTTGCAAAAATAGCCGCCCAGGCATCAAAGCAATTAATACCCTGCCTTTCCAGAGCGGTCGGTCGTAAATATTTAAAAAGGCTATAAAGTTCAGTTAAGGAATTGCTTATTGTTGTCCCAGACAGAAAAGTAGCACCAAGATCCTTACCGGTTTTCTCCTGAATGGTCCGCACAGCAAAAAGCAGATTCAAAGCCTTTTGGCTGCCCTGAACATTTCCCAAACCCGCAACACGTTCATGTCTGGTGTTAAACATCAGGTTTTTAAACTTATGGCTCTCATCCACAAAAACGTGGTCAATGCCCATCATCTTAAAATCAACAACATCATCCTTCCTGTTTTCAATATCATGTTCTAAAGCCTTTAATCGTACGGAAAGGTTCTTTTTCCTTATTTCAACTCCTTTGAGCATGGCACGGGAGACATCTCTTCCCTGGTTCCGTAATACTTCAAGATTCTGCTCAACGGCATCAAGCTCAGCCTGCAGAATCTCCTGCTGCAATTCGGGAGACTGCGGGATCATTCCGAACTGATCATGCGTTAAAATGATACAGTCCCAATCGTTGTTTTTAATATCTCCAAAAATCTTAAGCCGCTTTTGCGGTGTAAAATCTTTCTTGCCGGGATACAGGAGCTTTGAAAATGGATATGCTTTGCGATAGTTCTCGGCAATTTCATGAACATTGGCCTTGAGCGCAATGATCATTGGCTTATGGACCAATCCGAGTCTTTTCATTTCCCGGGCAGCGACGCACATTATAAGGGATTTTCCTGCTCCTACCTCATGGTCACATATTCCGCCGCCATTACTTTTTAACATCCATACAGCGTCTTTCTGGCTGTCATAAAGATCTTCGATTCCAAGAGCCTTGCGGTCAAGTCCGGGAAAAGTTTGGTGTGTACCGTCATAATGCGGTCTGACATAACAATTAAACAGGTCGTTATAGCGCCCAGTCAGCTCTTTTTTAAAATGCTCATCCTGCTGGTAAAGCCAATCGGTAAAGGCATGACGAATCTCATCAATTTTTCCGTTAGCCATCTGAATAGCCTCCATATCCCTGACCTTAACTTCTGTTCCATCGGCCAGATATTCGGTTTTTGTAATATCGGGAGTTGTATTGACAAGAGCATGACGGAGAAGATTAACACCGTCAAAAGTCCGGCTCTCAGATTTGATCGCATACCGCTCCGTGATCTTGATATTGCTGGAGCCGGCGCTTACTGAAAAGTCGTCACTACTTTCCGCATAATAAACATTGACCTCCGTATCAAACAGGTGTGAAGCGAATTTTCCATAGATCCCCGCTCCGATCCAGCGCTCCCCAAGATTGAAATCAAGCTGCTCAAACTGTATGAGATCCGGACGAGCTCCCTGCAGCGCTTCCAGACTAGATTTTGCTTTATCATCATCTGGATGATTGGTTACGTATTCCTGAAGCCTCCTTGCTTTGTCAACGACATTTCCTGACAGGAATCTTTGCGAAACCTCAAAGTCTCCCGAAATGGGATTAAAATAGATTTGCCCCTTCAAGTTTTCCCTGAGCTCTTCTTCCGGTATATTGCTTATTCGCGACATAAAGGAAAGATCTACGCCTCCCGAATGATTAAGCGATGCGGAAAGCGCTTCGTGCGCCGTACTTACAGAAATTTCTTTTTGTGCGAAGCTTACCGGATGATCAAAAATGTCGGATTTATGAATAACGCCGCCGATAACACGTTCCAGAGATGGGATCTCATTTCCCGAAGCATCACTTTTGATCAATTTAATATTTTCAGCAGAATTAAGATCACCAAATCTTTTTTGAAAATTGTCATAAAGCGAATTAAGCAGATTTCTGTTTTCGGGATCTTCACGTTGATGGGCTGCTTCAAAACTATATAATGCGTTATAACAGTCTCTTAGTTCTATATATAGTTTCAGCCGGTCAGTGTCTTTCGGTAAATGTTTATACTTGGTAAAAAGATAACGTCCTTCCTGATGATTCCACTTTATTCGACCTACCTGATCAATAAAAACAACCATGGTGTTGTCCTTATAAAAAGGTTTGGACTCTCTGTCGAAGATTATAGGTTCATCATCAGATGGAATAGTGCTTTGTATGTCATGAAAAAGAGAAAGGACTTCGTTACCCCCAGATTTTTTCTCGGATAATTCCTTGCTTCTGTTATTTCTCTTACTTTTTTGCCCGTCAACACTATAAGTTCCGGGTGTTACTTGCCAAACGGATACTCCGTCACCATCAAACAATGAAAGTTGCTCAGTTTTAAAGGCAACCGGCTGCTTTCCGGGATTTTTCTTTACCGTTTTCTTTCGGGCTATCTTTTTCACCTCTGTATCTGAAAAAAGACTCAGCTGAACTGCCTTGTCTTCAGTAGCAAATGTTGATATGCCAGCAATTTCTGCCGTCTTGGTATTATTGAATGACGTACTGTGTAAGGAAACTCTTTGTTTTTGGTCTTCATAAAGCTCCCGGTCAAAATATTGGGTGAAATCTGCTGTCAATTTTTGACGCAAGTCCGTTGCTATTTCTTCAAGTCCGCCATCGTGCACATAAATAGTGGAAGGCTTTCCGTACTGATCCGTACCATTAAATGTTCGGGTGGAAATAATATTATTGCCTCGGTAGAACAATAAATTTTTGTTCTCTAAAATCCCCATAAACTCCTTCGCACGATGGGATAATTCCTTCCTTGCTGTATTTTTTTGAAGGACTATGAGGTCTGTACCAACCGCAGTACCGCTGCTTTCAAACAGATTATTGGGAAGACGAATTGCAGAAATAAGACGATGCTCCTGCATCAGCACATCACGAATAATTTGATTGGATGGGCTGTTGAGAATTCCCTGGGAGGTAATGAAAGCCAGAATGCCTCCTTCTCTTAGTTTATCAGTGGCTTTTAAAAAGAAGTAGTTGTGAATAGCCTGTGAGGCAAACTTTCTAGCTGGATCTTTGCCCCTTGCATACTGAAGATCAAATACAGAAGTGGTTCCAAAGGGAATATTGCCGATGATCAAATCATAATCACCTTCATATTCTCCAATGCTTTCAAAACCATCGATCCGAACATCAATGTTCTGACCATAGAGATGCTGCAGAATTTTTCCCGTTAACAGATCCTGTTCATAGGCCGTAATTCGCAGTGCTTCTTTATCCAGAAACGGCTCTATAAAAGCCCCCGTCCCTGCAGATGGTTCAAGCAATTTGGTAATTCCGATGCCAGCATCATTAATTACGCCGGCAATGGTTTTTGCAATTTCAGCCGGAGTATAGAACGCATCAAGAATCGATGCTTTTATTGCAGAAATGTAACGGTCAAATTCTGCATCATTTCTGGAGTTTTCCCTTATAAGATTGTTGAGTTCCCAAGTTAATGGAAAACAGGGTTGATCCGAGGCTTTCCATTTGCGGATGTCGTCAGGAGAAGTAATGGGATTTAGGATAAATTTTAGTCCCCCAAATCCCGAATATTTTTTCAGCAGAAGCTTTTCCTCATTGGAGGCACTTCTCCCCTGGGTTTCAAGATTGAAAACGGTCTGTATCGCATCGATGTTCTGCTGAAGGTGACGCTTCTTATCGAATGCCATGCTCCTCGATCCACAGTGCGATTAAACCGGTCAGTTCGGTATACAGCAGGTCATAGTGCGTGGTATAGGCAAAATCATCCGTCAGTTCATAATGACCAAAGATCTCCTCACAGGCCGGAAGGATCTTTATTGCAAAGTCACGGTACTCAACTTCATCGAAGATGTCTGCAAACTCATAAGTTAAGACCTCAAAAAGGGTATTAAACTTTGAGAAATGAAGATTTTCATATAGAATATAGTCAGCGATTTCATCGCACTGCTCAATGGCGTTACCAGCCCGAAATGCGCCCTCATAGGCATTGGCTGCCCAGCGGGAACGTTGCTCAATAAAATGTGTATCCCCGGCCTTTTCAGGGAAACTGGATTCCAGATGGTCTTTAAGCTTTAGCTGGTAGTAAGAAAAGTCCTGTATTTGCTTTTTCATATCGCTATAATTTTGATGAATTTTATAGCGGTAAACCTAGCTACACAGGCTCCTGAAAGCCGGTTTTGAGCCTATGAAGTCCTAATCTGGCGGAGATTATCCTATTTGTGTCCGTAAACAAAGAAGCCTGCAATCATTATAGATTCCAGGCTCCAAACACCAAACCATACCATGAAAGTTATCTTGACTTTCTTTTCTTTGTTTTTGGGAACTCAAAAGAAGTTGAACCGTCCGATCGCAGAACAATAAAGGCTTCAAATGATTTATTGCTTTTCCCTATCATTTTTTTGATCAGAGAGGTCCGTTTTTTTGTAAGCAGGTCTTCAATATCCTTATACGAAAGCTGTACCCCACACACTTTTCGAAAGATAATCCAGCCGCATGCATCATCAACGCATTTGACTAATTTATCCCTGAGGACTACTTTATCCCTGCATTTAGGGCAATGCAAATCAACTTCCGGGCGGGATGGCCTACTTATATTTAATAGTTCTGCGGTAATCTCGCGGGTAATCATTTGGATATCTGCGCGGAAAACGCTAGCCTTTAACTCATGGTTTTCGATCTTTTCAAAGGCGATCTCCCACTGGGCTGTCATCGCTGCATCTGCAATTTTCTTGTCGCTCACAATTGAGTAGACCAGCATTCCTTTTTCAGTGGGTACAAGTGCTTTCTTGTCACGTCTTATATAATCCCTTTCAAAAAGCGTTTCAATTACGGCTGCCCGTGTAGCCGGTGTTCCGATACCTATCCCCTTAAGCGCTTTTTTCTGCTGATCATCGTTGATCGTATTTCCTACATTTTCCATCGTTGCCAGCAAATCCGCTTCTGTAAACAAAGCAGGTGGTTTAGTCTTCTTGGCAAGTACCTGAGAACCGTGGATTTTTAGCTGCAATCCTACATGAAGTGAAGGAAGGTCACCCAACAGATCATCGCCCTCCTGCTCGAAATCTCCATTGACCATTTTCCAACCTCCTGAAGTTATTTTAACAGTTTTCAAACCAAAGTCATAATCTGATACTGACACCATCACATCTGTGATCTCCCGGTAACAGGCCGGTGATACCGCTTCAAGCAACCGCTTTGCGATCATATCGTATAGGGCATTTTCCTGCCCGTCCAGCATGGTGGGGATATTTTCGGTAACTAAAATACCATAATGGTCAGTAACTTTTAAACTGTTCACAATATGCTTGTTGTACCGCTCCCACTTTACTTTTTCTACAGCATCTTGACAGGATTTCCGGCAATTAAGAGCAAGGATCAGTCCTGGAATTTCAGACCAGACATCCTCGGGAATATACTTTGACCCTGTCCTTGGATAAGTGATAAATTTCTTCTCGTACAGGTTCTGCGCTAGTTCCAGGGTTCTTTCTGCTGAATAACCAAGTTTTTTATTCGCTTCTTTTTGCAAACCTGTGAGATCAAAGAGAAGCGGCGCCTGAATGATGCTCGGTTTTGTTTCAACTTTCTTTACAACCGCATTTCCTGATCGTTCAACCAACCGGATGATCGCTTCGGCTTTCTTTTTATCTTCCCACTTATCCGCAGAAACGGTCTTAAAAACAATTCCCTCTCTGGCATGTTCCAACTCGATCTGGAAATAGTTTTTGATATCAAAGGCCTTATTGTCGAGAAATCTTTTGCAGATGAGTGCCAGCGTAGGGGTCTGCACTCTCCCCAAAGAAAATAAACCATCTGACATCGCTACCGTCAGCGCCTGCGTGGCATTTATCCCGATCAGCCAATCCGCCCGGGAACGTTCACGGCCCGCATAAAAGAAACCATCAAAATCACTTCCTTTCTGCAGATTGTCAAATCCTGCAATGATTGCTTTTTCGGTCAGGCTGCTGATCCATAATCTTTCAAAAGATTTTTTACAGTTCAGATATTCATAAATGTAACGAAAAATAACTTCACCTTCTCTTCCCGCATCAGTGGCGGCAATGATGCTGTCGCAACGGTCAAAAACATAGGAAATTGTCTGCAGTTGTTTTTTAGATCCTTCATCCTCAACATAACCGCCTGAGGATCTTACTTTCCTTCCGGTCAACATAAAATGCTCGGGAATAATCGGAAGGGATTCTTTGATGAACCCCTTGACCCCATAATCTTCGGGCATGGCCAGACCTACTAAATGTCCGTATGCCCAGGTCACCATAAATCCGCCGCCCTCAAAATAGCCATCCTTTTTTTCGGTAGCACCCACAATTCGGGCAAGCTCTGAAGCTACCGAAGGCTTTTCAGCCAATATTGCTCTCATGGTGCAGGTCTAGTTCACTCGCTGTTTGGGAGCATTTGTTTTCTTTCTGTTCTCCTTGGCTGAATCCTGGGCAGCATTAGTATTTTGTGAATTCTCCTTTTGTTTCTGGCTATCTGAAAGAGACTGCTCACTGCCTTTGCTGAGTTCAGGATTTTTCAGGTCAAAATTCAATCTGCCCTCTTCCTTGTTAAACCAGAGATATCCTGAATAAAGTTTCGTTCCTTCCCTGTTAACAATATCTTTTAGGTGGATAACCGACCCTTCTTCCAGCATTTTCTTATCCTGATCTGTCAGAACCTTCCCTCTAAATTCATCACTGATACCTGGAGTCTGGGCTTGCTTTTGACTTATATTTCCAACAAAGACGAGCTTCTTCTCATCAGCATTATATTGGAGATTTTGGCTGAAAGATTCCCCTGTTTTTGAGTTTTTCATGCCTTCAACCAGCACTGGCTTACCTTCGAGAAGTTCTGCTTTTTGCTCGGGGCTCAATTTTACGCCCCCGAAAGAATTGCTAAGCTTGATAAGGTCTACTGGAAAAGAAACCACTTCATTGGTGAGTTTATCAATGCTGATCAGAGCCTTTACCTTGCTGCCGTCCGAATAATTGGTCAGCTCAGCGACCCTCCCCATATTTCCGGTTTTCAGCAAATTCTCTCTGTCCTGTGGTGTGAATGAATGTCCGTAAAACTGGTTTTTTAGATCGGGTTCCATTCTTACACCATGCGCCATAACCACAACTTTATCGTTGACGGTTCTCAGGGCAAGACGTGCATCCCCTTTCCAGACCACTCCGTCAAAATTGCCATCAATTCGATAAACGCCATCCGTTTTATAACCCTTTAAAAGTTTGTCAAGCTGTCCGTTCTTCTCCAGCAGTTCCCTGTTTAAGTTCAGTTTTTCCAGTGAGCTCCAGTCGATGTCTTCGATTTTAAATTTATAGGTCGCCTTTGGTTGTTCCTGGGGCGCCGCGCCATTTGTTTGATTTGTGTCCATATTTTGCTTTTTTAGTTTATCATAATTAATTTCAAGGGCTTCCAGCAGCTTCATCCCTTCAGGACTGGGATTATCAATCGCTTTCTGCAATTTTCTGACAATATCAAACAGATCAATTTCAGAACTTTTGAAAAACCTGAAGGAACCTGGATCGTTTAGCCTTCTCCAGAAATTTGAAAAGAAATTGCTGATCGGATCAGCTTTATCAATCCGTATAAAATCCATCAGATTGGATTTCTTAGGCTCAGCACTCTTTAGATCGCCCTTTTCATCCACACCCTGAACTGCTTCAATTTTATTTTTCTTTTTGTCGAGCACCAGCAGAATATCTGACATCGCTTCGAGCGTCTGCTGGCGCTCCTCTTTGGAAATTTGTTGTTCACTCATAATAAAAAAGTTTTTATTTTCTACGAATCTACCGGCGGATAAATCGCTCATGAATCATTTATCCTTCATTGTCCTTAAATGGCCTGTACTTTCCGCCATGGTAACTCTCGCGGATAAACTGTTGCACGTCGGAGCTTTTATAGAAAATCTTACCGCTGACCGTGAAATAATTGATCTTGCCCAATGTCCTGTAGCGCTGCAATGCACGATAGGTTATTTTCAACATCTGAAGCACGTCCTGGTTATCCAGTAACTCTTCACCGTCAATACTTAATCTTTTCTTTTCCCTTATTTCAAGGTCACCTGCAAGGATGTCAAAGCGTTTCATAATCTGATCCATCCAATGTAAAAATTCAGTCCTTTCGATATTCATGGCCTATATGATTTGGTTTACTTGTCCAAAATTGGCCTGTATTTTCCGCTGAATCTTACAAGACTGTAGTCAGCTCTTACCAAGGAAATGCAACTTTTTTAAAATAAATTAGCGAAATAATAGGGTCAAAAAGAACTTATAAGGCAGCATTTCTGTCTAACAGATTGATAAAACATGGGCATAAAAAAAGCAGGTAACGTCCCATTACCTGCTATTTTTGTCAATATTATAGCGTGAGAGTACTTTAAATGTCGCGATCCATATATTGCTCCAGGGAATTTTTCAGAAATACCAAATAGCTTGCCTTCTCCCCTGCCCGAAATTTCATCTGATGGAAAGCGTGATGAATATCCCCGAGGTTGACCTCAAAGAGTTGTTCAAATAGCTTGGTGATTCTTTTGATTCCTGCTCTGCCATGGGAAACACTGCCCGAGATGTGCAGCGCATAAATCAGTTCGATCAGAGCATTTTTTGAATCGGTCCATGAAAAGTCTGAGTTCTCAACGGTAGAAACTGCATCCTTTCCAAATTCATCTCTTTTACCCAGCTTGGAGCTGACATAATTATGTAATAGATCAAACGAAATTATTTTCGCAATCCTGTAATCATACTGTGTTGAAAATTCAACATCTACTTCAAAAAAGAAACTGTTCAAGCCCTCATAAAAGTTAATATTACCTAGTCTATAATACGTTTCGTCCTTATCGATCCTTCCGGAACGATAGTATTTATAGAACTCGGAAGCCCCAATATCCTTTTTAAATTCTTTGTTGAGAAGCTTAAGCTGCTCAGCATAATAAAGCTGCAGAAGCTCATCCGTCTGCGGTGCATTGGATTCCAGTATGATAAACTTATTGTAAAAAATAAGCTTTCCCAAAATCTGAGGTTTAACACATTTGAAAAAGACGATTTCATCCTGAGCGTTTGCAAATCCATTTGTCAAAACCTCAGCTTTGATTTGTGTAAGTAATTCTCGAAGAAAAGATAACATATGATATGCTTCGCAAATAACGCTTTTGCTATTTCGGGAAGCTATCTTTTCTTCTTTGTCAATAGATAATAAAAGGTTTTTATACAGTTGTTTCATAATGTAACTTTTAAAGTGAACAAACCCCACACAGTCGCTTTACTTTAAAATATATATCCCACAAGTGAGATAAACAATTAAATATACAGTATAAAATATTTCCTAGCAATAAATTACTCATACCTTTTATTATCTGTGCAATAACAATCAGAATTCGCTAGTAATATGAAAATATTTGAGCATTATTTATTACCATAGAGAATTCATCTATTTTTTTACTACTCTCGATAAAATAAAAATGAACTAAAGGGAAATAGTTAGAAACACTAAAATAAAAAAAGAGCAATTATTGCTCTCTATATAACCTGTATGATTATTTTAGTAAGATTGTGTACCTCAAAAAAAAGTAGCTAATATGAAGTTCTAACACTATTTAAAGCCCTAAAGCTTCACCACCGCTCTCCCTTGCATTTTCCCGCTGTGTATTCTATCAATATATTCGGGCAGTTCTTCAAGACTTATTATTTTTGCTAAATCGTTAAGCTGTTGAGGTTTCCAATCAATTCCCAGATTTTTCCATACAGGAAGTCTCTTTTCCAAGGGAATTTCCACACTGTCAATTCCGATGAGTTGAATGCCTTTAAGAATAAAAGGAAAAACGGTTGTATTAAGTTCTCCGCCGCCTACCATTCCACAGGTCGTAACAACTCCTTCATAATGAAGACTTTTGATTAAAGTTGCCAAAATATTGCCTCCCACTGTATCGATAGCCGCCGAAAAATGAGGTTTAAGCAATGCTTTAACGCTTTTATCTTCAAAATCCTGTCTTGAAATAATCTCAGCTGCACCCAATGATTTCAAAAAAGGAATTGCTTCTTCTTTTGAGCTGATTGCCGCCACCTGAAATCCTAATTTTGCTAAAATAGCAACTGCCACCGAACCGACTCCTCCGGTAGATCCACTAACTGCAACAGTCCCTTTTTCAGGCGTGATTCCGTTGCGAAGCAATGCCTGGACAGAGAGACCTGCAGTAAAACCAGCAGTACCATAAATCATCGCTTCTTTAGCTGTAAGACCTTCCGGTAGCTTAATAATCCAGCTTTCAGGAACAACAATGTACTGCCCGAATCCTCCGTTGGTATTCATTCCCAGATCAAAACCTGTTACCAACACCTGATCTCCACTTTTACAGAGTGATGAAGAGGAGACTTCAACCGTTCCCGCGGCATCAATTCCCGGAGTATGGGGATAGTTTCTCGTTACCCCTTTATTTCCTTTGGCAGATAATGCATCTTTGTAATTCAGAGAACTGTATTCGACTCTTATCAATACTTTCCCATCAGGAATATCCTCAATTTGCTTTTCTACAATTGTTGAGCTGTACGTGCCATCTTCCTGTTCTGCAGTTTCTAACGCCTGATATGTTTTTGCCATAATAATTATTTTGTATAAAGTTAGTAAATAGCAGAAGATTCTTTACCTTGAAACTTCAACTGACGGAAGCGACTGTTTTCACGCAGTAATTCGATATCATAACCGCTTTTTTCATTAAGATAAATTTTAATTTCTGCGTTTACAAGATTTCCGGACATCAGATGCCCCGCAAATTTTCTATCATCCGAAATAAAATGAAAATGAAACGGAGAAAGATCAACGTTACTTAATAATGATGGCGTAAAATAACCCACCATTGTTCCTTTCATATTTTTTGCCTTGTACTGAGGTCTCACTTTCATTAATGTTGCAAGCTCAGTCGTATCTTCCGGAGAAACGGGATCTGCACCTCCCACAGTGATCTCTGCCCAAGTTCCCTCAATTTTGATCGCATAAGGTACATTTTGAGTGGTCAATAACGACTGAACTTTATCTTGTAATTCCTCGAAAC
>NZ_FQUT01000003.1 GCF_900129245.1 Chryseobacterium arachidis
ATTTGTTCTGTTTACTTCTGCGCTACTGATCTACTCTCGTTTTCAGTGGGGCAAAGATAGAACCTTTACCGCTACTCTTCCAAATATATTTAACATAAAATTCAATTTTGATTCATATTTAAGGGTAACTCTCTGTTTTTGTGGGAGAATAATTTTATGTTTTTTAAACTAACGTTTGATAAAGGATGGATTGGGTGGCACAAAGGTGCTTGAATTAGAAAAGATAAAGGAAAAAGAAAGGTTCTTGGGAGGAAATATGATCTGTTTAGAATCAGAGTAATTGTTTTTATATAAATAATAATTGTAAACGCAATGACCACGAGGGTGGCTATTGTTGGCGTTTTTTTTTCGCAAAGGCACTTCGTTCAGCAAATGATAACAAAAGGATATAAAAATGGAGTTTTAATGATATCTTTTATTATCTGGAGATCAATCATGGAAATGATATTTTTACAATACTCGTCTTGTAAATAGTGGATCGAAATTTTTTCTCTCGCAGATGGAGCGGATTGAGCAGATTTTTTTTACGGGGAGTTTTATTTACTTTGACTGAAGAATTGCTGATAGAGATTGCTTCGTCGCTACGCTCTTTGAAAGAATTACGAAGCCTACTGCTTTTTAGTTGGATTGATAACGAATCCTGTCGTAAGTACTACTATACAACTGAAAGCTCACTCCCCTAGCCCAGATTAAACGGCATCCTTTTTCGGGGCGGCCGCAGCGAAGCGGAGGCCGTCACGAAAAAGATATAGTGGAAAGATGGAAGTAGCTCATAAACATTAGTAATTAGTAATAGGTAATGGGTAATAGATTTTTCCTTCGTCGAAATGAATTTTTTAGTCTAGCTACGCGCTTCCTATTGATGACAAAAAATCCTGAGAAAAATCCCAGGACTCATATTAAATATATAGAAAGTTTACTATTTTTTTGTTTTTTCTTTTAATTCATCTTTGTCTTTGTCGGACGGGTTCCAAACTTTCACCTCAGCATTTTTATCAATTCCAGATAAGATCTGAACATTGATCCCGTCGCTGGCCCCAAGTTTTACATATACTTTTTTGAACTTACCGTCTTTTTGTTTTACCTCTACAAAAGGTACGTCTTTCCCGTTTTTCTTTTCATACTGAACCAATGATTCATCCAATAATAAAGCATTTTTCTGAGAATTCAACACAATTTCACCGTTGGCAGAAAATCCAGCTCGGATATATTCATTATTCGGATTGTGAACATCACCCTCAACCGGGAACTTGATCGTTCCGTTGTTGTCTTTTCCTTTGGGTGCAATCATCGTCAGTTTTCCCGGGAAAGTTTTGTTTTGAAGAGCACCGATTACGATGTTCATATCCATCCCCTGCTTCAGTTTTCCGGCCTGCGCTTCATCAATTTCTCCCTGGAAGATTAATGAATTAAGATCTGCAATCGAACAAATCGTTGTACCTGCATTGAAAGAGTTAGCCTCAATTACCTGACTTCCTACTTTTACAGGAACTTCAAGAACGGTTCCTGAGGCCTTAGAACGAATCTGAGTAGTTGCCAAGCCCTGCAATTCGGGAGTGGAACCGGTTTTTGCAATCTGTAATGTTTTCTGTGCTGTCACCAATGCCTGCTGAGCATTTCTCAGAGTCTGCTGAGTAGAATATAATTGCTGCTGAGAATTCAGGTATTCCTGTTTTGAAGCTACCCCTTGCTTATAAAGCTTTTCCTGCATTTCAAACTGCTTGCGCATGTTATCTACATTCAGTTTGGCATTACTGATCTGAAGCTGCTGATTGTCCACATTCTGCTGGGCGCTGTTTACATCAGAAAGGTTCGGAACGATTCTTACCGTCGCAATCAACTGCCCAACTTCTACCTTATCTCCTTCATCCACCAAAATTTTATCGATAATCCCTGCAATATTCGGTTTAATTTCAATTTCCTCTTTAGGAACAATTTTCCCCGTTGCCATTACCTTATCATCCATATTCTGAACGGTAGGCTTCCTTGTAAGAAAAGCTTCACTTTCCTTAGAATTCGATTTTACAAGATAGCCGATTCCTGAGAACAATGCCACCGCAAATACAAGTCCCAAGACAATATAAATGGCTTTTTTCCAAGTGAATTTCTTTTTCATATGTATAGTTTATTTTTTATTAAGTAGTTTTCTTTTTTATTTAATTAAAGATTAAATGATTTAAAAATTAAAAATTTACTTGCACGAAAACTCATAATTCATAATTTTTGACTCATAACTCTTACTCAGTTCTTAATGCTTCAATAGGTCTAATTTTCACTGCTCTTTGAGCCGGGATCATTCCGATGATTAATCCTAAAACTACCATTACCGCCATTGCTGCAAATACGTTCCCGTAATTTACTGTCGGATTGTAGAATGGAAATGCGTCCTGACCCTGCGTCAACATATTCAAAATCATTAAGACAAAAATCCCGGACATGAATCCGAGCAATCCGGATGAGAGCGTGATTACCACACTTTCCAGCAAAATCTGATTTCTAACTTCCGCAGGCTTCGCTCCTAATGCTCTTCTAATCCCGATTTCTTTCGTTCGTTCTTTTACCGTAATTAAAAGGATATTGGAAATGGCGATTACCCCTGCAAGGATCGTTAGTGTACCCACAATGATTGTCAGCAGCTGCATTCCGGACAAAAAGCCCGTTAATTTTTTAAATTCCTTTCCCAAATTAAAGCTTCCGAAAGCATTGGTGTCTTCAGGCGAAACCTTATTTTTGGATTTCAGTTCCAATTTTACACTTTCTTCTACTGAATTTACATTCGCATTCGGCTTGCTTACAATCGCAAACATATCGATCTGATCGGCAGCATTGTACATTTTCGTGTAGGTTGAAAGCGGGATGAAAGCCGTCTGATCATTCTCGAAACCTCCTCCTTTTTTCACTCTGAATACGCCAATCACATTAAAGAAAATACCTTTGATATTGATGGATTTCCCTAATGGATTTTCATTCTTTTTAGAGTCGAAAAAGTTTTTATATATCTCTTCTCCGATTACGGCTACGTTTTTATTTCCGGAAACATCCGCATCATTGATATAACGCCCGAAAATCAGTTTTTTCTCTGAAATTTTATTTCCCACCGGATAATCTCCCGTTAAAGAATACGTGCTGCTTTTCCCGTTTCTTGACATTGATTCTCCCGGAGTTCCCGTAAAGCTTCCTCTCGAATTCTGAGGTGAAATATAATCGATACTCGGAATCTTTCTTTTCAGCATGTCTATATCCGTAAGGCGAAGGTTCAGCTCTCTTCCTTTTGGAAAACCTTCATAAGGGATTGAAGTGTTCTGAGCCCAAAGGAAAATAGAATTGGTCGCAAAACCCGAGAACAGCTTATCGAAGCCGTTTTCCATCCCTTTTGCGGCACCTAACAAACTTACATACAAAAACATTCCCCATCCTACACCAATCATCGTAAGAAAGGTTCGAAGCTTATTATTTCGCAATGAATAATAAATTTCCTGCCAGGTATCTCTTTTAAATATGATATTCATTTCTTGATGTCAATTTTTTATAATATAAAAATGAATCTTTTCTGAAGTCAATTAACTTCACCATCAATGTTCGCCTTTCACATTCACTTGCAAAGCAAAATTGACCATTTACAATTCACCTTTCTTATTCTGTTCTCAATGCTTCAATAGGTTTAATTCTTGACGCACGATATGCGGGCACAAATCCGGCAATTAATCCGGAGAAAATCAAGGCGATAAACGCCATAAAGATTGTTCCCAAGCCTACACTCGGACTTTTAATAAAGTATTCTTCAAGGCTGTCGCCAATCAGATTCAGCGTCAAAACCCCGATTCCTACGCCTACAAAACCTGAAATCACTGTAATCACCACACTTTCCTGAACAATCAGAGCGACAATACTTCCAGGTTTTGCACCAATCGCTTTTCGTACCCCGATTTCTTTTGTTCTTTCTTTTACGATATACACCATGATATTGCTAATCCCAATGATTCCCGCCAATAGGGTTCCCATTCCGATAAACCCGACTATTGCGGTAAGAACCGCCATGAAAGTGAATGTATCGTTCATATTCTTGGCATTATTCCAGACTCTCACTCCGTTTTCGTCGTCAGGTGCAACGTTCTTTCGGGATTTTAACCTTTCCTTTAGTTGATCACCATATTTTATGGCCTCTTCCGGACTCAGATTTTCATTGTATGCAATAAAGTTAGTACTTACCGTGTCTGAGCCTTTTTTCATTTGCTGCAAAGTTGAGATAGGTACTGTAATATGCCTCTCATCCCAGTCACCTCCGTCATCAGAGAAAACCCCGACCACTTTGAACATGGTTCCGTTGATATTTAATTCTTTTCCTACCGGACTTCCGTTTTTGATCAAATCACGCTGAACCATCCTTCCGATTACTGCAACGTTTTGCTTTCTTTCCATATCCGTCGGTGACAAATAACGCCCCTCCAGCATTTTTCGGTTTTCAATGATTTGTTCTTCAGGCTCAGCTCCGTTAATCTGATAGTTTCCACTTTCTTTACCATATTTCACCAACAAATTAGTAGTATATCTCGGCGTTGAACTTCCTACTTTTTCTTTATCGACATTGACTAAAAAATCATAGTCGTCATTATTCATTGTTACCTGCCGGTCAGATTGAAGCCCGTTGTAAGCGATAGTCGTTTTTCCTGTAACAATTGTAATCAGGTTTTGGGCATCTCTTGCAAAACCTTCTGTAAAAGCATTCTGCAGCCCTTTTCCAATTCCAAAAAGCACAATGAAGATAAATAACCCCAAAGCCACAGTAAAACCGGAAAGCACTGTTCGCAATACATTACTGCGAATCGAACTGAATATTTCCTGCCAACGATCTAGGTCGAACATATTTTTTGTTTTTTACTTTGTAAAAAAGTGAATTAGCTGCGCTGTGAATTTTCTTTGAAGTAAATTAACTTCGTTGTCAATTTTAAATTCTTGGAACAAAATTGACCATTTCACCATTCACTTTTTCAACATTCCACTTAATAATATAAATGATGTCTTTACTAATTTTCCAATCTTATCCAGATCTTCTGTTTTCACATAATTACTTTCAATAATGATATCAAAACATGAAATCTAATTCAATTACCGAACCTCTTGCTCACTTGCGAAGCAAAATTGACAATTCATCATTCACCTTACAGCACCAACTGCTTAATAAACTCATCACTTTCTATAATTCCGTCTTTCAGGATTACATTTCTCTTTGTCTGTGCGGCTACGTCGGGTTCATGGGTTACAACAATGATTGTTTTTCCTTCATTATTGATATCCTGAAGAAGCTTCATAATATCATGGGTGGTTTTTGAATCCAACGCACCAGTCGGCTCATCTGCCAAAACAACTTTTGGATCGGTAATCAAAGCCCTTGCAATGGCTACTCTTTGCTTCTGCCCACCGGAAAGTTCATTCGGAAGGTGATTTGCCCATTGGGCAAGACCCACTTTTTCCAAATATTCCATTGCCTTTTTTTCACGCTCTTTTCTCGAAACATTCTGATAATACAGAGGAAGAGCTACATTATCCAATGCTGTTTTGTACCCAATCAGGTTAAAAGACTGGAAAATAAAGCCCAAAAACTTACTCCTGTATTCTGCCGCTTTTATTTCGGATAAATGCTCAATCGGAACGCTGTCCAGCTCATAGATTCCGGAGTCTTTCTCATCAAGAATTCCTATAATATTAAGAAGCGTAGATTTTCCGGAGCCGGAACTCCCCATAATAGAGACAAATTCACCCTCCGAAATATTAAGATTAATACCTTTGAGAACGTGCAACTTACTCTTTCCCGTATCGTATGATTTATGTAAATCCTGTATTACTAACATTAAGTGATGTATGATTTTATACCCAATAAGTAGATATAATTTTTAATTTGTTACGAAGAATGAAAAATTCTTTATTTTATTTATTGTTTAGCTATTAAAACCTTTATTTAAAACAATTTTAAAACAAGTGTTTAATAAAAATCAACCATAAATAACAATTTTTATAGCTTAAGTCTTTGTAAACCAATCACAGAGCAAGTTTCGGATAAATGTGGAAAACTTTTACTGTTAAAAGTCAATCATTTAGTGTTTCGCTCTTTCAAATACAGTTCTTTTTATCGAACTTTGTCCTTACAGATTACAAAAGATAAAAACACCTTCACTGTTAATAACTCTTATTTATAAGTTACTACAAACTAAGATGTTGAGTATTTTTTGCACTTATCCACACTGATCTAATTAATTTAATTAAAAGACATTTTAACATGGGAATTTTCGATAAAAGAGTTAGTTATAAGCCATTTGAATATCCAGAAGTTCTTCAATTTGTAGAGGCAATCAACAAATCGTACTGGGTACACTCGGAAGTGGATTTTACTGCAGATGTTCAGGATTTTCACTCACAGCTTGAGCCACATGAAAAAAATGCGGTAAAAAATGCTCTTCTGGCAATTGCACAGATTGAGGTGAATGTAAAGACATTTTGGGGAAATCTTTATCAGCATCTTCCAAAACCTGAGCTTAACGGATTAGGCGCTACTTTTGCAGAGTGTGAATTCCGTCATTCGGAAGCATATTCAAGACTTTTGGAAGTTTTGGGTTATAATGAAGAATTTACAAGTGTTATCGAGATACCTGCTGTAAAAAATAGAATTGAATTTTTGGGAAATGCTCTTAAACATGCCAATTCTGCAACGCCTAAAGAATATGTTTCGGCTCTACTACTATTCAGTATTTTGGTAGAAAACGTATCTCTTTTCTCTCAATTTGCTATTATCCTTTCTTTCACAAGATTTAAAGGGTTCATGAAAAATGTTTCCAATATCATTGCATGGACTTCAGTTGATGAACAGATTCATGCAAACGGCGGAATTTATTTAATCAACAAAATCCGTGAAGAGCAACCCGATCTTTTATCAGACAGCGATATCGAAGATATTTATACATTGGTAGACGAATCCATCGAAAGAGAAGGTGATATTCTTAACTGGATTTTCGAATTAGGCGAAATCGACAATATTTCTAAAGAAGATCTTCTTAACTTTATGAAATACCGTGTTGATGACAGTTTAAAGAAAATCAACATGAAAACAAGATACAACGTAACTCCAGAACAATACAAACCAATGGTTTGGTTCGAAGAGGAAGTTTTCGCCAATTCTATGGATGATTTTTTTGCAAAAAGACCGGTAGATTATACAAAACACGACAAAAGTATTACAGCGAACGATTTGTTTTAAATTTCGCTTTAATTGGTTTTTATAAAAATGGTTAAGGTAAAATTAAATATCACCAATATTCAGCTGGATTGCGACGATATCACTATAAGTTTTGCTGAATCACCCAAAATAGGAGATGAAATTTCAGTATTAAATTTTTTGCCTTACGATACCAGTGAAAGAGAAAATTTTCTATATGAAACCGAAGGGAAGCAATTAAGTTTCAACGGGGTGATTACAAAGAGACGATGGATTTCCGATAACCCTACGACACAGCCGATTCTTCTGCTCGATATTGAAATGTTAGAGGAATAGAGCGCGAGCGAAGCGAGCGTCGAAACAGATAGTATTAGCGATATATATTATTTTAAAACTGCCAAAAAACATCTATAAAACATAAACTCCTTTAATGGAGTTATAACACATAAAAGTAACAAAATTCCTGGACCCTTAAACCGTTCAGGAATTCGAAAATATACAACAACTATGGAAGAACAAAATTCGAATATATGGTGGCTCAACGAAGAGTCTGAGCAAATGCTTAACAGAGGATATCTTTTAAAAGGGGAAACTGTAGATGGAGCAATCGACAGAATCACCACCGCAGCAGCCAAAAAATTATATAAGCCGGAACTTCAGCCCGCTTTCAAGGAAATGATCACCAAAGGATGGATCAGTTTCTCATCCCCGGTTTGGGCAAATATGGGAACCCAAAGAGGTCTTCCTATTTCTTGCTTCAACGTTCATATTCCGGACAGTATTGAAGGAATCACTCACAAAATGGGTGAAGTTATTATGCAGACAAAAATCGGAGGGGGAACTTCCGGATATTTCGGAGAACTTCGTAACAGAGGGACTGCGGTAACGGACAACGGAAAATCTTCCGGAGCAGTTTCTTTCATGAAATTGTTTGATACCGCCATGGATGTTGTTTCTCAAGGTGGTGTAAGAAGAGGTGCTTTTGCTGCTTATTTAGATATCGACCACGGAGATATTGAAGAGTTTTTATCCATTAAAGACATTGGAAGTCCGATCCAAAACTTATTTACGGGAATTTGTGTTCCTGATTACTGGATGCAGGATATGATCGATGGAGATATGGATAAGCGTAAAATCTGGGCAAGAGTATTGGAAAGCCGTCAGCAAAAAGGACTGCCTTATATTTTCTTCACCGATAACGTCAACAGAAACAAACCTCAGGTTTACAAAGACTTAGGATTACCTGTCAACGCAAGTAATCTTTGCTCAGAAATCATGCTTCCTTCTACAAGAGAAGAATCTTTCATCTGCTGTTTATCTTCCATGAACTTAGAATTGTATGATGAGTGGAAAGATACCGATGCTGTAAAATTAGCCATCTATTTTCTGGATGCCGTTTTATCGGAATTCATTGAAAAAACGGAAGGAAACTATTATCTTCAGGGAGCAAGAAACTTCGCAATGCGTCACAGAGCGCTTGGTTTAGGAGTTTTAGGTTACCATTCTTATTTACAGAAAAATATGATCCCGTTTGAAAGTTTTGAAGCAACTCAATTCAATGCAAGAGCTTTCAGACATATCAAAGAACAGGCAGAACAAGCTTCAAGAGAGCTTGCCAATATCTACGGTGAGCCGGAATTATTGAAAGGATACGGACTGAGAAATACCACCACAATGGCAATCGCTCCTACCACTTCAAGTTCTGCAATCCTAGGACAGACTTCTCCGGGAATCGAGCCGTTTGCTTCTAATTATTATAAAGCTGGTCTCGCAAAAGGAAACTTTATGCGTAAGAACAAGTATTTAGCGAAATTGTTAGAAGAAAAAGGTCTTGATAACGAAGAAACCTGGAGAACAATTATGCTGAACCACGGATCTGTACAGCATTTGAAAGAATTAACTGACGAAGAAAAAGCAGTATTCAAGACATTCAAAGAAATTTCTCCGATGGAGATCATTTCTCAGGCAGCACAGAGACAGCAATACATCGATCAGGCGCAGTCGTTAAACTTACAGATTCCTTCTACAATGCCGGTAAAAGACGTAAATTATCTTTATATTGAGGCTTGGAAAAAAGGAGTAAAAACATTGTATTATCAAAGAAGTTCTTCAGTTTCTAAAGAAATGATGGTGAATTTTGTGACATGTTCTGCTTGTGAAGCTTAAGGCAAGAACAAGTAAAAAAGTTTAAAGAGCCAAGCTTGGCTATGAACATATAAAAACCGCAGAAATTTCTGCGGTTTATTTTTTTATGAAAAAGTAAAATAAACTTTACATTTTGTAAAATATTTATTACATTTGAAAAATCAAAAAAATTATTATGAATACAACATTAAAACTTTTCCCCAACCGCTTCAAGAAAATAGGCTGGTTTATTTTTATTCCTTCATTAATTTTAGGAATATTATCACTAACAAACATTTTTAGCTTTCCTGAAATTTCTCTACCGGTTTTCTACAGTTCAGGATTTCCGCTGAATAATGAAGAAGCCGGATTATTAAAAACCACGGAAATTGCGTTATTCCCGAATCTTTTTGGAATATTAATCATCATCGGCGGAATATTAATCGGATGTTCCAAAGAAAAAACTGAAGATGAATATATTTCCAGTTTACGCTTGCAATCTGTTTTCTGGAGTCTGATTGTCACCTACTCTATCGTCCTTATTTTATTCTTAACTGTATTCGGAAGCCTTTTCTTTACAATGATGATCATTATGATATTTCTGCCATTGGTTTTGTATGTCTTCAGATTTAATTATGTATTGCTAAAAAAATGAAAAATACCATTAAGATTGAAAGAGCCATAAAAAATATGACACAGGAAGAGCTTGCAAAAATAATAGGTGTGTCACGACAGACCATCAATGCAATGGAAGCAGGAAAATATGTTCCTTCAACAGTATTAGCCTTGAAAATTGCGAAATATTTTAATAAAAAAGTAGAGGATATTTTTGAGTTGGAAGATGAAGATTAAGTGATGAAATTTGTTACCCCGACCCTAAAGAGAGCAAATTTCAATTCTGGCAGGTTACTTATCAAAAATCCGCCCTTTAGGTCGGGGTAAAGACTTTTGATTTCCCTTCAAAAAAAAAATTGATTAACTTCAATAAAAACATACCATGAAAAAAATCAACCCAAATTATAATGAAGGGATGTGGAAAGGTGCACCTGCAAGTTCATTTTTAAAAGCTCAGTCTTTAAGAAGAAACGAAATAGCGGAAGAGAAAATTCTTTCGGAAAAACTGAGAAACAATCAGTTGAAAGGTTACAAATTCAGAAAGCAGCATCCTATAGGTTTATACATAACCGATTTTTATTGTCATCAATTAAAATTAATCATAGAAATTGATGGCGAGTACCATAATCTTTCAGAACAGATAGAAAAAGATGATAAGCGGACTCGGATTTTAGAAAGCAATGGTTTACAGCTCATCAGATTTACGAATACCGAAGTTCGGACAGAATTAGAAAACGTCATGGAGAAGATTAAGTTAAAAATAGACGAAATCATCACTGTTTTATAAATCGAAACTCATCTTTTAATTATATTTGTTTACACAGTTTAACTCAAAATATAAGTTATGAAATTCGGACAAGTAGAAGATCCTTCCAAAATAGATTTTACGTTACCCAAAGACCATCCCAGAACCAAAGAAATTTTAAAGCAAAACAAAAAAGGGCTGGAAAATATTTCTATTGGATGTGCCAAATGGAACAAGACAGATCTTAAAGGATTTTATCCGAAAGGAACCAAAGATGAATTAACATATTATGCCACTCAATTCAATTCGATCGAACTGAATGCCACTTTTTATGGAATGCCGACTCCCGAGCAGGTACAAACCTGGAAAGAAAAAACGCCTGCCGATTTTAAGTTCTTCCCAAAAATTACCAATACCGTCTCCCACTTCAGACGATTGCTGAATATTGACGATGTCGTTACCCAATTTGCTTCTGCAGTATTGAATTTTGATGAAAAGTTAGGAATGGTTTTCCTGCAGCTTCATGATAATTTCAAGCCAAAAGATTATGAAAGACTGGAAAAGTTTGTGAAAAACTGGCCTCAGGAAGTTCCGTTGGCTATCGAACTGAGAAATACAGAATGGTTTACGGATGAAGAGATTTTGGATAAAACCTGTCAGCTTTTTGAAGACAACAATATTACCAACATCATTGTAGATACAGCAGGAAGAAGAGATATGCTACACATGAGACTTACGACCCCCAATGCTTTCATCCGGTATGTAGGAGCCAATGCAGAAAGCGATTATGAAAGATTAGACGATTGGATGAATCATCTGACAAAATGGAAAAAAGAAGGACTCCAAAATGTTTACTTTTTTGTACATCAAAATATTGAAAAAGCCTCTCCCCTTTTGTCAGCTTATTTTATTAAAAAAATGAATGAGGAATGGAAAACCGACATTCTGATCCCGAAAATGGCTACAGAAAGTACAGGAACGTTATTTTAAATATTAAAAAATTTTAATTTATTCACCAATATGTGTAATAAATTTCACATATAAAAGAAGTTTTAACACAAATAATTCATTGAATTGCTTTTATGAAAAATAAAAGCAATTTCTTTTTTCATTTTATAAAATTCACTATCTTAGGAATTACGAAATTATAGTGAATAATAAATCTTCTAAAAACAAAAAATATGGAAAAAGAAATCTGTACAATAAGTATTTCCGGAAGTCCGGGGGATGCTTATACTTTTTTCGAAAATGAGACCATTAAGAAAAACTATGATGAAGAAAGCTTGAGTAATGATTTTTCGGAATGGCTGGAACCACAGCAAATCAGTAAACAGAACAAGGATAAACTTATCAGAAACTGTCCTGAAGAGTTCAAAGAAAGAATTATGTTAATCCTTGACTATCCTTAAATTTAGCTACATCCCAATCTTTGCTTAAAGATTGGGATTTTTTTATTTTCGTTTTCTTAGTAACAAAGTTAGGTTGAGAAACAGCAGCAGAAAGTCTAAAACAACCCAGATTCCAAGTTTTGTGTTCTCATAATTATAAGCATCGATATGTTTTTTGGCCAAATCTGAAAGCTTTGCACTTTGATTGATGTAGTTGTTCACCTCAATAATCTGATCAATATTTTTATTCGGAACAGAATGCTGAGAGAAATAGACAAGGTTTTTCTTTCCTAAATATCCTACGATCCAATATTCATCAGACTTTTCCATTTTAAGATATTCAATCCTGTAATACTCCGGACGGATGACTCCGATATGTTGGGTCTCGATGGCATTGTCGGCTTCGACATCGTTTAGGGTGACCACATAGAAATCCAATGGCTGGGGTAGTTTATTGATCAGCTGAAGAGCAACAGAATCCTGTACAATCCTTACTGCACTTTTTTTAATGAACCAATACGTAAAAACTGAAAATGAAAAAACCAAGGTAATAATCCGAAATCCTTTAGCCCAATTTGCCAGCTTTCCTCTCTTAACTTTATATAAGAAAAGGGATAAAAGAGATGACCAAAAGATGACCAATATAATAAATACCATAGTACAAAGATACTTATTTTACAGAGGTTGGGGAAAGATACTAATCAACATTCCACTCCTTATAAAACTGATCGAGGAATTTCAACATGAAATCGTGCCTTTCTCCCGCAATTTCTTTCCCTTTTTCGGTATTCATAAGATCTTTCAGCAGTAATAATTTTTCGTAGAAATGATTAATGGTAGTTCCGTTCGATTTTTTGTATTCTTCCTTAGACATATTTAGCTTTGGTTCGACATTCGGATCATACATCGCATTGTTTTTGAACCCTCCAAAATTAAAGGTTCTTCCGATTCCGATCGCTCCGATAGCATCAATTCTGTCTGCATCCTGAACAATTTTAAGTTCAATCGGAAGATTTTGAGGAACTTCTCCCCTATTTTTAAACGAAATATTTTTAATGATAAACAAAACCTGTCCAATCACATCCTCTGGAGCATTCTGGCTTTCCAAAAATTCTCTTGAAACCTTTAAAGCAAGCGTTTCGTCGCCATTATGAAACTTAGGATCTGCAATATCGTGGAGTAAAGCCGCCAGCTCAACAACTTCCTTATTGCATTCTTCTGTTTCCGCAATTTTTTTTGACAGTTTCCATACCCTTTCGATATGAAACCAATCGTGTCCTGCTTCTGCGCCTTCCAGTTTTTCTTTTACAAATGCTACCGTATTTTCGATCAGATTCTTCATTTATATCAATTCATTTAAAATAATATTCCATAGATTTTTGTTGTAGCTTCTAAAAAAATTAACATGCCCGATTTCTCCTTTCTCCGACTCGGCAGTTTTCACCAGTCTGTAAGTTGGTTTAAGGTTAGGATAAGTATCATTCAAAAGGCTTTTCACCCCTTTTTCCGTTAGCCAGACATCATCTTCAGCTCGAATAACAAATACTTTCTGTGTTAAATTTTTAGAATAATCATCAACTTTTTCCAACAAGCTGTTGGTGGATTTCCTGTTTAAAATTAAGCTTCTCCAGTCAGATGCACAATTTTTTGGAAGACTTTCTCCGAGTCCGAACCAGTTTCCGGGGAAATATCCTAACAATGCGGTAGTTAAAGGCTGGGCAATTCCAAATCCGAGATATGCTTCAATTTTTGTTTTGAACTTTAAGTTACCGACAAAGGCATTTTGAGTTCCCACAAAGAAAAATTCTTCGAATATTTCTGAGTCTTTATTCATTCCTAAAATTAAAGCCCCGACAGAATGCCCTAAACAATATTTCTCATAATCATTAAAATTGATTTGAATATAATCCGTTAAAGCCTGATAATCTTGCGAACCCCAAATTCTCATCGAAGCATTAAAACCTCTCATCACCTTCGGTTTTGAAAGCCCAATTCCACGATAATCATAAGTAATCACCGTAAATCCGTTTTCAGAAAAAAAACGGGCAAAAGAAAAATAAACCTGCTGCTTTACGCCTGTTGCAGAATTAATAAGCAATAATTTCTGATTACTTTTTTCAGGTAAAAAAAGATGGGCTGTAATTGATACGTGATCTCGGGTGGTCAATATTAACTTTTCCATATATAAAAGAAAAAATCCACTATAAAAGTGGAGATTTTAGTTCGTATTCTATAGTTGAATCAACAACTTTCGGTATGTAGCAAATAGTTTATGATATGAAATCTGAAATTCTTGGCAGTCCGGTCTGCGAGCCTTTTTTAGCAGAAACCCTTGCAGAAACTTCGTTCCCGAATTTTACACATTCTTCAATAGAATTTTTATGACATAAGGCAATAGCAAATCCTGCAGTAAAAGCATCCCCCATTCCCATTTTGTGAACCGTTCTGTCTTCATCATTTCGGCAGTATTTCATTTCTGTCCCGTCAAAATACACGGTAGAATTCACATCATCTCTCACAAAAACCTTATTAAAATATTTTTTAAGAATAACTTCTCTCTGGTCTTCCCCGAAAATTATATGAAGCTCACTGCTTTTCGCAATAATAAAATCCACGTTATCCAGCAGTTCGTTACTTAATCTTTGAGCCGGAGAGGCATATAAACCAACTTTCTTACCAAATCTCTTAGCTTTTTTAGCAGTATACTCAATAACTTTCATGGAAACTTCCAGCTGAATAAGAATAAGATCTGCCGTATGGAAATATTTGTCTGCCGCTTCTACGTGTTCAACGCTCAGGTAATTATTGGCTGCAGGTACAACAACAATCGCCGCGTTTCCTTCAGAGGTTGTCACATACGCAGTTCCTGTAGATTCCCGGTCCGTTTCAAATACAAAACCTACGTTTACATTTTCGCCCACCATATTCCTCATGATCTGCTGACCCAAGGGATCCATCCCTACACAACCTACAAAGTAAACACTGGCTCCCAATCTTGCTGCGGCTACTGCCTGGTTGGCCCCTTTGCCTCCAAAATAACTTTCGGAATTACGGGCAATAACGGTCTCATTCCCGCAGGGAACTTTTTCCGTTTCTAAAACAAGATCGATCGAAGAGCTTCCTACAACGATGATTTTTGGTTGTTCTGATGAGAAATTCATTGTGTTCAGTGTTAGTTTTATTATTTTGTATAAATTCTGATAAAAATACAAAACAATATCTCTCAAAAATAATTAATTTTTATTAACTAATTTCAATAAATTCAGTTACAATTTTTACCGGTGCTTTATTTTTATCATAAGCAATATAGCTTGCGTAAAAGCCTTCTCCATACCCTGTTTCGAAGGCAAAAATAGTTCCAGGATGATTATCCGACGGTTTTAAAAATGCAAATTGGTCTATCGCTCCTTTTTCATCAAAGAAATATTCATGGAAAAACTCTTCATAAATCCCCATAAAATCTACTCCTTTGCTTTTATAAAGACTTTGTTCGAGTTCATTAAGGCTGTTTTGGGTATCAACATCCATAAAACATCCCATTCCACTCTCAACAGGATAACCGAAAACTTCACCTTCGGCCAGATCTTTCATATCTTGCCCAGAAGTGGTCGCCAGTTTCCAGTCGGAAATATCTGTATTGCTGAACACTATTTCTGCATATGCCACGCAGTTGCTCTCCCTTTCTTTATGAAGTAAAACAGAAAAACTTCCTTTCGGAAACTCTGTAGTAAAAGGCAGCATATCATTCGTAATCAAAGGATCGCAGGCCACCAGCTTTCCGCTCGAAAGATAAATTTTCCCAACTTCAAAGCTCTCAAGTAAAGGACTTTCAACAAAGTTTTTTGAGAATATCTTTTTTATATTTTCTATATGTTTCATACTATTTTAATTACCTGCATCATTATATTTTTAAGTCAAAAAAATCCTTATTAATAAGGATTATAATCAACTAAAAGCATGAACCTACCATTGGCTGTTTTCATTAAAAATTTTAAACAAGCCTTCTTTATAAGGTTTCTTTATTTCCTTTATTCTGTTTTCCAACACCTGCCAGCTCTCATCCGAATAAGATTTTAAAACAGCATGTAATTCTGCTTTATTATTGTTTACATATTCCACAGGAACCGGAAAAAAGTTTTTCCAGTGCGGACTGCAGCTTTCTGAGCCTTCGTATAGCGAAACCGTTCCTATTCTTTCATTTAATTTGGCTTTTCCTCTGTAAGGGATCACTTTTACAACAGGATAACTCCCGGCAAATCCTTTGGTAAGATCGGTAGTTACCGCAACCAGCTTGGGATTTTCTGAAATGATGATACCACCATTGGAATCCCCGTGCGCAAACTGTTCCTTTTTTCTTCTCCAGTAAATCATATTGACGAAAAACAAAATGAAAAATGCAACACCTCCAATAATTAATGAAATACTTAAAGCAAATACCAATGAAGCCAACAGAGCTATTAACAAAAAAACAGGTTTGTACATATACCTCATCAATACCAAAGGCATTACTTTTACTCTGCCCGGATTGGAAGCTATCGTATCGCTGTCTAAGGTGAAAATACCTCTGTCGTCTTTCATGGTAAGTTGAATAAAATTAACTTATAAACTTTTCAGCTTCTCTTCCAAAATCGCAATTTTGTCAAGAGCATCTTTTTGCTTTTTACGCTCAACTTCTACAACTTCCGGCTTTGCGTTGGCAACAAATTTTTCGTTTGATAATTTCTTATCCACAGAAATCAAGAATCCTTTTAAATATTTTAATTCTTCTTCTGTCTTTGCTTTTTCTTCTCCTAAATCTAAGTTTTCACTTAAAGGAATTGAAATTTCCGTTGCACCCACGAGGAATGTAAAGCTTGGCTTATCTGTTTTTGTTCCGAAATGAATTTCTGAAACGTTCGCTAATTTTTTAATTACCGATTCGTTTGCAAATTCTGAAGCATTGGTATAAACTTCAACCACTTCTTTTGGAGAAATACCTTTTGTCTGACGGTAATTTCTTACGCCTGAAATAATTTCAGATGCCGTTTCGAAGTTTTTGATAATATCTTCGCTGAAAGCTTCTGCTTTCTTCTGTTGCGCGACAATTAATGCATCTTCAATATTTCTTTCCGAAATTGTTTGCCACAATTCTTCCGTTAAGAAAGGCATGAATGGATGCAATAATTTCATTAATTCCTCAAAAAGAGCAACTGTTTTATTGTAAACTTCCTTAGAAATTCCTTCACCATAATTCGGTTTAATGGCTTCCAGATACCAAGAACAGAAATCATCCCAGATTAATTTATAGATCAAATGTAAAGCATCCGAGATTCTGAATTTTTCAAACTGATCATTAATTTCAGCGATAGTTTTGTTTAATTTATTTTCAAACCATTCGATTGCCTGAATTTCTGTTGAGTTCGCTGGCTTATCTTCATGATTCCACATGTTAATTAAACGGAATGCACTCCAGATTTTAGACATGAAATTTCTTCCCTGCAACATCAAATCTTCATCAAAAAGAAGGTCATTTCCGGCTGCAGAGCTTAATAAAATTCCTACGCGAACTCCATCAGCACCATATTTATCCATCAGTTCCAACGGATCCGGTGAATTTCCTAAAGATTTTGACATCTTTCTTCTCTGCTTATCTCTTACAATTCCTGTAAAATAAACATTTTTGAATGGAACTTCTTTTCTGTATTCCAATCCGGCCATAATCATTCTGGCAACCCAGAAGAAAATAATATCCGGACCTGTTACCAAGTCAGAAGTCGGGTAATAATAATTGATGTCTTTATTTTCAGGATCAAGCAATCCATCAAAAACTGACATTGGCCACAACCAAGATGAGAACCATGTGTCAAGAGCGTCTTCATCTTGTTTTAGGTTGTCAGTTGTTAGTTGATCGTTGTTGGTTTTTTGTTTTGCAAGTTCTAATGCTTCTTCGATCGTCTCTGCAACTACGAAATCATTTTCTCCGTCTCCATAATAGTATGCAGGAATTTGCTGTCCCCACCAAAGCTGACGGGAAATATTCCAATCACGGATGTTTTCCATCCAGTGCTTGTAGGTATTTTTAAACTTTTCAGGATAGAATTTTACTTCGTCATCCATTACAACATCCAAAGCCGGTTTTCCCAATTCAGACATTTTTAAGAACCACTGAACGGAAACTTTAGGTTCGATCACCGCTCCTGTTCTTTCAGAAGTTCCGACTTTATTTACATAATCTTCTGCCTTTAATAAAAGATCTTTTTCTTCTAATTCTTTCGCGATCTGTTTTCTTACTTCAAATCTGTTTTTCCCGGCATAATGTAAACCGTAATCATTCAGATTTCCGTCATCGTCCAAAGCATCAATCATCTGAAGATTGTGCTTTTGCCCAATTTCGTAGTCATTGATATCGTGAGCCGGCGTAATTTTCAAAGCACCCGTTCCGAATTCGATATCAACATATTCATCTTCAATGATCGGAATTACTCTGTCAACGATCGGTACGATTACTTTTTTACCTTTTAAATGAGCATATCGCTCATCATTAGGATTAATACAAACCGCAGTATCCCCGAAAATCGTTTCCGGACGTGTTGTAGCTACCGAAAGGAACTCCTCCGAACCTTCGATCTTATATTTAAGGAAATAAAGTTTTCCGTTTTGCTCTTTGAAAATTACTTCTTCATCTGAGATATTGGTTTTTGCCTCCGGATCCCAGTTTACCATTCTATAGCCACGATAGATCAGTCCTTTATTGTATAGATCAACAAAAGATTTGATAACCTGCTGAGAAAGTTTAGGCTCCATGGTAAAACGGGTTCTGTCCCAATCGCAAGAGCAACCTAGTTTTTTCAACTGCTCAAGGATCGTTCCTCCGTATTTATCGGTCCAGTCCCAAGCGTGTTTTAAAAATTCTTCACGGGTAATATCAGACTTGCTGACTCCTTCTGATTTCAGTTTAGCAACAACTTTAGCTTCAGTAGCAATCGAAGCGTGATCTGTTCCCGGAACCCAACAAGCATTAAAGCCCTGCATTCTTGCACGGCGGACCAGAACATCCTGAATGGTATTGTTAAGCATATGCCCCATGTGTAAGATCCCCGTAACGTTTGGCGGAGGAATTACAACAGTATAAGGCGGCTTATCATTGGGCTCTGAATGGAAGTATTTGTTTTCCAACCAGTAATTGTACCACTTTTGTTCTGTTTCCTGTGGATTGTACTTTTCTGAAATCTGCATAAATTCTATTACTTTAATTTACAATTTGCAAAAATAGTCTAAAGAAAAAAAATTTTAAGTATGAATTAAAATAATTTTTAACTTTGTTTCTCAAAATTTATCTAACAACATATTTAATATTCAAGAATATGAAAAAATTAATCGCAGGAATTGCTTTATTCGGAACATTCGCGTTGGCATCTGCACAAACTATTACTTTTGATAAAACGACTTTCGACTACGGAACTGTAAAGCCTAGCTCAGATGGTATAAGATTTTTCACAGTAACAAATACAGGTGACAAGCCTTTGATCCTTTCAAATGTAAAAGCGTCTTGTGGATGTACGACTCCTGAATTCAGCCAGGATCCTATCATGCCTGGAAAATCTGCTAAAATCAAGGTTGGATACAATACTGCGATCAATGGTGGATTCAACAAAATGATTGAAGTATTTTCTAACGATCCAGTAAACAGCAGAAGCGTAATCTACATTAAAGGAAACGTAGATGCAAACGCTCCGGAACCGAAGCCATTGACTCCTGAGGAACTAAAAGCTAAAGCTAAGGAAGAGAAAGCTGCTGCAAAGGCTGCTGCTAAAGAAGCAAAAAAAGCCGCTAAAACTGCTGCAAAATAAAATCTCTACTCAAAATAAAGAAACCGTCTCCATCGAGGCGGTTTTTTTATTACATTTATGTTAGGTTTGGTTGATGGTTTTTGGTTGATAGATTACTACTAAACGTTGAAAATAATATTTAAATGTTAATTTTTTAAACTTCAAATAAAAAAATAAAATATGGACACCAATTTCTCGGATGACTTTTTAATACAAGGAAAATTTTCAATAAAAAAAACTTCAACGGAATACAAAGGAAAGCTTACCAAAGAAGAGGGTACACAATTATTAATTCAGGAAAAAGAAAAACTTCGTGAGCTTCAGGAAAGATTATATTCGGATGGTAGCCAATCTCTTTTAGTTGTGCTTCAGGCAATGGACGCTGCAGGAAAAGACAGCATGATCGAACATGTTTTCGGAGGTGTAAATCCGCAAGGCTGTAATGTAACAAGTTTTAAAACTCCGAGTTCTAAAGAGTATACTCATGATTTTTTATGGAGACATTATCTTGCCCTACCACAAAAGGGTATGATCGGAATTTTTAACCGTTCGCATTATGAAAGTGTACTGGTTTGTAAAGTGCATCCTGAATATAATCTAAGCGAAAAAACATGGAAGTCTGTAAGAGATTTTGATGATAAATTCTGGGAAAACCGCTATGAAAGCATAAGAAACTTCGAAAAACATTTAGCTCAAAACGGAACTACTATTGTAAAAATATTTCTGAATGTCTCCAAAGACGAGCAGAAGAAAAGGCTTCTCGACAGAATTAACGAACAGGAAAAAAACTGGAAATTTTCCGCGGCAGATCTTCCTGAAAGGGCATTATTCGATAAATATATGGAATGCTACGAAACAGCCATTAATGAAACCTCGAAAGATTATGCACCCTGGTATGTACTTCCGGCAGATAACAAGTGGTTTGCAAGAGTGGCAGCCATCCAAATCATTATTGATACATTAGAAAAAATGGATTTAAAATATCCGCAACTCTCAAAAGAAGACAAATTGGGTTTAGAAGAGGCAAAAAAACAACTGGAAAACGAATAAAAGAGCAAAAATGCCACGAGTGCACGCATTAATTAAAAATAATCTCAAAAATATTCGTGTATTCGTGGCATTTTTAATAAAATCACGAGAAAATCTATAAGCCGGATTCTGTTCTTCCGAAGAAGCGCCTGTTATTTATCTACGTCGTACATTACTGCAAAACTTGAGCTGATTACCCCTCGGCTTTCAGAGCGAGCAACTCCTATTTTCATTGCTGAAAAGAACCGATATACTTATCATTGCACCACAAAGAGTTTACCTGGTTTCACTACAGCCGAACTGTACATACTTTCTGTTGCACTTGTCCTACCCTCGCGGGTGACGGATGTTATCCGCTTTGATGCTCTATGGTGTCCGGACTTTCCTACCCTTACCGAAGTAAGAATCAACAAGCCGAAATTCTCGTGGCTACAAAGATAGATAATTTGAAAATTTGACAATGTTTTAATTTGAAAATTTTCAATTCGCAAGAAGATTTGTTATACAAACTTTACCTTATTCGTTCATTTTCAAATTACTTAATTTTCAAATTCTCAAATTATATCATATCTTCGTACGACAAAATTACACCTCTACATTGGCTTCAAAGGAAAAAGAATTTGCGCAGCTTATAAAGGATAATCAGGGTTTGATTATCAAAGTTTCGCGTTTGTATACCAATTCTTTGGAGGATGAGGAAGATCTTTTTCAGGAAATTGTTTTACAGTTGTGGAGAAGTTATGACTCATTTAAAGGAAATTCTAAAATTTCTACGTGGATGTACCGTGTTGCCCTAAATACAGCCATTACCCTTTTCCGAAAAAAAAGCAAGAGCCTGCCGACCAATGAATTAGACATCAATCATGCAGATTTTATCGAAGATGATGATGAAAAACAGCAGCAGGTATCACTTTTGTATACGGTAATAAAGACGCTTCCTAATGTGGAACGGGCGATCGTAATGATGTATCTGGATGATTTGCCTTACAAGGATATTGCAGAAAACCTCGGGATCACCGAAGTAAATGCGCGTGTGAAAATGAACAGATTAAAGAAAACCCTTAAAGAACAGATGGAAAAATATGCCTGAATTTGACTTAGACAGCTTTAAGAAAACGTGGCAGGAACAGCCTGTTCAGCAAAAATACGACAACAATGAGATTCTTCAGATGTTGAACAGAAAATCGCGCAATTATGTAAAGTATATTTTCTGGATCAGTGTTTTTGAATTTATTCTTTTTTCTGTAATGGGCTTATTCTACTTTTTTAAAGGAGAAGAAACGAATGGCTTTTTAAATGTTTTGGAAAAACTAGGAGCCGAGAAAACACCCGAAATCGAAAATACCTTCGATAATATTTACATGATATTAAAAATCTTAAGTCTTATCATTACAGCATATTTTGTTTATAAATTCTATCAGAATTACCGTAAAATAAGGATTGAAGAAAATCTTAAAGGTTTAATTACAAGAATTATCCAATTCAAAAGAACGGTTAATGCATTTATTTTAATCAGTATTCTGCTTTTAGTGGCCTTTACCTCTATTTTTACCGTTTTTATCATCTACTCATTAAATTCTCAAAATATTGAGCCGAAAAACTCTGATCTCACCATATTTATTATCGGAGTTATCCTTACTACAGGGCTTTCAATTTTATTGATATGGCTGTATTACAGATTGGTTTACGGGATTATTATGAAAAAGCTTGATAAAAATTTAATCCAGTTAAAAGAAATCGATTCTCAGGAAATTTAATCCAGAAAGCAGGAATTTAAGATATTATTGTTAATTTTATTAACCAAATCTTTTATTCTATGCCAATATCCTATGTTCATGGGGCTTCCGACATTCCATTATTAGGTGAAACCATCGGAAACAACCTTAAACACACCGTTGAAAAATTCCCCAATCACGAAGCATTAATCTGTGTACATCAAAATTACCGCGCCACTTATCAGGAATTTTATAATCAGACAACAGCGGTTGCAAAAGCATTAATTTTCCTCGGTGCAAAATCTGGCGACCGTATTGGGGTCTGGTCTACGAACCGTTACGAATGGGTTTTATTGCAATATGCGACTGCCAGAATCGGAGTTATTTTAGTCAATATCAATCCCGCATACAGAACAAGCGAGCTGATTTTCGTGATCAATCAGTCTGAAATGTCCCATATTTTTTCATCTCTTGCTTTTAAATCAAGTGATTATAAAAAAATGATTGCGGATGCAAGAGAGTTTTGCAGCACTTTAAAATCAGAAATTTTCTTTGATGACAATTGGGAAGAATTCTTAAATAAAGGACAGGAAATTTCCGACGATACTTTACATAGTTTTGAAGAACACGTTCAGTTTGATGATCCTGTGAATATCCAATATACTTCCGGAACAACAGGCTTTCCAAAAGGTGTGACGCTTTCCCATCATAATATTTTAAATAATGGCTATTTTATTGGGGTAAGATTAAAATACACCGAAAAAGACAGAGTTTGTATTCCCGTTCCTTTTTACCACTGTTTCGGAATGGTGATCGGAAATATTTGCTGTACAACTCACGGAGCCTGTATGGTGATTCCTAACGACAGTTTTGATCCTGAAATTACGTTAAAGGTCGTTTCTGATGAAAAATGTACCTCATTATACGGAGTTCCTACCATGTTTATTGCCGAATTAGCCGTAAAAAATTTCGACACTTTTGATTTTTCGAGTTTAAGAACGGGTGTGATGGCAGGTTCTGTCTGTCCTCCGGAAATCATGAAAAAGGTGGAAAATCTGATGAACATTAAAGAAATGAGTATCTGTTACGGGATGACAGAAACTTCTCCTGTTTCTACCCAAACATTGATTGGAACACCATTTGAAAAGCAAGTCAATACGGTCGGAACCGTTCAGAATCATTTAGAAATAAAAATCGTTGACGAAAGCGGAAAAATTGTTGAACGTGGTGAACATGGAGAATTGTGTACCCGAGGATATTCTGTCATGCTGAAGTACTGGAACGATCCTGAAAATACGAAAAAAGTTCTGGACGACGCACGCTGGATGCATACAGGAGATATGGCTGTGATGGACGAAGAAGGCTATATCACGATTTCCGGAAGAATAAAAGATCTGATCATCCGAGGCGGAGAAAATATTTCGCCGAAGGAAATTGAGGATTTTCTATATACCTATCCTAATATTTTAGATGTACAGATCATCGGAGTTCCGAGTGAAAAATTCGGAGAAGAAGTAATGGCCTGGGTGAAAGTGAGAAAAGGCTTTAATGTAACCCAAGAAGAACTTTTAGACTATTGTAAAGGAAGAATTGCCCACTACAAAATTCCGAAATACTGGAAATTTGTGGATGAATTCCCAATGACAATCTCAGGAAAAGTAAGAAAGGTAGAAATGCGTGAGGTTTCCATGAAAGAGCTTGGCTTGGAGAAAATTGGTCATTGATTTATTACTATTCATTTTATCAATAAGAACAGGTTTAGACCATTTAATAGAAAATTTGATTCAATTTTGGTTTTAACCAAAACTTAAAATTCAATACATAAAAAAGCATTTCAAAATTGAAATGCTTTTTTAATATTTTAAAGTTCTTTTCTTAATCTTGCCACCGGAATATTCAGCTGTTCACGGTATTTTGCAATCGTTCTTCTTGCAATATTGTACCCCTGTTCCTTTAAGATAACAACCAAAGCATCATCTGTTAATGGTTTTCTCTTATTTTCCTTGCTGATAACTTCCTGAAGATGTGTTTTAATTTCTTTTGTGGAAACTTCTTCTCCGTCATCATTCGTTAAACTGTCAGAGAAGAGATCTTTCAGATAAATAATTCCGTTGGGTGTATCGGCATATTTACTTTTTACCACCCTTGAAATTGTCGAAATATCAAAACCTGTGATGTCTGCAACATCTTTCAGAATCATTGGTTTTAAAGATTTTTCGTCACCTGTGATGAAATAATCTTTCTGGAATTTCACAATCGCAGTAATAGTCTGCAACAATGTATTCTGGCGCTGATTAATCGCATCAATATACCATTTTGCCGCATCCAGCTTTTGCTTGATAAACAAAGCTGCCTGTTTATGTTCAGAAGAATTTTTGTCGTGAGAATAGGTTGATAAAATATCTTTATACTCTTCGGAAACTCTTAAGGTAGGTGCGTTTTTGCTGTTTAACATTGGAATTACCTGCCCGTCTTTCACCTGGATTACAAAATCCGGAATAATTTCCTGATTGATTGTAATAGTCTGGGTATCGAAGTTTCCGCCAACTTTTGGAGAAAGTTTTGAAATCTCATCCAAAGCATCTCTCAGATCTTCTTCTTCAATATCATATTTCTGGATGATCTTGTTGTAGTGCTTGTTCGTTAAAGCATCAAACTGATGTCTCAGAATGTTGGCAGCCAGAGAAACCGCTTTATCAGAGCTCACTTTTTTCTCGATCTGTAACAATAAACATTCCTGAAGACCTCTCGCTCCCACTCCCGGCGGATCCAGTTTCTGAACATAATTTTCAAGAATATCCTCTACATTTTCTTTCGTGGTATAAATTCCCTGAGAAAATGCCAAATCATCAACAATAGATTTTATTTCTCTTCTTAAATATCCGTCTGTATCAAGGTTTCCGATGATATATTCTGCAATTTTTTCGTCTTCTTCGCTGATATTTACCAAATGGATCTGCTCCATAAGGTAATCATACAAAGACTGCCCTTCTGTTAAAAGGCTTTCGTTATCAAATTCCTCGTCGTCTGAAGAATAATTGCTGGATGCAGTTTTATAGCCGGGTTCGTCATCATAAAGATACTGGTCTACATCAAAATCGGTTTCAATACTTTCTGTACCTTCGCTTTCATACGAATCTTCCAGAGACGCATATTCATCTTCCTTCGATTCCTCTTTTGCAATCTCCAATGCCGGATTTTCTTCTAACTCCCTTTCAAGCTCTTCTTCAAACTCCAGGGTATGAAGCTGGATCAACTTCATCAACTGGATTTGCTGGGGCGCCAGCTTCTGTCCTAATTTGAGTTGTAAGTGTTGTTTTAGCATATTATTAGATGGTGTTTAACATAACATATTCTACGAATTTAATAAAATATTTCGAGAAAAATAATTTTTAGCACGATTTTTGCATTATGTGGTATACAATAAGCTATTTAAAATAAACAACAAAAGCCCAGAAACATGTTTTTCAGGGCTTTTTTATTGCTTTTTATCTGCTTACATTTTCGGAAGTCAACAAAAAATCCTCCCGATATTATCAGAAGGATTTTGTTTATCTTTAAATAAAATTAAAATTCAGCGTTCTTCGGCGTTCTTGGGAAAGGAATTACATCTCTGATGTTCGTCATTCCTGTTACAAAAAGAACCAATCTTTCTAATCCTAAACCAAATCCTGCATGCGGAACAGAACCGAATTTTCTGGTGTCTAAATACCACCAAAGCTCATGTTCATCAACATGCATTTCTGCCATTTTTTGCTTTAAAACATCCAGTCTCGCCTCTCTCTCAGAACCGCCGATGATCTCACCGATTCCAGGGAAAAGGACGTCCATTGCGGCAACCGTTTTGTTGTCGTCATTCAGCTTCATATAGAATGCTTTGATTTCTTTCGGATAATCAAATAAAACTACCGGACTTTCGAAATGTTTTTCAACCAGATATCTTTCATGCTCAGACTGAAGATCTGTACCCCAATTTTCAACCAGATACTGGAATTTTCCTTTTTTGTTCTCTTTCGAGTTCATTAAGATCTCAATCGCTTCCGTATAAGAAACTCTCTTGAAACGTTTAGCAATAACATTTTGAAGTTTTTCGATCAAACCTTCTTTTGCTCTGTCTTTTTCAGGTTTAGATTTTTGCTCTTCTTCAAAACGCTTGTCTAAGAACTCCAGATCATCTTTACAGTTATCCAAAACGTATTGAATCACATATTTTAAGAAATCTTCCGCAAGGTCGATGTTATCTTCAAGGTTGTTGAAAGCAACTTCCGGCTCGATCATCCAGAATTCCGCCAAGTGACGTGTTGTATTCGAATTTTCTGCACGGAAAGTAGGTCCGAACGTATAAATTCTTCCCAATCCCATTGCTGCAGTTTCTCCTTCAAGCTGCCCGGAAACCGTTAAGTTTGTTTTTCTGCCAAAAAAGTCCTGAGAAAAATCAATATCTCCCTGCTCGTCTCTTGGAATATTGTTCAGATCAAAGTTTGTTACTCCAAACATTTCTCCTGCTCCTTCCGCATCGGCTCCCGTAATAACAGGTGTGTTGATGTAAAAGAACTGGTTTTGGTTAAAGAAAGAATGTACCGCAAAACTCACCGCGTGACGCACTCTGAAAACCGCTCCGAATAAATTTGTTCTGAATCTTAAATGAGCCTGTTCTCTTAAAGTTTCTAAAGAATGTTTTTTAGGCTGAAGAATCGTTTTGTCTCTTTCTTCCGTAAAGTTATCTCCTAAAACCGTAATTTTTTTAGCCAAAATTTCAACAGCTTGTCCTGCTCCCTGACTTTCTACCACTTCACCAATAATTTTAAGAGAAGATGCTGTACTGATCTTATTAATAATCTCTTCGTCAAAATTTTCGAAATCAACAACTATCTGCAAATTATTAATCGTAGAACCATCATTTAGCGCAATGAAGCGATTTGCACGGAACGTTCTTACCCAACCGTAAACCGTAATGTCATGATGTAATACTTTCTTGTAATCCTGTAGGATTTCCTTAATTGTCTGCTTTTTCATTTGTTGATGATAAATTTTTGTATAAAAATTAATGTCTGCAAAGTTACAAAAAAACAGCGCAACTTGATGATTACGCTGTCTTAATTAAAAAATGATTTATCAATTACTTAACAAAAAACAATGCTTTAAATAGTAATTAATTAAAGAAAATCGTCTTTTTCCTCTGTTTTCCGTTCCGGATTTTCCATGCATGATAAGAACTCGGAACGTCGTATTGCCATTTTGGAAGGATTAATACAATTAAAATAACATCAATATGAGAAATAAATCCCAGTATCACTGTGAGATAAAAAGCCCAACCCGCCTGCTGAAATCCTATCAAATAAGTAAAAGCAATTAACAAACTGAGTCCCCATATTTTTGACAAAAAAGCATGAGTACAGGTTTCTTTTCCGAATTTCCAAATGCTAATAATGTAGCAAAGTGCTTCCATAACAAAGATTAAAAGAATTCCTTTCCATTTGTTTTGAATTAATTCAGGACTTAAAATGTAAGCTGCAAATCCCAATGAAAGCCAGAAAATCAAATCGGTCTGACTGTCCAATCTCCGTAATTTTTCAGAAGAAACGCCGACTTTTCGGGCGATGATTCCGTCGAAAATATCTGTGAATAATCCAAAATACATTAATCCTAAAATTAAAAATCTGGATTCGTCGCCTTTGAAATAAGCTATTGAAAGAATTATTGGCGCAAAAATGAATCTTATGGCAATTAATAGATATGGTACTATTTTCATGGTAATTTTATTGAATTCTTTTAAATTTTTCAGCGTAATTAATGGTATAACCTGCCCACATAATGAACAAAGCCGCTCCACTGTTATCATAATAATCCTGAATCAGGAGATTTTTCTGATTTGTAAGACCAATTCTGCTTTGAAAGCTCTGGCAGCCACCAAACAAGAAAGGAATTCCGTGACATTTTGAAGTATAATTGCTTAATGTAAGCAATCCGTTTTTAAGCGTTCCGTTATATACGAAGGAATATTTTACGGAGTCATTCTTCAACAATTTAAATTCTAATTCATACGTTTTCCTGTTCTCTAAAGCTTTTGATTTGATTACAACTTTATCACAATCAACAATTTTAGAATTATTCAGATCCATTATCCCCGCAAAATTTCTTATTTTTTCAGATTTTTGCCCTGCGGAATTAATATGTTCATACCCTTTAAAATCATATTCTCCATCAATCATCGAAACACTTTCTTTGGTAATTATCAATAAATCATCTTTAATCATTTTTCTGCTGAAAGTAGCACACGAATGGAGAATTAAGATAAATATTGAAAATATAATATACTTTTTCATAGCTAATTATTTTAAAATTATACCCCAAAATTATCTGCGGAAAGCACAAATCCAAATGCGAAAAAAAATTAAAATAAATGTCTAAATTTGTGAAAATCACAAACTATGCATCAGGAACTATTACTTAGGGAAATCCGCAAAAGAATTGGTGACAAATCATTGAATGACGAGATTGCCAATATTCTCAATATAAGTTATGATGCTGCTCACAGAAGAACTTCCCAGAAAGCGAAATTCAGTTTTGAAGAAGCTTTGGAACTGGCAAAATATTATCAGATTTCTCTGGATCAGTTCTTAACTTCAGATCATCAGATTTTAGTACAAAAAACCTCCGCAGTTACTCAAACCGAAGATCTTCAGTCGTTTTTTCAGAACAATCTGAGCGTTTTTGAAAATCTTCCGCTTTCAGATGATATGAAAATTTATTATTCTGCGAAGGATATTCCGTTTTTCTACACACTTTCGGATACTTTACTTTCCCGCTTTAAAATTTATGTCTGGATGAATTTGCTGAATGCCAAACAGGTTTTTGTCCCTTTTTTACAGTTCTCTCCGCCTCAATTTGAAGCCGACACGAAGAAATTAAGAAAAAAATACGAAGAACAGAATGTTGCTGAACTTTGGAATGACATGACCATTTCGAGTATTTTGCAACAGGTTTTGTTTTATTATGAAACCGGGCATCTTAAAAAAAACGAAGCCCAAATTATCCTGCAGGAATTAAAAGAACTGATAGAATATATTGAGCAAAAGACAGAAAACAACCCAAAATTCCATTTGTATGAAAACGAACTGATGCATCTTTCCAACGATATCTTTTTTCATCATCCGCAACAGTCACTTTTTGCGTTGCCAACCAATATGTTCGGTTATATTTTAATTAATGATGCTAAAACCTGCAATGAAACGTTAAATTATTTTGAGCATCAGATTAAAAATTCAAAATCACTGAACACTTCGGGAAATCGGGACAGGAAAATATTTTTCAATAAAATGTATCAACAGATTGAAAATTTAAACCAAAAACTGTAATATGAAAAACCTTCGTTATGGTGAATTTTTCGGACAGACCAACGAAACCCTCAATTTCGATGGAATAACTATTACGGATACCGAATACACCCACCCTTTTGTAGACTTGCATTATCACGAAAACCCTTATTTTACTTTTCTAATACAAGGAAAAATGAAGGAAGGAAATAAAAAGGAAATCTATGATTGTTCAGCAGGAGCATTACTTTATCATCATTGGGAAGATGCTCATTACAATACAAAACCAGAAATTTTCACACGAGGTTTTCATATTGAAATTACAGAAGATTGGTTTGAAAAATTTCAACTTTCAAAAACTCAGATTGAAGGAAGTTTTAATATTAGAAATCCGTCTTTAAAATTATTGATGTATCAGATTTTTAAAGAAACAAAATTAAATGATTCCTCTTTTGATCTTTCTGTTCATCAACTTTTATTAAATCTTTTTAATCAATTATCCAATCAAAAAAACGATTCAGAAAAGAAACCAGCCTGGGTAAGACAAATTGATGAGATCCTGCATGAAAGTTTTACGGAAAAATTAAGTTTAAATGATCTTTCTAAGACATTAAATATTCATCCGATTCATTTAAGCAGAGATTTTCAGAAATATTTCAACTGCAATTTAGGAGAATACCTGAGAAAATTAAAAGTCGAAAAGTCGCTGAAAATTTTAAATGATTTTGAATCTCTATCGGAAGTTGCCTTAGAATGTGGATTTTCAGATCAAAGTCATTTTATCCGTTGTTTTAAAGAAAATATTGGGATGACACCTTTGAAATATAGGAAGATTTTGAAATAATCTTTTTTATTGCAAAGATTCTCGCAGATGATTGCGTATATTTTTTTATTACAATTCCCGTTAAGGTTTAAACTTTGACAAGGATTAGAAATAATTTAAAAGAAAAATCAAAAATGTTAATTTCATTCTATTTTTTCTAAAAATCGATGTATATTTTTGTTCAGATAAAATTGATGATGAAACCAATCCTACTATTTATATTAATTCTAATTTCAGGCTTTTCTTTTGGGCAGATTCAAAACAGCATTGAGCCTGAAAAAATTGAAAATCCGATTCACAAAAACCACTTGAATACGATTGTTTTCTCGGATAAAGTCATTCCTTTTAACAATATGAAGGAAACTGATTTTCTAAAATCAATGACGTTTCAGGAGGAGAAAAATTTTGACATCCGGGTTTTTATGGATAATTCTTTGGTCAATTATTTACATCAGCTTGATCCGTCTTTATCTGTTGAAGAATTGCTTAAAAAAGGAAATTACCAATTTAATTTCTTTGTTGACGAAAAATTAATTTATACTGAAAATTTAAACTCCGGAGCCGGAACTATAGATCAGAAAAAATTTAAAACAAGTTTCAGAATTCCATTTCTCAGTACAAAAAATGAAGATTCCTGGGGAAGATATTTGTGGATGAGATTTTATTTTGCGAATGGTGGAATTGATGCTTTGGAAGCCGGAAAACATACATTGAGAATTGAAATTAAGCCTTATTTAAAAACATCAACATTAAAAGTTGGAAAAACAATAGCACAGGGAGAAATTCAATTAAATATTCCGAAAAAAAATGTTTCGGCGGAACAAATTGCTATTCAAAAGATCAGACCCAACAGCAGCTGGAAGGTTTCGGAAGAGAAATTTAATCAGGAAAAAATCAGACTTTTAAATCAAAAAATAGCAGAAAACAGATTTCGTGATATTACCGGAATTGTGGTGATTAAAAATGAAAAGCTGTTGCTCGAGGAATATTTCAATGGCTACAATAGAGACAGCCTGAATGACACCCGTTCTGTCGGAAAGTCTTTTTCTTCCGCGTTGATGGGAATTGCGATAAATGATGATTTTATTAAGAGTGAAAATCAAAGCCTGAAAGATTTTTATGATCTCAAAAAATTCAACAATTATTCTTCTAAAAAAGATAGTGTTACGATTAAAAGCTTACTCACGATGAGTTCGGGATTTGATGGAAACGATGAAGATGATGAATCTCCCGGCAATGAGGAAAATATGTATCCTACAGATAATTGGGTAAAGTTTACTTTAGATTTACCGATGACCGAAAATAAGATAGGGAAAAACTGGAATTATTTCACTGCCGGAGTCGTAATAACCGGAGATATTTTAGATCAATCTGTTCCAAATGGATTGAAAGATTATGCCGATAAAAAATTATTTCAGCCTTTGGAAATTACCAATTACAAATGGCAATTTACCCCACAGCAAAAACCTTCTCTGGCAGGCGGATTACGAATGCGTGCATTAGATTTCGCCAAATTTGGACAATTGTATAAGAACAACGGAACCTGGAAAGGACAACGAATTTTAGATAAAAACTGGATCAAAAAGACATTCACCAATTATTTTGCAGATCACAAAGATTTTGAAGGGTATGGATATTTATTTTGGAGAAAAGTCTATAAAGTCGGAAACAAAGAATTTGAATCTTATCAGTCCAGCGGAAATGGCGGAAATAAAATTATTATCTTCAAAGAAATCCCTATAGTAATCGTCGTTACGGCAAAAGCATACAATAAACCTTACGCCCATTCTCAGGTTGATAAAATTGTACAGGAATATTTGTTACCCGCCGTTTATAATTAATAAGCAATTGGTAATGAGTAATAAAAAAATGGTCAATAAAGTGAATGGTCAATAGTGAATTGAGATCTCACAAGAAGATTATTCGTCTTTCTTAGAAGGAACAAGAAAAACATCAATAAGACCTTCCGGAAGCTGCATTTTGATTGTTCGTTCTTCACGATCAACTTCAAGAATCCAGTCTTTGATCATAGGAATTACCACTTCTTTTCCATCAAGATTCGTAATGAAATACACCTGAGCGGTCTGATCATTGACTGATCTTATAACTCCACAGTTGTTATCATTTTCATCCAAAATTTCAAACCCTATAATTTCGTGGTAATAGAATTGTTTGCCTGTCAGTTTTGGAAGAGACGCCAGTGGTAAATAAACATTTTTACCCAAAGATTGATCTACCAAAGCCTCAGACGAGTTTTTAAAGGCAATATTCAGAGCGTCCAGTTTGCTCCATGCTGATTTTGCAATAAAAAAAGGAACCAATAATCCGTTGATTTCAACGAATATTGATTCCAGTTTATTGTAAAGCTCGGGTTGATCGGTATCCAGTTTAAGAATAACATTTCCCGCAAGTCCGTGTCTGCGTGTGATTTTTCCTAATAAATAGCAATTTTCTTTACGCATACGGGTTTGTCTTAAGCTTCAGTGTTTTCTTCTGTAGATTCAGCAGCAGCTTCTCCTTCTGTAGCTTCAGTTACTTCTTCAGCAGGCGCGTTTGCAGCTTCTTCAGCAGCCTTAGCATCAGCTTCAGCTTGTGCAGCAGCAGCGATTCTAGCTTCGTTTACTTTAGCTTCAGCTTCTAAAGCAGCTTTCTTAGCATCAGACTTAGCAGTTGCCAAACCTTCTACTTTACCTTGTACTTTAGCTTCTTTAGCCTCTACCCAAGCAGCAAATCTTTTTTCAGCTTCAGCCTCATCAAAAGCTCCTTTAGCAACACCACCTTGTAAGTGTTTTTTGTAAAGTGCACCTTTGTAAGAAAGAATAGCTCTTGCAGTATCAGTTGGCTGAGCACCGTTGTTTAACCACTTCACAGCAGAATCAACATTCAAGTCGATTGTTGCAGGGTTAGTAATTGGGTTGTAAGTTCCTAATTTCTCGATGAATTTACCATCTCTTCTTGATCTAGAATCTGCAACCACGATGTGGAAAAAAGGTCTCCCTTTAGATCCGTGTCTTTGTAATCTGATTTTTACTGACATAATGTTTGAATTTTACGGGAACTCGTCCCAGTTAAATATTTAAGAGTGCAAAGATAAAAAAAATTTTCAATTCAACAGTTTGAAACTAAGATATTTTTACATCTTTCTAATAAAATAAAATGAAAGGCAATACTGTTGAGAGGATTACGGAAATGAAAGCAGCCAGAAATACAATAAGATTATCTTTGGTTTTCCTGTAATCAAGCGTATTACCCAATAGTTTAAAATATATATAGGAATCAATAAAAAAAACGAAGTTTCATTGGTTATTAAAAGCAAATCATCTAATACCAGAATTCCGATAAATGTTGCTATTAAAATACCCAAAAGGCTTCTGTAAACAGTTCTTTTGTCTATTGTATTATTTTCTTTGTGGGATGAAAATTGATAATACTTTTCGATAATGAAATATTCCAATTCTCTTTTTGTAAGAATATGAGATGAAATATTTTTCTCAATAACATTAAAATCATCTCCTTTTTGAACCATATTATAAATCTCAAAAGAGATTCTTCCCTTTTCTTTAATTAAAGCCGTTCTGAAATTAGCTTTATTTACAAATTCATCATAATCGAATTTCTGACCTATTGCAGCGCGCATTTCATCATTGATTTTCCCCGTATGCTCTACCATCGAAAGATAGGCAACGATTAAATCTTCTTAGTTATAATTCCTGTAAATATTTTTCATTTTAAATCTTTCCCATATAGAAAAGCCCTAAACATTTCTGGTTCTCTTCGACAGTAAGAGATTTTTTCAGCTGTTCAACAATTTTCGGAGAGCTCCAGTAGCAACCAATTTCGTTGACAGTACAGGTAAGATACATATTCTGAACCGCCATAGAAACCGCAGCAATTTCTTCCCATTCAGGAACCATTCCGCTGAAATTGACAACGATAGAAACTACGGCATCCGCTTTATTGATTTTGAAACCGATGTCGTTGTATTTTTTCTCTAAAAAAACTTGTGGGTCTTGAGTAGATTTGTAAATCTCCTGCATTTCTGAAGCTAATTTAGCTTTCTCTTCTCCTTTGAATATTTTGAAACGCCAGGGTTTTGTCCGTTTATGGTTGGGAGCAAATGTTGCTGAATGTAAAATTTCATCCAGAATTTCCTGAGAAATTTCTGTTTCTGTATAATCTTTTGGAAAGACACTTCTTCTTTGCTCTATGATTTCTTTTAAAACGTCTGCTTTGTTCATAGAGACAAAATTACGATATGAAATTCAATCTCTATAATTATTCTAAATTAAATTTTAATGCTTCCCATATTCATTTTGTTATTCTGACAAAGGAAGAACCTCAACCATTTATTTTATGGATTCTTCATTCCGCTTCGCTTCATTCAGAATGGTAGGTCGTTTAATTGAAAAAATTCATCATTCATCATTCATCATTCATCATTCATCATTCATCATTCATCATTCATCATTTATAACTTTTAAATTACCTCAACAATTTTCTGATGAATTTTATTTAAAGTAAACTCATCACCGGACTGCATGCCCATCATTTTTCTTGCCATTGGGCTTTCGGAGGAAATGGCGTAAAAACGGTCCCCTTCAAAAAAGAATTCACCCAGCGAAACCGAAATATAAAAACGGGCTTTATTGGTAATGACCAGAGAGCCCAGCTGTACTCTTTCAGTGGAATTATTTAAAACTTTTGCCATATTCCTCTTTAAATCATTCAGAGCTCCGAGCTGTCTCTGCATTTGGTAAATTTCCTCCTGCATTTCTTCCCTCATACTGTCATACTTCGGAGTCTTTTTGATCTCGCGACTTGCTTCCTGAGTAAAATCAATAAAGTTTTTAAGCTTTTCGATCTTTTCAGCAATCACGTTTTTTACATAATTTCTTATGTCGTTTTTCTCAAATACGCTCTTCTCCATACATCTAATCTTTATATAAAGATAATATTTTTTAAACAGAAATAAAAAAGCCCTGTAAAAAATTACAAGGCTTTTATTCTATTGTTCTGAAAGTTTTTTCAAATCATCCAACCCCTGACCAAACATTTTATCCATCTGCATATCCATCATAGGTTTCATTATTTTCATGACAGAGGTCAATTCATTATCCATCGTCCAGGTTACTTTTGTACCGTTTCCTTCCGGTGTCAGGATAAAGTTGGCTTTTGCTGTTCCTTCCCAAGGCTCAATAAAATGAAGATCGCTTGACACTTTTTCATTCGGAACGACGGCCGTTACGGTTTGTTCTCCCTCTCCCACATCTTTATTTCCTTTCCAGTGATAAGAATCTCCCACAGTTCCCTGAACTCCGGAATAGACAATCTGAATATTCGGATCTGCTTTGGCAAAAGGATTCCACACATTCATCGCTTTTGTAGAACCTACATTTTGCCATACTTTTTCTTTTGGAGCATTGATTACCACAGATTTTTCAAAATGATAGTCTTTACTGAAAGCCAGCATTGCAATAATGGCATATACAACAAGTAAAAGAATAATTACGCCAAGAATTTTTAAGATCGTTTTCATAGTTTAATATATTTTGGGTTCAAATTTTTAACATCATTAAGTTTAAAAACTTGTTGTCAAAATTAGCCATTCCCTAAATCTTTCAACTTCGCCTATGACAAGATTAATTAAAGATAAACAATTTTGTCACATCTTTTCAGTAGGGCATTATTTTTGCGCCATCAGTCCACGAATCACTACGATTGCTTACATTTACAATAATTAAAAATCGAAAAATGAATATTTTAACAGAAAATTTTAATACACCATATCATTCTGCGCCATTCACTTCTATTAAAAATGAAGATTATCTTCCGGCTTTTCAGGAATTAATTAAAAAATCTGAAGAAGAAATCGACGCAATTGTCAACAATCCCGAAGAACCGACTTTTGAAAATGTAATCGAAGCGTTGGCTTATTCCGGGGAACAGCTTGATAAGGTTTCCAATATATTTTTCAATTTAAATTCCGCCGAAACGAGTGATGAATTACAGCAAATTGCTCAGGAAGTTTCACCGATTTTAACAGAATATTCTTCAAAAATTTCTCAAAACGAAGCGCTTTTCAATAAGATCAAAAAAGTGTTTGACGAAAAAGAGAAATATAATCTGAATGAAGAACAGCAAATGCTTTTGAATGAAACTTATAAAGGTTTTGTGAGAAGTGGTGCCTTATTAAATGAAGTAGACAAAGAAAAATTAAAGAAAATCAACATGGATTTATCTTTGAAATCACTTCAGTTCGGGCAAAATGTGTTGGCTTCAACGAATAATTATTTCAAACACATCACCAATAAAGAAGATTTGGCAGGAATTCCGGAAGCCATTTTGGAACAATATGCCGAAGAAGCAAAAGAAAGAAATTTGGAAGGTTGGGTCGTGACTCTACAGTATCCAAGCTATATTCCGTTCATGACTTATGCTGAAAACCGTGAATTAAGAAAAGAAATTGCACTGGCAAACGGTAAAAAATCTTTCGACGGCGGAGAATTTGACAATCAGAATTTAATTAAAGAGCTCTTAAATTTAAAACAACAAAAAGCGGAATTATTAGGCTACACCAATTACGCAGACTATGTTCTGGAAGAAAGAATGGCAAAATCTCCGACAAAAGTTTTAGATTTTTTAAATGAACTTTTGGTGAAAGCAAAACCTTATGCAGACAAAGAAATTGAAGAATTAAAATCTTTGGCAAAAGCCGACGGAATCGATGAAATGCAAGCTTACGACCACGCTTTTTATGCCGAAAAACTTCGTAAAGCTAAATATGATCTTAATGACGAGGAATTGAAACCTTATTTCCCGTTAGAGCAAGTTCAGGAAGCTGTTTTCGGATTAGCTGAAAAGCTTTTCCACCTTACTTTCAAAGAAAGACATGACATTCCAAAATACCATGAAGATGTAAAGGTTTACGAAGTAAAAGAAATAATTGCAGTTTCTAGTTCAGGAATGATTGAAACAGATTATAAGGCGTTATTATATGTCGATTATTTCCCGAGAAAAGGCAAAAGAGCCGGAGCCTGGATGACGAGCTATAAAAATCAGTATCAAAAGGGTGGCGAAAATTCTCGTCCGCATATTTCGATTGTTTGTAATTTCAGCAAACCGACAAAAGATACACCGAGTTTATTGACATTCCAGGAAGTGACGACTTTGTTCCATGAATTTGGTCACGCCCTTCACGGAATGCTGGCAAACACTCAATATCCAACGCTTTCTGGAACTTCTGTAAAATGGGATTTTGTGGAATTGCCTTCTCAATTTCTGGAAAATTTCTGCTACGAACCGGAATTTTTAAAAACTTTCGCCAAACATTACAAAACAGGTGAAGTTTTACCGGACGAAAAAATCGAGAAAATTGCACAGTCGAAAAACTTTATGGAAGGGTATCAGACGTTGAGACAGCTTGGCTTCGGATTGTTGGATATGAATTATCATACTAAAGTTGCAGAGTTGGAGAGTAAAAGTGTGAAAGAGTTTGAGGATAATTATACTCAGGCGACACAATTATATCCGGCAAATCCTGAAACGGCGATGAGTCCGAGTTTTTCTCATATTTTCCAAGGTGGATATTCTGCGGGATATTATTCTTACAAATGGGCGGAAGTTCTGGATGCCGACGCTTTCCAATATTTCAAAGAGAACGGAATTTTCAATCCTGAAATTGCTGCAAAATATAAAGTTCTACTTTCTTCCGGCGGTACAAAAGATCCGATGGAATTGTATAAAAGTTTCAGAGGAAGTGAGCCAAAAGTGGAGAGTTTATTGAAGAGGGCGTTTGGATAACAAATAAAATATTAAAAACCATTAAGTTTGAGTATACTTAATGGTTTTTAATTTAATACAGAATCAATGGAAATAATCAGAGATATTGTCTGCCAAGTTTATTATGATGAGAAATCATCTGAAAAAATCTTTGAGCTTTTGAAGCTTTATTTGCCAAAATATGAACCGCTGAATTTGGATTATACATCCAGAGTTGGTAGTGATGAAGAATTTAGCAGCAATCAGGAAATGATTGATTATTTTGTGAATACTGATAATGTTCGTTCAACATTTTATTGGAATCAATCTACTGATAATCCTAATAAGATTATGTTTGGTGTAAATATTACGGATGATGGCAAAACTGTTTTTAGTTTAACTATTGACGGAACAATTTCACTGGCAGAAATTTATTTAAAGGATTTAAAACAAAGATTAAATTCTGATATTGGAGTGATTACTTTTGTGAATCCTGCGGAATATGAAAATGGGTTGGATTTTAAAACGAAATATCAATGATTCACGTAAAAGTCCTTTTAACCATGATATTAAAAACAATATTTATTCTCATAACATTGTTAGCTCTTTGAAAGTGAATAAACTATTTCCTATCTTTCCTCAATTAAAACTTTAATAACCTGTACTTTGAAGAAAATCATCTTTACTTTTTTTATTTTTCTCTTAAGTTTTAGTACTTATCATTCACAAGAATTAAAAAATAATTTGGAATTTGGGATCTTAGGAAATCTGGGATTTTTACACGTAGGCTATACAAGATCGATGGTAAATTTCTCTGAGTTTTCATTGAATACGGGAGTGAAAGTCGGATATGTTCCAAATTCCGCCGACGAATACACGACAGATCCTCAAAATGCAGTTCCAAACTTTATTCACCTAAACTTCCCTGCAGAATTGTTATGGAAATTCCACAGATCAAACAACTTGGGAATCGGAGCAAGTTATTCGAAGATTTTCGTGGGAACAAGAGAATATGGCAATCGTGAAAAATCCAATTATGACAGGATATTGGGAGAAATAAGTTACAGCCATATCCTCAGTTGGAGCGACGACAATGAAACTACAATTTGGATAAAAGGTTCTTTTACTCCTGTTCTCAAGGATAATCATGCCGATGATGTCCAGAATATTCCTTTCCGCTTATCTTTTGTTTATAATTTTTAGCAAAAAAATATTTAATTAAAATCTTTGAGGAAAGTAAAATAGCTTTTGTAATTTTAAAAAATGAAAACCGTAACTCAACGCCTCCAAAACGTAAAAAAACTCCAAGCCAAAAGATTGGAAAACGAAGATTATTGGGATGAAATCAACGAACTTCTGCTAAAAGAACTAAAAGATATTCTGGATATTGAACCTCAAAACACTTCAGCTTTAATCAATCTGGGTGCTGTTTTGTCTGACTCGGGTGAGAATGAAAATGCCTTAGCCGTTTTAAAAATCGCATTAGATTTAGGCTCTGAGGATAAAAATCTTTACATCAACCTTGCTATTGTAATGATTGATTTGGGAATGCATGCGGAAGAATATCATGAATATCTGGAAATCTCTGAAAATTTCAGTGAAAATCCGCTTACTTTTAAAGCCTATTTTGATCCTCAGTCTCATTAAACTTACAACTATGTTATTAGCTATTATATTACCATTCTTATCATTCATCGTCCGTGGAAAAATTCTCACCGGGATTCTTTGTCTGATCTTACAGATTACTTTAATCGGTTGGATTCCTGCAGCAATTTGGGCGGCTTTATCTTTAAACAACGAAAGAGCTGAAAAAAGAAATGAGAAGTTAATTCGAGCCATGCGGGAAAACCGAAAATAGCCAAATTTCCTAATTATAAAATACATTTCAACAGCAATGAAATATCTTCTAACCGCCCAGGAAACCGACAGGCTTATAATATTTCCAAGAGAACCTTTACTTTCGAGAAAGCCGAACTAAAAAAACTGATTGAAGCACTCCAAAAAATACAGCAAAACACTTCCAAAAATCCGGAAAACGAAACAAAATATAAATACCTAACCCAAAACAATTTTGAATTCGGAAGCATTTACAACCAGACTTCAAAAACCTGGGAAAACTATCTGAAGCTGCCATCACAACTTTACGGACAAAATCCGATGACTTTTTCTCCCGAGGAGCTTCATCAGTTGATTAAAATACTGAAAGCAGCAGAACAAAAATTATGATTAAGATAAATGAATTATAATTAAGCTTAAGAGAAATAATACCATACCATTCCTTCATGTAAAATTTTTCGCTACCTTAGTTAAAGAAATACCGAAAAACAAGGCATTGCATAAGATTATGGCGAAAGAACTTTATTTTATAAAAACCAATCCTGTTGTTGCAAAAATCAATTTGTACAATAAACTTTGCCGTGAGGAAAATAATGTTCTGGAGTTTCTGGAAGATGATAAAAAAACAAGCTTAGAGCTGATTAAAAAAAAACTGCAGGAAGAAAACGTTGATAATCTTTCTAAAGAAGAGCTTTCAGGTATTTTCAACTGGTTTAGAGAAAAATATAATTCTACTAATCCTGAAGAAGTAAAAACACAGCTTTTTGTGCATGGCATTGATGTTTTTCATCAACTTTCTTCGTCTCATATCGGGGTTTTCCAGCAAATACTTTCGGATTACGAAAAATACACGCAGCACAAACTGAGCTTTAAAACCAATGCAGAACAGTTTTTTCATTTTTTGATCTACGGAATATTTTTTACCGGACTAATTAATAAAGAAAAAGGTGAGGCAAATTATTTGTTGGATTATTTAAAGTTAGATCATAAAGATTTATTTTCCTTTGCCGAAAACGAATTCAGCCTAAAAAAGCAGGATCTTATTTCAGATGAAAATATATATCCGGATTTTGAACTATTGTATGATTCCACTAAGTTTTATAAAGGCTCCATTATTAAGCTTTAATAAAAAATACTCGTCAAAGATTCACATCGTAATTCAAATCATGGAAAATAACTATCTGGAAGTTGCCCGAAAATATGTTTATGATACGATAGGTGAAAAGTTTTATATTCCTGAAGACAGTATTTATGAGTATGAAGATATTTTCTGTTTCAGCTATCAGTCAAAAAAATATCTGGAAACATCGGACTTCAGAGAAATGTCTGTAGGGCAAGGACCTCAACTGATCATCAAAGCGGATGGCAGAATTATTCCTTTTGGAAGCGCCTATACTTTTGATGCAGCCATAAGAGAGACGAGAAAAAAGATTCTTATCGAAAAAACAATCAGAGAAATTTGCCCCAATTACAATTATTGGCAAGACAATTACGTTCTTACGATCAATAAAATTTTCAATGAAGAGACATTGATTTCTATTCTGAAAGATCATCGTGCTACGTACATTATTCCTGAAATTATTGGTAATTCGATTCATCGTGTAGGAAAAGTATATACCAAAAATGACCTGATTAGAAGATTTAAAGAACTTCCGGCAAGTTTTAATACATTTTACGGCTTATACTCGGATCTTCTTATAAAATTAACAGAGTCTTATTGTTGTAACTTCAGTATTTCCCAAAAAGAAAATAAAAAATTCGCATCTTATACAGATCATGCTTCAGAAAAAGATTTTGAGATAATTTGGTAATCCGTTTTCAATAAAAACTTCTATATTTGCAACAATGAAGCATTTAAACAGCATATTACGTTTGCCTTTTTTCAGCAACTATTATTCCCCGTTCTATCGTTCGGGAAGTATTTCTATACCTAAAATTCAATAAAATTTAAACTAAAATATTGAGGAGCCCGAACAGATTTGTTCGGGCTTTTTTATACTTAAAATTCAACGAAATGATACAGACACTAAAAGAAAATGTAGAAATTATTCTACCGGAAAACGGTTTGGAACAGAAATTAAAACAAGCCGAAGAAGAAAACAGAAAGCTCATTATCAAACTCGGTTTTGATCCCACGGCTCCGGATTTGCATCTGGGACACGCCGTTGTTTTGAAAAAACTGAAACAGTTTCAGGATTTGAGGCATCAGATCATTATTATTGTCGGAAGCTTTACGGCAAGAATCGGTGATCCTACCGGAAAAAATAAAGCCAGAAAACCTTTAAGCGCAGAAGAAGTTCAGCACAATGCGGAAACTTATATTAATCAGCTTTCAAAAGTAATTGATGTGGAAAGGACGAAAATTGTTTTTAACTCGGATTGGCTGGATTTTCTAAACTTTTCCGAAATTATTCAGCTGATGTCGAAAGTGACGGTCGCTCAACTGATGCACAGAAATGATTTCAATAAAAGATTTACCGAAAACTCTCCTATTGCAATGCATGAATTGGTTTACCCAATTTTACAGGGATTTGATTCTGTAAAAATAGAAACAGATATTGAAATGGGCGGCACCGACCAGCTTTTCAACTGCACCATGGGAAGACAATTACAGGAAAGCCATGGAAAATCTCCACAAATCATCATGTGTATGCCTTTACTAAAAGGACTCGATGGAAAAGAAAAGATGAGTAAATCTTTAAACAACACCATCGGATTAACGGACGAACCCAATGAAATGTTTGGAAAAACCATGTCAATCCCAGATTCTTTGATTGATGAATTTATTGACTTGACCACAGATTTTTCAGATGATGAAAAGAATAATTTAAAATCAAGAATTTCGGATGGAGAAAATCCAATGAACATCAAAAAAGTTATTGCGAAGAATATTATTTCTCAATACCATCATAAAGAATCTGCTAAACTTGCCGAACAGTTTTTCATCAATCAGTTTCAAAATAAAAATTTTGAAGAGAAAGTATTTAAACCTATCAATATCAAATCTTCATTTTCAAATCAATCAAAAATCAGCCTGATTGAGCTTTGTCATCAATTAAAAAATAATGAAAGTAAATCTTTTATCAGAAGATTAATTGAAAACGGTGGAATTCAAATTAACAATGTAAAAATGACCGACCCGAATGAAGAGATTGACTTATTAAAACAAACGAAAATTAAAATTGGAAAAAGAGATTTTTTTGAATTGGTTTAGATGGTAAGATAAATCCATATATTCGTTTACAGTAATTTAAAAATTTAGAATAATGGATTTTTCACTCCTTCACATAAGAAAAGCAACCGAAAATGACCTCGATTTTCTTCTTGATTTGAGAGTGAAAACAATGAACGAACATCTTATAAATTCCGGTCTTTTAATCGATAAAGATGCTCATCTACAAAGGATTCTTTATAAGTTTGAAGACGCTCATATTCTTATTTATAAAGAAACAACAATTGGATTATTAAAAATACAACACAGAAAAACCGAGATTGAAATTATCCAGCTTCAGATTCTTCCCGCTTTCCAGGGCAATGGTCTTGGAAAGTATATTTTAAATATGATTATTGAAGAAGCTTCTCTCACTAAAACTCCGATTACTCTAAGTGTTCTAAAAATAAATCCTGCGCTTAAACTTTATGTTCGTACAGGATTTAAAATAGTTGAAGAAAACGAACATTCGTTTATTATGAAGTTTTGATATTGATTTTTGTACAATATCACTGATTCGCCATCGTCACATAAATAATTCTTCCACCTTCTTCATTGGAAAGCAGTATTTTTTTACCATCCGTCAGTTCGATCATCGAATTGGGTTGAATTTCTTTTTGTTCAGTTAAATCCTTCATTCCCGTCAAAGTCTGGTTGACCAAGACCCATTTATCCTGATAAAAAGTAAAATATCCTACCGGTTTTTTGTATTCTGCAGTTAAACCTTCATTACGAATCACCTTTCTCGAAACATGCCATTTAAACAAATACTGATTGTGATAAACCATCAGTCGGTGGTTTTCAGGTTTCCAGACCTCATCATCATATTTAAAATATAAATCAAGAACGGGTAAAGTTCCTTTATGAGAAGTTCCACAGAACGGACATCTCGGAGTTTGGGTATTATCGAAAACATACCATTTTTCGTTACATTCAGGATTATGGCAAGGCTGAATTAAATCGACTGTTTTCAGCAAAGCAGTTTCCCATTCAGTCGCCAAAGGTCTTCTGATCGGATCATGAAGTCCGTCGACAAAAGCTTTTTTAAACAATTCAGACAAATACGGACCCGTAACGGTGTATGGAATTTTGTTTGGATCGCCCCAAAAGGAATCCCATTTTTTCAGATATTCAGTTTTGACTTTATTGCTTGAATCTGTCGGATGTTCTACAAACAGGGCTTTTTCCCCCATTGAAATGATTTCGTCTTTTTCAGAATCCAGATCCCAGATTTTCCCGCCTCTCAAAGGATGGCGACGAAGAAGATACATATAAATAAGCACGGCCAAAGCGTGAAGGTCGGTCTTCTGATTCGGAAGCTGTCTTCCCGGATCATGCAGATGCAAATGTTTTGTTTTTAAAACTTCGGGAGCGATAAAATCTGCTGTTCCAATCACTTCGGGAGGAAACAATTTCGGAACCACCAATCCGTCAATATCAATAATACAGGCTGATTTTGTCACCGGATCTACCAAAATATTATTATAAGAAAGATCTGAATGCGCCAAACCCATCTGATGCAGTTTCTTGATTCCTCGCGTAATGTTAATGGCAATCTGAAAATAACTCAGCCAATCACCCAATTCCGATTTATCTAAACGAAGCGGATAATGCTGATTTCTGAACATCGGCGCCGTAAACCACTTCCCCACTTTATCTCCACCCGCAATATTATCCGAACCAAAATAACCTTTGGCAAAAAAGAATTTCTGGTTGTAAACAGGAACTACAATTCCCGTTAAATTATTTTTCTGAACAATGTCATAAGGCCACCTGAAAACCTCATCCAGGTAATACTCTGAAGCATTTCCGTTCTGAATATTGGGTAGATACGTAGAAACAATTCTTTTGATTCTCTCTTTTTGTTCATTTTCCAAAGGAGCTCGGTAAAAAGCCACCACATATTTTCTGTCCGGCGAAAAATAAACATCTTTCACCCCGCCTTTTACAGGGCTTTCATCTACATATTCATACGATTTGGAAGGGTCTAAAATTGAGGAAACGGTGGTTGTTTTTTTCATAAATTATAAATCAGAATTTAAAAGAATAATAACTTCAGTTTCTATATCGGACTTCTCTATCAACTTTTGATAGTGTGAAGTTATTCTTTTAGTTTTTTTCCAAAAAGGGAAAACCAAAAAACTTACTGTACCTATATTTTCAGTTTTCGCACTGGGAAATTTTATTTCAGTAGTAACTTTAAAAATTGTTTCTCCTTTTTTATATTCAGTAATTATTATTTCATTTGTTAACAGATCAAACGTACGAATAATGCCTAAATTCAAATTATCATAATCTTCACTAAAATGGGTGTGATTTATACCAAATCCAACTACCAATTCATTAAAATCATTTGACATCCAGAACTCCGAACCTTCAATTTGTAAATATTTGGAGTCATTTTCTTCAACAACTTCAACTTTATTACCAAGCTTAATCTTTAGTAACCGTTCAATTTCATCGAATATTTTTAAATTTTTGTTCACTTCTTAGAACTAATAAATAATAGCCAAAGTTCTGTCATCATGATTTCCTTTGCTCCAGAAATCCATCCAGGAAAGCAGCTGTTCATCGACTTGTTCATCATTTTGAAAATCGACTTTTGCTTCATCTTCATTGTTGCCGTTTAAATCTTCAAAAAAAGTTTTCCAGCTTTCGAGATCTTCCAGTTTGTTTTCGGTGATAAATTTTGGATCGTAAATTCCGTCGGTCATTAAAACTAATTTAGAAAAATCTTTTGCCAAAGTAATTTTGAAACGTGAAGAAATCGAGTCATCAAAAATTTCATTCATCGTGATAAATCGGGTTCCGCCACCAAATTCTCCGACGTCCATTGTGTTGAGCAATTGTACTTTAGAAAAATCTTCATTAATGAGATTAATTGGGCAGTCACCAACACCAAAACTTAAAATGACATATCCGGAATCAAGCTTTTTAAGCAAAGCAAAAATTAAAGTGGAATGTAGATCTTTTAAGCTTACAAAATGTTCTTCTGCCTTTTCAGAAAGCATTTTAAAAGTATTTGAAACTCCCTGATAAAGAATTCTTATAACTTCCTGTTTTGCTTCTGAATCATTTTTTTCATTATTAAAAATTTTCTCTACATGAAAATCTAACTCAGCTAAAACTTCTTTATTTTTAAAATAATCATTGATCGATTGTGTTGCCAGTTCAGAACCGTATCTTGCCAATTGTGCAGAACCTGCTCCATCAGAAACCGAAATGATATTCCATGAATTTGGCAATTCATTTACCGCAAAATCATCATCTCTGAATTTTCCTTCATGCGCATGAGAACGGCCTCGTTTTGAAGCCACCACAATCTTTTTATCTGAAAAATTTCCTTTGAATTTCATTTCATCTGATTTATGAAAAGGCGCTTCTGTATCAGACGGAATATTCTTCCATAAATCTTTTGGATCGGCATTAACGAAAAGCTGAGCCTTTTTAAATTCAATATTTTCTTCATCCAGAATATGGAAAAACTCAATTTTCAAATCGTAGGTATCGCTTTCAGAAGGAATTCCCTTAATTTTATTTTCTTCAAAACTTAAACCTGCCAAATCTAATCCTGAAACATCTTTAATTCTGATATTCGGAAACTGTTCCATCGGAAGAATAAATTCATATTTCTTCCCGGAATTTGCATTGGTGATCGGGAAAAATGCATCGGCAAATTCTTCTCTTTCTTTGTAAATCATCGCTTCGTGCATAATTTTTTTCTGGGCGTCTATAATCAGCTTTAAATTGTCCTGAATTTCTTTCTGAGTCAACAGTTTTGAAACCATTTTATCAATCACTTTACTATCATTGATGTTGTGATTTTTCAAAATCTGCCTGATTGTGTTTTCCATTTAGCCTAAAGTTCTGTTGATGTCAAAACCTTCATTGCTGAATCCATAATAATCGGAAGTTCCGCACCAAGGACATTCATTGTAGCCCTCACCTTTCAGACAGTGAATTCCTCCACAAGAACACGTCGCCAACGCAATCGGATTCGCACAATGCGGACAAGACGGATTTCCGTGCAACTCTTCCACCGAAATTTTCTGAAAACTTTTCTGAGCCGATGAAAGTCTGTAATAGGAAGAATCGTCAATTCTGTAAGTTCCTTCCAAACGATAATATCGGGTCTGCATTCCTGCAATTCCGGAATCGGCAAATGCTTTTTTATATTTAATTAAATATGACTTTTTCGATTCTGAACATTTTCCGTTCAACACCACAAAATTGTTATCCGGAAACATTTGTTGCGCTTCGGGATCTACTTTTTCTAAAATACTGTGATCAATTTTAGATAAATTAATTCCGTCTTTATTCGCCTCCGTCACACTTTGACTCGTCGTTTTAATGGAATCTGTCACCCATTTGAAAAACTCTTTGTAAGAGTTTTCAGAATGATTATTAAACAGCAAAACGTTGTCAGAAAGCGAACCTAACAGCTTATGATTGGTGTTATCACCAATAGATATGGCAATTGTATTCGATTTTCCGTGATATTGTGAAGTCCATCTTTCAATTGCTTTCTGGGCATCATCCGTCGGAACACCGTCTGTAAAAAGGAAAACAAGAGGTTTCCAGTCACCTTTTCTATCATAAGTTGTTTTTACAATGTCTTTATCGATGCATTCCATCACTTTGAAAAGGCCTTTTGCCAAAGAAGTCCCGCTTCCGACAGGAATTTTTGGAGGATAAAACGAAATAATATCCTGCAATGGCGTAATCACTTCGGCTTCTCCCGCAAAACCAATCACGGAAATCCAGACGGTTTCTAAGGAATAGGGATCTTTTTTCAGTTCACGGACAATTGTGGAAATACCTTCCTGAACCTGGTCAATCGGCTCACCGATCATCGATTCGGAAATATCTACCAGAAAATAAATGGGAAGTCTTCTCATGGAATTTAGACTTAAATTATTCGTTTAAATTTTTAACGCAAAGTGCGCAAAGTTTTTTATCAGCTTTGTGCTTTTAAGTTCGCAAAGGCGTTTGACTTCGTCGAATCTTCGATTTCACTCAGCTAAAAACACAAAGATTTATTTTTTTACTTAAATAATAATATTCAGTTCTGAAGGTGGAGGCGGAAGACTGATGCTTTCGCCTGTCCCTTGAGATTTTCCGCCCATGGTTATGGATGAACTTACCCATTTGAAAAATGAAGAGAGCGTTGCCGCATCGGTTGTATCAAGTTTCACCACATTATCAGTTAATTCTTTCAGGAAACTTTCATCTGCTTTTGGTCCTGCAGCGCAACCTACAATCGCTCCGAAGTCCATATTTTTTATCACAGGAATCATCTGTCGGTATTTTTGTATATCCGATGGTTTTCCGTCGGTAAAAATAAAAAGAAGAGGTTTCCAATCGCCTTTTACTTCCGAAGAACCTTTTATTAAATCAACCTGAACCAACGCTGAAACCAATTCGAGAGCCGCTCCAGTATGAGTCGGGCCGCTATCAGGACAGGTAATTTCCATCGGATGAAAACTCGCCAGATCAACCATCGGGATAATATTTTTTACTTCACGATCGAAAGTCGTGACGCTTAAATGCAGTGTATCCATCGCTTGCGGATCCGAGCGGAGCATAGAAATCAGTCCGTTGAAACCATTATTCAGCGCCTGAATGGGTTCTCCGTTCATTGAGCCGGAAGTATCCAATAAAAAGTAGGCTAATAATCTTCTGTTCATTATGCGAAACTTTAAAAATTTCATCAAAAGTAACTTCAGTACAAATTAATCCTGATGAAATTTATTTTATGATTTTAATGTAGACTCGTTCTTCAAATACTGAGTTTATTTCTTCTTCTTTGGGGTCAAAAGCTTAGCCATTTCGTCATCATTCCAATGTTCGGCTACTTCACGGGCTGTAATCCCTTTTTTGAGTCCACAAAATTCTTTGGTACTCCCCTTAGTAAGATCGGCTCCATTTTTAATCAGTAATTTTGCCATTTCCGGATGTCCTCCTAAATCTGCCAAAAAGTGTGCAGGCGTCCATCCTTTTTCGTCCGCGATATCCGTTTGTGCATTCTCGTTGTATTTGTAAAAAGCTTTTAACCCATCAAGACGTTTACTGCGTGCAAGATAATGTAAAGGCGTAACTCCTTCGGCATTTTTAACATCAAATGAAGCTCCTTTTTTAGCTAATGCAGCAATGACTTCGGCCTCACCGATAGAGCACGCCATACTCATCGGTGTAGTCTCGTTTTGATTTTGGATATTGACATCTGTACCTTTTTCGATTAAGTATTTAGCAAGATAAATACATTTCACATAATCCATAAGTCCGTCCGGTCCCCAAGAATACCCCGCAATATCATACTGATCCGTCAGCGATAACACTCTGCCTAATTCATTAGCACCACCTTTATAGGGTTTAATATATCTAAAACAGCCGTTGATAATCTGGTATTTAACATCAACACCGGAATTGGTACCGACTGAACTCCAAGATGCAATTTTCGTTCTTTCGAGCTGAAACAGTACATTAAGAAGCGGATTATTTCCTGATTCATCAATGGTATTAATATCAGCACCCAAGTCGACTATACGACCGAAGGAATAACTTCCGAAAGATGCAGCGACATTCAAGGCTGTTTTTCCTTCATGATCGCGTGCCTCGAGCGGCATTTTTTTAATTTCACTTATATTCAGAATCTCGTAAAAATCAATGGCTGCAGCAATATGCAAAACCGTACCCAGACTGCTGGTAACCACATTTAGATCGGCTCCGTGTGCGATCAATTCTTTTACTATGTCGAGATGTTTTTTAGAAGTGGCTAAATGCAAAGGGTAAAATGACTGATGGTCGGCAACGTTTGGATTTGCACCTTTTTCGAGCAACGCTTTTACAACATTGATATGTCCATTGAATGCCGCACAATGCAAAGCACCCGAGTTTGGCCCCATCGCATTCGGATCTGCGCCGTTGTTTAATAATTCAGCTACTGCTGTTTCATTTCCTGCTTCAGAAGCAAGTACCAATTCTTTGATTAAGTCCATTTAATTTTTTAGGTTATTGTTTTGAGTCGCAACATCAGTTTTTTCAACTTTAACTGTTTTGTTGCTTTTTATTAATTTGAATAAGATCGGTTTAATAAGAATATTTCTGAAGAATATCCACAAAACTATCTGTATGATTGGGCTCTCCCAAAGCACGGAATTTCCAGTCTCCATTGTGTCGGTATGCTTCTGCAAAAACCATGGAGCACATTCCGTTCATGCTTGCATCTCCGGAAAGGCTGTATTTTGTGATTTCTTTTCCTCTTGCATCAACCGCACGGATAAAGGCATTATCGATCATCCCGAAATGCTGGTTGTTTTTTCTTCCCATGTAGATGGTTACCAAAAAGACAATTTTCTGATAACGCTCGTCAAGCTGATCTAATTTAACAATAATCTGCTCATCGTCGCCATCTCCTGCTCCGGTTCTGTTGTCGCCGGTCAACCAGATATGGCCGCTTGGATGCTGCATCGAATTAAAATAGATCACATCTCCCTGATAAAGCCCCATTTGTCTCCCGTCATTCGTCTGAACGGTTCTTCCCAAGTTGGCAACTTTTCCGTTTCCGTCTAAAAGAAATGCAATAGCATCCAGATCGTATTCTGCTTCTTTATTGAAAAGTTTCCCGAAAAAACCTCCTTGCTTACGGACATCCCAACCTAAGCCTATTGTTACCTGAGATAAATCGTAGACACTTTCTCCACGGTCGTTTTTTCTTAAATCTATCGTTTGACCTTTCTGTAAATTGATTGCCATTTTTAATATCGTTTTTGTGTTATTAAGTTTTGTTTTAATTGTTTTTAAAATGCAAAGAGCACAAATATTTTTTAAATCTCATTGAGAATATTTTCGTCCGCAAAACGAAGTTTCACCGATTCAAATAAAATTAAACATATAATATTTGAGGCAAAGGCGTTCTACTCAGCCAAGTTTGCAAACGATTATTCTTGTTATTTGATGATTTGACCTTTGTAGTATTTCTCTAAAAAGAAAGCAAGGTCTGCTCTGTAACCGATTCCTGAAGCTTCAAATTTCCAGCTTCCGTTTCTTTTATAAAGACGTCCGAATTCGACACCTGTTTCGATAGAAAAATCTTCATCAAGCTCGTATTTTGCAATTTCCTGATGACTGTTATTATCCACTACTCTGATATAAGAGTTTCTTACCATCCCGAAATTTTGTTTTCTTCTTTCGAAATCTTCGATGGTTACCACAAACAGAATTTCTTCCACTCTGGAATCTACTTTTTCAAGATCGATAATGATTGCTTCGTCATCGTCTCCATCACTGCTTTTCCCATCCGGATCATCTCCCGTATGCTGTAATGCGCCATCCGGAGAATTGAGGTTATTATAAAAAACAAAATACTCATCACCGACAAGCTTCCTGTCTGAATCAATCATAATTGCTGAAGCATCCAAATCGAAAGCATAGCCTGTCCCCTCATTCGGATCCCAGCCCAATCCTATAGTCATTTTTGTAAGTCCTAACTCGATTTTCTGCCCTTTCTGTAAATTAATTGCCATGGTTAAAATTATTTTGGAGCATTAAGATAGATTTCATTTGTGAATTGACCAAATCTCCCTGTGATAATATTTGTTAAATTACGATTTCTCATAAAATTTAACTTTCAGGCAACAAAAAAGATCCGATGTAAACACCGGATCTTATATATTATATAGGTTCTCTCTTACTGAATTTCTTTTTCTACAATATTGTTTCGGGCCTTTGCCAACATCGGAATTGAAATTAAACCCATCACCAGCATGATAACGATTTGTAATGGTAAAGAAATAAAAGAGTACGTCAGTCCTATTTCACCTCCCAATTCACCATTTTTTCCCATTGAGATAAATAAGGCCATAAAACCATATTTCATTGCAAGGTTAAAAGCTCCGATCCCTCCACTTGCAGGAATAATCATCCCAAGAGTTCCTACCACAAGAATTAAAAAACCATCATCAAAAGTAAAATCTGAAGTTTCAGGCAATGCAAAACATACCAGATATGCTGCAAAATAATATGAAACCCAGATACCTATTGTATAAAGAATGAATTTCCCTTTTTGTTTTAATTTGAATACGGAAGTTAATCCCTGAAGTATTCCTTTTCCAAAATTGATTAATTTCTCTTTTTTAAACTTATAGAAAAGAATTAAGCCTATCAAAATCAAAACTCCGATTATCATTTTTAAATAAAAGTAAAACGATTCAAAATCACTTACTCCTATTTTCATCATTTGTCTTTCGAAAAAGTTGGGGATAAATTCCTGCTTTTCCTCTTTCTTTTCAACAACAAAATGATAGAATGATAAAATAGTATTAAACTTAAATATAGCCGTTAATCCCAAAAAAGCAAGCATACAGACCAAATCTACGACTCTTTCTAAAATAATCGTTCCTATAGATTTTTCCACGGGAACTTTCTCCACGCCGTACAAAGCGGTTGCTCTCGCTACTTCGCCACTTCTCGGGATCGTAAGGTTCATCAGATATCCAAATGAAATAGACCACAATGAATTTGAACTTGAAATATTATGTCCCATCGGCTCCAGCATCAGATTCCAGCGGATCGCCCTGAACCAATAGGCAGAAATCCCAAAACATGCCGCAAATAAAACCCACCAGTAGTTGGCCTTCGACAAAGACTTCTGAATGACCTTAAAATCTAAACCTTTTAAAGCAAACCATAAAAAAAAGCCTGCAAAAGCAAGCGATATTACTATTGTTAGTATAGATTTTAAAGGATTTTTTGATTTTTTCTCCATCAGATTATGTCAAAAGATTTGTTTTTTCGTCCGGGAAAACAATTTTTGGCTGAAAATCCTGTGCTTCTTCAGGAGTCATCTGTGCATAAGCAATGATAATAATAATATCATCTTTCTGTACTTTTCTCGCTGCCGGACCGTTTAAACAAACCTCCCCAGATTTCCTTTTTCCTTTGATGACATACGTATCAAAACGCTCACCGTTATTCACATTTACGATATAAACTCTTTCTCCCACTACTAAACCCGCAGCTTCAATAAGGTCTTCATCTATCGTAATACTCCCAATATAATTAAGGTCAGAAGCCGTAACTCTCACCCTGTGAATTTTAGACTTAAAAACTTCTATTAACATGGTGCAAATTTATTAATAATAATTTATAAAACCACCTTTTAAAATGAATTTAAAACTAACAGATACACAGTGCTTTAATTTCCTTAAACATAATTTTTATAGATTTTACTTACCAAATTTACAAACATATCCCAAAAACCATTAAGAGTTGATATGAAATTCAGGATTTAATAAATGTAAAAAATAATATTACAATTTCTTTAAAGTCAATACACATAAGCATTTGGCACGATTTTAGTAACGTGTAACGTAGATTTTTCGTAAAAAGTGGAATTATCATATTTTAACCATTTTCAAGCAAAATCAAAAAAATTATTTATTTTTTAGCAAAAAAATTGCACATTTAGAAAATAGTTTTATATTTGCTATAACAACGAACTAACTTTAATATTAAAAATTATGAACAAGTCTGAATTAATCGACGCAATCGCAAAAGATGCAGGAATCACTAAAGTTGCAGCTAAAGCTGCTTTAGAATCATTCATTTCTAACGTAACTTCTACTTTGAAGAAAAAAGACGGAAAAGTGTCTTTAGTAGGATTCGGAACTTTCTCTGTAGCTGAAAGAGCTGCAAGACAAGGAATCAACCCTGCAACGAAGAAGCCTATCAACATTGAAGCTAAAACTGTTGCTAAGTTTAAGGCTGGTGCAGATCTATCTACTGCTGTTGCAAGTGCAAATGCTCCTGCTGCGGGTAAAAAGAAAAAATAATCATTCAGATTACGAAAAAAATTAAACCTCATCGATTGATGAGGTTTTTTTATGCAGTTTACTATCGTTTACGGTGCCAGTCTTGAAATTTTCCAGTCCAGATCATCAATCAGTTCATATACAATTCTGTCGTGAAGACGATTCGGTCTGCCTTGCCAAAATTCTATTTCATAAGGTTTAGCCATATAGCCTCCCCAGTTTTCAGGCCGTGGGATTTCGCTGTTTTCGTATTCTTTTTCTAAATTTTTTAGTTTTTCCTCCAAAAATTCACGGTTAGGGATTTTCTGACTTTGAGGTGAAACGGCTGCTCCAAGCTGACTTCCCTTTGGTCTTGAGTGAAAATAGCCGTCGCTCAGGTTCTCCGCAATACGTTCGAGATTAGCTTTAATAATAATCTGCCGCTCTAAGTTGGGCCAGAAAAAATGAAGGCATGCCTGATGCGTTTTTTCAATGGATCTTCCTTTTTTACTTTCGTAATTCGTATAGAAGATAAATCCTTCGTAAGTATATTCTTTAAGTAAAACCATTCTTGTGCGCGGGCAGCCATCTTCTTCCACCGTAGAAACCGCCATGGCATTGGCTTCAGAGATGTTCGGATTTTCACTGGCTTCCAGAAACCAGTCACGGAACTGCTCCATAGGATTTTGTTTTATCTCACTTTCAATAAGTTGGGATTTCTCATACACTTTTCTTTTGTCGTGCAGGTTTTCCATAAATATTTTTTATTAAATTTGAGTATGAATTACTCTTACAAAGGTAAAATATTAATTTCCACACCAGACATTTCCGGCGATATTTTTTCCAGATCTGTCGTCTTGGTTATTGAACATAACGAAAATGGTGCATTTGGATTAATATTAAACAAAAAGAACAGCCAGATGAGCAGTAAATTCAAAAATTTCTTTGATTTTAAGATTGAGGTTTATGACGGCGGCCCGGTAGAAAACGACAAAGTTTTCTTCATCATAAAAGGGAAAAAAGTAACAGAAGTTTACACGGAAATTTCTCCAGAATTTTATTTAACGGAAGATATCGAAAATATTATCAGTGCCGTATTAAGCGGAGATCTGGACATTAATGACGTTAAAATTTTCTCAGGATATTCCGGATGGGGAGCCATGCAACTGGACGGTGAAATCCAGCGCAAACTATGGACCGTAGTGGATGTTTACAATCTTGATTATACTTTGCCCAACGATCAAACTTTATGGAAATCCATCATGCAGAATCTTGGTGGAGAGTATCTGTTGTGGGCCAATTCTCCGGAAGATATATCTTTAAACTAAAAACCTTATTCATTAAAAAGTGAATAAAAATTTAACAAATTTTAAGAATCCCTTAACCAATTTTAAGTAAAGAATTCACGTTATTTGTTAAACCAAAAACCACTGATATGAAGGGAACAAAACTACTTGCTTTATGCATTTTTTCTACAGCATTTTTGTCTTTTACTCCTATCAATAAAAAATTAATTATCATTGATGCCGGTCATGGCGGAAATGACATGGGTGCCAACAGAAATGGGGTGTACGAAAAAGATATTGTTCTGACAGTGGGAAAAGAGATCCAAAAATTCAATACTACTCAGGACAAGTACGAAATCATTTTAACACGAGATAATGATACCTACAGTCAGTTAAGCGACAGAACGACTCTTATAAACAAACTGAAACCTGAAATCGTTATTTCCCTTCACGTCAACAGCAGTCCACATGCTGAATCCAAAGAAGAAGGAGCAGAAATTTTCACCCAAAACACAGAAGGTTCAAAAAAACTTGCTGAAAAGATCTCTAAAAAATTCAATGTTCTGAAGATAGAAGAGAAAAACCTTCATATTCTGAGAGAATCTCAGTCTCCGACAGTTCTTGTGGAATTGGGTTATATGAATAGTACAAAAGACCGGGAATATATGACCAGCGAAAAAGGTCAGAAAGAAATCGCACAAAAATTCGTGGAAGTTTTTAACGAATATTAAATAAAATACAATTTCTGATTTATTCAGAATAAAACCCGGTAAAGGACTTTTGGAACTTTGTTGTTTACCGGGTTTGTCAATTTAGAAACTTCCTTTCCAACTTTCTATCAATTCTAAAAAGCGGGCATTTCCGAAAGTCTTATTTCTTATTTTACCTACAGAAAATATGCCTTTTTCATCAGAAATCAATAAAATTTCTTCTGCTTTTTGAGATTCAAAGGCGATAATCTCATGTTCCTGTATATCGGCCAGGTTATTTTTATGTAAAAAAGTGACGAAATTTTCCATTAAAGGGGAAATGTAAGCGCCCTCCGTCTGTTTCGGGATTTTAATAACGTCACCATCTAAAAACAAAAGATTACCAAAGGTTGTACGGGCAATCCGCTTATTAGGGTTCAGCAGAATAACGTCATCAAGGTCGTTTTCCTGCGCATAAATTCCTCCATAAATATTTTCCGGACTATGAACTCTGATATTGCTTAAAAGGTTATTATTCACGTTAATTTCCTTAATTAAATCCAATTCCAAAGATCTTTTGTGTACCGACAAAACATCATCCATTCCCACGACTTCGTAAAAGTAAGAAACTGAGGATTTTGACAAGGTAGCTCCATCTTCATTTCTAAAAACCTGGAAATTGATAATTCCGTTCAGTATTCCTTCTCCATCAATAATTTCCCGCTGGAAAAGCGACTGGAAAAACTCGAGTGTATAAGTAAGAGGAATATTCAGTCTTATTTTTCTCATGGAAGCCATCAGGAAGAAATAGCATTCTTCATCCATGATTAATTTACCATTTCTGATGAAGAAAGAAACTTTTACGGCATCACCAAAAAGAAAAGCTCTGTTCTTCACATTGAATTCGTCTGATGTAAAATATTGATTTTCCAATTTTATCTGATTTGTTTACAAAAAAATAATGAACGATAAATCGTTCATCAGTTTTATCATTCAGTACAGCCTACGTTTAGGCAGCACCTAATTTTATTCTTAGGTTTTCAATAAGATTTTCCCAATACATTGCGTTTTCATTCTCATCACCTACCTCACAGAAATCTGTAATGTTCAGAGATAAATCTTCGGTTATATCATCAATCGTAATTGTCATTTCAAAGAAGTTTTTGGTTCCCTCATCTTCTTCCCATCTGAAACGAACGAAACCTTCAGGCTTATATCTAATTAAAGTAGCCTTCTCCGCAGGACCTCCGCCCCAGCTGAAAAAGAAATCATCGCCTTTTTCTGTCACCTCATCCGCAAACCATTCAGACAATCCCTCTGCAGTTGCCAGATATTCATACAAAATCTCTGATAAACAATGCATTGGAAATTCGTAATGGACTTTATGTTTCGCCATATAATCTTTGTTTTAATCGTCCCGCAATATATAAATTAATTTTTTTATTACACAAAAATGTGTTTACTTTTTTACACAATCTTTATGATATTTGTCACGGCAATTCAAATATATGTTTAGCATTATTTTTAACAGAATAATTCTACTTTTTGGAGATAAAAAAACTCTCCGAAAACGAAGAGCTTATATTTTAATTTTCATGCAACACACTGAGAATAATTTCACAACCTTCTCTTATTTCTTCTTTAGAAATTGTCAGTGGCGGAGAAATTCTCAGATACTCATTTCTGTACAATTGCCAGAAAACGATCAGCCCTTTATCCATACATTTTTTAGCAACGTCTAAAGTATATTCCGGCGAGCCTAAATTTACGGCTAACATTAATCCTTTTCCGTTGATATTTTTAATTTTAGGGTGAACCAACAATTCTCTGTATAATTTTTCTTTTTCTTCCACCTCGTACATCAGCCCGCTTTCTAAAACTTCTTTCAAAGTAGCATAACTTGAAGCTGCGATTAAAGGGTTTCCACCGAAGGTGGTGATATGCCCTAATTTCGGAGAATGAGCCAGTTTTTCCATGATTTCTCTTGAACTCATAAATGCCCCTACAGGAACTCCGCCGCCCATTCCCTTGCCCATTACTAAAATATCAGGGACAATACCGAAATGCTCGAACGAGAACAGTTTCCCGGTTCTTCCAAATCCCGGCTGAATTTCATCAAGTATCAATAAAGCACCGACTTCTTCACATCTCTTTTTTAATTTGATTAAATAATCATCATTCGGCACTAAAAATCCTGCTGCTCCCTGAATGGTTTCCAAGATCACACAAGCCGTCTTCTCCGTAATCTTATCAAAATCATTTTCATTGTTGAATTCAATAAAAGAAACCATAGGCAACAAAGGACGAAATTCTCTTTTATGCGTTTCATTTCCTGAAACACTTAAAGCACCGTGTGTATTTCCGTGATATGAATTTTTAAAAGAGACAATCTCTTCCCTTCCCGTATATCTTTTAGCAAGTTTTAAGCTTCCGTCAATCGCCTCTGCCCCACTGTTCACCAAATAAGTAATTTCTAAAGGATCGGGAGTTGCTTCGGCTAATAATTTGCATAAGGCTACCGGTTTTTCCTGAGCATATTCTCCGTACACCATAACGTGAAGATATTTTTCTGCCTGTTCTTTGATCGCATTAACAATTTTGGGATGAGAATGCCCTAATGTATTGGCAGAAACTCCGGCTACAAAATCCAGATATTTTCTTCCGTCTTTTCCGTAAATATAATTTCCTTCCGCTTTTTCGACTTCAAAACCTGCTGCAAATTTTGTAGTTTGTGCCTGATAGATAAAAAAATCTTTTTGCATTTCCATTTTCGAGAAAAATTTTTAGCAAAACTAAAAAACATTCTGTAAAGTCTGAAATATTCCTGATAGAATAAAAAAATCGCTCGCAGTAAAATCTGCAAGCGATACCACCAAATCACAAAATATTAATATAGTTTACTATATTTTCTAGAGTAAATATATATAAAAATTCCAATTAAAATAAACATTTTTTAAAAATTATTTACTTAATATAATGATTCCGTAAATCAATTCAATAATCAATGAAAATTTAACAATTCAAAAACATAATTGCAGTAAGGGTTTCGCTCTCACTAATTCTTGAATAAAACAGTACTGAATAAAAGTATTTTTTCAAAAAAAATTCCCTAAAAGTACCTTAATTACAGAGGTTTTAACCAAAAAAGTCACCATTTTCATATAAAAAATGATGACCTATTTATCGTTTTTTGGAATTTTTGACTAAAAAGCAATTATCGTCTCACCCGTTTGGGTTTCTTCGCTTCTTCTTTTGCTCTTTCTTTATCAATTGCTTCCTGAGCTTTGTCGTATAAGGCAGTATCAGACTCATATTTTACTTCTTCATAATTTGGTGTATCAACCAATATATCCTGCCATTTCAGAATCCGGTCTTTTGTATTCCAGTTGAAATCCTGAAACTTCCGCCTGGCGGGTTCAATTTTACTCATCGGATAGGTGTCAGCAACAGCTCCGATATTACATTCTACCACATACAAGGCTTTTTCCTCAAAAATAGCATCAATAATACCGCATGAAGTCAATGAAATCCCGATTCTTTCCTTTTCTTTAGTCTCCTCATTCACATCATCCGAAAAGGTAATAGCCTGGGCATTCCCTATCACTTTTGCTTCTTTAATATTATTGTCTTCTCCGTAGTAAACAGTCATCAGCTTTCCTTTTACCTGGTTGAATTCATCTTTCATATTCAAAGAATCCACTTTACTGATGGCAAATGCGTTTCCGAGAACTTTTAAAGAATCTATATTTTCCGTCTGGGTATTGAAATAGGCTTCTACCTTATCTCCCGTTACCTGCTTTCCATTGCTCCAAAGGATAGGTTTTGTATACATGTGCAATACACCATCTGTCTCATTAAAGGCAATAGAGTCCGCCCTTCCCTGCGCATTGGATTTGTAAAATCTTCCTTTTTTGTAGGCTCTCAGGAAACTTTTCTTTACTTTAATATCCAACGAATCCGGTCTTTGAAAGGAAATAATCTTCTCTGCTGCAAAATACATCGAATCTTTTTCCATCGCCTTCACTGCATAAGGATTTTTGGTCATCATGGCAGAATCTTTCTTCTCAAAAATTTCTCCATAGCCTCCTTTTATCCATCTTCTTTCTAAAGGGTCGTCGAGTGTTACATTTCCTGTTGCTTTACCAAAACCTGTCAGCTGATTGTAATACATTTCATCTCCGGTAAGAATCTTATCATTGTAATGAACTCTGGAGTTTTTATATAAAAAAGCCTCTTTGGTATTGGTATTATAATTTCCCTTATCGGTAATAATACGGTTTTTAGGATTTTTTTTATTGGTAATGGTAGTCGGGCCGTTGATATCAACAATATTGGTATTCTGATTCTGAACCACGTTGTCTCCCTCCAGCACATACTGAGCATCCTCAATTTTTACTCTTCCTGTAAGATCTATGGTGCGGGTCGTCAGAAAATAAGTTGCCGATTTAGAATACGTCGTACTTTTACCATCATTAATTGTTCCTCCGGTATTATAATATGCCTGATTCGAAATCCTGTCATAATACATCGTTTCGGTTTTAATGATTGTTCCTTTAGGATCGGTAAGCACTACGTTTTTTCTGGCAATACCACGCTGGGTATTTCCGTCGTATTCCATTTCATCCGCCGTAATGACAGAACCGTCAGCATTCTGAAGCTTAACATTCCCGATAGCCTTTACAAAATTCTGCTCATCATATAAAACCACTTCATCTGCATTGAGTATAGAACCCTGATGTTCAAAAACTACATTTCCCACAAAATAATTATTTCCGTCGTACTTTGTATCTTTTCTGAGCTGGTCGGAATGTCTATGCTTAACCGTTTCTGTAGGAGCGGCATTTTTTTTCGGAGCTGCCGAAGACGTAAAATAAGGATCTTTCTGCACAGGTTTTGGTCTATCCTGTGCAAAAGTAAATGTTGAAATAAAAACTAAGATTGCAAAAAGCAACCTCATGGATTGATTAATCATTCTTAGTGCCATAAAAATACAGCGAGTGAGAATCAATTTTCACGCCAAATGCTTCTTCAATAGCTTCTTTAATTCCTTGGATTCTTGGGTCGCAAAACTCAATAATTTCTTCAATTTCCTTATCCGAATCTTTTTTGTAAATCACCAAGTGGTCATGCTGTTTATCAAAATAAGATTTCTCGTAAGAAGAAGAAGTAAGGGTCTTTTCTCCGAACTGATGTTTACGGATTAATCCCGCATCCAGGAAAATTTCAATGGTATTGTAAATTGTTGCTTTGGAAACGTGATATTTTTTCTGCAACATTAATAAATACAGATCATCCACATTGAAGTGATGATCCATATTATATATTTCTTCTAATATTGTATATCGTTCAGGAGTGTTTCTGAAACCTTTTTCCAGCAAATAGTTTCTCAACACGTCCTTAATAAGGGCAATATTTTTTTCTTTTTGTATTGTATCCATCAAAAAAATTATCTACAAATTTATTGATTTTTATTTAAATACTTACCGTACCACAATGTTAAAGAATTTAATTGTTGTGGCGAATAAATTCACACTGCTGGATTTTAGACTCCCCAACACAGTCTTCCGTCATAGGCGCAGATTCAACAACTACATTGTGTGAAGTGATACCCCATGCTTTGAAATCATCACTACCGATATATTTAACAAAATTGTAGATATTTAACGTAATTTTCTCTTTTACCGTAAGAAGTATATCGTTGATATAGGTGTTATCTATAATTACATACTTAAGATCCGGCGGGATATTATGGGCTCTCAACGAAGGGTGACTGCTTCGGCAAGGAATCGTTCCGTCTGCCATCATATCTCTGAGAACCATATCAAAATAATCATTAATTCTTCTGTCTATTTTAAATCCCAACATAAAATTAATTTTATAGATTGTTCCCGGAAGCACTTCATCTACCGCATATTTGAAAGTATATGGATCTTCCTGATTTGTAATCGTTAAGATAAAATAATGGTCTGCTCTTTTCGGCTGTTTTTTAATGATGGAATAAATAATCTTAGACTCAATCTCATCATTCCTTTTGGCACGACTTAAATAGGCTAAGTTTGTGGCATATTTCGGAATCGTCTCATCCAGTTTCATATCTTTAATGATAGGAATATAATTTTCAAGCTTAACAAATTTAATGAACTTTGTCTTGATGGATCTTCCATTAAACCAAGCATACATACAAACTCCGATAAATCCGGCTAAAATTACAGTGATCCAGCCTCCTTCAAAGAATTTAATAATATTGGCGCTAAAGAATCCTAACTCGATAGACATGTATACCAACGCAAATATAAGAATCAAGCCTTTATTTATTCTATGCTTTAACAACCAATAAACGAGAAGTACTGTCGTCATCAACATCGTTACGGTAATGGAAAGTCCGTAGGCTGCTTCCATTTTCCCTGATTCTTTAAAGTGAAGAACAACAATAATACAGAACAATAATAATCCCCAATTGATTCTTGGAATGTACATTTGACCTTTCACTCCGGAAGGATAATCAATTTTTTGATTGGGCCACAAATTCAATGACATTGCTTCTGAGAAAATAGTAAAAGAGCCGGTAATCAGAGCCTGGCTGGCAATAATTGCGGCTGCCGTAGCTAAAATCACCCCCGGAACCACCATCCACTCTTCCATAATCCCAAAGAAAGGATTGATAACTGAAAAGCCCGGCTTCTGATAGTTTGTTAAAAGCCATGCTCCCTGCCCAAGATAGTTTAAGATCAGCATTATTTTTACAAAGCCCCAGCTTACCCTTATATTTTTGGCACCACAATGTCCTAAATCTGAATAAAGTGCTTCTGCTCCTGTTGTACACAAAAAAACGGCCCCTAAAATTACAATCGCACTTGGTGAGTTCACTATCAGTTTATAAGCATAGTAGGGATTGAAAGATCTTAAAATTTCCATGTTTTCGCTTAAATGAGAAAGCCCTAAGCCACCCAAAACCAAAAACCAAACTACCATTACAGGTCCGAAGAATTTACCGATAAAGCTTGTTCCAAATTGCTGTACTACAAAAATTAAAATCAAAATGCTGATGGTAATCGGAACTACTGGAGTATGCGGATTATATATTTCAAGACCTTCAATTGCAGACATTACTGTAAGCGAAGGGGTAATGACTCCGTCTGCAATCAATGCAGCGGCTCCTACAATTGCTATGAGGTACAGCCAGCCTTTTTTAAGATTTTTAACTAAAGAAAATAAAGCCAAAATTCCACCTTCCCCTTTATTATCTGCTCGCAGGGCAATAATTACATACTTAATTGTTGTTTGAAGAGTAAGAGTCCAGATAATACAGGAAAGTGCTCCCTCGATGTACTCGTTAAAAGGCATCGTACTACCGTTTTCTCTGGCGTTTACAATTGCTTTCATTACATAAAGCGGAGAAGTACCTATATCTCCAAATACAATTCCCAAAGAAACTAAAACACCAACGAAAGAAAGCTTTTTAATGTCAAAATGATGACCGCCTTCTGTAACTTCTGCCATATCAGCTAATTTTAAATTTTAAAAGCGCAAATTTAAATCAAATTTAAATACCCAAGACTTTTTCTTGATGAATATAATAAATGAAAAAACTTCCTTTCGGAAGTTTTTCTCTATAATCGTCTATTTACTTTACGTACATTGCTTTTTTAATCTCCTCTTTTACTTTTTCAAGTTTAGGGAACCATTCTGCAAATAAGGCTGCAGAGTAAGGTGCAGGTGCATCAGGAGTAGTAATTCTCTTAATAGGTGCATCCAGATAATCGAATGCTTTCTGCTGTACCATATAAGTAATTTCAGTTGCTACAGAACCGAATGGCCAAGCTTCTTCCAAAATAACTAGCCTGTTTGTCTTTTTCACTGACGCCAAAACAGTATCATAATCTAAAGGACGAACCGTTCTTAAATCGATTACTTCTACAGAAATACCTTCTTTAGCCAAATCTTCTGCAGCCTGAATAGCCAGCTTCATAATTTTACCAAAAGAAACCAAAGTAACATCCGTTCCTTCTTTTTTGATATCTGCTTTTCCGATCGGAAGGTAATATTCTTCTTCAGGAATTTCCATTTTATCTCCATACATCTGCTCAGATTCCATGAAAATTACAGGGTCATTATCCTGAATAGCTGTCTTCAACAATCCTTTTGCATCGTAAGGATTAGAAGGAACCACAACTTTAAGCCCCGGGATATTTGCAAACCAGTTTTCGAAAGCCTGAGAGTGAGTAGCTCCCAATTGCCCAGCAGAGGCTGTAGGACCACGGAAAACGATAGGACAATTCCACTGCCCCCCACTCATCTGGCGGATCTTCGCTGCGTTATTAATAATCTGATCAATACCTACCAATGAGAAATTGAACGTCATATACTCTACAATAGGTCTGTTACCGTTCATCGCCGCTCCCACTGCAATCCCTGTAAAACCAAGTTCTGCGATAGGTGTATCGATTACCCTCTTAGGACCAAATTCATCCAACATTCCTTTAGAAGCCTTGTAAGCACCATTGTATTCTGCAACTTCCTCACCCATCAAAAAGATGGATTCGTCTTTACGCATTTCCTCGCTCATTGCCTGTGCAATTACCTCACGAAAAGTATATTCTGCCATATTTATTTGAAAAATTTAGACTACAAAAGTAATGTTTTTTTATTATTTATATAACAAAAACGACATTTCATTTGATGAAATGCCGCTTATTCGTGTTATTTAAACTTTGCTTAATTTACTTTCTGCCAAGTCTGTGTTCTTCCCATTAAGGAAATCCCCACATACCCTCTTACATTAAGCTGATCCCCTTTTCTTGTAATCGTACATTTATACGTTTTTCCGGTTTTAGGATCTGTGATGGTTCCCCCTGTGAATTCATCTCCGTCTTTTTTCAGCCCTCTGATGATTTCCAGTCCTAAAATCGGTTTATTTTTTCTATCATCCTTACATTCCGTACAGTTAGGATTTGCGGGCTTTATCAGCAGCTGAGAAACTTTCCCGAAATACTGGTCTCCTTTTTTGTAGATTTCTACAATAGATTTCGCCTGTTTGGTTTCATCATCAATAGTCTTCCATTTTCCTTCGATCTGAGCAAAAGACATCACTCCGAAAAGTGAAAGAGCGAATGTTAATAATAATTTTTTCATATTTCTTATAGTTTTAATTTCAATATAATATTTCTGTTGTCTATTTACTGTTAAAAATATAAATTAATTTGAAATAAACAAAAAATATTATTATCCTGCACATACATTACAAGACGGATGCCAAAAATGAAACTGTAAAATTATTAAGTTACTTATTTTTTTGAATCAATAAAGCTTTCTGTTGACTACCCTGTTCATATAATCCTGATACCACGCTTTTGCAATCTGTTTTCCTTTTTCGGTTTCAGGATTTCTTTTAAGCTGATCCAGCAGATTTTTTTCTAATCCTAAATCTGTTTTATCAAAAATGCCAACCACTTCTTTTCCATCAAAACGGTAAATATAATTTCCGATGATAAACTGCTCAACCGTACCATCTGAATTGGCAATAATCGGAGAGTAATGTTTTTCACTAACCAAGCTTCTCCCCCAGCTTCTTATTTTTTTATGATAACCGATTAAATCTGCCAAAGTGGGGTAAATATCAATCTGCTGTGCGAATTCCTGACTGATACCTTTTAAACTGTATTCAGGATTTGGAGAATAAAAAATTAAGGGCACTGCAAAACGATTCATCACTTTCTCGTATTCCGGATAATAGATTTCGTTGGTGTGATCTCCCGTAAACACAAAAATGGTATTCTTAAACCAAGGTTGTTTTTTTGCAGTTTCAAAATATTGCTTAATGGCATAATCCGTATATTGAATCGGTTCATGCATCTGATTTTTTCCTTTTTTGAATTTCCCGTTATATTTTTCAGGTATTTTAAACGGATGATGAGAAGAAGCCGTGAACACCGTTGTCATAAAAGGCTGATTTTTACCTACATTTTTAGCAAAATACTGCAGGAATGGCTCGTCCCAGATGGCCCACATCCCGTCGAAATCACTGTCATTGTTGTATTCTGTTTTTCCGAAATAATGTTTAAAACCTAAAATATTTCCAAAACCTAAAAACCCCATCGAACCGTTGGGTGCTCCATGATAAAAAGAAGTATCATATCCCATTTCGTTACAGACCGATACAATCGACTGAATTTTCTGATTGGAGTAAGGCGAACTTGTAAAAGCATCCGTCAGACTCGGAATTCCTGCCAACACAGAGCTCATCCCATGGATAGATTGCCTTCCGTTCGCAAAAGTATTGGGAAAGATTAAACTTTGCCCTGCCAGACTATCAATAAAAGGTGTATAAGAAACATAATCCTTAATATTTTTGTCCTTATTAAACGCTCCGGAATATTCTCTTCCAAATGATTCTACAATGAAAATGACAATATTGGGTTTACCTGTAACTTTTCTGTCATACATTTTATAAGGTTGGATATTTTCATCAATGAATTTTTCATCCACAAAATGAACTTCTTTGAAATTATTTGTACCCAGTGTTCTGAAAAACGAAAAAGTACTGTTCAATACGATATTTCCTTGTGAAGGAATTTTCACAAAGCGGTTGGCATCTACCAGGTTAATCGGCCTTGTACTGTGTTTGAAATCTCCACGAATTCCGCCCACCGCCAAAACTGCCGTTACACAAAGTATAAGGATCGACCAGATGAAATAAGGAACCAGTTTCTGAGGCTTTTTTTCCTGAACTTTAATCTTTTTATAAAGAATTACCCAAAGCCACATTAATACCACAAACCAGAGTAGAACATAAGGATTCTGAATGATTGACGCTGTAAAAACCTTGAAAATATTAGACTCATGCTGAGCAACCTGAAATGCAGCCGATGTGAGTCGGGTTTGGGAAAACTTGAAATATACAAAATCCCCGAAATTCATAGCGTAAGTAATTCCGTTGGTAATAAAATAAAGCCAGAACAATATTTTCTGATATATTTTTTTCGTATTGACAACAATCGGGATAATGCTTAAAAAGATAAATAAGGCATTAATGTACAAAATCGCCGTTGTATCAAACGCAATGCCGTGATAGGAAAGACTGAGATAATCTGATACTGAATCTATTTTTATCAGTCCTTTATTAAAATACCAAAACAAAAATCTGGCAATCTGATAGAAAAAATATGCTAAAAAAATTCTGTACAAAAGTACCAGAACTTCCTGTTTTCTAAACTCCTTAAACAATTTCATGACGCAAATTTACATCAAATTCAAATTAAATTTAACATTACCTAACAACAATATAAATAGTACAGCAATAATTGGAACTCCGTTGAATGGATATATTGATATATTATTTTAATTTTGCAGCTATGAATTTTATTAAAAATAATCTTGCCAATGCACTGACTCTGGGAAACCTTTTTGCAGGCTGTGTAGGAGCTATTCATCTTATTTTGGGCGATTATCAGACAACAGGCGTATGCCTTATACTTTCCTGTATTTTCGATTTTTTTGACGGATTCGTAGCAAGAGCTGTAAAATCCAACTCAAATCTCGGGCTTCAGCTGGATTCTTTGGCGGACATGGTAAGCTTTGGAGTGATCCCGGGATTTACAATGTTTAAAGCGTTCGAGCCATTTGGAAGTGAAATTTTAGGAATGCATTTATTCTTTGACCTCAAATATATAGGACTTCTGGTCACTGTTTTTTCGTGTCTGAGACTGGCTATTTTCAATCTTGATGAAGAGCAGAGGTATTATTTCAAAGGACTCAACACCCCAACCAATACGGTTCTTTTATTCGGATTATACTACGCTTTTAAAGAGACCAATACTTTCAGTTTTCTATTTGAGAATGAATTATTATTAATTGTCCTCACTCTTATCACTTCATGGCTTTTAGTAAGCTCCATTAAAATGATGGCGATGAAATTCAAGTCAAAAAGAATTCAAGATAATTATTCTAAAATTATCCTTTTGGGAGGAGGAATTGCAATTTTGGCGATTTTTCAGATTGTGGGAATTCCGATGCTGGTTATTTATTATATATTAGTATCGCTTATATTTCAGAAGCAGCTTTAGTTGTCAGAAGATTTTCAAATTAACATATTTTTCAAATTATTAGAAATGAATTTAAAATTACATAAACCACTTTGCATCTTTGACTTAGAAACTACAGGAACCAATATCGGCAAAGACCGAATTGTTGAAATCTGTATTTTAAAAGTGAATCCTGATTCTTCAAGAGAAAGCAAAACATGGAAAGTAAATCCCGAAATGCCAATTCCTAAAGAATGCAGCGAAATCCACGGAATTTATGATGAAGATGTAAAAGATGCTCCGACTTTCAGAGAGATTGCTCCGAAAATAGTTGAAATGATTACAGGCTCGGATCTGGGAGGCTTTAATTCAAACAGATTTGACGTTCCTTTGTTAGCCGAAGAATTGCTTCGCGCCGATTTTGATTTCGACTTAAGCAAATTCAAACTGGTAGACGCACAGACCATTTTTTTCAAAAAAGAACCAAGAAACTTAGGTGCAGCTTATCAGTTCTACTGCAATAAAACGCTGGAAAATGCACATTCTGCAGAAGCTGATGTGATGGCTACTTTTGAAGTTTTGGATGCGCAGGTGGGAAAATACGAGGATGTTCCGAATGAAATTGCAGAACTTAGCACATTTTCCACTCAGAACAAATTTGCAGATTTAGCAGGAATGATTCATTATGATGAAAATGGGAAAGAAATTTTTGCCTTCGGAAAATATAAAGGTCAGAAGGTAAAAGATGTTTTCCAGAAGGATCTCGGCTATTACGGTTGGCTTCAGAATGCCGATTTTCCTTTGTACACTAAGAAAGTATTTACAAAAATTCAGTTATCCAGTAAATTTTAAAATAATGAGCGAGCTGGTTACCTTCAAGTTTTACGAAACGGCTCTTCAGGCCAACAGGGACAAACAGATCTTGGCTGAAAGTGGCATTAACAGCTTTATTGCGAACGAACAGCTGATTCAGTCAGATTGGCTGCTTTCTCAGGCGGTGGGTGGAATCCAGCTGCAGGTTTTTGAGGAAGATATGGAAAAAGCAAATCAGGCATTGCAGGATTACAAAGAACATGAAGAGTTTTCTTTGGAAGTGGAACATACGATTGAAAACCCTGATTTTGATTTTGTATGCCCTAAATGTGGTTCGAATCACATCTACAGAGACGACAGCGCCACAAGCTTTTTCGGTGTTTCGATTTTGAAAAGCCATAAGTTTGTCTGCTATTATTGCGGAAATGAGTTTATGCATTGAGGCCTTATAAAAACGAAAATTAGGAGATGGAAGTTTATTATTGATAATACGTCGAGATTCCTATGGAATGACAAATTTTGTAGATAATTTCTGATATTTAAATGATAGACTACAACCCTAGCCCCGATTGAAACGACATCCTTTTTGGTTGCGGCTGGAACGGAGTGGAAGCCGTAACCAAAAAGATACAGTGGAAAGCGGGAAACAGCTCCTGAAAAATAAATTAAAAATAAATGTGGGATGAGACTGCTGAATCAATTCTCTTCTTACAATGACCAATAAAAGAATTATGAAAATTATCTGCATAGGAAGAAATTACAGCGAACACGCAAAAGAATTGGGAAACGAAATTCCTGAAAAACCGGTGATCTTCATGAAGCCGGACACCGCAGTTTTGAAGGGAAATGATTTCTATATTCCTGAATTTTCCAATGATGTTCATTATGAACTGGAAGTAGTGGTGAAAATTTCAAAAGGAGGCAAATACATCCAGAAAGAAACTGCCCACAAACATTATGAAGAAATTGGTCTGGGAATCGATTTTACAGCCAGAGACCTTCAAAGTGAGCTTAAATCCAAAGGCCTTCCGTGGGAATTGGCGAAAGGATTTGACGGTTCTGCTGTAGTCGGAAATTTCTTCAAAAAAGAGAATTATAATCTTGAATCGATGAACTTTTCCTTATTGAAAAATAAAGATAAATTGCAGGATGGTAATACGAAAGATATGATCTTTACCATTGAGGATATTATCGCTTTCGTTTCACAATATTTTACATTGAGAGTGGGAGACTTAATTTTCACGGGAACTCCAAAAGGGGTTGGAAAGGTTGAGGAAAATGATATTCTGGAAGCTTACCTGGAGAATGAAAAAGTTTTAGACATCCGAATATTATAAGTAATTTAACATAACTTTTGGCATAATTTTCCTATCTTTAGTAAACAAAATTAAAGGTTATGGTAAATATTGTATTACCCGTAGATTTTGGGGACAAAACAGAACAGCTTTTGGAAGGAGCTGTAAAATTTGCTAAACAGGTAAACGGCAGAATTTATATCATTCATGTGGCACCTTCGGATATCGGTTTTGCGATTGGCGACATGGGATTTCAATATTTTCCGGAAGTTGAAGAGAATGAGATCCGAGAGGAATTGGTTCAGCTGAATAAAATTCAGCAAAGGATTCTGGCACACGACATCGATTGTGAACATCTTTTAAAGCAAGGGATAGCCAAAGATATTATCTTAGAATATTCTAAAGAAAAAAATGCGGACTTCATCGTGATGGGGTCGCATGGAAGAAGTGGAATTTACGATGTTTTTGTAGGAAGCCTCACGAAAGGGATTACCAAGGATTCAAGTGTTCCGGTTTTGGTGCTTCCGATTCATGATTAATCTAAAGAGTTAAATTTTAATCGTTACATAAAAAAGCCGACCAAATAAAATTTGATCGGCTTTTTACTATATAACCAATTAATTAACCTTCTTTTTTGTAGATGTTCGGATCATAGTAAGGATGCTTACCTTCCGTTGGAGAATAGTAGTCTTTATCTTTATCGCCACCTAGTGTAACAACTAATACGTAACACCAGTAAGTGAACAATACACAGCAAACAAGAAACAAAATCCAGTTTAAAACATTACCGAAAGTATCAAAAAAACCAAAACTTGCTTTGAAAACTTTGCTTAAGAATAGAAAGAAAGACGTCATTATTTTCCTTTTTTAAATTAACTTTGTACAAATTTATAAAAAATGTTTAAATTACTTTCAAAAGAAAGCAATATTTTTTCAATCCCTGTGTATATTGGTTTTCTTCTTTTAGTAGTAATAATATTTAACATACTGAATTTCAACACATACGAAGCAATTATTGCAGGAATTACTTTTCTTGGGATCGCTTTAGGGTATTTTTGTTTTCACAGCATCGCGCTTAATTATCAGACGCATCTGCCCTTATTTTTATATACATTTTTTGTTTTCGGATTATATCCCGGGCACTTAGATATCGGAATTGCCGTTTCACTGTTAACCAATTCATTTCTTTTATTACTTTTAACAAGTACCAATGAAGATCTGAGAAAGAAATCTTACGTTCTGGTAGGAGCCATCGTAGCGCTGAACTTCATTTTCCTTCCGACCACATGGCCCATGGCCGTTTTTGTGATCATTCACGTGATTGCCACCTCGGAAAGAATAGGACTGAATATTTTCAGGTTCCTGCTGGGAATTATTTTAATCGTGCTGAGTTATTTTTCGGTCATGTTCTTTGTGAATTTCACAAGCTGGAATATCGATTACTTTCCGTTTGGAAAAATGAAGCCGATTACGGATTATACAGAATTAATTCCTTTAATTCCTGTCGTACTGATGCTGATCTATGCCGTGTACGACCATTTTAGAAATTACAATAAAAAAAGCCCAATAAGCCGGTACAAATATACTTTTCTACTCGTTTTTTCGGTGGCACAGCTGGTTACTATTATTCTTTACATGAATAAAAGTTATGAATACCTGCTTCTTCTTGCTTTCCCTTCAACCATTATCATCAGCAGAATGTTGAAGTTTCTCCCTAAATACTGGATGCAGGAAGTAAGCTTATGGTTGATTATTTTTAGTTTAATCGGTTTTAAAGCCGGAACTTATTTTGATTTATTTTAAAAGATTATGATTCAGATAGACGATAAATTGATCTCCGAAGATATTTTTTCTGAAGAGTTTGTATGCAACCTTTCGAAATGTAAAGGTGCATGTTGTGTGGAAGGAGACGTAGGTGCCCCTTTGGATAAAGACGAACTGGAAATTTTAGATACCATTTTTGATAAAATTAAACCTTACCTTACTCCGGAAGGCGTAAAAGCACTGGAAGAACAGGGAACATGGACAACCGACCCTATGGACGGAATGTACGTAACTCCGATGGTGGAAGACCGTGAATGTGCCTACGTAACTTTTGATGAAAAAGGGATTACAAAATGCGGAATCGAAAAAGCTTATGAAGATGGTGCTGTAGACTGGCAAAAACCTATTTCCTGCCATCTCTACCCGATCCGTGTAACGGAATATTCTACTTTTAAAGCATTGAATTACCATGAATGGAGCGTTTGCAGTGATGCCTGTACTTTAGGAAAAGAACTGCAGGTTCCTGTTTATAAATTCCTAAAAACCCCGCTGATCAGAAAGTATGGTGAGGAATTCTACGATGTTCTGAGCGATGTAGCTGACGAATGGAAGAAAGAGTATGGCGCTTAATATGTTGGAGAGATTTTGAATGTTTGAGAGTACGAGAATTTTACTTCTTATTCTATAAAACAAACCCGTCCCGTAAAATTTACGGGACGGGTTTTTATTTGAATGAAAACTAAATTAGTTTACTGCTCCTGCTTTTATCACAGCTGCTCCATCTACTTTTACGTCCTCTTTTTTAGCATTTTCCCAACCGTCTTCAGGCATCAGTTTCGCTACGATTTTTCCTTTTGTCAGGTATTTCTTCGCTACATCGTGAAGATCTTTTACAGTCAGTGCCTGTACTTTTTCTTTATAATTTAAGATTTCGTACTTGTCTGTTCCGTCGAATTGGTTTTTCGTAAGATTACTCATCCAGAACATATTGTCTTTAATCTGAGTATTGTAATCGTTTATTTCTCCTTCTTTGTACTTGTCAAGGTCTTTTTGTTCAGGTCCTTTGTCAATTAACTTCTGAAGTTCTGCAAGCGCACTTTTGGTAAGCTTTTCTGCATTTTCCGGTCCGCAAGGGAAGTTGATGCTGAAGTTGTATGCGCTGTAAGGCGCTTTATTCATACCGCCTCTTGCTCCACCACCGTAGATTCCGCTTTCGTCTTCTCTTAATTTTTCAATAACTTTAATTGTCGCTACTTCACCCAAAGCTTCCAATGCCAATGCTTCTTTTTCATTGTAAGGAGTTTCTCCGCTGTAGGCAATCGTTACCATACTTTTCGGGTCTTTTCCTTTTTTGTAAACTTTAGAATAATCTCCCGTAAGCTGTCTGTAGCCCGTATCTTTATAGCTGGTAGATTTTCCTGTAGAAGGTAAGCTTGCAATATATTGAATCACCTCATTTTTAAAAGTAGCTTCATCAATATTTCCTACAAAGTAAAACTGGAAGTTTCCTGCATTGGCAAATTTTTCCTTATAAATATCATACGCTTTTTTATAATCCGTTTGTGCCCATTCTTTCTCCGTCGGGATAATTCCGATGAATCTCGGATTTTTCTGGTTCATAAATTTCGCGTGTTCGCTGGAGAAATAAAACTGCGGATTGGAAAGTAAATTATCCAACATTGCCGACTGCTTCGTTTTATAAGCATTGAATGCATCCGGATTGTAATTTAACCCTGTAAAATAAGCATACATCAACTCCATAGATGTTCCCAGATCTTTTTGAGTGGTTCTTCCCGATACTCCTTCAAAATAAGGACCTACCGAAGGATTTACACTTACCTGTTTTCCTGCAAGATAATTGGTGAGATCCGCTTTAGACAAACCATTTACACCCGCTTCAGATAATGCTGCGAAAGCAAACTGCGTTTTATTAAAATCAGCATCGTTAATCAAAGAGCTTCCTCCCATACTTCTTGCTGAGAAAACAATTTCATCATCTTTAAAGTCGGTTTTTTTGAAAGTTACTTTTGCCCCGTTGCTCAATGTCCAGGTTGTGGTTCCTAATTTTGCATCCGTTTCTGTTTTGGCAATGCTGCCTTCAGATTTGAAAGGCTTTACCAGATTCTTAATTGTCGCTTTTTCCTGATAAGGCTTAAGGTCAGCCATCTTTACACCTTCAAAAGTATTCAGTACCATAGCTTCCGTAGGCATCTGAACGTTATCTTTTTTGGGACCTGTAATTACCACTACTCTGCTGTCATCTTTTACAAACTTTTTAATGGTTTCGTTAGTCTGAGCTAATGTTACTGTAGGCAAGAAGTTTTTAGTATCTTCATATTCCCAGACAATTCCCGGCATCGGTTCTTTTTCCAGGAAATTTCTTACATATTCGTCTACCAATACATCACTTTCCGTTTTATCCCGGTTATTGTATGTTCTTTCAATATTAGACAAAACCTGAGCTTTCGCTCTGTCTAGTTCTGTCTGGGTAAAGCCAAATCTTTTTGCTCTTTCTGTTTCTTCCAAAAGAACTTTCAAAGCGTTGATCTGATTTCCGTCTTTTACCATTGCAAATCCCTGGAAACCTTCTTTGCTTCTTGCGTACGTTCCTCCGTGATATACCGAACCGTAAGTGAAAGGGGGATTGTTTGAATTAATTAATTCTCTCAATCTGTTGTTCAGCATAGTAGAAGTAATATTCTCTAAAATACTCTGGTTATACTGCTGAACAGTAACATCCGGCTGATAAGCTTCTGAATCTTTCATAATGAACTGAACCATAGAGCTTGTTGCATCCGGATCTGTTTCAATCGCTACTAAAGTTTCTTGGTGGTTCGGAAGATCAAAAGTCTTTCTTTCTCTCGGTTTTGAAGGATTTTTGTATTTACTGAAGTTATCCTTGATTTTCTTTTCAACCTCATCTACATTAATATCCCCAACAACAACAATTGCCATCAGATCCGGTCTGTACCAGTCTTTATGGAATTGTCTGATTACATCTGGCTTAAAGTTTTCCAACACTTCTTTTTTTCCGATCGGAAGCCTGTTGGCATACTGAGATTTGTAGAGTAATTTCGGAAGATATTTGTCTGACATTCTTTTATCAGCACCTAAACCTAATCTTAATTCTTCCAAAACAACTCCTCTTTCCTTATTGATCTGCTCGTCGGAAAGGGTTGCATTGAACGCCCAGTCTTCCATTACTTTCAGACCGGCATCCAGATTTCCGGGCTTGTCCAGAGGAACAGGAAGCATGTAAACCGTTTCATCAAAACTGGTGTACGCGTTAAGGTGTTGTCCGAATTTTACCCCGATAGACTGGAGAAAGTCTACCAATTTGTTATCCGGGAAATTTTTTGTTCCGTTGAAGTTCATATGCTCCATAAAGTGAGCCAGACCTCTCTGGTTTTCATCCTCAAGAATAGATCCCGCATTGATGGCCAATCTGAAATCTACTTTTTTCTCGGGTAAATTGTTTTTCTTGATATAGTACTTCATTCCGTTGGAAAGAGTACCGATTTTTACAGAAGGATCTGTAGGGATGTTCTGTGCGAAACCATTTGCAGACATCAAAAAGATCACTGCAAGTGACGAAAACATTTTTTTCATATAAATTGATTATTAATTTTTTTTCGTGGTAAAAATATCACTTATTCACTGAACGAAGAAATGATTGAAATATTATTTAAAGTTAAATACCGTTAATTATAGTTAATTTCATCAGCCCATAAAAAAACCGGACTTATGCCCGGTTAATTATGTTAAATACAATGTCTTGCTATTTAAAATCAGCTTCAGTAACTCCTGAATTGATGGTGATTTTTGTCGTTTTAATATTCACTTTCTGACCGTTTCCTTCAGCTTCAATTTCCTGAGGAAATTTAATTCCGTCAACGGTCATATAGCTTTTTATAAGTGCATTGCCTTCTGCTGCAGAAGATTTGTACAATAATCCCGTTGCCGCATCAAAATAATGCTTCCCTTTATCAGAATTCAGAACATTGTAATCCTTTCCGTCTACCTTTTCAACAGTTACGGTAGAGAAGCTCGCCGGATCATACCCTAAAGCATCTATTACTTTACTTTTTTTCAGTTCGCCAATTTTATCGGCAGGAATATCCATTTTTTGACCAGCCTGTTCAAAGTAACCTTTTTCACCATCAAAAAACTGAACCATTTTCTGCCCCATTACAGATTGTTCAGATTTGAATTTGTTCCCCATCTTTTTAGTCGTCATGGAAATTTCCATTCCCTGAACAGTCATTGTATTTTCGGTAAGCGTAGTTTTTACAGCTTCCAATTTATCTTTTCCTCCAATAGCTTTCAGATAATTGTCGATTACTTCTTTAGGTGTAAGTTTCGATTTTACAACTTCTGTCTTAGCGGTAGCAGCATTAGTCTTTTGTGCCATTGCCGGAGCAGAAAAAAGTACTGCACAGAAAAAAGGGATGATGATCTTTTTCATTATATAAGTTTAGATGTGTAAATATAGGAATATTGCTTCAATAAAATTTTGAAGGAAGAAAATAAAAAAACCTCCGAAAAAAATCGGAGGCTTTCTGTATATCTTTACAAAGAATTACTTCTTAAGTTCTTCCAAAAACTCGTCGTGAGAGATTGCAGTTTCTTTTTTAGTAGCTTTTTCAAGGATTACGTCTTTCAACTTCGTCATTGCAACTTCAGAAGAAATTTGTCTTACCTGCTCCTGGTCTTTCAACATTTCAACAGCATACTTTTGGATTTCCTCGTCACCTAAGTGGTGGATTCCGTAGATCGCCAACTGATTTCTTACCAATTGTTCAGCCTGAGCCAAAACATCAGCATAGTCTAGCTGGATATTGTTCTCAGTCATCAATTTTCCTTCGATGATCTGATATTTCAATTGGTTTTTCTCAGCTTCAAGGATTTCTTTAGCCTGCTCTTCAGACTGGATGTTCTGGTTAGAGAACTGTAACCATTTTACCAAGAAAGTTTCAGGAAGTTTCACTTCTTCTTTCTCAGAAACCTGCTCCAATACTTTATTTACAAAGTGAACGTCAGCATTTTGCTGGAAGTATTCGTCTAATTCAGACTTTACTTTTTCTTTCAATTCTTCTTCAGACTTGATGTTACCTTCACCATACACTTTATCGAAAAGCTCCTGGTTTAGCTCAGCTAAGTTAAGACCATAGAAATCTTTTACTTTTACCTCAACTTCATTGTGGTGTAAGTGCTCAACCTCTTCTTTAGAGAATCCTAATTCTTTAGCCAATTCTTCGTCACCAGCAAGAGTTTCTTTAGACACTTTTACAGATCCGTCCATTTTCAAAGATTTTACCAATTTGAAAGCTTCTTTGTTTTCAGCTGTAATGGTAACATTCTTTGGGTGGTGGTGGTGCTCTCCTTCAGCATTTTCCTCAACAACCTGAGAAACTTCTAGAGCGATGTAAGAATCTTTATTGATTTTGTCTTGAGGAGCCTGCTCCGCGAAACGCTTCTGCATGTTCTCAATACTTTTGTTGATTTCTTTTTCAGAAGCCTCTACTTTGTAATGAGGAGCTTCATATTTAGCCAAGTCTATAGAGAATTCCGGCTCGTACCCTACTTCGAAAGCAACTTCCAATTGATCAGCATTGTAATCGAATTCGTTTACTGGCTGAGGAACCGGCTGACCTACTAATCTTAATTTGTTGTCATTAACATAGCCGTTCAAAGCATCAGAAACCTGCTTGTTGATCTCTTCAAAAGCAATTCCTGCTTCATATTGTTTTCTAACCATACTCAAAGGCACTTTTCCTTTTCTGAAACCAGGAACTTGTGCATTTTTAGCATAATTAATCAATTGTTTCTCAACTTTTTCCTTATAGTCAGATTTTTCCAATGTTACTGTAAGCAATGCACTTACATCATCATGGTTTTTTGCAGTAACCTTCATTATTGATTAAAATTTTAGGTTGCAAAAATATAAAAATTTTATGAAAAAATATCAATTAAAATCAACTTAAAAAGCCAAATAATGTTAAAAGAAGAACAATCTGATGAATACCCGCTGATACCGGGATTGAATTACTTTAGAAATTATTATGTCTGGCACCGTGCGAACAAATCAATTCCATAATGATAGCTTGCCTTATCACCCTTTTCAGTTCTATATTGTTATAAACCAAATATTAATCAAATAAAACACATACCACATTTTCCCTTAATTAATGCAAAATAAACATTAAAAGTCAATTTTTTATTTATTTTTGCAACTGAAATTGATATTTGTATTGAATTTTTACTTTTTACTAAAATTAAATTTTTAATATCTTTTTGATTTTCAGAATAATAATTCATTTTTTTTTGAAATATGTTATCATGTTCTGCATAAATATTTCAAAACATTGCAAATCAATCAGTTTTAAAATTCAGAAATAGTTTAACTAAAAACTATTCCGAATTACCCTTATAAATTAAGTTAAAAAAATAATACCTATGAAAATCTCTACTCGAATCGCAGCTTTCCCGCTTGGCAAAAAATACCTGGGACTATCTGTGATTTCATTTTTATTTTTAAACATTTCCCAAAAAGGATTTGCACAGACCAGAGTTGTTGTAAATCCCGGATTAGAATTTGGGGTAGCCAACGGAGTTGTACAGCAAACAGATACCAATTTCGGTTATGGATCTACTTTCGATGCCGGATTAGCAGTATCCTCACCTTGGTATACCTCACATCCCGCGCAGGCAAATGCCTGTACCGTTGGTGTTGTAGGAGCATGTCACCCTATTGAAGTGTGGGGAAATGGTGCTGTTAACAATGTTCAGGCGGCACAAGGAACCAATTTTGTTGAACTTAACTCGTATGTAAGCTCAATGATTTATCAGAATATGTACCTGGTTAGCGGAGATATTATCAGTTATGATTTTAAGCACAGAGCCAGAACAAGAACTGAAGAGCAGGCAGCTATGGTTATTGAAAATCAGAGTGAGCAAAATATTGCAACCATCAGAACAACAACGACACCCTCCAGCTTAACCGGTTGGTCTACCAATTCAGGCAGTTATACTTTTAACGGAACAGCCGGAGTTTACAGAGTAGGTTTCAGAGCACTTGTAGACGGTGGAAGTGGTGGTTTGGGAAATCTACTGGATGATGTAAGAATTACATTAGATCCAATTATTGATCTTAAGTTTTCCAATGCGTTATCATCTTGTGAGGGATCCAGCAACGGGAATTTATTTTTAAGAATAAACGGAGCCGTAAGAAACGCAACTACTGTAGCTGTAGAATTGATCAATCCCAACAACGGTACCGCAGTAGCTTCTGATGCTGATATCACTTTAACACCTGTAACCAATTCACACGGAACCCCTTCAATAGCTCATACGACCGGAACAAATATTTACCTGATTACCATTCCTGCAGGAAATTATGATGGTGGTGTCACTCCCGGATATGCAAGCCCAAACAATGATGAAGACGGGATTGCTATCAATATAGCTTCTGTAAATGATACTGTTTACGAACCTAATGAAACGTTTAAGTTCGAAATTAAACAGCAGGGAACGAATGGTTCAACCTCTAATTTCCGTTCAACAGAAACTCCTGTGTTAGGTGATACTTATTACCCCAGAACCAATGATTATTTTATACAAAGATGTGTATGCTACGATGATGCCAATACATCAACAGCCGGTACAAACACGACGGTAGGAATTTCTCTTTTGCAAAAGGTAACTCCGAATAACGGCAGCTGGCCGGCAAGCAGAAAATCGGGACATCTTGCTTTAGAATCCAATAATAAAGGGTTTGTTGTTTCCAGATTAACTACAGCGCAAATCACTTCATTGGTATCTCCTCAGGAAGGAATGATGGTATACGATACCGTTGTTAAATGTCTGAAAATCTATGACGGAACTGCATGGAGCTGTTTCAGCACTCCTGCCTGCCCGTAATTCATCGACCAAACTTACAATTTAATTATCATTAAAAACTACATCAAAATAAACAATGAAAAAAATAATAGCAGGGTTCTTTTTAGGAATAACAACATTATCAAGCGCCCAGATTACCATAGGAGATACTACCGGCACAGCAACGGTAAAAACTTCCGTTTTATTAGATTTTCCGCCTAACCAAAATAAAGGAATTATCTTACCTTATGTAAGAACATTACCCACCACTCCTACTGAAGGAACTTTAATTCTTGATGCTACTGATGCTACAAAAGCACGTGTAAAATATTATAACGGAGCATGGATAGATCTAAGTGGTCAGGATGCCGATGTGACAACAGCTTTATCCACTCAGCCAACCGTGGCACAGGTTGCTGAAGCAGCCGGAGAGAAAACAATTATCGGTGCAGCGTCCAGCACTGCCAACGGTGTATTGGTATTAGAATCCACAACGAAATCCATGGTATTGCCTATCGTAGAAGATGTACGAAATATCCCAAGCCCGGCTGCCGGAATGATGGTCTACGTGAACAAAGCCGGAGCAAAACGTTTAGCTGTATTCAATGGCAGCAAATGGTCTTATTGGAGACCCTAAATCATCAGATGGTTCTAAAAACATAAAAATCTTGTTCCCAAAGCCTCCTTTTTCAGGAGGTTTTTTCTTTTTATTTTTTATTTAAATCCGTTCAATATGCCAATTGGCAACAAAAAACCACCGAAAAAATTCAGTGGTTTTGCTAACAAGATTAAAGGATATAAAAAATTAATTTTAATGTGCGTCAACTGTAATATCTACATCACTTTCCCCTCCCTGAGTTTGTCCTAACTGATTCGTTGCAGAAGGATAATTCTGGTTCACAGATGTTGGCCCGTGGATAAGTTTAATATTCATTTTTCCTGTTGACTGAGTAGAATTGATTGTCCATTCAGTTCTTAAACCTAATTTGTTGCCATCTGTTCTTACAATATCGTTTGCTGCTCTCAATACAACGATATCTGCGTTTGCCGGAGCGTATGTTATGAAATGATGATCTTTCTCTTCCTCAATTTCTTCTGATGAATCATAATGATCATTGTGCTTAATCTGGAAATCCAATTCTGCCAAATAAGTATCACCTGCATGCAAATGCAAATGACCGTCTGCAACACCCGATATTACATTCACAGTTTGTACATCTGTTGCATCTGATTTGTTGGTAAGCTTCAGAACGACTTTCCCGATTTCGTCATGTTCATGAACATCTTCAGGAATGGCATCGTCATCATTTCTACAAGAGAAAACTAAAAGAGCTGCAAAAAGGACTAATGTTATATTGATGAATTTTTTCATTTTAATGTAAATTTTAAGTAATTAATAATTAGAAATTGTATTTAAGAGTAACGACGAAATTCCTTCCGGGTTCGTACATATAATATCTGAGTCTGTTCAGATATTCGCGATACTCTACGTTAAAAATGTTGTTGATTCTGAAATTCAGATTCAGATTTTTATATAAGTCTGCTCCTACCGAAGCATTGAATAAGGTGAACGCAGCAGGCGTAGAGCTGAAATCCACAACTTCGTTTCTTTCTACTCCGTCTTTAATAAATGTTACCGGTAAATTTCTTATCGGAAAACGGTTTTGTTTAAATGTATTCTCGTTTTCCAAGGTAACATAGAAATTTTTAGGCTTGTTTAGATTCAGCTCGATTGAATTTCTCAGTTTTGCCGGCATCATTAAAATCAACGGCTCATGATTCGAAAGATCGTCACCTCTCAAAATGCTGAAGCCCGATTTCCATTTCAGATTATCCAAAATTGATAATTCGGCATCGGCATCCAAACCGTAAATCCTTGCCTTAATCTGCTGATAAGTCCAAACCGGGAAAACCCCTCTGTTGGTATTCAAAACACTCGTCGGGATCTGATTTACAAAATTGTCTGAAATCATCAGGTATGGACTTGCTTCAATATGAAGTCCTCTCAGGATATTAAAATGCCCCGCTAATGAAAGATTAACATTATAAACCGTTTCTTTTTTAATGCCCAGATTACCTTCTTCCATTACCGCTGCAGAATGGTGCAGTCCGTCTGAAAACAGTTCCGCCGCATTCGGACTTCTGTCTGCTCTTGATACATTCAATTTAAACTCAAGATTCTGCGTTGGTTTATAATCTAAGCCCATATTTGCAGAAAAATTATGATAATCTAAAATCGGTCTTGTTAAAATTCTGCTTCCTGATTCGCTTACAAAAAATTCCGGAAACTGATCTGCATAATTATCATTCCACTTATCAGAATCATAATATTTATACGCATCATATCTGCTGAAATCATATCTCACGGCAGCTTCTGCATTGAATTTTGAATTAAAACGATATTTAAAGACAGAAAAAGTACCGCCATCATATCGATAATAATCAGGAATCAAACGTCTTGCTTTGGTAGCAGGGTTGGGAAAATTATCCTGAAAAGCTGCTGAAATACCGCTTTCGAGACTCCAGTTTGTACGCTCAATAAGATGAACCAGACTTGCAGAATGAGTAATTAAACGCAAATCCATTGAAGGCAGTTCGCTCAATTCCCCTCTTCTGATATCAAATTCTTTTCTACGGTTTAGCTGAAAACTGTATTGAAAAGTCAGTTTCCCAAAATCAGCAAACCTCCTGTAAGCCGAAAGTTTTGCAATATGATGCTCTACTTCCTGCTTCGGATTGTCTATATCGTAGGTAAACTGATCAAGATAAAAAGGCTGACCGAAATTCACAGCATTATAAAAATCTTCCGGACTCGACAAATGCGCTCCTTTATAAATCCCAAATTCCTGGTTGATTCCGCTGTATGAAATATCAAATCCCTGAAGAAAACTATGCTTGCCGAATGCAAAATTGAAAGAATTGAATTCCATTCCCGTATTTTGCAGGGTGTGATGCGGAACATACTGATCTCCTGTTTTCCTGTAGCTTCCGCCCGTTTTTACAAACCATTGGTTTTCCCAGGTTTTGGCAACGTTTGCAGCAATTTCACCACCTCTTCCACTGGAAATCCCTGAAAGTTTCAGGCTTCCCATAATCGTATCTCTCTTTGGTAAAATCGCAGGCTCCAAAACGACTACACCGCCTACACCTTCATTTCCGTACTTCAGGGCGGCTGCACCTTTGATAACATCAATGTGTTCAAAATCATTCACATCAATATTGGGGGCGTGCTCTACTCCCCATTCCTGTTCTGCCATTTTTACCCCGTTGTTTACAATAGAAATCCGGCTTCCATACAACCCACGAATAACAGGTTTTGTAATATTATTTCCTGTTTTCAGAGCAGTAACTCCTGAAATTTTAGATAATAAATTCCCCAGGTTTTCCGTGGAATTTCTCTCGATTTCAGCTTTATCAAGCGTTCTCATGATCACAGAGCCTTTTGTTTTGTGGCTTCCGTGGATGGTAACCGTTTCGATATCACCGATATGATGTTCTAAAGTAATGGCTAAATGCAAATCTCTGTCGACTCCCACATTTTCAGTATAATCATCGCACAGAGGATGTTTGGCAATGAGCTGATATTTTCCTGCAGGAATTTTATTGAATGAGAACTTACCTTTTTTATCTGTTTTTGCAGTGAAGTCACCGAGTTTCACGACTGCATTTTCCAGCATGGTTTTGTCATGAAAATCCTGAACAGTTCCTTCTACAGAGTAAGTCTGCTGTGCGTTTGTAAATGCAAATCCGCATAGGATAAGCATTAAACTATATATCAATTTCATTGTTAAATAGATTGATTGCGTACATTTTAAGTCGTTCATCATGAAGAATGATTACTTAAAAATACATTTCGTTAAAATTTTGAATTGGATTTTGTTAACTTATAACCTCTACGCTCAAGTTTGACCCATTAAGATTTTATTTTAAGCATTTTAGAGTCTTTAAGTTTAGTTATGCTTTGAAGAGATATTAAAAAATCTACATGATTTTCTTAACAAAACTAAACTCCTAAGTCCTCCTTAACGGTTAAAAAACAGGGTTAGTTTAATTAAAATACCTCAAGTACTTAAAGCTAAAAATCCGGAAAGAATCTATAAATTATGAAATTGCGGGAGGTCCCCGAAGCTGAAAGGTGAATTTGGTCTGAGACCATATTTTTTCCTGAATAGCAATAACCTGCTTTACTTCATGTGTATAGTTTTCAAAGGAAAAGCTAAACTCTTCAGGAACTAAAGTATGTCCGGTAGCTAAGAAATGACATGCCAGACAGTCTCCGGCTTTTTCTTTCACTACATTTTTTGCAATGGTATTTTCTGATTTTTTGAAACTGAAATTTTTAAAAACTTCTTCAGAACTGTGACTGTGAAAATTTTGGGAAAACATCGCAAGGAAATATATCCCAAACAATAGTTTGGAGATAAAACTTTTCAGATTTCTGCTTTCCTTAAAAATCATCCGTCAAAATTATAAAAATAATTTAAGTTTTTAGATTAAAGTTTTATTAAAAATTATGATAAAACTATAGAATATGTTGTAATAACTCTGATTTTCTTACAGGAAACCCGTTGTGCATTTTGCAAAATTTTGGTATTAAGTCCGTCAGTTCAAGTGTTTTCCGTAACAAAGTTAAGAAAAAATATATCGAAACAAATTGATCTTCAAAATTACAAACTTCTCGATACGATTTTTTTCAAAAATCTACTCGAAGCGACGAAAAACAAATCAAAATGCACAACGGGTTACAAGAATTATTTTGTTTTGATATTTTTAAATGCTTCGACAGGCTCAGCATGACCATCGACTAACTGTTATGATATAACATTAAATTATCCACAATGTCATGCTAAGCATATCTCGCTATTATCTTTTTAATTCAAAAAAATTAGTCCAGCTGAGCACCCAAATGTTCCCACTCCTGTAAAGCAAGATCCAGATCCTCTTTAATTTGATTATATTTTTCCAACGTTTCTTCAGAAGGATTTTCTTTGGTAAAAGAAGCCTCAAATTCCTCCACTTTTGTTTCAAGCTCGGAAATTCTTTCTTCTACTTTTTTTATTTTATTCTGAATATTTTTCTGCTCTTTGCTTACAATGGTTGCCGGCTGCTGGTTGTCGGCTACCGGTTTTTCTTCCTTCTTAGCTTTTACCTCAACTTTAGCTTCTTCACCGTGAAGTTTTGCTTTTTCAGCAGAAATTTCTCTAATCGATTCTTTTTGTCTGAATTCAAGATATTCGTTGATGTCTCCCAGGAATTCTTTCATTTTACCGTCACGGAATTCGTAAATCTTATCACAAAGACCTTGCAAGAATTCTCTATCGTGCGAAATTACGATCAACGTTCCTTCAAATTTCTGTAAAGCAAGCTTGATAATTTCCTTAGACTGAATATCCAGGTGATTCGTAGGTTCGTCCATAATCAACGTATTGAACGGACGTAGCAACAATTTACAAAGTGCCAAACGGTTTCTCTCCCCTCCGGAAAGTACTTTCGTTTTTTTATTTACCGCTTCACCCTGGAACAAGAAAGATCCTAACAAATCACGAACTCTCGGTCTTGTTTCTTCTGTTGCCGCGTCTTCCGCTTCTTCCTGAACCGTTTTATTCGGTGTTAAAACTTCTTCCTGATTCTGAGCGAAGTAACCGATATTTACATTATGTCCTAAATTCCAAGAACCTGAATAATCTTTGATGTCTCCGGCAAGAATTTTTGCCAAGGTTGTTTTCCCCTGCCCGTTTTGACCAAGAAGAGCAATTCTGTCTCCTCTCTGAACAATGAAATCTACATCATCAAAGATTTGTTTTTCGCCATAAGATTTTCCGAGATTTTCAGCTTCGAAAATAACTTTCCCGGGAACCTGCGACTGAACGAAACGAATGTTGAATTTTGAAACGTCTTCATTATCAACCTCAATACGTTCGATTTTATCTAATTTTTTAATAAGCGACTGCGCAAAAGAAGCCTTTGTAGCACTGGCACGGAACTTATTGATATTATCTTCCATTTGCTTGATTTCCGCATCCTGATTCTTCTTCGCCTGAATCAGTTTTTCACGGCGGTCTTCACGCATGATCAGATATTTGGAATAATTGGCTTTGTAATCATCCACCTTTCTGTTATTCACATCAAAAGTACGGTTACAAACTGCCGTCATGAACTGCTTATCGTGGCTTACCAGAACGATTGCGCCAGGATAATCTTTCAGGAAATTTTCCAGCCACATGATCGATTCCATATCCAAGTGGTTGGTAGGCTCATCGAGAAGCATAATATCGTTCTTTTGAAGAAGTAATTTCGCCAACTCGATTCTCATTCTCCAACCTCCGGAAAATTCATCGGTGATTTTTTGGAAATCATCTGCCTTGAAACCAAGACCAAACAAAACTTTTTCCATGTCACCTTCCAAATTGTAGGCATCATGATTCATTAAAAGATCGTTGAGTTCGGTCATTTTATTAATTAAATCTGTATAAGAATCACTTTCGTAGTCTGTTCTTACCGTCATCTGATGGTTTACCTCTTCCAATTCGTTTTTCCAGGCGTTGATCTGCTCGAAAGCCTGCATCGTTTCTGCCCAAACCGTTCTTCCTTTTACGAAATCAAGGTCTTGTTTTAAGAAACCAATGGTAATGTTTCCTTCAGGAACTACGTTTCCTTCGTAGAAAGTGATTTCTCCGGAAAGCATTTTCAACAGAGTGGATTTCCCTGCTCCATTTTTACCGACCAAACCAATTTTATCATCCTTTTTTATCGTGAAATTCACGTTTTGAAAAAGATAATTCCCCGAGTGATGTAATCCTAAACCTTGAACCGAAAGCATGCTAAATAATGATTAATAATGAATAATGAATTTTCGCGTGCAAAAATACGGAAAAAGAAATGAATAGCAGAATGTAAAAGAAATGTAACGTATAATTCAAATTTTATCATGCTTTTATTGCCAAATTGTTTTAACCAAAAAGATACAGCAGAAAGCGGGAAATTGCTCCAAAAAACAATAAAAATACATTTAGAGGGAGTCAAAAAGCTCCAAATAAAAAATGGAAACAGCTTAAAAGATAAAAATAAAGCACAAAAAAAGAGCTGTCTAACCACGACAGCCCCACACCTAAATTTAAAACTGAAAAAGTACTAACATTTATTATATAAATTCTCTTTAATTAAAATGGTACGGTTCCAATTATCGTTATTCGGAATGTTTGTTCCGTATGCGTAATCCACAATAGAATCTTCTATGTGATGTATTTCTGACTGTACTTTTGACTGGTTTTTGCTGAACTGATCATCCGAATGGCTCGGCACATTCAAACCATTGTTGATGAATTCAGGATTGATTTCCGATACTGAACTGTTGGGCAATGAAGAATGATATAACCCGAAGTTGGCCGAAATATGGGTATAATCTGCCAATTTTTCATAATCATAATCCGGTTGTAATTCTTTTGAAAGATTTTCTTTATAATGTTCCAATTGGTTTGAAAGCTGACTTAAATAAGAATGGAACTCGGTATCAAAATCAAAATTGGTTTCATCAAAATCGGTATTAAAAATCGGCTGCTGGGCATTGGATTCTGTTAACATCAATTTCCCATACACCTTTGAAAGCTCATTGTATACAAGATTTCTCGCTATGTAGGCCTGGGAAAAAACTTCACCATGATCTACCTTAACATCTCTTAAAACAGCATCCCAGACTTTACTTCCATTAGAATCCAAAGTTGCTGCCTTCAGATTTTCCACATAATAGTATAATTCCTTATTTTCCAGAAAATTGGGAGAAATGTACACCGATTGAGAGCCTTCCAAATATCCTCCTCCGATATCCGCATGAGCTCCCGGAACGAAAATCTCTTTCCATACAGAGTGTTCAGATTCATAGATTGCATCTCTTTTCTCTTTCGTCTCGCTGAAAAACCCTGTTAAAGGAAAAAAATACCTGCACTCGTTAAGAGAACAAATATGCAAAGCCTTTTCCGTTTCCGGAAAAACCGTGATATTATAATCGTTGAAAGCCGCAGATTCCACGGTATCGAAAACACCCAGAAATTTCACTTTGATAACGGCAGAATATTTGGAATCAGGCTTCTGCAGTTCGTAACAAAAGTTTCTTGCCAGCATAGAACCCCGGCTAAAACCATAAACATAAAAATGGTATTCAGCATTTTTATCAGCCATTTTTTCTTCGGCAAAAGCAAAAGCCTTCTCCAATTTATCTTCAGAGGAATACCCGTGGTATCCCGAAGGATTAAGACAGGTTGCCATTGCAAAATCGCTGTCTTCCGCATGAGTAACGGTACCAATTCCTTCTATATACAACTTTTCATTTCCATTGAACAGGGTAAACAGTTTATAGATATTGGTAGGATTTCCGTAATAGCTTTCATTATTTTTAAGGGGTTTTTCAACAGAAACTGCATTCATCCCGTTGTTTCCCGTACCATCAAAAAAAATTCCGACAGAGATGATGTTATTTTTCATTGCACTTGTGGTTTTATTTCGAGCTTCATTATTAATAATGAAGTGCTTCTTTTATGAACTTTTCAAAGTAACGATGAAAAAGTATGGGATGATAGAGTAAAAAGTACCAAAAAAAAAATTCCGTATTTCTACGGAATCATATTCTATCTAAAGGATAAATATTGTTGATGATGGCATAAATAACAATTCCCACTGTATTTTTGGCCCCAATCTTCTCTACTATTCTCTGTCGGTGGCTTTCTACAGTCCTCGGGCTAATGAATAGCTTTTCTGCAATCTCATTGTTGGTACATTCCTGGCAGATCAGCTTCACCACATCTTTTTCCCGGTCGGAAAGGTCATCTTCCATTTCGAAAAGGGTTTTCTTTTTGGTAGGACTGTTCATATAAGAAAAAATCATCTGATGATCTTCGGGAGTAAAGAAAATTCCGTTTTTATAAACCATCGTAATCGCTTCAATGAAAGCATTTCTGTTGGAATTTTTAGGTAAAAATGCCGATACGCCGAGCTTTACCATATATCCTAAAATGGTTGTCTTATAATGTGAAGAAAGGATGATGATCTTAAGGTTAGGATATTTTTCCTTTAAAATTTCTACCAATTCGAATCCGTTCATCGGCTGCATCTGAACATCTACCAAAGCAATATCGGGAAAATCTTCCTGTGAAGAATTTTCTAACGTTGCTAAAAAATCCTGCCCTGTACTAGACGTGGAAGTTACCGAAATATTCTGTTCCGACGACAGCAGCATTTTTACCCCTTCCAGGATGAGCTGCTCGTCATCAATTAATGCTATTTTGATTTGATGATTCATGATTGTATGGAATTTTAATAATGATACGACTTCCTTTACCCAAAACATTTTTCCATTTGTGTTCTGCGTTCATAGATTTTATACGAGATTCTATATTCTTGATCCCCATTCCTTTTTTTACCGCTTCGTAATCAAAGCTTTGTCCGTTATCGGAGATAATAACTCCCAGATTATTGTATTTTGGATAATCTTTAATATAAATCCAGACTCTTGATGCCTCAGAATGCTTGAGAACATTGGTGGTAAATTCCTGAATAATCCTGTACAGCTGGACTTCTATGAAAATATCTTTTTTCTCAAATTTTGAACTTACATTCAAGGAGATATTAATCCTTCCTGCTAAATTGGCAATCAGCTCTTCTATATACAATACCAGTCCCACAGATTCCAGATTCACGGGATAGAGGGAATGGGAAATACTTCTTGCAGAATCGATCAGGGAACTCATCTGTGTAGAGATATTTTTCTTGATGATTTCATCTCCTTTGGTATCGAGATTGTTCAGCCAAAGAGAAAGAATATTCAGTCTGTTTCCGATATCATCATGAATCATGACGGCAATTCTTTTCCGTTCAGATTCCTGAGCTTTGATATTTTCAAGCACTATTTTTTTCTGATGCCTTACTTCGGCTTCATACTGTGCCTTTTTTTCTTTAATAATTCTTTTAATAAAACTTCTGTACGCCAGCAAAATAAAAGACATGATGATGACCAGAACGGCAATCAGTGCAATAAAAAAGGTGATATTTAAAGTTATTTCTTTAATTTTAAAAAGGTATAAATGATTGATATATAAAGGAAACTGCAAAGAATATTGTTGATACTCCAAATCATATTAGCCTGTTCCGGGCTAAAAGTCGTTAGCTGACGAAGAAGAAAAAATAAAAAGACTGATAATGTATAATATAAAAATATAAGACTGTCAGCCATCATAAACCTGTCGTTTATTTTACTATTTTTAATTTCCAGCAACAATGCCGATCCTGCAAAACAAATGACAACAATATTTGATATAACTTTCTTGACATCATTAGTCACGAAATGATTGTCTATGAAAAGAAATGCAGCTAATAAAGCCAAAGGAATATACCAATAATAAGATATCTTCAGTTTCCTAATAAATAATATTCCTAAAAGCAAAAGCTCTCCCGAAACATAATAAGGAAAAATAGAATTTACATTCTCAGCATGAAATCCTAAAAGAGAAATCTTAACAATAGCTTCAATCAAAAAAAGAAAAATGATATAATAAACATACCATTTTTCCGTATTTTTAAAGTATTTGTATTTTAAAAGTCCTATTAAAACACAAAGAAAAAGTAAACCATTATTGAGATAAATTATTACTTTATATATATCCATTTTAATTAAAAATTAGCCAAAAGGGCAAATAGGCGGACATGGTTGCGACCAGTCATACGTATTTGATATTTTTTCTACGCTGCTGGTATTTTCAGCACTTTCATAGAAAGAAATAAAAATAAGTGTAGGAAGCACTCTTTGATAAACCTCAGAAAACTTAAGTCCGAAAGAGCAAACCATATAGGCAAATCCTTCTTTTTCCGGGCTTAGGTTTTGTGCAGGTACAAAGAATTGATTGAAAATTCTCTTTCCTCCAAACTCTGTGCATTCTCTGTAAAACCAGTTCATCCCTTCATTCCTCCAAGACTCTATTGCCTCAACTGCTTTATCCTGCTCCATCATCGGCTTATTGGCCACCGGCCAATACATATTCGAGTTATCATCGATCGTTTTAAGATCTTTCGAAAGGATAGCACTCTTTACAACAATGTATTCTTCAATCTCCGTTAGTTTCAGATCTCCTGGTAACTGACTTAGAACACTGTACGGATAATCGCTGACAGCCACTTTCTGTCCTGATGCGTTCATCGGGCAAAGAATAGCAATAAGCTGATCGTTATACACTCCTATTTCAGTACAAAACTGAGAATTTTTGTTCGCATCTTTCACCCAGTTGATTTCCTGAGCACTGAAATTGAAAACAAAATTGGTAGGGATAAGATTTTTAATTGCATTATAATCTGCCAAACATGCTGCCCAATTCTGAGTCGCGATATCACATTGTTGTCTGTCTAATGTATTCATATTTCATGGTATTTTAAGTGCCATAAAATTAGACAAACTTAATTATCTGTGCAAGTATCTCACCTATAATTGAAAATTAGTTAATAATTCCTTACCGTAATATGAAAACAGCTCTGTTGTTTTTCTTTAATATAATAAATTCTTCCGGCGTCATAGTAGTATTTAAGCACTTTTTCCAAAGCTACTTCCATTTTTGGGTTATTCCTTAAAACCCCATTGAATCGGACATAAGAGATATCGAAAGAATTCCCGTAATTATGAGAACTTATTCCCATCGCGGCATTAGAATTTACCCTTCTCAGCCTGCATTGGTCTTCCAATGTTCTGGTGATGGAGGAAACGGTAAAGGTAGTCCCTCCTGTTTCTTTGCTGAAGCGGGCACCTATTCTTTCCAACATCAGTTTCCCTTTAGAAACCATCCAGGCACGGCTGTAATCCAGCTTCTGAACACGAAAACCTTTTCCAGACTTTTTTATTTTATGAAATTTTCCGTTGTTGATATAATTTAAAACTGTTTTTGAATCTTTTAGCAGTTTCACCTTAAAACTTTTCGAAGCATCAAGATGCGGTTTGTACAGAGCAGTAGGTTCCACTTTTAAAACTTCTGTAAGATCATAACAGGGTAATGTTTTTTTAGCCATCTGGGAATCGAAGGAAGCATGGATAAAACACACAACAATCACACACAAAAACTTTTTCATAGAGACGTTTTAAATGATATAATTAAAATTAATAAAATATCACATACAATTCCGGTTCCACAATTTATCTGTAAACCTTATGAATAAGCAGAATACAGATTATCAAATTGCTAATTGAACGCAGCATAAATTCGGAATATCTTTGAAAACATACTTTTTATATCACCATTTAAACTTTACATTTGAGACATTCTTTAAAATAAACAGTATGATAAAAAAGTTATTTGCCGAATTTTTTGGCACATTTTGGCTTGTTTTCGGAGGTTGTGGAAGTGCAATCTTCGCCTCACAAATTGCTCCGTCTTCCGGCGGGCAGGTAGGAATTTTATTAATAGGAGTGGCATTGGCTTTCGGGCTTACCGTTCTTACTATGGCTTATGCGGTAGGGCATATTTCCGGTGGACACTTCAATCCGGCTGTCTCTTTCGGGCTATTGGCCGGAGGAAGATTTTCTGCAAAAGACTTAGTTCCTTACGTCGTTGCACAGTGTTTAGGAGCAATTGCAGCGGCAGGCGCCTTATATGTCATTTTAAGCGGTTCGGGAACACCGGATTTTTCGGGACCGGGAGCTTTCGCTACCAATTTTTACGGTGAGGCAGTTTACTTCGGGAAAAGTTATTCTTTGGGCGCGGCATTTTTAGCTGAGTTTTTATTAACAGCATTTTTCCTGATCATCATTATGGGAGCAACAGATAAATTTGCCAATGGAAAATTTGCAGGAATTGCGATTGGTTTGGGATTAACATTAATTCATTTAATTTCAATTCCTATTACCAACACATCGGTAAATCCGGCAAGATCGCTTTCTCAGGCAGTTTTTGTGGGAGTAAATGCACTCTCTCAGCTTTGGCTATTTTGGGTAGCACCCATTCTGGGAGGTGTAATCGGAGGATTAATCTATAAATTCCTGCTTCAAAGAGATTCTGAAATTGTAGAATAATTTTAAAACTATACAAATAAAATCCCGTCAAATGATGGGATTTTGTTATTTTAATTTCTTACTATCAAAAGGATTTTTAAAAATAAACTCCTCATGCTTTCTTTTGATTTCTAATTTTCTCTGCAATAAGTTCAGCGCCATTTTTCGGAGAAAAAGATCTTTGTCATTCAGTTTCCAGTAAGAATCTTCGTGAACTTTTTTAGGATTTCGGATCAGATAAAATTCAGTATCCCAAGAATCCACATTATGATAAAATTCTATAATACCACAGTGTTCGGGGATTAAAGAATGCTCTATCATACCCATTGGAAGCAAAAAACTGAATGCATTACAGACATAATCTCCACAGGAAATCTTATCGTGCTTTAAAAACCTTTCGCCCGTATTGCTGTTGATATAAGATTTTTTAAAGTCATTTTTAAAATCGCTTTTCGAAAGCTTGATTTCGATCTCATGACTAAATCCTTCCGAATCTACAATAAGAATATCAGCTTCCCAATCTGCCTGAAAATGATTGGTCAGCACCAGTTCTTTCTCAAAATCACACTGAGAATGAATAAATGCGTGTACTAATTCTTCAATTTTCAACTTCATATCACTTAGCTTATAGCATTAAGAAACTAAAAGGCTGCATCCACGGATATCAGAATGATCAATTCTTCCCAACACCTGAAACTGATCTCCCATTGTTTTTCCCAAATCCTGAGTCGCAATGAATGAACACGAATGAATATTAGCCAGATCAATTATATTAATCGCCCCGGTTCTGCCATCCTGTTCATAATTAAAAGGGTCTTCGGCATTTCTGACCAAAATCTTCATCCAGCCCGGACATTCGTAAATATTTTCACCCAAAGAGTAAGCCTGAGACAAAAGCTCCGTCATGGAGTACTCCGAATAAATCTTATCTGTATTAAAACCTTGCTGTAAAATTTTCAACAGTTCATCTTTGGTCATTTCTTCTTTTCTTCCCTTCATCCCACCAGTTTCAATCACCGTTAATGTGTTTGAGGGTTCGAGAGTTTGGGGATTTGAATTGCAGTAATCGAGGAAATCCAAAAGAGCAAAAGAAACACCAAATAGTATGACTTTTTTGTCTTTTAATTCATTTAAGAGTTTAAATAAATCTGAATGATTGTAAAGGAAATATCCGTTTTCAGGTTTGGCAGATTCTTTCATTAAATAATCCACCATATAAATCAGTGAAGAGTTCTGCTTTTCAAGATAACTTGGTAATAGACCTAAAAAGATATAGTCTTCCGGTTTTCCGATAAAGCGTTCAAAGCTTTTATAAATGCTTTGCTCATAAATGTCTTTGTTGGCAATAAAATGTTTGGACAAATTCATTTGTGTCGTCCCCGAACTTTGAAAAAACAAATCAGCTGTCACATTTTCATCTAAAATTTTATGATTTTTGAACATCTCAATAGGCAAAAACGGAATTTTTGTCACACTGTCCACATTGTCAGGATTAACATCCAGATAGTCGACAAAACGTCTGTATACCTCAACATTTTCATATTGATAACGGAATATTTCTAAAGCAGCAGCCAAAAAATCATGCTCTGTCTGTATGTTGAATATATTTTCCACTTTAAATATTTTAATCTTTACCTTCTCATTGTAAACAAGTTACTGAATAATCAGGGTTTTTAATATTTTTTTAATTAAAAAAACTACAATTTGGTCGGGTTATTGCTTTGTCATACGCGGAATATGGATTAAAAACAAGAATGGGTTTCGGCTCATTCGATAATTACCTCTTAGGGGGTAATTTTTTTGTGCCTGTACCAAAAGTTTTTAATTCGAAATCATTATCGAAAACACCGTACGTGAAATACGAAATCCAATCTCCAAGATTGATGTATTTTGCTTTTCCTTCCAGATCCAAAATCATGGGAAGATGCCTGTGGCCGTAAATAAAATAATCGATTTTCTGCGTTTTCAGTTTTTCTTTAGAGTAAATAATCAAAAACTCTTTGTCTTCCCCTAAAAACTCTTTATCCTCATCTCCCGAAATCATTTTATTTTTTTGAGACATATACAAAGCAATCTTCATGGCAATATCCGGATGCAGCCATTTGAAAAACCATTGTGCCACTGGGTTTGTAAAGACTTTTTTCATTCTTTTGTAACCTTTGTCGCCAGGCCCCAAACCATCTCCGTGAGCTAACAGAAACTGCTTTCCTCCCATTTCGAAATACTGTTTTTTATAAAAAACCGTGCATCCGATCTCTTCTTCCAGATAATCTTTCATCCAAAGATCATGATTTCCTACGAAAAAATAAATATGAATCCCGCGATCTTTCAGTTCTGCAATTTTGCCTAAGACACGTACATATCCTTTCGGAATTACATGCTTCCACTCATGCCAGAAATCAAACAGGTCTCCCATTAAAAACAATACCTGAGCATCATGCTTGATCTCGTCCATCCAACGGATAAACCGCTCTTCGCGTATTTTACTTTCTTTAGGATTGGGCGCACCAAAATGTTGGTCTGAAGCGAAGTAAACTTTTTTTCCAGGCTCTAAATTAATGGTCGTTTTTAACACCGTACTGAGTTTTTATTGAATAAATTATTGATTATCTTCTGCAAACCACTCCCCGTAAGAGTTTTCTGTTTCGTGAAGTTTAAGATAAGCCAAGGAAATCCCTTCCGGAAGTTTAGACTTAATTTTTGCAGCAATGGCATATAACATATTCTCGCAAGTCGGCTGAAATGTGCAGTAAATTACTTTATGCCCCTGATTTTCCAGGCCTTCACCCAGTTCTCTGTGAGGCGACAGCCCATTGATCAGTACTGCATGATCCCAGACATCTACAATCTCAGATTTTACGATACTTTTGATATCTCCAAAATCTACCACCATCCCGTTTTTGGGATTCTCCAAATCATTAATAGGTTTTCCCTTCACCGTTACAAACAGCTTATAAGAATGTCCATGCATATTTTTACATTTTCCGTCATAATTGTACAAAACATGAGCGGTTTCGAATGTAAAAATTTTTGTAATACGTATCATGGTGCAAAGATAAGGAATTTGAGTTTTGAATCATCGCATCATTAAATAAAGCCTGTTTTCCTTAAAGCTTCTCCAGCCAATCACTTTCCAGCCTTTTAACTTTCTGTGTTTTGGCATCTACCAAGACCCAAAGCGTCAGAGAATCTACTACCAACTGATCTTTACAATAAAACTCTACTTTTCTTGGCTGGCGGATTCCTTCAGGAGCTTTCGGATAGGTTTTTACCGTAATAATATCACCGAGATACACCTGCTTTTTGTATTGAATATGATGATCCAGAAGCATCCATATATCCTCGGGATATTCTGTCTGATGCTTTACAAAATCCCAGTGCTCGCCTGCTATTTCCTCCATCCAATGTACATACTGTACGTTGTTTACATGATTGTTCCTGTCAATATGCTCTTCGGTAACTTTTATCTGTTTCTCGTAAATCAAACTCATCCTCAAAGATACTGACTTTAAAATTTTAACCGATCTCAAAAAAATCTTAAATCTGTCTTTAATACTTTTAACAAATTTCTTTAAATTAGTTTTAAGAAAATACACAAATGATTTTAGATCTCTTCTTTCCCAATCGTTGCCTGCACTGCAACCGGATCATCGATAATGAGCTATTGGTTTGCAATCTCTGCTTTGAGCAGATTCACTTTACCCATTTCAATTATTTTGAGGATAATTTTATTACCGACAAATGCAAATTGCTATTTCCTGTAGAGCATACTTTCGCGTTAATGCAGTTTGAAAAAGAAAACATAAGCCGCAAAATCATTCACGAATTAAAGTATAAGAGCAGGGAAAGAACCGGAAAAATTCTTGCAGAATGGACATGCGAAAGATTGGATTTTAAAGATGAACAACCTGATTTATTAGTAACTGTTCCCCTTCATCCTAAAAAACTGAAGGAAAGAGGCTATAACCAACTGCACCTGTTTACTGAAACACTTTCAGGATTTTATCATATTCCTTTTGATCATGAATTGATTAAAAGAAATCATTATTCTAAAGCGCAGGCTCTGAAAGACAAGCAACATCGCCTTTCAACAGAAAACACATTTTCTATCAATAAAAATATCTCAGGAAAGCACATCTTACTCATCGATGATGTATTTACCACCGGAAATACCCTCGCTTCAATTGCCTGGGAAATTTTAAAAGCCGGAGACAATAAGGTAAGTGTTCTCGTGATGGCAATTGATATTTAAATTTAAGTTTGAATTAGAAATTTTGTTTAAAATTTAATACAAATAAAACTAACAACAACCTGCTATCAACCAGCAACAACTCTCGAGTTTTTTTCTTAATTTTCCGACAAACTAATTATAATGCCAAATCTTATTTTATTGCACGGAGCTTTAGGTCACAGCGAAATTTTTGAACCCTTTAAAAGCGAACTTTCAAAATATTTTACCATTCACACGCTTTTATTTTCAGGACATGGAAATACTGACATTCCTGAACATGGAATTACAATCGAAAAATACACGAACGAATTAAAAGAATTTATTGCCAAAGAAAACTTAAAAGACGTTCATATTTTCGGGCACAGCATGGGCGGTTACGTGGCACTTTGTTATGCTTTGGAAAATCCGGAAAGCTTACATTCCATCATGACATTGGGAACAAAATTCGACTGGACGGAAGAGCAGGCCGTAAAAGAAAGTAAGATGCTGAATCCCGAAGTGATCGCAGAAAAAGTACCAAGATATGCAGAGTTATTGAAAGCCCAACACGGCTCAAAATGGAAAGAATTGCTTCCTGCGATTGCAGAAATGATGATTTTGTTAGGCAAAAATCCACCTTTGAAAGATCAGTTAGCAACGATCAATTTTCCGGTTCAGATTATGGTTGGTGACAAAGATAATATGGTAACACTGGAAGAAACGGTGAGTGTTTACAGAAACCTTCCGAATGCAAAACTATGCGTGCTTCCCGACACGAAACATCCGATGGATAAGGTTCGACCAAATCTACTTTTAAATTTAATGAAAGATTTCTGGAATTTGTCTTAAATAAACTATTGAAATTACATGAGAATAATCAATATATTATCTTTCATCGCGATATTTCTAAGCGTTTTTGTGAATGCACAAATTTCGCTGAATGTTACAGAAGTTGATTATGATACCTTTGAATTTTATATTCCACAACATCGAACTGCTACCGATCAGGAAATTAAAAATAAAGGTCATATTCTTGAAATTACTTTGAGTAATAATTCAGATAAGGAAGTTACACTCCCGCTCGATACTTTAAGTTATGCCCTGCCTTACACTGATAAAGCCAATCTCTATTACAATAAACCAGAAAATATAGTTTCGGAGCCTGATATCACGAATGTTTTGGGAATTTATCCTTTTATTTATCAGGATAAACAGTTTAAAGAACGGGAATTAGCTACAGATCCTTTCTATGAGGAAGAACAGTTGCTTGAAAAAGCACAAATTTCTAAACTGAGGCTCGAAAAAATAAATGATTGGAAAGAATCTAAAAAAATCGATAATCAGTTATCTGCGACGTACAATTGGTATCTGATTAAAAATATGATGACCATTCAACCTCATCAGAAAATTAAATACAAAATACATTTTAATCCTTACAGTAAAATGCTGCATTCATTAGGTAAGCAGGAATTTTATTATGGCTTAAAACCAAAGGCTACCTATGAGGTAACCTTTAAAATTATTTTAAATAAAAATTTATATCAATTTCTGACTAAAGAAGATAAAAGCAAGTATCCCAATATATTCACAGGCGTGATCTCTTCGAATACGATGACTTTTAAATAAAATTTAAACTATCTCTGAAGTTTTTCTCCGTAGCTTAAATCTCCTGCATCTCCCAATCCCGGTGTAATATAACCTTTTGAGGTTAAGTTTTCATCGATGGCTCCCACCCAGATTTTGGCATTGGGATAAGCTTTTTCAATGGTTTCAACCCCTTGCCTTGAAGCAATGGCGGCAACAATATGAAGCTGACTTGGATTTCCGTTCGTTAATAAATCTTTAATCGCTTCGATTAAAGAAGCTCCAGTTGCCAACATCGGATCTCCTACGATTAACGGTCTTCCTTCAATATTCGGACACGTTAAATAATCCTGTTTGATAGAAAAATAATCGTTGGCATCGTGCTTTCTGTAGGCAGCAACGAATCCGCAATCTGCTTTATCAAAATAATTTAAAATCCCTTCAAATAAAGGAACTCCCGCCCTCAAAATCGTTGTAATAACTGGCTGAATGGCAATTTCCTTTACTCTGATTTTATCTAAAGGCGTCTGAATTTCAACTTCTTTCTGTTCTAATCCTTTGCTGATTTCGAAGGCTGCAATTTCACCAATTCTTTCCATATTTCTACGGAATCTCATTCGGTCATGCTGAATTTCAACATTCCTTAATTCGTTGATCCAGGTATTAACTAAAGAAAATTGCTCTGAAAGGACTATTGTCATAGCTTTAATTTGAAAGTTAAAAAATTTGAAAATGAGATCATGAGTTTTATTTCATCCAAAATAATGAAATTAATTTTCAAATTAACTCATTTCCAAATTTTCAAAATAATTTATTTCTGTCTGAAGTATACTTCAATCGGAACTCCGGTAAATCCGAATTCTTTTCTTAACTGGTTTTCAGTAAATCTTTTGTATGGTTCTTTCACGTACTGCGGTAAGTTACAGAAGAATACAAATTGTGGAGACGGTGTCGGAAGCTGTACACAATATTTGATTTTGATGTACTTTCCTTTGTTTGCCGGTGGTGGAGTTGCTTCAAAAATCGGAAGCATTACTTCATTTAATTTTGAAGTTTTAATCTTCTTCTTACGGTCTTCATACACCTGCATTGCCAATTCTACCGCTTTCAAAATCCTCTGCTTCGTTAAAGCCGAAACAAATAAAATTGGAATATCTGAAAACTGACCGATTTTATCTCTGATCGATTTTTCGAAATCTCTGATCGTATTGGTATGTTTATCTTCAATTAAATCCCATTTGTTCACCAAAATAACAATTCCTTTTCTGTTTTTCTGAGCCAGACCGAAAATGTTCATATCCTGAGATTCCCAACCTAAAGTTGCATCAACCATGATAATTACCACATCAGAATATTCAATAGAACGGATAGAACGCATTACAGAATAGAATTCTAAATCTTCGTTTACCTTGGATTTTCTTCTCATTCCGGCTGTATCTACCAATACAAACTCATGCCCGAACTTGTTATAAAGTGTCTGGATACTATCTCTTGTCGTTCCCGCAACATCAGTTACAATGTTTCTTTCGGTATCAAGCAAAGCATTCGTCAGTGTAGATTTTCCTACATTCGGACGACCTGCAATAGTAATTTTAGGCAATCCTTCAAATGGATCTTTATAATCTGTTGTTGGAAAGTCTTTAACAACGTCATCTAAAATCTCTCCCGTTCCAGAACCTGTTGCAGAAGAAATAGTGTAGTATTTTTCGATTCCAAGCTGATAAAATTCAGTAGCGGCCAATTCTTCTTTAGACGAATCTACTTTATTTACAACAATGTAAACAGGCTTGTTGGATCTTCTTAACATTTCATGGATCTCATAATCCGTATCTGTAAGACCTTCTTCCACATTCACCATAAAAATAATCGATGTAGCTTCATCTACAGCCAATTGTACCTGCTTAGAAATTTCACCCTGAAAAACGTCATCGTTATTTACATCATAACCTCCTGTATCGATAACAGTAAAATCCACACCATTCCAGTCAGATTTTCCGTAATGACGATCTCTGGTAACCCCTGCAGTAGAGTCTACAATAGCTTCTCTTCTTTCTAATAAACGATTAAATAACGTGGATTTTCCTACGTTGGGACGCCCAACGATTGCGACAATATTCGACATAAAAATGTTTAATAATTTAATTATTAATGGGTTTCTCCAACTTTTGGAGCCCAATTTTTTGCAAAGATATGGTTTTTATTTTACTTGATTAATTGGATAAAGAAAACAGAAATAGCAGACAAGCTCATACAAATAGGTCAATCCTTATCTTCTTTTATTTCAAACAAAAAATTTTCCTTAAAAATAATTCTTTGAATATCAATAAATAAAGGCCTTTACACACATTTTTTATTAATTAATCTTCATATAGCATTTTTATTTTTGAAATAATTTATCTAATTTTGCAACATAGAAATACAGACTCATGGTGTAGCGGTAACACTACTGATTTTGGTTCAGTCATCTGGGGTTCGAATCCCTGTGAGTCTACAAAAATCTTCTGATCATCAGAAGATTTTTTATTTTTATCACTTAATGAGTTTCGTTTCGTATTGAACTGTTTTTTCCAAAAAATGTGATTAAAATAAAAATTTCAAAAAAATACAAAAAACTTTATTTCAATAGATTGCACGCTAAAAAAGCAATATAATTTCCGAAATAATTCTACCTATTTTAACTTTTCTGCTCTTTTCTATTTAATTTTGTGGTATATGACAAATAAAATATACTTAATCAAATATTAATATAAAAAGAAAGATTTTCACGTACTTTTTATTCAAATTCAACATTGCGTGATCGCCTAAAGTAATTCTTATAAATCAATACCATACATGACTAAAAATCTTGATTTTTTTTTACAGCCCAACAGAACATTTTTTAATTCTGTAAAGAAAGATAAGATATGCCGAAAAATGGATTTTAGCCCAAGGATATCAATGATTTGTCGACAATCCTTTTTACTGATAAATACCTCATGCTACAATATCTCAACCTTAAAAATATTGATTTTAAATAAAAACTTCTTGTACATTGCAATACTGCTGGCTGCAGTTGCTTCTCTTATCTATTTTTATTTTTGGCGAAGAAAACAGAAGGTTTTTCATGATAGGTATGAAAATATCATCAACCAAATTCGTATTGAGGAAAAAAAAGATTTTCAAAGTGAGCAGGAAACTGAAAATGAAGAAACAATAATTCCCGAAAAAAATATAAATATTCATGACAATACGATCAATACCATTCTCCAAAAATTAGAGAAATTTGAGAAGTCGGAAAAATATTTAAAAAAAGACAACAGCCTTACTTCACTGGCAAGTTCCCTGGAAACCAATCCCAGATACTTATCTGAAATTATTAAGCAATATAAAGGGAAGAACTTCAACAATTATCTTAACGGCTTAAGAATACAGCATATCATACAAATGCTGTACAAAGAGCCCATATACAGAGAATATAAAATAACCTACCTTGCAGAACACTGCGGTTTTGCTTCAAGAGAAGTCTTTGCCATTGCTTTCAAAAAGGAAACTGGGATGACTCCTTCTTACTTTATAGAGCAGCTTAGAGATCATGTTTAAATAATTGCCGTTTTTTAGCATAAGTCTAGCAGCATCAAATACATTCTCCATTCAGCAATTTTTCATTTTTTGAAGAATATTGTTTCTTCAAAACTCATTTTTCCATCTGTTTTGTAATATATTTTTGGCCATATGAGTAAACAGAACTTATCAATTTCTCACATTTTAAAAACTTTATTTTTTTAATCTAAAATTTGATTAAAGATTTTTCTTTTTTACACTATTTTTTTATTAATACACCCGTTTTGCATTTTGAAAAATTTTAATATTCGACTCGTCAATTCGAATGTTTTTTCGTAAAAGAGTGGAGAAAAAATGTATTGAGAATGGAATTTACCTTCAATATTAAAAACTTCTCAATACGATTTTCTTCAAAATCTATTCGAAATGACGAAAGTACATCAAAATGCACAATGGACTATTATTACATATTAAAACGGAATATAAAAACCTTAACTTTAATTTATAAATACTTAACATAAATACAGAAATCAGCTTGATAATTGAGACGTATAAAAGGAGATAAAAAAAATGATTAAAAAAGCTATTTTACAAATAAGAATAACTGACAATCAGAAATTTAAATAAAATAACAACAAGATAATATCAGAATATATATCATAGATAATTCTATAAAGATGCTGAGAGTTTATATTTTTACCAAAGGTTTTATGACAAGCAAGTCCAGAATCTGTTCCCACAATCATCAAAATAACTACCATGAAAAAATCTTTATTTATTTGCCTTGTTCTCATCTCCGATTTTATCTTTTCGCAAACACAAATTATTTCTCCGGAAAGACTAAATTATGAAAATCCTATTTTTATCTATTCAGGTATTTTCGCCGGCATTACCTCTATTTTTGGATGGCAAATTTGGAGGAAAAACAAAAAGAATTACTCAAATTATTCTTATGCTATAAAAAACGCATCGGAACATACCATTGAAGAAAGTATTAACAATTTTGCAGAACCCGTGGAAGAGCCTGAAAAAAACTATTACATCTCAACTGAGACCGCCAACATCATCTTAAAGAAACTTGTCAAGTTCGAAAATGACAAGAAGTTTCTGAAAAAAGACATTACTCTAACATGGCTTGCCAATAACCTAGGCACCAACACCAAATATCTTTCAGAGACGATAAAGATCCACAGGAATAAAAACTTTAATAATTATATAAATGGACTCAGAATTAATTATATCACCCGACTCCTCTATAGCAACCCCGAATATCGGCAGTATAAAATAGTTTCGTTGGCTAAAGAATGTGGCTATTCTTCTTCTCAGGTTTTTGTCATTGCCTTTAAAAAAGAAAACGGAATTCCACCTTCATATTTCATTGCCAATTTAAAGAATGAAGGTCCTGATTCAGAAGTATCATTTCAATAAAATAAATTAAGCAAATGCAAATCGCGTTTGCTTATTTTTATTCTATCACTTATTGTTATTATCCCATTTTCTATTGCTGAAATTATTTTATACACCTCTGCATATTAAAAGAAAATAATATTTTATTTTTCTCCTATACAACAACAGATATTAAAAATTTAACATCTTTTTTTACTTTTATTTAAATTACTGATTAAAAAAAACATTTATTTTTGTCGGAAATTCTATAAAACTAATATATGTTAATTAAAAAACTCCTCCTGCTGTTTTTTTTATCAATAACACTATTAAATGCTCAAATTTCTAATGACAGTATTCTTAAAAAAATTAATAATGCTAAAAATATAGTAGCAGATAAAGATCCTAAAAAAGCAATTAAGATAGCTTTAGAGACTAAAAAACTTTCGAAGCAAAATCATTATGATTATGGCATTATGAAAAGTGCTTACACGTTAATGCTTTTATATTATAATGGAGGCAGTTACAAAAAAGTAATCGAAGAAGCCAGAATTGCAGAAGAATATGCAATAAAACTTGATGATAATGATTACTTATCAGATATATTCAGAATGAAAGCTATCACTTATGGTGAAATGGGATTTTCAAAAGAAGCTTTGAAGGAACTGTCAAAATCACTTCCTTATGCCGATAAAATTAAATTAAAAAATAAATCTCTATATACAAAAGCAATTATTTATGAAGCTTATGCAGGAACTTATGAAAAATTAGGAGATACTAAAAAACAAATAGAAAACAGACATAAAAGTATCCTAGCAAGCAAAAAGATGAATGATACAGCAAAAACTATGGTTAACAGAAAATTCCATAATCTCGCATTACAATATGGAAGCTTAGCATATACCTATAATAATCTGAAAAAAAAGGATTCTGCTTTATTCTATTTTAATGAAGCACTAAAAATTTACAACAACAAGGATATTGATATTTATACTGACGGAAAAGCTACTCTTCTTAGTGATTTAGCAGTTTTTCATAGCAACAATAAAGATTATAACAATTCCATCAAATTTGCGAAGCAAGCCGAGAAACTGGAAAAGCAGACAACACTTCCTTACATCAGAAGAGATATTTTTAAAAGCTTGTTCGACTCCTATGCAGGAATTAACAAAGTAGATTCATCAAAATATTACCTGAGTTTATACACTGTACTAAACGACAGCATCATTAAGGTCGAGAAGAAAAGTTTGTATACGCCTGTTAACCAAATTATTTCAGACAAAGAAAAAGAAAAAAACAGTACAGTAAAAAATGTTATCTTCATCTCAGCCATTACATCAGTATTGCTTTTACTATTCGGCTGGCTGTTCTGGAGCAGAAAGAACAAAAAACTGAAAGAAGATTATAACAAACTGATCAGAAAACTGGCTCATGATAACTATGGTTCCGGAACTTCATCAGAAAATACCTCAACAGCAATCAAAGATCCGAGAATTGCTCAGGTGGTACACCTTTTATACTCCGATCCGAAATCCAGAATGTATACGGAAGATGAGCTTGCGAAGAATCATGGCTTTACTTCCAAAACAGAGTTTACTACGGCTTTCAAAAAAGCTACCGGAATTCCATTTTCTTATTTTATTAAAAAAGTACAAAAGCAATAAATTATTATAAGGCCCTTATATCCTAAAATAAATAAGCAAATGCAGAGTGCATTTGCTTATTCGTTATCACATCACCATGACTATCCTTTACGGGTTACCGAAAGGAAAATTTTCTTTTCGCCGGAAACTTCCATACACCACCATTTAAACTCATACCATCGGTAGGTCGTGGCATTTACCTGCACCTGCAAATTGGTCGTTATTACTTCTGCTGCGGTAGTTGTCCAGAATACGATGTTGTTGGCATCAATCTGTAAAAAGTCTCCCGCTGCCAGATTATTGTTCAGAGAAGTCTCGTTTTCATTGACCTGAGTGGCAAACGTCTGATAACTTACCAGCTGGGCTCCTGAAGATACATTATAAACCCGCGGATCATAATACGTGCCGCTTACTCCCTGCAAATTCATCTCTAAGCCATCCAACTGAGGCAATGCCGTTAACCCATTTGCCGTGATGTAGGTTTTCAGGTTAAAGGTATTGGCATTAGCGGTTGTTGTAGGCACAGAATACACTCTTGAAACTGTTTCCCCTATATTAATAGAACCTGAAGGCGCCGTTCCCGATCCTGTAGAAGGAAGTCCTGTTACATAACCCAATACTCCGTTGGCATCTGCCACTACCGTTCTGGTGGCTGTAAAGGTCTGGTTTTGGGTAGCAGATGCAGAACCATTGCTTTGTGTATAGATTGAATTGGCAGCCCCATTCAGCGGAAGACCTCTTAATCTGGTTATCCCGTTATGATCAAGCTTTTCTGTAGGAGTGTTAGTATTCATTCCTATATTTCCTTCTCCTGTAATGTACATTCTGTCTGATCCGGAAACGCCTCCCCCCGGACTTGTTATTATTCTTATAGGTGCGGAAGCATTGGTAATATCTGTTCCCAATGTTAATCCTGTAGAATTGTTAGTAGCTGATATTGAAGCTATACCGTTATAAAATTGCTGTAAATAAAAGTTACTGTCATTACCTCCGTAAAGCTGTATATCAGCAACCCCAGTACCGGACAAGGTATTTGCTTGGGTCAGGGCTCCGATAGAACTCCAGCTTGTGCTTTCTTCAGATCCTACAAACTCCATTTGTTTACCGTTCAAGTTCAGGGTACGACGATTTTCAGACCCTGTTAAAGAGCCATCAGCAGTATAGATATTCTTAAATATCACTTTTTGCCATATACTTCCGTCGAAAGAGTAATACCCTGCTTCGTTGATATTAACCCTCTGCCCTGTAGCTGTGCCTCCGGATACATCGGTAATGTAGATTAGCGCTCCCTGCTGATTAGTACCATACGTTGCCGTATTCGCTGTAAGCTCTGCAAGGGTCACACGAGGTGCCTGCAAACCGAATACCTGAGTATTATCGGTAATCGCTCCGCCCGCATCTCTTTTGGCGCTTACATCCATTGTGGTTTTAGGGGCTGTAGTGTTTACCCCTACCTGTGCTGAAACAGCTGCTGCAAATGCTAATGCAGCTGTTAAAATAATCTTTTTCATTGCGTTAAAATTTGAATTAAACTTTGTTTTTAATTGTGTTTCTTTTTAATATCATTCTTTATACTATACCCGTTGTGAATTTTGAAAATTTTTAATATCCCTTCCTCAACTCGAGTGTTTTTTCGTAACAAAGTGGAGAAAAAATGTATCGAGAATGGAATTTATATTAAAAACTTCTCGATACGATTTTCTTGAAAAATCTAATTGAAATGACGAAAGTACATCAAAATGCACAACGGGTTTATACTATAATCTATTTACTAAGATTGGAGAAATTTTGTAAGTCTTCCCCAACATTGGATAAATTTATTTCATTTGTTTTTAAGTAAAATGGTATTTAAAAACCTGTTTTTATTGATTCAGCTGCGTTATAGTAAGAGACCCCAGAGAAACAATGTTATCCCCGATACTGCTACACTGATAAACTACTCTTATTCTATCGCCTGCATTGAGAGCACCTGTCCAATACAATTTGTTTCCGTTATCTACATCTGTCCCTAGATTGCTTGATGAGGTATCATTCAATACATTGGTCCAGGTGGTACCTCCGTCAGTGCTTTTTTGGATACGTGCAATAGTAAACCATGATGAACTCGCATCTACTGTATGTGTATGAGAAGTCTGCATGGCTACAATATATACACCTCCCTGGCTGGCGGGTACTGTAAAGACATTGGAAGTCCAGGCATTATATACATCCAGATATTCTACAGAATAATTTCCCACTGTATTAGGTATATTCCCTTTTATATTCTGAGTTCCCGGGACACCTGCACTCACTACCAACTTCGGTACTCCCGGCGAAGTGGGTGTCCCTACAACATATCCCAACACTCCGTTCGCATCAGCAACTACCGTTCTTGTAGCCGTAAAAGTCTGGTTCTGGGTAGCAGATGCGGTTCCATTACTTTGTGTATAGATCGCATTGGTTGCTCCATTTAATGGAAGCCCTCTTAATCTTGTTATTCCAGAATTATCGAGCTTTTCCGTAGGAGAGTTTGTACTTACGCCAACATTTCCTTCTCCGGTGATACGCATCTTTTCCGTCGCTATTGCACCACCTCCTGCACTAGTATTTATGATTACCGGTGCAGAAACGGCAGTTGCATGCGTTCCTATAGTAAGGGCAGTACTGTTAGCAGTAGTAGAAATTGAAGCATTTGAATTCTGAAATTGCTGAATAAATAAATTAGTATCATTTCCTCCGTAGATTGATATACTTCCCAGAGTTCCTCCGTTCGCTGATTGATTCATACTTCCGTTAGCACTCCAGTAGGTTCTCTGTTCTGTTCCCTGATAACTCAGCTCCTTCCCGTTCAATGTCAAGGTACGGCGAGTTCCTGGCGTGGTAATAGAACCATCTGCATTATAAATATTTTTAAATAATACTTTCTGCCATACACTTCCATCAAAAGAGTAATATCCAGCTTCGTTAATATTAACCCTTTGCCCGGTAGCTGTTCCTGTGGAAACATCCGTAATATAGATTAATGCTCCTGTTTGGCCGGCTGCGTAAGTAGCCGTATTAGCCGTAAGCTCTGCCAAAGTAATTCTTGGAGCCTGTAAACCCAGTATTTGGGTATTATCCGTAATTATTCCACCCGCATCTCTTTTGACACTTACATCCATAGTTGATTTGGGAGCTTCTGTATTGACTCCTATCTGTGCTTTAACTTTTACATTGATCAGTAAGAGTGCACATGCAAAAAATGTAATTGTTTTCATGTTCTTAAGATTTATTGTTTTTATTTTATATCTTAATTTATAATTGTCCTATTACTTTCCTGTCACTAAGAATGTAAAAGATCTGTTAGACAAATCTCCATTACTGTTTCCTGTTTTTATTCTTATAATTGTATTGGAAATGAAAGAAACCTGTGTATTATCATTAGTAAATAAGGCTGCACCGGGAGTTGCCGGATTCGGATTGGTTAATGCACTCGGACCAGGCCCGTACGCATCCACAATGTTTACGGAAATACCATAAATTTCTGTGAGTGCTGTATCAAACCGTATATCAAATATACCTGCCGAAGGATTAGAAATCGTATATCCATTTCCAATCACCGAGTTAATCCCTCCTTTAGAAGAAGTAGCCGATAAAGATCCTACTGTATAGCTCGTACCTGTGGCACCGCCAATTACTTTTGCATTAACCAGCGTTCCACTATCCGAACTATTGAACCTCGCATAGATCGTCCCGCCCAGATATCTGGTAGCATCCGTACTTGTTGCCTGTACTGAAGCCACACCTGTAACATATCCCAACACTCCGTTCGCATCAGCAACTACCGTTCTGGTTGCCGTGAAAGTCTGATTCTGAGTAGCAGAAGCGGTTCCATTACTTTGTGTATAGATCGCATTGGTTGCTCCATTCAACGGAAGCCCTCTTAACCTTGTATTTCCATCTACATCCAGTTTTTCTGAAGCGAAAGCAGTACCGATTCCAAGATTTCCATTGGATAACAATCTCATTTTTTCAGTACCTACAAGTCCCCCTCCGGTACTTGTCTGAAAAATTATAGGAGTAGCCGCCTGTGTTGTAGTGGTTCCTATCAGTAATGATGTACTGTTACCTGTTCCAAGTACTTGTGCAGCAGCATTGGTATCACTCCATAACCACATTTGCACCGCACCTCCATTAGAAAGCGCCATCGAAGCTCTCGTTCCCGTTCCAGAATCCTGCCTGATACCTACTCCCGCTGTATTACTGAAAATAGTGCTTTGTGCATTGGTAAAAGTAAGACTGAAACCTGCCTGTGTAAGAGTTCTTGCGCTTGTCAGCGAACCATTGCTGTTATAAATATTAAGATCACCGATTTTCATTCTCTGCCACGCTGCACCATCGAAATAATAATATCCTGCAGTGGTAACATTGATCGTCTGCCCTGCCGGAGCACTGTCTCCTGATGTTACATACACTATGGCTGCCAACTGATTAATGGTGTAGACTTTAGCTCTCAACTGATCTCCTGTTAATCGTGGTGCTCTGATACCGTCTAAAACGCTGGTTGCAGCCGGAGTTCCTGCAACATCTAATGTAACTTGAGGGGTTATGGTTGATATTCCCACATTACCTTCTCCTGTTACACGCATCTTTTCCGTCGACAGTGCACCACCTCCTACGCTGGTACTTATCGTTACGGGAGCAGAAGCTGTCGTACCATGGGTTGATAAATTTAAAGCTGTTGAATTACTGGTGGCCTGCACCTGAGCATCTCCGTTATAGAACTGTTGCAGAAACAAATTGGAGCTGTTCCCTCCGGAAACTACGATGGCACCACTTCCTCCGGCACCCTGTCGGTTTTCCTGATACAAAACACCATCTGTCCTCCATGAACTTCTTTGATTGGGTCCGGTGATATTAAATTCTTTACCGTTCAATGTTAAAGTACGGGAACCGCCGGGGCCAACTAAAGAACCGTCAGCGTTGTAAACATTCTTATATAATACTTTTTGCCATACACTTCCGTCGAAAGAGTAATATCCTGCTTCATCTATATTTACCCTTTGTCCTGTAGCCGTTCCGGCAGATACATCGGTAATATAAATAAAAGCTCCCGTCTGGTCTGGTCCGTATGTCGCCGTATTGGATGTAAGCTCTGCAAGGGTAACCCGTGGCGCCTGTAGACCTAATACCTGTGTGTTATCGGTAATAGCTCCCCCTGCATCCCTCTTGGCACTCACGTCCATACTTGTTTTAGGGTTTGCCGTATTCACTCCGACCTGCGCCATACCTTCTGCAGCAAAAAGGAAAAGTGCTGCCGTTGTCAATAGTAATGTATTTTTCATAGTTCTTTGGTATTTGTTTTTATTCTATTTTTTACTCCGTCATCATGATTTACCTTTCTTTCATTATTTATTTTTCAGACCTACCCACTCGGGCGATTCAGACCTCCTGATACGAGCGATTCAGCCTGTCTGATACGGGCGAATCGGTACCCCTGATACGGGCGTATCAGAGATACCAATAATTTTACTCTACAGTAAGCTGTTTATCAAAGAATGCCGTACGGGATTCTTTTAAATGAACAGAACTTCCGCTGAATTGGGTAGTAACCTCCACAGTATAGTTTCCGGCAGGTAAATCCGGGATGACGATAATAAGTTCTGAAGGATTGTTGGTCACAATATCGCCAGAGTCTACAGGTATCCTTTCCTGAGTGGCCGTTTCGATAAAATAAATTCCGTTAGCAGGACTATCACCCGATATTTTTAGTCTGCTTCCTGATATCTTAAGGTTTCTGCCGGGAGTAAGGATATCATTTACGGTACCGCTTTTCACATCTGCTACCTGAAGAATGGTAGAAGTGGCCTCAGCCACGCCGATAATATTTACCTCTATCGTAGGGATTTCTGCTCTCAGTTTCTCCCCTTGATTGAATCTGAACAATATGCTGTGCTTATCACTGTTGAAGGTTTCTGAAGGGCTGTCGAAAACCCCTCTAATCAATGTGCTTGCGGTAAAGTATCCGGTGTTTACAGAGTAGCCGTCGCAAAGCTGGTATGCCATTTCTTTCAGAAAAAGTTCTGTAGCATGCTCCATTGCTGCTGCCGATACATCTGCTCCTCCACGGTTAGCCGCCGATTCGCAGATCTCTTTTACATTCAAAGAACGCTCACTTATGGTACGGGCAATAAAATCATTGGGATTGTCTTTCGTTAAAAAATTATCGTACAGATACGCTTTAATTTTGTGTAGAATTGGCATAATAATGTGTTTTTATAAGTTGTCTTTAAATATTGGAATAATTTATTTCAGTCTTTTTACTGATATGGATATCTTTCTGATATCATCGCTTGCGTTTGTAGTGTTGTTATTGTCAATCACAGGATAGTAATTGGCTCTGTACCAGTGATTATTTACCCAAAGATCCACTGTTTCAATTTCGGTGTGAGATGTTGAGGGGCTTGTATAGTTCGCCGGAGTACTGCTTGTTGTCATATTTAATCCGTTCCCATTGTAGATCCCGTCATCAAGATTAATAAAGTTATTCGGTCCCAGTAAGATATTGCTGGAGCCAAAATTCTGCACGCTTGACATGGCAGAGAAATTTACTTTAAGGTTACCTCCCGAAACATTCACCAAACGAGGTAACCCGGAAATGGTTCCTGCTCCCGAAACCGCATCAATAAAGTAATAATCGAATCTCATCCCATCCATTACAGGGATATCGGTAGTATAGTTACTGAGATAATTTGCGGCAAGGTTTGTGGTGGCGTTTAGCCCTCCGCTTCCTATATTGGCAGGAGCTTCACCGGACCAGAATACTTCCTGACCAACAGAAATCACACTGCCGGATCCTACCGCCGCACTGCATGTTTTTCCTCCTATATTTATTGAAAAAGTAGTAACAGAAGGGCTTGAAACCGTAGGTGTTCCTGTGATGTTATAATAGAGGGTTCCCGCACCATTAGAAAAATTACCCGGAACGAGGGTCGCCGTAAGCCCATTAACAGGACCAATAGACTGAGCCGGATAGCTACCTCCATTTCCTCCTGTATAAGGAACACTCATGGTTCCTGTATACGGAACTCCGGAAGTATATGTATCAGGAGTAAGAGATACAGAGTTACAGTTCAGAGTCCCCACTGTGCCTATGGCTATTGAGGTGCCATCCAGCTTACGCCACTCCGTACCGTTCCAGAAAACATATCCTACGTAATTTAAATTTACATTTGTTCCCGAGTTGAAGACCAATAAGCCTGTCGCCGGGTTTGGAATGGTTGCTACATCTGTATTGGAAGCAAGAGCAAGCCTCGGTCCTAAAAAGCCTTTCTTACTGCCTGCTGCAAGATTATTTACATTTAGCTCAAGAATAGCAGACGGGTCAGGATTTTCAACACCTATTCCCACCTGTCCTGATAATTGCAGATTCATAAACAAAACAGCAGGAATAATAAATTTTAGCTGCACATGTTTGATTGGAATTAATTTGTTTTTCATACGGTTTTATGATGTATATTATTTTTTGATTCTTTTAATTTTACACCTTCGGGTCCGCATCGGCTTTTTTATTCATTATCATCGGAAAAACCGTTTTATGACATATGAAGGCGAAAATTGATCGTGATAAAATTTGGTTTACCGCTGATCTTTAATGAAGATAACAAAGGCAACCTTCTTCTTATCAACTTTGCAGCTGCCCTGTAAAGAGAGCGACAAAGCCTGTATCATTTTTTGAAATAGACTTTCAAATCTGGTGCGAATCGTAAAAGGATGTTGAGCTTCTGCATTAATCGTGTACACTTTCCCGGTACTATCACTTATATGCTTCAGTAAGAAATCATGGAAGATTTCTTTTCGGAATGTATCGCAAGGGATACATTGAATATCGTTTAGAATCATCATTATTTTTGTGTGTTTTGTTTTTTTTATTTTAAAAGAGAAAGAAGGAAGGCATTTTTCAGCCCTCCTTTTCCCTGCATGTGTTATGGCTTCCAGAAAGTCCATACTGTACCGTTGTATACGGCCAGCTGTCTTTTTGTAGTGTCATATACCATCATTCCCGCACTGGGGTTTATAATGTTAAGATGTGGGCTGGCTACCTTGGGCAATATCATCGCCTTATTGGTATCGCCCAATACCAGGATTCCTGGTGTTGTTGTTGTTGTATTTCCACCTGAAAGAATGGCAACCTTTGCTCCGGGCTGCTCTATCTTGTCGGCTCCCTGAATACTAAGATCGGCCGTTCCTGTTGCATCAATACTAAAATCAAACCATGCGTTATCCTTTAAATATTTTACCTTATGATCTGTTGTATCATAGATCATTGTGCCATTTTCTGTAATCCCGGATTTATCGATGACATACGGGAGAATCATTCCCCTGTTTTCGGTATCCGCAAATTCCAGAGAAACCGAAGTATTGGTAACAGCCTGCTTACCGATGGCCACTTGTGATTTTGCTGTTGTGCCAGCTAATATCAACAGGGATGTTGTAATAATTACTGCTCTCATTTTTTTATGTTTAATAGTTAATCAGCTGAAAATTGAATTCTGCTGAGTTTGTCAAAACATTTTTATTTTTAATTTTTTAAATCTCATAGGTTTTTGGAAACCTATGAGATTGGTTTAAAATATTAGTTAGGAGAAAATCCTATGGCTTGCAATGCATATGACATCAGGTTATGAATAAAAATCTCCTGCGGAGTATCAATTACAGTACCTGATACAGCTGCGGCACGGAAAATACCTTCGTCGTATACAAATATGGCTCTGTTACCAGCTCCTGCAAGGTATACTCCGGCATAATCTGAACTTGTAGTGGTAGGATAATTCATATAGGCAGCAATAAATGAAGCCGGAGGAATATTAGTAACCGGAGGAACTGCCTGACCTTGAACTCCTGTAATTACTATACCTCCTCCTGTACCAAACACACCATTGCTAATAGTGCTGTCTAATGTTCTTGCCTGCGCATTGGCTCCTGCCTGTGCATCACTTCCGTTACTGATATTACCCGTTCCTCCGAAAGCCGAATTAAGGGCATTTCCTGCAGATTGCGCTCCATCTTCAAGAACAATCACTACCCCTCCTAAATCTGTAAATGCTTTGATTTTTGCAGGGGCGTCAGCTGCAGTCATATTATTATATCCTGTAACAATAACGTCATATTTAGCTTTTAGCTGTGCTGCGCTGAAGGTAGCCGCAGTTGCATCTACATCAGAATTTGCATTGATCCAGTTCCAACCTGTAATCCCTTTGAAAGTGCCCGATGCACCGTAATTTGCGGTATTCTCGAGTTGATTTCTGTAAGCAGTATGTCCTGAGAAAAGATTAAAACCTGAAGCTCCCCAATATCCTATATTCACAGGTCTTGGCGTTAACGTTGGCGTACCCACCGCAGTGTCCGGACAAGCTTGTGATGAGATACAGTGCCAAGCTAAAGCGGTATCTCCGTCTTTTAGGGTGTACATCTTCATACATTTGTTGGTAGTATCGTATACCATCATACCTTCTACAAAGTTGGAAGGTGCAATACCTACAGGATTAGCTCCTGAGAACGCCACTCTGTTCGGTACAAAACCTTTTACCTTAGATTCCAATGCCAACCATGCTCCTGTACGGATGCCCGGCCAGTTGTCTCCTGTAGCTCCTGCTCTGTTAAGCGCAGTAATCCCTGTTTTAGTGCTAAGTGCAGGATTTCCTACACCTGCCACAGCTCCTGGCTTGTAGCATACTCCTTCAGTAATACCTAATGTGAACACCTGTCCGTCATTTAGATTTATATTGTTAAAGAATGCTGCCGATCCTGACACATAAGATGAAGCAGGGATTGCCTGAACCGCTCCCGTAGTGAAATCTCCATCTCCGTCCGAATCAATAAGAAGCATTATGTTGTTAACATTAGCTCCCGTTAAGCTAACACCAGCTAAGTTGAATCTTAAGGAAACATTAGAGATATTTGTACCGTCTGTGTTTGCCTGAGCCACTTTCCATTCTCGGTCTAATCTTCTCTGTACATTAGCCGGTAATTCTGTCGTCTGCTGTACAACAGCGTTTGCACTACCTCTGTTATTGGCAAATAGCATATACTCCTGATCCCCGTCAATCGCAGTACGCGCTGCATTAAGGTTTAGTGAATTAAAGTCTGTATTGGTAGATACTGTAAGAATATCACCTGCATTGTTAGACTTGGAGATACGCTGGTTCAAGCCATAATGGTCATCTCTACCCAAGCCGAAGACATCAAATCTGTACGCAGCATCTGATGCACGAACCACCGCTCCTGAACTGTTTACATACGGATAGTTAACGTTTCCAGCAGTACCTCCGACAACGTCTGTACCTCCCGTTAGCGTAATTCCATATTTTACAGCCAAGTAAGATTCTACCATGGCTCTTTCAGCATCTGAAAGAAGTCTGTCGTACACAATTAACTCGGCATAAGAACCGTTTAATCTTCCTTCAGGGTCATTAAGTGTAGTTGGAGCCGAGAAATGTTTACCCATTCTTACCAAGCCGCTCAGTAATCTTCCTTCACCTGTTCTGGTGTTATCCGGGTCAGCATTTTGGTTAAGGATATCATTAGAACCGTTTCCATATGTGCTGTAATACACTTCTTCATCTCCTACTCTGTTTCTCAGCATCGTACCAATTGCCGGCTGTGTCTGAAGTCCTAAATTTCCTAAGTAGGAGTAATCACCTGAAGAACCTCCACCGAATGACATGAAGCTTCCCGCTGATACCCCGAATGACATATCTGCCCTTTCGGGTGCAGGATCTCCCGCACTTGGGGTTGAAACATCACCGCCGTATAAAAGCATGTTTTCATAATACTGAGTACCAAAACCAGCCGCTTTGAATACACTAATCACGGTCTGATTTCCAAGGGTAGGTGTTGTAAACTGTACAGCATTTCCTCTGTTAAGATTAGAGAAATTAACAACCGGGTTGAAGTTGAAGTTATCCGTAGCATTATATCTATAGAAAGGTAATGTAGGAAGAGTAGCCGCAGTTTCTGCAGATTCTCCCGGATCTACTGTAGGTATAGTACCGTTCTGAGCTCCGTTTACAATTTCCTGATCATACCAGGTTGAAATCTGAGTGTTATCAGCCGGAACACCTGAAGCTGTGTTAACTCCTTTATCTGCTTTTACCCAAAGCACTTGAGGCTGTGCCTCTGATCCAAAAGTGATATATCTTGCAGTAGCATCAGTATCAAAACTCTTATTGAATACCCATTTGCCTCCGCTGAAAACACCTGCTACAGACTGAACATTTACCGTAAATGCGGCATCATCTGCGACAAACATACGGATATTGTTACCTGCTGCGAAGCCTGTTCCGTAGGCAGAAAGATCTGCTGAGAAATAGATATTTCCCAATGTATTGGTTCTCTGCGACAGCCAGATTCTCTGGATACGCTGTGCCGGATTAGCTCCTATGACAAAGCTAACCAAAGGTGTAGCCGTTACAAGATTGTCACCTGCCAAGAAATATTTCTGGTCTCCTGACAACGCCGTTCTTGATGCAGTGGTATTCTGAGAAACGAAATCATTATTCGTCGCCATGCTAAGAATAGTTCCTGCGTTTACACTCTTAGAAACTTTTTGATGTAAAGATGAAATATCATCTTTTGCCAATCCGAATACGTTATTATTATACGCAGTATTCAATGCCCCATTCCAGATGGCAGCATCTGCAGAAGAAACGTAATTATCCGTTGCAATACGTCCTAATGTAATACCATATTTAATCGCAAGATAGGTATCTACTTTTCTTCTTTCTGCATCAGAAAGCGTACCTGCTCCATAAACAATCGTTTCTCCGATATTTCCTATAAAGCCACGGTTATCACTTCCGTTGCTTCCAAACTGAGTATCTCCGAAATAGTGACCTCCGAATTGTTCCCCTTGAGCAGCATAAGTTTCAGCAGTACCTAAAGCACCACCGTTTAATCCTTTTGCAGCTGTTGTATTCGTCAGCTTATGATACATAATACTAGGAATAGTAGTAGAAAATGCAGGATTTACCCCTGGGAACTGTGTCCCTCCACCGATAGGTCTTCTTTCTACCGTACCTGTAGGAGACAAGCCGAAAGCATCCATTATTGCATTATTACTATTACCGCTGTTGTCCTGAGCAACACTGAAATATCTTGGATTTCCACCACCGGCAGCCATCCCCTCTTTGGTAAGCGTAAAGACATCAAAATCCAGACTCGTCAAAGTACGCACAACATTATTACCTATGGTTTGTGTTCCCGCAGTAAAATTAAGTCCCGGATTAAAGTTGAAGTAATCTGCTGCTCCTATTCTATATTTAGGAAGCGCATTAGCTCCTTTTTGTGTAGAAACCGTACCTGCGAAGTAATCTGTCCATGAAGTTACATCAGAACCATTACCTGTATTGACGGCGTCAATATCTGCTCTGTACCATTGACTTAATCCGTTCACAACCCCTCCAGGAGCATTTGCAAACGCTGCGAAAGTAAAGAACTGGCCATTTCCGATCGTCACATCGGCATAGTTATAGGTAACACCGTTTACGGTCTGGGTATTTACAGACATATCCGTTACCGTATCATTACTATCAAATACAGCATCCGGGCTCTGGATTAATCTCAATGCTTTTAAACCTGCTGGCCAAGCAATACGTACCGTTCCTACATTTCCTGTGTTCTGTGCTTTCCAAATTGAGGCGAAACGGTAGTTAACTCCTGCAATTCCACTGATAGGAACTGAAAGGTTCTGTTTTAATCCGTTGTCTCCCACCATTAGGAACTGACCGTCTATTAAACTGTTTGTATTAAGACCATTGGTGTTAGCCAATGTACCTCCTGCTCCAATGATCAATTTCTGGTTGTTATTGATACTCTTAGATTGCTTTTGATGCAACGCTGACAAGAAGTCGTTAGCAATACCAAAAATATTATTGTTATAGCCTGTATTTGTAGCACTGTTCCAAACATTGGTAGAATTACTGCTTAAATAATTAGGTGTATTAGCAATATCTAAAGTAATTCCCCCTTTAATAGCAAGATAAGAATCTACTCTGTTGATATCATTTGCTGAAAGAACTCCATCAAAAACAATAGTTTCTGCCATTGTCATAGCAACACCATCATCATCTCCCCCATCGTTAGCATTTCTACCAAACAAGATGCCACCATTTGCTCCTGTTGTAATATTGGAATAGGTATCATTAGCTCCTGCGACAGCACCATTCAAAGATCTGGTAAACAAAGTATTCGTAAATGTATTTCTTACGATTGTAGTATTGGTAAGCTGATTATATCTATAACCAGTTGCTACCGCGGCACCTAACACAGTAGTTCCGGCACTATTTCTCATTCCTATATTAACCGCAGCAAGCCCTGGACTATCATAACGTAATCCACCCGAAAATCCAGTATAATTCAATCCAAAGATTCTGTCATATCCATTACCTGTAACAGGAGTTGTGCTGGTAAAAATTGTATGATTTGCTCCTGAAAGAAGATTTAAGTTACCTGAATTTCCTAAGGCATTTGCAGATGCAAAAGTGATACCTGGATTGAAATTCAAATTCAATCCTGTTCCGTCTACTGCGGTAGGAGTTGAAGTAGTATTTGCCAACCCAGGTGAAACAGGCACCTGACCGGCCGAGTAATCAGTCCAAGTTGCTACACCTCCAGTTGCCGGTGTAAGTCCTTTATCTGCTCTGTACCAAAGTGAAGAAAGAACTCCGCCCGGTGCATGAACAAATGCTGCAAGAGTAAAGTACTGACCATTAGCTAACGTTACATCAGCATAATTATAAGTAACACCATTTACAATCTGAGTATTTATACTCATATTAGTTGCAGTATCTGTACCGTCAAAAACAGCATCTGAACTTTGAACCAATCTAAGTTCCGATAACCCTGCAGGCCAAGCGATACGTACTGTACCGACATCTCCCGTATTCTGAGCTTTCCATATTGATTCAAAACGGTAATTAACCCCAGTAATACCACTGATAGGAACTACAGGACTTTGTTTCAAACCATTATCGCCTACAATTAAGAATTGGCCGTTTGTTAATGTATTAGTATTTAAAGCATTGGTATTAGCTAATGCCCCACCTGCTCCAATTACTAATTTCTGTCCATCATTAATACTTACTGATTGCTTTTGTTCTAATGCAGAAACAAAATCATTAGCAATACCAAAAATATTCTTATTGTATGCTGCATTTACAGCATTATCCCAAACCACCTGATCTGAAGAAGATACATAATCATGAGGTAATGTAATGCCATATTTTACACTGGTATATGTTCTTACTTTAATTTTTTCAGCTGGTGTAAGATCTCTTTCATAGGCAATCATATCTCCCATTACTCCGTTCATGACCTCCGGCTGAGAACCTAAAATACTTCCGTTTGCCTGAAGTGAATTAGCCGTTGTTCTTGTCTGGGTTGTATTAGCAATTGTTCCGTTAAGTCCATATTTTATTCCAGCTACATTAACTGTATAAGACATATCCGTTAATAAAAACTTATTATCAGGATATAACCCCGGAAATGCAGATGTAATTGTATTATACAATACAATATCATCATTCAGTTTGGTTACTGCCGGAGAGTTAGCATTGGTTAAAGAAGCCGTAGTCGTTGTACCATCAAAACCCCAAATATCTCTGTAGCCACTTGTTCCACCTGTTCTTGTTAGAGTAGTTGTGAAGTATGTGGCACTTAATCCGTTAGTTGTAAAAGGTCCTCCCGAAGGGAAAGCCATAAAACGTCCATCTGAAGATGCAGCACCTCCGAAATCTACTACAGGATTAAAGTTATAAAGCGTTGTAGCGACGAAGGGCTGACGAGCAGTGTTAGTTTGAGTAAAATCATTTGCATTGATTGATTTATCCTGCCACACTGAAGGCGTAAATCCATTATCAGGCTTCAGCCATACTCTTAAATCACCTACTACTCCACCTGGAGCTTGTACAAATGCAGCTAAAGTGAAATATTGACCATTTTCTAATGTTACATCTGCATAATTGTAGGTAACTCCATTTACTGTCTGAGTATTTGCAGCCATATTAGTAACTGTGTCACTATTATCAAATGCAGCATCACTACTTTGGATTAATCTTAAATTCGTTAATCCCGCAGGCCAAGCCACTCTTATTGTTCCTACACTTCCGGTATTCTGAGCTTTCCAGATTGAAGCGAAACGGTAGTTAATTCCCGGTATTCCACTGATAGAAACATTAGGAGTTTTTTGTAAACCGTTATCTCCCCACACAAGATATTGTCCGTTGGTAAGAGAAGTTGCATTTGCAGCATTTGTATTTGCTAATCCCGTTGTTCCTATTAATATCTGCTTACCTGGATTTGTGCTCCAAGACTGTTTTTGATTTAATCCCGTAACATCTCTGGCAATTCCTGCAATGTTATTGTTATATCCTGCATTCACTGTTGTACCCCAAACGGTAGCACTTGAAGAGTTTTTATAATCTCTGGTACCCTGTGCATAAGTAGTTCCGTATTTAATTGCCAAATAAGACTCTACCCTGTCCATCTCATCAGCAGTCAAAGCGTTTTCGAAAATAAGCATTTCGTTTACCTGGCCGTTAATAGACCCCCAATTGGTGTCTCCACCCACTCGGATATCTCTTGCATTAACATCAAGGACAGCATTTTGTAGCTGAGTTCCCGCATAATTGGATCTTACCCCATTCAAAGAGACTGTAGAACTTGCATAAGCCGCGGTAGCTCCTCCTCCGTTTTGCCAGTTTGCTCCTGCTGTAAAATAATAATTACTGGAGAAACTGTTTGTTGTTAGGCCTTGATAGCCGGGACCGCCTGTAAAAAATAACAGATTATTCAGACCGTTATTAGAAGTGTGAAGCCCAGGATAATCCATTGAGGAATCAAAGCCGAAGATCCCCCCGCTGGTGAAGTTATTCATATAACCCGCCGCGTAGAGCGTTCCGTTTACACGGTCTATAATATTTATTCCCGCTCCCGGCTGAAACTCCATCCATTTGCTTTGGAATGTAACAGTGGGATTGAAGTTTGCTAAAGTAGTAGTATTGGAAAATGTTGGGCGAAGTCCTGCATTTGTCTGCAAAAGATTGAAACCGTTGCCCTGTGCATCATTCCATTGATATACCGTCGTATTATTCGCTGAATTGGTAATACCTGCATCTGAAAACAATGAGCTTGTAGCATCAGCCCTATACCAGGCTGCCGGGGTAACACCACCCGGCGATTGTCCAAATAACAGTAATGGCGACGATAGCGCAATTAATAAAGTTATTATTCTTCTCATTATTTAATTATTTAGTTATTATTTTTTTCCTTGCTTCATATCGATAAGATTCTAAAGCAGGAAATAATCCAGACTTTAGTCATCTTTAGTTAAGAAGTTCGAAATAGCGGAACGTTGATTGAGAGACTTTTTAATCCCTTAATCACGTTTGTTTTAAAATAATTGAATGGAAAAATGAGGCGGAGGACGCTGAAAGTTTTTGCCTAAAAATGGTATAAAAAAAGTGTTTTCTTTAAAAAAACACACCAAGTATATGCTCACGAAAAGCACTAAATTTAGAATCAAAATTGTATTTACAGAAAATAATTTTATCTGATGGGTAGTGGTTACTACCGCTTTATCCAGCCCGACATCAAAATGAGCGTATTCTTTGTCCTGCGGATTATTAAAATATAAATGGCTTATTGAAACCTTTTTTTGTACAGGTCTTTTATGCGTTTTTTTTATCTCCTGCTTAACTTTTACCTTCTCCTTTTCTTTTTTCTTTGAAATATCATTTTTATTCTTTTCTTTCAAAATGATAATTGGTCCTGTAATTATTTTCTCGGGATCTGTAAGTTGGGCATCCCCCGTCACATACATTGCCGGCTGGTCATTCGTAAAATTTTGAAGAGAATCATCTTCTAAGATAACCTCTTCTTTAGTATCCTCAGGAACAGCAGCATTCGAAAACTGACAGATAGAAACAAATGAAAAGAAAAAAAGAAAAAATCTTCCCCTTGTAGCTAGAGAAGATCTTTCTTTGAATTTTCCATTCATTTGTGTTTTCATTTTTTTCAGTGTTTCAATGTGTATTAGAATCGCAATGCCTAAAAGGTTTAACAATATTATGTTAACAAAGAGCAAAACGCAAGTTCTTATCAAGATGAATTCAGAAAAAAGAACATTTTTAAGGAAAAAATATATCTTAATAAAATGCTAACGAAAATCAAATAAAAAACTATCAATCAAATAAATACGTAATAAAAATAATAGAAGAATATTAGAAAAAATCTTCTCTATAATTATACAATATATAGTGAATAATTATTCCCTCTTTTTTGCTGATATTTAAGTCAAAACATAGAGAATATGGTTTATTTTTTAAAATTTTCATCACCCACCGGCCTCGTAAAAATATTAGAAGGATTTAAGAATTATCCACATCTATCCATATAAATCTTGTGCTTCATCACAATTTCATCTACATATTTGCTTTGTAAAAACAGTTATTATGTCAGAAAAAAATTTAAACAGTAAAGTTGTTTTAATCGCCGGCGGCGGTAAAAATTTAGGTGGATTACTAAGCAGAAATTTTGCTGCCAAAGGAGCTAAGCTGGCAATTCATTATAATAGCGAAGGTTCAAAAAGACCCTTAGTAATGTGCAGGCTCTAGGAGCAGAAGGATTTTTATTTCAGGGAGACCTTACGAAAATAGAAAATATTACGAAGTTTTTTCGATGAGGCAGTCGCCAAATTCGGAGGCATTGATATTACGATCAATACGGTAGGGATGGATCTCAAGAACCTTTCGTAGATACTACCGAAGCTGAATACGATACAATGTCTGATATCAATTCTAAAGTTGCGTATTTCTTTATTCAGGAAGCGGGCAAAAAAGTAAATAATAATGGTAAAATCTGTACGATAGTTACTTCTTTATTAGCGGCTTATACAGGTTTGTACTCCACTTATGCAGGAATGAAAGCACCTGTAGAGCATTTTACAAGGGCTGCCTCAAAAGAGTTTGGACCTAAAGGTATTTCTGTAACTGCAGTAGCGCCAGGACCTATGGATACGCCGTTCTTCTATGGACAGGAAGCCGATGATGCCGTTGCTTATCACAAATCTGCCTCTGCTTTAAGCGGACTTACAGATATTAAAGATATTGCTCCTTTGGTGGAGTTTTTAGTGACAGATGGTTGGTGGATTACGGGCCAAACCATATTCGCAAATGGCGGATATACTACCCGATAATTTTGGTTTTAGTTTTTATGTTTGAATAAGTTGGCTATTGATTAGCCAACTTATTTTTTGAAATTTATCAATATAAATTGATAGATCATTTATTTTAAATCGAACCTGTCTGCATTCATCACTTTTACCCACGCAGAAACAAAATCATTCACAAACTTTTCCCGAGCATCAGAGCTTGCATACACCTCAGCAATCGCTCTTAGCTCAGAATTAGAGCCGAAGACAAGATCAGCACGTGTTGCCGTCCATTTCTTTTCACCTGTTTTACGATCGGTACCTTCATACAGCTCATCATCATTGGAAACCGATTTCCATTGCGTATTCATATCTAATAGGTTCACAAAGAAATCATTGGTAAGAGTACCAGGGTTTTGTGTAAAAATTCCGTGATTTGAACCATCGAAATTCGTATTTAAGGATCTCATCCCTCCCACCAATACCGTTAATTCCGGAGCGGTAAGATTTAGCAGCTGTGCTTTATCAATTAATAAAGATTCTGTGGAGACAGAGAATTTTTTCTTAAGATAATTTCTGAATCCGTCTGCAGCAGGTTCCAGATATCCCATAGATTCTACATCCGTCTGTTCCTGAGAGGCATCCATTCTTCCCGGCACGAAAGGTACAATTAGAGTCTGTCCTGCATTTTTAGCCGCTTTTTCAACCGCTGCGCTTCCCGCAAGAACGATTAAATCAGCCAATGAAACTTTTTTTCCGCCCGTCTGATTTTCATTAAATTCTTTCTGAATAGTTTCTAAAACATTTAAAACTTTCTGTAGCTGAGCAGGATTATTTACCGCCCAGTATCTTTGAGGAGCCAAACGGATTCTCGCCCCATTTGCACCTCCTCTCTTATCACTTCCTCTGAAGGTAGAAGCCGATGCCCAGGCCGTTGACACCAATTCGGAAACACTTAAACCTGAATCTAATATTTTTGATTTTAGAGCTTCAATATCTGAGTTATTAATTAGAACATGATCAACTTCAGGAATAGGATCCTGCCAAATAAGCTCTTCTGCAGGAATGTCTGGTCCTAAATATCTTGCTTTAGGTCCCATATCCCTATGAGCTTATACCACGCTCTGGAAAAAGCATCTGCAAACTCATCCTGATTTTCGTAAAATCTCCTTGAAATTTTTTCATAAACAGGATCGAATCTTAATGACAAATCGGTTGTCAGCATCATCGGTTTATGTTTTTTGCTGGCATCAAAGGCATCAGGAATAATTTCCGCTCCGTTTTTAGCGACCCATTGATGTGCTCCTGCAGGGCTTTTCGTTAACTCCCATTCATTTTCGAAGAGATTTTTAAAGAAATAATTTGTCCATTGGGTAGGAGCTTCCGTCCATGTTACTTCCAATCCGCTGGAAATCGCATCCGTTCCCTTTCCTGATTTATAAGTACTGTTCCAGCCTAATCCCTGTGATTCAATTCCGGCTCCTTCAGGCTCTTTTCCCACATGATCTGCCGGCCCTGCCCCATGGGTTTTCCCGAATGTATGTCCTCCGGCAATTAAAGCCACTGTTTCCTCATCATTCATTGCCATCCTTCCGAATGTATCTCTAATATCTTTCGCTGCGGCAATCGGGTCAGGGTTTCCGTCCGGTCCTTCGGGATTTACATAAATAAGTCCCATCTGAACGGCTGCTAAAGGCTTTTCCAGCTTTCTTGAGTGGATATCACCGTCTGCATCATCATCACTTGGAAGAACACCATGACCTTCTACAACGCCTGGCGAACCGTGAGCATACCGATGATCTCCGCCCAGCCATGTTTTTTCCGTCCCCCAATATACGTCCTGATCCGGTTCCCACACATCTTCACGTCCTCCGGCAAATCCGAAAGTCTTAAATCCCATAGATTCTAAAGCAATATTCCCTGTAAGAATCAGCAAATCTGCCCAGGAAATTTTTCTTCCATACTTCTGCTTGATCGGCCAAAGAAGTCTTCTCGCTTTATCCAGACTTACATTATCCGGCCAGCTGTTCAGTGGGGCAAAACGCTGCTGTCCGGCTCCTGCTCCTCCTCTTCCGTCTCCTACACGATACGTTCCTGCACTGTGCCATGCCATTCTGACAAACAAAGGACCATAATGACCAAAATCTGCAGGCCACCAGTCCTGAGAATCTGTCATCAGGGCATGAAGGTCTGCTTTCACAGCTTCAAGATCAAGACTTTTGAATGCTTCTGCATAATTAAAATCCTGATCCATAGGGTTTGAAAGATTGGAATGCTGACGCAGAATATCCACTCTTAACTGATCGGGCCACCAATCAAGGTTTTTCGTTCCGCCACCGGCTACGTTTTCTTTTTTCATTGTTCCGTTATGAAACGGGCATTTACTGATGTCACCAGAATTGTTTTCCATATTGTTTAATTTTTTGATGTTCTTTTTTATTGTTTGAAATTCACTGAATAGAACAGGACAAACTTACCACAGTTATAAAATAAATACAATCTATCAAAAATATATTTACAATAGTTAAAAGTGATAACATAATTTAAATAATTGATTTCCCGTTAATCAGATTACTAAAGCTCAAATAATGCAATTAAGTTAATACATTTTCAAAGAAAATTAAATAAAAGATAAAGATTAAAAACATATTTAGAATAATTCAAGAGAATCGTGAAGGTTATTTAAATTTCCGCATCTTTTATTATTAAAAATTAATTAACTTTATCTGTTCAGAAAATGACAATTTGATTATGAAAAAAATATTAGTTGTAGTTCTCGTTGCATTTATTATGATCCAGTTTTTCCCTATTGACAAAACCAATCCTGCTCCAACCCCCGGAATGGACTTCTTAAAAATAAAAAATGTACAACCCGAAATTGCGCAATTAATCAATACCTCCTGCTACGACTGTCATTCCAACGAAACGAGATATCCCTGGTATTCCAACTTCGCACCAGCGTCATGGTTCATGAAAAATCATATTAATGAAGGAAGGAAACATCTTAATTTCTCTACTTTTGCAATATATGAGCCCAAAGTACAGGCACAAAAATTGCAGGAATGTACAGAGATGATCGATAAAAGGGAAATGCCTTTAGATTCTTACTTTCTGGGACATCAGGATGCAAAACTGACCGATGGGCAGCGAAAACTTTTAATTGATTATTTTAAAAGAGAGAAAAAGGAAACTGAAAGAAAGATGTCATTTTAAAACGGGAAATCATGCAGAAAAACTGGGAAAATAAATATATAGTATTCTTCGACGGAGATTGCGGAGTCTGTAATTTCTGGGTGCAATGGATATTAGAAAGAGACCGTAATGACCAATTTCTGTTTGCTTCCCTACAGTCGGAATTCGGGCAAAAATTTTTATCAGAGAGAGGATTGGCGACTGATGTTTTCAACACGATGTATCTTTGGAAGCCTAACCAATATTACTTAATTAAATCCCGCGCCGTATTACAGATCGCCAATTTACTCGGAGGAATTTACAAACTTTCAGGAATAGGAAAACTGATTCCTAAATTTCTAAGTGATAAAGTGTATGACATCATTTCAAGAAACCGAATGAAACTCGCTAATCAAAAGTGTTATCTACCCACTCCGCATCAAAGGAAAAAATTTATTGAAGTATAATTAATGCCTTCATAAGAACACTTATTTCCAATATTATTTTCTGCTGGATCCGAATACATTTATGGACAATTTTCATTAAAAAATCATAAACTTTAAAGATTTTCGGTACAATTTTTCCATTAATCCATATATTTGCAGACTATGGAATACAATACCCAAAAAACTCAGCTTCATTTGCCTGAATACGGCAGAATTATACAACAGTTGGTTGAGCGTTGCAAGGAGCTTTCTACGAAAGAAGAAAGAAACGAAATGGCAATGGCAATCATTGATTTTATGGGTCAAAGAAACCCCCAGCTAAGAGACGAAGAAAATTATAAACATAAACTTTGGGATCATCTGTATATTTTGGCCAACCATGATTTGGATGTAGATTCTCCCTACCCTTTTCCTACGAAAGAAGAACTTGAAGAAAAACCTAAAAGAATGGAATATCCAAAACTTCAGGGTGATTTTAAATTCTATGGGAAAAGTATTCTTCAGTTAATCGAAAAAGCAATCGAACTAGAACAAGGTGACGAAAAAGAAGCCCTGATTGAAGTCATTGCCAACAATATGAAGAAATCCTATAATGTATATAATAAAGAACACGTAACAGATGATGTAATTTTCCGTCATTTGAAGGAACTTTCGGAGAACAGGCTCGATCTTACAGGAATAGACTCTCTTGAGAAAAGCAAGATCTATTACACAACCAATAACAACAACCGAAATAGCCAAAATAACAACCGAAACAATAACCGGAATAACCAAAATAATAAGAGACGACATAACAATAATAACAACAACAATCATAATAAAAACAACAGAAAGTAGACATGAGTGGAACATTTCAAATAAGAGGAGGAAAAAGACTGCAAGGTGAAATCACTCCACAAGGAGCAAAAAATGAAGCTCTACAGATTCTTTGTGCCGTTTTGTTAACTGATGAGGAAGTTAGAATTAAAAATATTCCGGATATCCACGACGTTAATCGATTAATTGAGATCCTTGGAGACTTTGGGGTAAAGGTTACCAAGAACGGGCACGGAGACTATACTTTCAAAGCTGATAAAGTTAATTTCGATTATATAAAATCCAACGAGTTTAAAAAAGACGGAGCCAAACTAAGAGGTTCAATCATGTTGATGGGACCTATGTTAGCAAGATACGGTGAAGCGTATATGCCGACTCCGGGAGGTGACAAAATCGGAAGAAGAAGATTAGACACCCACTTTCAAGGACTTGTAGAACTTGGCGCTGAATTTCATTATGATGAAGAAGAATTTTTCTATTCTTTAAAAGCGAAAGAGCTTAACGGTAAATTTATTTTATTGGAAGAAGCTTCTGTAACGGGAACTGCCAACATCGTGATGGCAGCAGCTTTAGCCAAAGGAAAAACAAGAATTTATAACGCTGCCTGCGAACCATATCTTCAGCAATTGTGTAAGATGCTGAACAGAATGGGAGCCAATATCTCAGGAATCGGCTCCAACTTATTAACCATTGAAGGAGTTGCCCATCTTCACGGAACTGAGCACACGATGCTTCCGGATATGGTAGAAATCGGATCCTGGATTGGTCTTGCGGCAATGACAAAATCTGAAATTACTATTAAGAATGTCAACTGGAACCAGCTTGGTGTTATTCCAAATACTTTCAGAAAATTAGGAATTCAGCTTGAGCAGAGTAATGATGATATTTTCATTCCGGCTCAGGAAAATTATAAAATTCAGAAATTTATCGATGGTTCTATCCTTACAATTTCTGATGCGCCTTGGCCAGGGTTTACTCCCGATTTGTTATCCATTATTTTAGTGGTGGCAACTCAGGCGAAAGGAAGCCTATTGGTTCACCAGAAAATGTTTGAATCAAGATTGTTCTTCGTAGATAAACTGATTGACATGGGGGCACAGATTATTCTTTGTGATCCGCACAGAGCAACGGTAATCGGATTAAACCAGGAAACTCCGCTGAGAGGAACAACAATGGTTTCACCGGATATCAGAGCCGGAAATGCACTTCTAATCGCAGCACTTTCTGCAGAAGGGAAATCAATTATCCACAATATCGAACAGATCGACAGAGGTTATGAAAATATCGACGGAAGATTAAAAGCAATCGGTGCCGATATTGAAAGAATTTAATTTTCACTGTAAAATATAGAGACCACTTTTTCGAGTGGTCTTTTTTTATTTAATTGAATCAATGAAAGTAAAAACGGCTATCACAGAGGTTGCGACAGCCGTTTGTTGTAATTAAAACTATATGAATCTCACCTATGAATATTTTCTGCAGACATACTCCACAGTCGTACTCAAGAGTTTATTTTTATTCAGATAAAATTCCAGTTGTTCGAAATCTTCTGAATTTACATTGATGTATAACTGAACAGAACCGAAACTCAGACCGTTCACATATTCTACATTAGCTGATAACACCTTATGACAGATCCCTAACTGATTATAAATGGTATTCATCAGATGCTCAAACTTCATCTTTCCATTTAATTCTATTTCCAGTATCAATTCTTTTTTGGGCAGGTTGATTTTGTTTTGTAAAACCTGCAGGTTCGGATTTGGTGTAATCATAACAAAACTTTTTTTAATGGTTTAAATTCTAATGTTCATTGCTCTAATGCGTTAAATCTTTGACAAAAATATAAAAAAATATTAGTCTACCAAATTAGTAGGATAATATTTTTTGAAAAATTTTAAAAATATTTATTGAAATGCCTGTATTTTAATTGCAGCTTCAGATAAAACCATAAAAAAACGGACCTAAGCCCGTTTATAATGGCGTATATACCATTTTTATTATTTTAATTCCTTCACCCTTTCAATTTTATCAGATGCAGCCAATCCGTTTGGATTGCAGCCCAACTCACCTTCGGGAACTTTTAAATTTTTCTTTTGATAAAATTCTTCCCAAAAAGTGTTTGTTTTTCCGGTTTTCGGATCGATGAAAGTCATGGGTTCCAATTTGAAAATATTGTCTTTTCGAAATGCTCTTTCCACAAAATCCGAACAGTAATAGGAATTTTCATCCAAAATATAATTGAAATTATACGATTTCCCCAACATCGAATTTGCGTTTTCAATCGCATTTGGAATCGTATTCTGATACTGAGACTTCAAACGATAAACAATTATTTTTTGTCCGTCATTTCTCTGATCTTTTAGAAAATCTACTATGTTCTGCTTTTGCGAACCGCCTTTTGGAGCAGCATGTAAAACAAAAGTTCCTTTTTTCGTCTGCTCTAAAATCCCGATATGATCAAATGAAACATTTTTCTGCGTTTGAGTCACATTATTGATCGCTCCCGAAAGTCCCGTTTCTTTTGCAGTCACGAAAAGTAAATCACCGTTTCTTACTCCTGAAATTTGTGAATTTCCGCAACTTAAAATTGAATTTAACAGAAAGATAACTGCAAAGAAATTCAGTAAAAAATTATTTCTTTTTAAAATTGGTTTCATAAATATCAATCCATTCTTCAACAGTCATTTTTTTACTCATCTCAGCCAATAACTCCAACGGAATATCATCCATTTTTTTGAAACGGATACATGATTTCCCCATATCCAGTTTTCTTTTGGAATATTTTGGAAATTCCGCAACAAACCAATCCAGCAATTCCGGTTTTGCATATATCCCCATGTGATATACCGCAATGAAGTTTTTCTGAGAGGCAATACTGATAAAAGGCAGCGGTGTGCCCGGCGCACAGTGGTAGCCTGCGGGATAAGTCTCCAGCGGAACTCCCCATCCCACCATACCATAGCTGATGTTTTTTGAAAAACCTTCCGGTAAATGATCATTAATCGCATCAAATACTTTTTTGAAAATCTCCTGTCTTTCTTCAGGAATTTTAGAGATGTAATCTTCTACAGAAATTGCGGGAATTTGCATAACAGTTCAGTTTTAATAATTCTTCAAATTAACAAAATTTTAATGAGAAATATTTTTAAATCAAAGCAAAAAAAAATCAGCCTTACAAAACTGTAAGACTGATCAAATATTTTAAAATAAATTATTTTACAAAATTATAAAGACTGACCATCTGGACATCTTTACCGCTTTTTTGTAAGAACAATAATTTATTGACATTCGAAACAAATTGGATTAGATTTCCATCTGTAAATCCGTAATTCATAAAGAAGTTTTTCCCTTTATAGTCTGATGTCAATTCTCTAGGAGTTAAGCCGCTGAAATCAAAAGCTTTCATAGAAAAGCCTGTATTTCCGAATGCACCTTTTGGATAAAACGAGGAAACATAAAGGTTATCTCCCGATTCAATCACCTGAATTCTTCTTCCCATCGGGTTGCTGCCAAGCGGAACAAATTGCTTCACTTCACCTTCTTTATTGAATTTTATTAAAACACCAACATCCAATTTGTAAACAGGATCCGGAAAACGATTCATCGCTGTCGGTAAAGGTCTTGTAATTGTTTCCTGCTGAACAGCCATTAAAACCTCATCTCCTTTTACAATTGTTTTAATAACTTTCACGTCACTCATGTCTTTAGCTCCCGCTAAATTTGTATTACTGATTACGGATTTTCCGGATTTAATATCATAAAACATTACCGTTCCAAAAGTACTTCCGCCTAAAGTAACAGCCTGATTTTTTCTTCCGAAAGTCACCAGGTAATCGTTATCATTCTTACTGATGGCATATAATTTCTCAGGAATATACTTGTCATCAAAAGGTAAATCCTTGTCTTCCGTATTGGAAACCATTTCCATTTTATAAGATTCTTTCCAACCTGCAGCTTTACGCAGTAAAACAATTTTCCCAGAATTTGTTAATGTTAAAGATTTTTCAACATAGTCGCTGCTCAACGAGATTTCTTTGCTCCAAAGCGGAGAAAGCGTTCTCAGATCAATTACCAAGGCATCATTGATATTATCTGTTTTTTTATTAGCATATCTGTCATTAAAAACTGCAGCATATTTTCCGTTTTCAGAGAAAACTACATAGGTAGTTCCTGATTTGTTAGTAGATTCAATCGTGTATTTTGCAATGCTTTTTGTAGTAAAAGTTCCGCTTTTCTTACTAAAAACATGTTGAAAGACTTCCTTTCTGTTTTCTTTTCCAAAATATTCTTCTGTAAAAGCTACAAATTTATCTTCATCAATCTGTTGCGATCCTAAATAGTTGTGAAGAACACCGTTTGTTTTGTTCGCATAATCCTGAGTATAGGTATCAACCAGACTTCCGTTCTGATCAAGCTTTCTCATCAATAATTTTTTGTGAGGAAAAACATTCCTCATCAATCCGTCAATGTTGATTACACTGAACATATAAGAGTTGTAATCGTCTGCCAAAACTAATTTTTCATCCTTCTCAAGATTGTCATCAGTTGTAAATTTTGTCCCTTCCACTACTTTTGTCTGTGCGAAAGCACAAACAGAAGCAGTAATTAGTGCCGAAGCAATAATCTGTTTAATCATAATATTTCTTAGTTATTGTAAATTTTTTCTTCTAATTTTTTTAGTTCAAGATTAGCATCGTAGGATAATTTAATATCAACCAAATGTTCCTGAAGCTCATTCAAATATTTTTCTGCTTCCTGATAATTACCTAAAGCAAGATTTAATCTTATTAAATTAAAATAAAGATATTCTCCGATTTTCTGGTTGTAAAGTGCTTTTTTATCGTTGTAATTTATCTTTGTTAAAGCTGTTTTCCAAAGATCAATTCCTTTCTGCATGTTTTCCATCGCTACCTTATTGGGTGCATAATCGGACTTTGCCTGAAGCTTTTTTAGATTGGTAGAAACATAAATGTACGCTTTTTCCAACTCATCATAATCTCCTTTATTTTTCACAGTTTCCAAAGCTACTGTAGAATTTATGATCTGATATCCAAAATTATCATTAATAATGTTTCTTGTACGGTCCATTGTTCTCTGCAGATACATTTTCTCGTGATAATTAAGATTCAGCTCATTCGTAGGAACACTTGCAATTTCCGAGAAATCCGAGAAATAAGTTTTGTCTAATTTTACTACTCCATTTTGTTTTCCGATAATTCTTACCGGCTGATTGGCAAATGTTTTCCCCTGGTTGTCCTGAAAATTAGTCCTTTCCATTTCCACTACAATATCAAGATGGCTACCATTTTTAGAAAAGCCCGCAACATCCATCTGTGAAGCGAGAATTTTATTATCAACAATCAAAGCATCTCTAAGGTCAGGCTGCTTATAGATTGGCATTGGCGGAATATTTAAAACAGGTCTTGAAGGTAATCTTAAAATGGGAGCCCCGTTGGTGGCGGCAATTTTCTCAACCGCAGATAATTTGCTGTATTCTGCAGATTCCAGCTTATATTTTTCCTGAAGTTTTTTAACTTCTGCATCGTAATCCTTCAGTCTTTCCTGATGTTCAATCTTTGCAGTTTCTACATTCGTCTGATAATTATCCACCTGTCTTTGATAATCTTCCTTTGATATTCGCAACACGTCATCTTTGGTAATATTGTATGGAGATTTGACAGTAATTGTATAATTTCTATTGGGAAGATCTGTTGAAAATACTGGTTCTTTCAGTAGCTGAAAACTGATGGTTTCCTTATCAATCCGTTGCCCTGACACAGATTGAGCCGAAAAAACAACAATAGAAAAGAGTAAATTTAATTTCTTCATAAGCTTTATATTTTGAGCGCAAAAGTATAATAATTTATTATAAAAATGTTTTTATTTCTAAATAAAAAGACAGTCATACTCAATGTATAACTGCCTTTAATGTAAATTATTAAATATTAAAAATTATTGCTTGATAGCTTTTACAGTTGATTTTGTACCGTCTTTAAATGTAACAGTTACCAAATACAATCCTGAATTCAATTCACTTAAATGTAATTCTTTACCAGGATTTTCAATAGTTTTCACTACTCTTCCAGATACATCCGCCACTGAAACAGACTTTGCTTCTTTGGTTTCAGCAATGTATAGTACATCTTTGAATGGATTTGGATATACTTTGATTGTATTTTTCTTCACAGAGGTTTCGGCTGTTGCCAAATTAGTCTGTGTAAGAGAGAAATCATCAAATCCCATATAGAATGGAGCTGTTGTTGTATTTAACGCTTTAATTCCGAAAGAGTAATCTCCTGTAGCTGTAGGAGTATACGAAACAGTCACTAAAGTATAGTTTGTGCTGTTACTTCCTCCTGTTGCTGTCTGATCGGATGTAATGAATGTCGTTAAGTTGGTTGCTCCCGTTGCCGATTGTGCAGTATTTACCAGAACATCATTTTGCCACCCTGCATAATTATCTCCTACCCAATAGAAAGAAAAACTGTAAGTATTTCCTGCTGTTAAGGTAAATGTCGGAGTCCATAAATAGGCTGCATTCGTATATGGATAATAAATTGTCATATAATTAGGTGCAGATTTAGGATCATTATAACCTTGCTGAGAAGCATTAGCTGATGTAAAGCTATAATTGGAACTACTTCCTCCCGGAGTCTGTTTCCAGCAATTTGGAAGTACTGCCGATCCGATAGATGGCATAGCATCAAAATTTTCATTCCAAGGCAATGTCGTGATCGGAACACAAAGTGTTGTAAAGGTTGTAGAAGTTTCACTCCATATACTTTTATCTGTAGGCCCGCAATTAGATCTTACCCAGGCGTAATATGTTGTTGAAGCTGCCAACCCACTCACAGGAGCAGAATTTGTAGTAGATGTTACAGAGTTCGAAGCATTTAAAACAGTTGCAGCAGTAGGTGCCGTATTGGTTGTACTGTAATATACTTCATATCCGTTTGCCGGAGCCGGAGCAGCCGCCGTCCAGGCAATTACCGCAGAGTTTGCAGTAACCGTTGATGATGTAACAGCAGTAGGCTCAAAACAAGTAGGAATTGCCTGAACAGTAATATTATCAAGATAAAGAGTGCGGCTCGTTCCTCCCAAACCGTGCTTAAATGCCAAATGCAGATCAGATCCTGCAGGGATATTAACCGTATACTGTGTCTGCGTAGTTGTTAAGGTAATCGGCGAGCCAATTGGCGTAAATGTATTTGAATCTAAAGGATTAGATAAAGTTCCTACTAATAATGTATAATTAGCTGAACTAGATTTCGCATAGAACCTTACACGCTTATTACCATCCGAAAGATTAATAGTTGGAGGCGACACCAACATTTGATTACCCGTAGTAGCGCTTGAGTTATTTAAATAATATGAATTTGGGGATGAGTAAGAATTGGATGCTATTACATACCCATTTCCCGGAAACGAAGCACTTTCGAGATAAGACCAGCAGCTTGGCGCATTATTATTAGAAGTAGAACCTGTGCTTGTGGTATCAAAATTTTCTGTATATGGAACAGTAAATGTGGAGCAAGCCGTTTTGAAGGTACCTCCAAAAGACCATACACTCTGGCTGGTTCCTGAGCTACAGTTGGTTCTTACCCAGTAATAATAGTTAGTATTCGAGTTAAGACCGCCGATATTCTGACTCGTACCTGATACTCCGGAATATGTAGGAGATACAGTACTTGCAGGTGTTGTATTGGAAGTATTGTGGTAAACATCATAAGTTACCGCATTCGCTGAGGCAGCCCATGAGACCAAAGCAGAACTAGCCGTTATACTTGAAGGCGTTTGTAACACAGGCGGCGCGCAATCTGAATATGCATCTGCCGAAAAAGCAAAAATATTCGGGAGACCGGTACCACTTGCTTTAGTTACTGTCACACTTTGTATCTGCTTTGTCTGGTTAGCAGCGTCTAATGCCAATTCACTTTGATACAGTCTTGGATTGGTTCCTCCTTCTGGAGCAGGAACATCATCAGCTGAATTCGGAGTTGCTCCTGGTTTTCTGATTCTTCCGATTCCCTGAACAGCAAAGTTGGTACCACCATACCAGTCCGCAAGAGCTACCCCTGAAAACGTCTGTGAAGTAGCATCCGTGAAATTTACCACGACATTTACAGTGGAGGTACCGCTCCCACTCACGGCAAGCATATACAGTTTAGTCGCTGCTTTGGGCGTGGCAAATGTTAACGTTCCTGCATCATTTATTGCAGCCAACCTCAAGGAGTTATTTGCATTTAAACTTGCCAACTGAAAGCTCAGCCCCGGAGTTGTTGCCACTACAGAATTGATAATTCCATCCACAGGAATACCAAAGTTAATAGGCGCACTTGTGGAGGTCAGCTGAAAATCTCTGGCGATAAAAGCATAAGAAACTCCATCTACGTCATTATTTGTAGAAGTGTTGGATGAACCTATCCCGTTTGCAATGACATCGGCAGTAAAGCCGGAAACAATCGGCATTTGTTGGTAGTTCTGAGCCGCTACAGAACCGGCGGCCAATAGAGCCATCGCATTGAGTGCTCCAAAAAATAGTTTTAATTTCATATTTACTAGTTATTGTCGTTGTAAATTTATAAAAAAAACAATACGAAAATATTTTTATTAAAAAAAATATAAAAATATTTGAATATTATTGAATAATATATAAATTAATCACGAATCAATGAAATAATTATCATAATCATTATTAAAAATAAAATTCAATAATCTACTATATATCAGCGGTATTTGTTAATAAATATTTAAATTCAAATAAAAATTTTTCTTATCCGTCATTATTTCATTATTGAAAAATTAAATCTTATTTTTGCCCTACAAATTTTTTGAACAATGCCGAATATTTCAAACAGAGCACTACACATGCCGCCATCGCCGGTAAGAAAACTGGTTCCTTTTGCCCTTAAAGCGAAACAGAAAGGTACAAAAGTATATCACCTTAATATCGGGCAGCCGGATATTGAAACTCCGGAAACGGCTCTTAATGCTTTAAAAAATATTGATTTAAAAGTATTGGAATACGCTCTTTCTGAAGGGAATATTGAGTACAGAAAAGCACTTACAGAATATTATCATTCTCTGGATTTCACAGATCTTACGCCTGATAATTTTATTGTAACCAACGGAGGATCTGAAGCACTGAATTTTGCAATTTCAACATTATGTGATGACGGAGACGAAGTTATTATCCCGGAACCGTATTATGCCAACTATAACGGATTTACAAGCACTTTCAATGTAAATGTAGTAGCAGTACCTTCCACTATCGATACAGGCTTTGCCCTTCCTTCTATAGAAGAATTTGAGAAAAAAATCACTGAGAAAACAAGAGCAATCGTAATCTGTAACCCCGGAAACCCTACCGGTTATCTTTACACCCGTGAAGAACTTCAGAAATTAGCAGAAATTGCTTTAAAATACGATATCGTTGTTATTTCCGACGAAGTTTACAGAGAATATGTTTACGACGGAAAGCAGCAAATTTCGATGCTTGCATTTCCCGAACTGGCAGAAAACTGCATCATTATCGATTCAGAATCAAAACGTTACTCTATGTGCGGTGTAAGAATTGGATGTATGATTACCCGTTCCAAAAAAATCCACGATGCAGCAATGCTTTTTGCACAGGCAAGATTAAGCCCTGTTTTATTGGGACAAATCGCTGCAACTGCCGCTCACCAAAATGACGGAGCTTATATCAGAGCCGTAAGAGAAGAATATACACACAGAAGAAATGTTTTAGTTGATGCTCTCAATGCTATTCCGGGAGTTATCTGCCCGAAACCGAAAGGAGCTTTCTATTGCGTTGCAGAACTTCCGGTGGATGATACAGAAAAATTCGCACAATGGCTGCTGGAAGTTTATTCCAATCATGGAGAAACAATCATGGTGGCACCCGCAGGAGGATTCTACAGCAACCCTGAGTTGGGTAAAAAGCAAGTAAGAATCGCTTACGTTCTGAAAGAAGAAGATTTAATAAGAAGTGCCGAAATCTTAAAAGATGCACTTGAAAAGTATAAATTAGAATTCAATCTATAATTGAAATTAAAAAAATAATATGTCAGCAATAAAATATTTTAGTTTGAAAATTTTCTCACTTTATGTTTTATTGCTGATATTTTTTTCTTGTGACACGCCTAAATCCGAAAGCATTCCGTCTAAAAACCCGAATGAAGTTATTTCTATTAATTATTCGGATATCGGCGGACAGTTTGGAAATTATAAAATTTTTAAAGTCACCAGGGATTCCATTCATTTTGAAGAAGGTATTACGAATAATAAAACCCATAAAGAATGGAAATCTGCCATTTCACCCGAAGTATGGCAAAGAATTGTATCAACAGTCGATGTAAAGACTTTAGACAATATCAGAAGCTCTCCCAGCAAACAATCTGTAGACGGTTTCGACGAAACTTTTCAGATCAGGACAGGCAATAAGTATCATGTATATGTAAATTCTTATGTAGATACCGTCCATTATCAGCAGCTTCAAAAATTAAAAAATCAAATTCAAAACATTCTTCCTTTAGAATATCAATAAAAATGATGCACGAAAATTTTTCACTTAAGCCCTACAATACTTTCGGAGTAGATGCCAATGCAAGATATTTCACAGAAGTTCATTCTATCGAAGAATTAATAGAAGCATTAAACAATCCGGATACCCAAACACTCCCACTTCTTTTTATTGGTGGCGGAAGCAATATTTTGTTAACAAAGGATTTTGACGGATTAGCGATTAAATTAAATCTGAAAGGAATCCACACAGACCCCATTAATGAAAACGAATTTTGGGTAACAGCAAAATCAGGAGAAAACTGGCATGAATTCGTTATGTTTTGTCTGAATAATAACTTTGGCGGATTGGAAAATCTTTCCTTGATTCCAGGTAACGTCGGAACTTCACCGATACAGAATATCGGAGCATACGGAACTGAAATTAAGGATGTTTTTGTGAATTGCACGGTTCTCAATCTTGAAAATCTGCAATTGGAAACTTTCGATCTGAAACAATGCAAATTCGGGTACAGAGACTCCGTTTTTAAGCAGGAAGGAAAAGGAAAATATGTAATTCTGGATGTTACATTCAGACTTACGCATCGGATTCATCATATAAAAACAGAATACGGCGCCATCCAATCCGAGTTGGAAAATTTAGGCATTCAAAACCCGACGATCCAGGATGTTTCGAGAGCGGTTATCAATATCAGACAAAGTAAATTACCGGATCCGAAAGAAATTGGAAATGCCGGAAGTTTCTTTAAAAACCCGACGATTCCTTTAGTTCAATTTAAAGAGTTAAAACAAAAATTTGAAAATATTCAAGGCTATCCTAACGGAGATTTCGTAAAAGTTCCCGCTGGCTGGCTGATCGAACAATGCGGCTGGAAAGGAAAACAGATCGGAAACGTTGCTTCTCACAAATTACAGTCTTTAGTCATCATTAACGCTACAGGAAATGCCACCGGAAAAGAAATCTTTGATTTTTCAACGGAAATCATTAATTCTGTAAAAGAAAAATTCGGGATTGAGCTTGAGAGGGAAGTGAATATTATTTAAATTTTCAATAAATTCAGGTACTTAACCTAACCTTGTCAAAGTTTTGAACTTTGACAAGGTTAATAACCAAAAAAACAACACAAACATGAAAATTACCATTCTCGGAGCCGGAAATATGGGCTTATCTTTTTCAAAATCATTTTTAAAATATGAATTGATAAAACCGGAAAATCTACATTTAATCACAAGAAATCAAACTAAATTCCCGAAAATATCAGAAGAGTTCCCAAAATCTAAAATTTCAACTTTTGATGAAGTGACGGATTTGGATACTGATTTAATTATTATCGCCGTAAAACCACAGGATTTTCCACATGTTGCAGAAAATTTCAAGTTTCAGTTGAAAGAAAACCAAATGGTTTTATCCATCATGGCCGGAATTAAAATTGAAAAAATCCAGAAAGTATTGAATCATCCACTGATTGTAAGGGCTATGCCAAACTCTCCTACTCTCTTAGGAATGGGAATTACAGGCTACACCGCTGCGGAAGGCATTTCTTTCAGTCAGTTAATTAATATTGAAAGATTACTAAACTCAACAGGAAGATCGGTTTATTTGGAAAACGAGGAATTATTAGATGGCGTTACAGCCCTTTCCGGAAGCGGACCCGCCTATTTTTATTATATCGTTGATGCAATGATTAAAGCCGGCGTTGAAATGGGAATCGACGAAAATTTATCTAAACTTTTCGTGCAACAAACGATGTTGGGAGCCTATCATTTAATTAACAATTCGGATAAAAATCTGGAAGAACTTATTCAGGACGTGGCTTCAAAAGGCGGAACTACAGAAGCTGCCCTAAAAACTTTTAACGAAAATAATTTTAAAGAAATTTTAAAAAGCGGAATACTAAACGCAGAAAAACGTGCTAAGGAATTGAATGGTTAGAATATGTTGAATGCTCCAACAAGCTCAGCATAACAACCCTAATACTAAATGTTTTATGAGCAATACATCAGTGTCATGAATGTCATACTGAGCTTGTCGAAGCATTTCGTATTAAAATATAAATATTAAACCCAATCCACAAATCGTTTCTCAACAAATTTCCTAAGCAAAAAACCCAGAAAAACACCAAAAGTATTAAAAATAATATCATCCACTTCAAAAATCCCCATTCTGGAAAAATACTGAAGCGCTTCTACAATCGTAATTCCTGAAACAAAAGTAAAAAGCAAATTTTTCAGGTTTTTAAGTTCCGGAAAAATCCAGCCGAGAAATCCAAACGGAACAAACATGACGATGTTTCCCAGCACAATCACAATGATATATTGCAGAGAAATTTCTCCTTTAATAAAGTTAATTGTGGAAAAAATAGGCTCTACCGTAAGCAAATTATCTTCATACTGCACCCTTCCCATCCCAAAAAACATGAGATAAAGCAAAAACAAAGTATACGGAACTATGATAATTTTATAAAATTTCTTTAACATCAATTACAAATTTATTCATTTCAAAAACATTAAATTTGTATGTTAAATTAATTTAATGAAATACGTTTTACTTACGCTCATTTCAGCGATGCTTCTGTCCATTTCATGGCCAACTTATGGTGTCCCGTTTTTTATCTTTTTTGCACTTGTTCCGCTTTTGATGATGGAGCACGGGGTCTCTAAATTTTCAGAGTACAAAAGAAAAAGCTGGGTGGTTTTCGGGCTTTCCTACCTGTGTTTTGTGATCTGGAATATCGTGACGACCGGGTGGCTGTATGGAGCTAAAAACCCGGACGGAAGCCACTCAATACTTGCTGTTGCCTTTCCGGTACTGGTAAATTCGCTTCTTTATTCTCTGGTTTTTCAATGTTACCATTGGTATAAAAATGCACAGGGAACATATTGGGGATTAGGATTTTTCATTGCCATCTGGATGAGCTTTGAAAAGTTTCATCTGAATTGGGAATTTACCTGGCCTTGGCTGAATCTCGGAAATGCATTCTCCGAGTATCCTAAATTGATCCAGTGGTATGATACTTTGGGTGCAACAGGCGGAAGCTTCTGGATTTTATTAATTAATGTCCTGATTTTCTATACAGTGAGAACCTGGGAAGCTGGAAGAAAAAGAAAAGATTTAATTAGAAATTCTTCAATTGCTATTGGTTTAATTGCCATTCCGATGGTTATTTCTCTTGTTAAATTTAATAATTTTAACGAAAAACCGATTGGGACAGTTAACGTTTTAATGCTTCAGCCGGATCTTGATCCTTATGACGAAAAATACTCCATCGACAGCCTGACGATTGAAAATGACCTTCTGAATCTGGCAGAAAGAAATTCAAAAGGAAAAATAGATTATTATATTGCCCCCGAAACGGCTCTTCCAGGAAGAGGATCTATTTCTGAAACGGCTTTTGAAAAGAGCATGGTTCTGAACAATGTTAAAGGATTTTTATCGAAACATCCTGGTTCTGTTTTTGCCACAGGAATTTCTTCCCATCATTACTATACCGACAAAAATAACTTGCCTAAAGAAGCCTATCAGCTAACCCCTGAACTTTGGGTTGAAAGATATAACTCGGCAGTTCAGATTATCCCGAATCAAAAGGTGGAAGTTTATCACAAAGGAAAATTGGTTCCTGGTGTGGAGATTTTCCCATATATGAATTATTTGAAACCGCTTTTGGGAGACGCGATGCTTAATCTGGGAGGAACGGTAGCTTCCTTAGGAACCGACAAAGAAAGAGTTGCCTTTTCGAATCCTTTCAACAAAGGAAAGATAGCTCCGATTATCTGTTATGAAAGTATTTATGGAGAATTTACAACCGATTATGTAAAAAAAGGAGCCAATTTCTTAGCCATCATGACGAATGACTCGTGGTGGGGCGTTACGGAAGGACACAAACAGCTTCTTTCTTACGCAAAACTGAGAGCAATCGAAACAAGAAGAGAAATCGCCCGTGCAGCCAACAGTGGAATTTCCGCACACATCAATGCAAAAGGAGAGATTTTAGAGGATACTTTTTACGGGGATAAAGCGGCATTATTTGCAAAAGTGAACCTTTATGATGGAATGACTTTTTATTCAAGAGCCGGAGATCTGCTTTCAAGATTTTCAATTTTTGCACTTGGCTTTTTACTATTTTATTTCTTAATTAAACGGCTTCAGAATAAAATGAAAAAAGCTTAAAGGCAAAAAAAACGATTTTGGAAATTCAAAAAAAACAACAGAAATTTGCAGTATTTATTCCTGATTACAGCATTTGCTCCGAATCAGTTGTATCTGCGACTGTCATGGAATGTGATATTTCTGAAGCTAAAATCGTTATTATGAATCAGTAAGTTATTTGTAAATAATTTTCTAAAACATTTGCCTATCTAAAAAATTCTTCGTTATTTTGCACTCTCAAATATTATAGTACAAATAAGAACATCGAGATATGTCAAGAATTTGCCAAATAACAGGAAAGCGTGCAATGGTTGGTAACAACGTTTCTCACGCTAATAACAAAACGAAGCGTCGTTTTGAAATTAACTTATTAGAGAAGAAATTTTACCTTCCGGAGCAAGATAAGCACGTAACACTGAAAGTATCAGCTCATGGATTGAGAGTGATTAACAAGATTGGAATCGAGGAAGCTATTGAAAGAGCTACTAGAAACGGATTGATTAAAAAGAATTAATAAATCATGGCAAAAAAAGGAAACAGAGTTCAAGTAATCCTTGAATGTACAGAGCACAAAGAAAGCGGTATGCCAGGAATGTCTAGATACATTTCTACAAAAAATAAAAAGAACACAACAGAAAGATTGGAATTGAAAAAATACAATCCGGTTCTTAAAAGATCTACCCTTCACAAAGAAATCAAGTAATTTATAAAATATAATTTACCATGGCAAAGAAAGTAGTAGCAACCCTACAAACCGGGTCTAAAAAAATGACTAAAGTGGTGAAAATGGTGAAGTCTTCTAAATCAGGAGCTTACGTTTTCGAAGAAAAAGTAATGAATGCAGACGAAGTGGATGGATTTTTGAAAAAATAATCCCTACTTTATTTACAATATAAAAAACTACTCATATTTTGGGTAGTTTTTTTGTTATCTTTGCTTTTCTAAGCTGGAAGTCAGAAGCAGGAGGCTTGAAGTTAATTGCAAACTTAAAAGCTAAGTCTGTAAACTTCAACCCTCCTGCTCCCAGCTTCCATCACTAATTAAAACTCCGTAATTCATAAAAATGAGTTGGTTTAAAAATATTTTCAAAAAAGAAGAAAAAGAAACGTTAGACAAAGGATTGGAAAAATCCAGCCAGGGTTTCTTTGAAAAAATGACAAAAGCCGTAGTCGGTAAAAGCAAAGTAGATGACGAGGTTCTCGATGATCTTGAAGAAATCCTTATTGCCTCCGACGTTGGAGCTTCCACAACCATCAAAATTATTGAAAAAATTGAGGAACGTGTTGCCCGGGACAAATATGTAGGTGTAAACGAATTAGACAAAATACTTCGTGAAGAAATTTCAGGACTTTTATTGGAAAACCCGCACAGAGGAACAGGAAATATTGATACTTCCAAAAAGCCTTATGTCATCATGGTTGTAGGAGTGAATGGTGTCGGAAAAACAACCACCATCGGAAAGCTGGCTCATCAGTTTACTACGGAAGGGAAAAAAGTTGTTTTGGGAGCAGCAGATACCTTCAGAGCGGCAGCGGTTGATCAATTGGTGATCTGGAGTGAAAGAGTCGGAGTTCCTATTGTAAAGCAGGAAATGGGTTCTGATCCTGCTTCTGTAGCATTTGATACGGTACAAAGTGCTGTAGCTCAAAATGCAGACGTTGTTATCATTGATACGGCGGGAAGACTTCACAATAAAATTAATTTAATGAACGAGCTCTCAAAAATCAAAAGGGTGATGCAAAAGGTAATTCCTGATGCGCCTCACGAGATTTTATTGGTATTGGATGGCTCTACAGGCCAAAATGCTTTTGAGCAGGCAAAACAGTTTACCGCAGCAACAGAAGTGAATGCTTTGGCTGTAACAAAATTAGACGGAACCGCAAAAGGCGGTGTTGTGATCGGTATTTCCGATCAGTTTCAGATTCCTGTAAAGTACATCGGTGTCGGAGAAAAGATGCAGGATCTGCAGTTATTCAATGGTACAGAATTTGTAGACTCGTTCTTCAAGAAAAGATGATGCAATCATGTTTTCCCTACATTAGCAATAAACTAAACCTATAAATATTAACATTTAAAAAATTTGCAACTATGGGAATTTTAACATGGATTATCTTCGGGCTTTTAGCCGGAGCAATCGCAAAATTAATCATGCCGGGAAAACAGGGAGGCGGAATGCTTATCACCATGATCCTGGGAATCGTTGGAGCCTTCATTGGAGGGGCTATCGGAGTCTATGTACTTCATTGGGGTGATGTAGATTCTTTCTGGAATTTCAGAAGCTGGATCTTAGCAATCGGAGGAGCGCTGATTGTTCTTTGGATCTATGGAATGGCAACTAGGAAGAGTGCCTAATCTCTAAACGTAATAAAAAATAAAACGGCGGGCTTGAAATTCAAACCCGCCGTTTCGCTGTACAATATATAATTTAGTTGATTTTTATTTGGTAAGGCATTTCCATTTTCACTTCAGACTGCAGTTTTCTTTCTTCAACAATCTGCTGCAAAAGCTCGTAGTTCGCCTTTCCTATTTTACTTTTCACAACCCTTGCAGAAATATCGTCTTCATTAAGATCTTTAAAGATCTGCTCGAAAGGAGTCATTCTTTTCGGATAAGATACTACATTATAAGATGATTTTAAACCCGCTTTCTGGGCCGCAAATTTCACCGCATCATTCAGGGTACCCAATTCGTCTACAAGACCAATCTGCTTGGCTCTGGTTCCGCTCCATACTCTTCCTCCTCCTACACTGTCGATCTGCTCGAAAGTCTGTTTTCTGTTTTGAGTAACGAAATGTACGAATCTTTTATAAGTTCCTTCCACACTTTTTGTAATTAAACTTACTCCATAAGGCGTAACACCGTTTAAAGAAGAATAATACTGAGAATTGGCGTTGGTAGCGACAATGTCTGAACGGATCCCGTTTTTATTGGCTATATCTTTAAAATAAGGAATAACACCGAAAACCCCGATTGATCCCGTAAGTGTATTCGGCTCAGAATAAATTTTATCCGCTGCCATCGCAATATAATATCCTCCTGAAGCTGCATAATCTCCGAAAGAAACCACAAGCGGCTTTTTCTTTTTCAGCTGCTGAAGTTCAAATAAAATTTCGTCCGAAGCATTGGCACTTCCTCCTGGTGAATTAATCCTGAAAACAACTGCTTTTACTTTTTCATCATTCTGAAGTTCTTTAATGTATTTAATATATTTTTCAGAGTGGATATCGTTATAATCATCCCCCCCGTTGATTGAGCCTGAGGCGTATAAAACTGCTACTTTATCTCCTGACTTATCATCATCTGAATAAGAATCAATATATTTTCCTAAAGAGATCTTATTTAATTTATCTTTTTCTTTTAAATTTAATTTTGACTTGATTAACTGGTCGTATTCTGTCTTTTGAATTAATTTATCAGCCAATTTGTATTTTAAGCTTAAATCGGGAATCATCCCGTATAAACTGTCCACAACTGTTCTGAACTGGGCTGTATCAATTTTTCTGGAAACCGCCATTCTTGAGGATGTATTTTTCCATATATCATTTAAAAGTGTGCTCAGCTGTTCTTTATTTTCAGGAGAAATATCATTTCTTAAAAAAGGCTCCACCGCAGATTTAAACTTTCCGTGACGGATCACTTCAATCCCAATACCGTATTTATCCGCAAAATCTTTATAGAAAGCGACTTCAGTCGCAAGCCCTTTAAGCTCAATCATCCCAGACGGATTTAAATAATACTGATCAGCAACCGATCCCAAATAATAGGAAGCCTGAGAAACAGAATTTCCGTAAGCATATACAAATTTTCCGCTCTTTTTAAAATCTTCTATGGCATTTCTAAGATCATCAATCTGGGTAATTCCCGCGTTTAAATAATCTGCTTCAATACTTATTCCTTTGATATTATCATCGGTTTTTGCTTTGTTAATCGCTTCAATGGCATCAAAAATCAAAACACTTTTATTCTGATCACTGATATCAAATAAACCTTTCTGCTCTTCAGTAGGACTATCTATTATATTTGTCTTTAAATTAATGGTAAGTACAGAATTTTTCTTCACAGCTACAGATTTCTCACTTCCCATCGCACTAAAGACGAGCATCATGATGAAAAAGAAGAAAAACACGACACCTAAAATGACAATTGCCACTATATTTGCCAATACGTTTTTAAAAAAACTTTTCATAAATCAATCATTTTTCAATATGTCGCAACATAAAGTCGTTTTGTTACTCGGAAGTAATCTTGGAGATCAAAAAAAAAATCTGGAGATTGCTATAAAAAAAATCAAGGAAGGGGGAAATGAGATATTACAAATAAGTGAATTTTTGACATCCGACCCCGTAGAATTTGCCAGTTCTAATATTTTTTGTAATATTGCAATGATAATATTTACAGATCTTTCGCCAGTTCGGCTTCTTAATCATCTCAAAAATATAGAGGTTGAAATGGGAAGAATTAACGATTCTAAAGCAAACGGAGGATATGCTGACAGGGTTATAGACATAGATATTGTTAAGTATAATGAACTAAAATTTGTATCAGAAAGATTGGAAATCCCTCACCAAAAGCATCTTTTTGAAAGGGAGTTTTCAAGAATATTATTAAAAGATTTTATCTGACATAAAACATAAAACATATTGTATGAAATTAGGTTTATTATTATTGGCCACTTTTCCTATTGCAGCTTATGCACAGGATAGTATAGCTGTTACTGCAAACAGCGAATATCCAAATACATTCTCTTCAGGTTCTGCCAATGTTCAACCTTTCAATAACAAGGCTAAGCGATTCAACGACTGGTCTGTATCGATCGGTGGTGGTGTCGCTTTCATGGTGCACTCGGATCTGAAATCTATTACGGATAAAAAAATCAACTGGGGATACAACTCGTACGTAAGTTTAGACAAACAGATTACGCATGTTTTTGGTCTTAGTCTTATCTATCAGAGAGGTGAAACTACACAGAAAGCCCAGTTAGAAGGTGCGGCAGGTGTTGCAGCCGGCGTTGCAGAAGCCAAGACTAAGTACAACCAGATTGCTTTAATGGGAGATATCAATTTCTCTAATCTTTTAAGAAGAGTGGATAATCATTCTCCTTACAGATGGGCATTTCACGGGTATGGAGGTGTTGGTTTAATGAACTTCAATACTTCATTACATGATAACAATGAATTCAGATGGAGTACTACTCCTGCAAGAATTCCTCTGTTCATCAAGCAGAAATTAGATATCAATTCGGTTTATTACCAATTTGGTGCAGGTCTGAAATATAATGTTTCAAAACTTATTGACATCGAAGCCAGAACAATGTATATCATCAGTGGTGATGATGAATTTGACGGCGGTGGGAATGCAGGCCCTGCAGATTACGATCCGACGTCTAATGTTTCTAAGTACAACATGATTGATAAGAAAAGATCTGACAATGCATGGACTGTAAATTTAGGAGTCTCTTTCAAACTTGGGAAGCATGACACTCACCTTGCATGGCACGATCCTTTACAGGAAGCTTATTACAGAACGTACGTGCTTGAAAATCAGGACGCAGAGTTTGTTGTATGTGAAAAAGGAGACTTAGACAACGACGGAGTATGCGACGATTGGGACAGACAGCTTGATACTCCTGCAGGAGCAAGAGTAGACGGTGCCGGTGTAGCTTTGGATATGGATCTTGATGGTGTCATCGATCTATACGATAAATGTGTAACTGTACCTGGACCTGTGGAAAACCAAGGTTGTCCTACCACAACTAAATAACTTAATCATTTAATTAACTAAATAAAAAATACACTATGAAATTAAGTTTAGCAATTGTTGCCTTAGCATTATCTGTTCCTACAGCAAGCTTTGCACAAGACTCAACTGCAGTAGTTTCCAATGGAAGTTATCCCAATACTTTCTCTTCGGGCTCTGCGAATGTTTCCCCATTTACGAATAAGTCTAAAAGATTTAACGACTGGGCGATCTCTATAGGTGCTGGTGTACCCATGATACAGTCTGCAGACTTAACATCTATAAAGAACGGTAACGGTAAAAACCTTTTCGGATATTCTGCTTATGTAAGTATTGATAAAGCCATTACACATGCTTTTGGTATTAATTTACAGTACGACAGAGGAGAAACAAGACAAGGTTGGTTTAATACAAAAGATTCTGCTGAACCTAATGCTTCTGGGACACAACATGTCGGAGCAAGAACTCAGTATGATGCCATCTCATTATTAGGAGACATCAACTTTTCTAATCTTTTCAGAAGAGTTGACAACCATTCTCCTTACAGATGGGCATTACACGGATATGCAGGTATCGGAACTTTAGCATACAGAGCTTACCAGAAAGACGAAAAAGGTCAGAGAATGGTAACAGAAATTAAACCTTTCCAGTTAGGTTCAATGTTTGCTCAGGCAGGTGCCGGAGTTAAATTTAAAGTGAACAGAAGAATCGACATCGAAGGTAGATTAATGTATGCTGTTACAGGTGATGACGAATTCGATGGTGGAGGTCGTAAATATGACCCGATCAATCAACGTGAAGAGCAGGTTTCAGACAACTTCTTCAATGCAACTTTAGGGGTTTCTTTGAAGTTAGGAAAGCACGAATCTCACTTAATGTGGCATGATCCGCTTCAGGAAATCTATTACAAATTAGATGTATTGGCTAATAAAAACCAGGATATCGAAGTTTGTAAGAAAGGGGATCTTGATAACGACGGAGTTTGCGACGATTGGGACAGACAGCTTGATACTCCTGCAGGAGCAAGAGTGGACGGAGCTGGTGTAGCCCTTGATACTGACTTAGACGGAGTAATCGACCTTTACGATAAGTGTGTAACTGTTCCTGGACCGGTAGAAAACCAAGGTTGCCCTACAACTCCTTCTGGACCGGTAGTAGAAACAGAAACAAAATTAGACGGAATTGAGTTTGATCTGAATTCAGACAGAATCTTACCTTCTAATACGCCTATTTTGAATAATGCGGTTAACTATATCAATTCTTCGAGCGGATCTTATACTGTAATTGGAGCTACTGATACAAGAGCATCTGAAGCATACAACCAAAAACTTTCTGAAAGAAGAGCAAACAACGTTAAAGATTATTTAATTAAAAACGGAGTTCAGTCTGGTAAACTAAACGCAGTAGGTAGAGGTGAAAAAGACCTTAAATATCCTGAGTGCGACCCTGCTACTAAATGTCCTGAATGGAAAAACAGAGCAAACAGAAGAGTTTACTTCGAAGCTAAATAATAAATTTATTTACAAATTATATTAAAGCCATGCATTGCGTGGCTTTTTTTATTATATTTCAGTCTTCATTTTTGTCCCATGATTTCTCAACAAGATTTTCAAGAGCTAAAATTCAAAACCTTAAAACATTTTTGGGGTTACGACCATTTTCGCGACTCTCAGGAATCTATTATTGATTCGATAATTAGCGAAAAAGACACATTGGTTTTGCTTCCTACAGGAGCAGGAAAATCTTTATGTTATCAGCTCCCGGCTTTGCTAAAAGAAGGAACCTGTCTTATTATTTCCCCGCTTTTAGCCTTGATGAAAGATCAGGTGAATCAACTAAAATCAAGAGGAATCGAAGCGGAATATCTATCTTCAGAATTGGATGAATATGATGCTGAAACTATTTACGATCGATGTAAGGAAGGTCTTACGAAAATGCTTTATATTTCTCCGGAAAGAATTACCAATAAACAATTCCTACAGAATATTGAAGAAATACAATTGTCGTTTATCGCTGTAGACGAAGCCCATTGTATCTCCGAATGGGGCCAGGATTTCAGGCCGAGCTATCAGAATATAAAAGATTTCAGGCATAACAATCCGAAAATCCCCTGTTTAGCACTAACGGCAACAGCAACTCCAAAGGTTTTAGATGAAATAAAACTAAAGCTTGAACTAAAAGAGCCAAAAGTTTTTCAGAAAAGTTTTAAAAGAGAAAATATTAAAATTTTTACTGAAGAAGTTTCAGATAAATTCCAGCGGGTTTTTGATATTTTAAAATTTACAAATGAGTCCGGAATCGTATATGTAAGAACAAGAAAAGAAGCAGAACTGCTTTCAGAATTTCTACAGAAAAATCAGCTGAAAAACGTTGATTATTTTCATGCAGGGCTGACTGCAAAAGAAAAAAATACCCGACAAAACATCTGGAATAAAAGTGATAATAGTGTTTTAATTTCAACCAATGCTTTTGGGATGGGAATTGATAAGGACAATGTCCGTTTTGTCATTCACTATTCTCCAGCTCCGTCGATTGAAAATTATTATCAGGAAATAGGAAGATCAGGACGAGATGGCAACGAAAGTTTTGCATTTCTACTTTGGAATCAGCAGGAGATTTTGAATTTTGATCAAATTTTAAAAAATCAGATTCCCAGTAAGACAGAATTTATAAAAATAGTCAATTACCTTTACTCTATTTTTCAGGTTGCTGAGTTTGAATTACCTGAAAAAGTTTTTCAGCTCAATACAGCCGGAATTCAGAATTTCACAAAATTATCGAATGCAAAAATTAAAAATGTTTTAAATTTCCTTCATAATCAGGAAATCATATATTTTAACGAAAATAAAAGCCTGTCGTCATTACAGATTTTAATGCAGGCCGATGAAATCGATCAGTTACCACAGAAAGATGCGTATTTCTTAGAACTAATGCTTCGTACGATTTCCGGAATTACAACGCATAAAGTCATGTTCAGTGAACAGCAGGTAAGCAATAAAATAAACGTGGGAATCACTCTCATTAAAGAGAGATTAAAAGAGCTGCAACAGAAAGGTTACGTCGAATATATTGACGGTGCACTGGCAAGCGTGAAATTTTTAAAGCCAAGAGACGAAAGAGTAAACAATTCCATTTATTGGAAACTTTTTGAACATATTCAAAAAAATAAAATCCAAAAATGGGAAGAAATGAAGTTTTTCTTAGAAAATCAGCAATATTGCAAGATGAAACTTATTTTGGCTTATTTCGGAGAAAAAAATGCCAAAAACTGTGGCAAATGCTCTGTCTGTGAAAAAAATAAACAATCTATTTTCGGGAAAAATATTTCAGTACAAATTGTTAATTTATTGGCAAAAAGACCAGCCACCATTGAGGAACTTTCCATTCAGTTGAGTTATCATTCCAGAGAAAATATTTTGGAAAACCTGATTTTCCTGTTGGATTCCGGAAAAGTGAAAATGTTGAATTTCAGAACGTATATGTTGGTATAAGCAAATAATTCATAACTCATAATTTATAACTTATAATCAAAGACCTTATCTTTGCACCATGAAATCATTGAAAGTCGTTTTTTTAGGGACTCCGGAGTTTGCGAAAACTTCATTGGAAGCCATTCATCAGTCACATCACGAAGTTGTAGGCGTTGTAACCGTTGCAGATAAAGCGAGCGGACGCGGACAAAAAATCACTCAATCTCCGGTAAAAGTCTTTGCGGTAGAAAATAATCTTCCCGTTTTTCAACCAGAAAAACTGAGAAACCCAGAATTTTTGGGAGAATTGAGAAAATTAGATGCGGATGTTTTTGTAGTGGTTGCTTTCAGAATGATGCCTAAAATTCTTTTTGAAATGCCTAAAATGGGAACTTTCAATCTTCATGCTTCTTTACTTCCTGATTATAGAGGTGCGGCTCCCATCAATTATGCAGTAATTAACGGTGAAGAAAAAACGGGTGCTACCACCTTCTTTATCAACGAAAAAATAGATGAAGGAAATATTTTATTGCAGGAAGAAATTCCGGTTTTGGAGGATGAAAATGCCGGCCACCTTCACGACAGATTGATGGAAATGGGATCAAAATTGGTTGTAAAAACATTAGACGGATTAGCAGAAAACTCCATCGTTGAAAAACCTCAGCCACAAGTTGAACATCCGAAAAATGCTTATAAAATCTTCAAAGAAGACACCAGAATCGACTGGACAAAAACTTCAAAAGAAGTTCACCAGTTTATTCTGGGAATGTCGCCTTATCCTGCCGCTTTCACCACATTAAAAATTGGTGAAGAAGAAAAAGGACTAAAAATATTCGCCGGAAAATTTGAACTTTCAAACCACGGAAAAACTGTCGGAAGTTTAGAGATTTCGAAAAATGAATTTAAGATCTACACGCAAGACGGTGTATATTTTCCTTTAGAATTGCAATTGGAAGGAAAGAAAAGAATGAATATTAAAGATTTTCTAAATGGATTTAGAAGTTTCGAAGAAATAAAATTGGCTTGATTTGTATCAAGCCAATTTTATTTCTTCAAAGAATTGTCAATTGTAAATTCATTTCATTGTCAATTTTTGACACTGCAAAAATTCGTTTGCGAAACAAATTGACTATTCACCATTCACATGTTATAGTTGCACCATCTCTGTCACCTCAACATCATATCCTCCAACCTGAGGTTTGATATTTGGATTCTGAGTAATTACTTTAAACTTATTAATTCCAAGATTTTTTAAAATCTGAGTTCCAATTCCGTAATCCCTGTAATTGAAAGCCAACGTAGGATGCTGTTCCTGTCCGTCCTGATAATTGATAAACTGCTGTAATTTTCTGAGTGTATTTTCAGAATTTGAAACGTTATTGATGAAAACAATTGCACCTTTTCCGGCTTCATTCACCATAGAAGTCACTTTTTCCAACTGAGGTTTTTCACCATTATTCAGTCTTGTCAATACATCAAAATAAGAATCGGAAGACTGAACTCTTACCAAAACAGGCTCATCAACCGCCCAGGTACCTTTCGTTAAAGCAAAATGGATCTGATCATTTGAAGTCTCTCTGAAGGCAAAGAAATCGTATTCTCCATAAGCAGTTTTTACTTTTCTCTCCTCAATTCTTTCGATCAAATTACCTTTTTTAAGCTGATAATGAATTAAATCTTCAATAGAAACAATCTTCATATCATGTTTTTGGGCAAAAGCATAAAGATCGGGTAAGCGAGACATAGATCCGTCTTCATTCATGATCTCACAGATTACTCCACCTTCTTTAAGACCAGCTAAACAAGTTAAATCAATCGCAGCCTCAGTATGTCCTGCCCTTTTCAAAACACCACCTTTTCTTGCACGAAGCGGGAAAATATGACCGGGTCTCATGAAATCTGTCGGCTTGGATTTTTCGTCCATCAAAGCCAAAATAGTTTTCGCTCTGTCGCTGGCAGAAATTCCTGTAGAAGTACCGTTCCCCAAAAGGTCTACCGATACTGTGAAAGCAGTTTCTTTCGGATCGCTGCTTCTGCTCACCATTACTTCAAGCCCCAGCTCGTCACATCTTTTTTCGGGCAGCGGCATACAGATCAGTCCTCTTCCGTGGTATGCCATGAAATTGATAATTTCTGGTGTCGTTAGCTCAGCAGCACAAAGAAAATCACCTTCATTTTCTCTGTCTTCATCATCCACTACTATGATTATTTTACCATTTTTAAGGTCTTCGATAGCCTCTGGAATAGTATTTAATTTAATATCAGACATTTTTACTTTTTAAATTTGCGTAAAGATACTCATAAAAATAAGCATCTCCCAATTAATACAAATGGTTTGTATTCGTTAAATGATAATTTTTCCAGCCACAAAAGATTTTAATACTTTGGTTATTTTAAGTTTAAAAAGCAACATGCAGAGGACTAATTTGTCTTTAAAATCTTCGATTTTTATTTTTAATAACTGAACTGTACAATATCTTTTATTTCTTTTGTGGTAAAATTTATTTCTGTGATTATGCTTTAAATATAGAGTCTTTAGCATTTCTGAAAATCTGATAAGAAGCTAATCTTTTCTGATGATCGTAAATGTGAGAATTAATCATCAGTTCATCGACATTAAATTTCTCCTGAAAACCTTTCAGCTTTTCTTCAATCTCAGACTGATCTCCGATTAAGGTATATTTCAATTTCTGTAAAACCATTGACTTTTCCATTGCCGACCAGATTTCGTCCATATCATCAACGGGTGGTGCAAAAGGTTTTCTGTCGTTTCTAACAATATTAATGAAAGCCTGAAACAATGTTGTCGAAATTTTATGTGCTTCTTCCGAAGTTTCCGCTGCAATTCCATTGACACAAGCGATGATGTAAGGTTGATCCAAATATTTTGAAGCTTCAAAATTCTGTCTGTAAATATTGAAGGCCATTTCCATTTGTTCGGGTGCAAAATGTCCCGCGAAGGCGTAAGGAAGCCCCAATTCAGCGGCCAAAAATGCACTGTCTGTACTCGAACCCAAAATATACAGCGGAATATCCAGCCCTTCTCCCGGAATCGCACGAACCAGCGCATCACGATTTTCTTTGGAGAAATATTTTTGTAATTCTAAAATCTGTCTTGGAAACTGTTGGTTGATAATCGCAGGATTTCTTCCCAAAGCCTGTGCGGTTAAGCCATCTGTTCCGGGTGCTCTTCCCAAACCAAGATCGATTCTTCCGGGGAAAAGAGATTCTAGAGTTCCGAACTGCTCGGCAATCACTAATGAACTGTGATTCGGAAGCATAATTCCTCCCGATCCTACCCTTATTTTTTTTGTTCCGTTGGCAATAAAGCCAATAAGAACCGAAGTGGCAGAACTGGCAATGCTTTCCATATTGTGATGCTCTGCAAGCCAGAATCTTTTATAATCTAAATTTTCAGTATGATTTGCTAAAGATAAACTGTCCTGAAATGTATCGTGAACGGTCTTATCCTGTTTTACGGGCGCAAGATCCAGCACCGATATTTCGAAATTTTTCATATTTATTTTAAATTTTAGGTCTAAAAAACCCAACAAATTTAAAACTTATAATCTTCATTAGTTACTTTTTGTAATTGATAGGATTGATAGTGTAGTTTAGGGAAAAACTATTGAGATTTGATATTCATGAAATTTTCAACCGATTAATAAAATATTCCTCAAAATTAATATATTTACTCAACAACTTTAATCATGAATTGGTAAGATACACAAATGAAAAAATTCACTTTACAATTTACCTTAACTTCAATTTTATTTTTACTAATTAATACTTCATATTTTTGGGAAGGTGAACTTGGGTTGTTTTTTTTAATTGTTGTTATTACTGCCTTTGTCATTTATTTCCTTCTATTTATAGAACTCATCAGGCAACTATACATTTCTATCAGAGATAAATTCAGAGAAAAAAAGAGGAATATTCTATTACTATTTATTCCTTCCTGCTTAGCTTTAGTTGCGATTAAGCCAAAAGGACTCATCAATTTTGAAAAATTACTGGAAGGCGAAGACAAAATTTTTGCTCAAGCCGAAGGAGTTGCCAACTGTACGACAACTTTAAAATTTAAAACCGATAAAAATTTCATTTATGAAAGTATTTGCTTCGGAATAGACCGCCTCAAAGGCGAATATACAATCCAAAACAACACTGTTTATTTTAATTCCAGAAAAAATTTTGAATACAGATATGGAATTATTGATAAGAATAAAACCATGATTAAGCTTTACAGAAATAAATCTGATGCTAAACCTTATGGAATCCCAATCCTGAAAAACTTTAAAAATTAATGAAAATCGCAACCCTCAACATCGATTGGGCAAGAAAAAAAGGAACTTCCAAAACATCAGAATTTTTAAATCGGTTTAATTTTGATTTTCTTATTTTGACAGAAGCTATGGATCTTGATCTTAAAAATTTTCCGTACAAATATTTGTGTTCGCAAATTCCTGAAAATATTGTTTATGAAAATCTCAATTACACAGAATATCTAAAAGGAGAAAAAGCTTTTCGAACTGTTTTATATTCTAAGATTCCTTGTTTAAAAAAATATCCAGTAACCGACGACAAAACAAATCTGGCTTTAGAATTTGAAACTGAACTTGGAAATATTGTTTTCTATTGTACAATTATCGGAACCTGGTTCAATCGAAAACCTTTTGTGGATAACGAATTACAAAATACCATTCAGGATTGCCAGAAAATTCATTCAATAAATCCGAATCTTTTTATTGTGGGTGATTTGAATACATCATTTAGAAAAGGTGAAGAACAGTTTACAATTAATCTTCGTACAACAGAATCATTACAAGACCTTTTTGAAGATTTAAACTTAATCAATACGACTTCAGAAATTGAAGAAAATATTGATCATCTTGTTATTCCGAAAGCTTTTGAAAATAATATTATTGAAACAGGAATCTTTGTGGATAAAGATTTTATCAGCGATCATCAAGGAGTTTTTATTTCAATTGAAACTTTTTAAATAATTAATATTCTTTACTCCTAAAATCATTAATATTGTTCTACAAATTTCAAAACCATGAAATCAAAAATAATGTATTTAGAAAACAAATCTGAAGGTCACACGGGATCTGCATGGATTGGTTTTGTAGAATTTTCAAAATCGGGACAAACCGTTTATTTTAATGGAAAAGCCTTTAAAAAACTTAAAAATCCGGGAATTTCAGGCAATCATTTTGATATAGAAACCGGTGAAGAATACTGGATTTCCGGAGTAAAGAAAAACGGGCAAGATAGGCATTGGTGCGGTGGCGGAAAAATTATGATTGATACAAACTGTATTGAAGAATATTTAAAATTAGTTGATTTTAATGTTATTGATGAAAGAAATTTTATAATTATCAAGTCTATTAAAACCAACAAAAGTAAATTCAATCGACTTGAAAATGCGGAAACCGAGTTTAAAGATGAAAGCCGATCAGCATCTTATTGGGAAAACAACCGAAGAAAATTAATTTTAGATATTAAAGTTTAAATAGTAAAGATGGGCATCATAGTAAGTTATCAAGTTATTTCAGACGAAAATGCTATCACAGAAATTGAAAGAAATATTAATATTGGAATTGATATTGAAAACATTCTTCAACAATATTGTCATTCTATAAAATCATTCAATTCATTTGTAAAAACTTGGGATCCTTTGTATTTTCTTCTATTTAAAATATCTGGAAATGAAATTTTTATAAAATTAAGAGAAGGCAAACGCAATGAGGAAACCAATGAATATATTCAGATTCTTCAAACAGATGAAATAAAAAATATTTACAACGAGCTTCAAAAAATTTCTATTGAAATACTCAGCAATGCACTTAATGATGAATTTTTCAAATCCGAAATTTCACAGCAAGAAGGATACAATATGGAATCAATTTACGATATAGAATGTATGATCATTGAATTTCAGGAATTAAAAAATGCCGTAAATACAGCATTTTGTACTCACTCTAAAATTGTTCAAATATTAATGCCTTAAATTAACTTAAGATTTCGCCTTCTCTTTCAAATAATTAAAATGATTAATCAAAATCCTGATCTCATTAAATTCAAAATTACTCGGCAGAATATTCTTCCATTCTGTAAGCGTTTCTTTCGGATCTTTGTAAAAAATTTCTTCAAAAACCTTGATCTTATCGGCAGTAATCACTCTTGCAATATCCAGTAAACCCTGTTCAGCAAATTTCGCCAGGTGGCCGATAACCGTTTCTTTCACCAAGCCTCTTTCCAAAGCAATTTCAGCAATCGTTTTTCCCTGTTCGAATAATTGGAAGGTAAGCACCTGAGACGGAACTTTTGCAATTTTCATGCTCACTTCCTTATCATTTTTCTCATCCAGAAGCTTGGTTTCCAACAGATGAATATCTTTCAGGTTGTTCAGATAATCTTCAATATCTTCCAGCCAGATTTTCAGCTCTTCGTTATATTGCTTAAGCCCTTTTGCCCCTTTTATTTCAGCGTAAAATTCTTTTAACGGACTGAAAACTTTATCCTTTATTTCAGTAAAAAAGAAATTAACCGCCCCCTTTGTTTTATTTTCAATTTCAGACCATTCCTCTTTTTGCTCGATAAAATTATTGACCTTCTGGAAAATTATTCTTTCCAGTTTTTCAAATATTTTTCCCAGGTTAACAATCTCATGCTTTAACTGATTATATAATTGTTTTGTTTTAAGATGATCTAAGCTTTTTGTAACAATTGAGAGGTTGTTCCAATCTTCAACTTCCTTTAAAAGCCATTGAGAATCAACTGTCCGAAGCACTTTTCTGATACTGTAATCATATTTTTCCTGATTGAGAATCGCTTCCACATTATCGTTGGCACGAGTTTCTCCCTGAAATTTCAGGATTCGGTTATCTTTAAAAATAACGTCAGGTGTAATTTTAGATTTTAAAACAATTCCTTCCAAAGTTCGGCAACGCGACAAGGCTACATACACCTGTCCCGCCGTGAAGCTTTTTCCTGCATCGATAATCACTTTATCAAATGTCAACCCCTGACTCTTATGGATAGTTACCGCCCAGGCCAGCTTTATCGGAAACTGTTCAAAACTTCCGAGCACCTCTTCCTTGATATTTTTATCGGTATCTAAGAAATACTTTTTCTGTTCCCAGACTTCCCTTTTTACGGTAATTTCTCTTTTGCTTCCGTCGAGAATGACTTTAATTTCATTTTCATCCAAAGCAGAAATCTCACCTAATTTTCCGTTAAAATATCTTTTTTCACCGGAAATATCATTTCGAATGAACATAATCTGAGCACTGATTTTTAGATCTAAAAACTGCTCATTCGGGAACTGATTTTCCTTGAATTCACCAAAAAGCTTTGCTTCGTATGTTTTCGGGGTAACCTTAATATCATTTAATTTTTCCTGATTGATATCATCCGCCATTTTATTGTGCGAACACAGGTAAACGTACGGTTCATCACCGGAATCAAAGTCAGGATCGAATCTTTCATTTAAATGATCAAAATCGATATTGGCAATATCTCCGTCACGAATGGCGTTCAGAATTGATAAAAATTCTTCATCCGACTGTCGATATACTTTCGTTAGTTCGATCGTCAGCAAAGGAAGTTCTTTAATTGCCAGACTGTCGAAAAAGAAAGGTGAGTTGTAAAACATTTTCAGGATATGCTCGTCCCTCACCACCGGCGGAAGCTGATACAAATCCCCGATGAACAGCATCTGAACACCCCCAAAACGCTGATTATTTCTCCGAATAAATCTCAGTGAAAAATCCATCATATCCAAAACATCGGCACGAAGCATCGAAACCTCATCGATGATAATGACTTCAACTTCTCTTAAAAGCTTCAACTTATCTTTTCTGTACTTGAAATGAGGCATCAGATCAGCAATATTATTCGCCAAACTGGTATCTATTCTTTCCGTCGTTGGTAAAAAAGTTCTCAACGGCAACCCGAACATTGAGTGGATAGTGACCCCACCTGCATTAATTGCGGCAATTCCTGTAGGAGCCACCACAATATGCTTTTTCTTTGTCCGTTTTACAAAGTCGTTAAGGAACGTAGTTTTCCCTGTCCCGGCTTTTCCTGTTAAAAAAATACTTCTGCTGGTATGTTCTATTAAGTCAAAAAAATGATTGTTCATCGCTGTCAAAATTACGGAAAATGAATTTGAATTTTTTATCTTGGCACAAGTTTTGGAAATTTGAACCCAAAAAAATTATTATGTTAAAACCAACTCAATATATTTCTGGTGCGGTATTATGCTCTACACTGCTGTTTTTTTCATGCGGTACCGCCAAAAATGCAGAAGACAATCTTCCGAAAGATATTTCTGAGAGACCCGCAGATGAAGACAGCCAAAAATATGAACAAGCACAAATTGATAAGATAAAAGCGTCCATAGAATCTGAAATCTCTAAAGAAAAATGCACCAATGCCAGCGACTGGACATTCGCTCCTATGGGAGCAAAATCCTGCGGAGGGCCACAACTGTACATTGCCTATCCTAAAAAAATGGAAACTACGATCTTAGCTAAAATCAACGACTATACAGAAAAAGTAAAAGCTTTCAACCAAAAATACCAGATAATGTCTGATTGCATGATGGTGATGCCGCCAACATCCATTAAATGTGCGAACGGAAAAGCCGAGCTTGTGAATTAATATATTGGAATATTTAAGCTGTATCGAAAGAAAAAAGCTCTGTCAACTTATTTTTGACAGAGCTTTTTAGTGTATGTTTAAGTGACTCATTTAATGTCTATACTTCTTCAACATTCTTCACATTTTCTTTATACCACGAAGAATATTTCACATAATTATCTGCTATTCTGTTCACTTCTCCTTCCAGTAACTGAGAACTGATATCTTTGATCTTCCTTGCCGGAACACCACCCCAAACCTCTCCAGACTTGATGTGAGTTCCCTGCGTTACAACAGAACCGGCTCCTACAATAGAGTTTTCCTCTACCAGGCAATCGTCCATTACAATCGAACCCATCCCGATTAAAACATTGTCTTTTATCGTACATCCGTGAACAATGGCGTTGTGCCCAATAGATACGTTATTACCAATATTTAAAGGATGCTTCTGATACGTACAATGCAGCATCGCATTATCCTGTACATTCACTTTATTCCCCATTTTAATGTAATGAACATCCCCTCTGATCACCGCATTATACCAAATACTGCAGTTCTCCCCCATCGTAACATCTCCGATAATCGTAGCCGTTTCTGCCAGAAAAGTATTTCCGCCGATTTGTGGTGCTTTGCCTAAAAGTTCTTTTATAAGTGCCATATTTTTTTAATTTGATAATTTGATAATGAGCTAATTTGAAAATTAAATCTGGAAATCACAAATTGTAAATTACAGTGATAGCAAAAATCTAACTCCCAACCTCCAACTCCTAATTTCTAAATACGTATTTTTGTATCTCAAATTTAACGAAAAAATGCGTACTATACTTATAGAACCAACCGAAAACCCGAAAGTAATAAAATTTGTTGCGGATTATAACCTGATCCCGGGATCTTTAGAGTTGGACAGAGATTCAGATATTTCAGAAATTCCTTTAGCACAGGAGCTTTTCAACTATCCTTTTGTGGAAAGAATTTTCATTACGGCTAATTTTGTTGCAGTTGCAAAACAAGATACCGTAGAATGGGAACATGTTGCAGAAAGCCTTAAAAACGTCATTGAAGACGAACTACTCGCCAACCCGAGAATTTATCTTCAGAAGAAAAAGGAGATGTATCAGGTCTATGCAGAGATGACTCCGAATCCTAATGTGATGAAATTTGTTTCCAATAAAATGCTGCTTGAAGGTTTTGTTGAAGTAAAATCAAGAGACGAGGCAGAGGGCGTTCCGATGGCTCAGGCGATCTTCAAGGAATTTGATTTTGCAAAAGAAGTTTTTATTTCTGATAATTTCGTGGCGGTTACAAGAGACAATTCGGTAGAATGGCATCAGGTGATGATGGCGGTTCGTGCTCTTATTGCGGATCATCTTCAAAACGGCGGCGAAATTTCTAATGTTGAAGCTCAGAAGCATGAAAATCCTGTAGAAAAAATCATCAACAGAGACTATACAGACGACGAGCAGAAAATTTCTGATATCCTTAATGAATATGTTGCTCCTGCTGTAGAAAATGATGGCGGAAAAATTTCTTTAATGGAATACGACGCAGCCAACAAAACGGCAAAGATGTTGCTACAAGGAGCTTGTTCAGGCTGCCCAAGTTCTACCGCTACATTGAAAGGCGGAATTGAAAATATTTTAAAACAATTCGTTCCTGATCTGGTAGAAAGAGTGGAAGCTGTAAACGGATAAAAAATATTAGCAATAAGTAATGGGTAATAAGTAATTTGTTTGCAGATTATTTATTACTCGTTATTCATTACCTATTACTTGTATATATGAAAGGAATTCTATTAGTAAATCTAGGATCGCCACGATCTACAGCCGTAAATGATGTAAAGGAATATCTTGACGAATTCCTGATGGATGAAAGGGTAATTGATTACCGATGGATTTTCCGTGCCCTATTGGTACAGGGAATTATCTTAAAAACAAGACCTGCAAAATCTGCCGAAGCCTATAAAACGGTTTGGACGGACGAAGGCTCTCCATTAATTGTTATTACAGAAAAAATCCAGAAGAAACTTCAGAAATTGGTGGATGTTCCGGTGGAAATCGGGATGAGATATGCAGAACCAAGCATCGAAACGGGAATCCGAAAACTGGTTGACAAGGGAGTAACTGACATCGTACTTTTCCCACTGTACCCTCAATATGCAATGAGTACAACGGAAACCGTTATCGAAAAAGCAGAAGAAGTAAGAAAGCAGAAATTTCCCGACATCAGAATCAATTATATCCAGCCTTTTTACAACAGAGATATTTATATTGACTGTCTGGCTGAAAGCATTAAGGAAAAACTTCCTGAAAATTTTGATGCGCTGCAGTTTTCTTACCACGGGGTTCCGGAAAGACATATTTATAAAACTGATCCTACCAACACTTGTAATCTGAACGACTGCTGTTCAAGAGAAAACAATCCGAGTCATCAGTTTTGTTATCGTCACCAATGTTTTGATGTTACCAATTCTGTGATTAAAAAACTGGGATTGCCAAAAGAAAAAGTGATGGTGACATTTCAGTCGAGATTGGGAAAAGATAAATGGATGGAACCTTACACCGATGAAACGCTTGAAAGCATCGGTAAAAAAGGGATCAAAAATCTCGCAATTGTCTGCCCGGCTTTCGTTTCCGACTGCCTGGAAACACTGGAAGAAATTTCTGTGGAAGGAAAAGAACAATTCCTGCACGGAGGCGGAGAAAATTTTCATTATATACCTTGCCTTAATGATGAAGACCGATGGATAGAAGTCGTAAAAACACTGTGTGAGGAAAAGCTCAATGAATTTTATTTAGTTTAAAAATATTAACCTTCGGAAACGGAGGTTATTTTTTTTGTCTTGTCTAAATACGACATTGTGGATAACTTTCAAAACTGCTTATATTACTTACATCTTACCATTCGATTCTTCAAACTTCTATCCCGATTGTGGAAAAGTATCATCCTAAATTCTGCTTAAAATTAATTTTTGTTGATATTAAGTATAGATAAACAACTAATATTCAATTTACTTAAACCAAAAAAGTTATTTCAAAATAATACTTCAAGAAGCAAAACCCCGACTGTTACTATGAAAAAGTCATATTGTGGATAACTTTTTCCAAAATTATTTTAAATAAAATCTTTTGTAAAGTAGTCTTCAAAAATAGCTTTTGTGGAAAACTACGATCTTTTTTAATTTCAAAAAAAAAGTTCAATGGATTAAGAAGTTTGAAAAGCAATTAATAATTAAATGATTTGGCGTAAAAAATTAATCAGGATTATTATTTTGGTTTTAAAGATCATGGCTGTCACAATAAAAACTCATAGTGTGGATAACTTTCATATATATATATTTTAATAGAAAAAATAAATACTAATCCAATAATTATTTAAAATTGTTTTTAAACAACTACCCCCTTAAAAAATCACAATTCGAATTAAAAAAAATACATTTAAAACAAAACACCCCATTATTTTTAAATAAAAATTGAAAAATTAAATATTTTTCATACCTTTACCCCATCAAAACAACACCATTAACCTTAAAATTTAGAAATGATGAATGCAACTGCCGAAATTTTAAAAAATAAAATTGAAAACTTCAATCCTGAAACGTTAGAAGCTTTTGCAAAAATGATGGAAAGCTTTGAAGTAAAAAAAGAAGCTGCGATTCCACAGTTTCATCTGGATGAAATTTTATACAGAATCCAGTTTCATAATGAAAATCCTAAAACCAAATTAGATTTCTACGAAAACATTTCGGAACTGAAAAAGTATTGTGCCTAAAATGAATGTCCTCCTCTCTTCGATTGCCAAAAACGACATAAGACTTCTTATGCGGGTTTTTAACGCGGAAAAAGCACATAAAGGAATAGATTTTCTGGAAGATCTTAAAGAATCGATTAACGAAATTTTACAACATACCAAAAGCCATGAAATTATAGATAAAGAAATTTCCGTGAGTAGCATGCAGAATTTCCCCGTGAATATTCATTATATTTTTGAGGATGAAGAAAATTTGCTGGTTACCGCGATTTTTAAAATTTAATTAAGATTTTCCAGACTATTATTATATTGAACCTTGCAGGATTTTTCTGCGAGGTTTTTGTTTTCTTATTACATTTCTTCTGTCATTTCGACGAAAGAGAAATCTATTTATATGATTCAGAACCCTCAAAATAACAACCCTATTAAAAACAATTAGCATAAAGACTGCCATGCTGAGGTTCTCGAAACGTACTATTTTATTTTAAAAAAAGTTGAAGATATTTTCACTCAAATTCTTAAACTCTCCTATCCTTAGGCTACCTCACCGGCGTTCTGAATTCTCCATACCCCATCAATCCATCGTAATTTCTGCCGAAAGGCGTATAGTATAAAAATGCCTGATAAAGATTTTCCGTCTGCCAGAAATTTCCGTTGATTTCACCGAAATTTAAAGGTCCGTTTCCTTGTCTTGTTGCTAAAATATAGTTGTAGAAACCCTGCTTCAGATAAATTTTTGCTATATATTTTTTTTCTGTTGCATCATACTGCATCTGGTTTTCTTTGCTTGGCTTAAAATTATTAAAACCTCCCAACACATAAATTTCCTGATCTACAGGATCTGAGTCCAGAGAAAAATGCACCCACGAATAATCCGCTTCTCTCTCAGCATTTCTTTCGTTTCCGAGATCATTTCTTCTGTAGTACCAGGCTCCGTTTACGTCCGGCTGATACTGATAATTCAGAGGGAAAGCCCAAACCGGATGAAGATAAGTATTGTTGACGCCGTCTTTTAGTTCCGTGGCACGAACCATATCTGCGGCCATATTCATGTTTTTATTATCAAAATAATAAAACTCGTTATTTCCCGGAAACACCAAATTCATCTGCTGAAAAAGCAATTGATTTCCCATAGTGGTAGTTGCCTTCAAATTACTAATGGTAACGTTCGGATTATTATTCTGCATCACATTCAATGACATAGAATTTACATTGGAAGTTAAATCTCCGCTCTTTGAAACAGCCTTCACCTCTACCCTTTGGTTGGCATTCGGATTTCTTGCGTCTGCATATCTCGAAATATTTAAAGCCAGTGCCGCCGCCTCTTCAACAATATAAAATCTTCTTTTGAAAAGCGGTTTTTCTGCTGAATCTTTATAAACTATCAGCTCGAAATTTCCTGAAATTTTCGGCTGCATTTTCTCGTTCGGGAACGTCAGCGTATAATGGGTATACGACTGTAATGTATTAAAAGAATACTGAAACTTATCCAACAGCCCATTCAGACTTCCATTGGCGATTTCCGTAAAAAAAAGATTATCATCTTCCCAATTTCTGTTGTAATGCTTAATGGTATACCTATAAATTTCGCTGGAATTGGTAAGATCATCAAAACTTAATACCAATTGCTGACTGAAATTAATCACCGGTGTCTCGTCATTCGTCTGAGGATTAAACAACTGGATGCTCTGGATATTTTGTCCAAAAACCAATCCGCTCAAAGAAACTAAAAGTATTCGCAAAGTTTTCATTATGACGAAGATAACGAAAATTGTTTTTAAACCCTAAAAGGAGAACATGTTTATTAAATTGAATTACCTTTCTACAGTAAAAATAATAAATGCTTTGACGGGCTCAGCATGACATTTCTAATATTCATCGCTTTATCTAACGGTAAATTTATAGCAATGTCACACTGAGTTTGCCGAAGCATCTCCTTAAATATATTCAAATTAAAAATTTATTAAAATATTTTAAACCCAAACTATTGTCGTTACATTTGTCTTTAATTAAAAACATTCAGAATATGCTTCAGATTCAAGGTTTCGTATTCAATTTTGCGAGCGAAAATACTTATGTTCTTTACAACGAAAATAAAAAAGCATGGATAATAGATCCGGGAAACATGACTCCCCAGGAAACCAAAGCCATAGAAAATTTCATCACGGAAAATGAACTGAAAGTTGAAAAGATTCTTTTAACTCATGCCCATATTGATCATATTTTGGGTTTACAATGGGCTTTTGACACCTATAAGGTTCCTGTTCTAATGCATAAAGATGATAAAGAAGTTTTGGATATGTTTCAGGTAAGCGGGATGAGGTTTGGATTCGAGCTTAATCATATTAATGTTGAAATTAATTATATCAACGAAGGCGACGAATTGGATCTTGACGGTGAGAAATTTAAAATCTATCATGTTCCAGGGCACTCTCCGGGAAGCGTGGTTTATCATAATGAAAATCAGAAATTCATGATCTCTGGCGATGTTTTGTTTGAAGGCAGTATCGGCAGAACAGATCTTTATAAAGGAAATTATGAACAATTAATTGACGGCATTAAGACAAAACTTTTTATCCTTGATGATGAAACGCAGGTTCTTTCGGGACATGGAAATACGACGACGATTGGTTTTGAGAAGGCACACAATCCGTTTTTGAAGTAAGAATATTGTAGTAATGGAAATTTTTTAAACTCAATCCTCTCCGTTTAAAAATATAAAACACTAAAAATACGATATGATCAGCTATGCGAATAGTAAAAGACACACCTATTATTTTAAAAACTTTTTTAGGAAAATTATCATCTTCAGAGAAAGTTGAAGAAAGAGAAAATTACTGGAAACTAATTGGAGAAAAAGGAAAAGTTATAGATGATACTGAAATGAATGGTGGAAGAGTTTTAGTTTTATTCAATAAAAACCTGACTGAATTTGGTGTTGAAAATCATAATCCTATCGAGAATTCTTTGTGGATAAAAAAATCAGATCTTGAAATAGACCACTATTCAATTAATCTAAATAGATTGGAAAAGGAAATTTTAACCCGAAATTCCTTTATGAACAATACAAAATGGTTCAAACTATTTACAGAAATAGAAAATGAAAAAATTAAAATCCACTCTGCACACATCAAATTCTTGCTGACAGATAGAACGTATAAATTTCATTTCGGAGGATTTAACCAAACAGGTTTTGGTGATGTAAGCGAATTAGGACCCTTTAATTTTAACGAAATTGAATGGATACTAATTCCTGAAAAATATTAAGCTGAACGTTGGAACAGAAACGAAAAACTGACATCAGAAATTATTTTTCAGCCATTACAAAAACTTGAACAAATAATGAATGCTTTGGGACAATTTGAGTACGACATAACAGAAGAAGGACTAAAAATTTACGGGTATAAATAAATATAGAGACATCTTGCTGCTAATTATATATCATACCCCATAAAACTAATAATTAGATAATTTAAACAAAAAATTAAAACCATGAACAAAGAAGAACTTATAAAAAAGTTAGCAGGAGATTCATTTCAAGAATATCTAGAGGCATACGTTGAATTGCCGGATTATGCAAAAAATGGAGGAGAATTGGATCAGGAGAAATAGAACAGGCATTATTTGTCAATCTTTTTCCATTTTGGGCAACTCATCAGGAGTTCAATGATATATTGAAGAAATAACAATATAATTATCCAATCATTCGGAATTGCTCCAAACTGATAAAAAATATGATTTAATGGGACTGACTGTTTTTGTTAACGGATTACTGGATGGAGATTCATTGTGTCTGGATTTTTATGGACTGGTGATGGATTTCTGAGCTGTAAAATTGCTTGCGAATCTTTATCAGAATATTATAAAGAGTAAAGAAAAAATAAGGAAGCTAATTATTTTTATGATCTCAGTGATGGTTTAAGACAATATATTCTACAACCGGTTATGTATTCAAAGCTATTATGAATATCAGTTCGTGGAATGAAGAAATGGTAGTTGGTCTTTAATTTCTTGAATAAAAGCTTAGCCAATATGGCATTAAATGGATCTTAAGCGGATTGTATAAGGTTGTAGACGACCTGTTAATTAAAAAAAAGTATTTGATCATTATAGTGAATCATTTAAAAAAGCAAGAGAAAAGCTGAAAAAAGAAAAAATAAAGAAAGAGCATATCAGATTACAGAGAAATTGAAAAATTTGAGAAAATTAGCTAAAGGGGAAAGTATTTAAAAAGATAGAAAAATTTGCAAGTAATGAATATAGAACAATTAGTAAAATTAATAAAACAGAAACATCATCTTAGCGGAATTGAGATAAATCCTCCGGCAACACTTTCAGATATCATAGAATTTGAAAATCAAATTGGTTTTTCACTACCTCCAGACTTTAGAGAGTTTTATTTAACTTGTAATGGTTTTTGTTGTAATGAAGATATATTCAATATGATACCGTTTCAAGAGATTATAGAGAGTCAACAAAACTTCGGCAATAGTTGGTTTTATTTCTCCGAATATATGATTTATTCTGACATGTGGGGACTTAGATATACTGCAACGGGACAATTTGAAATATTTAATGATAGTTATCCAGATAAAATCCTCAGTTCTTCTTTGAACGAATTTCTTCAGAGATTTTTAACAGGAAATGTATTTGATACAGGTGGCTTATATGAATGGCACAACGAACTGAGAATAAATAATTCCAACGAGTAAAGATTTCATCAGTCAAATTGAAACAAATTTTCTAAAATTTTGCTTTACTAAAAATAAAAACCCGCCAGAAAAATTCCTGACGGGTTTATCAATTTTATGAAGAAACTAATTTTAGAAGTCTAAAGTAATAGAAGCTCTTACAGCCGCCCCCATAATTGGTCTTGCCATTCTGATGTCGCCTGCTCCGGTTAGCGGAGATCTTGGATCACCTTCTGTAATTCCGATGGTATTGAAGATGTTAGTTCCATCAACCGCAAAACGGATTTTTCCTAACTGATACGATGTTCCCGCACCAAATTCTGAGAATGAAGGCAAAGTATTTTTATCCGTATTTGCTTCATCCTGAAAACGTTTTCCGTAATAATTCATGCTTACATACGCTCTCCATTCTTTTGTAATATTTACAGCAGGAGAAATATTGAAGTAGAATTTCGGCATTCTTCTTACCGTATTTCCATCATAATCAAATGTAGTTCCGTCTCCATTTCTTCCCGTAAAATCCTTGTATTTAGGACTCTGAACTGTTCCATTGAAAGTTACTTCCAATAAATTATTGAATAATCTTGCATAACCTTCCAATTCTACCCCGATATTTGTTGTGTTGGCAAATTTATTTTCCGAAGTTCCGTCAGAGAAAACATCCGTAAACGAAAGGTTTTTCAATGTCGAATAGAACGGAATTACCGCTACATCAAATGTTCTCGAATAATATTTATATCCAACTTCAATCTGGTTTGTCGTTACAGGCTTTATCGCCGACAAATCATTCATATTGTTATAATATGCTTCTTCGTTTGGAGATCTGAAACCATTAGAAAAACGTGCATACACCGCATTTTCTCTATTAATTTTATAATTCAAAGCGGTAGTGAAGGAAACTCTGTTGACATCGTAATTCCAATACGTGTATTTATTTCCCAAAACCGACATATTATCATCAGCAGTTGTTGTAGTAAAACTGTGAGTTCCGTCTGTCGTCAAACCAGAATTATTTAAATTTCCTGTTGTTGTACTTACTCCATAACCTTTATAGAAATCACGGCTGTAACGAATTCCTCCATTAAAGCTTAAAGCATCCGTAATATTATAATCTAAATTTAAGTAAAGATCATTCAAACTTCCCTGAACCTGAGAATCTCTCAACAGGAAAGACATATCGGTAACCCCGTTGTATGTTTTAGAATAACCTGTGCTTGTTGGTGTTAATGAAGTATCAACCAAATTCAAAAGTTCCGGTCTGTCTGAAGCTGTGGTTAAAATATTGCTCCAATTCCAGTATTGATGAGACTTCCAGTTGGATTTATAGAAACCTGCCGTTACATTCCCCTTATCAAACTTATAATTGAATTGAAGGTCGTTCACAAAATTATTCATCTGTTTGTCGATCGCCCAAAAGCCTAATTTCTGCACATATTGAGGATTGACAATTGCTCCATTGCTTACTAATGAATACTGATAATTATTTCCCGTAATTCCAGCTCCATTAGCAAAATCAGCGGCTAATTGAGGACCACCTGCCGGGAAAATTCCCGTATAATTCATATTGATATTCGTATATCTTGTTTTGTTGATCACTGAAAAATTATTTCCAAGATCATACTTAAATTCAGCACCTAAAACATCAACTTTCGGATGGATTCCGTCTTCTAAATTTCTGCTGAAAAACCCTCCACCAGCCTGTGGAATATTTAACTGGCTGATATTTCTGTAGCTATAGGTACCATAATTGGCATCAAAACCAGGGAAATCTTTCAGATCATTACCATTCTGAAGCAAAGGAATCGGAAGAAAGAATGTATTTCTGTCATCCAGCTTTTTATAATACACTTTAGCATATCCTTTATCGAAAACATACTTCAGATTCATTCTGATCTGCCCACCCTGATTAGCTTTAAAACCGGTTTTTCTGATACCGTCATCCGTTCTGTAAAAACCTCCCACGTTGAAAAATAATTTATCCTGAACCAATGCACCGCCAACATTTACATCAGTACGCATCAATCCGTAAGTACTTGTTTCCAATTTCGCTGTTCCTTTGAAATCGTTTCCGCCTTCTTTGGTAATAAAGTTGATCAAACCTCCGGGAGAATTGGTTGCAAAAATAGAACCTGAACCTCCTCTCAAAGCCTCCAATCTGCTTACCGAATTATCCACACGGAAGAAATTATCAGCATTCGCAAACTGCAAAGCTCCGTCTTCAAAAACCGGAAGTCCGTCTTCCTGAACCTGCACAAATTCATAAGCACCCGCAGAAGGAATACCTCTCGCGAAAAGGTTATTTCCTACCTCACCACCGGAAGTTTCTACCGCAAAACCCGGAACCCTCTGTAGCAAAGCGGCCGCACTGATTGGGTTCTGTTTCTGAATTTCTTTTGCACTAAACGTAGAAATCGCCGTACTGGATTCAATTTTCGGTTTCGGTCTGGAGTTACCGGTGATAACTACCTGATCAATAGATGCAGTTATTGTAGAATCCTGCGGAGTTTCCTGCGCATACGTATTGTTAAAATAAAGTGTTGCAATTCCGGCAAGTAAAAAGATTGATTTTTTTTTCATAGCCTTTAATTTATAGTTAGTTTTAATTTTGATTTAATTTATTTTAAACATTAAGAAGGTGTAAGATTTTAAGTTGAATTAAGTAAAAACATCAAAAATGTTTATAAGCATATTGCTAAAAATTTGACAAAGTCAAATCTCTTAATTCTCCTTTTTGAGCTTTAACATCTTAATTCCTTAATGTTAATGTTGTTTTAGTTTAAGATAAACACCATTCGTCCATCCGAAACCGTCCTGATTTGGGTATTCTCCGCCTCCCGCAACGGTTTCAATGTCTAAAGCATTGTATTTTTCCATCAGTTTGCCTGTGTTTTTATAAACTCTTTCTACATTGGCGCACCAGTTATTTTTAATTTTTTCTGCAAGATCATCAAAGCCATAATTTTTCATAGCTTTAAAACCCAACCACTGATACGGCGCCCAAGCATTCGGAAGATCCCATTGCTGACCCGATTTTTTTGTCGTCGTTACCAATCCGCCCTGATATAAAAATTTTTCATCAATATGTTGGGCAACAGATTTTGCCTGATCGTAGCTTGCAATTTCAAGAAACAAAGGATAAAGAGCAGCAATATGTTCAGACGGGGTTGTTGTGTTTTTTTTCGTGTGATAGTCTTTAAAAGTTCCGGAATTTTTATCCCAGAAATATTTGTCGATCATTTGTCTTCGATCTGCCGCTCTTTCAGAATAAAATTTTTCTTTTTCAGACAGATGATAAAGCGATGAAGATTTTGCCAATGTTTTTTCCAAATGCCATAAAAGACAATTCAGATCTACTTCAGCTAAATTCAACGTTTCAATCGTCTGTATATGTTCTCCGTCTGCAAACCATCTGCTGGAAAAATCCCAACCCGATTCGCAGGCACTTCTGATGTTTCTGTAAAATTCTTCCCCGGCATTTTCACTGTCTTCAATATCAATCAAATAACTTTCAGGGCGAGGTTCGTTTTCAGCATCGTAATATCTATTCAAAATATCTCCATGAATCGTTTTTACCACTCTTTTCACAGCCGAGCCGTTTTCCAGTTTTTCAGCTCCGTTCATCCAGAAAGCATGCTCTTTTTCTAAAGTATCGTGATATTTGATATAAAGAGTTTCGTCTTTCGTTGTTTCAAAAAGCAGATCCAGCATCAGTGAAAAATAAGGTGGCTGAGAACGGCTTAAAAAATGAGTTCTGCTTGCATTTGGCACAAATCCTACGTTCTGAATCAAATAAGAACAATTTTCAATAATATTTTCCATCATTTCTATTCTTCCCGAAACCTGTAAACCAAGCATGATATAATAGCTGTCCCAATAGAAAAATTCATTAAAACGACCTCCGGGAACAACGTAAGGTTTTGGAAGTTTCAGCAATGTTCCTTTTTCTTCGTAAGCAGTTCTTGTCAGTTCATCCCATAATTTTTCGATGTGTTCTTCAATTGGCAGATGATCTTCTCTCTGAATAGAAATTTTAGCTCCTAAAAAATCGAAATTCGACATCACAAATTCCTTCAAATTAAAATTTTCAGATTGCTTTTCCGCTTCATACTTTGCATTAATTTCTTCAATCGGAAACAACGGAACCGCATCGGTCATCATCTTCTGATCTTCAAAGACCTTTGATCTTTGCACATCATCAAAAAGAGCCTGAATTTCATTTATATATAGCTGCTTGTTCATTTTTATTTTTTAGGATTTATTTTTAATTTACTCATGAAAATTGCCGAAATAATCAACAGAGAAAGTGGAATCAATGAAAGGTAAAACGCCTGCTGTCCACTGAATTCCTGAAACACAAAACCTGTAATAATCGAACCGATCGTTCCTCCGATTGCAGAAAAAACCACGATTAAACCGGACATTGCACTGTGTAAATATTTCGGAATTGATGCTAAGATTACCGAATTGATACTCGGATAAATCGGAGCCAGCAAACCGCCCATCAAAGGAAATAAATAAACAACCAATGGAGCGTTTAGCCAAGTTGTGTTTGTGTCAATGTTAATGTTATGAGTTAAAGGTAAAACCAGTAAAATACTTATTGCAAAACCTACCACACAAAACGAAACCACGTAAATCCAGCTGAATTTTTTAGAGAAAAAGCCTGAAAGAAATCTTCCTAAAGCAAAAGCTCCCGCCAAAACCGCTCCCGCCTGAATGCTCATCGAAGTAGGAACTTTCAAAATTTCTTTGTAAAAAGTCGGTGTCCAGGTCTGAAAGCTCTGTTCCACCAAAACAAAAAGGAAAGCGCACAGTAAAAAGAATAACACTTTTTTATAACTGAATAAGCTTACGCTGTTTTTAAGATCTCCCAGCAAATCTGTTTTCTCGCTTTTTGCTTCGTGTTCGTCTAATTTTGTGAAGAATAAAAACAAAAAAGACAGTGTTGAAATTCCACCCAAAACCCAGTACACATTCAGCCAATGGGTTGATCTCGGATTTTGGTCGTCTATGAATAAGCTGAATAAAACATTTCCCATTAATACGCCAATCATAAAAAAACCTTCCAGATAACCCATAAAACTCGAATGTTCTTTATCTGTCTCCGTTACCAGTCCGATAGAAGTGAAAACGGAAATTTTAATTAAAGCAAAAGAAATCCCAACAATCGTAAACAGTAGCTTGAAAAACCAGAAGTCGTTGGCAAATGGCATCACAAAACACATACCGCTTACCAAAAGCAATGCGATCAACATCGAATTTTTAATACCGATCTTCGGTAAAAATGAAGCCAGAATGAATGAACAGATTGCAATTGGCAGGTCTTTGAAACCTTCCAGCACGCTCGCTGAAGATTTTGAGATCCCAAAGTTCTGCTGCATCTGTAAAATGACTGTTCCTACAGAATTCAGAAGAATCGCAAAAACGAAATAATTTAAAAATAAAACTGCCTTAATGTTGAAATTTTTCATTCATATAATTTCTTGTTGGCTAAGATATATGCATTTGGCTTAACGTTAATTTAACATGATAAACAAATATTTGAACTATATTAATATAATTATTATTTTAGGAAACAAATAATGATTAACTAAATGAAAGTCACTTTTGAAAGGGTAATTCCCGATGAAAAGAGCTCTTTTCGCACCATCCATAACAACTCTCCCATTTCTGAATTTAAGTGGGAATATCATTATCATCCCGAAATTGAGCTTGTGTGCGTGATTTCCGGGAGCGGAACGCGACACGTCGGCTATCATAAAAGCAATTATACGAACGGTGATCTGGTATTAATCGGCTCCAACATTCCGCATTCAGGATTTGGATTGAATTCTATTGATCCGCATGAGGAAATTGTTCTTCAATTCAAAGAAGAAATTCTGCAGTTTCCGCAACAGGAAGTGGAAGCCAGATCGATAAAAGATTTATTGGAACTATCGAAATACGGCATTAAATTTCACAGAAAAATTAATAGGGCAATGATTCCTAAACTCAGACTGATGCTGGAATCTGAAGGATACAAAAGATATTTACTGCTGTTGGAAATTCTTTTTGAGCTTTCAAAATCGAAAGATTACGAGCTTTTGAATAATGAAATTATGCCCTATACTATCATTTCCAAAAATAAAACCAGGTTGGAAAATATTTTCACCTACGTTGAACACAATTATGATAAAGAAATTCATATTGAAGATGTCGCAAAACTGGCAAATCTTACATTGCCTGCTTTCTGTAATTTTTTTAAAAAAGCGACGCAGATTACCTTTACAGAATTTGTAAACCGATACCGAATTAATAAGGCTTGTCTGTTGATGGCGCAGGACAAAAGCATCTCGGAATGCAGTTATAGCTGTGGTTTTAATAACGTGACATATTTTAATAGAATGTTTAAAAAGTATACGGAGAAAACTCCTTCGGAGTTTATGAAGAATTTTGCACACAATAAAGTAAATGTGGATTTGAAGGTGGAAAATGAGGTGAAGATTAAAGCTAGTTTTTAAGGTGTTTTTGAAATGTTTCGATACTAAATATAGTGGTTCTTTTAATACATTTTATTTTAAACCTCTCGCAGATTTAGCAGATAGCGCAATTTTTTTTAACGCAAAGATTTATTTTTTACACATATATTTTAAGGAGCAAAGATTGAATCAACAAGTTGATTTGATGAAGTTAGACGTTCGCTTCTCGAAGCAAATTTATTTGCCTTTGCTTTACTTAAAATCAAACATAAAAATTGTATAAATCTTTGCGTTTAAAACTTTCCGCAGATCACACAGATTTCGCAGATGATTGCGTATAAAAATCTGCGCCATCTTCCAAATCTGTGCGATAAAACAAAAAAAGCCGTCCCAAAGAACAGCTTTATATATTATATAGTTAAGTTGTAGAACCATCTACCGATAACCGGCAACCATCAATCAAAATTTACTTCCATTTGATATTGCAACCCATGCTTGGTCTCTGAATTTCTTCCTGTGGCTCACCCAACAAAAGATTTTCAAAAGCAATAATTAAATCTTCACCCGTGACATCCTTATTATTTCCCGGTCTTGAATCATCCATTTGGCCTCTGTAGATAAGGTCTAATTTCTCATCAAAGAAGAAGAAATCCGGTGTACAAGCTGCATCGTATGCTTTTGCGATGGCTTGGCTTTCATCATATAAATAAGGAAAATCGAATTTTCTTTCGATCTGGAATTCGATCATTTTTTCCGGAGAATCTGCAGGATATTTTTCTACGTCATTTGAATTTATAGCAATAAATTCAATCCCTCTTTCATTATAATCTTCATATAATTCGTTTAACTTATCAATGACATGAAGAACAAACGGACAATGGTTGCACATAAATATAACCAACGTCCCTTTTTCTCCTTTCAAATCATCCAACGATTGGATTTCGTTACTTTTTGAAGGGTTCGGAAGCTCAAAAAAAGGTGCCTTTGTACCCAAATCAATCATATTGGAGGGAGTATTCATAACTTTTTTATTTTAACCACAAAGATAAGATTTTCCTGATTATTTCTGTAAAGAAGATGGATACGGAAAGGATGAAAGTTATTCATTGAGCTTGGCTATAAACTTCATTAATTTTTACAATAATTCAAAATTCAAAATCTAAAATCTGTTGTAGCTCCCATTCTTCCAGCATCCAGCCAAATTTCATATTCTTTAAAAATCTTCCGTTAAAAGTTAAACTCTGAAATTTGTTTGGAAATTATATTAAAAAGTTTGTAGTTTTGCTAACACTGTTAGTAATTAAAAAATCATGGGTCTACATGAACGTCGACAAAGAGAAAAAGAAAATATACGCACCAGTATTCTGGACGCGGCTTTCTCTTTGGCAAAAACCGAAGGGTGGGCTTCACTTTCCATGAGAAAAATTGCCGATGCCATTGAATACAGTGCACCGGTGGTTTACGATCACTTTGAAAACAAAGAAGCTATTTTATACGAAATCTCGTTGAATGGTTTCCATTGTTTACATATCGAATTGTTGAAAGCTCAGAGAGAACACGACAATCCGGAAGACCAGTTGAAAGCTATTGTGGATGCCTACTGGAAGTTTGCATTTAAAAACAAAGAGTATTACCAACTGATGTTCGGATTGGGAATGCAATGTAGCGGAAAAGGAATGATGAAAGAAGAATTTTCGTCGTTTCAGGACATGCTTTATGATTGCACGTATGAAATTATTAAGAAAAAAGGATCGAATCCTGAGAATGCCTGCCATTCATCACATGCCTTATTTTCGGCGGTGCACGGTTTGATTTCGATTATGATGATGCGTAACGACGATATTCCTTCTACAATGAACAAGACTACTTTAGACGAAACTGTTTCAGCTTTCATTAAGTCTTTGTAGAATTTTTTTTTGAATTAAAAATCAACACCGTTAGGAATATTAACACTGAATTAATGTAAATTAATCATTTAAAACAAAATTTAAATTAAAAACCATCTTATATAAGATTAGAAAATTAATCGTAAAAATTATTTTTTTACCGAAACAATTAACACTGTTAGTAAAAATAACACAATTTGCACGTCATCCTAATTATACTTAAACCAACATTAAAACAAGTTTCAATTATGAAAACACCGATCTAAAATCGAGTATTAAGAATTCTGAAATTTTTTTTGACTAAATCATTAACACTGTTAGGAAATATAACGGAATTAAAATTAACAAACAACATTATTTAATTTAACACTTCATTAAAAATTTAAACTCAAAATGAAAATATTTGGAAAAACGAGGATCATCGTACTTATCGCAAGTATTATCCTTTTACAAAATTGCACAAAAGCAGCAGAAGGATCAAACGCTGCTCCACCTGCTCCAGAGTTGCCAGTTTATACCGTAATTACCTCTCCTGCTACTGTTTATCAAGAATTCCCGACAGCTTTGGAAGGAAAAAACAATGTAGAAATCAGATCTCAGGTGGATGGATATTTAGATAAAATTTATGTAGAAGAAGGCGCTTATGTAAGAGCGGGACAGCCTTTATTTAAAATAGATTCAAGAAGTTACGGCGAACAAATGAATATGGCAAGTGCCAATTTACAAGTTGCCAACGCCAACATTCAAAAAGCAAAAGTTGAGGTAGACAGATTAGAGCCTCTTGTTGCTGCCAAAGTAGTTTCAGACGTACAGTTGAGAACTGCAAAAGCAAATTACGCAGCCGCAGTGGCAGCCGCCTCACAGGCAAAAGCATCAGTAGGAAGCGCAAAAATAAATGTAGGATTTACAACCATTACAGCTCCTGTAAGCGGATATATCGGAAGAATTCCTTACAAAAAAGGAAGCTTGATTTCAAGAACCGATCCTAGTCCATTGACTTTATTATCTGATATCAGCGAAATTTACGCCTACTTTTCTTTAAGTGAATTGGATTTCATTGCTTTCCAAAATAAATATCCGGGAGCAACTTTGAATGAAAAACTGAAAAATATGCCAATGGTAGATTTGGTTATTGCAGACAACAGCACGTATCCTGAAAAAGGGAAAATGAGTATTGTTGACGGGCAATTCGACAAAACTACAGGAGCAATCAGTGTTCGCGCGGTATTCCCAAATGCAAACGGAGTTCTGAGAACAGGAAATACGGGTAGAGTTCGTATGCCTCAGTTATTCGATAAAACATTGGTCATTCCACAGGAATCTACTTTCGAAATTCAGGATAAAACTTACGTTTATGTCGTTGGAAAGGATAAAAAAGTAACCGGAAAACCTATAAAAATCTCAGGAAAAACAGATAGTTATTACTTTATTTCTGAAGGGCTTTCTGTAGGAGATAAAATCGTATTCACAGGAATCGGTGCATTGAAAGACGGGGTTGCTATTCAGCCAAAAGCTATTTCTTCTGATAGTTTGTTGAAAGCAAAACCTTTGTAAACTCCTTTATCAGAACTGTTTAAACTTTTCTTTTTTTCACCACAAAAGTCACAAAAGCTTTTTCTCTGTTTTAAAAAGTTAAAATGCTAATATTTTAAAGTTCACAAAAACGAAAATCGAAGATTTTCAAACCTAATGTGTTCTTTTTAAAACATTAATTAAAACTTAATGTGACTAATATGTTTAAAAGCTTTTGTGCCTTTTGTGGTAAGAACATAGTTTAAACAACATTAAAAAATAAACTTCTTATGTTAAAACAATTTATAGAAAGACCGGTACTTTCAACGGTCATCTCCATAATACTTTTATTATTGGGGGCATTGTCCCTCTTTAATTTACCCATCGCCCTCTTTCCGGATATTGCGCCACCGAGCGTTCAGGTGACAGCTTTCTATCCGGGTGCGAATGCGGAAGTTGTAGCCCGTTCGGTTGCAACCCCGATCGAAGAAGCGGTGAACGGAGTGGAAAACATGACGTACATGACTTCCAACTCAAGTAATGACGGTACCATGACGCTGAGCGTATTTTTCAAACAAGGATCTGATCCTGACAATGCTGCCGTAAACGTTCAGAACCGTGTATCGAAAGCGATGAGCCAGCTTCCGCAGGAGGTTGTACAGGCGGGAATTTCAACGCAGAAAGTTCAGAACAGTATGATTATGTTCATGGGACTAACAAGTGATGATCCTAAACAATACGACGAACTTTTCTTACAAAATTATTTGAAAATCAACATCATTCCACAGATCCAGCGTATCCCCGGGGTTGCTCAGGCGCAGGTTTTCGGAACGAGAGATTATTCAATGAGACTTTGGCTGAAACCGGACAGATTAGCAGCCAACGGACTTTCCCCACAGGAAGTTTTAAATGCCGTAAAAGATCACAACTTAGAGGCTGCTCCGGGACGTCTGGGACAGGGAAGCAAAGAAACTTACGAATATATTTTAAAGTATAAAGGTAAATTAAACAAGAACGAAGACTACGAAAATATTGCTATCAAAGCTAACAGCGATGGTTCTTTCCTTAGACTGAAAGACGTGGCAAGAGTGGAATTCGGTTCCTATACATATACAGCAGCTAACAGAGTGGATGGCAAACCGGTTTCTGGTTTTGCAATTATGCAGACGGCAGGATCTAATGCCAACGAAATTTTGACTGAAATTGAAAAACAGGTTGATCAGTTTAAAACTACCCTTCCAAAAGGAGTTGAACCCATCATCATGTACAATTCCAAAGACTTTTTGGATGCTTCAATTCATCAGGTTGTTGAAACATTAGTGATTGCATTTATCCTGGTATTTATTGTAGTATATATTTTCCTTCAGGATTTCAGATCTACATTAATTCCGGCCATTGCAGTTCCGGTGGCGATTATCGGTACCTTCTTTTTCCTTCAGTTATTCGGCTTCAGTATCAACATGTTGACATTGTTTGCTTTGGTACTCGCCATCGGTATTGTGGTGGATGACGCGATCGTTGTGGTAGAAGCCGTTCACTCCAAAATGGAACATACAGGCATGCCTGTTGAACACGCGACCATGAGTTCGATGAGCGAAATTTCCGGTGCGATTATTTCCATTACATTGGTGATGTGCGCTGTGTTTATTCCGGTAGGTTTCATGCAAGGTCCTGCAGGAGTTTTCTACAGACAGTTTGCCTTTACATTGGCGATTGCGATCATGATTTCTGCGATTAATGCATTAACATTAAGTCCGGCTTTATGTGCAATGTTCTTGAATGATCCTCAGGGTGAACACGGAGAACATGGTAAAAAAACTGGTTTTGGGGCAAGATTTTTCAATGCTTTCAATGCAAGTTTTAATAACATGACTAAAAAATATATCTATAGTCTTAAATTTTTAATTAAAAATAAATGGGTTGCAGTCGGTGGATTAGTATTAATTACCGCAGCAAGTGTTTTCTTAATTAAAAAAGCACCATCAGGATTTATTCCTACGGAAGACCAGGGGTTTATTTTATATGCGGTGAACACTCCTCCGGGAAGTTCATTGGACAGAACACACAGAGCAACTGAACAAATTGATAAAATCATCAACGGTGAAAAAGCTAAAAATCACCTTTGGGTTGCAGACGGTTTGAACTTCATCAGTAATGCGAATGCGTCTCCATATTCTGCAGGTTTCATTAAATTAAAAGATCATGAGCAACGTGGCGAAATCACCGATCCGGATCAGATTGCAGCAGGATTGACAGGTAAAGTATCCCAAGTGAAAGATGCGAGTGCATTCTTCTTCAACTTCCCGACAGTTCAGGGATTTGGTAACGTTTCCGGTTTCGAATTTATGCTTCAGGATAAAACAAACGGTTCATTAGAAAATTTAGGAACAACAACGCAGGCCTTCATTGGGGAATTGATGAAACGTCCGGAAATTGCATTTGCTTTCACAACGTATGCAGCCGGAAACCCGCAATTTACGATTGAAGTTGATAATGATAAAGCAAACCAGCTTGGAGTTTCCATCACAGAATTGATGCAGACGATGCAGATTTATTACGGAAGTAGCTTCGTTTCAGATTTCAACAGATTCGGAAAATACTACAGAGTAATGGCTCAGGCAGATATTCCGTACAGAACAGATGCGAATTCTTTGGAAGGAATTTATGTTAAAAATAAATCAGGTGAAATGGTTCCTGTAAAAACATTAGTAACATTAAAAAGAGCTTTCGGCCCTGAAACAGTGACAAGAAACAACCTATTCAACGCCGTGACGATCAACGGAACACCAAAACCTGGTTACAGTACCGGAGACGCAATTAAAGCGGTTGAAGAAGTTGCAGAAAAATCATTACCGAGAGGTTTCGGATACGAATGGACGGGGATTACTCGTGAAGAGATCAAAACAAGCGGACAGACAGCATTTATTTTTGCTTTAAGTATTTTGTTTGTGTACTTCCTGTTGGCGGCTCAATATGAAAGTTACATTCTTCCGTTTGCGGTTATTTTAACGATTCCAACAGGTATTTTCGGAGTATTTGCTTTCACAGGACTGGCTGGAATTGATAATAATATTTATGTTCAGGTTGGATTAATCATGCTCGTCGGATTGTTAGCGAAAAACGCGATTCTGATTGTAGAATTTGCCGTACAAAGAAGAAATGCGGGAAGATCATTATTGGAATCTGCGCTTCAGGCTTCAAGATTACGTTTGAGACCTATCTTGATGACATCATTTGCGTTTATTGTCGGTATGCTACCGCTTGTATTTACGCAGGGAGCTTCTGCAAAAGGAAACCACTCCATCGGATTCAGTACTGTTGGCGGAATGTTGACAGGAGTTGTATTCGGAATTTTCATTATCCCGGTAATGTTCGTAATCTTCCAGTATTTACATGAAAAAATGCCAAGCAGAAAAAAGAAAAGACTTCAAAGACAAAAATTAGAAGAAGAACTTTTAGCTGCGGCTCATTAATAAAAATGAATAACAAACTTTGAGAGATTTGACTTAAAAATTTAAACCATTAAGAAGTTTAGGATATTAAGTGAAGCTTCGTTTTCAGTATATTTCTTAATTAAAACTTAACTTCTTAAATGTTCTTAATGGTTCAAATTAAAAAAATAGAGAAGCAAACTATTCAAACTATATCATATAAAAAGCAAAGCATTTTCTCCTACTAAAGACAACTTTGCCCAAACAAAACCTCTCAAAGTTTTGTATTCAATTAAAAATTAAATTATGAAAAGAGTAAAAAATATAATCATCGCTTTTGGAATCGCTATAGGTTCGGTTTCCTGTGTGCCCAAACTGGCATTAAGTGAACCTGAAGTTGATCTTCCCGAAACGTTTAAATATACAGCAACCGCTGATACAGCAAGCGTTGCGAACTTGGAATGGAAACAATTTTTCAACGATCCGATGTTACAAACATTGATTGAAAAAGGAATTAAAAACAACTACGATTTACAGATTGCTTTAAAACAAGTTGCTTCATCACAGGAAAAACTAAAACAAGCAAAATATCTTCAATATCCCGATGTTGGTTTTGGAGTGACTGCACAGATTTCAAAGCCTTCAAAAAACAGTATGAACGGACAAAGCCTGAACCTGTTTTTAGGAAAAAGCTATGTAGAAGATTACAATGCAGCGTTTAATTTGTCTTGGGAAGCCGATATTTGGGGTAAAATTAAAAATCAGCAGGAAGTTTCAAAAATGCAGTATCTGCAAACTTATGAAGCGACAAAAGCGATTCAGACACAGGTTGTTGCAGCGATTGCTCAAGGATATTACAATTTGTTGATGCTTGACAAACAATTGCAGATCGCCAACTCCAATTTAGAATTAAGCACAAACACACTTTCTTTAACAGAAAAATTATGGAAAAGCGGTGACACAACATCTTTGGGAGTACAGCAGGCGACCGCTCAAAAGCAGTCTACGGAATTGTTGATTACTCAACTGGAACAAAATATTGCGATCCAGGAAAATGCATTGAGTATTTTGATCGGAGAAAATCCGGGGAAAATCAGCAGAACCATTGAAATGTCTGAAACATCTTTACCACAGGATATTTCTGCGGGACTTCCTGCAGCGATGGTGAGTCGTCGTCCGGATGTTCGTCAACAGGAATTGGTTTTATTGGAATCGAATTCAGTGGTAGGAATTGCTCAGGCAAATATGTATCCTTCATTGAAAATCACAGCGAACGGAGGGGTAAATTCATTTAAAATTGATAACTGGTTTCAGATTCCGGCTTCATTGTTCGGTTCTGTTTTAGGAGGATTGACTCAACCTATCTTCCAGAAAAGACAATTGAAAACGGATCTTAATGTTGCTAAAATTCAAAGAGAGAAAAACGTTTTGGCGTTCCGTCAATCTGTTTTGAATGCAGTGGGTGAAGTTTCTGACGCTTTGGTTTCTAATGAAAGTCTAAAAGTTCAAGAACAAAAAGCAACCGAACAAGTTGCAACCTTAAAAAATGGAATTAAAAGTGCCGAAATGCTTTACAAAGGCGGAATGGCAAACTATTTAGAAGTAATAACAGCTCAGGGAAATTCTCTACAGGCAGAACTTAATCTGGCATCCGTAAAAAGACAGAGATTGAGCAGTATTGTAGACTTATACCGAGCGTTAGGAGGCGGTTGGAAGTAGTAAATTAAAATTATATTGTTAATGGAATGCGGTCTTTCGGGATCGCATTTTTTTGTTTAAACTAAACTTTTTAACCATTTGCATTGTCATTCTGAACGAAATGAAATGGGAGTGAAGAATCTATAAATTAAAAAACTTAACTGATCTAGACAGTAAACATTTCACTAAAGGAAATTTTCAAAGGCAGATGATCCACATCTTTCGGACCATAAATTGTTATAAAATCTTTATCTACAGTTATTTTTTTATAAATTTCAAGAAAAAATTCTGTTCCGCTTTTTGTTTCTGCGATATTCTTCTCAAAAATTATATGATCATCTTTTTCTAAAGTGAATTTTGAATACATTTTGTCTTCCTGAAAGCTGATCCACACCGAAGCTACATAATTTTCACCTTCTCTTTCAAAATCAATGGATTTCGTTATGTAATCGGCAACCAAATCTCTCTTTAACCCTTCTAAATACGCATATTTTACAGCTTCTTGCAAGTGTAAATTACTGGAAATCTCAGCGGCATCTATTAAGTATTTATATGCTTTTTCCCAAATATATTTTTTCTTTTCGGAAGAAACCATTTTATATAAATCTTCCTCATCAAAGAAACCGTTATATCTCAAATCCTGACTAAAAAAAGAAAGTTTTTCCTTCTCTATAGCTGGAAAAATTTCATAGGTTTTATCCGTAAAAAAATCAATATTAATAAACTGAATTCTTTTACCTTCGTATTTGTCGTTCAACAAATTGTTCAACAAAACACTGAGCCCATAAAAATATTCATTAAGATGTAATAGCTTTTCGTGTCCATCTCTAAACCAGAATAATGTTCGCTCTATTTTCATAAGCTTCGCTTTATTATTCTAATTTAAAATCTTTTGATGGATATACCCAATCAACCCATCAAAATCCTCCTCCGAATATCCCAAAGTCAAATAATGAATATCATTCGCTTTCCGATACCAGGTCAATTGGCGTTTTGCATATCTCCGGCTGTTTTTCTTGATTTCAGAAACGGCAACATCCAAATCCCATTCACCATCAAAATATTTGAATAATTCAGCATAGCCAACGGTATTCAAAGCGGTCAAATGTTTAAATTTTTCTAAACTTTTAGCTTCTTCCAACAAGCCTTTTTCCATCATCATATCCACTCTCCTATTAATTCTGTCGTACAATTCTTCTCTAGGCGCTTCAATTCCAATTCGGATCGTATTAAAATCTCTTGAGTCTTGAGAAACAGCAATTAATTCAGAATATTTTTGATTTGTTTGCCAGATTACATCAATTGCCCGTAAAAGCCTTCTGTGGTTATGAAAATCAACCACAGAAAAATATTCAGGATCGAGTTCTTTCAGAATTTCCTGAAGTTTATCAATTCCTTCGTTTTCGAAAATTTCATTTAATTTTTTCTGATTGTCTTCATCGGCTTCCGGTAAATCATTTAAACCTTCAATCACCGCTTTTTCATACATCATACTTCCGCCAACCAAAATAACGGTATCGTGATTTTCAAAAAGTTCATTAAGTTTTTTTAAAGCATCTTCTTCATATTGCCCGATAGAATAATATTCTTCAACCGAAAGATTTCCAATAAAATGATGAGGTGCTTCTGCCAACTCCTCTTCTGAAGGTGACGCAGTTCCGATTTTCATCTCCTTAAAAAACTGGCGGGAATCACAGGAAATAATTTCCGTGTTGAAATGTTTAGCTAAGTCTATTGCCAGTCTTGTTTTTCCAATTCCGGTGGGTCCTACAACAGAAATTAAGTTTTTCTTTTTCACGCTGCTAATTTACGAAAAGGAGTTTATATTAATTGGATGGAAGATGGAAGCCTGAAGATGGAAGTTAAAATTGGTGTTCATTTACACACATGACAATCTTCCCGCTTCCCACATCCAAACTTCCAGCCATACAACATTAGCCAAACTATAGACTTAAATGATTATCTTTGTACGACAATAAAAAACTATGATTTTATCAATGACCGGCTTTGGTAGAGCCGAAGGAGTTTTTGAAGGGAAAAAGATTACCATAGATATTAAATCTCTGAACAGCAAAAGTTTCGATTTAAATATTAAAATTCCTTTACGTTATAAAGAAAAAGAATTTGAGATCAGAAAAATTCTTAATGATAGACTCATTCGTGGGAAAGTAGACTGCTACATCAATATAGAAAATCTTGAGGAAACGAATGATGTGAAAATCAATAAAGGTTTAATCGATTCTTACATCAATCAGCTTCGTGAAGTTGCTTCCGACGGACCCGATTTCGAATATCTGAAAATGGCAGTAAGACTTCCTGATGCCATTACTTCAAGACCCGACGAAATCTGCGAAGGTGAATGGGAAACTTTGGCCGGAATTGTACACAATGCTGTTGACCGTTTTCTTGAATTCAGGAAGACAGAAGGTAAAATTTTGCATGAAGAACTTGAAAGAAACATCCAGAATATTGATAAATATCTGAATGAAGTAGTTCCTTTCGAAGAAGAAAGAATTGTTGCGGTAAGAGAACGTTACCAAAAATCTCTGAAGGAATTTGAAAATGTAGATGAAACCCGTTTTTATCAGGAAATGGCTTATTTCACAGAGAAATTGGATATTTCTGAGGAAAAAGTGAGACTCACACAACATTTGAAATATTACAAAGAGGTAATGGATAACGAAGATTTCAACGGGAAAAAACTTGGGTTTATTTCTCAGGAAATCGGTCGTGAAATCAATACTTTAGGTTCAAAAGCCAATCATGCACAGATCCAGAAACTGGTGGTGATGATGAAAGATGATCTGGAAAAAATTAAAGAACAGACGTTAAACGTTTTGTAAAAATTATAAGTTATTAACAATGAGTTATGAGTGGCTTTTTGTATGATTTTAATAATTCATCGTTTATAACTCATAATTCATAACTAAAAAAATGAAGAAAGTTATCATATTTTCAGCGCCGTCCGGAAGTGGAAAAACGACGTTAGTAAAACATTCTTTGGAGGTTTTTAATGAATTGCAGTTCTCGATTTCTTGTACCACGAGACAGCCGAGAGGAAGCGAAGTGCATGCGGTGGATTATCATTTTTTAAGTCCTGATGAATTCAGGCAGAAAATTGCGGAAGATGCTTTTGTGGAATTTGAGGAGGTGTATACGGATAAATATTACGGAACATTAAAATCTGAAGTGGAGAAAATCTGGAATCAGGGAAAAGTAGTGATTTTTGATGTAGATGTAAAAGGCGGAATTTCCCTGAAAAAATATTTTGGTGAAAAAGCATTGTCCATTTTTATAGAACCGCCATCCATTGAAGAGTTGGAACGAAGATTGATTTCAAGAAACACGGATGATGCAGAAACTATCAAAACACGTGTAGAAAAAGCAGAAGAAGAAATGTCTTATGCGAAAGAATTTGATAAAATCGTGATTAATTCCGATTTAGATATAGCAAAAGAAGAAATAGAAAGTTTAATAAAAAATTTTATTGGGAATTAATTGGCCGGAAGATGGATGATGGAAGTTTGAGGTTTAATAATAACGTCAAAATTCTAATTTCTAATTTCTAACATCTAATTTCTGATTATAAAACATTGAGGTTGATATGAGTACCGAAACATTAGAAAAAGCTAAATCTGCAATTCCGGTAAGAGGATTTTTGGATATAAAAGATATAGCGATTCCTCAAGGAGAAGAGCTTGTACAGGCTATTCTTAAATTGAAAGAAGAAAAAAATGCGGTTATTTTAGCGCATTATTATCAACCTGGAGAAATCCAGGATATTGCTGATTTTCTGGGAGATTCTCTACAATTGGCGAGACAGGCAAAAGATACCAATGCTGATATGATTGTATTCTGCGGGGTACATTTCATGGCGGAAGCTGCGAAAATTCTGAACCCGACCAAGAAAGTAGTTCTTCCCGACACGATGGCGGGATGCTCTTTGGCAGACGGCTGCTCGGGGGAAGGGTTAAGAAAAATGCGCGAGCAGCATCCGAATGCTTTGATCGCAACGTATATTAACTGTAATGCTGAAACAAAGGCAGAAAGTGATATTATCGTAACAAGCTCAAATGCTGAAACAGTGATTGAGGCTCTTCCGAAAGACAGACCGATTATTTTCGCTCCGGACAAAAACCTGGGAAGATATTTGTCTCAGAAAACAGGTCGCGATATGATTCTTTGGGACGGAAGCTGCATTGTACACGAAGCATTTTCAATGGAAAGAATTGCAAAACAATTAGCAGACAATCCGGATGCAAAATTAATTGCGCACCCGGAAAGTGAGGAAGCTGTTTTGAAACTCGCTCACTTTATCGGCTCTACTTCTGCCCTTTTGAACTATGTTGAACAGGACGATTGTCAAAAATTCATCATTGCAACCGAAGAAGGAATTCTTCATGAAATGAGAAAACGTGCTCCTCACAAAGAATTGATTCCAGCTTTGGTTTTCGACGAAAGCTGCAACTGTTCAGAATGTTTCTACATGAAACGTAATACAATGGAAAAACTGTATTTGTGCATGAAATACGAGCTTCCTGAGATTTTAATCGACGAAGAATTAAGATTAAAAGCTTTAAAGCCGATCGAGGCGATGCTTGATCTTTCGAAAAGTATAAAATAAAAGTAAAGCACTGTTTTTGGCAGTGCTTTTTTCTTTTTCAATTTAATTTTCAAAACAGTATGCGCTCACATCTACGCACATCTGACAATTTTGAGATAATGCAAAATACTGTTCACAGGTATTCGAATATTCAGAACCCGGTCCGTAATTATTCCGAATCGGACAACCTGCACAACTTAATGAACCTTTAATGGCTTTTAATTTTGATCTTGTTAATTTTTTCATAGCGATTTAACCTTCATTAATTATTAACAAAACTGTGGATCGATAACAAACATACAAGTTTTAAACGCTCCTCTTATTGTTACACATACAGCACATCCTACAGCACCACAATCTGCATCAACCTGGCATTGATCAGTTGTACCTCCACTAATCACTTTTAAATCTTGTCTGTTCAATTTCTTTAGATTTTTCATGATTTAATTTTGATTTGGTTAATAAATCTGTGAATCATTTTTAGAAAGGATTTATATCTGGACATAGTGGATAACTTGCAGAAACAAGACATACTTTACGTCCTTTCAAATCTGTACACCAGGCGCACCCAGCTGGTCCGCAATCAAGATCTACTGAGCACTCATCTCCTGCACCTCCATTGATAGATCTCAAATTTTCTCTTTTTAATTTTTTAAGATTTTTCATAGTATTTATTTTTAGTTAACTTTTTAAAAGTAATAAAAAACAATAATAAATCACCAAATTTTGATAAATTTTATATTATGTTAAATATCAATTAATCAATATTATAACATTTCATTACACACTCTAAAATGTAATTTTTCACCACAAACAGGAAAAATATTTGAACCAATTAACACAAAAAGTTGTTTAAATCAACTCAAATAAATTTGTGAAAAGTGTTGCCGGATAGCATCAGAAACAAAAAAGAAAAAAGCAGAAAAATATATTTTGAATCTGCAGAATTAAAACGAATTTTGTTTAATAAAAAAAAGTATGAGCAAAATATTTCTTGAGGACGTAAAAATATACGCCTACCACGGAGTTCTTCCAGAGGAAAATACTATCGGAACCTATTATATTTTAAATCTTGAAATCCATACCGACTTGTGGAAAGCCGCAGAATCTGATGATCTAAATGATACCATCAGCTATGCCGATATTAATGAAATCATTCATCATGAAATGAAAATTAAATCCAAATTATTAGAACATGTTGCGGGAAGAATCATTTCTAAAATTCATAAAAAATTCTCGCAGGTAGATTATATTAAACTGAAAATCACCAAAACAGCACCCCCGATGCAGGGCGAAATGAAAGGCGCAAGCATTGAGCTGGAAAAAAGTTTTAAACCCGGAAATTAAATTATTTCTTAATTTCGTTCTTTAAAAATTACACAATTGAAAGTCATTAAAATATTATTTCTTTTCGCAGCCATTACTATTTTCGGACAAACGAATGTCGAAAATCAGGCAGCTCATTATAATTTTCCGAAGTTAAAGTCCAGCATTACCATGCCTGTGACGATTCCGCTTTCGGAGATCAGCAACATGATCAATGCATCGGTGAAAGAGCTCATTTATCAGGATGACTCTTATACCGACAACAACAATGATCAGTTTAAAGTAAAAGTCTGGAAAACACGCCCTATCCGTCTTGTCGGAGGCACCAACCAGAACCTTTTAATTGAGGTTCCTTTGAAAATCTGGGCAGAAAAAGGCATCGGAACACTTGGCGTCTACAGCTATCAAAATACGACTTTTGAAACGGTAATGTCATTCAATACAGCCTTAACCTTTCAAAATAACTGGACGATCACTACCAATACAAAGCCTAATGGCTTCAGGTGGGTAACAAAACCTGTTTTGGATTACGGGAGAATTCAGATCCCGATCACTTCTTTGGTGAAAAAAAGCCTGATTGAACAACAGGAAAAATTCTGCAAAACAATCGACCAGCAAATGGCAACCCAACTGAACTTTCAGCAGTATGCCGTGGCTGCCTGGAATGTATTTTCAAACCCATTCAATATTTCCGAAGAATACAATACCTGGTTGAAAGTAACGCCGATTAATGTAAATATTACTCCGCTTAAATTTTACGCTAACCAGATTGATACAGGAATAGGAATTAATGTTTTTTCTGAGACATTTACAGGAAATAAGCCGGTTTCTTCACCTTTGATTAAATCGGCCTCAAATTTCAACTTTGTTCCGGTTTTAGACAATCAGTTTTCGCTTCAGACTACTGCCAATATTCCTTTTACAGAAGCAACAGCTATTGCCCGGAATATGTTTTTAAACAAGAGCTATGACGTACGCGGTTCAACGGTTACGATTAAAGATATCAAAGTATATGGTGTTGACGATAAAGTAATGATTGAAGCAGAAACGGAAGGTTACGTCAACGGAAAAGCATTTATTTCAGGAATACCGGTGTACGACGAAACCAAGAAGAAGATTGTATTGTCTAAAACCAAATTCAATCTGAGAACGGCGAATATTTTACAGAAAACTGCCACTCTTCTGTTTAAAGGAAGGATAGTAAAGATGATTGAAGAAGAATACGGAATTCCTACAGAAGAACTGGAAAACAGCTCAAAGAAGAGTATAGAAGAAGCTTTTAACAAAGAATATTACAAAGGGATAAAAATGAGTGGAAAGGTATTTAATATAAAGCCCGGCGATATTCTTTTGAATCCTTCAGGAATTACTGCCGTGATTGATACCAACGCAACATTAAAGCTACTGCTTAAAGGTTTTTAAAAACCACATCTCATTTTAGTAAATTTATCAGTCTGATAAACAGTGAAAAACAAAACAATCCCCATTTTAAAGGAACAAATTGCCTGAAAAATTTTTGTTAACTAATATATTTTGCTATATTTGCACACCTAAAAATGGTAAAACAAGGTGCTTTGGCCGAGCGGCTAGGCAGTGGTCTGCAACACCATCTACAGCGGTTCGAATCCGCTAGGCACCTCATGATAAAACCCTATTCTATTTCTTAATAGTTTAGGGTTTTTTATTAACTAATTTCAGGATAATTATCTTATTCACATTTTTAGATTAACCCTAAAATCCTGATACATTTGGAATTAACAGGAAGATTATTTAAATTCCGTGTATCCGTGGTTATAAAAAAATCAAAATCCTTATCTGTAAAATCTGTGCAATCTGCAGGAAATAAAATGAACCTGATATTTTTAACCTTTCTTCTATCCAAGGTTTACATCATATAAATGATTTTAGAGAACTTAAGATTCATCAGTAGAAATCTTGCCATTAGCCGCAACAATATATCTTTTTACAGTCGGAGGTTGTGCGATTTTCCAATCACAGCGGCGGATACCTACACATCTGTTTTTCGCAATCCGCATAATACTTACCGAATCGCTTTGGTTGCCTCCTAAAACATGAAAATATGTATCATCTTCAGCCACATAGAAACCTACGTGTCCGCCACCTTCTCTCTTGAAAACAAGAACATCACCAAGCATCGCAATATTTTGTTTTGTTCCAAAATTTTTCCAATTTAGTGCCCAAAGCGGATCTTTTACAGGTTTGAAGCCTGCTTTCAGAACAACTTTAGCTACAAACAATCCGCACCATGCAACTTCATCAGAAGTGTATATATTTTGTACGCCTACTTCCTTTGCCCATGACATAATGGTGGTATTGTGAGCTTTTCCTTTAATTTCATTGATTCCCAAATAACGTGCACCTTCTGCGATAACTTTGGGACTGCCTAATAGAATGTTTGGATAATTCATATTCTTAAGTTTTTGGTTTTAGTTAAGAATAAATTTAAACATTTTTCAGCAATCTGAGTTTTAATTGTTTAAATCAAAATAAATAATCTTTTCATCCGTTCAATAACAATTGATTTTATGGCAAAAAACTAAATCCCCGACCAAAGCCGGGGATTTAAAAATGAAAAAATTATTATTTTGTGATGTGGTTTCGATAAAAAATATTCTCAGATGACTCCGAGAATATTTGCATTCCCTTTGTGTTTATTTTTTAATAGTTGCGAAAGGTTATTCAAGCACCGTGCCACAAATAAAATCATTCTCTAAAAAGTGAGTTTTTGTGGTACTTTTTATATTTCACAGCTAAAATAATAAACAATAATACCTTTTACTTTGGAAGAAAAATATTTACTATTATCTGTAGTAAAGAAGAAAAAGACCCCTGGAACAGATAAGAAAGCACAGGCTCGATAGAAAAGGAAACTCAAAGACAAAATATATTTCAATAGAGATCTGAGCTTACCGAAATAGCTGCTGTTCTGAACCTATTTCTTAGCCATTGGGATAAATTTTGACTTAAGAGAAGTATTTAACCTTAAACAAGATTAAAGTCTGGACTAAGCTGCCAAAAAACAGCAAAATCCCCAACCGAAGCCGAGGACAAAAACTAATAACCGAGAATAAACACTTAATGGCTTCCCGCCACAAAAATATTGAGCATAACGGAAACATTCTATGATTATAATCAAAATGACTCCTCTATAAAAGAGGAGCCGTAATAAATATGCAATATGAAATGTTTGAAAGTCATCAAATGTAGGAATGCATTCTTCTTTTAAATTATGACTGACGTCATAAACACATGTAGATATGGCTGTTTAAAAATCAATTTCTATCATCATGCACAAAAAACCCTTCAACTAGAAGGGCACTAACTAAGAAATTTCAATAAAATAAAGTATTCTGTAATGATAAAGAAATAAATATCAATATCTTATGATTATAATCACAAAAAAATCCCCGAATTGCTTCGAGGATTAAAAACTAATAACCATGAAAACTCAATTAAACATGAGAATCAGTGCAAATGTATTGATTTATTTTTTAAATATGAGTTTTTGGTCTATAATTTGTTACAAATTTTTCTTTTTTTTCACACAACATTGATTAAATTTGCAAAAAACTATATTTATGACCTTTAATGAAGCCCTTAAACAAAAGAAAACCATTTTAAAGAATTCCAGCACGTTTACAAAAAGTCTTTATGATTATATTATTATTCCTGCCATAGAAGAAGAGGGGCAAAGATATATTGATGATTTCCGTAAATCTCCGGAAACATTTTTAGATGATAGCTGTAAGACTTACAGCAGTGATTCTAAATTCAAAGTGTTTCTATTTAATAAAAATCAGAACTGAGCAATTAAATAAGTCTTTATTTACATCATCCAAGCTATTTCAAAACTTATTCTTTAGGGCAAAGCTCCCTACTGTACTCATTATATGGATAAAAAAAATCCTCGTATTACTACGAGGATAAAAACTAATAACCATGAAAACTCAAATTAAACATGAGTGACTGCAAATTTAGAGAATGTTTTCTTAAGGTGGGTCTATACGATTCATTAATTGAATCAATTAACATTATTTGGGTAAGATTAAAATCTTATTAACTATTGACAATACATGCTTTTAAGTTAACTGATATCATAAAAAACACTGTATTGATAGTACTTTTCACGTTTCCAAAACTGATTAATTACATAATATTCGAATAAAGCGTAAGTGTTAAAAATAACAAAAGGCTCCCATTTCTGAGAGCCTTTTTTACTGTTATCTGATAGCTTATCTTATTCTTTGATAAACTTTTTCTGAGCAGTTCCCTGCACATCATCAATATCAATTACGTAAACACCATTAATAAGGGCATGTACATCAATCTTATTGTTAAGAATAATTCCTGATGATACAATTTGTCCGGTAGCGTTATAAATCTTATAATTCGCTCTTTTGCTTACGTTTTTAACATTCAATACTGTTGTTACCGGATTAGGGTAAATAAGTATTTCTGTCTGATTAATAGGATTAGCAATAATAGGCTTAGAAATTCTTACCGTATAGTCTTCTACCTCACCTGTTGCGAAACTGTTGCATGTTACAGGAATTCCGTCTTTCTGTAAAGCAACTCTCATCACAACATATTTGAAGTCTGTCATGCTGATGAACGCATCGGCAGGTACAGTAAATGTTCCGCTTACCGTTTGCTCATTGCTTGGACCAGCAACTAAAATTCTTTCATCGATATCAAAATATCCATTTCTGTTGAAGTCAATCCAAACAGCAACTCCTGCATTTGTATTTCCAGTAAGTTTTTTATCAATCGTGATCTTATTGTTAGAAGATCCCTGAATCATTTCAATAAACTTAGTTTGATCTCCTGTATAATCTGTATAATTCGAAGCTAAAGAGGCATTTTGCTTTTCTGGCTTACCATTCGGAGTAACCGTTACTTTAGAAATATATTCAGAAGTAGATCCCGTAGAAGCCATCTGGCAATATACAATCGTTGGGGTTGTAAACAAGTATGGTAAGGTATAATTGCCCGGAGTTCCGCTACAGATATTAGCTACCTGCATTTCATATTGTGTAAGCTCTAATAAGCCTGTCAATGTAATCGAATTTGTATTCGATGTCACAGGAGTCCAGCTAGGAACACCAATCTTTCTATATCTTAATATATAAGTAGCACCCGGGAACGGATCCCAAGTAACAACAGCTGTAGTTGGAGTTATGCTTGTAATTGTTAATCCCGGAGGTGCAATATCACAAGTTCTTGCTGTTACAAATACTTTAGGGTTAGACCATGGGTTTAATGTATTATCTGTATCACACATATTAGCCACCTGAACGTCGTAAGAAGTGTAAACGTTAAGCCCCTGTAACAAATAAGAGTTTCCTGAACCTACAGGTACCGGGATCGGTGCACTCCATCCGGCGTTACCACTTCCGGTAAGTCTATATCTGATATAGTAGTGCGAACCAAGTGCTACAGGAGACCAAGTGATTAATGCAGAAGTAGTAGTAATATTTGTAACCGTTACTCCCGGAGGCGTAGGATCACATCTTGTTGTAAAGGTATTTTGAGAAGGTGTTCCCTGGTTACCGTTACAAACCGCAACAATCTGTACTTCATACAGGGTTGCAGATAGAAGTCCTGTTAATGTAGTTGTATTCGTTGGTTGCGGATATGGTACTGCTGCAACGGTTACACTTTGCCAAGGAGCTCCAGAACCTTGTGGTCTGTAGTTTACAATATAGCTTGCTCCACCGTTATCCTGAGGCCAAGTTAACACCACTGAATTATAAGTCGGAGTACCAACAGTGACAACCGGAGTTGCTGTGCTACAGATACGGATGTTAATATTATCAATTGCCACAGGAGGCTGTGTACCACCACTCGAGTCATTTGTCCATTCAAATACAAGACGCATAGTCTGTCCTGCAAAGCTTGAAAGGTTTTGTGTAGGGTTAAGAACAGTCTGCCATGTAGTCTGTTGGTTATAATTACCACCTACCTGAATTCTTCCTGTTCCTGCTCCGATGTTAACACCCGAAGTAGGCATGAATGTAGAAGGAACCAACCAAACTCTTAAATAATCCCATGAAGATTCACCTGCAGCCTTCCAGTCGAATGAGAAAGTAGCAGTAGTTGTTCCCGCTGGGATAAGAATGTCTCTGTATGCATGCACGATACTTGTTGATGAAGTACTGTAAGCATTCGTAGTTCCGTTAGTATTAGAAATATACAGAGAGTTCCCGGTATTTCCTGTTGCACTTCCGTACACCCATTTATTAGTCTGAGTTCCGTTAGTATATCCTAAATCACTTCCTGTATTGAATTGCTGAATATAAGGAATCGTAGCAGGGATCTGTCCTGTTGTGAAGCTTGGACCAACCATCCAGAAACTAGCATCAGTACCTGCACACTTAGAACGTACCCAGAAATAATAAGTCGTATTAGGTGTTAAAGGTGATAAAGTTGCTGTTGTGGCTGTAGAAGTTGAATTTGGTACAGTCGCAGCAGTAGGAGCAACGTTTGTTGTAGACCAATAAATCTGATAGCCTCCAACCGGAGCAGGATTCGGAGCCGTCCAGCTGATTGATGCCGTATTCGATCCCACACTTACAACTTGTATGTTCTGTGGAACCTTACATGTAGGAATACTTAAATTAATATTATCAATAGCAGCAGGAGGCTGTGTTCCGCCTGACGTATCATTGGTCCATTCGAATACAAGTCTTACGAATCCACTAGTAGCAAAAGTACTTAAGTCTACCAAAGGATTAAAGTAATTTTGCCAAGCCGACTGCTGATTAAGGTTACCTCCTACCTGAATTCTTCCGCCTCCGGCAGTAATCTGCGTTCCTGCAGTCGGAGTATAGGTAATCGGTACCAGCCAGACTTTTAAAAAGTCCCAGCCAGATTCACCAACTCCTTTCCAGTCGAACTGCAATGTCGCTTCTGTAGTTCCGGCAGGAACAATAAGATCTCTGAAGGCATGAACATAGTTTGAAACCGAAGGCCCCGTTGTATACGCGTTCGAAGTTCCGTTGTTATTGGAAATATAAAGAGAATTTGCAGGATTTCCTGTTGCAGAACCATATGCCCATTTATTGGTCATCGTTCCGTTAGCAAGCTGCAAATCGTTTCCTGTACTGAAATTCTGTGTGTAAGGAATCGTACCCGGAATCTGTGTAGTAGAGAAACTAGGCCCCGCTACCCAAACACTCTTATCAGTCGCACTACATACTGAACGCACCCACCAATAGTAAGTTGTAGCTGTAGCTAGACCTCCAGGGTTTGCCGTAGTTCCTGCATTGGCAGTTCCCACTGTTGCAGCTGTTGGTGCTGTATTGGTTGTACTAAGGTAATATTCGTATCCAACTCCTGGAACCGGCGTAGGAGCCGTCCATCCCAGAGTAGCAGTATTTGTTCCTATTGCTGATACCGACATTGCAGAAGGCATAATACAAGTAGGAATACTGATATTGATGTTATCTACTGCAATAGGTGGTTGCGTTCCTGCACTGGTGTCATTGGTCCATTCAAAAACAAGACGCATTGTATTTCCGGCAAAAGTACTTATGTTCAAAGTCGGAGTACTGTAGGTCTGCCAAGTAGTCTGCTGGTTAAAATCGCCTGCGACTTGAATCCTACCTCCACCTGCAGTGATATTATTATTAGCTGTAGGGGTAAAAGTTGCAGGAACCAGCCAAACTTTTAAAAAGTCCCATCCAGATTCACCTGCCCCTTTCCAATCAAATGAAAAATTTGAGATCGTGGAGCCGGCAGGAATCGTAAAATCTTTATACGCATGTACAATACTTCCTGAATTGGTAGTATACGTATTGGCAGTTCCGTTATTTGAAATGTAAATGGAGCTACCAGTATTTCCCGTTGCAGAACCATATACCCATTTGTTTGTCAATGTTCCGTTAACAAACGTAAAATCATTGGCGGTGTTAAAGTTCTGAGAATAGGGTAACGGTGTTTGCCCATAGACGACCGATAGGGCGCCCCAATTTAACAAACACAGAAGAAGTACTAGAAAAGTAGAAATTTTCTTCATAAGTTATCATTTAATATTAATCCTTGCAAATCTAATTCGTTTTTTACTAATATATAGTATAAAAAGTCATATTTTTTGTATAAATTTTCTAAAAATTGAATAGAGAATTTATCAAAATCTATATTTCCCGTAGATTTAAAACAAACGTTTAATGTTTAAATTTATTATTGCAGCAGCTTATCTTTATGAGAATTTTTCGAATTAAGACTATACTAAAATTCTGAATTTATTCTAAAATTTATTTCACATACACTTTGAAAGTATTATTTAAAGAATTTTAATAGAATGATTGCAGAAAAAACAGCAAAATTGTCTTTAATACAATCACAAAATATTTAATTATGAATAAATCATTTTAATTATTTCACTATAAAATGCAAAAATTAATTAAAAATATAGTGATCTTAATCATAATGTAATGTTGGTTTTTTGTTGTAGATTTGAAGTAGAATTTAAATCTATAAACAGTGAATAAAATTTCAATTCTTATAGCAAATTATAACAACGGACGATATTTCGAGGATTGTTATGATTCCCTGGTCATTCAAAGCTATGACAATTGGGAGGTAATCATTGTAGACGACTGTTCAACAGATGATTCCGTAAACATTATAAAAAATCTCATTAAAAATGATAGCCGTTTTAAATTATATGAAAACGAAGTCAACAGAGGATGCGGCTACACCAAAAGAAAATGTGCAGAGTTGGCAACAGGGGATTATTGTGCTTTTTTAGATCCGGATGATGCCCTCTTCTACTATTCGATAGAATGCTGTATGGAAGAATTTCAGAAACATCCTAAAATTGCAGCTGTATATTCCCAGCTATTTTTCTGTGATGAAAATTTAAATCCTAAAGAAGTTTTCACTAAAATAAAACAAATTCACAACGATAAATATTTTTTCAACTGTCCTATACAGATTTCCGCATTTTTTGTATTCAAAAAAGAAGCTTATTTAAAAACTGAGGGAATTAATCCTTATTTAAGAAGTGCAGTAGATCAGGATCTTTATTTAAAAATTCTTGAAGTTGGTGAAGCCAAGTTTATTCAGGAACCTCTTTATAAATATAGACTTCATTCGGGTGGGATCTCACAGGCAGGCTCCCGGGGGCATGCAAAGGACTCTTTTGCAAAGGTGATCCATCAGTCCATGAAACGAAGAGGTATTACCTCAATAAAAAATAAAAATATTCCGGAACATTTTACCAGTTCTGAAGAAATTTACAACCTCCTCAGCTATCAGACCAAAATTCCTTACAGGCTGATGAGTAAAATCAAGACCACTTTTACTATCCTATAAATAATGATTACTCCTCATTTTTCAGAAAGTTGAAAATGAGGAGTTTCATTAATAAAATTCTCATGAATACATTTTTTAACATTAGTTAACATAATTTTGGCTTCATAATTGAAAATACTATACCATCAAAGTCTTATGCTTTGAAAATCCTTATTAAAATTTGAATTATGAAAAGTATAGTGTTAACAGGATTATTGTCAGTTTTTATAATGACAGCCTGTAAAAAAGACGATCAGATAGCCGAAAAATCTCTGGAGCAACAGAAAATAGAGTTCCAGATGAGACAATTGGAAATTGAGAAACAAAAATTAGCCATTGAAAAGGAAAAAATGGCTTATGAAGCTCAGAAAAAAGCAGACAGCGTTGCTGAAGTGCAAAAAGCACAAGTTGCTGCTGCAAATGCAAAACCGCAAGTCATTAGAGAAACACATACGGTATACAGAGACAGACCAAGCTCAAGCTCAAGCTCAAGCTCAAACGCAGGAAGTACAGCAAGTAACGGTACAACCTCTCAAACTACTGCAAAGAAAAAAGGGATGAGTGAAGCTGCTAAAGGGACTATTATTGGTGCCGTAGGTGGTGCTGCATTAGGTGCGATTGTAAATAAGAAAAGCCCGGGAGGTGGTGCTGCCATTGGAGGTATCATCGGGGGTGCAACAGGATATACATTAGGTAGAGCACAGGATAGAAAAAGCGGAAGAGTTCAGCCGAAATAATATTTATTTTCACGATAACGAGAAAGATTGCTTATTTTTAGGCAATCTTTTTTTATGGTTCTACTTTTGCTTTCTACGATTTTACTCATTCCTGTTTTAATGGGATTAGGAAAAGCCTTAGAAAATTTTTCAGGAATATTAATAAAAGGAATTTCCGGGAAAATATTATCCGGGATTGTAGGAATCAGTTTGCTTTGGACAATCCTTGCATTTTTTATACCTTTAAATAGCTATGTAGAAATTACTACAATTATTTTAGGCTTTATTTATTTTTTTAAAGGTCAACTGTATCGGGAATTTTATCATTTTTCAAAGAAAGAATATTCGTTGATTTTCGTTATTTCGCTGATCGTTTTATTCTGTGGCTCATTCTATCCTTATATATTAGATCATTTTGGATATTATCTTCCAACGATAAAATGGCTGACAGAATTCGGTGTAGTGAAAGGCATTTCAAACTTAGATCTCACTTTAGGACAAATATCACTTTGGCATATCTTTCAGGCTGGATTTTCCAATTTTTCAGATCCGTTCTTAAGGATCAATTCCATTTTATTAATTGTTTATACCTTATATATCATAGAAAAAAAAAGCTGGATTCAATTATGTTTCATTCCGGTTTTACTGTTATTCTCACAATCTCCAAGTCCGGATTTGCCTGTGATTGTTTTTTCGCTGATCATTCTCAACGAGATCGTTAGAGAAAACAAACACACCTCTCTCCTATTTGCTTTTTCGGTTTTTGTTTTTGCGATAAAACCAACAATGATCTGGCTTCCGATTTTAAGCTTCTTTTACTCTATTTTAATTATCAAATCAAACCTTAAAAATCTAATTCCCGGAATTTTAATCGTTTTATTATTTTTCATTAAAAACATCTATACTTTTGGTTATCCTATTTTCCCAGTTTCAATTGGAGATTTTGGAGTAAACTGGAAACCCAATCCTGAAGTTTTGCAAATTTCTTCACAGTTTGCCATTCAGAAAACGTACGATATGCAATACTCCTATGGGGAAATTCAGAAATTCTCAAGTTTAGATTATATTAAAAATTGGTTATTTTTAAATGGAATTAAATCAAAAATTAATATTCTTTTTGTTGTAAGTTTAATCTCGTTTATTATTTTTTCCTTTATTAAAAAGAATAGAATTACCAGCTTAATTTGTATTTCTATCCTCATCAAAAGTGTTATAATTCTTCTCTTTTCTGCACAGTACAGATTTTTTCTGGATGTTTTCTTTGTGATCTTTTTTGTGATGATGATTAATTATTTTAATAAGAAAAGATCGATTACAGTTTTTTCTGTGTTAAGCACAGCCTTTATTGGAATTCTTCTATTACCTAATGTTCTTCAGATTTATCTGCCCAGCTTCAGGCTTGGAAATTTTATGGGAAAATTTGAAATCAGGCAATTGTACCAACCTTCTACTTATCATTATAATAAATTTGAATCTTACAAGGTCGGGAATTTAAGATTCAATGTTTCAAAAAAATACCCTTACAGTTTTGATACTCAGCTTCCGGCCATCTCAGAAGATTATCTTCGTGATGACGCAAAAGCAGGAATTTTTCCTCAAATGATCGACGAAAAAAATATCAAAAAAGGATTTATCTGGAAAAAATTAGATTCAAAAGAAAAAAAAGAAGCTGAAAATGTTATCAATTCTATCAACAATTCATATAAACAGAAGTAAATTCTACGGAATCCTTATCTGAAGAAAAAGCTGTAAATTTGCACTATGTTAAATACTTTAGGTAATCTTCTCAGTCTTACAACATTTGGAGAGAGTCATGGTCTGGCTTATGGTGGAATCATTAATAATTTTCCCGCTGGTTTAACGGTTGATTTCGATAAAATTCAATACGAATTGGATCGAAGAAAGCCGGGACAATCCGCCATCGTAACTCAAAGAAAAGAAAGTGACACCGTGAAATTTCTTTCAGGGATTTTTGAAGGAAAGACAACCGGAACTCCGATTGGTTTTATCATCGAAAACGAAAATCAGAAATCAAAAGATTATGATCATATCGCCAATTCTTATCGTCCGAGTCACGCAGATTTCACTTATGATCAAAAATATGGTTTAAGAGATTATCGCGGCGGAGGAAAATCTTCGGCGAGAGAAACGATGAACTGGGTGGTTGCAGGTGCTTTGGCAAAACAGTTTTTATCAAATATTGAGATCAACGCTTACGTTTCTTCCGTAGGTGAAATTTTCTGTGAAAAACCTTATCAGGCCTTGGATTTTTCTAAAACAGAAAGTAATGAAGTTCGTTGTCCCGATTCGGAAACCGCAGAAAAAATGATCGAAAGAATCAAGGAAATCAAAAAAGAAGGCAACACGATTGGCGGAACGATTACCTGTGTCATCAAAAATGTTCCTGTAGGAATTGGCGAGCCGGTTTTCTCAAAACTTCAGGCAGAATTAGGAAAAGCAATGCTGAATATAAATGCTGCAAAAGGTTTTGAATACGGAAGCGGATTCTGCGGTGCAAAAATGACAGGGAAAGAACACAACGATCTTTTCAACGAAGATTTTACCACAAAATCTAATCTTTCAGGCGGAATCCAAGGTGGAATTTCCAATGGAATGGATATTTATTTCCGGGTAGCTTTCAAACCTGTGGCAACAATTTTAAGACCTCAGGAAAGTGTTGACAAATTTGGAAATCCTGCAGTTGTTGAGGGAAAAGGACGTCATGATCCCTGTGTTCTTCCGAGAGCGGTTCCTGTAGTGGAAAGTTTAGCGGCTTTTGTTTTAGCAGATTTATTTTTGATCAATAAAACAAGAAATATCAATAATTTTTAAATATAAATATTTTTAGTAATGAAAAATTACTGGGAAAAAAGCATCTCTTTTGAAGAGTATCTTGAAATTGGAAAACACAGATTAGCAAACCCTGCAACTCAACAGGAAATAGACTATAAACAATATTACGAACTTGGACTTCAGAGAATCGACAGGACACTGAAAAAGTATGTTGCTGATGAAGAACAGGTAAAGGAATTGGAATCTAAAAATTTTGACGGAAAAATTTTAATTATTTCCGAAGTATGGTGTGGTGATGCAAGTGCCACTGTTCCTGCATTGGTTAAGTTTTTTGAAGGTAAAAATGAAGTAAGGATTTTCCTGAGAGACAGCGATAAAAGCTTAATCAGTCAGTTTTTAACGAACGGAACGGAATCCATCCCGAAAGTTATTATTCTGGATAAAGATTTTAATGTGAAAAATTCCTGGGGACCGCGTCCGAAATACGGGAAAGAATTGCTAATGAAATACAAAGCAGACCCTGAAGCATACACAAAAGATCAGTTTTATAATGATCTCCAGATTTATTATGCTAAAAACAGAGGAAAAGATGCTGTTCAGGAAATTTTAGAACTCATCTAAAATATGGCAAAATTTTTCAGTTTTTTTGTGATCTGTTTTTTTATTTCCAGCACTTTGTATGGACAAAATACAACGTTGGATAATAAAGAAATATACTTTTCTAAAGAATATAAAAGTTTATCAGGTCATGAAGATTATGATACTAAAACTGTTCAGTCTGTAAAATTTTCTCAGGAGTTCAAAAAATTTATCTCAGAAAATCCTGAAACATTCGCTTACGATTTTAATAAATTGAAGGAGAATATATACATCATTACTTCTGAAGATAAAAAGTTAAGATTCTACGTTTGGGATACGGAATTAGGAGGAACGATGAAAAGTTTCGATCAGATAATCCAATATTCTTCGAACGGTAAAGTAAAAACAATTTACAGCAAAGAGCAATCTGACACACCTTATTTTATATCAGAGATTGTAAAAAAGGAGATCAATCAACAGAATTATTATCTTGTGATTTCTAATGGAATTTTCTCTACAAAAGATCAGGCACAGGCCGTTCAGGCTTATACCATCAGAAACGGTCAATTAATTGATTCGGACAAAATTTTTAAAACAAAAACGACAACGCTTAATAAAATTCAGGTTGATTTTGATTTCTTCAGTGTGGTGGACAGACCGGAACGTCCCTTTAAACTAATTAAATTTGATCAGAACAAATTGTATATTCCGATTGTGGATGAACAAGGTGCAGTTTCGAAAAAGTTTTTAATATATCAGTTAAATAATAATTACTTCCAGTATATTGGGATAAAATAAATATTATGAAAAAAAATATAATTTACGTTGTATTGATCGGCATTATTGCCGTTATCGCATTTGTGCCGGGAGTGAAAGAAAAATTACAGGATATGTTTTTCCCGATTGCAACCATAGAAAATGCGGTGCACATCAGCGATGAAGATTATGATATCGACTTACAGGGAATCAATGTACCGAATACCAATCTTAAAGCCTTTAAAGATAAAGCAGTTTTTCTTAATTTTTGGGGAACCTGGTGCCCGCCGTGCAGAAAAGAATGGCCTTCTATCCAGAAATTATATGATACACGCAAGGATCATGTCAATTTTGTATTGATCGCGATGAACGATCAGGAAGATGCGGTGAGAAAGTTTTTAAAAGAAAATAATTATAACGTTCCTGTTTATATCGCACAAAGCCCAATTTCAGAAAAAATACTTCCCAAAGTGTTTCCTACAACCTATTTACTGGACAAAGACGGAAGAATTCTGATTAAGGAAGATGCCTCAAGAGACTGGAACACAGAATCTACCCACCAGTTCATTGACAATATTATTAAGTAATTTTTAACTAAATTTTATATCGAATTGGTACAAATTTTGCGAAATTTGTACTGTTAAAAAATTATTTAAATCTAAACACAAAATGAAGTATTCAAAATTAAACCTGGCAAAAGAAGCCATCAGCCATAAAGGGTTTGTAAAAAAAATCCCAGACATTTTCAGAATGGTAAAAATGTGGCGAAAAGGAGAATATCCTATGAGATCCCTTGATATTATCCTGCCTTTGTTGGGACTTTTGTATGTGATCTCTCCTATTGATCTTCTGCCGGAAGTCGCGGTTCCTGTGATCGGAGTTTTGGATGATCTGGCCGTTTTATCGCTGGCAATACCGAAACTGATCAGAGAAGTAGATAAATTCTTACTTTGGGAAGCCGAGCAAAAATATGATTCGGGTATCACAAAAGTCATTGATGCCGAAATTGTAAAATAATTTAAAAACAATATTTAAAAACCATTCGTTATCGGATGGTTTTTTTGTTTAAAATTTTTAATCTTACAATTTATCATTCACTTAAGATGTAAAAATCGACAATTGACTTCTTCATTTCTTCATTTTGTTCTCAATTTATTAAATTTGCAACATCTAATAAAAAATAATGGAAAGTAAAAAAGAATTCTTTTTGGAGTGCTACAAACTGGGCATCATTAAATTCGGAAGATTTACCTTAAAAAGCGGCATCGAAAGTCCGTTTTATGTAGATCTAAGACCTTTGGCTTCAGATCCAAAAATTTTGAAAAATTTGGCTAATTATTTATTGGAAATGCTTCCTCTGGATAATTTTGATCTGATCTGCGGAGTTCCTTATGCTGCGCTTCCGATGGCTACGGCGATGTCTCTGGAAAGCTATATTCCGTTAATTATTAAAAGAAAAGAAGCTAAAAACTACGGTACGAAAAAACTGATCGAAGGAATTTACCAGAAAGGGCAAAACTGTCTTTTGGTAGAGGATGTCATCACTTCCGGAAAATCTTTGATCGAAACGATTGCCGAAGTTGAGCAGGAAGACCTGAAAGTTGCCGATATTGTTGTTGTTTTAGACAGAGAACAAGGCGGAAAGCAGCTTTTGGAAAGCAAAGGCTTCAGAGTTCATACGCTTTTCAATATTACAGAAGTTTGTGAAATTCTTCAGGAAGACGGACAACTTTCTGATGATGAAGTAAAAAGAATTCAGGATTTTTTACAGGGAAATCATATTCAGTTTGAAGAAAAAATCAGACCTTCTTACGAACAGAAATTAAATACAGCACAACATTCGGTTTCTAAAAAATTATTGGAAACAGCTTTGGCAAAACAATCTAACTTAATTGCCTCTGCAGATGTTACAACAACCCAGGAATTATTAGATTTAGCTGAAAAAGTGGGTCCACATGTAATTGCTTTAAAAACGCATATCGATATTATTTCAGATTTCGAATACGAAAAAACAATTACTCCGTTGAAGGCTTTGGCTGCAAAACACAACTTCTTATTAATGGAAGACAGAAAATTTGCAGACATCGGAAATACTCAGGAACTTCAGTTTACAAGCGGAGTTTTCAAAATTACAGATTGGGCCGATTTTGTAACGTCTCAGGTAATCGGTGGTTTTGAATCTTTAGACTGTTTCAAAAACGTAGGTGTTGTTGCTATTATCGGAATGTCTTCCAAAGGAGCTTTAACGACGAGCGCTTACAGAGAAGAAGCTTTAAAAGTGGCTTCATCACATCCAAATGTAATCGGAGGAGTTTCCCAGAATCCGCTTCCTGAAGAAATGTTACTGTTCACCCCTGGTGTAAATTTAGCAGATTCCGGTGATGGAAAAGGACAGCAGTACAATACTCCTGAACATGTTTTCAAAACGCTTCACACCGATTTCATTATCGTAGGAAGAGGAATTTATAAAGCTGAAAATGCTGAACAGGCAGCTTTGAATTATAAAAATGAAGGCTGGAATGCATATCTAAGTTCTTTAGAAAAAAAAGCAGTTCAGAATTAAAATCATTACCAAATCTATATAAAATAAGTTATATTTGATACTTTATCAGGAATATTGAAAAGGATTAGTATTTGTCTTATTTTGTTTTTGGGTGTTGTAGAGGTTTCTGCGCAGAAGGATAGCATTTATATTGAAGCTAAATTATCTTCAGATAAAAAAATGCTGAACGTAAATGAAGAAATTACGTATTATAACAATTCGGCTAAAGATCTCAACACGGTAAAACTGTTGAACTGGATTTCGGCTTATAATAGACGAAGAACCTCTTTGGTTTACAGAAAACTGGAAGACAGAAACACCGATCTCCATTTTGCAAAGAAAAATGAGCTTGGAAAATTAGTAAGTCTAAATATAAAAAGTTCAGATCAGGAAATTCTTGTTAATAATATTTCTGACGAGAATTTTTTTCTTCCTTTAAAAGAAATTTTAAAGCCCGGAGAAAAAGTAAAATTACAGCTGCAATACCAGATCCAGCTTCCTGACAAGAGATTTACAGGATATGGAACTTCTGATAAAAATATAGCCCTAAAATATTTCTTTATTGTTCCGGATCGTTTTGATCCGGACAATATTTCCAAGAGAAATTATCACGATATCGAAGAATCGGTAAGCTTTAATACTTTTTGGACAGTAAATTTTGATCTGCCTGTCAATTATTTTGCAGAAAGTAATCTCCTGCAGACTCAGATGAATTCTTTCAGCGGTTATCTGGACTCCGATCCAGAGTTTTTAATTTCACCCAATGAATATCCATCCATTAATGTAAATACCGATGATATCAATACTGAAGTAAAATTCGGGTATAACCTAAAACCTGAAGAAAAGCAGAACTTAGAATTTTATCTTCCTTTACATTTAAAATTTATTAAAGAAAAAATCGGAGTTCTTCCGAAAAGAATTTTCATTTCAGAAAAATTCAGGAATAAGGAAGATTTCTTCGGGAATAATGATATTACGTTTTTGAAATTCAGATTTCAGCTATTTACTCCTGCAGAAAATACAGATCTGGATTATTTCGGGATTGTAGCCAAAAAAATCCTGGATGAAAGTATTATCACCGACAAGCAAAATTACCATTGGTTCAAAAGCGGTTTAAAATCTTATCTTGAAATCCAGTATTTAAAAAAATTCTACGCAGATACCAAATTATTGGGAACTCTACCTGAAACGAAGATCTTCGGGGTAAAACCTTTGAAATTATTCCACGCTTCTAATGTAAAACTGATTGAACGTTACGGCTTAGCCTATCAATACATTATGTCTCAAAATCTGGATCAAAAGATTGATGAAAAGTACACTGTGCTGAGCAATTTCAATGATATGGCCATCAGTAATTTTGAAACAGGAACGTTATTCAATTATTCTGCGGATAAAATGGGTTATGAAAATTTTGACAGTTTGATTCAGAATTTCATTGCAAAAAATACGGATAAACAGGTTAATCCAAAAGACTTTTTAAAAGAATTAGCGGAAAAAGATAAAAGAACATCTTATTTATCCGAATTTTTACAGCATAAAAACAGAGTTAATTTTAAGCTGAAAAGATTCCGAAAAGAAGGTGATTCTTTAAATATTAAAGTTGAAAAAAATACTTTAGCCAATATTCCTGTAAAGCTTCAGACCACCTCAAAAAATGGTGAAACAACAGAATATTGGGTAGAAACGGAAGGAAATGAAAAGATAAAAACCATTACCATTCCGGCTTTAGATACGTACAAAATTACCCTGAATGACGATTACATTTTCCCTGAATCCAATTACAGAGATAATTTTTTGTATGCGAAAGGTTTTTTCTCCAACACGAAAAAAATTAAATTAAAACTGATCAAGGACATTCCGAATCCTGAATTCAATGAGATTTACATCAGTCCGAGAGTCCGTTTCAATAATACGTATGATAAATTTTTGATCGGATTTAATTTTAAAAATCAATCTTTTTTTGATCAGAAATTCCTTTATTCATTTACTCCGACGTATAGTACAGGAACCGGGCAGTTAACGGGTTCCGGAGCATTGGCTTATTCTTTTTTACCCGCTGAAAGTATCATCCGAAGTCTGACTTTTGGAGCTTCCGGATCTTATTTTCATTACGATTATGATCTTGCGTACCGTAAAGCCTCGCTCTCTGCCAATCTGAATTTCAGAAAAAATCCCAGAAGTACAGTAAGCAGAAGCCTTGGTTTTTCGTATAGTTTTTTTGAGCGGGATTTGAGCCCGGCAATGATTGCAAGAAATGATTATGACAGATATAATCTCTGGACTGCAGGCTACGGATATAATGACAGCCAAAGTATTCATGAGAAAGGATTGGGTGTGAGTACACAATGGATGGAAGATTTCCATAAAGTAACAGCGGAAGGCTTTTACCGTTGGGAATTTGCTCCAAGACAAAAACTCAGTGTAAGATTATTCGCCGGTTATTTTGCTAAAAACAATACAAGAAATAATACTTTTAATTATGGGATTTCCAGAGTTTCCGACTACTCTTTTTCCTATAATTTGTTAGGGCAAAGTGCTACCAGCGGAATTCTCTCGCAACAGTTTATTCTGGCAGACGGAGGTTTCAAATCTTTCATTCCCGGAAGTGTCAATAAATGGATTACGTCTGTAAATGTTGACACCAGCGTTTGGAAAATTTTCCATGTGTATGCAGATGCGGGTGTTTATGACAATAAAAATCAGCCGACTAAATTTATTTGGGACAGTGGTGTGAAAGTAAGAATCATTCCGGATTTCCTTGAAATTTACTTGCCTGTTCAGTCTTCTTTAGGTTTCGAGCCTGCATTTAAAGACTATGGAAGACGCATCCGATACACCCTGATCTTGAATTTAAATTCAATAATTAATGCTGCTAGAAGAGGCTGGTACTAAAAATAGCTGTACAAAAAGTACAACTATTCATTAAAATATATATAAAAAACTAACTTTTAATCTTTAACAATCTGCTGGGAGACCGGGGAATTATTAATCATTCCGGTTACGGTATATTTTCCTTTCGGAAGTTCTATAACATTTAATCCGTAAGCAAATTTAGTAGGAGATTTTAACACGACCTGCCCAAATTCGTCATACACTTTTACATTTTCAACTTCGCCTCCGAAAGTAATTTCATTATTCTCTTTAATAAAAGAATTAACAATAAAATTAAATTTTGAATAATTTAATCCAGCAGTAGAAACGGCTACATTTCCAGTTGATGAATTAACAGGATCTGCCGCTGTCACAAAAAAATCGCTGCTCCCCGAGTTTCCCGACACCCTTCTATACGCAGTATTTGCCGTAGAAATAAAAGCCGGCGCCGCATTGTTTGTTCCGTAAACAGCAAAATCTATAATATTTTCACTTTTATCATCCATCACCTGATCCGCATTGACTGTCAAAGCAATTTTTCCTGATGTATTATTAAGATCCAATCCTCCGAAAGAATTTTGTGCACCGTCAAAGTTTACAATTTCATTGGCAATAAAATCGGGAGCCGGAAGACTAACAGTTCCTACAACATTTGCCCCTTCCTGGATAAGATAGCTTTGCCCCGGATTTAAAGTAATATTTGGTAAGGTGTGATATTGTATGAAATTTCCTGCAGCAGAAGCATATTGGATTACAGCTCCATTGAGAGAGGTAGTGTCGGAACCGATGTTCTTTAAAATAATATAGTCATTACTCAGTGCGGAACCAGAACTTCCGCCGCCGCTATAGATTTCATTGATGATAATTTGGGCGTTTGTAAAAATGAGGGAAATAAACCCTATAAAAGTAAAAATTTTTCTCATGGCAGATTGTTTTGTGATTCACAGCTAAAAAATACAAAAACAATACCATGCCTTTAGAAAAAGTCAATTATAACCACCTATTAATCAATAATAAAAATCTCCGCTTCAGAAGGAACGGAGATCTGTTGTATCATTAAAACGAATTGCCTTAGTCTTTCAATATTTTCTGAGAAACCGGCTTATTGTTTACTGTACCTGTTACGATATAGTTTCCTTTTGCCAATTCTGCAACGCTTACTGACTCATTTTCTTTTACAGAAGCCGTTTTTACAATTTGCCCGAACATGTTATAAACTTTTACATCCTTTGCTTCAGCCCCGAAAGTGATTTCGTTTGTTTTAACAAAAGTGTTTTTAACAAAGCTTCCTGTTTTAATAGTGGATAGGTCTCCAACTGCTAATGATGTTGCAGAAGGAGTAACACTTGCCCAAGTTGTTCCAATTCTAAGTTCATCAATTTCTAAACTAGGCGTCTCCGTAGCACTATCCTGTCTTAAAAGGAAATTATTAATGCCCGTTAAATCAGTAGTGGAATTAGTATCTGTTATAGTAGGAGTTGGAGGTGTTGAACCACCTGTTGCAGGATTTACCCAAAGACTAACTATATCATCGTTTGTACCACCTGTATTAAATGTGTATCCAACAACTATAAGATATGTTTGTCCTGTTGAATATGTAGTACTAGTCCATGTAGTCGCTGCTCCAGTATTAGATCTAACATCAATCCCAAATTGTAAAGTATTGTCATCGACTCTCTTTGTCCATAATGTCCCTCCAAAAACATTCCCTGCCGGAGCTCCCTGAATAAGTCCAGCAAAGTACCCTCCGTTTGCATCCGTCACACCTGCCATAGAAACTGGATTTACCAACATAGAATAGTATACAGTACCCGAATTTTGCGCAGCAACAGATAAAGTTGTATCAATACCAGCTCCTGCAAAACTAATTTTGTTACCTGTAGAAGCTTGTAGACCTGTATAAGAAAGATTTCCAGGAACTATTGCTATATCATCTCCAGAATTAAGAGCCGCCCATCCGGTTTGCGTTTGTAATGCAGTACCACTATATGCAAACCCATCATAATAAGGTAAAGCAGCCTGTCCGAATGCAGATGCAAAACCCAACATCCCTAATAAAAAATAAATCTTCTTCATGATTTTTAAAAATTTAATTATTAATAATTTACATTTATAAACTTACAAAAAAATCATCATTTATCAATAATTGATGATTTATATTTAACAATTTGTTAAAGCTATTTTTTGATAATTTTTTCCGAAACCTTTTTACCGTCTACTGTTCCTGTAATGATATAATTACCTTCTTTAAGTTCAGTAATAATTAATGATTCGTTTTCTTTTACAGAAGCTGTCTTTACAATTTGTCCGGACATATTGTAAATCTTCACATCAGATTTTACACCAAAATAAATTTCATTGTCTACCACTGTTGTTTTTACAAAAAGCTTTTTAGATAAAAAATCTTCATTTGTTGCCAATACTGATGATTGCTGAGGAGTTAAAGAAAAATCATCAATTGCCAAACCATCATCGGTACCTGTAATGTTTACATCAACAAATCTTATCCAAAAATTTTGTCCTGCAGCAATATTTAATCCTGTAATTGTTGAGCTTAAAGCAGTTCTATAGCTTGCACTATTACCATCTCTAAGACCCACAGCACCCGTAACATCTGTAGTACTGTACGTTAATGAAGGAACAGCTGTCCAGGTACCATTATTTAATGAAGTTGCATTCGTACTAATTTCAACGACAATCTGATCGTCAGTTCCTCTTCCCGCTTCACCTAATCTCCATTCTTCACCTGTGTATGACACCAATAACTGAGTAATTGTAACATTGGTATCATTTTTAAATTGAGCTCCCCATCTTGAGGTTAAATTACTACTTGCAATCGCACCTAGTGCTCTATCGGTATTTCCTGTAGCTCCATAACTATAAGTATCTCCCGGATTTACTGATCCTGTACTTGCAGTGTAAGTTGTATTTGCGTTAGAACCCGTTTCTAAAATACTCCAACCAGCTAATGTGCCGGATAAGACGGTAGAACCTGTACCCGTAATTGCTAATCCATCAAAATTTTGAGTATAAGCAGAATTTAATGAATTAAGACTAATTTGCCCAAAAGCAAAACTTGTAAAACAAATTATTGCCAAAGAATAAATTTTCTTCATGATTTTAAAAATTTAATTATTAATAATTTACACGGCTAAAATACGGTCATTTTTATTTCAAACACAATAATTTATATAAATTTTTGTTAATAATGCTAAAACAATAATTATATACAATTTTTAGTTATTTTTACGAATTATTTTTAAGTTCTTGCGAAATTTTTTCCTCTTATTCATGATATTATTTATGGGCATAACAATTACTGATGCCCAAATATTCACGTGGAAAAACCCAAATATCCCGCAAGACAGTTTAAAATATGACAGCATCCGACAGGACAGCATTCTGGCATTAAAATTCGAGCAGGATATTTTCGCAAAAGATACTTTGGATTTTATCAAAACCCAGAACAGAATTATTGTAGATGAAGCGGTTCTTGCTAAAAATGATAAGAAAAGATTTTTGGGAGAATTAAATTCCAAAGGTTCCATTATCCGTGGGATTACATTTGGGAATAATCAGGGGCAGTCTGTACAAAGCTCGATGGATCTTCAGATTTCCGGCAGGCTTTCTAAAGATGTTACGATTCTTGCCAGTATTTCAGATCACAATTTACCGATTCAGGCAGATGGCTATACCCAAACCCTTGAGGAATTTGATAAAATCTACATGCAGCTTAATATTAAGGATAAATCTATTCTTAGAGCCGGACATCTGGATTTGGTGGAAGCAAAAAATTATTTTGCGAAATATCAGAGACGAAGCATGGGGCTCGAATTCCAGACTGAATTCGGGAAAGAGAATAAAACTTTTGTTGATGTTTCGATGGGGGTCGCACGAAGTGAATTTCACAGAATCCGTTTTCAGGGGGTTGAAGGAAACCAAGGGCCTTATCGTCTTACCGGCAAGAACGGCGAACAGTTTATCACTCTGATCTCAGGTTCCGAACAGGTTTTTATTGACGGTATCCTGATGAAGCGTGGAGAAAACCAGGATTATATTATTAATTATAATACCGGGGAAGTTACTTTTACCAGTTTCCGACCGATTTTCCAGCAGAATTTCATTACAATATCTTATAATTATACCAACAGAAACTATTCCAGATATCTGTTTACAGGAAAAGTAGAACATAAAAGAGAGAAATTAAAACTGGGCTTAAACTGGTTCATGGAAAATGACAATAAAAACGCTCCTCTTGCTTTAAATTTATCTTCCGAAGACCAACAAATTCTTGCCGATGCAGGAAATGATCCCAATCTGATGTATGCGCCTTCCGGTGTCGTTACGGAATATGATGTCAATAAAATTTTATACAGATTAGTTCAGGATCCGAACGGAAATCATTATGAGTTTTCTACTGATGCAACCCAAACATTGTATACCGTTTCCTATACTTATTTCGGAGCTAATCTCGGGGATTATAAAATTACCCAGACCACCAATAATGGACGTGTTTTTGAATATGTAGGCCCGAATATGGGAGATTACAGAGCCGTAAGAAAATTACCTTCACCGCAAAAATCTCAGGTATTTTCTTTAAATTCTGAATATTTATTAAAAGACGGAAAAATCGGGGCAGATATCTCTTTAAGCAATTATGATGTGAACCTTTTTTCTTCAAAAGATTCAGATCAGAACATCGGGTATGCATGGCGAATTTTCGGGAATAAAACATTTACTAAAAACAACTGGAAAGGTACTCCTAATTTTGAATATCAGTATATCGACAGGCAGTTTCATATTTTAGACCGAATAAATGATGTAGAATTCTCCAGAGATTTCAACCTTGCACAGGAATTCAGCGGAAGAACTCAAAACCGATTTATTTTCAGTTTTTTAAATAAATGGAACAATAAATCCACTATAAATTATAGAATCAATTATCTTGACGAACAGGATACCTATAAAGGAATTAAAAACGACTTGGACTTTGGCTGGATCAGTGGGAAATTCTTTACAAAAGGAAATCTATCGTACCTAAATACAAACGCCACGCTTCAGGATACCAAATTTATCCGAGGAGGTGTTTCTACAGAATATACCGGCAAAAAAGGAAGCTGGGCAATCGGTGGAAGCATGGAGCACAACGAAAAAAAATACAATGACACCCAACTGCTGGATGTTACAAGTTTCAGCTGGAAAGAAATTTTTGTCCAGAAGAAAATCGGCGACAGTACCAGAACCAAACTCTTGGCAAAAGTGTACATGAGAGACAACGACTCTGTGCGCGACAACCGTCTTCAAAGCATGAATAACATTCTTGGTTTCATGGCAGAAAGCCAGATTATTAAGACTGAAAAAACGACCTTGAACGCCCTTCTCCACTACAGAAAATTCTTTTATCAGAATCAGGATGTGGATATGTCGAGAAACAACGACTTTGTTGTGGGGAATATTCTTTACAACCAACAACTTTTCCGAAACGGGATGCGTCTGCAAGCCTTTTATGAGCTCGGAAACGGACAGGAAGCGCAAAGGGAATTCCAATACATTAAAGTAACCGACGGACAGGGAATTTATAAATGGACCGATTATAACGGCGACGGCATTCAGCAATTGGACGAATTTGAAATTGCCGAATATTCAGATTTGGCACAATACATCAGGGTTTATACAAATTCTGTACGATATATTCCTTCCAATAAAAACAAAATCCAGTTGGCTTTATTTGTTAATCCGTCGATTGTATTTAATTCTGAAAATAAGTTTTTAAAACGCTGGAATTTCAATATCTCACTAAATTCTCAAAACTCTTTCTATAAAAAGGATAAAGTTTTAGTCCTGAATCCTTTTGAGAAAAACGATGATATGATCCTTAAAAATCAGAATATTTTAACATCCGTTCAGTTCAGTCCTACCGATAAATCCGGCTGGAATGGTAACTACCGTTTCATCTCGAACGACAACCTCATCAATGCCAACTTCAGCAACGAAGAGCGTGAACAGATCTCTCATTTTTTAAATATTGGTTATTGGTTCAATAAAGAATTCAGGGTAGACTGGGAAAACTCTGTACATGATATTAAAAACTCATCTCAGTTGTTTGCCACAAGAGATTACCGATTAAACAATTTTGAAACAAAACCCAAAGCCACCTATAAATTCACAGATGCCATCCAGGCTGAACTTTCCTCTGCTTTCCGCCAGAAACAAAGAATAGACGGAGAAGAATTGCTGAAGGCCTTTGACATTACCGGAACCATCCAATGGGAGCGTAAGAAGACTTCTATCAGAGGAAATTTCTCGTTTATTAATAATAATTTCAACGGCAATAACTTCAGTATCGTAGGAAACCAGATGCTCGACGGTCTGAAGCCAGGGAAAAACCAGGTTTGGAGCGTATTTATTCAGCAGGCGATTAATTCTTTCTTACAGTTGAATTTGAATTATGAAGGTAGAAATTCTGGGGAGAGAACGATCCATATCGGAAGTATGCAGGTGAAGGCGAGTTTTTAAATATCCTGTTCAAAGTTTTATGTTCAAGGTTTTTAAGTTATTCTTTGCCATAATTCTAAATTTTTCTGCGTCCTAAATTCATGCTTCATAACACTAATAGATATTATCATATTTTCAAGTGTACAGAATTTTGTAAATTTGCGCCATGATAAAAATAGGCAATATAGAACTGCCGGAATTTCCGCTTTTATTGGCTCCGATGGAGGATGTAAGTGATCCGCCGTTCAGAAGACTTTGCAAAATGCACGGTGCAGATTTAATGTATTCTGAGTTTATCTCTTCAGAAGGGTTAATTCGTGACGCTATTAAAAGCAGAAAAAAGCTGGATATTTTTGATTATGAAAGACCCGTGGGGATCCAAATTTTCGGAGGAGATGAGGAAGCAATGGCAATGTCTGCCAGAATTGTGGAGACCGTAAACCCGGACTTAGTGGACATCAATTTCGGTTGCCCGGTAAAAAAAGTAGTCTGCAAAGGTGCCGGAGCCGGAGTTTTGAAGGACATTGACCTAATGGTTCGTTTAACAAAAGCTGTGGTACGCTCTACAAGCCTTCCTGTAACGGTAAAAACCCGCTTGGGATGGGACAGTACTTCTATAAATATTGATGAAGTGGCAGAACGTCTGCAGGAAACAGGAATCAAAGCTTTGACAATCCATGCCAGAACCCGTGCGCAGATGTACAAAGGGGAAGCGGATTGGGAACATATTTCAAGAATTAAGCAAAATCCGAATATCGAAATTCCTATTTTCGGAAACGGCGATATAGATTCTCCCGAAAAAGCTTTAGAATACAAACAGAAATACGCTTGCGACGGGATTATGATCGGTCGTGCCGCCATTGGATATCCGTGGATTTTTAATGAGATTAAACATTTCTTTAAAACCGGAGAACATTTACCTGCTCCAACCATTGAAGACAGATTATTAGCTGTTCGTCAACACGCAGAATGGAGTGCAGAATGGAAAGGCGAAAGATTAGGATTAGTGGAAATGAGACAGCATTACAGCAATTACTTCCGGGGAGTTCCTCACTTTAAAGATTTCAGAAAAAAATTCTTAGAAGTATTTACGCTGGAAGAAATGGACGCCCTGATCAAAGAAACGCAGGAGTTCTACACCGCATATTTAGCTCAACAGGCATAATAAGAAAACCATCAAATTACTTGATGGTTTTTTTTATAACTTTAATGTTATATTTTTTAATATTCTTCCGTAGTCGATTGATTTTCAATTAAAGCCAGCGCTGAAGACGTTCCGATTCTTTTTACTCCGAGACTGATCATTTTTTCTGCATCTTCAGGAGTTCTTACCCCGCCGGCTGCTTTTACAGGAAGCTTTCCGGCATTTTCAAGCATTATTTTTATTCCTTCAAAGGTTGCCCCATTCGGTTTTCCGTCTTTTGTTTCAAAAAATCCTGTCGAAGATTTTACGAAAATTTTAGACAGTTCTTCCTCAGAGAATTTCTCTTCTGCCCAATTGGAAATCTTTTTGGTAAGATCTGCGATTTGTCCGTCTTCTAAAGCTGCAATCTCAATGATCCATTTTGCGATTTTATGATGCTGCAAACATAGCCAGGTACATTTTACAAACTCTTCTTTTACAGTCTCAATATCTCCTTTCAGATAAGCATTATAATTAATGACAAAATCCAATTCATCTGCTCCGTCGGCAATTGCTTTTGTAGCTTCCACAAGTTTTTCCTCAGCAGAATATGTTCCTTCATGAAAACCAATCACAGTGCCGACGACAACCTGAGAATTTCTTTCTTTAATATAGTTTTTGATGTCTGATACATAATCCGGACGAATCATTACAGCAAAAATACCATGATCAATCGCTTCCTGAGTAAGATCAATATCTTTCTGTAGCGTTTCCTGTTCCGAAAGTCCCGACTGTGCAGGAGTTTTTAAATATGTTGAATCTAAATACTGAGCAATATTCATAATTTTTTATACTTTCAATTGTCTGTAAATACCCTGTTCCAAAGATATAAAAGTTTCGGTTCTTGTTACTCCTTTCAGCTTCTGAAGTTTACTTAAAATCTGCATCAGATGATCGTTATCTTTACACAATACCTTCAGGAAAATCGTATAATTCCCTGTAGTATAGTGAGCTTCCACCACTTCATTAATATCTTTCAGCGCCTTTACCATATCCGGATAATGACTTGGCTGATCCAAAAATACGCCAATATAGGAAATAACTTTATATCCTATTTTTTTAGGATTGAGAAGCGAAATTGAATTTTCTATCACCCCTGCATTTTCAAGCTTTTTAATTCTCTGATGAACCGCTGTGGTTGAAATCCTTACACTTTTTGAAATATGTGCCAGAGACGATTTAGAATTATCCATAAGCATATAGATAATCTCTTTATCAATAGAATCCAGCTGATACGTTGTGTTGTCCGTGGTTTTCATTTTTCTACTTATTTATGTTTTTAAATATTTATAAATTTGTGAATCTCACAAAAACCGGAAAATGATCGCTGTATCCTCCCAAATACCGGGTTCCGGCATAGGTTCGGAAGGGCCTGCCTTCAAAATTCCTGTCACGGCTGCTGATTTTCGCAGAGCTGAATACCTCAGCATTCTGAAAATGCAGAACATTACTGTCTTTAAAAAAAGAGTTCGACAATATGATCTGATCAAACAGCAGTCCGGATTTATAATGAAAAGTAGAATAATTTCTTGTGGAGAACAATTGCTGAAAAGGATTTTCCAATACTTTCCTGTCGGCATTGTCGTGGAGAATTTTTACTAGATTTTCATCATCTGGGTTTTCGTTAAAATCACCACAGAGAATTACGTTTTCTTCCTCGCGTACAATATCCAATATCCGCCCCCGGATTTCGTTCAATATAAAGTCTCTTTTGGGTTTATTAATATCTTTTTCGCGCTTTGAGGGAAGGTGCGCAATAAAAACATTAATAATTTCCCCTTTATATTTTACTTTTGAATACAGCACATCTCTGGTTGTATCGTAACTTCCTGTGTTTCTATCTGTAATTTCAAAGAAGAATGTAATAGCTTCTGAGTCTATTACTTCCACCTTATTTTTATCATACAATAATGCTACATCTACCTTTCTCTCGTCCATAGAATTGTAATGTACAATCCAGTATTCCGAATCAAAGGGTTTCAGCTGTACCAGATCCTCCAGAACTTTCTTTCCGGAAACTTCGGAAAGACCGATCATAAAAGGCATTACACCATTATCCTCCTTCATCAGCTGAAAAACGTGAGCAATCCTGGAAAGCTTGTTCTTATATTTTCTGTCGTCCCAATTCCTAAGCCCGGACTTTGTAGGATCTAACCGATGTCTTGGCGTGGGATCTGGTAAAAATAAATTTTCAACGTTGTAAAAACTGAACAGCTCCATCAACACGCTTTTCTAAATTTAATAATTTACACTTGGCTTTAAATTGTAAATTTATTATTTTATTTAATATGGTATTCAATATTTTATAAATTTTGATGAAATATTTATTCCAATTCCTAAAAATAGATGAATATTTTAGAGCAAATCAGGACGTTTCTCAGCCGTTATTCTTACGGCTTCGTCATGTCTCCACTGCTCAATCTTACCGAAATTTCCGCTTAAAAGTACTTTAGGCACCTCCAAACCTTTGTAAACCTCCGGTCTTGTATAAATCGGCGGAGATAGTAAATCATCCTGAAAGCTGTCTGTTAAAGCGCTTTGTTCGTCGTTTAAAACTCCCGGCAGCAGACGGATTACCGAATCTGCAAGAACACATGCTGCCAATTCACCACCCGTTAAAACATAATCTCCAATAGAAATTTCTTTTGTAATATGCAGATCTCTCACACGCTGATCGATGCCTTTATAGTGACCGCACAAAAAGATCAGATTGTTTTTAATAGAAAGTGTATTGGCTATTTTTTGATTTAGAGTAACGCCATCCGGTGTCAGATAAATCACTTCATCATATTCTCTCTGAGACTTTAGTTCGGAAATACAATTATCCAAAGGCTCCACCATCATTACCATTCCTGCTCCACCGCCGTAAGGTTCGTCATCAATCTGCTTTTTCTTGTTTAGTCCCCACTCTCTCAAATGATGAAAATGTACTTCTGCCAGCCCCTTATCCATTGCTCTCTTCAGAATAGAAGTCTGAAAAGGGCTTGCCATCAATTCCGGAAGTACGCTTATAATGTCAATTCTCATTGTACTGTTTTATTTTTCTTATTCGGCAAAATTATTAATCTTAAAGAAGAATCTTTATTAAAATAACTCCACATCCAGTTGAAGAACACCGCCAGCTTATTTCTTACACTCAAAATCAACATCAAATGTAAAAACATCCAGAAGTACCAGGCGAATAATCCCTGAAATTTAATGAATGGTAAGTCTACAACAGCTCTGTGTTTTCCGATGGTTGCTAATGATCCTTTATCGTCGTACTCATACTCTACCCAATCTGCAGAGCTTTTCTTTAAAAGATTTCTTCCTAAATTTTTTGCCTGATTAATCGCTACGTTAGCCACCTGAGGATGCCCCTGAGGATATTTCGGAGTTTCCATATAGGCAATATCCCCTATTGCATAAATATTATCGTAGCCTTTTATTTTATTGTATCTGTCTGTTATATATCTGTTCCTGATTAAATTTTCCGCCGGAAAACCATCCACCACATTGCCTGTAACTCCGGCTGCCCAGATTACGTTATTGGAAGCAATGGTTTTTCCGCTTTTCATGAAAACTTTATCGCCGTCATAATCCGTCACGTATTCTTGACTGAGGAAAGTTACTCCCAGGTCTTTCAGATATTTTTCGGATTTTTCCTGTGCTTCAGAGCTCATCACAGCAAGCGGCTTCTCTGTGGAACTGATCAAAATAATCTGAAGATGATCAAAATTCATGTAAGGGTAATCTCTCGGAAGGATTTCCTTTTTCATTTCTGCGAAAGCGCCTGCCAATTCCACACCGGTAGGCCCACTTCCAACGATTACAATATTCCAGTTTCCGTCGTCGCTTCGGCTTTTCTCAATGATCAATTTTTCAAAAGTCATCAACACATGATTTCTGATGCTGATGGCTTCCTGAGTATTTTTCATTCCGAAAGCTTTACCTTCAAGGTCCTTATTCCCGAAAAAATTAGTTTTGCAGCCTGTTGCAATCACCAGTTTGTCGTAACTGAATTCTGCTTCGTCGGTAATCACCTTATTGTTAAGGGTATCAATTTCCTTCACTTCCGTTAAACGGAACTGTGTATTTCTGGAACGCTGAAAGATCTTTCTGAAGGGAAAAGAAATATTGGACGGTTCTATCCTTCCGCACGCCACCTGATAGAAAAGCGGCTGAAACATGTGATGATTGACCCGATCCAGAACAATGACTTTTTTGTTCTTGTTGTTCAATGTTTTCGCAAGTTGCAGCCCCGCAAAACCTCCTCCTATGATGATGACTTTTTCGCGTGTTTCCATAGTACACAAATTTACTGATTTTATTTAGCATTTAGAAGTGAAAAAAGTTAGTTTTGTAAAACTTTATTCACAAACGATGTACAGCAAAAAAACCGCCAAAAAGATCCATAAAACCCGCCGAAAGAATTATTTTTTCCGCCGTAAAGTGGTTCTCGTAATTTTGCTTATTGCATTAATCGGAACGGGGTTATACCTAAAGCAATCAATAAGTTACTATTACGCTTTATACTTTAATAAATTCACACATAAAAAGCTTCATAACAACGAAACCGAAACCTTGAGAATCCAGAAAATACTGTCCAATAATCTGGATAAAACCTATGGATTTGACATTTCTCATTATCAAAATAAAGAAGACATAAAATGGGACAGTTTAACCATCGGAAACAAAACCATTCCGCTGGAATTTGTTGTGATGCGTGCCACAATGGGAAACCGGAATGCCGATAAACATTTTGATGATTTTTGGGAGCAGGCGAAAAAGCAAAACCTGATCCGTGGGGCCTATCATTTTTACCGCGCAGATGAAGACCCGGTGATTCAGGCGAATAATTTTCTTGAGAATGTAAAGCTGGAAAGCGGAGATCTTCCGCCTATTCTGGATATTGAAAAAATCCCGAAACGCAAGACAAATAAAAAACTCCTTGAAGATCTGAAAGTCTGGTGCAAAATCGTGGAGGAAACCTATGGGGAAAAACCTATTATTTACACTTATTATCATTATTACAAAGATTTTCTGAAAGGCGAATTTGAAGGATATCCTTTATGGCTGGCCAATTATAACGATGTCCCCACTCCTTCTCCGGATGACAGCTGGGATTTCTGGCAGTTTACAGAAAACGGAATCGTTCACGGAATAAATACCAAAGTAGACCTGGATATCTACAATGGCAGCTTATGGTCTTTAAAAATGCTGACTATAAATTAGTTTTTCAGAAAATCAATCACATCTTTGTTCAGTTCGTCCGCAATTTCGAAAGGAAGATAATGGGAAGCTTTAGGATAAATTTTCAATTTTGCGTTGGGGATTTCTTTGGCAATCATTTCGGTATGATCTCTTTTAATAACATCTTTTTCCCCAGCAAGGACTAAAACAGGGGTTTGTATTGTATGTAAAGACTTTTTATTGATATTGGGTTCTTTTAACATCAAATTCAACAGTCTTTTTTCATTTTCATTCTCCGGCTGATTGGCAAGCTGCATCATCCTGAATTTACCCTTAAATTCCTTTAATAGATCTTCATCCAAACCCTCCGGAAAGACATTGGCTCCGATTACGATTAACTTATTTATATTTTGGGGATATTTCAAGGCAAATTCCAGTCCCGAATTTCCGCCGTCGCTCCAGCCTAAAATATGAGTTTTTGATATATTTAAATGATCCATCAGATTTTTCAGATCATCGGTAAAAATCTTATAATTCAGATCTTTATTGGTAAAATCCTTGCTTTTTCCCTGAGCTCTTGTATCGATGGCAATGACTTTGAATTTTTTTGAAAGTTCAGGAATCTGTTTGTAAAATTCTTTAATACTTCCGCCGTTTCCGTGAAGCAAAACTAACGGTTCTCCCTCACCATAGATTTCATAATACAACTCTGCATCATTCAATTTTACCATTTTTCCGACAGCATCATTTTTACCGTAAATAGAATTTTCCGATTCTATATTATACTGACTTAAATCCGGAAACAACATGGAAGCTTTATCACTGTTTTCTTTCATTTCGTCTTTGATATTTTTCCCGTTTTTATCCACTTTTACATCTATATTTATTGCCGGTGCCGCAATCGACATTTTCATCCAATCCCCATAAAACTCTCGGATATAACCTGTTCTGAATAATGCAGCACTGATATTTATTCTTCCTTCAAATCTTTTCAGAAATTGTATTCCGATGAAAAACTTGCCCTGAACCCAGATATTTCTGTCATTAACATCCAATGTAAAAGTACCGTCTTTAATCATATCCTCAGTCAGTTCAACCGTAATTTCTTCTTCCAGAATATTTTTATCCGGCATCCCATTTTTTTCCGAATAAATACTGTAACGCATCATTACCGGCTGGTTGGAGGTATATTTTGAAATATTCAGGTTGATGTTTTTAATTTTAGACCTTTTACTCGCATTAAATTCTAAGGCTGTTTCTCCTAGAAAATTAGAGTTATTAAAATCAGGATTTACAGAATACGTCACGCTTTTCGTTTTTGTATTAACACCCCAGTTTTTATCAACTAACTTTTTCGGTGCCAATTTAACTTCCTTAATATCCCTTACCTTTTCAGTTAAAATAATTTTTTGAGGGTTTTCTTTAATGAAATCTTTAATACCTTGGGAAAAACTTTCATAGCCTGCCACATCAATTTTCACTTTATGCGATGTATTTGCCTTTGAAAGATCAATGGAAAAAATTCCTTTTTCATCTGAAATTGCTCCAACAGATTCTTTTTCGACTCCAATTTTCACATAAGGAATCGGTATTTTTTCGTCTCTGGAAACAACGGTTCCGGAAACGACCTGTGCATTGAAATAAAAAGCAGAAAATAAAAGAAATAAAATATTGATTTTTTTCATAGTAAAAAGTTTGCAGCAAAAATCAAATTTTTAAACCACAAACAATCATAACATGATATTAAAATTAAATCTGATTTAGTTAAAATTAATGTAAAACATGGTTAAACTGCGATATTTATTGGGAAATAATTACTTAAATGGCTTCCTTTGAATCCATTCTGTTTTGGGAGTCACCGATGTAAAAATCTTTTCTATGAATTGATTTAAAAGGAAATTGTTATGCTTTATCAATCCGAATATTTCTACAGGTTCAGCTCCGATTGTTGATTTTATTTCTAATGCCGTTCTTCCGAAAATAACTCTCTTAAACCGGTGATCTATTGAAAACCCTACCATATCCAACAGCATGTTAAGATACAATTGCTTTTCTTTCTGAATCTCTTTGTTGTAGCCCAAGAAATAAGTATCAATATCTTCATTATTTAAAATTAAAGTATAAAAACCTACTAATTTTTCTTCTGAAAAATATCCGAAGACTTTAAACTTTTCTCTCAGATTTTCCTTCATGTTCTCAAAATGATTTTCTGCTAAAAAGAAGGTGTTGAAAGGAGCATTTTCAGCAACATTCTGATAAAGGAAATTTATTTCTTGCTGATGTTTTTTTATTTCATCTAGATCTAATTCATGCTTTTTAACTTCAGTCAGCCTTTTTCTGGCAGATTTGACCCGGCTTCTGTATTTTGTGGAAAAATCATTCAGATAATCTTCGAAAGTTTTCCAATTATCCCTCAGTTTCAGCATCATGGTCGGCTGAACAGAAAACCTGAAATAAGATTTATGCTTTTTATCCTGAAAAAACTGAACGAAATTCGACTGATAATCTTTATAAATAACCAACGACGTTTTCCTGATCTCTTTTTGCATTTTGATGACAGCCTCATCCAAAAGCGGAATCACTTTTTCAACTGTAATTTTGGAAGCATCAAAATAAAAACCGTTTTGCCCTGTCAGCATATTGTTTCCCAAAATCATCACATCTTTACTGAACTGCCTTGCGGTAAAATTTCTCACATTGCACCAAACCTCGTTCTTCTGAAAAGTTTTATGCCGGATAAAACTCAGATATTGAAATAATGCGCCGCCTATTAATTCTTCGTTCATAAAAAATCCAACAAAAAAGCATTCCATATTTCTGGGTCCGGAAGTTTCAAGAACATAAAAATATTCTTTGGAAAGCATAATATTATGATTCCCGACAATTGTATTCCAACTTTCAGGTAAATCGGAAGTTTTGCTGTAAATTTTTAAAGTATATGACATAAAAAAGGCTACGCAAAAGTGGCCTTATCTTTTAATGTGTTCAAATTATTTTTGTGTCACCCAATGAAAACCGTCCACTGCGTACCAACCGCAGATAATTCCCCCCATAATGGTAATGGTGATAACCCAATATCCGGTATTAATCATCGTATATTTCCACGATTTTCTTTCGAACATGGCATTAATGGCAATCATCGGAAAAACAAATAAAAATCCTGCCATAAAAGCATGCAAAGCACCATGACCAAACGACCGGTATGCCATTCCATAGTCTTTCATAAATGCATGATACGACGGATTGGCATTCATTTCGTCACCGCCCACCATTCCGAGAGCACCAAATTGATGTATTGTGACAAACTCAATAAAAAGCGCCATTAATCCAGACAAAATCACAGAAAAAACAAAAACACCGGCCATAGAGCCTTTCATTTTCTCTTCTGTTAATCCCACCTCTTCCATCCATGCTTTTCCAAACAATTTGGGATGATACCATATAAATCCCATGATTAAAGGGACAAGTGCGGCCACGAAAATAGCCCAAGAGTTGATTTCTGCCATAGTTTTAATTTTTAAATTATCTATAATAAATCTACATCAAAAATCAATACAAAAATAAATAAAACGCAAATTAAATTTAATTTTAACTAAAATAAACCAAACAAAAAGCTATTTAACAAATAATAAATTAAAAAATTCACCAAACCGTTATTAATTTCCACCACAAAAGATTATCCGCCATTGGAATTGAAGAGATGCGTACCCTGATTTTATCTTATTACATTTTTGTACTTTTGCGGCTCAGTTTAAGTATTTAAATCAAACCCAAACATTCCAATGAATTACGTTTCTGTTGAAAACCTTACCAAATCTTACGGCATCAAGGTTCTGTTCCAAAATATTACCTGCCATGTAAACGAAGGGGATAAAATTGCTATTGTTGCCAAAAACGGAAGCGGAAAATCTACCCTCCTGAAAATTCTGATGGGAAAAGAAATTGCGGACAGCGGAACAGTAATCATCAACAAAGATATTCAAGTAGTTTTATTTGACCAGGAGATTGATTTTGATTCGAATCTTACAATTGACGAATTCATGATGACCTTGGATTCTGCGCCGATCAAAGCTTTAAAAAACTATCACAAATCGCTTCATTCCACAGATAATGATTTTATCGAAAAAGCATTACTGGAAATGGAAGCGCACAAAGCCTGGGATCTGGAGAACGAAATGAAACAGATTCTCTCTCAGCTTAAAATTACAGATCTGGAGGCAAAAATGGGAACGCTTTCGGGAGGGCAGATTAAGCGTGTGGCATTGGCAAAATTACTTACTGAAACCAGAGCGGAACACCGCCACACCCTGTTAATTATGGATGAGCCTACCAACCACCTGGATGTGGAAATGGTGGAATGGCTTGAAAATTATTTAAGCAAAGCAAAAATCACTTTACTTCTTGTGACCCACGACAGGTACTTTCTGGACAGTGTTTGTGAAACGATCTGGGAAATGGAGGATAAAAATCTGTACGTACACAACGGTTCATATGCGACATACCTTGAAAATAAAATGATCCGTGAGGACAATATGAACGCAACCATCGACAAAGCCAATAACCTTTATAGAAAGGAGCTGGAATGGATGCGAAGACAGCCGAAAGCCAGAACGACAAAATCTAAATCTAGGATCGATGCTTTCTACGAAACTGAAAAAGTAGCCAAAACAGATACACGAAAACAAGGTTTGGAACTTGATTTTGAAATGAAAAGACTGGGAAGCAAAATTCTTGAACTTCATGGCATTGATAAAAGTTTCGGAAGTAAAGTGTTATTGAAAGATTTCAGCTATCAGTTCCAGAGAGGCGAAAAAGTAGGAATTGTAGGAAAAAACGGAGCCGGAAAATCTACTCTGTTAAATATTATTCAGGGATTCGAAAAGGCTGATAAAGGAGAAATTGAAACGGGAGAAACGATTCATTTCGGTTATTTTTCACAAAAAGGATTAACCTATAAAGAAGATGAAAGAGTTATTGATTTCATTAAGGAAGTTGCGGAATACTATCCTTTAGCCAACGGTAAAAGTCTTTCTGCATCGCAGTTTTTAAGATTATTCTTGTTTGATGATCAAACGCAATACTCTCCTATTTCCAAGCTTTCGGGTGGCGAAAAAAGAAGACTGCATTTAATGTATATCTTATATCAAAATCCAAACTTTTTGATTTTTGATGAACCCACCAACGATCTGGATCTTCCAACTTTGACGGTTCTTGAAAATTTTTTACAGCAATTCCAGGGCTCACTGATTATAGTTTCCCACGACAGATATTTTATGGACAGAATTGTGGATCATGTTCTGGCTTTTGAAGGCGAAGGAAAAATCAGGGATTTTGTTGGAAACTTCTCAGAATACCGTGAAGCAAAAAGCCGTGAAGAGTCTTTGGAAAAATCGTCAAATCAAAAAACTGAGCCTGTAAAAGAAATAGCTCCCGTTGTAAATACTTCTCAAGCTTCACCAAAAAAGAAAAAGCTTTCCTTTAAAGAACAAAGAGAGCTCGAAATCATCGAAAAAGAAATGCCTGAATTTGAAGAACAAAGAGCCAAAATTCTCGACCAGCTTAATAATGAAGCGGATTATGAAAAAATTTCAAAATTATCTGCAGATTTAGAAAGCATTTCCGAAAAGCTTGAAAACCATGAGTTGAGATGGCTGGAACTGCAGGAGATTTTAGGAGAAGCTTAGTTGAGTTGGGTTGGAAGGCGTGAGAGTTTGAGAATATTAGTGTTTGAGAGTGAGAGTGCTTGAGGATGTAGAGATATTATGTTCACACGCTCAATCTCAAACACTCCTACCCTGCCACTTATTTACAGAGTGATAATTTGTCCTTTTTGAGAACTTTCCCAGGCTGCATCGATGATTTTCATATTTTTAATCACCTCTTCCGCCGGGGAAGGCAATGCATATCCGAAAACGATAAATTCGTAGATCTGCTGATAATAATTCATATAATTTCCCGGTTCGCTTGAGGTAAACATTCTTTTCGTTTCCGAGTTTTCATTGATATAATTTAAAATTCCGTCGGCTTCTTTTAAAGGCTGAGTCCAGTCTTCTCCATAAGTCGGGATCGCTCCGGCAACCAGTTCGTTTTCCTGATCATCCGATCTTTCCTGTAAAAAGCTTCCTTTATCTCCGTGAACAGCGTACGCATAATGTGCTTCTTTGGTGAAGACCGAAGATTTTAGCCTTACTCTCAAATCATTTTGATAAAATAAAATAATTTCAAAATAATCATTGGCAAACTCATTTCCTTTCATTGAAAACACATCGGCAAACAATTTTTCAGGAAAACCAAAATACTGCACCGCCTGATCTACCAGATGCGAACCTAAATCGTGAAGTGAGCCCGATCCAACGGCTTCAGGATTTTCCTTATGTGCTTTTCCGCTTGCAGTAGTACGGAATCTGTCGAAACGGATCTCCGCCTCTTTAATATTTCCTAATTGACCTTCACTTATAATTTTCTGAACCTGAAGATAATCGCGGTCGAACCTTCTGTTTTGATAAACACTTACAAATAAACCTTTTTCCTCTGCCAATCTTACCAATTCTTCCGCTTCGGTAACGTTTACAGTGAAAGGTTTTTCCACAACAACATTTTTTCCGGCTTCCAATGCCATTTTTGTATATTCAAAATGGGTCTGAACCGGAGTATTCACAACAACCAGATCAATATCAGCCTGCTCCAGCATTTCCCCTACTGAGCGATAAATGGTGGCATCAGAATATTGTTCTTTAGATTCTTGCTTCGTTCTTTCAACAATCGCGGAAATAAAAAATCCAGGATGCTCTTTTAAAAATGGAGCATGAAAAACTTTTCCGCTCATTCCAAATGCACAAAGTCCTACTTTTACCAATTGCATAAATTTATTTTGAACAAATATATTTATAAAAATTACAAAATACCCATTCAAAGATTTAATCATATAATTAAAAAATCATTAATAAATGATAAATATCACTCTGTAATTTTTATTAATTCTAAATAATAATATACTTTTGCACTTTATTTAAAACCACTCTAAATAATAAGCGTAAAAATGAAAAAACAGCTAGTAACCCTAGGACTTCTATTCGCAGCAGTGTCCTTAGGTGCACAAATGAAGAATATTGAAGCTGATACTGTTAAAGTTCAAAGTATTGAAGATGTCAACCTTCACAAGACGGGCAATCCCAATAAAGCCAAAGCCATGTCAATTAAATCGAATTTGACGGTAATGGAAACACCACAGCCCATTGCTATCGTTTCGCATGAAATTATCGAGCAACAACAGGCAAAACAGCTGAGTGATGTTCTTCAGAATGTAAACGGTATTTATGTGACCTCCTCAAGAGGAAATTCTCAGGATAGTTTCGGTGGACGTGGTTTCATTTTGGGAAATGACAATATTTTCAAGAACGGCTCCAGAATCAACAGCGGAGTTTTTCCTGAGGTTAGCGGTTTAGAAAGAGTTGAAGTTCTGAAAGGAGCAAATGCTATGCTTTACGGAAATACAGCTGCAGGTGGCGTTATCAATATGATTACCAAAAAGCCTAAATTTAATTTTGGAGGTAGCGTGGGAATGAATGCAGGAAGCTGGAACTCTTATAAGCCAATGGTTGATATCTACGGGCCGTTGTCTAAAAATATTGCCTTCAGAGTAAACGGAACATATGAACATGCAGAGAGCTTCAGAGATGTTGTGGAGTCTGAAAAATATTATTTCAACCCTTCATTTTTATTTAATTTAAGTGATAAGTCTCAATTAATTGTAGAAGCAGATTATCTTAAAAATAATTTTACCCCAGATTTCGGAATCGGATCTATTACTGAAAAAGATCAAAGCTACAGATTAAACGATATGGTGTCCAGAAATGTTTTCTTCGGAACAGACTGGCAATATCAAAATGTGCAGCAAGCTTCTGCGAATGTTACTTTCAATCATCAGTTTAATGAAAGATGGTCTTTGAACACTACTGCATCTTATCAGAATTATACTAAAGATTATTTTTCTTCAGAAAGAGTACAATGGATATATGACACTAAAGATCCAACTGTAGATCCTAACAGATTATCTTGGAAAAGACCTTTTGGCAAAACTTACAATGAACAAAACTATACTTCTGCTCAATTAAACTTAAACGGAGAATTCAATACCGGAAAGATCAACCATAAAGTATTGATCGGCTCTGATGCAGACTATAGTCAGGCAGATGCGTATGCTTATACAATAAGCGCACCTACGAATCTTTTATATCTTGACAATCCATCAACTTGGGGAAATGTAGATATGCCAAATTCCACTCTTGCTACGAAAAACAGAATCAATACAAGAAGAATTGGGATATATGCTCAAGATTTTATCAGTCTTACAAAAGAACTTAAAGTTATCGCAGGCCTAAGATGGTCTTATATTGAAAACATGCCGACATTGACAACTCGCTTTGCATCAAATGATAAAATTCCAGTAGCCAATTCATCAACTTCTGATAATGCATTTTCTCCAAAGGTAGGCTTAGTCTATGCTCCAAATGAAAATCTATCGGTGTTTGCAACCTATACAAACTCATTCGCTGCAAATGCGGGATATACTTCCGACCAATTCGGTACAGTAAATACCAATCAATCTGCGGCACAAATTCAAAATCAGTTAGCGAATTTATCAAGACAGAGTATAAAGCCATCAACTGTTGACCAATATGAAGTTGGTGTCAAAAAGAATTTCTGGAATAACGCTTTAGCTGTTAATTTAACGGCCTACCAGATTATGTATAATAACTATTATCAGACCTATTGGTTTATTTCTGCAACTACTCCTAATGCAGCACCAACAAATTCAACGGATACTAATCTTAAGGAATTTGCAGGAGATATGAGAAGTCGTGGTGTGGAATTGGATATTACAGGAAATCCAACCGAAAATTTATCAATTATCGGAGGTTTCTCTTACAATAATTCTGTTTATCTGAATACTCCGGAGAAAGGATATGTTGAAAAACAAAGATTAGTAAGAACTCCAGCTACAACAGCTAATGTGTCGGTTTTCTATAAATTTACAAACTATGTAAAAGGCTTAAAAATTGGAGCTGGGATTTATTACATTGGGGATAGAATCGCAGGATGGAATGACACAAAATCTACCAATACAAGTAGAAATAATGTAACAAGAATGTTTGATTTAAAGGATTATACTACAGTTTCACTATCAGCTGGTTATGAATGGAATAAATTCTCAATCCAAGGTCGAGTTGGAAACTTATTCGATACAGTAAACTACAATGTTCACGAAAACTATTCTGTTAATCCCATTACACCGAGAAATTACTATTTCACCTTGACGTATAAACTTTAAAACAATAATTATTAATAATTTCTTCAAGTAAAGTGGGAATTGCATTTTTGCAGTTTCCACTTTTGAACTTTAAAAAAAACAAACGATAAGATATGGACAAAATTAAGGACACGAGAAGTTTCATGAGAATCACTCACCGTTATCTAGGATATTTTTTGGCGGGAATCATGGCTGTTTATGCATTAAGCGGCATTTTATTGGTATACAGAGATACAGATTTTCTGAAAAAGGAAAAAAATTATGATAAAGTAATCGATAAAAACCTTGATGAAAAAGCATTAGGCAAAGAGCTGAAAATTAAAAATTTTGAAGTTGAAAAAACAGAAGGAACCATTTTGAAATTCAAGCAGGGAACTTATGATTCAGCCACAGGACAGGCAAAATATTCTAAAAAAGAATTGCCATTCGTTTTGGATAAAATGACAAAACTTCATAAAGCACAATCCAAAGATACACTTTCCCCTTTAAACACTTTTTTTGGTGTTGCATTATTTTTCTTCGTGATCTCCAGTTTCTGGATGTTCAATCCGAAGACAAAAGCTTTCAAACGCGGGATGGCTTTTACCATCGCAGGGCTTATTGTATCGATAATTCTGCTGTTTGTTTAAAACACAATTATTTTAATAGAGGATGTGGAATCTTTTTAAAAAATCTTTCAGTTTTGGGCGAGAATTTCCCATAAATTCACTAAACAAGGATTATTTGGCACATTTATTGATTTTCTGAAATCACAAATAATACACATCACAATATTAAAATAATAAATTATGAAAAAGCTAATTTTTACAGGGATATTAGCAGTGGCGGGTTTAGCTACTTCTATGAATGCGCAAATTCAAAAAGGCAACTGGTTAGTTGGTAGTAGTTTAATATCAAGTAATTTCGGATTAAATACCGGTGGCGGTTATAATATAGCATTACAGCCTAAAGGAGCATATTTTATTGAGGACAATCTTGCAGTCGGTGGATATGTTGATTTAGGATTCAATAAAGTAACAAACGGCAGTCCCACAGAATTTACTTATGGAGTTGGAGCTTTAGGGCGTTATTATCTTTCTCCGGGAGAAAAAGGAGTGGATAACTTGCTAAATCACGGGCGTTGGTTCCTTGAAGGAAACGCCGGAATCGGAGGGAGATCAGTAGAAAATGCAGACTCTACCACAGGTTTTGATTTCGGAGTTGGTCCGGGATATTCATACTTCATCACACCGAATATCGGTCTTGAAGGTTTAGTAAAATACAGAGGGAGAGCCGGTTTCGGTAGTGAAGGTTTAAATTCTAATATCTCGTTTAATTTAGGCTTCAGTATTTATCTTCCAACGTCGAAAGCAAAAGATATCGCTAATGATGTAAAATAGCCAATCACTTCACATTCACATATACATTTACAAATGAAATCGCCGGAATTTTTATTCCGGCGATTTTCGTACAAATTAAAACTAAACTATAAAAAATCAAATAAATAAATCATGTATTCGGTTGGGGCGTATATCTTAAATACGGCTTTATTTCAGTCACTCCTTTCGGGAAAACATTTCTGGCATCTTCCGTAGAGATTGTAGGCGGAACAATCACATCATCTCCGTGTTTCCAATTGACCGGTGTTGCAATTTTATGGGAATCAACCAACTGCAGAGAATCCAGCACACGGAGAATTTCATTGAAATTTCTTCCCGTAGAAGCAGGATAAGTAATAATTAATCTCACCTTTTTCGCCGGATCAATAATTAATAAAGAACGGACAGTAGCGGTTGCAGAAGCATTAGGGTGAATAAAATCATACAGCTCGGAAATTTTTCTGTCTTTATCCGCAATGATAGGAAACTGCACTTCGGTATTCTGGGTTTCATTAATATCTTTAATCCAGTTTTGATGATCTTCTACTCCATCCACACTCAAAGCAATGACTTTCGTTCCTCTCTTCTCAAATTCCTCCTTCAGTTTTGAAGTGTATCCTAATTCTGTAGTACAAACCGGAGTATAATCTGCAGGATGCGAAAACAAAATCCCCCAGGAATCTCCTAAATATTCATAAAAATTAATATCACCGACAGAAGTTTCTGCCTGAAAATCGGGTGCGGTGTCTCCTAGTTTAATTGACATAATATTTTGTTCTTATTAGTCTACAAATTTAGTAGAGTTTTTGAAACTGGCAAAATTTTTGTTGAAAAATTATATCTTTAATTAAAAAATAATTTCCTCTATGGAGAAAAATGGTCTAGGTTATATTGATGTTGTTTATAAAGTCTTAGAAAACTGGTATTTAAAATTTGCAGAGCTTACCCCCAAATTAGTTGTCGGGATATTGGTTTTTTCTTTTTTCCTGATTACAAGTAAGTATCTAAGTCAGTTTGCGGTAAAAATCTTTCATAAATTATTTCCTAAAAGCAAAAAAGAAAGTTCTCTGGTAACACTCATCAGTGTCTTCAGGTTTTTGATTATGGTGATGGGAACTTTCATTGCACTCGAAATTATGGGCTTCAGCAATTTCCTTTGGAAGTTTATAGGAAGTTTAGGAGTGGCGGGGGTTATTGCCGGGGTTGCTTTAAAGGACCTTGTATCAAGTATATTTTCGGGAATGTTGATTGGGATTGATAAAGCCTTTAAAATTGGAGATTATATAAGTATTGGAACCAATTCCGGTACTGTTTCTGAAATAGGATTTTTAACTACTAAAATCATTACGGATGACGGCAAAAAAGTATACATTCCCAACCAAGTTATCTTTAATGCTCCATTCTCAAATATTACGGCGTCGCCTCAGCGAAGAATTATTTTAAATTTTGAAATCCCTGCTGATGAAGATGTTACAAAAGCACAGAAAGGAATCATGGATGTCATTAAAGGATTGCAAGATGTAGACAGGTTGGATGCTGCAGAAGTAATTTTCACGGATCTTAAGCAGGGAGTCTTCAATTTGCAGACAAAATTCTGGATGAAAGTAGGCGCTAATATGACTCAGCTAAAAAGTGAAGCGTATCTGAAAATTAAACAAAGACTCGATGCAGACAATATCCAACTGGTAACACCTACAAGCATCAGCATTACCGGAGGAGAAAGTTTGATTAATGAAAATCATGATTAATTAAATCAAAGAAAAACATTCTCAATATATTTTTTTCAGAAATTTACTCGCAGTGACGACGTTGGATAATCAATAAATAACAAACGTATTAATCATTAATAAAAAAAGCAGCCTTCAAAAAGCTGCTTTCCTGTTTATATTCAATCACCCATTGTGCATTTTGATTTGTTTTTCGTCACTCCGATAGATTTTGAAGAAAATCGTATCGAAAAGTTTGTAATATTGAAGATCATTTTGTTCTCGATACATTTTTCTTCACTTTGTTACGAAAAAACACTCAAACTGATGGATTTAATACCAAAATTTCGCAAAATGTACAATGGGTATTAATTAATAATTATTTGCTGATGATTAATTTTTCAGTCATTTTTGTTCCATTATCCAAAACGATTGAAATCAAATAATTTCCGTTCATTAAATCATTTACTCTGACCTGAGTTTCACCTTTAAAATTTCCGTTTTTAAGCAATCTTCCTGAAGCATCAAATAACGTATAATTTGCTTTTTGAGAAGTATTTTTCAACGAAATATTTACCACATCGTGTGAAGGGTTCGGATAGATCGAGAAGCTTTTTACATCTGCTTCTGCCGTTGCCAATACCACCTGACTCACAGAGAAATTAGCCGAGTTCAACGCATAATAAATATTTCCTAAAGCTTTCACCATAATTCTTGCAGCCGAAATATTTTCATTAGGAAGCGTAACATTAGCCGAGCCATTGTTTGGGACGCTTGCTGCCAAAACCGTGTTAAATGTAGCTCCTCCATCTTTAGAAAGCAAAATCGTTACATTCTGTGTATTAATTGCTCCTGTATTGGTTCCTGCCACATTCCAGGTTACAGGGATTGTAGAATTTCCGTTCACAGAAGTTCCGCCAGTGGATTGTGAAGTAACAGTGAAAGGCCCGTCATTGGTAACTGTCACTACCATTGCATCTCTTGCTGCCTGATTTCCTGTTGCCCTGTTATCATTAACCAAAAGGGAGAAATTCAAAGTTCTGGCAACACTTGGCGTCACTTCCCATTTAGGAACAAGATTATTAGCTACCACAGAACTCAGCACCGGAAAATATCTCGAAGGTGAAGCCGTTGGTGTTAAAGAACGATAAACCGGACCGGCTGTTGCTGTTGAAACCGGAGGTTGTGTATTGTTTGTATTATTATATTGCTCCCATAAATACGTTAGGGGATCTCCATTTGGATCTGTTCCCGTTCCCGTAAGAACGAAAGCCGTCCCTTTGGGAATTGTATAATCTGCTCCCGCATCAGCAGTCGGAACTCCGTTGTTATTGGATATTTTAGAAGAACAATCTGTTGCTCTCTGCAGAACATTATACATTTCTATTACACTGGCCGCATGGAAATACGCATCACTGTTATTCTGAACATTATTTGCCGTTCCGCAGATTCCTGCATACGCCATAATGGTACTTCCGCTTCCCGGCTCATAAGCCGTACTGTTGTTGAAATTACCGCTACAATTAGAAGTTGCCGCTCTGAAGGTATGATTTGCCCCGAACTGATGCCCCATTTCGTGTGCAACATAATCTATATCAAAAGGATCATTAATAGGTGCTCCGGAGCCTGTAACTCCTCTTGCTTTGTTATTGGCAACACAAACTACCCCTAAGCCAGCCAATCCGCCACTATTTGTTCCAAAAACATGTCCTATATCATAATTCGCAGAACCAATAACAGTATTGGTATTGCTTTGATTTTCATCGATCATCGTTCCAGGAGCTCCATTGGTAAAAGGATCTGTAGCTGCATTGGTGTAGACGATAGAACTGTTATTGGCAACTAATGTCATGGTAGTGGAAATTGTTTTTTCGTACACTCCGTTTACCCTGTTCATAGTGGTTACGATGGCAGCCATCGCCAAAGGTATGCTTCCACCGTGAAAAGCGGTGTATTCTCCAGTAGCTGCAACCGCTAAACGATATCTTCTGAACTGTCCGTCAGAAACTAAAGGTGCTTTGTTGGCGGAACCGTTATTCTTTAAATTATCCAACTTGTCTTCAACATGACATTCGAAAAGCCTATCATTTTTAGGTAAATCTTTTCTTTTGTATAAAATAAAAGCCGAATTATCTTTTGCATAACTGTCGAGATAGCTGATCTCCCAATTATCAAAATACATGACACTAATTCCGGTTGACGGCGTTACGCTGAAACGAATCGTATTTTCTGGGTGCCTTTTTTGCCAGCCTGTATACGTTCGGATTTCGGGGAATTTTGCCTGCAGCTCCGGCTCCATAATAGAAGCTTCCTGAACAATATAATCTCTTATATTCCCATCAGAATCCGGAAATTTAATCACAAGGCTTTCATCATTAGAAAAACGTTGTGGAGCATTTTTAAGATCCGCCTTAATATGATCCAGATCCAGCTGATACAAAGAAAAATTGTTGGGAGTAGTCCATCTCGGATTGAGATTTTCCCTGCTTACTTTGTTATCCTTCAGCTTCGACCAGTAATTCTGGCCAAAACCCTGTGCTGCGATCAACAGGCACGAGACGATTAATGTTTTAGTTTTCATGTTTTTAATTTTACATATTAATATTTAATGATGACTTTATTAAAAGTTATATTTCCATTTAATTTTAATAAAATATTCGGTGAAGTTCTGTTAGTTTTACTGAGATCAGGATTGTCAAATTCTGAGATTTTTACGTAAAGTATATTTTTATCTAAATGTATTGTATCAATTAAAATATCATTAGAATTCTTTAATAATGGCTTGATGATAATATACGTTTCATTTTCCACCACTGCAGGAATCGGAGAAAACCGGTTTCCTGTGTTATTTTTATGAATACGTGTAAAAACCTCATCCATTTTGTCCTGAGAACTAATGATAAGGAAACTTTTCTTCGTTAAAGTAAAAGGATAATGGTATTGATCTTCAAACTGGATTTCTTTTTTCTGAAGCGCAGCATTGTTGCCGGCAATTTGAGATTGACAATTAAGAAATAAAAAAAGAAAAAAGTAAAGGTATATTTTCATTTTAAAAACTCAATTGCCGTAAAATTAAGATTTTAAAATGAATGATTTAAAATTTAAACAAAAAAACCTTTCCAATTTCGAAACGGTTATTTTTTTGAAGATTTATTTTTTACTACGATACTATCTTTCTTATGAATTTTAGCAACAGAATCATTTTCAACTGCTAAAGGTTCACCTATTACATAATTTTTATTTTTCAGGGTATCTATTTCAATATCCGAAACCAAAACTCCTGTAGTAGTCATACAAGATTCTTCTTTTTGTTTGGAACAGCCTGTCAGAAATAAAATCAAAGAAAGAACAGCTAACGTTATTCTGTTGTTTTGAAAAAAAGAAGGAATATATTTAAAAAACTGAGTTTTTAATTTTTCAGATTCATCGGCTTTATTTAATTGATGATCATAAAATCTTCCGCAGATTTTCTCATCTTTCTTTTCATCAAAAATTTGCTGAATTTCTTGTGGTTGTTTTTGAGTAAAATCAATCACGCATTTGCTGCATACAGAACAGAATCTCCCTTCTTCCTGAGAAGACATCAGTTCCCAGTTTTCTGAGCAGGGATTGGGAATGTTTATGTTTTTCATGGGTTATTATTTTGCTTTTTAAACAAGAAAAAACCGTTCCAAAAATGAAACGGTTTTACTTTTATATAAAGATTTTAGACTAAGCTAAAACTTCTTTTACCTTGTTTGCAGCTTCTTCCAAAGTAATTGCAGAGTGAATTGGCAATCCAGCCTCGTCAATTAATTTTTTAGCTTCAACAGCGTTAGTTCCTTGTAATCTTACGATCAACGGAACAGGAAGGCTTCCCATTGCGTGGTAAGCATCTACAACCCCTTGTGCTACTCTGTCACATCTTACGATACCTCCGAAGATGTTGATTAAGATCGCTTTTACGTTTGAATCTCTTAGTATGATCTCAAAAGCAGTTTTTACTCTTGCAGCATCTGCAGTACCTCCAACGTCCAGGAAGTTTGCAGGGTTACCACCAGATAATTTGATGATATCCATCGTTGCCATTGCAAGACCCGCTCCGTTTACCATACAAGCAACGTTACCGTCTAGTTTTACGAAGTTAAGACCAGCTTCACCCGCTTCAACATCCAAAGGATCTTCCTCTCTTGTATCTCTAAGCTCAGCAAGATCTTTGTGACGGTATAATGAATTACCATCCAAAGTTACTTTAGCATCTACAGCGATAATTTTGTTATCAGATGTTTTCAATACAGGGTTGATTTCAAAAAGAGAAGCATCAATTCCTACATAAGCATTATATAAAGAAGAGATAAATTTCACAAATTCTTTGAAAGCATTTCCTTCAAGACCTAGATTGAAAGCGATTTTTCTAGCCTGGAAACCTTGAAGACCCAAAGCAGGATCAATTAATTCATTGTGAATTAAATGAGGAGTTACTTCAGCCACGTGCTCGATATCCATCCCACCTTCAGTAGAATATACGATTGTATTTTTACCTTCAGCTCTGTCTAAAAGAATAGAAACATAAAATTCTTTAGTTTCTGACTCACCAGGATAATATACATCCTCTGCAACCAAAACAGAATTTACTTTTTTACCTTCAGCAGAAGTCTGAGGAGTAATCAACTGCATTCCGATAATGTTCTGAGCGTTTTCTTTAAGCTTATCCATGTTTGGAGAAAACTTTACACCCCCACCTTTACCACGGCCACCAGCGTGGATCTGAGCTTTTACTACCCATCCCTGAGCGCCTGTTTCAGCAGTTAGTTTTTCAGCAGCAGCTACAGCTTCATCTACGTTGTTTGCAACGAAACCACGTTGGATAGCTACTCCATACTTTGATAAAATCTCTTTTGATTGATACTCGTGAAGATTCATATTATTTTTATTATTTTATTTTAATAGTTAAAGGTTGACAAATTTAATAAAAATGAACAAGGTTAAAAAGAAATTTGTGGAACTTTTAACGCAATAAGAAAGTTTCATATTGATATTAATGAAAATTTCTCTGTTTTAGGGTGTAACAAAAAGCTTTTCCGCATGATAACTCAAAAATTCTAATCAGATTTTAATCATATTCTAATCTTGTTAAAAGATAAAAACCAACGACATCCATTATCTTTGTGCCTCCAAAATAGTAGAAAGAAGATTTCTATTTCCAGCGATACACACTACATACAATATTGATAATTAATGCTATTAAATTCGGGCTTTTTAAAAGATTTCCGGAAAACTTCTATCAATTAATTTATCTATATAAAATGGCGGCAACAGCAAATGAATATGGACTGAAACTCCTGAGATACATCACCAAAGAGAAAAAAGACGTTACCAACATTTATTTTTATGCTATTTTAAACGGGCTTGTCTCGTTAAGCATTCCTTTGGGAATACAGTCTATCGTGAGTTTTGTGATGGGTGCCACGATGGCCACTTCCATTTATATCCTAATATTTTTTGTCGTTATTGGGACATGGCTTGTCGGCTATTTCAGGCTAAAAGTTATCGAAATTATTGAGAAAATACAGCAGAAAATATATGTTGAATTTTCTATTGCTTTTGCCGAAAAGATTCCTAAAATCGATCTTTCCTACGCCAGAAAATATTACCTTCCTGAGCTCGTTAATCGTTTTTTTGACATTCAGAATCTTCAGAAAGGTGTTTCTAAAATCTTATTGGAAATTCCGACTGCATTGATCCAGATTTTCTTCGGAATTTTACTGCTTTCTTTTTATCATCCATGGTTTTTGGCATTCGGGGCTTTGGTTGTGATCTGTGTCATTATCATTTTTCGTTATACAATGGAAAGCGGAATTACATCAAGCATTGAAGAAAGCAACAAAAAATACGACACGGCAGCCTGGATAGAAGATATTGCAGGATCGGTAAAGACATTCAAAATGCATTCTGAAAGCGCTGCTCATCTTAAAGGTACAGACGACCGCGTGGTGGAATACCTTGATCACAGAACTTCTCACTTTAAGGTTCTTGTTTTTCAATACAAAACCATTATTGCTTTTAAAGTGATTATCACCTTGGCAATGCTTGCAATCGGGACATATTTATTGATTAACCAGAAACTGAATATCGGAGCTTTTATTGCCACAGAAATTGTTGTTTTAAGCATTATGGCGGCAGTTGAAAAACTGATTGTAAGCCTTGAAAGCTACTATGACCTTATTGCTTCTTTTGCGAAACTTTCCAAAATTACGGATCTTAAAGAAGAAAAAAATGGCGAAATTGTTCTTTCTCAAAAAGAAAAAGGAACTGAAATTGAGTTTAAAAATGTAAACTTCTCTTTCAACGACAGTACACCTATTCTTTCAAACGTTAATTTTAAAATAAAAGAAAACAGCATCACGGTTTTAACCGGAAAATTAGGAACCGGAAAATCTCTTTTGCTGAATATGGTCGCCGGATTTTTCGAACCAACTTCAGGAACCATTCTTTTCGATAAAATTCCTTTACAGAATATAGATAAGCAGAAGATGCGAAATTCTATTGGTTTGTATCTGGAAAATATGAAAGTCATTCAGGGAAATGTAAAAGAAAACATTCTGCTAGGAAATACAGAAAGTACGACTGAAGATATCCTTGATCTTTCCGAACACATTGGAATTGAAAATATTTCAAGCCTTTTCAGCAGCGGTTTTTTCACAGAGATCAGCGAGACAGATTCTGAAATTACGTTTAGTTCAAAGAAAAAAATACTGCTTCTTAGAGCTCTTTTAGGAGAAAAAAGACTCATTATTTTAGAAAATCCGTTTGCCGGATTGCAGCCAGAACATCAGGAAAAAATGATGCAGTATCTTCAAGTTAAAAAAGAAAAAACCACGATTATTATTGTTTCGCAGGATAAAAACCTGTTGGAGATCGCGGATCAGCATATTCACATGGAGAACGGTACTTTAAAAATTCTATCATAAAATTTCAGCAAAATGAAACTACATTCATTCGACAAAATATATCATATTCATAAAAAATCTAGGGTAAAACGATGGTTTTTATTTATCCTGATTGGTGGAATCATCACTTTATTCCTTCCCTGGACACAAAATATAAAAGTTAGAGGTAATGTAAGTTCTTTATATCAGGAACAGAGACCTCAGCAGCTTAACTCCCCTATTCCCGGAAAAATCACCAAATGGAATGTGAAAAATGGGGATTATGTAAAGAAGGGAGATACATTGCTTCAGCTTTCGGAGATAAAAGATGACTATTTAGATCCGCTTTTGGTGCAGAGAACGCAGGAACAGGTAGATGCTAAAAAAGGAGTGCGGGACTATTACGAAGCGAAAGTAGGAACAGCAAAAAGTCAGCTTGAAGCTTTAAATGCAACAAGAGATTTAAAATTAAATCAGTTAAAAATAAAGATCAGCCAGCTGAATAATAAGCTTGTAGGTGAAGAAGCAGAACTGGAAGCTGTTAAAAATGAGCTGAAACTTTCCGAAGACCAGTTTGCCAGACAGAAAAAAATGTATGATGAAGGTTTGGTTTCTCTTACGCAGTTTCAACAAAGAAGCATTTCCTATCAAAATGCAGTGGCAAAAAAAACATCTTCAGAAAATAAAGTGGCTCAAACGCGTCAGGAAATTGTAAATGTCGGCATCGAACAAAATTCTGTTATTCAGGATTATACTGAAAAGCTAAGTAAGATTGAAGGCGAACGTTTTCAGAGTATGGGACAGATTGAAGGAAGCGATGGAGATATTGCCAAACTTGAAAATCAGGTTGCTAATTATAGGGCAAGGCAAGGTTTATACTTCATTATTGCTTCTCAGGACGGGCAGATTGTGCAGCTGAACAAAGCGGGAATCGGAGAGATTTTGAAAGATGGTGAAAATATCGGGACTATTGTTCCAACCGTTGTAGATCATGCCGTGGAAATTTATATCAAACCAGTCGACCTTCCATTAATAAAAGAAGGGCAGCGTGTCATGTGTATTTTCGATGGTTTTCCTGCGATTGTCTTTTCGGGATGGCCTAATTCAAGCTACGGAACATTTGCAGGAAAAGTGATTGCAGTAGAAAGTAATATAAGCGTGAACGGACTTTTCAAAGCATTAGTGATTGAAGATAAAAAAGAAAAAAGATGGCCACCCAAGATCAAGATGGGAACAGGAGTACAAGGGATTGCCATTCTGAATGATGTACCGATCTGGTATGAATTATGGCGAAACATCAATGGTTTTCCACCGGATTATTATGAAGTAAAAAATGAAAAAGCAGGCAAAGATGAAAAGGCTAAATAAAATTATTTTTACGCTTCTTTTATTATTTTTTCAATGCAGTTTTGCGCAGGATTCACTGAAAATTTCAGTTCAGGAATTTATTTCTGTGGTTAAAAATTATCATCCGCTTGCTTTAAAATATCGGCTTCAAAATAAGATGGCAGAAGCTGAAATCACAAAAGCAAGAGGAAGTTTTGACCCTGTTTTAGGAGCCAAGCTGGGTGAAAAAAATATTGACGGAACAAAATATTATGAACAGAAAAATGTGGAACTGGGTATTCCAACCTGGTACGGAATTGAAGTAACAGGAAGTTACAATTATTTGGACGGTGAAAAATTGAATTCCAGTGATACCAAAGGCGGATTGTATCAAATGGGAATTACGGTTCCTTTAGCTAAAAATCTATTGTATGATAAACGAAGGGCGGTATTGGATCAGGCAAAATTTGCACAAAAAATGACCGAAGCCGAACAGGCTGTTCTTACGAATGATCTTCTTTTAGAAGCCGAAAACACATATTGGGAATGGGTACAGTATTATGAAATTTATAAACTAAAATCTAAAATCGTCGACATTAATAAAGATCGTTTACAGCTTACCAAAAAAACTTTTGAATATGGAGAAAGGCCAGCCATAGATACAGTTGAAGCCGTTTCGCAGTTGCAAAGCTTTGAACTTCAACAGAGAGATGCCTATCTTAATTTTGTAAAAAGTACACAGCAGCTTCAGGTATTTTTATGGAAAGACGGGCAGGAATTATTTGAAATTTCACAGCTTTTTTATCCTTCAGACCAACTTTCTGATCATGCTGCCTATTCTGATTTTGAATTTCTTTTGCAGGAATTTAAAAATATGGAAACGAACAGTCATTTATCAATTTTATATTACAATCAGAAAAATAATATCCTGGAAAGCGAACGAAAACTGAAATGGCAAAGTTTCCTGCCCAAATTAGATTTTACCTATAATTTCTTCAATAAAGAAAACTACCGTGCGGATTACCTTCCTCTTTTTGACAATAATTTCCAATATGGTTTAAAGCTTGAAATTCCTGTATTTCAAAGAGAAGCAAGAGCCAGTTATCAGATGGCCAAGATTAAAATCAATCAAAACCAGCTGGATACCCAAATGAAAAAAAGAGAATTGGATACAAAAATCGAAACGTACAAAAATGAACTGATGAATTATCATAGTCAGATTGATCTTTCGGAAAATAATCTCACTAATTATCAAAGGCTTTTATATGCTGAAGAAACAAAATACAGCAATGGAGAAAGCTCACTTTTTCTGATCAATTCAAGGGAAAATAAAGTGATTGATGCACAGGAAAAATTTATTTCCATTAAAACTAAATTTCTGAAAAGCTTTAATAAACTGAAATGGATGAAGGAGAATTTTTCTTTGTAAAAACAAAAAGTTCAGGTTTACGCCTGAACTTTTTTATTGTATTTTACATTTTATTCTTCGCAAAGTAAAGAATCAAAATTCCCCAGCTTAAGATCATTAGCAAGCCTCCAAGCGGAGTAATTGGACCTAAAAATTTCAAGTTTGTCCCTAGATAATCCTGCATGCTTAATCCATAAATACTAAAAGAAAACAGCATTGTTCCGAAAATCATTAACCACGAAATCCAACTTTCGGTTTTGGTTTCAAACTTCAAAATGTAGCCGACAATCAATAAAAAGAAAGCAGCATACATTTGATATCTCACTCCTGTTTCAAAGCTTTCCAGCCTTTCTACAGATAGAATTTTCTTTAAAGCGTGCGCACCGAATGCCCCTAAAATAACGGATAACATACCGTAAACGGCACCAAAAACTAAAGTAATTGTTTTCATTTTATAATTCTTCTAATTCCAGTTTTAAATATTTTTTTGTTTTCTCATCCTGCCAGGATCCTGTAATTTTATTACCTTTCAAATCTGCTTCTATTGCGGCTTTTAAGATCCACATACGAGTTTCCTCGCTATAATAATCGCTTTCCAAAAGTGATAAATGATTTCCTTTCAGATTTCCGTGCCATTCAATCAGTTTTTTCTTATGATCATACCAATATTTTGCAGAAACAGAAAGTTCTCCTTCACCATACACATCACCAATTAAAACAGTGATCGGATATTTTCCGTCAATAGTTCCTTTATAGAGTTTATGACTAAGGCTGGTTGCATCAATTTTGTCTGAATCTGACAATAAATTTTTCGCATACGGACTCCAATATTTCTCCAGTTCTTGGTAAGGAAACTCGATGACATAATAATCCAGTTCATCCAGCTGCCTCTTTGCACGATTGGCACATCTCCCAGCGATAAATCTGATTTTATTTTCTGCAAAATAATATCCGACACCTCCCAAAGTATGATGGGTATAGCATCCTTCATAAAGAGCAATCTGATCCAAAATTTCCTGAGTAGGATTTTTCTCTGCTTTTAGTTGTGCAAGAAAATCACTGATTTCTTTTTTGATGCTTTTCTGAATTAAGTCTTCTATTGTTTTCACAGCATTGGGCTGAAAAAGATCTTTAACATTAATTAAATTTCCGGTTCTCAGATCAAAATTCCTCCAGATTGAAAAATCTTCCGGATTGGCGCCGGAGAATTCACCATCCATCGCAATGCTCAAAATATTTTTAGGAGATTCCATCTTTTCCCAGTAAAAATAACTATACTTGGAATAAAACGTTTTTCCGGACGAAGCTGCCTGCGAAGTGCTTCCCCCGGCTCCGGGAATATGTTCTAATTGATCAACCTGCAAAAAAGTATTGATTTTATTTTCTATTCTTGGATTTTGAGGATAAGAAACCTGCGGAAAAGCAAAACTCTCTGTTTTGGGCGATAAATTCTTGATGGTTATATTTTTCTGTTGTGAAAAAATCAACCCGGAAATCAGCAGAAAAAATAAAAATTTCTTTTTCACTATAAAAAATGTATAAAATTTGATATTATTTTACTGATTAATATCGCACCTCCCAAGATCACAAAAATCTTCCAAAGCCCCTTTGAACTCCTGAAGCCGGGATGGTTTGTTTTTTTAAGAAATATCCCAAAAGCAATAAAAAATACAGACAGTATAATTTGCAGCATTATCTTTCTCTTAACCTGTTAAACTCATGGATCACCTCATGATGACTCACTGTTTTATCCTTAAAATAGGTCACAAAATGTTGTTTCTCTTCTTCTGTAGCACCTAATTGGTTTAAAATATTCAGCAAATGCATTTTCATGTGACCTTTCTGAATTCCCGTTGTTACCAAAGAACGTAACGCTCCAAAATTCTGAGCCAGACCTGAAACCGCCAAAATACTCATCAGTTCCTGAGCAGAAGGTTTACCAAGAAGAGCTAAAGAGAATTTTACCAAAGGGTGAAGATTTGTCAAACCGCCCACAACTCCTACAGAAATCGGAAGATCGATCCAGAATCTGAAAATTCCGTTATCGGTTGTACAATGCGTTAAAGAAGAATATTTTCCATTTCTCGCTGCGTATGCGTGTGCACAGGCTTCCGTGGCTCTAAAGTCATTTCCAGTTGCAATGACCACAGCATCTACTCCATTCATAATTCCTTTATTGTGAGTCGTTGCACGGAAAGGCTCGATCTCTGCAATCGTTACCGCCTGTTTGAATTTTGCAGCAAATTCCTCGTTGGAAATTCCACTGTCGTCTTTTAAATCATCAATTTTACAAGAAACCTCAGCTCTTACGATACAATCCGGTGTGAAGTTGGAAAGGATATTCATCACAATCTGCAAAGTATTCTTTTCTTCCTGTGAAAAATCTTCACAGATTGCCACTTCCTGCTTCAATGTTTTTCCGAACTGTTCCAGACAAGAATTAATAAAGTTCGCTCCCATCGAATCTACCGTATCGAAACTTGCTTTCAACTGGTAATAATTCGGCATTTCGGAAGTTTTATCGATCAATTTAATATCTAAAATTCCACCACCGCGATTTCTCATATTCGCCGTGATATCGTTCGTAGCTTCGATTAATTTTTTCTTTAAATTAAAATTAAAGAAATGAGCCAATTTGTGAGGTTCAACATTAAAAATAAAATGAGTGTGTCCTAATTTCTCATTGTTGATAATTGTTGTTTTAAAACCACCTTTATCAATCCAGAACTTTGCTGCTTTGGAAGCCGCTGCCACAACAGAACTTTCCTCAACAGCCATCGGAAGCGCAAATAATTTTCCGTCAATCAGGAAATTCGGAGCAATTCCGTAAGGCATGTAGAAGTTGGAAATCGTATTTTCAGAAAATTCGTCATGAAGTTTCTGTAAATCAACATTTTCGTTCCAGTATTGGTTTAATATATTTTGATATTCGTTGTTCCCTTCAAGATACTCGCTGATGAGCCAATCGATTTTTCCTTGTTTCGTTAATTTGGAAAAACCTTCTACAGGTTTATGATTCATAACATAAATTTAATGACCGTAAATATAGTAATTTTGTCTCTGTAAACTGTGGATAACTTCCACGAAAAAAGATTGACATTTATCAATTTTGGAATTAAATTTGAACATAAAAATTAGAATTTTAAACCACAAAAGCTTTTACATTTTAGGAATTAAAAAGTTGAATATAATATTTTAAAAAGTACATTTAAGATTCTATTTAAATTTATAATTTAACATTAAGAAATTAAGAGTATTTAGCTTAAAAAACTTAAGAAAAATCAACATATTGATCCCTTAAACAACAATATCTTAATTAACTGAATTACTTAATGTTAAGAAAAAGAATAAATAATTTTAATTTAGAGAAATTAAGATCGATTGTGACTTTTGTGGTAAGAAAATTATAAAAGTATGAATTTTGACCGCCTGAAAGAAAAACTCGAAATCCTTGCCGATGCAGCGAAATATGATGTTTCCTGCTCATCCAGCGGAGGGACGAGAAAGAATAAAAGAGGCGCTTTGGGAGACAGTTCCGTAAGCGGGATTTGCCATACCTATACGGAAGACGGACGATGCGTTTCGCTTCTCAAAATTCTTTTGACCAATCATTGCATCTATGATTGTGCTTACTGCGTTTCCAGAAGTTCAAATGATATTAAAAGAGCGGCTTTTACAGTAGAAGAAGTTGTCGATTTAACGATTAATTTTTACCGAAGAAATTATATTGAAGGTTTATTTTTAAGTTCAGGAATTTTTAAAAATGCGGACACAACAATGGAGCGTTTGGTTCGTGTGGCGAAAAAATTACGTTTGGAAGAGAATTTTAATGGATACATTCATTTAAAATCGATTCCGGGAGCGAGTGATGAACTGATGCAGGAAGCTGCTTTGTATGCAGACCGTTTATCCATCAACCTCGAAATCCCTACCGAAAGCGGATTAAAATTACTGGCTCCTGAAAAAAACCGACAGGATATGCTGAATCCGATGAAATATATTCAGAACGGAATTGCACAATATAAAGACGAAAAAAAGATTTTCAGAAAAACGCCAAAGTTTGCTCCGGCGGGTCAATCCACCCAAATGATTGTGGGCGCAACCAATGAAAATGATTTACAGATCATCAAAGTTGCCGATCATTTTTATAAAAATTTTAGCTTAAAAAGAGTGTATTATTCGGGTTATGTTCCGGTTTTGGAGGATAAAAGATTACCTTCTTTAACGACGGAAGTTCCGATGCTTAGGGAGAATCGCTTATACCAATCGGATTGGCTGATGCGTTTTTACGGTTTTAAAGCCGAAGAAATTTTAGATCCAACGATGCCTTTTCTTGATCTGGAAGTCGATCCGAAACTGAGTTGGGCTTTGCGACATCTGGATCAGTTTCCTGTGAATTTGCAGACTGCAGACTATCAGATGATTTTAAGAATTCCTGGAATTGGAGTGAAAACAGCACAAAAAATTGTGAGTGCAAGACGTTTTCAGGTTTTGAATATGGATCATTTAAAAAAATTGGGAGCCGCAGTGAATCGTGCAAAATATTTTATTGATTTTAATGCAGGAAATGCTTTCCTTAAATATTTAACAGATCAGAACCTGAGAAAATTGCTGATTGGCGGAAGTTCTTCAAAATTTCATAATCAGTTTTCACAACAGCTGACTTTGTTTTAAAAACAATCATACTGTCATTCAGAACGAGGCGCAATGGATTGAAGATCTAATACTTACACAATAGATCTCATAATCTCGAAATGGCAGTTAAAGCACAAATTTTTGATATTTTTCGTCAGAATGACAGATTTAAAGCAAAAACAATTAATTAATTTTCAAATTATCACATTTTCAAATTAAAAAAATGACCACCCTACTCTACGACGGCAGTTTCGACGGACTTCTCACCGCGATATTCGAGGTTTTTGAATATCGTTACAAAGACGTGGAAATTGTAAGCAGAGAAAGGTTTCATCAGGAAAATATTTTTGCCGAAATTCATGAGGTGATTACTCAAAATGACAAAGCAGAAAGAGTTTTAAACAAATTGGAGCACAATATTGGAAAACAGGGAATTCATGAGTTGTTAAAGGTATATTTATCAGAGGATCCGGAATTGGAACAGCTTATTTTTTCAGCAATAAAACAATCTATTAAACATCCGGATGAAAATATTTTAAAAAATTATGCCGACGATGATATTTTAAAAATTTCCAAAATCTGCAAATCCGTCAGTCGCGAAAGACATCGGATGACCGCTTTCGTCCGTTTCGAAAAAATGCAGGATGGAGTTTTTTTCGCAAAAATAGATCCTGATTTCAATGTTGTTCCTTTAATTCGGAAACATTTTAAAGACCGTTATCAGGATCAGAAATGGATGATTTATGACTTAAGGAGAAACTATGGAATTCTTTATGATCTGGAAACCTGCGATTTCTTTTATCCTGATGAAAAGCTGGATTTAAACAAATATCAGCAGAAGTTTCACGATGAGGAAAAAAATTATCAGGTGCTTTGGCAACGGTATTTCACGAAAACCAATATTGTGGAAAGGAAAAATCTGAAACTGCATATTCAGCATGTTCCGAGAAGATATTGGAAATATTTAACCGAAAAGCGGTAATCCATTAATTCTACTTCTGAATGGTTCTCAATGTTTTTTTATAAGATAATTTGTTTCTTTTGTCGGATTTGCTTCTAACCATTTTTCAGCAACCAAATGCATGGGAAAATTATTACTTGAAAAATAATTATTCAAAAGTTTAATCAATGATAATTCAATTTGCATGTTATTAAAAATTTAAACAGAAACCATGCAAAAGCTATATTTTAGGAAATATTCCTTTCTATTTTCCCAAAATAATAAATTTTAGAAGTTTTTAATCGTTTATATTCAAATCTCCTATAAAGTTACTGCAATTATCTGAACTTGTTTTTGTAGATTTGTGTTCGTAATTTTTTACTAGATGAAAGAGAGTGCTGTAAAAAAAATTGCAGTTCTTACCTCAGGAGGAGATTCTCCCGGTATGAATGCTGCATTAAGGGCGGTCGTAAGAACCGCGAACTATTATAACATAGAATGCTACGGAGTAAGAGAAGGCTACAATGGCTTAATTCACGACGATTTCCTGAAAATGGGACCTCGCTCCGTAAAAAATATAATCAATCAGGGCGGAACTATTCTGAAATCTGCCAGATCCCAGGAGTTTAGAACCAAAGAAGGGCGCCAGCAGGCGTATGACAATTGCGTAAAATACGGAATTGATGGCTTGGTATGTATCGGCGGAGACGGAACGTTCACAGGAGCAAAAATCTTTAATGAAGAATTCGGAATCCGTGTCATCGGGGTACCGGGAACTATTGACAATGATATTTTCGGAACGGATAATACCATCGGCTATGATACCGCTCTGAATACTGCAATGGATGCGATTGACAAAATCCGTGATACGGCAACTTCTCACAACAGGGTTTTCTTTGTGGAGGTAATGGGTCGTGATGCAGGTTTTATTGCGCTGAACAGCGGATTGGCTACTGGTGCACTGGATATTTTGATTCCTGAGAAAAAAGACAGCATTGATGAACTTTTCGCCAATTTCAGGATTGCCGAAAAATCAGGAAAGTCTTCAAGCATCGTAGTAGTAGCAGAAGGTGAAAAAGTAGAAAACGTTTACGGACTAGCAGAAAAAACAAAAGAGGCATTTCCTGATTATGACATCCGTGTTGCTATTTTGGGCCATATGCAGAGAGGCGGTTCGCCAAGTTGTGCAGACAGGGTTTTGGCGAGCAGATTGGGTTACGGAGCAGTAACAGGATTAATGGAAGGGCAAACTAATGTAATGGCAGGAATGCGTTCTAACGAATTGGTATATACACCAATTGAGGAAGCCATTAAAAAACACAACGAAATTAATCAGGATCTCCTATTGATTTCAGAAATTTTAGCAATCTAATATTTTTAATATAATTTAAAACAAACTATTATGTCAACAATTAAAGTAGGTATCAACGGGTTTGGTAGAATTGGTCGTCTTGTTTTCAGAGCAATGACTGAAAGAGACAACATCGAAGTAGTAGGAATCAATGACCTTATCGATGCTACATACATGGCTTATATGCTTAAATATGATTCAGTTCACGGGATTTTCCCGGGTGAAGTTTCTGTAGAAGGAAATGACCTTGTTGTGAACGGAAAAAGAATCAGAGTAACCGCTGAAAAAGACCCAAGTAACCTAAAATGGGATGCAATCGGTGCAGATTACGTAGTAGAATCTACCGGTTTATTCCTTGATAAAGACAGTGCTGCAAAACATATTGCTGCAGGTGCTAAGAAAGTAATCCTTTCTGCTCCTTCTAAAGATGATACTCCAATGTTTGTAATGGGTGTAAACCACACAGAACTGACTGACGATGTGAAAATCTTATCAAATGCTTCTTGTACAACCAACTGTTTAGCTCCTTTGGCTAAAGTGATCCATGATAACTTCGGAATCGTAGAAGGTTTGATGACAACGGTACACGCTACAACGGCAACTCAGAAAACTGTTGACGGTCCTTCAATGAAAGACTGGAGAGGTGGTAGAGCTGCTCTAAACAATATTATTCCTTCTTCTACTGGTGCTGCTAAAGCGGTAGGAAAAGTAATCCCTTCTTTGAACGGAAAACTAACAGGTATGTCTTTCAGAGTACCAACGGTTGACGTTTCTGTAGTAGATTTAACAGTAAGATTAGAAAAAGCTACTTCTTACGACGAGATTTGTGCTGCGATTAAAGCTGCTTCTGAAGGCGAATTGAAAGGTATCCTTGGATACACTGAAGATGCTGTAGTTTCTCAGGATTTCGTAGGAGATAAGAGAACTTCAATCTTCGATAAAGATGCTGGTATCATGCTTTCTCCTAACTTTGTAAAACTTGTTTCTTGGTATGACAACGAAATGGGTTATTCCAACAAGTTAGTTGATATGCTAATCCACGCTGCTTCTTTATCTAACTAATAAAGTTTTAGCTTACATATAAAACAACCTCTTAATTGGGAGGTTGTTTTTTGTTTTCTTATCTATATATACATAATCTTGTCTGCCATTTTTTCTTAAACTCTGATATATATATCAGAACTTCCTTCATAATACCGAAGGTTATGTATGATTTTCAAATCTAATAGATGGGTAATTAAGATATCTTATTCCGAAACCTGCTTTACAGTTCTGCTTCCTATAGAAAACTTATAACCAAATTGGAATTGATAAAAAGCTTGATTATTACTTTTGCCTGCATCATTATATGTTATAAGTCTTGTGAAAATAGCTTGATTCGGATTTCCGTTAGGATGATAAAATATTTCTGCTTCGTGTTTTGCAACAGGAATCCAACTCGGCAGTTTAGTCTTTTTATTTTCGTCTTCTAATTTAGCTTCACCATTGAAATCTAAATAATTGAACCCAGAATATTCAAATTTGTAATTAAATCCAAAATTATTAAACCTCTTCACATTTAAATGAATACCTCCACCATATTTCAATGCTTTAATAGTAACTTCATCTGGTTGTTCTTCAGTTCCAAAATTAGTTTGTGTAAGATTATAATCTACAATTCCATACAAAGAAATACTGACCGGTGAATTTTTATGCTGCCATTTAAAAGCTTCTAAATGAAGCCCCATCGTAAGAAATCGCTTTTCAACCAATTCGAAACGATAATCAGCTATTGTATTTAGATTTACATATTTCGATTTATCATCAAATTTAGAGTAATTAACAAAAGGAGAAATACTGGGAACAACTTCTAACTGCCCCATAACTCTTTTACTACCAAAAAATCTGAAAGGATAAGGAAACAAATAAAATTTCGCCCTACCTTCAATTTGAGCTAAACCATTTTGAGATTGTCCAAATAATGCAAGAAAATCTGTATATGCTCTGAGTTCAACGATCTTCTCCAAATAAGTATCTTGCTTTATCTGATAAGTCGCTCCACTTTTACCATTTGTTTTTTTACCTTCAACATCGTCCTGCGGAAGTTCTATTGCCAAGTCTTGCGGAATATAATGATTACCTATTTTATAACTATACCCCATCACATCAGTAACTTTTATCAACAAACCTGCCATTGCCTCATCAGTATATCTATTAGCTAAATTTTCATTCGTAAAATCTTCTTTTCTTATAGAATATAGGTAATACATAAATCTTCTGCTTCCATATTGAGAATAAAATAAAATGCTTAATCCTACTTGATTTGTAAACACATGCACATCTCCTGAATCATCAGTCACATAAACTATAATATCACTAAAATAACCGTCTTTAATTTCCACTTTCAACTTTTGAAAACTATAACGTTGTTGTGTACAGATATTCATTTCGTTATTATAGAAAAGAAACTTTTGTCCAGCTTTAGGAATAGTAATATCTCCTAAGTAACTTTCTTTACCCACATTCAAGAGTAAACTTTTTAGCAATTCTGTTTCTGTACTTTTTTTATTAGCGAATAAATCCTGGTCTATTATTTTATTCTCACCAAAATAGAGATATGTTTTGGTTTCCATTTTTTCGGATTTTACCGCTTCAGGAAAACAATTTTTGTCTTCTTCTTTGAAGAAAGCGAATATATGCTCCACATTATCTTTGTTTTCCTTTTTAGTATTTTCTAAAACATTTTTATAACTCTCCACAAGCTGATATGTATTCTTGAACGACTTTTTCTCTTCTTGAATTTTCTTTTGCGTATTTTTTATTTTAATATTTAAATCTTCTGAAACAGTTACTGTAAGTTCTCCTTTTAATATCTCAAACTCTTTTTCTAATGTATGAATTTCTGTTTTGGACTTGTTATATTTTTCTTTTAAGGAATCAATTTCTTTTTGAACATCATAAATTTCCTGTCCAAAAGCTATTTTTCCCCATCCAAGCAGAAATAGTAATAAAATTCTTGTTCTCATAATTATTTATTTTAATGGTTAAAGTTTTAAAAGAGAAAAAGAGAACACAAAAACCAGAGCTACAGAAAAAGCAGTTATAGAAATTGAGTTTTCATAATGATTAGTTTATATCAAATTTTGCAATTTTTCCAATACAAAAAAATCACCCTTTTGTGGTATTTTTAATGACAATAAATACATCACAAAAGAATCCTCCGCAAATGCAGAGGATTCCAGCTTATCATTTTCAAACAGCTAACAGAAAAATCAAAACTATTTCTGAAATTTTTGGTTGTATATTTTAAAGTTGTGCTTTTAAAATTAGAAAATAGAACCGGAAAACGGAACAGTTTTAGAAAAAGCTTTCATGGTTATTCGTTAATACAAATTTTAAAAATTTCTTAATACAAAAAAATCCCCCATTTGTGGTATTTTTTAAGAAAATTTTAACTATTTTTAACAAAAGCACTTCATTATGGATAATCAGGAAAAAAAACATCCGCTTGTTGAGATCTGGGACAATTATCCGGGTATGCAGAGGCAAAACAGACAGATTTCTCAGGTTCCCCCAATAGAACAGATTCTTGGTGAGATGTTTGCTATCGGTGAGTTCTATTATTATGTTTTAAACCTTACCAACAGTACGGTTTCTCACCACCATCCCAATATCCTGAAGCTGCATGGAATTGAAAAATACCCTCAGAATTTAAAAGAAATCATAGATCTCATTCATCCCGACGATCTGGAATTTGTGGTAAAAGCTGAACAAAAAGTGATAGAAAAAATGATGGAAATCGGAAGAGCACATCAGCTGTATCTGAAATCCAGCTATTGTTTCAGAATGAGAACAGCAGAAGGAAACTATGAACTGTTTCATCATCAGGCCATGCTTACTATGGAAGATGAGCATAAAAATCTGATCCAGTCGATTAATATCCACACAAATATTAATCATATTACCAAAGAAAACTCTCACACGGTGTTGGTGACAGGTATTGGGACGATCAATGATTTTCACCGGATAAAAATCGAAATTCCTTGTAAATCCGAAAAAGCACCAGGAATTAATTTAACCAAGCGGGAAATCGAAATTCTGTCGCTTATTGCCAAAGGATATTCCGGTTCGGAAATTTCAAAAATACTTATATTATCCGAACATACGATCCGAACTCACAGGAAAAATATTTTAACGAAAACCCACTCCAGAAACAGTAAGGAATTATTAAAAAAAGCTTTTGAATGGGGACTTATTTAATTATGAATGATTAGTTTTATTTATTTTTTGATTGATGATAAATCTCACTTCTTTATTTCGGTGTAAAACTTGTATTTTTAACCTTGATGGAAAAACACATTTTGCAACCACGTTTTAAAGATGCACAACATTTTAAAGATTTCTGGTCGAAAGGCAATGGAAAACAGCTTCTGGAATTTTCAGGAGCAGAAGTAAATTTCAATAATTTCGAACAGTTTTCGCCATACTATTATCATGTTGATGACCTTGGCGATCAGGTTGTAAAAGATATTTATCTGACGAAAAAGTTCAATGAAGCATCCAGGGAGATCGAAACTTATATCCGCAATGGCATTTCAGAGCACAAGGATCTTCCGGAAAGTGTAAAAAATTTTTTTGCGCAGACTCAGCATATTCCCGACTGGTTAGATTATAATTTGCTAAAAAACGGTGCAGAACTCTGCATGAGAAGCAATCTCGACTCTTTAATTTCTCTCCGCGACTATTGTTTAATCGGAGGTTATGATTATGCTTACCTCAACAAACCACTGATTGCCACGGAGGCCTTAAAAAAAGGGGCCGTAAAACGTCTGTCAGAAACGCTGGATTTTTGGGTGAATGTTACAAGATATGATGCTTTGGAGGTTCATAAAAAAGGGTATGAATTTGCGATAAAAACCAGATTAATTCATTCTTACGCAAGGCTTTCCATTAAGAAACATTATAAAAACTGGGATACTGAAAACTGGGGCGAGCCGATCAATTCCTGGGATATGATGGCTACTTATATCGGCTTCAGCCTGGTCTTCATGCACAGTCTTCACAAGCTTGGAAATACATTTTCTGCCGAAGAAGAGAAAGGATTATTTCATCTATGGAAGTATGTCGGATATTTGCTGGGGATCCCTGAAAATCTTTTACCCGACGATAAGAAACAGGCTACCCAATATTTTTATCTCTGGACTTCTATTCAGCCACCTTCGGACAAAGATTCTGTTCTTCTCGCTCATTCTCTTTTGAATGAATCGCTAGAAAATCCTCTTTTAAAATATAAATTCCAGAGAAAAAATCTTCGCTATCTGCACATTTGCTGCACCTGGTTTCTGCTGGATGATGACGTCTGCAAAAGGCTACAAATTCCTGAAGTTTCTAACAGAAATGTCTTTCCTAAAACAAAATGGATGATTAACAAAGTTTACGATAAACTGGTAAGCCGTGACGCGAGAATCCGGAAAGGAAATAAAGACCAGATGAAAGTTTTAAATGATTATCATAATATTATTGACAACTCCAATTTTCATTAAATCATTTATTGTTTTGCCTAAAAAGTTATATCCGGTTATTTGATGTAATCTTTATTCAAATCTGCTATAAACAATTGATTTTAAGATCATATCCCCTAAAATTGTAAGTTAACTCCCACCTAGCCGTGATTGCAGTGGAAATCCTTTTTTGAAAAAAAAGATTGTAACGGAAAGCGCGAAAAAGCTCCTAAAAAATAAATGATACACATTTATTTACCCATCAGAATTTTATGTTTTTTTAACTATAAAAACTGTTTTTAGTGGTAGAGAATATTAGTTTTTGACTGTAAATTTTCGTAGTTTTGATAAATTATTTAAACAACAGATGAGTAACATAGACGATAAGAAAAAAGCGCTGGCTTTAGTGCTTGACAAATTAGATAAAACATACGGAAAAGGAACTGTAATGACTTTGGGAGACAGTTCTGTAGATAATACGATCGAGGTGATTCCTTCAGGATCTCTGGGATTAGACATCGCTTTAGGAGTGGGTGGATATCCGAGAGGAAGAATCATTGAAATCTATGGTCCTGAATCTTCCGGTAAAACAACTTTAACACTCCACGCGATTGCAGAAGCTCAGAAAGCAGGTGGTATTGCAGCTTTCATTGATGCGGAGCACGCTTTCGACAGAACGTATGCTGCGAAATTGGGAATTGACTTAGAAAACCTGATCATTTCTCAGCCGGACAACGGTGAACAGGCTTTAGAAATTGCTGATAACCTGATCCGTTCGGGAGCAATCGACATCGTGGTAATTGACTCCGTGGCTGCCTTAACTCCAAAAGCGGAAATTGAAGGGGAAATGGGAGATTCAAAAATGGGGCTTCATGCAAGATTGATGTCTCAGGCGTTGAGAAAACTGACTGCAACCATCAACAGAACAAAATGTACGGTAATCTTCATCAACCAGTTGAGAGAGAAAATCGGAGTTATGTTTGGAAACCCTGAAACAACGACGGGTGGTAACGCCTTGAAATTCTATGCTTCTGTAAGAGTTGACATCAGAAAAGCAAGTGCACCGATTAAAAACGGAGACGAAGCGATCGGAAGCCGTGTGAAAGTGAAAATCGTGAAAAACAAAGTGGCTCCACCTTTCAAAATGGCTGAGTTTGATATTATGTACGGCGAAGGTGTTTCTAAAACTGGAGAAATCCTAGATCAGGCTGTAGAACAAGGAATTGTGAAAAAAAGCGGTTCTTGGTTCAGCTATGAAGAAACAAAATTGGGACAAGGTCGTGATGCTGTAAAAGATGTATTGAAAGACAATCCTGAACTTGCTGAAGAACTGGAAAATAAAATTAAGGAAGAGTTGAAAAACAAATAGTTTTTTGATTTTTAAAATATGGGAAGACAGCTTTTTTAGCTGTCTTTTTTGTGTATTTTTAAGTAAAAAACAAAATGAATATCTTATCCAAAATATTACTTTCTTTTCTGTTTATCATTTTAATTTCCTGTGAAAATGAAATAAAAATCAATCCTGACTTTGTTATTTATTCTGTTAATTCAAAAAATGAAAAAGTCGAACTATTTTGGAAAAATGAAAAAAATCAACCTTTAAAAAGTATACAAAATTTAAAAACATATGTTACTACAAAAAATAAAAAACTAAAGTTTGCTATGAATGGAGGAATGTTTATTGAAAATAATATTCCGAAAGGGCTTTATATAGAAAATTTTAAAACCCTAGTTCCAATTGACACTTTAAAGGGCGAAGGAAATTTTTATCTCCAACCCAACGGGATTTTTTATATCACAAAATCTAATAAATATAAAATTGTTTCAACCGAAAATTTTAAACATCATTCAAATATAAAGTTTGCGACACAATCCGGACCGATGCTTATTAATAAAGGAAAAATTAATTCTATCTTTAAGCAAGATTCTAAAAATTTAAACATTAGAAACGGAGTCGGAATATTAAAAAATGGAAATCCCGTTTTTGTAATGTCTAAAAAAGAAATCAATTTTCACAATTTTGCTTTACTATTCAAAAACTTGGGCTGTGAACAAGCTTTGTATCTTGATGGTTTTGTCTCAAGAACTTATTTTCCGGAAGAAAAATGGATTCAGGAAGACGGAGATTTTGGGATAATGATCGCCGTCACAACAGAAAAATAAAATCTTAATTTATAAATAATGCCAAAATGTCACTTTTAGTCAAACGGTATTTTTTTTGAAAAGAAATAGAAAAATTAAAAAACAAAAATTATTATGACTAAAGGAAATATTAATGTATCTGTGGAAAATATTTTCCCGCTTATCAAAAAATTTCTTTACAGTGACCACGAAATATTCTTAAGAGAATTAATCTCCAATGCAACAGATGCTACTTTAAAATTGAAGCATTTAACAAGCATCGGTGAAGCAAAAGTTGAATATGGAAATCCTAAGCTGGAGGTTAAAATCGATAAAGAAAATAAAACACTGACCATCATCGATCAGGGAATCGGAATGACGGGTGAAGAAGTTGAAAAATATATCAATCAGGTAGCTTTTTCAGGCGCTGAAGAGTTCCTGGAAAAATACAAAGACACGGCAAAAGATTCGGGGATTATCGGACATTTTGGACTTGGGTTTTATTCTGCGTTTATGGTTGCTGAGAAAGTTGAGATCTTAACTAAATCTTACAAAGACGAGCCGGCAGTTCGCTGGATCTGTGACGGAAGCCCTGAGTTTACATTGGAAGAAACAACTGATAAAACCGACAGAGGGACAGAAATTATTCTTCATATTGCAGAAGATTCTTTAGAGTTTTTAGAAGAAAATAAAATCCGTGAATTGTTGTTAAAATATAACAAGTTCATGCCTGTTCCGATTAAATTCGGAACAAAAACCCACACTCTACCTTTACCGGAAGATGCTCCTGAAGATGCCGTTGCAGAAACTGAAGAAGTTGACAACATCATCAACAACCCTACTCCAGCGTGGACAATTGCTCCGAGCGAACTGACGAATGAAGATTATATGAAATTCTATCATGAACTTTATCCAATGCAGTTTGAGGAGCCTTTATTTAATATTCATCTGAATGTTGACTATCCGTTCAATCTGACAGGAATTTTATTCTTCCCGAAACTGAGCAATAATTTAAATATTGAAAAAGATAAAATTCAGTTATATCAAAATCAGGTTTTTGTAACGGATGAAGTAAAAGGTATCGTTCCTGATTTCCTAATGCTTCTTCGCGGTGTGATCGATTCTCCGGATATTCCGTTGAATGTTTCACGTTCTTATTTACAAGCGGATGGCGCAGTGAAGAAAATTTCGTCTTACATTACAAAAAAGGTTGCCGACAAAATGTCTTCTCTCATCAACGAAAACCGTGAAGATTACGAGAAAAAATGGAACGACATTAAAATCGTTATTGAGTACGGAATTGTAACGGAAGAAAAATTCGCTGAAAAATCTGATAAATTCACATTATATCCAACAACAGACGGAAAATATTTCTTGTGGAATGAATTAGAAGAAAAAATCAAACCGAATCAAACTGATAAAGATGGGAATTTGGTGATTCTTTACACTTCCAATGCAGATGAGCAGCACAGCTATATTCAGTCTGCAAAAGATAAAGGATATGAAGTTTTGCTTTTGGATTCTCATATTGTACCTCATGTTATTCAAAAACTGGAAACTTCAAAAGAGAAAATTTCTTTTGTAAGAGTGGATGCAGATCACGTAAATAACTTGATTAAAAAAGATGAACCCATCATTTCAAAATTAAATGAAACGGAAAAAGAATCTTTAAAGAGAAACGTCGAGGAAGCAATTAATGATACTAAATTCACCGTTCAACTTGAAGATTTAGACAGCAATGATGCTCCGTTCACGATCACTCAGCCGGAATTTATGAGAAGAATGAAAGATATGCAGGCAACCGGAGGTGGCGGAATGTTTGGAATGGGCGGTTTCCCTGAAATGTATAACCTGGTGGTGAATTCCAACAGCAAGTTTTCCAATCAGATTTTAAAAACTGAAAATACAGAAGAAAAAGAAGGTTTGATTAAATATGCTTTGGATCTGGCTAAACTTTCTCAGAATTTATTGAAAGGAAAAGATTTGACAGACTTTATTCAAAAAAGTTATCAGAATCTGAATAAATAATTTGACTATTTTATATTGAGCTCCGGCGAAGCTTTGCTTCGCCGGAGCTTTTTGTTTTTCGGTTTCGGGCGGCTTTGCCGCCCGAAACCGAAAAACATCATTTATTTAACATCTTTTCAATCTGCGCAATAATTTTGTCCGAATTATCTTTCATTGCTTCAAGATGGTTTCCTGAATATTCGAAAAACTCTTTTGGGAGAGAAGCCTTGGAATAATTTTCATAGCCTTCTTCATAAGGAACTTCTTTATCACCCCTGCTGTGAATAAAAAGTTTGGGAAGACCTTCCGTATCTTGTACATCTTCTTTTGCGGAATAGGGGGAAACGACATATTTAGAAATAACCTCTTTATATTCGGGTTTGTAATACATGGCAATATCTGTAAAAGAAGACAGACTTCCATCCATTACCAATCCGGCAATTTTGGTCTTATTGCTTCTCGCTAAATGAGCAGCAACCTGCGATCCCATAGAAGCACCGTAAAGAATGATTTTCGTTTTAGCAATTTCAGGTCTTTGAATCATATTGTCAAAGAATATTTGTCCGTCAGATGCAATATTCAAATGGGTCGGTTTGCCAGTTGATTTTCCATACCCTCGGAAATCTACCATGACCACCTGAAAATCATTTTCAACCAACGGCTTTGTCATAAATAAATAAGTTGAAACGTTTCCTCCTGCTCCGTGAAAAAATAAAACGGTTGCTTTTATTTTGCCGGATTTCGGTTTCAAAATAATTCCGGTGATGATATCATTTTGCACAGGAATAGAAAATTCTTCATAGTTCAAATTTTCTATGGGACGAAGTTCCTTATTCGGCTTATAGAAATTATCATCCATCTGTGCTTTAGAAAGGTAGATTGTGAATAAAAAAAGTACTGAAAGTAAAAATTTTGTTTTCATAGATTAATTTTATACTACAAAACTACACTTCCGGTATATTTCTTACTAAAAAAACAGACTCAGCCGTAATTTTAAACTACTGAACCGTAAAATTGACTATATTAAAGTTCTTCCAAAGGATTCCAGAATATTTTTTTAAAATTCTTAATTCTAAAATTCTCTACAACAATTCCTTCAGCTTCCAATCTTTCCTTGAATTCCGGTACCGACAAAGTTCCCGAACTTGAAATCACACGATGAGCCGGAACATCTTTCGGGCAGCCTCCCATTGCCTTCCCTACATGGCGGGAATGATTGGGATAACCCACTGCTTTGGCAATCGCTCCATAACTCGTTACCCTGCCTTTAGGAACCAGTTTTGTAATTTCCCACACCTGTTGTTTGAAAATTTCGTTCATACTTTGGTTTATTTAAATCAAAAATAAGAAATGAATATTTTCAAGCCCCATTTTTATCAATAAATATTGTATTCGATAATTTTGTATGTAAAATATTACAAAAATTATCATAGATCAAGATGACATTTGTTATTATTGTTGTAAATTGAAGCAATGATATTAAAACAAAATATTATGGCAAATTTAAAAGGAAAAGTAATAATAGTAACGGGAGCAGCCATGGGACTTGGTCTCGCTGCAGCAGAGGTATTAGCTTCTAAAGGAGCCGATTTGACACTGGTAGATTACAACGCTGAAGCTTTGGATAAAACAAAGGCAGATCTGCAGTCAAAATATCCTGATAATAAATTTTTAACCGTTGCGGCAGACGTTTCTGTTGAAGAAAATGTGAAAAATTATGTTGATGAAACCGTAAAAACATTCGGAAGAGTCGACGGGCTTTATAACAATGCCGGAATCGAAGGAAAGCAGGCTCCTTTGATCGATTATGATATCAATGTCTTTAAAAAAGTAATTGACATCAACCTTTTAGGCGTTTATTACGGAATGAAATATGTGATTCCTGAATTGCAGAAAAACGGAGGAGGAAGGATTGTAAACGTAGCGTCTGTGGGCGGAATCAGAGGTGTTTTGAATCAGACGGCGTACGTGGCAACCAAACACGCCGTAGCCGGAATGACAAAAAATGCAGCTTTAGAATACGGAAAAGATAATATTTTAACCAATGCAATTGCACCGGGAGCTATTTTAACGCCAATGGTTGCAGAAGCTTTCAGACAGGTAAATCCTGATGACCCAAAAGCTGCCGAAAAAGAATATGCATCGAGAAATCCTACAAGAAGATTGGGAGATCCTATGGATGTTGGGTATTTGGTTGCATATTTATTAAGTGATGAAAACGGTTATGTTTCCGGACAGGTGATTGCGATTGACGGAGGTGAATCCAACATGTACGGAAACCCGTAAATATAGTTATATGAAGTGATATAATTAATTTAATCTTGTTAGTGGTGAAATTGTCTGTCGTTTGGCAGGCAATTTTTTTATTTGAAAGTCTGATTTGATTAAGTTTAATTTGTCAAATCGCACAATTTTTGAATATAGTAAATCATCAAAATACTGCATATCATGAAAAAGTCATTCTTCCGATTTTTAAACAAGATCAATAAAGCTGTGCTTCCAAAATTAAGTGATAAAGATCCTAATAAACTGACAAAAATTCAGAAAGGAATTCTGGCGTATCGATATTTTGTCCTTGTAAATTCTTTAGATTAAATTTTAGCAATCAATTTTCTACACCCTTCGTACAAAGGCTTCTCGATCAGCAGATAAATGATAATTGAGCAAATCCACAGCAATACAAAATTGTTATCGGGCAAATAAAGGTATGATTTCAGTTTCATATTGAAATAGCTGAGATGGATCAGATAAAAGACAAATGAGGCATTACCTAACAGAACAAAAAATCTGGTCGATAATATTTTGGATATCCAGGTTTTTTCAGACATCAGCCCCCAAAAGAAAATGACAATTGCAACAGGCAAAAGAAATTCATGAATTACCCTTCCCTCCCATCGTTCTACTCCATGTACAAAGTTATTTCTTGCGAAAAACGCAATGGCAATAGTAAGAATCATCATTGAAATTCCGCCGGTCAATGTCGATCTTTTTAAAGTTTTTAAAAATTGGATTCCTCTTTCTCTTTTCATTAAATAAGCCAATAACATCCCGAAAAAGAATTCAAGGCTTCTTCCGAAAAAGGTACTTCCGATCATGAATTCCAGAGGATATAAAAAACCTTTTGATTTACCATTATATTCATGCAAGCCATACCCGATTCCCCAACCCAAAAGAAAAAATCCAATCAGGAAGAGAACGCAATATTTCCAACTTTTTTTCAACAAAAGAAATAAAAGAGGCGCCAGCAAATAGAAGAAAAATTCTACCGTAAGCGACCACGCCTGAACAATTCCGGAAACCGAATATTTCTCAAACAAAGAATAGAAAAGTGAATATTGCAGGAAGTAAGTATCCACATTTTTAGAGTATGGAGTATCCAGAAAATAAGCACTTAACAAAATCCAATACAACGGAAAAATCCTTGCAATACGAAGCAGGATATATTTTAAATAAGATTTTTTGGATTCTAAAGGTTTCTCTTCATATCGATACGCAAGCAAAAATCCACTCAAAACAAAGAAAACGGTCACTCCAATATGCCATTCACTGATGAAACGCATTACTTCAAACGGAAGATCGTTGCGCCAGTATTTACGGTTATGATACACAAATACCATGATCGCCGCAATAGCACGCATTCCTGTTAAAGCATCGAATTTATTTTTCTGAAGGGTTTCCAATTAGAATAAATATATTTTAGTATTGATTTTCTGAACACGAAGTTCACAGGGTTTTTATTTTTATCTAAAACTATTTTTGTTTCACAAAGCCGCTTCGCTTATAAAAGATGAGCAGTTTTTAAAACAACACTTTGTGGTCTTTTAAAGCAGAGCGTCTTTGTGAACCTTTAAAAATATATTTAAAAAAAACCTTGTGAGCTTTGTGTTCAGCTAAAAAACAAAAAGGCTTAATAAATAAGCCTTTTAAATATAATTAATTTGAAATTATAAAATTAGTTTTCAAGGATGTAAGAGAACATCAATGGTGCACAGATCGTAGCATCACTTTCAACGATAAATTTCGGTGTAGTGATATCAAGCTTACCCCAGGTAATTTTCTCATTAGGAACAGCCCCTGAATAAGAACCGTAAGAAGTCGTAGAATCTGAAATCTGGCAGAAATAAGACCAGAAAGGAATGTCATGCATTTCCATATCCTGATACAACATCGGAACCACACAGATCGGAAAATCTCCTGCGATACCTCCACCAATCTGGAAGAACCCAACTCCTTTTCCACCTGAATTTTTAGTATACCAATCAGCCAAATACGTCATATATTCGATCCCCGATTTCATTGTTGTAGGCTTCAATTCCCCTTTAATACAGTAAGAAGCGAAAATATTACCCATTGTAGAATCTTCCCATCCCGGAACTACGATTGGCAGATTTGCTTCTGCAGCAGCGATCATCCAAGAATTCTCTCTTGGAATTTCATAATATTGCTCCAAAACTCCGGAAAGAATCATTTTATACATGAATTCGTGAGGAAAATATCTTTCACCTTTAGCTTCAGCGTCTTTCCAGATCTCAACGATATGTTTCTGTAATCTTCTGAAAGCTTCTTCTTCAGGAATACAGGTATCTGTAACTCTGTTCAGTCCTCTTTCCAAAAGATCCCACTCATCCTGAGCCGTTAAATCTCTGTAGTGAGGAACTCTTTCATAGTGAGAATGTGCCACAAGATTCATTAAATCTTCTTCAAGATTCGCTCCTGTACAAGAAATAAAATCTACTTTTCCCTGGCGGATCATCTCAGCAAGAATTTTTCCCAGCTCTGCAGTAGACATTGCTCCAGCCAAAGTGATCATCATCTTTCCACCATCCTTAAGGTGTGCAACATATCCTTTAGAAGCATCCACCAATGCAGCTGCGTTGAAGTGCAGGTAATACTTTTCTATGAATTCAGTTATCGGTTTGCTCATTTTTTTAATTTTTGCAAAGATAGGAATTTTGGACTGTAAGATAACTGCTGAACGACAGAAGAATTTTAAAACTTAAAGCGTCGGTTTTCCTTCTTATCAGACAATTTTTTTTTCGTGTCTAATCTTTTCTGCTTTTGCGCTTTTGAAGGTTTTGTAGCAACTCTCTTTTTCGGAATAAATAATGCTTTATCCACAATTTCCAGGATTTTTTCAATGGCCTTATTTTTATTCATTAATTGAGTTCTGCTTTCCGAAACCGTTAAGAATAAAAATCCTTCCGCATTGATCCTGTTTTTCAGTTTATTTTGAATTAAATCTTTTTGATCATCATTAAAAAATTCAGATTCTGAAACATTCCAAAGAACCGTTACAGAAGTTTCAACCTTATTCACATTCTGTCCTCCTGCCCCACTGCTGCGGGAAGTTTTAAAATTGAGTTCTTTGGTAAAATCTTTCATTTTTAATTAGATTAACGGATGATACAGCAAAGATAAAAGACTTTACTTTAAAATATTTCTTAATTCTATTCGGTTTACTTTTCCATTTGGCGTTCTGGGAATTTTTTCAACGAAAATAATTTCTTTCGGCTTATGGAATTTTTGTTGATAATTAATTGTTGATAATTTCTCATTTATAAATTCAGATTCCCTTCCTTCAATAATTAATATCAATTTTTGTCCCAAAATTTCGTCATCAATTCCTAAAAATACAGCTTCATTCGGGATTTCTTTTTTTACTAAAGCTTCCAGCTGTTCGGGAAAAATTTTTGCTCCTCCGGAATTAATCACATTGTCGATCCTTCCCAAAAACCTGAACTGATTTTCATTTTTAATCTCAACTAAATCATTAGTTTGCAAAATTTTAGAATTTACTTTTGGGGCAAAAATCTTTAGACAACCTCTTTCATCCTGAGAAATCTCAACATTTTCAAAAACGGTAAAATAATCTTCCGCATTTGGAAAGATCTGCTTTAATCCAATATGGGAAAGTGTTTCAGACATTCCATAAGTCTCAAATATTTTGGTTTGAGGGTTTGAGTGCTGAAGAGTTTGAGAAATTTTAATTTTCAGACTTTCAGAAACCGCAGCTCCACCGATGATCAGATTATTAATTCGATATAATTTATCCAGAGAATTTTCTACCTGAAGAGGTGTCATAGCACAGAAATCGATTTCTTGTTCTAAGTTTTCAATTGGTTTCGTCGACGGATCTACGATGATTAATTTTAATTTTCTCACGATAGAACGAACGATCATCATTTTTCCCGAAATATATTCAATTGGCAGACAGATCAATGCGGTATCTCTTTCTTTTAATCCTAAAAAATTACAGGTCATTTCCGCAGAATTGATCATTTTTGTTTTCTCAATATCAAAAACCTTCGGAACTCCCGTGGAACCTGAAGTCTGCACTTTTACGGTTGTGGAATCTGAAAGCCATTCTTCTAAAAAAAGCTTGATCTTTTTTTCAAATTCTGTTTCAAAGCATAATTGATTAATATCGAGATTCTTAAAGTCTATCTGCATAATGAGCGTAAATAAAATGTACAGTAAATTTAAAAAAAATTGCAAAAAGTTCTTGCATGTAATGAAAAAAGCTGTAAATTTGCACCACTAAAAACAAACACAGACTCATGGTGTAGCGGTAACACTACTGATTTTGGTTCAGTCATCTGGGGTTCGAATCCCTGTGAGTCTACATTCAAGGAGAAATGATCAAAATGATCATTTCTCTTTTTTTTTACACCATCTAACTCATTGTTTATCTGAAATATATGGTATGCTATTGAGTTAATTCGGGCGGTTCGATAATGTTTTCCGTCAAATTCTAATTTTTCAGGAAATATCGAACCAATAATTGCACGCTTTACCTCAATTTCCCCTTCTTGATAGTGTTTTCCGATATTTTGAAGTGTCTCTAAGGCTTGTTCGAGCAGTTTATCTATATTGCTAATTTGAGGGATTGAACTTTTATTCAGTTCTTCTTCCAACTTTGAAATCCGGTCTTTGCATTCTCTTTTAATCTCCAGATATTCATCATCATCAATTATCTCACTAAGAAACTTGTTTCGAGCAAAAGAAAGTTTGTTATTTAAAGTATCAATTTCGTCAGATATTTTCTTTTTCTCTTTTAATGGATCGCTGATGAAGTTCTGATAATTTTCAGTTAAAAGCTTTTTAAGATATTTTTTAACTGGCGCATTCATTTCTAATGTCATTAATCCATCTTCAAAAAATTTATTGACGATCTCTGCTCTTTCTCTGAATCCGCAAATAGAATTACAATGATAATAATAGTATCTATTATTTCGACCTCTTGAAGCACTGGCCGTAAGTGTTTTACCACAGTTAGGACACCTTAAAAATCCACGAAGTGGAAAATTTTCCTGAACAGTGATTTTTGTGTTCGGTCTTTGAGGTCTTTTCTTTCCATCTAGAATCTCTTGTACTTTGTCAAAAAGTTCCCCACTGATCAATGGCTCATGCTGACCTTCAACAAAACAGGCTTCCTCATCCTTATGTTTTGGAACAAATACTTTACCGCAATAAATCGGGTTGCGAATAGCTATATGAAAGGATGTCTTGCTGACACCTTTTCTCAAAGATTCATTAATTTTTGTTCTTATTGAATTGCTAGCATAGATACCTTTAGCCAATTCATTGAATGCCCACTTCATTTTTGTTGCTTCCGGCTCTTTGATTGCAATATACTTTTTACCATTCTCGGTTATCTTGTTAGCATAACCAAATGGGGCTTTTCCCATAACACGCCCTTCTTTGACAGCTCTTCTCATCCCATAAAATACATTAAGTGCTCTTCTATCATTTTCAACCTCGGGCGCAGCCAAATAGATAGCCAACATCATTTTATTTTCAGGGATGGAAAGATCAAGCGGTTGTTCAACGGCTTGTAAATCCACACCCAACTTTGAAAGGATGCTTATCATCTGATAGGCATCGCCAGCGTTTCTACTAAAACGATCCCATTTCGTGAACAAAATAATATTGGTTTTAGAACCTTTTTTCTTAAGTTCAATCAGAAGCTTCTTCCATTCGGGACGGTTAAAAGATTTTGCAGAATGGTCTTCATAAATAACATTTCCTACAGTTAAATTATTTTGTGAACAATAACGTCTGAGACGTTCTTCCTGATCTCTTTGGGAATAACCTTTATCTGCCTGTTCATCTGTCGATACACGTATATATAAATCTGCTGTTTTCATAATTTTAAAATTTAGTTCTGTGGAATTATAGTAAGTATGGTCAAATAAGAAAATTTCAGGTTTATCAGTCGGATATTCTAGTAAGGAATATCATTTCTGATCAGTATCGAAGTACTTTTTAATGACCATCAATGTAAGGTTGTAAAGAAACTCCATTATCAATTCAGCTTCTTCTTTCGAAAGCTCCGTACCTTCAGACCGGAAATATTCGATAACTTCCTCTATTGGTATTTTTTTGATTTCTTTTGCCTTAGACATAAATGCAGAATTTCCCTAAAAATAATTCAGAGAAATTCCATTTATTCCGTGATATGTATCTCACCGCATAGTTAGGCACAGAAAGTCTTCAATTAGAAAAAAATTATTTTCTAAAGGTCTATTTTATTTTCTGATAGTATTGCACTCTCCGTTTTATCGCAGATTAAATTCGTCTTAAAATCATCTAGCAATTTACCATTAACAACAGTTTCTTTAAGTTCATCCATCAGCTTTTTTACAATTATTTTCATACAATTTACTTTCTCTGTGTCAACTTTTCCTACACTATGATGCACGCTCATATTGTAATCAGTAAAAGAAAATATATTATTAGAAAATTGCTCAAACATATAGTTGTACTTATATATGTACTTATCAGCGTAGATACATAATTGCCAAAGGGCTTCACTGGTCATATAATTAGGTAGATAAAATGTTTTTACATAGATGTAAGTTCTGCAAAAGGACAAAAGAAATAATGCGAAGATATTATCTACTCCCTGATAATTTTCTTGCTCTCCATCAATTAATTTATAAAACTGTAATGAACTTTGTAATGTACTCTTATAATGGAAATACAGATCACTATGCTGTGGTTGATGAGGCATTTCCCAATGTGGCTCAGGATGAAATTTATCTGAGGAATAGACCAAATGTTTGCCTTGCATAATGAAAACGAAGAAGCTTTGATATTGATATAGATTCTTCTGAATCCAATACCGATCGTGACCGACCAATAAAAATTTGTACTCTTTTCCAAATATACTCGTCAAAGAATGAGTAATTGCTTTTATTTTTTCATTATTAACATTCAAGCCAATCAAAAGTAAATAGTAGGTTGTCACTTCTCCATAGGTTGTTTTATGAAAGAAATATATTTGTTCCAATTCTATAAAGGTTAGGATTCTGTCAATTGCCTTATTAAGTATTTCATCTGTTTGATACTCTTCTATAGGGAATATATCCTGACCAACAGTATAAATTTTTTCATATTGCTTTTTGATCAGATGCTTCAATTCGTAGAATCTAGCTTCAACTAGTGTAAACAGCGAATCTTCGATGATTCTTAAGGATTCAAACATTTCTGTATTGTAAATCAGATCATCTTCGTTAATCGCTTTCTTTACTTTTGCGAAAAGTTCAGTTATAAAATATTCCCTTGGATTTTTTTTGACAAAATAGGATTGTAGTTCCGGAATATAAATCAACAATTGATTTATCCTTTGGTTCAGATCGATGTCACTTGTCCTGTCTCCGCTATATAGTTCCTCTAAGTATTCTAAGTCATATTGGATCAGTTCTTCGAAAGAGGTAAAAACACTGTTATATGAATCCTCAGCAATAAGTCTTTCAATTTTTATCCTACGAATTTCGTGGTCGTGGTGGAAAGCATCTTCGTAGCGGTTGTATTTTTTCTTGTATTTTTTCCAAATCCTATCTGTCAAAATTGATAATCTTGAGTCTTCATTTTGATAGATTATCGAAGATCGCTGGCAATGGTACTCTATGAAAGGATGACCCTTTGACAATTGATATTCTAATCTTGAATAATCAATGAAATAAAAGTAAACTTCATACTGATCTCTAAATTCTTTCAACCATCTTTTTGAACGCAATTTCGCTACATCTGCAAATTTATTGAGCTGAACCAAAATGTGTGATCGAGTTGATTGCTTTTCTTTCTTATAGAATACCTGACCGATGAAATAATCCTTAACAATTTGCTCTAGTGTATTTTCAATAAACTCATTGGCGAGAATTGAAAACGGAGATTTATTTGGTGTTTTCATAGCTGAAGGTTTTTAGATTCAAAACCACTATCATAATATATAAAGATAGCTTCAATAAATAAACGAACCAAGGCAAACCACACCATCATGTCAATATACTCATCCATTTCGGGGTCATTGTCAAATCCTACTGTTTGTTTCAAAACAAAATCAGGGTCTTTCATCTTTTCCTGATACTTCTCAAAATAGTCAATTCCAACTACTGATAATATAATAAGAAACAGCTCATTAATACATTCCTCGGAAGTGATTGCATTCAATATATAATTTATGCTATCAAATTGAGTTACGTTATAAACCTTGCATCTGCTCGAATTACCTTCATCCTTGTCAAAGTAAAAGTGAATGAGTAATAACAGGCACGAAAGCAATCCTGCCGTCTTGATATCCTGCCTGCTTGCATCTTTGATCTCAATCTTTCCTGATAACAATTTCTCCAGTTCGTATTCTTGAATCAAATCTGGATAGCTATCGAGCAGTTCTGTGAGTCTGGGATTATTCAGTTGGTCACGCAGGCGGAATAAACCTAATTCAAGATCTTCTCCTTGAGAATTCTGAACCAGAATATTTAATGCGATCTTAGCTTGTTCTTTTGTTTGTACAAGCTGTTTTTCTTTACTAAAGAATGTGTTATTTTTCATATCAATAATTTTATCTTTAGTAAAGTTGAAAAAGGGATAAGAGATATTCTATTCAGGTAAGGGATATTTTATTCACGATTCTTATTTACTTTATTCTTGATTTTTTTAATACCTCTTTCGTTAATTATCTGTGCTGCATCCAACATCTTAACTAAGTGGATATGTGGAGTGATGAGGTCATAATCAAATTGTTCCTTATAAGGAGATAGCGATACGTGAACAATTTCGTTAAGAAAAAATTCATATTCTTCTAAAGTCTTACATTCAAATGCTTTTTCAAATACAAGAAATGGATTTTGATATTCTTCTTTGTTTAAAGATCCCTGACTTAAGATCTGCCAATCTTTGGGAGCTTTTTTTACTTCCCATCTTTTAGCTTTGAAGTTAAGCAGATACACACCTCTTATAAATGATCTGACAGCAGCATGAAAATCAAAAAGATCTCCCGGGCGTTCTTTATTACAGACCTCAGCTTTATTTACATACAACATAATCTCGCTGAGTGTACTTTTATAAATATCTATAGTACAATAATTAAAGAAAGCATTGATCAGCTTAAATGGATCTACAATTTCATCGATTGCCCAAAAATTGGTTTCCATCGATATTTTTATCTTTTTCATAGGAATAGGTTTTAAAATTTGAGAACTAAATTCTCTTTTGGCGACTGAATAATCTATTCTTTAAGCGAATAAAATATCCGTTGGAAGGGATATTTTACAGGATAATTTTTTAACTTTACAATTCAGACGAATTAATAGAAATGGCTTTATCTTTAAGCCTTCAAAATTTTGATAACCGCTATGGAACAGAAAATACATCAGGGAAGAAACGTGAAACGCTTTAGAGAAATGCTTGGTATTAAGCAGGAAGCTTTAGCATTTGATTTAGGCGAGGACTGGAATCAAAAGAAAATTTCTATGCTGGAGCAGAAAGATATTATCGAAGATGATATATTGAAAGCAATTTCTACTGCTCTTAAAATTCCTGTAGAGGCTTTTCAGAACTTTGATGAGGAACTTGCTGTCAATGTTATTGCCAATACGTTTGGGGATCATAGCATTGGATTTCAAAGAAATGACAATCCAACGTTTCATCCAGTTGAGCAAATTTTAAAACTTCACGAAGAAAAGATTGCTTTATATGAAAGAATGTTGAAAGAGAAAGATGAAATGATGGATAGGCTAGAGAAGCTGATCAACAAATAAAATATAAGTAATTCGGGATAATTACTTTTTCATAAGAAAGGCTCAACATAAAGTTGAGCCTTTTTAGCTCAACCAATCATTTTTGCTTTTCTTTGACCAATATGTTAGCATTACGGATTGTCGTAAGATTGATATTATCTTCTTCATTATCTTTATCCACTAAATTTTATAGCAGCTTTATTTATCGTTAATATTGAAAAATAATATAAATTTACATTCTAAAAAACTACTAATAACCAGAGTAATAACCAATGTCATTAACTTTATTAAACAAAAAATGTAGTACTTGTAAAAAGTATAACTTTTCGATATATAATCATTCTTTAACATTTGATGAATTGGATGCTTATATTCTAGAAATACTGTATGAAGAAAGCAAATTGAACTATCTTTTTCAAAAAAGCAAATCAATTTCTTCAAAACAAAGAATCATTCAATTACAAAGATTTTTAGAGAATTCCTTTATAAATAGGGAGGCTGACGTTGATAATACAGAGATTTACAAATCTATTTCATCAAATCAAAATCAGACATATTACTCCTTTTTTGCTGAAGCACTCTTAGCAAGATTAAATATTGATTACGTTGATAATCATTTAATTACTGGTGTTATTTCTGTGAACGAAAATTTAACAAAAATATCGACTGGAGCAGATGTTTGTATGTTTTCTGATAGAACCTTAGTTTTAGGGGAAGCAAAATTTTATGGCTCTTTGAATAAAGGTATTCATTCTATAATTGAAGATAGCAGCTTTAATAGTAAACTATCAGATTTCATAAAAAATGTTACGAGTTCAGATACTGAAATTATCCTCAAAGATATTACTGGAGATATTTGCGAAAAAACTTCGGAAGAAATTAAAAAATTGCCACTCATATTATCGGGATTCGTCTTGCATACTAGAAATAAATCTGACAACTACGACAAAACATATGATTTAGTTGATAACATTAAAATATCAGATTTTCCATCACATTATAATATCCATCTATACCATTTGCCTATAGAATCTAAAACGGAACTGATATACAAAGCTCAAAGAACAGCTTTAGATTTAATTATTGATCTCAAAAAATAATTTATGATAAATCAAAAAAATCGAGAGACCTTAATCAAACTTTTAAATGATTCTGAGCAAAAGGTTAATATTGAAGATCTTTTTCTTTACGAATTGTCTCCATATTATAATGAGAAAAAAGATAATTCCTTTTTTTCTAAACAATTGGAATTTATACAGATAAATAATTTGTTAAATCATAACCTAAGTAATATCTCTTTTACTCCAGAGCAGGTAAAAATTTATAATCAAATTATTGAAAATGAAAGAATACTAATTTCTGCACCAACAAGCTTTGGTAAAACAATGTTAGTAAAAGAATTTATTTTTAATGAACAGCCCAGTGTCATAGTTTTTTTAGTACCAACAAATTCTTTAGCAGATGAGTTGATTGAGGATTTTAATTCTTTATTTAAACCTTTAGGATATACCATTTACGATACAATAAAAGAAGGAAGCATTATAGGCGATAAAAGTATTTTTATTGGAACTCAAGAAAAATACTACCAAATTTTTCAATACTTTAATTTAAGGATTAACTTATTTGTCATAGACGAAGCTTATAAATTAAGTGATAAAATTAATAGTAGTAGAGAGGTATTATTAAATAGAACTTTTATCGACACGCTCAATGTGGCGGATAAAGTTGTTTTATTACTACCTCTAGTTAATGAAATTAATGGATTAGATAATTTAAATTTTAAAACTTTAAGTACTGATTATGCACCTGTAGCTAAGAATTTCATTCCTCTAAAGTCTTTTAATAAGATTTTACTTGAGGATATAAAAAATAGTACAGAAAGTAATCTGATATATTTTAATTCTCCATCAGATGTAGAGTCTTTCTTTTTGGACAAAATAGATTTTTCATTAAATGAGAATAGCAAAATATCCGAAAGTTGGATTGAGCGTGTTGAATCGGATTTTCACCCCGAATGGACTCCAGTTAAAGCAATTAAAAAAGGTATAGGCATACATTATGGACCTATGCCAAAATTCATACAGAAAAAAGTAATCGATCTCTTTAATACTTCAGAGCTAAAAACATTGCTTGCTACATCTTCTGTAATTGAAGGAGTTAATACACCAACAAAAAATATTTACATTACAACAGCAACAAAGATTTTAGGCGATAAAAACCTAATCAAGTTTAAAAACCTTATTGGAAGAGCAGGTCGTTTAGGAAAGCATAAGGTTGGAAATGTATTTTATCAAGAATTGCATCAAAAACATTTTGATGAAGCAAACAGACCCTATGAAAATATTAGTTTAAATTTTATCATTCAAAATGAGGACGAAATTATCGAAATCAATAGAGAGGAAGAATATAATTCCACCAAAACTAATGATGTTGTAGATAATAAGACAGGAGACGAGTTTAAAATTAAAACTCAAGGTTATTTAGAAGATTCAAATTACGGAACTGTTCCTATTGAACAAATTAGTTTGCTATTAAACAATTTTGGTTTTACAATTAAACAATTTAAGAAGTTAGTTGATTATTGCAAAAAACCTGAAATTAATCTATTCGGAGTTTTGGGCACATTACAAGCTTCAGATCCTGATATTTTTAGTATTAATGTTGTTTTAAGTTCTGGATATGTGACAATAAATGAAATGGTGGAAAATTTAAGATTTCAAAATAGATTTAAAGATAAAAGTCTCTCGAAAGTTGTCTCTATTGTTATTAAAATGATCTACAATGTTGTTCCTCATAAAGTTATTCCTGCGATAGAGTTTATCATAGAGTTAAATGAACTGTATCGTTCATATAATAGTCAATTTCTCTTAAAATCTGACATTATGAAGGAAGCAAACGTCAAAAGAATCTTATTTTATAATAAATTTTTAGGACAAGACAGTCTTAAAGTTGATTCTTCTAAGAAGATAATGACAAAACTATTTGAATTTGGTATTCCCTACTTACGTGCAAAAGAGCACATTAATAACATTGCAGAGAGAATTCCAAATAATTTTTCTATTTATGATATTAGAAAAGTAATATTTGATGACGATTCAATGTATGACCTCAGAATCTATTTTGAATAAATCAAGATCTGATAAGAGCTTTAAAAGTTTGCTTCTATTTTAATCAAAACATCATTAGTTGATGTCAAATTATTTCAGAATAATTTCTAAAAGAAAAAAAGAAAAAAAAGAAAGCCAGTCCATCATTGTTACAGATTTTAATAAGCAAGTTTATCAATAAAAATACGACTTGAAAGGTGGAGATTTTTATTGATACCGATAGGCTTGAACTTGTGTTTGTAATCTGAAACTATTTATTTGTTTTCTTTTTATTATTTTTTACAATCTTCTATTACAACCGTAGTTGTTTTTTCTTCTTTTGTTGTAAAGTAATTTGCTCAGACTTATAATTGATCTCAGAATTGCCAAAATTTAAGAAAGATATTATTTGAGAAACACTTTCTGAATCTTTAAAAACTTCTTCAAATGCAGAGAAAGGTATATTGTTCTCCTGCGAAACCTTCTTACAAATATTATTGATTTCTGCGATTAACTTTTCTTTAGAGCCAGTAAATAGCTGAGGTAATTTTGTTTTCTCAAATTGTAATGTTTTGACCAAAGTATCCTTTACCGAATCCAAATATTTTATTTTTTCACTCGAATAAATATTGCCGTTGGATAGAACGGTGGATAATTTATTTTTTAAAATTGAAATTTCTTTTTTAAGATCAAAATTTTTACTGCGCAGTTCTGTTATAAGTTTGTTTTTTAAATCTAATTCCTGTTCGTTTTTGCTAAGCCGGATATTGTAAGTTTTAAAAGCTTTTTCATAGTTGTCGAGAGTTAGATCGGTTTTAATCTTCTTAAAGCCTAAGAAATCACTTTCTTTTACAATCAAATCTTCAAACTTTTTGGAACTCAGCTCAGATTTGACACCGTTTATCTTTTCATCCAGTGCTAAAAGCTCCTGTTCTTTTTTCTGGATCTTAAATTCTATAGCTTCTAATCTACCTTTTGAGCCTTCAGTACCTCTCTCCATTCCTAAACATTCCGATGTGATATCCTGCATTTTTGAATAGTGGAAAGATTGATGCTTTAAAGTTTTTCCGGTTTGCAGATTTTGCCAATCCGCAACAAGATGAGCGTGATAATTGGGTTTCCATTCTTTAGACTCTTTATCAAAATGTCCCTCATCTTTATGGACAGCAATCTGGAAAATTCTGATTTGTAATTCTTCTTCAAGTCGTTTTGAAAGCTGATGCAGATCCTGCATTGTTGTATTTTCTTTAATCACTACAACCGCTTCTCGAATAGGCATTGCATTTTTTTGCAATTTTCTTCCAGACTTTTCTTTGCAGTAAGATTCAATCTTGTGTAGTCTGTCTGAAAGTTTTTCTTCTGACCAATATTCGTTTTTAGCTGTTAAGTCTTTTCGAATATAATCGAAAATTTTCTTTCTGAAGTTATGGGCTTCGGAATCTGATTTTGCCGCTTTGAAATTAATGGAAGTTTTCATAGACACAATAACTAATAACTATTCATTTATTAGTTATTGTGTCTATGAAGACGATGAAATTGCTTCCTTTGGCTATTAAGTGGAAAGCTGATTTACATTTATTTAATAATAAATTTTAATACATAAAAAGTATTAGACTTACTTAAAAATCTCAAATTTTTTTCAGACATTTATTAAATCTTGGATGTGGATGCTGATTGTTTTTTGTTCTCTTTCCATTAAACCAACAAGATCTTTTACCAATGTTTTTGCCATTTTTATTCTATTTTGCCTCTGCTATAAAATCTTTAGATGAAAGAATCCAAGTATAAAATAATTTTTCTTAGTCTAAAGACTTCTTTGGATCTAACTAAAGGTTGAGTAACAACTTATTTTTAGTAACTAATTTTTTGATTTTAAAATAGTCCATTAAATTATGGAAAGATTTTTTTGCAAGAAAACAATTTAAATTTCATTGATTTTTAAGTTATTATTGTCTATTTAGAAAAGATTTTTTTAAAAAATTCTCTCTAAATAACATTCCATAAATCATATTACGAGAAGTTCGCTGACGGAACTGTGAAATGTGTTGATGAGGAGATTCCTTTTGAGATACCGGAGAGCTGGGAATGGTGTAGATGGAGAAACCTTTTCCAGATGAATCCCAAAAACACAATAGAAGAAGATGTTGAAGTTTCTTTTGTACCTATGGCCTATATAAAGGATGGATATGCAAATGAAGCTAAATTTGACAGACGACAATGGAGAGACATAAAATTAGGATTTACACATTTTCAAAACAATGATCTGGGTATAGCTAAAATTACCCCTTGTTTTGAAAATAGAAAATCTGTAATATTTAAAAACTTGTATAATAATTATGGTGCAGGAACTACAGAATTACACATATTTCGTCCCATTGTTTTTCCTATTATTGCAGAATATGCTTTATACATATCAAAGACGGAAAACTTTATTTCAAATGGGATAGCAAATTTTTCTGGAGCCGTAGGACAGCAACGTGTCGGAAAAGATATTATCGGAGATTATCTTATTGCACTTCCACCTCTAGAAGAAATATGTAAAATTCTATCAAGTATATCAAAATTATTTTTGATTGTTGATGGCATTGGGAATGATAAGGATCAATTATATTCTTATATTCAAAAAACAAAAAGCAAAATTCTGGACCTCGCCATCCGAGGCAAACTCGTCCCACAAAACCCAAACGAAGAGCCTGCTTCTATGTTGCTTGAGCGCATAAAAGCAGAGCACCCGGAAAGCAAAAAAAAGGCTAAAAATGCAGGGGATAACTCACATTATCAGAACTTGCCTCAAGGATGGACAGAATGCACATTAGAAAGTATCGGCTCTTGGTCTTCTGGAGCAACTCCAAATCGCTCAAATAAAATGTATTATGAAAACGGAACGATTAGTTGGTTGAAAACTGGCGACCTAAATGATAGCTATATTGATTATATACCAGAGAAGATAACCGACTTAGCCCTTAAAGAATGCTCAGTTAGATTAAATCCAAAAGATAGCGTATTGATTGCAATGTATGGCGCAACTATTGGGAAAATTGGTATTCTAAATATACCAGCTACTACAAATCAAGCTTGTTGTACCTGCATTACATATTCAGGTATTTATAATAAATTTCTTTTTTATCTTTTGATGGCTAAGAAGAAAATTTTGCAAATGAAGGCAGAAGGCGGGGCACAACCCAATATTTCAAAGGAGAAAATTACTAGTTTTCCTATTCTATTACCTCCAAGTCAAGAACAAATTAGAATAATCCAAGTTGTAGAAAGTCTATTTCAACGATTAGACAACATAACAGCAGAGTTATAACTCTGCTGTTATGTTATCAAGCATAGTATATAATGAATTAATTGTTTTTGTTATTCTAATCTGTTCCTCAAAAGGAGGAATCGGATATAGCCAATTAAGAATGTTTTCATTATTTATTGACGGAGAATTATCTCCTTTCATAAAGCTGTTTAATCCATCTATCACATATTTGGAAGTCATTAAATTAAAGCAAAATATAGGGAATAATAAAGCATTAGGTTTGCAAACATAAAAACCAGTAGAAGCAATGCAATTATTCAGGGAACAATCTATGAAAGCAATATTCTCTAAGTATGGTCTCACCATAGAAAAAAGAGTATCTCCTGTTGATAATTTCCTTGTAGCCCGACTTGGAGCATCTTGTTTTTTAATGGTTTTTGGGTTAATAACTTTATGAGTTTTATTATCTATTGCATCAATATCAATGTATATAAAACTATCTTCCGTAGGCTTAGTACTTTCCATTTGATTGAAACAAGAATAGCCTCGCACCCACATCCAATTCTCGGGTATCTCAAAGGGCAAGTTCTGATAATGTGAGATAGCCAAGATAAATTTGTTGTCTTATTTTAAAAAATTAATAGAATAATGGTAACAGATTTTAAAAAATCACTAAGTAAAAATGACTTGGCAGAAAACACAATTACGTCGTACGTATGGACGGTAAATCACTTTCTTACCCAATATGGGGCAGTAAATAAAGAAAACCTTTTGGCTTACAAAGGATTTCTAATCGAACATTTTAAACCACAAACAGTGAATCTGCGTTTGCAAGCAATGAACAAGTATTTAGAATTTATCAAAAAAGATAGGTTGAAGCTCAAATTTGTTAAGGTTCAACAGAAAAATTTTCTCGAAAACGTCATTAGTGATGCAGATTACAAGTTTTTCAAAACAAAGTTAAAAGCTGATGGAAACATTGAGTGGTATTTTGTTGTTTGGTTTTTAACTGCAACCGGAGCTCGGGTCAGTGAATTGTTGCAGATAAAAGCAGAACACGTTCAAATAGGACATCTTGATATGTACACAAAAGGAGGGAAAATCAGACGTTTATATATACCTAAAAATCTTCGTGCAGAAGCTATCAAATGGTTAGAAACAAAAAGTATCAAATCAGGATATATATTTCTCAATCGTTTTGGAGAAAGAATTACAACGCGTGGAATATCTCAACAGTTGAAACATTTTGCTTCAAAATATGGCTTGAATGTAAATGTAGTATATCCACATTCTTTTCGCCATCGATTTGCCAAAAACTTTTTAGATAGATTTAATGACATAGCACTGCTTGCTGACCTTATGGGACACGAAAGCATAGAAACGACTAGAATTTATCTTCGCCGTACCGCAAGTGAACAACAAGCCATTGTCGACAAAATTGTGAATTGGTAAAGACTGAAAATTATAGCGTAGGCAGATGCTTACGCTATAATTGAATTTGTTATTTTATCAAGTGAAGCAAAAATTTCTTCAATTTTTTGGACAATTTGTTTTTGTTCTGATAGTGGGGGTAAAGGAAAAGGAATAGTATTTAAAGATGATTTTGTGAGATGTTTAATAGTAACTCCCTTGCTGTAATTGTCGAGGAAATGTATATTATTATAATGCCACAAAAAATACATATACAAATAAGAATCAATTTTACAATGGAAACGTACTCGATGTATCGCATTTTGATATAGCATGCTGTTCTCTCTATCCCATACTGCACATCGCCCAACTTCCCCTCCTTCGCAAATAAGTAAATCTCCCTTCTCTATTGAGTAACGATAGATTTCAATATCTTCAAATTTCATTTCTTTCAAGTCATCTAAGATAACATCTCCCCACCTAACATTTACGCTACGGAGATAAGGATAATACTTTCCCTGATTTTTAATTTTATCCAATGTTTTGCCTAAATCATTAGTTGCAATATCTTCAAAATAGCACCATTCCCAAGATTTTGGAATTTCAAAGGGATAATGTGAGTTATCCCCTGCATTTTTAGTCTTTTTTTTGCTTTCCGGGTGTTCTGCTTTTATGCGTTCAAGCAGTACGGAAGCTGGCTCATCATTTGGCTCTTGCGGGACAAGTTTGCCACGGATGGCGAGGTCTAGGATTTTGGATTTGGCTTGATTAATGATTTTTGACAAATCAAGTTTATTTCTGTTGATACTATTAATCAACTCAACAGACGATATAATATTTTGATTTATTTTTTTTTGTTCATCAATAGGAGGAATTGGTATAAAAAAATCAAGAATTAATTCTCTATTCAATCCAGGTATTAGACCATTTGCTTTAGATGTTATATCTTCGATCCTACAATCAAGAACTTGTTTAATATATTCTATGCTTATGTGATTATTATATACTCTAATAGATTGAATTTGCCTTGCAATATGTGCTTTTGGTAAATCACATAAACACATTTTTCCAACACCTGCACCCTTACATACTAACAGTAAATCACCTTTACCTGCAAAAACACTTGGGGTTGTAGTCCAACGATTGATTTGTAATTTACCGTCAAAAATATTGCTTGCACCAATTATATAAGGTATTCCGTCTTCATTAGAATTGTATTTATCTGGTGGAAAATCTTGTCCAGAAATTAAAGAAACTACACTTCCCAACCTACACCATTCCCAACTCTCCGGTATCTCAAACGGTATTTCCTCATCAATACATTTAACGGTTCCGTCAGCGAACTTCTCGTAATATGATTTATCGGAACGGTAAATGTGTGATTCGTTCTTATCTCGTTTAATTTTTTTTTCTTTAATTAATTTTTCTTTTTCTGCACGTATTTTTTCAATAAGTACAGAAGCTGGCTCATCATTTGGGTCTTGCGGAACTAATTTTCCACGTATTGCTAAATCGAGGATTTTTTGTCTTAATTTCTTGGTATCCATTATTCCTCTATTTTGCCGATTATTTCTTTTAATGAAGTTACCGCTCTTGATATATTGGAACTTTTCTCTTCAATTTGTGACAACAATTCGGCAAGCGACATATCTACGGTCTCTTCTCCTGTTTTAATCCAGGTTATATCTAGGCTGGTTTTGTCTCTTCCCAATAATTCTGCTGAAGTATATTTCCGCCAGCGACCGGATGGATTTTCTTTGGAATAAGTCTCTATCCTGCTGTTAATATTTTCAGCATTGTAGCATTTTATAAAATCATCTAAATGCTGACGACGCATTGGATTGGTTGCCAAAGTATGTTTTACATTGGTACGGTAATCATAATACCACGTTTCGTTGGTTTTATTTCCTTTTGAAAAAAACAATACGTTTGCTTTGACACCATTGGCATAAAAAATACCTGTAGGTAAGCGAAGAATAGTATGAAGATTAAATTCTGTAAGTAATTTTTTGCGAATCGTTTCTCCTGCACCGCCTTCAAATAATACGTTATCAGGTAATACAACTGCTGCTCTTCCGCCATTTTTAAGCATCAGCATAATTTGTTGCATAAAATTCAGTTGGTTATTGCTCGTGGAAACATATAAATCGGTACGCATAGCAGCAATATCTGTAGAACCAGCAGGTCTATTCCCGAACGGAGGATTAGCAAGTACTACATCTACCAATGTATCCGGTTCTCTTTCTAATGAATCACAGCATTCTATCGGGCTGCGTTCCGTGCCGATTCCGTGCAGATATAAATTCATTGAAGCGAGGGTTACAACGAGAGGTGTATTGTCGTTACCGTGCAATGCTTTATCCCTCAAGAATGCCCGTTTTTCTTTATCTTGCGACTGCTCTTTCATATAATCGTAAGCAGTAAGAAGAAAACCACCTGTACCACAAGCTGGATCGCAGACCGTTTCTCCAATTTGCGGACGGGTAACTTCAACCATAGTATTAATTAGTGGTCGTGGAGTAAAGTATTGCCCAGCGCCACTTTTCTTGTCTTGTCCGTTTTTCTCAAGAATACTTTCATAAATTGCACCTTTAACATCTCCATCCATCGACAACCAATTTTCTTCATCAATAAGTGTTATTACTTTTTTGAGATATACCGGTTTCTCTATTTTATTTTGGGCTTTTGTATAGATTGTTCCTATCAGGTTGTCTTCCTGACTCAATAATTTTAAGGTTTTCTCGTAGTGGTCGATTAAATCAAGTCCATCCAGTTCCGTTAAATCATTCCAGCGATAACCGTCTGGAATAGCCGATTCCTCTCCGAAAATCTCAACATTTTCGTTGTCCATCTTCAGAAATAAAAGATAAGTTAACTGTGTTATATAATCGGTGAAGCCTACACCTTGTGAAGAAAGAATGGTAGCTAAATTCCAGACTTTTTTTGTAAGCGACTGTTCAGTCGCAGCTGTTTTTTTTGCCATTAATAATTTTATTTTAAGCAGCTTTTAGTATAAATTGTGAAAGTGAGATGATGGCAGTATTTACAGAATCTGCAGTGCCAAAATCTCTTACCATTTGAGCAACCAAAGGTTTGTCTTCCTCTTTAATGTCATTAAAATTGCAACTTCCATTAGCTAAAATATAATTAACAACGTTGCGGATAATCTCTTTTTGAGTGTCCGTCAAAGGTCGTTGATTTTGTCCGCACCAAAGCTCAAAGCGACTTGCAGCCATTGATGACAAAGAACGTAGGTCAGAACTTTGTTTGAATGCAAAACGTACTAACTGAATAATATTGGTTAGCGCATCTTTTTCATCTTTTGAGCGAAAAGAGACAACGTGATTCGGGTCCAGGACAGAATAGGTATTCCATAACAGGATAGGATTGAATTTGTTGCTGGCTTGAATTAGTTTTTCTCGTAGTTCTTTCAACATTTTATAAGTAATCGGCTCATTGCTGTTGTTGTAAATAATACGTAAAGCTTCAATCTCATCTTTATGAGAATTGACATAATCTTCAAATGCTTGTGTGGTGTTCTGAGCTTCTTCAATCGAAAATCCTTTCTCAATTAAATTATCTTCTCCCGGTTGCAAAATGGATATAAATCCTGCATTCAGTTCTAACAGATATTGTCTTGCTTTCGGATTATGCGTAAGAGGACGTACGAGACCTTTTCGTCCAAGATTTGGATGATTGACCTCAATAAAAGGTTCCAATATTCCTTCTTCTAAAGCACTGAATATTTGTACTGTCAAATCTTTTATTTTGATTCTTGCTAAATCTGTGAATTTTTGACGTTGTTTATCATCCGATTTAATATTGATTCGTGATAAACGACTTGCCAAGAGTCTTAAATTATCATCCGACAAATCTCCGTGCGTAATGCGCTCTAATAATATTCTCAAAGACATATTAGGAGGCGGTATATCTGCACCAGGACGAGTAACCTGCATTTCGTGTTCTGTTACTCCGACTGCATCTACCAAAAAGAAAAGGTCTTTACTGACCGCATTGGGAGTTACGTTACGGAGTTGTTCGTCTCCAATTGTTCTTACACCACGACCTTTCATCTGTGTATAAAGAGCATCCGATTCCACATCTCGCATAAACATAACAACTTCCAAAGGTTTTACATCCGTTCCTGTTGCCACTAATGTCACGGTAACAGCAATCCGGAAATCTTTGTCATTTCTAAAACTTCTTATTAACTGATTGCTGTCTCCTGCAGAATAAGTAATTTTTTGAATAAATTTTTCGGACTGGTTAGGAAATACTTCCTTCGCAATTCGGACTATATTGGTTGCGTGAGCATCATTTAAAGCAAAAATCAAAGTTTTAGGAATATACTCTAATTGAGGCTCTCTATCTGGATAAAGCTCGTTATATATAGAATCACGGTAAGTTTCTAAAATAAGTTTGATTTGCGAAGGATTGATAATACTGCGATTGAGTTCTGTAGAAGTATATGTTTTCTCTTCTGAAGTTCTTATATCTTCTACCTTACCGGAATATTTTGTTATCTGCGTTATATTTTCTCCTTCTTTTACAGCTCCTCCATTTTCCGTAGCCTGAGTTTTAATACGGAACACACGATAATCAACATTAATTCCGTCAGCGATAGATTTTTCAAGGGTATAATTTACTATACGGTTATTATTGAAAAAAGCTAAAGTTTCAGGAGCTGGTGTAGCGGTAAGACCAACCATTTTTGCTGATTTAAAATACTCCAAGACTTTTCGCCAGTTGCCGTAAATGGAACGGTGGCACTCATCAATAATGATTAAATCAAAAAAATCAGGAGGAAGATTTAAGTTTCCATCCAATTGTATTTCTTTTCCATCTTCATTATATGATTCATCATCATCGTTATCATTTAATTCCTGCCCTGTAAGTAGCGCAAAAAGTCTTTGAATGGTTGAAATAACAACATTTGCATCTTTGGGGATTTTAGCAGATTTTAATCGCTCTGTTGTAAAAATCGTATTAAATGGTTCTCCTGTTTCTGTAAGCCGGAATGTGCTAAATTCTCCTTCTGCCTGTCGCCCTAAATTGTTTCTGTCAACAAGAAACAAAACCCTCTTAATCGGCGTACAAGAAAGTAGTCTGTAAGCAGCCATACAGGCCGTAAAAGTTTTTCCTGCCCCTGTTGCAAGTACCATTAACGCACGGGATTGACCTAATCTGAAACTAGATTCCAATTCAGTAATTGCTTCATATTGACAGTCTCTTAGTCCCTTTTTTTGGAGTGAAGGCAGACCTGCATATTCATCTTTAATTCCAAGCATTTTTACAATCTCTTTTGGCGAATGGATACGAGGGACTGTCAGATAATCTTCATCAAGATTATTAATATTTCTAAATAATATTTCCTTACCGTTTGATAAATAAATGATGGGCAACGGTTCATACCAGTAAGAACACCAATTTGGTAATCGTCGAACATATCTTTCAGCTTGCTCCATTACAACATTGGATAGCCGATATTCTTCCTTTTTTGCTTCAAGAATACCTATAGCCTTGCCATTAATAAATAGAAGATAATCAGCTTCAAGGCTTCCTTTTAAAATCCCTTCTTCAATAGCCACAGCAGAAATATTGGGTGAGTAATGGTCTCTATTGACAATTTCCCACCCAGATTCATTAAGCATTCGATTGATAATTTCTCTAGCTTTTTGTTCTGGTGTCATTTTTTACTTCTATATAATTTATATTATCGGAAGTTACGTACAAAAATAGTTAATTTCACAGGAAATTCTAACTATTCATTTTTGTTATGAAAGATAATTGCTAAATAAATTTAATTTAAAGTTTTTTTGAAATATTTAATTACAAATTAGACGAATGATTTGATATCATACTTGTAACTCTCTTATTAAATGTATTAAAAAAACACCTTTATCTGGAATATGTATTTTAAGAATGGTAACTAGTGATTTCTTCCCCAACTAATGCTTCTTTAACTAATTCCAATAATACTAATATTTTTATCATTACGAAATGTAAGTTGTTTTTTCCATTACAATGCCTCGCAGAGCGAAGCAGCAACTTTGTTTGGAGGAACGACTTTCAAAGTTGCGAATGAGCTCCTAACTTCTCTATGTAGTTGTTAAAGTTTGCTACGTAATAATATATATTCTAAAAAGCTTAGCAGCTTGTTTTTTCACTTCTTCTTGCGAGTGGAGATAGCAGAATTTTCTAAATATTAAGATTTTAAATTAAGTATCTCATTAAAATCATCTATTGCCTAATGTGTGAATTTGTTAGCTTTCAGCTAGTCTAAATATAATATTTTATTATATACACAACGGTTACTGATTCTTTTGGTGCTTTTAAATGCGTATATTTGTTTGCAAGCTAATGTAATAAAAAACTTAGGTTGTTAGCATTAATATTAAGAATAAAAACTATAATCGGAAAGCATATGACGTTAGAATTCAAAAGTAAAATTGTTGAAGGTATTCAGCAACTTACTTTAAATAACGGAATCACAACATTCATAGGAGGTAATGGTTCTGGCAAATCTTCAATTTTAGAATCAATTTTCGAAACTTATATTGAAAATGATGATTTTCGAGTTATATGTTTTAGCTCAGGGCAAAATGAACTTTTTAGTGAGATTTTTAATAAACATAAACGAACAAACCGTAGATATTTACGTGAAAGAAATGAAACTATTCAATCTTTTTATTTTAATAGTGAGTGGATAAAATTATTAATATTCTGGGCAACTATTTTTAAAGAAAATGGTTTGGTTAGGAAATATCTCTTAGAAAAAAATTATATTAATGTTGACGCTTTAAATGATGATATTTCTACTAAACTTCATTTTCGATTCAGAATTAGAAAGGATTATGTGCTTAGCATCAGAAATGAAATTGAACAAGAAGAGCTCGGAACTAACGTAAGTGAAGAAGGCTATGAAATTCAAGAAAATCTGTTACGAAAAACCGAATTCCATGAAACTTTAGAAAAGATAATTACAGCTTTTGATATTGACTTTGATTTCCAAAACAATGACAATTTAGTTAAAAGATGGCTAACATTCGATTCTAAAAAAGCATATGAAGTCTTCACACATAAGGATATTAACATGGTATTTAGTTTTTGGGCATTAGCGACTAACGGTTGGCTTTCAAATTCTGAATTATCTGAATTCAATTTGTCATTTAGCGATATTGAGTTTAAACATTTAAGTGACGGAGAATATCAAATTTTATCAACGTATGCTATTATTGACCTGTTTGACGATGAAAACACAATATTTTTGTTCGATGAAATAGATTCTCATTTATATTATGAAAATTTAAATAAAATGTGGAATGTTTTAAAGAACTCACGAGGGATCATTATAACAACAACTCATATTTCAGAATCAATTTTACAAAATAAAATCGAAAATATTAAAGTCATTGAAGGTGGTAAAATTGAAGAAAGTTTAACTTTTTTCGAACTCTCTAAAAGGCTAGATAATATAGTTGGTCAAAAAAATTATCAGTTTAAAATTTTATCGCGAGTTGAGTATCCTGTCATAATGGATAATCTAAGCGATTGGATAATTTTCAAAAAACTTGTTGTAAAGAAATTTGGTGAAGAATCTTTATTAATTTTAGATAAATTTTTACCTATAGCCAAAAGTTCGAGTTTTGATACTACAAATGAAATCTTTGGACATCAAAAACTTTATTTTGTTGAAGAATTTAGAAAGGAGAATCTAGGTAAAACAATTCTCACTAAGAATATTTTTTTAATTTGTGATAAAGATGAGTTACCATTAAATCAAATTGGTGCAGACATGAAAGTTGCAATTAATCAAAAATTTGATAATATTAAAAAATTTAATAATAATAATAATACTAAAACTCACCTTCTTAGTTGGAAAAGAAGAGAAATTGAAAATTATCTTCTATCACCTTCTTTATTTACTGCAAAAAACTGTACTAACGATATAAACGCGCTTTATAATTTGCCAAATTATAGTATTGGAGACAATTTGGATAATATAAGTGATTTTAAAATTGGAGATTTCAAAACAATATTAAGACCATTTTATAATATGGAGGGCTCAGGATTTAACGAGGAAATGTTAACAGAAATGATCAGTCACATTAATCCTACTGAGATTTCAAATGATATCAATTTAATGTATAATTACTTGAAGAATACAATTGCTTTATGAATGATATAAGTAGAAAAATAGAAAAGATAACTAATATACTTAGGAGAGACGAAGGTATTAGTAATGTCATTCATTATACAGAACAGATATCTTGGATTTTATTTTTGAAATTTTTAAATGATCTTGAGGAAAAAAGATGCAAAGATTTTACATATGATAAAAAAGAATATAAGTTTATTGTTCGTAAGGATTTTCGATGGGAAAATTGGGCATTTCCGAAAGATATAGATGGTAATTTTGATACTGAAAGAGCTTTAATCGGATATGATTTAATTGAATTTGTTAACAAAAGCTTATTTGTTTATCTGAAACAATTCAAAAATAATCAATATAAACCGACATCCTTAGAGTTTAAAATTGGATCAGTGTTCGAATTACTAGATAATAGAATAATAAGTGGTAATATACTAAGAGAAATTCTTGAAATTGTAAATTCGTTGAACTTTCAAAATTCAATTGAGCTTTCTGAGCTATCAGTAATTTATGAAAATCTTTTACGAAACATGGGATTCGACGGAGGGAATTCTGGTGAATTTTATACACCAAGAGCGATCGTTAAGTCTATGGTTAACACATTGAATCCACAGATAGGTGAGACTGTATATGATGGTGCAACTGGTAGTGCTGGATTTTTAGTAGAAACATATGATTTCTTATTATCTTCAAATGATAAGAGTAATTTTTCTACATCAGATTGGCAAACTATCAATGAAGATACTTTTTATGGCAGTGAGAAAACTTCATCAGTTTTTATCATGGGAATATTAAATATGATTCTTCGTGGCATTGAAAATCCAAATGTCTACAGAGAAGATACATTATTAAAAGATATATCAAATGTAAACAATGAGCAAAAGTATGACGTAATTCTATCAAATCCTCCTTTTGGAGGAAAAGAAGATTCTTTATTACCCCAGAAATTTTCGATTAAAACCAATGCTATAGAGATGCTATTTATTCAACATTTTATGGAGATGCTTAAATTCAATGGACGAGCAGCTATAATAATTCCTGAAGGTGTTTTATTTCAGAAAAGTATTGCTTTTAAGAAAATTAAGCAAACTTTATTAGAGCAGTTTAATGTGCATACTATTGTAAGTTTACCCAGTGGTGTTTTTCTCCCTTACAGCGGTGTTAAAACAAATATTCTTTATTTTGATAAGAATAGAAAGACATCTAAAATCTGGTATTATGAGGTTAATCCTCCCTATAAATTGACTAAAAATAAACCAATAAGCTACGCACATATGGAGGATTTTGTGAAATTATTTAAAAATCCCAAGCAAAGAAATAATACAAATCGTAAAAAAAATAATGACTGTAATGACTGGACAGTCTGCGTCGATGATATTATTGATTTTGATTTAAGTGCAAGAAATCCAAATAAAATAATTCCTTTAGAGGTTAAATCTCCATTGGAACTAGTTGAAAGTGTTATTGAAGATGATTTAGAACTGTTTGACCTAACTAAGGAACTTAAAAATATTATCAACAGTGATATTTTTTCAGTAAGAAATTATTCTAATAATCAATTTGAAACTACGTTAGATGACCTCGTCAGCATTAAGTCAGTTGGAATGATTCAACCTAAAGAAAAAATTGTAAATTTAAACAACTACAAATACCTTAAATCTGGAGATTTTAATTCTATAAATTTTGATAATGTATTAAAAGTATCTGCCACAGAAGAGGAGTTAGCAAAATACAAACTGGAAAAAGACGACTTCTTAATTAATATAAGAAGTGGCAATGATAGTATTGGTCAAGTAGGGGTTTTTAATTCTGATGAGGTAGTATTGTATAATAATAACATTTTGCGTATTAGATTTAAAAAAAATGTTAATTCCAAATATATGTACTATCAATTTCAATCGAATAACATTCAAAATAAATTAAATGAGATTAAGTCGGGTACATCAAGTGTTCATAACATTTCTTATAAAAATTTGGCTAAAATAAAGTTACTTTGTCCTCCTAAATTAGAGCAAGATCAATTAGTTGAAAAATTAGATTATTTTTCATCAAAGTCTAATGTACTGAACGAATTACTGAGAAAAAAAACAGCTAACATAAAAGCATTATTAGAAGGTTTACTTGATTTGGCATTTTCAAATAATAATTCTAGTAGTGAATTTAAAACGAAATAGTATTGGAAAAAGAAGATTTGAAGAGTGAGTTTTTTTGCCTAGACTAATGGTTAGTAGAGATATCTACATTAAACGATCCACTTAAAATTTGATAATGATGAATATTCAAGATTTTATTACAATGATGCAAGATTTCAATTTTTTTTTATCAATTAACGGATGAAATGTTAGATCAAAATAATATCAAATTGCTCACTTCATCTGAAAAGCCACATATAAAATATATCAAACTCGGCAAAGCCAAAAATATTGCAATGAGTGTATTTCCCTCAGAACAACTGATTAAAGTAATCATTATAAATTGATTGCTAACAGTATTCACGTGAATACTAATACTTCTGATATAATTTGATTTTAGTTTGTTGACAGTTTTTATTTCCTCAAATTTTAATTGTAATCGCTAAATGAAAGTGTTTTTGATTACTATGAAATTGTATATTTTAACTTTAGTTTTATAATCTTATTACCATTATATGTTGTTTTTCCATTTATTGATACTATCTTCAATTATCTTCGAATCTAAACTACCATCTAGACCATCTTGAGTAATTATTAGATTTCCTATTTGTTCTGAGATTCCAGATTCCTCATAGCTAGACTGTTTTTCTTTCCAATGGGCTTTATATAAAATATTGCCTAACATTCCTAGGTGCTCCAGATAAGCTGTTCGACCTTGATATCGAAGCGTGAAGTCAGGTAAATAGTTTTTTCCTTTTATGGTTAAAAGTTCTTCGTAAGTATAGTCTATGCCCATTTTATCAATAATATTTGCGACAATTACCTCAGATTTAGACCTGACCATTTCACCACGAACAGTCTTGTGAATTAACTTTTCTTCAAAATACCTTTTTTGTTTTGTTGATTGGATTTCAACAATATCGGGTTTTTCAAATAAATCAGTATAACGCTGTTTTGTGTCAGAATACCAATCATTTGAATATTTTAATAATTCTGCAATGGGCAAATCACTTAATATTTTTAATCCGTCTTTCTGTCGAGAAAAAGCTGTATATAATAATTCTTTGGATAGAAGTGCACTTTTACCATTTATAACCACAAGTGTTTTTCCAAAACCTGAGCCTTGGGATTTATGAACTGTGAGAGCATAAGCTAATTCTAGTTTAGAATCGCCTTCATCACTCCCAAAATCATTTTTAGTATATGAGAAAATATGACTATCATAGGAATTGAACATAAATTTATAGTACTTGTCGTTTCTATCATCTCTACCGAATTGTTTTGGATAATTCATCATAATGCCGATTTCACCATTTGCTATATACTCTTTACATCCTTGGCTCTTTTCTCTGCTCCAGCATTCTCTATCTTCATTAACGTTAGAAATTACCTTATCTCCGTAAACAATTTTTTGTATACTTTGAGGATTACATTTTGACCATTGATAATTCCACTTATCAACAATATTTTGTCTGTAATGTATATGTATTTGTTCATTTAAGTAATAAGTTCCTATTCCAATCCATCTAGTTGGAGAAATAATTTGCCAATCTTCGATATGTTTACTAGTATTGTAATGGGTGTATTGATCATTCATTGTAGCTCCTAAGCTTTTATTAAATCCATCAATATCTTCTCTATTTTCCATTTCTGTAATACTTGGTAAAACTTTATCAAAAAATAAATTTTCCAAATGCTCTAAATCTGTATATTCAATATATTCAAGCCGCTCGTCTGTTTTTTTACTTTTTACTCGCTGAATTACACCTTTATCAACAGAGTTAATGTCTGAAAAAAGCTGAGCAAAAGCCAAATCGTCACCTGTGTCATCCTGTCTCATTTCTGTCATTAGCGAAGCTATTTTTTCCGGGGCATTCTTTTCCAAATACATAATCATATCAGTAAATGGTCTTCCTGCGCCTATCGGTGGTAATTGATTTTTATCTCCAGTAAAAATAATACGTTTTGCATGCGTAGAAACCAGTTTTAATATACCTGCAAACATATTTTCAGTTAACATTGAACTTTCATCAATAATAACCGTCTCTGAAACGCTTGTGCTATTTTTATTTGGTAATTTGTACGACATTGTACTCCAACTAAACCCGCCAGAGCGAACCAAAAATTGGGCAATAGTCATACATTCTGCTTCTACATTATTTTCTTTAAATGAATTTTCAAGTTGAATTCTAGCTTTTCCTGTAGGAGTTAGGGCTAAAAGACCTCCTTCTTTTATTTCATTTACTGATGCAAAAATTCCAAGAGCAGTTGTTTTTCCTGTACCGGCTCTCCCTAAAAAAACAGATACTTTTGATGATTCTATAGTTTTTAATGCTTTTGCTTTTTCATTGCGAGCGACTCTGTCTTTTTCTTCATTGCCTTTTTTTAAACTTCCAAATTTCTTGTTAATAATATCAAGCCATTCTTGCCTATTACCAATGTTTTCATTTATACGTTCTGATAGGGTTTTGAATATTAATTCTTTATACTCTTGATATTCTTTTAGTTTGATATAATTATTTGTGATATCAACATATAATCCTCCTTGTACAAGAAACTCTATGATTCCTTCAATTTTTTCAGTTTGAAATTCTGTCTTTCTATCTAAAGGTAAACTACTAATCTTTTCAATAATTTGGTCATAACTAAGTAAAGTATGACCGCAATTTGTAGCATGTTCTAATACCAACATTGTCATGGCTCTAAAACGACGTTTGTCAGCCTCCGTTCTCATTTTTGTTGGATTTGTAAGTGGATAATTATTTTCAACCAAATCATTCACGAACATTGCATTGTCAATTTGGGAAATTGCTATTTGGTATTCTTGACTTTCCTTGCGTGTTAACTCATACAATAGGTATGGGTTATTTATTATTTCAGAGGCATGATCATCTTTGAATTTTTTCCAAACATTACTTGCCTGCTTTACGGAAAGGCTTATTCTAGTTAATAGTTCAAAATACTTTAACTTATTGTCATGTTTCAAAAGACCATTAAATTCGTCTTCTTTTTCTGCTATACTTTCATCTAGCTTGTCATTTCCTGTTTCTTTTTCTCCCGAAAAATATTGCTTTAATTCAGAAATTAGATCATTTTCAGAAGTGTTAATAAAACGAGCTAAATCAAAACTATGTTTTATACCTAAAGCAAATAATACAGAAGCCAATCCAGGAAAAATACCTCTCTGATTCCAAACAGCTTTTAGTTGTTTTTCAACGTATTCCAATTGAATATTAACCCAATCCTGGTTGGCAGTTTCTAAATTTAGTTTTGCAATATTTCTCAGCACTTTTTTTGCCTGATTTAATACGTCAATTGTTGCATCATAACTAACCCATTCGGCAGCGTATGAAAACTCATTCCGAAAACCTTCTGGTTCAAATAACGTAACACTTGAAACATCAAAATCAGGATTGTTTATTAAATATTTAGAAATTTCAAAATATGGCATTAAAAACCCTTGTTCTCCATGATTTCTTATTGAATGTGGTGTGTTTGTTTCCCATATATAATTTTTTTCTTCTCTACTTCCATCTGATGAATATTCCTTCAGTTCAAAGAAATTTACTAAATTTCCAATTCCAGCAATTACACGTCTATTATCTTCAATAAATGGTACTTGCTTGTAATAAGGAAATATTAAAGATTTGTTTGGGACAATACCTGAAAAAAAGTATTCAAAAATAGCTCTTTGGGATTCTCCATGTGAAATCCAAGAGCTATTCCAATTTAACATCCTTTCGTTTCCTTCGTAATCAAAATTAAAATTGTAGTACTTTGCTAATTCTTTTGCATTTCCTTTCAATGTCCATGCAAAAGGTCGTAACAAAAAAGAATACGGTTTTAATTTAAAAGATGTTTCTCGATAGTGAGAAAATTTTTCATTTTTACCGTTCTTATATGGATGATTCATTTTAACTTCGAGTTCTGTTTTACTCATGAAAGCAGAATTCTCTGTAATCCAATTTTTAAATTTTTCCGAACCAATATTTTGATAAAATTTCCCTTTATTTTTTTCCTCTAATTCTATATCTCTTGAATTTCCTATGTTAGGTATTACTTGCGCAGCAACATTGTATTTAGGATTATCATCTACCCGCCCTGTGTAATCATTATCTTTCCATGGAATTCTAGTTGAAAAATGCTGTACATACTCTTTTTTTGTTTTCAAATTTTTGTTCATAAACCTCCAAAATATTAATTTATATGATTACCCTTTGGTGCTTTTGTAAATAACAAATTGCCTACGTATATTGTCTATAATGTAGCGTATAAAAAGCAGATAATTATGTAAATGCACTACTAGATATATATTTTTTGCACTAAAGTAATAATTATTTATTATTAAAGAAGCTTTAGAACATTTAGGAAATGTAAACTGATTTTTAGCCTTCATATTTTTTGTTTCCTCATCCGTATAATTATCAAGAATCTAAGCATATTTATAAAATATTACTCTAGTCAATGAGAACGGTTTATTAATATCTTCGTGGGATCTTTGTAAAATCCATATATTTTGTATTAATATTAGAAATCATTTCTGTACTATAGTCCTTAAGTCTTTCTTAGGTTCCTTCTCGTACTCTTGCAGATTGTAATCCTGAATTGCCTTTCTATTTCATCAATTCTCATTCTTATTTAACCGACATAGCCATAACTTTAGTGGTGGAAAAAGAAGCGTAATTTATCACGATTTTAATTCTGACAATACTATCAAATCATCAACCATGCGGTTCGAAAATTGTTCATCTTTGACTACGGAAACCACCCTTTTTAAGGGTGGTTTTTTATTTTAATTATTTCAATCTTTCTACAATTAATTTTCAATATAAATTTAAACAAACATTTAATAAACTGTTCACGCCCTGTTAACAGTAATATTCTAATCTTGCAAAAATTTTTACAATGAAAAAAATATTCCTTTTTCTGGCACTTTCCGCGGGATTAGTAAAGGCTCAAAACAATAATAATCATGTGGTTTTGATAAGTGTAGATGGTTTAAGACCCGAATTTTATATGAATCCGGAATGGTCGATGGTGAACGTTAGGCAAATGATGAAAAAAGGAGCTTATGCACAGGGAGTCCGTGGTTCGTTCCCGACAGTTACGTATCCTTCCCATACAACTATCGTTACGGGAGTTTTACCTTCAAAACACGGAATTTATTATAACACGCCGGTCCAACCGTTAGGAATTACAGGAGAATGGTTTTGGTTTTATAAGGACATTAAGGTTCCTACTATTTTTAGTGTGGCAAAAGACGCTGGCCTTACAACTGCAGGGGTAAGCTGGCCTGTTACCGTAGGTGCGCCTATTACTTACAACTTACCGGAATATGTGTATCTTCCGAAAAATAAAGGCGAGAAAAAAGATGAAGTGAAAGCAATGAGCATGGAATCTACTCCAAAGGAGCTTTTCCAGGAAGTTGAAGATTATGCGGTAGGAAAATTCGGAGAATATGGAGCAAGCTTGGATTATGCAGTGACCGACCAGAATAAAGCAAGAATGGCGGCTTATATTTTTAAGAAATACAAACCTTCGTTTTTGGCACTTCATATTGCAGCAACCGATCATTTCGAGCATGAGGAAGGAAGAGATGGGGATAAGGTTCGTTCCGCCGTTGCAGGAGCCGATGTGGCTATTAAAACTTTAATTGATGCTGCAACAGCCGCAGGAATCAGTGAAAACACAACATTTATCATTACAGGAGATCATGGTTTTGTGGATATTCACACTCAGTTTAATCCTAATGTAATGTTGGCAAAAGCCGGATTATATGACAATGATAAGAAAGAAAACTGGAAAGCCTATTTTCAGGCAAGTGGAGGTTCTGCATTTTTACATTTAAAAAATCCTAATGATAAAGCAACTTTAAATAAAGTGAACGAACTTCTCAAAAATTTACCCGAGGGTTACAAAAAAATGTTTCATGTCCTGAATAAAGAACAAATTACTGAAGCAAGCGGAGATCCGACGGCTTCATTAGCATTGGCTGCTTATCAGGGAATTAGTTTCGGGGCAACAGCTACCGGAGAATTATTAAAAGCTGCAGATGGAGGAACGCATGGTTATTTGCCTACCGATTTTAAAGAGATCCAGACAGGATTTGTTGCATTCGGAAGAGGAATTAAAAAAGGAACAGTGCTGCCTTTAATGGGACAGGAAGATATTGCTCCATTAATTGCTTATTTATTGAACCTTAATTTAAAAACAGACGGGATTCTATATCCTGGGTTGTTAGCGAAATAATTTTTTCTTGTTGATAAATTTTAGGTCAATCGCAAAGACGCAAAGTTTTCTTAAAAATTATAACGTTTTAAGGCGCAAGAAAATCAAAGATTTTCAGCAATAAAAGCATCCTTAAATTTTATTGAAGATAAAATCCTTGCGCCTTAAAACGTTATAATTTTTAAGAAAACTTTGCGCCTTTGCGATTAAGTAATAACTTAAAAAATATTAAAGTAAAAAGCTGCCTCACATGAAGCAGCCTTTCTGATTTTATATCTAACAATATTTATAAATACTCTTTCGGAATCGCAATATTATTTTTTTTCATATACTCTACAAGATCATGAAACTTATCCTCATATTCATCATTTCCACATTTATGAGAGATGCTGCAGATTTCAGACGGTTTGATTTCTAAGATATCCGAAATCTTGGTTAAAATTTCAAAATTGATCTTCACTTTAGCATTTTCGATATCAGAATAAGCTTTTTGGGAAATTCCCATCTCAAAAGCCATATATTCCTGAGTAAAATCCTTACTTCTTCTTATTTTCCTGATATTTTGCCCGCATATTTTCATGATCCTTATTTTAGTAGTTTTCGGTATATTTTAGAAGGATATCTATTAGACTTACACAAAGTTAGTAAATACCTTTGTCAAAACATTATCACGCTACATGATATTTGAAACATAAGCTAAAAATGTACTCAAAGCTTCTGTTTAAAAGATAATATCACCTCAGTACAACACATAGGAATTATGGAGACGCAACAATTTAATTATGACAATACTATTGTCAGAGCATTCCTCTATGCTACAATTGCATTCGGTTTAGTCGGGTTTGTACTCGGGCTTACCGCTGCGCTGATGCTTTTTTATCCTGAACTTCCGGAATTTTTATTCGGAACAGACGATACAACTATTAAAAGTTTAGCATCTGGAAATATTCAAGGATTGATTAATACACAAGGAGCTTTAGGCTTCGGAAGGATCAGAATGTTACATACAAGTGCGGTTATTTTTGCGTTTGTCTGTAATTCCTTTTTCTGCGGTGCATATTATAGTATGCAGAGATTGCTTAAAACAAGAATGTACAGCGACACCCTATCATGGATTCATTTCTGGACCTGGCAGATCATGATTATTTCCGTTGTGATCACTTTTTTAATGGGGATCAACACCTCAAAAGAATATGCAGAACACGAATGGCCGATTGATATTTTAATTACCATTTCCTGGGTAATTTTCGGAATCAATATGTTCGGAACCATTGCTAAAAGAAGAGTAAGACATTTATATGTTGCCATTTGGTTCTACATCGGAACATGGTTAGCCGTAGCAATGCTTCATATCTTTAACAATCTTGAAGTTCCGTTATCTTTCACAACTTGGAAATCATATTCAATCTATGCGGGAGCAAAAGACGCCTTGGTTCAGTGGTGGTACGGTCACAATGCAGTGGCGTTTGTATTAACAACTCCGGTTTTAGGTTTAATGTATTATTTCTTACCAAAAGCAGCGGACAGGCCCGTATTTTCCTATAAATTATCAATTATCCACTTTTGGTCACTGATCTTCGTTTATCTTTGGGCAGGACCACATCACTTACAATACACTGCGCTTCCGGCTTGGGCGCAAGCAGTGGGAACAGGTTTTTCCATCATGTTGATCGCTCCTTCCTGGGGTGGAATGCTGAACGGTTTATTGACGTTAAGAGGAGCCTGGGATAAAGTGAGAGAAAATCCTATTCTGAAATTCTTTGTAGTAGCCGTAACTTGTTATGGTATGGCAACTTTTGAAGGGCCGCTTTTAGCAACAAAATCTTTAAATAAAATTGGGCATTACACAGACTGGGTAATCGGTCACGTACACATCGGAGCGTTGGGCTGGAACGGTTTCATGGCTTTCGGGATCGTTTATTATCTGATTCCTGTGATGTGGAGAACACAGCTTTGGTCTAAAAAATTAGCCAACTGGCATTTCTGGCTGGGAACTTTAGGAATTATTTTCTACGCAGTACCAATGTATATTTCAGGTTTCACGCAGGGATTAATGTGGAAACAATTCAATCCCGACGGAACTTTAGTCTGGAAAAACTGGCTGGATACGGTAACGGCGATCATTCCATACTATAAAATGAGATTCCTGGGAGGCTTGTTTTATATTTCGGGAGCTATTTTAATGATGGTGAATGTTATTAAAACCATTAAAGCAGGATCTTTCCAAAAAGATGTTCCGGCAGAAGCTCCAGCATTGGCAAACATTGGGTCGGCAAGAAAAGAAGGCGAAGGAATTCACCTTTGGATCGAGAGAACACCAAGAATTATGGCAATCTTAGCTTTCATTACAGTAGCAATCGGAGGTTTGGTAGAAATTATTCCAACCCTGACTTTAAAGCAGAGTGTGCCTACAATTTCGGCGGTAAAACCTTATTCACCATTAGAGTTGGAAGGACGAGATTTATATATCAGAGAAGGCTGCAACGCCTGTCATTCACAAATGATACGACCTTTCCGAGATGAAATTGTAAGATTTGAAGGTAAAAACGGACAATATTCAAAAGCTGGAGAATTCGTTTATGACAGACCTTTCCTTTGGGGATCAAAGAGAACAGGACCGGATCTGCAGAGAGAAGGCGGAAGAAACCCAGATTCTTGGCACTTTAAACACATGTACAACCCAAGAATTACATCAGCAGGTTCAATAATGCCTCGTTTTCCTTGGCTGATCACGAATAAATTAAACAAAACGCAAATGGTGGATAAAATGAAACTGATGAAAAATTACTTCGACGTCCCTTATTCAAAAGCTGAAATAGATTCCGCCAATCAATGGGCAGACAATCAGGCAAAAAATATTGTAAAAAGAATTTATTCCGAAGCAAAAGATGTAAAAGATCAGATTGAAAAAGACAGAACTGCAAAAGGAGCAACATTTGTTCCGCTGGAGCAGAGAGAAATCGTCGCTATGATCGCTTATCTGCAGAGGTTGGGAACAGATATTAAAACCACTCAGATTAAAACTGCAAGTGCAGAATAATTAAAATCAATTAAAAATGAAAACAAGAACTCCAATTTCCATCTACATCCTTGTCACAATAGGCTTGACCATCATGGCGTTCGAAATGTTTGCGCACAATTCAGGATATTTTTCTTCACCTTTTTTCTGGGTATTGATGCTGATCGCGATTATTCTTCTTTTGATTATGAATTCGATCGGAGATTTAATTGAAAATCAGAATTTCAGCAAATTATCAGATGAGGAAAAAGCTCAATATTTAAAAGATAAAAATACACCTTATTTTCAGAAGCTTTGGAATTCCGCATTTAAGAAACAATCTGCAACAGAGGAAAAAGATATTTTGATAGATCACGGCTTCGACGGAATTACAGAACTCGACAATTCTCTCCCAAAATGGTGGATCGGATTGTTCTATTTCGGGTGTATTTTCTGTGCGGTGTATCTTACGGCTTTTGCCTTCACAGATTATGCGCATCCTGAAGCCGAACTGAACAGCGAAACCAAAACCATGCTTGCTTCCATTGCTGAGTTTGAAAAAACCGCGCCACAGGTAACACTGGAAACCGCAAAATACAGTGCTGACAATATCGCAGAAGGGCAGGAATTATTTAAAACGAACTGCGTAACCTGCCACGGAGACAACGGAAAAGGCGGAATCGGACCTAATTTGACAGACACTCATTGGATCAATATAAAACAAAAAAGTTTATTCAAAAATGTGATCTGGATGCTGGAAAACGGCTCACCAAATAATCCTACCATGAGACCTTTTATAAAAGAAGGAACCATCACAGGAAGAGATGCCGAAAAAATTGCAGCGTATGTCTATCATATCAATCAGGAAACACCTTCTGTGACTCCAGCTCAGGGCGGTGCGGAACCCCAAGGCGAACAAGTAAAATGGGAAAACGGGAACGAATAAAAATTTATTATCTCAGCATATGATTCATGCTATGCCCCCTTTGAAGAACTAAACTAACATTTGAATTTTCATTTTTGCTAACCTTTTCAACAGAAATGATCTAAGGGGGCTTTTAAAACTAAAAAATCCGGGTCTTGGCTGTCGTCATCAACTCATTCACTTGACAATTCACTAAACTAAATTCCATAATTGGCAGCCAAGGCAGGATTTTTGTATTCGCAAAGGGTACCACAACACAACAGTAGTACATTTAGTATTATTATATTTGTTTAAACCCGATCACTCTTGGAACTAAAAATCAACAAAAGAAAACTCTTAAGGCGATTTGTAATAACCATTATTTCGATATTGGTTTTTCTTATATTGCTTATTCTCAGTTTGCGGCTTCCCGTAGTTCAGAACTTCATCAAAGATAAGCTGGTCGTCTATCTTGAGAAAAAAATTAAAACCCAAGTAAGCCTCGAAAGAGTCTACATAGGATTCCCTAACAGCCTGGTGATGGAAAATCTGTACTTGAAAGGACAGGATATCGACACCCTTCTGGCGGTGAAAAAACTGGATGTAGGCTTGAATATGCTTAAACTTATCAATTCCACGGCAGATATCACCTCTGTTGATCTGGAAGGCGCGAGAGCCAATGTGGTGAGGAAACCCGACGGAAAGTTCAATTTCGATTATATTTTAGATGCTTTTGCCACCAGTGATAAGGAGGAAAGCCCTTCAAAACCTTTCATTATTTCGTTAGATAAAATCAAATTAAAAGATATCGGTGTCACATTTAATGACCAGCAATCCAGAAATGATATAAAACTCTACTTTAAATCTTTTGATACAAGAGTAAAAACTTTTGATCTCAACAACAATAAATATGCTGTTAACGACATTAATCTTGACGGATTACAATTAAAACTAAAACAGGACTTGGTAGAAGAAGTTTCCAAGACTGTTGAAAAGAAGGTCGATTCTTTAAATAATAAGAAGCCGATGCAGATCGGTTTAAAAGGTATAAAGCTTACCAATTTCAATATTGATTACGGCGATGACAATACCAAAACTTTTGCCAAAATTCTCTTTAAAGAATTAAGCACGAAAGTCAACAAACTGGATCTGGAAAACAGCGCTTACGATGTAGATAATGTTTTTCTTTCCGGAGCTGATATCAATGCCAATCTTTATCTTCCGGCTCAAAATGCCAATCCGAAAAACACCGAAAAACCTGAAGTTTCAAAAGCTACAGATCAGCAGAAAGCGTTGAGTTTATTGCTTGATAAATTAGTTCTGAACGATGTGAAAGTCGTTTACAACAACCCAGCCATCGCTCCTACAAAGCAGGGAATGGATTTCAACCATCTGAATTTTTCTAAAATGAATGTTGAGGTAAGGGATTTCAAAATGCAGAACAATACATTTGCAGGGAGCGTGAATTCAGCGGAAATTCAGGAAGCCAGAGGACTGGATATTCAGAAGTTCAATACGGATTTCGTGTATAATGATAAAGAAGCTTATCTGAAAGATTTGTATTTACAAACCCCGAAAACAGTTTTGCGTGATGAGGTTATTTTAAATTATAATTCTGTTGAACAGCTGAGTTCCAATTTGGGAGCCGTACAGATTTCAGCGAATATCGAAGATTCAAAAATCGGATTTTCAGATATCCTGAATTTGGTTCCTACCTTGAGAAACACAGTTCCTTTCAATAAATATCCGAATGCTATTTTAAATGTCAATGCCAATGTTAAAGGCAACGTCAATGATTTGTTGATTAATAATCTTAAAGTCTCAGGGTTGGATCAATTGAGAGTTGCTGCTTCAGGAAGAATTAAAAATGCAATGAATCCCGACAATTTATATTATGATTTAAGGATTGCCGAACTGTCTTCATCCGCTAAAACGATATTCAATTTAGTTCCGAAAAACACCATTCCTTCCAATATTTCTCTGCCTACCAACATGAGTGTGAAAGGAACAGCAAAGGGAACCACGAAAGTTGTGAATGCCGATCTCAACCTCTACTCCACGTTGGGAAATGCCGCAATCAAAGCTAATGTCGACATGCGCAGAGAAAACCGTGAACTGTATGATGTAAAAGCAAATCTTCAGGGATTACAAATCGGAAAAATTATTCAGAATAAAGATATCGGGCCGATTTCAGCACAGATTTATGCCAAAGGAGAAAGCTTCGATTTCAAAAATGCAAAAGCAGATCTGAAAGGTCACGTTGCTTCGGCAGTTTACAAAGGTTACCGTTACCAAAATATGAATCTGACGGGGAAAATAAATCGTGGAGCTTACCATATTATTTTAAACTCAAAAGATCCGAATGCCAATTTACTGTTAACCGCTTCCGGAATGTATGACGAAAAAAATCCTACCGTAAAAGTAAATGGAGAAGTCATCAAGCTTGATCTCAATAAATTAGGATTCTATAAAGATCCTATGATTTTAGCAGGAAAAATCGACGGAGACTTTACTAATTTAGATCCCGATCATCTGAACGGATATTTAAACTTAAAAGATTTTGCATTTTCCGATACCAAAGAAGTGTATCCCGTTCAGGAAGTGAATTTAAAAGCATCTTCAACCAACGATTCTACGAATATCGTTTTCAATTCTCAGATTGCAGATGTTGAATTAAAAGGAAAATATAAACTGACACAGATTTTTGGTTCTTTAGCGAACACAGTTAATCAATATTATCAATTCCAAAAGCCGGAAAAAACTCAGAAAATTCAGGCCGGACAGTTTTTTACCTTTAATGCAAAAATTAAAAATGATGATCTGATCAGAAAATTTGTTCCGGATCTGAAAAGTTTTGAAACCATTAATTTAAACGGAAATTATAATGCCGATTCACAAAAAATTGAAATCGACGGACAGATTCCTCAATTGCTATATGGCGAAAATTCTATTGAAAATGCGACTTTAAAAGTCACCAATGAAAATCAGGCTTTACAATATAATCTGTATGTTGCCGGTCTGAAAAGCTCAAGCTTTGCCTTAAATAAAGTCGGAATCACGGGAGATGTTGCCAATAATATCATCAATTACAACATTACTACAAAAGACGAGAAAGATGCCACGCAATTTTTAATTGCAGGAAATGCAAAATCACTAAATGACATCACCGAAATCTCTTTAAATCCAAATGGTTTAAAATTAAATTACACCGATTGGACTGTTTCGGAAAACAATAAGATCCAGATTGGGAAAAACGGGATACTGGCAGACAATTTCAGGCTTTCAAACGGAGGCAGCGAAATCCTGTTACAATCTGAAAGTCAGACAGCCAATGCCCCTCTGAATGTTTCTTTGAAAGATTTTAAAATTGAAACGATTACAGAACTTATTAAAAAAGACACCGTTTTAGCAAGAGGAACCATTAACGGAACGGCTCAGCTACGCAACCTGACGAAAAACATGACCTTCACTTCGGACCTGAATATTTCAGATTTAATTGTGTACGGAAATGCAGTCGGAAATCTTGCGGTAAAAGTGAACAACAACTCACCGAATTTATTAAATGCAGACATTGCCCTTTCCGGAAATAATAATGATGTTAAAATTCTGGGAGATTACAACACTACTTCCAGCACATTTGATCTGAATATGGCCATCAATCAGTTACAGATGAAAAGTGTTCAGGGATTCTCGATGAATGCGATCACCAATACGGAAGGTTATATTTCCGGAAATTTAAAAATAACGGGAACAGCTGATAAACCGAATATTTTAGGTAAAGTAAAATTTAATGATGCAGGCCTTGAAATTGCCAAAACAGGAAGCGATTTCAGAAAGCTGAATGATGAAATTGATTTTACCAGCAGAGGAATTGAATTCAATAATTTTAAAATTAATGATAAAGATGGAAACTCTCTGAATATAGATGGACAGGTTTTAACACAGACCTACAGAGATTTTGCTTTCAATCTTGATCTTAATGCCAAAGATTTTAAAGTCGTAAATTCTGAAAAATCCAATGATGCGATTATGTACGGAATTCTGTCTATTGATGCAGGATTGCGAATCCGTGGAAATCTAGATCTGCCAAAAGTAGACGGAAGACTGGCAGTTGCAGATAATACAGACTTCACTTTTGTTCTTCCTCAGTCTTCGCCTACTTTACAGGAAAGAGAAGGGATTGTAGAGTTTATTGATCAGGATCAGGTGGTTTTAAACAAAACCGTTAAAGCAGATTCTTTAAATACCGACAGCCGCATCAAAGGAATGGATGTGAACGTGAATATTGAAATCAGCAAAGAAGCAAAACTATCTCTATTAATCGACAAAGCCAACGGGGATTTTGTGAAACTTCAGGGAGAAGCTGAGCTAACAGGTGGTGTTGATCCATCCGGAAAAACGACTCTTGTCGGTGTGTATGAAGTGGAATCCGGAAGCTATGAAATGACAGTGAGTGTCCTGAAACGTAAGTTCGATATTCAGAAAGGAAGCACCATTACCTGGACAGGAGAACCGACCACTGCTAATCTAGACATCACCGCCATCTATAAAACCGAAGCTGCACCGATTGATTTAGTGGAACAGCAGATCAGTGGAGAAGCTGCGGGAACGTTGAACCAGTTTAAACAGAGAATTCCTTTCAATACATTACTTAAAATGAAAGGTGAATTATTAAAGCCTGTTATTACTTTCGACATTACTACAGACGAGAAAAACAATGCTGTTTCTTCTACCGTTACAGATATTGTCGATCAGAAGCTGTCTCAGTTGAGAACTCAGGAATCCGAAATGAATAAACAGGTTTTCGCTTTATTGCTGTTAAACAGATTCATCGGTGAAAATCCTTTCGAATCGGGTGCCGGACTTTCCGGGGAGATGCTGGCGAGACAGAGTGTAAGTAAAATTCTTTCGCAACAGTTGAATAATCTTGCCTCCGACCTCATCAAAGGTGTGGATCTGAATTTTGATCTTGAATCTTCCGAAGATTATTCTTCAGGAGCCAAAAATACAAGAACCGACCTGAATGTCGGATTGAGTAAAAAATTATTAAACGACCGTCTGAAAGTTTCGGTGGGAAGTAATTTTGCCCTCGAAGGTGAAGCCCGCCAAAATGAAAACATGACGAATATCGCCGGGGACGTCACTGTGGATTACAGCCTTTCCAAAGACGGAAGGTATATGCTTCGTGCCTACCGTAAAAACGAATATCAGGTAGCACTTCAGGGGCAGATCGTGGAAACGGGACTTGGGTTTATCATCACACTGGATTATGACAAATTCCGGGATATTTTCCAGCGGTCAAAGAATAAAAAACAGAGAGAATTAAGAAAAAATCAACAGAACCAAGTTGTAGAATTTAAATAATGAAAAAAAATTATCATACATATTTCAGATATCTGTTCAGTTTCGGAGTTGCTTCCGTAGCTCTTTCCTGCAGCAATACGAGGTACCTTAAAGAAGGCCAGATGCTTTACACCGGAGCTAAGATTAAGATTGAAAATGATACGCTGTCTAAAAATGAAAAAAAAGATCTGCAAACTGCATTGGAAGCCAATCTTACTCCAAAACCCAATTCTTCTTTCTTAGGATTGAGACCGAAATTATATTTTTATAATATTGCAAAAGAACCTAAAAAAGAAAAAGGATTCAATTACTGGCTGAAATATAAAGTGGGTGAAAAACCTGTTTTATTGGGTGATGTAGATCGTGAATTCAATAAAGATATTATTGAAAACTATTCTGAAAACAAAGGATATTTCAATGCAAAAGCAACGTATGATACGGTTTCTAAGAATAAAAAAGCGCAGGTTATCTATACTTTGAGACCGGGGGCAAGATATCTGATCAGCAATGTTAAGTTCCAGAAAGATTCTTCATTGGTGAATCAGGAAATCCAGAACCTTACAGGAAAAACTTTGTTAAAAGCAGGAAAACCCTTTGATCTGGATGTCATTAAAACCGAAAGAGAAAGAATCGATAACGGATTAAAAGAAAAAGGGTTCTACTATTTTCATCCCGACAATATTATTGTTCAGGCCGACAGTACGGTAACCAAAAGCCACAATGTAGAGCTTAATGTAAAGCTGAAGGACAATACGCCGGATCTTTCCACTCAGCAGTTCAGCATTGATAAAGTGATTGTTTTTCCGAATTACAATATTCAAGATGTAAAAAACGGGAAATACAAAATTCCGATGGAGGCAGATTCTCTTCAGAAATATGCGCATGAAGATATTTACGTTATTGATCCTCAAAATAAATTCAAACCAAAGATTTTCGACAGGGCTTTGTATTTTAAAAAAGGAGATCTTTATAACAGAACCAATCACAACCTTACGCTAAACCGGCTGATCAGTTTAGGAGTTTTTAAATTTGTTAAAAATGAATTTATTGTTTCAGACTCTTTACAGAATAAATTTGATGCCTATTATCTGCTGACTCCACGGGAACTTCAGTCTCTCCGCCTGGAAGCTTTAGGAAGAACAAACTCTGCAAATTACGCAGGAAGCGAACTGAATCTGAACTGGACACACAGAAACTTTTTCCGTGGAGCAGAACAGTTTAAAGCCTCAGTATACGGAGCATTTGATGTACAGATCGGCGGACCGGAAAATGCTAAAAATATTTTCAGAGCCGGGAGCAATGTACAGCTTTCGATTCCTAGAATTGTGGCTCCGTTCCGTTTTAATTCTTCCAGTGCATTTGTACCGAGAACCAATATCAGTTTAGGGTATGAGTTCCAGAACCGTACGGAATATTATACTTTAAATACATTCACCGGATCGTTTGGCTACAACTGGAAGGAAAACGCAAGAAAAGAACACGACCTGAAAATTATCGATATCACCTTAGTATCTCCTGCCAACGTTACCGATCTTTATAAACAATATGCCCAAAACAGTGATGCTTTGCAGAGGGTTGTCCAGAAACAGCTGATCTTCGGGCCAACCTATTCTTATACATATACCAACACGATGTTGCCGAAAACCAATACCATGTATTATAAAGGAACATTGGATTTAGCTGGAAATATTACAGGTTTGGTGACAGGAGCCAATGCAAAAAAAGATAAGGAAAAGGAGATCTTCGGAATCCCGTTCAGTCAGTATGCCAAGATTGAGAATGATTTCAGATTCTATCATAAGTTTAATGAAAAAACATCTTTAGCCACAAGATTTATCGGAGGCATTGCCTATCCTTACGGAAATTCTGAATTCATCCCTTTCTCCAAACAGTTCTTCTCCGGAGGGAGCAACAGTGTACGAGCATTCCGTGCAAGAACATTGGGGCCTGGAAGCTTTGATCCAAGAACCATTAACGACGGATTTTATTTTGATCAGTCGGGAGATATTAAATTGGAATTAAATGCAGAATACCGCGCGAATCTTTATAAATTTTTAAATGTTGCCCTCTTTGCAGATGCAGGAAATATATGGCTGGTGAATGATGACCCACAGCGGCCGGGAGCCAAATTTTCGAAAGAATTTTTAAGTGAAATTGCAGTGGGAGCCGGATTTGGTCTGAGACTTGATTTCTCTATTTTAATTTTAAGACTGGATCTTGCCATGCCATTGCGTATCCCGTATTATGAAAAGAACGACCGATGGGCTTTTGATAAAATTAATTTCGGAGATTCCAACTGGAGAAGAGATAACCTTGTTTTGAATATTGCCATCGGATATCCTTTCTAATTCATTAAATAATTACAGATGACAAAGCATATTAATTTTTTCTGGGACACATTAAATGAAACATTCAAAAAGTGGAATAATTCTTCTGCGTCTAATGATTCTGCAAGCTTAGCTTATTATGCTATTTTTTCTATCCCGGGATTATTAATTATCATCATCTGGATTGCCGGATATTTTTTTGGTGAGGAAGCCATCCGTGGTGAAATCAGCAATCAGATCAGTGGAATTATGGGGCAGGATGTGGCCAAAAGTATTCAGGATATGATTGCCGGAGCTTTAATTGATAAAGAAAATGTAATCATGAAGGCTGTAGGTGTCGGGTCACTTGTGTATGGTTCCACTACCTTGTTTTTTCAGCTTCAGCATTCGTTAAATACATTGTGGGATGTACAGGCTGCTCCGAAAAAAGCTTTTGTAAAGTTTCTTTTAGACAGAGCTAATTCATTGGGAATGATCCTTATCATTGGTTTTTTACTGATGATTACGATGGTTCTTTCCTCCCTGATCAGTGTTTTGAATAACTGGATTACCGCTTATTTCGGATTAGAAACTTATCTGTTGGTACAATTGGTGAATTTTATTATCGGTTTCGCCATCGTTATGTTTCTTTTTGCCTTGATGTTCAAAGTTCTCCCCGATGTAAAAGTCAGCTGGAAACCGGTTTGGCGAGGTGCTTTTCTGACAGCGGTTTTATTTACTTTAGGAAAATTTTTATTAAGTCTTTATTTCGGAACCGCAAAACCCACTTCCGCTTTCGGAGCCGCAGGAACGGTTATTCTGATCATGATGTGGATTAATTATTCCTGCATGCTGATTTTTTTTGGCGCAGAATATACCAAGGTTTACGCCTATAAAAAGGGGCATACGATTATCCCGTCTAAACATGCAAAGTGGAGCGATGCAAAACTGTATGAAGAAAGCCAGAAAAAACCAATATAAAGGAACCCGTTTGAGTTCCTTTTTTTGTTTATAACTTGCTTAAACTTTAACTTTATTATGGTTCCGGATGGGTAGTCGGAGTATGGATAATATCATAATATTTTGAAGTATCCGCTGCATCAGGGTAAATTCTGTAGGTAAATTCGGTTTTCGTTAATAGCGTAATTTGTACCACTCGGGTAAATAATACGTTTCCATTATTATCTTTAGCAATAATAGTTCTCGTTTTGCCGTCTTCAGATACCGACCAATCGCCTTGCATCTTTGGTGAATCATCGAGGTTATACATCGTAAATGTTCCGTTTTCTTTGAAATAAGCAAATCCTACAAAATTAGACACATTCGGATCCGTTAAACTTACGGACTGTCCGTTTTGATTTTTGGATGAGGTGGTTTCCCAAGGCGTGGAAGACAGCAGCTGAGAAGGTGTAAGTACAACTTCTGCCACAATTTCGTCATTATCTGAACTGCATGACACAACAGTTGCCGTGAAAACAAAAATAGAAGCGGCGTAGAAAATTTTCTTTAGTATATTCATTGGTACAATTTATTTTTCACAAAATTATTGTTTCGGCATTGCCAAAAATTGTATAAAACATTCTGAATGTTGTAAAAACTATAACTCTGCCACGTTATACTAAAGAAAAAACCTTCAGAAGGTCTGAAGGTCTTGTTTTGTTTACATTCTATTTACGGTTGTTATCCCTAAAAGTTGTAAAGATTTTTGTATTGTTTTTGCCGTAAGATCCGACAGGTTTAATCTTATTTGCTTTATATTTTCATCTTCCTGGATGACAATAGGATTACTTTGATAGAAAGAATTATATGTTTTTACCAAATCATAAACATAATTGGCTACTAAAGCCGGACTTAAAACTTCCGCTGCTTTCTGAACGACAATTTTATAATTTGTCAATTGCATAATCAATTCTTTTTCATATTGATTCAGCTGTACATCATTCACTTCTTTATATTCAAAATTTGCTTTTGCCAATAAAGACTGGATACGTGCAAAAGTATATTGAATGAAAGGTCCCGTATTTCCATTAAAATCAATACTTTCTTCCGGATTGAAAAGCATTTTTTTCTTAGGATCAACTTTTAGCATGAAATATTTCAATGCACCCATTCCTACGTTTTCGTAGTTTGCTGCTTTTTCGTCTTCCGTTAAATTATCCAATTTACCTAATTCTTCAGCCGCAGATTTTGCAATATTGTGCATTTCCTGCATCAGATCATCAGCATCTACAACGGTTCCTTCACGAGATTTCATTTTGCCGTTTGGAAGTTCTACCATTCCGTAAGACAAATGATATAAATGATCTGCCCACGAATATCCTAATTTTCCTAAGATTTTAAATAAAACCTGGAAGTGATAATCCTGTTCGTTTCCAACCGTGTAAATTAACTTTTGGATATTTCCTTCTTTAAAACGCTCTACGGCAGTTCCCAAATCCTGAGTCATATACACAGAAGTTCCGTCTGAACGTAATAATAATTTCTGATCCAAACCTTCATCTGTTAAATCACACCAAACTGAACCATCTTCTTTCTGGTACAAAACACCTTTATCCAAACCTTCCTGAATAAGGTCTTTTCCTAAAATATATGTATTGCTTTCGTACTGAACCTGATCGAAATCTACTCCTAATCTATTATATGTTTCGTTGAAACCTTTATAAACCCAAGAATTCATTTCGTTCCAGAGGTTTCTTACTTTTTCATCTCCGTTTTCCCAATCCAACAACATTTTCTGAGCTTCTTTCATGATCTCAGTAAGCGGCTTGCAGATTTCTTTTAGATTTGATTTTTCAGATTCAAGCTTGCTTTCAATTTCTATGATTTCTTTAAATAAACCTGTAAATGTTTTAGTCTGTGCTCTGACAATTTCCATTTCTTTTTCATCGGAAATTTTCTCTTCTACATTTTTAGAAATAATTTCTTCCACTTTTTTAGGAACCGCAGAAATCAATGAATCGTTATCCAAAGCTGCCTGAAATTGTTTTTTAAACTCTTCATGCAATGTAGATAATTCCGATACATCTGCTATCTGAATGGCTTCTTTTTTCTTATTTTCAAGAAGATCTATTTTTTCGTTTAAACTTTTGACTTCTTCTTTTTTAGGAGTATCAAAACGTTCAAAATTATTTACTCTAAAATCATTAAAGATAATATTGGTCTGCTTTTTCAATTCCTTGTCAAACTCTACATAATATTTTCCAACGAAATGGTCTCCTTTTGTATCAGTAGATTCCGGAGTTTCTCCTTTTCCAAATTTCTCCCAGGCCAGCATCGATTTACAGATGTGTATTCCTCTGTCGTTGATAATCTGTGTTTTAATCACATCATAACCTGCTTCTTCCAAAATTTGAGCAACCGAAAAACCTAATAAATTATTTCTAACATGTCCTAAGTGAAGCGGTTTATTGGTATTCGGAGAAGAATATTCCACCATTACCGTAGAATTTTTCTTTTTAATAGTATCAAAGCCAGTCGTAACAGATTTGAAATTGTCTACAAAAAACTGATTCTTGACCTTAACATTAAGAAAACCTTTTACCACATTAAAGCTTTCCAGCAACTCAGTCTGTTCTGTTAAAGCTTCTCCCAATTCTACTCCGATGCTTTCCGGATTTTTTTTCAATTGCTTCACCAAAGGGAATGTTACAATCGTGAAATCTCCTTCGAATTCGGTTTTATTTTCCTGAACTTCCAGATTAATGCCTTTCAATTGATAGACATTTAAAATAACTTCTGAAAGTTTTTCTTCTATTATATTTTTAATATTCATCTGTTGATATTGATTTTGTAAAACCGCCGCAGCAATTTTCTTCTGAAATTTTGAAGTACAAATATACGGAAATAAAAAAACCGCCCGAAGGCGGAATAAATATGAAGGAAATTAAATTATTGTTTTGCAAAGACCAGACTTGCCTCGTCGTTACCGGGCACATTGTCAAGATCCTTTGAAGTATCTGTAACTTTTAATTCTGTACTGGAAAAATCTTCAATCTGTTTTTGCAATGTTTTAGGAGTTCCATTTTCATTATATGATAGAGTCAGGGTTCTGTTCATCGCATCATAATTCCAACTTCCCGAAAATGAATCGTATAAATTACAATCTGTTCCTGAACTTGAAGCTCCATATCTTTCATATACTCCGGAAGAATTCGTATTCACGAGTATCTGTCCTTTTTTCTCACATTCGCTTAACGGATATGTTTTTCCTTTGTACTCATACCTTACAGGTTTCCAGGTTCCATTAAGGTTGGGTGTTTCAATGATTGTATCTTCCCTATTATCATCATTTGAACATGAAATAACAGTAGCCATTAAGATAAATAGGTTAATAAATAATCTCATATTTTTCATTTTAAAGAAATATTCCTGCTTTTAATGACAGGAATATTCTGTGTATTTTAATCTGTTATAATTAGAAAACGTCCCAGAAAACTTTTGTTGTTACCTGGTCTCCTCCTATTTTCTGTGCTGCCGCTGTTACATTATTTTTATTTAACAAATATTCCTGATCCGAATATTTCATTCTTACCGGAACACCGTCTACTGCAGAATCGTCAGGATTTACAAATACCGGATAATCCAATCTTCTGGCAAAATTCCAAGATTGGAAACCTTTATTAAACATCGCTACCCATGCTTGGAACCCAATAGACTGTTTCCAGTTTGAAGCATTGAAAGGGTTTGCAGCAATAAAAGGTGTGATCTTATCATCACTAATTCCATATTCTTTCATGGAAGCAGTAATTGCAGCAGCATATAATGTTGCGGCAGTTCCACCTACACTATATCCTCGTGCCGCAGCTTCTGCTCTTAAAAATGAAATTTCTGTATAATCTAACAAGTAACCCTGAGCATTTTCAGTTACAATCATATAATCTCCATCGTCTGCTGCATCAGCAATTCCATTAATATCAACTTTAGGAGACGACATACGTGAGTAACTTAGAAAAGAATTATTAGCTCCGTAAACTCCTCCCTTATATGTTCCTGTTCCGGCAACATAATCTCCAGCAACATCATCAAATACTCTGTCAGCTTTTACGAACCATCTGTCTCTTCGTGGATCTGTTGTAGAATTCATATAATTTACCAATACATCCGAAGGAATAAAATCACTTCTTCCCGACTGTACATATTCCTGGTAAACAGGATTAGCAAATAAACCGGAAGGGAAGGCAGATAATCCCCAGCTATCATCCTTATTATCAAACAAACCGGCATTGTAAGCTGCTTCAGCATAGGTTTTTGATAAAGCAGGTTCAACATCTGCTAATGTAACAGCCAGTCTGAATTTCAAAGAATTAGCCATTTTTTTCCATTTCCCCATATTCCCTTTATAGAAAATGTCATCAGTATAACCACTTTGATTGGTGTTAATCATTGCATTCGCATCATCAATTCTCTTAATTAAATCAAGATAAATGGTTTTGGCATCGTCGTACGGTATTTCAGAAGCGTTGTTTGCTCCAGCTACCGCTTTCAAGGCGCCGAAATAAGGAACATCGCCGTACGTATCCACCAAATTTGCCCAGGTATACACACTGATTAATTCTATAATTGCTTCTCTATTTCCTTTTTCAGCGGCAGAAAGACTTTCATTCTGGAGAAACTGTTTCGCATCTCTAAGTGCCGATAAAACTCCCGGAGAATGAACAATCGCCGAACTTGAAGCCATCATCCTGTTATAGTGATTTCTAGGAATAGGTCTTGTCACCATATCATAATTAGACTCATCGATATAGGTAGTCTGTGCCCATTGCTGCGTGAAAAATCTCGAAATATTATTGTTTACATTCGGAGTAAGCAATTGAGAAATCAGTTCCTGCTCCGCACTTGCCACTAAAAGCCCGGAAGGTACAACAGTCGGGTGTTTCGGATCTTCATTGAGTGTGGTGATGTCGCTTTCACAAGAATTGGTAACGACTGTTAAAGAAAGTATGCTAAGTATTAAAAATATTTTTTTCATTTTTTAGAATTTTAAGGTTACGTTGACACCTAAATCACGTGTTGTAGGTAATACACCAATAGAATTTCCTTTTGAAGCTAAGCCATTTCCTGTTCCAGCTTCAGGATCTGCATAAGGTAAATTTTTATGAATAATCCACAGGTTTCTTCCTACTAAAGAAATTTTTACTTCCTGGAATGATGTATTTGCCAATAAAGATTTAGGAAGGCTATATCCAATACTTGCCTCTCTTAATTTCACATAAGACGCATCATATACAAATCTGGAATTTGGCATTCTTCTGTATCCGTCAACGTTTCCGAAAGTATTTGGAGCTGAGGTTGGCGTTGTATTGACCTGTCCGTTAGGATTAACCCCAGGATTCACTACACCAGCAGTTCTGTAATCTCCAACAGCAGTTTCTTCGTAAAGACCTGTCGCAAGTCCGTAATACATATCTGTTGAAAATACATCTCCTCCCTGTTTTACATCAATAAGGAAACTCACTGACAGCCCTTTGTAGTTAAAACTGTTTCGCACCCCTCCAATCCAGTCGGGAGTAATATTTCCAATCACCTGATTGGGATTTGTTAAATATCTTCCCGTAGTAGGGTTGACTACTCTTTCTCCGTTCAAATAGACATAATCAGATCCTACAAGTGCTCCGAAAGCCTCTCCTACTCTGGCGTTCAATGAAACCCCACCTTGGTAAGACGCCAACAGATAATTCTGAGAATCTCCGTATAACGAAATTACTTCATTTTCATTTTTAGACCAGTTTACATCAATATCCCATTTAAAGTTTTCATTTTTCACAGGAGTACCATTCAACTGTACCTCAATACCTTTGTTATTAATTTGCCCTGCATTTACAAGGAAAGTTCTGTATCCTGTTGCTGAAGAAACTGGCAGGTTAATAATCTGATCAAAGGTTCTTGTTTTATATAAAGCAACATCGAAACCGAGTCTGTTTTTAAAGAACTGCGCCTCCATACCAAATTCCACTTCTTTGGATCTTTGAGGTTTTAAATTGGGATTTGCCAGGAAATACGATTGGTCTACAAGACCTGTATTTCCAAAACCACCTCTTACTCTATAAGTATTCTGTAATTGATAATTTTTTGTTGAAGATCCTACTTCTGCGTAATTCCCTCTAATTTTCCAGAAACTTAACCAGCTTGGCTTCCATAATTCTGATAAAATTAAAGATCCTGTAACTGAAGGATAGACATAAGAGTTATTATTCTTCGGAAGGTTTGAACTTTGGTCTGCTCTCACAGTCCCATCTACATACAATAAGTTTTTATATCCGAATGATGCGGTAGCATACACCCCTGAAGTTACCCATTTTTCGTAATTTTCATCTGGCGGAATAATCGGACTTGCTGAGTTGGAAATAGCAAATAATCCCGGAGTGGCCAACCCGCCTTCTGTACTTGCATATACATTATCAATTAAATTTCTTCTGACATTTCCTCCCACAATACCGCTAACATTCAAATCGCTTGTGATATCGAATTTGTAATTTAAGAATAAATCAAAATTGGTTTCCGTTGTACGAATATCCTGACGAGAGTATCCCGAAGTCACATTGTTTCCTGAGGCACCAAAAGCCTGTGGCAATGAGCCATTCATTAATCTTTCCTCAATCAACATCTGCATTTGATCGTAAGAAAGCTTTCCTGTAATTCCGAAGTTTTTGGTAATGTCATACTTCAATTGAGCATAACTAAACGTTCTTGTTCGGGTATCAGACTGATAGTTTTGGTATCTCTGGAAATATGGATTGTTCCAATATGCCGGAGTCCCGTTTGAGCCTGAAGTTCTGTTCCAAGTAAGGTTAGAATTACTTCTTTCATAGGCATCTCTTAACTCATACACATCTACGTTGGTTTGCCACCACTGTCTGAAACCTGTAACCAGGTTATCAGAGTACCCCGTTTCATTTCTCCCTTTTGTATCCTGAATTGTCAATGTCGAGAATACGCTTGCATGTAATTTATCCGTAAAATCATAATTGAATTTAGCAGATATACTATTTTTTCTTAAATCTGAATTAGGTAAAAGACCATTAGACAGCATATTTGTGTAAGAAAGTGAAATATTTGATGACTTACTTCCTTTCTCTAATGAAATTGTATTAACATAGGTTACCGGTGTTTCGAAAAACTTAATCGGACCATTTTTTGCAGCTTGCCAAGGAGTTGCTTTTCCGTAATTAGGAGAGTCAGGGTTATAAGAATCCCATTGTCTTACCATTATATTCGGATTAAACTCCGCTCCATACGAAGCATCCTCTGTAAAAGGTGTTTGTAACTGTCCGGTAACAGGATCATAATTAAAATATTCATCCGGATTTCCGTCTCCATTGGTATCATTTCCGTATACAGGACCATATCCTGCTCCATATCTCGTCTGATATTTAGGGAAAGTAGATTTATCAATAAAACCTGCTGTGATACCGGAGTTTAGTGTAACGCCCCAACTTCCGTCCTGTTTTCCACGTCCGTTTTTTGTTACGATCAAAATAACTCCATCACTACCTCGTTCACCATAAAGTGCTGATGCGGCAGCTCCTTTCAGAACGTTCATACTTTCGATGTCATCCTGATTGATATCAGATAAGAAGTTACCATAATCGAAAATCGCTCCGCCAACCGTTCCATTATTCACTGGTGAACCGTCGATTACGATTAGAGGACTTCCTCCTGATAACGATTTATATCCTCTGATTAATAAATTGGCAGAACCGCCAAAGTTGTTGTTAGTATTTACCTGTAAACCGGAAACTTTACCGGAAAGTAATGAGGCTACGTTTCCAGTATTAGTAGTACCTCCTGTAAGAGCTTCTGCTTTTACTTCCTCGGAAGCATACCCTAAAGATTTCTTTTCTCTTTTAATACCTAGTGCAGTTACAACCACTCCTTCGATATCCTGAGTTTTTACTGTATCACTCTTTTGTTGCTGTGCTTCAGCTATAGCCAAAGAGGAGGAGAGTACTAGAGCTAGTACACCCATTGTTATTTTCTTCATATCAATATCAAATTAATTTGCTTCAACAAATTTGTAAAACTTTCTTAAAATGACAAAAGAAAAACAATAAAATATATTAATTATTCAAAATATATCAAAAATAAATAATTAAAGTTCAAATATAATTGTTAAAAATAAAATTATTAACAAAATAATAATTTTAAAACAATTGTATAATTAAGTAAAATGCAATTTTTATCAATTGAAAAAATCTATACTTAACACTTGTTAAAATAATATCTAAACATCGTGATTTACAATAAATTATACGTTAAAAAATGGATTAACAATTATTTAAAGATATTTAAGGTGAAATGTTATGCATAATAATTTTTTTTACAAAAGTTAAATTTTAACACTTGAAAATAAAAAAACCGCCCGAAGGCGGTTTTGATATGTTATAATAAATTGAATTTATTATTTTAACCAGAATGGTGAGTATTGATTTAAACTAAATGCATCTGATTTTACTAAGTTAGGTACATTTGCACTATTAGCAACATATTCAGATTGTGGATAAATTAATCGTAATGGTCTTGTTGACGTAGATGCATTAAGTGGCATCGGCGTTACAGGATATCCTGTTTTTGTATAACCAATAAAAGTTTCTGTCGGATTAATATTTGTTAACGCAATCCATCTCTGATATTGAATTGCAGCAATCTTGTCAGTTGTAGCATTCCAACCTACATTAGCTCTTAAATTGGAGTTATTGATATAGGTAGTTGCTTGTGTTGCAGTTAATCCATAATATAAGAATGAAGAAGAAATACCATTATTAAAGAATGTTTGTGCCCCAGTAAATTTAGATGGAAAAACAACAGCTGCTTCTGCTAATAAGAATTGAGCCTCTGCATTTGACATTACTATTCCCGCTTGGCTTGATCCCAACGATAAGCTCAATTGCCCTGCAGAATTAAGTACTAAAAAGTTTTTTTGCCCAAGACCAACATAATCACCAACAGTATTGCTTGGATTATTATTAGTTCCTTGTGGAATTCCGTAGTATCCTTCAAAACCTGGAGTAACATCAGCATCTTCTAAAGCACTCCAAACATTTGCCTGGAACATTCTTGCTATTCTAGAATCTACTAAACCTGTTGTTCTGGATACTCGTCCCATCATATTATCTACAATATTTGCAGAGCCAAAGATAAGTCTATAGTTAGCATTTATTTCATTGCCAATAACCAAAACTCCATAGTTACGATATAAAGGGTTTTGTTGAGTTGCGTTACCACTATTATAGCCTGGTTGAATAGTAAAATCTTCTGTCAACGAAGCTGGAATATATTTTACAACTTCAGTAGGAACTGCTGCATTAGCGTTAGGTAATGTAGCCAAAGCAGCATTACGATAAGCTATAACTTCTGGATCCGTGCTCTTAGACAATCTTACTAAAAGCTTAAGTTTCACCAAATTCCCAAATTGCCCCCATTTTGCTAAACTACCTGCAAACATAGGGTCTTGGTTTGCAGTAATCGTAGCATTTTTTGCTAAAAGAACAAATGCTTCATCAACTTCATTAATTAAAGCTTTATAGATATCCTTACCTTTATCATATTTAGGGGATACGTTACTCTGTAATTGAAAAGCTTCAGAATAAGGTGCGTCATTATATAAATCAACAATAGTTTGCATATAATAAGCTTTCAATATTTTTGCAGCAGCTACATGAGAAGGGTACTGTACAGATGCATCCTTTGTATTAATAATAGACTGTAAATTAGCTATTCCAATATAATAATTATCCCAAATTCCACTATAAAATGTACTTGAAACGTTCATTTTCATCTCATCATCGAATGGAGCTGTATATTGATAAATATTTCCAGCCCATGCATTCATCATAAGATTCCCAAATCTATTTAATGTAACAGCCTGTGTAGAATACAGTGTCGTTTCTGCAGCAGCTAAACGTTCTTTTGGAGATAATTGTTCATTATATGCCTCATTCGGATTTTCATTTACATCTAAATAATCATTGCATGAGTTTAGCCCTATTAAGCTGGTGATTACCAAAGATGATAATATTATTTTTTTCATTTTTGACTTAAAATTTAAAAGTTAATAACTGTATTAAAACCAATTACCCTTGTTGTAGGATATTGGCTTTGTGATGCAACACCATAAACATTAGATCCACTTCCTACACTTGTTTCTGGATCCACGTATCCTTTGTTTTCTTTTGAAAATACACGGAATGGATTACGGGCATAAACACCAAAAGTAAGCCCCTCAATACCAATACTTTTAGCGGTATCTTTTCCTAATGTATAATTAATACCTAATTCTCGAACTTTAAATGCTGTTGCATCAATTACAAAGTTTTCAGCTATATTTTGGTAAACACCTCCATAATATGATGGTAAGTCAGCATAAGATGTACCTCCCGATTTTATAGATGTATTTGCAACATACTGCCCTGCAGAATTTAAATAAACCGAATTTGGAATAACATACCCTCCTTGAGTTCTATCAAATTCAGCAGAGGATTCTAAATATCCGCCCCAAGCAAGTCTTTGCATAGATTCAGCAAAAAGTTTATGACCTGTACGGAAATCCATACTTGCATATAACCCCCAATTTTTATATTTCAAATTAGTATTGAAAGTTAAAACATATTTAGGGTTAGCATTTCCCAATTCAATGAACTTATTACTATATAAAGGATCACCAGTAGCCTGATCAATCACAATTCTACCTTGAGGATCTCTTATATATCCTGTACCTTTTATCACTGGATATTTTTCACCTTTAATAGCATAAATTCCCACATTTCCAGCTGAATATAAAGCAACTTCATCTTGACCATCAGGAAGCTCCAATACCTCTTGAGTATCAGCATAATACGATGCTCTAAGATCCCATCTGAAATCACTCGTTTTAATAGGGGTTGCTCCCAATTCTATTTCAATACCTCTCGAACGTATTTGCCCTACATTAATCCTTTTAAAATTAATACCAGAAGCACTTGAAGTAGTCTGGAAAGTAATTAGATCTTTTGTGTCATTTTGAAAAGCATTAACATCTAATGTTAATCTATCTTTAAAAAAACCTAATCCTAAGTTAAATTCAACAGATGTAATAAATTGAGGCTTTACATCAAAAGCCGTAGGACTTGCGTTATTTACAAAACTAAGAGGCCCTGAGGCATAAGGATATCCCGCTCCAAGTACAGCTGTGTCTTCAATAGAATAAGCTCCAATTGGATCATCACCACCTACTCTAGTCCAAGATCCTTTAACTACAAATCTACTCAAAGCCTGCGGATTAACTTCTTTTAGGAAAGCATTTTTAACATTGAATGAAACCCCAAAAGATGGATACCAGTATTGATAATCGCTCGAGAATGAAGAATTACTATTAAGAAATTTTGAACTCCAATCGCCTCTAATAGTAGCATTAAAGTTTAAATAGTCCTTATAAGCCAAATCTAAGTTACCAAATAAACCATTTTTTCTAAATAGTGTTCTAGCGTTGCTTAAGTTATAAGGCTGCGTAGGAGTAGAAACATTCCAAACAGTATAAATTCCAGGAATATTTAGAATAGATCCTCCAGCACTTGTAATTTTTGTATAATTTTCTTGCGTATTGAATCCAGCTAAAAATTTAAGATTTAAATCACTTGTTAAGTCGTAATCAAAATCAACCATAAAATCATTATATATGACTCTACTTATAGAGTTATTTTGAGAATACGCAGAGGTAATAGCAGCCACTCCAGCAATCCCTTCACTCGTCCCAGAATAAGCATCTCTATATGCTAAACCATCACCCACAACATATTGAACAGATCCATTATCTGAAATTGTAATATGGTCATTTAATTTATATGATAAATTTACAGTCCCATTAATAATTGTGGATTTTGAGTTCGCTCTGTTATGTTTAATATGCCAATAAGGATTAGAATAATACATATTCCAAGTATAAGCCCGATCATTATTATTAAAGTCTTTCCAAGCTGTTGGGTCGATTTCTGAAGCTGTATGCAGTAATGTGGGATATATATCTCCGTTAGTTTGTTTTGTACTAATAGAAGTTATAGTTGCAACACCATCTAAAGTCCATTTATCTTTTTTGAAACCACCTTTAAACATTGCAGTAGTCTTTTTAGATGTATCATCCATTACAATGAACTCTCTATCTTGACGTGTAAGAGATAAAGCAGAATAGGCATTCGCATCTCCACTTGCAATAGTTAAACTATTAGTCAAAGCCGTTCCTGTTTGGAAAAAATTCTTTACATTATCTTTATCTAAAGGAGCATCTTTAAAATATTTAGAAGCTGTAATGTCATTTAATGGATAATTTCCATTATTACCATTAATTGAAATCTGCCCATCTCCATCAACATCATATAGAGGAATGCCTACTGGAAGCTCCTGACCTGCATAAGCAGGATCACTATATGCAGGTCCCCATGCTCCATTTTCTACATGAATCCTTTCTCCATACCATCCTTGGCCATATTTCTTCTGTCTAGTAGGAACAAATGCAATATTTTCAAATTCGACCCCACTATTTAATGTAATTCTAACTTTTTTACCAGATGTTCCTTTTCTTGTTGTAACAATAATAGCACCATTAACACCATCGGATCCATAAAGCGCTGCCGCTTGCATACCTTTAAGAATAGTCTGAGATTCTATCATATCTGATGGAAGCTGCTGAAAAATTGCTGCAGTCGATTTAACCCCATCAATTACAATTAGTGGTGTTGTAGATCCTGTTAAAGTTTTAGAACTTCTAATTTTAATATCAAATGTTCCATTTACACTAGAATTTGTTTGGCTAATATTTAAACCAGCAACTTTACCAGTCAATGACTGAACAGCATTTTGATTATTTGCTTGTGTTAACTCTGCATTATTAATAACGGCTGCAGATGATGTTTGCTGATCAATTTTCTTTTTAATATTCATTGGTCCAGTTATGATGACCTCAGAAATATCTTGTGTTTTAATTTTAGTTGAATCCTGCGCTTTAACCAAAGCGAAAGACGAAGACACAACCACTAAAAAAACACTTGCTGTTAATTTCTTCATATTTAAATTGATTATTTTTTTATTATTTGCAAATATGTAAAACTTTCTTAAAGTAACCAAATATTTTGTTAAAAATCTTTAATATTGCATGTTTTTATGTTTTGATTAGCAGGATAATTATGGATTTAATAAAAAAATGGTCGATTTTTTATGTTGAAGCAGGGTGCGATGAGGTTGGTAGAGGCTGCTTATGTGGGCCTGTAGTAGCAGCGGCAGTCATTTTGGATGAAAATTTTAACCAAAATTTAGTTAACGATTCAAAAAAGCTAAATTTTAAAACCAGAATGGATCTGGATAACTATATAAAAGACAATGTAAAAGAATATGCAATTGCCGAATTGCCGGCAGAATTTATAGATGAGCATAATATTTTAAATGCGAGCATTCATGCCATGCACCAGGCACTTGATAAGCTGGAAATCCGCCCGGAATTGATATTGGTCGACGGAAACAGATTTCATCCTTATAATTTCATTCCACATGAATGTATCGTTAAAGGAGATTCAAAAGTATTATCGATTGCTGCCGCTTCAATTTTGGCAAAAAATTACCGAGACAGATTAATGATTGAACTTCACGAAGAACATCCGGAATATGGCTGGAACACAAACTTTGGGTATGCCACAAAAAAACACCAGGAAGCTTTAATTAAATTGGGTCCGACAAAATATCATCGTCAGTCATTCAGGCTAAAATATGATTAAAATTTAAATTTCTTTTTCATAATTCTTATTTCTTATTATATGTACAAATAAAAAAGAGAAGCAATTTGCCTCTCTTTTATTGTATAAAAATAATTTACTTTTTCTTTCTCTGTTGCTGTTGTACATTCTGCTGCTCCTGAGCTTTCTCCATCATTTCTCTCATACGTTTTTGGAACTTCCCTTCTGCTTTTGGCTTTTCTTTATTCGCCTGAATCTGAGCATGGATTTTCTTTTCATCTAAAATCAGATATTTAATCACTAATATAATTAAGATATTAATTGCATTCGATACAAAATAATACCAGGAAAGACCGGAAGCAGAAGTATTCAGGAAGAATAGGAATGTAATCGGGAAAATATACATCAGTACTTTCATGTTTGGCATTCCTTCCTGTTGTGGCTGCTGCATGTTTCCTGAGGTCATTACAGTATAAATTAAAATTACAATCGTACATGCAATCGCGAAAATACTTAAGTGATCTCCCAAGAAAGGAACTTTGAATGGCAGTTTAATCAAATCATCATATGCCGTCAAATCTTTTGCAAACCAGAATCCTTTACCTCTTAAATCAATAAAATTCGGGAAGAAACGGAACAGTGCATAGAAAATAGGAATTTGTACCAACGCAGGCAAACATCCTGCCATCTGATTAACACCCGCTTTTCTGTAAACCTCCATTGTTGCCTGCTGCTTTTTCATAGGATCTGCATCCTTAAATTTAGCATTGACTTCATCAATTTCCGGACGGATTACTCTCATCATTGCACTCAATTTATGTTGTTTGTACATAATTGGTGATAAGATCAATTTAACCAAGATCGTTAATAAGAAAATTGCCCAACCTGCAGTTAATCCCCAAGAAGCAATAAAATTATAAATAGGAATAAAGAATCCTCTGTTCATCCATCCGATGAAAGACCAGCCTAATGGTAAAATTTCGTCGAAGTTTTTATCGTAAGATTTTAATAAAGGTAAATCCAAAGGCATGAAGTACCAGGTAAAATCCTGATTCAGTTCGCTTCCTGTCATTTGAACAAAACCTTCATAGTTTAGTTTTTTCAAATATTCACCTTCTTCTACTGTTTCCTGATTTCCTTTACTTTGTGTAAATCCTGTTTTAGACTCAATAACAGAAGCAAAAAACTGTTGTTTTACACCGATCCAGTTCAGTGTTTCTTTATCTTCCTCCATTGTGGTTCTTCCATCATAATCATAATCTTTATAATTATTAAAAGCATATGAGAATTCTGAGTGAGACTGCTCCTGAGCTCTACCTTTTTCAAGGTTTCTTACGTTGTAATCCCAGATGAAATCTGCTTTATTATCAGCCGTAATTTTTGCAAGCCCCTGAGTTCTTACTTTAAAATCTAAGGTATATTTTGGAAGTAATGTATAAATGAATTGAATAACAGCTCCGTTATAATTAGCCGTCATGGTTACTGCATTTCCGTTGACAGTCGGAGCAAAAACTAAATCTTTAGTATTGATCACTTTTCCAGTTTTATCCTTAAACTGGAAACCGTAGTTTGAATTGTTTTTTGTGATCAGGTACAACGGAAGGTCTGCATTATCCGTTTTGTGATCGTATGCTTTGTATTCCGCAAGTTCTACTTTAGAAACCTGACCACCCAAGCTTGCAAATTCCACTTTCAATTCTTTGTTAGAAAGATTTGCAGTCTGAATGGCATTCGGAGTTACATTTGGATTGATATTGCTTGCCTGAGTTTGTTTTACAGTATTTTTTGCCTGTTCGGTTTTCTGTTGCTGAGCTTTTACTGCATCTTCTTTCGATTGCTTGTTTTGGAAATAAAACATGAAACCAAAAAGAACCAAACATAAAACCGCAAAACTAATAATCTGACTTTTATCGAGTCCGTTGTTCTGTTGCATTTTATCTTAATTAAAATTTTTAACTTTTATCTGTACATAAATATATGTACGTAATTCGAGTCGACAAAAATACTGTTTTTTTATCAAAACTCTATACTATAATATGTTACTATATAATAAACTCAGGCTGAGAATAATCAGTCTGAGTTTATGTATGACGTTTGTAGTATTTAAATTACTTTATATTCGTTTAAACCCATAAGATTTAAACCTTAAAGGTTTAATAATTTATGCTATTTCCCTGAACAAGCCTTAATAAAAGCTCTGAATAAAGGATGCGGTGTTGCTACCGTACTCTTATATTCCGGATGGTATTGTACACCCACGTAGAACGGATGATCCGGCATTTCCAAGGCTTCCACCAAACCTGTTTCAGGGTTTGTACCTGTTGCTAAGAAACCGTTTTTCTCGAATTCACCGATATAGTCACTGTTGAATTCATATCTGTGACGGTGTCTTTCCGTGATATTTTTTGCTCCGTAGATATCGTTTAATTTAGAACCGTTTTTCAAAGAACATTTCCAAGCCCCAAGACGCATTGTTCCTCCTTTGTCTACTACGTTTTTCTGCTCTTCCATTAATGAAATTACAGGATGTTCCGTAGATGTATCAAATTCCATTGAGTTGGCTTTAGAATATCCTAAAACATTTCTGGCAAATTCAACAGTCATGATCTGCATTCCCAAACAAATTCCCAACATCGGAACTTTATTTTCTCTTGCATATTGTGCAGTAAGAACTTTACCTTCGATTCCTCTGTCGCCAAAACCTGGAGCAACAAGGATTCCGCTAACACCAGCTAGAGTTTCTTTAATATTTTCACTCGTCAAATCTCCACTGTACACCCATCTGATTTTCACTTCGGTTTCCAAATCTGCACCTGCATGTTTGAAAGCTTCCGCAATTGAAATATAAGAATCCTGAAGAGAAACATATTTTCCAACCAATGCAATTTCCACAGATCTTTTAGGGTTCTGGAATTTCTTTAAGAAAGATTTCCAATCTTTAAGATCAGCTTCCTTATCACTTTTCAGATCCAATTCTTTAAGAACCACATCGTCAAAATTTTGCTTTTGAAGATACATCGGTACTTCATAGATCGTTTCCAAATCTTTACATTCAATGACATTATCTAAAGGAACGTTACAGAACTGAGCCAATTTCGCTCTCTGATCCTTCGGAATTTTATGCTCCGTTCTACAAACTAAAACATCCGCCATAATTCCACTTTCCATTAACTGACGAACAGAATGCTGAGAAGGTTTTGTTTTTAATTCTCCACTTGAAGCCAGATAAGGCAGTAATGTCAAGTGAATCACCATAGAATTTTTTTCACCCAATTCCCACTTCAACTGACGAACAGTTTCGATGTAAGGTAAAGATTCGATATCTCCCACAGTTCCTCCGATCTCAGTAATAATGATATCGTAGTTCTGTTTCGATAAAATTTTAATTCTGCGTTTGATTTCGTTCGTAATATGAGGAATTACCTGAACCGTTTTTCCAAGGAAATCTCCTTTTCTTTCTTTTTCGATTACAGTCTGGTAAATTTTTCCTGTTGTAACGTTGTTGTTTTGGGAAGTCGGAGCATCAAGATAACGCTCATAGTGTCCTAAATCCAGATCCGTCTCCGCGCCATCTTCGGTTACATAGCATTCTCCGTGCTCATAAGGATTCAAAGTTCCCGGATCAATATTAATATAAGGATCAAGCTTTTGAATGGTTACGTTGAAGCCACGTGATTTTAGTAGAAGTCCAAGAGAAGCTGAAACGATTCCCTTTCCCAAAGATGAAGTTACACCTCCTGTCACAAAGATGTACTTTGTATTCTTTTTACTCATTAGATTAGGTTTGTGCAAAGTTAGGGGAAAAAGAAATACAAAGCAATTTTTTAGATTTATCAATTTTAGAAATAACAAAAATATCTTCTGAAATTTGATCCGTAATTTTATTTATATTTGATCTTACCAAAATCTGAAAAGCTAATAGACACAATGATTTCCGTATATAAGCTCAAACCAAAATTTCAACAGCTCCTCACTCCTATTCTATTGTTTCTTCATCGAAATAAAGTTACGGCAAACCAGATTACCGTAAGTTCTATTTTGCTTTCTGTAGCAATTGGAATTTTATTCTGGAACGCCGATCATTCAAAATGTTTTTTTCTGAGCCTGCCAGTCGGGTTATTGATAAGAATGGCATTGAATGCTTTGGACGGAATGATGGCAAGAAAGTTCAACCAAACCAGCAAATTAGGCGAGATTTTGAATGAAGTTGGTGACATCGTTTCAGACGTGATTATCTTTTTTCCTTTATTAAAATTTCAGCCCGAAAGCTTATATTTAATTATTCTTTTCATCATTTTAAGTGTTATTAATGAATTTTCAGGTTTGCTCGGAAAAGCGGTTGGCAAAGATCGACGTTACGACGGACCAATGGGAAAAAGTGACCGCGCTTTGATGTTAGGTTTATATGGATTATTAATTTTCTTCGGGGTAAATATTTCAGGAATTTCCAACTATATTTTCGGCATTATTATCGCTCTTCTTGTCGTCAGTACATTGATAAGATTAAAGAAATCTCTGCATGAATAAAGAAGAAAATAAATTCGCTGATGTTCCTTTGCGCGTAAAAACATGGATCTACATCATCCTCATTTTTGCCCTTGGAATTTCACATCCTTTTATCATGACAATCTTCGTTTCATGGATTGCTTTTCAAAGTTTTTTTGAATTTTTAAGATTATTTAAAATCAGTTCAAACCGAATTATTCCATCCATTTTTGTAGGAGTTTCACAATTTTTGTTGTTGAATTTTTCAAGCCTGGAAAATTATTTTTTGTATAGTTTAGTATTAAGTATAATTGTCCTGATTTATTTTTCATTATTAAAAACTCCTTTTCAGCAGATTTCAAAAATTGTAATTGCCTTGATTGTCTGCCTTTTTGCTTTTCCACATTTGTATTTTATCAGAGAAAATTTTTCAGGCATTCATTCCATTATCTTTATTGTTGTGGTCACAGAATTGAATGATGTTTTTCAATATCTAATGGGAAAATTCTTTGGAAAACATAAAATCACGCCACAAATCAGCCCAAACAAAACATTAGAAGGATTTCTTGGAGGAGTTTTTCTGACAATCATTTTAAGCAATATTTTAGGATTTTTTTTATTGAAAACTAACATTTTAGTTAATTCAATTCTAGGATTAGCATTAGGAATTTCAGGATTTTTCGGAGATCTTTTTATATCTTATTTAAAACGAAAAGCCAGCATCAAAGACACCGGAAAGCTTCTTCCAGGACATGGCGGATTATTAGACAGAATGGACAGCTTAATTTTTAATGCTCCCCTATTTTTCTGGTTACTTCCTTATCTTTTAAAGATTTAAAAAATGAATCAAAAATTTGAAAAAGCAGTATTATTTTCAGGAGGTGGAACAAGATTGATGATCTACCTCGGGATGTTTTCCGCCCTCGAAGAACTCGGAATGAAACCCGATGTTTTAATCGCTTCATGTGGTGGAGCTTTTGCAGCAACTGTGGTTAATGCTTTTTCAGATAATCTTTCAAGAAAACAATATTTACAGTCTGAAGAATATTATCAATTTGTATCAAAAACGACTTTAACAAAGCATCGAAAACTCAATAAAATTGGGCTGTTCACTTTAAAAAAATTATTTAACAAAAATAACGCACCCTTTATCGAAGATGTCTTTAATCGCTATTTGGTAGAAATGAATCAGGATTTATCGGAAGATTTTCCGTCATTAAAAAATGTAAAATTTTCACAGGAAATTCCGACTTTAATTATCGGTTCAGAAATTTTATTTAATTCAAAAGAAGTCAATCAAAAACGAAGCAACAGGAAATTATATCAGAAAACAATTTTCACCGATTTTGAAACGGCAAAGAAAATTATTCCCAATCAAATCATTATTAATTCTGAAAATTTAAAAAACAGCGCCATTGAAAATCTTCCCAAAATAGAAACCCGATTTTCAATGCTGGAAAGCACAAGAATTTCAATTTCTGATATGTTTTACGTTGAACCCGCTTTTTTTCATGGGAAATATTTTGCTGGTGGAGCTGTTGACCTTGTTCCGATTGAATTAGCAAAACATATCGCTGATCAGGTTATTGTTGAAAAAAAACAATCTTATAATATGACAGAAGAAGCATTTGTTCGCTCCGTTTTAGGATACAGCGGAAATGAAAGATTACAGGAAATTGAAAAACTTTCACCCGATTTTCAGATTGATACTGTTAATATAAAACAAGATTTAGAAGGGCATTATTTAAACAAGGGCATCAATTGGCGAAAATTTGAAATTGATTTTTCTTTTCCTAAAAGTTATCCACAATTTAAAAGCGATATGGAAAAACAATGGCAGTATGGTTTTGATAAGACGATAAAAAGTATAAACATTCATTCCATTGCTAAATAAAATCTATTTTTACATCGAATTCAAAATCACAAAAATCTCATGACCATTTTTATTGCAGGCGGAACTTCAGGAATCGGTTATTCTCTTGCTGAACATTATTTAGCAAAAGGTTTTAAGGTAGGAGTTTGCGGACGTGATGTAAGTAAAATTCCGGAAAATCATTCCGAAAATTTCAAAGCTTTTGAAGCCGATGTCTGTGATATAAATGCTTTATCTTCCGCAGTGAACAATTTTCTTCTCAACGATGAAAATTTAGATTTGTTTATCAACTGCGCAGGAAGTTATGCAGAAGATGTTGCCGGAAATATTTCTTACGAAGAAGCCGAAGAAATGTTAAGAACCAATATTCTGGGGACAGTCAACTGTTTTGAAGTTGCCCGAAATTTCATGAAAGATCAACAATCAGGAGGAATTGCAGCGATTGCTTCTGTTTCAGGAATTTTAGACTACGAAAATTCAAGCTTGTACACAAAAACGAAACGGTCTGTGATTCAGATTGCCGATGCTTACCGAAGAGCTTTAAAACCCTTTGGTATTTCCGTAACGACTGTCGCTCCGGGTTATATTGACACCCAAAAGTTAAGAAACCTCAACAATAATGATCTCAGCAAAAAACCATTTTTGATTGATGAAAAAACAGCATCAGAAATCATTTCTAAAGCGGTTAATGACCAAAAAGAATTTATCATTTTTCCTTCAAAAATGAAATGGATGATGAAATCACTCTCCATCCTTCCTGCTTCATTACTAAATATCATCATGTTCAGAAAAGCAAAATGGATGAAAAACGACTGAAAATATCACAGAAAATTTATGCTTTAGTTTTGTGTTCTGTTGTATTTACGATGGTTTACAATTACTCAGCATGGCATATTTCAAAGTTGGAACATGTACCGTCTTTTGTCTTTGATTTTGAAAAACAAATTCCTTTTATTCCATGGTCAATCATTCCTTATATGACCAGCGGACTCTTTTTTTGTCTGGTATTTTTCTTTTGTAAAACCAAGGAAGAACTGTATGTTTTAACCAAAAGAATACTTTTCGTGACGTTGATTGCAGGAACTTGTTTTCTTTTATTTCCCTTAAAATTTTCCTTAAATAAACCTGAAATCAACAGTTCTGTTTTGGGAATTCCATTTCAGTTTTTAAAAATATTCGATTCCCCTTTTAATCAAGCCCCATCGCTACATATTGCGTATGCTTTTATCTTTTGGTCAGTTTTCAGAAATTTAAAACATGGGAAAATATTTTTAATGATATGGCTGATTCTTTTAGGAATTTCTACACTCACAACATATCAACATCATTTGATGGACGTTTTAACAGGAGCTGCTCTTGCACATATCAGTTTTATTATATTTCCCTTTAGAAAAAATGATTTTCAATACCGAAATTTCCAAGTAGCGAATTATTATTTTCTATTCAGTTGGGTTTTCTTAACAATTACATTATTATTTTATCAATTTTTACAGCAATCAAATTCCATCTTTTTGTGGATAACTCTGTGGATAAAATTGTGGATAACTTTTTCAATAGCTCTTATTGGTTATCAATATCAAAAGAATAATGTTCACTTTTTAAAAGATAAAAACGGAAATATTCCCGTCTCCAAAAAGATATTCTACGTGCCTTATTTATTGATTTATTGGACATTTTGGAAGTTTTTAAGAAAGAATAAAAAACCTATTGAAATTGTTCACAATATTTATATTTCATCAAAACCAAGCAAGAAAGATTTAATTGGCTTTAATGTTAATAAAAATACTTTCGTTTATGATTTGTCGGCTGAAATTGAAGAAACTAAACAGTTAAAAGAAAACACAAGATATCATTCCCTCCCGTTTTTAGATATCGGAAGTTTTGATATTGATGAAACCCGAAAATTAGTAACCGAAATCAGCAACATTTATCACAATCTTCCGAAAGATGGAAAAATTCTGATTCACTGTACCATGGGCTTTACAAGAAGTTCTGTCATTGGGATTCTGGTAATGAAAAATATTCTATCTTTATCAGTAGAAGAAGCAGTAACCCACATGAAAAACAAGAATAAAAATGCAATTATCCATTCTTATATATTGGATTTTCTGAAAAAAATTTAACTTTATGAACAGCGGAATTTTTAAAAGTTTTGACGGCAATGAAATTTTTTATCGTGAATGGAATTTTCAGCCTGAGCAAAAAAATATCATCATGATCCATCGTGGTCATGAACATTCTGAAAGACTGAATGACATCGCACAATCCCCTCAATTTTCTAAATATAATATTTTTGCGTTTGACCTTCGTGGTCACGGTCATACCAAGACCAAAACATCTTCTATTTTTATGGATTACGTTCGTGATCTGGACGCGTTTGCTAAGTTTTTACAGACGAAATATGAAGTGAAAATTCAGGATATTTTTGTCGTTGCCAACAGTATCGGAGGGGTTGTGGCATCGGCCTGGGCTCACGATTTTGCTCCACAGATTGCAGGAATGGCTTTATTGGCACCGGCATTCAGAATTAATCTCATTGTTCCTTTAGCCAACGAAATGATTACTTTGGGGACTAAATTAAAAAAAGGATTAATCATAAAAAGTTATGTAAAATCAAAAATGCTGACCCACGATCCTGAACAGCAAAAAGCTTACGATACCGATCCGTTGATTTCAAGATCGATTGATGCAGAATTACTAATTGATCTTGCCAAAGCAGGAAAAAGAATGGTTGAAGATGCCGAAGCAATCGATACCCCGACTTTGATTTTGGCCGCAGAAAAAGATCATGTGGTTTTTAATAAAGATCAGAAAATTTTTCATGATAAATTAGATACGGATTTAAAACATTATGAAGTTCTACCTAATTTCTTCCACGGAATTTTATTTGATACCGGAAAAGAAATGGTGTATGATAAAATTGTAGATTTTGCAGAAAAATGTTTCAATAAAACTCAGAGAACGCCTTCACTTTCGCCTGACAAATTTTCGGTAAAAGAATATCAGGATTTACAAAATAATGTTGATAACAACCTGAATTTTAAACTTCAAAAATTTTCATTAAGTAAAATTGGAAAGATCAGCAACGGAATGGCGATTGGTCTGAAATATGGTTTTGATTCCGGAGCTTCATTGGATTATGTTTATCATAATCAGCCTAACGGAAAATTAGGTTTCGGGAAGATAATGGATAAAAATTATCTGGAGGCGATTGGCTGGCGAGGAATCAGGATTAGAAAGCAACATTTGATTCAAATTTTAGAAGAAAAAATTCAGCAGTTAAAGCGGGAAGGAAGAGCGGTTAAAATTCTTGATATTGCCGGAGGAACCGGAAATTATTTATTTGACATCAAAGAAAAATATCCTGAAGCAGAAGTTGTGATCAACGAATTTGTACAGGCAAATATCGAAATTGGGGAAAGGGTTATCAAAAACAAAAATTATCAGAATATCCGTTTTACCAATTTGGACTGTTTTGATCCTGCAACTTATCAGAAACTTAATTTTGAACCTAATATCACAATCGTCTCAGGGATTTTTGAACTTTTCGGAGACAATGAGATGACCAGTAAAGCTGTTCAGGGAATTGTTTCTATTTCAGAAAAAAATTCTTTCGTGGTTTATACCGGGCAACCGTGGCATCCGCAACTGAAGATGATTGCTTATGTTTTAAATAATCATCAAAACAAAGACTGGATTATGAGAAGGCGCTCACAAAAGGAACTTGACAGAATATTTACTTTTAACAATATTCAAAAGGAAAATATGCTGATCGACGATTTTGGAATTTTTACGGTTTCTTCAGGGAAATTGAATTCGTAAGTAAGAATATTTAAATTTTAAAATCCAATGTTAATATAAGCCTCACAGACTTTGTCTTTGGGGTTTGTCTTATTTAGCATCTGCTTAAAATTAATCAACCAAAAGTCCATAATTTTTATAAATTGTGGATTTTCAATTTTGGATCACAAGAAAAATTCATTATTAAAACAAAAAGGTTTCCAAAAACTTGAAAACCTTTTCCTAAACCAAATTATATATGAAAACTATTGCTTAATTAACTCAAAGTATAAGTTAACGTCAACGTCTTTAGCCACACCTGCTCCCGTTGGATCATATTTGATATTATAATCTAAACGGTTTACTTTAAATGTTGTCTGAATACCCATCACCTCTTTTCCCTGCTGGTTTTTTGTCACCCCGCCGAAGGTTACCGGAACACTGATTTCTTTAGTGACATCTTTTATCGTCAGTTTTCCTTTCAGGATATATGTATTATTTTTTTCTTTTGTAATTGAGCCTGTTACAAAATTCATTTTCGGGAATTTTTCTGCATCAAAAAAATCTGCACTTTTCAGATGCTTATCTCTCATTTCAACTCCTGTGTTGATGGTGGTTACATCTACATTAAAGCTCAGTTCTGCCTTATCAAGAGTATTCCCGTTGATGACTCCTTTCCCGTCAAACTTATCAAATCTACCCTGCACAAAGCTGATGCCCATGTGTTTGATATTAAAATTAACAGAAGAATGCATCGGATCTACTACCCATACGTTCTGTGCAAAACTTACCATACTTATTAAGGTAAATACAAAAGTTAGAAATATCTTTTTCATTGTATATATTATTTATTTTATTTGACAAATTTATGTTGAATACTAAAGTCTCGCATTGATCTATGGTATTATTTTGATTGTAATGAAATTATTTTTGAATAGAGTAAATGAAGCAAATACATAATCAATAAAACGATTAATGAATTTAAATACAATAAAAAATCCAAAAGCGCCATTTCATTATCACCTAAAAAATATAGAAAAGGATTTGCACCTGAAATAGTTATAGTAACTAAATATATAATCTCAAATAAAACTGCAATTTTTAAAATTGAGGAATAAGTTTTTCTGAAAATTAAAACTGTTACAAAACCTATTGCAGAAGCGATTAGACATTCAATGAAAACCGCAATTGGAGCCATTCCAATTCCTCCTGAATGCTTTTTTACAAAACTTAAAGACCAATCTATAAACTGAGCATTCAGAAGGCTCATCACTATAAAAATCACAAAGCTTTTCAGGAAAACATTTTTCATAACTTAAAAGTAACAAAAATTCAAAAAAAATTTTGAAATTCGCAGTATGGCAAAATTAAAAACAGCATATTTCTGTCAGAATTGCGGAACCCAGTACCCACAATGGATGGGGCAATGCAAAAACTGTGGAGAATGGAATACTTTGGTGGAAGAAATTGTAGAAAAAACAACCTCTTCACACAAGACACCGCCTTTTTCTAAAACGAAGCAGCATGTTATCAATATAGTAGAAGTTGAAACCAATGAAGAACCGAGAATAAAGACTCCTTCGGAAGAACTCAACCGTGTTTTGGGTGGAGGCATTGTTCTAGGATCTGTTACTTTAATTGGCGGTGAACCCGGAATTGGGAAATCTACTCTTCTTCTTCAGTTGGCTTTAAAAATGAAGAAAAAAGTCTTCTATGTTTCCGGTGAGGAAAGTGCATCCCAAATTAAAATGAGAGCCGACCGATTAACGGATATCCAAAATCCGAACTGTTTTCTTTTTACGGAAACCAATCTGGAAAAAATCCTTCACGAAGCTAAAAAATTAGAGCCGGATTTTGTCATTATCGATTCTATTCAGACCCTACAGTCTCAACTGATTGAAAGTTCTCCCGGAACGGTTTCGCAAATCCGTGAATGCTCCAATGAAATTATAAAATATGCCAAAGAAAACAATGTTCCTGTATTTTTAGTAGGACATATTACCAAAGACGGACAAATCGCAGGACCAAAAGTTTTGGAACACATGGTAGACGTTGTTTTGAATTTCGATGGCGACAGAAATCACCTTTTCAGATTATTAAGAGCCAATAAAAACCGTTTCGGATCGACTTCCGAGATTGGAATTTATGAAATGATTTCTCAGGGCTTAAAGGAAATTAAAAATCCTTCTGAAATTTTAATTACAAAGAAATTCGAAGAACTTTCCGGAAATTCCGTGGCGGTAACTTTGGAGGGAAACCGACCGATGCTATTAGAAATTCAGGCATTGGTGAGTACCGCAGTGTATGGAACTCCGCAAAGAAGTTCAACAGGTTTTGATGCCAAAAGATTAAACATGCTTCTTGCTGTTCTGGAAAAAAGAGCGGGCTTCCAGCTGGGTGCCAAAGACGTTTTTCTAAACATCACGGGAGGAATAAAAACCGATGATCCGGCTTTGGATTTGGCAGTTGTCGCTTCAATTCTTTCGTCCAATGAAGACATTGCGATTTCTGAACACTATTGTTTTGCGGGAGAAATTGGTTTGAGTGGAGAAATCCGTCCTATTGCACAGGCGGAACAAAGAATTACAGAAGCTGAAAAATTGGGTTACGAGAAAATTTTCATTTCTAATTTAAATAAACTTCCAAAGAAAAAATTCGGAATCAAAATTGAAGAAGTGAGCAAAATTGAAGATTTCCACGAAAGACTGTTTTAAACCATGAAAACCAGCATCCTTGAATATTATAATAATCTCGCAGAAACCTACGACAAAAATCGGTTTGGGAATTCTTACGGGAAATATATTGATCAGCAGGAAAGAAAATTTTTAACTTCTTTCTTTAGAAATAAAAAATATTCAAAGGTTCTGGATTTGGGTTGCGGAACAGGAAGATTATTAAATTTTGCCACTCACGGAACGGATTTTAGTGAAGAAATGCTGAATGTTGCTAAACGAAAACATCCTGAAAAAATTATATCCAAAGGAGAAATTTCCGGAATCCCTTTTCGTGATGATTTCGACTGTATTTTTTGTTTCCATGTCATTATGCATCAAAGTAAGGAAGAAACGAAATCTTTTTTAAATGAATGTCACAAAAAATTAAGCAAAAACGGAACTTTAATATTTGATTATCCAACGAAAAACAGGCGAAAAGTGGTTTCTCCACAGGAGGACTGGCATGCGAATAACAGCTTTACTTCCTCGGAAATTTCGCAACTTTCAGAAAATCAGTTCAAACTAAAAAATACTACCGGAGTTTTATTGTTTCCCATTCATAGATTCCCTAAAAATCTGAGAAAATATTTTCTACCATTAGATATTCTTTTGTGTAGAACTTTCCTGAAAAATTGGGCGTCTTACCACATTGCCGTTTTGGAAAAAATATGAAACGGCTGCTTCAAAAACACTTACCTCATCACTGGAAACTACAGTTAAAGCTATTGCAGCGGTATTTTGATGAGCAAAAAACACAATATTCTTATCCAAAAAGTTACAGTTCGGAAAATATTGGTGAACACAAACTTGAGCTTAAGCAAAGTATTAAAAAAGGAGAATTTTATGAGAATAAAGTTCATAATTTAAAAATTGTCGGAAATAAAATCAATAATCTGGTTATTCAGCCCAATGAAGTTTTTTCATTCTGGAAATTAATCGGAAAACCAACTCAGAAAAACCGTTTTAAAGAAGGTCGAAATTTAATTAAAAGCAAGATTTCGAGTGATTTTGGCGGCGGAATTTGTCAGTTTTCCTCGATATTATATTTCCTGGCATTGCAGTCAGGTTTAAAAATTATTGAGAGATTTCCACATTCGATGGATATTTACAAAGAACATGAGCGTTTTGCACCGTTGGGTTCGGATTGTACGGTGGTTTACGGTTACAAAGATTTGCAGATACAAAATCCATTTTCATTTCCGATTCAGTTAAGATGTCTCGTAAACGATGGAGAACTTTCCGTCCATCTCCTTTCGCAGAAAGAAATCGTTTTAACTAAGATCGATTTCAACTATTCTGAAACTGAAAACGGAGTCTGGGTTGAAACAGTAAAAGACGGTAAAACTTTGTGTAAAAATTTTTATATTCGTTTATGAATTATTTGGCTCATTCTTTTCTGACTTTTAGCAACGGACAGATTGTTGGTCAGTTTTTGGAAGATTTCATTAAAAACAGAGACCGTTTTTCTTTCCCGAAAGATATTCAGGAGGGTATCACCCTGCACAGAGCCATAGATACTTTTACAGATTCTCACCCGGCCATTCATGAAGCGAAAAAAGTTTTTGCGCCTTTGGTAAGATTGTACGCCGGAGCTTTTGTGGATGTTTCGATGGATTATTTTGTTGCGAATGATTTATCTCTAAATTCTTTAGCACAGTGGAAAGCACATTCTCTTCACGTCTATAAAGTTCTTAATGAGCATTATGAGTTTCTTCCCGAAAATTTCCGAATAATGTTTGAAAGGATGGAAAATGAAGACTGGTTGTATAATTACCGCAACGATAAAAATATCGGCTACAGCATGCGGAACGTCCTTCATAAAGCAAAATATTTACATACGGATATTCCGGTTCATGAAGCTTTTTTGAAGAATAAAGACTTTCTTCAGGAATGCTATGATGATTTTTTTCCTGATTTATTAGAACACGCAAAAGGAGTGAATGCGCTTTTACAATTGGAAAAATAGATTAAAACTGTCCGACAACTCCCATTCCCAAAGGGCCGGCATTAATATTCCAGGTGATTTTTCTTTTAAGATTCTGTTCCAGATTATATTTTTTATCCTCGGCATATTTCTCTTTTCGTTTCAGAAATTTATCGATTCCTTCTACAACAGCAACACTCATAATGGCGCTTAATGTAACATCCGAAAACCAGTGTGCCCCATCAACCACCCGAGATATCGGAACAATAGATCCCACAGCTAAAATTCCTCCTTTTATCCATGGATTTTTAAACTGTTTTGACAATGCATAACTCGTCGTGGTAGAAAGAACGGTATGGCCGGAAGGAAAACTTCTGTAAGCAATGTCATTACCAAACGGCTTAAAAAAGTGTTTTCCAAGCCCCGCTATCGGTCTTGCCCTACCTGTAGCTGATTTAGAAATCTGCTGAACAGCACCTGTAACACTGGCTGCTGTAATCATTAACACTCCCGTTCTTCTTAGTTTTTCATTATCTATTAAAAGCCCCGTTACATATACAGCCCCAGTAATACCATAATTAATCTGTGGGCTACCAAAATACCATCCAAACTTTTTAAAAACATTTGGAACGTGTTCTTCGTTCCTCACTAAAGTACGACTGATATCTTCATCTGCAAGATATGCCACCCCAACAGCAGCAGCAGTAGCTCCCAATCTCAAATAATCTTTTTTCTCCCAGGAAAGTGGGCGCGTATACGCATTGGCAAAGCCACCGGCCATTGCACTTACATCATATTTTAATCGGTTCCAGATATTGTTTTTTTTATTTTGATCTGCAACAGACTCGTCGGAGTTGGAAATTAAGATTGAATCTTTTTGTACTTCCAGACTGTCAGTACTTATGCTGATACTGTCTTGCTGAGCCCATGTCATTATAGAACATAATATCCCGAATACCGTAATCGCCGTCTTCATCTTCATAATTAAAAATAGGGCGCAAAATTACCGAATTAATATTATTTAAGGCTGAATTAAAAGTTTTTTAAATAAATGGTGATGATTAATGAATTCGATTGATCAAATACATATTAAAACTGCTGGAATAGATATCGGTTCGGATACGTCAGTTTTTCACTTCTTCTGTCTCCGTTGACGATGATATGCACAATATTCATCTGGTCGTCGAATAAATTATACAGAAAACTTACCGCCGCTTCTACTTTTTTAGGGCTGTCAACTTTTTCAGATTCCAGATAAACATTTACAGATTCATGATCTTCCTCGTAGCCTACAAAATTTACATTTAAAAATTTATTGTTGGTTTTTAATTTAAAATATTCAGCAGAATAGTTTTTAAGCGACTCATTAAGCTGAACTTTAAATTTAGGATCATTAAAATGAAGAGATTTGCCGTATTTATTATTCAGTCCGTTTTCCAGATCATCCAAAAAAAAACGTCCTGTAATTTCAAATGTCTTTGATTTCTGATTGTAACTGATTTCTACAGAACCTACATGGTAAGGGTGTTTTTCTTTAGTAAAGGAACACAAAAGAAAGATCGGAAGCAAGAACAGCCACAGGCATTTCATAAACCTAAATATTTTAATTTGTTCCGAAATTAATCATTATTTTCGTAAGCCTTTATATTTTCATTATGATGCAGGATTTTTTATTCTATTTAAACCTTGGCTGGGAACATATTATTTCTTTAGACGCATTAGACCATCAGCTTTTTGTATTGGCATTAATTGCGGTATATTCTTTTAATGATTTAAAGAAAATCCTAATTCTTGTCACTGCTTTTACGATCGGGCATTCCATCACTTTAGCGTTAAGTATTTTTGATATTGTAAGAATCAATTCTGCCTGGGTGGAATTTTTAATTCCGCTCACCATTGTTTTGACGGCTCTCGGAAATATTGTAATGAAAAATAAAAAACAGTCACAAAATACAGTCAGTTATTATTTGGCTCTAATCTTTGGGTTAATCCACGGAATGGGATTTGCGAATACCGCCAGAGTCATGATTGCCAAAAGCCAGAGTATTACCATACCGCTTTTAGGCTTTAATATCGGGCTGGAACTAGGGCAGATTGCGATTGTCTTTGGAATTTTAATTCTGTTATTTATTTTACTTAAAATATGTAAGGTAAACCAGAAAGACTGGATCCTTTTTGTCTCTTCCGGAGTATTTGCCTTATCATTGAAAATGACATTGGAAAGAATTCCGTTTTAACGCTGAAACATTTTCAACTTTTCAGCTACTTATTGTTATATTTGAAAATCCTTAAACAATCTCGGTTATGAAACTAAAAGTTGCCATACTTTCTCTTTCTGTATTTGCGTATACAGGTTTCACCGCACAAAATATTCAGAATAACCCGGGGAGCAACCACGGAAATAAATTTGAACAGTTGGGAACCATTCTTCCTACTCCAAACATTTACAGAACTGCCTCAGGAGCACCGGGTCACGGTTACTGGCAAAATAAAGCCGACTACGACATCACGGCTTATCTGGATGAAGACAAAAGAAACTTAAAAGGTTCCGAAACCATTACCTATTACAATAATTCTCCGGATGATTTGGATTATATCTGGCTGCAGTTGGATGAAAATCAACAATCTACGGTAAAGAAAGCGGATTTTCCATACTCCTCTACTCTTCCGAAAGCTTCGACAGATCAGCAGTTGAAAGTTTCCGAATTGCCTGTTGCAGACAATGGTTATGGGGTGAATCTTGAAAAAGTAACGGACGCGTCTGGAAATCCTTTAAAATATACGGTTAACAAAACGATGATGCGTATTGATCTGCCTAAAGTTCTTAAAAAAGGGGAAAAACTGGTTTTCAAAGTGGACTGGAATTATAATATTCCGAACCGAATGAAAATGGGCGGACGTGGCGGTTACGAAAACTTCCCGGAAGACGGAAACGATCTTTACACGATGACACAATGGTATCCGAGAATGTGCGTGTACAGCGATTTCCACGGATGGCAGAATCATCAGTTTACGGGAAGAGGAGAATTTGCTTTGGTTTTCGGAAATTTTAAAGTTTCCATGAACGTTCCTGCAGATCACGTGGTGGGCGGAACCGGGGAATGTAAAAACTATGATCAGGTTTTAACATCGGATCAATTATCTAGATATAACAAATCTAAAACTTCGACGGAGCCTGTAGAAATTGTAACGTTGGATGAAGCTAAAAAAGCAGAGAAAAATCATTCAAAACAAAGAAAAACCTGGGTTTTCGAAGCGAATGATGTAAGAGATTTTGCCTGGACCTCTTCAAGAAAATTTGTTTGGGACGGAATGGGCGTTACCATTCCGGAAAACAACAATAAAGTAATGGCAATGAGCTTTTATCCAAAAGAAGCTTACGGTCTGTACAGAAAATATTCAACAAAAGCCGTTGCACATACGATCAAAACGTATTCAGAATTCACTATTCCTTATCCATACCCTGTTGCACAATCTGTAGAAGCGGCAAACGGGATGGAATATCCGATGATCTGCTTCAATTACGGAAGGACAGAAAAAGACGGAACCTATTCTGAAGGGATTAAAAATGGAATGTTGGGTGTAGTAATTCACGAAGTCGGACATAACTTTTTCCCAATGATCATCAACTCTGATGAAAGACAATGGAGCTGGATGGATGAAGGACTAAACACTTTCGTAGAATACCTTACCGAAGAAAAATGGGACAATAAATTCCCGTCAAAAAGAGGTCCGGCGTGGACGATTGTGGATTACATGAAACTTCCGAAAGATCAGCTGGAACCCATTATGTCGAATTCTGAAAACATCGTTCAGTTTGGTCCGAATGCGTACTCTAAACCGGCAACAGGACTGAATATTCTTCGTGAAACAATCATGGGAAGAGAACTTTTTGATAAAGCATTTAAAACCTATGCGAAAAGATGGGCCTTCAGACATCCTGAACCCGCAGATTTCTTCAGAACAATGGAAGACGCCAGCGGTGAAGATCTGGACTGGTTCTGGAGAGGATGGTTCTACGGAACTGATCCTGTAGATATCGCGATTGATAAAGTGACGATTGCAACTCCCGATCTGAATACACCTCCAAGAGAAGCCAAAGAAAACAAATATAAAGTTGACAAACCTGCCCTGAACGAATTTGAAGATATTTCAAAAATCAGGAACAGAGAGGATAAAAACATTACTTTCTATGTAGATAAAGACAAAGAAGCACAGGATTTTTATTACAGATACGACAGAGGTCAGGAAAAAGTAGACAGCAATAAAGAATACACTTCTAAATTTGAAGGAACAGAGCCTTTAACACCGAAAGAAAAAGACAAGTTCAAAAATCTTACGGCTTATCAGATCGATTTCGTGAATAAAGGTGGTTTGGTAATGCCAATTATTCTTGAATTTACTTTCGAAGACGGAACAAAATTAACGGATAAATCTTCAGCACAAATCTGGAGAATGAACGAACAGAAAGTTTCCAAAACGTATTATTTTGATAAAAAATTAAAATCTGTTCAGCTTGATCCGATGAGAGAAACCGCAGATATCGATACTTCAAATAATTTCTGGAGCAACAGCGGAGGAACAGAACAGGTATCGAAGTTTGAACTGTTCAAACAAAAAGAAGGAGGAAATGCAAGAGGCGCTTCTAACGGAAAGGTAAATCCGATGCAGGCCGCAGGAAAAAAATAATAAACACATCAAATTTTATTTATAAAAAGTATTCAGAATCTGGATACTTTTTTTTTAGATTTGTCCCAGATAAAACTTTATAATTTATGAAGAAATTAATAACCTTATTTTCTCTTTTGCTTTGTATTTCAACTTTTTCACAGGTTGATCTATATTTTGGCAGAAAACCCTTTGTAGGAGCAGAAATCATTATGGAAAACGGCGACATCAAAACAGGATTTCTCCAAAATTTTCAGACTCCCCGATTTGTGGAAACTGATGTTGGCTTTTTAAGTGGTATAGAGAAAAAATTGAAATTTGAAACTAAAGAATTTAAGTTTAAAGAAGAAAAAACCTCAGCAATACAAATCATTAAAATTGAAGATCTAAAAAGAATTGTCATTTTAAATAATGATGGCTCCGAAAAGCTTGTGTACGACAAAATGAAGCTAAAGACCATCAATTCTTCCAATGAAGTGATAGACGTCAATAAAACTGTTGTTTTACCTCTTGAACAGGAAGGAAAAGTAAATCTTTATGGAATTAATATCGCCTTTTTTCAAAATAATAAATATGTAAGCAGTCTATATCTTCCTTATGTTAAAAAACCGGATGATGAGTATGGATATATTTTGATAGATATCAATAGGATCAATCTTTTCAACATGGGCAAAATTGATGATAAACTTGAGAAAGGTTTATTTGAAGTTACAAAAGATTGTCCTGCATTTTCTAACGCTTTAAGTACAAGAATGAAAGCTTTGGAAAAAGAAGTAAAAGCATCGAGAGGAGAAGGCATAAAACTGAAAAATCAGGCAAGAAAAGAACTTAAAGACAGAGGTCAGGAAAATTTTGCAGCTATGAAAATCGATCATGATTATGCAATGAAACCTTACGAAACGCTTTTGGACGAATATGCTTCAAAATGCACAAAATAAAATCCAACCTTCGAAAATATTCGGAGGTTTTTTTCTGCCAAAATTTCCACCCTGAAAAATAAATTCTGCCATTTCCGTCACGAACAATCGATGGCACACAATTAGAGAATTTCAACACAGAAATAATTAAAAAATTAAATATATTATGTCAGTAAACTTTAAACCATTAGCAGACAGAGTTTTGGTAGAACCAATCGCTGCAGAAACTAAGACAGCTTCAGGTATTATTATTCCGGACACCGCAAAAGAAAAACCACAGGAAGGTACTGTAGTGGCAGTTGGTCCAGGTAAAAAAGATGAGCCTACAACTGTAAAAGTGGGTGACAAAGTTCTTTATGGAAAATATTCAGGTTCTGAATTGAAATTGGAAGGAAAGGATTATTTAATTGTAAAAGAAGGAGATTTATTGGGAATCATCGGATAAGATTCCAGATACAAGACATCAGATTTCAGATTTATTTAAGTTAAAATCAAATTAAAACCAGTGTTAATGTCTAACTTCTGACATCTAACATCTAATATCTAATCAAAATGGCAAAAGAAATAAAATTCGATATCGAATCAAGAGACGCTTTAAAAAGAGGTGTTGATGCATTGGCTAATGCAGTAAAAGTGACTTTAGGACCAAAAGGTAGAAACGTGGTAATCGAAAAATCTTTCGGTGCACCTCACGTAACTAAAGACGGTGTTTCAGTTGCAAAAGAAATCGAACTTGAAGACAGAGTAGAAAACATGGGGGCACAAATGGTAAAAGAAGTTGCTTCCAAAACTAATGATATTGCAGGAGACGGTACGACTACCGCTACTGTTTTGGCACAGGCTATCGTAAGAGAAGGTCTTAAAAACGTAGCTGCAGGTGCAAATCCAATGGACTTGAAAAGAGGGATCGACAAAGCTGTAACTGCAGTTGTTGAAAACTTGAAAACTCAATCTCAGGCTGTTGGAGATTCTACAGATAAAGTAAAGCAAGTTGCTTCTGTATCTGCTAACAACGACGAAACTATTGGTGCTTTGATCGCTGAAGCTTTCGGAAAAGTGGGTAAAGAAGGAGTTATCACTGTAGAAGAAGCTAAAGGTATCGATACAACGGTTGATGTTGTAGAAGGTATGCAGTTTGACAGAGGTTACCAATCGCCATATTTCGTGACGAATCCTGAAAAAATGTTAGCTGAACTGGAAAATCCATACATCCTTTTAGTTGAGAAAAAAATCTCTTCAATGAAAGAATTGCTTCCTGTTCTTGAACCAATTGCTCAAGGTGGTAAATCTTTATTAATTATCTCTGAAGAAGTTGAAGGTGAAGCTTTAGCAACTTTAGTGGTAAACAAATTAAGAGGTTCTCTTAAAATTGCTGCTGTAAAAGCTCCAGGATTCGGAGACAGAAGAAAAGCAATGTTGGAAGATATCGCGATCCTTACAGGAGGAACAGTGATTTCTGAAGAGCAAGGTTTCACCATGGAAAACATTACTATGGATATGTTGGGAACTGCTGAGAAAGTATCTATCGATAAGGACAACACAACGATCGTAAACGGTGGTGGTGAAGAAAGTAAAATCAAAGGCAGAGTGGCTCAGATCAAAGCTCAGATGGAAACTTCTACTTCTGACTATGATAAAGAAAAATTGCAGGAAAGATTAGCTAAATTAGCCGGTGGTGTTGCCGTTCTTTACGTAGGTGCAGCTTCTGAAGTTGAAATGAAAGAGAAAAAAGACAGAGTGGATGATGCACTTCACGCTACAAGAGCAGCAGTTGAAGAAGGTATCGTTGCTGGTGGTGGTGTTGCTTTAGTAAGAGCGATTTCTTCATTAGAATCTCTTTCCGGATCAAATGCAGACGAAAATACAGGGATCAAAATCGTAAAAAGAGCAATCGAAGAGCCATTGAGACAAATCGTTGCCAATGCAGGTGGTGAAGGTTCTGTAATCGTTGCTAAAGTTGCAGAAGGAAGCGGAGATTTCGGATACAACGCTAAAACTGACGAGTATGTAAACATGCTTGAAGCAGGTATCATCGACCCTACAAAAGTAACAAGAGTTGCCCTTGAAAACGCAGCTTCTGTTTCTGGAATGCTTTTAACAACTGAATGTGTAATCACTGAAGTGAAAAAAGATGAGCCAGCTATGCCAATGGGTGGTGGAATGCCGGGAATGATGTAACAGCGTGTCGCTGAGACAATTTAATATACTAACCGCTCTATAAAAATAGAGCGGTTTTTTGTTTGTAATACAGTTTTCAACTATTTTTATATATTTAATAAATCACAAGGATAAAAACAATGAGTAAAACGACATTTGATAATATAACCAGAAGTAGTATATGGACTGCACACAACTTTTTATGTTTTTATTGCAGTTAAGCATTAGATTGGGGAGATTTACAAATTGATCATATCCTTCCAGAGTCACTTCAAAATAAGCAAGAAAAATTTGATTTAATTAAAAAGGATCTAGGATTGGATGAAAATTTCAACCTTAATGAAACTTACAATTTAGTTCCTTCTCACAGCAAATGTAACTCAAGAAAAAGTGATGATCTTTATATTAAGCAGACTACTCTTTATTACCTTTCACTTGCTTTAAAAGCTGAACCAAAAGTTAAAGCTGAAATCATAAGACTCAAAACAAAAAAAAACAAGGGATTAATTATTTCTAAACTTCAGTCTGCACTTTCAGCAAAAATTATAGATACCAAAGAATTAAAAAGAATTCTATATGAAGCGGAACAAAAAGATTGGAATTTGAAAGAAATAAAATTACCAATAGGAATTGAGTTCATCGATGAAATATATGATATATTTTATTTTGACACAAATTTTGAAGGCCTATTAGACAAGTTAAAGATATATAATGATGCTGAATATTTAGAATTAGAAAATGATAAAAATGAACGATTTAATGTTTCTACATTAAATGAATGGAAAGACGCTACTAAAAAAGGATTTTATCCTATGACAACATATGCTATCAAAATGTCAAATACATTTACATTTTTCCAAGAGTTTATTGAAGCTCTACAAATAGCAAAAATGCCTAAAGTTTCATTTATTAATAATCCATGGATAGAAATAAATATGCTAGATTATTTATCTCCAAACATTATATATGATGTAGAAGGAGGATTAAGTGAATATATAAAAGAAGGGGCATCAATTGGAGAATTAGTAAAAAAAGGAATTATAAAATATCATGTTTCGGCTGGAATATTTGAATTTAGCTTAGAGTTTGCAGGTTTTGAAACTTCATTGTCAGAACAATTCAGAGCAGATTTCAATGATGATGGAATAGAAGATATTTTTGTAAGTGGTTGGATAAGGGCAATTAATGGCACAATGGGATTTGGGTTTACAGAAATATTATCACGACTTTCTACAAAAAGTCTTATAGATAAAGATCCATATGTAAGAGCTAATAACTAATAATTTTAAATTAGATAACAATGTTGTCTAATCTATGTCGCGAATTAACAATCCATGACTTTTCCCTATCTTTAAAACCAAATCCCACCACCCTTGAAAACAAAACTATTCCTCCTTTCACTTTTCGGCTTATTCTTCGCGAATGCACAAACCCTAAATTTTAAACATCTTGCGAGTATGTCTATGGGCAGAGGAGGTATAAGCAGTGTCATTGTAGATGATAATATCTATGTGAGCAATGGGTATAAAAGCTCGGATGGTAATGCCAACTTTATGGAGAAATACAGTATTAAAGATAACCGCTGGAGTATCATCAGCTCTACTCTGCTTCCCAGAAAGTTCGCTAATTCGGAGACTTACGAAAATAAAATTTATATTTTTAACGGTTGGGGAAATAGCCATCTTGAAATTGTAGACCTTAAAACTCATAAAATAACGAAGGGAGCTGTTAATCGTGCCTATACAGGAAATGCAGGTTCTGCCATCCATAACGGAAAAATATATGTGTTCGGAGGCAGTGGACTAAACAATGCTGCAACCACTGTATTTTCTAACAGATTCCAATATTATGATATTGCTTCCAATACCTGGCATCCATTACCTGATATGCCCGTAGCCAGAGAAACAAAGGGCAAAATTGTGAATGATAAACTGTATGTCATTGGAGGTTTTAATGGTACATCTTCCCGCCTGATTAATGTGTATGATCTTAACAAAAATCTTTGGACTGAGCAATATACCATGCCTGCTGCGATATCCGGTCATTCATTAGCGGTATCCGGCAATAAGATTTTTATTGCAGGAGGTTATAATAATCAAACTTTTCTGGCTTATTTTGATACAGAAACCAATAAATTACATCAGTTATCATCCAACATGATTCCACGAAGACATTCTGCTGCGGAAATCTATAACAATAAATTATACATCATCGGCGGAAGTACAACGTCTTCAACCCAATCAGCCCTTAAAAGCATTCAGGTTGCGGATATTAGTGAAGGAGCACTTTCCGCGAAATAAGCCAATGAGAATGTATTTAAATCGAAAGTTGATACCGATCCTCACAGAGATGGCTTTAGACCAGTTTGAATACATTGTTTATACATTGGATAGATTTTAAAGAAATTTTTGGGTGGTTGGTTCTAAAAATAACCAAAGTTTCCAACATAATCCCAAAAACCACTTCGTCGTAGCATTCAACTGATACGATAGGTCAATCAGGCATTTCGTTAAAGCAATCAAGTACTTCCTTAGCCCAATCAATCATTTCGAATAGGGAATCAAGCAGTTCGAAGAGACAATCAAGTACTCCGAAGAGGCGTTCAAGCAGTCCGAAGCCTCAATCAACCACTCCGAAGAGGTAATCAAGTGTAATTTATTGCTTTTCAATAACTTACAGGAGTTTTCAGAGAAGAAATATTTTAATGGGTTCAATTTCGATTCACTTACTGAGCACGGATTATAAATCCACATCATCTGAATTTCAGTACTTAAAATAACTCCTATTACAAAGCTTAGTTTAGTATTTAACTTTATAAAATTTCTCGCTTTTCTTTGAAATTAGTATTTTCACATCGTATTAGGTTTTAATACACAAATTCCCGTTGTGCATTTTGATGAATTTTTATCACTTCTGATTGTCCGCAATATGCTATAATTAAATGTTGTTTGCAGTAATCATGATTATTTTTTTACCACAACGTACACTAAGGTTATCCACTAAGCTCACAACTATTGTATTCCTTGTGAAATCTTTAGTGCACTTAGTGGTTAAAATCCAAGTATGATAAATAACGGATATTCAAATAAAATTAAAAAATGGATGAAATATACAGCAGATTAGCCTCAGAAGGAACATTATATTCTATGGAAGCTGATTTAGAAAACTTTTTTGAAAATATTTTTAGAAGTTTTTACAATAACTGTCCTTATGAAGACTATAAACATCTTGCAATTCCGGAAGATTATGCTCGGTTTATAGAGAAGACAGAAAATTCGGGTATCGCTTTTTTCAAAATAGATCAATACATTTATGGTTTATATCAGATGATTTATTATACCATTGATGATATGAAATGTAATGGCAATCAAGAAGGGAAACCTGTCTTTTGGCTTTATGTAGGTCATCGAAATGAGCGAGGATTTTTCTTCATCTGTTGTGACAAACGGTCTGAATTGTATGGTCAGGTATGTGAATTCTATGATGACAGTCCTTTCATGAGTCCGGAAGATGGAATTGAGTTGGGCGATTTCAAAACGTTTTGCAATGCTGTTTTGAATGGCGGCGCATAAATATTTGAGTATTGTATACAATTACTAAAGATGAACATTTACCAAACAGATTACAAAAAAACACCGGAAATCTTCACGCTCATTAAAGAGAAGAAAAACGACGACGCCATAAGGTATTTAAAGCAAAATCCTTCCGAAATATTCCTTAAAGGCTGGATGGACAATACGCCTTTACACATTGCTTCATTAAACGGAAACTTTGAAATGGTGAAATATCTGGTCGAAAACGGAGCTGAAGTCAATGCCGAAAGAAGTGGAAAATTTGCGACACCTTTATGCTGGGCGGATAACCTCGAAATAGCTCAATTTCTCCTTGATCATGGAGCAACAATGAATGAAAAAGAACTTGATCTGGCCACCAATCAGGATAAATTTGATATTGTTGATTTGTTATTGTCCGAAGGAGCAAAAATTGATCTCACAGAACCTCAATATTTAGAATGTAAAAGTATTCAGTGCATCAAAATTTACCTTAAGCACAACATAGAAATAGATGGATGTAATAATTTTAAAAGCAACCTATTACATAAATTATCCTGGTTAGACCTTCCTGAAGTTTTTGATTTTGCCTACAATAATGGCTGTCCCTGGCAGGAAGACATTGGCGGCCGAACACCTTATTATGTAGCTAAACAAGGGCGACGCGAAAATATCCTGAAACATTTTAAGGAAAAGTATTCAGATTTGATATCGCACCAAATTGTGGATATTCCGATAGATCATTACGAGTTTGAAAGGATATTTTTTCTTAAACAAAGTTTGATCAGCCCGAACTGTTTCATTGGCTTAACAGTAAAAAATAAACTCATCAAGTATGTCTTGGAGAATGAGGAGCTTCGGATTGACAGGATTGCAGCAATAGATATTTCACATAGCAGGAATTTCAGCTTTGATAAAAATGACAATATAGTCATTCCAACTGCTGACAATAAATTGTTAATCGTTGACCAGATTACATTCCGCTTACTCAATTCTGTTGAACTTGAAAACGGCTTAGATCTAGACCAGATTGAATATTTACCGCTCAAAAAAATCTTTATCGGAAGCTCTCAAAATCGGAAATTGGTTTTGCTTTCAGAAGATTATAAAGTTATTAAGAGATCAAAAGCGGAATACGGAACGATTCGAGCCAAAATAAGCAAGGATAACAGTCTGGTTTCATTTTTAAGCTACGATCAGGAAACATTCTATACGCTATACAAAATTGACGATGATTTAAATATTACATATATTGATAGTTTTTTCAAAGACTGGAATAATGCTTCATGTGGTTTTAGCTTCCATCAAAATGATTTTGCCGTTTCATTTCCTTATGTCGCAGAATATTATTCTTTTAAGAAAAGAAAACTGAAAAAACATTGGGAAATTGACATTTCAAAATATCAATCGCAACACAATCACAGTTGTGTATCAATTATAAACGATAATACAATTATTGTCGGAAAAGGGAAAATATTATTAATGATTGATATCTTTCATCAAACTATGAATGATGAACTAACATTAGACTTATCCGCCGAAATAAAAGACTTATATTTAGATCAAAATAAAGAAAATCTGATTGTTTCTACGGACAGAGAGCTCAGAGTAATTTCACTCAGAGAAAAAACTGGTTGTAGCTAAGAATCTGTTTAAAAAGTAGAGCTCAACAACTTCAGTTATTGAATATTAAAAATCTGCTAAAATATCAATAATCAAAATTTTATAAATAATACAAACGTAATAAAAACAACACAAATGGGATATTGGCGCACGCTACATTTATTCGATGATAAAAAATTTTATAAAGAAATAGTTCCCACATTAAAAGGAGAAACAGGAGACTTAACCGCCGATTGTCAGGAATTCTTAAAATCTCATGTCACCGGAAGTACTGTACATTTGTCTAAACTCGTTAATGAAACCATTGAAAATATTGTTTCAATCTCCAACTCATTTGACAAAACTTTTAAAATAAACAGTGAATATGAAAAAATAGGAGATTATAATGCTCAGATAGAATTTTTAAATAACTTAAACATCCATTATGATTTTTGTAAGTTTTTTGAGTTTTATATCTTTAAGACCTGTGCCGATTTTTTCCCACATTTGCCTCTTGGAAAAGGTGGTGTAATGCGACAGTTTAAACTATCTCCAGAAACACTTGCCTGCTCAGTTATGGATGAACTTGATGATTGGAACCCTTTTCTTCATAATGCTGGGATGGGAATTACCAATTGGCTTACTCATGAAGATCTTCAGTATCTTTATCTGGACAAGGAGAATTTGAAACATGATGATGATTCGTTAGGGGAGGAACTTCTTTCACTTCTTGAAGCTGCGCATAGTAACGAACTTGGCTTCATTACAGGTGTTGATATGAGAGAAGATATATTGGAACTGCTACCCAATAATAAGATCGTGAAACCTGGAACCTGGACATTGGAAAACTCCTCTGGGTTAATATGGAAAAGATAAACCGCTCTGTCTCATACACAATAAAGACGGCCAATGTGGACGTCGATTTAATAAAAAAAAACAAACTCATGAATATCATAGAAAACAATTTATCAGCATCAAAAAAGAAAATAAAGGTAATTTTAACTTATAGAATTTATGAATCCGATATAAAAAATTCAGAATTTGCTCATTTTAAAATTGTGGATTTTTCTGACGTTCTTCTGAAAAACAATTATCATCCCGAAAAAGATTCCGAGCTGAATGAACTTGAATTCCTCTCAAAAGAGATTATTAATTCAGAGGATAATATTGTAATTTACAACACAGGATCAAATTTTGAAGATTTTGATACCATCTCTGAAATGTTAAAGCCGCATGAATTAATCATCAACAATATTTTGGTCCCCAATGAAGCCAAAAGACAACAACAGCTTGCTGATGGACAAAGAGCGTATAGAGAGCATAGCCGCTGGCTTGATTTTTATCCCGGAGAAATTGAAGAGAATCATAAAAAATTTGCAGAGAAAATTGAAACCTTAAAGGCAAAGTATCGAAATACTGAAACAAAAGTATTGGAAATATAAAAACAGGTCATCCAATATCGGCTTAACAATATATTGCTAAAGAGAAAATTTCAATTTTTTGGTTAAATGCAAAACCTTGATTTTTTTCCACAATAGTTGGATTATATACATTAATTTTTCATTGATATGTAAGACTTTATTTGTGAAATATTTATGCAATCCGTAGATTTGAAATTCTACAATTTTAATAAAAACTAATAACCAATGGCAAACAGAGCCTATTTATACAGCGCAAACAAAGAATTAACCCAATTCCGTGATGTATCGGAATGGGCAAACGAAATCCCTTTATTCTATAAAATTATTTTAGGTTCTGAAACTCAAATGTCTACTTCCAAAATATGGAATTTTGAACTTCCGATTATCATAACAGGGGATTCTAAAAAAGGATTAAAGAAGTTTAACGATTTTTTAGAGTATCTCGAAACTCAGGCAGATATTGATAAAGAAGTAATATCAGGATTCAGGCAGGAAACACAAGATTTCTTTGAAAAGTATCCGGAAAGAGAATTGGATCTGTTTTTTATGGAAGCAGGTGAAGTTTATGACCTGGTGGGAGACCTCTATCCTCTTGAAGAGCAAAATGAAGCACTCTACGACGAAATCATCTCAATTTCTAAAGACATTGATGAAATTCTGGAGAAAAAGCCTGAAAATGTATTTGATTTTAAAGATATATACTGGTTGCAAGAGATAAAAAATAATATCAATACATTGTCTGTATACTGGACGTATGTAACCTATTATTCATTCAATAAATCTTAATTTTCAGTAATAATACAGATTTTATATTGTAATACATGATCATGAATATAACACCAAATTATGACGAGTAATTCAAATTACCCACCTAACAAAACAAAAGATTATGTCATTTTTTAAAAAACTTTTTGGAAAAAAAGATCAACAGCAGGAATCAAAAAATTCTGAGGAAAATTTACCTTGGATAGAGCCTACAGAAAACCCGTGGAATGTGAGACTGCTTGACTTGAGACCTATCAGCCAGACCATGCTTTCAACTTCTCAAAACCAGCAAATGGCTGTGAATGCTATCTCTTATGGAGCAGAAGACGGAAGATCTTTTTATAACCAAAGACCAAAAAATACCAGAACAATACAAACTAATTTATGGTTTCCTATTGATGGTTCTTTAGCTCCGGGAGTATTATTTAAACCTGAAACCATGGAGCATAAATGGGCTATCTATTTTGACGGAGAATACTTGATCTTTATCCGCAGTTGGCTAAGAGAGGTTTTTGTAATTGCTAAAGCTTCTCAAAAACTTGATCATCTCATTATCGAAAATATAATTGGAGAATTCACAGAAGGAGAAACAGAGGCTTTTACAATTTCTTTTCTGAATTTTCTTCTTATCAGCCATTGTCTTGACGAAGTTATCCCTGCTCCTTTGCCTAAAGAGCTCATATCTGATACAAAAAGTGCAGGACTTTGGGCATTTTCAAGTTACGGAAACATGGCACACGTCGGAATTTTCAAAGAAAACTTTATCGTTCCACCAAGAGGAAAGCTACGTTCTCATTCTTTGCTGCACATTGCCGTTGCACAATCGGATATACAGGAAATTGAAAACCAAATTAACAATGGAATAAACATCAATTCTTTGGCAGGTGACGGCTTGGCAACTTTGCATTGGGCCATTGCACCGGAAGATCCTGAATCTTTGCTAAAACTCTTAGAATTAGGAGCAGATCCGAATATAAGAACTATTCAGGGAGCAACACCAATAATGAATGCAGCCCAGTCTAAGTCTAATAAAATCGACCATCTAAAAGCATTATTGAAATATGGAGCATTAGTCAATGCTAAAGATGACAGAGGATTTACAGCATTACACAGAGCTTCTGAAATGGGATATAAAGAAATCGTTGTACTTCTTTTGGAAAATGGTGCCGATAAAGATATTGAAGCTGAAGGACACACAGCCTTAACATTAGCAAAAGCAAGAGAAAACCAAGAAATAGTTGAACTTTTAAGTTAATTATTGCAGCTCACTGTTTTTATGTAAATAATTTGTTCCCAAAATTCCCTCCATAAAAGCAATTGTTAATTTAGTTGAAAGCCAAAACATTAAATCTGACTGATAAGCCATGAGTAAGAAACAGCTATTTCATATTATCTGGACAACATTCAACGAATATCCTGTATGGGATAGAAATGGCAATTGGCAAAAGCTTCTTGATACCTATGCCGAATTACAAAAGCAGAATATAAACTATATCAACTGTAACCCATCTCGTGAATTACCCACGGAATATGTCAATAGAGATTCGCGAAATGATCGGCTTTTATTAGATGAAAAGTCAATGAACCAATTAAGGCTTGATATCGAAAAACTCTGCCGACAGAACGGAGACAGAATTATTGATGGACCTGACATTGCAATGCTGAACATCAGTGAATCAAAAGTCGAGATGTTGGTATTCTCAGATGTCACATCAATTAATCAAAAAATTGCAAGATTAAAAAGTCGAACGGCAACCCTTTTAAGCTTTGAATATCCGGATAAGTTTGTAGGAAAAGGAACGTGGGGAAAAGGATTTTGGTATTCAACTATTTTCAACAAAGAAGATTTGGCGATTTCAATAATAAAAAACAGTTTTCCTCTTGAAATTTAAGAATAGTATATATTGAAATACTAAAAACCATCAATTAAAATCAAACAAAAACCAAATGCTGAAAACCACATCCGAACTCATTGAATATTTAAAACTTGACCATTCCGAAAGGGAATCGACTGTCATTTTTTCCTTGGTCTACTCTATTCTACAATGCGGCGGCAAAACTGATGCCGACGAAATTCTAAAACAATGTCTGATTGATCCTTTTGATTTTCATTACACCTATTTACTCCCTGTTTTTAAAGCATTTGGAGATCTTTCTCTTGCAGAAAAGCTTTTTAAGAGCTCTATCCGCCAAAACAAATTAATGGAAGATACCAATTATGAAATTTTGGAAGTCTTAGGACATTTAAAATATGAACCTGTAAAGCCAATCCTGGCTGATTATACATTTGGAAATCAGGAAAAAAACGATTACTATCTTTCAAGATCTGCCATTTTGGGATTGTTACATTTTGACTGTACCGAATACCAAAAAGAGATTGAAACAGAAATTGAAAAATGCTATGGACAGGGCTTATTTCCTGAATTTATTCCTGCTTTGGTCTGCAAACTAAAAGACAGAACTTTAATCCTTGAAAAGCTTTATGAATTGGGAAGTGAATTTGCTTCCACAGACTGCAATGCCGGAATAATACTTAGTTTTTCGCTTTGTGGAGAAGAAGGACGAGAATATTTTAAGAAAGTTCTTTTTGACAGAGACTGGGAAACATCTTCTACAGGAACAGGTACTGTTCATTTCGCTTATCAGGGCTTAAAAAATTTAGACATCACTTTTAAAGAATTATATCAGGAAATAAAAACAGTTTCCGATAAAGAAGAGCTCAAATATTATCTGGACGTATTTTTTGCATTACTTAGAATAAAAGTTAATGATATTGCAGTCCATAAAAAGGAATCGTTTGCAGAAATCTATACCACATTATTCAAATGGAATCAGGAAAATGATAATATCATTGATTTGGCAAGAAAAGTCGATCTTACGGATGAAGCTTATCAAATAAAAGATCTTATCAAACTGAAAATGAATGAAGAAGCTATACTTAAAAATTATATTGGCTGACAACATACCTGCAGACTTTACGGTTCACACTTGAATAAAAATACTTCAAAACTCACTGTATTTAAAGGATTTCGTATTCTTCCGTATTTGCACTTTCATAAGATAAAACCTATATTTGGCAAATCTTTATAAAAACTAACAACAATTGAATTCTTAAATTATATCATGAAAATTACTCGTTTATTTTTATTCTTATCATTACTTTTTTTCAGTTTTGGTAAGGCACAGCTTTCGGCATTTATTAATGGGAAAGAAGTAAAATCCGGTGCAACTATTTCAAAAAAAGACTTGGCAACTTTACAGGTTAGCTTCAAAAAACCAAAAAATGTAATTCCTTATTCTGGTTTTTCGCATTTGTATGTTCAGTTTGCGGATAATACCAATACCTACATCACCCATTGGGGTATGCAAAAAGACGGCTATACTGCTATGGAAGATTTTCTTAAAAACACACCCGCTACAAAGAAATTCAGTGTTTTTGAAGGAAATGATTTTTACACTAAAGGAAATACACTTCAATGGGTTTTGGATGGAGCCAATGGATCGGAAAACCAAAAAAGCATAAAAGTAGAAATCGGACTTTGGGTTAAGGAAGAAACAGGTTATCAGCAATATGGGCAAAAAGTTCAGTTATTAGAGCCTATCTCTTTCAATGTTCCTATTTGGGAAACAAAAAATCTTTATCTTCCTTATCTTGATTTAACTATTGACAAAACCAATATAAAAGAAGATATCGACACAGACCAAACAGGTAGTACAGCGGATCCCCGCACCGAAGTGGGTTATCAAATGAATCGTAATCAAGTTACTTATCTTGTTTATGCTTTTGAAAAAAGTTCACATCCTGGCTTAACAGTTGATGAAGTAGCTAAAGATTTTATTCATAAAGTTGCTTATGATTCTAATAACGATAAAGTAAAAAAAATTCATGAATATGATTTTAAAAAATATGAACTACCTTGGTATGACATCTGTGATCTTTTCCGTGATGAACATATCCAAAACGTGGATTATTACACCAATAAATCAGTAAAATCTATTGATTTGATGACCTTATATCAAAAAGCAGAATTTGGTAAAATGAAAGGCTATTCTTTTGAGTCTGGTTTATACAATACCGGCAGACAAGACGGAAAATTATATAAAGATGTAGGCCAGTTTAAAATCTATATTCTAAATCATCCTACAAATCCTGATCTGATATTGATGATTTGTAACAAAGTACTAAGAAGTACAGCAACAGCACAGGATTTAGATACATATATGCAAACTTTTCTAAAAAGCATTAAACAATAGTTTTAAAATCCCGGACTTCAGGTTCGGGATTTTGTTTCTAAAGAATTCTAAAGCTGTTAAAATCTATCTTTTACTTTAAATGTTTTTCAATTATCTTTGTTAATCAACTTATTTTATTAATTTCAAATCTGATAAGCTAAATTCAGAACAAAAAAACACAAACCATGAAAATCGCTCTTTTTTCTGACATCCACGGAAAAATTCTATTACCTTTCAAACTTGTCGATCTATATCAAAAAGAAACAGGGAATAAAATTGATTTCATCCTGCAATGCGGAGATATGGGAGCATATCCTTTTATAGAAAACCTAGACAAAGCAACGATAAAGCACGCACAATACGACAGGGATGAATTGGGATTTCATGACGATTTTACCAAAGTCGATCAAGATATCAAGGCATTTTTAGATGAACTCAATATCAATATGATTTGTGTTCGCGGAAATCATGAAGACCACGATTTTTTAGATGCTCTGGAAAAAGAAAACTTAGATAAAAGTATATTTCCTATTGATGTTTATGAAAGAGTTTTTGTATGCAGATCTGGTTTGGAACAAAAACTAGAAACGGAAGATGAGGTTTTAAATTTTGTGGGTATCGGCAGAATCGGAGATCGAAAAGGAAGATCGGAGAAACGATTTATTCAGGATTATGAAAGAAAGGAAATCAGGAAATTGCTGAAAACAAAAAATACTTTTGATGTTTTAATCACCCACGATAAAGACGACAGCAGCCAAAGAGGATACGGAATGGCAGAAATCCGGGAAGTGCTCGATAATGTCATTTTTCATTATCATTTTTACGGACATACGGGAGAGCCTTTTAAAGAAGAAACAGATTTCAACGGCATCACACAAGCCATCAAAATAAAAGAGCTGGAATTTAATGAAAGTGGGATTTTAGAAAAAGGCTGTATGATTATTTTAACAAAAGAAAACGGAGAATTGAGCATCGAAATTGTGGATCAGAAACTGACGAATAAAATGACAAAATTTAATTGGAAACTCCCATAAAAAATGTTTAATAAAAATGGAAAGATTTTCAAACAGAATAGAAGCACTGATGAGTGAGGCTAAAATTGAAATAGAAAATTTCGCTCTAAAAAACGGAGAAAACATCATTGCTTATTTATCTGAATTACCATCAATGAGTGGATTTCCCTATAAAATAATTTTAGTTGAAAACTCTGAGGGGATTGTTTATTCAAGATTTAGACAATGGGATACAGAATATGATTTCACACGATGGGATAACGGAATTTTTAATCTGGACAGACTGCGAATAATCACCGAAGAAAACATTCTTTCCAAAACAGAATCCGCCTTGCTGAAAGAACATTTGTCACAATTGGAAAAAATCCAGCTGCCCGAAAATATAAACGAAGAAAATGTAATCATTTTAGATAGCTCTCTTTGGAAATTCGGTTTCATTTTAAAAAATAAAAATATAGATTACACTTGGAAAGCTGCAACAGAAGATATTAATCTATTTAGCCCAATACTTGATTTGATGAGAGAAAAATATTTGGATAGAATCTAAGTTTCTAAATACCGGACAGAATCTTTATTGTTCAACTTTATTAATCTAAAATCAAAAAATGGGAGATTTACATGGAGTCACACAGCTAAAACCTAGAATAATTTTGGGTGGAGCTATTTTGAAAATAAAAAAAGAAAAAGAAGCAGCATTTTTAGAAAAATACCCTGTTGGTATTACGAGTTTAGGCGAAATGGGAATTTTTGATCATACATTTATGACAATTTCTAATGACGGAATTGTAGAAAGATATGCCATGTATTATGATCAGAAAGTAATCGATTTTAAAACACCCGGAATATACGTACAAGTAAGAGGTCAAAGCAAACATGGTCCCAATCGTTATGATTATGTGGATTTTATGAGCACTCTGTCTGCCTATTTAGAAGATGCTTTATTTTGTGTAGATTATTGCGATAATATTGATAAATATGAAATTAAAGACGGTGTTTTATACTTCAAAGATAAGGGCAAATTCGATGAGTTCGATAATTATCTTATTTTAGATTATGCTTCATCTCCGGAAATTATTGCTGATTTTTATATTGAAAAAATAAATGAATTAATATTATTCAATAACGAATTAATGGAAAATGGTGAAAATCTAAATGTTTATTATGATCAGGAAGATTATGAAGATTTATTAAATAAATTCAGGAACTGTAAAGATTACATTTCCGTTGAAAAATTCAAAGAATTAGAAGACTGGCTGAAAATTCAAATAGATAACTGTTAATAAAATCACAAAAAAATGAACAACAATTTTACAATCGACGACTTACAGAATATATGGCAAAAAGTAAGCATTTTGCATAACGGACAAACCTACGGTGGACAAAATAAAGATCAAAAAATAGAATACATCAACCACATCGGCAGCGTTGTATTTGAAATCATGAATGCAACTAAAAACACTTCAGATTTTAACTTCGATCTTGCCGTAAAATGTGCATTTCTACACGATATCATAGAAGATACAGATTTTAGTATCGAAAATCTTGAAAAGGAATATGGCCAAGAAGTAAAGGAGGGTGTTCTTGCACTCACAAAAAACACAAACCTTGAAAAAAAGCATCAGATGATCGATAGCTTAGAACGGATAAAAGCACAGCCAAAGGAAGTCTGGGCAGTTAAAATGGCAGACAGAATCTGTAATTTATATGCACCACCCTATTATTGGAACGAATCGAAAAAAGAAAAATACCTCGAAGAAGCAAAAATTATTCTTGAATATTTAAAAGACGGAAATGATTATTTAGCCAAAAGATTATCAGAAAAAATTGAAGCTTATAAAACCAAATGATCAAGGTTAAAATACATACTATTGATGGGCAATTTGATGTAGAAATCAAAAGAAATGAAGATTTTTATGCTCTTTTAGTGATCGCATCTAAATCCGAGTATTTCCGAGATCACAATGGCAAAGTCTGGAGTGGAAAAATTCTGGAAACAGAAAAGCTTTTTGAGATCACAAATCTTATAAAAGAGTGTTACAGAAACCCGTCTGTTCCCACCAGAATAACCATTCTTGACGGAAGATCAATAAAAATCAATCTACAAGATGACGAATCGCAAATTTCATTGCGTTTGATAGATATAGACGAAAATACCAACGAATCTAAGCTGATCCAAAAAATTAAGGAATTCACCATCGAGATAATAGGAAATGATACTATTCTACAGGATTATTTAGATATTTTTATGGATTAATCTCCTGAAATGAAGTGCATAATTACCAATACATTTGATTAAAATATGACGTATCAAGAATTTGACAATAATATTAATCTTGGAAGCCTAAAAAATAGAGATTTGGAAACTTATCTCTTGGCTTTACTCAAGCTGGCTGAGCAGGAAAGAGAACAAATTTTAACCGCCGAATTATTATTAAAACTTTTACAGGATGCATGTACTTCCAAACCAAAAAAATTTAATGTTGAATGGTTAAAAATCAAAGACGAACCTGATGAAAATACATTTATGAATTCAAAAACAAACTCTTCAACAGATAAAACCAGAGTTTCAGATATCGGTGAATTCTATTATTCAGTTGCCGTTCTGAAGTTTCAGATTGCTGAATTGCACAAAATGAAAGGTAAACAATTGGAAGATGAAGGAAGATATTTTGGAATTGATTCTGAAACAGGAAACAGATGGTATAATTTTGATCCAAGTTCTATTTTAGATTGTGGAATGAGATGTTTTATGGATCACGTAAGAGATGATAATCAGGAATTTGAAGTAAGTTGGCGAACTTTAGGCGATTTATTAGAAATGGGTAGAATGTATGAGTAAAATAAATTGATTAAATCAGAATTTTTATATGAAAGGAGAAAAAATTGAATTTACAGACTTCAATTTTAAATTGGCTATTATTGAAGAATTAATGTACATCAAAGAGCTTATACAACCTAAGTTCGATATTTTTGAGTTTGTAGATTCTTACAAAGAAAGAGAAATAGATGTTGAAAAAGAAGGATATAAAGCGATTCCTGAAGCAATAGAATATTTCAAAGAATTAAAAATTGATAAAAAATTTGCCACAGAGATCACTCAAATATACCAAGACGGTGGAAATGACATTTACATGAACATCACACCTTATTGGGATGGCGAAGACGATTCTTTTAATATTGAAGTTTACGATGATATCAAACATTTTCCGAACTTAAAGAAAATGACGCTTTTCAGTAATGATCCCAAAGTATATGAAAATCTTAAATTACAAGGAATAGATGCCGTTCCATTATAAAACCGTAAATAAAATATTTCATTTTGATTCATTTGTTTTTATTTTTGACATTAACTTTCAAAATCTCAACATATTAATCCAAAGAAGTATTACACAATTAAAACAAAACAATGAATGAATTTTCAGGGTACGAAAAAATGCCCAACAACTTAAAAAAATTAGGTCTTAGCGAAAGTGATTTTTCGAAAATGGAAAAACTGAAATGGGTGGTTACAGAAAAAGTTCACGGCGCCAACTTCAGCTTTGTCTATGAAAACAGCAATCTTAAATTTGCCAAAAGAAAAGAATACCTCAACTGGACAGACGATTTTTTTGGTTTTCAATTGGTTGCAAGCAAATTAGAGAATAACATTCTACGTCTTTTCGAAAAATTAAGCCACGAAATAACCGCAGAAAAATATATTATTTACGGGGAATTGTTTGGAGGAAAATATCCTCATCCTGAAGTAGAACCTGTAAAAGATTTACATGCCATCCAGACAGGAGTTTATTATACGCCCAATATTGAATTTTGCGCTTTTGATATTGCTATTGAAACCGATGGTTCAGGTTCTAAATATTATTTAGATTATGAAAGTTCAGTGGCTTATTTTAATGAGTTTGGAATTTTTCATGCACAGCCATTATTGATCGGAAAATTCAATGAAGCGATGAATTTTAATATTAGAATCAACTCCTCTATTCCTAAAGAATTCAACCTTCCGGAATTACAGAATAATTTAATTGAAGGAGTGGTGATAAAACCTTTTAATCAGACAGATAACAAACTTTTTACAAGACCAATTATTAAATTGAAAAATCCTGAATTTGATGAAGAAGAGAAATTCCACGAGGCTGAAAAATGGTCATTCATTCCTAATATTTCCTCTAAAACAGAAGAATTATCTTTTATTGTAGATGAACTGAGAAACTATGTCACTCAAAACAGGCTGAAAAGTGCAATTTCTAAAATTGGCACATTGGATATGAACAACGAGACACGAGTTTCAGAAATAAAAAAAGAATTTTTAGAAGATGTCATCACAGATTTTAATGAAAATAATGACAATCTTTTGAATGATTTATCTCTTGAAGACAAACAGTGGATCATCGAAAGAATTAATTCTGAGATCAACAAAATAATGTTTTAGAATGTTCTTGATTTCTATATTTCAAAGATTAAAAAAGTTTAAACCAATAATCCAGAAGTTTTTTAAAATTTACATTTTCAGTTAGGTTAGGTAAAAAAAAAGAATTTTAAAACACATCACAACATCTTATTATGAGAAATATTATCTTTTTAATTATACTTTTGGGATTATTTGCTTGTACAAATAAGAAGGAAAAAAACAACGGAAAAATGGCTATTAAAGCAAATTTTCAAAAAGCACTTTCTTGTGAAGATAAAATTGAGAATTTTAAAATTAATAAATCTGAAGACTCCGTATTATCTAATGATATTCAATATATAAACGACTCAGTCCTTAAAGGAAAATTCAAATTAGATATTTCTCGATACGAATCTAAAGATATTCAAAAAAAATGTCTTCCGAATATAATTAAAAAAGACTTATTTTATGAATATCCTGTCGAAGGAGATATAAATTTCATCAAAGATTTTAAAAATTTAGGTGATTTGGATGGCGATAAAAAAAATGATTCAGTTTTCATTTTGCCCGGTTTGAATTGGTGTGAAGAAGGACAGTCCTATTATTTTACCAATAATAAAATTCCAAGGATACAAACTGAATCAAATTGTTGTCATACAGAAAGTATTTTCAGCATCGGAGATATTGACGAAAATGGCGGAAATGAAATTGCAGAATATAATTCATCATGCACCAGTAATTTTAAAGCAATCCGGATTTGGACTTTGAAGAATAGCCAATGGAAATCTGTCGGAGTATTTACTTTTTATTATAATAACGGCAAATATAAAGCCTTTGAAGATTTTCATAAATTATATAAAAAAATTTCTAAAAATAAATTTCAATTTCTTGAAATATCAGACAGAAAAGGAGATGGAAGTTTAATAATGAAATGGCACACGATACAGATGTAACAGTAATTGCCTAGACTTAAGCCAGCCATGAAATAAGACTTTTATTTTTCCTATTCAAAAACAAATTCCTAAATTTATAGGTTCTTCCAACCTCAAAAAACACTTCACACAATGGAAAACAAAAAAGACGAAAACATTCTGGACAACGGCCCATTCTATCACGGAACAAAAGCCGATCTGAAAATAGGAGATTTACTTACCGCCGGATTCAAATCGAATTATTATTCTGAGATCACCATGAATCATATCTATTTTACAGCATTGCAAAATGGAGCCGGATTGGCTGCAGCATTAGCAAAAGGTGATGGTGATGAACGTATTTACATTGTAGAACCTTTAGGAAGTTTTGAAAATGATCCAAATGTCACTGATAAAAAATTTCCAGGGAATCCTACCAGATCTTACCGAAGTTCAGAACCTCTGAAAGTTGTCGGCGAAGTAAAAGAATGGATAAAACTAACTGATGAAGAACTTCAAAACTGGAAAGAAAGAATTGCAAAACTGCGTGAAAATCCCGATGCTGAGATTATCAATTAGAATTGTAAAAAATAATACTCAATAAAAACATCACCAGTTGCTAAAAGACCACCAATGAAAAAAGCCTTTGAATTCCTTAAACAGTTAGAGAAAAACAATAATCGTGAATGGTTTGCCCAGCACAAAGCAGATTATGATTCGGTGGTAAAAGAAAACAAAACATTGTTTCATAAGATTTATACTGAACTTCAGGAATATGATAATTTAAAAGGAATCCATATTTTCAGAATTTACAGAGATGTTCGCTTTTCCAAAGATCAGACTCCGTACAAGACTAATTTCGGAGTTGGATATTCCCGTTCGAAACCTATGTTGAGAGGTGGATATTATATTCATCTGGAGCCCGGCAACAGTTTTGTGGGAGGCGGATTCTGGGGTCCGGATGCTAAAGATCTGCTCCGCATCCGTAAAGAGTTTGAAATCAGTACTACAGAAATTGAAAAGATCACTTCAGACGATACATTCATAAAATATTTTGGAGAAATTAAAGGCGATGCCGTAAAAACTGCTCCCAGAGGTTTTGATAAAGATCATCCCGCTATACACCTCATCAGAAAAAAACAATATGTAGTCATGAGAAAATTTACAGATAAGGAAGTTCTCTCCGATGATTTTCAGAAAGAGGCTGTTCTCACCTTATTAGCCATGCGTCCTTTTTTTGACTATATGAGCGAAGTATTAACTACGGATCTGAATGGAGAATCTTTATTTTAAATAAAACCTGTTTAAAAATTTCTACCTTCTTAAATCCCGTTACTATTTTGTTTTTTTATAAAAGATGCTTCAAAATTGAAAAAAATAAATACAATCCGCCTACAATTTAAACAGGGACTGCTTGATATTAATTACTTTAAGGCAGAATAAAGTAACTCAATTTCAGGAATTTTTTTTGCTCTATTGATCCGTTGTACGTATTATTGTAAAAAATTATTTCCATGTATATTCAAGTTTCTCAGGATTTTCAGAAGAAAACCAAAGCGGCTGTATTGTCTATTGCCATTTTCGTTTTCGTTTATATCCTTTTATTTTTATTTACAATAGCTTTGGCGCTTGGATGCATCGCTGGTGGAATTGCTATTATCGCCGCTAAACCAATGTTTATTACCCTTATTTTAGGGGCAGGTTTGGCGGGAACCGGGCTTTTCGTATTCTTTTTTATTATTAAGTTTTTATTTAAAAAACACATCAACGACAGAAGTGACCTTACCGAAATCAGAAGAAATGACGAGCCTGAACTTTTCAGAATGATCGATGAAATCGTACAGGAAGCAGGAACCAATGCTCCCAAAAAAGTTTATCTTTCCTATGATGTGAATGCAAGCGTTTTTTATGATTCAAGTTTCTGGAGCATGTTCTTACCCATTCAGAAAAATCTGACGATTGGAATGGGACTGATCAATACCACGACAAAACAGGAGCTGAAAGCCATTCTTTCCCACGAATTCGGGCACTTTTCCCAACGTTCCATGAAAGTGGGAAGTTATGTCTACAATGTTAATCAGATCATTTTCAACCTGGTAAACGATGATGAATCTTACCGTAATTCGGTAGAAAAGTTTGCGAGTGTAAGCGGCTATTTTTCCATATTTGCAGCCCTCGCATTTTTCTTTACCGGAAAAATCAAGTGGGTTTTGGTAAAGATGTATAATTTTGTCAATATCCGTCACATGGCACTTTCCAGAGAAATGGAGTTTCATGCGGATGAAGTAGCTGCTAATATTGCAGGTTCACTGGCATTGGAAGAATCGCTTTTAAGGCTGGAACTTGCCGACAATTCCTATCAGAATGTTTTAAGCTTTTATGATAAAAGATATTCTAAAAACGAATCGAGTAAAAACATCTACCGCGAACAGTTTTTTGTCATGAATTTTCTTGCCGAACAGAGTGAAGTGGAATCCAAAAACGGACTTCCCAACATTCAGCTTTCGGAATCGGGATTATTTAATAAATCAAAACTCAATATTGAAAACCAGTGGGCCTCCCACCCTTCCCAGCAAGAGAGAATCACCAAACTCAGAGCTTTAAATATTGTAAAAGAACAGGATAATCTGCCTGCAAAAAATATTTTCAAAAACTTTCAGAAAACAGAAGAACAGATCACTTCAAAGCTTTTTTCAGGAGTACAATACCAGAAACAAAAAACAGATCTGGAATTTGAGGAATTTCAGTCTGAATTCGAAAAACAATATCAGAAAGATTCATTCGATAAAATTTTCAATGCTTATTATGACAACAAAAACCCGGATTTCACCGTAAAAGAAAGTGAATTAACCAACGAAATTTCTTTCGATGAGCTTTTCAGCAAGGAAAAAGTGGAATGGGTATATACATTAATTGCTCTTGAAAATGATCTAAAAACCGTAGAGGCGATTTCCCAAAAGGAATACAACATTAAAACTTTTGATTATGATGGTAAAAAATACAAACAGGCTGAAGCAAAAAATTTAATTCCTACTGTCCAGAAAGCAATTGAAGAAACTAAGGAAAAGATCCATCAGAATGACGCCATTATTTACAATTATTTTGCAAAGAAAGCAGAAGAGCAACAGAAAAAAACTGACTTTATACAGCTTTACAAAAGCTTTGGAGAATACGATGCTGAATATGATAATCAATACAAACTGTATATCGATTTAATGAATGCAACGGCGTTCCTGAATACGAAGACCCCTTTCGAACAGATCAGAAAAAACTTTAGCGATCTTAAACCTCTTGAGGAAAAATTAAAATACCAGATTACCGTTTTTTATCAGAATGAGATGCTTGTTAAAGAAATGAATGAAGAAGATATAAAGGACCTGAAATTCTATACGGAAAAAGAGCATCTTTATTTTAACAATAACGAATATATGGAACGCAACCTTCAGCTTCTGATGAAGGCTATCAATTATCTTCCTTACTTTCTCCACAGAAAATATTTTTACAAGAAAAAAGAGCTTTTGAAACTGATGAAAGAACTGGAAGAACAACACTCTATGGCAAAGATCTCTTAAGAAATACCGCTCTGATTTTCAGAGCGTTTTTTTATCTTTAGCTATTAAATCTTTACTCATGAAAAACAACGAAAGAGTCTATAAGATGTCTTTTGCGGGAGTTTATCCATATTATATTGAAAAAGCATAACTGATTGATGAACTGGCAAAAGGAAAATCCATGGAAAAAATCTTTAGAAAAATAAATAATAATTCCGAAATTAGCAGCCTGTGCGTTAAACAAAAAATTAATGAATTAAAAATTTAAACAGAACATACAGTAAAACTTAGAATAAGTTTTCTTCGGGGCAGGGTGAAATTCCCTACCGGCGGTTACAGTCCGCGACTCCTTTCTTTTTGAGAGGACTGATTTGGTGAAATTCCAAAACCGACAGTTAAAGTCTGGATGGGAGAAGAAAATGGAACAATCAGTGAGGCTATTTCGATGGACTCATTGTATTGTGTTTCATTTCCATGTACCGAAGTGTATTTTAACTTTCAAAAGTAAAATAACATGGAAAAATTATTAGAAAAATTCGGAGCAACTCCGAAAGAACGTGTAGAAAAAGCACTTCTGAAATTACAACAAGGCAAAGGAATCCTTTTAGTAGATGATGAAAACCGTGAAAACGAAGGCGACATCATCTTTCCCGCCTCTACCATCACAGAAAAAGACATGGCACTTCTAATCCGCGAATGCAGTGGAATTGTCTGCTTATGTATTTCTGAAGAGAAAAGCAGACATCTTAATCTTCGCCCGATGGTGGAAGCCAACAATTCTAAAAATCAAACTGCATTTACGATTTCGATTGAAGCAAAAGAAGGTGTAGAATCCGGAGTTTCAGCGAAAGACCGTGTAACAACCATCCGAACGGCAATTGCTGAACATGCAGAAGCCAATCACATTGCAAGTCCGGGACACGTTTTTCCTTTAATTGCAAGGGAAAATGGTGTTTTTGAAAGACGCGGACATACGGAAGGAAGCGTAGATCTGATAAAACTGGCAAATCTTGGCAACGATGCTGTACTTTGTGAACTCACCAACGAAGACGGAACGATGGCAAGACTTCCCGAAATTGCAGATTTCGCAGAGAAAAGAGAAATGACTGTCGTTACCATTGAAGATATTTATTCTTACCGAAAAATGCTGATTAGTCAAAATTAAGAGAGTTGGAAGATGGAACCGGAAGTCATCCTGAAGCATACAATTCTTCATACTTTAAACTTCTATCATCCAACCTTTAGCAAAAATATTAACGTACAGAAAACCGTTCAATCTTTGAGCGGTTTTTATTTTAAAATAAATTTTCAGCCTTAACCAATCCACGAATTAACTGTAAAAAACACCTGATCTTTTTCATAGAAAAGATATATTTTCACAAAAAGTAAAATTCACACAAATTCTGTACAAAAACAATTTAAAAACATTTCTAAAAAACAAAGATCTACAATATATTACATTCAATTCCAACAAGATAATTAACATTTTTAAAATCTAAATATTATTTATTTTATTTAACTTTAATGAAAATTTAAGCTATGAAACAAACTTTATTCTTTTTGCTGGCAGCTTCTGGTATTTTGTCGGCACAAACTATTACGAAAGCATTTAATGATCCAACTGCGGGAGATTCGCCTAACTATTTCACCGTAAACGGAACGATAGATAATTCTGCGACCGGTAGTGGCGCAACATTTAATAACCCTTCTGTAACACAAGGAGCGGCTTCTCCCACAACCTATTCTACACCAACTTCCAGTGAAATTTCAACATATCCTGGATCTACGTTAAAAATGGTCGGGAGTGGAAACACAATTTTCTTTAAGCAATCGGCTAGCCTATTGGAAATCACAGGGCTCGTTACTCCTGATGCAACTCTGAATTTCTCTACCGATAACGGAACTTATATTGCCTATCCTACAGTTCTTGGAACGACCACTAACGATACTGCCTCCGGAACGTTTACATCATCTATTGCCAACGGAAATTTTACCGGAACAATTAATATTTTAGCAGATGCGAGTGGGACTTTAATTATTGGTGCGAAAACATATACCAATGTATTAAGGGTAAAATCTGTTCAAACTTTTTATTTAATAATCAATGGAATTCCTTTGGCAACTCTTACCAATACAGCCTACTTTTATTATAATGGCAGCCAAAAGTATCCTTTGCTTTCTTATACAAGTGCAAACCTTAATTCACAGGTTCTTAACATCAACCAGACTACAACAGGAGCTCAGGCTTTAAGCGAAACCTTTCTTGCTGCACATGACAATACCATCATTAAAAAAGAAGGTTTAAAAATCTATCCGAATCCTGCTCAGGACTTTATTGAATTTAAAGGTCATTCAGACAATTATTCAACAGCAAAAATTTACAGTTTAGATGGAAAATTGGTGAAAACATCTGATATTAACTCAGGAAAAGTACAGGTTTCTGATCTCCCTGCTGCTTCTTATTTTATTGAGGTTTCAGGTAAGGATAATAAAAAACCGGAAGCATCGAAATTTATCAAGAAATAGAAATTACATTTTAATTGTTAACGATGAGTCCGCACGGAAATATTCTGTGCGGATTCTTTTTTGTTTATTAAACATTAATTTTTAATCATAATTAAAATTAAATTTATTATCCATAAAATTTTTGCCCGTTTTTTGCTGTCAGTTCAATACCATCACATCTTAAAATATACCATCATGAAAAAATATCTTCTTTTACTTCCGTGCTTTATTTTTTCAGGAATATCTGCACAGGAAACAGCCAGCGCCGAATCTTCGGAGAAAATGAACATCATTAAAACGAATGTCACCGCTTATGTATTCAGAAATATCAATCTTTCGTATGAAAGAGCATTTACCAACTGGTTTTCGGTAAATATGGGATTCGGTACAATGCCCGAAGGAAAGGTTCCTTTTATTAATTCTTTTTTAGGTGATGAAGATGAAAAAAGGTTTCAGAATCTTGAAGTAAAGTCTTTTAATTTCACCATCGAACCGCGTTTCTATCTCGGTGCAGGCTATGGAAAGGGGTTTTATATTGCTCCTTATTACCGCTATTCGAAAATTACATCCAATACTTTTGATTTTTATTATGATTATACCTTCAGCGGAACGACCTACCAAATTCCTTTGAAAGGAAACGGCAGCGCCCACGGAAACAGTGGCGGAGTAATGGTCGGAGTACAGTTTTTCCTGACATCAAGCCGCAATCTTGTTCTTGATTTCTGGATTGCAGGCGCCCACTACGGAAAAGGACAGGGCGACTTTACCATGACCAGCGACGTCGTTTTAACACCCGATATGCAGGCACAGCTGAAAAAGGAAATTGAAGATCTCGATATTCCGTATGTAAATTACACGGTAGAAACGAACGCAAATGGAGCAAAAGTGAATATTGACGGACCCTGGCTTGGTTTCCGAAGCGGGCTGTCTTTGGGATACAGGTTTTAGTCGGAGAGTTTTAGGGTTGGAGAATTTTTTGAGTTTAACATCTATCTACATAGTTTTGAGACCGTTCTTTTTGAGAGCGGTTTTTATTTTTTTAATGTTGGAAATTTGAATTATTTCATTATTTCAAAAATTTATATCTTTTCCCCATGAATTCATCACAAATCACCACTGCCCAAAGAATCAAAGCGATTGTAGGCGGATCGATCGGAAATCTGGTAGAATGGTACGACTGGTATGCGTATGCTGCGTTTGCCATTTATTTCTCCAACTCTTTTTTTCCGGATTCTGATATGACGGCGCAGCTCCTAAACACTGCCGGAATCTTTGCAGTCGGTTTCCTGATGCGACCTGTAGGAGGATGGCTTTTCGGAAGCATTGCCGACAGAGTCGGAAGAAAAAAAGCAATGACTTTTTCGGTTTTATTAATGTCTTTTGGATCTTTACTGATCGCTTTAACCCCGACTTATCAGACAATCGGTGTTTTAGCCCCATTATTATTGTTGATGGCCAGATTGCTCCAGGGATTAAGTGTTGGCGGGGAATACGGAGTATCGGCAACCTACCTCAGCGAAATGGCCACTTCAGACCGAAGAGGATTTTACTCAAGTTTTCAGTATGTCACGTTGATTGGCGGACAATTGATTGCGTTGGGAATTCAATTAATTCTACAAAAATTATTATTAACAGAAGCCCAGCTTGAAGATTGGGGATGGAGAATTCCTTTTGTAATCGGGGCTTTACTATCTGTTATTGCATTGTATCTGAGATCAAATCTTCATGAAACTGAAGCTTTTAAAAACAAAAAAGATGTGGGCGAAAAGAAAAAAGGAACCATAAAAGAATTACTGAAACATCCGAAAGCATTAATAACTGTAGTCGGATTAACATTGGGCGGAACGTTGGCATTCTATACGTACACCACCTACATGCAGAAATTTCTGGTGAATACGGTTCACCTCACCAAAGAGGAATCTACACTGATTTCTTTTATATCGTTGTTTATTTTCGCCTGTCTTCAGCCTGTTTTCGGAGCCTTGTCGGATAAAATAGGAAGAAGACCTTTATTGTTATGCTTTGGAATTCTGGGAACGGTTTTCACTTATCCATTGCTTAATGCTTTAAGTACAACCACTTCTATGTGGGGCGCATTTTTTCTGATCATGTCGGCATTGATTATTGTGAGTGGTTACACCTCAATTAATGCAGTGGTAAAAGCTGAACTTTTTCCTTCAGAAGTAAGAGCTTTGGGAGTAGGATTGCCTTATGCATTAACGGTTGCCATTTTCGGCGGAACTGCAGAGTACATTGCTCTTTGGTTTAAGCAGGAGCATGTAGAACATTATTTTTACTGGTATATTACAATTTGTATTTTATTTTCATTTGTGGTGTATGTACAAATGAAAGACACAAAGAAAACCTCAACATTGGATCGGGATTAATTGTGTTACAGCATAAAGAAGCGTGCGGCTCAGGAAACCTGAGCCGCACGCTTTATTTTTAATGATAGGCTTGCTTAAATTTTGCCAGAATATTGTCCAGATTATGTCGCTGAACATACACACTCTTCACATCTTCATACCTTGGCGACTTGTAAAAAACTTCGTGGAAATCCATACTGCCATTTCCTACTTTCACCACTTTTTGTACTTCGATATTTAATTTTCTCAGTTCGTCTTTAAAAACCTGAAATTCATCTTGGATATTCTTCATCTATATTTTTGGGATTTAATTAAAATTACCTTTTTATATCAAACACCCTACCATTTTACAGGGGTGGTGTTCAAATTCTGATTAAAGTTAATAAATTTATTAATACAAACACAACATTTGGTTAACATTTTTGTAATTTTATTTAAAATAAAGAATCAATTTCGCAACATATTCTTAATTTATTTAGATTTACTTTGTTTAAAAAAAATTAAATGCTCTTGCAAAAGCTTTACCACAGACGCTTCTTGAAGAATACATCCTATTATTAAGAACAACAAAAAATGATATTGATGTTGTAACAAAACCCCTTTCAGCAGAACATATAAGGAAAAAATTTTCCGTGAATTACTTTTTAAGATTAAAGAACGATACTGTTGATTTATTACAATTCATTAAAAGGCCAAATGATGTGCAGATAAAACTTTCCGTAAAAGAAAAGTTTTTATTTATCTTTAATTTATTGATGATTGAGATTATTTTCTTTCTGATCTTTGTATTTCCGTTAAATTATATCGCTGAAAAACTGATTACTTTAAAGCAGTCCGAAGCTTTTGAAAATTTGGGTTGGTACGAAGCTGTTTTTTTGTTTGTAATCGTTGCTCCTGTGTTGGAAGAATGGATTTTCCGATATTCTCTGAGATATAACAGTTTATTTTCAAAATTGGTCAGCCGGGAAAAATGGAATAAAATTTTCCCGTTCTTAGTGTATATTTTATCTTCCGTTTTCGGATTGGTTCATCTGGATAATTATATGAATGATTCGTGGAAGTTCTATGCCTTATCACCTTTAATTGTTGCGTCTCAGTTGTCAGGAGGTCTTATTTTAAGCTTTATCCGGGTGAGATTGAATATTTTCTGCAGTATGCTTTATCATGCGATATGGAATCTGTTGTTTGGTATTACAATTCCTTGTGTCATGGCATTTTTCATCAATCCATACATTGACCACGGAAAAAATTACAATCTCCACATTGAACAAAAAGTGTTTATTAATAAAGATGAGCCTGTTCTTATTGACGTTAATAGCAAAGATGATACGATCTACAAAGTGGAAGCAAAACAATATCAGTTTCAAAACTTACTGAATCATATTTACGGAAAGGACAAACATACTACTGATGAGGGTTTAATCAATATTAATTTCCAATCGAAAGAAGGAATTTCCAAACAGGAATTTTTGGAAATCTTACAGAAAGAATATATGATCAAATAAAAAAACGGTTAAAATCGACGTCGATTTTAACCGTTTTTTTTATGCTTTAATGATGTTATTGTGAACTTTCTTCTTCTATTTCCACTTCATGTCTCAACTGGGCTTTATACAGTGTGGAATAATATCCGTTTTTGTCCAAAAGTTCCAGATGTTTTCCTTCTTCTACAATTTTACCGTGCTCCATGACGATAATTTTATCCGCTTTTTCAATTGTGGAAAGTCTGTGCGCAATGATTATTGATGTCCTGTTTTTGGTAATTTTTTCCGTAGCTCTCTGGATTAATTTTTCACTTTCGTGGTCGATGGAAGATGTTGCCTCATCTAAAATTAAAATCTTCGGATCTGATAAATAAGCTCTTAAAAATGACAGAAGCTGTCTCTGTCCCAAAGAAATCGACGAACCTCTTTCACTTACCACATAATCATAACCGCCGGGAAGCTGTTCTATGAACTGGTCGACTTCAATTTCTTTTGCTCCTGCTTTTATTTTATCTAAAGTAATGCTCTCATCACCAAAGGAAAGATTCTCGAAAATACTCCCGTGGAAAAGAAAAACGTCCTGCAATACCACCCCGATGTGGCTTCTCAGGTTATACAATTCGTAGTCTTTTAAATCCACATCATCAATGAGAATATTTCCTGAATTAATGTCGTACAATCTTGTAATCAAGCTGATAATCGTAGATTTTCCTGCTCCGGTTGCTCCTACAATGGCGACGGTTTCTCCCGGATTTACTTTAAAATCAATCCCTTTTAAAACCTCCTGTTTATCATCATACGCGAAACGAACTCCTTTGAATTCAATTTTTCCGTCGAACTGATCTTTTTCCACTTTCCCGGTATTTGGCATCGCATTATCTTCATCCATCAATCCCAACACTCTTTCTGCCCCAACAATCCCTCTCTGAATATTGTTAAATCGGTCTGCAATCTGTCTTAAAGGACGAATCAGCATCGAAATATATTGGATAAATGCAATGACAACCCCGGCACTGATCGTAATATATCCTCCGTAGAAAAGAATAAATCCGATAAACAGCGAAGAAATCAATTCCACCACAGGGAAAAATAAAGAGAATATGAAAACCGTTCTTAGCAGGGCGGCTTTTAGTGTGATGTTGATATCATCAAATTTCTTAAACTCAGATTCCTGTCTGTTGAACACCTGAATAATTGGCATTCCTGCTAATCTTTCCTGAACAAAAGAGTTTTGATTGGATGTCCAGTTTCTTTCATCTCCGAAAGCCGTTTTCAGTCTTTTCTGGAAAAATCTTGTGATAACCACCATTAAAGGTAAAATTGCCAGTGTAATATAACTTAGATGAACATTTGTGCTGAACATCATTACCAACACAAAAATAATTCTTAACACATCTCCGAAAACCATCAGGAATCCGTCTGTATAAACGGTAGCAATGGTTTCTACATCACCCACAGCTCTTGTTACCAATTGACCGATCGGTGTTTTATCGAAAAATGAGGTTTTAAAATAAATCAGTTTGTTATATAATCTTTCTCTGATGTCCCTGATTACGTTCTGCGAAATATAATTGGAGAAATACACCAGGAAAAAGTTTAAAATGGTCTCGGCAAAAACCAATCCCACCAAAATATAGATATGTTTCATCATCAAAGCCTTATCTTTCAGCTTTGTGATGTCATTATCCACCACTTCCATGGTAAGATATGGGCGATAAGTGGAAACTACAGCCAATATCACGGAGATGATTAAAGTAAGGATGAACCACGAACGAAACTTCATTCCGATAAAGAACAGCCTCTTTACAATTCCCCAGGTATCTTGTTTTTTCATTGTACGAATTGAAGAAAAGAATTAAAATAAAATTCCCTGCAAAAATAAGACTTTATAATTTCTCCGCCTTTACAAGTTTGTGAAATCCCCATGAAAAATACAGATTGATGTTATTTATGGTATAGATGATTTGGGATTGACAATTGTTTTTATCACTCATTTTTAGAAGCTTTTTCCAGCTTTCCGCACTCGCTATTTTCTAATTTTTAGGCTGCGGCGGCTTCGCCGCCGCAGCCTAAAAATTAGAAAATGAGCTCAGACAAATGCTGCAATCTGGGCTAGGGTTGCAGTCTGTTGTTATTAAGATAGACAAAGTGAAGAAATAATCTCAAGAAAAAAAACAGTGTCCATTTTTCTTGTTTCTACAACACTAAAAAGCCGTGTCAAGGTTTAAAACCTTGACACGGCTCATCAATTGATAATTACTATTTTTTAACTTACTTTCTTCAGCCATTCCAAAACATATCCCGCAACTTCTTCCCAGTTTTTTTCACCAGCGATAAAGTGACTTCTTCCTGGGAACGCTTTAAAATCTACGATACTGTTTTTATCTTTATAAGATTCTGCGATTTTTCTTGAGAAATTGGCTGCAAAAATATGATCATTTTCTCCTGCAATAAACAATAATGGTTCGTGAGGTTTCTTTAAATCTAATTGAGCTGATGATTTAAATAAAGGATCTCTTGCCAGTTTTCTGCTTTCAGGAGCCGCAACGGTTTCATATAATTTATCACTTTCCTCTCTGGTATAATTATTGAAAAATGCTTTGTGATACCATTCTTTAGATCCCATAAATACGGTGTTTCCTTTAAAGAAATTCACCACGGGCCAAACCACTTTCACGGTTGCAAAGGGAGCAACAATATTTTTAGGAGGAGCTCCGTCGATGCTTACTCCGGCAACAGCTTTCCCCATATCGATCAGCTTCTGAACCATCAATCCTCCGAAAGAATGTCCTACAACAATCGGTTTTTCGGGAAGGGTGTCTATAAATCTTGATAAATAATCTACTACATCATCAAATCCTACATCTTTTAAATCTGCCGGAATATTTTTCTTCAAATCAACAGGGTTCCCGGCGTGTCCCGGATTGGCAGGAGTGTGTACCGTGTAACCTTGTGCTTCAAAATAAGTTTTCCATTCTTTCCAGCTTGTATTGTTCACAAATAATCCATGAATTAATACGATAGTTTTTGTTTTCATAACTTTTATTTTTTGTTGGTTTTAAATTATGAGACAAAGTTCCGCGAATTAAATGAGGATAATTTTAACCTTGGTTAAAATCGTATTATTTACCCGAAATTCTTTTTCGGATTCTGCTTAGAGAAGGCCCCTGAATGCCTAAATAAGAAGAAATATGATACAAGGGAACATTATTGAAAATATCAGGATGCTGTTTAATCAAATCCAGATAACGTTCTTCGGGGGATTTTAAAATAAAACCTTCGATTCTGCTCATCGTTACATTAAAAGCTTCTTGAGCCAGCAATCTTCCAAATTTTTCCCAACGGTGCGATTGGTGATACAGCGCCAACAAATCGGTATATCGGATATAAATAATAGAAGCATCCGTAAGAGCCTGAGTATGATAATCACAAGGCATCTGATTGATAAAACTTTTAAAAGAAACCACAAAACCGTTGGCAGAATACAGGAAAACATTCTTTTCCTCCCCTGTTTTTTCATCAATGGTATAAGAACGGAAAACGCCATCCACAATAAATCCAAAATAGGTACAAACCGTTCCTCTCAGGTTGTAAAAATCTCCTTTTTTATAATTTTTAGGAAGCCAGCAATCTTCAGATAATTTAAAATCCTCTTCCGTAAGTCCTGCAAAATGATTGAGGGCAAAGGCCAGCTTTTCAATTTCATCCATGGTTTTAGTTTTTTAAATTAAAAATGGTGACTTTGATACATCAAGCCACCATCATTATATTTTCATTTTCTCTGATAAAGTTAAGTATTTTTCTTCCAAAAATATTTGAGAGATGAAAACCGAGATCATAATTTTTATTTAAAAATCATACCCCACATCCACCAAATACAATCCATGCGCCGGCGCAGAAGTTCCTGCAGAATTACGGTGTTTGTCTTCAATTACTTTTCGTAAATCTTCAGGTTTCAGTTTTCCTGAACCAATTTCAACCATTGTTCCCACAATCGCTCTCACCATATTTCTTAAAAAACGATTTGCAGAAACCGTGAATTTCAGCTCACTTCCGTTTTGTTCCCATTCCGCTTTGTACATTTTGCAAAGATTGGTCTTATTGTCGGTGTGAAGTTTTGCAAAACTTGTAAAATCTTCATATTCAAATAAAATTTTACAGGCTTCATTCATTTTGGTAATATCCAAAGGTTTTCTCCAATGCTGCCATGCCGATTCTTCCGTGAAAGGATTTTTTTCCAGTGAAATATAATACTCATACGTCCTGAAAGTAGCGTCAAAACGGGCATGAAAATCATCTTTCACCTGAAAAATTCTTTTAATGGAAATATCCGCCGGAAGGAAGCTGTTCAATCTTCTCGGCAGTTCTTCATCCAATACTTTTTCTGTATTAAAATGGGCAAAAATTTTTTTTGCATGAACACCTGTATCTGTCCTGCCCGCCCCTGTCGTTTTAATTTCTTCTCTTAAAATCGTGGAAAGTGCTTTTTCCAGTTCTTCCTGCACGGAAACAGCATTCGGCTGAATCTGATAACCGAAATAATTTTTGCCGTTGTAGGAAAATTCAATAAAATACCTCAATGTAATAAAAATAAATATCTGTTGTTCATCTCGATATATAAATCAGTTTGTATTTCTTTCATAAACGAAGTGGCTTTGTTTGACTTAAAAAGTTCTGTTTTAATAAGACTTTGTTTAACCCTGCGAGAAATTAAACGCAAAGACAAATAAAGATTTGTATTTATCTAAAATTTCTCCAATATCTTAAAGATAAACAAAGGTGTTTCACTTAATATAGAAAGACAAGTTAAAATACACAACGGATTATAACTCTACAAAAATACTTTAATTTAATGATAATCAATTATTGATTTTTTTAAATAAATATAGAAAAGTAGCTACCATATTAAGTCAAATCCCTCCGAAAATTCCTATTTTTGCAAACGTATGAAAAGATGGTACCTCTATCCTTTTTCCCTCGGTTATCACATGGTAACGGGTATCCGAAACACAATGTATGATCTGGGAATTTTTAAATCTACGAAATTCAAAACACCGATAATCTGTGTCGGCAACCTTTCTGTGGGCGGAAGCGGGAAATCGCCGATGGTGATGTACCTTGCCCAGTTTTTATCCAAACATTACAGAACAGGAGTCCTTTCCCGGGGTTATGGAAGACTGACAAAAGGCTATGCCGTGACCAACTATGACAGTAATTATAAAATGGTAGGCGATGAAGCGATGCAGTTATTTGAGCGCTTCAAAAACCGTTTTGTGATCGCTGTTTCCGAAGAAAGAGTTCCCGGAGCCAAAAAAGTGATCGATGATATGGATCTTGATGTTCTGGTACTGGATGATGCCATGCAGCACAGAGCCATTAAACCGGGTTTCAATATTCTGATGACCGATTTTAATGATCCTTATTTTAAAGACCATCTTTTGCCTGCCGGAGATTTAAGAGAGTCAAGAAACGGGGCAAAAAGGGCGGATATTATTATGGTAAGCAAATGTCCGGATGAACTGACGGAGGAAACCAAGCAATATTATGTTTCAAGAATAAGGCCGGATCGTACCCAAAAAGTATTCTTTTCATCCATTGGATACGACGAAAATGTGTACGGGAAAGAGAAAATACTTCCTGATAACAACCTGAATTATTACGACATTCTTTTGATCACAGGAATTGCCAATCCGAAACCGTTGCTGACCCATCTTGCCAAATTTTCGCAAAGGGTAAAACATTTAAAATTCAGGGATCATCATAATTTTACAGATGCGGATATTAAGAATATCATTGCAGAATATAAAAAGTTAGGTGAATATAAATTAATCTTAACAACCGAGAAAGACTACGTTCGTCTTAAAAGTTTTGACTATCTTAGAGATATTGTTTACTACTGGCCTATCAATGTGATCATTGATAAAAAGGAAGAATTCAACCAAATCATCTTAGATTATGTTAGAAAAAATTAAGGAAGCTGCCGGGTTCATCAAAAACATCATTAAAGAAACTCCTGATTTCGCTATCGTTTTAGGTTCGGGATTAGGAAAATTGCAGTACGAAGTTGAAGCCATTCATACTTTGGAGTATCATGAAATTCCTAACTTTCCTCAAACTACGGTTGCCGGTCATGGCGGAAAACTAATTTACGGAATTCTTGAAGGCAAAAAAGTATTGATGATGAGTGGCCGTTTTCATTATTATGAAGGTCATTCTATCGAAACCGTTGTTTTCCCTATCCGAGTTTTTCATTTATTAGGAATTCAAAATTTAATTCTTTCCAATGCTTCCGGTGGTGTTAATTCAAATTACAGCGTTGCCGACATTGCCATTTTAAAGGATCATATCAATATGATGCCTGAACATCCGCTGCGTGGTAAAAATATCGATGAATTCGGACCCCGTTTTGTAGATATGAGTGAACCTTACAGCAGAAAAATGATTGCTGTTGCCGAACAGGTTGCCTCTGAAAATAGTATTAAAATTCATCAGGGCGTTTACGTTGCTTTACAAGGGCCCACTTTCGAAACTCCCGCAGAATACGGAATGATCAAAGCAATCGGTGGCGATATGGTCGGGATGAGTACTGTTCCTGAAGTGATCGTTGCCAAACACATGAATATGAATGTTTTCGGAATATCTGTAATTACAGATTTAGGTGGACCAGATATTGCGTTTGCCGTTTCTCACGAAGAAGTTTTAAATGCAGCGAATAAAGCCATGCCAAGTGTAATCACCGTAGTAAAGGGTTTGGTGAAAAATTACTCTTCATCTTTATAGAATTTCTCAATTTCATAAATTTTTATTAATTCATACAAAATCAGTTTCAAATTGCATTTCATTGTTTAGATTTGCACAAAATGATATTGAATATGAAAAAGCCGTTGTTATTATTAATGATGGGATTTTTTGGATTGAGCTGTTCACAGCAGGTTCCTGAAGTTCTGAAAACAAGTTTTTCCAAAGAAGCTTTAGCACAGAAACTGGAAGATGAAGAAGGGAAAAATATTACAATCCAACAAATTTTAGATCAGCATAAAGGAAAAGTTTTGGTGATTGATTTCTGGGCAGGTTGGTGCAGAGACTGTCTGAAAGCACTTCCAAAAGCCAAAGAATTAGAAGAAAACAATAAAAATATAGATTTTGTTTTCCTTTCTTTAGACCGTTCAAAAGAAGGTTTTGATAAAAATCTTGAACGATTTGAAATGAAAGACAAAGAAAATTACTGGTTTGCTTCTGGCTGGAAAAATGACTTCAATAATTATGTTGATTTAAACTGGATTCCCAGATATATGGTGATCGATCAAAAGTCTGCGATTGCAAAATACTACGCCATTACTCCTGAAGACCCCGAAATTCAAGCTACAATTGATAAACTTTTAAAATAACGACATAGGAAATGGGGACGTTAAGAAAATAAAATCTGTGAACGTTAAAAAAATTCTTCTGTTTGAGCGCGAGACAAATTTCGAATCGAATAACAAAATCTCAAATTCGCGCGAGTTTAGAATTTTTAGAGAACAGAATTTATTTTTAGTCGGAATTTCCAAGTCTTGAACTTTTGTTTCTTTTGTTTCAAGACAAAAGAAATTATTTAAAATAATGAATCCATATCTTTGCGATATGGATTTTCCTTTTCCTATCCGCAAAATAATTCATGTTGATATGGATGCATTTTATGCTTCCGTGGAGCAGCATGATAATCCTGCATTGAAAGGAAAAGCCATTGCTGTAGGCGGTGGACACCGGGGTGTTGTTTCGGCGGCGAGTTACGAAGCGAGAAAATTTGGAGTTCGTTCTGCCATGCCCAGTAAAACGGCTAAAGAAAAATGTCCTCATCTTATTTTCGTTCCGCCGAGATTCCCTCGTTATAAAGAGATTTCGCGAAAAATCAGAGAAATTTTTTATGAATATACAGATCTTGTAGAACCGCTTTCGCTGGACGAAGCTTATCTTGATGTCACCGAGAACAAAAAAGGAATAGAATCTGCCAATCAGATTGCCAAGGAGATTCGTCAGAAAATATTTAACGAAACGGGCTTAACCGCTTCAGCAGGAATTTCTGTGAACAAGTTTTTAGCTAAAGTTGCTTCAGATATCAACAAACCTAACGGACAAAAAACGATCCATCCCGACAAAATTGAAGGTTTTTTAGAAGAACTGCCTGTCGAAAAATTTTACGGTGTTGGAAAAGTTACAGCTAACAAAATGTTTAGTTTAGGGATTTACAAAGGAAAAGATTTAAAGAAAAGATCTATTGAAGATTTAACAAGAATGTTCGGAAAATCCGGAGCGTATTATTATAACGTCGTCCGTGGAATTCATACTTCCGAAGTAAAACCTCATCGTATCCAGAAAAGTGTTGCCGTAGAAAGAACTTTTTTTGAAGACCTTTTTGATGAAAATCAGGTCAACGAAAAGCTGGAAAATCTAAGCGAAGAACTTCATACCCGTTTACAGAAAAACAATATTCTCGGAAGAACATTGACCTTAAAAATCAAGTATAAAGACTTCTCCTTATTCACCCGGAGCATTACCAAAGAAGAATACTTTTCATCTGCTGAACAATATTTAAAAACAGGAAAAAAACTTTGGGAACTCCGCCCGTTCGATAAACCCGTAAGATTATTGGGATTGTCTCTATCTCAACTTAATACCGAAGAAAAAAAACTTGTATCCGTTCAACTAAAAATACCGTTTAAAGAATTTGAAGATTGATAATCCGGATTTTTTTCACTACATTGTAGTTACCAAATTTTACAATTTATGAATGAAACGATGATTCAATTTTTCCACTGGTATTCAGAAGGAGACGGGAAACTTTGGAAAGAAGCCCAAAATCAGGCAGATTATTTATCAGAACTCGGGATTACTTCAGTCTGGTTTCCTCCCGCTTACAAAGGAACAAATGGGGGATATTCGATAGGTTACGACGCCTACGACTTATTCGATTTAGGTGAGTTTGATCAGAAAGGATCCATTCCCACCAAATACGGAACAAAAGATGATTATACTCATGCTATTAAAGCTTTAAAAGATAAAAACATCCAGGTTATTGTTGATATTGTGCTGGGTCACAAAGCAGGCGGTGACGAATTAGAAACTTTTAAAGCCCTGAAAGTGGATGAAGAAAACAGAGAAAAAATAATTTCCAATGAGATAGAAATACAATCGTATACCAAATTTACATTTCCGGGACGCAAAAAAAAATATTCCGATTTTGAATGGAATTACACGTGTTTCAGCGGAGTAGATTATGCAGAAGGAATGGATTCTCATATTTTCAAAATTAAAAATGAATACGGAACCGACTGGGAAGAGATGATTGATGATGAAAAAGGAAATTATGATTATCTGATGTTTAATGATGTGGAGCACCGCAATCCGTTTGTACGGGAAGAACTGAATAATTGGGCCACATGGTATTTCGAACAAACCGATTTTGATGGGGTAAGATTAGATGCGTTAAAACACATTTCCTTTGATTTTTATAAAGAATGGATCACCTTATTGCGTTCCAATTCAGGGAAAAATATTTTTGCGGTTGGAGAATATTGGGCTCCGGGATATTTAAATTTATTACAAAAATATATTGAAGTGACAGAGGGCTGCATGAGTTTATTTGACAGTTCCTTACAAAACAATTTTCACACGGCTTCCAAAGAAGGCGGTTCTTACGATTTACGGAGAATTTTTGACGAAACCCTTACACAGGCAGATCCTTTTCATTCGGTAAGTCTGGTTGACAATCACGATACGCAGCCTTTACAGGATTTGGAGGCACCTGTTGAAGAATGGTTCAAGCCTTTGGCGTATGCTCTTATTTTGTTGAGGAAAGACGGTTATCCTTGTGTTTTTTATCCTGATTTGTATGGTGCACATTATGTGGATAAAGATAGAGAAGGCAACGATCAGGAAATATTTCTAAATAAGGTCGATGGAATTGAAGAATTGTTAAAAGCCAGAAAAAATAATGCTTACGGCAACCAAAGAGATTATTTTGAAGACGCCAATTGTCTGGGCTGGGTTCGTGAAGGAGATGAAGAACATTCCGGATGTGCTGTCGTTTTAAGCAATAAAGAAGCCTACGAAAAACCTATGGAAATGGGAGAAAAATATATTGGAAAAACATTTTATGATGCATTAGGACGATTTGAAGATAAAGTTACCATAGACGAAAACGGTTGGGGGAACTTTCCTGTTCCGGCGGGAAATGTAAGTGTTTGGCTTGCTGAATAGTTCTCGGGCTGGAAGATGGATGTTAGAAGCTTGAAATTTGATAGGTTCATATTTCATAACATTTCTCATTCCGTAGGAATTTAGGCTAATATTTTTATCTCTAATACTACGCTTGGATTCCTACGGAGTGACAAATATTATGGGTATTTTATTCGTGTAAAAATTCGTGTTATTTGTTGTTTTAAATTAAACTTTTCGGAGTTCCAGAACTTCCGGTCTTTCGAAATCTTCTGATATGCTTCCGTTTCTGGCAAATTCTGCCCAAAGCGCCCGCAGCTTTTTCCCATTTTCCTGAATATATTCCCACGGAACATCTTTTAGTAATCCGGCAGATTTCCATTCAGCTTCATTTTCAAAAATAAAAGGAAGATCGATGCAGTGCGAGGCTCCGATATAGTGATTTTTTATTGTTGAATTTATTTTGTACTGATAAATATTTCCCCCACCCTCTTTGTAGTTCTGAGCAAAAATATCGATAGGTTTTCCGTAAATTGATTTTGTCGTAACGCTTACGATTTTATCTAAAATTGTTGAAGGTAAATACGTATAAATTCCTTTTTCAGCAGTTTTTACATAAAAAGCCGTTTCATCATTATTAAAACCAATTAAGACATCATATTTTTTGGCGTTTTCTTTCCATTTTGGAAGACTTTCTTCTTCCTTACATAAAGGTGAATGCCCGTATTGTGTACAGAAAGGCATAGCTGTTTTCAAACCATATTTTCTAAAAGACGGCAAAAAATTCACATACTGATCGACCATATTCATCGGGTCCGATTCATCTTTTAAAAATTGTGTCTTTTGAAAAAAATCGGCGGACATGGCTGTTCTTTTAATCCGAAAACCCAAAGGTGCACTTTGAATAATCGCTCTCTGAAATAAATCATCCACACCTTCCGAGATCATCAGATGTGCAATGGCATCACCTCCTGACGACTGTCCGAAAAGCGTAATATTTTCAGGGTTTCCACCAAAACTATGAATATTTTTCTTAATCCATTTTATAGATTCTATAATGTCAAATAAACCTAAATTGGCAGGCCGGTCTTCATCACCGCCCAAAAATCCGAAAACACCTAAACGATAAGTTACCGCCACAACCATAATATGCTGTTCTTGCACCCAAACCGAAGGATCTGAAGTCGGCAAATCTCCACCTCCAATTTCATACGAACCTCCATGAATCCATACAACCACAGGAAGCCTTTCGTTTTCATCATAATTTTCCGGACGAGTGATTGTGAGAAACTGCGGTGATTCATCTGAAATAAATTGATTAACATCTGTTTTACCAATTAACCTCTCCAAAAACGGGCTCACATGTTGCGGGCACACCGGAATTTTATCGGAAATCTCAAAATCTGCCGTTTGCACAGGAACAGGTTTTTTAAAACGCTCAGAACGGGCATAACGAATATTTTTTACCCGGATAACTCCATTTTCTCTTAATCCTAAAATCTTTCCGAAAGGAGTTTCAAAAGTATGGGTTACAATGTTTTGCTGTATCGTCATCTGGTAGATTTAAATTTCATTGATGCATACAATTTACAAATTTTGTTTCTTATACATTTTAATTAAGAGTTTTATATTCACTTGGTGAAACGCCTACTTTACTCTTGAATAATCTTGTAAAATGCTGAGGATATTTGAAACCTAAATCATAAGAAATTTCACTGATGGATTTTGCCGGATCGAAAATCTGGTCTTTAGCCACATCAATCAGTTTATTGTGAATATATTCCTGTGCGGAAATTCCGAGTTCTTTTTTCATTAGATCACCGAAATAGTTCGCAGAAAGATTAAGTTGTTCCGCAAAATAATTGACCATTGGCAAACCGATATATTTAGGCTTATCAGATTGTAAATATTCATCCAGTAAATTATCAAATTTCCCGATAAATCCCTGATTCACGTGGTCTCTTGTAATAAACTGACGGTCGTAGAAACGCATGCAGTAATTCAAAAACAATTCGATATTATTGACAATTAAAGACTTACTATGCTTGTCTATAGATTGCTCGAGTTCCAGTTTTATATTTTTAAAACATTCCAAGACAATTTCTCTCTCTTTTTCGGAAAGGTGTAAAGCTTCATGAACTTCATACGAGAAAAAATTATAATCTTTGATGTTCTTACCGAGATTGGTTCCCTTCAGTAAATCCGGATGAAAAATTAACGCAAAACCTGCAGGCTGAATGTAAGTGTCTGCATTATAAAGTCCATAGGTCTGTCCGGGAGCAATAAAAACCAATGTCCCTTCCTGATAATCATAGCTGTGTTTGCCGTACTGCATATCTCCGCACATCACATCTTTCAGAAAAACAGTGTAAAAACCAAATGTTCTTTTGAATTGGCAAATGGGATCAGATTTAGAAAAATCAATCACACTTACCAACGGATGCTTCGTCTCATGCTTCAGCATTTTATTGTATTCTGAAACACTGTTATATATTTCAATACCCGGATTTTCCATAAAGTATATTTTATCAATATTCAAAATTACCACTTTCCGAGCGGACATTTTACAGTGTCGGTAAAATTGGTAAATCTTTCCGTAATTTATATAAGTATTGTTAACTTTAAACTGACGAATTTTGTATCAGGAAAAGATTGAAACATTTAAAATTAAACTAAAACTTTAAAAGACCAATGAACACATTTACAGTAAAAGCTTACGGAGCAGAATCTAAAACTGCTGATTTACAGGAATTACATATTGAAAGAAGAGAAGTAACGCCCAAAGACGTAGAAATCGAAATTCTATATTGCGGTGTTTGCCACTCGGATCTTCACACAGCGAGAAACGATTGGGGCGGATCGATGTATCCGGCAGTTCCGGGACACGAAATTGTGGGAAGAATTACCAACATAGGAAGTGAAGTTTCTAAATTTAAAATAGGAGATTTAGCAGCAGTAGGCTGTATGGTAGATTCTTGCGGACATTGCGACAGCTGTAAACATGCCCTGGAGCAATATTGCCAAAACGGATTTACCGGAACCTACAATGGAAAAGACAAGCATCTGGGAGGTCATACTTTCGGTGGATATTCTCAGAAAGTGGTAGTTGATGAACATTTTGTATTAAGTGTTCCGGAAAACTTAGACTTAGCAGCAGTAGCCCCCCTTCTCTGTGCAGGGATCACAACCTGGTCACCTCTTAGACACTGGAATGTTGGACCCAACTCTAAAGTTGCTGTCGTAGGTTTAGGAGGTTTGGGACACATGGCGATCAAATTAGCAAAAGGTTTAGGCGCTGAAGTGACTTTATTCTCAAGAACTCCGGGAAAAACTGAAGATGCTAAAAACTTAGGAGCAGATTATGTGGTTATCTCAACTGAGCAGGACCAAATGGATGCTGTAAAAGGGAAATTTGATGTGATTATTGATACTGTTCCTTATGAGCATGATATCAATCCATATATGCAGACAGTTGCCTTAAACGGAACCCTGGTATTGGTAGGATTTGTAGGCGAATTTGAAAACGAATCTCCAAGCACAAGACCTATGATCTTCCAACGTCGTTCCGTAGCAGGATCATTAATCGGTGGTATTGCTGAGACTCAGGAGCTGCTAGACTTCTGTGGAAAACATAACATCGTTTCTGATATTGAATTAATCAAAATGCAGGACATCAATGAAGCGTATGAAAGAATGCTGAAAAGCGACGTAAAATACCGTTTCGTGATTGATATGCAATCTTTATAATTCTTCGTCTTTTTTAATGCTAAGGCTCTTCGGTTTCGGAGAGTCTTTTTTGGGTTTAAGGTTTAAGGTTTAAGGTTTAAGGTTTAAGGTTTAAGGAAATTACATTTTATGATTCTTAAATGGCTATATTAAATATCATATTTTCCGTCCATATCTTTAAAAGCCCATTCTGCCATTGCGTGGATGACGGGAATTAAACCTTTCCCAGCCTCACTCAATTCATACGTTACATGTGGCGGAACAACAGGCTTTGCTGTTCTTATCACTAATCCGTCAGATTCCAATTGTTTTAAATGCTGGATCAGCATTTTTTCCGTAACAGCAGGAATGGCACGTTTCAATTCACTATACCTTTTATCACCGCTTGAAAGATGATATAAAATAATAGGTTTCCAAAATCCACCGATTTTTTCCATGACATACGTTACCGGGCAGGAATCCAATGCGTATTTCTTATTCTGCTGAATGGTTGATGATTCTTTAATGGCTGTCATAATACATACTTTAGGGTAAGTACTTGTATAAAAGTAAGTACAAATATACCTTTGTTTTCAGAAATAAAAAAAATATTTATTAACAAACAATACAAAATTATTATGAAAATTGTAATCACGGGTTCATTAGGAAACGTTGCAAAACCTCTTGCTCAACAATTAATTGCAGAAGGACACGATATTACTGTCATTAGCAGTAACGAAACTAAGAGAAATGAAATTGAAAATTCAGGAGCAAAATCAGCGATCGGTTCCATTACAGACTTAGATTTTTTAATTCAGACTTTTAAAGGTGCTGATGCAGCATTTTTGATGACGCCACCGAATATGGGCGGCATGAATATTGTTGAAAATACCATTGCCGTAGGGAAAAATTATGCAGAAGCCATCAAACAAACCGGGGTTAAAAGAATTGTCATGCTAAGCAGCATCGGTGTGGAATCTCCTGTTGAAAACGGGCCGATCAAAGGGCTTCATTTTATTGAAAAATTCTACAATGAATTGGAAAATACTTCTGTCACTTTCTTAAGAGCCGGGTATTTCTATCTAAATTTCTTCAATGATATTCCATTAATTAAAAATGCCGGAATTATCGGAGCTAACTTCCCTGCAACCGCAACCATTCCATTGGTTCATCCAAACGATATTGCGAAAGCAGCTGCAAAAGAATTGACTGAAAACTCTGAAGGTAAAAATGTGAAATATATTGTGAGTGACGTTCATCCCGCTTCTGATTTTGCCACAGTTTTTGGAAATGCAATTGGAAAACCTGAACTTCCGTGGATCGAGTTTAAAGATGAAGATTCTTTAAACGGAATGCTTCAGGCAGGAGTTCCACAGGAAATGGCCGAATTGTATACTGAAATGGGAAGAGGAATCAGAACAGGTGTTGTACAAAAGGATTTTATTGAACATGGTTCCGAGGTTAGCGGAGAAGTTAAGCTGGAAGAATTTGCGAAGGAGTTTGCGGATAAATTTAATGTTTGATTAGTCCTCTTGTCTTGAAACAAAAGAACGAAAAGTTCAAGACTTGGAAACTTTCGCTAAAAAATAATTTTGTTCTCTAAAAATCCCAAAACTCGTGCGGATTAAATATGGGTTCTTCGGTTCTACAGTTATCTCGCACTCAAACAGTGGGATTTTCTTAACGTTCACAAAAATATTTTTCTTAACGCTTCATTTTCCTATGTCGTTTTAATTACAGTCATTATACAATAGTTTCGGCGAGCCAAAGGCTCGCCGAAACTATTGTATTTTTTATTATATTGTTGATAGGGTTTTACCCTATCCTTTAGTAAGTCGTCCCTTTGGGACTCCCGATTTTATTTCTTTAGAATTTCTTTTAATACTTTTAATTTTCCATCGATGGGCTGGTCGATTTTCAGACCTAAAATTTCTGCAATCAGAGGATATACATTAATATTCTGGAATTCATCAATTTCAAGATTATTTTTAAATTCCGGTCCCCAGGCAAAAAAAGTAGCTTTCATTTCAGGAACTTCTTTCGGATTGTAACCGTGCTTCCCAACAGACGTTTTCTTTCCTTTTTCCAAGAAAATCTTTGGAGCTTTTGGAATTAACAAAATCTGCCCGATCCTGTTATACTTATCATCTTTTGTTGCAAAGTGAAGATATTTTGGCAATTTTTTATCTAAATATACTTCATAGTCCTCCGTTTTATTTGCTTTTAATTCTTTGTAAGTGCTTTTTACCTCTGCAGGATTTTTAACGTAAATCCTTAACAAGGTCTGAGAATTATAGTAATCAAATTTATCTTTATTAAAAAGCATAGCAGGAATTTCAAGAGGATTTCCGCCATCCACTTTTATCATTCCGTGATCGGAGACGAAAACAAAATTTACATTTTTCAATCCTAAAGCATTTACTTTCTGTACCAATTCACCGATTGCATTATCCACCAAATGAACCGCAGTTTCTGTTTCTTGGGTATCCGGGCCGAAATGATGTCCGCTTCCATCTACCTCAGGAAAATATAATGAAATAAAATGTGGTCTTTTATCCACAGGCAATTTCAGCCAGTTCACCACTTTTTCCACTTTTTCAGATGGCGTGAATTTTTCGTGATAAGGATAATAATACGTCGGTCTTTTTCCTCCCGCTTCACTTGCTGAGCCTACCCACATGAGAGAAGCAGAAACCATTCCCTGCTTTTCAGCCAATGCCCAAAGCGGAGTTCCGCCGTACCAGCTTCCGTCTTCCGCATTTTGCTTATTGCTCATGGCATAGGATTGCTTTCTTTTATAATCGTAAAAAAAATTGTCAATCAAACCATGATGAGAAGGATATAAACCTGTCATTAAAGTCCAGTGATTCGGAAACGTAATACTTGGATAACTTGGAATCATTGCTTTTGCCTGCACTCCTCCATTTGAAAGCTTCAAAAGATTTTCTGCATTATATTTTTTAGCATAATCATAGCGGAAGCCGTCTGTAGAAATCATAATCACATAAGGTTTTGTCTGGGCTTCAACACTATTATGTCTGTCCGGAATAACTACCTGAGCCGTATCTGCATTTTCTTTCTGAGCAAAAACTGTCAATGACAATATCAACAGTAAGAATTGTAATCCTCGCTTCATTATTTAAATTTTCTGCAAAGTTACTTCCCGCAGGTCTCACACAAAAGTTTCGCGAGTTAAAAAAACATTAAAAACATTTTTTAGAATTAATGTACATAGAAGAATATTTATATTTGATTTAAAACAAAAAATAATGGAATTCTTCTTTGACATTTTAGGAAATTTTGTTCGTTGGATTGTTATTTATCGATGTGATACAAAGCAAATGAACAAAATATATACTACTAACCCAAAATCCGAGGGATTAAAAAACTCTTTGGCAGGGATTTTATTATTGGTTTTAATCGTAATTACAGGAGTCGCTTTATTTCAATAAAAAAGCCACTTTTCAGTGGCCTTTCATTTATTCTTTAATTAATTGTTCAAAAGAGGTTGATCCGTCTTTCAAGGTAATTTCCAGATAATAATTTCCGGATTTCAACTCAGAAATACTGATGTCTTTTCCTTCACCAACTATCGATTTTACTTTTCTTCCTGTAGATTCGTAAATATCGACAGATTTTATTTTATCTGCATTTTTAAAACTAATAGATTCTTTTGCAGGATTAGGATAAAGAACTACTTTTTTACTTTCTGCTGCAACATCATTTGTTGCTAATACTGTAGAAAAGGTTCCATTTGTAACAGCAGTATTTGCAGCTCCTCCATGGGGTGCTATTGATAAACCTGCAGAACTTGTAATAACACATTTCGTGGTAATACTACTTGCTGTAGCATAATTAAACTGATAATCATTGGCTCCATCTGCCGTCGTTAAATTACGTTCATAAGACATTGAAACTGTTCCTCCAGATATTGAAGGTGCATTTATTACTGTCCAATCCTGGGTATCTGAATTATAAACTCCAATGCCACCAAGATTCCTGTCAGTAAATCCAGCATCACTAAATGTTAAAGCATCGGTAGGCGCTCCGGACATACCTGCATTTGCTGCACTTCTAAAAGTAAATCCAAACCATCTGTCGGAAGGCCCTGTTAAATCCAATCTCACTTTGTTTGTGGTATTATTCAAGGTAATATTAGCCGTTACCGATCTTGTACCCACTGTACATGTCATCACTCCTGTAGATTTCAGTTGAGAAGTCCCCCAAAATCCTACAATTAATAGTAAAGAAGATAATATTTGTTTCATAATTAATTTTTTAATAAGTTAATAATTTCCTGATTTTTAGAGAAGATAGCATATTCAAATGCTGTTTTTCCTTGTTTATCTGCTAAGTTTTTATTTGCTTTATTTTCCAATAATATTTTCACCAAATCTTTGTCCTGAAGCTGTACTGCATAAATTAAAGGAGTTACCCCATTACTGTCCGCAAGATTAGCGTTGGCGCCATTTGCCAATAATTTCTGAGTGAGTTCTTTGTTATTTTTAAAAACCGAAGCTGTAAGTGCAGAGCCTTGAGCACTCCCAGAATTAATATCTTTTACATTTTTCATTAAAAATTCTGCAACAGCTATATTTCCTCTGTAGCAAGCTAAGATTAAAGGAGAGAAGCCCCCTTCATTGGTCTGATTGATAATATCTGGGTTCTGTTTCATCAGTTCTTTTACTTCTTCTACAGATCCGCTTCTTGCAACATCAAAAATAGATTTTGCTTTTTCCTGAGCCGATAAGAATGAAAAACTCAGTAAAATCCCCATCAATAAAATTAATTTTCTCATTGTTTTGAAAGGATATAATTATATTGAACATTTACATTTTCAGCAATCTTTTTGGACACCATTTTCGGAATTGTCACCTTATGATCTGCAGTTTTTGCAACAAATCCGCCCGACATATAAATCTTCCCGTCTTTGGCATAAACGGTAGCCGTAGAATTGTATGCTTTATCTACTCCGTGAAAATTTAAAGTTCCCTGAACTGTATATTTCTGTGGCGATGCAGATAATTTAGATTTATCAAAATTCAAGATCTTTCCGGTAAAAGTTGCTTTCGGATATTTTGCAGTTTCGGCATAGCTTTCGTTGAAATGTTCTTCCATTAATTTAGTTTTGAAATGAAAGTTTTTAACAGCTGAAACAGAGGCAAAATCTCCATTATCCGAATTAATAACAGCAATGTTGTTGTCATCCTGGGCAAAAACATCTTCAAATAAAGGCACAGATGCCTCAAACGTTACTTTACCTGTTTTAGTCGTATATTTCTGAGCAAAAACAAGATTGGTAAAAAGCAACGAAGCGGTAAGTAATACTAGCTTTTTCATATTAATTTTAGTTTTCCAGAAGCCCGTCGGCTTTCCATTTTGTGATGATGTTAATTTGTGTCGGCGATAAGCTTCCTCCCTGTGGCATTTTCAGAGGATCTCCTGTCGGTCTGCTTATTCTGTTGATAATATTGTCAATATTATTTTTCACCTGGCCGTAATCCGTAAGCGCTTGTGACCCGGGAGAATGGCAGCTGATGCAGTTGGCATCGATAATAGGCTTTACATCTTTATTGAAAGTCACCTGCTCTGCGACCGGAGTTTTATCTGAAATTTCTTCATACGTTCTGCTTTCACAGGCAATTAGTAAAACCGCCGATGAAATGATATACATATACTTTTTCATAATTAAAAGACTCTATAAAGATTAAACCCAAAGAAAATCTGCCCTTTTTCCCATTTTCCGGCTGCATTGGTGAGATAACCGATGTCCGAATTAAGCTGAGAATTGGTGAATAAAAGCTGGAACACGTGTCCCCCGGTTTCTATATCCATTCCCAGAGAGAGCGGATTTTTGTAGAAACTGTGACTGTCGAAATTCACAAAGTATTCCGCATTGATCGAAATTCTTTTTGAAATTTTATATCTTCCGCCTAATCCTGCCAGAAACTGATTTTTATCCTCGATTAAAGGCTCATAAAGATTTTTGTGGACATAAGAGGGAGTCAGCTGTAAAGAAAAGCCATCGCTGAATCTTCTCGAAATCAATGCCTGAGTGAGGTACGAAAGTCTGTCTCCAAACTGAAGATGCGGATAATTGTCTTTGCTGAGGTCCGTATTTACCGCCATCACATTGTATCCCACAATATCAACCGGAAATTTTTCGTTTTGCTTTACAAGCTTGTACTTTACCCCACCTTCGAAAGTTTTGAGATTGGTCTCCCTGGAAAGACTGACGGAAATATTGTCTGTGACCCCATAGATAACCCCTAATTTGGTTGAAGCATCATCCAGTCCGAAAAAATCTTTGAATCCTTTGCTTACATCCCCAAAGCGGTGAGCTACGACAACATACCATTCATTCTTCGCAGATAGTTTTGTAGACTGTCCTGTGACGATCTGCAATGCTTTAAAAGCAGGCGGCGAGATTTCGGTATTTTTTGTTTGAATGGTGTCAATATCCTTCAACAGATCTTCCTGTGAATAGGCAAAACCTGAAGCTAACATCGACAAAAATAAGAGAGTTTTTGTCATACACATTTATTTAAATTAGTATGGCAAACTTATAGAGTTAAAACTTCAAAATTGTGTGATAAAAGTCACCGGACAGATTGTTTTTATCAATTATATTGTTAAATTAATTAAATATTATTTATTAGTCTTATCTAACATTTTCATTTACAGGCATTTTTATCCCCTCTTTTGTCTGAATAATTTCGCCTTCGTTTTCAACTTTTTTCAAAACACGACTTATCACTTCCCTTGAAGTTCCCAGACTGTTGGCAATTTCCCGGTGGGTAAGCTTAATCGGATTATTGCCGCGTATTGTGATCTGCTGTTTGATATAGTTCAAAACTCTTTTGTCGAGCCGATGGAAAACAGCATCATTTACCATATTCATGACATCTAAGAATCTTTTATCATATTCGTAGTAAAAAAGCCTGTTGATTTCAGGAAACCTGATCAGCCATTCATGGACAACGGAAATGGGTACAAGCAACACATCGGAATCTTCTTCGGCTACCGCATAAATTCTGCTGGTACAATCTGTAAAAATTGACGAAAATGTCATCAGACAGCTGTCGTTCTCCCTGATATAATAATAGATGAGTTCCCGCCCATCATTCAGCGTGAAAACCCTTATAGAACCTTTGATAAGAAACGGAACAAATTTGTTCTTCTGCCCCTCTCTTACAATTTCAGTTTTTGCTTTTATTTTGCTGGCAACAGCATGCTGATGAAACTCAATTAAAAATTCTTCACCCAAAAAACCGAATTTATTATTAATAAATGGATCATTTATCATATCTGTTGTATCATTTTCAACAACAAATATATAAAATTAGAGAATCCGTATGACAGATTTTTTATCTATTAATATTATTTAATGATAAAGAAAAAATAATAAGCATTTTGCAACGGAAATATCGTTTTAGCAATAAACTTGTTTAAATTTTTGACATAACCACATGTCACATTAGTTTGTAGTTTAAGCCGTGAAAAAATAAAGATCACATAAGAGAAAATCGAAAATTTCAAAACTAATGTGTTCTAATAGGCAGGTTAACAGTCATTTTAAAATCTTATGTGACTGATGCAATTAAATTAAAAAATAGTTTAAACAGACTTAATATATATTTTATAGCATAATTAAATTATAGAAAAGTATTATTTCGAAATTTTCCTGCAATAAAAAATGCCCCAGTAAAACTGAGGCATTCTTATGTATGATTAAGAAAAATCTTAAGCTTGTACGTTGTTTCCACCTAATACGAAAGGCTCAACTTCTTTGATTTCTCCGAATTGCTGCTCGTAGTTAGCAATGTTTTGTTGAAGAGCAGTAAGTACTCTCTTAGCGTGAAGTGGAGCAAGAATGATTCTTGATCTTACTTTAGCCTGTTGTACACCTGGCATTAACTGGATGAAATCTACTACGAATTCTGATGGAGAGTGGTTTACCAAAGCAAGGTTAGCATAAACTCCTGCAGCTACCATTTCATTTAATTCGATGTTGATGTTTCCGTCTTGTGGATTCTGATTGTTGTCCATTGTTATAAAATATTTTTTTATTCGAAATTTTGAGGTTGTGAAAATATAAAAATAATTTCAAACCTCAAATTTCCGAATCATTAATTTTAGTTAAGATCTTCGAATTCTTTCTTAGAACCTACGATCACGTTTTGGTATTCTTTAAGACCTGTACCTGCAGGGATTCTGTGTCCTACAATTACATTTTCTTTAAGACCGTTCAGATCATCTACTTTACCAGCTACCGCCGCTTCGTTTAGAACCTTAGTTGTTTCCTGGAATGATGCAGCAGACATGAATGACTTAGTCTGAAGAGCTGCTCTTGTAATACCTTGTAATACAGGCGTTGCTGTAGCCGGTAAAGCTTCTCTTACTTCAACTAAAGCCTGATCTTCACGCTTCAATTTAGAATTTTCGTCTCTTAGTTCTCTTGCAGTAATCATCTGACCTGGCTGGAATACTTTAGAATCACCAGCATCAACAACTACTTTAAGACCGAATACTCTGTTGTTTTCTTCTAAGAAGTCATACTTGTGCTCAAGAGCTCCTTCAAGGAATTGAGTATCACCTCCGTCAACGATAGATACTTTTGTCATCATCTGTCTTACGATGATTTCGAAGTGTTTGTCGTCGATCTTCACCCCTTGTAGACGGTAAACTTCCTGAATCTCGTTTACCAAGTATTCCTGAACCGCCGTTGGACCTTTGATTCTTAAGATATCGTCTGGAGTAATTGAACCGTCAGAAAGTGGCGAACCAGCTCTTACGAAGTCATTCTCCTGTACCAAGATCTGGTTTGATAATTTAACTAAATAAATTTTTCTTTCACCAGTTTTAGCTTCAACGATCAATTCTCTGTTACCTCTCTTGATTTTTCCGTAAGAAACTACCCCATCGATTTCTGTAACAACCGCCGGGTTTGAAGGGTTTCTTGCTTCGAATAATTCGGTAACTCTCGGAAGACCTCCGGTGATATCCCCTGCTTTTGCAGATTTTCTTGGGATCTTAATTAAAACTTTACCCGCTTTAATTTTTTCACCATCGTTTACCATTAAGTGGGCTCCTACCGGTAAGTTGTAAGCTTTCTGCTCAACACCTTTAGAATCCACCACTTTCAAGGTAGGTACGGCTTTCTTATTTCTAGATTCAGAGATTACTTTCTCTTCAAATCCTGTTTGTTCGTCAATTTCAAGTTGGAATGAAATACCCTGGATGATATCCTCGTATTCTACCTTACCTGAAGTTTCTGCAATAATAACCGCGTTATACGGATCCCATCTACAGATTGTATCTCCTTTGCTTACTTTATCACCTGGTTTTACAGATAATATAGATCCGTAAGGTACGTTAGCTACCATTAATGGAGTTCTGGACTCATTATCAGCAACCAATCTGAATTCTGTTGAACGAGACACTACAACCTCAGCTGTATTACCGTTTTCATCTTCAGAAGTAATTGTTCTTACTTCATCCATTTCAACGATACCATCTCTTCTTGCAACGATTGACGGGTTTTCTGATACGTTTCCTGCAGTACCCCCTTGGTGGAAAGTTCTCAACGTAAGCTGAGTTCCAGGTTCCCCAATTGACTGTGCTGCAATTACACCTACCGCTTCACCCATGTGAATCATTTTACCTGTAGCCAAGTTTCTACCGTAGCATTTCGCACAGATACCTTTCTTAGCTTCACAAGTCAATGGTGAACGAACTTCAACAGCTTCTAATCCAGCTTCCTCAATTCTCTTAGCTAATGCCTCAGTAATCACCTGGTCAGCTTCAGCAATTAATTCATCTGTTTCAGGATCGTAAACATTATGTAAAGAAACTCTACCTAAGATTCTTTCAGAGATTTTTTCAACAATCTCGTCATTTTTCTTAAGTGCAGTAACTTCTGTACCTCTTAGCGTTCCACAGTCGTCTTCTGTAACGATAACGTCCTGTGCAACATCTACCAATCTTCTCGTTAAGTAACCAGCATCGGCAGTCTTAAGAGCGGTATCCGCAAGACCTTTACGGGCACCGTGGGTAGAGATAAAGTATTCTAGGATGGAAAGACCCTCCTTAAAGTTTGCAAGGATCGGGTTTTCAATGATCTCCGCACCGGTGGAACCAGCTTTCTGCGGTTTCGCCATCAAACCTCTCATCCCTGATAACTGACGAATCTGTTCCTTAGAACCCCTCGCTCCAGAGTCAAGCATCATGTATACAGAGTTGAAACCACCTTGGTCGGTTTTCATTCTGCTCATGATCATTTCAGTTAATCCAGCGTTGGTATTTGTCCAAACGTCGATTACCTGGTTATAACGTTCTGTATCGGTAATTAGACCCATGTTATAGTTAGCTCTAATTTCGTCTACTGTTTCGATTGATTGTGCAATCATCTGTTTTTTCTCAACAGGAACTACAATATCCCCTAATGAGAAAGAAAGACCTCCTTTGAATGCATTTGAATAACCTAAGTCTTTCATTGCATCCAGGAACTTCACTGTTGTAGGGAAATCCGTATCCGCAAGAATTCTACCGATAACGTTTCTTAATGATTTCTTGGTTAAAAGTTCATTAATATATCCCGACTGTTTAGGTACAATCTGGTTGAATAAAATTCTACCTACAGAAGTTTCGATTAATCTTGTAACGATTTGTCCGTCTTCTTTAACAGGAAGTCTACATCTTACTTTAGCATTTAAAGATACTCTACCTTCAGCATAAGCGATTTCCGCTTCTTCAGGAGAATAGAATGCAAGACCTTCACCCAAAACTTTTCTGTCTTCTGTAGAGCTCAATTCTTTAGTCATGAAATAAAGACCAAGAACCATGTCCTGAGAAGGTACCGTAATCGGAGAACCGTTTGCAGGGTTCAAGATGTTTTGAGAACCTAACATCAATAACTGAGCTTCAAGGATCGCTTCAGGACCTAACGGTAAATGTACCGCCATCTGGTCACCGTCGAAATCGGCGTTGAATGCTGTTGTTACCAACGGGTGCAGCTGGATTGCCTTACCTTCGATCATCTTAGGTTGGAAAGCCTGGATACCCAGTCTGTGAAGCGTAGGTGCTCTGTTCAATAGAACAGGGTGACCTTTCATCACATTTTCTAGGATATCATAAACTACCGGTTCTTTTCTATCAATAATTCTCTTTGCAGATTTTACTGTTTTTACAATACCTCTTTCAATTAGTTTTCTAATGATGAATGGTTTGTAAAGTTCAGCTGCCATATCTTTAGGAATACCACATTCGTGAAGCTGTAAGTTTGGACCTACAACAATTACCGAACGCGCAGAGTAATCTACCCTTTTCCCTAGTAAGTTCTGACGGAAACGACCTTGCTTACCTTTCAATGAATCTGAAAGAGATTTCAATGGTCTGTTTGATTCAGATTTTACAGCTGAAGATTTTCTTGTATTATCGAATAATGAATCTACTGATTCCTGAAGCATACGCTTCTCGTTTCTCAAGATTACTTCCGGAGCTTTGATCTCCAATAATCTCTTCAAACGGTTGTTTCTGATAATAACTCTTCTGTAAAGGTCATTCAAATCGGAAGTAGCGAAACGTCCACCATCCAACGGAACCAATGGTCTTAGTTCTGGTGGGATAACTGGAAGTACACGCATGATCATCCACTCCGGTCTGTTGATCATTCTTGTATTAGCACCTCTCAATGCTTCTACAACGTTCAATCTTTTTAGAGCTTCAGTTCTTCTTTGTTTTGAACCTTCGTTGTGAGCTTTGTGTCTCAAGTCGAAAGACAATGCGTCAAGATCGATTCTTTTTAATAATTCCTCAACAGCTTCAGCACCCATTTTAGCGATGAATTTGTTTGGATCAGAATCGTCAAGATATTGGTTCTCGATCGGAAGAGTTTCCATGATATCCAGGTACTCTTCTTCTGTTAAGAACTCCATATTTTCGAAATCAGAACCGTCTAATTTCTTAGCAATACCTTGTTGGATCACCACATATCTTTCGTAGTAGATGATCATATCTAATTTCTTAGAAGGAATTCCTAAAAGGTAACCGATTTTGTTCGGTAAAGAACGGAAATACCAGATGTGAGCGATAGGAACAACAAGGTTGATGTGCCCGATTCTCTCTCTTCTTACTTTTTTCTCCGTAACCTCTACACCACAACGGTCACAAACGATCCCTTTGTAACGAATTCTCTTGTATTTACCACAAGCACATTCGTAATCCTTTACAGGACCGAAGATCTTTTCACAGAACAAACCGTCTCTTTCAGGTTTATGCGTTCTGTAGTTAATAGTTTCCGGCTTAAGCACCTCCCCTCTTGAGTCTTGTAAAATAGACTCCGGTGAAGCTAAACCGATGGTTATTTTATTAAATCTACTTGATTTATTTTTATTTGACATAATTTTATTTTTGATTATAAAGATTAAAGATTGAAAGCTGTTACACTTTCGCTCTTATCATCTCGGAGTTAATTAATACTTTAATTTTTAAATAATTAAATCTTAATTTACTCCTCCAATCTTACGTCTAATCCAAGACCTTGTAACTCGTGAAGTAATACATTGAATGATTCAGGAATACCAGGTTCTGGCATAGATTCACCTTTTGCAATTGCTTCGTAAGTTTTTGCTCTACCAATCACGTCATCCGACTTCACAGTAAGGATCTCTCTAAGGATATTCGATGCTCCGAATGCTTCAAGAGCCCAAACCTCCATCTCTCCGAATCTCTGACCTCCGAACTGAGCTTTACCTCCTAACGGCTGCTGAGTAATCAATGAGTAAGGACCGATAGAACGTGCGTGCATCTTATCATCAACCATGTGTCCTAGTTTCAACATGTAGATGATACCTACTGTCGCAGCCTGAGTAAATCTTTCTCCGGTACCACCATCATAAAGGTGAGTGTGACCGAATTTAGGAAGACCTGCTTTCTCAGTGTACTCAGTGATTTGATCCAAGCTTGCTCCATCGAAGATTGGTGTAGCGAACTTCAATCCTAATTTCTGACCAGCCCATCCAAGAACTGTTTCATAAATCTGACCGATGTTCATACGAGATGGTACCCCAAGTGGATTCAATACGATATCTACTGGTGTTCCGTCTTCCAGGAATGGCATATCTTCTTCACGAACGATTCTCGAAACGATACCTTTGTTACCGTGACGACCCGCCATTTTATCCCCTACATTCAGCTTACGTTTTTTAGCGATGTACACTTTAGCCAACTTCATGATCCCTGCTGGAAGCTCATCTCCGATTGAAATTGCGAATTTCTCACGGTTTTTAACTCCTTGAATATCGTTGAACTTGATTTTGTAGTTGTGAATTAATTGTTTGATTAATTCGTTTTTATCGTTATCAACAGTCCAGTCTGAACCGCTAACGTTTACGTAATCTTCAACTGAAGTCAATAATTTGTGAGTGAACTTCACACCTTTACCGATAATTTCTTCGTCTAGGTCATTTTTCACCCCTTGAGAAGTTTTACCGCTTACCAGTGTATTTAATTTTTCAATTAAAGTATTTCTCAAATCATCAAACTTAGCCTTGTAAGTGTTTTCAATTTCTTCAAGTTTAAGTTTTTCTTCAGTTCTCTTCTTTTTATCTTTAATGTTTCTTGAGAACAATTTTTTGTTGATCACAACACCTCTTAATGAAGAGTCTGCTTTCAATGAAGCATCCTTTACATCACCAGCTTTGTCACCGAAGATTGCTCTCAAAAGTTTTTCTTCAGGAGTCGGGTCAGATTCACCTTTTGGAGTGATCTTACCGATCATGATATCTCCAGGCTTCACTTCAGCACCGATTCTGATCATACCGTTTTCGTCAAGATCTTTAGTAGCTTCTTCAGAAACGTTTGGAATATCTGCTGTAAGCTCTTCCATACCTAATTTGGTATCACGAACTTCAAGAGAATATTCATCCACGTGGATTGAAGTAAACCAGTCTTCACGAACCACTTTTTCGTTGATTACGATCGCATCCTCGAAGTTATATCCTTTCCAAGGCATGAACGCAACTACTAAGTTTCTACCAAGAGCCAATTCTCCTTTTTCAGTAGCATAACCGTCGCAAAGTACCTGTCCTTTTTCCACTACATCACCTACTCTTACGTTTGGTCTTAGGGTAATAGTTGTACTCTGGTTAGTTTTTCTAAACTTAGTAAGGTTATATGTTTTAGTAGCAGACTCGAATTGTACTAAATCTTCGTCTTCACTTCTTTCATATTTAATAACAATTTTGTCAGCATCTACATACTCTACAGTACCAGTACCTTCAGCATTGATCAAAATTCTAGAATCTCTTGCAACCTGCTGCTCAAGCCCTGTACCTACGATTGGAGCTTGTGGCTTCAATAGAGGAACTGCCTGACGCATCATGTTAGATCCCATCAATGCACGGTTCGCATCATCATGCTCCAAGAAAGGAATCAATGAAGCTGAAATACCAGAGATCTGGTTTGGTGCAACGTCGATTAGGTTCACCTGAGCTGGCTCAACTACCGGGTAGTCACCATCCAATCTTGCAATAATTCTGTCTGTTAAGAAATCACCATTATCACTCAATTCAACGTTTGCCTGAGCAATTACTTTGTCTTCTTCGTCCTCAGCATTTAAGTAGATAGGATCCGCAGCAAGATCAATCTTACCATCTTCTACTTTTCTGTACGGAGTTTCGATGAAACCTAGTCTGTTGATTTTAGCATAAATACCTAAAGATGAAATCAAACCGATGTTTGGTCCTTCCGGAGTTTCAATCGGACAAATTCTTCCGTAGTGCGTATGGTGAACGTCTCGAACCTCGAAACCTGCTCTTTCTCTTGATAAACCTCCAGGTCCTAGTGCAGAAAGTCTACGCTTGTGCGTGATTTCTGATAGTGGGTTGGTTTGGTCCATAAACTGAGAAAGCTGGTTGGTACCAAAGAATGAGTTGATTACTGATGTTAAAGTTTTAGCATTAACAAGGTCAAGCGGAGTAAAGATTTCGTTATCTCTAACGTTCATTCTTTCCTTGATCGTTCTTGCAATTCTCGAAAGACCTACACCGAACTGCCCAGCCAATTGCTCACCCACAGTTTTAATTCTTCTGTTTGATAAGTGGTCGATATCATCAACCTCAGCTTTAGAGTTTACCAACTCGATCAAGTGTCTTACGATCGCGATGATATCTTCTTTTGTAAGAACCTCAGTATCTGTAGGAATGTTAAGACCTAATTTTTTGTTTAGTCTGTAACGTCCCACTTCACCTAATGAATATCTTTGCTCAGAGAAGAATAATTTTTCAATAATTCCTCTTGCAGTTTCCTCATCTGGTGGATCTGCGTTTCTTAACTGACGATAGATGTACTCTACTGCTTCTTTTTCAGAGTTAGTAGGGTCTTTCTGTAATGTATTCTGGATGATAGAGAATTCATTGCTGTTTTCTTTGTGAATCAAGATAGATTTCACACCAGCATCCAAGATAAGATCTAAATGTTCTTTTTCAAGAATCGTTTCTCTATCCAAGATGATTTCGTTTCTTTCGATAGAAACAACCTCACCGGTATCTTCGTCTACGAAATCCTCGAACCAAGTGTTCAATACTCTCGCAGCCAATGTTCTTCCTTCTACTTTTTTAAGGGCAGCTTTAGAAACTTTCACTTCTTCAGCAAGGTCGAAGATCTGAAGGATATCCTTATCAGACTCATAACCGATCGCTCTTAATAAAGTTGTTAATGGTAACTTTTTCTTACGGTCGATATACGCGTACATTACGCTGTTGATATCTGTCGTAAATTCCATCCAAGATCCTTTGAAAGGGATAATTCTTGAATAATACAATTTGGTTCCGTTTGCGTGGTAAGTCTGTCCGAAGAATACACCAGGTGAACGGTGTAACTGCGTAACGATAACTCTCTCTGCACCATTGATGATGAAAGATCCACTTGGCGTCATGTAAGGAACCGGCCCTAAATATACATCCTGAACTACCGTTTGGAAATCCTCGTGCTCAGGGTCTGTACAATACAATTTAAGTCTTGCTTTAAGAGGCACTGAATATGTCAATCCTCTTTCCACACACTCATCGATTGAATAACGTGGAGAATCTACCAAATAATCTAAGAATTCCAATACGAACTGGTTTCTAGAATCGGTAATCGGGAAATTTTCCTGGAAGGTTTTGTACAAACCTTCGTCAGTTCTGTCTTCAGGAAGAGTATCTAATTGAAAAAACTCACTGAAAGACTCGATTTGGATATCCAAGAAGTCCGGAGTGATGATCTTTCCTTTCGCTGAAGAGAAGTTTACTCTCTGATTTCCCCTAATTGTAGGTGTTGTTTTACTCATAAAACTTTTAAGAAAGGTTAAAAAATATTTTGATTCATTAAAAAATATCAGAAACAAGAGTTTGAAAATAAAGAAAAGATAAAAACCTTATAATGTTTGGCGCTATTAGAAATAGTCTTTATTTTTTTCTATTGATTTTCAGAACCTTAATCCTAACTGCAACACTGGTATATCTTTTCACAGCGTAATGCAAAATATTTTTATTACTTTTGAGGCAGAGTCGCCGCAATATCTATATACAAGAAAGCCCTTTCATTCTCATGAAAGAGGTCATTTTCAATATTTTATAGATTTACAAACAATTATTCGCGCCAAAAGAGACTGCAAATTTACAATTAATTATTCATATTTACAAATAAAAACCACTTCATTTTGAAGTGGTTAATTATTTACAACAGTAAATTTTATTTTTTATTGTTTCCAGAAAGTCCATGCAGTCCCATTAAACACCGCAAGCTGTTTATCGGTAGTATCATATACCATCATCCCGGGTGATGGGTTGATGATATTAAGATGAGGGCTTGCTACTTTGGGTAAGACCATAGCTTTATTGGCATCTTCAAGCACAAGAATTCCCGGTGTAGAAGTAAGAGCACCAATAGCTACCTTAGCAGTGGTATTTTCATTCTCTGAATTTTGTATCAAAACTCCGTCGATAGATGTTACAGGGTCTACTGTTGTCCCTGTGGCAGCATTGATAGAAAGATCCTTCCACGAAGCAGCATATTTTACTTTTACTTTCTTATCTGCTAAATCATAAATCATAGTTCCGTTTACAACTCCGGTGACATTGGCTGCGGATGTAACCCAGGGCAGGATCATCCCCCTGTTTGCCGTTCCAAACTCCAAAGAAACCGAAGCTGAAGAGACCGAGGTCTTTCCTATTGCAACCTGAGAAAATATACTGCCTGAAAAAACTGCAAATATGATGATTGTTATCTTTTTCATTTCCATTTTTTTTAATTATTAATCATTAGTTTGTAGGACAAGTCTGGGTATTAAAACAAGCCCATCCCGCGGGAGTCCCTGTTGTATTCACCTGGATACAGTCTAATGTTGTATTGTAGATCATCATTCCTTCCACAAGGTTTGCAGCCGGAATCAGATCTCTCTGTGCCGTTGTTAATCTGTTCAGTACAAAACCTTTTGTTTTAGATTCTAAGGCTGTCCACGCCCCTTTTCTTACCGTTGGCCAATTATCAGCCTGAGAGCCTGCTCTTCCTAAAGATGTGATCCCTTGAGGTGTGTTAAGAACAGACCCGGCCGGCGTAGTAACTACCGGTTTGTAACAATAGCATGCAGATATTAAAGCATTTTGAGAATCACCAATTCCCTGCCCCTGAGTTCCTGACGTATCTGCCAACCCTCCTGCATTTACCTGATTAGGAACCCCGCCAGCATTCACACACGATGCTGTAGCACAAAGATTTTGATTAGCCGCGGAAGAACCTGCACCGACACTTAGTCCCATTGCTGCATTTACCAACATACTTGTTGCAACATTTTCATTTCCTTCCATGGTATCCAGACATCCGTCATTATCAGAATCGAGATCTAGCTCATTAGAAATACCATCACCATCAGGATCACAAAAACCATGTTTCACCCCTTTTCCGTTTCCTGTAATATAGGTTGTATTAACAACATGCTGTTTCAGCACAACAGTATTGCTTCCTGTATGGCTCCAATTAACCGTATTGAAATGATTTCCCTGATAAAGTTCTAATGGATACGAATTTCCGTTTGAAGACTTACTTCCATACATTTCCACACTCCCGTTTTTATGGATAATTATTCTCACCAAAGGATTAGTTGCATTACCTGTCATCTGATAGATCTGCGGAACTCCTCCATTTCCGTAACGAGACCCGTCTTTAAATCTTACATTATCTGTCTGATCCGGCTGGAACTCAATTTCATTTACTGCAAGGTCGACACCGTTAATTGTAAGATTGAAAGAATTATCGAGCGTATAAACATCGAAAACAAATCCTAAATCTGCTGCTGGAGCTGAGAAAGTAACTGTATTGCCATTGGTAGAACTGAAATCTGTATCAACTACAATATCCGCACATTCATCTAAATCTAAAATACCGTCATTATCAGAATCCAGATCCATATCATTTGTAATACCATCGCCGTCTGTATCGACAATAACTTCGTTGACAGGGCAGGTAAACGTAAAATCAGTTATACCCGGCTGTGCAGATAATTTTGTAACACTAATGTCATCGATGTAATAATCATTTCCTGCGCCCCCCTGAAAAATATTTTGTAAAGATAATTTGGCAACTGTATTCTGGCAGCTTAAAGACGGTGTTTTAAAATGCAGCTTAAATTCTTGCCAATTGGTGGATTGTGATCCTATTGATCCTGTAGAAATCCCACCAAGCTCTACTCCTGAAACCGGATCTTTAATGGCTAATTTCACCTGTGTAGTGGGATTTACAACATACATCCAAAATGATACTTCATAATAAGAATCTTGTATAAAACTGAAGTTCCTTTCATAGAAAGCCGTATTGGGTGTTTGTGCATTAATGGCTAAAACTGCACCATGAATATCTCCGGATATATGATCTTCAGCATATCTGTTTGCTCCTTCAAATGGTGTTGTAGATGGATCAGGCAACGTCCAGAAATAATATCCGGGAATTACTCCGGAATAGATAAATTCCGGGGCAATAACTGCATAATATGAGTTATCAATATTGCTCGCTTCGAAATTTGTGGTGTTTGCTTTAGAAGTTCCAAAGGCAAAATTACCTATTGGCACATAATCTGATTTTTTTCTTCCATAATCGTTACCCGCACTTGGAGCCGGGCTTACACCGAAATCATCAAAAAATACAGTTTGTGCATAATGATTTTTACTTAAAAGACAAAAAAGAAATAGGGCAATACTTCTTGCAGTCAGTTCGAATGTTTTCTCTTTCATAGAGCTAAAGTGTGTTTTTTTGTTTAAGATTTGAAAAATAATTCTATCCCTACCTATACACATATTGAAAGCTTAAAATTAAGTATGAAACATTCTTACCTATTAGAAAACTAAAAGGTTTAAGTTTCGAGGATTATTAGTTAGGGATTGTGAAATGAATTTTTCGGATGCAAAAGTACAATAATGCAATCGGTTACAATCAATTTATGATGAGAACTACTATACATTGCATAAAAAAAGCAACTACATCTCTGTAGTTGCTTCTTATATTTAAAAATTGAAAATTATTTCAATTCTACTTCAGCACCAGCTTCTTCTAATTGCTTCTTAAGAGCTTCAGCTTCGTCTTTAGAGATACCTTGCTTCAATGGAGCAGGAGCACCGTCTACGATATCTTTAGCTTCTTTAAGACCAGCACCAGTTAAATCTTTTACCAATTTAACGATAGCTAATTTAGAAGCACCTGCAGACTTAAGAATTACGTCGAATTCAGTCTTTTCTTCAGCAGCTTCACCTGCACCACCTGCAGCAACTACTACAGCAGCAGCAGCTGGCTCAATTCCGTACTCATCCTTAAGGATAGCAGCTAATTCGTTTACGTCTTTTACTGTTAGGTTTACTAGCGTTTCAGCTAAATTTTTTAAATCTGACATTGTTGTAATGTTTTTTTGTTGATTATTGATTATTTTTTGAGTGTAAATTATTCAGCAGCTGGCGTTTCGTCAGTGCTTTCTGCAGCAGGAGCTTCTGGAGCAGCCTCAGCAGGAGTTTCTTCTACTGCAGGAGCAGCAACTTCTTCAGTTGTAGCTTCTCCAGCTTCAGATTTGTTTTGAAGAGCAGAAACAACTCTCTGGATTGGAGACTGAAGCAATCCGATGATTTCACCGATCATTTCTTCTCTAGACTTGATGCTTACTAAAGTATCCAAGTTTTCGTCACCAACATAGAAAGTTTCCTGAACGAAAGCAGACTTTAATGCCGGCTTCTCATCCTTCTTTCTGAAGTCTTTGATTAATTTCGCAGGAGCGTTAGCCGTCTCAGAAATCATGATCGCTGAGTTTCCTTTGAAAGACTGGAACATCTCAGAGTAATCTACTCCTTCGATTTGCTCCATTGCTTTTTGTAAAAGTGTATTTTTTACAACTTTTACTTTAATATTTTGCTTGAAAGCCTGTCTTCTGAAATCAGAAGCTTTACCAGCGTTCAAACCTTCTAGATCTGCTACGTAAACTACTTTTGCATCCTGAAGCAAATCTTTGATCTCTTGTATTGCTACAACTTTTTGGTCTTTTGTCATTGTCTTAGGATTTATTATTAGTTAACAGATTTAGTATCGATTGCAATACCAGGACTCATTGTAGAAGATAAATAGATAGACTTCACATAAGTACCTTTAGCAGCAGTTGGCTTCATTTTGATCAAAGTAGAGATCAATTCCTGAGCATTCTCCTTGATTTTAGCAGCATCGAAAGATACTTTACCAATACCAGCGTGGATAATACCGTATTTGTCTACTTTAAAGTCAATTTTACCCGCTTTTACCTCAGTTACTGCTTTACCAATTTCCATTGTTACAGTACCTGATTTAGGGTTTGGCATAAGACCTCTTGGTCCTAATACTCTACCTAATGGTCCTAATTTACCCATAACAGCCGGCATAGTAACGATAACGTCTACATCTGTCCAACCGTCTTTGATTTTTTGTAAATATTCATCTAGACCTACATAGTCAGCGCCAGCTTCTTTAGCTTCTGCTTCTTTATCCGGAGTTACTAAAGCCAAAACTTTAACATCTTTACCAGTTCCGTGAGGAAGAGATACAACACCTCTTACCATTTGGTTTGCTTTTCTTGGATCTACACCCAATCTTACAGCGATATCTACAGAAGCATCAAACTTTGCAGTGTTCACTTCTTTTACAAGAGCTGAACCTTCTTCAAGGTTATAGATTCTTCCTTTTTCTACTTTGCTTAAAGCTTCCTTTTGCTTTTTAGTTAATTTTGCCATTTCTTCTTTAAGTATTAAGCGTTAAAAGTTGGTTTAGTTCCTGTTACTCTTAATCCCATAGATCTAGCAGTACCTGCTACCATAGAAACAGCAGAATCTAATGTAAAGCAGTTAAGGTCAGTCATCTTGTCTTCAGCGATCTTTTGAACCTGAGCCCAAGACACAGCACCTACTTTGTTTCTATTAGGTTCCCCAGAACCACCCTTGATTTTAGCCGCATCCATCAACTGGATTGCTGCAGGAGGAGTTTTGATAACGAATTCAAAAGATTTGTCTTCGTATACTGTAATTACTACAGGTAAAACTTGTCCTGGCTTATCTTGAGTTCTTCCGTTAAATTGCTTACAAAACTCCATGATGTTCACACCCGCAGAACCCAATGCTGGACCTACTGGTGGAGAAGGGTTAGCAGCGCCACCTTTCACCTGAAGCTTTACCATTTTAAAGACTTTTTTAGCCATTGTTTGTTTTTTAAATTTGAATAATTAATGAGTTTGGAAGCATTTATTATTCAGCAGGTTATCTATTCTCACCTTAGATAATCCTACTTTTCGGACTGCAAAATTATGAAATATTTTTGAAATAGCAAATCGAAATGATTGATTTTTAGAAAGATTTGAAAATATTTTTATCATTCATCTTTTACGTAAAGATTAAGCAAACCTATCAGAATAATTAACTCATTAATGATGATGAAAAAATTTAGAAAAATAATATTCCTGTACTTTCTGTAGAGAAAGCCCTCTGGCGTCATATTGTATATGAATAAAAAAGAAGATAAAAAATATAATATTAAAGATAAAAAACCTTTTTAGGAAAGGGTTTCGATTCCATGAAACCTTGTTCCTATTTTCATTATCCGGCAAGACCATCATTACAATAATGAATAAAAGCATAGCATATATATGATCCCAACGATACCAGTCTATCCCTAAAATATATAATGGTGCTACCCAAATAAAACTTGCAATAACAAACTTTAGCAAACCATAGAATTTGTTTCTATAAAATAAATACACATAATATAAAAACATGGAAACACCGATAAGAAGCTCTAAAATGAATAAAAGATAAGAAACCATTTCTTTTTTCATCAGATCTACACCATCCGAAAAGTTAAACAGGAAAATGTTGTTTCTACCAAAAACGACTCCCCTCTTTTCAAGAATTTCTAAACTCTTACCACAGTTAATATCTTTTCCGAAGAAAAATAAAATCCCCATTACGACACTTGATAAAACAAAAAGAAGTATCCAGAAGGAGTATTTCCTTTTCCCGGTTTTAAGAGTATGTATAGCTATAAAAAACGGCAGAAAGAAATAAAACATTTCATGGATCAGTAGTCCAACGCAGAATAAGACTAAAAAAACTCTTTCCTTAAGAATACTCATTTTACCTAAAGCAAAATAAGCTGCAAGTGCAAAAAGAATAATTTCCCTTTTCCCTGAATATGATAAATTAATCGGAAAATACATAAAACACAGTGGAGAACACAGCAATACCAAAATATTCCAATCTATTTTCTTTGTAAGCAATAGTTTAAAATAAGCATAGAAAACCAGACCATAAAAAATTACCTGAACAATAAAAACTTGAACAGGCAACGATATACCGAATAGATCTTGCACCGTAAAAAAAACAGTTCCAGTAATTCCTCTACGTTTAAAACCCCCATCTTCGTAATTTACCAGCCAGTCAGACATCGTCCATTCATGAACAGACAATGTTGCCTTTCCGTATAATTTTAAAATGATGTACAGGAAGAGTACAGCTAAAAAAACGCAATACAATAGAAAACTATTATTTTTTCTCGCAGATAATATCACACTCTTGATTTTTACAAATGAAAAAAGGTCACTTTTTCAAGTAACCTTTATATATTTAAGAATAATATCTTATACTTTTTCAACCTGCATGTAGCTCAATTCCATTGGAGTTTTTCTACCGAAGATCAAAACAGAAACTTCGATTTTCTTTTTATCTTCCAAAATTTTCTCTACAGTCCCGTTGAATCCGTTGAATGGTCCGTCAATTACTTTAACGTTTTCACCCACTACGTAAGGAATTTCAACATCGCTTGCAAATTCTGAAAGCTCATCCATTCTTCCTAGCATTCTGTTGACTTCAGACTTTCTCATTGGAACCGGATCTCCTCCTTTTGTTAAGCTTAAGAAAGAAATAACTCCGGGAATGTTCTTGATAACGTGAGGAATCTCCCCCATCAAATCAGCTTCAATCATTAAGTATCCAGGATAGTAAGGTCTTTCTTTAGGAACTTTTTTTCCGTTTCTAATCTGAATTACCTTTTCCATAGGAATAACCACTTGAGTAACGTACTGCTCAAACCCTAAACGTTTGATTTCTGTCTCAATATAGTTTTTCACTTTATTTTCCTGTCCGCTGATTGCTTTCAGCACATACCATTTCAATTCGCTCATTTTGGGAAAATACTTTTATTATTAATTGAACAAGTTGATTAGCATTCCTATGATGTTGCTGATTGCTTTAGAAAACAATTCGTCAACGCCGAAAGTAAATAGTGCCAAGATCACTGTTGCAACCGTTACTACAATTGTAGAAGACTGCAGATCAGCCCATTTTGGCCATTCAACTTTATGTCTGAATTCGTTATAAGAACCTTTTAAAAAATCGACAAATGAACTCATAATTGTTATTTGCACGGGCACAAGGATTCGAACCCTGATCAACGGTTTTGGAGACCGGTATCCTACCATTGGACGATGCCCGTAGATTAAAAAGCTTCCGAGAGTTTCCTTTCGGAAGCCTTATTTATTTTAAGATGATTAGTCTAAGATTTCAGTTACCTGACCCGAACCAACTGTTCTACCACCTTCTCTGATCGCGAATCTAAGACCCTCGTTAAGAGCGATTGGTTGTAACAATTCTACAGTGATCTCTAAGTTATCACCAGGCATTACCATTTCTACACCTTCTGGTAAGAAGATCTCACCTGTAACGTCAGTAGTTCTTACGTAGAACTGAGGACGATATTTGTTGTGGAATGGAGTGTGACGTCCACCTTCTTCTTTAGAAAGGATATATACAGATGCTTTGAATTTTTTGTGTGGCTTCACAGAATCTTTCTTAGCGATTACCATACCTCTCTTGATGTCAGTTTTTTCAATACCTCTCAACAATAGACCTACGTTATCACCAGCTTCACCTCTGTCTAGGATTTTTCTGAACATCTCAACCCCTGTAATTGTAGAAGTTAATTTTTCATCACCCATACCTACGATATCTACAGGATCACCAGTGTTGATGATACCAGCTTCGATTCTACCAGTTGCTACAGTACCTCTACCTGTAATAGAGAATACGTCTTCGATTGGCATCAAGAATGGCTTATCTGTATCTCTTGTTGGCTCTTCGATCCACTCGTCAACAGCATCCATCAATTGCTCAACAGTTTTAAACCACTTGTCATCAGAATTACCTTCTGTAGCAGCAGTAAGTGCACCAAGAGCAGAACCTTGGATTACTGGAGAGTTATCTCCGTCGAATTCATAAGTAGATAATAAGTCTCTAAGCTCCATTTCAACAAGCTCTAATAACTCAGCATCATCCACCATGTCAACTTTATTCATGAAAACAACAATTCTAGGTACGTTTACCTGACGGCAAAGTAGGATGTGTTCTCTTGTTTGAGGCATTGGTCCATCAGTTGCAGCACATACTACGATAGCTCCATCCATCTGAGCAGCACCAGTTACCATGTTCTTAACATAGTCGGCGTGACCTGGACAGTCAACGTGAGCATAGTGTCTTTTTTCAGTTTCGTATTCGATGTGAGCAGTATTGATAGTGATACCTCTTTCTTTTTCTTCTGGAGCAGAGTCAATTGCAGAGAAGTCTTTTTTCTCAGCAAGACCTTTGCTAGCTAATACAGCAGAAATAGCAGCTGTAAGAGTAGTTTTACCATGGTCAACGTGACCAATAGTACCAATGTTCAAGTGTGGTTTGTTACGATTAAACGTTTCCTTTGCCATGATTTAAAATTATTTATTTATTGTTTTTCAAATTTTCGGTGTGCAAATATAATGAATTTTTACATACCAAAACCTTTTTATTAAAAAAAGTTTCAATATTTACATTCAATGAAGTACAAACCTTATATTTCAACATATTGAGACTGCAAATTTACACATTTTTCTCAATTGAAAAAATCATTGCCAAACCTTTTGAACAAATTATGAACTATCTCTTTAATTCTTAATAATATAAAATCAGCAGAATATTTAGTTTTTAAATTTTTACTCTTAGGAAAAACCGCCGTTCACTTTTTGTCGTAGATACCAATACGAACCATTAAAAAAAATAATATTATGAGAAAACTATTACACATCTGCACCATGCTGTTCAGCATTTCGATTTTATTTTCATGCGACGATTCTAATGATATGATTGATATGATGTCGCCGGATATGACTGCACAGGGGCCCGACCTTATGGTATATGGGATTACAGCTAATAACGAACTGGTAGCTTTCAATTCGAAAAATCCTAAGAATTTCAGTTCCAAAACAGCCGTTTCAGGAATTGTTTCCGGAGAAAAACTATTAAGCATTGACTTTAGACCTGCTACAGGAGAACTGTATGCTTTATCTAATGCAAGTAAACTGTATATTATTAACACTTCCAATTCTTCAGCAAGAGTGGTGAGTACCACAGCATTTTCCCCTGCCCTTTCAGGAACTATTGCTTCGATAGATTTTAATCCAACCGTTGACAGAATACGTTTGGTAAGCAATACAGGACAAAATCTGAGATTACATCCTGAGACAGGAGCTGTTGCAGGTACGGATATTAATATTGCCAGCACTGCATCTATCAGCGGAGTCGCTTATACAAACAGTAAAGCAGGAGCCTCTTCCACCATTCTTTATGATATTGATGTTACTTCAGGGAAATTATTTAAACAAGATCCACCGAATAACGGAACTTTGGTAGAAGTCGGAAGCTTAGGAACCACTTTTACAGGACAAGCCGCGTTTGATATTAAATATGATAACAGTACCGCTTTATTGGCTTTAAATAATAATCTTCATGTATTGGACCTCAACACAGGCAAAGCCACCAATATCGGAATGCTTCAACAGCAAATTCTTGATCTTGCAATCCCGACAGAACCTGTGGCGTACGCTGTGGATAACTCCAACAATCTGCAAATCTTTAATCCGAACAGTCCGATGCCTGTTTCAAAATCAATAGCAGGACTTCAAAGCGGTGAAAATATTCTGGGGATTGATTTCAGACCGGCAAACGGACAATTGTATGCCTTGGGAAGTTCAAGCAGAATATACACCATCAATTTAGGAACAGGAGCTGCAACCGCAGTAGGATCTTCTCCTTTCAGTACTTTGCTGGCAGGAGCAGATTTTGGGTTTGATTTTAATCCTACAGTTGATAAAATAAGAGTGGTAAGCAATACAGGACAAAACCTTCGTCTGGATCCAGTAACGGGCGGAATTACCGCAACGGATGTTGCTTTGAATCCTGCCGGAGCCATGGTAAGTGCCGCAGCTTACACGAATAATTTTGCAGGGGCTACCTCCACTACCTTATTTGTTGTGGATCACAATACAGATAAGCTGTACCAGCAAAATCCGCCGAACAACGGAACTTTGGTAGAAACGGGTTCTTTAGGCATTAATATTACCAATGCAAATGGATTTGACATCGGAAGCGTGAGTCAGAAAGCTTATCTGGTGGCAACCGTAGGTACGGCAACTAAAATCTACAGCATAAATACGTCAACAGGAGCCGCAACGTCAGTTTCAGATTTCCCGAATGCTGTGAGAGGTTTTGCCGTAGGATTAGGTTTTTAAACTAACTCATAATAATTATTTCAATAGTGAGAGGCGCGGAAAACTTCGTTTTCCGCGCCTCTTTTAATTAATATAATCAATGAAAGAAATGATTAAATCTGCTGAGACTTTTTGGTTCTGTTGAAGATCCAGAAGATAATCGGGAAAATCAACAATGTTAAAACTGTCGCCGTAATCAAGCCTCCAATAATTACAATTGCTAAAGGTTTTTGGGATTCCGAGCCGATACCTGTTGACAATGCAGCCGGCATTAGCCCAATGGATGCCATCAAAGCCGTCATGATTACCGGACGTGTCCTGGATTTTACCCCATTTAAAATAGCTTCGTCCAGATTCAGGCTGTTTTTAACATTCTGATGGAATTCCGTGATTAGAATTACCCCATTCTGAATACAGATCCCGAGAAGTGCGATCATCCCCACTCCCGCGGAAATCCCGAAATTCATGTGGGTAAGATGCAGTGCAATGATTCCACCAATTAAAGCAAAAGGAACATTAGCCAATACCAAAAGAGAATCTTTCATATTACCGAAAAGAATGAATAACAGGAAGAAAATTCCTAAAATACTGATCGGAACAACCTGCGCCAGTCTTTTGGAGGCTCGCTGCTGGTTTTCAAACTGGCCGGTCCACCCTATAGAATATCCGTCCGGAATATCAATTTTGGCAACCGCTTTCTGGGCATCAGCAATGGTTCCTCCCAAATCTCGGTCACGAATCGAGAATTTAACCCCGATATACCTTTTAATATCATCACGGTAAATAAATGCAGCTCCATTATCTTTTACAATCGTCCCGATTTCCTTCAACGGAATCTGAGATCCATCCTGAGTCGGAATCATCAATGAGGCAATATCACTCTCATTTTTCCTGTATTCCTGCGAATAACGGAGACGAATCGGGAATTTTCTTTCTCCTTCGAACATTTCCGAAGCTGTTTTTCCTCCAAACGCCATTTCGAGAACGGTTTGAGCGTCTTCAGGCATCACGCCGTAAGCCGCCATTTTATCCCGGTCCCAGACGACATTCACTTCGGGCTGCCCGATATTTTTAATGATTCCGGCATCTTTTACCCCTTGAATGTCTTTAATTTGTTTTAAGACCTCATCAGCAAGTTTATCCAATGTCTGAAGATTATCACCATATATTTTAATTCCGTTTTCTGCTTTGAAACCTGCTACAGCTTCCGCAACATTGTCGGAAATCGGTTGTGAATAATTGAAGGTAATTCCCTGATAATTTCTCAGTTTTTTATCAATCTCATCAATTAAATCTTCATAACTTATCTTTCTTTTCCACTCATCTTTAGGCTGAAGATTTACGGCAAACTGTACAAATCCGAATCCGTTCGGGTCGGTTCCGTCATTACTTCTCCCCGTTTGTGCAAGAACGTCCGTCACTTCGGGAAAACTCATAATGTCTTTCTTTAGAAGATCTGCGGTTTTTAATGATTCTTTTAAGGATGAGCTCATCGGCATTTCAGCAGTGATCCACAGTGAACCTTCATTTAATTGAGGTAAAAATTCGGTTCCTAAGAATTTTCCTGAAAATAATGTAACAGCAAGAAAAGACAATGATACTATTAAGCTTAATTTTTTATGTTTAAATGTAAAATGAAAACCTTTCAAAACAATTCTGTCCCAGAAATTCACAAAAGGATTGTTCTTTTCTTTAACATTTTTATTTAAAAGGATGTGTGAAAGAACAGGAACCAATGTCAAAGTAAAAATCAATGCTCCCATTAGAGCAAAACCTAATGTAAAGGCCAATGGTGAAAACATTTTCCCTTCTACTTTCTGGAATGAGAAAATAGGGATTAATGAAGTGATGATGATTAATTTTGAAAAGAAGATCGCTTTTCCTAAGCCTGTTCCGGTCTGTTTAATCCAGCCGGCTTTTGCCATTTTATTAAACTTTTCATCCCCATATTTATGGGCTTTGTGATCGAGCATTACGAAGAGTCCTTCTACCATGACGACGGCTCCGTCGATTATAATACCAAAGTCAACCGCTCCGAGCGACAATAAATTGGCGCTCATTCCTGCCATTTTTAAACATAAAAATGCAAATAATAAGGATAATGGGATGATGATGGAAACAATTAAGGTAGTCCGCCAGTCTGCCATGAAAATCAGAACGATGACCGTTACCAGAACGATTCCTTCCAATAAATTATGCATTACCGTTTCTGTGGTGAAATCCATCAGATTATCACGGTCGTAAAAAGTGACCATTTTTACATCTTTAGGAAGAATCTTTTCGTTAAGCTCTTTAATTTTAGCTTTTACATTGACCAAAACTTCACGAGGATTTTCCCCTTTTCTCATCACCACAATTCCTTCAACGGTGTCATCCTGATTATTTAATCCTGCCTGCCCCACTCTAGGTCTTTCACTTTCATGAACTTCGGCAACGTTTTTTACTAAAATCGGGTTTCCATTATCATTATGAATCGTAATATTCTGAATATCGCTGATCGATTTCACCAAACCGATTCCTCTTACCACATACGCCTGGCCATTTTTTTCAATAACATCACCTCCGACATTCAAATTGCTTTTCGTAACGGCATCATATACCTGAAGCGGTGTCAAATTGTATTTATCCAAGGCTCTCGGATCGATGCTTAATTCGAAAACTTTGTCCTGTCCTCCGAAAACGTTGATATCTGCAACTCCGGGGACTCCTCTTAAAGCACGGTCGATTACCCAGTTTTGTAAGGTTAATAACTCACGGGAATCTTTGGTTTTGCTTTCCAGGGTATATCGGAAAATTTCTCCAGTTGGTCCGTAGGGTGGCTGAACTTCTGGGTCTACCTCATCAGGAAGGCTGACCGTTCTTAATTGGTTATTAACCTGATTTCTGGCAAACATATCATCCACCCCATCATCAAAAAGAATTTTCACGATAGAGAGCCCAAACATCGTGGTACTTCTTACACTGGTTTTCTTCTGAACCGGGCTCATTGCCAATTCGATGGGCGTTGTGACAAAACGTTCTACTTCTTCTGCGCTTCGCCCATTCCATTGGGTAATGATAACAATCTGGGTATTGGTAACGTCGGGAAAAGCTTCAATAGGCATATTTTTGAAACTTATAAATCCTGCAACCGCCAAAATAGCTACCCAAATAAAGGTAAATGCTTTATTTTTTAATGAAAAAGCAATTATATTTTTTATGAATTTATTCATTGTAGATTTTTTGATGACTTAAAAAAGTCGTTGAAAGAAACTTTTTATTCTTCAGTTTTTTAACACAAAGGGCGCAAAGTTTTTTTGACAAACTATATGTTTTTAAGTTCGCAAAGGCGTTTCACTTAACAAAGCGCGCTAAGAAATTATTTAGAAAAAATAATTTTAACTATTCAAAGAGCGGTAAATCAACAATTGGTTGTTGGTGATCACCTCTTCTCCTTCTGATAGCCCTTCGGAAACGTAAGTTGTTTCTCCTACCTGCTTTAAGACTTTTATTTCTTTCACTTTGATATCGGTTCTGGATTTGTAGATCACCACAAAACTTCTGTTGTCATCAAAAATGACGGCTTTCGACGGAAGCGTTAATGCCATCGTATTCTCTGAACTCGTCACTTTTATCGTTGCCTTACTTTCAGGAATTAATAATCCGTTGGCATTATCCAAAACAACTCTTGCCTGCATGGCGTTGGTTTCTGGGTCGATAATTTTAAAGATTTTATCGATTTTACCATCAAAAACCTTGTCCGGATAAGACAATGTGGAAACCTGAGCTTTCATTCCCAGACTGATTTTGTCAATGTCAGACTCATTCACGTTCATAATAGCCCAGACATTGGTTGTATTGGCAACATCGAAAATATTTTCGCTTCTGTCGCTTCTCAGCTGCATGTCTTTATTAATATTTTTCTGAACGATGTATCCGCTGATTGGTGCCACAACACTGTAAATATTTCCTTTTTTCACATTATAAACGGTACTCACCGCGCCGGCTCTCTGCATTTGGTCTTGTGCTTTCTGCAACTGGCTTTTGGCTTCCAGGACATCTCTTTCGGTATTCAGTTTTCCTTCATACATTTCTTTTGCAACACGCAGATTATTTTGAGCAACGACTAAATCTGTTCTTGCATCGCTTACATCTTTCTGAACTTCTGCCAGCTCCGTACTTCTTATGGTTGCCAAAACCTGCCCCTTCTTCACATAATCTCCCAACTCCACATTTACACTTAAAACATTTCCTCCGACCAGCGGATAAACATCAATATAACTGTTTTTATCTGCCGAAATTTTTCCGTAGAAATTGTAATCGTCTTCTATATATTTTTTCTCAACTTTCGCCAAAGAAATAGACTGCAGCATCGTATTGCTCAGTTCAAAACCTTTTTTTGCCTGTGGTTTTGCTTCCTCCTCTTTTTTGGAACAAGACAAAACGGACAAAGCTATCATTACCGGGATTATATACTTTTTCATTGTTTAATAGAAGATTTTCGTTTGTATGAGTTGATTCAATTGTTCTGCGGATTCCATGATCTCGTTTTTCATATCATAGATCTGAAGTGCCGTTTCTCTGTAACTGTCCATAAAATCGGCAAATTCAATAAGGCTGATATTTCCTTTTCTAAAGTTTTTCAGCATTCCGTTGTATACCAGTTCCATATTATCAAGATCTGTGGTTTTGATTTCCTGAAGCTGGTCATACTGAGTTTTCCAGATTTTATAAGCCGACTGAACTTTTGTTTCAAGATTTAATTTCTGGAAATCTGCACTTTTTTGATTTTGCTGAATGGCGTACTTGGCTTTTTCAACGTTTCCTTTATTCGATTTCCATAACGGCAGAGGAATTCCGACGGTCAGATTAATTTCATTTTTAAAAGTTCCGCTGTTCTGATCCCATTGTGCTCCTACATTAAGATCGGGAACGTTCAAAGATTTTTGCCATTGTGCATACAGCTTGCTGTTATCAATCAATTTTAAATTATATAAATAATCAGCGTTATTTTCCAATGCTTTTTTCTGTAATTCGCCAGCATCGCCAAAAGGTTGCAACGCTAAAATATCTTTTGCCTCAGATTCGGAAAGCTGTGGTTCGATATCTTCTGTAATACCTGTAAGGACTTTCAGGTTTTGTTCGAATTCAAGAATATTTTTATTGATTCCAAGCTTATCATTATTCAACTGGATGACGATACTCTGAAGCCTTACTTCATCCTTCAACGAAACATTTCCTTTGGCAGACTGTATTTTATATGCCGCCAAAAGATCATTCATATAATCCAATTGCTTTTTGGTATTGTCCAGCTTTAATTTTTCGTAGTAAAGATTGAAATAAGCCGTACGCAGCTGAGATTTCAGATCAACAAGAAGTTGAGAAAACTGAAGCTGAGCCAGCTCCTTGTTAGATTTTGCAAAAGCAATTTCGTTTTTCTTTTTTCCACCCATGTAGATGAGCTGACTAATTTCGGCACCTTTTGCCTGCCCTACATCAAAAGCTTTTCTGCCTTCGGGATTGTACGCATTGATGTATCCGCTCATCTGCGGAAGCTCCCAGATTTTAGCCTGCAAAATATCTGCATCAGCCATATTAATATTGTACTGTTCGGCAAGCAGCTGGAGATTGTTCTTTTGAAAAGCTTCTTCACAATCCAAAAGTGACATCTGCTGTTGTGCTGTCATCAGAGAGGAAAAGACAACAAACAGCCCTGCAATTTTGTTTATTTTCTCAATTTTCATGAGACAAAAATGCCCTTCTGTGATTAAAATGCTCTTAAAGAATCCTTAAAAAAAAATTAAATTTGGTCAGAAATAGCGGATAAAATGCTGATTTAATGAAATGTTGATGAAAAATTAATGGTTTAAATATAAACTTGGAGAGAGATTAAAAAGTTAAAATATTGGGCTTATTTCTTTTCCCACAGATTGCACAATTTTCACAGATGATGATATCAGTTTTATTGATAGCGACCCTGTGAACTAATAATTATCAGCTCGTTCCTACGGAACTCATCTTAACTCACATTTCATTCTATTAACAGGATGCTCCTATGGAGCCCGAAATTATCTGAAGAAAATAAATTTTAGAACATTAGTAGAGTTTTACAGTCTGTATAAATTGGGTCTAAAAAGGTATAAGGTTTCAACAAACTTAGCAGCCGTTGAAATCAATACAATAAAAGCATTTTAATAAAATTTAACAGACTCTTGATATTACTTATTAAAAGTCACACTGAATTTATTTAGCAAATCTGCCGGAGAAGTATATCGGATTTCGGCGCCATGATATTCAAGAATCCTTTTAACAATCCTTAACCCAAGACCGGAACCGGAAATATTCTGGGAATTATTCCCTCTCATAAACGCCTCAAATAATTTTGTTCGCTCCTCCTGTGGTATCGTGTTCCCGTGAGAAATGATATCAACAATAAGATTCTCATCGGTTTCGGTAATTAAAACATTCACTTCGGTATCATCAGAATATACGGCTGCATTCTTAAACAAATTAATGAAAACAATATCCAGCAGTGACTGGATCCCTTTTATCGTCAGCAAAGCGTCTTCGGAAGTATCTTCAGAAATCAGGAAATCCATTTTCAGTTTCGGATAACTTTTTTCTACTGCTTCAAAAGATTCAAAAATGACTTCATCAATTCTTACTTCTTCGTAAATACTCTGAATATTTTCTTTATCAAATTTCGTTAAAAGCAACAAGGAGTTCGTTAAATCAGACAATTGATACACATCTCTCTGTATTTGTTTTAATGAAGACAGAGTTTCGGGAGAATGCTGTTCAAGTTTAATTAAATTTTCCAGCTGAAAAGCCATTCTGGTAATCGGTGTCCTTATTTCATGAGAAGCGCTTGCCGTAAAATCCTTCTGCGACTGAAAAACATCGTCCAGCCTTGCAATCATCGTGTTGAAAGATTTAGCCAAAACATCAATCTCATCATTAGAATCTCTTACAGGAATCTGTGTTGTTAATTTATGAGCCGTAACCTCCGAAATTTCCTTATTCAGATCTTCCAAAGGACGCAGGAACTGTCCCATAAAATAATAACTGAAAAAACCGATAAGAAGCGTACTCATCACATAGGCTGTTATCAAAAGGTATTTCAGGTAAGAAAGCTTGGAATTTCCGTTGGTATCGAAAGCACTTGTCAGAATATAATAGTTTTCTCCGTTGATCGTTTTCAGTGCCGCATAGATTTCGGGAACCGTCTTTTCGGAATAAATAACTTTCTTTACATCAAGCTCTTTCAACAAGCCATTATCCCAGGTTACATTTCTGTCTTTGATGGTGCTGTAGATTAATTCTTTTTGACCGTTAAAAATTAAAATAGTTTCATTTAAAAGAATATTATCCGAATTTTCATTAAAAAATACAGGAGCTTCCTCTTCAAAATCTTTTGACTTGGCAATAAAATGTGAAGTAAATTCTAATCTCTGCCTGAATCTTTCCTTAAATTCTTCTCTTCGGAAATCATTAAAAGACATATAAATTACTGCCATCACAATACCAAAAAGCAATGAAAAGGCAATACTGAGATTGAGGGCTATCTTCCTTTTTAAAGACATCTATAACGGGCTTAAATAATATCCAAATCCTGAACGGGTATGAATAAGTTTCACTTTAAAATCTTTATCTATTTTCTTTCTTAAAAAATTGATATAAACCTCTACGGTATTTGTATTGGTATTGAAATTATGCTCCCATACATGTTCTGTAATCTGCTGCTTCGAAACAGTTCTTCCCTGCGCTTCCGCCAGATAAACCAATAATTGGAATTCTTTTAAGGTTAAGCTGATTTCATTTCCGCCACGGTAGACTTTTTGCTCGGTTTTATTAACAATGAGATCATCAATCCTGATAATTTCCTGATCTGTTGCTTCAGAAGGTGCTTTTCTCCTCAACAAAGAATTCATCCGCAGCAGCAATTCTTCAAACTGAAACGGTTTCACCAGATAATCATCCGCCAATCTTGTGAAAGCATCCTTCTTATCCGAAAGATCGCCGTAAGCAGAGATAATAATAATCGGTGTATTTTTATCGAAAGAGCGAATCGTCTGACAAACGTCAAGCCCATTAATTTTCGGAACATTGATGTCCAGCAGATACAAATCGTAAGTATTGTTCTTGATCTGACGAAGAAAAGTTTCCCCATCGTATATTTTGTCACACGTAAAATTATTTGACTCCAAAAACTTACAAAGTTCTGCAGAAAGAATTAAATCATCTTCCAATAAAAGAATGTTCATCGAAAATTATTTTATACGAATGTAACGAAATTTTTTATGATGGTAAAGGATTTGAAATACCCGAGAAACAGTTTTAATTGAATTTTAAGGTTGAAGATTTTTATTAAAAATGGATATTTTTTCAAAGCTCAGGCTGTCAGTTTTTCGGATCAATCCTAAAAATATTAATAGTTCAAATAAAATTCAGACAAAAAAGTTTGAGCAAAAAAATATCCCGAAGAAATCGGGATTAAAACGAGAGCCAACTACGGGACTTGAACCCGTGACCTCTTCCTTACCAAGGAAGCACTCTACCGCTGAGCTAAGTCGGCCTGAAACAAAAAAATCACACTAAATATAGAGTGATTTTTGTTGAGCGGAAGACGAGGGTCGAACTCGCGACATTCAGCTTGGAAGGCTGACGCTCTACCAACTGAGCTACTTCCGCAATTTTGTTTCCAAAATTATTGGTAAACGCTTTGCAAAACTAAGAAAATTTCTTGAATCCTGCAAGTTTTTTTTTCTAATATAAAACGTGGGGAGAGCAGGATTCGAACCTACGAAGCCGAAGCAACTGAGTTACAGTCAGTCCCATTTAGCCACTCTGGAATCTCCCCAGATATTTTATATTAATGAGCTTCCAGAGGGATTCGAACCCACGACCCCGAGATTACAAATCACGTGCTCTGGCCAACTGAGCTATGGAAGCGTTTTAATATTATAGGCTGAAAGCTTTTGAGAAAATTCTACTCTGAGCTTTTCAGTAGTTAAAAAAATACTCTACTGAGTATTTTATTGAGCGGAAGACGAGGGTCGAACTCGCGACATTCAGCTTGGAAGGCTGACGCTCTACCAACTGAGCTACTTCCGCAATTTTGTTTCCAAAATCATTGGTAACGGTTTGCAAATCTAAGAAGAATTCTTGAAACCTGCAAGTCTTTTTTTAATAAAAAAACTGTGGGGAGAGCAGGATTCGAACCTACGAAGCCGAAGCAACTGAGTTACAGTCAGTCCCATTTAGCCACTCTGGAATCTCCCCAGGTTTTTTATCTTAAAATGAGCTTCCAGAGGGATTCGAACCCACGACCCCGAGATTACAAATCACGTGCTCTGGCCAACTGAGCTATGGAAGCATTTAAAAAAAAGAATTCAAAAGAACGCTGTTCCCTTTTTGCGAGTGCAAATATAGAACGGTTTTTTTGAATTCTCAAATTTTTTAATGACTTTTTTTATCTTTTTTTTCTACGCCATTTCTTTTTTCTTGATTAGTAGCTTTTTAGCAGTATCAACGCATAGGTCTAAACTTTCTTCAAAACTTGTAGTCGTCTTCTTTACTACGATATCATCTCCCGGAACCGCCAGAATTAGCTCGGCAGTTTTGTTAGCTTTATCCGAGTTATTTTCTACTTTTAAAAATATTTTACACTCTTGGATCTTGTCATAGAAAGTATCCAATTTGCTCACTTTTTTTTCAATGTGGGATTCTAGTGGTTCGTGTGGAGTTAAACCAATTGATTGTACTGTGATCTTCATAATTCTTCTTTTTTAGATGCTCTTGGATGAGCCTGATTAAACACTTTTTTCAATTGTTCGATATTGGCATTCGTATAGACTTGAGTACTGGCAAGACTGGAATGTCCTAATATTTTTTTTACTTTTGAGATCTCTGCCCCATTATCCAAAACGTGTGTAGCAAAGCTATGCCGAAGGATGTGAGGACTTCTTTTTTCTTTTGTTGTTATAAGACTAAGGTACTTATTAACTACCACATAAACAAATTTTTCAGTCAGTTTTTTCCCCTTCTTATTGACAAAAAAATAGATTTCATATTCTTTTTGTGGCTTTCTTATTTCTGTATAACTTTTAAGCAGCTGTACCAGATTTTCGGATATGGGAATATATCTTTCTTTGTTACCTTTCCCAATAATCTTGAGTTGGTTTCCGCTTAAGTTTACATTCTCAAAAGTCATACCACAAAGCTCAGCTTTACGAATTCCCGTCTGGTAAAGGACTTCCATAATGCATTTCTCCAACACATCGTGAACCTGAGCAAAAACCTCATCATTAAGCTTTTGCATTTCTTCTTCAGACATCGGGATCTGCTTTTCCGGATAAAATTTTAATGAAGAAATATTTTCTGTAGGTGAAACTTTAATTTCGCCGATTTTTAAAAGGAAGAGATAAAAGCTGCGAAGAGATGATAATTTGCGATTGATACTTCGTTTTGAAATATCATTTTCACTCAGTTCAACGATAAAATTCCGGATGATTTTTTTGTCTGCCTTGGAAATATCTTCTGAAGATTCAGTTTTAAGATAGAAATGAGAAAAATCTTCAAGATCTTTTCTGTAACTTGTAATGGTGTGAGGAGAATACCTCTTTTCGAGTTCTAAATATTCTAAAAATTTATTTAGCATGTTATTTTTTTGAATATTGCTTTACTTGTGACGGTCTTTACCAAAAAGTCACTAAGCTTTTTTATCAACAAAGACCGAAGCATTTTGTATTATGGTAGCAAATTATGGTTCTAAATACTATTTAGGTATAAAAACAAAAATTCACTCTTCAAATATAACTATTTAAAGAGTGAATTTAGTATGTGTTTAAGAAAATTTCTTAAGCCTGTTCTTCTTTGCTAAGATTTCTTTGCTTGTGAGCAGCTTTCAATCTAGCTTGTCTTAAAGTTACTGAAGGCTTGATAAACTGTTGTCTAGCTCTTAACTGACGAACTGTACCCGTTTTATCAAATTTTCTTTTATATTTCTTTAATGCTCTGTCGATAGACTCTCCGTCTTTTACTGGAATTATTAACATATATTACATCTCATTTTGGACTGCAAAAGTAAACATTATTTATTAAACTACAAAACTTTATCATACAAATACTTACTTTAAAACTTACTTACCATTAAAAGAACCTTTAATAAAAATGCTTTTTAAGAGTTTATTCACAATAATTTTTAAACATTTATAAAATAATAGACAATAAAATATCTACTCTTATATTATTAATTTAATTAGATTTGCATTTTATTTCAAAATGTTAAAAACAGCTAACTATAAATACTCCTGTTATTACCAATCATCATATTGCATGATAAAGTAAGATTAACCCTAATTATCTTTAAAGCAATCTCCCCTACCCTTATGCTAAAAAAATTACTTTTTCCCGTTTTCCTGATTCTTTATATCTCCACTTTTGCCCAGGAAGACTGTGCTTCTGCCATTACAGTTTGCGGAAACTCCAATATTAACTATACTCCGGTTGGAATCGGAAGCACCAACGAAACCCTCGGAGGCTGCCTTTCTTATGAAAACCATTCGGTATGGTATAAATTTACTATTGCCACAAGCGGAACCCTTACTTTCGATCTTGCTCCCACGGGACCTGTAGATTATGACTGGGCGATCTATGGACCTAATGTAACCTGCGCCAACAGAGGAACTCCTGTACGATGTAATGCATCTGGCTACTTTGTAAATACCGGAATGAATATGACCAACACCAATACCTCATCCGGAGCAGGAAATACAGATCCTTACTGTAAATATATGGATGTTGTGGCAGGTGAGACTTATTATTTATATATCGACAACTGGTCTTCAACAGTATATACCTTTAATCTGACCTGGGGAGGAACGGCCACTTTTGTATCACCTTTTACCAATTCCACACTTGCGCCTAACCCGTTTATTGCACCGGGAAATCCGGGACCATCTGCAAATTCTCCAAGGGAAATAAATATTTGCTCGAATTCATCTACCTTTGATTTCAACACCTTATCGCCCGGGATTTTAAACGGAAACCCAAATTTCTCTGTATCCTATTATAGCAGTGCCAATAACGCAGCCACAGGAAGCAATCCTATCACTGCACCAATCGCAGTAAACACAGGCAGCACTTATTATTATAATATAAGCTATCAAGATCCGAACAATCCGAATAATTCTATTAATTCCTGTAAACAGACGAATGCAATTGTTTTTAAAGATAAAAGCTTAACCGCTACCATCAATGCTTCGTCCACAAAACTGTGCCCGAATGGAAATATTACATTAACCTCAAGTAACGCAACCGGAAATACATGGTCAACAGGTGCAACAACACAATCCATTACCGTAACAACTCCCGGAACTTATACTTTAACAAGCACCAACGGAATATGTACCAGCCCTCAGACTTCTGTGACGATAACCCAAGATACAAATCCGAATCCTCAAATTTCAGGAAATCTTATATTATGTGATTCTCCTTCCACTATTCTAACAGCAACCTCTACAGGAACAGGAAATACCTATTTATGGTCTACAGGAGCTACCACAGCCACAATCACTGTTACAACTCCGGGAATTTATACCGTCACCGTGAAAACTCCTGCGAATTGCCAATACACCCAATATGCAACTGTGATACAGGGTGACATTCCGACAGCTCAAAATGCATCATTAACGAATTGCTCCAATACCGCTAATGCCACTTTTGATTTAACAACTGCTCAACCAAACATCAGTACAACTTCAGGGGTTACCTTTGATTACTACGTCAACCAGGCAGATGCTCTTGCCGGAAATACCAGTACCATTGCGACTCCCACAACTTATAACACAGGAAACACAACAATTTATGTAAGAGTAAAATCTGCAACCTGTGCAAAGGTGGTTTCATTACAATTAAATGTTACTCTTCTGGCATCACCAACGATTACAAGCTCATCCTCAACCATTTGTTTTGGAGGAACCGTAGTTTTGACATCAAGCGCCACAAGCGGAAACACATGGTCGAACGGTGCAACCACCCAATCAATCACTGTAAATTCCGCAGGAACTTATTCTCTAACTAATTCCAATGGAACCTGTACAAGCGCAGCAGTATCAGCTACAATTACAGCAGAAAGTAACCCTAACCTTCAAATATCAGGTAATTTAACTGCCTGCGGAGCTTCCACTTTATTAACAGCCACCTCCAACGGAACTGGAAATACTTACACTTGGTCAACAGGAGCCACAACAGCTGCCATTAATGCTACCGCTTCAGGAACTTACACGGTAACAATGACCACTCCGGCAAACTGCCAATACACAAAATCCGTAACAGTAACTCTGGATCCACCCATTACAGTAAATATTGCAGCTCCATTACAAATTAACTGTACCACTTCACAAATAACCCTGAACGCTACAGCTTCAATTTATCAGCCGGGGGCAACATTTTTATGGACTGCAACCGGCGGTGGAAATATTGTTTCAGGAGCCAATACATTAACTCCGATTGTCAATAACTCAGGAACGTATACTTTAACGATCACCAGCGCAACTCCGAACGGATGTATAGCACAAAGCTCAGTAATCGTTATTAAAAATATCACGCCACCCATCATTAGTATTTCGGCTCCCAAATTATCAATCTGTAAAGGAGAATCTATTACGCTTACAGCAACAGGAGCATCCACTTATACTTGGACGGGATTAACAGGAAGCGGAAACACACAGACCGTATCGCCCACCTCAACCACAACATATACTGTAACAGGCATTGGCACAAATGGCTGTCCAGCAACAACTCCGGCAACAATTACCATTACAGTAGTTTCGGAAATTATATCAACCTTGCAAAATATTGAAATCTGCAAAGGCGATAAGGGCACATTAAATGCCGGAAGCGGACCCAACTACACGTACTCATGGAGCAACGGAGCAACCACACAAACCATTGATGTAGATACACCAGGAACCTATTCGGTAACCATAAACAATGGAGTCTGTTCGAAGATCTTTACTGCAACAGTGGCTTATACTATTACTCCTCAGATAAAAGAAATTATTTACAACGATAATCTTTTAACCATTGTCGTTCAGAACCAGGGGAATGTTCCTTTGGAATATTCTATTGACGGAGGGGTGACCTGGCAAGTCTACAATGTTTTCAACGTTCTTCGAAATACAAAATATTCAATAAAAGTAAGAAACAGAGGCGCAACCTGTTATACAACTGCAGAATACTACACCTTCTTTATGGCTAACGTAATTACACCGAATAGTGACGGCATCAATGACGTCATTGATTTTAGTGAAATCAGCAAATACGGGAATTTTGAAGGCGGTATTTTCGACAGGTACGGAAAAGAGATATTCAAACCTACTACAAACACTCCGATTTGGGACGGAAAATACTTGAGAAACCCTCTCCCTACAGGAACTTATTGGTACAAATTACAATGGGAAGACAGAGTAAATAAAAAGCCCATACATCTTTCCGGATGGATTCTCTTGAAGAACAGGGATTAGTAAAATTGAGAGAGGCTAAGATTAGTGCAGATAAGTGTCGGAGAAATTCGGCACTTTATTGTTGTATGGATGAATTACAAATTGCAACTAGGTTTCTTAAAACTTTTTAAGGGTTTATTTAAATTTATAATTTACTTCTAACATTAAGGAATTAAGAATATTTAGCCTAAAAAACTTAATAAAAATCAATTATTGATTCCTTAACCTAAAATACCTTAATTAACTGAATTTCTTAATTTTAACAAAAAAAAGAGCTATAAAAATTTATTAAATAAAATTTAAAACGGCTCTAAATTTTTCTTCAATTAACGAAAATTCTATCTCCTGAATTTGTAAGTTTGGAAGATGTTGTGAATATTTGTCCATATTTGATTAACCGACTGCTTCCTTAGCCCCGATTGCAGTGAAAATCCCGCAATGGAGCGGCGGAACGAAGTGGAGCCGCGCAATGAGGAATTGCAACGGAAAGCGGGATTAAGCTCCTGATAAAATTTAATATCAAAAAAGCTACAGGTAATATTAATAGAATTTAAACAAAAGTAGTATCTTTGCATTCACTTTATTCACGGGGTTGACTGGTTTCGACAGCAAGGTCAGTGGATAAGTAAGCATGCAGAGAACCGTAGCGCGATCTCTATAATCCCTTGCTACAAAATTTTAACTGGCAACGAAGAGTTCGCTCTTGCAGCTTAATATCGAAGTATAGTAGATCAAGCGTTTCCCTGAAGACTTTAGTAAGGGAGCAAGATATTCCACAAATGCTCTGTTCTGCGGCATTTGATCCTGGGATATAGGAATGCGGAAATAAGTCTCGTTTCACTTCGCGACGAGATCGAAAACCTCAGAAGATAAGCTGGAAGTTGGGTGTCTGCTCTCTGCTTCCAGTCGAAAACCAATAGTAGAATAAGCATGTAGAAAGCTTATGTATTGCTTGTTTGGACGAGGGTTCGAATCCCTCCAACTCCACTAAAAAACCTGTAAATCATTGATTTACAGGTTTTTTATTTTTTGAGTACTACTGTAGGTGCTAATTTCCTTCCGGGTTTATATATATCCTGATTTAGAAAATATTATTGTTTTTCTGGCTTAATCCTCCTCATTTCCTCTAGAATGTATACTTCCGCTTTCTTTAGACAAATAAAGAAGTAATGCAGTAAATACAAATTCACTCTCAGTTCGATTGACTTATATCCGCATATAAGAAACAGATTTTGGCAATTAAGGAATTAAATTATAGGAGATTTTTTGTAAGCCGTTGAAAATGCAAGTTAAGAATACTTATAATTACATTTTTATTATGATTTAATAATATTTTTATTATTTTTACTTGATAACTAACTTAGATTATGTTGTGCAATCGAATAAATTCCCTTCTCTATGAAATATTTAACATTGCAAAGCTGCCATTTTATTACTTTAAAAAAGGTCAGACCGAAACTCTCAAGAAGTCCTTAAATGACATTTAATATAAAGATTTATTGCAACTTATTAATAATGCAGCTAGTTGACGAAATTTAAAATTTTACTTTATTTTTTATTAACTATTTCAGTAAGTTGAACTCAACAACGTTCATGCATTTTTTATATTATTAATATATATGGTGCACAACTGGAACAGAGTAATACAGATTCTAATGACACAATAAACATGAAAACGCAATATGCAAAAAACCTCTTTTGTATATTGCTTTTGCCTTACTCGAAAACTGCCCTTTCATAATTAAAAAAGTATTGCAGCTACAATACTGAGCGACAAAAACCTAATGTACGTCGGATTACTTACTAATAATTGGTTAAAGGACGTAGATGATATTAAAATAAAATTGATTACCATAACTTACATATTCATAGAATGAAAAAAATTAACTTTTTAATTGTGCTCTTTTTCACACAATTATTTTACTCACAGCTTGATAATATACATTATCTACAACCCCTAATTTTTGGAGCCTACGGTACCGGAGCGGCAACTATTACGGAAGAGTACATTTATTTATCAACCCCATCTACAAATAATATCAATGTAACTGTACGAATGGCTGATGGAGCAACAATACCTAGACTTTCCGTCTACAGTATTAATGCTGGTACTACAGCAATTGTAACCAATGGCGTAATAACATTCAGTAACACAACTCCTGTAAGAATCGCAGTTATAAATGCTTCAAATGTTGTTTTAACACCCGGAACCTCACCAATGACACGGCCTACAACTGCGGCAGGAACTATTATTCCAGCCAACGTCGGTGGGATGATATTTCAGTCAGCAGCAGACTTTTTTGTCAATTACAGGGGTTCAGACCCTTCTCAGGCAGGATCTGTTCTCACTAAAGGACGTGTGGCATTAGGGAAAAATTTTTTCTGGGGCGGAACACCTACTGAATTTACCACAATTGTTCCTGAAATTGGAAATATGGCTTCTATAATGGCAACAGAAGACAATACTGTAGTTACTATTAATAATATTGACGCCGGAACAGAATTTATCAATGGAGCCAATGCGACCCCGATCACAGGAACGTCTATTACAAGAACGCTTCAAAAGGGACAATCCTTTGTTCTTTATGCTAAAGTAAAAGTGAATACATTCAGTTTACAAGATAGAGGCTGGCTGGGAGCAAAAATAACATCCACTAAAGATATTGCCGTTACGACAGGAGGATTAATGCAACAAGGAAGTATAGAAACAGGAACTGTTTCAAACTCCCGTGACATGGCCGTCGATCAGCTAGTACCCGTAGAACAGCTTGGAAACGAATATGTAGTAATGCAGGGGAACGGAGGAACCTACGAAAGAGTAATCGTAATTGCCACGCAAGCTAATACAACGATAACTATGAATGCCAATGTTAATCCAAGTTATACATTAGCCAATGCGGGGGACTATGTAATTGTACCCGCCACTTTTTTTACCAATAAAAATATGTATATTAAAACCAATAAAGCAGTTTATGTTTTCCATAAGATCTTTGGGAGCAGCAACCTTGCAACCAACAGCTTTATGTTTATACCACCTCTCACATGTTTCGGACAGACAGCAGTAAACATGATACCAGATGCAAAACAGATTGGGACCACCGTATACGACAATACAGAACTTGCAGTATTAGCAGCAACAGGAACAGCAAATATACCGGTGGTAACAGTGAGCGGGACATCTCAAGCCCCGTTAGTGGCCAATGGCACAGCCGTACCGGGAAATCCCAACTGGAGAAGCTATAGATATGATATTGCAAATGCTACCGGTGGAACCGCAACTGTAAAGAACATCAGGGTAAGCTCAGCAGGAACCATACAGGCTGAACTTATCGGAGCCAGTGGAGTCGCAGGGTTTGGGGGATATTATTCAGGTTTTGGAACCGCACCGATTGTTACCATTAATGTAGCCAATAGCCCTACTACAAGACCTTGTACGGGGACAACAGGAAGCTCAACCTTGTCATTATCCGTAACTCCCGGCTTAGGTACTTACCAATGGTATAAGGATGGTGTTGCCATTTCCGGAGCAAATACCAGTAACTATTCTATCCCAATAACTGATAATTCTGCAGCGGAATACAATGTAGTGGTAACTCCACCGGGAGGTTGTGTTATTTATTCCAATGTCGTTAAATCTTATGCCTGCCCATGTTACAAACCAGGGGTTGTAGGAACTCCGGAAATTACGAAAGTCGGAATTTCAACAAGAGCTTCCAAAAGCACGATTAATTTCCCTGCAGATGTTAACAACGGATTTATCGCCTTGGAATCTAATGATAAAGGATTAGTAATCACAAGAGTATCGGATCCGGAAATTTCAATTACCAATCCTGTTGACGGAATGATGGTTTTCGACACAGACGATGTCTGCCTGAAAATCTATGATGGAACAAAATGGAGCTGTATTAACCAAACATGCAATTAATTATGAACTTAAATATAAAAATACTCGCTATATCTCTTTTCATATCGGCTTTTGCAAGTGCCCAAGTTGGATTTGAAAAAACATCTGTCGACGGAAGCGGTCTCGTAGATTTTCCTTCCGGAACTACAAAAGGAATTATTCTTCCGCAAGTAAGCAACAATACAAATATGACAACTGTAGCTGAAGGAACATTTGTTTTTGACGGTGCGACTTCAAAAGTAAAATATTATAACGGTACTGAATGGATAGAGCTTACGGGAGAGGCGGGTTCTTCAAGAACACTGCTTGCAGGGGGGGAAAATAGCCAATCTAAAGGAATAATTATCGGCGCTTCCGATTCTCCTGCAGAAAAAGGAGTTTTGATTCTGGAATCTCAAGATAAGGCAATGATATTACCGAAAGTGATCGACCCCGCAACAAACGTAAAATCACCAAGCGCAGGAATGATGTGCTATGACCCGGTTGCAAAACTGGTTTGTTTTTATAACGGAACCAGTTGGGCATTTTGGGGAAATATTGAGTAATTAAAAGCATTACAAATAAAATAATAAAAAGCTGAAAAGCCATTAGAAAACGATGGCTATTTTTGCTTTTTTATCCGCTAATGGCCTTGCAGTACCGAAAGTCTGTAATTTGTTTTCCTAATAAACTCTTGGACACTTAAAAGAGCTAATTATCGTATTACTAAATAGGTTTTATAGTGTCCCAAATTATTTATATTCCAAAAAATTTTCATTTTTAACAAAACAAAAACGGGGCTGTCTCAAAAGTGAGGCAGCTTTTTTTTATGAAAAAGGTAAGCCTTGGCTGAAGTGTCAATATGTGGAACTTGTTTTTGCAGAGCTGAAACACAACAAAAATTTTAAACGCTTCATGCTTCTGGGAAAAAACAAAGTCGAAGTAGATATAGGCATACTCGCTATTGCCCATAACATGAAAAAAATCAAAAAAGCAGCCTGAAACAGCCAGCTTTTTTGATTTTTTTTAATCCGCTCTTAAGACGATTGCATATGAAAGTTGATTTTCTAACGAACACAAAAAAAAGAGACTGCCTTTTGAGACAGCCTTATTTTATTCATTTATGAGATTAAAAAATTGTTCAAGGGTAATTTTTCTTGCTTTGCAAATTCTATACAGTGTTTCAACAGGAATTCTATATGTATTATCACTCTTTATTTTTCTTACGGTACTTTCTTCTATATCGTGACTTTTAGCAAACGAGTTCTGTGACTTATTTTCTTTAAGCCAAGGAATCAACCAATTTTTAGTTATATACGAACAGATTTTCTCGTTTATGTCAATCATATAACAAAAGAAATATTTTGACATTGAAATATTACGGTCGTTCGACCGTAATTAAATTATTTTTATTATATTTGGAATAAATTATTTATAAAAGTAATTTTGCGATAGTTCAAAGAAATATAGAAGCTATTGCTTAGATTCTCGACTGGAAAACTGGCACTTTTCAAAAAGCAACGAGAGGATAAGTAAATGTGCCCACGACTTCGGCGTGGGCTCACTTATCGTTGCTTGGTATGCCAGTACCACCGGTCGGTAAGATGAGTTCCACGCCTTTCTTTTGGTGAAAATATAGTGAGTGAGTAATTTTCAATGCTATAGCGAATTCATGTTATTAATCGAAGCAGTTCTTCAAGCGATAATCAGCTCAAATACACTGCTTATGAAAAGAACAAACTCCTTACCCCGAATGCTTAACGAGCATCAGCTATATGAACTGCTGAAAAAAGGCAATCCTGAATCATTAGAATATATTCATTTCCGGTACAAAAGACTCCTTTTCTGGATTGGTAAACAAATGCTTGACGATGATTTTGTCGTGGAAACACTTGTGCAGGATACATTTCTTAAACTCTGGTTACACCGTGATTCCATCGAAACTCCAAATCATATTCTTGGCTTTTTACGGTTTGTTCTGAAAAGAGACTGCATAACTTATTTCAATACTCCAAAAAATAAATTCGCACGCTTAACAGCTTCACTTGAAAGTTTTGAAAATTATCAGGATTATCTTATCGGATATGATCCTCTACAAGACAAAGAACAGCTACTTCAGCAGGAATCCGATCAAAAAAATTTTGATGAAGTCAATAAGGTCTTAAAGGTAATAAATCCCAAAAGAAAGCATCTGATTGAGCTATGCCTTCAGTATGGCTTTAGATACAAACCTATTTCAGAAGCAATGGGAAGCAGTGTCAAAGATATCAGCAATGAGGTAAGTAGGGCAATAGATGATTTAAGAAACATCCTAAAGGAAAAAGGTAATGACAAGCCACCTATTAAATCGCAGAGAAATGAGGCTCATCAAGATGAACTCAGCAGTCAACAAATTGAAATTTTAAACAGAAGATTTGAACAGAAATCTTCATTTGCTGTAATTGCAAGAGAACTCAAACTTTCTGAAAAAGAAGTGCATCAAGAGTTTCTTTGTGCCTATCAATATTTACAGAATCGAAACAACTCTGAAATACCTGTTTGATATGGAAAAATCTACGATGACACTTACCCGAAAAATTCAGTTGTTGGTCGATGTTCCATCTGATCAAAAAAATGAAATGTGGGAAAAACTTTATCGTTATCAAAACCGTTGTTTCCGAGCGGCAAACTTAATCGCTTCCCATTTGTATGTTCAGGAAATGATTAAGGATTTTTTTTACCTTACGGAAGAAATACAGTATAAGTTAGCTGATGAAAAAAAAGATGAGATGGGAATGTTTAACCGTTCGAAAACTGGCACTACGGCACGAATGGTATTTGACCGTTTCAAAGGAGAAATCCCTACAGACATTTTGGGAAGCCTGAACAATACTATTCAATCAACGTTCTCAAAAAATAAAACCGATTATTGGCAGGGAACAAAATCATTGAGAAATTATAAAAAAGACATTCCACTCCCACTTCCTGTTAAGTGCATCAGCAAAATGAGATACGATGAAGAAATTAAAGCTTTTTGCTTCAATATGTTTGCGATACCTGTCAAAACATACTTAGGAAAAGACTACACCGATAAGCGAGTGATTATGGAACGCCTGCTAAAAAAAGAGATCAAGCTATGCACCTCACAAATCCAACTGAAAGACAGGAAAATATTCTGGCTTGCAGTTTTTGAATTTGAAAAGGAAGAACATTTTTTAAAACCTGAAATTATTGCGGAAGCTTCACTATCTCTGGAACATCCCATAGTGGCAAAAGCTAACAATGTGCGAATCAATATTGGTTCAAAAGAAGAGTTTTTGTATCGCAGGCTTTCAATTCAGGCAAGTCAAAAAAGGACTCAAGAAAGTATTGCCTACGCCCGTTCTGGAAAAGGAGCTAAACGCAAACAAAAGGCATTGTATAAAACAGAGAATTTGGAAAGCGGATACGTAAGCAATCGTCTTCATTTGTACAGCCGTAAGCTTATCGATTTCTGCATCCAGCAAAAGGCAGGCACACTTATCCTTAAAAATCAGGAAGACAAGATAGGAATTGCAAAAGAAAATGAATTTGTTCTTCGCAACTGGAATTATTATGAGTTGCAGACCAAAATAAGATACAAAGCTGAAAAAGCAGGTATTGAATTAATCATTGGATAGGAAAAAATAAGAGGGTGCTTGTACACCCGCAGGGTGAGGTCTTGAAACACTCACTAAATACTTACTGTATATACAACGGCGTGGGCTCTTATTATAATATGCAACTGAAGAATCCATCAGCAAAAAAACAAGATGCTTTAAATTTATTAGACATCTACATCAAAAACTTTTTAACTGACAAAATATTTTCGTGATTTAAAACAAAATGACGTTTTTCACCATTTCTTAAGAGACAATAAGCTTCTATATAACAGTGTAAATCACTAAGGGTTTCTGATTTAGATTTTTGAGCCGTCGTCAATGTTACTTTTGTAAAAGATTTATTAAAAGCAATAACATCAATAACGTAAATTATTCTATCAGTTATTTTGTTCATTTTGTCTTTATAGACAATCTTATAAAAATTATTCTTTTTAAATGTAGATGGCATCAACTGTTTAAAAACTCTTTGTTGATTTATACCAATAAGTTCACCTGAAAACACATCTTCGTTCTGTACTTCTTTTATCGCTGAAATATTATCCTTTGTTAATATCAAATTGTTGATTTTTTGAGTGAAAACATTCCTATACACAAACTCGTAATAATACGTATTAAAAGAAATATATAATAGCTCAACAACATCTTGTACTTCATAAACTTTGTCTTTTATAGTACTTTCGGGAAACAGATATAAATTTTCTTTATCAAAAGAAAACTCGCTGTTTGAAATATCATATTCTTCAACACTCTTTAGTACATTCAATGGTAAAATCTCTTCTGAAAACACTTGCTTAGCAGAATTATACCACTTACATTTCAACAGGATTTGTGAGCGTAATTTTGTGCCAGTAACAGTGTCAAAAACCTTTTTGTTTTCATTTGGCAAAACTTCTAAGACTGTTAAAATAGGTGGTACAAAATCTAGATTTGCCGTGATTTTTGTTTTAATATTCTCGGTTTTTTCGTAATTGGATTTTAATTTTTTAAGTTCGAAATCTACCGATGTTAGAATATATTTCTTATTAATATATTTTTGAACGTCAGTTAGACCTTTTGTATCAGCCTCAGAATCGTTATGCCTGTTTTCTTCAATAAGTCTTAGTTCAATCTCTTTAAACCATTTTCTTTCAAATAAGCACGTTTTTGTGTTGAAAAAAATACAGTTATATTGAACATCTTTTTTGCCAGTTTGTTCATTAAAATTCTTTGCATTACTAATTTCGAAAACGACAAGGATTGGGGGCGTATATTCAGATTTAGCTTTAACAATCAATTCAGAAATAGAATTAAGAAAAGGGTTTGTTATATATGTAACTAAGTCCCCCAATTGATAAAGGGGCTGATTTAATTTTGCTGATTTTTGTTCCAAGTTATTAATTTTATTACAAATATATAATTATATTTGTAATGCTTACTTCCGAAGGAGGATTTTTACAACTAGCTAGGATAGAAGAATTTTAATTAATCATTAAAATTTTACTTACCGTAAGAAGACGGTACAGGACTGTAATTTACTAATCAGCAGCATCAACCCTGTTAGGGGGCAAGGCAACAAGCCTGTCAGTTCTGCCGATAGAAGAATTGTTTCAAACCATAAAGGTAGTGATTTCAGATTAATTTCTGTCATATCTATTGATTTAGATGTTATTTTACTATAAAGGTTAAACAAGTATTTAGGAAAAATAAACAATGACTCAGGATTGGGTACTTATCCGAAAATTTATGTATGTAAATGCCATATCCTCTATTGTAAATTTCAGAAGTAAGTTTTTTTATGATCAAAAATAAGCCCGACTGGCTAAAAAGTAAAGGATATATCCATATTACCCCCTCGTTATCTGTAGAAAAAGATTGGAGAGTCTATGAACAGAAAATTACTAATAAAAAGTATATTGAAAAATATGCCTTTTTTCCTTTGATGCACGATTCTATTAGCGAGAGAAAATATAAAAAATATGATAATAGCAAACATTTAAACACCAATAAATCAGGTCGAACACATTGTTTTAAGATAAGAAAAGGGAAAAGCAAACAAACGATTAAATCACGGCCTATTCATTATGCTAGCCATTTTGATTCCCTCATTTATAGTTATTATGGAAATATTTTAAATTCAAAATATTTAGACGTAATAAAAGAAGATCCTGAACTTGATAAAAGTATAATCGCTTATCGGAAAATTAATTTAGAAAATCAAAATAAGGGCAAAAGTACAATTCATTTTGCCAAGGAAGCATTTGATGAAATTGAAAGTCGTTCACATCAAAAAAATGTAGCTGCATTAACATTTGATATTGAAAATTTTTTTTCTGGATTAGATCACAAAATACTATATAGTAAATGGTGTGAAATAATCAAAGAGCAAAATCTTCCGGACGACCATTATAAGATATTTAGAGCTTGTACAAATTTCAGTTACATACTAAGGGATAACCTTCGAAAAGAATATTATCCTGGATCTAGGAGATCCGGATTTGATGAGAAAAAACTTCATTTGATAAGAAAAGCAAAGGGATACAAATGTTTTTTTAAAGATGTAAAAGAATTGAGGGAAGAAATAAAGAACGGTAATCTTAAAGTTTATAAAAATCCATTTACTAAGAAGCTTGATAATGGGAAAGTTGTTAAAATCGGCATACCTCAAGGTCTTCCATTGAGCGCTGTACTAGCCAATATTTATCTACTAGATTTTGATAGGAATATTATTAAAGAGATTGTTCGAAAATATAGAGGATATTATAGAAGATATTCTGATGATTTATTAATAATTTGTTCTTCCGACGATGTTGATAACATAAAACAGTTTGTATTAACTGAGATTCTAAAATATGGCTTGAAGATAAGCTCTCATAAAACTGAGGAGTTTTTGTTTGAAAATCTAGTTTATAATAAGAATTTTGACAAAAGACTTACATCAGTTAAAATTGAAAATAATCAAAGAAGAATTGCAAAACCTCTTATTTATTTAGGATTTGAATACAGAGGATTTAGTACAAGTATAAAATCAACAAACCTTTCAAAATATTATAGAAGACTTATATATATAGTTAAGAGGAGAGCTAAAAGGGCGTCCAAAAATATAACTCCTGAAAGCAAAAAAGCGATTTATAAACATCAAATAAAGAAGTTATATAATGCTCCACTAAAAAACATTGATAGCGACTCTAAAGAATTAAAGCAAAAATTCAGAATGAGATATCGGTTTGTTAAAAACGAATTGGGTGAATACGATTTGGAACCTGTAAAAATGCCAATTAAAAAACAGTCAAATTATATTTCCTATTTGAAAAGATGTGATCGAATTTTTAATAGAAATAAAAGTAACTCATTCTTGAAGCAGGTTAGAAAAAGAAAAAATATTTTAAACCACGCCATTAAGAAACATTTGAATAAAAATTTTTAGCTTAACTAATTGTTAGACATAAATTTGTAGATAAAACTATCAACGATTTTTTTTTCTCTTTCTCTTTTTTTGATTTTCTTCTGGAACGATATCCTGATAGCTATTATTACTTCCAAACTTCAATAGTGAGAATAGCCTTACACCTCTATCAGAATCTGTAAAGATTTCATTGACAGCAGTAAAAGGAATATTATTTTCCTGACATACCTTTTGTGCAATCTTCCCCATTTCTGATATTAGTATTTGATTTTCTGTCCTATCAATATTAGGATATCTATATCTTTCAAATTTGATATCTCTTTCAAGAATATTGGTGACAGAATCTAAATATTTTTTCCTTTCTGAAGCAAAAACATTTGGCTCAGTCAATAGCACAGAATATTTATTTTTGAATGATTGAACTTCTTTATTTAAGCTCTCAACTTTTGTTCTGAGTTCTATAATTTGCTTGGACTTACATTCCAATTCTGTTTTATTTCTTTCAATAATACTTCTGTAACTTCGGAATGCTTTTTCATAATTCGCAACTGTTTTATCAGTATTGAGCCTTTTAAAACCTAGAAAATCATTTTCCTTTACAATCAGTTGTTGGGATTTTTCTGAACTTATCTCAGATTTCATTATGTCAAACCTTTCTTCCAAAACTTTGAGATCTTCTTCTTTCTGTTGAATCTTAAACTCAATAGCATCCAATCTTCCTCTAGATCCAGAAATCCCTCGTTCCATATTCAGGCATTCAGCTGTGAGATCCTGCATCTTTGAATAATGGAAGGATTGGTGTTTGAGTGTTTTACCGGTATCCAAATCTTGCCAGTCAGCTACTAAATGAGCGTGATAATTCGGTTTCCATTCTTTCGTATCTTTATCAGTATGACCTTCGTCTTTATGAATGGCGATCTGAAAAACACGAATTTTCAATTCTTCTTCCAGTCTCTTGGCTAAGTTTTGAAGTTCCAACATCGTTGTGTTTTCTTTGATAACAACAACAGCTTCCCGAACCGGCATTGCATTCTTCTGCAATTTCCTTCCGGACTTTTCTTTGCAATATGCTTCGATATTTTGGATTCGTTGAGCTATTTTCTGCTCCATCCAATATTCATTCTTTGGCGTCAAATCTTTACGGATATAATCAAAAGTTTTTTTTCTGAAATTATGAGTTTCAGAATCCAATTTAACTGCTTTGAAATTAATTGAAGTCTTCATTAGTTTTCATCTTTAAAGTTTGTGCTATATGTTGCCAATCAAAACTGTTGTGTAAAAATTATACAGCAATTAATTTTACCTGTGCATTTTTTACGCACCTTTGTTAATAGCCCTGCGTATTTTTGTACAGGTTGTTTCCCGACAATCTTATGTTATCTTACTCAAGTGAAAGCCTCGCAGAGCGTATTTGAAACTTTGTTGGGAGGAACGACCTTCAAAGTTGCGAATGCGCTCCTAACTTCTGCGGGTAGTTGGTAAAAACATACAGCAAGCTTTATCAACGTTTCATTTTAAAACCATTTAAATTTTTGACTTCCGGCTCCTGATTTCTTATTTGTTGTTTATCTGCTTCAGGAAATTTTTCAGATTGCTTTCCTGCCTTAAGAGCGACATCATTTTTTGTTCGATGTATCAAAAATTCGTTGAGATCTTTGTGATCGAAATATATTGCTGAATGATCTTTTGCTTCCGGAAAATGTTTTATGATCACAGACTTACTTTTAATTCCTGCATTATCGTTATCCAGAAAAAGATTGATATTAGAATAGTTTTTCAAATGTTCTATGGATTTGTTTAAAAGAGCAATGGAATTCATTACGAGAATATCTCCTACGAAAGATTTCTGCATTTCGATAAAAGACAAGGCATCCATAAAGCCTTCAAAAACTGCTACACCTTTGATATTTTTAACTTCAACATTTGATATGTCCTGTAAACCACTATTGAGATTAATTATTGAAATATCCTTTTTCAACAATGAACCTTTGTAAAATGAATTACGAAGCTCAAAGCCTCTGGATAAATTTTCAAAGCCAATTGCGTAGAGTTTCTTTTCTCCGACTGTAAATCGTATTTCCTTTATGTAGTTGTATATTTTTGAGGTCAATCCTCGTCCGTACAAATATTGTTTCAGGTTTGGATTTTGGAGATCCATTATTTCATCTATTCTGTAATTTGGTTCATACTTTTTGATCTGTGGTTGCTGATGAAAAGAAGAAAAATTTTGTTTTTGCGCCCAGTTCAGAACTTCATTAACAGAAGCGTTCAAAAATTTTTTCATAAAGTCGGTATTGTTACCGCCGACACCTTCTGAGTGAAGATACCAGGCATTAATTCTCTTATCCCATTTGAAAGAGGCTTGGGATTCGCTGGCAAAGGGGTTGAGATACCAAGCTTCTTTTTCATTTTGTTTCGTTGGAAGGTGTCCGAGAGAAAGGAGGACTTCTTCCAACGATATGCTGTTGAATTGTTTGCAGTTCATTTTTGTAATTTTTAAAGTTTCTTAGCAGTAAATAGTAGGTGTCCTGTCAGTTCAGGCGGACAAGTTTAGTTTTGACTAATTTTTGATGAATTGATGAGAAAGTCATATAAAAAAACTGAATAACAACACCTTAAAATCTCATCAAATTCTCATCACCTCATCAAAGTGGAAATATTCTTCTCATCATCCTCTCATCAAAAATCAGGGTTTAAAAATTTGATGAGGATTTTGATGACACGTAACAAATTGATTTTATTTTTATTATCAATTAATTCATCATTTCATCAAATTTTTTAAGAATAAAATTCCTTTCTATTGTAAAATATCGTCCTGTTTTGTTCTGTTGAAAAAAGCTTAAACCATAATCGAGGTCGTATTTGATATAGGACAAAGAATTACTTTGAGGTTCAAGTTTCCAGTTTTCTTTCAGTATTTTCCGGACATCATTAACTGTCCAATATTGCTTGCTGAACATCTTACCAAGCATATTGAAAATATCCTGAGGAATACAATGGAGCTTGCTGTCTTCTGTACTTTCAAAAAACTCATATAAAAGCTCGATGATTTTCGATTCAAGTTTGTTATTATTTTTCCAAACCAGTTTCTGAAGAGCTTTTGTTCTGATCTGTGATTCTGTGAACCACATCCTTGTCTCCTTACGACTGTGGAATGGTCTTTGAATTAAGTATCGAAGAAAATACGGGATCTCTTTGTTGAGATTTTTTAGAAATTCGGTGTTTTCGCTTTTGATCGATTTTACTTTGATGATCCAAAATCTGATCTCATTTTCATCGATCTGAATAAAATTATCTTCATTATTTGAACAGAGAATAAATTTGCCAAAGAATTCGACTTCTTCGCGGTCTTTTCCCTTTGCCTCCTTTTTATCTTTGTCGGTCGTAGAAAGATATTTTAAGCGTTCCGTGATCTCTTTTTTGTCAAAGAATACTTCGTCGATAGCCACTATCAGCATCGAAGTCCAATCTGAATTAAATTGACTGCTGAATGAATCTCCTTTGATGTAGGTCATATTTAATCCAAAAATGGATTTCAGCCATTTAATAAAAGTAGATTTTCCAGTAGATCTTTCTTTACTTACCAAACAGAGAATCGGAAGTATCTGTGTTGGATGTTCAAGCAATATCTTTATGTAATCTAAACCTAGCTCTAATTGCTCTCCGAAAATATGTTCCATAAATTTTAGTGAGAATGGAATTTTGTTTTCTAAAGCTTCAGCGCTTATATTTTCACTGATTGGTTTATAGGGAATCTCATTGTACATATTGTAGAATCCGTCGATGATCTGCTTATAGTCCAGATGAGAAGGAATACAGCAGAAGCCATCATACTTTGAAACTTTTGAAACGTAGATTTTTCCGTGGTCAGTAATGATAGTTTCGCGGTTCCAACGCACTAAAATTGAGATTTTGTCTCCGGAGATCAATGGTTTCTCGATAATTTTATAATAGGTTGTGCCTACTCTGAGATATGGGATTTTTTCGGTCATATTTTTAAGGTTTGATTCTGTACAGAAGTACAGAAAGGTGAATTAGAATGCTTGATAAATAAAGTCTTATCTATCTTCTGTACTTAAGCGATTTGACTTCGCTTAAAGCATCCATCAGATCAAAATGTTTGACCCTGTAGAATCTTCCTATTTGTTCCGCTTTGATGTTACCTTTTAAAATGTGTGAGCGTACGGTCTGGTAATCAAGTTTAAGAATTTCTGAACACTCTTTGATAGAGTATAGTTTCTTTTTTAACTCAATTTCAGGTTCTTTTTTGAGAGAATAGAGTAAGTCTTTTACTTCCCCTAGTTCGTCGAGAATGGTTTGGAATGGATTTGTTGTCTGCATAATCTTTGATATTTATTTGCAGACAAAATTGTATGATTGGAATAACTAATGATACAATTCTACTCAATTGCGTAAAGTTTGATAATTGAAATTTAGTTATATATAAATTATTGGAGTAGGCATATTGCTCCTCGGTAATTTGAAGATCAAAAAAAATTTTCCAACCTTTGTAGAATTGATATCGTGAAGTAATGTCTCTGTAATTAAAACGAAGGGATATTGTATACTGGATTTTTATTTATTTCTCATCTGCATTTTTCACATACTCCGTCAGAAATATATTCGTCACCAGATAATCCACATCTTGAGCATTTTAAATTTATCAAATCACAATTCGATTCAATTATTTTCTGTAAAATTATGTCATTAGTATCAATGTAACATTCAAAACTTCCGTGATAATTTTTAGCAGTTAAAGGGATTGATAGATTCCACCCGTTTTCTATTAATTCATTCATCATTTTTCGAATATCATCTGCCCAGCCAGGATATGATCTAGAGAATTTCTCAACAATTTTTTCTTTGAAGAATTTCTCAGTATATATATCAAAAGACAATTTTCTTCCTTCTAAAATTTTTTCAAATCCAGAAATTGCCCAGTTGTGATATTCCCAACGAGAGGCAGTTACGTTCATAATTAATTCTTCTGTTGGAGCATTTAAATGATCTTTAATCACACTTTGCATTGCTAAATTAAAATCAACTTGATTCATTGTTACGGATTCAATTTTTTATATCGGGTTTAAAATTTCTGCTATTTATTTAAAAATTAATTTAACTCTAACAGCTATACAGTCAATACTCTATATTAAGTAACTTCGATAATTCTTTGTAGATATTTTCTTCAAACTCATTTGGTTTTACAGTAATTGCTCTTGAAAATGTTCCTTTGTCAAAAGTAGTATTATATTCATTTTCCATAGCCTCAATAATTGTGGTATCCTGAAAATCGGGGTTGATGATATGATTGTCCTTCAAGAATCGATGTATTCTTATGAATGAAGATTTCTGATCTACCAGCAGGTTATGATTTTCATCGATGAATTTTTTGTCTTTTAAAAAAGCGAGGAAAATTTTTGAACTGTTATCACCAATCATAATATCAGATAAACTAATTTCTCTATTTATTTTATGTTTTAAGGCGAAATATAGAAAAAGTGTAGTTTCGGCACCGTTTAAAAAATTGCCCTGCAATTTCATCAGGTTACTTGAACTTAACAGGCTGTTTGATTCTTTTTTATATTGATCCAAACAGTATTGGATTTTTTCTTCAAAATTGTGATTTCTTGATTCATCAATATCTTTGAAATGAAAACTGAAGAAATTGTCTAACTTTTCATATCTAATCAAAAATTCATTTCTCAACTTTTCATCGAGAATAATTTTAGAGGATTTTTGTTGCGCTTTTTCAATTCTACTTCGCAAACGTTCGTGAATTTTTGGCCTTCTAATCCATAAATATATCATCATTGGATAGCCTACAAATTCTTCCCAAAAATTCCAACGTCCATAAAGTTTTTTTTGATCCATAATACAAAGTAATGATTATTTGAAAACTTCATTCATATAGTTATCTCATCATCCTCACCTGGTCTGTTATAATTGTAGTAAAAATTTTAACGTACTCTAACTTACCCTACATTATATTTGCTAAACTATTGTTTTTTTGCATTTTTTCTAAAAGCAACAATTAATTGATAAATTCCGAAAGCAAGAATTATTCTCGCTGTAAAATCAATTAAACTACTAACAAAGTTAAGATGACCTATATTTTTTAGCGGCTTTATCTGCTCTAATCTTCTTGCAGGATTTAAAAACGAAAAAAAGTCTTTTGAGTGATATCTTAGTAAAGTGAATAAATTATTATCATATACAAATTTTACCTTTTTATCACAAACATCATACGGAGTAATAAAATCATAATACAAAGAAAGAATAAAGAAAAAGTATAGAATAGACAGTGGTACTAGTATAAATCCAATACTTCTCAGCCAACTTTCCCCGTGATTATTAGAAATTCTATTAAGATTAAATGTAAATACATCTTGTTTGCTAGAAATATTTGATTCTTCAAAAAATAGTATTACGCTTTTCAAAAAACTACCGAGACTTGTACTTGAATCCAGATAATTTTCATTTTTTCCAATATTAAGCAGTAATAACTTTTCTTGATTTTCTGCCCATTTGGAATTAAAAAGTCCCGCTTGAAATACATTCCCTTGTTTTTCAAAAATCTTTTTAAACTGGCTAAAGAATTCTGACTTTTGCTTATGAAATTCAATTTTACTCTTTATCTCAGTATTTTCAATAGGAAAAACTGTTATTTTACTATCTAATATTTTCAAATTGTCTTCTGGAATGTCAGTTCCTAGGAATAAACAATCGTAGAAATTTGTTGAATTGTATTGAAATTCAAAATCTTTTAAGCTACAATTTGAAAATTCAGTTTTCCCTAATGATGATTGATAGACTCTAAATAAAGGTTTATTTATATTTTGAAAGAGAAGGTTATAACTGTGCATTTTACTTATTGCCTCCCAAATAAATTGCAATATGTTTTTATTAAACTCCAAATTTTCTCTATCTATATTAGTTAATTTTCTTAATGCTTTAATATTAAGGTAGGTATGTTCATCAATCATTCGTAGAAGTCTTTCTTCATACCATTGCTTGTAAGATAGATAAGCATTTTTTAAATTATTTATCAGAGACTCTATTTTATCATTGCTTATTTTAGAAGATATATAGTCTTGTTTAATTAACAATTCCATTAGATTATTAGAATTGTTATTAGTATTTTCATTTATCCAACCCTTATCCTTACCATTTAAAGACTTAAGTACCACTGATTTTATATTTTCATATTTTTGTTTTATTTGATCCTCAAAAAAAACATTATTGAAAGCATATTTATTAATATTCGACCATTCTTCATTTAATGGTGTTTTAAGTGGAATAAGCTCTCTAAAATATAACCCCCCTATCACAGAGAAATTTTCCATAATTAGAGAATAAATTCTACAAGAAGAAAAGGAGATTAATGTATCTTTTAAAATAATGATTTGTTTAAAATCAACTTTATCAATGTCACAATTAGATATATATGCTTCTATTTTGCAACCATTTAAAATATTCAAATAGCTTATCTTACAGTCATCAAGTTTTAATAGCCCTATGTCTGTGTTTTGAAAATTATATGAATTAGTTTGGTTGGTAAGAGTAAGAGATTTAATTGTACATTCTAAAATATCAAAATCACCAATATTAGACTCCCCATCTGATTCAAAATATTTAATTGAAATACCCCTATGGAATACGAAGAATAAAATATTAGATTTTTTAATTGTAATCCAACTAATATTACAATTATCAGTTGCTCTACAAAGATTTATGAATGAATCTTTTTGTATAACAATTTCACTTATTTTAGTATCTTCATTTATTAGGAGTCTGTTAATTGAACTAAGATAAATATTTAAACTTCCTATTTCTGAGTTTTTATAGAAAGTTAGTTCATCTAATCTCTTTATAGAGCTAAACTGAATAAATTTGATATCTGTTTCATCAATATTTATGTACCTAACAATACAATTATTGATATCTAGTGAATGTATAGTGGTATTATCTGAGGTATTTATTTTGTAAATACTAGATAGCTGCCATATCAAAAACTTATCCAATTTTGTACTCTTTAAAACAATTCCTTCGAGTAAGATTTTGGTGTTTTTTATTTTTAATTCATCACAGATAGAATTCTCTATATACAAATATTCTAAGTCTGATTCATTAATTTCTAGATCTTCTTCCACTTCTGAATTAAGTAAACATAATCTTCGAGAATTAAAATTTTTTGTATATGTGATTTCCGTAAATCTACCCCCTATCAATTCTATGTCTAAATTCTCATTATTCTCTAGTAGAATTTTTTCCGCTTTTACATCCTTTAACCTAATTAAGATATTACTATCATTCCCAATTATTTTTATGTTGTAAAAATATGCATCATTATGAATATCTAGGTTAGCTTTTAAATTTTCAATCTCTAGCTCGTTAAAATCAAAAAGAAATCTATCATCAAAAGATATTCCTTCAACAAGATTACTCATAACATTAAAATTAACCGTAACAGGTAATTTTTTCTCTTTAAGGAATAGTTGTAATTTAGAATGATCTTCTATCTGTAAAATGGCTTTAAATAAGGTTTCGTCAAGTTTAATTTTTGAATTTTTGGTCATTGTTTTTTATATAAAAATAGAATTTTTTTTATTTCTTAGTTAGTTTTTGTAGGTAGAAAAACTGTTTCACAAAGTTAAATTTCGCTAATAATATTATCTCTACTTAGTTATATTATTAATTTCAAGAGAATATCTTTAACCTTTACCGATAAAACTAATTCTTTCTATATGGAGTGTTTTATAAATGCTCAGTAGACCACAATCTAAATTACTACTTATTTAAAAACTTCATTCATATAGTTGATCTTATCATCTTCACTTGGTCTGTAATAAGCATTAAAGACTTCCAAGCTAGTATGACCAGTGTAACTCATAATAACTTTATCCGGAACTCTTTTGTTTTTCATTATGGTGATGAAACTTCTCCTTGCAGTATGTGAGGAAATTCTTGTCCAAAACTCAGCTTTTTGGTCTACCAACTCATCACCATACTTCATAGTCTTCTTTATTTCATCAGTAAATTCTAGCTTTTTAAAAACCTCCTTAATATAGTCATTCATCTTCTGATTTGTAATACTAGGCAATTTATAATCATACTTTTCGAGTATTGATTTAGAAATACTGTTTAAAGGAATTGCTAAGTTTTTAGATTTACTTTTTAAATCGATAACTCGTATGAAATTACCATCAACATCACTTCTTGAAATCGTGCTGTAATTGCCAAATCTCATTCCTGTAGTGCATCCAAAAACAAAAAGGTCACGTACCCTTTCCAATCTTTTGTTATCACTGAAGTCATAATTGTAAATGAGCTCAACTTGTTCAAAATTTAAAGCTATTTCATCAGTTGTGAATTTCGCAGGTTTTTTGAACGTAATAAAATTGTTATTATATGTATATTTTTTATTGAGAGCCCAGAGAAGAAAAGTTTTGAGCAGACCGACATTTCTGTGTAATGTATTTGCAGAATGCTTTTTTTCTTCGATACAATATTTTAAAAACTTATTATAAAGTTTATCATCAAATTTTCCCAGAGTGATCTTAACTTTACAATTGCTTTCAAAATCTTCGAGTAGATTCTTATTGCATTTGTAACGCTTTAAAGTAGAGTTTGAAATCGAATTCCCAGTATAGTCATTTTCCTTCTCATCTAAAAACTCCTGATAAATTCTAAAGAAATCACTTTTAACAGTAATTTTTTTGAACTTTTCATCAAATCTTTGTTTAAGAATATCGACTGTAAGTTCTTCATTTATGTTCTTATATCGATTAACAATCTCTGTAAAGAAACTGCTGTATCGATCTAACTGCATCTTAACGCTTCGATGAATTTCTGCCTTTTTTGTTCTTCCGTTTAGGTCATTTGGTTGTCTACCTTCAAAATCCCATTCGCTTGGTTTTATTTTCTCGCCCGTAGAATAGATGAAATTCTTATTTTCATTGTTGAAAAAAGAACGGAAATAAATCAAAGATTCCTTTGTACCATTGGGTTGCTTAAGTTTAAAAGTGTAGTTCATCAGGTGCCAGTTTAGGTGCTACTTCTTCTATATTTAGACATAAAGACTAAGTATATTAGTTTATACAAATATAGCTAAAATACTGACAAATAGACATATTACATATTTTGAGATATGTTAAAATATAGCAGGTTCAAAAACCTCCAACTCCACAAAAAACCACTGAAAAAAATCAGTGGTTTTTATTATTTCATACCAATTCCGCCACCTTCTTACGATAATGAACCGGAGAAACGCCTTCCTTACTTTTAAAAAACCTGCTAAAGGTCTGGATATTATCGTAGCCAAGCTCGTACGCGATTTCCTTTATAGAAAGATTTGAATAATTAATCTGTCTTCTCGCATGCATCATGATTCTGTCGTGAATGATATTCAGTGGTGCTCGTTCAGAAACAAGAGAAAATAAATTAGATAAGGTTTTGGGTGATTTATTCAGTTTTGAGGCATAGAAGGCGACATCGTGGTGTTCCGCAAAGTGGCTTTCCACCAGATAATTAAATTCACGGATAACATCGCTTTGATTTTTTTCAAGCTTGTGAAAATTATTGGATTGTCTTAAAATCCTTACCGATAAAATCAGCATTCTTTTTAATAAAGACTGAAGCATGTCTTGTTGTAAAATGTCTGCTTTCTGCATTTCGGAGCAGAAAATTTCCCATGAAATATCAAATTCTCTCACCATATTTTCATCAACCGTCACTATCGGGATGTCCGAGGCCCCAAAGAAAAGCAAGCCCTTGCTTCCTACTTCATTATCATGATTAATAATACAGTAAAAAGGCTGATTAAATCGTACCATCCTTGCAGTCTCAAGCCTGATTTCATCGATCTTATGAAATTCGGTTAAAAATATCATCTGATTTTTCAGGAGGTGAAATTTAGTTCTATCAATAGTAATTTCCATACTTTCTCCTGTATTCCAAATAAAAGTAAGATCTGTTTTTTTAACATCAAAAACAACCTTCAAATTTGATGAATCCAGATTATAAAGCTGTAAAATTTCGTGGGAATTGTTGGTAAAAATCATCGTATTTCTTTTTCTAAGCGGAAATTATAGTTCAACAACAGTTAGATTCAATCCAAATAGGTTGAAGGATAAGTTTTCTGTTCATAAAGTTCATCCAAATATTGTAAAAGCTTTCTGCGTTCATTCGTCATTTCAGGAATAGGTAAAAACTCATTTTCGGCCACGGGCTCGCCGACGGCTTCAAAAATTTCTTCTAAACCTGCCGGCATCACCGTACACAGAAGCTTGGCAACGGAACTTGAAATATTCTTAAAACAATGAACAGCACCCCCAAAAGGAATTGTCACGAACCCACCTTTGGACACCATTGCTTTCCCGTGTTCCGTCTTGAATTCCACTTCTCCTTCCAAAACATAAAATGTTTCCTGAATCTTCGGGTGCGAATGTGGCGGCGGACCTCCACCGGGAGGAACAGTCATTTCAATCACGGAATAGCTGTTATTTGTTTCTTTACCGGAAATAAGGATGCGGTAATTGCCCCCGGCCACTCCCAGCCTCTTCCCATCTTCTCTGCCTATTATTTTTATATCTGAATCCATTCTTTATTATGTTTTATTGAAAACAAATTTACTTACGGGAAAAGCTAAAAACGTTGACATTTGTCACAATCGTCAGAAAATCAATTATCGGAAACTCTGCTTCCTGATTCGGCTTAATGTTTCTCGTGAAATTCCTAAATACGAGGCAATCTGATGCAAAGGAAACCTTTGAATCATTTCAGGATAAAGTTCCACAAAACTTTCGTAGCGCTGAAGAGCACTGAGGCTTATTGCATCATCCACACGTTTTTGGGAAGCAATATGATTGTTTTCGCTCATTTTCCAGAACATTTCTTTTATAGCCGGAATTTCCAGAAAAGGATCGAGATGAGGCCTGGGCAAAATAAGCAGCTCGGTGTTTTCCCATGCTTCAATATAATATTTCGACGGGGTTTGATTGATAAAACTCTGCCGGTCGACAATCCACCAGTTTTCTACCGCCAGCTGCAGAATATATTCAATCCCATGGCTGTCCACGCTGAACTGCCGGGTCGCTCCTTTCAGAATAAAACCTGTATATAAACAATGACTTCCCTCTTCAAGAAAATATTGTTTTTTTCTTAATTTTTTCGGCAACAGCAGCGACTGTATCTTTTCTTTTTCTTCTGAAGAAAGGACCGAATTGCTGTAACGTTCTATATAATCGAAAAGCGGTTCGTACATGATAATATTATTTATAAGCAATCATACAATCGCTACCTATCAAATTTAAAAAATTTCCGCTTCTTTTTTATTATCTGAAAATTTTAAAATAACAATCATAAAAAATCGCCCTGAAAATTTATTCAAGACGATCTTAAAAAAATAAACTACTTTACTTTTCTTTCCAGGAAATCACTGATAATGGCTGCAATTTCATCACCATGACTTTCTAAAGTAAAATGTCCGGCTTCAAATAAATGAAACTCAAGATTTTTAACATCTTTTTTAAAGGCCTCAGCACCGGAACCCGGGAAAATATAATCGTCTTTTCCGTACACAATTAACATTTCGGGCTGATGATCTCTGAAATACTGCTGCCATTGAGGATATAAGGTCACATTATTCTGATAGTCATAAAATAAGGCCAATTGTATCGCTCCGTTTTCAGGTCTTTCCAAATGTCTCAGATCAATTTCCCAGTTATCAGGAGAAATGACACTTGGATCCGGAACATTATGCGTGTACTGCCATTTGAGACCGTTAAGATCATGGAAACCTCTTAACGTATTTTCCGCTTCTTTATCATTTCTGTCTTTCCAGTATGCTTTAATAGGATCCCAGAATGCCTCCAATCCTTCTTCGTAAGCACAGCCGTTCTGTACAATCAGCGTATCGATCTTTTCAGGACTTGCAGTTGCAATACGGAAGCCAATCGGCGCACCGTAGTCCATTAAATACAGACTGTATTTCTGAATATCAAGTTTAGCCAACAATTCTGTAACGATTTTTGCAAAATTGTCGAAAGTATACTCAAAACTGCTCATCGCTGGCTGTTCGCTTCTCCCATACCCCGGATAATCCGGAGCAATTAAATGGTATTTATCCGACAAATCCCTGATAAGATTTCTGTACATGTGTGATGAAGTAGGATAACCGTGAAGGAGCACTAAAGTCGGTTTGTTTTTGTCGCCCGCTTCTCTGTAAAAAATTTCTACTCCGTTAATATCTATGGTATTGAATGTTGTTTTCATTGTTCTTTTATTTTAAGTTTAAATAGTGATTAGTTTTTAACGATAGGTGCCAGTTTCGGAAAATCGATATCCGTATCTGATAATATATTCGCATAATTGGTAAAGATGCTTAAAGAAACCTGTGCCAATATTTCAAGAATCTGAGCATCATTGTATCCCGCTGTTCTTACTTTCTCCAATGCTTCATCAGAAACCGATCCTTTTGTATTCAGAATCTCTTTTGCAAAAACCAGTGCTGCGTTTATTTTCGGATCTGAAGAAAGAGCATTTCTTGCATCATTGATATCTTGCTCCCCAATTCCCATTTTGCCGCCGACAAAGCTGTGAGCCGCATTACAGTAGTTACATCCGTTTTCATTGGCTACGGTAAGCGCAATCAGTTCTCCCAATTTTCCTCCGAGCGAAGAATAATTTAATCCAGCGTTGAATCCCAGATAAGCATTCAGTACAGCCGGTGAATTCCCTAGGGTTCTCATCATATTGGGAACCATTCCCATTTTAGATTGTACAGTATCGAAAAGTTCTTTTGTTTTTCCGGTAGCTTCTTCCGGATTTAATGCTTTAATGCGTGCCATAATATTGTTGTTTTTAAATTGTTAAAATGTTTGTCATTATTGACAGTACAAAATTGCGGGTTTGAGATAGGCAACAGTTAGGCATCATTTCCCGAAGAGTTGGCAATTTTTCTTTATTTCTAAATACTCTTCCTTTAAATCTTCTAAAAAAAACAGATTCCAATAAAAAAGCCCTTGAAACATCAAAGGCTTTATCATCTTAAATAAATTATCCGTACTTTACATTTGCTTTACGAATTGTAATTCGCCGGCCAGCTTTACATCATCGCTTACCATTACTCCGCCTGCTTCAAGAGCTGCATTCCAGGTAAGGCCGAATTCTTTTCTATTGATTTTTCCTTCGAAAGAAAAACCTGCTCTTGTATTTCCGTAAGGATCAGCTTTAATTCCATTGAAATCAACATCAAGCGTAATAGGTTTCGTAATACCATTAATGGTAAGGTTTCCTGTTACTTCATTGCTTAATGCAGAGGAATCGAAAGTAATCACAGGATGAATCTCTACATTAAAAAAATCTGCCGATTTAAGATGATTGTCTCTATCCGTATTATAAGTAGAGATAGAATTTGTCTGGATGATTGCCTTTGTTCTGGTATTTGCAAAGCTGTCATCCTCTGCCTCAAGCTGTACATCAAAATCTGTAAAGTTGCCTTTAACATTAGAAATCATCATGTGTCTTACTTTGAAAGTAATTTCACTGTGTGTCGGGTCTAGGTTCCATTGTGTTGCCATTGTAATCTTGTTTAAATGTTATTTATATTGCAAATGTATAGGCAACACAGAAAGGAAATTGTTGACATTTGATAATAAATAATTCTAAAATAACTCATCGTTTTTTCAAAAGCCACAGTTTATCTATTCCCGAATTATTTTTATAAATTCGTTTATTTACAAAGATCAACATGAATATAAACCAAAACAGTTTTTTAATACTTTTCGATTATATATCAGCCCACAGTTCCTCTCCATTAACTGATGAAGATAAAATTTTCATAAAAGAACTGTTCGTCTATAAAAAAATCGGTCGAAAAAAGCTCTTTCTAAAACAGGGAGAAGTTTGTAAATACTGCGCATTTATCATCAAGGGCTCCATGAAACAATACTATGTTGATGCTATGGGAAAAGAAAATGTCATTAATCTTTATCTGGAAAACTGGTGGGTTGCAGACAGAGAAAGTCTTTTAACTTCAAAACCTACGATTTACAATATTGAGGCCTGTGAAGAAACTGAAGTGCTAATGATCTCAAAAGATGATATTCAAAAAATGGGGAACGTTCCGGCTCTGAATGAGCTCACGAAAACACTAGATATGAATCATGGTATTGCGATGCAGAATCGTGTCAACAACGCGATCAGCCTTCCTGCTATTGACCGTTATAATAATCTTTTAAAGACCTACCCCGCATTTCTGCAAAGATTTCCTCAACATCTGCTGGCATCTTATTTAGGCATTACCAAAGAAACCCTAAGTCGTATCCGAAAGCAAAAATAAAATTTAACAGGAACTTTATTTTAAATTAAAAAAAGATGCTTACCGGAATTAGCAAAAAAAATGACATCACCAAGTAATATCATTTTCAATCTTATAAAAGCATCTTAAAACATCTATCAATTATTCAAACCGACATGCTTCCTCAAAGGTAAGACGAGGATCGCGCGGATAAAGTTTGGAATCATCACCATACCCTATGGTACAAATAAAATTTGTTTTCCAGGTTGTACCTTTAAAAAAGGCTTCATCTAAAATTGCATTATGAAAACCCGACATTGGGCAGACATCAAGCCCTAATCCGCGCGCTGCAATCATCAAATACGCTCCCGTTAAAGAACTGCTTCTGTAGGCTATAGACTCCGCAAAGGCTTCATCCTTCTCAAACATTTCCCTTACATCCATCCGCGGAAAAAGTTTGGGAGCCTGTTTCCAAAAAAGCTCATCCTGCGCGATAATTGCCGTAACAGGGGCAGATTTTACCTGGTTCAGATTACTTCCCATTCCTTCCAAAGCAGGATAAAGCTTCTCTTTACCTTCCTCACTGCGTACAAAGACAATTCGGGCAGGCTGGAGATTGCCGCTCGTAGGGCCATATTTTATAATATCATACAGTGTTTTCAGATCCTCATCATTTACAGGCTCATCTGTCCAGTGGTGGTATGATCTTGCATCGGTAAAAAGCTGATTAAAAACATCTTGTGAAACTGATTTTCTCATAGCGATAATAATTAAATATTGTTCAATACAAATGTATGTTCGCTGACTTTCTGAAATTGTTGATATTTGATAATAATGAATTCAAATCACAGTTGATTTCTTCATTTATTATCTCTTTAATAAAATTTTCCGCAAGATTAATTTTACTTTAAAAATCAATGGATTAAACAATTTCATTGACATTTATCACAGTTTTTTTGTAGCAAATATCATCGTTTCCGGGATGCGTATCAGCATAATTTTGTCATGACAATAAGCAGTCATACTGCTAAAATCAGAATACAATAATATTAACTCAAAAACATTTTATTATGCACACAAAAGCATTCAACCCAGAAAACGCAGCGATGCTGCTTATCGATCACCAAGTAGGAACTATGGCATGGACTCATTCTCATGACATCAATCTGGTAAAACAAAACGCCATTAAACTGGCAAAAATTGCAAAGGCACTTAACCTGCCTGTTATTTTAACATCAAGTATGGAAGATCATGTTCAAGGTCCACTCATCCCAGAATTACAGGAAATATTACCGGAAGCGTATGAAGCCAGAATCAAACGTCCGGGAATCGTTAATGCAATGCACCACGAAGGCTTTAATGAGGCAGTAAAAGCTTTAGGCAGAAAAAAACTTTTCGTAGCGGGCGTGACAACGGAAATTTGTGTAACCTTCCCTGTATTACAAATGCTGGATGAAGGATATGAAGTACAGGTTTCTGCCGATGCATCCGCTTCTTACACTCAATATGGTGACAATTTGGCTTTGGAAAGAATGAGACAGGCAGGAGCCATCATTACAACAGTTGACCAGATTATTTCTGAGCTGGCCATTGACTGGACAAGTCCGAACGGGCAAAAATTGGTCGGAATTTTAAATTACCATTAAAAAGTTTATTTACAAAAAAGAGATATTGTTATTTTTATATATGATGTCTCTTTTGTTTTTACCCTAAAAAAAATACAGTATGAAAGTTATAAGAGCTTCTGAAAAACATACCCACGGCAATCAGACATTTCGGGTAAATATATTATATCCGGGGGCCAATCTCGGAAAAACAGATACCGGATTTTTTACGATCGGAAGAATAGATCATGCCTTATTCAAACCTCCGGGAATCGTTCCCATGCATCCACATCGCGACGACGAGATCCTTTCATATATCCGCTCAGGGAAAATGATCCATAAAGACAGTACCGGGCATCAGGAACACCTTAACAATTCCTATATGATGCTGATGAATGCAGGAAGCGGAATTTCGCATGAAGAAAGCGCAGAAGAAAATATGGAAATGCTTCAGATCTTCATGCGTCCGTCCGAAAATGAGCTGCCACCAAAGGTGCAATTCTATCAGTTCGAAAATATTTACAGTGAAAATGAGTGGCGTTTAGTTGCTGGGTATCAGGAAAAAGCACCGTTAAAATTGAGAGTTGAAACGAATATTTTTGATATTAAGTTACTTCAAGACAAATCCATTAAGCTTCCGAATACGGCTGAAAACCTTGTTAATTTTCTTTATTGCTTTAACGGAGATTGTAGACTCGGTAAAGAGGTCATTACAAAAGGAGATAGTGTAATTTTAGAAGAAAATGTATCTCTTGAAGCCATTACAGACGTCGATTTGGTTTTATTTCAGATAAAAAAAGACGCACAATATACCGACACAGGAATGTTCAGCGGAAATAAATTTTAGTAAAAAAGAGAATCTGATAACGATTCTCTTTCTTATTACGATATCTTTTTCTTCTTATTAGCTCTGAAATCCCATGGAGAAACGGCATTTTTGTCCGACCATAAACCAAGTTTTTTTTCTTTTGCTTTATCTTGGACATTCTGCAGTTCTTTATTTTTAGAAGCTTTAAAATACCACCATCCCAAGCCGGCTTTTATAATTTCTTCAGACAAATATTTTTGTTTCCCGTAGAAGATCTTCGCAATTGTTCTTCTGTACCGGTCTTTTCCCGTTCTGTAAAATGTTACCTTTTTACCAAATACCGCCGAACTTGTAAACTGTTTTGCATTTTTACCGAAAGCCTGGCCGTTTTCCGGACAGTCAACTTCCGCCAGCCTTAAGGTTTCATGCGTTTTGTCTGATAACAATACAACCACTGTGTCGCCATCTTTCACTTTAATAACCTTTCCTCTTGTTTGTGAAAAAGCTACTATTGAAAATAAAAGAAGCTGAATATAAATAATTTTTTTCATTAAAGTTAATGAGAATATTTAGAAGTTTACGATGTTTTAAAAAATAGTTTGCAAAGCTAATGATAATGCCGTTTGAATTAAGAACACTATTGAAAAATATGCCATCAGAATGATAAGATTTACCTTATGACAATGCAGTAAAATTTTGTTTTAACCTAAACTTAAACAAGACTGTAAAATGTTAAAATCTAAACACCTGAAAACTAAAACACTAAACAGCCGTATAACAAAATACGTACCTACAGGCCACAAAAAAGACTAAAAAAATGTTTTATCGTAAAGAATTTTATATATTTGCACCATCTAACAATTAAAAAAAAATTTACTATGTCAGACATTGCATCAAGAGTAAAAGCTATCATCGCTGATAAGCTTGACGTTGAAGAAACAGAAGTAACTCCAGAGGCTAGCTTCACTAACGATTTAGGAGCAGATTCATTGGATACAGTTGAACTTATCATGGAATTTGAAAAAGAATTCAATATTCAGATCCCTGATGATCAAGCTGAAAAAATTACTACTGTAGGACACGCTATCGCTTACATCGAAGAAGTAGTAAATAAATAATATTCTTCAACAAAAAAAGAAATTAAACAAAGTTTATGGAATTAAAAAGAGTAGTTGTAACCGGTTTTGGAGCAATAACACCGATTGGAAATAATGCAAAAGAATACTGGGAAAATCTTGTGAAAGGTGAGAGCGGTGCCGCTCCTATTACTCTTTTTGATGCCACAAACTTCAAGACTAAGTTCGCTTGCGAAGTTAAAAATTTCAATCCTTTAGACCATTTCGACAAGAAAGAGGCTAAAAAAATGGATAGAAATACCCAGCTTGGGTTGGTTGCTGCCAGAGAAGCAGTAGCACACTCAAGAATTATGGAAGACAATGTAGACAAAAACAGAGTCGGCGTAATTTGGGGTTCGGGAATCGGAGGTTTAGAGACCTTCGAAACTGAAGTTTTAGGATGGGCAAATACGGATATTCCGAGATTTAACCCTTTCTTTATTCCTAAAATGATTGCGGACATTACTCCTGGGCACATCTCTATCGAGTACGGCTTCCACGGACCAAATTATACGACAGTTTCTGCATGTGCGTCTTCTGCAAATGCTATAATTGATTCCAAAATGCTGATCCAGCTAGGAAAAGCAGACGTCATTGTGTGCGGTGGCTCTGAAGCAGCCGTTACAGCAAGTGGTGTCGGTGGATTCAATGCAATGATGGCACTTTCTACAAGAAACGATGATCCGAAAACAGCTTCAAGACCTTTCGACAAAGACAGAGATGGTTTTGTATTAGGTGAAGGCGCAGGATGTATCATTCTTGAAGAATATGAGCATGCGGTAAAACGTGGTGCAACAATTTACGCAGAATTAAAAGGCGGAGGTCTTAGTGCAGATGCACATCATATGACTGCCCCTCATCCTGAAGGTTTAGGAGCTTATCTGGTAATGAAAAGCTGTCTGGAAGATGCAGGCTTAACTACTGATGAAGTAGATCACATCAATATGCATGGTACGTCTACTCCATTAGGAGATATTGCAGAATCCAACGCAATTTCAAAATTATTGGGAGAGCACGCTTTCGACATTCAGATTAATTCTACAAAATCAATGACAGGTCACCTTTTAGGTGCTGCCGGAGTTATTGAGGCTATTGCTGCGTTGGGAACTATTATTCATGGTATCGTTCCCCCTACCATCAACCATTTTACTGATGATGAAAATATCGACAGCAGACTGAACTTCACGTTCAACGAAGCTGCGAAGAAAGATGTAAAAGTAGCCATGAGTAATACTTTTGGATTTGGTGGGCATAACGCTTGCGTTCTATTTAAGAAAATCTAAATTTACTGAATGGAGTTAAAGAAATACTTTTCTAAATTCCTTCTCAAAAAAAGAAAAAGACAATTAACGGAGAGAGATTATTTTCTCAGTACCGAACTCAACAAAATGCTTGGTGCTGAGGTACAAAATGTTGCCCTTTACCGTGAAGCTTTCTCTTTAAAAAATTCTTCTAAAAATAAAGACAGCAATTACGAAAGGCTGGAGTTTTTAGGAGATTCTGTTTTGGGTACAATTATTTCTTGTCATTTGTTCCAGACCTATCCTCAGGCTAATGAAGGATATCTGACACAAATGAAATCTAAGATTGTTAATAGGAAGAATCTTAATAAATTAGGAGAAGACTTAAAACTTACTGATCTTTTGCAAAAGCAGAGTTCTGTGGCTTTAGGTGAAAATATCTCCGGAAATTTATTTGAAGCTTTAATCGGTGCCGTTTACTTAGACTTCCAATATGATACCTGCAAAAGGATCATTCTGGAAAGATTGCTGACGCCAACCGAGATCAATAAGCTTGAAAATAAAATTGTAAGCTACAAAGGTCTTCTGCTGGAATGGAGCCAGAAGAAAAAACTGAATATAAAGTACGAAACTTGCGAAGAAATCCAGGTGAATAAGTCGATTGTTTTCCGCTGTCATGTATGGCTGGGAGAAGAAAAAATTGCGAATGCCACCGAGACGTCCAAGAAAAAAGCAGAAGAAAAGGCTGCACAACGAGCATTTTATATTTTAAACAAAAAAGAAAATATACTTGGAAATCCAAAAACTTTATGACCTTGATGATATAGAATTTGAAGATATTGCCATAGGATTGGTAAGATTAGCAAAGAATATACCCGATCATGAGTTTTTCTACCACACAAATCGAATCAATGACCTGAAGTTTAAAAGAATCGACGATGTCGTTATTCACGGGTCTTATTATGATTATTTTTTTCCAAGATTTGAAGCGTACCACAAGTTTACCAAAACTTGTTTTACTTTCATTTCAAACAGATCTTCTGAAAGTAAACAAAAAAAATTGCAGACTGAACTCTTCTCAGAAGAAGAAAACATTAAATTTTTATTAAATAATCAGGTAGATGTGCAATATATTTTGCATAGTTCGGAACAGTTTCCTGATTTTTCCGTAATTTTGCTCCCTGAAAATCTTGTTTTTCCAATTCAAGATTATACATTAGGTTCTGAAGAAGAACTTTATCAAATTATCCAGTATTATGAATAAGTATTTAAAGAAGACAAAAATTATCGCAACACTTGGGCCTGCTTCATCTTCGAAGGAGGTAATGTTGGGACTTATGAGAGCGGGTGTTGACGTTTTTAGAATCAATTTTTCACACGCTGATTACGATTTAGTTCGTTCAAATATCGAAATCATCAGAGAGCTCAATAAAGAATATGGTTTCTCTGTAGGAATTTTAGGAGATTTACAAGGCCCCAAGCTAAGAGTTGGGGTTGTAAAAGAAGGTTCTTACCTTAATCCTGGAGACATTCTTACCTTTACTAACGAAAAAATAGAGGGAGATTCTACAAAAGTTTATATGACTTACCAACAGTTTCCACAAGACGTAAAAGTTGGGGAAAGAATCCTTATTGACGACGGTAAACTGGTTTTAGAAGTAACTGAAACCAACCTTACAGATACAGTGAAAGCAAAAACAATTCAGGGGGGACCTTTAAGCTCTAAAAAAGGGGTAAATCTTCCCAATACGAATGTTTCTCTTCCAGCTTTAACTGAAAAAGATATTCAGGACGCTAACTTCATGTTAGACCAAGAGGTTGACTGGATCGCACTTTCTTTTGTTCGTCACGCTCAGGATATTATTGATCTGAAAGAATTAATTGCAAAGCACCCGAACGGAAAATTCAAAACGCCGATTATCGCAAAAATCGAAAAGCCTGAAGGGGTAAAAAATATCGACGAAATTTTATTAGAATGCGACGGATTGATGGTTGCCCGTGGAGATTTAGGGGTTGAAGTTCCGATGGAAGAAGTTCCTGCCATCCAGAAAACTTTGGTTGAAAAAGCAAGATTCTACTCCAAGCCTGTAATTATCGCTACTCAGATGATGGAAACGATGATCAACAGTTTAACACCGACAAGAGCGGAAGTAAACGACGTTGCCAACTCTGTATTGGACGGAGCTGATGCGGTAATGCTTTCAGGAGAAACTTCTGTAGGTAGATATCCGGTACAGGTAGTTGAAAATATGGCCAAAATTGTGAAAAACATTGAAATGACACATTTTTACCAGCACAAAAATGAACCTATTGAAAAAGATTTCAACTGTATCGACGAAAGATTCATCACAAACAGAGTTTGTCTTGCAGCGGTAAGAATTGCAAAAACAACTAACGTTTCTGCTATTGTTACATTAACGAGTTCAGGATATACAGCATTCCAGCTTTCTGCTCACAGACCGAATTCCCATATTATTGTTTACAGTGGAAACAAGAGAGTAATCACCATGTTGAACCTACTTTGGGGAGTCCACGCGTATTATTACGATATGAAGAAATCTACTGATGAAACGATTATCCAGGTGAATATGCTGACTCACAACTACGGTTACATTGAGGCTGGTGATTTCGTGATCAACATCAATGCGACTCCATCTTACGAAGGCGGTAAAACAAATACATTAAGATTAACGACGGTTTAATTTAAAGTTAAACGTTATGATAAAGCAAAACTCCCGAAAATTTCGGGAGTTTTATGTTTAGAATTTACTTACTTTAATTAATCTATGAAAAGGAGTAAAATATAAACACTTCCATCCCCTTCTCCAGCATCATTTTCTATTAAAAATTTCCAACAATTGTCCTTGCCGTCACAAACTCTTTTAAAGCCAATAAAGAAAGCTCTGTTCCGTATCCAGAGGCCTTTGATCCTCCAAATGGAAAACGTGGATCAGAACTCGTCATTCTGTTGATATTTACCGTTCCCGATTCAAGGTTTTCGATAAAGAATAATTGCCGGTCTTTATCCTTAGTCCAAACAGAATTGGATAGCCCGAAAGGAATATTATTCGCCATTTTTAATGCTTCTTCGTCGTTTTTGGCAATCATTACCATTCCAAGAGGCCCGAAAAGTTCTTCCTGCAGAATAGGATTTCCTTCTTTAACACGAATCAACCCCGGATTGAACTCAAGATCAGAAATTCTTTCTAAAGGTATAATGATTTCAGCTCCATTTTCCAGAGCTTTTTTAAACTGATTTTCCAGCTCATCCGCCAAATCAGGTCTTGCCATTCCTGTAATTTTAGTTCCTTTATCCATCGGATCGGCAGGAATATATTTTTTATATTCTTCAATGAATTTCGGAAGAAAAACATCTTCGACCTTCTCATCAATGATAAATCTTTTAGCTGCCGTACAGGTTTGTCCACAGTTTTGCAGTCTGGATTTTGCTCCTGCTTTTGCCGCTTCATCCAAGTCAGCATCATCAAAAATAATAAAGGCATCGCTTCCTCCCAATTCAAGCAAAGACTTCTTGATATTCAGACCGGCTATAGAAGCCACTTCTCCACCTGCTTTTCCGCTACCTGTAAGGCTTACTCCTTTTACAGCATCGTGCTCAAGAATTTCTTTTACGGCTTTATGTCCTACTTCAAGATTTTGAAAAACTCCTTCCGGAAAACCAGCCTCTAAAAGGACTCTCTCAATAGCATTTCCACTTCCGAAACATATAGAAGCATGTTTCAAAACAACTGTATTTCCTGCCAACATTGCAGGAACCGCAAATCTCAAAACCTGCCAGAAAGGAAAATTCCAAGGCATTACCCCTAAAATGACTCCCTTAGGAACATAATGAACTTCAGAATAAGCAAACTCAGATTCTACTTTTTCCGGTTTTAAAATATTTTCAGCATCTGCATAATAATTCATCATTAAAGCGCACTTTTCTACTTCAGCAATTGATTCTGAAATTGGCTTGTTCATTTCTGTGGTAATGATTGTTCCAAACTTTTCAGATTGCGTTTTTAGAATTTCGGCTGCTTTCGCAATGAGTTTTTGCCTGTCTTCGAATGGTACTTTTCTCCATTCTGAAAATGCCTTATCTGCTTTGATAAGTTTATTTTCAATTAATTGTTCCATACTGTAATTTCTGTTTTAAATTCAAAAAAATTGAATTTATGAATGCTTTTGTGTAAAGCATCTTGAGAACTACAAAATTAGTTTCTTTACGTGAAATAAAATAATGATTTTCTCTATTGCAAAGTTACGGCTTTCTTTCTTAAGCCATAAACCATTCATTCATCAATGTTGCGGCTAATCTGGCAGTTCTGTCCTGTAGATCATATGTGGGATTTACCTCAGCAACATCAAGTGCCAATAGTTTTTCACTTTTCAGAATATGTCTGTAAAAATGCATAAATGTGGTATCCGCAAAAATTCCGTTATAAGCCGACGCCGATACTCCCGGAGCTATTGAAGCATTAAAAACATCCATACAGATCGTTAAATAAACATAATCTACATTATTTAATAACTCATTAATTCTTTCATAAATTGACGGAAGGTTTTCAAAGAAGAGTTCGTCCGCCAAAATATATTTCATGCCGTACTGATGAGCCGTATCGAATAGTTTTAGGGTATTGGAGTTTCTCTGGATGCCAATATGCAGTGAGTGAATTTCACCTTCCTGAGCAATCTGCCAGAATCCGGTACCCGAACTTGGCCCTACCCCTTTTTCTGGCTGTCTGTTATCAAAATGAGCATCGATATTAATGATCCCGATTTTTTGCTCAGGAAAAGCCGTTTTTACACCCAAATAATGAGCATAGGTAACTTCATGTCCGCCACCTAACACCATGGACTTACCTCCTTTCAATAAAACCTTGGAAACATTTTTGGCAAGATGATTCTGAGTATTTTCTAAATTTTTGTCTTCGCAGGTAATATTCCCAAAATCAAGCAAAGAAAAATCAGGAAGAATAACAGGAAAATTGGACATGTTTTTCCTGATGATATCCGGAGCATCTTTTGCACCCTGCCTTCCTTTATTCCGCCTAACTCCCTCATCTACTGAAAATCCATGCAAAACGAAATCTTTAGGTGAAATCGAATCATAATTATTTTCTTCACGAACTCTCTGAAATATTCTATGAAAAAGGAGCTCTTCTCCATCTAACCTTCCCTGCCAAATTTTGTTCATACTAAATTTATGTTTTTATGATTTTGTTATTCTTTATATTTATAAATACTTACAAGAAACTTAATGATAAAATAAATTATTAGAATAAATATAACTAACCAGATTATTAAAATTATTATGGTTAAAATGTCATTGGGTTTATCTTCTCCTTTCTCTGTCATAATTACAAAAAAAACAACGAATGACAGAAAAAAAATTAATATTACTGATATTACAACAGAAAGAAAATAGATGACTATTTTTTTCATTACATCTTAAAACCGTCAATATAAATATTCTCCGCTTTCAAGCTTCCCTGGTTATAAAGAACATTCTGGAAATTATTCGTTTTAAAGGTAATAAAATCTGCTTTTAATCCTTCAGCTAATCTTCCTCTATCTTCCAAACCAAGTGCAAAGGCTGAACGGAAAGTCATTCCCGCTAAAACTTCTGCTGTTGTCAGTTTTTCAAATGTTGCTAAAATTGAAGCTTGTGTGATTAAATTTCCCATCGGTGCAGATCCCGGATTCCAATCGCTTGCAATGGCTACAATAGCTCCTGCGTCTAATAATTTTCTTGCCGGAGTAAATTTTTCACCCAATCCTAAGCTTGCGCCTGGCAAAGCTGTTGCCACAGTATCCGATTTTGCTAGAAACTCAATATCTTCATCAATCGTAGCTTCTAAATGGTCAGCAGATTTTGCGCCAACCTCAACGGCAATTCTTGAACTTCCCGGTGTAAATTGATCTGCATGAACCGTAATTTCAAAACCTAAATCTTTAGTTTTAAGTAAGAATTCTTTACTTTCTACCGGTTGAAAAGCTGATTTTTCAATAAAAACATCAACACGTTTTGCCAGATTTTCTTCTTTTACTTTTGGCAAAATCTCATTTAAAATATATTGTAAATACTCCTCATTGTTTCCATCAAAATCTCTTGGTTTCAGGTGTGCAGAAAGACAGGTCGGAACTAAAGTTGCCTTGGTTTGTTTCTGAGCTTTTTTGATGATTCGAAGCATTTTCAATTCATTTTCCACATCTAATCCGTAGCCGCTTTTTACTTCAATTGTAGTAATTCCTAAAGAAATTAAAAAATCAATTCTTTCTAATAAAGTTTTCAACAATTCATTTTCCGAAGCATTTCTTGTATGCTGAACCGAACTCCAAATCCCTCCTCCACTTTCTGCAATTTCAAGATAAGTTTTTCCTGCATTACGCATCGCAAAATCATTCGCACGGTTTCCACCAAAACAAATATGCGTGTGAGAATCCACGAAAGCCGGAAGAACGATTTGTTCTCCTTCAATTGTTTCAATTTCTATATTTTGATTTTCAGATTTTAATGTTTCAAAATTTCCGACTTGCTGGATCTTATCATTTTCGATTAAAATTCCACCATCAATAATAATTTCAAGTTGTTCGTCGGAAAGTTTTCCTCTTAACGGAAGATTAGCAAGTGTTACGACTTGTTTAAAAGGTCCAATTAATTTCATTTATTCAGTTTAAAGCTAAAATTTAGATAAATTTACTTCATCCAGATTCCTTCAGAATGATAAAATGTATATTCTTTTTATCGTTCATAGGAATTTCAGCGTGGTTCTAAGCTAAGTAACTTTTATCTTTAAAATTTCTTCTCTCAAAAATACTTAAAATATCCGTTGTTCTCAAATCTTAATTTTTCATCAAATCAACCTTACTCTTAACCTCAATTTTCCTATCTTTACCGTAAATGAAATTGAATTAATGCCCGATTTTTTACATCCAGACAAAGACAATTATTCCCGCGAAGAGCTTGCGCAGGAAGAACAGATTCGTCCCCAGAGTTTTAAAGATTTTGCGGGACAAAGAAAAACGCTGGAAAATCTTGAGGTTTTCGTAACGGCTGCCAAAAGACGTGGCGGCGCACTCGATCATGTTCTTTTGCACGGTCCTCCAGGTCTTGGAAAAACCACATTAGCTAATATCATTGCCAATGAATTGGGTGTAAATTGTAAAATTACATCCGGTCCCGTTTTGGATAAGCCCGGAAGTTTAGCCGGTTTATTGACCAACCTTGAGGAAAACGATGTGCTTTTCATTGATGAAATTCACCGACTTTCTCCCGTTGTGGAAGAATATCTTTATTCGGCTATGGAAGATTATAAAATCGATATTATGCTGGAAACAGGTCCGAATGCGAGAAGTGTTCAGATTGGTCTGAATCCTTTTACTTTGGTGGGAGCTACAACACGAAGCGGAATGCTAACAAAACCAATGTTGGCAAGGTTCGGAATTCAAAGCAGACTGGAATATTATACGATTGAATTACTATCGATGATCATCATCCGAAGTGCAAGAGTTTTAGGTGTGAAAATCTATGAAGACGCAGCGATTGAAATTGCGAGAAGAAGCCGTGGAACGCCAAGAATTGCGAATGCGCTTTTGAGAAGAGTTCGTGATTTTGCTGAGATCAAAGGAAATGGAGAAATTGAAATCAACATTACAAAATATGCGCTTGATTCATTAAATGTAGACGAATTTGGTTTGGACGAAATGGACAACAAGATTATGCGAGTAATGATTGAAAACTTTAAAGGAAAACCAGTCGGAATTTCTGCTTTGGCAACATCGATTGCAGAAAATCCTGAAACATTGGAAGAAGTTTATGAGCCGTTTCTAATTCAGGAAGGGTTTATCATCAGAACACCAAGAGGTCGTGAGGTGACGGAAAAAGCGTATAAACATTTGAATATTGCAATTCCTAGAAATCCGGGAGAACTATTTTAGTTTAGGGTTTTAAGTTTGATGCTTAAAGTTTTTTTAACCGCAAAAGTCACAAAAGATTTTAACACTTTAGTTCTTTAAGTTTAAATAAAAGTGAATAAAAGAACACACAAGTTTTGAAACTCTTTGATTTTCGTTTTTGTGAACTTTCTGTTTTAAGATTTTAAGCTAAATTGATCTTTTGTGACTTTTGTGGTAAAATAAGACGTAAAAAATTTATGTTTATACCTAAATTATATAAAAGCGAAGATTACAATCTGATGAAAGAAATCATCCGGGAGAATTCTTTTGCTTTATTAATTTCTTCTGTGGATAAAATTCGGGCGACGCATTCTATGATTATGCTGAATGAAGATGATCCGGAAAATGTTTATATTGAAACTCATATTTCAAGAGCCAATCCGCAAGCGAAGACCTTGAAAAATGGGGATGAAGTTCTTTGTGATTTTTTAGGAGCGCACACCTATATTTCCAGCAGTTGGTACGATCACATCAATGTTTCAACATGGAATTATGAAGCTGTTCAGATCTACGGAAAAGTTGAGTTGATGAATGATGATGAATTGTACAATCATTTAGATAAATTAACTTCGAAATACGAAAGCTTTCAACAATGTCCGATGATGATGAAAGATATGGGAAAGGAATTTGTGGAAAAAGAAATGAAAGGTGCTTTTGGACTGAAAATTATTCCGACTGAGATTTTTATTAAACAGAAATTATCTCAAAACAGAAAAGAAAATGATTTTCAAAACATTATTTCAAATCTTGAAAATGGCGATGAAAACGGAAAACGAATTGCTGAAAAAATGAAACTATTGAAAAAATAGTATTATTTTTTACCGCAAAAGTTACAAAAGATGTTAGTTTTGAAAAACCAGTTCTTCAAAAGGTCATAAAAGCAAAATTTTATTTTAAAATTCTCTTGCCTTGTGTCTTTTAACATTAAGAAATTAAGATTTAAAGTTCTATACTTAAAAAAACTTATTAAAATCAATTTATTGATTCTTAAATTCAAACAATAAAAAAATCTTAAATCCTTAATGTTTAAATAAAAAATAAACTTTGTTTATTTAGATTAAGAAAATTAAGAACAAATAAATACATTATAAAAAACTTAATATTATATGAAATTATATCCAATACAATGTGGAAAATTTAAACTGGATGGCGGCGCCATGTTCGGAGTCGTCCCAAAGAGTCTGTGGGAAAAAACCAATCCTGCAGACGAAAAAAATCTAATTGAACTGGGAACACGCTCCCTTCTTGTGGAGGATGGAAAAAAATTAATCCTGATTGATTGCGGTCTTGGAAACAAACAGGATGATAAATTTTTCGGTCACTACTCGCTTTGGGGAGACGATAATTTAGACAAAAACTTAAAAAAATATGGTTTTGTAAGAGAAGATATCACTGATGTTTTCTTAACGCACCTTCACTTCGATCACTGCGGTGGTGCCATTGAATGGAATGATGACAAAACAGGTTACAGACCGGCATTCAAAAATGCACAGTTCTGGACAAATGAAAACCACTGGCAATGGGCAACAGAGCCAAACGCAAGAGAAAAAGCAAGTTTCTTAAAGGAAAATATTCTTCCTATTGAGGAAAGCGGACAATTAAACTTTTTGCCACTCCCGACAACTGGAAATTATGGTTTTGCTCCGGATCTGAAAATGGATGTCATTTTCGTTGACGGGCATACCGAAAAACAGATGCTTCCGGTCATTCAATATCAGGAAAAAACAATTGTTTTTGCAGCCGATTTGATTCCGACAGTCGGACATATTCCTCAGGTTTATGTAATGGGGTATGATACCCGACCGCTTTTAACGCTGGAAGAAAAAGGAAAATTTTTGAAGCAATGTGTGGATAACGAATATTTACTGTTCTTCGAGCATGATGCTCACAACGAACTGGCAAGTCTTAAAATGACCGAAAAAGGAGTGAGACTGGATGAGACGTTTAGCTTTAATGATGTTTTTGGATATTAATTTTTAACTATGGAAGAATTACATTCAGAAACTCAGAAATTAGAACCTGACCCATTATCAGGTCCTAAAATCATTGGTTTAACAGGCGGAATCGGTTCCGGAAAAACTACTGTTGCTAAATTTATCGAAGAATTCGGATTTCCGGTTTATTATTCGGATGACAGAGCAAAGGATATTGTAAATGATAACGATGATTTAAAGCTAAAAATCAAAGAACTTTTAGGCGACGAGGCTTATGATGAAAATGGACTTTACAACAGAAAATTCGTAGCTGAAAAGGTTTTTAACAACAAAGATCTATTGCAAAGCCTAAATGAAATTATTCATCCTGCTGTCCGGATTGATTTTGAAGATTGGGTGAAAAGACAAACAAAGTATCTGGTTTTTAAAGAAACGGCTTTGTTGTTTGAATTAAAACTCAACAGGCAATGTTACAAATCGGTTCTCGTTACTGCCGAAGATAATATCAGAGCGAAAAGAGTGATGGACAGAGACGGGAAAACCTACCGGGAAGTAGAAGCCGTCATGGAGAAGCAGATGCCCGAAAAAGACAAGATAAAACTAGCAGACTGCATCATTTATAACAATACAAATTTAGAAGATTTAAAGGATCAAACCGAAAAGATCGTCTTCGATATTGAATAACAAAATTAAACTCGTTGGATTTGTTCCAGCGAGTTTTTTTGATGTCTTTATCTAATTGTATCGCTCCGATTTTAAATATAAACTGATTCTTTTTTATAATCAACTTTAGCTGAATCTGCTTTTCTAAAATAAAAATAGGCTCCCATTTCTGAGAGCCTATTTAAGTGGATTAATGATTAAATGTTATTCTTTGATAAATTTCTTCTGAACAGATATTGTATCTCCGTCCATAATGTCTATTACATAAACTCCGTTTATTAAGGCGTGTACATCAATTTTATTATTCAGGATAATACCGTTTGAAACCAACTGTCCTGAAGCACTGTATATTTTATAACTCGCTTTTTTGCTGATATTTTTAACATACAATACTGTACTAACCGGGTTAGGATAAATTAAGATATCCGTCTGGTTGATAGGGTTAGGCACAGGAAGTTTAGAAATTCTTACTGTATAATCTTCAACTTCACCATTAGCAAAGTTTGTACAGTTCACAGGGATAGCATCTTTTGACATTGCTACTCTCATTACTACATATTTGTAGTCTGTTAAGCTTACAAAAGCATCTGCAGGTACTGTGAATGTTCCAGTCGCAGTAGCATCTGCACTTGGTGATGCTACAAGAATTCTTTCATCGATATCGAAATATCCGTTTCTGTTGAAGTCGATCCAAACAGCCACTCCAGCCTTGGCGTTACCTGTCAGCTTTTTATCGATTGTGATCTTATTGTTCGCAGAACCCTGGATCAATTCGATAAACTTATTAGTAACACCTGTATAATCCGTATAGTTTGAAGCTAATGAAGGATTTGTCATCTCAGCCTTACCATTTGGCGTTACCGTAACTTTTGAAATATATTCAGAAGTTCCTGTTGTAGAATGCATCTGGCAATATACAATAGTAGGGGTTGTGAAGAAATATGGCAATGTATAATTACCAGGAGTTCCGCTACATACGTTTGCTACCTGCATTTCATACTGAGTCAATTCTATCAAACCTGTTAATGTAATCGTATTCGTATTTGAAGTAACTGTTGTCCAGCTTGGAATACCTACTTTTCTATATCTCAGGATATAAGTTGCACCTGGGAACGGAGTCCATGTCACAACAGCCGTAGTTGGAGTAAGGTTTGTGATCGTTAGTCCCGGAGGAGGTAATTCACACGTTCTTTCCGTTGTAAATACTTTAGGATTAGACCACGGGTTTACCGTAGTTTCACCATTACACTTATTCGCTACCTGAACTTCATACGTTGTATATGGACTTAATCCTGTAATTGTATAAGTATTTAACGGCGGTGTTGTAACATTAATTGTAATCCATCCACCTGCTCCACTTCCTACAATTCTGTATCTGATTACATAAGTAGAACTTGCAGCTACCGGAGCCCAATTGATAACAGCAGAGTTTGTTGTTACCGTACCAATGGTTACATTCGGTGGCGTAGGATCACATCTTGTTGTGAACGTCTGAGTTGCTGTATATGTTCCGGCTGCAGTACCACAACTTGTAGCAATCTGAACTTCGTAGGTAGTTGCAGGAGTTAAACCTGTTAACGCCAACGGAGGATTAGCTGTTAATGTTGAAGCCACTACATCAGTCCAAGCAGTTGTACCTGCCACTCTGTATCTTACGATAAATGTAAGTGCACCTGTAGGCACTGTCCAGGTAACGTTTGCAGAAGTATGAGTAATTGTATTAAACGCTAAGTTTGTTGGTACCGCTGTAGAACAAGGTCTCAATCTTACTGCGTAATCTTCAACCTCACCGTTTACTGCATTCTGACACATTACCGGAGCACTTGAACGTTTCAGAACAACTCTCATTGTAGTTGTCAATGGTCCGTTATAAGCATTGTTCGGTACATTGAATAAGGCAGTCACAGGGCTTGTTGCACTTGCTGCAGAAGCCATAATCTGCTCTGAAGTTTCGAATACACCATTTCTGTTGAAGTCGATCCAAGCAGAAACAGCATCACTTTGAGCCGTTCCGGACCAACCTTTAGCTACAGAAATCTTATTTCCTACAGAACCAATTTCCAAGTTAACTAAAGTAGCCGGTGTAGTATAGCTTATATAATTAGTCTGAACAGAAGTATTACTCATTGGCGGAATTCCTGGGTTCACTGATGTCATTGTAACATTCGAAATGAAATCAGTGGTTCCTGTACCTGTCATTGAACAGTAAGTAATAGGTGTCGTAGTAAATGGCGTAGACGTAGACCAAGGTCCCTGAGTTCCGCCACAGATAGTTGCCACCTGTACTTCATAAGCAGTCTGCTCAGTAAGACCGGTAATATTATACGTATTTCCGTTCACTACCGGTGAAGTTATCCACGTACCCACAGGGTTTGTTGTTCTCCATCTTACCAGATAAGTAGCACCTGTAGAAGAAATCCAAGAAACTGTAGCTGTCGTAGCACCAACGTTTGTTAAGGTAATACCTGAAGGAGCTGCAGTAGTACATGGCTGTATATCTATAAATCTTACCTGATAATCTTCCACCTCTCCATCACTTGTAAGTGGCGAACATGCATCAGTTGGAGTATAATAATATACAATAATTCTCATTTTTACTTTATTTGTTCCAGAGTACGCACTAGCAGGAACTGCAAAAGTAGCCGTAACAGGTGTAGTTGAAGAATAACCTAATGCCATTACTCTTTCTCCTGCTCCTGTACCGATAGGGTTATTATTAAATACGCCATCACCATTTAAATCCAGCCATGCATAAGTAGAATATGTACCCGATGTAATAGTTCTACCCACAGACAATACATTACCTGTAGAGTTACGAGCTAGTGTAATGATTTTCGTATTATCATTTGAATAATCTGTATATGTACTAGGCCCCGAGTTGTTAGTCATCATTGGAGTAGCAGTACCTGTTACAGTAATATTATTGATATATCCATTGGTAACACTTGTCGTCGTAGGAGTACAATATGTACTTGTAGGAGTTGTAAAGTTCACAGAGCTCGACCAAGGTCCTGTAGTTCCTCCACAAATTGTAGCAACCTGTACTTCATACGTTGTAGATGCATTTAAATTAATGATCGTATAAGGGTTAGTAGCATTCGCAATTACTATCCATGCTCCTGTCCCTGTTCTGTATCTTAAAGTATAAGTTGCTCCTGTTGCATTAATCCAAGAAACCGATGCGGTAGATGCCGTAACATTTGAAACAACAATTGGAGATGGTGCAGCTGTTGTACAAGGAGCCAAATCAATAATTCTAACAGCATAATCCTCAATCTCACCATTAGCAACAGTAGCACAAGGGTCTGTAATTGTACTTGTAGAAACAATCACTCTCATTCTAAGAGTTAACGGACCGTTGTAAGAAGTTGCAGGAACAGTAAACGTTGCTGTAATTGGCGTCGTAGTACTTGCTGTAGTACTTACCACTCTTTCACCTGTTTCGAAAATACCGTTTCGGTTAAAATCAATCCAAGCACCCACTGCCAATGAAGACTGAGTAGTTGTTAACCATGACTTCGCAATTGAAATACTGTTGTTTGTAGAATTACGAACCAACGTAACCAGCTTAGCCGGATCCGGAGAGTAATTTGTATAAGAGTTTGCCAATGAATTATTACTCATTATGTAAGAATTCGTAGGGGCAATCGTCACATTAGAAATATAGCCGTTGTTATTAGTCGTTGCTGTGATATTACAATACGTAACAGCAGGCGTTGTAAACGGATAAGGTGCAGTGAATGTACCTGTAGTTCCTGAGCAAACATACGCTACCTGAACCTCATACTGAGTAGATTCTGTTAATCCATTAATAGTATAAGCACTGGTAGTTAATGGGACTGTAGTCCAAGTAGTAGAACCAAGTGGTCTATACTGTAAAATATAAGTTGCTCCAATTGCAGGATCCCACATCACGTAAGCAGAAGTTGCGGTGATATTAGAAACTGAAAGGTTTAAAGGAGCATTACTTGTACAAGGAATAGGCTGAATTAATTTAACAGCGTAGTCCTCAACTTCCCCGTCACTGAAGCTTGTACATATTACCGGAGTTGCATTGTACTGCATCACCACTCTCATTCTTGTAGTGGCAGGTCCGTTGTATGCCGTTGCCGGAACATCAAAAGTAGCAGATACAGGAGTTGTAGTACTAGATGGTGAGTTCATCACACGCTCAGAAGCCTCAAATACTCCGTTTCTGTTAAAGTCAATCCAAACACTTACTGCTTCACTCCATATAGAGAATGGGAAAAACTTAGTTACAGAAACAGTATTACCTGTAGATCCGATCACTAAATTTACCAAAGCACTTGGTGTATTGGTGTAATCTGTATACGTAGAACCTGCAGAGTTATTACTCATTACCGGAGCCCCAACTGGAGTTACTGTAACGTTAGAAATATACTCTGAAGAGAAGTTACTGGATGTCTGCGTACAGTAAGTTAAGCCTAATGTCGTAAAGTTCGTAGAAGCAGAGAAAGGTCCCTGAACTCCTGAACATACGGTAGACACCTGCACTTCATACTGAATACCGTCTGATAAACCGGTAAGATTTACAGAGTTTCCTGTAGAGTTAACCGTAATCCAAGTTGCACTTCCTACCGGACGATAACGGATTACATAAGTAGAGTTTGCAGTTGCTGTCCAGGTTACAGTAGCTGTAGTTTGCGTAATAGCAGACACCACAATACCTGTTGGTGCAACGCCTGTACAGTTTAAAAGAGAAGCAACCGTGGCAGTACCAATCGCATAAAATACGTTCCCGATAGCACTTACTCTAATTTTAATAGTAGCACCTACTGTAAGACCTGTAATATTTATAGACTCATTCCCATCGTTTGGTGTAGAAGCAGAAAGTACTGTCCATGTTACCCCATTATCTGCAGTGTAGTCTATTTTAACATTGGCAACATTATAAGGTGCAGCAGTTGTATTCACTACATCCCACGTAATATTGGTTGGCCCGTTATTATATGCTGCCGTTGTAGTTACCTTAAATGGTCCGTCGTTTCCGACAACAATCTGCTGATTTGCAAACTGAGTTTGCTGTTGGTCTGCTGCAGGGTTATTGTCTCTTACCGTAACTCTGAAGTTTGTATTTCTGGCTACCGTAGAAACAGCTTCCCATCCGTTATTGGAGTTATTTAGAACCCCTGCCAATACAGATGACAATTTAGGAAAGTATCTGGTAGGGCTTGTGGTAGGGCTGAAGGATCTAAATGTTGCCCCACTGGCTGTAGATCCTAAATTATTTTTATTAATTGTGACCGTAGCGTTATCTACCTGTTCCCAACAGTATGTTAAAGGATCATTTTCAGGATCTGTTGCCGAAGCTGTCAGCACAAATGCCGTTCCCTTAGGTATATTATAAGTAGACAGTGCCGCAATTACAGGTGGATTATTGTTAATCGTTGTTTCGATGTCACAAGTTTTACTCACCAAATTATTCTGAACCTGATTAATGCTTACTGCATGGAAATAAGCATCAGAATGAGGCTGAACATCAGTATTCGCCCCAGTAATTCCAGCATATCCCATAATAGTAGATCCGGATCCCGGCTCTACGTTTACTCCCGCCGATTCCAGACCGTGAGAGAATGTGTGGTTAGCTCCTAATTGGTGACCTATTTCATGAGCTACATAATCGATATCAAAATTATCTCCCTGAGGAATCCCATCCGCAGGAGAAGTGTATCCTGACCCTTTTTGAGTCGCTGTGGAGTTTGCAGGATTTACACAAACGCAACCAATACAGCCTGCATTTCCGCCTCCGCCGGACGCTCCGAATAGATGTCCGATATCATAGTTCGCATTTCCAACATTGGTCGTAAGAGTCTGCTGAAGCTGAAGATTCCAGTTGTTCATCTGGGCAGCAGGAGAATAAGGATCCGTAGCAGGATCTGAATAGATTACTCCCGGATAGTTCTGCAAAAGAAGTCGCAGAGCGAAATCTTTCTCAAATACTCCATTTACTCTTGTCAACGTAGCATTGATAGCAGTTAACGCACCGGCAACAGTTCCCCCGAAGTATTGTGTATACTCCCCGGTAACTGACATTGCCAGTCTCATCGTTCTGAACTTTTTGTCTGAAGACTTTGCAAAATCCGTTGTTTGATTCGCAAAATTCTTACCTGCTTTGTAAAGTTCAGCAATTTCCTGCTTAGACAGCCTGTCTTCATTCATAGAGCAAAGAAATCCTTCATTGCTCTTATCAGTTTTAGGGTGCACACCATAAACCGTTTTGTCTTTGTCAGCCGGCTCAACAAATTCATATTTCCCGTCTTTGATAATCATCGACTGGAAATCACCCGGAGCCAAACTGAATCTCAGGTATTTCCCAGGATCATCAATCCCGCGACCTACATAAGATCCTAACTGATATTGATTTGCCAGTTCTTTAACCACCACAGGGAGGCTATAGACTGCAAATTTTTCAATTTTCCCATCTAAAGTTGGCAAAGCTATCGTTACGGGTTTTGCGTTTTTTCCCGTTTCCTGAGCATTAGCCAATTGAGACTTTAGTAAAGAAATGTCCAAAGAGTAATAGTTCTTAATGTCAGAACTTACTCTGGTTTTTTCTCCCCTGAATGTTGTCGGACTCCATTGTGCACTGGTTATCGCAAACAGAAAGAGGAAAAAGAAAGAAGTAAAATTTTTCTTCATAACTTTCTCAATATATTATATTAATTATACAAATCTAATCATTTTTTATTATTAAATTATAAATATAAATATTTTTTTCATACCAATTTCATAACAAAATCAATCAAGTGTTTAAAATAAGTAAATAAAAGATAAAATATCAGTTTTTATAAATCTTAACAGTATTTTTTGTTTTATAAAGCCTGCTAAAAAGTGAAATTATCTTTTAAGAAAGATCTATTGTCTCGAATTGTACTTTTAATTCATGGGCAAAAAAAAATCCCCAGGTAAACCTGAGGATCTTTTTATATAATAATGTTGTATATATTATTTCTTGATGAATTTAGAAGTGAATGCTTCTCTTCCTTTATCTTCAATTGTAATTACGTATCCACCTTTAATTAATTCAGAAACGTTAATTTTTCCGTCATTAATATTTCCTTGTCTTACTAACTGTCCAGCAGCGCTGTAAATCTTGTAAGCCGCTTTTTCAGAAACTTTAGTTACATTTAAAATATCTGATACTGGGTTTGGATAGATTTGGATACCATTATTCTTAGGACCTGTTACATCATTAGTCGCTAATTGAATTTCAGAAACTACAACGTTATAATCTTCGTATTCTCCATAAGTATTAACTGTTCCACAAGATGAATTATGAATATAACCAGATTGTTGATAATACAGCAATCCAATTCTCATTCTAAGCCCCAGCCCTGACACAGCAGTTGAAGGTACAGTGAAAGATGATGTTACAGGATTAGCTGTTACCGTGTTTGCACTTTGCATAATTCTTTCAGAATCTTCAAATGTTCCGTTTCTGTTAAAATCAATCCAAGCCGTGATCATTTCTGGAACCGCAGTACTAGACCATCCTTTTGTAACAGATAAAGTATATTGAGAACCTTTAACCAAATTTACCTGAAGCGCAGGGTTGGCTACATAGCTAGTATATGTACTTGGTCCCGAAGCATTAGTCATTGTACCTAAAGATACGCTTGCAATATGATCATCTGTAGCATTTGTTGTAGCAACCGCACAATAAGCACCCAATGCTAGCGTAGTGAAATTAACAGAAGATGAGAAAGTACCAGTCGTCCCAGAACAAACTGTTGCAACTTGAACCTCGTAAGCTGTTCCATCCGGAAGGTTAGACAGCGTAACATTTAAAGCACTTGTATTAATAGTCGTCCAAACTGTTTCTGATACCTTTTTGTATCTTACAACATATGTAGCGTTAGCAACAGGTGCCCAGCTAATATTTGCTGAACTTGTTGTTATACCATTAGCCGTTATTGAAGTCGGTGCATTACCGTTACATGGAGCAAAAACAGTAACATTTACAGCTTTAACAGCATAAAATACGTTACCTATTGCAGAAATTCTAACTTTAATAGTCTGGCCGTTTAACGAAGAAGGAATTGTAACACTTTCAGAACCATCATTAGGTGTTGATGCTGCTAAAATCGTCCAAGAAGTCCCGTTATCCGTTGTATAATCAATTTTAACATTAGCTACATTATAAGGAGCAGCGTTAGTACTAGCAACATCCCATGAGAATACTGTAGGAGCAGTACTATCTGCAAACTGAGTATTTATTTTAAAAGGACCATTGTTTCCAACAACAATCTGCTGCACTTTAGAACTTGTCTGTTGTTGAGTAATATCAGAATTATTATCTCTTACTGTAACAGCAAAGTTTGTAGTTCTCGCAACTTGAGAAACTGACTCCCAAGTATTATTACTGTTATCTAAAAATCCGTTTAACACAGATTCTAATTTAGGAAAATAACGAGTTGGGCTTGAAGTTGGACTTAAAGATCTAAACGTTGCCCCAGTTGCCGTTGTTCCTATATTAGTTTTATTAATAACAACATTGGTATTATCTACCTCTTCCCAAGTATAAGTCATCGGATCATTTTCTGGATCCGTTGCAGAAGCTGTTAACACAAACGCAGTTCCTTTAGGAATATTATATGTCGGTAAATCTGCAATCACTGGTGGATTGTTATTTACAGAAACCTCTGTATCACAAGTTTTACTGATTAAGTTAGTCTGTACCTGATCAATACTTCCTTTAAAGAAATAAGGATCTGAATGAGGCTGGACATCTGTCGTAGATCCTGTAATTCCGGCATAAGCCATGATCGTAGAACCTGACCCCGGTTCCATTTGAACAGGACTTCCCTGCATCGTGTGAGCAAAAGTATGATTCGCTCCCAATTGGTGACCTAATTCGTGAGCTACATAATCGATATCAAAATTATCTCCTGAAGGAGGATTGGCTGCAGATGGATTCACAGTTCCAGTAGCCGGAGAAGTGATTCCTGAGCCTTTACCATAACCTACTACTGGATCATAACCTGTTCCAACCGGACTCATACATACACAACCGATACATCCTGCATTTCCACCTCCTCCAGAAGCTCCGAATAAGTGACCAATATCATAATTAGCCTGACCAACATTTGCCGCTAATATATCTCTAAGAGACGTATTCCATGTACCTGGTGGCTGCGAAGGGTTTGTTACAGTATCATAAGGATCCGATGCCGCATCTGGATAAACAAGATCCGGATAGCTTAATACATTTAAATGTAGTGCAAAATCTTTCTCAAAAACTGCATTTACTCTTGTAATTGTTGCATTAATCTGAGCTAGAGCCCCTGGAACTCCTCCAAAAAATTGTGTATATTCTCCGGTAGTAGAAAGAACCAATCTTAAAGTTCTGTACTTTTTATCAGAATTCTTAGAAAAATCTGTAGGTTGATTAGTAAAAGAGCTACCAGCCTTCAACATTTGATTGATCTGCTGTTGTGCAGCGGGACCTTCTTCTGTAGAGCAGAAAAATCCATTTTCATTTTTTACAGTCTTCGGATGTACAGCATAGATTGTTTTATCTGCCTTTGATGGTTCTATGAATTCGTATTGACCATTATTCATAATCATAGACTGGAAATCATTAGGAGCCACCGAAAATCTAAGATATTTTGTAGGATCATCTATTCCTACTCCCGCATACGAACCAAGTTCATACTTGTCTGCAAGGTCTTTTGCCATTACAGGGAAGCTATACACTGCAAATCGTTCTATTTTCCCACTTAGAGTAGGTAATGAGATTTCAACAGGTTTAGCATTTTGCCCCATTTCTTGAGCGTTTTTAAGCTGGCTTCTAATCTGATTAATATCCAACTTGTAATAATTCCGCTCGAGAGAAAGTTCCATTTTAGAACTTCTCTTTGGTGCGGTTGGCGTCCACTGCGCAAATGCAGTTCCCCCCATAACCCCACACATCAAAAGAGTAATAAGTTTCTTCATGCTTTCAATTAATTTACGCGCCAAATATAGGAATTTTCATTGACGAAATATCACATTTTCATAGTATTTAATAAAAATAAAATTATTTTTTACTACATACCTATAAAAAACAAATAATCCTCAGTTAAACTGAGGATTATTTTATCATTTAAAATTCGATGAATTTAATATTATTTTTTGATGAATTTAATACTTTCAGAAATATTATTATCCTTAATAGTAATAATATAAGTACCTTTCACTAAATCAGCAACTCTTACTTGGTTGTTATCAATTGTTCCCGCTTTTACAATTTGTCCAACAGCATTGTGAATTTCAAATTTAGCTTTGTTTGAAACTTTAGTAATATTCAAAACATCATTAGCCGGATTAGGATAAAGACTAAATGTTTGTTTATTTTTTACTTCAGTTGTTGCCAATACAATTGCAGGAATAACTTTGAAAGTTCTTGTCTGGGTTGTCGTAAATTCGTTTCCAGATACAACAACATTACCTGTTGAGTTTTTAATAGTATATCCACCTCCATATTCGTAAATGCCATCATCTTCACTGTCATTAATTGTAAATGTATAACAGTCATCAATCGGAAGTGTCCAGTTTTGTGTAATTAAAGGAGGAAAATTAGGTAAAGTATCTGTGTAAGGACCTCCACTATATAATGTTGTTCCCACACTATTTTTTAGAGTCCAAGTAGTTTCTGAGCCCCAATAATCTCTTTGTAATTCAAATGTAAAGTTAGTATTTGATGAAGGAATGGTATTTCCAATAATAACAGTAGCTGAATTATTTCCTGCTCTTTGATCAGCACCACCATTTACAGATGTAATCTGGGCAGTAATGCTCCCTTGAGAAGCACCTGTAGGAATATTAATCATAGCATATTTATTTTGAGCTAAATTCCCTGTCCAATTTATTGTCTGGGCCGCACCTCCATTAGTAGAATATGAAATAACTGCTGATGTTAGTGCACTCGTCCCTCTATTGTATAACATATATTGTACAGTAATATTTGATACATTCCCACAAGATGATTGACTGCAACTTCTTTCTGGCTTTAATTCTGCATCATTAGAAAATAAAGGTATTGGCTGATCAGCAATTGAAGTCTTCAATTCCATTCTTCTTGGAGAATTATTCATTACAGCTGTAATTCTTTCTTTCTGATTAATAGTGAAAATGTTCATACATGCATCATTCGTATAATCCATATAATTTTGAACCATTTCATAAATTGCCGGATCATCGCAACTTTCAATCGTTGTAGGACATCCGCCATTAGCATCATGTGCAGTCGGAGTATCAGCGCAATAATCTGTACCACAAGTGTCATCACCCCAAATATGTCTTAATCCTAAGAAGTGACCAACTTCGTGAGTCATTGTTCTTCCTTTATCATAAGGTGCACCTAAAAAGAATCCCGTACCATAATCGCTACTTCCAAAAGTCGAAAAATTAGCTACAACCCCATCAGTGTTAGCATATCCTCCATTGACATCTAAACCTGGTAAAGCAGAGTTTGATGGAAACTGGGCATATCCTAACAATGAACTATCGGAAAAATTTACACTCCACATATTCATATATTTGGTAGGATCCCAAATTGTTAGAGGTTTTACATAATCATCAATCGCTGTCGTAGCCCACGATAATTGACAAAGATTTACACGATCTATACCATCAGTTGGATTTCCGTTAGGATCCACTTTTGCTAATGCAAACTGAATCATTGTATCCGCACCTACAGGGTTATTATTAAATCCTGGTGTTGAAGCCATTCTTCTGAAATCATTGTTCATGACAGTAATCTGTGACTGTACCTGAGCATCCGTAATGTTAGGTGCACTTCCCAAAGCCTGACCACTATGGATAACATGCACAACTACAGGAATAGTAATAACACCACCATTCTGTGATTTATTTATCCTTGCGCTTTCTATTAAAGGTGTAATCCATGCTTCAAACTGAGCATCTGTCATTCTCTTCGGGTCTTGTTTCTGCAACATTGCTTCATATTCTGTAGAAGCACATCTGATAATCCCGTTCATCTTTCTTAAATCCTCTATCGTATATTTTTTACCGAAGACAATTTTTTCCTCAGCACCTTTCTTCTGTGAGAAAACAGAACAGAAAAGCATCACAAAAAATAATAAAGGTAATTTAAAAGTAATTTTACAATTCATAAAAGAGTATATTTTTAAATTATTTTTTGCAAATATATTAGTTTTTGGTGTATTTTTTAGCTTTTACTACAATAATTTATATAGATTTACATAAAAATAGATAAAATGAAACAATCACGTATCTTATTAATATTATTAATTCTAACTATTATTAGTTGCAATTCTCAAAAAACAACAAATAACCAAACAAATAATTCAACTATATCAATAAAAAAACAAAAAATCGATAAAATAGAATTGAGGGAACAGACCAGAGGTACCAACCGAATAATTACATTCAGCTCCGGCTCGATAATCACTTCTTTGAACGAAAATATTTCAAAATCAGAATTATCATCTTCAGATTGGGAAAATATGGTAAATCAGGCAAGCCTAATTGATCTTTTAAAGATGTCTTCTTATAACTCTCCTACAACAGGCAGATTTTCTGACAGAGCATTGTCTTCAACCATAATTATTACTTCCAACGGAAATACGTATGAATCTTCTGCTTTTGATGCAGGAATCCCCCCAAAAGAATTGGATGGATTATATCAATTATTACATGGTAAAGCCGGAATAATAAAAAAAGCTAAACCAAAATTCCGTTAAAACTTATACGCCAGATTCCATGCGAATCCCATATTAAACTTCGAAGAACTTCTTCCAAAGCCAGGAACAATCATCGGTTGTATATCGTCTTGCTTGGTAGTATACACCATATATCTTGGCTGTAGATTGACATCAATATAAAAATTAGACTCAAACAGCTGAACGCGTCCTCCCAATGTTCCTTCCAACCAGTAAGAGGACTGAGTGGAGGACGGAAAAGCGATAGAAGAACTGCTTCCTCCATAACCACGAACCGGCACCGCCATATATTCCTGCGTATAAAAAGATCCACCTATTTTTCCACCCGCAAAAAAACCGTTGAATTCATTTTCGGGATCTTTTATCAGCATATAGAATGCTCCCAATTTTAAAAATGGGCCATTTGCTTTGGCATCATAGCCGTTTTTCTGATAAATATTGGATTCAAAACCGGCTTCAATAACTACATGAACATTGTCTTTTACCTTGGATGAAATAAAGCCCTGAAACAGCTGTCTGTCTGAAAAGAATGAAGCTCCGGTATTCAAAACATCAAAACCCACCATAAAATTGGGTTTATAGTTCCATTTTTCTCTTTTATCTTCTTTTTTCTCCTGAGCCAAAGCCAGAATACTGATTATACTAAAAAAGAAGGTATAGATTAGTCTTGTCTTCATTCTCTATAAAGTTTTGTCCGGCTTCTATGCTTTTCACCGGGGTTGTTGTTGCAGGGTCCAATACCGAATTCAGGTTTTCGTAGTTGAGTTTTATTCCACATCCGGGTGACACGTAAGTTGATCTCGTCGTATAGTTTACCCTCACTTTAGATTCTGCACCTTTAAGGGTTAATCTGAAATAAATATCCGTGTAAGGAGAGCTGTCTACCCTTAGAGGAATAACCCTAGAAGTGATGGCTGTCTGTTTTCCCAATTCTACTTTTCCCGAACCGTAATCTACCGCAACATACAGAGAATCTATAGTTTTCTCTTTACCGGTTTCAGCATTTCTGAAAGACACTTTCATTCTTGGAGTTCCCTCACCGCTTTCACAGATATCATCATCGCCGCCGCATGAAAACAGCAAGCCTAAAAAACAAATGGTTATGAGAAACTTTAAATATTTCATCCGTATATTTTTATTGGTCAGTAAACTGACATTCATATTAAGATTTGATGGCCAAATTTAAATAAATTATTTCTTAATCAGCAACGCAATATTTTCTACGTGATGCGTTTGCGGGAACATATCTACCGGCAAAATTTTCGCCACATCGTAATGATCTTTCATTAAAGCTAAATCTCTCGCCTGAGTTGCAGAATTACAGCTTACATACACTACTTTTTCAGGAGATAACTTTAGAATCTGCTCGACCACTTTCTGATGCATCCCGTCTCTTGGAGGGTCGGTAATTAAAACGTCTGCTTTCGGGTGATTTTCAAGAAATTCATCATTAAAGACATTTTTCATGTCTCCACAATAAAACGTCGTGTTTGTTAAGCCATTTAGTTCCGCGTGCTCAATAGCCGCATCTATTGCTTCCTGTACCGATTCTATACCAATTACCTGTTTTGCATTTCTGGCAACGTACTGAGCTATTGTTCCTGTTCCCGTATATAAATCATAAACGACTTCATCACCTTTTAAATCAGCAAATTCAAGCGTTTTTCTGTATAATTCCAAAGCCTGTTTGTAATTGGTCTGAAAGAATGATTTTGGTCCTATTTTAAACTTTAAGCCGTCCATTTCTTCCATTAAATATCCATCGCCGAAATATACATTAATATCCAAATCGTAGATAGAATCATTTGGTTTAGGATTTATCGCATACACCAAGGTTTTAATCTGAGGGAATTTCTCCAATAAGAATTCAAAAAGTTTTTCTCTGTTTTCCTTTTCTTCTCTGTAAAGCTGGAAAAGTACCATCCACTCACCTTTTGAGTTTTGTCTCATCATCAAAGTTCTTAAGAACCCTTCATGATTTTTCACATCAAAAAAGTCCAGACCTTCGTTTACAGCATATTGTTTTACCGCTAATCTGATGGCATTTGAAGGATCTTCCTGCAGGAAACATTCTTTAAGATCCAAAATTTTGCTCCACATCCCCGGAATATGAAAGCCAAGTGCATCTTTGCTTCCGAAATTCTCTTCCGAACTGATCTCGTATTGAGTCAGCCATCTTGCATTCGAGAACGAAAATTCCATTTTATTTCTGTAAAAATACTGCTCCTGAGAACCTAAAATAGGAATCGTTTCAAAGTTTTCGATACCTCCGATTCTTTTGATATTATTATAAACTTCCTCCTGTTTAAAGGCCAATTGTTTCTCATAGCTCATATTCTGCCATTTGCAACCGCCACAAACGCCGAAGTGAATACATTTTGCCTCTACTCTGTAAGGAGATTTTTCAAGAATTTCAGCTGCTTCCCCTTCATAGTACTTAGATTTTGCCTTCTTCACTCTTACATTCACAACATCTCCGGGAATAGCACCTGTAACCATTACCGCTTTTCCTTCCTCTGTTTTTCCAATGGCAACACCTTTTGCACCAGCCGTTAACAGTTTTATATTTTCAAGAATCAAATTTTTCTTATTATTCTTCCTTCCCATTCTAAATTTTTCTATTTTTTCTAATAGAAACCTTTCGGTTTCAGTCTGCAAAAATACAATAAAAAAAAACCTTATCCGAAGACAAGGTTTTTATATGTATTGATTTTAAATTATTTTGCCTGAGCCGGTTGCTGAGATTGCGCCTGCTGTGCTGCCTGTTGAGCCGCCGCCTGCTGAGCAGCAACTACTGCCGGATCCATCCCTGCACCCTGCTGCAACTGTACATTTGGAGCTACTTTAGGAGCAGAAAGTCCAGTTTGCTTATCCAACACGGTTACCAATTCCTGATCTCCTAAGTTGAAGAACGGCTTGCTGGCAATTTTACCGTCTTTATCTACAACAATGAAACAAGGCAACTTAAATCCATAAACTCCATATTTTTTAGCAATATCAGAATTTAATCCTCCTTCACCGTAAACATTAGTTCCTGTAATTCCTTTTAATAAAGAACTGCTTGTCTTTACGAACTGATCTTTTGTATCATCTACGTTCACAAAAACGAAGTTCATTTTAGATTTGTAAAAATTCACAACTTCTTTCAATACCGGAATTGTAGATTCTCCGATATATGGGTTCCAAGAAGCGTAGAAAGTAAGAAGGTAAGGTTTTCCTTTATTTTCAGAAAGGTTATATACTTTTCCGTCAGCTTTTACCAAAGATCCTTCAGGAGCTTGCTCACCTACTTTGAATCCGTTGATTGCAAACTGAATTTTCTTTAGATCTTCTTTAATCGTAGCATCTTTGATATCCGTATCGATAATCTTTTTGATTTTTTCTATTGTCTTTTCAGGAGCTCCCGGATGAATATCCGACTGAGCCATTACAAATGCTAATAAATAATCTTTAGCCGTCTGTGAAAGATCTTTCTGATTTTTCTTTAAATATTCTGTAAATAATTCTGAAGTGGTAACGTCTGTTTTTCCTGCGCTGCTCGCCTGAGCATATTTCTGGAAATCCGGGCTCATCTTTGTTAAAAGATACTCTCTGTATAAAGGATGCTCTTTTACCAAAACATCTTTGTTTTCTTCAAGCTTATTAGCAAAATCCGTAAATGCTTTTGTTACTTTGAAAGACGGATTCCCCATTTGCTTGTGGCTCATCTCGTACTGATTAAGAATGGTAAGCAATGTTGTTGACAGATCATTCTTTTTCCAGGTTACAATTTCATTATCAGGATTGAATTTCTTAACGTTTTCTTCAATATTTTTATTGATGTCTGTCTGAACTTTTTCAATTCCTTTTAGGAACGTTTTTTCATCTTTCATTAATAGCTCATTCATATTAACGGTCTGAGCATAGTTTGCAAGATATTTCTGTGTTGCCAAGAAGAAATCATTATTATTTTTAGCATCACCTGTAATTACATATTCCGTTGGGAAAGTCATTGCATTACCTGAGATATCAAGCTTCTGGCCTCCTTTCAGATAAATAAGGTTTCTTTTTCCTCCGTAAGAAATCATATACATTCCGCTTTTCGGAGCATCAAAACTTCCTGTAAAGCTTCCGTCCTTATTTACCCCGATATTTACCAACGGCAAAGTGGCAACTCCTGAAGCCTCTATTAATTCGATTCTCTCCAATGGAGAACCCCCTGAGATTTTTCCTTTTACTTCAACTTTTTTAGAGCAAGACATCGCAAAAACCGCGATGATAAACAATAAAAGATATTTTTTCATTTTTGATTTTAATAATGTAGCAAAAATAGGTTTTTCCTATCAACTGAAAACAATTATTTAAAGTATTTTATGAAAGATTTAACTAATATTTCAGTTATTCAGGAAAACAATGCGATAACCCTTATTCAATGGACAGAAAAATTATTGGGCAATGGTAAGTATCTTGTTTCATCCAATGGTATTTCTCTTCTGACCTATAACATTTGTTTTCACCTATTTTATGAGTTCTTTTCATTTTAACTACAAAATTGCCTAATGAAACAAATCCTACATATACATTTTTAAAATTTTCGTCGATTTTTATATTTCTATGGCTGACATCTATTTCCAGATATTTACCATTATCCGTAAAATTAACCTCCATCCTCGGAAGAAGATATTGTGGATCTTTACAATCCGCCGATTCACAAGCATACATAAAAGCGATGATGCCTGTATCATTTTTATTAATCTTCTGCTTGGATAACGGATGCTTACCCCCAGTGAAATAATATCTGATTTTCTTTATTTTTTTATGTAAATAAGAAGAATCTACAGGAATTTCTACAATTTTTGAGACATCCGGTTGCATAAAATGTTTTATTGACCAACCCTTATCCTCTATGCCAATCCACATTCCCCTTTTTTTATTAGCAATAATAACGGGTTCAATAATTATTCCTGAAGAAAAATACAAAACAGAGTCTCTTACTTTTAATTCTTCTTTATAAATTTGATAATCAATCTTTCTGTCTAAATCAATAATTATAAATTTTTCTGCATTATTGATGCTTTCCAAAGGAATATCAGCAAAACCATTGTCTGATATAAACAACTGATTGGCTTTACCATACACTTCTATCTGATAATTTTTGATGAATTCTGAATCTTTCTTTAGCTGAAAATTTTGCGCGGTACAGACTAAAGAACAGATTAAAAAAATAAATAACAAAAGTTTTGGATAGTTAGTTTTGCTCATTTGTGAAATTCTCACATTCATGTGGTAAAGGTGTTTGAAGAAATTATTGTATAAAAAAATCGCCATCCTGTAAAGGTGACGATTTTTTATGTACGTATGATAAATTTTTATCCTCTGTCAGCAAAAGCCGCCATGTATTCTCTGTTCATTCTCGCGATGTTTTCAAGAGAAATTCCTTTCGGACATTCTACTTCACAAGCACCGGTATTTGAACAGTTTCCGAATCCTTCTTCATCCATAGCTTTCACCATGTTCAGAACTCTTCTCTTCGCTTCTACTCTACCTTGTGGTAAAAGAGCGTACTGAGAAACTTTAGCGCCAACGAATAGCATTGCAGAACCGTTTTTACAAGTCGCCACACAAGCTCCACATCCGATACAAGCTGCAGCATCCATTGCTTTGTCTGCATCTTCTTTAGGAACCGGAATTGCATTAGCATCCAAAGTATTACCTGAAGTGTTCACCGAAATGAAACCACCTGCAGCCATTACTCTGTCGAATGCGCTTCTGTCTACCATCAAATCTTTGATTACTGGGAACGCTGCACTTCTCCAAGGTTCGATAACGATGGTTTCACCGTCTTTGAACATTCTCATGTGAAGCTGACACGTTGTAATTCCTGTATCCGGACCGTGCGCTCTACCGTTGATGTAAAGAGAACACATACCACAGATTCCTTCACGACAGTCGTGGTCGAAAGCGATGGGCTCTTTTCCTTCGTTAATAAGATTTTCGTTCAGAATATCCAACATCTCCAGAAATGAAGAGTCTGTAGAAACATCTGATATTTTATAGGTCTCAAACTGACCTTTAGTTTTGCTATTTTTTTGTCTCCAAATTTTCAGGGTAAGATGAAGGCCTTTTTTTGCACTCATAATTATTTATTTATAGGTTGGAGATTATTTGTAACTTCTTGCTTTAACTTCAATATTTTCGTAGATCAAGTCTTCTTTATGCAGAACTTCTGTTGTAATATCATCGGTCTGATATTCCCAAGCTCCAACATACTTAAAGTTCACATCATCTCTTTCTGCTTCACCTTCAGGGGTTGCATGATCTTCTCTGAAGTGTCCTCCACAAGATTCGTTTCTGTGTAAAGCATCAATCGCCATCAGTTGTCCAAGCTCAATGAAATCTGCCACTCTGAATGCTTTTTCAAGCTCAGTGTTCATTCCGTCAGCATCACCCGGAACTTTTACATCTGCCCAGAATTCTTTTTTCACCTGAGCAATTTCAGCAATCGCTTCTTTTAAACCTTCAGGAGTTCTTCCCATTCCTACCTTATTCCACATAATGTGTCCTAATTTTTTATGGAAATAATCTACTGAATGCGTTCCTTTATTATTTAAGAAGAATTGTATTTTATCTTTAATGTCTTTCTCAGCCTGATCAAATTCACCAGAATTTGTAGGAATTGCTCCCGTTCTGATATCTGCTGATAGGTAATCTGCAATTGTATAAGGAAGTACGAAATATCCGTCTGCCAAACCTTGCATCAAAGCAGAAGCTCCTAAACGGTTAGCTCCGTGATCTGAGAAGTTAGCTTCACCAATTACGAAACATCCAGGAATTGTAGATTGTAGGTTGTAATCTACCCAAACACCACCCATTGTGTAGTGTACTGCAGGATAGATCTTCATTGGAGTTTTGTAAGGATCATCAGCCGTAATTTTTTCGTACATTACAAATAAGTTACCGTACTTTTCCTCAACCCAAGCTTTTCCTAAATCATAAATCTGCTGTTCTGTAGGATTGTGAATATGTTTTTCGATAGCGGCTTCTTTACCTTTTTTCATGATCTCTGTTGAGAAATCCAGGTAAACACCTTCTTTAGTATCATTATTTTCGATTCCGTAACCGGCATCACATCTTTCTTTACCCGCTCTAGACGCAACGTCTCTAGGCACTAAGTTTCCGAATGCAGGATATCTTCTCTCCAAATAATAATCTCTGTCTTCTTCTTTAATATTTTCAGGTCTCAATCTACCTTCTCTGATTGCTACTGAATCTTCAATTTTCTTAGGAACCCAGATTCTTCCTGAGTTTCTTAATGATTCAGACATCAAAGTCAGTTTAGACTGCTGAGTTCCGTGAACCGGAATACAAGTCGGGTGAATCTGTACGTAGCAAGGGTTTGCGAAATACGCTCCTTTTTTATGGATTTTCCAAGCTGCAGAAACGTTTGAACCCATTGCGTTGGTAGAAAGGAAATATACGTTTCCATAACCTCCTGAAGCAATAACTACAGCGTGAGCAGAATGTCTTTCGATTTCACCTGTAACTAAGTTTCTTGCGATGATCCCTCTTGCTTTTCCGTCTACAATGACCAATTCCATCATTTCGTGACGGTTGTACATTTTAATTCTACCTTTACCGATCTGACGGCTCATTGCAGAATAGGCACCTAATAACAACTGCTGACCTGTCTGTCCTTTTGCATAAAAAGTTCTTTTTACCTGAACCCCACCAAATGAACGGTTATCCAGCTGACCTCCGTACTCACGTCCAAAAGGAACTCCCTGAGCAACACATTGGTCGATAATATTTGCAGAAACTTCTGCTAAACGGTAAACGTTTGCCTCCCTAGCTCTGTAGTCACCACCTTTGATGGTATCGTAGAACAATCTGTACGTAGAGTCACCGTCTCCCTGATAATTTTTAGCTGCGTTAATCCCCCCTTGAGCAGCAATTGAGTGTGCTCTTCTCGGAGAATCCTGATAGCAGAATGCTTTTACATTATATCCCTGCTCAGCCAAAGTAGCCGCAGCAGAACCACCTGCTAAACCTGTACCTACAACAATAATATCAATCTTATCTCTGTTGTTGGGTGCAACAAGGTTCATATGGTCTTTATGATTTTTCCATTTATCCTTTAGAGGACCTGCTGGAATTTTTGAATCTAATTTACTCATATTGGTATATTGATATTATTGAGTTACGTAATGAAAAATTGCAATGATGATAAATCCTAGCGGAACCAGAACAGAAAACCAAAATCCTACCGCTTTAATGACCGGAGTATATTTTGGGTGTCTCGCTCCTACTGACTGGAATGATGACTGGAAACCGTGAGCCAAGTGTAAACCTAATAACACAAATGCTATTACATAAATTGCCACTCTCCAAATGTCATGAAATTTATGATGAAGTTCTCCATAATATCTTGTTTCATCAATCGCATTATGCGCTATAAATTTATAGTCTAATTCAGGAAACCAGAAATCGTAAAAGTGAAGTGCAAAGAATGCAAGGATTACAGCTCCGGAAATAATCATATTTCTTGATACCCAAGTAGAATTTGCTGCCCCATTATTGTTTGCATACTTTATAGGACGTGCTTTGTTATTCTTAATTTCAAGAATAAAACCCATCACAAAGTGGAAAATAACGCCTATTGCCAGAACAGGCTGCAGAACATACTGCACTAGAGGATTATACCCCATAAAATGAGCAACAACGTTGTAAACGTCTTCACTGAAAACCGAGGTCATATTCGATGACACGTGGATCACCAAGAAACTCAGCAAGAACATCGCTGAAAGTGCCATAGCATATTTTCTACCTATCGTAGAACTTGTTAAACCTGCCATATAAGTTTAAATTTGATTTTCCACAAAATTAAGAAATGTTAACTATATCAAAAAGTGAGAAATCTCACAATTAGACAGTTTGTAATCTTTCTAAATAAGGTTTAAAATGTTATAAATAAAGGAAAAAGAATGAAAATCTCACAATTAGTTTATCTCATAAATTTTACCTTTATAAACAACTTTTTGCGTAGTCTTAGGAAAAACTTTCAATTTATAGCGATGTAGCCGTTTTGCCGAGCAGTAAGGATTGATAATAAACCGTATAATCTTCTGTTTATCTGAATTTTCATTAACCCAGAAACATACCTGATTCTTTTTTTTAACAGATAAGACCTTATTTTTAGAAAAATCGTGAAGAAGAATTTCGGATCGTGAGTTTTCATAAATATTAAAACCTGTCCTTATTATTAAAAATACAAAAACAATCATTATTAATCTTGAAAAATTCCTGATGTTTAGCTTTAAAATTGCAAATCTCATCAGATAAATTATCAAAAAGAGTACAAAAACCTCCAGCAGGTTCATAGAAATATTTTCGAAAAACAAGATGTCAAAATCTGCAAACCAATGAATTACTTTTAATAGTACCTCAATGATAAAATCATAAAGTTTGTTTAAGATGTTTAAATCAAGATTGAAACCGATTAAAGCCGTCATAACAAACGAAAAGACAATAATAATTTCCGAGAACGGAACAATGAAAAAATTAGCAATAATTGAAATAAAGGAAAACTGATGGAAATAGTACAAAACTAACGGAAGCGTGGCCAACTGCGCAGCAACCGAAATTGAAATCGTATTAAAAATGAGTTTCTTAAACCAATTATCCTGTATGGGAAATCTGCTTACAATCGGCTGATTGAGCCAGAAAATACCGAGAACCGCCAGAAAGCTCAACTGAAAACCTACATCAAAAATCTGCTGGGTATCAAAAATCAGGATGATGAAAGCCGACAATGCCAGAGAATGCAGCAAATCTGGTTTTCTTTGCAGCAGTACATAAATAAAATATACACTCAGCATAATGCTCGAGCGGACAACCGAACTCCCGAATCCTATAAAAGCTGTGAAAAGCCAGATCAACACCAAACTTGAAATTATTGCGTATTTCCTAAGCTTCAAAGGTAAAATCTTAATCAGCAAAAAATAGAATAAGCCAAAAATCACGACAATATGTGTCCCTGAAATTGCAAGAAAATGCACCAGACCCGAGCGGTTAAAATCCTGAACCGTCTGTACATCTATCTCCGTACGGTCTGCGAGGATAATTCCTTTTAGAAATTCTTTAGATTTTGATGACATATCTGTTTTATCAATATTCCGGAGGACCTGTAATCTTGTCTGGGACAATTTTTCACTTCTGCTTAAGTCATTTCTTTCAGCTGTAATTATTTTCCCGTTTATGTAACATTGATAACCGATATTCTTCCGTTTCAAATATTTAGCATAATCAAACTGGAAATCATACTGCGGAGTTTTTGGTTTTGAAATATAAGCTTCGGCTTTGTAATAATGCTTAAAGTCGAGTTCATTTTCACTTTTCGGAATGTATAATATGGTATTGATGTTTTCTTTACCGATTTGTGCAAAAGCTTCATACTTTCTTTTTTTGTCATTAGAATTCAGTTTTTTGGAAATCTTAAAAACAATGGCTTCATTTTTAGAAAAAGAAATATCCTGAGCAGAAAAAGAATTGAAAAAATGCAGAACCACACCGATCCCAAAGAACATCAGACCCAATAAATAAGGCTTTGTGATGTGCAGAAAATAATATCTGAAAAATGTTGAAACTAAAATAAGTATACAAATGCCAATAATCGGATAAATAAAATTATCAGCCCAAGAGAAGTAATCCTGAAAGAAAATCCCAAGGATAAAAGAAATGACCAATATGAGAAGTGGCTGTTTATTCAATTTCAAAATTTGTGTTACTCAAAAATATCAATTTATATAAATATTTACAAATCAATATTTTAAAATTTCAAAAACAGCTTTAAAACTTCGTAAAAAAGAAAAATCGCAGAAAAAACTTCTACGATTTCTAAATTTTAATTAATATTTTAAACTTTCAGAATAACTTCGGCAGCATGATCACTCGCTCCGCTTCCTCCTAATTTCTCTCTGAGCAATTCATAGTCATTTAAAACCTTAGATCTTTTCTGCCCTTCTATTATCTTTTTAAGCTCTTCAACCAAATTATTTGTATTCAGATCATTTTGGATTAGTTCTTTCACTACTTCCCGATCCATAATTAAATTCACCAAAGAAATATACTTAATATTTTTAACCAATCTTTTCGCAATGGCGTAGGAAATTTTACTTCCTCGATAACAGACAACCTCCGGAACATTCAGTAAAGCCGTTTCCAGTGTTGCCGTTCCTGAAGTAACCAAAGCCGCTTTTGAACACCTCAACAGATCGTAGGTTTTATTCGAAACAAAATGCACATTATCATCCACATACGTTTCGTAAAATTCTTTTGGCAAACTCGGTGCTCCGGCAATAACAAATTGATATTCTTTAAAATAAGGTCTTACGGAAAGCATCATTTCCAGCATTTTCTCCACTTCCTGTTTTCTGGAACCCGGCAATAATGCGATGATCTCTTTCTCGTTTAGACCATTGTCTTTTTTAAACTTTTCAATACTGATATCTTCCAGAGTCGAAATAGCATCTAACAACGGGTGCCCTACAAAATGTGAATGGACACTGTGTTTTTTATAAAAATCTTCTTCGAAAGGAAGAATCACCATCATTTCATCTACATATTTTTTGATGATCTCTACTCTCCCCTCTTTCCAGGCCCAAAGTTGTGGAGAAATATAATAAACTACTTTTATCCCAAGCTCTTTTGCGAATTTTGCTATTCTTAAATTGAACCCCGGATAATCCACCAAAATCAAAACATCTGGTTTGTTATTTTTAATATCTTCTTTACAGAATTTAATATTATTCAGAATAGTCCGCAGATTCATAGCCACTTCCAAAAAGCCCATGAACGCCAAGTCACGGTAATGCTTCACCAATGTTCCGCCCTCTTTTGCCATGAGATCACCACCCCAAAACCTGAAATCTGCGTGGGGATCTTTTTGTTTTAAAGCTTTCATTAAATTACTTCCATGCAAATCTCCGGAAGCTTCTCCTGCGATAATATAATATTTCATTTCTTCTGAAATCTTTTATTTTTTATACCGCCAAATACCCTCACTTAAAACTTTTATTTTACTTAAATAAGTTATGGGAGGTTTCTATGACAGGAATAGAGAACAAATAAGACGAAATACGATCTTAATTTGTAAATTTGTTCAAAGATAATGATAAAAATGTCAGAAGAATTTGAAATCCGAAATAAAGTTGCAGAAAGCGGTTTAATCAATTTTGATCTTACGGACCTTGTTCCGAAAGGTGCCAGAAAAGGAATTGACCTTAAAGATTTTCTTTTTATGGAAATGATTTTAAAAGAGAAAGATTTCCGTGAAAAAGTATCGGCTATTGATATTGAAGAATACCGTGATGCTTATGTCTATATCTACAACTCTGCCGATGCCATTGTTCCGCTGTGGGCTTATTTTTTAATTACGGCAAAACTTACCGGTATTACCAAAAAAATTGTTTTCGGAAACCGTGAAGATCTGGAAGTAATATTAATGCACAACGCAGTCGACACTTATGATTTTGATCCGATGATCGGAAAAAGAGTGCTTGTAAAAGGCTGCTCGGATAAAGAAATTCCGGAAAACGCTTACATCGAATTGGTGGAAAAACTACAGCCGATTGTAAAGTCGCTGATGTTCGGCGAGGCATGCTCTAATGTTCCTATTCTGAAAAATTAATCCATGAGTAAATATTTTACTGCGGGTTTATTGTTTTTCTTATTCTTAGTAATCTATTACATCGGGAGTTTCTCTAAAATTCCCTTTGCAGATTGTGTCGGATTTGTTCTTACAACCGAGCTTGATCAATTTGAGACCGTAGCAACCTCCACTACACATATTCTGTACAGTAATACAGCGATTCTAATCAATAAACTTACAGGACTAGGTTCTATTAATTCGAATAAATTTCTAGTTGTATTCTCTGCAGCTTTTACAGTGTCGTTTATCTATTTAATTGTAAGAAATGTAACAAAAGTAAATTGGGCAGCCGTTGTAGCAGCCATTGTTTTTGGTTTCAGTTTTACTTTTTGGAAGAATGCTGAGATTGTGGAAGTTTACACTTATAATGCATTTTGGATTACTTTATTCTATTTATGCATCATCAATAGTTTTGTATTTGAAAAACAGAAAGCTTCTATCATTTTATCAGGAGTTTTTCTGGGAATAAGCATCTGGCTTCATATTCAGAATTTTCTATTCATTCCGGCCTATCTTTTATTTTTATATTATTTCAGAACTGAAAAAGCAAATGTTGCATATTCTTTTATATCATTTGCAGTTATTTTTTCTCTCCTATTTATTCTTAATTATTCTCAGGGATATCCACTTTCATCGCCCTTCAGCAGTAACCAGGGAAATTGGGTAGAAGATTCTTTCAAAAAATCGATTAGCCAATATACATTAGACCTGATAAAATCTGTAGTATACCTGATTTATAATTTTAATGTTTTCGTCATTGTCGGAATAATTGGTATGGTCATGCTTTACCAGGAGAACAAAAAAATGTTTTATACATTCTTCGTTGCTGCCGTTTGTATGTATGGTTTTGCTACATTTTATGCCGTGTCGGATAATTATATTTTCTTCCTTCCTTTCAATATTATCTTTGCATTGGCGATAGGCTATGGACTGACATCCGGCAAATATAATTTTTTCAAAAAATTTTCATGGATCTGTCCACTTATTCCTGCTTTTTATTATACATGCTTTAGCATCGTTTCATTAACCTCCAAAGGAAAAAATTTCGGTGATTTTAAAAGCTACAAAGGAGGTCTCAGCTACTATATGCTTCCGTGGATGTATGATAATAAAGGTATTCTGGAATTTGTAATCGATAAAAAGACAGCACCTGAACCCATAAACTGGATGACCAGCAGTGCTGAAGTCTTTATTCAAAAATTAAAAGAAAAGGGTTACACGGAAGAAGAAATAAAAAAACTTTAACAATAATTATTAATAGCGGAATATTTTTTCGCTATTTTTTTTGATAACTTTGGTAACTTAACAATAAATAAACACAAACTATGAGTTTAATCGACCTACTTACAGGAAACACAGGCAACCAGGTTGCGGATCAGGCTGAGAGCAAATTCGGCATCAGCAGAAACCAGGTAATTGCTTTATTGGCAGTAGCTGCACCACTTATTATTTCTTACCTTAGAAAAAAATCTCAGGATTCCAACGAAGCAGAAGCGCTGAATAATGCTTTAGATAAGGACCACGACGGAAGTATCCTGGACGATGTTTCTCAGGCAGATGCAAGACAGGCTGAAGGAGGCTCTATTCTTAATCATATTTTTGGTGGAGAAAAACAAAACGTAGAAAATCAGCTCTCTCAGAATACAGGGATTTCTATTGACAAGATCGGACCGATTTTATCCATGCTTGCTCCGGTTATCATGGGATATATTGGTAGAGAAAAACAACAGAACAATGTGGGAGCGGGCGGTCTAGGAGATCTTTTAGGAGGAATTTTAGGCAATGCTTCCAATCAGGCTCAGCAACAGCAATCCAGCCCTTTGAATGATATTTTAGGAAGTGTCTTGGGTGGTGGACAATCTTCAGGAAGCCCGTTGAACGACATTTTAGGAAGCGTTCTTGGAGGAGGAAGCCAACAAAAACAGCAAGGCGGAGGCGGCTTAGGAGATATCCTGGGAAGCTTTTTAGGAGGGAAATAATTTAAATTTAATTTATCATAACAAAAAGACCGGAGATCAATTTCTCCGGTCTTTTTATTTTCTGTTATTTTTTAGATTTGTCTTCAGAAGCTACTGCAGATTTCGAATCTCTTCTCGGTCTTCTTTTTCCATAACTTCCGTTGTTAATTTTTCCTCTTTTTGATTTTTTGTCTCCTTTTCCCATAGTAATAAATTTGGTTGATTGATTACGAATTTAGAAAATACCCTTTTAAAATCAAAGGTTTAAGCTGTTAAAATTATTATAATATTTTGCTGTAAACTGATTGATGGAGGCTGGAAGTTTTTTTAATCAAAGAAAATTCACATTTTAATAATATATCTCCAATTTTCTTTTTCTATACTTTTACAGTCTTCCATTTTCCGTTTTTAAACAAAATAAAGGCAACAATTGTAATTAAAGTTTCTGCGGCAGGAATAGAAATAAATACACCTTTTGGTCCCATCCCGAAATGCTTTGAAAGAAAATACGCGAGCGGAATCTGAAACAGCCAAAATCCGCAAAGATTTACCCAGGTTGGTGTCCAGGTATCCCCCGCCCCATTGAATGCGTTGATCATCACCATTCCTATTCCGTAGAAAATAAATCCTATACTCATAATGTGTAAAGCGTTTTTAGCAAAATCTTTAATTTCCGTTTCCTGAGTAAAAAATCCTACCAGAAAATCTCCCAACAGAAAAAATATTAAACTTACGGCTACCATAAAAATGACATTATATTTCACCGTTTTCATAACAGATTGTTCTGCTCTCAACATTTCATTAGCTCCCATGTTTTGTCCGACTAAAGTGGATGCTGCATTACTCAATCCCCAAGCCGGAAGCATGAAAAACATCATTAACCGTAACGCCGTCTGATAGCCTGCTGATGCATTCTCACCTCCCGTTGTTGCAACCAGTTGAGCCAGGAAAATCCAGCTGCATGAAGCAATAACGAACTGAAATATTCCGGGAGTGGCAATTTTCACCACAGATTGTATCACACTAAAATTAGGTTTAAAATAATGCAGTAGAATCCTGATCTGTGTATCCGCAACCAATAAATGATACAATTGATATATTACCCCAATACTTCTCCCAATAGTTGTGGCTAAGGCCGCTCCCGTTAACCCAAGTGCAGGAATAGGTCCGAAACCTTTAATGAGAACCGGACACAAAATAATATTGGCAATATTGGCAATCCAGAGAGATTTCATGGCAATGGCAGCATTTCCGGCCCCTCGAAAAATCCCGTTGATCAAAAATAAAAGCATGATAATAACACTGCTACCCATCATTATTCTTGTGAATTCTTTTCCGTAAGCTGCTGCATCAGGCTTTGAACCCATCAGAATTAAAATTTCTTCCGCGTAGATCACTCCAAATAAACTTAAAATAAAAGTCACTATAAACGAAACCAATATCACCTGTGCTGCACTTCTGGAAGCCTGTTCAGGATTTTTCTCTCCGATTCTTCTTGCCACCATCGCCGTTGCCGCCATACTCATCCCGATGGCTATTGAGTACATGACAGAAAGTACAGATTCTGTCAAACCAACGGTTTGGATCGCATAGCCACTTTCTTTTAAATGACCTACAAAATACAGATCCACCAATGCAAATACAGATTCCATGGCCATTTCCAGCATCATCGGAATGGCCAGCAAAAGAACCGCACTTCTTATCGTCGCTTTGGTGTAGTCGACTTCTTCGCCGCTTAATGCTTTCTTCAGAAAGCTGATATACTTAGACATCGTTTTCAGTTTGTTTTCAACAAAAGTATCGATTCGGGAAGAATTATCACTTGGCTTATGAAAAGTTTTGCAAAAAATCGTTCCTTCTATTTTAAAATGTTAAAAATTATAAATTTCAATAATTATTTATCGCAAAACAATAATTAATTATATATTTGCAATAATAAAAAATTAATAACCATGAAAATCATCGGAAAAAACTCTCTTTCACAATACATCAGTTATTTGCTTTTATTGCTGGCGGTTCTTTTTGCCATTCAGCTTGTTTATACCGTAATTGGTTTTGTTGTTTCTTTTTATAATTTTAAAACAGGAAATAATATACTTTCAGATTTATTTATCATCGGAACAGATGTTGGCTGGGCTAAAAATCAGTGGACACAGCCTGCAGATCATCTGATGAAATTCAAATTTTTTGTTCCTTTCACCGAGCAAAATCTTTTAACAGGAATGTTTAATCTTGTGAGCGTCGTCAATCATATTTTCGGACAAATTTTTGTGACCTTATTTTTATACATTAGTTACAAATTTTTAAGAGAAATCAGCAGAGATAACGTTTTTAATGTCAAAGCTTTACTCTGGTTAAAAAGATTCGGCTGGTTGAATATTATTTACACGGTGGCGACATTAGCTACCATTCCTTTTGCAACAAAGAGTATATTTGCAGTCACCTATTCTGTTGTGGTATTTTTATTTTTTGGCGGTTTGATATTATTTGTTGTCGAATTTTTCAAAAAAGGACTGGAGCTTCAGGAACAGGTAGATCTAACAATTTAAACTATGCCAATTATCATCAACGTAGACGTGATGCTTGCCAAGCGCAAAATGAAGTCACAGGAACTTGCCGAGAAAATTGGCATTACGCAGGCCAATCTCTCTATTCTGAAAACGGGAAAGGCAAAGGCCTTAAAACTTTCAACACTGGAAGCCATCTGCAAAGCACTGGATTGCCAGCCGGGAGACGTTTTGGAGTACGTGAAAGATTAAGATTTTTTAAGATTTCGCTTCCGAATAATTCGTTAAAAACCTAACATCCATTATAAAGTACCTTAAAATTTATATCACATAATATTTCAAACTATTATTAGTCATTAGTTTTAGGCAAAAAATTAATCAATCATGAAAAAATATTTCGCTCTCCTCGTTATGCTTTGGGGCATGGCAGTATTCGGCCAAAAAAAAGTACAAAACCTCAACTTTGAAACTGTAGAAAACAACTTTCCGGCTGTTTGGAAAACCATCGGAAGCAGTTCCGGAAAAATAGCAACAGACCATCAGGAAAAGCAGGAAGGCCAATCTTCTGTAGCCATAGAATCCAGTGAAGTTTCGGGTTTCAGTGGATTAATATATAAGTTACCTGATAATTATTTAGGTAAAAAAATCACACTTTCCGGTTATATCAAAACTGAAAATATTTCAGACGGATTTGCAGGACTTTGGATGAGAATTGATCCTGAAATTGCTTTTGACAATATGCAAAAAGTAGGTCTGAAAGGAACTAATGATTGGAAAAAGTACGAAATAACGCTGAATTTATCTCCCGAAAATACCAAACAGATCGTTATAGGAGCCTTACTTTCCGGAAAAGGAAAAATGTGGGTGGATAATCTTACAATAACTGTTGACGGAAAAGAAATTGAAGAGGCAAAAGTTTTTGAGAAACAATTAACCCGGGCAGATCTTGATCATGAATTCGACGGCGGCTCGAAAATTACAACCACCAATCTTGATAAAAATAATATAGAAAACATTAAAAACCTTGGACTGATTTGGGGGTATTTAAAATATTATCATCCGAATGTTGCCGCAGGAAACTTTAACTGGGACTATGAACTCTTCAGAATTTACCCGAAAATTGCCAACGCTTCAGCAGAGCAAAGAGACCAGATTTTAACGGAATGGATTAAGAGCCTGGGAGATTTTAAAACCATAAACTATCCGGAACAAAAAAATATTAAAATGAAGGCTGATCTGGCATGGATCACCGATTCAGGATTTTCAAAAGATCTTACGGAGATATTATTAAAAATAAAAACAGCCAAACGAGAAGAATCAAATTATTACGTTACAATGATTCCGAACGTTGGAAATCCCAATTTTGAGAAAGAAAATCCATATGCTGAAATGAGCTCTCCAGATGTCGGCTTCAGATTGCTTAGCTTATATCGTTACTGGAACATTATTCAATATTATTTCCCTTACAAATATGCTATTGGGGAAGACTGGAAAAACGTTTTACAAGAGTTTATTCCAAAATTTATTGAGGCTGATGATCAAACGAAATATCCGCTGGCGTGTTTGGAGCTTGCCACAAAAATAAATGATACGCACGCATCCGTTCGTAACAGTACAGTCCGCAACTATTTCGGACAGAAATTCTCTCCATTAGAAATTGCTTTCATAGAAAATAAAGCCGTTGTTAAGAATTATTTTGATGAGACCCTAGGCAAAGAAACAGGAGTAAAAATAGGAGATATTATTTTGGAAGTTGACGGAAAAACGATCGAGAAAATTCTTGAGGAAAAATCAAAATATCTACCAGCCTCCAACCATTCTGCAAGACTGAGAAACTTAGCCCGTGAACTGATGGCAACCAACAATGATTACATCAACCTTAAATTTTCAAGCAATGACGTTATTAAAAATGTTTCTGCCAAAACCTATAAAAATACAGAGATAAAATACACCCAAAAGCAACCCGAAATGTTTACAATGCTGGATAACCAGACGGCTTATCTGTACATGAATAATATTGATAAGGAAAAGCTTTCTGATATTTTTAAAAAGATAAAAGATACAAAAGGCTTAGTAATAGATTTACGAACCTATCCTACTCAATTTGTCGTCTTTGATATCGGGAATTTTTTAATGCCGAAACCTGAACAGTTTGCAAAATTCACCACGACCAATACAACATCACCCGGAAATTATGTGATGAGAGAAGGTGCGTCTGTAGGAAGCAATAATAAAGATTTTTACAAGGGGAAAATTGCAATTTTGGTTAATGAATACTCACAGAGCAGCGCAGAATACCATACCATGGCTTTCAGAAAAGCTCCCAAAGCAAAAGTTTTCGGCTCTCAGACTGCCGGTGCCGACGGAGATGTTTCTTACTTTATGTTTCCAGGGAAAATCCCAACAACGATTACCGGAGTTGGGGTGTACAATCCGGATGAATCAGAAACCCAGAGAATAGGCATTATTCCAGACGTGGAAGTAAAACCTACAATAGACGGAATTAAAAATGGAAAAGATGAAGTTTTGGAAAAAGCAGTGAATTGGATTAAAAATTAGCAACATCTATCAAAAAAAATTATTTAGCTTTGTATATTCTTTAAATTAAACTAAGATTTATGAAAAAAATAATTACAAGTACTCTGCTATTTTTGTTTTCTATTTTAGCAAACGGATTATTTGCGCAGGAATTATCTGCCGGGCAACTGAATATTTTCCAATCCGATAATCTGGAAAACTTTCAAAAGACCTTTAATGAAAATGATTTTACAAAATGTTTTCAGGTAAAAGGAAAATCTTACACTTTGCTTTCTCTGAGTGTAAAGAATGATAAGAAAAACATATTTAACTATCTGGCAAGCAAAACTGATGTAAACCAGGCTTGTAACGGTGTCACTCCGTTAATGCAGGCAGCATCAACCGGAAATATGAATGCAGCAAAAGGCTTACTTAAATTCGGAGCGAATAAAGATCTAAAAGACAGCAAAGGCAAAACAGCAAAAAATTATGCTGCAGAAAATAAACAGACTGCAATTGCTATGATTTTATAATTTTTGAAAAAATAAATATTTAAAACTTCCTTCGGGGAGTTTTTTTGTTTTTAAACCCTTCAAGAGGAGTATTAAAATAACAAATACGAAGTTTTGAAAAAGCAGTGAATTGGATTAAAAGCCAATTATTAAAAACTCATCAATTAAAATCATTTGCCAATTAAAAAAATAACTAAACAACTAAATATCAAAACAATAAATCCTATTACTGACATCAGAAATTCCGTTCTAATTAGTAGAGTTAAAATAAATTAATTTCCGAAATGAAAAATATTTATGTAGTTTTGCCACCTAAATTTAAAAAATAAACAATAACCATGAAAACAAAGTACCTTTTTTGTGCATTGATATGCATGATGAGTCTTGGAACAATTAAAGCAGCCGACCTATATGTACGTGATTTAGGAGCCGGAGGAGCTTATGCAACAATCTCTGATGCTATCACTGCTGCTAATGACGGTGACCGCATTATTATCAGACCTAAAACTGGAAATGTTCCTTATTTAGAGAATCTTACTATTAATAAATCACTTACTTTTGCATCTGAAATTAATTTTAATAAGTATTATGTTCAGGGGACTATTGCTATCGTTCCTGCGGTAAACAGAATAGTTACGATCAACAACATGTATGCTTTACAAAGTTCAATTGCTACATCAAGTGTAACCTTATCTGGGGGAAGAGCTACTGTAAATATAATTAATTGTACTGTAGATGAGAACATTGATTTAGACAATTCTAAAAATGTCACCGCCAATGTATCCCAAAGCAGTTGTGCAAATTTATATTTTGTACATGGAAAAATTACAGCAAATACAATAGAAACTGTTAAATTAACTGACGATGCGGCACCTTTAGCTACAACCGATGTCCAAATTATTGCAAATTCTTTATATTATAATGGAGCATCTTTAAACTCCATAGCTATTGCTACTACTAGCTATCCATTAAAAATATACAACAATGATTGTACTATTTACTATTTGAATTATACTACAATCTTACCAGTTCTTGAAATAAGCTCTATTAAAACTGGATCAACAAATCTTATCTTTAACAATCGTTTTTCTTCGAATCATAATGACCCAAACTATGCTCGTCATACAATAAATATATCGGCATCATCAACAGGCATTATTAATATCTCTAACAATATTATCAGAAGCCCGAACCATAATTATTACGAGATTAATGCCTCTCCTACCCCAACTGTTATTGCAAACAATAACTTGTGTCCTGCAAATCCATTTAATTCTAACGGAGTAGATATTTCAAATAACAACTTCTATGACAATGTTTATTCAATAAATTTAAGCACAGGAATAGCAACAGGTGCTGTTATTAATGCTGGATTACAGGATGAAGAGTATCAGGATTTAGATCTTACCAGAAACGATATAGGTCCTTTAGGAGGTTCAAACTCATGGATGAATTACTGGCCAAGCAACTCAGGAAATAAACCTAGAGTGACATTCCTAAACACACCAAGAAGAGTCTACTTAGGTACTACTACTATACAGGCTGAAGCAACAGGAATATCCAAATAATAAAATATGAAAACAATAAACAAAAAAATATTTATCGGTGTCTTTTCATTATTTGTATTTTTAATTCAGGCACAGGTAAAAGTAAATAGTGCAGAATATTTCTGGGATACAGATCCTGGAGAAGGAAATGCTACTGCACTACCGGCTTCAGATGGTAATTTTGATAATGCTATTGAAGATATCTTGCAAAATAACATTGCGATTCCAGCATCTGCAGGCTTTCATGTTCTTAACGTAAGAGTAAAAGACAGTCAGGGAGTTTGGGGACCGGTTTTTAAAAATATAGTTCACACAGGAACCGTTCCTGCAACGGGAGCAATTAATCTTACCAACGCAGAATATTTTTGGGATACAGATCCAGGAGAAGGAAATGGAACTGCATTAACAGCCGCAGATGGTAACTTTGATAGTACTATTGAAAACATTTTACAAAACAACATCCCAATTGCACAGCCAATGGGTTTCCATATCTTTAATGTAAGAGTAAAAGATAACCAAGGAGTTTGGGGACCAGCTTTTAAAAATGTTGTTTATATTGAAACCTCTCTTTTAGGAACAAATGAAGTTAAACTAACAAAAAATATAGTTTGTTATCCAAATCCTGCCGATGATATTATTAATTTCAATATAACCGGTAAGATGAATATCTATTCGTCTGAAGGAAGATTAGTAATATCCAAAGACAATGTAGATGGAAGCAAAGGAGTAAATGTTTCATCACTTATCAAAGGAAATTATATTCTTACGATAGATAATAAAGACGGAAGATTCTCTTCTAAATTTATCAAGAAATAATCCTTTTGAAAAAATAAATATTTAAAACTTCCTTCGGGGAGTTTTTTTGTTTCTAAAACCTTCAAAAATCTTATCTTTGCCAACGGAAATTATCAACGGTTCAAAACCTTGAACCATAAACTTTAAACTTTAAATAATAATGTTTCGATCGCACACAAACGGAGAATTATCTCTAAAAAATCTTAATGAAGAAGTTACACTTTCAGGATGGGTACAAACTATCCGTGATAAAGGGTTTATGATTTGGATAGATCTTCGAGATCGTTACGGAATTACTCAGTTGGTTTTCGACCAGGACCGTTCTACAGCGGAACTGATGGAAAATGCAAAAAAATTGGGACGTGAATTTGTTATTCAGGTTACAGGAAAAGTAATCGAAAGGGTAAGCAAAAACCCAAACATTCCAACAGGAGAAATTGAAATTTTAGTGGAGAAATTAACGGTTCTTAATGAATCTCAGCTTCCGCCTTTCACGATTGAAGACGAAACAGACGGAGGTGAAGAATTAAGAATGAAATACCGTTACCTTGATATCAGAAGAAATCCGGTGAAAGATAAATTGATCTTCCGTCACAAAATGGCGCAGAAAGTAAGAAATTATCTTTCAGACAATGGATTTATTGAGGTTGAAACTCCTGTTTTGATCAAATCTACACCGGAAGGAGCGAGAGATTTCGTGGTTCCAAGCAGAATGAATCCGGGACAGTTTTACGCATTGCCACAATCTCCGCAAACTTTCAAGCAATTATTAATGGTGGGTGGAATGGATAAATATTTCCAGATCGTGAAATGTTTCCGTGATGAGGATTTGAGAGCCGACAGACAGCCGGAATTCACACAGATCGATTGCGAAATGGCTTTCGTGGAACAGGAAGACGTGATGAATGTTTTTGAAGGGATGACGAAAACTTTATTAAAAGACATCACTGGTCAGGAATTCGGAGATTTCCCAAGAATGACTTTTGCAGATGCCATGCAGAAATACGGAAACGACAAACCGGATATCCGTTTCGGAATGGAATTCGTGGAACTGAACGATTTAGTAAAAGGAAAAGATTTCAAAATATTTGATGATGCAGAACTGGTTGTCGGAATCAATGTGGAAGGATGTGCAGACTATACAAGAAAACAAATCGACGAGCTTGTTGATTGGGTGAAAAGACCACAAATCGGAGCGTCAGGAATGGTATGGGTTAAATTCCAGAATGACGGTGTGAAAACTTCTTCTGTGAATAAATTCTATAACGAGGAAGATTTAGCAAAAATCATCGAAAAATTCGGTGCAAAAGAAGGCGATTTAATGTTAATTCTTTCCGGAAATGAGCATAAAGTAAGAACTCAGCTTTCCGCTTTGAGAATGGAGCTTGGAAACCGTTTAGGATTAAGAAAAGGAGACGTATTCGCGCCACTTTGGGTAGTTGATTTCCCTCTTTTGGAATTTGATGAAGAAAGCGGACGTTATCATGCGATGCACCACCCTTTCACGTCTCCAAAACCTGAAGATATTCATTTATTGGAAACAGATCCCGGAAAAGCAAGAGCCAACGCTTATGACATGGTGTTGAACGGAAACGAAATCGGCGGAGGTTCTATCAGAATTTTTGATAAAGATCTTCAATCTAAAATGTTTGATTTGTTAGGATTCTCAAAAGAAGAAGCAGAAGCACAGTTTGGTTTCTTAATGAACGCCTTCAAATACGGAGCTCCGCCTCATGGTGGTTTGGCTTTCGGATTTGACCGTTTGGTGGCAATTCTTGACGGAAATGAAGTGATCAGAGATTATATTGCATTCCCTAAAAATAATTCAGGACGTGATGTGATGATCGATGCACCTTCTTTGATTGCTGATGAACAGCTCGATGAACTGGAACTGAAATTGAATTTAAAAGCATAAATTAGAAGCGGGGAAATTTTTCTCCGCTTTTTTATTATGAAAAAACTAAATCTATTGCTTCTGCTTATTTTATTTACGGTTTCTTGTAATTCATCCAAAAAACAAAATATAGTTGGTGAATGGATTCTTGAAGAAAAAAAAGACCAAGAGACAGATGAACCTCCAATGCCGTTTGCACGTGATCCTCAAATTTTCATTTTTAATCAAGACGGAACATATATAAACAAGAATGGTTATTTTAAACGTATTGAAAATGCAAAATGGGATGAAAACAAAACACTTTATCTTGGAGAAAAAACTCAATATAAAATAAAAGATGATTCTTTACTTATTTTTAATCTGATAGAAAATAAATTCGAATCAAATAAAATTCTGCAAATCACTAAGAGTAAGATTGTTTTAGAATTAAAAGATAAATCCTTAATAACATTAATCTCTACAAAAAGTAAGCAATATAAAAACACTCCAATTGACAAAATTGTTGTTTCAAAATCTGCCTGCTACGGTTCATGCCCAATCAATTCTACAATCATAGACGTAAACGGAGATTTTTTGTTTTATGGTGAAAGATACAATCTGAAAAACGGATTTTTTAAGTCCGAAGTTTCAAGCAACATAACTCAAGGAATATTCAATGAGATAAAAAACATTGATATAAAATCTCTAAAGCCTGAATACTCTGTTTCTGCAACTGATTTACCTTCTTCAACCATTACATTTATATCAAAGGGAAAAATCATCAAAACAATTTATGATTACGGAGGAGAGTCACCTTTTGAATTAAAAAGATTAATCAGAAACATTAGTTATTTATATCAAACTATTCCTTTACAACCGATAAGTGTAAAAGACCCCTCATTAATTTATAACTTCACATCAAAAACAAAACGAGTCTCTTTGGAAAAAGAATCTGAACGTTTTTACTTATTCAATGAACTATTAAAAGCTAAAATAATAAATAAAAATCTGGAAAAGCTTGCATTCTCAGGTAAATATTTAATTGATCTTCCTGAAGATTATGAGTATGACAAGATGCATTTATATGAAAGACATATTTATACAAACGGACAAATTTTTAATATTCAATTAAGAGATAAGACAATTAAAACTCTAGATTTAGGTTATAATTTTTTCGACAAAAACAATTTAATTAGATCTATTAATGATACTTTAAGATAAATAACCTGATACTATTAATAGAAATAGCATATTTAACAAATAAAATTTTAACGGCACAATCATTGTACATTTTACAGAAAATAAAAGTACAATGAAAGCAATCTGGAACGGCGCCATTGGCTTTGGTTTAGTCAATATTCCTGTAAAAATTTATTCCGCTACCGAAACCACAAAACTGGATTTGGATATGCTCGACAAGTCCGATTTTTCGAATATTCGGTTTAAAAGAGTTAACGAAAATACAGGCAAAGAAGTGAAATGGGAAAATATTGTGAAAGGTTATCTCATGGACGACAAATACATCATTCTTGATGAAGAAGATTATGAAGCGGCAAGTCCTGAAAAATCCAAAATACTTTCTATTGATCAGTTTGTTAAGGAAAGCGAAGTAGATTCCGTTTACTTCGAAAATCCATATTACCTCGAACCTCAGAAAAATGGGGAAAATGCCTATCGGCTGTTGCTGAAGGCTTTGGCTAAAACAGAAATGGTCGGTGTCGGAACTTTTGTCCTGCGCGAAAGTGAAGCCATCGGAATGATTCGTCCTTACAATGACGAAGTTTTGGTCTTAAACCGGTTAAGATTTGCCCAGGAAATAAGAGATTACGGCGATCTGAAAATTCCGGCTGCAAAGGCTCCTAAACCTGCAGAACTGAAAATGGCCATTAATCTTATTGAACAGCTTTCACAGGAATTCGATCCTGAAATGTACAAAGACACCTATTCTGAAGCTTTAATGAAGATCATTAAGCAAAAAGCAAAAGGTAAAAATATAAAAGCTAAAAAAGCAGAACCTGCAAAAGAAGGTAAAGTAATTGATCTGATGGCGCAGCTGAAAGCCAGTCTACAGAATACCAAATCTAAAAACGCATCATAATGGCTCTTAAAGATTACAACGAAAAGCGAAAATTCGACGAAACAAGCGAACCGAAGGGTAAATCTAAAAAAAGTAAGGACAAGCTGATTTTTGTGATTCAAAGACATGCGGCTTCGAGATTGCATTATGATTTCCGTCTCGAAATGGATGGTGTTCTTAAAAGTTGGGCGGTTCCGAAAGGTCCGTCATTGGATCCCAAAGACAAACGTCTTGCGATGATGGTGGAAGATCACCCTTACGATTATAAAGATTTTGAAGGAAATATTCCTGAAGGAAATTACGGAGCCGGACAGGTTGAAATCTGGGACAGCGGAACGTATGAACCGTTGGACAAAGATTCAAAGCTTTCGGACGAAAAAGAATTATTAAAAGAGCTTCATGCAGGCTCTTTAAAGTTTATCTTACACGGCAAAAAGCTGAAAGGTGAATTTGCTTTGGTTAAAATGAAAAATACCGAAGAAAATTCATGGCTTCTGATTAAACATAAAGATGATTTCGTCGAAAATAATTATGATGCAGAAGAAAATACTGCAAAAAATTCTCAGGTTACAAAATTTTTAGAGGAAAAAAAAAACCTAAAAAGCAGCAAAAAAAAGTCATAACCTCAGAAATAAAGCCAAGATTTCAGCGTTTTAATTCTTTGGTTGACGAGAAAAAAATCGAGAATTACATTAAACCGATGCTTGCCAAGTTATCCGGTGAAGCATTCGATGATCCGGACTGGGTTTTCGAAATAAAATGGGACGGTTACCGCGCCGTAGCCGATCTCAGCAAAAAACAGCCTCTCTTCTATTCCAGAAACGGGATTTCTTTTTTATCAAAATTTGAAAAAGTTTCGCGTGATTTCGACAATCAGATCCATACAATGATTCTGGACGGTGAAATTGTAGCGTATGACGAAACAGGAAGACCCAATTTTCAATTATTACAGCAGATTGGAGATAATCCCGATTTAGCCTTAGTTTATCAGGTTTTTGATATTTTATGGCTGAATGGTCATTCTACGGAAGAACTGCCTTTAATTCAACGGAAAGAACTGTTAAAAGATGCTCTAGTTGAAACCGACGTTATCAAGTACTGCGATCATATTACTGAAAAAGGAATCGACTTCTTCAATCAGATGAAAAAAATGAAGCTTGAAGGCATGATCGCCAAAAAAGCAGACAGTCCTTACGTAGAAAACCACCGGACTTCCGATTGGCTGAAAGTAAAATTTACCAATACCGAAGAAGCCATCATTTGTGGATTTACGGAGCCGCGAGGTTCAAGGGAAGGTTTCGGCGCATTGATTTTAGGAAAATATATCGACGGAAAGCTTACCTACAGCGGACATACCGGAACAGGATTTAATCAGGAATTAATTCGGGAAGTTCTTGAAAGATTACAAAAAATCATCATTAAAAGTTCACCTTTTGAATATAAGCCAAAAACAAACATGCCCGTAACATGGACAAAACCGGAGTTGGTCTGCGAAATAAAATATTCCGAAATTACCAAAGACGGAATTTTCAGACATCCTGTTTTTGTTGCCATCCGTGAAGACAAAGAACCTGAAGAAGTCAGAAATTCATCGAACGAAATCATTAATACATCAAAATCAAAAAATATGAAAACTCCTGCAACCAGAAAGACAAAATCTTCTGAAAATGAGAAAGAAATCACCCTGAATAAACATACGGTAAAGCTGACCAATCAGGACAAAATTTATTTTCCGAAAGATAATATTACCAAAGGTGATGTGATTGAATATTATCAGTCGGTTGCCAGTTATATTTTGCCCCACCTTAAAAATCGTCCGCTCTCTCTGAACCGCTTTCCAAACGGAATTGAGGAGCAGAATTTTTATCAGAAAGACGCCAGTGACAATATTCCGGATTGGGTAAAAACGACACAGGTGTATTCGGAATCGAATGATAAAGACATCGATTATATTTACTGTAACGACAAAGCAACATTGGCTTATCTCAACAATTTGGGCTGTATCGACATGAATCCGTGGAATTCTTCACTTCCCGATCTTGATCACCCCGATTTCCTTGTTTTAGATCTCGATCCTTCTAAGAAAAATACGTTTGATGAGGTTATTGAAACCGCTTTGCAGGTAAATGAAGTGTTGAAATCGATTAAAATTGAAGGTTACTGCAAAACTTCAGGAAGCACGGGAATTCATGTGTATATTCCGATGGGTGGAAAATATGATTTTGACCAGGTGAAAGATTTTGCCCATATTCTGATGAAGCAGGTTCATGAACAGCTTCCTAAAATCACCACTTTAGAAAGAAGCCTACAGAAACGCGACGATAAAAAAATCTACCTTGATTATCTTCAAAACAGAACCGGACAGACTTTAGCAAGCGCTTACAGCCTAAGACCAAAACAGGGCGCTTCAGTTTCCATGCCTTTGGAATGGAATGAATTGAAACCCGGCTTAAAACCAACTGATTTTAATATTCATAATGCTTTAGACAGAATTAAGGAAAAAGGAGATTTGTTTAAACCTGTTTTGGGAAAGGGAATTGATATGATGAAGGGGTTGAAGTTGTTAAAATAAATTTGTTTAACTCAAATCAACTATAAACAAAAAGATCTATAACATTTGTTTAATTATTTATTAAAAATCATGTTAATTTTCATTCCAAATCTCTTGAACTCCCCATTCTAAGGGAGTTCCCTGCAAATGTGGATAACTTTTTCGTATTTTCCTGATGTGTTTTTACATATAAGCTTGAATTTACATTTCTGATTCACTAATTTTACACTAATTGTTAAGGCAATGCTTTAAACAATTAGATTTGTAAGAGGCTTATGCTCCGGAATAAGTTGAGGAGTTAATCTCTCAGATTGATTACGAAAATTCTCGAGCGGTAACTCGAGAATTATTTAAGACTAACCTTTTTTTAATCCTACATACTCATGGATGAATTAAAAAAAATCAATGGTAAGACTTATATCAAAATTTACAGAAAATGTATAACTAGAAATGGTACAAGAATCTGTAAAAGTAATGGAGTCTATGCCTTTTGGGTAGAAGTAAAGTAATTTCTAAAGAACCATCTGCCGGAGCAGGTGGTTTTTTTATTACTTTTCTTAGGTTAAAATTATATTATTTTGGATAAACGTACAAATATTTGTGTGAATATTTGAACAAATATTTACAAAAGCTCCTATTTAAGGCAATTTCGCCACCAAACTTTCCGGTAACATTTTCAAAATAAAATAAATCATTTTCCATTTGAAATTCGGCACAATGGTAAAAGAATTGCCTGCATTTACAATGAATTTTGCCACATAATCCGGTTCCATAATCAAAGATTCATTCAATTGTAACCCCTCATTGATTTTTGTACGGATATAACCAATCACCAAAGCGTTGACCTGGATGTTTCTTGAAGTCAATTCCTGTCGTAAACCGGCTAAATACGTTGTAAAAGCAGCCTTTGTGCTTCCATATACGAAATTACTTTTTCTTCCACGGACGCCTGAAAGCGAAGATAAACCGATAATTCTTTCCAAATTTTTATTGCTTTCATCTGTGGCAATAATATTTAAAATGGACACCGCTCCCATATAATTGACTAACATCATTTGCTGAGTTCCTTTAAAATCACTTAATGCTTTTTCATTATCCACTAAAAAACCTGCGGCATAAACTACAATATGAGGTTTTACAGAAAGTTCATTATAAAATTTCTGATGAGAATCAAAATCAACAGCGTCGAAAGATAAAACCGTAACTTTTGAATGAAGACTATTTTTCTGAATAAATTCTTCTAAAGATTGTGTATTTCGGGAAGCAGCAATAACTGAAAAGCCTTTTTGAATGTATTGCCTGATCGCCTGTTTTGCAACATCCGAATTGGCACCTAAAATGAGAACGGTTTTGTTTGTGTTTTGATTCATGAGACAAAGATATTTTTTTTAAACACAAATTTCACTAATGTTTTCACAAATGAACACAGATATTGTTATTGTTTGGTTATAATGTCATTTCTACGAAGGTGAAATCTATTTTTTAATTATTAAGATTTTAGTCAAGATAGATTCTTCACTCCGCTTTGCTCCGTTCAGAAAGACAGCGGGAACCGGATTGTTACAGATAGTATTAACCTTTTTCAGGCTGAGCGAAGTTGAAACCCAATATCCGGATGTAAACTTTGTGCATATTTCTTAATGGAATAAAAAAGTTTCGGCGGGGTGAGCAAAGCTCACCCCGCCGAAACGAAATATTTTAAAAACTAAAAATTATTTATTCTCAGTTTCAATTTCTTTTTTGTCAGAAGATTTATCAGCAGTTTTTGATTTATCTCCGAAACGCGCTTCTGTAAATTCTCTTGAAACAGCAGCCTTTTCAAACTTTAGTTTTCCTGATAATGTTTCAATGACGAACCCATCATCCTGAACCTGAGCAATTCTCCCGTGAAGACCTGAAGTAAGCACAACTCTGGTTCCTACTTTTAATGTTTCCTGAAAATTTTTCTCTTGTTTAGCTTTTTTCTGCTGAGGTCTTATCATTAAAAAATAAAACCCTACAAACATTACCCCCATCATGATCAGCATCATGGAAGAATTTCCTCCTGCAGCCGGTGCCTGTAAAAATATTGATAGTAAATTCATAATATTATGGTTGAATGTTCGCTGTGAAAGTTAATTTAATAGGCGCCTTTTCTACGTTGGCAAAAACATCAGCATATTTGTTTACATTTCCGTCGAAGTTGGTAGAATCAAAATGTAGAGTGATTGACCCTTTTTTTCCAGGTAAGATTGGCTCTTTCGTGAAATCACCTGCTGTACATCCACATCCCGGAGTAACGGCAGAAATTACCAATGGATTAGTTCCCGTATTGGTTACCTCATAAACGTGCTCTACTTTATCTCCTTTTTTGATTTTTCCGAAATCGAAGTTGCTTTCAGCAAGAGCAATGGTAGTTAATGGCTCTTTAGAAGCCGGAGCCGTAGTGTCTGAAGGAGTTACTTCGGTAGTGCTCGGAGCCAGATTTGTTACTCCCGCAGTTGAATCTGCAGTACTGGCAACTTCTGCTTCCACAGCAGCCTCTTTGTTTTCTTTTTTACAAGAAACCAAACCAAAACCTATGATAGATAAAGCGATAATTGATAACGTCTTTTTCATATTTACAATTTATATTCTGTTTAAATCTTTACAATATTTATCCAAGATTCCGTTGATAAAGATATTTGAACGGTCCGTAGCAAATACTTTTGCAATCTCAATATATTCGTTGATAATAACTCTTGAAGGTGTAAAAGGAAAATTGTCAAGCTCCGCCATCGCCGTTGATAAAATGACTTTATCCATTAGAGAAACTCTTTCCAGATCCCAGTTTTCCAGTCTTTCTTCCAGTTTCTTTTCGTTGGCTTCCCAGCTGTCCAATGTATTTCTCAGAAGTTTCATGGCGAAAGTTTTGTCCTCCTCATCTTTAATCATTTTAATTAAAGTGCGGCTTTCTTCCTCTTCTTTCAGGAAACCGATTGTTTTTTGAACCATAGAATTCGCGATGTGGATATCGTCGTACCAGGAAAGTTCTTTATCACCAAGATAATCATGGAAATCATCATTTTCAGCAATATATCTTAAAAATAACTTACCGATGAATTTCTGATCTTCTTCAAAAGAATATCCTTCTTCTTTCATGAAATCCTGATAACGCTTTCCTGCAGTAATCCTCTGGAAAGTTTTTACCAACAAATCATCATGCAGATCCCATTTCAATTGCTTGTGCTGTCCTGTGAAAAATAATCTCTCAGGATTTTCTTCCAATTTAATTAAAACTTGATTGTTGATGAATTTTTGGTTAGGATTAATGTCAGCATCAGTCTTGATGTACTTATTTTTACCGATCTCGATCTGATTTTCTGCCAATTCTTTCAGAGAAACCAAAAAATTAAGCTGATAGATATAGAGGTGATAGATTTTCTCTATTCCGGCAAACATGTTTTTCTCTAAAACATCAAATTTTACAGGATTCTGGTAGTATGAATACACAGTCTGTACCACTTTTTCACGGATTTGTCGTCTTCCTAACATTCAAAGAGCTTTTTTATGGGTGCAAAGATACAAAATTTAAAATTTATGAAATTCGTAGTCTGATGACATTTTTGTAATTTTGTGAAACTTTATGAAAGCGCTAAAAACATTAAACCCCTATTTCTGGAAGCACAAAATATTGTTGTTTTGGGGAGTATTATTCATCATTGCAAGTAATTTTTTCAACATATATAAAGTTCAGTTTGTAGGAAAATCAGTAGATGAGCTTACAAAGAACGGAAATTTAGGTTTCAACAGACAGGTCTTGATCTATGTTGCTATTATTGTCGGCTGTTCTTTACTCACCGGATTTTTTACCTTTATGATGCGGCAGACCATCATTGTAGCATCCAGAAGAATTGAATACGAGCTGAAAAATAAAATCTACAGACATTATCAGGATTTATCTTTAACAGATTATAAGCAAACCACCATAGGAGACTTAATGAACAGATTAAGTGAAGATGTTGTTGCGGTAAGAATGTATCTCGGTCCCGGAGTGATGTATGTTGCCAATTTGATTGTTTTGGTAGTTATCACAGCGATTTATATGTTGACTACAGATGTTTCAATGACACTTTGGACTTTACTTCCCCTTCCTATTCTGTCGTTTGCTATTTATAAAGTAAGTTCGATTATCAATCAAAAGTCAAAGATCATGCAGAAAAGCCAGTCTGCAATTTCCACTTTTGTGCAGGACAGCTTTTCGGGGATTCGTGTGGTGAAATTCTTTGCAAGAGAAAATTATATCAAGAAAAATTACGGGACAAAAGTTACCGATTATCAGAACAAAGCATTAGATTTAGCAAAAACGGAAGCATATTTCTTTACGATTATCTTATTCGTAATCGGTCTGTTAAATGTTGCCATCATCTGGATTGGCGGGCAAAAATATATTGCCGGAGAATTAAGCATCGGTAAAATTGCCGATTTCTTCATGTATATTAATACCTTAATTTTCCCTTTCTCCATGGTTGGCTGGGTAACTTCGGTTAATCAGAGAGCGGAAGCTTCCATGCAGAGAATTAATGAGTTCATGGATAAAAAATCTGAGATTGTTAATAAAAATTTTGATACTTACGAAATTACAGGAAACATAGAATTCAGAAATGTTTCTTACGTCTATCCGAATACAGGAATTAAGGCCTTAGAAAATCTCAGTTTTAAACTGAATGCCGGAGAATCTTTAGCCATTATGGGTAAAACCGGAAGCGGAAAATCTACGGTTGCTCTGTTATTATGCCGTTTGATTGACCCTACGGAGGGAGAAATTTTAGTTGACGGTAAAAATCTTAAAGACCATAATTTAGAAAATTACAGAAATTATATCGGATACATCCCTCAGGAAAGCTACCTTTTCTCAGATTCCATTGAAAATAATATTGGTTTCGCCATCGATAAACCTACCCACGAAAAAGTGGTAGAATATGCTAAAATTGCCGATGTGGATAAAAATATTGTTGAATTTAAAGAACAATACAAAACCATGGTTGGAGAACGTGGAGTGATGCTTTCGGGGGGACAGAAACAAAGGATATGTATTGCCAGAGCCTTAATTAAAGCTCCTAATATTATTATTTTTGATGATTCTTTATCCGCTTTAGATACCGAAACTGAGCAGAATATTCTTGAAAATATCGACAGAAAGATTCATAACGCGACATCCATAATTATCACACACAGAGAGTCTAGCGCTCAGAGAGCCGATAAAATTCTTAACCTGACTGAAATTAACAATTCCGTAACCGCATAGCAGATTCGTTCACAAATGTTAAATAAATCATAAAAAAAATTTTGTGATTAAAAGAAAACTTTTATATTTGTTCTTAACAAGATTAAAAAATATCTAACAATGAGTGAATACAAGGAACGCCATGAAAATGAAATTTTCACGAAGGTGTTAAAAGCAGGGAGAAGAACTTATTTCTTTGATGTGCGTGAGACGAAAGCAGGAGATTATTATCTTACGATTACCGAAAGTAAAAAGAACTTCGGAGAGAATGGAGAAGCTACATTTGAGAAGCACAAAATCTATCTTTACAAAGAAGATTTTAAGAGTTTTCAGGAGATGTTTAATGAATCCACAGATTTCATCATTAACGAAAAGGGTGAGGATGTAATATCAGAAAAGCATGATAAAGACTTCAAGAGCAGATCTTACACGATCGATTCTGACGACGAAGTTTAAAATAATTTTCTATAAAACACAAGCATCTGAAATAGGATGCTTTTTTTATGTTTATCATCTAACTAAAATTCACTCATTCATAAGAAAAGGTACACAATAATGTGTACCTTTCTTATTTAAGATTCTAAGGTGTATTTTATACAATTTTTCTTTTACTTTGACAAAGTATCGCAGGAGCCTGAATTTCGTTATTTTTTGCCAGCAATAAAACTTTAGAGGAAACTTCAGTTGATTTCGGTGAAAAGCGGAAAATAACCCTCCTTTGTGTTGTGAATGAACCGAAAGAATCAACCAAATCTGAAATTATGAATGAAAAGCTGTAAAAATATTTTAAAGTGAAGATGAGAAATAAATTCTCTGATGGGCATAAAATAAAAAAGTACACTTTTGAAAAGTGTACTTTTATTAATTAAACAAATTTGTAAGCTTTACTTATTTTACTTTTTAACAATTTTTAATGTTTTTACTTCATTACCAGAAGTTACTTTTACTAAATAAATTCCAGCAGCTAAATTAGAAGTATCTATTTTTCCTTCCTGAGCATTGATTTCTTTCGCAAATACTTGCTGACCCACCAGGTTATAGATTTCTGCAGAGGTAATTTTTTTATCCGAAGAAAGATTTAAAACATCTTTTACAGGATTCGGATATACTTTCAAATTATTTAAAGAAACATCTTGTGTTGATAATACAGCAGAACAAGAAATTGTTGTAAGAGTGTTTTTATCAACATTAGTTCCATCTCCAAGCTGTCCTTCAAGATTTAATCCACATGTCCTTAAATAGCCATCGCTATTTTTTACTAAAGCAAAAGAATCACCTAGAGCCATTTCAAAAGTATCTGAAGAGGAGCCAACCTGGGTTGGAGTAAGAGTATTGATAGCACCATTTGTTCCGTTACCCAATTGCCCTTTGTCATTCCTACCCCAGCTCCAAAGAGTGTGATCTGTTTTAGTAGCATAAGTAAATTCCTCTCCACCTACTACATTTAGCCAATTGTTTCCAGTCCCTATCTGAGTAGGCGACTTTTTATAAACAGTTGTTCCATCACCCATTCCGCCATTTGAATTATCTCCCCAAGTCCAAAGTGTTCCGTCAGTTTTTATTCCCATAGAATGATAGTCTCCTGTGTCTATTTTCCACCAATTATTAGCTGTACCTACTTGTACCGGACTATTTCTTTGCGTGATTGTACCATCGCCTAATGAGCCATGATAATTCCAGCCCCAACTCCAGAGTGTGCCATCTGATTTTAAGACAAGACAATGATAAGAACCTGCCGCAATACTTTGCCAATTGGTTGCTGTCCCTATTTTAACAGGTGATCTTTTATCAACTTCTGTATTATCACCTAATTGTCCAAAATTGTTCCGCCCCCACGTCCATAAAGTGCCATCTGTCTTTAATGCTATACAATGTTGTGCCCCTGTATTGATACTTTGCCAATTGGTTGCAGTACCTATTTTAACGGGTGAACTTTTATCAACTAATGTATTATCACCTAATTGTCCAAAATCGTTCCGACCCCAAGCCCAAAGAGTTCCATCAGATTTCAATGCTAAAGAGAAGCTATTTCCAGCACAGATTTTCACCCAATTGTTTGCTGTGCCTATTTGTGTAGGTACATTTTTAGCAATATTTGTATTGTCACCCAATTCTCCAAAGGTATTATCACCCCAAGCCCAAAGGGTTCCATCATTTTTTATGGCCAAAGAATGGTCATCTCCGGCGCTAATACTTTGCCAGCACTGTGCTGACATTTGAACACTTAAATACAATAATACCAGAGTAATTAATTTCTTCATGTTTTTTAGTTTTATATTTGAATTTATTTAAATAGAAAGAAAAATAGATTAAAAAGAATTATTAATCGATAAATATTTATTAAATAACAACGGAAATTTTACTGTTATTTCAAGAATTTTGTTTGTAGACAATACTAAAACCTCTTGTTTTTAACGAAAAAAGTAAAATGTTGATTTTTCCATATAATAATTGTGTTTTTACGTAATTGAAAGATTTTTTCAATTTCACAAAAGTATATAATTTATACTTGTGACACAACTCCAAATCCCTTTTGTTACAGTCTTTCTGCACAATCATCACATTCTAAAAGTCTGTTAATAATAATTTCATCTTTTGCAGATAAGTTTTTTTATTATCAAATATTTCCCTTTAATTTTGTTTAAAAAATAGTTCTTTATTATTGAGTGAGAATTTGTTAAATTCATTTAATTTTCTTTTTATTATGTTCAAAATTTCATATCAATGGTATTGTATCTGAGAAAATTATCTATAATATTTATTTTAAATAAAAGAATTCTGAAGCAATAATTGAAATTTATTTTACTCTTGAATTGTCATAAATAAAAAAGTACACTTTTGAAAAGTATACTTTTATTAATTAAACAAACTTAGTAAGTTTTTACTTATTTTACTCTTTAACGATTTTTAATGTTTTCGATTCATCAACAGAAGTTACTTTTACTAAATAACTTCCAGCAGCTAAATTAGAAGTATCTATTTTTCCTTCCTGAGCATTGATATCTTTCACAAATACTTGCTGACCTACCAGATTATAGATTTTTACAGAGGTAATTTTTTTATCCGAAGAAAAATTTAAAATGTCTTTTACCGGATTTGGGAATAATAAAAGGTTAGATTTAGATTGAACAAAAGAATCTGTAGCTAAAGTACCGCTTAAATTATAAACTCGAACATGACCTGAATTCGTACCGTTTCCGTCATTATAATTGGAACCAACAGCTAAGATACCTCCGTCTGATGACAAGGAAATACCATAACCACAATAGTCACCTGCTGCTTCTCCATTAATATCCGAGCCTACTTGTGTCCATACACCTGAAATATTACGATAAACGCGAACATGGCCTGAATCAGCACCGTTTCCATCATTTTGATAAGCACCAATAGCCACAATGCTTCCATCTGATGATAAGGAAACGCTATGACCACTATAATCATTGGCCGCTTCTCCATTAATATCTGATCCTATTTGCGTCCATACACCTGAAATATTACGATAAACGCGAACATGACCAGAATCCGTACCATTTCCATCATTCAGACGTGCACCAATAGCTACGATACTGCCATCTGAAGATAAAGAAACACTCCTGCCACTTTGATCATTGGCAGCTTCTCCATTAATATCTGCGCCTATTTTCGTCCAAACTCCTGATACATTTTGATACACACGAACATGACCTGAATCCGTACCGTTTCCATCATTTTGAGCAGCACCAATAGCTACAATACTTCCGTCCGATGATAAAGCAATATTATAGCCACTATAGTCATTTGCAGCCTCTCCATTAATGTCAGCTCCTATTTTTGTCCAAACGCCCGACACATTTTGATACACACGAACATGACCTGAATTAGTCCCGTTTCCTCCATTATAGCGAGCACCAATAGCTACAATACTTCCATCTGATGATAAAGCAATACTTTCACCACTTTGATCATATGAAGCTTCCCCGTTGATATCAGCGCCTATTTGTGTCCAAACTCCTGATACATTTTGATACACACGAACATGACCTGAAAGATTACCATTTCCATCATTTGCATTAGCACCAATAGCTACAATATTTCCATTTGATGATAGAGAAACACAAACACCACTTAAATCAACATCTGCTTCTCCGTCAATATCAGCACCTATTTGTGTCCAAACGCCTGACACATTTTGATACACACGAACATGCCCCGCATCATCAGTACCACTTCCATTATTTTGAGCGGCACCAATAGCTACAATATTTCCATTTGATGATAAAGAAACACTCCTACCGCTATAATCATTTGCAGCTTCACCATTAATATCTGATCCTATTTGAGTTTGTCCAAAACAAAATAATGGGAAGAATAAAATAGTAATTGTTTTTTTCATATTTATTTAATTTGAATTCTTTTCAGATGATTTTAGTTTTAATAACAACACAACATCATGCAGATTTATCATGTTGTGGACTGCAAAAATATACTTTCTTTATGGAGTGTCAAACAATCAATGAAATATTTGAATACTAAATAGTTTTTCGTTAGCATATATTGGTAAATGGCATAAAAAAATACTTAATTTATTTGGATCAGTCTCAAAAGTTGGGGAGAAAATAAAAATAGTAACTTTGTGGAATGTTAAATGATGCTGAAATTCTGAAATTATTCTTACCCGAAT
>NZ_FQUT01000008.1 GCF_900129245.1 Chryseobacterium arachidis
TCTGGCAATCTGTTTAGTTCACTTTATTTTCTCTGGTTCTTCAGAATTATAATTATTATCTAAGTTAATGCTAAATCCTTTGGCAAATCTAAAGGCGATCTGTGGGAATTTATATATAAAACTTGTTTAAACTTTTTATTTAACCACAAAAGACACAAAAGATTTAGATAATATGTTTAAAGTTTATCATTAAATTGACATAAAAAGAACACATAAGTTTAAAAAAAATCTTTGATTTTTATTCTTTTGAGAGCTTTTATTATCTAATAATAGCTGGAAGAATATCTTTTGTGCCTTTTGTGGTTAAATTTAAAATTAGTTTAAACAGACTTATAACTAAATTCAATTTCATTCGTTTTTTGCTTTTAAAATTCAGAAATTTGCCTTTATGAATATTCAGGAAAATTATAACCATATAAAAAATCAGCTTCCGGAACATGTGCAATTGGTAGCTGTTTCAAAAACGCATCCCGTTTCGGCTATTCAGGAAGTTCATGATCTTGGACAGAGAGTTTTTGGCGAAAATAAAGTTCAGGAACTGATGGAGAAATATCCTCTCCTTCCTAAAGATATCCAGTGGCATTTGATCGGGCATCTTCAGACGAATAAAGTAAAATATATTGCTGAATTTGTGGACACGATCCAAAGTGTAGATTCTGACAAACTATTGTTGGAAATCAATAAAGAAGCAGGAAAACATAATAGGATAATTAAAGTTCTGCTTCAGGTAAAAATCGCTGAAGAGGAAAGCAAGTTCGGATTGGAAATTGAAGAAGCAAAAGATCTGTTCCAAAAATATATCAACGGAGAATATCAAAATATTGAGATCACAGGTTTAATGGGGATGGCAACATTTACCGAAGACGAATCTCAAATAAAAGAGGAATTTTTAAACCTAAAAAGTCTTTTTGACGAATTAAATCAACAAAAACCGTTAAAAACATTATCAATGGGAATGAGTGACGATTTCCCGATAGCCATTGATTGTGGCGCTAATTCCGTAAGAGTAGGATCGGCAATTTTCGGAAGAAGGGATTATTCGAAATAATGTTTTAGGTATAGTTTTTGCTAATAATTCAATCAAAAAAATCTAAATTTGCAACTATGCAAAAAATCCTTATTGTAGAAGACGAAAAAGCAATCTCAGGGGTACTTCACAGTATTCTTTCTGACGAACTAACTGACTATGAATTTGTAATCGCCGAAGACGGGTTGGAAGGTTATAAACAGGTAGAAAAAGAAGATTTCGCACTGGTGATTTCTGATATCAAAATGCCTAAGCTTTCCGGAACTGAACTTTTAAAACAAAGTTTAGCCTTAAAGCCCGATTCCACTTTTATCATGATCTCAGGACACGCGGACATTGATTCTGCGGTTTCCTGTCTGAGAGATGGCGCTTATGATTTCATTTCTAAGCCTATCGACATCAACAGATTGATTACCAGCGTAAAAAATGCGTTAGCCAAAGAAACTTTGAAGAAAGAAAACAAAAATCTTCAAACTGAAAATAAAACATTAAAGAAGAAAGTTAACAAAAAGTATCAAATGATCGGTGAATCCGCTGGTTTGCAGAAGATCCAGGATATGATCGAGAAAGTTGCTGCTTCTGATGCAAGGGTTTTGATTACAGGACCAAACGGTGCAGGAAAAGAACTGGTTGCTCATGCCATTCATAATCAAAGTGACAGAGCAAGAGGTCCGATGGTGGAAGTAAACTGTGCCGCAATTCCTTCAGAATTGATTGAGTCTGAATTATTTGGACACGTAAAAGGTTCTTTTACAGGTGCAATCAAGGATAAGCAAGGAAAATTCGAACAGGCAAACGGAGGTACTATTTTCCTCGATGAAATCGGAGATATGAGCTTAATTGCTCAGGCTAAAGTTTTGAGAGCACTTCAGGAAAGCAAAGTTTCTCCTGTAGGAAGCGATAAGGAGATAAAAGTTGATGTAAGAGTTCTTGCAGCAACCAACAAAAATATGCAGAAGGAAATTGAAGCCGGAAGATTCAGAGAAGACCTTTACCACAGACTTTCTGTGATCGAGATCTATGTACCGCCGTTGGATGAAAGAAAAGAAGATATCAAATTATTGGTAGAACATTTCTCTGGAATGATCGCCGATGAACACGGTACTGCCGTAAAAAAATTCGATGATAAAGCTGTTGATGCGTTAAAAGCACTTTCATGGACAGGGAATATCAGAGAATTGAGAAACGTTGTAGAAAGGCTGATTATTTTAGGAGGAAACACAGTTTCTGCTGAAGACGTTGCAAGTTTTGTAAGGAAGTAATGTAACATTACTCATTATAAATTATAAAAATTGCAGTATCATTTGTTACTGCAATTTTTTTTGTATTAGAACTATATATGAACGATAAACTATTATGAACTTTTTAAATAAAAATTACACGAAAGAATGCCTGACTCTGGCTCTTCCGGTCATGTTGACGCAGGTTGGACAGGTTTCGGTAAATCTTTTCGACAATATTATTGTAGGAAACCTTTTGGGGGCGGATGCACTGGCTTCTGTTTCATTAGGAAATGCAGTATTTTTCTCCATGTTTGTGTTGGCATTAGGATTTTCTTTTGCCATTCCTCCATTGGTTTCTGAAGCACATTCACAAAATGATCACAAAACGATCAATTCAGTTTTCAGTCATGGATTTGTTATTAATATAACGGTGGGTATTTTATTAATGGGTATTTTGCTTTTGGGAATGCCACTACTCTACAAATCGGGTCAGCCAGAAAAAATTATTCCGGATACCGTTGACTTTTTAACGATTATGGCCATCAGTATTGTTCCGTTCATGGCGTTTCAGACTTTAAGAGAGGTTTCTGAAGGGTTATCTTACACGATTGGAGTTACTAAAGCAACCATTATCGCCAACGTAATTAATATTGTTTTAAACTATGTTTTCATTAAAGGTCTCTGGATTTTCCCTGAAATGGGAGTGAAAGGTTCTGCATTAGCCAGTCTGATTGCCAGAATTTTTATGGTGGTATTTCTTTATTTCGTTCTTTTGAATGAGAAGAAAACCCAACAGTATATCAAGGATTTTTCATTAAAGATCCAGATTTTCACCAAAGAAATGTTTGAAAAAATGATCCGATTAGGCTTTCCGACCGCTTTGCAGATGTTTTTTGAAGTAACGGCTTTTGCAGGTGCGGCATTTATTTGCGGATTAATTTCTGCTCATGATATTGCTTCTCACCAGATCGCATTGAGTATGGCTTCATTTACCTTTAATCTCTGCATTGGTTTCAGTGTGGCCTCAACGGTGATGATCGGCCGAAAATTAGGAGAACAGAATTTTGTTGAGCTAAGAAAGATCGGGATCAATAATCTGAAAATTGCGTTTATTTTCATGACGATCTGCGGGATTATTTTCATTTTGGGACGAAATATTCTTCCGACATTCTTTACAAAAAAAGAAGAAATTGAGGTAATTACCTTAGCTTCAAAACTCTTGATTATTGCTGCTTTGTTCCAGCTTTCCGACGGAATCCAGGTAACAGCCTTAGGAATGTTAAGAGGTTTGCAGGATGTGAAAATTCCTTCCATCTATACTTTCATTGCGTATTGGATCATTACAATTCCTTTGGGATATTTGCTTTGTTTCGTCCTGAAAATGGGCGCTTTCGGAATGTGGATCGCATTAGGTTTGGGATTAACGGTTTCCGCCGTGATGCTCGTGAAACGATTTTTGAATATGTCTGCAAAGAGAATTAAACAGAATTTATAATATTGAAAGCGGCTTTTGGGATCGCTTTTTTGCTTGTTTTAAATTTCCAAACCTTTTTAACAGCTTATTGCTTTCATAATATAGTTAATGTATTTTCCGTATGAATTTCAGTTCATTTTTAAATTATTATGAAAAATTATTTTGTCTAGATTCCTACGGAATGACAAAGCGTGAAATCATACTTTACTATTGTAATACCTACAAATTCTAGCCCCGATTGAACGGCATGTTTGAGCTCTTTTCGGGTTTAGGCGGCGGCTTTTAGCCGCCGCCTAAACCCGAAAAAGCGAGTAGTGAAAGCGGGAAATAGCTCCTTAAAATAAATATTCTTCTGAGATTACTTCGTCGCTTCGCTCCTCGCAATGACAAACTATCCTACCCTTTTTCCCAAAATCACCAAAGTTCTTTCCACACCATCCAAAACCGCAACATCACGGAAAACACCCCAATCTTCAAAACCAAAATGCCTGAATAATTTCAGGCTCGGTTCGTTGTGTAAAAAGATGAAACCCAACAATGTTTTCACTCCGAATTTTCCGGCGTTGTCAATGCAGTATTGAAGAACTTTCTTGCCCAATCCTTTTCCACGGCAGCTTTCATCCATGTAGATGCTCATTTCCACGGTTCCGTTGTATGCAGGTCTGCCATAAAATGAAGAAAAACTTACCCAACCCATCGTTTTATTTTTCTGATCCTCGATTATCCAAAGTGGTCGTGTTTCAGCATTATGCTCTTTAAACCATTGCAATCTGCTTTCTACGGAAACAGGCTCTGTATCGGCAGTTACCATTCTTGAAGGGATGGTGGAATTGTAGATTTCAACGATTTTTGGTAAGTCCTCCAGGTTTGCATTCCTGAATTTTATTTCTTCCATTGTATGACAGCATATTTCTGCAAAGATACAGGAAGATTTCTACTGTAGGACAGGAATTATTCTTCGTTATTTTTTTCTTTTTCTTCCAGTTCTTTCAGAGCACGGTTGAGACTTCTCACCGTAATTCCAAGATAGGCAGCCATATCTTCTTTTGAAATTTCCATTTCTTTGGATTTCAGGTCAAGAAGCTGGGATAAAGTATGTTCTGTCGTATGAAGCTGTTGGTAAGATGCTCTGCTCGAAGTATTAACGATACGTTCTGCAAAGACATCAAGCAAAAGATTATTTAAGCCCAAATCATTTTTAATTAATGACTGAAAATAAGGAATCGTCATGGAATATGCTGTAACTTCCGTAATCGCTTCAATGCTGCAAAGACAGGGAACATTTTTAATGACCTCAATTTCACCGACAATTTCGCCTTTTCCTAAAAATTCAACAATATATTCTTTGTCGTTTTCTTCCACGAAATAACATTTGGTAATTCCGTTTTTCACGAGCATTATCTTCGTTGATATTTCATTCTGCGTCAATATTTTATCACCTTTATCGAAAGATTTCAATACAATATTTCCTTTATGATCTTTTTTGCTGTAAAGCTCTTCCAAATAATCTAAAAATGTCTGGTTTGTACGTAACATATCTCGTTGGGGACAAATGTCCTTTTCTGGTTTATTTATTATACTGAATTTTGTCGGCAGAAAATTACAAAATCTAAAATGAATACAATATGAATTCTATTACTACCATTGCTTTTGATGCAGATGATACACTTTGGATTAACGAACCTTATTTTCAGAAGGCTGAAAAAGAATTTTGTACTTTGCTGGAAGACTATCTTCCTCAACATAATGTTTCCCAGGAATTATTTAAAACCGAAATGCAGAATCTCAGTTTGTACGGATATGGCGTAAAAGGTTTCATGCTTTGTATGGTGGAAACCGTTTGCAGGGTTTCAAATAATACGGCATCATTGGAATTAATCAATAAAACGATCGAAATTGGGCATGAACTTCTTCAAAAACCGCTCGAATTGTTAGAAGGAGTTGAAGAAACACTGGAAAATTTAAAAGGAAAATACAGGTTAATTGTTGCTACAAAAGGTGATTTGCTCGATCAGGAACGTAAACTTAAAAAATCCGGACTGCAGAATTATTTTCATCATATCGAAATCATGAGCGACAAAAAAGAAAGCGATTATTTAAAACTCTTAAAGCATTTGGATTGTAAACCGGAGAATTTTTTAATGCTTGGAAATTCAATTAAATCAGATATTTTGCCTGTATTAGAAATCGGAGGATCTGCAGTACATATTCCTTATCATGTGACTTGGGCGCATGAACAGCATGATTTGAATTTGGAGGATGAACGTTTTTTAGAGTTTAAAAGTATTAAAGAAGTTTTGAATTACTTATAAAAAAATCTCGTTCAAAACTGAACGAGATTTTTTTAAAACAATTTATTTTGAACAAAATTCAATATATTTTTTGATTATTTCTGAACTATATTTTTCATTAAAATAAATGAGTTTCTGGAAATAAGGGCGTTTTGTCTCTGTATAAAAATTCAGTTCAGCTACCATTTCAACCAAACGTTTTGAAGATTCATGATCGTCTAAAATAATGATATCTAATTTATTGATTAAAGAATCAATTTCTTTTTGAGTCCAATTTGTTTTTGTATTAAGTAAATTTTCTGTTCCTAAGTATTCTGCGGTGTTTTGCTTATTATTAATGATCATACTGTCTTTCCATTTTTTTTTCCATTCCGTCTGTTTTATAACTTGCTTTTCAAAGAAAATATTCAAATACATTTCCTCATCTAAACGTGAAAACCCACCTACACATCCTTTCAAAATCGATACAGAATCATTACTTTTTCGATAATGTCTGAATAATTTTTCTAAAGATTTTGATTTTTGTCTAAATAGATTAATCATAGCATAATATTTAGGGACGTGATGTCCATTGTAAGCAATATATTCCAATTCCTTATTGCTAGCTGCGTCTCCCATGTTTTCGCCAACTTTATACAAATCGCTTTCATGTCCATCTATACTTATATTTTTACTTTCAGCCCTTTTTGACTGAGATAATTGTTGATACAGTTTATTTACTTTCGGAGACAACTGTCCAAAATATAAAATCGGAATACATGTTAAAAGAATTAATATTTTCGTTTGTTTCATGGTTATTATTATTGTGTATTTAGTTTTTTAGTGATTTTTTAGAGCTCTTTTATTTCTTTATATAAATTTCCCAGTTCCAAGTTATCTTTCCAGCCACCCGATTCTACCATAGAAATAATAATCATCTTTTTGAAATCTTCAAATTGTCTGGTTTCTCCTCTCACAACAGCATTTCCCCATGGAGCTGTGTCTTTAGGAATTACATATTCAACAGCAAATTCATTATAATTTTCCGATTGATATCCAACAATTACAACATAATGTTCATTACTTTTATCATGGTTAAACAAAAGTAGATGAGCATGTGAAGTCAATCCATAAATCTTAGTATTCATAAAGCTTATATTTAAAAATTCCAATACCTTCAACATCGGAGTTCCTATATCTGAAAATGTATCTTCAGGTTTAGGAATAAATTCTTTATAAAATTCTTGAAGTGTTTGTCTATCTTGTTCTGGCCGTCTTACAATTGGCATATTTTCGATTTTAATACAAATAAAAACAAAAAACTCGTCCAAAACTGAACGAGTTTACTATGAATTTATTATTTCTTCAAACATTTCTCCAAGAACTGATCCTGTTCCCAAAGTAAATGCAAGATATTTTCTTTTGCGGCATATCCGTGTGCCTCTTTAGGTAAAAGAACCATTTTTACGGGTGCTCCAAGGTTTTTCAAAGCCTGAAAATATCTTTCTGTCTGCAAGGTGAAAGTTCCTGGGTTGTTATCCGCATCACCATGAATCAATAGCAAAGGAGTCTTCATTTTATCAGCATTCATAAATGGAGACATTGCGTTGTAAATTTCCGGAATATCCCAATAATTCCTTTGTTCGCTTTGGAACCCAAAAGGCGTTAAAGTTCTGTTGTACGCTCCACTTCTCGCAATTCCGCAAGCATAATCTTTAGAATGTGTCAAAAGGTTTGCTGTCATAAAAGCGCCGTAAGAATGTCCTCCCACAGCCACTTTTGTTCTGTCGATGTAGCCTAATTTATCTACCGCATCAATGGCTGCTCTTCCGTTAGCAACCAATTGCGGAATAAAAGTATCATTCGGTTCGGTTTTTCCTTCTCCAATGATCGGGAATGAGGCATCATCCAAAACCGCATATCCTTTTGTCGTCCAATACACGAAAGATCCGTAATATGGGAATGTAAAATCGTTCGGATTTTGTGTATTTTGTCCTGCAGTATTTTTGTCCTTATATTCTGTCGGATACGCCCAAATTAGCAAAGGAAGTTTTTCCGTTTTTGCCTTTCTGTCGTAGGTTGCGGGAAGATAAAGTGTTCCGGTCAAAGTAACTCCGTCATTTCTTTTGTAAGTAATCACTTCTTTGTAAACATCCTTGATACTTTCAAAAGGATTGGCGAAATTAGTTACGGCTTCAGCCTTATTTGATTTTATATTCTTTTTAAAATAATTCGGATATTGACTTGAAGATTGTTCAATTGTTAAAACTTCACCCTTTGAAGGATTCAGAATATCAATAATTTCTTCTTTTGAATTTTTAAGATTTGAAGTGTACAATCTTTTTTTCTTCAACGTTTTCATATCCATTTCGTCGATGAAGGGATGCTGTCCGTCTTTGGTAAAACCTGCTCCGATAAGGTATGACTTTCCTCCTTTCATATCCACCACATATCTTCCGTATTGATTTTTTGTGGTATTAAAATTCCCCGGATCACTGTAAACATCCTGATAATTTCTATCGTCGATTACTTTCGATTCACCATTATTAAGATCAACCAAGAAAGATTTTGTGTTCCTTGTATCATACCAGCCTTCGGAAACGATTGCATAATGATCGTTGGTCCAGCTTACATCTTCATATCTTTGTTTTGTTTTAAAGAAAGACTTTGGCGCATTGTTAAAAGGTGCTTCCCAAGTGAAAATCTCATCTCTGTAATCTGCAGTTTTCGACTGATCTCCACCATCCAAAGCTTCCGCATACACCAAAGTTGCGGGAAGGTCGCTTCTCCAGCCCATATCTCTTTTTCCGGTTCTTACGGAAGAGAAACCTTTTGGCATAATTTCATTAAGCGGGGTTTCATTCACCACTTTTACAACGTTTCCATTATTATCGTAAACTGTTGTTGTCATCGGGAATCTGCCTAAAGGCACGATGTATGAGAAAGGCTTTTTAATGGTTGTCGCCATTAGGTAATTGCCGTCCGGAGAAAAGCTTAAGCCGTAATATAAATCCTGATCCTTCATTTTTTTCAAACCTCCGTTCAAATCAACATTATAAATTTCGGATGCGGTAAGAATCTCAAAATTCTTTTCATCCTGAGGATTTTTCAGTAAGTCTTGATACGTTCTGTTTTGTGAAACTTTTCCGTCTGCTGTAGAAACAATCGGGCCTGTCGGAAGATCTTTACTCGAATCAATTAAAGCCTCTCTGTTTTGCGGAAGCGTTTTGATCAATAAATTTTGAGAATCTTTATTCCAAACATATGGACTTCCTAAGTTGGCATTCAGATTGTCGTTGGTAATTTTCTTTGCTGTTGCCGTTTCCAGATCAACAATCCAAAGCTCTACTCCTTTATTGGTTGTATTGGTAAAAGCTAATTTCTTCTCATCCGGGGAAAATGAAGTATAGGTAATTTTTGGGTTTGATGGTAAATTTTTAACCTGAACTTCTGTTTTGTCATTTAATTTCCTGACCTTTAGATTATTAATATACGTTACAGAACTTGAAATATTCGTTACAGGATTGATTCTCAACCCTCCCAACTTCATTTCCTGCTGGCTGAGATCTTCCAACGTTTTATACGTCGGGCGGTAAGTGAAAACGATCCAGTCCTTTTTACTGTTCATTAAAACGCTTGGAGGTCTTTCATAATCAGCCAATTTTAAAATTTCGGCAGACGGTTTCTGGTAAGTTATACTTTCCTGAGCTTCGTAAAAATTAAGAAACGCAAGAAGGCATATCGTTAGTTTTATCTTCATAATATTTCAATTTTCACGAAATTAAGGAAAATAAAAGAATATTTTAAACTTTAATTAATACGCATTAAAGTGATTTAATTAAATATTTATCTCTATTTCAATTCAATTAAAATATATGGAAAAGTTGGCTCAAACATGAAGAATCTTGATATTTATTTACTCTGAACGGACGGGTCAAAAAAAATAAAGAGCGGTACATTTTACCACTCTTTATTTATATTTAAGAATAATTACCAATCGTTGGCTCTTTTTCTCTTTTCGATCATATAATCTACAGAAATTTTTCCGACACCGAAAACCATTAACATTAGATAAACCGAAAGATAAATCAAGCTCATTTCTTGCTTTTCAAAAGGATCTGTCCCATGAACCACAAAGCCTGCTATGATCATCGTGAAGATCAGGAAACCTAAAGCAACTCTTGAAAACAGCCCTAAAATAAGAAGAATTGAACATACAAACTCTGCGAAAACAGTTAATCCTAAAGATATCTGCGGCCCCAATCCTAAAAAATTAAAGAAGTCGGTCTTCCCGTCCAACAGCATCTGAAGTTTAGGAAATCCGTGTGAAAGCATGGCAAAACCGATAAATACTCTCACTACCAATAATGTAGTATCTTTTAAAACCGAATTAGAATTTGTTGAGCCTGAATAGTTCATTAAATGAGGATTTAAATTTAAAGATAACAAAAATCTTTTAATACAACGGCTAATAAAGACTTTTTAGTCTATCGGTACCCGAAATTTTTCAAATCTCTGTCATTTTTTCTCCAATCTTTTTTCACTTTTACGAAAAGATTCAGGTGAATTTTTTTGTTGAAGAATTTTTCAAGATCAATTCTCGATTCTGTTCCTACTTTTTTAATTGCCTCTCCTTTATGCCCGATAATGATCCCTTTTTGGGTATCTCTTTCAACATAAATAATAGAATCTATAAAAATAATTCCTTCTTTTTCTTTGAACTGTTCTGTCACAACTTCTACCGAATACGGAATTTCCTTTTCATAATTCAATAAGATTTTCTCACGAATTGCCTCATTTACAAAGAATCTTTCCGGCTTATCCGTATATTGATCTTTGTCGTAGTAAGGTGGATTTTCAGGAAGCATAGACTTCAGCTTAGGTAGAATAACATCCGTATTGAAAGCATTTAAAGCAGAAATCGGCAAAATTTCAGCCTTTGGAATTCTTTCGTGCCAGGTTTCTACCAATTTTTCAAGACCTTCCTGGTTGGTCTGGTCTACTTTATTCAATAAAAGTAAAACCGGAACAGGAATTTTATTCAGCTTATCAATTAAAAATTCTGAAGGTTCTGCTTTATCCGTAACGTCTACAATGAACAGGAAAACATCAGCATCCTGCAAAGAATCCTTCACAAAATCCATCATTTTTTCCTGCAAACCGTACTTCGGATCCAGCACTCCCGGAGTGTCTGAAAATACGATCTGTAAATCATCTTCATTATAAATTCCAAAAATTCTGTGGCGTGTTGTCTGGGCCTTTTGGGTAACAATTGCCAGTTTCTCCCCCATCAGTTGATTCAACAAGGTAGATTTTCCGGCATTCGGCTTTCCAACTATATTTACAAATCCTGCTTTGTGCATAAAAATTATATTAGGATTTGCAAAGTTAGTAAACAAAATCGGTCTTTGGAATTAATTGGGAACTTTTACCAACAAAAAAGCCTTTCCTGAAGAAAAGCTTTGTTCTATATTTAAAAATAAAGTCCTTTAAATTGTTCAAATTCCTGAGAAGTGTAATCCGGACAGGCGCCAGGTTTTGAAGTAATGAATGCACCCAAGGCAATTCCCTGTTTTATAATTTCTCCGGGATTATCATCTTTAATTCTTTTCGAAATAAAACCGGCAAGAAAAGCATCCCCGCTTCCCACTGTATCTGCAACTGTTATCGGAACGGCAGAAAAACTGAAATTCTGATCTCCGACAAAATATCGTGCTCCTTCATTTCCTTTGGTTAAAACAATTTCATTGATATTAAAATTTTTCTGAATAAACGCAACGCTTTCTTCTTCACTTGAGTATTCTTCACCCATAAAATCAAGGATTTGCTGCATTTCAGCTTTATTCATTTTAACGATATCAGCCTTTTGTAAAAGTATTTTAATTAATCCGAAATCAATGAACGGTGGCCGGAAATTGACATCAAAAATCTTCAGCTTTGCCAGATCCAGCAACTGGAGCAATGTTTCTTTTGTCTTTTTATTCCGTGCAGACAGGCTTCCAAAAACAAAAGCTTCAGCATTGGAAACCAAATCTTTATCTTCAGACAGAAATTCTATGTGATCCCATGCAACATCGTTTATAATTTCATAAGTTGCCTCATTATGTTCATCAATTTTGCCAATTACGGTACTTGTAGGATAATTTTCGTCAACTTGAATATATTCTGTGGTTATTCCCCAGTTTTTAATCTGATCGGTTAATTTTTTTCCTAACTCATCAGTTCCGATTTTGCTTAACATTTTCACATCAATACCCATTTTATAGACATTGTAAGCTACATTGAAGGGCGCACCTCCTGCTCTTGAACCTTCAGGAAAAATATCCCAAAGAACTTCACCAAAACATACGATATAAGGTTGTTTTTCTATCATCATAAATCTGCTAGCATTTCAATTTATTAAATTACCGAACTTCTTTCCATAAATTTTGCATTGAAAGTCACTCTTTTTCCGTTATTTGTATAGTTCGTAATCTGGTCATCCAATAGTTTCACCGATTCTTTTGCCATGTCTACCAAGGGCTGCTGTACGAATGTTACCTCGGTAGGGAAAAGGTAATACGCTTCCGTTTCATCAAAAGCGACTAATGAAATCTGCTGTGGAACCTGTATATTATGATCAATTAAATATCTTAATCCTGCTATTCCTAATTTGTTGCTTGAAAAATAAATGGCTGTTTTTTTCGAAAGATCAAGATTCTCTTTCAGTTTGGTATGAACTTCTTCCGTAATATTATGAATCCCTATTAAAATTTTTTTGGATAAAACATCAGATTCTGTAATTCTCTTGTCAAAACCGTGCTGTCTGTCCAACAAATGCGGCAGCTCTGTATCGTAACCCACATAAATAATTTCGTCGAAATTCTTTTTAACCAAATGATCACAGATATATTCTGAAATTTCAAAATTATTGATCATCACGCCCGGCAGACTTACATTTTTCAGGTATCTGTCGATGGTTACGATGGGATATTCTTCATTGATTAATTTAATAATCGCTTCATCAGAATCTACAACCGGGGCGATAATCATCCCGTCTACCTGCTGTTCGGAAAATAATTCGGTCAGTTTTTTGAATTTTTCCGGATTTTCGTCGCAACTTCCAATTAAAAGCGTGTATCCCAGCTTCATTGCTTCATCTTCGATACTTCTTGCAATATTAGAGTAAAAGTCATTGGAAATATCGGCTACAATTAAACCTATCAGCTTGCTTTTATTCATTTTCAGGCTTTTAGCAATCTTATTTGGTGTATAATTAATGCTTTTGGCGACTTCCAGAATTCTCTTTTTGGTAGCCTCACTGATGCGGCTTCCTTCTTTCTTGTTGAGGACATAAGAAACCGTCGCCACCGATACTTCTGCTATTCTTGCAATGTCTTTTATAGAAGCTCTTTTCATATTCTTTGACTTTAATGCAAAAATATTTCATAAAAGAAATAAAAAACAATAGTCCTAAATTTTGGCTGTATTAAAAATAATTGTAGCTTCGCGGATTTTTAAATTCAAGAACACAAAATCATATAAATAATTGATTTAAAACAGTTTAAAATATTAAATAAATTTTTATTCTTTCAAATATGAATTTAATATTAACAATTAAGCTGTATCTAAGTCAGGATTCGGTTAAACGTTTTACTCTTTAAAATCGGTTTAAATAAGAAATAATTCATTGTCCTACCGAAATATTTTTTACTTTATGTTGTTAAAACTTATAATTTAGACAAATTTAGATATCCTGATATGGAAATTGATGCAATTCTTGATACAATATATATTCTTCCTGAAACTTCAAAAATAAATTTAACGCAAAATATTACCGAAGTATCACATCCCAAAAACTATTGTCTGATGCAGGCTGATAAAGTTGTCCCTTATGTTTACTTCATCAAAAAAGGAATTGTACGGGCTTACGCTTCAAAAGATGAGAAAGATATTACTTTCTGGTTTGGGAAAGAAAGTGAACCCATAGTTTCAATGAAAAGCTATGTGGAAGATCAGCCCGGTTACGAAAATATAGAACTTCTCGAAGATTGTGAACTGTATAAACTTGAAACGCAGTGCCTCAGAAAGCTATTCGAAGAAGATGTCCATATCGCCAACTGGGGGCGAAAGTTTGCAGAAAGAGAGCTGATGAAAACAGAAGAACTGATTATTTCAAGGCAGTTCAAAACCTCTTTGGAGCGATATAAAGATCTTACGAGAGATAAACCTGATCTTCTTAAACGTGTTCAGCTGGGACACATTGCATCTTATCTGGGAATTACACAGGTGAGCCTGAGCAGAATCCGGGCGGAGATTAAGTGAGAGAGTTAATGAGTTGGAGGGTTTGAGAAAGTTTAGAGTCTGTTTAAATTTAGGATTTACTTTTAACATTAAGAAATTAAGAGTATTTAGCTTAAAAAACTTAATAAAAAACAATTTATTGATTTCTTAACCAAAAAATATCTTAATCAACTGTATTGCTTAATGTTAAGAAAAAGAATAAACAACGTTTATTTAATTTAGAAAAATTAAGAAAGAGCTAAAAAAATTTAAACAGGCTCTAAGAGATTGGGAATTAGGTGGAAATTATTTTCATTTTTTAACAATTGTAAAATTTTAATCTTATTTAAATCCTGACCTTTGCCACAGAAAATCAAAAAAATGAATTGGATTATCTTAATTATTGCGGGATTATTTGAGGTTGCCTTTGCATCGTGCCTGGGAAAAGTAAAAGAAACAAGCGGAACGGCCATGTATTTTTGGTTTGCCGGCTTTTTGATTTCCTTAACGGTAAGCATGCTTCTGCTGATCAAAGCGACCCAAACTTTACCGATCGGGACAGCGTATGCCGTATGGACAGGAATCGGCGCAGTAGGAACTGTTTTAACGGGAATTTTCTTCTTTAAAGATCCTGTAAGTTTCTGGAGAGTTTTCTTTATTGTAACTCTAATCGGCTCTGTCATTGGATTAAAGGCAGTTTCTTCTCACTAAATCAAAATTAAAGATAAATTAATCTTAGAAATAATCTTGTTAAATGCTTTATAACGAAGCCGTTTTCATAGTTTGAAGGCGGCTTTGTATTTCGTGAGAAAATATAAATCATTATCTTTCGATAAAATTATTAACCATGAAAAAAACTTTACTTTTATTATTTACAAGTAGTCTTTTATTTGCTCAAAATACTTCTGAATTATTCAATACAAACTGGTACATCTCACAAATGATTATCGGAGGACAGACAATTGTTACCCCAACAATGGATCAGTCGCTTCAGCCTTCTACATTTATTGCCGGATCCGGTAATTCTGGTTTTAGCTCAAAATATTTTAATGTCGCCGTAATGTCGTTTACATTCTCTACTCTGGATAATTCATTTATAAAGAATAGCTCTGGATGTACATTGGGACAATATGGCGGAAGCAATACGGCAGCTGTACAAGGATATGATCAAAAAAACTGCGATTTTTATGGATATCCTGCTAATGGAAGTGTCTTTAATTATCAGGTTATTCCCAATGGTTCCGGAAAAACATTGATTATTACAGATTCTAATAACGGAAATAAAGTTTATTATAACAATATGTTTTTAGCGACAAAAGAAAATCGTTTTAAAACATCAATTACTTTCCAAAATCCAGTAAAAGAAAGTTTAATAATCGAAAACGTTGAAAATGATCTTACAGTGAAGGTTTTCAATATGCTTGGACAAGTGGTTTATGAAGGAAAAACGGCTGACAAAAAAATAAAAATCGATACCAAAAATTTTTCTAAGGGACAATATATCTTAATGATACAAGGACAACAGTCTCAGAAATTCATTAAAGAATAATTATTTTAACTTAAATAAATAACAAACGTCTCCAAATTTGGAGACGTTTGTTATTTTTTATAGACTACAGGAAGAATTTCATTCACTCTTAACCCGTATTTTTTAATTTCTTCTTCTGGAAAGGTCTGAGAGTAGAAATTGATATCCGTTTCAAAACCTGCTTTTTTCAGGCGATCAAAATAATCCATTCCGTACCAGCGAACGTGATCGTACTGCCCGAAATGTTTCTGACGTTCTTTCGGATCTTTAATCGTGAAATCCTCATACGTTTTTTCCAAAGAATTTTTCATCGGAACCTGTAGAATTCCCCATCCTCCAGGCCTTAAAACTCTGTACAATTCACTCATCGCCTTTGCATCGTCCTCAATATGTTCCAAAACGTGGTTGCAAAACACGATATCAAAACTTTCATCCGCAAAAGGAAGATCCAGAATATCCGCTTTTACATCTACAATCGGAGAAAATAAATCGGCTGAAATATAATCCAGATTCCTCATTCTCTTGAATTTCCTTAAAAATTCCTGTTCCGGAGCAATATGTAAAACCTTATAGTTTTTAATAAAAAAATCGGTCTCATTCTGAAGATACAGCCACATCTGGCGGTGTCTTTCCAAACTTAAAGTTCCGGGAGACAAGGCATTTTCACGCTGGCTTCCGTATCCGTAAGGAAGAAACTTCCGATAATATTTACCGTCAATAGGATCCTGAAATTTGTCACCTTTGAAAAACTGATAAATAAGCGGTCGTGCCCAGATGCTCATTTTAATAAGCAGTGGACGCGGGATTTTATTTAGTAAAAGCTTCGTTACTTTTTTCATTAAAAATCCAATTGGAACGCTTTTTCTTCATCATTTACAATTCCCAATGCATCATAAATGTACTGGAAGGTAGACAGCAATACCGGTTTTCCGTTGATTACCGCTACATCGTGCTCGAAGTGCGCCGAAGGTTTATTATCCAAAGTAGTTACCGTCCAGCCGTCATTATGGAACTTCACTTTTTCAGTTCCAAGGTTGATCATCGGCTCGATGGCGATGGTTAATCCGTCTTTAATCACCTTTCCGCTGCCCTGTCTTCCGTAGTTCGGAACCTGCGGATCTTCATGCATCTGTCTTCCCACACCATGTCCTACAAGCTCTTTTACCACTCCGTATCCTTCTTTCTCGCAGTGGCTCTGGATGGCATAAGAAATATCTCCGATTCTCTTTCCCCTGATGCACTGTGCAATTCCTTTATAAAGAGATTCTTTTGCTACTTTAAGGAGTTTTTTGGTTTCAGGGCTTACTTCTCCAATTTCAAAAGTATAGGCATGATCTCCTACGAAACCATTTAGAACTGCTCCGCAATCTACCGAAAGTACATCACCTTCTTTGATCTCTTCCTTGCTTGGAAAACCGTGAACAACCTGTTCGTTCGGTGAAATACACAAAGAATACGGGAAACCTCCGTATCCTAAAAATGCAGGTTCAGCGCCATGATCTTTGATAAAATCGTGCGCTAATTTATCTAAATACAAAGTGGTAATCCCAGGTTTGATCTCTTTTGCCAACATTCCCAATGTCCTAGAAACCAACTGAGCACTCTGCTTCATCAGACGAAGTTCGTCTATTGTTTTTAATTGAATCATTTTTGTATAGATGTTAGATAGTAGATGTTAGAAGTTAGACTTACAATTTTATAAATATTTTGAATTCTATTTAAACTTCTAATGATCTATATTATCCTGATAAACTTTAAATTAAAAGCAAAATTTTCAAAACTAATTTCTAAAATCCAGCTTCTAATTTCTAATAAAATCTACCAGAAAAGTCCTTTTTTCTTTTCTTTTTTAAGTTTCGAATAGGCTAAAACTTCTTTACCTTCAACACGGAATTCTATTCTTTCCTGAATAATATTGTAGATCTCGCCCCAGCCCGGAAATCCTCCAAGATTTCTATCATCAATGAACCAGTCTGCATCCAGCTTTCTTGATTGATTTTCTGAATCAAAAACCTCTCCTTCAAAACTTGAATTAACAGCATAAAATTCAATCCCGTTACTTTTGCAGAATTCTACAGCTTCATCCAACGTTTTTCCGTGTCTGTACGTCCAAAGAATCAATCGGTACCCTTCTGCCTGAAGTTTTCTTAATGTTTCAAAAGCAAACGTTTTGGTTTTGCCAATTGCCGGATAAGCATCATCAACAATAGTTCCGTCGAAGTCTACAGCAATTTTTTTGTTATTCATCATATTGAATATTTTTTGAAATGCAAAGATACAAAAATAAAAGAGTGCTAAAATACTTAACACTCTTACTTTTTATATTAAAACCAATATAGAATTAGCTTTTTACCCAATTGAACTGAAACTGCAGATCCGGAGTAGAAATTCTGTCCGTAATTTTCTGAAGTCTTGCAGGAAGTTTCATTAAATATTCCTGCGCTTTTTCAGCTTTTTCATTCAAGCCTTTTACGTGCTCTATTTTCCACTCATCCAACAGATCTTTCATAATATTAATATAATCCTGACCTGTATACACCATGCATCTTTGCGCCGCATCCGAGAAATGCCCCCAAAGCTCACCCGCTTTTTGCCCCGACTGTCTCATCATGTGAGCCGGCATCACGATCTTTTTACGCATCATATCTTCAAACGCCAGGATCATTTCCGAAGGATCTATTTCTAAAATTCTTGCTACGAAATACTTGTATGCTTTTGCGTGTCTTGCTTCATCTGCCGCAATTACCCCACACATTTTTGCTAATTTTCCGTTTCCGGTTTGTTTTGCCAATGTCCCTACTCTTCTGTGAGAAATATTGGTCGCCGTTTCCTGAAAACTTGTGTAAACGAAGTTTCTGTAAGGATCCATACTTGTTCCCAAGTCGAAACCATCATTAATTAAATATTGAGTAGTGACTTCCATCTCTCTCATATTCACCCTCCCACACAGATAAAGGTATTTTCCTAAAAGGTCTCCGTGTCTGTTTTCTTCAGCGGTCCACGCTCTTACCCAGTTTGCCCAGCCTATTTCTTTCTGCTCCTGGTCTACTCCATCTACTCCCATCAGCCAGGATTCGTAAGACGGTAAAGCTTCTTCTGTAATACAGTCACCGATTAATGTTACAAATAAATCGTAAGGCATTTCACGTGCGAAAGTCTGAATTTCTTCTAAATCATACTTAAAATCAGCACTTGAAGGATCCGGAAGATAATCAGAAGGTTGCCATATTTTCTCGATTGGTGTTAAAAACTTATCCAGAAAAGAACCGACTTCCTTTTCTAAAATTCCCATTACTTCTTTCCTTACGAGCTTTTGATACATTTTTAGAATTTAGATTATAATTTGCAAAGATATGATTATTTTATTATTTAAGGCATAGCAATAAGTATGCCTGACATAAATCATAAAAAATTGCCGTCATTAAAGTTATAACGGCAATTTTCATTTAATAGTATTTCATCTTAGCTCACTAAGATATCTCCTGTCATTACTTCGGGCGCATCCACTCCCATTACTTTAAGAATTGTCGGAGCTACGTCTCCTAATTTTCCGGGTTTAAGATTCCATGTACGATCTTTATCCATCACAATAAACGGAACAAGATTCGTTGAATGCTGTGTATTCGGTGTTCCGTCTGCATTGATCATGACATCAGAATTTCCATGGTCTGCAAGGATGAAAACTGCATAGCCGTTTTCGTAGGCCGTTGTTGCCACTTTTTCGATACAGCTGTCAACAACTTCTGCCGCCTTTACTGCCGCTGAAAAAACGCCCGTATGTCCCACCATATCTGTATTGGCAAAATTTAAACAAACAAAATCTGCTGTTCCGTTTTGCAATTCAGGAACGATTGCGTTTGTGATATCGTAAGCAGACATTTCAGGCTTTAAATCGTAAGTAGGCACATCTTTCGGGCTCGGACAAAGCAATCTTCTTTCTCCCACAAATTCTGCTTCTCTTCCACCTGAAAAGAAAAACGTAACGTGAGGATATTTTTCAGTTTCGGCAATTCTGATCTGTGTTTTATGATTTCTTTCTAGAATTTCGCCCATCGTTTCGTGCAATACCTCTTCATCAAAAACAACGTGTACATTCTGGAAAGTTTTATCGTAATTCGTTAAAGTAACATAATACAACGGCAATTTTCTCATGAAATACTCAGGATTATCATGCTGGGAAAGCACTTCCGTAATCTCTCTACCTCTGTCTGTACGGAAATTGAAGCAGATTACGACATCATGATCCGTAATCTTTGCAACAGGAACCACATTTCCAATCTGTGTAGAATCGATCATAATGATAGGCTTAATAAATTCGTCCGTTACATTATTATCATAAGATCTCTGGATCGAAAGCAAAGCGTCTGTAGATTGTTCGCCAACCCCTTCCACCATTGCATCGTAAGCCAGTTTTACACGCTCCCATCTTTTATCTCTGTCCATTGCATAGTATCTTCCGACAATGGTTGCCAGTTTTCCGACGGTTGTCTCCATGTGGTTTTGAAGTTCTTCGATAAAACCTTTTCCTGAATGCGGATCGCAGTCACGGCCATCTGTAAAAGCATGAACAAAGACGTTCTCTTCCAACCCAAATTCATGGGCTGCCGTTAAAAGACCTTTCAAATGATTGATATGGGAGTGTACCCCACCGTTTGAAACCAAACCGATGAAATGTACTTTTTTGTTTTCTTTTTTAGCATATTCAAACGCATCCTGAATGACCTTCTGCTGGCCTAATGAACCGTTTTCAACCGCCATATTCAGCTTAACCAGATTTTGATACACTACTCTTCCTGCTCCCAAGTTCATATGTCCCACTTCGGAATTTCCCATCTGTCCGGCAGGCAATCCCACAGCTAAACCACTTGCTTCCAGTGTTGTATGCGGAAAATTTTTAAGGCAGTTATCTATAAATGGTGTGTTTGCTTTATCAATTGCTGAAACGTCCGGATTCATTCCCAATCCCCATCCGTCAAGGATCGCTAGTATTGCTTTTTTCGACATTATGTATAAACTTTTATACTACAAATTTATTTAATTTGAAATGAATGGAAGAATTGGCGGACTTAAATTTTAAACAAGTTTAAAATTTTTATTAACCACAAAAGACACAAAAGATTTAGATAATGTGTTTAAAGTTTATCATTAAACTGACGAAAAGAGCACATAAGTTTTAAAAAAATCTTTGATTTTTATCCTTTTGAGAGCCTTTATTATCTAATAAATAATAGCTGGAAGAATATCTTTTGTGACTTTTGTGGTTAAATTTAAAATTAGTTTAAACAAACTTTTTGTTTAAATTCTTCATTTTCTTTTGTCTTGAAACAAAAAATAAAAATTCAAGACCTGGAAACTCCGGCTAAAAACTGAAAGATAATCCTAAAATTTCCAAAACTCACACAAATTTGTATGAGGTCTTCGGCTCTAAATTTTATACAGACTTTTAAAACTTAAAAATGGTATCATTATAAACTTCCATCACCCATCTTCCAACTTCCAGCCTTTAAACCAGGTGAACTATTTCTTCAACCTCAAATATTTTATTAATTTTGCTTTATGGATTTAAGAGATCAACTGAAAAACCTTTTTCCTGATCATGAAGAGCAGGATTTTGAGATGCCTGAAGAACAGTTCAAGCAGAAAGAACCTTTGGTATGCAAGTTTGAGAAAAAAGGCAGAAACGGAAAACCGGTAACGATTGTTGAAGGCTGGGAAGGCAGCGAGGAAGAACTTAAGAAAATCTCAAAAAAAATAAAAACCACCTTGGGAATCGGCGGTTCAGAAAAGGATGGGACGATTATCATTCAAGGGGATAATCGTGATAAGATTATGGATATCCTTAAAGAAATGGGGTATAAAACTAAGAGAGTTGGCGGATAGTTTTTATATTGAATAAACCTTGTTTTAATTAAATCTCTAATATTTTAAACGTTAAGGTCACAAAGTTTTTTAATTAAACGAAAATATTTTTCGGCCGCAAAGGCACTTCGCTCAGCAAGTGATAACGGAAGCCTTGCGGATCTTGTATTATAATATTTTTAATTTTAAAAATAAATCTGTGTCTGCGGCATGATTGTTTTTAATCTTTCAATGGTTGATCTTTCCATGGGATTGCCCGTTAATATTAATGTTTTAAGATTCTTCAGTTGTGAAAATTCGGCTGGAAGATCTTTTAAATTATTATTGGCTAAATTGATGCTGACTACATTTTTCAAACCTCTTACTTTGGACGAGATTTCTCTGATATTGTTCTGGCTTGCATTTAAAAATTCAAGACTTTTCAAATGAAAAAGCTTTTCAGGAAGTGCTGCAATGGAATTTTGCTGCAGTTCCAAGTATTTTAACTGTTTAGGAAATTCTAAGTTTCCCAAATCGTTAATCTGATTGGCTGAAAGATTTAATGATCTTAAATTTTTAATCTGATCCAGATCTTTGGCGATAAAACTAATCTGATTTCCCTGCAAATTAATTTCCTCCAACGTCGGAATCTGTAATAAAGCATCTGGAAAAACGTTCAGGTTGTTGGCATCAAGATGAATTACCTTTAATTTCTTTAGTTTTGCCAAGTTTGGATTAACGCTTGTTAAGCTATTTAAATTTATTGAAAAACTTTCCAGTTTCTGAAGTTCCGCAATTTCGTCGGGAATATATTTAATGCTGTTTTCGTTGATATTTAAAATCGTCAATTCTTTTAATGCAAAAATTGACTCATCCATTTTTTCCAGCTTATTTTCCATTAAATTCAGAAAGAAAATAGAATTTAATTTTTGAATTTCCTTGGGGAGATTAAACATTTTTTTTCCTCTGAAACTCATGCTGTAGACGGTTTTTCCGCTTTTCAGAGCATCATCAACGTTGGTATATGTAGGATATTTCACCGGATCGATCTGGGCTTTTGCCTGCGAAAGAATTAATAATGAAATAGAAAAAAATAGCTTTTTCATAAAAATAAAAAACTACCGGCAACACAAGTATTACCGGCAGTAGTGTAAATATTAATAGTTTATTTTTTTAATAGCTTTACCGTTTGCTGGAATCCTCCTTCCGCTTCGATATTTAAAACCAATACTCTTGAAGCCTCAAGCTGTTTCGTAAAATCCAAATCCAGAGATTTGTTTGTTCCAGAGTATTTCTGGTTGAAAACGATTTTACCGTCGATGCTGTAAGCCGTTACCATGATGTTTTTCAATCCTTTTGGAGAATTGATCTTTACCAATCCTGAAGTCGGGTTTGGTGCAACTGTTACGGTATTTTCAGCATGAGTTTCAATAGTTCCCAATGTTCCTGTTGTACCTAAATTATTTTTAAGAGCTACTACGATCGTTGCAGACTTTCCTCTGTAATCAATTGTATTTCCTGTTGCATCAATGTCGGTGGAAATTGTAGAATCAGGATGCTGAATAGAAAAGAATCCGAATTTGTGATCCGGGGTAAAGGTAAGACCAGTTGGCTCAGATCCTGCAGGCATAGAGGCGAATAATCTCACCTTTGGATTTGCCTGAGTGTGATCCGGAGCAATTACCCAAATGTAATTTTTACCACCATCCTGAAGAACCCAAAGGTTACCAAGCTCATCGAAAGTAAGATTATCATTTCCATCTCCCCAAGCTTCAGTTTTTGTTCCCTGAGAGGTCTCAAATGAATAGTTTGTTGTAAGACCTCCTACGAAAGTTTCGACGTTTGAAGCCGTAGTTCCGTTATCCTGTAATCGATAAACTTTATTCAAACCTTTTGCTGTAAAATAAATTTTTCCATCAAGCGGACTGATATCAACATCTTCGATTCCGTTAAAAGAAGTACCACCCAAAGATTGAGCCAAGGCTGTAGTATTATTTTGGTCAGCTTTTGTTTTATTAGGAACCTGAATCCAGGTTGCAGTCGTTGCCACAGGATCTCCATTGCTTAATCCCTGATCTAATTTTAATACATAAAGATTTCCAGACGAAAGGTTATTCGGGGTATCCATCACATATTTGTAAACCATGTGCGTTCCGCCGTCTTCGCCATAATAAGCTGTAGTTCCCGCATTATTGATCACAACGTTTTCGTGATTCATAATACCCATCTGCCAAAGCTTTCCTTTAGATCCATCTGCGTTTTGAGAGATTACCTCAGCTGTTGCAGGATTGATTTCTACCAACCAACCGTAATCTTTCATTCCGTCTGCATTCACATCATTTGACGTTACAGATTCTTCAGCCGTAACTACCGTTCCCCAAGGTGTAATACCTCCTGAACAGTTTCTGATGGTCTGAACCAAGCTCGGAGCCGAGAAGCTTACCGCTCTTGATCTCGTCAGTTGCCAAAGTTTTGTTGTAGCGTTATAATTAACTTCCGCCATGGTAACACCTCCAGGGTTTGTCTCATGGTTTACAGAAAGATATCCGTCTGTGCTGCTTGAATTTTTAGCAACATATGCTGTAAAGTCGTTTTGTCCACCTACTAAACCTCCGCCTTCAGTATAGTTATCTCCTTCTTTAAGGATCAACTGATATTTATGTTCTGTAGGAATGATTAATTTACCCGTCTGAGCAGTTGGTACGATAGAAGTAAAGCAGCTGATATGATTGGCGTTGCAAGGAACCGGCGTTACCGTTGAAGTAGTTTTAAGATATGCATCGATTCTTAAGTCCGAACTTGAAGCTCCTCTGTTGTGCAATTCGATAGAAATTCTGTTGTTTCCGTTTACGAATTTAGATTTTGGGATTGAAAAAACATTATAAACACTTTCTGCCGCTCCATCGATTGTAGTACTTGACCAAGTATTGAAATCAATGGATCCCGCAGGCATATTGTCTCTTACAACTTCTTCTCCGTTAAGATAAACAACGATACCATCGTCTCTCATAACGCCTAATTCCATCGTTGTAGAAAGATCGTTTAAGTTTACTGTAAAGTCTTTAGCAAAATAAGCTGTTACAAGACCCGTAGCCGTAGTAGTTGTCACCGGGTCACCGTAGCCAAGAGGTCCGTTTCCTTGTGACCATGTGGTAACATCATAAGTAGCATCCTTCCATTGTGCCGCCAGAGCGGTATTATTGTCGTTATACTTCCAAGAAGAATTCTTGTTGAAAATAAAAGTCTGAGCGTTTAATAACGAACCCGTGACCATTGCAAGAGCTGCAACTGTAAGTAGTTTTCTTTTCATTATAAATTTTCGATTTATTAGACGATGCAAAACTATCAGATTACTGTGAAGGCCCTGTTAATAGGATTTTAAATAAATCTTAGTCAATATTAATTAATAGAAAACCGAATGTTAATTAGATTAATTTTATGTTAAATTAAAAAAATATTAAAAAGTTTTTGATAGAATTTTAATAGATAAATTATTAAGGGGTGTATGTTAAAAACAGAAAAATCCCGTTAATTCGGGATTTTTTTCTTCTATTTCAATTTATTTTACCTCTACAGGAACCGAGATCTTATCCCAATCCATGGTGAAGCCATTATTATTTACTTTATAAATTAACGATTCTTGTTTTGTCGGTAAAGACTTTGTTTTTACATCAACACGTAAGGCATCTTGTGCTTCCTGGTATTTATAAGCACCCCATTGTTTTGATTCTTTATTAAAAATTGCTGTCCATGTTCCAGATTCTTTAGGGATCAAGAAAAAGCTGTATTTACCTTTAGGAAGTTTTTTACCCTGAACGGTAATGTCTTTATCCGTTTCGAAGGTAGTAGCTTCATTGGCACCTGCACGCCACACTTTATCATAAGGGACTAAATCGCCCCAGATTTTACGGTCCTTAACAGAAGGGCTGTTATAAGCTATAGTGATATTGGCATCTTTAATTTTTCCCGTAGCAGTAGCCGGAGGGCTGGCAGGTTTTTTAGCTTCCTGAGCAAAAGCATTCACTGAAATCGTCATTGCAGCAAAAACCATAGTAGCTGATTTAATCATTGCTTTCATATTATTTTTAATTTGTTTGTTTTAATTATTATTCGCTTACGAATTTACAGCTTTCGGCTTATAAAACAGCAACCCTATTGCAGAAAATATAATGACTGCCGCCGCCCCGATCACATTTAGCCACAGGAAAGAGACGATATCGAACTGATAAACGGCAATCACTGCAATTTCTGATAAAATGGCGGCCATAAACACATTCGGACCTGTGATTTTTTTATAATAAAATGCCACCAGAAAAATCCCCAATATCGGCCCGTAGAAAAACGAACCCAATACATTCACCGCTTCAATAAGCGAACCCATTTGAGTCGCAAACATCGCCACACCAATTGAGAAAATCCCCCACGCTAAAGTGTGTAGGCGGCTATACATCAATTCGGTTTTATCATCAGGAATTTCTTTTTTAAATAGTAAATGAACATCTTTCAATGAGCATGCAGCAAGAGAATTCAGCGCTGCCGAAATGGAACCCCAGCTCGCCAGAAAAATGACAGCAAATAGCAAACCGATCATCCCTACAGGCAAAGTACTTTTCACGAAATACAGGAAAATATAATTCGTATCCGTTTTCTCTGCATTAAAATTTGATTTATTTATTGCTTCTTCTACCCTGCCGTGAAGCGCTTTTACTTCGGTTTGTGTATTTTTAAAATCCTGAATTGTTTTTTGAAGTTGAGGAGATTGAGTTTCTTTCAACTTTAAAATTTCTTTCGATTCTGCATTAAATTTTATTTGTAAATCCTGATGCTCTTTTTCAAAAACCGCAGCCTGTTCAGGTTGTTTTTCCTTTAAATTCTGATAAGATCTTTCATTAAAATAAATCGGAGCCGGTTTCAAAGAAAAGAAAGCAAAAAGCAAAGCCCCAATCAAAAGAATAGCAAACTGCATCGGAATTTTCACCAATCCGTTCAACAGCAAACCCATTTTAGCATTGGTATTGTCTTTCGCAGTAATATACCTCCCAACCTGACTTTGATCTGTCCCAAAATATGAAAGTGCCAGAAAGAAACCTCCAATTAATCCGCTCCAAATATTATATTTATCTTTCCAATTGAATTCTGTGGTGATAACATTAAGCTTTCCTGATTTTCCTGCCAGATAAAGCGCATCATTAAAACCAATTCCATTTGGCATATTTTCAATTAACAGATAACCTGCAAAAGCCATTGTTCCCAAAATAATCAGAAATTGCAATTTTTGAGTGTGAGCGATTGCTTTTGCGCCGCCAACATAGGTGTAGATCAACAGAATACCACCTGTTAAAACATTGGTTAAATAAATATTCCAGTTTAAAACACTTGACAAGATGATACTCGGAGCGTAAATACTGATTCCTGTCGATAAGCCCCTGGAAAAAAGAAAAAGAAGTGAAGTCAATACCCTTGTTTTTTTATCGAAACGGTTTTCTAAATATTCATAAGCCGTATAAACATTCAACCGTTGAAAAATCGGGATGAAAGTGATACAGATCACAATCATCGCCAAAGGCAAACCAAAATAGTATTGCACGAAACGCATTCCGTCTGTATAAGCCTGTCCCGGAGCTGAAAGAAAAGTAATCGCACTTGCCTGGGTTGCCATAATACCGATCAACACAATGTACCACGGCATTTTGTTGTCTGCTTTCAGGTAAGATTCGTTGCTTTTTTGTCCACGACCGATGAATACGCCGTAAACGACCACTGCTACCAGTGTAAAAATAAGAACTGTCCAATCTATCGTACTCATGCCCAGAATTTAGTAAACCAATAATAAAATACGATCTGAGCTACTAATGCACATCCCAAAAGCAGATACCAAATATTCCAATTTTTAAGTTTCTTGTTCATTAGTTTTTTTGTGCAGATAAGAAGTTTAAAAATAATCGTGCCGCACCCACATTTCCCGCAGGTAACTGTCTGAAAAATGCCAATGGTGTATAAATAAAATTACCCTTTCCATATTTGGCATATAGAGTTGATCCCTGCAAAGGTTCTTCACCCGTGTCGTGCATTTCAAAAAGAGGTTCATACGCTGCGTTCCATTTGTCTGGGAAATACGCTCCACGCTCCTGTACCCAGCCTTTGAAATCATCCGCAGTAATTTTGTTTGGATAGTTCAGTAATTTATGATTTGGATTTAAAAATTTAACCTCAGCATTTTCTTCGGTAATACGCTTATTGGCAATCGTAAAATTGTATATTCCCAATTGGTCAACCGTTGTATCCTGATTGGTGTTATATTGCATCACCAAATTTCCTCCGCCTTTTACATAAGACCATAAAAATGGCATCCAACGACCCAATTTTTTCTCTGTGTTATTGGCACGAACACCAAGAACAATCGCATCATATTGTGAAAGTTTATTTTGACTTCCGCCAGATTCATCTAAATTACCATAAAAATCTTCGTCTTTCAGAACATCTACCTGAATTCCTGCAATACGTAAAAACTCGGGAATGAAATCTCCTGCACCTTGTACATAACCTACTTTTTTAACTTTCGTTTGAATATCACCTTTCATCACAGCAACCGTCGCAGGTGTAAAATATTGTAAAGAAGGTAAATGAGGATATTGAATTAGTACCTGTTTTTTGTTATACGTGATTCCATCCGCAACAAAATTGGCATCCAATTGCAACTGATTTGATTTTATTGAAGCAAGCTTGGCTTTTGGAATGACATAATCAACGGTAACATCTTTTCCATTGATTGATTTTAAATCACCACCGCCTAATCGTTCTCCATTATATAACAAATTTACTTTTCCATTATTAAACTGTTTATTTGAATTAACCTTAAAATTTAAACTCAAATGTAAATCTTCATTTTCTTTGACTAAATAAAGTGGTTGTGTAAATTTTATTTCCAATGCAGGAACGATTCGCAAAGCTTCAACCACATCACCACGCACCGGATCTAATTTCTTGAACGATAAAGGAAGTTTAACCTGAAACTTCTCCGAACCAATTTTTAAATCAATCAAAACATTCAGTGGTGATTCTGCCTCGGGTAAACCGACTAAAGTATCATTAGGAACAGAGAAAGTGGCCGCGTTCACAGCTGGTTTTGCCAACCAGTAAGGTTCTGTAAGAGCTGCATCAGCAGGAATCTGAATATCATGCTGAATGGTAATTAAAGAATCTTTTGATAGTTCTCTGTTAAAGTTTTCTGACTGATTTAACCATTTTACATTTTCCAAAACGACAGGGTTTGCAGCTCTTGAAATTAAATTTAATCTGAAATTATAATTATCACCAGCAACAGCCTCCGCTTGATTAGTAAAGACCTCACCCATAAAACCGACACAGCTTAAAATAATATGATCAAGAGATTTAATTTTATCTTTTTTTAAATCTGAATCTTTTGATGCTAAAACTTTTTTTCGCAAATCTAGCAAAGCAGGCAAGCAAAGATCAGGATGATTGAAATTGAAAGCGGAAATAATTTTATCTAATGACTGGTCAATATCAGTGTTTCCTTGTGAAGTCCAGGTTTTAGATATTCCATCAAAAAGCGTTGTTTTTGCAGGTTCACCAGCAACGTGAGAAAAATATTCAGTTTTGATTCCGGCTACAGACTGTGTTCCTGCACCTTGGCTTTTATGTAAACTTCTGCTTAACCCTGCCAACTCACCATAGCCCATTCCGAGTTGCGCATCATATTGTCCAACCGTAATTTTCAGTTGATTTTCAGCGGTCGTATTATTGTTCCCAAATCGGAACGTATTCCACAATACGCGTTTGGGTTGCCATACATTAACATATTTCAGCTGTTCTGGAAAGGCAGTTTTGTCGCCTGCAAGCTTGAAGGCTTTTTCTGCCACAACAGCCGAAGCCGCATGTTGTCCGTGGCCTGCCGCAGCAGTAGGCGGAAAACGACAAATGATCACATCCGGACGGAATTGACGGATTACCCAAACGACATCTGCTGTAATATTGTCTGCATCCCACTGTTTAAAGGTATCGGTTGTATTTTTAGAGAACCCGAAATCAATCGCTCGGGTAAAAAACTGTTGTGCGCCATCTAACTTTCTTGCTTCTAAAAGCTCATGTGTTCTGATTAAACCCAATGCAGCGCCTTGTTCTGTTCCTAATAAATTCTGACCACCATCACCTCTGGTTAAAGACAAATACCCTGTTTCTACATTTTGGTCGTTGATTAACCATGAGAGCAATCCTGTATTTTCATCATCGGGATGAGCCGCAAGATATAAAACTTTAGGCAGATGTTTAAGGGTTTTGAGTTCGCGGTAAATTTCAGATGATTTTGAAGGCCGAATTTGTTGCGCCGAAAAAACGGTATACAATCCAAGGATGAATACAGTGCTTACTTTTTTGAACATATGAATTTGCTTTGTTGCATGGCAAATATAAGTAAATCGGTTTTATTTCGATCTTAAAAGAAATCAGTTATGTTTTTCTAATTGTATTCCGCGTAAGATTGATATAATTGAACATACAAAATGTTGCTACTGCTCCAAAAGTATGCCATAGAAAGTGTGTACCGAAGCCTAACCACTCCCATTTATCCGCAATGCGAAAAGTTAATGCAAAAACAAATGATAATAAAGCAAAACCTACCCATTTTCCGGCTTTCCATTGGGTATAAATCAAATATCTTAGTACCGAAAATAGTACAAATGAAGCCATGATGGCATAATTTACATTGATGAAAAGAGAAGTATTATCAATCAAAATCCAGTTTCTTAAAGCAAACATGAGCAGTAGATATCCGAAAACCATTAACACAGCAAAATACCATCTGGTGCTTTGCGCTACAAAATAAAATCCGGCGGACAAGCAGAGCAACATGATGGGAAGCCAATCCATCATGATAAATACCGGCCATTGTCTGAATGAATGATAAATAGTTCCACCAATAGCTCCAATATACAATAAAACTAAGCAGTAGGCTAAAAAAGGATATTCTTTAAAATTACCTTTTATTTTAATCGTCCAGAAAATGGCTAAGGCTAAAAAAAATACAGCAGTTATCGCGTTTAACGGCTCAGGGAAAAACTGAGCCATATCTGTTTCTTTGTATAACATGCCTCCATCAGGAGGTATTTGGTTTATCGGCATCGTCTTTTTTATGTTTGTTTACAGGCAGAGTTCAGAATGCAAACACAGCCTTTTATTTAATAATAGTAAATCGTTCAGTACACTTATTTACTTTCTAAATATAGACAATTGATTTAATTTTTAATTCATTCTTAAAAAAGACTTTTTTATTCGATCCGTCTTTTAATTTTTTGGATTACACATTCCTTTTAGCAGAAATGATTGTTATCCATAGTTTATTACATTTTCTAATCCAAGTTCTTTTACATCTATTTTGACCGACAAAGGCGATTGTATCAATTTCAAAAACCCTTCATTCATATTTTTTCCGGAAATTACCCCTAAATCGTTTTCAATGGCAATTTCTATGAATTTATAGAAATCTGAAAAATATTTATCTGCGTCTTCCCCGGCAGAGTACAGATTTTCCTTATCAAGCCATAAAAGTTGTAAATCTTCATTTGTCACCCAATTTATAAATCCATTATAATTTGAAAATATACTGCCCAAATCATTACTTGTAAAGTCGGAAATAATGTATTCAGCAATAGATTCCTGTTTTGCATTCACACACCCTGTAAATATAGTTCGTCCCAAAATGAGATGAGGATTAAATGCAGCGCATTCAGAGAAAATAATTAAGGTCAAAATGAGGTTAAAATCTTCAATTACCTGTCCATTTATTGTATAAAAGTCATCTTCGTCTTTATTTCGTTTTTGTATAAAACTACTGTATTCTACATCTACATTTTTTTCCCTCTTTTGAATATTGAGCAAAGTTTCGTGTATCTTAAATTCATCATCTAAAGATTGACTAAATTCAATAATATCTTTAATTCGTCTTTCATCTTGGTCGTTATCATAGACTATATATTTCCCAAATTTTGAATTGAAATAATTCCTCAGCAACTGTCCTTCACCTAATAGATCGGGAACAATTTTCGAATAGAATTTTTTGTCATCAAAATGATGTAAAGTATTCCAATCACCCATCGATTTTGTTATTATTAAGGTTGAGTATTTTTGTTGAATTGAATGTCGTATTATTCATGTTATCATTTTTAAATAAAGACTTTTGGACGTTATTTTTTCGTCAGAAAAAGGCACTGCTAATATAGTATATTGAATTTATTGAAATCATTTATCATTATTAATCAATAAAAAAAGCCATATAAATATATATATGACTTTCAATTATTTTTAAAATATTTAAGACAGGCTATACCATTTTTTGAATAAACTGTCGTAATCTTTCTGATCAGATTTTGTCTTGATTAATGTAGCAAGCTGAGGCAAATGAGTTTCAGCATCAGCTTTTCTCTTGTTATAAACTAAAAAGTCGCAATAGTTCCACACATTGGTAAAATAAGGTTCAATACTAATGCTTTTCTGATAATTTGCTTCCGCTGTAGCCAGATCTTTATTCATCAAATGACACGATGCCAACTGATCGTACAGAAAAGCTTCATCCTGCTGATCCCAACTTTGGGTAAGCGCTTCATTATATACATCAATCGCATTTTGATACTCCCCTTTCATCAAAAATTTTCCTCCGCGGTTGATAAATTCGTTGGTTCTGTTACTTATATTGGGTCCGGAATCCTGTTCAGAATAAACCACACCAATCTCACCCGACATAGCTGCTTTTTTCAAAAATTCAGCTAATTTTTCATCTGATTCTGTATTGTCAAAAAATTCATTAATCGGTTTTAGCAAATACTCTTCAATCTCAATATTTCCTGTAGCCTCATTCAGTCGTTTATACAATTTAGACGTTATTTTATCACTCGTCACATTCATACCGTTTAAAATCTCTGTCAAAAGGTCTAAAACACCTAATACATGAGTTCTGTATTCGAGGGTAACTTTATCTCCAAATGGAAGAACAAAAGCCTCCTTCAGTTCTTTTAAAGCGGCATTGGAGTCACCGTTAGCCTGCAATTTTCTGGCATTGATTAATTTTTCGGGAGCGTTTTTAAGACTTTTACGGCTGGAAATTACCGTGTAGATAATGATAACAGCAAGAATTGCCGCAACAATGATTACGTACTTCATAAATTTTAGTTTTTTAGGTAAATAGTTTTATTGATCGTATTATTTTTTAGTCCTGAAAATCCGCTACGATCCGCAGTTACAGGTGAAATCGATTGTCATATTTTTTTATGAGTGTTGCAATATACTCATTTAAAATAACTTTACAGATAAATTTTTGCCGATAAACAAAAAAGCCTACATCCAAATGAAAATGTAGACTTGAAATGATATAGAATTATAAAAATTTCACGAGATCAATTAGACAACTCTGTCAGCTATTTCCTGCTCACATCCGTTAAAGAATTCAGAAACGCAATAATCTGTTTAATTTCTGTCTGATTTAAATTCAGTTTATCCGGAGCTAAGGTTTGATTTTTTACTTTCAAGCCAAGACCTTCTCCTCCGCCTTCGTTATAAAAATCCATCACTTCTTCTAATGTCCTGAAAGCTCCGTTGTGGAAATAAGGTTTTGTTAAGGCAATATTTCTTACCGTTACCGTTTTGAAAGAATTTTCATAAATCCACGAATTTTCTTTTTTCACAGGGCTGTTTATCCTTCCTTTATCTGCATCCAATTCCATAGGCTTTTGGCTGATGGGTTTTGTTGTAATTCCTAAAACTTCAGATTCATTTTCATTAAAAAACGGTGGAACCAATCCTGAAAAGTTCGGGGCAAAATGGCAGGTAGCACAATTGGCTTTCCCCATAAATAAATTAAATCCTTTCTTCGCATCCGAAGAAATTTCTTTTTCATTTCTCATAAATTTATCAAAATCACTTTCGTAAGAATAGAGCGAGGCGACATAAGAACTTAAGGCTTTAGAAAAGTTTTCTTTGCTGATATTTCCCTCTTTAAAAGCAGTTTTAAATGCCTTTTTGTATTCAGGTTTTGTCTTTAATTTTTTGATGATGCTTTCATAACTTGTATTGAATTCATCTTCGTTGTAAATAACGTGTTCTGCCTGCTGTTCAAGATAAAAAGCTCTTAAATCATAGAAAAATCTTTTGGCAAAAACAGCATTATACAGAGACGGAGAATTTCTTAGCACGGTTTTCCCTTCAACATTGCTTTGAGATTTAGTTTTTAAATCAGTAAAAGCATTTTCGGGTAAATGACAGGTCGCACAGCTCATTTTTCCGTTATCACTTAAATTCTGATCATAGAAAATCTCTTTTCCCAATTGTTTCAGGGCTGCATTGTCTTCCTCTTTCTTTAACAATGTATAAAAATAAGGATTAAGAAAATCGCTACTGAAAAGGTTTTTATTATTGACATTCCAGCCTGAAAACTCTTTTAAATCATCACTCCTTCCATCCCAATTTCCAAATTCTTCATACAATGGCTGAATATATTTTTTGTAAAATTCTATCCTGTCAAATGTTTCAAAATCAGTATTTCTTGCCAAATAATCAATCCCTTCCGCTAAAATTTTATTTGCTTTCTCAACATTATAGTTTTTGAAGTAAGGATCATCATTAATATACCTTTTCATTCCTAAAAAAGCATGGCTTGCCTCATCAGAAACATTTAAAGATCCGGGAGTATCAAAACCCGTCACACCCAAACTGTACATTCTAATCAGTTCGATTCTTAATGGCAGTGTTTTATTATTTCCTTTGCTTAAGCCATTTTTAACCGAGCTTAAATAAAAACTTGCAAAGCTGTTGTATAAAAAATCGGTAATTGTTTTGATCTCTTCCTTTTGTTCGGCTGCTTCGTCAGAAAATATCAGTTCATCCAAAACCTGTAACCCTTCCGGAGGAAGTGTGTATGCTGTTGTTCCGGCTGCTTCGATATGGAATAAAGGCGCTGCATTGAGGTGAGTTTTTGTAAATTCAGGATAATGATAGGCAACGTAAAATTCAATTTCCTTGAATGAATTTCTGGTTTCTTTTAATGATTTTTGCAGGTGTTCAAGAGAGATTCTATCCTCAGAAAATTCGTAAGCATTGGATTTCAACCGGTCAAGTTTTGATTTAAAATCAGTTAATCCTTTATTGACAACAGAATTTTCGGTTTCAACACCTTTGTACGTCGGATTGAATGACATTATTGCAAAACCTATCAAAAGAATTACAATAAGTAACGGATAAGATCTCATGAATTTTTTGCGCAAAACTATTGATAGCAGGCGGATTCAACGTTACCACAACTTTAAATTTGAATTAAATTATGTTTACATTTTATTTAAAGTATTTTTTATTAATTTTAAACCCCGAAAATCAAATTCATTACTAGCAGCCGGCCGGTTTCCATATCGGATTACTTTAATAATGATGAAGGATATTTGGGGAGGAATTTTTAATATTGATGCAAATCCATCATAAAATTTAATAATAGTATGAAAATAAAAATACTGCTGGCTTTTGTGGCAAGTTCTTTTTCGCTGGCTGCTTTTGCACAGAAATCTGAAAGTGAAATGGCGGTGTACGCAGAGAAAAAAGGCAATGAATATTACCTGATACGCCTTCCGAAGGGAAAAAACATCCCAAACGTGTATGTATATTCCAACGGAGAAACAAAGCCTTATAAAAAATATGCAGAGCTGAAAGATGTTGTCATGGATTTTCCGAAGATGATGGAAACTAATAATTCTACCAAAGAAGAACTGGTTTCCGTCCTGAAAAAGGACGATCATTTCTACGAAATCACATCCCAAAGAAAAGATCCGAAAAATTTTGAAAAAACAACATTCACCGTTTACGAAGTCATGAACGGACAAAAGAGAATTGTAGACGATTACGATTCTATCTACGGCTTTATGGCCTCACCTTACAAAGAAGCCATTTTCATAAAATAAATAAAAAAACATATTATGCTTAATAAACTTGCAGCGTCAGAACTTGTTCTGAACGAGGACGGAAGCGTTTACCACCTTAACCTTTTGCCTGAAGATATCGCAGAAAAGATCATCCTTGTTGGCGATCCCGACCGCGTTCCAAAGGTTTCTCAATATTTTGATAAAGTTGAAGTTAAAAAAAATAAAAGAGAGTTTTACACTCATACCGGAACTTTAAGGGGAGAAAGAATCACAGTAATGTCTACCGGAATCGGTACAGAAAACATTGATATCGTGATGAACGAGCTGGATGCTTTGGTAAATATTGATCTTAAAAATAAGGAGTTTAAAAAAGAACATTCGGCACTGCAATTATTCAGAATGGGAACCTGCGGAAGTGTAAACCCTGAAGTTCAGGTTGATAATATGCTGGTGACTCAGAATGTAGTCGGTCTGGACGGATTGATGCATTTTTATCAGGATTATGATTTTGAAAACGAATTTTCGAAAAACTTTTTAGAGAAATTTCCATATGCGAAAATAAAACCGATGTTGTATTTTGCAGATTGGGCGGAAGAATTGGGAGAATTGTACAAAGACGCAAAATATCACGGAAATACGGCAACTTTCCCGGGATTTTACGCTCCACAAGGAAGACAGCTTCGTTTAAAGGCAGTTGATGACAAGTTTCTGGAAACGCTAAATGATCTTGGAGTCACCAATTTTGAGATGGAAACCTCTGCGATTTATGCTTTATCTAAACTTTTAGGCCATAAAGCTATTACTGTAAACAACGTTATTGCCAACAGAAGACGTGGAGAATTTTCTTCAGACCATCACGCTTCCGAAAAAAGCCTTATTACATGGGTTTTGGATAGGATTATTCAGTAAAGATGCTTAAATAAATTATAAAATAAAAGGATTTCATGACTGAAATCCTTTTTTATAAACCATTAAAGAAAAACTTCATAAGACATGAAAACTTATTTGAAGTTATATATTGTTTGTTAAAATTCATTAACTGTAACATAAAAATGAGATGAGTTCAAACTCTCCGGGGTTCCTGAAATATTAGTTAAATTAATTGTAATATTTGAGGTTGACGTCATCCTTGGATTGGAAATTGAAAATGTAGAATTGCCTGCAAAATCTCCTGCTGGGGTAACAACAATCGTTGCTTTTGTGGAACCCGGAATCAATGCTGCGGGAATCGCAATATCCATTGTCGCAGATTTTCCTGAAGGCAGGTTATTGATCGTAACATTCGGCCATACCTCAAAACTTATCTGATTTTTATTTACTGTTCCTCTGCTTCCCAGCTTATACTGTCCGCTTACATCCAATTTTGCAGTATTATTTGGGGTACTTGTACCTATTCCCACACTTGCGTTATTATCTCCTAAAACAATGGCATTAGGTTGTGAAGTTGAAGCATTATAACCAATGGCTGTGGAGTTCTGTCCTGTTGCCACTGCTCCTGATCCCAACGCCGTTGAGTTTTCATTATTCGTCTGTGTATTGTATCCTAAAGCCGTTTCGCTGTTAGCATTTGTTTTGGCATTGTATCCAAGAGCAATCGACTGGAAGCCTCCTGCCTGAGAATTGTTTCCAATTGCTGTAGACTCGTTTTTCGTTGTTTTGGCATTGTAACCAATTGCCGTAGACTGAAATCCTGATGCCGTAGAATTGTTACCAACTGCCGTAGCTTCGTTTACCGTAACTTTGGCATTAAAACCAACCGCCGTTGCCTTGAAACCAGAAATACTGGTATTTTCACCAACAGCCACCGACTGGTTTTGTGTAACATTAGAATTTATACCAATAGCAATTCCCTGATAAGCCGTACTTGAAGTCCCCAAAGCAATACCGTTCTGAGAAGCATTTGCCCCTACCCCAAAACTTATGGAGTTATATACGCCTAATCGGCCCATCACATTAGAATTTACCTTAAAAACCAAATCATCCAGAGTATTGGTACCTAATGCTAATGTAGTATTGTTAGCAGCATAGGTTCCGCTGTTTGTTCCTGATAAATTCCATCCTGAAGCATTCGGATTTATTGCGGCTCCGGAACCCGAAGAAACGATATTCCATTTTGAGTTATTCCAGTAATAAAACCCTGTTTCTGTTAAGCCTCCTGTTCCGTTGTTCCAAACGATCAATCCGGTAGATGGTGACGGAACTGTAATATTGTCGGTTAATGATTTTAACGAAATGCTTGGTAAAAGCACCCCTTTATTTTTAGAATTTACTTCCAGCATTGCAGAAGAATCGGGATTTGGAGTTCCTATCCCTACTTGTGAATAAGCAAAATTAAAATTAATAAATAATAAAGCTGTAATTACTAATTGACGTTTCGTTTTTTTCTGCATACCTGAATTATTAAATGGTTAATAGTTTCTGTTGCAAATATATAAAATTTATAATAAATCAACCATTTTTTTATAAATTTCATAATTTAACACAGAATAGTGAATAAAACAATAAAAAATATCTATTTAATCACTGTTTAATGAAGCTCAATATAGAATTAATTCTATACCAAAACAGGGTTAAAACTGCTTAAAACCCACATATTAAGTCTTCATGAAGTGTATTAAAATTTTACTTTTATCAATGAAAATCACTAAAAATTGAATAAAATATAATTTATCACTACTTGTTGAACATATTATTATGTTAAATCCCTGGATTTTAACACCTTTCAAGATCGAAAAAATCGCGAGGCAATAGAAAATTCTTATGATGGTAATGAACTATAAAGTTGGAATTATTTTAATATTATACTCTTACTGTAAAAATCCATGCAATGAAAAGTTTTATGAAAAGTTTAACAATGAGCGGAAATTTTAGGAATGGTTCTTGTTTAAATCATTACAACGAACACTATAAATATTAAAATTATGAACAATTCAGAGTACAACAAAGCGGAAAATGCAGTAAACAAGACGGAAAACTCTTTAAAAAATGCAGCAGATAGTACGAAATGGAAAATCGAAGAACTGGCAGACAGAGCCAAAGACTATATCAATGAAAAAAGAGCCAATGATGAGGAAGCACAGCAGGAAGATTGGTTCGACAGAGTGAAAAATAATGTTTCCGATGCATGGGATGATATTAAAGATAAAGCAAATGATGCGTGGGAAAAAACCAAAGATGCGGCAGAAGATGCAAAAGCAGAATGGAACAAGAAAACCAATTAAAATTTCAGTTATATAAATATTTTCAAGAAAACGGAGTCTTTTTACGTAAGGCTCCGTTTTTTATTATGTTATCAACACAAATATTCCTACATTTGTACTATTAATAAACATTAAAAAATTATGTCATACGGTTTACTTAAAGGCAAAAAGGGAATTATTTTTGGAGCCCTTAATGAACAATCAATCGCATGGAAAGTTGCAGAAAGATGTCATGAAGAAGGTGCTGAATTTATTTTGTCTAATGCTCCTATTGCTTTGAGAATGGGAGAACTTAACGGTTTAGCAGAAAAAACAGGTTCTGAAGTTATTGGTGCAGACGCTACCTCTATCGAGGATCTTGAAAAGCTTTTTGATGCTGCAGTTGCCAAATTTGGTAAAATCGATTTTATCCTTCACTCTATCGGTATGTCTATCAACGTTAGAAAAGGAAAACATTATACAGAAATGAACTACGACTGGTTGGAGAAAGGTTGGGATATCTCAGCAGTTTCTTTCCATAAAGTAATGAGAGTGGCTTGGGAAAAAGACTGTATGAATGAATGGGGAAGTATCTTAGCGCTTACTTATATTGCTGCACAAAGAACATTCCCGGATTACAATGACATGTCTGACAACAAAGCGTATTTGGAAAGTATTGCAAGAACTTTCGGAAACTATTGGGGTGAGAGAAAGGTACGTGTAAACACGGTTTCTCAGTCTCCTACAATGACTACTGCTGGCAGCGGTGTGAAAGGTTTCGGAGGTTTCCTTGGATATGCAGAAGATATGTCTCCACTAGGAAACGCTACCGCTCTTGAATGTGCAGATTACTGTGTAACATTATTCTCTGATCTTACAAAGAAAGTAACAATGCAGAATCTTTTCCATGACGGTGGGTTCAGCAGCTCTGGGGTTACTCAGAGAGTTATCAGCAAGTATGATGCTGAATAATTTTTAAAAATAATATTAAATATATCAACCAAAGTGAATTTTTGCTTTGGTTTTTTTATTGTTTCTTTAGAAAAATTATTTCATAATGTTAAAAAACTTAATAACTCTGTTCACCGTATCAGTATTCTTTAGCTGTCAAAAGGATCATACGACAATTAATAAAAGAAAGCCTGACACTTTAAAATCTTATCCCACAGAAAAACAGATTACTAAAAAATATACTGATCCCAAAAAGTCAGATCCTTATCGATGTACTATTGATAATGCTTTACAAACTATTATTAAATTACCTGAAGTACAGAAAGAGTCTGCTTTTGTAGATTCAATTTCTGCAGGTAAAAAAGCACTGTCTTTCATGCTGGACAGCTTAGACATGGGAAGTAAACCTTTCTATATGGTAAAAACAGGATTTAATGGTGAAATGCGCTGGGAAACATACACAACCTTTTACATTGATAAAAACAATTGCAAAACAATATTTGTAGATGAGGTCGTGTCGGGTGATATACTTTCCTTAGAAGATTGGAGAAAGAGTCAGAAATAATTAATATTAATTTTGGTATGAAAAATCTGTTTATATTATTTGTTATGGTAAGTTTATATTCCTGTAAACAAGAAAACACAAATAAAAGAAGCTATGAAGCAGTTTCTAAAAATGATATTGTAATTCCTCAGAAAGATTCATTACATAAAGTTTCAACCGCTGTTATTCAAGAAATAGCTCAGGAAAACTGTTACGATTATTTAACCGAACTGGTAAGAAGCAGTGACTTCCCTTTTTCAGAATGGAAAATAGAGAGAAATAAAGTTAATTTGTTAATTGACAATCAAGAGGCTGACAGTATTTCATGCAGGTTGTTTTATGACACAGAAGGTAGCGGAACGATCGGCTGGATAAAATACAATACGAAAGACGGCATATTAATGAATACTTCTGCTAATTTAGAAAATCCGGTTACATTACAATATGATTCAAAATGGAAGGCTTTATTTGACCAATGCTCTTCAAAGAAATAATATAAGGCTAATATAATGGGTTCGGCGGAGCCTTTGGCTCCGCCGAACTTAAATAATAAAAATGTTAATATGAAGTCTATAAAATTACAGTCTGTATAGAATGTGCAGGTGCATTCAGCTTTGCCGACATTCCTTCGATCCAGAGATTCGTATCGATATCATTATCAGTATCGTTCATGATTACCGTTACCAATTGTCCGTTTTCATTCATAAAAGTTGTAGAAGTTAAAGCAACCCTGTTTGATGAGCTTCCCACTCTTCTGGCATTGGGTTTAATGAACTTCGAAACGTGCCCTACATAATAGTATTCATACGTATAATGAACTTCTCCCGTTTTGGTGTCTGCAATAATTGGTGCAAAACAGAAATTCCCTACATGATTCGGACCGCCCGTCTCATCCAAAAGAACATTCCAGTCTGTCCATAAAGCTGTTCCTTTATTGAAATCGTTGAGCATATTTCTTCCGTAAAGTTCACCTAACTTAACATCATAAATTTTAGACATATCAAATTGTTCCTTACAACCTTCCGTAAATGCCAGAAATTTATCTGGAAAAGCTCTCTGCGTTTCAGTTAAATTATCAAAAAGCTGAGTTTTATTATTCCATGTTTCATACCAGTGATAGCCAATTCCGTGAGCATATTTCGAAGTTTCAGGATCACTTAGAGTTGTGGTGGCCCTCTGATAAATTAAATCGCGGTTGTGATCCCAGATCATCACTTTTTTATCTTTAAATCCGTTTTTCCATAAAGTCGGACCCAAATTATTTTTCAAAAATTCGCCTTCTTCTTCCGCAGAATAAATACAGGATTCCCATGTTTGTGTCGCCATCGGTTCATTCTGAACAGTCAGTCCCCAAACATTAATTCCCCTTCTTTCGTATTCTTTGATGAATTTAATATAATAATCTGCCCACGTCTGATAAAAAGCATTTTCCAGTCTTCCGCCCTTCAACATACTTTTATTTGATTTCATCCATGCGGGCGGACTCCAGGGTGAAAAATAGAATGTAAAATCTTTTCCAATTGATTTTTGCGCTTCTTTGATCATCGGGATTTTATACTTTTCATCATGTGCAACATTGAAGGATTTCAACGAATTGTCATTTTCCTGAACATACGTGTAAGAATCGCTTGAAAAATCACAAGAGTTCATATTCGTACGGACAACCGTATATCCCAAACCGTTTTTCCCGTAGTATGCTTCAATTATTTCTTTCTGCTTATCTTTCGGAAGCTTATAAAAAGTTTCCGCAGACGCATCGGTTATCGCGCCTCCAATTCCTATTAATTTCTGATATTTAAAATCCGGATCTACAAAAATACAGGCATCCGTTTCTTTCGGCTGACCAAATTTCTCGAACTTCACCATTCCTTTATCAACCATTTTTTCGTTGGTTTTAGAATTGGTCAAAAAAACTTTTGCTGTTGTCTTTCCCGCATTCTTTTTCCAATAATTTTGTGCATTTGCCTGAAATACAAATCCAATTACAAAGCAACTTACAATTAATCTCTTCATTATATCTTTTCTATATTTTTATATTTAAAATCATTCCGCAAAAATTTTCCTTGAAATTTATTTATTTTGATAAACTCTCACATAATCAATATAATATTTCTGAGGAAAAATGCTGTCGTCAATTCCTTCTTTTCCACCCCAGAATCCGCCAACCGCCAAATTCAAAATAATGAAATAAGGCTGATCAAAAGGCCATGCGCCATAGGTTTTTTCTCTATTTTCGTAGGTAAAAAACTTTTTATCATCTACATAGATATCGATTTTTTCAGGTGTCCAGTCTGCTTTGTAAACATGAAATTTTTCACTGGCGTCTTTTACGAACAACGTATCTGTTTTCTGGGTATTGATCTTATGGTTATAATTTTTTGTATGTGCTGAAGCATGAATAAATCCCTGATGGTAACCCACATGTTCCATAATATCCAATTCGCCGTCATCCGGCCATTTTTTCATATTTTCACTCATCATCCAGATTGCAGGCCAGGTTCCGCGGCCCATTGGAAGCTTTGCCCGAACCTCAACTGTACCGTACTGAAAAGAAAATTTTCCTTTCGTTAACAATCTTGCGGAAGTGTATTTGCTTTTTTCCCAGTTCTCTTTTCTGGCTTCGATCACAAGATTTCCATTTTCAGCTCTTGCATTTTCCAGGCGGTTTTTGGTGTAAAACTGCGCCTCTTCATTTCCAAATCCATGACCACCAACATCATAGTTCCATTTGGATGAATCCGGTAATCCTTTATAATTAAATTCATCGCTCCATATCAATTTCCTGCTTGAATCGGGCTTGTTTGAAGCACAATTCAATGAAGAAAAAACGAAAGTTCCTCCGATGATTAAATGAAATATATGTTGACGTTTTATTTTCAAAGTGTACAGCTTTAGTTTTATATTTTAACGCAAAGATTTATTTAATTAAACAAAATATTTAAGTGAGCAAAGGGTTGCGACAAGTCGCTTATGAAGCATTATGATAAGCGTTTGCTTCATCAAATCAACTTTGTTGATTATTTCTTTGCCTCCTTAAAATCAACGTTTCTTAATCTGAATCTTTGCGTTAAAAATTTTAGATTAAGATTATTTCCAAAGTTTGTCATTCCGAGGAACGAGAAATCTCAACATTATTTTTTAGAGATTCTTCAATACGCTTCGCTTCTTTCAGAATGACAAACGTTATATTTTATCATTCTTTTAGAAAATGTAATGTCTTCTACGGCCAAAAGCGGGTTTTATCCCGCTCTTAGTAAGTAAACTAATATTTATTATTTTGACCAATTAATTCTTTTTGTCTGAACATTCTGAGAATCGGTTCCGACCATGATGTCGAATTCGCCGGCTTCCCAGTCGTAATTCAGCTGATCGTCATAAAATTTCAGATTTTCCGGTGTTAAAGTGAAATTGATGGTTTTAGTTTCCCCCTTTTTAATGAAAACTTTCTGGAAACCTTTCAATTCTTTTATCGGTCTCACTACCTTCCCGAACAGATCTCTTATATACAACTGCACTACTTCTTCCCCATCGTAACTTCCACTGTTAGTCACATTAACACTGATGCTTAAAGTTTGATTTCCTTTAAGATTCATTGAACTTAACTTCATATCAGAATATGTAAACTGAGTATAGCTTAAGCCATAACCAAACGGAAACTTCGGATCGTTATCCAAATCAATGTAAGCCGAAACGTAGTTTCTGTCGGTATTGTTTTTCGCAGGTCTTCCCGTGTTGTAATGATTATAATAAACTGGAATCTGCCCTTCTGTTCTCGGGAAAGTCATCGGAAGTTTTCCGCCCGGGTTTACAGTTCCGAAAAGAACGTCTGCGATAGAATTTCCAGCTTCCGTTCCCAACCACCAAGTATACATAATCGTTGGAATATTGTCTGCTGCCCAGTCAAAAACCAAAGGTCTTCCTGCATTAATCATTAAAACAATCGGTTTTCCGGTTTTCGCAATTTCTTTCAAAAGATCTTCCTGAACGCCTGTAAAATGTAAATTACTTCTACTTTTTGCTTCACCACTCATTGCAGAACCTTCACCTAATGTCATGATCACAACGTCAGCTTTCTTCGCTGTTTCCACCGCTTCTGCAAACATCGATCTGTCCTGATCATCAACATTAGCACCTTTTGCGTACAATAATGTTGAATTTTTATCTAATTGATTTTTAATTCCGTCAAATTGAGTAATGATCCTTTGATTATCATCTTTAAATGCAACCGACCAAAATCCGTGATTGGCAGAAGTCTCTTTTCCGAAAGGACCAATTAAAGCAACCGTTTTCGTCGATCTGGAAAGAGGTAAAATATTCTTCTGATTTTTAAGCAAAACAATACTTTTTGAACCAAATTCTCTTCCGAATTTTCTGTTTTCCTGATTGTTTAGCTGCTCTTTCTGTCTTTTTTCGTCGCTGAATCTGTAAGGATCGTCAAATAATCCCATCTCAAATTTTTTAACCAAAATTCTTCTGGCTGCATCATCAATAAATTTCGGATCAACCTTGCCTTCCTGAACCAATTTTGGAAGCTCTGCCATGTAAGCACGGCTTTCCATATCCATATCGCTTCCGGCAAGAATTGCTTTTTCCGCCGCTTCTTTATTGTCTTTTGCATAGCCGTGAGGAACCATTTCGCCAATGCTTCCCCAATCCGAAACCACAAAACCTTTGAAATTCCATTTGTCTTTTAACAAATCTCTTAAAATGTATTCATTTGCCGTTGCGGGAATTCCGTTGATATCATTAAAAGAATTCATAAAAGTGGCAACTCCCACTTCTGCAGCCGCTTTGAAAGGAGGAAGATACGTTTCGTTTAATTGTCTCAAACTCATGTCAACGGAATTATAATCTCTTCCGCCAACTGCCGCTCCATACGCTGCAAAATGTTTGGCACAAGCCATAATTGCATCCAGATTTCCAAGACCTTTTCCCTGAAAACCTCTAATTCTGGCAAGACCAATCTGAGTTCCCAAATAGGTATCTTCACCGGAACCTTCCATTACTCTTCCCCATCTCGGATCTCTGGCGATATCAACCATTGGCGCAAAAGTCCAGTGAATTCCGTAAGCCGAAGCTTCTGTTGCGGCAATTCTTTCGGATTTTTCAATTAATTTTAAATCCCAGCTTGCTGCCTGACCTAAATTTACAGGAAATGTTGTTCTGTACCCATGAATGACATCCTGACCGAACAATAATGGAATCCTCAATCTTGACTTTAAAGCTAATTCCTGAAATTTTCTGGTCTCTTCAGCTCCCGCTACATTAAGCATCGAACCGACTTTGCCTTGTTTTATTTCATTTAAAACCGTTGCAGAATTGGAATTCTGAGGGCCTGTTGCATATTCAAAACCACTGTATTGAACCAACTGCCCCACTTTTTCTTCTAACGTCATTTTCGACAATAGTTCAGAAACTTTCTGATCGATCGTCTTTTGCCCGAAAGCATTCATCCCAAATGCTGTAATTGCTAATAAGAAATAAACTCTCTTCATTTTTACTTTAATTTTTTGACTGTATATCTTTTGTTTAATTAAATTTTAACGCAAAGTCCACAAAGGTTTTTACAATTAATACTGTTTATTTTTAAGTTCACAATGGCGTTTCACTTAACTAAGATCACAAAGACTTTTCAATCAATACAATTATCTTTTATTTAAAATATATATGTCGCGGTAGAGCTTCCTGAAATCGTTACAGGAGCTGTTTTTTGATTATATTTAATATTAAAGTTTCTATCCGTTGTGTTGCTGTTCTGAACAATCAAAACAGTTTTTCCGGAAGGAGTTTTAAAAGCCACTGTTGAAAGGTTATCGCCCTGTGTAGAAGCAATTCTCTGAGAATTTACCGGGACGAATTTCGAAGCGTGAGCGATGATGTAGTAGGCAACATTTTTATCATAACCCGCTGCTCCGTTCACTGTGACTGCGCCTTTACACTGTGTACAGCCACCTGGTGTGTGTGGTCCGAACGATGCATCATTTGCTACATTCCATTCCAACGCCGTCTTACTCCAATTTCTCATTGATCCAATAATAACGTTTTTCACGTGCCAATCCAAATCTCCACCGAAGTTTCCCGTAGAACTTGTCCATTGTTCTGTAAAATATACATTTTTGGATGGAAATAAATTATGAACCGTACTTAAAGCCGAAATATCTCCCGCATATAGATGGAAAGCCGATCCGTCTACATACGGATTTGCTGATGTGTCATTTAAAACCGCCAAAGGATACGCCGGATTATCACAGTTGTGATCGTAAGCAATAATTTTTGTGGTTATGTTAGCCGCCTGAAATGCAGGACCTAAATGATTTTTAATAAAAGTCGTCTGGTCGCCTGAAGACATGTACATACTTGGATTATTTCCCGGATGTAGAGGTTCGTTCTGTGGTGTGATGGCATCGATTTTAATTCCCTGTGCCTGCATTGCCTGAATGTATTTCACGAAATACTGAGCGTAAACTCCGTAAAACTCAGGTCTTAGACTTCCTCCCATGCTGTTTCCGTTGTCTTTCATCCAAACCGGTGGAGACCAAGGTGTTGCAAGAATTTTAATATTTGGATTAATAATTAAAATATCCTTTAACATCTGAATTAGAGCCTGATCTTTAGTTAGGCTAAATTGTGCAAGCGTAGGATCCGTCTGTCCTGTCGGCATATCGTCATAAGAAAAAACTTCACTGTTCAGATCTGAAGCTCCAATGCTGATTCTTAAATAACTTACTCCAATTCCGTTGCTGCTGAAAAGATCATTTAATAATTCTTGCTTTTTAGCTGTATTTAATTGATTAATGACCTGAACGCTTCCGCCTGTGAGTGTATATCCAAAACCGTCAATAGTCTGGAAAACCTGTGAAGCATCCACCTCAATAGTCGTTCCCGAGCTTAATTTTCCTGAAAATGAAGCTGCACTTTGTTGTTGTAGTTTCACTGACTGATCTCCTTTCGTTAACCAAACCTGTACCGGATCTTTCGTATTTTCACCATTATTGGCTAAATCTGAAGCCGTACTGCTGCAGTTTAAAAAAGAAAGAAGCGCTACACCGCAAAGTGCAGCACTTCTAAGTACGAAACTATATGAATATTGTGAAATCATATCATTTTAGTTGTGTAGGGAATTAGGTTGTTTTTCTAATTTCAACTTTATCAACACTTAAGCTGTTGACTGTTTTTCCACCACATTTAATTACTAAATACATTGTTCCTGTAGTTGTAGCCGTAAAAACACCACCGTTTTTACCTGCATTACAACCTATGGATGAAACTTTTCCTCCAAACGCTGTTGTACCACAACCGTCCCAAGTATTTATATTTCTATATACGGTACCGGTGATATCATTTCCGGGTGCCGGCAAACTGTTGAGCATGTAAACTTCAAACCATGTATCTTGTAACCCTGTAGCGGAAGAGGCTACCAAGTCTATTGCATATTTTTGCCCGGCTACAACATTTACAGCCTGATAAAAAGCCTGTTGATTGCTGTTAGAAGCAACAATCGTCGCTTTTCCGTTGGCAAACACCCACTGTGCCCCTGTAGAACTGATAGGAAAGATTGTCCATTTTGCGATTTCTTCAGGTGTATCAAATCTTCCTCCCTGAATAATATTTCCAGCCAAAGGATCCGAAGTAGGAACCACAACAGTCTGGCTTGTCATTCCTCCCGACTGTCCGCCAATACCTACTGCACTATGTTGAATAACATAAGTTCCTGCATCCGGAAGGAAAATATCTATTTCATTTTTTCCGTTTACAAAACCATCACCATCAATATTCCATTGAGAATTGATGAAATTAATATTATTATTCTGTACTCTTTTTAAGTGGTATCTGTTCTCGCTTGTTTTGGTAATCGTAAAAGCAGCATCAGCGGAAGGCTGTGTCAATCCGTTCCCTTCTTCCACCGTTTCCGGAGAGCAACTTGCCAGGAAAAAAGCAGCAGAACCTATTAAAAGGCTTTTATTAATATATTTAGTTATCATGTTTTAAATTTTAGTATCCAGGGTTTTGTTTTAAAATTGTATTGGTCAATTCGTTGAAAGGAATCGGAAGAATTTCGTGCTTGCCAGCCACAAAACCTCTTGCTCCTAATTTTGCCGGAGCATCTCCCCATCTCACCAAATCGAACCATCTGTGTCCTTCTCCTGCCAGTTCTCTTCTTCTCTCATCCTTAATAGCCTGCATCGATACAGGAACTGAAGGCAGATCTACTCGGTCTCTTACAGCATCTAATAATGCCTGTGCTCTGGAACCCGTTCCTCCCAATGCTTCTGCTTCCATTAAATAAGTATCTGCCAATCTTATCGCAATATAATTTTGACGGAAATTTAATTCTACAGCACCCGGCTGAGTAGTTTCGTCAGTGGTTCTCGGCAAATATTTATTTAAGAAATACCCTGTATCTTTAAATCCTGCAGAATACGTCACTTTGCCTTGCTGCACCCATGATTTCGCATTGAAAACAGTTGCATTCAGACGAGGATCACCCTGCATAAAATTAAACAGATCTTCCGTAATAGGGTTGAATCCCCAGCCTTTGTGAATACTTGGAGCATCGTTTATAAGAGGCGAAATATCCACTTTACCATAAGAAACAATTCCTACCATCTGGTTTACAGAGTTTCCTTCGTCTTTTCCGGTTCCCCAGAATCCCCAATCTGCATTACTTGCGTTGGTATGCATCACTTCAAGAACAGATTCTGTAGTGAATTTATTATTAACCTCCCATAATGTAGAGAAATCATCCACCAGCTTATAACCATACTGACTCGTTCCTCCCGGTGTACCATTCACCATTTCAAATTGCGCAGCCGCTAAACTGTACTTTTTATCATATAGATAAATTTTTCCCAAAATAGCTCGAGCCGAACCTTGTGTCAGTCTTCCTTTTTCGTTGGCTGAATTTATTGTCATCGGAAGATCTCCAATAGATGCAAGAATATCACCTTCTATCTGAGCATACACATCTTCCGGTTTTGCCTGTGGAACATTGTAATAATCATCATTATATTTGAATGGCTTTAAAATTAAAGGAACGTTTTTGAACATTCTTAACAATTCAAAATAATATAATGATCTCAAGACTTTCGCTTCCGCAATAAATCTGTTTCTGGTCTGATCATTCATCGTAGCGGCAGGAATTTTTTCAAGCAAAATATTGGCTTTTGCAATTCCCTGATAGTAATCTCTCCAGTAGCTTGGAGGCATGATAATAGGGTTAATGGAATAATTTGAAAAACCCTGAATCCCTGCACCGTCTGAAGAGTTTCCTCCTCCGGAATAAAAATCGTCAGAAGCTGCGTTGAAAAATGTCACCATATTTTCAAAACCTCCCGAATATTTTCTTAACATATCATAGGTTGCCACAAGACCTGAAAATGACTGTTCCTCGTTCTGGAAATAAGTACTTTCGTCGAAAGTTCCTGTATTCTGTACATCTTCCAGATTTCCATTGTTACACGAAACAGCTCCAAATCCTACGCCTGCAAGCATTAGAACCGCTACACTTTTATATATAAATCTTTTGTTTTTCATTTTTCTTTAAATTAAAATTGAACATTAGCACCGAAAAGGAAAGTTCTTGCCTGCGGATAGAAAGCTCTGTCTATCCCGAAAGTATCTGCACCTGCAATCTCAGGATCGTAACCTGTATATTTGGTAAATGTAAACAAGTTTTCTCCCGTTACATAAAACCTGATTTTTGAAGCTCCAATTGTTTTTGCAACATCTTTGGATAAGGTATATCCAATCTGAACCAACTTAATGCGCAAATAATCACCTTTTTGAAGATAATAATCAGACATTCTGGTATAGTTCTGGTTCGGGTCGTCTTTAGTAACTCTTGCGACCGTATTTGATGTTCCTTCGCCTGTCCAACGATCTAAAATCGCTGTCTGATAGTTTGCTTCAGGAATATCAAGTCTTCTTAGACCCTGGAATATTTTATTTCCTGCCTGGCCTTGTGCAAATACCATTAAATCGAAGTTTTTATAGTTCATATTTAAAGTAAATCCAAAGGTATATTTTGGCACAGAACTTCCTAAATTGATGTAATCTGCCTCATCAATCTTACCGTCTCCGTTGGCATCCAGTCTTTTGAAATCTCCAGGTCTTGCATTAGGCTGAATTAGTCCTCCGTTAGCATTTCTGTACGCATCGATTTCTGCCTGATTCTGGAAAATACCTAAGTTCTGATATCCGTAGAAAGATCCGTAAGATTCTCCAACCTGCTGTCTGGAAACTGTTCCTAATGTCTGGAAAGAAGCAAAATTCACATATTGTTTATTCGCTTCAAGTCTTGTTACTTCATTTTTCAAGTATCCGAAATTACCATTCGCGGAAAGTCCAAAGTCTCCCCAGTTCTTTTTATAACCTAAGCTTACTTCGATCCCGTCATTATTCATATCTCCGATGTTTCTCCACGGGCTGTTAATTAAACCTAAATATCCTGGCAGATCTACTCTTCTTAAGATATCGGTACTTTTCTTTCTGTATACATCAACACTTAAATCGAAGTTTCTGAAAAGTTTAAGGTCTGCAGCAATGTTGAACTGAGAAGTTCTTTCCCACTTCAGATCCGGATTTTCCAATGTACTTGGCGCATATCCTACATGAACGATATTATCTCCAAAAGTATAATTGCTACCCGCTACAAAGAAATTAGCAAACTGGAAATCATCAATAGCATCGTTACCTAAAACGCCATATCCTCCTCTTAATTTCAAGCTGTTAACCACATTATTTTCCGGCCAGAAACTTTCGTTTGATACATTCCATCCTAAAGACATTGCAGGGAATGTTCCCCAATGGTTGGCTCTTGCGAATTTAGAAGAACCATCTCTACGGATTGTTCCTGTGAAAAGGTATCTGTTGTCATAATCATATACCACTCTCGCAAAATAAGAAGCTTTATGCGTTTCTTTTCCGTCCCATGCGTTTGACGTTTTATCGGTTGCTGAAATATCGTAGTTGAAGGATGCTTCTCTCCAATCGTTGGTCGGAAGATTTTTGTATGTCGTATTTTGTCCGTAAGAAATATTATACTCGTAATATCCCTGCCCCAATAAAACATTTAAACTGTGCAACCCGAATTTATTTTGATAGGTCAATGTATTTTCTGTATTCCACTCAAATTTTCTCTGGATTTCTCTAAATAAGCTATTGGTGGAATTAGAGTTAGCCGAACTCAAATAAGCTTTTGGTGTAAATGCCTGATTTCCCCAATAAGCAAGCTTTCCGTTTACACTAGATTTAAAACTAATATGTTTATTGATTTTCAAATCTGCAAAAACATTGGCAACAATATCATCAGACCATCTGTATTTTCCTCTCTGTGTTTCCTGAAATGCCAATGGATTCGACATTTCTTTACTTACCCAGTGAGAAATTCCGTAAGGATTCCCGTTAGGATCTCTTATAATATTTGCGTTATTGGTATAGTCACTTGGAAAGGGCTGGCTTGCAATATCAGTAACAACAAGCGGTGTTGTAGGATCAAGATTGATCGCGGAACTCAAAGGTCCCCCGAATTCATTATTATCGCTGATTCCCTGAGCTTTTACGTGAGTGTAGGCAAAGGTTTGCCCAATTGTTAAAAAGTCAAAAACTTTATGTGTTGAATTAAATCTTGCATTAATTCTTTTATAGTTCGAAATATCTCTCAAAACAATACCTTCCTGATCGTAATATCCGAATGAAGTATAGAATGTAGATTTATCGTTACCCCCGTTAATGCTGAACTCATGAGACTGACGCTGTGCCGTATTGAAAATCTGCTTTTGCCAATCTGTACCCGCACCCAGTGCATTAACATTGGAGAACATTGGACCACGTCCATCGTTTACATTGGCCTCATTCATAATAGTGGCGTACTGTGTTGCATTAAGCAGATCCAGCTTTCTGGCAGCATTTCCTACTCCAAAGAAACCATTGTATGAAAGATTCATTCTTCCTTTCGCGCCTTTTTTTGTAGTAATTAGAATTACCCCTTTCGCCGCAGAAACCCCGTAAATTGCTGCTGAAGCACCATCTTTCAGGATTTCCATGCCTTCAATATCAGATTGGTTCAGCCAGCCGATATTATCAACTACAATACCGTCTACTACCCAAAGCGGGTCGTTACTTCCTGCTCCAAAACTGGTAATCCCACGGACACGAACCGTAGGTGCGCTCCCCGGCTGCCCGGAATTTGATACAACACTCACCCCGGCTGCTCTTCCCTGAAGTACTTGCTCGGGTCTGCCGGCAACGGGAGCATTTTCGATGTCAGAAGCCTTAATACTGGAAATAGCTCCGGTCACATTACTCTTCTTTTGTGTACCATAACCGATCATTACCACTTCCTCGATTTTGGTCTCTTTGGAAACAGTATCTTTCTTTGTGTTTTGGGCGCTGAAATTGGCAGTAAAATAAAGCACTGCAACCATTCCCAAACTTCTAGATATTCTTACATTCATATACAGTTAGTTTTTTAATTCTCAAATTGAGACAATAAAAATATATTTTTTTTTAAATAATTAACATTTTATTAATAAATATTTTAATATTTCGTTTATTTTTGGGGGTTTAAAGGCCTATATTTATTCCAAAAAAACATCGTTTTTTGTAAAAATACCATAAAAACAATCCCCAAAATGACGACTCAACTCCATAAAATTTCGCTTCCCCTCAAGTTGACTTTTCTAATTTTCTCAATGGTATTAAACTGTGTAGGCATCGTAATTCTGCAACTTTCCGAGGAAAAAATAACGTATGATCAGTTAGGTTTTTTAGAGTCATTTAAAGATCTGCCCATTGCATTTATTTCGCTTTTTGCAGTTAATTTTATTGGTAAGTTTGGGACTAAAAAGTCATTAATTTCGGCTTTAACAGTTGTTGGCTTTTGTTCACTTATTTTACCATTTGTAGAAGTGTTTTGGTTTTACAAATTATGGTTTGCCGTCATCGGGACATGCTTTGCGTTAGGAAAAATCTGTGTCTACGGAATTCTCAGAAATAATATTTCGGATGAAAAGTCTCTTGCCAAAACAATGAGCAGTGTAGAAGCCTCTTTCATGATCGGAGTATTTGTAGTGAATACAGGATTTGGGTGGATTATTTCAAGCCAGTTTTCCCAATTCTGGAAATTTGGCTTCCTGTCAATTTCAGTATTATCTGCTGTTACTATTTTCTTATTTTCCAGGTTATCCATTTCAGAACCTTTAAAAACGGAAAAGGAAAATATCTTCAAAGATCTTCTCGCATTCATTAATCCTTTGGTTATTATATTTTTAGCTGTTATTTTTTCTATTGTTTTTGTAGAGCAGAGTTTCAATTCCTGGCTGCCTTCCTATTATAAAAACCATTTGAAGGTAAACTCTTTTTTTGCGCTTCAGGCCTCTTCATTTATGGCTTTGTTTTCTTATATCGGAAGAACCATCACCGCCAATATCATCCACAAATTTTCATTGAACAGATATTATGTACTTTGTTTATCACTAATAATTCTGGTGCTTATCTGCATCCTTGGAATTCAGTATCTGGATAGTACCGATTCACGGGCGTTGTTGTTTTTATTTCCTGTTATCGGTTTATTTCTGTCACCACTTTATCCTGTAATTAATTCTAAAATGATTGCCCATACCAATAAGGCAAAAGCCGGGCTCCTCACCTCTCTGATTGTTATATTTTCATCACTGGGAAGTTCAGTAAGTTCCATTATCATGTCGGTACTGTTTAATCAACAGTTATTGGAGTTTTATTCCATGTATATCTTATGCGCTGTAATTTTAGTCTTTATTATTAGTATAATTTATTTTAGATTTGCTGATAAAAACAATTAGAAAATAATTCTATTTTTACAACCATGAAGACTGATCATAACAAAAACATAGAAACATTAAAAGAACTTATTGAGAGTAAAGACCTTATACCGAACGTTTCGGTAGACTGCACCATTTTTGGTTTTCATGATAATATCCTTAAAGTACTTTTATTAAAATACCATGACCTTAATTTGTGGTCGTTACCCGGTGGTTTTGTTTTCATTGATGAAGATCTGCGTGAAGCTGCAGACCGCGTTCTGTATGAAAGAACCCACCTGAAAGGGCTTTTTCTAGAACAATTCCACACTTTCGGAAGATTAGACCGGACAAAAAATAATGTTCACAAAACCCTTATCAACAACAAAGGCTTAGACGTACCCGTTGACCACTGGATTTTACAGCGTTTCTTAACGGTAGGATACTGCAGTCTAATCGATTTTTCTTTAGCCAATACTTTTCCGGATGCCTTCAATGAAACCTGTGCATGGTTTGAGGTGAGTAAATTACCAAACATGGCTTTTGATCATGACAGAATTATTGCCGAAGGTTTACAATACCTTCGTAAAAATATTGATACTCAGATTGCTGCAAGCAATTTATTACCGGAAAAATTTACGATGAAAGATCTTCAGTCTTTGTATGAAACAATTCTGGGCGAAAAATTCAGAAGAAACAATTTCCAACGTAAGATACTGAGCATGAATTCATTAGAAAGAATGGAAAAATTATATGACGGTTCTGCCAATAAAGCTCCCTATCTGTATAAATTTAAAAGCGATCTTAATAATTCTTCAAACAGCTCATCCATTTTCAACGATGATGAAATCTGATATTAAGATTCCAAATAACGAAAAACAAAGAATAAGTCACTGAAATTCAACCTATAAAATACATGATAAAAAAGTTTTTCTGTAATGCCTAAAAGTGTTATTTTTAGAAAAATTAAAATATAATGTCATATTATTCCCTTACGAGCATTCCTGATTATTACGGGATTGATGCCTTACTTACCGAAGAACATAAACTTATCCGCCAATCTGTAAGAGATTGGGTAGAAAGTTTTGTGATGCCACAGATTGATCATGCAGCACAAAACCATACAGATATCCCGAATCTGATGAAAGAATTGGGGCAAATTGGGGCTTTAGGTCCATATATTCCTGTTGAATACGGAGGTTCCGGTCTCGATCAGATTTCTTACGGTTTGATTATGCAGGAACTTGAAAGAGGAGATTCTGCTGTTCGTTCTGCCGCTTCTGTGCAAAGTTCTTTGGTGATGTTCCCAATTAATGAATTCGGTTCTGAGGAACAGAAAAGAAAATACTTACCAAAATTAGCTGCGGGGGAAATGATTGGTTCTTTTGGTCTTACAGAGCCTAATCATGGTTCTGATCCGGGTTCTATGGAAACTCATTTTAAAGATATGGAAGATCATTATCTTTTGAATGGGGCAAAAATGTGGATCACCAACTCTCCGCTTTGCGACATTGCGGTAGTTTGGGCAAAAAATGAAGAAGGAAAAGTTCAGGGACTGATTGTTGAAAGAGGAATGGAAGGCTTTACAACACCTGAAACACACAATAAATGGAGCTTAAGAGCTTCAAAAACAGGGGAATTGGTTTTCAACGATGTAAAAGTTCCGAAAGAAAATTTACTTCCGGGAGTTACAGGTCTGAAAGGACCTTTATCTTGTTTAAATTCAGCGAGATATGGAATTTCATGGGGTGTAATTGGTGCGGCGATTGATTGCTATTGTACTGCTGTTCAATATTCTAAAGAAAGAAAACAGTTTGGAAAACCAATTGGTTCTTACCAGTTGCAACAGAAAAAATTAGCCGAATTTTTAACAGAAATCACTAAAGCTCAATTACTTTGTTTGCAATTAGGGAATCTCAAAAATGATCACAAAGCAACTCCTGCACAGATTTCTATGGCGAAAAGAAACAATGTGAATATGGCGATCGAAATTGCAAGAGAATCCCGTCAGATCCTTGGAGGGATGGGAATTATGGGAGAATTCCCAATGATGCGCCACGCTGCAAACCTTGAATCTGTAATTACTTACGAAGGAACTCATGACGTTCATTTGTTGATTACAGGTCTTGACATTACAGGAATAAATGCTTTCTAAATTTTAAAAATTTAAAAATACAAAAGAGCTTGATGATATTGTCAAGCTCTTTCTATTTTATTTGAAACCATCAGATCATATTAATTTGAATAGGTTTTAATTTCTTCAATAAAATTAATATCCGGATTAAGGATTTCTTCGATCAGGCTTTTTACGGAAGCCATCGCATCATCAATATTTCCTTTCTCAAACTGTAGAGAAACCACCCCTTTTTTGGCTTCGGCAAAACTCCAGATTCCGGTTTCTATCGGGAGCCCCCAAAATTCGGGGAGATTCTGAACGACGTATTGATAAATACACAATTGCAGTGCCTGCTTTCTGTCGCTTTTATGAAAATAATCTTCACGGTTTTCTTCATCTATTTTTACAATCAGATTTTTGATTTTTGCCGTTTTATAATCAATAATTCTTAAAGTTCCGTTTAGCTTATCAATCCGGTCAATAAATCCAAAGAAAGAAATTTTATTTTTTTCATCAAGATAAAAATCGACATTTTCAAAGCGTTTTTCAATGTCTAAAATCTCTAATTTATTTCCGCTTTTTACCAATTCCAGATCATAATTAAGGATACTTTCCACTACTTTTTTGGCAATGGCTTTATGAATAAAGTTCATTCCTTTTTCATAAAATTCGGGCTGGTGTTTTAGCTTGCCAATCGCAGTTTCAATATAGTGATCTATTTCTTTAATTGAATTTTTTAAATCACTTTCCTTTAATATTTTACCTTTTAATACTTCATATACTTCTTGAAGTGTATAATGCACTAAATTCCCGTAGTTTTTAACAGATAATTCTTCCTCAATTTCATCACTTTCGGAGGTATTCAAAATCTTGGAAAGATAAAAATCAATCGGATTATAAAGATAACTTGTAAGGTGTGACGCAGAAACTTTTTCCTTCCACTTTTCCAGTCTTTCCAGAACAATATTTGTCTTTGAAATTTCGATCGGTTGTGTAATAATAGGCTCGGAAGAATTTTCAATAATCAGGTGTTCGATCTGGTGAGAGCTTTCCATTTCAATCTGAGTGATGAACCTGCTTTTTTCACCTGTATTTACCCCTGAACTTAATGCATTGAACAGCAAATGAACATTTTTAGTATCCTGGATGAGACGGTAAAAATGATAGGCATAAATACTGTCATTTTCCAAAAACGTATGAAGATCGAAAAATCTTCGGATATCAAAAGGAATATAGGTATTCTGCGAATTTCCGAGGGGTAATTTTCCTTCGTTCACGGAAAGCATAATCACGTTTTCAAAATTCAAAAGACGAGTCTCCAATAAACCCATAATCTGCAAACCCCGCAAAGGTTCTCCTTGGAAATCAATACTTTCTGAATTAATATGCTGATTAATCAAAATTTCCAGCGTATCCATTTTAATTTCAAACTGATACGGTGACAATTGATTTCTGATGATCCTGAAAGCATTCTCGAAGTGAGACACATTTTCATACTGAATATCATCTATCTCCAGCCATTTTATCTGTTTACAGAATGCTATCAAAGATTCTAGATAAATGTTGACAGATTCTGCCTTTTGAAGCAAATGATAATAAGAGAGCTCACCCAGAAGTTCCTGCATAAGCTTTTTAGAAATATAAACAATATTTCGCTCTTCAACCTGTGCTTTAAACTGATTGATGACCAACTCATCTTCAGCAGATTTAGGAAGTTCTTCAAGAATTGGGAAAACATCACGGTAATAGTAAGAAGTCTTATTTTTTTCGAGCTGTTTCTGAAGGTAAAAAAGTTGCTTTACGGCATTTGAAAAAGAAAGATTTTTCAAAGGAAAACCCATCGTAATGTTCAGATTAGGAACACTGTACATCACATCAAGACTTGCAGGAAGCAGATTTTCATCCAGCAATACAACAGCCGTATTCGAAAAGGTTTTGTTTTCTATAGTTTTGAAGATTTCCGGTAAAATTTTTGTCTGAGTAATATTTCCCGAAACTTCGTATACCTTAATATTTTTAGGCTGTTTAAAATCATCCTCAATCCACTGAAAAGCACGGTGATCATCAAACTCCTTCCATGTTTTATGGTTTCTCAGAAACTTTCCCGCTTCCTGTCTTTCGTCATCAAAATAATAATGATCTGCCTGAAAAAAACACTGTCCTTTATCCCACTGCAAAAGGCTTCTCACCAATTTTTCCTCAACCGGAGTAAAAGCGTTAAAGCCACAAAAAACAAACTTTCCCTCTGTGTTTTTAGCATAATCATCAATTTTAGCTTTTGCTGTTTCATGGATCATTCCCGAAGTTGCCCAGTTTTTTTCCTGTAGCTTTTTTTTAAGTGCGGGAAGAAAAATATTCATATTCTGCCAGAAATTGAGGAATTTTTTTCGTGGGGCATTATCATCTTCACCCAGATCCTGCGCCCATTCTTTAATTCTTTCTTCATCAAACATGTATCTCAAAACAGCTTCATCGCTATCGGAGAATTTCAGCATATCGTCCCAGTCCTTTTGTAATGTGGGAAACCATTTCAGAAATTCGGCAAAATCATCATTCGGAATAAGATTAAGACTTTTATATACATCATACGAAAAAAGCCACAGGGAAATTCCATTGATAGGCTGTTTGTCCGCTATTTTATCAATAAGTTCCTCGATGGTAAAAAAGTTGGGAAGAAATCCTGAATAATTATTTTCTTCCAGGATCTGGCGTATAAAAACAATGGGTCGTTTTCCGGGCAAAACGATATTGAACGCAGATAAATCCGGGTTTTGGTCTAATAATTCGTGGACAATTTTATTTAGAAATTTCAAGATGCTTTATAGCTTTTATAATTTTCTAACTCTTCAGCAATAATACGATTATATTCCGATTGTTTTTCCTCCACGATGCCATTCCTTGTTTCACCATCGTAAGCTTTCTGAAAATTCTGGTATTCTCTAAGGATTCTGTTGTAAATTGCCTGAAAATATTTATCAAAATCAGCACCTGTTTTAATTTTTTCCGACACTTCTTTTCTTAATTTTCTTGAAAAAACTTCCGCTACATCAAAATGCTTCTGTTCATGCAGTAAAACATAGTCATTGATTCTTTTCGTGTCTTTCCATGATTTATCTTCATTAAAAACAGTCTGAATTTCGATTTCTATGGGAGCTTTCGGGTTCGAAGATTTTACATAAGAATAAGCCCAGCCACAGTTGGTATATGCCACTACATTACCGCCGCTTCTGTGGTTTACCTTACTTTTAAAATTGCTCCAGTTTAATTTTACATTTTCATTCCAAATAATTTTCTGTCCAAATAAAGCATTGGAAACCAGAAAACACGCTACAAAAATCCCTTTCATCTTTTATTCAACTACAATTGTTTTGGTGATCCAGTTATTATCACCGTTCCAGAATTTAAAAGTATAAGTTCCCGCATGCTGCGGGCTGAAATTTATCTGACTTGCCGCTGTATAAGTACTTTCTGTGCAAGGTCCGTTGGTAATGTATTTATAAGCCGTTACCGTTCTGTTCAGGTTGTCGTTATGAATATAATCATAGCCGTAAAACCCCTGACAGTGAGACGGATAAGTAGAATAAGTCTTAATACTCTGCACGCTAAAAACGTCCATCGTATCATTAATGATTTTTACACTGTCGATTTTTATTTTATCTACAGATTCTATGGTTTGATAATCGTCGTCATCATTACATGAAATAAAAAATAATCCTAAAGCCAATGCAGAAAACCCAATATGGAAAAACTTTTTCATAAGTACAACATTTTGATTATTATTATTAAATTTTCAGCAAAAATTATTCCTTATATATGTTAAATTAAGAATTAAAATTGCCTTTCGATAGATACACTACTTTTTTTGTATCATAAAATTCTTCATCAAAATAGTTTTTAAGACTGAAAATTTCACATTTCAATCCGGCAAGCTCTTCGGCAAGATCTCCACCCTTTAAATATAAAATTCCATTATGTTTGGGATTAAACTGTTCTTTTTCAAATTTGCCTTTCAGCCATCTCAGGAACTCCGGCATCTGGGTAACCGCTCTGCTTACCACAAAATGGAATTTTTCCTTTAATTTCTCTGCTCTCCCGTGGATGGCAGTCACGTTTTTTAATCCAACTCCTTCTGCTACTGCTTTTACCACTGTTATTTTTTTACCGATAGAATCGATCAGCGTAAATTGAGATTCGGGAAACAAAATCGCTAAAGGAATTCCCGGAAAACCACCTCCTGTACCGATATCCAAAACTTTTGTTCCCGGTGCAAATTCCATCACTTTTGCAATTCCCAAAGAGTGTAAAATGTGCTTTTCGTACAGAGATTCCATATCTTTTCTGGAAATCACATTGATTTTTTCGTTCCATTCATTGTATAAATCTTCCAATTTATTGAACTGATCGATCTGTGTTTCTGTAAGATCCGGAAAGTATTTTAGTAGTAACGTTGTAGACATGTGAAATATTATAAGAAGGCAAAAATAAGTTTTTTATCAGCGTAATTCAAATCTCAAAAAATAAAAGATTGCCGGGTGACAATCTTTTGTGATTAATTTCTTTCGATATAATTGTTGGTTCTTCTTAAACGCCTGGCAATTTCTTCGTCCAGATTCTTTATTTTTTTCATTTCGTCAAGTCCCACCCTTGCAATAAAGCCATCTTTTAACTGAATATCAGCATTTCCTGTTTGTTTATTGATGTTCATGCTTTGAATATCTTCATTGGTGAAGGTAAATCCATTCATTGTTTTTTTATATTCAGCGAATGTCATTTTTTTAGTTGATTTTGGCAAAAGCGAAAAAATTCCTTTTACTTTTTTAATCTGAATTAAATTGAAAATATGATTATTCTCAGAATCTTTTAAGCTTACCACAAGCCCAGGAAGTCCTGAAAATTTGTAAGGACCATCATTCACAGGATAATCTTTACTGAACCATGCTTCCCAAATTCTTCCTTTATAATCTGCCATGGCTTTCCGGCAATTGATATGATTAATTATTAAAAACTCTTTTTCAATCTTCCACTTCGGAGTTTCATTTTCAGGAACTGATAAATTGACTGTCTTGAATTTATCATAAAAATTCATTTCTTTTTTAGAATAATCTTTTTCTACAACATAGCTCAGATTTTGATCATAAGATTTGGCTGAAAGCAGATCTTTATAACTTTTCGTTATCGCATACAGAGAATCTCTTTCATACTTTACTGCATTATAGAAATACGATTTTTTGCCATTGGTATCAAGATTCATATAATCGGTAACGATGGAATCTTTTTTCTTAACATCAGGCTTCATTTTATACTCGTAAACGAAACGGTAATTCTGAGCCGAAACCAGAGAAACAATGAAAAAGAAAAGTAATTTATACATGATGTAAGGATTAATATTTAAAACTTGGCGAATAACTACAAAACTAGTGATAAACTTTAATCTGAACAAAAGTCTGTAAAGTAATTTACCTTAATTATTAATAGGCAGGAAGTTGGGAGTCGGGAACCGGAAGAACATTTAGGATAAAAAATAATCTCAAAGTATATAAACTTCCAACTTCAGACACGTATTTTCCGTCAAAAAACATCCCACAAAAATTTTCCAAAATTAGTTTTTATCATATATTTGTTAAAATAGAAAATATTTAAAATAATTAAATGAATAAACTTTCAGATAGAGTAAATCGACTTGGTTACTCACAGACTTTTGTAATGTCTAATAAAGCCAGAGAAATGAAGGCTAACGGAATAGATGTCATCAGTTTAACGCTCGGCGAACCCGATTTTGATGTACCGGACAATATAAAACAGGCCGCTTTTGATGCCATCAACGAAAACTACAGTCACTACTCTCCTGTTCCAGGATTTTTAGAATTAAGAGAAGCTATTTCTCACAAACTTAAAAGAGACAATAATTTAGAATACAAGCCTTCGCAAATCTGTGTTTCAAACGGAGCCAAACAGGCGATCATCAATGTTTTAGCAGCCATTATCAATGATGGGGATGAAGTTATTCTTCCTAATCCGTATTGGGTAAGCTATGATGAAATGGTAAAAATGATGGGCGGAAATTCTGTCATGCTTCCGACTTCTTATGTTACCGATTTTAAAATCACGGCAGAACAATTGGAAGAAGCAATTACAGATAAAACCAAGGCAGTTCTTTTCAGTTCGCCTTGTAATCCTTCCGGTGGATATTATACGTATGACGAATTAAAATCCATTGCAAAAGTTATTGCCAAATATCCTCATGTAACGGTAATTTCAGACGAAATCTACGAATACATTAATTACGAAACCAAAACGACTTCTATCGCACAGTTTCCTGAAGTTTACGAACAAACAGCCGTAATCAACGGAATGTCTAAAGCGTTTGCGATGACAGGATGGAGAATCGGATACTCTGCCTGCCCTGAATGGCTGGCAAAAGCATGCGAAAAAGTACAGGGACAGATGACGAGCGGTGCCAATACCGTGGCACAAAGAGCATCCATTACAGCTTTAAAAGCAGATCCTTCAGAATATAAATACATGATTGATGCCTTCAAAGTAAGAAGAGACCTTGTATATGATCTGATGAAGGAAATCCCGGGGTTCAAAGTGCTTTTACCAAAGGCGGCCTTCTATTTCTTCCCGGATATTTCTTATTATATCGGAAAAACACTGAACGGAACCGAAATTAAAGATTCTGATGATTTTGCAATGTTTTTATTAGAAAATGCTCACGTAGGCTGTGTAGGCGGAGTTTCTTTCGGAAGCCCGGAATGCATCAGATTCTCTTATGCTGCTTCAGAAGAAGAATTGAGAGAAGCGATGAGAAGAATAAAAGAAGCATTGGAGAAAGCCAGTTAAGATTTTATCATTCACTTCAATAATAAATCAAGCCTGAGTTTGTACTCGGGCTTTACTTTTTATGATAGATGGAAACTTAATGGATGTTGAAAAAATATTTATTTAATATAATGAAAAGCACGATTTTAAAAGATATTCCCGTCATTTTTAATCAAAAACAATTATAGATTTTATTTATCAAAATACAGTTGTTTGATAGATGTGATATTTCTATATTTGCATCAGAAAATTTAATATAAAAACAAGGAAATTATGTCTTTAGTAGGAAAAAAATTCCCGAATGTAACAGTAGATGCAATGTCTGAAATGGGTGATGATCTTAGAATCAACATCTTCCAGGAAGCTACAGAAAACCAACAAAAAGTAATCTTATTCTGGTATCCGAAAGATTTCACTTTCGTTTGCCCGACTGAGCTTCACGCTTTCCAGGAGGCTTTACCTGAATTTGAAAAAAGAAACACCAAAGTAATCGGTGCTTCTTGCGATACAAACGAGGTACACTTCGCTTGGTTGAACGTATCAAAGGACAACGGGGGTATCGAAGGGGTAACTTACCCACTTTTAGCGGATACTCACAGACAATTGGCAAACATTTTAGGAATTGTAGATCAGGATTTCGAATACAATGAAGAAGGTGAAGAGGTTTTCACTGGTTCTAACGTAACTTACAGAGCGACTTACCTTATCGACGAAACTGGAAAAATCTTCCACGAGTCTGTAAACGATATGCCTCTTGGTAGAAACGTAAAAGAATATTTAAGATTAATCGACGCTTACACTCACGTTCAGAAGCACGGTGAAGTTTGCCCTGCAAACTGGGAAGAAGGTAAAGAAGCTATGAAAGCAGACAGAACTTCTACTGCTGAGTATTTGGCTAAGAACTAATACAATGTGTTAATTTGAAAATGAGATAATTTGAAAATTAATCGCATGATTACTTAAGAATTATCTCATTTTCTGTTTCTAAGAGCATGTTTAAGTTTTATTATTTTAAATTCTATATGATTAGCTTTTAGTTTTTCTCAATCAGTTTTTAATATAATTCTCGCTGATTTTGCTGATTGAGAGATCTATTTTCAATGTTTTTAATCTGCTAAATCCTTAAAATAGAGAGACTATAAATTTAAACATACTCTAAGCATTTTCAAATTAATAAATTTCCAAATTTTCAAATTAAAATTATGTATACAGAATTAACAGAAGATACCCTTCAAAATATAGTAAGCGATAATGAAAAAGTTGTCGTTCAATACGGTGCTACATGGTGCGGAAACTGCAGAATCATGAAGCCGAAATTCAAAAAACTGGCGTCTGAAAACGACAGCATTCCTTTCCTTTATGTAGATGCAGAAAAATTACCGGAAAGCAGAAAATTAGCAAAAGTTGACAACCTGCCTACTTTTGCGATCTTCAAAAATGGTGAATTGGTGAATCAGGTTCAGTCTAACCAGGCGGAAAGTTTAATTAATTTATTTAACGAATTATAAGATGAAGTTACCTGTAATCAGACAGTTTTTTCAGAATCAGACTCCTGAAAACCTTGAGAAAACATTAGAAGTTTTAGAAAGCTTCACCGAGTTCAGAGGAACTACAGAGGAAGACATGAATGTTGCCGGAGAATTAATTACCAATATCTGCGGAGCATTGGAAGTTCATGCCAATGTACAGAACGGAATGAGTGAAAAGGACGCTTTAAACTCATTTGCTCAAAAGGTTTTAGGATCGATTGACAAGTAGATTTCAGATTATAACTTAATCTTAAAATTACTATTTAAAAACACAGACTTCGCGCGAAGTTTCCCCATATTTTTTTAAATAAAAAATCCCGATGAAAAGACACATCAGGATTTTTTGGGTTTATAAAATTTCTTTTATTTCTTAATTTCTTCTGCTCATAAAAATGCTTAAAATATACCAGAATAAAAGCATGATAGAAGCAAATAACTGTAAAGATGCTCCGACATACTGACTGGTTGCATAAGAATCCTTAAGCTTACTGGTCTGATATAAAATCGTTGCAGAAGCCAAAATAACCATTCCCACGGAGAACCAAAGCCCTAGATTGAATCCGAAAAGCATTCCGCCAACGATTAATCCTAAAGAAATAAATCCTCCGATTATAATAATATTCCTAAGGAACGAAAAATCTCTTTTTGAGGTAAAAGCCACCATAGAAATCCCTGCAAACATGGCAATTGTTAACATTGCAGCCTGAAAAATAACTTGCGGACCAGCGTAAAGCGTCGCTATTTTAATTAACGGAAGGAAAATAATTGCTTCCAGTAAAACATAGAATCCAAGCCCTAAATATTGTGTCGACCTGCTCAATGAAAGCGACCATTTCGTAGCCAATACCGAAGCCAGCCAAAATACACCGATAATCAACAGCCAAATGTATCGCTGAGCAAACATCGCATAGATTATCTGATCCGGAACGATCTTTAACAGTACGGCTTCTACCCCGATAAATGCAAGAATTGACAAAGCAACATGCAAATAGGTTTTTTTGTAAAACTCTTCTTTTTCCACGTCTCTAGCGTGCGCAACTAAAACATCTGTCATCATAGTTATTTTGTTTTTAAAATGTTTAAATAATTTTATTTCGTGATCTTATAAGGTTTAATTCCCAATATTTTCCCGCTTGCTTCAAATACTGCCGTAATAACTTCTTTCGGTTCCGCCGCTTTGTCATCAGAATATTTATACTGGATCATCGGAAAGCTGCTTCCGTCAATCAATGGCTTATAACCCGTTTTAATAATTTCAAACGTTTTTTGGGTATTGATATCTGCAGAAAGTTTCTGATAAACAACATCGGTAACCATTTTTTTGGCTCTTTCAGATAACAGGGCATCCATTGCCTTACGGTCAGAAGCTTTTAAAGCCTCAATAAATTTGAGAAACTTTCCGTTGTACATTTCTATTTCTTCTTTGCTTAAACTTAAAGAAGGCTTTGTATTTTCGACTATATTCTTCTTGCCTTCAGTTTTCGGCTCTTTCCCTTTTTGTGAAAAAAACAACTGAAGTGATAAAACAGAGAAAATTAAAAGTATTTTTTTCATTATTTTAGTTATATCCGGTAAACGGAATTTTTCACTCCCTATTGTATCGCCTGTACATCATTTGCTGTATTCAGGTTTCACTCCTAAAATTTTTCCGTCATTCTCGAAGATAACCGTGATAATATCTCTCGGCGGATTCTGTTTATCATCCTCATATTTATATTGAATAGCAGGATAAGTCTCGTTATCCAACAGCTTTTGATTACCGGATTTATACACTTCCGTTTTCCGGTCGAAACTGATGCCTCCAACTAGCTTTTCAATAACCTGATCTGAAACAATATTTTTCACTTTATCTGAAATCAAAGCATTGACTGCATTTTTATCCGAAGCCTTCAAAGCAGCTACAAATTTCAAGAACTGGTGGTTGTAAAGATCAATTTTGTCTTTGCTTAATTCACCGGTTAATTCGATTTTCTTACTTTCAACAATTTTCACTTTGCTTTCCTGAGAAAATCCCATTTGAAAAGCCAAAACCGCAAGTATTAAGAATAATTTTTTCATACTAAATTTGATGATTGATTGTAAGCAAGATACGAAGAATTATATTACCGATAAAAATTTCATAGTGTCCACATTATCTGCGTATGTATTGAGCCCTGGGTTCTGAGCCTCTCCCAACGCAATTGAATCCAATGCAAGTTCCTGTTTTGCAACCACACACTGAATATTCTCCTCATTTTCACTGATAAAATCTTTCACTTCATCCAAAGAAGAATATCTGCTGAAATTGATCACAGAAAGCGGGCTGAATAATTTGTCATCCTCCTTCAGCATGACAAAATTATTATCCCAGAATTTTTCCTGATTCAAAAGATAAATCGCTCTGTTGTAATCATAATTATTCGCATATTTATTATGATTGATAATTTCCTGAAAACCTAAAAAGTTCTCAAACAGTCTGTCGATTACAAAATCCTCTGGAATAAATAATCGGGTTACATTCCTACAGCCTAACCCGAAATACTGGAAAATATCCTTGGCTAATAACTGCAATTCTTCATCTGTTTCATCACCTTTCAAAACAGCAATTGAAGTCCTGTTTTTTCTGATGATATGCAACTGGTTTTTAAAATAATACTCAAGATATCTTGCGGTGTTATTACTTCCTGTTGCGATTACTGCATCAAAATTTTCCAGTTTTTCAACAAATTCAAATTCAATTTGATTGTCTGAAAATTCTTTCCATTTTTTCAACAGAAAGGGAATCATATATCTATCCTTCGAAGACAGTTTAATAACCGGAATATGATTGCTCAACACCACAGAAATCACATCATGAAAGCCCACCAATGGTATATTTCCGGCAAGAATAAGCCCTACTCTTTTTGAGAGTTGTGAGATCTTGTATTCATTGATCCAACTTTTAATATTTTTCTCAGTCAGCAAATCTGCCCATTGCGCCAAAGCCAATTTCTGACTTTCAATGGTAAACCATGGATTTTCAATTTCCGATCTTTTTAACAAAAGTTCAAAATCAACATCATTTTCATTATATTCATCAGGATTTTTTGCTAAAAACGCTTTTATATAACTGCTTAATTTCGTAAGTCCTAAAACTTGATTTTCAATATTCATAATTTCTTTACAATTGGGGAATATTTTGTAATTTTGTGCAAATTTAAAAAAAATTAGCGATGGCTATTAAAATAACTGATGAATGCATTAATTGCGGGGCGTGCGAACCGGAATGTCCGAATAATGCAATTTATGAAGGAGCAGTAGATTGGAAAGCTTCAGAAGGTACTGAACTTAAAGGCACGATAACAATGCCATCAGGATTGACAATTGATGCAGATTCGCCGCAGGAGCCCGTAAGTGATGATGTATATTTCATCGTTACAGACAAATGTACGGAGTGTAAAGGTTTCCATGAGGAACCTCAGTGTGCCGCAGTTTGTCCTGTCGATTGCTGTGTTCCGGATGAGGACCATGTAGAATCTGAAGAAGCTCTGCTTAATAAAAAAGCATTCTTACACGGAGAATAAAAGCTGCCGTCTCATTCTTCATGAGGCGGTTTTTTATATACAAAAATTCAGGAATTTAATAAGAAACTATAAATAAAGCTGTAAGGAGAAATTTTTACAGCAAATCCAAAAAAAGAAATAATATGAGCAAAAAGCACAACTTTAGCGCGGGGCCATGTATCTTACCTCAGGAAGTTTTCGAAAAATCAGCACAGGCGATTTTAGATTTTAACGGAATTGGGTTGTCACTTCTTGAAATTTCGCACAGAAGCAAAGATTTTGTTGCGGTAATGGATGAAGCACGCGCGATTGTAAAAAGACTGATGAACTTAGGAGATGATTACGAAGTTTTATACTTAGGAGGTGGTGCTAGCCTTCAGTTTGCGATGGTTCCTTACAATTTGATGAAAGTAGGCGGAAAAGCGGCTTACCTTGATACAGGAACCTGGGCGGCAGGAGCGATTAAAGAAGCAAAAAAAGTAGGAACCGTTGATGTTGTCGGATCTTCAAAAGAAGAAAATTATTCTTTCATTCCAAAAGATTATACGGTAGGTTCAGAATACGATTATTTCCACTGCACATCAAATAATACCATCTACGGAACTCAGATGAAATCTTTTCCGGAAGTGGATACGCTGATGGTTTGCGATATGAGTTCTGATATTTTCTCTCGACAGCTTGATTTCTCGAAATTTGATTTAATCTATGCCGGCGCTCAGAAAAATATGGGACCTGCAGGGGTAACTTTAGTGGTGATCAAAAAAGAAATTTTAGGTAAAACAGGAAGAGAAAATATGTTCTCAATCCTGGATTATTCTCAGCATATTTCAAAGGAATCGATGTATAATACACCGCCGGTTTTCCCTGTTTATGCATCTTTGCTGACTTTACAACATTTAGAAAACAATGGAGGAATTGCTGCTGCTGAAGCAAGAAACGAAGCAAAAGCAAAACTTTTATACGATGAGATCGACAGCAATCCGTTATTCGAAACGTTCTGTGTAAAAGAAGACCGTTCATTAATGAATGTCTCTTTCAAAATTACCGATGAAAGCAAAAAAGATGAATTTGACGCTGCATGGAAAGCTGCAGGAATCAGCGGACTGAACGGACACAGAAGTCTGGGTGGTTACAGAGCAAGTTTATACAATGCTTTACCTATCGAAAGTGTTCAGGTTCTGGTAGATGTCATGAAATCTATAAAATAGTTTAAAATATTGAAATTCAAATATTTAAATAATTAACGGATATTATTTTAAATTTTCTTAATTTGCGCAACTATTTAAATTTTTAATAATTCACTATTTGATTATTTAAATTAAAAGGAAAACCATGAAAGTTTTAGCTAACGACGGAATTTCGAAATCGGGTGAGCTGGCACTTAAAAATGCCGGAATTGAAGTATTGGACAACAGAGTTGCACAAAACCATGTCATTAATTTCATCAACGAAAATAATGTAGACGTTCTCCTGGTAAGAAGTGCCACGAAAGTGGGACGAGACCTGATTGATGCCTGCCCGAACCTGAAAATTATCGGAAGAGGCGGTATCGGCATGGATAATATCGACGTTGAATATGCCATTGAAAAAGGAAAATATATCATCAATACCCCTACCGCATCCTCAAAGTCGGTTGCAGAATTGGTATTCGGACATTTCTTTTCTTTAGCAAGATTTCTTCACGAATCCAACAGACTAATGCCTCTGGAGGGAGAAACGCATTTCAACGCAATGAAAAAGTCGTTTGCCAATGCTTATGAGCTTTCAGGAAAAACATTGGGAGTAATCGGGTTTGGAAGTATCGGTCAGGAAGTGCTGAAAATGGGAATTTCTTTAGGAATGAAGGTAAAAGTTCTGACAAGAAAACCCAAAACAAAAACACTAACCTTAGAATTTTTCGACGGACAGTCTCTGGATTTTGAGATCACTTCTACCAATGATATGGATGCTTTCCTAAAAGATTCAGATTTTATCAGCATCAATACTCCGAAAACGAATGAATACATCATAGACACACCTCAGTTTGAAAAAATGAAGGATGGAGTCTATATTGTAAATACTGCAAGAGGTGGTGTGATGAATGAAGTGGCTCTGGTAGATTTTATTGAGTCTGGAAAAGTAGCGGGAGCCGCACTGGATGTTTTTGAAAAAGAACCGAATCCTGAAGTACTTTTGCTGATGAACCCTGCCCTGTCGCTTTCCCCTCATATCGGTGGAAATACGGTGGATGCTCAGGAAAAAATCGGAATCGAACTTGCAGAACAAATTATTAAGATAAAAGAAACTATACAGTAAATATGCCTATTTTTAAACCATTTCGTGGAATAAGACCTCATAAAGATCATGAGAGCACCTTCCCTACTCATCCGCTGGATAATTTTACCCAGGAAGAGATCGCGGAAAAAGCTCAAGTTGAAGATACTTACATCAATATGATCAAGCCGTATGTTGTAAGTAAATCTAAAGATATAGACAGGAATTTAAGAAAAATCCGGTCTACATTCGAAGAGCTGATGGAAGAGAAAAAACTCGTTCAGGACAGTTCTGCCTATTATCTTTATGAGCAGATATATCCCAATAAACAGGTTTTCAGAGGCCTTTTAGGACTGGCTAGTATTGAAGATTTTTGGAGTGGCAAGATCAAAAGACATGAGAGTACGATTCCTCAGAAAAAGGAAAAGCTGGCTCATTATCTTGAGAAAGTAAATCTTCAGGCAGAACCTGTTTTGCTTACTTATCCTGCCAATTCTAAGATTGAATTGCTGATGAACCATGAGGAGAAAAATGTTCCTATTTTCAATCATGTAGATACGATCGGGATCAGACATAAAATCTGGAGAATCGACAACCGTCTGAAATTACAGCAGTTCAAGGAAGTTATCGATCAGATAGATTCTTTTTACATTGCCGACGGACACCACAGAATTGGTTCTACCGCATTGAATGCAAAGCGTCAGAAAGATAAAAACAAGAGACATAACGGTACGGAGCTTTACAACTTTGTCTACAGCTTTATTGTTTCTAACCAATCTATTAAAATTCACGATTATAACAGGATCGTAGCGGATATCAACGGTTTGTCAAATGAAGAATTCCTGAAGGAACTGGAAAAATATTTCCTGATTCACGAAAAAGGAGAAACTGCCTACTACCCGTCTCAGAAATTCCACATTTCGATGTATATGGATGGTAAGTTTTACTCTCTTCACGTAAAGCACGACCTGCGTTCCCCGGAAATGTCTTTGGATAATCTTGATCACCATCTGTTGGATAAATATGTTTTCAAGGATATTTTAAAAATTGAAGATCCGGACAGCTCTGAAAAGATTTCTTACGTAAAAGGCACTTCTAATATACAGGGAATTAATCAGTTAAAAGAAAAAATAGATAACGGAGAAGGTAAAGCAGGATTCGGTATTTATCCGGTAAGTTTTAATGATATGATTAAAATTTCTGATCTTAAGCTGAGCATGCCTCCAAAATGTACATTCATTGAACCTAAATTGGTTACAGCACTGTTAATGTACGATATGAAACCTTAGTAAATTACTAATTTTTCCCTACTTTTAGCAACGGAAAAAGAAAGGTAAATAAAAATGAAAAAAATCTTCATTATAATTCCACTCTTTTGGGGTGGATTTTTATTTTCTCAGAAAAAACCACAAAAAAGCCCGGGAAAGAGAACTGCAGTTACGGCAAAATTTAATTATCACGAAGAGTTTAAGAAGATTTCAGACGAAATCATGGTGAACGGAACTGCCTACAACAACCTTGGAGAACTGACAAAAAATGTCGGCTCGCGATTCAGCGCAACTCCTGGGTATACAAAGGCCGTAGAATGGGCAGAAAAAAAGCTTAAAAACATTGATATCCCAATGATCTGGAGGCAGGAAGCCAAAGCGCCGATATGGATCAGGGGAAGAGAATCTTTACAGATAAAAACAGGAAACGGAGACTGGAAAAGTATTAAAATGCTATCCTTCGGCAATTCTGAAGGAACGGGCGGAAAAGATCTTGTAGGCGAAATCGTTTTAATCAGCAGTACATCCGAACTGAATGCCATGGCTATCGGGCAACTGAAAGATAAAATTGTCTTTGTAAATGTTCCGATGGATCCGAAAATCTTCAATACCAGCGATTCTTATTTACTGACGGCAAAATCCAAGCTTATTTCTGCTTCTGTTATTGCTAAAACAGGGGCAAAAGCATTAATTATAAGATCATTAACGACGGCTAATGATGATACTCCGCATGCAAAAATGGTGTATTATGAACCGGATGATAAGGTAAGAATTCCTGCATTATCGATTGGGGTAAAATCTGCTGATGAACTTGAAAAACTATTACAAAAGCAAAAAGTTACCGCCAAGCTTAATATGACTGCCGAATCCAAAGGCGATACCACCAATCCGAATATTATTGCGGAAATTCCGGGTAAAAAAGATTCTAAAGTGATTGTTTTAGGGGCCCAGCTGGATTCCTGGGATTTTGGTGAAGGTGCAATTGACGACGGAACCGGAGTGGTACAATGTATTGAAGTACTGAGAACGCTTAAAGCATTAGGCTATGAAAATAATCATACCATCAGGGTGGTTTTGTATGCCAACAGTGAAAACGGTGGACAGGGTCGCGAAATGTACGCCGCTTACGTGAAAAAGAAAGATGAAAAACATATTTTTGCTTTAGGAACAGATGCCGGAGGCTATTCGCCGAGAGGATTTTCTTTAGACATGTCTCCACAAAGAAGAAGGCAGGTTTTCGAATGGAAAAATTATTTCCTTCCTTACGGCGTTTACGATTTTGAACAGACAGAAGCCATTCAGGATATTTCTCCGTTGAAAAAACTTGATATTCCTTTGGCTGAGCTGGTAGTAGACACTCAAAGATATTTCGATTATCATCATTCGGTAGAAGACACTTTTGATAAGGTTAATAAAAGAGAGCTTCTTCTGGGTGCGGTTGCGATGACACAGATGATATTTATGATTGATAAAAATTGGTAAATGAAAAAGATATTAGGAACATCATTATTACTTCTGAATCTGGCGGTTTTTGGTCAGAGCCAGGAAGATTCTATACAGTTTGCAAAAATTTCTACGGAAATATTAAATAACGGAAAAGGATATACAGAATTAAGAGATTTAACTAAAAATATTGGTCACCGTTTAAGCGGTTCCGAGGCTTATGAAAAATCCGTAAAATGGGCAGAACAGAAACTTCGTAATGCCGGAGCCGATAAAGTGTGGCTTCAGGAAGTGATGATTCCTGTTTGGGTAAGAGGTAAAGAATCTTTGCAGATTCAGACCTCCAACGGAAAATGGAAAAGCTTAAAAATGCTTTCTCTGGGAAATTCTGAAGGTACAGGCGGGAAAGATGTTTCAGGGGAAATCATCATGGTAAAATCGATGGAAGACTATGACAAACTTTCTGCTGATCAGGTAAAGGATAAAATCGTTTTCTTCAACTACCCTTTCAGTCAGTCTTATATAGAGACTTTCAAAGGGTACAGCGATGCCGCAAAGTACAGAACGACAGCCGCTTCGTTAACTGCCAAAAAAGGAGGAAAGTTTGCGATTATCCGTTCGCTTTCTTCGGCTTTCGACAATGTTCCTCATACGGGAGCAATGCGTTACAGCGACGATAAAAAAATTCCTGCCGTTGCCATCGGAAATACCACGGCTGATGAATTGGCAGAACTTTTACAATCACAAAAAGTTACCGCCAAACTCAATTCCAATTGCGGAATGAAAGGTGAAAAATTATCACATTCTGTGATTGGAGAGATCACCGGTAAAAAAGACAAAAGTGTGATCGTTGTTGGCGGACATCTGGATTCCTGGGATGTTGGTGAGGGCGCACATGACGACGGAGCCGGAATTGTCCAAAGTATTGAAGTACTGAGAACATTCAAAAAATTGGGAATTAAAAATAACCATACCATCCGGGTAGTCTGTTTTGCGAATGAGGAAAATGGAGTGAAAGGTGGTGTTCAGTACGGAAAAACAGCCAAAGAGAATAATGAAGAACATCTTTTTGCAATAGAAACGGATGCAGGAGGCTTTACCCCAAGAGGGATTTCCCTAGAAATGGATGATGAAAAAAGAAGACAGATCCAAAGTTGGGCAAAACTGTTTTTACCTTACGGCGTTTACGATTTTACAGGCACCTATTCCGGAACAGATCTTTACCCGCTTCATGATATGGGCGTTCCGACCGCAGAACTGGTTCCTGATTCGCAAAGGTATTTCGATATTCACCACACGGAAGAAGATACTTTTGAAAAGGTGAACCGAAGAGAACTGCTTCTGGGCGCAAGTACTTTAACTCAGATTATTTATATGATTGACAAGAATTGGTAATATAGGAAACCGCTTTTTAAAGGCGGTTTTTTTATTTTTAATCATTAAGAAATTTAAGAGGTTCAAGTTTTTTTAAGAACATCGAAAATGTTTTTATAAAGCGAAACGTGTATTTAAATTTCGGTAATATTACAAGATATGTTTACGCGAAACACTTAAGAAAATCTTCTAAATAGTTCCAATAAAAACCGTTCTGTAAAACCAAAATCAGTTTAAATATTCCTTCTTTTCCATCTTAAAATCAAGAATTTTTCCGTCTCTTTTTATTTTAATAGTAATGGCCTTCAGATTTTTTTCAATTCTGTTGATCGAATAATGACAAACCGAATCGTCATCCAAATTGTCCAGCATAATCTCATTGATACTGATGATAGAATCTCCTATTTTCAGAGGGAAATCCTGCTGTTGAAAAACAAAAGCAACAACCGGTTTTCGATCTATAAAACGGTATGTAAAACCAAAGGATTCAAGCTTGGGAGGGTTGATTTTTATTGGCTTAAGATAGATTTTATTATTTTTCCAGTCAAATATGAATGAGAAATCTTTTAAAAATTCGTTTCCGAGCAGGTCTGAAATGCTTGTAGAAATTATCTCGTCCCGAAAAATACCATTTCCCAAAGTCAATACATCAGTTTTGAAAATGGATGCCGTAGTTGGTTTTGCCACTCCAAATGCACCTGTTGAGCGTGTTCCGAATGTTTCTATTACTTTTCGTGCCTTTTTAGCATCAAACTTCGTGTCTGAAATTTCAAACCTTCCGGAAAAGCCTGTATCAAAAGTAAAGTCTATGTCTTTGTCAAAAAGGCGGGTTTTTACCATTGGAGTTTTCTGAGGTTTCGGATCAAACGGGATGATCGTGGAATAATCTTTCAAATCGAAAAGCGATAAGTCGTTTGTTGCTTCTAAAGAATTTTCAGCATAATTGACTCTCCAAAACAGTTTTGCCATCTGATTGGCCCCTATGATTCCGTCGACTTTCAGACAACCCAGCTCCGCTGAATTAAGATCCAGAACAACAGCTCCAATATTTTTAAAAATCACTTCATCAACGATCATTTCAGGAAGTTCGGTAAAGATCTGCTGCTGAACTTTATCGTTAGAATCGCTGACTGATCTTTTGTACTTTTTGCTAAGATTCAGTTCGTTGTAGATCGCATGAGAAATCACAGTCGGCGCACCGGAGTCGAACAGAAAATTATAGAATTTACCATTAATACTCACCTTCACAAACGGCAGATTATTCTCAAATCTCAGATTGATTTTCTCTACAGGATGCTGAAGTTTTGCTTCTCCTTTTGTGAAAAACTTTTTAGATTGCGCAGAAATTGTAATCGTTGAAAATAAGAAGAGTGAGTATAGGAGTTTTTTCATGGGCTTATTTTACACGAAAATAAGGTTTTTCTTTATTCTTCCCAAGAATCATCATCCACAATAAATTTTAGAAATCTATTTTTCCGTATTAAAAATCAAAAAGCCATCCCATCGGACAGCTTTCAATATCTCAACTCAACTTCTAAATTTTATCCAGAACTTTCTTCGGCAAAACTTTTAATAACTGAGATTTATACTCCTTTTCAACAATCACAAATTTCCAGTATTTTCTGTCTTTGGAAACGGCGCAGGCTCTCATATTCGCACTGATGACATACGCATTTTCATTCGCTAAATATTTCACATTATTTTTACCGTATTTATTCATCAAAGCACTGTTTGCCTTCTTTTTCATATCGTCGCTCAGGGCACCGACATTGCATTTTAATTTTAGAAAATAATTGGCGATGGAGAAATATTCGCCGTTAATCAATTCAGGTTTTTCGATATTTCCAAACTGCAGATTCTGTATATCAATTTTGATGAATGGATTATTGTAAGTCATATTCAGAATCTGGGTCATCTGATCTTTTGAGATAACTGTAAATAATTTCGGATAGATACAGTTGACCGATTGATCAATCTTTTTGGTTTTAATAGTATTGACAAAATACGTCAGATTTTTTTTGATGGCTACATCATCAGAATTTGCTTTTGTCTGCGCAAAAGACAGAAACGACAACAAAACAAACAGAAATAAAAATGATTTGGTTTTCATAATGTTAATATTAATCTGTATTCATGTCAATTCGGGTGGTTTTTCGAAGTAAAGGGAAGGTAAATTGTATTGAAATCTTTTTAATGAACTTCCCGATACACTCCATTTCATTCCGTTACTCGAAGTGACGATGGATTTTTTTCTTGAATCTGTCGAAAGATTTAATACAATCGTTACAAAACTTATTCAACAAAAAAGCCATCCTTTCGGACGGCTTTACATATTTTAAGTTCAGATTATTTTACTTTTACAAGCTCAACATCGAAAACCAACCATGCATTTGGCGGAATCACTCCTCCTGCACCTCTTTCTCCGTAACCCATTGCCGGCGGAATTAGTAAAGTAGCAGTTTCACCTTCTTTTAATAAAAGGATCCCTTCGTCCCAACCTTTGATTACTCTGCCCATTCCGATAGGAATTTCGATTGGCTCATTTCTCTTGAAAGAAGAATCGAATTCTGTTCCGTCTACCAATTTTCCTGCATAATGTACAGAAACGTTATCACCAGACTTTGGAGCTTTACCGTCAGCTGTTTTTGTGATTTTATAGTAAAGACCAGATTCAGTTTTCTGCATTCCTGCTTTTAGATCTTCAACCATTTTCAATTGATTAGCAGCGAACTCTTCTTCTTTTTTCTTTTTGTCTGCTTCTTCCTTAGCAATAGCGATTTTGTTATTTTCTGCGATCTTAGCTTTTCCTTCCGTGAAAGTTTTTGCCGGATCGTAGTTTTTATACTCGTCACCTTTGCTGAATACAGACACTTTTTCTAAAACGATATCTGTTTTAGGTTTATCCTGAGCTCCTTTTTCTACGTTTGCAATGGCATCAATTACCTCCTCACCTTTTACCACTTTTCCGAAGATCGTGTGTCTTCCGTCTAACCAAGGAGTAGCTACTTCTGTAATGAAGAACTGAGAACCGTTTGTATTGGGTCCTGAATTCGCCATAGAAAGGATTCCTTTTCCTGTATGCTTAAGGTCGTTTTTTTCGTCCTCAAACTTATATCCAGGATCTCCCATTCCCGTTCCCTGAGGATCACCTCCCTGGATCATGAAATCTTTGATTACTCTGTGGAAAATCGTTCCGTCATAATAAGGAACTCCTTTAGCTTTTGCTTTGTTGTCGATTTTACCTTCTGCAAGACCAATAAAATTGGCTACAGTTACAGGCGCTTTTTTATCCTCGAATTTTACGATCAAATTACCTTTTGTCGTCTGAAGATTCGCATACAGTCCGTCATTTAGACCTTCGTAAGTTTCTTTGTCTACGTTCATTTTTTTATAAATTGGTGTACAACTCATCAGCGAAATACTTGCCGCCGCCAGAATTATATTCTTGTTAAACAATTTCATTGATTATAATGCTTTTAATTTTATGATTAATGGGATATCATTATCTATTTTTTTCTCATCTCCATACGTTCCATACGCCAGAGAAGACGGAACCAAAAGCGTAACTTCCTCACCATCATGTATAAAACGCAGAGCATCTTCTACAGCTTTTAATTCATCAAAATGTCCGAATTTGGCATCTCTTCTTTCAATCGGTTCATCATAGATTTTCGTCTGATCGAAGTCATAAAGATCATAAGAATAAGAAATCAGCGTATTGTCCTGTCTTCTCTGTCTCTGATCGAAACCTTGTGTATTTACCCAATAATTAAGCTGAGTAGGATAATACTTCACAGGCTGATTATTAATCCATTCCTGCATGAGCATCCTCTCCTGGGTATTAAGGTTCTTCATCCTGTTTTTGGAAACTTCAAGATCATTCTTACTCAAAACACCTCCTACAGGAGGATGAGTCTGCGCATTTTTGCTGCAGCTCACTAAACTTAAAACCGAGATGAAGAGTATTTTTTTCATAAACTTTTGCGAAAATACACATTTCAGGAATCAATTACAAAACTTGACGAATTTATTAAATTAAAAATTTTAACATTTGAAAATCTTCAGATAGTTTGTCATTCTGGCGAAGGAAGAATCTCAATAATCTTTATTAGAGATTCTTCACTCTACTTTGTTCCGTTCAGAATGACAGAAACAAGATTAGTTTAAAACAAAAAAGTCGAGAAAAATTCCCGACTTTCTATTATTTTAAGTTTAAAATTAAACCGTTTCCAGTACGTGATCTACCAAAACTCTCCATCCGAATGGATCTTCCGAAAGGTTTGTCTGAAGATCCACCAAATCATTTTTCAATATTACAGCGAAGCTTTCTTCGTCTGATAATCTTGGTAATTCCAATTTCTCACCGTTGTAACCCAAAGCCTGGAAAACAGTCGTTACAACCGCTGTCCCTACTCCCCAAACTTCTTTCAAAGTTCCGTTTTTCTGAGCTTCTACAACATCGGTTACTTTAATGGGCTCTACTTTTACTTCAATTCCTCTCTTTTTAGCCAATTGAATAAAGCTGTCTCTGGTAACACCGTCAAGGATTTTCTCAGAGGTCGGTGGCGTATAAATGGTATCGTTGATTCTTACGAAAACGTTCATTGTTCCACTTTCTTCGAAATATTCGTGAGTCGCATCATCTGTCCAGATAATCTGCTCATATCCTTCTTCGATCGCCAACTGAGTCGGGTAGAAAGAAGCTGCGTAATTTCCTGCCGCTTTTGCAGAACCTACTCCTCCGCTTGCCGCTCTTGAATAATGATCAGAGATTTTTACAGAAACCGGCTCTGTGTAATACATTTTTGCAGGAGTTGCTACGATGGCAAACATATATTTATTAGCTACTCTCGCTTTCAACGCTTCTTCCGTAGCGAATATCAATGGTCTGATATACAAGGACATCCCTTCTCCCTGAGGAATCCAGTCTCTGTCTATATCCACCAGTGCTTTTAGTCCTTCTAAGAATATTTCTTCAGTTACTTCCGGCATAGCCAAACGCTTCGCCGATTTATTGATACGTTCAAAATTCTTTTCAGGCCTGAAAAGGAAAACCTGTCCGTCTTTGTCTTTATAGGCTTTCATCCCTTCAAAACAAGCTTGTCCGTAGTTTACCCCCATCATTGCAGGCGTAAATGCTAAAGGACCATAAGGAACTAATTTTACATCACCCCATTTCCCATCTTCATACTCGCAAATGATCATGTGATCGATAAAAGTATTTCCGAATGAAAAATTGTTTGGGTCGAATGTAGAAATTCGAGAGTTTTCAGTTTTTTGAATTATCATTTCTAAAATTTTTTATGAGGTTCTACAAATTTAACATAATTTTCTAAATATAAAAATTTTAGAGTAAATTTGTCAAAAAATAGCTTGAAAAGAGAAATTAAGACCACTAATGACGGAAGCAAAACATTGTTTATCAACGATTTAAATGAAAACTATCATTCACACCATGGTGCACTACAAGAAGCCGAACACGTGTTTATTAAAAATGGACTAAATCTAATAAATGATTACGAAATTAATATTTTAGAACTCGGTTTTGGAACAGGTTTGAATGTTTTGGTAACAATTAATGAATATTTAAAAACTGACAAAAATCATATCATCAACTATTTTACTCTGGAAAAATATCCGATAAATGAATCAGAAATGAACGATTTGGCATATTTCGATCTTTTCGATAACCCGGAATTCAAAAATATTTATCAAAAAATTCATCTGGCAGAGTGGGAAAATTCAGTAGAAATCATTAGTAATTTCCATTTAAAAAAGATTAAATGTGACTTCTTCGACCTGAAAAACATAGACTTACCTAAAATCAACCTGGTTTATTTTGATTGTTTTGGCGCAAGAGTACAACCCGATCTTTGGGAAAAACCCCTGTTTGAAATGGTTTCCGACAAAATGGCAGTTAACGGACTTTTAACAACCTACTCCTCAAAAGGCAGCGTAAGAAGAATTCTTCAGGACTTGAATTTTAAAGTAGAGAAAAAGCAGGGACCTCCGGGAAAAAGGGAGATGATTAATGCGATTAAATTATAGGATGGAAGCTTGAGGATGGGAGATGGAAGTTTTTACTACTAACTGTTTTATTATCTGTGAGACTTTGAGTTTTATTCTTTAATATAATATAGATTTAAAATTTCATAACTCTAAGCAGTTGTTAGTAGTAAGCCTCAAGCTCCCAGCTTCCCTCATCCAGCTTTTCTAAAACTTCAAGCTTCCGGCTTCCCTCATCCAGCAAATTTTTCCTACTTTAGCTTTACAAATTATTATATATGATAGATAAGATCAACATTAGGGTCTATGCATGTGCTGTAAAAGATAAAAAGGTACTGACTCTGTTTGAAGAATATGCCGGTGAACCTTTGATGAAATTTCCTGGCGGCGGACTGGAATATGGCGAAGGGGTAATAGATTGCCTTCATCGTGAATTTGATGAAGAACTAAATGTAAAAGTAGAAGTAGCAGAACATTTTTATACTCAGGAGGATTTTCTGGTATCCCGTTTCAGAGAGAACGAGCAACTGCTTACTATATATTATCTCGTAAACATTGTGAATGAAGAAGATTTTTTAATCCTCGACCCCTGCATTGAAAAAGCAGAATGGATTGATATCGACAGATCCGACAATCCGTTTCCGTTACCAATAGACAAAATTGTTTTCGATAAATTAAAAGAAAAATTCCTGTAAAACTTACAGGAATTTTTTATAAAAGTTTATTTATTATTTGTACACTTTAAAATCTTTTGCTCCGGGATAAGGCTGCAAATAACCCGAATTCCAGTTGGACTGCAGCAGTGATTCTAAATATTCATCGGTTCTGTTGGCATGCGGATCATATTTTTCTTTAAGATCGATATCAGCCACTTTTCCTTTTACATTCCACCAGAAAGCAACCCAGCCGCCTCTCAGTTCCTTAATAATTTCATATACATTTTTTCCGGTTGCCCTGTTCATTAATTTTGCAAAAATCTGGCCTTCAGTTGTCGTTAGATCACGCAATTGCTTTTCATATTGGTCGGCCAGAATATTCTGTCTGTCTCTTATATATTTTCTTTTTGCCTTGCTGTCCAGATTGTTCATCTCTGCCTGGATATCCCTGTATTGCTGCAAAGCAGTGGTAAATAACGGATATACTCTGTACAATTTTTTGTTAAGAAAAAAATAGTAATTTCTGTCTAACTGATTATTGAATTTGGGTTTGTTTACTAAAACCAGTTCATCCATAACAATTACAGTTTCACCATTAATTTCATATACCCTCATCTTCTGCCTTTCATCATAGTAATATTTTTTTCCGAATTCATCAGTTTTCAATAATTCCTGGGGATACTGGCTTAAAGGGACCGCTACCACAGAATCCTTCTGTCCGAACGTCGACACCCCCAAAAAGAAAAGAAAAAGACAAACAATCTTACTAAATTTCATTATTTTTACACCTATTAGAACAAAAATTGAACGCAAAAATCATTCCTTTTTATGAAATTTGAAAAGAAATCATTAAAATTTTTAGAGAAATATTTAAACACATCATCTCCAACTGGTTATGAGCATGAAGGCCAAAAAATATGGATGGATTATATCAAACCGTATGTAGATAAGATTGAAGTGGACCATTACGGAACATGCTATGGGATAATCAATCCGGAGGCGGAATTTAAAGTAGTGATTGAAGCCCATGCTGATGAGATTTCCTGGTATGTCAATTACATTACGGATGATGGTTTAATCTACGTCATCAGAAACGGAGGTTCAGATCAGACAATTGCTCCTTCAAAAGTGGTTCATATTCATGGCGAGAAAGGAATTATAAAAGGTGTTTTCGGATGGCCGGCGATTCATACCAGAGCTAACCAAAATGAGCCAACTCCAAAAATTGAAAATATCTTCATCGATTGTGGTGCTACCTCCAAAAAAGAAGTTGAAGACATGGGAATTTATGTAGGATGTATGATTACGTATCCTGATGAGTTCTTTGAAATGAACGAACGTTATTTTGTCTGCCGAGCTTTAGACAACAGAATCGGCGGATTTATGATTGCAGAAGTTGCAAGACTTTTAAAAGAAAATAAAAAAACAATTCCATTTGGGCTTTATATCACAAATTCTGTTCAGGAAGAAGTAGGATTATACGGTGCTGACATGATCGCAGATACCATTAAACCAAATATCGCCATCGTAACAGACGTTACCCACGACACTACAACCCCTATGATCGAAAAGAAAAAAGAGGGAGATCAAAAATGTGGCGACGGACCGGTAGTTTTCTTTGCACCGAGTATCCATCATACCATCAGAGAATTAATTATCGATACCGCAAAAACAAAGAAAATTCCTTTCCAGAGAGCTGCGGCAAGCCGTGCAACAGGTACCGATACCGATGCCTTTGCTCACTCAAATGGCGGGGTTCCAAGTGCATTAATCTCTTTGCCATTGCGTTACATGCATACCACTGTGGAAATGGTTTCTAAAGAAGATGTAGGAAATGTGATTAAACTTATCTACGAAACGCTTCTGAAAATACAGCCGGAAATGAAACTTAAATATCATTAACAGAAGTAAAACAGACAAGTAAAAATGAAAACAAAGCTTATAGCTCCTTCTCTTTTAGCCGCAGATTTCGGGAATCTTCAAAGAGACATTGAAATGCTGAACAATTCTCAGGCAGACTGGATCCATGTAGATGTAATGGACGGCAGATTTGTTCCTAATATTTCGTTCGGTTTTCCCGTGATGAAAACGGTACAGCAGCATGCTAAAAAATTTGTGGATGTGCATTTAATGATTGTTGAACCTGAAAAATATGTTGACGAATTTGTTAATCATGGCGCAGATCTGATCTCTATTCATTATGAAGCATGTACTCATCTTCACAGAACGATTCACCATATTCAAAGTTTGGGGGCTAAGGCAGGAGTTGTATTAAACCCTTCCACACCGGTTTTAATGCTGGAAGATATCATTGCTGATGTAGATCTGGTATTATTGATGAGTGTAAATCCGGGATTCGGAGGACAAAAATTCATTGAGAATACTTACAAAAAAATTGCAGAAACAAAAGACATGATCTTAAGCAATAATTCTACTGCATTGATTGAGATTGACGGAGGAGTAAATTTAGACAATGCAGCAAAGCTGTTCGAAGCAGGAGCCGATGTCTTAGTAGCAGGAAATGCAGTTTTTTCAGCAGAAAATCCGGAGAGAACGATAGAGCTTTTAAAAATTTAATCTCTTTTAAAATATCTAAAAAAGGCAACTCAGTGAGTTGCCTTTTTCAATGAAATTTAAGCTTTAATGGTTATTAGTTTAAGACTTGAATGCTTTAAATTTTCTTTCTCTTATGATGATGTAAAGATGAGCAAAAAAACAGATACAAAACATCCGTAAAAACACGGTATTTTTATACCAGTATTTCTACCTATGCTTAATTTTTATTAAATAAGTTTGTTTAAACTAATTTAAATTCAACCACAAAAGTCACAAAAGATATTCTTCCAGCTATTATTAGATAATAAGAGCTCTCAAAAGGATAAAAATCAAAGATTTTTTAAAACTTATGTGCTCCTTTTGTCAGTTTAATGATAAACTTTAAACAAATTATCTAAATCTTTTGTGTCTTTTGTGGTTAAATAAAAAGTGTAAACATGCTTAATACTTCAACTTGCCCATACAACATATAAGAATTATTCATGTCCTTAAAACAAAAATCCGAAGAATATATTCTCCGGATCTTATATTTTGATATCAATTTTTCTTAGAAAATTTCTCTTCCTGAAAAATGGAACTGAGCTTCAATTAAAGCATTTTCGTCAGAATCTGAACCATGAACAGCATTTTCTCCGATGCTTCTCGCAAACATTTTTCTGATGGTACCTTCTGCAGCTTCAGCAGGATTGGTAGAACCAATTAACGTTCTGAAATCTTCAACAGCATTATCTTTTTCAAGAACAGCAGCTACAATTGGGCCAGAGCTCATAAATTCAACTAATTCTCCGTAGAAAGGTCTTTCAGCGTGTACTTCATAGAATTTTTTAGCATCAGCCACAGTAAGCTGAGTTAACTTCAACGCCTTGATTTTGAAACCTCCTTCTGAAATCTTTCCTAATATAGCACCGATATGTCCGTCTGCAACTGCATCAGGCTTAATCATAGTGAATGTAATGTTAGACATAAATGTATATTTTTTTAATGGCGCAAAAATACAAAAAAATATTTTGATTTTTATTTTAAAATAATTTTAACAAAAAAATAACTTTTATTAAGAAATTATGAATTAAACTTTGGCACAGTAATTGTTTATACTATTACGATTCTCATGTTTAATTTGAGTTTTCATGGTTATTAGTTTTTACCCAGCTTCGGCTGGGTTTTTTATTTTCCATATTCCCCAAATTCTGTACCTAACCCAAAGATTATTAAATAATTAAACTCTTGTTTAAATTTTACAGCTTCTATAAAATTAAATAAAAACAAAATTTTATCTTTTGAACGTAATATTAAATTCTGGTCACAATGATCTCCAGTTTTAAAGATTATTCATACTCTGTCACACTCAATAAAAATTTAATTGAGTTTTTTAAGTATAAAAATTAAAAGAAATTATTTTTGATTGGCTTCTTCCGCCTCTTCCATTAATTTAATATAGGTGGAATATCTCGAATGCTGAATTTCTCCGGTTTCTAACCCATCAATTACCGCACATTTCGGCTCATTGATGTGAAGACAATTGTGATATTTGCATTCTTCCCGCTTTTTGAAAATTTCAGGAAAATAATGCTGCACTTCTTCTTTCTCAATATCTATCATCGCAAATTCACGGACTCCCGGTGTATCAATTACGTTACCGCCAAAATCCCAAAAGTGCATCTGGGCGAATGTTGTGGTATGTTTCCCTTTTAAATGGGTATCCGAAATTTCGGAGGTCTTTAAATTCAGCCCGGGTTGTAATGCGTTGACTAAAGTAGATTTTCCACAGCCGGAATGCCCGAAAAATACTGACGTTTTGTCTTTAAGGATACCCTGTAACTGATCTAAATTAAGTCTTGAATAGGAAGAAATTTCCAAAGATTGATATCCTATTTCATTGTAAAGAAATTCGATATCTTTTACAATCTCGATTTCGTCTTCATGTAAAACATCGATTTTATTGAATAGAATTAACGGAGCAATATTGTATGCTTCGCAACATGCCAAAAACCGGTCAAGAAAGCCCAGTGAAGTTTCCGGATGTTTTAAGGTAAAAATAAAGCAAGCCAAATCAATATTAGAAGCAATAATGTGCGCTTCTTTTGAAAGGTTTACAGATTTTCTGATCAGATAATTTCTGCGCGGTTCAATTTTTGTGATCCAGGCAATATCATCCTGTTCTAACTGAAATTCTACGAAATCTCCTACAGCAAGCGGATTGGTTAATCTGGTTTTAATTAATTTAAATTTTCCGCGAATTCTGGCTTCGAAAATTTTTCCGGTTTCTGTTTCCAAAACCTGATACCAACTTCCTGTAGATTTAATGATTTTTCCTTTCATATATTAAGCTGGTGCAAATATAAGGAATTCAGATCAGGTTTGAAGGCTATTGGGGTATTAGAGTTTTAGTGCATGAGAGTTTTAGGGTATTATAAAAATTCATTTACTATTACACTAAAACTCTCAAGCTCTACAACGCTCCCACTTAATTATCTATCAATCATAATACTGTTCTGAACTTCAATAGATTCCTCATGAATAGCTTTGAAAACCTTTTCAATGAATTCCTGAGACATTCCTGTTTCTACAGCCTTCTGATTGGCATATTCTGTAATTTCTTTCCAACGTTCAGGCTGAAAAATCGCAATATCATTCTCTTTTTTCAGCTTACCAATTTTTTCGGAAATCTTCATCCTTTGAGCCAACAACTCGATCAGTTGAAAATCGAGATCGGAAATCAAAGTTCTGTGTCTTCCCATGTCCTCTTCAAACCCTGCCAATCCGGAATTTCTTACCTTTAAATTCCCGATTAATTCCGCCAAAACTTCCGGTGTAATCTGCTGAGCAGAATCGCTCCATGCTTCATCAGGATTAGAATGAGATTCGATAATTGCGCCCTGGTAGCCCACATTTAATGCTTCCTGGGTAATGTCCGCCAAACCTGTTCTGTTTCCACAGATATGCGAAGGATCAATCAGCATCGGGATATTAGGAAACTGACTCTTGAAATCTAAAGCAATCTGCCAGTTGGGATTGTTTCTGTATTTCGTTTTCTGGTACGTAGAAAATCCTCTGTGAATTACCCCTAAATTGGTAATCCCCTGCCCTAAAAGCCTTTCCAATGCACCGATCCATAACGCCAAATCGGGATTTACCGGATTTTTAACCAGAACTGTTTTCTCTGTTCCTCTCAGCGCCATGGCAATTTCCTGAACGGTAAAAGGGTTTACTGTGGAGCGCGCTCCGATCCAAAGAATATCTACATCTGCTTCCAGAGCTGCAAAAACGTGGTGAGCATTAGCTACTTCCGTTGCTGTTTTAAAACCGTACTCTTCCTTTACTTTTTTCAGCCAGTTTAGACCGATAACTCCTACTCCTTCAAACCCGTTCGGTTTTGTACGCGGTTTCCAGATTCCAGCACGAAAAACTGATACATTTGCATTGCTTTCCTTAATCCTTTTTGCCGTTTCCAACATTTGCACTTCACTTTCAGCACTGCATGGTCCCGCAATCATCATAGGCTGCTGAAACTCTTTAATCCATTCGTTTTTCAGATCTTTTAAATCCATATCATTAATTATTTTTATTCAAATTTTTTGTTTATATACCTCAATAGCAATTGCATTATAAAGTTACTTTATAATTCTTTCGAAAAAATGGCCGTTAAAATTTTTTTAAGGATCAGGAAATAAGACGAAATCTATAATTCCTAAAATTTTTTGGAAAGAAATTTATACTAGCAATACCAATAATAAAATCGATAATACGTTCTGAAATTTCTAAAATAAGAAAAGGAAAAGCCAAAAAAACCGCTAAAGAATTGAGCGGGTGCAAAAGTAGACGTGTATGGCTTTAATAAGTTTTCCACCTGTAGATGTCTATTTCTAGCTTTTCTATATTAATCTATAAATTGTCAAAAAATGATTTTTTGTACAAATATTTGACAAATATATAAAATTTATTTAAATACAAGGTTTTGAATTAAATTATTTTTAACTCAGAAATAAAAAGAGATCTTGAAAATTCCAGACATCCATTACCTCAGGTTATATTCAGTCAGTATGAATTTAAAGCTTTAGTTCTGTAAATATTTAAGTTAAATCAAATCTCATGAGATCATCAAGATCTTTTAATAAAGGATTTTTTTCAATGAATTTTTCAAAGATTTTCCTTTTGGTCATTACTTCCACCTTCAGGCTTTCGAAGTCTCTTTTATATTCAATCTCGATGGAAAAATTGTGAACTTTTGTTTTAAAATGATTAAAAAACTCCCTGCTGACCTTATCAAATTCAATTTTAGCTGAATCTGAAGGATAGGAAACAGTGATCTGATTTTCTGCAGATTTGCTTAATTTAAACGTTTTAATGGCATTAAAAACAAAGGTATCTTTTTTCTGAAGCTGCTTCAGCAGAAGATTCCATTCCGCTTGAAGATCGGTATCGGTAAAATGATGTTGGGGGAGGTTTTCTGTTTTTACGGCAACGACTTCTTCCTTTTCGGTCTTTTCTTCTTTATTTAAAAAAGAATTGATGCTGAAACCAGAAGATATGGCTTGCTTAGATAATGGCTTAGTCGTTTTTTTGACTTCAACTTCCTGAGGCGCCGTAACGCTAACAGGCTGCTTATCTTCAACTTTCGCTTTTACCTGCTGAGATTTTTCCGCTGATTTTATTTCCTGCTTCTCAATGAGAAACGGAGCCAGAATTATAAACTTTTTTTTTTAGCAACGTCTGAATTAGCCGTCAAAGAAGCCAATTGCATTAAAGCAATTTCTACCGTAAGTCTAGGATTTTTAGAATTTTTATAATTGATATCTGCATGGTTACAGATTTCAATGGCATCAATTAACTGTTGGGGATTCCATTTTTGTGCCTGTTCTACAAATTTGGCCTTTGTCTGTTCCCCTACTTCAATCAGATCAATGGTAGAAGCATTTTGAGCCATCATTAAATCCCGGAAATGATTCCCTAAGCCGGCGATAAAAATATGAGGATCAAATCCTTTTTTCACAATTTCATTAAATGCAAAAAGCACATCGGGAATTTTATTTTCTTTGGCTAAATCTACAATTTTTAAATACTGATCATAATCCAGAATATTTAAGACTTCAGCTGCTTTGGCTAAGGTAATATTCTTCTGAGAGAATGTAGAAAGCCTGTCGAAAATAGAAAGTGCGTCTCTTAGTGCACCATCCGCCTTTTGGGCAATTAAATATAAAGCGTCATCTTCATACTGAATATTTTCTTTCTGAGCAATCGTTCTAAGATGTGCCTGAATATCTTCAATAACAATTCTTTTGAAATCGTAAATCTGACAACGCGATAAAATGGTAGGAATAATCTTATGCTTTTCCGTGGTTGCCAATATGAAAATGGCATGAGCCGGCGGTTCTTCCAATGTCTTAAGGAATGCATTGAAAGCAGCAGAAGACAGCATGTGAACCTCATCGATAATATACACTTTGTATTTACCGACCTGAGGTGCAAAACGAACCTGATCTATCAATTCGCGGATATCATCAACCGAATTGTTTGATGCGGCATCCAGCTCGTAGATATTATAGGCAAAACCATCTTCTGATACAGAACCGTCCTTTTCGTTGATCTTTCTGGCCAGGATTCTGGCGCAAGTGGTTTTCCCCACTCCTCGAGGGCCACAAAAAAGAAGAGCCTGTGCCAATTGGTTTTCACCAATAGCATGTTCTAAAGTATCTGTAATGTGCGATTGCCCAACAACAGTGTCAAACTCCTGAGGACGATACTTACGAGCAGATACAATAAAATTTTCCATTGGCCAAAAGTAAGAAATATAGTTCTAATTTAAAAATGAAAAGTTTTCAAATTATCAACAAAACTTATTTGGGTCAAATAGGAAAACTTTTTTTCATCTTTATTTTTCTTCGTAAGCAAAATCAATAATCTCGGTAATTGCTTTCTCAATTTCTTTTCTGCCTTCTTCACTCTTAAGGTCGATACCACAGAATACACTTGCGTTGTATGCCGTATAAAGATTAAGATAATAAGCTCCCGAAACCAAAAGTGCAGCAATGGCACGATATCTCATTGACTGGTCTTTGAAATGAGGGTCTACGATGTGCGTAAACAACTGCTCTCCCATTTCTTCTCTTTCGTCTGCCACTTTCTTCAGAATAGGTTTGCTTTCTGAAAGCCCCCAAAGTATGATTTTCTGAAGCTCTTTATTTTTCTTGATATGTTCAAACTGGTTAAGAATGGCCACCTTTGAAAGTTCTTTTCCTCCGTCCGAAATATCGACATGAAGATTTTCTTCATTGGTTTTGCTCCAATAATCCTGCGATCTGATATACTCGTCTATGAGTTTTTCGGTACTCCCGAAATACTCATAGATAAGCTTTTTATCGAAACCGGCTACTGCAGCAATTTTACTCACTTTCAGACCAGAATAACCTTTTGTTCTTAAAATTTTACCAACTGCTGCCAGCAGTTTTTGTTTTGTTTTTTCTTTGTCCCTAATCGGGCCCTGTACAACTTTTCTTGGCATTTGTTTTATTATTTTTTTGCAATATGCAACTTTTTATTGATATCATCAAATGCATTAAGCGTTTTATCAAGATGTTCTATTTCATGAGATGCCGTTACACTCATTCTGATTCTCGCATCTTTTCTCGCTACAGCAGGATACATAATCGGGTTTGTATAAACCCCTCTATCCAAAAGCATTTTACCTACATCCATTGTAATATGGGGATCTCCTATCTTCACAGGGACAACTGCAGAACATGTAGTTCCTGTTTCCAATCCCATATCATCCAACCCTTTCTTAAAATAGTTGATATTCTCCCATAGTTTTGTTCTTAATTGCGGCTCTTCATCAATTAAATCGATTGCCTTAATTGTTCCGGCAGCCGTTCCCGGAGGTATCGTAGCCGAAAAGATCTGCTGACGGGATTGGAATCTGATAAAATTGGTAAGTGTTTTATTAGCAATTACATACCCGCCAACATTACCAAATGTTTTACTGAAAGTTCCCGTGATAATATCGATCTTATCTAATAAACCTGTATCTTCAATAGTTCCTCTTCCTGTTTTCCCCAAAATACCTACCCCGTGCACATCATCAATCATCAGGTAAGCATTGTATTTCTTTACTAAATTGTAAATTTCCTCAATAGGTGCTGTATCTCCATCCTGAGAATACACTCCGTCGATAACGACTAATTTTGTACGGTATTGCTGTTCAGAAGTTTTCAGAATATGTTCCAAAGCCTCTAAATCATTATGAGGGAATGTTTTTCTGTTGGTAAGAATACATCCTTCATAAACACTTGCATGCACCGCCATGTCAATAATAGCAATATCTTCTTTCTGAAGAAGAATCTGTAAAGTGGCACTGTTTGCCGTATATCCTGTTGTAAATGTTACCGCTTCATCTTTAGAACGACCGAAAAACGAAGCAATTTTTGTTTCAAGTTCGTTATGATAAGAATAATATCCTCCGATAAGCGGTGTTGCCGCAGAACCTGCACCAAATTCCTTAATTCCTTCTATTGCTGCCTGCTTTACTTTCGGGTGCTGGGTAAGCCCTAAATAATCGCTGGTAACGAAGCTTACCATTTCCTTTATGGCGTCGTCTTCGCCTATATTCATTACAGAGCTGCAACCTGTGTTATTTTGTAGTCTGTAACGGTGTCCGTTGGTCTTCATATATTCGATAAAATCGTAATAGATATCTGCACGCTGCATCATATCGAACCCCGGAATATTTTCAAAATCCTTGAAAGTCGCTGTTGAAAAGTTAATGTCCATCCTTAATTTGTTAGCTGTTTTATGTTTAAACAAATATAGGATTATTTTAAATAATTTTCATGCTTATTTATTAACAAAAATTAATATGTATAAAATATTTTTATTAAATTATCATAATTAGCAAGCATATTCATAATTTAGAATAAATATTAAGAATAAAATAGTAATTAGAGAAATATGTAACGTATTAAAAATTAGCCAATTAATCACTTTCCTGAGATATTGTTTTATGAGCTAGATTTTCAGCAACGGCCATAATTGAATTCTTCACCTTAAGCTTTTCGAGAATATTCTGGCGGTGGCGGTTCACCGTATTAATGCTTATAGAAAGTAAACCTGCAATTTCTTTACTGATAAAACCTTCTCCGATGTACTTCAAAACCTCCAGTTCCCTTTTGGTGAGAATATTTTTGTAAACAAGCTCATCCTCCGAAATTATCTTGCCTTTTACCGAATTTACGATTAAAAATTCTGAGTTCTTAACGGATGGCCCCAAATCTATATTATACAAACAAAGCGCAAACCTAAGCTTTGTATTTTCCGGCGAATAGAAATAAAACATCCTGTGTTTTACGAATTTGTAAGTATCTCCCTTCCCTTTCATGCGTAGTCTTGATAAAACACTGAAATCCGAACGATCTTCAGGTTTCATGGTTTCCAGCAGCTCAAAAAACCGAAGCTCATGAATATATTTTTTTATTTTATCATCAGGATGTATTTTCTTCAGAATCTCCTCTTCCCAAATTGAATCAATTACTGCTGGATTTTCATTAAAATATAAGCCCAACTCTACCGCAGTCTTTGATGAGAAGATAAAACTTTTATTGTACTGCATATCGCTTAAAACTGCCAGACAATGTTCGGTTTTTACATACCCCAATGCGATATTTTTGTATACCTCTATATCCAGAAGACATTTTCGCCCATGATCTTTTTTGAGCAGCGTTTTGTTAAGCGTATGCACAATTTCCATAAAAATGGTTATTTATAAGTATTGGATGGAGATCTGTTTTAATTTTACATTTGCTAAAATAAGAATAATTCACAAAGATAACCCCAAAAGACAGCATGAAGAGAATATTTTTAGTTGTATGCACGTTATTCGTTTTTCAGAAGAATACTGCGCAGACTTTAGAGAAAATGACATGGTTTAACGAACCCGAAAAATGGGAAATCAAAAACAATACTTTATCTATGTCTGTAACGCCGCAAAGTGACTATTGGAGGATTTCACATTATGGTTTTACCGTTGATGATGCTCCGTTTTTATACAATATTTACGGAGGGGAATTTGAAGCTAAAGTAAAGATTACCGGAAATTATAAGGCAAGATTCGACCAAATGGGTCTTATGCTGAGAATTGATAAGGAAAATTATATTAAAGCTGGAATTGAATTTGTAGACGGGAAATACAACCTGAGTACGGTGGTTACCCATAAAACAAGCGACTGGAGCGTTATTACTTTAGAAAAAATTCCGTCTGAAATATGGATAAAGGCAGTGAGAAGGTTAGACGCGGTGGAAGTTTTTTATTCTTTTGATGATAAAAACTATATCATGATGCGAAATGCCCATCTTCAGGACAATTCTCCGGTGATGGTCGGTTTAATGGCAGCCTGTCCTGATGGTAACGGCTTTACCGCCACTTTTGAAAACTTTAAAGTAAAACATTTACCGGATGAACGCCGACTGAAATGGCTTGAAAACAACAAATAATTATATACTGCTGATGTACCTCTCTTTAATGGAGAGGTTTTTTATTTATTAAATAATTAAACTTAAATGATGTAATAAAAAAGGCTGAAAGCTTTTATGGGAACGCTTCGTTTCAGCCTTTTGCATTTGTCCTTTTAGAATGTATCGTTGTAATCTTTTTCTTCAAGTTTGCGTAAAAAGTTATCTGTAATATTCGATCAACAGGAATATATTTCAACAGAAACAAATTCACTATAAATAGAATTATTACGACAAAGATAGATTTTTTTTCTATGCAAACGAAATATTATTTATCTAAAAATACTAAAGGGATACCACAAAATTAATAATGATAATAAGTTTTTAAGTTAAATATTACATTTTTACAGCTTTTTATTACAATTTTTCAATACATTTAAAAAAAATATAGAATTTGGTTAGATATTTGAATTAAGCAAATTATACCAGACCGAGGATTGATACTGAATATCTGGTACACCAGCCACTTAAAATACATAATTATGACTACGCACTTTACATCTTCACAGGACAGCCTGATCAAGGTACTCAGAAAGTCCTTTTCGATTCCCGTCAAGTGATCTCAGATTATCATATTATTAAGTCATTCACCATTTCGCATTCACCAAAAAACCTTTACGATCATGATTTTTGAAGATGACCATTCTATACTACAGGATAACCACAACCTTTCGTATGTAAAAAATACCATCAATTTCCACGGGGATAAATCTTTCATTCTAAATTCTTTACAAAAGATAAAGAATAATACGTTGTGCAAGATCAAAAGAAAAACCATTAATAAACTGATTAAAGAATACACCCACCATTTGAATCAATACATTGAAAATGAAGACATCAACTCTAAGCCTGAAAACTATGAGCTTTCACCGGTTTATGCCAGACAATCTTACAATAAAGTGGTAAAAGAAGATGAATACCTGCAAAAGGTCCTTACATTTTTAATGAATCAGTAGAAGTCTTTCTTCCTCCAGATCAATTTTCAGGAGATGCCTGCGGATAATATCTTCATCGAAATGCTGCTTTTCGTCATGATTCTGTGCTATAAGCCAGGCTCTCTGCACATTAAGCACATCAAGATACGCCGTTTTGATCTCGGGGGAAAGCTTAATATCGGATTCCCCTTTAATTTTTCCACGCCATTTTTCATGAATCTGCTGAAGAAAAGGACTTTTCTCTAAAAGTTCAGCATGGTTAATCTTCATGTGGTCTAAAGTAAGCTTCGCCATTTCCTGCCGGATCAGGTCTTCTGCTTCATCATCTGGCAGATGGTCATCGTACGACGGCATATTTATTTTTTTAATCAGATAAGGCAAAGTAAGCCCCTGAACCACCAAAGTGGTAAGAATAACAATAAAAGTAATGAACAGCACCAGATTTCTCTGTGGAAAATCCGGTCCACCTTCGTGCAGCTTTACAGGAATTGACAATGCCGCAGCCAGCGAAACTACGCCGCGCATTCCTGTCCAACCCAGAATTCCAGGAATTTTAAAGCCCGGATTTCTTGTATCTGCAACAGTAATGAAATTTCTTGCAATGAGCGTAATGACTACTGCTCCATAAGCCGATAAAATCCTTACAATTACTAAAACAAGAGTAATTAACAAACCATATCCTATGGCTGCTGAAACACTTACGCCTTCAAGACCGGATGTAATTTCGGGAAGATCGAGACCGATGAGAATGAAAACCAATCCATTCAGCACAAAAGCCAGACTTTCCCATACATTTATTCCTCTGAGTCGAGAAGATGTACTGAGAAAATTGTGGCGGTTATTGGATAAAAGCAGACCTCCGCTTACAACAGCCAAAACTCCCGAGCTGTGAGTCTCCTCCGCAGCGATATACATGAGATAAGGCGCAACAATCGTAAGAATGGTATCCATATTTGCATCTGTAGGAAGGATTTTCTGACCTTTCATAAAAAGCCAGCCAATCAGAAGTCCGATCCCAATCCCGCCAATCAGCATCCATGAAAAACTCAGCACCGCATCGTGCCAGATAAATTGTCCTGTTGCCACCGCAATCATGGCAAATCTGAAAATAATTAATGAAGAAGCGTCATTCAGCAGACTTTCACCTTCTAAAATTGATGACATTCTTTTCGGAACTTTTACAAATTTTAAAATCGCACCAGCACTCACCGCATCAGGAGGCGAAACGATCCCACCTAATAAAAAACCCAGTGCAAGAGAAAAACCGGGAATAAAATGATTCGCCACAAAAGCTACTGTTGTAGCTGTGAGAAATACGACTACAAATGCAAAGCTTCCTATGATCCTCCTCCATTTCCAAAGCTCTTTCCATGAAATTGCCCACGCAGCTTCATACAGCAAAGGCGGAAGAAATATGATAAAAATTAGCTCCGGGTCTATCCTTATCACAGGAATATCCGGAATAAAACTGATGAGCAGACCGGCGATGACAAGCAATACCGGGTAAGCCACTTTTATCTTATTGGCCAGCATGATCAGCAGGACAATGGCAATAACAAGAGATAAATAGAAAGGAAAGTTTTCGATCATTGAGAGTTTTGTTTTCAGATTTAAATATACACATAAACCCAAATTATTAAAATCGTTCTGCTTCAAAATTATTTTTCTAAAAGCACTAAAATAATTTATATGTCACTAAAATTAGATTAAATAAAAACAGGAAAAGATAAAATACCACACAAGTACCACATATTTAACTTTGTGTAAATTTTAACAGATTCGCTTTAAACAGCACCAGCAAAAGGAAAGATAATATTTAATATGATTTTTGCCAGTTTTATTAATACAAAATTCAAATATTATTCAATACATAAGGCATGGTATTTGTAATTCTTTATTTACCAAACATTCACTCATTTTAGAATAATAACTTAACACACACAAAATATTATGAACGTTGCAGATCTAAAAATTAAAAATTTAGTGGAATACAGAAATCATATTTATAATATTACTGAAATATTCCAGGATAATGAAAAAGATTATTTTGTAAAAATTGAAAATGACGTACACAGCTTTTCAGTTCCGGCGAAAGCTATAAAGCCGATACACATTACGGAAGAATGGCTTGAAAAATTCGGATTTTCAAGAACATACAGCTCTGAGCAGCGTATACGATATGAAAGACCGGAACCGTTTATTAAATACGATATAGATTTGGATTCAAGAAAAATTGTTGACGGTTTAAAAATTTATGGAAATTCTATCCGATGTAAATACATTCATGAATTTCAGAATATTTTTTCATGCCTGTTCGGTAAAGAGCCGACTGCAATGAATTATGGATTAATACACACCGAATCTTAATAGTAATATATTTTTCATTAAAAACCACAACTGTACGGTTGTGGTTTTTGCTTTATCTATTTCTGCTATTTTCTTAATGGTCTGAAAGCTGCACGAAGTTCTTCCGCAAACAGTTGAGGCTCCTCCCATGAAGCAAAGTGACCGCCTTTTTGTACTTCGTTAAAATAATTTAAAGTAGGATAAGCTTTTTCAGCCCAAGATTTCGGAGCCTGATAAATTTCTCCGGGAAATACCGTTATTGCAACAGGTACTCTAATTTCCTGCGTTCTCTGCTCTACCACATTGAAGTTGTTATTATTGTTTTCCCAATACAGCTGTGCCGAAGAATTTCCTGTGTTGGTAAGCCAATACAATGTGATGTCATCCAGCATTTCATCTTTGGTTAAAGATTTCTCGGCATTGCCTCCGCTATCAGTCCACTCATTAAACTTATCTAAGAAAAATGCAGCCAAAGCCACGGGAGAATCCGTAAGACCATACCCTAAAGTCTGCGGACGGGTTACCATCATTCCTGCGTATCCGCCTCCTTTTGTATATAATTTATTCAGAGAATTGAAGGCTGCTTTTTCTTTTGCTGATAAGTTTTCCGGAGCTGTACCACCAGATTTTAAAATATCTGCCACTTTCGAAGGAACCGTTGCCGGCATGTTGACATGAATTCCTAATAAGCCTTCCGGAGCCTGACGTCCCATGGCATCAGCCACCACTGCTCCCCAGTCTCCACCCTGAGAAACGTAGTGATGATATCCCAAACGTTTCATCAGAACATCCCACGCCTTTCCCATTTTCTCGACTCCCCAGCCTGTTTGTACAGGTTTTTCTGAGAAACCGTAGCCCGGCATGGAAGGGATAACCACATCGAATGCATCCTCCGCTTTTCCACCATATTTCGTAGGATTGGTAAGCGGATCGATTGCTTTTATCATTTCAAAAACAGATCCCGGCCAGCCGTGGGTAATGATTAAGGGCATTGCATTTTTATGTTTCGAACGGACATGAATAAAATGAATATTTAAACCATCAATATTGGTTGTAAACTGAGGAAATGAATTGAGTTTTGCTTCCGCTTTATGCCAATCGTAATTTGTTGCCCAATATTTTACAAGCCCCTGGATCTGATCTAATTTCACTCCCTGAGACTGATCGGTAACGGTTTCTTTTGAAGGCCATCTTGTCATAGTAATTCTGTGCTTAAGATCTTTTAACGCCTCGTTTGAAACGCTGACATGAAATGGTTTTATATCGTCTGATTTTGTATTTTGGTTTGAATTCTGTGCAAATCCGGAAACGGCCATCAATGCTAAAATTCCGGTTACTAATCTTGTTTTGTGATTACCTGCTGTTTTCATACTTTTTAATTTAATTGTTGTTATTTTTTAAAATTTATGATGCAAAAGTATGCTCGCACAGAAAGCAATTCAATCAATAAATAGCCTAAACGGACTACCTCAACCGTGAAGCAGTCATTTTAAAAGCTGAATAAATTTCTCCGATTCTTTAATACAAAAAAGCCACAATTTTTTAGGTCGTGACTGGTCTTATTTAACAGTTAATTTGAAACTTGTTTATACTTTTTATTTAACCACAAAAGTCACAAAAGATCTAGATAATGTGTTTAAAGTTTATGATTAAACTGATGAAAAGAACACATAAGTTTTAAAAAATCTTTGATTTTTATTCTTTTGAGAGCTTTTATTATCTAATAATAATGGTATAAATATCTTTTGTGCCTTTTGTGGTTAAATTTAAAATTAGTTTAAACAAATTTTTAAATTTGAAAAAAGATTTTATTCTAAAATTTATTCTTCAATCATTACCTCCTCCAATGTTACAGGATCCGCTTCTTCCTGATATTGCTCCCATTCCTGCTCAAGCTGCTTGTTTGTTTTCATTTCTTCTTCCAATTTCAAGGTCTCCCGGTATTGTTTTGCTTCTGCCGCCAATGTCCATTTGCAGGTAATTCCGATATCATCAATATGATTTTTGATTTCATTAATTCCCAATCTGAAAAACTCTTTTCTCGGATTAATTTTATTCAGTTGGCTTTTCAGAAATTTTTTATGAAGCTGGCGTTCCAGTGCCGGAGCATCATCGGAGTAGATCATCGCATGAACATCAAATTCAAACGGTACACTGGCATCGCCTAATTCCCGAACCCTGTCCAAAGGTTCCAGACGTCTTGTCATCCCGATTTTGTAAACATTTTCACCAAAAGATCCGATGTTTGAAATAATATATACATTTCCTGATTTGGTTTGCTGTGCCATCGAAATAGCTCTTTGATTTTTCTCTTCTGCAACTATGAGTTTATTTTGTAATTCTTGCAATTGCTGCTGGAACAACAATTTCTGTTCTTCGTTTGCTCTGGCCACCTGAGATTCGGCTTTTTCGATTAACCGTTTTAACGTCAGCTCTTCTTTTTCTGCATCTTTGATGGCTTTTTCGTATTCCCTTCTTGCTTTTTCTTCTTCACGAATCTGTTCCCTGATCTGCCTTTGCTCTTCTTGCTCCTGCGACTTTAATTCCTGTGCGACCACCGCCCATTTTAATTCTTCCAGACGTGCTTCATGATAAACAGCAGATATCCTTGCTTTTCGGAATGCTTCTCCATTAAAATTCACCAACTGAAAAGCATCGTCCATTTTCTGTTTCAGAATACCGTAATTATCTTTTTTCACAGAAGATAAAATGGTTTCTACCTTTCCGTTGTAAGCATCAATGACAAAATCTATGGCGATATTTCTTCGGTATTCATCCATATATTCGCAGATTCCTGCCTGCCTGCTTGTAATCATCAATTTATTATTCTGACGAAGTTTTTTAAGGTTTTCACCTGCTTCCTTATGTGCAAAATCTTCAGCCAATTCATCCAGCAATGTATAAGTTGGAATGATATATTCGTTTCCGTAGCCTTCAATTACATTTTTCATAGCTTTAATTCTATCTGCAATTTCATTGGCTTCTCTTAGGCTTCTATAAGCATCCCCACCGATGGATTCTGCCTTGGTTTCCGCATGATCTATGATTCTTTGGGATTCTCTTACTGCATTTTCATATAATAATTCCACCTCTTTGGTTCTTTTCTCAGTATACTCTCTAGTGATTCTTCGGGATTCTTTTGCCTGCAATTGGGCATGATCCAATTCCTGCTGAGCTCTTTCCTTTAGTTTTACACTGTCTCTTTCTGCTTTTTTTAAAAGATATTCACATTCTACCTGAATATTAATAATATCCTGATATTTGCTTAATGCATCGTTTTGATTTTTTAGCTGAATATTTTTTTGATCCACCGCTCTCTTATCCATTTGAAGATTGGATAAATCGGTTCTCAGCCTCTGAATTTTGTCATGTAAAGACCTTTTATCCGAATTCAGATTGGATATTTCTGTTTTTAACTGATGAATTTCGCGATTAAGGTCAGTAATCTTTGCCTCTTTCTGTAAAAGCTCCTTTTTTGCTGTTCCTGATTTGCTGAACGCATAGAGCATCAGGACAAAGAAAATAATGATTAGTAGAATTTCCATGTTTCTTGGTTTAAATTTTAAGCCTCAATAATACTTCATTTTACCTGATATTTTTTACGGAAAACCATAAGATGGAGTTAAAAAAGCGGCGGCTTCAAATCTTTGATTTGAAGCCGCCGCTTTTTAGAATTAATTAAAAATACTACTCCGTTTCTTTATATTCCCAGACACCTGAGACCGTAAGCACTATTAATCCTGGCTGCTTTTCTCCATAGCTGAATACACATACGTATTTTGCATGACAGGAGTTACAATCGATTCTGAAATATAAAGTTGGCAGGTTATTGACGGTTAATTCCCCGAAATGCAAAAGATTTTTATTGGTTTCCGCGGCAATTCCTTTTTTTATTAATTCGTTTTTAGAAACTATTTTATCTTCATAATAGATCTGAAAAAACGGAAATCCAGATTCATAGGGTGTAATTTTCACTATATTTTCGTGGTTGCAGTTACAGCAAATGAATTTCACCTCAGCAGACTGACCGATTTCATCATTACTGAAAGTATTTTTCAGCACCGTCGCCGTTTTCCCTATGTTTATTTTTTTTGATATTGGATACATCTGAAATAATTATTGCTGAATAACCACCCCTACAGCTCCCGGATAATTTCCGCTAGGATTTTTCTTGATCGTCACTTTGATATACCCTTCCTGAGCCAGTTTATTCCATGTTTTCTGATAACCTGTTGCCGGATCGATCGGAATTTTCCACATGGTCTGCTTTCCTCTTCCCGCCTGATTGAACCACGGAATAATATCTGCAGTTTGCCCTTTGAAAGTTAATAAATTATTTAATACCTCGATTTCATAATAAAAATCATAAGTGTTTTCAGGCTTATTCAATGCTCTTTGCGTAAAAGTATACACATACCCATTGATAATCGGGCTTGTGAAACTTCCCCCCAAAGTCGGAGCTCCGGTTCCGCTGTATGTTCCGACAGCGCCACTGTATCGGTCGTATTTTTGGCCCATCGTGAACGATACATCATCGACAATATTAAATCCTCCGTTGGCAGGCGGCCATCCTCCGTTCAGGTTACTGCTTGTGAAAAGCGCTTCTAGTTCACTCCATTTCCCCCGTTTGTACAAATCGTAAATCTGACTTCTCAGCGTTGGACTTACCGTTCCTCCCGTATCATACGTTGCAGCAAGTTCGTCTGCATTATTATAAAATACGGTTGTTACTTCACTCTGTTCAGTCGGCAATTCATCATCATCTGAACTACATGCTACAGAAAAAACAGCCATTGACAGAAATAAAAAGTACTTAAAAAAATGTTTCATGTTTAATTTTTTATTATTGTTTGTTTATTATTTGTAATGTCTTTGAACTAAAAATCAGCCTTAAAATCTTTGATTTTAAGGCTGATTTTTAACTAATTAAATTTTTTATTTAACCGTTTCTGAAAATATCAATACAGTGATATTCTGAGACAATATTTTCTTTATCGAGTGGCACAATTTTCAGAAACTTTTCCCATGTATAAAATTAAAATAAATTTTTCAATTATTGGTGAATTTTATAATTAATTATTCTTCTAAACCGTTTTTAACGAATCATGGGAAAAGATAAGTCCTTCAGAAATTTCCAAAGGACTTATTAAGTCTGTTTAAACATTCACACTTTCTTCACTTAAAATTTCTCTATAAGTTTTCCAGTCTGTATATCCGTGAGAACCCAAACCATAGTGCAGATCACGGTTAGGAGGAGTCAGCTCCCAGTTATTCTGCAGACGTTCTACCAAGTCAGGATTTGAGATAAACGGTTCCCCAAAGCCGGCAATATCAATCGTTCCCGCGTTAATCAATTCTTCAGCCTTTTTTCTATCCATACTTCCAGCAAGAATAATCACTCCGTCATACCAAGATCTGAAGCGTTCTAAGAAACCCTCCGGTAGAGCATGGCTGCCTTTGGACTTCTGATCCATCAGATGAATGTATGCAATATTTCTTTTTTCTATTTCACGGGCTAAATATTGGTAGGTTTTTTCAATTTCATCATAATGTGGAAGCTCATTCAATCCTCCGTAAGGAGTCAGCCTTACCCCTACTTTGGTACTTCCGACTACCTCAATGACAGCATCTAAAGTTTCCAGTAAAAACCTGGAACGGTTTTCAATACTTCCACCATACTCGTCGGAGCGATTATTAATGAACGGGTTTAAAAACTGTTCAATTAAATATCCGTTGGCTCCATGCAGTTCTACCCCATCAAAGCCGGCTTCCATTGCATTTTTTGCAGCCATTACAAAATCATTGATAACACCTTTCACCTCTTCTGTAGAAAGCGCTCTGGGTTTGGACGCAATTACAAATCCTTCTTTGCCGTTTTCATCATATCCCCAAGCATAAGAATTTGATGCCTGAAGATCTGATGCCCCAACCGGAGCGATACCATTCGGCTGATTAGAAGTATGAGAAACTCTCCCCACATGCCAAAGCTGAGTAAAAATCAAACTGCCTTTTTCATGGACGGCTTTTGTTACTTTGTTCCAAACTTCCCTTTGTTCTTTTGTATACAGACCCGGAATATGTAAAACTCCTTTTGCCGTTTCAGAAATTGCTGTTCCTTCCGTAATGATAAGTCCGGCTCCTGAACGTTGGGCGTAGTAAAGTGCATTTTCTTCGTTCGGAATCCCGTCTGCATTTCTCGCTCTTGTCATCGGAGCCATTGAGATACGATTTTTTAATGATAAAAATCCTATTTGTGCTTTTTCAAAAATATTAGTTTCCATAATTTCTTTATTTTTAATTAAATATTTCTTTTTTGTTGAGACAAAGTTAGTGCTGTGTATAGCCTTACGAGAAGGACTCATATCACTAAAAACGTGTGAGCGAAATCACACAGAATCTATTGAAACTTTTCACCAAGATTTATTACTTTCTTAAGCCATTTCTGTCTTTGCTTATCGGTTGATTTTCTTATAAAACCAAAAGTCGAAAATTTTATCGGGTCAAAACCCACATAGCCAAAGACAATATTCTTTAGAATCTGATATTGGGAAGCACGGTAAATAAGATAAAACCACCATTTCGGGGTATCCATGGTTACCAGAAGACGCATACTTTTTCCTTTCAGTAATTTCTCCGGGAAAATTTTTCCGGAATGGTGTCTGAATGCAAAATCAGGAAGCAAAATCCTGTCGATAAAACCTTTGGTAATTGCCGGCATAAAACCCCACCAGTTGGGATAAGCAATCACGACATGATCCGCCCATTTGATGAGTTCCTGGGATTTAACCAAATCATCCTCAAGGTTCACGAACTCAGTTTTTTTGTAGCCGTCTGCAAGGTTAAGATTAAAATCCAGATCTGAGATATAAATTGTTTCAACAGTTGCTCCTTTGCTTTCCGCTCCTTTTTTATAGGCTTCGAGCAATGCATTGGAAAAGGATTCTTTGGAGGGGTGACCGAGTATTAGTACTATATTTTTCATTGCAGTATATTTTATTTATACCACAAAGTTGCAAGAGAAAAAAAGATTGTATCTGACACAAATGTGCCAAAATAAAAACCTTCAAATTAAAAATCTGAAGGTTTGATATCGATATACATTATATTTAATTGATCTTTAAATAATCCTTAATGGTTTTTAAAACGCCAAAATTATCATTTGAACAGGCTTCAAAGCTCGCTATTTTTTTTACCGACGGATGCGCATTTTGCATGGCATAAGAATATTTTGAATTTTCAAGCATTTGAATATCATTCATATAATCACCAAAAGCCATGGTCTGCTGTGGAGTAATATTCAATGCTTTTTGTAATTTTTCCAAAGCAACCCCCTTATTGATATTTTTATTCATAATATCCAGCCAATATTGCCCGGAAACTACGACTTCAAGATGATATTTCTCAAATTCTTTCAGAGCAGGATAAAGATTTATTTCCGAACCTTCCGCATGATAAACAGCAATCTTGAAAATACTGTCATCGACCGGTTCCGTCAGGTCCTCTCTCCTTTCATTATTCGTATAAAACTGCGAAATATAATCGATAAAACCCTGATTATCTGTTTCATAATACGCTTTTTTCTTTCCGGACAAAACTGCAGTAGCTCCAGGAATAGTGCGGATCGCCGTAATAATTTCTGCAATATATTTCGGATCCAGCTTGTCTGCAAAAAGTTCTTTGTTCTTATAGATCACGTAACCTCCGTTCTCTGCAATGAAGGCCATTTCGCTTTCGATATCTCCGAAATATTTTGTAATTCCCAGCATCTGTCTTCCGCTTGCAGGCACAAATAAAATATTCCTTTTTTTCAGTTCTTCATATATTTTCGGGAATTCCGGACTTACTTCATGTAAAGAATTCAGGAATGTTCCGTCCATATCTGTGACAATTAATTTGATATCTTCCATAATAAATTTGCGTGAAAATGAATCTTTTCAAGGTATAAAACTAATAAATTCATTTCTAATTTTTGTAATACTCCTTTTTATTTGACAATATTTTAACGTTTAAGCAATATCAGTTTATTCAATAAAGAAATTAAACTCTTTTCTATATTGTGACGGGCTTTTCTTAATGTATTCCTTGAAAGTTTTATTAAAATAACTGAAATTATTGAAACCCGATTCAAAACAGACTTCGGTAATGCTCAAAGGCCTTTCAGCAAGCAATTTCAGAGAATGGGTAATCCGGTATTCATTAACAAACTGTGTAAAGGTTTTATTGGTGATCTTCTTGAAATAACGGCAGAAAGAAGGCACTTTCATGTTCGCAAGATCTGCCATTTCTTCCAAGGTAATCTGTTCCTTAAAATGATCTTTTACATAATTGAAAATCAAGTTAATCCGCTCATTATCTTCAACCTGGGTCTGAAGATAATATTTCCCTGCATTCAGGATCCTGTAATCCTGCGTGGAAGCAAGAGCATCAAGGATTTCTATGAACTTAACAAGCCTTTCGAGAGAAGAAGATTCATGCATTTCGACAATTTTTTTGCCGATGCTTTTTTTTATATTTTCTGAAAATACAATCCCAGCTTTTGCTTTTTCCAGTAAATTAGAAATTCTCTGCATTTCAGGAAGCTCCCAAATGGATTCACCCAGAAAATCAGGCTTGAACTGGATTACCATTTCATAATCATTATTCGTATTTTCATTCGTCATTCCGCAATGTGGAAGATTACTGCCCATTAAGACGAGATCACCATCCGTAAAATAAGAAATATTACTCCCGATCTGCCTTTTACCGGAACCTCCACAAACGAAAATAAGTTCTACTTCAGGGTGATAATGCCAAACATGCGATTTGATATTTTCATTCCGAAGGAATTTTAAACTCGTGAAGCTGCTTCCGATATTCGGTTTTACTGCTTCAAAGGCTGGTGTTGAATGTTTCATATTATCTCATAATTTCATATACAAAATTAACAATAAATATTTAATAAATTAACTTAAAGGTTAATATTGTACATAAATATGAAAATTGTATTGTAGATTAACCGGATTATCCATTATAAATTTGCATCATAAATTATTGATAACAAAAAACTTATCATTATGAATACATTATTAAAATCTGGGTTTCTTGCAGGATTTCTTTTAATTTCAGCAAGTTTGATGAGTAAAGACAGAGATTTTTCCCTTTCTTTCGGAGCGACAACAGCAAAAACTGTAAATTTTGAAGTTCTTAATGCACAAAATATATCTTTGGTAATCTACAATGAAGCTTACGGCGAAGTATTTTCAGAAAAATTGGGAACTGAAGAATCTGTAACCAAATCATACAACCTGAGCGATCTTGCTTCAGGAATGTATTTTCTTGTAGCAGAATCTGAACAGAAGATTGAAAAATTTAAAATAAAGATTAATGCAGATAATACAGTAGACATTGAAAAAACACCTTTCGCGGAAATTAGCAAGCCTGAATATACAATGTCCGGAAGCATGGTTAAGCTTCACTTATCAGGATTAAAAGACAGTGCAAATATTTCTGTAACAGATTTTTCAGACAATATTTATTACAGCGCAACAAAAAAAGCCGTTGACGGAGACATCGATCTTACATTCGACCTTAGCCTTAAAACAGCTGATAAATATATTATCACTGTGGAAGAAGGCGGAAATGTTTTCAACAAAATCATTACTCTCAACTAAGAGAGGGCCATATATTTCCGGATTATATCGGGATTAAAATTTTACGTACAGTTAGTATTGAGGCAACTATTCTTTTTTTAAATCACGGAGAATAGGTTGCCTCAATTTTTTGTTGAAATATCTCAAAAATGAACGGATATAATTTAAAAAATACAAATCTGTACAATTTTCACATCATTTCTTCTAGATTCCTAATATTATTTTTAATTTTATATATTAATTCGCATTTTAAAATAATTTCAAGCTGTACTGTTTACTAATGATGGAAAAAGTTGTTCGATTGGTCTTTTTTTTCAGCTTATTTTTTTATTTACCGGTACTTTCTCAATCAAAAGGAATACATAAGGAATTTAAAAATAGAGTTGCTTCCAATGGTGAACTTTTTAATATGAGTATCGACAGAGCCTATCAGCAAATCAATCAGTTAATTGAAGAATCCAGAGCTTTGAAAGATTCTGTTTCCGAGATGCAGCTGCTGGAAAGAAAATGCAGATATTTTTACAGCAAAAACCAGGTCGACAGTCTCATTATTTCTTCAGAAAAGCTTCAGAAAGTTTCCAAAGAATATAATAATGTATATTATGAAGCAATGGGAAATATTTACATTGCAGAAACATATTCTGTGAATAAATTTTATGATAAAGCCATTTTTTATTTAAATAATGCTTACGAAATTCTTCAAAAGGACCAGTCTAAAAGCAAAAAGATTTTTTTTGCAAAAGCCAATGTTCTCAGCAGCTTCGCCAATGTATATTTAGATAAGAACGAACCACGAAATGCAGCCAGGAAACTCCTTGAGGAAATAAAAAGCGGAAACGAATTGAAAGATCCTAAGGAATTTGCAAGTTTTCAGTATCTGAATTATGCCAATCTTTCTAATATTTATCTGCTTTATAACCTGGATTCCGCCTATTTCTATGCTCAAAAATCTATTCATATAAAGCCTGCTGACATTACGGAAGACAAATCCATGATCGACAATTATAATGTAATTGGCGAATACTATAAAAAAAGAAAGGATTACAGCAACTCAATCAAAAATTTTCATGAGGCTTTAAAGATCAGTAAAAGAATAGGAATCGACCTGAATATCAATAACGTTAATAAATCCCTGAAAGAAATTTATCAGCTGACGAACCAGAAAGACAGTGTTATTTTTTATGAGAATAAAATTAAACAATATGAACTTCAGCTGCTTCAGAGCAAATACAATTCTCTGCAGGAAGTCATCAGTAAAGATCAAAAGGAACAAAGCAGATCTTCCGGCAGAAACCTTTTGCTTTGGGGAATTTCATTGGTTCTGTTAATCGGTTGCGCTCTGTTTTTCTACTTTAAATTCAAAAAGAAAAAAACAACTCAGATTAATCACAATCTGCAGGAAACTTACAGCCAGCTGATCACTTTACTTCAGAACAATGATCCGGGCTTCATGTTTTCCTTTGAAAATGCTTTTCCCTTATTTTCAGGGAAACTCCTAAAATTAAATCCTGAACTTCAACAATCGGAGATTGAATTTTGCGCTCTTTTAAAGTTAAAATTAACGACAAAAGAGATCGCAAAATATACATTTATAGAAACCCGAACGGTTCAGAATAAAAAATACAGACTCCGAAAAAAGCTTGAAATTCCTCAATCGGTTGATATTTATAATTGGATCGACGGAATTTAATTCTTACACAATTCATTTAAATTTCCGGTTTCACAATTATTAATATTTCAACATTTACTTTAAAATAATATTAAATAATCAATACTTAAAAACAATTATACAATTGCTAAAGAATTAATATTTTTGTTTAATATTCTGAATTCAAAATCATTCTAATTTATAGATTTCACATAAAAACACTGCAAATACCTTAAAAAGTATGTAATGAGTATGTGTTTTTTTGATAAAAATGTTGCCAAACTAGTGTTTATTTCAGGCAAACAATAAATTTGTTGATAGTTCTTCACCAAAAGAATCCGTCCGAAAATCACAATTTATTAAAACTAAAAATCTGTAAAAATTTTCACACTTTTTTAAACATTCTTTATTATGAAAAACACCTCTATTTTTAATTTCAGAAAGACTTTTATGGTTTGTGGAATTGCAATGAATGCTTTACTATTTTCCCAGCAATGGAATGATGTTGGTTCTTCAGCAATTGTTTCCGCCGGAGGCAGCGGCTATAATAATTTAGCAGTTGATGCTTCGGGAAATTACTACCTTTCTTATTATGATGTTTCCGTAGCAAAAGGCTCGGTACAGAAATTCGACGGAAGTTCATGGTCATATCTTGGAGGTTCTCCCGGAATTACAACAGGCATAGCCACTTTCAGTTCTCTTACTCTTGATGCACAGGGAACTGTTTATTACAGCAACCAGGCAAGTTATCCTTCTACCGGACTTGAATTAAGGAAATTCAGCAGCGGATCCTGGAGTGCGATGCCTTCAGCTACAACAGCAAGTGTAACCTATCAGGCGATAGCAGTTTCTCCATCCAATACACTTTTTGCCTACAGTTCAGACGGCTCGGGAACCGTAAGAAGATACAATAACGGAACCTGGGAACAGGTTGGAAATGCAGGATTTGCAGGAGGTGCGACGTATGCAAAAATGGTCATTGGCACAGATAATAATATCTATACCTGTCAGCTTTCAGGAGGCGCTAAAGTTTATAAGATCAGCACCAATGCTTCATCTACAGATTCGTGGACACTTTTGGGTGGAGCTGCGGCCGGAACTGCCTACAGTTCAGATAATTCTTATTCTGACATCGCTTTAGACAACAATAATGTTCCTTACATTGTATATGTTTCCAGCAGCGCAGAAGGAAAAAAATTAAACGTTAAAAAATTCAACGGAACTTCCTGGGTACAGATCGGGGCGGCCAATTTTTCAGACAGTGTTGTCAACAATACAGCAATTACGGTGTCTCCAAGCGGCACACCTTATGTGGTTGCAAGTGTTTGGGATAGCTCAAATCCAAATCATGGAAGAAATACGGTTTACAAATTCAACTCTGGAACCGGAAACTGGGACAAAGTAGGCGGCGATTTTGTTTCTGCAGGAGCATCTACCTTCAGCGACATCGCTTTTGATGCGGCCAACAATTATCTGGTCCTTGCCTATTCCGACGGCGGAACAAGAGTGAAAAGAATTTCCCTCAATGTACTTTCAGTTAATGATGTTAAAAATAAAGACAGCTTCGGAGTTTATCCGAATCCTACAAGCGGGATTATTTATTTTAAAGATGAAAGAAAAATAAAATCCGTTGAAGTTACAAATACAGTCGGACAAATTATCACAGCAAAAATCACCGATCAGCAAATTGATATTTCCGATGCTCCGAAAGGAGTTTATTTTGTAAAAGTAACATTTGAAAATGGAAAAAGCGCAGTAAAAAAGATCATAAAAAAATAGATGATTTGAATTAAATCATTAATAATTAGTAAATAAAGTTAGGGATGCCTGGGAATTTCATTTTGAAGTTCTCAGGCTTTTTTAAATTTCAACACCGCTATATATCAATTAATACCCAAAAGCGACATGAATCAGAGTAATCTTTATTTAAAATAATTCCAAATTATGTGAAAATAAATTAATGTAAAATCTTTTATTTAAAAGCATTTCGAAAGTTTTATTAAAAATAAGACAAAAATTTAATTTTAAAAATTAAGTAGAAATACTGAAATTTATACAACAAGATCTGATTAATTTTGGATAAACAAAAAACTGATACGATATGGATAATTTAAAAAGCAAAAAACCATTTCTGATAAATGAAATGGCTTCTAAAGTGGTATCCCGGAGAATCTGACAGAATCAAGCAGAACAACAATTTCCTTACACGGGAAACTGAAATACTTTAACCATTAAAATTCAACGAAATGATTATCAACAAAATCCTCAACGTCGACGATTACTATTTCGACGTGTTCATGTCGATTTCAGAATCCCTCACTGGATTTTCCGTGAACGAACTGCAGTCTACAGGATTAGCCGAGATTTATTACAAGCACATTCTTGGTCAGATCGAAACCGCTACTTTCATCGAATTTCTGAATATTTCTAAAAATGTTCTCGAAAACTCTTACAGCCAGGATCAACTGAAAAATGCTATTACCGCCGAAATCCTTTCCAATCCCGCCACTCAGGAAATCGCACAGAGCGTGATCACACTTTGGTACATGGGAACCTGGGAAGGCGCTTATGTAAATGATTTGTCTTACAAAGAAGGCCTTGTCTGGAACGTCATGCACGCTCATCCACCGGGAGCAAAACAGCCCGGCTTTAAATCCTGGAGTGTTAAACCTGTAAACAGCAACTCATGAATCAGACAGAAAAACCTCAGCTAAAAAAAGATGTCATTATCGTAGGGACGGGAATCGCGGGATCTTTGATCGCCAAACTTTTAACAGACCACGTTTTTGATAATGATACAAAAAAAATGATCCACCGTTCTGAAATGGATGATTCAAAAACGTATAAAGAATTATCAATCCTGATGTACGAAGCCGGATTAGAAGCCGGACTGGAGCTGGATTCCGCATCATCAATGGTAAATTACAATGATTATATCCGTAAATTTTACATGGAAGAAGCAAAAGTTCCGAATTCGCCTTATCCGGATCTGAAGCAGGCACCTTCCCCGAATGTTTTGGATATGCAGCCAATCGTTCCGCCGTTTCCGGACAAAAAAGGATATTTGGTACAGTTTGGTCCGATGCCTTTTGCAAGTGATGCGATCCGTGTTGGAGGCGGCACTACCCTTCACTGGCTGGGAACAACACCGAGAATGCTTCCGAATGACTTCAGATTAAAGGAAAAATACGGCCGAGCCATGGACTGGCCGATCGATTATGACACTTTGAAGCCCTATTATGAAATGGCTGAATTTGAGATCGGAGTTTCGGGAAATGTGGCAGCGCAGGAATATCCTATTAAAGAAAGCATGGAAGAATATTACGGTAAAGATTATGTCTTCCCGATGGATGAAATTCCGCAAAGTTACATGGATCAGCAGATTATTAACGGATTGGCAGGAACTTCTGTTCAATTAAATTTTGAAGAGATTCCGTTGATGATGGTTCCGTCGCCACAGGGAAGAAATTCAACGCCAAATATTGCTTACGGAAAAGCAAAATTAATTAAAGCAAATTCTTCGGAATCAGGATATAAATTATCATTAAACAATATCGAAAACGAAGACTATAAAGCTCTTGGTGCAGTCTGGAATCCTTATCAGGGAGAACGCTGCGAAGGAAATGCTTCGTGCGTTCCAATTTGTCCGGTTCAGGCAAAATATAACGCATTGAAAACGTTGAAAAAGGCTTTATACAAAGTCAATAAAAACGAAAACTTACAGAGAAATCCTCACATTCAGGTTCAGGCGCAGAGTGTGGTTTACAGATTAAGTGTAGATCAGGCGAATCAGGACAAAATCTCAAAAGTTCATTTGAGAAGATATATTTCTAAAGAAAAAACAGATTTTGTTGAAGAAGTAATCGACACCACCGAATCTATCGTAATTCTTGCCGCCAATGCTTTTGAAAATCCTAAAATCCTTTTAAATTCAAAATATACCGTTATCCAGGACGGGCAAAAAATTGAGAAAACCGTAGCCAACAACAGCGATCAGGTTGGAAGAAACTTGATGGACCATATGGTTATGCTGACCTGGGGATTGTTTCCCGATCCAATTTATTCTTACAGAGGTCCCGGTTCTACGACCAATATTTCGTCTTTCCGCGACGGGAATTTCAGAAGCGAATTTTCTGCGTGGATCTCTCCTCTCGACAATTGGGGATGGAGCTGGCCGACATTTTCGCCCGGATCCGATCTTTCAGAATTTCTAAGTGAAGGACTTTTCGGGGAAGATCTGAAAGAAGCTTTGGCTTACAGACTTTCGAGACAGGTTTTATTCCATTTCGAAATTGAGCAGCTACCCAATCCAAATAACAGAGTAACCATTAATAATGAATATCTTGATGTTTTGGGAATTCCGCGTCCTGTGATCAATTATGAATTAACGGATTACGAAAAAAGAGCGATGGAACAGGCAAAACTGGCATCAGACCAGATGTTTGAAAGATTAGGCATTGATGATTTCACGAAATACAACGCGACAGACAACAACACCTTCGTTTACAACAACGTAAGATATTCTTACAACGGAGCAGGACACATTGTGGGAACTCACAGAATGGGGCACAACGCGTCAGATTCTGTAACCGACAGCTATTGCAAAGCATGGGATCACCCGAATTTATACATTGTCGGCGCAGGAAACATGACGACTTTGGGAACCTCGAACCCGACTTTAACCTTATCAGCATTCACCATCCGTTCGGTAGAATCCATTCTGAAAGACCTGGAAACCATTTTAAAATAGAAAACATGAGACAAAGACTTATCCATAAAACAGAACATCAGGAAAATAACAGCCTTTTAAGAGGTTCTTTAGCTAAAAATACCATCGTTGCAGACGCGATTTCTTTACAGTCGTTATTATTTGATTCAAAAATCTCGAAAGATGACTGGACGGAAGGTTTAAAATACCACAGCAAAACGCTGACAAACTTATTATTAAACAATCAGATTGAAGAATTTAATCAATATCTGCAATCTCAATTTGGCGGAGAAATCTCAGAAATAAAGCCAACCGCAGAATTTTCAAGAACGGAAGTTTCTGAAGCTAAAAAGGGTGTTATCGCCCTGGATTACCGTCCGATTTTGCAGGACCTTTTACAAACCGCCATTTTAATTGAACATTCTACGATACCACCTTATTTAACGGCTTTATATTCTATTAAGGACGGAACAAATATTTTGGCCTCACAAATCATCAGAAGTGTTGCCGTAGAAGAAATGCTTCACATGATCATGGTTTGCAACGTAATGAATGCGGTAAGTATTCAGCCATCCGTAAACAGACCGCAAAATTATCCTACCTATCCGATGAAACTTCCGATGAATGTTGATTTCTTTGTAGGCCTGGAAACATTTTCATCCAACAGTATTGCCACTTTTATCGCGATTGAAAGTCCAAGCAGTCCTCTGGTAAAAGCTCCGAAATACACTCCTGAGATCGAAACTTCCGCTTTGCTTTCGAGAAGTTCAGTTCAGAAAAATAATTTCTGGACCTTGGAAAACATGAAAGATTTCATGATGAAAAATGTTCATACGATTGGTGAATACTATGACGTATTATTCTTTTATATTGTTGTTTTCCAAATCATTGCTTATTACAAAGAGCACGGAACATTTCCTCAAAATTTTGAAGAATTAAATAGAGGCGGCATTTTCACGGGAGATCCTGCAAAACAGATCCGTCCTGAGCAATATTACGGAAGCGGCGGAAAACTGCATCCTGTTGATGCTTTGGAAGGCGTAATCCTTGTCTTTCAGGAAATTAAAGGACAGGGTGAAGGTGCGGATGATTCTATTTTTGATGTAGATCCGTCGCAGTTTGAAGAAGGTGCTGAACTGGCGCATTATTTCAGGTTTAAAGAAGTCTTCCACGAGCATTTCTATGTCGGCGGAGATTACCGGCCTTTCACCGATGAAAACGGAATGATGCCTGTAACGACTCCACCTGTCGGAAAACCGCTTCCTGTAGACTGGAGCGCAGCTTATCCTATGAAACCGAATCCTAAAATGTCGGATTATCAGTCAAATCCGGCATTATTTGAACAGGGAAAAGCGTTCAATGCTACCTACAAAAAATTATTGGATGCAATTCAGGCAGCTGTAGAAGGAAATGCTGAAGAACTGCCAAAATCCATCATGTATATGTATGCACTGAAAGAACAGGCTATCGGACTAATGAGCCAACCTTTGGATTCTCAATATAATGCAGGACCAACTTTCGAATATCCTTCAAACTAATAAAAACTAATAAACTTAATATACCATGTTAAAAAGAAAAAAAGAGATCATTCAAGATCTTAACGCAAGATTGTTAAAAGCTTCACCTGAAGAACAAAAGGGCTATTTAGCTCAATTAATGGATGGCTATTCCAAGCTATTGATCGATGATCCTGTAAGACCTTTCAGCGAAGAAAACCTGAACGAAATCGCAAACAATGTCGATTACGGAATTTTAGCAGCCCTTGACGGAACCTGGGTGAGCTATAATGCCAATTACAATAAAAATATAACCAGACCATCTTTAGGAAGCGGAGTTCACACGACAATCATGCCTTCTCCAGGGACGAATCAAAATACAATTCCTGGGAAATTCAGTTTTGATACTGAAGAATATATTGAAAAATTAACCTTCGAAATCGTTCCGGGCGGTGTCCGTAACCGTGGTGGAGCAACTGAATTGTTCTGTGGTGCAGTAAAGTATGACCAGACCATTAAAAGCGTCAATAAGTTAGGAGATCAATTACAATACGCCGGAATTCACGAAGAAAACGGAATGTATCTTTGGCTAAGTGACGTTTACAATTACGCTGCAACGAAAGAAACCATTGAAAAAGACCGTGGAATCCATGCTTTTTCTGAAGAGGACTATAAAAATTACGGCTATAAAGGCGAATACAGAAACGAACCATTGGTAGAAGTAAGAGACGAAAACGGTAATTCTTCGTACATCCTTTTAAGTCAACTAAAAGAAGGACAGCAATACTACGAAATCATTCCGGCTCAGGAGATAAAGCCAATGGATGGAATTACAGGACCTTATTTTATCCCTGATTATTCAATCTCCAGAAGCGGTGTCATTCCTCACGGAAGTACGGTTACTTTATTGGGAGATATTGCTCCGAGCGGTTCAAATTATTTAATTCCCGGTGCTCCGCAATTTCCTTATGGAAATGCAACATGGGATCCGCCTCATCTTGCCATCTCACCAACAATGGGAGGTGCAGGTGCAAGTGTTACAAATCCTATTAATCTTGACGAACCAGCTCCAGCTTGGGTTCATGAGACCTTAACAGATCAGAACGATCCGGGTTCAAATAAAATTTATACGCAGAGAATTCTTGCTGATGAATTATATCCATACTGTGTAAGACCCGATATGAGATTAAGAGACACTTTAAGCGGACAAAACGTTGAAAATTATGTTCTTATCCAGATGTCATCCAAAATGAAAACCGGAGCACAGGGCGGAATTTTAAATGTTCCTTTTGTGAACCGTTTTGTTCCGACTGTGGAAGTAGATTTCCGATTATGGATCGAAACTGTGATTGAAGATGGAAAAGAAATTCTTCAGCTGCAATACGAACAAATCATTTTCTTTGAATTTGACTTTGGAAATGATGGCGGAACTACAAGCTGGCCGCACATTCAGGTAAATACGCTTCGTAAAATCGAGGATATTCCTGCGGATCAGAGAAAAATAATTGAACAGGAATTCTTCAATGCTCCTTCAGGAATGAGTATGACAATGCCCGCTTCAGTTGAAAGTGTAACTCCGCCTTCAGGATGTCCTTATCATAAAGGTTAAAATTTATTCTAAAAAATTAAAAAACCCTTCAAAATAAATTTGGAGGGTTAATTTTTACACACTGAAATTGTTTTAAATGGTCAATCCATGAATATTTTTCACCTGCCCCATCACAAAAGTGCTGTGTGTACTTCCTATTGAAGGCACTGCCCCCAAAATATTGAAAACAAAATTCTGGTACTGTTTCATGTCTTTCACATATACCTTTAGCAGAAAATCAAAATCTCCTGAAATACTGTAACATTCTGCGACCTCTTCAATTTCCATAATTTCTCTTTCAAATTCTACGGCGAGATAGCTATCATTACTTTTCAGCTTTAGCTGGCAATATACCGTAAAGCCAAGATTAAGCTTTTCTGCATCCAAAACTGCAGCGTATTTCTTCACATAGCCTTCCTGTTCCAGACGCTTCACACGCTCAAAAACCGGCGAAGGAGAAAGGTTTATTTCCTTTGCGAGCTCTTTTACGGTCAATTTTGCATCCTTTTGAAGTAGTCTAAGTAATTGTAAATCTTTATTGTCGAGATGCTCCATAGAATATTATTCTTTTTGATGTTAATTTTAAGTCAAAGATAAAGAATTTTATTCTACCACATTAACATTTTAAAGGTTAATTTGCTTAATGTATGAGAAATCATTAATATTTTATTCTTTATTTCTATTTTTACTCAAGACATTTACCAACTCTATTACACTGTTGGAAATAATAAAAAGTAAAAGGGAATATTTTATATCGAGATCACTCTGATTGGGGAGTGGTCTCATTTTTAAAAATAAAAATATATTCTCTCGTTAATACAAAAAAATTTTTAGTAAAATAATCTTAGGGGAAGCAGCTGTACATTTTGTAGGGTTGCTTTTTTATTTAAAATCTTTGTATTCAGCACACTTTTGAAGAAATTATCAGCATTCTGATAAACAACAATATCCATTTTTATGAACAAAAATCAGAATATTATTCTAATCTATATTAAATTCCTTTAACATTAAAGGATAATTTACTCTGCAATAAATAAATTATAGTTTAATTATCTTTTTTAATATTAAATTATCATTAATAAATTCTTTATAATTATTTTTAAGCAAAATTAACATTCACAATTCTGCCTGAATTTTATTGAATTATTTTAAATAAATTTAGTTAAACATTACCATATGAGAAAAAACTACCCTTTTTTATTTTTTATCTTTTTACTCTCTTTTTTCTCCAAAACCGATGCACAGACATATCAACTCACCGGAACGCCCATTAATACAACGGGGTGGACGATGGTTGCGCCTACCGTTGTCGGAACCGGAGGGGATTTCATTCAGCTTACCCCTGATACCAACAACCAGTCCGGCTCAATAAGGCTGAATGAACCTATCAACCTTAAATATTGTGATAAATGGAGAGTGGAATTCGATTTCAGAATGGATTCCAACCAAACTGCCAATGGCGACGGTATTGCTTTCTGGTATTTACAGAATCCGCCAATAGCCAGCGTATTAGGCTCAGGACTTGGGGTTTCCCAGAATGCTGTAGGCTTAGTTGTAGGATTCGATACATACAACAATACCACAACAGCAGTGATGAGTAAAGTGCATGTTGGTTACGGACAGATTGCAAACACTACGGATGCTAACAATGTAGAATTTTTCAACATTCCGGGAAGTTCATTCCATTCTCCCGACATGAATACCACGCTTCCTTTTCAGGGAACGAATTATAAGCATGTAGAAGTAACTTCAGATGTAGTTCCGGGAACCCAAAACTGGATGATAAAGATAACCATCAACGGTACACTCATCTGCAATCAGATTTTTGCTCCTTCAGGTGCAGCGGCAGCTATGACCGTAGGATATTTCGGATTCTCGGCTTCTACAGGGGGCAACAGATCAAGACATTCGATTAAAAATGTAAAGGTTTTCGTAGATAAAATTCCTTTGTTGCAAGGCGCTATTTCAAAAGATATCTGCCCGGATGCTACAGGGATGGCGACTGTTGATTTAACGACTTTCAATTCACAGCTTACTGCGAATCCTAACAACTATACTTTTGCGTATTATATCGGTGGAACGCCTATCGCCAATCCCACGAACTTTCAGTATAATGCCAATACAAACATATCGGTAGTGATAAAGGATCCTACACTGGTCTTATGTGATAACAATGACGCCACAATAACCTTGAGGGTTGCACCGACAGTTACCACAACAGATGCTACATTAAGAACCTGCTTCATTGAAACCAAGCCGTCTACAGGGCTTTTCAACCTTACTACCGCTTCTGTAATCGGTACATCATCAGGTATTACCAAACAGTACTACCCTTCTTTAACGGATGCCGAAAATCAAACAAACGCAATTGCAGATCCTATTAATTATATTGCACCAAACGGAGTGGTATACATCAGAGTAAGCAACACATTTGGATGTTATGATATTGCGAAAGTAACATTGGAAGTTATTCCGCCCGTTTTCTCTAATGTTTTAGAGGATAAAATCATCTGTATGGAAGATACGACTACATTGGATGCAGGGCCCGGCTTCGTGAGCTATCAATGGAGCACAGGTGCTACAACAAGATCTATTACCAACGTAGGAGTAGGTACTTATTGGGTAAAATTGAAGACAGGAACATGTGTGGCTACTCAGGCTGTAAAAGTATATGCTTCTGAACAACCTGTTATCTCAAGTGTTGATATTTCTAATAATGTGGTTACAGTACATGCAAACGGTGGTACTCCGGCTTACCAATATTCTTTGGATGGTATCCAGTGGCAGGAATCTAATGAATTTAAAAACATGCCAAGAGGAGATTCTAAGATATTCCTTAAAGACGCTTATGACTGCGATCCTGTGGTTATCACGATCATTGTACCCAACCTTATCAACGTAATCACTCCGAATGGTGACGGAATTAATGACGGAATCGATTATTCTGCACTTGCCGGAAAGCAAAACCTTGTATTCAATGTATTCGACAGATATGGAGCACAGATCCACAGAGCCGATAAATCAAACAAATACAAATGGGACGGTACTGCCGGGGGAAGAAAAGTTCCTACAGGAAGCTACTGGTATTCCGTTTCATGGAATGAAAACGATAAGAAAAATACACCCATCACTTACTCGGGTTGGGTTCTTGTAAAAAACAGAGACTAATTTCAATACAATAATCATTACTTAAAATTTATATCATGAAATTTAAAATATTTTCAGGATTCTTGCCTATTGCAGCCCTGCTGCTGGCATCTTCTTTAGAAGCGCAAAACTTTCAGCAAATGCCGATAGCGTCGGGACTCACCTCTGATGTTATCGCCAATGGAATAGGATCATCAGCCATATCTACATCTACGGATGTGGATGGGGTATCTTACGCCTTTGTTTCGAGGGATTTTCAGGTAAACGCATCAAGCACCCCACTTACGTATGGATTACCTGTTAACCGACTTATCAATAGCGTGGTTGCTTCAACGCCGGGATTATCCTATCAGCTTCCTGATTATAATTCAAGCAACTCTTTAAAATTATCAACACAAAATAGCTCCGGGACAATAACTTTTACCACACCGATTCCGGCTTTCAAACTGTATATGCTTGCAACCAGCGGAAGTGGAGCATCAACCGTATCTGCTGTGGTAAATTTTACGGATGGCACATCCCAGACCTTCACAGGAGTAGCGGTTCCGGATTGGTATGATAACACAGGATTCGCTGTTCAGGGCTTTGGAAGAATCAACAGAACCAATGATAATCTGGAAGCCAGTACAACAAATCCGAGGTTATATCAAATTTTGTTAACTATTGGTGCAGGCAATCAGTCGAAACCAATCCAAAGTGTTACAGTTACAAAAACATCATCGGCTCAGGGTCATGCTAATATTTTTGCATTCTCTGCAGATGCCTACTCTGATTGTGCTGCTCCGACATTAAACGCTGTAGGAACTCTTACATCAAGCAGTGCAGATGTCTCGTGGACAGCTCCTACAGGTACGATTGCCTCGAGCTATGATATTTTTTACAGCACAACCAATACAGCTCCTACAAGCGGTACCTCACCTATTATCACGGGGATTACAGGAACTTCAACTACAATTCCGAATTTAAACCCGAATACGACTTATTATTATTGGGTAAGAGGAAACTGCAGTACGGGAGGAACGAGCCAAAGCGTATGGTCTTTCTCAGGAACATTCAAAACATTGTGTGGAGAAGTAACCAGCATGTTTGAAAATTTTGATTCTTATACGACAGGAAATATTGTTCCTACCTGCTGGGTAAGGCTTGCTGGTTCGGGTTCTCAGACCATAACATCAACATCGCCTGCTTCAGGAACCAGAAATATTTACCAGTCAACATCTTCTACTGCAACACCAACTTATGTTGTGCTTCCAGCGTTTTCTAATATTAATTCCGGAACCAGCCAGTTGAGATTTAAAGCCAGAGTAAGCACTGGGGCTCCAGGCTCTCTAATTGTAGGTTATGTAACCAATACGGCAGATGCTGCCACATTTGTCCCATTACAAACCTTAACTATCACCAATACATCCTATACAGCAGCAGGCTCTGAATACACTGTTTCAGTTCCTAATACAGTTCCTGTCGGTGCGAGATTGGCAATAAGAAGTACCAATGATGGTAAATCTTATTATTGGGACGATGTATATTGGGAAGCTTCTACCCTGTCTACTTCAGAGGTTAATGCAAACAAAAAGAAATTGACCATTCATCCGAATCCTTTCAAAGATGTGCTATACATTTCTGAAATTGAAAAAGTGACCTCTGTTACCATCAGCGATATTTCCGGAAGAGTGGTGAGAACGATTGACAATCCTACACAGGAGATCAATTTGAGTCTATTAAATTCAGGATTATATTTGGTTAACTTAAGAATGAAAGACGGTACTCAGTACACCGTAAAAGCAATTAAAAATTGATTATTTAATATATTGCACCCAGGGCGATTCAATAAAATGAATCGCCCATTTTTTTGAAAACCACCTACCTAGGAAGCTCAGGCATTGAAACATTTTCAGTTTTTGAAGTTAATGTCTTTAAAAACGCTTCCAGCTGAGCAATTTCTTCATCCGACAGTTCCAGCATTCTTACCATCCCGGATTTTTCGGATTTTAAAGTAATTCCTTCGTGAACTGTTGATCTTTTTTGCGAATATTCCGGATTTCCTTTGCTGTAAAAATCGATCACTTCTGTTAAAGTTTTCATCGATCCGTTATGAAAATAAGGAAATGTCCGTGAAATTTCTCTTAAACCAGGAACTCTGAATTTTCCGGCATCCTCAGGTTTTTTCGTTACTAAGTATCTTCCCAGATCCTCTCCTTTTTCACCCAATAAAGATGTACCGACATTTTCGAACCCACTGTTGGAAAAATATCCCGAATTATGACAGTTCATACACTGAGCCTTTGTTCTGAAAAGATGCAGCCCCATCAATTCATCATTGGTATAAACTTCTGATTTTCCGTCGATAAACTGATCAAACTTACTTGATCTACTCTTAATCATTCTTTCAAAAGTGGCAATCGCTTTGGAAATTCGGTCTTTCGTGGCGGTTTTATCACCAAAAGCTTTTTCAAATAAAATTTCGTAGCCTTTTATTTTTGAGATTTTCCCGGCTGCAATGTCAATATGTTCACTCATTTCTCTTTCATCCTGAATCGGCATTTGCGACTGCTGTTCCAGAGATTCTGCACGCCCGTCCCAGAATAATGATTTTGCATGTGCCACATTCAGAATACTCATGGCATTACGGATTCCGAGTTGTCGGTCGTGCCCGAAAGAAAATGTCCGGTTATCACTCCAGCCCAGTTCCGGATCATGGCATGAGGCGCACGCGATCTGATTGGATTTTGAAAGTCTGGGATCAAAAAAAAGTGTTTTCCCCAGTAATTCTTTTTCTTCCGAATAAGGATTATCATCAGGAAATTGTACGTTCGGCAGATGTCCGATTTCAACAAAAGAAGATGCAGATTCAGGATCTAAAATTGGTTTTGGCCACTTTGAAGAATCTCCCGAAGAATACAGTTTTCTCAGGGTATTCATAAAAGCATTTCTCTGATTTACCTCTTTTTGTACCTTATTGCTTAAACAATTATTGAGCAGCGAGACAACAAGAAACAAAACCAAAATCCAACTTAAAACATTCTTCATGGTCATACGGAAGTTTCAGCAAAAATATGATATTTTTATTTCCTATCAATCCGGTAAAATTTAGAATTAAAAAAATTTAACTAAAATAAAAGCTTTCCTCCGCCGTTACTACATTGAACTAATTATTAAGAACAATCAGGTAATGTTCAGTTTTAATTATTTTTCACCGCAAAAGACACAAAAAATTTTAACACTTTAGCTACGTACTCAAAAGAATACATAAGCTTTCGAAAAATCTCTGTTTTTTTTAATCCTTTCGATAGCTTTTATGATTAAATATTCATACAGCTTTTGTTTCTTTTGCGGTAAAAAACAAGACCAGTTAAAAGCATATTTTAAAGTTTTACGTTTCATTCACATGATTGAGAATTAATTATTTTATATTTAAACTTTTATTCAAATAATAAACACAACTAAATGCAGACATTATCCTTGAAAATTGCCACTTCTGCAGCAGCAATTTGCTTCAGCACATTGGTTTTTGCACAACAAAAATACTCGGTAAGCGGCACTGTGAAAGATAAGAAAAATGGAGAACTCTTACTCGGAGTCACAGTAAAAGTGGCCGAAGACCCTACGATTTCGGTCGTTGCCAACGAGTACGGATTCTACTCTCTTTCACTTCCCAAAGGAACGTACAATTTAATTATCTCGAATCCCGGCTTTAAAGATTTTCAGCAAAGCGTTACTGTAGAAAACGATATAAAGCAGGATTTAGAACTCAGCCAGGAAGGGAGAGAGGAAAGAGATGAGAAAACAACAAAAATTGATGAGGTCGTTATTTCCGGAGTTAAAAAAGATAAAAATCTTTCTTCCGCTCAAATGGGAACGGAAACTCTAAGCATTAAAAACATTGAAAAACTTCCGGTTCTTTTCGGTGAAAAAGATGTGATGAAAACAATCCAGCTTTTACCCGGAATCAAAAGCAACGGTGAAGGCAGCAGTGGATTTTCCGTACGAGGCGGCGCTACTGACCAAAACCTTATTTTGCTGGATGAAGCAGCGGTTTATAACGCTTCTCACCTGCTCGGATTTTTCAGCACATTTAACAGTGATGCTCTGAAAGATGCGAGTATTATTAAGGGAAACAGTCCTGCCCAATACGGTGGGCGACTTTCTTCTGTGCTTGATGTTAAAATGAAGGACGGGAATAATAAAGATTACAATGTCAACGGAGGAATCGGTCTAATCAGCAGCAGATTAAGCGTTGAAGGACCGATTCAAAAGGAAAAATCTTCATTTATTGTTTCGGGAAGGAGGACGTATGCCGATTTATTTTTGAAGGCAACCGATGATTTCAAAGACAGTAAATTATATTTCTACGATTTAAATTTAAAAGCCAACTACCAGATCAATGAAAACAACAGGCTTTATTTATCAGGATATTTCGGAAGAGATGTTTTGGGATTGGGCGATACTTTTTCAACGGATTGGGGAAATACAACGGCTACTTTGCGCTGGAACAGCATTATCAACAGTAAGTTATTCTCCAACACCTCGTTTATCTACAGCAATTATAACTATAATGTTGCATTAAGCAGTAATAACAATACTTTCGGACTTGACTCTAAGATTGAAGACTGGAATCTGAAACAGGATTTCTCCTGGTTTGCCGGTAATAAACATTCTATAAAGTTTGGATTACAGTCTATTTATCATACAATTACCCCAAGCAGTGCTTCCGGAACGAGTGTGAGCAGTTTTCCGAGAAACCCGAGATATTCGTGGGAAAATGCGCTGTATATTAATGATGATTTTAAAGCAACAGAAAAGCTGACGATCAATTATGGGGCAAGACTTTCAATGTTCAGTGTTTTGGGTGGAGACACTTTTAATACTTATCAAAATGGAGTTCTTACCGATTCTGAGTTTTTGGAAAAAGGAAAATTCGGGAAGACTTATATAAATCTTGAACCGAGAATTACAGCCAATTACAGAATTAATGAAGTCAGCAGTGTGAAAGGAGGCTATTCCAGAAATACACAGAATCTACATTTATTGAGCAACAGTGGAAGCGGAAACCCAACCGATCAATGGATTGGAAGCAGCTACACCGTAAAACCGGAAATTGCAGATCAGGTAAGCGTGGGCTACAGCCGAAATTTCAACAATAACAATTATGAGCTGAATGCTGAGATATATTACAAATCCATGCAGAATCAGATTGATTATAAAAACGGAGCGCAAATCAGTTTCGATACGGCAGCGGATGTAGAAAGCGAATTATTGTTCGGAAAAGGAAGAGCGTACGGACTTGAACTAATTGCGAAAAAGAAAAGCGGAAAATTAACCGGCTGGATTTCTTATACTTTGTCTAAAACCGAGCGAAAAATCAACGGAATTAATGATAATGAATGGTATAATGCAAGACAGGACAAAACACACGATCTCTCGGTTGTCGCAACGTATCAGCTAAATCCAAAGTGGTCTTTTTCAGGATTATTCCTTTACAGCACAGGAAATGCAGTGACTTTCCCTACCGGAAAATATGAGCTGAACGGGCAAACCATTTTCCAGTACAGCAGCAGAAATGCGGACAGAATGCCGGCTTATCACAGAATGGACCTGAGTGCAACCTACGAACCAAGTTCCAATAAACGTTTCAAAGGATCGTGGTCTTTTGGAATTTACAATGTGTACGGACGAGAAAATGCCTATACAATTACCTTTGAAGACAATCCGGACAAGCCCGGAACGACAAGAGCCATGCAGACTTCGCTATTCCGTTGGGTACCAAACATCACTTATAATTTTAAATTTTAATTCATGAAAAATATATTTTTAATCATATTATCTCTGTTTTTAGTCACCTCCTGCGAAAAGGAAATCGATCTTGACCTTGAGGATCAGAGCGGAAAAATCGTCATCGAAGGAAATATAACCGATCAGCCAGGGCCTTATTACTTAAGAATAACAAAATCAGTTGCTTTTACAGAAACCAACCAATATCCTGCTATAGAAAATGCGCAGGTGGTGTTAAGTGACAATACAGGGCAAACCGAAACATTACAGTATGTAGGAAACGGAAACTATAAAACTTCAACCTTCGCAGGGCAATCGGGAAGAACCTACACCCTGAAAATTAATGCAGAAGGACAGCAATATTCAGCACAAAGCACAATGCCTGAAGCCGTTTCTTTCGATGATCTGGAGCAGGATTCTTTTATGGTAGGAGGCGAAACGAGCTATACCCTTCTGCCTGTTTTCAACGATCCAACACCTTTGGGGAACCGTTATCTCTTTGTTTATACGGTAAATAACAATCCTAAAAAGTTCTTCTCTGAATTTTCTGATAATGTAAATAACGGGCAACCTAACCAAAGACCTCTGTTGCTTCCTAATGATGATGGAGATGCAGATGATATTAAAGTAACTATTGGCGACACCATCCATGTTGAAATGCAGTGTATCGACGAAAGCGTATACACATTTTACTCTGCTCTTTTACAGCTTTCAGGAGGCGGCCCAGGTGGGGGTGTCACGCCGACTAACCCGCCGAGTAATATCAGCAACGGAGCGTTGGGATATTTTTCTGCACATACTGTGAGAACAAGAACTGCAGTTATTCAGTAAAAAATTTAACAGCACATAAAAGAAAGCTATTCGGAGACCTTCTGAGTAGCTTTTTTATTGATTTATTTTAATCGACTTTCAGTTTAGCTAAAATTAATTCTAACCGATGTAACAAATATTCTCCGAAAGGTGTCTTATATAAGAAACATAGTTTTTACATGAAAAATATTTTGATACCCATCGCTTTATTGGCGAGCCTTTTTACTTTTGCACAATCACAAAAAGACACCATAAAATCTTCAGAAAAAGAAATTGAGGCTGTTACGGTAATTGCAAGAAAACCCACGGTAGAATCCAAAGCAGACCGTACCGTTTTCAATGTTTCCAACAGCTCTATCCTTGCAGGAAATACAACCTGGGATGTTCTCAGAATGACGCCGCTGGTGAGCATTGACAATAATGATGCGATAAAAGCGGAAGGAGAATCTGTTACAGTTTATATTAATGACAGAAAAACGGTTTTTACCGGTAAAGAATTAAAGGAATATTTAAAAACAATTCCTGCAGACAACCTGATGAAAATTGAGGTAATTACCAGTCCGTCTTCCAGATACGAAGCCACAGGATCGGTGATTAATATCGTTCTTAAAAAGCGTGATGACGAAGGGATCAAAGGGAGTGTCACCTTAAATAACAGACAAAACACAAAAAATTCCCAATACACCAATTTAAATTTAAATTACCATAAGAAAAACTTTACCCAGACCTTCAGCGGAAGCTACGGAGACAATACATACGTACAGAGAAGTTCCAGTTTATTTAACTGGTATGCCGACAAATCTACCAATCAGATTGACAGCTATGTTACCGGCAGAAGCAAAAGTCCTTCATTCTCCTCTACTTCGGAGTATGAAATCAACAGCAAAAATACGGTAGGTGTTATTTTAGAATATTATCAGAGTAATTCTACTTCCAGTTCAAAAGCCAGCAGAATAAATCATATTGATGGGGTTTTTGAAAGTTCTTCAGAACAAAATCAGAATGCAACAGGACTCAACCGTAACCTGGGAACCAACTTATTTTACAAATGGTACGATAAGGAAAAAAATAAAATTTTAGATGTTAATGTAGGGACAAACTATTACGGACAGTCCGGAGAAAGCTATTTTATCAACGATAAACTATTTGCCGACGGCTCGTCGTCTATGGAGCAAATCGGTATTCTTTCTGATACTGAAAACAGGAATTACTATCTGAAAATAGACTATACACAGCCATTAGGAAAATCCGGTGCTACCTTTGAAGTCGGAGGTAAAATTAACTTCAACAATAACGTAGTGCCCAACGATCTTTATGGGGATATACTTGCAGGATTGAGTTCTCATGATATTTTCCATTATGAAGACAATATCAGTTCGTTATATGCCAACTATAGCCGCACTTTCTTTAAAAAATTAGAGACAAGAGTCGGTCTCCGTTACGAATATATCGATTACAGAATGCGTCAGGATGTTTCGGGAAAATCAAGAAAAGATGCTTACGGAACTTTTTTACCTAATTTATTATTAAAATATTCTTTTTCAGACAAATATGATTTAACATTAACGTATAACAGAAATCTCTGGAGACCTTGGTATGCGGAATTCAACCCGTTTATGACTCCGAATACAGAAGGAATCTATAACAGAGGAAATATGGATCTCAATCCAAACCCAAGCGACAGAGTCTATATGAAACTGGGAATTTTAAAGAAGTATTTTATTTCCGCAAGATATTCTTACACCAATCAGGATTACTGGACAGATTATCTGCAGGAAGAGATCGGTGGTAAGAAAGTTTCTGTCACTCAGGAATCCAATTTCAACGGAAAAGTTCACAAATACTATTTGTATGCGAACACCAACCAGACTTTCTTCAAAAATAAACTGACGGTAAACCTAGGACTTGGATGGTATTACATCGACAATAGTGATTTCAATGTGAAAAACGGATTGACGAACAATTATTACATCAACTTCCTGAGTGCTTCTACCAACCTTTCTTACACGAATCTTTTTAATAAAAATATTAATTTAAGTGCCTGGGTAGAAGTTTCCAATCAGAATAACGGAAATTCCAATACCAATAAACCTAATATCTTCCATAATATTTCTGCCACGAAAATATTCCCTAAAACACAAATGGAAGTCAGCCTTCAGCTGATGAATATTTTCCAGAGACCTAATTATGATGCGACGACCTACAATACCACAGGATACGTGCGAAGTGCTTCGAAATGGGATTGGTACGGAGCATCCATCTCTTTCGTGAAACGTTTCGGAAATCAGAAAGTAAAAGAAAATACCAAAACCGATGTTGAAAAAAACGGCGGCGGCGCTAAATAATTTTTTAATGTTTAATATGAGAACGGATGATAAATTAATTTTTATAGTCCGTTTTTTTGTTAAAAATATTTCAGATAAAGAATCAAAGTCTTTTTAAGTTTATAATTTACTTTTAACATTAAGAAACTAAGAGTATTTAGCTTAAAAAACTTAATAAAGATCAATTTATTGATTTCTTAACCGAACACACCTTACTTAACTGAATTACTTAATGTTAAGAAAAAGAATAGACAAAGTTTATTTTAATTTAGAAAATTAAGAGAGAGCTATAAAAATTTATTAATAAGAACCCGTTGTGCATTTTGATTTGTTTTTCGTCATTTCGATTAGATTTTTGAAGAAAATCGTATTGAGAAATCTTTAATTTTGAAGATAAATTCCATTCTCAATACATTTTTTCTCCACTTTGTTACGAAAAAATACTCGAATTGACGAACCACATATTAAGTTTTTCAAAATGCACAACGGGTTAATAAAATTTAAACCGGCTATTAAAAAAAAATTATAAATATTTAATTTTTAAATTACAAATGGCATAGATATTATTATATATATAGCAAATACAAAAAGATGAAAAATATTTTGCAATATAGAAGATTAATAGACCGTTATTTAATTCTCAGCGTTAAATCCCAGTTTAATCTGGAGCTCGATCTCACCGGTGAATACACCTTTGCAGAAAATTTGGTATCTAAGAAAATTATCGTGGCAACTACCTTTACAGAACGTATATTTTCAAAGCCATCGGTAAAGCTTTTCCTATCTTCACTGATTGCAGAACTCAATTATGAAAAATGCAGTATAAGCTTTATTAAAAGTAAACTAAGAGCTTTGAAAAAAGGGCAATCCGGACAGAACATAAAGGAGGAATTATCAGAAGAAATATAAAAGAATCCCGGCTTATCTACCGGGATTCATTATAATAAATTTTAAAAGCAATTACTGTAAATATTTAGCGACTTTATCCTCAAGATCTTCAAGATTGAAGGGCTTCGCAACATAATCATCCGCCATCGCCTCTTTTGCCAAAGCAACGATATCGTTATTGGCCGTTACATAAATCACAGGAATCTCCTTGAATTCGTTATGATTTTTAAGAAGCCTGGTAGCCTCCACACCACCGATTTTCGGGATCCAGTTGTCCATCAGGATAATATCCGGCTGATATTGCGTTACTTTATCCAGAATATCATGTGAGGTCTCTGAAATTTCGACCTGATATCCGTTTTCTTCAAAAATAATCGTAATTACTTCCAGAATTGTTTTATCATCATCGAAAATCAAAATTTTCTTTTTACTCATATTAGTCAGTATATTTAAACTTAGTTAGGGGTTATTTTTTATAATTGATTAATATAATACGCCAGATTATCCGGCTTTATAATTAAATCATAATCGATTTCTTCCACGGCATGCTTCGGCATATAATTTACTTCGGCCGTTTCAGGATCTTGGATCCAAACTTTACCTTTATTTTTTTTAATATAGCCTAAACCTTCCACTCCATCGGCATTCGCTCCGGACAAAAGTATGCCAATCATGTTTTCGCCGTAAATTTCCGCCGCCGATCTGAAAGTTACATCAATAGACGGGCGCGAATAATTCATCTTTTCCGAACTGTCCAGCGACATCATTTTTTTATTTTCAAACAATAAATGATAATCTGCCGGCGTTATGTATAATTTATTAGCCTGCATCTCGGTTTTATCCTCAATTTCGATCACTTCCATCGAAGAAAACTGCTGAAGCAGGGTCTGCAGAATATTGGTTGTATGCGCTTTTCTGTGCACTACCAAGAGAATAGCAAAATTCAGCTCTTCGTTTAAGTTTTTAATCATCTCCAGAATAACCTGTAAGCTCCCTGCTGAGCCGCCGATTACAATTAATTCTGTTTTTATGCTTTGTGTTTTCATGATGAACAAGGTTACTGATGATCTACTTTTTTCCAGATCTTCTGATCTTCAATCTGGCTGTAATTTTTATCTAATTTAGAAAATCTCAGCGTTTCTTTTGCTCCTAAAGCTAAAAATCCTAAATTTTCCAGGCTGTTATCAAAAAGACGGAATACTCTTTCCTGCAAGCCTCGGTCAAAATAAATCAGCACATTTCTGCAAATGATTAATTGAAAACTGTTAAAAGAACTGTCCGAAACAAGATTATGTGTTGATAAGATCAGCTTTTCCTGAAGGCTTTTATCGAATTTCACACTGTCATAATTAGCCGTATAATAATCTGAAAAATCTTTTTTACCGCCTGATAAAATATAATTTTCGGAATACAGCTTCATTTGCTGCAAAGGAAAAACTCCGGCTCTTGCGGTTTCCAAAACCGACGGATTAAGATCTGTTCCGTAAATTAAAGATTTATGATAAAGATTAGCCTCCTTCAGTAAAATCGCCATTGAATAAGCCTCTTCCCCCGTAGAACAGCCCGCCACCCAAATTCTGATTAAAGGATAAGTTCCCAACTGGGGCAGGATTTTTTCTCTTAACGTCTTAAAAAACTGCGGATCCCTGAACATTTCTGTTACATTTACTGTAATTTCTTCTATAAAGCGTTTCAGATATTCGGGATCATTAAGAATGGTATATCTAAGCTCTGCAAAACTGGTAAACCTGTCTATCAGACAGATCCGGTTTACGCGGCGCTTAAAAGAGGCACGGCTGTACTCTGAAAAGTCGTAGCCGTACATATCATAAACGTCTTTAATCAGGTATTCCACCTCTTCATCTTTTACGATACTTGGTTCCAGCATTTACGGCAGTTTTTCTATGGCAGTTATTAACTGATCAACATCAATCGGTTTTGAAACATAATCCTGAGCCCCCGCATCAAGACATTTCTGTCGGTCTTCCGGCATAGCCTGAGCCGTCACCGCAATTACAGGGATTTTACTTATAGAAGGGGTTTCCTTTATAATTTTTATAGCCTGATATCCATCCATTTCAGGCATCATCATATCCATCAGCACTACATCAAACTGATTATCTTTTTCAAGAATCTCAATGGCTTCCTGAGCCATCGTACAGCTTTCTGTCTGGTAACCGCGAGACTTTAATGTCAGCTTAAGGGCAAATATATTTCGTGGATCATCGTCCACAATTAAAATTTTCTTTTTCATCAGAATTTCATCTGTTTAACTTTCATATAACCAAACACGAAGCAAGGATAACAATTGATCGATATCCACAGGTTTCGAAATATAGTCCGAAGCTCCTGCAGTAATACATTTTTCACGTTCCCCGATCATCGATTTTGCCGTAATCGCAATAATGGGCAGGCGCGCGAATTTAGGCATTTTTCTGATTTCTTTTATCGTTTCATAGCCATCCAATTCAGGCATCATCATATCCATCAGAATAACATCTACATCGGGGTTTTCTTTAATCTGCTGAAGGGCATGTTTTCCGTCCATGGCAACAACGGCTTCTACTTTATATTTTTCGAGAGCCTTGGTTAAGGAGAAAATATTACGGACATCATCATCTGTGATCAGTATTTTTTTACCGCTTAGTACTTCTGTTAAAGAGCCTAATGTTTTGTTTCTTACCGTTTCAATTGAGGTATTTTTTTCTTCAACCAAATGCAGGAACAGCCCAACCTCGTCTAAAATTCTCTGATAAGAATGGGCAGTTTTAACGACAATAGAATCGGCATACTGCTTGATTTTCAGCTCTTCTGCTTTGGATAGGTTTTTTTCAGTAAAAATAATGATCGGGAGATTTTCTAATCCGTCGTAACTCTTTATCGATTCAATGATCTGATATTCATTTCCTCTTGACGATGCTCCTACATCCAGAATCACACAGTCAACCTGGTTGGTGGTTAATGCTTTTACACTATCTTCCACGTTATTCTCCACCGACAATGAGATGTTGAAATTACTTAAGAAATAGGATAGCGCACTTGCATGTTTGGCATTTTCTTCCACAATCAGTACTTTTTGTGGACCTTTTTTCAGTGCTTCCTCAATTTTTCTGAAAACATCGGTCATTTGATCCAAAGCCACAGGTTTGCTGATAAAATCGATCGCCCCTTTCATTAAGCTTTCCTTTTTTACATGCAATGCAGACATCATGTGAACAGGGATATGTTTGGTTTCAGGATGAACTTTCAGTTCTTCCATTACCTGCCAGCCGTCTTTCACCGGCAACTGAACATCCAGCAAAATAGCCTGCGGATGGTACTGCAGCGCTGCGGATAAACCATAGTCTCCTCTCACTACAACCACACCTTTATAATTCTGTAAATGAGCATACTTCAGGAGCGCTTTAGCAAAATTTGTGTCATCTTCAATGATTAAGATTACTTTATCATCTTCATTAATATTATCTCTGTCGTCATCCACATTATCAGGAATTTCCAATGTCGTAAATGTTTCTTTTGCTTCAACTTCTCTGTCTTCCAGAATATTGTGGATTTCTTCTACATCTTCACGGATAATTTCCACCAGATCCTGATCGGTTTCAATCTGAGCAATTTCCAAAGCTTCTTTTACAGGAATAATTAAACTGAACTCACTTCCTTCGTTTACTTTGCTCTGAAGAGTCAGCTCTCCGCCTAGCAGTCTTGCAATTTCTCGGCTTATTGATAATCCCAAGCCCGTTCCTCCAAATTTTCTCCTTGTAGAACCATCAGCTTGTTGGAATGCTTCAAAAATAATCTTCTGCTTATCTTCTGCGATCCCGATTCCTGTATCTTTTACAGAAAATATAATGAAATCTGTCTTTTTCGGATCTTTTTTAATATGTAAATTTATACTTCCGTGTGTAGTAAATTTCAAAGCATTCGAAAGTAAATTTCTCAATACCTGGTCCACTCTCAAACGGTCGGTTTCAATAATTTTCTTTACTTTTTCATCAATTTCAATATTGAATTGAAGTTTTTTCTCCTGAAATACCGGATTAAATAAATTTTTGAGATCTTTCACAATATCATCAATCGCAACATCCTGATATTCCAGAGTCATTTTCCCGGATTCTATTTTGGCTAAATCTAAAATTTCATCAATTAACGTCAATAAACTGCTCCCTGAGCTTTGGATAACTTTTGCCGATTCAATCTGATCTTCATTTAAATTCTCTTCAGGATTTTCTGCCATTAACCTTGATAAGAGAAGGATCGAATTTAACGGAGTTCTTAATTCATGTGACATATTAGCCAGGAATTCAGACTTATATTTTGTACTTAAAGCCAATTCTTCTACTTTTTTCTGAATCTCATTATTGCGTTCTGCAATAAGATGATTTTTCTCTTCCAGTAATCTTGAACGCTCCTCCAATTCAGCATTGGCCTGCATTAATTCTTCCTGCTGAACCTTCAATTCTTCTTCAGAAGCCTGTAGTTTCTGTGTCTGAGCCTCCAATTCTGTATTCAAATTTTCCAGTTCGGAATGCTGAACCTGTAATTCTTCCGACTGTGCCTGGGTTTCTTCCAATAATTGCTGTTCTTTCTCGCGGCCTTTTGCTGCACTTAAAGCAATGCCTATATTCCGGCTACATTCGATGAAATAATCGATTCTGTCCTGCTCAAAATTAGATGTTGAACCCAACTCCATCACACCGATAATATGGCCGTCCGCATAGATAGGAACCAACATAATCCCGTAGATCTGGATTGTACTGCTTGCAAAAGTCACCACAAAATCATCCTGATGAAGATTGTTGTACACCTGAGGTTTTTCACTAATGAAAGCCTGGCCTACCATCCCCTCTCCCGGTTCGAAAGTCTTTTTCATATTATTTTCAAGACCGAAAGCTGTGCTTAATTTCAGGAGGCCTTCATCATAAAGATATAATGATCCGTTGATACATTTACCATATTCAACCAACTGATTCAAAGATTCCTCAGAAACTTCTTTCACCGATTTGTTGCCGACTAAAGATTCATTTAAAATGGCAAGACCTTTCTGGCGCCAGTCGCTTTTATTGATGGTATCAAAAGAATGCTTCAAAGATTCCGTCATATGATTCAAAGAGCCTACAAGGTCTCCCAAATCGTCTTCTGCGTTATCAACAACCTTTTGGCTGTAATCTCCATTCGCAATTCTGTTGGCAATCTGCTGAATGGCACTTACACGTCTCGACATTTCCAGATCTTTAGCCTTCAGCATTTTTTCCAGCTTATCTCTTCTGATCAGATCCGCCCGTAATTTAATATAGAAAAATGCCGTCACCACCACTGCAGCAATGGCCGAAAAAATGATGAATAAAACGGTAGTTTTAGAGGATCTTGTAAGGTCTTTATTTTTAATAGCCAACTGATTTTCTTCATATTGAGAAAAATCTTTTACAATCTGCCGGCATTTATCCATATATATTTTGCTTTCTAAAATCTGCTCCTGGGTCATCATCTGCCCTTTTCTGCGATTTTCTACGAAATGCTTCAGATTATCCAGATTTTTTTCTACATTCTCTTCTAATGAAGTTAACAGTTTTTTTTGATGCGGATCTGTAATTTCCAGACTTTTGGCATATTCAAATGTTTTGGCATATTCTGCAACACTTCGATTATAAGGCTCAAGAAAACTTTCACGGCCCGTGAGCTGATATCCTCTGTTTCCTGTTTCGGCATCCAGAAGAGCGACCAATACATCTTTTACGGCAGTAACTGCACGCCTGCTTCTTCCTACACTTTCACGATGCTCCATCTGGTTTTGAATACTTAAATAAGATGCAATTGAACTTGCAATCAATATTAAAAGAGATAAACCAACACCAAACTGAAGATTTCTTATAATTTTTTTCGGCATAGAATTAATTTAAAGGTAAAGTGAAATAAAAGGTCGATCCTTCATCTAATTTACTTGAAACACCAATATTTCCGTGATGCTGCTTGATAATTTCCGAGCAGATGAATAAACCGATACCCATTCCCTGAAACTGCACGGAAGATTCTTCGACACGGTAGAACTTATGAAACACAGCTTCCTGCTTAAAATCGGGAATTCCTATTCCGAAGTCGGTAACATTGATCTTTACTTCCTGCTCTTCTTCGTCCACAAAAGTGGTGACGATCACCTGATTGTTCTGAGGAGAATATTTAATGGCATTGGTAAGGAAATTGATCAGAACCTGCTCAATCCTGATCTCGTCGATCGGGATCAGGATATCCGGCAAAATGCCGTCGCGTTTTATTTTAACTTTATTTTCGTCGTGGGTCTGAAGAATAGTTTCAATGGCATTGCTGATGACATTTTCCAGATTGGTTGGTTTTTTATTAATTTTCAGCTTACCGTTTTCAATTTTAGAAACATCAAGCAAATCTGTAATCAGCGTATTTAATTTTTCAATCTGATCCAGAACTTTTGTTACAAAACCGGCTTCAGAACTGTCTTTTTGAAGTTTAAGTTTTCTTTCCAGCAGTTGAACATACGCTTTAATACTTGTAAGTGGAGTTTTAAGCTCATGGCTGGCAATGCTCAGAAATTCATCTTTTTCTTTCTCTACCTTTTTCTGATCATCAATATCCGTAAACGTTCCTACCCAGTTTTTAATTTTCCCATCTTCATGAACCGGAGTAACCCTCAGCAAATGATAACGGTAATCCTCTGTTTTGATATTTTTAATTCTTACCTCCAGCTCAAGCGATTTGCCTTTCTTTCTGCACCGTTCAAACTCTTCGGAAATGTTGTGATCATCCGGATGGGTTTCGGGGAAATCTCTTTCGGAGTTCGAATACTGATACCATTTTCCGTTTACAAAATCGACTAAACCTTCTTCATTTAAAGTAAACGCAATCTGTGGTAAAGATTCGAGCATCAGATGGAAATGATCGATCTGGGATTTCATGGTCACCTGGGATTCACGCCTTCCTTTCACCTCAAGCTCAAGGCTCTGCTGTGTTTTTTTCATCGCTACATTCTGCTCCTGAAGATTGTAAAAAGTCTTTACTTTCAGCATCAGAATTTCCGGATCCACAGGTTTTGTGACATAGTCTTTCCCTCCGGAAGCGTAGCCTTTCGTAATAAACTTTTTCTCGGTGTTCACCGCAGACAAAAATATAATAGGAACATCCTTCGTTTTACTGTATCCTGCCAAAGTTTCGGCAACTTCGAAGCCATCCATATCTGGCATCTGTACATCTAAAATGATTAAAGCATAGTTATTTTTCAATGCTTTCCCTAAAGCTCTTTCTCCGGAATTCGCGGTATCTACCTGAAAATCTTTAGATTCCAACAGTTTTTTCAGCGAGAAAAGATTGCTTTCGTTATCATCAACAATTAAGACCATAGAAACGTAAAATCAATAATTAATTATATTTACTTTAGTTTCAAAAATACTCACAAAATTCGATAAAACAGTTATTTTTTCATGATTATCGCTATATATACCACATTTTTACAGAGATTTTTTATGATTCGGAGAATAAAATAAAGATTAAGTGTCTGATAGTTTTATTTTTACTTTCAGCCGAAAAGTTTTTGGCATTTTTTTATTTGTTGCTAATTTATCGCTCTGCTATTTTAAAAATTGTATTATCCTACCCGTTCTGCATTTTGATTTATTTTTCGTCACTTAAAGTAAATTTTTTGAAAAATGTGCTTGTAAAGGATAAAGATGTCTAACATTCTATGGCGTCCCAAAAAAGATACCGTAGTTTTTTTGGTATCTAATGCAGTTACCTATTCTTTTTAAGAGCCTGTTTAAAAATTGATCAAAATTATTTCCCCGATCCTCACGGGAGTAATTTTGCTTAATTTTAATTGGAGTTTTGTGCCCTTTAAGGTCGGCATAAACAATAACCCCATTAAATCTCGATTTGAAATAAAATTTTAACAGGCTCTATGATGAGAATTAAATTTCAAATTAATTTTAATAAAATGCTCATTTTAGATACCACAGAATCCTGTTTTCTCTTATAATGGTCTTATAGTTGCAGATTTATCACCAATCAATCACTAAAATATATCTATAATGGAAACTAAGACCCCAACAAAGAAGGCAGCAACAAAAAAAACGGTAAGAACTAAAGCAGCTGCAAAAACTCCTGCTAAAAAAGGCGCTGCAAAAGAATTAAAAGATCTTTTTGAAGATTCTCTGAAAGACATCTACTGGGCAGAAAAAGCGCTCCTGAAAGCATTACCGAAAATGATGAAAAATGCACAGGATGAAAAGTTGAAAAATGCCATCAATAAGCATATCGGAGAAACAGAGACCCATGTGGAAAGACTGGAAAAATGCTTCAAATCCTTGGGAAAGAAACCTCAGTCAAAAAAATGTGATGCAATGCAGGGGTTAATTGATGAAGGAAAAAGCATCATGGAAGAAACGGAACCTGGAACAGTAAGAGACGCCGGAATTATTGCAGCCGCGCAAAAAGTGGAGCATTATGAAATCGCCACTTACGGAACACTGGCTGCTTTTGCAAAAGTACTAAAAGAAAAAGACTGTCTGAAAAATCTTCTGGACACTTTAAACGAAGAAAAAAAATGTGATGAACTGCTTACTAAAGTCGCAGATACCAATCTGAACAAAAAAGCAAAATAATTACTTCTTCAGAAAAAGAGAGACTTCTTACAGTTTCTCTTTTTTATTGAAAATAAACTATTCTTTTTATTTTAAACTTGTTTAATTTATTATCTAATCACATCAGTCACACTAGTTTACAGTTTAATCTGAAAATAAAGATTACAGAAAATCGAAGATTTTCAAAAAACTACTGTGTTCTAACAGGCAGCGTAACAGTCATTTGAAAATCTTCTGTAAGAGATGTGATTACATTTAAAATAGTTTAAAAAGACTTTTCTATAAAAATCTGTTCAACTTATTTTATTTAAAATAATCACTACGAATAACTGCAAAGCCTGTTGAATGGCACAAATTCTGATAATAAAAGAATACACCAAATAATAAATACTATGTCTATACAAATTAAAGTTGCCTTTTGCACCGAATGCAGAGGTTACCATTCCGCTACCCCTTCCGATAAGAAAAATATTAATCATGCCGATGTTACCGATCATTTCTTTTATCACGGCGAACCTTTCTTTACCCTTGATTCCGCAACATTTGACAAGGCATCGAAGCTGGAAAATACGGAAGTTATTACCATGAGTCTCGAAGAACATATTAAACATGATCATCTTTATTGTTACTGCGACAAAAAAACAGCTATTTCGAAGAATAATTATTATTACGAATCTTTGGAACCAGCAACCGAAGTCTTAATGAGTGAAAAGTGGAGTGATACGGATTATTATTTCAAAGATCTTTATTATACCTACAATAATTTTCACGGGCTTGTAGCCGGGAACCACAACAACTATAACAGCAGCAGACCCTAAATTACAAGCATGAAACAGCATTACTTTAATAAGATCTCAGATGTCCTCTGGGATTTTATTTTATTGTAATGTTAACTGTTAGTTTCATTAAAAAATTTACTAAATATGATTCCAAGCATAAAGCAGGAATATCTTTTATTACTAAGTTTATCAATCTTGAAATCACACCAATTCAATAAAACAATTTATATAGTATTATGAAAAAAACAATTTTTGCCCTATTAGCGGCTGCTTCTATCGTAGCATGTAAAAAGAATGAAACTACAGTTGCAGATCAACCTTCGGACAGCACTGCAAGCACATCCATGTCTGCCCCGGTAGATTCTTCTGCAACAACTCCTAATGATTCCACAGCTGTATCCGCCAGTCAGAATACTGCTACAGCCAATCTGAGCGATCAGGATAAAAAATTTGCTGATGCTGCGGCAAAAGGCGGAATGATGGAAGTAATGATGGGACAGCTTGCAGCTACTAATGCGGAAAAGACATCTGTAAAATCTTTAGGACAAATGATGGTGAAGGACCATGGCAAAGCGAATGATGAGCTTAAAGCCTGGGCAACCACCGTCAACTACACTCTACCAACCGCATTGGATGCGGAAAAACAGAAAAAATATGATGACCTTAAAGCTAAAAAAGGAGCTGAATTCGACCGCATGTACACCGATTTGATGGTGACAGACCACAAAAAAGATATCGCAGAATTTAAAAAGCAGGCTTCCGGAGGTTCAGAATCTTCTTTAAAGGCTTTTGCGAGCAAAACTTTGCCAACTTTAGAGCATCATTTAATGGAATCTGAAAAAGCAAAAGCCGACGTAAAATAATTTACTAAAAGTAATAGGAGACCAAATAATCATTGATTATCAAACAAAACAGCATTATGATTCAGGTCATAATATAAAAAATGTTACTTTTTATCCGCTGTGCATTTTACCAATTTTTGGTATTAGATCCGTCAGTTTGAGTATTTTTTCGTAACGAAATGAAGAAAAAAGGTATAGAGAACACATTGATCTTCAAAATTAAAAACTTCTCGATACGATTTTTTCAAAAATCTACTCTAAGTGACGAAAAACAAATCAAAATGTACAACGGGTTATTTTTTAATTTACTTACAATCAATCCATTCAGGACTTCATCTGAAATACAATTATGCTTGACCTCTCGTGCAAATGAGAGGTTTTTATATGATAAATCAGCAGGTTACACCTTACAGTTGATATTTAGGTCTTCTACAGGATCTCCAACCTCTATACGGTGCATATTTCCCCAGTCTGACATCGCTTTCAGCAAGGGATTCATTGTTTTTCCAAGATCTGTCATACGGTATTCTACCCGTGGCGGAACTTCAGGATATACAATCCTTTCAATAATCTGATCATCCTCCAGTTCTCTCAACTGATTCACCAGCATCCGTTCAGAAATTCCTTCAATAGATTTTTTTAATTCTCCGTAGCGCATTGTTCCGTGGTTTAATCTGCACAGTATTGCAGGCTTCCAGCGTCCTCCCAGAATACTTAGCGCTCTTGCCATACCACAGCTGTCGTTAATCAGTTTTTCGTTCAAAGCATTCGTAGATGTCTTCTTTCTCATTTCTTACTTTTTTGTTAGTACTTAACAATTTTATCAGTACCTACAAATTTACAATTTACACTCTACATTTGCATAAAAAATAAGCAATGAAAAATTTATCAGGCAAAATTGCCATCGTAACAGGCGGAAGCCGCGGAATAGGCGCTGCCATCACCCTTAAACTTGCTTCCGAAGGGGCAAATGTTGTATTCACCTATCAGAATTCTGCAGACAAAGCACAGGCACTTGCCGCTGAAATTAAAAATACCGGCGGAACTGCCGTTCCTATGGCCGCGGATAGTTCAAGCCCTGAAGATCTGAAAAATGTGATAGAAAATACAGTAAAACAATTCGGGAAAATTGATATTCTGGTGAATAACGCCGGAATTTATGTAGGCAAACCATTTGAAGAGTATACCTTTGAAGATTATCAGCTCACGATGGATGTGAATGTCAGAGCTGTTTTCTTAAGTTCTCAAGAGGCTGTAAGACACATGCCACAAGGCAGCAGAATTATCTCAATAGGCAGCAATATGGCGGAAAATGCAATCGGGCCTCAAACCACTTTGTATACCATGAGTAAATCTGCTCTGCAAGGGTTTACACGCGGTCTCGCCCGTGATTTAGGTCCGAAAAAGATTACGGTTAACCTTGTACAGCCAGGCCCAATCAACACCGATATGAATCCCGACAATACAGAATTTGCAGATTTCCTAAGAACGCGCATGGCTACAGGGGAATATGGCAAGGCAGAAGATATTGCGAATACCGTGGCATTTTTAGCCGGAAAAGACAGCAATTTTATTACCGGAGCATTTATTACGGTAGACGGAGGCTTTAATGCTTAATCATAAGCTTAAAGAAGACTATCCCGATTATTTATATTAAATTATTGGAAATCACGTAAGAGATGGCTTCCGTTATATTGCTAACTCCAATTTTTTCAAATAATTTACTGCGGTGAAATTTTACGGTCGTAGGCGATACAAAGAGCTGCTGGGCAATTTCTTCAATTTTTAATCCCTGAAGATACAGCCTGATGATTTCTATTTCCCTTGGCTTAAGGGTAATTTTATTCTGTCCGGACCATTTTTCCGTATCCAGATTATAACACCAGTAAACGTCGGAAATATTTGATGATATGCAGATATTTCCGGCAGTTTTACTAAGAGCATACGAAGCTATACAAACCATCTTAGAAATATCTCCTTCTTCTGACACTTCGATTGGTGTAATCTTATGGTTCACCAACACATCCACAGTACTGACGCTTTTAATATGGAAATCATAAGCAATGGTGTGCTGTTTTTTTTCTTCGGAGGTAAGGCATTCAAAAAATTTAAATCCGGCACTATTGACTGCTTTCAGGATTTTAAGATCTTCAGCCCTTGCATATTTACGAAAGAACCTATAGCCTATTTTTTCTACTTCTTTAGAATGCAAACCGGCAAAAAGAGAAGGATTTTCTGATATAAACTCCAGTTTTTCATTTTTAAGATCAATAATATAAATACAGCCCACCCCCGTTCTGCCCAAAACTTTCAGGGCATTGTAATACATTTCGCAAGATGTATTCCGCCCCTGATTATCAACACTGCCAACGCCTGATGTGTTTGAAACATATCCCATATTTTGATTTTGATAATTTTTGCACCTCAAAACTATACAAAAGTATAGTAATATTAAAATTTTATTAAATTATATTTACACTCAGTTAATGAACGAGTCTTATTACCACTAAAAATTAAGGTTCTTTCAATTAATACAGTCTGTCCGGAAATTGAAACCACGTTCAATTGTGAAAGGCAGACGATTCTATTCCCTTTAAAAATGATCTGATGGCATTACAAATCTGTATATGCTCTAAGAAGATATTTTATAACTGAAACTGACAGTATTCTTAAAAGGGATCTTCAAAAAGATTAAGTATTAAAAATATTATTATTAAAATTAAAAGATAATAATATTGATTTTTAAACAGCTAAAAAGATAAAACAAACATAAAACTGTACGAAAGTATAGTATTATAAAAATTGTATTAAATTATTTTTACGAACATATAAAAAATTATAATTAATAATTAAAATCCTATTCCAAATGAAAAAATTCCAAAACAAACCATCCCACCACATCAGGTTATAATACTCCTTTACCATAACCTTCGGAATCATCATCACTGATATTCCGGTATTACTGCGAGAGACATTACTCTTGTGGCTATTCATCTTGTTTATAACTCATTTTACAGCCATTAAACTACTAATGGCCTGTACCAGATTTTATATGAAATGAAAAATAAAGGCTTTACTCTATTTTATAAAAAAACCAAACCAACCAATCAATGTTTATCAACTATTTATAAATATTAATATATGAGAAAACTTTTACTAATCGTTATTTTCTTGTGGTCTTTTGCGTCGGTTGTCTCGGGGCAAACCTGTACTCCGGTACCGGTTCCTTTTCTACAATCATTCAGTACAGGGGCACTTCCTACCTGCTGGACCAGTCAAAATCCAACAACTACGTCAACCAACGTCAACGTAAAGTGGAAATTTTCCGGAGCTGCCGGATATGGAGCCACCGGAAACGGAGGAAAGCCTTCAGGAACTTTTGCCTGGGTAGACGCCTCTTCACCATTTGATAATGAGCATAATGTGGAGCTTATCACTCCGCAGATCAATTTAACCGGCCTTACGACTCCATATGTAAAGTTCGAATGGTTCAAAGATCATTTAACAGCATTGAACGGAACCGTTCCTGTCGCTGAAAACAATGAGCTGAAAGTGGCTGTAAACAACGGTAGCGGCTGGGTACAGATCTGGTCCAGCAATACCAACAGCCCGGAATGGAGAACCGTAGGGATTCCTTTGGCAGCGAGCTATGTGGGAGCTACTGTTCAGTTAAGATTCACTGTAGATAAAGATGTTTTATCTGGCGGTGATTTTTATGATGATGTACTTTTAGATGAAGTACAGGTAATAGAAGCGCCAACTTGTTTTGAACCTGTTGCTTTGCCTGTCACCAATATTGTTCCTAATTCAGGTACAATCAACTGGACTGCACCTCTTGCACCTGCTCCGGCACCTGCAAACGGATACGAATACTACTACAGTACAACGAATACAGCGCCTACGGCTGGAACTGTCGGTACACTAACCGCAGCAACCACAGCTGACTTAACACCGCTTGTTCCGGGCACTACCTATTATTGGTGGGTAAGATCTGTCTGTTCACCTACTAATAAATCATTATGGGTAGCGGGTGCTCCTTTTACACCCGGTCAGATCGGAGGCGGAACTGCCACTCATGGATATTTACCGATTTATTCTTGCTCAGGATTTAATTATTCACAGCAGATCTATACAGCTTCGGAGGTTTCAGGAGCTGTCGGAACCAATAACTATATTACCTCCATTAAGTTTTTTGTTGCGACCACCGCAACGACTCAGGCCAACTATAACCAATGGGTTGTTTATCTGGGCAATACATCACAACTTGATTTCGCAACAACATCAAGCTGGGTACCTTCAACTTCTTTAACACAAGTATACACAGGAACACTGCCTGCAATGACAGCCGGAACCTGGGTAACTCTACCATTAAGTACACCTTTCCTATGGGATGGAGTAAGTAATATTGTTGTTGCCGTTGATGAAAATTCTACAGGAACTTCATGTACAGCAAACTGGGGAAGCTATACCGCAGGAACCAACCGAGGAATGCTTTATTACAATACAACAACAAATCCGGATCCTGCAAATCTTCCGGTGGCAATCAGCAGATATTCTGTATTGCCAAGAATCCAGATGGTGGGTACTCCGCTGGCTCCGTGTACTAATAACCCGCCTGCTAATATTGCTGTAAACAATATCACTTCAACATCTGCAAATGTTACCTGGACAGCTACTGCCAACGCAACTTATGTAGTGCGATACAGAACAGTACCGGGAGGAACATGGCAAACGATTACCATCAGTACACCATTAATTAATAATGTTACGCTACCAGGACTTCTTGAAAGTACTCAATATGAAGTACAGGTTGCTACGATTTGTGGTACACAGGGAGCGTTTTCGGCAAGTGTAAACTTTACAACTCCGGCACTAACTTACTGTAGTGTTGCTCCGGCAACCGTAACGAACGGATATATCAGCAATGTAACAATGATTGGCACCAATGTGCCTTTAACGAGCAATACGTCAGGGCCATCAACCTATACAGATTATTCTTTAGACCCTACAAAGACTGTTACCCTATTAAGAAATTCTGCTAATAATACTTTATCTGTAGGAAGATCTATTGCTACCGGAACATATACAACTTATGCATGGATCGATTTCAACGGTGACGGAATTTTTGACAATAACCCATCCACAACACCAGGCGGGGAAAGAATCATGAATTTAGGGTTCTCAAGCACAACGCCAGTAACCGCTACTTTTAATGTTCCGGCAAATGCATATTTGGGAACTAGTAAAATAAAAATGCGTGTGATCGTTTCTTCAACGACTCCAGCCAATGCCTGTACAGCATTAACCGGAAATGGTGAAGTGGAAGATTACTACGTTAAATTTATCGATCTTCAGCCATGTACGACTGCAGCACCAACGAATATTGCAGTAAATAATATTACACATAACTCTGCGTATGTATCATGGTTACCTGCATCCAACGCAACTTACGTGATCAGATGGAGACAAGGAACAACAGGAGCATGGTTACCTTCTGCAGCAGGGCTTACACTTCCTGCAGGACAAAGCTTCCATACTATTACGGCATTGCTTGAGCAGACTGCTTATCAGGTTCAGGTAGCCACAATCTGTAGTGGTACCCAGGGGGCATTTTCGGCAAGTGTAAACTTTACAACTACTCCACTTACCTACTGTACAATGATCGGTACAGGAACGGGAGATTTCATTTCAAATGTAAAAGTTACGCCTACTAATTTCCCTGTAATGGATAACACATCTGTTCAGAATAATTATACCAGTTATACAACGCCCGCAACTCTTGTTAATTTAGAAATAGGATCTTCAGGAAACCAGATATCAGTTTCTAAAGACTGGGATGGAACTACGTATGCTGAAGCAGTATATGTTTGGATCGACTGGGACAGAAACGGTGTTTTTACAGATGCTGAAAGAATTATGACTTCTGCGGCAAGCACCACAACTCCTGTTACAGCGACATTCTCTGTACCATCTACAGGAATTTATACCGGTCCCTTAAACACAACGATGAGAGTTGTTCTTAAGCGTACCAGCGCACCTGTAATGTGTGTGAACCCCGCTAACGGTGAAGTAGAAGACTATGCCGTAAAATTAAGACCTTGTAATAATGCTACTCCAGGAAATCCTGTATTTTCAAGTATTACGCACAATTCGGTTTCGATAAACTGGGCAGCTGCAACCAACAATAATGCATTTGTTTTAGAATACAGACCGGTAACAACACCAGCTTCTGCATGGATCCCTTTGAATCTTTCTGTTTTAGCAGGAAACCCGCCGGTAGCCATCAGCGGACTTACACCGGCCACTACTTATGAGGTAAGAATTGCGGCAGTTTGTGGCAGCACAGGAGTTGGGATTTTCACACCTATCCGTACATTTACAACAAGATGTGATCCCAATCCCCCGAATGTAACGATCAGTAATGTTACTTCCAATTCAGCATTAATTACATGGAATCCTATTGTTCCTAATGCCAACTATATTTTAAGATGGAGAGAAGTAGGAACTATCCCTTGGAACCAGCCGACTATTCCTCAGCCGCCGGCTAATTCATATACAATTCCGAATCTTAGTTCATTTAAAACTTATGAAGTACAGGTAGCAAATATATGTACAGGAGAAACAACTCCGAATACATGGTCTAATCCTAAAGTATTTACTACTGTAAGAGTTTGCGAAATAGCACCTCCGGGACTTACCATTACCAATATCACTCCAACAACTGCCGAAGTTACATGGAGTTCATTCCCTGGGGCAACTTATATTTTAAGATACAGAAAAGTAGGAATTCCGAGCTGGACATCCGTTACCACAAATACAAATACGATTACATTAACAGGACTATTGGAACTTACAAAATACGAAATGCAGGTAGCCAATATCTGTGGCGGAACACCGGGAGATTATACCAATCTTTATTATTTCACGACACCTACTATCGTATACTGTCAAATGTCATCGGGTAGCTCTGCAGCAGAATTTATCTCAAAAGTTCATGCAAAACCAAACGGAAAACCTGAAATGATCAATACAACACTTGGGTCAAGCTATTCAGACTTCACAGGAGATTCTACGAAGTTTATCGAATTGATACAGGGATCAACAAGTAACCAGATTACCATAGATAAAAAGCTTGGCTCTAATGCAAAAGCCGGAGTAACAATCTGGATCGATTTTAACAGAAACGGATACTTCGATATCGATGAAAGAATTATGGCAGACGGCCCTAACACCAACCCAACGGCAAGCACTACCTTCAGTGTTCCTGCCAATGCATTTATAAGCCTTACAGACTATCAGTATGTTGTAATGAGAGTTGCAATGCAGAAAGACGGAATACCTGTGAACTGTGTAGACTTCCCGAATGGCGAGGTTGAGGATTATACGGTTAGAATTTCTAAACAAAAAGTTCCGAATTCTGTTAATCAGACCGATATTCTTATTTATCCTAATCCGGTAAGTACTACACTCTATGTAAAAAATATCAGTCCTAAGGCAAACTATAAGATCTACAATGCAGAAGGAAGATTAACATCAACAGGGATACTCCTTAACAACTCTATCAATGTGAGTAATCTTATCAATGGGGTTTACCTTATTGAGATAGAAGACGTACAAGGATCTGTAATGAAAAAATTCATAAAAGAATAAATTCTGATTATGAATTCAATTTAATTTTTAAACATCATGAAAAAAATACTATTCGGACTGCTAATATTATGCTTAACCTTCAGTTCTCTCTTTGCCCAGAGAGACACAGAGCACTGGATAGCACCCTATTATGCTTCTACAGCTTACACTCAGGCATTATACTTGTCTACTGATTCTACCACTCCGGTTGATATTACAGTATCAAGTAATAATACCATACTTGGGACTGTTGCCATCAGCAAAAGCAATCCTCAGATTTTTGTAGTGCCCGTTAATAATATTGCTGCCAATGCGATTGGTGAAGCCTTCAGTGTTATTAATAAAGGAATTTATGTAAAAGGCACCCGACCTTTTTATTGCAGTCTGAGAATGGTGAGCAGTACCACGCATGCCGAGATTATCACAAGTAAAGGGAAAGCAGGTATCGGTAAAGAATTTTATGTTGCCGGTACCCCTTCTACAGCAACGATTAGCGGTTTTAATTTCTCTGCAGGAGTAATGGCCACAGAAGATAATACAGTTGTCACAGCTACCTGGAACGGAAACGTAACGTTCATCAACGGTACACCGCCTGCCAACACGCATACATTTACCCTGAACAAGGGACAATCTTTTATTTTTGCAGGTCTTCCGGGAACGGGAGGCCTCAATCTCTCCTCTTTTATCGGAGCTAAAATTGTTTCTGATAAACCTATTACACTAACCAACGGAAATGTAAACGGAAATTTTGGAGCCAATACTTCCGCAGGATCAGATGCGATTCTCGACCAGTCTGTACCTACCGAAAGACTCGGGAATACATTTGCGATGGTAAGAACAAGATCTACCACAGCAGACTTGGAAGGTGGTATTGTTGTAGGAACAGAAGATAATACACAAATATTTATCAATGGTGCTGCAACACCAATTGCAACCATCGACAGAGGAGAATATTATAGAATTTCGGGGGACAGCTATGTTCAGCAGGGTACTTCGGGACATTATAATATGTTTATTTCTACCACTAAAAATGTATACCTGTATCAGCTGGTTTCAGTTACCAACAGCAGCGCCACCTGTGGTTTCAATTATATTCCTCCATTGAACTGTTTCTTGCCGAGAAAAATTGATGAAATCGGTAAAATCAACGAAATGCCTACGGGTACAGGAACCACGAGTGTTGTTCCGTCAAATACCATCGTAAAACTTAATATTCTGACAGAGGTCGGAGCTACCGTCACTGTTAATGGTGTACCGCCTTTAGCATCGGAAGGTCCTTTCCCGCTAACAGGAAATACAAACTGGGTTACCTACGCCGTACCGTCTATTACCGGAAATGTATCGATCGTTTCTAATAAAGCAGTTACAGCAGGAATCAACGGTGGATACAGTACTTCAGGATACGGAGGGTATTTTGCAGGATTTTCTTCAATTCCTCTTATTGCCAAGCAGTCGGGAGATTGTATTCCGGGGATTATATTAGAAGTGGATGACAGTTACGATACCTATCAGTGGTATTTAAACGGAAACCCGATTCCGGGAGCTACCTCCAACTCTTATACTCCTGTCGCTTCGGGTAATTATACGGTAAGAATTACTGTAGGATCTTGTCCGCCAGCTACGACTCCAATTTATAAGGTTTACACCTGTCTTAATCAATCTACAAAGGCACTTACGGTATGTGAAGGTTATAAGGCAATTGTTCCGGAATTTACAAACTCTACCCAGACATACGTACCAGGTACAGTAACAATTGTTACCCAACCTACCAATGGTACCGTAATTATTGATCCGAATGGGGTTATCGGATATACTCCGAATTTCGGATTTGTGGGAACAGATACTATTGTCTACAAATTCTGCGGAAACGATCCGGAATTTACAGATTGCGAGCAGATCACTTTAACGTTGACGGTTTCAGAAAGCCCAACCGTAACGAATGCCACGTTAAGAACCTGCTTCATCCCGGATTATCCTGCAACAGGATTGTTTAATTTAACAACAGCCCCTGTAACTTCTGCACCGGGAATTATCAAACAATATTACCCTTCGCCGACAGACGCCCAGAACGGAACCAACGAAATTACCAACCCAACAGACTATGTTGCACCGAACGGGGTTGTTTATATTAAAGTAAGCAATGCCAACGGTTGTTACAGAATTGCTGAGGTATCTTTGGTTGTGTTCCCGCCTACCTACTCTACTGTGCTTGAGGATAAAGTTATTTGTATGGAAGACACCACAACATTGGATGCAGGCCCAGGGTTTACCTCCTACGACTGGAGTACAGGAGGTACGGGTCAGAGTATTAGCAATGTTTCGGTAGGAACTTATTGGGTAGATCTGAAAACAGGACAGTGCGTGACGAGACAAAAGGTTACCGTGTACGCTTCCGAGCAGCCGGTTATAGCAGGCATCGATATTTCCAACAATAAAATAGCGGTAAATGTAACGGGCGGAAAGGCTCCTTATCAGTACTCGATAGATAATATCAGCTGGCAGGATTCTAATGTTTTCGAAAATGTTCCGAGAGGAAACAATACCGTTTATGTGAAAGACGCTTACGATTGTGATCCAAACAGTGTAGAAGTTACGGTTCCAAACTTAATCAACGTTATCACTCCAAACGGGGACGGTGTAAATGATGTATTGGATTATTCTGCCTTGGCTCATAAACCGAATTTTGTATTCAATATTTATGACCGATACGGAAGTAAAATGCATCGGGGAAATAAAACCAATGAGTACAAATGGGACGGAACAGTAGGCGGCAAAAAGGTCTCTACCGGAAACTACTGGTTTGATATCAGCTGGAACGAGCCAAACAGCAAGCAGACGCCGGTAAAATATTCGGGTTGGATCTTGGTAAAGAACAGAGAATAATTTCATTCAAAATTAAACAAGATTCAAAAACATTAAAATATCTGAACCTATTATGAAAAAAGCGTTATATATATTTTTAATTTTTATTTCGGGAATGCTGTCCGCACAGAAAAATCAGCCTACAAAGCTTGTTGTTTGTAATGATGCTGTGGGAACCGTAAAGTTATTTGATGAATATAAAAATCAAACAGAAAAAGTAAATGTTTTCAAGACCAAAGCAAGCTTACCATCGAACCTGAAAAAATTCGGTTTTCTTGCTGATAACGGTCTTACGGAAATAAAACTGAAGAAAAATGCAAGCCGCCCCGATATGATGTCGCTGGAAATGCTGAACGAACAGTACGGCCTGCCTAAAAATACAACTGTATTTATTGACGGATATCAGTTTGATCATCCGGAAATCAATATCTACAGCGAAATAATTATTAACGGTAAGATTGTAGATTCTGATGGTCGAAAATCACTACACATCTCTACAGTTGATAATTAAATCATTTTAATATTAATCCTGAGGGCGGACATCTGAGTCCGCTCTTTTTATTTAATTTAATTCAAAATTAGCAATAATTGTTTAAAATAATTATCCGGCATTATTAATTTTTCTCTGCTTAATGAACTGATAAACAGAACCTGCGATAAACAGAACGAAAAGAAGTAAAAGTGTTCTTCCAATTAACGGATCGTTAATATCTTTTGCCAGCGGATGACCTACAGGTACACGGGTAAAAGTTTCATTCACAGTCGGAACAAGCGATAAAAAGAAGCTGAACGAAAGGCAAAAATTTTCAAAAAACCTTGCCCTGCCACTGTCTTTTTTCTTTGCATACAGAAAATAAGCAATCAGTACCAGGACTAAGATAAAAACAGAAAATACATGCCCCGGATTGAAACCTCCGTGTTTCGACAAACCTAAAGCCGTAACACAGGTGACAGCTGTTCCATAAAAATAAATTTTCCCGGAGGTTGTGCCCAATTCTATTTTGCCATATTTTACAAACGCAGCTAATGCCGCAACGATAGCACCGATACCAATAATGGTGTGAAAAATTCCTAAAAGTGATAAGCCCATTTTTATACTATTTTAAATTGATTTCCTTGTTTAAGTAACTCTGCAAATTTCCAAAACAAGAGGCAAAACGGTTTTATCAATCGGTTCAATTATATGGTAATTCGGTTCAGAAAAAGTCCTGAAACGGAAGTCGCAGGATTATTATTAAAGAATTATAGTTTTTAAATGATTACTTTTTGTTTTGTAAACGGTAATGGGTAGGCGAAGTTTTGTATTTAGAAGTAAAGCTTTTTGTAAAATTGGCAGAATCGTTAAACCCACAGTCGAAAGCGATTTCCGTAATCCGTTTATCTGAAACAATGAGAAGCTCTGCCGCTTTTTCCAGCTTCTTGTTTTTAATGTAATTGGCTGGCGTATCATTATACAGTCTTGCAAATTCTCTTTTGAATGATGACAGGCTTACATTGTTTTGGGAAGCAAGCTCTTCAATGGTGACAGGCAAAAACAAACTCGCTTCAATTCTTTGCTTAAAAGTATAAGACGTCGGTGAAAAAAGCTGAGACAAAATAAGCTGTACCGATTCCGAACTCTGAGTCTGTGCAAGCAGCAAGATGATTTCCTTGAGTTTTAAAATTAAAATATCTTCATTTACCAAAGATGGATTCTGAAAATAAAACAGCAGGCCTTCAATGTATTTTTCGATTAAAAAATCACTGTTGATCATCTCGCTTGATGTATTCGAACTCTTATTTTTAGGAGCCTGAAGCAATAAAGGAAGCTCTCTTTCGTAAATTTTCTTTAAAATATCCGGATGAAAAGTAACAATCACTATTTCACAGTTACTCTCAGATGTATTATAAATCTTCTTTCCGGAATGAATACAGTTCAGAAACAGGGAATAATGGATCGGGACATCAACTTTATTTTCAGCATCCTGATATTGAAAATTTCCTTCCAGCACATAAAGAAAACAGGCCTGATCCGCAATCGGAAAATCAAATGTAAATGGAGACTGTATGACAATTTTCTGCAACAGGGTTTTACCGAACAGATCATACTTTTTATAATCATTGATCATAGCAGGTGGTTCTGAAAATATTTTTTGGTAAATTTATATTAATTTTAAATTCAACCACATTAAAAAATTATGTGATTCAGCTAAAAGTTTTTTGAATATCCATTATTTATCATACTTGGATTTTAACCACGAAGTGCACTAAAGATTTCACAAGGAACACAATAGTTGCGAACTTTGTGGATAACCTTAGTGTACATTGTGGTAAAAAATAATCATGATTACAGCAAACAACATTTAATTATAGCATATTGCGGACAATCAGAAAAAGTTTAAATAAGTTTATCATTTAGATAACCAAAATTCTCAAAAGAGAAAAAATCTCTCTTTTTACTAATGTGCTCTCTTTATTCTTATTTATTAACTTTAAATAAAAGCAGCTACATCTTTTGCCTCTTTTGACTCCGTCAAATCTTCGATTTGTGGTTAATAATTTTAGTTTTCCGCAAGGTATTTATGAACAAAAGAAATCGCCATCGAACCCTCACCTACCGCAGAAGCCACTCTATTCATCGCTCCTGAACGCACATCTCCCGCGGCAAAAATTCCGGGAAGACTGGTTTCCAGTAAAAACGGGTCTCTTTTTAGTTTCCAGTTTTTTGTAAATTCGGGATATGCCGTAAGGTCTCTTCCAGTTTCTATAAAACCTTTCTGGTCACGCTGAACCGACGCTCCCAACCAATCTGTGAAAGGTTTGGCTCCAATAAATATATATAAAGCTGCAGCATTTCCGGTTGTCTTTTTTCCGGTGGGCAAATGTTCAATAATTAAATTCTCCAGATGAGTGTCCCCTTTGGCTTCCCTTACTTCAGTATCCGTTAAAACCTCAATATTAGATAAATCGGCAATCTGCTGAATCAGGTAAGATGACATGGTATATGATAAACTGTCTTTGCGAACGATGATATATACTTTATCGGCAAATTTCGAAAGATACACCGCTGACTGTCCCGCAGAATTCCCTCCCCCTACAATGTAAACGCTTTTGTCCTTGCAGGCTGAAGCTTCTGTAGTTGCGGCACCGTAATAGATTCCCGCACCTGTAAAATCTTCAATTCCCTTGGTCTCAAGCTTTCTGTAATCAACCCCGGTGGTAATGATGATGGAACGGCAGTTAATTTCCTGCCCATCATTAAGGGTGAGTATTTTATACCCTTCAACCTGCCTGATATCCACCACTTCTCTCGGCGATAAAAATTCTGCGCCCAAACGTCGGGCCTGGCTTATAGCACGTCGTGTAAGATCTGCACCCGTTAATCCCGATGGAAACCCCAGGTAATTTTCAATACGAGAACTGGTGCCTGCCTGTCCGCCTGGAGCTTTTCTTTCAATGACCAATGTTTTCAGTCCTTCCGATGCTCCATAGACGGCCGCTGCCAATCCTGCAGGGCCGGCTCCGATAATCACTACATCGTATACCTCAGCCGTCACTTCCAGATTACATCCGATTCTTTCTGCCAAAGTCGCCACGTCGGGTTGGATAACGATACTTCCATCTTCAAGAAGAACAACGGGTAAATTTTCTTTTGAAAGATTATTAAGCTCCAACAGATGCTGCGCTTCAGAATTTTTCTCAATATCCATCCAAAGGTATGGAATCAGATTTCCTGCCAGATAGTCTTTTATATTGTGAGAAAAAGGCGAATATTGGTAACCAATGACCCTTAATCCTTTAAAATCGGGCTTATAATTACTTTGCCAATCGGAAATAAGATCATCAACAACAGGATATAATTTTTCTTCCGCCGGATCCCACGGCTTCATTAAATAATAATCCAGCTGAACTTTATTGATGGCATTAATTGCAGCCTCGGTATCAGAATACGCAGTAAGCAGAATCCGTTTGGCTTCGGGATATATCTTGATCGCTTCTTCCAGAAAATCTACGCCTTCCATCTCCGGCATGCGCTGATCGCAGATGAACATGGCAACGGCACGGGCTTCATTCTTAAGCTCGATTACTCTTTCCAAAGCTTCCTTTGCGGAAGTTGTGCTGATGATTTTGTATTGGCTGCTGTACTTTGTTTTCAGATCCCTTGAAATGGCATTCAGTACCTGAGGATCGTCGTCTATTGAAAATATGATTGGTTTTTCCATGATTATATTGAGAGTTTATTGACAATTAAGAGCACTGTTGAAAGGAATGCATATAGTAAAGGTTGTAGCTCCCGGTACAGATTCCACTTTTACAGAGCCTTTATGCTTCAGCACAATTCTTCTTGCGGTTTCGAGCCCCATCCCTGTGCCTTTTCCGATTGCTTTGGTTGTGAAAAAAGCATCAAATATTTTAGTTCTTATACTTTCAGGAATTCCGGGACCGTCATCGGTGATGGTTACCTTCACAAATTCACGGTCTTTTTCTGTGGTAATGGTAAGTCTTCCTTTTTTATTGATTTCCATACTGTCGACAGCATTGTCGATGATATTCGTCCAGACCTGATTGAGCTGTCCCGTATATGCCATTACCGAAGGAAGGGTCTCGTCATATCTTTCATCCACTTCTATATTGCCTTTACGGATTTTGTAGCCTAAAATGCTGAGGGTATTGCGAATACTGTCGTGTATATTGGATGCCATCTTTTCAGATCCGCGATCCATATGGGTGTAAATTTTAATCGATTTGATGAGTTCGGCAATCCTTACCGAAGACACCTGTATATCCTGAATCAGTTTTTCGGTCACCAGCATATTCAAAAGCCAGTTGAAGACCGCAGATAAAGCATGCTCCGGAACGATTTTCTGAAAATTCTGAAGATTTTCCGTCGTAAAATTAAAATCAACAAAAGTTTCGGAAATCTCTTCTGCATTAAGGACATTTTTTTCTTCCAGCCAGTCTGCAATCTGCTCTTCCCTTTTCGATTTTTCTCTTAAATTCAGTACCGGTCTTTCTGTGATGGCCAGAATCTTTAGAAGTTCTCCGCTTATTCCGTCTACCTGAGAAGCTTCCAGATGCAATGATGTCAGCTCTTTAAAAGCTTCAGGTTGTACACGCAAATGCTTACGGAGAGACAGCGAATCGCTTACCAAAGCCGCCGCAGGATTATTGATCTCATGGGCAAGTCCGGCTGCCATTTTTCCCAATGCTGCCATTTTATCATTCTGCTGCTGAAAAGCGGTAAACTCCCGAACCCTGTTATTCATAATGTGTACTAAGGCCTGGGTAAGTTCAAAGTGATTGCGGATCATGGTACGGATTTCATCTGTATTAAATGACATGATTCTTACCTCACCGATTGCCTGACTGTTTACCCCGGCATTTATACTCCGCGAATATGGAAGATATCCAAAGATATTGCCTTTGCTAAGCACTCCGATTTCCCGGTTTTCATTGCCCTGTTTAATAAAAAGATTAATATGACCTTCCAAAATAAAATGTGGCCCGTCGATTTTATCATTTTCATAAGTAATAAATTCTCCGGCAGTATAATCTGTGACTTTACTGTTATTTTCAAGCCATTGCAGCTGCTCATAAGGAACAGCAGCCAGCGCATCAAATTGCTGCAAGATCTCTATACTTTGTGCCATATTATATTCCTTTATTGTATTAATGATCTAGGGTAATAATCAGTATCATTTTTGATGATTAAAGATAAACATAAACGGCAGGAAATACAACAAGCCGATTTCAATAATATGATAAATTCTGCTTTACTATCTTAATCCTTACTTTACCAGCCTTATTCCTGAAAACTGCCACTGCAGCTCTGCCTGAAAAAAATTGCGGTAGGTATTTCTGCTGTGTCCTTTGGGTGTGGCTTCCGATGCCCCGCGCAATACCATCTGATTGACCATGAATTTCCCGTTGTACTCACCTACTGCGCCCGGTTCTTTTTTAAAACCCGGATACGGCAGATATGCACTGTTTGTCCATTCCCAACGCTGACCCCATTTAAAATGGGGAGACGCCACTTCCCATTCCTGTTCGGTAGGCAGACGCATGCCTTTCCATGAAGCATACGCTGACGCCTCGTAAAAACTGATATGGCTGAGTGCCTGATCTGGATCAACTTGCTGCAAACCATTTAAAGTAAAATACATCCATTTTCCATCGATTAAATGCCAATACAACGGCGATTTTTTTTGGTGAAGATTCACCCAATTCCATCCGTCGGCATGCCAATGGCGAAAATCTTCATAACCTCCGGCCTCCATAAATTCCAGATACTCTCGGTTGGATACAACTTGGTCCGAAATTTCAAAATCGTTCAGGTATACTTTGTGTCTGCCCAATTCATTATCGAAACAAAATCCAGAACCCTGAAATCCTATTTCATAAATTCCTTCCGAAAAATGTAAGAATTTGGGAGCTTCAACAGTTTCACTCTCCTTATTTTCTTTTTTATACACAGGAAAGAGAGGATTATGACCTAAAATAAATTTGATGTCGGTAAGCAATAATTCCTGATGCTGCTGTTCATGATTAAGTCCAAGTTCCAGCAAAGGTTCTATTTCAGCATTGAACAAGCTGCTGTTCATGAATTCGATCATCATTTCGTCGACATATTTCCTGTATCTGTAAATATCCGCTACAGACGGACGGCTGAGGTTTCCCCGATCTGTACGGATTACCCTTGCCCCGATGGTTTCGTAATAACTGTTGAAAACAAAATTGTACTGCGGATCGAAGATTGTATAGGAAGGATAATTAGGCACCAGAATAAACGTTTCGAAAAACCAGGTCGTATGCCCCAGATGCCATTTGGGCGGACTGACATCTACCACAGGCTGAACAACATAATCTTCAATTTCCAGAGGGGAACATATTTCTACAGAATGATTTCGGATATCTTTAAATCGCTGAATAAAAGAAGTTGCAACGGTATTATTTTCCATGATGATCTATTTATTTGTTTTGTTTACCTGCCAGACACTGTCTATAAACCATTTCTTTGAATCTTCTATTTCTGCCTTAACAGTGAATCCTGACTTTTCAGCTAAATCTTTAATATCTTCTTTGGAAAACTTTTGTGAAATTTCCATTTCTATTACTTCATTCTCGGAAAAGAAAATCTTTTCTTCACCAATTTTCACTTTCTGATCCGCCAGGCTCACCAAAAAACTGTGACAAGCTCCACTCAAGGGATCATACGTTTCATAATGACGGAATTGATCAATGGTAAAATCTGCTTCTAATTCTTCATTAATTCTTGATAAAAGGTTCAGGTTGAAGGCTGCCGTAATCCCGGAAGGATCATTGTAGGCTTTTAAAATGATATGCGGATCTTTCTTTAAATCAAAACCAATCAGCAGGATATCTCCTGGGTTTAATATTTCGTACAGCTCTTTACAGAACTTTCCGGCATCATGCGTACTCATATTTCCGATATTGCTGCCGAGGAAAAGCACTACTTTTCTGTTTTTGGAAATTGCTGATGTTTTTTTCAGCATTTCCATATATTCGCCTTCCATAGTTACAATCTTCAGCTCCGGCAGCTGATTTTTCAGATTATTTTCCAGCACGGAAAGAATATTTCCTGATATATCAATGGGAAAATAGGTAAAATCGATCTTCATTTCGTTCAGATGTCTGATCAGATAGGTGGATTTCAGCGCGTCTCCGGCACCCAGTTCGATAAGATCAAACGGTTCATTATAAGCACGGATGCTTGCTGCCAATTCTTCCGTTTTATTTTCAAAAATATCGAGTTCACAGCGGGTGAGGTAATATTCCGGCATCGCCATGATTTTTTGGAACAGCTCATCTCCTTTTTTATTGTAAAAATATTTTGATGATAAGTGTTTAGGCGTAGATTTCAGCCCCTTGATCACATCATTGAAAAAGTTTTGATGACTGTCGTTCTGACTGGTATGGTGGAATTCATCAGTAAGTGGTAGATTCATATTGATTGTCATTTAGTTTTTAGAATTCTGCAACTATCTTGCCGTCACTTCAAAGCGATATCTGATTATTGTACAAAATCTGTTTTAAATTAGCTAAAAAATGTAAACGACAACGAAATTTATAAAAATTTAATTTTACAATAGAAATGTAATGTTACGTTTACGTTTTAACAATAATAAAAAAGAGCTGCAGTAACCTGCAACTCTTTCATTTTAACGTATCGACTATTATCTATTGAACCATTACAAACAGTTTGTTATTCATTAAACTCATTATAAGTTAACCCTAAAGGGCAAAAATTTAAAACAGTTATCCGTTAAATTTTATAAAAACAATTAAGGGTTTTGCTCGTATCCGGCAATCTGAACCTGATTCAGTGGAATCTGATACAAATAATCGTTGGTGGTAATGGTAAAATTGTAATTGTTTGCAGCTGCCTCAGCATTGATTACACTTACACCGATATTCCATCTTACCAGATCATGCCAATACACCCCTTCTCCTGCAAATTCTGATCTTCTTTCTCTTCTCAAAGCCGTTATAAAATCTGCTGACGAAATGGATGTGGAAAGAGGGGCAAGACCTGCTCTCTGACGGATTCTGTTCAGTTGAGGAACAGCAAGCGCTGTACTTCCCTCATAATTTAAAACTTCTGCGTACATTAAAATAACATCGGCATATCGGATAACCGGGAAATTGATTGGCCAATCGTAACGGTTGCTGATCACCAATCCGGGTTCACGGAATTTAATAAAATAATTAGCGTTATCCGGCTGACCATTGGCTGCAATGAATGACGTTTTTATCGTAAGGTTTTTTCTTAAATCACCCGGTTCGTAAGAATTGATCAATGACGTTGAAACTCCCAGCTCGGCAGAACTGTACAAACTACTTTGTGCATTGTAAAGCGGGTCGGTTACCCCAAAATTCGGCGATACATAACTTGGCAAGTAAGATCCCTGAGAAACTCCTCCGCTGATGTGTTGAATTTCGAAAAGGTGGTACTTATTGTCGTTCGCACTTTTGAAAAGATCTGCATAATTAGGTGCAAAGGTTACATATTGTCCTTCCACCTGAATCACCGCAGATAAATGCTCTTTGGCTTTAGCAAGATAAGAGCTGTTGTTTAAAGGATATCCATATCCCGTAAGATATACTCTTCCCAACATAGCATGAGCCGCCGGTTTGGTGATTCTTCCTTTATTTTTGGCATCGTAGGTATTTTTCAGACCCGCAACTGATGCTTCAATTTCTGATGTGACAAAATTATACAAAGTCTGAAGATCAGTTCTGGGAACTGCCGCCGCTTCCGTAGGAGTCATCGGATGATCGATTAAAGGAACTTTCCCGAACATTCGCATTAATTCAAAATAAGCATACGCTCTTAAAAACCTGGTTTCCGCGCGGTACTGCTCTTTTGTTGCACCATCTGCAAAAGGAACCGCATCAATTCTCGCCAAAATATTATTAGCATAGCTCACCAACTGATAAGCATCATCCCAAAGAATTGACATCTCTTCGGTAGAAGAAGTATCCTGAAAACGGTTGATCGCAAAATAATCTCTGTTTCCGTTTTGAGAAATGGCATTGAAGTTATTCGAACGAACTTCTGAAGCTAAAAGATAGAAATTTACATCATATCCCCCTCTTGAAGAAGAATTAATCATCGCAGAATACACTCCGGAAACCGCCTGCTGAATCTGCAATTCTGTGGTATAGAAAGACGTTTGTGTGATATTATTTTCAGGTTCAAGCATCAAATCTTTTTCACAGCTCACTGCTGACATTGTTAAAGCCCCAAAAATCAAGGCTTTGCCTAAAGTTTTAAAATTCAGTGGTAAAAGAAATTTATTTTTAATATGTGTTGTTTTCATTATCATAAAATTAGAAGTTAAAGTTTAAGCCCATCATATAGACTTTTGCATTAGGATATGCTCCGTAATCAGTTCCGTCCGACTGTACAGATTCCGGGTTGTATCCACCGTAATAGTGATCTTTTCTCCAAACATTTTCTAAACTCACATAGAGCCTTAGGTTTGAAATTTTAAGTTTTTGACTCACTTCCTTATCAAAAGTATACCCAAGCGTAATGTTTTTCAACTGAATATAAGTGGCATCATACAGCCATCTTGTATCCAGCAGACCTCCTGTAGTACCATCCAGTCTAGGTGTTTTTCCGTCTCCCGGTTCCGCATCAGAACGCCAACGGTTTGCCCAGTTCCCCATCACATTTTGGGTAGTCCCCATACTTGTACGGTCGATGGCTCTCCCCAATAATGCATAGCTGTACCCTCCTTTTTGCCCCTGGAAAAATACCGACAAATCGAAATTTTTATACGAGAATGTATTGGTAAAGCCCCAGTAATAATCAGGAGTTGGTCCACCGATAATGTGACGGTCGTTCTCATCAATTTTACCATCACCATTTACGTCTCTGTATTTAACGTCCCCTGCAATGGCTCCCACTGTTTTTGCTACACCAGCATTGGCGATGTCAGCACTCGACAGTACCCCGATTGCTTCATAAAGATAGAAGGAATTAAGCTCTTCCCCTACCATGATAATATTGGTAAGATCACTGAAACCTGTCGGAATCGGCTTATTATTATTTCCTAATTTTGTAACTTTATTATTATTGAATGCAATGTTAGCAGAAGTATTCCATTTGAATGCACCCACCAAGTTTCTTGTGCTTAAATCCAATTCTAAACCTGTATTTCTCACAGAGCCTACATTTCTCCAAATCGTATTATATCCTGTAACTGAGGCGATAGGTTCCTGAAGAAGAAGATCCTTGGTATTTTTAATGTAATAATCTGCAGTGAAATCGATTCTTTTAAATAAGCCTATTTCCAAACCGAAATCAGAAGATTTTGTTTTTTCCCAGGTAAGATCCGGATTGGCAATGGTATTAGGAATCAGACCTGTAGAAACCGACCCTCCAAACGAGTAGTTACCTCCCGAAAGCGTTCCGAATGCTCTGTAGTCTCCGATAGAATTGTTTCCGTTTTCCCCCCAGCTGTATCTCAGCTTCAAGTTGCTCAGCCAGTTCTGATTTTGTAAAAATTCTTCTCTGTCGATTTTCCAACCTCCACCGAAAGCGGCAAAAGTTCCCCAAAGATTATTCCAGCCAAACCTTGAAGATCCATCTCTACGGATACTCGCAGAAAGCATGTATTTACCTTTATAATTGTAGTTTACACGTCCAAACATCGAGATCAGCATCCATTCTGAAGCGGTATATTCTGAATTTAAAACAGACACCGACTGGGTGAAGTTAAATGTTTTTAAATCATCATTAGGAAAACCTCTGTTTCTGTTGTACTGCGTTGTTGTTCTGTAATTTTCAGCACTGTATCCTGCAATCGCATCAAAATCATGATTTCCGAAAGATTTTTTATAGCTTAACAAACCTTCCCCTAAGTACCTGTTGTAATTTACCGTTCTTCTGCTTCCGATACTTACCTGCCCCGGCACGTTGGTAATTAAATTGAATGTTGGCGTGTAGCCTGTATTGATATTAAAGTTGTTGGTGGCTCCTCCTGATAATTTTAAATTTAATCCCGGTAAAATATCATACGAGAAATACAAACTTGATAATAATCTGAATTCGTTGGTATCGTTGGTCGTATTTTCCATTAATCCGATCGGACTTTGAGTAGAACCTGCCCATCTGTATTGTAAGTTTTTCCAGAAATTGGTATAAACTCCAGCACTTAGCTCAGCCACAGGCACCATTGATAACATTTTGTGAGCAGTGTTGTCTTTTCCGTCAACAGTAGCTCCATAACTTTGAGAGTAACTTGGCCGCAAAGTAATTCCCGCTTTTATTTTATCTGAAAGATTTACATCAATCGCTGCACTCAGATTAAATCTGTTGAAACCTGTATTGATGGCCAAACCTTCCTGATCAAAATAAGCTCCCGAAATGGCATATTTTATCCCTTTCCCTCCGCCTCTTACAGCAAGCTGGTAATTCTGAATGGCAGCCGGGCGATAGAATTCGTCCTGCCAGTCGATGTATGCCACCTGATTGGTTCCCCATCGCGGATCGATCATATAATTGATATTGGCTAAATTGTAATCTGTTGTGTTGGCAAGATTAAAATACTGTGCTCTTTTCTCATAACTGTCTGAAGCTAAATTTCCAGGCGCCAAAGCCGTCCACCTTTTGTTGATGGCTTCGGTTGCAAAATCAATCCACTCTGAACTGGACATGATATCGAGTTTTTTCTCGATCGTCTGAACTCCATAATATTGTGAAAAACTAAAAGTTGGTTTCCCTGAAGCCCCTTTTTTTGTGGTAACAATCACTACACCGTTTGAACCTCTGGATCCGTACATCGCTGTGGAAGCAGCATCTTTAAGCACGTCAATCGATTGCACATCATCCGGAGAAATATTTGCCATATCATCCACAACCATTCCGTCTACCACGTAAACCGGCGAATTACTGGCCGAAATGGATGCTGTACCACGTACTCTGATCTCCAATGGTTCCCCCGGTTTCCCTGAAGTGGCCCGTGTTTTTACCCCTGCAATCTGACCGGTCAAAGCCTGATCCACTCTCGCAATGGGACGATCTTTAAAGGTTTCTGTATTTACCTTACCTACTGCTCCTGTAACTTCTCCTTTTTTCTGGCTTCCGTAGGCAATAATGACTACCTCATCAATATCTTTGGTTTTCCCACTGTTTGCCTGTATTGTGTCTTTCGTATTCCCGGTCTTTGGTTTTTCCTGCGCAAAGGCTAAACCCGTGGCTCCTACCAACAAGCCCAGCGTTATTATCGTTTTTTTCATTTATCCGTTGTTAAGTGTTTAAAAAGATTACCATTACTTTCCTATTTTTAATTCTATACTCACTATAAAGCTGTTAAAGTGCTGTAAAGCCCCATTTTTGTTTGTTTTATAAAAGTATATGTATTGGAAAACTCTGCTATCCTGTAGTCACCTGTTATTATTCTCATTCGAGAGAAATAGTTAAGGATAAATAATTGTTAATTATTTTTTAAGAGGAGTGGCTATTGTAAAAAGTAATATCAAGAAAACCTTATAAAAAAGGAGTCGCACTTTGCAAAGAATATATTTTTAATCAACTGAAAAATTGACTAACTTCGGTATTTTGTTGGTAAATCTAATTGAAGGCTATGATCAAGCTATTAGCAACCACTAACTGACATGAGAAACGATTGCTTTAGCCCAGAACAAGTCCAGATAAAATTAATTTGATAGAAAAAACAGCCCTATTAAAAATAAAGCTGTTTTTTAAATATTTTATGCAAAATGAGACTGATTTACATAACAGAAAACATAGCTTTCAAGATATCATCATACACCTGCTTATCTGCTTCTCCGGTACGGGCCAAAACCCTGATTCCCGAATAATTATTAAAAATAAATCTTGCCAACGTTTTAGCATCCATATTTTTAGAAATCTGTTCCAAATCCTGACCTTTTTGCATGGCTTTTGTAAAAATACCTTCCATAATCTGGGTATTATTTTGTACAATTTCGGAAATTTCGGAATCGTGCACAGCCAGCTCAATCGAAGTATTTACCATGAAACAGCCTTTTGTGATGCGGTCTTCCAGACTCTCGATAACTGCCTGTTTGAAAATATTTTGTAGTGTTTCTTTAATATTTTCTGAAGTATCGAAAAGCTCTACGATCTGATCCTGAGATTGTTTCTGATATTTTTTCAAAGAAGCGACAAATAATTTCTGCTTATCTCCAAAAGTATCATACAGACTGGAACGGCTCAAACCAAGATGAGTCACCAGGTCCTGCGCCGAAGTCCCGTTGTACCCTTTGTACCAAAAAATCTCAATCGCTTTGTCTAATACCTGATCTTCATTAAATTCTTTAGTTCTTGCCATGATTTTAACTTTAAATTGTTAAGCAAAGATAAGAAATTTACGGAACATTCATTCCGGAATTTGAGAAAAAAATTTTAAACTACTGTATTCACAGTTAAACCACCGTCAACAACGATTTCTGCCCCAGTGATGAAAGAAGAATCTTCTGAAGCCAAGAAACTTACTGTTTTTGCAATTTCGCTGGATTGTGCAAATCTTTTCAATAAAATTTTCTCTCCTAAAACCACACCGAAACCTTCGACTTCTTCATTTGATAATCCTAATTTTCCATGCAACGGAGTTTCAACAGGACCGGGAGAAACTGCATTCACTCTGATTTTTCTTGATGCCAATTCTACCGCAAATACTTTGTTTAAAGATAAAACTGCTGCTTTACTCGCTGCATACACACTAGAATTTGGCATTCCCAAATGCGCGTTCACCGAAGTGTTTAAAATAATAGAAGCTCCGTCATTAAGGATCGGTAATAATTTCTGGATTGTGAAATAAACTCCTTTTACATTCACATTCATAATGCTGTCGTAGTGTTCTTCTGAAGCCGAATCTACAGGCGCGAAAGCCGCAATTCCTGCGTTTAAAAACAAAATATCAACTTTTCCGAACTGAGAAGAAACCTGCTCTACCAAACTGTCAATAGATTTTAAATCTGTCTGATCTGCCTGAATTGCTGTTACATTCAGCTCTGTTTCTGCCTGCACAAGTGATTCTTTGTTTCTTCCGGTTACAATCACTTTTGCCCCTTTTTCTGCCAATTCTTTTGCTGTTGCTAATCCGATTCCGCTATTTCCGCCTGTTACGATAGCTACTTTGTTTTCTAAATTTTTCATTTTTAAAATGTTTTAAATATTGTTTGTAAATTTTCTGATACAAAATTACATTAACGGAATGATCGTTCCGTAATAATAATGTTAAATTTTTGTTAAATTTTATTAATCCTCTTTTTAGGAGATTTGTCCCCGTTGGAGATATCGCGTCAATCGCGAGCCGTGGTGAATTGTTAGGTGAAATATTGGGAAAAAGAAGAGTTCATGATTCAAAATAAATTATATTTGATACAAAAAGTTATTCCAAAAACTTAATGACGAATATCCTTGCGAACCACATCCAAAAAATCATAAATCTCTCCGAAAGTGAGATAGAACATGTCCGCTCTTTTTTCACTGAAGAATATTTTCAAAAAAAGGATTTCATTATTCGGGAAAATTATAAAGTAGAACATGTTTATTTCATTATTTCCGGGCTTGTAAAACTTTCTTATTATGATAAAGAAGGCAAAGAGCACATTATTTCTTTTGCTATGGAAGACTGGTGGGAAAGCGATTATATGGCATTTTATACCCAAACAAAGGCAACACAAGTATTGCAATGCCTAGAAAAAACTACAGTTTTGAAACTGTCTTATAAAGATTATCATCAATTGCTGAAAGAAGTTCCGAAAATGGTAGAATTTTTCCTGTCAAAAGCTGTAAACGGGCATATTTCTAACCAGCGAAGAATTTTGTCTTTAATGACGTTAGATGCCAAAGAACGCTACGAACAATTCCTAAAATACTACCCTTCTCTAATCCAAAGGATTCCTAAAACCACTTTGGCAGCATATCTCGGGCTTTCCCGAGAAACATTGAGCCGTTTTTTCAGAGAGTCCTGATAATTGTGACACAGGTCACACCTAATCGAAAACCATATCCTGAACTTTGCTCTATTGTTTAATTAAAAATTTTCAACATGGAAAAAAGAATCATTAATCCGTGGACGTGGCAGGATGGCAGAGATTATGCACAAGCCGTAGAAGTAAAAAACGTTGAGAGCACACTGTACATTTCGGGGCAGACGGCTATTGACGACAATGGAATTTCCAGCAACGATGATATGAGAACGCAGATTTCTAAAGCGCTTGAAAACCTTAAAAAGGTAATTTTACAAGCAGATTTTGAAGTAAAAAATATTGTTCGTCTCAATATTTATACAACAAATCACGAAGAGTTTTTCAATAATTTTGATGTTTTTCAAAACTGGATTACCGAGCACCAGATTCAGCAGACAACGACTGCTATGGAAGTAAAAACTTTATTCGAAACCTTAAAAGTAGAATTTGAAGCAACTGTTGTAAAATAGTGTAATTAAGAAGCTTTTAACTTTGAAACCATTAATACAACCGTGTTTTCCAGACACGGTTGTATTGTATTTAAAATTTTCAGCTTAAAATCAATTAAAAGATTTTTTAAATTCCAAAGGTGAAAGATGGGTCTTCGTTTTAAATAACTGACTGAACGATTGTGAATGCTCAAATCCCAAAGCATACGCCACTTCACCCACCGATAAACTGGTTGTTGAAAGCATTTCTTTCGCTTTATTTATCAGCCTTTCATGAATATGCTGTTGAGTACTTTGTCCTGTTAATGAACGCAGCATATCACTTAAATAGCTTGGAGAAAGGTTCAGTTTTTCGGCAAAATAACTTACGGTTGGAATACCTTGATGTAAAGAGATTTCGTCATCAAAATACGCATTTAATATCGTTTCAAATTTTTGCAGAAGATCGTTGCTGGTTGCTTTTCTTGTAATGAACTGACGTTTATAAAAACGATTGGCATAATTTAGCAATAATTCAATTTGGGAAATCATCACATCATGGCTGAAATCGTCTATTCGTGCATTTAATTCAGATTCAATAAAATTAAAAATAGAAAGAATTGTATTTTTCTCTTCTTCAGACAAATGCAAAGTTTCTTTAATGGAATAAGAGAAAAACCCGTACTGCTTTATTTTCTTTGCCAATGAATAACCCAAAAAGAAATCCGGATGAATCAACAGCGAATATTGTGAACAAGCCGTATCGCTCCCACTTTTTCCTCCGATAATCTGGCCAGGCGCTGCAAACAGTAAACCGCCTTCATCAAAATCATAATAATCCTGTCCATATTCTATCTTTCCGCTCAGTTTTGGTTTGTAGGAAATTTTATAAAAACTCAAAACATGACGATGCGGAATTGTTTCCACCACAGTGGTATTATTGGCTCCGTTCAGCAAGCTGATGAGCGGATGCTTCGGCGGCGGTATATTAAAAAAACGATGCGCATCAGTCAATGATTCAAACCGTTGTGGAGTATGATCTTCTTTTTTCATATTGTTTTTAAAGATAAGAAAAACCGATCACAAAATGAGTAATCGGTTTGTTTTCATTTATTTGGATTCGCCTTGTGCAGAACGGGAAACCTCGTCCCATTCTTCCCAAACAGCGATTCTGTCGGCATAAACAGATTTTGTCCATTCAAGATTACTGCTTCCTAAATTAAATCTCAATGGCGGGTTCTCAGAATCAACCATTTTGAAGAGTGCTTGAGGAGTGGCTTCAGGATTACCTCTTTCCAAATTTTGCAGACCTTTTATAAATTCAGCTTTAAAATTGCTGTATACTTCCATTCCTTCTGAGAACTTAAGCGATTCCTGACTTCCAAATTCGGTTGCATACGCTCCGGGCTCAATGATCGTCACTTTAATTCCGAATTGCTTTACTTCCAGAGCAAGACTTTCATAGATCGCTTCAAATGCCCATTTAGAGGAACTGTAATATCCAATTACCGGCATTGTAATGTGGCCAAGATTGCTGGAAGTTCCCAAAATATGGCCATATCCCTGTTCCCTCAGAATCGGCAATCCGGCCTTAACAACATTTACAGGGCCCAAAATATTTGTTTCATATAAAGCTCGGATTTCGTCGGTATCGGCTTCTTCAATTGTTCCGACTAATGAATATCCTGCGTTATTCAGTACAATATCAAGTTTTCCAAAATGTTCGTGGGCTTTTTTTACGACTTCCTTCACCTGATCTGCATTGGTAACATCCAGTTCTAAAGTAAGAACGCGGTCTCCATATTTTTCATTAAGCACCGAAATACTTTCTAATTTTCTTGCCGTAGCAACAACCTTATCGCCACGTTCCAATGCTGCTTCTGTCCAAACTCTTCCGAAACCTCTAGATGCTCCGGTAATAAACCATACTCTATTTTGCTGTGTCATTTTAATTAATTTTTGTTTTACATAGCAAAAGTAGGACACTTCATACACAGTTTTGTATGCTAACCGCAGACATTTGTAGGCGAATTGAGGAAGTTTAAAATCTATCAGATTTAGCTTATTTTTATCATCAAAAGAGGCAAAATATTTATACAGCTATTATTAGAGCATTAAAAGCATTCAAGAGAATAAAAATTAAAGTATTTTTAAATTTAATGTTTTCTTTTTTAGGTTTAATGATATAATTTATCCTACGAAGATTGAAAGGAAATTTATAAAAGACGCCGCAGGTGCCATCAAAAAAGCAACCGGTTTTACGCCTGTCGGATACAATGCGAATTGGCTCCGCAGAGGTAGGTTGATAAAAAAATTATGCACGCTGTAAAAATCACTAATTAATTACCCATTATACCGCTGTACTTTAATTAGACAAACTCATCAAAACTGTAGATTTTAGAGGGAATTCTATATCTTTGGGCTTCGTAATCCAATTCTTATAAAAAGCTAAAAACAACATGAAAAAACTCCTGGTTTCTTTATCAGTTTTACTCTCACTCGGTATACAGGCACAAATTGAACAATGCAATCTTCAGCAGTCCAAGTTTATTTCTGCTACGACAGTAGACAAAGAAGACTTAATCTGTATTGCAAAAAATTCACAAAAGCCTTATACCATTTTTTACACGCTTGCTTCCTGGTGTGCACCTTGTCTCATGCATTTACCCGACACTTTAGACCTAGAAAAGACGGGAATGGCAGATGTATTCGTCCTATTGGTAGAGGCTGAACAGGATCGCCGAATAAACAGTGCAATCAACTTTATAAAGAACGCTGATGAAAAAGTAAAATATATAGTACTAAAAGATGAACTCTACGGAACAAAAGTAGGTAAACGAAATAAAAAATTTGTTGCGGAAATTACTCCATCCAATTTTGAAACCATTGATGATTATTCAAAAATTATCCTCATGGACAAAAGCGGAAAGACAATCTATGTAAGCAATTGGAAAGACTACAATAAGGATTGGAAAAATTCAAAGAAAATGTATGAAAACAAAATTATTCCTTTGCTAAAATAATATACCATTCAGGTCAACATTCTCAAAAAGATTTTACAGTATCCCTCAGAACCCATGACAGATATATTTCCGACGATAAACAGTACGATTTCCCCCGATGCACTTTGTAAATTTGTTCAGCAGCAATATGGACTCAGCGAGAGAACAGAATGCAGCATCATCCGACTGGCCATGAACCATTTATACAGGATTCAAGACGGTGAAAAAAGCTACGTTTTCAGAGTATATACTCATAACCTGCGTACCGAACTAGAGGTGGAAGAAGAAGTAAGGCTCTTAACCCATTTAAAAGAAAACGGCAGACCGGTCGCCTATCCCATTGCAGCCTTATCCAAAAGTTTTATTCAAAAAATTCAGGCACCTGAAGGAGAGAGATTTGGCGTTTTATTCTCATTTGCAAAAGGTAAAAAAGCAGCAAAATTTTCACCGGAAACAAGCTTTCTGATCGGTTAGGCATTAGCCAAAGTCCATCAATCGGCGGAAAACTTTGAACTGAAAAGAATCTCCTACAACACTCAGAACCTGCTGATAAATCCGGTTTTGAGAACAAAAGAATTTTACCGTAATGCCATTGATGAAATTGAATTTTTAGAAAAACTGTCTTCCTACTTAATTTCAAAAATAGAAAATATTGATCCTCAAACAACGAGATTCGGAAGTGTGCATCTCGATGCCTGGTTTGATAATTTACACATTGATGATAAAGAAGGAATCACCTTTTTTGATTTTGATTTTTGTGGAAACGGCTACCTGTGTTTAGATATTTCTTACTTCCTGTTTCAGTTGCTAGCAACACACCTGAATGAAGAAGAATACCAAATAAAAGCAGAAAGCTTTATGAAAGGCTACGAAAGCGTAACAGAACTCAGCAGTGAAGAAAAAGAGTATATTTCTTTTATCGGTTTAGCAATTATCATCTATTATATAGCGGTTCAGTGCGACAGGTTTGATTACTGGACCAATATATTCTTAAATGAAGACCACCTAAAAAGAATGGTTGGAAACCTGAAACGTTGGATGACTTACCATAATATCCAGATTGAATAACAAAAGCAATGTGCAGGGCACTTGAAGTGACGAAAATATATCAGAGATTTTCAAAACAGAGATTCAAAAAATAATCACCCAAACAAAAACCTATCATTGTAAAGATTTATATTTCTACATTTGCCCGGACTAAACGTTATGAAAAAATCTATACATTTTAAAGCACTCATCAGTTATCGTACTCCTGAAAAAGGAGGATTGGTAAGCCCTGTATCCAACGGATTCCGTGCTTCATTTCAATTTCCTTTTGAGCTTACAACATACATCGGCATCCACACAGTGGAAGAAGAGGCACTTATTTTTCCCGGTGATTCCGTAAGTGTTGACATTACCTTAGTACATGCTGAATCATTTTTAGGAAAGTTATATAAAGGAATGGATTTCGAGCTTTCAGATCAGTCAGGAACGATAGGGAGCGGCATTATTACGGATGTTTATATAGAAAGGTAAGTAATGTAGGAGCTTTTTACAGTTTCTTAGTTAATTTTAGCATCATCCACCCTATCCTTTCTGAAAAACGGATATTATTTAATACGGAAATCCTTGCCCTAGAGTTCAATCGAAGAAAAATAAGGCATCTCACTACTCATATTATCCCTTTAGGCAATGCAATAATCTCAAGGAGTCTCAATGCATCTTCAATAATGTACGGCTTTGTACTTTCTTTTGGTTTCCAGTCTTTATGAAGAAAATATCGAATTAGTTCAGCTATAACAGCCGGCCGATTCAAATTGATGTAAACAGTTTGTTCCTCATCAGCCGGGCATTGTTCATTATAGGGTAAAGGAGGTTCATGCTTATATAGCCAAACTACTCCATCATCGGGATAGCCTACACGCCATCTTTCTTTTTCTATATCTGATTTAAGCGTTAAATTATCCTCTTCCTGAAACGAAAGTTGAAGCGGAGATTTTTTATATCCTTCAAGATAGATCACAACCTTTTCAACGCATTTTGAGTATTTATAGTTTGTTAAATGAAGATGCGATCTTTTCCACAAGTACGTCTCATTGTCTATTTTAATTTTCCGTAATATATTTTTTGCCATTTTTTATTAACCTTATTTTAAATAGCTGTAAATCAAAAATGTAAAAACTACATCAATTTAATTTATATAAGTTTTGTAAAGTTACTTATGCCACAGATCTAAGATTATTTTGATCATTTTTGAGATTCAGTATTGTATATCTAACGTCTCGCGGTTTCGCTCCTCTATTGCGAAGCCCTTGTGATATTCAGTTAGGAAAATTAAGGATATTTTTCGGTTTTAATCAATTCAGTAAATTCTGATAACTCCAGCTTCAATTCATCCAAATTGTTCGGATTAAATAAACTTTTTGGCTTTATTTTTGTTAACCGCTGGATATATAATATAAAATTTTCTCTTCATGAAAAAGCTTATCCTTACACTCCTTATCTCCTTTTTATCCACTGGTATTTTTGCGCAAACCGTAAAATATCAGTTATCCAGTCACATTCTGGATATATCTAAAGGTACACCGGTCTCCGAAGTAGAAATTAAATTAGAAAAATACAACGAGCAAACGAAATTGTGGACTTTTATTGAAAAGAAAAGCACCGATATCAATGGGAGAATTGCAGATTTTTTACCTACCGAAAAATCAAATAATGGTATTTACAAATTAACTTATTATACCGAGCCATATTTTAAGAAAAACAAGGTGGAGAGTTTTTATCCTTTTATTGAAGTTGTATTTCAGATCAAGGATAACAACCATTATCATGTCCCGATTACTTTATCTGCATACGGCTATTCAACATACAGGGGAAATTAATCCTGGAATTTCCTTTAATTATTATACGATAAGAAAAAAATTATTCTAATAATTTTAAGCATCCTATCTTATGAAATTGTAGTCGAAAAAATCTGCTGATGCGCTTCGTTATTTTTTAACACGTAAACCACAAAAAATAGACTGTCTTTTTGAAACAGTCTATTTTTTTTAATTTCTGATATGCAGTCCGGCTATTCATATTTAGAAAAATCAACAGCAAAAATACATCTGTTGACCTGACTTCCGTTCTGAGCTCCAGCATTGGGTTCAAACTCTGTTAAACTCCATAAATAGTTATATTGAGATTCGTAATAAAGAGATTCTGCCCCATATGGCCAGCGGTAACGTACTGTGTCATCAGCTCCATCGGTATAACGGGCTAATCTAGCATTTGAGCCATAAGAATTACTTGGAGATCCTGTACACGAAAGCCATGTCCTGTTCCCTTTCCTGAATACTCCTTGTATTCCATGCGCATGATTATCTGTGAAAAGACTGTTCTTTGGAGTTATTGATACAATTCCTGTATTCTGAAGGGTTCCGTTTGCATCTACAGGAAAACCAAACACTTTAGGAACAATAGAAGCATCGGCACTTCCTGCATAATATTGTCCTGTCCAGAACTGAGTTCCTTCATCATTCACCTGAATCGTGGAGAAAGGATTGGCATTATTGATCTTCTGATACCCTATTTGGGGCAATATATACCGATAATTGAAAGCATATAAGTTACCGTTGGCATCTTTACCACATTTATCATTGGTTGTATCACCAGTACTCACTTCAATAATTTTATTCAAATCGAATACTCTAACCCCTAAATTGGTACTGCTGAGATATATTTTACCTTTAAAATAGGCAATCCCACCGGCATGCACATTCAACGGAGCATAAGAACCGTATTGTGAATAGGCAGTTGTACCTGCAGGAATATCAGGCTGTACCAACAGAATATGACGGTAGGTAAGATAAGTGCTTGAACTTGGGCTAATGTCAATAAGAGTAATGCGGGAACCTTTAAACTCAGCATCGTCTTTTGCATACCAGCTTACCAACAGATAGCGAACGCCGTCTTTGGTAAATCCTGCAATCCCCTGAGGTCTCCAGATCGATGTAGTTTCATCATCGGTATTCCAGCGGATTCCTCGTACTCTGTTTTCTTCAGGGATATTGAATCCGTATACTTCGGTGTAAGCATTTCCGCCAATAGCCTGACGGTTTTTATCAACCTGAGATGGGTTTAAAAAGCTGAAGCCGGTGTTGATATAAGTGCTTGTATCTACATAAGCATTAACACTTACGTCCGCAGCCGCTTTACTGACGTTGGTTTTTGATGAAGTTACTTCTTCCGTTGAAATCGGGCCAATCGCATCATTCTGGCACCCAATGCCTGTTACTGAAAGCAAAAGCATCCACCCAAGGAGTTTTCTTTGAATCATAATTAATGTTGTGTTTAATAGTTTATAAATTGCATGCGAAACTATCAGATTCTCTTTTGATGTAGATCACATCAGCATTAATTATGTATTAACTTTATGATTCCTCAAACACCGCTTTGATCTTTTTAAAGCATAATTTATATTAAAAGTTCAATTCAGAACACAATATACCCAATTTATTGACTTTTTAGTTATTGTTTTAATGATTTAAATATTTTAATTTTATATAAGTCAATGACTCAAAACCAATTACCATGAGAACAATTATATTCCTGCTTTCTTTTGTTGTCTTTCCAGTTCAGGCACAGGAGAGAAAAAAAGTTTCCCATACTATTTATGCAACCGGTAACATCGGATACGGAACGGGTAATAATGAAGTGCTTCGCGAATTGGGAAAACTCTCCCAGTCCTCTGAAAATACAACAGTTCTTTTTCTTGGCAATAATGTTTCGTCTTCCGGATTTGACAAAACGGATGAAGCTTCTGTTCAACAGCTCGGCAACAATCTGTCTCTCCTTAAAAATTTCAAAGGCAATCTATTTTTTATTCCCGGTTCCACAGACTGGAAAAAAGGAACCAATGGTTTGAAACAGCAACAGGATTATATTAATACAAGCCTTGGAAATGCTAAAGCTTTTATGCCTAAAGACGGATGTCCCATTAAAAAAATAGTTATCGACAATACCATCGACCTCCTGATGATTGATTCTGAATGGGCACTCATGGATTGGAATAAATTCCCCAACCTTAACGACGACTGCGATATCAAGAGTAAAACTGCTTTTTATACTGAAATTGAAAACCAGATTGTAAAGAGCCAAAACAAAAAGGTATTGGTAGCCCTTAATCATCCGCCGGTTTCTTACGGAAAATATAATAACTTTTTATCATTTGGTCTCGATCCCCAGGAAATCAACAATAAGCATTACAGGGAATTCAGCGATATGCTTCTCACAATAGCCCAACGCTTTAAAAATGTAATGTTTGTAGCCGGGCATGAGACTAATCTTCAATATATTACTGAAAGAAATATCCCTGTAATTGTAAGTGGCAGCGCTGCGGTGGGAGAAAAAAGTAAAAATGGGCCAGGATCTGAATTTAGCTCCGATGAGAAAGGATTTGCTAAAATTACGTCTTACACAGACGGCTCTATAAAATTAGAGTTTTACAGTACATCAAATAAATTTGCTTCACCTGTTTTTGAGACCGGATTGGTAACCGAATATGCTCCTATAAAAACTGAAGAGTACAACGAAAAAGCAACTTCTGAATATGTTTACCAATCAATTTATAAACCCGAAGAACTGAAGCATTCAAAATTGTATACCTCTCTTTGGGGAGAACACTATCGCAAAGATTATATTACCCCTGTAAAAGTGAAAACAGCATTGCTCGATACCCTGTATGGAGGCCTTGAAGTGGTAAGAAAAGGCGGCGGACATCAAACAAATTCTTTAAGATTGAAAGACCGTTCAGGAAAAGAATATGCTTTAAGGAATGTCAAGAAAAGCTCCCTTAGGTTTATCCAATACTTTCTTTTTAAAACACAATATTTAGATCCCAGCTTAGACGACACCTATTTTGTACAGCTGTTGCAGGATTACTGGACAACGGCCAATCCTTATGCCCCTTTAACCATCGCTGACCTTTCGGATGCTATTGGGGTTTACCACGCAAACCCTGAACTGTATTTTATCCCTAAGCAAAAAGCGTTAGATGTGTACAATGACGATTATGGTGATAAGATCTACTATATTGAAGAACAGATTTCTGATGGCTTGGGTAACGTAGCAAGTTTCGGATACCATGATACCATTATCGGAAGCCCGGATCTCATAGAAAAACTGGAAAGAAAGGATAAAGTTTCCGTGAATGAGTCTTTATACATTCGGACACGTCTTTTTGATAATGTTATCGGTGATTTTGACAGACATTCTGACCAATGGAGATGGGCAGAAGATAAGCTGGAAGACGGTACGTTCAAGTACAGTCCCATACCCCGTGACAGAGACCAGGCTTATTCGGATTTTGACGGCCCCATATTGGGCCTTTTAAGAGCACTTGTCCCTTCTATGCGTTTTATGCAACGATACAACGGAGATTACAGACATATCCGCTGGTTCAATGATGCCGGTGACGATCTGGACAGACTGGTATTGCGCCATGATACCGAAGAAGACTGGATACGTGAAGCCCAATATATTAAAGAACATCTTTCCGAAAGCATTGTAGAAAAAGCATTCAGCAAAATACCGGCTGAAGTGGATGATAAAAAAAGGGCAGAAATAAAAGAAGCTTTACTTAAACGGATAGCGGGTATAGAAGAGCATTCACGTAATTTATACCGTTATCTGAAATCATTTGTAACAATTACCGGAACAGAAAAAGACGATTGGTTTGTCATTACCAGGCTTCCGGACGGCAAAACAAACGTTAAAGGATACAGAATAAAAGACGGAGTAAAATCAGTTGTATTCTGGGATGCCGAATACAACGGCAACATCACAAAAGAAATATGGATCTATGGTTTGGATGATAAAGATGTGTTTGAAGTTACAGGTGATGGCAATCATTTGATCCCTATTAAAATAATCGGTGGAAAAAACAATGACACCTACCGCTTCAGCAATGCCAGAAAAGTATATGTTTATGACCAGAGATCGAAGCCCAATACCTTTGAAACAAGAGCCACTAAAACTTTAACAGACAATTATAATATAAACAATTATGATTTTATGAAAGGGCGTAAAGATCTGTATGCAACAATACCTTCAGTAAGCTACAATCCGGACGACGGTGTGGCGTTGGGAGCAATATTCAGCTATACCAAAAATAGCCTTGTACGAAATCCTTTTACGGCACAGCATACACTTTCTGCCCATTATTATACTGCCACAGGAGGGGTAAATCTACAGTACGCCGGCGAGTTTGCCCATGTTATCCGAAACCTTAATCTTGGGCTGAATGCGGGATATACAACTCCCAATTATACCAATAATTTTTTCGGATTCGGAAATAATACAGTTAACAACAACGATGATATGGAATACAACCGTGTACGCATGAGCCGCCGCTGGATCTCCCCTTCATTAATACACAAGGGCTACTATGGCAGCAGGATACAGGCCGCACTTCAATATGAAAATATTGATCTGGAAGATACACCGGGAAGATATATCAATGTGGCAGGCATAGATCCTGATCTATTTCACGGACAGGATTTTTACGGGATTAAAGCCGTATACTCTTATTCGAATTTTGATGCTTCATCTTCTCCTAAAAAAGGAATAGGATTTGGAATAGCCGCCGGTTATACTGCGAATTTTGCTAAAGATAAAGGATTCGCTTATGTTATTCCGGAATTTCGCTTAACAACAAAAATAGACAGAAAAGGGACCCTGATTGCAGCAACTAAAATAAAGGCAAACTACATTTTTAATAATGACTTTGAGTTTTACCAAGCCGCAACTTTAGGAGGCAATGAAGGTTTGAGAGGATTCAGAACCGAACGTTTCAGCGGAAAATCTTCCTATTATCAAAGTACAGATCTGAGATTATCGTTGGGAAGAATTAAAAATGGTATTTTACCCTTATCATTCGGAGTTTACGGAGGGTTTGATTATGGCAGAGTCTGGATTGACAATGAATCATCAAATAAATGGCATACTTCGCAGGGAGGTGGATTATTTTTAAATATTGCAGGACTCACTACAGCAAATGTTGCTTACTTTAATTCCATCGACGGCGGCAGGTTAGCTATCAGACTGGATCTTGCTTTTTAATAATCATGGCTTTACATACTGAATAAATAAATATTTTCATGACAGAACCCTGTATTTTTTATCATTTGAGTAATGACGAGTTAGAATTATAAGCTTAACGCTGTGATCTGATGGATTCCAATAAATTAAATATACACTCAGAATATTTTACTCTCCCGGCTCAAAAAATTAAGTATTGATATTATTATGGAAAACGATATTATTTTTAAGAAGTCCATAAACTTTCCATATAAAATTCCTTTTTTTCACTATGGATTACTTCTGCCCCGTCCGCTCTGATCAATATATTCTATGATTGTGATTTACATGAATTAAGTAAGGCTTTGGGACTTCAAGTATGATCATCCGGAACAGCTTTTCACAGAAAAATTGGTTCGGATTCTCTTTTCAGGTTTTTCAGCCATGCTACCGAATCTTTGGCTGATGACATTGTCAAAAATTGGCTGAAATTGGCAGATAAGAATACGTTTGATCTCATTGAAAAAAATGAATGTAACAGCATAACCTTGATATCTGATGGATTAAATCCTAAAAGTTTTTCCTAACAAAATAGAAAAAGTATGACACTATATTTACAGAGTTTTATCTTTGATCTACGATTTAGAATCATCATATGCAAAAAAATCAATCAATTACTTTACACCGGTTAGAAAATAACAGGAGTATTGCCGTCGGATTCTGGGACCGGTCCTCGCCTGATATAAAAGATGCCTACCAACCACACAGGCACGATCACTATACCTGTATGCTCCTTGAAACCGGTGAACTTGAAGTATTATTGGATTTCGAACATTTTGTAATGCCAGCCAAAACTTTATTCATTTCACCTCCGGATCAGGTTCATCAGGTGCTTAATCATTCTGTTGCCAGTGGATGGTATATCTCTTTTGAGAATCATTTGATCGAAGAATCTATGAGGGCACGCTTAGATCAATCTTTAGCTGAAATAATTTCGGTAACCCTTTCTGAAAAAGAGTATGGATGGTTCCGGTCTGTTATTTTTTCATTATTGCAATTAAAAGATTTCAATATAACTCCTTACAGAGAAGTAGAACAACCGCTTCTTTCGGCATTTATAGCACAGGCAGGATTATGTTACCAAAACAAAGCTGAAAATAAATCTTCTAATTTTGCATCTCGTCCTATTATTATTACCAAAAAATTCAGGAACCTGGTACAATATCATTTTAAAACCATGAAACGTCCTGCCGACTATGCAAAACAATTGAATATCAGTGTTTCCCATCTTAATGACACCGTAAAAAAAATCACAGGATTATCTGCTTCTTCGATCATTCATAAGGAAATATTGACGGAAGCCCAACGACTGCTGTATTATACGGATGTGAGCATCAAGGAGATTTCCTATTGCTTAGGTTACGAGGATCCTAAATATTTCATAAAACTGTTCCGTAAAAAAACAGGCTATTCTCCAACGGAGTTTAGAAAACAAAGTAATAATACTAAAGATACCAATATATAGAAGACTTACTTTCATTCAATACGCGATTTGTCCACCTATTCAGGTTGTTTGTAAGTGGTTTTAGACCAAAGTATTTTTCAACTTTGCACAACCATTAAGTATTGCAATACGGTAATTTATTTTTAATTTAAAAATTCAATTTATGAACAATCAAAACCCCACAAACAACAGAAAGTATACCCTATCTACCACTCCTGAAGGCATTGTAGATTCTCTTTTAGCCCATATTAATTCTTTGGATGTCGAAACCATGCTCGGCTTCTATGAAAGTGATGCGATTCTTGTAAATGCCAAAGGCGAACCTCAGCGTGGAAGAGAAGACATAGGTGCCGAACTTTCCCGATATTTCAGTTTCGGTCTTCCCATGAGCATCACCGCAAGACATATTTTTGTAGCGGGCGATCTTGCTTCTCTGGTATTGGATTGGAATATTGTAGGTATTGGCAAAAATGGTGAGAAGGTGCATATGGTAGCTACTTCTAACGATATTGCCAGAAAAGGATCTGACGGCTATTGGAGATATATCATCGACAATCCTTTCGGGACACAGGTTCGAAGCCTATATTAACCTAATTTTCAAATGTTAAGATATTTGTTTATTCATTAGATTATCAGCCGATTGCAGCAGAAGATGTCGCAGAGTTTGTTACAGTATTGGCCTTGAAAGCTCCTAAAAACAATATTATTGAAATTGCGGGTCCTGGAAAAGGCAGCAATGGATCAGTTCGTTTTTCGGTATCTTAACATTAGCGGACAGGCAAAAGATGTTATTTCTGATGATAATAATAACTATATATTTTTTGAGATTCCAAAATCCGGGTTGGTACCTTCCGGTGATTATTTACAGGGAAATATCTATTTCGACGATTGGGCAAAATATCAGAAGCGTGATTAAATTTTCTACAGTAAAAAGTAATTTTATTTTGCAGGTCTAAAAAGACCTGCAATTTATAATAACCACAGAATGTTTGTTTAACACCTGTAAGTATACCAATATTTAGATGTAGCCGTTGTGTATATTAATCCTTGACAAACTTTTCCACCACATTATGTTTAGCCGTAAATAATTTTATGTAATACACACCTTTAGGCAGTGATGATACATCGACAGATGAAGTACTAATCTTCCACGTATTGCTACTGACCAATTGGCCTACGGATGAAAAAATCTCATAACGTTCGATTGGATTCTGGCTTTTAACATATAAAATATCTTTTACAGGATTCGGATACACCTTGATTCCGACTTCCGAAGCATTTTCTTCCACAGAAAGCTGGCTGCAGACCGACTTTGCAAGCTTGGAAATAAAAAACTGTGATTTCCCGTTATTTCCTGTTGCCACTAAAGTATTTACCCCGTCAGAAGCATCCGTAAAAAGCTGACTGTGAAACAGCCCTCCAACCACATAATTACCATCATTATCTACAGCAACTGCAGTGAGCTCATCCTGAAATCCATAATTACTCTGTATTTCATTGGTTCCTATCACTTCACCCGTATCTTTGTTCAGGCGTACCAATAGAGGATCTGCCGAATCATTCTGTGCCCTGGTCATCTGAAACGCTCCCCATTTATCCCCAATTGCTCCTTTAACAAATGCCAGTTCATTTCCGTTAAGCACCAATTGACCTCTCATAAAACGATATCCCATGGGGGCAGTAGCCGTTAATCCCTCGTGAATTTTAGCCCATTGTACCTCGCCTGAAGAATTCATTTTCAAAACAAACGGATTGATACCGCTGTTGAAAGGAATAGGAAAACTATAGTTGCCAAATGTAGCTACTGATGTAGCAGTAGTTCCCCTGTAATAATATCCTGAAAGATAGATGTTGGAATCGTTGTCTTTTACAAGCCCGAATATTTTATCATCCTGAGCCGTGGTATTGGGCGCACTAAATTCTTTTCTCCAGATTTCATTTCCGTTACCGGCATTGATGGCCAGCATAAATCCTTCATTATTAAACGGAACAGAATTATAAGAAAAAGGAAAAGGACTCAGGAAACTCGCACTCCTTGATCCGGCAATATAATATCTGTTTAAAGCCTCATCATACAGCATGTTTATTTTTCCTCCACCTACTGCCGATGCCAATGTTCCTGTAACAGGAAGAAGAACAGGATTAGGCGCCGGAGTCATATTTCCGTTGTTGTAATTAAATTTTACAAGATAGTACTGAAATGTGTTGGTGAAGGTTGACGGTACTGTTATCAATCCATCAAGATGTGTTCCTGCCGCAAAACCTAGAACTGCGTGGATATTTTTTGCATTATCCATGCACCATACTCCATTGTCAGCAGATCTTACCGCATAGCTTACGTTGCCCTGCAACGGTTTTTGCCATGCTAAGGATCCATTTGAAGTATTATATTTTAAAAGAAAAGCGGTATTGATACCCGGATGTGGTTCCGGGCTGTTGTAGGCAACATTCACCACCGGAAGGGAAACATTCGTGTCAAAATAAATCGGAATATAAGTAGAAGGTGCGCTGGTGTTGGCCTGGTTTGTAGCATTAAGCATGATATACAATCCTCCATTGTTGTCTGTTTCCAGCTTCCATGCATTTTCAACATCTCCATACCCTCCGATGGTCTGGCTCCAGCGAACATTGCCCTGGCAGTCTGTCGAAAAAAGCAGCAAGTCCCGGGAATGGTAATGCGTTACCGATTGGCCATCAAGCTGGGGTGTTCCCCCAAATACAGTGGTAAGATAATAGTAATTGTTCTGGTTGTCTACTGCCACACTCCGGATCATCTCATCGGTAGTTTCATTAAATCCTATCCCGGATGAGCCGTTATTTCCTCCGCCCTGCCTGGCCCATTGCCACTGATAGTTTTGGGCATTTACCAAGGAAGATGCGGCAAGCATACAAACTAAAAAATGTATTTTGGTTTTCATAGATATTGTTTTGCTGGGCAAATTATATAAAAATATTAAAAGCATCACTATAAATCACAATATTTTGACAATAAACAGATACCACATGAATGATTAACCTTTCCATAAGAAGAGCATTTATTATTTTTTCCTAAGAATAATGTACACTTTTTAGGATTTTCAGGATTTATAAATGAGTATATTATATGTCACAAAATCAGGCTACCCCAGAGGATAGCCTGATTTATCATTTAATAGTAAAGCTCTTTATTTTTAAGATAATGAATTAACTCTTTTGGTCTATCAGTCTGAATCATATTCACTCCTTTATTAATATACCAATCGTACACATCAGGATTATCCAAAACTTTATCATCATTGTTTCCGGCGTTGTGATGCGGCCATAAGGAGTTTACCCAGATTTTTACCTTATTTTCTTTTAATTTCTTAAAATCAATTAAATCTTTTTCTGTTGATCCGATGGTAAATTCAAAACCGTAGATTTTGTAGTTTTTAATAAAGTCTGAAATAGTCTTAAGATCGTCTTCTTTGCCCAATCTGATAATCGGCATGTAATGAATTTCACTTTTAATATCACCATACTTCCTATTGAACTCACTGTAAGACTCGTGACCTTTAAATAAAATCTGATCAAACATTTTTCTCTTTTTAACTAAAGGATATACCTGTTTGATATAGTCAAAGCCTTTGTCCAGATTCAGTAGAATTTTTCCGTCACTAAGGTCAAGAATTTCTTCCAAAGTCGGAACTTTCATTTGAGTTTCCACTCCCAATCCATCTCTGAGATGAAATCTTTTAATTTCTCCCAGAGTAAAATCCAACGGTTTTCCCTTTCCCGTTGTTGTTCTGTCTATTGTATTGTCGTGCATCAGGATCAGAACGCTGTCTTTGGTCATGGCAAGATCTATTTCAGCCATATCCACACCTTTTTCAATCGCTTTTTTAATGGCCCAAACAGAGTTTTCCGGAGCCTCCCGCCAGTCACCACGATGGGCAACCACCATTACTTTATCGTCAGGAAACTTAGATAAGGAAACTTCTTTTTTCTGGGCAGAAAACTCCAAAAAGATTGCAACAAAAAGGAGTGCCAATAATTTATTCTTTAACATTGATTTTAATTTTAAGTTATTACATGGATTGATTTTGAAAATCCCATCCCGGGAAAGAAAGTGTAAAAAATTTAAATCAAGGGGTTCCGGGATGAGAGGTTTCAAATAATGTTATTTTTATTTTTTTAATATCCCGGATTCTGCTTGACTGCAGGATCTGTATTGATCTGTCCCTGTGGAACCGGCATTAAGAGATGATGTTGTTTAATCTGTGCTGTACTGTATCCCTGATTATTACTGAAATGGGCGGTCATTACCGAAATCGCTTTTCCGGTTCTTAGCAGATCAAACCAGCGATGTCCCTCTCCTACCAGTTCCAGCCTTCTTTCGCGATCAATTTCATTTAAAAACGATTCTTTAGAACTAAGATTTACCGTCGGAATTCCTGCTCTGGTTTTGATTTTATTCAAATACAGATTGGCATTCACAAAATCATTCTGCTCTGTAAAACATTCTGCCATCATTAGAAAAACATCGGCTAATCTCAACACCACAAAATTACTTCCACCGTCTGCAATGGTATTGGATGTTTTTACCAGTTTTTTACTGAAAGGAATTCCATTAGGCGTTAACCCAATATATGCTGAACGTCTTGTATCTCCGGTTGAATAAAGATTGTAAACTTCTTTTGTCGGAAGATTATGACCTTTTGCCCCTGAAACTGATCCCGACGGACTGAACATCTGAAAAGCCGTGCTTCCTTCCGAATTTCCGTTCAATCCTGAAGCGAACTGTACATCAAAAATAATTTCAGCATTGTTTTTATTGGTAACATCAAAGATCTTATTAACATCGGTTAAAAGCTGATATCCCAAAGGTTCTACCAGATTTAAATAGGTTAAAGATTCTGTATATTTTTTCTGGGTTAAAAGTACCTTCCCCAAAATTCCCAAAGCAGCACCTTTTGTTACCCTTCCTTTTTGCGTTATGGTATTTGGCAAAAGGCCGATGGCAGCTTTCAAGTCTGTTTCTATCGCTGCATATACTTCTGCGAGAGGCGTTCTCGGCTGACCGAAATATTCGTTGACATTCGTGGTTTCTTTTAAAACCAATGGAACATCACCATAAACTCTCACTAAATTAAAATACATCATAGCCCTCAGAAACCTCATCTCCCCGATTCTTGTATTCTTCAAAGCATCCGTCATATCAGGAATATTTCCGATTCTGGCTAAAATAATATTTGCCTGCTGAATTCCGATATAATTATCTTTCCAGGTACTTGCAATTAAACTGTTATTGGGCTGAATCGTAAAAAAATCGAGTTCACCATAGGTGAAAGCATCATTTGCAGGAACTTCATCATAGGTATTATCAGACGGAAGCTCTCCTAATGCCGGCATTCCCAATTGATACTGCCCGGTATATTGTAACGCACCATACACCGAAACAATTCCTTGTTCAATCTCTGACGAATTGGTATAGAACTGTGAAGAAACTTTTTGTGCTTCAGGATTTACGTCCAGAAGATCAGACGAGCAGGAAGCCAAAACCGAAAGACTGAATATTGTAATAAGTATTTTTTTCATGATTTAAAATTTAAGATTAAAGCCCATTGAATAAATTCTTGCCACTGGATAATATGCCTGATCAAAGCCCTGCGTCAAAACATTGTCTGAAGTGGCATCGATATTCATTCCTTTGTATTTTGAAATGGTGAAAATATTGTTTCCGACCAGATAAATCTGCGCATTTTCGATCCCGATGTTTTCCAGCATATTTTTAGGAAGGTTGAATGCTAAACGAAGTGATCTCAACCTTAAATAATCTCCGTTCTTAAAGTATAGATTAGACGTTCTCGCCTCTTTTCTGTTATTGGAAAAATTCATGTTCGGCATTCCGAAAAAACCGTCAGGATTCGTTACCGGATTGTAGCGGTTATCAAAATAATACTGAGAAGCCATCCCAAAACCTTCACCAGATTCTAAAGTTGTGACAGCATCGGCATTGTAGATTTTTTTCCCAAGTTCGCTGTATAATGTAAAACTCAACTCAAAAAGTCCGTATCTGAAATTGTTATTGAAGCCCAAAATGTATTTTGGAACCCCGCTTCCGAAGCTTCTTTTATCGTTAACGTCAATTTTCCCGTCACCATTCAAATCTTCCATGATATAGTCTCCGACCATGGTTCCCGTGATATGAGGCGAATTATTGATTTGTTCCTGCGTTTTGTAAATCCCAATAATATTGTAGCCATACATTTCGCCAATCGAACCTCCGACTTTCGTAATCGAGAAGTTGTTTTCTCCGGTAATAATCTGTTTCTGACCGTTTGCTAAAGCCAACACTTCATTTTTATTGGTTGAAAAATTAAAGCTTCCCGAATAGGTAAAATCTTTCGCAATATTGAACGTTTTTGAAGCAATCTGCAATTCGAAACCTGAATTTTTAATCTTACCAATGTTCTGTAAAGAAGTGCTGAAGCCCGATTGCTGAGGAACTGGAACATCAAGCAACAAGCCATCTCTGTTCAGAATATAATAATCCGCTGAAATATTCAGTATATTTTTAAACAAAGAAAAATCGACTCCGAAATTATTTGATCTTGATTTCTCCCAGGAAATATTCGGATTAGGAGCCGTAGCTGTTGTATATCCCGGAGTCAAAGCTCCAGCAAAAGGGTAATTCTCCGGATTCATCAGAGAAAGTGCCCCGAAATTTGGGATCTGGTTGTTTCCGTTGCTTCCTAAACTGTATCTTAATTTTAAATCTGTTACGATATTATTTTCAGGAAAGAAGCTTTCATTACTGATCGTCCAGCCCGCTGAAAAAGCATAAAAATCTCCCCATTTAGAATTTTTCCCAAAACGGGATGATCCGTCCCTACGGTAAGAAGCCATCAAGTTATACTTATTGTCGAACGTATAATTTAATCTCGTAAAATAAGAAAGCAACCTCCACTTATACTGCGTCAGTGTATTTTTAAACGAAGTTCCTCCCGCAATATTTCTGATGCTGTTATCCGGAAATGCCGTTGCTTCCGTAAAAAGCTGGGTATTATCTTCCTGCTGGAATGACTGTCCGGCAATGGCATCCACTCTGTGATTTCCCCATTTTCTGTCGTAGGAAAGTAAGTTTTCAATTAAATAATTCTTACGGATATATTCTGTTCTGTTGGCAAAAGTTACATCCGGAGCCGCTGCTCTGTAAGCACCTACAGTAGACGGATCGAAGAAGTTATATTCATAATTGGAGTAATCTCCTCCCACTGAAAATCTATATTTAAAACCTTTCATCAGTTCCAGTTCGGTGAAAATATTTCCGAAAGTTTTAAATAAAGTATATTTTCTGTTTATCATGTCCTGAACCGCCACAGGATTTTCCACCAAAGCTGCATCTGTAGAGGTATTTCCTAAAATCTGCTGTGAAATTGTAGGGCTTCCGTCGCTATTATAAGCTTTAAAGAAAGGATACATGGTTGTCGCCATCTGCACCGGGTTATAGCTTCGGGAAAAATCTGCCACAATAGTTCCTGTTGCGTAAGACGGCGTCATGGTAACACCTATTTTCCATTTGTCTGTAAGGTCGGTTGAAAGGTTGATGCTTGTTGAAAATTTTTCATAATCTGTTCCGATCACCAATCCTTTTTGGTTAAAATAAGAGGTTGTAAAAGCATATTTACTTTTATCGCTTCCCCCTGTAATATTCAGGGAAGTCTGACTGATCGGCGCAGGTCTCATCACGGTATTCAGCCAGTCGGTATCGGTTAATTCAGATTGTTTCGCAAGGTAAGGAGCCAAATAATCAGGAATTAACTCTCTTAAAGAAGCTCCTTTGCTTACTCTTGTTGCATTATCATCAAAACTGCTTCTGTTACTGCCTTTGGAAAGATAATTATTGTCTCTCGCCTCTTTCAGGAAGGTAGCCATGTCGTAAGCGTTCACCAGTTTTACATTATCGCTTCGGGTTTGCATTCCGTAGTAGGTATCAAAAGAAACATTCATTCTTCCCTTTTTTCCCTGTTTGGTTTCAATGATAATAACCCCGTTGGCTCCTCGTGAACCATAAATAGCGGCAGAAGCAGCATCTTTTAGGATATCAATTTTTGCAATGGAATTGGGATCAATGGCATTTAAATTTGAACCTTCCGTTAAAGGAAGTCCGTCCACAACAATCAGAGGATTAGATCCTGCGGTTAATGTTCCAATCCCTCTCACTCTGATAGTCGGTGATCCTCCCGGGCTTGCATTCGCCTGTGTGACCTGGATTCCCGTTGCTTTGCCTGCAATAATATCTCCGAAATTGCTGGAAGCAATGCCTTTCATCTGCTTTTCGTCAATTGAAGAAATAGAACCTGAATTATTTTTTTTGCTTTGCTTTCCGTATCCTACCAAAACTACTTCATCAATCGTTTTTTCTCTGGATTTTACCGTGTCTTTTATTAAATTGACATAATCTGCAGTCTGAACTGCTTTTTCCCTCTCTATTTTGGCCACCGCTTTTGGATTAAGACGAACCGTCACGGTTTTCTGATCTGCATTAAAATCGAGACCCACATTTTTCTTCAGGTAATCCAAAGATGCAGATAACGATTGAAAATTGATCCTGGATTCATCCACCTGAATATCTTTCAGATCGGAAACTGAATAAAAAAATTTTACTCCATGCAATTTTGAGAGCTTCTCAAAGATCTTAATTAAAGGAGTTTTCCGCTGAATTACGGACTGCTGAAAACATTTGTTAGCCTCTGCGAAGGAAAATTGTGGCGCACACAAAAGACCCAACAACATCATGCTAATTGTTGTTTTTTTCATAGCTTTGCTGAAATTAGTTGTTATTTGACTGATTTATATTCAATGCATCGGTAACCCCCATTACCGCTGCATTATTTTTTTAGAACTATATGATTTCCAGAATTTTTCTCTGTCTTTAAATTAAACGGAAAACTGATGGTCTGAAGCACCTTACCCAGATTTCCGGAGATATCACCATCGATGATATTATTTTTAAATTCCTGCGGATAATCAATCGTAATATTATACGTTTTCTCCAATTTTGAAATGGCTTCATTGAATCTTACATCATTAAAATCAAAATCCTTTTCCACATCCAGATCGTAGAAATGTTTTTCGACTCCATTTTTATCGGCAAGCCAGGTTTCTCTCGGTAAAAGATAAGTAATGTGACCTTTGTAATCTACTTTTACTTTTCCTTCTTTCAGATATACTTTATTATTTTCTTTCTGATCCAGGGTAAACTGAGTTCCCAAAACCTGAACTTTAAAACCTTTTGCGTCGACAATAAACGGAAGGTTTTTATTCTTTGCCACACTGAAAAATGCTTTACCTGTAAACGAAACATTTCTTGTTTTTGAACCGAAATCTTTTGCCAATGTAAGTTCGCTTTGTGGCTCAAGGGTGATCTTTGTTCCATCGGGTAAGGAAAACATTTTCTTTTCACTGGAAGTTTGAAATACCATTATTTTCTGTGCAAAAGGAGAATTTTCATTTCCTACAAAAAACAGTCCGATCACAACGAACAAGGGCAAAAGCACCGCTGCAATGGCAAAAATCTTTCTGCTGTTCTTTCTTGTGTGAATCTTTCGTTCCAGCCCGTTCCAGATCCTTTGGTCTGAAGCATCCTGCATTGTACGATTTTCATTCTTTACTGATTTCCACTGATTTTCGAAATCCATAGTTTTTCCGTCTTTATTAGAGAATACGTAGAAGGGAGGAAATCGTCAACCTAAATTTTATTGAATTAATAATTAATTCACACTTGTTAATATTGAATTAAAATTAAAGTCTGTTAAAAAAAAGTTTAAACAGGTTTATAACTTCAGTGTTAAAATCTTTTGTTTATTTTGTGTTTAAACAATTGTTTTTATAGCAGAAATTATGAATAAAATAATCTACCTCACTTTAATCTTACTATCTTTCAATTGCTTTGCTCAAAAAAAATGCAAATTTCAAATTAATGAAAGTGTCATTTTAGAAAACAAAAATTTAGATTATTTTTTAGAAAAAATGAAAAGCAATACGTTTGAAATTCAAACAAAAAAGCAGGCAATTCCTCATCATATAAAAAAGGAATTGGATTGTCTTACAGAAGATTTCAATATTGCCAATCCCAATCAAAAATACCAAATCGGCTGTCTTTATCAAAAGGAAATGCCACGAAGGAAATTATTATTTCTCGCAAAAAGCAGTGATATTTTAATCCTCACGTATGCAACGGGAGGAATCGGAAGTTCCACCCACTTTCTTTTCATTAAATATGATTCAAAACAAATTCTTGATTTGTGGACAGGCATTGCCATGGGAATCTTTATGCCTACATCTTTAGATGAAATTACCCAATATATCAACTCCAGAAGAAACTTGAATTGGGGTCTGAACACCAATATGATATCATTGTAAAATTTCAGAAAAACAAATTCAAGTTCGCCCTCAAAAATTTCAAAACCTTATTCACATGTTTTTCGACGGCAGTTTTGGAGATCTCATTTTCCTGAGCGATGGTAAAAAGGCTTAGATTCTGAATTTTATTTTTAATGAAAAACTCACGGCTTCTTTCAGGAACCTGCTCGAGAAGATTTTCAATTTTCTGAAGCTGATCTTCCTGTGTTATTTTCTTTTCGATTTCGGAGTTTTCTTCAGTATTTACTTCATTAGAATTTTCCAGCGGGACAAAAATCATTTTCCTTTTACGATAGAAATTAGAGATTTCCTGTTTGGCTGATTTAAAAACAAGTGCTTCCGTCTGAGATACGGAATCTGCTTTGGAAAAGTGTTTCCAGACATGTATGAAAATATCCTGAACCAATTCCTCAATATCTTCTTCATCCGAAACATATTTAGCCACAAAAAAATACACCCGGTGTTTGTATGTGGAATATATTTCTTTAAAACTGTCCATATTGCAATACGTCTCGATCGAATTCAGAGCTTGGTGCTGCAAAAATATCCAAAAGCAATGTTAATCATATTAAGCTTATATTAAGTTTAAATTATGTTCCGGTATACGCAGGCTTCAAAATTCAATAATTTCTTATATTATCATTAAAATCTCAACATGACCGAAAGTCTTAGAAAAACACTTACCGATCTCGCTTCCTTTTCAGAAGCAGATGGTTTCTCGAATTATTCTGCCGAAGAACGTTATTTCCGTTTACTTAAAAACAACGCCTCTTTACATTAATGAAAATATTTGTTTGCCCGAAACCGATCCTACCCATCGACAGATTCACATGGGAGCAGGATGTTGGATCAGTCTCAAAAGTTTGGGAGAAAATAAAAATAGTAACATTGTGGAATGTTAAATGATGCTGAAATTCTGAAATTATTCTTACCCGAATTATTAATTGAGCACTTTGAGATGATGAAATTTGAGGAGGAAAATA
>NZ_FQUT01000016.1 GCF_900129245.1 Chryseobacterium arachidis
ATAATTCGGGTAAGAATAATTTCAGAATTTCAGCATCATTTAACATTCCACAAAGTTACTATTTTTATTTTCTCCCCAACTTTTGAGACTGATCCGATTTTATTCCATGCAAAAAAGAAATTTGAAGAATCGTTTCGTAAACATCTAAAACAAAAAACCCTCCGTAATAAATTACAGAGGGTCTTGTACCCCAGGCGGGACTTGAACCCGCACGCCAAAAGAGGCACAGGATTTTAAGTCCTGCGTGTCTACCAGTTCCACCACCAGGGCAGGCGTGGAGCGAAAAACGGGATTCGAACCCGCGACCCCAACCTTGGCAAGGTTGTGCTCTACCAGCTGAGCTATTTTCGCATACTGTGCGGATGAAGGGACTCGAACCCCCACGCCTCTCGGCACCAGATCCTAAGTCTGGCGTGGCTACCAATTACACCACATCCGCGTTTTTTATTATGAAAACTTATTTTTTAAAGAACTTGTTTCGTTTTCTCGTTTTCAGTGGTGCAAAGATAGGATAAATTCTTTTACCTCCAAACTTTTCAGCAAAAAAAATTAAAATTTTTACATTTTTTTTTCCACGTACCCTTTATTACGATTGATTTTCTTACTTTTACCACGTTAATAATTACGATATGGAATTACAAGGAACGGTAAAGAAAATATTTGATGCTCAAACATTTGCGAGCGGCTTCCAAAAGAGAGAAATGGTTATTTTGACGCAGGAGCAGTATCCGCAGCCGATAAACATAGAATTTTTATCTGATAAGATCAGTTTATTAGATAATTTAAGAGAAGGAGAGAATGTAAAGGTAGGAATCAACATCAGAGGGAGAGAATGGGTTTCTCCTCAGGGCGAAACAAAATACTTCAACTCTATTACAGGATGGAGAGTAGAAAAAGTTCTTGACAATGCTTCTGAGCCTACTCATGCAGCCCCTTCTCAGTCTGCCTCTTCAGTTTCCAACGAAAATCCTTTTGCCGGAGACGACGATGATGATTTACCTTTTTAATTAAAAGATAATACTGAAAATATAAATCCTGCTTTATTAAGTGGGATTTTTTTTCCTCAAAAAATGGTTCGATTAGACGAAAACGAAATTTCATTCCCCGATCCGCAAGTTTATGACGGACACGAAGGCGTGATTGCATTTGGTGGCGACCTGTCTATAGAAAGAGTTTGGTTTGCTTATCAATTAGGCATTTTTCCCTGGTACAATCCTGAGGAAGAAATTCTTTGGTGGTGTCCCGACCCTAGATTTGTTCTGTATCCGGAAGAGCTGAAGGTTTCAAAATCAATGCGGAAAATATTAAACAGAAACATTTTCACTTTCTCGGAAAATCAGAATTTTAGGGAAGTTATTAAAAATTGCCAGCAAACCAGCAGAAAAGGACAAACCGGAACCTGGCTTTCGGATGAATTAATGGAAGTTTTCATTCAGCTGCATGAATATGGCTTGGCGAAAAGCATCGAAGTGTGGCAGAATGGAGAATTGGTTGGCGGATTTTACGGACTTCAGATCGGCAATGTTTTCTGTGGCGAAAGTATGTTTGCCAAAGTAAGCAATGCTTCCAAAGCAGGATTTATTCATTTTATTGAAACTCATAAAAACGAAATTGAATTCATTGACTGCCAGTCTCATACCGACCACTTAGAAAGTTTAGGCGCCAGAATGATTCCTAAAAAAGAATTTTTAAAAATTTTATACGAAAACAATGAACGCAGATAAAGAAAAATGGATTCTTCTGATAATCTTAAGTATTATCTGGGGATCTTCTTTTATTTTAATTAAAAAATCTTTAGAACATTTCAATCCTTACCAGGTCGGAGCTTTGCGGGTTCTGATTGCCGGAATTATATTAATGCCGATTGCGATTTCCAAGTATAAATTATTCCCGAAAAAACATTTAAAATGGTTGCTTTTGGCAGCATTTACAGGAAATTTCATCCCGATGTTTCTATTCCCGATTGCCGAAACAGAAGTCAGCAGCAGTATTGCCGGAATTATCAATTCGATGATGCCGATTTTTGTGATTATTGTCGGTGCTTTAATCTGGAAATTTGAAACGACCAAACAACAAATCGTCGGAACTTTAATCAGTTTTACAGGGGTTTGCCTGCTCGCGTTCGGAGGTGACGGAGAAGGCGGAAAACTTAAACTGATCCCGATTTTACTGTTACTATTGGCAACATTCTGTTACGCTTTAAGCACTACAACAGTAAAATCTAAACTGATGGAAATTTCTTCCACTGTTTTATCGGCTTTTGTGTTTTCTTTTGTCCTGTTTTTTCCGTCGGTTATTGCCCTTACCTTTACAGGATTTTTTTCAACATTTACTTTTAATGAAGATAATTTAACAGGACTGATGTTTGTAAGTTTATTATCTGTTTTCGGAACCGGACTGGCGATGATGATGAATTATCGACTTCTAAAAGTATCCACTCCTCTTTTTGCATCCACAGTTACTTTACTGATGCCTATTGTAGCGATCATTTGGGGCTTTTTAGACGGTGAAAAGCTAAGTATCATTCAATTTGCAGGAACTGCCATTATTATTGCCGGATTGATCTTTTTAAGGGCAAAACCTAATGTTATAAAAAAATAAATCCTGCATCTCTGCAGGATTTTTATTTGATTTAAAATTTAATGAATTCAAAAACGATTAGGAGTAAAAACTTCCAGCTTTTATCATCGGACTTTAGCCTTCCGAATTTTTCTTCTTAACCTTAGCTTTCGCCTTTTTCACTTCATCTTTAATGAAAGGATATTTTTTCTGCATATCCGAAACCAAAGAAGAATCTAATTCCAAAGCCTTCGAAAGCGCTTCTTTTCCTTTTTCCTGATCTTTAAGATTGAAATAGCAATTGCTTAGCTGATAAAACAGTTCCGCTCTGTGATGTGCCTTTAAAGCGCTATTGAGAATGGTAACCGCTTCCTCATATTCACCCAAAAGCATCAATACTTCAGAGTAAGCATACCAGTTGTAAAACCTGGACGGCTCCACATCAACCAATTTTTTCAGGCAGGAAAGACTTTCTTCAAACCTTCCGGAATCAATGAACAAAAATGCCAGTCTTTTCTGATAATCAAGATTATTTTCATTCAAATGAGTTGCTTCTCTTGCAAAGTGCAAAGCTTCAGACATTCCGCCCATTTCCTCATAAAGATAAGACTGCTCCATCATCGCCAGATAAAACTGAGGGTCTTCTCTCAGCGACTTCTGGAAAAAGTTTAACGATACGGTCGGTTGCTTTAAAGCTTTATAACAAAGACCGATTTTATAGAAGGTAAACGCTTTCGTGTATTCCAATTCCAGCATTTCCTCATACACCTCCACAGCTTTTTTATATTGTCCTAAAGCTTCATAACAAGCCGCTTTATTAGCATATACTCCAACAGAATTTGAATTGATTGCCAATAAATAGTCGTATCCTTTTATTGCTTCTTCGTAATTTTTTCTGTTGAAATAAAACTGGCCGTATTCAAACCAAGCCACCTCGGAGTAGGCAAATTCATCCAAATATTCATTAAGAAAGGCAATCGCCTCCTCGTTCTTATTCAGTTCAGAAAAGCAGATCATAGAGTTTTCTAAAGAATACTCATCTGTAGGATCTTCCTTCAGAGCCTGTCTGTAATGTTTAAGAGCGTTAAAAGGATCTCCTAAATTCACATATTCATCCGCAATAAAATTGTGAAGGAAGTTTTCTTCTTCTTTCAGTTCTAAAGCTTTTTTACAAATTTCAATGGATTTTCTAGGATTTCCTAAATTCGAATAATACTTCGCATAACAAACTAAAAAGTCTGTATTTTCCATAGAAGAACCTTTGAGTTCATCGATGAGTTCTTTCGAAGTATTATAATCTTCCCATTCCAGAAGAATTTCAAGTTTTTTGATCTTGATATCTAAGGAATTGGGATGAAGCTTTAAACCATAACTTACCGCAGTATCGGCATAATTAAAGTCTCCCAGCTCCAGATAATAAACAATAATGTCTTCTAACTCTTCTGTATCAAAGTAGAATTCATCATTGTTTTCCATCATTTCCTCGAACTTTTTTACAAGTTCATTTCCAAAATATTCTTCCAATATAAAACAGTTTTAAGATTTAAGACTTGAGAGATGAGATATACAAATACTCTGTTCTGAAAATCTTAGTACTATAAATTTAATAATAATTACGATTAAAATGATGAAACAGATGTTAATTTTTACTAAATCAGACTATTGATTTTAGCTATCATTTCATCACCCAATCTGTCGGCTTCTTCCTGAGATTTAGCCTCCGTATAGATTCTGATAATCGGTTCTGTGTTCGACTTTCTAAGGTGAACCCAATTGTTTTCAAAATCTATTTTCACTCCATCAACGGTAGAAACCTCTTCATTTTGATATTCTTTTTCCATTTTAGTTAAAATATCATCCACATTAATTTCCGGAGTGAGCTCAATTTTCTTTTTACCCATGAAATAGCTTGGATATCCTGCTCTCAGCTCAGAAACAGTTTTATTTTCTTTTGCCAAATGCGTTAAAAACAATGCTATCCCGACCAAAGAATCTCTTCCGTAATGCAAATCCGGATAAATAATGCCGCCGTTTCCTTCACCGCCGATCACTGCATTTTTCTCCTTCATCAAGGTAACGACGTTTACTTCGCCCACAGCACTTGCAAAATATTCTGAATTATGAGTTTTAGCAACGTCTCTCAAAGCACGGCTTGAAGAAAGATTTGAAATTGCTACCCCATTTTTATTTTTCAATAAATAATCTGCAACGGCAACCAAAGTATATTCTTCCCCAAACATTTCACCTTTTTCATCGATCAAAGCTAATCTGTCAACATCCGGATCTACAACAACTCCTAAGTCAGCGCCTTCTTTTTTCACCAATTCACAGATGTCTCCCAGATGTTCCTTTAACGGTTCAGGATTATGTGGAAAATGACCTGTCGGCTCGCAATATAATTTCACTGTTTCACAACCCAATTTATCCAACAGCATTGGAATTGCGATCCCTCCTGTAGAGTTTACAGCATCTAAAACAACTTTAAAGTTTTTAGATTTAATCGCTTCAACATCTACCATTGGCAAGTCCAGGATTTGCTGAATATGAATATCAAAAGCATCGTCTCTGGTTTCATATTTTCCTAAATCATCCACTTCTGCATAATTGAAGTCCTCGCTTTCAGCCAAAGCCAAAACTTCTGCACCATTTTCGCCACTGATGAATTCTCCTTTATCATTCAATAATTTCAGAGCGTTCCATTGTTTGGGATTATGGGAAGCGGTAAGGATAATTCCCCCGTCTGCTTTTAGTTCCGGAACCATAATTTCTACGGTTGGAGTGGTAGAAAGACCCAAATCAATCACGTTGATTCCAAGCCCCTGTAACGTTGCGGTCACCAGAGAAGAAACCATCTGACCAGAAATTCTGGCGTCTCTTCCGATGATCAACGTTAAATCTTTTTTATTTTTATTATTCTGAAGCCAAGTTCCGAATGCCGAAGCAAATTTTACGACATCCAGCGGTGTTAAGTTATCATTTACTTTTCCGCCGATTGTTCCCCGGATTCCTGAAATACTTTTTATTAATGACATTCTGAGTGTTTTACGCGTTTGATTTTTACTTGTTTTGTGTTTTTAAAACTAGGCAAAATTAGAAAAAATAAAACCAACTCCATTTTTTAGTTTTCCACAGGAATGTTATTTTTTTATGAACATCCGCAATCTTTGTCGCAGTTGGTTCTTTTGGAACTGAACTTCTTAGGCGCAAAATTCTTTCTGAGTATCTTGAATAAAGAATAACATGCAAAAGCAACTACCAGAAAAACGATTACATATTGTAAAATTAATGAAGAGTCCATTATTTTAATATTTGGTACACAAACATCGACACAAAATATGCCAAACCTGTCATCATCACAACCTGAAAGCCAGTCCATTTCCAGCTTTTGGTTTCTCTGTAAACTACTGCAAGTGTAGAAATACACTGCATTGCAAATGCGTAGAATAAAAGCACTGAAACTCCTGTTGCAAAACTGAAGACTTTTTCGCCGTTCGGTTTTACATCTCGTCTCATTTTATCAATTACTTTTACTTCCGGAGCATCATCTTCTAAACTGTATAAAGTAGACATAGTTCCTACAAACACTTCTCGGGCTACAAAACTTGTCAAAATCCCAACTCCCATTTTCCAATCGTAGCCAAGCGGAGCAATTATAGGTTCAATTCCTTTTCCCATTTTTGCCAAATAAGAATGATCTAATTCAACATTTGTGGCAACGAATTGATCCGGTTTTTGTTTTGGCCCGAAATAACTTAAAAACCAAATGATGATACTTACAATGAAAATAATTTTTCCCGCTCCTGTAATGAAATCCCAAACTTTACCCAAAACCATTTTAAAATCGTAAGCAAAAAGAGGTTTTTTATACGTTGGCAAATCCATTACCAAATAGGTCTTCCCTTTATTTTTAATGAATTTATTAAGAATGGCCGCAGAAAATAATGCCACGAAAAATCCTAATAAATACATTCCCATCAAGACCAAAGCTTTGTATTTTATTCCTAGAAAAGTTTTATCAGAAATAATTAATCCAATAATGATACTGTACACGGGAAGCCTTGCAGAACACGTCATAAAAGGCGTGACCAAAATCGTTAATAATCTTTCCTTTAAGTTTTCGATATTTCTTGTTGAAATCACTGCCGGAATCGCACAGGCCGTTCCTGAAACTAAAGGAACAATACTTTTTCCGTTTAATCCGAAAGGCCGTAAAATCCTGTCCATCAAGAAAACAACCCTCGCCATATATCCCGAATCTTCCAATAAATAAAGGAAATATAATAAAATACCAATCTGTGGCGCGAAAATCACAATTCCCCCGATTCCCGGAACAATTCCGTTGGAAACTAATGAATTTAAAGGCCCTTCCGGTAAATGTTCGCCCGTAAAGGCTCCCAGCCAGGCAAATAAATCATCTATCCAATTCATAGGATATTCCGCGAGGAAGAATACACTTTGGAAAATGATTAATAAAATAGCTAAGAAAACAATATATCCCCAGAATTTATGAACGAGGATTTTATCTAATTTCTCCGTCACTAATTCTTTGAACTGAGGTTTTTTGGTAATAACATCTGCAAGAATTTTATCTACTTTCTGATATCTTCTCACCGTTTCCTGAACCTGTAATCTTTTCGGAACCAAGCTTTTTGAATCGGGAGCGTTCATTTGCTCAACAATAGAATCTATTTTTGCCGAATCTGTTCCTAAAGATAAGCTCAGCCAAGCTTTATATTCGTTTTCAAAACCTTTATGAACTGCTACTTTATGAATAAAATCTTTATGTTCATTAGGTATTTCAAAGCTTTGTCCGTTTGAGTTAACGAAATTATTATGTAAAACAGCTTCTTTAATCTCATCAATACCGATTTGCTTCTTAGCATTGGTCTGAATGATTTTAATTCCTAAAGATTCTGAAAATTTTTGAATATCAATGTCAATCCCTCTCCTTTCCGCCTGATCAATCTGATTGACCACCAAAATCATCGGAACTCCCAAATCCTGAATCTGCTGAAATAAAAGCAACCCTCTTTTTAAACTTAATGCTTCCAGAATATAAATAACACCTGCATAATCTTTCTGATGATCCATCAGAAATTTAGAAAAAATGGCCTCATCTTCCGAACTTGGATAAATACTGTAAGATCCAGGCAAATCGACAATTTCAACCTCCTCATTCTTATATGTATAGTTTCCGGAATGGCTTGCTACCGTAACCCCTGCATAATTTCCGGTCTTTTGCTTCTTGTCGCTGCACAGCGCATTGAAAACCGTTGATTTTCCAACATTAGGATTTCCGACTAAAAGTACCTGTTTTTTCTTGTTTTCCTGCATCAATTCAATTCTTCAACAATAATAAAATCTCCCTCCTCTTCACGAAGAGCGATACGGCTTTTTTCTTCTCCAAACTCTACATACATCGGTCCGCTGAAAGGTGCCTGATACAAAATCCTGAACGAGGTTTCCGGAAGAAGCCCCATTTCTATGATCTTGTTGGGCATTTTAAGACTGTCATTATCATACCCCAGAATTTTCCCCATTTTGTTTTTGGGAAATCTGCTCAACTTATGTAAATCCTTCACTTTCAAAGCCAATTTTGTATCTGCAAATATACGCTATTTAAATTTAATCTAAATAACAGGTTTTATGAAAGAAATCAACCCAAACACAAGAATGCATTTGGGTTGATTTAAATATAATTTAGTTGATATGAAATGTTTATTTTTTCTTCTTGTCTGTCGTTTGAACAGTTATTTCAATCGGATTATCATTGGCACTGAAAAAATCTTTATACATTTTCTCCTGTTTCTTCATCATATCTCCCACAGTTCCGTCCATACCCGGGATCGTCTGAGACATTATCGCCTGTGTCATCATAGGCCTTGCGGACGCAAAAGGATCTTTCTTGAAATCGTTGAATGTTTTTTCGAATTTCTCTCTTGGCATTTCCGTTACCTTCAAGCTAAGGTTGGAAAGTTTTTCCATGTATGTTAATTCGTCCCAGTTCGGAACTTTTTTATTCCCCTGAAGTACCCAAGAATAGTTTTTACCTTCGTCTTCAATTTTTACGATTAGCCCCGGAAGTCCTGAAAACTTGTAAGGGCCGTCCTGAAACGGAAGATCTGTAGTGAACCAAGCTATCCACTTTCTGCCTCCGAATTCAGTCGTTGCCTTCTGTGTATTGTATTCTCCGATCTTCGCTTTATCATTGGATATTTTCCACTCGAATTTCGGTGTATCTGTATACGCTATACTCATTGGTGAGAATCCGCTTGCAATTCTTTCTACATACTGCAGCTTCATATCCGGATAATGCTTTACGATTTTCTCTGAAAACTTTGGCATTTTGAAAGATTTCGATAAATCCTTAAACACTCCCGCTTTCTGCATGGCTTCAAACTGAACTTTAAGAATTGAATCCTGACCTACAGCCGTAAAGTCTCTGTAAACCGATCTGTCCTTTACGATGTCAAGGGCCGCCATTACCTTATCAAGCTTTGCAGAATCTTTTTTAGGTTTAAATGTTAATTCGTAAAAGAAACGGTTGGCAGTTTCTTTCGATTCGTTATCCTGAGCGCTTGCAAAAGCGAAAATAGCAATAAAGAATATTGAAAATAGTTTTTTCATTTTTTATACTGTTTATACAATTAGTTCTCAGATGTAAGAATATGTTACAGATTTTTTTGATTTATTTTTTTTAATATAGTTTCCCACCAATTTTATGGATAGTCTCAGGTCATTGAGAATATAACTTTACCGTTCAATGAACAGAAAAATCCATTTCCTTTTTTTGGATTTTTCCTTTTTGAAACACATCTTCCCAAATGACATTCAATATATTAATAATCCCGTATTCGAAATTTTTGATTTTATTAAAATATTTTATTCGTTAAAAATCTTAACTTTAAAATGCTAAAAACAAAATTATTATGGACACTTTATCACAATTTAAAAACGAGCTTCAGGACGAATATCAGACCACCCGAAAGTTTTTTGAAGTTTATCCAGAGGGTAAAAATGATTATGCGCCTCATGAAAAAAGCATGAAAATGATGCACCTTGCCACGCATATCGGTGAAGTTTTCGGCTGGGCAGATGTAATGTTGAAAACGTCTGATCTGGATTTTGCAACAACAGATTATAAACCCAAACAACTTTTGACAAGGGAAGATCTGCTGAAAGTTTTGGATGAAAATTACAAACTGAGTACAGAAGCTTTAAACAGTGCCAAAGAAAATGACCTCACCGAAACCTGGGCTTTGAAAAACAATGGAGAAGAGCTGGCTAAATGGACGAAATATGGCTCTATCCGTCACAGCCTGAATCAGATTACGCACCATCGGGCACAGTTGGGTGTATATTACAGACTGAATGATATTCCGTTGCCGGGAAGCTATGGTCCGTCTGCGGATAATCCGAATTTTTAAATTAAGCTATGATTTCAATAAAAAACCAATCTCGCTGAGATTGGTTTTTCTATTTATTTGTTTTATTTTTTTATTTAAAATTGAATTTTACAGTAAACATTACCTGGCTTGGACGAAGCTGGATTCTTGTGTAAGAAATATTGCTTGTATTAATATCATATGTTTCAAATACTTTTTTATTGGCTATATTCATCCATTTCACTTCGAAATCAATTTTCTTTTTAGCCCACGTAAACTGATAGGACAGATCATAGAATCCATTGTTATATTTTTCATTAGCAGCATTTGTATTTACCTGGTCCCAGTTAAATCCAATTGTATGATTTTCGATCGGATAGAAGAAAAGGCCTAAATTATGTGTAAATCCTTTTCTTGCAGCATTAGAAATTACCCGTCCTGTGCTTGTCTGTTTTGTTCTGGAGAAACTTGCATTATAATCAATACTCATCCAGCTGAAATAAGTATTATTGAACTTCACACCCATTGATTGACTGTTATTCTTGTTTGTATAAGAATCATTATTCAGAAAAGCATCAGATTTTGCCGTATTATTACTATAGCTTACAGAAGCATTCGTTTTAAATTTTGGAAAATATTTTCCTACTTCAAGATTATATCCATTGTTTAGTATATGATTATCTCTCTCTAAATATTCCATAACAGTATAACCTCCAACGATTGTCGGATTAGATATTAAGTTTCTTTTTGCGTCTGAATATCTATAATTAATATTAAAGAATAAATTATTCAATGGGTTTCTGTACTCTATCCTTGTACCCGCAGATTTATTATTATTTTGAGGAATCGGGTTGTTAGGATTCATCGTGCTGATTCCGTTTGGTGAAGTCATTAAAAATCCGGAATATGCCGTGTTAATTTCCCCAAAATTGTTGTTGATATTTGCATTTACTGATGCTTTCCAAAAAGAGGCAAATGTATATTGAGCAAAAATACTGGGTTCAAATGTTACTTTATTTACTTCTTTATTTACTAATCTTAAAGGATCTTCTGCCTTAATGTTGTTTGAATTAACCGGGAAATTGGCATATAACATCCAGGAATCGTTTTTATAATTTACTCCCAAGCTTCCATATGGTGTCGCAGTAGTATAACTTAAATCATTGTTGTATTGTGAAACTGGTGTAGCATTTGGACTGGTAAAAGGATTTGTTATAATATTTGACAAGCTCGAAACTAAATCAGTCGATTTAAAATTAAATCCAACTTCTGGAGTAAATGTCCATCCTTTTGTAGAAAAACCAATATTTGCAGAGTGATTCGCTTCAAAAGTTTTAAGCCTTAAATTTTGACTTACAAAATCCGTAGATGTAGGAAGAAATCCAGGAATTTCCAAATAAGATGACGGAGAAACATCCAGGCTTTGTCTATCCGTCTGATAGCTTATGTATGACAAGATATTTACCATTTTTTCTTTCCAGGGAATGATTGTACTCAATGAGTTTTGGAAAGATGTAGTAGGTGATTCTACTGCTTCTTCCCCATGTCTTGTAGAGTTAGTAGAACTATTAAGCGTTCTGTCAACAATTCCTCGGTCTGCATTCCAATATTGAGAAAAGCTTGTGGTATTTTTGAAAAATCCTTTTTTAGCATTTTTTGTAAAAATTAATTCTCCTTTTGCCTTATCTGTATAGAAATTATTGTGAATATTTTGCAATACTGTCGATGCAGGAGTATCTGTCGTAGCAAAATAATCTGTTTTGCTATAAGATTCTCTTTCAACAGCATTATTTGTATAGTTTGCATTTGCTTTCAGCTCCCATTCTTTTTTCTTATCAATATTGGTAAGGTAGTTTGCAGAGATATAATGAACACTGTTCATGAGATATCTTTTTACAGGAAGATTTGGTGTGCTCGCATTTTCTACATTCAGCCAGTCGTTTTGAGAAGCGTTGATCCTTTTTCCTTCGAATCTGTTTCCAAAAGACAGAATATTTCCTTCATTTTCTACCTGCTCTCCTGTATTATTCGATTTGTAGTTCACTACCCACTGGCTTTTCTGTCCGAAAAACATGGGCGTTAATTTAACGTTCCACAGTAAAGGGCTTCCGCCAACTCCGACTTCTCCTCTACCTGTCATCGTTACTGAATTTTTTAGTTTGATGTTGATCGCTGCCTGATCAGAGGGTACTTTATCCTGCAATATTTTTACGGGTTGGTGATTTTCCAGAACCTCCACCTTTTGTACGGCGTCTTTCGGAAGCGAGTTGTTGATTGTTCCGTATCCTCCTTCCATCAAGTCTTTTCCGTTGACATAGAATTTATTGATCGCGTTGCCCTGGTAAAGAATCGTTCCGTCTGTATTGACTTCAATTCCCGGCATTTTTTTCAGAACATCGGCTAACGTTCTGTCGCTTTTGCTGTCGAAAGCTTTAAGGTCGTATGAAATGGTATCTCCTCTTGCGGTAACCATTTTGGTTTTAAGCTTTACTTCTTTAATTTCTGTGGCTTCCCCCTGCATCTGAAAGGTTAAGGTCTGATCGCTGTTGCTTATTTGCTTGGTAACAGGCTTCTGATTAAACGCTTTTACTTTTAGATCTACATTGGGTTCTGCAGATGTGAAGGTTACTTTATATTCCCCTTTCGCATTGGTAATCCCATACGCAAGAATCGCATCTTTGCCCGGTTCTTCCACTGTTACACTTGCACTGGGAATTGCCACGCCGTCTTCATCTGTAATTTTTCCTGAGACGGTTTTCTGTGCAAAGGACAGCACGGAGAAAAAAATCATCAGGAATACAGAAATTCTCTTTTTCATAATTTATTATTTGCCTAATTAGTTATTGGTTATTATTTTTTGTTACACATCATTAAAGATTGATTTAAATGCAAAAGGTTAAAACCATTTTTTATAACTACAAACATAGTGATAATTTTCGAGTTTGTTTTCCTAAATTGAGTTTCCATTGTAAAGCATTGTGGTATATTTATTTAGTCTAAATAGTTAAAAATGATTTGAATCATAGATTAAAAAATACTTAAAGATGTTAACATATATTTTTATTTAATAATTTTGTAACATTAAACTTTTAAAAAATGGGAATTAATTTAAAGCCTATAGATATAGTAGATGACATTACACAACAAGAGTTTATCGAAAAATATCTAAAGCCGAGAAAGCCTGTTGTTATTAAAAACATGGCGAAAAAATGGCCTGCGTACCAGAAATGGACAATGGAATATATGAAGGAGGTGGTAGGAGATGTGGAAGTTCCGTTGTACGACAGCTCGAAGGCAGATCCTGCTGCTCCCATTAATACACCTAGCGCAAAAATGAAGTTTGCGGATTATATCGATCTTATTCAGAGAGAACCTACGGATCTGAGAATTTTCTTTTTTGATCCTATAAAACATGCCAATAAGCTTCTTAATGACTACATTTCTCCAAAAGAATTAATGGGCGGGTTCTTAGATAAATATCCATCCATGTTTTTTGGCGGAAAAGGCTCGGTAACCTTCCTTCATTATGATATTGATATGGCACATATCTTTCACACACATTTTAACGGAAGAAAACATGTGAAACTTTTCGAATATAAATGGAGAGAAAGGCTGTATCAGCTTCCATATGCAACGTATGCATTAGAAGATTATGACATTGACAATCCTGATTTTGAGAAATTTCCAGCTTTGGATGGTATTGAGGGAATTGAATGTTTCCTGGAGCATGGTGACACACTGTTTATGCCAACCGGATGGTGGCACTGGATGAAATATTTAGACGGAAGCTTCTCTATTTCTTTAAGAGCCTGGGATAAATCCTGGGCGGTGAAAGCGCATTCTCTATGGAATCTTACTGTTCAGCGTAAATTTGACGACATCATGAAGAAAAACTTCAAAAAGAAGTACATGGACTGGAAAGAAAAAGTAGCCATCAAACGAGCAGAAATTGCTTATAAAAGAGGTTTACCAAAATAACACAAAAGACGTTTCTATTTGAAGCGTCTTTTTTATTTTTCAAATTTTAACAACAGCTCTTCCATATTTCTTGTAATCTCATTACAGGAAAGACAGGCTTCATTTCCATCCTGAAAAAACCATCGGCACTGTGAACGGATCGGGCAAAATGACAATTCTTTATTTTGATTTAAAGCCAAATTCTGAACTTTTGTGGATAAAGAGCATTTCGATTCTTCATGATTCCATTGGGCACAACCTTTTTCTACACATTTCCCTGTAAAACGAAATCTTTGTTCGAGATTTTCATTCTGTTCAAGAAAATCTTCTGTAACGGTAAGAGGTGTAATAAACTGCACTTTTCCGTCTTTATTGACGACTCCAAAAAGCTGTGCCCCAACTTTTCCAACGTAACTGGGGCACATCTTTTTTGAAGAATTGAAACTAGCCTCCATATCCTTTTATCTTGGTCTGGATGTCCAATATCTGCTTGTTAAAGTCTATTCCCGGCTTGAAAATAATAATTCCCCAAGGAAACCAGTCTTTCACTTTCAAAGGTCTTATCAGCTCCCTGAAATTTCTATGAGCGCCAAAAGCCTGGGTGTTGTCTACTTTTGAGAGTTCAGAAAGCACGACATTCTGAATTCCTCTGTCGATGTTTTTTAGCTGTTCGTCTGTAAGGTCAACGCCTTCCAATGAAACGAAAAATTGCTTTTTAGTTGCCATAAATGTTAGTTTTTATTGGTTTTCAGTAAAGCAAATTTCGTCTGATAAAAATTAAATTTCATCAGTAAAAACAACAATTTCACGTGTGAAAATTACGGAAATTACTATTTGATTATCAGTAATTTAATCATAACTAAAAATTATCTGAGCTTCGTCATTTCGAGTAACGGAATAAAATGGAGTGTATCGAGAAGTTTAGTTTAATTGAAGGTTCTCGATACAATTTTCCTACGCTTTGCTTTGAAAAATCACCCGGAGTGACGAAGCATAGCCTCAAATTTTGGGCAATTTATTTTTCAACTTATAAAATTCTATAAATCGGATACTGTCTGAAAGTTTTTTCTTCGAAAGAAGGAGAATTTCTGTAAATCCAGTTCAGTTGTGCTGTTCCGTCGTCGGCAAATTTTTTATCTGATGCTTTTTGGGCTTCGAATTTTTGTTTCAGATCTTTGTCTTTTTTCAATAATTCTGCTGCTGTATCTTCAAAAATATACGTTGAATAGTATTCTTTCTGTGTTAAAATTCCGTCAAAGAAATTCCAGTTGAAAAATGAATCTAATGCTTCTGGTTCTAAGGTTTCGATGATATATTTCACCCCTTCCTGATTCGTCGGGACGATGTAATCTCCTGCAGAAAAATTTAAGTTTTTATTAGATTTCTCAACCGTTGTCTCAAAATGTGAATAATGACCTTCGTAAGGATTTTTTACAGTTTTAAAATCATTAATTTTATAAGCTTCAACGGCAATTGTACTGTCTTTCTGAATCGGTTTCATCTGAATCTGATTTCTTTTCAATTCTTCAATGACACGATATTGCGACTGAGGAATCACATAATATTTAGGAATCGTGATATATCCCGTCGGAACTGCCGTTGTGAACAGCTTTATCTTCTTCGTAAACGGTTTATTTCGATCATAATACAATCTTGGCTTTCCGGAAATTTCGCTTGGCTTATATTTTCCTTCAAAACCCTTAAAATCCATTGTAGAATATTTCGTAGAATCTATTTTCCAGCGAATTCCATATTGTTTTCCGGCTTGATATTGCTTTAAATTTTCAATTCTAAGCTGTTTGATCTTTTTATAATCCTTATCTAAATTCTGAAGATTTACGAGTATATATTTGTACGTTGCATCTACTCTTTTGTCATAAGGTTTCAGCATATGTGTCTCTGGAACCGTTCCCAAAGAATTGAATAAAGTCGTGTAACCTGTAGAATATCTCGGAGAATCTTCGAACGAAGCAAAACCAACCTCCGGAACGTCACCGTGAATATTGACATACGGTGTACTTTCGTAACCTAATTTCCTTAGATCTTCAAGATTTTTAGCCTGATAATTATGGTAAAAATATTCACCCAAAACATGTCCCAAACGTTCTTTAAAAGTTGAAATATAAGTAAAAGTATACTGATAATCTGCCCCGTTACTTACATGATTGTCAATAAAAACATCCGGCTTCAGCCATTGATAAATTTCCTGAAAACTTCTTGCATTTTTTGTATCAGCTTTAATAAAATCACGGTTTAGATCATAATTTCGGGCATTCCCTCTAAACCCATATTGCTCAGGACCATTTTGATTAGCTCTGGAAAACGAACCACGATTCAGCATTCCGCTTACATTGTACGCTGAGATCGCTGCAATAATAAAATTTTGTGGAGTTTTGATTTTCTTTGTCGCTAAATCCCGCATCAACATCATTGTGGCATCAATCCCGTCAGGTTCGCCGGGATGAATTCCGTTATTGACCAATAAAATTGCTTTTTCTTTTCTTAGTTTTTCTACATCTTTTTCAGGAAAAGGATTGTAAATAACAATGTAAATTGGTTTTCCGTTGTCGTCTTCGCCTTTTTTCAGATACTGAATGGTATTGAAGTTATTCGCTAAATTTTGATAATACACATTCATCTCATCATAAGTAACGGTTTGGTTTCCATTTCCTTTTTCGAAAGGCGTCTGAAATTGAGTCTGTGCAAAGGTTAAAATTGAGCCAAGAAAAAATATGAGATATTTCAGTTTCATTGAGGTAATATTTCGAGCTTTAAAATTACTTTCTTTTTTCTAAAACTGAAAAATCGATGATTTTTTTACCGAAAAGGTCGCAAAGATTTTATTTACATTTGTTCTGTATATTATTCGTTCACAAAGGCGTTTCACTCAGCAAAGGCTGAATGTTGAATTTTTAATTATTGCGTGCGGCTTGTTATTCTAACGCAGGAAGAATCTCAACTTTATTTTTAGAGCTTCTTCACTTCTGAACTTCGTTCGTAACCTTCAGTTTATGTTCGGAATGATAAAATTGATGTATATTTTATTCTCGCAGATTTTGCAGATAGCGAAGATGTTTATATTTAATACCTTAGCGGTTTTTAGGTCTTACATTAATCGTTATTTCTCCCTTTTTCATCAGGGTATAAATTAGGAAGCGGGTCGCTTTGCCAGAATTCTTTGGTATCAACATCCATAATGGTCAATGCTCCGGTAAATGCAGCTCCGGTATCTAAATTCCATACATTGGCTTTATTGATCGGTTCTTTGATTCCCAAATGCAAAGTCGGCGTATGGCCAATGAAAATTTCATTGTATAAAAGCAATCTCTTCGGATACAATTCAGAATTTTTAGATAGTTTTTGATCCATCGCAACGGCGGTTTCCCACAGTGTTCTGTCCCAACGGTAATTGCTGGAATAGACTTCTTTTTCAGGGCCGTGCATAGAAGAATAACCGGCATGAATAAACAAGCGGTTATCTTCGTCGATATAATAATTTTTCATTCGTTGAAAAAATTCCAAATGGGTTTCCAATTTTTCTAAAGAATACTGAGAATAACTATCAACCGTGCTTTGTCCCCCATTGAAAAGCCAGATATCAGGAGCATTTCCGAAAGAAAGCCAGTCTTCCGTCCATTCATCATGATTTCCTTTGATGAAAATACATTCCTGCTTTTCTGAGAGTTCAATCAGAAATTGGATGATTTTGGAAGACTCACTCCAGCCATCGACATAATCTCCAAGAAAAATTAATTTATCATTTTCAGTGACATTGGCTCTTTCCAAAACCTGTTTCAAAGCTTTGAACCCTCCGTGAATGTCGCCTATTGCTAATGTTCTTTTCATTTAATTTGAAATATATTTAGCATCCACAAAATCAGTCAGCCAGACATTATTTTCGGAAAGATAAAACTCAATTCCATCATTAAACATCTCTTTTGTTTTAATAATCAAAATAAGAGGTTTTCCGTGACGCATTCCGACTTTGGTAGCGGTTTCCTTATCCTGGCTTAAATGAACATGTTGCCGGTTTCTTTTTTCGATTCCTTTTTCTAAAATAGAATCCCTATTTATTTCAGCCGTTCCGTGATACAAAAATTCCGGCGGTTGCTGTGGTTTCAATGCTAAATCAATATCAATCGAATGCCCTTGGTTTGCCCGGATTCTGGTTTTATCTTCATTAAAAATAAAACGTTTTTTATCGTTGGTTTCCACCATTTCTTCGAGTTCTTCGAAGGTAAAGCCTTCGTAGGAATCTCTTTTTGATTTTGTTATTAATTCATCCACGCTTGTCCAGCCGTTTTCATCTAAATTTAAATTGATAATTTCAGGTTTATGTCTTAGAACTAAGCTGATAAATTTGCTTATTTTTTTCTTTCTTTGTTCGTTCATGGTTAATTTTATTTCATTAATTGAGTTTCTAATTTAATACATAAGTTTTCAATATCATTTTTTCTCGCCAATACATTAGTCCATTCCTCAGGAATACTTTCAAAACCATAATAAATTCCGGCAATTCCTCCTGTGATCGCTCCGGTTGTATCGGTATCTTCCCCTAAATTGACTGCTTTTAAAACTGCTTCAGCATAACTTTCAGAATTGAGAAAACACCATAATGAGGCTTCTAAACTGTGAAGAACATATCCTCCGGAGCTGATTGTATCTTCATGAAATTTTGAAATATCATTCTTTAAAACTCTATCAAAAAGCTGAATCTCTTTTGGGTTAAAAACTTGATTTTCTGCAAATTCCAAAGCTATTTTTTGGGTATGATGATATGCTTCTTTTTTATCTTTTCCTTTAATTAATTCAATGGCAAAAATCACATAGACAAAACATGCAAAAACTGAACGAAAATGTCCGTGAGTAATCGATGAAACTTCTTTTACGGTTTGATATAATTTCTCAATATTTTCTTCGTCTTTAAGATAAAAAGCTAGGGGAAGAGTTCTCATTAAAGAACCATTCCCATTGTCTTCTTCAAAGATATTACCTGAAAATCTGGCGCTTTCTCCTTTCATTAATCTTGCAATGGAATGCCTTGTTGTTCCGCCAATATCGAAAAGTCTTCCATGAGCTGTCCAATGTCCATATTTCACCCATTTCACAAAGCTTTCTCCAATCTTTTCAAGATCATATTCTTTAGTTAATTGTTCTGCAATACAAAGCGTTAATGAACTATCGTCGCTCCAGGTTCCTTTCGGTTGATTCCAGGATCCGAATTCCTGCATGGTTTCAACAGGAAATCTCTTTAAGGTTTCTCGAGTTTTAAATTCCACCGGAACGCCCAAAGCATCACCGATACAAACTCCGAAGATTCCTGCTTTTACTTTATTTTCCATTACGCAAGATTTACCAATTTATCAAACAGCAATTTCATTCCCTGCGTTGCCGTTTCTTTCATCACAACGGCTCTTTGACCGTATCCAAAACCGGTTTCGTTGGGATTGATGACAATTAAAAGACAATCATCTTTGATATCGTGAATTAATCCTGCAGCCGGATACACCTGCAAAGAAGTTCCGATTACCAGAAAAATATCCGCTTCTTTTGCTTTTTTTGTAGCTTCTTTCATCAACGGAACATCTTCACCGAACCAAACGATGAAAGGTCGCAACTGCGCTCCGTCTTCCGCTTTATCGCCAATGTTAATGTCGTCTTTTTGTTCGTAAACCTGATTTTTATTGTTGCAGGAACATGATTTGAATAATTCTCCGTGCAAATGCAAAATATTTGTAGAACCTGCTCTTTCGTGCAAATCATCAATGTTTTGTGTGATAATCTGAACCTCGAAATGTTTTTCTAGTTCTGCCAATAATCTGTGCGCATCATTGGGTTCCACTTCATGAAGCTGACGGCGTCTCTGATTGTAAAATTCCAAAACCAAAGATCTGTCTTTTCGCCATCCTTCCGGACTTGCCACATCCGTAATGCTATGATTTTCCCAAAGACCGTCTCCATCTCTGAAAGTTTTTATCCCGCTTTCGGCACTGATTCCTGCGCCGGTTAATATGGTTAGTTTTTTCATTTGTTTAAAATTTTTTCTCTTAAAGCTTCAACCCCCAATAATATTATTAAAAGAATAAAGATTGGTATTGAAATTATATACATAGGAATATTCTTAAAATGTTGCTTTATCGTTATTCCATATTTTTTATCTGTCTCTTCATTAATGAATGCAATGAAATTGTTTCCTTTCACTTTCGTTATTCTTTTTTCAAAAGCATTCCATAATTCATTAATACATTCATCTCCAAAAATATAAAGTGTAGGATTCCATTTATTTTCAGAAAGATTAAAAAAATAATACGTTTCAAAATTTGAATTAAAATATTCTTCAAAGGTTTCATACTTTTTTATGCATAGAATATTTTGATTCTGTAATAGATTAAGCTTATCCAGCTCCACTCTCAATTCATCGTGAATTTTTCTTAATTCTTTAGCATTTGTTTCAACCTGAAAAACATTGGATTTTTTTCCTGTTTTGTGAAGAAAAGAAATATAAGCTTTTGGAAATCTCAAATTTGATTCTTCTTGAAGATTGTCAATTTCTTCATCCGTCAATCCCTCATTCTGATTTTCAGGATTATTTACAAATCTGAAATTATTATTTCTCATTCTTCTAAAAGCTTTTTATAAATCTCTTCATTTTCATCATCAAAACAGACAAAAATAATTTTTTCGATGACATCTGAACTAAATTTCTTGACCTCATTCACAGCAATCTTTCCAGCCAATTCTTTTGGAAACCTGTAAATTCCTGTGCTGATATTGGGAAAAGCAATCGTTTTTACATCAAGACTTTCTGCCAATTTCAATGATTTTGATAACAATTTGCCAATAATTTCGAAGATTTTTCCTCATTTCCATTCCAAACCGGACCGACGGTGTGAATGACATATTTTGCGGGAAGACTTCCAGCAGTTGTTATCACCGCTTCACCCGTTTTGCATTTTCCTTGTCGGTTTCTGATTTCGATACATTCGTCTAAAATCTGCTTTCCACCTGCACGATGAATGGCTCCGTCAACACCGCCTCCGCCGAGTAAGGAAGAATTGGCTGCGTTGACGATGGCGTCTACTTGTATTTTGGTGATGTCACCTTTTATTAATTCAATTTTCACAAAATTTGCTGTTTTTCCAGTTTTCAACATTTTTAATCCAAGTTGGAATTGTATTTTCATTGGAACATAAAATACTTACTCCTCCAGCCATTGCGCAAGTTGTATCTCTGTCGCCCAAAGCTGAAACGGTATTCCAAAGACAATCTTCAAAATTGTTTCTATATCTCGAAAGCATCCAGATAACAATCGGAACGGTGTCCTGAACGGTCATCTTGATTCCATTTCCTAAAGTTTTGACTAATAATTCAACACTTGGATTTCCATCTAAATACAACGCTTTATTCAATTTACTTTTCATATCCGAATCATCCAATTCATTTTGAATTCTTTGAACAAAATCCTGTTGATTTAATTGTATTAATCCCACTTTTTCCTGAACTGCAAAAGCTGCCGCCAAAGCAATGGCTTTTGTTCCTTCTATTGCTTCTTTGTTGGCGTGAGTAACTTCGCAGGAAAGTTCTGCATTTTGTTTAAGCTGAACTAAATCATCATAAAAATAAGCGCCAATTAAAGCCGCTCTCATTGCTCCACCATTTCCCATTGAACCTTGTCCTTCAAATTTTGAATAAGAAACATCTTTCCAATTTTCCCCGCTTTTTATCGCTCTGAAATACTGATGCATCGAAGGTCCGTAACCTCTGTTGATGTCCAAGTAATAATTTTTCGTAAACTCTTCTGCTAAAAAATACTGATTGATTTTGCCGAATTTTTCTAAAGATTTGAAAACGGCAATTGTCATAATCGTATCATCGGTAAAATCCAAAGGACTTTCTGGAATAATTCTCTGATGAATGTGGGTTTTAATCAAACTTTCTTCCCCGAAAAAACTTTCTCCAAAAGCATCGCCAATAGAAATTCCCTTTAAGGATTTTGAAGCAAGTAAAAGTTTATTTGTTCTCATTATATTTCTTCGAACGGTCGTATCATCTCTTCTTTCTTTGAAAGAATCGCAAAAACCACTCTTTTAAATTTATTTTTATACTTTCCGTGAAGATGCTTTTTAAACAATTCTGCAATTTCTTTCGGATCATTTTTGAAAACACCACATCCCCAAGCTCCTAAAATTAAGGTTTCATTTTCCCGATGTAGAGCCAAAGCCAGCATTTTATCTGTTCTTACATCCATCGCTCCGAAAATTTCGTGAGCCCTTTCCGGTTCCTGACGTTTGACAACTCCTGCATTCACCGCGGGAGACGTGATAAAATTACATAAAACCGGTTTCGGCAACAATTCACCTTTATCCTTTCTGAAAACAGGAACTTTCGGGCTGTAAATCATCATATCGGTGTAGAAACAAGATTCCATTTCGCGATGAATTTTGTAATAATCCCAACCTTGAAGCAGACTTTCATGCAATCCTGAAGTTCTCGCCAGGCTTTCTTCCTGAGCTTCGGCTCCGTTGATGAAACCTCCTCCCGGATTTTTTGCTGATGCGAAATTCAAACACATCAGTTTTTCCTGATTTTCTTCTTCGGCTAATTGTAAAATCGCTTTTAAAGAACTGCATCTCCAAACTTCAAACTGCGTTTCAAAATGGGTTTCAGGAAGTTCGTTGTCTGCCAATTCTGAAAGTTTTTCTGGGTAAAACAGAACTGTTCCTTTTATCGAAGCTTCCAGTTCGTTTTCTATATTTATTTTTTCGTTGTGTTCGTTTATATAATATTTCCTGGCCAAGATTTCCAATGTATCTTTTGCCATTCCTTTATTGGTCATCGTTAGTTTTTTTATGTTTAACAATAAATTTTCTACATCAGCATTTGCAGGTTCTTTAAAATCTTTTCCCATAAATACTTTCGTCACTTTAATATCTCCTACAATCGCCTGATTAAAAGTATCCAATTCTTCCGAAGGAACCCACAGTTCATTGTGATTTTTAGCGCCAACATTTTGCGCAGGATATTGATTGACAACTTCTTCTAATACTTCAAATTCGGTTACAAATCCAAGATAATTTCCTGCTTCATCTCTTGTGTTCCATTTTTCTGCGATTTCGGAAGCGTAGCCTTCATCCAAAACGGGATAGAAAATGGGTTGCCATTCGAGTCTTGGAGGAAATTTTTTGAAATTGCTTCCAATAATTAAAATCATTTCTTTTTCTCCGACGGGTCTGTATAATGTTTTGGTTTTCATGGTTGTGTTTTTAATTTATTTATTCAAAATCATAAACATATACTTCCACATTATTTTTCAGCAAAGTTCTTTCGATAATTGGTTCGATTTCTTCCCATTTTCCACCAGCCAAACCGCAACCAATTCTTGGCATATGAACACTAGCATTTAATTTTAAAGCTTCATCAGAAAGTTTATTTAGACACTGTTCAACTGCTTCATATCTGATAGGTGAAATTCTTTTTGAATTGGAAATTGTTTTATGCTGACCAATCATATTGCATACCCAAAGATCATTTTCAACCTGAACCATTTGAGTTTCTCCAAGTGTAAAATTTGCACTGTTTTGAAACCACTTTCTGTATTCATTTTCAGGCTTTTTCCATCGTTTTGAAATGGCTAAAACAAAACCTTTTCCCCAACCACCGATATCGTTACAGATATGAGTGATGATTTTATTTCCTTCGGTTTTCGGATTTGTTGCGTCGCCTTTTAAATATGTTATAGTTTTCATGGTTATTTTTATTTAAGTTTTGGCTAAAGCCATTGGATTTTTTTCATGATGAAAATAGGCTAAAGCCCACTCCTATTGATGTTATGATTGTGTCTAATTATTTTATTTAATCAATATTCTTATCAATCAATTCTTTTAAAATCCCTTGAATAAGGTGAATAAGATCCAAAAATCTGATCAAATTTCACCTTAAGATTTTCTATTTCAAATTTTTCATCTAACTGATCTAAGCAAGTTATCACCAGATTTTTCTTTTGAGCAACACCATAGGCTTCATCCACTTTCAAGGCATAATTCAACAACCCATAATCCAAATTTCCGAAACGCAAATCCTTTTGAAACTCATTAAATGTACAGGTTTCTTCTTCATTATTTTTCAGATTTAATGATTTTTCATTGCTCATCCATCCACTTCCGTGACGGGTTGAGTAACTTCTGGTCACATAAAACATTTCAATGTTTTCAATTTTTAATAACTGACAGATTTCATAAGCGTTTTTAGAAGTCGTATTTGCATAAGTCACATTCGGAAAAACACCATGATCCATATCCAGTAAAATTCCCTGGCTTCCTTCAAAAATAAGACGATTAAATGATTTCAAGTAGTCATAACCTTCTATTTTCCAATCCATTTTATCAATCGCTTCTAAAAAATCCTGCAAAGCATTTTCAATTTCTTCTCCTTCTTCAAAGCCATAGTAATTGGCAATTCCTTTTAATTTTTCAATCAGCATAGGTCTTGGAGCGATTAAATCAACTGCAAATAATTTAAACGGGCTTTCATTTCTTTTCATTGTTGCACCTACTCCTTTTCCGCAAGTTCCGTGCTCTAAATTTTTGATATTCTTTCTGTTGTATAAAACATCAAAAGGAGTTGTCACTTTTGCTAAAGGGTGGATTGTCAATTCAACATTTCCACTTTTTTGCATTAGCTCTTCCCTTTCATTGAACAAAAATGTCGGATGAACCGTACAATGTTCCGTAAAATAGGAAGGCAAACCACGCAGCGCGCCACTCGCAAAGCTGGAATGAATGTGCTTTTTATTGTCAATGATCACCGTATGAGCCGCCTGTTGACCTCCAGAAAACCGAATAACTACAGACTCAGGATGTTGCTGAGCCAGAAAATCGGTGGTAATCCCTTTACCTTCGTCCCCAAATCCTAAGCCTATAATTATTTGTGCTGTTTTCATTTTAATACATTTGAATATTATCTAATCCTTTTAAATCCTTTGTAGCAAAGCTATCTTTAAATTTACTGCAAACCACATCTTTAATCACTTTCGGAACATCTCTGTAATCTTCGATAGACAAACAGTTTTGCCCCAGCAGATCTTTCCAACCTTTATCAGCATTAACCGCTTGTCCGGAATGCAGAACGCTGATGTGAAAAACCTCATATTTTTTCTGAGCTTCTGCCAGCAATTCCGTATGTTTAAAGGTTTGTTGACCTGTTCCCATAATCTCTCTGATCGCTGAAGCAGGAAGTGTTTTCAGGCAAGGTTCATCGCCAACTGTGAATAACAATCCTTTCTGGTTTCTCTTTTCAAAAGCATCCGTTCTCGTGTGAAAAGCGGCAAAATACCAAGCCAGTAAATAACTTTCTCCTGCATTTCCTCCACCTCCGGACTCGATATACGTTCTTGTCAACCACATATCAAGCTCTTCATCTCCCGATTCAAACTGGCCAACTTGTAAGGGATAACCATCACATTCATGATCTCCTATTCCTAAGAATAAGAGCGCCGGATCAGGAACTCCACCCTGGATAATTCCGCCCATTAGTTTTGGAAGACCTTCCTGAATCAAATCATAAGGAATATGTCCCATACTTCCCGTCACGTCCAGTCCTAAAATGATCGGAACTGAATTAGGATGTACTGCGGAATCCCTTGATTCCCTGAAAGAAATACCGTGTGGATTCATCGATTCATGTGCTTTTCTCTTTGCATTCTGCGTGAAAATTTCACTTGCAGATTTTGATGCATATCCTGCTTTTTTTGCTCTGTCAAAACGAGCGTCCATATCGTATCTTGTACCTCCCATAACTTAAATTTTTTTGCCAAATAAATATTCAAATCTTTTTCTTGTCAGTTCTAATTGAATATTTAAATTTCTGATGATTAATGATAATTCTATGTCTTTCTGAACGAATGCTTCCGGCTGAAAATCAGCGAATGTCAAACTGTTTTTGTCTAATGGGCTGATGTCGATTAAACCTTCCTGTTCTCTTTCCAGTCTTTTGATTTTCAGTTCGATATCTTCTACTTTACGCCTATAAATGAGCTCTGCGTCTTCTCCGATAATTCGGGCACGGTCTTCTCTGATCTGATCATTATTTCTCTGTAATGACTCGATGAATCTTGGTTTTAAGTCTTCTTCCATAATTCACTTTATTTTGTGTTCGTTTTACGCTAATTAAAAACTGCATGGTTTTGTCATAATTCTTTTCGAACTATTTTTTAGAATACATGACATCCGTTCTCAAAACGTACTTTAAACCATTGATTAAAGTTTTTCCTTCGTGTCTCAAAGGATGGTAAAAAACCAATGCAGAACCTTTCTTCGGAGCAACAGTAAATAAATTTTCGAATTCTGTTTCTCCGCCTTCAAAATCATCATTCAAGTAAATCAGAAAGGTATAAAAACTTTTCTCATTTACATTTCTGATGTAGCTTCCATCCCTATGCATTTTGAATCTTTGTCCTGAAGAATATTTATAAATTCTGAACATTTCATTAAAATCCAAAACGTTATAGTCGTCATGAGTCTGAGGAAGAAATTCAGCCGCTTTTTTAAAAAGATTTTCGGCCAAATCGTTATCAAAAATCATCAGTCGATCGTTATTTCTAACTCCTTTGCTCATCATTTGCCGGCCACCCATATTGATTTTGGCTTCTTCAAAGACTTTATCTTTTGTTAACTCAATATAATGATCACATTCTTCATCGGTCAGAAAATTCTCGATTACGAAAATTTGTGGGTGTAATTCTTTCTTTTTCATAATGAATACTTTGTGTTGGGTTATGTGTTTTTACCTTCTTAATTCGTCTCTTACTTCCATCAAAGCAAATCCTAACAGATTTTCACCATTCCATAACAGTGGATTTTCTGCTCTCGTATCTGTTTCCAGCATTCCGATTCCCCAGATTTTATCGTAGGGACTGGCTTCTACCAAAATCTTATCATTTGTTGAAAGCAAAAATTCCTTAAACTTTTCATTTTGAGAAAATTTCAAAAGATTTCCCTGCTTTACAATGTCATACTTATGGTCATCCCAGCTTTTCGGATCAAAATTTTTGACTTTTCTGCCTAAACTTTTCGCCTGATTGGGAGAACTTGCTTCTAATATTTTTCCTAAAATCTCCTCATCATTAAATAATTTTGCTTTTCCGGCCATCATATAATGTTCAGCTGTTTTGTAAACAATTCCGTTTTCTTCAAACTCAAAAGGAAACCATTGACTGAAACATGCTTTTGTAATTTCATCTTTCACCGTATGCCCCCAAAAGAATAAAAACTTCAGCTTTTCTTTTCTCTGGAATCTTTCAATTATATTTTGTAAGTGATATTTCATTATTGCGTTATTTTTACACAAATGTAAAAAATTATGATTTTATTCTCCAAATCTATTTGTGTTAATTTTACGCTAATTATTTTAATATATTGATTATCAGTGTAAAAAATTTATCTTATTAAAACACTTATTTCTCCAATATCTTCACAAATGGGTATGAATTTGAATCTTTGAATGAGTTGGAAACTAATAGATTAAATTTATTTGATTTCAAAATAGAACCCCTGCTCCTCAAGCTCCTTATACTTTTCTTCATTGAAAGTAAATAACTTTCCGGGCCTTCCGCTGCCTTCTTTTTTTAACGTATTGGTATCATTGAGCAGTCCGTAGCTCATGATTTTTTTACGGAAATTTCGGCGGTCAATTTCTTTTCCGATAATGGTTTTATAAAGATTTTCCAAGTCAGAAAAGGCGAATTCTTCATTGAGAAGATTGAACCCGATCGGTTGATACTGGATTTTGGTACGAAGCCTTTTTAACGCAAGGTCGATAATCGTTTGATGGTCAAAAGCCAGCTTCGGAAGCTGATTCACACTGAACCATTGTGCATCATCTGCATCAGAATCGGCAAACAGTTCATGATAAGAAGGATTTACAAGTCCCAAATAAGCTATCGAAACTACCCTGTTTCTTGGATCGCGACCCACATTTCCAAAAGTATAGAGTTGCTCCAGAAAATCAGGCTTTATGCCCGCTTCCTCATATAATTCTCTTTTTACGGCATCATCCAAATTTTCATCATCCAAAACCAATCCGCCGGGAAGTGCCCAACCACCTTTGAACGGCTCAATATTCCTCTGAATCAACAAAAGTTGAAGGTCTTTCTTATCAAAATATCCGAAAATAACAGCATCTACAGCAACTTTGATGTCTTGGATTTTTTTTGGAGTATTCATTGAATTAATTTGCGTTACGAATACACAAATTTACAATTTAGATTGAACAATATCAAATTTAAAATAAAAAAATTTTGTCTTGTTATTTTGATTAAATTTATAAACAACTTAAAACTAAACGATTATGAAGAATTTATTATTTGCAGCCTGCACTGCTATTCTGTTTACAGCTTGTGATAAAGTAAAAATGGATGTAAAAACTGAGAAAAGCGAAGAATGGAAGCCAGTAGATTCCGCAACGGCAACCAAAGCCTGGATGGACTATGCCACTCCCGGTGAAATGCAGAAAATGATGGCAAAATCAGACGGAGCTTGGTTAGGAGAAAACACCATGTGGATGGAAAACGGCGGAAAACCTATGACGAGTAAATCTGAAGCCACCAACAAAATGATTTTCGACGGCCGCTATCAGGTAAGTGAACATAAAGGCGATTTTATGGGAATGCCTTTTGAAGGAATGAGCATTGTTGGCTATGACAATTCTAAAAAGAAATTTGTGAGCACTTGGATCGACAATATGGGAACCGGAATTATGCACGGAGAGGGCGATTGGAACCCATCCACAAAATCCATCGAGTTCAAAGGAAAAATGACTGATCCTTCAAGACCGGGAAAAGATTGTGATTTCAGGGAAGTGTTTACGTTTATTGATGATAATACTCAGAAAATGGAAATGTATGGACCTGATTCGAAGACTGGGAAAGAATATAAAACCATGGAAATAAAATATACCCGTAAAAAATAATTAAAGCCGCTTCAATTTGAAGCGGTTTTTTTGTACATTCAAAATTCTTAGAAAAAGATTTGAATGAATAAATTTCTTTTGATTTTAATTGTACTCTTGATAAGCTGCAAAGAGGAAAAGTCTTTTGCAGATGATATTGTTCTGAGTTTTCCAAAAGGTGAGAAAATGAGAATTGAAAAATTTAATACTGATAGTTTTGATTTCGGTAGTAATTTGGTTTATAAAGGATTTTCAAAAGATACTATTCAAATAAAATATTATCAAGACATCAACTGGATACCAGTACCTCCTGCTGTTGGCCAAAAACAACAGTCAAGTTTTATTCTTAATCAGTCACTTCTGCCATATTTTTATAAACAACCTTTTCAAGGAATCTCTTCAAAAAATGTAAAAGTAACTGATGATTTAAACTCAGAAAACATTGAAATTATTGTTAAAGAAAAAGATACAATTCCACTTTACAAATTAAGAAATGACAAAGTGGTTAGTTTTAAATCATATGCCGTTTTCATCAAAAACATTTCTGCAAAACAACTGAAAATTAATACTGATTACCTAAGATACTCTAGTCCTTTCATAAAAAATAAAGATGATAAATGGCAGAAGGTTTTAAATACACGATATGCAGTTAATAGTTGTATTCCCCCAGCATTTCCCTCTTTTTTCACCTTAGAACCTAATGAATTATTTATCATTGCGATTCCGTATTTTGCAGGAAAAGGTCAAAAACAATTTAAAATTAAAATCGATAGTGCAACTTCAAAAATTTATAAATCTTCAATAAATGAGCAAATCATGAATAGTCAAAGAAAAGAAATACTAGAATAGAAAAATCCGCAGATGTTTTCTGCGGATTTATATTTAAAACCATCAATAGTGGTTAATCATTCAACTTCAAAACAGCCATGAACGCCGATTGTGGTACTTCTACCCTACCAATCTGCTTCATTTTCTTCTTACCTTCTTTCTGCTTTTCCAAAAGTTTACGTTTTCTGGAAATATCTCCTCCGTAACATTTTGCGGTAACGTCTTTTCTTAAGGCTTTAATCGTTTCTCTGGCAATAACTTTTGTTCCTAAAGCCGCCTGAACCGCAATATCAAATTGCTGTCTAGGGATCAGCTCACGAAGCTTTTCACACATTTTTTTACCGATGTGATATGCATTAGAGTCGTGGATCAATGAAGAAAGTGCATCTACCATATCTCCGTTGATCAGGATATCCATTTTTACAAGCTTAGAAGCTCTAAAACCTATCGGATGATAGTCGAATGAAGCATACCCTTTAGAAATTGATTTTAAACGGTCGTAAAAGTCAAAAACAACCTCAGCCAAAGGCATATTGAAGATCAGCTCAACTCTTTCTGATGTTAAATAACTTTGATTAACGATTTCTCCTCTTTTTTCTATACAAAGCGTCATTACAGAACCTACGAAATCAGATTTAGTGATGATGGAAGCCTTAATGAAAGGCTCTTCTACTCTATCCATAATCGAAGGATCCATCATTTCAGACGGGTTGTTAATCAGGATCGGAACTTCCGGTTCTTTTTTCGAGTATCCAAAATAAGACACGTTCGGAACCGTTGTGATCACGTTCATATTGAACTCTCTATCTAATCTTTCCTGAACGATTTCCATGTGAAGCATTCCTAAGAATCCGCAACGGAAACCGAAACCAAGAGCCGCAGAACTTTCAGGTTCGAAAACCAGAGAAGCATCATTCAGTCTTAATTTTTCAAGAGAGAACCTCAATTCTTCAAAATCCTCGGAATCAATCGGGTAAATACCCGCAAAAACCATTGGCTTTACTTCCTCAAAACCTTCGATCGGTCCGGAAGCCGGATTTTCAAAAGACGTAATCGTATCACCCACTTTTACTTCTCTTGCATCTTTAATTCCTGAAATCAGATATCCAACGTCTCCACACTGGATCGTTTTCTTCGGAACCTGTTTCAGCTTTAAAGTACCCACTTCGTCAGCACCATATTCTTTTCCTGTTGCGAAGAATTTTACTTTTTCGTTTTTTGAAATACTTCCGTTTACCACTTTGAAATACGCCTCAATTCCTCTGAACGGATTATAAACCGAGTCAAAGATCAAAGCCTGAAGTGGCGCATCCGGATCTCCAACCGGAGCAGGAATTCTTTCCACAATCTGCTCCAGCAAATGGTGAACTCCTTCTCCTGTTTTTCCGGAAACTCTTAAAACGTCTTCATATTCGCAACCGATAAGATTCATGATTTCGTCGGTTACTTCTTCAGGATTTGCAGAAGGAAGGTCAATTTTATTTAAAATAGGGATGATCGTTAAATCATTTTCCAATGCTAAATACAAATTACTAATCGTCTGTGCCTGAATACTTTGCGCAGCATCCACAATAAGAAGTGCTCCTTCACAGGCAGCAATTGAACGGGAAACCTCGTAAGAAAAATCTACGTGTCCCGGTGTATCAATTAAGTTTAATATAAATTTTTCGCCTTTATATTCATAATCCATCTGGATGGCGTGAGACTTGATCGTAATCCCGCGTTCTTTCTCCAAATCCATATCATCCAGCGTCTGAGACTGTAATTCTCTTTGGGTCACCGTGTTGGTATACTCCAAAAGACGATCCGCCAAAGTACTTTTACCGTGGTCGATATGGGCGATTATGCAAAAATTTCGTATGTTTTTCATTTAAGAACCTTGTAATTTGCAAAGATAATAAAATGCAGCATAATTCCTCATTCTTAATTTTATAGAGTGAAAAATTAACTTTTAAATATTAACATCATTCAAATATAACCGCAAAAGGGACAAAAGACTTTATTGAATTTATTTAAAAATTTGCAAAGAGAAAAAATTGAATTTTTTTTTAACTGATGTTCTTCTTTTCATTTACATATTAAACTTAAAAAACTAAGGTGCTAAAATCTTTTGGTAAAAAAGTTTAAATCAATTTCCAAAATTCACGAAATGCGGGATTTCTGTCCCGAAACTGTTCATTGGAAGCAAATTATTTCTGTTACTGTTAAAATCAAACAAAGAATTATTATCGAAAGGCACACGAGGATAATAGGTAAAAGAAATCTGAATCCTGTTGAAAACCAAAAACGGATTATTGATCAGCACCCCGATCCCGATCTTTGTATTGGTATTCGTTTTCAGTAATTTTTCATCCGGCATTCCAAGCCAGCCGACAGCTGCAGTTAAATATGGGCTAAAGTGAAAATTTTTCCAGGTTTTGTTCACGAAAAGCTGAAGCTGATATCTTAAAACCAATTTTTTTGTTCCAATATAATCTGCTGTATAGACAGGAAATTCATCTCCCGATGAAAGATTAATTCTGTCTCTGTAAGAATAATTATGCTGCGGATTTCCCAATGCTAAAGTAGGGGAAAAAAAATGTCTTACCTTGGCAAATTTCCAGTCCATAAGGTTGGTAAAATACGTTCCGTCCAGACGGAAAGACTCGCGGTTTTGTCTGTCTTCGTTGAAGAATCTTCCGAATTGAGCTTTTACACTGAAATATCCGATATTGGTAAAATCACCGTAAGCCGCAGAAATTCCTGCATAAGGAATAATTTTATTGCTTCTTGACAAACCTCCTCCTGTAAGATTTACCGAATTTCCATAAGCAATATCTTCAGGCAAATCATATTGAAAAATATTTTTCTCAACCTGAAATTTCCTTTGGACAAATCCTACCGACATCAGAAAACTGCTGTAAGAGCTGAAATATTGATACTGATCGATTCCGGGGCTGTCTTTGTACTGGTAATTCTGAAATCTTCCTATCAAAGCAATATTACTCGATACTTTTTCCGTCGGACTTGAAGAAACGGGAATCTGATAACCACCCCACAAATCCTGACTGTAAACTTTGATCTGTACTTCAGGAAAAGTACTTTCCGATTCTATAGGCAGCAAAACCTTCCGCATAAAATATTCGAAATTAAAACCTCCTGCCCATTTTGTCAACGGAGAGAAAAAATCTCTTGTTACATTGAAATTGATCCTCTCATTTTTGGCGAAATCCCTTTCTCCCAAGATTTGAGCATTAATATATGATCCGAAAAGATTGTAAGCGGTATAGCTTCCCAAGAAATAATTCTGTTTTTCTTTGGAATCGTTTCGGTAAAGAAAATCAAACTCATGACCTAGCCCAAACACATTTTCTTCGGTAACTCCCAATCCTATTTTACTTCCGGAATAGCTGAGTCTTGGTTTCAGGCTCCAGGAATCGAGGACTTTTACTACGACATCGATAGAATCCTTGGTTGAAGTACTGTCGGAAACGCTGATATTCACCCTGTTGATGAAAGGCATTGCTCTCAGTAAACGTTCGGATTCGTAGATTTTCTGGGCATTATACTCCTCTCCTTTCTGAAAAAGCAGGTAGTTGTTAACCGTAGAAACTTTCGTATTGGAATGAAGATGATTGGTGAACCAATCGTACCATCTGGATTTTTCTTTTTTGTCTTCAGAACCATATCCAAACGGATCAATCGTTTCGATCCTGATATTTCTGATGTGTTTTCCGTTGTAGGTTTCTTGTGCCAGTTTTTCCGTTGTTGTTTTAACAGAAGCGGAGTCCGCTTCCCGACGAAATATAAACCTGTGAATGAATTTGGTAACTTTCCTTTTATCTGAAAATTTTTCAATTTTATAATAAATCGAATCTTTTTTTTCCTGTGCGCGGAAAAAGAAGAAACAATTAAAAATAAGAGCTAAAATTACAATCTGTCTTTTCATTATCCATCCAAAATTCAATAAATTCTCTAGTATCAATTTATAAGCCAAGAAGGAATGATTGTCACTTCTCTTTCTGATTCAGAAAAACAAATTAAATATTATGATAAATCCTCTCTGTAATTCCCGATAAATCTTTACCTTTTCAAAGCAAAATCTAAAAAGTTCAAACGTTTATTAAAAATGAAAAAAGTTTTTTTATTCCTTTTGATAATTCCTTTCAGTCAGCTGAAATCGCAATGGATTGAAAATGCCTTACAGAATCCCGAAGAATTTGTGAATCCTCTGATCGGCTCTCTTTCAAAACCTTCCCTTTCCAACGGAAACACTTATCCTGCGGTTACCGTTCCTCACGGAATGAATCTATGGACTCCACAAACCGGGAAAAACGGAAACGGATGGCAATACACTTATGATGCCGATAAAATTAGAGGAATCAAACAGACTCATCAACCATCACCATGGATGAACGATTACGGAATGTTTTCGATTATGCCCATCACAGGAAAGATGCGTTTTAATGAAGATGAAAGAGCGAGTTGGTTTTCCCATAAATCGGAGGTTTCCAAACCTTATTATTACAGTGTTTATTTAGCGGATCATGATGTAACGGCAGAAATTACGCCCACTGAAAGAGCGGCACAATTACGTCTTACTTATCCTGATTCTTAAAATTCATGGTTTGTAGTGGATGCTTTTGATAAAGGTTCGAGCATTACGATTATTCCATCTCAAAATAAAATTGTAGGTTATTCCACAAAATATTCAAGGGGAAAACTGACCGGATTTAAAAATTATTTTGTGATTTATGCTGATAAACCTTTCACGAAATATTCAACCTGGAAGGATAAAGATTTTGTAAAAGATGCTTTGGAAATTACAGGGGATCACTGTGGAGCTATTGTTGGTTTTGCTACGAAAAAAGGCGAAAAAGTGAATTTAAAAGTCGCTTCTTCCTTTATCAGTTTAGAACAGGCGGAATTAAACTTGCAAAGAGAACTCAACAAAGATTCATTCGATCAAACTTTAAATAAAGCAAAATTAGCCTGGAATGAAAAATTAAAACGAGTTGAAGTTGCAGGCGGGACTATTGATCAAATGAGAACTTTTTATTCCTCACTGTACAGAATGCTTTGTTTTCCGCATAAAATGTATGAGATCAATAAAGCCGGAGAAGTCGTTCATTACAGTCCGTATTCTGGGAAAACAGAGGCTGGATATCGATTTGCAGGAACAGGTTTTTGGGATACTTTCAGAGCACTCTACCCTTTTTTGAATCTTGTTTATCCAAGCATCAATATTGAGATGCAAAAAGGTTTAATTAATGATTATAAAGAAGGCGGCTGGCTTCCGGAATGGTCGAGTCCGTCGTATTCAGATATTATGATCGGAAATAATTCGGCTTCAGTGGTTGCAGATGCCTATACGAAAGGTTTGCGAGGATATGATATTGAAACTTTGTATGAGGCTTTACTTCATGGTGCGAATAATGAAGGTCCGCAAGCAACGGGAAGACTTGGAATTGAATATTATAAAAAATTAGGCTATGTTCCTTACGATGTTAAGATCAATGAAAACACTGCGAGAACTTTGGAGTATGCTTATGATGATTTTGCGATTGCCCAGCTCGGAAAAGCTTTAGGAAAACCCGAATCTGAATGGGGAGAATATTACAGACGATCCCAAAATTTCCAGAAAGTAATCGATCCGGAAACGAAATTAGCTCGGGGAAGAAATCAGGATGGAAGTTTTCAGACTCCTTTTAATCCGTTTAAATGGGGCGATGCTTTTACGGAAGGAAATTCATGGCATTATACTTGGTCGGTTTTTCAGGATATTGACGGTTTGGCAAAATTAATGGGCGGAAGAAAAGAATTTTCGAAAAAACTGGATCAGGTTTTTGAACTTCCTCCGGTTTACGATAACTCTTATTATGGCGAAACGATTCATGAAATCCAAGAAATGGTAAATGCCAATATGGGACAGTATGCTCATGGAAATCAGCCGGCTCAGCATATTATTTATTTATACAATTATTCTGGAGAGCCCTGGAAAACACAATATTGGGTTCGCGAAACCATGAATCGACTGTATCAACCAACGCCGGATGGATATTGTGGTGACGAAGATAACGGACAAACTTCGGCATGGTACATTTTCTCTGCGCTTGGCTTTTATCCTGTAACTCCTGCGACGGATCAGTATGTTTTGGGAGCCCCTTTGTTTAAAAATGCTAAAATACATTTAGAAAATGGAAAAACGATTGAAATTAAAGCCGAAAATAACAGCGATGAACACCGTTATTTGAATTCTTTGAAATTTAATGGTAAAAAATATTCTAAAAACTGGCTGAGTCATTCAGAATTGATGAAAGGAGCCACTTTGAAATTTGATATGGTTCCTCAACCGAATAAAGAACGGGGAACCGATGAGAAAGATTTTCCTTACTCCTATTCTACCGATAACAAATAAAGCAAAAGAGAGACAAATTGTCTCTCTTTTGCTTTATTTAGATTTTCCAAAATCTTCGGGTAATATATAATGTCCAGTAAAAGGATCAATATAAACCTGATATCCGTTATTTGTTCGTTTTTTATTTCCGAAACTGATGTCCACAACCGCACCGATTACTCCTCCCACTAAACCTCCTGCTGCCGCACCAATAGAAACTGCACTTGTAGAATTTTCCGGAAATAAATCTGTTTTTGTAGCTTCAATAAAAAGTCCATTTTCATCTTTAAAAATCTCTGTATATCCCACAGGAATATTCTTGTACGGGATTCCATTATGTACAAAAGCGTAGAAATATCTTATAGCTTTCTTGTCGTCAGCTTTTACAGCTTTTGTAACAATTCCTTTATTATTCGTCAAAAGCGTATATTCTGGTTCGGGATTGTGAGTGAAAAAACTGTAATAATCTTTATAAACTCCTTCTTTTAATTCCGCTGTTTTTAAAATATCAAGCTTATCTTTTAATAATGAGGTATAATTCGGAAGATCACTTTCCGAAACACTAAATTCCCAAGGTGTTTTCTGGTAAGAACTTTTTAATAAATCTGTGAAAATAACGGTAATTTTTTTAGATAAACTTTGGGCAAGATATGGTGTTTTTAAAGACGAAATAGCTGCAACCGTATCTTTTCTGTAAATAAAATGATAACCATCTTCTTTTTTAATAAAAGTACTTGCTCTAAAATTTAATTTACCTATTGAATATTTTTCTTTCTTCTCTTCAGTAATTTCTATATTTTCCAATAGTAAAACAAAATCTTCATTTCCTCTTACCGTATTATTTTTATAAAACCAGTCTTTTAGATCTGTCACAGCATCTTTTTCAAAAGCAATATTCACCTGATCTTTGTGAAATATGATGCTCCCAATTTCTTTATTTGGCCTTTGATCAATAACTGTAAAATTTCGGATCGAGTTTTTGTTATCTTTAATGGATTTTGATAAATCTATAATTTCGGTTTTCTGAGCCATTAATGAAACAGAAAACAACAGAAAGAAAAGTATTTTTTTCATTATAAAATTTTACTTTAAAATAAAAATTATCTTCTTGATTTTAAATTTTATTTTTCAAAAATATAAGCTCCGGTTAAAGAATCAATATAAACATTAGATTCTTGTGAAGAACGATAGCCAATTCCTTGCACCGCTCCGTTGGGAGGATTTGTTCCGGATTCGATGGCAGCACCTATTAATGCTCCGGGAATTCCCCCTAAAACTGCACCAACTATAATTCCGCTTCCTTTTCCTCCTGCAAAAAGATTGACTCTGGAAGTATAAATATAGAATCCTTTATCATCTTTTTTCATTTCATCAAATCCCACAGGTGTCAGTTTGTATGCTTTTCCTCCATCTACATAACAATACATCTCTGAATAAGAAACATCAGCACCATTGTGTAACAATCCTGTAACTTTCCCTTTCTTATTTTTTTTGATTGAATATTGTGCATTAGGTTCTTGGTTATAAAACCCTTTAAAATCATTATAAACTCCGTCCTTAAGCTCATAGTTATTAAAAGCTTTATAATTTTGACTTAAATATTTATCATAATTATTAATTTCATTTTCAGGAATGTAAGCTCCCGTAACCGAATAAGAATACGAAAGTTTAATAAATTCTGTCATGATATCTGCAATTTGCGGCGCCAGAAATCTCTGTGGATGAGTGGTAAGTTTTGGGTTGCAGACAATTACGTTATCAAATCGGCTCATGAAATAATACCTATCAATTCTTTTCAGGAAACTCGACATTTTTATTTTAAGCTTGGCGAAAGGATAATCTTTGTTTTCATTCTGTTCATCATATATTTTCAACTCTTCAAGCATGACAACAACATCGGTATTTCCCAGTTTTTTATTGTCATTTAAAAACCAATTCTCGATATAGTTTTTCAAATCCTCGTTCTCAAATTTTATTTCGGCGGTTTCTTTTTTATCAGCTATTGTTCCGATAAATTTATCGGTTCTGTTATCGATAAAAGTAAGAGATTTCGTGCGAGAGTTTTTGTCCTTAATATTCCCGTTAAGTTTTATTAGCTCCACTCTCTGAGCAATCAGCGAAACAGAAAACATCAGAAACAAAATAATTTTTTTCATAATTAAATATTTTCCGCAAAACTATGAATTCCTTTAAAATTAAACGACTCTTACAAGTAAATTGCAAGAGTCGTCCAACATTAAAAAAATAAACTATTATGGGTTTTGCCTTTGTCTTGGTGCGTTACTATTGTTTCCCCGAGGTTTTCTTTCATTCATTTTATCCCTCATCATTCCTTCGGACTGAAACAGCTTCAAAACTTTCTGGCAAGGAATTACCTGCTGCATCTTATCAGCATATTTTTTTCTATTATCCAACAGCTTCTGCCCTACATCAAAACTCTGCTGAAGTTTAGCTTTTGCTTCATCATCAGATAATGTTTCCGGATTAAAATCAGAATTAAACTGGCTTTTGATCTGCTTCTGGCTTTCAAGATATTCATTGTAAATATCTGTAAATTCTGCTTTATCACTTGGATCAATATTCAGATTTTCCATCACCATATTATTCCTGAACTTAGTAAGAAGCGCTTTTCTCTCTTCCGGAGAAAGATTATTTATCACCTCTTTTCTTTGCTTAGGATCCATTTTCTTCCAGTCGTAATCCGTCCTTTGGGCATTTAAGCCAAAACCGTAAATAATAAAAAGTGTAAATAATATCTTTTTCATCTTATCTTAATTATATAAGTCCAAATAAACATCCTGTGTAGAGTTGCTTGCCAACTCTGCAATTTCAGAATTTGAGAAGTTATCCAGATATTCATTCATTTGTACTTCTTTTTGTGTCGAAACAGGTTTTACTGTTTTACTTGCATCATTTTCAGCTTTTTCTGCACGATCAATTTTTGTGAGAAAAGCTTCTTTATTTCTCTGATTGCTAACTGTTTGATTATTATTTTCCACAGAAGTTAAATCAGACTGTAAGGTTTCGTAAGCAATCTGACTTTCTGTTTTAGGTTCATTATTATTTACAGCAAATGTGTGCTGCGCCTCTTCATTAACGTCTCCGTTATTGAAAACAAAAGTTGCTCCAAAGATCAAAGCTAATGATGCCGCAGCCGCATACGCCCAATTTAATTTGAAAATCGGAGCTTTCTTAGCAGGCAATACTTTATTCATCACATTTTCCTGTACCGTTTCAAACAGATTTTCAGGAATTGTGTAAATGTTTTTACGTTCTAATTTTTCCAGATCAAAATCATTCATCCCGCTCAATACCCTACCCTGAATATTTTCAAATAAATTATCAGGGACTTTGTAGATATTCCTGCGCTCTAATTTTTCCAGATCAAAGTCTTTCATGTTGTTGTTTCTCAAAAATTATCTCTCGTAATTCTCTTTGATATATTCTTCTATTTTTTGCTTGGCATAATGATAATTCGTTTTTAGCGTCCCTACCGACATATCTACAATTTTAGATATCTCTTCGTAAGGCAGATCATCATAATACCGCATCGTAAATACCAGTTTCTGCTTTTCGGGCAGACTTTGTATAGCATGCTGAAGCAGAATCTGTATTTCTTCGGCATCCCCTTCTACATTATCGGCAACTAAATTCTGCATATGATATTCAGGGTCTTCATCCGTTTTCTGCATTTTTTTCAGCTTGTTTACCTGCTGCAATGCCTCATTGGTAGCGATTCTGTACAGCCATGTATACAGCTGACTATCATTTTTAAACTGGTGAAAATTCTGATAAGCTTTTATAAAAGTCTCCTGCAAAGTGTCCTGAGCAAGATCACCGTCCACAATAATTCTTCTTATGTGCCAATACAATCTACTCTGATAAGCATCCATTAAAGCACGAACTCCTTTATCCTGAGTTCGTGGGTCTTGCATCAACGAAATAATTTCCGCGTCCTTAATCTTCATAAGATGCTTTCATTGTTTTGGATTACAAAAATAGTTGAAAGTTAAATTACTTATTCAATTTTTAGTCCAAATGTTTTCTCATAATGAAAAATTAAATGATTAAGGATGAAAAAATTACACTATAAATGCCGGAGCAGAAAGATTCAGCATCGAATTTATAGTATCGCACTCCCCTTCTTTATCAAACTCTTTACAAAAAACCTATCTTTGTTTTATGCAAATTGTAATTATCGGATCCGGAAATGTTGCCTATCATCTGGCAAAAGCTTTTGTACAAAATCATGTTCCGTTGGCACAGATTTTTGGAAGAAATGAGAAAGAACTCCATAAAATTTCTCAAGAATTGAATATCTCTTATTCAACGAAAAATCTAGTTGAATCAGATTTATATATTATTTGTGTAAGTGATAATTCCGTAGAAGATGTTTCAAAGATCATCACCAAAGAAAATTGTCTGGTTGCCCACACTTCCGGCTCACTTCCGAAAGAAATTTTACAAGGCAATTACAGAAAAGCAAGTTTTTATCCTTTGCAGACTTTTTCAAAATCAAAAGAATTGGATTATTCAAAAATTCCGTTTTTTATTGAGACGGAAAATGAAGAAGATCAGAAAACATTATCTGAAATCGCTTCCAAAGTTTCTCAGAATGTCATGGAAAGTACTCATGAAAAAAGAAAATACATTCACCTAACAGCCGTTTTTGCCTGTAATTTTGTGAATCATCTTTTTTCGAGAGCAAAGGAAATTTCAGATTCTCAGCAAATTCCGTTTGACTATTTCTTACCGTTAATTGATGAAACCGTTCAGAAAATTCATGAGATTGAACCCAGATCAGCCCAGACCGGCCCGGCTGTAAGAAACGACAAAAGAATTCTGGAATTACATGAGCAATTATTACAGGGCGAAAGTCTTGAAGTTTACAAAACAATGAATCACTCAATTCAAAAAATGTATGAGTTATAAAGAGAAATTAAAAGATATTAAGGCATTTGTATTCGACGTAGACGGTGTTTTCACAGACGGAAGTGTTTACCTGATGCCTGGCGGAAATATGTCAAGAGTAATGAATGTCCTAGATGGTTACGCTGTAGTTAAAGCTTTAAAAAACAATTATTTAATCGGAGTGATAACAGGTGGAAATGATGAAATGGTAAAACACAGAATCAATTATCTCGGAATTGAAGATTATTATGCGAAATCCCATAATAAGATGGCAGATTTTGAAGATTTTAAGGCTAAATATAATCTTAAAAACGAAGAAATATTAACAATGGGTGACGACTTGCCGGATATTCACATTATGAAAAATTCTGCAATTGCAGCCTGTCCGGAAAATGCTGTTCCTGAAGTGAAAGGTATTGCATCATACATTTCACCGGTAAAGGGTGGGAGCGGAGCCGTACGCGACGTAATCGAACAGGTCATGAAAGTTCAGGGAAAATGGCATGATGACAACACTCAATCTATTTAATTAATTGATAATGAAATTATTATTAGCGTCACAATCGCCTAGAAGAAAAGAACTTTTATCCAATTTAGGTTTTGAATTTGAAGTGGTAAAAATAGATTGTGAAGAAATTGTTCCTGAACACATCAAAGTAGGAGAGTCGGCTTCCTATCTGTCTGAATTAAAAGCCAATGCATTCCGGAACTTGGAAGAAGGAGAAGTTTTGTTAACTGCTGATACAGTTGTTGCCATTGATAATCAATTTCTTGGAAAACCAACTGATGAAGCTGATGCAAGAATAATGCTGAAACTTCTTTCAGGGAAAACACATCAGGTTTACACCGGAATTACTATTAAAACTTTAAATAAAACCATTACGGAAACCGATGTTGCCGATGTAGAACTTGATGAAATCACTGATGATGAAATAGAATATTATATCCAAAATTATAAACCTTTCGATAAAGCGGGAAGCTACGGAATCCAGGAATGGCTCGGAATGGCTAAAATTAAACACATGAAGGGCAGTTTCTATACCATCATGGGGCTTCCTACTCATTTGGTTTACAAAATTTTGAAAGAAATATAACCAATTTCAATATAAAATTTTATTATTTTTACAAAATCATCAATCCTACTGATAATAAAAAGTAGATTAGCGAGTTATATTGAATAATGAAAAAGAATATTTTATTCCTTTTGATAGTTTGTATTGTTGCTTCCTGCAGCACGAGAGTGAAAAAGCCGGAACAGCGATCAAAGTTTTTAAAAGGATTTACTACATACTACAACACTTTATTTAACGCAAAAGATGCTTTAAATAACGAGTTTGAGACGAGGGATAAAGCACATAAGGACAATTTTTATGCGCCTTATATTCCTATTCTTACTTACGAAGATCAGCCCTTGGGAAGCGACCTTGGACAGTCTGCCGCTTTTGCAGAAAACTCTATGAAAATGGCAGAAGTAAACAGACCAACTCAGAATAACAATGGGAGAGGAGGTCCTCCGGGAATGCCACCAGGAATGCCGGGAAACCCGATGTCCGGAGGAACAGGAACAGCGACGGGAGATCCCAATCAGCTCGAACAAAAAGGAGCTTCGGTACTTGAAATTGCAGAAGCAAAAGCTTTGAAAGCAATCAATAAATATTCCGTCATCAGACACGGTGAAGAGCAGAACAAACAGATTTTTGATGCATACATGATCCTTGCACAGGCGAGAATTTACAGAGGGAAATCTCTGGAAGCACTTGATGCATTGAATTATGTATTCACCCACATGAAAGATGATAAAAGAATTCCTTTGGCAAGAATTTATCAGGGCCTGGCGTATGATCAGGTTAAAAATTATCATAAAGCGCACGAAATTTTCGAAAAACTAAAAGGAGATAAAGTATCCAAACAATATGCAAAATTACTGAGCATCTATTATTCCGAATCACTGTTGGATGCAGGTAAAAAACCGGAAGCTGTAAAAGAGCTGGATCTTGCTTTTGAGTTGAATTCCAACAGAAAATTAAAGAGCAGAATTGCCTATCTGAGAGGTCAGGTTTTAGAAAATCTGAATCAGAATGAAAAAGCCAGAGAAAGCTTTATGGCCGCATATAAATATGCCAATGACTTTGAATTTGAAGTGAAATCTCAAATTGAAATAGCCAAAACATTCAACGGAAAAGGAGATTACAGCGGTGCAAGAAAATATCTGGAAGACATCAGTAAAAAAGGAACTTACGGCTCAAGAAAAAACGAATTCTACTATGCTTTGGGTCTTATGGCCAACAAAGCAGGGAAGAAAGAAGAGGCTCAGGAGTATTTCAGAAAATCTCTGAAAGAAAAGGTTTCCGACGGGCAAATCCGCGGTCTGGCTTATTATGAGATCGGAAAAGGGTATCTGGATAAAAATGACTACATCGGAGCTGGAGCATATTATGATTCTGCACTGGCGGTAATGACTTACGAGCCTTCAAAAGTACTTTTGGCAGATCAGTCGGTATACATCAAAAAGATCTCGAAAAACTATTATTTAATCAAAAAAAATGACAGTATTCTGAATCTGGCTAAAATGTCTCCGGAGCAAAAAACAGACTTTTTCACAAAATATATCGCAAAACTTAAAGTAAAAGAAGAGAAAGAAGAGCTTGAAAGAAGACGAGCAGAAAGAGCAAAAGGCTTTGATACAGGAGATTATAGCTCAACTTCAATTTTTGCCAACAGTTCCAACTCCTTCGAAGATTTCGGGGTTGCCACCAAAGGCTTCTATTTCAGCAATACAGGTACGGTTTCCAAGGGAACTTCAACCTTTAAGCAAACCTGGGGAGAAAGAGCCTTAATTGACAACTGGCGTTTTTCTAAAAAAATGGCTACTATTGAGGACATGAAAAATGATGCTTTGGGAACAACTGCTGCACCGAATCCGAGACGTTTTGAACCTGCCTTTTACATCGAGCAGATTCCTACAGAAATTGCCAAGCTAGATCAATTGAAAAAAGACAGAGATACGGCATCTCTAGGGTTGGGTGTGATGTATCAGAATTATTTCACCAATACCTCTTTAGCTACAAAAACTTTATATGACTTGGTGGATGTAAAACCTGAAGAAAAAGTAATGCTACAGGCATTGTATGAGATTTTCGCTATGAATTATGAAAAAAATCCTCAGATTGCAGACAGAGCAAAACAAATTTTATTAACCGATTATCCGTATACTTCTTACGCCGAATTTGCAAGAAACCCGAAGAGCAGTACTTTCGTGAAATCTTCAGGAGATGTGGAAAATCAATATAAACAGGCATTTGCACTATACGAATCTGAAAAATTTGGCGAAAGTAAAGACATCATCGATAAAACAATCCAACAATACCCTAAAGATGCGCTGGTTCCCAAGTTATATTTGTTAAATGCATTTAATTCAGGAAAGGCGAGTGGGAAAGAGGTCATGATTCTTCAGCTGGAACAGATTGCATTAAATTACGGTAAAACTCCGGAAGGCGAAAAGGCCAAAGAAATGCTGAATTATCTGAAAAGCGACCTGAGCTTCCAGGCAACCGATAATAAAGGAAATGCGATACCACAAAGCCCCGTAAATACCGCTAATAATATTCCGCAACAGCCAAGCCAGTTTAACGGAACCGGCACACCTCCGCAACCGGGAACTAACTTTATGAATAACAATCAGCAAAATCAACCCGCCAACGGTAACAGCAATAAAGCAAAAAAACAAAAAAATATGGGTCAGCAGCAGTTTCAACCAGCCGATATGGTTCCTGCAAAGCCACAGTAACAATAAAAAAGCGAAGAATAGTTTCTTCGCTTTTTTTATGATTTGAATAAATAGTTCTTAAGACTCTTTTTTCTTTACCCCGTGAAAATCTTTCAGATAAAAAGGTTCAAAATAAGCAATATCTTCAAACTCTTTTTTATCAATCTTCTCAAGGCTTTTCTTGATTAAATATTGTGCAGAAGGATAAACCGTTTCATTAAAATCAGCATTGGGAAGCTGTAAAATATCCTTTGCTTTTCTTGCACCGTCACCTACAAACAATACTTTTTTATCTCTAAATTCTTCAAAAGAATTCTCAGCTAAAATTTTAGCTTCCGTCTCAGAGATTTCATTTCCTTTCTCGCCGTCATAAACGGCCGTATAAACCTCCATTCTTCTTGCGTCGATCAAAGGGATAACAAAATCATAGTTTTGCTTTAAAAAAGGCTCTATCATGCTTTCTAGAGAATTTACCGCAATCAATGGAACTTTCAGTCCGTAGCAGAACCCTTTTGCCGAAGAAGCTCCGATTCTCAAACCGGTATAAGACCCTGGCCCTTTTCCTAAAGAAACGGCTTCAATATCTTTCATCGAAAGCCCGGCTCCTTCCAATGCCCATTCTACAAATGTGTGGAGACTTTCGGATTGTTTATAGTTTTCAGAAACTTCTTCCGTTAGGCACAAAAGTTTTTCGCCATCAGAAATCGCTACCGAACAGTTTTTTGAAGAGGTTTCGAGATATAAAATTTTCATTTTTTTATTTTAAAATTCCTTTGAATCTTATGCAAATTTAAGGCATTATTTTGAGACTATTTTCTGTAAATCGTTCTCGGTTCTGCTTGTGCCGTCGGATAAATCGTCATATCAGAAATACAGACATGCTTTGGAGCGTTCACGCAATAAGCGATAGAATCAGCAATATCTTCTGCTTTTAACGGTTCATACCCTGCGTAAACTGTCGAAGCTCTTTCGGTGTCGCCTTTAAATCTTACCATAGAAAAATCCGTTTCCACAGCTCCCGGCTGGATATTGGTAACTTTAATTCCGAATTCCGTCAATTCTATTCTCATTCCTTCGGAAATGACGTCTACAGCCTTTTTGGTGGCACAATACACCACGCCATTAGCATACGTTTGTCTGGCAGCCACAGAACTGATATTTACAATATGCCCGGAATTTCTTTCCTTCATTCCCGGAATAATCATTTTAGAAACATACAGAAGTCCTTTTACATTTCCGTCGATCATAGAATCCCAATCATCTGTTTTTCCCGAAGAAAGAGGATCTAGACCATGGGCATTTCCTGCATTGTTAACCAATACATCAATATTCTTCCATTCTTCCGGAAGAGAATTTATGGCAGTTTCCACTTCTTCTAAATTTCGGACATCAAATTTTAAACTAAAAACTTCGGTATATTGAGAAAGTTCATTTTTTACAGATTCCAATACTTCAGATCTTCTTCCACAAATAATAATTCTGTTTCCTTGCTTTGCAAAAAGCTCTGCTGTAGCTTTTCCAATTCCTGATGTTGCTCCGGTTACTAATATTGTTTTCATTATTTACTTTTAATTATTGATTGATTACTTTTTCATTTTTCTTTTCATCATATATTTATAAATCCAGAATTCTACCCACGGAATCAACATGAGAAGTCCCTAGATTACCAAAATTCCTTTTACAAAAGTTTTAAATTGAGATTTTAAAACCATTAAAAAAAGATTCTGAATTTTCTCAACAATAGATTTTTCAAGATTTTCAGGATTTAACTGTAGTAATTGCTGACTTACTTTATCAAATTCTTTGTAAGAAAGATCTTTTGTAATATCAACGTGAGGAATTGAATTTAGTGCACCATATAAAACCAAAGTATGAATCCTATCACCATATTTATCTGCAAAAGCAGAAGCCAACCAGTTTTTAGGTCGATCTAATGCAACATATTTTGTATTGTAAACTTTAACTACATCTACAAACCGAATTTTTGCATTCTTATTCTTCTGTTCTAGATCGGAGAAGATAAATTCAAGAGTTGTAATGAATTTGGTTTTAGATAGTGTATCTCTAAAAATATACTGTGAACCTGAATTGTAAACCTGTTCTGAAATACTATAACTGTCTTGCTTAAATGCCTGATAAACACCTACGAACATTCCCATTTTTACAGAAAAGATGATATTGATAAAAATAATAAACGGAATGTAAAGTTTAACCAGCCAGTTGTAATACTTATATTCTCTGGATGTGACTTTAAATTTTCTTAAACTAAAAATTAAGATGAAGTTTACGACAAATCCGATAACTAAAAAAATAGTCGAATAACTGATTATCTTTAAAGGATAATTTTTTACTACATATAATACAACAGAATAAATTGTTCCCCAGTCTATGTTTTGCATAATCAATTGGCATCAAATGCTTCGAAAGCATTGGTTATATGTTCGACAATCAGATTCTTTTTTTCGTCGGGCAGAACAGTGATAATATCAAATCTTACTTCCAGATTTTTATTGAATTCTTCCAGATAATAATTCGCAGCGGAAACTATTAGTTTAATCTTCGTTTTAGTAACTGCCTCCTGCGGCAACATAAAAGCATCGGTGGATCTCGCCTTCACTTCTGTAACAATAATTAAATTATCCTTTTCAGCAATAATATCGATTTCTGCCTTTTGAAACCGAAAGTTTCTTACTAGAATTTTATAGCCATTTTTCTGTAAATATTCAACTGCTAAATCTTCTGCTTTTTTGCCGAAATCGTTGTGCTGTGCCATATTTGTGTCTGAGTGTTTGAGTTCCTTTTGCTTAATAAAGTCGATTAGTTTTAAACTAACTTTTTATAAACATCATCCAGCCATTCTGTAATATCTTCATGAAATGTTCCAAACAACAATTCTTGATCCGTTTTTAAGAATTCCTTCCTGAAAATATACGGACTCACATTAATCCAATATTTATTTCCATTTCTGTGAAAATGGTAATTTTCATGTCTTATATCTAAAGGAGTATATTCTTTTTTCTTCTCTTCTGTTAGTTCCGGATAAAAAGTCTTAAGCTCAAAATTAGGAAAAGAAAGTAAAGTTTAGGATCTTCAATATCAAAAATATCTCCTTCTTGATATTTTTGATACCAATTTAAAATTAACTGATAACTGAAATCATCATAAATCTCTAATTGCATTCTTCGAATTTCATCATACAATCCTGGTGAGAAATTATATTCAACGAGTAAATTTTTCACTTTTAAAATTCAATCTTAACCTTATCCTTAATCTCTAATTTCAAATTTCCACCAATAATCAAAGGTCGGTTGTCTTTGATGTGGCCATTGGGGAAACCAAAAACTACTGGAAAATTATATTTTGCAATTCGTTCCGAAATTAATTTATAAGCGAATTCGTCGAAGCTTTCTTCATACTGCTTATTCTCTTTTTCATCACCCATATTCGTCATTCCTCCAATAATTAATCCAGAAATTTTATTGAAAACTCCGGCCAGTTCCAGACTCATGATCATTCGGTCAAGTGCATAAAAATTTTCACCAATATCTTCAATAAATAGAATTTTATCCTTGAAATCAAAGGAATATTTCGTTCCCAGAAGTGCATAAACAAGGGCTAAATTTCCTCCAATCAATTCTCCCTCAGTATTTCCCTGTTTATTAAACTGATGCGATTTAAGGCTGTATTTGAGAGCTTTGCCTTTTAAAACATCAAAAATCAAATCATAACTTTCTTCGGTGACTCCAAAACTTGAAGTTTTAATCGTTTGCCCATGAATCGAAGCAAATCCTTTTTTCAATAAAAAACTCTGAATAACCGTGTTATCAGAATAACCAATATACCATTTTGGATTTTTAGTGAAATTTTTAAGATTGAGATCCTGAATCAAATGCTGGCAGCCGTAGCCACCTCTGGACGCCCAAACTGCAGAAATTTCGTTGTCATTTAAAGCCCAGTTGATGTCTTTTATTCTTTCCTGTTCTGTTCCGGCATAATTGTAGCCGTTTGAAAATTTGGTGTAAAGATGCTCGCCCAAGACGGGTTCGTATCCTTTACTTTTAATCATTTCAATTCCTTTCGCCAGTTGGGAAGTTTCTACAGCTCCGGCAGGGGAAATTACAGCTATTTTATCCCCTGTTTTCAGGGATTTCGGAAAGATAATTTTTGTCATTCGGTCTTTTTGTATTTTACTTCTTTTTTCTCTGCTTCTTCCAGGCGTTTATCAAATTGATTAAACATTTTAAAACTTTGTAAAAAGATAAAGAAACTGAATATGATAAGAACTACTCCTACACCTTTTCTGATATTGTTTGCCAGTTTTTGGGTAAGTTTATAATGAAATTGTTTTGCCAGAAAAATTTTAGCCAAATCGATCAAGAGATAGGTTGCAATAACGATTGCCAGATACAGGATCAGGGTATCTGTATTAGGGTATTGGTTTCGTACTCCAATTACTGTAACCAGCCAAAAAAGGATAACACCCACGTTCAGAATATTTAAAAGAAAACCATTAAGAAATGTTTTAAAATAATTCTGACTGATAATTTTTTCTTCTCCCGGCAAATGCATTTTGGTCTTTGTAACCATCATAATAATTCCGTAAACGAGAATAAGTATGGAAGTAATTCTATAAAAACCGGGATGTTTGTCGATTAATTCAACAATATCTGCACTTGCATAGTAGGCTGCAATAATGCATAATAAATCTGCCGTAATAACACCAAAATCCAGCGATAGGGCGTGTTTAGGACCTCTTGTAAAACTAGTTTCGATTAACAGAAAAAAAATAGGGCCAATAAAAACCAGGCTCAGCATAAAGCCCAGACCAATGGCCGATAATACAAGTTCAAACATTTACATGGTGTTAAAAATGAAAAAAATTTCACTTCATTGAATACAAAGTTAGCTTTTATGTTTTAAAAAATCAAAAAGAAAATTGATGTTGTACAGCAGATTGTAATTTATTGTTTCCATGTAAAAATCATTATTAGAGATAAAAAAAACCGCCATTTAAGCGGTTATTATTAAGTATATTTTGAACTTTATCTAACAATTTTGAAATCTAGTCATTATTAATTTTCCTCACAATTTTTGTTATAAATAAATTTAAAGTCTTTTCTGACTTTTAAACCAAATACACCTCTTTCAAAAGTATAAATAATTTGATTGTTACCCCACATTCTTTTATAATCAATAAAAAAACTTCTTGTCATATAGGAATATTCATAGGCATTTCCACTTAAATATATATAAGTTGTTTTCCCTTTTTGATGGCTATTTCTTCCTCCAACTTCTGCGATCATATTTGTAAAGCAATAAGTTTCTTTAATAGGATTCATGCTCGTTATATAATTAATCAAGAAAAAGGCATTAATTATCATTGGAAAGGTAATTCCAAAAAAATAATTTTTGCCTAAACTTCCTATTTTAAGGATATTCTTGTTAATTAAATTATTACTTATAATACAAAGAACAATGATCACCGCAACAAACAAGTAAAAATTAATTACCGTCTTGAATATTATAAAGAAAACCAAGACAACATTCAGCATACTAAAAACAATACACTTATCAATTTTAGTCATTAATCAACAATTTTGAAATCCAATTGCTTCTGAATCAAATTCGCTTTCACCACTTTGATTTGAACCTGATCTCCCAACTGATACTTTTTACCATGTCTCATTCCGTACACAGCGTGAGTTTTTGCGTCATACATGTAAGAATCATCAACCAAATCTCTGAGTTTAATTAAACCTTCTGCGCCGTTTTCAGGAATTTCTACCCAGAAACCAAATTCTGCAACACCGGAAATTACTCCATTGAAAGTTTCACCCAAATGCTTTTCCATAAATTTCACCTGCATGTATTTGATGGAATCTCTTTCCGCATCAGCTGCCAATCTTTCCATAGAACTGCAGTGTTTTGCTTTATCTTCAAGCTCCGGTTTGTTGGGAGATTTTCCACCATCCAGGTAATGCTGCAACAATCGGTGCGCGATCAAGTCCGGATAACGACGGATAGGAGAGGTGAAGTGGCTGTAATAGTCAAATCCAAGACCGTAGTGACCGATCGGTTCTGTAGAATAAACCGCCTTACTCATGCTTCGCATTGCCAGAGTTTCGATCATATTTTCCTCGCCTTTACCTTTCACATCATGCAATAATTTGTTTAAAGATTCTGCTACTTTTTTGGTATTGGCAAGATCCATTTTGTATCCGAAAGTGGAAACAAAATCTCTCAAAGATTCCAATTTTGCTGGATCCGGATCGTCGTGAACCCTGTAAATAAAGGTATTCTGAGTAATATCTCCTTTTTTATTTAATGAAACAAATTCAGACACTTTTTTATTCGCCAACAACATGAATTCTTCGATTAAATGGTTGGAATCTTTACTGATCTTGAAATAAACTCCGATTGGTTCGTTGTTTTCATCCAAATTAAAACGAACTTCACTTCTGTCGAAAGTGATCGCTCCGTTTTTAATTCTTTTCTGACGCATGATTTTGGCTAATCTGTCTAATATAAGGATTTCTTCCTTGAAATCTCCGTCCTTTCCTTCAATTCTTTCCTGAGCTTCCTCGTAAGTAAATCTTCTGTCGGAGTGAATAACCGTTCTTCCAAACCACTGTTTCTTGATTTCGGCATTATCATTCAATTCAAAAACAGCAGAGAAAGTGAACTTATCTTCATGCGGACGAAGCGAGCAAACATCATTACTCAAAACTTCCGGAAGCATCGGTACAACGCGGTCTACCAAATACACCGAAGTCGCTCTCTGATAGGCTTCATCATCCAAAATAGTTCCCGGAACTACATAATGAGAAACGTCCGCAATGTGAACACCAATTTCCCAGTTTCCGTTTTCTAATTTCCTGATGGACAAGGCATCATCGAAATCTTTTGCATCTTTCGGGTCGATCGTGAACGTTGTAATTCCACGCATATCCCAACGTTTTGCCACTTCTTCGTCACTGATACTTGTGTCAATTTTATCGGCATCTCTTTCCACTTCTTCAGGAAATTGATAAGGCAAACCATATTCTGCCAAAATAGAGTGAATTTCCGTTTCATGCTCTCCGGGAGCACCTAAAACCTGGATAATTTCGCCTTCAGGATTTTTATCTCCCGGTCTCCATTCTGTCATTTTAACGATGACTTTATCACCGTCTTCAGCACCTCCGAATTTTCCTTTTGGAATAAAAATATCAGTATTGATCGTCTTTTTATCACAAACAACAAATCCGAAATCTTTGTGCGGAACAACTTGTAAAGTTCCTACAAATTCCGTTCTTGTTCTTTCCAAAACTTCCAAAACAGAACCTTCCATTTTTTTTCCTTTGTAAGTATAAGTTACGATCAGAACTTTATCGCCTTGCAAAGCATCTTTTACGTTCTTGGAATGAATGAAAATATCATCTTCCATACCTTCTACATTTACGTAGGCGTTACCGGATTGGTTGAAATCGATAATCCCCGTTAAAGTCCCTTTGATATTAAGATTGATAATATATTTTCCTTTTTCGCTTTCTTTAATCCTTCCATCTCCCTGCAGCTTATGTAAAGCTTGAATAACAAGCTCTCTCTGTCTTGGATTTTTATAATCAATTCCTTCTGCAATCTGTTTATAATTATAAACTTTTGTAGAATTTCCACTCATAAATCTAAGGATCAGTTTTCCAATCTCTCTTAGTTTATGATCATTTTTTTGACTTATATATTTTTTCTTTTTTGCCATTTTTAATTTTTTTTCTGTTCTTTGTTTTCAATAATTATCCAATCATTATCAATATACTGATAGATCGTAATAAAAGACCTTCCGTACCAACTATTATTCTCTGTATACAAAGTTTTGACTTCTATTTTATTATCTAAGTCATTTTTTGAAATCTCAATTGATAATGTACTGTACTTTAAAATATGTTTCTCTTTATGATGTAATTTTGTATACACAATCACATCATTTTCTTTTTTATATAGATCCGTAAGTTTAGAATATTTATATTCTCTGTTAATAACGGGTTTTTTCTCAAATTCTACAGATGATCCTTCACCTAAGGTTTTTTTTGCTAAAATTATATTTTTCTTCAATCGGTCATAAATTTTTAAAACTGTCTCTTCGTCCCAGAAATTCTCTGTTGTAAAGACAGGAGTCAAAAAATTATAATGCGGCTTACAATAATAATCAGTACCGGTAGTTCCGCAAAGATAATACTGTAAGTCGTTGAAAACTACAACATCATTATTGGGCAACAATTTCTCATTCAATTCTTTTATAATTTTATCCTTCAGTTTGTCATAATTTACGTTTTTAGATTCATCTATGAAACGTTGTAGCCGATTCTCCCATTCAATAAATTTCTTATCACAATCATCCTTCATGCAACCATTCTTATATGGATCTTTTGATTTATACCCAAAAGTCGTAGGACAAGCATCATCATAATCCAAAACTCCGTCTCCATCTGCATCGGGAATAGGGCAGCCTTTATATTCTGCCAAACCTTTAATTTCCGGACATTCATCATCTTTATCAAAAACCCCATCTTCATCTTTATCACTCCACGGACAGCCTTTATTTTCAAGAACTCCTGATTCTTTCGGACATTTATCAAGATAAAATAAAACTCCATCTTTATCTTCATCCGAAAGGCAAATCTTTTTATTAAATTCTTTTCTGCATTTTTTGAAAATACTTTTATCTATTATTTCCTGAGCTTGGAAACAACTTATTATAAAAAGAAATACTCCGATTAATTTTATTTTCATCAAATTTTTAATTCAAATATTTAATAAAACCCAACAATTTTCTTCCAATTATTCTACAACGGAAGTTTTAGTTTTGTATAAATTTAATACAAATATGGAGAAGTGAGGAGAAAAACCTTGTATTAAATACCTTTTAATATTTCTTCAGGTTAAATGGAAATAACAGAATGGTAAATTCTATTGGACAGTGCAAAGATACAAAATAAAAAATAAATAAGGCTTGCAAATTGATTCACAAGCCTTTATATTTTTAGCAAAATGCAATTTTATCAACTCTGTTTTGGTGTCTTCCACCTTCAAAATCGGTTAACAAAAATTTGTCTGCAATTTCAATCGCCATTTCCTTTGAAATGAATCTCGCAGGAATCGAAATCATATTCGCATCATTGTGCTGTCTTGCCAATGAAGCAATCTCCGGCATCCAGCAAAGAGCACAACGAATCTTCTGATGTTTGTTAGCCGTGATCTGAACACCGTTTCCGCTTCCGCAGATCAAAATTCCCAACTCATTTTCACCATTCTCAACAGATGTTGCGGCAGGGTGAACAAAGTCCGGATAATCCACACTGTCTGTGGAAAACGTACCAAAGTCCTGAATCTCAAATCTTTCTGAAAGATAGTTCTTAACAATTTCTTTGTACTCGTATCCAGCGTGGTCTGCAGCGATAGCGATTTTTCTTTTCATAATACTTCTTTTAGCCTTTATTAGATTTATTTCCACACAAATTTAAGTATAATGTGGATAAGTCTTAAATTTTTGCGAATTAATTGTGAAAACGCTTGTGAGTAACTGTTGAAAAAACTCCTAAAAATAAAGTTTCGTAACATTAGAAAATTTTGTAATGAAAATCTGCTCCAAAAAATCCAAGATTTTTTTTCACAAAGTTTTCGGGGATAATTCTATACTTTTTCCATAAATAGGTTATTAAGAAACAAACCTGGGGAAAAGTTATCCATAATTGTTGATAACCATAATAAATTTCATATTTACAACAGATTATAATGTATATAAATTGTGAATTACATAAAAATTAAATGTAAAAAAGTATTTCGATTAAATTTATCCCCGAAATAACAAACACTTAACAACATTATCATTTTTCTTTTTTTAAAGAGAAGAAAATATGTTGATTGATGAATGGGAGAGTGCGGGAAACTTTTTGAAAACTTTTCAAAGCTTGCTTCGGTCTGAAAATTTTAAAATCTTACATTTGTGAAACGAAAATCGAAAGAAATATATGAAATCGACCTGCCCGAATTTTTTTGCGCATCTTCAATGAAAAGTCGATTCCATGTGACCGAGAAAAATAAATGTACATATGAAAACAATCAATGATTTCAATTTTAATGAAAAGAAGGCTCTTGTAAGAGTGGATTTCAATGTTCCTCAGGACGACCAGCTGAAAGTTACAGATAACACGAGAATAGTGGCTGTAAAACCGACAGTGGATAAAATCCTTAAAGACGGTGGTTCCGTAATCTTAATGGCTCACCTGGGAAGACCTAAAGGTGAGGTGAAAGATGAATTTTCACTTAAGCATATCATAGATGAAGTTTCTGATGTTTTAGGACAAGAAGTAAAGTTTGTTGACGAATGTATTGGAGAAAAGGCTGAAAAAGCTGCTTCTGACCTTAAGCCGGGTGAAATTCTTTTGTTGGAAAATCTACGTTTTCATAACGAAGAGGAGAAAGGAGATGAGGGTTTTGCTGAGCAACTTTCTAAATTAGCCGATGCTTATGTGAATGATGCTTTCGGTACGGCTCACAGAGCACATGCTTCAACGGCTGTAATTGCTAAGTTTTTTCCTTCGACTAAATTTTTCGGTTTATTGATGGCTAAAGAACTTCAGGCAATTGATAAAGTTTTAAAATCCGGCGAACGTCCTGTTACAGCGATACTTGGTGGATCGAAAGTTTCAACTAAAATTACCATTATAGAAAATATTCTTCCAGCGGTAGATAATTTGATTATCGGTGGTGGGATGGCATTTACTTTTATTAAAGCCCTTGGTGGAAAGATTGGAACTTCTTTGGTTGAAGAAGATAAATTACCTTTAGCTCTTGAAATTTTAGGAAAAGCAAAAGAACATAATGTAAAAGTTTATCTTCCATCTGATACAATCATTGCTGAAAGTTTCAGTAACGATGCAGAGAGAAAAGAAGCAAATATCTATGAAATTCCCGAAGGATGGATGGGATTGGATGCTGGTCCAAAATCAAGAGATCAGTTTAATGATGTGCTGCTGGATTCAAGAACAATTCTTTGGAACGGACCGATCGGAGTTTTCGAAATGTCGAACTTTGCTGCCGGAACGATTGCTCTTGGCGAAAGCATTGCTGAAGCTACAAAATTGGGAGCTTTCTCTTTAGTTGGAGGAGGTGATAGTGTTGCTTTTGTTAAGCAATTTGGTTATGGTGAAAAAGTAAGTTATGTTTCTACCGGTGGTGGAGCAATGCTTGAAAGTTTGGAAGGTTTGGAACTTCCGGGAGTTGCTGCGATCAATAATTAAATCTGAAGTTTTATATAAATAAAGGGACCCAAATCGAGTCCCTTTTTATTTAATATTCTACTACTAAGAATACTTTTACACCAAAAGTTTGGCTCCAAGACCCTATACTTTCTACTTCAATATGAATTTGATCATTATTTGCTAAGAAATAACCTCGCTTATCCAATAATTCCAATTTATTTTCAATGTTTAAAATTCCTGAAGCCAATTCAATTGATTTGTCGGTATTATAAACTTTTACATTATAAATTAAACCTCCATAACCTCCTGGCCAAGCCTTGTCGAAAATAATTTTAATTGAATGAATAGGTACATCTGGAATATCAAAAGATACAAGCTCTTTATAACCCGTAGTATTTGGACCTAAATCTACATAAACTCTATCTTGCACAATTCCAGTTGTTTCTGTACGATTATTGCGATGCCCTTTTGAGATAATTTTTTTACTTATTTTATAATAATCATTATTTAAGAAAAATGTATCTCTACCAAATGGCCTGTAATATGAGTTCAATCCACAATTTTCAAAAGTGTAAATTGGATAACCTCCGGTATTAGTTACTTCATTACATACTCCATTATTAATTAAGTCAAGATCAGGACAAGTATTAATGAATTTAATCTTTGCTGGAGATAAATATGAACTTGAATTTGTTATCTCGTGTCTAAATCTAAAGTTTTCAAAATTTGAGCAATTATCAAAAATAAATTGACCTTTTCCTTTTAAATCCATTGCGAAAGTTGAAGGATTAAGATTGTATCCTCCCATTCCACAATTATCGAATTTTGCTGAGAATTCAACATCATTATGATTAATCTTAATAAGTTGTGTATTGTTTCTCAATTCGAATCTAACACCATACATTTGTAGATTGGGTTTATTACCTTGTCCAAAGAGATCCGGATTTGCAAGGCTATTTACGTTGATTATAACATTTTCTGTGATGTCATTACTGATAATTGAACCTTGGAAATATGATATAGTAAGACCTGCATAGAAGTCAAATATTGTTCCAGATATGGCTTCAATATCAGTTCCATAGAATCTCCAATTTACTGCTTGTGGATTATTAAGTTTAAATAGAAGAGAATTTTCTCGAGAATTTTTTATTTTGCAATCTCTAAATGTAATCTCTGACATCATTGTGTTTCCTGACACATCAAGAATTGTTTTAAAATTTTTGAAATAACAAGAGTTAAAGATAAGCGATTGAGCATTACCTCGATCAGTCACATTTGTACTCATAAATGTTTTACCTTCTTTTTCTGAAATAAATGTGATATTACTGAACGTTGAAAATCCAAATATATCGTAATTATCGAACATTACTAAGTCTGAGTCAGGCTCAAAAAAAATTATTGTGTTTTGATAAGCTTCGCCTTCAATTGTAAATCTCCCGCCATTAACACCCAAACTGCTATCTATTAATGTGTTATCTACTATAAATCTCCCACTAGGTATTTTTATTTTTAATGGTTCTCTGAATCCAATATGATTTTCTGAAAGTTGGTATGCTATTTCAATAGCATAACGTACTAATGCTGTAATATTAGGTGTTCCATTAATATCATTCCGATTGATAAAATGATTTAAATTAATTACATTATCATGAAATACGGCTTTGTAATATGTTTCATCTAAATACTCATCCTTGATATAGATTCCATATTTTTCTGTATTAAAAAATGAATCATCAATAAGAGTTCCATTATGATCTGTTGTTACCTGTTCATAATTTAAGATTTCTCTTGATTTAGGGTTGTGTGTTACTAAAACTTTTGGTGTTGCAGATGTTGTTGTGTAAATTGTTTCCATGAAGAAATATCTTTTGATTTTTATCTTAAGCAAAAATAATTATTGAGTACGTCAGAACTTGTCGTAATAAAATTTCCGTTTTGATAAAATATTTCTGAAGAAAGTTATTAAGTAGAGGAGAGCTGAAAAAAATAAAACCCGGAAAATTTTCCCGAGTTTTTGCTTTTTAATCTAAAAATACTAAAAATTGACCTTCAGAAATAGGTCAAAATTCTATTTTCTACTTTTTTTCGATAATGTATATCAAACTTGAAAATTCGTTAGAAAAAAGGGCTTTTACGTTAGAAATCGTTCCGTAGATCGTGGCTTTTAGCCAAAAAAGAGGAGATTTCTTGTATTTTTCGCTCAACATGGAGATGTAGTACGAATCCAAGACCAATGGTTTGATTTTTCTCATTTTCCAATTTGGTTTTTTGGCGATGAGATTTTCCATACCGCTTTTCGAAAAATGATAAATGTGCCTTGGTACATCATAAGCTGCCCAATATTCTTTATAATGTTTTGCATCGTAAGAAGTAGGGTTGGGAACAGCGATAATTAATAATCCTTTTTCTTTTAATTTACGATTAAAAATATCAAGCATTTCATCTTGGTTTTCCACATGCTCGAAAACATGCCATAGTGTAATGGCGTCAAGACTTTTATCTTCAATAGAATTGATATTATCTAAAATTATTGCTTTTGAAATTTTACTTTGTGCAGATTTTCTTGCGTCTGCATCAGGCTCAAAACCGAAAGTTTCAAAATCATTTTCTATATATTTTACAAATTCGCCGGCTCCACACCCATAATCCAAAACTTTTGAACCTTTTTTTATTCTGTCCAAAAGAATTGTTTTTTTATACTGTAAGTTGAATGATTGTAAAAATTTGTAAAGCTTTTCTTTTAAACTTCCAGAATCCTGATGATGGGAAATATAATCTTCACTTTCATAATATTTAGAAATATTCGATGGAATAGGGGAGGTCTTGAAAACTCCTTTTGTTTCTGTTTCTTTAATTTCAAATATTTCCTGAGAAAGAAAATGATCTTTTATTTTCATTTGATTTGTTTCTTTTAAATTAAAAATTAAGATATTTACAGCTTTATAGGAGCTTGTAAATACCTTAATTTTTGCTTTTATTTTATCAATGTTTCACGTGAAACATTTTCAATTTTAACGTCCTAAATAGACTAATAAAACGTTAATATCTGCGGGAGAAACTCCACTGATTCTTCCAGCTTGGGCAATCGTTTTTGGTTTTACATTAGACATTTTTTGTTTCGCTTCCGCAGACAAGCTGGAAATTTTTGTATAATCGAAATCCTCAGGAATTTTAATATTTTCCAAACGATTTAGCTTGGCAACGTTTTCTTTTTCCTTTTCAATATAACCTTTATATTTGATGTTCACTTCAGCCTGTTCTCTAATTTCATCGTCATAAGTAGAAGAAACTTCTTTAATAAAATCAATTTCATCCAGTTTTTCCAACGTCATATTAGGTCTTGTAAGAATTTGTGCTGCTCTGAAAGCCTGATCAACGGGACTGCTTTCGATTGTTTCTAAAATAGGATTTATAACTCCCGGTTTTAAAGAAGTTTCCCGTAAAAAGGTTTCAAGTTCTTGACTTTTAGTTACTTTCTCTTCAACTCTCTTTAATCTGTCTTCTTTTGCTAAACCTAAATCAAAAGCTCTCTTCGTCAATCTGATATCTGCATTATCCTGTCTTAAAAGAAGTCTGTATTCAGCTCGTGAAGTAAACATTCTGTAAGGTTCTTCTGTACCTTTTGTAATCAAATCGTCTACTAAAACACCGATATACGCTTCGTCTCTATTCAAGATAAATTCGTCTTTTTCGAATACTTTATTATGTGCATTGATCCCTGCAATTAATCCTTGTCCGGCTGCTTCTTCATAACCGGTTGTACCGTTTATTTGCCCTGCGAAGTATAAATTATCGATCAATTTTGTTTCTAAAGTATGCTTTAATTGAGTAGGAGGGAAGTAGTCATATTCAATAGCATAGCCTGGACGGAATACTTTTACGTTTTCAAATCCCGGAATATGCTTCATTGCTTTGATCTGAACATCTTCCGGAAGAGAAGAACTGAATCCGTTTACATAGATTTCTACGGTTTTCCAACCTTCAGGTTCTACGAATAATTGATGTCTGTTTCTCTCTGCAAAACGGTTAATTTTATCCTCGATACTTGGACAATATCTAGGTCCTAAACTTTGAATTGTACCATTGAACATCGGACTTCTGTCGAAGCCTTCACGTAGAATATCATGTACTGTTTCGTTGGTGTAAACGATGTGGCAGCTTAATTGTTTGGTTAATTTAGGTGTATCTAAATAGCTGAATTTTTGAGGGTTTTCATCTCCTTTTTGTTCTTCCATTTTAGAATAATCAAGGCTTCTTCCATCTACTCTCGGTGGAGTACCAGTCTTCATTCTTCCTGCTTCAAATCCTAAAGAAACCAATTGTTCCGTAATCCCAAAAGCTCTCGGTTCGCCCATTCTTCCACCTCCTAATTGTTTGTCTCCAACATGGATCAAACCGTTAAGGAAAGTTCCGTTTGTAAGAACTACAGACTTGGATCTTATCTCTATTCCTAATGAAGTCACCACTCCTGCCACCTTACCATTTTCGATAATAAGCTGCTTTACCATGTCCTGAAAGAAATCCAGGTTGGGTGTATTTTCTAATGCTAAACGCCATTCTTCTGCGAACAGCATTCTGTCATTTTGTGTTCTTGGAGACCACATTGCAGGACCTTTTGAAAGGTTAAGCATCTTGAATTGTATTGCAGATTTGTCTGCTACAATTCCTGAATATCCTCCCATCGCATCGATCTCTCTTACAATCTGTCCTTTTGCGATTCCGCCCATCGCGGGGTTGCAGCTCATCTGTCCGATGGTTTGCATATTCATAGTAACGAGCAGCGTTTTTGAACCTAAATTTGCGGCTGCTGCGGCTGCCTCACAACCTGCATGGCCAGCGCCTACTACGATTACATCATATATTTCTGAAATCATCTTTTATTGCTTGTTTTAAGCCTTAATTTTTAATTTAATTTACAAATGTTTCACGTGAAACATTTGTAAATTTTATAGTCTAAAATCTCTTTTATTGTGCTTTACTTAGCCCCGATCGCAGCATTTGTTTGAGCTCGTTTTCTTTTTTAAAAAGAAAACAGCGAGTGCGGAGAGCGGGAAATAGCTCTAAAAAAAAATAGAGATTTAGAGGTTTTGAAATGTAATAATTTCTCTGTCTCTGAATCTCCAATTTCTTTATCTGTATTTTGCTAAATAATGATCTTCTTTACTTCGCATCAACTTTTCTTCTTCCTCGGTTTTATCTTTGTAACCTGAGAGGTGAAGAATGCCGTGGGCTAAAACCCGCCTTAGTTCTTCTTCATATTCTCGGGATAGAGTAGAAGCGTTATCGGAAATCCGCTGCAAAGATACGAAAATCTCTCCGCTTATAGTCTTTCCTTTTACATAGTCGAAAGTGATGATATCTGTATAGTAATCATGCTGTAAATAATCCTGATTTACCTTCAGTAAATATTCGTCGTCGCAGAAAATATAATTGATTTCGCCTAACTTTTTTTCTTCTGAAAGAATAATGTCTTCCAGCCATTTTTTGTACTCTGTATTTACCGTTTCAGGTAAGTTTTCGTAAAAGAACTGTATCATATTTTTATTAAAACCAGTGTCCTAAAATTACACTGAATATACCTTTTTGATCATTTTTAAGTGAATGGCTGAAGTTTATTTTTATCTGCCCGAAAGGAGATTTGTAACCAGCCGTTACTCCAACGGAGCTATAATTTAACTTAGCTGCATCTTCGAAAGTTATATCATCCGATAGATTTGCGAAAGAAAAATTTCCGCTTAAGAAATAATTTTTATTGAATTTAAACTGCACATCGTTGGAAACCAAAATTACATTATTGGTATTAAGCTGCCCAAAATAAAATCCGGAGAAACTTCTGAAGTTAACAATATTCTGTTCGAAAATTCCTCCTAATCTATACTGATAAAATTTATGAAGATTTTCTCCCAGTGTAATCCCCCCATACAAATTCAAGCGATAGGCAAATTGTTTGGTAAGTGGGATATTGATTCTAATATCTGCTTTTATCTGAACTAATCTTTTATCAACTTCAGATTTCAGAAGATCTATAACTTTACCTTCTGCGTTAATATAAATCCCGCGGGTAGGGAAGTCTTTATCGTTTTGGGTATCACTCTTTAAAAATGCATACGGATTCAGAAATCGATTAGACTGCTTGTTAATACCGTTGATCTCGGCTTGGAAATAATCGTGGCTAATTCCGCCTCCTATGGCAAATTTATCCCTCCATACAGATTGAATATAAGCTTCATTACGCAACCATTCCCATTTTGCAGTTTCATTGTTGTTGATGTCTTTTAAATTAAAGCTCATTCCGGATGAATAAATTCCGAATCCAGGAATATATCCGTTATCAATAAAATAGTTTAAATAGTATCTTGGCTTGTCTCCAACAATAACATCTAAAGAAAGATTTGAATTTTTGAAAAGCAATCTTTTTGCAGAATAATTGATCAATAATCCTGTCTTAAAGATCTCGTCATAATGCAATCCAAATTTTAGGAAATGCCGGGTATCATCTTCCGTTACGTATAACTTTAGATAATTGGATTCGTTTTCTGAAATTATATCGTAGTTGATGAATTTATAATTGTTCGTAGCAACAAGTTTGTCAATTTTTTTATTGATGCTTCCATAGGTTTGAAGAGAGGGAAGGCGCAGTGCCATTTTCCCGAGAACGTAGTTTTTCCCGTAAATTCTGCTTCCTTCTATAGAAATACTGTCAATCTTATATACGTTCGAATAAATCGGATTAATTTGCTGTCTGAGACGGTCAAAAGGACGCTTTGGAAGTTCGTTGAGAATATCTGCATATTTCAGACCTTCTACGTAGCCGCTGTCGAGGATTTTTTTCTTATCGTCATAGCTTGTAGCCGTCATTCCTTTCAGATTAGGCTTGATATTAATATCTGTATATCTATATTGTCTTCGGGTATCTTTTTTAATTCCGAAATCAATAACCTGGTTTAAAATGCTGATGATATTATTTAAGTCTTCTCTTTTAGAAAGATCCTGATTAAGATCCACACCGATCACAATATCTATTCCTTTATCTTTTAATGGTTTTGAAGGATAATTTACAGACATGGCGCCGTCTATGTAAATGCTGTCGCCAATTTTCACAGGATCGATGAGCGAAGGAAAGGCAGAACTTGCCATAATGGATTGTACCAAATCTCCTTTCTCAAAGATCTCCATATTGCCACTTTCAAGATTGGTCGCTACGCACATGAAAGGAATCGGTAGCTTTGAAAAATCATCAATATTCGAAACGTTCTTGAAAAGTTCTTTTAATAAATAAACATTTTTCTGTCCGGAACTGATGGAAGAGGGCAGGGTAATTTTACCGTTTTTTAAAGGAATAGAAAAAAGATATTTATCGACTGATTTATTGTAAAAAGATGTTTCCTGACGTTTTGCCTTCGGATCCATAATTAATGAATAGAAATCTGTATCCATTACAATCTTTTCAATTTCCTTTCCGGAATATCCAGACGCATACAAACCGCCGACAATGGCCCCCATGCTGGTTCCTGCTATATAATCTACTTTTACTCCTAAAGAATCTAATACTTTAAGGACTCCGACATGAGAAAATCCTTTAGCTCCGCCACCTGCAAGCGAAAGTCCGATTCTTGGATTTTTAGGAATCACCAGATCTTTTTTCACCTGAGAATGGATCAGTAATAATTGAAATACAAACAAAATCAGCAGGAGCTTTCTCATAGGCTTAATCTTTTACATAAATCCGTTTCACTCGTGGCGAAATAGAGGTTAGAACTTCATAGGTTATCGTTTTGCAGTAAGCTGCGAATTCTTTCAGGCTTGGGTAAGCATTAAAAACAGTTACTGTATCGCCTTCTTTTACATTGGGAATGTGATCTATATTAATCATCATCATATCCATGCAAATGCTTCCGACAATTGGGGCGAGGGTTTTATTAACACCAACATTGCCAACCTGATTTCCGATCAGTCTTGGAATTCCGTCTGCATATCCAACGGGAATGGTAGCTATTTTTGTATTATGATCTGCTTTAAATCTTCGGCTGTAACCGACAGATTCTCCGTTTTCTACCAAAGATATCTGTGAGATTACAGTTTTAAAGCTTACCACAGAACGTAACTGTTTTTGTATTTCACTATTTGGTGATTCTCCCAGCATTCCGATGCCGATTCTCACCATATCATACTGATGATCGGTATAGCTTGTAATTCCCGAGGAATTTAAAATATGGCGGATAGGAGTGTAACCTAATTTTTCAATCAAATAATTTGAGTTTTTTTCAAATGTTTCCAGCTGGTTTAAAGTAAATTCTTTTTCTTCCGGTATATCTGAAGACGAAAGATGGCTGAAAATACTTTGAACTTTTACATTAATCGTGTTTAAAGTTTCGCTCAATTGATCTAATTCAAAACCTTTGAAACCAAGACGATGCATTCCTGTCTCCAATTTGATATGGATAGGATATTTTTTGTCATAGCCAGATTTCTGAACAGCTTCATAAAATAATTCTAAGACTCTGAAACTGTAAATTTCCGGTTCCAAATTATATTCAATTACGGTTTCATAGCTGTGTTGTTCAGGATTCATCACAACAATAGGAACAGTGATTCCTTTTTTTCTAAGCTCAACCCCTTCATCCACAAAAGCAACGCCCAAATAATCAATATGATGATGTTGCAGAAATTCTGAAATCTCATAACTGCCTAAACCATAAGAATTTGCTTTTACCATCGCCATCATTTTTGTACTAGGTTTCAGCAAAGATTTATGATAATTGATGTTATGAAGGATTGCGTTGAGATTGATTTCTAAAACTGTATCATGCTTTCTCAGTTCAAGTAAATCTTTCAATTTTTCAATCTCGAATTTTCTTGCACCTTTTAATAATATAATCTGATTTTCGAGTTCAGTAAGATGTTTACTTTCAATTAATTCCTGAGTATTAATAAAAGTAAAAGTTTTAGCTTTAAATAATTCACTAAACTTTGATATTTCATTACCAATTAAGAAAACAGAATCAAATTTTTGTTCGTTCACTAAATCCGAAACTTCTTCATACAATTCTTTTGAATTTGAATTGACACCGACAATATCTGTTAAAACCAAAGATTTCTTTGGTTTGTTATATTCGTTCAAAAATTGAAGGGCAGTTTTCAAAGAATCGAGGTCGAGATTGAAAGAATCGTTAATCACAATATTGCTCTTAATTCCTTCGATCGCTTCTAGCCTCATTTCAACGGCCTTCAGAGCGTTGATTTTTTCGACGATCTTTTTATTTTCGACTCCTAACTCCTTTAAGACTGTTATAAGCGCCAAAGCATTGGTTAACGTCGCTTCGTCTCTCTGATGAACAGGAAAAGAGATATTTTCGTCGAAATATTGTACAACAACGTCTTCGTTTTTAGAAATGTTATTTTTAAAGAAAACTTTATTGTTATTTTTAAATCCGTAAGAGATTAATTTTTTATCGGAATATAAATTTTTAATTTTTTCATCAACCACAGAATTGTCACCATTATAAATCACAACTTCCGAATCTTTGAACAATTTGATTTTTTCGTCAATCAATTCTTCTTCCGATTTGAAATTAGCAAGGTGCGCGGTTCCCATGTGAGTCAATAAACCAATTTGAGGATGGAAAATAGCTGATAGTTTATCCATTTCGTCCGGTTTGGAAATTCCGACTTCAAAAATTCCAAGTTCGTGAGAATTATTTATTTGAAGCAAAGAAAGCGGAAGTCCAATCTGTGAATTGAAGCTTTTCGGGCTTTTTACGGTCGGTAACTCGTTCCAAAGACATTGATACAACCATTCTTTTAAAATCGTTTTTCCGTTACTTCCTGTAATTCCTATCGATTTTAAATGAGAATTTTCGAAATGATGTTTGGCTAATTTTTGAAGAAAGTCTACAGAATTCTCAACAATAATCCACGTTATATTTTCAAACTGCGGATAATGATGTTCGGAAATAATGATATTTATCCCTCTGTCAATCGCAGCTTCAATGAATTTTTCACCAGAATTTTTATGGGTATTGATGGCAATAAAAGCTGTATTTTTGGTAGAATAAATAATCCTGCTGTCGAAAGCTATATTTTTAATCAATAATTCTTTCTCTCCAATGATTTTTGCATTGGTGATCTCTGCGATTTGTTGTGCTGTATAATTCATTGGTGCCCTTTCTGCTTGCTATTCTTATTTTAATTTTTAGATTATAGCAAAGGCACAAAACTTTTATAGACTATTTTTTTAAGGTGTAAGAAAAAAATCAATAAATATTTAATTCCTGCATCTTAATGGTTTTGTGAAAAATTGTGTCTTTGCGTGTAACCAAAATATATTTGAATTAAATGTAACTTAAAAATTTAATTCTAGCCTAATTTAATTATTTTTTCTTCTTCAAAAGTACTTCATCGATAAAAACACGACGGCTTACTGCTTCGTAGCTTTCCGTTTCACCCAATTCTACCAGATTGTCTCCCTGAGAAATTCTCATGGAATAATTCGCTAGATTTCCGGTTCTTTTACAGATGGCATGGACTTTCGTAACATATTCTGCAGTAGCCATGAGATTGGGCATCGGGCCAAAAGGTCTTCCTAAAAAGTCCATATCAAGACCTGCAATCACAACTCTGATTCCGCTGTTTGCGATTTGGTTGGTTATATCTACAATGCTTTCGTCAAAAAACTGCGCTTCATCAATTCCCACCACATCACAGTTGGAGGCCAGTAAAAGAATTTCACTCGGATTTTCTACGGCGGTACTTCTAATCTTGTTTTGATTATGAGATACCACATCTTCATCCGAATATCTTGTATCCAGTTTTGGTTTAAAAATTTCCACGTTTTGCCCCGCCATTTCTGCTCTTCTCAGCCTTCGGATCAACTCTTCGGTTTTTCCGGAAAACATTGAGCCACAAATAACTTCCATCCAACCACTTTGTTTGGAATGATTAATTGTATTTTCTAAAAACATTTGTTAAATTAGCCGTATATTTTTAAGATCAAAAGTAAGCAATTTTAACAAGATTCTTATTATGCAGAACATCCAAGATTTAAAGGAAAAGATTTTTTTTGAATCCAAGAATATCATCAGTATTTTGGATAAAATAAGTAATGTAGACGAATTATCGTCCAAGCAAAATCTTGTGGATGAGCTTGCCAACAGAATTTCTTTTTTAAAATTGCTGGAGAAGAATATTGAGTATTTCGGGAACGAAACTTCTCAATTTTCCGAAAAAAATCCTGTAGCGGCTGTTTCGGAAACTCATATTCTGAACGCAGAAGTAACAGAAGAGGAAGCTATTTTTAATAATCAGCTCAACGAAATCGGTGAAAACAGTGCAGATTCTTTTTCGAACGAAGTCACTGAAGAAGAGGCAATTTTCAATAATCAATTAAATGAAATTGTAGAAGGTGAACTTCACGAAACTTTAGTTAATTTTGCGGAAGAAAATTCTGACGAGGAAGCAGATAAGATTTCAGAGGTTAAAATTCATAATGATGTAACAGAAGAAGAAGCTATTTTCAATAATCAGCTGAATGAAATTGATGAAAATGAACCTTCCGACTACAGCGGAAATGCATTGAATTTTGTGGATGAAGAAAGGATTTTAGCAGCTTCAGAGCCTGAAAATAACGATGATCTCAAGGAAGATATGTTTCATGAGCAGATGACACAGGAAGAGGTCATTTTTAATAATCAGCTGAATGAAATTGATGAGTTTGAAAATGAAATTACCGATGACCAGGGAAGCATAAATAATTTTGATGAAGAGGAAAAAATTCAGGATAATTTTGAGTCAAATGTAAAGAACGAAGAAAATCCTGAAATAAAAGAAACCATTCCGAGTATTTTTGATACTGAAATTTTTGATGAAAATGAAGAAATTTTAGTGGAAGAAATGGAAGAACAATTTGTAGCTTCCAATGTATCTATCGGACAAGGGGAAATGCTTACGGATACTTCAAATGTTGAGAATATCATCAGCGAAATCAAAAACGAAGCTTTTGTGGAAGAAAAACAGGAGCAGTCGATTTTAGCAGAAATAAACGACAGAAGAAAAATTGTTGATATCAACAGACCTCAAATTGAAAAAGAAATCCATCCGTCGGATGAAAGCTTTGAAAATTTGGATCAGTATCAGCACGAGAAAAAGATAAAACTGGCGAATATCAAAGGGATGAAAGCCGTACAGTCACTTTTTGACGACGATCATCTTGAAAGAGAGCTGCCACAAGAAAAACCAGCTCCCGTGGGGAAAAAAGAAGACACGGGGAGCATTTTAAAAACCAATATTCCGACTGATTTTATGGAAGCGGAAAAGAAAAAGCCTGAATTTAAGCTTGATTTGAATGACAGAATTGCTTTTTCAAAGATGTTGTTTGGTGGAAGTCAGTCTGAACTGAATGAAGTTGTTGCTAATCTGAACAGTTTCAGATCGTTGGAAGATGCTAAAGAATATTTAAGCGATCTTTATTATTCTAAAAAATGGAATAAAGTAGATGAATATGCGCAGCGACTTTGGATATTGGTAGAAAATAAATTTTTATAAACTAAATTTTGAGCGGAATCCTTTATTTTGTTCCTACACCGGTCGGGAACTTGGAAGATATGACTTTCAGAGCGGTAAATGTTTTGAAAGAGGTTGATTATATTTTATGTGAAGACACAAGAACTTCGGGAATCCTTTTAAAGCATTTCGAAATTTCTAAGCCTTTAAGATCTTATCATCTGCATAACGAGCATCAGGCGACGGAAAAGGTGATCACAGACCTTAAAAGCGGACAGAATATCGCTATCATTACGGATGCGGGAACTCCCGGAATTTCGGATCCCGGCTATCTGCTGAGCAAAGCCGGATCGGATAACAATATTGAAATGATCTGCCTTCCAGGAGCAACAGCTTTTGTTCCTGCTTTAGTGGTCTCCGGACTGCCGAATAACGAATTTTTATTTGCAGGATTTTTACCTCAGAAAAAAGGAAGGCAGACGAAGCTGAAACAGCTTGCAGAAGAAAAAAAGACCATTGTTTTATATGAAAGCCCGCATAAAATCAACACAACATTAGAGCAGATCAAAGAATTCTTTGGTGAACATACCAAAGTGAGTCTGAGTAGGGAAATTTCCAAAAAATTCGAAGAAACCAGACGCGGAACAATTATTGAACTTATTGAATTTTCTAAAAGCAAAACTTTAAAAGGTGAGATTGTGCTCATCGTAAATAATTCCATTTAATTGAAAAAATTAATTTTCGTATTGATTTCGTCGGTTTGCCTTGGCCAGACGGATCAGTACAAACAGATACTTTTAACTAAAAAACTGGGCAGAGAAGTGCGTTCCTATTCGAAAGGCTACGGAATGATCACCGATGCAAAAACCGGAAGATCCGGGATTGTAGATTCTTTAGGTAATATTGTTTTTGATTATCCCTTTAAAAGTGAAATCTCTCATTTATGGAAAGACCGTTTCATTGTAAGGGTAAAAGCAGGAAATTCTAACGGAAAAACAGCTTTAATTGATGAAAAAGGAAAAGAATTAATTCCTTTCGACACTTTCAAATTCAGAACCTGGGAGAATAAAGACCGCATGATCTATTCTAAACAGGGAAAAGACTGTGTGTACGATTTTAACGGTAAGCAGATTATTCCTTTTTCAGATAAAATAGAATTCGGTAGCGAAGACAGGTTTTTTGTTAGGAATAATGGTATCTGGCTGATTTATGATTTTAATGGAAAACCGGTTTCAGACCGGGAATTTACAGAAGATTTACGTTTTTATAAAGGCAGAACGTATATTATAAAAGGTGAAAAGTCCGGTGAAGTTATTGATAATAACGGCAAAACTTTAAGCATAATTTCGGAGCATAATATCGACAATATCAATGCTTTTCCTTATTTAATTACACTCGATCCTGCAAAAAACAAATATGGAATCGTAGATGAAAAAGAACATGTAATTGCTGATGAAATTTACGAGCAGGCTTTTGTGGGAAGAGAATATATTTACCTTACTAAAGAAGATAAAGTAAGCATTTTTTCAAAAAAAGAAGGGAAAATGTATGATCTTGATTATCATTATGTAAATCCTCTTTTTAATGGTTTGTTTAAAACTTCTCAGGATCAGAAAAATCCGAAGACCGCAGTGGTTCGCCTGAACGGAGAAATTGTTTTTCCGAAAGAATACGACAGGGTAGAAGGTCTGAGTATTGCCGGGGATAAATATCTGTATCTGAGGAAAGAGGATGATGAAAAAATTGTAGATAAAAATTTAAAAAATATCTTAAATGACGATTACGAGATCGAAAAAATATTCCCGAATACTCTGATCTTAAATAAAAACGATACTTTCTACAGATTCTCTCCAAAGGATAAGAAATATAAGGAGCTGAAAGGCTTCAAAGAAATGAAACCCCTTGAAATGTATCCGATGCTGGTAGGGAAAAATATAGATAATTTCTACGGAATTCTGGACGAAGAAGGAGATGAAGTCGTGCCTTTTGTCTACGACGATATTACCACTTTTCTCGGCGTAAATGAATTTATTGTGAAAAAAGACAACAAAATAGGACTTACCAATCATAAGAACGAACCTTTAACGGAGGTGGTCTTTGATAAATTTATTCAGGATAAAAAAGGAATCAAACTTATAAAAGGGAAAGACTCTCAATATATCTATTTTACGGAGCAAAAGGACAGAAACTATATCGATTGATAACTTCTCGCACAGCCTGACCTGACAAAAAACATTAATAAAATTTTACTAAAAAAGTGATTTAAAATGTATTGAATAACATTTTGTAATATCTTTGCGCACGTTTTATTTCGGTAAAATTAAATAATGTATATTAGCCAACTTTCAAAAGGCTAATAAGTTATAAAGAAAATAATTGTCATCATATGAAACTATTAGAAGGAAAAGTAGCGCTAATAACGGGAGCTACAAGAGGAATCGGAAAAGGAATTGCTGAAATGTACGCTCAACAGGGAGCCAAAATAGCATTTACTTACGCCGGATCTGTAGACAAAGCGAAGGAATTAGAAGCGGCTTTAAGTTCTGTAACTCAAATTAAAGGGTACCAGTCTGATGCATCAGATTTTGATGCAGCCCAAACATTAGTGGACGAAGTGATTGCAGAATTCGGGCAGATCGATATTCTGATCAATAATGCAGGGATCACAAAAGATAACCTTTTACTGAGAATGTCTAAAGACGATTGGGACAAAGTAATCAAAGTAAACCTTGATTCTGTATTCAACCTTACCAAGGCGGTTATTAAACCGATGATGAAGGCAAGATCAGGATCTATTATCAATATGACTTCAGTAGTGGGAATCAGCGGAAATGCGGGGCAGGCAAATTATGCAGCTTCTAAAGCGGGTGTGATTGGTTTTACTAAATCTGTAGCATTAGAATTAGGTTCAAGAAATATCCGTTGCAACGCCATTGCTCCTGGATTTATCGAAACTGAAATGACGGCGGCTTTAGACGAAAAAGCGACTCAAAAATGGGCTGAAGCGATTCCAATGAAGAAACTAGGAAAAACTGCAGATGTTGCCAATGCCTGTGTGTTTTTAGGAAGTGATATGGCTTCTTATATCAACGGGCAGACATTGAATGTTGATGGAGGTTTGCTAACTTAATAATTTAGTATTACATCAGATATAAATGAAATCCGTCAATTTTTTGACGGATTTTTTACTGTTTTTCTTTTAAAACTTTTTCATAAATCTTCCGCACCTGAAGATCTCCCAATCCGAAAATTGCCAGCTCATCCTGAAATTTTTCAAAGATTCCATCGAAGTCTGTTATTCTGCTTTTTATTAAATTTTTAATAAAAACTTCAGGATTAATATTCAGATACGAATCAATTACTTCCTTTAAAAATTGAAAACAATCCGAATGATTTTCTGAAAGTTGTTCTAAAGATTGCCTGTCATTATTTTGAAACGCTTTCTAAAGATTGATGCCTAAACCAATATCTTCTTGTCTAAATATAATCTTTGATTTTAAAGATTCTTCCAAATCAAATGGATCTGAAACAGAAAATCCCTTCCAGTTGTTCTCTTTTGTTGTTTTCGGAAATATTCTGTAAATTTTCAATCTTCTGTTTTTTGGAAGAAGACTGAGACAGAACCATAAATTTACCTGACAAAACAAATCATCTTCAAACCAAAGATTCACTTCTGAGTTTTCGGGAATATGTAATATCTTTTCAAATTCAGAAACTACTTTTGGATAGTAGCCATCCTTTTCAGCATGATATTCTTCTGAAATAAACTCGGATCTTATTTTCCAGAAATCATCCAGATTGTCAGCTTGTAAAGGACCGGTAATTAAAGCTTCTCTGCAGATGATCTGTTCACCTTTAACCGAGGTTTTTTCTATTTGATCTGCAAGGCAATCTCCATTAAGTATATTAAATATTTTATTCAAGTGTTAATCTTTAAATATCTGATTTTCTTGTTCCTGTACTCTGATAAATGTTGTTCTTTTAGACAATTCTTTCAGCTTCGAAGCGCCAACATACGTGCAGGTCGAGCGAACCCCGCCTAAAATATCCTTTACCGTTTCCGAAACAGGACCTTTATATGCAACTTTTACAGTTTTTCCTTCCGAAGCTCTGTATTCTGCAACCCCTCCGGAATGTTTATCCATTGCCGTTTTTGAACTCATCCCATAAAAAAGTCTGAATTTTTTTCCGTTTTCTTCTACAATTTCGCCTCCGCTTTCGTCATGTCCGGCAAACATACCGCCCAACATCACAAAATCTGCACCTCCGCCAAAAGCTTTTGCCACATCTCCCGGAACTTTACAGCCACCGTCTGCAATGATATGACCACCTAAGCCATGGGCAGCATCAGAACATTCAATAATCGCGGAAAGTTGGGGATAACCGACACCTGTTTTCACGCGGGTTGTACAGACAGAACCGGGACCAATGCCGACTTTAATGATATCTGCACCTACTAAAAGAAGTTCTTCTACCATTTCCCCTGTTACCACGTTCCCTGCGATAATAATTTTATCGGGAAAATTAGCCCTTGCCTTCTTCACAAATTCAACGAAATGCTCGGAATAACCATTTGCTACATCTATGCAGAGAAACTCGATTTTTGGGTGTAATTCGAGGATATTTTTAATCTTTTCTTCGTCTGCTTTTCCTGTTCCGGTGCTTAATGCGATATATTGATGAATATCTTCAGGCTGGCTATCCAGAAATTCTGTCCATTCCTGAATGGTATAATGCTTATGAACAGCGGTAATAATTTTTTCCTTAGCCAGTTCTACAGCCATTTCAAATGTTCCTACCGTGTCCATATTAGCAGCGATAATTGGAACACCGCTCCATTTCTTCTGGGTATGTCTGAACGTAAATTCTCTTTCTAAGTCAACTTCTGAACGGGATTTTAAAGTAGAACGTTTCGGACGAAACATGACGTCTTTAAAACCCAGTTTTATATCATATTCTATTCTCATAATTTGGTAAATTATTTTAATTAAAATTATGAAAAAGATTTAATGAAAGTTTTAAAATAATGGATTTTTATAAAAAGTTTAATAAAGATTCTCTCTCGCTGATTTTGCAGATGGCGCAGGTTTTTAAGTATCTATATTAGCGCTCCTAAAATTGACATAGGAAGCTGAAGCGTTAAGAAAATTAAAAATTAATCCGTTAAGAAATTCCCACTGTTTGAAGAGCGACATAAATTCTGAATCGAAGAACTATTGTTCAATTCGCGCAAGTTTTTGGAATTTTAGGTTTAAATTTTAATTTTTAGCATTCAGATTCCAAGTCTTGAATTTTTGGTTCTTTTGTTTCAAGACAAAAGGACATTTAATAAAAAAAGCGCAACATTGTTACGCCTCAATATTTAATTTCAATCAAAATTCATTACTTCTTCCAAAGTGTTCATATATTCGTAAGCGGTTAAATCAAACTTTACCGGAACAATGGAAATGTATCCGTTGGCTAAAGCGGTTTCATCAGCATCCGGAGAATCGTCCATATTGTTAAAATATCCTGTTAGCCAGTAGTATTTTTTGCCGTGAGGATTTACTCTTTCATCGAAGCTTTCTTCCCATTTTGCATGAGCCTGTTTGCAGACTTTTACCCCTTTGATGTCTTCTTTAGCAAGCTTAGGAATGTTTACATTTAATACAATTCCTTTAGGCATAGGATTTTCCAATGTTCTTCTTACAATATTCTGAATATGTTCCTTAGCCTGAGTAAAATCGGCTTCCCAACTGAAATCCAATAGAGAAAATCCAATAGCAGGAAGGTTTTCAACACCTGCTTCAACGGCTGCTGACATCGTTCCTGAATAAATGACATTAATTGAAGAATTCGCTCCGTGATTGATTCCTGAAACCACGATATCCGGTCTTCTTGGCAAGATTTTATCAAGAGCCATTTTCACGCAGTCTACGGGAGTTCCGCTACATGAAAAATCGGTTTGTGGACCTTCAAGATGAACTTCTTCGTAGCTTAAAGTGGAATTGATGGTAATGGCATGACCTTTACCGCTTTGTGGAGAATTGGGTGCTACAACAACAACCTCTCCGATTTCGTTCATAAAACTGACAAGATTTCTGATACCCGGTGCTGTAATTCCGTCGTCATTAGTAACCAGAATAAGTGGTCTTTCCATAAAAAGTATAATTTTGGACAAAAATTTCGTGTAAATTGCTCTATTTTAGATGCTGAATCTGCGAAATTGAAGAAACAGAATTCACACGTATCAAATTTAATTAAAAGTTTTTTAAGTCAAGAATTCATTTCTGAAATTTTAAAATCTATTAATTAAACTTAAAACAAAAAAGAGTAGAAGATTCACTTTTAATCGTAAAATCAACTACTCTCCAATAAACACTTCACACAAAAAGCTTATCGCTTTCTCAATACATTATTTTTTCACCAACCAATTTTCTACGGCTCTTGAAAAATCTGCAACATCGATCGGGTGACGGCTTGTAACAATGTTTCCGTCTGTTACAACAGGCTCATCAACAACTGTTGCACCGGCATTTTTCAAGTCAACCTGAATATTCCAGTAGCCTGTTAATTTTCTACCTTTTAAAATATCGGCAGAAGCCAATACAACCGGAGCGTGACAGATCGCAGCGATCAGTTTTCCTGATTTATTAAAATCCTGAAGGAATTTAATAACATCTTTATCATAACGAAGGTTATCTGGATTCCAGGCTCCACCAGGAATGAATACAGCGTGATAATCATTTACTTTGATCTGATCGGCAGTTTTATCGAATTTAATCCAACCAACAGGCTGCAAATATTGAATGGCCATGATATGGGTTTTAGACATTTCAGGATAAACTAAACCGTATCTTGCAGGAGCTGGATTGAATTTTGGAGCTACGATATCTACCTGAGCGCCCAGTTGTTTGAAGTACCAAACTGGTCCCAATAATTCAATTTCTTCGAAACCATCGGCTGCAATTACCGCGATTCTTTTACCTTTTAAAATGGTTTTATCTTTCACTGGTTTGAAGAAAAAATCTCTCAATGCTTCGTTTCCGGGAGCATTTAAAAGTTGAGAAACTGGCATGTTGACAACAGCAGGTTGAGAAGAAAGCTGATTAACGATTTCTAACTCATTTACTTGGTTTAATTGATTCATTTTTTCTGTTTTAATTCTTGTTTGTGCATTTAGATTTGAGACAGCAAATATTCCAATGATGGATGCTAAAAAGGTTTTGTAAATTGTTTTCATTTTGTTTAGAGTTAATTATTTTTATTAAAATTGTTTTATTCACGAGTTAAAGGGGCGAATTCAATCAGGTTATGAAGTCCTTTTTGAAAAGGCTGTTCTTTGATACTTGTATTTAAATAATCGATAACAGGCTGAATAGGTGGAAATTTCAGATGATATTGAAATGCATCGTCTCCACGAAATTTTTCATAAGTAACAAATTTTGTCGGATCATTTTCAAATTCAGAAAGTTGATAAGTCACAACTCCCGGTTCGCTTCGAAATTGAGGCATCGCAACATGATAAACATCTTTAAATTTTTGTTGCGTCCCTGGTTTTGCATCTACAAACAGCATGATGGTGAGTTGATGATCTTCTTTTCTCGAAGTTCTTCGCCATTCTTCTTTTGAAAGTGGTTCAAGATCTTTTACTTTAATGATTGTAATAGGCTGCGTTAAAGCTTTTTTTGATAAAGAATTGATCTTTTTCGCTTGAGAATCTTGAGTAAATATCTCTGATTCTTTCACATTTTTCCATCGTTCGATCAACCATAAAACGAAAGGTTTTTCTTTTTCAAAATAGGCTTCCGACATGATGTTTCCATCTTTTGAAATTGAAGTTTTTACGTAAGAGCTTAATTCTTCTTTAAATTCGTCCAGATATTCTGCTTTTACTTCAAATTTTGTCAGTTTTCCAATGGTTTCTGAGTGTTGAGCTTTTAATATTCCCGAGAAAAGAAATAGAAAAAACAACGAGAAAAGGAGAGGTGAGATTTTGATTATTTTAATCATAATTTCGGTTTTAAAAAGTTAATGATTAATGTGTTTTAAATTGAATTATTTGAGTTAGTTTTCTGATATTCAATTTTATATTACAAATTTACCGAGGTGCGCGTTGCTGTGAAAGGACGGGAATCACTAAAAACGTGTGACGAGAATCACAAACAACCGTTTAATTCAATTGTAAAAGAAACAACCAACCGTAGTTTTGATCGGTTGCTTCTCTTTATTGGATTAATTATTGCCCGATCTTGATTAATAAATCCGAAACATCATTCGGTTTCGACAGGAAAGGAGAGTGACTTGTATTCACTTCATAAACTTTCGAAATTCCCGCTTTTGCGATCATCTGATTTTGGAAATTTGGAGAAATCACAATATCCTGAAGTGTTTTAATATAAACTTTTTGAACGCTTCCGAAGTTTTGAGCAGTTAAAGTCACTTTATTCCCCAACGGAATAGCCGGCTCTGGACGATAATTGTTTAGCACTAAATCTTTTGCCGCCTGTGAACCATCATTAATGAAAAGATGAACTAAATTTTCACTTTTTACATCAAATGTTAACTGATCTGCAGATTGTACTAAAGATCCTCCCAACTGAGAGCCCGGATCCATTTGTGCCAGTTCCCCTAAAGATTGGCCAGATTCCGGTAGAAAGGCACCGATATAAATCAGTTTTTTAATTTTTGATGGAACTTTTTCAGCGACATTGGAAATCACCATTCCTGCCATACTGTGACCAACTAAGATTACTTTTTCATTTGTTTTGTTCATGGCTTCAATTACTTTATTGGCATAAACATCCAGACTTAAAGTATGTGTTGCTGTATTGTCCGAACCGTGTCCCGGCAATTCTACCAAAATTACTTTCTGACCTTGTTTTTCAAGGTTTGCCTTTACGGTATTCCAAACGTAAGGAGCTTGCCACGCGCCGTGAACCAATACATAAGTTTGAGGCGGTACTGTTGTGTTTTCACTGTCATCCGCAGCGCAAGATGAAGACGTGAAGAGTGTGAACACTGCGAGAAGCAGCGTTAAAAACATTGTTTTCATTTTCTATTTTTAAATTATTGTATTAAGAAAGAATTTCTAATTCTTTGTTGATGAAAAGAAGTTCATCTTGAGTAAGATTAATGTCCATAGACTGGGCATTGCTGATGGCTTGTTCGCTGTTTCTTGCACCTGCAAGAACTACTGTAATTCCCGGTTGAAGGGTTGCCCATCTTAGAACCAACTGAGCCAGTGTTGCATTTTTATCTTGGGCTAAAGGTTCTATTTTATTAAGGAAAGCTTTTACTTTTTCAAGATCAAATTGTCCGAAATAGCCGTTTCTGTGATCGTCGGATTTTAAATGTTCTCCTTTAAAATATTTTCCGCTTAATAATCCTCTTTCTAACGGGCTGTAAGCAATTATACCAATATTATTTTCAATCGCGGAAGGAACTATGTCTTTTTCAATCTGACGGTTCAGCATACTGTAAGGTAATTGATTAGATGCTAATCTGATGGTTTTCTGAGCTTCCAACATCTGATCTTTATTGTAATTGCTTACTCCTGCAGCACGAATTTTTCCCTGTTCAATCAATCTTTGCAGAGCTTCCATTGTTTCATCGATCGGAGTGGTAGAATCTGGCCAGTGCAATTGTAAAAGGTCGATATAATCTGTTCCTAAACGTTTTAAACTTTCTTCAGTTTCTTTAATAACATTGGCTTTTGAAGCATATTTGTACAAAGGATAAATTTTACCGTTATCTTCCTGATCCCACATAAAATCTCCTTTTCCTTCATTGCTTCCGTCCCAAACCATTCCAAATTTTGTAAGGATCTGAACTTTCGAACGATCCATATTTTTAATGGTTCTTCCAATTAATTCTTCACTGAATCCTAGTCCGTAAAAAGGTGCGGTATCAATGGTTGTCACTCCAAGATCAATAGATACTCTGATGGCATTTTGGGCTTCATTTTCTTCGGTTCCGCCCCACATTGTTCCACCGATCGCAAAACTTCCGTAAGTAATTGCTGATAATTCGAGATCTGTGTCTCCTAATTTTCTGTATTCCATTTTGTTTTTATTTTTTATGTTACTGTTGTGATCTAATCTTCTGATTGATAAGACAAAATTACTTCTGTAAAAGCTTATAAACGAAGGAGTAAACTCACTAAAAATGTGTGATGAAGATCACATTTACTCACCATTATTTTCAGGAGCGGGAATATCAAATCCATTGAGAATCATGGCTATAAAAGTGTAGCTTCCAATCAGAAAAAAAAGTTCTCCAACCGCTTCTTTTCCTAAAATATCAACAGCATATTTGTAAGTTGAGTTGGAAACAATTTTTCCGTGGGTTAAAGTATGAGCAATATCATAAGTAATGGTTTCCTGTTCATTCAATCCTTCCGGACGAATTCCCGAAGAAAGTGAAGCGACCTGATTTTTAGAAAAGCCAAATGCTTCAGCCATAATTTCATGAACATACAGTTCAAAACGGGCTCCGAATGTACTTCCAACCGTTAAAATGGCAACTTCACGGACTTTTTTATCTAATGTCGCAAATGTATCGAGTGTTCTGATGAAACTTAAGGCCGGAATTCCAAATTGCGGAAAGTGTAACATCGCAGGAAATGGTCCTAATAAAGCCCCTTCTTCATTCATCATAGAGGCTTGCCCCTGACTTTTGGTAATTAAATTTGAAATTTCATCATGCACAAATCGCAATTCTGAATTCAGACTTTCCGGAGGTAGTGGTTGTAAACGCATGATTTTTAGTTTTTAAGGTTAAAATCGTTTGTAAACTGCCCGTCAATCAGTACAAAAGCCATTCGGCAGATTTTCCCTGATCTGTTGGCCCAAGCGTGATTGGTTCCAACCTGAATCACAATATCTCCCGCTTTTATGGTCGTTTCTTCTTGATCTAAAATCATGGTGATTTCGCCTTCCAAAACAATTCCGTAATCCAAAGTTTCTGTGCGGTGCATCAATGGATGTGGAGCACCTTCGGATGAAGTTGAAGCCTTTTCGTCTCCCATAGATTTGAATTTTTCTGCGGCTTCTTTTTCCGTTAAATTTCTGATTTCATCGCCTTCGGGTGGAAATTCTATCACTCTTATTCTTGTTCCGTTTTTGGGTGGAGGTAAGATTAAATGGGCTTCATCGATTTCATCGGGTTGCGGATGAATCAAAACCGGAGTTTCTACCGTATGCCAAACCTCAAAAAATGTTGGGCCACCTTTTCCTCCCACCAAATGTGAATTTATAGTTGAAGAATCATTAATAATAATCGCTTTGCCTTCAGAATCGTGACCTGTCACAACTCTTCTGAATGTTTTTTCCTGAGTTTCCATTATTTCTTGTTTTTTAAATTTTTGAAAAAATAAATTCCTAAAAAATGGAAAATAACTCCAATCATCCAAGCTGGAGTAGACCAAAGCGGCCAGATGTATGTTCTGTCTGTTAAATACCAGATCAGCCAGATCAATGGTGTTGCTAATAAGAAAACCAAAAGGTGAATTCTGAAACCTTTTTCCGGATTGTAATAAGCTGATGTTGAGCTTAAATGTTTTTGATGTGTCATGATGTTTTTATTTTTAGCAAGAGACATTTTTAAATTCAACTTTTAATGATTTTTTAAGTTGTTTTAAAATGTAAATCCTTGCAGTTGTTAATTTTATACTGCAAAGTTGCCAAAGAAAAAGACACTGTACCTGACACAAATGTGTCAAAAATTACTTATGGGCTAATTTTTGACGGATTCGGGTAAGAGTTTGTCTTTCAATCCCTAAGAAACTGCAGAGATGGGATAAAGAAATTCTGTTGAAGATACCCGGATGATGTTTTATAAAATGCAGGTAACGCTCTTCTGCAGACTGAAAAATAAAGCTTTCGATGCGTTCCTGTTGTCTTATTAAAATTTCTTCGGCAACCAATCGTCCGTATTTTTCGATATTGTGGGATTGCTGATACATGGATTGAATATCATCGTAAGACAGACAGGCAAAAGTAGTAGGCTCCAGACACTGTATGGTATAGTGGCTGGGTTTTTGAAAAACAAATGCGGGATAATGGGTTGCATAATCCTGTTCGGCATAGAATCCGACCGTAATTTCATTCCCATGACGGTCGATATAAAAAGAACGGACCAGTCCTTTAGCAATAAAACCGAGCATTTTCTGAACCTTCCCTGATTCCAGAAAAATATCTTTCTTCTTGAGCTCCAAAAAATTAAGTTTAGAAGCAAATAAATCCAGCTCCTGATCTTTAAGTTCCGGACAAAAAGATTGTAAAGATTTCAGATAGATTTCAACGAAGTCTTCCATGGTAATAGAGATTTACAGTAAAATATTATTTTTAGGCTGAATAGGTTTGGGAATATCTTTTTCACCCATCATCTGGAGCAGATCAATTTCAATGGTTCTGCAAATGGAAAGCATCGGAATATCATTTTGTAAGCCTTCAAAAGGATTTTCAGAATAATCACCGATAAGCTCCATAACCACGTAGATAAATCCTACAATAACGCCCACAGGAATGCTTAACCAAATCATCTCATCACCTAATTTAGCAAATTCACCAACAATTCCGAAAGGTAAGAGAAACACAAATATACAGACGAAAACAAAGCTGAAGCTGGCGTATTTCCTTGGAAACGGAAAGTTTTTAATTCGCTCTGCTCTTCCTTGCTCATCATAAAAGCTATTGATAGAAGCCTGCAGCTCGATTTGCTGCATATAATTAATTGAATGCTGATCCAGAAGTTTTTGTATAAGCTGTGTCTGCTGATCCAAAAGCTGTGTTGCAGGATTATTAAACTGCTGCAGTTCCTGTATTTCTTCTTTGGAAATATATCGGAGATAATGAATTTCTTTTAATTCATTTTCAAAATCCTTAAATATTCTGTCCCTTCTTTTTTGATTATAAAAACCAAAAGCTCCGTACAGACTCACATGTTCCCATCGAACCGGTCTTAAAAGCTGTTCCCGCAGCTGATAGAGATAAACAATGTGATTGTGGATAATCTTTTTCCGGATGTTGTCGGTACTTTCATCAGAAACGGAATTTTCTCCCTTTATATTCTTCACCATCGTGCTTAGTTTCCGGCTGTTATTTACCATAGCTCCCCAGATTTTTCTGGCCTCCCAGAGTCTGTCGTAAGATTGATTATTTTTAAAACCAACATAAAAAGCCACCGCAGTACCAATCAATGAAAGCGGAAGCCAGGGAATGGTAATGAATTTCCAGTGTGTAAAATAATACAAAGCTGTCACCGATAGCATCCAAGGAAAAAGCCATAAAAGGTGCTGGCCGGCGAATTTATAAATGTCTTTTAGCGAAAGATTTTTTTTAACGAGCATGGTTAGTATTTTTATTTACGCTGAATTATTCAATAGATTCCGGTCTACATGTAGATTCCGAAAGCTATCAATAATTAGTATATATAAATTTATTAAAAATATGAATGCATCGCTTTTTTAAATTGTAAAATGATAATTAATAAGTTGATGTTTGATGTTAATAAATGGAAAAAATAATTATGGTTAATAATATAGCAAATTTATGTGAGCCATCTGTTCTAAAAATAAATAATCTTAATCGCAAATAACAAAGTCACAAAACAGAAAATAAGATGATGTAATTCTCAGGCAAAAGAATTTTATCCGAAATTTTAATTAAAAAAAACTTAAGATGGAAAATAAATATAATGATGATTGTTTTATAATACTAAATTTGTGCTCAAATCTAACGGATATTTACAAATAAGGTATTAAATTTGATAGTTTGTAACAGGAAATTAAAAATGACTACTAATTTAAAATCCTTTAAAAAAAATAATAAAAATACATTACAGATTTATGTGGAAAAATTTTAAGCTAAATAAATTTTTACTCCTAATTCCATTAACAAGTCTAATGTTTTGTTTCAACTCGCCTAAAAATGATGACGAAAAGATGCAGACGATAATGGTGAGCGTGAAAAATACACTTTCTTACTTACACTACAGCCCAAAACCTATTAATGATGCGTATTCTAAAGATGTTTACAAGCATTATTTCGAATTGGTAGATCCGGGGAAAAGATATTTTCTACAGTCGGATATGGATGAGTTTGGCAAACATGAAACGAAGCTTGATGATTATATCAATCAGGGAGATCTTCAATTTTATAAACTTACAATCGACAGGTTGTACCAAAGAGTAGATGAAATCGATAAAATTACTCAGGATATCTTCAGCAAGCCAATCAATCTTCAGGAAGATGAGACGCTTACACTTGAGCCGAAACTGAAAAAAGTACCTGTCAACAAGCAAGAACAGTACAACGAATGGAAAAAATTCATCAAATACAATATCCTTCAGGAAATTGAATCGATGAACAGCAAAGAAGAAGCTCAGAAAGAGAAAAAAGATTCTGTTCAGAAATACAATTTAAAGGATACGATTAAATATCAGCCTCTTAACCCTGATCAAAAGCTTAAAAAAGCAACCGATGAGGTGAAAGATCTTGTAAAAGAAACATTTACGAGATTTAAAAAGAGAAAGAAAATGGATTGGTTTACGGTGTACATGAATGCTTATACTGAAGTTTTCGATCCGCATACCAACTATTATTCTCCAAAAGATAAAGATGATTTTGATACACAATTCAAAGGAAAAGTAATCGGAATCGGGGCAATTATTCAGGAGAAAAAAGGAAACCTTTATTTAGGCGCTCTTACCATCGGTGCTCCGGCGTGGAAATCGAAGCAGCTTTCTGAAGGAGATAAAATTTTAAAGGTTAAATCTAAACCGAAGGAAGACGCTGTAAACGTTGTAGGCATGCTTTCTGACGAGGCAGTTCGTTTGATCAGAGGTGAAAAAGGAACTCCGGTTACTTTAACGGTTCAGAAAAAAGACGGGACGATCAAAGATGTTACTATGATCCGTGAAGAGGTTGCTATTGAAGATACTTTCGCCAGAAGTATTGTGGTGAATTCTCAAAATGGTAAGAAATATGGTTTCATCAATTTACCAAGCTTCAACGCAGATTTTGAAGATGAAAAAGGAAGAAATGCTTCTGATGACATCAAAAATGAAATCATAAAGCTTAAAGCTCAGGGAATTGAAGGCATTGTTTTAGATTTAAGAAATAACGGAGGAGGTTCATTAACAGAGGTTGGTGACATCATGGGATTGTTCATGAATGCAGGACCTTATGTTCAGGTGAAAGACGGAAACGGGAAAATTCAGACTCTTAAAAATAAGCAGGAAACTCCGATCTGGACGGGTCCTTTAGTAATCATGCAGAACGAGCTTTCCGCTTCCGCTTCAGAAATTCTCGCTGGTGCCATGCAGGACTACGGTAGAGCCATCATCGTAGGTTCACCACAGTCTTTCGGAAAAGGAACGGTTCAGACTTTTGTTGATTTGAACAGATTCTTAAATACAGAAGATGATTTCGGGTCTTTAAAACTTACGATTCAGAAGTTTTACAGAATAACAGGGGAATCTAACCAAAGAAAAGGGATCGTTTCTGACATCCAGATGAAAGATTTCTTCACATATGCCGAGGTGGGTGAAAGATATGACGACTTTGCATTGGCTTGGGACAAAATTCCTACAGCAAATTTCCAGAAACTGAATATTTTCAATATCCAGGCTTTAGAAAAAGCAAGTGCAGACAGAATGGCTAAAAATGCGAAATACCAATTATTGTTGGAATCTGCACAATGGAGAGAACAATTGGATAAAGAAGAGACGATTACACTTAATATCAATAAGTTTAATGACCTAATGAAGCAAAGAAAAATACAGATCGAGAAGTTCAAATCTTTAACTAAGTTTGAAAACGGACTTCAGTTCTCGATGTATCAAAGCGAAATAGAAAGAGAGAAAAAAGACGAAGCTTTCAAGAAAAAATCTGAAATCTGGATCAAAAATCTTAAAAAAGATCTTTACCTTCAGGAGGCAATGAATATTATTGCAGACATGAGTGTAAAGTCTTAAAAAAATAAATAAAAAATGCGGGCTGAATCGAAGATTCAGCCCGCATTTTTATTGAAATAATCCAAATTATTTAATCTCCACACATCCCACTCTTCCTCCGGCATTTCCAGTCGGCTGAGTATGAAAATCGTCTGCCGCAGCATGTACGATAAGTCCTTTTCCGATAATGTTTTTAGATTCATCCGTACACCCAAGGCACCATTTATCAGTCTTGAATGTTAAAGTGGCTACACCATTCTGATCGGCCACCAGGTTTCCGATATCACCCATGTGGAAATGTTCGGCTCCCCATTTTCCATGGTCGTTCTTAGATGGATTCCAGTGTCCTCCGGTTGAGGTTCCGTCTGCTGCCGAGCAGTCACCCTTTTCGTGAATGTGTACCGCATGGATTCCCGGTGTAAGATTCGTTACTTCCAGTTTCATCGTAACATCGTCCCCTTTCTGAGTAAACTTTGCCGTTCCGCCTGTTTGTGTGTTGCTTTTGGCGTTTACAGAATACGTCTTTGTAGTACAGCATGAAGCTGCTAAAAAAGAACATCCCGCCAATAATGCTAATGTTTTGCTTTTCATTTTTAAATGATTTAAAGTGATTGTATGTTAAATTTAAAAAAGATTTTCCGAAACACTTTATGATTCTGTCAGTTTTTTCAGAATAGCAATAAATGGCAAATTTCTTTCCTCCGGACTGAATATCTTTGTACCAAACACTTTTTACCATTGGAAGAATACAAAAAAAGAATAATAAAAGCGATTCAATACATTGATAATAATCTTGATGCGGAACTTTCCTTAGAAAAAGTTGCAGAGATCGCAGCGTATTCACCTTTTCATTTTCACAGGATTTTCAGGCTGATTGTCGGGGAAACTTTACAGAACTATATTATCAGGAAAAGGATCGAAAAAAGTGCCTTTTATTTAGCTTTAAGAAAGAATTTAAGTATAAAAGATATTTATCATCAGTTCGGTTTTTCCAATCATTCGGGTTTTAATAAAACCTTCAAAAAATATTACGGAAAGTCACCCTCGGAATTTCGTAAATTGGCTCCTGAAAATTTTCATAAGATCCAGGCCAAACAAAGCAAGAACGGACAAATCGATACGGTTTTCGACCAATACATTTGCAATATTGAAAACCTATTAAACTGGACAAATATGCATTTAAAAATCAAAGTAACAGCACTTCCCGAAATGAATCTGGCTGCCGTAATGAGCTTAGGAATTGCCAATGTGGAATCTTCTTTCAACACGCTGGTTGATTGGGCCAAAACGGAAAATTTATTTCCAGGAGAGAATGTGAAAATGATTTCTGTTTACCATGACAGCTTTAAAGTTACGCCACCGGACAAAGTAAGGATTCATGCCTGTATGCTTTTGGATGAACCTTTAAAACGACAGCAGGGCGAAGTTTTTCCCGAAATTATAGAAGCCGGAAAATTCATCATCGGAAGCGGTGAAGTCACCTTAAGTGATTTCGAGCAATGCTGGGTTTCTCTTTTTTTATGGATGAAAGAAAATAATTATTCAGTTCGGAAAGCCTTTCCATTTGAAATTTATCACACTAATTTCAAAGAACATCCCGAAGGAAAAATGGCCGTAGATTTCTGTATTCCAATTAATTAAAAATCAATAAGACATGATGAAAATTCGTAAGAATTTTTGACGGGTGGTTAAAAGTTAAAATATTATGCTTGTCATTCTGACGAAGGAAGAATCTATTTTTTGCTAACAGAGATTCTTCACTACATTTCTGAACTCCGTTCGTAGACTTCAGTCTATGTTCAGAATGACAGTCCTTTTTAATCAAAAAAAACAAAAAATTACGACTCAGAATCTAAAATCTACAACTCAGCAACAAAAATTTATCGGCTTCAAAAATTCATTCTACTTTTGAATCGAAATAAAAAAACTATGAAAACAAAATTACTATTTCTAACTACTTTTTTATCATTTGCACTGAGTTTTGCACAGACAAAGATCTCAGGGAAAGTGACTTACAGAAATAAAGGGGTAGGAGAGGTAAATGTTACATTAAAAGATACTTACGATGGAGCAACAACCGATGCGAATGGGAATTTCTCTTTCGAAACATCAGAAAAAGGAAATAAATCCTTGACCTTCACGCATCCAAAATATATCGATGTTGAAAAACCTGTTGTCATCGAAAGCCAGGAAGTTTCTGTAAATACAGAATTAAAAGAACAGATCAATGAAATCGATGCCGTAGTCGTTTCCGCAGGTTCGATCGAAGCGAGTGACAGGAAAAGAGCAACCGCTTTATTGACACCGATTGACATTTATACAACTGCCGGAGCAGACGGACAGATTTCATCGGCATTAACCTATCTTCCCGGAGTTCAGAAAGTAGGCGAAACGGAGGGGCTTTTCATCCGGGGCGGGACCGGGACAGAATCTAAAATCTTTATGGATGGAAGTTTAATAAATAATTATTTCTCAAATTCAGTTCCCGGGATTGCAGGGAGAGACCGTTTCAATACTTCGCTTTTTAAAGGAAATATATTTTCAAGTGGCGGATATTCTGCATTGTACGGACAGGCTCTTTCGGGCGCACTGATGCTGGAAAGTGTTGATCTTCCGGACCAAAGTTCTTATGATTTAGGATTTTCTCCGATATTTTTAAATGCTGGATTTCAGAAATTAAGTGATAATAAGAATTCATCTTTTGGAGCTACTTTGGGCTATTCCAACTTAAAATTGATGCAGGAAGTTTTTAATTTTAATACAAATTTCTCGGAGGCACCACAAGGTTTGAATGCAGATTTTAATTTCAGAATTAAAACAAAATCCGGCGGTTTCTTCAAATACTATGGAATGTACGATTCCAACAGAATGGGAGTAAAAGTGCCAAGCCTGGAACCTGAAAATGATTTTTCTTCGGTTAATTTAAAAGGAAAAAACACCTATCATAATGTATCCTTTAAGCAAAAATTCGGAAAATATTTACTAAATGCAGGAACTTCCTATTCTTTCAACAGGTCGGATCTTGATTTTTCGACACAGAAGAATGATTTGGAAACAGGAAATACAAAATTGCTGTCAGACGGAAATTATATCAATTTCAAAGCGGTTTTAGAAAGAAAAATAAATAAAATCAGTGCATTGCGAGGCGGTTTTGAACTGAATAGCACCAGCGAAAAACTTAACTTCAACGATTTTGTGAACAAACATTATAAAGACTTGATTTCTTCGGCTTTTGTAGAAACAGATTTAGGTTTCAGCAATCAATTATCAGCAAAAATCGGGGTGAGAGCAGAGCATTCTTCTTACCTTGGAAAAAGCAATATCGCTCCCCGTTTTGCTTTAGCTTACCGTTTAGCAAAAGATTGGACAACCTCATTCGCTTACGGACTTTTCTATCAAAATCCAGAAAGCAGATATATCAATGGTCCCGCAAATCTGGATTTTCAGCAGTCACAGCATTATATTTTCCAGATTCAGAGAGCAACGGATGGGAGAAGTTTGAGGCTAGAAGCATTTTACAAAAAGTATGATGATTTATTGAAAGTGAAAAACCTTCCTTACGTTGATGGCCAAAATCAATATGTACAGACCGCCGATAACAACAACGGTTACGGTTATGCGAAAGGAGCAGAGCTATTCTGGAGAGACAAAAAAACGTTTGAAAATATCGATTATTGGATCAGCTATTCGTTTTTAGATTCAAAAAGAGATTTTATGAATTATCCGGTAAGCTTAAAGCCGAATTTCGCTTCAGAACATACAATTTCAGCGGTCGCCAAAAGATTTGTTCCGAAATGGAAAACAGGATTCAATCTTTCCTATACGTATGCAAAAGGTCGTCCTTATTATGATATTGCAACTAACGAAGAATCTCAATATTACGTCAGAAAAGAAGGGAGTTTAAGAGATTACAATGCATTGAATTTCAGTGTGAATTATCTTCCGAATTTAGGTAAAAAAGATGCAAAAGCATTTACGGTTTTGGTTTTAAGTGTTTCCAATATTTTAGGATCAAAAAATGTGTACGGTTATAATTTTTCAATGGATGGGGCAAGGAATTCGGCAGTGGTTCCACCTGTGAATACTTTTGTTTTTGTTGGGGCTTTCATCAGTTTCGGGGTTGATAAGACTCAGGATGCGATTAATAATAATCTTTAAATGAATAATTGTTTAAATTACAAATCGCAAATTTGACGGGACCAAAAGAGAAGGTTAAAAAAAATAGTCACATTTGTAATCTTAGCGAACTTTGTGTTGAATCAAGTTCAATAATAAAATATCAACAATAAAAATTTTAAAAATCATGAAAAAATTAATTTTAAGTTTTGCTTTAAGTATGCTGAGCTTAACTGCTTTTGCACAAAGTCAGTATGAAAAAATAATGACAGAAAAAATCGGAAAGCTGGAAGCCTGCCAATCTTTGGACAAATTCCAGACTTTGGCCAATGATTTCGACAGAATCGGGAAAAAAGAAACCCAACAATGGCAGCCTTCCTATTATGCAGCTTTAGCTTACATTCAGAAAGGAAGAATGCAAATGAGAGACGGAAAAATGAGCGAGCTTTCTGTACAGGCAAATGCGGCAGATAAATATCTTGATCAGGCAGAAAGTATTGCAGGAAAAGATAATTCAGAAATCCATTTATTGAGAAAAATGTCGTATTCTTTGAAAATGATGAAAAATCCGGCAGAAAGATATATGACAGACGGAATGAAAGCAATGGAAGAGCTTAAAAAAGCGGAAACTCTTGATCCTGGCAACCCGAGAGTAGCTTTAATTAAGGCAGAAGACACGTATTTCACTCCGGAACAATACGGGGGAAGCAAAACAAAAGGTTTGGAACAGTTCAAAACTGCGTTAGAAAAATTCAATGCTTTTAAACCAAAAACGGCTGTAGATCCAAATTGGGGAAAATCGGAAGCTGAATACTTTTTAAGCCAGACTCCGGCTAAATAATCAATACCATTTTATAAAACCTTCCTGAATGTGGAGGTTTTTTCGTGCAGTTCAGTTACAAAAAATAACGGTTCGGCAAGAAATAATTTTTAATACTTTTAAGATCGACTAATTTTGGACCAAGAAAATAGATCATGAAACGAAAGAACTTTATTACTTTATGCTGGATTTCGCTGGCGACCTCCCTGTTTTTCTTTTTTGTTTTTACGGAAGAGAAAACGCTGGACAATTTTATGCTTACCATCCTCATATCGTTTATGTATTCTTTTTTGTTGGGAATAGGAAACGGTTTGATTAATGATTTTCTCAATAAAAAGTTTCCCTGGTCTGAAGCGACAACAAAAAGAGCGGTAATAAGCATTATTTCTATTCTGATTGCTAATTTCATTCTGGTCTATTTCTGTAATTATATGAATTTTGTGGTTTTCCAGAAAAGTGCAACCACAGAGGAATATTTTTCAGGAAAATATAATTATATCAACTGGTTCACGATTAATATTGCGCTTCTGATTTCGGCCTTCCTGCATGCCAGAGGTTTTATGGAAGAGCTGAAAAAGACTTCCAAGAAAGAAGTGGTAGAACAGAAATTAATCGCAAAATCGGCAAACGCTCAGTTTGAAAGCTTAAAAAATCAGTTGGATCCACATTTTTTGTTTAATTCATTAAATGTTTTAAGCTCCCTAATCGACGAAAATCCGAAACAGGCACAGAAGTTTACTGCTTCGATGTCGAAGATTTATCGGTATGTTTTGGAACAGAAAGACAAAGAACTGGTAACGGTGGAGGATGAATTAGAATTTGCGAAAACGTATTGTGATCTTTTGAAAACAAGATTTGAGGATAGCGTTGATTTTATTTTTGATGTTGAAAAAGAAGATTTGCGTAGGTTTGTGGTTCCGCTTTCGTTGCAGTTGCTTTTGGAAAACTGTATTAAGCATAATTTTGCAACCTCTGCAAAACCTTTATTCATTAGAATTTTCTCTGAAAATGATACGTTGTGTATTGAAAATAATCTTCAGGTGAGGGAACAGATCAAAGAAAGTTCGGGAATCGGTTTGGCCAATATTGTTCAGCGGTATTCTTTGCTGACGAAACGCAATGTTTTCATCGAAAAATCTGAAGATTATTTTAAAGTAAAGCTTCCGATATTATCGGTTAAGCCTAATGTGGTAAGTGATATAACTGATGATAAAGATAAAGCTTACGAAAGAGCACAGAAGAGGGTAAAAGAGATCAAAAGTTTCTATGGGAACTTAATTTCATACTGCATTGTCATCCCTTTTTTAATTATCATTAATTTGATAACAAGTCCTGATAACATCTGGTTCTTTTTCCCGATGCTGGGCTGGGGAATAGGGGTCGTAGCACACGGAATGAGCGTTTTTGCGATCGGTAAAAACTGGGAAGAAAGAAAAATAAGAGAAATTTTAGAAAAACGAAACAAACAATAAAACGATAATAACATGGAAAATATCAGTAAAGACGATATCAGATACAAAGAGGCAGAAAGACAGGTAAAAAGGATTAAACAATTCTACATTTTTGTTTTCATCTATATTGTGGTCAATATTTTTATTTTATTCTTGAATTTCAGAGAATTAAAGCCTGGTGAAACCATCTGGCAGCTGAAATATTTTTCGCTTCCGTTGTTTTGGGGAATTGCGGTTGTTATTCATGCAATGAGAACATTTATTCCGGGTTTTATGCTGGGAAGTAACTGGGAAGAGAAAAAAATCAAAGAACTGATGGAAAAAGAAAAACAACAGTAAAAACAATTGGGCTGAGATGAAAAATACCGATCATTTTAGCCTTTTTACTTTTAAAATATCAGCGATGAAAACATTACAAATTATCTTTACAGTTTCCATGTTTGCATGGTTTCTCAGTGAAATTCTTTATAAAAACATATTGAAATCCAACCCAAAAGATAAAAAAGGCAAGGATAAATCTACCTTAAATCTCCTGTGGTTGGCCATTCCTTTTTCAGTTGCAAGCTCGGTTACAGTTTCCTATCTTATAAAGTTTCCCATTTCAAATGAGGTCTGGATCTATTATCTGGGGGTGATTTTTATCTATATAGGGATTGTCTTAAGGTTTATTATAATCAAATCTTTAGGAAAATATTTTACGGTTGATGTCACGATTCGTGAAAATCATCAAATAAAAAAAGAAGGTTTTTACAAATATCTGAGACATCCGTCGTACGCTTTTTCTTTATTGACTTCTCTCGGGCTAGGATTATATCTAAACAATTGGCTGTCATTGGTTTTGGCTTTTGTCCCGCCGTTTATTGCTTTCAGTTACAGAATTACAGTTGAAGAACGTGCCTTGGTTGAACAATTCGGAGAAGAATATTTGGAATACAGAAGGAAAACGAAGAAGTTAATTCCTTTTGTTTATTAATGAAGTCAAAAATAGCCTCAAACATCTGTGCAATCTGCTATATCTGCGCGAAAAATAATACAATGTCAGGGAAATCTATTTAAATACAAATAATAGATTCTTCACTACACTGCCGCTTCGTTTTGAATGACAAATTGATTAAATTAAAAAAAACCAAAAATCCCGATTCTCCATTGAGTCGGGATTTTTACAATTCAGTATCCATATTCTACGGTTCGGTAATATAAAATTGATTTGGGGGAATGTCTTGCCATACATTTGTATCAACAAAAACAAACAACTTAACCTTTTAAAAATAAATACAATGGAAACCTATACAAACAACGAAGAATTAGCATACAGAAAAGCTACCAGAAGAGTAAAAGAACTGAAAGGATTTTATGGTAATCTGACGTCTTACTGTTTGGTAATTCCTTTTTTATTGGTTTTAAATCTTTTAACTTCTCCGGATCATTTATGGTTTTTCTGGCCGATGTTAGGATGGGGAATTGGTCTAATTGCACATGGAGTGACTACTTTCGGAATCGGGAAATCTTGGGAAGAAAGAAAGATCAGAGAACTGATGGAGGAGGAAAGAAAAAACTCAAAAACACTTTAATCAATAAATAATAACTTTTTAAAAATTAATACAATGGACTACAATCAGGCACAACAAAGAGTAAACGATTTAAAGAAATTTTACAAAAGCCTTTTATGGTTTGGCATCGTTGCAGTGATTATTTTTGCGGATGATTTTTATGAAAAAGGGGCCTTCGATTTTTCACTTTGGGACGGATCGATCATTCTGACAATCTGGGGAATTATCCTTACCGTAAAAGCCGTAAAATTATTTGTTCTGGATTCCGACTGGGAAAGAGATGTGATTGAAAGGGAAATGAGAAAAGCAAAATAAAGATTTAGATTTTAAAAGCTGATAACTTTTGAGTATTTTTATTTCTGAATTTTACATTTAAAAACTGATAATTGATGATAAAAACAGTCATTATAGAAGATGAAAAACCAGCTTCAAGGAAAATAGAAAGAATGCTTAGCGAGTTTCCTGATATTGAAATTGTTGCAAAAATAGAATCGGTAGAAGAAGGAGTAGAGTGGTTCTCCAACAACGAGCACCCACAGCTTATTTTTTCGGATATCGTTTTGGGAGACGGTTTATCTTTCGATATTTTCGAAAAAGTGCCTACAAAAGGTTTCATTATCTATACGACTGCTTTTGATCAGTATACTTTAAAAGCTTTTAAATTAAACAGCATTGATTATCTGTTAAAACCCATTTTAGATGAAGATCTGGCGGCGGCAATTGAGAAGTTTAAATCATTTTTACCTTCAGAAAATTCTGTCAGTTCTCAGGAAATTAAGCAGTTAATTAAAAAGGAAAAAACAACCCTTTCCAGAATTCTGGTGAAAATAGGATATAATCTGAAAATTGTTCAGACTCATGAAGTAAGCTGTTTTTTCAGTGAAAATAAAATTGTTTACCTGCAGACTCAGGAAAGAACATTTCCTTCGGATTTCACATTGGATGAGCTGGAAGATGTCTTGGATGTAAAAAAGTTTTTCCGGGCAAACAGACAGTTTATTATCAATTCGGATTATATCAAAAATATTCATACTTCACCGAATTATAAAGTCGAACTGGAGTTTCAGCCGGCGGAAGAAATCACTGTCAGCCGGGATCGCGTGAAAGATTTTAAAGATTGGCTGGTAAGCTAAGAACTCAAGTCTATCAACCATCAAATACAAGCCATCAACACATAATTATTTATAATCAATTCTGTTAGCTTCTGTATCTTCAAGTTGTTTTACAATTGATTTTGGAATCTCGTCGCTGTCAATAGGGTAGCTTATGGAATCGGGAATAAATGTTTTTCGGTCTGCCTTCTGGAAGATCTCGAACAGGGCGATCGGCTCTTGATTAAAACTAATACACGTACTTATAAAATGCAATTCATGGAGCTTGTATTCTGGATTTTTAAGCTTTTCCTTGATATCTTTTATTTTTGAGATAAAATGTCTCTGGCGAATAAATGTATTGCTGTTCATGATGATGAAAACATAATCTGAATAGGCAGTCACTTTCCCGAAATATTTATGACGGTCACCACCGCTTCTTTCGATGAAATATTCACCGGAAGTCTCAGATTTGTAGATTTCTGTTGCGGAACGCCAGATTCGGTCTTCTTTGGCCTGCAAAGGATTATCCGGAAGATTTCTGTTGTAGGAATACCAACAGCCAACCAGTTTGTCAAGCAAATCTGTATTCTGTTTTACGTTATCCATATTAATTCTCAAATCATTAAAATTGAATGATTCTGTATTGGAATTGATAAATTCGATATAATTGGAATATCCTAAAGATTTGACAATCAGACTTAATTTTGCCAGATTGGGTTTGCTTAAAACAGCATTTTCGTTCTGATAATATTTTTTTAATTTATTGATGATCAGATGTTCATATAAGTAATTGGAGCCTAAGAGATCGGGCTCTTTTTTTATTCCTTTTTGCTGATGATCGTTGATGATTAAATCATTAAGCTCAGCAACGATATATGACCATTCTGTTTTTGAAACATCTTCCCAATGATTTTTCTTCAAAAAATGCAGACTTAAGAAATTCATTAATTTCTCTAAATGCAGAACATCTTCCTTTTTCATCTATATTTTAATTTGTAAGACTAATATAAGATTTTTTTAAAACTAAAAAATACTATTGCGAGACTTTTATATTCTAAAATCAATAGAAATTTGAATAGAAACTAAAAGTTAAAACAATGGAAACAAAAATCTTATTACAGAATGATCCACTTTGGAACAGACTTCAAAGTTTTTCATTAGATAGTCTGAATGCTGATTTTCCTTTTTCAAAAAAATTGGCAAAAGAAGAAAACTGGACAGAAAATTTTACGGCAAAAGCAATAGAAGAGTACAAAAAATTCGTTTATCTGTGTTGTACTTTACCCAATGGAGCTTCACCAAGTGAAATTGTAGACAAAGTTTGGCATATGCATTTGATTTACACTCAAAATTATTGGGAAGAATTTTGCTCCAACATCTTGCAGCAAAAGCTTCATCATCATCCTTCAAAAGGAGGGTTTGTAGAAAAAATCAAACATGAAAACTGGCTTGAAGATACTTTGAAAAATTATCAGGAAACATTTCAGCAACAACCTCCGGAAGATATCTGGAAACCGACTCAAATTCCTTCAAAAAAGAAAAAAATATTGCCTTTTGTTAAAATTTTTCTTCTTTTAAGCAGTTCTTTGATGATTTATTCCTGTACGGAAAACAATAACGGAGGTTGGGGAATATTCTTGACTCTTATTTTGATCTTCGTGCTGATTGTAGTCATTATAAAAGCATTCAGAACAAATAATGAATCCAATAAAAGCAATAATGATAACGGAAGTGATGGCGGATTTTTTTACACCTGCGGAAGCGACAGTTCTCACGGCGACGGAGGTTCCAGTTGCAGCAGTTCCTGCGGAAGTGGATGCGGTGGTTGCGGAGGCGGAGGAGATTAAACCAAAATACTGGACAAATGAAAAAAATTCTTATCCACACAATTCCAATGATAATAAGTCTGATATGGCTTATTGAAATCAACCATACTTTGGATCCGATTTCTTTGAAAGGACCTCATTTTCTCAAATTCTATTTAATTCTGGTCTTCGGACTTTACGCTTCTATCTTCACTCTAAAATTATTCAAGGAAAGAGTTTCAAAAACAACTTTTTATTTCATGATTTCTATTTTTCTTTTGGGAGTTGTAAAGCTGTTCAGAGGGATTTTCTTGGGAAAACCTGTAGGGTTTTTAATGATAATCTTAATATTGGAACTGATTGTAATACTGTTCATTAATTATCTAAAATAAACCATAAAATGAAGTAAAAAATCTCACATTTCTTCTATAAAACAAACCCGAAACAAAGCTGCTTCGGGATTATATTTTAAATGTATGATTTTATAACTACTCTTTTTTCTTCTCCCCATTTGTTCCGTATTTTTCTACAGCAATGTAAGTGAAAGCAACTAAAATAATACTCAATAGAAGATGAGCTTTTTCAGGGTTTATGATGGCCTGGTAAAGGTTATAGCCAAAAACTGATGATACCAATACAATTAAAATCTTGTTGGTGATCGCGTATCGATTTTTTAAAGTAGTTTTCATATGAATATTTTTAAATTGTTATTTATCAAGTAAGTATAACAATCCGAAATATGTTACAGAAAAATTTTGCATGTTCATTTTTTTAGCAATAGAAAACCCGAAAAAAAAATTCTCCGGGTTTCAATTTTTATCTTCTAAAAGGCTTGTTCATGGCGACATTTCTGCCTTTGTGAAAATCTCCTCTCTGATATTGTGCATACTGTTCTCTTGAAAGAATTCTTCTCAGTTTCGCGTCGTATTCTCTTGCGGTCAGTCTTTGTTTTGATAAAGAAAAGATCTCTCTTTCTTGTCGAGGAGATAATTTCAGCCTTCCGAAATCGTTTTGACGATATTCTACTTTATCATTTCTGAAACCTTCCTGTCTGTATTGTGCATTGGCAGCGAATGCGATAAATAAACCAGCTGCTAAAACTAACTTTTTCATAATAATCAAATTTTAGGATTTATATTCTGTTTTGTTTTTGTTACTTTAGAATAAACAATACATATGCCTGAAATAGCCATAAATAAAGGCTTATAGAAGTATAAGCCTTTTTTATAGATGAATATGGAAGTTTTGCCGACAAACGTCAAAAATTATTTCATAAGAAAAAGATTCGTAAGACCTCCGTCTGCCAGAATTTCGGTTCCTACAATAAAAGATGATTCGTCCGAAGCCAGAAATACAGCCGTATTTCCTATTTCAGAGGGAAGTCCTTGTCTTCCGATAGGAGTCACGTCGATCCAGGCTTGTTTTACCTGTTCCAGTTGTTCTTCCGGAACCAGTTTTCCAAAAACAGGAGTATCGATAGAGCCGGGAGATAATGCATTTACACGTATTTTCTTGGGTAATAAATCGTAAGAAAGCCCTTTTGCTAATGAAATAATTGCTGATTTCGCAGCACCATAAACTGTCATTCCAGGAGCTGCACGATGCGCCGCACTTGAGGCAATTAAAATAACCGATGCTCCTTCATTAAGATAAGGTAAAGCTTTTTGCACGGAAAAATAAGAGCTTTTCAAATTTAAATCCATGTATTTGTCGTAGGCTTCTTCTGACATATTTTCGATACTATCCAGCGCAATTCCATCCACAACGCCTCCTGCATTTACGACTAAAACATCAATTTTACCGAATTTTTCAGCTGTTTTCCTGAAAATGTTTTCTAAATCATTAAGATTGGTCACATCACCTTTTATTCCTATAAACTCTGATCCTAATGCTTCTACAGAACTGTTTAATGTTGCTTCATTTCTTCCGGTGATGGTTCCGACTGCGCCTTCGTTTTTAAAAGCTTCTGCAATTCCGAATCCGATACCGCTGTTTCCACCGGTGATAACGGCAACTTTATTTTTTAATCTGCCCATGGGTTAATTTTTAAACTCATTATAAACCATAAATTCCACCAGAAACGGCAATTTGCTCTCCCGTAATCCATCCTGCGTCATCAGAAGCGATAAATACGGCAACTTTAGCAATATCTTCCGGTTGTCCGCTTCGTCCTAATGGAGTCGTGGCAATCAGCTTTGCTTCAAATTCACTTCCGATAAAACCGGCACTGCGAGAACCCTCCGTTTCCACAACGCCTGGTAGAATAGAATTGATTCTAATATTTCTACCTGAAAATTCTTTTGACAGAGCCACCGTAAAAGCATCTAAAGCGGTTTTTGTCGCAGAATAAACCGAGCCGGTAGGAAGGGGAGTCCTACTCACTCCGGAACTGATATTGATAATGTTTCCTCCTTTTTCGCCAAATAACTTTAAAGCGGATTGAATCGCAAAAACAGAACCCAAAACATTGATGTTGAATTGCTGATGAAATGTTTCTGCAGAAACCTGCTCAATAGGTTCGTAGTTGTAAATTCCTGCATTATTGACCAAAATATCCAGCGTTCCGAAAGCATTTTTAGTTTCGTCAAAAAGTCTTATCACTTCTTCCTGCTTTGAAACATCGCCCTGTACTGCAATCGCAGTTCCGCCAGAATTTATAATTTCCTGTACTACTTTTTCTGCGTCTGTCTTGCTTGATGCATAGTTTACGACTACTTTTGCCCCTTCAGCTGCAAAATGTTTTGCGATGGAAGCACCAATTCCTTTAGAGGCACCTGTAATAACGGCTACTTTATTTTCTAATTTGCTCATTGTTTTTTTATTTAAAACTGTGAAGCAAAATTATCACAATAAAATTTATTTTAGTAACTTTGTTACGAAAAGTAACAGTAACAACGGGGTAACGTTGTTACCTAAAAGTAACTGATTATGAGTTGTCAACCCTTACGAACAGAAGAGCACAAGAAAGAAATTATGGCAGTTCAGGATTCTATGGATGTGCTGAACGGAAAATGGAAAATATCCATTATTTCATCAATCTGCTATTACAATAAAAGAAGGTTTTCTGATATTTTAAATGACGTGACAGGAATTTCCAATAAAATGTTGAGCAAAGAACTGAAAGAATTAGAAATCAATAAACTCATTAAAAGAACGGTTTTGGATACTCAACCAATCACTGTTCAGTACGAACTCACGCAACACGGAAAATCTTTGCAGACGATCATTAATAATCTGAAAGACTGGGGAATAAAGCACAGAAAGGAAATCATAGGAAATACTTCTGAACCCATTGAAGAAAATGCTTTGGCTGAAAATACGATTTAAAATTTTATGATTCTATTATTTTTTAAGCGCAAAGTTTTAAATGAACTTTAGATATTACTTTTTAGAAAGCAAAGGCAAATAAATTTGCTTCGCAAAGCTTGAAAACATCGCTTCATCAAATCAACTTGTTGATTCTTCTTTGCTCACTTAAATAACAGAGTCTTTAAATAAAATCTTTGCGTCAAAAAAATGAATGATAATTTTTAAATATTTAGGTCAAATTCAGATAAAATCGAAAATTAGAAATGGTATTGTTAAATTAAAATATATTTCATAAATTAGTTTTATGAAATGTTATAAATGTCAATCAGAGAATAAGGTTAAAGCTGGATTTACAAGAGGCTTACAAAGATATAAGTGCAAAGATTGTGGTTGCTATTTTAGTGTTGAAAGTAAATCTGATGTAAAAAGTCTTGAACAAAGGAG
>NZ_FQUT01000005.1 GCF_900129245.1 Chryseobacterium arachidis
CCATTCCGAACACAGAAGTTAAGCCCACCAGCGCCGATGGTACTGCTAACGCGGGAGAGTAGGTCGCCGCCAGTTTTTATTAAAAGTCTCATAGATTATTCTGTGAGACTTTTTTTTGTTTGAAACTCAAAGAAACCCATACTCAAAACTCAAAGAGTTAGCTTTGCCTATTGCCTATTGCCTATTGCCTATTGCCTATTGCCTATTCCTATTGCCTATTGCTAGAAGCGTTCGTGATGACAACAGATGCTAATAATTATGACTTAAACCTAGCCCCGATTGCCGCGACATCCTTTTTTGCAAGGATTAGAAATGGCAAAAAAGATATAGCAGAAAGCGGGATTAGCTCCTGAAAATTCATCATATTAATTTTAAAATCTTTAGAGATTATTTTTAATCATAAAAATTAAAATAGATTAAATCTTTTGAAGACGTCTCGATTTATGTTGTAACTTTATCATATGAAAGAGCATATTGTGAGAGGGTTCAGATTTGAAACTTACAAAGCACCAGAATTATCTGTGTTTGATCGGTTGCTGGAAATTTTTACAGATTTGTTGACCCATACCTCGGGAGATTTTGATGAAGCGATCGACTGGCTTCGAATGTTGGATGAAGAATACCAGCTTACAACTCCGGAATATACTATTGATGATTTTATTGAAGACCTGAAAAAAAAAGGTTATATCCGTGAAGAAGTTGATCCAAATGGAAGCGGAAATGGTATGACTTTGAGTGCAAAAATGGAACAGAATATCCGTAAACAAGCACTTAAACAAATATTTGGGAACCTTGAAAAAAGTGGAAATGGGAATCATAAAACCAATAAAAGTGGAACGGGAGAAGATACAACAGGAGAATTCCGTAACTATAGTTTTGGAGATCCTGTTGAAAAAATTTCTATCACAGAAAGTCTTAAAAATGCCCAAATTAATAACGGAATCGGAGATTTTCATTTGACTGAGGATGATCTGATTGTAGAAGACAGTATTCACCAATCTCAGATGAGTACGGTTTTGATGATTGACATCAGCCACAGTATGATTTTATATGGTGAAGACCGGATCACTCCTGCGAAAAAAGTGGCGATGGCTCTTGCTGAGTTAATCACGACTCGTTATCCGAAAGATACTTTGGATATTATTGTTTTCGGTGATGATGCATGGCCCGTTAAAATCCAGGAATTGCCTTATCTGCAGGTGGGACCTTATCATACCAATACGGTAGCCGGACTTCAGTTGGCAATGGATATTTTACGCAGAAAAAGAAATACCAATAAGCAGATTTTCATGATTACAGATGGAAAACCGAGTTGTGTTCGCCAGCCGGATGGTACGTATTACATGAATTCTTACGGTTTGGATGATTATGTAGTTCAGAAATGTTACAATATGGCGTCACAAGCGAGAAGGCTACATATTCCAATTACAACTTTCATGATTGCGCAGGATCCGTATTTACAACATTTTGTGAGTGAATTTACAGAAGCCAATCAAGGCAAAGCTTTTTATACAGGATTGAACGGATTGGGTCACATGATTTTTGAAGATTATGAAACCAATCGTAAAAAAAGAATTCGTTAAAAAGTTACATTTTTCATAAAAATATATTTCAAGGAGTTTATAAATCAGATTTTAAATAAAATGACTGAAAAGCCAACTATCAAAACACTAGGCTCATTAAGGGCATCAGGATATACAACAAAAAATATTAAAGACGAGTTAAGAGATAATTTAAAAACTAAAATTCGTAATAAAGAATCTGTATTTGAAGGGATTTTCGGGTATGAGAATACGGTTATTCCTCAATTGGAGCATGCGATCCTTAGCAGACACAATATTAATTTATTAGGATTAAGAGGTCAGGCAAAAACAAGACTGGCAAGAATGATGACGTCATTGTTGGACGAATGGATTCCTTTCGTTGCAGGAAGTGAAATTAATGACGATCCATTTAACCCGATTTCCCGTTTCGCGAAAGAATTAATTGAAACAGAAGGTGAAAATACTCCAATAGAATGGCTTCACCGAGATGAAAGATTTTTCGAAAAATTAGCAACTCCGGATGTGACGGTTGCCGATTTAATAGGTGATGTAGATCCTATTAAAGCTGCCAATCTTAAACTTTCTTATGCAGACGACCGGGTAATCCATTTTGGGATGATTCCGCGTGCGAACCGTTGTATTTTCGTTATTAATGAATTACCGGATCTTCAGGCGAGAATTCAAGTTTCTTTGTTCAATATTTTACAGGAAGGAGATGTTCAGATTCGTGGATTTAAGGTGAGAATGCCTTTGGATATCCAGTTTGTGTTCACTGCGAACCCTGAAGATTATACGAACAGAGGAAGCATTGTGACTCCATTGAAAGACCGTATCGGATCGCAGATTCTAACGCATTATCCTGAAAATATTAATATTGCAAGAGAAATTACAAAGTATGAATCGAGCTTAGACAGCCGTCAGAAAAATGGAGTATATGTTCCATCGTTGGCAAAAGATCTTTTGGAACAAATTGGTTTTGAAGCTCGTGACAGCGAATATGTAGATTCAAAAAGTGGAGTAAGTGCCCGTATGAGTATCACTGCTTTTGAAAATTTATTGAGTACGGCAGAGCGTAGAGCTTTACTAACAGGCGACGAAGCAACTTCTGTAAGATTAAGCGATTTTGTAGGTGTTATTCCGGCAATTACAGGAAAAGTAGAATTGGTATATGAAGGTGAACAGGAGGGTGCAGAAGCGGTTGCCCAATTGTTAATTGATAATGCGATCAGAACTTTATTCACCTCTTATTTCCCAAAAGTGGAAAAGTTAGAGAAAAAGAGTGTTGACGGTCCTTTCAGTCAGATTACAGATTGGTTTTTGGAGGACGATGGTTTTTTGGAAATCACAGATGAATCTTCTGATGAAAACTATGCAAAATCTCTTAACAGAATTGATCCTCTTGATAAAATCATAGAAAAATATCAGCCAGATACACAACCGGAAGATATTTTATTCTTAAAAGAATTTATTCTTTGGGGGTTGGCAGTGAATAAAAAACTGAATAAAGAAAGATTCAGAACGGGAGTGTTCTTTTCTTAATTTAAAAATATTAAAACTAAAAAGGCTTAGATTAAAAAATATCTGAGCCTTTTTTAATATTAAATTTATTTTTTTTAAAGTTTAATCCCGCTTTCTGCACTCGCTATTTTTTTGTTTTCGGGTTCGGCGCGGCAAAGCCGCGCCGAACCCGAAAACAAAAAAATGAGCTCAAACAAATGCTGCAATCGGGGCTAAGATGCAGTCGATATTTTGAAGATTTGGAATATCTATTAAAGTCTATTTTTCTAAAATATCCAGAAAAGCATAAAAAAAGATGTGGAAAATCTATTCCACATCTTTTTTATTTTAAATATAATAAGATAATTATCAAACCTGAATAACGCCCAAATTGAATTTCTCAGTAATCGGAGAATGATTTGCTGCTTCAATACCCATAGAAATCCATTTTCTGGTATCAACAGGATTGATGATTGCATCCGTCCAAAGTCTTGCAGCAGCGTAAGTTGCCTCCGTCTGCTTCTGATATTTTCTTGTAATAGTATCTAAAATTTCCTTGTGCTCTTCCTCAGAAATTTCTTTTCCTTGTTTTTTCAAAGTGGATTCTTGGATTTGTGCCAAAACTTTCGCAGCCTGAGCTCCGCCCATTACCGCAAGATCTGCCCATGGCCAGGCCACAATCAATCTAGGATCATAAGCTTTTCCGCACATCGCGTAATTTCCGGCACCGTAAGAATTTCCTGTGATAATCGTGAACTTCGGAACTACAGAATTAGAAACAGCATTAACCATTTTTGCACCATCTTTAATGATTCCGCCATGTTCAGATTTTGAACCTACCATGAAACCAGTCACGTCCTGTAAGAAAACCAAAGGAATTTTTCTTTGATTACAGTTTGCAATAAATCTCGTCGCCTTATCCGCAGAGTCAGAATAAATTACTCCTCCGAACTGCATTTCTCCTTTTCCGCTTTTTACCAGCTTTCTTTGGTTGGCAACAATTCCTACAGACCAGCCATCGATTCTTGCCGTGGCACAGATGATACTTTTACCGTAATCAGGTTTGTATTCTTCGAATTCTGAATTATCCACTAAACATTTGATAATTTCGTAAGTATCATATTGTTCTGCTCTGGAAGCCGGCATAATTCCGAAAATATTTTCCGGTTTTTCTTTTGGCTGAGCACTTTCAATTCTGTCGAAACCGGCTTTGTCGGTGCTGCCTAAAGATTTCATAATATTTTTAATTCTGTTTAAAGCATCTTTATCATCTTTAGCTTTATAATCGGTAACTCCTGAGATTGAGCAGTGTGTTGTCGCTCCACCCAAAGTTTCATTATCGATACTTTCTCCTATTGCAGCTTTTACCAGATAACTTCCTGCAAGGAAAATAGAACCTGTTCCTTCTACAATCATCGCTTCATCACTCATAATTGGTAAATACGCCCCGCCAGCAACACAACTGCCCATTACAGCGGAAATCTGAACAATTCCTGCAGAACTCATTTTGGCATTATTTCTGAAAATTCTTCCGAACATTTCTTTGTCTGGGAAGATTTCGTCCTGCATCGGTAAATAAACACCCGCAGAATCTACTAAATAGATGATGGGAAGTCTGTTTTCCATGGCAATTTCCTGCGCTCTCAGGTTCTTCTTTCCTGTGATGGGAAACCAGGCGCCGGCTTTTACAGAAGCGTCATTTGCAACAATGATACATTGTCTTCCCGAAACGTAACCCATCACCACAACAACGCCGCCACTTGGGCAACCGCCGTGTTCTTCATACATTTCATATCCTGCAAAAGCACCGATTTCTATGGAATCTGAATCTTTATCAAGAAGATATTCAATCCTTTCTCTTGCCGTCATTTTTCCTTCGTCACGAAGCTTTTGAAGCCTCTTTTCACCACCTCCTTTTTTGATTTCCGCAAGCAAACGATTGATGTCGGATAATTTTAATCTGTTTTGATCTTCTCTTTTGTTGAATTCAATGTCCATAAAAATTTCAATTTTTTCCGCTTAAAGATACTATTTTTTGTATGGAATGAAAATTGATGTAAACAATTGTTTAATAAATTGGTTTTCAGAATTTTATGAAATATTTAACAAAAAATATATTTTTTATGGTGCGTATTTTGCTAACTTTACATTAGAGAAAGTGAGAGTGAAATCTTACACTTTACTCTAAGTTCCTAGTTTATTTTTTTAATAGTTTATTATTTGAAGGCCCTGAAAGTTGAACAAATTTTCAGGGTTTTTTTATTGTCGTTTTATTTTAAGATTGTAAAATAAATCATATAAAATTTTCAGTACTTACTTTATTTAAAAAAGTGATGTGACTTTGTATATTATTAAATCTCGCAAGTAAAATTTTTAAATAACCTTTGTCCTACTTTGCGTTTAAAAAACTATCGGAAGAATAAACAAAGTTTTTATTTAAATGGATTAAGTTTTAGGGTAGAAAAGGGCGCTTCGTTTATATAAGTAAAACAAATTATTTAAATTGCTGATTATTAAATATTTGATTTTTATTTAAAAAATTGAAATAATTTTTTAAAAATAATTTGGAAAATAAAATTTTCTCAAAAAAATCATAGTTTTTATACAAAATTATTGCAGGATTTGTAAAAGCTATTTGTATTTTTGCACTTAAATTAAAAAGAAGCGGGATATGCATAAATTGGCTCTTTTCAGATTGCATTTGATTGTGTTTTTATGGGGATTTACGGCAATTTTGGGAAAACTTATTCATGCAAATGCAGAAATTCTTGTATTTTACAGGATGTTGTTTGCAGCGATTTGCCTTTTTGTTTTTATTAGAGTTTTTAAAAAGGATAGCATTAAGGTTTCAAAGAATATTTTTTTCCAGCTGGCGGCAATTGGCTTCTCGATGGCGCTGCATTGGTATTGTTTCTTTCATTCCATAAAAATTTCGAATGTTTCGATTGCTTTAAGCTGTCTTTCTTTATCAACCTTATTTGCTTCGATTTTAGAGCCGATTATTTTTAAGCGAAAGATTGATGTTTCTGAAGTAGTAATGGGAATGGTGATTGTTGCCTGCATTTTATTAATATTTAAAACAGAGTTTCAATATAAAGAAGGAATTTTCTACGGAGTTCTTTGTGCGATTTTTGGGACGATATTTTCGGTTTTTAATGGAAAGATGTTTGGCAAAACGAGTTCAGGAAACATTATTTTTTATGAAATCTTCTGTGGATGGTTTATTTTGATGGTCATTTATTTATTTACAGGGCAAATTTTTTCAATGAACGAAATAAGTTACCGTGATATTGCGTTAATATGCTTGTTGGCAAGCGTTTTTACAGCTGTCCCTATGTTGGAATCGGTAAATCTGATGAAATATATTTCGCCTTTTACACTAATTTTAACAGTTAATTTAGAACCGGTTTACGGAATTATACTAGCTTTTTTTATCTTTGGGGAATCAGAACACATGAGCCCGATTTTTTACATCGCATCAGGAGTTATGATACTGGCAATCATTGCTAATGGATTAATAAAAGCTAAAAAACAGAAAACGTTAAATTAAGCATCAATTTATATGATGAAAAAATATTTTTTACTTGTATTTTCTCTGGTTTTTGGGATATCGCAATCTCAGATTATCAGAAAGTATTCCAACGAATTCCTGAATATCGGGGCAGGAGCCAGAGGTCTTGCCATGGGAGGAGCTGTGGTTTCTAACCAAGACGATGTCTATTCTCCGATGTGGAACCCGGCAGGTTTAATGGCCATCGAAAGAGATTGGCAGGGAGCAGCGATGCACGCCGAGTATTTCGAGTCTATCGCAAAGTATGATTACCTGGCGTACGCAAAAGTTTTGGAAACAGGGGTTTTTGGGGTCTCGGTGGTGAGATTGGGGGTTGATAATATTTTAAATACAACTCAATTGATTGATACCGAAGGAAATATCGATTATGATAAAATCACAAAATTCTCTCAGTCCGATTATGCGGCGATTTTGTCTTATGCATTCAATCCTGCAGGAAACACGAAATTAGATGTTGGTATCAATGCTAAAATTGTGTACAGAAATGTAGGGAAATTTGCCAACGGATACGGTTTCGGTTTTGATATCGGAGCGATCTATAAATTAGATAACGGATATAAAATTGGGGGAATGTTGAGAGATGCAACCACTACGGTGAACTTTTGGAGCGTTAATCAAAAAGAGTTATCCACAGTGGTAAATGGTGAAGAATTCAACCCTGCGCCGAAAGATAAGATGGAGCTTACGATGCCAAAACTGAACGTTGGGGTCAGTAAAAATTTTGAAATCAACAGCAGTGTATATGTTTTACCGGAAGCGGGTATCAACGTTGATTTTGCTAAAACAGCGGCATTGGTTTCTACCGATTTTGCCAGTTTAACACCTTATGCCGGAGCTGAATTAGGTTATCAGAAAATGATTTTTGTGAGATTAGGGGTCAACAGATTCCAGTCGATTACGGATATCGAAGATCTTAGAAGAAAGGTTTCTTTCCAGCCAAGTGCGGGGATCGGAATCAGATACAGAGGTCTTACACTGGATTACGCGATTACGAACTCGGGAATCGGCGGATCTAATTTCTATTCCAACTTCTTTTCTCTGAAATTGGATATGGGACAGTTTAGAAATGACTAAAATTTAAATGAAAATGAAAAAACTTTCACTTGTTATATTAACAGCTTGTTCAATGTTTGCCTTCGGACAGAATATTTCCGATTACAAATATATTTCTCTTCCCGCAAAATTCGAGACCTTTAAAGAAGATTTCGGATTAGGCGAAATGCTGACAAAAACATTAAAGGGCAAAAATTATACAGTTATTCCGGCGGACAAACTGCAGTGGCCTACCGAAGCGCAAAATAATCCATGTAATGTATTATTGGCAGATATCGTAAATGACAGCGGATTTTTACGGAATAAAGTACAGGTTCAGTTTAAAGACTGTCAGAATAAAGTGGTAAAATCCATTAAAGGAGCTTCCAGCATCAAAGAATTTAAAGAAGGTTTTCAGGATGCCCTTAAGCAGACGTATTCTTCAATTTCTCCCGCGAATCCTGTTAATCAGGCCAATACTAATAGTATTTCAAATACCAGCACTAATATCAATACCGATACGGCAGTTTCTGCAACGAAAGAAATTGATATTACTAACAGAAACTCAGGGGATAATAATGCCATCAAATTCAGTAATGGAAAACAGGAGTTGATCAGGATTCAGGTTGATAATAAACAATTTATCTTGGTAGGGCAAAACAGCTCTTCACCCTTTGCTACTTTCAGAACAACTACGAAAGAAGATGTTTTCAGAGTAAAGCTTCAAAATGGAGAATCTACTTTAGGATACTATGAAAATGGAAATATTGTCATAGAAATGCCTTTGTCGAATGGGGATTATGCTAAGGAGGTTTTTTCTAAAAGATAGTAAAAAAAAATATAAGAAATATTTTATCCTTAATTCAAACGAAAGAATGAGTTAAGGATAAATTTTAAAAAAAGAACCATGAAAAAGATTTATACGACATTATTAATCGTATTTTCGATGTATTCGTATGCTCAAACATTGAATACGCAACTCAATGAAATTAATTTTGGAGAGTCTAGCTCACCTGCTAATTTGATTAAACTTAATGATCAAATCATTTTTTCCGCTGAAAGAAATATGGATGAAGGTAGAGAACTGTGGGTTTATAATTCTGCAAATCAAAGATCTACTTTGCTGAAAGATATCTGGCAGGGACACAACAGCGGAATGTCCAATAATCCATATTTCGGTAAAATAAATAATAAAATATATTTTATTGCATCCGATAATTCATCTTATAACCAAATTTGGGTAACAGACGGAACAGTTGCGGGAACACAAAAAGTTAAAGATCTGAGTTCAAATTATGAAGCTATCGCGCAGGTGGCAGGAAATAAATTTTTTATTTTCTCCAACAAAGAACTTTCTGTTTACGATCCCTTAACCAATAATCTGACATTATTAAAGGCATTTGAATATACATCGGGAACGATGAGGCTGGAAACATTTAATAATCAATTGTTTTTAGCAGCAAACGACGGAATAAGCGGCAAAGAAATCTGGAAATCGGACGGAACTGTGGCAGGAACTACTTTATTGAAGGATATTGCAACAAATAGTGGAAGCGGAATTCCTGCTGATTTTAAAATCCTGACTCTAAATAATGGAAAGTTTTATTTCATAGGAAATACAGCAACAGGATACCAGCTTTTTGCAAGTGATGGGACAGAAGCAGGAACAATTCCTATAAGAGCAATGCAGAATATAGGTGAATTAAACGGTGCTTCTACAGGAAATTATTTCGTATTCTCAGGATTTGATTCTACAAACGGAGGTTCTGAACCTTGGGTGTCAGACGGAACGGCTGCCGGAACTATGCTTTTAAAAGATATTCTTCCGGGAACTTCAAGTTCTATGGGAAATGGGAAATTTTTTAAGTTTAATAATAAAATTTATTTTGAAAGCAATTCGAACGGAACTCCAGGTTATGGTAACTATATCTGGGAAACCGATGGAACTACTGCCGGAACCGTTTTATTTCCTACACCTACCAACAATTTGTTATATGGAACCAGCTCAGACGGGCAGTATTTAGTTTTAACAAAACCAAATGAAGGAAATCGTTATTGGATAGCCAATGGAAACTCTGCTCAGACATTTGAGATTACAGATATCGGAATGTCCTACAATAATAATTTCATCGATTTAAACTCAAAAATATATTTAACAGGAAATAAGGCAAAATATGGAATTGAATTGTTTTCCTTAGATCCCATTTCACACGAATCTATAATAGCTTCTGATATTAGTCGTTATTCCAGCAGTTCACCACATTCTTATGAATTACTAAATGATAATTTAATCTTTATTGCATCAGATAGAGAATTCAATAATCAGATTTACAAAAGAGACAAAGCAAGTCAGCAGATATCTCGTCTTACAAATTTTGGCGGAACTTCTTTTACAGGTATGTTTACAAGTTTTAATGATACCTTCTTTAAAGTCGGAAACTTCTTCTATACCAAAAACAGTAGCCCAAATCCGATAAGCGGAATTTATAGAACAGACGGAACTTCAGCTAATTCTGTATCGGTTTCTACGGGAAATACAAGTATTTATGACACTTCTTTTTTTGCTAATCTAAACGACAATACCTTATTATTTTCAGGATATAATAATGTAGTAGGGACAGAGCTTTGGAAGGTTGATAACAATTCTAATACGGCTGTTCTGGTAAAAGATATTTCGACAGAAAGCATGGGAAGTATGTATAATACAGACTCTAAAACGGCTGTAATTAATGGTTTTGCATACTTTGTTGCTAAAGAGAACGGAAAATTGGCAATTTGGAAATCGGACGGAACCGAAGTGAACACCACAAAAGCGATTCAGTTTAATTTCTCTGACGGAACAGACGGCGATATAAAAGTGTTGGGTAATTTCAATAATAAATTATTATTAACAACAAAAAAGGAAAATTTTTCCAGTTCTGCAAATACTGAGCTTTACGTTTCCGACGGAGATCAGGCATCTACAATGCTACTCAAATCACATAATGCATCTTTTGGATCTGCTAATCTTAACAGAGATACGGAAGTACTGAATAACAAGCTATATTACATTGTTACAGGATATCCGGGAGGTGTTTATTCTACAGACGGAACTATCGCAGGTACGACGGAAGTTTTCTCGAGTAACTTTTTTGGGGATATTAAGTTAAAAAAATGTGGAAACCAGTTATTTTTCACCAATAACAACGGAACCCAGCTTTGGAAAACAGATGGTACAAACGCAGGCACAGTGAATTTATCTTCTAATTTAAGTAGCGTTAAAGACATGATTTGTGCAAACAACTATCTTTATTTCTTAAATGGAGATTCTCAAAAAGTATGGAGAACAAATGGTATAGCAGGAAATACTATTCCTTTGGACATTTTCATTACAAACGATGATAGTCAATTATTAACAAATGAAAATATTCTGAAACTGGCTACAGATAATGAAAAACTTTATCTTACCGTTTATACGAAAGAGCACGGAAACGAACTTTATACAGTTACAGATCCACTTCCGCTTTATTTGGCAACAAATGATACAAAGAGTGACGAAAAAAGCTCAATAGGAAATATTCAGGTATATCCGAATCCTGTTGTAGATGGTTTCTCATTAAAGTTGAAAGACAACCAGAAAATAGAAGGAATCAAAATATTTGATACCTCAGGAAAAATAGTGAGAAGCCTTGTGTATGACAATGAAAAGATAAACGTTTCAGATCTTACTTCAGGAATTTATTTCATAAAAATAAAAACTGATAAAGGAGAATACATCAGTAAAATTATCAAGAAGTAATATAAAAGTCCTCAATCGTATTGGGGACTTTTTTTGTAAATTTAAATATGAAAGTGGTTAACTTTTTACAGAAAAATAATTTTCTAACACTAAATTATGAAAAAAAAGTTAATTTCCAAATTTTGTAAATAAATAATTTAAAAATAAATCGATTGGATTAAATAATTAACTGGTATTGTTGGTGTTTTGTTTAATTATTGAAAAAATCGTGAATTACCTTGGCCTTACTTTTTCCTAAAATTTCCTCTAAAGTTTCCAGATTAGATTCTTTAATCCTTTTTACCGACTTTAATTTAGATAACAGTAATTCAATCGTTTTCTCTCCGATTCCAGGAATTTCTTCCAGTTCAGATTTTATAGTCGAGTTTTTTCTTCTTGTTCTGTGATGTTTTACTCCGAAACGGTGTGCCTCGTCTCTTACTCTTTGTAAAATTTTCAAGGTTTCGGATTTTTTATCAAGATATAATGGGATTGGATCTTCGGGGAAGAAAATTTCCTCCAAACGTTTTGCAATTCCGACAATAGTTATTTTTCCGTATAGTCCTAATAATCGTAAACTTTTTACGGCAGAAGATAATTGTCCTTTTCCACCATCAATCAGGATCAGTTGTGGTAAATCTTCACCTTCATCCAGCATCCTTTTATAGCGGCGGTAAATTACTTCTTCCATCGTTGCAAAGTCATTCGGGCCTTCTACAGTCTTCGGGTGAAATATTCTGTAATCAGCTTTGCTCGGTTTCCCGTCTTTAAAAACAACACAGGCAGAAACGGGATTCGTTCCCTGAATATTCGAATTGTCAAAACCTTCAATATGTCTTGGCTCTACGGGCATTCTCAGCAGCTTTTGCATTTCAGCCATGATTCTGTTGGTGTGTCTTTCAGGATCTACAATCTGAACCTGTTTTAATTTTTCCAGACGATATTCTTTCGCATTCTTTTCGGAAAGTTCAACAATACGTTTTTTGTCACCAACTTTAGGAACAATTAGCTTCACATTTGGGATTTCCACAGACAAATGAAAAGGAAGCAGCACTTCTTTTGAATTTGAATCAAATTTTTGTCGGATCTCTATTAAAGCCTTTTCCATAATATCTTCATCACTTTCCTCAAGAATTTTCTTAATCTCTGTAGTAAAACTCTGGATAATATTTCCGTTTCTTATTTTAAAGAAATTTACGTAAGCTGCGGTCTCGTCACTCGTCATGCCAAAGACATCCACATCGTCAATACTTGGATTTACCACCGTATTTCTCGATTGATAATCTTCAAGAGCGTCGATTCTTTCTTTAATAATCTGGGCATTTTCAAACTGAAGATTCGTTGCATACTTCATCATCTGGTTTACCAGATAATCCTTAGCTTTCCGGAAATCCCCTTTAATAATTCCGCGGATAGCGTCGATCTTTTCATCGTAATCTTCCTTGCTTTCCAATCCTTCGCAAGGGCCTTCACAATTTTTAATATGATATTCCAGACAGACTTTATATTTTCCTTCGTCAATTTTATTGGGAGCTAAATTTAAATTACAGGTTCTTAATTTGTAGATATGCTTAATCGTATCGAGTAAAATTTTTGCCGGCCGCACTTTTGCGTAAGGACCATAATATTCCGAACCGTCTTTAATTTTAGTTCTTGTGAGAAAAATCCTCGGAAAATCTTCATTTTTAATGCAGATCCAGGGATAGGTTTTGTCATCCTTCAGCATGACATTATAAAACGGCTGATGTTCTTTTATTAAATTATTTTCCAATAAAAGAGCGTCATATTCGCTGTTCACAATGGTGGTTTCCAATCGTTGGATTTTTCCGACCATTATTTTTATCCTGTATCCTGAAAGGTTTTTATTAAAGTAAGAGAGAACCCTTTTCTTTAAATTTTTTGCCTTTCCTACATACAAAAGCTGATCGTTTTTATCATAATAACGATAAACGCCGGGTTCGGATGGTAATGTTTTGAGCTGTAATTCTAAAGAAGGATTCATATAACAAAATTAAGGAATTTAAAGCCACAAAAAAAGCCGCAGAAATCCCGCAGCTTTATAAATGTATGTTAAAGTTAATTTTATCCGTTGCTCATTTCAGTATACTGATATACCAAAAAGCTGAAATAATCCCATTCCACAGAATTTTTAGGGAACTTTTTTACAAATTCTGCATTGTCTCCGAAAAGAAAATCATAATTATCTTCAAAGTCATCTTTGTGAAGCCACATTACTTTATCTCCTTTTTTTACGTAATAAGATTTGATAACGCCGCCTCCTAAGCTTGGTGAGCCCATCACAGAAAATCCTGCGGTCTCTTTTGCTCTGGGATCGTGATATACAGAGATGATATCGTCAAACTCAGGGTTGATGACCTGCATTAAGAATTCTTTGTCGTCTTTTTTATTTTTTAAAGAAACTGTCTGGTTTACAAAATGGATACGGTCTTTGGTTGTTGTATTTTTTAATTTTTTTGTCTGATAATTTCTGATGTTGCCCATGTATTTTGCCACTTTCATAAATTTCTCAGCTTCATTTGGATACAGATACATTTCATCAATATTATCGGCAACAAGTACAGTTGGTTTTTTGGTAGCACTGTCTTTAATAGATACCTCGAAAATCTGTCCTTTTTTAGTGTCGATTTTGTTACAGAACCCTTTTACAGTTGTTCCGTCTTTTAAAACTACGGTTGAAGTTTTTTTAGGAGATGGAGTGTTGAAGCCTTCATTGAAAAGATACTGTTCCATTTTTTTGATCTCTTCTTTGGAGTATTTCACTTTCTGTGCGAAAGAAGCTGTGCTTACAAGAAACAGTGCAAGCAGCATTTTTTTAAGTTTCATAGGGATATTAATTTTTTATTTTCGGAGCAAAAGTAATGAATTAATTGAGTTGTTGTAAGAAAAACTTAGGACCTGAAAATTAGTTTTTCCAATTATTGTTAAATGTGTAATTTTAAGACAAATTTTTAGAGAATGATATACGGTGTAGATGTTTTGAGTTTCCATGATGTTTTGGAGATCTGCAAAACTCCAAATAAAGCTAAACTTAACAAGGCTGCTAAAGAACAGATTTTAAAATCTCAAAAGAACGTAAAGGAAATTGTAGAGTCAGACAGAACAGTTTATGGAATCAATACAGGTTTCGGACCTTTGTGTGATGTGAAAATATCTGAAGAAGAAACAGCGCAGCTGCAATATAATTTAATTATTTCCCATGCGGTGGGGGTAGGAAAGCCAATTGATAAGGAATTTTCAAAAATCATGATGATCGCTAAAGTTCATGCCTTATCAAAAGGATTTTCGGGAGTTTCTCTGGAAGTAATCGAAAGAATGATCTTAATGCTGGAGAAAGATATTATTCCTGTAGTTCCGGAGCAGGGTTCTGTTGGAGCTTCAGGTGATTTGGCTCCTTTGGCTCATTTGGTTTTACCGCTTTTAGGCTTAGGAAAAGTTTGGGTGGGAGATGAAATTTTTGAAACAGCCGAAATTTTAGAAAAAAATGATCTTAAAGCATTGACTTTAGGTCCGAAAGAAGGTTTAGGATTAATTAACGGAACTCAGTTCATCCTTTCTCATGCGATCAAAGGATTGGAGAAATTCGAGTATTTACTGGATTTGGCAGATATGACTGCAGCTATGAGTCTTGAAGCCTACAGAGGTTCTGAAAGTCCTTTCAAAAAAGAGCTTCATGAAATCAGACCGTTTGAAGGAAGCAAAAAAGTGGCAGCAAGAATGCTGAAATTTTTAAAAGGCTCTGAAAATATGAAAGCTCACGAATATTGTGACAGAGTTCAGGATCCTTATTCCATGCGATGTGTTCCGCAGGTGCACGGAGCGAGCAGAAATGCGTTTGAACACCTGAAAATGATGGCTGAAACGGAATTGAATTCTGTAACCGATAACCCAATTGTTTTAAGTGCTGAAGAATCGATTTCCGGAGGGAATTTCCACGGACAATTGATGGCTTTACCTTTAGATTATGCAACATTAGCGGCGGCTGAATTAGGAAATATTTCAGACAGAAGAAGTTATTTATTATTGGAAGGAAAATACGGTTTACCAAGATTATTAACGGAAAGCTCAGGATTAAATTCGGGATTCATGATTCCTCAGTATACTTCTGCAGCGTTGGTTACGGAGAATAAAACATTATGTTTCCCGGCTTCTGCAGATTCCATTCCGACGAGTTTGGGTCAGGAAGATCATGTTTCTATGGGAAGTATTTCAGGAAGAAAATTCAATCAGGTTTTGGGTAACTTGGTGAATATTTTAGCGGTTGAATTAATGTTTGCTGCTCAAGGTCTGGAATTCAGAAGACCTGCAAAATGCTCAAAAATAATTGAAGAAAACTATGCCGTTCTTCGCTCAAAAGTGGCTAAGCTTGAAGACGACCGATTGATTGGTGAAGATATGCTGGCTATTGCGGAATTGATTAATGAAAGAAAATTTGTGGTTAATTAATTTTTTAACTTAAATAATATGAAGACTTCCAGAATGGGAGTCTTTTTTGTTTTGTCCCACAGGTTGCACAGATTTGCACAGATGAATGATCATATTTTATAATTTTTAATGAGCATTATAAAACATAAGCATATGTGTAAATCCGTACAATCTATGGGGAAATTAAAAAACAAAAATCATTAATTTTGTAATGCAAAGACAATTTAAATGATAATAAAAAGAACAGATTCTTCCAATACAGACTTTCGATATTTAGTGAAATTTTTAGACCAGGATCTTGCTGTTCGTGATGGAGAAGAACATGCATTTTATCACCAGTTTAATGCTATTGATCAGCTGAAAAACTGCGCGCTTTTCTATATCGGTGAAAAACCAGTTGCTTGCGGTGCATTCAAGAAATTTGATGATGACACGGTGGAAATCAAAAGAATGTTTGTTTTACCTGAATATAGAGGGAAAGGTTATGCCTCAAGAATACTGGGAGAACTTGAGATATGGGCAAGAGATGAAGATTTTACCTTCGCTGTTTTGGAAACTGGGCTGAAACAGCCGGAAGCCATTGCTCTGTATACAAAAAATGGTTATCAGCTTATCCCTAATTATGGACAGTATGTCGGCGCAGAAAATAGTGTTTGCTATAAAAAGACTCTCTGATTCATTACGTTAATTTATATTTCAGGCATAATAAAATAAGAAATATTTAAAATTCATTTTTCTGTAATTCAATGTAAAGTGATATCTTGGTTTCACCAATCAAATATTATTTTTTTATGAAGAAAAATGCTTTTTACTTACTCATGCTGTTTTTTGTTTTTACGGCGTGTAACAGAGACGACCTTCAGAACAATCTTGCGGAAACAGAGATCACACAGAAAGATCCTTTAACGGCAAAGCAGATCAATGAAAAAATCAACGGAACGATCAAAACCAAAGGAAGATTTTCCTGGAAAGAATCTTCTGACCATTTCGTTTGGAGTGCCATCTTTCAGGGAAACCATATCGCATCAATAGGATTTGGATCATCTTTCGACAGAAATTTAGATTCAAACAACAAAACCATCGAAGCGGAAATTTTAAAAGTAATTGAACAATATGAAGGAAAAACCGAAAGAATTCTGTTGTCTTCCGACCAATATTTAAATCAAATCGATGTTGTGATTGAGAAGCAGGAAACGGTAATTGCCCTCAGAAAAATGAAAAATATCCGTTATCTGGAACCTGCAGATTATCATTATTTTGAAAACGAACGAAAATACGGAACAACAGCAAAATCAAGCAGCAGCTCATCAGGCTGTGGGTTTGAATCAACAGCTTTAAATGCATCAGATTACACGACAGTTACGCCTAATGCGAAAGCACCCTGGTCGTTCGCTAAACACGATATTATCAATGCATGGAACTACAGCACCGGAGCCGGAGTTACTATCGGAGTTATCGACAGTGGTGTTTCTCCTGAACAGACTTTGCTGGGGAGCAGTTTCAATAATGGGTTGTCTTCCGGAAGAACAATCAGTAAAAACGGAGTATACGTAGATTCTGTGTGGCCGTGGAGTACGGGCTATGATGGTTCTGCGGATCAATGCGGTCACGGAACAAGTATGGCTTCGGCGATGGCAGCGCCGAGAAATAACTTGGGGCAGCCAGTCGGTGTAGCTTATAATGCTAATTTAGTGACATACAGAGCGGCTTCCAATGTCGTGTTGGATGGTTATCATGAACAAAACGGAGTGAAAATTGCCTTTACGGAATTGGGAAATAATACCAGTGTGAAAATCATTTCTATGTCGATGGGACATATTTTTTCTGTAGGAAAAATTGAAGACGGAGTGAAATATGCGTATTCAAAAGGAAAACTGATTTTCTGTGCAGGAGGAACTTCTACAAGCTTTACAACTTTCGTAGGAGTGATTTTCCCGGCCTGGATGCCCGAAACACAGGCGATCACCGGTGTAAAAGAAAATACCTCTAATCAGAAATGTGACGTTTGCCATTCCGGATCTGAGATTGATTTTACCTATCAGATGGAAAGAGCTTCAGGAAACAGCATTCCTGTACTCAGCTACTACAACGGACAGACAGATTACGTGGGTGGCTCCTCGGTAGCAACGGCTTCCACGGCAGGAATTGCAGCGTTGGTATGGGCAAAAAATCCTTCATGGACGAGAGATCAGGTGCTGAATAAAATGAGACAGTCTTCTATCTATTATCCAACTAAAAATGCAGATTATGGGTATGGAAATATTAATGTTTTGCAGGCTGTACAATAAAAGTTTAAACTGAAAATTAATTTTAACCGCAAAAGAGGCGAAGACTTCTCAAGCAATTTTTGTCCCTTTTGTGGTTATTTTTTCTATGCTAAATAAGTTCAATTTAATCTCCCAATTGATAATCCAAAGGAAGCATATTTTCAATCCTGTTTTTAGAAAAATCCCCTTCTGTGATGAGCAAATCGGGAGTCGAAATATTTCCGTCCTTTGATACTTCAAAAGTTTCGCCGTCAGGATGAAGAAATGATGAAAGTACTACCGGGATTTTACTTTTTATAAATTCTCTGTTCTTCAGCTCGTAATAATATTTTTTATAATTCACCTGAAGCATATCTTTAAAGCTGAAAAGTACTACTTCTCCGTTTCTTTTCACATAGTCTGAATCGGGAATCAGGGTCCTGGTAATTGCCAGTGCATAAGGTTTCTCGTTATTTTTCCGGCGGGAAATCTCACTGATATTTTCAGGAATACTGAGAACTTTATTGGTTTTTACGGTTTCTGCAAAGTCCTGCAACATTTTTAATTCTTCTTTTGTCGGATATTTTGGATTGGGAACTTTCAAGACATGATTCACCACAAACTGATCTTCGGAAATCTTATTGCTGTATACACTTCTGAAAAAGTGGAGCAAACTTCCGTCATAGGCATTCATGCGATTTAGCCTGATCTTGTCACTATTTTTGATTTCTTTAAAGAGGCTCGTTCCAAAAGAACTTACAATTTTAGTATTAAAATCTGCACTGAAATTCACAAGATTATATTCAATTTCGTACCCCAGGTTTTTATTTTCTATGATTAATGTTTTCGGTGCTTTTACTTTAAGTGTTTTATTCTTTTTGTCGTAAGCGAATTTTAAGGATCTTTTATTTTTAATTTTCACATTTTCAAGATCGTAACCGATAAAATTCTGAAGAAAGTAAGTGATGTAATTTCTGTAGGCTTCTTCGGTGTAAGGTATGATGGTGACTTCTTCAATATCATTGGTTTTAAGAAGGATAACCTTTAATGTCTTGTCTAAAGCTTGTGAAACCGGTGTTGCAACGGTTTCATAATTTTCTTTCTGAAAGATAATATTTCCCAAATTTTTCGAAGGCAGATTCAGAATAAAAGTTCCGTCTTCTTTTGAGGTGGTCCCGATTTTTGTGCCGTCAATATATATACTGACATTGTCGATTTTCTGTCCGGCATCATTTACAATTCTGCCTTGGATAACCTGTGCAACTGAACAGCAAAAAGAAAACAGAAGTAAAAAAAGTAATATCGTTTTTTTCATGGTAAACAATATTACTAAATTTTTTGGTTTAAATATGTTTAATTTTCAGATGATTAAGTATTTCTACTAACTGTGAAAAATTAGTATATCTACGCTAACCCATTCGTTTTATCTGTTATACATTTGCTAAGTGATCACAACAACACTAATAACCATGGAGACCAGAAACCATTAAAAACGGGGCGAAATCCGAAAAGCCACAAGAGTAGGAACCCAAAAATATTAATTATGGAAACACAAGAATTAGTAGTAGGAGGCTGGACAAAATACCACACTCTTACGCCGGAAGATCAAAAAGTATTTAACGAAGCAATGCAGGGATTAGTAGGTGTAAATTACAAACCTCAAGAAGTCTCTACCCAATTGGTAAACGGAACCAATTACCGTTTCAAATGTTTAGCATCTTTGCCAGGCGGTTCTCAGGTAGTTTGGGAAGCTATTGTGGAAATTTATGCACCGATTAACGGAAATCCGCATATTGTTTCTATTCACAGAATTTAATTTCCCTTCATTCATAGAAATCGGAAGATGACTTTATCTTCCGGTTTTATTTTTATCCGATTCTCACACTCGTCATACTTAGTGAGCCACCAATCAGTTCATCATTAAATAAGGTCAGACTTTCAGGTTTTTCTTTTAGTCCTAATGTATAAATCAGCGGTAGATAATGATCCGGTGTAGGAATAGCGTACTGCAATGAAATTCCCTGTTTCTGATAATTGATGATATGTTGGAAATCGCCGTCCAGAAGCCAGTTATTGGTTTTCTCACGGGCTTCAATCGCCCAATCCCATCCGGCTCCGACTGTATTAATGTTTCGCCAGTCGATCAGTCTTAAGTTATGAACAATATTTCCGCTTCCAATAATCAAAATCCCTTTTTCACGAAGCTTATTCAGCCTTTTAGCGAGATCAAAGTGATATTGAGGAGGTTTTGTATAATCAATACTCATTTGGATTACCGGGATATCTGCATTAGGGTACATGTGTTTAATCACCGACCAGGCTCCATGATCCAGTCCCCAATTATGATCCTCTTCCACCAAAACTGGCGCCAATAATTCTGCCGTTTCTCTTGCCAGCTCAGGATTGCCGGGAGCAGGATACTGAACGTCAAACAAAGCCTGTGGAAAACCTCCGAAATCATGAATCGTGCGTGGCATATCCATCGCTGTCACTTTAGTTCCGTTGGTAAACCAGTGTGCCGAAATACATAAAATCGCATTCGGTTTCGGAATTTCGGTCGCTGCTTTTCTGAAGCCCTGTACAAACTCATTTTCTTCAATGGCATTCATCGGTGAGCCGTGTCCCAAAAAAAGGACTGGCATTTTCTCAGTGTTTGCAAAGTTTTCGCTGATATTTTGTAGATCGTTGAGGTTCATTGTATTGATTGTTAAATGAAAAAAGGTTCAAGGTTTTTAGAAAGCCCTGAACCTTTTTATGTTGAAATTTTTGTGGATTTTTATTTAATTCAAATAGGATTTGCATCCTATTCTTTACGAAGTCGCCCTTTCAGGGCTCTTAAAAAAAATCCCTTAATTTGTTACGCTTGTTTCACGAATTGTAATTCACCAGCGATTTTTACTTCTTCGCTTACCATTACACCTCCCGCTTCAAGAGCTGCATTCCAGTTTAATCCGAAATCTTTTCTGTTGATTTTCCCTTCAAAAGAGAAACCAGCTTTGGTATTTCCCCACGGATCTACGTTAATTCCGTTGAAATCTACATCCAAAACCACTGGTTTAGTGATTCCGTTGATGGTAAGGTTTCCTGTTACTTCGTTATTCAATGCAGAAGATTCGAAAGTAATCGTAGGGTTTGCCTCAGCATTGAAGAATTCAGCAGATCTAAGGTGGTTATCTCTGTCTGTGTTGTGTGTAGAGATAGAAGACGTCTGGATAGTGGCCGTAGTTTTTGCGTTGGCGAAGCTATCGTCTTCCGTTTCAATTTCAGCGGTAAAATCTGTAAAGTTTCCTTTAATATTAGAAATCATCATGTGTTTTACTTTGAAAGTAAGTTCACTGTGCGCTGGGTCTAGGTTCCATTTTGTTGCCATTGTATTGTATTTTTTGTTGTTATTTATAGTGCAAATTTATATCAAGTGACAGGTACAAATCATTGACGTAGGATAAGAAATGATTTTCGCATGCATTAAACGAAAAAGTTATCAATTTCAAAAAGAAGAAATTTTAGAACACAGCTTATCCAAAATGTTTAACTCCCATCCTTAAACTTTCAAACTCTAAAACACTCTTACTCTCAAACCCAATGAGGAGCTATTTCCCGCTATCCATTATATCTTTTTTGTTACGGCTTCCACTTCGTTCCAGCCGCAACAAAAAAGGATGCCATTCCTATCGGGGCTAGGGATTAGCTAAAATCAACATAGAAATTCCTTCAACAATCAACGAAAACCATTCATAAAACCGAACATTAAGGTAAGCAATATTTCTTATCAATACCACAAAATCATTTTTAATTTAACATTTCTTAACGAGTGGTTTTTATTTCTTATTTTTGATGGATTCAATTTTATACAATGAAATTATCTAAATTATCTTTAATGATGCTGGTTTTGGGAAGCAGTGCATTTGCTCAGACCCAAAAATTTACGATGGCGGAGGCCGTAAACGGAATGAGAACCAATTTAGCCGTTAAAAATATCGTTCAGTTTTCATGGTCTGCAGATGGAAAATCTTACATTCAGGCAGTGAAAGGCGGATATTTAATTACAGATCTGAAGACTAGCAAACAAGATACGCTGGTATCTTTAACGCAGCTGAATAAAAATCTGGCGGACAACAAATTGAAAGCAGTTCCACAAATTAAATTTATCAGCAATTCTCAGGGATATTTCAATTCAAACGGAAAGATGATCTGGCTTGAAAAATCGGGAAGCGACTGGAAAACAAAAAGCTCAGTTGCCGTTGATGAAAATGCATCGAATGTAAAAGTCTTCGGAGATAACCAGACGTTTGCATTTACGGTAAAGAATAATTTATTCATTAATAAAAACGGAAAAACAATTGCAGTAACCAACGATACCGACGAAAATATTCTGAACGGAGCTTCCAATGTTCACCGAAACGAATTTGGGATTGACACCGGAATTTTCCCTGCTCCCAACTCTGAAAGCGTTGCGTTCTACAGGATGGATCAGACCATGGTTGCAGATTATCCGATCATCGATTGGTCGGTAACTCCGGCTGTTAATGAAAATATCAAATATCCTATGGCGGGAAAAACTTCTCATCAAGTGACTTTGGGTGTTTTCAATATCAAAACTGAAAAAACGACTTTCTTACATATTGAAGGAGAAAAAGATCAGTATTTAACGGCTGTAACGTGGAGCCCGGATTCAAAATATATTTTTGTAGGTGTTCTGAACAGAGGTCAGAACCATCTGCAGATGAATCAATATGATGCAGCGACAGGAAATTTAGTGAAAACTTTATTCGAAGAAACAGACAGCAAATATGTTGAGCCTCAGCATCCGTTAACTTTTTTCCCAAACTCAAATACGGATTTCATTTGGCAGAGCCAGAGAACAGGGTACAATCATTTGTTTCATTACAGCCTGGAAAAAGGATTGGTTTCCCAGATTACAAAGGGAGATTGGCTGGTAACGGATATTTTAGGTTTTAATGAGAAGAAAAAAGAAATTTATTTTACTTCTACAAAAGAAACTCCTTTAGAAAAACATCTGTACAGAATCAACTGGGCCAACTTTAAAATGCAAAGACTGGACAATGCTGAAGGTGTACATACCGGAATTTTAAGCAATGACGGAAGTTACCTTTATGATGTGTACAGTAATGCGGATACACCAAGAGTTGCCAATATTATTAATACCAACACATTAAAATCAAACAATCTGCTTACGGCTGAAAATACATTAAAAAACTATCAGAGACCTGAAATTAAAAGTGTAAATCTGAAAGCAGATGACGGAACACCTTTGTACGGAAAAATCATTCTTCCAACGAATTTTGATCCAAACAAAAAATATCCTGTAATAGTTTATTTGTATAATGGACCGCATTTACAATTAATAACAAACACGTTTCCGGCTTCAGGAAACCTGTGGTACGAATACATGGCGCAGAACGGATATATCATCTTCACAATGGATGGAAGAGGTTCTGCCAACCGCGGAATGAAATTTGAGCAGGCCGTTTTCAGAAATTTAGGAACAACCGAAATGAACGACCAAATGAAAGGAGTAGAGTATTTGAAATCTCTTCCTTATGTAGATTCGGAGAAAATGGGAATTCACGGATGGAGTTTTGGAGGTTTCATGACGACCAGCTTCATGCTTAGACATCCGGAAGTATTTAAGGTAGGTGTGGCAGGTGGTCCTGTTATCGACTGGAGTATGTACGAAATTATGTATGGAGAAAGGTATATGGATACACCGCAGGAAAATCCACAAGGGTACGCAGCAGCTAATCTTCTGGATAAAGTACAGAACCTTAAAGGTAAGTTATTAATGATCCACGGAGCTCAGGATGATGTCGTGGTTTGGCAGCATTCGATTAAATTTATCAAATCTGCGGTCGACAAAGGCATACAGATGGATTATTTTGCATATCCGGGACATCCTCATAACGTGATCGGAAAAGACAGAGTACATCTGATGCAGAAAGTAACGGATTATTTTGATCTTTATCTGAAGAAATAGAATATTTAAAATCCAGCCGATGAGGTTGGATTTTTTTTTGATTAAAATTATTAGAATTAAACAACGTCCATTCTTATCAAAGATCAATGCGTCTGATTTTTAGTTGAAGTAAATTTGTATCTATAAAAATCAACAATATGGAATTAGGAATAGGAATGTTTGGCGACTTAGGTTTCGACCAAAATACCGGAAAATATAAAGATGCAGGAATCAAAATCCGTGAAATCATTGAGCAGGTAAAACTGATGGATGAGGTAGGAATTGATGTTTTCGCAATGGGAGAACATCACCGTCCCGATTACGCGGTTTCTTCACCGGAAATCGTTTTGGCTGCAGCGGCAAGCGTTACCAAAAACATTAAATTGGCGAGTGGGGTAACGGTTCTAAGTTCGTCTGAACCCGTAAAAGTGTATGAAGATTTTTCGACGTTGGATTTAATTTCCGATGGTCGTGCTGAAATTTTTGTCGGTAGAGGAAGTTTTATCGAATCTTTTCCTCTGTACGGTTATTCATTGAATGATTACGAACAGCTTTTTGACGAAAAATTAGAATTATTATTAAAAATAAATTCAGAAGAAAACGTTTCGTGGACTGGGCAACTGCGTGCCCCAATGCAGAATCAGACCGTTTATCCAAGAGCAAAAAACAACGGAAAACTTTCAATCTGGAGAGCAGTTGGAGGAACTCCGCAATCCGTTTTGAGTGCTGCAAAACTGGGAATGCCTTTAGTCGTTGCGATTATTGGAGGAATGCCGATTCAGTTTAAAAACTTAATTGAATTCTATAAGCAGGAATATCTTAACGCTGGTCACCCTGAATCTGAAATGCAGATTGCGATTCATTCACACACTTTTGTAAGTGATGATCCAAATGTTGTGGATGGATATTTCCATAATTATAAGTCTCAGATGGACAGAATCGGTTCTTCAAGAGGATGGGCGCCTTATACAAAAATGCAATATGAAGGCGGAAGAAGCAAAGACGGAGCATTATTTATCGGAAATGCCAATGAAGTCGCCGATAAAATTGCTTACATGAAAGAGATTTTTGGAATTACAAGATTTATCGGTCACATGGATGTTGGAGATCCTGCAAATGATGTGATGATGAAGTCTATTGAACTGTTTGGTGAAAAAGTTGCGCCACAGGTAAGATAAAACCAAACTCCGCTGAAAATATTTTCAGCGGAGTTTTTATTTAGATTGTCTCGAATCTAGCTTTGTACTCATTCAGAAGGTCTGCAAGTTTTTGTGCAGACATTCCGTAAGTATCAGGAAAAGCACCTGTTTTTGATTTAGTTTTGGAGTTTTCTAAAAGTTTCTGGTCGATATCAAAAACTACCATTTTATTAACGAAAATATACTTTGTTCTAAAACTACTAACTGCTTGCCAAGGAATAAAAGTGGTTCTAAAAAGGTTTTTCATTTCAATTCCTCTTTTGTCGATTTTCAGATAAGATGAATTTGGGAGCTGGTTGATAATGAATATAATCAGTCCGATTCCGAAGAAAACAATGTTCAGCACGGCAATCAGCATATTTTTTTCTAACAATGAAATTCCTAAAGCAACAAAACCGATACTGATCAGAATAAGAATGACACTTTTAACTTTCGAAGGTTTTAAGATAAGGGGTAAATTCTGCATGATAATTTTTAATGATTCAAATGTAAACAAAAATTGAAAATCTTTAATTTTCAACTCAAGTGTTCTAAAATATTACAAAGTATAAAAACTCATGTAACTGATGGATGTGTTAAAGAATTAAACAATCTCAATTAAGCTTCCTCTTTCCTCATCCTTTTTAATATTCAGTGACACCGGAATTTTCTCCTTCAGTTCCTCCACGTGCGAAATAATTCCCACAATCCGGTTTTCTTTCTGAAGATTCATCAGCGTTTCAAAGACGATATTCACCGATTCCACATCCTGAGTTCCGAAACCTTCGTCGATAAAAAAGAAATTTTTCTCCGACTGTGCATTTGTCTGTACACTTTCAGCCAAAGCCAGCGCAAGACTTAAAGAAACCTGAAAAGCCTGTCCTCCGGAAAGCGTTTTCACACTTCGGCTTCGCCCTTCATTCAAATAATCGATAATTTCAAAATCGTTATTTTCGTTCAACTGTAAACTTAGTTGATTTCTCGTCATCCGATGAAAACGAACATTGGCATGATCACATAACTGACGAAGATAAATCGAGGAAACATACTGCACAAAACCCGCTCCTTTAAAGAGATTGGTCATGATTTTCAGATTTTCTGCACGTTTATGAAGTAGTGCCAAATCCTTTAAAAGATTTTCTTTTTTCCTGAATTCTTTTTCAAGCCTTTCAATTTCTGTTGCGATTTTTACCACAGAATCGTTGGCGGTTTTTAAATCATTTTCAAAAGTTTTGAACTGATTTTCAATGGCTGAAAATTCTTCATCGTTGAATGAAAAATCTTTAAGCTTATTTTCCAGTTCAAGAATACTGTTTTTTAACGTCTCAAACTGAATTCTGAATTGCTGAATCTGATTTCTTATTTCCTGAACATTGATTTCCTGAGCAAGAATTTGATAAACTTCTTCCAAAGTGCTGAATTGCTGTTCAGACAAAGCTTTTTCAATCTGATTTATATTCTCTGAAATTTCTTTTTCCAGTTCAGAAATCCGTTTTTCCAATTGATGAACAATCGTTTTTTGTTCGGCTAATTTGGGCGAAATTTCTTTTTCTTCTTTGATGAATTGATTGTAATTCTGTTCCGTTTCAAGGTTTGATTTCGCAAGTTTCGTGTAAATTTCTTCTACCTCAACAATGGCTTTTTCTTTATAGTTAATCCACTGCAAAACCTTTAAATTGGCTTCATTGGTCTTGATTTGCTCTTCTTTTTTTGCCTCATCAAGCCTGAATTTTTCCAACGCTTTATTATAACTGTCGAGATTTTCTCTTTCCTTTTCAAGATTTTTTTGCTCTAAAGAAATCTGCTGATTCAGCTCATCGATTTGTTTTTCAATAGAAAAAGATTGCTGTCTTTTTTCTTCGAAATCATTTTGGTTTTCTGCATTAAATGTTGCCCAGTTAAAGTTTTTTAAATGTTCAGCAATTTGAGTTTGAATCTGTTTTAAACTTTCCTCTTCCGATTTCAACTGTTCCTCAAAAATCTTTTTCCGGTCAAGAATTTTTTCAATTTCTAAAGATTGTTTCTGAATATTTTCTTTTTGAATGTCAAGCTGCTCAATCTGCTTCTGAATTTCATTTAATTCTAAATTCACATCATTAAAATGCACAATATTCGGATGCTCCAAAGCGCCACAGAGGGGGCAGGATTCTCCGTCGTGCAGCTCATTTGCAAAATGTGCCAGTTTCTGCTGAACTTCAAGATGATTTCGTTTTTCGGCAAGCGCTTTCTTCTTATTTTCTAATGCTTCAACCTGCGTTTTAAAATCATTTTTAAAAGTTTCAGGATTGATTTCAAACGGCTTTAATTCATCAAGAATTTTTTCGGTTTCAAGTTTTTTTAACTCAATTTTCCCTGATTGAATTTGTAATGTTTCCGCTAATTTTTTCTTTTCTGAAAACCAGTTTCCGACATTTAAAAGTAAATTGGAATCTAATTTTTTAGGTTTTAAAAGTTCAGCGTTTTTTGAAAGTTCTTCAATCTTGCTTTGAATTAATTTTTGGTTCGCTTCAACTTCTTTTACTTTTTCCGAACCTTTTTTTGTTCGTTCTTGTAAGGTTTTAATTTCATCCGAAAATTTCAGCATTTGAATAATAAGACTCAAATCGTTTTCCTGAATTTTAGACTGATGCAAAGCTTCATATTTCGGCTGAATGGCTGAAAGCTTACTCTTAATATTTTCAAACTGAACTTCAGTTTCCTGTAAAATTTCAGATTGAGCTTTTTTATTGCTCAGCTGTTCAGAAATTTCTTTCGCGATTTTATTTTTCTCGGAAATTAAAGGGGTGAAAATTCGGGAAACTTTGTCATAAAGTTCTGTTTTTATCTCTAAAACATCAATCTCAGATTTTTGTTGAGCCAGTTTTTCAAAATCTGATTTTTTCTGACCTAAAAGCTCAAAATCATCTTTTAAAGTTTTCAGTTTAACATATTTTTCTTCCGTTTCTCTGAAAATTTTCTGTACTTCTTCAAACTTTTGCTGTTCCGTTTTTAAATGTTCTTTCTGAGCTGTAATCTGTTCTTCATTGACTTCTTCAAAACCTTTCAGCTGACCTTCCAACTGATCGAGTTCTGATCTGTTTTTCGCATTTAATACCGAAACATTATTCTGCAAATCAAAACGCTGAAGATTGAAAATTTCCTTCATCATATTGGTTCGTTCTGTTGCGCCGAGTTCCAGAAATTCTTTAAACTGACCTTGAGGAATAATGATGGTTCGCTTAAAATTTGCATAACTCAAACCCACCAATTTCTCCGCATTGGAATGTTCCAGAGGAATCCAGTTTTCATTTTTCCATTCGTAAAATGTAACGGTGGGTGTTTTTACATCTTCAAAATTCTTAGAATTTCGTCTGAATTCTCTTGTCGCACGGAATTTTTTATTTTCATAATTCAAAAAATCAAACTCGATATACGATTTGTTTGATTTCAGATTCATCATATTGTATGTGCGCTTATCTCTTGCATTCAAGCGTTCAGTTTCACCGTACAATGCAAAAGAAATGGCTTCCAGAATAGAAGATTTGCCGGAACCGACCGACCCGAAAATGCCGAAAAGACCTGCTTCCGTAAGATTTTCAAAATCGATGTTTTGCCTTTCCTGATAAGAATATAGACCTTCTAAAGTCAATTGAATTGGAATCATTTTTATAAGTGTTTTTATTTTACCGCAAAAGGAACAAAAGATTTTGATGCTTCTTAGATATTCAAAAGTTTGCAAAACCAAGTTTCTTACATTTTGTAAACTTTTGACTTAATTATTTTCAAAATTTTCTTTTGTCTCTTTTGCTGTTAAAAAATCCTTTTAATTTTAAGTTACGAATTATTTGAAACGATTTCATTAAACAAATTAATGAGTTCTTCATTCGCTTCCTGACCGCCGTTTTTAGATTTAAAATAATCTTTAAACAAAGCCTGAATGTCCTGATTAAGATTAATTTCACTCAGATTATTTCCGTTCGTTTCCTGATTTTTTATCTTCGGAATCAGATGAACAATTCCGCTATGCGATTGATACAGCCTTTTTCTCTCATTAGCGGTTAAAAAAGTTTCACTTTCTAAAGTTAATTCGACCAATGTATTTGGATTTTCATTAAGCCATTTCACTGTATTTTCGATGGAATCAAATGTTTTTCTGACTAATTTTTTGCCGTGTTGCAAAGCAATTTTTTCAAACGAAACTTGTTGATTAGGTTCACCATTGATTATTGATACATATTTTGTTTGGCCTGCTTCACTAAAGCTGTAACAAAGCGGAGAAGATGAATAAATTACAGGTTTTTCATCCGTTCCGATATTTTGAAAACCGTGCAAATGTCCCAACGCGGTATATTGAATCTGTGTTGGAATAATATCAGAAAAAACCAAGTCTGCGTTACCTATTTTGATGGGTTTTTCGCCTTCCGGTTCTTCTAATATCGGAGCTCCTTTTTTATTTATATACAAATGCGTCATCAAAAGATTGATTCCGTTTTCATCACAGAATTCATCGGCGTTTTTTTTCCAGTGTTCGGCTAAAACATTGTTTAATGCAGCTTCTTTATCTTCTCCAAAATATTCTTTCAGACGGATTTCATTGGCGTACGGTGTGTGAAGAATTCTTACGGGGAATGGGCGGCTTTTAAGCTCCAGTTCGATAAATCCTTCTGCAGATTTTGAAATTTTAAAATGCTCAAGTTCAAAAGGATGAACGGTTGCTTTCGGATGGCCGATTAAAATAATTCCGCATTCTCTTGCTAAAGGATCGGGCGCATCAATCAGACTCGGAGAATCGTGATTTCCAGAGATGGCAATGACGGGACGTTTTCCGTTTAAAGATAAACGCTTCAGGGTTTTATAAAAAAGTTCCACCGCTTCCACACTCGGATTGAAATTATCAAACAAATCTCCGGCAATCAAAACTAAATCAACATTCTGTTCATCGGCAATATGAACGATTTCATTCATTACCAAAACCTGTTCTTCCAGTCTGGAAAAACGGTCAAGACGTTTACCTAAATGCCAGTCGGCGGTGTGTAGAATTTTCATGTAACTAATCTTCGTTTTCTTGCTTTTCGTCTGATTTTTCTTTTCTATTTTCGCGCATTTCCTTCAGACGGTTTTTCCTTTTCAGTTCGGCTTCCTGAATTTTACGTTTTTTATTATCGATTTTCTTTTTGTGCAGTTTTCTGTTGGCATCGGTATTTCTACTCATTTCAACTTTATTTAAGGTAAGTTTTGCTTTTCAATTGGATTAGCTAAATTAATCTATTATTTAGAGAAAGTTTTATTTCAGATAGAATTTAGATGCTTAGTTTGATTTAAATAATAAATAATTTTTGTTCGAATAGATTAAATACAATGAACAGATCGCTCCTCAGGAGCTATAACTTTAAAAGACATTATTTTCTATGAACAGAAAACTCCTCCGGAGCTTAATTAATCCCATCGGGATTTACTGTTAGTAGAAAGAAAAAAGCAGTCTTAGATTTAAGCTCTGGAAGAGCGACCTGTCGATTTCTGTTATTAATAATGAAGTTGTCTATCTCTGTATGCTCTTTATTTGAAAATTATAAGTTCAGATTTAAATCAAATCAATATATCTCCAGCGTGTTTTTAAATTTAAAATAACGTGTAAAAATATTACAATTTATTATGAAATAAAATCGTACATTTTTTTCAACCCCATTTGCAGCTTTCGAAGTTCTCCGTTTGTTAAAAACAATCTTGTTTGCGACTTCCGTATATCACATTTTATTTAAAACAACCCTGTCTGTAACAAAATGCAATTTAAGTTGGTTTATTTCAAGGTTGTTTGTAGCGAAATGCAGAATACTTTTGTTTAAAACAACCTTGTTTGTAATAAAATGCAGTTGTAGTTAGTTTGTTTCAGTGTTGTTTGTAACTAAATGCAATTTTACCCCATCAAACCTAACGGGTTTCTAAAACCCGTTAGGTTTAGCACTGTACATTTCTTACAGGTGAATTTATAGCATTAGATGAGGTTAGAAATGAAATAATTAACTTTACAGAATGGAACAGCAATCTAAAGACCCACTTCACGGAAAAAGACTTGATGCCATTCTCGAAGAACTGGTAGAATATTATCATGGTTTTGAGGAGCTAGGAAAACAAATCAATATCAAATGTTTTACGGATAACCCGAGCATCAGTTCGTCTCTGAAATTTCTGAGAAAAACGCCTTGGGCAAGAACGAAGGTGGAGAGTCTGTATCTGTATGTTTTAAGGCAAAAGAAAAAGCAGGCTAAAAATAATGAAGAATAGCTTTTACAAAGGCTGGATTTCACTTGTGCCAGAATATTTTCAGTAAATGATAGAGGAAGTCTTAGCTGAGTGTCAAGCTATTGCGAACGGAAATTAGTAGCCATTCAATCAAAATACTTTGTGACCATAGCGTTTAAATAAATTTTAGTTTTTTGATTTATTATGAAGTTAAATTAAACTCACTCATTCCAGCAATCATTTCAAAAAGACTATATTTGTCGAAATAAATCGTGAAAAAATTCACGAAGAAAAGAAAAGAAATATGACAATCGACAACAATCACGTGGTAGCTGTAAAGTACATTCTTCACACTATCGAAGAAGATGGAACTAAAATTCTTGTAGAAGAGACAACAGCTGAAAATCCACTTACATTTTTATATGGCGTTGGGATGATGATTCCTAAATTTGAGCAAAACATCCTTGGTTTGAAAGCAGGCGATACTGCAGCTTTCGTTATTCAGCCTGAAGAAGCTTACGGTGAAAAGCAGGAGGATGCGATTGCACAATTGCCAATCGATATGTTCGGAGAATCTGGAATTCCACCTGTTGGAGCTATTTTGCCTTTATCTGATAACCAGGGAAATAATTTCCAGGCTTTTGTTGTGGAAGTTACACCTGAATTTGTGGTAGCAGACTTGAACCATCCAATGGCAGGAAAAGTTTTGGATTTCCAGGTTGAGATTTTAAATACCCGTCCTGCAACTGAAGAGGAATTGTCTCACGGACATGCTCACGGAATTGATGGAAACGAAGGTCACTAAGATCTTTCTAAAAGTATAAAATGTCCGGCAGAAATGCTGGACATTTTTTGTTTACCTGTAAAATTCTTGATAAATAATTGTATTTACAAATCAATTTTATGATTCAGTTCCAATGGATGATATCTTGGCTTTATTCTCTTTAATAAATCTTTTGTTGCCTGGTTCAAATCGACTTCAGTATACTTATCGGGAGTTGTCTCCTGTAAAATATCACCTTTTTTAAGGGATGAAAAGGGATTAGTATAAAAGTTTTTTTGAATCTTTTTAAAGTCTTCCCACGAGATTAATTTTTGATATTTGGGGATATGTAAATTTTTCCATTCAAAATTTTGAATTTGAGCTAATTCAAAATTAAAATCTTCCCGGTCATCAGATATTTTAACAATAAGTCCTGGTAATCCCTTAAAAATATAGGGGCCGTCGGAGATATTAATATTTGTGGTAAACCATGCGGTCCATTTTCTGCCTCCGTACATCAGGGTTGCTTTTTGACAATCATATTTGCCTATTTTTAATTTTTCAGGAGTAATATTCCAGTCGAGATTGTCTTTAATGTCAATGGCAAACGTTGCATAAACAACCGGAACAAAAATATATTTTAAAGTAGTATTTGTGTTTGTATTTTTTTCAACATACAGCTGCTTATTATTAAATTCTGTCTCAAAACCATTCGGATAACCTCTGACAGCCTGCAAAGAATCCGATTTTCTAAACATACCTGAGCGAAAAACAGATTGCTGATCTTTAATATCTAAGTAAAATTTAATTTTATCCACAGATAAAGTATCCGGATAGTTTCTGTATGTTAATTCATAAATAAAACTTGAATTTTGTGCTGTGAGAAAATTCGACAGGATTAGTAATAGAAAAAATAAGTGTTTGTTGTTATTCATATGCTCTTATTTTCTTTTTTAAAAATTCATTTTCATGCAATAAATTTTTGATGTATTTTATTGATATATATATGTTTAAATTGTCAACTGAATTGTCAGAAGTAGTTTCTTTAAAAAGATTTATTCTAAATTCGCTTTCATATATGCTATCAAGGCTAACATTTAAAAATTTAGACATTTTTAGCCATTCTTCGATGGTCAATTTTACTTGTCCATTTTCTTTTCTGCAATATGCGGACACATCTTTACAAATGACTGATGCCATCTGTTCTTGTGTTAATCCCATACTTACTCTCATTTGTTTTAATTTTTCCTTTTTCATGATGAATAAAAATAATGAAAATTATTCACTTTGAAGAGATTTTTTTAAAATGCAATAAAAATGCAAAAAGAAATTAAAGGTGATTAAAATATTTATTTCTACTTTTAGCGTGTTACTAATAACAATAACATATAAATTCAATTATTATGAAAAAATTAACAGGCTTAAAGAGATCTTTATCATCTTTAGAAAACAAAAAATTAAAGAATCTTAAATCAATTGTAGGAGGGAGATATAAAATCCAATCTAACATTAGTGTTAATGGTTCGGTAGAATATGATGTATATGAATATAACGGAGGACCATATATTGGAAGAGAAACTTGGTTTAATGAAGATGTTAATTAAACATAGTTTACTTAATATCAAAGTTTATACAAACCGGCTTCAAGATTGAAGCTGGTTTTATAATGTCTTAATATATGATATTGATTTTTTCATCAAAAAAGGATTACACGACTAATGAAGTGATTAAATGGCTAATTTTTAAAAAGAAAAAATTTATTCGAGTTCATGATTCTGAGGTATTTGAAATTAGTGTAATTAATAGAAAGTTTTTTTTAAAAAGCGCCAGAAATTCATTTTATATCGATGATATCACTAGCGTATGGTTTAGAAGAGGTGGTTTAAAATTCAAAAGACTCAAGTATCAAATTAATTCGATTAATTTGATGATGGATGAAACACAATTTTTATTAGAGGAATATATAATAAAAACATTAGAATCAAAAAAACATATCAATAAGCAGAGTAATAAGAGGGCTAATAAACTGCTTGTTTTGGAAAAGGCAAAAGAGGTAGGTCTTGATGTACCCGAATATTTTATATCTACTAATACAGATGATGTAAAGCTAAATGAAACTATAACAAAATCAATAGCTGAAACCATTATTGTTGAATCTGCTTTTGAAGATTTTGATGGAATTCTTTATACTCATGTAGTAAGTAAAAAAGAAGAAGATTCTTTTTTTCCAACATTTTTCCAACGTAAAATTGAAAAAGAATTTGAAATTAGAAGTTTTTATCTGAATGGGGAAATTTGGTCTTGTGCTATTATTTCTCAAAACGATGAGCAAACTAAAGTGGATTATAGACTGTATAATATTGAAAAGCCTAATAGAAATGTCCGTTATGTTTTACCAAGAGAAATCTGTAATAAAATCTCCTTATTAATGAAAATATTAGATTATAATTGCGGATCTATTGACATCATTAAATCTATTGATGGGAAATTCTATTTTTTAGAAGTAAATCCTATAGGTCAATTTCTAGGCATATCCAGCCTTTGTAATTATTCATTAGAAAAAGTAATAGCAGATTATTTATAACTATGAAAGATATCATATTAAAAGAGAAACTTCCTCTTAATTTTAGATACATGCAAATATTTGGTTCTGATAAAACAAAAAAAATAAAGGAAGCAGTTAAGTATGTAGTTTGTAGTAAATATCAAACCGATAGTTTGGAACGAACTCCTCCATTTAAAAACTTTACTCGAATGCTATGAGATATTTTAATTTATTTAGTGATATCTTAATAACAAAAGGAGCAAGCAGAATTTTAATTTCTGATTTGCAAAGAAATATTTCTGAAGTATTTCCTTTAGAATTTTTTCATGTAATAGAGGAATTAAAAACCAAATCGATCGAGCAAATTTTATCCAGGTATGATATTGAATCAAAATTACTTTTTGAAGAGTATATTGAATTTTTCTTAGAAGAAGAATATGGTTTTATAAGTTATAATGATTGGGATAAAAATTTTGTTCCATATTCATTCAGTCACCATGAGCCTTCTAAGATAAATAATATCTTTTTAGAATTGGATGACTTTTCTATATTTGAAAAAATTAAACAATCAATAGAAAATTTAGGTGTTCAGTATCTGAGTATATGTAGTTCCCGAAAAATTTTAATTAAAGAAATTTTAGAAATTGAATCAATTTTTGACGGTACTTCATTAGAAGGCATTGAAATCTATTGTCCTTACCATGAAGAAATTAATGATAACTCATTAAAAGCTTTAGACAAAAGTTTCAAGAGAATTTATAACTTGGTATTTTACAATTGTAATGTTAAATTTCATGATTTTAATGAAGATTCGGTGTTTAATTTTACTGAAGATAATTTAAATATAAAAAAATGCGGAATTGTTGATTTGAAATATTTTTCAACTAATATTCCAAAGATTATTGAAAGTAAAAATTATAATTCTTGTTTATTTAAAAAAGTAGGAATTGATTCTGAAGGAAATATTAAAAATTGTCCGGCATTCGAAGAATCTTATGGTAATATTTATAAAAACTCACTTGAAGATATAGTTAAGATTCAGGGTTTTAAAAAATATTGGAATATTACTAAAAATGAGATCGAGATTTGCAAAGATTGTGAGTTTCGCTATATTTGTACGGATTGTAGAGCTTATACTGAAAAAACTCATATAAATAAAGATGGATTAGATATATCCAAACCACTAAAATGCGGATACAATCCATACACAGGAGAATGGGAAGAGTGGAGTCTTAATCCTTTAAAACAAATGGCCATCAAATATTATGATATGTATGGATTACTAAAAATCGATTAATTTAATTCTGTTATCACTTTTGGATTCAAGGAATTAACTATTCTTATAGTTGTTTAGAATTTTTCAATAATTAGCCACTAAAGGCTTTTTCAAGTCTTCAGCTCGTTTATATTCATTTGATATTGAAAAGTTAATGAATCAATCTAAAAACTCACCACTCACATAAAACCAACGGTTTTGAATCATTTTAAATTGCGATAATTCGTGATGAATATGTTGTTGTCCCTCTTCATCAGTATAATATGCTTTGAATTCAACTTTATTCATTGATGGTTTGTCTACAATTTCCAGTTTCGTCCATTCATTGATTTCTCCCCATTCCTGTAAATCTTTTGTATTATGAAATTGTCTTTTGCTTGGCGAAGTGGTTTCCATTAAATATTTTCCGTTCGGAATGGCAAATGCAGAAAATCTTGAGCGCATCAAAGCTTCGGCGGTGGGTGCATTTTTTTCTCCGGTATGGTAAGGTTTACAACATTCTTCGTAAGACTTTCCTGAAGAGCAAGGACAATTCATTTCTTTGATTTTTATTTGGATACAAATTTACGTGAATATTATTACTTTTTTGTTTTCCAAGAATTCACGAATATAATGGAAGACATAATTATATCAATAGGAACAGGCTTTAGCCCGTTTATCAAATAGGAATTTCAATTTGGCTTTAGCCAAAATATATTTTTCCACAGATTTCACAAATTTTCACAGATGTTTACGTTTTAATTTTAAAAATCTGCTTAATCTGTAAAACAACGAGAGAAAATTGTATCATTTGTATACAAACAAAAAAAGCATCCAAAAATTGAATGCTTTTAAAAATTTATTTAATAAACCCTCTGTTTCTCAACAACGGCTTAATATCAGGATCATGTCCTGTGAAATCTCTGAATGCCTGATTCAGATCAACAGAATTTCCGACAGACAGAATGTATTTTCTGAAACGGTCTCCGTTCTCTCTTGTTAGTCCACCATTCTTTGAAATCCATTCCCAGGCATCGTTATCCAATGTTTCAGACCACAAATAAGCATAATATCCTGCAGAATAACCACCACCCCAGATGTGTGCAAAATATGGAGTATGATATCTGGGTGGAACGGTTGCCAAAGTAAATCCGTGGTTGGCTAACGATTGTTTTTCGAAATCTAAAACCGGAGTCAATTGACTTTCATTCGTCACGGTATGCCAATCCATATCTAAAGCTGCTGCAGAAACCAACTCGGTGGTCATGTAACCCTGATTGAAAGTCGCTGCTTTTTTAATTTTATCAACCAAAGTTTGTGGAATCGGCTGTTTTGTTTCGTAATGTAAAGCGTAATTTTTCAAAACGACAGGATCTAGAGCCCAATGCTCATTAATTTGAGAAGGGAATTCCACGAAATCTCTCGGTACATTCGTTCCTGAAAGTGAAGGATATTTCTGGCTCGCAAACATTCCGTGAATCGAGTGACCAAACTCATGGAAAATAGTTGTTACATCGTCATAGCTGATCAAAGAAGGTTTTCCTGGAGCCGGTTTTTGATAATTATAGCAGTTGACAATCACAGGTTTTGTTCCCAAAAGGTAAGACTGCTCTACGAAATTACTCATCCATGCGCCGCCGTTTTTAGAATCTCTTGTGTAGAAATCCAGGTAATAAATAGCAATAGATTTTCCGTCGTGATCGAAAACTTCATACGTCACCACATCAGGATGATAAACCGGAAGGTCTGTTCTTTTCTTGAAAGTTAACCCATAGAATTTTTCAGCAGCGAAGAAAACTCCTTTTTCCAAAACTGTCGTGATTTCAAAATAGGGCTTGATTTGATTTTCGTCTAAATCATATTTTGCTTTTCTTACCTGCTCCGCATAAAAATTCCAGTCCCAAGGTTCCACTTTGAAACCACCTTTTTGCTGGTCAATCAAATCCTGAATATCTTTTGCTTCACGTCTTGCCGTTTCTACGGCTGGTGTTGCAATCTGATTCATCAGTTTTGTTGCAGCTTCAGGATTTTTTGCCATCTGATCCTGCAACTTCCATTCTGCGAAACTTTTCTTACCCAAAATCTGAGCTTTCTTCAGTCTTAATTTGGCTAATTTTTCAATCGTTTCTCTTGTGTCATTAGCATCGCTTTTTTCAGCTCTTGTCCAAGAGGCTTTGAATAATTTTTCTCTTGTTGCTCTGTTTTTTAGATTCTGTAAAAGTGGCTGTTGCGTCGTATTTTGTAAAGCCAATAAATACTGACCTTCTTTTCCTGCATTTTTAGCATCACTTGCAGCGGCAGCAATTTCGTCAGCCGAAAGTCCGTCTAAGTCTTTTACATCAGAGAAGAAAACTCCGCCCTGCTTTCTTGCCTCCAATAATTTGTTGGAATATTGTGTAGAAAGTGAAGCCATTTCCTGATTGACTTGTTTTAATTTTTCTTTATCAGCCGAAGAAAGATTCGCTCCTGCAATTTCAAAGTTTTGCTTGTAAAACTGTACCAGTCTTTTGCTTTCAGAATCTAATCCGTTTTCAGAAATAGATTTAATTCTTTTATACAGATTTTCATTCAGGTACATTTTATCTGAATGTGCTGCGAAAATCGGAGCGTATTCTTCGTCTAAAGCCTGTAAAGTAGGGTTTGTATTAGCACTCGTTAAATTTGAAAATACAATAACCGCTCTTTTCAGAACTTCACCACTTTTTTCCAATGCAACGATGGTATTTTCAAACGTCGGAGCCTCGGAATTGTTGGCGATTTTTATAATTTCGGCGTCATGCTGTTTTAAACCAAATTCAAAAGCAGGTTTGAAATGTTCGTTTTTAATTTTATCAAACTCCGGAGCTTCGTACTGAAGTTTGCTTTTCTTCATGAAAGGGTTTGATGAAAGGGTGGGATCCAGCGTAGGAACTTCCTGTTGTGTATCGGTGTTTTTCATTGTAGTACAAGATTGATTAAATGCTAATGCAGAAATTAATAATACCGATGAAATCTTCTTCATAAATTATTTATTAATAAACCATAAAGATATTAAAACTTAGCTGATAATCATGAATAAGATATTTGCACTTCTTCACTCGATAAAAATAAGTGTTTCCCTGTAACAGTGAAACCGTATCTGACATTGGAAAATAATCTGTTTCGGCTTGTAAATTAAATATGTTAGATGGGGTGAGGCGACCAATCCAAATGAATTTAAATAGAATATAGTATTTCTGCCTAGAGAAATAATTGTAAAAGAGATTATTATGATCAGTTATGGTAAGAAAAGTAATATTTTTTATACATTAGTTGTTATTAAAATAAATAATTAATTATAATAAAATAAAAGATAACATGAAATCACAAACTATTTTTATTCTTTCAGCCTTTGCTTTTTTAGCATCTTGTGAAGGAAAACATGACAACAAAAGCAAAAATAATTGGGTTGATAAAGTTGTAAATAAAGACAGCGGACCGATCAGGCAGAAAGAAGTAGCCGGAGATTTTGATAAAATTGAAGTTTCTCAGGCAATTAAAGCTGAAGTTATTAAATCGGATGTTGAAAAGGTAGTGATTTCGGCTCCCGAAAGTATTATCGATGAGATTTTAGTGGATAACAGTGGTGGAAGTCTTCATATTCATTATAAGCAGGGAATCAGAGTGATGAATAACCATAATGTTTCGGCAAAAATTTACACCAGAGATTTTACCAAGCTGAATGCCAATTCTGCGGCGAGCATCACAGTAAAAGATAAATTTATTCAGGATAAAACAGACATTGAAGTATCCAGCGCAGCCAGCATTACCGGAGATTTGGAAGCCAATGATATGGATATTAATGTAGGAAGCAGCAGCAGCTTCAGCGGAAAGATCTGGGCTGTAGATTTGGATATCGAAGCCTCTTCGGCGGGAAGTATTTCTGTTTCCGGGAAAGCAAAAAATGCTGATATTTCTTCATCTTCGGGCAGCAGTATTTCTGCCGATGGACTCATCGCTGATCATTTGAAAGCAGAAGCTTCAAGCGGAGCAAGCGTAGACATTGGTGCAACTTCCAGCATACAGGCTGAAGCTTCATCTGGAGGAAGTGTAAATGTAAAGAAAAGAGGAAATGTAACCTCTGTTTCAAAAGAAGAAAGCAGTGGCGGAAGTGTGAATATCGATTAATCAATCATTATTTTCCTCATCTTCATCGTCTGCAGATGGGGAATCTTCCCAGTTTGTATGATCGAAATTCAAATTATCATAAGCCAATAATTCCTCCTCTCGCTGGAGGATTTCTTTTGTGGTAAACAGATGAATTTCGTCATCGTCATCAGATTTAGCCAATTTTCTGATGGAAGCTTTATCAATGGCCATGAATCTCTGCCCGAGGCGTCTTGCTGCGTATTTTCGCATTCCTGTTTCGTGAAGAACGTCGACAGCCATATCTACAGCTGTTCCCAACGTTTCACGATAAATATTATTAATTCCGTTGTTGAGGTAAGAATAGGCATCAATTCTGTTTTTAGCCCTTACAAAGATTTTTACACCGGGATAATGTTCGCGCACAACATCAGCAACAAATTTATTGTCATCAGGATCATCTAGGCATAATACAAGAATTTCGGCGTCTTCAATTCCGGCAGCTCTTAAAGTTGGAATTTTTGTTGCGTCACCATAATATACTTTAAAACCGTAGCTTCTTAACAATTTTACACGATCCGAATCTCTGTCCAAAACAGTGGCCGAAATTTTATTGGCCTTAAGCAATCTTCCTACCGTACTTCCGAAATGCCCGAAACCAACGATAATAATTTTCTTTTGCGATACATTGCTGTCAAGAATATTGTAATCATGATCGCCTTCCGGAACTTCTTTGATGAATTTGGGAGTGATGAGTTTATCATTGATAATTAAAAGGAAAGGAGTGATGCACATGGTAATTGCCGTTACCGCCATCATTTGGGCATTCAGTTCAGGGCTTAAAAGATAAAGACTTGATGCATAATTAATTAATACAAAAGCAAATTCTCCTACCTGAGAAAGGGCAAATGCATAGAAAAGGCTTTGCGGCGTATCAATTTTAAAGAACTTTCCGATAAGGAAAAGCACAAGAAATTTTATCGCTAAAACAGCAAAAACGGTTGTGAAGATAAAAGTGGGATCCCGCTGTATCACATTAAAATTCATTGTGGAACCTACGCTTACAAAAAATACAGCCAAAAGTAATCCTTTGAAGGGATCGATCTGTGCCTCGAGTTCATGGCGAAATTCGCTGTTGGCTAGCATAACTCCGGCAAGAAAAGCCCCTAAGGCAGGGGAAAGACCGAGCGCTACCATTAGTTCAGAAACGCCGATCACCAAAAAAAGGGAAGAAGCGGTCAAAAGTTCTGTCATTCCTGATTTTGAGACATATCTTAAAAAAGGAACAAAAACATATCTACCCAATAAAATTAAGATCACAACGCCTAAAATTACTGTTGCAAACTGCATCCATTCGGGAAGTGTCTGGATTAAAACCTGTATTTCGTTGTCGTGATGTCTTGCTTTATAATTGGCAATAAGCGGAAGAATCGCCAAAATAGGAATCACCGCAATATCCTGAAAAAGGAGGGTGGAAAAGGACGCTTCTCCTGCTAATGTTTTTAAATTGTTTTTTTCCTGTAAAGTCTGCAAAACAATGGCAGTGGATGAAAGAGCGAAACACATGGCAATGGCAAACGCTTTATCGACTTTCCAGCCTGACCAGATGAAAACCAGGAACAGTAAGGAAATGGTAAGCAACATTTGCGTTAGCCCCAATCCTACTATTTTCTTTCGCATTTCCCAGAATTTCCTGGGCTCTAACTCAAGTCCGACCAAAAACAGCAACATAATGACACCAAATTCACTGGCGTGCATGATATCGTTTACATCTTTTCCGGTTAATTTTAAAACATAAGGACCAATAATAATTCCTCCTGCAATATATCCGATTACAGAACTAAGCCCAAATTTCCTTGCCAGCGGAACCATAATGATGGCAACGCCCAGAAAAATGAGTGTATTCATTGCTAATGTAGATTCCATATTTTATTGGTTCAGAAGTTCTACAAATTCTTTTTTATGTAAAACGATTGCTTTTTTTGATAATTTATTGGCTTCGTAAACGATTTTAATGTTTTTAATATTGGCTTTAAAAACGTTTAAAGAAACGATAAGTCCGCTGATGAGCTCTTCCACAGTGTATTTATAGGTGCCTTCTTTGGAAAAAGATCTTTCTTTTCCGCCGGTCGTCACCAGAATGTAGACTTCTTTACCTTCCAAAGGATTGTATTCGCCTTCTTTCAGCCAGTTGCGGTCGAAAACTTCATCAATCCACAATCTCAATAATGGCGGAATTCCGAACCAGATGATAGGAAACTGAAAGATAAAACGATCATAATTTTTTAATCTTTTTCTTTCTCTGAAAGCAGCAATATGAAAGTCAGGATATTCTTCATAAAGATCACGTAAGGTGAAATGCTGGTGACGAACATAGAAATTAATGAGCTCTACATTCGAGTTTGAGTGCTCTAAATAGGGATGCGCAAAAACTACCAACGTCTTCTTCATAAAACCTGTTTTGAGTAAATATAATGATTTTTTTTTGAATTAAAGGTAGGTTTTGAGTGGGTTTAGTAATTTTTTAATATTAAAAATGAAGTTTTATGTTAAAATAAATTAAAGAAAGAGAGTTTAAATTTTGTTTTCTTTAATCTGAATACCACATTTTTGTTAAATTTATTTTAAACGCAAAGCTCGCTAAGATTTTTCTAAGTTATTGAGGAAATATTTTTTGTTCGCGAAGGCGTTTCACCCAGCAAAAGACTGTATGGTTGTTATTCTGACGAAGGAAGAATTTGGTATCCAATGAATCCAAAATTAAATATATATAACGTTTGTCATTCCATAAGAATCTAAGCTGTTATATTTAAAAACTATGCAGAGATTCCTAACCGAATGACAAACGTTGAGGAAATTTATTCCAAATAATTATTTTGAATTTTAGAAAGAATTTAGAAGAAAGAAAAATAAATATTCGATAAAATTTACCATCCACCAGAAGCTCCACCGCCTCCGAAACTTCCGCCACCGCCAAAGCCTCCAAATCCACCACCGCCGCTGCTTCCGCCAGAGCTTCCTCCACCGAATCCACCGCCTCCGAAACTGCCCGGGAAAGGAAAAAATCCACCTGGATAATTTCTACGGCCTCTTCTGGATAGGATAACATCATCATCGTCATAATTTCCTCCACCTTTTCCTCCGCCACGGTTTCCAAAAAGAATAGCAATGATAATAAAGATGATAAAGGCAATGACAATGATCTTTACAAGTCCTCCGCTACCACCACTACTTTCCTTGTTGTTCAAAGGTTTGAATTTCCCCTGCACTGCTTCCATTAATGCAGAAGTTCCGCGATTGATACCTTCGTACCATTCTCCCTGCTTGAAGTGTGGTGTTACGATATAATCCAGAATTTGTCCTGCGACAGATGCTGTTAAATACTGTTCAACCGCTCGTCCCTGCTGAATCGACATGGTATGATCTTCCGTTGCGATGAGAAAGACGATTCCGTTGTCAACATTCTTTTTTCCGATGCCCCATTTTTCTCCGAACATGGTTGCAAGGAAATTGACATCTTCACCTTTGGTCGACGGAATAATGATCACTTCAATTTCCGTTGAGGTGGAATCTGCGAATGCGATCAATTTTTTATTGAGATCATCTTTTTCCTGTTGGCTTAGTAAATTGGCTTCATCAAAAACAGGATAAAGAACACTTGGTTTTGGGGGAATCGTGTATTGTGCCGATACAAAAGTGTAAAAGCATACTAATAAAAATGAAAAAACTATTTTAAGAGAACGTAATTTCATTAGGAAGTTCGTTGTGATTTTCTCCCGTTACGGGAAAATATTTTTTGAGTTCTAAACCTGTTTCAAGGATTCCGCTTTTTAAAGCTTTGTAATAATTTCCTTTGGCAAATTCAGATGTGATGTAATCGTGGAGATGATCCCAATAAGACTGACTTACTTTTTCATGAATTCCGGTATCTCCGATGATCGTAAGATATTTTTGTTCAAAATTCACATGGAAAAGCACAGCATTTCTTTCAGCAGTTTTATTCATGCATAGTTCTTCGAAAACTTTAAAAGCAATTTTGGCATTGTCTTCATCGGTATTGGAGTCGATATGCACCCGGATTTCACCGGTAGAATGTTCTTCTGCCGATTGAATAGCTTCCACGAGGGAAGCTATCTGCTGATTGGTAAGGAAAGGTGTTGCCATTATTCTGAGAATACTTCAGGTGCCTTTTCTGCTCCTGCTGCTGCTTTGAAATAAGGTTTTTCCTTAAAGTTGGTAAAATTTGCCAGAATATTATTCGGGAAAGTTTTGATCGATGTATTGTAATCCTGAGCCGCAGCGTTGTAATAAACAGTTTCTGTTCTGATGCTGTTTTCAATTGCTGTATATTCTCTCTGGAAATTAATGTATTGCTGATCTGCCTTTAAGTTAGGATAAGACTCGACAACAGCCATCAATCTGCTTAATGCTCCTGACAATTCACCTTGTGCCGCCTGAAATTTGGCAAGATCCTGTTCTGTCATGTTCGTAGGATCAATATTGATAGAAGTTGCTTTAGAGCGGGCTTCCACAACTTTTGTTAATGTTTCCTGCTCAAATTTAGAATATGATTTTACTGTTCTTTCCAGGTTTGGGATTAGATTGGCTCTCTTCTGATATACCGTTTCTATATTAGACCATTTTGTATTAGCATTTTGTTCTTTGGTTACGAAGTTGTTGTAGCCGCTTTTGCCCCAAAAGAAAATCACAGCAACAATAATAAGGAGAGCGATACCGATAGTTCCTGCGCTCAGACACCCTTTATTTTTCATAGTTTAATTTTTTTAATATTTTTTGTGCTAACCAAATATACAAATTATGTGCTAATTTTGTAAAAAATTATTTTAATGACAACAATTGTGGTGGCAATGGGAGAGAAGAACGAAATTGGTTTTGAAAATCAGTTGCTTTGGCATCTTCCGAAAGATTTAAAACACTTTAAAGAGATCACTTCAGGGCATCCGGTGATTATGGGAAGGAAAACGTATGAAAGCATAGGGAAACCGCTTCCTAACCGCACGAATATTGTTGTGTCGAGAAAAACCGACTGGTTTGAAGAAGGAATTTTAATCGTCGGAAGTATTAAAGAAGCTGTGAAATTCGCAAAAAAGATCGATGAGGAGGTCTTCATTATCGGTGGAGGAAAAATTTATGAGCAGACCATGGATGTTGTTGATAAATTGGAAGTTACTTTAGTAAAAGCTGATCTTGAAGCAGATACCTATTTTCCAAAAATTGATCTTAAAATCTGGAAAAAAGTAAACGAAGTCTGCCATGAAAATGACGAAAAAAATCAATACGACTTCTGTTTTCAAACGTTTGAAAAGGTTGATGGCAAATAGTTGTTGGTTGATAGTTTTAAAATGCTTGAGAAAAATGATAAAAGTTTTAGCCATAAACCATCAACAAACAACAAACAACTACCAACGAATTTCTTATCTTTGCACTTCTAAAATTTAATAATGAATAAATACATAAAAATTGCAGTTGCGGCGGTTCTTATTTTTTTAGGACTTTATATGATGTTCTTTACAAGAAGTCTAGGTTGGGGAATTATAGTTTTCCTTCTGGCTGCAGCACCGATTCTGCTTTTCTTTAAAAATGAATATATTCTTTTGGCTTTCTGGCAGTTGAGAAAACAAAATATGGAAAAAGCAGGAGAGTGGCTTAAAAATATTACGGATTATAAAACTCAGCTTCATAAAACCCAATACGGATATTTCCACTATTTAATGGGATTAACACAAGCTCAGGATCATCCAACGAAAGTAGAACCTTTCATGAAAAAAGCTTTAGAATACGGTTTAAACATGAAGCATGACAGAGCAATGGCAACATTGAATCTTGCAGCAGCAGCGATTTCGAAAGGAAGAAAGCAGGAAGGGCAGAAACTTTTGGATGAAGCAAAAAGATTGGACAGCGCAGGGATGATGACCGATCAGATCAAAATGATGAAAGATCAGCTGAAAATGCCGACAATGCAAAAGCACATGCATAACCCGAACATGAGAAACAGAGGGAAATTCTTTTAATTGGGAATACTTTACTTTATAAAAAAACAAAGCATCTAATTTATTTTAGGTGCTTTTTTATTTGAATGATGGAGGAGGTGGTGGTTCTGGTGATTTAAAAAATGTATCATCAGGATAAATTTTCTTGCGGATTAAGGCAAATCGATCCAGTTTATTAAATTTATCTTCCAACCCATCATCATAGAAAGCTTTAGATTGAGCCTTGTTCTTATAATAAAGAATCACAAGAGGCTAATGGATGTCAGTTTTAGGCTTGTCTTCTTTTTTTAAGTATTTAAAATAATTTTCAAAAGATAATTGACCTAAAATCTGAAAGTTATAAACCCTTTTTTGTATATCCTGTTTTCTATTTTCAAACGAATTGATCTCCGAATGAGCTTTTAAAAATACAGTATCATTTTGTTTGATAAAAGTAAAAACCTCATGTGCAGCATACATACATGCGGAATAATCTATATTCACTTCAACAGTATCTCCATTTTCCATTTTTTCTGAAAACCGATATAGATCTTTTTCCAAATCAAATTTACTCTCATATTTGCAGGAGAATAACAGTGAAAGAAAAAATAGAGAAATTACAACTTTCATAAATTACATTTCGGAATTGGTTTCATACCCATAAAATTTAGGGATCTGCCAATGGTATTTTACAGCTAAAGTTCTTATAGTTACAATCAATAAAATCGTGAAAACCTGAATAATAGTATAAGAAAGAGTAGTGAATTTTGTTAAGAGTAAAAATATAGAACCTCCCACAATACAAGCGGTGGCATAGATTTCCTTCCTGAAGATCAAAGGAATTCTATTGAGCAGTATATCCCGGATGATCCCTCCGAAGCAACCTGTTATCGTTCCCAACCCGATACATATCAGAGGATGAATATCGGCGTGAAGTCCTTTCTGGACCCCGATAATGGTAAACAACCCCAATCCAAAACTGTCAAAAATAAATAAAGTTACCCTGAAATTTTTTTCAAATGATTTAAATATCATGGTGAAAATGCTTGTCAGAATAATCAAGGCACAGGTCAAAAGATCATGCATCCAGAAGACCGGGATATCAAGCAAAAGATCTCGCACGGTTCCTCCACCCACGGAAGTTACGAACGCGATAATCAATACACCAAACGGATCGAGACGTTTCTGCATCGCTGCAAAACTTCCCGACATCGAAAAGGAGATCGTTCCTAAGACCTCTATGGCAAAATTGAACTGTTCGTGCATGTTTTATAAAAATAAAATGATAATTGATGAATGATTTTCTTTTTAAGCAAAACTTCTACCATTCTCCAATTATCATTTAAAGCTTATTGAAATTTTCTTTATTTCTCCACTCTCACGGAATCCGGAACTAAAAGTTCATATTCCCCGCCGTGATTAATAATTTCCCTCACAATGCTGCTGCTGATGAAAGATTTTCCGGATGAAGTTAATAAAAATACGGTTTCCAGTTTTTTATGAGCTAATGTCCTGTTGGTATGAGCGATGGCTTTTTCAAATTCAAAATCCGCAGGATTTCTTAAACCTCTGATGATGTACTGCGCATTTTTTTCAAAACAGTAATCCACTGTTAAGCCTTCAAAAAAATCAACTTCCACGTTAGGAAATTCAGCCACGGAGTTTTGAATGAATTCTATTCTTTTTTCTAAAGGGAACATATATTTTTTTTGAGAATTCTGTCCGATTGCGATAATCAATTTATCAAAAAGCGGGGCAGCTCGTTCTATAATATCGTAGTGTCCTAGAGTAATCGGATCAAAAGAACCCGGGAAAACAGCAATTTTCATGCGTATAAAAGTTATAAGTTATAAATTATGAATGATGAGGGAGACAAATACGGAGTTATCAACTTCCATCTTCTATCCTCCATCGTCCATTCTTTTAATTTTTATGTAAAGCTTTTTCAACCTCGTTTCCACAAAGGTCTTTGATAGAAATTCCGTAGATTTTTGCCTGTTGAGGAAGAATACTTGCCGGTGAGAATCCCGGATTGGTATTCATTTCCAGCATATAAGGAATTCCGTCCATTAAGATAAATTCACTTCTCGAGAAACCGCTCATTCCAAGAGAATTATAAGCTCTTTTCGAGATTTCTTCCACACGGATTCTTGTTTCATCGTCGATTCTTGCAGGGGTAATTTCTTCAGAAGCACCTTCATATTTGGCTTCGTAATCGAAGAATTCATTTTGTGGAACGATCTCTGTAATTCCCAAAACGATGGTTTCGCCTTTATAATCGATCACTCCCACAGAAACTTCCATGCCGTCTAAGAAACTTTCAATTAAAATTTCATCATCTTCTTTGAAAGCAATTTCCGTCGCTGCAATTAATTCAGACTTTTCTTTCACTTTTGAAATTCCTAAGGAAGATCCGGATTGGTTTGGTTTAACAAAAACCGGTAATCCTAGATTTTCTATGATTTCGTCAACATTGATTTTTTCTCCTTTTCTTAAATAGACACTTTTTGCAGAAGGAATTCCGTATTTTGAAAGTACAGCTAATGTATCTTTTTTGTTGAACGTTAAAGCACTCTGATAAAAATCACAACCTGTATATTTTTGTCCGATGGCATCCCAATACGCCTGAAGAATACCATTTTCTCCCGGCGTTCCGTGGATGATATTAAAACAAACATCGAATTTCAGGGTTTTATTTTCTAATTCTACTGAAAAATCGCCTTTATTGATTTCGTATTTTGTATCATTTTCGCCCAAGAAATACCATTCATCTTTCAGGATCACTACTTTATATACATCGTAAAGTTCTCTGTCTAAAGAATCGTAAATTAATTGTCCGCTTTTTAATGATACAACATATTCGTCAGAATAGCCTCCCATTACTACGGCAACTTGTTTTTTGCTCATATTCATATAGTATCAATTAAGGCAAATTTAATCATTTTCTATAATGGATAACCGCAAAATCAGAATTTTTGAAATCAAAAATGAAATGTGTTAAATAAAAAGCACATTCTAAAATTATTAGTTATATTTGCTGTTTAATTATAGTCATTTTAAGTATGCTTAAATCACTTTTCAATTGGAAAGTCTTACTGAACTTAGTCGTAGCCATCGGTGTTTTTGTGGGGTTGGTTTGGCTTACATTTCGTTGGTTAGAATATCATACCAATCACGGTCAGGAAATTCCCGTTCCCAATATTGTCAATAAATCTGTACAGGAAGCCATCAAAATATTAGACGATTCCGGGTTGGAATATGAAGTCGATAGTTTTAATTATGATCCTAAATACAGACCTTTTCAAGTTTTACAGGTATATCCGGTTCCGGGTTCCCGTGTAAAAGACGGAAGAGCCATTCAGTTAAAAGTTAACCCAAGAACCTGGGCGAGAGTGGAGGTTCCTGATGTTATCAATAAATATTCAGGTTTAGCTTTCCAGCGACTGGAACAGGTAGGATTGAAAGTGGGGGATACGATTTACGAGCCAAGTATCCAAAAAGATGCAGTAATAAGAATCCTCTATAAAGGAAATGAGGTAAAACCTAAAACAAAACTGGCGAGATTCTCTATCGTTGATGTGGTAATCGGTTCCGGACCGATGAGGAATATTGCTATTCCTAATGTGGTAGGATTAACAGTGAAAGAAGCGAGACAGGTAATTGCTAAAAGCATGTTTGAAGTAGGTCTTGTTGATCATGAAGATGGCAGCAAGGACGAATCTGATGTGATTTATTATCAGGATCCGGCTCCGGGAGATGTCCGGGATCAGGGAATGCAGATTGACCTCTGGGCGAGTAAGAGAACGCTTGCTGAATTGAGCGCCAAAATAGAACAGCTGAATTCTACCTACAGAATGAAAGTAGATACGGCTTTACCTCCGGTCCAGTATCAGGAAATGCCGATGCATCAGGAACAGAATTACGATACGCCTCCGCCGGCACCGCCTAAAAGAGACTATCCGAAACCGGCAACAGATGCCCCTAAAACTGATGTTTCTAAAACAACAGCAACAAAACCTGCAGCTTCGGTAGCAGAAAACAATAAACCTAAAACAACTACTTCTAATTCAGGAAGTAGTTCTGGTAATAATACGGCGGCAAACAGCAGCAAGCCTGCGACAACAGCAACAAAACCTGCTGAAAAGCCAAAAGCTAAAAAAGTAGTCGTAGAATAATAAATTAATTATAACACAAAATACAGGCTTCAACTTTCATTATGTTGAAGCCTTTTGTATAAAAGATAAAAGCAATGGCAGAAGATAACGAAGATTTTTTAGATGAAGAATTATTAGACCAAAACAGTATTGATAATATTGATATTGATGAGGAAAATAAAGGGCTGTACGAGCATCTTAATATCACTGTAGACAAAAGTCAGGAGCCGTTAAGAATTGATAAGTTCCTGTTGATTTTCCGACAGAATTCTTCAAGGAATAAAATTTCACAGACCTGCAGAGCCGGAAATGTTATCGTAAACGGAATTGCGGTTAAGCAAAATTATCGTGTAAAACCGGGCGACCAGATTTCTGTATTACTGGCACATCCTCCAAGGGAAAATGTTATAATTCCTCAGAATATCCCTATTAATATTGTGTATGAAGATGATGATCTTATTGTGGTAGACAAAGATCCGGGAATGGTGGTACATCCTGGATTCGGAAACTGGGACGGAACTTTGGTCAACGCTTTAGCTTATCATTTTGAACAAAATGGTGCAAAATCAGACCTCGACAGGGTAGGTTTAGTGCATAGAATCGATAAAGATACTTCAGGACTTTTGGTAATTGCCAAAAATGAATATGCCTTAAGTTTCCTGGCAAAACAGTTCTTCGACAGAAAAACGAAAAGATTATATTGGGCATTCGTTTGGGGGAATGTACAGGACGATGCAGGTACAATTCGAGGTCATATAGGGCGTCACCCGAAAAACAGGATGCAAATGCATACCTATGAAGACGGAAGCCAGGGGAAACATGCCGTGACACATTACAAAGTTCTGGAAAGATTTAAATACATGACTTGGGTAGAGTGTAAACTGGAGACAGGTAGAACGCATCAGATCAGAGCGCACTTTAAGCACATCGGGCATACCTTATTTAATGATGAAAGATATGAAGGTCATACCCCGCTCCGTGGAGTGAATCTTCCTAAATATAAGCAGTTTATAAAAAATGTCTTTGAGATTTTACCCAGACATGCGCTCCATGCCCACACTTTAGGATTTATACATCCGACTACAAAGAAAGAATTATATTTTGAAAGCCCAATGCCGAAAGATATGGCGGATGCTGTAAAAAAATGGAGAAATTATTTAGAAAACTAAAAATATATTGAGAATTTTTTTATATTTGTTGAATTGAAATCAAGATTTGTTATGAGAAAACTATATGCTATCGTATGTTTAGCTCTTTTGTCAAATGCATACAAAGCACAAGAAACTTTACCGTACTATCAACAATATCTTTTAGATGGTGAGTTTTTGTTCAACCCGGCACAATACGGAAAAACCGACTACGTGCAGCTTAATCTTAACTATCAGCAGCAATTTTCAAAGTTCAGCGAGTCTCCAAACGTTCAGTCGGTTGGGATCAACGCGAATATCTTTGATAGAGTAGGGGCAGGTTTATCTGTATTCAGAGACAGCAACGGGCCTATTTCTGCGGGAGGTATTACAGCGGGTGCTTCATATTTTATTCCTCTTAGCAGTGAAGGAGATAGAAAAGACCAGTTCTCTTTCGGTACAAGTGTGAGTTTCTACAATATGAATTTTGATTATTCAAAAATTAATACGCAGGATGCTTCAGATCCTTTATTACAGGGTAGTGAAAGTAACATCTTCATGGCATATGCCAACTTCGGTGCACAGGCTACTTACAGAAATATCTTTGCAGGAGTTTCTGTTAACGATATCGCTCTTACCAACGACGAAGCTATCGTAAACGGACGTGAGCCTTCTCCGATCAAATTTTTCTTAAATTTAGGATATGACTGGCATGTTGGAGATAACATTTATTTCACTCCATCAGCTTTAATCAACTTGAATACGAATTCTACAAGAACAATCGATTATAACTTAATGGGTACGTTCTTTAATGATATCAATTCATTCTCTTTCGGGGTAAGCTACAGATCTGTTCAGAACAGATTCGACAGCCAGCAGTTACAGATTGCTCCGGTTGTAAAAGTAAGATTCAACAAATTCATGATTGGAGCTACTTACAACTTAGGACTATCTGATATCCAGGAGTATGGAGGAAACAGCTTCATGATCGGGTTAGGATATAACTTCGATAACTTCATTAACCATAGAGGTTATAGATATTAATTGATTTAATTTAAATAAATTTGAGCTCTGAATTTTTTCAGGGCTTTTTTTATGATTTATATTCACATACCGTTTTGTAAGCAAAAGTGCAGCTATTGCAATTTCCACTTTTCAACATCTTTAAACTTTAAAGATGAAATGCTGGCTGCCATGAAGAAGGAAATCTTTTTGCGAAAGGATGAATTACAAAACAAAAACTTACAATCCCTTTATTTTGGTGGCGGAACTCCGTCGATTCTTTCTCCTGACGAAATAAAATCTTTAATAGATGAGGTTTTAAAACATTTCAGTTTTGATAAGGATATTGAAATTACCTTAGAAGCGAATCCTGATGATTTAGATAAAAACTTTCTGAAAGGTTTATCAGATTCGCCAATCAATCGCTTGTCAATCGGAACTCAAAGTTTTTTTGAAGAAGATTTGAAATTAATGAATCGTGCGCACACCGCCAATGAAGCGGAAGATTCTATCAAAAGAGCGCAGGATTTTGGCTTTGAAAATTTAAGCATTGATTTAATTTACGGTTCGCCAACCTCCAATCTTGAAATCTGGAAAGAAAATCTAAACAAAACAATTGCTCTTGAAGTTCCCCATATTTCATCTTACGCATTAACAGTTGAGCCAAAAACAGCCTTAGAAAACTGGATTTCAAAAGGAAAAGTGAAAAGTCCAAGAGAAGAGGAACAGAACATAGAATTCTACTATTTATCCGACTTTTTGAAGGATAATGGTTTTGAACATTATGAAGTTTCAAATTTTGCAAAACCTGAATTTTATTCAAAACACAATTCTTCGTATTGGAAGTATAAAGAATATTTAGGAATCGGCCCATCCGCGCATTCTTACAACGGTTTTGATGTAAGAAGCTGGAATGTTGCGAATAATCAGCAGTATATTAAAAAATTAAACTCGAATTTTTTGGCTAAAGAAGAAGAAATTCTCTCTCAAAATGATCAATTTAACGAAATGATAATGATTGGCTTAAGAACAATCTGGGGCGTTGATCTCGAAAACTTGAAACAAAAGTTTAATAATGAAGTTCTTGATCACTTCCAAAGCGAAATTAAATCAAAACTGGAAGATCAAATTCTAATAATTGAAAATAATCATCTTAAAATCCCGGAAAAACATTGGTTTATGGCGGATGGAATTGCTTCAGATCTGTTTATTGTGTAAAACATGCATATTTGCATGTTTTGTAGTAAAATTCCTTATTTTTGTATAAAATTTCAACTCAATTTTGAAAACGAAAAAGCAAGATTATTCGCATCTTTCACCAAAACAGCCTATCGGAATTTTTGATAGCGGAGTTGGCGGATTGACGGTTGCCAAAGAAATAAAAAGACTTCTTCCCAACGAAGATCTGATCTATTTTGGTGATACAAAACATCTTCCCTACGGTGAAAAATCAAAAGAAGCAATTATCGAATATTCTACAAAAATCACGAATTTTTTACTGGAACAAAATTGTAAAGCAATCGTTATTGCCTGTAACACGGCAACAGCCAACGCTTTGAATGAAGTGATGCAGTCTGTTGCAGGGAAAGTTCCTGTCATCGACGTAATCAATCCTGTGGCGGAAAAAGTTTCGTATGAAATTCACAATAACGTTGGAGTGATTGCAACAAAAGCAACTGTGAATTCAGGACTATACAAAAAAAGTATCCGTAAGCATAATAAATGGATTAAGGTAGACGAATTGGCAACGCCACTTTTGGTTCCTGCGATTGAAGAAGGCTTTAAAAATCATCCGATTACGCATGCGATTATTTATAATTATTTGAGTAATAGTAAATTAAAAAACATCGAAACATTGATTTTAGGGTGTACTCATTATCCTTTATTAATTGATGAAATTAAACAATATTATGGTAACCGGGTTCGCGTGATTGATTCACCGAATATTGTAGCCAATCATTTGAAGATTATTTTGGATAAATATAATCTTCTGAATGATAATAACCCGAAACCGAATTATCATTTCTACCTTTCGGATCTTACGAAAAACTTCGAAAAAATCTCAAAGAAATTCTTCGGAAAATCAATAGATTTAGAATTGAAAGTATTATAATATAAAAAAGACTCAAAATGAGTCTTTTTGTTTTATACTTCCAGAATGACTTCTTTCTTTTCATGTCTTGTTTTAGGAGTAATGGTAGGCTGATTGCTGTCTTCTTCAGCTCTTACACCAATCGTAACGGCAAATAGAGTTTCATATTTTTCGTTATTCAAAATTGCATCATACTTTTCAGCTTCAATCCCTTCCATCGGCGTAGAATCGATTCCCAGTTCTGCACAGGCTGAAAGTAAAACTCCTAATGAAAGATAAACCTGATGACCCAGCCAGGATTTTATGGCAGTATTACCTTTGGGCCTTACAAAATTTTTATAATAATTCACATTTCCCTCGGAAAGATAACCTTCAATTTTATTTTCAAAATCTTCAGGATCTTTCATGACCTGAAATACGATTAAGCAATTGCTGTCCAAAACTTTTTCCTTATTCCAATAAGATGCTTCGGCCAAAGGTTGTTTTAATTCGGAAGAATTATTTACAAAAATAAAATTCCAGGGCTGGCTGTTGATGGAAGAAGGACTCAGTTGTAAAATATCCTTTAGCTGTTGGGTTTTTTCTTCACTTATTGTTCCTTGAGGATTATACTTTTTTACAGTATATCTCGATTTCATTTTTTCTAAAAAGCTCATATTTTAAACTATATTTTTTATAGTTGCAAAACTAATTTAAGTTTAATATATTTGCAATAACGGTAAAAAAGGATAGTATAAATGTATACCATAGACAATAAATCTTACCCATGCTGTACAAGTGTGACCATGAAATTCATTGGTGGAAAATGGAAGGCTGTCATTTTGGTGCATCTCATAGACGGCCCGAAGCGGTATAACGAATTGAGAAAATTAATTCCCACCATTACGGAAAGAACCTTAAGTCTTCAGTTAAAACAATTGGAAGAAGATAACGTGATTAACAGGAAAGTATATACGGAAAAGCCCCCTTTGATGGTGGAATATACATTGACGGAATTTGGAAATACCTTGATTCCTGTATTAGAATTGATTACAGAATGGGGAAGGGAAGCTGATAAAATATCAAAAAAAATAATCAAGGATATGCCTTGATTATTCTGTTATCTCTGTATTTTCTTCTTTATTCGGTTCGAAAAAGCTGAAACTTACATTTCCGTATTTTCTGGTATCAATTAAATTCGGATGATCAAATTTCATTCGGCTCTGATGCTCTACGACCAATATTCCGTTTTCTTTTAGGTATTTATTATTTAAAACCAAAGAGATTAGTTCGTGGTATTTTTTTTCTTCCATTTCAAAAGGCGCATCAGAAAATACAATTTCGAAAGATTTTTTGTTTCTGAATTTTTTTAACCAATCAAAAACATCACCTCGCTGAACATTTACCTGTAAGCTGAAACCTAATTCAGAGGCGGTAGAATTTAAAAATGAAGTATGTTTCGGATTCATTTCCACAGAAGTGATGTCCTGAGTTCCTCTTGAAGCAAATTCAAAGCTGATCGAGCCAATTCCTGCAAACAGATCCAGCACAGAAACCGACTGCATATCATATGTATTCTCCAAAATACTGAAGAGAGCTTCTTTTGCAAAATCCGTCGTCGGTCTTACGTCAAAATTTTTGGGAGCGGCTATTTTCTTGGCTTTCCATTTGCCTGAGATGATTCTGTACATAGTTGGTAGGTTTTAGATTCTAGGTAAAAGGTCGCAGGTAAACTAAACCTGCCATCTGATAACTGCAACCTAATTTAATATAAAATTTTTAGTAGGAATATTATCAAATACAATTCTCATATTCTTCACGAATTTCTGTAATTCTGAAATAAAGGTTTCATTTTCAGTCGTTTCTCCGTAAGCGAAAAAGCTGGTTTCATTGATTCCAAAACCGATTTTACTCAGTGTAAACATAACGAAATAAAGGAAATCAACCTCAGAGTTGACGTCGAGATTATTGTATAAGATAATTTTTTTGTTGTCTATCGCGAAAAACTCACATTGATTATGATAAAGATTAATGTGAATTTCCTTGTTATTTTTGTTATGGATTGAATTTAAAAACTTCTCACCCGAAAAATTAAAATGAATAGGCAATGCCAGTTCTTTAATTTTTTTGTAAAAATTCTTCGGAAAAGTATAATAAAACTGAACCTTGAACTTTTCGTTAATCGAAAGCATTAATTCTTCTTTTTCCTTATCCACAGGCGCATTGAAAGAAATTAAATCAAATCCCGTTTCGTGTTCCGAAAATCCTTCAGGCATCAGTGTAAAATGATTCAGTGCAGAAACTACATGAATTTCATCATACCTTTGTTTAATCAACACTTCATCCAATTTATCAGCAATCAGATTTTCCGGAGATTCTTCGTCTACGAAATAAGATTTTTCCTCCAAGATGCTTTTATTCTTCGCAATCTGGTAGATTAATCCGTCTTTGGTAAAAAGTAAATTAAGTATATTCATAATTCGATTCCTGCAAATTTAGTGAAATTCTACCATTACCGCACCCGATTGATGATGAAGTATTTCCTTATTATAAAAATCAAGATTCGTCTGGCCTTCCAGAACATCGAAAACCATTCTCTGTAAAGTTCCGTCACCGATTCCGTGAACGATTTCCAGTCGTTTTAAATTATTTTTCCGGCAAAAAGCAATGACTTCCATCAATTTTTCTTTTTGGATAAAAAGTCGCTCAAAACTATCGTAATCGCTTGGGTTTTTAACCAGATTTTCAAAATGAAGATCTAAAACCAAATGATTTTTCTGATGTTTTTTGGAAACCGTTTTTTTTGGTTCTGCTTTTTTTACGACTTTGATGTTTTCATAAAGATCAGGATTTTTAGGAACAAGTTTTTCTTTGGGGTATTGATGGGTAAATCCGTATTCATCTTTAAAAACCACAGTATTTCCGTGCACCGAAGTTACCACCCCGCTTAAATCTTCGTCTACCACAGAAACTTTATCTCCAATCTTCATAATTTGTCATTGCGAGGAACGAAGCAATCTTTTAATATTCCTAATTCCTCAATTAATATATTCTTAAACTTTTGGTCCCAATTCTATTATTTCCAAATCCTTAATTTCAGTATCATCGATCACAAAACGCATCATTGTTCTCATCTTATGCCAACCCTGTTTTCCACAGGCTCCGGGATTCAGGTGAAGAAGATTATTCTTCGAATCAAACATTGCTTTCAAAATATGAGAATGCCCTGAAATAAATAACTTCGAAGCTTTTTCAGCAATTTCCTGTTTTGCCAGCGGTGTATATTTTCCGGGATAGCCACCGATATGAATCATCAAAACTTCTACATTCTCGCAAAAAAAACGATTGACTTCAGGAAATTCAGAACGGATTTTTGCGTTGTCGATATTTCCGTAAACTCCTCTTAACGGTTTTATTTTTTCAAGTTGTTCAATCACTTCCATGCTTCCGAAATCTCCGCCATGCCAAATTTCATCGGCTTGGTTTGCATATTCTAAAATTCTATCATCAATATAAGAATGAGAATCGGAAAGGAGTAGGATTTTGGTCATAATTTTTTATGTTTTGCAAATTTAGGAAGATTTAGTTTTTTATCATCATCATCTAATATTTATTAAATTTGAAAAAATTAAAAATATGAAGAAGAAGTTTTCTTTTTTCCTTTTTCTTTTAACGGTGGGCATCGCAAATGCCCAGGTTGAAGAAAAAAAACTGGACGAATTGGTTCAGAGTACTTTAAAAACTTTCGACGTTCCTGGAATGTCTGTCGGAATTATCAAAGATGGAAAAGTTATTTATTCAAAAGGGTTTGGAGTACGTTCTTTAGCATCTAAACAGCCGATGGATGACAATACTTTGGTCGGAATTGCATCCAATTCAAAAGGTTTTACCTGTACGGCGCTGGCCATTTTAGCAGACGAAGGGAAATTGAACTGGGATGATAAGGTTTCAAAATATATTCCTGAATTTCAAATGTATGATCCGTATGTTTCTCAAAATGTAACGATTAAAGATTTGGTGACCCACAGAGCCGGATTAGGTTTAGGACAGGGAGATCTGATGTTTTTTCCGGAAGGTGGAAATTTAACGGTGAATGATATTGTTCATAATGTAAGATATCTAAAGCCAGAAAATCCTTTCAGAACGACTTTGGATTATAATAATATCATGTTTATTGTTGCTGGAGAAGTAATTCACAGAATTTCAGGTTTGAGCTGGGCAGAATTTATCGAACAGAGAATTATGAAACCTGTTGGGATGACTTCAAGTTTTGGAAGCTATAACAGAGCAAAAGCCATTGCCAATAAAATCGACGCTCACGCTCCGGTTGACGGAAAAGCCATTGCTGTTCCTCACGACTGGAATGAAACAGGCAATGCAGCCGGAGGAATTATGAGTAACATCAAAGATATGACCACTTGGGCGGAATGTCTGATGAATAATTTCACGACAAAAGACGGAAAAAAATTAGTGTCAGATAAAAATGTTCAGCAGCTTTGGAATTTGCAGATTCCAAGTGGTGTGGCGGCGAAAAGTCCTTATGATACGAGTTTTTACGGATATGGATTGGGTTGGTTTTTAAGTGATGTTAAAGGTCACAAGCAAATTCAGCATACCGGCGGATTGATCGGAACAGTGACGCAGTTTACTTTAATTCCCGATATGAAATTAGGAATTGTAGTTTTAACAAATCAGCAATCGGGAGCAGCGTTTAACACGATTACCAATACAGTGAAAGATTCTTATTTGGGTATTGCAGACAGAAACTGGCTGAAAACTTACGGTGACCGGATGAAAAAAATGGAAGAGGGCTTTGATAAACAAAAAAAAGATGCTTTTGCTAAATCGGAAGCTTTTAAAAAAGAGAAAAATCTTCAGCCAAAAGCGGAACAGTTTGTCGGAACTTATACTGATCAATGGTTTGGGGATGTAGAAATTGTTCAACAAGGAAATATCTACAGAATTTCATGTAAAAATTCTCCAAGATTGAAAGGTGAATTATTGCCTTTTTCCAATAATTCTTTCATCATCAAATGGGACGACAGAAGCTATGATGCTGATGCCTACATTATTTTTGATTACGATGAAACAGGAAAAGCTCAATCGGCAAAACTAAAACCAATTTCTGACGTGACGGATTTCAGTTTTGATTTTGATGATCTGGATTTAAGAAAAAAGTAATAGATTTAAGATTATTGGATATAACGATTATCAAGTGAGACGGGTTTAGCCCGTCTTTTCTTTTTTGAATAAAGGAGAAGGTTTTAGCCAAAATCTACAGAATCCACAATTAACCATTAGGTTTAAAATTAACCTTTCATTTTATCAATTTTAAATCTTCTTCTGCTCTCGTAACTTCAGAATTCAAATGATGTTTTTCAAAGAAATTTTTTAATTCATTCAATCGCTTTTTATTATCATAATGCAGGCTTGAATTTAATTTTTGCTGACAAAGCGAACAAGCCCTTGCAAAATGATAATCTGTTTCAGAAAGATGATTGCTGCCGTTCATCACGCAATTTGCATTCAGGCAATGACTAATTCCGAACATGTGTCCAATCTCATGAGAGCCAACTTTCAAAAGTCTTTCTAAACTCCGGTTAAAATTAGCTTTTGTTACATTTCCATTGGAAAATCTGTACATCGAAGTGACACCAACACCGATTTTATATGATGCTAATCCGAAAATATAATTCCAGTCAGATCTTGGAAAAAGGTCTTTTTCTGTAATTCCCATTAAAACAAGGGCGTCTTTAGGTTTTCTTTTAATCAGAATACTGTCTAAAACGTAGCCTGCCAGAATTTGTTCATTTTCGTCCTTTATTCTTCTAATATCTTTCGGAAAAATAGTATTTGGTAAAGCCGGAAGAATTTTTGTTTCCAGTTGAAAGTAAATTTTGAAATAATTTCCAGCCAATTCAACCTGTTTTTTTTGTAAGATATTAAACTCTCCGATAGGTTGTAGATAAATTGTATTTTTTCCAATCTCAGGATGTATCTTTTTTGATTTTTGAAAGCCTTCGAAAGTCTGAAACTTTTCGTTTCTGTTATATCTCCACTCATGTGGCTCAGGATCGGAAAGTTTAACATCATTTGATGCAATTGCTTCAAAATAATTTTTTTCCTTTTTCTGACAGGAAAAAAGAAATATAAAGGCTAAGAAATAAAAGATTTTTGAAATGAAGTTAAATCTTCCCCGGATCATAAAAGAAAAGCAGTTTCTTTTTTGCTCCTTCAAATTCCGACCAGGAATTACAGTCGATTTCAAAACCGGCAACACCACAGGTGGGAAAGTGGAAAATATCTTCGGAAATAGAATTCGCAAAATTGGAAATACCGTTGTTATGGGAAAAGAAAGCGACCGAACTTACATTGTCGTCAAGATCGTAAATTACCGATTCAAAATTACTTTCCGAGGGGTTATAAAGCTTCTCATTCGTTGTAATCGTAAGATGATAGGCCTGATTGAAAATTTTACAGGTATTCAGGGCACGAACCGCAGGGCTCGATACAAAATAATCTATCGCAACATTATTATTTTTCATAAATCGTGACATGTGCATGGCTTCCGCTAAACCTTTGTCTGCCAATGGTCTGTCGAAGTCCTCCGTTTCTTCCGGCCAGTCACTTTTTGCATGTCTTACGAGGATGAGTTTCTTCATATTATAGCTTTTGGAAGATTAAAATTATAAAAAAAATAACGGAATAAAACATGATTTATAAAAAAAACTGTGGATTGAATAAAATCATTAAAATTTACTAAATTTGCAAACTTATGGGACAGGTACTTGCAATAGACTATGGAAAGGCACGTTGTGGCATCGCAGCCACCGATGATATGCAGATTATTGCAAGCGGTCTGGATACCGTTCAGACTCCGGTTTTGGTAGAATTTCTGAAAAAATATTTTACTGAAAATAAGGTAGACGAAGTGGTAATAGGGCTTCCCGTAGATTTGAAAGGAAATATCTCTGAGGTTGAAACAGATATTTTAAAGTTTATAGAAATTTTTGAGAAAGAATTTCCGACTGTTAAAGTGAATCGTTTTGATGAAAGATTTACTTCCAAAATGGCTTCGTTTTTTATTTCCCAAAGCGGGAAAAGCAAAAAACAGAGACAGGAAAAAGGATTGATAGATAAAGTAAGTGCAACGATAATATTGCAGAATTTTTTAGAACAAAGAACAAGATGATTTTACCGATAAGAGCCTTTGGGGATCCTGTTTTGAGAAAAGTAGGTAAGGATATAGACAAAGATTATCCCGAATTACAGGAATTGATTGAGAACATGTTCGAAACAATGAATAGCGCAAACGGAATCGGGTTGGCAGCACCGCAGATTGGTCTGGATATCCGCCTGTTTGTGATAGATGTATCTCCTCTTGCTGAAGATGAAGATTATGAGGATATTAAGGATGAATTGGCAGAATTTAGAAAAGTTTTCATTAACGCTAAAATTCTGGAAGAATCCGGAGAAGAATGGAAGTTCAACGAAGGATGTCTTTCTATTCCTGATGTAAGAGAAGATGTGAAGAGAAAGGGAACAATTCTGATTGAATATTACGACGAAAATTTTGTAAAACATACAGAAACTTTTTCCGATATTAGAGCCCGCGTAATTCAGCATGAATATGATCATATTGAAGGCGTTTTGTTTACCGACCATTTAAGCGCTCTGAAGAAGAAGCTGGTTAAAGGAAAACTGACAAAAATTACACAGGGAGATGTAAGTATTGGGTACAAGATGAGATTTCCAAAATAGTTAAAAGAAGGATTAAAAAATAAAAATATTAAAGCGCAAAAAGCTCACCGCTGCTTGCAGAATTTACAAAAAATAAAATTATGCTGTTAGAAAAAATAATTTCAATTTCCGGAAAACCGGGGCTTTTCAAATTAGTTTCTCAATTAAGAAACGGATTCATTATTGAAGATGTTACAACCAAGAAAAAAGTAAGCATTGGTAATTCCAGCCAGGTTAGCTTATTGGATAATATTGCGATGTTTACGTTTGATAAAGAAGTTCCATTGTTCGAAGTTTTTGAAAATATTGCTAAGAACAACGATTACAAAGAAGCTATTCCTCATAAATCAAGCGATGCTGAGTTGAAAGAATTTATGACAGCTTCTCTTCCAAATTACGATACAGAAAGAGTATATGCTTCTGATATCAAGAAACTGGCACAATGGTATAATATTCTTCAGAAAGCAGGATATATCACTCCCGATAGCTTTGTAAAAGCTGAGCCTGAAACTATAGAAGGCGAACCGGCTGAAGTAGTGGCAGAAGAAAAACCGGCTCCAAAGAAAGCGGCTGCTCCAAAAGCGGAAAAACCTGCAACCCCTAAAGTAAAAGCGACTTCAGCTCCGAAATCGGCTCCAAAAACAACACAATCTAAAAAAGGATAATTCATTCCTTTGAATGTAAATACCAAACCTTGTCAGAAATGACGAGGTTTTTTGTTTTTCATGATTAAAATGATCTGGGAAATAGAGCATTAGAAAAATTAAAATTTAGTCTATTAAGAAATTCCCACTGTTCGAAGCGCAAGACAAAAGTTAAATCAAATGTTGAATTTGCACAAGTTTTGGAAATTTTAGGACTGAATTTTAATTTTTAGCATTCAGACTTCCGGTCTTGAAATAACATTCGCCGACTTTTACGGAGGCAATTTTTCGTTCTTTGTTTCAAGACAAAAGAACATTCAAAAAGATTTACCTTAAATTTGTATCACTTTGAATTCTCAAACTATGAATACCAAACAGGAAAAACTGGAAGCTTTCGGAAGATTATTAGACATCATGGATGATTTGCGGGAAAAATGTCCGTGGGATCAGAAGCAGACCTTGGAATCGCTTCGTCATTTGACACTGGAAGAGACCTACGAACTTTCGGATGCCATCTTGCAGAACGATTTGCAGGAAATTAAGAAAGAATTGGGTGATGTTTTACTGCATTTGGTTTTTTATGCGAAAATTGGTTCAGAAAAAGAAAGCTTTGATATTGCGGATGTCATTAATTCTTTAAATGAGAAATTAATTTTCCGCCATCCTCATATTTACGGAGATACAACCGTGAAAGATGAAGAAGAAGTAAAGCAGAATTGGGAAAAATTAAAATTAAAAGAAGGAAATAAATCCATTTTGGGCGGAGTTCCGAAAAGCTTACCGAGTTTGGTAAAAGCCTACAGAATTCAGGATAAAGTAAAGGGAATCGGGTTTGAATTTCACGATGCGGAAGATGCCTGGAAAAAAGTGGATGAGGAAATTAAGGAGTTTCATGCAGAAACAGATTTAGATAAAAAAGAGCAGGAATTGGGCGATGTATTTTTCTCATTAATCAATTATGCAAGAATCTCTGGAATTAATCCGGATTCAGCTTTGGAAAGAACCAATTTAAAATTCATTTCAAGATTTCAGAAAATGGAACAGCTTGCGACTGAAGCAGATTTAAAATTAGGTGAAATGACTTTGGAAGAAATGGATATCTTGTGGGAAAAAGCTAAGAAAGTTTTAAATGAAAATAAATAATCCGACACAAAACAGATTTCAATATTTATTGGAATTCAAACAGACGGAAAGGAAATGGCATTTTCCTTTTCTTGCTGCGTTGTGCATCGGAAGTTGTCTTTTCATCGGATATTTTTTAGGAAAACCTAATTACGGAGCGCTTTCCAGTCTGGGAGCTTTAACGATTTTATATTTCACATCAGCTCCGATTACACAGAGAATGATCCATTTAGCAATTTGTGCATTTGGAATTATTTTCTCGTTTACAATAAGTTCATTTTTTGGATTTAATATTTATTTTGCCGCTTTTTCTGTTGGAATTATCTCATTTTTAGCCCATTTTATTTCATCATATTTTAAAATTCCGCCGCCGGGAAATTTCTTTTTCATCATGGTTGCGGCGATGGCAAGTACCTATGAATTTGATTTAGAATTAATTCCAACCAGAGTCGGACTTGTTGCGATGGGCGCAATTTTGTCGTGCTCATTAGCGTTCTTATATTCGGTTTTTATCGAAAAAAGTAAAGTGGTAACCGTTCCTAGAAGAGCTTTTAGCAAAAGAAGATATACGAAATTTGTCGAAAGTACAATCATCGGATTTTTTATGGCATTGACATTAATTATCGGTCATCTTCTACAATTTGAAAATACCTATTGGATTTCCATTGCTGCTGTTGCCATTATTCAGGGACGGAATTTCGAACATGTAAGACAAAGAAATATGCACAGAATTTTAGGAACATTTATCGGGATTGGCTTTGCGTGGCTGATTCTTTTATTTGAACCGGAAAAAATTGTCATGATCATTATTATCACGATTTTACAATTCTTTGTAGAATTACTGGTTGTAAGAAATTACGGTTTTGCTGTCGTTTTCATTACCCCATTAACATTGCTTCTGGCAGAAACAGGAAGTGAAATTCATCATAATGTAGAAAATCTGATGCATGCAAGATTGATTGACACCATTATCGGAAGTTTAATCGGTTTGGCGGCAGGATTTTTCCTTCACCATCAGCAGATTATTAATAACTTAGAGAAGAATATCAGATTCTCTTATTTTCAGTTTAAAAAATTAAAAAAATAGATATGTTGCGCATTGTTATTTTATCGGGATTTTTATTGTTGAGTTGTAATCCGAAAGCTCAGGATTCGCCTAAAACAGATGATCTAAAAGTGGAGTTTTCTTTGCCTAAAAAGCTAAAGGAAGTATCCGGGATTGCGATGTCTAAAGATAAAAAAACGATCTGGTCAATTGAAGATCAGGGAAATAAAAATGTAGTCTACGGTCTGGATCTTCAGGGAAATCAGACAACGGATGTATTGGTAAATAATGCGGATAATAATGATTGGGAAGATATTACAGCAGATTCTCAGGGAAATATTTACATCGGAGATTTCGGAAATAACGAAAACGACAGGCAGAACCTTTCTATTTTAAAATTGGATTTAAAAGATGCTTCTCAAAAAACAACGAATGTCATTCAGACTACAACATTTCATTACGAAGGACAAGCGGAATTTCCTCCAAAAAAATCAAATTGGCTGTACGATTGTGAGGCTTTCGTAGAAATGGACGGAAATTTTTATCTGTTTACCAAAAACAGAAGCAAAGGTTTCGACGGAACTTTCCTGGTTTTCCAGGTTCCAAATAAAGAAGGAGATTTTCAGGCAAAATTAATAGGGAAGTTAAAGCTTTCAGGCGGCTTTAGTGATGCAGCGATTACTTCGGCGGCAATTAACAGTACAAAAGATAAAATCGTACTGCTCAATCATAAAAATATTCAGATTCTGACGGGCTTTTCACCGAATGATTTCAGTAAAGCAAAAATTCAGACCCAATCATTAAACCACAATTCTCAAAAAGAAGCTGTTGTTTTCCTTGATGATAAAACGCTCTTGATTGCTGATGAAAAGGATAAAAAAACAGGAGGAAATATTTACCGTTTTCCTTTACAATAAAGTGAAATCCGCAGAAGATCTCTGCGGATTTTTGTATGCATTTGATATTTCATTGTATTTAGAATGTCATTCCCACACCTCCGGAAATTCTTCCGCCATCTGAGCCCTGGAAGTAGTTTAATCTCGCTGAGAACATTTCTACAATGCTTAGCCAGAATCCTGCTCCGACAGACTGATGCCATTTTCTCGAATCCTCATGATCATTCCAGACTCTCCCAATGTCATAGCCGATTAAAATTCCCATGTTGGCAGGAATAATATTATTTTTCACCCTTCCAAAGTCCCAACGGATTTCTGAGTTGTTGGTAAAATAAGATCTTCCGGAAAATCTTTCGTTCCTGAAGGCCCTCATTCCATTGTTACCCCCGATGGCCGCAGCCTGATAGAACTCAAAATTGTTATTGCTGATCCATCTTGCATTACTGGAATTGGCGAATACAAAATTTCCTCTTTTATCGATTCTGTGATCCAAGGAAAGTGTTCCGCTCAGGGTCCAGAAGTTTCTGTCGAAATCTGAAAGATTGGTTTTCCAGTCGGCATTTACTTTAAATTCCATTCCCAAGGTAGGAAAGGCAGTATTATCTAAATTTTTGTAGCTGAAGGTATAGTTTGCCCCACCAAACTGCTGGTTATTAAAGACTTCAGGCCTTACATCAGATGATAGATCAACAAATCGATCTCCATTCCTCTCAACTTTATTATTTTCGAAAGTTAACTGGAACTGATTAAAGAGGTTCGTCCAGCTTTTCTTGGAAATAGACGGAGCAAAATTGAACCTTGAAATTCTTGCCCTGTTGAATTCTCTCTCCATCGTTTCTCTGTCGTATACACTTTCATTGGAAAGTCCGAAGAAGTTTTCTGTAAAGCGAGGCGTCGTAAATCCTGCATCAATATTAAAGTCCCAGCCGGAAATGGCTTTCTTGAAAATACCTTTATAAATGGCATTGAAACCACCGGTTGCCGTATAAAAATTAACCTTCAGGCTGTGTTTCTGCGTAAACGGTGAGCGGATGAAATTATTCAGGGTGTAGTTGGTAAGAACCCCTAAAATAACACCATCGTCAGGATTATAATCTATATTAGGATATCCTGCAAAGAAATTATATTTCGGATGTTTGTAATTATAGGTATTGATATCGTAATCATCTGAAATATTTTTAGTCGCTCCTTTGGTATTGTATGTATTTTTCTGTGATTTAAAATCATAGATTTTTACTTTACTGCCATTGGCCACGTTATAGGTATCGTGGTTGTAGCCACCTACCAGGCGGATATTCATTTTCGGTCTTCCGTCTCCAGACACTTCGTAGATGTCGTCATCTTCCAGACCGTAGATCCAAAGTTCTTTTGTTTTGGAGTCGTCATACGTTTTTTCGAAAACGAGTTGTGGATTTTCTTTGTTTTTATCTAATTGATATTGCTTTACATTAACAGTATTTCCTGTTTTTGTTATAACAAATTTATCAGGATTTACAGTTCCTGCCAGCGGAACTTTTTTCTGTAAAACATCATAATATTGGGAAGCATAAGTTTCCAGTTTTGTTTTTCTCAGCTTCAGCTTTCGTTGAATATCGGCTAAAGTTTCATCTTTTACTTCCTTAGGCAAATTGCTGAAAGCTTCGTCAATATCTTTATCCGTCAGATGTTCCTGAATATATTTTGCCTGGGCAATCCATTCTTCGTGGGTGGATCCTTTCAGGAAAATTAAGTCTAATGGATAAGGTTCCATTGCCAGCCATTTTACGCTTTTAATATCATCTTTAAAAGTTTTCATATGGCGGATTGCCGGGATATTCATAATGATCTTGAAAGCTGCCCCGTCATATTTGCTGAAAGCCTGATCTCTGTCTCGGGGAATCGGCTTGTAGACTACTTTGTCATCTTCCTGATATTCTGCCCATTTCCATTGGTCGGAATGTCTGTCCCAATCGCCAATAAGCATATCAAAAATTCTTGCTCTGATATAAGTTTCCTGATCTACCGAATATTTATAATTTTTACTGAAATTTTTCAATACATCATCCGTTGAAACAATATCTTTTGCATTACCAATGGAGGCTAGTGTTTTCGGGTCTGAAGAAAAACGCTCTTCCACCATATACATTTCATCACCATAGCTCATGTTATAGGCTCCCAAAGCCTGTTGTTTGGGGATATAAAACAATCTCGGATTGCTGTGGATAAGATTAAGCTTATCTGCCATATTTCCTACAGCAAAAGGGGTAAAAGGATGGTTGGTGGTATAAAAATCAAGAAGGAACTTCTCCGGGAATGTATTGTTTAGCTCATTTCCGAAAGTATTTTTTTTGAAAGCCATATTGTTGAGAAAGCGTACAGCACTTTTCTTCACGCCTCTCATTACAAATTCCTGTCCGTCCTGAGCTTTCAGCCTTAAGCTGTTCGATTGGTTTCCTCCGCCTTCACGGAAAGGAGTATAGCCTCCATCCAGTGTAGAAATATTGGCAGTAGGAGCTTCAATCTGCATTCCGTAATATTTCCTGTAGTGTTCTCCCCACAACCATCTGTAAATATTTCCTTTTTTAGTTAGTTTTTCGGGATAAATAGTGGATGATACGGTTGAAGGAAAAGAATTAGGATAATTATTCACAAATTCTTTTGGTTTTTCAGTTACCTGAATATGGGAAATCTTTTCTAGCTGATTATTTTTTGCTGAAAAATATTCGACGTCCGAACTTTGATCTTTTCTGATATTTAAAACGGCAAAACCGCTTCCGCCATAAGAAAAATCTGTTCTTTCACCGATTGTGGCAGGTTCCACTTTAGAGCCGGAACCGCTGATGATCTGTCTTATATTTCTTTCTTTGTGATATTGAAGGTTATGGTCGTGCCCGGAAACAAAAATAATATTTTCTTTTTCCTGAACAATACTTTTCAACCTGTTGGCCAAATCTGCATAATGTTGGTTATTGATATCTTCAGGATTGGCTCCGGAGGAACTTCTCAATACATTGGCAACGGTGGCTATTCCGGGAAGAGGAACTTTGCCGTTGAACGGAAAAAGATGAGATTTTGCAGATGTAAATCCCGCATGACTTGCCGTACTGATAACGGGATGATGCAGGGCTACAATAATCTGTTTGTCCTGGTTTTTATTAACCAGATCTTTAAATTCAGTATAAAGATCTTCTCTGGTTTTAATGTCGCAGTTTTTATTGATTCCCGGATATTTATCCCAGTTTACCAAAGCCCATTCGGTATCAATAACAATAAGTTTGATGTCTTTTGTAAGGCTGATATCGTCTATTGGGCAGGAGTTTTTCGGAAGAAAAGCTTTTTTGTCATTCAGATAATTCTTTACAAAATCTTCCTGAGATTTTAAGCCTTCTAAACCATTGTACCAATCATGATTGCCCGGTATTACCAAAGTTTTCCCTTTGAAATTTTTTACAATAGAGAGCTGATTTTCCAGTTTTTGTTTTGCTAAAAGGTAATCCTTATCAGATTCTTTTGGCATTCCGGAGGGATAGATATTATCTCCCAGAAAGATGAGCATCGAGTTCTTGTCTGCAGATTCCAGCTGGTTTTTCAAAAGATTAAGCGTATTCTGAGATTGTGCTTCATCTGCATTTCCGGCATCACCCACTAAGAAAATTTTAAAATCATTTTCAGAATGTATATCAGAATTATTCAGTTCAGATAAGTTTTTACCCTTTTTTACGTTATATGTTGCGCAGGAATAGAGAACTCCGGCAGACAATGCTACTCTGAGGACAACAGAAGTATTTTTTAGGTGAGTTTTCAAGGATAAATTCATAAATTTACATTAACAAAATTTCGGTGATGAATATTTTACAAAAAGCCAAAGATTATGTCGAAATCTTATTCAAAGATAAGTTATCTTCAGTATATTTTTATCATAATTTTATACATACTACATATACGGTAAATAAAGCCGAGGAAATTATGAGAAACACTCCTGTTTCCGCAGAGGATCAGGAAAAGGTACAGCTTGCTCTTTGGTTTCATGATACAGGATACATAGAATGTGCCAAAGACCATGAGGAAAAAGGAGTGGAGGTACTGAGAGATTTTCTTCAGAAAGAAGGCTATCAGGAAAATTATATTGATGAGGTTGCCAAGCTTATTCTCGCGACTAAAATTACCTATGAACCTCAGAATCTTTTGGAGCAGATTGTAAAAGATGCGGATTGCAGCCATTTTGCAAGCCACGATTACAACGATATTTCCGATGCGTTAAGAAAAGAATGGGAACTTACTAATGTGCGGTGCTTCTCTAATGATGAATGGAATGCCGGAAACCTCGACATGCTGAAGAATAAACATAAATTCTACACAGATTTTGCCAAACAGAACTGGCAGCCTCTGAAGGAAAAAAATATAAAAAAAATCGAAAAGAAATTAGAAAAAGACGAAGGCAAAAAAGAGCCGTCGGAAAATAAAAAAGAGAAGGAAAAGTCGGACAGAAGTGTTGATACTTTATTCAGAGTTACGCTGAGCAATCATACGAGACTGAGTGATATTGCGGACAGCAAGGCTAATATTCTTCTTTCCGTTAATGCAATTATCATTTCGGTCTGTCTTTCTGTTTTGGTTCCGAAATTAGATACTCCGAAGAATTCTCATTTGATTATTCCGAGCTTTATTCTGTTGTTATCGGCTGTTTTAACGATCATCTTCGCTATTTTATCCACAAAACCGAACGTTACCAAAGCAAGATTTACAGAACAGGATATTGCCGACAGAAAAGTGAATCTTCTGTTTTTCGGAAACTTTAATAAAATGATATTTGATGATTATCAAAGTGCCATGAATATCTTAATTAAAGACCGGGATTATATTTATGATTCTATGGTGAAAGATCTTTATTACTTGGGAAAAGTGCTGGATAGGAAGTACAGGCTTCTTTCAGTGACATACCAGATTTTTATGGCCGGAATTGTGATTTCCGTGCTGTCATTCGGGTATGCTTTTCTTTCGCTTTAAGAAACTGTTTTTTAGAAAATGATTATAAGGCAACGCACCAATTGGCTGAGAATGCTCTTTATCTGGAGAGGTTCCGTATTGAAGAAGATTATTGTTCAGTTAAGTATTATTACGTTGTTTTCCTTATTAATTTACTTTTTTAAAGGAAGAATATTCGACTATAAAGTTCATCTTAATCCTACAATTTTTACATTGCTGGGGCTTGCTTTAGCCATTTTTATGGGATTTTGCAATTCTGCAAGCTATGACCGATTTTGGGAGGGAAGAAAATTGTGGGGACTTTTGGTGATTGAGACAAGATCATTAACGAGGCAGATTTTCTCTTACATACACGGACCCTCAAAGGAAGAAAAGCAAAAAATAGTAAAATTAATTTCCGCATTTGGCTGGGCGTTAAATGATCAGTTGAGAGATAAAACTGGCAACGAACATCTTTCAAGACTGCTTTCTCCTGAGCAATTGGAAAAAGTAAAAGGCAAAAAATTTATTCCCAGTATTATTTTAGGTTTCATTGCAGATTGGATTCAAGAACAGCACAAAAAGGGAAATATCGATACCATTGTCATGACTCAGCTCGATCATCAGCTGAATCAGTTTTCTGCTATTTCCGGGGGGTGCGAAAGAATTTATAATACGCCATTGCCTTTTGCCTACAGTGTGCTGTTGCACAGAACAGTTTATCTGTATTGTTTTTGGCTTCCTTTTGGATTGGTAGACTCTTTGGGTTGGATGATGCCTTTGATAGTTCTTCTGATCAGCTATACATTCATTGCATTGGATGCGATAATTCAGGAAATCGGGGAACCTTTCGGCGAAGAGGAAAATGATCTGGCTCTCAACAGCATCTGCAGAACTATCGAATATTCAATTTTTGAGCAGGCTGAAATTCCGCAGGACGAATTGAAGAAGCCAAGCACTTTTTTTATCGATTAATCATTAGCAATCGAAATTCTTAATGCCAGAAGCCCTGTAATTCCTTGGAGATCTTCTACTCTTAAAAATTCAGTATCATTTTTCAGGACACCTTTTTTCTGTAGCTTATTAATGTATTCAAGATATTCTTTCTGGTTTTCCATACCAAAATAAACAATGGTGATTTTTCCCGGACAGGTAATTCTTTCTGTTGAATCTTTTACATGAGCCTTATCCAGACGTTTTTTTATTATTTCATAATAAGAATTGTAAGCTCCGTCTACATCAAACCTTTTTTCATCCATTCGGAAACGGATATCTATCTTTTCGTTATAGACAAAAATTAACGATGCTATTTCCAAAGCAATTGGAAGGTCTTTTTTGAAATTCTGAAATTCCCGTTCCACATTGCACATTGTCTTCAGCTGCCAATATCTAAGCTTATGAACAACTTTTGAATGGTAATGCAGATCCGGAGCAATATTCTGACCGGTGTAAAGATTATGTTCCACACCATCCGACTTGAATCTTTCGTAATAATGCGGGAAAATCTGCTGAGCCTGGATCTGGCTTTCATCCAGCATATCCGCAATTTTACGGTTCAGTAAAGTGATGGAATCATCAAGACTTTTTCTGTTGCCATAAAAAAGGTCACTTTGTGGGAAAACCTGTATAAAATAATCTTTAATTTTTGCTTTTACCTCGCTGGAAGACTTTATTTCAAGCTTAGCCTGCAAAAAAGGATGGATTTCATCTCTTAATAATCTTTGGAAACGCTGTTCGCTGTCAGCTTTAATTTCATTATTCAGCTCATTTTCAAAAATATCCAGTGCCAGTATATATTTTTCAGATTCAGATGTAATCAGTGAAAAAATCCCGTGAAGACAGTCAATCTGCAGATTAAGATCTTCAAGCATAAGATTGTAACGTTTTTCCGATGACGAACGGATATCTGAAAAACCGAAAAGCGGTGTCAGCGTTTTAAACGAAATCTCTTTAAGCGTATATATTTTTTTGGTTAGGGAAGCATTAAAATACCTCTCTGCCTCACTTCTGAACTTCCAGACTACACTGTCGTGGATTGTGGTGTATTCTCTCTGGATGATGGCCTCTATCTGATAATTTTTTTCAAAACTGAAACGGTTCAAAGAAAAGAGAATCATATCCGAAAAAAACTCCATTCTTTTAAGCTTCAAACCATTGAAACTATTCTGAATAGGAGAGGTAAATTCCATAATTGCCAATAGTTCATTATCTTTCATGATCGGAATGACCATAAAACTACTGATTCCGTTACTTTTCAGGATTCTGAAAGAAGGGATGGATTTAACATGATAATCCAAATTATCCACATTGGAAATAACGATAGGCTTTGGATTGTGGTTCAGGCTGTCAAATGTTATTTTTCGTGTTTCTTCATCAAAAGTATTGATCCAGAAATCTAAAATATGATTGGTGAAAACGTTTTCATAAATGGGAAGCTTTTCTAAACGCTGATCTTTTTTGTTGTACAGCATCAGTCCGAAACTAAGCTGAGGAACATCGAAATAAGATTTGAAAATTTCTACCAGATTTTCGTCTGGCGAAAGGTTTTCAGGATCAATCTGAATCATGCTGGATTTGAGATCGGAGAGGGCAACTTCTGTAGTGCAGTCTACCAGAGAAATAATACTGAATCCCTTCATAATCCAAGATTTTGAAGGAAAATATTTTTTCCAGAGGCTGTAATCGTCGAGGTTTTCCAGCAGCATATCAATTACTTCCTCGGATGGTATTTTGGCCTCTTCCGTAGGAAAGATTTCTGTAAAATCTGAATTGACTGTAATTTTATAATGCTTCATGATCCCCTGATGATTGGGAATATCATAATAAAACGGCATTAAACTTTTGATATCCCTTTTAAAATAGCTTTGTAAAATCAGGCAGCAGCAGAATACATAAAATTCGTCGTCATCAATATTTCTAAGCTCTATTTCAAAATCCTGTCCGGCATCTTTCAGAATCTTTTTGAATCTTTCGGTAAAGTTGAACGTAATGTTGAAAAGCGGGATTCCGGCAGCTTTTATTTCGTTATTGGTAAGACCTGTAGGAAAAAGATCGGCCAACAAAAGTTTGATGATATCTTCATATTTTTCCAGTAAAGAAAAGTCCTGAAATCCGTCTTTCAGTTCCTGAAAATTCCTGGTTTTCTCGATCAAAGATTCGGCATAATTGGCACGGTATTCCAAACGGTCGTTGTATCGGATGTGTTCTAACACATCCAGATATTTTTTGAAAGAAACATATACCTGAAATGGAGCGTCTTTTTTGTAAAGATTTGCCAAAAGATGAAATTTAGAGTAAAGTTATGAAAAAACTATAAATTTTTTGTTTTGTATTTACAATAGTTTTTGGCATGATGGCTTATTTGGTGGGGAAAATTATATTGTAGTGAAATTTACTTTGTAATAATCAGTTCTTTATTATGCTTTTGTGTGGATGTATTCTGTTACATCTTTTTTAAGTTTGAACAGGTTCGAGATTAAGATTGGTTTCATTGTTCTTTTAAGTTAAACAATAATTACCTATTCAACTTCATCTCCATACAATATAAGCTTGTTTAGAAAATCACGATTCCAGTTTTCTGTATAAATGTTCTGAAGTTCTGATGACCATCCTGATGTATCCTTTTTTTCATTACCAAAATAACATGAAGAATAATATTTCCCTGTGATAAAATTAAACGACTTAATATATTTGTTTTTATTTTCTTTCGAATAACTGAGATCATACCCAATAACTTGTATTTTCTTATTTTTAGGATTGAATCTGATTTTAATTTTTTCAATTAAATCTTTCTTTTCTCCGGAAATATTAGGTTTTGTAATTTGATTTGCATAATCTATCCGGAGTTCTATAGTTTTATCTTTATCTATGGGATCGTTTAAGAAATAATCTGATTTAATATTATTATATAAAATGCTATTATTTAATACTGGTATTTCAATTATTTTATTTAATGATGATAGTTGTACAGAAAGTATAAAGTTTGAAAGATCATCACTTTTTTTCGATTGAATTTTCACTTCATCTTGTGTGTTATCATCATCAAAATATAATGATTTTGGAGGTTCATACAATGTATCGATAGTGGATTTTGAAGAATTGCTAACTGTATTTTTTTTTTTGACAAGAGATATTAATGGTAAATAGGCATATTATTAATATTTTGTTCATAATCAGTTTTTATATGATTAAAGTTTTGTAGTTTTTTTTAATTTCAGTTTTTAATCCTACTTTTATGTATATATCCCTCTTTGCCTTCATTTATTTTTACTAAAAACCAATCTTCAGAGAAATATGCTCCGTTATTTTGACAACAAATTTCTTAAAAATTCTTTATCAACATTTTCAAACTGAATTGTTCCAAAATCTTTTTTAGTGTTAATTTTTTCCCAATCTTTTGAGCTGTTATCATCATCGAACATTGCTGTAATGCCATATTTATGCAAGTATAATTGTTCTTCTTTAGCATCATAAATAAATGTGGTGTATTCATTTTTTGTAGGATTACCTTCTGTGATATTGTCTTCAAAGGTGATATAATTGTTTTTTGTTACAATTTTCTTTAAACCAATTCCTGTAGAATTAGAGTTTGGAGGAGTTAATAGTTTTTCATTTTTAAATATTATTTTGTTATTTGAGTTTTTGTTTGAAATAGCAATAATAATTGAATAATATTCATTTCCCTTATTCTGTATTATTTGTATTTTATCCTGAATTCCATCCTGATTTATATCGGCGTTTTTTTCTTGTATGATTTCTCCATTACTTTCCTTCAACAAATTATTCTTTCTATCATTCAATAATTGAACTGTTTTATATCGCTTTAGTTCATAATTATTTTTGTTTTCATTTTGTGATATAGAGATTGCTAATGTTTGATTTTTAAAATTCACCTCAAACTTTTTTTCTTCCTTATTTTTTTCTGCATTTTTTACCTCATAATAAATGCTATCATAATATTTCAATGTATTGTTATTGTAATAAAAAATATAGAAAACTGAACCATAATAATCATCACCTTCGACTAAAATTATATGATCATTTGTTCTTTTGAAATTCCAAATATTAATTGAAGCACTTTCTAATACAAGATTTGTATCATAAATATTATGATCAATAGATAGATCGTAGGTGAAATTTTCTGCTTGTACTAATTGGAAGATATTTTCCTTGTATAAATATTTAAAATTATTTTCATCTTTTGAAATTTGTTTTTGTAGGATAAACTCACTGTTTTCATTTTGTGAATATGAGAGTGTGGTTTTACCTTGCAACTCCGCTTTGTTTTCTTGACCATTACAAGAAAACAAAAGTAAAATACTTACACCATAAAATATTTTTTTTACTAATTCCATTCTTTTTCTTTTATTTTATTTTGATATTCGATTTCGGCTTTTGATAGCTCATCTTCTGTTTTGAATTTAAAATATACTGAAGGATTACATTTTCCATTCAGTCCTGAAGCAGAGCCCACATTTGATACCTCAAAATGAAGGTGCGGATTTCTTGTAGTAAAATGTTTACCTTTCCAGCCAGAAACTCCGGTTAACCCTATAACACTATCATGTTCTACAATATCTCCTTCTTTGAAAAAATTGTTTTTGCTTAAATGCCAGAATGTAAGATAGATAGTTCCATTTTCGTCAAAACCCCTTTCCAAAATCTCTCCTTTGTCTTTATATTTAGGCTTATACGAACTGTTTTTTAATGATTTAAAAGTCTTTAAATCTATAACTTCTAAAACAACAACATGACCTGCCATTGAAGATGAAGTATATATCTTATGTACTTTACTTTTTAAACATGCATAAACTTTTGTTCCCGGGACAGCAAGTAAATCATTTCCTGTATGATTCTCACTTTTATCTCGTATTTTTTCACCAAAGGAACCATGCCACGGTTTATGTCCCCCACCTTGTGAATACATGCAAAGCATTGGATTGTCAATTGGATTTCTCCATTTTCCACTTGGTTTTATGTCTTCATTTTGAACTTTAGAACACAAGTTTACTTTAAAAACTGAATAGGTTTTGTTAAAGTTTTCTCTTCTTTCTGCATATGTAGGAGTTCCTTCATTTACTATTTTAGTAATGCTATCAACAATCTCTTTTCCTCCTTTATCGGATTTTAATTGTAAATCTTTCCAGTACCAAAAAGCCATGGAAGAGAGGACACTTTCTTTATGCTTTAGTAAGTTATCCGGATTGTTGACAATATCAAAATTATATCCTTTTTTAATAAGCCTCTTATTAACTTCGGTATAGTTTGTTCTTCCGGTTACTTGAATAATCCCCTTCCCCATAAATTTCCAACCATCACCCTCTTGTATATTTCCTAATCTATATTTTGGATCTCTGTTTTTGTCAGCATATACACGATTGGCAATTTCTTTGCTATTTGCAGCTTGTATACCTTTATCATTGTAACTATTTAGGTCTTTTCTACCATAAAGATTGGCTTCATTATGATGTGTCTTAAAATAATCAAAAGGACTTGCACTCCATGTTCCTGATTTATACTGACCTCCGTTAACTAAATCTTTTACCCAACCTGACCCTTTTGTAAAGTCTCCGTCTTTTAATCTTCGGGCACTGTAATTAAAGCTTTCAGGTTCACTCAATTTCAAATTTGTTCCTACCTCTTCAAGAACTTGAGCAAAGAAATGTGCTTTTCTCAAACAAGTATTAATTTCAAATTTTAGGTTCCCATCATTAAATGCTGTTAGTAAAGCTTTTTTATTATCTTCACTTGCAGAAGTAAAAATTTTATCTACTTCTTCTTTCGTAAGACTTTCACATCTCGGGCATTTCCCATCCTCCTTTTTCCCTTCACTTTTCCCCACACTCGTCGCAGTCCTTGTTTTTTCAACATCATCCCCAATTTTCCCAACTCCTTGGGCAATAATGTCGGTAGCTTTTTCAATGAATCCTGCAGACTTCTTTTTCTTTTCGGCTTTTTGCTGTGGCTGTTGCGGCCGCTGCTGTTGTCCTTCTGTCACAGAAACGGGTGTTTTATTAGTTACCTCTTTTAGTTGGTATGTTGCCGTTACAAAAAACTTTTTTGTAACATTATTATTTCCTGAAAAAAAGCTCATCCACGTTTGTGGTGTTGCATATTCTGCAAGATTAAATTTTATTTTGGCTATTCCGTTTTTGTCAACTTTAGCTGTTTTAGGCTTCTGATATTTTTTTTCTTCTGTCACTCCTTCTTCCCAAAGGTAGAAAGTTATTTCTTTTCCAACTAAATTGGATGTTCGGGCTTCTGCACTCAGACTTTCGTTGAATCTGGCTTTATTTACATCTTCATTATCTCTGTTTAATAAAATTACCCTTCCAATTACAGGTTCTTTTTTTGTTCTTGGCACAACTACTAAGTTCGTGGTCAATTTTTTCTCAATCTGATTAAGAAAATTCTTACTTTCTGTATGCACTTCTATTTTAAACGGAATACCCACCACTTTTTCACCAAATGTATAAGAAACTTTCTCCCCATATTTTATGTTTCCTGAAACCTGTTTCCATTTGTTATTTACCTGTTTATATAAAGTCCAGAAGTATTTTTCATCATCTTTTTTCCCGAATAAAGGATTGCCAAATTTATAAATGAAATCTGATAGTTCATAGTAGGTTTTTTCTTCTGCTTTGGGATTTGTAGTTCCTTTTATAGTTTCCATAATTCCATGTTTTTATTATTCAACTTCAAAAGGATCTTCTCCGTTTATTTCTTCTTTAAACTCCTCAAAATCCACCACAGGATTATACACTTGCTGTTCCTTAGAATCAGCATTGTTGACATTGCTTTTACCTAATTCTGATTGCTGCCCATGCTTTAGAATTGTAATTTTTCCACCGGTGCTGCACATCAATTCGGATATTTCTGTAACACAGCTTTTTCCCATCACTTGTACCTTGTCATAAGTTTTCGTCCATTTTCCGGCTGCTGCATAAGCACATGGGAGGTAACCGCCTGAACTTGGCTTGAGCTTACATTGTCCGAAAGGTTGAGCAGGAGGATCAAATTGTAAATCATCTTCTGTTACGGCGAGATAAGCGGCTTCTCCGTCTGCGTCATTCCAATAATGTTTTTGATGGCTGGTTACTTTAAATTTTGGAAATTTAAACCCTTGATTGCATTGAACCACTCCTTTTTGGATGACGAAATATTTTCTGTCATGTTCAGTTGAAGAATTTTCATTGTTTTTCTGCTTTTCCTGATCTGAAGAATTATCGGTTTCTTTTTCATTGTTTTCCTGAGAGTCATTGTTATACTCAGTTTCTTCTTCATAATTATCATTCATACAATCCTCTTCATCCTCTGATCCAGAATCCTCTAAAAAAAACTGAGGATCATCAGGAATTAAAATAGAAGTTCCGGAAGGTATTTCGTTGAAAATAACTTCACTTTCAGAACAATTCAGATTATGAAAAGTTCTGAGGTAGTTTTCATCTTTAATACTAAACTTTTTTGCAATGCTGGCGAAACTGTCGGTTGGTTGTGTTTGGTAGGCTTTCATCTTAATTTTGTGTTAAGTGTAGTCGGTGTTTTTGAAATAATTCGTTTTGGTGCCAAATACTGACAGAAGATTTTACTTCATGCAGTTGTTTTGTCGTTTTATTTGTAAAATATTCTATATGAATTTCAGCATGGATATTCTCTTCAAAATCTTCATCTTCAATTGGAATTCCTTTCAGTAATTCTCTGAGGCTACATTTTTCTGATAATGTTCCGAATATTTTTGTTTCCACGAAATAAGAGTCATCAAAATTTTGCTCTGCGTTAAAACTAAATTCTAAAGGAAATGAATTGCTGTATATAAAGAATCTTTCCCTCCAGTCGGCCTTTTTATGAAACCATTCCAGATTTATAAATAAAGTTTGATATAATAAGCCGGATTGCATCTGTCTGAAAAAATAATTTTCATCAGATAATTTTTCAACAAAAAAATCAATATAGCTTTTTGAAATATCTCCTATAAAAAAATCTTCGAGTTCGGGTCTCTTTTTGCTAAATTGTTCAACTAAATTATGATGATGAAAACAAGATTCTAATCTTCCGTTCTGTGAAAGTTTGTAAGATATAGGGTAGATCTTATTCATGCAGGCTAAAGAAAGCGATGAAACTTTATCATCATGAACTGCTCCGTTTTTGGTGAAATTTTCTACTACTGTTTCTGCAATAAAACCATCTTTACTATTCTGAATATTGAGGTTAACAGAATAATTAAAGTTTAAACTTTCTTTATAAGATTCTTCAAAAATTTCCGAAACAAGATATTTTGAAGCATGAAAATCTGGAAAATATTCTTTTGATGGAAGCATTTTCTCTTTTCGGATTTCCTGTTGTTCTTTTGAAATATAAAAAGTGGGAATCAATATAAATTCAACTCCGTGAAGATTTCCAAACCAGAGTTTCTCCATCTTTCCACAGTTTTGATTGTGAAATTGCTTCAGTTCTTCTTCAGTTATCCTTAGACGGGAGGCTAAGGATGCGAGATTATCTTGAGGCCGTACTTTGTGCTTTACGAAATTTGGTATCATTTGTGTGTTTTGTTTTGATAAAGCTAAGAAGTTTTCATTAAATATTTTGTAGTAATTCTACGACAAGTGATAAGATTTTAGTATAAAAAAACCTCCCAAATAATCGGGAGGTTTAGATTGTATATTTCAGTTTAGAATTATAATCCGAAAACGCCTGCAAATAAATCCGGAGCAACTCCTAAGATGATTACTGCAGCGATCACAAAAACACCAACAATATTATAAGTTAATGTCACTTTTTCTGAAGATTTGAATGAACTTTCTTTGAAGAAGAACATCGAAATGATCAGTCTTAAATAATAAGCAATAGAAACTGCAGATCCTAAAACCGCTACCAACACCAAGAAAACTCCGTGTGTTGAGTTCATTGCCTGAGAGAATAAAGCAAATTTTCCCATGAAACCAGCCGTTAACGGAACTCCTGCCATTGAAAGCATTGAAATTGCCGCAACCGTTGCCAATAAAGGTTCTGTTTTTGCCAATCCTTTGAAAGCTCCGAAAGACGTTTCTCTTTTTAGTTTTTCAACATAGATCAAACACATGAAAACTCCTACTGTGGATAAAGCGTAAGCGAATAAATAGAACGCTAAATTATAAGTAGAAAGGCTTGTCATTCCGAAGAACACCAACCCAATGTATCCTGCGTGAGAAACTGATGAGTACGCTAACATTCTTTTTGCATTCGTCTGAGCAAGACCCATAACGTTTGCCAAAAGTAACGTAATAATTAAGAATACTCCGAAAACATTGATCCAGTCTTCTGTAACACCACCAAATCCAATCGTCATTAATCTGAATAGGGCAAAGAATCCTGAGATCTTTACAACACTCGCCATGAAAGCGGTGATCAATGAAGGTGCTCCATAATAAACATCAGGACTCCACATGTGGAAAGGCGCTAATGCTACTTTGAATGCCAATGCACAAAGGATCAATAAAACTCCTAAGATGAACATGATATCTTTAGGGTTCGAAACTCCGAAATCCTGGATTTTATATAAATCAAAACTTCCAACACTTCCGTAGATAAATGCAATACCGAACAACAAGAAACCTGTTGCGAATGCACCCATTAAGAAATATTTTATGGAAGCTTCGTTTGATCTTAAATCAGTTTTGTTCGCTCCCGCCATTACATATAAAGGAATAGAAAGGATTTCAACTCCTAAGAATAACGTTACTAAGTTTTGATATCCGAAAAGGATAATTCCACCGCACAATGCGAAAAGCATTAATGCATATAATTCAGATTGGTGGCTTCTGTGATTGCTGAATGCAAAACCTCCCAAAAAGAATAATAATAATGTCGTTACGATTGATATTTTTGTGAATAACGCAGTATTGGCTGTGTAGTCGTACATGTGTCTGTACTGTGCGAAGAAAGCACATTCCGGCATGAAACTTACCCATAATGCGATGATTAATCCCAAAATCCCAATGTATCTTGCGAATTTCCCTTGTTCAAAAACTCCTGAAAATAACGCAACAACTGCCGTTAGGAAAACAATAATTAAAACACTCATTTCTTAAAATATCAAATTAGCTTACCATTGATTGGTAGATAAACTTCAACGAACTATTCACCATTTCGATTATCGGTTGTGGGAAAATACCAAATATAATCACAAAAACCGCGATACTTGCCAGTACAGAAAACTCTACTGAAGATAAATCTTTTGCTGTGCTTAAAACAGCATCATCTCCTTGTCCAAACATTGCTTTTCCGTAGAATCTCAATAAATATACAGCAGCAAGAATTACCGTAAGACCAGCGATTACCGCTGCCAATCCGTTAAAATCATATACAGATTTCAACAAAATAAATTCTCCGATGAATCCATTAGTCAATGGAACTCCCATTGAACCTAATATAATGATCAGGAATAATACGGCGAACTTAGGAGCAACTTTCGCCAAACCTCCCATTTGTCTGATGTCTCTTGATTTAAATCTCTTGTATAAAATATCACAACAGTAGAATAAACCTACCACGTTGATACCGTGAGCAAAAGTCTGTACCAAAGCTCCTTCAGCACCTTCGATGTTGAAAGTTCCTCTTAAAGAAATTACGGCTGAAGCAAAAATACCTGCTACCATCAATCCCACGTGAGAGAAAGAAGAATACGCAATGATTCTCTTTATATCCGATTGAATGATAGCAATTAAAGCCCCGTGTACAATTCCTACAATTGCAAGAATAATTACAATCTGTCCCGAAATTCCTGCAATTGGAAGGGGAGTGATGGGTAATAAATAACGAAGAACTCCATAAACCGCCATTTTAAGCATGATACCCGATAAAAGCATCGATCCTTGAGTCGGCGAATAGGTATATGTATCAGGCTGCCAAGTATGGAAAGGAAATACCGGCAATTTCACTGCAAATGCAAAGAAAATAAACCAGAATACCACAGTCTGTTGTGTTTCGTTTAATTGAGCATTATAAAGATCTGTCAGTGCAAAAGATGCAGAATGATTGTAAACATAAATCAGTCCAGCTAACATGAATAATGATCCAACGAATGTATAGACAAAGAATTTCGTAGTGAATTCAAATCTTTTATTTTCCTGACCCCAAAGTCCGGCAATGAACCAGATCGGAATCAAAGTTACTTCCCAGAAAATATAGAACAACAATCCGTCAAGCGAAGTGAAAACTCCTACCAATCCGAATTGCATCAGCAAAATCAAACCGTAGAAAGTATTTCTGTAGCTTACATTTTCATTAAAAGAAGATAAAATAATGATTGGCGCTAAAATATTAGTCAACAATAAAAGAAGCAAACTCATCCCATCGATACCGAAGTGAAGAGAGCTCTTCATAAATTGTGACCAAGGGTAATTGATCTCGTGCTGTAGTACGCTGTTTACCGTCGGAGTAAAGTCAAAGTCCGCTGTAATATAAAACGTTACAAGCATTTGTACCAATGCAATTCCCAGTGCCAAATATTTGCTGGAACTACTCTTCCAGGCAAAAACTAATCCCGAACCTACTAGAGGTAATAGTAATAATGTTAATAATAAACAAGACATTATTATTGTAATATAAAGTTAACAATCAGTATAATTCCCACAGCTAAAGACATGATCAGAATGTAATTCTCTACATTTCCGTTCTGAATACGCTTCATCGCTTTTCCGCTGTCTTCGGCACCTTCGCCTACGAAGTCTACAAAACGATCAAGAATACCTTTATCAAACATCTTTCCTCCGCGTCCTAATCCTTCAACAGTTTTTACAATTAATGCATTGTAAAGTTCGTCAACATATAATTTTTTAGCAGACAGCTTTTCCCATCCGGTGTATTGCTCTTCAGGAAGTGCTTGTTTTTTCTTGTTCACATAAGTATTTTTAACGATGAACCAAACACAAAAGAACATTAAAACTGTAGCTCCTAAAAGTATCATTTCAGTACCAAACGGAACACCTGAAAGGGTAGCTTCCATTTGCTTAAAGCTTTCCTCAGTAAGAACCGGCTTCAGCCATTCCATTAATTTTGCATAATGACCGTGACCGATGAAGTGAGGAAGGTTAATTAATCCTCCTACAACAGAAAGAATAGCCAATACGATCAATGGTAAGGTCATATTTGACGGGCTTTCGTGTAAGTGGTGTTTTTGATCTTCAGTACCTCTGAACTCTCCGTGGAAAGTTAAATAGTACAATCTGAACATATAGGTTGCAGTAATAGCCGCTAAAATGAATAATAATACCCAATAGATTGGATTTTTAGCGAAAGCTGCTACTAGAATTTCGTCTTTAGAGATCATCCCTGATAATAAAGGGAATCCTGAGATAGCTAATGTTCCGATCAGGAAAGTTGCGTGAGTAATTGGAATATATTTTTTCAAACCTCCCATGAAACGCATATCCTGCTCGTTGCTCATGGCGTGGATCACAGAACCTGCTCCCAAGAACAATAATGCTTTGAAGAAAGCGTGTGTCATTACGTGGAACATCGCTGTTGTATAAGCGCCAAGACCTAAAGCAATGAACATAAATCCAAGTTGTGAAACTGTAGAATATGCCAATACCTTTTTGATGTCGTTCTGACGCAGTGCGTAGAATCCTGCCAAAGCAGCGGTTAAGAATCCGATGAATAAAATTCCTCCCTGAACTGTTGGGGCTAAAGTAAATAAGAAGTTGGATCTTACTACTAAATAGATACCCGCCGTTACCATCGTTGCCGCGTGAATTAACGCAGAAACAGGAGTTGGACCGGCCATCGCGTCCGGTAACCAAGTATATAATGGAACCTGAGCCGATTTACCCGTTGCACCGATAAATAAACTCGCTGTAATAAAGATAATTACTGTTCCGTCTAATTCAAATTTTCCTGCGTTTTGCGCTACAGAAACATAATCTAATGAATTTGTCTGTGCTGCAATCATGAAAATACCGATCAATAACGCAAGGTCACCGATTCTGTTCATGATGAATGCTTTTCTCGCTGCTTTACCGTATTCTTCGTTGGTGTACCAGAATCCGATCAGTAAATAAGAACATAATCCTACACCTTCCCATCCAATGAATAAGATCAGGTAGTTACATCCCATTACCAATAATAACATGGAGAAGATGAATAGATTTAAATAAGTAAAAAACTTATAGAAACCTTTATCGTGGCTCATGTATCCGATAGAGTACAGGTGAATTAAAGATCCGATTCCTGTGATAATCATTACCATCATTAATGAAAGCTGATCGATCTGGAACCCGAAATCAATCTGAACTCCGTTTACTGTGAACCATTTGAAAGCCTTTACGATAACAGCAGGACTTTCAGAATCGAAATTCATGAAAAGACTTACTGCAATACAGAAAGATCCGAAAACCATTGCCGTAGCCAAGCTACCCACAACAATTTTAGGAAGATTTTTGCCGAAAAGCCCGTTAATAAGAAAACCTAAAAGTGGTAAAAGTACTATTGCATATATTAAATTCTCCATTCTTATCCTCTTAATTTATTAAATATACTTACATCAACAGAACGGGTATTTCTATATAGCATAGCAATAATTGCCAAACCAACCGCTACTTCCGCAGCAGCAACCACCATAATGAAGAAAACTAAAAGTTGTCCGTCTCCGTTACCTTTGTACGCAGAAAATGCAGCCAATAAAAGGTTCGTAGAATTTAGCATAAGCTCAACACAACCCAAAATAACAATAGCATTTTTTCTCAACAATACACCCAACACTCCTAAACTGAACAATACAGAAGAAAGAATGATGAAATAATTCAGAGGGATGCTTTGTATAAATGTATTTACTTCTCCCATAATTTTATAAATCTTTTTTACCGATTAATACCGCACCTACAATACCTGCCAAAATAAGGATGGATGCAAGCTCAAACGGTAAAACATATTCATTAAACAAAAGTCTACCCAGATTTTTCGTCAAACCAACGCCTTTGTCTACATTTTCAACAACAACGTGGTTTTGCTGAACACCTCTGAATACGCCCAAAATTCCTGTTAATAAAAGACCTGCTGTAAAAACTCCAATAAATTTTAAAGTATTGTTCTTCTTACTTTCGTCTTGTTTATTAAGGTTAAGCATCATCAGGATATAAAGGAATAATACCATGATCGCTCCGGCGTAAACAATAATCTGGATAATCGCCAGGAATTGTGCATTCAGAAGGATGTACATACCTGCGATAGAAAACATTGTAACAATTAATGACAAAATAGCATATAAAGGATTTCTGGCAAATACGAAATAAACCGCACTTGCCACTGCTAAAAACGCCACCAAGAAAAATAAAAACTGATCCATTATTTTACCGCATTTTTTTGTTTCTCGGATTGTCTTTCAGTGATATCAATCCTTTCATTTATTTTTTCAACCAATTTATCTTTTCCATAGATGAAAGAACCTCTGTTGGTTTCCACGTCTACCAATCTGTCTGTAAGATAGATCGCAGATTTAGGACAAGCTTCTTCACACATACCGCAGAAAATACATCTCAGCATATTGATTTCATATACCGATGCGTATTTTTCTTCTCTGTAAAGATTTCTTTCTTCCTTGGTTCTTTCGGCAGCAGTCATTGTAATTGCTTCTGCAGGACACGCCACCGCACAAAGTCCGCAAGCTGTACATCTTTCTCTGCCTTCCTCGTCTCTTTTCAAAACGTGCTGACCTCTCCAGATATCTGCTCTCGGTTTCTGTACTTCCGGATACGAATATACTGCGGGAGCACCTTTCAATACGGTTCTTACAGCATGCTTAAATGTAATCCCCATTCCTGTAAAAATCGCAGGTAAGTAGATTTTTTCAGCAAGGGTCATTTCTTTGTTAGAAACAACTTTTGATCTGTTCGTAAGTTTCATTTTCTTTTATTATTAAATGTTAGAAGATGGAAGCTGGAAGATGGAAGTTTATCGCATCATCGCATTTTCACATCAGCTCATTTTCAAATTTTCAAATTATTCTAGTTTGCAAACGCTAAAATTACAGCTCCTGTAATTAATAAGTTTACCAATGCCATTGGAATTAACGTTTTCCAACCTAAGTGCATTAATTGGTCATATCTAAATCTTGGAAGCGTCCATCTGATCCACATGAAGATCAAAATTCCGATCACTGTTTTAGCTAAAAATGCTACTATACTCAAGATTCCTGCAGTGTTTTCACCCCAGTTTTGAGTTACCCATTCAATTCCAGGATAGTTGTAACCTCCGAAGAAAAGAACCACCATGAAAGCGTTAGAGATAAACATATTCACGTATTCACCGAACATATATAAACCTAATTTCATGGATGAGTATTCTGTAGAATATCCGGTTACCAATTCAGATTCACACTCAGGTAAATCGAAAGGGTGTCTGTTGGTTTCTGCTAAAGCTGCTACAAAGAAAACAAGAAAAGCAATCGGCTGGTAGAAAATATTCCAGTTAAGACCAGAAACCCATGGAATGAATCCCCAAAGTTTTCCGTTGGTCTGACTTGCCGTAATTTCTTTTAAATCTAAACTTCCTGTCATCATAATGATAGAAAGCAAAGCCAATCCCATCGCCAATTCGTAAGAAATCATCTGAGAAGAAGCACGGATAGCACCTAATAATGAATATTTGTTGTTCGAAGCCCAACCTCCGATCATGATTCCGTAAACCCCAATTGAAGCCATTCCGATGATGAAAAGTACACCAACATCGATGTTAGCCACCTGAAGATCATAAGAAGTACCTGCAATATTTAAACTTTTACCCCAAGGAATAACTGCTCCCGTGATTAATGAAATAAACATTACCAAAGCCGGCCCCAATACGAAAAGGAATTTTTCTGCATTTTGAGGTGTAAAATCTTCTTTAAAGAAAAACTTTCCACCATCAGCAAGAGGCTGCAGCAATCCGAAAGGCCCAGCTCTGTTGGGACCAATTCTATCCTGCATGATAGAGGCAACTTTTCTTTCTGCCCAGGTAGAGTAGGCTGCAATCGTTAACGAAAGCAGGAAAAGCGCTAGTACAAGTATAAGTTTAAATGTAAGTAAATCCATTTTTATTTTTATAGATGTTAGATATTAGAGGTTTGAAGATGGAAGCTGGAGGATGGAAGTTGTTTTCGCCAAACCAGAAGTTTCATTTTCAAATTAACTCATTATCAAATTTTCAAATTATTTTTCGTCTTTTTCACTGATTTCTTTCGCCATCGGATTGTCTAAAACTCTTAGCTCATCCTTTGGTTTTTCATAGTGATTCAATGAAATAACTGAATGTCTGTCGATATGTCTAGGACCTTCGATGTTCCAGTCAGAAAGTTCTTTTCTTTCGAAACGGCAAGTATCACAGATGAATTCTTCAACTTCTCCCCACTGATCTTTTCTTGCAGTAACTCTCACGATTTCGTCACCTTTCATCCAAACTGTAGCTTTTCCTGAACATTTGTCACATTTACAAGTAGCGTTCATTGGTTTTGTAAACCAAACTCTGCTTGCAAAACGAGAAGTTCTGTCTGTTAATGCCCCTACCGGACAAACGTCGATTACGTTTCCGATGAAATCATTATCTAAAGCTTTATTTAAATAGGTTGAAATTTCAGCGTGATCTCCTCTGAAAAGAATTCCGTGCTCTCTTTCTCCAGTTAATTGGTTTGCAGCCAATACACATCTTGCACAAAGAATACAACGGTTCATGTTCAATTTGATGTGAGGACCAAGATCATCTGCTTCGTAAGTATTTCTTTCAAACTCAGTTCTTGTCTGAAGATTTCCGTGCTCATAGCCCAGATCCTGAAGGTGACATTCACCGGCCTGATCACAAACAGGGCAATCTAATGGGTGATTAACCAACAAAAACTCAGTGACAGCTTTTCTACCTTCCTGAGCTTTTTCAGAAGTAAGATTTTTTACTTCCATACCATCCATTACGTTGGTTCTGCAGCTTGCAACCAATTTTGGCATAGGACGAGGATCTGCTTCCGACCCTTTAGAAACTTCTACAAGACAAGTTCTACATCTTCCTCCGCTGGTTTCCAATTTGCTATAATAGCACATTGCAGGAGGTACAGATTTTCCACCGATTTGTCTGGCAGCTTCCAAAATAGAAGTACCCGGCAAAACTTCGGTAGTCTGTCCGTCTATAGTTATTTTGAATTTTTTAACCTCTTCGCTCATATTCTATGCTTTTCGCTTATGCTGTTAAAAGCTTTAGCTATATTTTAATTATACTTTTTTGTATTAAATGTATATCCGATTCCAAAGTTGAATTGCGCATATACAAAATCCTGAGAAGCCTTATCAGGTTTGTTGTTTAAAGTAGTTTTGATATCCGGCATATTGATATAGCCAAATTTACCTTCCACTCTTGCCATTATATGCTTCCAAAAAACGAAATTGATATTCGTTCTGGCATCCGCACCAAATCCTGCTATATGGTATCTGTCGCTTCTTTCGTTTCCAAATAATTTTACATTAGATTTAGGAAACATTACTCCAGCACCACCTCCGTAAGCCCAAAAAATATCAAAATTCTTTTTGCTTAGCAGATTATTATATTTTTCAAGCCCCAAATTCACATAGTTCAAACCATCGGTATGCTCGAAGGTAAGAAATTGCTCATCCGTAACATCTACCTTTCCGTTTTGTACCATTGATGCATATTTAGGATCCGAAATATTTCCGTTAAAATCAATTACTTGATTTTGATCCATCACATATTTCATATGATCCTGAGCAACCACTAAAGCCAGATTATCTTTAATAAAGTAAGCTAATCTGAAATTAAACTGAGGAATAGAAAGCCTTGTAGGATCTATATATGCCATGCTTAATTCTGATGGTCTGTCATGTGCTACAACATTATTTAATGTAAAATCATAGCCATTACCTCTAAATCTGATATCAGATTTGCTAAAACCAGCTCTGTTCCAACCCCAAAAAACAAACATTGCTCCTTTTTTGAAGCTGGGTTTTGCTGCTCTGATTCCATCTCCAAGTTCTACAGTTTTATTAGGATTTTGCTCTTGTCCAAAAATAAAATTTGACAACAATAATCCTACAGCAATAAACTTCTTCATTGATAATTAAGCATTATTTTCAACAGCAGGAATTGGATCTGCATAATGTGCTAATCCGTAATTTTGAGTTTGTGACAACTCTGGGTTTTTAATATGCCATTCGAACTCATCTCTGAAGTGACGAATAGCCGCTGCAACAGGCCAAGCTGCTGCATCACCCAATGGACAAATCGTGTTTCCTTCGATTTTTCTCTGGATATCCCAAAGCAAATCGATATCTTCCATTTTTCCTTCTCCTTTCTCGATTTTCTTTAAAATCTTGTACATCCATCCCGTTCCTTCACGGCAAGGAGTACATTGTCCGCAACTTTCGTGATTATAGAATCTCGCCAAAGTCATGGTGTGTTCTACGATACACTGGTCTTCATCTAACACGATGAAACCTCCTGAACCCATCATTGTTCCGGTAGCGAAACCACCGTCTGCTAATGATTCATAGTTCATGTATCTTGGTTCTCCGTTTACGGTTTTTAATAATAAATTAGCAGGAACGATCGGAACTGAGCTTCCTCCAGGGATACAAGCTTTTAATCTTTTTCCGTCTTTAATTCCTCCGCAATATTCTTCAGAGTAGATAAATTCTTCAACAGTGATGGTCATGTCGATTTCATAAACTCCAGGTTTGTTGATGTTTCCACAAGCAGAAATTAATTTTGTTCCTGTAGATCTTCCCACTCCGATTTTAGCATATTCAGCTCCTGTAATATCAATAATTGGAACAATTGCCGCGATAGATTCAACGTTGTTTACAACCGTTGGTCTTTCCCAAAGTCCTTTTACAGCAGGGAATGGCGGTTTAAGTCTAGGGTTTCCTCTTTTACCTTCAAGAGATTCTAGCAATGCAGTTTCTTCACCGCAGATATAGGCTCCACCACCTCTCTGAACGTAGATTTCCAAGTCGAAACCGGTTCCTAAAATATTTTTACCTAAAAATCCTGCTGCTTTAGCTTCTTCAATCGCTTCTTCTAAAATATCAGGAATCCAGGAATATTCTCCACGGATATAGATATAAGAAACGTTTGAGCCTAAACAGTAAGATGAAATCAACATTCCTTCAATCAATAAATGAGGAAGAAACTCCATCAGATATCTGTCTTTGAAAGTTCCCGGTTCAGATTCATCGGCATTCACAACCAAATGTCTTGGAACGCCTTCCGGTTTTGCCAAAAAGCTCCATTTCATCCCCGTCGGAAATCCAGCTCCACCACGTCCACGAAGTCCTGAAACCTTTACTTCTTCAAGAATTTCGTCCGGTGTCATTTTCAAGGCTTTTTCAGCTGCTGTGTAACCTCCCTGTTTACGGTATGTTTCAAAGTAGCGGATACCTTCTATATGTGCGTCTTTAAGTAAAAGTTTTTTACTCATTGTTATATGCTTTTGGCGAATGGCTACACTACACTTCGGCAAGCTCAGTGTGACAGCTTTTGCGCCTTTTTTAATTAGTTTAAAATTTATTTTAGTCTAAAGCGATTTGTCCTTCTCTGCAAAGATCTAGGATTTCGTCAACTTTTTCTATCGTTAAATTTTCGTGAAAGAATTTTCCTAACTGCATCATCGGAGCATATCCACAAGCACCCAAACATTCTGCAGGCTTTAGTGTGAACATTCCGTCTTCCGTAGTTTGTCCGTCTTTAATGTTCAGTTTAGTTCTGATATGATCAAGGATTTTTTCGCTTCCGCAAACCATGCAAGGTCCCGTTCTGCAAACTTCCAAAACATATTTACCAACCGGCTTCATGTTGAACATCGTATAAAAAGTAGCTACTTCATATACTTCAATTGGCTTAATACTTAATAATTCAGCAACATAATCCATCACAGGAACGTCTAACCATCCTCCGAATTCTTTTTGTGCCAAGTGAAGTACAGGAAGAAGGGCAGATTTTTGTCTTCCTTCAGGATATCTTGCGATAATTTTGTGTACCTGTGCTAAACTTTCCGGTTTAAAAGCTATTGTTTCGCTCATTTTATTTTGTTGTAAAATGTACATTGTACAAAGTACAAAGTATTTATTAACTATTTATATTTTCAAGTACATTGTACATCCTACATTGTACTTTTTACAATTTTATGCGTCTAATTCTCCCGCAATAATATTCATACTACACATCGTTACGATCGCATCAGAAATTACAGAACCTGTAATCATCTCAGGATATGCCTGGTAGTAGATAAAACATGGTCTTCTGAAGTGCAGTCTGTAAGGACTTCTTCCACCATCACTCACCAAATAGAATCCTAATTCTCCGTTTCCACCTTCTACAGCGTGGTAAACTTCACCTTTAGGCACATCAGTTTCTCCCATTACAATTTTGAAATGGTAAATCAAAGCTTCCATTTTTTGATAAACATCAGCCTTTTCAGGAAGATAGAAATCAGGAACATCCGCGTGGAACGGCCCCTCAGGAAGATTTTCGTATGCTTGTTTGATGATTTTAATGGATTCCCAGATCTCTTGTTGACGAACCATGAAACGGTCGTAAGTATCTCCTGATGTTCCCACAGGAATAATAAAGTCGAAATCTTGGTAAGAAGAATAAGGTTGTGCAACTCTCACGTCATAATCTACACCTGTCGCACGTAAGTTTGGACCTGTGAAACCATAGCTTAGCGCTCTTTCTGCAGAAATTGCTCCTGCTCCGATGGTTCTGTCCATGAAAATTCTGTTTCTTTCTAATAAAGTACAGAATTCTTTGAATCTTGGTGGGAAAGTTTTAAGGAAATCCTTTAATAACTCATGGAATTTTGGAGTGAAATCTCTTTCAAAACCTCCGATTCTTCCCATATTTGTAGTCATTCTCGCGCCACAGATCTGCTCGTACATATCATAAATACGTTCTCTTTCGATGAACATATAAGTAAGACCAGTAATTGCTCCGGAGTCCATCCCGGTTACACCATTACAGATAAGGTGGTCACCGATTCTTGCTAATTCCATTAAAATGACACGCATATAATCTACACGCTTTGGAACTTCAACTCCGATTAGCTTCTCCACTGTCATGTGCCAACCTAAATTGTTAATGGGTGCAGAACAGTAATTCATACGGTCGGTAAGGGTGGTGATCTGAGAATAGTTTCTTCTTTCAGAAATTTTCTCAAATGCTCTGTGGATATACCCTACAGTTTGCTCTGCGTGAAGGATTCTTTCTCCGTCCATCGTTAAGATATTCTGGAAAATCCCGTGCGTTGCAGGGTGGGTTGGTCCTAAATTGAGGGTGTATAACTGTCCGTCAATCTGCTCCTTACTGTCGTACTGGTTTAGTATATTAGATAATGAGTTATCTTTCATAATGTTTGCTTTTAGCTATTTGCTTTTGGCTAATTGCCTTCCGCTATTATCTTCCGAACATGCTATCGTTCTTGTCGGTTCTTGTTCCGTCTTCCAAACGATATTCCTTCAACATTGGGTGGTATCCAAGATCTTCCATATTTAAGATAGGTCTAAGATCAGGATGTCCTTTAAATTTAATTCCGTAGAAATCATATGTTTCTCTTTCCATCCAGTTGGCTCCTGCGTATAATTCCACTAAAGAATCCACTTCGATATTTTCTCTGGACATAAAGATTTTCAGACGCAATCTGAAGTTCGTCATCATGTTATGTAAATGATAAACTACTCCGATTTCCTTCTCAGGATATTCGGGGTAATGGATTCCACAAATATCTGTAAGGAAATTGATTTCTAATGATGAATCTTTAAGGTAATGAACGATTTTCTTCAAATCTTCTTTTTTTACCTCAATTGTCAGCATACCATACGGCTCAGAGCTCGCGATGACAGACTCCGGAAATTCTCTTGTGATTGCTTCTAATACAAATTCGTTTGTCATTTCCGTTAGTTGCTTATGTTGTAAGAATCTAATAGTTTCTGGTATTCAGGCATATCTCTTCTTCTGATGCTTTCACTTTCTGCCAAAGCCTGAACCTGCATTACGCCTTCGATAATCTGCTCCGGTCTTGGAGGACACCCCGGAACGTAAACGTCCACAGGAATAATTTTATCGATACCCTGTAATACAGAATACGTATCAAAAATACCACCGCTGGAAGCACAAGCTCCCACTGCTACAACCCATTTCGGCTCTGCCATCTGAGTGTACACTTCTTTTAGGACTGGTCCTAATTTCTTAGATATAGTTCCGCAAACCATCAGCATATCTGCCTGTCTTGGTGAGAAAGAGTTTCTTTCCATACCAAATCTTGAAGCATCATACGTCGGGTTCAGGGTAGCCATAAACTCGATACCACAACAAGAGGTTGCAAAAGGCAACGGCCAAAGCGAAAACTTTCTGGCCATCCCGATTACACTGCTCAGTTTCGTTGCGAAAAACCCTTCTCCTTCAAATCCTTCCGGAGCAGGTGCATCTGTTCTTATTACTGGTTTGTTATCTGACATTTTAGTAGATTTTAGATTTTAAATTTTAGATTCTAAATTATTGTTAATGTTAACCTTAATTAAAAATCACCATCTAAAATTTTAATTTAAAATTTATAATTCCTTATTTATCCCAATCTAATGCGCCGCGTTTCCAGACATAGAAAAATGCCATGAAGAAAATTGCCACAAAGGTAAGTACTGCCAAGAATCCTTCCATTCCGAATTCTCTGAAGTTGACTGCATATGGATAAAAAAATACGATTTCAATATCGAATAGTACGAATAATACCGCTGTCAAAAAGTATTTGATGGAAAACGGCGTTCTTGCATTTCCTTCTACCGGGACACCGCATTCCCAGCTTTGGTTTTTCACAGAATCTCCTTTTTTCTGTTTTGGCCCTAAAAAATGCGCTCCAAGCAAAGAAACGGCTACGAATGCCACCGCAACACCTGCTTGTAATAGGATTGGAATATAACTTTCAGGTAAATTCATTTTTGCATTATTATCTCAATTTGCAAATTTAGCGAATAAACAAGAAAGCATGAAATTTATCAGCTTAAAAGTGGCTTGAAAATGGATAAAACGTATAATTTAGAATCATTAAAAATAAAGCTTATTTTTTCATTTTTCTAAGGAGAGAATACGCCATGAAGGAAATATATGCAAAAAGAATACTTCCATAGAATATATTCACCGCTGTATTTGTTCTGTCATCTGCCAGCTGAAAAAATAAATTGTAAATAATAAATCCGGCAATTAAAATCCCGAAAATGATAAGTTGTGGTCTCATATTCTTAAAACTTACAGATAAGTCTAATTTTTTGATGATGAAATTTATTTAATTTCCATCGAATAGGTTCTTCTTCTTTTATGATTTACGGGGTTATAATCCTGCCATAAAAGCTGAATACTCTTGTTTTCCTCCAGTTCAGGATTTGTTTCCAGGTATTTAACTCCTTTTTTCTTGAAAACATCCCAGATTTCCTTAAAAATAATAGAGGTAACGCCTCGTCTCTGATAATCGGGATGAATTCCGATCAGATAAAAATTAGCCCGGTCATTCTTCTTTCCGGCCTGTAAAAAATGCCACCATCCAAACGGAAGCAGTTTTCCTTTGGATTTCTGTAAAGCTTTTGAATAGGAAGGCATTGTAATGGCAAAAGAAATAAGGTGATTATTTTCGTCCACAATACAAATGATAAAGTCTTTGTTTAAAAGTGGAAAGTATTTTTCTTTATATGTTTTTCTTTGCTCATCCGAAATAGGAGTGTAGGTGGAAAGATGCTTATAGGTTTCGTCCAAAAGATCAAACATGGCATCTGCATAAGGCAGAATTTCTTCTTTTTTCTTAAATCTCAACACCTTCAGCTTATATTTTTCTGAAATTAAAGCGTTGAATTTATGAATCTTTTCTGGCAGGAACTCGGGAAACATGATTTCAAATTCTACCCATTCTTTTTCTTTTACCAATCCTAATTTTTCAAGATGCTTAGGATAGTATTCATGGTTGTAAATGCCGATCATGGTTGCCAATTTGTCAAAACCCAGGGTCAGCATTCCTGCTTTATCCAGATTGGTAAATCCCATAGGCCCTTCAATTTTGTCAATTTTTTTCTCTCTGGCATAATCAATTGCTGTCTGAATCAATGCTTTGGAAACCTCTTCGTCATCAATAAAATCAATCCACCCGAAACGGACTTTTCTTATTCCCAATTCTTTTTCTTCTTTATGATTGATAATCAATGCGATTCTTCCTGCAAGTTGATCATTTTTATAGGCCAGGAACTGCTTAGCTTCAGAATATTTCAGAGCAGGGTTTTCGCCAGACTTCCATATATTGATTTCGTCATTGATAAATGACGGAACATAATTCTGATTGTTCTTATACAAATCCATCGGAAATCTTACGAATTGCATTAGCTGACCCGCAGTTTTTACTTCAATTACTGAAACTTTTGACATAGTGTTTAAGGGGTAATTAGTAAGCAAATATAAATATTTAAATACAATACTTTGGCATAGTTTTTACATCTTGTAGGGTAAAAATTATTATTAAATATACATAAAATGGGTGGTTATTATCTTATTATTATCATATCACTGGCTGTGAGCTGGTATGTCTCATGGAAATTGAAATCGAAATTTGAATATTATTCCAAAGTACACCTTAGAAACGGACTTTCCGGAAAAGAAGTGGCAGAAAAAATGTTGAGGGATAACGGGATTAATGATGTGCAGGTAATTTCAGTTCCGGGACAGTTAACAGATCATTATAATCCTGAAAATAAAACAGTAAATCTTTCCGAAGCTGTTTACATGCAGCGTAATGCGGCAGCAGCGGCGGTTGCTGCCCACGAATGCGGCCACGCCGTTCAGCATAAAGTGGGGTATTCTATGTTGCAGCTCAGATCGAAATTGGTTCCGGTTGTAAGTATCAGTTCAAATCTGATGCAGTTTGTGATCATGGGAGGTATTCTGGTAATGGCGATGAGTGGAAATAAATTGATCTTAATGATTGGAGTTATCATGTTTGCTTTAACGACATTATTTGCTTTTATAACGCTTCCTGTGGAATATGATGCGAGTAATCGTGCGATGAAGTGGCTGAAAGATACAGGAACCGTCACTTCGGAAGAATTTGTTGGGGTTCAGGACAGTTTAAGATGGGCTGCAAGGACTTATTTAGTAGCAGCATTAGGTTCATTAGCACAGCTTCTTTACTTTGTGTCTTTATTAATGGGGGGAAGAAGGGATTAATTTAAATATTTATAAAAATATATGGGCATCTCAGACAGTAAGTTTGAGATGCTCTTTTATTCTGTTGAAATAGCTTTATCGGTCCGATGGAATTTAATATTTTTGATAGAAATATTACCAAAAATTCCATGCAGGAAAAAGATGTCTCAAAACAACAAGTTATCTACCTCGTAAAAATGATTGCTTTTTTCTGGCTTATTACCAAGCTGTGGAGTTATAAAACATGGGTTTCTGACAGACTTTATCCGGTAATTCCACCTTTGGATATTTTAAAAAATATTCCTGAGTTTTGGCATCAGATTCTATTTGGATTGTCTCTTTTAAGTTTATTGATAATAATTTGTTTTAAAGAAAATAGAGGAGTATTAATTACCTTGATTCTGTCAGAGCTTTTAAGTTGCGCATTGGACACTGTGAGGTGGCAGCCGTGGGAATACATGTACTTATGTTTTGTACTTATTGTGATCATTAATTTCTATAAGCCTAAAAACATTCTGTTACTAAGCCACCTATTTTTGGTATCCATTTATCTTTTCAGTGGCATTCACAAAATGAACAGAGGTTTTCTCTCCGAGGTTTGGCTGAATATGGTTCTCGTTAATTTTCTTGGGCTTTCCATGGAATTTATTTTAAAATACAAGCTCTTTTTTGCGGGCTTATTCATTCCGATTGTTGAAGTTATTTTGGCAATGTTGCTTCTTGTATCAAAATCAAAAAAAACAATAAGTTACTTTCTGATGTTTATGCATTTCACGATTTTGATATTTATCGGTCCGTTTGGCTTGAAATACAATTCTGTGATCTGGCCTTGGAACTTAGCAATGATATTTATTCTCATGATTGTTTATTTAAAACCAATCAATTCTTTAGACAAAAAAGTTTTTGTGTATCATTGGTATTGGATGGTTCTGTGGTTTGTGATGCCTCTTTTCAGTTTTTTTGGCAGTTGGTATCAGTATTTTTCATTCAGCCTGTATTCAGGAAAGGGGAATTGCATGTATATCTGTGTTTCGGATAAAGAAATGGAATTATCACCTTATTTTACGCCCGATAAAAATAATTTCTGTACAGGATTGAATTGTATTGATTTACAAAACTGGGCGTTGGAAGAAATTAAGTCAGCGCCCATACCGGAAATTGAGATTTACAATAAGATAGGATTATATCTGAAGCATAAATATAAAAGCAGTCACGTGAAAATTATTCTGTACGATCTTCAAAATCAGAAAAGTATAGAGTTGTAATTCTAAACTCAGATTTTGAATTGTACAAACTGTAAGTTGGATAAGGATTCCAAAATTTCCTCTTTATGTTTTAATTTTATTTTGGCTGAGATAAGCGCTTTTTCTTGAGAATCGAAGTTGATGATTTTAGCATCAAATTTTGATAACAGCGTGAAGATCACATTCTGCTGATTAAAATTGAACTGGATTTCAATCTCTATTTCCAGTTCTTTAGTGATAATATGAGCCTCTTCCAAAGTCATTTTTGCCGACTCTTTGTACGCTTTTACCAATCCTGAAACGCCTAGTTTTGTCCCACCATAATACCGGACAGAAATCACCAGAACATTGGTGATCTCGTGAGCCAACAATTGATTATAGATCGGCAACCCGGCACTTCCTGAAGGCTCTCCATCGTCATTAGCACGATAATTCTCACCATTTAAGCCCATTCTGAAGGCATAACAATGATGCGTGGCTTTCGGATGTTCGGTACGGATTTTTTCCAAGGTATTCTTCAGTTCTTCCTCGTTACTCACGGGGAAAGCAAACCCGATAAATTTGCTTCCTTTTTCTTTTAATAAAGTATTTTCTACCGCAGATTCTATCGTCTTAAAACTGAACATATCTTATAAGGAAACGGATGGTTTGAATTTAGAATTAATTTTTCAAAGTTAAAGCTTTTTAAGAAGATTGCATAAAAAAGAGAACGGTAAAGTTCTCTTTAATTTGATGAGCGAAAAATTTTTGTCAAACAAATTTCTTACATAGCACGACTAAATGATTTTATAAATCGCGCTGAATAATATAAGCCGTTTGATGCTGTTTTTCTGACTGTATTTTTCAGTCTCTTATTTAAAATTTTTAAAGTTCTGGCTGTGGTACGGCGCACATTTGTCCAATTGGTATACACTTGCCATAGCAGTCGCGGTGGGTATGAGGATTACACGGGCAGACTTTTGTTCCGTCTATAAGGTAATAGCACCCTTGAATTCCTCCATTTACTGATTTCAATTCCTTCTTTGTTAATTTTCTTAGATTTTTCATGATATATAATTTTTATTTCATCATGAAGTTAGAATATTAATTTCAAAGTATGGTGAAAAATCATCATTAATTTATTATGTTAAATTTTGATTATTAGGTGATTAGATTGTTTTTAATCTGAAGAATTTAATACTATTTCCTCTGAATTCTTCGGTTTTGTAAGGTTTAATATTGCTTAAAACAGGAGCTTTGGTTCCATTCTCAAGCTTTAGATTTTCATTTTTTATGACGATCGCTTCATCCCAAAGATTTCCATCGATAAATTGTTGCAGCGTAAATCTCCCGCCTTCAATAATTACTGACTGAATTTGTTCCTTATACAAAGCTTCCATAAGATCTTGCAGTAAATTTTCTTTATTAATTTTAATAAAATGAATATTATCCTTAACTTCTTCTTTTACAGAATTGATCACAATCGTTTTTGCCTCTTTATTGAAAATGCTGAAATCCTGCGGAACTTTCAGATCAAAATCAATTAAAATTCTTACAGGATTTTCACCGATTACATTTCTCACTGTCAAACTCGGATTATCATTCAACGCAGTTTGTGTTCCGATTAAAATGGCGTGTTCATCGGCTCTTAATTGATGCACAAACTGGTTCACTAAAGAATTTGAAATCGAAGTCGGTTTGAAATCTTTATCTAAAAATCCATCGCCTGATTCTGCCCATTTCAGAATAATGTAAGGCCTTTTCTTTTCATGATAGGTAAAAAATCTTTTGTTTAACTCAATACATTCTTCTTCCAAAACTCCTGAAACCGCTTCAATTCCTGCATCCTGAATTATTTTTTTACCTTTTCCGTTCACTTTATCATGTGAATCCATTGCGCCGATCACTACTTTTTTGAACCCCAATTCTTTAATTTTCAATGCGCATGGCGGAGTTTTTCCGTAATGGGCACAAGGCTCCAAAGAAACATAGATCATAGATTCAGGAATCAAAGACTTGTCCTTAACAGAATTTATGGCGTTGATTTCCGCATGAGGTTCTCCGGCTTTGTGATGATAGCCTTCGCCAATAATTTTGCCATTGTGAACGATTACGCTTCCCACCAAAGGATTGGGATAGGTTTTACCAATGGCTTTCTGCGCCAGTTCAATGCATCTTTTTATATAAAATTCGTCTTGCATACTGAATGAAAAAAGCGAAGTCAAATTGCTTTGCTCCGCCTTTTTAGATTTTAAAATTATTTTATTCTCCAGCGATGATGCTGTGAAGATTTTGTTTTAAAGTTTCCAAATGAGCTTTTTTCTCGTCGATAGAATCGAAAGTATCTTTCAACAATAGATTTTCTCTGGATGGGTTTTTGAAGAATGCCAAATTGTTTTCCAATTTCACGATTTCAGCCTCGAGATCAGAGATCTGGCTCTTTATTTTTCTTGCCTTGTCTGTTAATTGATTTTCAGATAAACCTTCTTCCTTAAGCTCTAACTCATTAATTTTGTTTAATTTCAATTTTTCTCTCAACGTTTTGTTGAATTCTGTATTGATTGAAATTTTATCTCTCGGAACTTTCCCAATGTTGTTCCATGCTGTTTTTATCGCTTCAATTCTTTCGATGCTTCCTTCCTCATTGCTGATGGTTTTGAGTTCTTCAAGAATTGCTTTTTTATTCTTGTAATTTTCTTTCCAGTTGTCAGTCGAAGCATTACTTTTTTCTCTGTAATTGTTGAAGAAAGCGTTGCAGGCATCACGGAATTCATCCCAGATTTTATTCGTCATGCTCTTGGGAACATGCCCGATTTTCTTCCAGTCTTCCTGAAGTTTTTTGAACAACGGAACAGCGATATCCCATTCTTCATTATTGGCATTGTCTTTTGCAGTTTGGATTAATTTTAATTTCTCCTCCAAATTCGCCTGCTGAGAGCCTTTTAAAGATTTGTAATAGGTATTTTTTGTGGTGTTGAAACCTCTTAAAATAGTTTTAAACTCATTCCAGTTCTGGTTCGAAAGTTTTCTCGGAACACTTCCTGTTTTCAAAAATTCAGAACGGAGATCTTCAACTCTTCGGATTGAGTTTTGCCAGTAATTGTGATTAGGATTTTCTACGGGCTCAGAAAGTTTCTTGATTTCAGCAATGATCTGATTTTTCTTTTCAAGATTTTCGTTTTGCTCCGTTTCAATGGCTGCAGAAAGCTCAGATTTTCTTTCGTGGATTTTGTTGGAGATTTCTTTGAATTCTTCCCACGTTTTTTCACGGAATTCCTCAGCAACGGGCTCCGCTTCTTCTTTCCAAAGTTTATGGAGATACTGTAGCTCGTTTAATGCTTTCTGAATAACCGGCTCATGTTCAAGCTGTTTCGCACGTTCGATGATGTGCTGTCTTTTCTCCAGATTATGGCTGTATTCCTGCTCCAAAAATTCTTTATTTAAATCCAGCATCTGATAAAACTGATTCAAGTGGTGGAAATAATTATTATTAAGAATCTTGAATTCTGATTTTGCAACCTGACCTGCCTTAGACCAATCTTCCTTAATTTCTCTGATAGATTTGAAAAGGTTTATTCCCGGTTCTGAGGTGGTATAAAGATGTTTCAGCCTTTCGATGATACTTTGGCGGTATTCCAGATTTTTTTTCTGTTCTTCTTCCTGTCCTTTTTGGTAAGAATCATGCTTTTCTCTGAAAATATTCACCAAAGCTGAAAATTTTGCCTGAGAAGGGTGTTCATAACTAAAGTTTTCAGGAGCATTTCCGGCTTCTACATATTCATGCTTTTTGTCTTCCACTTCATCATGGATGTAATGACTTGCTTTTTCTTTGAGTTGATTGAATTTTTTGAAATCTTCACCTGCATTCGTCGCATTGATGATTTTTTCCATTTCTTTTAATGCATCGGCAAGAGAAATTTCTACTTCTTCGTGCTCTTCTTCATGTTCCGTCTCTTCATTATGGATGTGTTCATCGTTAGATACGACATTTTCTGATGTCTCTTCCTGAGGTACTTCGTTAGGGTTTTTGTTTTCCTCGTTTTCAGAAAGGTTGTTTTCTGTAATCATAGCAAATCGTTTATGTGAGTGGCATTAATATCCTCTAAATATATAGCTAAAAAGCTAAATATAGTACTAATTTATGTTATTTTTTTTGAAAGTTCCAAATTTCCCAAGCTTTTTCTGCTTGTTGTTCAAGCATATAATATCCATTCACTGTTTTTGCCCCTTTTTCGGAAGCATTAATGATGAATTGCGTGTAGTTGGGATTGTAAATTAAATCTATAATTAAATGATCTTTAGAAATCCCATCGAAAGGAAAATGCAGGCAGTCTTCCACATTCGGGAAAGTTCCGACCGGCGTACATTGAATGATCAATTTATGGTTTTCTACAGTTTCTTTATCTAAGTTTTCGTAATTGATTTCTGTAGTTCTGGAAACTGTAACGGATGGAATCTCATGTTTGTCTAAAACATATTTTACTGCTTTTGCAGCACCTCCGTTCCCTAAAATGATCGCAGAATCGTGATGCGTTTTTTTGTGCAGAAGCAGTGTTTTTTCAAACCCGAAAGCATCTGTATTGTAGCCTCTTTTCTTTCCGTTTTCAATTAAAACACAGTTTACGGCACCAATTTTTTCTGCTTCATCACTTAATTCATCCAAATAATCGATGATTTTTTCTTTGTAAGGAATTGTTACATTAAAACCCAGGAGTTCCGGAGTAGAAAAAAGGTTTTCAACTTCATTGATTTCCTTTAAATCAAAAATGTTGTAAGAATATCCCTTCAACATCAGTTTCTGAAATTTATCTTCAAAGTATTTTTTCGAAAAGGAATAGGAAATGTTTCTTCCGATTAAGCCTAATTTTTTATTGGAATCCATAGTATAAAAATAAAAAAAAGACCGGACAAAACCGGTCTTTCGTATAAAATATTTTTTAAGTTTTAGTCTACAATAAATTTAGTAGAGAAAGCATCTGTTTTCAAGATGTAATTTCCTTTTACTAAACCTTTAAGGTTGATTTTGTTAGAATTTTTAAAAGGATTTTCAATCGTTTCAATCAGCTTTCCTGAGAAATCGTAGATCTGAGCCTTTGAAATTTTGCTTAAGTTTTCACCTTTTACAAATAATTCGTTGTTCTTCACAGGATTTGGATAGACCGTGAATCCTGTTTTTTCTTTTGAAGTTTCTGTTGTTGCCAGAGCTCCTGCATAGCAAGTCCAGCTTAGGTCGTCAATAGAAATTCTTTTTCCGCCTAATGGAGAGAGTAGGCTAATAACAATATTACCAGAAATATTTAAATTACTGATGGTGGTTGTTATGTTTGTCGTATTAAAAGGAATAGTCCCGACATTATTTCCATTAATTTGTAGAGTCAGATTTCCTGCTGTATCGGAAAATGGTAATTTTGTAGTAACCGTTAAGCTGCCAATTCCTCCTGAAATTGTAGAGCTTGTAAGGCTTCCGTTTCGGATGTTAATGGCTTTACCATTTATTGTTTGATCAATTCTGGCATCCGTTGCCGTCCATGTTATACTGTTATTAGTCCAAGTTCTTGTATCGTAAGCAGGAGTAGTTGGTGACGTTGGAATAGTTGAGAAATCTTCAGCACCACAACTTCCGCCAACAGGTCCGTCAAGTGTTGTTTCTACTGCATTGTTACTTTGTGGAGATGGGTTTCCGGCAGCATCTTTAGCGATGACATAGAAGGTATATGTTGTAAGAGGTGATAACCCGTTAACAGTCGTTGAAGTGCCTGTAACAGTAGCTTTTAAGATTCCGTTAGCGTAAACTTCATAAGCTGTTACCCCAATATTATCTGTAGCGGCGGTCCAGCTTACAGCAATAGAATTGGAAGTAGGGTTGTTTGCCACAAGGTTTGTAGGAGCCGTTGGTGCCTGTGTATCAATAACCGGAGTTCCCCAGATTTGGTTAACATACTCAGGATGATCGATGTATGGATTTCTGTTGCCCTGGTAAGTATAAGTCGCATTATTTCTTCTAACTTCAGCAGGAGAAACAGGATCTTGTAAATGCCATATAAGAAGCTGGTCGAGTTCCCAATTCTGTAGGCCAGGAAATGCTGATGTTCCTAACATATTTCCTGTACCATTTGCTGAAGTGAAAGTCTCTAATTGAGTTTCATATCTGGTAACAAAATAGAAAATCATTCTAGCAACATCACCTTTGAATGCATCAATAGGTTCGAAAACAGTACCTGTAAATCCTGGGGATGCAGATGTACCTCTTTTAGATCCATTTAGAGAAGTGTAATTTGCTGATCCAACTTTTCCATAAGGGAGGCTTCCTCTTTCGTTATTTACTTTTCCGTCAGTTGCTCTTACGAAATGAGCATCACCTCTCATAGGTAAGCCTTGGTTGAAAAGGCTTTGAGGTACTATATGCTCTCTGTTATAGCAGTCTCCTTCCTGTGAATAGCTACTACCGCACTGGTTGGTTCCATAAGTGAAATTATAAGGGTCGGCCCCGATAGGATTTTCAGAATAAATATCTAAAATGCTACCATCATTTTCATAATCATAATCACGATCAGTTGTTTGGTAGGCTGTCCAGAGATTGTTATAGCTAAGTCCTGGAGTATGTCCTGTGGTAATGATTTGATTTAAAGCAGTTTTAAGGTTGAAACCTGTAAGACCGGCTGCAGCATTGTAATAACCGGCAGGTGCTTGCGCAAATGCATTAAAAAATGCAAATAGAAGCAAAAAAGGGAATAGAGTACGTTTCATTTTTTAAAAATTGGGGCGTAAAGGTACGAAAAAATGAACGGGTATTGTATTAACTTTTAGTAATGTAGTCTTTGCCGATTTTAGAAAAAGCCCAAGAAATACCGAAGCCGAAAAGGGATGCCGTTACGGCAACAATTAAATAATTTTTTTCAACAATCTTTACAGGAAAAGGCAGAATTTCATTGGCTTTAAAGAATTCTGTATACTGCTGGAAATAGCAAAGCCCTGTTCCCAATATCAAACCTGAGATTATACCTAAAGTAACAATAAGAATTCCGGTATAAAAATAAATCTGTCTTAAATGACTCAGGGGTAATCCTAAAGAAATCAAAGATTTTGCCTGTTCTTTTTTATCTAACTGTAAGATAATGATGGCTCCTGCAAGATTAAATGTAGTGATGAAAATAACCAGAGCAAAAATTAAATAAATAAATAATTTTTCGGTATTGATCATTTTCCAGAACGCTGCATTTTCTTCTTCTTTGGTTTTTATTTCAATGTTTTTTCCTAAAGATGAAAGAAGTTGCTGTTTTACGCTGTCTGTATTACTTGGATCCTTAAGCTTAACAACGATTTGATAAGCTGAATGTTCAGGAAGATTTAGAAGCTCTTCCGTAAGCTCTATCGGAGATATAATATAATTGTTTAACTGGTCTTTTCCTCCAAAAATCCCCGTTACCAATATATCCTTTTTATTGTAAATATCTTCTTCTTTATTAATAATCCCGGTTCCCGGCTTAGGCATAAAAACCGTTGCGTAATCAGAATTAGAAGGTACAGGAATAGCCAATCTGTTATTCAAAGAGTTCTCCATTAAAACTTCATTAGAATATTTGAAGCTGGGATAAACACCGTAGAAAACATCTTTATTAATAGGATTTACTTTGATATACGCGGAATCTACACCTCTCAGATAAGCAATATCACCCTTTCCATTGTAATTGATGTATACTTTTTCCTCAATTACTCTTGAAAAGCTGCTGATTTCATTATTACTTTTTAAAATTCTATTGATTTTATCAAAGTCTTTCAAAGTTTTCCCGGAAGTACTTTTAATCGTAAGATCCGCATGGAGATTAGAAATCAGATCTTTATTAAGATCCTCAAGCCCCGAAAAAACTGAAATAATCACAAACATTGCAGTAACGGCAACCGTCATCGCTCCTACAGCCAGCCACGTAATAAATGTAACAGCAGTACTCCCTTTTTTAGCCAAAAGGTATCTCGATGCGATATAAAATGCAATGTTTTTCAAAAGTTATAAAATGGGATTGTCACCTTCTCCTCTTAGTTCTCTGTCTAATTTTTCAACGTCATCAAGAGTGGTGTCTAAGTAGAAATTAAGATTAGGGATTACACGAACCTGTTTTGCCATTTTCTGGCCGATGAAATTTCTGTATGAAGCTTTGTTTTCCTCAATTTCTTTCATCACGGCTTTACGGTGCTCCTGTGGGAATATGCTTAAATAAATTTTGGCAATTCCAAGGTCTGCAGTTACTTTTACGTCCGAAACAGTTACCAAAATGCTTTGTCTGCTATCTGATGCCTGTTTGCGGAAAAGTTCTGCGAAATCTTCCTGTATAATCTGTGCTACTTTTCTTTGTCTGTTACTTTCCATAATTTATGCAAATTTAGTATTTTTGTTTGAATTGATACTTTGAAATTTCGTTGCTGTATCAAATTTACATTTTTAATTTATTGAGTAATTTTATGAAACTAGAACATATCGGTATTGCCGTAAAATCTTTAGGAGTTTCCGATGAACTTTTTACCAAGCTTTTAGGAAAAAAATCTTACAAAAAAGAATCTGTGGAAAGGGAAGGTGTGATAACCTCATTTTATGCTGCCGGAGAAAGCAAAATTGAACTTTTGGAAGCGAGCAAAGAAGAAAGTCCGATATCAAAATTTATAGGTAAAAAAGGTGAAGGGATCCATCATTTGGCTTTTGGAGTTGAAAATATCATTGAAGAAGTGCAAAGACTGAAAAAAGAAGGTTTTGAATTTATTTCTGAAGAGCCGAAAGAAGGTGCTGATAATAAATTGGTTGTCTTCCTACATCCTAAATCTACCAACGGTGTGTTGATAGAACTTTGTCAAGAAAAGCAATAAAAAGTTTTGTAGTGAAAGAAATTTTGCTATTTTTGCAATCACAAAATTTAACCAAGTTTTGAGGTCCTATAGCTCAGTTGGTTAGAGCACCTGACTCATAATCAGGTGGTCCCTGGTTCGAGCCCAGGTGGGACCACAATAAATCAAGCACTTACAATCTGTAGGTGCTTTTGTTTTGTAAGAAAATCAACTTTATGGTAAGCACGAGTGAACTTAACGATAAAAATAATTTCTGTAAAGACTTTCATCAGATAAGAATTATTGTGTTTCATGCTTGAGTTTGTTTCTTAAAGAGATCCGCAAAAACCATAAATATCTTTTCATTATCTTTACAATACAATTAAAAAACAAAAAATGTCTATAACAAACGAAGCTGAATTAATCGGAATGCAGAGAGTCAGTGAAGCTGTTGCTTATACTTTGAGAGAAATGATGAATTACGCTGAGGCTGGGATGACGACGAAGGATCTTGATGAGTTCGGAGAGAAGATCCTTTCCGGTTTTGGGGCAAAGTCGGCACCACATCTTACTTACGGCTTTCCGGGATGGACCTGTATTAGTGTTGATAATGAATTTTGCCATGGCATTCCCTCCGATCATCGGGTTTTAAAGGAAGGAGATTTAATTAATATTGATGTCTCGGCGGAACTTGAAGGATTTTGGGCAGATAACGGAGGTTCATTTGTCATCGGAAAAGACATCAATCAGCATCAGAAACTGGTAGAAGCATCAAAAGATATTTTGAAAAAGGCGATTAATACGATAAAAGGCGGTGTGAAAATAGCAGACATTGGTTTCATCATGGAAACGGAAGCTAAGAAAAGAGGTTTTAAGGTCATCAAAAATCTTGGCGGGCATGGTGTTGGGCGAAGCCTTCACGAACAGCCGGACGAATTGATGAATTACAGAAACCGTTTCGACACAAGAAGGTTCAAAAAGAATTCTGTGGTAGCAATTGAAACATTTATTTCGACTGATTCCAATATCGCTGTGGAGCTGAATGACGGTTGGACCATGGTAGGAAACAAAGGCGGTTATATGGCGCAACATGAGCATACGATTGTGGTTACCGACGGAAAACCCATTATTTTAACTGAAATGAATAATATTTTAAATTAATTTTTAAAATATTCCTGTCAATATATCAGCTACTTACAGATAAGGTGAGTGGCTTTTTTATTTTTAAATTCAAAAAAAATATATTTTTTCCAACCCTTTTTCAAAATCTGACATCTTGATACATAGAAACATTTGTTGAACCTCAAATTCTGTTTTTATGAAAAATTTATATATAAAGATCTTTCTGTTTTTCCCGATGCTTTGCTTCGCACAGATTCCTACTATTGAAACGGGAGACGGAAAGGGCGGATATGAAAAGAATAATCAGGTTGTCCTGCAGAAACTCAATATCGAAACCAAAATTACCGGGAGAATTTCTACCAATATTGTAACCATGGTTTTTAAAAACTATTCAAACCGACTGCGAGAAGGAAGAGTAACTTTCCCGCTTCCGGAGGGGGTGAATGCGAGCGGTTATGCTTTGGATATCAACGGAAAGCTACGAAATGCCGTGCCTGTAGAAAAAGAAAAAGCCAGGGAGGTTTACGAAACCATCAAAAAAAGGAATATCGATCCCGGAATTCTGGAAAAAGTAGAAGGTAATAATTTCAGGACAACAATTTATCCGATCAATGCCAATGGCGGAGAACGAACGGTTCAAATCACGTATAATTATGAATTGAAGAAATCCGGGAATTCTTATGAATATTTTTTGCCATTGAACTACACTTCAGAAATTCCTGAATTTAATATTAAAACAACTGTTTTTCAGAGTACAAATCCTCCACAATTGGAAGAAAAACCGGACGGAAATTTTGATTTTGTGAAAAATGGAAACGTCTGGGTTGCCGAAACACACAGAACAAAATACAGACCCGGAAATAATTTAAAAATCAATTTTCCTCAGAATAACGACAGTCAAAGTGTTTTGATTCAGAAAGCTTTGGGTGACTCGTCTTATTTTCTTGCAAATATCGCAGTTAATTCAAATGAAAGAGCCAAAAAACTTACTAATAAACTGGCAATTGTCTGGGATAATTCCTTGAGTGGAAAAAAGCGGGATCATTCTAAAGAGTTAAGTTTGTTGGAAGAATATTTTAAAACGAATAATAATCTAAATGTAAAAATTTATTTCCTTAACAACACTTTTGAAGAAGGGCAGGCTTTTAAAATTAATGATGGAAACTGGAACGAATTAAAAGCTTATTTATTAAAAACAACCTACGACGGAGGAACAGATTTCGGCCAATTGAAATCTATAAGAGAAGATGAGATTTTATTCTTCACAGACGGATTGTCTTCTTTTGGAGAATTGAAATTAAGCTGGAACAAACCAACTTACACGATTTCTTCTTCTAATAATGTGAATTTTAATCAATTGAAATTCATCAGCAATAAAACAGGCGGAGAATTTTTAAACTTAAGCGAAAATGATCCTAAAAAAGAAGTGAAAAAGCTTTTGTCCCAACCTTTGAAATTTTTAGGGATTGAAAACAATGCTCAGCTTTCTGAAATATATCCTTCTTTAACACAAACGGTTTCTCAGGATTTTTTACTGACAGGGATTTTAAAGGGAAATCAGACAACGGTAAAAGCAAAATTCGGGTATGGAAATGAAGTGACAGAAACAAAAGTCATTACTTTAAATTCGAACGAACAGACAATTAAAGATTGGGAAATTTCAAAATTCTGGGCTCAAAAGAAACTGAACGAACTGGAAATTTTTGAGAAAGAAAATAAAAATGATATTAAAAGTTTAAGCAAACAATTCGGCTTGGTAAGCAACAATATGAGCTTAATGGTGTTGGAAAATGTGGAAGATTATGTTCGGTATGATATTGCTCCGCCCGCAGAATTGAGAACTCAGTTCAATGAAATCGTAAAAAACAACAGAGCTGCAAAAGATGAACGTGTAAAAGATTTGATGAATGATGCCGAAAGAATGACACAAAATCTTAAAGAATGGTGGAAAAAAGAATATAATCAAAAACAAAAATCAAAACGTTATCCGGAACCCGATTATGATCCTGGAAGAATGGATTCTGCAACAGGAAGAAGAATTAGGATTGAAGAAGTTGTTATAACAGGAGTTGCTCAGGAAGGAGTGAAAGCGCCTGTTTATACTCCGCCACCAGTTGCAAATGCTGCCCCGCCTGCGCAGGTACAGGCTGATAAAGCTGTAGAAATTAATGCATCTTCAGATCGTCAGTCTAATGAGATAGAGGAAGTGGTAATGTATGGTTTCAATAAGGTTGTAAGAAAAGAAGCGCAAACTTCTTCCTCAGTAAGCGCCACTTCTGAGCCACTGATTGCATCGAATAACTCTGTTCGGGTTCTTGAAGGCAGAACTCAGGGAATAGCAGTGAATTCCGGATGGGCTTCGCAAACGGATTCAGTGAGAACTCAGGAAATTTCGGAGGTGGTGAGTTCAGGAAGAATCAACATGATTGAGGTACAATCGGACGCTGATTACATGAAGCTTTTTGAATCGGTAAAAAATGCAGAAACAATTTATCAGATTTATCTTAAAAACAGAAACGATTACGAAAACCTGCCTCAGTATTATTTTGATGTCGCCCAGCTGCTTTTTAAAAATAATGATAAAAAATCGGGGATAAAAGTATTAAGTTCGATTGCAGATCTTGATATTGAAAATGAGGAACTGTACAAATTATTGGCGTATAAATTAAAGCAGGCTGAAGCATATGAAAAAGAACTTTTCGTTACTCAGAAAGTATTGGAATGGCGGCCTTTTGATCCTCAAAGCTACAGAGATTATGCATTGGCTTTGGAAGATAACGGACAATATCAGCTGGCTTTGGATAATTTATATAAAGTTCTTACACAATCTTATACGAGAGAACTGGCAGATCGTGATGATGGAATTGAGGAAACAGTCATCATGGAAATCAATGAACTCATCAGTAAATACAGAAATAAACTCGATCTTAAGCAGATTAATCCAAAAATTATTACAGATCTTCCGGTAAACATCCGAGTGGTCATCAACTGGAATAAAGATGACACTGATATTGATCTTTGGGTAACCGATCCTAATAACGAGCGATGCTACTACAGTCACCCGGAAACTGAAATCGGAGGAAGGCTGAGTAATGATTTCACGAGAGGTTTCGGCCCCGAACAGTTTTTACTTAAAAAAGCGATCAAAGGCAAATATAAAATCCAGACCAATTTCTTTGGAGAAAGACAGGTAGGAATTGCCGGGCCAACGGCTATTATGGCCGAAGTATACATCAATTATGCAACCGGCAGACAGGAAAGAAAAATAGTTGTATTCCAGAATCAGAAAGAAAATGAACGAGGCGGTGACAACGGAATCCTGATCGGGGAATTTGAGTTTTAATTAAAACCATAAACTTGTTTAAACTTTTTATTTAACCACAAAAGACACAAAAGATTTAGATAATGTGTTTAAAGTTTATCATTAAATTGACATAAAAAGAACACATAAGTTTAAAAAAAATCTTTGATTTTTATTCTTTTGAGAGCTTTTATTATCTGATAATAGCTGGAAGAATATCTTTTGTGCCTTTTGTGGTTAAATTTAAAATTAGTTTAAACAGACTTTTAATCATAAAAAATAGGTTGTTAAAAATTTCAAAGTATTTTTCAACCTTTACTGTTAAGAAAAAAATGTTCTACGATTTAGAAACATAAAGATGAGGGTAAAAACACAATAAATTTGAATGTGGAGATGTTAATTTAGTCTATGTATTATGAAGATTGAGGTGGGAGCGTCTGCGTAATGGCAGGCGCTTTCTTATTTTATATGATATTCGTATCTTTTGAAGGATTAAAAGCAAAACAAATGAAACAGATTTTTATTATTTCGGGCATGCTTTTAGGGTTGCAACTAAGTGCCCAGAAAGTTTTTTCCACCCAATATGCCAGTCAGGCAGAGCTTAAGGTTTTTGTATGCCGCTATGAAAGTCAGGCAGACCTCAAAGTTTATAAAGTACAATACGGCAGCCAGGCAGAAGGAAATGAAGGCAGATGGTTTTTTACCCAATATGGAAGTCAGGCCCAAAAGAAAATCTATTTCACAGACACCGAAAGTTCTGCGGATCTCAAAATATTCTTCGTCAAATATTCGAGTTCTGCGGGATGGAGGAATAATGCTAAAAAACATTTGATGTATTAAAGATTTCCTATGTTTTCCAATGGGACACAATGCCAAGTTATGATGGATAATATTACAGATCAATACTTTCTAGCCTTCCAGAAGTATTTTCAAAAGGAAGAAAACCTACAGCCGATACTCCTTGTATCAATCTAATCGGACTCCGTTTGCATTGAATTAAGAAGAGGTAAATTGCTTTTTTATTTTGCATTAAATTTATAATAAAGAGACTTTCAAGTCGTTTATCATACCACATTTATATGATTTTCAAGAATATTATATTATTTTTAAGAAATCAAATGAATTTATGGTAATAAAAGAAGATTTACTCCTTCAATACGGTGGTGAAACTTTACAGTATCGCCCTAATGATTTCATTTTTAAAGAAGGTTCCCATGCAAAGTACTATCTTCAGATAAAATCTGGTACTGTTAAAATGAGTGTAGCCAATATGAGCGGAAAAGAGCTTTTGTATGGCTTACCCTATGAAGGTCACTGTATTGCGGAATCTTATTTATTTACAGATCTAAAATATCCGTTTAATGCTATAGCCATTTCAGACTGCGAAATTATAAGATTGGAAAAATATAAATTGATGAGTCTGCTTGAAAATACACCGGAGTTATTATTATCCCTGTATGCCTATACTGCCAAAAGAATACATTATAAAAATCTTATACTTGCAACACTTGGGATTTCAAGTTCAGTAGATCGGCTCACTATACTGCTTGATTATATTAAGGGGTTTTATACGGATCAGAATAGAGAACGGTTTCAGATTCCATATACAAGGCAGCAGCTCGCTTCATTATCAGGATTGAATATTGAGACCGTAATAAGAGCAATAAAAAAAATGGAATCTCAGAATTTATTACAAATCATCAACGGTAAAATATACTATTAAATATAAATTACTTTTTATTTTCGAAAATTATAAGAGATCCTAAAACAGATTTCTTAAATAATCGATGATGATCATAATACAACTAAAATGATTCAATGTATATTAGAGATAACCATATTAGCAGTGTTTCTACAAAATACAGATTTTTTGAAAGTTTTTTTAACAGAGTTCCTGTTTGGAATGTAAGAGGAGCCAGTAGTCGGTTAATCAACATATATTGTTTAATGAAATCCGTTCTGCATTTTAATTTGTTTTTCGTCGCTTCGAGTAGATTTTTGAAAAAAATCGTATCGAGAAGTTTGTAATTTTGAAAATCAATTTGTTCTCGATACATTTTTTCTTCACTTTGTTACGGAAAAACACTTGGACTGACGGGCCTAATACCAAAATTTTGCAAAATGCACAACGGTTTTTTAATGAAGTAAAATTATAACGTGATATTTCTAGATAATGCGTCCTTAATTTGACACCTTGAAAATAAATTTTGTAAATTGACGGTCATTATCAATCCGTTTCCGGAAACAATCAGGTCTTATGAAAATTCACAACAGGAAAAAGTATCTCAGTTTTTTAAAATTTAAAAGGGATTTTCAAAACTTTGGTTTGGAAAAAGCACGCAGTTATGAACTGATACTTCATTGGCTGAATAACAGATTAAGCCGAAACCAGTTTCTTGTATTATCGGGAATTTTGGTAGGATGCACAGCCGGCTTGGCAGGTGTTTTACTGAAAACCCTAGTTCATAATATTCATCATTTTATTACCACGAAAGTTCATTTCGAATATCAGATTCTTTTTTATATTATTTTTCCTTTTTTGGGAATTGTGTTAACGACGCTTATTGTTTTAACAATATTTAAAGGGCAGGACAGAAAAGGGATCGGTGCGATTTTATATGAAGTAGCACAAAATTCAAGTATTGTTTCTTCGGTGAAAATGTATTCACAGATTGTTCAGAGTGCGGTTACGGTTGGGCTCGGCGGTTCTGCTGGTCTTGAAAGTCCGATTGCGGTAACGGGAGCAGCAATTGGCTCTAATTACGCACAAACGTACCGATTAAGTTATAAAGAAAGAACCTTATTATTGGCCGCAGGAGCCACTGCGGGAATTGCCTCAGCGTTTAATGCGCCCATAGCAGGAATTATGTTTGCCTTTGAAATTTTGTTAACGGGGGTTGTTTTTACAGATTTTATTCCTTTGGTGGTAGCTGCAGTGTGTGGGAGTCTGTTGTCGAGAATATTGTTGCAGGAAGATGTACTTTTCAGGTTTTATACAAGAGAAGCCTTTAATTATAAAAATGTTCCGTATTACCTGATTTTAGGGATTGTAACAGGATTATACGCAAGATATTTTGTGGTGATCTCTCAGAAAGTTGAGCATTTTATTAAAGAATTAAAGCTGTCTCGTTTAAGAAAGGCAATGTTTGGCGGTGCAGTTTTATCTTTACTTTGTGTGCTTTTTCCGCCTTTGTTTGGGGAAGGGTATGAAACCGTTAAAGCTTTTACAAATGGCGATACCCATAGAATTATTGAAAACAGTTTTTTCAGATATTTTGAAATTAAAAATTTTACCATTATCATCTTTTTGGTTCTCGTTCTTTTACTGAAAGCTTTTGCGACATCGTTTACGATTTTCAGTGGAGGAAACGGCGGTAATTTTGCCCCTTCACTTTTTGCAGGCGGAACGGTAGGGTATTTATTTGCAATTATCTGTCAACAGATCGGCTTTACGGAAGTTCCGGTGACCAATCTTGTTTTGGTAGGAATGGCCGGGGCAATGAGCGGTGTAATGTATGCGCCGTTAACAGCCATTTTCCTGATCGCAGAATCCAGTTTCGGGTATGATCTTTTTATTCCTCTAATGATCGTTTCTATTATATCTTATTTAATTGCAAAATGGTTCTCACCTATCTCTCCGGAACTGAAATCATTGGCAGATCAGGGAAAGATTTTCACCAATAAACATGATAAAAATATATTGTTTTCATTAAAAACAGATGAATTTATCGATCGATATTCTCAGACAGTTCATGAAAATGCACCTATTACAGAATTATTTGATAGGGTAAAAAATGGAGACAAAAATATTTTTGCCATCACCGATGAAAAGAAAAAACTGAGAGGAATTTTAACATTAGATGATATAAGGCCTTATCTTTTCACGAATGATGAGGTTTCGGTAACCATTGCTCAGATTATGAAAGCTCCTCCGGCGGTTATCCATCCTGAAGATCAGCCACTGAATATTCTTCAAACTTTCGATGATACAGGAGTCTGGAATTTACCTGTTGTAGATAACAATAATCAATTTATCGGGTTTATTTCTAAATCTTCTATATTAATGAGCTACAGACAACTCTTGAAAGAATATTCCAGTTAATGAGTTTTTTACAAATGTCTCCATGCTAATCATCAAAAATCACCTTTGTTATGGAGCATCACAGAGATGAAATTCTTCAGGATTTTCCCAGAGATAATTTTCAGAAAAAATTATTATGCTGACGTTTTTCGAAGGCTTTAAGGATAAAACGGAAACCACATTGGGAAATATCAAAGCGAATGTCGATTTCTAATTTTGAGAGGAAAACTTCTGCAATCGTATTTTGCATTCTCCGTTGGGCGAGAAGCACCAAACCTTACCGATTAAGTTAAAAAATATTAAATCCTTATCATTGATGAGTATTTTTTGTCTTCGAAAGAAAATTATATTTACTTTTGGTAAAATTAACTCAACAAAAAAAATATGTTAACAGTTAAAAATCCGGTCTTGGGTATTTTTTGTGCAATCGGTTGCATTGTTGCGGATGGTTTGAGGGCACAAACTTCTGTTCAGGTAAAAAATGTCCTGGATTTTTCAAGAAATGAGGTCGTTTCAATTCCTGTTTCAGATTTGAAATCTTTTTTAAGCAAAAACAAAGAAAGCGATCTCAGAATCAAAGATCAGTATGGAAAATCTCTTCCCGTTCAATGGATCGATTATAACGGTGACGGAAAAAATGATGAGTTGCTTTTTCAAGCTGCTATTGATCCTAAAAAAACAAATACCTATTCCATTTTTACCAATGAAAAAACACCTGTTCCCGAAAGTAAATTAACAACCTATTCGAGACTGGTTCCCGAAAGAGCAGACGATTATACCTGGGAGAATGATAAAATTGCATTCAGGGTGTATGGTCCGAAAGGTCAGGCTGAAGCATTGGCGGGCGTAAAAGGCAGCACGTTATCGAGTGGTGTTGATATCTGGCTGAAAAGAACCGAAAAATCTGTCATCAACGAATGGTACAAAGGATATTTAACCGATCCGATGTATTATCATAAAGATACAAGAGGGGAAGGTTACGATCCGTATCATGTCGGAGACAGCCGCGGAACGGGAGGAATCGGAATCTGGAAAGATGAAAAGCTGCAGGTTTCAAAGAATTTTATCAGCTCCAAAACCATTGCAGAAGGTCCGCTGAGAACGGTTTTTGAATTAACTTATGCGCCATGGAGTGAATTCGGAGTGGCAGAAAAGAAAATCGTTTCATTAGATTTAGGTTCTAATTTTTCAAAATTTGAATCTGATTTTAAAGCTGAAAAGCCGGTTCCTAACTACACTGTCGGAATTACTTTGCATAAAAATGAAGGGAAATCAGAACTCAATGATAAGAACGGCTATTATCTTCACTGGGAAAAAATAGATGATGCTTTCGTAGGCGAAGGAATTGTAATTGATCCGAAAATTGTTCAGACGTCTATTGCTTTCAAATCTGAAACACCGGATCAAAGTAATTTATTGGTCGTGACAAAACCTCAGCAAAAACTGACGTACTATGCAGGGTTTGCGTGGCAGAAAAGTGGTCAGATTACAACAAAAGAAGATTGGGAAAAGATATTGCAGAAGCAGGCCCAAATCATTGCCAATCCTTTGGTGGTAAAAGTTAAATAATTTTTAAAAGATGAAACTAAAAATATATACATTCGCTCTTGGGTTAATGGCCATTAACCTTTCCGCTCAGGTAAAAGATACCTTAGCCGAAAAAATGATGGTTTACCAGCTTCCGAACGGAGGTTGGGGTAAACATACAAGCGATAAGCAAAACGTAGATTATACAAAGAAGATAGATCCGAAACTTTTAAAAATAATCAAAGCGACCGATAATGATTTTGCAACGATTGATAACAATGCAACTTCACGGGAAATCAATGGCTTGATTAAAGCTTATCAATCAACTAAAAACGCCGCTTATCTAAAATCAGCAGAAAAAGGAATTGGATATTTGCTGTCGATGCAGTATGAAAACGGCGGTTTTCCACAATATTTTCCGAACACAGGGCTGTACAGAAAGCAGGTAACGTATAATGACAATGCGATGATTAATGCATTAACGGTTTTATACAACACAGCAGAAGGAAAAGAAGGATTTGATGCAGTGGATTCAAAATTGAAAGAAAGGTCGAAAATTGCCGTACAAAAAGGAATTGATTGTATCTTAAAAACTCAGATTGTCCAAAATGGTAAACTGTCAATTTGGGCAGATCAATACGATGAAAATACTTTAAAGCCTGAAAAAGCGAGAGCTTTCGAACCTGTTTCCTTAGCAACCGGAGAATCAATCGGGATTATAAAATTTCTGATGATGCAGCCTTTAACGCCTGAAATTGAAAAATCAATTAAATTTGCGGTAAAGTGGTTTGATGAAAGCCGGATTCAAGGATACACGTATGCTGTTTCTAAAGTGAACGGAAAAGCAGTACGTACTTTAAGCAGGAAGGAAGGTTCGTCGGTATGGGCGAGATTTTATGATATTGCCACCAATAAACCTATTTTCGGAGATCGTGACGGAAGCGTGAAATTTAATTACGAAGAAATTTCCGAAGAGCGTAGAATGGGCTACAGCTGGTACAACGAAGCCGGAACAAAACTGATAGAAAGCGACTTCCCAAAATGGCTGAAGAAGAACAAAATTTCTCAGTAAAAATAAAATCCTGATGTTTTTGGCATCAGGATTTTTATGTAAAAAATTAAAAATTTTATTCCTTTCTTGAAATAGCAAAATAAATTACATACAACCACCCAAAAATTCCGTGAATGATTGCCCACAGTATAGACCTGTTTCTATCCCAGGAACATACGACTGCAATCACAGAACCCAAACCGATCCCTGTTTGGGTAACCGTATTTGTTATTTTATTGGTAGATTCTGCATCTGTATGAGTTTGTGCTGCAATAAAGCAGATTGCGAATAAAATGAAGGCAAATGAAAATACTTTCCTTGTCATAAATGTTTACTTAATGCGTAAAAATAAAAAAGAGATTTTAATTTTTCGAATGTTTTTTTTAAAATTATTTCACTTCAAACCTATAAACACCACCTTTCTTCGTTTCAAAATCAAAAACCTGAGTTTCCGGAACCGGATAACCTTTCAGTTCCGCTTTCTCTGAAACCAATGGTGTTTTAATGGAATTTACCTGATAATATTCGTTGGGGTTTTCGCCATTCGCCTCAGTTAATTTATTTTTAGATTTAAACTGGATATCCTTCGCCATTCTGATTCTGGCATTTCCGCCCAAAGTTGATCTTACCACTAATTTCGTAAGCTTAGAATTCTTCCAATCCATATCGATTTCAAAACCGCCTCTCGCCTTTAATCCTTTTACAGAACCTTCTGGCAGAGCATCAGGAAGAGCAGGCAGAAGGTAAAGGTAGCCGTCATAACTTTGCAAAAGCATTTCTGCAATCCCCGAAGTACAGCCGAAATTTCCATCAATCTGGAATGGCGGATGCGCATCCAGAAGATTAGGATAGGTTCCTCCGGATTCTCCTTTATTATCTAGCGGAGCGGGTGTTAATTGATCTGAAATCAATTTAAAAGCTCTGTTTCCATCCAATAATCTTGCCCACCAGTTTACTTTCCACCCCATCGACCAGCCCGTAGATTTATCACCTCTGTACGTCATCGAATTTTTTGCGGCTTCCGTTAAATCAGGATTTCTAAATGGCGAAATCTGTCCTGAAGGAAATAATCCGTACAAATGAGAAATATGTCTGTGCTTATCAGTTGTTTTGTCCATATCTTGCAGCCATTCCTGCAACTGTGCGTATTGGCCAATCTGCATCGGAGGCAATTTAGCTAAAGCCGTTTTTACCTCGTCCGAGAGGTTTTGATCTTCATTTAAAACTTTTGAGGCATTGATAAAATTGTTAAATACATCAAAAACCAACTGATTATCCATCGTTGTTCCCGCAGTAATTCCGACACCTTTGAGGTAGGTGTTTTCCGGTGACATGGACGGTGAAACCACCAGATAATTACCCGAAGGATCAGGCTGTAAAACATCCAGATAAAACAAAGCTGAACCTTTCAAAGCAGGATAATATTTTTTTAAAAACTCTTTATCTCCGGTGTATAAATAATGATTCCAAAGGTGCTGAGTGAGCCAGGCGCCACCCATTGGCCACATTCCGTAGAAACCACCGTCAACCACTCCCGTTATTCTCCACAAATCGGTGTTGTGATGCATATTCCAGCCTCTTGCGTGATACATTTCTTTGGCAGATTCCTGTCCGGTCTCTGACAGATCCTGAATCATATCAAACAAAGGTTCATGCATTTCGCTGAGGTTGGTATTTTCCGCAGGCCAATAATTCATTTCCGTATTGATATTGACTGTATATTTACTGTCCCAAGCCGGATTCAATTGATAATTCCAGATTCCCTGAAGATTGGCAGGCTGAGTACCCTGTTGTGAAGAAGAAATCAGGAGATAACGACCAAACTGAAAATACAAAGCCACCAAATCGGGATCACTTGAGTTCCCAAATTCGTTAATTCTTGCATCGGTTGTTTTTTGCGCCTGTTCTGTTGTTCCTAAATGTAAGCTCACACGGTTGAAATATTTCTGGTATTTTTCAACGTGGCTTTTGAGTTCATCGTTATATTTTTTATTTAAGGCTTTATTCAGATATTCAGCGACTTTTGCATGTGGATTACCGGAAAGATCATTGTATTTTTTGAAATTGGTCGCAATCGAAACATATAATACCACTTCATCTGCTCCCGAAATATTGAGTTTATCTTTTGTAGAAGTGAGTTTGCCACCTCTTACAACAGGAACCGCAACGGTTTTGAATTTAATTTTTCCAATTTTATTATCCACAGAACCACTTGTACCATTGATGATCAGTTGGTTTTTATCCGTGAAAACCGAATGGATCTTGTGTGGGGTAGAAGCGTTGACTGAAAAATTTAAACTTCCTTTTTTGCTGGAGGTCAGTTTAATCACAATTACATTATCTACAAAAGACGAGAAAATTTCGCGCTTGTAAGTTACGCCGTTTACCTCGTAGGAAACCGTGCTTACCGCTTTTTCGATGTCCAGAGTCCTTTTGTAATTTTTAAAATTGTCATGACCTTTGAAATCTAAAAACAAATCGCCCATGGTTTGATATGGCATCCCATAGTTCAGATCTTTCGGAGCCTGTCTTGGGTAGGTTATATTAGATAGGTTTTGGGCCTCCTCAAACTTTCCGTCATTCAAGAGTTTCCGGATTTTCTGTATGCTGTCGAATGTATTTTTCGGGACATTATTTCCCGGTTCTCCTGCCCAAATTGTTTCTTCATTCAGCTGGAGGTGCTCCTGAATGGCGCCTCCAAAAACCATAGCTCCTAATCTTCCGTTTCCGATGGGTAAGGCTTCGTTCCAGTTTTCTGCGGGTTTGTTGTAGATTAATTTTAAATTCTGCTGGGCGTACGCTGAAACCGAAATAATCGTTCCGCAAGCCAATAAAAAGATTTTATGTTGAATAGTTTTTATCATTTTTATTTTTTTTGAATGATTTTTTTTAACCGTAAAAGTTTTAAAAGATTTCTTCATGCTTTTCTTTTGAATCTTTTGTGGTAAAAATAATTTTTAGATTTTAATTAAAGATCTTTATTCATTACCAATTACTTATTGCTAATAGTTTTAAGCCAGTCTGCGCACACTTTTTTCCAGTTGTCCGTCAGTTCGGTTTTATTGGTAATTCCGATACTGTGTTCTCCCTTAGGGAAAATAAATAACGCCCCTTTTACTTTATTTTTAATCATGGCTTCATAATACAACATACTGTTAATGACAGGTACTGCATTGTCATTTTGAGCATGAAATAAAATTGTAGGTGGTGTTTTTTCTGTTACCCGATTCTGCATGGAATACTCTGAAATCTTCTGTTGCGAAGCATTTTCTCCCAATAGATTGTCACGGCTTCCTTTATGAGCAAATTCTCCCAAATCAATAACCGGAGAAACCAGAATTGCAAAATTTGGAACTGTGGAAATTGTTTGCCAATCACCCTTTAATTCCGTATAATCTGTAGAAATATTACTCACCATTGCTGCTAAATGTCCACCTGCAGAAGTTCCCAAAACTCCAATCTGGTCGGGAGAAATTCCATATTGAACGGCATTTTTTCTGATTAATTTTATCGCAGCCTGAATATCCTGTAACGGTCCGATTTCTCTTTGTTTTAAGTCGGGAGAAGTAGGCAAACGGTAATTCAGCACAAAGGCGGAAATCCCTAAAGTATTGAGCCATTTTGCGTAAGAATATCCACCCAAATCGTAGGTTAAATGTCTGTAACCACCGCCGGGAATGACAATGACTGCCATTGGTTTTCTTTCTTCTTTGGCGGGTAAAAAAGCAAACAGCTCAGCTTCCTGAATCTGAGTGATTCGACCTTCTTTTTCTTCAATGGTATTTAATTTTAAACCTTTAGAATTGGGCATTTCTCCTTTCGGCCAAACTGTAATTTTCTGTTGGGCAGAAATTTGGCTGAAAAGAAATAGTATGATGATGAAAGTTATCTTCTTCATTGAAATTAAATGGTTTAGGTTAAATCGCAAAGGCGCAATTTTTTTTTTTGATAAAATACTGTTGTTAAGGCGCAAAACACTTCGACAAGCTCAGTGTAATAACATTATTAATTACTTAAAGCATTTTTAAAATTACTCATTACCCATTATTTATTACTGATGGTTTCAAGCCAGTCTGAACACAGTTTTTTCCAGTTTTCGCTCAGTGCATCTTTATCGGTAACAAAAAAACGATGTCCACCTTTCGGAAAAATGAATAATGAACCCTTCACTTTATTCTTTGTCATGGCTTTATAGTACAGAATACTGTTCATTGGCGGAACAGCTGTATCATCTTGATTATGAAACAGAATTGTGGGTGGCGTTTTTTCAGTCACTCGGTTTTGCATGGAATATTCCGTGATTTTTTCTGCTGAAGCATTTTCTCCAAGCAAACTTTCACGGCTTCCTTTGTGAGCAAATTCGCCAAAATCAATCACCGGGCAAAATAAAACGGCAAAGTCAGGAATCGTGGAAATTGAAGCCCAATCACCTTTTAAATCGGTATAATCTGTGGAAATATTGCTTACACTTGTTGCTAAGTGACCACCAGCGGAAGTTCCCACAACTCCTACAAGATTAGGAGAGATATTCCATTGTGCCGCATTTTTTCTGATGTATTTAATCGATGCCTGAATATCCTGCAACGGAGCGATTTCTCGTTGGGTTAAATCGGTTGAAGTAGGTAATCTGTAATTGAGAACAAACGCTGAAATTCCCAGCGTATTCATCCATTTGGCGATCTGAAATGCACCTTCATCATAAGTCAGTTTTGAATAGCCGCCACCGGGAATGATGATCACCGACATTTGCTTTCTTTCTTTTACAGGAGGAAAAAATGCGAAAAGTTCTGGTTCTTTCAATTCTGCAAGGATTTTCTTTTTCTTGGTTTTTGAAGCTAAAATTTTCGAATTAGGCATTTCGCCCTTTGGCCAGAACATTAGTTTTTCCTGAGCCGAAATTTGCACGAAAAAGAAAATGAGAAATAAGAAAATGGCTTTTTTCATAACTTTAAATTTATTATTTTAAAGTGTATTAAAAAAAACCTAACAGGTTTTTAAACCTGTTAGGTTTGAATATTTGTGAATTAATCTTTCAAAAAATCCTCTCTGAATGGGGTAAAAGCATCGATCAATTTTCCCGCTTCTAAACATTTTACTCCATGAAAAATATTGGGTTGGGCAAAAAATCCGTCACCTTGCTGTAATATTTTCGTTTCACTATCAATGGTGACCTCAAATTTTCCTTCTGCTACATAGGTTATTTGCGAATGAAAATGTTGATGCAGAGTTCCGATGGCATCTTTTTCAAATTTTACAATCACCATCATGACCTGAGAGTTGTATCCTACAAACTGTCTGGAAACACCGTCTCCTAAATCTTCCCACTCGGAATTACCGTCGAAAAATGGTTCTTTTTTAAAATTCATTTTTATTTTATTTGAATTTTTTAAATTAAATTATTTATGCTCACTGTCATTCTGAGCAAAACGAAGTGGAGTGAAGAATCTATTTTATCATTTAGATCATTTTATTTGTTGAGATTCTTTGAACTTCGTTCGCATCCCTTCAGGCTGTGTCAGAATGACAAAGTAACGTTTATTTTATTTCTCGCAGATTTAACAGATTAAGCAGATTTTTTAAGTTCTCATCTGCTTAATCTGTTAAATCTGCGAGAGTTTTTATTATTTAATATATTTCTCCAAACCTGTTTTCAGTTTTTTCAAATCTTTTACCGCCAATTTTGCAACAGATTCTGCACCTAATCTTGATAAATGGGTGTCATCTGCTTTATCTTTATCATAAAATGGATTTTCCCCTGCTTTGAAATGTAAATGAAGCAGTTTTGATTTTTCCGGACCGTAAGAAATTTCTAACTGTTCAGTTAATAACTGCATGTCCACGAAAGCAACTTTCATATCGTCAGCAACCATTCTTACCACTAAAGGATATTCCTTATGCGTGTCGATTAAAACTCCGTTTTCATTAAAATTTCTTCGGGTAATGGACGTCATTAAAATAGGTATTGCGCCTTTTGCTCTGGTTTCATTCACATATCTTTCCAGATTGGCTCTGTATTGAGTGTAAGGATTGGTAAATTTTGTAGAATCTTTGAATTTCTGATCGTTATGCCCGAATTGAATAATGACAAAATCACCTTTTTTCAATTGTTTTTCCACTTTATCCCATCTTCCTTCCGTTCTGAAGCTTTTTGAACTTCTGCCGTTCATGGCATGATTTTGAATTTCAATTCCTGTGGTGAAAAACTGTGGTAAAACTTGTCCCCAACCGTGTTCTGGATTTTTATCGGGATTTTCTTTGTTTGCCATTGTAGAGTCGCCGATGAGGAATAAGGTTGGTTTTTGCTGAGCAAGAATTAAAGTTGAAACTGCTATGCTAAATAGTAAAAGTATTTTTTTCATTTTAAATAAATTTTTATTAATGTTCTTTTGTCTTAAAACAAAAGAACCAAAAGTTCAAGACTTGGAAACTTCCGCTAAGAATAAATTCTGTTCTCTAAAAATTCTAAAATTGACTCTCTTCGTTCGCCGAACCACTTTGTTAGGTTTCGCGCGAATTTTATATTAGTTTTTCGTCTCAATATTTGTGTCGCGCTCAGACAGTAGAATTTTTTTAACGTTCACAGAATTAATTTTCTTAACGCTCCATTTTCCTAGGTCGATTTATTGAGGTTATCATTACTCATTACCGATTATTTATTACTCATGTTCGGGTCCCAATCATTAAAAATCTTTTCTAAAGTATAATTTTTTAAATCTTTTTTCGTCAATTGATGCGACCAGCTCACACGTTTTGAAATGTTTCCGCCTTCTCCTTTACTTCCGAATTCTCCGTAATAAGCCGTTTTTTCTTTATCCGGGAACATTTTATCGCCTTTCCACGGATTCCAGCCTTCGGGAACAATGTGTTTTCCCATTTCTGTGTTGATGAAAACTGTTTTTGCATAAGATCGCCATGGTCTTCCTAAATATACTTTTGTGATGCCTTCTTTTGCAATTAATTTACAATCAAAAAATACAAAACCATATTGTCTGTCGGCTTCTGTTGCCGCTGCGGTGATATAAGAATCGGCTAAGCTTTTAATAATACAATTTTTAAAAACAACCGTTGCCTGTCCGAAAATAAAATCGGTTGTTCCTTCGATATAGCAGTTTTCAAAATATTGTCTGCTGTGATTGGTTGCCGAATAAATTGTATCCTGACAACCTAATATATTTGAATTTTTAATCACAAAACGGTCACCTTCTACATGGAGAGAAACCGCCTGCCCTTCGTTGCAGGAAGAGTTTTGAATCGTTAGATTACTAACTTTAATATCGTCACCCATCACCAAGAAAGTGTAAGAATTGAACGTTGTCATTTTTTCATTAAATGAATCCAATTTCCCTGAAAAATCATTGTTGGTAATGATCGTGTTGTCTTTATTTTCACCTTCTAATGTGATTTTATGTTTTGAAGAAGGAATTACCACTTTTTCATTATAGATTCCTGATTTAATAAAAACCAAAGCTTCCGCAGGACCCAAATCTCTGATTGAATTAATCGCCTTCTGAATTGATGTAAAATCTCCGCTACCATCTTTGGCAACGGTAATTTTAATATACGGATCATTTCCTGCAAAGAGAAAATTAGCCATTGAAATGAGAACAATTAAAAATAATTTTTTCATAAAACTTTTTTTAAATTAGCCTTAACCTTAATCTCAACCTAAATTTATTTTAAAACTTTATCTAAAAAATCAACAGTCAAATTTAAAGTTTCTGTAAACCAAGGTTCTGCTGACCAGAATGAATGCGGCGTATCTTTGATTTCATGAAACTCTGTTTGAATATTATAACCCTTCAATTTTTTCATCATATCATCTCGACCTGCGTGAAAACGGGGTTGTGAGCTGTTGATGAAAAGGGTAGGAGGGGTATTTTTATCCACATATTCCAAAGGTGAAGCCTTGGTCCAGTTTTTTAAATTACCCTCTTTGTCGCCGTCAAGCCAATACGCAGCGTAGGTACTTTCCTCGGCTTCAGGATGAATAAATGAAACGATTCCGTCTACATTGACGATAGCCTGAATTTTATTCTTTTTCTTCACACCAACCAAAGTCGCAATTTGTGCTCCTGCAGATTCACCCAAAACGACCATTTTCTTTTTGTTTAAAGAATACTTTTTATGGTTTTTCTTCAGCCATTGAATGCCGGTTTCAATATCTTCAACTCCGGCAGGATATTTTGCGACATCGGCTAATCGATAACCGATTGCGATCACCACGTACCCTTTTGAAGCCAGTTCCATTGCCATGAATTTTTCATTTTCCTTGCTTCCTGAAATCCAACCACCACCGTGAACCATTGCAATTCCCGGATATTTTTTCGATTGATCAGACGGATAAAAAACATCTGCTTTTAAAGAAAGTCCGTTGATATTTGCATATTCCACATCTTTATCAACTTTGATGTTTTGCGGAACTGATCGGTCAATTGGGGTAATAAAAGGATACTTTTTCTTGAATTTTTCGAACGTACCTTCGTTCGTGTAAGGAGTGGCATTCGGTCTTTTTATCTGCCCGAATGCCATTGTCCCCACAAAAAAAATAGAAATATAAGTATGTTTTCTGTTAAAAATCATTCGCTTATGGAATTTTTTTAATACTGCTTTATTTTTTGTTGTTGGTTTTTCGCAAAGACGCAAAGCAATTTACTGTCTTTATGTTTTAAGGCGCAAGGACTTTATCTTTGATAAAATTTAATACTCAATACTTTGCTGAAAATCTTTGATTTTCTTATGTCTTAAAACAGTGTTTAAATCAAAAAAACTTTGTGTCTTTGCGATTAACCAACTATTTAACTGCATTTTTCGCTACATCCGTTCCGATAGAAAGTGAATTTTTATCAGATGTTACTTCTTTCGGCAACAATATTGCTCCCGTTTTATTTCCTAATATTTTTACTATAGGTTTACCTGCTGATTCAAACTTTACTGTTGAAAGGTTGATATTTTTGCTGTTGTAAACGGTTGCTCCCGTTCCTTCAGCATATTTCAATTTTACGTTTTTCAATTGAATTCCGTCTGCATCTACGATGGTTAAGGCTTTTCTTGTATCAAACTGAGAATCTTCGATTATAATATTTTTTAGGTTCATTTCAGCTAAACCGAACAATGTAATCGCTTCATCAGAATTTACTGCATTGATATTTTTAAAGAAAATATTTCTGAAAATCGGAGTTTCTTCTGTAACCGGATAAATCTTTTCAGGTGTTTTATTGCCTTCCTGTTTCTGTCCGTCTTCCAAAACAGGAGATGCACCTTCATAGAACATATTGAAGCCGATAACCTGAGTCGGAATATTAATCATATCAATATTTTTGATGTAAATATTTTCAACAATTCCACCTCTTCCGCGAGTTGTTTTGAAACGAAGACCGATATCCGTCCCGATAAAAGTACAGTCGGAAACATGGATATTTCTCGCTCCACCAGACATTTCACTTCCGATGACAAAACCTCCGTGACCGTGGTAAACCACGTTATTTTTAATAATGACATTCTCAGTCGGCATTCCTCTTTTTCTTCCATCCTGATCTTTTCCGGATTTAATACAAATCGCATCGTCACCAACGTCGAAAGTATTATCGTAAATCAAAACATTTTTACTGGATTCCAAATCTACACCGTCGCCGTTTTGAGAAAACCACGGATTTCTAACCGTAAGATTTCTTAAAATCACGTTGGAACACATCAAAGGATGAAGATTCCAAGCCGGAGAATTCTGGAAAGTCGGACCGTCTAACAATACTTTGTCACAACCCACCAAACTTACCATTACCGGACGAAGGAAATCCTTAACCGTAGTTAATTCATCCTTAGAAATTTTATCAGGAACATTAAAGCTTGAGCTGCTTTCAAATCCTTTTTTATAGCTTTCCGATGGGAACCATGTTTTACCGTCTGCAGATAATAATCCGCCGGATTTTACGATGTTTTTCCATTCAGATTCTGAAACTTTGCTTTTTTTGATGGCTCTCCAAGCATCACCGCTTCCATCGACTACACCTTTTCCTGTGATGGCAATATTTGTTGCATTTTTTGCTGAAATAGGAGATTGGCAACGGATTGTATTTAATCCTTCAAAACTTACATCCACCAAAGGATAATCATTTTTATCTTTACTGAAGATAATCATGGCGCCTTCTTCTATGTGAAGATTAATGTTGCTTTTTAACTCAATAGGACCTGTTAACCACATTCCACGAGGAACAACCAGTTTACCGCCACCTTTTTTACTTAAATCTTCAATAGCTTTTTTGAAAGCTTCTGTATTTTTTACATTTCCGCCCGCAACACCGCCGTATTGTGTGATGGAAACGATATTGGCTGCAAATGAAGTTTCTGCAACCTGAGGCATTTTAAACTCAATGTTTTTATAAATATCAAGGTTCTGAGCATAGATTTGCCCTGAAAACATCATTGCTGCTACTAAACCGATTACTTTAAGAGACTTCTTCATTTTATTTTTTGAGTTTTAATTATTCTTAATTTTATTCGAAATCGAATGCTTATTTTTTCTCTTGCAGATTGAGCAGGTAACGCAGATGATTATAGATAACTTTTTTCATCTAAATTAAAAATCTGCGTTATCTGCCCAATCTGAGAGAGCTTTAAATCTTAATTTTTAGTAATTCTAAACCAATCAAAATCGACATATCCGCCGCGAGGTGCTTTTTCTGTGCTTACACTGTATAAACCGACTTTAGCGCCGATCCATTTTCCTGGTTTTGCCTGAAAAACATCGCCTACTTTTGTGAAACTTTTTCCGTTTTCGCTGTAGCTGAACTGGCATAAACCGTTTGGTTCGTTTACATTCACTTTTAAATAAGCTTCGTTTCCTTTTAATTTAGTTTCAAATAAAACCTTTTCTTCGCCGCCTTTATCTGCTTTTTCGGCTCTTCTTAATTGAAGATAAAAGCCGTCGGGTTTATTGGTGATCACGATTGATTCATGATCTAATCCCATCACCAAAAGTCCTGCGATCTTTCCTTCTTTAGCGTCTTCGGGTGTTAATTTAACTTTTGTTGAAGCTGCAAAATTCGGAGCCGGGAATTTTTGAGTTAATAAATTAGGAACGTTCCACAGATTTTTTTCACCTTCTGGAACTTTTATCGAAAATAATCTTAAAAATTTCTGTCCAGGAAGTTTAGATGACCAAACGATATTTTCGTTAGCGCTCCATTGCCATTGTAACCCTAATTTTTCACCATCGAATTCATCTGTTTCAGGAGGAGTGACGATAGAATAAGCTTTTCCTACATTTGGTTTTTTGTATGTTAAAACCGGTTCGCCGATTCCGTTTTTATTATTGTCAATGCCGATAACAGGCCAGTCATTTTCCCATTTCATTGGCTGTAAATGAACAATTCTTCCACCCGCATCTACGTCCTGAAAATGATAGAACCAATCTTCTCCGGAAGGCGTATCTACCCAAGCTCCCTGATGAGGTCCGTTGATTTTTGTTGAGCCTTGTTCTAACACAACTTTCTCTTCGTAAGGACCGTAAATATTTTTTGATCTTAATACCAATTGCCAGCCTGTTGCTACACCTCCTGCCGGAGCAAAAATGTAGTAATAGCCATTTCTTTTATACATTTTCGGACCTTCAACTGTTGGATGGGATTCGTGACCGTCGAAAACATGAACACCTTTATCGAGAACTTTTGTTCCTTCAGGATTCATTTTATTAAGAGATAAAATACTTTTTACTCCGGCGCGGCTTCCTGCCCATCCATGAACTAAATAAGCATTCCCATCCTCATCCCAAAACGGACAGGAATCGATCAAGCCTTTTCCTTCCATCACCAAAATCGGTTCTTCCCATTTTCCGAGCGGATCTTTGGTTTTAACCATATAAATTCCATAATCGGGATCTCCCCAATAAATGTAAAATTCTCCTTTATGAAACCGGATGGAAGGTGCCCAAACCGCATCTCCTCTTCTTGGAACTGAAAAATGTTCTTTAGGTAAAATATCCTGAATCGCATAATTCACCAATTTCCAGTTCACCATATCTTTTGAGTGAAGAATGGGTAATCCCGGAGCTTCATTGAAACTTGAAGCGGTCATATAATAATCTTCACCCACACGAATCGCATCCGGATCAGAATAATCTGCGTAAAGGATCGGGTTTTTGTAAGTCTTTCCCTGATCGGCAGTCCAAACTTCGGAAACGTAGTTTTTTTCCTGAGCATTTAAATAATTTGATGCAATTGAAAAAACTGTGATCGAGAGTATATTTAAAATGTTTTTCGTCTTCATAAATCAGATTTTTGGTCTGGCTTGTATTGATTTTTAACGTAAAGGGCGCAAAGGTTTCTTTTTCAAAACGTGATATATATTTTAAGTTTGCAAAGGCGTTTGACTTCGTCGAATCTTTGATTTCACTTAAATAAGATCTCAAAGTTTCTTTATTACAGATATTTATTTTTTAACCATTAAGATTTGATTTAAGGAGTTTAGAAAAATTAAGGTGAGCTTCGCTTTAAGTAATTAACTTAATAAAATCATAAATTTTAAACTAAATGAATCTTAACTTCTTAATTCTTCTTAATGGTTTTAAAGTATTATTTTTCAAATTCCAAACTTGCCAAAATGAATGGTCCTGTTCCTTTTCCGTCGTTGGAACGGATTTCTTCGTTTACATAATATTCATATGAACCGTCTCTGTAAGGTTTTCCTCCTAATCCGGCAACGGCGCAGCATTTATTTAAGTTTACCACTCCGTTTTCATCTACTGTAATTAAATTTTTGATAATTCCGTCATACCCTTTTTTAGCAGCAGCTTTGTACGATTTTGGAAGGTAACCTTCGTTAACAGACTTAATGATGGTATAAACAAACATTGCGGATGCTGTTGCTTCTTCATAGTTTCCTTTTTCCAAAGGCTTGTCCAGAATCTGATACCAAAGCCCTGATTTTTTATCCTGAACTTTAATTACTGCATCGGCGTAAGATTTTATATAAGAAATTAATTTTGCTCTTCCCGGATGGTCTTTTGGTAAATAATCCAGAACGTCTACCATTGCCATTCCGTACCAGCCCATTGCTCTTCCCCAGAAATTAGGTGAAAGCCCGGTCTCCTTATCTGCCCAAGCCTGCTCTTTACTTTCGTCCCAGCCATGATAAAGAAGTCCGGTTTTTTTATCTAACATATTTTTCTGAACAGACTCAAACTGGAAAACAATATCATCATACGCTTTCTGAGCATCTGCACCCTTTACGAAATCTTTTGTATAATGCGTGTAGAAAGGCATTCCCATGTACAAGCCGTCCAGCCAAACCTGATACGGATAGATTTTTTTATGCCAGAAAGATCCTTCTTTGGTTCTTGGTTGTCCGTCGATTTGTAAACGTAACGTTTGAAGTGCTTTTAAATATTTATCTTTTTTCTCTTTTTCATATAAATAAAGAAGAACGTTTCCGCTGTTCAGCATATCGATGTTGTACTTATCAAGGTCGTAGGTAAGAATTGTTCCGTCTTCTTTAATCAAATCTTTACCAAAATCGCTGATATAGTTGTAATATTCTTTTTTGCCCGTTTTGGCATATAATTTTTCTGCGCCATCCAAAACAATTGCGGATGGATAGGTCCATTTTGGACTTTTACTGAAATCCAGCATCCAGGCTTGCGGAAAACGGTGCATTTCAGAAAGCATCATTCTTTCAGACCATTTTAAGTTGGTTGGAACTACTTTTCCTGACTTGGAAGTTTCTGTCGCCGGTTTTGAAAAGGCTGCTGTTTTTGTCTGGGCACAAGCCAAGAACATTCCTGAACCTAAGATTGCAACAGCGTATGCTTTTATTTTATGATTAATGAAATTCATTTGTTTTAATTTTAAAGTTGATTGTTTTATCTAAAATTGTTCAAGTTTCATATTATTTATCTAATATAACTGATGTTTACAAATAAGTTTTCATGGTTATTATTTATTGTTTTTCAGTTATATTGTTAACAATATCGTTAAAATATACTTCAATATTATCGTAATTTTTATCTAAATCTCGCCCGTTAGCATTAGCTACTTTTGGATTTAATTGATGTTTAATTTCCCATTCATCAGGCATTCCGTCGTTGTCAGAGTCGGGTAGAGGTATTCCTTGTTTTAAGGTGGGAAAACCGCCGACATCATTTTGAGAATCGATGATTCCATTGGTACTTCCTTTCGAACCTTTGTATGTAAAACCTCCGTTTTTTACATCTTTTAAAATATTGTAATCGATTGCATCTCTTATAAAACTTGCTCCTCCGATCTGCAAAATCTTATCATAAGCTTCTTTGGGAGAATCTGTTTTTACATTATTCTGAATATCGTGAGGCTGATTTATTTTTATTGAATTTTTGTCTTTTTCCGTTACATTATAGGAAGTTTTCATTTGTGCAAAAACTCCCTGCGTCCAGTTGTCTTTTGATATTTCAGGATTTCCTTCGATTACATTTCCACTGATGTAATATTTTCCCCATATATTATAAACTTCTGTGTCAGGCTTTTGATTTTTATCAATAGCTGCAATTCTTTTTTTATTTAAACTTGCCGGTCCCGGTTTATAATAATTATTGATAATATTTACATTCATCCCTTCGCCGCCATAAATATTGTTGTGTCCCCAATTGTAAATGACATTATTTCTAAAATCCGTTAAATCAGTCAACGCAAATTTACTTCCTGCATACTCTCCCAATCGTGGATTTCTACTGTCATGGTTTGCATAAAGGTTGTGGTGGAATGATGCAAATTTTCCACCTGCGATTCCGCCATATCCATGAGCGCCTTTCTGATGAACTGAATTTCGAAGACTTTCTGCAATCACACACCATTGAAGCGTCGTATTTTCGTTGGCATAAATGGAAACAGTTTCGTCTGTTGACCAGCTCATCGAACAATGATCGACCATCAAATTCTTAATGAATCTTGCGCCTAATGCATCTCCTTCGAAATTCTTCTGATCACCCATTCTGAAACGCATATAACGTATGATCACATTGTCTGCGCCTACAAAAGTTTCGTAATTGGCAACGGTAATTCCGTCTCCGGGAGCGGTTTGTCCGGCAATGGTAACATTGCCTTCTTTTATTTTTAAAGGAGATTCTAAATAAATAGTTCCTCCTGTTTTAAACACAACGTATCTCGCTCCTTTTTGTTCTAAAGCATACCTCAAAGTTCCTTCCGAACTATCATCTGTCAATTTAGTTACAAAATAAACCTTTCCGCCACGACCACCTGTCGTATATCTTCCGAAACCTTCTGCACCAGGAAAACTTAACACATTTTGAGCGTTAATAATTGTGTAAATACCACATAAAATTCCTATCGTGAAGAGCTTTGTGAAGTGTTTTTTCATGATTGAAAATTTTTTGGTGTTGTTGAGGTTTAGATTAAATTTATTTCAAACTTTTTTTGATGTTCCAGTTGTCTTTTCCTTTAAGAATATTGTTTATCGTGTATTTTTTTCTTTCTTCTTTTGTTAATTGATGCGACCAGGAAACTCTTTTTGAAATATTCGCTCCGCTTCCTTTTGAATTATATTCTCCATAGAAAGTTGTCTTTTCTGCATCGGGTTTGCTCCAATTGTGCCAACCTTCCGGTTTTATTGTTGAATTGATTTTACAGTCGATGTAAACGGTCTTTGCAAAAGGTCGCCAAGGTCTTCCCAAATAGACCGAATTTTCCTTTGCATTACCAATGATTTTAGAATTAATAAAAACAAATCCAAATTCGTTTTCCTGTGGAGTAGAAGCGGCTGTAACGTAGCTTGCCGTTTCTTTTGAGTAAATTGTGCAGTTTTCGAAAACGGCAGTTCCGGCTCCGAAAATATAATCGGTGGTGCCTTCGATGTAGCAGTTTTTAAAATAGTTTCTTGAAGCTTTTGTTTTGTCTGGAGAATCTTGGACGCCTTTCAAGTATAAAGTATCTTGATTTCCTAAAAATCGGCAGTTTTCAAAAGCAATTCTGTCGCCTGAAGTCAAAACAGCAACGGCTTGTCCGACTCTTCCTGAACTGTTTTCAAACGAAATATTTTTCGCGGTAAAATCATTAGAGTAAATAAAAATTGTTGAAGAACCTGTTGTTCCGATATCTTTTCCTTCAGAATTTTTTTTTGAAGCAAAATCATCAAAAGTAATGATGGTATTTTGAGGATTTTCTCCTTCCAGTAAAATTGCACCTTTAGTTTCGGGAATAGTAATTTTTTCTTTGTAAGTTCCAGATTTAATTAAAATTTTTGTTCTTGTAGAAGAACTGTTTTCAACCGCATCAATGGCTTGTTGTACTGTTGTGAAGTGGCCTTTTCCGTCTTTTGAAACCACGATCGTTTTATCAGCAGTTTTAAAAGAAAGAATACTTAACAAAATGATTGAAAAGATTGAAAGTGATGTGAAATTTTTAAGAAAAGCGGAAGTTTTCATTGAAAAATTTTTAGTTAAAATACAGACTCCTCTTTTTACGGAAGAAGCCTGTATTCCTTTGATATGAATGTGAAATTTTTTATCTAGTAACCATAATCCTGGGTAAGATTGTAGTTAGAATTTACAACATCTAATGCTAATGGAAGCAATTCCTTTTTATTAGGCTGGAAATAATAGGCATAGCTCTTTACCGGATCACCACTGATGTACGGTTGAGTCATTGCCAATCTCCAGTTGACCTTTGTGTAACCAGAAGGTGTCGTCACACTCTGATTCGGGCTGTAGAATACGTCTGCCTTTGCAACTCCTGTTGTTGTGTAGAAATCGATGTCCGAAACGTTCTGTTGAGCCGTTTTTGTCTTGTCGTACGCTACTTTTTTATAGAAAATATATTCAGGAACGTTCGCATAAGCTCCTGTACCGTTCATGAACTGGGTAAGCTTTGTTCTTGTTTCATTGATTTTAGTTTCCAGTAAATTCCAACGGATAAGGTCATATTTTCTAAGTCCTTCACCACCAAACTCCAACTGTCTTTCTTTTACGATGTAATTGAAGAATCCTGTTTTATCTGTAGGAATCGTTCCCACTTGTCCTAAATTGCCTGCGTAAGCTCTCTGTCTTACCGACATCACGGCGTTGATGGCATCTGCGGAAGGTCCGTTGTGAAGTTCGTTATCTGCTTCTGCAAACATAAGAAGAATGTCGGAATATCTCAGTAAAGGCCAGTCGATACCCAAGTTCTGAGAAGTTCCTGTAATATTTGACCAAGATTTTCTGAATTTACCGTCATTCCAGTTGATAGAGGTCTGAAGTTCTTCCTGTTTAGTTGTATTTACTCTGAAGATAGCGATGTTAACGTCTCTTCTTAAATCATATTTCGTAAACTCATAGAAATATACAGGAATTGCGTTGATTCCTCCTGAAGATTTCCAGTCTGTATCATCGTGTCTCAAACCGTTGTAGTAACCGATTTTACTGTCCGTTCTTGAGTTTCCTCCGAATGCTCCAATGGCATAAATCACCTCATTTGTTGCATCCTGGGAATTGGTATGCAATGATCTGAACAATCCTTCGTAGTTCGGGTTTAGCTGATGCTGACCAGAATTAATAATATCTTTACACTCATCATAAGCGATCTGATAATATTTCTGAGGATTTGAACCCTGCAACATTTGCTGTGGAGCTCTTCTCAATGAATATCCTGCTCTTGCCAAAGCAATTCTAGCTCTTAAACCTTTTACAGCTCCTTTTGAAATTCTCTGAGCGGTTGTACCACCTTCAGATCTCCATGGAACAAGACTTTCTGCTTTTAATAAATCATCAAGAATTTGTTCATAAATTATATCTCTGTCTGTTTTTGGAAGATATAAATCCGTCAAGTCTGCCGAAGGAACGATCTGAAAAGGAACGTCTCCCCAGTTTTTAATTAGATCATAATAAAACTGAGCTCTTAACGTTAAAGCTTCTCCTAAATATCTGTTCATTAAAACCTTATCAGCTGCAGAGCCAGTTTGCATAACTGGTGAAAGCGGGATGTTTTTAATCACAAGATTCGCTCTTTCAATACCTGCATAAGTATCAAGAAAGGGTCTTAGAAGTTCTGTATTTGTTGGGATAGCCCCAAAACAGCTGATTCCTCTTCTGTCATTGGCATTATAGTCGCCGGAAGTTCTTAAATCGTCTCCGGATTGCGTAAGGATAAGGTTCATTCTTTGCCCGTAGGTATTGTCTCCCATGCTGGCATTGTAAACTCCCACCAAAGCTGAAAAAGTATCGGAAGCGGAGTCGAATTGCTGTGCTTCAGCAGTATTTGATAAACTTTCTACATCCAGATATTGTTCGCATGAATTTAAAGATATTAATCCTGCAATGGAAAATAGAATAGCTAAAAATTTATTTTTCTTCATAATATTAGGGTTTAAAAAGTGATATCAACTCCGGATAAGATAAATCTGCTGCGAGGATATGCAGCGTAATCTACTCCAGGTGTTAAAGGATTTCTTCTTGTATTGGCTTCCGGATCATATCCAGAGTATCCGGTAATTGTAAATACATTGTTCATCGTAAAATACAATCTGAAATTTGAAAGACCTAATTGCTTGGTAAAATCTTTTCCTAAAGAATAACCGATGGTTACGTTATTTAATCTTAAAAAAGAACCGTCTTCAATAGCATACGAATGTAAGAAATAGGCACCTGCAGGCGGAGTCCATCCTGTTGTATTGGCATTCAAGGCTGCAAGGGCAGTCGGATCGTTTACTTTCTGTCCGGCGTCATCAAACCATCTCCATCTGTCGGCAACTTCCGCCAACATGTTATTGTCTCTGTATAAATATTGTGTTGAATATTCGATTTTATTGGCATTATACACCTTATTTCCAACCGAGAAATTGAACATCATACTCATATCCCAGTTTCTGTAACGGAAAGTCTGGCTGAAACCACCATAGAATTTAGGCTGAGCATTTCCTAAATCTGTCATATCCTTATTATCAATAATTCCGTCACCATTCAGATCTGCAAGTTTAAGATCTCCCGGTTGTATTGCTTTTGCTCCGTTTGCCGCAGATGCAGAACTTGGAATACCTGCTTTCAACGTATAAACCTGTGTTGTAGGATTATAATCGAAATCACTTACTTCATATCTCCCGGCAGTTACATATCCCCAGAAAGTTCCTACTGGTTTTCCAACCTGTACCAGGAAATCATTCAAACTGTTTTGCCATCCGGAAGGATATAGGTAAGAGAAAGCACTTGGAGAAGCGCTATTTCCTAAGCTTTTGATGGTGTTTTTGTTGGATGAGATATTGGCATCCATTTTCCACGTGAAATTATCTTTGTTGATAATTGCAGTCCCAATTGAGAATTCAATCCCTTTATTGGTTGTACTTCCAGAGTTTTGATACTGATACTCGTAGCCTCTGTCTTTAGGAATTTGTGCTAAAAGTAAAAGATCTTTGGTGTCAGTCTGATATAAATCGATTGCACCATAAACTCTTCCTTTAAACAATCCGAAATCCAAACCAATATTTTTTGAAGTGGCTTTTTCCCAGGTTACATTTTTATTAGCCAAAATATTTCCTGTTGTAGCACCCGGTGTTACATTAGTTCCGAACGCATATCCGTAATCGGATGATGTTATAAAGAATGTATCATACAAGAAAGATCCGATCCTGTTATTTCCGGAAAGACCGTATCCTAAACGAAGTTTTAATTCGCTGATTGTCTGGCTGTCTTTTAAGAAATTTTCCTCAGTAATTTTCCACGCTGCAGAAGCTGCCGGGAAGTATCCCCATCTGTTTCCAGGTCCGAAAACACTGGATCCATCGGCTCTCATGGAAGCGGTAAGGATGTATTTGTTTTTGAAGATATAGTTGGCTCTACCAAAAAATGAAGCTAAACGATCAGGGTTTCTTCCGGCTCTCGGCGCATCCTGTACCAATCCGGCAGGCGGAGATGCCGACTGAATGTTAGCAAATGCTTCTTCCGCAGTTATAGATTTTGGAAACCATTTGATAGTCATTGCCGTTGATTCACCATCAGTTTTTACAATTTCCTGACCGACTAATAGATCCAATTTGTGATTTCCAAATGTTTTTTTGTAATTTAAAGTATTGGTATTTGTAATTCTTCTTGTCTGAGCTTTGCTTAAAAATACAACAGGCTGATCATTATTCTGTCTTGCAACAGACGTCACTGTTCCTGAGAATTGATTGATGAATTCATCTCTCTGCAAATATCCAATCACACTTCTGAAAGTAAAATCTTTGCTGATTTTATATTCTAAAGTTCCGTTTAATAACAAGTCATTTCTTCCATTTTCTTTAATCTCATTATTCGCTAAAAGAACCGGATTTACAAGATTGGTTTCATTGGCAAATAGAGGATCGAAATCATCTACGTTTACATTAGACCCTCCTTCGAATGGCTGATACCTCACAGCATTTCTCAATCTGTTCGTTCCCTGTGAACCAGTGGAAGAAGTTCCGGCTCCGAAAATCGTCTGTCTGCTGTATCTGGCGTTCAGGCTCATGCTTACTTTCTTCGAAAGGTCGTAATCATACTTGAAGTTTGCCATATTTCTTTTAAAACCGGAACCGATCATAATTCCGTCTTCCTGTACATTATTCAATGATAATGAAAATGATGAATTATCAGATCCTCCCGTTATGGCAAGATTGTGCGTAAAGTTGAACGCTTCTCTTCCGAATACTTCATCCTGCCAATCTCTCTTTTTTACATCTTTGTATTTAGAAAGCTCTTCATAAGTTCCATATCTGGCTTTGAAAGCATCAATGTCTGTCTGCACGCCACCTTTGTTGTACACCTCGTACTGGTAAAGAACATATTGATAGGGGTCTAATACATCAATCGTGTTCTGTATTTTTCTTACACCTAAAAATCCATTGTAGTTGATGGATGTTTTGGCTCTTTTACGGCCTCCTTTTGTAGTGATCAGAACCACCCCGTTTGCTCCTCTCGCTCCGTAAATGTTAGTAGAAGAGGCATCCTTCAGCACCTCAATAGATTCGATCTCTTTGGGTGATAAAATAGAAAGGGCATTATCCATCTGTACTCCGTCCACGATATAGAGCGGTGCATTACTCCCCGTGATCGAGTTACCTCCCCGGATGACAATATCCACATCAGCTCCCGGCGAACCTTCACTCAGCGAAACCTGTACTCCGGCCATTCTTCCCTGTATAGCTTCAGCAGCATTTGTGGATGGCATATCTTTGATAGCGTCTGCTTTTACGGAAGCAACGGAATTGGTAACGTCTTTTTTGGAAACTTTGGTATATCCCACCAGAACCACCTCGTCGATCTTGGTTTCTTTTTCCTTTTTGGTCTCTTTTTCTTGAGCCATTGCAAGGACAGGAAGTAGAAAAACAGTTAAATATAACCACTTTATTGACTGTACTTTTTTATCCATTTTGTATCCTTATAGTTTTAATTTTGGTTGAAAGTTTTTTCAATCTTTGTCTTTTTGGTGGATTTAAGTATTCTTTAGATTTTAGTGGAAAATATTTTCAAAATCTACACAATTCAAAGTGCAATCGATTGCGTGATTTTTTATTATAAAATATCTTGGCTCCTAAACTAATATTATTTTTTATTACACAAAGAAAAAAATATTATTTTTTCATTAATTTGGTGACTTAAAATTGTTTTTTTTGTAAAACTTACGTTTGTTAGATTTTTGTAATTAATTGAAAATTAATTGTTTGAAATTTTTTAAATTGTTGAGTGATATTGTTGATAAATTTTTAATTTTAACATTAAATACACATCAAAAACTTAAAAATTTCTTAAAAAAATCTATTTTTTCTTGTTGAAAAATTCCCCAAAATCTCATTCAAGAAGAAAAAACGGTTCGGTTTCCTGATTTTTGTCATCTTTTTGAAAGTAATTTCGGCTCAATTTTTTAATCGATAATAAATAACTGCAATATATATGGTATGTGTGGGAATTGTTAATTATTTTTGCTAAATCAACAGTGCATTTTTCTCCACTTTTTGGCACGATTTTATATTTAAAGTAGAGTTAAGTATTAATTTTGGTTAATATATATCCTCAATTTATTCTAAAAATATTCTTGTTTTTCATCCTGTTTTAATTTTTATGATTTGATTTTCAGTTAATTATTAATTAAAATTAATTTTTTGTTAAGTAATTGAAGAATAATTATATATTTAACCCACAGGTATTCTATTATATTTTAGTGTAATTTTATGCAATCGATTACGCAATATTTAACAGGTTTTGGTAAAACCGCAAAAAGAAAAAGTAGTATGACAAATTCAGAGTTTCGTTTCGCTCATCATCCGGAAGATGTAAAAAAATATACAACCGAGGACTTAAGAAGAGATTTTCTGATCGATAATTTGTTTAATGAAGAGCAGATTAACGTTGTATATTCTATGTACGACAGAATGATTGTTGGTGGTGCAATGCCTGTAAAAAGCGCATTAAAACTGGAGCCGACAGACGATCTGAAAGCTGAAAATTTCTTAGACCGAAGAGAATTGGGAATCATCAACGTAGGTTCGGCCGGAAAGGTAACCGTTGATGGTGAAGTTTTCGAACTGGGAAATAAGGAAGCTTTGTATATCGGAAAAGGAGCAAAGGATGTTGTTTTTGAAAACGGAAATGAAGGTCAGGCTTTATTCTATTTCAACTCTGCACCGGCTCATCATTCTTATCCTACAAAGAAAATCACCAAAAACGAAGCTGAAATTGTAGAATTAGGCGAAACAAAATACGCAAACAGAAGAACAATTAATAAACTGATAGTGAACAGCGTACTGGAAACCTGCCAACTACAAATGGGAATGACCGAACTGCACGAGGGAAGCGTTTGGAACACCATGCCTTCTCACACGCATACCAGAAGAATGGAAGTTTATTTCTATTTTGATCTGGAAGAAGGTCAGGCGGTAAGCCATTTCTTAGGTCAGCCAAATGAAACACGTCATATCTTTATGAAAAACAATGAAGCGGTATTGTCTCCGGAATGGTCGATTCACTCAGGTGTTGGAACTTCCAACTACACCTTTATTTGGGGAATGGCAGGAGAAAATATGGATTATGGCGATATGGACGCTGTTAAAACAAACGAATTAAAGTAATTTTTTCACATGAATTTATTCGATTTATCCGGTAAAGTTGCCGTTGTTACAGGCGGAACTCACGGATTAGGAATGGCAATGGCTGAAGGTCTTGCCGCTGCAGGAGCTGAACTGGCCATCACAAGTACAACACCGTCAAAACTAGACGAAGCGCTTGATTATTATCATTCTAAAGGATACAAAGCAACAGGATATATTTTTGACGTAACCGACGAACTGGAAGCCGCTCAGAAAGTAGCCTTAATGGAAGCTACTCATGGAAAAATAGACATCCTTGTTAACAACGCAGGGATCATCAAACGTATTCCGGCAATCGATATGGAAGTTGAAGACTTTAGAAAAGTAATCGATGTAGATCTTACAGGACCTTTCATCATGTCCAAATTAATTGGAAAACACATGATCAAAAGAAAATCAGGGAAAATCATCAATATTTGCTCAATGATGAGTGAGCTTGGTCGTGACAATGTAGTGGCGTATGCTTCTGCAAAAGGCGGTCTGAAAATGCTTACCAAAAATTTAGCAACAGAATGGGCGAAACATAATATTCAGGTGAACGGAATCGGTCCCGGATATTTTGCAACGTCGCAAACAGAACCAATCAGAGTGGACGGAAATCCGTTCAACGAATTTATCATCAGCAGAACTCCGGAAGGAAGATGGGGAAATCCTGAAGATCTTGCAGGTACAGCTATTTTCTTAGCTTCAGACGCAAGTAAATTTATCAACGGACAGATTATTTACGTTGATGGAGGAATTTTGGCAACCATCGGAAAGCCTTCAAACGAGTAACATTAGAATCAAACGACAATGAAATCTTTTATCACAGATAACTTTTTATTACAGAATAAATACGCTGAAGAATTATACTTCAACTACGCAGAAAAGCAGCCCATCATCGATTATCACAATCATTTGATTCCTAAAGATATTGCAGAAAATACCGTTTTCGAGAATATTTCTAAGGTTTGGATTGCCGGCGACCATTACAAATGGAGAGCAATGCGTACGATGGGCGTGAACGAAAAGTTCATCACCGGAGATGCTTCAGACAAAGAAAAATTCGAAGCTTGGGCTAAAACGGTTCCTTATACTTTGAGAAATCCTTTGTATCACTGGACTCATTTAGAATTGAAAAGATATTTCGGAATTGATGAATTGTTAAATGAAAATAACGCTTCAGAAATTTACGACAACATCAGCGCCCAGCTTCAGACTCCGGAAAAATCGACAAGAGGTTTGCTGGAAATGATGAATGTAGAATCTTTGTGCACAACGGAAGATCCTATCGATATTTTGAATTACCATCAGGATTTGGCAAAAAGTGACTGGAAAGTTAAAGTAAGTACCGCATTCCGCCCTGATAAGGCGATTATAATTGAAAACCACAACTTCGGAGATTACATTGCTAAATTAGGCGAGTCAGCAGGAATTGAAATCAATTCTTACCAGACTTTGTGCGATGCTTTATTAAAAAGGATCGAATATTTCCACGAAAACGGATGTAGGCTTTGCGACCACGGATTGAACAATATTTCTTTCGAGGAAGCTACAGAAGCTGAAGTTTCAACAATTTTCAACGATAAAATTTCAGGAAAAGTGATTGCTGAAAAGCAGGTAAATCAGTTCAAGACTGCCATTTTATTATTCTTAGGAGAAGCTTACCACAAATTCGCTTGGGTTCAGCAGTTCCACTTGGGAGCGTTGAGAAACAACAATGAAAGAATGCACAGAATTCTAGGTCCGGATACGGGTTGGGATTCTATCGGTGATTTTGTTCAGGCTGAAACTTTGTCTAAATTGTTAAACGCTTTAGACGGAAAAGATAAATTAACAAAAACAATTCTTTATAACTTAAATCCTGCCGACAACGAAATTTTTGCCACCATGATTGGAAATTTCAATGATGGAAGCATTAAAGGAAAAGTGCAATTCGGTTCAGGATGGTGGTTTTTAGACCAAAAAGACGGAATGATCAAGCAGATGAACGCCCTTTCAAACATGGGATTAATCAGCTGTTTCGTTGGAATGTTGACAGATTCCAGAAGTTTCCTATCTTTCCCGAGACACGAATATTTCAGAAGAGTATTGTGTAATCTTTTTGGCGAAGAAATGAAAAAAGGTGAATTGCCTGATGATATGGAGCATGTTGGAAAAATTATTTCCGATATTTGTTACCATAATGCCAAAAATTATTTCGATTTTTAAATTTAAATAAAATTAAATCTCTCGCAGATTGAGCAAATTTTGCAGATTTAAAATAATCTGTGTCATCAGCTAAATCTGCGAGCGATTCAAAATATTTTTAAACCATTAAGGATTATTAAGAAGTTAAGTTTTGATTAAGGTAAAATCAAATATTTTAATTCAGCAAAACGCTTAAAGCGAAGCTCAACTTAATTTTTCTAAACTCCTTAATAAAATCTTAATGGTTTAGATAAAAATAATTGAATATCTAAAAACTCTTTGTGGTCTTATTTAAGTGAAATCAAAGATTCGACGAAGTCAAACGCCTTTGTGAACTTAAAAATATACATCAAGTTTTAAAAAGAAAATCTTTGCGAACTTTGCGTTAAAACAACAGCAGATATTCAAAAAATTAAGGTTAGTAAAAACTTATGGGTAAAATACTTACTTTCGGTGAAATCATCATGCGACTTTCGCCTCCAGGGAACAGAACCATGAAGCAAAGCCATGAAATGGAATTTTTCTTCGGCGGTACTGAGCTTAATGTCGCTTCCTCATTGGCAACAATGGGTTGTGAAGTAAAGCATGTAAGCGCTGTTTCGGATGATTTTGTGGGAGAATCGGCTTTATCTTTTGTCAAAAGCTTTGGAATTGACACTAATTTTATTTCTAAAAATGAACATCCTTTAGGTCTGTACTTTTTAGAAGTAGGATCGTCGGTTCGTGCGAGCAGAATTGCTTACAACAGGCTGAACGGTTCTTTTGCCAACATCGAAGCAGAAAAAATCGACTGGAAAAAAGCTTTGGAAGGTTGCGACTATTTTCACTGGACGGGAATTAGTCCGGGAATTTCGGCATCAGCTTATGAAAGTTTGAAAGAAGGTTTGCAAACCGCCCGTGAATTGGGAATTGAAATTACAACAGATCCGGCTTACCGTTCCAACCTTTGGAAATATGGCAAAAACGGAAATGAAGTTTTGAAAGAATTGGTTTCTTTATCAACCATTTTCATCGGTGGTGTAAATGAAATCAACGAAATCTTAGGAACTCAGTTTTCACCAGACAAAAACGGATTTTTAGAAGCTTGTGAAGAGTTGAAAAAACAATGTCCATCCATTCATAAAATTTTCGACAAAATAAGAATCGGTGTTACCGCAAGTTCTCAGCAAACGCAGGGAAGAGCTTTGATTAACGGGAACTATTTTGAAACCAAATTTTTAGAAATAGACCAAGTTGTCGACAGAATCGGAACAGGTGATGCATTTGCAGCAGGTTTAATTTATGGCTTAAAAAACTTCGATGATGAAAAAGCCTTACATTTCGCAAACGCCGCCTGTGCCATCAAACACACCATTTTAGGAGACATCAACTATTGCAGCGCAGAAGATGTTCTCGAAGTAATGGCTGGAAATTCTGGTGGAAGAATCAAAAGGTAGTTGGCTTCTGGCGGATGGCTTCTTGCTAATAGCTTCTAGCAAATGCATATATTAAAGTTAGAAAATAGCGGACTTAGCTGAGTGAAACGCCTTTGCGAACGAAAAAAATATATCAAGTTTTAAAAGAAAATCTTTGCGCTCTTTGCGTTAAAAATTTATTCTTTATAAATATACAGCACACCAAAGGATAGACTTCATTCCATTAAAAATTATTTTTAAACAAGATAATTCAACAAAATGACAAAAATTCAAACCGTTACCAATGCCATCATCAATCAGGGGATTTTACCTCTGTATTACAATGCTGACGAAACGGTAACTATAGACATATTAAAATCGCTTTACAAAGCAGGAATCCGTGCGGTAGAATATACAAGCCGTGGCGAATCTGCGTTGAGTAATTTCACAAAAATGGTAGAAATCCGTAACGCGGAAATGCCGGAAATGCTTTTAGGAATCGGAACAATTAAAAATTTACAGCAAGCTGAAGAATATTACAAAGTTGGGGCAGATTTCTTTATCAGTCCGGGGTTTGTGCCTGAAGTGGCAGCATTTTTAATTCCAAAAGATGTTTTGTACAGTCCGGGTTGTATGACGCCGACTGAAATTATCACTGCAGAAGCAGCAGGAGTAACTTTCATTAAATTATTCCCTGGAAATGCTTTAGGCGCAGGATTTATGAATGCCATTAAAGATGTTTTTCCAAATCTGAAATTTATGCCGACTGGTGGAGTTGATACAACGAAAGAAAGCATAGAAAGCTGGTTCAAAGCCGGAGTTTCAGCGGTAGGAATGGGAAGCAAATTGGTAAGCAAAGATTTGATGGCTGCAAAAGATTACGCAACCATTGAAAATGAAACTAAAAAAGTGTTGGAAATTATCCGGACTTTAAAATAATAATTAAAAAGTTACGCAATAAATAGCTTCGTCGCCTTCGCTGAGTGAAATCGTAGATTCGACATAGTCAAACGCCTTTGCGACCGAAAAATATGCAGGAGTTTATTAAAAAAATCTTTGCGGACTTTGCGTTAAAAACAATAAAAAAGTAACTAAATTCTAAAATAAGTATGAGTTCGGTTAAGTCTCTTAAACCAAGTACATTCAGATGGACGATATGTTCGTTACTGTTCATTGCGACGACCATCAATTATTTGGATCGTCAGGTTTTATCATTAACGTGGAAAGATTTCATCGCTCCGGAATTTCACTGGAACAATAATGATTACGGAAATATCACGGCATTATTTTCCATTTTCTACGCAGTAGGAATGCTTTTCGCAGGAAAATTTGTCGATTGGATGGACACCAAAAAAGGTTTCCTTTGGGCCATCGGAGTTTGGTCTATCGGTGCGGTTTTACATGCATTCTGCGGAATTGCAACATCAGGAATTCTGACTGGAAACTGGTTTGCTGGTTTTCACGGTTCTAAAGAATTAATAGGAACAGTTTCCAATACCTCAGCGATTATCAGTACGAGTGTCACGTTGTTTATTTTTGCACGTTTCGTTTTGGCCATCGGTGAAGCAGGAAATTTTCCGGCTGCAATTAAAACGACAGCAGAATATTTCCCTAAAAAAGACCGAGCATTTTCTACCAGTATCTGGAACGCGGGAGCGACGGTTGGAGCTTTGGCGGCACCGGTTACCATTCCTTTCATTGCCAAATCAATGGGTTGGGAATGGGCGTTTATCATTATTGGTGCGTTAGGATTTGTATGGATGGGACTTTGGGTTTTCTATTACAAAAAACCTCACGAGCATCATAAAGTAAACGAACATGAATTAAATTATATCAATCAGGATCAGGAAGAGGTTGTTGTTGAAGAAGCTACACCTCAGACTGAGGAAAGAAAATTCACTTTCAAAGAATGTTTCAGCTACAGACAGACTTGGGCATTTGCTTTTGGTAAATTTATGACAGACGGCGTTTGGTGGTTCTTTTTATTCTGGACTCCGGCATATTTGAGCTCTGTTTACGGAATGGATTCTACGCAAAGCGCACTGCCGTTATTCGTATTGTACATGATTACTTTGCTGTCTATCATCGGAGGATGGCTTCCAAAATATTTTGTGGAAAAGAAAGGGATGAACGCGTATTCAGGAAGAATGAGAGCCATGTTGATTTTCGCATTTTTCCCGTTGTTGGCACTTTTAGCACAACCTTTAGGTGGAACAACGTACTGGATTCCTGTTTTGATCATCGGGATTGCCGGAGCTGCACACCAGGCATGGTCAGCCAATATCTTCTCGACAGTAGGAGATATGTTTCCTAAAAAAGCCATTGCAACGATCACCGGAATTGGAGGAATGGCAGGAGGAATCGGTTCTTTTATCATCAACAAATCTTCCGGAGTTTTATTCGATCATGCTCACAAAGCCTGGTCAACGGTTGACGGAACACCTTTATTGGAAAAATATCCTCAATATGTTAATGAAAGATTACCGGACGGATTCTTCGAGCAATTGGAAAAATCAGGAGTTGTAGTCGTAGATGGAATTGATAAAGGATACATGATCATTTTCTCAATCTGCGCCGTAGCATACCTGATCGCCTGGACAGTAATGAAAACATTGGTTCCAAAATATAAAGTGATTAAATAATTTTTAAACCATTAAGAACATTTTAGCAGTTAAGAAATATTAAGAATTTGCGAGCAAATTAAAGGCAATCTTAAGAAATTTATTTCTCTTAACTAAACTTAAATACTTAATAAATCTTAATGGTTAAAAGTATAATAGAAAGTAAATAAAAAACTCTTTGTTGTCTTATTTAAGTGAAATCGAAGATTCGACGAAGTCAAACGCCTTTGCGAACTTAAAAATATACATCGAGCTTTAAAAGAAAACTTTGCGTCCTTTGCGTTTAAAACAAACCAAAGTAATCGCAACAATATTAGAAAAGATGGAAAATCAGATAAAACAAAAATTGAATCGTGAATTAAACAATTCTCAGGAAAAACTTCCGATCAAAATAGTACAGTTCGGTGGCGGAAATTTCATGAGAGGATTCACAGATTATGTGATTGATAAATTAAACAAAGAAACCGACTGGAAAGGCGGAATTGTCAATTTACAGGCAACACCCAACGGCTCTATTCAGAAGATGGAAGAGCAGGACAATTTATATACACTTTTCACAAGAGGAATTAAAAAGGGTGAAATCCATGATGGAAAGCAGGTCATTTCTGCGATTCAGAAATCGGTAAATCCTTATGCAAACTACGATGAATTCTTAGCTTTGGCGAAAGAAGAAGAACTGGAGTTTATATTTTCAAATACGACAGAAACAGGAATTGCTTATGATGAAGCGGAAACTTCTTATGAAGGTCCGCACAAGAATTTCCCTGCGAAAGTGGCGGTTTTACTTCATGAAAGATTCAAGCATTTCAATGGAGCCGCAGATAAAGGTTTAAGAATTATTCCTTGCGAATTAATCGAAGACAACGCCTTTACATTAAGAGACATCATCATCAAATATGCACAACTTTGGAATTTAGAAGAAGGATTTGTGCAATGGATTGAACAAAATAATTATTTTCATAACACCTTAGTAGACAGAATCGTTCCGGGTTATCCGAAAGACGATGCAGAATCTTACGAAGACCAGTTGGATTACGAAGATCAGCTGATGGTTGTTTCAGAGTGTTTCCTACTTTTTGTAATTCAGGAAGCCGGAAATTTAAACGAAAGAATTCCATTCAACAAAATTAACGAACAGATTTTAGTCGTTGATGATATTCAGCCGTACCGTTTAAGAAAGGTTAGAATCCTGAATGGTGGTCATACTTTAATCTTGGCTCCTGCGATTTTGTCAGGAAAAGAACTGGTAAAAGAAGCGATTGATGACCAGTTTATCGGAACTTTTTTAAGTGATGCTGTTTTTAATGAAGTCAATCAGACTTTAGGTTTGGATATGACTGAATTGAAAGATTTTGCGGGAGAAGTTTTCGACCGTTTCAGAAATCCTTTCATTAAACATCATTTGGCGAGTATTGCTTTGTATTTTGTTTCTAAATTTAAAGTAAGGGTATTGCCAAGTTTATTGACTTACGTTGAAACTAACGGGAAATTACCGGTTAATCTTACGTTCTCTTTGGCAAGTTTAATCAGATTCTATCAGGGAAGTTATGGAGAAAAAGCTCTTCCATTGAATGATGAAGCAGGAATTATTGCTAAATTTAAAGAAATCTGGGCAAATGAAGATTACGAAAAAGTAGCTGAATTAGCACTTTCAGAAAAATCTTTCTGGGATACAGATCTGACCCAAGTGGAAGGCTTGAAAGATGCAGTGGCAAAAGCATTGTACGAAATCGATCACAATGACATGGAAACTGCGTATAACAATTTTGTACAATTCAATTCTTAGAAAAAAATGCAAAAGAAAGTACTGAAAGTAAATCCTAAAGACAACGTTATCGTAGCGCTGTTGGATTTGCCTGCCGGAGAATCGGTACATCTTGACGGTGCAGATTATACGGTTGTAAAAGACATTAAGGCTAAACATAAGTTTGCTGCCGTAGATTTTGAGGATGGCGACCATATTATCATGTATGGCGTAATCGTTGGAAAAGCAAACCAATCCATCAAAAAAGGTGAAGTCATTACAACTGAAAATGTAAAACACCAAAGTGCAAAAGTAGAAGGTAAAACTGAAACTTTAGGCTGGACTCCACCGAATGTTGATAAATGGAAAGACCGTACTTTCAACGGATATCACCGTGAAGACGGACAAGTGGGAACAGAAAACGTTTGGCTGTTCTTTCCTTTGGTATTCTGCGAAAACAAGAATATCGAAACGCTGAAAGATATTTTTGAAAAAGAATTACTTCACGATAAAGCCAGCAAACATCAATTGTTGTTAAGATCATTATTAAATGGCGGAGCTACTGATGTTGTTGAAGAAGAAAAAGAAGAAGATACGAGAATATTTAAAAATATCGACGTAAGATTCATCACGCACCAGGGTGGTTGTGGTGGAATTCGTCAGGACGCCGAAGCATTGGGAAGACTGTTTGCAGGCTATGTGAACAACCCAAATGTTGCAGGAGCAACGGTTTTAAGTTTAGGTTGCCAGAATCTTCAGGTGCAGATTTTTATGGATGCACTTCACGCTTTGGCTCCGAATAACAAAAAACCAATCGTCGTTTATGAACAGCAAAAATCGGGAACGATCGACGAAATGCTGACCGGCGTTATCAAAGATTCTTATGAAGGCATTAAGCAGGCTAATAATATTGAAAGAAAACCTGCGCCCATCACAAAACTGAACATTGGTTTGGAATGTGGTGGTTCAGACGGTTTCTCAGGAATTTCTGCGAACCCTGTTTTGGGTGAAGTTTCTGATATTATGGCGGCAGTTGGCGGAAAAACCATGCTTGCCGAATTCCCTGAATTGTGTGGAGTAGAACAGGAGTTGGTGAACCGTTGCATCAATGATGAAGATGGCGTAAAATTCCTTCAATTGATGAAAGATTTTGAAAAATCTGTCGTGGCAGCAGGATCAGGTTTTGATATGAATCCGTCTCCAGGAAACATCAAAGACGGTTTAATTACCGATGCCATGAAATCCGCTGGAGCAGCCAAAAAAGGTGGTGCAGCCCCGATTGTAGAAGTTCTTGATTTTACAGAATATGCTACAAAACCAGGTCTGAATCTTCTGTGTACTCCCGGAAATGATGCCGAATGTACAACCGCTTTGGTAGGTTCTGGAGCAACAGTGGTTCTTTTCACGACAGGTTTGGGAACTCCGATGGGAAATCCTATTTCTCCGGTGGTAAAGATTTCTTCGAATACGGTTTTGGCAGAGAAAATGCCGGATATTATTGATTTTAATGCAGGAACGGTCATCAGCGGAGATAAAACGATTCCCGAAGCAGCAGATGAGTTGTTAGAATACATCATTAAAGTAGCCAGCGGCGAGGTAAAAACCAAAGCCGACCTACTCAATCAGAATGATTTCATTCCATGGAGACGAGGGGTCTCTTTGTAATGGGTTAATTATATTAAATATTAGGGTTGAAAATGCTTCTTGCTGCGGTGGGGAGCATTTTCTTTTTAGATCTTAAACACAAAGATCACAAGTGTTTTTCATAAATACTTATATCAATAGGGATGAGCTTTAGCCAAAAATTACTTTTTAATAATTTCTAAATTCATCAGCTTTATCTTTGATTGCTTTTTGGAAATTATTTAATTGTTCTCTACTAAGAGCAATTTCTTTTAAATCAAAAACATAAGTCTTTTTTTGATCTGCACTGACCCATTTGCCAACGATTCTTTGTTTGTCAATTGTTCCTAAAAAAGTTCCCGTGAAATTTGCAGACGACATTTCTACCAGACTTATATTTCCATCATTATTCCTGTAGCCGTTTAGCAAAATATAATCTTTCATACTGTCATATTTATAACTGCCAATAATCGGATCTGCGTGTGTACCTTCGTCTAAACCTTGTAAATACAAAGTTATTTTAAAAGTATTATTGATGGTGCCTTTATAAAGTCGGGTTGACTGAGCAAATGTTTGACTGAAAATGCTCAGCATGAGAAGTGTACATATAGTTCGCATCGTTTTACAAGATTTAAATAGTGATGAATGTTTATAAAAATAATGACTAAGATATGTATCTTCTTTTAATGATGAATTAGATTAAATATTAAGGTTGAAAATGCTCCTCGCTTTGGTGGTGAGCATTTTCTTTTTTTGACTTTAATTGGTAAAGGGAAAGCGGAATATTGTTTATTTCCATTCGTTTATTATGTATTTTAAAAAACTATAGATTGCAAATCCATGACATCTATTCATACTTAGAGATGTTTACTTTTCTGATTAATAAAAAGTTTTAAAAGAAATCATTTGTATTGTAAAAATCACTAAATTAGGATTAATTAAAGCGGAATCCGAAAAGCTTATCAAAGAGTAGGAAAAAAAATATTATTTAATGAAAAATTTAAAGAAAATTTCGAGAGAACAATTAAAATCTGTACAAGGTGGAATATATAAAGCACCTGACTATATGTATGCCTGTGCAAATATTACATATTGTTATAATAAAGAAGGTGATGTTATGGGAGGTACTGAAATACCTACTTTTTATTATGGATCAGATGTTCCTGAAGGTGCAACTAATGTTAGAGTATGTGGATTTGAACTAATATTGCCAATTCCTGCTGGTTGCTAATGAGATTCCTGATTCAGTATTTATTACCTCATTAGTAGTGCTGGCATCATGCTCATCACAACAAAAAAGGGAATACTTTAATCAGTAGATGCAAGGTATCTCTTTTAATTTTGAGGGTAATTATATTAAATATTAGGCATGAAAATGCTCTTTGCTTCGGTAGGGAGCATTTTCTTTTTGTGCGGTAGCTCGGATTTGATAGTAATATTTAATTTCAAACTAAGATTTATAGAATAAAAGACTGTCTTTTCTAGACAGCCTTTTGGGTGATTTTATTATAGATTTTTTAGAACTGAAATTATTTCAGATGGCTTTGGTCTTTTTTATAGTCTTCATTTACTCAATCCGTGACTACAACTTAATACTGCAGTTTTGCCATCCATATCAATGATTTATCCCATAAAAACCACAAAAATATCCAAAGGATTATCGAAGTCTGCATAATTTCGTGCACTACTGAAGTAATAATGCTCAGGTTCTGTCACTATTTTCTGTTTCACAGGATTTTGATGAATGTAATTTATTTTTTCTTTAATCCATTTGTTTGAAAAAACTTCCTCGGCATGATATCCATCTTGCCAAACTTTGAATTTTTGTTCCCGAGATAAATGTTCGCAGGATTTTTTAAAATAATCCAACATCCATTCTTTTCGGCTGTCAGGTTCAGATTGTATGGTTTCAATAATTTTTTTCGAAGTAAATTTCTTAAAGTCACGCATGATTTCAGATAACGTATATTTTCCATCTGCTCTGCAGAAAATATGCAGGTGATTTGACATTAAACAGTATGCAAAAATAGAAAGATTTTTTTGTGCCTGACAGTATTTTAATGAATCTATAATTACCATTTTTTGTGATAATCTGGTAAATACATCAATCCATCCTACCGTAGTAATTGTGATAAAGTAAGCCTGATCAATATCTAATGCTTTGTATTTCGTAGACATTTGTGTTTTTGTTTAAATGTACAAAATATTTTTCTTTTAGATTCTATAGCTCGGGTTTGTAATTCGATATTTGTAATTCGATAGCGCGGATTTGTAATCCGTGCTTAGGATATCGTATATTGTAGAAAGTCACGGATTGTAAATCCGCGACATCGTTTGTCTAGTTGAACAATGAATTGGTTTTCTAGATTTTTACCTCCCGAAAATAAGTGTTAAATTCATTTTTTGCTCATCACTCAAAAAAATAATTTTATCTATGTATTGGTTAAGATTGTTGTTCACTATAAATCATTTTTAGTTTAAAATTATAAAAAACTATTCATGTAATACAAATTTGTGACATTTAACGATTATCAATGATATGTATTTTAAAATGATCTGAAAGCGGTCACAAGCGAGACGCTTTCGCCAGCAAAAACCCATCCTGCCACGTTCCCAACCCCAAATTTGACGTTTCCAACCTCTCCCGATACATGCAACACCCATCAGAATACGTTCTGCACAGGTCACGATACGTTGCCTAACCTATCCCGACACGTTCATCACATGTCCAGTGGGGTTATTGATGTCTCCGACGGGGTGATATATGTCTTCAGATACGTTATGTAGCCTATCCCGATAGGTTAAAAAGGGTTCCAGATGGGTAAAAGACCGCTCCAGGCCTTTCCCTGACGTATACTGAATGGTAAAAAACCTCATCAGACGATTAAAGAACGTCTTCGGGTGATTGAATGACGTGCCCGGACCTGTAGCAAACTTCTTTGGATGATTAAAGAACGTGAACTTATCATTAGAAAAGGTATATCAACAACTGAAAGAGAGGAAGAAGCTATAAAAATACCCCTCCGTAGAATGGGGAGGGGTAATTTGTGTATTGCTGTTTTACTTTTTCTCTTCAGGCGGGAGCGTAGAAGTGGAATTTTTTACAAAAAACTGCTTCAGATCTTTGTATTTATTTTCAAATCCCGGTGCTGAAGTTCCCGCTTTATAAGTGGTGTACGAATAATCCATCAATGCCGACTGATAATTGTCGTAATCATGCAGCGTTTTGGCATTATTCATTCTCGTAATCAGGCTTTCGAGTCTGCTGATCATGGTTTCCATGCTGTTTCGTGAGCTGTGGTCTTTGTTGAATTCTGCCCAGTCTACTTCGGGTGAGCTCAGATTAGCCTGACTCTGGTTGTAGTCGTAGACTTTGTTCACGAAGAGCTTGTTTTGCTCATTGATGCTTCCGTAGCGTTTACGGTCTTCAGGTGAAAGGTTAATAGCGATTTCAGCAAGCGCTGTTTCCAATGCCGCGATGGCATCCTGTGCGGCAGTGATCTTTGCACTGCTCAAATGGGTGGAGTTCAAATTTGTTAATCCCATCATTTTTGATTTTAAAGGTTAATACTTATTTATATAAAATCGTGTGTTTTTATTTTGGGAAAAACTAAGGTAGAAAAAAATTCAATACATGGGGAATAATAATTGAATTTTTTTAAATCGGTGATATCAGTAGAGTATTTTTATTTTATTGATAGTTACACAGACTTTTAATTCTTACTTACAAACTTTTACCGCTGGGATCAATTAAGATACTTCTTACTGCTTCGGCGATATCTTTTGCATAGATTGCTATATTATCGGCAGCTGACCATGAATCGGGTTTTTTCTCTACTAAAATGGGTGAAATTTTTATAGCAATTTCTATTACAAGTTTTTTAAACTCTTCGTCTGTTAAATGTTTCTTTTCCATATTTCAAATGTACTAAATATTGTTATTTATTAAATATTAAACAAAAGTAATCTGTATGGAGTACTTTTCATGAATACATCACAATTACAAATCTATGACATTGAAGAACATTAATTGTGAGTAGTTGTTGCTATGCTAATCCCAACTTTTCATTTCCAAAGGAGTCAAAATTCGCTTAGGGGTTTGAGAATTTAAATCGTGTACAGCTTGCAGATTGATATAATCAACAGAACCGTCGCCAGAGATTTTAGAAGCATATAATTTGCCTTCTTTGGTCGCAATAATCCTGTTTCTGTTGTCTACATCTGCCCATGTAATGTCATTGATTTTTATGATTTCTGTCTTTTTTACCAAATAAAAAGTATCAAAATTTTTTCGGTGTTCGGAATGATAAAACGTAATCATGTATAGTGAGACGTTATTTGAAATACTTTTTTTCCAGAGTTTTGGATGTATTGGATCTGCATTTTCATGATCTTTTTTTGACTAATCTTCACTGATCTTTTTTGCTGTTGTTTGCGCAGTCTCTTTTTGAACAAAATCTTCATCATCATGTTCTGTCCAACCGTTCATAAAATTTTGGCTTACAACAGTATCATTAAATTGTACTTCTAATCTTACATTCAAAAACAAGAGTATTTTTGCTATATCTTTATTTTCTAAAAAGTAAAATCCGCAAAAAAACAATTCTTTACGTATTTTTTATTGATGATCAATTTGATTTTTTAAACTTAAAGCTGTTTTCGCTTTGAAGACTTTCGGATATAGATTTGCGGGGCCAAAACTACCTTTTTCTCGGTAGACACTCCTGAACCATTCTCTTTTACACCTTCCAAAAATACCTGTCCTGCCATTTTACCCATCGTGACGGGAGTCTGGTCTACAGAACTGATCGGAAGCTCCATGAATTGGGTAAAAGGTTCGTTTGAGAAACCGATTACAGCTACTTGCTCAGGAACTTTTATTTTGCGCTTTTTCAGTTCCTGGCAGGCACCCAACGCTGCAAAATCACTGGAAGAAAAAATAGCATCGGGAACAGATTTTTGATTCCAAAGGGTTTTAATGGCTTCAATTCCTGCATCGATCGAACTTCCTGTTGTAATGATATTATCATCTTTTAGCGGTAAATTATAATCAAGAAGTGCTTGTTTATAGCCGTTTAAACGGTTCTGATAAATTTCAAGGTTCAGATCGCCGGAAAAATGACAAATGTTTTTGTACCCTTCTTTAATTAAATGTTCTGTTGCAATATATCCGCCCTGGTAATCATCTATCGTTACCGTACTGATTCCCTTGATATCCTTTTTACGGTCGAAAAAGATAATGGGGGTATTGGTTGTATCAAGAATGTGCTGAATATGATCTGTATTCAGTGTGGTTTTGGAAACTGACATGAAAATTCCGTCTACCTGAGCATTTAATAATGTACTCAGATGCTTCTTTTCAATCTGTACATCTTCGTGGCTCTGGCAGATGATGACATGGTAGCCGTGCGGAGAGAGTTCTTCCTCTATGCCGCGAATGACGGATGAAAAGAAATTGGTATTAACGAAAGGAACAATGATTCCGACGTTTTTAGTTTCCCCACTTTTAAGCGCTTTGGCAAGGTTATTCTGCTTGTAGTTCATTTCTTTTGCTGTTTTTACCACAAGTTCTTTGGTTGCCTGGCTGATTCTCGGATGATTGTTCAGTGCTCTGGAAACGGTCGCCACACTTACGTTCAGCTTTTTTGAAATATCATAAATAGTGGCATTTTTTTTTGTCATAGGTATCTCTGGAATAACATTAATTTCCCTTCAGCAATCCTTTTCGGGATAGATGTAAATTTAATCAAATTAAGCAAACGGGAAACTCCAAAATCATATTTTTATTAATTATTTGTAAATTTTATAGAAATGACAGCTGAATGAAGTTGAATCGTAATTTTACGACACTAAATCGTAGAATTACTACAAATTTGTAAAAAGTTATCAGAAAATTTTGAGAATTATTTTCTCTCGTTTTATCTTTGGAAAACAAAAATCAACAAATATTAACGAATTAAAATTTACGTATCATGGCATTAAATTCAAGAGGAATCTTAAAATTCAACGGCGGCGAAGGGCAGAAATTATTAAAGCTGAACTACAGCGTATCAAGATCTACGGATGTATCGGGTAGAGTAGCATCTGATCCTTCCAATGCAATCATTAAATTAACCATTGAGGCTACGGAAAAATCTGATATCCTTGAGACATTACTGAACGGAAAATACAAACCGACTACAGGTGAAGTTACTTTCAACAAATCTCACGAAGAAGGTACTTTGATTACTTTAAACTGGGAAAACGGTTATGTAATCCAGCATGAGGTAGACTTCGACGCAGTAGATGAAAACTCAATGCTAATCAGCTTTGTTGTTAGCGCAGAAAAAATCAATTATGGTAATTCTGCTTACGAGGGTATTTGGCCTACAAGCTAATATTGAATTATCTTTTCAGTATTATTATATACAAAGAAGACTGTCTTTAGGGGCAGTCTTTTTTCACAAAATGAGTGTTTTGATTCTGTAGCTGTAATAGTTTAGTATCAAAAAATCATCAATATTATTTTGCACATAAGATTTATTTGTCTAAATCCCTTGATGTTGAATAATATTTTATACATTTATATTCCAAACACAAAAAGCACACTTATATGAAAAGTTTCGAAAAATCGGAAGGGTTAATATTTCGGCCTTTCCAGAATGCATTGGCTGTTTCCGACAGTCAGCACCACGGGATCAACCGTTTAGTTAAGCTATCTTTGGTTGTCGAGGGAAAAGTAATTAAATATTACAAGCATTTCAAACTGACCCAAAGTACCCAAAAACATCACGAATTTATACTCACTTTAGCTCATGATACATTAGGTGAACGGCAAACCCATACTTTAGAGGAAGCTAATAAATTTTTAGGAAAAAAGATTAACAGTTGTCATTTCGTATAAAGATATTGAAAACAGCCCTGAGCGTACTTTTGTTGGCGTCATTACCGGAGTAGGATTCAGTCAGGAAAAAATGAGTCTGGGAGATATTGTTCTTTCGGGTTACAGTCCGACTATCTTGTTAGACGGAGCTCCGCATGTTCAAAGTTTTGGGGGAAATCAGGCCGTGAATATGGGAATCATTGCCGAAGAAGTCATTAAACAAGGTTTAGATAAAAGCAATTTTGATATCAGGATTGATACGAACGATCATTCCCAGATTATTTACAGCAGTCAGTATGACGAGACCCACTATAATTATCTGGCGAGAATGGCCGAAGCGTATGGCGAGCAGTTCTATTATGATGGTGAAGTTTTGCATTTCGGGAAGCTTCCCCCTGCTAATACTCCTATTAAATTAGTATATGGAAGCAGTGTCAATAATATTAAAGTTGCATTAAAAGCGACTCATATCAAGCCTCAGTTTTACGGCTACAACAGCAGTAAAAATGAAAAATTGACTGCAGATCTTACACCTATTCAGCATGTGGGAGATCTGGCAAAAATTGCTTATCAGCACAATGACAGCATCTACAAAACACCTTCTTTAAGAGTAGCACCGATCAAGGCAACCACTCATTTGGATGTTGAGTATTCACAAAAAAGTGCCTCAGGAAGTGAAGCGATGAATGTCTTTACTCTTTCTGGTTCTACAACCATTCCTTTTTTACATCCGGGATGTTCTGTAGATGTTGAAATGCGAAAGATTGATACCAACGAAACCTCGTATTTTACAAAAATTATGGTTACCGAAACCACCCATGAAATTGATACGATAGGACATTATACCGGAAGTTTTAGCGGAATTGCTTCTGATACCGGCTATTTGCCTAAACCCGAATTTACAATGCCCATTGCGCAACCTCAGATGGCAACCGTCATTTCAAATACTGACCCTGAAGGGCAGGGAAGAGTTCAGGTAAGATTCGATTGGCAGACCCATGATACTACTCATTTTATCAGAATGATGAGTCCTGATGCAGGAGGGACGGATCAGATCACTCAAAACAGAGGTTATGTGGCGATTCCCGAAGTTGGAGATCAGGTGATGGTGAATTTTGTACACAATCATCCGGACCGGCCGTTTGTCATGGGCGGAATGTTTCATGGAGGTGTGGGACTTGGCGGTGGGATCAACAATCACATGCGGTCTATCCAAACCAAAAGCGGAATTAGGGTTTTAATGAATGATGATGAGAAAAGTGTGACCATTTTAGATCCCAGCGGAAATACTTACTTCATGGACGGAAAAGGAAATATTACGATAACGGCTCCAAAAAATATGACTTTTAATGTGGGTGAAAATTTAGATATTAATGTAGGAAAAAATATGAATACTTCTGTGGGAGCCGACCAAAGTAATATCGTAGGAATGAATAAAACTGAAAGTATTACCATGAATAGCTCAGAGAGTGTAGGAGCGATGAAGATGACTTCGGTGATTGGTGATGCAAGTATGATGATTAGCGGAAAACTGACAGAGTTTATTGAAGGGGATGTACATAGTGAGACCAAAAAAGAAAGAAATGAAGTAAGTGAGGGCAAAATAGTAACGCACAGTATGGGTACTCATGAGCAGCATTCTGAAAAAGTTGTTCAAAATAACAGTGGAGAGAAAAGTAATAACTTCTAAAATTTTTATCCATGAGCAGAGTAAGAATTGTTAAAGGAAATATTACAAAAATTATCGGCGGAAATTATAGAAGGTACTCTAATGATAATATTGAAAATATTGGTTCTAAGGTAATACAAACCGGGAAAGATGGTGTATGGTACGGCGTAAACGGAGAACCACCAAAAGCTCCTATGCTTAATTTTCAGGAACCCATTTTAAATGGTGATGTAATTTTTTGTAATGGCTATCTGAGTAGTCCTAAAAAAAATCCGGGTTCATACCTTAATGTTATAATGGATAAAGTACCAGATGATATCACTCAGAATCCTTTGCGAGGGGTAAATATGAACGAGAAAAAACTGACAGATGATGTTGACATTTATACAAATGATGAGTTAGAAATGGATAACCGCCGGGGTGGTGGGACATTATATAGTGATCCAAACTATGAAACTACAGAGAATTATCGTTGGATTTTTGCGGCAAAAGAAAAATTTGAAGGATACTGGGAAGGGTACGATAATGTTACCAAGAAACGATATTCTCAGGTGTTTAAAGAATATTTTCATGCATTGGGAAATGCACATTTTATTAATGGTTCGCATGGTCTTCAGTCTTCAGGGGCGCATCGCGTCGAGCACGGAATTGCACAAGGATATTCCTGGGCGCAAAGAAAATGGAATATAAAAGAGAAATCAGTAATTGAAGATGTAAAAGAAAAAAATCCCGGAGCCCTTAGTTATTCACCACAGTATAAACCTGTAACAGTAGTGGGGCATAGTCAGGGAGCGGCAATTGCAGCAGGGGTAGCTATTGGAATTATTTATTACGCACATGAAATGGGATGGGACGAAATACCTATTAACATATTATTTTTAGGCACTCACCAACCGCAAGGTCTTTATGGGGCAGACTATGATCAGTTTAAGAAATATTATTTCGAAGATTTTATTAAAGAATGGGTGTTGGAGTGGATTGGGGATATATTTACTAAAGAGAAATTATATCAGAATCAGGGAATTTACGAAAAAATGAATGAGCTTCTTGGAAATAATTCTTGGGGTGGTCTCATCGACAGATCCGTACAATTTACATTTCCAAACGATAGGGCTTTATTTGTAACCCGAATGGGGGACATCCCTAATGTGAAAAATGCCTGCAGTGAAAAAGATAATCTCTATATTGAAAGTTGGGGATTTTATGCAGGAGCAAGTAATAGCGAAGCGTTTTTCTCTGAAGAGGGTTATCATTTCCCAAAACGCCTTTTAGACAAATCTTTCAACCCTGATGGAAGTATCAATGAAAATGCACCTACATTTAGAGAATGCGTAAAATCTTATTGGAAAATTTATCATCAGTATACAACTTACCGAGACTATATTAAAGCGAATCCATCTAAAAAATATGCAGCAGCCAAATACAAAATTCCTGTAATAAGCAAAGTTTTGCCGGATTGGTTTCATACGATTTTAGATCAGGCAATTTCAAAAGCGGAAGGAGCCAAAAAAGAATTGTATATGAAAAGTGAACTGTACCGTCTTAGGCTTAATGCCTTGGTAGCGTTCGAAAAAGTACATAATATGGAATTACAGGCCCATTTTGCTCCTGTAGGTTTGATGTTTAATCAAGGTGTGCTTTCGGATTGGGATCAATATCAGGATCAAACCATTTGGGACAGAATAAAGGATACGGGTAAAGATTTATTTTACAGGATAGACTATTCAACGACTACAGATATTAAACAAAAACGTAAAGAAGAAAAAGCATTTGTTGAAGGTGTGGGTAAAAGTAGGATGATAAAGACCAACATCGCCAATACTGCAGGAATAAAAAAATGGATCGACCAAGCTAAAGAAGAACTAAAAATTACAGAACACTGGTATTCTAATATTTTAGAGTGGTGGAAAGGAAATAAAGAATATGAAGGATCTGGTTGGGCACATGGTGCAAGGTAAAGTTTAGCTAAAGCTATTGGTTTTACAGATGGAAACATAGATAATCTTTTTGAAGCGGGAATTTATTCTATGCTGCAAAGTGGTGAGGTAGATATTAGCAAAAGCCAGAGATTGATTAAAATGATTAATGAAGATCCTCAATTTGTTGAATATGAAAAGGAAATTGCAAAAAAAATTGTACATCATCCAAAATTTGGAAAAGAGTTTTTTGAAATTATCGATCTTCCATTAAGAGGAATACAACTCGGAGGTAAAAGAGCAAAAGGAAATATGTTAGATCAATTTAAACATCCATTCAGTGTAAAATACAGGGATACATGGAAAGTTGCAGCAAATGAATTAACTTGGTTATTAAGAAGTATAGGTGTAATAACTCTGGTTGTTGTAGAGAAAAGTGGGAATGTGAGAATTCAACATAAATTTCAAGATACTTTCGATTTACGAGCATCTGAAGATGGCTCAAGGAGTATTGAGTATGATGTGGTAAGCATTATATCAGGTTTTTTATATCATGATATTGCAGGAGGAAATGATTTAATGAAAGTAAGAGGAAATTGGATTAATCAATACTCTAAAAAAGATATTGAATGGAAAGCCAATGGCGACAAAATAATTGAAGAAGGTATGAAAAAAATGAAAGAAAAATTAGAGCAAGATCGTTTAAAGTGGATTCGTGATACACAATAAAAAATTATGAAAAAAATATTTTTATTAATTATAATAATGGCAGCTTTATTCGGTTGCCGAAAAACTGAAAAAATGAAAGAAAAATTATTTCCGGAAAGATCTTATGAAGATGCTCAAATAGATAATTTTTATTGGTCTATTGAAGGTTGGGATTATTCCGTTATCCCTTTAATTAAGCCATTTCAATTAATAAGATTGCAAGGTGATTATGTGTGGCAACTTTCGACTGGATTTAATAAATTTGATGAAATTAGTGTAAGTCCAATTAATGATTTTAATTTAACAAATAATTACATTTATGGTCATAAAGTTGAAGAGACTCGAGATTTTGACAATCGTAAAATAATTGTTCCAGCTTTTTGGTTCATTATTGACATTAAAAAAGGTGTCAAAGAGGTCTCATTATCTAAATTTAATTCAGAGCAAGAACTCAAAGCTGAACTCAAAAAACTCAACCTCCCTGAAACGTTTCTGAACCCAGATGAGATCTATGAACAATATAAACAAAATCCTGTTTTGCCATGGTTTCCGGAGGATATTAAAAAACAGCTGGAAGAAGTAAAAGCTAAACAAGGGAAATAAACACCAGCTAAAAGGATGATAAATCATATTAACTTCATTAGTCTTTTTTATCATATATTATTGATTCTTTCAAAAATGATGATGATTTTTTTGTTGTCCTATTAATTATGGGAGTCATTTTTTTTGCTATCGTAGTAATTGTTGGTGTAGTCTTATGTTTACTATTTATTTTGTTGCTAATTGGGCTTATAACAGCAGGTATTTTATCAACCTCTGTTTTGATAGGTATTCAACAGAAATCTATTAGTAAAGGTTTCAAAACGTTTTTCTTGGGAGTTTCAATGGTAGGCTGCACCATTATAGCTATAATCTTTTTTTGGTTTGTTAATTCTGTTAAAGAATGGTGGGATACTAATATTTCCATAATTATTGGAATATTTTGTGGAGTTTTAAGTGGTTACATTTTAGGTTTATTGATGTTTGTAGCTTTGAAAAAAATAATCTCATTATTACAGAAGAAATACCAAACTATTCGAAGCGTTTCTAAATCTTGACGAAGTGCAGTATAAACAATATCCTGTTTTGCCATGGTTTCCGGAGGATATTAAAAAACAGTTGGAAGAAATAAAAGCTAAGCAAAGAAAATAAATTATTTAATAATGTCAAAAAAGTCAATAAATCAGACATTTCTGATTTTATAAGGAAGGTGTTTTTCGAAAAATGGTATTTTCCTGTTGGATTTTTTTACTTTTTATTTTCTTCAATTTAATGGTGTTGTTACGAATGACCAATTAATATCTACTGTAAACATGATTTCCCTTATATGACTGATCTTGTTTTCTATTGTTCAATTTTATAAAAGAAAGTGGATTGCGGGTTGTCTTGCTTTGATAGCTGCATTGTTATATATTTTTATAGCAGTTGTATTTGGGATGTTAATCTTATTTATGGATAATAGATAGTCATTTTTTATAATTAGTATTAGAAATATTCTGATGTCAAAGTTTTATCAAACAACAAAATACAATATGAAAAAATTGATGCTGTACATTATTTTATTTCTTCTGTCTGCTGAGGCAGATTTGTATTCGCAAAAGATTGTTCATAAAGACAATTATACATTTCAGGTACAAAAAGAAGTTGGAGATTTAAATAATGATAAACAGGATGATAAAATAATGGTGGAAATGGATGTAGATGACGAAACCAGACCCCTGAGATTACAGATATTCCTGTCCCAACCCGATAAGAAGCTTAAATTAGTAGTTTCTTCTACAAAAATCATTGAGAGTCAATATCCGGTTGATAAAAAAGGGGAGCACAATGGTAATCCGATTCCTGCTTTTTTTATTGAGGATGGTAATTTAAAAATGCTTACTGACATTAATAATCGGAAAAGCAGTTACGAATTCAGGCTGAAGCAAAATAATTTTGAATTGATCAAAATATCCAGAGTGATTTGGGATGGAAAAGAAACTACCTCCGAAACAGAAATAGATTTAATAAAAGGAACTAAAAGTGAATATGACAGAGATTTTAGCCCACACAAAAAGAATATAAAAAACACTCAGCTAAAACAAATCAAAGCTCTGCCTAAAATACAGGATTTAAGATTTTCAGATTTAGAAAAATTATAAAACCTCAAGATCATTAAACACCTCGATAACGGCTTCAATAAGCCCTTTATCCACAGCCGTTTCCGAAGAAGAGTCGGGAAGAAGTGCCCGTAATTCACCTGCATCATCTCTTTCAAAGATAACTTCATAGCCGTTGATATCCACAGAAAGTTTGTAGCCGTACGTAAAAGTGGCAAGCCGCCCGTTGAAAAGGTAATCTTTACCCTTATGGGTTACCGGCAATTCAAATTGTTCCATTAATTCTTGTTCGAAATTCTGGGCAAAGGTCGGTATTTAGATAGATATATTCCTATAATAAATTCAATGTAAACGATTTTAGAGTCTGTTTAAACTTTATTTCAAATCGAAATTTTAATGGAATTTTTTGTTTACCCCAATCCTAAAGGGCGAAAAATTCCATTAAAAATTAAGCAAAATTATTCCCTTTAGGGTCGGGGAAAATAATTTTAGTTAATTTTTAAACAGGCCCTTAAAAGCTATTTTATCCTCAAAACAAAAGAGCATCGAAAAAAACCGATGCCCTTTAACTAACTATTGATGTGAAAAATATTTATTTTTTCCAAAGTTTTTCAATTTCCTCCAAAGATTTTCCTTTAGTTTCAGGAACCATTTTCCAGACAAAAATCAGTGATAAAACGCTCATTACTCCGTAAAAACCGTAAGTAAAAGCACCACTGAACTCCATCATAAACGGATAAGTGGAAGAAATTAAATAATTGGCCGCCCATTGCGCAGCAACAGCCACAGCAATTGCCGCTCCTCTGATTTTATTCGGGAAAAGCTCCGAAATCAATACCCAGCAGATCGGTCCCCACGACATCATGAAAGATGCAGTATAAATAATGATAAAAACCAAAGTTGCAATCCCGATAATCTGCAAATAAGAGAAAATAGCAATCGCAAACATGCCAATCGCCATTCCGATGGAACCAACGATTAATAGAGGTTTTCTTCCCCATTTGTCAACCGTGAAGATTGCTACCACTGTGAAGATCACATTCACCAATCCCATGACAACCGTCTGAAACATTGAGGCATCTTTATGAACGCCCATGCTTTCAAAAATCCTCGGAGCATAATACAATGCCACATTGATTCCTACAAACTGCTGAAATACCGAAAGCAGTATTCCGATGATGATCACTGTTTTACCAAAGGCAAAAATTTCACTTTTATGTTCTGCAACGGTTCCTTTGATTTCATTAAAAATCTCTACGCCACGGTTTTGACCATTAATTTTGGTTAAAATTTTAAGCGCTTCCTCATCTTTTTTTATAAGGGTTAAATATCTCGGTGTTTCAGGAACAAAAAACAGCAAAATTCCGAATAATGCAGCAGGAATCGTTAATGATAAAAACATATAACGCCATCCGATGTCATTAATCCATTCGATGGATTTTCCGTCTGCAATTCCCCAGTTTACAAAATACACCACCAGCATTCCGAAGATAATGGCGAACTGATTCAGAGAAACCAATCTTCCACGAACTTCTGCAGGCGCGATCTCACCGATATACATCGGGCAAACGGCGGATGCCAGACCTACTCCGATTCCTCCGATAATTCTGTAGAAATTAAAAGCCAGCAATACCCCCATGGAATGTTCCCCATGTTTAAAGAAGAGAAATTCCGGATAAGCAGCCCCCAAAGCACTGATAAAAAACAAGAAAGCCGCCAGCATCAAAGATTTTTTTCTTCCCAGTCTGGAAGAGAAATACCCTGATACCGCCCCTCCGATAATACAACCGATCAAAGCACTGGAAATAGTAGCTCCGTGTGCCAGAGAACTTAGTCCTAGCGGGATAATCAGATATTCCTGGATCGATTTTTCTGCTCCCGAGATTACTGCTGTATCATACCCAAACAAAAGTCCGCCTAAAGTGGCTACCAAAGTAAGCACGGTGACGTAAGTCATATTAATTTCCGCTTTCGTCTCTGAGGAATAATTCGGTCCAGAATCTATTATTTGCATAGTGTGATTTAGTTTTGATTGTTGTTATTTTTTGTTTTACGCAAAGGCGCCAGGATACTTGAAAAGTTTGTAAATTTTAAAAACTTTACGCCGCCTCTGCGTTTAACCAATATTATAAATACTGATTGATTAAGCTTTCCAAATATTCCTGCTTGCCGCTTTCTCTTCCTACTTCCCCAAGATTTTCTGCGTGTGAAGCAAGATCGGCTAAAGAAAGTTTTCCGTCTTCAAAATCCTTCCCTTTTCCACTGTCGAAAGAAGAATATCTGTTGGTTCTGATTTCAGAATATTTAGATTTTTCTAAAATAGCATCTGCAGCCAGGAAAGCTCTCGCAAAATTGTCCATTCCGCTGATGTGAGCGATGAAAATATCTTCAAGATCTGTAGAGTTTCTTCTGATTTTAGCGTCAAAATTCACACCTCCACCCTGGAATCCTCCGGCCTGAATAATCACCAGCATGGCCTGAGTCATTTCGTATAAATCAACCGGGAACTGATCTGTATCCCAGCCATTCTGATAATCTCCACGGTTTGCATCGATACTTCCCAACACATTATTATCAGCAGCAACCTGAAGTTCATGTTCAAAAGTATGCTGAGCCAAAGTAGCGTGGTTTACTTCAAGATTCAATTTAAAATCTCCTAAAAGATCGTACTGACGAAGGAAATTAAGACACGTTGCTGCATCAAAATCGTATTGGTGCTTAGTAGGTTCCATCGGTTTGGGCTCGATGAAGAAGGTTCCTGTAAAGCCTTGAGAACGGGCGTAATCTTTAGCTAAATGTAAAAATTTCGCCATGTGCTCCTGCTCACGTTTCATATCGGTGTTCAGTAAAGACATATAACCTTCGCGGCCACCCCAGAAAACGTAATTTTCTCCGCCTAACTTAATGGTTGCATCCAGCGCATTTTTTACCTGACCTCCTGCGTAAGCTAAAACATCGAAAGAAGGATTGGTAGCCGCACCGTTCATGAACCTTGGGTTGGAGAAACAGTTGGAAGTCCCCCAAAGTAATTTTACCCCCGAAGCAGTCTGCTTTTCTTTTGCATAATCTGTGATGAATTCTAATCTTTTTGTTGATTCCACGAAACTATCGGCTTCATCAATCAAATCATAATCGTGGAAACAGTAATATGGAACCCCTAATTTTGTGAAAAACTCAAAAGCGGCATCCATTTTTTCTGTTGCTCTTTGTTTGGCATCAGAAGCAGCTAACCAGTCGAATTGCTGTGTTCCAGCTCCGAAAGGATCTCCTCCTGTTGCGCAGAATGTATGCCAGTAAGCTGTCGCAAACTTGAAATATTCTTTCATTGTTTTTCCGCGGACAACTCTTTTTTCGTCATAAAATTTAAATGCCAAAGGATTATCAGACTCTCTTCCTTCAAATTCAATTTTCCCAATACCTTTAAAGTATTCCTTATTACCAATTGTGATAGCCATTGTATATTTATTTTAAATTTTTTTGTGTAATCGATTGCATTTCAAATTTGAGATTTTCTGAATTGTAAGGCAAAAAAACTTATGCCTTTTGAAACCTATAGACATCATAAATCTTTAATGCTAATTATTAATTAAAATTGATATTTTGTTAATCTTTGAAAGTTTCTAAATGTAACAATTTTATGTAATATGCAATGAAAATTTTATAATATCTTATTTTGTATGATAAGGGTGTGTCTATTTCTTTATTTAATAAGATGTTGATCGATTTTATTTGATTTTATTTTTAAGATAATTTTGAAAAAAACAGGATGAGAAAGCAATTTTATTTCCCCGAAAAATGCTCCTGAAAAACAATTCCGGTTTTTATATGGTTTATTTAAATAGTTTTGTAATTTCTAAACATGTTTTTTATACCATGAAATCGCAAGTGAAAACATTATCTACTTTTTTAATTGTACTATTCTTTTCGGGAACCCTTTTTTCTCAGGATCAGCTTTCTAAGTTTAAAGACAAAATTGATTTTTATGTATTAGATAATTTTGTTTCTAGAATAGATAATGATTCTGTTTTTGTTAGTAATTCATACCAGTATGGGGCCAATAATTATGACAAGGATGGTGATTTTTATTTTTGTGATAATAAAACGAAAAATAGAATATTTCCTTACGGGTTTGAAATAGCTTATCCGTTTGTAGGAAAAACGGCTGTTGTAAAATATAAAGGTCGATGGGGATTAATTGATCGAAACGGAAGATTCATTTTTTATTCGGTTACCACTTATCCAATAAGATTAACATCCTATGAAAAATATGCAGTGTTTGATAATAGCATTATGTATGATCTAAGATCCGGAATTTTACAGGAACATTCTATTTATTGTGCTGAGCCGGCAGGTCCTAATTATTTTATATCAAAAAGCAAGTCTGGAAAATACAATTTGATTGAAGTAGAGAAAGGTCCAGTTTTTAAAACAGAAATGGATTCTATTATTCCAAATCAGAATTTAATTTATAAAGGTAATTCCAATCGAAGTTTACTGATTTTAAAAAAGAATAATAAATACGGACTGTATCTTTCCAATGGAACCGAGATCCTCAAAATAAAATATGAAAAAGCCAAGTTCTTAGGAAATTATTTCATGTTGTATGAAAACAATAAGTGGAATTATTATACTTATGAAAATAATAAACTGAATTTAATTCTTTCAAGTCCATTCGAATGTATTACTCCGGCTTATCAGACAAAAGTCATTGGCACATTTAAAAAAGATAACCAATACAATCTCTTAAAAATTGACGGGGAAATTTTACCCGAAAACTTCGATTTTATCAGTGATAATGCTGCGTATGGAGTAAAAGATAATACTATGGTTATTTTCAATTCTGATGCAAATTATTACACTTACACCGAAAAATAACTTCTACATTTGGACATGAACAACAGAAACCGAGGCAAAAATACAGGTGACGATGCAATATTTGGCACAGAAAAACAGATCGACAAACTGAAATTAGCTGTTCAGGATATGCAGTATTTGTTGAGCAGGAATTATGCGGAAAAAGCTTCTTCAGATTTAGTAGGAAATCATTATCGTTTAAAAACCCGACAAATTCAGGCGTTGCGTGGTGCTTCGGCTTCGGACCTTCAGATTCAGAACAGAAAATCTAAGGAACTTGAAATTTCAGATTTAAAAAATAAAATAATTTATCTCGATGGTTTTAATGTTTTGATTTTATTGGAAAGCCTACTTTCGGAAGCTTATATTTTTGAAGGTTTGGATGGCTGCTTCCGTGATCTTTCGGGTGTTTTCGGAACGTATAAAAGAGTCAATCAGACTCAAAAAGTGATAGAACTAATCGCTGAATTTTTTCAAAAATCTCAGGTAGAAAAAATAATATGGATTTTCGACAAACCTGTTTCCAATAGCGGAAGAATCAGGCAGATTATTCAGGATTTTGCTGAAGAAAATAACCTCAACTGGGATGTTGACTCGGAGTTTAATCCTGACAAGTTCTTAGCTGAAAATGCTGAAATCGTCGTTTCCTCTGATGCCTGGATTTTGGATCATTGTAAAAACTGGTTTAATCTGGTTGGATATTTGATGAAAGAGGAAAATCTTTCCGCTAATCTTATCAAAATGTTTTAATAATGAATTTTGAAAAGTTAATCCCGTTATTTTCTGACGAATGGAAAGAAAAATATCAGGCCATTTTAGCGGAAGAACATCTTAAAAGTTTAGATGATAATATTCAGAGATTTAAAGATCAGACTTTAGATTGGGATTGTCCTTTCTTTAATGAAGAGGTTAAAATAGATCGTCCTGAAAGTTTTAATATATTTATCAATATTCTCGAAACTCAAAATTCTGACGAGGTGAAAGCAAAACAATTAGAGGCAATTCCTTTTGAATATTGGCTGAATATTTTGGGACAACGTTTGACTTCAGCAAGTCTTCGTGATGAAAATGCGATTCCACCCTTAAAAAGTTTGCTTATTGAAGCCTGTGAAAAACCTTTTAATCATGAAATTACCACCGCTCAAAGAGCTTGGGAAAAACACGTTGGAAGGCTAGACGATCCGTTTTGGGGAGAAGTAAAAGGTAATAATCAACAGAAACAGCGAGTCGTGATGGAGAAAATTAATTACATTTTGGATCATAAAACCTGGTGGAATGTGTTCTTTCATTACAAACACGAACTGGTTTTCGAAGTCAGAGAAAAAGAAGGTCACGGAATCCGATGGAGCCACGGCGGAAAACAACTGATCGGCTTTCTAGAGTTTTTTATTAATGAATAACTAAAACTTACTTATCATTTGACTGTCAGAATTGAAATCAAACTTTAATCTTCCAGCCTCCAACTTCTAACTTCCAGCATTTAAAAAACTTTTCTCTGCGTAAAAACATTGCGTACTCCACAAATAATTTTGTCAAAGTAAATAAAAAGCAATGGATTTTTCTACTCAGAACTTTACGCAAACCGAATGGGAATCATGTTTGAAGGTATTAAATGCCTTAAAAGATGAGCCATTTCTTAATCCTGATAATCAGACTTTTTCGGGCTTAATTACAAAAATTCATAAGAACGCCAAAAAGCAGAACCGTCAGGAAAATTACTTTCAGATGAAGTCTCATGATTTAGAGGTGAATTCTGAATCTGTACTGATGAAAAAAGCGTTGGCAGGAGTCTCTGCTTTTTATGATGATGAAAAAAACGAAACCCAGCTTACAAAATTACAACTTCCTAAAAACTGCTACTGCTGTAACCAAAGCTATCAATATGCGCATTCTTTTTACACAAGATTGTGCCCAAAATGTGCCGAGGAAAACTATGAAAAACGTTTTTTATCAACAGATTTGGCGGGAAGAAACACAATCTTAACCGGTGGACGAGTAAAGGTAGGTTTCGCGACAGCCTTGAAACTGTTGAGAAACGGTGCTAATTTGGTTTTGACGACCCGTTTTCCGGCGTTGGCATTGGAAACTTTACAGCAGGAAGCAGATTATGATGAATGGAAAGACAGACTTTGGGTATACGGTTTGGATCTGAGAAATTTGAAGGCCATACAGGAATTTATAGATTTTTATAAAACTAATTTTGAAACGCTTGATATTTTAATCAATAATGCAGCCCAGACGATTAAATATCCGGATCAATATTATTTACCCATCATCAGACGTGAAAACGAAATGCTGGTTGAATTTAAGAACAATCAGAAATTAATTCCGAACTCAACAGCAATTTCCTCCGAAATCGGAAAACTGGAATATGCGGAAAATGAAGAAGCAAATATTTCTTTAACACGTTTCGGGCAACCTGTAGATAATCGTGATAAAACGAGCTGGAATTCCACGTTGGAAGAAGTTTCGATGTATGAATTGGTTGAAGTGAATTTAATTAATCATATTGCGCCCTATTTCCTGATCAAAGAATTGAAGTCATTCATGAAAAACTCATCTTTTAAAGAAAAGTTTATCGTTAATGTAACGTCTTCGGAAGGTATTTTCAGTTATAACAACAAAACGATTTTCCATCCGCATACGAATATGACGAAAGCTGCGCTGAATATGATGACGCTCACTTCTGCAAAAGAATTTGAAAAAGATCAAATCTACATGACTGCGGTTGACGTGGGGTGGATTTCCACGGGTGCGAAGGAAAGTCTGAGAAAGAAACAGTTTGAGCAGGGATATATTCCGCCACTGGATTCTGTGGATGGTGCTGCGAGAATTCTGCATCCGATTGTGGAGGGAATCAATGGAAATTATTACAGCGGAGTTTTATTGAAAAATTATAAAGTGAATAGCTGGTAAAATACAGAAAGCGTGAGTTCAGCAGGAAGAATACCGCCCTGTCACGGCGGAGGTCGTGGGTTCGAGTCCCACACGCTTTCCAAAACGGAGATAATAGTTTAATCGGAAAAATTTATTCCCTGCACGGAATGGATGCGGGTTCAAATCCCGCTTATCTCCCCAACAGAAACGGTAGCTCAATGGAAGAGCATTAGCCTGCCACGCTAAGGGTTGCGGGTTCGAATCCTGTCCGTTTCACAAGGAGTACATAGTTCTAAGTGGAAGAACACTGACCTCACTGATCAGAGGTTGCAGGTTCGACTCCTGCTGTACTCCCAAAACGGAAGCAGTAATTTAAATGGAAAAATATCTCAAACCTCGAGAAATTGCGAGTTCAAATCTTGCCTGTTTCCCTTTTTAAAATTAAAACCATGGAAGAATTACAATTAATACTAAAGACAATACTTAAAGAAAAACAAGGATACATTACTTTCCTTACCGGTGCCGGAATTTCTGCGGAAAGCGGACTTCCAACCTATCGTTCCATCGACGGAATCTGGATTAAAGGAACTAAATATCATAAACCTGAAGAATTCGGAACATACAAATACTTTAGCCAAAATCAGGAAGAAGTCTGGCAATACAATCTTTTTTGGAAGAAAATGATTGCGGAAGCTAAACCCAATTTGGGACATTTTGCCATCACAGAAATTGAAAAACTTTTGGGAGACAGATTTAAATTAATCACTCAAAATGTAGATGGACTGCACCAAAGATCCGGAACACAAAAAGTGTATGAAATTCACGGGAGCAAGCAAAAAGTACGCTGTTCAAAAGAATGCAGTGAGCCTTTTGATTTTCCTGAAAATATTAAGTATAAAGAATACATGGAAGACTTAACTCCAGATGATATAGATGATCTGAAATGTAAGAAATGCGGAAACTGGCTTCGTCCTCATACGTTGTGGTTTGATGAAAGCTATAATGAAAAATATTATCATTTTGATACTGCTTACCACATTGCTGATCATACGGATATTCTTTTTGTAATAGGAACTTCAGGATCTACAGCTTTGCCTGTAAATATTGTTGAAACCGTAAAAATCCGAGCCAAATGGATTGTACTCATCAATCCTGAAAATGATACGTATTTCGATTATATTTTAAAAGGAAGTAAAACATTGCATTCCATTCAGGAAAGCAGCTCCGTAGCGCTTCCACAACTAAAAAATATGATGGAAGAAATGATAAACTCTTAAATTTTCAGACAAAGTAATAGTTTAATGGAAAAACACATTCTACTCCAATGGATTGCCGGTTCGATTCCTGCTTACTTTGTTTTTTTTGATTAAAATTGAATAAAAGATTAATATTTTTTTCTCGCAGATTTTGCAGATGATGCAGATCTTTTTCTTAATACAATTCTGCTTCTTAACCTTTTAAACCGACATTGGAAACTGCAGCGTTAAGAAAATTAATAATAAAATAAATTAATAAATAAAAAAATGAACACATTTATCGATATTGGTATCAACCTGACCAATAAACAATTTTACAACGAACAGGAAGAAATCATCAACCGTGCCCTCGACAATGGGGTAGAGCAAATGATCCTCACAGGAACGAGCATTCGTGGAAGTAAAGAATCAGCAGAAATTGCAGAAGATTATCCTGAGATTTTATTTTCCACGGCAGGAATTCATCCACATGATGCAAAATCATTTAATAATGAAAGTATTCATGAATTAAGAAAACTTTTAAAACAAGATCACGTTGTTTCTGTCGGAGAATGCGGGCTGGATTTTGACCGGGATTTTTCGCCAAGACCAATTCAGGAGAAATGTTATCGTATGCAGCTCGAATTATCCATTGACGTGAATAAACCGCTTTTCCTTCATGAAAGGTCGGCTTTCAAAAGATTTAATGAAATTACAGATGAATATCTTGCCAAACTTCCCAAAGCGGTCGTTCATTGTTTCACGGGAACATTAAATGAAGCAAAAATCTATTTAGACAAAGGGTTTTACTTAGGATTTACCGGAGCTATCAGCGATCAGAATAGGTTTAAACATTTGGAAGAAGTGATAAAATATATTCCGCTCGATCGAATGATGATTGAAACCGACGCACCATTTATGCTTCCGAAAAATATGCCGAGAATACAGAATCGAAGAAATGAGCCTTCATTTTTACCTTACGTTGCTCAGACGATTGCTCAATTAAAGAAAATAGGTATTGCTGAAGTCGCCAACGAAACCACAGCAGTTGCCCGGGATTTTTTCAGGATAAATTTTAGATAAAGTAATTCAGCGCCTTTTAAATGCTAATCTGGCTCTGTTTTTTATTCGGTAAAATAACCTGGTCTGATAATTTAAAAGTTTAAATATTTCAGCAGAATCCGTGTAAAAATCGGGAACTTCTATATTGTCAATTGTTTTTAAATCACGTCTTTTCATTGTCTCATGAATGACTTTTGCAAAAGAATTTTTAGCGTTTTTCTTAGATTTAAACTGTGAAATCCCTTTGGCATGAAGCCTGTACAGATACAGGTCTTCATCAATAAATGAAGGATTCCCGTGATCCAGAATTTTCAGATACAAATCCTGATCTACTGCACTGGTAAGTTCAGAATTAATCCCTTGAGTTTGGAGATAGATATCTTTCCTGAACGTAAAAAAATGGGCAAACTGAACAGGGCAGTTGAAAAAATATTTATCGTTATATATTTCTTTGGTTTTCGGAAATGTTTTATCAGGAATAAGATCTTCATTGCACATCATCATTCTCGAGTAAGTGGCAACAATCTCAGGAGCATAATCGTATTCCGCAACTGATTTCTCCAACGCCTCAGGATATAAAGCATCATCGGGATCCACATAGCCACACAGATCTCCTTCAGCAAATTCCATGCATTTCCTCTTTGTGAAGCCACAGCCTTTATTGGTCTCGTTTTCGTATAATTTAAAACGGGGATCATCGGTAATGATTTCTTTTATGACTTCCACGGAATCATCGGTTGAGCGGTCATCTACAATAATCACTTCCCAGTTGCTATAGGTTTGCGATATAATAGATTCATAACATTCTTTGAAATATTTTCCGTTATTGTAGTTAGCAATAAGGATCGAAAATTTTTTCACTTTTTGTTGAATTGTTTTGTATTTGTAAAATTACTATTATTTAAAGAAAAATGGAGGGAAATTAAATGTTAAAATTATAAAAGACTGGATTTTAACGGTATTATTTTCCGTCAATACTAAATATTATTCAGATTTAACCTATTCCCATTTTGTTAAAGTTTAAATTAAATTACTAATTCCTAAATGCACGATAGGTTTAAATTATCCAAAGACTTTACAGAAAAAAGAGCTTTACAGTATATGTAAAACTCTTTTTATTAAATATTAATGACAGGTATTCTTGCCCGACAATTTTTTATTTAATACTTTTCCAAGCCGCTTCCAAAGCCAGCTCAATCATCGGTCTCAAAGCTGTTTCTCTTTGATCGGCTGATATATTTTCGTGTGTAGGAATAATATCTGAAACGGTAAGAATCGTTGCCGCATTTTTACCTAAATGTTGAGCATTGGCAAACAGCCCGAAAGCTTCCATTTCTACTGCGGGACAGCTGTATTTCGTAGCAATTGCAGGAATAGCGGGATCTTTTCTGTAGAAAATATCGCTGCTGTGGATGTTAGTCGCTTTTGCGGTTAAAGACATTTCTTGAGCCGTTTCGTTGATAGTATTGAAGATATTTCCCTGGTGAGAAATAATTTCTTCATCAATTTCCCATGCGTATTTTGCATACGTACTTTCGCTGGCTGCATTTTCGACGTTAAGGATATCGAAAACTTTAAGATCTGTTGTATAAGCCCCGCAGGTTCCGATTCTGATAATGGTGTCCACCTCATATTCCGTAAACAGTTCAAAAGAATAAATCCCGATGCTTGGGAAGCCCATACCGCTTGCGCCTACCGTAATTTCTTTTCCCTTATAAATCCCTGTATAATAGAGGATTCCTCTGGTCTGGCTTACTAATCTTGCATTTTCCAGAAAGTTCTCAGCGATATATTTAGCACGCAACGGATCTCCGGGCTGCAGGACAACCTTGGCAATTTCTCCTTTTTTTGCACTGATGTGGATACTCATAATTTTTTTATTTGAAAGCGCAAAGATAATGAATTATGAGGTTTAATCCGGGCTGATAGAATCTGTACGAATTTAACTCTTTTATAACTGAGTTTTATCTTTTCGGTGTCTATTTTATTAATCAGGCTTTTTCGAAATTCTCTCCGGAATTTTATCATTTCTTTTAAAGATCACAGTAATGTGGAAGATATATTAAATACAAATACAGATATAAATCGACGAAGGACAATAATGGGTTTACTGTAATTTTTTCTTTTGTTTAAATACTACTTTCTTCGGATCTTCTTCGGAAGACCTTCGGATGGGCTTCGGAAAAAAGATACTTTTTCCGAAGGAGTGCCGAAGAACTCTCGAAGAAAACCTGAATAATAAATAACACGTCACGTTTTGACGTTGTATCGTTTTATTTTTGTCTCAGAATGATTTAATGATAATATTCATATACTATTAACTGATAAATCTTCCTAAAGTGAAGTATAAAGTCTATTTTTGCAGCGATTTTAAAAAAAGTAATAACTAAGAAACAAATAAACACGGGAATGAAAAAATTCTACATGGGTGCATTGTTCTTATGCACTGTTCAGGGGTTCTCTTCTCAGGAGGTCTTGTGGCAGAAGGACATTAAGTCTTCCACCCAGGATTTCATTTCACAGGTGACCACAACAATCGATCAGCAGTATCTGATTACCGGAAGCTCTATTCAGTCTAACAACCAACAACCGGGGGCGAACGGCCAAAAGCAAAACAATGGTTACGATTTTCATTTGGTAAAACTTAATCAACAGGGGGAAGAAGTCTGGGAAAAATACTTTGGCGGAAAGAACCATGATTTTTTATCGGCTACTGTCAATACCCAGGAAGGAGGATTTCTGTTAGCGGGTACTTCTTACTCTTCAAAAGGTCTGGATAAAAAAGACGATTCAAAGGGTGGTTCCGATATCTGGCTGATCAGGATCAATGAATTCGGGGATGAACTGTGGCAGAAAACCATTGGCGGAAGTTCGGATGAAGAAGCTCGAGCAGTGATCCAGACCACGGATTTCGGCTTTTTCGTTGCGGGTAATGTCCAAAATTCATCCAAAGGCTACGGTTCAAAAGATGTTTTGGTTGTAAGATTGGATAAAAACGGAAAAGAATTATCTCAGTTGGTATTGGGCGGAAAAGGATTGGATGAAGTGGAGAAAATGATTCCGACTATGGATGGTGGAGCTTTATTAGGGATTTATTCCAGAAGCAACGCAGGAGGATCAAAGAAAACTGAAAATTATGGCGAAGGAGACTACTGGATCATTAAACTTTCAAAAGACGGAAAGGTTGAATGGGAAAAGAACTTTGGAGGCAAAGGAGATGACCATATCAGAACATTAGCTTTTACATCAACAGGATATCTAATCGGTGGTGAATCAAGATCTGAAAGATCGGGAAACAAGTCTGTCGGTATTGAAGAAGGAACCGATCTGTGGCTGATCTCACTCAACGAACGAGGCGAAGAGATCTGGCAGAAATCCTACAATTTCAAAAACAGGGATGTTTTGATGGGAATGGGTGTAATCGGTAATCCATCAACTAAGAACAATCAACCAACAACCAAAGGCATTTTACTGGGCGGTTACACTCAGGCTGAGGGCAGAATTGAGAGTGATGACGAGACGTTCTGGATGCTGTATCTGGATCAGAATGGTAATGAACAGTGGAGAAAGCATGTGAAAGGAGAATCGAGAAAGAGAGAAGAGAGATTATCCGATATTAAATTAAACAGAGACGGATCTATTATTCTGGCAGGAACCAGTGCAGAGGAACTCGGCAAAGAGAACTGGAAGATTGTGAAGCTGGGCGATACTCAGCTTGATCAGCTGATCGAGAAACAGGATATTAAGATTTATCCGAACCCGGTATCAGATTATACGTATGTGGAGATTGGCTTTGATTTTAAAGAAGCTGATATTGTGATGTATGATATGGGCGGAAGACAGGTACAGAGCCTTAAAACCAAGAATAAGGTGACCAAGATGAATACGCAGGCTTTGATTCAGGGAGCTTACATTATTTCTGTGAAAACGGATGTGAAAACCGCAAACGCTAAACTAATAAAACAATAAGATTAATAAAATGAAGAAGACATTGATAATAACTATTTGCATGCTCTTTTGTTCGTTAGTGTATTCACAAATATACAAAGGACCTAAGAATGTGTTTCCATATACCCCTGAAACAAGCAGCCTGTTAAAGTATCAGGAGACTCCAGTCTCCAATTATACTGGAATACCGAATATTTCAATACCGATTTATAATGTAAAATCCGGAAGTGTTGAGTTACCTGTCACATTAAGCTATCACGCTGGGGGTGTCTTAGTCTCAGATATTGCAAGCTCTGTAGGACTAGGTTGGTCAATCAATACTGTTGCCCCTATTACGCGAAAAATTAATGGACTTACCGATGAAAATGGTGTAATGAAACATGATACAGATAATATTGAAAATTTTTTAAATAGCAATATTGATAATCAGAAACTAAGATTGAACATGGCAAATAATCCTCTATTTAATGAGTCAATAGCTGATCTTATGTCAGATGAATTTGCTATGTCAATTGATGGTTTTGCAGGAAGTTTTTTTTACAATCCTAAAAATAAAAAAATTGTGACCTTCCCAATGTCAGATTTGAAAGTTGATTATTATACAAAAGTATTTGATCCCACATATTATAGCAGGCTGGATACAATAAATGTTACAACAACTTCAGGATTAAAATATACTTTCGGTGGTGATGGTATAGAAGTTCTTAGAGGAGATGGATCTGCATCAGGTAGTAATAAATATGGTGTTAATGCATGGAAGATAAAAAAAATCAAGGGGGTAGATAATAATGAAATTAATTTTTACTATTTGTCCAACCAAATGGTTAGAAGAGAGCTTGCACCTCGAACAAGAAATATTACATACTTTACTCGTTCATTTTTAACGGGTTGTAATTATCCAAATATAACAACTCCTCCAATACCAACTCCAAGTTATGACATAACATATGACATGACAGAAGCTTTATTGAATAAAATAGAGACTACGGATGCGATTGTAACCTTTGAATACTCAGGTAGATTGGATTTCAATAACTTAAAAAAGCTCGATAGAATTATAATTAAAAATAAAAGTGGAGTTTTAATATCAGAAAAAAAATTTAATTACGGATATTTCACAAATACAACAGAAGCAACTGGAGCAAATGATCCCACAGAAGATCCTACGAAAAGATTGAAACTACTATCGTTTCAGGACTGTGATAGAGAAAACAAATGCCAAACAACTTCTTTTGAATACTATGAAGATAACATAATGAGGCAAAGGTTATCTTTCTCAACGGATCATTGGGGATATTATAATGGTACCAGTTACAATTCAGGTTTTCCCAATGTACCTGTGAAGTATTTGAATACATTTTTAAACACTCCGGTATGGGGTTTCACAGATGATGTTAATGGAGCATTATTTACAATTGCAGATAAGAATGTACACTCTCAATTTACCCATACCAACACCTTAAAATCTATTACATATCCCGAAGGTGGAAAAAATGAATTTATTTATGAACCTAATAAGGCTAGCTCATTAATCTACGAGCCAGTAAGGGAACATTATTTTTTAACAAAAAAGAAAACTCTTCAAAAGAATGATTTTTTTATGGTAAGTGCAACTGCACAAGGTCCTAATCTCACATATTCAATGATTCCGACCGAAGATGGAGGATATTATAAAACTTTTGTTAAGGAGATTGATTTAACAGCTGAAAAAGCTCTATCATTAAAAATGACCCTCAAATCTACTTTCAGGGCATCTACTTTTTCGAATTCTTTAAATAATAGTTACTTAAACGCTGAATACGGTATTTTTTATTATGTAAATGGAGTTAAAACTTATCTTTCCACAGGTGGATCATTATCAGGACAAAATGAATTTACCATAAAGTATACTGAAATCAATAGTACAGCTATCCCTTTGCAGAAAATATATTTGGAAATTAAGCATATTTACTGGGGAGGGCTAAGCTATGACAGTAATTTATCTAATTATATTTACTCATATTCCCAAGCGGCACTAAGTTGGGAGGAACAAGATCCCGAATATAAGGAGCCCGTTATTGATGCGGGAGGTATTAGAATTAAAGAGATAAAAAGATACGATAATAATGGAGAATATAAATACTCTTCAAAGTATTTGTATACGAAAGATGGAAACAGCCAATTATCAAGTGGTGTTTTATTTGATATTCCTATGTATACTAGGTCTACTAGATCAGGGTATGTAAGGTCACATACTTGTGGACAGGGTAACGATTCAGGAAATACTAAACTTATTCAAGATAACATTGAATTATCGAATAGACCAGTCATTACTGGTATGCGAACCCAAGGAAAAACAATAGGATATAGTAATGTAGAGGTAGTAAGAACAGATAATATGAATAATATAAAGGGAAGAGAAATATTTAAATATTACATCGAGCCTCCTTTTCAATCTGGTGATAATTTCCTAGCTACTACAGAAAATACATCAGCGAGATATGAATTTATGGAAACCAGAGACTGGAGAAATGGTGAATTAATAAATTATACTGCTCTCAATAATTTAAATGATACAATAAAAACAACCAAGCGAGATTTTTATACTGTTGGAGCTCCGAATGCAAGTATTAATTATCAACAAGATCGGAACATTAAAATGATTTTTTCGAGCTTAGTTTCGCCTATTGATTATATATCTGGTGGAACACCTTTAAGAAATGAATATTCGGGTGCATCAATGTTAGAACCAAATGTTGAAATAAATGATATTTTTCCATCCTATATAGGAGTTAATACAACAGTAAGCCCAGGTCCTTTTCCTATTTTCGTAAGACATAATGATGCGTTTTTACTAAAGAAAGAAGAAACTACAGATTATTTTACTGACGGTAGAAAGAAGTCTCGAAAAACAGAATATTTTTATAATGATTCATTATATCCCACAAAATTAACGTCTACAAGAGAATCCTTTTCTGGAGAAAATGTAGAGTTGAACACTACTTTCAAATATGCATATGAGAAAGGGAATCAGCTCATGATTAATAGGAATATGCTTAATATTCCATTAGAAAATACTACGACCCAAACGATAAATGGAATTACTAAAAACTTGGAAAAATCAGAAACCATTTATCCCACATCCCTTCCGACAACACAAACCGGAAATTTAGTATTGCCGTTATCCGAACAATCTTATGACAAGCTCAATAATAATGCTTCAACGGATGTTTCATACGACAAATATGATGAAAAAGGAAATATCCTTCAGTATACAACCAAGGATGGGATTCCTGTTTCAATTGTGTGGGGATACAATAAAACGCAGCCGATCGCAAAAATCGAGGGTATTTCTTACGGTGATTTAACAGTAGGAATTTCTATCGCTGGGATTGTTTCAGCTTCGAATGATGATGCAACTGATCCAACAAAAGAAGGTTTGTTGCTTGATGCTTTAAATAGTTTCAGGAAGGAATCTGCACTATTGGGAAAGAAAATTACGACCTATACTTATGATCCTCTGATCGGAGTAACCAGTATTACGCCTCCATCGGGTATCAGACAGACTTTCGTATATGATGCAGCCAACAGGCTCAAAGAAACCGATATCAGAGGTAAAAACAATTCCGGAACCTATATCAATAAAAAAATCTCTGAGCATAACTATAACTACAAACACTAATACAAGCATGAAAACAAATATTATTACAAAAGCTTCATTGGTCCTTGGGTTAATGGTTACAGTTCTATCCTTTGCCCAATCAACAAATGAAAACTTTATACAGTCCAAAAAATGTCTTAATGATGACTGCTCGAGAAAATCTGAAACTATTACGTATTTCGATGGATTTGGAAGGGCAAAGCAGATTATAGATGTCAAATCAACACCTACAGCAAAAGATCTGGTAACTGCTGTTACCTATGACGGATATGGAAGACGGGCCAAGGATATCCTACCCGTACCTGTAGCTACACAAAACTCGGCAATCCACACAGGCATTACCAATGAGTCTGCGGCAAATACCTACTATGGCGTAAGCAATGCCTTTTCTGAAAAAGAACTTGAAAACTCCCCTCTGGACAGAGTATTGCAGCAGGCAAAACCGGGCGAACCTTGGAAGAAGAGCTCCGGGCATACACAGAAATTCCAGTATGAGGCAAACTCCGGTAGCGAGGTAAAAAAATTCAAGACCGTTACCTCCATCAATACGATCAGTGGGATTTCCAGTACGGTTTCCGAATTGTCAGTTTCCGCTGATAATTCAGGATTCTACCCCGCATCGACCCTTTATAAAAATACAGTCACCGATGAGGATGGAAACCCTGTGATCCGTTTTCAGAACGGGAAGGGACAAACCGTAATGATCCGACGTAATGACGGGTCGCAAAATGTAGACACCTACTATGTCTATAATGAATACGACCAGCTGGCTTTTGTGCTTTCTCCAAAGGCAGTTCAGCAGATCACACAGAATAATAATGTAATTACTGAAGCTATTCTAAACGAGCTATGCTACCAATACAGATATGACGGACAAGACAGAGAGGTAGAGAAAAAAATCCCTGGAAAAGACTGGGAATTTACGGTTTATGATAAGCATGACAGAATAGTCCTAACTCAGGATGGAAGCCTACGAATAACAAATAATACATTTGGAAATAGAGGTTGGCTTTTCGCAAAGTATGATGAGTTTGGAAGAGTGGCTTTCACTGGTTTCTATCCTAACTTAGACTCAAGGTCTGCAATACAGAATCAGGTGAATAATTCATCCAGTATCGAAAGCAGATTAGCAGTCCCAATAGTAATCAGTGGTGGAAACCTATATTATAGAAATCTGGGGTTCCCATCGGCAAATATTACTGTCCTAACGGCAAATTACTATGATACTTATCCTTCGGAAGCTCCTAGTGTTCCCCCAACTATTTTAGGTCAGCCTACCATGTCCCAGATATTAAGCAGTACGGATGATGCTTCAACCAATGATGCTCTAACAGCTACCTATGTAAAGAATATTGAAGACAATAACTGGACAAAGACCTATAACTACTATGATTCGATGGGAAGGCAGATTGCCAGCAACTCGGTGAATCACTTAGGAGGTTATACCAATACCGAAACGGAGCTTGATTTCGCAGGATCTCCCTTAAGAAAAAACACTTACCATCTTAGAAAGCAGGGTGAAATCGGTGTTACGGTGAAGGAAAGATTTCTTTACGATACGCAGAACAGGCTTGTGCAGCATTTTCATCAGGTAGATAATAATGATGAGGAACTTCTGGCGGAAAATACCTACGATGAACTTTCCCAGCTTATCAATAAAAAGGTAGGATCTACATCAGGTTCTGTGCCGCTGCAGAGTATCGATTACGACTACGATATCAACGGCTGGCTGACCGATATCAATAAAAACCAGATGTCTGTCGGTAATCTTGATGGAAAGCTGTTTAGCTACAAAATAAAATATGCCAGCAGAGACGGAATACAGAATCCGGATACTGCACAATTTCCGGGCAGAAATGTTTTGCCGAAATACAATGGCAATATTGCGGAAGTCGACTGGAGAGCCGTGGAAAATATAGGGGTAAATCCTCCGCTTACGCCCAAAAGGTATGGCTATGCCTTTGATAAAATGGACAGGCTTTTAGCTGGATATTACCAGAATCCGGACAACCCATACAGCAAAGAGAATACGGAATCTTTGACCTATGACCTGAACGGTAATATATCTGACCTTTATAGAACATCAAAAGCAGAATATGGCAATACTACCGCAACGGTTATTGATAATCTGCAATATACTTATAATGGGAACAAAGCACTAAACATTAAAGACAACAGTGGAAACCCAACGGGATATGAGGGTACCGCAGGTTTTCCTATTGATTATGATGTGAATGGGAATATGACCAATATGATGGATAAAAATATCACAGGTATTGGGTACAATTATTTGAATCTTCCTAATGCAGTACATATTGGTTTTGGTCAGATTACCAATGATATTTCGACAAAATACAGGGCTGATGGTGTAAAAGTAAGAAATGAGAGCCTAAAAATGTCCATAGGTATTGCCGGAACCACTTCCTCTAAGGAAACAACAGACTATCTGGATGGCTTCCAGTATCTAAATGTTACCAGTTCTGGGCCTGGTGGTAGTGATCCAGGAGAAAGCCCTGAAATGAGGATGCTGAAAAGAGCGTACGAACCAGAGGCATTTACTCCTGTAGGTATCTTGGAACCCACTGTTGAACCGACTTTTCTTAACGTACCAAAGACTGCGGAATTAAAGTTTTTCCCAACGGCAGAGGGCTTTTACGATTATACAAAAAATCAATATATTTACCAGTATAAAGATCAGTTAGGAAATGTAAGAGTTAGTTTTGCAAAAAATAGCTCAGGCACTCTAGAATTAGTGGATAACAACGATTACTATCCTTTTGGAATGAATCATTTGAAGACTGGACTTTCATATTTTAGGCAAGGCAGCTATAAGAACTATAAAATGCAGGAACAAGAACTACAGGAAACTGGATTTTATGCTTATAAATGGAGAAATTACATGCCTGATGTTGGACGATTCTTTAATATTGATCCTCTAAGTGAAAAGTACAATACTTGGTCTGTGTATGCTTTTAGTGGAAATAGAGTTATTGATGCAAGAGAATTAGAAGGATTAGAACCTTTGGTAATAAATAGGACTACTAAAAATTTAGTTTTAGTAAATCAAGGATGGATAAGAGCTAATCCTCCGAATGGAGCAACACAGGCACAAAATTTTGGTAAAGTGAATAAAGATGGAGGAATAGATTATGATGGTTTAGGAGTTATAAATAATTTAAATAGCAAAACTAATCAAGTTGGGGTATTTGGATCATCAAGTACTGAAAATACAAAAAATGACATTCTTACTTCTATTAAATCTTTTAGAAAGCAAAGTCCTAATGGAAAGTTAATTATGGTAGGACATAGTAGAGGGGCCGACAATTTTATCGAATTAGCTCAAGAGAATCCAGATATTAAGATTGATTTATTATTTACTCTAGATATAGCTGATGATTGGGATAGTGATCAAATTCCTTCAAATGTTAAAAAAGCAATAAATTATTATAATAAAAATGATGGCTTCTTAGGTAGTAGTATTGGAGGAGAAGATATAGAAGCTGATGACCCTTCTAAAACCACGATTTTAAATGTTCCAGTATCAGCTTCTCATACTGAGATTGATAATAAATATAAATATAATGCATATAATGCCGTAGTAAATGAACTAAATAAAAAGCCGAACAATGAAACAAAGAAAAAATAGAATTAATTTTATAATTAATATTTTAATTTGGTTATACACTATCATTATTGCCTATATTTTTATTAATGGAGGCTATGAAAAAAATATACTACTATTTTCAGGGATATCTATTGGATCACTTTTAACTGTAAATCTAGTCTATTTGAAAAAGAAATTATTTTTTAAAGAAATTATTTCAATAATTGTAAATATTATTTCAATTATACTAATTATTTATCTAACATCAGTTTTTATACAACTTGATGTCAGATAATATAAAAAAATATTAATAAATAAGTAGTAATTATAAAACAAACCACTGTAAAAACAGTGGTTTTTACAAAAAAAAAATAAAAATTATAATTATCAATAAATATATGAGTGATCTTACAAAAACAGTGCAGGTGCTCTACAGCTCATCGATAATCATGATTATTATCCGTTTGGGATGAACCATCTTAAAAGCGGTAATGCGTTCTTTTCACAGTCGAATTTAAGGAATTATAAGTTTAAAGGACAAGAATTACAGGAGACTGGTTTTTACTCGTTTAAATGGAGAAATTATATGCCTGATGTTGGAAGATTTTTCAATGTAGATCCGTTGAGTAAGAAGTATGCGTATCAATCTCATTATAATTTTTCTAAGAATTGGGTTACTTCACAGGGAATTAGAAAGATTAGAAGCTATAAATGCAAATGAAATTCGTAAATTTTTTAATAATGGAAAAAAAGGAAAGAGCTATCAATTAGTAATACACGTAGATCAACCAGGTAAGGGAGGTGATAGAGATACATATGAATACAATGGCGGAACAGATTCAGGGCATGCTTTTGTAACTTTAAATAGAAAAAATACTGATGGTACAACAGATTCAAAGACTTTTGGCTTCTATCCATATCCTCCATCTGTAAATCCTATAGCCTCGGAAGCTTATGGAAAAATAAAAGATAATTCAGTACATGAAAAAGAAGTTGTACAGATGCGACCGATAAGTGAGAAAAAATTTAATGACATTCTAGATTTTGTAGAATCTAACAAAAATAATAAATATGATTTGAATACTAATAATTGTACTGATTTTGTTTTAAATTGTGCTGCTGTTGGAGGAATTAATCTTCCAAAAACGAAATGAACATGGCCAAATGGAGGTGGTCATAATCCTGGTGATTTAGGTGAAGATTTACGTGAACAAAATAAAAGAATCAGAAATGGTAGACCTCCAGACCCTACTCCTAATAATTCTAACTCTAATAAAAAAGATAATGATAAAAAAATTGGCTTATAATACATTTTTAATTTTGATAGTTTTATCATTTTTTAGTTGTTCCAAAAAAGAAAACAAGTTTGATAATCCAATATTTTCTTTTTTTCATGAATTGAATGATAAAAATGTTGATAGTTTTATGAAGTCCTATTATAGTGAAAAACCTGATTATGTATTGAGCCAATATAGGATAGTTCTAAATCAACTAAAAAATTCAGACATAACTATTACAGATTATAATCATTATGAGGGAGAAAAAATAAATATAGATGGAGATACTAAAAATATTTTTATCATTTCTCATGATCAAGAAATTATTACAAGCGTAAAAGTTGAAGATAAGAAAGTAAAATATTTACTTTCTATTAATAAAGGAAAAGAACTTATAGGTTGGCTTTAACTATAATAATTAGAAATTTAATAAACATTGCAAAAACGGATAACTAATTTGGTTATCCGCTGCGCAAAGTTTCCCGACTTTGAGCAAACAAGCAAAATCCACTGCATTGCGGTGGATTTTTTTAGAATAGTCGTATCAAAAATCGCTCAAACTTCCATTATCTTCCAATACTATCCCAATCATGATGATTCATAATCAACCTCAATAAAAAATATTTAATCCCCAATCATTCCCGTAAAAATTTTATTCTCAAAGAAATAATTTTATTTTTGTTAGATGATGAAAACCCAATCTCCGTTTTTAGACACTTTGTTTCTGTTGCGGAAGGAAGAATGCATTACGATTTTTACGGATGTTAAAAAGATTTCTCCAAAAGAGGAACAGGAAGTGGCAGAGTATTTTGAAAGCGAATTCGAAAAAGAAAGGTTAGAATTTCTGTCTGATCAGATTCCGTTTGACAAAGAAGCGGCGGTCTGGGCGGCAAAAATTCTGTACCACAGTGTACAGCTTTATCTTGTTCGTGAAAATACGGAGAAAGACCTTTCCCAATTGATTCCTGGATTTAGGGGACAACTGACGGTTTCCTCCAGATTGTCAGCAGACTTATCACTCAGGTTTCTGCCGCAGATTATCATATCCCTGAAAAATACAGATCCAGATGACCCGTTAATAGCATTGCTTGAAAATATTTTAAAACAGTTTCATTATTCGGGGATTGAAACAGAACTTGATCTCGAAAATCTAAACTGGGAAGAAGAATTAAAAGATAAAACCTACAGAAAATTATATCTTGAGAGAATTGTAGAGAACAAAGTTTATAGACTCGCAGAAATTCCTTACATCAATCGGCTGCTGACTGCAGAATTCGGGTGGTACAAAGATATTTTCTGGAAAGAATTGAAAATAATAAAAGATTAAAAATCTTTGTTTACTTTGTTAAGTGAAACGCCTTTGCGAACTTAAAAACAGTTAGCAAGTTAAAGAAACCTTTGCGGACTTTACGTTAAAAAAAACTAATATAAAAACAAAAAACAATGACTCAAAATATAGAAAAATTAAACAAAGTTCTTACTTACGTCAAAGACACTTTCGTTGGTAAAAATAACGTTGTGGATTTGTTGGGAATCTGCTTACTGGCAAGAGAAAATGCCTTTCTGTACGGACCTCCCGGAACTGCAAAATCCGCTTTGGTCAGAACGTTGGCAAAAACAGTAAAAGACGGGAAAAATTTCGAATACCTTTTGACCCGTTTTACAGAACCGAACGAGATTTTCGGACCGTTCGATATCAGAAAACTGAAAGAAGGTGAACTTTTTACCAATACAGACGGGATGATGCCCGAAGCCTCCATGGTTTTTCTTGATGAAATTTTCAATGCGAATTCGGCCATTCTGAATTCCCTTTTGATGGCTCTGAACGAAAAGATTTTTAAAAGAGGAAAAGAAACAAAAAATCTTCCTGCATTGATGTTTGTGGGGGCCAGTAATGTTCTTCCCGAAGATGAAGCGTTGAACGCTTTGTTCGATCGTTTTTTGGTGAGAATTAATGTAGATTACGTACATCCCGATCTTCTTCAGCAGGTTCTTTTAGCCGGAAGAAAATTAGAAAATACAACAGATGCTGAAATCCCGGAAATCCTGGCTCACGAAATCAAAGAACTTCAGGCATTATGCAAAACGGTAGATTTAAAGCCTATTTATGAAGTTTATCTCAATACAATTATTAGTCTTCGAAACACGGGAATCACCATCTCGGATCGTCGTGCCGTAAAAATGCAGAATCTGATTGCCGCAAGTGCCTTGATTTGTGGCAGAAACGAAGCTATTTTATCCGATTTATGGGTGTTGAAACATATCTGGGATACCGAAGAACAGATTGAGATTTTAGAAGGAATTATCAACAGAACCATCGAAAAAGACGATAACCCGAAATCTCATCCACAGGCTTTACACAATAAGACTCCGAACCCTGAAGAAGTGATGAAAGATGTGAAAATATTAATTGATCAGTGGGAAAACGGAAGTCTGAGTTTTGAGGAGCAGAATGTCATCAAAGATAAGTTGAGATATCTTCAGACCCGTTGCGACTGGATTGCCCATGCAGAACAGAAACAGTTTATTCAAAAAGAAATTGAAAGCTTATGGCAGAAGATTCTTCAGAGCGCTTAAAAGAATTCTGGGCAGAAATTCCCCGTAAAGATGAATATTCTTTAGGGTCCATCCGCGACTGGAAAAATATTCAGATTGCCGGGGATGATGAGATAATTTGGCTGAAAGGTTTTACCGTAGAACAAGCCGTTTCTTCTGAATTGAAGCAGCTTCCTAATTTTATTTTATATGAATTAAAGAACGGATTGTTGTTCAGAAGAAATGCATTGGTTCCAAGTAAAAAAGTACGGACGGCATTGCTTTGGACATCTATTGATAAGGCTTTGAAATTAACGTTTCCGCCATCAAACCATAATTTGTTTGGCATTGATGAAAAAATTGCGGTTCACCTTAAAAAAGGAGAAAATGAATATCCGGCGGTTGCATTATTATGTTCTATCGATGAAATAAAAAATAAAATCGCCGAGCTTCCGAACTTTAAACTTGAAAAGCTGGAGTGGATCATTGTGGATGATAAAGCGTTATTCTTGGGAACACCATTATTAGGCTTTCCGGGGAAAACCTATTGGATGAAAGATGATCATCTTTTACCAAGCGGATTTGATTTTGAATTTAAAAACCTGAGTTCATTATTACAGAAAAAGTATAATAAAGATTCAGATAAATGGTTACTGTGGAATGAAGACGGAAGTTATCTCTCAATCAATAAAGAGGATTTCCGAAAGCTGTCTGTAAGCTCTTTCCGTCTGACTCAAAAAGCAAGAGAATGGATTTAGTAAGTTATTTTCAATCGCATGAAAATTATTTCTGGGAATGGATCACAGATAAGGATGTTCGTGACTCTTCCGGATATCTTGAGAATAATCTTATTTTGGTTCCGAATGTTGGTGTTATTGCTTACAGACCCTATATTATAGAAGTTTTAAAAGAGCTTCAAACACAAGGTTTGCCGCCTTTTGGAGCTTTTCTGCTGACAATGTACGCTACACAAGACGGTTATTTGAATCTGGATGGTATTTTTTATTTCCTAAGAAAATATAGAACAGAAGAGACTAGTGATTTTAATTTAGATATTAAAAATGCTTGTCAGCTATTGGAAAACCTCAGCAAAATTGGAAATTCCATGAAGAGAGGGCAAAACAGAATCAATCTTTTCCAGACGATTTTTAAAGATTCTGTTAATTTGATTTCTGCGGAAGAATCTGAATATATTCTTAACAGTTATCACAGAAGTCCCCAGAAAATTGGCGATGCTGCAGAAAAGCTTATGCTTTCTGATGATATTATAGATAGAGATATTGAAACGTTATCATTCATTCATAATCGGTTTCCGACCACAGAATCTATCGTTAAAGCGATACAGGGTTTAACAGTTGAACCGGAAATTAAAGAAGAATTAGCTGAAGAACGTACGGCCGAATCTGAAAAAGATTTCATTCAGGAATTGATTGAAGAGCCCAAAACATTTCAGTTAGGAAGTCTGATTAAAAGAATCTGGAGCGGGCTTAAAATTCCGATGAGGCATCTTTCTCCCGGCGAACAGCCGATTGGTGGTGTTGCGGATATTACCAATAAAGGAGATCTTCACAGAATGCTTTTATCTGAATATGCCAATGAAGATGAAGTTTTTATGAACCGTGTGGCCAATAACGAAGCGTTATATATTCAAAGGGAAATACCGCCTGAAGAAAATATTTTTGAAAGAATTATTCTCATTGATACTTCCCTGAAAAACTGGGGAACTCCGAAAGTGTTATCTTTTGCTTCTGCTTTAGCTGTGATAAAACATCCGAAAGCACATTCCGAGTGTAAAGTGTATGCATTGGGACAATCCAGCATTGCCATGACCCTGGATCGTGTGGAGGAAGTAATTGAAAATCTTAACCTCGTAAGCGGAACATTGGATGTTTCAGAAGCTTTAGATTTATTTTTCAAAAAAGAACGGACAGAAAAAGACCTCGAAGTTTTTTTTATTACCCATCATGAAAATCTGGCGAATGAAAGCCTTCAGAAAGTCATTCACGAAAACAGAAACCGACTGAAGTTTTTGGTGACAACCTCTTCAGATGGCGAACTGAATTTTTACAAGCATCATTTAGGAGCCAGAAAACATATTCAGAAGATTGTATTGCCGCTGAAAGAGCTTTGGGCAGATCCTCCGTATAAAAAAAGTAAAAGGTCGGCAAGTCAGAACGGTAAAGGAGAAAAAACGGATGTTCCGCTTAATTATCCATTGCTTTTCCCGATTCCGCAACAGCAGATTGCGAAGTTTATGTATGAAGGAGAATTTTTTATTCTGAGCAGTAAAAAACAATTACTGAGAACTTATCTATCAGACAATTATTATAACAGAAATTATTATGATTTATATAAAATCCTTCGTGGTTGTGAGGTGTTGTTTGAAAATATCTCCATAAAAGACAGAGGAATGTTTGCTTTGGCAAAGAATAAGCAACAGCAGTTTATTTTATGTCAGTATCAGCAGGATAAAAAACTGATTTCAAAATTAAATATTGAAACGAAAGAATATTCCGAACTGAATATTTCAGGTTTTGACATTCCGTTGCATGTGGAATTGGTATATTTCAATAAACATTTTTACTTACACGAAAGTAGTTTAACAAATATTTTTGAAATTAATCTTGAAGGTGAAGTTTCTATAGAATCGATAAAAAACGATCCTGAAATTCATAAAAATATAGAAAAAGTAAAGATTGAAGTTGATAAACTAAATCGTAACAATTACAAATTCACCAGCAATTTTACGTTGATCGGAATTAATGAAAATAATAATCTGGTAATTTCTAAGTATGAATTAAAGTTTTGGGGAAGTTCAATGGCGCAGTACAAAAACCAGTCTCCTATTGTAATGGTTGCCAGTCAGGATAAAAATAAGTTCACATTTTCAGACGGGAGTGAAATTATTGCAGACTCTCGCGGAATGATTACTTTCAGAAGTATTAATGCCAATATTCCCGAGTTTTATATGCCGACTTCAACGCATACAGGAGTAGCTTTGGCTTCAGAAAAAGAGTTTGGCGGCTACGAATATTATCTTCCGGATCATACGCTGCTTAAAGTAAAAACCGTTGAGGATATGTACCAGGATTATTTACAACCTTTTATAGATCAAGTATTGGAATATGGAGCTAAAGATTAAACCTTTTCCGAAAAATCATTATCCGAAAAGAGGGCTTCTCATCAGAAGCGATTCACCTTTGGCGTGGCTTCGTGAAATAGAATCTTTGGGAATTGATCTTAACACTGTACAGTCTTTTGCAATCCCTTCTCTTGAACCTAATATTCTGTATGGTTGTTTTCTTGTTTTTGGAGATCATGCTCCGGCTGAAATAGGTAAAAATTCATACTTCCAGTGTTTTGATCAGAAATTATTCATTCCCGAGAATACAGATTTTTATCCTAAAATCAATTCAGAAGACTGGAAAAATATAGATGCCAAATACATCATCATGCATCCCGATTTTGGATTGGTAAAGTTAAATGAAGCCATCGATTGGGTTTCAATAGTAGCAGAATCTCCGAAAACAGAATCAAAACTAAAAAAGCCGTCAAACGGAGTTTTCATTCCACAGAAAATACGAAGCTTTAAAGTGGATATGAATGATGATGAGCTATTGGAACAGCTTTTGGCTCCCGTTACCGATGAAGAGTGGATGATAAACTTACCTTTTGATTTGGATAAATTGAAAGCGGGAGATGAAGCAGAAATTCTAAAATATATAGAATACATTACCAAATATCCGGAGCGGGCGGTATATTTAGGAATACCATTGGATATTCATGCAACATCCCGAGGTGGATTCGGAAATTTCGATTGGGGAATGTTTGGTGATCCCATCGCTCAAGACACAGACAATTCCTCCGGAGGCGAAAGCTCTCCACTGAAAATGACCGGTTCGCAAAAGATTTTTGCACTGTTTCTGGCGGTTGTAGTGATTATTATTTTTGCCGTCGATTTTGGTAAAAAACAGGCAGAAAAAGAGTTTGTGGCTCAGAATTCCTACAATGGAAATACGGCGGAAGGAAATTTTCAGAAAGGAAATGACGATCAGGCACTGATTTTTGAGTCGGGTTTTACTGAGATTGATCGGAAGATCGATTCTATGTTTGGACGTGACAGAAGATTGCTGATTGAAGAATATAAACAGAAAAGTTTCTCGGAAAGAGGCATGTCTTCCATGCAGTGGCAGATTGATGAGTATAAAGCCAAAGAGCGAGAAGCAAGAGAGGCTCTGAAAAAAGTATATCAAAAAAAGATAGAGGATTTAGTCAATCTTCAGACCAGAAAGTATTACCAGAAAGTATTGGATTCTATCCGGAAAGATCCATCCAATACAATGAATAAAATATCGAAAGAGCTTTTGGCCGATGATATGAAGGAAATGAAAAAAATATTGCTCAGTGATTCTCTGGCAAGGGTTTTCGGTACCTTTCGGGAAACTGAACCTAAGATTGTATTTAACGAATATGTGCAGGAAAGACCATTTGATGTGATTGGAGAGGTTCCTGAAAAAAAAGAAGTTTCCTTTTCCGAGATCGTGTGGATGTTGCTTGCTGTTGTAGGGCTGGTGGGCGTATATTCTTATTTTTTCAGAAAAAAACCTTTGTATATGGGTGGAAATTATGTTCCCGACGGGATCAAATTGGTTCTTATTGCACTATTGGGAATTATTCTGCTGTATATTTTTTATCCTTTGATCAATTCTTTCGGATACAATTGGCTCGTCTGGTTGATGATTATTGGAGTGATTGTTCTCCTTTACCGATTATTTAATGAAGATGAAAACATTTTAAAATCAAAGAAAAGATGAAAAAGCAAAAGTTTCTGGAAAAGTTTTTGGTTGCCTTCTTTATTCTTGTGATTTTTAAGGCGATTGCTATTGTGGCACAGTCGTTTCAGATGACTTTGGCGAGTTTTTGGGAAACCCTGTTCAAATTTATATTTTTTGCAGCCGTGGCTATTGTGCTTATTGTTATTCTGCAAAATCAGGAAAAAGATCCTCAGCCTCCGGTAACGAAAAAATACAGCGGAAGTTCCGGTTCATACATCGATACATCTCTTTTTGATAAGCTAAGAAGCATGTATGAAGATATTGCCAGAAAACATATTGAGGATAATGAATATAAAAAAGCAGCCATTGTCTACATGAATCTTCTCAAAGACAACTACCGTGCGGCCGCAACACTGGAAGAAGGAGGTTTTTATAATGAAGCGGCAGTCGTTTATCTGAGAAAAGTACAGAGCAAGGTAGATGCAGCCAATTGTTATGCAAAAGCAAAACAGTACGAAAAAGCCATTACGCTTTACAAAGAACTTCAGCAGAAGGAGAAAGTGGGAGATTTATATAAGGAAATTAATGACCTTGAAAATGCATTTATTTTTTATCAGATGGTTGCAGATGATTATGTACAAAGTCATCAGATGGTAAAAGCTTCTTTAATGTATCGAAATAAAATGGATAAGCCCCATGAAGCACAGAAAATCCTTTTGCAGGGCTGGAAAGAAAATAAAGAAGCGTTAAACTGTCTTCATCATTATTTTGCAAATATCCATGAAGTGGATAAACTGGAACAGGAAATCAAATATTTATACGAAAATATTTCACCGGATAAAAAACTGATTTATCTGGAAGCGATGAAAACTGAATTTAAAAAAGACCAGCGCCTTCAGCATTCAACAAGAAATATTGCATACGATATCATTGCCGAAAACCTCAGCAGCCGTTCTGAGATTGTGAATGATCTTAAGCTTTTTAACCCTGATGATGAGGTGATTTTAAAGGATATTTCGAGATATAAAACGGGGAGAAATAAGATGTTTAGAAATTAGAATTCATAAGATGGATAATACAAATAAGTATCTTCACATAAAACACGAAGGTAAAAATGTTTATGAAATTGTAGATGAATTAATGGGAAAGTATAAATCTCCGTTGGTTACAATTCAAAAAATCAGAGAAATATTTCCTCAACTTTCATTAATAGAGGCAAAAGAGGTTGTAATTATAAAAACTTCTGAACATAAAAGTCTATATGATTATCAAGGAAGTTTGTTTCCGGATCTTCAAAGATTCTTAAACGAAGAAAACGACAATAATAATTTATAATATTTGATGATTAAAGCTTTTAAAAACGATCGGTTTTATTACCCGTTCTCGTGAAAATTATAAATTAAAGAAGAAAAAGATTTATCTTTGCACCAATAAAATTATGACAATACAAAGAGCACATATCAGTTTAAATCTATGCGATCGCCCTGTACTAAAGGGATCGTTTGGATATGAATGGATGATATTGGATGAGGCGAAATGTGCTTTCTTTGAAAATTATTTACTGTAAACTCGTAAAAATTTAATCAAAATACTGCAGAAACGCCTCGATGATCGGGGCGTTTTTTGTGTTTTTAGGGCAGAAATTATTTAGAATGAAAAAAAATAACCATAAAAATGAAAATTATTTAATAAAAAATGAACAATTAATAAGAAAATAAAGCGTGATAAGTAACCCGATGAGAGACAGTCATTTAGGTATTTAAGACATCTGCAAAATATTGCGGACAGAAATTCCCTGTTCTAAAATTTAATTATAATTAATTGATTTTCAGTAATTTAAATGAAAAATAAATTTGCGAGTTAAAAAATTTCATCCTTACTTTGCAACCGAAAATTGAAAGCAACAAGTTTTCAAGCCTTTCAAAAAAACTTTTTTAAAACAAGAAAAATAAAATGAAACAATTACATAACATATCTAATTTATCTTCAAGACAACGCGGTGTAGAACCGATGGGGCAGGGGTATGCTTGTATTATTCTTCTTGATAGTGAATTTGTGGATAAAAGGTGCTTATATAAATGGGTCAGCTAATGTAGCGACACGTCTAAAAATATAAAGCGCCTCCCAAAAAGAGGCGCTTTTTCTATGGTTTCTCTAGCTTATTTGGTAAAGCGTCGGTTTGTGGCACCGGAGAACAGGGTTCGATTCCCGGAGATACCCAAAATTATAAAATCTCATAGCTCAATTGGTTGGAGCGTCGACCTGATACGTCGAAGGTTGAAGGTTCGAGTCCTTCTGGGATTACAAAAATGTGAAAAGTTAATTTTAAAATTGACAATTGACCATTCATAATAAAAAACAATCTCATGGCTCAAATGGTTAGAGCACCGGTCTTTTAAACCGGGGGTTGAAAGTTCGAATCTTTCTGGGATTACCAAGGTTCCGTAGCTCAATTGGATAGAGCATGGGTTTTCTAAACCCAGGGTTACAGGTTCGAGTCCTGTCGGAATCACAAGAAAGGAGAGTAGGCAAATATTGGTTTGTTGCGGCTTACTGCTAATGAGTTCTACGACAGTAGTGAAGGTTCGATTCCTTTGCTCTCCGCAAAAAAGGTCTATTGAGGTAATGGCTAACCTGCCTGACTGTCGCTCAGGCACTGCGAGTTCGAAATGCAAAGCATTCGTGAACTCAAATAAAAAAATATATGCGATGGTGAACAATCTCGCATAGACCGCAAAGATTCACGGAAAATTTCGGATCCGACTGTCTCTCGGAGAAGATTTTTAAAGTGAATCTGCAAAACTGGAAAGATAACGGTGGTTGTTTACCTGTCTTGGACGCGGGAGGTCGCAAGTTCGAATCTTGCTTTCCAGACAGTTTGCTCCATTCGTCTAATGGTTTAGGACGGCTGCCTTTCGAGCAGTAGATAAGAGTTCGATTCTCTTATGGAGTGCAAAAGATTTCGTAGCTCAATGGGTTAGAGTATCGGTTTCATAAGCCGAAGGTTGAAGGTTCGAGTCCTTCCGAAATTACAAAAAACGATTCTGTAGCTCAATGGTAGAGCGCTGGTCTGTTAAACCAGAAGTTGAAAGTTCGAGCCTTTCCGGAATCGCAAAAAACTAAATATTAATTGTTTCAAAAGAGAAAAAGAAAAGGTTTGTCGAGAGCAGAAGATCTTTACGCCAAAAACACGATATAATATAGACAAGCTTTTTCTTAACTCGCTTGAAACTTGATGAAGAAAGTTTTAAACATAATATAAATTTTTAGGTAAAATAAAGTTTGTCAAAGCGCAGAAGTTCTTATATCAAACAAAAATTAAGACAGGCTTTATTTTTTTATTAAAATTTAAATAAAAAAGAATAATCAGAATGTTGGGAAATTACTCATTACCCATTACTGATTAATTATAAAAACGATGGTTCGCCGAAGTGGAAGAGTCGGGGCGGTCTGCAAAACCGTTGCGTAAGCTGAGTGGGTTTGAATCCCATAACCATCTCAAATAACTAAAATGAGATTAGTTCCGAAGAAAAAGAAAAAAGTTTGTCGAGCGCAGAAGTTCTTATATCAAACTAAAAATTAAAGACAGGCTTTGTTTTCTTCACAAATTAAAGATTAAGTAGTTAGTTGGGAAATATTACTCATTACCAATTGCTTATTACTCATGAAAAGGGAAGTACGCCGAAGTTGGAGAGTCGGGGCAGACTGTAAATCTGTTGCTTCATTGCTGAGTAGGTTCGAATCCTACTACTTCCACCAACACCGCTGATAATGTAATGGCAGCATGCAGGAAATGTATTCTTGTTGTTCAGGTTCGACTCCTGGTCAGATGGTCAAAGAAAGTGAATGGTGAATAAGTCAATTGTCGGTTTTAAAAAATTGACTACAAAGCAAATTGACAATTTAGAATTCACACAAAAATGCTCTATTCGTCTAACGGTTCAGGACGCCTGCCTTTCGAGCAGAAAATAAGGGTTCGATTCCCTTATAGAGTACAGGTTAAATGGGAAAGAGAAAGGTTTTGTCAAGCGCAGAAGATCTTACAAATATAACAGGCATAGTTTATAAATATAGACAAGCTTTTCTCAGACCTAAATTATGAATAATCAGTAATGTGCAATGAGTAGTTATTGCGACGGTTAATATGAATTTATAAAGCATAATTTTTTTTATTACACATTACTTATTACTCATGAAACTCGCGGGAATGGTGGAAATGGTAGACACACTTGATTTAGGCTCAAGGTTTTGGGGGTTCGAGTCCCTCTTTCCGTACAAAATTGCCTCTCTATTCCAATTGGCAGAAAAAACGGCTTTAAACCCCGTAAAGTCCCAGTTCGAATCTGGGGAGAGGTACAAAATATGAGTAATGGGGTAATGTGCAATGAGTAATAAACTACGCGCAAAAAATGTTACTAATTACCAATTACTCATTACCTATAAAAAATGGAAGAGTGGTGTAGTAGGTCTGCACGTTAGTCTGAAAAACTAAAGGTACAGGTTCGATTCCTGTCTGTTCCGCAGAAATATGAGTAATCATAATATGCAATGAGTAATAACTCAACACTCATAATTAATAACTTATAACTAGAACTGATTCATAGTGTAATTGGTCAGCACACAAGACTTTGACTCTTGTTGTTCAGGTTCGAGTCCTGATGAATCAACAAAAAATTGCTTCGATGGTGTAATGGTAGCATCTCAGTCTCCAAAACTGATGGTATTGGTTCGAGTCCAGTTCGTAGCGCAAGAAAGTGAATAGTCAATGGTGAATTTTGTTTCACAAGTGAATTTTAAAAATTGACCTTTCACAATTGACCTAATAATTAATAAAAATTTAGACAAAACAAAACATGTAGAAAAAATGGAAACGCAACAACAAACATGGCAGAACATGACGGGAAAAATTTTCCAACACTCTATCACACATTTGGTAGAAGAAGCCATCATCCGCGAACAGGCAAACGGGCACCGACTGAAAGTATGCGTGGGTTCAGACTCCCACGTTTACGGGGATGCCATTAATTATGCTACGGCAGTTGTCTTTATTCGTGAGGGAAAAGGAGCGTTTACCTTTATCAGAAAAGAAAGAGAAATACAGAGTATCAGTATCAAAGAGCGTATGCTGAACGAGGTGAACAAATCCGTGGAAATAGCCTATGCCATTTGCTCTATTCTGGAAACGTATGATGTGGAAATGGAGGTACACGCAGATATTAACACCGATCCGGATTTTAAATCCAACGTTGCTTTGAGAGACGCAATGGGATACATTCTGGGAATGGGATATGTGTTTAAAGCAAAACCTTACGCATTCGCAAGTTCAAATTGTGCTGATATGATGGTGTAAAATAGCTTGAAGCGGGATGATGGGAGATGGAAGCTTTTTGACAGTATGAATTTAACTTCCTTTATCTAGCTTCTAACATTCATCCAAAAAATAATTAAAATGTTTTTGTACGACAAAGTAATCGTCATAGATATCGAAGCCACGTGTTGGGATAAAGGACAAATCCCGGAAAATCAAAAAAGAGAAATCATTGAGATCGGAATTTGCAAACTCAATATGTCAGACGGAAGTATTGAAGAGAAAAGAAGTTATTTGATAAAACCTACACAATCGGAAGTCAGTAAATATTGTACTCAATTAACAGGAATTACTCCCGAAAAGTTGGAAAAAGAAGGAGTTTCTTTTAAAGAAGCCTGTTCAAATATCAAAAACAGATACAATTCCTTACGAAGAACATATGCGGGTTATGGCGGGTTCGACAAATCGATTATGGAAAGTCAATGTAAAGAATTTGATGTTAAATTTCCTTTCAGTGAAACTTATCTAGATTTGAAAGTATTAATAAGTTTGATGACCGGAGAAAAACCGATCGGACTTTTAAAAGAACTTAAAGCAAGGAATATCGAATTTGAAGGAAATAATCACAATGGTGCAGATGACGCTTTTAACACAGCGAAATTATTGTATCATGTTTTAAAAAAATAAAGCAATGGAACTCACAAAACGATTACTGTTTCTGGATGATATAAGATATCCGATTGAGGCATATCATTATACAAAACAAGATATTTTCCTTAGAAAAGATTGGCATATCGTTCGGAATTACGAGCAGTTTGTCAACAGGATTTTGGAAAAAGGACTTCCGGAAATGATTTCTTTTGACCACGACCTTGCTGATGAGCATTATTTGGAATCAAATTCTCAGGAATTTGTGGAAAAAACAGGTTACGATTGCGCAAAATGACTGGTAGAATATTGTATGGATAACTATTTAGATTTACCCAAATTCTATTGTCACTCAATGAATCCTGTTGGAAAGGAAAACATAGAAAGCCTTTTAAAGAATTTTAAAAATTTGTAATGGACATTTTTAGATTGATTCAAGATATAAAAACGCATTTGAAACTCAGCTTTGATGAGGTTGACAGATGGTTTGATAAAGATAATAAAATGTTGAATTATCAACCTTCAAATGGAGGTTGGACGGTTCAGCAGATTTTAGAACATATTTATCTTACGAACTTTTATTTGTTGATTCTTATTGAAAAAGGATCAAAAAAAGCAATGCGAAATTATCTGGATCTTGATTTAAATCTTGAAATAAAAAATTACAGTTTTAATCAGGAAAAGTTTGAAAAGATAGGTGAGTACGGCGCTTTTCAATGGATAAGACCAGAGCATATGGAGCCAAAAGGAGAATTGAATTTAACTGAAATCAGAAGTTTAGTTTCTCAGCAATATCATCAATGTCTACATTACTTGGACTTGATGAATAACGGCGAAGGTCTTCTCTGCAAAACGACAATGACAGTGAATGATTTAGGAAAAATCAATGTGTATGAATACATTTATTTCCTCTCACTTCATGCTCAAAGACACGTTACTCAGATGAAAAATAATGAATTAGAAGTGATTTGAGTATTGGATTGTCTTTTTTCAAACAGTGTTGAAACCTTACAGGTTTTCAAAACCTGTGAGGTTTTAAGTAAAAACAATTTAAAAATTAAAAAATGATTTTCAAAACATATAACTCTATAGAAAATGCTTACCAAACCCGCGTGATCGATCAGATCAGGATGCAGGGTTTTGGGGATGAGGTTTTCATCGTGCAGGAGAAAGTTCATGGTGCAAATTTCTCTTTCTTCACCGATGGAAAGAAAATTAAAATCGCAAAAAGAACCGCTTTCATCGAAAAAGATGAAAAATTCTTCAATGCACATCAGATTTTAGAACGTTACAGAAAAAATGTAATCGAAGTGTTCGAAAAAGTGAAAACGATGCATCCCGATATTGAAACCGTAGTGATTTACGGCGAATTGTTCGGAGGTGGTTACAAACATAAAGAAGTAGAACCTGTAAAAGATGCAATTAAAGTTCAAAAAGGTGTTGAATATGCACCTCATAACGAATTTTATGCATTCGATATTAAGTTAAATGGAACTACTTATTTGGATACAGATTTGGTCAACCAAATTTTTGAAGAAACCGGATTTTTCTATGCAAAAATCTTATTTCAAGGAACTTTAGATGAAGCTTTAAATTATATGAATGTTTTCGATTCTAAAATTCCGGCTTGGTTGGGATTACCTGAAATTGAGAACAATATGTGTGAAGGAACGATTATCAAAACTTTGAAAACCAAATATTTTGGAAACGGCTCAAGAGTTATTTTGAAAAATAAAAATGAGAAATGGGTCGAAAAGTCTAAAGTGGTGAGAAAACAGAATAAATCGGTTCAGAAACCAATTAACTTTAGCGAAAAAGCTCAGAATATTTGGGAAGAAATCCAAAAATATGCAACTGTAAACAGATTGAATAATATGGTCAGCAAAATTGGAGAATTCGAACCCAAAATGATTGGAAAAGTAATCGGTCTTTTTGCTCAGGATATTTTAGAAGATTTTGAAAAAGATTTTCCGGAAGTTTTCACAACCATAGAAAAAGAAGAACAAAAAAGAATCAACAAAAAATTGAATTCTTTAGTGATTGATGTTGTAAAAGAAGAACTAATTTCAGCAAAAGTGTAGTTTGGGTAAGTTACCGATGAATGAAAATTTTTGCGTTAAAACAGATTAAAAATGAAAAAGATAAGTACATTATTCAAAAAAGATATACATAATTTAGGAAGAGTTATTAACGAAATTAATCCTGAAAACAAATGGGTTTTTGACGGAAAAGCTGTTGCTACGCAAAAGTTTGATGGTTCTGCATGTGCAGTAATCAACGGTAAATTATACAAAAGATACGATGCCAAGAAAGGTAAAACGGTTCCTGAAGGTGCAATTCCGTGCCAGGAAGCGGATCTTATTACCGGTCATCATCCGCATTGGGTAGAATGTGACAGTACTAAAAAAGACGATCAATACTTCTGGGAAGGCTTCAATGCTTTGGCTGAATCGGGCAAGGTAGAAGACGGTACTTACGAACTTATCGGTGAGAAAGTACAAGGAAATCCCGAAAATATTAAAGGTCATTTATTGGTAAAACACGGGCATAATATTCTTAGTTTGGAAAGTTTGGATTTTGAATTTATCAAGAACTTTTTGAGCAATCCCGAGAATAATATGGAAGGTATCGTTTTCCATCATATCGCTGATCATCGTATGTGCAAGATCAGAAAGTCTGACTTTGGTGTGCGAAGAAAAGCGTTAAAAGAACTTATTGTTTAAAATAAAGATTAGGTTTCGGTAATTCATTTTATCGAAACTTTTTTACTTGTTAAATTGAATCATAAAAGCTAAAATATTATTATTTAAACGCTCTGTTTGTCATTCCGTAGGAATCTAGGCAAAGTTTAGCAGAAATAAAAAAATATGCGCTTAGATTCCTACGGAATGACAAACTAAGTGTGATAAGATTTTATGATAATAAAAAAAAGAAATGTTACAAGCAGAAATAAAAAGTCTTTTAAAAGAAGACATCAGCATATTAATAAAAGTACCCAATTCAGCAAAGCATTATTTGTGTGATTGCGGTGAAGCGAGTTTACTCACGGTGAAAGAAATTCAATCTGTGTCTGCGATGTTCATCAGTCATACTCACATTGATCATTTTTCAAATTTTGATGGAATTTTCAGACATCAGATCGGAAGCGGTGAAAAAATCGTGATTTGCGGACCGAAAAATATTCACCAACAAATTGAAGCCAGATTAAAATCTTACACTTGGAATTTAATTGATGAAAATGCGATTGAATATGAGATTAGAGAAATTGTTTCAAAAGAAGAAATTAATGTTTATCAACTTCATCCCCCACACTGGAAACTTGAATTGATAAAAACTCAGAATTTCCTTTTTGAAGATGAATATGTAGATGTTGACTTCGCAATTCTCAATCACAAAACAGATTCCATTGCTTATTTATTTAGGGAAAAAGATTCAGTGTCTTTCAATGAAAGCGGTTCCGAATTCAAAAAAGGAAAATGGATAAGCGAATTGAAGAAAGCTTATGAAAATAACGATTCCGACAAAGAAATTCAGATTGAAGAAACGGTTTACAAAGCTTCAGATTTATTTTATTTACTGACAAAAAATGCAGGCTATAAACTAGGTGTTATTATGGATCATGCTGTTTGTAAAGACAATTATGAAAAAATTAAAACGGTTTTCAAAGAAGCGGATATGGTTTACATCGAAACATTTTATAAAGATGAAGATCAGGAATTTGCAAAGCTGAATTATCACAGTTTTGCGTCTGCATCCGGAAAAATCATGAATGAATGTGAGGTGAAAGAAGCAATCCCAATTCATTTTTCAAGAAGATATGTCGAAAGCGATAAACTGGAAATTGAAGCGACTTTTTATAAAGCGTTTCGAGGAAATTAATTAAAAATATTTATTAAACTAAAATTAAAAAACTAAAAATAATCATGCAATTTAAAATACCTTTTCATTTTGATATGGAAACGGCTGATCCTGATGATTCTATGACGCTGGCTATTTTGGCAACGCATCCGAAGGTTCATCTGGCAAGCGTTTCGATACATCCGGGAGGAAAAGATCAGATAGGTTTTGTAAGACGTGTCTTGCAAATTCTGGACAGGGAAGATGTCCGCATTGGAGCCGGAACTCCAAAATCTTCAGCAAGCCGTGTTTCGGGTTTTTACCGAAGCTGGGTTGGAAAATTTGAGGACTCGGAAGCAGATGATACCGCAGCAAATATTATGACTGAAACACTTCGTCAATTTCCCGATTGTACTCTATTGACAGGAGCAGCACTTACAAACCCTCATGCTTTGTGGCAAACCGGAGTTTTCTTCGATCGTTGGTTTTGTCAAGGCGGTTTTGCAGGAGATAATATTGTTCCAAAAGAAAATCGATTGGAAAAATTTGACGGGAAGCTTACCTGTGCGACATTCAACCTGAATGGAAATCCATTGGCTGCCGAAAAGTTGCTATCAATACCAATGACTGAAAGACGATTGATCAGTAAAAATGTATGTCATGCTGCGGTTTTTACGAAAAAAGATACAGAAATGTTGATTCCGTTTCAAAATGACAATAAAGGATTGAAGTTGTTTCTTAAAGCAGTGGAGCTCAAAGAAAAGGCACTTCACGACACTGTGGCAGCTTTATTGGCGATAGATCCTTCAAAGGCAGTTTGGGCGGAAGTTATTCCTTACAGACAACGTGGTGAGTGGGGTTCTAAGGAAGTACAGGAGAATTCCGGACAGAATTCATCACTGATTACAACTCACATTCCGGATTTAAAAGATTTGTGGATGGTGATTACACCTTAACGAATTAATATTTATTAAACTAAAACTGCAAAAAAGTTATTAATTATGCGTGTAGTTGTCATTCAGAACGTAACGAAGTGGAGTGAAGAATCTCCAAAAAGTTATATTCAGATTCTTTGAACTTCGTTCGCATCCCTTCAGGCTGTGTCAGAATGACAACATCATGAAAAATCAGAACTTTTTACAGTTAAAAAAACAATTAAAAAATGAAACCAAATATATTTTTCACAGCAGACCACCATTTTGGTCACGAAAATATTATAAAATTTTCCGAAAGACCTTTTGAGTCTTTGGAACACATGAATGAAGAGCTCATCAAAAGATGGAATGAAAGGATCGGCAAGGATGATATTGTCTACCATTTAGGCGATGTAAGTTTAGGAAAACCGGATGTCACAAAAGATATTTTGGATAAATTGAATGGTAAAATTCATTTAATAAAAGGTAATCACGAATATTCTGCACTCAGAGTTCCAGACAGATTTGAATGGATTAAAGATTATCATGAACTGTATATAGAAGATGAAGAGGCGGCTGCTCGTAAACAGAAAATTATTCTTTTTCATTATGCCATGAGAACCTGGAACGGTTCGCATCGAGGAGTTTGGCAACTTTACGGTCATTCACACGGAACATTACCCGATGATGAAATGGCTCTGAGCTTCGATGTCGGCGTAGATTGTCATAATTTTTACCCGGTTTCTTACGAAGAAGTCAAGGAAATCATGAAAAAGAAAAAATGGACGCCACCGTTTGCGCCAAGAAATTAAAAATTGCTCCCTTCGGGGAGTTTTTTGAAATTATTTTTTAACTGCGTAAATAGAATGCGCACTGACTATTGTAACTTTGCACAACTTTATCAGTTAAAATAATTCTTCTTTTGGGTATTTCTTCCCGCTTCTTCTCCCACATTAGAAAACAAATGCAGATGAATGAAAAATGAATAGAATAAAAATGTAAAAATGAAAACAACAAACGAAATCGTAATTATCGATTTGGAAGCCACATGTTGGGAAAATGATAAAATTCCCAGAGGACAAAAAACCGATATTATAGAAATAGGAATTTGCGAATTGAACAGAACAACACAAGCAATTTCCAAGAAACAAAGCATTTATGTAATTCCCGAAAGGTCTAAAATTAATAAATTTTGTACAAATCTCACGGGAATTACCCCGCAATTAATTGAAGAAAAAGGAATTTATTTTGAAGAAGCCTGTGAAAAAATAAGAGATGAATATCATTCAGCTCAGCTTACTTGGGCAGGTTTTGGAAACTTTGATAAAGAGCAAATCGTAGAACAATGCGATTATCTCGGAATTGAAAATCCTTTTTCCGAAAATTATATCAATGTGATGTATCAATTCAAAAATTACATCGGGCATTATAAAATGATGGGCTTAAAAAGAGCCCTGAATTATATGAACATGGATTTTGAAGGCAGTCATCATAGCGGAGCAGACGATGCTTACAACGCCGCCAAAATTTTGAGGGAAATTTTGAGGTAATAATTTGGTCAGGAAGATAGATGATGGAAGCGGGAAGTTTTTGCAGTGCGAAATTTACTTCCAGCCTCCAGCTTCAAACTTCCAGCTTCAAATATTAAATTTTTTAAACAAATGAAAACAACAGATAAAATATTAATTATAGACCTCGAAGCTACGTGTTGGAATGACCGACCGCCGAGAGGTCAGGAAAGTGAAATCATAGAAATCGGGGTTTGCATTATGGATGCAAAAACCGGTAAGATTTCACAAAATGAGGGGATTTTAGTAAAACCTCAATTTTCAAAAGTGAGTCCGTTTTGTACGGAACTGACTTCCATCACACAACAAATGCTTGATGATGAAGGCGTTTTGTTAGAAGACGCATTAGATATTCTAAGAGTAGAATACGATTCTGAAGATCTGACCTGGGCAAGCTATGGAAACTACGATTTGAATATGCTTCAAAATCAGGCAAGAAGATTCAATATCGATTATCCTTTAAGTGACGATCATATTAACGTGAAAACTTTGTTCGGAGAATTGCATCCGACAGTTCGTAAAAGTGTCGGGATGGCAAGAGCTTTAGGAGAACTGAATCTCAAACTTGAAGGTACGCATCACAGAGGTGTGGATGATGCTAAGAATATTGCTAAAATTTTGCATTGGTGCTTGCAACGATAATGTAATAATTTAGTAATTTAAAAATGTAATAATGACTTCCTTTTGAAGAGGAAGTTTTTTTATTTTCCAATCCTGTCATTGCGAGGAGAGAAGCGACGAAGCAATCTATTATTTACACTGAGATTGCTTCACTTTCAGTTCGCAATGACAAAAGAAAATTAATAAAAATAAAAAAAACAGCGCAAAATCATTGCGCAATTCTGTTTTTACTTTGCATCATCAAAATAAAACAACACTAAAATTTTGAAAAACAGATTTTAGTCAAAATATCAGGCAGGTCTTGTTGGGTGTTTCTGTATAGCACTATTGCAGAAGAATTTGTTGAGAAACATGATTTCGTTCTGTTCAGCTTAACCTGAAGGTTTCGAGGTTTTCCAAAAATCTCGTCCGACTCTATTGGTTGAAGGTTCGAATCCTTCTATCTGTTGAAAAGGGATATAGTTCAAATGGTAGAACAGTAGATTTATGCGTGGGTTCGAATCCCACTCTCGTTATGCACGGGATAGCTCAGTTTGGTCAGAGCACTACACTTCTAATGTAGGTTGAAAATAGACTCAAAATCTATTTTTTTATTAGAGTTTTGAATATTCTCATTAAAAATGTTCATGGAAAAGTCTGGGATTTTTTTCAGTTGTTGAATCAACATTTTGAAAAAGCCTGTAAGAAAAGATATTTTCTGAGATGAAATGGAGACGAAGAATCAATAATTCTTGGATGAATTTCTAAAAAGGACGATCGTCTGCGTGAGCGATGGTAACGGATACCCCGCAGTGAAGAGCGAAAGCGATGAACGAGGAGTAGGAGTGAACGTAGCGACCCGAGCTGTTGGAAAAGCCAATGCAAGGGACACGCCCAAGATCTGAACATTTAGAAATAATTTTGAAAATAAGATTCCGAACTCAATGAATTTTTCTGAAATCCTTTACTTCCGCCATTTTTTGGAAGAAAGAATCTCGGTTTTTCCTTTTTAATTGAAATTAATAACCATTTAAAATAAAAAATGATGATAAAGAATGTACAAATTAAAGCGTATGAAACAGGTTTGGTTTTCAGAAACGGAAACCTGATTGAGATTTTAAGAGAAGGTAATTTCTGGATGTTTGGAAACAAATCTGTGGAAATTTATGATATGAAATCTTTGTTTAAATCGGATACTGATCTTAATCTTTTATTGAAAAATGAAAGCCTGAAATCTCTATTGGAAATCGTTGAAGTAAAAGACGGTGAAATCGTTCTGGTGTACGAAAACGGAATTTTCAAAGAAGTTCTGAGTGTTGGTCAATACGCTTTCTGGAAAGGAATTTTGAACAGAGAGTTTCAAAAAATCGACTTAACGAAAGTTGAGATTCCGCAAGAAATTTCCAAGACAGTTTTGGAAAATATGAAAGTAAAAAGTTTGGTAAGAAAGTTTGTAGTGCCATCTCACTATAAAGGTTTGCTATTAATTGACGGAAAATTGAGTCAGGTTTTAGAAAGTGGTATTTACTCTTTCTGGAATAATGAATCTTCTATTGAAATTAAAATCGTAGATCCAAACTATGAAATAAAATCACAGTTCGGATCCCATGAAAACGCAACTGTTTTGATAAAATCTGAACCGATTAAAGATTTTTTGAAAATTATAGAGGTGAAAGACGGGGAAATCATCTTGCTATATGAAAACGGAAGTTTAAAAGATGTATTAAACGTAGGTCAGTATGCATTTTGGGTAGATATTATAGACCGAGAATTTGAAAGAGTGAATTTGATGAAGGTTGAGATTACAGAAGATATTTCGAAGACGATCTTGGAAAATGTTAGATTGAGAAATTATGTAAGAAAATTTATTGTTTCCAATCAACATAAAGGATTACTGTTAATTGACGGAAAATTAATAAAAACTCTTGAAGCCGGAACCTACTACTTCTGGAATAACGAAATTTCCATCGATGTAAAATCTGTTTATGTAAGAATGCAGCAAATGGAAATTGCAGGGCAGGAATTGTTGACGAAAGATAAAGCGATGCTTCGTATCAATTTCTATGTACGTTTTCAGGTTGAAAACATCGAAAAAGCATTGATGGAAAATAAAGAATACGATAAGCAATTGTATATTCTGATGCAACTGGCTTTGCGTGAATTCGTTGGAGCATTGACGTTGGATGAATTGCTTGTAAAAAAAGATTCTGTAGGAAAAGAAATCCTCGAAAATCTTGGAAATAAAGCTGAAGAATTAGGTTTGAAAGCTTCCGATGCAGGAATCAGAGACGTGATCTTGACAGGTGAAATGAAGGAAATCATGAATCAGGTTTTGATCGCCGAGAAAAAAGCTCAGGCAAACAGCATTATGAGACGTGAAGAAACCGCTTCCACAAGAAGTTTGCTGAACACAGCGAAATTAATGGAAGAAAACGAAGTGCTTTGGAAGCTGAAAGAAATGGAATACATGGAGAAAATCGCCGATAAAATTGGAGATATCACCGTTTCAGGGAACAGCAACATCGTTTCTCAATTGAAAGAAATCTTCACAAAATAGAAACTAATAACTATCATTATAGAGATGGGTTTTGCAAAAGCAAAGCCTGTCTTGTTTTTAAATTAAAAGAGTCCCGAAGGGACGATTTACCATAGAATCGGATGGTAATCCGATTAATTAATCAAATGATGTGCAACAGAAATCTGATCTAATTTGAGATCAGATTTTATTTTTCACCAGCCATTTCTCATAAGAAAGCACACCCAATTCCGGTTTTCCTTCTCCTTCCAAAACTGCGATAAATTCCAGTTGATTTCCATCCGGATCATTAAAATAAATTGCTAAAGCGGGCATCCACCCGAAAACCATTGGCTGAAAGCTTCCGTCTTTCAAAAAATTATATGGTTTTAAATTTTTATTGTTCAAAAATTCAACGGAATAATTTAAAATATCTTCTTTATCGGCTGTAAAAGCGAAATGTCTGGTCTGCAAATTTTCTTTCTGTTCCCACAAACCCAACATTGATTCTTTGTTTTTTCCAATCCATAAAAATGCAATCGGACGGGTTTCATCTTTGTGAGCAAATTCCAATCCCAATACTTTTGTGTAAAATTCTATTGCGTTTTCCAAGTTGCTTACCTGAACATGAGTTTCATATAATCCTTTAATCATAGTTTAAAATTTTAATGAGACAAAGCTAAACAACGGATTTTTAAAAACTCCTAATGAGTAATTTCCTTATTTAAAATGAATAATAGACAAATTGTATTTGGGTACTGGTTGATGGTTGTTGGTTTAGCGGTATGTTTGTCATTCAGAGCGGAACGGAGTGGAGCGTGGAATCTCTGCCATTAAAAAATAATTTAGATTTCTACGGAATGACAAACTTTGTGAATATTTTTTTTACATTCTTCATCACCATGTTTTTCTTAAAGATAACATAACAAAAATTTTTATCGCAGATAAAAATCCTTGCGCCTTAAAAACAGCATCAAAAAAAGAAAAACTTAGCGCCTTTGCGATTTTCCAACAAAAAAATAAAACTTTTTCACAAAATTTTCACTACGCAAAAACATTGCGTAAAATCCTCCTTACTTTGCATCAGAAATCAGAGAGGAAGTGATAATCCTCCAAAATGTTTAACTAAAAAACAGTAACCATGAAATTTAATTTTTTAAGAAAAGAGAATAAAGTAGTAACGAACTACGAAGGTGCAAAGGCTTACACTATGACGCCTGCAGAAGAATTGTACAGTGCTGTTGTTACAACAGGATTATCAAACGCAACTTATGAAAAAGGAAATGACAGATTGGCGAGAATCCAGTCTCTGATTCAGAAAAACGACCCTGAGTTTGTTGCAAAACTGGCGGTTTATGTAAGAAAAGATATGTATTTGCGCTCGATTCCATTGGTTTTGACAACCGAATTGGCAAAACAGACTTCAGGTACAGACTTGGTAAGCAGAACTGTTGACGGAGTCATCCAAAGAGCAGATGAAATAACAGAACTATTGGCATATTACCAATTGGCAAACGAAAGAACAGATTTGAAAAAATTGAATAAACTTTCAAAACAAATCCAAAAAGGTCTGGTAAAATCATTCAATAAATTTGATGAATACCAGTTCGCAAAATACAATAGAAAAGCGGAAGTAACTTTGAAAGATGCTTTGTTTTTAGTTCACCCGAAAGCAAAAGATGAAAATCAACAAGCCATTTTCAACAAAATTGTCAACGATTCGTTAGAAACTCCGTATACTTGGGAAGTTGAACTTTCGGTTTTAGGTCAGACAAAATTTGCCGATGATGCAGAAAGAAAATTAGCTTTCAAAAACAAATGGGAAGAACTGATTTTCAGCAACAAATTGGGTTATATGGCGACTTTGCGAAATCTTAGAAATATTTTGGAAGCCAACGTTTCTCCGGAAGCGATGAACAAGGTGTGCAATTATTTGTCGGATGAAAAAGCCGTGAGAAATTCAAAACAATTGCCATTCAGATTTTTGTCGGCGTATAGAGAATTGAAAACGATCGATTCGCCTTATTTATCATCAATCTTGGAAGCATTGGAAGATGCGGTAATGGTGAGTGCAAAAAACATCAAAGGTTTTGGTTTCGATACTTCGGTGGTGATCGCGGCAGACGTATCCGGTTCGATGCAACATCCAGTTTCTCCGAAATCTAAAGTATTGTTATATGATATCGGTTTGCTGATGTCGATGATGCTGCAGTCACAATGCAAAAACGTGATTACAGGTATGTTCGGTGACACCTGGAAGAGAGTTCCGATGCCTAAAAACGGTATTCTGACGAACGTAGATGCATTCTATAAAAGAGAAGGTGAAGTTGGTTATTCCACAAACGGTTATCTGGTGATTGATGATTTGATCAGAAGAAACGAAAAAGTGGACAAAGTAATGTTGTTTACAGATACTCAGCTTTGGGATAGCAACGGTGGTAGAAATTCTTTCGAAAATTCGTGGAATCAATACAAAAGTTTCAACCCGGATGCAAAATTGTATATTTTTGATTTGGCAGGTTACGGAAGACAACCATTAGATGTCAGAAAAAATGATGTATATCTTATCGCAGGTTGGTCCGACAAAATTTTCGATGTACTTAATGCTTTGGAAGACCGAAAATCAGCGGTAGCAATGATAAAAAAAGTAGTGCTGTAAAGGGCACTGCTTTAGATATTAGATGAAAAATGAAAGTTATAAATATATATCCGATTTTATCAGACCTAAATTGTATAGATAAAGATACTGTTAGGTTTGAATTCTCATCTAATCAGATGCAATTAAATAATTTTGTTGTAACAATTTTTGGCTTTAAATCTGATGATTTGAAAAGTTTAGTTGAACTAATAAAAAAATATTATCTTAATAAGCAAACTGTACTTCTAGAAGAAGATAATTGTATTGAAATTTTGTCAGGAGATATTGATGAAAGCCCAGATTGGGGAGATTGGAGTACTTTTTTTGCCCCATTTGATTTTGAAAAATATGAGACAAATTTTACTAAGAAAAAATAATTAGTGAAAAATAACCGATGCTGTAAGAAAAGAATTCCTTCGATTTCCACTTGAACAAGAGTCTTTTCGCTGGATTGCTCGGTTTACACTAACCAATGTCGTTATCCTAAGAGTTTCATCGTCAGACTTCCAATTTGAAAACATTCAAAACTCTTAAAATTGTTACTTGGTTTTTTTAATTAAAAAAGATAATCATGGGAAATATGTTCTATAGAATTGAACAGGATCTTAAGGATGGCAGAAAGAAAAAAGCCTGCGATAGATTGAGAAATATGATCAATCAGTTTCCGGATGATATTTCATTGAGAGAGAAATTGGCACAAATCTATTATGATTCTGGATTTAAAGATGAAGCCGGGAAATTTTGGATTTTATCAGAACCTCAGAATTTTGAAATGAAAGAAGCTGTTGAAATTTATAGAAATTCTTTAAGTAATTCAGGAAATGCTATTTTAAAAGATATTGTTTTTCGTGGAGATAAAAATAGGCTTTCAGAGCACTCGAAAAATATTTTGAATGAATTGGAATCAGACAGTTTTAAAAGAACTAAACACGTTCCTGATTTTAAACCTAAAAAAAGAGAAAAAGGAAATTATGCTGAATCTAAAGATAATTTTTTTAGCAGAGTTGGTTTTCTCTTACTTATTGGAGGAATTATTTTACTTCCGTTTTTAGGAATTGTTAAACTTTATGAATTATTAGATTCATTATTCTTTAAATAAATTTTAACTGCGTAAAAAGAATGCGCACTGAAGTAATAATTTTGCTTCAACAAAAACAATAACCATAAAAACTTAAAAAGTAAGTGTTGTTAAATAGAATTACTTCGTTTAAAGGGCGGTTTTGCAGGTTCGAATCCTGCTCCTGAAAATTCAGGATGGTGTAATGGGCTATCACGTCGCAGTCAAGTCTCTATTTGATTTTTCACCTTACTTAAAAATAATCGATGCCGTAAAAAAGAGTTACTTCTACTTACCATTGAAACATAATCTCTTTTTAAACATTGCTCGATTTTAAAAATTATTCTACAAGTGCCGTGGATAAAAGTTACTTCGATTTTACAAAGGTTCGAATCCTTTCGCCGAAAGGTGTGGTCGAGTGGCAAGACGAGTTTTAAGACAGCTTTTATCAATCTTTGCCTTGTACTTTAAAAAAAATAGTATTTAAACATATAAAAAATCAAGTGTCGTCTTAGAATCATACTTCGATTGTTAATCATTGGGTCGCAGGTTCGAGTCCTGTCTTTTCTAAGGAAAAGTAGCTCAGACGGTAGAGCAAATATTGGATTCTATAATTTTTTACCTTGATTTAAAAAAATAAAAGAGTGCCGTAGAAAAGGCTTACTTCGAGGCAGAATTTAGACGTCAAAAATCTAAGAAAAAGTGCAATTTCCTGAATAACAGTAAGGATCGGGTGCATGTCTGTCTTTTCGCCTTTTGCCTCTTTTTCATTAAAAATTTAAAGAATATGTCAAGTGTCGTAGTATAGAAATGCTTCGTCCACGCTTAAGATGCAGGTTCGAATCCTGCCTGTAAAAACAGTCGTCTAATGGTAAGATGCAAGCTATAAGTGTCTGTACGAAAATTACCTTGATAAAAACAAAGAGTGCCGTTAGAGAAAACTTACTTCGGTTAATCTTATGATGTTGGTTCGACTCCAGAATAAATCAGAAATGATTTATATTAAAGGTTTTCTCGTCTTTTGCCTCTTTTTTAATTAAAAAAAACTAACAGATAAGTGTCGTAGAGAAGGGTTACTTCGTAACTATAACGGTCCTAAGGTAGCGAAATTCGGGTGACCGAACTAGTGAGGTTGGGTTGAAAACCAACTGGGCAAAAGTTTTCGTAAGAAAGCGCAAGTCTCTCGCAGATGTAGAATTGCCGGCTCACTGCCCAAATCGGGTAAGAGCGGCGCTCTGAAAAGAGCACAAATACCTTTTTCGCCTTTTACCTTATCTGTTTTTTATATACAAAAAATTAAAATCCTGTAATACAATGATTATACCTGAAAATTTAACTGATTTCTTATACTGGGTGAAAGAACGTACAGAAAAGCTATGGGCGAGCGAAGACTGGCGCGAGCATGAATTTTATGGTGCAAAATGGCAGCCTCTTACGGAGCAACAGATTGATGAAGTTGAACAAAAATATGGTGTAAAATTTAATAATGAACACAAAGAATTCTTAAAAATCCTTCATGCTGTTGACAGGAAAGAAATTATAGAATATGATGGTGAAAATAATGAGGTGATTTTTGAAGAATGCACATGGTTTTACAATTGGTTGAAAGATGAACAGGAAATTAGGGAAAGGCTTCATGGTCTTTCGGACTGGTTTTATTCGGATGTTGAAGGAGGAAATCAGGTTTGGCTGAAATCATGGGGGAAAAAACCTGGATCCAAAGAAGAAAGGGAAAAGATTTTTCAGGAGTGGTTTTCTAAAATCCCACAACTTCTGCCAATTTACAGTCATCGCTTCGTAGTCGGTGATGATAATTTAAAATGGAACCCGATAATTTCCAGTTGGGGTTCAGATATCATTGTAATGGGTTGGGATTTCAGAACTTATTTGCTGAATGAGATCGGAAGTCATCTTGATATTTATGAAGATGTTTTTGATGAAGAAGATCAAATGTTTTATCCTGAGGTATTGCCTGAAATACAAGAAATTTTTAATGAAAATTTCAAATTTGATGAAACCAAAGATGTTCCCTATCTTAAAGAAATGATGCTCTACTGGTCTTCCGGCTGGTCAAGTTTTGGTATGAATTATTATCCAAAAGGAACAACGGTAAGTCCGATTGTAAAAACATGTATTGCCGAAGAAGAAATTTAAAATATAAACAAGTGCCGTAGAATAGCGTTACTTCGCTCATCACGACGGGGTCGCGGGTTCGAGTCCCGCCTTTTCCACAATTCAAAAACACAAAATCTAAATAGGAAAAGTAGCTCAGTTGGTTAGAGCACGACATTACGCTTTTTGGTTGTTGCCTTGTTTTTTTAAATAAAAGTGTCGCAGAGAAAAGTTACTTCGTCACCATTTAAAGGGGAGGAATAGCGAAGCCGGTATCTCCGGCAAGGCTATCCGGTTCGACTCCGGCAAGACGTAGCCCCGTATTTTTCTCGTTTTTATCTTCAAAAAAATCCGGTCAATTCTAATGACCGGATTTTTTTGTTAATTTTTTTCCGCAGGGTTATCCTGATCTTCTGCAAAAAGTCTTTTCCAACGGCTGATGGTCGTCCTGCTTATTTTATATTTTTTAGACATAAAACTGATGGAAAGCTCATGTTTCTTTTGATAATCCAACAATTTGAGAATGGTCTTTTTATCGTATATTCTCAATTTTTGATTATTGTGTGAACTTTCTTTGGATGGCGTAAAAACCAAATCATTAAAGTTCAGGATATCTTCTGTCGTCTTCAACTTTTTTATCAAACGTTGAATCTTCGGGTCTTCTAGTTTTTCAGGAGCTTTTTCTTTCAGCATATCCTGATAAATTTTTGTATAATTGGGGCGCATAAAATTCAGGTTAAATTTTTTGAAGCCAGCGGTGAAGGGTACTTTTAGGAATTGAATATTCTTTGATGATCTCACTAAGCGTCATCTCACCAGATTGTATCTTCCCGATGATAAAATCCTTAATTTCCTGAGTATAAATATTTTTTCTGAAAAAAGGAATGCTCTCCGATTTATTGTTTTTTCCTTTATCTACGGCCGATGGTGGTGAATATAAAATTAAATGTGAACTGTAAATTCTAAAAAAATCGTATTCCAGTAATTTTGAAAATCTCAACAGGAGACCCGTGTCTATGGTTGAGCTTTGATACATTTGCTCAACAGCCTCTTCGTCTTTTTTCAGAAAACTGCATACTCTTTCTTTGCTGATTTCCATTTCATCCACACGTTCTTTGATGAATTTTCCGATATGTATTTCTTTATATAACATAATGTAAGCTTTGTACAGTTTAAAAACTTTAATTAAAATATTTAATTAAAAAAGATAAAATAAGTATTCTGGAAATGATGAATTAATTACAAATTTGAATAATGTTTAACGAAAATAATTCGCTCAATTCTCTCAAATATAAATAAAAATCAATTATCCGGAAAGAATATATGAATGAATTTTTTAAAAATATGATTTTTGATTAAAAGTGTGGTATATGTTATTTTGCTGGAAAAAGATCATTATTGATGAAAGATCTGAAGGAAGTATTTTAAAATTAGATTTCGTGGCTATCTTGAGTATATAAATATTCGATAAAGATTTCCAAAGTCCATATCTTTGCAGTTCATGAAAAATACGATCGCCTTATTCGACTTCTCTAAGAAAATCAATTATAAAAACGAAATTTTAGCGGGGCTTACTGTTGCAATGACAATGATTCCCGAGTCACTTTCGTTTGCTATTCTTGCCGGACTTTCTCCTCTCATTGGCTTATATGCAGCCTTCATGATGGGATTGGTCACCGCAATTTTTGGAGGACGTCCCGGAATGGTTTCCGGCGGAGCAGGGGCGACGATTGTTGTTTTAATTGCTTTGATAAAAACTCACGGTGTAGAATATCTCTTCGCAACCGTTCTTCTCGCGGGTGTTTTTCAGATATTGGTCGGAGCTTTTAAACTCGGAAAATTTGTAAGATTAATTCCACAACCAGTCATGTACGGTTTCCTGAATGGTTTGGCAGTCATTATTTTTATGGCACAGGTCGAACAATTTAAAATCACGGATGCTAGTGGAACAACAAGCTGGCTGCAAGGTTCTTCCTTATATATAATGGCAGGACTTACCGCATTCACGATCGTCATTGTTTACTTTTTTCCAAAGATTACAAAAGTAGTTCCGGCATCTTTGGTCGCAATTTTAATAATCTCCGGAGTCGTTGTAGGTTTCGGTATTAATACGAAAACGGTTGCAGACATTGCTCACATCAGCGGAAATCTTCCAAGTTTTCACATTCCGAGTATCCCTTTTTCATTAGAAACTTTACAGATTATTTTTCCTTACGCCTTAATTATGGCGGGAGTCGGATTAATAGAATCTTTATTAACCTTATCAATGGTTGATGAAATCACAAACTCAAAAGGAAGTGCCAATAAAGAATCTATTGCTCAAGGCTTAGCCAATATTACCAACGGTTTCTTCGGTGGAATGGGTGGATGTGCAATGGTTGCCCAAACTTTGGTTAATCTGAATGCAGGTTCAAGAGCCAGACTTTCCGGAATTATTGCATCCATTACAATTTTAATCATCATTTTAGTCGGAGCGCCTTTTATCGAAAAAATTCCAATGGCGGCTTTGGTTGGGGTCATGATGATGGTTGCAATCAGTACTTTTCAGTGGGTTTCGATTCGAATTGTCAATAAAATGCCAAAATCCGATATTTTTGTCGGAATTACGGTAGCTTTAATTACGATTGTCCTTCACAATTTAGCGTTAGCTGTTTTAGTAGGAGTGATTATTTCAGCATTGGTTTTTGCCTGGGATAATGCGAAAAGGATTCGTGCAAGAAAGTATATTGATGAAAATGGTATTAAATATTACGAAATTTCCGGACCATTATTCTTTGGTTCTGTTACAGCATTTACAGATAAATTCGATCCGATAAATGATCCAAACGACGTCATAATAGATTTTAAAGAAAGCCGAATTGTAGATATGAGTGCCATTGATGCCGTAGACAAATTATCAAAAAAATACAGTCAGCTTAATAAAAAACTTCATTTAAAACATCTCAGCGAAGATTCCATTAAAATGCTGAAAAATGCCGAAGCTGTCATTGAAGTGAACATTCAGGAAGACCCGACTTATAAGGTAATGCCCGAGAAGTAAGAGGGAAGGAGTGTTTGAGAGTTGTAGAGTTTTAGTGTGTTGTACGTCATTGCGAGGAGCGAAGCGACGAAGCAATCTCAAAAAAATTACAAGATCCGTGAGAAAGCAAGTCTTTTGAAGTTTGATGATGAAAGTTTAAAAATATTACGCAACATCTGTGAAATCCGTGCAATCTGCGGGAAAATAAATTTTTGTTAGACATTCGTGAAAATTCGTATAATTCCTGACAAAGAAAAAGATCTGCGCAATCAGCAAAATCTGCGAGATAAAAATTCACAATTCACCTCTATAACCCAAACAAGGACTGCAAAATAAAATTTACAGCCCTCGTTTTTTAGGTCACTAATGTATTTGCTATGAAATCAGGCACCAAAGCATAGTGCGACAATTTCATGCTGATCGAAGCTCTACCGCTCGTCAACGTTCTCAGATCAGAAATATATCCGAAAGTAGAAGCCAAAGGAACTTCCGCGGTGAAAATTTTTCTTCCTGATTTTTCATCAATCGAAGTGATAATTCCTCTTCGTTTGTTGATGTCGGCGGTTACAACTCCCGTGTATTCGTCAATACTTTGAATTTCAACCTGCATGATCGGTTCTAATAATTTCGGTTTACAATTTTTTGCAACCGATCTAAAACCGTCTCTTGCAGCCATTTCAAAATCATAAGCTTTGGAATCTTCAGAGTGCGTCGAACCATCCAAAAGAGTAACTTTCATACTTTCCAAAGGATTTCCGCTTAAAGCTCCGTTTTCCATTGCTTCTCTGAAACCTTTCTCGACAGACGGAATAAATTCACTCGGAATCACACCACCTTTAATTTGATTAATGAATTCCAACCCCATTTCATTATCTTCTCGAGGTCCGATTTCAAAAGTAATATCAGCAAATTGTCCGCTTCCGCCATTTTGTTTGGAAAGTTTTTCTCTGTGTCTTCTGGTTTCCGTTAAAATTTCCTTATACGAAACTTTAGGTTTTCCTTGATTGATTTCAATTCCATGATTCAACCGGATTTTTTCTAAAGTCACTTCAAGATGCAATTCCCCCAAACCGCTCAGCAAAGTTTCTCCTGTTTGTTTGTCTCTTTCAACAACCAATGATGGATCTTCTTCCTGAATTTTTGCTAAAACCAATCCGAAAGATTTTTCATCAGCATTCGTTTTCGGTTCAATCGAAACTCGGATCACCGGAGCTGGAATCGTAATAGATTCAAGTAAAACAGATTGTTCAATAGATGATAAAGAATCTCCTGTTTTCGCATCTTTTATTCCCGTTAAAGCAACGATATCTCCCGCTTTTCCTTCTTCAATCGTTAACGTTTTGTCCGACTGCATCTGTAAAATCCTTGAAATCCTGAAACTTTCACCTGTTCTCACATTCTGAACTGTGTCACCGGATTTTATCTTTCCGGAATAAATTCTCAACATCGAAAGTTTACCCATGTGTTTATCGATCACAACCTTGAAAACCAATCCAGAAAAAGTTTCTTCTTCATTTCTTTCAAACTCTATTGTTTCTTCCGTTCTCACATCTTTTCCTTTGATAGAAGCTAATTGATTCGGAGCAGGAAGATAGCTTACAATTGCATCAAGTAAAGGTTGAACGCCTTTGTTTTTAAACGCAGAACCGCATAAAACTGGAACTAAACTTCTTGACTGACAAGTTCTTTGTATCGCTTCAAAAATCATTTCCTCAGAAATTTGAGTTTCAGAATCAAGGAAATATTCAAAAAACTTTTCGTCGAATTCGGCTAATGTTTCCATTAATTTCATTCTCCATTCATTGGCTTCAGATTGATAATTTTCAGGAATATCTTTCTCTACAATTGTTTCTCCGTTTTCATCAATCCAATACAAAGCTTTTTGTTTGATTAAATCGATAACGCCTTCAAATTGATCTTCAGAACCTATCGGAATTTGCAAAGCCAAAGGAACTGCATCCAGTTTGGTTTTAATTTCATTTAAAACAGCAAAGAAATCGGCTCCGATTCTGTCCATTTTATTGATAAAACAAATCTTGGAAATTCCATGTTTCTCGGCTTGGAACCAGACATTTTCCGTTTGTGGCTGAACTCCCGAAGAAGCGCAGAAAACCGCAACAACGCTGTCTAAAACTCTTAAAGACCGTTCAACTTCCACCGCAAAATCAATATGTCCCGGCGTGTCGATAATGTTGATATTGAAAATGTTACCATCCTTTTTCCATTGTGTGGAAATCGCAGCAGATGAGATCGTAATTCCTCGGTTTTTCTCCTGAATATCTTTATCCATTGTAGTATTTCCTTCATCTACATTTCCGATTTTATGGATCATTCCTGTGTAATACAGCAATCTTTCCGTTAAAGTTGTTTTTCCTGCATCGACGTGTGCTATGATCCCTATATTTCGTGTGTTGTATTTCATTTTGTTTAATTTAAATTGTTGATTTTTAAGGTCTATTCTGAATTTTAGGTACAAAAATTTTTTGTCCTTACGTTTCGTTTTTGTAAGAAATTGAATTTTATTTTCGTGAAAAATATCAGATAACCTTTTCGAATAATTGAAAAGCTGAAAGTAGGGTAGCAAAAAAGACCTATCTGAACAGATAGGCCTTCGTTATATTTTTTGTTTTATAAGGTCGATCTTTATTCAGATAAATATTTAGTGCTACCAAAGTACACAGCTCTGATAGGATTGCTTAAAGTTATAATATTTATCATTTTTGTTGACATTGTTGATTCTTAATCGGTTGCGAAATTAGAAAAAATATTTTAACGACAAAAACTTTTTTTAATTTTTTTAAACGACCGAAAAATCGAAGAAATAAAAACCTCGGTTTATATTCAGCAAATGATAGCGGAACGCCTTGGCTGAGTGAAACGCCTTTGCGAACGAAAAATATGCCCAATAATTTTAAAAAAAATCTTTGCGGACTTTGCGTTTAAAAAAAGAATTTTCCGCCATCAAATATTAAATTCAGACTAAGGAAAATCATAAAAATATCTTAAAACAACAAACTACATTTACACATTAATTTAAAAATTCTATCTTTGGGATGAATAGACAAATTTTAAACACGAATTGATGAAAGGAAACAGTAACCATTTAAAAATCTTTTTCAAGACATAAGCTAAATAAAACTTTTAACTCAACCATTTTGAAAACAGATATAGACATCCACAATCACTCACATTTTTCTTTTGATTTGTGGCTTACTTTAATAAAATCTCATCCTGAATTTAAAGCAAAAAGAGTTGAGCTGTTCTCCTCATTTTTTGATGTTAAAAAACCGATTGATGAAGTTGCGAAAGTCGTAAAATATTATGATGATCTTTGCAATACTATTAATGAGGTGATTGGAGGTAATGTAGACACTTTTGAAATTTATTTATTGATCTTAAATGCTTTGGAAGTAGATTTAAAACAATTGAATAAAGATCAATTAAACGAGTTTTATCAAAAAAGCGAAGACTTGTTTTTGGAATACAAACCCGTTGTGATTTTCGAAAATTTGCACCAGTTTTTCGATGAAATTAAAAATCAGGGAAAGACGATTAATATTCTGAGCAATACAGGTTTTATCAAAGGAAAAACGATGAGAAAATTTTTGATTAATGAAAACCTCGATCAGTACATTGATTTTCATATTTATTCTGATGAAATCAATTGCTCAAAACCAAATCCACAGATATTTCAGGAGGTGAAAAATTTAATTAAAAATCAGGATTTGGATTTAAAACAGATCTTACACGTTGGTGACAATCCGATTGCTGATTATAAAGGCGCAAAAGATTTTGGTTTCAATGCACACTTACTTAAACACAAAATATAATATGAACAAAAGGTACAGCTTACATCACATTCATTCGGCGGATGAATTCACTTTTTCGCCCGAGGAATACAGCTATTTCAAGTATGGCGATAAGTCGTATGCTGAGAAATTTGCGAAAGAATTATTCGAAGGATTTGTTTCTGAACACGAACAAATTTTAAATACAGATAAAGACATTGTGGTATTGCCAAGTCCTTACATGGCGATTCCTACGGCTTCTAATTTTCTATGTTTTTACTTTAAAAAGCATCTGGATTTTTATCTGTTTCAGAAAGGGAAAAAATCTAGTATTTTGTCGAAAATCAACAGAAATCATACTTACACGACAGATTACGGAAATTTAAGCTTCGAAGATCGTAAAAATTTGATTGCCAACGATACTTATTATCTTGATAAAGATTTTTTGAGAGGAAAACTTTGTATTTTTATAGACGATATCAAAATTACGGGCAGCCACGAATACACGGTAAACAAAATTTTACAGGAATACCAAGTGGATGGAGAATTTTTATTCATGTATTACGCTGAACTGATGAATTTTGAGTTGGATCCAAAGATTGAAAACTTTTTCAATTATTATGCAGTGAAAAACGTTGAACACATTGCAGAAGTAATGGTGAAACCGAATTTTGAATTTAATACAAGGATTGTAAAATATATTTTGGCCTTAGAATCAAGTAAATTTGATTATCTTTCGTCTAAAGTAAAAAAAGAGCAGCTGGATCAGCTTTTAGAACTGGCAATCAGTAACAATTATCATTTAATAAAAGAATACGAAAACAATATAAACACTTTAACACAAACCGAATTATATTATGGCTATTAACTTACAGAAAGGACAGAGAGAAAATATAAATGCCCCTAAATTTACAGTAGGTTTAGGATGGGATATCAATAATACATCTACAGGAACGGCTTTTGACCTTGATGCATCATTATTTTTATTAGGTGAAAATAAAAAGTTAATTTCTGATAATCACTTCATTTTTTACAATAATCTTGAATCTCCGGATAAAGCGGTGATTCACACGGGAGATAATCTTACCGGAGAAGGATCGGGTGACGATGAACAAATTAAAATCGATTTAACTAAAATAGACGATGCGGTAAAAGAAATCACTGTTGTGGTAACAATTCACGAAGCTGATGCAAGAAGACAGAACTTCGGACAGGTGAGAAATTCTTTTATCAGAATTTTCAATACAGATACGAACGAAGAAATCCTGAAGTACGAATTAGACGAAGATTTCTCTATCGAAACAGCAGTGGAATTCGGAAGAATCTACAACAGAAACGGAGAATGGAAATTCGAAGCAGTAGGAAGCGGACAAAGAGAAGGTCTTGAAAAATTTGTATCAATTTATCAATAATTTACCATGGATAATCAAGAAAATCAACCGATTGATCCACTTGGATCTATTGAACCTTTAAAGACATTCGAACCAACTCCAATGACGCCGCCGACACCGGCAACGCCAAGTATGCCACCCGCACCGCTTGTGGACAGAGAAGGGAATGTAAATCTTACACAATTACAGTCGGAAGAGAGACAAAAATACGAAGTTCTTGCAGATTCTATCGACGAAACCAATCCTGGATCGATCGTAAATTTCGGAGCAGATCTTCAGAGAACATTATCGAACCAAAGTGACAGTTTCTTAGGAAATGTAAGAAGATCAAATTCCGGTGAAGTAGGTGAATTGATTAATAATTTACTCGTAGAACTGAATTATGTAGATGTTGAAGAATTAAATCAAAATAAATTCAAAAGTTTTTTAAGCAAATTACCTTTCATGAAAAGTGTAATGACGCAGATCGAGAATTTATTTGCCAAATATGATAAAATTATCAACAATATCGATCAGATTGCTTATAAAGTAAATGCAGGAATCATTACTTCAACAAAAGATAATGCGGTTTTACAGACTATTTTTGAAAGTAATGTAAACGCAATTAAGCAAATCGAAGAACTGGTCATCATCGGAAACATTAGAATGGAAAAGGCCGGAGCAGAATTGGCTCACATGGAGGCCAACACTCAGGAATTCCAGGATTATCAGATTGCGGATAAGAGAGATTTTATCGCGAGATTAGACAGAAGATTGGCGGATCTTAAAGTGGTTCGTTTAATCATGATGCAGTCGCTTCCGCAGATCAGATTGGTACAGAACAACAACGTTTCGATTGCAGAAAAAGCACAAACCATTTTGACAACAACGCTGCCGCTTTGGAAAAATCAGCTTTCACTGGCTGTTGCGATGTACAGACAACAGCAAAGTATCGAAATTCAGCAAAAAGTTTCGGCTACAACGGAAGAAATTTTAAGAAAAAATGCAGAACGTTTGGGGCAAAATTCAGTGAACGTAGCAAGAGCAAACGAACAGACGATTGTTTCTGTTGACGTGTTGAGAGAAACTACGGCAAAGCTGATCAGTACATTAAACGAAGTGAAACAAATCCAGAAACAAGGCGCAGAAGGAAGAAGAAAACTAGATCAGGATCTGATGACTCTGGAACACGAATTAAAAGCAAACGTAAGAGGATAATAGCGGGATAAAAGGTGAACGATGATGCTGTAAACATACTATCTCAGAGCAAAAGAAGATTAACTAAACTTAAACTTCTGGCGAATTTTTTTGAAAATGGAGATATAATTTCGATTTATATTAAAACCGATGTTATACACAATCTTTTTCAGGGAAATAAGGAATTGGATTACAGCAAGCTCGAACTTTTTCATCTGCAGTATACCGACAGTCTCATTGAACTTCTTACGAAGATTAAAAGACAGAAGGAAAATGAAATGCTGGCGGTTATCAACGAAATTGATGTTAATAATAAATATATTTCGGGTTTTGAAGAAAAGCGGATAGATGGCTTTGAAACAGACCGGAAAATGTACAGCGGTATTTTTTCTAATCAGCTTAAAAATCTGTATCATGATCTTACGGAAGACAAATTCCGTTTAAACTGGGACAATGTTTTGTATTTCCATAAAAAATATGCAGCAGAGTTTTACAGATCGAATGTTGATGAAGAATTGCTTAAGGGTGGCTCATTTCCGGCATATCAGTACATGGAGTATCAGATAGAGCGGAAATTGCTGGGAAGGCTTAATATTCAGAGTTTTAAAGTTCGTTTTGTCTGTGGCTATGTGATTACGGGAAATGAATATGAATTATTTAAAGTTTTCCAGTCCGACGATCATTTTATCTTTGATATTGAAGGAAAAAAAATGTATTTAATAGATCCTGAAAAAATGGAAAAACTGGATACAACACCCAACGCATCAAACCAGGGAACGATTGTCAATCAGCTGAGAAGAAAAAATGAGCAGCTGGAAGAATCAATGAACGAAAGGAAAAAAGTATTGCCCGAGCAGGTGACTGCTGTATTGAAGGATTATATTAAAAACCTCGAAAATACAGACGTCATGAGTAAAATATTCGACATCAATGAAGAAACCAATATTCTCCGCGCCATGCTGAATTTAAATTTAAATAACAACTAAAGCGAAAATTGCTTTACCAAAAACAAAATAATAATATAAACATAAAAAGATGGCTATTAACTTACAAAAAGGTCAAAGAATTAACCTGACAAAGGAAAACGGGACCACACTTTCTCAGGCTTGCGTAGGAATCAACTGGGGAGCGATTGAGAAAAAAGGATTTTTCGGAGGTGTTACCAGAGAAGCCGTAGACTTAGACGGGAGCTGTATTTTATACGATTCTAACAAAAACGCAACGGAAATCATTTATTTCGGAAACCTAAAATCAAGAAACGGTGCTGTAAGACACAGCGGCGACGATTTAACAGGGGATGTTAACGGTGACGACGGTCTTGACAATGAGGTAATCACTATAGATTTCAGTAACCTTGAACCTAATGTTGAGCACGTTGCTTTGGTTTTAAACAGCTACAAAGGTCAGGATTTCGGAACCATTCCTTTCGCATCGATCAGAATTTACGAAGGAACGCCAACGAACGTAAGGGAAGTTTTCGCTAAATATGATATTGCCAACGACGCATCTTTTAAAGGTCACGTTGCGATGGTAATGGGAGTTTTCTACAAGAGAAACAACGAATGGAAGTTCAATGCAATCGGAGATCCCACCGCAGACAGAAAATTGCAGGAAACAATTGAAACTGTAAAGCAGAAATATTTGTAAGAAGTTACAAATCAAAATAATAATAGATTAGCAATACTTGTACCCTGTACATCTATTGCTTTTATCATATAATAAACACATTTAAAAGTGGGACAAAATACAAGTATTTTAGATCTTCATCCCGGTCTGGTTTGGGGATTTGCGATAACGGTGGTTATCATGTTGCTCCTTGACTTAGGGGTTTTCAACAAAAAAAGTCATGAAGTTTCTTCCAAAGAAGCTACTATCTGGTCAATTGTCTGGATTTCGCTGTCTATGGTGTTTTCGGGAGTTGTGTATTGGGTGTATAATTCAGATTTAGGCCCGAACAGCCACTCGATTGCCATAGAGAAGTTTACACAATATCAGGCTGCGTATTGGGTGGAGAAAGCACTTTCGGTGGATAATTTATTCGTATTCATCTTAGTTTTCGGATTTTTTAAAGTTCCGAAATATCTTCATCATAAAGTTCTTTTCTGGGGAATTATCGGAGCTCTAATTTTCAGAGCAGTCTTTATTTTTGCCGGAATCGGATTGATTAATCTAACGTATTTACCTGAGATGAATATTTTCGGAAAAGCAGTTCAGATCAATATCGTAATGGCTCTTTTCGGGTTGTTCCTTGTTTATGCCGGAATCAAATCTTGGGGAGGCGGAGACGACGATGACGACGAAGACTACAGCAATACGGCCGGAGCAAAGCTGATCAAAAGTTTCTGGAAAGTTTCTGATAATTACGACGGAGATAAATTCTTCACCATTCAGAACGGGATCAAAATGGCAACACCTTTATTAGTGGTGGTGGGAGTAATTGAGTTTACAGACGTTCTTTTTGCGGTAGATTCTATTCCTGCAATCTTTGCGATTTCAAACGATCCGTTTATCCTTTATACATCAAATATCTTTGCAATCTTAGGACTAAGATCCTTGTATTTTCTGCTGGCGAATTTCATTTACATGTTCAGCAAATTACCTTACGGATTGGCGGTTATCCTGTCTTTCATCGGGGTAAAAATGCTTATTGCACCCTGGATTCATATTTCATCACCGGTTTCATTAGGAATCGTGGGTGGAGTATTGGTAATCTCAGTAATTCTTTCATTGATTTTCCCTGATAAAAAAGATGAGGAAAAAGAAAAAATTGAAGAATAATATCAATTTTCATTAAAAATAGAAAGGCTTTGCAAATTGTAGAGCCTTTTTTATTTAAGTTTTGTTAAATTTTTAGGAGCTATTTCGCGCTTTCCGCACTCGCTATTTTTTTGATTTCTGGCGGCGCGGCTTTGCCGCGCCGCCAGAAATCAAAAAAATGAGCTCAAACAATTGCTCCAATCGCGGCTAGGGAAACGGTTGTGTTTTTTCAACAGTAAGATAGCCAAACAGTTTGCCATTCTTTAGTAATCTAAGTATAGTTAAAAAAATTACGTAAATATTCAACCATAGATTTCTACAGAATAACAAATATGATGTTTAGTCTTCATAATAATCATTAGTTGAGCTAAATGCCTTTGCGAACGAAAAATATTCTCAATCATTTCAAAGAAAACTTCGCAGACTTTGTGTTAAAACAGATTCTCCTTTCATCAAAATGACACTCATAGCAAACCTCAAACATAAAACTATAAAAGGTTCACCATTGACGCGTCAACAAAATTCACCATTCACTATAATCTACTTATTGTATTTCAACAGCTTATTCATCTTTCGCCTCGTCTGTATAGAAACCTTATACGCCTCATCCCGCAGCTTCTGAATCTTTCCTACAGGCTGAAAGAAAATTTTGCTTTCAAACGGATTAAAAGAGAGCATTTCGTTGTCACATGAAGCGGGATTCAGAAGTCCGTTTTTGTCAATTTTTACTTCACCGATCTTGATGTAAGGGGAGTTTTTCCATTCCACATTCAGTTTATTGATGGGCTGGTCTTTTAAATCATAGCAAAGCTGTATTAAGACATCGGCTGTGAAATTATGGGTTTTAAAGTAACTTTTAATAGAGTTTTTTACCTTTAATTTTTTACCGAAATGTCTCTCAATAGATCTGGGCTTAAGTTTAATTTTCATCATATTTTCGCCCAGTTTATAAGCTCCGACAGAATGGAAATCAAAGGATAAAATAAAATCATTTCTTTTACTGATTAATTTAATGATATTCTTTAAAAAAGAGCCCGTAAAAATCGAAGGCATAATTTTTAAAATCTGGATCATTAATGAAAAAGAACTCCATTTTTTTACATAAAAACGATTGACGGAAGTAAACAGTTTCAGAAAAGTACTCACTGAATTGATCGGAAATAAAGGAAAATTAACCAATGGATAATTCGCCAGTAAATTTCCGTTCTCATCTTTAATCTTTACAGAAAATCCGTAAGCCGGAAGATCTTTTTTATTTTTATTAATTTTGAGATGCGCATTCGAAAAACGAATTGTCAGATCATATTTTTCTTTATCAAAAAACGGTTGAAGTTCTTCAGGCACATTTTTATCAATAACGAACTCGCCTTTTGCGACGGCGTAAGTTTTTGCATGGGCATTTCGGGTAGCATAATCGATATCACTGATGGAGGTTGACTGTTCCACAAAGTCGGCAATGCTTTTTTTGTTGATCTCAAGAAGTTCTCTTTCCTCATCAGTCAGCTTATCGTATTTCTTATTATATTTTATCGGATTTGGCATTTAGTTTTTAAAATTCAATTATAACGCCAAGTTGCGAGAATTGTGTTAACGTAATATTAAACTTCTTTGAATTTACTTTATAAAACAGATTAAATGTTTACATATATTACATCTAAGACTGTGTTTTTTTAATTTTTTTCCTAAAAACTTCATTACAGGCTTTCAACTTCCATCTGTAAAAATCTTATCTTTGTAAAAAATATCAATTATGGGAGTAGCAGATTTGTTATTTAAACGTAAAAAAGAGCAGGCAGAAAAAAACCTGAAAGACGGTCAGGAATATATGGCAGAATACGGAAAAAGAGAATCTGTAGTTCAGTTGCCGAGCGGTTTGCAGTATGAAATTATTACAGAAGGTGATGGCGATAAGCCGGGTCCGAAATCTACTGTAAAATGCCACTATCACGGGACAACGATTACCGGAAAAGTTTTCGACAGTTCCGTAAAAAGAGGAACTCCGGCTTCATTTCCTTTAAACAGGGTAATTGCAGGATGGACGGAAGCTCTTCAGCTCATGCCTGTCGGCAGTAAGTGGAGATTGATTATTCCTCCGCATCTGGCGTATGGAGATCAGCAGATCAGCAAGGAGATCGGGCCAAATTCTACCCTTATTTTTGAAGTTGAATTGCTGGATATCAAAAAATAATTCTATCCTTAAAAATAGCTTAAAAATTTACCTGTTCTCCAGGTAAATTTTTTTATTTGTGTATATTAGTATTAAGCTAAATGAGCGTTTTTTTTATTTAAGTAAAGGTTGAAATTATAAGCGTGATGTAGTTCCGACGAAAGAAGGAATCTATGTGCAAGATTAGATTTTTCATCCTATTTCGAATGATAGATAAGAAATATAAACACATGAAAAAACTACTTTACTTTTTTGCTTTCTTAGGATTGTTCATCTCTTGTGTTTCAAAGAAAAATCAGGTGATTAATCAGAATATTCTTACGTTGAAAGACAGTTACTGCAAAGCTCCTTTTAAATACAATTATGATAACAAAATCCCGTCTTACAATTCAGATTCTATTATTGCGGCTAATAAAGATTTGACGGCCATTTTTTCCGATCAGAGTATTTTAATTTTAAATGCTTTGGATAATCTGGATGAAGTTCATCAGATCATGGAGCTCAAAAAAAGTACCTCCCTTGAGTCCCAGGTAAAAGTTTTACAGCTGAAAAGCAAAATCAACAGTAAAATAACGATTGCTTTAACGGAGCTGGATGCCGTTGCAGCAGAATTCGACTGTGAAGGTGAAAGGGTGGCACAAATCGGTAACTATGTAGATAACTTAAATGACTCCAGAAATAACAAGCTGATTTTATATTCCATCGTTGCAGGAGCTGCCGCTTCGATTGCCGGCGGAATTGTAAAAGATGATGCATGGAGCAGTGCGATTGATATCGGAGGGGGTGCTCTTGGGGCAGGTTTTGGTTTGGCAACTTTAAATCCAAAAGGAAAAAAAGTTGAATTTATTCATCAGAGAAATTTGTTAAGAGACATTTGGAACGAAAAGCTGCAATCTCCAAATTTTCCGCCATTTGTATGGTATATGTATACGGAAAGAAAATTTTCTAATAAGGATGGCATTCCGATCATCCAAAGCATTAAAAAAAGATGGCTTCATTTCCAGTTTGATAATAATGCAAAAGCGGCTGATGGATCTGTTATTTTCAGTGATGGCGGTCTTTATCGTGCTGATGACCTTCATAACCGTGCCGCCATGCTGAACCAGATGCAGTCGGCAACCAGAACGATTAATCAGAATATCAATTATTTATTATTAGATTTGGACAAATTAATTCTTTAAGAAAAATTTAACTGTAATAAAATTTGTTACATTAAAAAATCTGTCTATATTTGCAGTGTAATTACAATGAACAATACGAGATTTGCCACGGCAATACATATTATGACTTTATTGGCGGAAAGTCCGCAGGAATGGCTCACCTCCGAATGGATGGCGGGGAGCATTAATATTAATCCGGTGATTGTTCGTAAAGAATTAAGTGTTTTAAGAGAAGCCGGGCTTATTATCAGCAGACAAGGGAAAGAAGGAGGAAGCCGGTTGGCAAAAAGTTCTGATGCTATCAGTATTTCAGAAATTTATCTGGCGGTGAAGAATACGGAAGTTTTAGGTAAGAAAAATAATAATCCGAATCCTGCGTGTACGGTAGGAAGAGAAATTAATGAGCATCTGAATACATTATTCTCGGAAACGGATCAAATGGTTTTAAATTTTTTAGGAAATAAATCGTTAAAAGAATTTACCGATCAATTCAAGTAAATTTTTTTAGGTGAAAATGTAACAAAAATTATTACAATTTAATTTTAAATAAATAAAGTATGAAAAAAGTAGCAGTAATCGGTGCAACGGGATTTGTGGGAACACAGGTCGTTAATGAATTAGTAAACAGAGGATATGAGGTAGAAGCGATTGTAAGAGATGTTTCAAAAGTTCAACAAAACGAAAAAGTAACGGCAAAAAGCGTTGATGTAAACAATGTTGATGAATTGGCAGAAGCTTTAAAAGGAAATGATGCGGTGATCAGTTCTTTCAATGCAGGCTGGACAAATCCTAATTTATATGATGATTTTCTAAATGGTTCGGTTAATATCGAAAAAGCGGTTGAACAGTCGGGTGTTAAAAGATTTATTACAGTTGGTGGAGCAGGAAGCCTTTATATTGATGGCAGCCAATTGGTAGACGGTTCGGATTTTCCGGCAGAAATTAAACCGGGAGCAACGGCAGCAAGAGATTATTTGAATAAAATTAAAGAAAACAAAACGTTAGACTGGACATTCTTCAGCCCTGCCATTGAAATGCATCAGGGAACTGCAGGAGTGAGAGTTGGAAAATATAGAACGGCTTTGGAAAATCCTGTATTTAATGAAGAGGGAAGAAGTATCCTTTCTGTAGAAGATGTTGCAGTAGCTTTGGTGGATGAACTGGAGCAGAACAATCATATCAGAGAGCGTTTTACGGCGGCTTATTAATTCTTATATGTGCTTAAAAAGTATCGGGGGCTCGTCAAAGACGAGCCCCCGATACTTTTTTATTTAATCAACTTATAAACTCATGAATAATCTCGGATTCACCGGAGCATTATTTTTATGCACCTCGTAATGAAGGTGAGGCCCTGTAGAGCGTCCTGAATTTCCGGATTTTGCAATGATCTGTCCTACTTTTACCTTATCATTGGTTTTAGCGACCAATTGGGACAAATGTCCGTAAAGTGTTGCCAAACCATTTCCGTGAGAAACAATGACACAGTTTCCATAGCCACCTTTTTGTCCGGAGAAAATTACAGTTCCTGCTGCGGTAGCCACTACATCAGACCCGAAAGGCACTGCAATATCCAATCCTTTGTGAAACTGCATCTGATCGGCTTCAGCAGGCGAATTATTTTTCTCTGCAGGTTTTCCTGTATTGGATGCAACAGCTTTTGACGGTGAATTAGCAGCCGGAGCGGCAGCAACTGGTGCAGCTTTAGGCGTTACCATTACTTTTACCTCTCTTTTGTTTCCGTAGCTGTCTGTCATTTCAATGATCTTTTCAATAGGCGCAGCTTTTACTTCCGGCTTTGGAGCAGCAGCAACAGCAACTTCCGGTTTTGCTTCAGACTTAGTCCCGGTTTTTACACCAGCCAAAACTGTTTTAAAAGGAATCGGATTTTTTCTGATCCCGAAGTTAGAGGAAATATAACCTTCAGTCGGCATTCCCAAAGGAACCTGTAAAAGTTTTTTCTGAAGATCCATCAGATATTGGCTGTAGCGATTGGCCTGTTTGGCCAGATAAATAGAATTCGAAATACTGTCTTTGCTCAGAACGGTAAGCTTTTCATTAGAAACATCCTTGGATTTAAGGAAAGAATTCAGCTGAGCGACTGTTTGATCTACCAGGGTAAGATCTGTTTTCATTTTTAAGTAATCTACACTGTCTTTTTCAGTGTTTATTTTTACAAGGTTCACTTCATAATTTTTGTCGTCTTTCTCAGAATACAATTTGGCAATGAAAATGCCTTGCGCAAAAACTACTAATAAAAGTACCCCTAAAAGGGTGTTTACGTTCCTTTTGCTGCTTAGAAATTTCTTCATTTTTTCTTCTCTTAGTAAATTAAAAACGGTTTTAAGCATACAAATTTAATTAAAAATAAACTTTCTGACTTATTTTTAACAAAACTTTAGTTATTTCTGTAATTAACGGTTAATTAGATATTTAATTGTGTTGAAGCGTTAATTTTATATAAAATTGGTTTTATCATGAGGTGAAATATTTTTCATCCATCTTTGTTTTAATATATTTGCAGTTCATATTTCTATTATGGCTAAAAAGAAAACCGGTACAGAGTCGAGTCCGAAAAAAGGCAAAAATGAGGTCGCGGTAGGCGTTGTCGGAAGCGGAAGTTTTGCGACGGCCATTGTCAAGATGCTTGTAGAAAACTGCAAGGTTGTACATTGGTGTGTGAGAAACGAATATGTAAAAGGGGCTATTGAGCAAAGAGGTCACAACCCGACTTATCTTACAGCGGTCAATTTTAACCTTAAAAATTTAAAACTGACCACGGATATCAACGAGTTGGTTTCTGCTTGTGAGGTCATTGTTTTGGCAACTCCTTCCATTTATCTTTCCGATACCTTGGATAAAATGACTTGTGATTATAAAGACAAGATTTTCGTTTCAGCAATCAAAGGAATTATCCCTAAGGTAAACGGTGTGGTAGCACATTATTTAAGAGACGAATTCAAAATCGGTTTCAGAAATCAGGCGGTTATTGCGGGGCCTTGTCACGCAGAAGAGGTAGCAATGGAGCGACTTTCTTATCTAACTATCGCAACGGTCGAAGATGAAGTTTCCCAAAAATTACTGGATATTTTCAATTCTGACTTTATAAAAATGCATTCCAGCAAAGATATTCTAGGAAACGAATACAGTGCGATTCTTAAAAATATATTTGCCATCGGAGCCGGAATTGCAAGCGGCTTAGGCTACGGAGACAACTTTACGGCAGTTTTTGTTTCGAATGCAATCCGTGAAATGGAAACTTTCCTTGAGGCCATTTATGAAGCACCAAGAGATGTTAACCAAAGCGCTTATTTAGGGGATTTATTGGTAACAGCCTATTCATTATTTTCCAGAAACAGAAGCTTAGGAAACCTTATCGGGAAAGGATATACCGTGAAATCTGCAATTCAGTCGATGAATATGGTGGCAGAAGGGTATTATGCTGCAGACTCTATTTATAAAACTTCAAAGGAAAAAGGATTAAAACTTCCAATTGTGGACACAATCTACGGAATCTTATATGAAGGGAAAAATGCAGAGAAACAATTCAAAAAACTAACGGCTAAGCTCGATTAATTTTAAAATTGAATATAAAAAATAAGCATCAGTAGGTTTCTGCTGATGTTTTTTATTTTATAAAGAGCAGTAAATTTTTTGAAGCTTTTCCGGCTTTCCGCACTCGCTATTTCATTGATTTTTGGTTGCGGCGGCTTTGCCGCCGCAACCAAAAATCAATGAAATGAGCTCAGGCAAATGCTGCAATCCGGGCTAGGGTTATAGTCATTTTTTAAACATTAGACAAAATATTCACAAACATCTGCGTTATCTGCAAAATCCACGAAATATTAAAAATAAAAATTTAATTTAATTAGGCTGTCCTTCAAGCTTCGCGGAGCAAATTTATTTGCCTTTGCTTTTTAAAAATAATACGAAATGATAGAATAAAAACTTTGCGTCCCCAAAAATAAACTCAAAGAAAGTCTCAAAATCGAAAGAAATTCAACAGATTTTTTAAATCAAATTTTTTGATAAAATCAACATGTTAAAATCGTAAAACCGATCACGATTTTAAGAACTTTTCCCGAACTTTGAGCTAACAAAATTTACATTATGTCACAATCGCTTACAAGCAGAACGCCGAAACCAAAATACGACGTTGTTCTAATAGGTGGCGGAATTATGAGTGCCACTTTAGCTACATTATTACATGAGTTTGATCCCAATCTTGAAATTGCCATTTTCGAACGGCTGGGAAGGTTTGCCAAAGAAAGTACGGCAGCCTGGAATAATGCAGGAACAGGGCATTCAGCATTTTGTGAGCTCAATTATACTCCGGAAAAACCGGACGGAAGCATCGATATTTCCAAAGCTGAAAGTATTGCCGAACAGTTTGAAATATCAAAACAATTCTGGTCTTATCTCATTGCGAAAGGATACATTAGCGAACCAAAGGATTTTATTAATTCCTGCCCGCACATGAGTTTGGTATTTGGCGAAAAAGATGCGGAATATTTAAAAAAACGTCACGATAAAATGTCAGAATCCGTTTTATTCAAAGGAATGGAATTCGCAACAGATCATGAAAAATTAAGAGAATGGATTCCTTTGGTGATGAGCAAAAGAAATCAGTCTGAAGTCATGGCGGCGACCAAAATGGATATGGGAACCGATGTGAATTTCGGAATCTTAACCAGAAAAATGGGAAGACACCTATTGGAAGATTCCAATGTTGAAGTTTTCCTGTATCATGAAGTAAAAGATATCGATCCTAAAAGTGACGGAACCTGGGAAATGAAGGTGAAAGACAGAATTCACAATCACAAGCAGGAAGTTAAGGCCGATTTTGTTTTCATCGGAGCGGGCGGCTATGCATTACCGTTGCTGGATAGTTCGGATATTAAAGAAAGTGAAGGATACGGAGGTTTTCCGGTTTCAGGACAGTGGCTGGTTACCCATAATCAGGAACTGGTGGAAAAGCATCAGGCTAAAGTATACACACAGGCGACTGTTGATGCGCCACCAATGTCTGTTCCACATTTGGATTTAAGAATTATTGATGGAAAAAAAGCGCTCCTTTTCGGTCCTTTTGCCGGATTTTCAACAAAATTCTTAAAAGAAGGAAGTTATCTGGATTTGCCGGAAAGTGTGAACACTAAAAATCTAAGATCTCTGTTTGGCGCTTGGTGGCATAATTTGCCCTTAACGAAATATCTTATTCAGCAGGTAGCCATGAACAAAGCGCAAAGAATTCAGCATTTACGCGAATTTATTAAAGATGCAAAAGAAGAGGATTGGGAACTGAAAGTAGCCGGACAAAGAGTTCAGATCATCAAAAAAGATGAAAAAGAAGGTGGAAAACTCGAATTTGGAACCGAAGTGGTAGTGAATAAAAAAGGATCCATCGCTTCATTATTAGGGGCATCTCCAGGTGCTTCAACAGCGGTGCATGCGATGTTAAACGTTATTGAGAAATGTTTCCCGGAAAAGCTTAACGGCGAATGGAAAGAAAAATTATTGGAAATGGTGCCGTCTTACGGACAGAAATTAGCCGATAACCCTGAACTCACTGAGAAAGTAAGAAATTACTCAAAAGAAAAATTAGAACTGGAATATTAAAAAAGTGAAAGGTGAATGGTTAATTGTGAATTTTAAAAATTGACATTTGAAAAAATAATTAACCATTCACTATTGACAACAGAATTATGTCTGATACGCTCGTAAAGCCCATTATTGCAAAAGAATTATTAGAATCTCTTCAGGCAAAAGTAGAAGAGGAGCAACAGGTTATTGTACATTGCTGTTTTCCGGCATCCCCATTTTTAGGAAATCTGATCAGGATTTGGCACACCACTTATCTTTTCGACAATCAGTCGGATCATAAGAGTAAACTGATTCATGCTGAAAATATTACGATCTTCCCCAATTGGACACCTGTCCCTTTTATGCAGGATTTTTGGTTTACCCTTGTATTTTCCGGGTTGCCGAAAGATTGTAAAAGCTTTGATCTGAAAGAAGTAATTCCTGAAGAAGGTGGTTTTTTTGTAGAATCTATCAAAAGAAATTCATCCGATATTTACCGGGTAAAAATTTCCGAGTCCTATTAGAAAGCCATAGGCAAACATCTGAGTAATGTGTAAAATCAGCTGGAGAAAGGCAAAAATTATGAAAAAATATATATTACTATTTTTAATAATCCCATTATTGGCATTATCACAAAAAACGGTTTCCAAAGAAATCAGGGAAGTGGAAAAATTTCAGAAAGAACTGAATGAAGAATATTTAAATCCCAAAGAAACACCGTTACGAGGAGATAATTTTACGAATTTCAAAAAGCATCCATTTTTCCCGATCGACTCGAAATACAGAGTGACCGCTAAATTTGTCAAAACAGAAAATGCAAAGCCATTCGATCTTCCGACATCTTCAGGAAAAACAAAGGTGTACAAAGAATATGGTAAAGTAACTTTTGAGCTGGGCGGAAAACCTTATACTTTAACCTTATACCAAAGCTTAGATTTAATCAAACAAAAGAAATACAAAGATTATTTGTTCCTGCCTTTCCGTGATGCAACAAATGAAAAAGAAACCTATGGTGGTGGCAAGTATATGGATTTAACGGTTCCTAAAGGAAATACTATCATTCTGGATTTCAATAAATCTTATCAGCCTTATTGTGCTTACAACGCCTACGATTACAATTGTCCGATCGTACCGGAGGAAAACAGATTGCCGGTTGAGATCCGTGCCGGGGTTATGTATGAAGATATTTATCATCATTAATCTATGATTAACCTAAAATTTTTCACACAAAAAGATTTTCACGGAGTACAGTATACTTTGAGTGAACTTCAATTGGAGTATACTTCCACAGCCGAATTTGCATTAAAGCGAATGGCGGAAAGAAATACGGGCTTAGAATTCGCTGTCACGATTTTTTTTGATGAGAAACCGGCAGGATTTTTTACGTTAGATTTTGGAGAAGATAAATTCGATTTAACGGATAACCCAAACTCTGCATTGCTTCGTTCGTTATCAATAAATCCTGAATTACAGGGAAAAGGTATTGGAAATGCAGCAATGATGCAGGTTGATGATTTCGTCCGCAAAAATTTCAGTGATTGTGAAGAAATTGTGCTTGCCGTTAATCAAAACAATATTTTGGCTTACGAATTATACTTAAAAGTCGGCTATCATTACGAAGGAAAAACCCGAATAGGGAGGAGCGGACCACAATATTTAATGTTCAAAAAACTTTAAGATAATTTCAAAGAAAGATTTATCACAAAAAACAACGCAATCTGCAAAATCAGCGAGAAAAAAACAGTATTTCAATTCATTAGAGGCGCACTTTAATCAAAACTTATTCACGATCAAACTTTAAGAAACTTTTAATTCAAAATTTTGGCCTTTGGCGTGAAACTTTCAGCTAAATTTGAATAACATCAAATAATAAAGTATGAAAATTTCATTGCATAATCAGGTCGCCGTGGTCACAGGTGCTTCCAGCGGAATAGGTTCAGGCATTGCCAAATCAATTGCCTCAGCAGGTGCAACAGTCATTGTCAATCATTCCTCAGAACGTTCAGTTGACGAAGCAAAGGCTGTTTTAAAGGAAATTACTGACGCCGGCGGAAACGGAATTACGTATCAATGTGATGTATCCAAAGAAGATCAGGTCATGAAAATGTTTCAGGATGTGGTTTCACAATTTGGGACAGTTGATATTCTTATCAACAATGCCGGAGTTCAGAAAGATGCAAAATTCACAGAAATGACGATCGACCAATGGAATACTGTTATCGGAATTAATCTTACCGGTCAGTTTTTATGTGCAAGAGAAGCCATCAAAGAATTTCTTCGCCGAGGAATCGATCCGTCCCGCTCCGTGGCCTGCGGAAAAATTATCCACATCAGTTCGGTTCATGAGATTATTCCTTGGGCAGGGCATGCTAATTATGCTTCGAGTAAAGGGGCGATTAAAATGCTGATGCAGACATTGGCGCAGGAATATGGAGCCGATAAAATCCGTGTCAATTCCATCTGTCCCGGAGCCATTCAGACGCCAATTAATAAAGACGCCTGGAGCACTCCGGAGGCTTTGAATTCATTATTAAATTTAATTCCATACAACAGAATCGGGCAACCGGAAGACATCGGAAATCTGGCTGCATTTCTGGCAAGCGATCTGGCAGATTACATCACCGGAGCAAGTATCTTCGTGGATGGCGGAATGACGACTTTCGAAAGTTTTTCCACGGGAGGATAAGCTTTGGGCGCACATTTCCGGCTCTCACTACTCGCTTTTTTGTGCCTTGCTTTTACCGAAGCTTACAAAAAGAGCTCAGACAGGCCGTTCAATCCGGGGCGCAGAACAGTCGAAGAAGAAGAGAAAGTCTTTTGAAAGTCAGTTATCAAGGTTGAATTCGTTCCCTTTGTCAATTTTAAATAGCTTCAGAAAGCTTGTATTTCAAAAATAAGCGAAGCGCCTTTGTTTATCTTAATTCAGAGGAAATAAATTTAAAAAACTTTGCTTAGATTCCTACGGATGACAAACAGAATGAAAACTATACGCAATCAAACCTCAAAGTTTTTTAAAAATTAAGCAATTCATATTTAATCATATATCATTGATCAATCATCATTTATAAAAAATTATGAAAGAAAAAGAAAGACTCTCCGATGTCACCTGGAAAAAATGGGGACCCTATGTAAGCAATCGCGAATGGGGATTGGTGCGAGAAGATTATAGCGCAGACGGTGATGCCTGGAATTACACCAATCATGACATTGCGGAAGCCAAAACCTATCGTTGGGGAGAGGAGGGAATCTGCGGAATTTGTGATGACCTTCAAAAGCTTGTTTTTTCCTTTGGATTCTGGAATAAAAAAGATAAAATGGTGAAGGAACGGTTCTTCGGACTTACAAACGGGCAGGGAAACCATGGAGAAGACGTGAAAGAATATTTTTACTATTTAGACTCTACGCCAACGCATTCGTACATGAAAATGCTGTATAAATATCCTCAAAATGCATTTCCTTACGAAGATTTAATAAAAACCAATACAACAAGAACCAAAGAAGAAACCGAATATGAATTAATAGACACCGGAATTTTTGATCAAAATGAATATTTCGACCTGTTTATAGAATACGCCAAAGAAAGTCCAAGTGATATTTTGGTTAAACTGACAATCATTAATAAATCTGAAAATGAAGCACCGTTAGTTATTCTTCCTACAGTTTGGTTCCGAAATACCTGGAATTGGGGGTATGATGAGTATAAACCGCAGATGAGTTCCGATGATGCCAATGTCATTAATGTTCATCACAAGGATTTGGAAATCAGGAATATTTATGCGAAAGAATCCGAGAAAGTTCTTTTTTGCGATAATGAAACACATAATGAAAGGCTTTATCAGTGTCCGAGCAGATCCAGATTTAAGAAAGACGGGATTAATGATTTCGTCATGAACGGGAATTCTCAAGCTATTAATCCAAAAGATTTCGGAACAAAAGCATCATTTTTCATCAATGAAAATTTTAAACCTAAAGAAACCAAGACATTCGAATTCAGAATATCAGACAAATCTTTGAAAAAGCCTTTCAAAGATTTTGACGATATTTTTACTTCAAGACAAAATGAAGCTGATGAGTTTTACGCCGAAATCCAGAACGGTATTAAAACAGATGATGAAAAACTGGTTCAGCGGCAGGCTTTTGCAGGAATGCTCTGGAACAAGATGTTTTATCATTACAACGTTGAAAAATGGCTAAAAGGTGATCCCACAGAACTCAGCCCACCAAAATCCAGAGAAAAAATCCGGAATTATGAATGGAAGCATCTGAACAACGAACATATTATTTCCATGCCGGATAAATGGGAATATCCATGGTATGCGACTTGGGATCTGGCTTTCCATACCATAAGTTTTTCATTAATTGATCCTGATTTTGCCAAGCATCAGCTCAAACTTTTTCTTTTCGAATGGTATATGCATCCCAATGGCCAACTTCCCGCTTATGAATGGAATTTCAGTGATGTAAATCCACCGGTGCATGCCTGGGCGGTTTTCAGAGTTTTTAAAATTGATGAGTATTTAAAAGATAAACCTGATCTGGAATTCCTTGAAAGTGCCTTCCAGAAGCTGCTGATGAATTTTACATGGTGGGTGAATAAAAAAGATAACAACGGAAATAATATTTTTGAAGGTGGTTTTTTAGGGCTTGATAATATCGGGATCTTTGACCGTAATGCCAAACTTCCTAATGGGGAACACCTGGAGCAATCGGACGGGACAAGCTGGATGGCAATGTTTGCGCTCAATATGATGAGGATCGCATTGGAATTGGCTTTATACAACAATGTGTATGAAGAAATGGCAATGAAGTTTTTTGAACATTTCCTGTCTATTGCGAATTCACTCGACAATATGGGGGATGAGTGTTTTAGCCTTTGGGACGAAGAAGATGAATTTTTTTATGATGCTCTTGCATCCAGCGACGGTAACCACATGTATTTAAAGCTTAGAACAATTGTTGGATTAATTCCGATGTTTGCAGTTGAAGTCATTGATGATGAAATGATAGAAAAACTTCCGAATTTCAAAAAAAGAATGAATTGGGTGTTAGAAAATAAACCGGAATTAGCTGCTCTGGTTTCGCATTGGGAAGTAAAAGGTGAGGATTCTAAGCATTTGCTTTCACTTTTACGCGGGCATCGTTTGAAAAGATTATTGAGCAGAATGTTAGATCCCAATCAGTTTTTAAGTGAATTTGGGGTGCGAGCTCTGTCGAAAGAATATGAAAAAAATTCATTCAACTTACATTTAAACGGAACAGATTATACCGTAAAATATACTCCTGCCGAAAGTGACAGCGGATTGTTTGGAGGAAACAGTAATTGGCGCGGCCCGATTTGGTTTCCGGTTAATTTTTTAATTATTGAAAGTCTGCAGCGATTTTTCTTTTATTACAGCCCAGATTTTCTGGTTGAATATCCTACCGGAAGCGGAAATTACTCAAGTCTGGACCAGATTGCAGACGGTTTAAGCAAGAGGTTATCTAAATTATTTTTAAAAGATGAAAACGGAAACCGCCCTTTCAACGGGCAATATCCAAAATTTCAGAACGACCCCGATTTTAGGGATTATATTTTATTTTACGAATATTTTCATGGAGACAACGGGCGTGGAGTAGGAGCATCGCACCAGACAGGATGGACGGGATTAATTGCAAAAATTCTGATGCCGAGATTTTCTAAAAAGGAAATTGCAGAATCTGAAACGGAAATGCCGGAGGATGCGAAATAATGAGGTTTATGTTGCTAGTTGTTGGTATCCTGCGGGCTTTTATAAGTGACACGACTTTATAGAAATTAGAAACAGTTAGGAGTTAAAAAATTGATGAGCTTAGTGTTCAAATAGTTTGCTAAGTTTAATAAAATAATGAATTTATCAACTTAATATTATTCAAATATCTGTTGGATAACTTCCAATGAACCAGGCGTTTTGAAATCTGTAATATGATAATGGTAATATATCAAAACACTGTCCAGAAAGTCTTTCCTGAACGATGTTGAAATTTTTATTTTATAAGGGTTTTCCATCGAAAGAATGCTTTTCCAGATGGTGGAAATATCTTCTGTAAAAAGCTGATGCGTAGATTCTAAAGCAAATGTTCCGGTTTCCGGATTCAGGAATTTTCCGTTGTTAATTAATGGTGCGACTCCATGAATCTTTAAAATTTTAATTAAAAAAATTAAATGTGACTGGTAATTTCCATTTTCCAGTTCATTGATAAATTCTTCCAGACAGAAGAAAATATGATGGTTTTTGTTCTCATATTTTAAGTTGTGATTCAGAAAATCTGAAATGAAAAACACAACGGTATTACATCGGATATCTGTATAAATATCGTTACTTTTTACCAGTTCAAACTTGGAAATCGTCTGTATTCCGTTGCCTTTTAAGGGGGTTAAAGAAAAGTTGAGTTTGCTTAACGGCAGAAGCAGGGCTTTTTTCTTATTTTTTTTGGCATAAATTCCTTTCAAAAAATAAGACTGAAACCCGTCTTCTTCTGTAAAACAATGCAGAACTGCATCATTTTCACCGTATTTTATGTATGATAATAAAAATCCGTTCTGTGAATTCATTAATTTACGACCGCTATCTTTGCAGTAGCTTTATCTGAGCCGTCTTCGTTAGTCATTAATACAAAATAGATTCCCGAAGCCACTCTTTTTCCTCTCTGATTGTTAAGATCCCACTCATAATATCCGCCTCTTGCTACAGCAGAATGTACGACATTTCCGGCTGCATCGGCAATTCTGATATTGGTAACCTCTGCTAAACCTTTAATGGTAACTTTCCCTTTAAAATTAGAGTATACAACAGGATTCGGGTATACCAAAACATTACCAAAGTCTGAAGTAACATCGGCCACATCTCCCTGATAGGTTACAATTCCGCTATAGGAAACGAAGTATACTTTCCCCGTTTTTCTATCTACCTTAATATCTGTGATGCTGTTTGTCGGAAGCGGAGAGTTTTCCTTGGTAAAATGCTTAATGGTTCGCTGGCCGTCGGCAGAAAGATAATATACACCACCGCCGTCTACAGAAACCCATTTGTGGTCTCCCGCATCCACCTCAATCTGCAAAATTTGCGAATCTCTGAAAAGTTCTTCTCCAAGCCCGTTTTGTTCTATGATAATGGGTTCAACAACTGCATCGGCAGGAGTTTTAATTACAGAAATAGCATTTGATAAAACTCTCAATCCTATATCGCTACCAATCCACGCATCTCCTGATTTGTCGATGGCTACAGAAATTGTTCCTCCCGAAGCTGTTGCAAATCCATTTGACTGGTTTAGGATATAAGCGGTATCATCTGATATACTCAAAGTTTTTTTTGTATCATAAGCAATAAAACTATTAATTCTGGGAATAGGCATCCATAATAATCCTTCATAATATAAAGGTTTTTGTGCGGCACCAAATAAAGAAGTAGTATTAGAAATAAGAAAATTATCGGCCGTTCTATCATATGCACCGACAGCAGTTAAAGCGCCAAGGGCAGCACCTTCTCCCGAAAAGGCGATCGAGGCAAACAGATTATTGGAGTCATCAAAAGTAAGCCCTACAGGACGTCTAGTTACTGGACTATCTGTTCCTAAATCATAGTATTTAGTAAATGCAAAATCTTTACTGCTTGCATTATATTTCATCTTATAGATCCCACGTCCAACATTATTATTATAATTAGTGAAAAAAATGTCATTTGGATCTGCAGGATCAGAAACTACATCCAAAATATTGAACGACGTTGTATTGCCTATGAAGTAAGATGGATAGATCCATTCCATTCCGTTGAAGAAATAGAATCCTGGATTTTTTGTATTAATAATTGGAACATTAAATCTCCCTTCCCTTCCTCCGCTGGAAACCAATATCTGATTATCACCATACAAACTTATTTTATAAGCGTAATTAAAGTATGGGCCATCCGGTTTAAAAGTATTGCTGCTTTCATTTTTTATTCCCGATAGAATAGTTCCTCCGTAAACACTGCTTCCAATGGTTGTTGCCGTATTACATTCTTCTCCAAAAGCAACAGCATTACCAAATGTACCGCTTGTATTAAATGTATACACTCTGCTAAGATCTGTAACAATAATGTTGTTGTTGTTAACCACAACATCATGAACATCTGTAAAGGTCTGAGAAAGTGCAACAGGAGTTCCACCATTATATAGATATGCTGTTGTTGCCGACGAAAAGCTTAATACACCCTCCGAATCAATATGTTTAAAAGAGCCCGGCATTTCGGTTGCCCATGTTGTGAAAACCGGGAAAGTAGTATTCATTTCATGAGTTTTTAAACCGGTATTGGTTACAGAGAAAACTTTGTTCCCTAAAATAGTAGCTTCATTACTAGCCTGATAAACTCCGCCGGATATGAAAAATGCTGAATCTTTAAATTCTTTTTTCTTTAAATCAAATATAGAAACACCATATCCAACAGAAATTACGGCTAAGTCTCCAGTAATCGAAATATGATTGATTTTCTTACTTCCATTGTATCCCGTTGCAATTGGTATATCAACAACATAAGTCACTCCGTCTGGTGTAACTACATCTAAAGAACCATTCTGATAGCCAATCAATCCGATTTTTGTCTGCGGATTGTAATCGAATGCTGAAATTTTTACCTCATGCAAGCCGTTTGCTTTAGACAGCTTGGTAATTTCACCTGTTGAAATTGTATAGTAGAATATCCCGTTTTCAGCTGCTGCAACTATTTTTCCGTTGTCTTCTTTCATGGCCAAGACATTATTGTAGGAAAATAAATCTGCCCATTTTTTTGAAGAAATAGTCTGTGCATTTGCAATTTGCAGGGATGCCAAAATACCAAGAGAAATTAAAGAGAGTTTTTTCATGCTTATGCTATTATACTGCTGTCTATTACCTGATTGTTCCAGGAAATATGTTTTACATTTTTATTAGTATCAAAGAAGAAATCTATTCTGCCCAAAAGAAGTCCGGCCCATCCCACTTGGTTTACCAACACATTTTTACCTGCTCTGTTGGTAAATGTCTGTGGTTCCGGTAAAAAAGTATGGGTATGTCCGCCTAAAATAATATCAATATTTTCTGTTTTGGCAGCCAGGATTTTATCACTTATTTTATTGGGTTCGTCTTTGTAATCGTAGCCGATGTGCGAAAGGCAGATGACAAGATCACATTTTTGTTCATTTTTTAGGAAGTTAGAATAATGTTGGGCTACTTCAACGGGATCTGAATACACAGTTTCTCCGTATTGTTTTTTGCCCACCAATCCATCCAGCTGAATTCCTACACCAAAAAGCCCAACCTTGATTCCGTTTTTATTGAAGATCTTATATTGAGACGTTTTTCCGTCGAGGACTGTATTTTTAAAATCATAATTTGAACAGATAAAAGGAAACTGCGCATTCGGCAAAACTTTTAAAAATCCGTCCAAACCATTGTCAAAATCATGATTTCCCATCGTTGAAGCATCATACTTCATCATGGACATTAATTTGAACTCAAGCTCACCTCCGAAAAAGTTGAAGTAAGGAGTTCCTTGAAAAATATCACCTGAATCAAGAAGCAAAACATTGGATTCCTGATTTCTGATTTGCTGAATTAAGCTTGCCCTTCTCGCAAAACCACCCTGATTAGGATTTTTGGTATAGCTTGTATCAAATGGCTCTATTCTGCTGTGTTGGTCGTTGGTATGAAGAATAGTTAGTTTATTTGCGGATTTTAAATCAAGAATATTTAATTGTTCAGCCATCATCATATTGGGAGCTAAAGCCATTGCTAAAGTTCCGCCACCTATTGCTTTTAAAAAACTTTTTCTCTCCATTATTTCTTACCAATAAAATTTAAACGAACATCATTATTTACAACAACTTCAGGAGTTTTCTTGAAATAATCAATAAAAAGATCCCTTAACTTAATTCCTGTCGGAATAGATTCTCCTTTGGCGAAGAATTTCATATTGTCACCTCCCAAAGCCAAATAATCAGACGTTGCGATGTAATAATCCTGAGCCGGATTTACTGCTTTTCCATTAATTAAAGTTTTGGTGAGTTGTCCGTTATTGGTTTCAATGTATAAATGAGATACAGGATTATTCACCTGAGTTTTTGCATAATAATCATACAAGCCCTGCAAATCCGAACCTTTCATTTTTACAATAATGACTTCATTTTCGAAAGGCATTACTTCAAAAACACTTTTCAGTAGAATATCTCCTTTTCCGATCGTGGTACGGATTCCCCCGATATTGATCAGTGCGGCATCCACATTTTTCTGAAGATTTTTTTTCGCCCATTCATCAGCTCCGTCGAATGTATAGTCTGCTAAAAGATTGCCCAAATTACTATTGTCCCCCTGTTTTGTAAGGTCTACATTAGTGTGGGAGATCTTCTGGTTCATTTCTCTGTCTAATTTTTCCTTATAGGGTTCAATAATTTTTGCAAACTCCTCATCATTCTTTAGCTCATTATTAATAGAAATATTTTTCTGGGTCTGAACATTTGCCACCTGCAACGGAGAAGCCGTTTTACAAGCAGAAAGTGCAGCCAGAGCAATTCCTAATAACAAGAATTTATTTTTCATATACAGCAAATTATTTTTATAAAGGTGATATGTTGTCGCTGATTACCCCCTGTGCCTTATAAAGAATCAAGTGATGGCGATTTCATAAATCTTTTAGTATATGCAAATATAATTATATGTATAATAAAACATTATTAATTATTAGAAATTCTTAGTCGAAATTATTAAATTTGACAAAAATAATTCTAACAGATGAGCATTTTAAAAGGAGTAGGTGTTGCATTGGTAACACCCTTTAATGAAGATTTATCCGTAGATTTCGACAGTTTGACAAAATTAGTTAATTACAACATCGAAAACGGAACCAATTATTTAGTTGTTTTGGGAACTACAGCGGAAGCTGCGACGCTTTCTGCTGAAGAGAAGAAACAGGTAGTTGAGCATATCATTAAGGTTAATAATAAACGTGTTCCCTTGGTTTTAGGGATTGGCGGAAATAATACTCTTGAGGTAAAGAAACAGATTGAAGAGACAGATCTTTCTGCTTTTGAAGCGGTACTTTCTGTGTCCCCGTATTATAACAAACCCAATCAGGGAGGGCTTTATCAGCATTACAAAGCTTTGGCTTCAACAGGGAAAAATATCATTATTTATAACGTTCCTTCAAGAACAGGACAAAATATTGAAGCAGAAACAACGCTACGTTTAGCAAAAGAATTCCCGAATTTATTCCTAATTAAAGAAGCGGCACCCAATATTTTACAGTATTTTGATATTCTGAGAAAGAAGCCGGAAGGTTTTAACTTAGTTTCAGGAGATGACGAATATACACTTCCCGTAACGTTAGCAGGTGGAGCAGGAGTAATTTCTGTAATCGGGCAGGCATATCCAAAAGAATTTTCAACAATGGTTCAGTTAGCTTTTGATAGAAAAGTTGATGAGGCGTATGAGATCCACAACAAGTTGGTAGAAATCACAAGACTGATTTTCGCAGAAGGAAATCCTTGCGGAATTAAAGTGATTTTGGCTGAAATGGGAATTATTAAAAACTATTTAAGACTTCCATTGGTTCCAGCATCAGAAGGACTTTATGCTAAAATTAAAGCTGAAATGGCGAACATTTAAAATGTCAATACTCAATTTGCTTTGCAGTGAATTGTGAACTTTACAGTTAAACATAATAAGGTGAGAAGTTTAGATGCTTTTCACCTTTTTTAATTAACCCCTTTGCTGAGTGAAATCGAAGATTCGACGTAGTCAAACGCCTTTGTGAACTTAAAAACATGAAGTATTTAAAGAAAATCTTTGCGAACTTTGCGTTAAAAAATAAATATTTAAATTCAATGAAATTTATAAAAGCCACCAAAAATGATATTCCGTTAATTCAGGATTTGGCAAGAAGATCCTGGGAGAATGCTTATGCTGAAATATTATCTGCTGAACAGATGGAATATATGTTGTCTACCATGTATTCTGCTGAAGAAATTGAAAGTCATTTAAAACAAGCAAATTATCATTATTATTTAATTCAGGATGAAAACAATCGTTCTTTTGAAGGATTTATTGGGTACGAAAACGGATATGAAAATGAAACCACAAAGCTTCACAGAATTTATTTGGTTCCTGAAAGTAAAGGTAAAGGTTTAGGAAAAGGAGCATTAGAGTTTTTGAAAGAAAAAGTTCGGGAGAGTGGGGATGTTAGAATTATTTTAAATGTAAATAAATACAATTCTGCCAAAAAATTCTACCAATCCCAAGGATATACAGTTTATGACGAAGGAGTTTTTGACATCGGAAACGGTTTTGTAATGGATGATTACCTGATGGAGTTTTTATTTCACAAATAAATGACTTAAAATTATATAACAATTTATTGTAATTCTATAATGTGTGACATGTTTTTTTTAGTCAACTTTGCAATAGAACCAAATCGCTTATAAATAATACATTCATATGCTTGGTCTTAAGCTTATGCTTTTTATCAGTATATTTTTTTTCATCCTTAGTGTTTAAATCCCTGCATTGCTAAAATGCAAGGATTTTTTGTTTATGCTATGTTTTAAATAATATATTTTATTTATTTCACGAATTAATGAAATATATTATTTATATTTACCTAAACATTTAAGAGATTACTACAGGATGAAAATGTATGTTAAATTTGATTTCAATACGCTTTGTCAGAGAATATTGGATGAAAAACTCAAGCAGCACGGGCTGAAATACCGTCTGCTGAACTTTGGAGAAGTAGAATTTTACGAAGCTTTAACCCAAAATCAACACGAAGAATTTAAAAAAAATCTTGAAGAGTATGGGATAGAAATTATTCAAAGCCAAAAGGATGCATTGGTTCAGAAAATAAAAGATACCATTGTGAAGCTTGTTTTTTCAAACGATATTATTCCGGTAAAAGCATCCATTCATATTGCAAAAGCATTGAATCACAGCTATGGATACCTTTCCAGCCTGTTTTCGGAAGCTACTTTTACTTCGATTGAGAATTTTATTATTATTCAGAAAATTGAGTATGCCAAAGAATTGCTTATCGGAAAAAGGCTCAGTCTTACGGAGATTGCCCACAAGCTTAACTATTCGAGTGTTTCGCATCTGAGCAGCCAGTTTAAAAATACAACGGGGATTACCCCTTCTCAGTTTCAGAAAATCATGCTGTTGAGAAGGAAAGGAGAGGGCTCCGAAAATCGATACCGTAAAGTAATATGAATAAGGAGTATCTGAATGTGGTTCTTCTGGATCATCATGAAGACCATCGTTCTCTTTTTCAGAATGTATTTAAGGAAATAAAGATTAATGTAAAATGCCTGTCGTTTGATGATGAAGAAAGCTTGATGAGGTATCTTAAAAAAAAGCAGAATCCAATTCCTGAAATTGCATTTTTAAGCTATACGGTTTTTAATAAAGACAATTCTGAAGTTTTTCTGAAAATTAAATCAGAATGCAAACAGGATCATCTGGTAACAGTAATTTACTCGGATTCTATGTCGGCAAGTCAGGAGGAACTAGTTTTTGTGAAAGGAGCAAATATTGCTATGGAACTCTCTGATAATTATAAAGATATGAAAAATAAAATTAATGAAATAATGATGATCATGTGGCAGTATCACACTTCAGGGCTCAATAAAAATAACTTTATCATGAAAGTGTGAAAAAATAAATATTTATGTTTTGGAATTTAAAAATAATATTTATATTTGCTGAACAATATTCACGTTAATGTGATAATTTTAGCAGGGAAATTACAAAGCATTTCCTGTAAAATTATTTCTTTTTCTGGATCTTGTTAAATATAAATCGGAACACAGATTTACTATATCGAAAACGTAAATGATCGGGAAATTATTGTTTCAAAAGAAATAAAAATATAAATCACAATGTTAGTTAAACAAAATGAATTATATCATTTCCAACTTTAAAGCGTAGAAGATCTTTAAACAAAACGGTACAATCATGAAAACTCGAAGTAGTTGAAGGAAAAAATGTTTCTTAGTTATAAAATCCTTTAGCCGAACGAAGTTAGTTTTTATAAATAACAGTTGGGAACATAATTCATTTTGTTTTTTTACTTTTTCGTTTAGAATTAAATAAGATAAATATTTTCAAACACCACATCACAAAATATTAAACGAGAAAATTAAAGTAAAATTATTTTAACGAAGCAAAGTAATTTTCTTCAAAATAACAGTTTTATAAGGGGGAACCGCGTGAAGATTGATTTCTTTTCGCGGTTTTTTTATGAAATTTTACTCCATTTATTTTTTCCTTTATAGTTTCTCAAGTAATAATTTTTAATGATCTGATTATCTGTTCTTGCTAATAAAGGATCGGTCTCCAGAATTTTTTCCACCGTTTTTTTGGTAGTTTTAATGATTGCTGCATCATTTACAAGATCTAATCTTTTAAAATCGACTACACCGCTTTGCTGGGTTCCCAAAATATCTCCGGGACCCCGGAGCTGCATATCAACCTCGGAAATTTTAAAGCCGTCATTGGTGTCCACCATAGTTTTGATACGGGTTCTGCTGTCTTTAGACAATTTATCGGAGGTCATTAAAATACAATAACTCTGTTCTGCACCTCGCCCGACACGTCCGCGAAGCTGGTGAAGCTGTGACAAACCAAATCTCTCGGAACTCTCAATCACCATTACAGAAGCATTCGGAACGTTTACACCAACTTCAATAACCGTTGTGGCAACCATTATTTCTGCTTTGCCGGAAGCAAAATAATTCATCGCAGCATCTTTTTCAGCGGGTTTCATCTTACCGTGAAGCATCGTGACGTTATAATGCGAAAAGTTATCCATTACATTTTCGAGTCCGGTCATCAGGTTTTTATAATCCAGTGTTTCAGATTCTTCTATTAAAGGATACACAAAATAAATCTGTCTTCCTTTCTGGATTTCCTCACGGCAGAAATTATAAACATACGCTCTGTCTTTTTCTCTTCTGTGAGCGGTAATGATAGGTTTTCTTCCCATCGGCATTTCGTCAATCACCGAAACATCCAGATCAGAATAAAAGCTCATCGCCAAAGTCCTCGGAATGGGTGTTGCCGTCATCACCAGAATATGGGGAGGAATTTTATTTTTTGCCCAAAGCTTTGCTCTTTGTGCCACCCCGAATCTATGCTGCTCATCAATAATTGCTAAACCTAAATTTTTAAACTTAACTTTATCTTCCAAAACAGCGTGTGTTCCTACCAAAATAGAAAGTTCACCATTTTCAAGTTGTTCGTGAATGATTTTTCGTTCGGATGTTTTTGTAGAGCCTGTTAAAAGCCTTACGTTAATATTAGTATTTTTTACAAGATCTTTAATTCCGTTGTAATGCTGTTGGGCAAGAATTTCTGTAGGAGCCATCATACAGCTTTGAAAACCATTGTCTAAAGCAATCAGCATCGTTAGTAAAGCAACCATTGTTTTTCCTGAACCCACATCACCTTGCAACAATCTGTTCATCTGGATCGGACGTTTCATATCCATACGGATTTCTTTCAATACTCTTTTTTGAGCCCCCGTAAGATCAAAAGGAAGATGATTTTCGTAGAAATTATTAAAATAATCTCCGACAATAGGAAACGGATTTCCAATTGTATGACTTTTGTGATGAAGCTTTTTTAAGGCATATCCCAATTGAAAGAAGAAAGATTCTTCAAATTTCAACCGATAGTTCGCTTTATCATAATGTTCCATATCTTTTGGGAAATGAATATTAAGATAGGTGTGTTGCCTTGACAAGAATTTAAAAGAATTCATCAGATAATCAGGGAAGTTTTCCTGAATAAGATTCGGGATTTCTTTGCAGATAGTTCTTAAGACCGTTTGAAAAAATCTCTGTCCCAAGCCTCTTTTGGTCAATTTTTCAGAACTTGGATAAATAGGTCTTAATCGATTTTCTGCATCTTTTTTTTCCTCAACTTCTATTTCCGGATGCGGCATAGAGTATTGATTGTTAAATACATTAATCTTTCCGAAAATATAGATTTCCTGATTGATCGGAAGCTGTTCTTTTAGCCATTTAGAATACTGAAACCAGACAAGATCCATCGTTCCAGTATCATCATTGAATTTGGCGGATAGACGTTTGGTTTTTCCGGTCTGTACTTCCTGAATATTGGTGATTTTTCCTTTTAACTGAACATCAGTCGTCACATCATGAAGCTGAGAAACTTTATGAACCTTGCTTTTATCCAGATAACGAAGAGGAAAAAAGTTCAGAAGATCTTCCACGGTAGAAATGCCTAACACAGATTTGATGAGTTTGGCTTTTTCAGGACCGATGCCTTTGACGTATTCTATGGAAGTTTCGAGATTCATTTTTTTAAGAGCCACGAATTTCGGGAAAAATTAGAAATTAAAAAAGGCTCTCAATAATGAAAGCCTGTATTTTTTAATCTTTTATTTTAGATTTAAATTTTTTCTGATAATCTTCCCATTGTTCTCGGGAACGTATTTTTTTGAAAAGATCTTTAGAAATTAATTCTAAGTAAGGTTCTAATTCTTTTGCGGATAATTCTCCCTGTAAAATCGTAATAGGTCCGCCATTTTCATCCAGAAAAACAGTGCTTGGAACGGCTCCTACGTTCATATACTGTGTAAATTCATGCAAAGAGTTTCTTCCTTTTTTATGTTCCGTATTGGCATTTGAAAATGTTCTTCCAAAAATTTCAATGGAATTTTTTTCTTCTGCATTAAACTTTACAGGATAATAATTTTCATTCAAAATATCAGCAATAACCTGATGCCCGTAGGTTTTTTTATCCATGATCTTACACGGGCCGCACCAGTCTGCATAAAAATCCACCAGAATTTTTTTTGGATTCTCTTTTTGTGCTTTCAGGGCTTCTTCAATGGTCATCCACCTTACTTGTGCAAAGTTCAGAGTAAACAGGAACAGACAGATTATGCTTATAATTTTCTTCATGATTTGATATTTACGTAAAAATAAGCAATTCGTTATTGCTATTTTACATCCTGCATTAATTTTTTTACAACAGGAGATATCAAAATTAACACAACTCCGGCAATTACAGCGTACAATCCTAATTGTTTATATCCATCGGTGTAAGTGATTAAAGCATCATAATTGGTAGAGCCTTCTTTTGCTGTTGCCAGACCGGCTCCAATAATTCCAGCAACGTACTGTCCATAAGCTGAAGCCAGGAACCACATTCCCATCATCATTCCCTGAAGGTTTTTGGTAGAAAGCTTCGTCATAATAGATAAGCCGATAGGGGAGAGGCATAATTCTCCTAAAGTGATAACCAGTAAAGCAATGGTAAAGAAATTCAGTGATGTAATTCCCTGAAGGTTGGCGAAAAATCGTGTTGCAAATAAAACATAATAACCTAATCCAAGGAAAATAAATCCTAATCCAAATTTAATGATCGTATTGGGCTCAATTTTTCTTTTGTTTAGCCAGATCCAAAGTAAACCGATCAATGGAGCCAAGAAAATAATAAAGAATGCACCTCCGGAATTGTTGACACCATTTGGATCAAGTCCTAATAAATCTTTATTTAAATTTTTAGCGGCAAAAATGCTTAATGAACCTCCACTTTGCTCGTAAATTCCCCAGAATAAAATGGAGAATAAAATGAAAACTAATGCAGCCCACAATTTTTTACGTTCTGATGGTGTTACTTTTGTCATTTCGTAGAATAGATAGATCAATGTCAACGGTCCGATAGTCCACATGAAATAGTCTGTGTATTCCGTTTTTGCAACCATGATCATGATAATCGGGACGAAGATAAGTGATAAAACATAGACTCCATATTCCTGCCATTTCGGAATCGGCGCAGATTTTACTTCATTATCAGGGTGCCCGGGCTGAAGCCCGATAGAACCTAGACTTCTTTGGGTAAAGACAAAATTAATTAAGCTGACAACCATTACTACAGCCGCAAATCCGAAAGCCAAATGCCATCTTAATTCTTCAGGAATAATGCTGGCAAAAAGTTCTCCTTTTCCGATGGCAATACACAAATATCCACCGAGTAAAGCACCCAAATTAATTCCTGCGTAAAATAATGAAAAACCGGCGTCTGCTCTTGAGTCATTCGGTTTGTACAACTGACCCACCATGGATGAAATATTTGGTTTGAAAAAACCTGTTCCTACAACGGTAAATGCAATTCCTAAAAAGAAAAATTTGTGCGGATCTGTAGCTAAAATTAAACTTCCGACAATCATTAGAAGTCCGCCCCAAAAAAGAGATTTCCTGAATCCTAAGATTTTATCAGCGAACAGCCCGCCCACAAAGGTAAAGGCATAAACAAATGCCTGAGTTGCTCCGTATTGAAGGTTGGCTTCTTTTTCATGGAAATTAAGCTGGGAAATCATAAAGAAAACCAACATTCCGCGCATTCCGTAGAAACAGAAACGTTCCCACATTTCAGAGAAAAATAAGCTCCAGATTTGTTTGGGGTATTTTCCTTTGAAATTTTGTATTTCATCTAAAGTTAAGCTCATAATGTTATATGATTGAATTTTAATTAAGAATTTATCAATAAATTATTGAGATAATATGTCAACAATTATAATTTTTGATTAAGAACATACGAAAATAAAAAAAACCTCCGACTTAGCAGAGGTTTTCATTGTATTTTGTTGATGCGGATTAGTTTACACCGTGCATCATTTTCTTTAAGATTGGTGAAATTAATGCTAAAATCACAGCAGCAATACCACAAAGAACTACGAATACCATAAAGAATTCGAATAAGTTGTGGATTTCAAATCCTGCGAAAGTTGGGTTTGCTAGAGGTAACTGAGCTTTTTCGAAAGCAGCAACCTGATCAGCATTTAAAGTCACTTTTTTATCTAAAACATCCTGAAGATTTACTCCTATTTTCTGAGCAGCCTCGAATTTATCACCTGTTGCAGGTAAGATAGAACCTAGTGTTCCAGCTAATGCATATCCAGCTGCGTTCGCGATGAAGAATACTCCATATAATAATGAAGCGAATCTTTTTGGAGCTAATTTTCCTACCAATGATAATCCGATTGGAGATAAACAAAGTTCACCACAAGTTTGGATGAAATATAATAAGATTAACCATTTTACTGCCAAAAGTCCGTTGTTTCCAAGATCTTTTACGTTATGTGCAATAATGAAATATGAAACTGCGATTAAAGCCAATCCCATTGCTTGTTTGAACGGAGATACAGGTTCTTTGCTTCTTGCTCTCAATTTATCCCAAAGAATACTGAAAGGTACTGCCAAAGCAACCACGAAAATTCCGTTGAAGATCTGTACCATTGAAGGCGGCATGTTCCATCCGAAGAAATGTCTGTCTGTCTGATTATCCGCGATGAAAGTTAAAGATGAACCCGCCTGCTCAAATGCAGCCCAGAAGAAGATAACGAAGAATGAAACGATATAGATTACCCAGATTCTGTCTCTTTCAATTTTAGTTAAAGAAGAATCGGACATAATTAAATATGCTAATGAAATTCCACTTGCATAAACCAATGAATAGATTACGTTTTGTCCTAATGCAAAGTGGAATAATGATCCTAAAATTGCGAATAAAACTACTGCAATTCCGACAGATGCACCAGAGAATTTTGCAGTTTGTGCTTCTCCTTCTTCAAAATCTTCAGAAGTATTGTGTTTTGGTAAACCTCCGATTGGTCTTCCTGTTGGAGTTACAACATATTTATTTTTAAGCACTAAGAACGTAACAGTTCCTACCATCATTGCGATAGAAGCCGCTAAGAATCCCCATTTGAAAGCGTGGATATCTCTGATTCCGTCTGCAGATTTTACGTCTCCGATCAATGGACAAATCAACTGACCAAGGAAAGCTCCTAAGTTGATCCCCATATAGAAAATCGTGAATGCAGAGTCTAATTTTGATTTTTCCTGTTTTGGATAAAGACTTCCAACCATTGAAGAAATGTTTGGTTTGAAGAATCCGTTACCGAAAATAATCACACCCAAAGCAGTCCACATAATCGTTGTTGCCGTTCCTAAGCTGGATCCGAATGTACTTGCACTAATGAAAAGCAAGAACTGTCCGATTGCCATTAATGTACCTCCCAAAAGGATACAATATCTGTTTCCTAAGAATCTGTCGGCGATAAAACCTCCCAACATCGGAGTAAGATAACAAAGAGCAAGGAAACCTCCATATACAATTGAAGCATCTGCCTCCTTCATCAAAAGCGAGTTTACCATAAATAAGGTAAGCAATGCTCTCATCCCATAAAAGTTGAAACGCTCCCACATTTCTGTTCCGAAAAGAACCCATAATCCTTTTGGATGCCTGGAATTGCTATTCTCTACAAATTCATCCGGTTTCGGACTTAATGCTTCAGTATTATCCATTTTTATTGTTAATTTTTGTTAAGACTGACAAATATAGTTTTTTTTGTGTTTTCGGCAAGGTTTTAATTTTATAATTAAATAAAAAAGCCATAGAAAGATTCTACAGCTTGATTTTCTTATAATAAATGAGGATCAATGTCCTTTTTCTTTCATGATTTTGTTTAATCTTTTCAACATGGAAAGTCCTAAAAGTGTGGCAAATATCAATAAAGCGAAATTCACGAGGAAATAATTCATCTTGTTGTCGTAGCTATACCAAGTACTTGCTAAAATTCCTGAAAGTTTATTTCCAACGGAGTTTGCCAAGAAGAAACCTCCCATCATTAAAGCGGTAATTCTCGCAGGAGAAAGTTTGGAAACGAATGAAAGTCCCATCGGTGAAAGACAAAGTTCACCCACTGTGATTACTCCGTAACTTGCAACCAGCCACCATGGTGAAACTTTTACAGCGCCGTTATCTCCAGCCCAAACTGCCAAAACCATTACTAAACACGATAGCCCTGAAATGAAAAGCCCCAAAACTATTTTTGTTGGTGTTAAAGGTTCTTTTCCTTTTCGTCTTAAAAGTGCCCAAAATCCTACAACAACCGGCGTTAAAGCAATTACCCAAAACGGATTGATGGATTGAAATAATTCAGTATTGTATAAATAAGTTTTAGATTCTGGATTTTTTTCTAATGCTACGCGTTGTTCAGGAGAAATATTTTTAAAATAAACATCTTTTCCCTGAACTTTTATTGTATTTCCATCTTTATCTTTTTGAGACTGGAATTGATCGTCGTAGACAGGAACTTCTTTGTCTTCATAGCTTTTTCCATCAACCATATAAATTCCTTCCAAAGGTTTTTCTAATGATGCTGGAACACTTCTATCTGTGTAATAATTTGCCCATCTTGTCAATGCTGTTCCGTTTTGTTTGAAAACTGCCCAGAAAAACATACTGATCATGAAGACTGATAATAAAGCTCCGATAGATGATTTTTCTTCCGGTTTTGCTTTAAAATAAAGAGAAGCGTAAAAATAAATAACAGGAATACATGCAAAAATAAAGGCATCCGTATTATCACTTCCAAAAATATTTCCCGGAATTACCCAACCGATTGCTCCTGCAATAATGGCAGGTAAGAAAACTTTAAGCATAATTTCAGAAAGCTTGGTATCTCCTTCCTGTACAGGCTTCATTTGAGCCGCATGAATGTAATGTTTTCTACCAATGGTAAAAATCACCATACCAATCAACATTCCAACTCCGGCAGTGATGAAAGCTTCACCCCAACCGAATTTATTTCGCATAAACGCTGCAATAATGTTGCAAATAAATGCTCCGATATTGATTCCCATGTAAAAAATATTGTATCCGGAGTCTTTATTCGCTTTATAAGGTTCTTCAGAATACAAATTACCCAGCAATGTTGAAATTGTTGGTTTAAAGAAACCGTTTCCGATGATAATTAATGCTAATGAGCAGTAAAATAAAGTAAGATCTTTGAAAACACCCATTCCAATATATCCGGCTGCCATTAAAACTCCTCCAAGATAAATAGATTTAATATAGCCTAAAACTCTGTCCGCCAAAAATCCACCGATGAAAGGGGTTAAATAAGTCAAAGCGATATAAGTTCCGAAAATATCATCTGCTGTTTTGTCGGGAAGTCCAAGACCACCTTTTAAACCTGTTGGTTCGATTACATACAACACAAAAATTCCGAGAATCAAATAATACCCGAAACGTTCCCACATTTCCGTAAAGAAGAGGAAAGGCAATCCCTTAGGATGTTTAGTCTTCATAGTTGATAAATTTCAAATTTCACAAATATAGAATTTTAAAAATAATAATCGAATTTTATTAACTTTGGCTTAAACAAAGATGAAAAATACATTGCAAGATTTAGAACAAAATATAAAAACACTTCCGGAAAATTTTTATGGACAAGTGAACGATTTTATTGATTTTTTAAAGCATAAACATTTTAAAGAAAAACAATATAAAGCTTCTGAATGGGAAGATGAAGACACAAAAAGGATGAAGTATGCACAAGATTATCCTCAAAGTCTTTCCACATCTGATGATGATTTAGAAGTTGGAGATTAAATATATCCAGTTTTTCGCTTTTTAAAATTCAGAATAATAGAAAATAAAAAATCCGAATCTAAAAAAATAGATTCGGATTTTTTTTATGTTTAAATTTTACTTGAAATTACAAATTCTCCAAAATAAAATCAGTCATTTTCTGATACAGTTGCGGTCTTGTCTGTCCACCATAAATGCCGTGGTTTTTATCTGGATATGCCATAAAATCAAACTGTTTTTTGTTTTGAATCAAAGCTTCCGAGAATTCCATAGAATTTTGGAAATGTACGTTGTCATCGGCAGTTCCGTGAATTAAAAGAAATTTTCCTTTCAATAAATTCGCATATTCAGTAGGAGAGTTTTTGTCGTATCCATCAGGATTTTCCTGTGGTGTTCTCATGAATCTTTCCGTATAAACCGAATCATAATACCTCCAGTTTGTAACCGGTGCTACAGCGATTCCCATTTTGAAAACGTCGGCACCTTTTGTCATTGCTAAGCTCGTCATATAACCTCCGAAACTCCATCCGAACATTCCGATTCTTGATTTGTCGATGTATGATTGATTTCCGAACCATTTTGCAGCCGCAATCTGATCTTCAATTTCATATTTTCCTAAATTCATGTACGTTACTTTCTTGAATTTAGCACCTTTGTAACCCGTTCCGCGTCCGTCAACACAAGCTACGATGTAACCTTTTTGTGCTAACATTTCAAACCAGATTCCGTTTCCGTTGTCCCAAGAATTCGCCACTTGCTGAGAACCCGGACCAGAATATTGGAACATGAACAATGGATATTTTTTGTTTTTATCAAAGTTTTTAGGCTTAATAATCCAGGCATTCATCTGATCTCCTGCTTCATTTGGAATGGTGATGAATTCTTTTTCAGTGAAATTGTCAGCTTTTAATTTTTGAAGCTGCGCATCATTATTTTGAAGTTCTTTTACCACTTTACCGTTTCCGTCTTTTAAAACATAAGTGTAAGGTTTTGAAGCCGTAGAAGATGTTTCAATGAAATAATTATAGTTTTTGCTGAAATTTGCAGAATTATTTCCTTCTGTATTTGAAATCAGCTGAGTTTTTCCGTTTTCGATATTTACTTTAGAAACCACTTTATTGATGCTTCCTTTTTCAGTAGTCTGAACGTAAATTTCTTTTGATTTTGGATTAAATCCATAGTAATCAGTTACTTCCCAGTTTCCTTTCGTAACCTGTTTTTTCAGTTTTCCGTCTTTGTCGTACCAATATAAATGACGGTTTCCGTCTCTTTCGGAACCCCAAAGGAAAGAATTATCCTCTAAAAACTCCAAAGTCGGGCTGTCTGTATCGATCCATTTATCGTCTGTTTCAGTGAATAATTTCTGAACAGCTCCCGTTTTTGTATTCACTTTTAAAACATCAGAAGCGTTTTGAATTCTGTCTGAAGTAATCAAAACAATTTCGTCCGCTTTTGCCGTCTGAATAACATTCGGAATATAATAATGTTTAAAACTGTCTAAATTAACTTTTGTTTTTTTGCCATCGCTCAACTGATAAATATGAGCCGAAGCCACAGAGTTTTTTTCTCCGGCTTTCGGATATTTATAACGCATTTCACTTGGATAAAGCGTTTTCCCGTAAATAGGAATATAGATTTCCGGAACTTCTGTTTCGTCAAGTTTTACAAAAAGAATGGCATCCGAATTTTTTGTCCATTCATATAATCTTGCGTGTCCGAATTCTTCTTCGTAAACCCAGTCTGCAAGACCATTTAAAATTTTATTTTTTACGCCATGTTCCGTAACCTGCGTAATTTTTCCTGAATTTAAATCCTGATAAAAAATATTATTATCAACAATGAAAGCTACTTTTGTAGCATCCGGAGAAAATCTTGGTTCCTGAACAGGTTTTCCTTCATTTAAACTTACTGTTTTTCCGGATTTTAGGTCTTTTACATCATAAGTTCCTAAAAACGAGTGTCTGTAAATAGGCTGACTGTCTTTCAGCAACAAAATTTTAGACTCATCATCAGAAAATTCATAGCTCTGGAATTGTCCGTCCACAAGATTTCCTTCTTTTTGAGAAGTTTTGTAAGAGTATTTTGCAATTCCGCCTTGTTCGATCACTAAATAATTTTCACCGTTTTTCATGGAAGTGATTCCGGCAATGCCCTTTCCACGGTAATATCCTGAATATATTTTATCTAAAGTAATTTCCTGTGCCGATACACTTTGAAATGCAGCAGCAATAGTTAGAGTTAATAAGAATTTTTTCATTTCTAATTTTAAAGGATTCAAATATAATAATTTTATAAATGGTAAAAAAAGCATTTTAAATCAGCCCCTTTGGCAAAAGAATTGAATATCATTAAAATATAATCAAATCAATAATAATTATGGAAACGAATGCTTTTAACCAAAAACTGAACCGATATGTTTTAGACAATCAGATCATATATACAGGATTTTCAAGTTTTAAAGATGCGGAAGAATGTGCACAGAAAAAAGGAGGAGAATTGGTGGAAGTAGGATTTAAGGACGGAAATGACAATCCTGAAATTTGTAAAGACTGTGATCTAATAGAAAAAAAGCTTCATTATTATGTAGACGCAGGACCGGAGTATAAATTTATCCATTCGTCTGACCCCGGATTCAGAAAATATGCTGATGAATTGCAAAAAATAAAAGCAAAACTTCAGCAGTCTCCACCGGATGAAAGATATATTGCCAATTTTGAAATTGAAAATGCGGAAGACCCTATTGTAGTTATTAAAAATGATCATTTTGAATCGGTAACTTCAAGAGAACGTTCCAAATATCTGAAACATGCCCATGTGTATGAAATCGGAGTTTCTTTACCCAAATCTTAAAATAATAATATCATGAGCAAAACAAAATATTCAGACAAAGCTCAGGACAAAGTAGGAAAAGTAATGCACGAATTCAAAGAAGGAAAGTTGAAATCTTCTTCCGGAGAAAAAGTGACAAGCAGAAAGCAGGCAGTGGCGATTGGTATTTCTGAAGCAAGAGAAAAAGGTCTTAAAGTACCTAAAAAGAAAAAAGATTAACCTAAAAATAAAAATCGGCTTGAAGTTTTTCAAGCCGATTTTTTTATTTTATAACGATTGTAATATTTGCGTCAGTTCGGGTAATTTTCGAAATGAAATGTAGAAAATATATCGAGAACTTTTAATTTTAGTAAATTTCTTGATACGTTTTTTCAAAATCTACTTGAAATGACGGAATGAATGAAACTTAAGTTATTTGCATTTTTAGCCAAAAATTACCCATTATAATTGTAAAGCACCTTATAATATTCATCCGCCATTCTATCACTATTGAACTGATCTTTCACGTCATTCATAGAATTGTGCTGAATTTTTCTCCATTGATCGGGCTTGTCATAATACGTTGGAAGAATCTCATTTTCAAGAATTTCGTAAAGGGTATCTAAATCGTGATTATCCTGCTCGTAAATACTCATGTTCATGTAATCTGCTTTGGGTACAACGAAAGAATTTTCGCCGTGTTTTGCAAATTCAGGGATCCATCCGTCGTCTGTGGAAAGGTTGATCGATCCGTTCATTGCAGCTGTCATTCCTGAGGTTCCAGATGCTTCTCTCGGAACTCTTGGGTTGTTTAACCAAAGATCTGAACCTTGTTTTAAAGATTTGCTTAAAGACAATTCATATCCTGTAAGAACCGCCATGTTTTTGTGATTTTTACTTTCTTCAACCAAAGAATTGAAAGTAGAAATCGCAGAATAATCCATAGGATAAGGTTTTCCTGCCCAGATAATTTGTACCGGATATTTTGGATTATTTAATAATTTATAAAATCTTTCTTTATCGTGTAAAAGAAGATCGGCACGCTTGTAACCTGCAAATCTTCTCGCCCAGACGATCGTGAAAACATTCGGATTAAATAAATTTCCCGTCTGGTCTGCTACAATTTTGAACAATCTTTTCTTTAAATATTTCTTGCGGTAATCGAATAAAGTTTCGTTGTGTTCATCTTTAGCGTTATATAGCGCTTTGTCTGCCCAATATTTGAATTCCTGAGCATTGGTAATGGAAGTAATTTCGCAAATTCCCGGATATTTGCTCCACATTGCTCTGGACACCACCCCATGAAGCTGAGAAACTCCATTCGCTACTTTTGCCATTTTCAGAGCACAAAGTGAATGATTGAAACGGTCATCATCAGAACCTTCAATACTTTTCACATCTTCCATGCTGAATCCGGAAAAATAAGACATATCATAGCAAAGCCTTAAATTATGCTTTTCATTTCCGGCTTCCTCTGGCGTATGGGTGGTAAAAACCAGTTTTTCTTTCACTCGGTTTAAATCTCCATTGTATTTTTTCAGCAAATGGAAAGCTGCGGGAAGTCCGTGGGCCTCATTTAAATGATAAACATCTCTTTCAATGTTCATTTCATCCAGCAATTGTGCACCCCCTTTTCCTAATAAAATATATTGCGCCAGTTTTGTAGATTCATTCGCATCATATAATTTATGGCAAATTGTTTTTGAAACATGGTCGTTTTCAGGAACGTCTGTGGAAAGAAAAAACATCGGAGCCGTATTGAAAATTTCAGGATCCAGGTACCAGACTTTCACCCAAACCGGTGCGCTGTGGATTTCGATCTGAAATTTTATGCCCGTATCTTCAAGGAAACTGTACATTTTTCTTGTCCAGGTTGGCTGCAGGGTCTGGTCATGATTTCTCGCCTGATCATAATAGCCGAACTTCCATAAAATCCCGATCCCGATAAGATCCTGTTTAAGGTTATAAGCACTTCTCATGTGAGAACCTGCCAGAAAACCCAGCCCTCCGGAATATATTTTCAGTACCTGCTCAATGGCAAATTCCATTGAAAAATAGGCAACTTTTTTAGAATATTGAGGATTTACACTAAAAGGTATTTTAAAGTTTTTAAAATCCATATAACAGTTTATAAATGAAGAAGCAAAGGTATTAATTATGAAAATAAACCTTACATTAATTATTTTATAATTTAACATTAAATGTTTATTTTGAATGCTTTTTTTCTTTACCTTTAATAGGTAAATTTTTGATAATCAAAACTTCAGGGTACGAAACCGGAAGTTTTATGTGTCCCATAACAATTAAATAATAAGCACATGAAAAAGGCATTTTCTGATGAAGATTTAATTAAAAATCTGAGCTTATATTATCTGAACCGACATTTGAAAAAAAAGCCGATAGAAAAATATCATCGCAAAATCGACGAATCTCCGCTTCATGATCGCGAAAAATATAAAAAGAAAGCCGAGATTTTACTTCTTAATTCTTTTATGCATCATTTCCCCGAAGTTAAGTTTGAAGATTTAACCTGTGAAAGCCCCGACTTTATTGCAAAATTAAATGATAAGAAAATCGGAATCGAGCTTACCGAAGTGATCAATCATCTGGAAATGAAAAAGGTGGAAAGCAATCTTAACAAAATTTTTCGTCAGGCAGAAATATTATTGGAACAGGAAGACACTACGAAATATCGTGGTGTTTATTTTTTAGAATTCCATTCCAATATCAAGCTGGATTCACTGGAACATCAGCAGGAAATTATTTTGAATATTTACAAAAGCATAAAAAAAGGAAAACCCGTCGGAAACGTAAAAAGTATCAGGAAATCTTTTCACAGGAGAAATGTTTTCATTACTCATGAATACAATATGAATCTTTTTGATGAGCTATGCTCGGAGAAAATTTTAGAATTGATCGAAAAGAAGAATGAAAAATTTCCTTATTATGATACCTCAGTTGACGAGTGTTGGCTGGTTATTGTTTCCGATATGAATTCCATAGCTTCAAGATATACCTTCATTCAGGATAAAGAGCATTTGCAAGAGGTGAAAAGCCCATTCCATAAGATTTTTCACTTAGAAAATCTTTGCGGAAATATTACTAGTATTAAATAGTTGTTGTAAAAATCATATTGTTTTTCAATTTGGATTGAATTATTTCTGTTAATGTGGTTGTTTTTGGTTTGAATTGTTTATATTTGATAGACAACAAATTACATCACTTAATTAATAACCAAATTAACGGGATATGAAAAAAACTTTACTACTTTTCTTTCTGCTTATTTCTCGTACTTTTTTTGCTCAGGAAGACTGTGTTACTGCGCTTACTGTATGTGGAAATTCGAATATAACTTACTCTCCGACAGGGATCGGGGCTATTGATGAAAATTTAGGAGGATGCATGACATCCGGAGAACACAATTCTATCTGGTATAAGTTTACGATTGCTACAGGAGGAACACTTACTTTTGATCTGGTTCCTACAGATCCTGAAGCGGATTACGACTGGGCAATTTATGGTCCCAATGTAAGCTGTGGAAGCCTTGGATCTCCGATACGCTGTAATGCGGCAACTGTACTTGGGGTAGGTGCTTCCACCGGATTGAATATGACGAGTACTATTCTAAGTGCGGCAGGAGGCTCACTTACCCCTTACTGCAAATATATGGATGTACTGCCGGGGCAGACCTATTATTTATACATCGATAACTGGGTAGATATTTTTAATCCGACAACGGCTCCATTCTCGTTAACATGGGGAGGAACAGCAACGTTGGCTTCACCATTTACGGATCCTACGATTCAGACTCATCCTTTTAATGCTCCCGGAGTTCCTGCTGCAAACCCTGCAGATCCAAGAGAGATTATTGTCTGCGAAAATCCTATGGTTTTTGATTTCAGTACTTTATCTTCGGGTATTCTGAACGGAAATGCTAATTTTCAGATAAGCTATCATACTTCTCAGAATGAAGCTCTTTCAGGAGCAAATCCTATTCTGACTCCAATTACTGTAAATACAACGAGTATTTATTATTTTAGTGTACATTATCAGGATCCTACGAATCCTACAAATCCGATTAATTCATGCCGACAGATAGGTGCTTTTAAATTTAAGTACGGAAATATTTCAGGAACTAACGTTACCCTTTATAGCTGTAATAACAACAATGCCGGAGTAGGAACATTTGATCTTACCTCTGCAGCAGTGTTTGCAGATCCTTTGGCAACGAAGAAATATTATAATACTTTAGGTGATCTGAATGCGGGAATTAATGAAATAACCAATTATACAGCATTTGTATCTGCTGAAGGAACGGTTTATGTAAAGATTACATCACAATATGGTTGTAGTGCAATTGCTATTATTACTTTGAAATTTCATCCGGTAGTAGTTGTTACGGAAGCAACGCTGAGGTCTTGTTTTATTGAATCGAATCCGTCGACAGGCCTATTTAATTTATCCACAGCTGCGGTAACCTCACAAACAGCGATAAAAAAATATTATCCTTCTTTGCTGGATGCAACCAACGGAACCAATGAAATTTTGGGCTTTACAGATTATATTGCTCCAAACGGTGTAATTTTTATTAAAGTTATCAATGGAAATGGCTGTTATGCTATCGCAAAAGTTAATTTAATAGTCATACCTCCTGTTTACTCAAGTATTTTGGAAGATAAAATAATTTGTATGGAAGACAGAACGACATTGGATGCAGGCCCTGGGTTCACAAGTTACCAGTGGAGTACAGGGGCAACAACACAGTCCATCAATAATGTAGGGGTTGGCACATATTGGGTGAAATTAAAAACAGGACAGTGTATTACCACACAAACCGTAAAAGTTTATGCTTCCGAACAGCCTGTGATTTCAGATATTGATATTACCAATAATTCATTTACTGTAAATGTTGCGGGAGGAACCGGACCTTACAAGTATTCAATTGACGGAATTAATTGGCAGGATTCTAATGTATTTACCAACATTCCAAGAGGGGACTGCCAGGTTTTTATAAAAGATATTTATGACTGCGATCCTATTCATATCACGATTGTTGTTCCGAATTTAGTGAATGTCATCACTCCGAACGGAGACGGAATTAATGATGTGATCGATTATTCGGCGTTGGGAAGCAAACAGAATCTTATTTTCAATATTTTTGACAGATATGGAACGAAAATTTTCCAGGCAGATAAATTCAGTAATTACAAATGGGACGGAACGATTACCGGTAAAAAGGTTCCTACAGGAACGTATTGGTATTCCGTATCGTGGAATGAAAACGATAAAAAGAATACCTTATTCAAATATTCCGGTTGGGTAATGGTGAAAAACAGGGAATAATTTTTATAATTTAAATAGAAAGACCGTCGCAATTGTGGCGGTTTTTATTTTATGAAATTTCTTAACTTAGATATTCAAATTTAGATCATGAAGGATTTATTTATTAAACGTTTTGAATACTACAAAATGCTCGGTGACAAATCATTTGAGCAGATTTCAGACGAACAGGTTTTTTGGCAGTTCAATAAAGAAAGTAATTCTATTGCTATTATCGTGAAACATATTGCAGGAAATATGCTTTCGAGATGGACGAATTTTTTGACCGAAGATGGCGAAAAGTCCTGGCGAAACCGCGATGAAGAATTTATTGATACTTTTCAAACGAAAGATGAGGTCTTAGAATATTGGGAACAAGGCTGGAAATGTCTTTTTACTGCCTTGAATCAGATTAATGATGAGAATTTATATTCAACCATTTATATAAGAAACGAACCGCATTCTGTAATTGATGCTGTTTTCCGGCAGTTGGCGCATTATCCTTATCACATCGGACAAATGGTTTACATTGCAAAAATGATGAAAAATGACAACTGGAAAACACTTTCTATTGCCAGAAATAAATCTCAGGATTTTAATTCTGAAATGAAAAATAAATTTTCAGAAAATGCTGCCGACACAAACTCTTCTCCGGTCTGTTATCAAAACAGTACGGAAGTTAGAGATGAATTTAAGCAATAGACTGAATCAATTTATAATTCATATTAAAATTGTTATCTTTGCACCCACAAAATTCAGAATCAATAAATGTCTCAATTTCACAGAACTGCCGCATTTCATACTCTTGGCTGCAAATTAAATTTTGCAGAAACATCTACTATTGCCCGTCAATTAACAGATGCTGGTTATGAGAAGGTAAGCTTTGATGAAAAAGCAAATGTATATGTGATCAACACCTGTTCGGTAACAGAAAATGCAGACCGTGAGTGTAAACTTCACGTGAAAAGAGCTATGAAAGCCAATCCTGAAGGTTTGGTGGTGATCGTTGGATGCTATGCTCAGTTGAAACCTGAAGAAATTTCACAAATTGAAGGTGTCGATCTGGTTTTGGGAGCCAAAGAGAAATTTAATATTCTGAGTTATCTTGATGATTTGGAAAAGTCTGAAAATGAAGGTACTGTCCATTCGTGTGAAATTGAAGAAACTGATTTTTTTATCGGAAGTTATTCAATTGGTGACAGAACCAGAGCTTTTTTGAAAGTTCAGGATGGCTGTGATTATAAATGTACCTATTGTACGATTCCTTTAGCAAGAGGGATTTCCCGTTCCGATACCATCGAAAATGTGTTGAAAAATGCCAAAGAAATTGCGGCAAAAGATATCAAAGAAATTGTTTTGACAGGTGTAAACATAGGCGATTACGGAAAAGGTGAATTTGGGAACAAAAGACATGAGCATACTTTTTTAGATTTAATTTCTGAATTAGACCAAGTTGAAGGAATTGAAAGGATCCGTATTTCTTCAATTGAGCCGAATCTTTTGAAAGATGAAAGCATCGAATTGGTTTCTAAAAGCAAGAGTTTTGTTCCGCATTTCCATATTCCGTTGCAATCGGGGAGTGATGATTTATTGAAAAAAATGAAACGTCGTTATTTGACTAAATTATATAACGACAGAGTTAATAAAATCCGTGAGGTAATGCCGCATGCCGCGATTGGAGTTGATGTAATCGTTGGTTTTCCCGGCGAAACCGAGGAACTGTTTATGGAAACTTATAATTTTATTAATGAGCTTCCCATCACTTATCTCCACGTTTTCACCTATTCTGAAAGAGAAAATACGGAAGCTGTCGGAATGGATGGTGTTGTTCCGATTCCTGAAAGAAAAAAACGTAACAAAATGCTAAGAATTTTATCTGAAAAGAAAAAGATGGCATTTTACCAGACCCAGCTTGGAAAAACACTTCCTGTACTTTGGGAGCACGAAAATAAAGACGGCAAAATGTTTGGCTTCACAGAGAACTATGTGAGGGTTCAGAAACATTTTGATGAGGCTTCTGTCAATCAGATCGAGTTTTTAAAGCTTGAAAAAATTGAAGCTGATGGAACAGTTTCTGTCATGAATTCTTTTGAAAGCTTTTTGGAAAAGATTTAATATTCTTTTAATCAAAAATAATGTAAGCATTGCTATTATAGTGATGCTTTTTTTGGCTTAGTTAAAATGAAATTGAAAATCATAATATTTAAACTAAAAATAACTTCTTTCATTGGTGTTTTTGATGTTTTTCAAGCTGTAGATATCAATTTAAATTTTTTAACTTTGATAAAATTCAAAAGGATATGAGAGATAAATTTTTGCTTTGGGGAGCTGTTGTTTTAGTTGTTGCCTGGGCTGTTGCTTTTTTAATAAAAGCGGATTGGTGGATTCCTGTTTTACTTACCATTGTTTATGCTGTCGGTATTTACAATGTCACACAGTCGAAACATGCCATTTTGAGAAACTTTCCTGTTTTGGGGTATTTCAGATACTTTTTTGAAAGTATTTCCCCGGAAATGCAGCAGTATTTCATTGAAAGAGAAACTGATGGCAAGCCTTTTCCGAGAAATCAAAGATCAGCAGTTTACAGACGGGCTAAAAATCTGAGTGATACTGTGCCTTTTGGAACCCAGCTTGAAGTTAATCACAGAAAATATGAAGGAATTAAACATTCCATTTACGCAAAATCTCCGATGGAGGAGCTTCCACGAGTTTGGGTAGGAGGTGAGCAATGTTCACAGCCTTATCATGCTTCATTATTTAATATTTCGGCAATGAGTTTTGGGGCTTTAAGTGACAGAGCTCAAATTTCTTTGAACAGAGGCGCTAAAAAAGGTAATTTTTATCATAATACCGGTGAAGGAGGGATTTCTCCGCACCATCTTGAGGGAGGAGATCTTTGCTGGCAGATCGGAACAGGATATTTCGGATGCCGTGATGAAGAAGGGAAATTTAACCCTGAATTATTTAAGAAATATTCTACCATGCCGAACGTAAAAATGGTTGAAATTAAATTATCCCAAGGAGCAAAACCTGGTCATGGCGGAGTTCTACCGGCTGTTAAAAATACTCCTGAGATTGCAAAAATCCGTCACGTCACTCCGGGAATGACAATTATTTCACCGCCTTCCCATACTTCTTTTTCGGATGCGGCGGGGTTATTAAAGTTTGTACAGCAATTAAGAGAACTTTCAGGAGGTAAGCCTGTCGGTTTTAAATTATGTATCGGAGACACCAAAGAGTTTGAAGATATCTGTGTGCAGATGAATGTTTTAAAGATCTATCCGGATTTCATTACAATCGACGGAGCAGAAGGAGGAACCGGAGCAGCGCCACCGGAATTTTCTGACGGTGTGGGAATGCCTTTAGAGCCAGCTTTGATTTTTGTGAACAGAACGCTTAAAAATTATAATTTAAGAGAAAAATTAAGAGTGATTGCCAGCGGAAAAGTATTAACGAGTCTTGATATTTTAAGAGCCGTAGCCATGGGAGCGGATATGTGTAATAATGCTCGAGGATTTATGTTTTCTTTGGGTTGTATTCAGGCTTTAAGATGTAATTCTAATAATTGCCCGACGGGAGTGGCAACGCAGGATAGAATGTTAATTAAAGGGCTTGATGTAACGGATAAAGCAGAGAGAGTATATCATTTCCATAAAAATACGCTTCATACCTGTAATGAATTGATTGCAGCAGCCGGAAGAAGTTCATACGAAGAGGTAGACGCCACAATGTTTATGAGAGGAGATGAATTTGATCATCTGTCGGATCTGTATTTTCCGGATATTTTGGGAAATGTAAAACAGCAGAAAGCTAAATATTAAATAAATAAAAAAACGCTTCAAATTAAATTTGAAGCGTTTTTTTATTTATTGTTCACCAGAAGGTCTTGGGTTTGCTTTGTATATTTGGAAATTAAAAACAAAAGAAACATTCTTTAAAGAATAGCTTGATGAATAAGGGAAGTGCGAATCCCTTGCAAAAGCCGCTCTTGAAGGTACGATAATTACCCCTTGTAAATTGTAAGGATCACCATCTGCCATATTCTCAAAACCTTTGAAATATTTTAATCCTTCCTGAAGACCTTCAATTTCGTAATAGCTTCTTTGCTTGGCTGCATCTGAATTATTAGTATTATTTAAGACAGCATCTTTTACATAATAAAACATGGGGTCAGTAACAGGAGATCCGTCTCCATTGATTGTATTTATTATATTTCCGATTGATGAAAAAGCAACATTCCCATCTGTACTCGTAGCAATGTAGCCAGTAGCTCTCATCATGGTTCTGATTTGAGTTGCATTATTTCCAGCAGATGAATTAGTTTCCAAAGTTACTCCCGGATTGGGTTGCGCATCATCTCTTTTAATATAGATAACCCCGGAAGATAGTGTTTCATGAGGTAACTGAGACAATTTTTTATAATTATCATCAGTAGTATCAGAAGCACTAAATGCTTTTATATTTCCTTGAACATCCAGATAATTCTCATCCATAAACTTCTGAATTGCCTGATCATCATAAGAGTTTCTTACAGCAATATCATCGGGTTCCACGAAAGTTGCTACGTCCTCATCATCCTTTTTACAAGCAGTGAAACAAAGAGATCCCGCAAGGATATATAAAAATATTTTTTTCATTTTTCAAAAAACTTTAATTACTTTACAAATAATATAACGACAAAAGTATAAAAAAATATGAGAATAGATAAATTTTTATGGAGCATTCGTTTTTATAAGACCAGAACCATTGCTACTGAGGAGATTAAAAAGAACAGAGTTTCCATTGGTGAGTCGGTTGTGAAGTCTTCTAAAGAGGTAAAGGAGGGTGATGTGATTAAGATCCGTAAAAATCAGATTGATTATAAAATTAAAGTAATCCAGATCCCGAAAAGCAGGATAGGAGCGAAGTTAGTTCCACTTCATATAAAAGATGTGACCGACAAAGAACAGTACGAATTGCTGAAAATGCGTAAAATGTCTCAGGATTATTACAGAAACAAAGGAGAAGGAAGGCCCACTAAAAAAGACAGAAGAGAAATGGATGACTATGTTGAAAATGACATAGCATCAGATTTCACAGATTGGGATGACTTCTTTGGAGAAGCCGGCGACGATTCTGAAACGGAAGATTAAAATTTCATTAACTCAACAAAAAAGCTCTAATAATAGAGCTTTTCTATTATTTCATTGGCAATCACTTCAGGTTCTCTGGCATCAGTTGCTACTGTAAACTGTGCTTTACTGTAAAAAGCATTTCTTTCAAACAGATGTTTGGCAATGAATTCAGGAAGATCTTCATCCGGAATATTAGCAATTAATGGTCTTTTTTCTTTTTGTTTGGAAATTCTTTCTGCTAAAGTGGGAATGGATGTTCTTAAAAAAACACTTTTAGAATTATTATTAATAATTTCCATGTTGTTATAATAAGCAGGGGTTCCCCCTCCAAGACTTAAAATCAGATTTTCTTCCGTTGCCAGAATTTCCTCCAACGTTTCTCTTTCCAGCTTTCTAAAGTAGATTTCTCCCTTTTTCTCGAAGATTTCAGGGACTGTTAATTTATTTCTCCGCGAAATCTCTTTATCAAGGTCAATTAATTTAAAATTAAGTTTATCGCTTAATATTTTGGAAATGTGAGATTTGCCACTTCCCATGTATCCGACTAGTGAAATTATCATGAATTTTTTTTAAACAAATTTGCAAAAAAGTTTTGAGATAACGAAAAAACTCCTATCTTTGCACCACTAAAAATGAGAGACATTATCACAGTGTTTATCGTTGATTAAGTGGCCGACTCGGTAGCTCAGCTGGTAGAGCAATACACTTTTAATGTATGGGTCCTGGGTTCGAATCCCAGCCGGGTCACTAAGCAAGAAAAGTTACTTGATTTTTGTAATTTTTATTGCCTGCGTGGTGAAATTGGTAGACACGCCATCTTGAGGGGGTGGTTTCCTAAGGATGTGCTGGTTCGAGTCCAGTCGCAGGCACAGTGCAGAAAAATTGAAATAATTGTAATGAGATTTAAAATTTAATTTTATATTTATCATTATCAATTGTGGCCGACTCGGTAGCTCAGCTGGTAGAGCAATACACTTTTAATGTATGGGTCCTGGGTTCGAATCCCAGCCGGGTCACAAGTTTACTGAAAAGTAAATTTTTTTCATATTAATATTTTGTGATTTGGTGTTTCAAGGGCTTCCTAAAGAAGCCTTTGATTTTTAAAAATAAATTTTGCAACTACGAAAAAAATCGTATATTTGCACCGCTTAAAAAACGAAATCGTTTATAAGTGACCGACTCGGTAGCTCAGCTGGTAGAGCAATACACTTTTAATGTATGGGTCCTGGGTTCGAATCCCAGCCGGGTCACAAGTTTACTGAAAAGTAAATTTTTTTCATATTAATATTTTGTGATTTGGTGTTTCAAAGGCTTCGTAAGAAGCCTTTGATTTTTTATATACCTCATAATTCTATTTTCTTAAATCAATCCGAAATAAAAACGAAATTTTGGAATTCAATAAATAGAAAAAGATTGTAAATTAGCATCATTATTTGTGGAAATCTGTTTATCCGCGGGAATAAAATAAATTCAATATTTTATACTTATTTCTTCTATCTATATTTACACTTGAGCTTTTGTTATTTAAAATAGAATAAAAAAAGCGTCACTCAAAAAGCAACGCGTATTCATTAATTTTAAGGCTAAATCTTCAAATCTCAACTTTAATCTAAATGCATATTGTCAATCAACCTCACTCCGTCAACGACAACGACAATGAATGCTCTGAAATTTCTGTCTTTATAGAAAAATTCTGTTTCTTTTAGCGTTTCTTCGTCCGCAATGAGAAAATATTCCAGTTGCATTCCTTTTTGGTGATCAAAAATATCCTGCACTTTTTCTTTGATTTCAGAAACAGTGATTACACGGAACCAATCATTTACTTTTCTTAATGTTTCATAAATAACTTTTGAAGCTTCTCTTCTGTCTTCTTGAAGCCTTTGATTTCTCGAACTTAAGGCTAACCCATTTTCTGCTCTGTAAATTGCAACTCCTTTTATATTAATTAAGAGTTTTTTCTTTTCAACCATTTTTTTAATAATGGCCAATTGTTGAAAATCTTTTTCACCAAAATACGCATTGTCAGGTTTTACCTGATTGAAAAGCTCTTCCACTACCGTTCCTACACCATCAAAATGTCCTGGTCTGGATTTTCCTTCCATCTCATTTTCCAGTCCGTCGAAATCGTAGTGGTGACTTTCCGTTTTTTCAGGATAGATATCGGTAACTTCAGGGATGTAAACAGCATCTACCAAACCGGATTTTTCAAGAATCAAAATGTCTCTGTTGATATCTCTCGGGTACTTTTCCAGATCTTCCGGATTGTTGAATTGAGTGGGATTAACAAAAATTGATGAGACAACAAGGTCATTTTCTTCTCTTGCCGCTTTATATAGTGATAAATGGCCATTATGAAGGGCTCCCATTGTAGGAGCAAAACCTATCTTTTTACCCATTTCTTTCTGTCTTTCAATGAAATCCTGAAGAACTTTTTTACTTTTTAGAACTTCCATAATTTATTTTAATAGTATTTCAAAAATACTAAAAATATCATATAATTATTGTAAAATTTAATGTTGTTTTAGCGATTTTGGAAGCCTAATTATCGTAAAAAAATGTTAATTAAATTAATGTTGGATGTTTTTTCGTAATTTTGCACATTAAAGCATTTATACAAAAATTAGATAGAAGTTTATGCCGAATCAAAAAATACTGTACATTACTACAGAGATGTATCCATATCAGGAAGATACAAATATGGCTGCAGTTGTAAACAAAATGGCACTTAAGATGCACCAAGAAGGCAATGATGTAAGAGTTTTTATGCCAAGATTTGGACAAATAAGTGAAAGGAAATTCCAGCTTCATGAGGTCATCCGCCTTTCAGGGATGAATATTATCATTAACGATCTAGATCAGCCTCTGATTATTAAAGTAGCTTCTCTTCCGGGGGAAAGACTTCAGGTTTACTTTATAGATAATGAAGAATACTTCAAAAGAAAGCAGTATTATTTGGATGATGAAGGGCAGCCTTTCAGTGATAACGACGAAAGAGGGATCTTCTTTGCAAGAGGAGTAATAGAAACGATCAAGAAGCTTAATTGGGTTCCGGATGTAATTCATTTAAATGGATGGATGTCTTCTTTTGTTCCGATTTATTTAAAAACATACTACGAATCTGATACTTATTTCAAAGACGCAAAAATTGTTCTTTCATTATACAATGAGAAGGATGCATCGTTTGCCTCTAATATTGCTGAAAAACTTCAGTTTGATAATATTTCGGGATTAAAAGCGTTAGAAAATCCAACAGTAAAAACTTTTGTTGCAGAAAGTATGAACTATGTGGATATGGTAGTAAAGGGAGATGAGTTTCTGGATGAAGATTTGGATAAAGCCTTCAACGAAACGTCTACTCCAAAATCGGAATATCTTGACGTAGATTCTATAAATCAACTTTATTAAAAACACATTTTTAATGATCCATACTATTAAAAAAGCGATCACCGTATTTTCTCTGGTGGTTTTTGGAAGTGTATTACTTTATAACTGTGAGCCAGATCCGGATTCATTGGGAGAGCAGTTGTTTTTGGATGGTGCTGCACAGGGGAATGAGGAGTCCTTTGATGTTACGGCCTTTAATATTAATAATAATGATAGTATTAGAAGTGATGCATCCAAATTAGGGCTTGCCACTTTAGGTACTTTTAATGAAACTCAGTTTGGTAAACAAAAAGCATCGTATTTTACCCAATTAAGATTAGCGACATACGATCCTGATTTTGGAAAAAATCCAACTATTGATTCAGTTGTTTTGGTTATTAAACCAACTTATGTATCTGACTCTTTAACACCGAATACGATAGATGACGGTTTTACCTTTACAACAGCTACAGATGCTAATGTAAATGCTAAGAAAGTTGTGAATACATACCCAATTAATAAGTATGGAAGAGCCAAAATAGGTTCTACAACCGCTCCGTTTAATATTCAGGTACATGTAGTTGAGGATTTCTTAAAAGGTGCTTCAGATGTTGCGTACTCTAATACGGCATATAATGTTGGTAGTTTGTTGGGTGAAAAGAGCCTTAATGGAAATGTTAGCTCTGTAGCAATTACTAAAGATGAGGATGGAAGTGCTTTATTTACTGCTTCTACTCCTGGAATTAGAATTAAGCTGGATAATGATTATTTTAAATCTAAGATTATTGATTATCAGGATAAACCAGAATTACAGGATGCTTCAAACTTTATTAGACATTTTAAAGGCTTAAGATTATCTGCTACTCAGGATGACGGGTATTTGATACAATTTAATCCAAACGATTTGGAATTAATCATGTATTACAAATATGATAATACAGCTGTAACTCCAAACACGAGACCACAAGCAACTTACACATTTGCTTTAGGTTCTGCTAATACGCATATTGGACGTTATGAATATGTGAGATCTCAAGCATTTTATGATTATGTTAATGCACCAGTTGGTACTGAGGGACATGAAAAATTATTTTTGCAAGGGATGGGAGGCCCTTCAATTGGAGTTAAAATTCCTGAGCCAACTTTGACAGATCTTAAGAAATTATATAGTGAAAAGAAAGCTGCTATTATAGGTGCGAAAATCAGAATTTTCACGGATAAGACTTTATGGAATAATAATTTACCTAAACCGACGGCATTTGCTATTGTTCAAAGAGACAAAGAACAGCCTACGGATCCTAAGGAAACAACTACATTTACAACGGATCTCACCACTTTAATTGGATCCAATAACTTTGCTATTTACAAACCTTACAATTTGGATAAAGAGCAAGCATATTATGATTTTACTGTCACACAATCTATAAAAGAGCTTGTGGAAGGAAAGAATGGAGTAGACGTAAGTAATGTTGATAAGTATTTTAAAATTGATATGGGAAGCTTCTTGTCAAATAGTCAGACTGGTTCTTTAGTAGGTGTTAATTATACTGCAAGGGCTTATGCAAGAGATAGAGCTGTTTTTGTCGGTTCAAAAACAACAATTCCAAAAGATCCAAATAGAGTACAACTACTAGTAACTTACGGAACAAAATAAAACTTAAAAAACACTTAGAAAAATATGTGCGGAATTGTAGGATATACAGGTTTTCAGGACGCTTATGATGTAGTAATCAACGGGCTTAGAAGACTGGAATATAGGGGGTATGACAGTGCTGGAATTGTTCTGGAAGATACCAACAACAAACTTGAAGTTGAAAAAACAAAAGGAAAAGTTGAAGATCTTGTCAATATCTCAAGCCAATTGAAAGGAAAGGCAAAAATCGGTATGGGCCATACGCGTTGGGCGACTCATGGAGTTCCGAGCGACAGAAATTCACACCCGCATTTGTCTAATAATGATAAAATTGCAATCATTCATAATGGTATTATCGAAAATTATGATACTATTAAAACGATGCTTACTGAAAAAGGATTTACTTTCAAATCTGAGACAGACACTGAAGTTTTGGTAAATTTAATCCAATATTTCATGGATCTTAATTCGGAAACGGATTTTCCGACGGCGGTAAGATTTGCTCTTAATGAAGTGTACGGAGCTTATGCAATTACCGTAATGCATGAAGATTATCCCGGAGTGTTGGTAGTGGGAAGATTAGGTTCTCCTTTAGCTATCGGTATTGGTGATAAAGAATATTTTATTGCCTCTGATGCATCGCCTTTCGTAGAATTTACAAAAGAAGCAATTTACTTGGAAGAAGGTCACATGGCTACCATTTCATTGGAAAACGGTGTAGACATCAGAACAATCAATGATAATTCTAAAATTGTGCCTGAAATTCAGGAACTGAAACTGAGCTTAGAGCAGATTGAAAAAGGAGGATATGAGCATTTTATGTTGAAGGAAATTTTCGAGCAGCCAAAATCAGTTCACGATACAATGAGAGGAAGACTTCTTGTAGATGAAGGAGTTATCAAAATGGCGGGAATCTGGGATCATATTGAAAGATTCAAAAATGCAAACAGAATTATCATCATCGCTTGCGGAACTTCTTGGCATGCAGGGCTTATCGGCGAATATTTAATTGAAGAATATGCAAGAATTCCGGTTGAAGTAGAATATGCTTCAGAGTTCAGATACAGAAACCCTATTATTACTGATAAAGATGTGGTTATCGCAATTTCTCAATCCGGAGAAACGGCAGATACAATGGCCGCATTAAAATTAGCTAAGGAAAAAGGAGCATTCATCTATGGAATCTGTAATGTTGTAGATTCTTCTATAGCAAGAATTACAGATGCCGGATCTTATACACACGCCGGCCCTGAAATCGGGGTAGCTTCTACGAAAGCATTCACGGCACAGCTTACAATTCTTACATTAATTGCCTTTAAATTAGGTAAACATAACGGAAACTTAGGAAATGCAGATTTCATGAGTTTAATTGCTGAATTGGATGCTATTCCTAAAAGAATTGAAGACGTTTTGAGCTCTACCCACGAATTAGTACAGAATATTGCCAAAGACTTTGTAGGGGCTACAAACTTCTTGTATTTAGGAAGAGGGTACAATTACCCGGCAGCTCTTGAGGGTGCGTTAAAATTAAAAGAAATCTCTTATATTCATGCTGAAGGATATCCTGCTGCAGAAATGAAGCACGGTCCGATTGCTTTAATTGATGAAAATATGCCTATCGTTATCATTGCCCCTAAAAAAGGACATTATGATAAGATTGTAAGCAATGTTCAGGAAATTAAGGCCAGAAAAGGAAAAATTATTGCTGTTGTTAATAGAGGAGATACGCAGGTAAGCGCTATGGCAGATTATGTTATTGAAATTCCGGAAACGTCAGAATGCTTCTCACCAATCGTTGCATCAGTACCTTTACAGCTTTTAGCGTACTATATTGCTGTGTATAGAGGTGCCAATGTAGACCAGCCGAGAAACCTTGCAAAATCTGTAACCGTGGAATAAAAATTACTTGTAAATAAAATAAATTTAGATTTATTCCGTTATTTCAAAAAAAATCTTAAAAGTTTCTTAAAAAAATTATATATTTACGGCTTAATTATAAAAATTAACATGAAAAGGATATTTCTTTTATTATTGTCTGCGTCGGTAGCATCGGTATCTTGTTCAGGTGGGGGATCATCTTCAGTGGGAAAACCCGGAACAAAAGGAGAATTGATACCTAGAGAAAAAACAAAATCATTTGTTGCAGAAAGACCATTCGGAATGGTTGCAATTCCTGGAGGGTCATTTGTAGCTGGGTTAACAGATCAGGATTTCACGAATAATCCTGAAAAAGCTCAGGCGAAAACTGTTACTGTTTCTTCTTTCTTCATGGATGAAGCAGAAACTACAAATGCAGAATACAGAGTATTTATCAATTATGTAAGAGATTCTATTGCGAGAACTTTACTTGCTGAAGCTGCCGGAGAAGGTGGTGAAGGGAAAGGTAGAGGTACAAGCATTGGAGATTATGCTTACCTTGCTCAGAAAGAAGAGAATTTAACACCATATCAGGAATATTTAGAAGCACAGGGAGGTGGAGAAGAAGCTAGCTTTGATCCAACTAAAAAAATTGACTGGAAAGTTCCATTACACTGGACTACAGGAAAATATCCTGATGTAGAATACGCAGAAGTTTTAGAATCTATGTATTTACCGGCTTCTTCCAGAATTGGTAATGAAAGAATCCTTGATGTTAGTAAACTGAAATACACATACAGATGGGGAGATATGGATGTGGCTTTGGCTGAAAAAGAAAGAGGTGTAAACTATCTTAGAAGCGAAAGTATTGCAATCTATCCTGATACAACAGTATGGGTAAAAGATTTCCACCATGCTTATAACGAGCCATTGTTTGAACAGTATTTCTGGCACAAAGCTTACAAAGATTATCCTGTAGTAGGGGTAACTTGGGATCAGGCTAGAGCGTATTGTAATTTCAGAACTAAATTAAAGTCTGACTATAACGAAAGCTTAAAAAGAAAGAAACAAAAACCATTGATCTTCAGACTTCCTACAGAATTCGAATGGGAATATGCTGCAAGAGGTGGAAAACAAAATGCTACTTACCCTTGGGGTGGTCCTTATTTAATGGATGACAGAGGTTGCTACCTGGCAAACTTTAAACCGAAGAGAGGTAATTACATGGAAGATGATAAAAAAGGTACTTATACATATACTGCTCCAGTAAAGAAATTTAAGAAAAATGGATTTGGGTTATTTGATATGGCTGGAAACGTTTCTGAATGGACAGAATCTGCTTATAACAACTCTTCATACGGGTTCTCATCCACTCTAAACCCTTCTACAAAAAACAAGGCTGATACTCAGAAGTCTGTAAGAGGTGGTTCTTGGAAAGATGTAGGATATATGTTGATGACAGGTGTAAGAGATTCAGAAAGAAAAGACTCTGCAAGAAGTTATATCGGATTCAGAACTGTACAGGATATTCCTGAAGCTGCTGTTAAGCCAAGAAATGTAAACAGATAATCAAACCCTTATTTTCATAACAATTTTATTTAACATTAAAAAAAACTAACTTATATGTTTAAGACTAAAGATGCTTGGATGAATTTCTTTTATTCATTCGGTGCTGCAATTGTAATTCTTGGAGCTTGGCTTAAAATTACTCACATTACTTTGGGACCTATCAATGGTAACATCGCTCTTACGGTAGGGCTTGTTACGGAGGCGATTATCTTTATTATCTTCGCTTTCGATCCACCAAAAAACGAAGAGTCTTATGCTTGGGAAAATGTATATCCTGAATTGTTGGATAAGCATGCAAACCCAAACCCACTTCACTCAAATACACCTAAAAATACTGCAAACCAATTTGCAGAATTAGAGAATTCACTTTCTACTAAATTAGATAAAATGCTTCAAGATGCGAAACTTGATGTACAATTGTTCGACAGATTAAGAACAGGTATCGATAAGTTTTCAAATTCTGTAGATCAGATCAACCAGACTGTTGACGTATCTGCTTCTACTCATAAGTATAACGATCAGCTAAACAAAGCTGCTCAGCACATGGAAAGTATGAACGCGTTATATGCTATGCAGTTGGAAAGTGGTAAAAAACAAGCAGAGTTTGCAAACAAATATGTATCTGATATGCAAAAATCTGTTGAGCATTCTGAGAAGTTTAATCAAGAACTACAAGGTTTAACAACTAATCTAAATAACTTGAACAGAGTTTATGGTGGTATGTTAACTGCTATGAAATCTTAATCCTTAACCATTTAATTAAACAAAAACTAAAGAAGAAAGAATGGCAAAAGGAAAACAGACCCCTCGTCAGAAGATGATCAACCTTATGTATTTGGTGTTCATCGCGATGATGGCCCTAAATATTGATGTTGAGATCATCAGATCTTATTATGATTCTACAAGAGCACTTAACGAAACAAGATTTTTAACAGAGCAGAAAAACGAAGATATTTTCGAAAAGACTTTAGAAGCTAAGGCACAGCAGGTACCGGATACCTATGCAACACCTTGGGAACAGTATAAAGTTTTAAGGGATAAAATTAATGTCTTGGTTAAATCTGCACAGGATATTAAAGATTTAGTAAAGAAAAATTCAGACTTCCATGATAAAGATCCGGAAACGGGTAAAGATATGGATGTTAGTGAGAACTTCTCGGCTTTAAATAATAATGAAGCAACTACTGAATATTTCTTTAAAGAAGGAGATGAAAACTCTCCATCCGCTAATGCTTTGGAATTAAAGAAAAAAATAGATGATGTAAGAAATTATATCACTTCAACATTTGGAAATAATCCTCAGTTACAGAAATTGGTAGACAGAGCCAACAAATCTCTTATTGCAGAATATCCTCAGGGTAAATCTCCAAACGGGAAAACTTGGTTCCAGAACAAATTCTACCACCAGCCGCTTATTGCAGCAATTTCGAATCTTGAGATTATTCAGAATGATGCAAGAAACGTACAGTCTGATGCATTGGCTTTAATGCTTCAGGAGAAAGTAGACGCGAGCATCAAGTTTAACCAGTATGAAGCTATTGTTTCTGCACCTACAGATATTCAGTCCGGTAAAAAAGCTGAAGCGGTTATCATGTTAGGTACTTATTCAAACAGTAACAAAATCAGCATCAGCGGGGTAAGCAGACAAGAAAACGGTAAAGGATATCTTCCTTTAAATACCGGAGGTCTTGGAGAAAGAAAAATCGGAGGTGTAATTACTTTAACGGATGCTACAGGAAAAGCTCAGCAATTCCCTTTCACGCATACTTATAATGTAATTGCAGGACCACAGCAGGTAAAACTAGAACAAGGATTACTACTTTCTGCTGATAAGATGAATGTAATGTATAGAGGTTTAGAAAACCCTGTGTCAGGTTCAATCCTTGGAGCAGACAATTCTAAATTATCATTATCCGCTCCTGGCGCTGTAGTAAGAAGTACAGGTCCTGGTAAATGGATTGTGAAGCCTCAAGCTGGTAATACAGTGAAATTAACATTATCAGGAACAGATCCTAACGGAAAAACAGTTTCTCAGGTATTTGAGTACAGAATTAAAAATGTACCACCGCCACAAGGACAAATGAGAGGTCAGAATGTATTAACAATGCCGGCTAACTCAATTCAGAATCAGACAGTTCAGGCTGCTATCCCTGATTTTGATTTCCCTGTGTCATTTACAGTTACCGAGTTTATGGTTAGAGTTCCTGGTAGAGCAGCGATGTTAGTGAAAGGTAATTCATTACAAGATGCAGCAGGTTTATTGAAAAATGTAAGATCTGGAGATGATGTTTCAATTATTGAAATTAAAGCTACTGCACAAGGATTAGAAGGTCCTGTTAAGAGAATTACTCCAATCATTATTCACGTTCCATAATTTAAAACAATTATTATGAAAAAATATATTAGCAGTCTTATGGTACTAGTTTCTGGGTTTGCATTTTCCCAGACTATCCTGAACGCTTCATCTCCTGAAGAGTTTAGAAAGATGAGAGCTGAAAATACTAGAAAAGTAGGAGATTCTGTTGTTAGTAATAAAGTAACTCCTCTTGAATACGGATATGTAGATGAAAAAGACATCTTGAAAAGTATGTTCGTATGGGAAATTATTGATCTTAATGACAAAATCAACCAGCCTTTTTATTATGATAATGTAAATGGGCTTCAGTCTAAAACGACAAGATCTCTATACCAAATTTTGTTGGATGCAGCAATGGGTGGACAGATTGAAGAAGTTTATGATGATGAAAATTTTTCTACCAAGCTAAGTCCTGAGCAAATCAAGGCTAGATTACAGAAAGTGGTTGCCAGTGATGTTTTAGTAGATATCATTGCATCAGGTAGAAAGCCTACAGAACAAGAAATAAAAGAAAATACTGATATTTTTGAAACGACAAGCGAGAAAGTTAAAGTTTTGAAAATGATGGGTATGTGGTTCATCGATAAAAGAGACGGACAGTTAAAATACAGACCTTTAGGAATTGCTGCAATGGGACCTGATCCCGCTGTACAAGGTGTTTATGACGCTGAAGGTAAACCAATTGCTGGTAAAGATGAATTGATCGATCTATTCTGGGTTTATTATCCAAAAGCAAGAGATATTTTAGCTAATAATTATGTGTATAACAGAAAGAATTCTTCAGCAGATTTATCTTTCGATGATTTAATCAACGCAAGAAGATTCTCTTCAGTTATTTACAAATCTTCTTCTGGTATGGGAGACGGCGCTATTAAAGACTATATTCCTAATGACGCTGAGGAGCAACTTGAAGAAAGCGACAGAATTAAGGCGCAAATCCTTCAAATGGAAAATGATATGTGGAATTACTAAGATTTCACTTGATATTTATAGAAAACCTGAGTATTTTTACTCAGGTTTTTTTATTATGAAGAATGTAGATTATATCATCGTAGGAGATGGCTATGCCGGGTTATTTTTTGCGCATCAGCTATTAAAGAACAATAAATCTTTTGTTATTTTTTCGGAAGGAAGGAAGAGCGCTTCTCAGGTTTCGGCCGGAATTATCAATCCTGTGGTGCTTAAAAAGTTTACTACATTTTGGAAAGCCCAGGAGCAGATAGACTTTCTGAAAAGCTCTTTAAAAGAAATAGAAAATTATACAGGAAAAAATTATTTAATCGAAGCACCGATTCACAGAATTTTTCATGATGAAAATGAACAGAAACTTTGGCTTAAAAAATCGGAAAATGAAGAGCTCAATCATTTTTTAGATAAAAATTTCGATCGTTTAGAGGTGGTAAAAAACGATTTTCAGACAGGAAAGGTTAATCAGTCTGCCAGGCTGGATGTTAATGGATTTTTCATGGGTTTATTTGGTTTTTTGGAAAAAAAAGGACATTTGCTCAGAGAAAAGTTCATATATTCGGAAGTAAGTACTGAGAATTCCGCATACAAAGATTTTGCGTTCAAAAATATTTTATTTTGTGAAGGGATGGGAGTAAAAGGCAATCCGTTTTTTTCTGATATTCCTGTTAATCCAAATAAAGGGCATCACATTAAAGTAAAACTTTCAAAAGATATTCCTGAAAATATTACCATAAAAAAGAAACACTTCTTATTTCCCGTAAATGATGAATTGTACTTTTATGGCGGAACCTACGATCGCGAGCAATTGCATCATCATATTGATGATTCTGCGGTAGCACAGCTTACAGAAGGACTTTCTGCGTTTTATCCTTATGATTTTGAAATAGATCATGTCAATTTCGGTTTCAGGCCAACCGTAAAAGACCGCAGACCGATCATCGGAAGGCATTCTGATTATAGAAATGTATACGTTTTTAATGGTCTCGGGGCAAGAGGAATTCTGAATGGGTGTTATTTCTCAAAAAGTTTATACGATTTTATTGAACACCAGATTCTTTTACCCGAAGAAGTTTCCTTGGGAAGATTTAAGTAACCGGCCTTAAAATGATTGGAATCATTGTGTACATTCCTGATAATTCCTAACTTCATCTGTAAATGATCATTTATGAACGAAAATGTTTTAGGGATAGTAGCCGGGGTTCTTACCTCAGTGTCCATGATTCCGCAGCTGATAAAGGTAATTAAAGAAAAGAATGCGGACGAACTTTCCTGGGTAATGCTTTTGGTACTTATTTCAGGACTTTCATTATGGGTTTGGTATGGTTTTATACAAGACGAGCTACCGATTATTCTTTCTAATTCTTTTGCCGTTCTGGTCAATGTTGTTTTACTGATTTGCTGGTTTATTTACAGGAAAAAATAGAGGTAAAAAAAGAGGACACCGCTGGCATGTCAGAAGTGTCCTTATTTATATTGATGTGTTTCTGGGATGGATTATTGTTTTAGTACAAATTTGGCCAACGGAGCCATTCTTGCCTTATTCAGTGTTAAAGTATTTCCGTTTACAGAGTAATTATCTGCAGCTAGAAGAGCCTGCGTAAATGCACGTTCCGTATCCAGATCGTCGCAGGCAATCATGGTAGACATTCCCTGATTGAATTTGATGCGCATTGCTTCCTGTTTGATTTCAAAAGTTCCGCCAACTCCATTGCACCCACCATGCCCTTCGTATCGCATATCGGCTGTATTAAGCAAAAAATGCGGTACCGCGCTTGGATTTTTAAGTTTTATCGGCTGTCCGTTTAGTTCAGTCAATTCCCACGTTTTCCCCGTGATGTCAGATGTTTTTTCAGATGAAGCTGCGGTTTTACTCATACATGATGCAGTGAAAGCAATCATTAATACAGAGCAAAAATAAGTCAGTATTTTTTTCATAGTTTTAAATTTGTAATTAAATTTCTTGAGCTGATTTTAATAAGAAGCCATTTTTGTGCCTGAAGACGATGATTGATCTTTTTTATGGTGAAATAAAACCATATTGTAATCTTTTTTCAGAAAAGTAATGTCGCCTCTGATGTCGGAATATTGATAATTGGCGTCTGTAGCTGTGTATTCAGGAAGTTCTTCGTTTTTTTTCAGCTCATAAGATTTTCCGTTCAGACGTATCGTGATGGTATTCTGAGTTTCGTTAAGAGTAACTTCAAGCTGATCCCCAAATTCATCGGTATAGACATCTTTTGTAATTTTATCCGTATCCTGAACTTCGGGAGCATTCTGCTGTAAGCTTATTTCTTCCTCTTTAGCCTGATGTTTACACGCTGTTATGGTAAAAGCCGGGAGGACGGCTAGGAGGGTGATTTGCAATAATTTTTTCATAATAATAAGTAGCTTTTAGGTGATTCATTGATGATGATGGTGTTAGTACTGTATAAAATTACGATTTTTATTAAAAATATTATGTTAATTTTATATAAATTATTAAATGTTTTCTTTTTTATCAGTTCTGATAATTTTCATTAAATAAAATATAACCTGTAATTATATTAGTTTTTTCACTCAAAATTCAAATTTTAAGATTGCTTAACAAAAATCAGGCCTATTTATTTATTAATTCAATAATCTAGATTATTTTTAAATAATTGATTACTTGTAATTTTTTTATTTAAATTATTGAAAATTAATATATTATTTAATTTTTGAGTGGTTTGCTAAAGAGAAAAATTGTTGGATTCAGCTTATTTAAAGGACTGTTAAATATTGTTAACAAATGGATTTGGATCTCAATTATGATGAAAAATATTTAAACTAAAGCCTACCTTTGTCCTCTGAAATTATGAGAAACTATATCGTATATTTTTTGACCGCGCTTTTTCTTCTATTCGTAGTTGAAAGCAAGATCAATGTCAAAACATTACGAAATGATTATACCGCTCATACTTCTCATAATTTACCCAAAAGAGCAAACCGCCTAAACCAGACCTACGAAAAACTTTCTATTCAGCAGTCTTCTGATGACGTTAGCAATGCTTACTCGCTAGAACTTACAGAAGATGATTTCCAGCTGTCTGATACTGTTCAGGCGATGGTTGTTTTTGCCAGTGTTTTCACATTGGTTTATATTTTTGGGTTAAAAAGTTTCAAGAAATTAAAGCCTACTATCCATGGCTTTCTATCCGAATTTTCTACGGTTAAAAGATTCATTCTGATTCGTTCTATCAGAATCTAAAATTTATTTTTACGATCTGTTTTCTGCTGATGTTCTCGGCGGGAAATATACTGCGTTGTGTTTGCCGGTAATCTTCACATCGCCAGTTCTCTCATTACCATTTTTCATTTTTTAAAACATTAACGATTTATATACACTCTAGAAATTATGATGAAAAGAGTTGTCGCAAGCATTGCGCTAAGCAGTCTTTTGTTGTTCAGTTGTAACAAGAAAAAAGAAGAAAAAGAAGAAGCTGCAGTTTATCCCGTAACATCGCCGGTAGTGATGGATACGGTAATTAACAAAGAATTTGTGGCTCAGATCAGATCTGTGAAGAACATCGAGGTTCGTGCACAGGAGAAAGGTTTTCTTGAGAAAATCTACGTAGACGAAGGTCAGTATGTGCACCAGGGGCAGACATTGTTCCGAATCATGCCCAAGCTGTATCAGGCAGAATTATTAAAAGCTCAGGCAGAAGTTGCCCAGGCTACAATTGAACTGAAAAATGCAAGTACATTGGCCAACAACAACATTGTTTCTAAAAACGAAAGAGCAATGGCAAAAGCTAAATTGGACGCAGCTAATGCTGAAGCGAAATTAGCACAGATCCATTTGTCGTTTACAGACATCAAAGCTCCGTTTTCTGGAATTATCGACAGAATTCCTTTGAAATTGGGAAGTTTAGTTGACGAAGGAGATTTGTTGACATCGCTTTCTGATAACAATGATATTTATACGTATTTCAACGTTTCAGAACCGGAATATTTAAATTATCAGAGAAATATTGCCTCAAGAGGAAGCAATCAGGTTGATCTGGTCATGGCAAACGGAGATATTTTCCCTCAAAAAGGTCAGGTTCAGACGATCGAAGGAGAGTTTGACAGTGAAACAGGAAATATTGCTTTCAGAGCGAAATTCCCAAATCCGGATAAGTTATTAAGAAACGGGGAAACCGGGAAAGTAAGAATGACTTTACCGTTGAAAAATGCCTTAATCATTCCTCAGAAAGCAACTTACGAAATTCAGGATCAGAAATATGTTTTTGTAGTGGATAAAAATGGTGTGGCAAAATCAAGAAATATTAAAATTGCTTATGAACTTCCTGATGTTTACGTTGTAGCTTCAGGTATTTCAACAGGTGATAAGATTTTATTGGAGGGAGTTCAGAAAGTGAAGGATGATCAGAAAGTTCAGACCAAGGCTCAGGATCCTAAAAAAGTTCTTCAATCATTAAAATTAAAAGCGGAGTAGAATACGATAGTTGGTAAGTGATCATTGATCATACAATTGTTCAAATTCATCATTTATCATTCATCAATAATAATTTATCATTATTTTTATGTTTAAGAAATTCATTCGCAGACCTGTTCTGTCTATCGTAATCTCTTTGATTATCGTATTTATGGGAGTTTTGTCCTTGGTAAAACTTCCGGTGACACAGTTCCCGTCCATTTCACCACCAAAAGTAAATATCACTGCCAGCTATCCCGGAGCCAACAACGAATTGTTGATCAAATCTGTGGTAATTCCTTTAGAAAGAGGGATCAATGGTGTACCGGGAATGAAATATATGACTTCTGATGCCGGAAACGACGGGGAAGCTTCTATTCAGGTGGTTTTCGACTTAGGAACTGACCCGAACGTAGCAGCAGTCAACGTACAAAACCGTGTATCTTCAGTTGTTAATAAATTGCCGCCGTTGGTGGTTCGTGAAGGGGTGAAAATCACTCGTGAAGAACCCAATATGTTGATGTACATTAACTTGTATAGTGATGATCCAAAAGCTGATCAGAAATTCCTTTTCAACTATGCAGATATCAATGTGATGTCTGAGTTAAGAAGGGTGAGTGGAGTTGGTTTTGCAGATATTCTGGGAACAAGAGAATATGCTATGCGTATCTGGCTAAAACCTGACCGATTAACGGCTTACAGTATTTCAGCAGATGAAGTAATGGAATCTTTAAATGAGCAGAGTTTAGAGGCATCTCCGGGGAAAACAGGGGAAAGTTCCGGTAAGCGTTCGCAGTCATTTGAATATATTTTAAAATATCCGGGTCGTTTTAATAATGAAAAAGATTACGGAAATATTATCCTTAAAGCTAAGCCTGACGGAGAATTTATCAGATTAAAAGATGTGGCAGATATCGAATTCGGTTCATCAATGTACGATATTTACTCTACGCTGAATGGTAAACCTTCTGCAGCAATCACGGTAAAACAATCATACGGTTCCAACGCAAGCGACGTTATCAAAAATGTAAAATCTTTGATGGCGGAATTGCAGAAAACAACCTTCCCGAAAGGAATGCACTACGACATCAGTTATGACGTATCAAGATTTTTGGATGCTTCGATTGAAAAAGTGATTCACACCTTATTTGAAGCGTTTATTTTGGTGGCTATTGTGGTGTTCGTATTCCTGGGAGACTGGCGCTCTACCTTAATTCCGGCGATTGCAGTTCCAGTTTCACTGATCGGTACTTTTGCCGTCATGTCCGCTTTCGGAATTACATTGAACATGATTTCACTCTTTGCCCTCGTAATGGCAATCGGGGTTGTGGTCGATGATGCCATTGTGGTAATTGAAGCCGTTCACGCCAAGATGGAAGAAAAACATTTATCTCCATTAAAGGCGACAGAAGAAGCAATGCACGAAATCAGCGGGGCAATTATTGCAATCACTTTGGTAATGGCATCCGTGTTCATTCCGATTGCGTTTATGTCTGGTCCGGTTGGGGTTTTCTACCGTCAGTTTTCCATTACGATGGCTTCGGCAATTATCCTTTCGGGAGTTGTAGCTTTAACATTGACTCCGGCTTTATGTGCTTTAATCTTAAAAAATAATCACGGAAAAGCAAAAAGAAGAACTCCGATTACTATTTTCCTGGATAAATTCAATAATCTATTCACAAGAGGAGCAGGGAAGTATGAAAAAATGCTTAATAAAACGGTTAAGAAAAAAACAGTTACACTTCCATTATTATTGGCTTTCTGTGCTGCTACATTCTTTCTGAGCAATTCACTGCCTTCAGGGTTTATTCCTGCGGAAGATCAGGGGATGATTTATGCAATTATTCAGACGCCGCCGGGTTCTACATTAGAAAGAACGAATCAAATCGCTAGAGAATTATTGAAAGAATCTGAAGATATCGATGGAGTACAATCTGTTTCTTCATTGGCTGGTTATGAAATTTTGACGGAAGGTACAGGTTCCAACTCAGGTACTTGTTTGATTAACCTTAAAAGCTGGGAAGAACGTTCAGAATCGGCTGCGGAAATTATTGAAAAGCTTGAAGAGAAAGCCAAAAATATTCCGGGTGCGAATATAGAATTCTTCCAACCGCCATCAATTCCTGGTTACGGTGCTGCAGGAGGTTTTGAACTTCGTTTGCTCGACAAAGCGGGAAGTGGAGATTATCACAAAATGGAGCAGGTGAGTAATGACTTTGTAAAGGAACTTAAAAAGCGTCCTGAATTAGGATCTGCATTTACTTTCTATTCTGCAAGTTTTCCTCAATATATGTTGAGAGTGGATAATGATCTTGCCGAGCAAAAAGGAGTGACGATAGAAAAAGCAATGGATAATCTATCTACATTGATTGGTTCAAACTATGAAACGAGTTTTATCCGTTTCGACAGACCTTATAAGGTGATTGTTCAGGCTGGTCCGCAATATCGTGCTTTACCAAGTGATTTATTAAAATTATATGTGAAAAACGACAAGGATCAGATGGTTCCGTATTCAGATTTCATGCATTTGGAAAAGGTGTATGGTTTATCAGAGATCACGAGACATAATATGTACAATTCTGCCGAAGTAAGTGGAACTCCTGCGCCGGGCTATAGCTCAGGACAGGCGATTGCAGCGATCAAAGAAGTGGCAGATAAAACACTTCCGAGAGGTTTCGGGATCGATTGGGCGGGTATTTCCAAGGATGAAGTAAGCCGTGGAAACGAAGCCATATTTATCTTCTTAGTGTGTTTAGGATTTGTTTACTTAATTCTTTCTGCACAGTATGAAAGTTTCATTCTTCCATTACCGGTAATTTTATCTTTACCGACAGGTATTTTCGGAGCTTTCTTATGTTTAAAATTATTAGGATTAGAAAACAACATTTACGCTCAGGTAGCCATGGTGATGCTGATTGGTCTTTTAGGTAAAAATGCCGTATTGATTGTAGAATTTGCTGTTCAGAAAAAGGCGGAAGAGGGAATTCCGGTAGCACAGGCGGCAATCGAAGGAGCAGCGATCCGTTTCCGTCCGATTTTGATGACATCTTTTGCATTCATCGCAGGTTTGATTCCATTGGTCATGGCAACAGGGCCGGGTGCTATTGGTAACCGAACGATTGGTACCGCAGCGGCAGGTGGTATGCTAATCGGAACTATTTTCGGATTAATGATTATCCCTGGATTGTATTACATCTTCGGAACCATTGCCGAGAAATCGAGATTGGCAAGATATGAAGAAGAAAATCCTTTAACAGAACAAACAGAACCTTACGAACACGATGGAAAATTTGAAGACTAAAAGCATTATATCAGCCATTGCCTTATCGCTTGTGTTAGCAAGCTGTAAGGCGCCTATGGCGACCGTTATAAAAGACGAGGTGAAAGAAAATGTACCTCAGAACTTTAATCAGGAAGATCAGGGAGATGCCAATAACAATAGCGGAACAACCCCTTGGAGACAATTCTTTACTGATCCGAATTTAGTAGCACTAATAGAAACTGCTCTAAAAAACAATCAGGAGCTGATGATCACTTTGCAGGAAATTGAGATTGCGAAAAGTGGAGTTTTAGCTAAAAAAGGAAAACTAACTCCTACTGTTTCCGCAGGAATCGGGGCAGGAGTGAAGAAATCCGGACGTTACACAAGCGAAGGCGCCGGTGATGCCACCACGGAAATCGAACCCGGAAAAGAAATGCCGGATCCGCTTGGGAACTTTGAAGGTGGTTTGATGGCAAACTGGGAAATCGATATCTGGAAAAAATTAAGAACAGAGAAAGATGCGGCAGTGGCTCATTATCTTTCAACAGTGGAAGGTAAGAATTTCGTTCTTTCCAACTTAATTGAAGAAGTGGCGGATAATTATTATGAATTGTTGGCTTTGGATAATCAGCTGGATATTATTCAGCAGTATATCAAGCTTCAGCAAAAGGCTTTGGAGATTTCAAAAATTCAGAAGGAAGCTGCGGCAACAACTGAATTGGCAGTGAAAAAATTTGAAGCAGAATTGGCAAAATCTAAAGCAACAGAATATACGATCCGTCAGCAGATTACCGAAAAAGAGAATCAGATCAATGCGCTTTGCGGTCGTTATCCGCAGCCGATCGTAAGAACGAAGGAGAATTTTATGACGACCATTCCGCAAACGGTATACACAGGAATTCCTTCACAATTATTGGCGAACCGTCCGGATATCAAACAAGCTGAATTGGAATTAAAATCATCAAAACTGGATGTAGAAGCGGCAAGAAAAGAATTTTATCCTACTTTAGAAATTTCTGCAACGTTAGGATTAGAGGCTTTTAAACCTTCTTATTTGGTGAAAATGCCCGAATCTATTGCTTATAATCTGGTTGGGGAACTGGCAGGTCCGCTGATTAATAAAAGCGCTATTAAAGCCAATTTTCAGACGGCGGATGCACGACAGATTCAAGCGTTGTATGAATATGATAAAACGATTTTGAATGCGTATCTGGATGTAGCCAACCTGATGTCTAAAGTGAAAAATATTGATCAGTATTATCAATTGAAAGCTCAGGAAACAAAATCTTTGGAACAATCGATCGATATTGCCAATCAGCTATTCCGAAACTCAAGAGCAGATTATCTGGAAGTTCTTCTGAACCAGAGAGATGCACTGGATGCAAAAATGGAACTGGTTGAAGCAAAACAAAAACAGCTGAGTACAGTTGTTGATATTTACAAAAGCTTAGGCGGAGGCTGGAAGTGATTTGTAAATCCTTAATGTTTTATAAAGAAGAGAGGCTACCCGTGAAGGATAGTCTCTTTTCGATTAAAACTGAAAACTCTAATAAAAAGGCTTTAAGAAAACCTTTTGCAACCTAATTGCAGGAAATGATGCAACTAAATTTAATTCTTTAATGGTTATTGTTTTTTTATAAAAGGTTATTAGTTTTTCAACATTCTAAAAAACCATCCTTCCCTAAAAGTAATTTCCCAATAAGGAAGGTGGCTTGCTTTATAAGTGAATCATCATTTTCTATTATGTTAGTTTTTTCAAAATTTATCTTTCTGTTTTTTTAGAGAGATCCACTTTTATAAAGCATGTAGTTTTTTATGGTTATTTCATCTTTACCCATCAAATAATCATCGTACATTCTGGGTTCGAAATTATTATCTTGAATCCGAATATGAAAGTACTTGTTGTCATTATTCGTAAATTGAGACGTCCTAATTCATGAATTGAATATTTTTAATCATTTGATTTTGAGTTTTTTGATTTGTAAAATAGAAATAATTCGAACTTTGTCATTAATTCATTATTCTTTGACAAAAACTAACGATTTTTATGTACTTTTGACCTTAAATTAGATAAGGAGTAATTCGTCAAGGTGATTAAAAAACTATTTTTTATACTTTTTGTAGGAGTTTTTCAGCTTGTTCTGTCTCAGAATACATTTAGTGATTATTATAAAATAAGAGAACAATACGAGGATCTTGAAGAAAATGATTCCAATGCTTTTCCCATGCTTCAGATTTATATCAGTAAGGCAAAACAGGAAAAAAACTACGAAAAATTGGTTCAGGGATATAAAGATGGTGTATTTTTTTCTCCGTTGAATGAAAATAAACTAAAATATGCAGACAGTATTGTTCAGGCTGCCAAAAAATCCGGGGATAAAGATTTACTCACTACGGCGCATATTGATAAGGGCGTAGTTTATTATTATCATTACAAAAAATTTCAGTTAGCGCTTAATGAATATCTTGAGGCATACAAATACTCAAAAAACACCAAGAACGAATATTTAAAGTACCAAAATTTATATCATATAGGGGTTGTAAAAAGTTATTTGGGATATTATGAAGATGCTGCAGAACTTTTCGAAAAATGTGTGGTATACTACAGAGGAAAATCCAGGTCGAACCTTCATCCAAACCTTATCTATAACAATAAAAAAGGCTATTTCAACAGTCTTCATCAGCTCCTGATCTGCGAAAGGAATTTGAAGAACTATAAAAAAACGGATTCTCTTATACAGCTTGGGCTTTCTGAAATTGCGAATAATCCGGAATATGAACTGGAAAAAGCATATTTTATGCTGTCTAAAGGTATTTCCCAATATAGAAACGGGAAATATCAAATGGCTTTAACAGACTTAAATCAATCTCTTCCTCCGCTGAGAAAAGGCAGAGATTTTGCGAGGCTTTCTGTAGATTATTTTTATATAGGTAAGACTTATTCGGCTTTAAAAAATACCAAAGAATCAATTGCTTATTTGAAAAAAGTAGACTCTATCTTTCAGAAGCATCAGTTTATCCTTCCCGAGCTGAGGGAAAATTATGAGATTCTTATCGATCATTCTAAAAAAGAAAAAGACCAGACCCGACAATTGTATTATACCAGCCAGCTTTTGAAGGCGGATAGTATTATTGCAAAGGATTTTATTTATCTCTCGCCAAAAATCCATAAGGAATATGATACGAAAACTTTACTGGATGAAAAGGATAATCTTCAGAAAATAGGCATTTGGGGAACGATTATCATTTCCGTTCTTGTGGTTTGGGCAGCCGGATTGGTTATTCTGCTCTTCAGAAAACTAAGAAAAGAAAAGCAGGTGAAGCAGAAGTATGTGCTGCTTGAAGAAAAATTCATGATAAAACATGAAGTTCCGGAAAAAAAAGCAATTCCAATCGCAATTCCTATCCAGATGTCTGTTCCGGATGAAAAAAAAGCAGGGCCTGATGAAAGGAAGGTTGGAGAATTGCTTAAAAAATTAGAAACTTTTGAGCAGAAAAAAGATTTTACTCAAAAAGGACTTACCATCAGTAAGCTGGCAGCCCAGTTGGGTACGAATTCCAATTACCTGTCTCAGGTGATTAATGAACATAAAAAAGGGAATTTCAATAAATATTTAAGTGAACTCCGTATTAACTATATTACCAATTTACTTTTTGAAAATAAAGATTATCTGAAATACAGTATTGAAACGCTCGCCAAAGAATGCGGAATTGCCTCCCGACAGAATTTCTCGGATCTTTTTTATGAAGTTAACGGGATCCGTCCGACAGATTTTATCAAACAGAGAAAAGAAGAGCTTAACCGCGAATAAGATTTTTTCTAAAATAATTTTTGCAGAAAAAAAATAACACGTCAAGTTTTGTCGCATTACGTCAATAGCTTTGTCATATCAAAATTACAGAGTTATGGAACTGCCTTTTTACTTAAGTTTTAACGAATTTGAAAATCATTATTACGACAACCTTGAAAAATGGTTCGATGAATATCATACTGCTTCAGAGACCGATTATTTAAAAGCACTTTCAGAATTATACAGCCCTTATTTGTATTATAATTTTGCGAATGATCAGCTTCAGGCAGATGCTACAATCCAGATAAAAGACTGTTTTTTTCCATATTATGAAAAAATAGGAATTTCTTTTTGTGCCACTTGTGAAAACGGAAAGCCAACGAAAAATAACAGACATCTAAATCATCAGTTTGAATGGAAAACCATTACCATGATGGAATATGCACAACATATTTTGGATAAAATCAACAGATATTTTTCTAAAAATAACGAAAAAGAAGGGAAAAATATTTTGGATTTCATTAATAACCATGAAATTATCACCTCAAGAGAAGGAGCGGGGTTCTGCGTTAATTACAATCAGCATCAGGCTACGCTTCCTTTTCTTAAGGCTTATCTTCCGGTATACGGGCAGACCGTGAATATTGCGGTTTACAGGGATTTTATTTTCTCAATTGTTCAGATTGCGGAATTTATCGATCATAAATTAAAGGAAGTTCACGCTTTTGAAAATATGATTTATACCAAATTAAAGTCGGAAGCTAAGTTCAAGGTACAGATGAGCCAGCAATTTCTCACGATGTGCAACTAAATTTTAACACCATAAAACATTCATATAGCTAGATTATTTTAAAGTTTGAAAGCGAGTTAGTACCTTTTTTTCAAACAAAACCACCTGGTCACATCGATCAGGTGGTTTCTGTTAATGAGGAATGCAAATTATTTTTTATTTGGAGCTATTGAGTATGGAAATTGCTTTTTAGGAGCAATTCCCGCTTTCGCTACTCGCTTTTTTTTGGTTTCGGCGCGGCAGCTTCGCTGCCGCGCCGAAACCAAAAAAAAGAGCTCAAACAGACCACTCAATCAGGGCTAGGGTCGCAGTCAACCATTTAATATAACAAATATTCACAACATTTTGCCATCAGTCTTTTTATATAATCCCTTATCCAAATTCCAAAAATTATTCACAATCATCTGTGTATATCTGTGTAATCCGTGGGAAAAATAATCATTTCTAATCTATTTATTATAAGGTAAGTTCCAGACAAGATCCGCCGCAAAATAATGCACTCCGCCTTTATGAATACTTTTGCTGTCCCGGATCAGATCATCCATATACCCAATATCCACCGTAAAAGGAGAATTTGGAATATTGAATATATAATAAGCAGCAATCCGCATTTCCCGATATCCGAAAGAAGTCCATTTTGCAGTCGGTTCGTTGAGATAGCTTGCCGAAAACAATTCCTCCACACTCAAAGCCAGCTTCTGATTATTTTTTTGAGACAGATGATAAGTAACCTGACTTTTAAGACGTGTCCTCAACTGAAAATCTTCATCAACATCATGAAAATCGGCATCAAAAAACTTCCTGAATTCTTGCCGGATGGTATTTTTAAACTTCCATTTTTCGCCAAAATTAAAAGTATACGCATATCTTCCATACAACCTGAACTCCTGTTCAGTTCCTTCTTTTTCGTAAGGTGCTTCACTCTCATATTTTGGTTGGCGGCGATAGCTGATTGCATAACCGTATTGTTGATGAGGGTCGAAAGAATGGTAAACCTCATGATTCAATACCACAATTGCCTGTTTAGAAAACAAATTTTCATTGTCCGGACTGCTTTTTCTTCCGATTGCAACGTAACTTAAAGTTTGTTTATTTCCTAAAGAATCAAGGTTTCGTTTTACTCCAAAAGCCGACCAAAAGGCTGTATTCGCATCTCCCAAGCCGGGCGGACTGATTTGTGCCTGTAGAAAATTATTCAAAAACAAAAGTGAGATTAATAAACATAACGCTTTATTCATTATCACAAATTTAAAATTCCTGTTGATTGATGTTTTTCAATACAATTTAAAAACAGAACAAAATAAATGATAGATTTGAGAAGATTTTAGGAATAAAAAAAGTCTCAGGAAAACCTAAGACTTAAAAAATTGCAGAGAGGAAGGGATTCGAACCCTCGATACAGTTACCCGCATACTAACTTTCCAGGGTAGCTCCTTCAACCACTGGTGTTACCTTTAAATAAATGTGTGCCTAAAACTGTCCCTTTTTCACAAGATTACAACAATCCATTATCAGCAAAACTCATGAAACTTTCTTTTGTTATGATGATGCTATCAAACAAATTAATATCCATAATCTTGCAGCTTTCCTTTAATTTCTTTACAATGTCCAAATCTGCTGAACTTGGTTTTAAATTACCACTTGGATGATTATGGACTAATATAATACCTGGAGACAAACATTTTAGTGCTACTGATAATACAAGTCTGACATCTACTAAACTACTTGTAATTCCACCTTTGGATAAATTATAGATTCCTAATACAGAATTTGAATTATTAAGCAAAATTACCTTTACTTCTTCCTGCATTTCTATTGTTTCTTCATTCCAAAACTTTCTTATAATTTGAACAGCATCAAAGCTTGTAGTAATCTTTGTACTTGCAACTTTATTAGGTTTGTAAGAAACCTGGATTTCAGAAACTTCTGATATAGTGTTATTCATTTTCTTTAGTTTAATTAATTCTGTTTTGTAATAGTTTATTCTGATACATCAATACAGTAAATTTTTTATCTTTTCTCAGAATCAACATGATTTTAGGTAACTCAATATCCTGCATCTCTTCTAGTTTCTGTTTTAAAAAATCTAAAATATCACCTGGATATAGGAACTCTACTCTCATCAATACATCAGCATTAAAATAAAGAAGAATGTGTTTTATTCTTAACTCTAAAACTTCATGTATTTGACCAAAATATTCATAAGGTTCTAATGATAACCCATTCTCGATAAATTCATAGGGTGGAATAGAAATTAAGTCTTGTTCATAATCTGTATATTCGCTATCAAGTTTAAAAATCAAGTAATCATAAATATTGTTTTTCATTAATGTAAGGGTATAAAAAAAACCACCTCTTAGGTGGCTGTTAATCAATTTTAGGAATTGGGATCATAGATATAGCTATCTTCTGCATTTCCTCTTCTATTTCTTTTAGTTTTTCTGGATTTATTTTTCTCTCATAAAGTAGGATTTTAAATACATCATCAAATTCAATAAGGTTCTCATAATATTTTCTGTCAATACAAACTCCAAATTCTCCTATTGGCGAGTTTCCAAAGTGAGGATGAACTACCTCATCATTATCTACACTATATTCCAGATGGTCATAATAGAAAATAGCCAGTTTGTTGTAGCCAATATCGAAGTACTTTATCAACCATTCTTTTAATTGTGAATCATTATTGTAGGTTTTGTATTCTTCAACTGCAACTTTACAAACTGCATCTAATTCCTGAACTTTAATACCGTATTCAACTTCTTCGTAAAAGTTCGTAAAGTACCTATATCTCTTATTACAATACTCAGCTTCTTGTAAACAGTCATAAGGCAAACCATTAGCTTTCCATTGCTGACATTGCTCACAAAGAATCTCAGAATAATTTTTAACTTCCTTGTATAAATCGTTGTATTCATACAGCCAATAAGCAATCTTTTGTAATGTAAAAGGATTTTCATTGAGCTGTTTTAAATGATTTATACTATTTAATATCTGTGATTTCATTAGCTTAAATTGCTTCCAATAAGAAAAAGCATAATAGCAAATACTAAACAAGTAATTGTTAAAAAAGAAAGTTGTTTAACGTTCAATATTCGGTTTTTAGGGTAAATGGCAAATGCTAAAAAAGGTGTTAGTAAATAAAGCATTATTAAGTTAATGAATACAACAAATATCCAATGAATATTTATAGCTTTCCAAAGAGGAAAAAAAGCAATCATTAATCCACTGATAAAAATTACAATTTTAAGAACCATGTTATCTAATTGTCCATTATTGACAGTATAATTGAGTGATTCCATTGGATTATAAGATTCCAGCCTCTTATATTTTCTGATAGAATGTTGAAAGAAAGCAAAAGGAAGCTGAAAAAACACTGTTGAAAGAATAAATATAGCTATTTCCATGATTTAATAATTTGAAGTTGTGATATTAATTAAACACCAATTTATATAAATAGTTTTTTCCGCCATTCTTAATATATCCAGCTCCAACTACATCTCCGGATTTATCTGATAAAGTAAATTCACTGTTTGTGTCTCCTGTAGGAGAAAATGTAATTTCAATAACATCATTAGATTTTTGCTTTAATGTGTACTGAGTTGGTTTAAGTTCATGATATTCACCATTTATCCAGACATAACCTAAATTTCCACCAGATTTATAAGTTATTGACTTAATAATTGGTGTATCACTTGCATCATACCAAGTTTCTCCGTCCTTACTAAACTGACAAATCTTCACTTCATGAGTTAAATTTTGTGCAGTTACTAATCCTGATAAAGCAATGAGAAAAAGCATTAATAATTTTCTGAGTTTCATAACATATTAATTTTAAAGTTTCAAATATAGCAAATGTATCATTTATGATAACCATATAATTATCATTTATGACCACTTTTGGCTATTAATATTAATAAACAAATAGAGTTAGAGTTTATCATATTCCCTTACGGTTTTCCGTAGTTAAAGTGCATTCTAATTATTGTTTAATTCAGCCAAAGTGGATAAAAAAGAGTATCAAGTTGCAATAGGCAAGCGTATAAAACAGCTTAGAGAAAAAAAGAATATTTCTCAAGTTGAATTGGCTGCTTTATGCAATTTTGAAAAGTCTAATATGTCCAGGTTAGAAGCGGGGAATACCAACCCTACCGCATATACATTACACATTATTGCTCAAAAGTTAGAAATTGAGACCTTTGAGATTCTAAAGTTCAAAACTTTACCTGAGTAAGTTTTAGCTATTTATAACTATCTCTACATAACACCTGGAAAAGGATGAGTTTGTATTTTGTTGATATAAAAGCAATAAAGCATATATATATTTCCAGGTAAAATTCAAATAAGGAGCGAATAATTGTGAATATCTTCGATTTTCACCTGGATTACAAATATTTATTTCCAGGTGAAGTATTAAATTCTCCTGCACATTTTTTCCTAACACTATATTATATTAAAGGAAATTTTGTACAGATATATAAAATAAATCTATATCTGAAAAGCATTAGATTTTCCTTTATATTATATATAAGAAAGGAAATCTGATGCTAAAAAAATAAAAATGTCCAGATTTTACCTGAACCTATATATGATTCTACAGTAAATTTTGGACATTTTAGGAAATTTAATCAGCCATTGATAAGTTACCTGGAGCTGAATATACTTTAGAAATTATAAGTTCTTCTGCTCTGTAAACATACCTGTGGGATAATGTAATAATTTCTGCTGTGTCTTGAATAGTGTATTCATAAGGCTCACATTCTTCTTTTACAATTGAACCAGGAAATTCTGAGCCAATCAGGGATTTACAGGTTTCTTCATCGAATGTAGACGTAATAGTAGCTTTCTTAGAAGTGGCGTAATACATTCCTGTAGTTTTGCTTAATACCATTTCAATACCTCCTGAAACTTCAAGTACAAAGAATTCTTTGGTCTCTGCTACTCTTTTTTTGTAATTAATAATTCTTACCATTGTTTTTGATTTTTAAGTTAAAAATAAAACCACAAGAATTGAAATTTACATCACAAACAAATCCAGCTATCAACTTGAATTTATTATTGTTCCTGTAAAATTTTGTTTTCTTATAAAAGTGGCGGGGAATCTTCCTTTCCCCAAGAGTGGTGGGGGGTTATTATGAGGGGCATCGAGTGTGAATAATTTTTATTGAAAATTTTTTTTAGGAGAAAAATTCTGTAATTTTGATAATACTGCTTTTATGAAGAACACAACTAAAAAAGGAGATTTATTTGAAGATAAGTGTTTCAAAATCATTGAAACAGCTCTTAAAAATGGAGAATTAGGAATTATTCCATCTCTCAGCAAAATTTATAAAAAAAAGAAATATTACTCTCCTGACAGGGAAGGTGACATTATTTTTGACATAGCAATTGAAGTAGTACTTAAAGGAGGAAAAAAACCAACTTTGGTTTATATCATTGAATGTAAAGACCTTAATAAAAATGTTCCTGTTGATGATGTGGAGGAATTTCAAACAAAGATTAATAGTTTAAAAGGATTTCAGGTTAAAGGTGTTATAATCGCTAATGGCTCTTTACAAAAAAGCGGATATAATATTGCCAAGAATAAAGGATTTATGCTTATTGAGGTAAATGAAAATGGCTATGATATAGTTCTTGACAAGAAAAAGAAAATAGATTCAGAATTAGATGATTTAGTTCTAACTAATATAAGAAAATGTATTTATGAGTCATTCTTAATAAAGTCAATTTATGGATTAAAAAAACTATCCAAACAGGGAATAAGTAGAATTGCTCAAAATATAATCAGAGATTTCGATACTCAATCAAAAACAGAAAGATATAGTTTAGAAAACTTCAAAAAATATCTGGAAAGTCACCATAACCTTATATTTGAATTGTTACCTAATTCTGAAACTCAATTAGGTCAGTTTATTCCGAATGAAAATAAGATATTAATCAATGAGTCAATTGTAGGTACATACCAATATGGATTTGTGTTTTATCATGAAGTAGCACATTATTTCTTACATAGAAAATTGTTAATAAACAAAAATCTATACGATCTCTTTACAGATTCAGAATTTAGTTACATTGAAAATAAATATATTTTAGACAACCCAAAAAATTGGATTGAATGGCAGGGGATCAAGTACAAAACTTGTGGACTAAGCAAAAAGTTTTGATAATCTGAACAGGAAAAACGATTTATCTCTTACTCCTCGTAGCTGTAATCTGAAGTTTTTTATTTTTGCATTAAAGGATTCTGCTGAGGCGTTAGTGCTTCTCTTCTCAAAATAATTAAGAATATCGCTGTAGTGGCGGGTAATCGTTCTTTTTAAGGTAGTGAAAGATTTAAAGCCTGATTC
>NZ_FQUT01000011.1 GCF_900129245.1 Chryseobacterium arachidis
CTGTCCGGCCAGATCAGTTTTTCATCGTCCTTTACAATCGTCTGCATTTTCAGATCCGGAGTAATTTTCACGATTGAATTTTTCTCCAAATCTCCTAAATACAGGTTTCCTTTTTTATCGAAAATCATCCCGTCTGTCGTGATGAATTTCCCTAAATCTTCTACACTTTTGTTTAAGACAGCTTCATTGGTTTTAAAATCTCTCAACAAATCGGTTTTAATTCTGTACAAGCGGTTATCTGTAAGCGGTTTGTAGTATAGATATTGATTATCGGGAGTCAGCGCAATACCGTCAGAATTCACTTTCAGCAAGGAACCGTCGCCTTTTTTAAGTTCAGTTCCCAAAGGTGAAAAATGATAATTCGGGTCAGACTTCATTGATGAAGAATTAGCTAAAACCAATCTTGATTCACCTGTATTGATATTCAAAACCACGATTCCGCCGGTATTTGAATTGCTTAAATACGCAAAACCATTTTCATTATCTACCCGGATATCATTGATGTAAACATCTTCGCTCACCACATTTTCAGGAAATCTGTAGATTTTCTCAATTTTATTGTTGGCTAAATTGATTTTCACCACTTTACTGCTGTGTTGATACACTTTTCCAAGCCCGATTCCTGCCGCATCTACTACCCAAAGAAATCCTTTGTCATCGGTAACTACAGACTGTACGGTGACAAATTTATTCTGTCCGTCTTCGCCTTTTTTGAAGCTGTTCCATTCCGCATCAGGATACGGAACCGGCTTTCCGTCTTTCACCTCAACAACCGAATAAGAATGCGTGTCCAGCCAATAAGGATAATTCACAAAGACCCTGTTATCTTTTGCCACGGCAACACCCGTTAACTGATACGTGCTGTCTGAGAAAGCCTCTTCTAACTGTGCATTTTTTTCTGTTGAAATTTCATTCTCAGACTTTGTATTAGCCTGATTCGGAGATTTTTTGCAGGCGGCCAAGGAAACCAATGCCATTGCCAGTAGTGCTATATTTTTTAAGTTCATTTTTGATGATTTTATTGTTAATTTTTAAAACGTCGAATTGCAGCAACCCGACTTGAACGGAGCTCTTTTTCTTTTGAAAAAAGAAAAAAGCGGGAGTGGAAGGCGGATTAGTTGCCCAAACCTAACAAAGTGGTTCGACGTAGTCAAATAAAAATTATGGCCTTACAAAGTCACCACGATTTTACCAACCGTTCTGCCCGTTTCCTGTTCCAGATGTGCTTCTCTCATTTGCGCGAAAGGAAATATTTTTGAAACGTGAGGTTTTACAGCACCGCTTTCCAACAAAGAGGCAATCTGTTTCATATCTTCGCCGCTGGATTGCACGAGAATGAAATAGCCTTTTACACCTTTGGATTCTGCTTTTGATGTCACCTGCTCATTCAAACCTGTCGGAATACTGATGATGGAACCGCCTTCTTTCGTCACTTCAAGAGAATGGTCGATATTATCCCCACCAATCGTATCCAACACAAAATCAAAAGTCCTGCCTGCTGATTTCCAGTCGAAACCGTGATAATCAATATGTGAATCTGCGCCTAAACTCAAGACAAAATCCTTATTTTTCGCGGAAGAAGTTCCCGTCACTTTCGCTCCTAAATGTTTGGCGATCTGTGCCGCGATATGCCCCACTCCACCTGAAGCTGCGTGAACCAAAACGTTTTGCCCTTCCTGAATATTCGCATTGTGAACCAAAGCCTGATACGCCGTAAGCGCAACCAAAGTGGAAGCTGCAGCGTCTTCAAAAGAGATATTTTTAGGTTTTAAAGCCAGTTGATTGGCCGGAGCTGCTACATATTCTGCATATGTTTTTCCGTGTCCGGGAAAGTTGACCATTCCGAAAACCTCATCGCCCACTTTAAAATCGGAACTTTTAGTTTCTTCTATAATTCCGGAAATATCCCAACCCAAAATTAATGGATTTTCTGTTTTGATTCTTCCGTAAACACCTTTTCCGGCACGGCTTTTCACATCTACCGGATTAATGCTTATGGCTTTTACTTTTATTAGTACTTCGCCTTCGTTAATGGTTGGTTTTGCCAATTCTACGTATTCTAAATTTTCTACATTTCCGGCTTCTTTTAATACAATTGCTTTCATAATGTTGGTATTTTTTAATGTTATTTATTTTTGATTATTTGTTATTCTGCCTGATTTTAACACAAAGTGCACTAAGTTTTTTTTAATTATTAACTGCATCAAAGTTTCACAAAGCCGTTTCACTTATAGAAGCTCACAGAGTTTTACTTTTCTGACAATGAGTTTGAACTTAATTTCGTTGCGGTTTTGCATTGATTTTCAATTTGTAAATCACGACCGGGAATTTCACTTTGCTTTTTCCGTTCTGAAATGCCGCCAAACGGTTCAGCTGACCTGTAGGTATCCACAGATATCCGTCATCATCAATCCATAAAGCGTCTGCCCAGAGCAATCTTTTGTCTTTTATGACCAGACTTTCTTTTCCTTCCGGTGATATTTTGATGATTTCACTGGTATTGACGTCGCTTACATAGATATTTCCACCTGCATCGATGGCTGTTCCTCCTGTTGAAGGGGTTTTGTAGAATAATTCTACTTTGGAAGCCAAATCTTTTTCGGATAGATTTTCATCATTCAGATATTGCGTTTCCACTCTCCAAAGCGGGCCGCTTGCAGGCTGGAAATAGAGCCATTTTCCATCGGGAGAAAGTTCCAATTGGTCTGCGTGGATTCTCACTTCATTTCCTTTTTCATCTTTCATAATTTTTCCTTCTGCTTTTATGGGTAAATTATCGGTGGTTGAAGGGTGATTTTCTAAAACTCTTCTGCCTTTTCCCGTCGTTTTATCCAAAATAATTAAAGCCGGTTCGCCCGCGTCGGTCAGGTAAATGGTGTTTCCTGAAATCCTTAAGTCGTCAATAAAAGTTGAAGGTTTTGCAATTCCGGAAAGTGGAATAATCTGCTGAACGGTATTGGTTTTAGTATTGATAGAAACCAGTTTCAAAGCATTTTCTGATAATGGATTTTGTCCCATTGAAGGCGTTCCCGTATCGACAATCCAAAGCAAACCGTCCGGTCCGATTCTCAGAGAATTGGTTCTTACGAATTTCTCATTTACGTCTGCTCCCGATTCCCAATTGTTCCAGTCTTCATTTGGATAGGGAATGATTTTTCCGTTTTTCAGAACTTCTCCGATTCTCATTCCTTTATCGCCCTCAATTCTTGGGAAATTAACAAAGACTCTTCCGTCTGAACTTGTTGTAACACCATTCCAAACAGTATGGGAAATAGCTACTTTCTGTAGTTGTGATTTAGCAGAGATTGCTAGGGTTAAAAATAAACTCAGTATAATTGCTTTCGTTTTCATTTTAAATTGATTTTCGATGATTTCGATAAGCCAAAGGTAGAAGCATTCCGGCTGAATAAATAATACATTTCGGGGGAAGAATAGCACAGATTTACAAAATAAAAATCCTCCGCAATGGAAGGATTTGACTCTAAACTGTGTAAAAAGCTTTGGAGTATAATCATATCGTTTCCCAGTTGGATTTCTTCAATCTTTGAAATGTACCTCAAACGAATTGTTTAAATATTAACAAAAAAAACGGCAGGAGCCTTGACTCCTGCCTTTTCATTAAATATCATTAAATATGTTCAGTTTATAGTATAATAAGCTTAAACAAGCAAATCTTTCAATCCAAATGCTTCTAAAACTTTTGCGTATTCAGCAGCTACAGCTTTATTAGCTGTCCTTACAATTTCGCCCGTCGTGGGATCAGCAACTGTTCTTAGCGGTCTTTGTCCTTTGGGTAGATTGATCAGGTTTACCACTGCATCTGCAACTTCCTGCGGATTAGGTTTTACCGTTTCAAACATTTGACCAACGGCCCCAAATATTTTATCTGGAATATCAGCGATCTTTTTATAATCATCAACAACGGATGCATCAGAGCCGAATTGAACCTTTTGAGACATCTCGGTAGGAAAAGAGCCTGGCTGAATAATGGCTACATCAACTCCAAATGGTCGTAATTCATAATGTAAACTCTCGCTTAAACCTTCCAGGGCGAATTTTGAAGCACCGTACATTGCAAAGAAAGGAGCTGAGAACCTACCCCACCCACTCGAAACGTTGATAATTAAACCTTCCGATTGTTTACGCATAAAAGGTAATGCCAGTTTCATCAGTCTCCATGGAGCAATCACATTCACATCGATGATTCGCTGCAAATCTTCAGGAGTGGAGCTTTCTGCCACACCAAACATTGAGATACCTGCATTGTTTACTAAGACATCAATGGTACCTTCTTTAGCTATAACGGTGTCTATTGCATTTCTTACGCTTGTCTCATCGGTAAGTGCAACATCCAAAACGGTTATATTTTCTACCTGTGCCAAGGCTTTTGCTTTATCTGTATTTTTTCCGTCTGTATCTCTCATGGTAGCATATACTGTATGTCCTAAGGCTGCAACGCTTTTGGCAGTAAGCCATCCGAATCCGCTATTTGTACCTGTAATTAATACTATTTTTTTGTCCATTTTTTGTCATTTAAATTAATAATACAAATTTCGGTTTCTCATACAAAAAGACATTTACCAAATGGTAAAAAGCATTGTTAACGGATATTACGGCGTATACGGCTTAACGACTGTTGGGTAACACCAAGATACGAGGCCACGTAGGACAGCGGAATGCGGTTGATAAGATTGGGAAACGCATCAATAAACGACAGGTAACGTGTTGTAGCATCTTCTGAGACCAGTGGACTGCGTCGCTCCATAGCAAGTGTAAGGCATTTTTTCACGATCTTTGCCTTGATCATTTCCCAGTCTAAGATGGTATTTGAGATTTCGTCCCAATCTTTTTTATTAAACACAAGCACTTTAGAGTCGGTAACAGCCTGTATATATTCTGAGGCCGCAATCTGAGATTCGAACTTTTCGTTATCTACTACAAAATTGCCTTCATCTACAAAATAATGGGTTATCTCTTCACTCTTGTTGTTATAATAACAAAAGCGGAATACTCCTTCCAACACGAAAGCCACGTAACGCGGAACCTTACCGGCTTCAGACAGATAATCATTTCTTTTGAGCTCGAGTACTTCTACTTTACTCAGCAAAAAATCAATTTGCTGTTTATTCAGGTCACCAAATTGCAGGATAAGATTTATCATTGCTTCCATAGTATAAAGATAGCGCACTGTTCGATTTTTTCAATTATCATATGGTAAAAAGAGTTCGATCGTTTTCTTCAATTATTTACATTTAATATATATTACTAATATTTATATTTTAGTAAAATTAATTACTAATTTTGTTATAATAAATTGTATCATGGAAAAAGAAAATCAAATCTCAGAAGAAAAAATATTCGAATGGTACGGCGACTATATCCTCAATCATGGTGAAAAGCCAAAAAACATTTACCGTTTTGCCAAAGACAATGAATTTGAAGAAAAAGACTTCTACGATTACTTTGCCAGCTTTGAGCAGATTGAGAAACAAATGCTCGTTAACTTGTTTGTTAAATCTGTTGAACTTGCGGCTGAAGTAAATGAAGCAGAAGAAATTACTTCAAAAGAAAAACTCTTAAACGTTTATTATATATTTTTTGAAAATATGACAATGAACCGTTCTTTGGTTTTAATGATTTTAGGAAATACCAAAATGCAATCTGCTAAGATTCTCAGTCAGCTGAAAGATGTTCACTGCGAGTATATCAAAACGCTTGATTTCAATGATTGGGAGATCATCCAAAAAGCAAAAGATGATATTAAAAATGCGCATCAAAAAGCCCGTGAAGAAGCACTCTGGTTACATTTGGTTTCAGCAATTGAGTTTTGGAAAAAAGATACCTCGCCCTCTTTCGAAAAGACTGATATTTTCATTGAGAAAACGATTGACACCGGTTTTGAACTGATGGATAATGAACCATTGAGAAAACTCGCAGACCTCGGTAAGTTTTTATTTAAAGAAACATTTAAGAAACACTAAAAATGAAAACACTGAATAAAATTCCTACCGGAAAAATAGAAAGAACAGGAAGTTTGCTGAAAGCGGGTGCCAAAATCGGTGTCAATTACATTAAATATTACGGAAATAAAATCACCAAAGACGAAGAACAAGCAAGGCAGATTCTAAACGAAGAAAATGCCACGGATATCTATGATTCATTAAAAGAATTAAAAGGTTCTGCATTAAAAGTTGCCCAGATGCTGAGTATGGAAAAAAATATTCTTCCGCAGGCTTATGTGGAGAAATTTTCGCTGTCGCAGTTCTCGGTTCCTCCATTATCAGGCGCTTTGGTGAAGAAAACTTTCAGAAAATATTTCGGGAAAAATCCGGAAGCGATGTTTGATGAGTTTTCTCAGGAATCGGTGAATGCGGCGAGCATAGGACAGGTTCATAAAGCAAAAAAGGACGGTAATGAGTTGGCAGTGAAAATTCAGTATCCCGGCGTTCGCGAAAGTATTTCCAGCGATCTGAAAATGGTAAAACCAATTGCCATGAAGATGTTTAATATCCAAAAAGAAGGCTCTGAATCGTACTTTCAGGAAGTTGAGAGCAAATTATTTGAAGAGACCGACTATAATCTGGAACTGAAAAGAAGTCAGCAAATCTCAGAAGAATGCAGTCATTTGCCCAACCTGAGATTTCCCACCTATTATCCTGATTTATCTTGCGAGAAAATCATCACCATGGACTGGATGAACGGAAAACATTTTTCAGAATTTACAAAGCAAACTCATTCTCAGGAAAATCTTAACACGATCGGACAGACTCTTTGGGATTTTTACATGTATCAGATGCACGTCCTAAAGCAGGTTCACGCAGATCCGCATCCCGGCAATTTTTTGGTTTCAGAAAATAATGAGTTGCTGGTCATCGATTTTGGCTGTATTAAAGAGATACCCAATGAATTTTATACACCTTATTTTGAACTGGCAAAGATGGAAAATCTTAAAAATCCTGAAACTTTTAAGCTAAAGCTGTATCAGCTGGAAATTCTCCGACATGATGATACGCCGGAAGAACAGGAATTTTTCAGCAAGCTGTTTTATGAGCTTTTGGAACTGTTCACAAGACCATTTAACCTTGAATTTTTTGATTTTTCTGATGAAGGTTTCTTCCAGGAAATCGCCGAACTCGGCCAGCGTTACGCGAAACTGAATGATATGAAAGGCATGAATGTCAATCGTGGTTCGAAGCACTTTATCTATCTGAACAGAACATTTTTCGGGCTGTACAATATGATGCATGATGTGAGAGCGAAAGATATTAAAATCAATAATTACAAAAACTTCATCCCATAAAATGCCTGCTAATTTACCTTCCAAAATCTGTGAGGTCTGCGGACTGCCGTTCAACTGGCGGAAAAAGTGGAAGAAAAACTGGGACGAAGTGAAATATTGCAGTGAAAAATGTCGGAAAAACAGAAAATCAACATCCTCTGGTTCACCAACAATTTAAGAATCAGAGATAACGAATCACTCCTGAAAATTCAGCAGGAAAGTCTGCCTTTTCTCGCATTGTATGTTTTTGACAGTGAATTTTTCCAGCAGAAACAATCCGGATTCAAAAAAATTGGAAAATTTCGGGCTAGATTTTTACTCGAAACTGTTTTGGATCTGGAAAAAAATCTAAATGAGATTGGAGTTCCATTTGTCAAAAAGATTGGAAAAACCGCTGAAATATTTCAGAAAATAGCTGAACATTTTGATATTGAAACCATTTTCTGCCAGGAAGAATGGACGAGAGACGAAAATATTTTACAACAAAAGGTTACAAAGGTTTTACCCACAACGGTTTGGTCTAAATCTTATTCTCAACTATTACTGCAACCTGATTTTATCGACAGTCTGATAGAAAAAATTCCGATTCAATTCACTACTTTCCGTCAGAAAGTTGAGAAGAATTTTACAATTCGGGAAGAATTTAAATCAGATAAAACTGAGAAAAAGCAAAGTTTCGAATCAAAAATTAAAAGCGATGACATCAATTTAAAAATGCTAGGTTTTGAAGATTTTGAAATTCATCCATCATCAGCCTTTCCATTTTTCGGTGGTGAGACAGTAGCTTTGAAACGGCTAAATGCCTATTTCTCTGAAACTAAAAATCTCAGCACTTATAAAGAAACCCGCAACGGAATGACAGGTTTGGATTACAGCAGTAAGTTTTCTGCGTGGCTTGCCAACGGAAGTTTGTCGCCCGTTTCCGTGTATCACGAAATCAAAAAATACGAAGCAGAATTCGGAAGTAACGAATCAACATACTGGCTTGTTTTTGAACTGTTATGGCGTGAATTTTTTAAATATGTTTCGAGGGAACATCAAGATAAAACTTTTAGGTTAAAAGGAATTTTAGGCAAAGAATATCCGTTTAAACATGATGAAAATGTAATTCAGGACTGGATTCAGGGAAAAACAAACTCAGATTTTATCAATGCAAATATGCTTGAAATCAAGCAAACAGGCTGGATGAGCAACCGCGGCCGACAGAATGTAGCATCCTATTTCTGTAAAATCCTTAATCAGGATTGGCGGATTGGAGCGCATTACTTTGAAGAAATGCTCATAGATTACGATGTTCACAGCAATTATGGCAACTGGATGTACCTCGCCGGCGTTGGAAATGACCCCAGAAGCCGGACTTTCAATCCCGAAAAACAGGCAGAACAATATGATAACAATCACCAATTCATAAATTTATGGCTACAGTAAAAACTTCCGTTGCCCAGTTGATTTTTCCGCATCAGCTTTTAAAGGATACTGATCATTTAGACCATAAACAGCCTGTTTATCTGGTTGAAGAATTTCTGTTTTTTAAACAGTATAAATTTCATAAGCAGAAAATTGCGTTTCATCGCGCAAGTATGAAGTTTTATGAACAGTTTTTGCTGAAGGCCGGTTTCAAGGTAAATTATATCGAAGCCAATGACCAATTATCGGATGTCCGGAAATTAATCAAACACTTAGAAAAGGAAAAGTTTACAGATATTCTCATAGTTGAAGTCTGCGATAACTGGTTGGAAAAAAGAATTAACAACACAAAATTAAATATAAAAATTGCTAACAATCCGATTTTCATCAATACAAAAGAAGATTTGAAGGAGTATTTTGATGGCAAAGAATTTTATCATCAAACTGATTTTTACAAACAGCAGAGAATTTCCCGAAATATCCTGATGAAAGCAGGAAAACCATTGGGCGGAAAATGGACTTTTGATACCGAAAACCGCAAAAAATATCCTAAAAATAAAAAAGCGCCTTCCATTTCATTTCCAGATAACTCAGCGTTTTACGAAGAAGCAAAAACATACACTGAAAAATATTTTGGTAAAAATTATGGAAATCTCACTTCGTATCAGCTTTATCCAACCACTTTTGAGGATGCTGAGAAATGGCTCGATCAGTTTTTAGAACTGCGTTTTGCAGAATTTGGAGTGTATGAAGACAGCATTGTGGAACGTGAACACTTCCTGCACCACAGCATACTTTCCCCTCTCATCAACGTCGGACTGCTAACGCCGGATTTTGTTTTAGAACAGGCAATACAATATGCAGAAGATTTTGATGTTCCTATCAATTCTCTGGAAGGATTTGTCCGCCAGATTTTAGGTTGGCGTGAGTTCGTGAGAGGAATTTATTTGTATCAGGGAACTTATCAGAGAAATAAAAATTACTGGAAACATAAAAATCCGCTTCCGGAATCATTTTACACCGGAAAAACCGGAATTAAACCTATTGACAGCACGATTTTAAAAGTTTTAGAAACAGGATACGCCCATCACATCGAAAGACTGATGATTTTTGCCAACTTCATGAATCTGATGAAACTCAATCCTGATGATGTTTATCAATGGTTTATGGAAATGTTCATCGATTCGTACGATTGGGTGATGGTACCGAATGTTTATGGGATGAGCAGTTTTTCTGACGGCGGTAAAATGAGCACAAAACCTTACATCAGCGGGAGCAATTATGTGAAAAAAATGAGCGATTATTCTGACGGTGGCTGGACTGAAAAATGGGATGCTCTTTTCTGGAATTTTGTGAATGATAACCGTGCTTTTTTCGATAAGAATCCGAGGCTGGGAATGATGATCCGGACTTTTGATAAGATGACGGACGAGAAAAAAGAAGCCTATCTGAAACTGGCCAAACAAACCATAAAAAACCTTTAACAATGATAAAACAATTTAACGCAGAACAAACCGACCGCATCATCGAAATGGCGTGGGAAGACCGGACTCCTTTTGAAGCCATTGAATTTCAGTTTGGAACCAGTGAGGCGGAAGTGATTGAAATCATGCGGAGTGAACTGAAACTCTCAAGTTTTAAACTGTGGCGAAAAAGGGTAAATTCCGGCGTGAGCCAAAAACATTTGAAGAAGAGAAATCAGGAAATTGACCGTTTCAAATGCAGCAGACAGCGAACCATCAGTCATAATAAAATTTCTAAGCGATAATAAGATTCCATGAATGCACGAATAATAAATTTTGATTTTTAATTCGCACATTCGTGGTCAACAAACAATACTATTTGAAGTTTATTTTTAATCTTTAAAAACATTAAAATATGAAAAACATCGTCATCATCGGTTGTGGGCAGGGAATTGGGTTTGCCGCTGCAAAAATACTGTCAGAGAATCATCATGTAATTGGCATTTCGAGAAGCAAAAATTCAGAAGTTCAAAATCTGAATATTGATTTTCATCAAATGGATATTCTTTCCGGAAATCTGGATGAAATCACTTTCCCGGAAGTCATCGATGGACTGGTTTATGCACCGGGAAGTATCAATTTGAAACCCTTCAACAGACTTTCCCTCGACGATTTTAAAAATGATTTTGAAATTAATGTTTTGGGAGCAGTAAAAACCATTCAGAAATTATTGCCCAATATGAAGAAATCCGAAAGTGCTTCTCTCGTATTATACAGTTCGGTAGCTTCAAAGTTGGGAATGCCTTTCCACGCTTCGATTTCGGCCAGTAAAAGTGCGCTGGAAGGTTTAACGAAAAGCCTTGCCGGAGAACTTTCTGCACAAAAAATAAGAGTGAACTGTATAGCACCTTCTCTCACGGATACGAATTTAGCTTCTCAACTTCTTTCGACACCGGAAAAAAGGGAAGCTTCAGGCAAAAGACATCCTCTGCAAAGAGTTGGAACTGCCGATGAAATGGCAAAAATGACGGAGTTCCTGTTGTCTGACAACGCCTCATGGATTACAGGACAAATCATCGGGATCGACGGTGGAATGGGAAGTGTGAAGCTTTAATTCAAAAAACTAATTTTTATCTTTGTATTTTAAGATTATGAAAACTGATTTTATCATAGATTTGCTTCATCATGTAAAAGAATTTGAAAATTCTTCTGCCTGCAAACCCAACTGCAGTGTGGAAGATTTCAGGATGTGGATGAATGAAAAGAAATATACCGAGGAAAGCCCGACCAAGCTTTTTAAAAATGAAAATCATCAGGTTTCATTTACAGAAAATGAGATTTGTAAACAGGTCCTATTGCTTGGACGTTATTCTAAACTGTTAATCCGAAAAGGTTTAAGTAATTTTCCCGAATTAGCCAACGAAGAATTTACGTATTTATACCGTCTTAAAGATGAACCTTTTTTAAGCAAAATTCAGCTTATCGAAAAAAACGGTCACGAAAAACAGACAGGAACTCAAATCATCAAAAGACTTCTTGAAGCAGGACTTGTAGAGGAGAAAAATGATGAAAACGATAAGCGAAGCAAACGCTTAAATCTTACAGAGCTTGGAGAAAAAAAGTTTCATGAGTCTGTAAAAAAAGTAAATCAAACTTCACTCATACTTTCAGGAAGTTTAAATGATGATGAGAAAAAAGAATTTCTTTCACTCCTGAAAAAACTTAATGAGTTTCATGCATCGGTTTATGCAAATCATAAAAGTTATTCGAATTAAAGGCGATGAAAATACTTGATTTGCTTCTGAACCGTTAATTAATAAAGTCATTTATTGTTGTTATCATTTGTACTCATTATTCCCGAAAAAGCCATTTATCACAAATTTGGGCACAAGTATAACTGCCGAAAGGTACGGAAGAAACGGTATTATTCCCAAAAGTGGCAGAAACTCATACCAGTCGAGGCTTTCAAAATTACAGACGGCAACAGCTCCTTATTATTAATATCTTATAGATTTTTTTTAATCTTTGTGATTAAATCATATGTTATCAATGTATAAAAAAGCTTCTCTTATTATTTTATTTTGATAACCCTAAGTTTTTGCAAAAAGACCATTGTTTGGAAGCCCATATCCCATTCAAACCACCTCGTTGCATTATTCGGATTTTGAGGATGTTTATGATGATTATTATGATATGCCTCTCCCCAGAAAATAAAGTCAAAAGGCAAAATATTTTTTGAAGTGTTGGTTAACTTATAATTTTCATAGCCGAATTTGTGAGCCCACCAGTTAACCGCCATCCCTTGTAAGGAACCCATTATGATAGTTGCAGGAAGAAAAAGCCACTGCCACCATGCTGTTGCCAATAAAGCATATATAATGATGTATATCGCAATCCAGCAGAATCTGGTAATATAATTATGTGCAATTTTATCAAATCTCTCCCAATCAGGAAGATTCTTTTTGTATTTTTCTGCAGCATCTGTCTTTCCTATATAAAGATTAAAATAGTTGTTTCGTGTTGTCCACATCATCATAAAAGGATTCGGATCATTATGTGGTGAGTGCGGATCTTCTGTTTTATCGGTATGTGCGTGATGCAGACGGTGCATTAAACCGTAAGTATAAGCGCTGATATAGGATGATCCCTGTGTAAAGAAGCAGCCTATATAAAACATTCTTTCCCAGAATTTTGACATTGTAAAAAGATTGTGTGCCGCATACCGGTGATGAAAAACCGACTGAAAAAAAAGTGATGCATACCAATGGATGAGTATAAAAATGAATATTGCCATAATTGTATAAATAAATTAAAATGAAAGTTGATTCGCTGAAGTATTACGGAAGGCAAAGAAAAATTATGCTTTATTGATGAGCCTCTATTCACGCGAAAGTTTATTTTTATTCTGCAATATCCTTTATAAGATACTACAATACCTGTGAATTGGTTTTAATTTTCTTTAAAATTGTTGAATCCTTTCTGATAAGCTACAGGGATAATAACCAATTTTCTTAAAATTCGAATGAACTAAGGAACTATGGATATAAAAAGATAAATCAAAAAAATTCCTACTAAAACAACCCCCTGCATAATATTGGTTTTACCTGTTGCAAGTGACACCGTAATGATAAACAAAGAGAGTCCTAAAAGCACAGTTGACTTAATATCTATGCCCAGTGTCATTCGTATTCCGAAAATAACGGATATGATAGCAATTGCAGGAATACTTAATCCGATACTTGCCAATGCAGAACCAAATGCTAGGTTTAAAGATGTCTGTATCTGATCATTCTTTGCCGCCCTGAATGCAGCAAGACCCTCGGGCAGAAGAACGATTCCCGCAATAATGACGCCGACTACCGATTTTGGTGCTCCAAATGAAAGAACAATGTGTTCGACATCCTTAGAAAGAAGTTTTGCCATCAAAACAACGATTCCGAGGCATACAACCAACATAAAGCAACTGACAAGCATTTTTTTCCGGGAAAGCAACTCATTACTGCTTTGCTCCATTTGATCTGCCAGCAGTTTGTTCTGCGGCGATATAAAGAAGCTGCGGTGTCTCATGGTCTGGACCATAGTAAACCCAAGGTAGAGTGCCAAGGAAACCAAAGCAATAAAAAGCAATTGGAAAGAAGTATATTCGCCCCCTGTGTGGCTTACTGTATAATTCGGCAGGATAAGAACAAAAACCACAACTGCTGTCAGCGTTATTAAAGCTGTGCTTACCCCCTGTAGTGTAAATGTCTGCTCTCTGTATCTTACTGATCCTATAACAATACAGATACCGATGATCCCGGTAAGGATAATCATTACTGCTGCAAAAACAGTATCCCGTGCAAGCGTTACGGTCTCAAGGCCTTCTGCGCCCATCATTATAGAAATTATCAGCCCCACCTCTATAACCGTAATGGCAAATGCAAGAAGCAGGGTTCCGAAAGGTTCGCCCAATCTGTGGGCTATAACTTCAGAATGGTAGACTGCCGCCAGAACACTTCCCAAAAGTAATACACTAAGGATCAGCGAATAAAACCCTGAAGAAAATACCGCACTTGCAAAATAGAAGATCCAGGCCAGAACCGGGATAAGAACGGTCCAACCGGAAAGATATTTTTTTTTGATCACCTGCTTATATTTTATTTTACTCATGCTTACATTTACCCGATTTTCATGATTATAAAAAATGATATAGAAAAACCACATCGCCGGTATAAACAGGTTTTATCTGATTTTTAATAATCAGTTTAGCGCCCACCACTACTTTTACGGTTCCTTTAAGATTATTTACCGTTTTAATAGTTGCCTCAAGACTTACTTCATCATTCGCTTTTACCGGCTGACCAAATCTAAGATTTTCTATTCCGTAATTGATTTCCATACTGATATTTCTTACCTCAGCAATCTGCTTCCAGAGATAAGGAATCAGCGAAAGGGTTAAATAGCCATGAGCAATAGTAGAATGATAAGGGCTTTCTTCTGTTGCTTTCTTCTCATCGGTATGAATCCACTGATGATCCAAAGTGGCATCTGCAAAAAGGTTAATTTGGTTCTGATCGATCCTATGCCAAGATGACGCTCCGACCAGAGTGCCCTCCAGCAATTTATATTCGTCAAAATTGTTGATAATAATCATATAAAAAATAATAGATTAAAAGTATTGTACCATTAAATCATTTAAAAACCTCTCGCAAAATTGCAAGAGGTCGGATGAACATGAAAAAACGGATGTTGTTATATCCATATTTCATTCAAACATATATTAAAAACAGTCTATTCTACTAAAGATGAGAAAAAAATGCTTTAACTTTTGTAAGCAAGAAGTTGTTTCACCTTATGCTAATTTCACATTGACAGCATTTAAACCTCTGTCGCCTTGCTGAATATTAAAATTCACTTTATCATTTTCACGAATTGATCCTGAAACCAACCCTGAAGAATGTACAAATATGTCCTTACTCCCATCTGCAGGAGAAATAAATCCGAAGCCTTTTGCTTCATTGAAAAACTTTACTGTGCCTTGTTGCATTGTAATTATTATTAAAATTGTATGTATAATCTGTAAACTTTACAGCTTTATTTTTAAAATGTGCCGACAGGCATCGTAAAACCTATCAGACTCTGGATGTTTTTTAAATCCATGTGTTCATCTGCCGTACAAAATGATATTAAAGAACCGTCACTTCCTAACCTTCGTATCCTCTCAATCCTTTGTATATACGTTTGAGGAATAGAAGGAAGATCGAAGTTGATGATATGAAATATCTTATCCAGATCGATTCCCTTTGCTGCAATATCTGTAGTGACTAAAGCCTGAATTTTTCCGCTTTTGAAGTCATCCACGACATTATTCCTCACAGCTTTTGATCTGTTTCCATGAATCCATCCAATATTGACACCGGCATTTTCCAGCTGCTGTACCAACTCATCGGCTATGTATTTACTGCGCGTAAAAACCATAAATCCTTTTATATTGCTTTTTCTGAGAAGATCAATCAAAAATCCTGACTTATCTCTTTTTTCAATAAAATATACACACTGGGAAATACTTTCTATTGAAGCCAACCTTGCATCTATTAAAATCTCTACTGGATTTCTGAGAAAAGAAGAAACAGATTTTTTTAGATAATCTGAAGTTTCTGTACAAAAGATTAAAGCTTGTATATGATTAGGAATTAGTTTCTGAATATTTTTTATTCTGTTGATTGATGTTTTCTCAATCATTTTATCCGCATCATATAAAACCAGAATTTCTAACTTGGAAAAATTGACAGGTCTTTTTTCGGCAATCTCTAAAAGCCCTTCAGGAGTTGCGATCAGTATATCCATTCTCTTTCTGAAAGCAGCAAGCTGATTCTCAGTTGACTCTCCATCATTAATTCTAAACGTTAAAAGAGAAAGATATTTACTGCACTGTTTAATCTTTTCTTCGGTCTGAGCTCCGATTTCATCTGTAGGAACAATGATCAGTACCCGGATATTAGTGTGTTCAGTAGGGTTTCTTCCCAACAATTGTAATATCGGCACCGTAAAAGCTAATTTTTTTCCACTTCCTTTGGGTGCAGAAACCAGAACATCTTTTCTTTTTAAAACACTTGGAATTATAGTATTCTGTATCTCAGTGGGTTGGGAATATCCCGACTCTGTAATCGCTCGGATTATGGGGTTAATTAATTGTAGATTCTTGAAACTTATCATAAATTTTTGCAGTTTCCGATCTTTTTTCCGGCAGGTGCATTTTTAATGAATTATTTGTATTGATAAGAATTAATACTAATTCTATATGCTTTTCATTACTTTAAACTTTTTCCTTATTGAAAGCTAAAAAATAAAAGCCTTCCTTACAGAAATCAGTTGACAATCGGGAATCTGAAAAAGCAAAACTGAATGATAAAAATCTGATTTAAATTATTGCAGAGTAGCAGAGGCAGGAACCTTTTTTATTGATACTTTGCAAATGTATAATAAAACAACCCAATAACAATACAATATAATTGATTGATTATCAAAAATATATTCGTAGCTTACGCACATAATCTAATTGTTTGCAAAGTGCGGATGATTTTAAAATTCCAGCCTATGCAAACTTTAGCATCCCAAATCCAGCCCCTTACAAGAAAGTCAGACAGTCCACCGTCTTCTCAGATCCGAATTGCTTATTTTATCATGATCCATCATAAACCCGATGTTTTTAAGGCAATGTTTGAGAAAATCTACACCCGTGATCAGTTTTATCTTATTCATATAGACAGAAAAGCCAAAGAAGAGTTTACTGAGGAAATTCAACAATATCTCATCCATTTTCCCAATGTCTATATTCTTGAGAGTATGAATATTGTGGCAGGAGGCTTCAGTATTATTCAGGCAGAGCTCAATGCTATGGAATATTTACTCAATGTAACTGCGGAATGGGATTATTTCATCAACTTAAGTGGCGAAGATTATCCGCTAAAATCGCAGAATATTATTCGCCAGTTTCTTACCGCTAATAACGGCAGGAATTATTTGTTCTATTACGACCAAAAATTTTACAGACCTGATACGCTTAAGAGAATACAGAATCATTTTACCGAACTAAGCCATAAAATATCGTCATTAATTTATAGAAGGACATTTATGGAAGGGGTAACACCGTACATCGGAGGCAAATGGTTTATTTTCACAAGAGAAACCTGTTCTTTTTTGACCAACAATAAACGGGTGATGGACTTTGAAGATTATTACCTGCATACACTTTTACCGGCAGAATCATTTTTTCAGACGGTTCTTATGAATACTGTTTTTAAAGATATTGTGGTAAATGATGATAAAAGGGCATCTATTGAAAAAATAATCTTTAATAAAAATTCTTACCATACTTCTTTTATTGAATCATTAAAAAACAGCAACCAGCTCTTTATCAGAAAGATTGACAATGACACCAATCAGAGCATTTTACAGTATATTGATGAAACCTATCTTCTGCCACTGCCATATGTAGACGAGGTAGATAGAGAAATTAAAAGGGATGACCGCAACGATAAATGGTCTTGATAAATCTTAAGCTATAACGGCTTATGCTCCCAGTCATAAAGCTACAGAAAATTTGTTCTTAGCTTTATCAGCTAGAAATCAGGAAGCTTGACCTGAATGATTAGAGCTGTGACGTATGCTGATAAACGAAGACCTTCTGATGAGTTCTGGTGCTAAAATTGTAAATTATACCAAAAATCAGTTTGTATTTCAGGAAAATACAGAAGCAATTTCCTACTTTCAGCTTCTAACCGGAAGAGTAAAAATTGTTAGCCAGAAAAAGCCCGGTCGTGAGTTTATTCACCATGTGTCTAATCAGGGAGATTGCTTGGGTGAATTGTTCCTGTTCTTAAAACATCAGTATTCTGTAAGTGCTATTGCAATGGAGGATTGTCGGATTTTCATCTTGCAAAAGTCGGATTTTGATCTAATGCTAAAGGATTATCCAACGATTTTACGAGATCTCTATGAAAGTATTGCCGAAAGCTTGCACTATACCTACATGATGAGGGGATTTGCTTTAGAGAATCCCGCAGAGAAAACTATTAATTTACTTCGATATTTAAAAGTATCAAATGCTTCAACCAATCCGGATGAAGTATTACTTACAAGACAGGAGATCGCCTCACTTACCGGTTTAAGAGTCGAAACTGTCATAAGAACAATCAAGCAGTTGGAAAATGAAGGTCTTCTTGTGATTACAAAAGGTAAAATTTTTTATTAGCCTGCATCTGTAGGCATTAAGCTGTGAAGCGCAGAATCCCGGATCACTTCAATCAATTAACGTCAGTTAGTATAGAACACAGTTAACAAAATATATCTGTATCAATCTATTACCTTATGATTGGAATCATATTTCAACCATTTTAATACGATTAGCTTTACCATTCACAACCGCTCATAAATCCGATTAGATCATTTCTTTTAGCAGAGCCTGGAAAAACTTTCCATTTCAATTTGTGACCAAAATTTATGCAAAATATTTTATGTTTCAGCCATTTACACTGGGACTTCGTGTACCAGCGTCCACAGCATCTATTAACAAGATTTGCCAAAAAAAATCAGGTCTTTTACTTTGAAGAACCTCGTAATAGTGATTCTGATTTCTACGAAATCGATGTACAGGACGCTATTTTTATCGTTAAAATATTCATTAATGATATACCTGAAGCCCGCAATTCCAGACTTGAAAGCTTAGTAAGCAAAGTTTTAACAGATTTAAACATCAGCATCTATTCCTGCTGGTATTATACACCAATGGCTTTGGAGTACACTTCACATCTCACGCCTCAGGTAACGATTTATGATTCTATGGATGAGCTCTCTGCGTTTCGTTTTGCGCCGCCGCAATTATTGGAATTAGAAGAGCAATTGTTTAAAAAAGCCGATGTGGTTTTTACAGGCGGTTATACCCTTTATCAGGCAAAGAAGAACCGCCACCACAATATTCATCCTTTTCCAAGCAGTATTGATAAGCATCATTTTAAGGCTTCCCGATATTACACCGAAGATCCTGAAGATCAGGAACACATCCCTACTCCAAGGTTTGGCTTTTTTGGCGTCATTGATGAAAGATTCGATATCAAATTATTAAGAGAGGTTTCAGCAAAAAAGCCGGACTGGCAGTTTGTAATCATTGGTCCAGTGGTGAAAATTGATGCCAATGAACTTCCGAGAGGAACCAACATTCATTATCTCGGTTCTAAGAAATATGACGAACTTCCGAAATACATCAGCCAATGGGATATTGCAATGGTGATGTTTGCTATCAATGAGTCCACGGAATTTATAAGTCCCACAAAAACACCGGAGTATCTCGCAGCCGGACTTCCTGTTATTTCCACACCTATCAAAGATGTGGTAAGACCGTATGGTGAGGAAAACCTTGTTTACATCGCCAAAGACGCTGAAAGTTTTATTAAATACGGAGAAGAAGAACTTGCGAAAACATCCCGTAAAGACTGGATGAAAAAAGTTGATAATTTCCTTGCGAATGAATCCTGGGACAACACTTTTGAAAAGATGAACTTATTAATTAATAACGTTAAAAAAACCAACGGGATCTATGTATGATTTTTTAATTATAGGCTGCGGTTTTGCAGGAGCTGTCCTGGCAGAAAGATTGGCTAATGAAGGAAAAAAGATTCTGATTGTTGATAAACGAAATCACATTGCAGGAAATGCTTACGATTATTACAACAAAGAAGGAATATTGATCCATAAATATGGTCCTCATATTTTTCATACCAACTCGGAAGATGTTTTTAAATATCTGAGTAAATTCACGAAATGGCGCCCCTATGAACACCGGGTTTTGGGAAGTGTTGACGGTCAATTGGTCCCGATTCCGATCAATCTAACCACGATCAATAAACTCTATGGAAAAAATCTGACATCTGATGAAGTGGTTGATTTCTTAGCCTCAAAAGCTGAAGCCCGTAAAATCGTTTTGACCTCGGAAGATGTTGTTCTAAATGTTGTCGGAAAAGAACTTTATGAAAAATTCTTTCGTGGTTATACCAAAAAACAATGGGATTTGGACCCATCAGAATTGGACGCTTCGGTAACCGCACGGGTTCCGACCAGAACGAACAGTGATGACCGATATTTCACCGATACTTTGCAGGCGATGCCAAAAAACGGGTATACTGAAATGTTTCAGAGAATGCTTTCTCACGAGAACATTCACATTATGCTGAACACCAACTATAAAGACATAGAGGGTATTATTCCTCATAAAAAACTGATCTACACAGGACCAATCGACGGTTATTTTGATTATCAATTTGGCAAACTGCCTTATCGTTCAATCGATTTTAAATTTGAAACTCTGGATCAGGAAAATTATCAGGAAACCGGAACGATCAATTACCCGACCTCTAATCTTTACACAAGAATCACGGAGTTCAAACATTTGACAGGACAAAAGCATCACAAAACGGCAATAGTTTACGAATATCCTACTGCAGAAGGCGATCCCTATTATCCGATCCCGCGTAAAGAAAATCAGGAAGTTTACAATCAATACAAAAAATTGGCTGAAGAAACACCGGACGTCTATTTTACAGGCCGTTTGGGAACTTATAAATATTACAATATGGATCAGGTTGTAGCACAGTCGTTGGCATTATTCCGAAAGATTATCAAAGAAGAAAATGCAGTACAACAGTAATTATTTCAATTTTAAAAACCCATTCCAGTCTTTTCTGATGGCAGGTTTTGAATGTGCAGATCAGCAGAATGCATTCGGTGAACGTGTGGACCTCATCAGATTAACCGGCCACGATCGTTTCATTAATGAAGATTATCAAAGATTAACGGAAATCGGAATTACAACAGTTCGAGAAGGAATTCGCTGGAGTTTTGTAGAAAAAATGCCATTCAACTACGATTGGTCACAAGTTGAAGAAATCATCTTTAATGCAAAAAACAATGACATCCAGGTTATCTGGGATATATGCCATTTTGGATTCCCGGATGATCTGACGCCTTTACATCCGATGTTTGCAAGAAGATTCTCCCATTTATGCAGGGCTTTTGTTATAAAATATCGAAGCTTGGTTCCCGAAGGCGAATTAATCATCACGCCCATCAATGAGGTCAGCTTTTTATCCTGGCTGGGTGGGGAGGTCAGGGGAACGAGTCCCTACTGTGTAGATCAGGGATGGGAAGTGAAATATATGCTGATGAAAGCCTATATCGAAGGCATTGAAATGATGAAGGAAATAGATCCGACAGTCAAAATTATGACAACCGAGCCTTTGATCAATATTACTACGCAAGATCCATCAAATCCAATTTTAGTTTTGGAAGCTAATGAAAAGCATCAGGAACAATTTCAGGTTTTAGAAATTTTAACAGGGAAACTGTGTCCCGAACTGAGAGGAAAACCAGAATATCTTGATATTCTTGGTATTAATTTTTATTTCAATAACCAGTGGACATATCCTGAACAGCAATTCATACCGTGGAACGAAACGCCCCCAAATCCATATTGGCAAAGTCTGCACTCCTTGATGGAAGAGGTATTTGTTAAGTATGGAAGACCAATTGTCTTATCGGAGACCAGCATTCCTGAAAATGACAGATATGATTGGCTGAAGATGATCACGGAGGAGTGCTTAGCAATTCTTGAAAGTGATTTGCCATTGTACGGTTCCTGCATCAACCCTATCATCGATCGTCCGGACTGGGATTTTCCCGACATCTGGCACCACAGCGGCCTTTGGGACATTCCAGATCCCAAAAGCCTGAAAAGACACGTCCATCAGGAAAGTCTTTTAGTTTTGCAGGAATTTCAGAATAATATCAAAATGATAAACTCTAAAGCCTGTATGACGCGCCAATAAAAAAATGTTTCGCTGCTGTATGCTGTAATCCGATATTCAATCCGGCATCCAACTTAAAATCTTTAGCTGCATCAATCTGAATGGCCGCATTGATGTAATTTGAGAATTGATGTGCCTTAAAATCATAGGTATAATAAGTTTCGGCGATACCGTCCAAGCCTTTAGTAATCGGATGACTAACAGTTAAGGTCTGCAGAAACTCAGTATGCATTGCGTTATCATTCTGATCTTTAAGTCTATCCAATTCTACCTGAAATCCTAAATTCCATTCTCCGGAAAATTTGTACTGCATCGGAACGATCAAGCCGCCTTCAAACCGACTTTCTTCATATTTTGACGTCGGAATCTTCACATAAGGTAACAAAGCCATTATAAAGTTGCCTTTGTCATTTCCGATTAGATTTTGTTTAATTCTAAATGTGAGATCGCCGTGACCGTCATTTACTGTTTTATTACCCGAATCTAACTCGGTCTCACGTTGCCAGCCATATGCTTGAAATCCAATTTGTACTGCAGTAGAACCTGTCAGTCCCACTTTAAGGTTCATCTGATTGATGAGTAAGGTCTTTGTTTTTATGGATTCACTTTTTTCACTGATTGTTCTGATTAAATCGGTTTCCAGCTGAAAATGCCCTGCATCTACAGTATATGGCGATTCAGTTACATCAGGACGGTCGGTCTCCATTTCTCGCATCTGTTCTTTTGGAACCGGATTAAATAATGAATATTTTTTTTGCACTATTTGCTGTCTTGATCCTTTTAACGGAAAAAGAAGCCCTATAATCCCCATAATTAGTATATAATTCCTATTCATATCAATATTTTTATTAATCAATCTTAAATAGTAATAGATTAAAAGTTGTGCCGAAAATTGACTTATACTTTATTATTTTACATTATAAATTTTCCTCAAATACTTAATACCATTTATTTAGAAGATAGCAATTAGTTTATAATTACATTTAATCTAATTTTCAAGAGATTTTAATCCATTAAATGAGAAGGCAGAGAAATATATCTGATTATTCTATATTTATAAAAATATTATTCATTTAAATAAAGCTATCAGAGTACTTTTTGTGATTAACTAATAAATTGAAAGTTAATTGGTTCCAATATTGCTTAGTAAGATTATGAGAAACATCTTTATGGTTGAAGACAATCAGGATATAAGAGAAATATTAACTATTTTTCTTACAGCAGAGGGCTATCGTGTGCTAGCCTTTGGAAACGTAAAAGAATTCAAAAAAAGAAATACAGAAATCTTCCCCGACCTTTATTTATTTGATGTAATGCTTCCTGATGGCTCTGGAATTGATCTTTGCAATGAAATAAAGAGTCAAAGCAATAACAAGGTTCCGGTTATCATTATGAGTGCTAATGTAAAAATTGATCAAACAAGAAAACTTTGTATGCCTGATGATTACATTTCTAAACCTTTTGACCTCAACGATCTACTTCAAAAAATCCGAAAAATAACTTTATAGAGTTTTATTAAGTTATGGAGCAAGACAATTTATGGACAAGTAAAGACTTAGAAACCTAGTATTCATTATTTAAATTATTAAAGGTAAATTGCCAGAAACTTCAATTATAAAAAATATTTAATAAGATAAAATAAAAATAAAGTTCGGATATGTAATCCAAGTTATTATGCGAAATAATAAAAAAATGGGTTTGAGCCAATTCATAAAAGATGGATTATTGAACGTACTTTTTCTTGGTTTGAGAGCCGCAGAAGACTCTGTAGAAATTGTGAATTTCTTATGGAGATTGCTGAAAATATAATCAAATTATCTGCAAAAAATTATTATTGATTAAAATTTAAACAGGTTCTTAATTTTGTATGTGAGACTTCAGCCAACATTGTTTATTAAGTGTTGAAACTTTTGCTAAGATTCTATTTCAAGATCATCTCCACAAGATTAGTATAAATTGATTTTTACCACAAAACCTTCAATAAATACCCTATAAGAAATTTAGGAAAGAATTTTGGGAATTATAATAGTTTTACTTATTCAAATTTGTCTAAAAAGTCATTTGCCTGTTGTACAAATATCTCAGGATACTGAAAGAAGGATCCATGTGCAGAATCCGGATAATAACTCAAAATAGCATTGGGGATAGTCTTGAATAATTCATAAGAAGTATCAGAATCCATCATCTCATCATTGCTCCCTTGAATGATAAGAACAGGATGCTTAATCTCCGCTACATCAATATCGGAAGTTACTCCCCAACCGGTAATAGCCTTTGCCTGTGCTACTACGGCTTTTTCAGCAGTATCTTTATCTCTGTCCTCAGATCTTTCAAACAAACGCTGTAAGGCTTCTCTACCTTTTGATCTGCTGTTTTCGGATTTTGTAAAAAATATGTATAAAAACAATTCTGCCGGACTTAATTGTGAACCTCGTGCTATTAAATCATAAAATCCTTCCAGCACCTTCGCCCCTTGTGGTGCCGTTCCTACCATAATGATTTTTCTTACCATCTCACTATAGTGTACTCCAAGATACTGTGCTATAAATCCTCCCAGAGAAAACCCCAACACATCAAACTTTTCAACCCCTAACGCTTTTATAAATTCTATCGCATCTTTCGTCATATCAAGAACATTATCCGGAGTTTCTCCATCACTGTTTCCTATTCCCTTGTTGTCGAAAATAATGATTTCACGATGCTCTGCTAAACCATTAATAATTACAGGATCCCAATTATCCAATGTTCCGGTAAAATGTTGAAATCCTATAACAGGAATTCCTGTTTTATTTCCAAATCTGCGGTATGCATAAGTAGTTCCGTTTACAATAATGTATTGTGTTGGCGTTTTAGCTGCTAAGTTTATTAGTGTTTTCATAAGTAAACATTTTTAATTGTTTTTATTTTTTTGTTATTTCCTGAAGCAAAATTACAGATGCAAAGAAGGAACGAGTAGCCCATTTCAGCGAATGATTAGCACAGAATTACGAAAATGTAAATTCATGGTACTTTCAATATTTAATAATTCAGGCTGCGTAAACTAATTTTTTATAAACATTAAAGCATGGAGAAAACAACCATAACAAAAGTATTACGGAGCTTTTCAAGAAAAATTGGATTTGAAATGCCAAAATATCCGTTACCCAATCTTACCACTTGCAAAGTTCCTATAACATAGTAGCTGGAGAAGACAAATTCACAAGATATTTTTATAAGGTTGTGTTGAAGAAAATAAAATCAGGCCATATGCTGTATGGCAAAACAAAGTAGGATCACAACAATGGATCACCGGTTTTTATAAAGCCTCTCCACAGTATTGAAAGGAGTAATTTACAGTTTGCTGAAAAGAGTTTGTGATATTTATGCATGAAGACTATCTATTGAAACATAATCTTACGGCTATTTTGAACATGAAGTCAATGAGCGGTCCATATTTCTCCACCCGAAGAGACTATCTAAGAAAGAACTTTATAACTAAGCTAAAATATGATGAAAATTGAGATGAGTTGAATTATGAAATCATATTTTCTATTTTCTATTCTATTTTAGAATATTCCGTTAGGTTCTATAAAAGATAGTTTATAAATCGTAGCAACCATCTGTCAGGGAAAAACAGTAACAAGATTCCAGACAGTGCTATCCAATTACCTTGCGAAATTTGCACTTAAAAAGACGGACTACCTTCATCTCTGATATGGTAATGTACAGATAAAACCTTCATCAAATGATTCACATTATTTTGTTAAAATTACCTAAAGATCCATTAAAAACTGAATCCTTTTCCTCAAGATCTTTATTATAATTTGTAATGAATATTCGAAAGACCTTTCAATATCTCTGCACTCTGCTCCGGTGTAATATCACGTTGCGGTTCTGCCAGCATTTCATAACCAACCATGAATTTTTTCACTTCCGCACTTCTCAGCAACGGCGGATAAAAATGCATGTGAAAATGCCATTCCTGATGTGGTTTTCCGTCGGTTGGAGATTGATGGATTCCTGCCGAGTATGGAAATGAAACCTCAAAAAGATTGTCGTATTTTGTGGTTAAATCTTTTAAAATTGAAGCTAAAGAAAGCTTTTCTCCTTCAGAAAATTCAATCAGATTTTCAATTTTTCTTTTGCTCACGATCATTGTTTCGTAAGGCCAGATTGCCCAGAACGGAATTAATGCGACAAAATCCTCATTTTCAAGAATGATTCTTTCATTGATTTCCAGCTCTTTTTTCACATAATCTTCCAAAAGAGACTTTCCTTTTTCGTCAAAATATTTTTTAAGGTTTTCCTGGGTTTTAAGAACACTGGACGGAATAGAAGACTGCGCCCAGATCTGTCCGTGTGGATGCGGATTGCTGCAACCCATCACCTGACCTTTATTCTCAAAAATCTGAACGTGGTTGATGTAATCCAATGCTCCCAGTTCTTTATATTGATTTTGCCAAACATCAACAACTTTTTTAATATCATCAACCTCCATTTCTGGCAACGTAAGACTGTGATTTTCAGAGAAACAGATTACACGATTGATTCCTCTTTCGGGTTTCAACGTAAAAAAATCCGACGGTTGCTCAGAAAAATCAACTTCATCTTTCATCAATGAACCGAAATCGTTATCAAACACGTAAACACCATTATAATCAGGATTTTTCTCGCCGTTAACACGAACATTTCCTGAGCACAAATAGCAATCCGGATCATGAGCAGGAAGCTGTTCTTCTGATGTTTTTTCTGTTTGCCCCTGCCAAGGTCGTTTTGCTCTTTGTGGAGAAACAAGAATCCACTCGTCCAAAAGCGGATTATATCTTCTGTGAGGATGATTTTTTTGATTAAATGACGAATTCATTTTCTTTGTATTCATTAATTCCGTCCGATATTTTTACTCTGTAGACTTTCATTTCGATGTCAAAAGCCTTTTTATATTTATCTGTAATTGTTGAAATCACATCATCTACATTTTCATCTTTAATAAGGTTAATGCTGCAGCCTCCGAAGCCGCCACCCATAATCCTTGACCCTAAAACACCATTTTCTTTTAAAGTTTCCTCAACCATAAAGTCGAGCTCATCACAGCTTACTTCAAATTCAGTAGAAAGTCCGGAATGGGTTTCATTCAAAAGTTGACCAAGATATTCGACATCACCTTCTGACAAAGCTTTTGCGGCTTTTTCCACCCTCTTGATTTCTTTGAGAAGATAAAAGCATCTTTTATAGGAAATCTCACCCATTTCTGTTCTTACTTCGTCAAGCATTTCAAAACTAAAATCCCTGAATTTTTGTATTTCAGAAAACTTTTCCCACAATATTTTTTTGCCGTTGTCAACATCCCTCCTTCGCTCATTGTAACCGGAAGTAAGATGAGTATGTTTCATGCAACTGTCAAAAAGAACCAAGCTGTATCCATCGATATTGGCTTCAAAATACTGATGTTCCAAAGAATTGCAATCGAGCATGATCACTTTATGCTCTTTTCCGAAGACTGACGAAAATTGGTCCATAATGCCGCATTTTACGCCTACAAAAGTATGCTCGGACTTCTGACCAATGACTGCTATTTCTTTTTTATTTAAATGTAAATCAAAAATTTCGTTGAGAATATAAGCAAAACCACATTCCAAAGCTGCCGATGATGATAAACCGGAACCCATCGGAATCGTACTGCTGAAAGCAATCTGCAGACCTCCGACCACTTTTCCTGATTCCTGAATGACATTAAAAACGCCCAACAAATAATTGACCCAGGTCTGTGAAACCGGAAACTGTTTTTTATTAACATCAAAGCTAAAAGAATCATTAAAATCTTTCGCAAAAAAAGTGATTTTGGAATCATCCGTTTTTTTTACCGCAAAGCAAATATGTTTATCAATGGCAGCCGGAAGCACAAAACCGTCACTATAATCTACGTGTTCGCCAATGATATTAATTCTTCCCGGAGCAAGAAAAATCCGTTCTGGGTCTGAGCTGAAAGCTGCTTGAAAAGCCTCTTTGGTATAATTGATTAATTTCTCCTGCATATCAATAACTGCATTGTTCTTTTTGATTGATTCGTAAAGATAACGATATATTTTTTATTTATTAATTGTTCAAATATATTATTATCTCCCAATTTGGTTATCAAATTCTTCAAGTTAACAGCAACCTGAAATATATTGCTTTGATATAATATTTAAATTTGATGATTTTAGATTACTGCATTTTCTGTGAATCTTTGATGAACTGCTCCAGACCGCTTGCTGTTAAAGGATGATTAAGCAATGACAAAATCGGAGGCAAAGGACAAGTTACGACATCGGCGCCAATTTTTGCACAGTTGATGATATGCATAGAATGGCGAACAGATGCTGCCAAAATCTCAGTTTCATATCCATAATTATCGAAAATGGTTCTGATTTCCTGGATTAAATGAAGACCGTCTGTGGAAACATCATCCAGCCTTCCTAAGAACGGAGAAACGTAAGTTGCTCCTGCTTTTGCCGCTAAAAGAGCCTGTCCGGCTGAGAAAATTAGGGTGCAATTGGTGCGGATTCCTTTTTGGGAAAAATATTTGATCGCCTTGATTCCGTCTTTGATGATCGGAACTTTTACCACGATATTCGGATGAATAGCTGCCAATTCCTCGCCTTCTTTTATCATTTCTTCATAAGTTGTGGAAAGGACTTCTGCCGAAATATCGCCGTCTACAATTTCACAAATGTCTTTGTAATGCTTCAAAATAGCTTCTTTTCCGCTGATTCCTTCTTTTGCCATCAGGGACGGATTGGTGGTAACGCCATCAAGAATTCCCAGATCCTGAGCTTCTCTTATCTGATCAAGATTGGCAGTGTCAATAAAAAATTTCATAGATTATATTATTAATTTTATTTAAGTGTTAAATTTACACTTAATTTACAAAACAAACAACTTCCTGTCTTAAAAAGATTCAGAAAGTTATTTGTTTAAGTTTAAATAGATTGATTAATTGTGATGTCCCATATTGAGCTTGATTTTTTTTAAATCTTCCAGCTCGTGAACAGGTTTTTCGATATCAGACGGAATTGGTCTTTTGGAAAAGGTCTGAAAATACAAGAGACACGCATCTTTCCACCAAACGGCATCTTTTGCCTGAATTTTCAGCTTATCCTGAACCTCAGAAAACCTTTGCTGATCAATATAAGCTTGCATTTTGTCCCAGGTTTTCTGATAATCTCTCACTTTGTGAACACCTAAATCATATTTGTAACACAACTCATCCCAAAGTGTTTTTCCGTCTTTCATTTTATAATCCCAAGGAACGTGGTGAAACCATAGAATCAAATTTTCTGGAGTTGTTTTAATATTATTATATATTTCGTTAAGCGGTGGAAAATATTGCGAAACGGCATTGCTTCCGGTTTTTGTTCTGTCGAATCCGATTCCTTCTGCATTGGCCTGATGATAATACACCGGCGACCAGTCGGGTCTTCCGCCTTTGTAATCGCCCCACGGTTCCGGACCGTAATGGTGTCCGCCGGCAAAAATGTGGTGAAGACCTAGCGGCATCATATAATCTACGGCAGTTTCACGTGAAGTAAGCATTATTTCTTTGACCGGATTTATGAAGTTTTTATCATCCGTAAAAGTCATTTTAATCCATTCATCTGCAATCTGTTCTGATGACAAATTGTGATTCCAGGCCAGACGTCCGAAAGCGTACCAATTGGCCTGTGCGAAGTGATGTCCCGTCCAGTTTTTATCTTCCCCGATATTGGCAACTGCTGAAATGGCCGTCAGTTTTGCAGGTCGTAACGTTCCGTCCGTGATTTTAGCAATCGTAGAACCTTTTCCATCCGAAAAAGTATCGCTGTCCAACGTTTCTTTGAATAACGGCGCCAGATAAACCAGATGATTGGCCTGTCCCAAATATTCCTGGGTAATTTGAAATTCGACCATTTCAGAAGTTTTTCTCAACGCTCCGAAAAGCGGGTTGAAGGCTTCTCTAGGTTGAAAATCTATAGGTCCATTTTTAATCTGAATAATCACATTATCCCTGAATTTTCCGTCTAAAGGAACAAATTCCAGATGCGCCTGTTTTGCGCGGTCATCTTTGCTCGGGCTGTACACGAATGCCCTCCACATCACAATTCCACCGTAAGGTTTCAGGACATCTGCCATCATATTCGCTCCATCTGCATGCGTTCTTCCGTAATCCTGCGGTCCGGGCTGGCCTTCGGAATTGGCTTTTACCAAAAAACCTCCGAAATCAGGAATCAGTTTGTAAATTTCTGCCGCTTTATCTTTCCACCATTTCTGAACATCCTGATTCAACGGGTCAGAATTCTGTAATCCACCCAAAACTTTTGGTGAAGAAAAATTGACAGACAGGTAAACTTTGATTCCGTAAGGTCTGAAAATATCAGCTAAAACTTTGACTTTTTTAAGATAGTCTTCACGAAGCATATTTGGTGAAGCATTCACATTATTCAATACTGTTGCATTGATTCCGATGGATGCGTTGGCTCTTGCATATTCTTCGTATCTCGGCGAAATTTTATTAGGTAAGTCTTCCCACTTCCAAAGCGAATGACCGGCATACCCCCGTTCAATGGTTCCGTCGAGATTGTCCCAATGGTTAAGAATTCTTACATCATAGGAAGGTTTTTCTTCAAGTTTCAGATTAGAAAAATCGGCTTTCTGCTGCTGTAAATTCAACAGGTGATAGCTTCCGTATAACAATCCTAAATCTGTTTTCGCCAAAATGCTAATTTTTTTCGGAGTAGAAACGATTTTATATCCGTCTTTAAAATTTTCCGGCAATCTGTCAATCTTTAAATCAATAGCTTGTCCTGCCCAATGTTGGTTCAGTTCTTTTTTGGCGATTTCAATAGTCGGACTTTTACTGTTTGAATTCACAATATTTCTTGGCTTCGGATTGACCGGATATCTCAGCCATAACTGACTTCCGTCTTCAGCAAAAGCCATTAACGGAATGATTAGAAACAGTAATATGTAATGTCGGAAATGTTGCATTATTTTAAATTTTTGCTTTAAATTCCATAGGTTTCACCTACGGCTACTTTTGTTGAACCCTTCGGGTTCCCTTTAATGAAAACAATTTAAGCATAAATAACAAAAAGATTTACTTATTGTCTTCCAGCCCTTCAATGGTTTTAATTTTACCGTCGTTATCATATTCAATTTCCACAACCTTCATACTTCTCAGCCACGTTCTTCCACCACTCGGAACAGAATCGTGGAAGAACAGATACCATTTTCCTTTAAATTCTACAATGCTGTGATGGGTGGTCCAACCCACAACAGGCGTCAAAATTTCACCCTCGAAAGTGAACGGACCGTAAGGATTATCGCCTGTTGCGTAACAAATCAAATGCGTGTCTCCAGTGGAATAAGAGAAGTAATATTTTCCGTCGTATTTATGCATCCAGGATGCTTCAAAAAAACGATGCTTATCGCCGTGAAGCAAAGGATTTCCGTTTTCGTCCAAAATCACAACATCTTTCGGTTCTTCACCAAATTCCAGCATATCATCCCTTAAAGCTACCACTTTTGATGAAATGGCAGGTTCATTATCGGCAGGAAGAATGGCAGATTCGAAGGCCTTGTTATTTCTGTAACGTTGCAATTGTCCACCCCAGATTCCTCCGAAATACATATAATGCTTTCCGTTATCCTCAAAAAGACAAGGATCGATGCTGTAACTTCCCATCATCGGATGTTTTTCAGGAATGAATGGTCCATAAGGTTTATCGCTCACCGCAACCCCGATTCTGAAAATATCGTTTTTGTCCTTCAGTGGAAAATACATATAATATTTGCCATTTTTGAAAGCTACATCGCAATCCCATAACTGTCTTCCCGACCAAGGAATATCCTTCACCGAAAGAACAACACCGTGATCCGTCACTTCGCCATTTTCCACATCATCAAGGGAGAAAACGTGGTAATCGTTCATATCGAAATGGTCGCCGTTGTCGTTTTCTTCAATGCCGCTTTCACGGTCGTGAGATGGATAAATGTAAAGTTTCCCTTCAAAAACGTGTACGGAAGGGTCTGCCATATAATCTTTCGGGAAAAGGTATTTTGCTTTGTTCATTTTAGAGTTTAGATTTTTAGGTAATAGATTTTATTTTTTAACCACAAAAGTCACAAAAGAAATGAATGAAAATTTTAGCTAATCAAAAGTTCAAAAAAGGAAGCTGCAGTAGACGTTTTGCTTTTTTGTTCTTTTGATGTTCTTAGCTATAAAGTATGTCTTTTGTTACTTTTGTGGTTTAATAATTATTTTTCTTTCGTTAATTGAATTAATTTCTCTACAACTGGTTTTGCCTGGTAATTTCTGTCGAATGGCAACGGATAATCGGTTCTTCCTTTTACAGGGAAATCGTTTTTCCAGGATTGATTGTCGGTAACGCCCCACAAAGTCACTCGTCTGATTTTATCCTGATGTTTCAGGAACAGTCTGAAGAAATCCAGATAACGGTTTTCCCATTCTTTTGTCACATTTTCAGGTAATCCTTTGGTGTAAGGATTCATTTTGGTTTCATACTCTACTTTGTCGGAAACGTTGGCTGAAGTTCCCCACGGTGAAGGCAGTGCGCTGATTTCCATTTCGGAAACGTTGATTTTTACTCCGGCCGCTGCGTAATCGGTGATTGCTTTTTCGTATTCTTCCAGTTTTGGATTGTCTAATCCTACGTGGGTTTGCATTCCAACCCCATCAATTCTAATTCCCCTGGATTTTAGATTTTTAACAATTTTGGTAACGGTTTTTACTTTTTCCGGAAACCATTCGTTGTAATCGTTGTAATAAAGTTCGGCATTCGGGTCAGCTTCCTGCGCATATTGGAAAGCAAGCGGAATAAATTCTTCACCCAGAATTTCGTAAAATTTGCTTTTGCGGTACGTTCCGTCTTCCATAATCGCTTCGTTTACGACATCCCAACCTTTTACACGGCCTTTGTATCTGCCGACCAACTTTGAAATATGACTTTTCATTCTCTGTTTCAGAACTTCAGGCGAAACATCTTTTCCGTCTTTGTCTACGAAAAACCATCTTGGTAATTGAGAATGCCAAATCAAGGTATGACCGATGATAAACATTTTATTTTTCTCCCCGAATTCTACGAATTTATCGGCATCACCAAAGAAAAACTGTCCTTCCTGAGGTTGGATAAACATTGATTTCATACAGTTTTCCGCAACAATGGAGCTGAATTGCTTCTTGATGATTTCATCCGATTTTACATCAGTTCCGTCAATTTGCGGAAGGCTCATTGCGGTTCCGATGTAGAATTTATTTTTGTAGGCATCTTTCAGGGAATCTTTTGGTGATGCCGAACTTGCTGTTTTGCAGGAAACGGTCAAGGCTAAAATTCCTAATAATGCGGCTATTTTTTTCATTGTTAATTTTTTTATTAATTATCCTGAAACTTTAACAGGTCGCCTCTACGAGGCTTGATGGCTTATCTGATATATTGGCTATTAACAGTTCGCTCCTACGGAGCTTTTGCTATTTTGCTTTTCTTTATTAAAATTCTAAATCTAAAGAATGACCCATATTGTCTTTAAGGGTAAAATTTGTTTTTATGCTGAATCTCGCAGCCCGGCTTGAACGGAGCTCTTTTTGTGGAGCAAAGCGGAACAAAAAAGCGGGAGTGGAAGACGGATTAAGCTGCTCAAACAATAAACCAATACTAATCTTCTTTTTTCCTTCTTTCTTTGAGTTCCTGTTCGATTTGGGTTTCCATTTTTTTATTGATTTCGTAGAACATTAATAATCCACACGCCGCAAAGAACGGAATGGCCGGAAAAATACTGACCAGCATCTGAGCGCCGTTTGCAACGGAATCCGGCTGGATAACATTTTCGGTTCCTTCGGATGAAATATAGCCGTAATGACCAATGATGGAAGAAACCAACGAACTTCCGATGCTCAACCCAACTTTTAATCCCACCATCATTGCGGAAAAAATAATTGCTGTGGCGCGTCTGTTGTTTTTCCACTCGGAATAGTCGGCTACATCGGCAATCATTGCCCAAAGCAACGGTGTACTGATTCCGTAGAAAAAGCCGTGTAAAATCTGGGAAAGGAACATTAATCCTACCGATTTTGGCGGATAAAAGATGAATGCAACAATAAATAAAGTTGAAATAAACAGGGAAGCGATGAACGCATCTCTTTTCCCGTATTTGTCGGCAAATCTTTTTGAGAAGGTAATCCCAACAATCATCATAATGATTCCGCCGGCATTGAAGAGCCCGAAACCTGCTGAACGAGGGTCTTCACCGAAGAAATTCATTCCGATTGAACTGAAAAAAGCGGTAATCGGCGAAATGAAATTTTTCAAAGAAGTTTCATCGACATAATTGTTGAAATAATAAACGTACGAACCGCCTTTCATTGCTAAAGTAATGAAAATCAAGGTTGTAACTACCAACATTATTATCCACGGCTTGTTTTTCTTTAAATCTTTTAAATCGGCTCCCAAAGAGGATTCCTGTTCCGGTTTTGGAATGACTCTTTCTTTGGTGGTGAAAAATGTGATGAGCAACATAATCGTTCCGATAATGGCTAACCACGTCATTACAATTTCGATTCCGGCTGCTTTGTCGCCTTGCCCTGCCGATAAAATAATAGGCAACATAAATACCTGAACAAAAAACTGTGCAAACATCACCGCCACAAAACGGTAAGAGGAAATGCTGTTTCGCTCGCCCATATCGCCTGTAATCACGCCGCTCAGTGCTGCGTAAGGTAAATTATTAGCGGCGTACAAGAGTAATAAAATTGTGTAAGTTGCTGCTGCATAAACCATTTTTCCCTGATACGAAAAATTGGGCGTGCTGAATGCAAAAAGTGCTGCTGCACCCAACGGAACGGCAGAAAATAAAATCCAAGGACGGAATTTCCCCCATTTGGTTCGTGTTCTGTCTGCCAAAGCGCCGACCAGCGGATTGAACCCGAAACCGGCAATGAGCCCGACGATCAAAGTAATGATGGAGGCGTCTTCCGGCTTTAATCCGTAGATATCGGTGTAAAAATAAGCTAAGTAAGTCACCAAAGTCTGGAAAACCAGATTGGCCGCTAAATCTCCCAAACTGTAGCCGATTTTTTCAACGACAGATATTTTCTGAGATGGATTGTTCATATAGTTTATGGTTGTTTTTTAGATAAATAGATAATAGACTGATAGATGAAAGATTTTTTAAACATTAAGAATTTAAGAGGCTTAATTTTTCTTAAATAAAATTGACTTGTTAATTTCTTAAAATTTTTACTTATTATTAAATTTCTTAAATCCTTAATGTTTAAATAAATTAGAAATAAACAAGTTTATTTAAATTAAGGAATTTAAGCCTTGAGTTATTCCGTTGTGAAAGGTGATGCGGGAAGTCCGGTTTTATTTTTCAGGTTTCCATCGGGATTGTCTGCCCAGTCGTAACGGACTGCAACAGGATTTGTTACCGAATCATTCCAAACTACAATTGTTTTACCTTCGATTTTTGCTTTTGCCCAAGACCAGTTTCCATCGGCATTTTTGATGGCAAAACCTTTCAATTCTGAAACTGGCGCAAAATCATCGGTTTCTTTTTTGAAAGTAAGAACGATTTTATTTCCGTCAACTTTCATCGACTGATAAACCGGGCCGTCTGCAACGATGTTTTTTCCGTAAGCCAGTTTCATCGCCTGCAAAGCCAGCCTGTCTCCCACTGTTTTTTTATCCAGCGGATGAATGTCATTCCACTCGCCGATGTCGATGATTACGGCAAGTCCGGCATTCGGAACTTGTAATGAAACTTTACGCTGCTGGTTTCTTAGTTCCGCCCAGTTACTTTCTATCGGCTGTGCTTTTGACTCCATAAAATTGGCTAATTGAACGGTGATGAACGGCATTTCTTTGTTATTGAATTTATTTCTCCAGTCTGTAATCATCGTTGTTAATAAATCGCCGTATTCTTTTGGTTTTCCGGTGTTGCTTTCGCCCTGATACCAAAGTGCACCTGTGATATTATAATTAATTAAAGGATTAATCATCGCGTTGTACAATCCCGTCGGTTTCCAACGTATAAAGGTTTGTCCGGGAGCCATTCTGTCGACTTTTGCCCCTATTTTATATTTCCATTCGGATTTTAAATCTATTTTTTGTCCGTCGATTTCAAGGTAATACGGCTTGTCTGCAATAAACTGCCCTTTTCCGCTCCCGTTGGAAACTCTTACGGCAATTATATTTTTACCTTCTTTCAAAATTCCTGCTGGAACGTCATACCAACGTGGCGGATATTCATAGGTTACGTTTCCGACTTTTGTTCCGTTGATGTACGTTACATCTGCATCTTTGATTCTTCCAAGATTTAAAAATGCTGATTTTCCTGCCTGATTTTTGGTTAAAGTAATTTCTTTTCTGAACCAAACAGAACCATCGAAAGAACCTTCTTTGTCTTCCCAAGAACCGGGAATCTGCATCGTTTTCCAGTCGGAATCATTTAAATCAAATTTTTCCCAATGTTGATTGAGCCCAATATCGCTTTGGTCTAATTCCGCATACCAAGCCTTGCTAAGCGCCTGTTCTGAAGATTCTGTAGATTTTATCAAATCATCATTCTGCCATTTTTTGGCTTCTTCCAAATATTCAGGATATTTTTTCAAAGAATTTTCATCCATCCAAGCCTGAATTGGCGAACCTCCTAAACTGGAGTGAATGATTCCTACAGGAACTTTATTTTTTTCACTTATATCTTTAGCAAAAAAATAAGCAACACCAGAGAAATTCAGAATGGTTTGAGGATTTGTCACTTCCCATTTTCCACCGTCTAATTCGGTTTGTGGCGATTTGAAATTATATTTTTGAGGAACTGTGAAAAACCTGATATTCTGATTATTTGCGTTTTTAATTTCATTAGCATACAAAGGTGTCAGTCTTTGCATCGGCAATTCCATATTCGATTGTCCTGAAGCCAGCCAAACGTCGCCAATCAGAATATCTTTAAGAGTAATTTCGTTGATGGTCATTGTGTATGGACCGCCTGCTTTTTGCTCCGGAAGCACGATTTTCCAGTTACCGTTTTGGTCTGCAGTGGTTTTGTAGCTTTTGTTGAGGAATTTAACTTCCACTTTTTCATTGGCATCGGCTTTTCCCCAAATATTTAATTTCTGGTTGCGCTGTAAAACCATTCCGTCTGAAACCAATGCAGGAAGCTTGATTTTAGCTTCAACACAAAGACTGCAAATCAAGAGGAATAAGCCCAGAATTTTAGTGAAAATATTATTTGACATATTAGTTTTTATTTTGGTAATTCGTTCAGTAACCTCACTTCAATAATTTTTGGAGTCAGAGATTTTTCGCCTGAAATAAATTTTACGGTGAGTGTCTCTTTATTCTTTTCCGATTCGGGAACCGGGATTAACAATGTTTGTGGTGAACTTCCCATTTTCCCTTCAAAATCTTTTGAAAATGTTTTAATTCCATTGATTTCGGCATTCAATGTACGATTGTTATTGGCATCGAAATACAATAGGTAAAGATATTTTGCATTTTTATCCTTATTTCTCATCTGATAGCTGAACCAACCTTTGGCATCTCTAAAATGACGGTCTTCCATATAGCCATCGTAAGCATCTTTGCTGTCAAAAAAGTGGTCAGATTCCGGCTGTTGCTCGCCTAACTGAATTTTATCTGTTGTGATATTATCCAGTTTTCGGACAGCTTCTTCTTCCTGAGCTTTTTTCTGCTGAATGATTTCGATTTTATCCTGAGTTGCCTGAGGAAAATAGATGATGTAACGCTCTTCCTTAACCTTATAAAAAGGAACAAGTTCCAATCCAGTACTGAATTTATTCTGAGGATAAAGACCATTAATTTTAAATGTCAAATCTTTTTCATTAACAGGCTTTAAATGATTCAAAACAGTTGTCGAAGATCCCAAAATCGTCGGAATATCATTCAGAGGAATCTGTGGGCCGTGCGCAATATGTCCGCCACGGCTGTCATCGGCAAATAATCCCTGCTGATTTTCTTTGCCATATTTGGCTGCCAAAACGATGGGTCCGTATCTGAATGCATAATAATCTGAATTGTCGGGAAGCTGTTCTGCGGAAAGATGCATCGGCATTTTCATCTCGATGACATCGCCTTTTTTCCATTTCCTTTTAATATTGATATAACCTTCGGAATCGACAGGAATACTGATATTTTTTGAATTAATGGAAACGCTTATCTGTGAAGCATTCGTCCATTCCGGAGCTCTTAATTTTAAATTGATTTCGGATTTTGGGGCAAGGTCAAAAATTAATTTTGTGGAAGGTGTCTGTGGGAAATTATTTTCCTGTCTTAAAACTAATTTTTTCTCCGACCATTTTAAAACAGACGGAATAAACAGATTGATATACAAATCGTTATTCGAATGTGCATAAATCATTTCGCCATACTTCGCGTGGTTTTCCATTCCTGAACCTACGCAACACCAGAAACTGGTTTCCGGCTGAGAATACACCCTGTAATGACCGGGACGCATCGGTGTGAAGTACACAAAACCACCCTTTTCAGGATTTTGCGTGGAAAGAATATGATTGTATAAAGCTCTTTCATAATAATCCAGATAAGACGACTTCTGGTTTGTGGCAAAAAGTTCTTTGGTCAGTTTCAGCATATTGTAGGTATTACAGGTTTCGGGACCTTCAATACTTTTAATCATTCCGCTGAAATCGGTTGTTGGATTGAAATGTTCGCTGACACTGTTTCCACCAATAATTGCAGAACGTTTTTGGGTAACATTAGTCCAGAAAAAATCTGCCGCACTGCTCCACTCTTTATTATGTTCCAAATCGGCAATCCTTTTGAAGCCAATTACTTTAGGAATTTGTGTATTGGCGTGAATTCCTGTCAGTTTATCTTCGTGAATCAGCAAAGGATTTAAAATGGCCAGATGTGAAAAACGATGCGCAAGCTTGAGATATTTTTCATTTTTGGTAATGTCATAAACATCGGCAAAAACCTCGTTCAGACCGCCGTGTTCGCTTCTCAGCATCTCCTGAATCTGCTCATCGGAAAGTCCGGAAACTTCATCCGCCATCCAATCAGTTAGCTTGATGAGCATTTTCTTTGCCTTTTCACTGTCTGCATACCAATAAGCATCTCGTAAACCTGAATATATTTTGTGAATATTATATAAAGGAACCCAACGGTCATTCAATCCGAAAGCCGATGCGCGGATATTGCCATCAGAGATTTCTTTCCAGATTTTTTTGCCATTCGGAACGCCGGAAATATAGCCGTTTCCTGAAAGATTCTGGCAACGCTCCAGCTCATCGATCATATAATCGAGGCGCTGTTTTACTTTGGCATCGCCTGTTGAAGCGTACATCAACGCCAAAGCTGAAATATAATGGCCGCCAATGTGACCATCCAATCCTGTATTTTCCCAGTTGGGATAATTTGTTTTTTTAGGATTAAGTCCTGCTTCTTTCAGATAAGGCGCCAGTAAACGGTCGGCATCCATCGACATAATGTAGTTCTTATCCGTCTGCATCGCCCTGCTGAAAACACTTTCAGACAAAGCAACCTTATTCAGCGGAAAATAACTGACCGTTTTGCTCACCTGCCCAAAAGCAAGCGTACCTAAACCTAAAAATACTATCAGCGATTTTTTATTCATTAATAAATGTCTATTCAACATTTCTAAAAATAAAAGAAAGAATCAATATGACAAAGAATTTTGCAGAATAAGCCGATGGAATCAAAAAAAAGTATATTTTAAAGTCTTAGAAAAAAGCTGAAAACGGCAAGGACTTATCATAAAAATTAAGATTATTAAAAATCGCGATAATCAGAACCATACGGCTAAATCGCTTGTATAAAAATGAATACGGAATACCGAGTGAAGGCGTCCGTAATTTATATAAATAACTTATCGTATTTTTAAGACTAAGCCTCAACTATAGTTTTTGGGTAAATTTAAAATGAAAGGAAACTTAATTTTAACATATTTTTAACGTTGAGTTCATCTGTTTTTAATGTTTTTAATGAATAAAATATAAGCTTCAGAGCTATTAATTGCTCCCAAAATATTAAGGTAAATGATGAAATTTGGATTTTTTAAAAATAAAAAATAAAATAAAGTGTATAAAATACATTTATATGGTTTCAACTGTAGAATCAAAGCCTAAAAGCATTAACTTTGCATAAAAATTATAATCGATGACACAAGACTATTCTCATTTTCCACGACATCTGGTAGCTGTTGACTGCATTATTTTCGGGTTCGATGGTGAAAATCTCAAGATCCTTCTGGTACAAAGGAATTTTGAACCGAAAATGGGAGAATGGTCATTAATGGGTGGTTTTATCGGGGACGAAGAAACCTCTGATGAAGCGGCACAGCGTGTCCTGAACACACTTACCGGGCTGGAAAATATTTATCTCGAACAGCTTAATTCCTATACTCAAATCGACCGCGAACCGACGGCGAGAATTATGTCGATTTCGTATTATGCACTGATCAATATTGAAAAAAATATTCAGATCAATGAAAAATATAGCGCAAAATGGTTTGATCTGCAGGATTTTCCGAGCCTGATTTTCGACCATAATGAAATGGTGAAAGATGCGGTTCTGAGACTGAGAAGAAGGGCTTCCACACGACCTATCGGTTTTGAGCTTCTGCCGGAAAAATTCACGATGAAAGATCTGCAGACTTTATACGAAGCCATCTTTAACGAACAGTATGACAAGCGGAATTTCATCAGCAAAATCAATGCGCTGGATATTCTTGTGAAAACGGAAGGAAAAGATATGAGTTCGTCTAAAAAAGGGTCTTTTCTTTACACTTTCGATGAAGAAAAATACAATAAGAAAATTGCGGAAGGGTTTATGTTTAAGATTTAAACTTAAAAACTTCCTGTAAATTTCACTTTGATTCCCAGCTGGAAATTAGCAATGGTTTTAAAGATTTCGATTAAAGTGACACGCTCTATTTTGGTAAGTTTACTGATTTCGATATAATTATCAGGATGCTTTTTATCAATATTAATCTGGTTTGCCTGATTTTTTAGCCGAAGTGCCATCAGATAATAGTAAGACTGATGCATTTCGTTGTATTGCTGCTGGGTGAAAACTCCTATTTCCGTCAGTTTTTTCATTCGTTCGCCGGTATTCTCTATTTCCAACTGGTTTTTCAATGCATACACCCGAAGCAAATCTACAATTGGCGACATCGCAGTTTTGATATCAAAAACCTCTGATTTCCCGATGGTCTGGGTTTTAATTCTTTTCAGAAAAGTCAAAGGCGGTTCGTACTGTAAAGCATTTTTGGCAATATGAGCAAAAAACAGCTGATTGGGTGAAGCTAATTTTTCCTTGATATAGTTTTTAAGGTCTTTCACAATACTTTCTTCACCATAAATAAAACGGAAATCGAAAAAAGTGGAAAGCTTCATTGCGGTTTCCGGCACCGATTCTTCGATCCATTGGTTGTAATTTCTTTTCCAGTGAGAAAGAGAATGGGTCCATTTGGGATTACTTGCCATAAAATTTCCTTTGCAGTATTCAAAGCCAATGGTATTGAGATCATCCGAAACTTTTTTGGCAAAATCCAGAAAATATTCCCTTACCATTTCGCGGTGTTCATTGGCTTTATCCTCGTAGATAATTCCGTTGTCCTGGTCTGTGCTTAGAGTCTGTTCTTTCCGGCCTTCGCTCCCGGTCACGATAAATGCAAATTTTGCGGGAGGTTTTCCTATCTGCCTGATAACTTTTTCTATTACTTTTACTGTTATTGTATCGGCAATTGTTGTGATGACCTGACTGGCAATTTCACCGTGCACTCCCCTTCCCAATAATTGGGTAATAATATCCGGAACCTGTTTCCATTTTTTCTTAAGTTCTTCTACACTTTCAGCCTGTTTTACCGATTGGATAAAAACAAGCGGGCTCTGCCCCTGCTCGCTCAACAGGCGGTTTCTGCTCAGAAAACCTACATACTCGCCATTATCTTTTACAAGAAGATATCTTGATTTGGTTTTAAACATCATCAGAACCGCTTCATAAAGATAGGCGTCGCTGGAAATACTTACAATGGGATTATCCATCACCTCTGAAATTGCAATTCTGGAATCCAGGCAGTGGGCGATAACATTATCTCGCAAGGTAATATCTGTCGCATAGCCGATAATTTCCTCACTTGCTGACTTTTTCACAAAGATGCAGCTTACTTTATGAGTGGCCATCATTTGAGCCGCCTCAAAAACAGGAGTATTTTCTTCGCAGGAAACGATACTTTTATAGGTGATTCCTTTTATTTTTCTGGAATAAAGCTGGTCGGCCGCAAAATAACTTTCTTCAAACGTTGCGGGCGTTTTTACGAAATGAGAAAATTCCTCATCCAGCATTTTTTTGCCGAAATCTGATGTAAAATAATGGAAAAAGTCTTCATACGCGTTACACAACTCGTAAAATTCCTTTTTCGGTAATGTATAAACAACGGTTCCCTTTTTGGCAATCGCCGATTTCAATGCACGTACTCTGTTCAGCACCACAGATATTCCCCCAAAACAATAAGGCGAATGGTGTATCGAAATACATCTTTTGTTTTCCGCTGCATCGAAAAAAAATGTTTCGTATTCTCCGGATTCAATAATGTCTACCCCTCTCATTTCCGTTACTTCCTGGCGATAGACCAAGGTATCTTTGGAAAACTCGGTTCTTGTGAATGTTTCCGAGATTTCTGCAAGAACGGTTTCGGGTAAAAGATGAAAAGGTTCTGTTATTTTTAAAAGTGAAATAATTTTTTCCTGCATCATAGTTATTTCATTTTATGGGTTAAAAACTTTAAACCGGATTCGATTTTCTGATGAATATTCTGAAAGTCAGCTTCTGAAATCTCTCCACGTTTCCGGATCTCAAAAAAACATTTTGCAGTTATTTCTGCATCGATCATCGCATTGTGAAGATGTTCCATTTTTTCATTAAAAAGAAACTCGTAAAGCTTAGGCAATTTAAAATAATCAGCTTCAGGATTAACGACATACTCTTTACTTTTAAGCATTGTGCAGTAGAAATGACTCTGCAGAAAAGGATTTTTCAGGTTTGCCCTGTAAAAATCAGCGCTCAGTGTGTGAATATCAAACTCTGTAAAATGTCCCGTAATCAAGGGTTGAAATTCTTTTATATCCGTTGAAAGCTTTTCTAAAACCAAAGTTCTTTCCTGTCCGTTTTTACTTAGAAATTCTTTGGTAATCCCGTGGATTTTCAATGACTTCGAACTGATTTTCAAATCCTCATTAAAAATATAAAAATTTTCACGTTTAATTTCCTGAGCATTTTCGTCATAAATAACCCAGGCCACCTGAACTGCGGAAGGCCAGTTATCTTTCTCAGAATAAGGCAGGCTCCATCGTTTCGGGATTCCTGTAGTTTCGGTATCGATGAAAAGAAAATAGGTTTTCAAAATACAATCAAAATTATAAAAAAAATAAAAAAGGATGCCTCAAATGACATCCTTTTTATAATACCTTAAGTTTACCAAAATCTCACGTAAAGTGCAGTTAATAAAAGTAACGTTACAACAATTAAAACCAATGTTCTGTTGTCTACTTTGAACATTGATGCATCGATTGCAAATGCTTTCGGGTTCACTTTCGGACCGGCAAGACTTATCCCAACCATCGTCAGAACCGTGAAGAAGAATGACCAACCCATATTAATCAAAAACGGAATTTCAGTAATGGTGTGAACTACGCCGTTTTCCAGTTTTTCATAAGTGAAAGCTGTGTACAACCAAGTTTCTTTCCCGAAAATATCCACAGCAAAACTGTTGAAGAAAATCGCCAGAACGAATCCTAAAATTACGCCTACCAAAGCTGCAGTTCCGGTTGTTCTTTTCCAGAACATTCCTAAAAGGAACATCGCAAAAACACCCGGACTGATAAATCCTGTATATTTCTGAATAAAGGTAAATCCACCTTCACCGCCGATTCCCAAAGCATCTGTCCAAGTGAAAGCCAAAGCAACGAACATCGCAATGATAATCGCCCATCTCCCGGTTCTCACCATCTGGATTTCCGTTGCATCAGCCTTCAAATATTTTTTATAAATGTCTAATGTGAAAATCGTTGAGATACTGTTCACTTTCCCTGCCAAAGAAGCAACAATTGCCGCCGTCAAAGCCGCTACAGCAAGACCTTTCAGACCAATCGGCAAAAATCCTAATATTGCGGAATAGGCACCGTCTTTCACTCCGTTAAAGCCAGGTAAGTGACCTTTTGTATACAAAACGTAAGCTGCAATTCCTGGAAGCATAACGATAATCGGCATAAATAATTTAAGGAATCCTGCAAATAAAATTCCGGTTCTCGCCGTTTTCAAATCAGCTCCCAGAGCTCTTTGCGTGATGTATTGATTGCAACCCCAATAATTTAAATTAACAATCCACTGTCCTGCAAAATACATTGCCAATCCTGGAAGAACCACATATTTCTGAACATCAAGATTTTCAGGCATTGCTAAAGTCGTTGTTGTCTTAACCGGTTTTTCAAGCATTAATTTGAAATGTTGCGGTGCTTCATTCATCAAGGTCTGAAAACCTGCAAAAGCATTTCCTACAGCCGCTCCGTTGATTCTCTGGTCAACAATCTGAAGTGCCATATAAACCGTAGCAAAACCTCCGATAATCAAAACCGCCACCTGAATTACGTCGGTGTAACCGATTACTTTCATACCGCCAAGACCGATTAATAATGCCATTAGAAGCAATCCAATCATAATGATATGAAGATGACCGCCACCCAACAGCGTATCAATTGCCAAGGCACCCAAATAAAGAATCGAAGTAAGATTGACAATCACATATAAAAACAGCCAGAACACCGCCATAATCAGGGAAACCGATTTGTTGTAACGGGTTTCCAGAAATTGCGGCATCGTATAAATTTTGTTTTTAAGATAAATTGGAATGAACCAAATGGCAATAATGATGAGCGCCAATGCAGCAATCCATTCGTAAGCTGCCACAGCTACACCAACGAAAAATCCTTCGCCGGACATCCCGATGAACTGTTCCGCAGAAATATTGGAAGCAATCAAACTTGCTCCAATCGCCCACCAAGTGAGTGAACCTTCCGCAAGAAAATAATCTTTACTGCCTGTTGCTGCGGATTTTTTCTTTCTGTAAATCCAGATTCCGTAAGACGCTACCACCACAAAATAAATAAGAAATATGATGATATCTATAGTTGCTAAATTTCCCATACTCTACTTCTTAACTGAGAATTTATAAATTGTTTTTGAATGATACTTCTGTCCCGGCTTTAGTTCTGGAGAAGGGAAAGAAACCTGATTTGGAGAATCCGGAAAATGTTGTGTTTCTAAACAAAAGCCTGTTCTAAATTCATTTTTTCCGCCCGTTTTGGTATTGAATTTTCCATCTAAAAAGTTTCCTGAATAGAATTGAACGCCCGGTTCATCGGTCAAAACTTCCATTACTCTTCCTGATTCAGGATGATAAACTTTGGCAATGCTTCTCAATCCGCTTCCGTTCAGAATCCAGTTGTGGTCGTAGCCTTTTCCTTTTTTCAGTTGGTCGTCATCTGCATTGATATCTTTTCCAATTGTTTTTGAAGCTGTGAAATCGAATGCACTTCCCTTCACCGCTTTTTGCTCACCTGTAGGAATCAGAGTTTCATTAACTGGTGTAAATTTATCCGCATTAATCTGCAATTCGTGGTCAAGAATAGTTTTTGAAAAATTCCCTGAAAGATTGAAATACGAATGTTGAGTCAAATTCACCACAGTCGGTTTATCGGTTTCCGCTTCGTAAGAAATTTCCAAAGCATTATCATCTGTCAAAGTATACAAAACAGTTGTCGTTAATTTTCCAGGATAGCCTTCTTCACCGTCTGCGCTTGTGTAAGTCAGTTTCAAAGTCGGGAATTTTGCATCTTTTACAGGTTCAATATTCCAGAATTTGGTATGAAACCCTTCTTTTCCTCCGTGAAGACTGTTTGGTCCGTCGTTTTTATCGATATCATAGGTTTTACCTTCCAAAGTAAATTTGGCATTGGCAATTCTGTTTCCGTAACGGCCAATCAATGCCCCAAAATAGTAAGGATTTCCGTTGAAATAATCTTCAGGCTTGGTAAATCCTAAAACGACATCTTCGTATTTTCCGTTCTTGTCGGGAGCGGTAAGTGAAGTAATAATTCCACCGAAGTTAATGACTTCCAGCTTCATTCCGTTTTTATTGGTCAAAGTATATTTTTTGATGGAATCGCCTTTTGAAGTGACTCCGTAATCTGAAACCTGTATGTTTTCCATTGTTTCCGGTTGAGTTTTTGATTGATTTTCTTTTTTATTGCACCCGAAAATACATAAAACGGCAAAAAGAATTATCAGGTTGATACTTGTTTTTCTCATTTTTTAGAAGTTTTGCAAGTTTAACGATAATATATTTCATTCCAGCGAAGTGTGTTCTTAAAATCACGGATTTTTGTATCTTCATCAATAACAAGCGATTCGATGCCTGCAATCTCTGCAAAATCTTCCAATTGTTCTACGCTGATGTTCTCACTATAACACGTGTGATGCGCTCCACCTGCCAAAATCCACGCTTCAGCTGCTGTGTACAGGTCAGGAAGCGGTTTCCAAAGAACTCTCGCAACAGGAAGTTTCGGCAACTCTTCGGTGATTTCCAATGCTTTTGTTTTGTTGATTAAAAGTCTGAAATGATTTCCGAAATCCATTAAGGCTGCATTTAAAGAATCGATATTTCCTCTCGAATTGAAAACCAGACGAACCGGATCAGCTTTTCCGCCAATTCCCAGTGGATGAATTTCACAAGATGGTTTGTCAATCGCCAAAATAGGGTCAACTTCCAACATATGTGAACCTAGAATTGAAGGATTTGAAGGATTCAAATGATACGTATAATCTTCCATAAAGGCATTTCCGCCATCCAAACCTTGTCCCATCGTTTTCATCGCACGAACCAAAGCGGCAGTTTTCCAATCGCCTTCTCCGGCAAATCCATACCCTTTTTCCATTAATCTTTGAACGGCAATTCCAGGCAATTGTTCCAAGCCGTGAAGATCTTCGAAAGTATCTGAAAAACCTTTAAAATTTCCGTCTTTCAGGAATTTTTCCAAACCTAATTCAATTCTTGCGGCAACTTCCAGAGATTTTCTGTTTGAACCTCCGGAAAGAAGGGATTCTGCCATTTTGTATGAAGCTTCATATTCTTCAATTAAGGTTTTGATTTCGCCATCGCCAATCGAATTGACAACGCTTACCAAATCCCCGATTCCCCAAGTGTTTACCGAAAATCCAAATTTGGTTTCCGCTTCTACTTTATCGCCATCCGTAACGGCTACAAATCTCATATTATCACCAAAACGGGCGAACTTCGCACCTTGCCAATCATCCCAACCAGCCGCAACTCTAGTCCATTCTCCAATCTGTTTCTGAACTCTTTCTTCCGCCCAATGTCCTACGACTACTTTTCTGTTTTTGCGCAGACGGCTTACCATAAATCCGAATTCACGGTCACCGTGCGCTGCCTGATTCAGGTTCATAAAGTCCATATCCATCGTAGACCACGGAATATCCTGGTTGAATTGCGTATGAAGATGCAACATTGGCTTTTGTAATGCGGTCAGTCCACGAATCCACATTTTTGCGGGTGAAAACGTATGCATCCAGGTTACGATTCCGATGCAGTCTTTTGCAAAATTGGCAGCTGTAAGTGTTTCAAAGATTTCTTCTGTCGTTTTTACGGTTGGCTTCAAAACCACTTTTACAGGAATCTGTGATGAAGCATTGAACGCTTCTACGATTTTCGCTGAATGTTCCGCAACCTGTGCTAATGTTTCAGGGCCGTATAAATGCTGGCTTCCGGTGATGAACCAGATTTCTTTCGTATTGAGAGGTGTTAACATAGTTATAAATGATGATTTATAAATGATTATTGATGTTTAATTATATTTTTTAAGCTATTTAAATTGAACCCTTCGGGTTCTGTAGGATTTTGTAACTTTTTTCCATAGGTTTCACCTACGGCTACTGATATTGAACCCTTCGGGTTCGTAGTCTTCTATGGAATGATGACAATTGCCAAAAGCTAAAAGCCATTCGCCAGAAGCCAAACTACTGTCCGTAATAGGCATTTTTGCCGTGTTTTCGTTCGTAATGTTTTTTGATCAATGAATCTTTCAAACGAGGTGCGTTCGGATTAATTTGCCTTGTGAGATAAGCCATCTCGGCGATAGTTTCTAGAACTTTGCTATTGTAAACGGCTTTTTCAGCATTTTTTCCCCAAGTGAACGGTCCGTGATTTCCGATGAGTACCATTTCCACTTCTTCGTAAGACAAGTTCTTTTCTTTGAAACAATCCAGAATCTGGATTCCGGTGTTGTATTCATAATTTCCTTCGATTAAATCGTCTCGCATCGGCGGTGCGCATGGAATATCTGAGGTTAAATGGTCTGCGTGGGTTGTTCCAAAAATCGGAATGTCCAACTGCGCCTGTGCCCAAGCTACGGAATAGATGGCGTGTGTATGTGAGATTCCACCGATGTTTTCCCAGTTTTTGTAGAGATAAGCGTGGGTTTTGGTATCGGAAGATGGTCTTAAATTTCCTTCCACCACATTGGCATCGTAATCTAAAATCACAATGTCTTCCGGTTTCAATAATTCGTAAGGAACACCGCTCGGTTTGATGGCAAAGATTCCTTTGTCACGGTCAACGGCGCTTACGTTCCCGAATGTGTAAACGACCAGCTTCAATGCATCGAGCTGCATATTGGCTTCGTAACATTCTCGTTTTAATTCTTTATAGATGCTCATTTATTTAATTTTTAAACTTTCGTTTGTCATTCCGTAGGAATCTCTACAAAGCTTGCTTAGATTCCTACGGAATGACAAACGTCCTGGTTATAATCTTCTCCTATTTGACGCTGAATCTGCAGCCCGGCTTGAGCGGAAATCCTTTTTTGCATTGGAAAAGCCCTGGCAAAAAAGATTGGGAGCGGAAGACGGATAAAGCTGCCATAATAATTTTAGTTATTGGTTGATAGTTGTTGGTTGATGGTTTTTAAATGATTGTAATTATTTAACAGGTCGCCTCTACAAGGCTCTCTTTGTGATGATAATATTTACATATTTGCTATTAACAGGGCGCTCCTACGGAGCTTTTCTGCTTTAACTTCTATCAACTATAAACTTTCAACCGTCAACTTTTTCTTTGATTTGATATTGTTTTCTGTGAAATCTGCGAGAATCTGATATTGTTTCATAAATTCTGCATATTTTTCTACTTTTTCCACTTGTGGAAAATATTCTGCTTCGAAATCGGAGCCCATTTTTTGACTGGCTTCCTGAACAGTCAGGTAAATTCCAGCCGTAACAGCCGCATAAATGGCTGCACCCAAAGCCGGAGCCTGGTCTGATTCCGCCACTACAATCGGCATATTAAGAACGTTGGCCAACGTCTGCATAATGAAAGGGGATTTTCTGGCAACGCCACCAATTCCGATTACTTTTTCGATTTTTACGCCTTCTTCTTCGAAACGGTCAACGATTTTTTTGGCTCCGAAGCAAATCGCATTCACCAAAGCTTTGAAAATATGCGGTGCTTTTGTCCCCAATGAAAGGTTGCTGATCGCCATTTTCAGTTCCTGATTGGCATCTGGCGTTCTTCTTCCGTTAATCCAATCCAACGCAATCGGAACAACTTCCGAAAGTGGAATTTTTTCCGCTTCCAAAGTGAGATTGTGAATAAGATTGTTCTCTATTTCTTCTTTTAGCAACTGCTTTTGATTTTCATCAATGAGATTGGAATTCATCAGAATATTGTGTGTAGGCCAAGTCAGAATATCTTTGTACCACGCCAAAACATCACCAAATGCAGATTGCCCCGCTTCCAATCCCATCAATCCCGGAATCACGGAACCATCGACCTGTCCGCAGATTCCTTTAACCGTTTTGTCGCCGATGATTTCGTTGGGAGCGACCATAATATCGCAGGTTGACGTTCCCATAATTCTGATTAGTGTATTTTCCTCTACTTTTGCTCCCACCGCTCCGGAATGAGCGTCGAAAGTTCCGACAGCAATTACCGTATTGGTCGTTAAGCCCAATTTTGTTGCCCATTCTTCATTCAGATTTCCGGCAACTTCATCGGACGTGTAGGTTTTATCGTACAACCTGTCGCGAAGTTCTGCCAGTGAAGAATCCAGCTGACCGAGAAATTCTTTGGAAGGAAGTCCATCCCACGATTCGTGCCACATTGCTTTGTGACCAGCTGCACAACGGCTTCTTTTAAATGTTGCTAAATCCTGGTTATCGGAAAGTAAAAAGGTAAGGTAATCGCAATGTTCCATCCAGCTGTATGCTGCATTTTTCACCGCTTCATCTTCTCTGTTAATATGAAGAATTTTTGCCCAAAACCATTCGGAGGAATAGATTCCGCCTTCAAATTTTGTATAATCTTCACCGCCCCAGTTTCTTGCCAGATGGTTGATTTCCTCAGCTTCGTTGATGGAAGTATGGTCTTTCCACAGCACCATCATTGCATTAGGATTTTCTGAAAATTCAGGCAAAAGTGATAAGGCAATTCCATCCTTATTCACGGGAAGCGGTGACGAACCTGTCGTATCAATACAAATACTGGCGATATTTTCCGGCGCAACGCCACTTTCTTTGACAACGGTTGAAATGGTTTTTTCCAAACCTTCGATGTGGTCGAGCGGATGCTGACGAAATTGGTTTTCTTCCGGCTTGCAGAACTTTCCTTCTTTCCATCTTTGGTAATAGCTTACGGAAGTTGCCAGTTCTGCCCCGTTTTCCGTATCAATCAAAACGGCCCGAACAGAGTCTGTTCCGTAGTCTAAGCCGATAACGTATTTTTTCATTAACGAAAGTGATTTATTTTGATTATTGTTTTTAGCTCTTTTTAAAATAATTGATGCAATGGATTACATTCTACAAAGATTTTTCATTAAGTTTTCATTTACCTTAAAGAATTCTCCCGTTTTCTGTTTAAGAGCTAAAACAAATATAAGATTCTATTTTAAATAAATGTAATATTTACACTTAATTTTAAATTATCCTTTATCTATGGTAGTTTGAAGCTATTTTATTCTTAAAATCACTAAAGAATTTGCCGGAATTTCAACCGAAATCTTTCCTTTTTTAATGGCCTGCGTTTCTTCTTTTGGTGTAATGGTTTCTAATTGGAAATTATTTTCATCGGAAAGTCCTGCAGAAGTCAGTACAATTTTGGTGAATTGACTTCCCATTTTACTATTTTCCGGATTGATTTCAACTGAGGTTTCCTGAGGATCAGCATTAACAATTTTAATGATGGTTTCTCCTTTTTTAAGATCACGAACCGCCGATGCATAGAGATTATTCTCACCTTTCAACGGTTTTCCGTTTTCTGAGATTTTAATTAAATCCGTTCCTTTGTTGTTGGAGAATAATTTCTGAACGTAATAATTTGGAGTAGCATAAGATTTTAAATTATTGAACCAAATCAAATCCGGCGTCCATTGCCAACCGTCTGCGTGGGCGAAAAGCGGTGCATAAGAAGTCATTGTCACGACATCTGCGTTGCGTTCCAGTCCGGTCATAAAAGCGGCTTCCGAAAGTGCGGTCAACCAATTGTTCTTATTGTCAGGTTTTACAACACCAACCGATTGTGCGGCATATTCTCCGGCAAAAACTTTTGGTCCTCTTCTATCGTATTTATCGTATCTGTCAGCATTTTTTAAAAACCATTCCGGTGAATTGTAGTAATGTTCGTCAACAATCTGTGCATTCAGTTTTTTAAGCTCTTTCCAGCCGTAATCGAAAAATTCACCATCGGGAGACGGTCCGCTTCCGGAAATGATTTTGATATCGGGATATTTGGCGTGAATCGCTTTTTCAAAAACTTTGTAGCGTTCAATGTAATCTGCACCCCATTGCTCATTTCCAACACCGATGAATTTCATATTAAAAGGTTTTGGATGTCCCATTTCAGCACGAATTTTTCCCCATTTTGTTTTGGAATCGCCGTTTGCAAATTCAATCAAATCCAAAGCATCCTGGACATATGGATCCAAATCTTCCATTTTCACCAATTCTGCAGTGTTGAATTGACAAGCCATTCCGCAGCTTAAAATCGGAAGCGGTTCTGCTCCCAAATCCTCCGCCAACTGGAAATATTCAAAAAAACCAAGCCCGAAAGACTGCCAATAATCCGGAGTGAGACGGTGAGCAAATCCGTTATTCCATTTGTTAATCAAATTTTCTCGGTCTTCCACTTTACCAATCGTCTTTTTCCATTGATAACGTTCTGCCAGAGTTCTTCCTTCGACAATACATCCGCCGGGAAAGCGAAGAAATCCCGGCTGTAAATCGTATAATCTCTGCACTAAATCTTTTCGCATTCCAGCTTTTCTGCCTTTCCAGGTGTCTTGAGGAAACAGTGAAATCATATCCATATTCACAACACCTTTTCCGGTAAAAGTGATTTGAAGTTTAGCTTTTTCAACGGTTTTGGAAGGTACAAAAACAGCATTGTATTTTTGCCAGCCTCCGCCTTTGATGATTGTTGAAACTGAAGAAATCACTGTTCCATTTTCATCAATCAGACTTGTATTGACGGCAGAAATATTTCCTGACACATTTTCCAGATTGAAGCTTAAATCATATTTCTCGCCTTGATGCAAACCGATTCCCCTGAAACCTTCGTTCTCAAGAATATAATTTTTATCATTCCAGACCGTGATTCTTGCGTAGTTTTTATTGGATTTGGATTTGTCGGTTATAATCGTCAAAAAGCCGGAATCTAAATTAGGAGACAATGTTTTTGTGTTGGGTTGTTTCCAGCTAGTCAAAGGTTCATCAAACTCGAAACTTCGGTTTTTAATCAGTTCAGCATATAATCCACCGTCTGCCGCAAAGTTGATGTCTTCAAAGAAAATTCCGTACATCGTTGGCTGGATTTTGATGTTGGTGGAAGTTCCGTCCAAATCGAGGAAATGGGTTTTAATAGTTTTATTTTGGGCTGAAAAAAATGCAACACTTAGCGAAATAGCGGCTGTGAATATTTTGGTTTTTGTTTTCATTGATTGGTATTTTGTAGACGAATACATTTAGACTCTCGCAGATTATCTTGATTTTGCAGATTTATAATTCTAAGCTTAAAAGGTTTTGATTAAATTAAGTTTCAGAAATTATTTAACCTGTAATTGAAGACTTTTCAAACCTGATTCATCGGAAGTTCCGCCGTAGAAAATCGTGTAATTTCCTGCTTTTGGAGCCAAATCATCTACTTTTTCATCATAAAATTTAAATGAATCTTTAGAAATCATTAACTGGATATTTTTTGTTTCCTTAGATTTAATTAAAACCCTTTCAAAAGCTCTCAAAGTCTTTACTGGCGCAGAAGAATCATTGTTTCTTTTTACATATACCTGAATCACTTCCTCTCCGTCTCTTTCCGAATTATTGGTAACAGGAACTGTAATCGTCAGATTTTCATTAGCATTGATGGTACTTTTGTCCAACTTAGCATTTCCATAAACAAATTTTGAATAACTCAACCCATGTCCAAAAGCGTACAACGGTTTTTCCGTCATATAACGATAGGTTCTTCCCTGCATATCATAGTTTTCAAAACCCTGATGTTTGCTGGTTTTAGACAAATTATTATCAAGCTGTTCCAGATTTTTATAGAATGTAATCGGCAACCTTCCGGACGGATTGTAATCTCCCGCCAAAACGTCTGCAACGGCAGTTCCTCCGGATTGCCCGCCATACCAAGCATTGATAAGTGCATCGTAATTTTTTTCATCCTGCGATAAACCCAATGAACTTCCCGTACAAAGGACAAAAACGACAGGTTTTCCTGTTTTTCTTAGTTCAGCCAACAATTCACGCTGGACTTTCGGAAGGTCGATAGACGTTTTATCGCCACCTTTGAAACCTTCTGCATTCACCATCATTTCTTCGCCTTCCAGACTTGGAGAAAGTCCGCCTGCGAAGACAATAACGTCCGCATCTCTCACTTTTTCCTTTACTGCAGCAAAATTAACAGGATCTTTTCTGTACACATCAAAAGTAATGCTTACATATTTTCCTTTTTGGGTGTGGCGTAACTCTATCAGATATTCTTTTCCTTTTTCCATTTTCACAGGAAATTCTGAAGGATGTCTTGCATCAGGCCCTTTTCTGGTTGCTATTTCTTTTCCATCAACAAAAAGTGTATAAACATCGGAAGTTGATGGCGAAAGAATCACATCGCCCGTATAAGGGCTTTTGAAAACGCCGGAAATAATAGCCGATGTATTTTCTCTTCCGACATTCGGGGCAAGCTGAGTTCCGCCAAAACTATTGTAGTTGATTCCGCTTTTATTTACAGAAACATTAGCGGGAGTTCCTTTGAATTCATTATTGTTAAAAAAGGTAACTTTCATTCCTTTTTCGCCTTTTTTCTGGCTTAAAAAGTTTTGATAAAGCGAAGTTCTGGAAGACGGATCGGCAACTTCGGTCCCTTTTTCATAAATGATTTCTGCGTTTGGAAATTTGGTTTTGATTCCGTCCAAAATCGTTACAATGGAAGAAGGTGTTCCGTTATAATTTCCCAACTGCATCAATCCGTCATCAGCATTCGGACCGACAACAGCGATTTTTTTGATGTTTTTATTTAAAGGTAAAACATTATTCTCATTTTTCATCAGCACAATTGATTTTTGTGCCATTTTTAACGCCTGTTTTTTATGCTCTTCAGAATCCACAACAGAATATGGAATTGAGTTCCAGTGAACGGAAGACTTCGGATCCAGCATTCCCAATTCAAACCAGCCTTTCAGAATTCTTCGCATCGAAATATCGAGGTCTTTCTCAGTGATTAATCCGCTTGCGAGAGATTTATTTAAATTATTATACGTGTCGCCACACTCTAAATCTGTAGAATGTTTCAGGGCGTCTGCAGCGGTAGTTTTTTCGTCAGGATGTGTTCCGTGGTACTGTTTCTGGTAGAAATCTGCCAATGCCCAACAGTCGGAAACAACCATTCCATCGTAGTTCCATTTTCCACGAAGAATTTCTGTCAATAAAGTATTGTTAGCACAGCAAGGCTGACCGTCAAAAGCATTGTACGCACACATCACTTCCCTTACATTTCCTTCCAGAACCAATGCTTTGAAAGCCGGAAGATACGTTTCGTACAAATCTCTTTTGGAAACTTCGGCGTTGTAAGAATGTCGGTTCCATTCTGGGCCACTGTGAACGGCGAAATGTTTGGCGCAGGCGTGGGTTTTGAAATATTTTGGGTCGTTTCCCTGCAAGCCTTTTACGGCTGCAACGCCTAAAACAGAAGTCAGATACGGGTCTTCACCATAAGTTTCCTGCCCTCTTCCCCATCTAGGATCACGGAAAATGTTGATATTTGGCGTCCAGAATGTAAGACCTTCGTAACGTCCGGTTTTTTGAGATTCATCAAAAGATCTATTGTATTTTGCACGGGCTTCGTCGGAAATCATTTCAAACGTTTTGAGATGTTCCTGGACATCCCAAGTCGCTGCCATTCCGATCGCCTGCGGAAAAACCGTGGCTGTTCCTGCTCTTGCAACACCGTGAAGTGCCTCGTTCCACCAGCCGTAACCGGGAATATCCAATCTCGGAACGGCTTTGGAATTATCCATCATCATCCCGATTTTTTCATCAACGGTTAGTAATCCGAGAAGATTTTCGATTCTCTGCTCGACCGGAAGTTTGGGATTTTGGAATGGGTATTTAAAAGTTTGTGCGGATGAAAAGGCACAAATTAGTATTGACAGAGAGAAAAAAAGTTTTTTCATGGGATAAAATTTTTTTTGATCAATTTTATTGTGGAATCACTATAAAATGATATTTCAATTCGGTAAAAGCAAATATATCATAATATAATTAATAAATGTATAATTAACACTTAATTTATTTAATTTTTTATGCCTAAAAAGCCATCAGAAAAATCTGATGACTTAATCTGTTGATGAAAAATCAAATCTTTATTTTTTGATTAACTTATGCACAGATGTATTTCCTGCAACCGTTACTTCTACGAAATACAGACCTGAAGGCAGATTTGATGCTTCAATTTTGTTTTTTCCTGAAGAAAGCTCTTTTTTCGAAATAATCATACTTCCTTTCGCATCGTAAATTGTGTAGAAGGCATTACCTTTTTTAACATCAATGAAAAACTCTGTCTTAACAGGATTTGGATATACCTGTACCTCATCAGCATTAACTGCAGATTCTGAGGTGGCCAAAGTAGCAAAACTCAACGGTAAAAATGCTGCAGTATACGGATTTCCTTCTGTAATATATCCCTGGAAAGGATCAATCATCGGTTCGCTCCCTGCAACCACTTTGTAAAATCCGGTCACGTTGTTTTCCGTTTTTAAAACATACGCCCCTGCGTAAACTTTAATTTGGTGATAAACGCCATTCACCTGGTTTACCGTAATCGCTTTTGGTGTTGATACAGATCCGGTTCCTGTGAAAGTGACCGTTCCTGTCGCTGCGATCAATACCGGAGTATTGGCCGGAATCATTCCTATTATCGGTGAACATGCCACGCTGCCTGAGCCGGGAATCATCGTGTAAGCCGTTACATTCGCCGGAACTGCTGCCTGAAATGGCAACAAAACAACTCCGTAGCCGTTGAAATTTCTGGTGTAGGTTGCCGAAGTCGCTGTAAAATCAAACGGAACCTGGAAATCTTTGCCCTGATCTGAAAGCGTCAGTGTCGTGCAGTTTGTTCCTGAAATGACATTGGTATTGGTATTTGCCACACTGCTGTTAACATAAAAAATACTGTTCTTATTCTCAGAACCCGCGATCCAGCTTGAAGTTGGCGTGATGCCGGTTGCCGTACGGAAATCTAATGAAGTATATTGGTTGTTTTCCATCGCATCTAAAAGACTGCTGTCTGTCTCGGTATATGCTCCGGTAAATTTTGCCGCTCTTTCGTTTCCGACATTAAAATAAACATCACCCAGGTTTAAAGTTAAGATCGAACTGTAATTTCCGCTTCTTAGCCCTAAAATCCCTTTGCATCCGAATGGAAGCGTTGCCCTTGAAAGATCAAAGACCAGATTAAAGCTTCCTGATCCGGGTGCTGATAAATTCACGCTTCCATAATTGTAATTTCTTACCACATTATCATTATCAACATAATACAATGTAGTATTTGATGATGACTGACCAAGCGTTGTCGTATAACTTAAAACATTTAAAACCAATTTATTATAACGATCATTCAAAGCAATATATCCGTTGGCCGCCGTCATATTCTGGCTGAAAAGCGGTGTTGAATTATAAAACGTCACGGTCTGCCCTGAAATCTGGTGTGCTGTACCAAAGGTCGGATTTGTCGTCGCTAAAGTTTCAATTTTGTTGTAATGAATTTCAGTTCCGGTCATGTTAGAAACAGGTCGGTCGCCACTTTTCGTAAACACAAAAGTCATTACACTAGACGGTGCCACAGACACCTGCGGTCTGAATGTATCGGTAGTAAAGGTCAGCGGCGCCGACGTCATATTCTGTGTTTGAGAAGTAGTAATGCTGTTCGCAGAATTGGTATAAAAAGGAAGATCCACCTTAAGATTATAAGTGTTTGTGGAAGAATTTATTACCATTAGTGTCACCTGATTTCCATCCAGAGAAATATAGGAAGAACCTTCCAGACTGCCTGTTCCCACTTCCCATTTGGTATCAATTCTGTTTTTGTTGGTGGTTGTTTTAGCATATTGAGATAAAATGTAACCGCGTTTGGTCATTTCACCTGCAACGGTTCCGTTTGTACCGTCACCCATCATTCCATAATATCTTTTGGATGCATAATGTACCCATGCATTCACATTTCCGAGCATCGCATTATTGACGGCTCTCGCAAAAGAAAAACCATCAATCGACCAACTGAAATCACGTGCAGGAACGCTTGTATTAGAGTTCCAGTTGATGAGATATTCTGTCTGCCAGATCTGTTTATTATTCGCCTGAAACTGCTTGTATGCCGACTGCATACTTCCATATTGATGTCCGCCATAGACTTCAAAATTGGCCATGGTTGCTGTATTTAAAAAGGCATTGGCAAAATTATCTGTAAAACCAACACTTTCGGGAGCAATGACGTTGCAGTTGATGAGCTGACCGTAATCCCTTACAAAATTTGCGATCTGTGTCGATGTCCAGATGCAGCCCGCGTATTGCGCCATTTCGTCCGGCTCGTTTTGAATTGAAATATAATCCAGCGCCACGCCATTATTTGCAAGATAGGTTACAAAACTGTTCAAATGTAAAGCGTAATCCTGATAATGTTCAGGTTTCAGATAACCGATCTGCTGCACACCATTGGCATCCGTAAAAACGGCATTTGAATGATTATTTGTTTTCCATGCTGCAGGCATTGTCCATGGACTTGCGAAAACGATCAGTCCCATTGCCTTTGCCTGTTGAGCAGTTGCTAAAACCTGCGGCCAGTCCGCTTGATTTTCAGGAATATATAACCTCAAAATATTGTATCCTGCGTCGGCTGCGCCGGTTCCCCAAAGTTTTTGAATCTCCGCCGGAGTCATGTGATTGTACGCAAACTGCGGACTGCATACGAAACCGCCATAGCCGGTCACTTTTTGATATACAATATTTTTGTCGATTGTTACTTTTGCAGGCAACGCTGTCTGTGCATCTGCAAATTGAGTACAGATGATGCCTACCGCCAGAGCAAGCATCCGGTTTAAAATTTTTCTCATAATGTTCTAGTTTTAATTTTGATAATTTTCAGTAAAGTTTGGATAATACAATCCTCTTCAAGACAGTTTATGATTAAAAACCATCAAGAAAATACCCTGAAAAGTTTCAGGCAGCTATCGTAAATAAAGTTATACTACAAGATCCTTAGCTTTTTCCTGTACATTATTTTGTTGAAAAACGATACTTAGAATTTAGAGGTGAAATAGATTAATGTTTCATAGGCAAAACGTAGATTGTTATTAATATTCTGCTGATTTTTAGTGAAGAAATTCACTTTCCGGTGCACCCAGATAAGAAGGCAATAAACCTCCTGTATTGATCAATATTTTTTCAAGCACGATTCCCGGCTCAAGCACTCTGAATCGTAACGTATGTTTTCCAGGTTGGGAAATCTGGTGTTTCGTTATAGATTTAATAATATGTTCGGACTGCCATCTTCCCAACTCTCCTTTGTAATGACCATTGAAATTGACAACCTGCGGAGTTCCGCCATCAAAAGAAATCTCATAACGCAATCCTTTATTATGATTGAAATTCAAGGTTGGGGCTAATAACAACTGGACTTCAAATTCACCTTTTGATTCAAAATTTATATCATATTCCAGATAGAGACTTTCATCAGATTTTGGATAGACATTTTGTGGAAAGGTCGTCACGCCGGATTTTGTTTTTCCGAAATCAGGAATCACTTCCCAATGGATTCGGTCCGAATTGTTCATTCTTGCAAAATTTTCAGCTTCAATGGAAACATAACCGTTTTTCTCCTGAAATACTTTCTCTTTCGAAGCATTATCATCATATACATAGGTAACTTCAGGCATTATATTTTCTTTTCCGTCTGCCCAGGTTTTATATCCTATTTTCATCTGATCCATCATATGCTGCCACTTTCCGCCGGCAATTTCATTGTTATATTTATGATCCAAATAAGCATTTCTTTCAAAACATTCTTTTACTCTATCGGCATAATAATTTGCTTTTAGATCATATTTGGCAGCCAATTCCCTGTTTTTGGCAACAGCATAATACATTTCATACAAATTGCTGCATGCATCAATAGGATAAAGAACCAACTGATAATAAGCATCCTGATATTCAGCAGGAATTTGTTCTTTCAAATGCAGTGCATCAATAGCCAAAGATCTGTAATCATTTAAAACGGTTTCGAATTCATGATAATTTTCCAGACTGAATGTTTTGCTATTAAGTGTTTCAGGCGTTACACGACGGTTGTATTTCGAATAAAGGTTGATCATTCTTGCAATTTCCTTAGCATATTTTTCACCAAATTGCTGCGCCGCCCATTTTTCGGTATATTCCAAAAGATTTTTTGAATTGAATTGCTTTGGATTCCAGGCCATTTCCAGGAAAAAGCTGATTGGGAATTCCATCGGTTTCAAATCTCCTACATTGACGACCCAAACCTTGTCCACTTTATGTTCGTAGGAAAGATTCATCTGTTCCCAAACTCTCTGAATCGGACTGATATTAATCCATTTTGAATTTCTTGGTCCACCTACATAATCAAAGTGGTAATACATCCCGTAACCGCCTTTGTGTAAAGGTTTTGAAAGGTCCGGAAGTTTTCTCACATTGCCCCAGTTATCATCACAGAACAACAGAATAACATCGTCCGGAACGCGCATTCCTTTGTCATAATAATCCTGAACTTCTTTGTACAAAGCCCAAACCTGAGGCGTTTTCTCCGCTTTTTTTCCTGTTACGTCAGTAATAATTTTTCGCTGGTCTTTTACGATTTTTTCAAGTAATGAGATATTAGTTCCCTCTCCCATCGCTTCATCGCCGTCGCCGCGCATTCCTACTGTGACTAATTTTTCCCAGTTTTTGCTTCTTTTAAGTCCTAATTTCCAGAATTCCTGCAAAACTTTCTCATTTTTCGAATAATCCCAGACGTTCGGTAAATTATTCTTTTTGATGTATCGATGCCAATCGGTTTGAGCCTGAGCCATCGGTTCGTGGTGAGAAGTTCCCATCACAATTCCCATCTCATTCGCTAAAGGTCCACTCAAAGCGTCATCATCATAAAACGCTTTTCCCCACATTGCAGGCCAGATGTAATTGCCTTTCATCCGAAGAATCAGTTCAAAAACTTTTTCGTAAAATTTAGAATTGATTCCTCCAAACGTTGCTCTCGCCCATCCTCCGAGCGAAGGTTCTTCATCATTCAGGAAAATTCCACGGTATTCTACGGCAGGTTCTCCGTCGGTGTAAATTCCTTTTTTAAAGTATAGATTTTCTTTTTTCTCAACCGGAACATCCGCCCAGTAATACCAAGGTGAAACCCCGATTTGCTGAGACATTTCGTAGATTCCGTAAATCGTTCCGCGTTTGTCGCTTCCTGCAATCACAATTGCTTCAGAAACGCCGGGAAATGGATTGCTGATATTTTGAATGATAAATTTTTCATTCTTTTCTTTGATTGAATTTCCATCAATTTTTTTAGCTTTGATTAAAGCATCAATGGTTTTGCTTTTCCCAACTTCACCAATAATGATTAGCATTCCGTTCGCCCCGGAACTTTGGGAAATAAGACTAGGCTGAACCCCTGTTACTTTTTGAAAATCAGATTGAAGATTCGCAACCGCACGAAGAATTCCTTTATCCGAATCACTATCCGAAAACAGCATCAAACCTGAATTATGCTCTTTCAACACAACCGAATTTTCCGTTTTAGTAAAAGAAATAAAAGGGTCGGCAGCTTTTACCATCGTTGTAAAAACCAACGTTATCAAAAGAGAAAAATAGTTAAAAATCGTCTTCATAATCAATATTTTATGAGTATTTTATTTTAATATGTACTGATTTTTAGTCAGACTTTGAAATTTTGAACATTAAGTTCACAAAGTTTTTTATTTTAAAAAAGAATTGTTTTGAAACTCACAAAGCCGCTATCGCTTATAAAAGTCCACTATCGGTTAAATTATAAAAACTACCAATCATCCGTTCTGAATGGCGACGCCAGCAAACCTTCTTTATTTTGCAGGTTGGCATCTTCGGGATTATTGCTCCACGCATATCGCACTGCAACCGGATTTTTGATTTCCTTGCTGGTTATAATGACTGTGTTACCTTTAATTTTTGCTTCAGCCCAGACAAATTTTTTGTCGCTTCCGGCAATGGCAAAATGTCTCAGATTTCCGTTTTTACTTTGAAGGCCACTTCCAACATTGTCAAACGAAAGGATAATATCCGAATTTTCCACCTTCATCGATTTGAAAACAGGACCGCTACTTACCAATTTTTCACCATACACCAATTTTCGGGCAGCCAGAAACAGACGTTTTGCCATATCTTTTTTATTGAGAGGGTGAATGTCATTCCATTCGCCAATATCATAATTAACGCTCATTGCCGTGTACGAAACAGTCTGTGACGTTTTAAACTGAGCCTCACGAATTCCTGCCCATCCGCTTGGCGTCTTCGGGTCGTTTGTTTTCTCCATAAAATTCGGAAGCTGAACCAATAAAAAGGGCATCTGATTCCATTGAAATACGTCCCGCCAATTTTCAATAAGATTTTTCAGCAAGCCTGCATAATCTTCTGATTGACCAGCATTGCTTTCGCCCTGATACCAGATAGCTCCCCGGACTTTGTAATCCCGAATCGGATAAATCATTCCGTTGTACAATCCGGAAGGCGTGCTTCTCAGGTTTTTCAGTTTTGATTTATATTCTTCATCTTTGCTCGTATCTCTGCCGATGTTATATTTCCATTCACCCGTTAAATCAACGGTAACGCCGTCTCCTACAATCTTATACGGTTTATCGGCTACAAATTCACCGTTTCCGAAATTGGAAGTCAGCTGAATGGCAATCGTATTTTTTCCCTGTTTTAAAATTCCGCCCGGAATATCATATTTCCTTGGTGGATACGTGTATGAAGTAGAACCTACGAATTTTCCATTTACAAAAACAGAATCGCTATCAACCATTACTCCCAGATACAGTCGGGCAAATTTTCCGTCCATTGACGCAGGAAGTTCAAAGTTTTTCCGGAACCAGACCGTACCTTTTGCGCGGATTCCATTATCTTTCCATTTTCCGGGAACTTTTGCCTTTTCCCAATTTCCGTCGTTAAAATCCTTTTGATTCCAAAGATTTCTTCCCTGGTCCAGTTTTGAAGAATTGAGCGCTGACAATGCCTGTTTATCAATGATATCATCAGGAAAATTCTTAAGATGCTCCTGACTGACCCAACTCTGAATTGACGAACCACCCAAACTGGAAACCAGCATTCCCTGCGGAATTTTGGTGTGTTCATACGCTTCCACCGCATAGAAATACGCAAAGGCCGTCCAATTCATTACTTCCGAAGCCGTCCCTGTGAACCATTTTCCGCCGGATGCTATATTTTCCCGGACAGATTCAACAGTGTTCTGTGTAGGAACTTTGAAGTAGCGGATTTTATTAAAATCAGAAACATTAATCTCCGGAAAACGGTCTGTCAAACGGGCAATAGGCGTTTCCATATTGGACTGCCCGGAAGCTAGCCAGACATCTCCCACCAGAATATCCCGAATCGTAATTTCGTTAATTTCCATCACAAATGGCCCTCCTGCTTTCTGTGGTTTCAATTGGACAGACCATTTTCCGTTTTTATCCGGCGATGTATTGTAGGTTTCATTCCGGAATTTGATGGTAATATTTTCGCCATTATCAGCCCAACCCCAAATTTTAAGCTCGACATCACGTTGTAAAACCATCTTATCACTTACCAAATCGGGAAGTTTAATTTTCCCGAAAGACAATTGATGGCTAAGAACAATCATCGAAAAGACAATTTTAAAAATCGTTGAGAATTTGAAATTTCTGGGTTGCATTTTGAGGTTTATTTTTCGGGTTAAATGAAATATTAATGAATTACAAATCCGCTTTTGGATTGAATTTCTATTTTGAGTTCTCCGTTTTTGCCGACAGTTATTGTTTTTTCAGAAGTCTCCCCTTTCGAATCATCATTGATGAATCTAACCGACTTTCCGGCAAGCATTGGAAGTTTTAAAGTAAGCTTCTGAACAGCATTTTCAGCATTCACACCGGCAACAAACCATTGATTTTGATGTCTTCTGGCAATCACAGAATATTTCCCGGGATAACCATCGATGAACACCGTTTCCTCCCAAAGCGTCGGAACTTCTTTCATAAAATCGAGCTGGAATTTTGGAGCATCGGTCAAATTATTTGGCATTACACCAAACATCTGAACCGGATTTTGAAACAGAATTGCCGTTGCCAACTGGAAACCATCTGTTGTATATCTTTTATTTTTATCCTTGTTGGATTTTGTCAAATATTTGTTTAGGAAAGTTCCGCCAAACTCCATACTTCCGACCGTGTTTCTGATGAACGGGTGCAAAGTCGCAAAAAAGGCTTCCTGTCTGCGGACGTCCTCAGAAAAATACAGCATTTCTGAAGCTAAAACCGCTTCACTTCCGGCATAATTCGGATACATCACTTCCCAACCTCTTGGTAAAGTAGCTCCGTGGAAAATAATTTTTAATCCAAAATCATTGGCATCGGAAAGAATATCTTCGTAAAGACGCATCGTTTCCTGCTTGTCGCCTCCGAAAAAGTCGACTTTCAGACCTTTTACACCGATATCTTTCAGCCATTTCATTTCCTTTTTCCGTTCGATGGATGAGCTCATTTTGTTTCTCGGTCCCATCGGCGCGTCATTCGCAGCACCATTGGAATTATACCAAAGCAATACCCCAACATTTTTGGATTTCGCATATTGAATGAGGTCTTTCATTCTTTCTTTTCCGATATTTTTGTCCCAAAGTGCATCAATCAAAATATATTCATAACCGAGTTTTGATGCTAAATCGATAAAGAGACTCTGGTCTTCATAATTCATACTGTTGTCCTGCCACAAAATCCAGCTCCACGTCGATTTTCCGAAACTGTATTTCTGCGAAGGCTCATACATTGGTTCTACTACATCAAAAGGAATAGTCGTTTCAACAATCGGTTTCAAAGAATCGCCAATCGTGATAGTTCTCCAAGGCGTTTTTCCCGGAAGTGAAATGGCAGCTCCGGTACTTCCGAAACCGTTGTTTTCAGCCATATTCGGATAAGCAACCTGGTAAAGGTTCTTTTCGGTAGTCGTATCCAAATGAGAAGCGCAATAGAGACTATTTACTCCTGTTTCAGACAATAAAATCCAGCCGTCATTTCCAATATGAAATAGTCCAGGGAAAACGTAACCATAATCAGCTTTTGTTCCTAATTCTGCATCGGCTTTGTAACCGCTTTCATAGCTTGGAGCGGTTCTGGCAAAACCTGTCATCGGCTTCATCATCGGCGAAAGGAAAGTTGTGGTTTGAGACGGAAATCTGTAACCTGTAATTTCCGATTGTACAACCGCGCTCAAACGGTCTTTCATCGGCTGAATCTCATATCTGAATGCGACATTATTATCGCTCACCTGAAATTCAATCCCGATATTGAAATTATCTGCATTGGTAAAATTGACTGTCAGAGTATTAGCTGTATAACTGACTTGTGATTTTTTGATTTTTTCGTTGGTGTAATTTTTGGAAACCTTATTTTTTTTGCTGTCAATGAATTTTAAATTTTTAGAGAAATCAGATTCATTGGTGACTAAGCCCAATGGAGATTTATCAAGCATAGCTTTCCCTTGAAAAGTAACATTATAAAGCGCTTTTCCATTCTCTGAAAAGACATTCAGTTTCAATTTTCCGTCAGGACTGGAGATTTCTGCAACCTGTGCAAAAACAGTATTCATAATGAGAATACTTAAGGCGAGTGATAGTTTTAAAAAAAGTTTAATCATAATTAATGAGTTTCAAGAAAAGTCCAATAATCGAAAAACATTATATCTTTTGCTGCTTTTCCATTACATACAAAATACACATCGTGAACGCCGGTAATTTTTTCCTTAACCTCGGCTTTCACCGTTTCCCAACGGTCGTCTCCGCCTGTCAACGGCACTTTTACCGTGGCGATAACCGGTCCGCCTACACTGTCCAGATGAACGTCCATCGTCACATCGCTGTTGTGTGTCGTTCCAACTCTGGCCGAAAATGCTGATGCTCCTTTTTTACCAAAATCAACATTTTTCACGCTCGTATAAGCGCCACTTTTTTTAGCTTTGATGAAGACGCCTGCTTCTTTGTTTTGATAAGCTTTCACATTTTCAGACCACGCAATCATTTCTGCCTGATTGAAAGCATAAGGATTAATGGTTGCAATGGCTTTGGTAATTCCATTGGTCATTTTGATGGGTGAAATAGAACCGTCTTTATTAAAATTAAGTTCTTCCACACTCACCGACCTTGTGAAACCGCTTCCTCCCGGCAAGGCACCGTTGTGATAAAAGAAATAGGATTTTCCTCTGAAATCAACAATTCCGGGATGGTTGGTAAAAGATTTTCCTTCGGTTGGCATTACGATTCCGCCGTATTTCCACGGTCCCTGTGCACTTTTGCTGGTAGAATATCCAATGAATTCAGGGAGCGGACCGCCCGGCCAGAACAGATAATACAGATTTTTTCTTTTGTACAGCCAAGGTCCTTCTTCGTATTTTGTAGGTCTTTCAGGGTTTTCTTTTCCGTCCCTTTTTCCGAAAGATTCTGCGGTCATTGGCACTTCCACAATATCGCCGGAATAGGAAATCATATCCTGATTGAGCTTAACCATTTTAAGTTTGGGATTTCCCCAATACATATAGGCCTGACCGTCGTCATCAATAAAAACCGTCGGGTCAATATCCCCCCATTCACTCTGAACCAATGGTTTTCCAAGCGGGTCGTGAAATGGTCCAAACGGACTGTCACCCACCGCAACACCAATTGCTCCTTTATTGTTGGTTTTGGACCACATCGGAACATACATAAAAAATTTGCCATTTCTTTCCACGCATTGCGCTGCCCAGGCATCACGTTTTGCCCAGTCGAAATCTTTATAGCTCAGAATGCTTCCGTGGTCGGTCCAGTTTACCATATCGTTGGTGGAATAGACTTTCCAATCGTTCATTACAAACCAGGTGGAATCATCTTCATCGTGTGTGGTGTAGACGTAAAGCCTGTCGTTATACACCATCGGCGCAGGGTCTGCCGTATAATTGGTCTGAATAATGGGATTCTGGGAAAATAATATTCCCGAATATGCTATTAAACAGAGATTGAGTATTGTTTTTTTCATATTTTTTTTTGATTTTGAACACTAAGTGCGCAAAGTTTTTTTATAAATATTTCTTTATTTTCACAAAGCCGCTAACGCTTATAAAAGTCTTACGCTATTAATTATAACAAAAGAATTTAATTTATTTTTTCTGAAAACTCCAATGATCGAAATTGAAAAGAACTCTTCCGGCTGTAATATTTTTACCTTTAAAAACAAAATATACATCGTGAATACCAGCAACCGATTCTGAAATTTTTGATGTCAGGGTTTTAAATTCTTCCCAACCTCCGGTTCTCGGAACTTCAATCTCGGCAATTTTATTTCCGTCCACTTTATCTAATCTGACTTCTAAAATTCCTCCGTCAACACCTGCAGCAATTGAAGCTGAAAATTCAGAGGCGCCTTTTTCAAAATCTACCGAACGGACTTCGATATACCCTCCCACTCTGGTATCGGAAACATAAACTCCCGTCTTTTTGTTTTCGGAAGTGCTGCATTTCTCTGACCAGGCTATTGTTTCCGCTTCGTTTCTTTTGTAGGGATTGAGTGTTGCAACTGGATTTACGCCTTCTTTGGTCATTGCAATTTTCGGGATGCTGCCATCCTGATTGTATTTGAATTCTTCAATAGACGTCGACCTTCCGTAACTTCCTGCGCCGGGCAATAATCCTGTGTGATAGAACAGGTAGGATTTCCCTTTAAAATCGATAATTCCGCCGTGGTTGGTAAAACTGTTGGTCGGCTGACCAGTCATTATTTTTCCCTGATATTTCCACGGTCCGGTCGGTGAATCGCTTATGGAATAAGACAGACATTCGGTTCGGTCGGTCATCCCGGCATACATCATATAATATTGCTTGTTGCGTTTGTAGAACCAGGGACCTTCCACAAAAACATCTTTAAATTGTTCCTGTTTCTGCAAAACCTCATCGCTTCTTCCGGGACGTCTCAATCCTCCAAAAGCTTCCACCGACTGCGGAATTTCGGTAATTTTTCCTTCATAGGAAACCATATCTTTGTTGAGCTTCACATAAAATAATTTGCTATTTCCCCAATAAAGATACGCCTGTCCGTCATCATCAATAAAAACCGTCGGGTCGATATTATCCCAGGTTCCCGTTGTCACCAATGGTTTTCCGAGTGCATCTTTAAAAGGACCTGTCGGACCGTCTGATACCGCAACGCCAATCGCCATATTGTTATCAACGGTCTGAACGCAGATGTACCAATAGAATTTGCCGTTACGTTCAATGCATTGTGCCGCCCACGCTCTGTCACGAGCCCAGCTGAAAGATTCCAGTGAAAGCGGAGAACCGTGGTCGGTCCAGTTCGCCATATCGTCAGAAGAATACACTCTCCATTTCGTCATATAATAAAAATCATAGCCGGGAATATCGTCTCCGGTGTAGACGTACATCTTGTTTTTGTACACCATCGGTGCAGGGTCCGGTGTAAAATGGGTTTGGATTACGGGATTTTGTGCGGAAATACCAGAACTCAACCCGCAAAAAAGAAGACCTATTACTATTTTTATATTTTTCATTTTTTAATTTTAAAATTTGATTTGATTTTCATTAATTTATAATGGAGAAAATTACTGCCGCAAAACCGCCTCTTCTTAAAACTTTCACGTCAACAGAATCTGCACTTTCTATCACAGAATCATCGGTTACAAGCTGTTTATCGTGTTTTCCGTCTTTGATTAATCTCAATTTGTACTTGTTATGTTTATCTAAAAAATCAAATTTAATGTTGATGTTTTTTTCAATATTTTCCCCGTTGATTCCTCCCACATACCATACATTGTTCTTTCTTCTTGCCATCACAACATCTTTTCCCGGAAACCCTTGTAGCAACTGCGTTTCATCCCAACTGGTCGGAACTTCTCTCATAAATTTTTTCGGCTCATCCGGCAATTCATAATAACCTTCCGGTCGGTCGGCAAAATGTTGCAATGCAGATTCAAATACTACACTCAAAGCCAGCTCGTGACCATAAGAAGTCAGATGCGGAAACTGTGAATTGGTGAAAGTGACCGGCGTGTAATCCATAGAGCCGACTACATTTCTGGTGAAAGGAAGAATGGTGTTATGAACAGGCGCAGTTGCCGTAAATTCAGGGCCGTTGTTGTACCATTCTGCACCACGAACGGCTTCGTAGGTCATCAGATTAGGATAAGTTTTAGCCCAACCTCTCGGAACCAGACAGCCGTGGAAATAAACCATCATTTCAAATTGGGCAGCATCTTCCAGAATATCAAGGTAATATTGAATCATATCCTGCTTCTCACTTTCAAAGAAATCTACTTTTACCCCTGCAACGCCTAATTTTTTAAGCTTAGTAAATTCTTCCACGCGGTTTTCGTGCGTTAGCATTCTGTCTTTCGGTGTAGAAGAAACCCAGGTATGCTCGCCACCTGAATTGTACCACATCAACGGTTTTATTCCTTTGGAGTGAATGTATTTCAAGGCATCTTCCAGGTTTCCGCCATTTCCCATCGAGTCCCATTCCCAATCCAATAAAGTATAAGGCCAATCCATCGCGACAGCCAAATCTGCAAATTCGCAAACCGTTTTAAAGTCTTTGGTTCCGTGATTACTCGACCAATAATTCCAGGAAACTGCGCCCGGTTTTATCCAATCCGTATTTTTTATCACGGAAGGCGGCGCAACATCATCAACTAACGTAGAAGCTACAATATCATTGAGATTTCCAATGATAATCACTCTCCAAGGCGATTTCCAGGGCAATGAAATTTTGGGCAGTGATTCTCCTTTTCCTCGTCCGTCTTTTGGGTCGGGGAAGGTGATTTTATATTTATTTTTATCCTCTTTATTGCTCAGTTTAGACCCGCAGTAACTGCCATCAACAGCCGATTCGTGAAGCAAAAACCAGCAATTATTATCTTTTGTCTGAAACAATGTCGGATAACACCACTCTTCCTGCTGAATTTTTTCGCCAACCATTGAAGAATAAAGCCCTTCGTTCGCAGGATTCCATTTTTCTGCCCAGCGAGTAGTCTCCTGATTGATAGAATAAGAAGTCAATTCATCCTGCACCGTAAAATTTCCCTTTCCTGACAACGAATATCTGAAAGCCATCCCGTCATTATAAACACGGATAATCACATCCAGTTTTTTCTTTTCTTTGTTTTCGAATGTAAAAACAACTTCATTTCCCGTATTATGTCTTTGGAGAGATTTCCCGTGAGGCATTGTATAATTTTCTTTTATTAATAACGGTTTTGAAGATTTTAATAATTTCATATCCGTAAAAGAAATACCATCAGAAAGAATCAATCCCAAATCTATTGACGAGATGGTTTCTGCCATTTTACCATCATTAAAATAATTTACTTTCAAAAACCATTTTGCATTTTCAGTATTATTTTCATTAAAAACTTGAACTGAAATCTTTCCGTTGGGCGATTCAACCTTTAAATTCCGGGCTGAAACGGTCATAAAAGAATACAGCAAAACCATCATCAAAATAGCTTTTGAGAATATATTAATGCCGATATGATTTTTGATGGTATTCATTTTTTATTTTCCTGAATTAATCTTGTTTTATTTGCCCGGACTTAGCTTATAATAAGCCACCCCGTGCGCCGGAATATCCAGTGATAATGCCTGATTCGTTGTATTGATTTTTGCAATATCTTTCTGTCTCCAGATATCTCTTACGGTTTGACGACCGGAAATCCCGAGCTGTTTGAAATCTTTATAAGACATATTCACTTTTTCCCTTCCGAAATTGGCAAAAGCCACCGCTTTTCCGCCATCTTCAAGGTCTTTTACATAAATTTTCAATTCGCCAATGGTCTGCAGACAAACGCCCTGTTTTCCCAGAGCATCCTGATTTACAGCAATGACCTCATCATTCGTTAAAAGATTTAAAGTAAAGTCGTCCAGTTTCTCAAGGTCGCAACCAATCAGTAATGGTGCTGAAAATATGCTCCAAAGACTGATATGTAAATATTGTTCGTCCGGTTTCAACCGGCTCTGGTGCGGATTTCCCCAACCTACGACGCCTACCACCAGCATATCCGGGTCGTTCCAGTTGCCTGGTTTTGCGTAGGGTGCGGCTTTATCCTGAGCCAAAGCAATATTTTTAACACTCGCCCAGGTATCGGTGATGTCATTGGTCGTTCGCCAGGATTGTGCATCCGCATCATTTCCCCATTTCCAGACATCGCCCATCCCATATTGACAAAGATTATACACAATATCACGAGGCTGATTTTTTAATAAATCTCCCATTAATTTAAATGGCTTTACGCCTTTATCCAAATCTCCTCCACCCTGAAAATTGAGGGAAGAAACTTTGTTTGGGTCATTATCGGGCAAACCGTCAATCACGCCTCCGTAGCTGCACCAATCGTATTTCAGGTAATCGATTCCCCATTTAGCGTAGCTTTCGGCATCTTGTTTTTCGTAGCCGTAGCTTCCTGCGCAACCGCCGCAAGTCCAAGGTCCGGGAGAGGAATAGATTCCTGCTTTAAGACCTTTTGAATGAAAGTAATCGGTTAATTCCTTCATATCCGGAAATTTTGAATTGGTCAGAATATAACCATTTTCATCACGCATTTTCCCTTTGAAAGAAGGGTCTTTTCCGTCTCTGTTAAATTGCCACGAATCATCGATATTGATATAATTCCAGCCGTGGTTTACCAATCCTGTTTTAACCAAAGCATCGGCAGCTCGTTTTACTTTGTCGGCAGAAACTTCGTGTCCGAAACAGTTCCAGCTGTTCCATCCCATTGTTGGTGTCAAAGCTATTTTGTCACCGCTTTCGATTTTTAATTTTTTTGAGGCTGACCCTTTTGCATTTTTAGCGGATAAAAGAACTTCATAACTTCCTTTTGAATCTATTTTTCCTGTGATAATTCCGGTTTCGGAATTTATGGTTAAACCTTTCGGAAGATTTTTTGCCGTAAAAGTCATTGGCCTGTCACCCGTTGCCGCAACCCTGAACAAAAAAGGTGAGCCAGGACGAACGCCATAAACGCCTGCTGAGTTAATTTTTGGCGTTGCCGCAGGTTTTGGCGTCAAAATATAAGGCACTGATGAAATCGGGTTAAATGTTATCAGTTTTGTACCGTCTGCTGTTTCAAATTTGGCATCTGCCCAATCGGCGTGGTCATAATACGGTCCGTTTCCGCCGTCTGTTACGACTAATTCTAATTGTTTTACACCTTCCAGCGAAATGGAAACAGGCTTTGCTTTATCGCCTAATTTCATTATTCCGCTTGACCAAAGCTTTTTGTTATCGCCATAAATTTCAAATTCGGCAGCGGGATTTCGACCTTTCATTTCATCATCCAATCCTACCAAAGCTGAAAAGCTTTTTACTTTGCCGTTTAATTTAATCAACAAAGAACTTTCAGCGTGCGTACCAAAACCTCTTTTGAAAACTTCGCCGGCAATGGTTATAGGTTTTCCGTCCACCGAAGTATTGATGCCTGGTTTTCCGTGTCCCTGTGTTGCCACGCTTAAATCCAACTGGTCTAACCAGACGGTTGACTGCGCCTTGGAGATATTTCCCAACAGCAAAAATGTTACAGCAATTAAAAGTATTTTAGTCTTCAACATTATTTAAAAATTTGGATTTAATTAAATTTCCACCAATCAAAATAGAAAAGGTCTTTTTCCCCCTTAAAAACAAAATATAAATCATGGATTCCTTTTATACTTTTCAGAGGTGTATTAATGGTTTTATATAAGTCGCCCTCACCTTTTCCTGTAACGTTAACAACTCCCAGCAATGGTCCATTAAGAGCATCTGAACGTACTTCTATTTTTCCTCCGTAAAGAGATGCAACATTCACGTCCAAAGATTTTACGCCTTTGGAAAAATCTACCCCCTGGATTTTAATATAATCACCATTGTTAATAGAGATAACAATGACACGGTCTGTGATTTTTTTACCTCTGTTATAGGGTTGATTGCGTTCCCATTCTGTGACCATTTCTGTTTTCAGACCTTCGCTGTAAGCCATCGTTTCTGCTTCAACTTTTTTATAAGGGTTCAGAGTGCCCACTCTTTTTGCACCATCCTTAGTCCAGAAAGGAAGCTTCTGAATGGTTCCATCTGCATTGTAGGTAATTTCTGTGACACTAACAGACCGGCGTTCGTAATGCTTGCTCATCGTCTGCATTCTAAGCATATGATTGAATCCAAAAACATAAGATTTGCCTTTGAAATCTATGATACCGGGATGATTACCGCTGGATCTCTGGTCGCCATCCATTATTACACCTCCATAATTCCAAGGACCTGTAGGCGATTTTGCCATCGCATAACCAATCCCTTCCGGACAACATTTAGAAGCATAAGCCATATAGTAGATTCCATTTCTTTTCCACGCCCAAGGTCCCTCCTGATATTTGAAAGGATCTGGCTGGTCTTTGACCTTCGCAAACGAAGGGTCTTTGGTAATTGGGCCAGCAAGAGATATCATATCTTCGTTGAGTTTAGCATACCAAAGATTCGGATTTCCCCAGTAGATGTAAGCCTGCCCGTCGTCGTCAATTAAAACTGTGGGATCGATGTCATCCAGAGAATTTTTAATCAAAGGCTTGCCGATAGGATCGGTGAAAGGACCATACGGACTGTCCGCCACCAAGACTCCAATCCCCATATTGTTGGGCATTGGACAATACATATAGAATTTCCCTTTTCTTTCTACAACCTGTGGCGCCCAGGCACCGTTGTCGGTATTTACCCATTTAAAATCCTTGAGCGAAGCCACTACGCCGTGGTCTGTCCAATTGACCATATCTGTGGAAGTGTATAGTAACCAGTCTTTCATTTTGAATCCGAAGGCATCGTCTTCATCGTGGCTTGTGTAAAGATAAACCGTATCCTTATAAACCATTGGTGCAGGGTCTGCAGTGTACTTGGTTTGGATAATCGGATTTTGAGCATTCATTGATATTCCTAAGAATAACAACCCAAAATTCAATATATATTTCTTTATCATATTAACTATTTTTTCGATTAATATTTAATAACCTGCTCTGTCCAAGTAGGTCCATTGATGTAAAACATTCCGTCTTTGTAATGCACCGGCTCGATTCCCATTTGCGGACCCATTTCCCAAGGCTCGAAAGTCTGACTGTACGGATATGGTCGTTTTTCATACATAAAATAATGGCAGGAATTCCAGAGATTTCCGTCCGGACCGATGAATAATGCGTTGTGTCCCGTTTCCTGATATGGGTCTTCCGTATCGGTAAACTGCAAATTTTCGTAACCTCCATCTTTTGCCATCTGTTGTCTGTAGCCTTTTTTACGGGTTCCGAAAATCGGTTCCGGAGAAGCGAGTTCCCAAGGTCCTAAAGGTGATTTTGATTTCAGCAAACCCACTTCATAGCCTCTTGTCCACGTGGAAAAAAACATAAAATAGGTTCCTTCTTTTTTAGTCACGAAAGGTCCTTCGATTCCGCCAACCATCCATTCCGGCCAGCCTGGTTGTTTTTTATCCAGAAATTTTTGAATAGGCGTGGTTAACTTTCCGGTTTTTAAATCAATTTTAGCCTGAAATAATCCATTTCCGCTGCAATAGAGATAAACCTGTCCGTCCTCATCCTCAAACAAAGTGGCATCGTTGTTATATTGTGGGGTGAGCGGACCATTCAGCAGTTTATATGGACCTGTCACTTTATCGGCTGAAAATAACCAAACGCTGTGTGTCGCCATTCCCTTCGGGTCTTCTTTGGTTACCTTTCCACTGTTTACAATCAGATAATATTTCCCTTTGATGAAATGAATTTCGGGAGCCCAAAAACGACCGTCATAAGGACAATCTTTTGGAAGTTTTTTAGCGTCAATGATAAAGGAATGCTTTTTCCAATTCACCAAATCCTTTGAAACCAACATTCGGACTCCCGGATTTTTGCCTTCCCAAACAGGATTGGAAGTTCCCACACAATACCACAAATCATCGATTTTAATGATGAAATGGTCGCGCATAGAAATGGCAGAATCTCTGGTAATCGGGTTGGTATATCGGAATTCCTTCTTTGCTGAAATTTTTGATATTTCACCCTGAGCAAAATTCAGATTTGAAGTAAAAATGAATAAAAATAATAACAGAATATCTTTAAAATTCTTCATATTTCGAATATTTATCTTTTATAAGGACTTTCATCCATTTTCAAATACGTTTCTTCATAACCACCGTTGTCTATGATGATTTTGTGCAGTACAATTCCTGGGTCAAGAGGTTCTATCATCAAAGTAAAATTGCCGTTTTGATTTGACGGAACAACAAATGTTTCAACTTTTTCCACGATTCTTGCTGCTGCGGCAGGATACATTTTGGTGTAATTATTTGCCCAAGTCAAATCCTGATTGAGACCGATGATTTTTGAATTATTTTTATCGAGATAAGCTTTTATGCTGTGTCCGCCTTTTTTAAACGGAAGCGTGGAATCAAAAATGAAATGAATTTTTACCTCGGAAGGTTTATTTTTAAGATTAAATTGATAGGTTATCGCTGAACCAGCCGTTTTTTCGGTGTAAGGCATCAATGCAATCCCGGAAAGTGTTCTTCCCAAATCAGGAATGACCGTCCATTTTATATTTGCTGAAGCTTTAGTCTCAAAAAAATGTTCGGCTTCCATTGCAACTACACCATTTTTTTCTTCAAAAATATAACCTCCTGTTTTTGCTTCTTCTTTTGTAATTCTGTAGACGGCTGGTTTTATATTTCCTTCTTTCGGTTCATCCCAGGATTTATATCCAATGTGGGTCTGGTCCATCATATGGTTCCATTTCCCACCAGAAATATTGAGGTTGTAATCTTTGGTATATTCTGCATCTCTGGCAAAACATTCATCGACATAATCTGCCCACTCATTGGCTTTTAAATCTTTTTCTGCTGCCAGTTTGTGATTCTTTGCAACGGCATAATACATATCGTAAAGATTCGCCATAGCACGAACGGGATGCAAAACGAGTTGTTTATAAGCATCTTTATAAGCTTCATCTAAATTTAAAAATTGTCTCAAAGCCCTTGTTTCCAAAGCCAAATATGCATCTCTCACCTGCAAAAATTCACCGCTTTGAAGATTGTAGGTTTTATCATTCAGCATTTCTGCCGAAACTCTTGAATTGTATTTACAGTAAAGATTAATGATTTCTGCAGTTTCCTTTGCGTTGGTCTTCCCAAAATGTTCTTCAGCAAATTTCACTGAATAATTTTCAAGATTGTCCTGCGTAAAAGAAGTGGGATTCCACGCCATATTCAGGAAGAAATCCATTGGATATTCGTTCGGTTTTAAGTCTCCGACGTTCAGAATCCAGATTTTATCAACGCCATAACTGTACGTCAACTGCAACTGTTCCCACATATGCGGAATCTGCGTCATATTCAGCCATTGATAGGCTCTTGGCGCACCGTGTAAATCGACGTGGTAGTACATCCCGTAACCACCGGGATGTTTTTTGGAATTCAATTCAGGAAGTCGTCGCACATTTCCCCAATTATCATCACAAAGCAAAATAATAACATCGTCCGGAACTTTCATTCCCTGGTCATAATATTCCAAAACTTCACTGTACAAAGCCCAAAGCTGAGGTGTCTTTTTTGCAGGTTTTCCTGTTACCTTTTCAATAACTTTTCTTTGGTCGGCCATTATCTGCTCCAACTGTTTGAAGTTGGCTTCAGCACTTCCCAAATCGCTCATCGGTTCGTCCCCGTCACCACGCATTCCCATTGTTACGAGATTATCATAATTCTTATTACGACGAAATCCGTCTTCCCAGAATTTCAGAAGTGCTTCTTTATTGGTGTGATAATTCCATTCTCCGTTTCCATATTCTTTGCGGTGATTGCCCCATTCTTTTTGAGCGCGCATCATCGGTTCGTGGTGTGAAGTTCCCATTCCAATTCCGTATTCATCGGCGACTTTTGGATTGAGCGGATCGTCTTCGTTAAAGGCTTTTCCCCACATTGCCGGCCAAAGATAATTGGCTCTGAGACGCAGCAAAAGCTCAAACATATTCGCATACATTTTACTGTTGATACCTCCGAATTTCGTTCTTGCCCAGTTTCCGAAAGCGGGTTCTTCATCATTGATGAAAATTCCACGGTATTTCACTTTTGGTTCGCCCGAAGCGAAATATCCCGGAATGACGTATGCTGAAGAACGTTTTTGAACGGGAACATCATTCCACCAATGCCACGGTGAAACACCAAGCTGTTTTGAGATTTCGTAAATTCCGTAAATCGTTCCCCGTCTGTCACTTCCTGCGATGATGAGCTGTTTTTTTGAATTTGATTTTGAATTATCTACGGTTGTAATGACAAAACTTTCCCACTTTCCTTTCAAATCTTTGGCATTGATTTTTTTTGAGGAAATCAATTTATCAATCTGCTTGCTGGTTCCGACTGTTCCGATGATGATTTCAAAGTCGCCGGAAGTTTCTGTGGTGAATAGATTCGGTAGTTTTCCTGTTACTTTCTGAATATCGTTCTGTAAATCTTTTGCAGCACGAATGACGGCAACATTTTCTGATGGGTCATAAAATAAATCAGCAACCTTTCCTTCTTTTGAAACAATAGGGAATCCTTTATCATCTGAAATGATATTTTCTGTAATTCCTGAGGTTTGCTGCGCAAAAGTTCTTGCTGCAAAAAACAGAAACAGGATGAATAGTTGGTTATTTATCTGACGGTTTTTCATTAATAAGTTTTATCATTTGAAATCTACATTCACTTTCTTTCCTGAATAACTCACCGATTTCTTTTGACCATCAGGAAGCATTACATTGAAAGTCCGTTTATCAATCATTCCTTTAAAATTTCCTTTTCGGGAATCTATCGTTAAGGTTTTTGATTTTTCATTCCAATGAAAAGGGATTTCTGTGTAATTTCCTTTTTCGTAATTGTAATTATCAAATTCATCTTCGTATAAAACAAAATCTGCATCCGTTCCCGGATAAATTTTTACCGTGAGATTATCCCATTTTTTCTCGGTTGCGTATTGTACATCAGGACCAAAAGGAATAATACTTCCCGCTTTCACATACAACGGAATGCTTTGAAGGTTAACAGATTTTTCGATTTCCTGACCGCCTCTGTGTTTTTCATTCGTCCAGAAATCAAACCAGTCTAAACCTGCGGGAAGGTAAACTTTAACGGTTTTATTTTGTGTAAAATCTATATTGGAAAGAGAATTTTCCTTTGTTTCATTTTTTTTATCCCAACCTTGATTTTCATCGGTTTTTACTATTTTTTCAGGAGTATATTGAGCATTTAGAACAGGCGCAACCAGAAATGATTTACCAAAAAGATATTCATTGTTGATATTCCAGGTTTTTTGGTCTGATGAAAAATCCATCGAAAGTGCCCTCAAAAAACTCGAATTATTTTTAGAAACATCCCACGAGGTCGAATAAATGTATGGCAACATACTGTAACGAAGATTGATAAATTTCTCTATCGCATCATAGACCACATCACCTTTTTTCCCGAATTGATAAATTTCCCTGGGAACATCGGTTCCGTGGGAACGCATCATTGGCGTGAAAGTTCCGTATTGCAACCAGCGAACGTACAATTCCTGAAACATCGGATTGTTGGCGCCTTCGTTTCTTTTATAAACACCGGCAAAGAAACCTCCGATATCAGAATTAAAATTCGGATTTCCTGTGAGGCTGAAATTTAAACCTGCCGGAACCTGATTGCGCAAAGATTCCCAGGAAGAGTTGACATCGCCCGACCACGCATTAGCTGCATATCTTTGCTGTCCTGCAAAAGCCGACCGTGTTAAAATAAAAACTCTTTTATTACTCGTATTTTCACGCTGATGGTCGTAAACGCCACCAACCGTCATCAGTGGGTATGCATTTCTCACTTTTCGGAATGAACCGAGGTATGTTTGGGTATCTAAATCTTCCGGTTTTTGGCTGAGATGGTCGGGTTCCGTAGAATCCATCCACCAAGAATCTACACCAAGACTGAAAACACCTTTGTTTAAATATTTCCAGTAAATATTTCGGGCTTCGGGATTATAAGCATCGTAAACACGGACTCCGGAAGGATAGTTCATATCAGGCGGCCACACTTCTCTGCCAGATTCCGGCCAGGTTTTGAAATCGAACAACATTCCTTTTTTATCCATTTCACGGTATGGATTTGTCATCGGTCCGAAAGACGACCAGATGGAAACCGAAAGATGTGCATTCATATCGTGAATATCCTGTATCATTTTTTTGGCATCAGGAAAATCAGGGCTGATAAAATCCATCGCATTCCACTGGTAATTATTTCCCCAATATTGCCAATCCTGAATAATTCCGTCCAAAGGAACTTTCAAATCACGATATTTTTTAACGACATCCACCAATTCTTCTTGACTTTTATAGCGTTCCTTGCTCTGCCAGAAACCATAAGTCCATAAAGGAATCATCGGGACTTTTCCTGTCAGATTTCGTATTCCGGCAACTACACCATCCGCATTTTTTCCGTAGATAAAATAATAATCCACACCTTCCCCAACTTCCGATGAGAATGATGTTTTGTCAGGTTTATCGGTAAATTGAGTCGGAGAATAGTTATCCCAGAAAACGCCATAACCTTTTACAGACTGAAAAAACGGCACAAAATCCCAAGTGTTATTCTGAATCATTTTTACATCTGTATTTCGCTGTGACATTTTCCCGTTCTGTAAAATTCCTAAGCCGTAGATGGGTTCGTCTTTTTCCAGCTGAAAAGACTGTGTCACCGAATAAGTCGGGTTTCCTGCATCATTAAAAGGTTTGAAATCGCTTCCGGTTTCTTTTAATAGTTCTTTTCCTGAAGGTGAATTGTAAGTAATCGTGCCACTTTTAGCATCAATGAAAATATTTAAATCGTTTGTTTTTAATGAAATAATATGATTACTTTCTGAAACTGAAAATTTGGTTTTCTGTTGCTGTTTAATGACCGATAAACTATTTTTAACAAATGATTTTCCGGAGGGATATTTAATAATCCTAATCGTATTTTCACCATACAATTTCACTTCAACATTCATTTTATCCACAGAAAACTTCAATCCCGAATCTGTTTTCTGATACGATTGAGCCGTGATATTTCCCGATACAATAACGACCGTGATAATAAGTGCTTTGATTTTTATTCTGTTGAAATTCATTGGTGGATTGATTTTGGATTAGAACATTAAGAAATTAAGCCTGATTTATCAATTTTCTTTATAAATATTAATAGTATAAATCAACAGGTCGCTCCTCCGGAGCTTTGTTTTTTTTACTTTGTTTTTTCTACTATCAGAAAGTCCCGCTGGGACTAAATACAGCTCCTTTGGAGCGAACCGTTAATAGAAAACAATATTTTCAGAATTAAAAGCTCTGTAAGAGCGACCTGTTTTATTATATTCTATTTTTATCAGACAAGAATTTTAGCAAATCATTCTAAGAATACTTAATGCTTTTACAAGAACAAACAAGTTTATTTTTATTAAGCAAATAAGACAAATCTCTATTTTTATATTTAATGTTTATTTAAAAAGCTCCTGCGCAAACTGATGCAAACTGTCTCTCCAAACCGGCCAGCTGTGACCGCCAGGATAATCTCTGTACGAATATTTAATTCCGATTTTATCCAGTTCTTTCAGCATTTTCTGACCATTTTCGTAAGCGATATCTTCTTTTCCACCCATTGAAATCCAGAAATTTTTGACATTGGATGAAAAGGCAGATTTATTTTCATTTAAAAATTTATACTGTTTATCGGCAACGTCCTGAAGCATCGGCAACATATATCCTGAACTGAAAACACCCAGACTTGAGAACATATCAGAATTCTGAATCCCGGCATACAATGTATAAATCCCGCCCATTGAAAGTCCGGCCAATGCACGGCTTTCTTTACCTTTTTTAATTCTGTAATTGGATTCGGCAAATGGGATGATGGATTCTTTCAGTTCTCTTTCAAACATCTGGAGATTGCGCTCGCCAAAATTTCGGAGTCCGCCCTGACCAATATTGGCATCCGGCATAATGATGACCATCTTTTTAGCTTTACCTTCCGCAATCAGATTATCCAAAATCAAATTGGTTTTACCCTGATTCGCCCAACCGCTTTCATCTTCGCCACCACCGTGGAGAATGTATAAAGCTGGAAATGATTCGGAAGCATTTTGGTCGTAACCTGGCGGTGTGTAAATGAAAACTCTTCTCCAAGAATTGGTTACTTTGGAATAGAAATTTTTGATGCGGATATCGCCGTGCGGAACATCTTTCAAAGCATAAAAATCATCGCCATCAAAGGGAATATCGATTCCGCTGGCGTATCTTCCCATTCCGTAGAATGTTTCGCTGGACGGGTCTGCAACTGCAACACCATCAATCAGCAAAGAATAATAATGGAAACTTCCGCTTTGAGGCTCGGTTGTGCCCGTCCAAAAGCCATCTGCGTCTTTTTTGAGGTCATATTTTTTTCCTAAATCGATTTGAACTTTTTGCGCTTCCGGAGCTTTTACCTTGAACATTACTCTTCCATCGGGAAGGATTTGAGGATACTGCGCATTCCTGATATTGGTTGCTGCAGGCGTTCCCAAAACAGTAAATCCATCAAATTTAGTTTTATCAACAGGCTTAAATAACAATTGTGAAAAGATGTATAAATCATTTCTCCAAACCTTGAAATCGTGACCGCCCGGTTCGATGTAAAAAATATGCGGGATTTTATTTTTTTTCAGATAATCGCTGGTTCTTTTGCTGAAAGGCATCAATCCGTCCGCATCGCCGCAGGAAATAAAAATGAGCTTCAGCTTCAACGCATCTTGCGGATTGGGTAAAAGCTGAGTTGGTTCTTTCGTGTTGGGTGCTGAAGAAAATGCGCCCAGCCACGCAAATTTATCGATGTTGCCGAAAGCAAAATTCTGTGTTTGTCCACCTCCCATCGACAAACCGGCTAAAGCCCGGTTTTCACGGTCTTTTTTGACAGGATATTTTTTTTCTACAAACGGAATCAGGTCATTCAGCAAATCTTTTTCAAAAGTTGCGAAAGCTTCGACTTTATCGGGAGCCATAATATTTCCTGCTGCTCTGTCATCTTTCATCGCTCGACCGTTCGGCAAAACAACAATCATCGGTTGCAGCTTTCCCTGTGCGTAGAGGTTGTCCAGAATAACATTCGGTTTTCCTTGGTTAAACCATTCTTTTTCATCTCCGCCAATGCCGTGAAGAAGATAAAGAACAGGATATTTTTCCCCTTTTTTGAATCCCGGCGGTGTGTAAACCAAAGCTTTTCTTGTAGTTCCGACGGTTTTTGAAGCATATTGAATGGTATCAATTTTTCCGTGCGGAATATCTTTTCTTTCCACATCAAAACCTTGCGGCGCCTGTCTGTCAGTATTTTGCGCAGAAACACACAGACCATACAATAGAAAAGTGACAGTGAATATCAGGGAATTTTTCATAAATTTTTATTTGTAATTTTCACACTTATTAATTTAGACAAAAAAATAAGACCGACAAGGGTTTTATCTTTTTTACATTTTTAATGTTAATTATCATTGCCGTAATTAACAGGTCGCCTCTACGAGGCTTTGATTTTGATGGTACAATGTTTTGCTACTAACAGTTTGCTTCTACGAAGCAATAATTTTCACTTTTTCTAGACAGTGAATCTCTCGCAGCCCGACTTGAGCGGAAATCCTTTTTTGCCTGTACTCTAGTTCTATTTAATCTGAAATCATCTGCAAAAAAGATTGAGAGCGGAAGGCGGATAAAGCTGCCCAAATTATTCAACTCTAATTATTCCGAACTTATATTCACTCTGAAAAAATCAACATCTACAAAACCTCCCAGATTTTTCGTTGCATAATTGAAAATCGCAAATTTGGAACCCATAAAAAATCTTCGGTAATCGAAAATCATTTTGTAATCTTTTGCCATTTCGGTCCAGTTTTTCTGGTCGGTGCTGTAATAAAAATCGGCCAAATCTTTTCCGAGATTAAAATCGGCATCAATTTTAAAATAAACTTTGTCCGAGTTTAATGGTATTCTCTTTTTTTCTTCTTTTTTAACACCTGTAACCGCCTTAGTTTTATTATCTAAACTGACTTCATTGGTTGAAAAGACAATAAACTTTTTACCATTTTCCATTACCACAGACAGAATCCCGGAATCGCCATTGAATGCGCTAAATCCTGTAACATCACCGTCTTTCATCTCTTTGACATCCAGAGCAACAATACCACTGGATTTCGGGCCTTCCATTCTTTGCGTTAATGTATTGGGAGCGAGGTACAGATTATCCACGACTCTATTGGTTTTTAACCTTAAAAATCCTTTTTTGTCTGACAATGACCAGGCAGAATTGACAGGATTATGATTCCACTGCCACTGGATTTTCATCTTTTTGTCAGAAAATTCATCACTTTCTACCAAATGATTTTTTGGTTTAAATGGAGCTAATGGAACTTCACCTGTCAAAGGGACTTTTCCGTTGTCGCCCAAAATTGGCCAGTCGTTTTCCCATTTCACAGGAAGCAAAATCGGAACACGGCCTACACCATTTCTATCCTGAAAAATCAGTGAATACCAATTTCCATTTTTATCGTCAATCAAAGCACCTTGTCCGGCATAGGAAAATCCAAGAAAATTGTCTTCAAGAATGACTTTTTTCTCATAAGGTCCGGTTACTTTATCAGCTCTGTACACTTCCTGACGGCGTTTTCCGCCTCTCGGCCAGGAAATCATCATCATATAATATTTACCGTCTTTCTTAATGATTTGATTACCTTCCAAAAGTCCGGTTTCCGAAGCATCTTTCTGAAAAACTTCCGTTCCATCCTGATTTCCGATAATGGTTTTAAAATCCGGGCTAAGCTCAAAAACTTTGTTGGAAGTGAAGACATACACTCTGTCGTCATCATCAAAAAGCAGAGATGCATCGTGAAAATGCCTGGTTCTTGTGATAAGCTTCCAATTGCCTTTTTCAGGATTGTCGGTAACATAAAAATAGGATTTGAAAGGCTCATCATTCGGGGAAAACAGAACGTAATATTTCCCTTTGTGATAACGGATGGACGATGCCCATTGTCCACGTCCGTAAACGCTTCCGTCAATCAAATCGTATTTTGAATTATCATTTAGTGTATCAAAAACATAGCTCGACATTTCCCAATGGACCAAATCTTTGGAATGCATTACCGGAGCACCTGGCATAAGATGCATTGTGGTGCTTATCAGGTAAAAATCGTCGCCATTTCTGGTGATTGATAAATCCGGTGCATCCGCCCAGATAATCGGGTTCCTGAATGCCGTTGTCTCCTGTTTTTTTACAGGATTTACTTGGGCTGAAAGAAGATTCAGCCCGATACATCCCAAAAAAGAAACTATATAAAATGGTTGATTAATTTTCACGATTCTGATATTTTGGTTTGGTTGATTTTAATCAATCTTAAAAAACACTTCGACAAGCTCAGTGTGACATTGCTAATACTAACTGTTTATTTCAAATTGGCTTATCGTATCAAAGCCTATATTATCTTAAGTTTTGGCTAAAGCCGATTGATTGTTTTTCTTTGAAAACGGGCTAAAGCCCGTTCCTATTGATATTATGTACGATTGTTTTAATGCTAATTCGGCACAATATCATTAGAAGAAGTGCTATACAATCCGATTAAGCTTCCTGTGAAACCGCCTGCAACATCTGTGGAAAGAATATCGCCGGAAACCGGACCGCCCAAATTTTTAAAGTTTTTCCCGTCTACAGAATAATTAAAACTAATATTATCTTTCTCGCCAACAGCCTGGAATCTGATCGTCTTACCCAATGAAATTTTCTCGCTGGCAATGAGTTTCGAACTTCCTTTTTCGGTTCTTTCTAAAACGATATAGAAATCTTTGTCTTTTTTGGTAATTCCAAAAACGTAATTGAATGTTTCGCTTTGATACAGAGTAATTCCGGCCAATTCTTTTTCAGATTTTGGTTTATAATCTAAGGTTACGGAAGTTTCGAAGTCTTCGTGCTGTAATCTGTGGAACAAAGATGAAATTGGAGCCAACGCTTTGATATTCGTTTCCATAGGATTCACTTTTACACCAGTTTTTGTGGCCGTAATGAAATTCTCACGCGGTCCGCGCATTGCAATCCAACGGAAATCGAGGTTTTTATCGGTCAGTTTATCATTATACGTGAAATTTCCGTTCGGGAAGAATCCGTTTTGTCCGGTTTGGTTCTGAACGCCTTGTGGCATTTTCAATTTCGGTTTCATCGGAACCAAACCATTTTGAAACACAGGATAAGTTCCGCTCCAATCCACCGGAAGAATGAAGGTTTCTCTACCGTGATTTACACGTCCTTTTTCGTTGGGACGAATCGCTAAAAATACACCGTACCATTGTCCGTTCGGACCTTCCACCAAATCGGCGTGACCTGCCCAGTCCACTTTTTCCTTTCTGTCTTTAGGAAAATATCTTTGCGTTAGGATTGGATTATTCTTAGCGGGAACAAATGGTCCTTTCGGAGAATCTGCCATAAAAATAACCTCGCTGTGGTTTCCTCCGGTTCCGCCTTCTGCACACATCAGGTAATATTTTCCTTTATACTTGTACAAATGCGGGCCTTCGATCCAAATCGGTTTTTGGGAAAGATCGACTCCACCGTTTACGATAATTCTGTCTGAACCTGCAACCACCTGGTCTTTTTCCAGATCATAATCCCACATTTTGATGACGCGGTGACCTTGATATTGCTCGGTTCCTTTTGGTGGAGCGTCGTTGTGAACGATGTAAGCTTTTCCGTCATCATCGAAGAAGATGGCAGGGTCGATTCCGTCGAAATTCAGTTTTTGGACTTCGCTCCAGCCTTTTGCCGGGTCTTTGGTTTTCACGACCATATTGCCGATTCCCCCCGCGATTTGGGTGGTAATCATATAAAAGGTATCATTGTACTTGTTGTACTTGATATCCGGCGCGTAAATTCCCTGAGAAACGCCACCTTTTTCAACTTTAAGCTGAGAAGGTCTGTCGAGAACGTGCCCTACCTGTTTCCAATTCACTAAATCTTTAGAGGTGAAAATCGGAACCCCCGGAAACATTGAGAAAGAAGAATTAACCAAGTAATAATCTTCTCCTTTTTTGGTGATACTTGGGTCTGGATAACAGCCCTGGAGAATCGGGGAATAGAATTCGTCTGATTTTAAAGGATTGTCGTTGTATATTTTGTCGTTTCCTTTATATTGAAAATCGGTGAATGTCTGGGCAGAAATATTGCTTACAGAAAGTAGAGCTGCTGCTGCAATAATGCCGTTTTTATGTGCTGAAAAAATCGATTGCATTAGTCTCTGTTTCATTATTATATTTTTAGATTATTAGGATTTTTATAAAAAATTGAAAAAGACCTTAACCTAAAATAATAAATTAAGGCCTTAACTATATGAAGAAAATAACTACAAATTACACCCCGCTGAAAGCACTGAAACCGCCATCTACAGGGATTAAAGCACCGGTAATGAAGCTTGCGGCATCCGAACAGAGAAACTGTACTGTTCCATTGAGTTCTTCCACCTCTCCGAATCTTTGCATTGGTGTCTTGGCCATTACTTTTTTGCTTCTATCTGTTAAAGAACCGTCTGGATTCAGTAAAATAGCACGGTTCTGATCTCCGATGAAAAACCCGGGAGCCACTGCGTTTACACGAATTTTATCCCCGAATTTTAAAGCCAAATCGGAAGCCAGCCATTGTGTAAAATTGGTAATTGCTGATTTCGCCGCCGAATATCCCGCCACTCTCGTAATTGCAGAATAAGCCGCCATTGAAGAAATATTGATGATACTTCCACTTTTTTGTTCTGCCATTACTCTTCCGAAAACATAGCTTGGATAAACGGTTCCATTTATATTAAGATCGGTTACTTCATCCCATCCGCTGATGTTCATATCGAAAAATGATTGTTCAGGAGATAATGTTGCTGAAGGGATGTTTCCTCCGGCAATGTTCAGCAAAATATCTATTTTACCATACTTTTCTATGATTTTCTTTGATGCATTCTCAAGGCTTTCGATGTTCATTACGTTGGCTTCAACAGCAAATGCATCCCCTCCTAAATCTGTAAGTTCCTTTATACGGGAATCCAACGTTTCCTGATTTCTTCCCAAAGCCACTACTTTTGCTCCGGCTTCGATAAAGCTTTTGGCAAGGCTTCCTCCCAAAACGCCGGAAGCACCTGTAATGACTGCTACTTTATCTTTTATGCTGAATATTTCGTTCATTTTTAATGATTGATAAATGATGATTGATAAATGATAATATTGAACCCTTCGGGTTCGTTGGATTGTTCTGCTCTTTTTCCATAGGTTACACCTACGGTTACTGATATTGAATCCTTCGGATTCTCCTTATCTTGATTCAGAATTGACAGCTGCCATAACGCCTTCAATTTGTCCTAAAGCCAGCATTCTTCCTAAGAAAGAATAACCGGGGTTGTAGCCTTTATCAATATCTTCTGACAACAATCTTCCATGGTCGATTCTCATTGGTAAATCTGGATTTTCTTTTTCGAAAACTCGGATAACGTCAATTAGTTTTCCTCTTCCGCCTAAATGATGGGCTTCGATAAAATCTCCGTTTTCAAAAACATTGGTGCTTCTCAAATGAACAAACTTTGTTCTGTGGGCAAATTTCTGAGCCAGCTTCGGAACGTCATTCTGAAGATTGGCACTCAAAGAACCTGCGCAAAATGTCAATCCGTTGTGAGGATTATCCACAGCATTCAGGAACCAATCGATATCTTCCTCATTAGTTACAATTCTCGGTAAACCTAATAAAGCAAAAGGTGGATCATCGGGATGAACACACATCTGGATATTCCATTCTTCACAGACAGGCATTATTTTTTCAAGAAAATATTTTAGATTTTCCCGTAGCTGATTTTTATCAATTCCATCATATAAAGCCAATAAATTATTGAATTTTTCTACCGGATTTAAATCGCCCTCTTTGATATTTCCATTAACGAATCCCTGTGTTTTTACAATAACTGAATCTATCAAATCATTGTTATCTTTCTCTGTGAGTGTATTTTTTAATTCTTCAACTTTTTGGAGAATCTCACGAGTATAATCATTTTCTGCACCCTCTCTTTTTAAAATATGAATTTCAAAATAAGCAAATCTTGCTTTATCAAAATATAATGACGATGAACCGTCTTCCCATTCGTGGAAAAGATCTGTTCTTGCCCAATCTAAAACCGGCATAAAATTATAACAAACCGTAGTTACGCCTGCTTTTCCTAAGTTTTCGAGACTTTTAATATAATTTTCTATCAAAAAATCACGGTCTTCACCTCCGTATTTGATCGCTTCGCTTACCGGAAGACTCTCCACAACAGACCAGCGAAGACCGTGACTTTCTATATAATTTTTATAATCGTTAATAGCCTCTAAGCTCCAGATTTCTCCGTTCGGAATATCGTGCAACGCAGAAACAATACCTTCCACACCAATCTGTCGAAGTGTCTGTAATTTAATTTTATCGTTCTTCCCAAACCAACGCCATGTTTTTTCCATAATCTTTATTTTTTGTTCAATTAAATAAACAAAATAGGTGCTTTTCAACACCTACTTTGTTGCTAATATGAATGTAGAGTAAATTAATTAATAACCAGGATTCTGATATTTTGCTTTAACATCTGCAGATACTTCCATTGCGTCAAGCTGTCCCTGAGGAATTGGTCTTAAATAATGGAAAGGTTGAATTGATCTTGTTACCGTTTGTGGTGCATGGTTTCCATAGTTTGCTCCTCCTATTGAATAAGATGCAGATTTTTGAGCCCAAGTCTGTGTTCTTACCAAATCATACCATCTGTATCCTTCTCCAAAATATTCTCTTGACCTTTCTGCAAGAATGTAATCAATTGTTATCGTGGAAGGTGTAGCTGCAATCATAGCAGCACTGTTATCAACTACATATGATGTGTTTTGTGCATTACTAAATTTCCATTTTCCAGCACGTGCACGTATTACATTAATTAAATCTCTTGCCGACATAGATCCTGATGCCCCTTTCACGGCAGCTTCTGCTGCTATGAAATACAATTCTGAGAATTTAGCAGCATAAAAAGGACGTGTATGGCTAGGATTGGGATAACCTAAACCATTTCCATTATCAGTTCTGTAAGGTCCTGTTTTCCAAATTCCTGGATAAACAATTCTACTGATACCACTTGGAGCAATCACCCAATCTGCTCTTCCAGGAAGCGTACCTGCCCCTACACCACTCTGTCCAGCATTGGTAGGATAATTAGGAAGCTGAGAATCGTCATTCAGAAAAGTAAGCACAGGATCATTTGCTTGTATAGGAAGGTTATTTGCATTGTATAGTGTTGTAACATTTGTTAATCCTGTTCCATCTTTATGCCAGTTTCCTCTATATACAGTAGTAAAGGTTCCATCATATCTTGAATCATTAGTTTTATCGGCAAATGTATTTTTAATTACTTCAATAGTTGGAGCCATTCTTACCCAAGGTCTTCCCAAAGATTGAAATGCAGCACGTTGTACTGAACTTGCTGCAGTCCATGTAGTCGGAGATGTACTACTTTTAAGGTTTGTGTAATTCCAAGTCAACATCCATGAAGCAAAATTATTTGGAGACCATCCGTCGCCGTAACTGGCCTGAATTACTCCCTCGTTAAAATAAGCGCTTGTTTCTGTATGATCCGCATACAGCATACATTCACTATTACGATCGTTATCACCTCTATTCACATCATAATAGGTTGGCTGTAAAGCATACTGCCCCGGATTGTTGATAGCATCCATCGCATTATCATAGGCTTTCTGAAAGTACCATTGTGGATTGTGACCATCCGGATCGGTACGGGATGTTTCAGGATAAGTAGGGATACTGTTGGGGTTTTGAAGCCACCATCCATATGTTAAATATGCCTTTGCTAAATATAACCTGGCCACATTTTTAGTCACACCTCCTTTTACACGAGGATTGACAGGAAGATTATCAATCGCTTTTACCAAATCCGGGAAGATAACTTTAGTATACACTTCGGTAACAGTATTTCTTACTGAAGTTGTTTTTGGATCAATATTAAAAGCAAGTTCACCAGATCCAAGGTCTAGAGGTACACCTCCATAAGTCTGAACTAATAAAAAATAATAGAACGAGCGGAAAAATCTTGCCTCTGAAATTAGTGATTCTGCTATACCTGCTCCCGATCCGTTCTGTATAATTCCATTTGCAGTATTAATTGACGGAAATACAGAACCCCATACCATGCTTGTTGGAAAGGTATTGGAATTAATACTACCAGTACCACCTGTCATATCAAGATCCTTAAAATTCCCATCCGCACTCTGTCCCCAGGTAGCTTCATCGGTCCCCGTCATATTAGCATTTAACCAATATCCATTTCCGTAAAGCAGCCGCAGCTGTCTATATAAAGATGTCACTCCTTGTGATATCCCTCTTTCAGTAGTAAAATCTTCCGGAGTATAAATTCCTCGTGGCTGTTCATCCAATATCTCATTACATCCCGTTGTGGTTAATGTCACTGAAGCTAGAAATAAAGCAGCAATTAATTTTTTATTTAGATTGATCATGATTTCTGATTTTAAAAGGTTAGATTAAGTCCCATCATATAATTTCTAGTAGAAGGATTATTTGTACCTATGATAAGCTGGTTTGCTTTATATGAGCTTACAGCTTGATTTTCGTTACCTCTTGAGTTTGGCTCGGGATCCATACCAGAATGCCTGTAGTAAGGTGAACCAAATACAAATGGATTCTGTACTGTTACATATAGTCGAAGACTACTAACTCCTAGGTCATCCAATACACTTTTATTAAAGTTATATCCTAAGGTAATAGTTCTGATTTTTACAAAAGAAGCATCAAAAAGAGCGAGTGTAGACGCGTATTTAGGGTTATCACCACTTAATAATCCACCTGGTTTAGGATATCTTACATCAGGATTTTCCTCTGTCCAGTAATCTACATCAACATTGTTGCCTCTACCTGTTAATCTATTAAGATAACCTGCCGAACCATAAATAGAACTAATTAAAACACCTCCTTTCTGAAAAGCACCAACAATACTTAAATCTATATTTTTATAAGCCAGTCTCGTGTTAAAACCACCAGTAAAATCAGGATTTGTATTGATAATTTGTCTATCTGATTCATTTATTGCTCTCACTGGTGTACCATCTGGGTTATAGCCCCCTGTATATAAGACTTTAATCATCCCTGGGGCTGCACCTGTTTGCGGCTCAAGAATACTTAAATACGGATCTCCCTGTTGCCATAATCCTACATATTGATAATCATATAAAGCATTTATATTATAACCAACAAACCATAAATTATTTACATTTCTATCCTGTCCAGATGCCAATGCAGTAATTTTATTTCTGTTTGCTGCTAAATTACCACCAACTTCCCAACTAAAACCATCACGATTATCAAAAATAATTCCATTCAGCGAAACTTCCAAGCCTTTATTTTGAGAAGCTCCAACATTTTGTAATACAACCTGTAAGCCACTGGATTGCGGAAGTTGTTTATCTAATAATAATTTTTCTGTATTAGTAACATAATATTCAACTGTACCACTTATCCTTCTATTGAGAATTGAAAAATCAACGCCATAATTCCATGTTTTAGAAAACTCCCATCCAAGTGAGTAATTAGGTGCCCTGTTTACAAAATTTCCTATTGCATTAGAGCTCCCAAAATTATAAGGCGTAGTACTTAAACTACCAAAAGTTGTATATGGAGCAACAGCTTGGTTTGATGTTTCACCATAACCTGCTCTTAACTTCAACATATTAATATATTTAGAATTTCGCAGGAAGCTTTCATTAGCTACATTCCATCCTACAGAGATTGCCGGATAAGTATGCCACTGATGTCCTTTCGCCAATACTGAGGCTCCATCCGATCTCACTGTTGCAGTCAACATATAACGGTTATCATATTGATACATTGCTCTACCCATGAATGACATAAGCCCCCTTCTCCAGTATCCCTGATTATTTGGATCTATAGTTATTTCACCCTGTGCATGACCTAAATTGAAATATTGAAATGCATCAATAGGAACATCTCTTGCAGCTATTGATGAACTATTAAATCTAGTCTGCTCTGCAGAATATAAAGCCGTTGCATTAATTTTATGTTTTCCAAATGTTCTATCGTATGTAACTAAATTCTCTATTACCCATTGCGTTGTCAAAGAGTTACCAATACTGGCTGATGACAAAGTTGCTGGCTGATAATTTAATGCACCGGTTCCCAAATAATAGCCGCTGTTAGAATTTCTGTAAGTTAAACCTACATTTAATCTATACTTAAGACCTTCAACGCCTGGAATTTTGACTTCCCCATATAAGTTATTATAAGAGCTAAAAGCATTTGTACGGTCTGCATAAGCATCACCTAAGTTTTCCATGATCGATCTTGTTTGCAAAGCTGTTTGATCAACATTTGCAAATGTTGTTCTTAATCTTGGAGATCCGTCTGCAAGGTATGGACTTACCAATGGTGAATATCCTAAAACGGGAGCCCCACTTATTCCATTAAAATCACTAATAGAAAAGTTAGAATTTGTTGAAAATCCCACCTTTAACCAAGAATTAATTTCCTGATCCAAAGCTCCTCTAATAGAAAGTCTTTTATATTTTTGTAATGGTACCACTCCATTTTGTTGAAAATAAGCCACTCCAAAATTGTATCCTCCTTTTTCCGTTCCTCCTGTAACTGCTACATCATGATTCATCATAAGACCAACTCCGTAATATTGATCTTGCCAATCTGTATTTGTATTGTTCGATTCATCCGGGCCGTTTGTAAAAAGGTTTGCATCAGCCCTCAATTTTGCAAGTTTAGGTCCATCCATTATTGGATATTTAGAAAACAAAGTCTGAAAGCCTGTATATCCATTGTATGAAAATCTTGCCCTCTGCCCTTTTCCTCCTCTATTGGTAGTTATAATGATTACTCCATTTGCACCACGAGAGCCGTAAATAGCAGTTGCAGAGGCATCTTTTAGAACATCTAAAGTTTTAATATCCGACGGACTAATATCGGCCAGAGATCCGACGAACGGAATGCCATCTAATACAATTAAAGGGTCATTTGAGCCCGTAAGAGAACGTTCACCTCTGATTCGTATCTGTTGTACAGCTCCCGGTTTGGTAGAGGTTCTACCAATATCCACCCCAGGAAGACGTCCTTGAATTGCTTCTGTAATATTTGCTGAAGGAACTTCTTTAATTGCATTACCACTTAATGAGGCAACTGATCCGGTAACAGCTTCTTTTTTTTGCGTACCATACCCGATAACCACAACTTCTTCTATTTTTTTCTCTTTGGTAACAGTATCTTTTTTAGTCTGAGAATATGCTAAGCCTGAAGGTAACAAAGCCATCGCAAAAAAGAGTGCAGCTTTATTAGTTTTAGCTAAATAAGATCGGTTCATAATTATTATGTTTTAATATTAGGGTTGAATAAAAAGGCTATTAATAATTATAATTCTGAAAAATCCTTAGTGTTTAGCAGCCTTTTTATTTTTGTTTAGATATACATGTTCACAATAGCTTCAAACAATTCCTGCTTTCCGCTTTTTGGATGTGGTTCCCCGATTTCATGAGCTATTCTCTGAAGATCTTCCAAAGTAAGCGTTCCTGCTTCAAAAGCCTTTCCATTTCCTGCATCGAAAGATGCATAACGGTCTGTTCTCAGTTTTTTATAATCCGAATTTTCAAGAATATCTGCTGCGGCTAAAAGCCCTTTAGCAAAAACATCCATTCCTGAAATGTGAGAGATGAACAAATCTTCCGGATCGATAGAGTTTCTTCTGATCTTCGCATCAAAGTTTACCCCTCCGTTTCCTAAACCTCCTGCCGGAAGAAGCACTAGCCAAGCCTGAACCATGTCATAATAATCTATCGGGAACTGGTCTGTATCCCATCCGTTCTGGTAATCTCCCCTGTTTGCGTCGATACTACCTAAAAGTCCTGCGTCTACCGCTACCTGAAGTTCATGCTCAAAAGTATGACCTGCCAATGTTGCGTGGTTCACTTCAATATTTAATTTAAAATCTTTATCTAATCCGTAATGTCTTAAGAAACCGATCACCGTTTCAGAATCGTAATCGTACTGGTGTTTTGTAGGCTCCATCGGTTTTGGCTCGATAAGGAAAGTTCCTTTAAAGCCTTGCTGGCGAGCATAGTCTCTCGACATAGAAAGAAAACGTGCCAAATGATCTTTTTCACGTTTCATGTCTGTGTTTAAAAGACTCATATAACCTTCTCTACCACCCCAGAATACGTAGTTTTCACCACCTAAAGCAATTGTAGCATCGATAGAGTTTTTAACCTGAGTACCTGCACAAGCAACCACATCAAAATTCGGGTTGGTAGAAGCCCCATTCATATATCTTTCGTGAGTAAAAACATTGGCTGTTCCCCATAAAAGCTTAATTCCTGTTTCCTGTTGCTTTTGTTTTGCATATTCTACTACAGCCTGAAGATTTTTTTCGTATTCTTTCCAGTTGTTGGCAGGATCTACCAAATCAATATCGTGGAAGCAATAGTAGTTGAAGCCCATTTTAGACATAAATTCAAAACCTGCATCCATTTTATGCATCGCTCTTGTTACCGCATCATTTCCAATGTCCCAAGGATGATGAATAGTAGGACCTCCAAATGGATCGCTTCCGTTTGCGCATAGTGTGTGCCACCAAGCCATTGCAAAACGTGTCCAGTCTTTCATCGGTTTTCCCATTACGATTCTTTCTGCATCATAATACCTGAAAGCCAGTGGATTTTTACTCTCCTTTCCTTCAAATTTAATTTTGTCGACACCTGTAAAAAACTCTTTTGTACCTGTTAAAGTGTTCATATATAATTGTTTTAATTTTTAGCTTTATGTTAAATTAAGTGTAAGAAATCCCTGCTCATTGATCTGAAAAAGGTCAATAAGTACAATGGAAAATTCCGTTGTTGAGTAGGATTATACTATTTCGTTAAGATGTTGTTTCCATCTCGAATAGGCTTCTAAGTATTGTTCTCGTTTTTCTAATTGAGGTTCTATAACAGCAATTCTTTCCAATGAAGCAAACGCTTCTTTAGAATCCGCATAAAAACCTATTCCCATTCCTGCAGCTCTCGCAGCACCTACCGCTCCGTCTGTATCGTAAAGCTCAATGACAGCATTACTCACCCCGGCAAGTGATTTTCTGAAAATTGAACTTAAAAACATATTGGCATTCCCTGCCCGAATCACCTGAATATCCATGCCCATATTTCTCATGATATTCATTCCGTATTCGTAAGAGAAAACGATTCCTTCCTGCGCTGCACGCAAGATGTCTCCTTTTGTATGAATGTTAAAGTTAATACCGTGGATCGAACAGTTGGTTTCTTTATTTTCAAGAACTCTTTCCGCTCCGTTCCCGAAAGGAATAATGCTCAAACCTTTAGCTCCAACCGGGGAAAGTGATGCTAAATCGTTCATATCTCCATAAGAAGATAAGGAGGTTGCAAAATTGTGTTTTAACCAAGAATTTAAAATTCCGGTTCCGTTAATGCAAAGTAAAACTCCCAATCTTGTTAATTCTTCCGTATGATTGACGTGCGCAAAAGTATTGACTCTTGATAATTTATCGTATTCCAATTGATCTAAAACTCCGTAAACAACCCCTGAAGTTCCCGCGGTGGAAGCGATTTCTCCCGGATTGAAAACATTTAATGACAATGCATTATTCGGCTGATCTCCCGCTCTGTAAGAAATCGGGGTTCCTTCTTTCAGACCCAATTCCAGAGCTGCCGCCGCAGAAACCGTCGCCTGAATCCCAAATGTAGGGACAATTTCAGGGAAAAAGCTTTTCGGAATTCCATAATAATTGATCACATCTTCCGAAATACAATTGTTTTTAAAATCCCAGAAAATTCCTTCTGACAAACCTTCTATCGTCATTCCGATTTCTCCGGAAAGTCTCATGGCAATATAATCTCCCGGAAGCATTATTTTATCTATTTTTTCAAAAATTTCCGGTTCGTTTTCTTTAACCCATGCTAATTTTGAAGCAGTAAAATTTCCTGGAGAATTCAATAAATGTGATAAACATTTTTCTTCCCCGATTTCTTTAAAAGCCTTTTCCCCATAAGGAACGGCACGGCTGTCGCACCAAATAATGGAAGGCCTCAATAAATTCTGATCTTTGTCTACTAAAATAAGCCCATGCATCTGCCATGTAATACCGATTCCTTTGATATCCTCTGCATGTATCCCAGACTCATGCATAACAGCCTCGTGAGCAAGCTTTAAGTTTGTCCACCAATCGCTTGGATTCTGCTCTGCCCAGCCCGGATTGACAGCGGTGATTTTCATTTCTTTTTTGGGAGAAAAGTCTGATGCAATAATTTTTCCACTGGATGCCTCTATAAGACAAACTTTCACAGAAGAACTGCCGATATCATAACCTAGCAAATACATAATTTCAAAAAGGGTATTATTTTATTAGTTTAGTATTGTTTTTCTTAAAAATTTTGGCATCGAATTTATAGTATCTGGCTGCACGATGCGATACATTTTTTTCAATCTCATCCAACGGGATAATATAATTGAATGAGGAAATCTTTTTATGAAAGTTTTTAATATCAATATATTTTTCACTTAAAGCACTGTACAACTGATACAGCTGCCTGATTGTAAATTTCTTAGGGAGCAGCTCAAAAATAATCGAGAAATCCAATTCTATCCATTTTCTGATCTCAACCAATGATTCATTGATAATCTTATTATGATCAAACGGCAGAGAAGGAACCTCATCAATTGGAAACCAATCTACCGTAGCATATTTTGTGCTGTTGATCTTGTGATCGATCTTGCAAAGAGAAAGATAAGCCACCGTAATGATTCTGTCGATATGGTGCTTGTATTCCATTCCCATCCATTTGATATCATTCTCATTATTTGCCCTCATAGGATCTGCAAAACATTTAAATTGTTTCAGAACCATTTTCTTAATTCCTGTCAGCTCATGCAGCACTCTTTCCGCAGCATCATCCACATCCTCATCACTGAAAATAAGGCTTCCAGGAAGCTTTATCTGGCGTTCTTCATCAAGATGTCTTTCCACTAATAAAATATTCAATCTGTTTTCATGGTCAAATCCAAAAACAACACAATCAACAGAAACATATGTATGTATAAAATTCGGGCTCATGCAAGCGTTAACATTTATGTAACATGACAAATATAAAAATTCAACTGAATAAAAAAAATATTTTTTTTATTAGCAATTAAATATCAGCAATTTACATATCGATTTTTTATGAAAACATTCACATATAAAATATGATAAGCTTATCATTTATTTTACACTTATAAATACTGTAACAGATCAATTAACAAGCAATTATCAAGAAAATAATAATCATAAAATATTGATTTTTTTTACAGAAAAAATATGATAAGAAATTCAAAAAAAATATTTTAAAAAAAACAAAAACAAGTGTAAAAAAAACACTTTTAAACAGAAAAAACGGTAAAAACTAATATTTTTTTTTACCGTTTTTACATGTAAGCTATTATAAAATTGTAAATAATGAAATTTGTTATAATTATTTATGTTAATTATTTTAAAAAATTCTATAAGTCTTCAAATGATGCCGTCTCTACTATATTTTGATTTTACCACGCAACTCATTAGAATTACATTCCATTAATTAAGCGTCTCATTGTTTTCAAAGCCGTTCTTGAAGCTATCCATTTTTCTTTTTAGGATTCCATTCTTTCAACAGCGTTGATTTGTACTTTAAGCCCTATATGGAAGTGCTTCGATTTGTAATGGTGTTGGAAGAGCCACAACAGCGCTTGCTGAAAATGGCTTTCTTAATCAATTCTCAGTAAATTAATAAATTATTCACGATAATCTGAAATGAATGAATAGGTATACAGCCCTATTCACAGATGTAAATAACGCTGAAAACTTTTAGATAAACGATTTTCTAAACTCCAAAGGGGAGACTTTTGTTTTAGCTTTGAAAAGTTTGCTGAAAGACTGAAGATGCTCAAATCCCAATTCATATGCTATTTCACTCACAGATAACTGTGTTGTCGATAGTTTTTCTTTCGCGTTTTCGATTAATTTATCATGAATATGCTGCTGCGTACTTAACCCGGTTAATGTTTTGAGCAGACTTCGAAGATAATTGGCTGAAACATTTAGATTATCGGATATATATTGAACGGTGGGTAAACCTTTTGAGATTAAATCATCATTATTAAAGTAATCTGTAAGCAATGTGTCCAATTTATCAAGAATTTGATGGTTGGAAATTTTTCTTGTAATAAATTGTCTTTGATAAAAACGCTCCGCGTATTTCAAGAGCGTTTCCAAATGTGAAACGATAATATCCTGACTGAATTTATCAATATTTGAATGATATTCATTCTTGATATTCTCAATAATTCCATTAAGCACAGCTTCTTCTTTGTCTGAAAGGAACAGGGCTTCATTTACAGAATAGTCAAAAAACTCATATTTTTTCATTTTGTTTGCCAGCGAAGTTCCCCACAACAAATCAGGATGAAAGAGCAATCCCCAACCCGAAATATCATCCTCTGAACTGGATTCACCTTTCAAAATCTGGCCGGGACCGACAAACATCATCATTCCTTCATCAAAATCATAGGTCTGCTGACCGTATTGTAATTTGTTACCACAGCCCTTTTTTAATGAAATAAAATAAAAGTCAAATACTGCATTAACATCCGTATTTTCCAAATCAAGGTTTTGCAGAGCAGCAAAATCCAATATATTAATAAGCGGATGCTCGGGTCTGGGTAAACCAAACAGCCGATGTGCTTCGGTAATGGTGGCGATTCTTATTGGTTTTATATTAGCCATATGACAAATGTAAGGTTAATTTCTAAACGGATATTTCAACCCGATCATGATTAACGGTAATGCCAAAAACGGAATTTCAATCAAAGCTATTTTGTAGTTTCCTGCCTGTAAGGCCAAAGCCATAATCAAAAGAATTGAACTTGCATTCAGCAGATTGCCGATAAAATATGTTTTAGGCATCATCAGTAAAATACCAATTATTATTGTAAAGATACCAAGAAAGGGAATCATAGGCTCTGTAATTCCAAGTTCATTCATGATATTATCAGATCCTGAATTTTTCTTGTAATTAAAAGTATCCCAACCGTGTTTGAAATTTAATATTACTGAAATAATCAATAACACCAATGAAATAATATTCCTGAACATCATTACTTTCCGATTTTTTGTTGTAATTCTACAGGATAACGCTCTCCTGTAATTTTAATCGTTGTTAATGCCCAATTGATTTTATTTAATTCTTCATCACTTAATATCATATTCACAGCACCAATATTTTCCTGCAACCTCTCCAATTTTGATGTTCCGGGAATAGGCACGATGAACGGTTTTTGAGCCAGTAGCCATCCTAATGCAATTTGCGCAGGGGTTACGTTTTTCTCATTTGCAATTGAAACAACCAAATCAACCAATGCCTGATTGGCTTCTCTGTTTTCTTTATTAAAACGTGGCGAAATGCTCCTGCCGTCTGTCTTGTCAAAATCTGTGTTTGCATTGATTGTTCCTGTTAAAAACCCTTTACCCAATGGACTGAACGGTACAAAGCCGATTTCCAATTCTTCCAATACCGAAATAGTTCCGTTTTCCGGCTCCCGATAAAACATTGAATATTCGCTTTGTAAAGCTGTTACAGGTAAAACTGCGTGAGCCTTACGAATGATTTCAACACTCGCTTCTGATAATCCAAAATACTTCACCTTACCTTCTTGAATTAAATCTTTTATCGTTCCCGCAACCTCTTCAATCGGAACACTCGGATCTGGCCGATGTTGATAAAATAAGTCGATACAATCCGTTCTCAGTTTTTTTAATGAGGATTCCAGTATTCTTTTTATATTGTCGGGATTGCTGTCGAGTCCCAACATTTGTTTTCCCTCCTTAAATCCAAATTTTGTTGCAAGGATCACTTCTTTACGAAAGGGCTGTAATGCCTCACCCACCAATTCTTCATTATCTCCGTAAGCTTGGGCAGTATCAAAAAGAGTGATGCCGTTTTCATAAGCTGAACGCAAGAGTCTAATGCATTCTTCCTTTGCCGGCGCATTGGGAAAACTTAATCCCATACAACCCAATCCCAATTCAGACACTTTCAGTCCGGTATTCCCTAAATTTCTTGTTTTCATTGTTATTTCTTATTTAATTCTTTAAATTTTTTAAACTCTCTGTGTCCAAATTTTAAAAGTGTACTGGGTATCATTCTACTCACTATTTGGATAATGCCTACCAGAAAAGGCTTAAGCTCTTTTTTATCTTTCAAAAGCTGTTTAATAACAATATTTACAAATTTATCGACATCCATCATCATCCTTGGATCAGGCTGCATCACCCAATCATTTTGGAGATTGGTGTTAACACCGGGAGGAATCATTTCGAAGACTTGTACATTGGTATCTTCCAGCTGCAAACGCAGTGCCTGGGTGTACGCATGAATTCCGGCTTTTGTAGCGCTGTAAATGGGTGCAGAAGAATAAGACGTAAAGGCTATGGCGGATGAAACATTCACAATTGCCGATGATTTCTGCTTTCTCAGATGTGGCAAAAACTGATGCACCATCTGTACAGTTCCTGAAAGATTTGTGGCAATCTCGCGGTTAATATTTTCTAAATCCAAAGTTGTGTCCTGTAAATCTATCAGACGCATCAATCCGGCATTGTTGATAATGATATTCAGATTGGGAAACTGTTGGATGACATCTTTATAAAGCTGTTCTATATATTTAGAATCACTTACATCACTGAGAAATGTATGGATCTTTGGGAATTTCTCTTTGGCTGTTTTTAATGTTTCAGGGTTACGCCCTGTAACAATAATGCTTGCCCCTTTTTCAGTAAGTTGTTTTGCAAGTTCCAACCCTATTCCGCTCGTTCCTCCTGTAATCAGAATTGTGCTGTTTTTCAAATCCATATTTATTGTTTTTGTACTATGCAAAGTTGTTGCTATTCCAAGAAAAGAATTTAGCCAAAACGAGCTTTACTTTAGTCAAAAATGATTTTAGCACAATACGGGTCTTCTAAAACATTTTTATGCAAAATATTTAAATTTGTATATACAAGATTTCGATATGTTCAAGCTGACATTGCTAAATCAAACACAGTAATGGGTTTGCCAGTCTGAAAATGAAGCCAACTACAGACAGTTGAAGCCATTTTTTAACTTAACCGCTTACTGTTAATATTGTAGAATATCTTTACTTCAGTTTTCTAAACATTAAGATATAACACAGATCTATTTATGGGATCTTATTAATCAGTCACTTCCCAATCCACATAAACATTGTTGAAATCAAGGTTTTTCAAATCTTCTTTTGAGATAAAAAGATGCATATAAACATTCTGCTCTGCGTTATAAACCGACTCATCACTTCCGTCTATTTGCAAAAGTAACTGGTGATCTTTCAGCTCTCTTTTAATCTGCCTCACATCTCCATATACAAAATAGCCATACCCACCAATTTTACTGCCCATGCTCTCGGAAGTAAAAAAATCATAGAATTCTTCGTACGTATCTTCGTCCTCATCAAATAACTCTACCATGAATTCTTCAATATGCAAATCATTAAACTCCTCACATCGAAATGCGTAACTGCTGTCTGTAGCACTTGCCCAACAGGTACTTTGCCCAAAAGCCAAACTGTAAATACTTTTGAATGGATTGCTTCTATAAAACTCATCTTTCAGAAATGAAAAATCTTCAATATGAGGTTCTTTCAGTTGTTCTTCGGTAATATATTGCACAAAGCAGTCTTCATTTTTAAAATCGAAATCCTGGCTGAGGAAAATCTGCAAAATTCCCTTGTCGGGAAACCAATCAGTTTTAGGAATTTCCGCAAAGTTGATTTGAATGGTTGGGATTAATACATTACCCTTTATATCTTTAGGATATTCCATCGACAGCGGAATAAAGGGATAACCTAAATATTTACTGGATTTAAAATTTAAAGAATCAGGATTTAATACCTCAAGTTCATTTTCACTGATGATGATCTCATTTCTTTTGAAATGTTCTAATTCTGTATGGTATTTTTCTAAAATAGTGGGAATCATTTTTTTTAATTTTACCTTGCATGCTAATTTTATTGATTGATACTTCCATCTACCATAAACTGTGGCACGTAATCAGAGCTTATTTCTAACTTCCACCCTTTGTCAAACGCCATTGCAGCAAGCGCAGTACAATCCCATGACAAGAAGCCTTCATTTTCTCTGCACAAAGGGGTTCCACCACGGTTTAAAGCTTTTTTCTGGCTCCATACTTCTTTGTGGGATTGAATTGCTAATGCAAAATTGAAATTAAATTCAGTTTCATTGTTGTCAATTAAACTTTTGAAGGCATTCAAAAATCGACTTCTTAGATACCATCCAAACTTCTGTTTCACATCCGGTCCAAGTGAAGATTTGTATTTTTCCAAATCAGCTTGTGCTATATCATACAAAGAGGTATTAAAATTTCCTGTGAGATAATATTCTTTTATTAGTCTTAAAAAGCAAGTTCCAAAGGTATTTTTATCCCAATCTTCTTCTCTGTATATCCAGTTTTTTATTGGACTATTGGCAATGATTTTTTGCTTTTCCGCATCACGGGCAATGATCGCCCAATACAATGCAGTAATAACATCAACATATTCACCACTGGGTTCTACCGTGATTTCAAAAGTTCCACTATCATCTATTGTAGCTTCTTTGGTTTCTTCTTTAAAATGAATTAAGCGACAGAATTCACTGATGCTGTTCAGCCCATACCTAAACCAATTTCGCTGTTCTTCCATTGACTTTGTCTGCAAAACTGACATCTGGAGCAATTGTTGAGCATCTCTAAACAGATAATACAAGAATCGAAACTTGCCTTTAGATTTTTCAAGCGCATGCTCAAACTTCTCTTGTATCCATTCAAAATTACTTTCAATGATCTCTGGATGATCCACTTTATGCAAATAAATATGCTTGTCATCCTTTACCTTTTTAGCAGATATTTTAGGCTTTGTAAGTTTGTACTTTTTATAATTAATCAATGCATTTTCAATGATTGTTACATTATTATCCAAAGGTTTTAATTGCGGTAATTGCAGGAAATGAAAATTCTTTCTGTCGAAAAACAAAAGATTTCCATTGGTTGTATGCCCTATCAATTGGAATGCAGCTAATGGCTTTGTAACTCCTTCTAGGATGATTTTATCTAAACAAGTTCCATCAAATCCAAATAAATACAATGTATTTTCCCCTTTAAAATAAATGATTTCATCCTGATGATTCACCGCAAAATGAAACTCTTGCAATTTGCCCAGCTTGATATTTTTCGGCTCAATGTCTTGCAGTTGCCCCACCACTGAGCCATCGGTATTCACCAGCAAAAAACAAGTATCTGCACTCAAACGTCGGAATCTGTCAAAAACGGGAACCAGCAACAACGATTCTGTAAGCGGGTAGATATTACCGATCCATGGGTCGAAAAATGCCATTTTATTATTAATTCGGACAGGTTCAATTAAATTATCTTCGAAGGTATCGTCACGATGAATAGTTGAGCCATTTTTAAGTTCGATCCCAGGAAAATCCGTTGTATACATTGCACCAGGCCTCTTATCTAAAGCTGCCAACAGTTTCAAACGAGGACGTCGAGTGGCATCATCGAAGGGTGCATCGGAAACAACAATAAAGTCACCTCTTCTTTTACCCTCAGCCGATCCCCAACCCATTTCGCTATCTACTAAAGCAATTAATTTATTAGATTCTGGCAATAAAGTGGCGTTGCAATATAAGTTTTTGGCCGCTGCTTCCTGCATTTGCGGAAAAAGAGCGTGCGCATCTCCGTGTAAATTCACAATGGTTGTCGTATACGAAGCCGGGTCTATATTTCCATTTTCATCAATAATATAACAACGATTGGCGGGTCCTGAAATAATAATCTGTCCCGAGATACTTTCACTCAAAGCATACTCTCTGGATTCATCGAACTGTCTGAATCCGTTTAATACATCTCTTACCGGAATTTCCTTTTCAAAAACAAAATCTTCTGAGTATTTAAACAGATGTAGTTCAGTAAAATTAGACATGAGTAACAGATGGCTACCATCCCTGCGAGCTAAAAAGGAAAGACAATCCACAAGTGTAAGTGGTCTTCCGGCAAATTTTTCATCGGTGAAAAAAGGCAGTACTATTTTATTCTGCATCATTATTTTTGTAATTTTTCGTTGATTAAATCGATAACTTCCTGCATTTCGGGAACACCATTTTCCAGCGTGCGCTGTGCAATCTTTAATGCTGTCCATCCATAGTCATTTTCTACAGTTATATCTGCTCCATAATGAATAAGCAATTTTGCCAGCTCGATTTTAGGCAAAGGTTTATTCACAGCAGATTTAAGTAATGTATCTTTGTTTTCTTTTGCTTTTTCATCCGCATAATCTGGATTTGCACCGGCTTCGAGTAATATTTTTGCAAATTGAAGAGCTGAATTTTCATGGTTATTGCGTACATGATACATGGCTTTACCGATATTTGCCCCTTTATGCAATAATGCTTCTAAAACAGTGATATCGTTTCCGAACTGGGCTACACGTTCCAAAGCGGTCTGCGAAGAAATGTCTAATTTTTCGTTCACATCCCAACCACTGTTGATAAGATCTAATTGTTTTTGAGAATTTTCTCCTCCAAATAAACTCAGTAAATCATCTTCATCCTCTATAGGTTCTTCATACAGCGAATTCAGGAAGCAGTCCAGATTTTCAGCAATTTTGTAAATATTTTTCTCCCATGGCTTTTCATTTTCACTGACTTCACCCTCGTGATACCAGAAATAAATTTTACCAAATTTCTTTTCATTTTGTCCCATGAGAATAAGATTGCCCGACACATCAGAAGCAATGGCAAAGTAATGTTTGGGGAAGCGATTTCTTTTTGTATAAGTAGTTTGTATATAGTCTAAACCACGCAGTCCTTCATGAATTCCGAAAAACCCGTCAAAGCCGAACTCACCTCTCATCTTTTTGACTTTAAACGTGTTTTTATCGCCTGTATCTCCTCCGTTATGCTGCAGTAAAAATGCTTTGTATGGCTCTGGAATTGCAATATTATTATTTTCCCATTCTATTATTTCTTCCAAGGTGAGTTGGGAATATTTAGATCTAATATTCATTTTAAGTTTTATGGTATTTGTCTTTCTTTTTATCTTTTATTGTAAACGAATCGTAGAATATTAAATTAATGTAAGTTCACAATTATATTCCTTAAATTGTAATTCAATTGTTCTGATTTCTTCCTCACTTTCCGTATTTTTCAGGAATAACGGTTTGTAAATAACATATTTACCATCAATTTTTTCATACGTTTCATCCATTTTCTTTTTAACAGTGTGATAGTGTTTTACAGAATCTTCCTTTTTAATATTTTTTATTTGTTGAATTAGATCAATAACAGCTTTTTCATCATTCCCTCTTGTTTCCAGAAACAAGGAATAGTTTTTTCGGTTTCCGGAAAATCCATTCTTTGAGGTAAGAAATGTACGTGTTTCATTATTTAATGCAACATTCACAGGAGTTCCGCCCCCGAAGGTTTTGGTTTCATAATGGGAAGTATTTAATGTTTGATTTAAAAAAGCCCCTTTATCAGCCAATAATTTCAGGCACTCAATATTTCCTTTCAGACTTGCCTGGAAAACAGCGGACCATTTTTGGTAATCGGGATTAAACTCGGGTGCATCTTTTACCGATTTTTGTTTCAGCAGGTGCTTCAGCATTTTAGGATCTTCCGCAAACTTGGTAAGTTCCGTTGTTTCATGAATTAATATTTCTTTACTAAAACCAGCTCCGGCAGCCAACAGAAGATCAATAACTTTCTTAATTTTAGGGTGATAATTTTTAGCATATTGATTTCCATACCAGCCTTCATAACGGTCTAACATTTTTGTCAGTGGTGAATAACCGTTTTTGTTTTTAGCGTGTACATTCGCACCACGACTGATTAAAAGACTGGCGTTTTCCGGATTGTAGTTTGTATTGAAAAGGGGCGTGTTATCGTAATCATCCTTAATTTCGATGTCCATTTCCTGATCGAGTAAAAATTCTATAAACTCAATACTGTTATCACTTTCGGCAGCTTTGTGAAGAACTGAATTTTGATATTTATCCCTGAAATTAAGATCGGCCCCATGATCAATTAACAACTTACAGATTTCTATCTTTTTCGCATTATTGGATAGCTCTGTTAATTCAATGATAGGAACAAAACCATATTCGCAGGCTTGATTGACTGTTTTTAAGACCTTTAGAATTTTCTTAACTGTTGTCACATTACCGCTTTTAATAGCATCATTCAGATCTCCGATTAATGCTGCCTCATCTTTTTCCTCATTTTCAAAAATAACCTCTTTTATCGCTTCCTGAAAAGCCATATTGTTCCAGTTTTCTTCTGCGTACTGAACGATCAATGCTTCCACACTGGGATCTAATCTGTAATACTCATCACTTAATTCATTGTGTAACTTTTTCAGCGTTTTATTAAAACCACTGACCGAAGCATAATCTCCGTAAAATGAATTTTTATGTTCATCTGACCGATAAATAAAATCGATAAATTTTTGTACAATTTCCTCCCCTTTTTCACTTTTGATATTCTTCAGCACTTCAACGAAACAGTTTGGAGCAAACCCTTCACCCAAATTGGAAAAAAGCTGTTCAATACCGCCGTTTTTAATTTCTCCGTCGATTCTTATAGTTAGCCAAATAGTACGTGCAATTTCATTTTGCTTTTTGAACAGATCTGAAGAAAGACCGATTTGGCTGTGCATATATTCAAACAAAGGAAAAAGATTTGAAATTGAATAAATAGCTACTTGTTGATTGGAAATATGATTCATTAGTTTTTGTTTTTATTTTGTTTATCAGAGACTTATTATTCTCTATTTTTTATTGTTTATGATTTTTTTTGCTCCAAAAATTTATTTCACTTTTGTGGTTTTGATGAAGTTAAGCCCTGTAATTTTTTCATCCAGCAAGGCTTGAGCTAATCGTACGGATATAAATTGTTCGCGGCATAGAAAGTAATTTTTAAAATTAAAGATGTCTAGTTCATTAGGTTTTAGAACAATTATTTTTGATTGAATACTTATTTTTTTATTAAAATCGCCAAAATTAACACCTTCATTCAACTGATCGGAAACTGCCTGTAGTTCGTCTGTTGAATGGAATGATTCGGGCATGATCTGTCTTGCGGCAAAATCAAAATATCCTTTTCGTTTATAAAAAACAGATCGCGGAAAATCTACATATTCATCTGCATAGCTTACAAAATGCAGGTACACATAATCTTCAGAAATTACTTTTTTGCTTTTTACGGCAATTTTGTATTCCTGATATTCACCAATATTGAATTTTTTAAGTATTTCAAACAATCTTTTGCTTACAATCCATCCACCCCCTTCAATTCCGTTTACGACATCTGTCAGTTTGGCTTCGGAATATAATTTCACCACGCCCAAATCTAATTCCGGCGGTGCAAAAATACCTTCCCTCATCATTCTGTAATACATATCCATCAAAGGGACAAAATTCTCGTCCGTATCTTTTCTATAATGTGCTTCAAATAAAGATTCTAAATTTTCACTTTTAGAAATTTCATGATTTTCTATCTGCCATGCATGCTTTTTACCAATTGGCATTTCTACTTTGATGTATTTTTCTGAAAATTCGGTATCAAGGAAAAAACTTTCTTCCTCACTCTTCCATTGATTGGCAATCTGATCTAAAATATGTATTGGTGTTTCCATTGGTTATTGGCGTTTCATAATGGTTCAGCTGATTTTTAGACGGTGAATTTAGCTACTTTTAATTAGAAAATTATAATTTTAGGATTGATAAAAAATTACCAGCCTATTTTGTTGAATTATTACAATTCTCCGGTATCCGGTATTATAAATGATATTATTAATATGCATTACTTTAACTTCTATAAGGCTTTAAATTATTATCTACTCTCTGTTAATGGATTAAAGTACGGATAAGTTTACAAATAACAAAGGCACTAAAGATAGTTGACAATATTTTTTTTAAACTTAAGCGCTTGCTTTCTGGTTTTAAAACATTACATTTTAATATTTTAGAGATACCAAAAATTCATGAATGTTAGACAATACAAAAAGCTTCTTTAAATTCATCCTATCTAAAATTGCAATTTTGCTTCGTAGACGACTAAAATGTTGAGAGGATAACCTTCGACGTCCGGATCTTATTATCTATTTTTAACAATCAGGTTTCAGCTACGATTATCCAGATTATAAAAACTCTGTCCGCAATTATTCAATTCATCGGATTTATTTCAAAATCAACGATTTTAATGAACTATAGGAAATTATTAAAAGAATATTCAACATTAATTAGTTATTCTAAAAACAAGTGTTATCATCATTTCTTATCTAAAAACCTTGGATTTATAGCTAAGTTTTTCTTATATTTAATGAACAACTTATCCTATGAAAAATCCTATACTTTTAAGTTTCCTACTTTTATTACTGATTAATTGCGATAACAAAGACAAAGCGAACGACCTGGCTTTGCGGGAACAACAGCTATTGGATAAAGAAAAATCATTCGCACAGAAAGAAGCAGAATACCAATCTTTACTTAAAATGAGGGACAGTATTTTTGCTCAAAAGCATTCAGATTCCATTAAAATTATAAAATGGCCTGATGAAATTACAGGTTCCTGGACAGGAAAAGTAATCTGTACAGAATCCAATTGCAGCGATTATGTAGTGGGTGACCAACGAACAGACACCTGGGAGTTCGCCAGCGATTCTCTACAGCTTTTCAGCAAAATTATTAACAATAATAATTTGGTACGATTATATTCCGGGAAGTTTGAGAATAATGAAGTTAAGCTAAACTTTAAAACAGATTCCACTGCTAAAAAACAAGTGGATATGAATGTTGTTCTCAATGATATTTCAGACACAAAAATGAAAGGTATAAGAACCATTGCCGTTGATAACTGTATAGCGAAGTTCTCTGTAGAACTGGTACGTTCTAAAAAATAAACACGAATGACTCTACTAAGTATACACAACCTCAGTCTTCCCATTGAAGACCCGGTCCTGAAGTTTCTTTTGGTGCTTATCATTATTTTGGCAGCACCGCTTTTACTCAATAAAATCAAAGTTCCGCATTTGCTGGGACTGATTATTGCCGGAGCAGTAATTGGCCCTAACGGATTCAATGTTTTAGCCAGAGACAGCAGTATTGTGGTGACAGGAACAACCGGATTGCTCTATATTATGTTTCTCGCAGGTCTGGAAATTGATATGGGAGATTTCAAGAAAAACAAATGGAAAAGTCTGACTTTCGGATTGTATACTTTCATTGTCCCCTTTATTTTAGGTTATCTCGGCGGAATTTACGTCCTTGACTTTTCGGTATTAACTTCGATATTATTTGCAAGTTTATTTTCATCGCATACCTTAATTGCTTATCCTTTAGTCAGTAAATTAGGAATTGCCAAAAACTCAGCAGTCAATATTACGGTCGGCGGAACAATGATTACCGATGTTTTAGCACTCTTGGTTCTTGCCATTATTGTAGGAATGTCTCAGGGTGATGTAGGAACAGAGTTTTGGCTAAAACTTTCCGTTTCTTTTATCATCTTTGCATTGGTTGTTTTACTTATTTTCCCAATTATTGGAAGATGGTTTTTCAAAAAAGTGGATGACAAAATTTCGCAGTATATTTTTGTACTAGTTATGATTTATCTGGCTGCCCTTTTGGCTGAATTTGCGGGGGTTGAAGCCATCATCGGGGCTTTCTTTGCCGGATTGGCTTTAAACAGACTGATTCCGCATACTTCCTCATTGATGAACCGTGTAGAATTTGTAGGAAATGCCATATTTATTCCGTTTTTTCTGATCAGCGTCGGAATGTTGATTGATTTTAAAGTATTTTTTAAAAGTTGGGAAACTTTAGAAGTTGCAGGAATTATGCTCGTCGCATCCATAGGAGGGAAATATCTGTCGGCAGTGGCTACTCAAAAAACATTCAGACTGACTAAAGACGAGGGAAAACTTATTTTTGGATTAAGTTCCGCTTCTGCAGCAGCAACTTTGGCTTCTGTAATGGTCGGTTACAATATAATTCTTTCCGAAACAGAAACCGGAGAACCCATCAGATTATTAAATGAACACGTTTTGAACGGAAGTATTTTATTGATCCTTGTTTCGTGTACCATTTCGTCTTTCATATCCATGTCGAGTGCACAGAAAATCGCAGAACAGGATAATGAAGAAACCGTCTCAGGAAACAGCCACGGGCAGGAAAATATTCTTTTAGCGTTAAATTACGAGGGAACTGTTGAAAGGATGGTCAATCTCGGGATTTTAATTAAAGCCCATTCCAACACTGAAAATTTATTTGCTTTAAATGTTATTAATGAAGATAAAAATGAATCTTCGGTAAAAAATGCAGAAAAACTCTTACACCACGCAACAGATGCCGCAGCCGCAGCCGATGTGAAAGTTCAGTCTTTGAAAAGATATGACAATGATGTCATTAATGGAGTTAACAATGTCATCAAAGAACAGAATATTACTGATTTGATTATCGGTTTGGAAGATGAAAAAGGCTTCTCTCCCTCTTTCGCCTATAATTTATATAATGGCTACCTACAGAGCGATCATGTGAATGTTTTGGTATATCACGCTGCACAACCTTTATCGACCATAAAAAAATATGCGGTAATGATTCCAGAAAAAGCACATAAAGAAGCCGGCTTCTTTCATGCTTTATTAAGAGTATGGAATATTGCAAGAAATTCAGGAGCCACAATTACATTTTATGCGTCAGAAGAAATTATTGGTATTCTCCAGAGAATTATCAAGAAAGCTAATATCGAAGCTGAGTTTATCATTATGAATACCTGGAAAGATGGTGAAAAAACAGCAATCCAGTTAAAAGATAACGAAGCACTTATCGCATTTATGGCAAAAAGAGGAATGAGATCTTATATTCCGCAGATGCGGTTGATTCCGGAATTGTTAAACAAATACCTGAATAACAAAAATTATCTTCTGATTTTCCCTTTTTCTGAGTTTGACAAAATCAATTCTGAAAAACGTTCGGTAGGAAATCACGATGATTTTATGGAAATCGGAAATGTGATTAAGAAGGTTTTTAGATAAAAAATTGATTATTTAAAATCTTGCAAAAACATTTAACTTGTATCTATCAGCGTTAAAAATATTATATAAACCCGTTGTGCATTTTGAAAATTTCTAATATTCGGTTCGTCAATTCAAGTGTTTTTTTGTAACAGAGCGAAGAAGATGTATTGAGAATGAAATTTATATTAAAAACTTCTTGATACGATTTTCTTCAAAAATCTACTCGAAATAACGAAAGTACCTCAAAATACACAAAGGGTTATATGACTGATTTTCTATCGCTTGATATTCCTGAATTTTATCGTCATTGCATGAGTTGTATCAAGTCAGCATGAAGTTTTCCCTAAACACTTTAAAAGGCTTTTTAAAATGTTCCTTCTCAAAAGAAAGAAGGTAATAAGATTGAATTTATTTTTCATTCTATTATGATTTTCAACGAGTTGAAAATTAAAAGATAGAAGCATTACAGCTGAATAAAAAATAGCACAGATTTACAAAATAAAAACCCTCCGCAATGGGAGGATCTAATTCTAAACCGTATAAAAAGCTTTGGGAACATAATGATATCCTTTCTCAGTTTTTTGAATAAAACCTAAACCCGGATAAGGCAGATGATCTCCAAAAAACAGTTTCTTTGTCGATGATAATTTTTCAAGTATATCTTTACGCGTTTTAATACCCTGTTCAAAATTGGAATCAATCTGATTGCCCCATTCCGGATGCTGAACCAACATAATGTGTTGAAAAGTATCTGCAATATGAACCAATTCCTCTCCTTCGGATGAAATCGTAATAATTGTATGACCAGGAGTATGCCCCGGAGCATGTTCTAACTGAAGAAAGCCGAAAAGTTCTGCTTCATCCGAATATAAATTAAGTCTACCCTCAATAGGCTTGAAATGGTCTCTTGCAAACTGGATTTCAAAATCTGAAAACTGATTTTGTGTACCCTTAGAGAAATCCGGTTCATCAGACATCCAGAAGTTATATTCTGTTTCTGAAATATAATAATCAGCATTACCAAAAACCAATCTTCCGTGTTTATCAACAACACCTCCGATATGATCAGGATGGGCATGTGTAAAAACAACATCTGTGATATCCAGAGGGCTGATCCCTAAATTCTTGAGATTTTGGATTAATTTCCCAGTGGAAGGAGACAACTTTACACCGCTTCCTGTATCGATAAGAATATTTTTTTCTCCATTCTTGATAAGGAGAATATTTCCTGCTAACTCTAATTTATCTTCATTAAGCATATTGTCACTAAAAAAACTTTGAATATCCTCTTTTTCAATATTGGGAGCAAACATCGGGTGAACGCTTTCGATATTTATTACACCGTCGGTTATTACAGCCAAATCCATTTGTCCTAGCTGAAATTTAAAAAATCCTGAATTTTTAATGTCTTTTGTTGTATTCATTTTTATAAATTTGTTGATACAAAATTAGAGTAAGTAACTATCCAAAATATATTACTACCCTTTTAGATAGCACTATCTTTAAAGTAAGCAACAGCTGATTATGGCAAGAGTAACTGACGGTACTGAAAAAAAGACATGTATGGAAATTATGCTTCCGATACAGGATTCATTGGAAATTCTGAAAGGAAAATGGAAATTGCCCATTATTGTTTCCTTATCCTTTGGAAGTAAAAGATTCAGAGAACTTGCCAGAGAAATCCCAAAAATAACCGACAGAGTTTTGTCGAAAGAATTAAAAGAACTTGAAACTAATCATCTAATTACAAGAACCGTACACGATACATTTCCACCAACGGTAGAATACGAAATTACAGAACACGGTTTGTCTCTGGAAAAAGTCATTATGGCGATGAAAGACTGGGGACTGGAGCATAGAAAAAAAGTCACAGGAAAGTAGTTTTTACTTGTCTGTGACTTTTATTTTAAACTCAAATCCTCAATATTAAGATTGATTCTTGATACATTTTTTCTTCACTTTGTTACGAAAAAACACTCGAATTGACGGATCCTCCAAAGTATTCAATGAACTTTTAATTCATCTGCGACTTCCTGAATTCCAAAGGTTTCATTCCTGTCTGTTTTTTGAATAATCTTGTGAAATAAGACGCATTTTCAAAGCCTAATTCGTAAGCAATCTCAGCGACTCCTTTTTCTCCCAACCTCAATAGGTTTTTCGCTTCGGAAATCATAAAAATATGAATCAGTTCCATTGCAGTTTTTCCCGTTTCCTGCTTCAATAAATCACTTAAATATCTTGGCGAAACAAAAAGCTGGTCGGCTAAAAATGCGACATTCGGAAGTCCGTTTTTTTCCAATAAACCTTCGCCGATGTATTTTCTTAACGCATCATTGAATTTTGAAGCCGTCTTTCCGGTCGCTTGCGCTCTGTCGATAAACTGTCGTTTGTAATAGCGTTGTGCGTATTTTAAAATCGATGAAATATGGCTTAAAATAATATCACGACTGTATTCATCAGGATTATTAAAATATTCTCCCTGAATTTTCGAGTGAAGTTCCAAGATAATCTGCTCTTCTTTTGGAGAAAGATGCAATGCTTCAGTCACTTCGTAATCAAAAAAACTGTATTTCTCAATTTCTTTAAAAAGCTCGTGGCCGTTCAGATAATCTTCGTGAATCAACAGCATATAGCCTTTTTCTTCAAACTCAAGATTTTTCATCTCGATAATCTGTCTTGGTTTTGCAAAAAACAGACAGCCGTTGTCGTGGTCATACGGTGTGCGGCCGTACATAAAAATTCCTGATTTTATTTTTTTGAAAGCAATCACATAACAATCTGTGGTAAACTCTCTGTTCCCCAATTTGCACTCCGACTGACAGCCAATCATACTGAAAAGGGGATGTTCCGGAGCGTCCCAATGATTACCCAAATGTAATTCGGTAAGGGTTTTGTAATGTTGCATCGGTTTAATTTTATCTAAGTTAAATTAATTTTACCGAAACTAAAAACAGAAATCATACTATCATAAAAAAAGGTTGATGTATCCTGCTGTAAGCTCCGGATATTGATGTTGAGGACCGTGTCCTGCATCATTCAAAATAATATGCTGCATTGTAGGTGCATTTCTCAATAGCGGAAACCAGTTCTCTGTCGCAAAGCTGATGTCGTGGTCTCCGGAAATAACCAAAACGGGAAATTTTAGAGTTTTATAACCTTCTCTGAAGTTCAGCTTATCTTCTTTCATTGTTCCTGAACCCGCAATATATCTCTGGAAAACCTCCATTGTAGAAGGAATCAACGAACGTTCTAATCTCTGTCCGATTCTGTCGTGAGATTCTTGGGCTGCCTGTCTGCTTTTTTCGGAAGCCGGCTCAAAAAACAGATAATATTCATCTTCCAAATCGTTAATTGGTTTTAAAGCGTGGTCAAAAAACACCTGCTCAATTGGAATTGCATTTTCTCCCGGAGGATTGGTTCCGATTAAAACGGTTTTTAATACTCTTTTCTGATTCTGAAAAGTCACAGCCTGCGCCACCAATCCGCCATAAGACCAACCCAACACATTAAACTTATCGATTCCCAAATGGTCTGCCAAAGCCGGAACCGTATTTGCCACTTCTATAACATCCAAAGGCAGCTCTCCTTCTGAGCTTCCGATTCCCGGATAATCAAAAAGAATGACGGTATTTTTTTCTGCCAAAGAATCTAAAAACAATGGGTCCCAAGTATCCATAATTCCTCTGAATCTGTTCACAAAGAACAAGGGAGCACCGGTTCCGAATTGTCTGTAAGCAATTTTGTTGTTGTTGATTTCTGCAAATTGTGTTTCTGCGTTTAAAGCTGTCGTTTTCATAAGTATTAAGATTTTGTCTGTTATTTAATGATTCAAAGTTGAGAAAATTGGGGTTGAAATTAATTTCACAAATCAGCGGAACATTAGCACGAAAAAACGTTATTATTTATCCCGCCGATTTGGATTTAAATTTAATTAATGACCGTGAGCGGCGATACTCACTTCTTTCCAGTTTTGAATATCATTTAATCTTTTCGTGTAAACTTCATTCACAACGTGATAAGCAATTTTACCAAACAATAATCTTTGCGGAGGATTTTGGTTGTCGATAAGATTTAAAACAGGTTCTACTGTCGCTTCCGGTTTTCCCCAGGTATCCGGATTTTCTCCACTTTCTGCAAAAGCCGCACGCACCGGATTATAATCTGCAATATCCGAAGAAGTCTGAACCGCAGAAGCTCCCGCCCAATCTGTGGCAAATCCGTTAGGTTCAATTAAAGTGGTTTTGATTCCCAAATGTGCGGTTTCCGAACCGATGGTTTCAATTAAACCTTCTACTGCAAATTTTGATGCGTTGTACAATCCTAAAAGCGGTAAAGTTGTTAATCCCAAAAAACTGGAAATCTGAATGATATGTCCGTTTTTCTGTTTTCTCATCACGGGTAAAACGGCCTGTGCTACCCAAAGTGAACCGAAAAAGTTGGTTTCCATCTGTTCTCTCGCCTGCTGTTCCGTTGTTTCTTCCGTCGTTCCGAATAAACCGAAACCTGCATTATTGATCAAAACATCAATTCTTCCGAAGTGTTTTTCCACCTGTTCCGTTACTTCAAAAACTTCTGAACGGTTGTTGACATCCAGCTTCAAAGGAAGAATATGGTCTCCATATTTATCTTTCAAATCCTGTAAGGCAGAAACGTTTCTTGCTGTTGCCGCTACTTTGTCTCCTCTTTCCAAAAGTGCTTCTGCCCATAATTTTCCGAATCCTTTTGATGCTCCTGTGATAAAAACTATTTTACTCATTGTTTTAATTTTTTAGTGTTATTGAATGAAGCAAAGTTATCATCAAACCCATCCGAATAGGTAGCCCATTTTAGCTGAAAAATAGCACAGAAATACGTTTTGGAAAAAATTTCTCAATAAAAAAAGTCTTCCGAAAATACATCCGGAAGACTTCCACTTAAAACTAAATACTTATTATTAAAACACTTTTTAAACAGCCTGTGCCAAAGGAAAATCAATAGGAATCTGAGTGTTGGCAAATACATAGTTGGTAAAGCTTCTCAGCGCCACCAAAGCTGTCAGTTCAATCAATGCTTTTTCGTCGTATCCGGCGTTGAAGAAATTTTCTAAAGCTCCGTTTCCTGCATTGCCTTTATTGTTCGCAATAGACTGAGCCAACTTAATCGCAGCGTCTAATTTTCCCTCTGAAAAACTTCCTTTTCTGATTTCCAGCGTATCATCTTCTGTAAAGCCTCTCATTTTCGCTAAAGTCGTGTGTGCCGCCAAACAGTAATCACATTCGTTGACTTGTGAAACAATTAGATTAATAGCTTCTCTTTCTTTTGCGGTAAATGATGAATCGTGAGCCAGAGAAGCTTCAGTTTCCAACATCGATTTTAAAGCGGATGATGAATAACCAATGGTTGCATACAAATTGGGAATTTTCCCCATTTTTTTCTCTACAGATTCTAAAATGCTCTGTGCACCAAAACTTAGCTGTTCTTTTTCAGGTACTGAAATTGTTTTCATTTTATGATTTTTAATGTTATTTTTTATAATTTATTTTTCAAATTTTACATCCAGAATATCTATGGAAACCAGTACAAAATCTTTGTTGTAAGAGTTATCTTCATCATTCAGAACATAAATATTTCTTTTAGTTCCGGTTTTTATGCCTTCAAATTCTTTGTAGTCCTCAATAATCTGTGTTGCAGAAGAACCGCCCAACACTTCAGGCCAATAATCGTGGCGTTTTAAAAGTCCGTCTTCATTAAAATAAAAGAGCTGTCTTTTGCTGTGCGTAGCGAAACCATCGGGATAAATCACTTCTAATCTATCCAATATTTCACCGTTTTCATTCCAAAATCCAAGATGATTAATTTCCACTCCCGGAACCAGAAAATTAAACGGAGCCGTTGCGTAATTCCAGGTTGCATAGCTGGAGAAATAAATAAGCTGAGCCTTTGTCCAAGGCGTTTCCACCGTATGGCCTTTAAAAGATTCTCTCGGGTTTTCCAAAGATTCTATAAGTTGTCCGTTTTCGTCAAATAACTGAACTTTTCCGGGTTCAAAAGATGAGGTATAATTTTCTTTAAAAATATTTTCCCATATGCTTTTCTGCTCTTTTAAGGAACCGATAAACAGTACATCGCTTAATGCATTTTCGTGTCCTTTCATTCCCCACACCGCGCCACCGATTTGGGTATGGATTTTTACCGTCTGAAATTCCGCAGCACTTTTAATTCCGTGAGCGTTTAAAATTTTATTGACCAATGTTTGAGTTGAAGTTTCCATTTTTTTAATTTTTAAGTATGATTAAATTGTTTCGTTTTGTTGATACAAAGTTAAATCTGCTTCAAGCCTAAAGTGTAGTTCATTTCAGCGGAAGAATAGCACAGAATTACCAACTGAAATCGTAGAAATGTATAAGACATTCCGTAAAATCGACAAGCGATTCGTCTTTGCTTATTGGAACTTTGTCTAAGAAATTCTAAAACAAATTCATTATGAAAAATACAGTATTCATCACCGGTGCGTCATCGGGATTGGGAAAAGCAAGCGCTAAATTATTTCAGCAAAGCGGATGGAATGTCATCGCCGCAATGCGTTCGCCGGAAAACGAAAAAGAACTGAATCTTCTTGAAAATGTTCTGTTGGTAAAACTGGATGTCACCAATCCACAGCAAATTCAGGAAGCGATAACACAAGGAACAGAAACATTTGGCTCACTCGATGTTCTGTTAAACAGCGCAGGCTACGGATTGATGGGCGTTTTCGAATCTTCAAATCCTGAACAAATTCAGAAACAGTTTGAAGTCAATGTTTTTGGTCTGATGAATGTTACCAAAACCGTTTTGCCGATAATGCGAACCCAGAAAAAAGGAACCATCATTAATATTTCTTCGTTCGGAGGAATTACAGCGGGACCGTTTGCAAGTTTGTACAACAGCTCGAAATTTGCGGTGGAGGGATTTTCCGAAGCATTGCATTTTGAAGTTTCTCCATTTGGAATTAATGTGAAAATTGTAGAGCCAGGAAGCATTGCTACTAATTTCAGAAGCGGAATCGAGATAATTCAAAATACGATTGAAGAATACAACACGGAATTGGCAGCATTTATCCCAAAATTCACCAAACGGACAGAACATCTTCCGAAAGCAAGCGCAGAAGAAGTTGCTGCAACTATTTTCGGCGCTGCAACCGACCGGCTTTCCAAATTAAGATATGTGATTGGCGAAGATGCGCAGTTTTACATTGATTTGAAAAATAAAAATTCTGAGGAAGATTTTCTGAAACTGATGCAGAATTAATCATTGTATTTTAAACTGCAAAAGTCACAAAAGATTTTAATATTGAATAAGCTTTAAAAAGCTAACAAAACTTTAATAAAGTAAATCAATCATAACATTTTGTAAACTTTTGAATTCCCTTTTCAAACATTTCTTTTGAGACTTTTGCGGCAAAAAATGTACTGTAATGAATATTATCTTTAAATTTAACTAAAATCAGAAAAATGTCAGAAGCTTTTATTTCCATAAAATCTGTTGCAGACCTTCATCGTTTTTACAATTACGGAAATCCAAAACATCCTTTGATTACGGTGATTGATCTGAAAAACGTAAGCCGATCCGACGAAAATTTCGCAGACTATCTGTACACCCTTGATTTGTACACGATTGTTTACAAAAAATTTAAAGGAAGTTTAAAATACGGCCGTTCAAATTATGATTTTCAGGAAGGAACTTTGATGTTTACCGCTCCGAATCAGGTGATGAGTCCGAGTGCAGATACAGAGATTGAGGAAGGTTGGTTTCTGGCATTTCATCCTGATTTTATTTCCGGTTCAGATTTAGGCAAAAAAATTCAGAAATACAGCTTTTTCCAATACGAAAATAATGAGGCTCTTCACATTTCGGAAGATGAAAAAATTTTGCTTGATGAGGTTATTGTAAGAATTAAAAAAGAATATTCCCAGAATATCGACCGTCATACGCAGGGATTGATTTTAAATCAGATTGAAATGCTTTTGAATTACTCCGACCGATTTTATGACCGACAGTTTTTTACCCGCAACAAAACAGGAAACGATATAACACAACGTTTTGAAAGTCTCCTTAATGATTTTTTTAATGATGACCATCTGATAGAAAAAGGAATTCCCGAAGTAAAATATTTTGCCGAAAAACTGAATCTTTCTTCCAACTATTTATCAGATTTGCTCAGTAAATTCACAGGCAAAACGACGATAGAACACATCCATCTGAAGCTGGTCGACAAGGCAAAAAACATCCTTTTGGGAACGACAAAACCGGTAAGCGAAATTGCATATGAACTCGGTTTTGAGCATCCCTCTCATTTTACCAAAATTTTTAAAACTAAAGCCGGAATTTCTCCGTTACACTTCAGAAAACAGTTTCCTGAGCAAAATTGAAACATTTAAAATTACTTAACCGCTTCTTTTTTATACTGAACAGGCGTTACTCCCACCACTTTTTTGAATAATCGGGTAAAGTAAGACGGACTTTCGAAGCCTAAATCGTAGGCAATTCCTGCGACATTGCTTTCTGAGCTCAATAAGAGATTTTTTGCTTCTTTAATTAAGTAAATGTGAACGTGCTCCAATGCCGTTTTTCCGGTTTCCTGTTTCAAAATATCGCTGAGATAACGAGGAGAAACAGCTAATTCATTCGCCATAAAATTGACGGTAGGCAAACCATCTTCCACGTGTTTGTTTTTCTTAAAATAATTATCTAAAACCGTAATGAATTTTTTAACCATTGTTCCGGAAACGTTGGAACTTCGATCTATGAACTGTCTTTTGTAAAAACGGTCAGAATATTTTAAAATAGAATCAATATGCGAAAGAATAATTTCTCGGCTGAACTCGTCAGAATTTTCTTCATACTCTCTTCTGATTTTCTCGTAAAGTTCCCACATAATCACTTCTTCCGAAGGCGAAATATGAAGGGCTTCATTGATTTCATATTCAAAATAGCCGTACTTTTTGATCTGTTCATTCAACGGATGTCCCGACAGATAATCTTCGTGGAAAAACATTACAAAACCCTTTTCGGCAAACTGTACATTTTGCACCTCAATAATCTGTCTGGGCTTCATAAAAACGGCGGAACCGTTGTTGTGATCGTACTTGGTCTTTCCATACAACACGTAACCGGATTTGATCTTCTTTAAACCAATCATATAAAAATCTCCGGTAAAACGGTCTTCACCAACAGAATACGTCATCAGTTCTTTGCAGGTCATCAAACTCAAAAGAGGATTTTTCGGAGGTTCGAAACCGCTTTTCTCGTGAAGTTCAGTGATGCTTTTATAGTGATTGATTTTTTCCATATTTATTGGGGTTAGAAGTTTTAAGTATGATCAAATTTAGTAAATAAAAAGGAGCTTTTATATCTTGGATTTTATAAGATGAGAGGGAATTTCTGTATTGCTGGCAATTGCTTTTCTAAATAGTAAAATAACTATAAACAATGTTACCACAATAATAAAATTAACCAGCGAAAATGTCTGAATATCTTTAATTTCAAATAAATTGATTAATCCGTAACCTGCAACTGAGCTTACCACATACACACCACCGCCCGTCAAACCGCTTGCAATACCCGCATTTGTCGTGAATCTCTGCAAACTGTACGCATAAACATTGTTGAAAATGAAACCCGATAAAAGATGTAGTGATAAAGTGAATCCCATTAAAAATACCAATCCGTCATACTTTGAAGTAACGGCAAACATTGCAAAAACGATGATTAACTGCAAAATAATTGCAGCATTTATTTTTGCGAAAAGTCCTTTTTTAATCATTAATTTAGAAATAATTCCGCCACTCATCAGAGCAATTCCTGAAGCCAACGAGCTGTATCCTGTAACAACAGGTGAAAATCCGTATACTTTTTCGATGATAAACGGGCTTACCATTCCATAAATCACAAGAAGTGAATAACTTAAACCAATAATTATTAATCCCAAATAAAAATCAGGCGTTCCCAGCATTTTTCTGTAGACTGCTGTGATTTCTTTTCTTTTAAATACCTGAAAATTCTGTAGAGATTCTCCTGTAAACCGAAGTTCAAACAATAAAATGATGACGGTAAGAATTCCCAAGAGATAAAAATTGGACTGCCATCCGAAAAGCACCTGCAAGTAACCTCCGATAAATGGCGCAACAATGGGTGCAGTTGCCCAGACAATCGAAAAAAGACTGGTGTAGTGTTTCAGTTTTTCACCTTTGTAGAGGTCAACAAAAAAAGCTCTTTTCCCTACGATAATTAATGAAACCGTGATTCCCTGAACGATTCTCATTAAATAAATCACATAAATTTCCGGAACTAAAGCAATAATAAAACTTGCCAAAGAAAAGGTAATCAATGCAAAAATATTGATTCTGTACCTTCCAAAACTGTCAAGGATACTTCCGATAAAAAGCTGCTGAATCCCGAACTTACCATAAATAAAAGCAACGAAATCTGCACTTTTTCAACCGGAACATTCAGATCTTCTGCCATCGCCGGAAGTGACGGAATGTAAATATCCGTTGTCAATCCACCCAACGGAATGAGTATAAATGCCAGCAATGTACTGATGTATAAATATTTTGTATTTTGAAATTTCATCGTGATAATTGATTTTATGTGGAAAACCCTTACATTTTTAAACAAAAAAAGTAAATCCAATCTTAAGTCGGATTTACTTAATTTTTCACGTTTTTAAATTATCCGTGCGCAGCTTCGGAAACCTCTTTCCAATCGTTCCAGACCTGAAGTTTTTCTGCATACACTCTTTCCGTTTTTCTCAATCCTACTTTTCCTAAGAATAAACGAAGTGGTGGATTTTCACTGTCTATTAATTTCAAAATCGCAGGAACCGTTGCTTCCGGTTTTCCGTAATCTTCCGGCAATAAACCTTCTGCTTCTCCCAAACTTGATTTCAAAGCATCGTAGGCCGGAATGGCATCGCCGTGAACGGCTGAACTTCCACCGAAATCGGTTGTATATCCGTTGGGCTCAATCATCGTTACATTAATTCCGAACGGTTTTACTTCTGTTGCTAAAGCTTCGCTGAAGCCTTCCACTGCAAATTTTGTCGCATTATAAATTCCTAAAGTCGGCAAACTCCAAACACCTAAAACACTTGATAGCTGAATCACGTGACCGCTTCCCTGCGCTCTGAAAATCGGCAAAGCCGCCTGAGTAACCCAAAGAGTCCCGAAAACATTGGCTTCAAAAACATCTTTTGTAACTTTCTCACCCACTTCTTCCACCGCTCCGAAAACACCGTAGCCGGCATTATTAATTACAACATCCAGATTTCCAAAATGATTCTTCGCTTCATTTACCGCTTCAAAAACCGCTTTTCTGTTTGTAATATCTAAAGAGATAGGAAGGAAAGAGTCAGGATATTGTTCTGCCAAATCTTTGTAAGCCTCAATATTTCTTGATGTTGCGGCTACTTTATCTCCTCTTTTAAGGAAAGCTTCTGTCCAAAGTTTTCCGAATCCTCTTGATGCTCCTGTGATAAAAATTGTCTTTTCCATTTTTAAAAATTTTAATTGTTTTGTTTTTTAATTTTGATAAGACAAAGTTATCTCGCATCGGAGCCAAACCTGTAGCTCAAATCAGCGGAAGAATAGCACAGAATTACGGAAGCTTTATGGCTTGTTTAAATTAAATATTTAATAAGTCTGTTTAAACTTTTTGTTTAACCACAAAAGTATCAAAAGATAAGCTAAACTTTTATTTAAAGTTGGTGACTCTAAAAGAGAAAGATCACAATAGTTTAAAAAAATCTTCGATTTTTATTCTTTTGAGAACTTTAAATATTCTACTCACTGCCGTAATGATCTTTTGTGACTTTTGCGGTTAATTCTGAAATCAGTTTAAATAAGTTTATATATGATTTCTAAGATGTTCCTCAAAAGAAACCAGTTCCTGTTCAATATTCGGATTTTTGAAAACATCATAAAAAGCAAACGTCGGTAATGGCTGAACGCCCACAAACTGAAGTGTCGCTGTGAAAGGTCTGATAAATTCTTCCATCGAAAAACTTTCAAGCAGCTGACCTTCATTTCCAAAAGTTTCTTCGGGAGCATTCCAGGTATTCACAATGATTCCTTTAGATTTCAGAAGACCGCCAGTTCCGTAGTTTCTGCCACTATTCCTGCCGTCTCCGGCATAGATTTTTCCATAGCCGCTCATCAGAACTTTATCGATATAATCTTTTGTTTTGGCAGGCATTCCAAACCAGTTGACCGGGAAATGAAACAGGATGACATCAGCATTTACCCATTTTTCGATTTCCTGTGGAATTTCGTAGCCATTATCAATGACTGTTTCCAGAATTTCGTATCCTTTTACGTTGAAAGCCTGTTTACTTTTCTCAAAAATGGTTTTGTTAAGATTTCCTTCTGCAATTTGCGGCCATTTGATGTGCCCGTTGATGATTAATGCTTTCATTGAATTATAAATATTTTCCAAGGTTAAGTTCAACATCGCCATAGGTTTGTAATCCCTGGTCTAATAGTTTTTTAATTCTGGTTCTTGCTTCAGGTTCTGTTAATGATGCGAAGAAGGCTATCTGCGTTTCCATAATATGTTCATTTTGTGGAATAATTACCCTTTCGTTCATCGTTGCCTTTATTTTCTTGATGATTTTCAAATCAAATGAGTCGATTCTTCTGGCTAAATTTTCTACGAATGCATCCAGTTCATTATCCGGAAACGCTCGATTGACCCAACCATAATCAGCGGCAGTTTGTGCATCATAATCGTCACCACTCAAAATAATTTCCAAAGCCCTTGCCTTTCCTGTCAATAAATGGAGACGTTCCAGTCCGCCGCCACCTGGAAAAGAACCGATTCCGATTTCGGGTTGTGCAAAAACGGCTTTTTCCTTGCTTGCAAAACGCATATCGAAAGCCTGGATAAACTCGCTTCCCAAGCCTCTCGCTCTTCCTCTGATCGATGCAATGCTTACAAACGGAGCCTGTTCGAGACGTTTGGCAATATCGGGCCAAGATTTTGAAAGCCCTGTTTTTCCCTCACCCTTTGGAAAATCAAAAATATTAACCAATTCTGCGTGAGCAACATAAAAATCCGGGTTGGAACTTTCAAAAACCACTACTTTCAAATTTTCGTTGGCTTCCAATTCATCCATTAATGTTCTTAACTGAACCGAAAATTCAGGATCGAATACATTTACGGGAGGATGATTGATGGCTACTTTCCAATAGCTTTCTGTTATTTTTTGTGTTGTAAAAATCATAGTAATACTTTTAATTGATGTAAATCTTAGACATAACTTTTTTGTCTGTTCAAAATTAATTGCACAAATGCTGGATTTTTAACACAAATCGGGGAATATCTTATCCTTTTCTCTGATTTCTGATGCCTGTAGGAGAAATGCCTTTAATCTTTTTAAAAAACCTGGAGAAATAAGGAACATTTGTAAAACCTAATTGGTAAAGCAGTAAATTGTTTTTACCACAAAACATTTACAATGTCTTATGAAAGACTAGTACCGAAACTAAAAGATTTGGAATTGATTAGTCTTGTACTAACCGATGAATCCATGGGGGTTGATAGTGAAAACCATATATTTCGATATCTATCCGATACACTTGAACAAAAATAGACCGGAGTATCTATAATCGACGCAAACGTAGATCGGTTATAAGATTAATGAAATACGATTGAAATTAGCACAAAGTTTTAATGAATTTTGAGAAGCTATTCATTATTGATATTATACCTGTTAAGGTTTGTAAAATATCCAGAAGCAATACTTAAAAAATCTGTAAAGATACTCAATACTGTTAAGTCCTGCTTCTGTTCATGATATTCATTATTTAAAAGATATTAGAGAACAATGATCAGATTGCATCTTACTTGGTGATAAAAAATTTATCATCTGAAATTCAAATTGATTTGTTCAATTACGCACAGATTGAATTGGAACCCCCTACAAGACTAAATCAAAAAGATTATAAACCACAGTTTTATCTTTTCAAAAAATAACGCAAAAGAATTGAGACTCTTTTCTCACAACTTTGCGACCAATTTATGATTAGACGTAATTACGCAAAAAGTTTTGAAGGATTTAAAACCAGATTATTAGCTAAAATAACAACGTTAACCGTTTTACAATTTATTAACAGGGCTTACTTTAATAGAAACATCAATAACTTAAAAGTAAGTATTACATAAAATGATAAAGATAAAATAATTACAAAATCCCATTAATAACCAGATGAGCAATAGCTTCCATGATATTTTTAACATTCAGCTTTTCAAAAAGTTTTCGCCGATGCCACTTCACGGTGTCTATGGAAATAAATAGCTGAGAAGCAATTTCACTTATACTATACCCCTGCAGATACAGCCTTATTACTTCAGTTTCTCTATCTGTGAGACGGATCTTAGATTCTTCCAGCCATTTTTTTTCGTTGTGGCAATATTTCCATACAGAATCAGATTTGTTTGATATGACCGTAATATTTCCGGAAGATTTTGATAGCGATAGTGATACATTGCAAAGTGCAGTTTTCATCTGGCCGTCTTTTCTGAAAGAAAGTGGTGTTATCTTATGATTTAAAAGGATTTTTTTGTTGAACTCATCAACGATATGAAAATCATACCCTATCATATATTCTGATTTTTCCCTGATCGAAAACCTTTTCAAAAAATTGAAAAATATCATCCCGATACTGCTAAAGAGATTAAGATCCTGAGGAACCGTCGCTTTTTCGTATATATTTAAAATATTAGAAACTTCATCATTGATATTACTTAGATAATAGGTAGAGTTTTTAAGATGAATGGTCGTTCCTTTTTCATAATCAATGATAAATATATTTCCATTGGTAAACTTGTTAGCGGCCTGAATTGTTCTAAAAAACGTATAATCCTCGAGAGGTGCAATGTCTGATGTAACAAACTTACTTACCTCAGCGGGAAGCTGATAGTTATTTTTCATATAAAATTCGAATTCATTGGTTTCTGTAAAACTACACAAAAGTGTAGCATAATTCAAACTTTATTGATTTATTTTTAATGGAAAATCAATTACCATACATAAATTCAACAGTATAATATGAAAATATTACATTTCCAAAATATTTACATCCCACAATTTAGAATAATTAATGATATAGATATTCCATTTCACGCACTTTTTACATAACAATATTTTATATGATAAAATTCCGAAACCGTATTATTCATAATCCTGTTCTAAGATTATGACCTTTTATCTTCATAAATATTCATTACATCAAAAAAAATAATACTTTTAATATGACAAAAACTAATACATCAAAATTTATATTGCGAAAGCTCATCTTCATGTGGCTTTTAGTCTTGCCGGTCATATATTTTGCACAAAACTCTGGAACCTATATCAAATGGAATTTCCAGGTGGGCTGCGCGGAGAATGCTTCCGAATATGATCCGAAAAATGATAACGGTGTTCTCTTTGAAAATATCGAACGCTCTGAGTGCATCCGTGTATGCGAGGGCAGCACTGTTACTTATACCGTTGAAGGTACCAATATCTCTAATGTACAATGGAACGTTTCCGGAGGTTCTCTGCAAAGCACTTCCGGAGCAGGAAATTCTATAGCAATAATACAATGGGGATCAGTAGGAACCGGAGCAATCCAGATTACCATTACCTATTCAAACGGAACTACCGAAAATCGGTCTTTATGTATTGATAAAATTAACAGCCCGAGAGCAAGGTTTATTCTGGCTGGCAATGCAGAACCACGGGTGTGTAGAAATACTCCTGTTTACTTCACTAATTTATCTGAACAAAACGGAGGATCTGATATCGTATATTATCATTGGGATTTTGATGATGGCACTCCGCCTTCTTCAGCATTTGAGCCTGTTCATACGTTTACAGATCCGGGAGTTTATAATGTGACATTAACGGTTACCAATAAATGTAACTGCTCTCATAAGTACAGTATGAAGGTTGAGGTTGTAAAGTCTGAACCTGTTAAAATCAGCTGTCCTTCGGTAGTCTGCGAAGGAAGCGTTGCTACTTACACAGCAGATGACAACTGTGGAGGAGACTGGGAAGTTATAGGTGGAACAATAATCTCCAACAGTGGAACTTCTATTCAGGTTAAATGGGATCATGTAGATCCTGCAGAAGGGTTCGGATATGTTTTATACAGATCACACTGTAACTGCCCTGAATGGGTAACCGTAAAAGTACCTGTAGTCCTTGGCAAGGTAGAAATAAAAGGTGAACAGGCAATTTGTGTTGGCAAACAATATAAATATGCACTTCCTCAATGGCCTTCTACCAGCCTGCAATGGAATATTTCAGGACCTTCGGGAGCGCAGCTTACTTATAACGAACATAGAAATGAAGTTTTCTTAACAGCATACACTCCGGGAACCTATCTCCTTTGGTGTACCTATAAAAATACGGTATTAGGTTGTGAAGGACGTGCTGAACTAAAGATTAATGTAGATCAGCCTGTACAAATACAGGGTGGAGCAGATCAAATATGCTCAAATTCGTCTTTGACATTTACCTCTAATCCAAATACTGCTGTCATCTGGCAGGTGACGAAAGATAACACGGTACTTTATACCTCGCCTACTCCTGCAACGGCACTTTCCAATTACCTATTCTCTAGTGCTGGTGTATATATGATCACAGCAACTAAACCAGGAGGCTGCACCGGTGAGCCTAAAATTGTAAAAGTAGTAGCAACACCACCTGCTCCATCCGGAAATATTACAGGTGAATTAAAAGTTTGCGCAGGTGTACCTTATGTATATACTCTAAGCACTATAGCACCTGGAACCGTTCCTGTTTGGGAAGTTACCAATGGAAGTATTCAGGGAAGCAACTCAGGACAGAGTGTTACAGTGATCTTTAACGTAGGAGCCACCAGTTTTACGGTTTCTGTTCGAAACAAATCGTTGGATCCATTGGGATGTTTATCTGCTCCGCTAACACTTGCGGTACAAAAGGCAATCCCGTCTGCCATTATCACTCCAGCTTCAGTAGGCCCTTATTGCCCGAGTTCTACGATGACTTTCACGGCTGATCTGGGAGGTATTGTTGCAGACCAAATGGAGTGGTCTTTTGCGAGTCCTAACTTTGGTAGTTTTGTATCCGGGCAAGGAACTAATCAAATCGTTGTCAACTTTAATGAAATATCCAATAATATTGATACCACGAATCTTCGTCTTAAAGTAGTAAAATGCGGACAGGAGTTTTTCTTCGATTATACTGTAAAACTATATAAGCTTCCGGTGGTCAGCTTTACCAATATTCAGAATATCTGTCTGGGAGAAGCTAATCTAAGTTTCACAATTGACCAGGGAGGAATCACCAGCGCTACAAATGTAACATTTACATTTTCAAACGGCTCTCCTCCACATATTGAACCTTTCAATCTTTCAGGGAATTACAGTTTTATCAATTCGGGATATATCCAGAACAACACGGGAGCCAATATTACACAGACTGTAACAGTAACAATCAATGGAGCATTTAACTGTACTTATAAACCTACGGCAAATGCCAACTTCATTGTGTATCCTGAAACTAAAATTACGATTACACCTACCGCAAATTTAGAGATTTGTGATCCTAATAATTACATCCCTCATACGTTGTATGCTAATATTTCAACAGGGCTTACCCCTTCAACGGTATTTGAATGGAGAAAGAATAATGTAATAATACCAGGGGCTGCATCAGATTCTTACACCATCCAGGGAAATGATCCGTATGGAGTTTATTTTGTAAGAGTTAAAGACGGAAACAACTGCTGGGTAAGATCACAATCTGTTACTGTCATACAGAAATGTGCAGATACCAGCTGTTTTGGAGTAATTGAACCTATAATCACCGTTAATGCCAACTGGACAGGATGCAATACGCTGGCAGCCCAGGCATCTTATTCAGCAACTCCCGACCAGGTAGAATGGCTTTCGAATTCGATATTGACTCTTCTGAGCGGACAAGGTACCAATAATGCGGTATTTACCACGGATGTTCCGGGAGTGCATTTGGTAACCGTCCGTTTACGATTCGGCAACTGCTGGTTCAGTAAAACTATTGAGATTAAAAAACATTATCAGCCAAAATTCAATATTACACAGTCATGCAGCAGCAATGGTACATTCGACGTTACCCTGCACAACAATTCGCTGATATTTGATATTAATCAGAATAACATCAATTTTACATTTGGAGGAACAGGTCTTCCTAATCAAAATGGCCAGACCGTTACTTACAGTAATCTTTCACCGGGAACTTATACATTTACCTTAACACTAGCTTCAGGTGGTAATTATCCTTGTACAGTGTCTGAAACATTTGTAATTGATCCTGCACCTAATTTGAGCTTTACGGGATTATCGCCTATCGTCTGTAAAGGTGAAACAATAAATCTGAATGTAGTTGGATATAATCCGGCTAACACATACCGTTGGTATTTTGATGGAACCTCGTATGTATCCCCTCCGGGATCAGGAGGCGGAGCCGAAATTTCATTAAATAATTTTGGTAATAAGCAAGTAGTGCTTGAAGTTACCACGCCGCAAAACTGCGTTTACACCAGTCAACCACAAAATACTTTTGTGAATCAAGAAGACTTCAGTGGTTTCATTACTGCCATGAATACCAATATTTGTGAGGGCAGCGGTGTAGTTCCTGTATTAACATATCAGGTAAATGCCGGATCTTTAACACCAAGCTCATATATTTGGATGAACGGAGATCAGGAAGTGATAGGAGCACCGAACATCAGCACCTTCACACCTACGGGATCCGGAAATTACTGGCCGGTATTGGTTGGAGCAACCGGATGCAAAGTTTATGATCTGGCCTCTCAAGCTGTGGCAGTTACTGTAAGACCTAAGCCTTATGTTAACATATCAGCTACTGCAAATATTTGTGCGGGACAATCTACTACCCTGTACGGAATTGTAACCGACAACACCTTGCAGTACCAATGGCTGAAGAATAATTCTCAGGTAACGGCTTGGGCAAACGCTCCTTATCCGATTACTTTAAACACAGGTAATCTGGCTGCAGGAACCTACACATATACCTTAAAAGTAAGGCCGGCAAGTGATCCTGGATGTGAAAGTTCTAAAAACTTCACCATTACTGTAAGCAATCCACCTTCTCAGATCGGTGTAAGTTACACAATACTTAACTGCCAGCCTTATGAGGTTCAGCTTACTGCTACAGGACCTTCCAACGGACAATATAACTGGAGCAACGGAATGACAGGCCAGACCATAACAGTGAATCACGGTGGTGCGTACCGCGTAACATATACTGCCCCTTCAGGATGCTCGGTAGAAAATGATATTCAGGTCCCTCAAAGTCTTGAAAGTCTGATGTGGATTTTCCCTACAGGATGTTTCGATGTATGTCCAGACGGAACTTCGTATATCATCGGGCCAAGAGGGCTTTATGATGGACATCACTGGCAACTGAACAACGCGAATATTCAGAGCGGCACTAATGATTTCATTTATCCTCTATTAATTAATCAGGCAGGAAACTACAATCTGCAAATTACTCAGGGACCATGTACACTGACCAGCGGAACCATGAACGTAAATCCTAATCCTGAAAAATGTAAGCTTGAACCGTGCAAAATTACTGTGCATATTGAAGGAGTAAGAGGAAATGGCATCCCGAATTATATTGTGTATGGTGCAATCTATAATTATGCAGCAAGCCCGGTTACTTTAACCATCACCAGTTCAGCTGGATATGGTACTTACAGTCCGTCTACCATCACAATACCTGCCGGTGGCATGTATGATATGTGGGCAAATCCTCTCCTGTTCACACCAAATTCAAGCTTCCCTGGAGGTACGGACGGAATTGTGGTGCAGGGTTATGGATGTGAAGTAAAAGAACCGATTGAGTTTCCTAAGTATGGATCTAAAATGAGTGAAGGACAGCAGTCCATAAAAACAATTCAGCTGACACCAAATCCTGCCCAACATCAGGTTCAGGTTGCATTTGACACCGGTAATACTGAGATCAAAGCAAAATTGTTAACCATTCATGATACATCCGGAACAATAAAGTACCGTCAGGAATTAAAATCAAGTTCAGGTAAAATTGATATTGATATTTCCCAATGGCTACAAGGAGTATATATCGTAAATGTGATCACCACAGATAAGCCATTACAGGCAAAACTCCTCAAAAAATAATCTTTTAAAATTATTCTGAAGGTTGTACTTGGTACAACCTTCAGTTTTTATCAACACATTGTGAATAAATCATTATATTTTTATAAATTCACGAACAAATTATTAATATGAAAAACCAAATCTATTCTAAACTTTTATTTCTTTTTATTCCCTTTTCTATATTTTCTCAGACTTATCAATGGCAATGGGCCAAGCAAGGAGGTGGCAACAGTGGTTCGAGTGGGACGGGCTTTACCGACACTACCGACGAAATGATAAGAAGTGTTGTCGTGGATAATCAAAACAATCATTACTATCTGAGTACTGTTTTCGAAGGTTCCCCAACCATAGACGGACAAGCCGTGACGAGCTATAATGCAAGAGATCTTGTGCTGTTTTCAACAGATTGTCAGGGAAATCTACGGTGGAGCAAGACTATCGGAGGCTATGGAAGTTTGGAACATGCCTGGAAACTTGAGGTTGATAACAGCGGAGGGTTGTATATTATGGTAAATGTTGTAAATCAGGCTAACGTCAGCGCACCGTCAAATTACACGCCAATACACTTTGATACCAATATTTCAATGCCCATCGTTGCAGTCGGATATAACAGTCCTGATCCTGACCCGGGGATTAATACGGCATTTCTCCTGAAATATAATACATCAGATGGTTCTTTAGCATGGCAAAAACCTTTACAGGGTGCTGTAAACTATGCTTTAAGATCTTCAGACAACGGAATCTGGTGCATGGACAATGCTAAGAATATACACGCCATCATAGGATTTACAGCGGGTACCCATTTAAATGGGCTCATTACAGTGCCTTCCACATTTGTGAGTACTTTTCAGTATTACCTCGTGAAATTTTCTTTTGCAGGAGGAAGCATGACACCGGAAGCAAATCCTTTGCTGTTGCCGATCACAGGAAATCTAACAGCCGGAATGACTGCAGGAAAAATACAAATGTTATATGATGAAACCCTGAACCAATATTATATCGCAGGATCTAAAAACCTGAATCCAGTAACCCCTACAAGTGTTTCATACAATTCTAATCCGGTTAATAATGACGGATTTATTTTAGCCATCAACGGAGCCAATGGTAATGAAGTTTGGAGAAGAGAGCTCTATACTCCGAACATTTCTCTTCAGGATGACAAGATTTTTGGTCTTGTAAAAGACAGCAACTCTGACATTTACCTTTCCGGATTTTATTACCGAGGTACAGCCAATGATATCGCAACTTTTGGCAACTATAATTTTCCTTTACCATTGAATACAGGATATAATCCTTTTGTGATGAAATTGGGTTCTGGCGGAAACGTTCAGTGGGCAAAAATAGCAGAAAGCTTATCTCCGAATAACAATGTTGGGTACCGTTTTATGAAAGGCAATCTGGTCATTAACGGAAATGAATTAGCTTTTGTAAAAGGAAGCCGATCCGACATTTGGGGAAATTTTGCCATGACAAGACCCCAGAATGATCTTGCCGATCCGCTTTTGATTCGTTTTAATAAAAATGATGGAACCGTACTTGGCACCAATGAAATTCAGAGCAATTTTGGTTTTCAGGATGAATTGACTTCCGTGGCTGTTGATAACGATGGTAATTATATTGTCGGAGGCTTTTTCCATAATCAATTATTTACAGATCCGGCAGACGGAATAAATACTTTAACCGCAACGGGAAACAGTGGGAAATCTCAGTTTTTTGTGGCAAAATTGGCAAAATCTGCCTGCAGTGCACTTTCTGTGGAGGAAACAGCAGCTGAAGCAGGAATCAAGATTTATCCCAATCCGGTTCAGGAAGTTTTAAACATCAACAGCAAAGAAAATCTTCAGGCTTTTGAAATATATTCTTCTACGGGACAGTTTGTCACAAGAGGCAGTTTAAATTCTCCTCAATCTTCTATCAATACAACTTCTTTAAATACCGGAGTTTATTATATAAAAATTAAAACAGCAAAAGCGACCATCACTGAAAAATTTATTAAAAAATAAGATCATCAGCAAACAAAATATCTGAATAAGATAATTCTGATATAGATTGCTAAATAAGAATCCCAAGCAAAACATCTTTGCTTGGGATTTAATTTTGATATTCTTAATTCTTTTTAATAATCCTTTTCTAACATTTAATAATTCAGTCAACATTGATAAAAACATTTCAGCTCAAAAGATTTTCACAAAACGAAAAACTTTCTCAATCTTTTACCGAATTGACACACAGTTTCTGTAAATTCCGATGTCGTAATAGGATCCAACCACTGGCGGGATTTTCCAGTAAAAAGACTTTGAATCTTTCACCAACGCAATGCAATTCACATTTTCTGAAAAATCTCATTCAAATACCTTAAAAGGTTTGTGACAGTCTATTTCCTAAAGTACTGTACGTTGTAAAAATGCAGATAATTAAATCCTGTAATTCTCGAAAAGAAATCTAATTTTTCAACCGGAATCTGAAATTATAAATTATCAATATGAATTATCTTTCACTTTTCACAAAGATGCCTTACATTATCTATGTGATTTAAAGTACGGGTAAGTTTACAAATAACAAAGGCACCAACTAAAGATAGTCAGCGCCATTTTAATGAGCTATAAGAGGCATCAAGATTAATGTTCATGCTCCCCTGAATTAGACAGTTTTGCATTCACAAAAAATGCTCCTTTCACCACAATTTTTGCATTTGGAGGAATTGGCGTAACTGGAGTTATCGCTGTATAACCCATATCAGAAGAGCCTTTTACGATTTCAATCTTTTCGAAATTTGTTGTTTGAGATTCTTCTTTGCCTTTATTATTTTCTTCGTGATGTTCCTCAGCTTTTTTATTCGTCTGAACAAAAACATAATATTTTCCATCAGCTTCCACAATCGCTTCATCGGGAATTGCTGGAGTTGTACTTTTATCAAGGCTTACAATCCCTGTAATGTTCATTCCGTCAATCAGACCTGTTTTATTTCCTGTAACATTGGCGTGAACAGAAATTGTTTTGCTTTCATTCTCAAAGGATGAACCGATGCTGTAAATTTTTGCATCATATTCCGTTTCTGGATTATTCGTGAGTTTAAAATGAACGACTTGTCCGACTTTCATTTTTGGTAAGTCTTTCTCAAAAACCTGCAGATCAAGATGAATCGATTGGTTATCAATAACATCCAAAACCGGCGATGAAACGTCCACATAACTTCCAATCTGCGCATTGATATTGCTTATGGTTCCGCTAATCGGTGAAGTGATGACCAATCCTGAACGTAAATTTCCGTTTGTGACTTTCCCCGGACTGATTCCCATCAGCAGCAACTGTCTTTGCAGAGAAGCTCTTTGCGTTCTCAGGCTTTTCAGCTCTGCATCGGCACTTTGAAGATTTTTTTTCGCTCCGGCATCATTATCAAACAATTCTTTCTGTCTTCGGAATTCCTGCTCAGCAAAGGAAATTCTGCTGTTTACCGTCAAATATTGCTCCTGAATCTGAAGGTATTCAGGATTACTGATCGTCGCCAAAACCTGACCTTTTCTTACAAAATCTCCTATCTGAACTTTAATGGTCTGAATAACTCCACCATACAAAGATGTTACGGTTGCTTTTTTATTGTTCGGAACTCTCAACAAACCATTGGCCTTGATGGTTGAAGTCAGTTCTTTCATTTCTACCGTTCCCAAAGTTACACCTACAGATTTCATTTGTTCTTCGGTTAATTTTGCAATGGTTTGAGGAGCTTCGTCGTGATTTTCTTCCGATTGCTCGGTTTTAATTTCACTTTTTTCTTGCTCTTTTTTCCCACAACTCATGGCGAAAAGTGAGATGAATACTAACGCGATGATTTTATATTTAATTTGCATTTTTATTGATTTATAATTGAATTAATGACAATAACGGATTCGTTCACCTGCTGAATCGATTCCAGATATTTTAACTGAATATTGGTTGCCGTCTGTAAAGCGAAAAGATATTCCACATAAGAGATTTCTCCTGTTTTGTATCCCAGCTGTCCGGCTTTTGTAATTTTTTCAGCATTAGGAATTGCCTGATTTACGTAATATTCATACTGTTTTACGTTTTGCTGATATTGGTTCAAAGCATTTTCCAATTGTGCTTCTAATTGTTTTTGCTGGAATTTTGCATTTGATTCCGCCATCTGTTTCTGATAATCAAAAGACTGCATTCTCGCCTTTGTTGCCCCAAAAGTCAAAGGAATCGAGACACCGATTGTTGCCGAATGAAAACGGTTTCCACCATTGAAATACTGTTCCATTCCATTCACATTCTGAAAGCCAATCAACGATTGATTGGTGTAACCGATTGTGAATTCAGGAAGTCCCTGTGATTTTTCGACATTTTTATTCTTTTCCGCAATTTCCATTTCCTGATACAAAGCTTTCACCAAAGGATGTTTCGCAATTGTCAAACTGTCTAAAACGTAATCTGCTTTTAAAGGTTGATAATTTTGGTCAGACGGAACCACAATATCTTCTGAGGTGTTTAAAACTGCTTTTAAATTTTTGTAAGCATTTGCCAGATATACTTCATTTTGCTTCAACAATAAATTGATCTCGTCTTTTTGAGTTTCAGCAGTATTAATTTCAATTTTCTTAATATCTCCCGCTTTAAATCTTACCGTTGCAATCCGGATAAAATCATTGTACAAACTGTCTAAATTTTTCAGTTTTGATTGGTTGTATTGCAGATATTCAATCTGATAATAATAGGATCTCACTTGTTTTGCCAATTCATTTACCGAAATCTCCTTGTTGATTTGCTTTCCTTTGATTTGTTCATTAATCAATTCTTTTCTTGCTTTAAACAAAGTAGGAAACGGAATCGTCTGAGAAATCGCAAACGACTGATCGAATTTTCTCGAATTGTATTGTCCCAGTTGTGCATCAACATTCATTTTCGGAAGTTCTTTTGATGTCGGTTTCAAAGCTTCAGATGATTGAATATCTAAATCCTTCGATTTTATTAGATAACTGTTTTCCAAAGCTATCTGAGTTGCCTGCTGAACCGTCAAAGGATTTCCCTGTTGAGCATTAAAATTTTGTCCGACGAATATCCCCCCAAAAATAATTACGGTTGTAGCAGTTTTAGATTTAAAATTTTTAAAATTGATTTTAGAATTAAAAATAATATAGAGCATCGGTAAAACGAACAAAGTGAGGAAAGTCGCTGTGACCAAACCTCCGATGACAACCGTCGCCAAAGGTTTTTGAACTTCCGCACCTGCTCCCGTAGAAATTGCCATTGGTAAAAATCCTAATGAAGCGACCGTTGCTGTCATTAAAACCGGTCTTAATCGGGTTTTTGTTCCTTCCACTACTCGTTTCAGAATATCGGTTTCACCTTCTTTTTCAAGTTGGTTGAAAGTTCCAATCAACACAATTCCATTGAGGACAGCAACTCCAAATAAAGCAATAAACCCTATTCCCGCACTGATACTGGATGGCATATCTCTAAGTAACAAAGCGAAAACACCACCAATTGCACTCATCGGAATGGCCGTAAAAATCAAAGCTGCCTGTTTGAAAGAATGGAATGTGAAATATAGCAGCAGGAAAATCAACAACAAAGAAACCGGAACGGCAATCATCAATCTTTTGCTCGCTGCCTGTAAATTCTCAAACTGACCACCATAGGTGAAATAATATCCGGAAGGTAACCTGACTTTTTCATCTAATTTTTGTTGAATTTCCTCAACGACACTTTGCACATCACGGTCTTTTACGTTAAAACCAATCACAATTCTGCGTTTCCCCGCTTCACGGCTGATTTGCGCAGGACCGAGTTTATAACTGATATTTGCCACCTGAGAAAGAGGAATCTGTGCGCCGGAATTCGTGGCAATCATCAGGTTATTGACATCATCAATATTAGTTCGGTTCAGACTGTCGAGACGTACAACCAAATCGAACCGTCTTTCATTTTCAAAAACCTGCCCCGCAGATTTCCCTGCAAAAGCCATACTTACCGCATTATTCACATCTTCGATATTCAAACCATAATTTGCCATTCTGGTTCTGTCATATTCCACATTGATTTGAGGGAGACCGCTTACCCGTTCGATTTGTGGCGAAGTTGCACCTTTTACTGATTGAATGACTTTAGCGGTTCTGTCCGCATAAATTGTCAAAGAATCTAAATTTTCACCAAAAATTTTCACGGCAACATCCTGTCGAATTCCGGTCATTAATTCATTAAAACGCATTTGGATTGGCTGATTTTTCTCAAAGAAAACTCCCGGAATATTTTCTAATTTTTCTGAAATCTCATCGGCTAATTCTTCATAGGATTTTTTTGTCTTCCAATCTTTCTGAGGTTTTAAAACGACAATCAGGTCTGATGCTTCAGGTGGCATCGGGTCGGTCGGAACTTCTGCTGCTCCGGTTTTTCCGACCACCATTTTAACCTCATCAAACTGTTTAATAATTCTTGACGCCTGCATCGAGGTTTCAATACTTTGGCTCAGTGAACTTCCTTGTGGAAGAATGCAGTGAAAAGCGTAATCACCTTCCTGCAACTGAGGAATAAATTCGCCTCCCATATTTTTAAAAAGCAAAAGACAAATGGCAAATAGTGCAACCGTTATTCCTACAAACCAATATTTTATCTTTAAAGATCTTTCGAGTAAAGGCTGATAAATTTTCTGGAGCCTATTCATCATTTTGTCCGAAAAAGTTACTTCGTTCATTGGCTTTTTAGACAAAAACAATGCGCTCATCATCGGGATATAGGTTAATGATAAAATCAATGCTCCCAAAATGGCAAATCCTACTGTTTTTGCCATGGGTGTGAACATTTTTCCTTCAACACCAACCAAAGTTAAGATTGGAATGTAAACGATTAAGATGATGATTTCTCCGAATGCAGCACTGCTTCTAATTTTCGATGCAGAAAGGAAAACCTCTTCATCCATTTCAGATTGGGTAAGGATTGTATTGGTTTTTCTTAACCCTAAATGATGTAATGTTGCTTCAACAATAATTACGGCTCCGTCGACAATCAAACCAAAATCGATTGCTCCTAAACTCATCAGATTGGCGCTTACTCCAAAAACGTTCATCATTCCTAAAGCGAATAATAATGAAAGTGGAATGGCTGATGCGACAATCAATCCCGCTCTTAAATTTCCAAGAAAAAGGACAAGGACAAAAATGACGATTAATGCCCCTTCAATTAAGTTTTTTTCAATGGTATTGATTGCTCTTCCGACCAAATCTGTTCGGTCTAAAAACGGCTCAATCACGACATCTGCCGGAAGCGATTTCTGAATGGTTGGGATTTTATCTTTTATACTCTTTACAACTTCATTACTGTTTGCTCCTTTCAGCATCATTACAACACCTCCAACGGCGTCAACTTCACCATTATATGTCAAAGCTCCGTAACGGACAGCGTGACCAAGCCCCACAGTGGCAACATCTTTTATAAAAATAGGGACGCTTCCTGTTTCATTTTTTACGGCAATATTTTTAATGTCTTCAATCGAGGTTACAATCCCGATTCCACGAATAAAATAAGCGTTAGGTTTTTTATCAATATAAGCACCGCCCGTATTTTGATTATTCTTTTCTAAAGCCGTAAAAATATCAGTAATACTGATTCCCATTGCTTTCAGACGGTTCGGGTTAATCGCAACTTCATATTGTTTTAACTCCCCGCCAAAACTGTTGATTTCTGCAACGCCGAGTGTTCCGTTAAGCTGTCTTCGGACAATCCAGTCCTGCATTGTTCGAAGGTCTTTACTGCTGTATTTTTTTTCGCTTCCTTTTTTGGGATGGAGAATGTATTGATAAACCTCGCCCAAACCAGTGCTTACAGGCGCCATTTCAGGAGTTCCGACCCCTTTTGGAATTTCTTCGGAAGCCTGTTTTAATTGCTCGCTGATTAACTGACGGGCAAAATAAATGTTCACATTTTCTTTGAAAACAACGGTTATGACAGACAGTCCGAATCGGGAAATACTCCTGGTTTCCTCAATATCCGGAACGTTGGCAATACTCTGTTCGATGGGAAATGTGACTAACTGTTCCACTTCCTGTCCGGCAAGTGTTGGACAGACGGTAATAATCTGAACCTGATTGTTTGTGATATCAGGCACGGCATCAATCGGTAGTTTGGTGGCACTCCAGGTCCCCCAAATGACCAGCATCAAGGTCATTATCCCAATGATAATTTTATTCCTGATGCTAAATCGTATGATATTATTTAACATTGAATTTAATTTTTATTGAATGTCACAATTATTTCATCTCAAAAAAGATGAATAATGAACGACAAAAAATGAACGGAAATACGTTGCAATGGTATTGCAAAGCTTCCACGACAAATGGATGAAAGACACAGGTCTCCCATCAAATCAATAAAAAATTAAATTTTAGGAGGTTGCCAAATCCGGTTGTACACCAAATAAGCAAAATCGTTTTTCTGAAAATGAATTTTGTTTGAGAAATACTCGGTTGTCTTTTGAGGGGAAGACAGTAAAGAATCCATTTTAAAAGAAGCAACCGTTATCTGACAACAGTTGCAGGTACACAACGGAGAACAGATATCTCCCTGGTCTTTGGAGTGATTATCGTCTGAATTGATTAAAACACCGTAAGATTCTTTTGAATTATCCGGAGACTGCGCATGAACATCATTACAAGGCACTACAGAAAGTACGATGAAATAGATTGTTAGTAGCAGTTTTAGAAAATTCATCTGACAAATGTAGAAATAAAATTTAATCTAAAAGGTTTTTTGGTATAATTTTAAGATTTTCAGAGTTATTGATAAAGGTTTAAAATAAGGATGAAAATTATTTAAAATAAAAATATTCAGCCAGATCCTTTTTGAAGTCAAACACCAGTGAACTTTAATTTTTTTTGAAAAATTTTTATTGTATATTATGAAAATATGTATATTTGCCCAGCAAAAATTAGAAATGATATTATCTAGCTTAAAAAAGGGAAAGAAACAGAACTTACGCCGAACGTCGTGAGTCATTTTCCTTTGGTTAGAAACTAAAATACATCAGGAGCTTGTCATCACGACAAGCTCTTTTTTTTGGAAATTATTTAACAATATAAACTATAATGAAAGTATTAAAATTTGGAGGCACTTCAGTAGGAAGCCCGGAAAGAATCGAGCAGTTATTACCCATTATCAGATCTCAGGCAACGGATAAACATCTGGTTGTTTTATCGGCTGTTTCCGGAACGACCAACGACTTGGTAAAATTATCAGCATTGTATGCAAATAAAGATATTGAAGCAGCTTACCAGCATATTGATGAACTATACAGCAAATACAAAAAATTCGTCAATGATTTATTTAAAACAGAAGAGGGCATTTTGGAAGCATTAGCTTTTATCGACAGAATATTCGATTTATTCTATCAATTTAAAAATAAAAACTTCGGCTCAAGTGCAGAACGTATTATTCTGGCCCAGGGGGAAATTTTGTCCACCACTTTATTTCACTTGTATTTAAAGGAAATAGAAGTTCCTTCTGTATTACTATCCGCTTTAGATTTTATGTTGATTGATGAAGATAAAGAGCCAAATATTGATTATATCCGAGAACATGCCGCTTCGGAAATTGCAAAATATGCGGAAGAAAATCTATTTATCACCCAGGGATACATTTGTACAAATGCCGAAGGTGAAATTGATAATCTTCAGAGAGGAGGGTCAGATTACACAGCTTCACTGTTGGGAGCAGCACTGAAAGTGGAGGAAATCCAGATCTGGACAGATATTGATGGCTTCCACAACAATGATCCGAGATATGTTCAGAATACAAAATCTATTGCTAATCTTAGTTTTGATGAAGCTGCAGAATTGTCTTATTTTGGAGCAAAAATCCTTCACCCTCAAAGCGTTTTCCCGGCAAGAAAATACAATGTTCCGGTCAGATTATTAGATACGATGAACCCAAGCGCATTGGGGACATTGATTTCTGGAGAAACTACCAACCAAAATCAGATTGTAGCCATTGCAGCCAAAGACGGAATCACTGCCATTCGTATTCAGTCTTCCAGAATGTTGATGGCATACGGATTTCTGAGAAAAGTTTTTGAAGTTTTTGAACGCTACAAAACTCCGATCGACATGATTACGACTTCTGAAGTTGCGGTGTCGCTTACGATTGATCAAACTGAATATCTGTCTGAAATTGTTAAAGAATTAGAACTGTTTGCAGCTGTTGAAATTGATAATGAACAGTCTATTGTCTGTATCGTAGGAGATTTCAGAAAAAACAATCACGGCTATGCAACTATCGTCTCTGAAGCCGTAAAACACATCCCGATAAGAATGATTTCTTACGGCGGAAGCGAAAATAATATTTCCTTACTGATTTCATCTTCTTATAAAATTGAAGCTTTGAGGTCTTTGCATAATAGGTTGTTTTAATACATTACCTGTATATTTTAACTATTATTAATACCCATATCTTTATCAAAAATCACTTATTTTTTTGTTTTATAATGAATTAATTAAGTGATTTTTGATATTCCTTTAATTAAGAAATCATTTTTGGAAAAGTGATATATTTCCCTGCTTCAGAAACTATTGAGTTTGCCATTTTAAGTTTAAAAAACAGCAGATAACATCAGGCAGAAAATCTATGATTTTCAGAAATTAATATTCTTTTGTATAATTTGATGATTATTTTTAAAATCTTCTGTGAGATATGTGATGAAATTTAAAAATACTTTAAATCTCTGCTACAACGCCTTCCAGAACAAAAAAAACAATTTTTTCTTTACCTCCTTCTACATCTCCATTTGCAAATATGAAGGTTTTGTAATATATTTAACATTCTGATTATTTATTATTTACAAATATCAGATGACCGTTACCTAAAGTTATCGGTCTGTTTAAACCATTACAAAACTATAACCATATTTATGAAAAAACATTTTTACTTTTTTTTACTCTTTCTATTCACTATTTCGAGAATTTCCGCCCAGAGAGATACCGATCATTGGTTCGCCCCTTATTTTGATTCTCATCATGGGCCGAGTCCTACCTATTACGGGCACAGATTGTACTTTTCAACAGATTCTATGACTCCTTTTGAAGTTACAATTTACAGCAATAATACAGTTATTGGTACTGTAACGATCAGTAAAGGAGATCCTCAGTATTTTGCTTTAGCCTCTCAGTATATCAATACAACCGATGTTCTTAGTGCTGCAACTCCTATTAACCTGGGAGTTTATACCAAAGCAGACAAACCTTATTATGTATCATTAAGGATATGTGATCCTGCGCACGGAGAATTTGTTACTTCAAAAGGAAAAGCAGGCTTAGGCAAAAAATTTTATGCCGCAGCTGTACCCATTGGCTCAAATAGTTCGGAATCTAATTTTACAACAGGAATTCTTGCTACCGAAGACAACACCGAAGTAACGGTTACCGGCTACGATCCCAGCGTTAGCTTTATTAATAATCCTGCTCCACCTCCGTCAATTACATTTATTTTAAATAAAGGGCAATCTTACCTGCTGGTAGGAACAGGAAATATAACAGCCAATCAGTCGGGGTTTATCGGAGCCAAAATCACTTCCACAAAACCAATATCCGTCACTAATGGCAATTCAAACGTTACAACAGGTATAGGTGCTAATAATTTCGGAAACGATCTTATTCTGGATCAGTCGGTTCCGGTAGAACGTTTGGGAAACGAGTTTGCCATGGTAAGAAGTCTTACTCCACAAACCAATCATTATGATAAAGAAGGCGGAATTATCGTTGCTACAGAAGACAATACAGAAATTTATCTGAATGACGGAGGTTTACCCGTTGCAGTTATTAACGAAGGAGAATTTTACAGAATTTTAAACAGCGGCTATATCGACCAGGGCAGCGAGCATTACAATATGTATATACGAACGACTAAGAACGTATACCTCTACCAATTGGTCGGAGCGCAGACTGCCGGCTCAGGAGGATATAATTACATGCCTCCGCTCAATTGTTTTTTGCCTAAAAAAATTGATGAAATCGGTAAAATTAATGAAATGGCTATTTTTAGCTCCACCAATACAGTTAAGCTCAATGTTTTAACAGAAGCGGGAGCAACTGTCACCATAAACAGCAATCCCACTACTCCGGGTCAGGGGCCTTTTCCTCTCACCGGAAATACTTTATGGGAAACTTATGCCATTACCGGAATAGCAGGGAATGTTACAATTGCGTCTACCAAAGCAGTAACAGCCGGAATAAACGGAGGATACAACACCTTGAGCTACGGAGGCTATTTTGCAGGGTTTTCTTCAATGCCCGTGATTTCTAAAAAAAGCGGTGACTGCGCTCCCGGAATTGTTTTAGAAGTTGATGATCATTTTGAATCTTATCAATGGTATCTTAATAACAATCCGATTGCCGGAGCCCATTCAAACACATACGCACCAATTCAGGGCGGTGATTATACAGTGGTTGTTACTATGGGAAGCTGCTCTGCCACGACACTCAAATATGTGGTAGAATCCTGCTATATCCAAACGGTAAAAAATTTAACTGTTTGCGAAAATCAAGTAACAATAACTCCTCAGTTCAGTAATCCAACCTATCCTGCGGTAAGTTTGGGGACAATAACCATTGATGTTTCCCCCACTCACGGAACCGCTACAATAAATCCTGCTACAGGCGTGGTTACCTATACTCCGAATTCCGGATTTATTGGTGATGATGCATTGGTTTTCCATTTTTGCAGCGATGTCCCTACATTAAACTGTGAACAGGTAACGGTACATCTGAGTGTAGATCCTACTCCTGTGGTCAATAAAGCTGTTTTAAAATCATGTGCTTTAATTACCAATCCCAATACCGCTCTATTCAACCTTGAAGATGCCGTGATCACATCACATCCGGGTGTTGTAAAGAAGTACTATGCGACAATGACGGATCTGAATAACCAAACCAATGAAATCAGCCCGACCAATTATATTTCGCCCAGCAATACAATCTATGTAAAAGTGATCAATTCAAAAGGATGTTACAGCGTTACAGAAATTTCACTGGTTGTTATACAAACACCAAGTTCTGCTTTATTACAGGATAAAATTATCTGTATCGGAGATAAAACAATATTGGATGCCGGCCCGGGTTATGATGGTTACGAATGGAGCACAGGCGAAACCACACAGTCCATTTTAGTATCAGCAGGAGAATATTCAGTAAAGCTGAGCAAAGAACGATGTTATATCATTCAGAATGTAAAAGTTCTGGTAGCTGTACAACCTGTCATTTCCAGCATTGAAATCAAAAACAATACGATTACGGTAAATGTTATCGGAGGAAGAGCTCCTTATCTGTATTCATCAGACGGTGTGAACTGGCAGGAATCCAATATTTTCACCAACGTACCCAGAGGAGAAAATAAAATTTTTGTAAAAGATTATTATAATTGTGAACCTACCCATATTACAGTTACCGTTCCTAATCTGATCAATGCAATTACCCCTAACGGAGACCTGAAAAATGATTATTTAGATTACTCTGAGCTAGCCTATAAACAGAATCTGATCTTCAATATTTATGACCGATACGGAAATAAAATTCATGAAGCCAAAAAATTCAACGGCTATAAATGGGACGGAACAATGTTCGGTAAAAAGGTATCAACAGCCACATACTGGTACGAAATAAGCTGGACGGAACCAAACAAAGCACAGACAATCACAAGATACACAGGTTGGGTTCTTGTGAAGAATTTCGAATAAAATTTTATCAAAACTTTAGAAAACAATAGCGCCGTTTATTATTAAATAGCGCTATTTTTATAATAAGTCTGTTTAAATATTTTAAATTTAATCATATCAGTCACATTAGTTTTTAATTTAAGCTTGGAAAAAATAAAGATCACATAAGATAGAAAATCAAAGACTTTCAGAAACTGATGTGTTCTGATATGCAGTGTAATGATCATTTTAAAATCTAATGTGACTGATGTGATTATACAAAGGTTTAAACTTCCATTAAAATAAAAAAACACCCGCAGATCTGCAGATGTTTCCAATCAAATATTGGGCTCAGCTCCAATTATTTTATTTTTAAAGATTTTAATATTTTATGGAAAATCTCATTATTTTCATAGACTCCGGTAAAATTTTCGGCTCCGGAACCGTAAGAAAATACAGGAATTAATGTCGCTGAATGATCGTCTGTCGTAAAATCTCCTTCGATAGTACTTGTCGCCATATCACCATGCGGAATGCTGAAACCACCTGTTTCATGATCTGCTGTGATCACGACTAAAGTTCCCGGATTCTGGTCTGCAAACTGAATGGCTTTGGTAATTGCCCGGTCAAAATCAATTCCTTCAGTGACTATCGTTCCGACATTATTGGCGTGTCCTCCGCTATCAATCTGTGCCCCTTCAATCATCATGAAGAATGGCTTTTTCTTATTTTTTAAAAATTCAAGACCATTTTCTACCGTTTCTGCCAAAAGATTCCCACGACCTTTCAATATCTGTGGAACACCGTTATCAGAGAAATAATAAGCCAAACGTTCTGCTGTATTGTCCGCAATTTCTTTAGCATTTTCGGCAACCTGAAAATTATTCAGCCCGGAAACTTTGGATTTTCCTCCTGCCGCAAAAAAGTTCAGCCTGGATTTCACCAAGTCACTAGCGATTTCCTTTTCCATTCCTCTGTCTTTTTGATGGGCATAAAAGGCAGAAGGTGTGGCACCTACAATTTCATCTGTTGTAATAATTCCTGTACTGAAGCCTTTTTCAGAAAGAATCTCCGTCATATTCGGAACTGCTTTTCCTGAAGGATCTACACCAATAAAACGGTTTTTGGTTTTCTTTCCTGTCGCAAAAGCGCTGGCTCCGGCCGCGGAATCCGTGGTGAAATTATCTGCAGCCGTGGTTTTAATTAATCCGATATTTTTAAGCTGGGTTAAAGTCAATTGCCCCTTATTCGCCAGAACAGAAGACGAAATCTGCGACAGACCGTTTCCGTCACCAATCAAAAGAATAACATTTTTTACCGGAATATTTTTGTTTTCATATAAAAATTTAGGCTGATATACTTCGCTTGTTAAGGTATTCCTAAAAGTTCTTTTGTCTAAATTTTTAAGATATTCTGCACATTCTTTCGGATGATCGGTATTGATGAAATCTACTCCGGCGTGCGCAAAAAATTCCCATGACGTTTTCCCGTCCGGAATTGCCCAGAATCTGAACGGTTTTTTGAAAGATTTCGCTTTTTTAATGACTTCGGTCACTTTGGGAAGATCTTCTTCTGTCAGCCCGCCTTTTCCGTTCCAGACAGAATAATCTTTAAAATTTAAGCTAAGCAAACCTACTTTCTGCCATTGCTGTGGCGTAAGATTTTGCAATGATTGATAATCAAACTGAATGAAATCAGGATAAGCGGTAAACTTTTCAGGAGACGGCTTATTTCCCGAAATGACAAAGCTTATGTTTTTCTGAGCCGTAATTTTAGGATATTTTGAAATCTCGGCAACAATCTTTTTTAAAGTAGATTCTCCTTCCGTTTTCAGATCAACCAAAATCTGGATCGGCTGATCTTTAATAATCCCCAGTTCCAGCGCTTTTTCAATAGACTTTAAATACAGATTATCAAAAGTTCTTTGTTTGTAGATGTCCTTCTTTTCATGCGAAACGTATAATTCATTATCAACCAGATAAACATCAGCCTCAATGGATGTTGCGCCAGCTCCTAAAGCATACCAGAAAGGTACTTTTTGTTCGTAATCGTTATGCGAATGTGCCGAATAATTCTGTGCAAAAGCCAAACTTCCGACCGTTATTGCCACCGTAAGGCTTATTTTTCTTAGACTTAAAAACATACTCATCTTTACTTAATATTAACTCCTGATTTTTTCAACGCCTCAACCAATTTGTGATAGATCGTATGATTTGGATATACTCCCGAAAACAATTCCTCACCTTTCCCCATCGCAAAAACAGGAACCAAAGCCGCCGTATGCTGCCCATCAATAAAATTGATCTGAACTTTATCCTTCACTTCTTTCATTTTTCCGCTATTCGGATCTTTTTCCATGAATTTTCCGATGCTTGCGCCTCCCGTTTCGTGATCGGCCGTCACCACCAATAATGTGTTCGGATTTTTCTTAATAAAATTCATCACCACACCGATTGTTTTATCAAAATCCAGCACCTCTTCCACCATCATTTTAGCGTCGTTGGCATGCCCACCCCAATCGATGAACGAACCTTCCACCATCAGAAAAAACGGCTGATCTTTCTGGGAAAGGAAATCCAGGGCAATCTGAGTAGCTTCAGGAAGAAAATCTTTTCGCCCCTGCACTTTATTGGGAAGCTCATCCTGCGCCATCAGATAAAGATTTTTCTTCCTCAAAATAGGTTTTGAGAGAGAAGCGGTATCTATTCTGTAATTTTTTTGAGTTAATTCTTTCAGTAAATCTTTTTTATCTTTTCTTTTATTGAAAAATTTCAGTCCTCCGCCTGCAGCAAAATCAACATCTGACTTTATGAAGTCTAATGCAATATCTTCATGCAGATCACGGTCTTTTACATGCGCATAGTAAGAAGCCGGAGTCGCATGGGTTATACTCGTTAAGCTTACCAGTCCGGTTTTGTAACCTTTATCCTGAAGTTGCTCCAGAATAGTCGGGATCGCTACAGAATCTTTGTCCAGCCCAATGGCTCTTTTATAGGTTTTCTGTCCGGTTGATAAAGCCGTTGCTCCTGCTGCCGAATCTGTGATCCTGTCACTGGTGCTGGACGTTTCTGACAGCCCTACATATTTAAAATTCTGAAAATTCGGTTTTCCTTCTCCAAAATAGAAGGCGGAAGTTACCTGCGATACCCCCATTCCGTCTCCGATCATGAAAATAATATTGACAGGTTTCTGACTTTGAGCACAGATTAATGATTCAAAAAGAAGCATAAAAAGAACCACAAACCCTTTAAAATTAAGGTTTTTACAAACATAATTCATAATGATTATTATTTTAATAATTAATTATTTTCAAAAACAACGGGCAAAATTACAGAAATAATCAACCTCAAATAGTGGAATTAAAATCATTAAAACCAATATTAACAAGTAATTCGCTTATCAAAAGACGTTTACATAAAATCATTTAACAATTAATTCACCTAAATTTAATTTTTCGCAACAAAATTTACATTTTGTTAATTTTAAAAATCGGTTACTTAACGGTAATTTAACGAAAGTTGGCTTTCATTGCCCCTAATTTTGCACGAAAATAATTAAGGAATGAAGCGTATTTACCTCGTGCCTACTGTTTTGATGGGCTGTGTCAGCTTAACATTTGCACAAAAGAAAAAATCCGACACCATTAAGAGTGAAAGCAAACTCACTGATATTGAAGAAGTAGTCATGATCGGGTACGGTTCTCAGAAAAAATCTGATGTCACCGGATCTGTAGGATCTGTAAAAAGTGAAGATTTCAACAAAGGTCTGGTTGCCAACGTAGGACAGTTGCTGCAGGGAAAAGTGGCCGGGGTAAATGTTGCCAATGTGAGCGGTGAACCGGGAGCCAACCAAAATATTGTCATCCGAGGGGTGGGAAGTTTGCGTTCGGGAACTACTCCATTGTATGTAATCGACGGTTTTGTGATCGATAACAGCAATACAGGAGTTGCCAACAACCCGATGAACTTTATCAATCCTCAGGATATTGAATCCATTGATGTTCTGAAAGATGCTTCGGCTGCGGCAATCTACGGAGCACGAGCAGCAAACGGGGTTATTGTCATTACGACTAAAAAAGGTAAAAAAGGAAGAACCCAGATGAATCTTTCGTCCAACCTTACCATTTCCAGCCTTGCCAATAAAATGAATGTATTCAGTGCAGACGAATTCAGAAGACAGGTTACGGCGATAGGCGGAAAACTGGATGATATGGGTGGAAATACCGATTGGCAGGACGAACTGACAAGAACGGCCGTTTCAAAGAACGTCAATTTCTCGGCATCTGGAGCCACAGAGAATTCTAATTATTATGCAGCTTTAGGCTATGAAGATCAGGAAGGAATTCTTTACAACAGTAATTTAAAAAGATATTCCGGGCGTGTAAATGTTTCACAAAAAGCTTTTGATGGCAGAGTAAATATCGACTTCAATCTAAACGGAACAAGGACGGAAAATAACAGACCGGACGCAAGCAGTGTCGTTAACAGTATGCTAACATGGAATCCTACTTATCCAGCATACACCAATGGAGCTCCCACAACGGTTTTCAACAATGGAGCTTTCAACCCGCTTATCCGTCGCGATATTTACAAAGATTTTACAACAAACAACAGAATATTAGCCAATTTTTCGCCATCAGTAGAAATTATTAAAGGTTTAACGTATAAATTAAACTTAGGCGTAGATTATTCTTCCGCAGAAAGAGTGATTCAAAATATGCCGCATGCTATTCCTCTGGAAATCGGAACTTTAAATTTAAGTACCTATGCCAACAATAATACGCTTGTAGAAAATACTTTAACCTACAAATTTAAAATCAACAGCCATGATTTTAATGTAATGGCAGGACATTCATATCAAAGATTAATGCTTACGTCACGAGGATGGTATTATCAGAATTTCCCAATCAACGGAATTGAACCTCAATATCAGATTCCGGCGGCAGGAGCAGCTAACCAGACTACATCTATTATCGCTAATAAAAATGAGTTACAGTCTTGGTTTGGAAGGGTAAATTATGATTATAAAGACAAATATCTTTTAACAGCAACTTTAAGAGCAGACGGTTCATCCAAATTCGGAGAAAACAACCGTTACGGGATTTTTCCTTCAGTAGCCGCAGGATGGAATATCAGTAAAGAAGAATTTTTGGCTAATGTAAGTACCATCAGCAATTTAAAACTGAGAGCAAGCTGGGGAAGAACAGGAAATCAGGAAATCCCGAGTAAAATTACCAAAAGAAGCTATAAAGCTGATTCCAACGGAACTGCACAGGCAACTTACCCTCTGAACGACAGTGGAAATTATCCTGTAGGAGTTTATCTGGTAAGAGTAGACAACCCGGATCTTCAGTGGGAAGTTACCACGCAAACCAATATTGGTTTAGATTTCGGGGTTTTAAATAACAGATTAACAGGTAGTATAGATTTCTTCAGAAAAGTTTCCGATAATATCCTTATGGAAATCAACCCTGTAGACCCGATCGAACCGGCTCCTACGATGTGGAAGAATATCCCGAATATGACCATCAACAATACAGGTTATGAAATATCTTTAAATTATAACAGTAATCCTAACAGAGAATTTACCTACAGCATCGGAGGAAATACTTCTTTCATTAAAAATAAAGTAAAAGATTCTCCTTATCGGGTAATTTCTACAGGTGAAGCGCAGGGACCGGGAACGACCAATGCAGTGATTAACGGGTATATTAACGGACAGCCTATCGGGACTTTCTATGTAAGAGAGTTTTTAGGATTAAATTCAAACGGAACCAATATCTTCAGAGATGTAGACGGTGACGGAATTATTACAGATAACGACAGAGTAGCTGCCGGAAGCGCATTGCCGGATTTCACCTACAATATCTATCTGAAAGCAGCCTATAAAAACTTTGATCTTGGATTAAATTTCAACGGAGTTGCCGGAAATATGATTTACAATAATACCGCTTCTACTTTATTCTCAAGAGGTAGATTGGCATTGTCAAATAATACTACCGATGTTGCCACACAATTTTCTAACGAAAGTGCCAACAACACCAATGTGATCTCTACAAGATACCTTGAAAAAGGAGATTTCTTCAGATTAAACAATGCTACCTTAGGATATAGCCTTAACCCTAAAGTGTTAGGAATCGGTGAACACATCAGAAACATCAGGTTCTCGGTAACCGCTCAGAATCTATTTGTGATCACCAAATATTCAGGATTTGATCCGGAAATCAATACAGGTCTTTCTCAGGGAGGAATCCAGTCTTTCGGAATTGATTATACCACTTACCCTAAAGCAAGAAGCTTTGTATTCGGTGTGAACGTAGCATTTTAATTAATTATCTAAAAAAGAAAACAATGAAAAATAAATTTTTAATCTCTATATTAAGTCTAAGTGCATTGGTAGCCATTGGATGCACAAACCTTGAAGAGCAGGTTATTGATGAGTCATTAGAAGTACAAGCAGCAAATATTGTTGAATCTGTACTTGCACCGGCTTATGGTCCACTTCCTGATGCATTCACTCATACAAAAAACTATGGTCTTCAGCTCATCAGTTCGGATCAGGCAATTCTTCCTCCAAGAGGAAGTAATAATGACTGGTACGACGGCGGAAAATATATTGAACTTCATCAGCATACTACGACAACCACCAATGTTGTTGTACAACAGACCTGGGATGCATTCAGGCTGATGCTTTCCAGAACGGTTACAGCTATTGATAAGCTACAGCCTCTTGCCTCTACAGATTCTAATGCCGCTAAAGCACTTTCCGAAATGCGTGCACTGAGAGCGTATTACAATATGCTGATGCTGGATTATTGGGGAATTGCATTTAAAAAGGAATCAGCAGGAGAGAATTCTCAGATTTTAAGAAAGCAAGAAGCCATCAGCTATATCGAAAGTGAATTTCTTGCCGTTGTAAATGATCTTGATAATACAAAAGGACCGGGAAGAATGTCTCAGGCTGCCGTAAATGGATTTTTAGCACAACTTTATCTTAATGCCGCGGTATACAGAGATCCTTACGGAACACCTTCCTTCTCTGCAACGGATATGGATAAAGTCATTGAATATACCAACAAGGTCATCAACAGCGGAAAATTTGCTTTATCTCCTGAATATTTTGCGATTTTTGACGATAATAATCATTCTAATAAAGAACTTATTTTTGCTATCGATCAGCGTCAGGATCTTAATACATCACACAACAGATTAGGGTATTGGTCATTATCTGGAAGTCAATATCCATTAGCCGCTTTTCCAAAAGCTAACGGAACAGACGGACCTGCTATTACCTCTGATTTCTATCAGACGTGGGTTCAGGCTTACGGAAGCACAGACCCGGCAAAAGCAGATGCCAGATTTTACAAAGAAAACTTGATCATTCCTGATAATTTAAAAGATTTAACAGGGATAACTCCGGCAAACGATGCTAATCATTACTTCCTTGTGGATGGTTCTACGTATGAGATCAACAGAGGAATTCAGAGAGGAATCCAATGGGGGTTGCGAAATGCCTCAAACGGACAACCTTTCAAGGTGGGTGATAACGGGCAATATAAAATCTATCCAATTATTGAACAGAGAAACGGATATGTTAACTATGTGAATCACACGTTGGAAATTGATCTTGAAAATCCCAATAATAAAGATTATACAGACGGATACAGGGTTTCTAAATACCAGTTCAGCAGAACTTCGGATACCGGAAGAAACAGAGGAAATGCAGATATCGTACTTTTACGTTTAGCGGATATTTATTTAATGAGAGCCGAAGCTCAATTGAGAAAAGGAAATGCAGCAGCAGCCTTAACAGATGTAAACTTGGTAAGAGCATCGAGAACAGCAAGACCTGCCGTAACACCTCCTGCTTTAACTTCAATTAATTTGAATACACTTTACCGAGAAAGAGGTTTTGAATTCTATTGGGAATATTCCCGAAGAACAGACATGATCCGTTTTGGTCATTACGAAGATCCATACACTTCTAAAACCAATACCGATGTAAGAAAAAGGCTTTTCCCTATTCCGCAATCAGCAATTGACGGAGCATCAAGCGTTCCCGGATATCTGGTTCAGAATCAGGGATATTAATTTTTATTACTTTATACTTTCAATAAAACTGCCGGCAAATGTACCGGCAGTTTTTGTTAATTCTCAGTTTCTTTCAATTCCCAGAATTTCAAAATAATCTTCATCAACCATATTCTGCAGATCATAAATTTTCTTAGGCTTGATGGTACTCCACACCGTTTTTTCATTCCCCGGATGATCATCAGACATGCTTCCACCTGTGGTTTCACTTTTTTTCCGGGTAGAAAAATTAATGCTCGTGGAAGACTCTTCGCCCGTAGCACGATGGAATTCTGAATGTTCGAAACCAATCAGCTCAAACCGGTTGTTTTGAAAACGAAAAGTATAATCAGCATTATTGACAAACCAGGATCCGCAGCTTAACCAATATCTGAAAGAGATTTTCAGCAGGCCTTTTTCAATAGAAATCCCGCCGGTTTCCAATAAAGGATCTTCGAGACAAGGGTTCATCTCACTATTTTCAGTTGGGATAAAACCTTTATTATTTTTCGCGACAAGTGTATACCCTTGATTTTTATTTTTAAAGAAAACTAAAATAATTCTGGGATTAAGATTCAGTTGATCCGAACCAAAATTTTCATTTTTCCTGAAATTTTTAGGATTTGTATCTTCAATAATAACGACCTGATCATCAAGCTGATCTTTATTGAGGTCACCCTGTGTATGATAAATCACCTTCCACCCTTTTGGGACAAAATCTTCTATCAACTTTACCTGTTTGGGAAAATTCTGCGAAAATGTATAGTTTGAAAAAAGAAGGAAAAGAGCGAAGAAAAGTGTTCTTTTCAAATAAGAAAAATTCACATTTATTATTGAGTCGGTGTTCTTAATCATAGTATTTTTGATTTCATCATTAATCATTTCAAAATTAAAGATAAAAACTAGGAATAAGTTACCTGAACAGAGATCTTTATTAAAAACTTGTCAGGATATACGTTATTTATCATACTTTGATTTTAACCACTAAGCGCACTAAAGATTACACAAGGAACACAATAGTTGTGAACTTTGTGGATAACCTTAGTGTACGTTGTGGTAAAAAATAATCATGATTACAGCAAACAGCATTCAATTATAACATATTGCGGACAATCAGAAAAACTTGTTTAAACTTTTAGCCTAAATATATCAGTCACATTAGATTTTAACTGATAAAAAGATAAGGGCTTGCTAAAAAACAAACCCTTCTAAATTTAATATGTCTTGATTACTCAATTTATCTTTTCAAAAATCTCAGACATCGTTTCTTTATCCAGACTTTCCATATCTATTAATTTTAACGATTTTACCATTTTCAAAGTCGAAGTTTTATACTTCAAAAAATGTGGCGTCTGCAAATGAAACTGATACGCCTCTTTGTTGGCATAGATTTCTACAATTCTTATCTGAGTGGGATTTTCCTTCTGATACATTGGAAAAATCGCAATCACGCCTTTCTCCAATTTTATCGACGCTGAAGCTTCTTCTTTCAGAATCGAATTATATTCTTCTAAAAATTCAGGGATAATTTCTATTTCGGAGATACGAACCATCATATCATTTTCGATTATCGGAACTAGCGGTTTTCCAATAATCTTTCGAACTGTATTTGCCTGAGTTTTGTTAACAGATTCCTGAACCAAATCAGCCAATTGTACCAACTGATTTTCGGTAATTCCGATGTTTTTTCCCATATTGATATGAGATTGCAACTGCCCTTCAACTTCATCCAAAGAAGCCAAGGCCGAAATCGTCACCAATTCTCTTTGCTGATAAGTGAGAACTTCGCTCATAAAAATATCGGCAAATAAATGTTCTTTGAGGAAAGCATCAATTCGTGGTGCAAATTCACCAAAACCTGGTGCTGGTTTGGTTTGCGGCGTTTTCGTTAATGTTTCTAACGTTTTTCTGCCTCGTTCATATTTATCGACAACATTATTTTCTACAACGATTTTCTTTCCTTCAATATCATTAATACCCTTCACTTTTCTTTCATCTAAAATAGTTTTAAAGGTATTAATCGCATTCAGACTTCTCGGAAAACCGCAATACGCATACAATTGAACCAAAGCTTCCTTGATTTCATTAATCGTCAAACCCAAATCTAATCCAGCATTCAACTGAACTTTCAAATTTTCAAGATTTCCAGTTGCTGTGAGTGAAGAAATCTTTACCAGACTTTGTTCTTTAGCATTCAGATTTTGATGGGTTTTATTTTCCTGTGCATTCATTTTGGTCATACTTAATGTGAGAACAAAAAGAATCATCCATTGCAGAAACTTGTTTTTGCTCATCATAGAAAATTATTTTTTGGTTTCTTTTTTTAATATTTATTTGAAAATAATTTTAACACAAAGCGCACGAAGTTTATTTTTAAAACAAATGCTTTTAGGCTCACAAAGCCGCTATCGCTTATAAAAGTATACTTTTGCATTTAAATTAACCTCAAATTATTTTTTATTAGCTTCAGCAAATTCTTCATCTGAAACAGCTTCCAGCCAAGTATTTTCATTGCTTTTTGGATTTCCGTTCGTTGCTAAATGCGAGAACCAACTTTCGGCAGTTGCACCGTGCCAATGCTCAACATTCGGAGCAATTTCTACGATGTCACCAGGTTTTAAACGACGGACAGGCTTTCCTCTTTCCTGATATAAACCTTCGCCACCCACCACAATCAAAAGCTGTCCGCCGGTATGACTATGCCAATTGTTGCGACAGCCCGGTTCAAATGTAACATTGGAAAGGGGAATATTTAATTCTTTATTGCTTGTCAAAGGTGCTAAATAGGATTTGCCAATAAAATATTGTGCATAAGCCGTGTTTTCTTCACCTGTCGGAAAATCACTTATTTTAGGGATATTTGTACTCATTTTCTTAGATTTTATTTTGTTTAAATGTATTTTATTTTGTGCGATTACAGTTGGACTGATCGCTAAAAGAATAATAATTAAATATTTCACTATTTTAAATTTAATTTACTTAAAATCAACCATATAGCAAAAATCCAACAATACAATCATTTATAGTTATATCGATTACGGAATTGCTTACCATTTTTACTGATTTGAAGGGATAAACAGATAAGGGCCTGCCGAAACAAACCCTTTAATTTTATGTAATGCTGATGCCGCCATCCACAGAAATCGGCTGACCGATAATATAGCTGGAAGCCGGACTGAACAGCCAAAGTACTGTTTCTGCCACTTCGCTTGCTTTGCCTAATCTTTTGATGGGTGCCCAATCTTGAGAAGCACTTTCGTCGAGGTCGCCCAAAGCAAACATTTCATCAACCATCGGTGTTTCTATTACTCCCGGACAAACCGCATTGATTCTGATTCCTTCCGGTGCATATTCTACCGCCGCACTTTTCGTCAGCCCCAAAACGCCGTGTTTTGTAGCGTGATAAGCTGCTCTTCCAGCTCCAGCAACCAATCCGCCGATAGATGAATTGTTGACAATTGCTCCGCTTCCCTGTTTCTGCATCTGTAAAAGCTCATATTTCATCGTTAATAAAGTTCCTTTCAGATTAATACTCATCACTTTATCATATTCTTCTTCAGGTAAATCGGCAAGTTTGGAAGGTCTTGGCTGGATTCCAGCATTGTTGAACGCTGCATCCAATCTTCCGTATTTTTCGACCACGAAATTGATGGCCGCTTCTACATCTTTTGCCGAAGAAACATCACATTTCACCGCAGAAGCTTCACCTCCATTAGCTTTGATTTTTTCTACCGTTTTTAGTGCTGCTTCCTCATTAATGTCTGCCACCACTACTTTTGCACCTCTTTCGGCTGCCATAACTGCAACTGCTTCGCCCATTCCCATTGCACCACCGGTTACGAATACTACTTGATTTTCCATTTTTATTTTTGATTTTGTAATTTATATTTAAAAACTTGTTTAATTTTTTTTTAACCACAAAAGATGCAAAAGAATAAATAGCCTTATTTAAAGTAAATCTTTATAAAAACTGTTGTGTGCTTTTATTATCTAATAATAGCTGGAAGAATATCTTTTGTCACTTTTGACTCCGTCGAATCTTTGATTTGTGGTTAAATTAATTTCGCCTTAATTTAAAATGTTGTCGCATCAATCACATATCGGTAACGTGCTTCTTTATTCACCACTTTGTCCCACGCATTGTTGATTTCATTAGCTTTAATAACCTGAATTTGCGGATAGATTTTGTTTTCCGCGCAATAATCCATCACTTCCTGCGTTTCAGGAATTCCGCCAATCAGGGAACCGTTGAAGTTGACACGATTAAAAATCATATTAAAATTATTAATCGTCAATTCTCCATTTATAGGCTGCCCAACCTGTGTGAAATAGCCGTATTTTTTCACACAATCGACGTAAGGCGACATATCGTAAGCATAAGGAACCGTTGAAATCATAAAATCTAATTTGCCCTTATGAGGCTTTAAATCTTCAGCCGATTCTACAACAATCACTTCTTTGGCACCGAAACTTTTAATGTCGTTTACTTTTGAAGGTGAAGTGGTGAAAGCATAGACTTCCGCACCTTTTGAAACAGCCAATTTCACAGCAAGATGCCCTAAACCTCCAATACCAATCACCCCAATTTTATCACCCTTTTTGAAATTGATTTTCATCATTGGCGAATAGGTCGTAATTCCTGCGCAAAGCAATGGTGCAGCATATTTAAGATCGATATTTTCCGGAATTTTAATGGCAAAATGTTCCGTTACCACAATGTTGTTGGAATAGCCACCCTGCGTAATTCCTGAAGGCGATGTTTTATCCGGAGCGCCGTACGTTCCTATCATTCCTGTGGTTTCGCAGTGGTGTTCTTCGCCGTTTTTACAGCTTTCACATTTCATACAACTATCGACCATACAGCCAACTCCGGCTTTATCCCCTACTTTAAATTTGGTTACATTTTTCCCGACAGCTGTTACAATTCCAGCGATTTCGTGCCCCGGAACTTGTGGATAAGCTTGTTTTCCCCAATGTCCTTTAATGGTATGAATATCCGAATGACAGATTCCTGAATATTTAATTTCAATTAAAATATCATTGTCGCCCACGGCTCTGCGTTCAAAACTCCAGCTTTCCAGCTTTCCGTTTTCATCTTTTCCGGCGTAGCCTCTTGATTTTATATTTTTACTCATATTTTTTGATGGATTATTTTGTGCTAAAATGTCTAAAGGATTCAGCAGCATTAAGCCTGCACCAGCCAAAGCCGACTGCTGAATAAATTTTTCTTCTCGAATTCTGATTGTTGTTTTCTTCCATATTTTATGATTCAATTGTTTTAATGATTTTTGCAGGAATTCCTCCTACCACAACATTGTCCGGAACATCTTTTGAAACCACGGCTCCGGCTGCAACCACCGCATTTTCGCCAATCGTAACTCCTGGAAGAATGGTTGCGTTGGCTCCAATCCACGCATTTTTCTTGATTAAAATTGATTTACCAATCAATCCTTTTCTGTGTTGAGGTTCTAAAGGATGATTTTCAGTGATCAGACTTACTTTCGGACCGATTAAAACATCGTCTTCAATCGTAATTCCGCCCAAAGTCAGAAAGGTGCAGTCGAAATTGATGAATACATTTTTACCGATGTTTAGATTTTTTCCATAGTTGATGTAAATCGGCGTAAACACTGCTACATTCTCCAGTTTTTTACCGACAATTTCACTTAATAGGTTTAAAATCTCATCCGGTTCTGTGGAATTATTTAGTTGAAGAAGTCTTTTCTTAACCTCATAAGAAGCCACCAGCAATTTGTGAATTTCCGGGTCGTTGGGCATTATTGTTTCACCATTTTTTAACCTGGTGAAAATATCTTCATTAAGGCTCATTATTAAATATTTAGAGAAATAAAATGCTAAATCCGTCATTTCTAAAGATGCGGATTCAGCTATTGCACTATTCAATTAGTTCAAATTGGTTCTGAAGAAATGATCCAGCTTTTCAAAAGGAATTACATCGACTTTATCGTATAAATCCACGTGAACCGCATTTGGAATAATCATCAATTCTTTCGGTTCAGAAGCCACTTTGTAAATGTCTTCGCTCATATATTTGGAGTGTGCATTTTCCCCTGCAATCAGAAGCATTGGTCTTGGTGAAATTTCTTTAATGTAACTTAACATTACCGAATTGGCAAAAGATAGAGAATTCGTTTTCGTCCAGCCTTTATTTGAGTTTAAAGAACGTTTGTGATATCCTCTCGGCGTTTTATAATAATCAAAATAATCCTTTACAAACTGAGGTTCATCACCGTTTAATTTTTCAGGCAAATGGGTTGCCGGATATTCTGGTTTTCCGTTTTCAGCATCCACCCAACGTTGCAGACTCATTGTTTCGAAAGCTTTCGTACGTTCTTCGGGAGTCATTTTATCATAATATCCTTTGGCACTTACTCTTGAAATATCATAAGCACTCGTCGTCGCCACTGCTTTCACCCGTTTGTCGGCAATGGTCGCATTCAAGGCAAAAGTGGCAAAGCCACAGATTCCGATGATTCCGATTTTGTTTCTATCTACATTTTTTTGAAGCCCTAAGAAATCAACTGCCGCGCTGAAATCTTCGGTATTGATGTCGGGTGAAGCAATGTCTCTCGGCTCGCCTCCACTTTCGCCGTTGTAAGAAGGGTCGAAAGCGATAACGGCAAAACCTCTTTCCGCCATCTGATTGGCATACAAACCGGAAGACTGTTCTTTCACGGCACCAAACGGTCCACTGATTGCCAATGCTGCCAGTTTTTCATTTCCTGTATTTTTTGGAAGGTATAAATCTCCGGAAAGTGTTATTCCGTAACGGTTTTTGAAGGTAACCGCTTTTCGGGTTACTTTATCACTGAGTTGGAAAGTATAATGTTCGTTTTGTTCTGTTGCATTCATTTTTGTTTGATTTGATTTTTTATTCTGCGCAAATGCCTGTCCGATGAAAAGAAAGGACAAGGCCACCACTGTTGCTACTATTTTCATCTGAATGTTTAAAAAATTACTGACACAAAATTAGAAACAGCGAGGAGCTAACAGTTAATGATAATCAAACCAAAAATTAAGAAAATCAAACCTCGGTCAAACGGAATGCTTTCGGATTGGTTCCGGTTTGTTTTTTAAAAAAGTTATTAAAATACGTCGGATAATCGAATCCGAGTGCGAAAGCGATTTCCGAGATATTCCAGTCGGTGTGCTGCAACAATGCCTTTGCTTCCGTGAGAATGCGTTCCGTGATATGAGCCGTTGTGGATTTTCCTGTCACTTCTTTTACAGCACGATTGAGATAATTGACGTGAACATTCAGAGCTTTTGCAAAATCCTGAGCTGATTTCAATTGCAGAGATTGGTCTGTTGTTTCGATGGGAAATTGTCTTTCCAACAGTTCCAGAAAAACGGATGACAGTCTTGATGCTGCATTTTTGTTCTGGTCGAAATTTTCGGCAGGTTCCAGCTTCAGAGATTCGTGGATGACCAGGCTGATGTAATTGCGAATCAGCTCATCTTTGTAAACATAGTCGCTTTCCTGCTCTGCAATCATCTTTTGGAACATGGTATTGAGAAAAAGTCTCTGTTCTTCGGTAATTTTCAAAACAGGAGTTCCACCGATTTTAAAGAAAGAAGACTGCTGTAAGCTTTCGGAACGTTCAGAATTTTTGAAAAATTCTTCAGAAAAAAGAATAGTATAACCTTTATAAGTCGTTGAAATCGTTTCCCAGGAATACGGAATATGCGGATTTCCGAAAAACAAAACGGTTCCTTCCTGCTCGAAGCTTTTATCAGAATAATGAATTTTACTTTTCCCCGTCGTCAGGCAGATTTTATAGAATTCTTTTCTGCTGTACACGCGGGTGTCGCTTCCGTCCTGCTCGATTTGAAATGCACGGAAACCTTTCAGCTTTAATTCTGTATTAAACTCCGAAACAACTCTTTTTACCTTTTCTTTCATTTTTCAAAGTTAAGAAATTCAAACAAAATCAATATTGCGATTAACAGATTAATCAAACACTCCATTTATAACATTTGTATCGATTTCCTTATCTTTAAACTTTCAATTATAACTTCTATGAGCAAACTTTCCGATCAGAACACAGAAATGATGAAACGGCTGCAATACATGCAAAAAGAACAGCTCATTATTTCCGGTTTAACGAAAGAATTTTCTGCTGTTTTAGACAAGAATGAATTTCAGTTTATTGTAAATAAATCTTTTAAAACTGAATTTCAATACAACGATATCACGATCATTAAAGATTCCGGTAATCACACTGAAATATTCTTCAGTTCTTTTCCAAATCAAAATGATACAACGGGAAGCAACGCTTATTTTGAAGAATGTCTGCAATCTGCCGAGCCATTGATTTTTGATCTTAAAGAATTATCGGGATCACTGCCTTCCTATTTTATTGAAGCCAAGAAATCAGGAATGCGGATTGCTGTGGGATTTGGATTACCTTCTGTTCGGAACAGTAAAAATGTTCTTTTTATTTTTTATAAACATTTTATATCATCAGAAAATATTCCGGAGAGGATTTTAGCCGGTATTTCAACTCAACTCTCAATTACCATTCACAATATTATGATTGGCGATCAATTGAAAAATTTTCAAAGCAATCCTATTCTTCATCAGGAAGAAACGATTCAAACCAATGAAAGCAAACAAGGTTTTCAGGGTATTATCGGTAAAAGTGCACTTATGACGGAAATTTTCGAACAGATTTCACAGGTTGCTCCTTCGCAATCCAATGTTATTATTTATGGTGAAACGGGAACCGGAAAGGAATTGGTTGCCCAGGCTATTCATCGGCTTTCAAAATTTTCCCGAAAAAAAATGATCCGTATCAATTGCGCTGCCATCCCTGCCAACCTCATTGAATCTGAGTTGTTCGGACATGAAAAAGGCAGCTTTACAGGAGCTACGGAACAGCGAAAAGGAAAATTTGAACTCGCTCACAACAGTACAATATTTTTAGACGAAATCGGTGAACTTCCTCTGGAATTGCAAGGAAGATTGCTCAGGGTTTTACAGGAAAAAGAAGTGGAAAGAATCGGTGGAAACAAACGCATTAAAGTGAATGCAAGAGTGATTGCGGCGACCAACAGAAATCTTGAACAGGAAGTTTCAGACGGGAAATTCAGGAGTGATTTGTTTTACCGGCTAAATGTATTTCCGATCCGGCTTCCAGCGCTGAGAGAAAGAAAGGAAGATATTCCGTTGTTGGCAGAATATTTTCTGAAGAAATTGTATGTAAAAACAGGACAAAAAATCAATGGCTTTTCTCCGAAAGTGATAAAGTCTATGATCGAAAATTCCTGGCTGGGAAATATCCGTGAATTGGAGAATATGGTTGAAAAAAGTATGCTCACGGCTAAAAGCCATATAATTAAAGAAATGGATTTCCCGAAAATGATGACCCAACAAAATACTGCACAGGATTTTCAGTTGAGAACCCTTCGTGAGTTTGAAAAAGAATATATTCTAAAAGTAGTACAAAAATGCAGCGGAAAAATTTTCGGTGAAAACGGCGCTGCAAAGTTATTGGGACTTCCTCCCACTACATTAATTTCAAAAATGCAGAAACTGGGAATTGAGAAGAAGCATCATTTTAAGAATAAATAATATTTTGAACCCTTAAGAACATTTAAGTTATTAAGTTTAATGAAGAAAAATTTTATCAATTTTTATTAAGTCTTTGTAAGCTAATCTTAAAATTCTGAACTTCTTCATCAAAATCTTAACGGTTCAAAACAGTTATTCTTTCATACTCATTTCAATTTTTCCGGAAGATAAGGCCCAGAAAATCCAAAGTCCTAAAATAATTAATAGAGAAATAGCAGGAATCCAGAAAGAAAACACCAATGCAAAAATATAAATCGGAAGTCCATACAGATAATTATTGTGAATTTTTCTGATGGCAATATCTGAAATACCGGGGCGTAAATGTTTTTTATTTTTACTCGCCAGATACCAAAGTAAATTAAAGGCAAGATTGATTAATACAAAAATTCCCGTATAGATCGCAACGACGGCAGAAGATGCTTCATCATTGAAATATTGCGCCAATAAAGCCGTAGGATAAGAAACTGCGGAAACCAGAAAGAGAATCAATCCATTAGCAAACATAATCCCTGTATTCCGGGTATAAATCTGCTTAAAAATTTTATGATGATTCACCCACATAATGAAAATACTGAAAAATGAGAGTATAAACGCCAAAAATGTCGGCCACTGATTTTTGATAAAGATCAACAAATCATTTCCGCTTTTTATCGAATCTTTTTCAGGAACGTGAAGGTCTAATACCAAAAGTGTGATGGCAATGGCAAAAACGCCGTCGCTGAAACCTTCTATTCTGCCTGTTTCCTTTTCCATGATCTTTTTATTAGGATTGCTAGTGTCAGTTTGAGTGAAATTCTGAAAGAGTTTTTATTGAGGATTTATTCATATAAAGCTTGATATCTTCTAGTAGGTTCTCGATACAATTTTTTCCACTTTGTTCCGAAAAATTACTCGAACAGACGAATTGTTGATGATACAACAAAACTCTTCCACTTAATTTAATAGGTGAGATTTAAAAGTTGAAATATGTTTGGGCTAAAGCCTTAATGCAATATTTTTTGAAAGCGGACTAAAGTCCGCTCCTATCGAATAAATTCTTAGTTATACCTTACTTATACCCTTTATCAATCCCCAGTTTTTTCATTTTGGAGTATAAAGTCTGAGGCTGAATCTTTAATAATTCTGCGGCTCCACCGATTCCTGAGACTTTTCCGTTGCAACTTTGAAGAGCATTCAGGATATGATCTCTTTCCATTTCTTCCATTGATTTTAACTGTCCCGGGTTTTCGGAAGGCTTTTCTATGGTTTTTGGCAGTTCAAAATGTTCTATTTCAGAAGATTTTGCCAAAAGAACACTTCTTTCTATTAAATGTTCCAATTCGCGGATATTTCCCGGCCAATGATAATTTAACAATTGTTCTAAAGCATTTTTGCTGATCGCAGTAATATTTCTTCTGGAAGCCGCTGCATATTTATTAAGGAAAAAATTCGCCAGCAATTCGATATCTTCCTTTCTTTCACGCAAAGGCGGCAATTCGATCGGGAAAACATTTAGTCTGTAATACAAATCCAGCCTGAATCTGCCTTCCGCCACCTCCTTTTCCAACGAACGGTTGGTTGCGGCAACGATTCTTACATTCACTTTGATGGTTTTATTTCCGCCTAATCTTTCAATCTCTTTTTCCTGTAAAACTCTTAATAATTTCACCTGGGAATCCAATGGCAGCTCACCGATCTCATCAAGAAAAATGGTTCCGCCACTGGCTTGTTCAAATTTTCCGATGCGCTGTGTATTGGCTCCGGTAAAGCTTCCTTTTTCGTGCCCGAAAAGCTCAGATTCAATTAAAGAATGAGGCAAAGCGGCGCAGTTTACAACAACGATCGGTTTATCCTTGCGGTCAGAAAGTTCGTGCACCGAATGTGCTACCTTTTCCTTCCCTGTTCCGCTTTCTCCCACCACCAAAACAGAAGTGTCGGTTGGCGCCACAATCTGTATCTTTTCGACAACATCTTTTAAAACCTTGCTTTTTCCGATAATTCCTTCAATAATGTCATGATCTGTATTTTTAATCAAATCACAGCCTTTTTCAAGATCAAAACGGTATTTGGCAATATCCAGCATCACGATCAAATCACGCTCCCGAAAAGGCTTTACCATAAAACCGTAAGGTTGAGTCTCTTTTACTGCTTCCAGTGTTGTTTGGTTGGTGTTGGCAGAAATATAAAGAAAAGGCAGATGGATTTCACGCAGTTCCCACGCAAGATCAATACCTGTAAGGTCACCCTTCAGCATGATATCCAGCAATACCCAATCGGGCTTTTTTTCAGCGATAGATTTTCTAGCCTGAACGACGGAAGATGCAATTCCCGTAACGAGATAACCGGCTTTGATGAGCATCAGTTTCAGGTCATTGGCTACGATAAATTCATCTTCTACAATTAAAATTTTTTCTTTCATAATCATTCAATCTCCGCTTCTTAATTTGAAGTTTCGATTTCAGTATTTTTTCTAAAGGTAATAATGATCTTCAGACCATTTTTATTTTCAAGAGTGAATGTTCCGTCCAGCTGGTCGGCCAAGCCTCTCATTAAGTTCATTCCCAGAGATTCGGTTTCCTCAATATCAAAATCATCAGGAAGTCCTACTCCATTGTCGGAGATGACTAGCTGGTAAAGATCTTTTTCCGTATTTTTAAAAGAAACACTAACCTCACCTTTTGTATCTCCGGGAAATGCATATTTTACGGTATTATTAATCGCTTCATTCACGATAAGTCCCATCGGGACAGCCTGCGCTACGTCTAAAAACACCTTTTCCGTATCCAAAATAAAATTGATATTCTTTTCTGATGAATAACATTCTTTTATATACGTAATCAACTCATAAATATACCACGCCATATCGATCATCGAAAGATTATCCGACTGGTATAATTTCTGATGAATCAGCGACATCGCATGCATTCTGTGCTGACTGTTCTGAATTGCCAACAATGCATCTTCATTCTCCAGGTAAGCCGACTGTGTATTCAGTAAGCTAATGACAATCTGCAGGTTATTTTTTACCCTATGGTGAATTTCCTTTAACAGCCATTCTTTTTCGGCAAGCAATTTTTTAAGCTGTTCATTCTGTTCGTCGATTTGCTTTCGTTTTAATTCTAATTTTTTATTGGCATTTGTTTTCAGTCTTGAACGATTGTAAATCAGCAACATAAATAAAAACAAAACAATAATACTTCCTGTAAAAATATATTTCATGAATGTATCATTGGTGATTTGTATTTCCTGAAGCTTACCTTTCTGTGTCAGCAGTTGAATATTTTTATCTTTCTGGTCGGTTTCAAACTGAATTTTTAAGCTGTTGATTTGTTTACTTTTCTCACCGTTAAAAACAGAATCCGAAAATTTTTTATACAACTGATAGTGTTCTATAGCATCTAAATACTTTCCTTGTATAGAATCAGCTTTAAACCATATCAAATAATTTTCGGAACGCAGCATATCATTTCCGCTTTTCTTTGCCAAAGAATCAAATAAAGTGGCTTTGCGATACATTGCAGGATAATTTTTTGTCTGATAATGATAAAAAACAAAACTTCTCAGCAATGAAGTCTGGTTGTTAAATTTTTCTCCGTTTTCTCCGTAATGACTGACTAATTTTTTATAATAAGTCTCGGCGTTTTTAAACTGTTTTAAAATCGTATAAGTGCTAAAAAGAATATAATCTTCTCTCATTTCAAACTGTTCGTCATCAATAGGATATTTAGCCTTGTATTCTTTAATCATCGCAATCGCTTTATCAAACTTTTTCTGTCTGATCAACATGGTAGACATATTATTGGCAACCGTTCTTACATAACCGTTATCTTTATTTTTCTTGGCAATCTCCAGTGCTTTTTCCCAATATCTCATGGCATCATCATTCTGGCGAAGATAATAATACACCATCCCCACATTGCTGTAGATGGAACTTAGCTGCAAAGAATTATCATTTACGCTTATCGCTATTTTTTCTGCGGCAATACCGTATTTCAAAGCTTCTTCGTAGTTTGCCTTCTCAATTTCGGCCTGTGAAAGGAAATTATAAACAGCCTGTGTTTCTTTGAATTTTATCGATTGATAAACAGACAATGATTGCTTTAACAGTTCAATCGATTTATCAGAATCATCTTTTGAAAGATACAGTTCGCCCAAATCCTTTAATACAGATGCCTGCTTTATTTTAGACCCCGAATTTTTATATAATGTCAAAGCTTTTTCTTTAAGTTTTATTTTAGCATCAAAATTCTTAGGACTATCATCGTATAGGAATGAAAGCTCTTCATAAGCTTCTCCGGTTTGCTCCGTCATTTTATGATTTTCAAAATAAGTAATGGAATTTTTTATTTTGGAAAATGCAGTCTCTTTATTCCCTCTTTCCTTATTTATTTTTGCATCCAAAAGCATAGATTTCCCTCTACCCAAGTTATCTTTAGACTTCAGGCTTAGAATCATTGCTTGATTATTCAGAATCGCTGCACTGTCGAGATCTTTTTTCACTTCTCCTTTTTTGTTTAAATAAAAACTACTCAGCCGTTGCAATAAAGTAACTTTCTGAGGATTTTCCCTAGAAGCGGCAATTTGTTTTCTCAGCAGTGCAGGATTTTCTTTGGTCTGAGCTTTTAATGATATACTTAAAAACATCAAAACCAATGAAAAACAAAATATTTTTAATGGATTTACATAAAAAAAACAAGGGCTCTTATTCATTTTTTAAAGATAATCTATTATCCTGTTATTTTCCCTTTTTATAAGCTATTTTTCGCGGTGGTAGACATAACAGATAATCATTGCCAAGCCGGGCAATACAAGCATTACCAAACCAAACTGCTTTCCTGCATAAGCACCCAAAAAACAACCCACCAAAAATCCCAAAATGGTAATCATCTGTTTTTTCAGGCTAGATAATGCTTCAGGATGGTTAAATCCGTTTTTCAGCAACGTTCCGAAATCCAGAGAAGCCTGAGTGACGTTTCCTGTCATCATCGTAGTCGGACCGTGCGTTTCTTTGGCATACAGCTTTCCGAAAGCATTCTGAAGCCCCATGGCAAAAACGGCCATCATGGTTACCGCATACATCATCCATTCTTCAAAAGCATGATTGTAATTTAAAACAGCAACGATGCATCCGCTCAACAATAATAGAAAACCTTCCCAGCATAAAATAGCATAATGGCTTTTGGCTCTTCCGGCAATTCTTCCTCCTACAATAACCGCCAGAATAAATACCGGAAATGTCAGCAATTTTATCCACGCATGAATATCCGAACCTTTTACAAACTGATAGGCAAACACAATAAAGTTACCCGTCACGTGTGCCGAAAAAATGGCATCTGCCGCCACAAAAGTTACCGTATCACAGAAACCTGCGATCATCGTTAACAAAAGGGTGACAAAGCCAATATTATTCTTTATTTCCATTATTTTATTTTAAATGAGAACGCAGCATCCACGCCATTTTTTCATGAGTCTCCAATAATCCGGTGATATAATCGCTGGTTCCTGCATCTTTAAATTCAACCGCAAAAATTTCGATATTTTCACGAAGATGCATGATGATACTGTCGTGGTCTGAAAGAAGCTCTTTCATGTACGTCAGGCTGTCATTAGACGGCAAAGGAGATTCGGAAAGATGGGTAAGTTCAAGATATTCTCTTAACGTTGCCGGAGCGTAATGTCCCAACGTTCTGATTCTTTCTGCCAAATCGTCGATGATTCCGTCTAATTGCTGATACTGAGCTTCAAAAAACAGATGCTTGTTGTAAAAATCCGCACCTTCCACGTTCCAGTGTGCTTTTCTGGTTTTTGTGTACAATACAAATTCGTCTGCCAATGTTTTGATTAATACTTCAGCAACTTTTGCCAAATTTTCGTTTGTAATTCCAATTGATGTTTTCATTTTAAATATGATTTAATAAATAATAATCGAGTGAATATTTTCCTGCTCCTAATGCAAGAATGAGCAATAATGATAAAGTGTACATAAACGGAACGTCGCGAACTTCCAGAGAATCTTTTCTGTGAACCACGAAATATCCAATAGCCGTTACTCCAATCGTCGGCAACACCGCCAGTCTTGTTCCCAATCCTAAAATAATTAAAAAAGGAACAACCAGATCGGCGAATGAAGCCACCAGAGCATTCATTTTATCGGGAAGACCAAGCGGATTTGGGATGATTTCTTTTTTTCCGTTTTCCAGCCTGAATTTCTTTAAGCCATGCACCATGAATAATTCAATTCCTAAAAGAACTCTAAAGGCCAGAACTGCAATATCATTAAATGATGCGCCTAAATCTGAGGTAAGGATCTGTTTTAAAATTTCCATAATTTTTAATTTAAAAAGCAAAACAGGAACAACCCAACGCTCCCCAGAATGCGTGATAATTATTAACCGGAAGATTGCTCATTCTTGCCGAATTATGATTGTGCTCATGAACATCGCAGCTTCCAGCGCAACTGTGGATTTGTGAAATCAAAGGTGCTTTCAACTGAGATTGTGCATTTTTCTCAATTTCCTTCTGAAAATGTCCGCCGGCAGGAGAATAGCCATTGTAAAGATTTGTTGGTGACCAATCCGGAAGAACAGGAATTGAAGGTGGTGCAAAGGTTGAAAATTCTCCTTTTGCATAAACGATTTTTCCATCCACAATAGTCATTTCCGATTCGATATTTTTAATTTCTTCATCATCAACAGTGAAAAAATCTTTATCTAAAACTGCCAAATCCGCAAACATTCCAACCTGAATATCTCCTTTTTTCTGCTGTTCCTGAGAAAACCAAGAACTTCCTTTGGTGTATAATTCGAGTGCTGTTTTCCGGTCTAATCTTGTTTCGTGATACAACTGAAGTCCACCCACCGTTTTCCCGACCGTTAACCAATACATAGAAACCCAGGGATTATAACTGCTTACTCTCGTTGCATCCGAACCTCCTCCCACCGGAACTTCCATTTCCAGCATTTTTTTGATGGGTGGTGTAGTTTCCGCAGCTACAGAACCGTAACGATCTGTAAAATACTCTCCCTGGTAAGCCATTCTGCTTTGGATGGCGATTCCTCCACCAAGCATTTTTACCCTTTCAATATTTTTTTCATCAATAGTTTCGGCATGATCGAAAATCCATGGTAATCCGTTGAAAGGAATATCCTGATTTACTTTTTCGAAAACATTTAAAAATCTTGTAATGCTTTCATTGTAGGTTGCATGAAGTCTGAAAGGCCAGCGATTTTCTACCAATAATCGGACAACTTTTTCTAGGTCGGCTTCCATATTTTCAGGTAAATCGGGTCTTGGCTGAAGAAAATCTTCAAAATCTGCCGCTGAAAATACCAACATCTCTCCTGCCCCGTTGTGGCGGTACATATCATCGCCCTGATATAATTTTACCGTGTCAATCCATTCGCTGAAATCTTCAAATTCATGTTTTGGTTTCTGGGTGAAAAGATTGTAGGCAATTCTTACAGTAAGCTGTTTTTTCTCATTCAATTCACTCACCACCTTATAATCATCCGGGAAATTTTGGAAACCACCGCCTGCATCAATTACACTGGTAATCCCGAAGCGGTTCAATTCTTTCATAAAATGTCTTGTGGAATTGATCTGATGTTCATACGACAATTTCGGACCTTGCGCTAAGGTTGAATATAAAATCATCGCGTTTGGCGTGGCAATAATCAATCCCGTTGGTTCGCCGTTTGCGTCTCTTTCGATATGTCCGCCCGCGGGAGCCGGGGTATTTTTATTGAATCCAACCGCTTTCAAAGCAGCTCTGTTCATCAATGCCCTGTCATACAAATGCAGAATAAAAACCGGCGTTTCAGGAGCAATGGCATTGATTTCTTCCAGCGTCGGCATTCTTCTTTCCGCAAACTGGAATTCTGACCAACCGCCAACCACACGAACCCATTGTGGAGATGGTGTTCTGTCAACTTGGTCTTTCAGCATTCTCAATGCATCGGATAAGGAAGGTACGCCATCCCATCTTAATTCCAGGTTATAGTTCAATCCGCCTCGAATCAGGTGGATATGAGAGTCATTGATTCCGGGAACGACTCTTTTCTTTTTCAGATTGATCAGTTTTGTTGAATCGTCTGAATATTGCTCTGCCAAACCATCGTTTCCAACCGCAACGATTTTTCCGTCTTTAATGGCAACCGCAGAAATATCCGGTGTTTCCTGATTGAAACTGTGAATCTTTCCGTTGTATAAAATAAGGTCTGCTTTCATCATTATTTGGTATTCAGTTTTGTGATGGCTTCTTTAATTCCGCCTCCTGCAACCGTAAAAAATGAAGGCCCTGCTAATAAAATCAGCTTCTGAACCATCATTTTTTCTGACAGATGTTTTTGGTTTAAATACGATTGGGCACGATATGCATCAAACGCTCCCAAAACGACATTTTCTGCTACCAAAGCCGTTGGAGAATCGATCCCTGCGTCTTTAATATCACTGGCAAAAGACACTGTTTTTACTTTTAGTCTTAGGGCTTCTCTCATCGCCACGCTTCCGACTTCTTTCATCAATTCAGCATCAAAGGAATTTCTGTTTCCTAAGCCGATTAACAATAATTTCTTAGAGGATAAACTTCCTTTTGGTGGCGCAATTAATAATGTTTCCAAGGCATGACCTTTGAATTTTCCTGTTTTTCTGACATCCGTAATCGCTCCTTTTAAAGCATCATCCAAATGAACCATTCCGTTGAGTTCTTTGGGCAAAGCGGGTGGATTGAAAATATCGCCGTCAGTATATTCGAAAACGCAGGCAATCTGCAAGTCTGCCACTGCTGCAGATGGTCCCTGAACAAGCCCTATGATTGAAACTCCGTCAACGGTTCCCCAAGTTGTGGTAGTTCCGATCGCTGTCTTTGTTTCCGTTGTCTGTGCAGAAACGAAATTCGTTGCTGAAGTAGTTAAAATCAATGCGGTTAGCATTGTTTTTGACCAATTAATGTATTTTGAAATTGATTGTTGCATGATAAATTATTTTTGTTGCCTTGTTGGTTTATCGCAAAGGCGCAAGGTTATTTTAAATGATTATGTTTTTAAGGCGCAAGGATTTTATCTGCGATAAATTCTATTGATAAACTGTCGTCACTTCGAGTAGGTTTTGCAAAAACAGTATCGAAAAGTTTTGTTTAGTGTTCTCGATAAATTTTTCTTCATTTTATTACGAAAAACACTCGAACTGACGGAGGTTTTCACATTCAGGAAGCTGATGTTCAAATGGAAGACTTTCATCCTAGCCCCGATTGCAGCATTTGTTTGAGCTCATTTTCGTTTGTTTCGGCTCGGCGGCTTCGCCGCTGAGCCGAAACAAACGAAAATAGCGAGTGCGGAAAGCGGGATTAAGCTCCTTATAAGTTTTTGAGTGAAAGTGTTTTTGGATTTTAGATTTGAATGTTACATTTTTTAATGATTAAAATTTAAATCCTAGCCGGATATTATAGAAAACTCCACTTTTAGCATTCGGGATGATATCTTCGATAAAAGCACCCTTATTGAAATACTGAATACCGCTCACCAAAGAGATATATCTACTGAAACTGTATGTGAAATTGGTTAAATAGGCTGTTCCGATATATCTTTTGTCTGAGCTGCTTCCGGGACGGTTCAATACTCCGCTTGGTCGGTAAACACCATCATTCAGGGAATATCGCCAGTTGAACACGGCATCCATCTGCATTTTGAGTTTTGAAGTCAAATCCAGCGTGATATAAGGATGAATATCGATTAAATTGACAGGTCCGATTTGCGGACTGAAGCCAAAATAACCTCCTTTCGGATACAGAGGATTGAAAGTCTGGAGCTTTCCGTCGTCTTTCCCTTTATCACCGGAAATATAATCGTTTCGAAGATTGATGCTCGGTTTGAATTTTACATTTTCAAATAAATATCCAATATCCACAGAACCTGTCCACGCGCTGATCTGATCTTCTCCAAAAGTCCCGAACTGATAGGCTGCTTCCAGGTTATAGATAAATCCGCCCCCGTATTTCCAGAATCTTCCGCCGATGGTGTGGCGTTTTTCTTTAGCTGTTCCAACTTCAAATTGGGATTCATCTCTTCGGATTCCGATGTAATAAACATCCAAATTTCCCGCTTTTGGAAAAATAATTTTTGAATATAATCCCCACAGATTAAGCTGCTTTGACATTTTATTATCAAAAACTCCAACATTGATGCTGTCTGCCATCATCGCAAAAGCATCGACCGAGATATTTTTCTGAGCATACATCAATTTAGCTCCTGTAAAAGAAAGCCTTGCGTTGGGACCTTCCCTTACGGAAATCAGTCTTCCTGAGCCGTAGTCCAATTCCTGTCTTCCGATTCTGGCCGTCAGTTTTCTGTTTTGATTTTTTAAGACATCGACATCAATAAAAAGATTCTGAATGCTTAACTCATCTTCATCAATTCCGCGGGGACCGTTTTTTCTCCCGTTTTGTAAAGCGCTTCGAAGCTGTGAAAAAATCCTCACTCTTTCTCCCAAATGCAAATCTGCGTGAACATCATATCGTTGCAGAAAAAAATTGTTGTGCCCGATATTCATTCTTCCCCAATCTTCGTTGTTGAAATCCACATATTCGAATCTTGCTTCGCCGCCAAAAGACAGATAGATATTTTTCTTTTCGTTCAGCGGGAGAAATTTAACCCTGTTATAAAAAGTATCTGCAGAATCTTTTAAATATTCATAGTTTTCATCGTAGCGCAGAAGCTTGAAACTCTGAGCTGATACACTTTGAGAACAAAAAAAGATTAGAAAAAAAACTTTTAAAAACGATATGGAAATTGCAGATTTCAACATTGAAAATGGTATATAAATATTAGTGCTTCAGCATATTGTGGGCATAATGAATTCCCAGTCCGTATGAGCTTCCATATTTTTTCATCAGATTCGTTACCGGAACATAGGTTTCCTGACGCGCCCAATCTCTCTGAAGCTCAAGAATATACTGAATGGAAGTCATCGGCTTTACTCCTGAATGAATCATTCTCTGAACTGCTCTTTCGTGTGCTTCATCACTTACATCTCCGCAAGCATCGGTGATTACGTACACATCGTAACCTTCTTCAAGAGCAGATAAAGCCGGACCTACGATACAAACACCTGTCCACAATCCTGCAAAAACCAATTTCTGTTTTTGAGTTCCTGTGATCGCTTTGTAAGCATTTTCATCTTCCCAGGTATTCATCGTTGTTCTGTCGATGTAGCCGGAAGTTGCGATTGGATATGCTTCCTCAATTTCAGGAAAAACGGGTCCTGAGAAACTTTCTTCGGCAACAGTTGTTACGATTGTCGGAACATTGAATATTTTTGACGCCCCACAAAGAACCGCAACATTGTTACGAAGCTCGTTCATGGAGATACTTTTTGTTGCAAATGCCATCTGACCTTCGAAATCAATAAGAACCAGGGCGTGGTTATCGGGAGATAGTAGTTTTGTTGATGGTTTCATAAAAGTTTATTTTGTTATATTTTTTAATTTAAATGAATTTATTGTTTAAGGAATTTCAATAATTCTTCATTGAATTTGTCTTTTTCTTCGAGGAATAATGCGTGACCGCTGTTTTCAAAAGGAATTAATTTTGAGCCTTTAATGGCTTTATTCATCTGCTCTGCTAAAGCATACGCTACGATTCTGTCCTGTTTTGCCTGCATAATCAGCGTCGGAATTTTTATTTTTGGCAAGTCATCACGAAGATCTTCATCTCTCAAAGCGATTAAAGCCTGTTCCATTGCATATGCAGATGACTGCATCTCAATTCCACCTAACCAAGCTCCGATTCCCGGTGAAACAGAAGTGGCAGATAAAACGAATCTTTCACCTATCGTGTTCAGTAATCCCGGCCTATCTACACTGACAAGGTCTACCCATTTGGTGATTTCTTCTTTTGTAAATAATGGATAAGGATAATCCGCTTTTTTGGTATGAACAGGTGCCGCCGCTGCAAACAAAGCTAATTTACTTACGTGTGCAGCGTTGTATTTTGCTACGTAATGCAAGGCAATTGCGCCCCCCATAGAATGCCCTCCCAATGTAGCATCCTTGATATTTAATTTGTCTAAAACGGTTTTGATATCAGAAGCAAACTGATCATAATTATATTTTCCGTAAGGTTTATCAGACTGCCCAAATCCTCTCAAGGTGATCCCGATAACACGGTAACCCGCTTTGATTAAAGGAAGATACTGATACTCCCAGGAAACGTCACTTACCGGGTAACCGTGAATTAAAACAACCGGTTTTCCTTCCCCAAGGTCTGTTACGTGAAGCTTTACGTTGGGTTCTACTTCGATATATTCCGCTCTGGCTTTTGCGGATTTTGCTGTATTTTGTGCGTTAATACTGGTAAAGAATACTGTTGACAGTAAAACGCCACCAAGAATTGATTTTAGTTTCATAATAGGATATAGTTTTTTTGACAGATTTAATTTTAAAAATGTCGGGGTTAATGAATTAAATAGTGTGATTAAATTTGAACCAGCTGTTTTCAAATATTAAAGACAACTGATTCAAAAATTTATCTTTTCAGCAAATATTTATGCTGGCCTTCCAAAACGAGTTCAGATTTTTGGTTATAAACAGTCACTTTTGTAGTAACAACTCCCTTATCTTCTTGTGGCGTTAAATCAGTAATCGTCAATGAAGAGTATAAAGTATCACCGGAATGAACTTCTTTCAAAAAATGACATGACAGTTCTAAAAATGCAATGAAAACATTTCCAAAATAATGAGGTAAAAGGGTCGCACCTGGTGCTGTAAAAGCCAATACCTGTAAACCATGAACAACCGGAGCCTCATGACCATATCTTTTTGCATACTCCGCGTCATAATGAATCGGGTGATTATCGCATGATACCGTCTGGAAAGCTGAAGCATGTGCATCGGTAAGCGTTCTGCTTGGGGCCCTGAAAACTTCTCCTACTGTGAGCTCGTCGAATGTACGTGCCGGAACAATAGAAAAATCTTCAGGATTGAACGCTGATTCCTGTGTTTTTGAATTTTCCATAAAACTTTTGATTTTAGAATAAAAATGATTTTAACGATGATTTTGGACAGGCTTTTTTGAGCTTTATTCAGTGATGAATTCCAAAAGATCTTTATTAATCGTTTCGTGCTCTGTCGTCGGCATTCCGTGAGGGAAACCTGGGTAAGTGATCAATTTCCCGTTTTTCAATAATTTAATTGACTTTAATGCTGCATTGGCAATTGGAACGATTTGGTCATCCTCGCCATGCATGACCAAAACAGGAATATCCACAGCCTGTAGATCTTCTCTGAAATCAGTTTCAGAAAATGCTTTGATTCCGTCATAATGAGCGACAATTCCTCCCATCATTCCCTGTCTCCACCAGTTTCTCTGAACGCCTTCTTTTACTTTTGCGCCTTCTCTGTTATATCCATAGAAAGGGAAAGTAAGATCGATATAAAACTGATTTCTGTTGTTCAACGTCTGATCTCTGATATCATCAAAAACAGATATCGGAACGCCATCAGGATTGCTTTCACTTTGAACCATAATCGGTGGAACCGCACTGATTAAAACTGCTTTTTTAGCTCTTCCGTTGGCATATTTGTTAACGTAACGGATCACTTCACCACCTCCAGTAGAGTGACCAATGTGGATCACGTCTTTTAAATCTAAAAACTCAACAAGCTCTGCAGCATCAGAAGCGTATTGCTCAATCGTATGATTGTAAATATTCTGGCTGGATCTTCCGTGACCTCTTCTGTCGTGCGCAATAACTCTGTACCCTCTCTGAAGGAAGAAAATCACCTGTGCATCCCAATCATCTGAAGATAGTGGCCATCCGTGGTGAAACATTAATACCGGTCCTTCACCTTGATCTTTGTAAAAAATTTCTGTTCCATCTTTTAATTTTAGTGTACTCATTTTGTAATATATTTTTATTTGAATTAATATTAAACTTATGAGTATATTTCCAAAAACAATCCAAAAGATCCATTAATCTGAATTACAATGTATTAATTAAAATTTTAAATACAATTTATTACGATATATCGTATTTTTATGAACAGCTTTTTATGTTGTCATAAAAAATATAAAATTCATCTTCCTTATTTCTGTAAACATTTAATAATATTCCAATTAAAAAACTTCTAATCATTTATTTACTTTATGTGAATTATCTAATATTGATATGAGTTCAGGAAAAATTAAATGTTTCAGGCTTAATAAAAGGCGTAATATGTTATCACTATTGAAGAAAAAGGAAAAAATTTATTTGAATTAAGTTTATTAAAAATGTAAATAAAGAAGCTGCCTTGAAAGCAGTCTTTTTTATTCTAAGTGCAAATCGGTATTTGTTCCTAATCACAAGCAGCAAAAAAGAATTAAGAATCTCTACAAACTTAAGATTCCAATTTATTTTTAGTACATACAAGAGTTTCTATTCCTCAATAATTTTATAAGCTCTTATGATTTTTATTATATTTATTAAGACTTAACAAAAATAACTTTCCGGTCTATCCGTTTTTAACTATTTTTACCGCATTATAATAAAAAACTAATGAGAAAGACCGTATTTGCCGGAATAATGACTTTAGGAGGATTGCTAACAGCCAATGCACAATGTAAACCTGTAGCTACAATTACAGAAAATTTTGACACCTGGAAAGACATCAATAAATGTTGGACTGCTCAGTCCGGAAAGGCAATGCTCTATCCTAATGATAAGAAAATTGTATTTTATTCAATGACCAGTCCAAGGGAAAATATGTATCTGGTAACTCCAAAGATAAAAGCTGGAAACTATACATTAACACTTGATGCATCGGACAATGGAGGGGAAACGACTCTGGAACTCTTTTCTATCAACAATACTTCCGATACAAAATCGTATGTTTCGATTGCAAAAGCCGCAAAAATAACTGGAGATAAAAAAACATTTACCATTTCATTAAAGAAAGAATCTTATTTAGGGCTTAAAGTTGTGCTAAACGGAGTGCACCAGGCTGTTTATATTGATAATTTATCTTTGAAACCGAAGAAATAAATTTTACTATTATCAAATGTGTGATTTGGCTGTATAAGGTTAAGCTTGTCTAAACCTTATACATTTTTTCGACCGAAATTTAAACAGGCTTTTAAAATAAATAGTCCCATTAATCCAACTTTTCTATCGACAGCTCCATACAACCTGATGAGCGGGCAACTTAGAGTCCGGATTTTTAATGATAACGACAAAATTTTGTTTGCTGTACTTTTTCAGAGGATTTCCTTCTGCATCTTTGTAATGTTCCTGTTTAAAGCCCTGTCTGATAAGATCGGTATGAAAATTCAAGACCTCTGCTTCATTATGGGTTACCAGCGATAAAGCTAGACAATTTTTTGCCCTGGTAAATACAGTGAGTACTTTAAAATTGTCAGTATGATGATGACCTGCGGAATATACTCTATTATCATCATCTTCCATATCCGGATTCCTCTCTAGCTTAAAATGTTCGGCAAGCTTGACATCCAAATTTTGAACGGAACCAGCAGTTAAATGCTGAAGATTATCAACGGTTAGGAACTGCGCGGTTGCAATTTTACAGAAAACAGTAAAAAAAACTATTAGAAATTTCATATTTCGTTTTAATCACAAAAAAATGAATTTAGCCTATAATATTGCATGATTACGGTCATAAAGGTTAATTTTATAATGGTAAATGATAATAAATTTTATCATGCAAATAAGATATATTAAAATTTTTTATATTATTCTTGGGTAATTCGTAGCTTTGAATTTTCACTAAAATTCATCGTTTAGCATGATCAATATTTACCGAAAAACAGCTGTTGTAGAAGGCATATCATACTTGGTTTTACTCTTTCTTGCAATGCCATTTAAATATTTTTTTGATATTCCGGAACCTGTCAAATATTTTGGCTGGATTCATGGGGTTTTATTTTTGGTTTATATGGTTATTTTGATCATAACATCCTTTAAATACCGCTGGAGTATCATAAGAATTGCAATCTATCTTGTCGGATCTGTATTACCTTTTGTTCCTTTTATTTTGGATAGAAATTTAAAGAAAGAATATTCTTAAAATTATCATTAAATATTCACTGTAACAAAAATAATCCATCTTTATAATAAAGACGGATTATTAGTAGTTTTGCGAACCTTCCTTTCGGAAATAATTTTACATCATCATTCTTCATTCTACTTCATTGGAAAGAAGGTATTCTGCTATATTTACATTTATGTTCAAAAAATTACACCAATTGACATTTACTGTTCGTACTCTATAACAATCTGATTATAAGGGCCGGACCATCCGGGATTAGCACACGTAATATCATTCCAGCCTCTTTTATTCTCGCTCGTTCCGTCACCCGCATTTATGATATGTACACAACCTTCGTTTCCTCCGGTATTATTAGGCTCACCTGAACGGAAATAGTCTTCCGTACTGGAATTGTT
>NZ_FQUT01000031.1 GCF_900129245.1 Chryseobacterium arachidis
GAATCAGGCTTTAAATCTTTCACTACCTTAAAAAGAACGATTACCCGCCACTACAGCGATATTCTTAATTATTTTGAGAAGAGAAGCACTAACGCCTCAGCAGAATCCTTTAATGCAAAAATAAAAAACTTCAGATTACAGCTACGAGGAGTAAGAGATAAATCGTTTTTCCTGTTCAGATTATCAAAACTTTTTGCTTAGTCCACAAGTTTTGTACTTGATCCGGTTTTTTGAAGTAAGAATAAAATTAAGCTATAAAAACAAAAAAACCTCCCAAAATTGAGAGGTTTTAAGTGAGCGCGAAAGGATTCGAACCTTTGACCGTCTGCTTAGAAGGCAGATGCTCTATCCAGCTGAGCTACGCACCCTAAAATTGTCGGGGCGGCAGGATTCGAACCTGCGACCTCCTGGTCCCAAACCAGGCGCGATGACCGGACTACGCTACGCCCCGATTTAGGTCATCTTTTTAACAAGAATTACCTTGTTTTTTGTGGTTGCAAATATATAATGTTTTTTTGAATTGCGAAAATAAAATTGCAATAAATTTTCATTGATTTTTTGGAGGCTATTTTTTACTACCTTTACCTGATTAATAACCATTATTTTAGACAAAATTTAAATGAAAAATAAAATTTTTCTTTTATTGCTTCTCCTGCTAATAATTTCATTTATTTCTAATTTTTATATAGAACAAAAACTCAATAGAACTTTTTCAAAAATAAGTACCGAAAGTATTAAGAACTTAGAATATCATTCCAATAAAAACTTCTATGAAAACGGAATCCAGAATATTGGTGAAAATCTTCAGAAAGAATTAATAACAATGGATCTTGGTGAATGTAGAATAAAAGTTCGGAAAGATATCTTTTATTTCTTTCAAAGTAAGGTGGTTTATGTTGAAAATGATAGAAGGGGTATTGAGATCAAATCAGACTACCTGGTTTTTAATTCCATGATTAAAATTAAAAGCTTTCAAAATTGTAAATTAAAATTTTAGATAAAGAAACAAGTGATAATTTTAAAGCAATTGGTGCTTTAAATTGGTTGGACAGATTTTTTTTAAAAATTTTAATCCAATGAGAATAAGGGTTAATTAGATTGTAATTTGAATATTAGTAATGATAATTCTGATTCTATTCGATATAATTAATTTGAAAACCAATGTGTTATTTACTGGATCAGTCTCAAAAGTTGGGGAGAAAATAAAAATAGTAACTTTGTGGAATGTTAAATGATGCTGAAATTCTGAAATTATTCTTACCCGAATTA
>NZ_FQUT01000022.1 GCF_900129245.1 Chryseobacterium arachidis
TTTGAGGAAGTTTGTCATTATATCTTTTTTACTGAATATCAGCCGCTGTACTATATTTTGTGATCTGCATTTGAATAAGAAAGAAGTACTTTATTGATATTTCTAATTAAAATCTGCTGCAGTAGCACAGTTAATTAACTGTCTTACCAATTGCGGTACTCCCCGCATCAATAGAAATAACATCGTTCAGGGTAATATTTACGGTTATTGTTGCGGCAGTACTCTGCGCCTGAACATTGTTGATTCCTGATATAATGGCTCCGATAGTTAAGACTGCGATGGCGACCTGTTTTATCATGATTGTATTATTTACTTTTTATTCTTTTATTTAGTTGTCCTCTTCTGACATTACAAATCTACAGCGGCGGTAAAAGTTTCTTTGTAGTGTAAAATGTAAGTTCATGTAGTAAAATAACTACACGTACCGGTTAATAGAAAAGCCCCCAAAACTTGCTAAGTTTTGAGGGTCTATATAAACTGCTGTTATTTCTATTATAAAGCTGTCGTAATATAAATTACCGTTTGCTTATAATTTGTTTTAAGGTTTTACAAAAAATATTTATGGGTTGATAAATTTGCTACCATCTTTTTGAATTTTCTCCATAGCGGAATCAGTACAAACAAAATCAAAGGCCTCCTGCAGGAAGCCTTCGAAACACCAAATCACAAAATATTAATATGAAAAATTTATTTATAAAGCTGTTGCTGTATAAGTTACTGTTTGAGTATACGTTCCGGCCGGTTTACCTAAGATATCAGAAGATGACGATTTTGACGCTGGAATCATGTAGTCCAAATTCAGTGTTAAGGCACTTCCAAGCGGAGCATTTGATACCAAAGTCTGATCTGTTGCAGATAAAACAACAGCGCTTTTTGTTCCTCCCATGGTTCCTGAAGCTGTAGCTGCCTTGATGGTCAATACATTGACAGGGATCAGGTTGGTTCCATTCATGAAATTTGCGCCTCCTGCTTTTACTTTTACATTAAAGTTTTTTGTTGAAGTCACTTTTAAAGAGTTGGCTTTAGTAACCGTTTGATCAGAATTATAGTCTGCTGCAGTAACATAGTTGAAGTCAACCGTATTCCCGATTGCAGTACTTCCCGCATCGATGGAAATTACATCATTAAGGGTAATATTTACCGTTGTTGTTGCGGTAGTATTCTGAGCCTGAACATTGCTGGTTCCTAATATGATGGTTCCGATAGTTAAGACTGCGATGGCGATTTGTTTTATCATGATCGTATTATTTTATTTTTTGTTCTTGATTAATTGTCCTCTTTTGACATTACAAATCTACAGCGGTGAAAAAAGTTTCTTTGTAGTGGAACATGGAAGTTCATGTAGTAAAATAACTACATGGATTAGTTAATAGAAAATCCTTCAATACCTCTAAGGGTTGAGGTCGTATATAAATTGCTGTTATTTATAAGGCTATCGTAATATAAAAATGTTCTGGTCATATTTATTGCCTAATAAGACCTGCAAACCAAACAAAGGCTAAAACTAACAGTAATGCAGTAAAGGCAATACCTTGCTAATCTGATTCCTGTTTTCATTTTCTGGAGCCATCCGACGGATAATTTGTCTATTGAAATGAACTTTAAACCAACTGAAATTTAAAATTATTTCAATCGTGGCAATTTGAAATAGCTTTCACCATTAAGTTTGGTTTTCAATTGCTTAAATACTAAGTTTTAATTGTTAATTTCACAAATAGGGAAATGGCTCTTTTAAATTTTAAATGGAGTTATTTTTTGATTTCCTAACTTAACAAATCTATATGATAGTCGATATAAAGCTTATTTTACTAAAAAACAACTGTATTATCACGATGCGATGCTCAGAAATCAATTGAATTTTAATCCAACTGATAATGCGAAAGAAAAATTAAGAAAAACCGACTGAAAATATCGTGAATTGATTGATTCAAATATAAGATAACTTAGAAAACTGAAAGAATGTCTGATAATAAATTTCCTAATTCTGACATTTTTTCACTCAAATCTGACATTTTTTTCCAACACTTGTTTTGGTATATTGTTTGTAAATTTTCAAAATGTGATCATTTAATTTATTGTTTAACATTAAAAAAACGTTTGTTATGTCAATCGAAAAAAGAAACAATGGCAATTTGCTCCCTGCAAATCCACGTACACTGTTCGATGATTTTTTCAGTCGCGAACTTTTTAATTGGGGCAACAATAATTATTCTTCCACTCGTACCACTCTCCCATCAGTAAACATCATGGAGAATCCTGAAAATTTTGTGGTGGAAGTCGCCGCACCGGGTATGGAAAAACAAGATTTCCAGATAAGCCTGGAAGGTAACCTGCTAACGATCTCGTCTTCAAAGAAAAATCATACCGAAGACCAGAATGACAACTACACCCGCAGAGAATTTAGCTATCAGGCCTTTCAGCGAAGTTTTGAGCTGGCAAGAGATGTGGTGGATGAAGAGCATATACAGGCCAAATACGAAAACGGAGTCTTGAAGCTTATAATTCCTAAAAAGGAAGAAGCCAAAAAACGTCCTCCTAAGCTGATCGAAATTCAATAATACAACAGACAGTTATTATCATTGGTTTTCCTTTTTGGAAAACCAATTTTATATAGTAAAAGGTAAAATTAATTCATTATCAACTTTAATGGTAAAATGTTATGAATGGATTACTTTGGGCCATATGTTTATTGTGCCTTACTACCATGGGCATTATGCTCCTTTTGAAGAAACTGCACCAGCCTTATCTTATTGCGTATATCATTGCAGGTATAGTATTAGGGCCGTACGTCTTGGGGATCTTTACAAAACCGGATGAAATAGAAGTTATTGGTGAGTTCGGAATTCTTTTTCTGATGTTCTTTTTAGGAATGGAGATTAACGTACCGAACAACACGAGTTTGCTTATAAAACCTATTATTGCGCAGAGTATGAAAATACTTTTAAGTTTTATCTGTGCCCTCGCCATAGGTTATACAGCCGATTTTTCTCTGAATGATATACTTCTTATCACCATACTTTTCATATTTAATAGTACTGCTGTGGTGAGTGAGTTTTTGAAGAAACATAATACTTTAAAAACAATGTTCGGAATAATGATTCTTAATATGCTGATATTCCAGGACCTGCTTCTTGCCCCGGCGCTAACCCTACTGAAAGTCCAGGGTCAGGAAAGTTTTGATGTTCTTAACATCATAATACCTGTATTGGTCTGTATTGCTATTTTTCTACTTTTGAAAAGGATTAGAAATATACAGGAGATTAAGTTCCCTGTTGTTTCAAATTTTGTTGAAAATGATCACGATCTTCAGGTATTTTTAGGGTTGCTCATCTGTCTTGGGTTTGGATTACTTGCTGAAACTTCGGGTTTAAGCGGAGCACTTGGAAGTTTTATGGCCGGAGTTGTGGTGGGAAGGGTAAAATCCTTTAACTGGCTCGAGCATTCGCTACTGCCTTTTAAAGTATTTTTCACTACTCTTTTTTTTGTTTCCATAGGACTCCGCCTGGATCTTTCATACCTGTTCTCTAATTTCAAAATGGTTTTGCTGGGCACTTTTTTTGTGCTGGCAAGCAATAGTGTAATGTCCGCCCTTATTTTCCGAGTACTAAAATATAACTGGAAGGATAGCTGGTACGGCGGCGCCCTGCTATCACAAACAGGGGAATTCGGTATACTGGCACTATCTGTTGCCTATAAAACCGGAATCATTGAATATTCCTTATACAAGACAGGACTTGGAATTACCTGTCTGTCTCTGTTATTCTCCACAATCTGGATTTCGATGCTGAAAGGAATTATAATCTCTCCCAAAAAACGAGATATTTGAAAATATATTTTGTTTAATTTGAAAGACTATATAAAAAGTAAAATTTCAGAATTTCAGATTATTAAGATTTTATCTGAACAAAATAAAGCCTTATTCAGATGATTGACATGAACAGATAATTTCTCTGCAAAATCCGATGATGAACGCAAGCACAATGTTCCGACATCTTCAGCAGGGAGCTGATGCTATTGAAACCCGTTGTGCATTTTGCAAAATTTTGGTATTAGATCCGTCAGTTCAAGTGTTTTTCGTAACAAAGTGAAGAAAGAATGTATCGGGAACAAATTGATCTTCAAAATTACAAACTTCTCAATACGATTTTTTTCAAAAATCTACTCGAAGCGACGAAAAACAAATCAAAAAATGTGCAACGGGTTTATTGAATTATTATTTAGCACTTTTTATTCCTTATTTATACAAATCAGCCACAGCATTTAACATCGGAAAATTTTTCTGATGTGAATAAGGATAAATTGGATCCACATCACTGACTTTATCTAACATTTTAATCTGTTCTAAAGTTAATGACCAGCCAACAGCTCCGAAGTTGGAGACCAACTGCTCCTCGTTTCTAGCTCCAATGATTACATTAGAAATTGTAGGACGCTGTAATAACCATCTGATGGCAATCTGCGCCGGCGTTTTACCCAGCTCTTCTGAAAGCTTTATCAACACATCAACAATATCATACATTCTTTCTTTGTCTGTATCATTTAACTTTAATGGGCTGCCTCCTTCTGCAATTCTCCCATTTTCCGGTTGAATTTCACGGCGGTATTTGCCGCTAAGCAGACCACTGGACAGTGGGCTCCAAACCATCGTACCCATATTTTGATCAATACCCAGCGGCATCAGTTCCCACTCAAATTCCCTGTTCAACAACGAATAATAGACCTGATGGACAACATATTTGCTCCAGCTGTTCTTCTCCGAAACAGATAAAGATTTCATGAGATGCCAACCGGAAAAATTAGAACAGGCAATATAACGGACTTTACCACTCTGTATAAGCCTGTCTAAGGTTGAGAGGGTTTCCTCCACCGGCGTGTTCGCATCAAAACCATGCATATGGTAAACATCAATATAGTCCGTTCCCAGCCTTCTAAGACTCTCATCACAGGCTTTCATCAGGTGAACTGCGGACGAACCATAATCATTAACACCCTGACCCGTAGGAAAGGTAGCCTTCGTGGATAAGACAATATCTTTTCTTTTTGCTCCCAATGCTTTTCCTAAAATAGACTCTGCTAAACCATCAGAGTATACATTGGCCGTATCGAAAAGGTTAATGTCCTGATCAATACAAATGTCGACAAGTCTTTTAGCTTCATTATCCTGGGTATTTCCCCAAGCCTTAAAAAAATCATTACTGCCCCCGAAAGTTGCGGTTCCGAAGCTTAATTCAGAAACCTTAAGGCCTGTATTACCGAATCTTCTATATTCCATTTTATATTTTTTATTAATGATTAACCTGATCTAAAAACAAAAGCTTTGGCTGATCATTTTCGACTCTCCCTTTCAGGAATTCCAGAAATTTTTTAGTATGATCAGCATTAACATGATAATCAAATGACTCCTGTGATTTAAATACTTCCAAAAAGACAATTTTTAATCCGTTTTCTTTATTAATGTTAAAAGAAAAGGTTTCGCATCCATCTTCTTTAAGCGTTGCCTGCCATACTTCTTTTGCTGCACCATAAAGTTCATCATGATATCCATCCAGTACATTGATTTCCGCAACGATCGTAACTTTTTCACCGTTCTCTTTTTCATCTTTACCGAAACAGGCAAGCAATCGGGTGTAATAGTCCGGAAATTCATTGATATGAGCCAGGGCGATTTTACCTGTCAAAACAGGATCGTTTCCCGTGACATCAGTTGCCGGATCCTGAAAGCCATGTTCCAGTTCTATCTCTAAACCAATGATGAATTCTTGTAAATCTGTCTTAGTCCAATCAATACCGATCTGATCACCGATAGCCTTAGCTTGTGATTCAGTAAAATGTTTTAAATCCATATTTATTCTATTGTGAAATTATTTTCTGAAACTTTTATAAATAACCTTTCCAATATTATACTTGAAATACGCCAATTGCCATCTGTGAAAGTGTACTCTTCATGATAATAACCGTAACCTTCTTTAATAACAGAGTCATCAGTTACCACAACATCATTCATAAACCATATCCCTATAGCACTGTTGTCACCTGTAATTACGATCTGAGGCATTGATCCTGTATGGGCTGTTTTTGTTTGTCTGTGCCTTGATTCAAAATTATTCAAAAGATCCTTTTTCCCTTTAATATGGATGTTCCCCGGATCATAGTCAAATGTTACCTTATCGGTAAGGCAGTCAGCTAAAGCATTCCAATTTTTTTTATCCAGATGCTGAAAATATCTTGCTTTAAGATTCCTGATGTCCTCGATAGCTTCCAAATGATTCATTTCTAAATGCTTTTTAAATATTCAACAATCTTATTTCTGGACACTTCGGTTAAAAGTTCTTCCGATCCTGCTTTAACATTTTCTAAAATATGCTGCTTACTGGTTGTAGCAGGAATCACGCACGTAACGGCCGGATGCGAAATAATATATTTAAGAATAAGACCAGCCCAGGAGGAACACTCTAAATCCGCTACCCACTCCGGCAGTGGTGAACGGGACAGATTTCTCAGTACGGAACCTTCTCCGAAAGGACGGTTGATGATCGTTGCAACACCACGATCTAAAGCTGTATCTAATAGTTTTTTTTCTGCATTCCTGTTGAACAGGGAATAATTAAACTGGACAAAATCAATATCCTCACTTTTTATAAGTTCAACCAGCTGGTCATGCGAGCGGTCTGTATAATGGGTCAAACCTATATAACGTATTTTTCCTGCCTGCTTTAATTCTTTTAAAAAGGGCAGATGCGTTTTCCAATCTACCAGATTATGGATCTGCAGAAGATCAATTGTTTTTCTTTTCATTTTAATAAATGAATCTTCTATCTGTTTTTCTCCTGCTTGTCTTCCTTCCGCCCAGACCTTTGTTGCGTAGAATAATTCCGAGCCATATCTTGATTGGTGAGTAATATCACCTATGGCCTCTTCTGCCTTTCCATACATTGGCGAAGAATCAATCAATCTCCCACCGTGTTCAGCCCAGGCAGAAACAATTTCACTTAGATTGATTATATCTGAATCGTGCTTCGTATCGAAAGACTGCCAGGTCCCTAACCCTATGACAGGAAGCAGTTCCCCACTGGATGGTATCGTTTTGTAAATCATAACATCAACTTTATTTGATCAGCTCATGTACCAGCCTCCGTTAACATTAAACGTCTGACCGGTAATGTAACCGTTATCCACCAAGAGAAGAACGACAGAGGCTACTTCATCAGGTTGGCCAAAACGTTTTACAGGGATGAGATCCGGCGTTATTGACGGATTGTCTTTGATCATATCGGTTTCGATTAATGCGGGGGCTACAGCATTAACGGTAACTCCGGATTCCGCAAGGAGTTTTGCATAAGAATGGGTCAGTCCGATCATCGCCGCCTTAGACGCGGCATAGTGAGGCCCGATCACACCGCCTGTCTGCGCAGCAATGGAAGAAATATTGATGATGCGCCCATACTTCTGTTTCTTCATATGAGGGATCACTGCCTGCGAGGTTAAAAATGCAGAGTTTAAGTTGATATTGACACAATTCTGAAAATCACTGAAAGTGATATCTTCCAGGGAAAACGTAGGATTAATTCCTGCATTGTTGACCAAAATATCGACATATCCAAGATCCTTAAATATCTTTGAAAACATTTCATTAACATCTGCTTCCAGAGAAACGTCTGCCTGCAATGCGACGGCATTACCGCCCATTTTCTTTATATGGTCAACAAGTTCTTCCGCAGAAGCGGCATTACTCTTATAATTGATGATGACGGTCGCTCCGGCAATGGCCAGATGAATGGCAATTTCCTTTCCCAATCCTCTGGAGGCACCGGTTACCAATGTAACTTTACCTGATAATTTTTTTGTACTCATAACAATTTTACCATTTCTATACATTAAATGCATAAGTTGTTTTATTATGACAAAATTGATCAAAAATTAAGGTAAACCTTTAGGAGCATCGTTATAAATTTTGGTACTTTTCGGACATCTCTCTTCTGTACGCCAATGGTGTCATCTTTTCTTTTTCACGGAATTGACGGGAAAAATAGGATACATCCTCAAAACCTAAATAATCTGATATATCTCCTATGGGCCAATCACTATGAATCAACAGCCGTTTGATTTCCAGAAGGATACGCTCCCGGATAAATTCACCTGCAGGCTTACCTGAAACCTGCTTACAAATTTGGTTCAGGCGGTGTGAGGTCATTGCCATCTGGTCAGAATAAAACTGTAAGTTTTTGTGTATTTTAAAATTCTCTTCCACCAGTTTTTTAAAATTTTTAAATCTTATCACATTCGAATGCTCGTAAGTTTCCCTCTTTGAATCCGCGATCCGCTGAATTTTATTCAAGAGTACAAAAAGCAAGTGTCCAATAATAACTGAAGATTTCTCTTTGCGTTCAGCTTCGTTCTCCATCATTTCTATAACCTTCAATAGTTCATTGCGGGATTCATCACTTAACTGCAGACTGGGCAGACCAACACTGTTATCCAGAAAACTTAGAGACAAAAGTTTATCTTTGTTATTCGCTGTCAACATCAGAAATTCCTCTGTAAAAGTGATACTGTACCCTTTTACGTCTTTTGTGGAAGACATCTGGTGCAGTTGTCCCGGTGAAATAAAAAACAGCGTATTAGGTTCAATTTCATTTTGATGATAATCGATTACCTGTGTGGCTATACCGGAAGTGAGCCACAATATCTCATAGAAACTATGCTTATGGGGCCATTCAAGATTAGGAGGTCTTTTCAAATATTCGAACCGTTCCAAGGTAAACATACCTTTAACGCTATTTTCCGATGGAAAATCCGTGATATTATAAGTAGTAAACATTCCTAATTATAGCTTTTTTATATATACAACCTTTTCCATATAAAATTGATTGTAAACCCTCTTTTATATCTTAAAGTAATCTGAAGTATTAAAGATAGTGATTTTGACACTATATTATTTTTTACTGTCTCTAATTAAGCCAGGATTATTACGGTCTCAGCAATTATCTCAAGAGCTTTGGTAAAATGTTGTGACAGTAGGATTGATTAGGACAAAAACTAATGAATATACGTATCTATCGTTTGGGGCTTTAATTTTTAAACGATTGAATTACTTATTATTACTGAAGATATTGTTTAAATGGCAACTTATTCCGAATTATTTCAAACTTCGTTATCAGTCTAAACCATTCCATCTACTACAACTACATTCCAGCGTGCTTCCATAAATTTTTCTATTTGAGGATGAGCAATTTCTTTTCACACTGCAAAAGAGAGCAAAATTCGTCGGCACGGAATACCCGACAAGCAACACTTAATTTAACCCAAACTTACAGCATTTGGTAGACCAGTGATAATGTCAGAATTTGATAAGTGGTATTATTTAAGGAAATTAAAAATTAAATGCCAATACATTATAAAAATTATCACATATAAAAATTCACAATAAACCGTAGTTTGGACTTACTGTTAACTGCGACACATTTTGAAAAAGTATAACAAATGGGAAAAGAAAGAACTATTTTATCTGCAAGCATTGTTCCTGGAAATGCTTTGCAGATAAAATAGTTATTGATCATTGATAAAGATATTACAAAATCCAAGACGGGACCAGGATAAGTGAGACTTTTTAATTAAATGAGAAAGAGTGTAACACCAATTGTGTCATTGGATTAAAATCACAAAACCTCTTTCCAATTCGAGCTTATCCCCAAATCTAATATGAGTCAGTAAAATAAACAGTGCCACTTTTCTTAAAATGGCACTCTTAAAACAAATTTGATATTCAGCAACTACTGAATGCTCATCCCGCCGTCTATAACCTGCTCTGTTCCCGTAAGAAACGATGATTCGTCAGATGCTAAAAACACTACCAGGTCACTAACTTCACTTGCATCTGCCATTCTGCCCAGAGGTGTCACATCTGCTGCTCCGCCTCCATCTTCGCGGTTTTTATCGGACCTAAAATTCCTGCGTTGTTGACCAAAACATTGATGTGTCCAAACTTTTCTTCTCCTTTCGCTACAACATTTTTCCATTGTTCTACATCCGAAACATCGTGCTTTATAAACAAAGCGTTTTCACCTAATTCATCAGCAATCTTTTTTCCCTTTTCTTCATTAAGATCAGTAAGTATGACCTTGGCTCCTTCTGCAATAAATTTTCTTGCGTGTGATTCTCCCATTCCTTGTGATGCACCGGTAATAATGGCTATTTTTCCTTTTAATCGTTCCATACTAATTGAATTTAATTATTAAATAAAATTAGTGATTGATCATCTCCTATTGCTTACCAGAAGTTGGACAAACTTTATCATTTTATGGATTTGTCAAAATATTGTATTTGCGAAATGAAGTGGGCGTACTACCTGTCTGCTTTTTAAAATAGCGGCTGAACGATTGAAGATTGGTAAATTGAAGATGATCGGCGATTTGACTTATTGACTCGCTGGAACCTGACAAACGCTCCTTGCATTCAGACAGGAGCGCCAAATTGATGATCTCTGCAGGAGTCTGATAAAACTGGTTTTTTACAATTTTATGCAGGTAATTGGTTGTGATATTCAGCTCTTGAGCATAAAATTCAATATTTCTAAAGGTTAAATAGTGTTTTGAAACAAGTTTTTTGAAACTGTATCCTATCTCTTCCTCACGAGGCTGATGAATGATGTTTCTGTTTTCGATGTACCTGTTTACCAAAAAATCGCTTTCGTTGATCAATGCGAGAAGAATGCTTTTGGCGGAATAGATCCACCGTTCGTTGTCTGCCTCTGATGCAACTAAAAAATCCAGTGTGCGTGTAAACAAAGTATTCATTTTCGAGTGATCTTCCTTGGAAAGAACGACCTGAGAACCGAATTTGTTTTTCAGAAAAGAATTGGGCGCAATGGAGAAGAAACTCTCAAAAAGATAATCCATAAACTTTTTTGTAAACAGAACAAACATTCCTTTTGTACCAGCTTCTATCTTAATAACTTTTACATTTTGTTCAGGACGATAGATCAATAATGAACGTTCATCTATCAGAAATTTCTGGTAGTCTACTTTGATCGTGATGCTACCGGAATTGATAATTCCATAGGCAAAATAATGCGGCTTCATCTCAAAAGGCTCGAAGATCTCGGGTACATCTGTAAGATACAGAAAATCATCTGAAATACTCCAGTCGAGTTTTCTATAGTTGATGATATTCCTTATGGTATATTGCTTAATTTCATCCTTCCTTTTCATTGATTTAAGTTATCAAATTTATCGTAATGATGCTACATTTTTCAAAACATTTATTACATCAGAAATTTTGATGCAGGTTTAAATGACGTAAATAACTAAAAATATAGCTGAAAATGTTTTAATCTGATCCTATTTTCTCTCTTCGAGAATTCCTTATCATTATTGAGTGTATCCTTATTTTGATACTGTGACTATATGAACGGAGTAGAATATTCTATTCTGGATGTGATATTTCTCATTGTTATTCTCTCACTTACTTCCGAGTTCAAAATTTCCATTACTACTTCGATAATCAAACTGGAGATTTAGGCTTTTTCTTTAAAATATTTTCTTTACTTTACACAATATCAATTTATTGCCATCAATTTTCCTTCAACTTATTAGTATAATTGCCAATGTGTGATATATTAATTCCTACCAAAAAGGATATCCAAAATTCTTTCGTTCTTATTCTTACAGTCATCAAAAATCGACTTGCGATGCACAGGAAGGTCTAAACTGCGGAAAAAATTGCTGAAGATGTATGAAAAGGAAGAAAGTGAAAACAGATCACTTAAAAACACTTGTGCATCGGGATAATTGACCTCTTTCCGGTCGATCGCTTCCTGGACTTCTGAAATCAGATCTTTAAAACTATCTAACACATCCTGAAAATATTTTTGCAGATCATTGCTGACTTTGAGCCTTACCATCAGAAAAACATCGATGTATGGATACAGCCTGCAGATCTTATCCGACTCTTCTAAAAAATTGAGAATCTTACTTTTCAGATTGTCTTTAGAAATCAATGTTTCGTAACGAGGTTGTACTAGAATGTTAAGAATCTCTTTGGTAACAATAGCCTGAAGATTGTCCCTCGATCTGAAATAATAGTGAATGACCGTACGGCTTGCCTTTGATCTTTCAGCGACATCGTATAGCGTAAATCCGAAATTTCCCTCTTTTAACAAAAGATCTACCGTGGCAGCTTTTATTTTGTTTTCTGTATCACTCATTCTTTATAAATTTAAAATAGCAGCCAGCGGAATCCACCAACTGCTACAACAAGAAAAAAATTTAATTATAATAGTTCATATCATCGGGTCTATTGCCATCCTCCTCCGAGTGCCCGGTAAAGATCAACCACAGCATTGAGCTTCTGAACTTTGATGGTTGCCAAGCTAAGTTCAGCCTGTAGTTTATTATTCTGAGCCGTAATTATGTCAAGATACGTCGCCATATCCTGCTGAAATAATTTTGTTGAAGTATTAACTGCTTTTTCAGATCTGGTTACCAATTGTGTCGTCACTTTATCCTGTTCATCGGCAGATTCTATGGTCGCCAGAACATTTGAAACTTCTCCTACTGCATTCAGAACGGTTTGTTTAAAGGTAAGCTCAGATTGTTCCATCATTATTTTAGATTGTTCGTACTGAGTTTTTAGCTGTTTTCCATTCAATAAAGGCATAGCCAATGATCCCATTGCTGTTCCAAACAAAGATCCCGGAATATCAAACCAGTTTTTAAAATTCAAAGAGTTCAATCCGCCTTGCGCTGTAATATTCAAAGCCGGATACATACTTGCTTTGGAAACCTTTACGTTGGCAAAAGCTCTTCTTACATCCATCTCACTGCTCTTTACATCGGGTCTGTGGCTCAATAATTCAGATGGAAGCCCTACAGCGTTATAGTTCGGTGTTTTTACGTCGACAAGTTTAGATTTTCTTATAATTTCGCCAGGCATTTTTCCTGTTAAAATACTTAAAGCATTTTCCTGAATGATAATCGATTGCTTGATCTGAGGAATTGTCGCCAGAATCTGATCTCTCGTATTTTCCTGCTGTTCTACAGAAAGACTGGTCGTGATACCCAATTCCTGTTGTTTGGTTATCATTTTAAGGGTTTTGTTGACCAATTCTAGATTGGAATTAGTAATTTCCATCTGCGTATCGAGCATCAAGAGATTATAATATCCCTGAGCAATCTGTGCCACCAATTGTGTCTGAACCGCCTTTGCCGCCTCCTGAGTCTGAAGATAACTTGCCAAAGCCGTTTCTTTTCTTCCCTTTATCTTCCCCCAAATATCTGCTTCCCACGAAATGGATACACTTGAACTATAATCTTCGATGAAACTTTTTCCAGTGATAGCCGGTGCAAATGAACCGTTCAAACTGTTTTCTGATGGTCTGTTGATGGATGCAGCCCCAAAAGTGAGATTAACATTAGGAACATTACCCCATTTTGATTGCTTGTAGCTTAAGGAAGCGATCTCAATCTGTTTTACGGCAACTTGCAGGTCGTTGTTATTCGTTACTCCGGCATCTATAAGTGCGAGTAATTCCGGATCGGAAAAGAACTCGCGGTATGGAATCTTCGCGATACTTTCTGTTGTAGAATCTTCTGCCAAATCAATCGCTGTATTGTTTCTGAAATTTTCTGGCAACTCGACTTCCGGCTTGTCATATTTAGCAACACTGCAAGAGGTCAAGCTAATGAAAAGTACCGCTGCTGCTGCATTTATATAAAGTTTATTATTGTTGAATTTCATTGGATAGATTTTTATCATTGATATCAGAGTAAGCTATTTTTACATCAGCCCACCCTGAATATCCTGATAATTAATAATTGATTATTTAAAACTTAATGCGCTTTCTTCAGTTTTGAAGGCTCATAATCCCAAACACTCTCATCTAATGGTTTTCCTCTTAATTTTTCCTGTAAAAACTGGAATACTACAAATAAGACCGGTGTGATGAACACTCCTAAAACAGTTCCGAACAACATTCCGAAAACGGCTGCATATCCAATCGAATGATTTCCAATCGCTGAAGGTCCTGATGCAAACAGTAGCGGCATCAGACCAGCGATAAACGCCAAGGAGGTCATCAAAATAGGACGCAATCTGGCTTTCGCTCCTTCCACAGCGGATGCGGTTAGACTTTTCCCGGCTCTTCTTCTTTGGATGGCAAATTCCACAATCAAAATTGCATTTTTTGCCAAGAGACCAATCAACATAATGAGGGCAACCTGAACATATATATTGTTTGAAATATCCGCAATCTAGGGAGATCCCGACAAACACGCCTAATAAACCAGTCGGAATACCCAATAATACAGCGAACGGTACAATGTAACTTTCATACTGGGCAGAAAGAATGAAATACACAAACACGAGACACAAACTGAAAATCATTGCAGACTGACCGCCCGAAGACTGTTCTTCACGGCTCATCCCTTTCAGGTCATAGGTAAATCCTGTAGGTAAGGTCCGGGCACTTACTTCTTTCACTGCTGCCATTGCCTGACCTGTACTGAATCCCGGAGCCGGCATTGCAGTAATATTAATGGCATTAAACAAGTTATGATGATCTACCACATCTGGTCCTGCCGTTTGTTTCAGAGAAGCAATTGTGCTTACAGGCACCATTTCGCCCATCGCATTTTTAATATTGATACTGTTCAATGAAGCGGGATCAGCACGGAATTCCGGGGCAGACTGAATCACTACACGGTAATATTTTCCGAACCGGTTGAAGTCTGAGGCCTGCATACTTCCGTAATATCCCTGCATTACAGCCATTAGATCAGAAACATTTACTCCTAATTGCTTAGCTTTTACTTCATCTACAACCAATTCATACTGAGGAAAAGATGCGTTGAAGGTAGAAAATGCCATTGCAATTTCGGGTCTCTGCATCAATGCGCCCATATAGGCATTGGCAGTTTCGTTAAATTTGGTCAAAGAACCAGAAGTACGGTCCTGTAATACGAGTTCCATACCGCTGGTATTACCAAAACCTGGAACTGTCGGCATTCCCAGAACGAAGAAAGAACCTTCTTTGATTTCACTCAATGCCCCTTGAAGCTGCCCTGCAATTTCTGTAATTGCAGCTCTTTCTTTCGGCTTTTTTAATTTAATCATAAAAACACCGCTTGAAGAAGAGATACTGAAATTCAGCATATTCAGACCATTTACAGATACCACCCTGTCGACTGCCGGATTTTTTGATATCAATTTTTCTGCCCTTTCAATAACATCGGTTGTTCGGCTTTGTGTAGCTCCCGCCGGAAGCGTGATCGTAGCCATTAGGAAAGATTGGTCTTCATCAGGAATAAATCCTGTAGGTGTCTTGGTAAACATCCACGCAAAAAGCGCAACAACAATCGCTAAACCAGTAAATGCTACCCATTTTCTTTTGATTAAAAACAAAACAGATTTACCATATCTAAAGGTCATTTTATCAAACGAAGCATTGAAGCCGGCAAAGAATTTTTCTTTGAACGTCATTTTTTTAACTTCGTGCTTATGTCCTGGTTCGTGATGCTGCTTTAAAAGAATTGCACAAAGCGCCGGACTCAAAGTCAATGCATTAACTGCCGAAATTACAATTGCAATTGCCAGCGTTAAGGCAAACTGCTGATAGAAGATCCCTGTTGGGCCTTCCATAAATGCCACCGGAACGAATACTGCAGACATTACCAATGTAATCGAAAAGATCGCTCCTGTAATCTCGCTCATCGCAGACATTGTAGCAGCTCTAGGATTCAGTTTTCTGTGATCCATCTTGGCGTGAACGGCTTCTACCACCACAATCGCATCATCCACCACAATACCAATCGCCAATACGAGCGCAAACAAAGTAAGCAGGTTGATGGAGAACCCGAAAACACTCATAAAGAAGAATGTTCCCACAATCGATACCGGTACCGCAATAGCCGGAATTAAAGTAGACCTGAAATCCTGAAGGAAAATAAATACCACAATGAATACCAAGATAAATGCTTCGATCAAAGTATGAACCAGCTGATCGATCGATTGATCGAGTGATTCTTTTGAGCTGTGCATAATATTGTATTTCACCCCAGTTGGGAAAGACTTGGAAAGTTCTTTGATTCTCGCCTGTGCTGCAACTTCGATTTCATTCGCATTAGAACCCGCAGTCTGAAACAATGCAACCATTACCCCTTGTTTTTTGTTGAATAAGGTAGAAACGCCATAATCATAAGACCCGAATTCTACTTTTGCAACATCCTTCAATCGTAAAGTACTTCCACCATTATCCGCTCTCAGGATAATATTTTCGTATTGAGAAGGCTCTGTATTTTTACCTTTATATCGGATGACATAGTCCAAAGCTTCTTTACTTCTCTCGCCTAACCTTCCCGGAGCCGCCTCTACGTTTTGCCCTTGAATTGCACCTGCAACTTCCTGCGGAGTGATATTGTACGCGGCCATCCTTTGAGGATCAAGCCATACTCTCATCGAATAATCTTTGTTACCAAAAACCATCGCATCACCTACCCCTTTGATACGTTTCAACTCGGGTACGATGTTGATTTTTGCGTAGTTTTCTACAAAAAGGTCATTTACATTAGGATCTTCACTATAAAGGGTGATCATAGACAAAATACTGCTTTGTCTCTTCATCGTTGTGACACCAATCTGAACGACCTCAGTAGGGAGCTGACTGGTCGCTTGAGCCACACGGTTCTGAACGTTTACCGCTGCCTGATCCGGATCTGTTCCTAATTTAAAAATCACATTCAGCATCAAAGATCCGTTACTGGAAGTCGATGTGATATAGTCCATATTTTCTACCCCATTGATGGCGTTTTCGAGAGGTGGCGCTACTGAACGTGCAATCACTTCAGAACTCGCTCCCGGATAGGTTGCTATTACAGTAACGCTGGGCGGCGCAATTTCGGGAAAGGTTGTGATTGGGAGGGTTTTCATCCCCACAAGCCCCAAGATCACAAGTATGACAGAGATCACTGTAGCGAGTACAGGTCTCTTTATAATTGTTTTTAACATTTTACTGGATTGTTTAAAATAAATAAGGGCTAAGAATTAGCTTTTGGTGGATGACTTAGCATCGGATTTGCTGGCTTGCTGTGTAACTGATTTATCCGTTTTAGGCTTTACAACCATCCCTTGTTGTAATCTTTCAAATCCTGAAACAATAAAAGTTTCACCGGGTTTTATTCCTTGGCTTATCATATAGTTCGTCCCTGTTTTTCCGGCGACTTTCAAAGCTTTTTGAACAGCTTTATTATCCTTATCAAGAGAAAAAACATAAACTTTGTCCTGAATATTCATTGTAGAAGCAATAGGAATAAGCGTTACACCATCGTAATTTTGATCAATCACAATTTTCCCTGTATTCCCTGCTCTCAAAATACTTTCCGGATTATCAAATTTTGCTCTGAAGGTTACCGAGCCTGTATTGCTGTTGAACTGACCTTCAATCGCATCAATCTTTCCTTTTTGCCCATAGGAATTACCATCGGTAATTTTCAAACCTACCATTTCAGAATTTTTAATCTTTTCCTGAATCGTACTGCCCGGATATTTGTTTTGAAACTGCAGGAAATCAAATTCACTCATACTGAAGTAAACATTTACCTGATGAATATCTGATAAAACTGTTAAAGGTTGAGCTCCTGTAGGCCCTATAAGACTCCCCAACCTGTAATTGATTCTGCCCAAATAGCCACTTACCGGAGCTTTGATAGTACAAAACTCATAATTAATTCGTGCCGCCTGTGCAGATGCTTCTGCTTGATTTAGTGATGCCACTGCGGCATCATAGGCTGCTTGAGATTGTTGAGTTTGAATGTCTGAAACAATTTTTTCTTTCACCAGTTCTTTTCTTCTCTTCAAATCAATTCTAGCTGTTGCAAGATTGGCACGTGCTACGGAAATGGCAGCTTTTGCCGTGTTGTATTGTTCTGCAAAGATCCGGTCATCTATTTTAAAAAGCGGCTGTCCAGCTTTTACATATGCACCTTCATCCACCATAATTTTCTGTAGATATCCTGAAACCTGCGGACGAATCTCTACATCGGTTACCCCTTCCACGCTTGCCGGATATTCTTTAGACACCAGACCATTTCCTTTTACTACGGTTGAAACCGGAAGCTCCATCGGAGGCATCTGCTGTGCCTGCTGGTCATTTTTGCTACAAGATGCCATTAACAAGAAAAACGCCACAAATCTTTATAGAATTTGCAACGAAATTCCTGTTTAGATTGCTCATAATTTTTTAAATATTTACTAAATTTTCGTTAGCAAATGTATTGACGAAATTGTCAGACTACAAGGTCAGAAAGATTCTTAAATATGTAAAAAAAGAACATTTGAAAAGAAAAAGCTATTAGAATTTATAAAACAAAAAAATTACAATGCTTTTCTATAAAAACCAGGAGAAATGCCGGTATGTTTTTTAAAAAATTTACTAAATGCCGTCTGATCATCAAAGCCAAACTCCCGCATTACCTCTGCAATACTAAACTCTTTTTTCATCAGAAAAATTTTAATTTCTGCAATCAGTTTTTCCTCAATAATCTGTTTTGGATTTTTATTAAAAACATCTTTAATCGTTCTTGTAAGATGTGTTCGGGTCACAAAAATGGTATCTGCATAATACTGAACATCCTTATGATACCGAAAATACTGACCTACCAAACTTACAAACTTCACCGCAATATCTTCTTTTCGGGATGTTTTAAATTCACCTTTTGCAGATTGGGTTTGGGTATAATTGGCGAGAGAATACATAATGAGCGAAAAATGCAGTTTGAGCATTTCCAGATTAAAACTATTGGCATTTTCAGGATTATTCAACCCTTGAATACTGTTGATATGATAAATGATTGAAAACATCGTCTCATTATCTAGGGTAACCTGCTTAAGGTAATTATTCGAAAGAATATCAAAAGCTTCCTGTGAATTGATTTCTAAGTTAAGTTCTGAGAAATAGTCAATCGAGATCAGGATAAATTTTAGCCTGGCATTCTTAGAAATGTCCTTAAATTCAATAATATTATTAGGAAATAAATTGACAATATCATTTTTTTTCAATTGAATCTCCTGAAAATCAACATTAATTAAAATTTCCCCCCTTTGAACAAGAAACAATCCAAAACAAATGACTTTACTTGGAAAATTCAGTTCTACAACTCTAGAATTTGAGGAATTAATATCAAAAGCCCAAATGTCAGGGTTGACAAGCTGAACATTTTGCCAATCAATAATTTCTCTTAAAGTATAAATCGGAATGATTGGTTTCTCCATTGTAAACTATTTTAAACAAAAATATAGAAAAACAACTCAATTTAGTAAAAAAAGAACTTTACAATGAGTAACAAATACTATTTACTGTTGAAGTTGTTTAGAGTTATTCAGAAAAAATCTTCCCTTATTAAAAGGATTAGCGAATTCTTCTAATAAAAATGTATCAACACGAAGCAAAAGACGATTGGGATTGGGCTGAGAATTATCTGACTTACAAAAACAGCTTATTGCCGGAAGCTTTACTGTGCGCGTAGATTTCAACAATGGACTTGGGGAAAAAATGGAAATATCAATCAGGGTGCAAAATCTACTGTCAGTTATCTGATGGCAAGGCTTTGTTTTACTTATTATTGGGATCTTATTTTTTTGGTTGACAGAAACTTCAACTATAAAAAATACTTAATGAAGATGGGCTTTGCAATTCCGGTTTAATTTGACTTAATCGAACCAAATCATCAATAAAAATGTTTAAAGATACGCTCGTCAAGGTCACAAATACCCAAATGGCCCCAATTTAGACTAAATTGGAGCCATTTTTATAAATTTTATTTACTTACCTAATCAATTATTGACAAAAATTTGATTTATCTCTTCCCCCTTTTAGACCCAAATCATTTTGGATATAATTTAACTTTAAATCTCATTGAACTTTTTCAAGTTTTATTTTTTCCGAATATTACCATTATTGTCAATCTGATATTTTTCAAAAGCTGTTGAATTTTCATTATTTCCGTGATATTTTTCAATGCTAAAATCTTGGCTAATTTTAAAGGTCACCGGGTTTTCATCACCAATGGCCCCGATTTCTTTATAATCAATAATTTTATGATTTGCCGAGGTTATCAAGATGAAATATTCGGAATCTCCACGAGCCATACTGACGAGTAAAAACTCAAAATCATTATCGGAACGAATGACAAAGCCTTTGTAAGTTTCCCCATCGTAATTTTTACTTTTTAGGAAGTCTATTAAATTTTCATTCAATTCATAAGACGGATATTTCATTTCAGAATATTGATCTTTAAAATATTGATGAAAACTCAATGGCAAATCAACTGTTGAAGGATTATCTTCACTAATAAAACTGCTTTTTGCTGTCTTTTTATTTTCTTTTTCGATTGTATTTACTTCGCAATTCTTGATAGGAGAAGTTTTGTTACAAGAGACACAAATAATTAATAAAATATAAATGGATAACCTACAGCTATATATTGGGGTGTGCATAGTTTTTTTTGAGCGTATAGCAAGAAAATTATCTTTCAAAATGTTATTATTTCAAATGGTCTAAAAATTCATAAGTTGTAGTATTGAAATTTATAATTCCAAAATTATTTTCATTCCATGCTTTTATAGGTAGCTTTTTATTCGCTTTAGCATCGTATGTTTCTTGGCTAAACTTATGTAAAATAAAATTATTATCTCTTAATTTGAATGTCAGATAATTATAGATATTATATTTATCTTCAAGGTCTCGTGTATATTCAAGAGTGAAGTAATTTCCTTTAGTTACAGTTTTTTTATATTCTTTTTCTCCTAAAATAGGGGAAGAGTCATTTTTTGCCCACAGAGAAAATGAGCCTTTATTATTTTTGAATATTAATATTTGAAGTTCCATCATCTCTTCTTGTGATGATGCTATGTAAATTTTATCGGGATAGGAGTCTCCATCTAAGTCGGCATTAATTTCATCAATTACATGGAATCCTTTTTTAAGGTTATCTTGAACATCAGTAGAATTTAATTGATTCGAAATAGATCTTGTAGAAGTATAAATTGTCTTAATTTCTTCACTTATTCTTGTCTTATCATTGATGTTAATTATTGATAGAGCGTCTAAAAAGAAAGGCAAAAGCGTTTTGTCTCTATCATAATAAGCAATTCTTGAAAGAAAGTCTTTATCAATTGCTTTTTTATTTCTTTAAAAAAGCAGTTTTATGTATTCAGCTTTGTATTTTTCGGGAGACCTTTTTAATTCCTCAATTATGTATTTAAATATTCTATCTTCATAATAAAAATGAAAATCTGTCACTAAAAATATAAAAATTTCTTTTAACTGCTCATCTTTTAGCCAAATGTCGATTTCTTTTTGATTAGGGTTAAATAAAAGCTTATTAATTACATTATTATAATCCTTACTGTGATCTAAATTTTTGAAATCAGAAGAATTATAGTTTTCTATACTTTCCTTGTCCAAAAGAGGCAATTCAGATTTAAAGGAAATTATTTTTTCTTGAGGGAAAATAACCAATTGTGAATATGTATTGTCCAAGCTGTCGGTTTGGAATATGTGATGAGGTACTATTTGATATACTTTATCTGTATTTATTGAAATATTTAATTTTTCTCTCAATATTTTTGAAAATTCTACCTCTGTTGGAATTTTATAATTATCATGTAATAAGAACTTTTGAAGTAAATTTCCTGCTTTTTGATAATAATCTTCCTTTTGCTCAGTGCTCCAACCATCCATAACATATGAATCATCAGAATCTTCTATTTCATAATTATATTTTTGAGCTTTCTGGTTACATCCTATAAACAGAAATAGAGATATCATTAAAATATTTATTTTCATAAATTTATAATGTTTTATTTATATCCAAGGTGAAAGTAATCTTAATGTACAGATGTCGCTTTTCCCTTAGTATTTTCAAAAGGTGCTTTATAATGATAGTTGTTTACAAAATCCCAATCTTTTGCTATAGAATAAATACTTTTTCATTATTTCATCTAGTTTTGAAGTCTTTTTGAGTAGTATAAACTTGAAAAGCATCTCTATAATTTTTAAAGTTATATCAGCCTCACATCTAGGACATTTTCATTATTCCCTTTCCCACTCAATTCTTCTCTTCCCACTTTCACCGTCCCTTTGTTCTCAATCATATCAGGGAATATTCCATTTATATATCGCTTCATAAATATCTTGATTATTTATTGACTATTTTACCTTCTTTTGTAATTACATATTTTTTCTCCTCATTTTTACCCTGAAATTTTTTATTAGTTGTTGTGACAGTAAATACAGACTCTTTATCAATATTAAAGCTTGCAGTTTCGGGTATATTATTTCCTTCGGGTTCATAAAGATTACCTTCCACATATAAATTGGAAACAACAGTATTATTAACAATAGATAACAAATAATATCTATAGGGAGCATCACCACAGTCCATCGGAAGAAGAATAAGATTGATATTTTTTGTATTTTCTAATGGAATATACCTTATCTCATTTTCTCCACAAGAAAACTCTGAAAGCCCAGAAATATTTTTTACAGATAGATGGTCGTATTTTACACTTTTGTAATCTATATTTTTCTGATAAGGAAGAGTAAGATTAGAAAATTTAAAATGTTTTGTATCTGCAGATCCTCCAGTAATTTTTTCGGAAACAAAAGAATGATAGCCATCTTTATAAAAAAATAAATATCCATCTACAATAAACATTTCATTAAAGGGAAATTGGCAGCCTTTCTTTGAGATATCTCCATCGGTATTCATAATCGTTAATAAATTATCAGTAGCTTTAATTGAAAAATCTTTCCTTAATTGCTCTCTAATTCCGTCACCCGTTTTAGAACTTTTGAAATACTCTGCAAAGGTAGTTTTTTCTTTTACAATTTCACCTGAACAAATAATTTGATTAGCTTTTAAAATCTTAATTGAATCATCACTTATATGTAATGTAATGTCTTTATACTCCTGATTTTTATTATTAGAGGCAAACCTCCATATTTTATAATGATCATCGTTAATTATATTTTTATTGGTAATACTATTTTTTTCCTTTTCGGGAATAAAAGTGTTGGGTACTGTATCTTTTTTCTTACAATTTAGACCTATAAAAGAAACAGCTATTATAGGTAATAAAAGTTTAATGTGCCGAATCATAATTTCCGTTGATAAACATTTCATAGTTTTGTTTCTTCTTGTTTAATTTTCTATATCTAAAAACTCTTTGGCAGCATCTTCATATTTTTCATCCAATAGGTTTTTGTATAATTTAGGTGCTTTATTTGTACTTAAAAAATAGGCTCCACAACTAAATAGCAAATCTACTAGTGCATCAAATTCTTTTGGATATAACTTAACTGTTACATCCCTCTGAACTTTTTTTAAAACTTTATTTTTTTCGAATATTACCATTATTGTCAATCTGATATTTTTCGAAAGCTGCTAAATTTTCATTATTTCCGTGATATTTTTCAATGCTAAAATCTTGGTTAATTTTAAAGGTCACCGGGTTTTCATCACCAATGGCTCCAATTTCTTTATAATCAATAATTTTATGATTTGTCGACGTTATCAAGATGAAATATTCGGAATCTCCACGAGCCATACTGATGAGTAAAAACTCAAAATCATTGTCGGAACGAATGACAAAACCTTTGTAAGTTTCCCCATCATAATTTTTACTTTTTAAGAAGTCTATTAAATTTTCATTCATTCATAAGACGGATATTTCATTTCAGAATATTGATCTTTAAAATATTGGTGAAAACTAAATGGCAAACTAACTGTTGAAGGATTATCTTCACTAATAAAACTGCTTTTTGCTATCTTTTTATTTTCTTTTTCGATCGTATTTACTTCACGATTCTTGATAGGAGAAGTTTTATTACAAGAGAAACAAATCAATGATAAAGCAGAAATTAGTATTATGTAGCTGTATAATAATCTGGTCATCAATTTTCTTTGGTTATTTTAAATCCTTTTTTCTCAGGTTTTGTAATAATATCAGAATCTATCCATTCAGATTGTATATAAAAAAGGCCGTTATCTTCTATTAAGATAAATTCAGGATTCATGTCTTCTCCAAGAGTATATCCGTCTATATTTTTTTTATGTTTAAGTACTAGTTTATTTCCTTCTGCTGTCGCTGTTAATTCATCTTTGAAACCTATTTGGTATCCATTTCCCGAAGCAATAATTTGATTTTTATTTATCAGAATCTCTAAATCCCATCCAGCATTTATACCTCCTATTTTTCCATATTCAAAACGTATTCTATAGGTACCATACCATTTCTGATCTATCTCCAAATTCTTTAGTACAACTTTATCCTGTAGTTTACTTATGGGTGAAATTTGATTATTAGAATTTGTGGTTTTAATATCCTGGCATGAAAATATACAGGATAACAGTAAGAGCGCTATATATGATAATTTTTTCATTTATAATAATTTAAAAGGAATATTATTTTAAAGATTTATTTAAATTTTGTTGTTGTTCATTCAAAAAAACTACACCTTCTTCATCAATACTAAAAGACTTCGTGTATAAAATGCCAAATTTATTTAGATAGCCTATGGTTAATTTTTTTGCAAAAGGGTAGCTTACAGCAGAATAAATATTAATCTTTTTGAATAATTTATTATCTTCATAAACTAATAAATCAATCCTTTTCTCTGTAGGAGGGAAATCATATTCTTTTTGATATATTGTTTTATAGGATTTAATATAATATAATTTTTTATTTTCAAAATTAGATGTTCCTATTTGAAAAACAGAGTCTATTTTTTCTTTAGTTGTATATAATAAATCGCTTTCAAATTGTTTATTAATAACTTTTTTACCCGTAATAGAATCAAAAAAATCTAAATTTTCTAATTGTTTTTGATTTAAAGAATCGCTTTTAGACATTGGGTCTGATTCATTATAAATCTGAACATACCATTTTTTTGCAAATTTTGTAGATGGTAAAAGACTGTTTCCTATTTCTTTAAAGGAATAGATATTCTTATTAGTGATATTTATATTTTCGGAAGGATTATTTTTAATCTTTGTACAAGCTATAGAAAATGTAGCTAATGTAATAATAAGATAACTTTTCATATTTTATTTCTCTTTTATTTCTATTACTTTTGAGATATCAAATTCTCCACAATGTAAGTGAGAGTCATGAAGATCTCCACCATCCGAAACATTTTTTAATTTCTTGAAGTAAATATCATTTCCTACTTTTCTTTCTTCAAAATGAAAAAACTTCATGGCATCAATAAATTTTTGATCAGTTTCTAATTTCCAAAAATAAATAGTGTCAATACTTTCTCCATTTACATGGAACTGACTTGGAAAACATGACCCTTCTTTAAAACAAGATCCTGTAGTGGTAATCGAAAGTCCTGTAGTTGCCAATGCACCAATAAAACCAGCAAAATAGTTCGGACCAGTATATATTCTTTTTGTTCCTGAAAAACTATACTTTATATAATCAACAGAATCTGGCATTTTTATTAACTCTATTGTCTCTTTTGTGGCAGAATAGAGCCTCCAAAATGTATCTCCATTATTACTTCCATACTCTGCAATATCCCCATTTTCATAAATGACTCTTCTTCGTGTTTGCCCTTCATTGACATTTTCATCACTTATTATTTTTGAATGAGTTGGTTTCTTGTATAGTTTTCGTTTACTAGGTAATTTTTTACTTGTAGTATGCCAATCAACAATACAAATATCGTGTTCCTTTCCTTCTTTATCATGAAAAATATACTTATATTTTTGTTTATACTCTTCTTTAATTGATTTGGGAGTATGTTTTTCTATTTTCCCATCAGCATAAATACGAAAAGTTATAATATCTTTTGCATTTATATTATTAGTAGAATTGTCATTTCCACAGCTAAATTTGGATGCTTTATATGCCTCTCCTTCAGATTTGGCAGCAATAGCTCTAGCAGCGATTTCTTTTTTTGTAATTCCATTTTTTCCATCAGTATCTACACTTTTATTAGCAATATAGTAATCAGTACCATCTTTATATAAAGTAGTATCATCTGATGAACCAAAATAATTAGGAGCAAAAACTAACACATAAAGATCAGATAATGATATTTTTCCGGTAATATTTTTCGTTTTTTTCCAAAGCTCAATATATTTTTCGACGTAATCAAGTTGATCTAATTGTGACATTAAAGCTAATTTTCTTTTAGTCAATGATAAATTATAATTTTTATTTAATGAAGTAATTGCTATAGGTGTAAATTGTATTAAACCAACAGCGCCACTAAAGCTTTCAGATAGTTGCATAATCTCCTCTTTGGTCAACCCTCTGTATTCTTTTTTAAATTTTCCATCTTTCCGTTTTTCTGTGGTTTCTTTTATTTCAATTTTAGATGCTGAAAAAGTTCCAGAAGTTTCCACATTCATAACAGCCATCAAATCATTGGGATCAAAATTTTGTCTTTTACTAATATCAATAACTTTCTTTCGGAATTCACAAGTTATATTTTTATGCCCCCCCCAAACTAAACCATAATCTTTACAGATACAAGTTCCATTTTTTCCGCCACTCAACTCCTCTCTTCCCACTTTCACCGCCCCTTTATTCTCAACCATATTAGGAAGTTTTGCTGTGGCATACAAAATTGCTAAATCTGTTTTCTCAAAATAAACAGATTTTTCTTTAGTCTTTACACCTTCACCTTCTGTCATTTTAATAACGGCGGCGATTTTAAAAAAGTTTTTAGGTTTTCCGAGTTTGGAAGGATCAACTTTTACGATGAGTTCTCCTTTTTTATTGATGATTCCTTCTACTTTATGGAAAAACGTTTCTTTGGAAAATTTTTCCTGTACATCTTTCCAGTCTTTCCACTGTTTAGCGCTCCAAGCCAATCCGAAATAAGGATCAGATTGTGTCATAAAATGAACCTCCACTTTTTTATCCACCATATTGATGGCATAGATTTTAAAATACAAAGGTTTATCAATAGGGGAATTGTACATTTTTTCTGTATCACCGACATCACAGAAATAGCCGTCAATAATTTTGGGAATACTGGATACCTCTAAATATTCACCCAAAGATTGATTACCGTTAAGAATTTGTAATGATGCATCTTTTGGTACCAGCTTAAAATGAAGTTTACCAGCCTTAGTCAGTCCTCGGGCTTCAATTTTCTGCTTAATACTGTTATCAAGGGTAAAAGGCCAATAAACTCCGCTACTGGTTTCAGATAACGTTCCTTCGATATTGTGAACAAGATTCACTCCGTTGCTGTCATTATCAAAAATTTGCAATGTCATTGCTTCTCCCTGAAGTCCTTCGTATTTCACAAAAGCGCAGATTTCCTGTCCATATCCTGCCTCTTTTATAATATTTCCGCTATTTCCATCATTATCGATCCATTTAGAGGTTTCTGTTAATATTTTAGGTTGAATAATTTTAAGTTTTAACGGAGCTTGCGAAGGTCTGCCTCCCATCAGACAGTCAATGGTATATTCTCCAGGAAGAGTAAATTTATAATTAAATTTTTCTCCGCTTCCTGTTCCTGAAGAAGGTCCGGAAATTTTCCATACAAGAGTGCCATCTTTTGTAGCATCATAGTTGTTTAGAAGTGTTTTGCCAATTTCAAAAGGAATTTCTAAACCAGTTCTGGCTTTTTTTCCTGCTTTAATCTCGGTGACAATATTTTCTTTCACTTCAAAATGCCAGTCGTCTTCTTCTTTCTTTGCGTTTTTTCCGGTAGCGTTGGCCGTAATACTGTAAGCTTCGACCACATATTTTCCAGGAATCATCAGCCGGGATCCGGGAATGGTAATGTTCTTTCCGGTAGCCTGAAGTACTCCGTTAAGATTCCATTTTATTTCGGTGGATTCGTCTGAGATGATACCGTATGACGAATTTTCATCCCCCAATTTATATTTCATCTTTGAAACACTGAAAGTCATGGCAGTTCCTGGTCTTACCACTTCAGCACCATGGCTAATTCCCAAAACGGCATTACCTTCTGTTTCTCCCGACATCTTTTTTTCTATGATTTCTCCCTGATCATTGGTATATCTTGCAATGATCGTATATTTTGCCTTGCTGTTTTTTGGAGTAAAAGTTAAAGTATCTCCATTTATTTGAACACCTTCTGTAATCATATTTTCAGTTCCGTCTAATACGGCTAAGATGAGCTTTGACTTTTCTTCTGCAGTAAGATCTGAAATGAAAAATTTAGCCTTAAAAACAGAAGGAACACCTTTTCTGAATTTTCTGTTTTTCGAAGGATCAAGTCTGGAGGTAAAATCTGCTGAGGTACATTCTATATCAATTAAAGTGTTTTCTATAACTTCAACATCAATGGAGCAAGTAGGATCACATTTATCATATTTTCCTTTTTCAAACTCCTGAGTCTTAGGCTTTCCATAACCTTCAATTCTATATTTACCTAAAGCATCAAAACTTTGGGAAAATTCTGTCCCAATTTGTTCTCTTAAAAATACTCTGCTTTCTTTTTTACCCTGATGATCATTATAAACCATCCATGAACTAAATTGTTTGTTTCCGCTTTTTAAATTGGCTTTAAAAGATGCTTCTTCATCCTTACGTAGGTAAATGATACCATTTTTATTTTTAGAGTCAGTTTCTTTAAAGGATGCTCTGTTTTCAATTTTGATTAAAGTAATGGAAGTGACAACCGGATATTCTTCCTTTTTTTTAGGCTGTGCTATGGCAGGATTTACCATGGCAAGCTCCACAGGATTGGTGTTATCTGCATGGGCATTGCTTACAGAATCGGTTTGCCCGTGATTAAAAACCGTAATTTTTCCGCCCACAGTACATTGAAGTTCTGAAATCTCAGTGAGCGTATTTTTTCCCATTACCTGAGTGCTTTCATAAGTTTTCCCCCATTTTGGTGCCGGCGCCAAAGCACACGGAAGATAACCTCCTGAAGAAGGCTTTAGTGTGCATTTTCCGAATGTGGCAACAGGCGGATTAAACGTTTTATCTTCTTCAGTAGCGGCAAGTTTTCCTTGTTCGTCATTCAAAACAATAATAGAATGAGTAGTTACCTGAAGATTGGCGGTCTGTTTAGGGTTTTCAGCTTTATCACAAACACATTTGGCATTATGTACCACAAAATATTTACCATCGTGCTCACTTTTTGAAGCCTGTTCGTTTTTCTTTTCCTCTTCTTCCTTTTTCTTTTCCTGATCCTGTTTCTCCTGATTGTTTTTTTGTTCTTCGGCAGGATCTAAAGGCGGAGTTTCACCATTCATCGTATAGATTTCGTCTTTAGGTGGTGTCATCAGCCTGAAACCTGCGTATGGAGTTGTAGACGTTTTCTGATCCGAACCTGCCTGATTATTATGATACTCCTGAAGTTTTGTCCAGTCTTTAATCCCCAGTTTTTTGGCGATATCCTGCAGTGTCTCTCCGCTCTGAACGGTGTATTGGATAGGGGTTGACATATTTATTTTGTTTGAATGGTAATCGTGTGTTGGTAATAAAATTTTTCTTCTGCTTCTATACAGACATAGATTTCTGCTTCTTTTATTCTTCCTGTTTTTCCGGTATAGCTGATTTTACTTTGAAAATCTGCGTAGAGCGGTAATGTTTCTTCATCAAAACTGACGTAATAATTATGCTTGTGAATGTAACGGATAATATCATTCATTATCTCCTGAGCATTATCTATTTTAGGTTCAATTAACAATGTATTCTGTTCTTTATGATAATTTACTTTGCCTTTCCATTCGGTCATTCCAATAGGAAGTACTGTCCATGAAGTTTCAAATTGATTTTCAGGATTGAATTTCTGTAAGCTGTATTCCAGAACTTTTATAAAATGTAACTGAGCAATAAAATGTTTTAACTTTTCATCGGTCTGCGTAGCCTCAAAAAATTGTGTCTGGATATGTTCTACACCCTCCCCACTGTAGATTTCATGAATGGCAATATCCGCATTTTGAATCCTTTTTCTTATCTCGGGAATATTTTCAATGACGATGCTGTACCTATTGATTTTACAAATAAGAGGAAACAATGCTTCCATATAATTATTTGCGATTTCCAGGAATTTAGTGTCTATTTTCTGATCATTGACTTTTAAATTGGTTCTGTTGATCTGTATTGTATTGGCTTCCTTTTTATCCGTCTCCACATAGAGAGTATAAGAAAGTTTTGCTTCATACTCTTCCATGCCAATTTTTACCTTGCAATTATCATTTACAAAGTAAGTAGAAGTTGGGAATATGTCTGAAACCTGAGTTGTCATTTAGTGTTTTAGTTTTATTGAATACATTATTTTTTTAAATCAATTTTTAAAATATTATCTTCTCTATCATTGGATTCACAATTTATGTTGTAAAAATATTATTTCCTTTATTGCTTGATATTATCTTAAAATCATTAACCTTATATTGAATAGTAGATTTTAATTCATAACTTTTGTCAATTTGATACTGTTTAATCCTTGAATCGTAACAGTATAGTAAGGAATTTTATATTAATCTTTACCCAATGAGATTAAAACGGAATTACTTTTCATGACTTTACCATTAACACTATATTCTTGAACTTCACACAAATTTTCTTTCTGATAATTTGTCCCTACTTTTGATGGTGAAACCTTAAAATCTTTCAGAATATATTCTTTCTGATCAATTAAGACTTTAAACTTATCTGTAAAAGTATACGTCTTTTTTAACTCAATAGAATAATCTGAGCCATCCTTCGAAAAAGCATAATCAGCATTGTTCTTTTTCACCGCAATAAAACTCATGCTATCTTTTAAAACATTGTTTTTATATTGATATACTTTTATACTCCCGATTGTTTTTTCAGAATAAATATTGATAAAAGACAAAGGCCTATTGGGATTACATTTTTCCTTATTTTTGTCACTACAGTTGATCAAAAGTATCAGTGAGAATAGAATGATTAATAAAAATTTATTTTGCTTTAACATATCCGAAATAATTTGTTCTGAATACTTCATATCTTATTTTATTATAACTGTATTTTGTCTTAGGGTTTCTTCCCCAAGTATAGATGGTAATATCAATATATCCTGAATCTGTTTGAGCATGTGAAATATTTTCTAATACAATCCAATGTTGAGGAAAAGCAAAATCGCCAGAAATTTTATCATTAAAGAGCCCCATATTTACTAATAAGAATACTTCATAACCTTCTTCTTTAGCATTCATGAGTTCAACAATATCTTCTATAGTAGAGCCCCAAATCCAACCGGTTTTTCTAAAGTATAAATTAGTGTTATCCGTAACATCAGTAAAACCTAATAATTTTTCGCTCAACATTTTCATTCTCGAAGGAACTGTCATAGCAGAAGCCTCTTCTTTTGTATTTCCTTCAAAGTCGAAAAAAACATTTTCATCATCGGTAATGCAGGTATTAGGAATCCAATCGCAAGAGGCCATTGTAGTAGGAAAGTTTTCTTTTGTTTTAGGATTAGTATCTGCAATATCTTTCAAATCTCCATCACTGCTAATATCTATTTTATAATTATTAAATTGAGTATTGCCTTTTCTATGAAGATCAGAAATAAATGTGGCATAACTTTCTTTATCTTTTTTAGCAAAAGAATACATAATTGCACTGGGGCCACATGTATTGGTGTCATCTTGGTTGATGCGCCACGGTTCTCTTTTTCTTGCTTCTAATTCATTTAATAATTTAATTCGATCGAAAAAACGAAATCTGTTATGTTTAAACTGAGTGAGCTTTCCTTCGTTATCCGCATCATTAATATAAGCAATAATATTTAAATCATTCCCGCATCCATTAGAATCATTAAAGGTAATACTGATCTCGTCACCGGTGAACGTATCCTTCAGTACGTTTTTATAAAACTTTCCTGTTTCTTTATCTGTATAACTTACTGCCCACTTTATCAAGTTGACATCCTTGGGATCACCATTGGTATAGGACTCTACTTTAAAGGTATACGTCTCTCCGAATAGCAGACCGTTTTTTTCCACAATGGTTCCATTTCCGTCATTAGCTGCACCGTCATCCAAATCGGAGATAAGTTTAATACTTTTCACCTGCGTTGGCTCTATTCCTTTTCTTGAAATAGGAGTTTTACTGTCGAATATTACGCCCGGACCTGCCATTTTTCTATGTTTTTATTGATCAAATTCAAAATTTTCTTTCTTGCCGGAAACTGCATCATATACAACATTGGCTTTTTCAATCAGGTAAAAAATATCCATTTTTCCATCAGTGTATCTCACATAGGCAATAAGGTCTTCGTTGTGCCCATCGAATGCTTCTCTTTCTCCTTTGTAATCTTTGTTGATGACATTGGTTTCCTTGTAAATATAAACAGAATACAAATGATAGCTTTTAGTATTCACTGCAGCTATTTTCTCATCAATCTTCTGTTTTAGTTTTTCATATTCCTGAACGTTATATGAAAACTGACCTTCCAAATAAAAATAATCAATCCTATTTTTATTCTCTCCTGCCTTAAACTCATAAGTTTTGGGTGATAAGGCAATTAGCTGTAAGTCTTGCGACTTGTTTTGATTACATGCCACGAATAATATCAATAAAATAATAAGGTTTTTCATCATAATTTTAATCTCTGTCTGAGTTTCCTCCTAAATAAACGGTTCTTTCCATTTCTGTAATAAAAGGTTTTGCACTTCTATAATGTTGCAGAATGTACCACGCTTTGAAGAAGTCTCCGGTATGGTATTGCGGGATTCTGTCTTCACCGTGTTTTTTTATATCCTCCCAGTCGAGACCGAAGTGATCATAGAAAGTGTATTTTAGGGTGCCGCTCCACATTTTGGTACATTTATTATAAGAATAATCCAGAATTTCAGCTTTTGCACTCCAAACCTGATGTACAGTAATTCCTAATCCCGAAACTTTATCCCAAAAAGAAGAAAAGTTCAACAAATTCATGGGAATGGTTTTCATGGATGAAGGATCATAACTGTTTTTTTTAAGCTCTTCTTTTAATTCGGCGAGAAAGCTGTTGTGATAGGTTGTAAAAGCAGGATTGTTGGATATTTCCTTGTTTAATATATCACTTTTATAGGTGCCGCCTGTTCCATTTTTAAATCGGTCTGCCATCTCTAAAGCTACTGTTTCCATATCTCCAATGGAGAGTGATGTCATTAGTTGATCGAGATATGCGCCTAATGTAGCATCACTTAATTTAAATACTGGGTCGTTTTTAATAGAAGCTGATGATATAGGGCTGTCTGCAAAAAACATGTCTTCAGCTTTTGTTCCATCGTAGCCGAAACCCGGTTCTCTTTTAGCTTTTCCAATGAGCTTATTACCTACTTTTATTACCCCTTCCTTGCATCCGTCATCACCTTTTCCATCTTTTCCGAAACCTTGTAATATCGCTCGTTTCTGACTGGATAACTCAAGATTCTGTTTAGTTGCCTCAATAATGACTTCCCCCGATTCCTCATGAGAAATCTTACTCAACGAAGTATAATTGTTAGACACCTGTATGTTGATGTTGTTTGCTTTTTTAATAATAGCCATGATTTTGGTGTTTTTTTAAGCTCTACTTAAATTTTTAAGCTTTCATTTAACTAATGAGAATTTCCCTGCTCTCCGCTTTGGGATTTTACGGTTTTTTCGCTTTGTAAAATCATATTTTCTTTAGTACTTACAACTGTAACTTTTTCAGCATAAGAATCGCTTTTCTTAGCCTGAATATTTCTCTCGTTTTCGGAAATTTCAGATCTCATATCAGAAGATTCATGGATATTACCTGTGGCGGTCTGCATTAAATCTTTTCCGGCTGTATCAATCATATTGACTCCCGCATTGGAGACAATATTTACATTGGCCGTGGCAAACATGCTGTTCCCTGCGATTGAAGTAATGTCTTTGCCTGCTGTCATCTTAATGTTGTTGCCTGCAGTAAAAGTCATATCATTAGGGGCGTTAACGGCAATATTACCTTTACCGTCCATATAATAAGTATTTCCACTTGGGTCTTCAATAAAAATACTTCCCTCTTCATCATTAAAGATCACCTTATTCCCGCTACGGGTCTGGATTGATTTGATATGGTTGTTTACTCCACCGCCAAGTGCCACACCTCCATGAAACATTCCTCCCATGGCAAAAGGAAAGTCTGGATGATGGTATTCAAAGCCTACCATTACCTGGTCACCAACTTCGGGGATGGCTACAAAACCTCTGTTTTGAGTTATTACATCAGTACCACCGGCATCAGGGCTCATCATTCTGATGAAATGAGTGGTATCGTTCAGTTGCCAGTCGAAGCGAACCTGTATTCTTCCCTGATTTAATGGATCGGTATTAGATATTACTGTTGCTATTTGTGGCTCAGCAATAGGAACTGTAAATTCCGGTTTCGGCAAAAAGCCCGTACCTTCTGCGATTGCTTCAAAAGATCCGGTGTAAATCCCTCGGGTATTTACCTCGTGAGAAACTTCGGTAATCATCAATTTGGTGAAATAAGAAGTTTGATTGCTATCTGGCTTTCTCATTTCTAAATCTGCAAGACATCCAGGATATAAAAAAGGAACCGAGGTTTCTCCGGAAACTGTAAATACTTCCACGGCAGCACTTCCTGCAGCACTTTTTTGAGATTCATCTAAATCAACAGACAGATTTGCGTTTAGAGGTGCTGAAACAAGCGATTTGGAAATGAAAATATTATTGTTCAATTCGTATGCATTATTGGCAAGCTCACCTGGATTTTTTATTTCAGCTATAGCACTTTTAAACGAAACATGATCACTGCTGTTATAGCTAAAATATTCCGGTTTTGTATGGAGGGCTTTTATCTCTACTGAAATATCAGAGACATTGCTTCCGTACACTAATTTGATAGCATGCTCATTGGGCGGCAATTTTCCAAAGTGAAGCACTTCGCCATCATAATAAAACTGTTCACCATAGGCCTCTGCCAATCTTGCCAAATAATTGTAATGGGTTTCTTTATATTGTGCACTATAGTTGATGTAGCTTCTATTTTGAGCATTAATTTTGTGATCAAATTTATAAGATGCTAAAGTTTCTTTAATGACTTTCTCTGCAATAATAGAGGTATTAACAGGTCTTTCTCCACCAAAACTTTGGGTATGCGGAGCAGAATCCATAAGAATAGTAGGGCTGAAACCTTTTAGAATCACATTTCCGAGACTCATATTTTCCTGGCTGTAAGCTACCTTTGTAATGACACCCACGAAAATTCTTTCCGGGCCTTCGCTTTCTGCATCTTTGTATTTAAAAACAACCGTTAAGCGTTTTCCCAAGAATTTTTGGGCGTCCTGTAAATCGTGATTTTGTCTGTTTCCTATGGAGTCATGAGCCAAGGTTAGCTCAAACTGATGATGTTTTATGACACTTTGTGCGAGTTTAAAGTGCTTAAAGTGTTTTATAATTTTTCCTTCAATCACAATATCCAGATGTACCACACGCTGAATTCCAGCAATTTGATGTTCTGCAATCTTTTGTGCATTTGTGCTAATATTTTTCATAATGTGTTTTGGGTGTCGTTATAAAGATAAAATTAAAAAAGTTTTGTGGTACCTGTACAATAATTCCAAAGAAATTGAAAAATTGTCGTAGAACTACGATCGAGTAATGCCAATTACCTTATGAGTAGTTAAGAAGTTAAAATTATTTTTTGTACTAACTAATTATTTTAATTTATTGAAAATCTAAACATTATTGTATTCCAGCAGATTTAAAAAACGAAGTTGTTTAAACTTTTAATGTTTTAATTAATCTTCAACAAAATGCTAAAAAGTGCAGATTCTTCAAGGTAATATCCAACGTTTAAATCTTATCAGCCCTTAAAGCCGTCTAACCAAGCATTTTACTGCTTTATTTTAAATCTGTTTTCGTACAATTTTTCATCAAAACAGTAATCAGTATATACTGTTTTTCCATTTCGGAAATTTAATGTTCCCCACTATTTCCTGCCTGTCTAATTTCTGTCTTAAATTTTCACTGTCGAATCCCGAATCTGCATTTAAAAAAAGGCCTTTTTAGAGATTTCTGCTTCTGATAAAATTTCAACAATCTCGCCCATACATCTTCTATTTCATGTAGATCGTGATGATTTCCACCGCTGGAATTTCCCATCGAGAGCATTTAACCATCACTGTCACAAAGAAAAAATCATATTACCGGTTTTCGCAGATTTCATGCTTTGATATCCCGTTGATTCTCCGTCCATTCTGCATCGGGTTTGGCTTTCGTCAAGTTGTACACACTACATATCCAACAATCTCCCATTACGATTCAAAAGATGAACCCAAATATCTCTGAAACTGCCGTCCTTGATCAATTTATTAAAAAGATAATACACATTTTGCCAGCTTATTTTTCTTCTCCGAAATAATATTTTACAGAAGTTTCACTCCACTGGCAGCCGGTTTCAAACATCTTATGATCGTTTGAATTATTTTTATCCGGTCAAACTTCTTAGAAAAGCCTCTTTTTCCTTTCCTTAGATGGTAAAATCCATTTCACTATTTTATCTTTGCTGATGAGTTACAGATTATTGTTTTTTTTTAATTGCAATCCAAAATTGCTAATTTTCTTGAAACTTTCTTTCTAAATAAGTTTAAACAACTTCAATACTTACTTTTAAATTATTTATATTAAGTAAACTTTGTTAATAAATTGTAAAACGGTTAATGCTTTTATTTTAGCTAATAATCTGGGTTTAAATCCTCCAAAACTTTTTGCGTAATTACGCCAATCATAAATCGGTCGCAAAGTTGTGAGAAAAAGTCTCAATTCTTTTGCGTTGATTATAGACACTTCGATCTATTTTTGCATAAGTGTATCGGGTAGATGACGAAACAGATGGTTTTCACTATCAATCCCCATAAATTAGCGGTTAGCACAAAACTAACTAATTCCAAATCTTTATTTTCGGTACTCGTTTTTGATAAGACAGAAGATTTTCAGTTGATACTTTCTTAAAACTTCCAAGATTCTTTCTTAACTCGATCACAATGTTCTCAATTTCAATTTTTTGAATCAAAAATAATTTACCTATTTTCAATCAAATGAACAACTTATTCTTTTTATTCATAATGCACAACGAGTAATAACTTTATAATATTAGAAAATAATATCTTCTAAACTTGTAAAAGTTCAATATATTTGTTTAATATCATTCAGCTAATTTCAATGAGAAGACATTTTGGATTTTTGCTATTATTAATACTTCCCTTTCAGGCGTACAGTCAGGATCTTTCGGCAGACGAACTATTTGCGAAAGCCAGAACTACAGCATTCGAAGAAAAAGACTATTCCAAATCGATAGAGATCGCAAAACAGGCTTTGCAAAAAGCACCCGATTATACAGACATATCCGTTTTTTTAGGGAGATTATACACATGGAACAAAGATACAGCTGCAGCCAGAGCTGTTTTCCAAAAACTTTCTGATAAAAATGTTCAGGACGAAGATTATTTTATTGCGTATGCATCTTTGGAATACTGGAATGATGACAATATGAAGGCGGTAGAAATTATTGATAAAGGACTTACCTATCATCCTCAGTCTGAAGCGCTCTGGCTCCTAAAGGCAAAAGCATATTACGCTGGTAAAGAATACACAGAAGCCGAAAAAGCGGTTAAAAATCTTTTAGCGATTAATCCAAAGAATACGGAAGCCAACAACCTTGCGGTAAAAATTAGTGACTTCATATCTAAAAATGCTATAAATATTACCTACAACTATTCGCATTTTGATAAACAGTTTACTGATGACTGGCATATTGTAGGGGTAGGATACAAAAGGGTGACTCCCATCGGATCTTTTATTGTAAGAGCTAATTATGCAAATAAGTTTGCTGAAAACGGCACTCAGATTGAGCTGGAAGCCTATCCAAGATTATCTAAGATATTTTATCTTTACGTAGGTGGGGCCTATTCTAATAATGTTGGCATTTTCCCAAATTACCGCACCGGAGTTTCTTTGAATGCCAATCTTCCGCACAGTTTTGAAGCAGAAATCGGCTACAGACAGCTTTATTTCAGCAATAATATCTGGATGTACACGGCTTCAGTAGGAAAATATTACAAAAACTTCTGGTTTAATATCCGAACTTACCTTACGCCTGATAATAAAAATATTTCCCATTCTTATACGGGAACAGTTCGCTATTACACAAAAAGTGCGCAGGATTATTTTGCTTTTCAGATCGGCACGGGAATCAGTCCTGAAGAATCCCGAAACAATCTTCTGGAAAACGAAACCTTTAAGCTTAAAACTTTTAAAATAGGCGGCGAATACAATTTCTCGATTAAAAGAAATCTGTTTTCAGTCGGAACCATGTACTACAATCAGGAATACAGACCGAATGAAAAAGGAAATCAATTTGACATTACGTTGGGATATACCCGAAAGTTTTAATCCATTTATTTGACTTCTTTTTTCATAAAATGAGTGTATACGGAATCGGGGATCAGTTTTTTAGTCTGATAAAATTTAGAATTCATTCTTTTAAACTGATCAAAACGACCGCTGACCATTTTGAAAATCTTAGAGTTGTTCAGAACCTCTTCGTCCGAATTATTTAATACGAAAAGGTTTCCATCATGCAAATAATACTTTTCTGAAACGAAATCCGTTAAAAGACTCTTACTCTGCATAATCGGAATATCATTTTTATTGATCTCGGAATCCGGAGAAAGCCCTTTACCTATCCACGCTACCGTAGACGGAGTGTGCAGGTTGTAATTTTTTCGATAATATGCTAAAATAGAAGGTGCGATATCAAAATGGCTTACTGTTTTCTGGAATCTTTTCGGCTCTTTCAATAAAGGCGAATAAATCATCATCGGTACATGGAATCTGTCTATTTTAGACTGAAGAAGAATCTCCGGCATGCTGTGATCTCCCGTGATGAAGAAAATAGTTTTGGCAAAATCCGGTCTTTTACTGTAATTTTCGAAAAAGTTTTTCAAAGCATCATCCGCATTTAACACAGCGACCAATTGTTTTTTATATCCTGCGGCCCATTTCTTCTGTTCGGAGGTCAAAACATTGGATTTCATTCTTTCATCATATACCTTTTCATAATAATCTTTATTATTAATTAAAAAAGGCTGATGCGTAGAAAGTGTGAGAATCATGTTAAAATATGGTTGTGTCTGAACCTTCTGTTTTTCAAGCATTTTTCTGAATACGGCCTGATCTTCGTAGCCCCAGCTTTCATTATCATCATTTACAGGAAGCCTGCGGTAAGAGGCGCCATAAGAAGCGATATCCACAATATTATTTACTCTATTATATTCCAAATATTCTCTGTATCCGTCAAAAACAAGATTTCCACCGTAGTAAAAGCCCGTTTCGAAGCCGTTTGATTTTAGTACATTGAAAAGATTAAAATGATCAGGCGTTTCTTTAATCTCAAGGAAACCATTTTTTCCGAAAGGTAAAGATCCTGTAAGTGAAGGCAGTGCAGCAAAAGTTCTGCCGGCAGAGCTCAGTGCATTTTCCCAAAAAAGACTTTTTTGGGAAAGAGAATTTAGAAAAGGGGTGAAATTCCCGCTGTAGCCTTTAGGTGATGTATAAGCATGGCCAAAACCTTCCAAAACCACAAATACAAGATTAGGAGTTTCTTCAGACTTATTCAGATACTGACCCAGAAAATCCTGTGTATCTTCTTTTCTCCAGAAAGGATAGTTCTCATTCAGCATATTGCTGTTGGCTCCAAAGCCTTCTTCATCATTAAGGAATTCTGTAATTTCAGGATGATTGGTGATGAAATTTTCTTCATTGGCTTTAAAAAAATAAGCCCATTTGCTTTTGGCAGCGCTTTGATTAAATTCATTTAAATTATTTAATCCTAAAACATCTGTGGGAACAAAAAAAGCAATCAGTCCTAATGATAAAAAGCCGATTCCCGGATAAATAGATTTGAAACCCGAACGCCCCGACATAAATAAGGGAACTAATGATATTGCCAATAAAATTGCCAATAACGCGTAATTTTTTATAGTAAGCATTCCGCTTGCCTGAAGGATCTGTTTCAGTTCTGCCTTGCTGTAATAGATAAGATCTGCACCAAGCAAATTTCCAGATTCTGAAAAATACAGAAACAGAAGATAATGCACAACAACCACTAATCCACAACTGATTATGGCTAACGTTTTTGCCCAGCTTTCCTTGATGAAATTCAGGATAAGATAGATAATGCCGAAACCAAACATCAATTCAAACATAAAAAGTACATTACCCAGAAAAAGTGATCCGGCAATAGCAGATGAATCTACTTTTGTAAAGACAAACCGATACCAAAGCCACTCGGCAGTGATTCCCAAGAGGAAAAGAATGCTGAATACTGTTGCTAAAGCACCCCATTTTCTAAGCCGGTTTTTCAAAATTGCCCAGATCTTTTCTTTTAAAGGTAAATTCTTTGTGCTCTGGCTGAAGCCCTGTCTTGTCATCTCTCCCCAGCCATGAGATTTTTTAAAATAATCTATAAATCCATTCACTCCTGCCCTCACGGTAATCGGATGAAAGTAAAAAGGCTCCGAAAAAGCAGTGATAATTAGAGAAAGAAAATCTTTTCTCTTGCTATACACCTGATGGCTTACCATATCTACCAAAATTCCGTACACGGAATACAGAAAGCCCATAGAAATTACCAATGCGAATAAAATGAAAAAGAAAGACCAATTGATGATTCCTAAAAGAAGAAAAATGATAAAAACAATATAGCCTGAAAATTCTACCAAAGGACCCAAAAACTCAAAAAAGAACCAATACGGAATGCTTATCATCCCGAGCTTTTTGTATTTAGGATTCAGCATCAGCTTTCGATGTTTCCATAGCGTTTCTATAGTACCGCGCATCCATCGGTTTCTCTGTTTTTTCAGGATATCTTTAGTTTCCGGAACTTCTGTCCAGCAAAGAGGATCGGGAATGGTAATCACTTCGTAAGGCTCCTTACGTTCTTCCATGTACCGTCTCATTCTTACTACAAGTTCCATATCTTCGCCCACGGTACTTTTATCATAACCGCCACATTCCAGCACTATTTTCCGGTCAAAAACACCAAATGCACCTGAGATCAGGATTAATCCTGAAGCACGCGACCACGCCATTCTTCCCAATACAAAAGCCCTTATATATTCCAGTGCCTGTGTCCTTCCCAATAATGTTTTCGGCATATTTACACTAACAACTTTTCCGTCCTCGATGACGCAGTTGTTGGCAAGACGGATCACTCCTCCACAGGCAATAACTTTTTTCTCGGTCTGTTCCAGAAAGGGCTTTGCCAGTTTAAGAATTGCATCCTGCTCAAGAATACAGTCTACATCAATACACACGAGATAGTCTCCCGAAGAAACATTAATTCCCACATTTAAGGCATCTGCCTTTCCACCATTTTCTTTATCAACACAAATCAGTTTTTTAAAAGCCGGATTTTTACTTTTATAGATTCCCCTGATTTTGTTGGTTTCAATTTTTCCCTGCACAAAATAAGATATACATTCCAGATCGTAGGCTTCAATCAGCTTCTGCATAGAATCATCCTTGCTTCCATCATTAATGATGATAATTTCAAGGTTATGGTAATAAAGGGAAAGCAGAGATCTTACGTTTTCTACAATAGTCATTCCTTCATTGTAAGCCGGAGCCAGAAGACTAAAAACTGGAGCATCGGGATTGGAAGCAATGATGCTGTAGTCTGTAAATACATTTTCTTTTTTATACCGTAAAACCGCTCCAAATGCATAAACACCTATCCAGCCGTAAATAATGGCAACAGCCGCTCCATACAGGAGATAAAGCCAGATGACCGTTTCGTAGGCAATGTGTGAAAATTCTAACATACTTTTTCCTGCAGTGCGTATTTAACAATTTGAATTAATTCTTCCGACAATTCTTCCTGACCGGAAAGCTCCGATAAATATCCACTATATCCCAATTCGTAAAGTGCCTGAGCGGCATTAACCTTTATTCCAGAAGTATTGCCCTCGAAAAGCTCTTTCTTCAGCAAATCTGTACAGCAGTGATCTTTCGACCACTTTATGACACGAAGGATTTCAACCCGAACATCGTCCGGCTGCTCATTGTATATTGTAGAAAGGTAGGCAACCGTTTCAGGATTTTCGAGTGACATTAGGGTCTGTATGGCTTTTATCCTAATCTCCACAGAAGATGTGCTGAGCAATTCTTTAATTTTAGAATAAAAAGAAAGAAGCTGAAACTTTTTTATTAATTTAAGGGTAAAAATCACTACCGAATCATTGGTGCTTTCAAGCCACTTTCCTATTGCAAAATCAGCATCTGGCGGTAAAGAAGAAATGGAAAGAAGCAGCCTCAGCTGTTGCCATTCTGATATCTTTGCTGAAAGAATATCTAAGAAATATAGACCTTCAAAACCTTTCAGCCTTACCATCGCATATTGAGCCTCCAGATAAACCTGATAGGAAGGATGAGACAAAAACAGAGAAATCTTGGGTACCGCCTCTTTCTGATCCATTACCGCAAGCTCACCAATTCCCTGTGCTATCAGATGGAGTTTTTTCTGACTGAGCTTATCCATTGCAACATCACGGAGACTGTATTCTTTAAATAAATCTCTGATTTTATTTTTTGCAGCTCCCGAAAACTTTTTTTCTGAATCGACTAACCTTTGAAGAAAGAGATTCCTGAAAGGTTTTCTTAAAGCCAGAATATTAAATTGAGGATTAACCGGCATTTCATCTTTATCATAGACTATGGCATCAGATATTTTCTGGTTAATAATACCCGACCAAGTCGTTGTTCTTGCAGATTGTTTATATTCAACAAAATTATAAATAAGCACCACCATTACCAAGACCATTACCAGGGACAGCATTACCATAAAGACAATAAAAAGAAAATGTACCGAAGAAATTAGCATATATTCTATTTTGGAATGAATCTTTTAATTCTCAGCATTAATTCATTAGGGCTAAATGGTTTTACAATAAAATCTGAGGCTCCGAGATCAAAAGCGTTAAGCACCACCTCTTCCTGCCCCATACTTGAAAGCATGATCACCGGAATCTGTTTTCCCATCGACTGTATTGCAGAAAGAATCTCAATTCCTGAAGCAAAAGGCATCATAATATCGGTAATTGCCAGATCAACATCTTTTTCTTTTAAGGTTTCGATGGCTTCTTTACCATTGCGGGTTAAAATAACTTCATGCCCTTCTTTTAATAATTTATGCTCAATTGTTTTGAGAATCAGTTCGTCATCTTCGGCAATCAAAATTAACATAGCTTTTGATTTTATTGTATTAAACTTTTTATTATATCCAATCCTATTGTGATCTCTTCTTTTATTTCTTTCTCCATGGCTGAAAAATCTATATTTTCATCAGCTTTTTTCTCCCATTTCAATGCACATTCTGAAAGTCTGAAAAGACCCGCAGTTCCGGCAGTTCCTTTAAGCTTGTGAAGAATCATTTTGGCATCGGCTGTATTTTTTTCTGCCACCACATTCCCAATATTATCCTTTGTCTGGATCAGCTCGTTAATCACAAGATTTAAAAATATTTCTTTAAAATCTTCATCACCACCAGTCTGGTCGTTCAGCATATCCATATCGATGTATTTCTCCTTTACTCCTCCAGATTCTTCAATTATATCTTTATCTTCTTCAACAGCAATATATTTTTTGAGCATTTCTGAGAGATCTGATTGTCTGAGAGGTTTTGGAAGAAAATCATTCATTCCCGAGTCTATACATTTTTCTTTTTCTCCCAACACGTTTCCGGCTGTAACACCAATGATGGGTACATCTTTATATCCCGGTAAGAGACGAATCTGCCGCGTAGCCTCAATACCGTTCATTACAGGCATCTGCACATCCATCAGTATAATAGAGAAATTCTTATTCTTGCATGCTTCCAGTGCTTCAAGACCATTGACAGCTTCCGTTAAATTTGCATCGGGCACAAGAGATTTCATCATTCTGTTATTCAGAATCATATTTACAGGATTATCGTCTACCAAAAGAACATCAAGCTCTTTCATAAAAAGGAACTGGTCTTTTTCAGAATGCTTTTTAACAAGAACTTCTGTTACGCTACTCTGTGCAACACGTTTGAGTGTTTTATACAAATCATCAGATTTTATGGGCTTTAAGAGAAAATAAGAATTGTCTTCTTTACGGAAAGAATTAATGACATCGTGCTCCTCCGAAGAAGTGTGAAGAATTACCAATGGTGCAGTCTCATTTCGTTCTTTAAACAATGTCCTGATCTTCTCAATTGTTTCCAGACCGGAAATCACCGGCATATGATAATCCATCAGGATGACATCGAAACGTTCTCCTTTCAGCAGTATCTGTAAAGCTTCCATTCCGTTGGAAGCCAAGGTAGCTTCTATATTTTTATAGGTAAGCATATGCTGAAGAATAACTCTGTTGGCTTCATTATCATCCACCACCAGCACTTTCTTTATCGTGAGATCATCATCTTCTCTTATTTCTGATATTTCGTAAGGAATTTCAATGTCGAAGAAAAACACAGAACCTTTTTCAGGGGTGCTGATCAGCGACAGCTGACTTCCCATATAGCCCAGAATATTGTTTGATATGGTAAGACCAAGACCGGTTCCTCCATAACGTTTGCTGATGGAACTGTTTTCCTGAGTAAAAGCATCAAAAATATGCTTCTGTTTTTCGACAGGGATGCCTATTCCCGTATCTCTTACAGAAAACCGCAGAGTAATATTTTGACTATCCATACGAAGCTTTTCGACTTTCAGCTCAATCTCGCCCTCTTGTGTAAATTTAACGGCATTACCGAGAAGGTTGATAAGGATTTGCTTTAATCTGGATTCATCGAGTAACAGTGCTTTCGGAAGTCCGGGTTCTATATTAAGAAGAAGCTCTATATCTTTTTTCTGAGACTGGTACAGAATGACATTAATAACCTGGCTCACCATATCATAAACATCGCTTTTCTCTATCAGAAGATCCATTTTACCGGATTCTATTTTAGAAAAATCCAGAATATCATTAATAATACTGAGAAGATTTTCCCCGGATTCATTAATATAGTTAAGATATTGATTCTGAATTTCATTGAGTGGAGTTCTTAAAAGAAGATCAGAGAATCCTATGATTCCGTTTAAAGGAGTCCGGATTTCATGGCTCATATTCGCAAGAAACTCTGATTTTGCCTTGCTTGCGGTATCAGCGGTTTTTTTTGCATTTTTAAGCTCTTCATTAATATGTACAGCGTTGGTAATATTCTGTACAGACACAATGACCCCTCCTATTTCATTATCCGAAAGATACCAAGGGCCCACCTTAAGATCAAAATGCTGTATTTCTTCCTTACCATCAATACTGATTGCAAAATCTTCATTAATGTAAGTTTTTCCCTGCAAAGCCGCACGATAAATTTCTTTTCGTTCTTCAGGAACATTGGGAGATATTACAAAAAGATTCTTTCCGATAATATCCTTTTCATTCATGTTGAAATCATCTCTCCATTTACTGCTTACAGAAATATAATTAAGATCTTTATCAAACATCGCCACAGCAACCGGAACATACGTAACAAACGACTGCATCATCGCTTCATTTTTGGTAATTTCAAGGAACATTTTTTTGAAAACATCTATATCCTGAATAATACCAAAAACCCTGTTGCAGACTCCATTTTCGAACTCCGGAATTGCTTTCACCCTTACCCAGATCATAACGCCGTCGTTACGGATAAGCTGAAATTCCTCATCGTACGGAATTCCCTCTGTCACCGCTCTGTTGAATAAGAATCTTACCCTTTCCCTGCTTTCTTCTTCATAGAAACCGATAGCATTTTCGAAATTCGGCTGAAAATTATCTTTTATTTTATGAATCTCTTTTGTACTTTGAGACCAGAACACCGTGTTTTTTACAAGATTGACTTCCCAGCCGCCTACCTGTGCTACCGAGCTGGTCTGCTCCAACATTTTCTTAGTATATATCAAATCCTTTTCAAGAGTCATCCTTTCGGTGACATTCAGTGCTGTGCTTACAACATAAGGTTTACCCTCCTCATCCAGCTCAACAAGGTTATGATACATCCAAATAAGTTCTTCCCCTTCTTTGGTTTTCAGAATCATATTTCCAAAATCCTCTCCGTTCTTTTTGATGCGCTCCAGATATTGTTCTAAAGCCGGCCAGTTCTGTTCGGGAACCAGATCTTTAAGATTAAGATCTTTAACCTCATTCTCAGAATAATGCAATGTTTCTCTTCCTTTTTCATTAACAGCCAGAATATTGCCTTCCATATCATGCATACTCATCAAACCGATGGCATTTTCAAAGAAACTCCTGAAACGTCTTTCGGAGCTTTCCAACTGACGTTTCTCTTCCGTTTGCTCAGTAATATTGATTCCGAAGCAGAAAATCTCAGAAAGTTCCTTATTGGGTTTCAATACCCATTCTACAATCACAGAACTGCCGTCTTCAATGATTGTAGAGGTAGTAAAAGATACTTCGTTGGAACTTTTCGGAAAACCTTTAAGCTTTGAAAGTTGTTCGTTATTGTCTTCGCCGAAAATCTGGCTGAAACCGAGCCCGAACGCATCTTCTTTTTGTAAAGAGAATATTTTTTCGACTACGGGATTGAAATCTTTAAGTTTCAATTCTTCATCCAAAACACAGATCAGATTATTGGATATATTAAAGAGCTGCTGAAAATATTCTGCATAAATGGTCTTTCTCTTAGCCGTTAAAAGCTTACCAATAACATCTGCAAGCTTTTTAAGTGCTGTAATCTGACTGTCTGTTATAGTTCTGGGTTTATAGTCAATCACACAGATTGTTCCCAGCGCAAAACCTTCGTCATCAATAAATGGTATCCCTGCATAAAACCGTATTCCTCCTTCAAGAATTAAAGGGTTGTTTCTGGATCTGTCATCCAGCAGGGTATCATTAATGATCACAACCTCTCCGCTTGCTATTGAATACTGGCAAACCGTATTTTCTCTTTCTACAGAATCGATCTCCATGCCTATACAACTTTGGATAGTCTGTGTCTCGCTTTCCATGATCGAAATTAGAGATGCGGGACAATCGGCGATAAGACATGCGGTTTCTACAAAAACATCAAATTGAGGGTCTTTGCCAAAATTCAGGAGATCGAAAAATTCTAATTTTTTCAATCTTCCTATCTCATTATCAGGAATGATATACTTTGTCATAATAACGACTAAAATATTTAAAATAAAATAAATATCATTACAATATTTTTAAAAATATTTTTTTAAAAAAATGATTTTATCGATACTGCAAAATTACAAATATTATATATCACTACTTATAGAAAATTTACTTAAAGTAATTTCTTTAAGTCATTTGCTTATTCAAAAAAAATTATCAAATCATAGAATTAAACAGAAGTAACATCAGAAATAAATACAAATTATTCATTTTTAATAATTTATATAAAAATCAAATCTCAGAAACGAACACAGAGGTGTTTTTTGTATAAAATAAGAGAAATCTCAGAAAAAAATAATCTCGATTGAATAAAGTATCGCAAAGAGAACTTTAATCTTCCTCCGGATCCACCGATCCCTGGATTCTCTTTAAAATTAAGGTTCTTAACCGTTCTTCATGCTGATCTCCCCACTGTCCCAAAGCGCCTACAACTGGGATCAGACTTTCACCAAACTCAGTTAAGCTATATTCTACTTTTGGGGGTACAACAGGGTAGATTTTCTTCGTAACCAACTCATGATCTTCCAACTCTTTTAGCTGGATATTTAAAACTCTTCGCGATGCATCAGGAATTTTACGCTGTAATTCGCTCGGTCTTTTATGTCCCTGATTGATAAACCAAAGAAGACGGATTTTCCATTTGCCGTACAGCACTTCACCGATCAGGTCAAGACCACAATTCAGATTCGGAATTATTTTTCTCTCATACATAATGTAAAAGTAAGCGTATGTTCCGATTTGTGCAATAGGGGAATAATTTATCCCTATATGAATCGTAATTCCGTACTTGTATGAACTGTTTTTATACCCCAATTTTGTCCTATAAAACAAATCTAAAAAATGGAACAATTTAATTACAACAATGAGTTATCAGGCAAAATTGCATTGGTAACAGGAGGTACGAAAGGAGCAGGAAAAGCCATTGCAGACAGACTGCTACAGGCTGGCGCAACGGTTATTATTACCGCAAGAAATGCCCCTGAACAAGAAAACAGCAATCTGCATTTCATTTCAGCAGATCTGAGTACAGCAGAAGGCACCCAAAAAGTAATCAGCGAAGTGCTTTCGGGCTACGGAAGACTGGATATTCTGGTTAACAACCTTGGGGGATCATCTACTCCTGCAGGCGGGTTTGCCGTGCTTAATGATCAAGATTGGGAATCAACACTACAGGCTAATCTTTTGGCTCCGGTTCGGCTGGACAGGGGATTTTTACCGCAAATGATCGAGCGAAAAACGGGTGTTATTATTCACATCGCTTCTATCCAAGGTAAACTGCCTCTATACGATTCTACTTTGCCTTACGCAGCTGCAAAAGCAGCACTGAGAAACTACAGCAAAAGCTTATCAAACGAAGTTACGCCTAAAGGTGTTCGTGTACTGGCGGTTTCTCCAGGATGGATCAATACCACAGCATCGGAAGCCTGGCTGGGTGAAATTGCAAGAAATTCGAACAGTACGGTAGAAGAAGCGCAACAGGGCGTAATGGATGCATTGGGAGGAATTCCTTTCGGAAGACCTGCTGAGCCTGCCGAAGTTGCAGAATTTGTAGGCTTTCTGGTTTCACCAAGAGCCAGCTATTTAACAGGAACAGAATATGTAATCGATGGCGGAACCGTACCAACCATTTAATAATCATTAAAAAAAAATAGAAAATATGAACTTACCAAATGTAATCAGCGAGTTAGTAAAAACACAGAATAATTTTGATAGTGCTGCTTATGCACAATGTTTTGCAGAAACAGCCGTAGTTTTTGATGAAGGCAAAACCCATACAGGGAAAAAAGAAATCGAACAATGGATCGACAAATCCAACAAAGATTATAAAGCGACTATGGAACCTGTAGATTATGATGAAAAAGAAAATATTTTATCAGCAAAAATTTCAGGAACATTTCCGGGCAGTCCGATTATTTTAAAATTTCATTTTGAAATTGCGGACGGAAAAATCCAGCACTTAAAAGTGACAGAATAAAATACACAAAAATGTATTTCTAAAACCTGATGGTATAAGTCTGAGAATCGTTTATCAGAAAACTTTTCTCTGAAAATAAGGATCGACAATATCAAAAAAAGTCCGTTCACGAGTGGTGAGACGGACTCTTTTTATTCAAAAACTTAAAATAATATTACAACGAAATTAACCTTTCATATTCAGTCTTTCTTCCTGCAAATCCAATAGTCTCAGGTGCTTCCTGATAATATTTTCATCCAGTAAAAGTTCTTCGCGGTTTTTGTTGATAAGCCAGCTTCTTTGAGCGTCGAGTATGTCAATATAAATACGTCTGTATTCCTCATAATTCAGAATGATTTCAGAACTGCTCAACTGGTTTTCGTATTTCTGCAATTGATCTTTCAAAGCCGGAAAACTTTCTATTTTGTCTGCATAATCACTTCGGATTTTATCAATGGCTACTTTTGCCAGATTGTTTAGAATTTCATAATCGATCTCTTTTGCACTTCTTATGAAATCCCTGTCTACCGGCGGAAATCTTTTAAGTAAAAAAGGAAGAGTAAGTCCCTGTAAAAGCAGCGTCAACAGAATCACGATAAAAGTAATAAAAAGGATCATATTTCTTTGTGGGAACGGAGAGCCGTCATCTAAAGTCAAGGGAATGGAAAGCGCTGCCGCTAAAGAAACTACCCCTCTCATCCCGGTCCATCCAATAATTAAAGGAGTCTGCCATCCTGGTGACTGCGGATCGGCAACAGTAATAAAATTTCTCATCACTAGGGTTGTAATGAGTGCCCCATACCCAGCTAAAATCCTGACAATAATAAGCACTACGGTGACTGCAATTCCGTAACCGATGGCAGTGTAAATATCTGTTTCGCCCAATCCTGAAACAATTTCCGGCAGGTCTAAACCGATCAGCATGAAAACAATCCCGTTCAACAGGAAACAAAAACTTTCCCAAACCGTTACCGTACGTATTCGCGACGCACTGCTTAAAAAATCATGACTGCGGTAAGAAAGAAACAACCCACCAGTAACCACTGCCAAAACTCCGGACGCATGAAGCTGTTCTGCCGCCAAATACATGGAGAATGGTGCAATAAAGGTCAGCAGTATATCTATATTGGCGTCAGTAGGCAATATTTTATGCATTTTCAAAAAAACATACGCAATACAAAGTCCGATTCCCAAACCTCCGAAGCACATCCATACAAAACTTCCGGCTGCTTCATGCCAGACAAACTGTCCGGTTGCAGCAGCAATCATTGCAAACCTGAAAATGATCAACGAAGAAGCATCATTCAGCAAACTTTCACCCTCAAGAATGGAAGCCAGCCTTTTCGGAACTTTTACAAACTTTAAAATTGCTCCGGCGCTCACTGCATCCGGTGGCGAAACAATACCACCCAGCAAAAAACCAAGAGCCAGAGAAAATCCCGGAATAAAATAATTGGCAAAAACAGCAACTGAGAGTGCCGTAAAGAAAACGACTACGAAAGCAAAGCTGAAGATAATCCTGCGCCATCGCCACAGTTCTTTCCAAGAGGTTGACCATGCCGCTTCATACAGTAACGGAGGCAAAAAAATGATAAATAATAATTCGGGTTCTATCTTAATAGGTGGTACTCCGGGAATAAAACTTATGACTAGTCCTGCCAAAACCAGTAAAACCGGATATGCAACTTTAATCTTATTAGCCAGCATGATGAGCATCGTAATTAAGAAAACCAGGAAAAGATAAAATTCAAAGTCTTTAAGCATGTACAAAATTTTAGATACTAAAATATATATTAAATTCTTAAAAATTTTACACTTCTACGGAATTTTCCCTCTTAGAAAATTAATTATTTTCTTCGTTCATATTTCAGCTGTACCAATCCTGTTTCAAATGTTTTTGCTGTAATGAATTCAAGCGCCTGTTCCGGTCTTCCGTCTTTAAAAAGCCTTGTTCCGCCACCTAATAAAATCGGGATCACCGAAATTGTAAACTCGTCGATCAGATAATGTTTCAATAGCTCATTTATAATTTGGGCACCACCGTCACAATATATATTTTTTCCTTCTTCGGACTTTAGATGGTTGATTAATTCTGTTATATCTCCTGTATAGAAAGTCGTTCTGCCCACTTTTTGTCTTTCAGTTCTTGTGATAACGTAAATATCCCGCTGACCATTGTCATAATGAGATGGGCCGATTTCTTTAAGTACATAATCATAGGTTTTTCTGCCGATTATTACTGTATCAATTTGGGAAGTAAAGTCCGCGTAACCGTAATCTTCCCCTTCTTTTTCTACAATTTTCAAAAAACTCAGGTCATCGTTTGGTTTTGCTATGTAGCCATCTAAACTCATAGCAATGAAAAGTGATAATTTTCGCATTGATTTTAATTTTAATATTTCTGCAAATTTACTTTTACTCAACTACCTGTACTTTGTAAAAATGCGACAAATTAAAGTAAATAAGATTTTTAATAGATTTTCCAAAATGATAAGAGCTTTTCAATTCTTGTTTAATTTAGCTCTAATCAAATCATCTGTAAGAGTGTTCGAAGATGTGCTGGTTAAGGTCACAAATTTTTAAAATGGCGCCAACAGTCTTCAGTTGGCGCCATTTTTAGTAATAATTTATTGGATTACCAATTAATACAAAATTAAAACGATTATAATCTTAAAGTTTCACCACCGCTCTCCCCTGCATTTTCCCACTGTGTATTCTATCAATATATTCGGGCAGTTCTTCAAGACTTATTATTTTTGCTAAATCGTTGAGCTGTTGAGGTTTCCAATCAGTTCCCAGATTTTTCCATACAGGAATTCTCTTTTCCAAGGGAATTTCCACACTGTCAATTCCGATGAGTTGAATTCCTTTAAGAATAAAAGGAAAAACGGTTGTATTAAGTTCCCCACCGCCTACCATTCCGCAGGTTGTCGCCACTCCTTCATAATGGAGACTTTTGATTAAAGTTGCCAAAATATTTCCTCCCACTGTATCAATAGCCGCCGAAAAATGGGGTTTAAGCAACGCTTTACCGCTTTTATCTTCAAAATCCTGTCTTGAAATAATCTCAGCTGCACCCAACGATTTCAAAAAAGGAATTGCTTCTTCTTTTGAGCTGATTGCCGTCACCTGAAATCCTAATTTTGCTAAAATAGCAACTGCCACCGAACCGACTCCTCCGGTAGATCCACTAACTGCAACAGTTCCTTTTTCTGGCGTGATTCCATTGCGAAGCAATGCCTGGACAGAAAGACCTGCAGTAAAACCAGCAGTACCATAAATCATCGCTTCTTTAGCTGTAAGACCTTCCGGTAGTTTAATAATCCAGCTTTCAGGAACAACAATGTACTGCCCGAATCCTCCGTTGGTATTCATTCCCAAATCAAAACCTGTTACCAACACCTGATCTCCACTTTTCCAGAGTGACGAAGAGGAAACTTCAACCGTTCCCGCGGCATCAATTCCCGGAGTGTGGGGATAGTTTCTTGTCACCCCTTTGTTTCCTTTGGCAGATAATGCATCTTTGTAATTCAGAGAACTGTATTCGACTCTTATCAATACTTTCCCATCAGGAATATCCTCAATTTGCTTTTCTACAATTGTTGAGCTGTACGTGCCATCTTCCTGCTCTGCAGTTTCTAACGCCGGATATGTTTTTGCCATAATAATTATTTTATATAAAGTTAGTAAATAGCAGAAGATTCTTTACCTTGAAACTTCAACTGACGGAAGCGATTGTTTTCACGTAGTAATTCGATATCATAACCGCTTTTTTCATTAAGATAAATTCTAATTTCCGCGTTTACAAGATTTCCCGACATCAGATGCCCCGCAAATTTTCTATCATCCGAAATAAAATGAAAATGAAACGGTGAAAGATCAACGTTACTTAATAAAGATGGCGTAAAATAACCCACCATTGTTCCTTTAACATTTTTTGCCTTGTACTGAGGTCTCACTTTCATTAATGTTGCAAGCTCAGTCGTATCTTCCGGAGAAACGGGATCTGCACCTCCCAAAGTGATCTCTGCCCAAGTTCCCTCAATTTTGATCGCATAAGGTACATTTTGAGTGGTCAATAACGACTGAACTTTATCTTGTAATTCCTCGAAAC
>NZ_FQUT01000026.1 GCF_900129245.1 Chryseobacterium arachidis
CTCCTTTGTTCAAGACTTTTTACATCAGATTTACTTTCAACACTAAAATAGCAACCACAATCTTTGCACTTATATCTTTGTAAGCCTCTTGTAAAGCCAGCTTTAACTTTATTCTCTGATTGACATTTATAACATTTCATAAAACTAATTTATGAAATATATTTTAATTTAACAATACCTAATTTTAATTTAATTTTTGAAGAAATTGAGTTGTACTTCCATCCCGAATTTCAACGAGTTTATATAAATAGAATTTTAGATGGAATAAAAAATTTAAATCTAAAAAATGCTAACATAAATCTCTTATTCATTACGCATTCTCCATTTATTTTATCTGATATACCAAAACAAAATGTATTATTTCTAGATATTGATATAACCAACCAAAAATCTACTCCTCAATTATACGAAGAAGATAATACATTTGCTAGTAATATACATGAGATGCTAACAAATGGCTTTTTTATGCAGTCAACTAAAGGTGAGTTTGTTTTATCAAAAATTAAGGAATTCCTAAACTTTTACCAAAAAGTATTTGAGGCAAAAGAAAATAGTTTAGAGAGTTTTAAAGAAGAATATATAGTTAAGGAAGCAAACTTAAAAAAAATAATAAATTTAATTGGAGAAGATCAAATACGCACTATTTTGAATAATCATATAGAATTTATTGAAAAAAAATTAAAAGTTGAAAGTATTGAATCGGAAATTGAACGACTTAAGAAAAGAATTAAATTACTAGAAAATAAAAATAGTGATGAGGAAAATTAATTACCCAACCGATATAGCAACTTTTAGTGATGAATATTATAACTCATTATTAAAAACAACAGAAGGAGAAATTAATCATTTTTTATCTGGCATTCCTTTAATTTTTCCTCCAATAACTTTTAAAGATTTAGTAACCGAAAACTTCGAAGATTTAATTGGTTATAGTTATTTGTTAGAAACATATTTTTCAAGTAAGTCACCAACTGAAGTTGAAAGATTCAAGAGTCTTTTTAATTATTCAAAAAATCAACCATTTATAGCTGATTTTTTCATGAATAAAAAAGATGACTTAGAAATGAAAACCTGTTTCTATTGTAATATTGATTTTATAAATTCATTTAATGATATTGGAGAATATGAAAACGAAATTGATTTTATTAATAAAGCGACTCTTGAAGAATTAAAAATTATCTTGGGCGGCAAAAAGGCAGAATCCGTTTATAAAGAACTTAGAATTAAAAATATTTCTAAGTTTGATGAATTGAAAACAATTAAGGGAATTGGAAAAGAAACAATTAAAGACATTAAATTAATAAAACTTGATGATTTAAAAAAGTATAAAAATCATTTTACTTTAGATCATTTTATGCCTCAAAGTAAATATCCATATTTTTCTTTAAATCTATTTAACTTAATTCCTTCTTGTTACTCCTGTAATTCTAAATTCAAAGGAGCAATGGTTTTCAAAGATATTGATAATTTAAAATACTTATCTCCATCTTCTAATTTATTTTCTCTCAATAGTGAAATTGGTTTTAAATTATATTTTAATACAAAAGGAAAAAGATTAGAAACAAAAATTAAAAACACTAGAATCTTAAATGACATTAGAGTTGATTTTGAAAATATGGGTAGCGTTAAAGAGTTTGATGTTTATTTAGATATGTTTAAATTAAAAGGAAGATATGTTTATCATAAAAATGAAGCAATGAAATTGGTAAAAAAAAGAAAAGACTATCCTGATTCAGAGCTAAATGAAATTGCAAAACTTACGGGTCGTCACGTTTTAGATATTAAAAAAGATATTTTTGGTTCTTTAATATTTAATGATGATGAAAAAAATGAACCCTTTGCAAAATATAAAAGGGAAATTGCTGAACAATTAGGATTATTATAATGACAATAGATTTTCTAAAAAATAAAAACCTCATCCTCTTCGAAGCCATCTCCGGTAGCCGCTCTTTCGGATTGGCGACGGAAAACTCAGATACAGATATTCGTGGAGTGTATTATTTGCCAAAAGAAGATTTTTTGGGTTTACATTATATTCCGCAAATCTCCAATGAGACCAACGATATTACCTACTATGAAATCGGAAGACTGGTTGAATTATTACAGAAAAACAATCCCAATATTTTAGAAATTCTGGCAAGTCCGGAAGATTGTATTCAACATAAAAACCCGTTGATGGATTTGCTGAAACCTGAAGATTTTCTTTCGAAATTATGCAAAGATACATTTGCGGGCTACGCGATTTCACAGATTAAAAAAGCAAAAGGACTCAACAAAAAGATCCTGAATCCGATTGCTCAAGAAAGAAAATCCATTCTTGATTTTTGTTATGTTTTGCAGAATCAAGGCTCAATACCTTTGAAAAAATGGCTGCAGGAACGGGGTGGTTTAGTTCAGGAAAAATGTGGTCTGATAAGCATCGATAATACGAAAGGAATGTTTGCCCTTTTCTACAACGAATCGGGAGATCTGAATTATAAAGGAATTATTCAGCATGAAGAAGCCAATCAGGTTTCAGTATCATCTGTTCCGAAAGGTGAAAATCCTCTTGCCTATTTATTCTGCAATCTCGATGCCTACTCAACCTATTGCAAAGATTACCGCGAATACTGGAAGTGGGTTTCGGAGCGAAATGAAGACCGTTACAATGTCAACCAAAATCACGGGCAGAATTATGACAGCAAGAATATGATGCACACGATTCGCCTGCTGCAGTCTTGTGAACAGATTTTTAAAACAAATTCTCTTAATATTCGTGTAGAAAATCGTGACGAATTATTAGACATCAAAGCGGGTAACTGGTCCTATGAAGATGTGATGAATAAAGCCGAAGATTTAATAAAATCGATTGAGCATTATCATTCCGTTTCTTCACTTCCCGATTTCCCGGATGTAGAAAAAACGACAAAAATTTTAATTCAGATTCGGGAAAATTTATATCAATAGTATCATTTTAGAATGACATTATAATAAAGTAATGAATTGATTTTATCTGGAGATTATTTTATTTTTTTCTTCGTAACAACCTCATCAGCCACCATTAAATGGTGGTTTTTTCTTTTGTCTAAAAAAATAATTTTAATTCATTGTAACAAAATAAATCAAGCTTCTACAAATTAATTGACATATCAATAATTGATAAATCACTCTTATTTAAACTAAAAATTATATATATGGAAAAATTAGACTCAATCATATTTTACAATATCGACAAAGCTATAAGATCATACCGAAACTATGCGCAGCGCCAACTGAAAGCCAACGGATATACCATCACCATCGATCAGTGGCTGATTATTAAGGCAGTTTTGGAAAATCCGGACATTACGCAAAATGAAATTGGCGATCTTGTTTTTAAAGACAATGCTTCTGTTACGAGGATTATCGAATTATTGGTAAAATCTGAATATATCATCAGAACTCCACATCCTGATGACCGCAGGAAAACCCACCTTGAAGTTACGGAATCTGGAAAGGAAATCATCCAAAAAGTTCAGGATCTGGTGGAAAACAACAGGAAAACAGCGTTGGAAAATGTAACAAAAGAAGAGCTAGAAATAATGAACACTGCACTATTAAAAATATCACAAAACTGTATTAACCTCAAAAAATAAAACATAATGGTCAGAATATTTATCCTCATTTTTGTTTGGCTTATCACGCTTTTTAGTTCGTTGAAAGCACAAACAGCGCAGAATTTTTCTCTGTCAGGAAAAATAGATTCCGATAAGATAAATCAAATGGAAATCAATCTGTTTGATGCTGAAAATAAATTAGTAAAAACAGAAATTGCAGATCAGAAAGGAAATTTCAGCTTTAGTAATCTGGGCTCAGGAAATTACTCCATAAAAATTAATAACAACGGAACAGAAGCCTACAAATCCGAAAATATCAGTCTTACAGGAGATACTACCCTTCCATCCATTCACCTGAACGAAAAATCGATTGAAGCAGTTACCATCACCAAAACAAAACCGTACATCGAAAGACAAGACGGAAAAATGATCCTGAATGTAGAAAACAGCATTGCTGCAACAGGAAATTCAGCATTTGAAGTATTGGAAAAAGCACCGGGTGTAAATATAGACAGCAACGATAATATCAGCCTTCGCGGCAAAGGAAATCTTCTGGTTCAGATCGACGGGAAAAATACCCCGATGACCGGAACTGATCTCGCTAATTATCTTCGTGGGATCCCTTCTTCAACGGTAGAAAAAATTGAGTTCATTACCAATCCTTCATCAAAATATGATGCGGCAGGAACTTCCATTATCAATGTTAAACTCAAAAAAGACCAGAGAAAAGGGACTAACGGAAGTCTTTCTACCTCTTTGGGAACCGGGAAATTCATTAAAAACAACAACAGTTTCAACATCAATCACAGAAACAAAAAGGTTAACCTGTTTGCCAACTATAGTTTTGCTTACCGTGAATTTTACAACCAGCTGATTCTCGACAGAAACTTTTATGATAACGGGACTTTCACCAATGCCTATGTTCAGGATAATTTTCTGAAAATGAATTTCCGCAATCATATCGCCAAAGCAGGAATGGACTATTATGCTAATGACAAAAATATTATAGGGTTCTCTGTTGGGTTTATCAGCAACAGGTTTAATCCTACAAGTACCAACGAAACACAGGTGCTGAACCAGAATTATCAACCTGCCGGAAGCTTTATTACCAACAGCAACAACAGAGATCACTGGAAAAATGCATCCATCAATTTCAATCACAAATATAAAATTGATTCATTAGGTTCAGAATTAACGACGGATTTGGATTATATCAACTACTCCAACGCCTCTCTTCAGAATTTCAATACCCGGAATTTTGATGTGAATGGAAACTTTTCTTCTCTGCAGCCCAATCCTTATATTTTAAAAGGTGATTTGGACGGCAACCTGAATATTTATTCCGCAAAATCCGACCTTATAAAAGTTTTCAAAAACAACTGGAAGCTGGAAACCGGCCTGAAAACAAGTTTTGTAAAAGCAGATAATGACCTTCAGTATTTTGATGCAAGCTCAGGAATTCCCGTTACGGATCTTTCAAAAACCAATCATTTCATTTATGAAGAAAACATCAATGCCGCCTATGGAAATGTGATTAAAAACTGGGATAAATTCAAAGTAAATTTCGGAATTAGAGTCGAAAACACCAATGTTACCGGAAACCAGCTGATGACCAACCAGATCAATAAAAAGAATTATACTCAATTATTTCCTAGTGCCGTTTTTTCTTATGATCTGAATGATAAAAATACCATCGAACTGAATTTCAGCCGAAGAATTACCAGACCGACCTACAAACAGCTGAATCCATTTAAATTCTATCTGGATCCTACAACCTATCAGGCAGGAAATCCCGATCTGAACCCGCAGACTACGATGAATTATGAATTCACTTACAGTTTAAGCAATAAATATTTTGCCACATTAAGTTACAGTAAAACTGAAAATAACATTACCGATGTACTGAAACCGACAGATGAAAACGGAAATATCGTAGTCGTACAGGCCGTAGAAAACCTGAGCTCCGCAGATTATTACGGATTAAACCTGATTGCCCCTGTAAAAGTGACCCAATGGTGGGATATGAACAACAATGCAAATTTCTACTACGGAACATATACCGGAAATATTGCCGATACTTATATTAAAAACCAGGGAAATTTCACCTTCAATATCAACAGCATCAATTCATTTAAAATCGGAAACGGATTTTCTGCAGAGTTGTCGGGAAATTATCAGGCAAAACAGATTTATGCTTACATGCACCTGAAACCGATGTGGTCTGTAAATATCGGAGCCCAGAAGAAATTTAAAAACAACAGTACCCTGAAATTCTCTTTCAATGATATTTTCTTCAAAAGCAATCCGGAAGCCAGAAATATATACTCCAACTATATCGAAAATTTTATCGTAAGAAGAGATACGCGTGTCGCAACACTTTCTTATACCTACAATTTCGGTTCTGGAAAATCCGGACAGGCAAGAAAAACAGGCGGTGCAGACGATTTGAAACAGCGTGTAGGGAACTAAGGAACTGAGCAAACTTGTCAATAAAGAAATATTTTTTTAAGAATAAAAGATTACGCAAACCGTAATCTTTTTTTTGTTGATTTAGACTATCTTTATTACTTTACACTTTTCCTGGAATTGAATTTGAAAAATATAAAAGAAACTGCGGAAAACTATTCCTATTATGAAAAATATAGTTTTATTAATTGATGAAATCATTATAAAAATAAAAGAGCAGGGAAATAAAACCGGACTTCGTTATGGTGATGCGAGAGTCATTTTAGCATTAGAAATTTTAAGGTTAGAAATGGCCATTCACAGAAAATATCAGTCAATAGTATTAAAGCATTGAATGAAATAAGTGCAATAACTTCTTCTGAAAAATGATCAGGGTATTTATCCCGAAATTTACAACCTGTTGGACACTCTTAGCATAAAAATAACACCATTAAATCCCGACTTTCACAATGCAGATATCGGTATCGTGGGTTTCTCAAATGATAAATGGAAGAAACATTTCAGCAAATGGATAAGCTCTTTTATGGATGATATAGATCCATACAACCGGACTAATAGAAATATTGAACTCAATGATGATACTGCGTTGTTTTTAACCATTGAGAAAATAAAAGACTTATCGTCCAGACAAATATCCATCTTTGAGATCAATAATAGATATACAAGGGGCGTCTATCTATATTTTAATTTTAAAAGTGTCCCTAAAACCAATTCTATCTATGCAAAACTAAAAGACAGTATAGAAAGTTTCAAAGGAAAATCTTCCTGGCGAATGGAATATGTGAAAAATAGAAAAAGTCATCTAATTATACCTCAGTATTTTTATGACAACGACATACAAAGAATAATCCCCGAAGAAGAAGAGCTGTTACTTACTTTTAAGCAGGAAGTAGATCATGCAATAGCCGATTTACCGTTTTTGACAGAAAAAATTAAGCAGGATTTTCAACTGAATTAAAACAAAAATAATCTGTTATGTATTTTGAAATATTTAGATCTTTGCTCCGGCAGTTCGAGTGTTTTTCGTAATGAAATGAAGAAAAATGTATCGAGAACCCTTGAACCAAAGCACAAAATTTTTCTTTCAACCTCCAACTTCCTGATAAGATTTTTTAAAGACTCATTCGAAATGCCGAAAATAAATCAAAATTCGCAAAGGGTAAAACAATTTTTTTTATATCTAAAAACCAATGGAAAATAAAATATTAGAATTAGAAAACGGAGCGAAAATCCTCAATTTAGCTTATGAGATAGTAGATAAAAATAAAGGGACGCAAATAATTACTGCTATTTTTGAAAAATTTAAACCCCAAAAAGAGAAGGCCATTTAGCGATCGGTTCAGAAACATCTGTTAAACTGATCACCGACGACAATGAATTTTCTTTTTCAAAAGATTTTAAAGACGAACCCATCTACATATTTTTTGAACAGGACAAAATGCATCAAGGGCAGGTTTTTGTATTACAAAATGATAGAGAGTTTAGTAATGTTGTGAATGAATGCTTTGGAATGGAATATTTTATTTCAAATAAAGAATACCGATAACGATAGTTTTAATTTAGGCAGAGGAAATATAATCTATTCCAATGTAAAGGGCGATGTTGGGAATATTGCAACATTTAGAATTAACGGAGGTTCTAATGTAATCGTTAAGAGACTTGGAAGCGATGTGAAGCTTACTGGCGCAGGAATAGCATCAGTGTAGTTATTTTCTCATGTTCATAAATGGTATTTCAACCCATTTATACATTAATATCGAAAATAAAATAGTTAAAATCCAAAACAATAAAAACTTTATGAAAAAATTAAATGGTAGGTGATTCAATATTAAAAATGAAACAATTGTCAAATTAACAAGATACATAGAATAAGAAATTAAACTTCCTTTCGTAATTATTTTATTTACAAAATGAAGTTTGGTTTCTTTCAGATAGTAAAATTGGGGAAGCATCATTAAAATAGAAAAAGGCATTATACAAAAGTATAAGACACAACTATAAAAATTAAATTCAGTAAAGAAGTCAAACAAAAATTTGTTAAACAAAAAAATAATAAAACCTAATACAAATAAAATTGTTTTGTTTTTATCAAAAAATAATCTTTTAAAATGAAAAATCCAGGCTCCTAAAACACCAATTAGAATACTATCGAGTCTCGTAATCACCGGTTTTCGTAGATTATTATCCCATTCTGTTAAAGTGCCTATGTTTAAATTTTGAAAATAAAATAAACGAATAAAATTAGAAGCAATAAATACTATGAAGAAAATTATAATTATATTAATTTTTATCGAAACCTTTGAAATTTTATGAAAAATAAATAACAATATAGGTAAAGTTAAGTAGAACCATTCCTCTATAGATAAAGACCATGATTCGATAAAAAAAGATTTAGGCTCATGATTTAAGTTTTGAATGAAGAATATAGTTTTTAAAACTTCCCACTTTTGAAAATGAGTATGTGTCAAGTAAGACAAAGTGATTATCAAAAAAATTGAAACTAAATATGCAGGTATAGTTCTAAACCATCGACGTTTCCAGAAGTGAATAATTTTTTTAAAAGAAATTCCTTGCTCAAAATCTCGTATTAGAATTCTACCAATCAAAAAACCACTTAAAACAAAAAATATTAAAACTCCATCAGTGATTAATAAATGTATAAACTGAAATTTAGAAGGCAATAATAAGATAGAATGGCTGATTAATACAGTGAAAATTGCTATAAAACGAAGAAGATCTAATCCAAAATTACGTTTTTCAGGAGCTTCAACCTTTAATAAATTTTTCATGATCATTATTTAGCAACGAAAATAAATAAAAATATTTCCATTACCAACATCTATCAATATCATCTTGCGAAATATTGTCTTCACCATAAGGAAGTGATAAACTCTTAAGAAAAGACCAGATTTTAATAAAAAAGTTTTTCATCGGTAAAGTTTTTGTAAATGTAGTAAAAAAATGGGTATTGTTAAATTAAAATATCTAATTGGTTATTAAGTTTTAAAAATAATAGCTTTAATGAGTTCTCTAACATATATTGTTTTTTAGAATAACACTTTGTCTTTCTTTTAAATCTTGCCAAATAATGTCTGATTCTGGAATTGTAAC
>NZ_FQUT01000002.1 GCF_900129245.1 Chryseobacterium arachidis
TTTGTTCTTGACTCACTCAAAGTTTTTTAACGCTTTAGTTTTTCCTTACTTGGTTGTTATATTGTATGTCAATGATCTTCAAATCTTCCGCTTTTCTTACGTCGCTACTTTTCTGTCAGTTTCGCTTCGTATTTGCGAGTGCAAAAGTAATAACTTATTTTTTATTGACCAAATGTTTTTAAAGAAATTTTAAAGTTTTTTGATGACCTTAACTCTTTTGTTTCGATTTGTTCTGTTTACTTCTGCGCTACTGATCTACTCTCGTTTTCAGTGGGGCAAAGATAGAACCTTTACCGCTACTCTTCCAAATATATTTAACATAAAATTCAATTTTGATTCATATTTAAGGGTAACTCTCTGTTTTTGTGGGAGAATAATTTTATGTTTTTTAAACTAACGTTTGATAAAGGATGGATTGGGTGGCACAAAGGTGCTTGAATTAGAAAAGATAAAGGAAAAAGAAAGGTTCTTGGGAGGAAATATGATCTGTTTAGAATCAGAGTAATTGTTTTTATATAAAAATAACAATTGTAAACGCAATGACCGCGAGGGTGGCTATTGTTGGCGTTTTATTTTTTATTCGCAAAGTCACTTCGTTCAGCAAATGATAACAGAAGGATATAAAAAGTGGAATTTTTAATGATATCTTTTATTATCTGGAGATCAATCATGGAAATGAGATTTTTACAATACTCGTCTTATAAATATTGGATCGAAATTTTTCTCTCGAAGATGGAGCAGATTGAGCAGATTTTTTTACAGGGAGTTTTATTTACTTTGACTGAAGAATTGCTGATAGAGATTGCTTCGTCGCTAAGCTCCTTGAAAGGATTACGAAGCCTACTGCTTTTTAGTTGGATTGATAACGTGTTCTGTCGTAAGTACTACTATACAGATTAGGGCTCGCTCCCTAGCCCAGATTGAAACGGCATCCTTTTTCGGGGCGGCCGCAGCGAAGCGGATGCCGTCACGAAAAAGATACAGTGGAAAGATGGAAGTAGCTCTTAAGAAATTGCAAAAAGTTGGAGAGTTTAAGAGTTTGTGGGCGAGTTTGTGAGTTTGAGAGCGGGAAATTTAAGGATAACAGGATGTCGTATTAGATTTTCCTGATATTGATGTTATGTTTTGGAATGTTTTGGATTTTGAGATTGCTTCGTCGCTACGCTTCTCGCAATGACATGCATTTATAATTTAGAAGAATCTTTTGATAAGGAACTTATAGGCAAAGTATCCGAGGAGACAACCGATCGTGTCTGCAACGATGTCTAAAGTTTCCATGGATCTGCCGAGTCCCATTTCTTCCTGAAGAATCTCTGTAAGGAATGCGTAGATCAGGATGATCTGGAAAAAATAAGAAAATCTGATTTTGGGAAAAGCTGCGATAAAGCAAAAACCAAGCGCTGCAAAGATGCTTAAATGAAGAGCCTTGTCGATACCACTGAACATAAACCAATATTCGTGGTTCTCTTCTCCCGGTTTGAGAAGCATATAAGTAAGAAATGCCCAATAAATGGGCAAAATCTTACTGAATATTTTTGAAATCCTATCCAATGATAGCCTGGTATTCTTCTGCAGAAAGTAATTCTGATTGATCTGCACCGTCAGCAATTTCCAATTTGATGATCCATCCGTCTCCATAAGGATCTGAATTTAGTGTTTCAGGAGCATCTTCTAGGTCCGAATTAAATTCAATAACTTTTCCTGCAATCGGCAAGAATAAGTCTGAAACTGTTTTTACAGCCTCAACACTTCCGAAAACTGCACCTCCTTCAAGATCATCATCTACAGTATCTACATCTACATAAACGATATCCCCAAGTTCTCCTTGTGCAAAGTCTGTAATACCGATGGTAGCAACGTTACCTTCAATCTTGATCCATTCGTGATCTTTAGTGTACTTTAATTCTGATGGTGTGTTCATTTCTAATTTTTTATTTCTACAAATGTATTCAAAATTCTATAAGGTTCAAATATCGGATATAAAAAATGTCCTCCAAAAAATGAAGGACATTTAAATTTATTTTGGTTCTAATTAGAAACCTCCTGAGTCTCCGAATGTAAACGTTGCAGAGATCCCTGCTCTGATTGTTGACAACGGAAATGCTGTCGAGATTTTGTACTTAGAAGTCATCTGTTCATAGAATACTCTTAGGTTCAGGTTTTCAGAAACATTGTAGTCTGCAGAGACTTTAATATTCATCAATCTCTGACCACCTGTAACCTGTGAATCATCCAGCAAGATGTTTGTAATACTTGTCTTACTGTCTCTTAAAGAGAAGTCTCCACGAATGTTCAGGTCACTTCCTTTTGCCTTACCTCTTCCTCTTACGTTCGTCATTCCTAATCTGAAGTTTCTGATGATATATCCTACTCTTACTACATATTCACTGTTTGAATCTTCCGTTAAAGTATGGTTGACCAATCCTAACAATAATGTTCTTAATCTGTTGTACTGGATACCGAACTGAATATTGTTTCTCATCGTCATATCCACCCCGATCAGCGGAGAGAAGTTCTCTACATAACCTACCTGAGCGAAAGTAAACGGATTGATATAATCATCATTAATATCTCTCTGGGTAGCATCATACGCATTCAACGTATTGAAATAATCGATACTTGACTGAACTCCTGTTGCAGTATAAGTTGCCTGATAAGAATGCAGAATATCAAATTTAGAGAACTGCCCGTTGATGATCGGCACATTTCTTAATCCTGAATACGTAATCTTCCAGTTTGGAATCGGCAATCCTGCTTTTTTAGGATTCTTCATTTCTTTCACCGTCTTACCTTCTACTGCAGCTCTGAATGCCGGAATTAAAATATAAGCATTTGAAATTCCGTATCCGTCCTTAAATCCGTCCGCCTCTAATGCACCCGACATCTGCTGAGACAATGTTCTTGCATTTTCTCTGATCGCCTGATAGATCGCTGCCCCGTCTTTGAATGCCGTTTTCAATAACACGACCGAGTTGGAATACGTTACCAAATCATTAGCAAATGTATAATTCGGGTTCGCTACTCCATTAGCATCTCTATAATTGAATCCGGTGTGGGTAAAGTTCCTGTTGTAGTTATGCAATGCACTTACATCGATTCGGAGATCATTCATCGGCATTATCTGCAAATTGGCTCTTAATTCCCGTGTTGACATGCGGACATAAGGATCTGTCATGAATTCAGAATCACTTACCCAGCCGTTCTCCATTACCGTTCTTCTGATATCTGCCTGTGAACCGAATAAGAACCCGATGGTAGGACCTCCTAACGTCTGTCCGTAACCATACCAGTTTGGAGCTGATAATAAACCAGGAAGGACAGTTCCGTTATTTTCAGAATAATTAATATCCAACTGCTTCATCGACGTTAATAAATATGCCATGCTCTGAAGCGGAGTCAGTCTGTTTTTGAATTTATACTTCTTGTAAGCATATCTGTTTTTATCCCATTGCTGGGTATAAGCATTATTTAACGAATCTATTTCCTGCTTACGCTTCTGAAGTTTTGAAGAAAGATCTTTAAAATATTTAAACTGACCAAAGAACTTCGTAAAATCGGCAGTTCCCGTAACCTGAATTACATTGGTGTTCTGACCTATTGATCCCAAACTTCCGTCCGGACTCGCCAATAGTACCGTAGATCTTGCATTCCAGTTGTATGTAAATCCATAGCCTACCTCAGCATCGATGAAATCTAAATACGGAAGATACTGGAACGGTAATTTATAATTCAACTGAACTCTGTGGTTGTACAATACAGGTCTACCGGCTCTGAAAACGTTTCCGAAAATAGAACTGTTATCCATGCTATTCACATCTACATTATCATTTAAAGTTCTGGTTGCAGAGTTGATCTCCAGCTTTAATGATTTTGTGAAATTAAACCCTAAACCATACTGCCATCCGAAATAGAAGTTTCTGTTTTTGATCGCTCCGAAATCGTCTCCGTAGTTTCCGCTTAAAAGAGCATCCACATTTCTGAACTCAAGCTCGTTGAAATTTCTGTCTACTTCAGTTCTGAAAGAGAATCTCGTCGGGATCGGATTAAGATTAAATTCTTTCACCCATTTCAGATATTTTGTAGACTTGGCCGTATCGCTGATCATTTTATTGAAAGGCTTAATCACCCAAGGTTTGAAAGAATAGTTATAATCAATATACCCTCTCAGATACTGTCTGTAATTTCGCTTGGTATAAATATCTCTGAAATAATCATCATTGTATACCGCCGTTACGGATATATTTTCAACATCATAGAATTTCGGCTTTTTATTAGGATTCACTCGCTCCTTGTGCATATTCACAACACCAATACTTCTCTGCTGCGTGTAGGTTCTTGCTACCTTTTTAAGCTGTTCTTTATTGGCCGCTTTATTAAACTCAACGTCGGTATCCAAAGGATTATATTTCGGATCCTCGATGGTTTGAGAATATGAGTAATTCAGCGGAATCTTCATTCCACTTTTCTCAGGTAAGAATTTATCTACATTAACTGCCGTATTGATACTGAAAGCAGACTGGGTAGACTGGCTTCTTTCTGCCGGTTTAGAATCAATATTTCCAAAGCCTACTGAAGTGTAAGATGCACTTGTATTCACCGTCGCAAAATCTCCAAGGTTGAAGTTTAAGCTAGCATTTCCTGCATACCCTCCATCATTTTCGATTTCAGAAAGACGGATTTCATTTACCCACAGAACCCTGTCGATGGCAAGGCTCGATCCTCTTGGTGTTTGATTTCTGATCCCTATAACAATCGTAGTAATATTTCCTAAACTCGGACGTCCTTTAATGTAAATACTTTTAAATGTATTTCCCGGATCGAAAGTATCGTCTTTTGTTCTCTGAATAATATTATTCGGAAAATTTTTATCTCTCCTTATTTTAGCATCTACAAAATCCTGAATATTCAAGTCTACATCATTATCCATCGGCCAAATGTCCATTGGCGCTGTTGCATTAAGAGAAGTTAATCTCAATGAAGCTTCATACTCGTAGTAGTTATCAGTTGCGTCACTCCCTAAACGGATAAAGAACTTCGTTCTTTCATCAACCTGACCAATAGGATCACCAGCTCTAGGATTAGGATCATGAGCGTGTACAAAAAGTTTTAATTTTTTATATCTTCTCATATCCAAAGAAGTATTTTTAAATACTCCTCTTGCTTCTTCACGCAACTGTGTCGCTCTCATGTATAGAGAAGATTCGTTCTGCCTCTGCGCCCCTGCATTTCCACTAAGAATCTGTCTGTCGATTCCCGGAGGCAATACATAAGGAGGCTGATTCAATGCATTTTCTTCTATGTTTACGCTTCCTACTTCAAAATTATTATTAAGAGTAGTACCTCCAGAAGTTCCCTCCTGAGATGAATCTACTGTTTCTGAGAAAATTTTATTAGGGTATTTTCTCCAGTCTGATCTCACAAGATCCATAGTTCCGAATCTTAATGTTGAAGTCTGATCGAAACCGGTTAATAATAATCTGGCAAATCTTACATTATTCAAGACGGAAGGATCATTATTACCTGCGGTACTCACATATTGGGAAACCGGAATTCTGAACAGGTACCATCTCACCTGATCCGTCTGCCCGTTCTGGAATGTAGCCTGAACGGTTTTAATATCAACGATATGGTTTTGCCCTAATGTTAAGCTTCCCTGAGCTAAATCTACCTCGTATTGGTTATAGCTTTCAATTTGATCTAAGTTATAGTCTTTGTTGATATCTTCCGCATCCGGAGTCTGTGAGGCCACTTCAAGAGAGTTGCTCTGAGAGTTCCCTTCCGGACCCCTGAAATATTTGTAACGTTGTACTACCGACGCAGCCTGATTTCCTGTAAATCTATTAGACATGTAGAATACAAAATCATCTACCGCAGGGTCAGCTAAATTAGTTACCGGATTTACAAAGGTATTTCCAAACAAAGCTGCCTCCTGATCTGAGCTTAAACCATCGTACCCCACATCCTGAACTACTCTGTTGTCTCCTTCACTTGAAAATGCATAAAGAATTGGCGGTTGCTTAGGCTGGGTTCCCCAATTGGTTGCTGTTGTTGTAGATGGAGCCGTAGGGATCGGCAATCCATTCTCGTACTGCATCTGTCCGTCTTTCAGGATATCTTCAGAAACATTTCCTAAGTGTAATAAAAGCTTTGGAGCTGTTCCTAATGTATTTCCGTCTGCATATGGATCCATCATCCAGAATTCTACATATTCAATGTTTGAACTTACAAAATTAGGAACTGTAATTGGTCTCATAATACCCGCCCATCTTTGGGAAGTACTTTCTGCTGCCGGATTTACATTGTATGGACCTTTTTCCGCAGGATAATATGAAATATCAAATGTATTGGTAAACGTCTGCTCTCCCGCAACGAAATCTCTGTTGTTGAAAATCTCTGAAAATTGTACCCTTCTTGAAGCGTGGTTTGAAACTGACTGCGGGGTAATCCCGTTTGGAGCTCTTCCTCCCACACCCCAGAATCTCGGGTCGATATTATACCACGACAATAGACCTCTACCATACCCTTCGCTGATATCATTATTCAATCCGGCTCCGTTAAAAAGCGGATCATTCTGGTTCTTTTCTGGTTTTGAAGCTAAGCTCCATGCGGTAGGTTCTTTTAAGGTAATTTTTGAGGTTGTCTGTTCAAAATCATCGATGTAAGACTGATCGTTAATTCCTTTATTTAAACCCGGAAGTAAATAGGCAGCCTCCATTTTGAAGTTCAGATTAGAAGGTGCTTCTGTGTTTACTAACGGAATTTTGTCTGTTAATCTTGTCAGGAACGGAAGTTGATTGTTGTACATCAAATTGATTCCGGCCATGGTATTATTTACGGCTTCCTGACCGTAATTTACCTTTTGGGTAAGCGGCGATTCGGAATAGTTCACAACCGTTCCACCCAAAATAAAGTTTTCATTAAACCTTCTTTCCAAGTTTAATCCTAAGAATCTTTTTCTTTGAGTATTAAATGTTAACTGATTTTCTAGTGAAATGTTGATAGCCTGCCCCGATTGTTTTACCTGTTCGTTGATAATGGTAACCGACCCCAGCATATAATCTACCGTATAGTCGATACCTTCCGTTAGCTGCACCCCATTAGCAGAAACTTTTACTGACCCCTGAGGAACATTCACTGCTCCTAAAGAAATCCCCTGTCCTTGAGTTCCTTTATAACGACCTTCAATGGTATAACGTTGTGATAAGCTGCTATTGGTAGCTACCAATTTCTGTTGAGTATAAAGATCATTATATACATATTGAGGATCATTACTTCCAATAACACTCTGAATATAGCTACCAAACGGTTGAACTTTTGTAAAGATCACTCTCCCCGTCTCCGGCCTGATGGTAATTCCGTTCACAAAGTCAAAAATACCATCTCCAGTCGTACCGCCGTTGCTCTGTAAATCTCCGTTTACATTTAATCTATCCCAGTTTAATAATTTAATTAATGGCTGACTTCGGATCTGATCATTATTGTTTACCGGAAGATAATTTACTTTTCCTCCTGACTGTGGATCTCGGTATAACACATTTAGGATAAATCCATCCTGATTTACTTGCCCAGCATCCAGAGAATAGATGTTTTTCATCATCAGATTCCACATCGGTGAAGTTGTTGAGAATGTACTGTTTGACTTCAATAATTTAGTAACCAGCACCGGACTTTCTTCTGAGAATTCCCCTACTTTATACACCTGATTGCTTCCATTAACCGTATAAGAATATGAAACGGCCAAAAGCTGATTGTCATTTAATTTCTGGTTCAAAGAAATATATCCTAACTGTGGCTGTAAAGTATATTCATTGGTATTTAATCTTCTTGCTTTTTTATTAAAAATAAAATGTTCTCCGTCCTCGTAAGGCAAAGTACTTCCTGGGAATGTCTGCCCCTTAAATGTTGGAACGTAATCCTTTCCCTGTTCTCTTGGTGTCCCTATAGCATTATTTACAGCATTATATAACCCGTTTTGTGTATTGTCTGGTAATCCGGAGTTTCCATCACCTAAATCTCTTATCCCGATAATACTTTTTTGGTATTGGAGATTTGTATTTCCCTGATCCAGCACCCAAACTTCCAATCTTGTAATATTTATTTTTGAGTTGATCTGAGGGTAATTTAATAATGCTCCGTCATAATTATTCAAGAAATAATGCCCTAAAAAGTAGTGTTGATTGTCTTCATAATCAATAGCATTTAATTTAAAACTATTGATAACACCACCACCCTGAACAGTAATATTTCGGGCTTCACCCTGTTGTTGAGAGAGGACAACCGTCCCAAAGGTTTTCCCCATCTGAAACTCGGTCTTTACCCCGAATAACGATTGAGAACCACGTATCAAACTGGTTGACAGTGGCATATTCACATTACCGAATTCTACTCTTTTGATGATTTTATCTTCTCCTCCCGCACTTGGTTTGTCGACATCATTCAGACCTTTCTGCTGAAGATCTTTCCAGCTCCCTTTCGCTTGCCACACCAAATTCATTCTGTTTTCAAAGGCGAAACCACTTTGCGTATCGTAATTGGCTTTTAATTGTAGATTTTCACCTACTTTCCCAATTAAACCCAACTGAATTCTCTGATCTATATCAAACGTAAAACTCGTTCTGTTCTGAGGTAAGATCAACGGGTTATCGATTTTCTGATACAAACCTGCGAAATCGAAAGAAGCGTATCCCGAAGGAATAATTTCGATTTTATTACTTCCGAAAATAGTTTCAAAAAGCCTGTTGTTGATTCTTAGAGAAGGAATCAGCCCTTTTCTGGCCGCATCCGTTTTATCTTTTCTGAACATCAGACTGTAACGATCCGACTTCTCTTTATAATACGCTCTGGTCTGCTCCGCCATCATAAATTCCTTGTAATCTTCAGGAGACATGGCAGTGGGTGGTCCGGTTATTGTATTTCCAACCTTGGGATATACAAAATACATCCCGGATTTAATATCATAATAGGCTTCATACTGTGTGGGATCTGCCAACTGATAATCTTTTTTGATAATTGCGGTATCACGCACCTGTGCTGCCGGACGCCTCTGTGCAAATGTACTTATCGACATAAACAATAAGGACAGGAACAGAAATGTATTGAGATACTTATTATTTGCCACCAAATGTTAAATGTTTTTTAATATTTGTTTTACCAACTCTTCCACTGAAATGTTGGGATCTTGTTTCATGATTTTGTCTGCAAGCTTTTCGCTCATCCGTTTCGGAATGCCCAAAACTTCTAATGCAGATAACGATTCTTCCTTTACTTTATTATTCGCAAATGTAGAAATATTTTCCTCCGGATTGCTGAATTTCTGCACTTTATCCTTAAGATCCACGATAATTCTTTCAGCGGTTTTCGCCCCTATTCCTTTTGCTTTTTGGATCAGCGCACTGTTTCTGGAAAGTATAGCCGAAGCAATCTCTTCAAGGCTTAACGTGGAAAGTAAAATAAGAGCCGAAACTGCTCCCACTCCATTAACGCTTATTAACAGATTAAACATCTCTTTTTCCGAAAGAGTGTTAAATCCAAACAATAAATGGGCGTCTTCTCTTATGATTTGTTGAATAAAAAGTACAGTCTCTTTGTGTAAAGTAAGTGTTTGCGAGGTCATTAAACTAATACCTACATAGTAACCAACTCCTTGTACGTTGATCACTGCGTAGGTAGGCGTAAGTTCTTGAACAATGCCTTGTAGTGAAAATATCATTATTAATTTTTAAAACTCCCAAATATAGCAAATTAAACTAAGTAATGTTTTCATTTCACGTACGAATGATTTTTAACTTATTTTTTGATGATAAATTGAATGAATCAATATAAATTATAAAAACCCATCCGAACGGACAGGTCTTATACTTTGAGCGAATTTAATTAATATCTTATGGATATATATCCAGACACATGCTTATATGACATGCGCCATTTACACACATTGGCGTACAACCATTAACCAAACACAACTGGCCTTGAGGTCTAAGGCAATAATAAGTTCCATCAGGAGATATCTGAGGATTTGTGTTAAGTCCTCCTGCAATGTGTCTTAAATTCTCTCTTGAAAGTTTTTTGATGTTTTTCATAATAATTTTTTTTAGCTCTCCTAAAGTATTTATTTTCTTACAAAATCAATATACTATTTGATAAACTCCCCTTGAAAAACTTGCTTTTCGCCTTTCTTTACATTCAATAAAACCAATATATAAAGGCATTTGAGGAAGATTAATCAATTATAAATTACCTGTCCTAATTTCACAAAATTGTGAAATTAGGACAGAATTTAAATATAAAAAAAGCAGTACACTAAAATTTTGTGTACTGCTTTTTACCTTAAAGATATAATTTTTATTATTTCTTGTCTTTTTTCTCTCTTCTCTGAGCATCCAAAACAGCGATTGTCGCTAAGTTTACGATCTCATCAACGCTTGAACGCATCTGTAAAACGTGAACAGGTTGCTTTAATCCCATCAAGATTGGCCCGATCACCTGTGCTACTTTCATTCCTCTTATGATTTTATACGATAAATTCGCACTTTCAAGGTTCGGAAAAATGAAAGTATTTGCCGGAGTCGTTCCTAATTTTGAGAAAGGATAATCGCTTAAATGATCTGCATTCATGGCAAAGTCCGGCTGGATCTCTCCATCCACAACCATTTTAGGATATTTTTCGTGAAGGATGTTTACTGCTTTTGCCACTTTCTTTGAAGTCTCAGAAATTGCTGCAAAGTTTTCAAATCCTAACATGGCAATTCTTGGTTCAATGGCAAAAGATTTCACAGTAAATTCAGCCATTTTAGCAATATTTACCAGATCTTCAGCCGATGGATTCTGATTAATTGATGTATCTGCGAAGAAAATAGGTTTCTTTTCAGACAAAATCATCATCATTGCCGCTACTTTATCAACCCCTTTATCTTTTTCAATCACTTCCAAAACAGGTCTGAGAACCGAAGTATAGTTTTTAGAGAAACCAACGATCAAACCGTCTGTATCGCCGTGTCTCAACATCAAAGGGCCGAAATAATCTCGCTGGCGAACGAACCTTTTTGCTTTGTACTCGTTCATTCCTTTTCTCTGGCGAAGCTTCCAAAGTGTTTCTCTGTATTTTTTTCTGTTTTCTTTCTGATCGTCATCACTTGGATCAATAATCGGAACATCAAGACTGATTCCGAAACGCTCCATCTGCTCCTGAATGTATTTTTTATTTCCTAATAAGCTTGGGAACGCAATTCCTTCTTCGTAAAGAATTTGTGCAGCCTTCAGAACATTGTACTCTTCGGCATTTCCTAAAGTAATTCTCTTCGGATTTGCTTTTGCACGGCTCTGCATCATTCTTACCAGCTTCTCATCTCTTCCCATTCTGTCAAGAAGACCATTCTCGTATTCTTCGAAGTCAGTAATCGTTTTTCTTGCTACCCCGCTTTCAATTGCCGCCTTTGCCACTGCACTTGAAACTTTAGTAATCAATCTGTTATCAAATGGTTTTGGAATGAAATATTCTCTGCCAAACTGTAAATTCTGAACATTATAAGCTAAAATTACAGCTTCGGGAACCGGCTCTTTCGCCAAATCAGCGATCGCATGAACGGCAGCCAATTTCATCGCTTCATTAATCCCTTTTGCCTGAACATCCAATGCTCCACGGAAAATGTACGGGAAACCAAGAACGTTGTTTACCTGGTTAGGATAGTCACTTCTTCCTGTTGCCATGATTACATCTTTACGGGTTTCAACCGCTAAATCATAAGCAATTTCAGGATCCGGATTTGCCAGTGCGAAAACAATTGGATTTTCGTTCATGCTCAAAAGCATTTCCGTAGACATGACATTTCCTTTAGATAATCCGATGAAAACGTCTGAACCTTTTACCGCATCTTCTAATGTATCGATATCTGTTTCAACAATGAAATCTAATTTTTCGGGAGTAAGGTTTTCTCTTCTTTGGTTGATAACCCCTTTACTGTCGCACATCAAAACGTTCTCTCTTTTTAAACCAAGAGAAATATACAGGTTTGTACACGCAATTGCCGCAGCTCCTGCTCCATTCACCACCATTTTTACATCTTCGATATTCTTGTTGGCAATTTGCAAAGAGTTGATCAAAGCAGCAGCTGAGATGATCGCTGTACCGTGCTGATCATCATGCATTAAAGGAATATCCAATTCCTCTTTTAATCTTTGTTCGATATAGAATGCTTCAGGAGCTTTAATATCTTCCAGGTTGATTCCTCCGAAAGTAGGAGCAATTCCTTTCACAATATCAATAAATTTATCCGGATCTTTTTCGTTGATTTCAATATCAAAAACATTGATATCTGCAAAAATTTTGAACAAAAGACCTTTCCCTTCCATCACAGGCTTTGACGCCTCTGCACCAATATCTCCCAATCCTAGAACCGCAGTACCATTAGAAATAACAGCCACCAGATTTCCTTTTCCTGTATAATCGTACACAGTTTCCGGCTTATCGTGAATCTCCATACAAGGAACTGCAACCCCCGGAGAATACGCCAATGACAAATCTCTCTGAGATGAGTGTGGTTTTGAAGGGATCACTTCGATCTTACCTTTAGGTTCGGCTTTATGATAATCTAACGCGGCCTGATTAAAGTTCTTTTCGTCGCGGTGGGTTTTGTTTGACATATAATGAATTTTGTTATTAATTATAATATATATTGAATGTGGTAATCTACCAAGCTCTCGATAGGCTTCTGCACGATCTGCCCCACATTAAGATTAAGTTCCGCAGCTGCAGAACGTAAAATATCTTCGTAATAATAAGCAATGGAACCAATAAAATTAACCTCGGCATCTTTTGATTCTACATAAGGAAGAACCTGATAATCGAAGAAATTAAGCATTTCCTCGTGGACCATTTTCTGTAAATACGGGTGATCTTTTCTTTCTACCACAAATTTATTGAAATCTGCTAAGTACGCATTGGGACGTGAAGTATGATACATGTTTTTCAATGCTTCTTCTACCGTCAGCTTATACGTTTGCTCAAATTCGGATGAAAGATCTGCCGGAAGTTTCTGCATAAAGAATCTCCTTACCAGCTGTTTCCCGATTGCGCTTCCGCTTCCTTCGTCTCCTACCAGAAAACCAAGAGAAGGAAGTTGGATCTTTATATTTTCACCGTCAAAATAGCATGAATTTGAACCTGTTCCCAAAATACAAACGATAGCCGGTGTTCCTCTGTACGCTGCATATGCCGCTGCAGTAAGATCTTCTTTCACTACCGTTTCCGCATTAGTAAATACTTTCCCCAGTTCTTCAATAATCGTATCACAATTTTGCTGAACTCCACATCCGGAACCATAAAAATAGATCTTTTTGATGGAATTTTTAACGGTTGTTAAGCTTGTATTTTTTTCAATTTCGGGAACAATCAGCTCTTTGTTGATAAAGTTTGGGTTGAAACCAATGGTTTCCGTTTTCAGGAAGATCTTTTTGAAATCGTCCAAAATTACCCAATCCGATTTTGTAGAACCACTATCAACAATAGCAACCATATTTTCCATTTTAGTTTAAGAATGCTAAATTATGAATTTATCTTGTAAGATGACGGATTATGAACATGACATATATATTATTTGTGATCTTGTGATAATCTTTTCTATTTTAAATTATATGTTGATTCGGACAGAAAATCCGTCTTTTATTTTAGAGGTGGCTCCTTGGATTAAAAGAATTTAATAACTATTAAATCAGATTAATTTATTTAATGAATACTTTCGACCGAATTTTCATATCGTTTTAAGGACATATCCTTGTCAAGGCTTGAAACCTTGACAAGGATGATGAAGATTTAACAAAAAAAGAGAACCAGTTATTCTTAGTTCTCTTTTTATTCGTCCTGAGTGTGATGCATAATTATTAATGTTTAATCTCCGTTTTTTTATCGTTAAACTGTATCAGCCAATCTTCGATCTCATCTTCCAGATAGGAAGTCTGAAGGATCATCGCATTGATAAAATCATCTGGTACAGGTTCGCCGCTGGAGTTTTCGAGGTTCCAAAGTTCATTGGACATATTTTCGTACTCTGAATAGACACGTTTGAAGCGTGAATTTTCTCTTTCAAGGGCTTCAATATTTTGCTGCTGAAGCTGGAATTTTCTGTATTTGTTTTGACGTTTCATACAAATATTATTATAATGTGGTAAAAAAATGTTTTGGTCGTATGCCTACAATCGCGCACTACAAGATAGAAAAAACCATCAACACAAACAGTTGAAAATGAATTTATTATCAGGTCAGGTTTACATCATTCTGAAAATTAAATTTAGAAATTATTTTGAATCAAAAAAAATATTTAACATCTTTTTTTATCGGTTTAACATATAATTATAAATTTGCATATCATAAAAATCGGATGAGAGATTTAATACTACGCCAGAAACAGGTTTTGTTCTTCATCATAGCCGGAGGACTGAGTGCCATTGTAGAAATCGGGAGCTTTAAGTTCTTCAGCACTTCCCTGCCTCAATTCTTTCCGCGTGAAACCAATTTCCACGGAATCCACTATCCGCTGAGCAATATTTTCTCTACAAGCTGCGGCATTATCAGTAATTATTTTTTGAGCATCTGGTTTGTTTTTGAAAGAGGAAAACATTCTAAGAGAAAGGAGTTTCTTTATTTTATGGTAGTGTCTTTTATTTCGACTTTAATGAGCCTTGGTTTTTTCCAGATTTTTTACAGCTTTATATTTAAGGATAATATTGATTTGATTATTTATACCTTAAGCCCGGAAATCATCAGTAAGATTGCAGCCATTTTATTGGTTTCCATTCTTAATTATTCAGTCAAGAAAAAAGTAATTTTTAACGGATAAGCTGTGACAAAAGTTTTAAATCGTCTTTGGAGATTCTGGTTGTTGCTGTTGGCATTTGTCTTCACCATACTTTTCGGAATCCCTGTTTATATTTTATCCTTCAGTAAAAAACATTATAAATATGCTTATAAATTTATAAGATGCTGGAGCTACTGTATATTTTACGGAATGGGACTGCGCTATGAACTGAAAAAACTTTCTGAGCAGAAATTAGATAAAAACCAGCAGTATGTTTTCATTTCGAATCATACTTCCATTATGGATATTATGTTGATGTGCATTTTGTGTGCAGATCATCCCATTTGCTTTGTCGGAAAAAAAGAATTGGTAAAAATTCCGATTTTCGGAACTATATATAAAAGAATATGCGTAATGGTAGACCGTAAAAGCGCGAGAAGCCGGGCCGATGTCTACAGAAGATGCGCCGAAAAAATGGAAGAAGGAAACAGCATCGTTATTTTTCCCGAAGGTGGAGTTCCGGATGATACTTCTATTATTCTGGATGAATTTAAAGATGGAGCCTTTACTCTTTCTTCAAAACATAATTCACCAATCGTTATCTTTACTTTTATTGGTTTAAAGGAAATTTTCCCATTTGACAATTCCCAAGGCTATCCCGGTAAGGCAAAAGTATACTTCAACGGGATTTTAGCTCCTTCAGATTCACCAAAAGATCTTAAAATGTCTTCTTTTGAGACAATAAAAAAAACGCTTACAGAATTCAGTTAATTGCATAAATAAATTATATTTGTGCAATTAAAAAAACAAAATGGATTCTAACCAGCAACAGACCAAGTGGTCTCAATTTCTCTCACTCATCGTAGTGTTCTTTTTCTGGGGCTTTGTGGCCGCAAGTAACGATATCCTTATTCCTGTATTCAAAAAATGGTTTGTGCTTTCTCAGGTACAAAGCCAGTTGGTAGCATGGGCTTTTTATGTAGCATATTTTGTGGGATCTGTGGTATTTTTCCTAATCTCTATCAAAAGTGACATCCTTCAGAAATTCGGGTATAAAAAAACGCTCGCTGTCGGACTTCTACTTTCTGCATTAGGAGCATTTCTTTTCGTTCCAGCAGCTGCTGCGGCAAACTTCTGGTTCTTCCTGACTGCCCTTTTCATCGTAGGTTTAGGCTTTTCTGTTCAACAGATTGTTGCCAATCCTTTAGCCATCAAAATGGGAAGCCCTCAAACCGGAGCTCACCGTCTTACACTTGCAGGAGGAATCAACTCATTAGGAACAACTATTGGCCCTATCCTTGTAGGGATCGCACTTTTCGGAATGGGAAATGATAAAGAGAGTAAATCGAACGATAAAAATTTATCTAAAATAGAAGTTGTAAAGGCTGAATATATTACTCATAAAAATGAATTAGCAAAAAATGTTGAAGAGCTTCGCTCTGACAAAAATGACGATCCAGCCACAGTAAATGCTACAATAAGTACTGCACAGGCAAATATTGACGCTTTAGATACAGAAATCAAACAGCTTAATAACATCTCTGTAGCAAGTGATCAGCAAGTGGACAGCTTTTCTAAAAAATTAGAAAAAATCAAAGAAAAATCTTCAGCAATTTCTTACCCAATTGAATTTGTAAAAGAAAACCTGAAAATGGTGAAAATTCCTTTTATTGTACTAGGAGTTGCTTTTATTCTGGTTTCCATCTTTATGCTTTTCTCTAAAATTGAAGATCCTGCAAAAGAGGAAGAAGAAAATACTGAAGAGGGAAGCTCTAAATTCAACATTTTAAAATACCCGCAATTATATTTGGGAATGCTTGCTATTTTCATTTATGTTGGTGTGGAAGTTTCTATTATCAGTAACTTGCCTGCATTACTTCATACTAAAGAATTCGGAGGAGTCTTGGAACATAATATAGCACCGTTTGTTTCTCTTTATTGGGGAAGTTTAATGATCGGTAGATGGAACGGAAGTATCAACGTTTTCAATATTTCTAAGACAACTATAAATATCTTAAAATTTGTAGTTCCTTTCATTGCATTTGCGATTATTATCGTAGCCAATACTCTAAGTGGAAAAGACGTTTCTTCTTTCTATATTTACGGATTCTGGATTTTAGCATTTATATTAATGAGTTTCCTTGGTGGAAAAAATGCAGGGAAAACATTAATGATTTTTGGAGTTGCAGGCGTTATAATGATGCTGATCGGATTGGTTTATCCAGACAAGGAAATTGCGAAGTACTTCTTCATTTCAGGAGGTCTTTTCTGTTCAATCATGTGGCCGTCGATCTTTGACCTTGCCATTGCAGGATTAGGCAAAAATACAGGTAAGGCTTCATCTTTCCTTGTAATGATGATTCTGGGTGGAGGTGTAATTCCTTTGGTTCAGGGATGGCTTTGTGATTTTGATAAAACAAGCGAAGGAATCTTAGGAATTACGTGGACTCATTTTTCATATATCATACCGGTTTTATGTTTTGTTTATTTAGCTTTTTATGGATTTATTACTCCAAAAATTCTGAGAAAACAAGGCATCGAAATGGGTGAATCTGCATCTCATGGTCATTAATACAACAAAAATAATACATAAAAAAAGATTTTGGGCGGGTTTATTACTTGCCCAATTTCTTTTGTTCTTTACATTTTCAAAATCAGGAATAATGATTTCTTTTTTTGAGTGTTTTTTTGAAGTTCAGAAAACGGTTCATCAGATTGTTTTCTCATGGATTCCTTTTTCGTTTGGAGATTTTCTTTATATTTTGCTGGGAGTTTTCCTTCTTTATTTTATCATTAAATCTTTCAAAAAGAAAAGTAGAAATTCTTTTTTAATAAAGATTTTAGCAGTTATTAATATCTTTTATTTCTTATATCAGATATTCTGGGGAATGCTGTACTTCCAGACTCCCATCATTAAAAAATTGCAGAGTCAGAAGGAACCGACTGTTGAAAAGGCAAAAATATTAGCCTTAAAATATTTAAACAAATGTTCAGCAACGAGAAAATTGGCAACTGAAGACAGAAACGGTATTTTTATCATTAAAAATCTAAAAGCTGTGCAAGCCGAAATTCTTTCCCAACAGACGAAACTTCCGAATATTATTTCAAATAAAAAAGCTCCGGCAATCAATTCATTTAAGCCTAGTTTATTTAAAAATGTTATGAATTTTACCGGCATTTTGGGATATTATAATCCTTTCACTGCCGAGGCACAGTTTAATTCACAATTACCAAATACATTAATACCTTTTACCTCTGCACATGAAAGCTCGCATCAGCTTGGCTTTGCAAGAGAACAGGAGGCAAATTTTGTCGGATATCTTATTGGCATCAATTCTAAAAATACAGAGCTCCGTTACAGCACAGAATATTTTACCTTAAAAAGTTTATTGAATTATATTGCAGATGAAGATCCGGAATTTGTAAAATCTGTACTGAAAAACTATTCTCCTGAAATGAAGAGAGACCGGGCTTACGAAAAAGCTTTCATCTTAAAACATCAGGGACTATTGGACGACTTTTTCGGATTCACTAATAATCTCTTTCTGAAAAGTAATCAACAGGAAGGATCTATCACTTATTCTTATTTCATCGACCTTCTGTTGAACTACGAAAAGGTATAAAAACAAAAGAATCGTATCAGGCGATACGATTCTAAAAACACAAATGATGAAAAAAAATTTATTACCTTGACTTGTTCCCTCATTCAAGGCGTTGTAAAAGTACGACATATTTTAGAAATAAAAAAAAAATACAATCCTTTTTTACAACTTTATGAAAACTTTAAGAGTTTTTAAGTTTTTATTAAACTGCATGCATATTAAATAATTATTAAAAATAATTTAAATCACTGACAAAAAGACAATTATATTGTAAAATACTTCATGAAATATTAATAAATCAAATTTTTCTTTATCAAAAACAATGAGTTATTTTATCATAATCTTCACTATAATTCCGAATTTCTTCTTACACTTTTGATTTCTTTTTTACATCTTTTTACTGAACACTTTTTATTTCTCAAAATTATTTTTCAAAAGCTGATTCATTTTATTTTATATAGTATAACTCAATCATAACTTTCAAATATCTCAATATCAAAAATTTAATTTAAATCACATAAAATTGAAAAAAAAATTTGTTTATTTCGAACATCTCCTTATTTTAGATGAAAAATTAATATGCTCTTGGACAAACTCATTCATCATCTGAAGCTCGATAAGCAAGAGTTTCTTTTTCAGTTCAACTCACATCCCAATTATCCGTCTGCATTGGCTTTCAGTGATACCTTAAATTTTTTAGGAGTAAAAAATGATGCCTACGAATTAGATAAAGAATATTGGGACGAACTGCCCGAAGAATTTATAGCGATTGTAGACAATTCATTTTCTCTTGTCAAAAAAACGGGAACACAATATTCCATTTATTCGGATAATACCAAAACACTCAACAAAGAAGATCTTCATAAAAAATCGGCAGATTTTGTATTGCTTTTTGAAAAAGATCATTCTGAACAGAAAAGTACAACCAGCTACAAGCCTTTTATATATGCAATCTTTGCATTGATTATTGTGTATTCTTTTCTGAATCAAAATATATATGCTGCTTTATTTAATGTACTTTCACTCTTGGGGGTGTATATTTCTTTGGAAATCTTTAATCAGAAATTCGGAAATACTTCTACGGTGATTGGCAGTATATGCGGAGATACAGCAGGAAATCAAAATGTAAACTCGTGTAATAAAATTATCCATCAGGATAAAACAAGTATCCTTGGGCTTAAGTTTTCAGACTTTTCACTGATTTATTTTGCTGGTCTAACGGCTCTTGGATTATTTTTACCAGCGACTTCTCTTATTGTTAAAGGTTTTACACTAGCCTCCGTTATTGCCATTGGTTACTCACTTTATATTCAAGCTTTTGTAGAAAAAACATTCTGCCGTATCTGTCTTATCATCATTTCAGTTTTAGTGGCTCAGCTTGCCATAAGTTTATTTTTATTTGAAAATGTTTCTTTTGATGCTAAAACTTCACTGTTAAGCCTGCTGCCTTGGATTTTATCATTCACTATGGTTTTATATTTAAACAATACGTTGAAAGATAAAGAAAATATCCAAAAAGCAAATGCAAAAAATCTCAGGTTTAAAAGAAACTATGAACTTTTCAAAAAAGAACTTTTGGAAAATGAAAAAATAAATTTCACGGATAACGAGACTTTATTTGTAGGAAACAAGGAGGCAAAACTTCATATTTCAATTGTTTCTAATCCGTATTGCGGATTTTGTAAAGACGGCCATAAAATCGTTGAAACACTTCTGGAAAAATATCCTGATGACATTTCTGCACAGATGCGATTCAATTATTCTAACGAAAATCAAAACGAAAAATTTACCAATCTGATCGGCGATTTTATGTTTGCTTATAAAAACAAAACAGAAAAAGAGTTTTTGCAACTTGTAGAATATTGGTTTGAAACAAGAGACGAGAGTAAGATCAGTCAGAAAAATGGTAAGATTTCTCAACCTGAAGATCTGACAGCATTAATTGAAATGTCTGCAGAAAACAAAATTGCAGGGCTTAATTTCACGCCTATCATATTAATCAACGGACGCCAGTTTCCTGACCTTTATGATCGTGAAGATATTTATTATTTTATTGATGAATTGATAGAAGATGAAGAAATTTAATATAGAAATAATTTTCAAATTGCAAAATTCACTATATTAGGAAAAAAATAGCGGATTCCGAAAAGCTTTATAGAGTAGGAAAACTAAACAAATTATAACTATGAAAAATTTAAAAAAAATCTCAAGAGAAGGTTTAAAAACTGTTCATGGTGGGTACGGTCCTCCCATCAGTGACGGACTGGGTGGATGGTATTGCCCTAACAGATTTGATGTTATTTGTCTACAAGGTTGCACGCCAATGTGCATGAGTGGCACACAATGTAAATTATCCTTATGCATAGATCCTGTTTGGGGATAAAATTTATTAATCATTACAAACTTATTACTATGAAAAATTTGAAAAAATTATCAAGAACCAATTTAAAAAACTTAACTGGAGGCATTACAGAAGAGTGTGCAAGAGCTCAAGCAACGATGACTTGTTTTCCAACTTTACTTGCTTGTCAAGATGGTGTAGACCCTGATGAACTTTGCTTAAAGGTTTGCAATAAATATTGTCGTTAGATAACATCCCAAGATAAGATGGAAAAATATAAAAACTATATAGCATTAAGTATCTTATTTCAATAATTAATAGTACAATAGTTTATTTTTTTTTCAATTCTTGGATTTATTTAATCTGTAAATGTAATGATATCACTAAAAGTTTAATCAACTTTTTAAGAATATAAAAAGTTGTCGCCATACCGGCGGCAACTTGTTTTAAATATAAAACGTTATTTCATTGAAGAAATCCTTTCCCTTTTTTCGCCAGCCAGACTCTAAAGACTGTGGCCCTACATGTCTCCGTATCGTAAGTAAACATTACGGTAAAAGCATTTCTTTACAACAAATTCGTAATCTTTCAGAAACGACCAGAGAAGGAAGCAGCTTACTTGGATTGAGTGATGCTGCCGAAGATCTCGGGTTCCGTTCATTGGGAGTTCAGATCAATTTTGAGTCGCTTGCTGAGGAAGTTCCTCTTCCCTGTATTGCCCACTGGAACAAAAATCACTTTGTTGTTGTCTATAAAATTGATAAAAATAATACGGTCTATATCTCGGACCCCGGATACGGCCTGATTTCCTATACAAAAGAAGAATTTATAAGATCCTGGATCGGAGAAAATGCCAATGAGAAAACAGAAGAAGGAATTGTATTGATTTTAGAAACCACGCCTTCTTTCTTTCAAACTGAATTCGACAGCCAGGAGAGCAAGGCCAGTTTTTCTTTTCTCTCAAAATATCTGCTGAAATATAAATCTTTAGTCATTCAGCTTGCTGTGGGACTTTTGGCAGGGAGTTTACTGTCTCTTATTTTTCCGTTTCTTACCCAGAGCATTGTAGATGTCGGAATCCAGAATCAGGATCTTAATTTTATTTATCTTGTTTTATTGGCTCAGGTTATGCTTTTTATAGGAAGAATGGGAATTGAGATCATCCGTAGCTGGATTTTGCTGCACCTATCATCCAGAATTAATATTTCTATTATTTCCGATTTCTTTATCAAATTAATGAAACTGCCCATCAGTTTTTTTGATACCCGAATGACAGGGGATATTATGCAGAGAATTAACGATCACCACAGAATAGAACAACTCCTTACAAGTTCTTCTCTGAACACTTTGTTTTCTATGGTGAATCTCATTATTTTCAGTATTGTCCTGCTATTTTATGATTACAGGCTGTTTATAGTTTACCTGATAGGAGCCGGAGCTTATATAGGATGGATCAGTTTTTTCCTGGGCAAAAGAAAAGAGCTGGATTATAAAAGATTTTCACAGGTTTCTGAAGAGCAGAGCAAAGTTATCGAACTTATCAACGGGATGCAAGAAATAAAAATGCATAATGCCGAAAAACAGAAACGCTGGGATTGGGAATTTTTACAGGTAAAATTATTTAAAATAAGAATAAAGTCTCTGTCTTTAGAACAGTGGCAATCGGTTGGAGGAAATTTCATCAACCAGATCAAAGATATTTTAGTAAGTTTTCTGTCTGCAAAATTGGTTTTAGACGGTAATCTTACATTAGGGATGATGCTTTCCGTACAATATATCATGGGACAATTAAACAGTCCCTTGCTACAGCTTATCGATTTCATCAAACAATTTCAGGATGCCAAAATATCACTTGAAAGGCTCGGAGAAATCCACAATAAAGATGATGAAGAAAATAAGGACGAGCATTACAGCCATGATCTTCCTGAAAAAGATATAGAAGTAGATAATCTTACCTTCAGATATACAGGATCTGATGCGTTTGTCTTTGAAAATCTCAGCCTGAGTATTCCTTATCAAAAAACTACGGCGATTGTAGGAGCCAGCGGAAGCGGAAAAACTACTTTGTTAAAGCTTTTGATGAAATTTTATGAACCTTCCGAAGGTGAAATAAGACTTGGAAATACCAAACTTAAAAATATTTCGCCAAGATTCTGGAGAGACCATTGCGGTGTTGTAATGCAGGAAGGCTATGTTTTTAATGATACCATTGCCAACAATATTGCTGTCGGTGAAGATCATGTGGATAAGCAAAAGCTGAGAAGATCTGTTGAAATCGCTAACATTAAAGATTTTATTGAGGAATTACCATTAAGCTACAATACAAAAATCGGAAACGAAGGCGTTGGAATAAGTGGCGGGCAAAAACAGAGGCTTTTTATTGCGAGAGCCGTATACAAATCCCCCGAATATATTTTATTCGATGAAGCAACTTCCGCCTTAGATGCCAATAATGAAAAGATTATTATGGAGAATCTCGAACAGTTCTTTAAAGGTAAAACAGCAGTCGTGATTGCTCACAGGCTTTCTACAGTAAAGCATGCCGACAAAATTATCGTTTTAGACAGAGGGAAAGTAGTAGAAGAAGGAAACCATGCAGAATTGGTATCTTTAAAAGGAGAATATTACAGATTGGTGAAAAATCAATTGGAATTAGGAAATTAAATTTAAAAATAAGCGGCATCCGAAAAGCTTAAAGAGTAGGAAAATACCAAATTTATTACAATGAAAAATCTAAAAAAAATCTCAAGAAAAGAAATGAAAAAGGTAAAAGGAGCTGGTGGACCATATTATCCGGATGATAGCATCTATGACTGCAGATGTTTGCTGAATGATGTATACGATGTACTTGAGCAAGCTTGTGTAGATATACATGGTAATTTTTATTCAAAAGTTTGCAGCTAATATAATAGCATTTAAAAAATTATACTTTTTGAATATCATCAATTCAAAGTAAAAGCAATCTCCTGATTTTGGAGATTGCTTAAATTTAACTATGGAAAAAGACATTTTAGATAATATAGAATTACGTTCGGAAAGCGTTCAGGATATCTTGACGCAGCCACCGCATTGGATGATACGCTGGGGAAATACCATCATTTTTTTAATACTGGTTCTCATTTTAATAATGAGCTATGTCATCAAATATCCGGAATTTATTCCGGCTCCTATCGTTGTAACCTCTCAGAATCCCCCTGAAAAATTAGAAGCCCGTATCAATTCTAAAATAGAGAAGATCATGATTAAAGATCATCAGAATGTCAAGAAAAATGATGTATTAATGGTGATGCAGTCTACAGCCAATTATCAAGATGTATTAGAACTCAAACAAATTGTTGATTCTATTTCTCCTGATGCACTGGGAAGATTTCCTTTAAGCAAGGCCTCACATTTCAAACTTGGTGAGTTGCAGGGAGATTACAACAGCTTTGCAAAAGCATTTCAGGATGAAGCTTTATTTACAAGGCTTCAGCCCTATGCTCCGGAAAATTTAGCCGCCAATCAAAGTCTTTCGGAATATAGAACCCGAATTACTACAACACAACAGCAAAAGAAACTTGAAGAGGCTAAATATGAGCTTACAAAAAAAAATTATCAGCGTTCTCAGGAACTTCACAGGCAAGGTGTTATTGCTTCCGTAGAACTTGAAAACGAAAAAATAAAATTCTTACAGGCCCAGCAAAGTCTCGAGAATATTAATATTTCACTTTCCCAGATGGAGGAAGGAATATCGAATGTAAACAGAACTAAAAGCGGAGCAGCCATCAATACCGAAAAAGATAAGATCACCTACTCTTCTCAAACGTTACAGCTATTTGAACAGCTAAGAAGATCATTAAAGCAATGGGAGCAAAATTACCTCATTATTTCCAATACTGAAGGAACTGTAAGCTTTCAGCAGTTTCTTGGCGAAAATCAGTTTATAAAGGCCGGAGACGCGATACTTTCCATCCTTCCTAAAAACCGCGAAAAGTTGGTAGGCAGAATGTCTGTCCCGGCCATTAATTCAGGAAAGATTGCTTCTGGGGAAAAGGTTTTAATTAAACTGGATAACTACCGATATCAGGAATACGGTATTGTAGAGGGAAAAGTACAGAATATCTCTTTGTCACCAGATAAAGACGGAAATTATTATGTAGACGTTCTTCTTCCTAAGGGATTAAAAACAAGCTATAACAAAAATCTGGTCTTTGATAAAGAACTAAAAGGAAATGCAGAAATCGTAACCCAGGATCTGAGGTTAATAGAACGATTTTTCTACCAGATCAGAAAATTATTGGGGTATCAGAGTTAAATATACCAATTATATACAAACAAAAAAACCGAAACAAATGTTTCGGTTTTTTTCGCTATTGTAGCGAAGACGGGAATTGAACCCGTGACCTCAGGGTTATGAATCCTGCGCTCTAACCAACTGAGCTACCTCGCCGTTTTGGTGGTGCAAATATACAAAAATATTTACTCCCTCCAAATTTATTTCAACTTAAAATATTCTAAAACATCCCCAACATGCTCTGGTTTATTGATTATCTTATTGTTAGCATCCAAAATAAAATACGTTGGCGTTGCATGAACATTATAAGTTTCTACATAACTGCTGTTCCATCCTCTCAATTCAGAATCATTTACCCAAGGAAATGCAGAGATCTTTTTAGAATAAGAATCTTTATCAACATCCAAAGATAAGCCTACCACCTGAACATTCTTACTCTTCAAATCATTATATTTTGCCAATAGCTGGGGAAGCTCAGTTTCACAATGTGAGCAGGTAGAAGACCAGAAAATAACGATCTTTTTATCAGCTTTAATATCATGAAGAGATTTAGCTGTAGTATTTGTAGCCGTCTGGAATTTATTATTTGGGAAAACCGCTCCCATATCCACATTCGCATTAGACTTTAGTGTTGTTGCTAATCTGTCTGTAATTGTACATTTAAGATTTTTGGCAAGGTTTAGATATTTATCTTTAAATTCCTGCATGTCATAAGCATCAAAAACATCGATCAGTTCAGATAAAACCGTTTGTCCTCTTGGAGTCTCAACTTTTAATCTGTCTAATAGTTTATCAACAGAGCCGGTAACATTTGTGTTGCCTCCGTTATTAAGATAGCTCACCAAAACCGGTCTTAATAAAGACGAGGTTTCCAGCATATCGTTTGATTTGTCTATAAAATTAATAACATCATCCTGACTTACTTTTTTCGCAGCGTCATTAGAAAGATATTTGGCATAATTGGTATTATAATAATATACAAAAGGATGCTGAGTCTGATCAATACCGTCAGCATTTCCGGAGAGCCTGCTGATTTCAATTTTTAAAGCCTTTCCAAAATCTGTATTGTCTTTATAATATTCTTTGATCTGAGACAGTGCCGGAAGAATTAATTCTTTCTTTTGAGAACCTTCCTGAAGTTTACTCATCACGCTGTTCGCCTCGTCAAGATATACGATGTCTTTTACCTTGTTACCCTGTGTTTCCAGCTTTACATTTACATTTTTATTTTCAGAAATAAAATTAAAGGTATTATTGGATCCCGGAAAATATACTTTCATCATTCCCATATAGTTTTTAGGGTACTTGAAAGTCCAGGTATTATTCTTGCTTTGTTCTTTAGAAAAAATAATATCCTTAGAACCGTTTAGAGTATATAAAATTGCATCTTGATCTTTGAAATCGGCAGGAGCCTGAATGGTAACCGTAAACTGTGCCTGTAATGAAAATGCAGCCAGTAAAGCTGATGTTGTAAAAATCTTTTTCATAACGTAAAAATAAAAAAACTCTCCGACTAATCAGAGAGTTTAATATTATTTTAATAAAATTTTATGCCTTTTTCGAGCTATACTTTTTCGTAAAGAATAGGATCAGCATAATCGCGATAACTCCTAATCCTATCACATACATATCGATAGGCGATTTCAATGGTGGAGCTCCTGTTCCGGATCCTCCTGTACTCCCTCCCCCTGGATTCGATGGGGTTACATCACCCGGTAACTGGGCATTCAGCAATGATACTGTGATAAGTAAAAAAGCGTAGACTAGTTTATTAATAGTTTTCATAGATATTATTTTAAGATTTTGGTGTTAACAATTTCTCCTTTGTCAGAAACAACTTTTACGATGTAAGAATTTTTCAGTTTGCTGTCTAATTCTAGTACATAGTCTGATGATGTGCTTACTGCTTTTTTAGAAATAACAAGTTTACCACTCATATCATAAACTTCAATATCTGCTTTTTTCCAGTTCGGATCAAATCTTACAATATAGTTGTCGATTGCCGGGTTGAAAAGAACCAATGTTTTTACAGAAGCATTCGCTTTTTCATCCGTTGCAAGTACTACATTGCTTGGGCTTCCGTAATACAGGTCATATACCGCTGCTGTCACAGGAATAGTTTCTCCCTGTTTTGCCTGCTGTACTGTTCCGTTGGATGCTTTATAATAGAAACCGATTCCCGAAGAAAGAGCATGAACGCCATTTGCTATCGGTTCAGCATTTTCTTTAATTTCAAATTTATAAGATTTTACGGCTGCCATATTGTATGTTACAAGCTTCACGTTTTTCCCTAAGAAATTGTTTTCGTTAGCTTCATTGATATACAGCCAGTAATTTGTATTGTTATTGTCGTAACCTCCGTTTGGTGCTTCTTCGAAAGTACCGATCACATCTGCTCCTGAAGCTCCTGCCTGAACAGATGTTGCACTAGAAGTCTGGTGACCTGTTGTCATATCAGGACTTACTACATAATACGTTCTTCCTATTTCCTTTCCGGCAGCATCTAAGGCAATAACGCCTAACTGTTTTACGCCTCCTGTATACGTTTTAGCAGCTCCTCCTTTTGCAGCAGTAACATCATAATTGGTTCCGTCTGCTCTTACCGTTCCCGCAAATCTTCTTAACGTTGCGAAGTTCAGAGTCTGAGGGGTATTGTCTCTCAGCTTCAATACAAAAGTCTGCATTGGCTTGATGATAAGACCTTCATCTCCTACAGGAACACCGGCAGCTGTAAAGGTCTGAGTCTGTGCTCCGGTTGCATACGTAGCAGCTCCTCCTGATGAAGTCGGATATGTTACAACAGTTCCTGCTGTATATTTAACTCCCCAGATATTGGAAACTGCATTTCCATCACCCGTTCCCGATTCGGTATATCCGATTCTTGACAAATCGATATTGGTAAAATATGGATTTCCAAACTGATAAATATTTCTGCCGTAATCAGCATTTGAAAAAGCTCCAGTGGTGTTGCTGAACTGATCCTGAAGATAAGAATAATATGTTTCTCCGTACTGGTTGGTCGCATTACCATTTGTCCCGAAATTTATACCGTTACCCGCATTCTGTAGTGTGGCAGTTTCCTGTGCTGCGTTAGGTGCATATGCCCTTCCATGCAATGTATAAACAGTTCCTGTAGGTGTTGGTGCGATAGTTGGCATCGTTGCTGGTGGAGTACTTAAATCTAAGTTATTATTACTTGAACCCAACATGAAATAATTTGCTCCATTAATCAAATTCGTCCCCACCCCTCCAATTGATATTACTGAATTCAAATCAGTAATATGATTGGAAACTACATTGGTATTGTTCCAATATAAGATTTCATTTTGAGTCCATCGGTTTGGACTGAATGTCTTTCCTAATTCAGTAGATAAAGATGCAAATGTTTTATTCATGAATGGCAAAGCAATCTGCTGGAAGTAATTCCCATTACCATGTCTTGCAGTTCTATACTCCTTACTGATAATTCCCGGTGTATTAAGCTGATTATTTGATCCTGCAATGAATAACTGTCCATATGTTGAGGTGGCATAATTAGCAGGATCATTCAATCGAAGAACGATATTTCCTCCATCTGTTTTAGGATCTCCATTTAAATCCAATGTCCGGATTCCGGTAGTCCCTCCTACAGAACTTTCAGCTATCACATTTCCATGTATGTCAAGCATTCCGGAACCTCTGGTCTGCAGAGCCCCATTGTTGTAAACCAACGTGCCTTCACTTACATAAGTACTAGCCGTATCGTCTATATGTAACTGCGCCTGAACAGAGACTATAGCGGCTAACAAAGCAATAGTTAATAAACTTTTTCTCATTGTTAATTATTTTTTGTGTTAATAATCAATTAAATAAAATCGCAAGGAGAATTTTAATGATTAAAAATCAAAATTCATCCATCATATCTTATATGAATTTTTTACAATGTAAAAATAAAAAAAATTCTCCGACTAATCAGAGAATTTTTTTATTTATTGTATTATATTTTCTTAGCAGTATACTTTTTCGTAAAGAATACGATAAGCATAATCGCGATAATTCCTAATCCTATCACATACATATCGATAGGCGATTTCAATGGCGGAGCTCCTGTTCCGGATCCTCCAGTACTCCCTCCTCCTGGATTCGAAGGGGTTACATCACCCGGTAACTGGGCATTCAGCAATGATACTGTGATAAGTAAAAAAGCGTAGACTAGTTTATTAATAGTTTTCATAGATATTATTTTAAGATTTTGGTGTTAACAATTTCTCCTTTGTCAGAAACAACTTTTACGATGTAAGAATTTTTCAGTTTGCTGTCTAATTCTAGTACATAGTCTGATGATGTGCTTACTGCTTTTTTAGAAATAACAAGTTTACCACTCATATCATAAACTTCAATATCTGCTTTTTTCCACTTCGGATCAAATCTTACAATATAGTTGTCGATTGCCGGATTGAAAAGAACCAATGTTTTTACAGAAGAATCCGCTTTTTCGTCTGTTGCAAGTACTACATTGCTTGGACTTCCATAATATATATCATAAACCGCAGCTGTTACAGGAATAGTTTCGCCCTGTTTTGCCTGCTGTACTGTTCCGTTAGGGGCTTTATAATAGAAACCGATTCCCGAAGAAAGGGCATGAGCGCCGTTTGCTATTGGTTCTGCGTTTTCTTTAATTTCAAATTTGTATGATGTTGCAGCTGTTGTGTTGTAATTAACAAGCTTAACATTTTTCCCTAAGAAATTCACCTCGTTAGCCTCGTTGATATACAACCAGTAATTCATATTGTTGTTATCATAACCTCCAGTTGGTGCCTCCTCGAAAGTACCGATCACATCTGCTCCTGAAGCTCCTGCCTGAACAGTAGTAGTACTGGCAGTCTGATGACCTGTCGTCATATCAGGACTTACTACGTAATACGTTCTTCCAATTTCTTTTCCGGCAGCATCTAAAGCAATAATACCTAATTGTTTTACACCTCCGGTATATCCTTTTGCAGCTCCTCCTTTTGCAGCAGTAACATCATAATTGGTACCGTCTGCTCTTACCGTTCCTGCAAATCTTCTTAAAGTTCCAAAATTTAAAGTTTGCGGTGTATTATCTCTCAGTTTCAATACAAAAGTCTGCATCGGCTTGATGATAAGACCCGCATCCCCAACAGGAACTCCAGCTAAAGTAAAGGTCTGAGTTTGTGCTCCGGTTGCATACGTAGCAGATCCTGTTCCACTGCTATTAGGATAGGTTACTACAGTACCTGCTGTATATTTAACACCCCAGATATTGGAAACAGCATTTCCGTCACCTGTAGTAGCACCTTCTGTATAACCGATTCTTGATAAATCTATATTGGTAAAGAAAGGATTACCAAACTGATAAATATTTTTACCATAGTCTCCCTGAAAAATTCCTGTCGTATTGCTGAACTGATCCTGAAGATATGAATAATACGTTTCTCCGTATTCGTTGGTCGCACTACCATTTGTTCCAAAACTTACTGCATTTCCTGCATTTTGTAAAGTAACTGTATATGTATTATTTAAACTATGAGGTCTCCCGTGGATAGTATATACTGAACCTGTAGGAGTTGGCGCAATGGTTGGCAAAGTAGCCGGTGGTGTACTTAAATCAAGATTGTTATTGCTTGATCCTAACATATAATATCCTGCTACTGAATTTGGAGTAACCGCAATAATTCCTCCAGTTCCATTGCCTGTAGTTGAATTTAAATTAGCAACATTATTCGAAACAACATTTGCATTGTTCCAATACAGAATTTCATTTTGTGTCCATCTTGAAGTACTGAATGTTTTACCTAATTCTGTGGACAGACTGCTATATTGTTTTTGTGCAAAAGGTATGGCAATCTGTTGGAAATAATTTCCATTACCATGTCTTGCTGTTCTATATTCTTTACTTACAATACCCGGATTAGCTTGAATATTGCCATCTAAATATAGTTGACCGTATGTAGATGTATCATAATTAGCGGGATCGTTAAGTCTTAGAACAATGTTACCGCCGTCCATTTTATTGTCAGTATCGTCGGCGTTTCTTGTAGCGATTATTCCACCAGGAGCGGCAAATCCCTGTACATAAGCGTTTCCGTGAATATCCATCATACCACTTCCAAGAGTTCTTATTTGACCACCTGAATAGAATAATGAACCTTCACTCACATACACTGTAGACACATCAGTCAGCGTTGTTGTTCCCGACTGCGCCTGAACAGAAATTGCGAGTGCCAACAAACCAATAGTTAATAAACATTTTTTCATTGTATAAAGTATTTGTGTGTTAAACAAAATCAAAAATGTGTCAAGATACAATCACTTGTAAATTAACACAATATCTCATTTGCAAAGGTATACCTTTTTTATTAAAAAACAAAGATTTTATTTACCCGTCAAAACATTGTCTTCGGTTAAGATAATTTCCTTGTCTTCCCCTATAGAAAACATGTAGTCTTCAAGCACTTTTTCGGTTGTTCCCCTCAATCCTCTTGCTCCTAATCCTTTTTCCATAGTCTCTTCTACAATTCTTTCAATGGCAGGGTCTGTGAACACCAGATTCGTCCCGTCCATTTTGAAAAGTTCTATAAACTGATTCACGATCGAGTTTTTAGGCTCTTTCATAATTCTTACCATCGTCTCTTTTGTGAGTTTATCGAGGTAAGTAATGATCGGAAATCTTCCCAAAAGTTCGGGAATTAATCCGAAAGAACGAAGGTCGATCGCATTAATATTTGTTAATATATACTCATCCTCATCGGTTTTATTGATCTTTTCGGCACTGAAACCAATCGCCTGCTTGTTCATTCTTCTCTCGATGATTTCTTTGATTCCGTCGAAAGCTCCCCCCGCAATAAACAAGATATTCTGAGTATTGACCTGAATATATTTCTGATCCGGATGTTTTCTTCCTCCCTGTGGCGGAACATTCACAATACTTCCTTCCAGTAATTTCAGTAATCCCTGCTGAACACCTTCCCCGGAAACGTCTCTGGTGATACTCGGGTTATCAGATTTTCTGGCAATTTTATCAATCTCATCAATAAATACAATTCCTTTTTCCGCTTTCTCCACATCATAATCTGCGACCATTAATAGCCTGGAAAGGATACTTTCAACATCTTCCCCTACATAACCTGCTTCTGTTAAAATAGTGGCATCCACAATACAGAAAGGGACATTCAGCTCTCTGGCAATGGTTTTCGCCAATAAGGTTTTTCCCGTTCCCGTTTCACCAATCATGATGATATTTGATTTTTCCAGCTCCACTTCTCTATTTTCATCTTTAGCGTGAAGCAGCCTTTTATAGTGATTGTAAACGGCTATCGACAATTGTTTTTTTGCCTGATCCTGCCCGATCACATACTGATCCAGAAATTCTTTAATCTCTTTAGGCTTTTTCAGTTCTTCTATATTTTCTGCAGGAGCATAATCTGATTTTGAACCACTGTCTTTTACAATCGCATGCGCCTGTTCGATACAGTTTTCGCAGATAAATCCGTTTTGTCCGGAAATCAGCATCTGCACTTCATTTCTCTTTCTTCCGCAGAAAGAACATTGGTTTGAATTCATTTTTTATATCTAAATAATAAGGTATAGATTGAAGAAACTCGTAAAAGTTAGCTTTACGAGTTTCTGTTTATTTTTTTTAAGAATTAATAATCGAATTCTGAATTTCTGTATATTCTTCGTTCGTCAGTTTTAATCTTTCATTTCTAAAATTCATATCTTCCACCTGGTTTAAGGGGATTAAATGAATGTGTGCATGGGGAACTTCCAATCCTACAACAGCCACTCCTACTCTTACACAGGGAATTGCTTTTTTTATTTTTTTGGCCACTTCCTGAGAAAAACCCCAGAGGTTTTTGTACTCTTCGCTCTCCAGATCAAAAATTAAATCAACTTCTTTTTTGGGAACTATCAGTGTATGTCCTTTTACCAAAGGCATTGCATCCAAAAACGCAATAAAGTTTTCATCTTCGGCAATTTTGTAAGAAGGGATTTCGCCTTTGATGATTTTTGTGAATATTGTGCTCATTTTTTCTAAAATTTTCAGAGATTAGAAGTTAGATTTCGTTCTTACAGAGTAATGTCTAATACTTCAAAAGACAGTTTGTTTCCGTTTGGCAACGTAATATCTGCGGTTTCACCCACAACTTTTCCCAGCAATCCTTTTGCGATCGGGGTGTTTACAGAGATTTTTCCCGATTTAAGATCGCTCTCATTATCAGGAACCAATGTGAATACCTGCTCCTGTTTGGTTGCATTATTTTTTAGTTTCACCGTTGTAAGGATTGAAACTTTTGAAGTATCTAACTGACTTTCGTCTATGATTTTTGAAGTAGAAATAACGTCTTTAAGCTTAGAAATTCTCATTTCAAGCATTCCCTGTGCTTCCTTCGCCGCATCATATTCAGCATTTTCAGACAAATCTCCTTTGTCTCTTGCTTCTGCGATTTGCTGGGTAATTTTAGGTCTTTCTACAGTTTCCAACTGTTCCAGCTCAGCTTTCATTTTCTCTAATCCCTCCTTTGTAACATAGCTTGCCATAATTTTCAAAATTTAGTTTTAGTATAAAAAAATAATCCGACATTTGCCGGACAATGTTTTTCGTGTTATAATCGTTTATATTTCTACAAATATATAAAAATTTAAATTCAAATGAAAAAAACTTTTTCAATATTATCTATCATCACATTATTGGTTTTCAGTAATTTAAGCCTAAACTCATGTAATACACAAGATACAGTAAGTTGTTTTCCAAATGCACCAGTAAATGTTACGATAAACCTTAATCAACCCGCTTATTTTGATTTAAACCAGCCAGGGGGATGGATATACTTAAATTTAGCAGGACAGACTGGAACCAGAGGCTTAATTATAGTGAGAAGATCTGACACTCAATTTCAAGCATATGATAGGAATGCACCTCATATTTGTCCAGATATCAATACAACACTTGAAGTCACAAATAATAATCAAACCATTATTTGTCCAAAGGATAATGCTACATGGATTTTATTAACAGGAGATCCAACTGCAGTTGCTGGTATACCTCCAAAAACTTATCTTTATAATTATAATCCTTCAACAAAAGATTTAAATATTTATTATTAATGAAAGTCGTCATACAGAGAGTTTCCGAATCAAATGTAAAAGTAGACGGAAAAATTGTCGGAGATATCGGAAAAGGATTAATGCTCTTGATAGGAATTGATGAAAATGATTCAACATCTGATGCAGACTGGCTTGTTCAGAAAATTTTGAATCTGAGAATTTTTGGGGATGAAGATGATAAACTGAATCTTTCTGTTCAGGATATCAAAGGAGAAATCTTATGTATCAGCCAATTCACATTAATTGCCGATTACAAAAAGGGCAACCGCCCGTCTTTCATTAAAGCCGCAAAACCCGATCAGGCCATTCCGCTGTTTGAGTATTTTAAAGATGAAATTTCAAAATCCGGTCTGAAAATCGAAAGCGGAATTTTTGGTGCCGACATGAAAGTTTCATTAATCAACGATGGCCCTGTCACCATTGTGATGGATTCAATTACAAAAGCGTAAATTCGCAACCAAATATATTTACATTTAACAATGAAAAAAACGTTAATTACCTTAGTTCTTCTTGCAGGAGTAAACCTTACATTTGCTCAGAAATCTTATACCGACGATCAGAAAGCATCTTATTATATCGGTCTGGACATTGCCCAGAATATGAAAAGACAGGGATTTCCTGCAGATCCTGAACTTTTGGCTCAGGCGATAAAAGACGGCCTTACCGACAAACCGACGTTATTCCCGAAAGAAGAAATGGGATCTTTCTTACAGGGATTCATGCAAAAGCAAAATGAGAAAAAACAGGCTGAAGCAAAAGTAAAAGCCGAAGAAAACAAAAAGAAAAGTGCAGATTTCCTTGCTAAAAACAAGCTGAACAAAAATATAAAAACTACCGCAAGCGGTCTGCAATATGAAGTATTAAAAGAAGGAGACGGAAAAAACAGACCCGTTGCAACCAGTACCGCAAGCGTATTGTACACCGGAAAACTAATGGACGGAACTGTTTTCGATTCTACCGATAAGAATGGCGGTAAACCTATTGATCTGAGCCTTTCTGGAGTTATTGCAGGCTGGACAGAAGGTATGCAGCTGATGAGCAAAGGATCTAAATACAGATTCTACATCCCTGCCGAACTGGCTTACGGAGACAACGGTGCCGGAAATGTAATTCCTCCGGGAGCTGCTCTTATTTTTGATATCGAACTGGTAGATTTTAAATAATCTTTAGCTTAAAAATACAAACGTCTTTCAACCATTTGAAAGACGTTTTCTTTAGGTAATCTGATAAAACCTCTGCAGGATAAACTTCTCTGCAAAAAGCAAATAAAATTAAATCACTACATTTATCTCCTAAAAACTTAACCAAAAAATGCCTATGAAAAAAAGAATTATGATCCTGGCAATTTTCTGCTTCTTCTTATCGTTTGGACAGAGCAGAAAAGGACAATTCCAGCTACAGAAAAACTCAAACTCGCACAGCCTTTACGTTGCTTTTTCTAAAAATTCAAATGCTGTTGCTGATATCGTCGGTTATACTTTAAGCAAAAATCCGGAATTTAAAGAATTTGTAACGAGAAACGGAATTTCTTTCGTAAATGATCTCGGTTTCAGCGACAAAAAGCTGAATGAGATGAAAGCAGACAGCAGAAACAACAGAAAATCAGAAGAATCTGTTGACAAACTGAGACGAATTTTCAAAGTGGAATCTGCTGTACAAAACAATGATGATATTCTGAAATTAGCAGAAAACCTTGAAAAATTTTCTGAAATAGAATACGCTTCTTTATTGAGTAACGAACCGATTGAGCCACCCGCAACAGCAGCTTTTGTGATCACGCCTGATCTGGAAGCTTCACAAACTTATTTGTTTGCCAATCCGGGGATTAATGTAAATTATGCATGGTCCAGAGGCATTACAGGGCAAAATGTGAGAGTTCGTGATGTAGAATATGGCTTTCATAAGACTCATGAAATGTTGGTCGACCGCAATGCTATTCAGTTAGAATCGGGTGTTGGAATCAATGCACAATTAACAAATCCCAGCAGTTCTTATTACAGCTGGCTGGATCACGGAACTGCCGTCATGAGCATTATGGGTTCAGGAAAAGACAATATCGGACTTTCAGGAAGTGCCTACAATGTTCCTGAAATGAAAGGTTTTCTGGAATGGACAACCTCTTCCTACAATAGAGTAGCTGCTGTAACGAGATCGATCAACGCTTCTCAGGCAGGAGATATTATTCTCTATGAAATGCAGACGGGAGGACAAAATTCTAATTACGTACCCGCAGAATACGATAATCTTATTTGGGATTTAACAAAAGCCGCGACAGATTCCGGAATTATCATTATTGCAGCAGCAGGAAACGGTAACGAAAATCTTGATGCTACTTTCTATTCATCATATAACGCAAGAGGAAACAGCGGTGCTATTATTGTGGGAGCAGGAAGCAATACCACTGCCCATTTCAAATTAAGCTTCAGCACGTACGGAACGAGAGTCGATGTACAAGGTTGGGGGCAAAATGTTTTGGCGGCAGGATATGGAAGCTGGGCAACTTATGATGGAGATATCAACAGAAAATACACTCTTTTCAGCGGAACAAGCTCGGCAACTCCCATTGTAGCCTCTGCAGCTATTTTAATCCAGTCGTATTATCGTCAGGTTACCGGTCAGTTTTTAAGTCCGGCGGCAATGAAAAACCTTTTGGTCAATACAGGAATTCCTCAGGGTGGAAATTTAGCCACAAAAATTGGTCCTCTCCCGAACATTCAGGCAGCTATTGAATTCTTAGACAACAGCGGTACCCTTTCTACAAGAAATGCAACCCTGACACCTTTAAAAGTTGAAATTTATCCGAATCCGGCAACGAATTATATTTCAGTACGAAGCTCAGACAGCAAAAATATTGATTTTGAAATCATCAATATGGCGGGACAATCGATCCTGAAAAGCTCATCGTCATCTGACGAAAAACTGAATATCTCAGACTTGCAGAAAGGAACGTATATCATCAGTGCGACAGATGGACAAAGAAGAGTGGTTGAGAAATTTATTAAGCAGTAATCCGAATATTTCTTTAAAATAAATCCTTAAGAGTCTGTTTAAATTTATGATTTACTTTTAACATTAAGAAATTAAGAGTATTAGCTTAAAAAACTTAATAAAAATCAATTTATTGTTTTCTTAACCAAAAAAAATACCTTAATTAACTGAATTACTTAATATTAAGAAAAAGAATAAACAAAGTTTATTTAAGTTAGAAGAATTAAGAAAGAGCTATAAAAAATTTAAACAGGCTCTAAGATTTCATAAAATAAAAATTCAGAATCATTATACAATAAAAAACGTCTTTCAAAAATTTTGGAAGACGTTTTCTTTAATAAACTTTTATAAAAATTAATTCGCAGGAACACTGCTGAAATTAAGTGCAACTCTAAGGTTCATGTCTGAACTTGTCTGATTTTTCAGCTCATAAACCGTTCTTACAGTAACTCCCGTACTTTTTACCACTTCATCCAAAAATCCCGAAGTTCCCAGATCAAGATTTAAACTGGAAGCATCAGTGGAAATATTCGTTCTCGAAGCTACCAACCTTTCTCCGGTTCCGCTGGAAGAGATATATACTTTAATGGATTTAAAAGCGCTCAGATTACCGCCCGAAGGAGAAACTACAGAGATTTTCGCATCTGAAATTCTTACGTCTTTAATCTTTGCATTGTTGTTACCTCCGAACCATGTCTGTACGTTGGATGCCGTCGCAGTGGAAGAAACCTCTTTATCGGCAGGCACTCCCGTGGAAATTAACACATTGGCTGTATAAGGAAATGTATTCTGAACCAACGACTGCACGGTGCCACAACTTACCAAAGCTACTGAAGCCACTGCCGCTGTCAAAAATATATTTTTCATAATGATAATTTTAAAGTTTTGTTTGCAGAAATTGTACCAAATTATTCCACACTTACCGTAAAACTTCCTTTTGTACTGCCGGAAGCCATATTGCTTTTCCCGACAATCAGCCAGACTTCGCCCTTTTCTTTCACATCGTAGGTAATTTCTCTGCTGAAAGGCCCGTCGTAATCACCATTGGGCAATTTAATCTGGTTAAAACGGATGTTGAAATCTTTTTCTTTTGTAGATATCTTCGCTTTAATGTTGGGTTGGTCGAAATTGGTGATTTTCAGAATAAATTCCTGGCCATCTTTTGTAAATTCTTCGCCCAAAGTAAAAGGAAGCTGCTCTGCATCAGCCGTTCTGATAATCTGCCCATCTTTTACAGTTCTCATTACCCCTGTTCTCAGTACTTCTTTGGTTTTCGGAGCGTTATTAATAATAGAATCCTTCATTTTCAAGGCTGCAGAATCTTTTTTTACAGTAGAATCCGGCTGCTCACTAACCGATATTGAATCTTTATTCTGAGTTTCCAGCGTACTCGGATCTTTCTTACAAGAAATAATGATCAATGGGATGAGTAATAAGGATTTTTTCATACTAATTATTTTTAATGATACATAAAGCCCTCTGACTTTTGAATTTATTTTGCAGCTAAAACTGTTCCATTGACAGAATTTAAGACTTAATTAATATCATGTTTTCTGATTTTCCTGTAGGATCATTTCTCTGTTTACATTCTTCATCGATTTCATCATAAAGTACATAAAGTTGAGCATAATTCCCATCAAAATAGTAACGCCCCACGTTTTGGTATATTCCATAGGATAAATAATTCTCACCAAAATATCATTAAATAAGCCAAAAGGATTGCTTAAAATATCCCAACTGTTCCATCGTAAAAATCTTCCCAGATAAACTCCAAAACTCGTCAGAAATAAAAATGAAACCGTAATATAATTGATCGTTGATCTTTTAAAATGAACAGAAAGCAATTTTTCAATATCCAATAAACTTACAAATCCGCAAAACAATCCCGTCCATGCGTAGGAAAGAATAACCACCAAATCATACCAGATCGAAATGGAATTCCTACTCTTCAGATGAAACAGATCTGTAAGAATATAAGGTGAATTCGGGAAAAATACGATCCAAACTCCGACAGCAATCGCTAAAGATAATTTGCTTTTAATGTTAAAAATCAATAAAAAACTACTGATGATAAAAGGAATCCACGCCAGAAATAAATTCCAGTTCAGGAAGAAAAATACTTTTGTCTCACTGATATAATATCTGAAAATAGACAAACTGAAACAGAATCCTGTCATTAAAATTAACAATAGAGTAACTTCAAGCCTTTGAATTTCTTTTAATTTTTGCAACATTTTAAAGCTATTTTATATTTTGATAATACAGAACTTTGGAAAGAAATTTTTCGTTTTTCTGGAATTTCACACGCTCTAAGTTTAAAATCTCGGCTTTTAATTGATTATCATTTTTTTCTTCAGCATATTTCAGCAATTGCTTTTCACTGAAATTGATGGCAGTTTTATGGTAATTTAAAGCAAAATCTTTACGTTTCATATTTTCAGAAGTAATGATTCCGCCCCAATTGATGTAGCTGCAAACGAGAATTACCCCGTAAACGTACCAAGCCATTGTGTTGAACAGGAAAGCATTTCTTTTCTTCATCTGAATTTTTATAAATGTTGTGATCAAACCTATTAATGATAAAATCAAAAAAGCATAAACGCCTAATCTTTTATAGGTAAACCCGTAATTGATAATATATTCCGTATTTTTTACCATCGCTGAGATGACCAAAACAGCATTCAGGAAAATCCAGATCTTCACAAAAATTTTCATCAAACCTGCTTTCGGATCAAAATTGAAATTGGATTTAAAATAAAACATAATGACCAAAATCGCCATCACAATAGACATAATCACGGCATTCACCCTTTCATGGGTTTCTTCGGAAAGTCTTACGGGAGTTTTTACCACTTCATAAAATTGCTCGTAATTGTAAGTAATAATGAAGAAAATCAACAAGATATTTAATGCAAAGAAAGAAATCACACCACTCATTCGTTCCGCATCCAGATCAAGAAAAGAATACGTTGACTTTTGAATAATCTCTTTTTCTTTAAAATCATTATCTAAAATGCGATTGTTTTTGTAAATGAATTTTTCAACCGCAAAATTCCAGTAATTGAAGGCAATAAAAAATCCTAAAATGGTCATTGCGAACAACTGCCAGAAATTAATATCAAGTTCGACATTGGTAAAAAGATTGGCAAAATGATCACTTCCTGCAGAATAAACCGCAAAAAAGACTGAAATTAAAATCAAAGGAATCAAGACGAAAGCCAGCGTTTTCTGCCATAACCCCGAAACATTTCTTTTCGGCAACCATTCATCAAAGCTGAAAAATCTGAATATTGCCGTAACACAATTGATAACAAAGACCGGAATCAGAAATAAAATTTTCAGTCTTCTGTTTTTCGAGCGGTAAGACAGCAACAAATACGAACTTACCACTGCCAAAAACGATGGAAAATCGCCGTACCATGCAAATGCAAAACTCGACAAAATGCTCGTCACAAAAAGGAAAAAGAAAGTTTTTGTCCTGTTTGCTTTAGGCGTTCTGTAAAGGGTAAGCAAGGAATAAATGATCCCGATAATTCCGAGATTAAGCCCCATATTCTGATCATAAAAAACGATAACGAATAGAATGGTGGTGAGAAATATATAGTGATGTGTTTTCATGTTTGTTAGTTTAAAATTATAGATTAAAATAGTTAAAGACTACACGAAAATAAATGATACTTATAGGAATGTTCAACAGAATCAGGAGTGCAGAATTTCCATGAGCTTTATGGTCTGAAATATTGGAAAGAAAGAATATCAATTCGTGAAAAAAGATGATGACATTGATGACTACAGCGATTAAGACATAATAAAATCCTGTAACAAATACCCAATCACTTTTCGTCAGTAAAAAAACGACCAGCAATAATGTTCCCAGAATAAAAGAAAAATAAAACGTCAATTTTCCTTCCGGGCTGAATTTTATATTTTTCATGATGCATTAATATAATACCGTTGTGTTTTTCTGCTGGATAAAGTCTTTCAGGTTTTCGAAATTCTGCCAGAGCAATGCTTCAAAATCCCAGTTATAAAATGACCTCATATTTTGACCTTTTTTATAAGCTTTGATATAAATTTTGTAATATTCCGGTAAAATGATGCTTCCCAAAACAATCGCTGCCAGAAGATGGGCATTCAGTTTTCCGTTGCCTAATAAGAGAAACTGCATGGCAATCTCGTCCTCGAAATTGGTTCCGCAACCGGTAATTAAATGATGAACATCGTGGTCTTCCATTTTGGGAATCATGGTAAATCCGTGTTTTTTGTAAAACTCACCCAACTTTCTGCCTAAAGAATCTTCCTGAAATTCCAGCAACTGCTTTTCTGTGAACTGCCATTGTCTTTTTTTCTTTTTGAAATATTTTCTGTATAGTTTTTGTGTTTTATCGTACACGAAAAGAAGAAATTGAACGCGTATTTTTTTCATAGTTTATAGATTAATTACACACAAGATAAATTCCGAGGAATATATAGATGATTGCGATGGGCACATTGGTAATCATTATGAGTATAGATTTGATACAAATGGAGAGCTTTGGTTTATTGAAGATTCCATAAAAAATAAGTAGCAAAACAGCCGACAAGTTAACGGCAAATCCCCATCCTACCACAAGAAGACCACCTTCCACAAAACTGTCATTTTTTGTAAAAATGTAACCGAAAAGACAGATATTCCCAAGAAGGAATGAAGTCCAGAAGAAAACTCTGCCAATGTTTATAATTGTTTTTTCATCCATAGTTTATAATTTTTAATCGATTTTAGTATAGACATGATTCAAATCCGCATTTAAAATAATTTTTGTTTTCTCAAAAAGCTGATTTGAAAAATAAGTATTACCTGATGCTGGTACTCCATTACTTATATAATGTAATTTGATTCTGGTTTCGAACCCCTTACTTACCTCAAACCGTCCTTTCCCATAAAATTTACTTTCAAAATGTCCGTCACGGAATAAAATCAAAGTATCCGGTTCGTGAGGAGCTTCAACACAGCAAGTAGGATTTTGATAATTGGTATTGGCGTATCTGCCATATAGTGTGCTCTCTTTTAAAGGAAAATCTATGGTAAAAAGTATGATCACCAATATTCCTAAAGCAAAAATTTTTAGTCCCTTTTTCATTATTTATCCTTGTGTTAAAGTAAAAACTGTAATTTCCGGGCGAACCATAAAACGAACCTGAAAAGAGTGTCCTAAAGCCCGATTGATGTAAAGCATTCTTCCATCTTTCAGATCAATTTCTCCTGCGGTATAATTGCGGTTTTCCACAGGGAGAAGAGGTATAATCACTCCCGGAATTCTACATTGTCCGCCGTGAGTATGCCCACTCAAAATCCAGCCCTGATAGCCATTCCAAATATCTTTATCGCACGCATCGGGATTATGACAAAGAATAATATTTGCTTTTGAAGGATCGTAATTTTTCATTACTTTTTGAGGAGCAAAATTCGGTGACCAAAGATCTTCGAAGCCGATGAAATTGAGGCCGTGGCTTTCTTCCTGAGCATTGTTGAGCATCGTTATTCCAAAACTTTGCAGAATATTACAGATGTTATCAGACGATTGAAGATCTTTCCAGTCTTTTCCATAATCATGGTTGCCTAAAATTCCGTAAGTTGATAAGTTTCCTAAAACGGCATGCTTCATTACTTTTTTAAGATCTTCTAGTTCCTGGAAGCTTCCGTGATTGACAAAATCTCCGGTATACACCACAAAATCCGGATCATATTTTTTGGCTTTTTGAAAAGAATCAATAATAAAATTCCAATCGAAACGGGTTCCGATGTGTAGATCTGAAATCTGCATTAATGTTTTCCCTTCCAATGCTTTCGGTAAATTTCTAATGGGAAGTTTTCTTTCCACAAACTCCAACCAGAATGGTTCTATCTGCCATGAATACAACATTGGAAAAGCCCCGACCACCGCGATCTGAAACAGCCTTTTTAAAAATGTTTTTCGGTTCATTGATATTTTAACAGCTTATTGATACTCTATTAACTTCCTGCCAAAGGGCTTCCGAAAATTCCGACAGCCAATTCGATCCACACTAAAGCTAATACAAGCAAAACGACGAAACATATCATTAATTTGGAAAGTAAAGCCTTTTTCGATCTGATAACCAGGTTGATGAAAAATGCTGTTCCAAAAAGTAAAACTGCCGCAATGATAAAATCAAAAGGCGACCAATTCCAGCCTTCTACAAAAAGGTTTCCGAAAAACGCAGTAATCATTAATAAAACCGGTACTGCGAAAATAATTGTTGTTTTTTGTTTTTCTAAAGTCATATTTTTATGTTTTTAAATTTAAAAGTACTTTGTATTTCAAAGTAAAATAATAAAAAAATATAGAGCTATTTTCCTAATAATTTTTCCAAAGCATTCAGATGTTCTGTAAAAGCCTCTCTTCCACTTTGGGTGACACGGTAAGAAGTTCTTGGTTTTTTACCCACAAATTCCTTCTTCACTTCAATATAGCCTACTTTTTCCAAAGCGTTGCTGTGACTTGCGAGATTACCGTCTGTAATTTCCAACAGGTTTTTCATTTCAGAGAAATCAACCCAGTCGTTAACCATCAGAACAGACATGATGCCCAATCTTACACGGCTTTCGAATTCTTTGTTGAGTTGATTTATTTTTATCATAATGAGGTAATAGGCTGCAGGTTATAGATTTTAGTTTTCAACCTGCAAAATTTATATTTATTTATATTTCTTGTGCATAATAAGCCCATACACAATATGCAAAGCTCCAAAACCGATCGTCCAGAAAACCAACCCCCATCCTAAAAAGAATAAGGAAATCAGTCCCAAAACAATCTGACAATATCCTAAATATTTAACATCCGTTAATGTATATCTTTCCGCACTTACCAACGCCAAACCATAAAAAATCAATGTTGCCGGAGCAATGAAAACAAAAAGATGATGATAAAGAAGTCCCAGACAAAAGAAACCTCCCGATACCAAAGGAACTGCAAAGGTAACTAAAAGTCGCTTAGTCGTTGCATCCCAAATCTTCAAACCTTTCTTTTTACTTTTATTCGCTGTAAAAATATATCCGCTAAGAATCGCAACCAATAAAATCGCAGTTCCGATCATCACAAGTTCTTTCACCAAAGACGGTCCGAAAATATTTCGGTCTCCATCAAAATAGCTAATTCCTTCTCTCTGAAAAACGAAATAAACATAAACAGCACCGATAATTGCGGCTAAACCAGCAACAACTCCGGATAATCCGCTCAAAGAAATAAATCTTGAAGATCGCTCCATCATGGAACGAATATGTGATAAGTCTTCGTGATAGTTTTTTGAATCCATAAAAAGAACTTTGAATTACAAAGTTATTATTTATTTTTAATCTGCAAAATATTTATTAAAATTTTCTAAAATATTTTTCATCCTCTTTCTAAGGAATTCTTAACTTTAGAAAACAAACACTTTGGTATGAACAAAGAATTCTCCCGATCATTAATTTTCAGACATCTGGACGGTATCGTAACCGCGCCGACCGTTGCTTCGTTGATCAAAAAAGATATCGTTTGCTATATTCTTGATCTAGATAAGGTAACTCTCTCAAAACTTACGGAAGTTTTCAAAGCGAATGAAGGTTATCTTAATGTTGCGTTACGAACATTAGCGTCACAGGGTTTTCTGGATTATTCTGTCGAGCATGAAAATGATGAAATCATCGTTTCTAAAAACCGTTTTACCCAATATCTGCAAAAATATTCTCCTCTCTATCTGAAAGCGGTTTCCTTTCAGAAAGAATACACGGATATAAAAAATAAGATCACCGAAAGTTCATTTATAGAAACATTTACACAGCTTACCGATTCATTAAAAAACAATTTCGGTATTACACTTTCCGAAGATCCTGATGAAAAAAAAGTTCAGGAACAGATTTTAAAACATATCGAAGGCTGCATTATTGGCCCTATCATCGTTTATCTGGGGATGACGGGAATGTTTCATAAATATTTTATGGAAACTTCTTTTCAGGCTGCGGAATTTCATAAAAATTATGAGAATTTTGAAATTATTCTGGATTTCCTTACTCATCTGGATTGGTTTAAAAAGTCCAAGAACAATTATAAATTTACGGAAACAGGACTTTATTTTGCCAAAAGAGCGGCTTCGTATGGTGTTACCGTTTCTTACCTCCCATTGATGAACAAAATGGATGAACTTTTATTCGGAAATGCTTCCAAAATGAGAGAAATTGCAGAAGGAGAAGACGAAATACATGTAGACCGGGCCATGAATGTTTGGGGAAGTGGCGGAGCACATTCCAATTATTTCAAAGTGGCCAATGATTTTATTATTGAGATCTTCAACCGACCTATTCATCTCCAGCCCAAAGGAGTTTTAGATATGGGCTGCGGAAACGGAGCTTTTATACAGCATATTTTTGAAACCATTGAAAGGCATACTCTCCGTGGAAAAATGCTTGAAGAATATCCTTTATTTCTGGTGGGTGCAGATTATAATCCTGCAGCCTTAAAAGTAACGAGAGCCAACCTCATCAACAATGATATTTGGGCAAAAGTAATTTGGGGCGACATCGGAAATCCTCAAAAACTGGCGGAAGATCTGAAAGAAAGTTATGACATTAATCTATCTGATCTTTTAAATATCAGAACATTTCTCGACCATAACAGAATCTGGAAAACTCCGGAAAATAAAACTCCGGAAAGAATCAGTACGTCGACAGGAGCTTTTGCTTTCAGAGGAAAAAGATTGTCTAATAATCTGGTGGAAGAAAGTCTGAAAGAACATATGGAGCTTTGGCTTCCTTATATTCAAAAAAACGGATTATTAATTATTGAGTTACATTCTCTTGATCCGAAGCTGACAAGTGAAAACTTAGGGAAAACCGCAGCCACGGCGTATGAAGCAACGCACGGTTTTTCGGATCAATATATTTTGGAAATAGATGTGTTCATAAAAATCTGTAAGGAAACAGGATTAAATATTGATAAAGAGCTCTTCCGAAAATTTCCCAATTCAGAACTCGCAACGGTTTCCATTAATTTATTAAAAAGCTGAAATGACATTTGAAACGATAGAAACAGAACGATTACTTATTCAAAAGCTAGATTCGAAAATAATGAATCAGATTTTTGAAACATATAATGAAAGTGAAATTAAAAAAATATTAGGTCTTCCCAATGAGAAAGAGTTTACCCGACAGAAAAAAATTCATCAGGAAGGCTATGAATCGTACAACCGAAAAATGCTGAATTTTCAAATTGTAGAAAAACAAAGCCATAAAATCCTTGGAAACTGCGGGTTTCATACCTGGAATCCACAACATCACCGTGCAGAAATTGGTTATGCTATGAATTCTGATGAATTTAAAAATAAAGGATTCATGAAAGAAGCTCTTGAAAAAATAATTGAATTCGGTTTTCAGGAGATGAATCTCAATCGTATTGAAGCTTTGATTGCTGAAAATAATACACCATCTAAAAAATTATTGGATTATTTCGGTTTTACAAAAGAAGGTGTCATGCGTGGACATTATTTGATCGATAAAGTTTTTGAAGACTCTGTTTTATACTCTTTATTGAAATCTGAATACAAAAAATAAAGCGTTGAAAATTTCAACGCTTTTGATTTTATTTTGCTCTTAATCTTTCCTTGATGGCTCCGATATTTTTCTTTGCAGAATCTTCCAGAATTAAGCTTGCACTCATGTGAATTCTTGCAGGCATCAATTCATTGAAATGATCTGTCCCTTCCCAAGACACTTTTTTAATTAAAGTCAAGGCATCCTCGCTTCTTGAAGATAAAGTTTGAAGGAATTTCTCTAATTTCTCATCCATTTCTGCAATACTTTCAGAAACCGAATGATAGATATTGTGTTGTTCCGCCCATTCTGCCGATCTGAAATCTGCATCGATTGCCATTGCCGAAAATTGAGACTTCCCGATTTTTCTTTCTACGTAAGGTCCAATTACGAAAGGTCCGATTCCTAAATTGATCTCCGTTAAAGCCAAAGCCGAATCTTTCGTTGCAAAACAGTAATCTGCCCCACAAGCGATTCCTACTCCACCTCCTGTTGTTTTTCCCTGAACCCTTACCACGACAATTTTACCGCAGTTTCTCATTGCATTCAGAACTTTTGCAAAACCACCGAAAAATTTTGTTGACTTTTCCAATTCCTCGATCTCCAAAAGCTCATCGAAACTGGCTCCTGCGCAGAAAGCTTTCTCGCCTTCACTTTTTACAAGAATTGCTTTTACCTCATCTTTTGCGCCTTCATCAAGAATGGTTTGTGCTAATTTTTCAAGAATAACTCCCGGAAGAGAGTTGCTTTTCGGAGTTCCGAATGTGATTTCGGCAATATTGTTTCTCAGTTCTGATATTACGAATTCGTTCATTTTTAATTTTAATTGGATTTACACAAAAATACAAAATCTGAAAGTTTTAGCGAAAATTAACTTTCAAAACCCAATTGATCTCCGCATTAGGTATAATTAACTAATTTTCAATTTAGTAACTTTTACGCTACCCAAATTTATTCACCCATCGTAGATTTGTATTGTTCATTTTAACACAGAAGCTTCAAAAAAAATGTGAACATGGCGAAATCCGAAAAGCCTTACAAAGAGTAGGAAAACTAATCCAAAAAAATTAATATCATGTCTTACCCACTAGTTAAAATCACAAATTCAACCAACTTCGTTGTATCAGGAAAAGTTTCTTATATGAGTATCTTTTGTTCTGATGATAACTATACTGTATCGCCCAACACAACATGGGAGGCTTCAAGCCGAGGTGTTTGTTTATTAACAGAGATTACCGCTACCGTAAAAACGCCAAACGGAAATATTGTAGCAACTCCTTACACTTCATCCGGGACATCTTACAGCAATTTTGCAATTCTTCAGACCGGGCCGACTTCTTTCGCCGTTACAAGAATCGTAAATATGGTTGAAGATGTAGCATTGGTTCCTGAAGACCATGCAGAGCCAACAACTCAGCAGAAATAAAATTCGTTAAATATTTCTTTTTCAGAAATTTTAATAATTAAAAAAAGCCTCTTTCGGAATATTCTGAAGGAGGTTTTAATTTTCCATTTAATTAATTTAAAGCCATTACGTAGAAATACGTAATCTTCAATTTGGTATTTTCTACTCTACTTTCAGTGTTTTTATAGTTGTTACTTTGAATTGTCAATTAACAGTGACATTTTTAAATAAAAAGCGGCGATATCCGAAAAGCCCAAAAAGAGTAGGAGAATATTAAAACTGAAAAAATTATTATCATGGAAGAAATGATCGGCGTTATTAAGTCATTTGCAGGAAATTTTGCACCTAGAGGATTTATGTTATGCAACGGAGCTTTATTAAGCATTGCTCAAAATCAGGCGTTATTTTCAATTTTAGGAACAACTTACGGTGGCGACGGTATTACAACCTTTGCTTTACCAAACCTTAATGGTCGTGCTCCAATCGGCACCGGCAATTCTACAACGGGACAATCTTATGTATTAGGAGAAGTAGGAGGAACGCCTCAGACAACATTATTATCTATGAACTTACCAAGCTTTGCCAGTCAGCTAAAGATTTCAAATACTAATGCAACCAGCGTTACACCTAATGCCAATTCATCGATTGCAATTACCGGACAACCTAACGGCAGACAGTTTGATGCAATTCCAAGCTTTGCAGATACAAATCCTACAATGCCTATCAATCCAATGTCTGTTACCTTTACAGGGCAGAATGTACCGATTAGTACAATGCCTCCTTATTTGGGAATTAATTATATCATCTGTGTAGAAGGTATATACCCTTCAAGATCTTAAAAACCATTACTAACTCTCAAAGACAAAAATCATGGAAGAACTATTAGGAACCATAAAAATGTTTGCGGGTGATTTTGCACCGAAAGGATATATGCTATGCAATGGTGCGTTATTAAGCATCAGTCAAAATACAGCACTTTTCTCATTATTAGGAAACACCTACGGTGGAGATGGAAGAACAACATTCGCGCTACCCAACCTGAACGGACGTGCCCCCTTCGGAGCAGGAACTTCCAATACAGGAAAAAGTATTGCACTTGGTGAAGCTGCAGGAAATCCACAAACTACTATTCAGCAGCAAAATCTTCCGAGCTTCAACAGCCAGCTAAGAATAGCAAACACGAACGCAACCAGCGTTACACCTACTACCTCAACATCTATTGCCATTACAGGGCAGCCAAACGGAAGACAGTTCGATGCGATACCAAGCTTTGTAGACGGAAATCCTGATACTGCCATTAATGGAACTTCTGTTGTCTTTATGGGGCAAAATATTCCGTTAAATACCATGCCTCCTTATTTGGGGATGAATTACATTATCTGTGTTCAGGGGATTTTCCCTTCAAGACCTTAAAAAGAAACAATCTAAATATTAAAAATATGAAAAGTACTACTATTTTACTGATCTGTAGTCTGATCATTTCTACTTTTTCAAATGCACAGACCAGTACAGAGTTATTTGAAACTGAGTCAGTCGGCAGTACGACTTTCACCGATAACGGAGTTATTTTCAACATCATATCGAGTGTAGCGACATACGATATTTTTAATTTTGCTGGCGGAGGATGGAGCGGAACCGCTCCAGACAACAGATTTATTGATAATACAGGAACTGCAACTTCACAATATGCAAATTCTTCATTAACAATAAAAACAACCTCCAACTTATTTAAAGTAAATAGATTTTGGGTTTATTTAACAGACAGACTTAGCAGTCTTGCTGCTCCAGGAACACTTACCGTAACAGGAAAACTTTCTGGTGTGACTAAATTTACCCAGATAAAAACTACTGGTTTCACAACTTCTTTAAGTGTTACCAACGGATTTACTCTTATTGACCTCACAAACTTAAATGGTCAGAATTATAGTAATATCGTTATTGACGAACTCGTACTAACTATAGGTGGAGACTTCCGTTATATGGTGTTTGATGCCTTCACATGGGTAAAAGACAGCAATCTTGTATTAGCCGCCAATGAAGTAAAACCATCGGTAAAGGAATCGGCTGTTTATCCTAATCCTACTACCGGACCTCTTACTATAAAGTCTGCAGATAAAGCAAAATTTGAAATCTACAGCCAGTCCGGACAATTGCTGAAAACAGTTGAAGCACAGAAAGGCGTAAATGAAACAGACATTTCAGAACTTCCCAAAGGAGTTTATATCGTAAAATCTTCTTCAGAATCTTATAAGATCATTAAAAAATAGGATTAAAAACTAACTAACCACCAAAACTGCCTGCTTTATGTAGGCAGTTTTACTAAACACCAAACATAAATATCATGGGACAAGGTGCCAGAATTTTATTAACAAACAAGACTCCTTATACGTGGAAGAAAACCTTTCACGAGTCTTATCAGATGGCTGAATGGAACTCTCATTTTCCTGAAACCATTGCACCAGGAACTTCCGTTTACATCTACACAGAATTTGAAGAAGGAGTTTTCATTACTGAAACAGACGATAACGGAACTATTGAATATACTTTTGAAGAAACCGGTGAATCGTTTAGGGTTTTGGCAGGTTACAAAGATGAGGGTAATATCAGAATATATTTCAACAATCTTCAGACACTACAAAATACCAAAGATTCTATCATTACTATCGGCAGCAAAAGGAAGCAATATTTTACTCAATACGAAGAGCTATTCGTTAACTTTACAATTGTAAAAACGGCACTCGGATATATAACCATCGCGAGAGATCAGGACAATCCAGACTGGATGAGATATATTGCTGACGACAAAAATTTAGCCCAGCTTACAATTCCGGGGACACATGATTCCTGTACTTACACCCTCCAGAACGGGCTTTTGGATCATTTATCTGCAGATGATCTTGCTGCAATAGGGGCAGGTTTAGCACTTCTTATCCCGGCTCTTTCGGTACTTTTCGGAGTAGGAGCAATCACCGCTGAAATTATCAAAAATATTACGATGTGTCAGACCATGGACATCAGTACACAGCTTTACAAAGGAATCCGCTTTTTAGATATCAGGCTAAGAAAAAAAGATGATGATCTTTACGCTTTTCATGGAGGAATCAATTTGAATTTAAAATTTAAAGATGTTCTGGATGCCACTTATGATTTCCTTAAAAAACATCCTCATGAAACAGTCATCATGTCCATCAATAAAGATGGCGAGGGAGACGATATCTCTGCTCTGGTAGAAGCTGCCATTATAAAGGACTACGATATGTGGTACGGAATCGAAAAAAATGGAGATAGCCCTTCATGGACAAAATTTGACATTCCAAATCTGAAAGATGCCAGAAAAAAAATCGTTCTCTTAAGAAGATTTGGAGATAACTCGACCCAGATGGGCATTAATGCATCAACGCTGATATGGCCGGATAATGGCACAAACCCGATTCCACCCGTTGTTAACTATAATAACCAGGATTTCTATATTCAGGACAATTATCAGCCGTATTATTTATCAGATCTTGACAGTAAATTTGATGACCATGTTTTAAAATTAATTAAGGCATCAAAATCGGATAAAAGCACTACACTTTACATCAACTTTGCAAGCGGTACAGGAGGTGTTTATCCACAGACCTTAGCGAACGGATATATGGCGAATTTCATAGGAACCAACGGAAAGCTATTTGAAAACTATGTTCCAAAAGATCAGCAATGGTCCTCTGAAACAACAGAAAAATTAGGCATCATTCCGATGGATTTCCCTGAGACTCCTTATAACGGAGCAGTGATAGGGCAATTAATCAGTCTTAACAGCTTTACAGCTCCTTCTCAAGTTTCTGTAAAAGCGGTTCCCTCACTGGAAATAGAAAAAGAATGATAATGATTCTAATGCATAAGTGTGATGAGATCCTCTGGAATTTTTTCAGGGGATTTTTTATTTTTTCAAAGCTAAAATATATTTATCGATATACAATTCCTTCTCTTTCGATTTGTATTGCTGAATGTATCTGGGATGCTCCAATACAGTCACCTTATTAAAAAGGTTAGCTTCCTGATTCAGCTTCGAAATAAAATCAGCATTTTTCCTTCCTAAAATAAATACTTCCGAAGTGTCCAGATTTAAACTGATATGTTTTTTCAAACAATCAATCATAAAATCTTTTACATCATTAAAAAGTTTTTTATCATCATAATAATTGGCATTGATCCAGCTTCCTTTTGATTTTCTGACAATTGCCAACGGAAATGGAGAATTGATGTAAATATCTTTATAAAATTCGTCAGCTCCTCCATATTGCTCAATCATATCGTACATAAAAACAGATGAAATCTCATGGGTATACGCCGATTGCATTTTGATTCCGCAAACACTTTCCAGACGTTTTGTGTCGGTGAAAGGAACACCTGTAACTCCCGCTCCATGACGACTCGGATTGATTCCTATTAAAAATTTCCTTTGGTTAGAATCATTGTAATATTTCTGATAAAACTTTTCCATGATAACGATTGTTTCAGGATTATCAAGATAAGGATTTAGAACCTGAAAATCGTCGGGAAGATTTCCATCATATTTTAAATTTCGATTGAATGCGACAACTTGGCCTGCGAAAGTTTTCTTCATATATTATTCCACATCTTCTTCGTCACCTTCTTCACTTAAAGCCAATTCAATATCAATAAACTGAATGTATAAACCGCAAATATTTTCATTAGCGTCATATGCAAAATAGACAGGATATTCTCCATCACCGAAACCACTCGCAAACATGGGAATATGATATTCCGTATTCGGAACTTTCCAATTGATCCAATCTCCTGCATCTCTTTGATTTTTTGGATTGTCCTGATAACTCTTCGCAAAAATATCCGCAAAATAATCATCATAAAGATTATCAACATCTGCTTCATCTGCAAATTTAGGAAGCACTTCCGCATCGGTAATGCAGCCCAAACCTGCATCTACTCCAAAACCAAAAAAATCGTCTTCAGTTACACCTTCCAGTTCTTCAATCCCAACTAAAGCTTCTCTGTAAATAACAGGTTTCTCTTTGGTGAATTCTACTTTTACAACCGCATATCGATCACCCCAATCTTCGGATTTCACAACTGCAATCGTCACAGGAAAATCACCTTTCGGAGCCTGAACAAAGTAAGGCGACTGATTGGCATTCAGATAAACCAACGGATCTCTCACTACCACTTTTCCCGAAGGAAGAGAAACATTTCCGATTTCCATGGTTTCCAATTGCTGCCCCATAATTTCATCTGAAGTAAAATAGGTTTCCAAATCGGTCGGACAAACCAATATATTTTTTACTTCCTCATACTTCTGCATCCAGTTTTCGTTCATTATTAAATATTTTTTGAATTGATTTTAAGTCTTGAAAATAATGAATAAAAGTATCTGAATCAAACATTCTAAATTATTTAACGAAAGATTATAAAAAAATCCCTTTCAGTGAAAACCAAAAGGGACCATAAACTTATATTTATTTTGAATTAAATCAATCCGAACTGCTCAAAATGGTGGGTAAAATGCTTTTTATGAATCAGTTCCCACATTTCCTTATTTAATTTTCCAAAGACAAAATTCATATGTTCTGCTTCCGGATTTTCTTTATAATAAATAACAAATCGCTTTAAATTATCCATGAAAGACTGTTTCGCAGCTTCAAGATTTTTGTGTCTTAAATCCAACAGTTTTTCATCTTCTTCCAGAAACGGCGCCGGGAAATCTTTCGGCATCTTTCTGTGATTGTAAAGAGAATCCTGCCACTTTTCCAACTGTTCTTCAGGAGTAAAGCATTTTTCGGCTTCCGGCTCACCTAAACTTACTAAAACAGTATGATCTAAATGTTCAATCATCTGTTGTGGAGACATTTTACCCCAACTTGGCTGAGTCGATTCTGTTAAGCCGCTTAAAGCTTTTTGAATATTTTTTAAATTTAAATCGATAAAAGGAGACTGTTTTGCCACCAACGTTAAAATAGTAGCCACACAAACGATCTCATCTCTTTGGTTCACCACTTCAACTAACCATTTCACAACTCCGGAAGGAATATTTCTACCCTTCACTCCTCTGTTGATTTTCTCTTTTGCCGTTAAATAAACAGTAATGGTATCTCCTGCATAAACAGGCTTGAAGAATGAACAGTTTTCTAATCCGTAATTTGCGATAACTGGTCCTTTTTTACCTGAAACGAACAATCCGGCCGCGGCAGAAAGGATGAAATATCCGTGAGCAACGGTTTTATCGAAGATAGTTCCCGTTAAGCTCGTTGCATCTGTATGTGCATAGAAATGATCCCATGAAACATTGGAGAAATTCACGATGTCTGCATCTGTTACTGTTCTTCCTGCTGTTTCTAAAGAATCTCCTACCTCAACTTCTTCAAAATATTTCTGGAAAGGATGTTTATCCGAGAATTTTTTCTCAGCGCCCTGCTGATAAACTTTAGTAATTGCCGTTAAAATATCCGGCGAACCTTGGATGGCTGTTTTTTGAAGGAAAAAATGAAGACCATTCAATCCCCCCATTTCCTCTCCTCCTCCTGCTCTACCCGGACCACCGTGCATCAATGTCGGAAGCGGGGAACCGTGACCTGTACTTTCTTTCGCACTGTCTCTGTTTAACACAAAAATTCTTCCGTGCTGTGAAGCCATTTTCCACGAAGTTTCTGCCACGAAATTGTTATCGTGAGAAACAATAGAACCTACCAAACTTCCTTTTCCTCTTTTTGCCAATGCCGCTGCTTCTTCCGCATCTTTGTAAGGCATCAATGTAGAAACCGGACCGAAAGCCTCAACATCGTGAGAGATATTTTTAGTAAACGGAGCGTCGTTTAAGAACAGTTTCGGACTCATAAATGCTCCATTTTCATAGTTGGCATCTACAAGCTCATGTTTTCCATCATAAACTAATTCCGTTTCAGCTTTTAATAAGTTTACCTTTCTCAATACCTCATCATACTGCTGCTTTCCAACCAAAGAACCCATTCTTGTTTCTCTGCTTAATGGGTTTCCGATTTTTGTCTGATCTAAAGCTTTAGACAACGCATTCTGAACATCTCCAATTAGATTTTCAGGAACGATAATTCTTCGGATTGCCGTACATTTTTGTCCCGCTTTCGTCGTCATTTCGTTACGAACTTCTTTGATAAACAAATCAAATTCCGGAGTTCCCGGTTTTGCATCCAATCCAAGAATTGAACAGTTCAAAGAATCTGCTTCCATATTGAAACGAACGGCATTTCCTGCAATTGACGGTAAAGATTTTAATTTTCTACCTGTCGTTGCAGAACCTGTGAATAACACCGAATCTCCATCCTGAACATAATCAAGGATATTTCCAGGTTCACCACACACCAGCTGAACAGCACCTTCCGGAAGGATTCCACTTTCGATCATATCCTGGAACACTGCATTCGTTAAATAAGAACCAAACGGAGAAGGCTTCACGATTGACGGAACACCCGCCAATAATGAGGTGGATAACTTTTCCAACATCCCCCAAACAGGAAAATTATATGCGTTGATTTGTACAGAAACTCCTTCACTTGGCGTTAAAATGTGAGTTCCCAGGAAAGTTCCGTTCGCAGAAATTTTCTGAGTATCTCCATCCACCCAAAACGGTGTGTTCGGAAGCATTCTCTTTGCCAATCCTGAATACGTAAAGAAAGTACCGAAACCGCCTTCAATATCTACCCAGGAATCAACGTGAGTTGCTCCAGTTTTATATGATAAATCGTAATATTTTTTCTTTCTTTCTAATAAGTAAAGGGCTACTTTTTTCAACATTTCTCCACGATCATAGAACGTCATAGATGAAAGGTTTTTGTAACCAACTGTTCTTCCGTAGTCAAGAGCCTGTTCAAAATTCAGACCTTCTGTATCGGAAATCGCAACCTGTTCACCGTTTACAGCATTGTACAAAGGAATTCCGTTTCCGTTTCCTTCTACCCATTCGCCGTAGATGTAATTTTTTAACTTTTCCATATAGTTTTTTACTTTTTATTTTTTATTCTGAAGCTGTAAGACTTCTTCTAAAGTATAATTTTTCAGCACAAAATCATTTCCGAAGAGATTTTTAGCATAATTTTCTATCGTTTCTGAAAATCCAGCTTCCTTTCTTAGTTTGTTAACATTATTAAAATTCTTGATAGGCCATATTAATGAAATGGTTTCCGTAACTCCATTTTTTACTGTATTAAACGAAGTTCCCTGAGTTCCGTAGATTTGTTCTTTTTCATCCTGCATAAGCTGCCTGTCAACCATCATTGCATAGAGTCTGAAAGGAATTTCTTTTTTTTCAGCCGCCTCTTTTACTATGGGTAAATATTGATTGATTTTTGCTGAATGCTGAATAACAATCCAAGTTGTTTTATTTTCCGGTTCTCCAACTAACGATTTTCCGGGATAACCGTATTTTGCTATGATTTTTTCAATTTTTGCTAAATTTTCTGCATCCTGCTTTTCCATCAGTTTCCATAAACCTACTGTTGTCTGTTCTTTCGTCAGCTGTTTTTCGTTTATGATTTGTTGTTTTCTTTCGGGGGAAATATCAGGCTGCATCAATTCACGATAAATCTGATCATCATGATCAATCTGAGCCAGTTCATTTTTAAGTTGAACATTAATTTCCTTTTTCTCAACATTCTGACCATATATTAAAACAGAAAAGAAAATGGCAAAAAATAAATATTTCATGAAGTGTGTTTTTAATTATTATTTCGGCTCCTGATACGGAAACAATTTCACCAGACCTTCATACAAACTTCTGTGAAGAATGGTTGCATGGTTATCCGTTTCCATCATTTTATATTCTACCGTCCAGTTTTTCTTATTGGATTTTTTCAGAACATCATATAAATCTTCTGCATCTTTTACCATCACCGGATGTTCGCCTTTCCCGACAGAAACATAAATAAATTTCTTCGTATCCTGAATTTTACTTAATAATTGAGGAGCCTGTTTTAAAAGACTTTCATCGTCCCACCACAAACTTGGACTGATGATAAAATAATTATTGAACATTTCAGGTTTTTTCAACAAAATTTCTGTTGCTAAAAGTCCGCCAAGAGACTGCCCAAACAAATATTTATCTGTCGTTTTGAATTGGCTTTCGATATAAGGTTTTAATTCTTTCTCTAAAAAACTGATGAATTTATCCGAATGTCCCGTTGTTGGATAATCTTTCTGTAAATCTTTTAAGTCGGTGTGAAAAGTAAAGTCTCTTTTTCTGTCGACATTAGCAATTCCGACCACGATTGTTTCCGGCATGGAATACATTTGATTGAAGAATTGTATTAAACCTGTAACGTGAATGAAATCTTCATTCATGCTTCCATCCAACAAATAGATGATCGGGTAAGATTTTGTTTTGTCGAAGTTTTGTGGAAGATAGATATTTAACATTCTCTCTTCGTTTAAAATTTTAGATTTTATGGTTCTGATTTCTCCAATAGTCAATGGTTTTACATTTTCAGTCTGGGCAAAAGCCACAGATTGAAATGTAAAAAGGATTGTGACGATAAGGAGAAGTTTATTTAACATGTTTTATTGTTTTGTGAAACCTAACGGGTTTTAAAAACCCGTTAGGTTTGATTCAGTTTATTCAAAATTTAAAAAATCATATTCAATATTGGATTGATGATAATTTCTAAAAACATTTAGAGAATCAAAATATTGCATGATTTCCATTCTTTCTAATTTACTTTCTTTTTCAGGATTTAGATATGAAATGTATGAAGAGTGCTTCCATTCATCAATTTTATTTACAAATCCATGATTAACCGGATTATTGTGAATATAATGTAAGACTTTCATTAAATATTTCTCATCCGTTACTTTCTTTCGTTTTATAGCATTTAGAAAAAGGGCACCCCTTCTTTCATACATCTTATTGAATGCTTTTGCATAAGAATTCAAAAAATCTCCAAATCTCTTCATTAAATATTTGTGTTGTTCATCAATATTTACACCTTCAAAATCTTTAAATCTTAATAATAAGTGAAAATGATTTGGCAATAAACAATATGAATAAATGTCCGCAATCGGAAGAATATATTTATCTAACTGCTTCAGAAAAAATTGATAGTTGGTCTCTTCACGAAAAATCAATTCCTTTCCATTTACATGAGAAAAAATATCATAAACAGAGTCAAACTCAAAACTTTCTGTATTAATCATTTTGCTTTTATTGGGAAACCTAACGGGTTTTAAAAACCCGTCAGGTTTGGGTTCTTTAATAAAAATTATTTCACATCATCCCAAATGCTGTAATCAACAATTTTCGTAGGAATCTGCTGAACATATTCTGTAAAAGGTTCGCAAGGCAAAATCGCGTTCTTCCCTTCTCTTGCCAATTCCTGATACAATTTTGTTCCTTCCGTTTTCCATTTAATCATTTCATCAGAAACATCACGAATGATCTTTGCAGGGCTTCCAACAATCAGTTTTCTTGGTTCACATTTGAAATTGGCCGGAACAAAAGCTAAAGCTCCGATGATACATTCGTCACCGATAACTGCTTTATCCATCACCACTGAGTTCATTCCCACCAAGCAATTTTTACCGATATGACCTGAGTGAATAATTGCTCCATGACCAATATGTGCCGATTCTTCCAAAATGGTTTCTATCCCCGGAAAAACGTGAAGCGTACAGTTTTCCTGAACATTTGCACCGTCTTTCACAATAATTTTACCCCAGTCGCCACGAATTACCGCGTTGGGACCGATGTAAACTTCTTCGCCGATTTCAACATTTCCGATAATCACCGCTTGCGGATGGACGTAAGCGGAAGGTTTTATTATTGGACGAATTCCGTGGTATGAGTAAATATTCATAATTTTAATTTGAAAATTTGAGAATGAGTTAATTTGAAAATTATTTTTAACGCAAAGTCCGCAAAGTTTTTTTTGAAAATTTTCTTGCATACTTTTCGTTCGCAAAGGCGTTTCACTCAGCAAAGGCTAAACGTTAAATTAACGAGCTAATTTGAGAAATGAGAATGTGTTCTGAATGGCATTTTCAAATTCTCAAATTAGCACATTTTCAAATTAAACCCTTTCAATTACCATTGCATACCCTTGTCCGACACCGATACAAAGCGTACACAATGCATATTTTTTATCTTGTTTTTGGAGTTCTATTGCGGCAGAACCAACGATTCTGGCTCCGGAAACTCCAAGTGGATGACCGATTGCGATTGCTCCTCCGTTTGGATTTACTCTTGAATCGTCATCTTTTAATCCTAAAGTTCTTGTTACTGCTAAAGCCTGAGCAGCAAATGCTTCATTCAATTCGATGATATCCATATCGTCTAATGAAAGATTCAGTCTTTTTAATAATTTCTGAGTTGCTTCCACAGGTCCGATTCCCATGATTCTTGGTTCAACACCTGCAACGGAAGATCCTAAAATTTTAGCTTTAGGTTTTAAACCATATTTTTTTACAGCTTCTTCACTTGCCAAAATTAAAGCAACTGCTCCGTCATTCATTCCGGATGCATTTCCTGCCGTTACTGTTCCTTCTTTTCTGAAAGCCGGACAAAGCTTTCCTAATCCTTCCATAGATGAAGTCGGTTTGATAAATTCATCTGTATCGAAGATTTTCGGTTCGCCTTTTCTTTGAGGAATTTCAACTTTTACGATTTCTTCTGCCAATCTTCCGCTTTCCTGAGCTTTGGTAGCTTTCTTTTGAGACCAAAGGGCAAATTTATCCTGATCTTCACGGCTGATGTTGTGAATTTCAGCAAGATTTTCTGCAGTGTCTCCCATAGTATCCACTCCATACATTTCTTTCATTTTAGGATTCACAAATCTCCAACCGAAAGTGGTATCAAACATCTGACTGTCTCTACCGAAAGCTGCGCTTGGTTTTGACATCACGTAAGGTGAACGCGTCATATGTTCTACTCCACCTGCGATGTAAATTTCACCTTCACCAGCAGCAATCGAACGGAAAGCATTGGCTACAGCAGACATTCCTGAAGCACAAAGTCTATTTACGGTTTCTCCCCCTATTTTATATGGAAGTCCAGCTAATAAAAGTCCCATTCTTGCTACGTTTCTGTTATCTTCTCCTGCCTGATTGGCGCACCCGAAAATAACATCCTCGATTTCCTCAACAGGAACTTCTGGATTTCTTGCTACGACTTCTTTGATAACAATTGCTGCCAAATCGTCGGCACGAACTTCTGAAAGACCACCAGATAATTTTGAAATAGGTGTTCTTACATAGTCTATGATATATACGTTGTTCATTTTATTTAATTGAAAATGTGTTAATTTGAGAATTTGAAAATGAAATAAAGCATTAAAAATAATTTTTAAATTGCATCATTTTCAAATTTTCAAATTATAATTCTATTACTTTTTTTCCTATTTTGTAAACTGTTCCAACAAATTTTGCAATCAATTCTTCGTTTTGATTGGTGATTTTAATGTCGTAAACAGCCGTTTTTCTGGTATCATTTACCAAAATACTTTCCGCTCTAAAAATATCTCCTTCTTTTCCGGCTTTGGTAAAATTGATAATGCAGTTTAGCGCAACCGCAGCATCTCCGGAATTGTTGGACGAAAATGCCAATGCAGAATCTGCAAAAGCAAACGTAACGCCTCCATGAACCGTCTTTAGTCCATTGATCATTTCTTTCTTAATGGGCATTTCTATTAAACAATAGTTTTCTTTTACTTCGATCAGTTTAATATTCATCCATTGGGAAAACTCATCCTGATCGAACATATATTCTGCAACCTGTCTCGGGTTCATTTATTTTTATTTAATTTTTTAAATTTTATAACATCCTTCCAAGTATAATCTCTGCCGTCTAAAATGAAGAAAGCGAGAAAGACAAAGACGAAATAAAATACAAGACCGTATATATTCATGCTTTTTTCATCATCCCATTTAAAATAATAAAATAGGATTCTAATAAGAAAAAAAGCAACACTAAAAATGATTGCGTTCATGAGAGATCTCAAAAAGTTTTTCTTTGTGAAAATTCTTTCAAGCATAGTTTTAATACTTTATTTGTTACTAAAAGAGTATTTAAATCTGCGTTATTTCTTCATGTAATCATCAACCAATTTGTCATAAATACTCATGGTTTTACCAAGAATTATCTGTTCATACGTAAGGTTTTCAGAATGTAACGGATTTTCCGTTTGGTATGGAACATTTAAATCGATTCCGTCTTCATTCGCAATTCTTTTAATCAGCTCTTTATATTTTTCATTGAATTTCCCTAACACTTCCAGTTTTTCCTGATAATCATCTATTAAAGAAAGCTCTTGAATGATGTATTCTTTTTCAATTAGAAGTCTTGTTTCTAATTCAGCTCTGAAACTCTCAATATTCATTAAAATTATTATTCAATTTTTTTAATAATCATCAGCAATTAAAAAAAGTTTGTTCTCATTTTGTATCACCGATTTACATATTTTCTTTACCTCATCATATTCCCTTCCGAATAATTTTTCATCAACTTGACTTACATTTTCTGTGAGGTAATTATAAAATCCTTCGACATCAACAATTAGCTCTTCTTTTTCAGAAGCCCAACCTGTCATTTTGTATTCTCTCGAATAATTATATTTATAGATTGTGCTTTCTTGGGAATAATTTAGGTAGTCATTATTTAAATTCATTACTAAATCAAAAGCATTAGTTGTTAAAATTAATTCAATAATGATATTATTAACATCATCTTTTTCTCTCAGTATAACTTCTCCTAATCCAAAAGCAAAATGCTTCTGCCAATCAGATAACAAATCTATTCTAAGAGTTTTATGCTTCATAATTAAATAAGCTTTTTCAATAACGGACTTTGTCTATACCTTTCTTCCTGATATTCTTCATAAAGATTATGCAGGGTTTCAGAGATTTTTGCATATCCGATTTCTTTTCCCCAAGCCAATAATCCTTTTGGATAATTTACGCCTTTCTGCATTGCCAATTCTAAATCTTCATCGTTGGCAACTCCTAATCTTTTTGCTTCAACTGCTTCATTGATCAACATTGAAATAATTCTCAAAAATATTTGTTGGTAAAGAGCATCGTCCTTTTCGGCAACAGGCTTTTCTGCTCCTTCAGCATAATCGTAGAACCCTTTTCCTGTTTTTCTACCGTGAAGTTTTGCTTCAGACATTCTTTGTTGAAGAAGAGATGGTTTGTATTTCGGATCGTAGAAGTATTCGTTATAAACTGTTTTTGTTACGGAGAAATTTACATCAACACCGATCAAATCCATTAATTCAAAAGGTCCCATTTTGAAGTTTCCGATTGTTTTCATGGCTTCATCTACCTGTTCTACTGTTGCGATATTTTCTTCAACCAATCTCAAACCTTCTCCATAGTAAGGACGAGCGATTCTGTTAACGATAAATCCGGGAATATCTTTCGCAATAACCGGAGTTTTGCCCCAATCTTTCATCAGATTGTAGATTTTTTCCGCTAAAGATTTTTCTGTTAATAAAGATGGAATCACCTCAACCAAAGGCATCAAAGGAGCCGGATTGAAGAAGTGAATTCCGATGAAACGCTCCGGTTTCTGTAATTCCGCACCGAGAGAGGTAATGGAAATGGATGATGTATTTGAACCAATCACACAGCTTTCTGAAACGTGTTTCTCTAATTCTGTGAAAACTTTGGTTTTAATTTCTTTGTTTTCGATGATAGCTTCAATGATCAATTCACAATCTTTGAAGTCCTTCAATTCTGTAGCAATGGAAATATTTGCTAAAATTTCAACCATTTTTTCTGATGAAATCCTTTGTTTATCAACCAATTTGGTTAATGTTTTTTCCAAACCTACGGTTGCCGTTTCTACTTGTTTCGGATTGGCGTCGTACACCCAAACCTTGCATCCGTTCGTTGCGGCTACTTGTGCAATGCCGATCCCCATTGTTCCGGCACCGATAATTCCTACATTCATATTTTAAATTTGAAAATTTTAAAATGAGTTAATTTAAAAATTATTTGAGCTTCGAACTTGAAATAATTTTAGACAGAATTAATAGAATTTCTTTTAAATCTGAAATTAATTTTTCGTTTGGAGATTTCAAATACGGAGATTTTAAACACAACAAAAGCCAATATTCTGTTTCATCAGCTTCTTTAGCAGCAATCTTTAATTTATGAATAAAATCTGCTTTGCTTTCTGCATTTTGAGCCTCTCTTACATTTGCTCCAATCGAAGTCCCTGATTTAAAAATTTGATTTGCCAAAGGAAACTTTTTAGCTTCATACAAATCTTCTGAAAATTCAATAATGTTTAATGCAAAATCAAAAGTCTTATTTACAATAATATTTTCTTTATCATCCCTCATTTTCAAATTCTCAAATTAACTCATTCTCAAATCAATTATCTTCCTTTATAATTAGGTTTTCTTTTTTCTAAAAAGGCACTTACTCCTTCTCTGAAATCTTCTGTTTCTGCAGCTTCCTGTTGCAAATCCCCTTCTAATTCCAGTTGTTCTTTCAGGGTATTATTGTAAGAAGCAGCGAATGCTTTTTTAGTTAATTTAAGTCCAACAGTTGGCATATTTGCTGTCTTTTCTAAAATTTCTAATGATTTAGAAGTGAATTCTTCTTCAGAGAAAACTTCCGCTACCAAACCATAAGATTTTGACTCTTCCGCAGATAACTTTTTGCCCGTAAATGCCAAATAATTCGCCAATTGTCTTCCCAATAACTTTGGTAAGAAATAGGTACCTCCGGTATCAGGAATCAATCCGATATTGGAGAATGCCTGAGCAAAATATGCTTTTTCAGAAGCTAATACGAAGTCACAGATCAGTGCCAACATTGCTCCGGCTCCTACCGCAGGACCATTCACCAAAGCAACAACAGGCTTTTTGCAACGTGTAATTTCCATTACCAGAGGATTATAATAATCAGTTACAATTCTCCTGATAATATCATCGTCGTGATGTTCATTTCCCTGAACAAACGCATCATCCAAGTTCTGACCGGAACAAAAAGCCTTTCCTCTTCCAGAAATCGCCACACATCTTACAGTAGGGTCATTACTACATTCTTTTACAAAATCTTTCAAATCTGCCAATGAAGGTTTTGTCAACGCATTCATTGTTTCAGGCTGATTGAGATAAGCAATTTTTAGCTTTCCATCGAAATGTGATTCAATATCAAGTTGTGTGTACATAGGTTATAATTTTTTAATTTGAAAATTAGATAGTTTGAAAATTTTTAACACAGTACCAATTTACTCATTTTCAAATTGATTAATGACATTTAAAATAATCAAAAGGCTCTAAACAGTCTAAGCACTGATACGAAGCCTTACATAGCGTAGACCCAAATCTGCTGATCTGTTTGGTATGTTCGGAACCGCAACGAGGACATTTTTTAGGTTTCCCAATGTGATGTTCGTCGGCTCCTTTTTCGGGAGGTGTGATTCCGTAAGCACGAAGTTTTTCTCTCGCTTCATCTGTCAGCCAATCTGTTGTCCAAATCGGAAACATTTTGGTAATTACTTTTGCCTCCCAACCGTTTTCTCTCATCATTTTGATGATGTCTTCTTCAATCGTGAACATCGCCGGACAAGCAGAATACGTAGGCGTAATTGTAACTTCACAAGTTTTTTCACCTGTAATATTTGCTTCTCTCACGATACCCAATTCCACAATATCAATGACTGGAATTTCCGGGTCTGGAATGGTTTTTAATAAATCTAAAAGCTGATTCATATTTTAATTGTTATCAAAATCAAGGATTTTTTTCATTGAATTCTGATAATCCAAATTATCTGTTATTCCGTTATGTGACTGATCTTTTAAAATAATCAGCGTGTCTCCTTTTTTAAAATTATTTTTAATCTTTAAAGAAGCTTTATAATTAATAACCTCATCTTTATCTCCATGAAAAATAATCACAGGCGACTTAACGGTTTTTAAATATTCATTGGTTTCAAAATTATATTTTAGCAAAAACTTCGGGAGAAACGAAAATTTTTGACTCATTTCATCTTCAATACTGAAATAAGGCGCCTGTAAAATCAACAATTTTGCATTTTTCTGCGATGCTAATTTTGAAGCCAAACCCGGCCCAAGCGAATATCCTAAAATTATAATTTTGTTTTCTGGGTATCTTTTCGCAAGTTCATCATAAGCAAGTTCAACATCTGAAAATAATTGATCCTTGCTACTGATTTTATCCTCACTTTTTCCGTAACCCCTGTAATCCAATATGAAAACATCGTAATTCATACTGTTGTAAAATTCGGCTACTTTACCCCAACCATTTATAGAACCCCCGTTTCCGTGAAGGTAAAAAATTACCCCTTCCGGATCTTGAGATTTAAATAAAACTGAGTTTAATTTCTTTTGATCTTTTGTATGAATGATGATTTCTTCAAAGTTATTTTTAAAATTAAATGAATAATTTTCTGCTAACTTCTCAGGATAAAAAATTAATTTTTCCTGATAGAAAAACACACCCACACAAAGCGCAACATACGCCAAGAGAAAAAAAGCAAAGATTCCCAGCAACATTCGTTTCATTTCCTACCAAGTACATCCCGGATACGCTCTCTGCATATACTGCAATTCACAAAGAATATATCCAAAATATTCTGTATGATAGCCCGTTCTTGATTTTGGCTGCATGAAAGGATTTGTAGGATGTTCTAATTGGAAATCTGCAAAGTCTTTTTTTGTAATTGCAACAAATTCCTCATAAAGCACATCTGTATTCGGAGCAATATTTAAAGCTACCAAATCATCTTCTCCTTCTGTTTTTGCGAATAAACCTTTTGTGTATTCCCAAATATTTTCAATTGCCTTTTCAAGACGAGACTTACTTTCTTCAGTTCCCTGAGCGAAAATTTTCATCCAAGAGGCAGCGTGAGTATAATGATATCTCACTTCTTTCAAAGATTTCTGAGCAATAGCAGAAAGTTCTTCATTAGTAGAATTTGATAACGCTTCGTACATCAATTTCTGATACACTGCGAAAACGTAAACTTTTAAAATCGTCTGGGCATAATCTTCGTTTGGAAGTTCTGTCCAGTGCGCATTTACATATTCGTGTTCGTATCTTAAAAATGCCAAGTCATCTTCACTTTTACCGTTATCAATCACCCTTGAAGCATAAACATAAAAGTTATTTGCCTGACCAAGTTCATCCAACGCGATGTTCGTTAATGCAATATCTTCCTCCAAATAAGGACCTTCACCGCACCACGCAGACAAACGCTGTCCCATAATGAAACTGTCGTCTGCTAGTTTTAATAAATAATTATATAATGGGTTCATTATTTTTTAATTTGAAAATTATGCAATTTGAAAATTTGAGAATTAGGCAATTTGAAAATTAATACACAGTATTGGCATTTTCAAATTAGCACATTAACTCATTTTCAAATTATTAATCTACATATTTTTTACATCGTTTGGAATATCGTAGAATGTCGGATGACGATACAATTTATCATCAGCTGGATCGAAGAAGGCTTCTTTATCCACTCCTTCCGAAGTCACGATATATTTGCTTGGAACTACCCAAACAGAAGTCCCTTCTTTTCTTCTTGTATAAACATCTCTTGCGTTCTGCAAAGCCATTTCTGCTGTTGGCGCCTGTACAATTCCAACATGTTTGTGAGATAATCCCGGTTTAGTCTGAATAAACACTTCCCACATATCTAAATTTGCCATAATTAATTTGAAAATTAGGTAATTTGAAAATTTGAGAATTAGGCAATTTGAAAATTTATACACAATGATGGCATTTTCAAATTAGCACATTTTCAAATTAGCACATTATTATATTACTTCTTTTTGTTGTTTTTCCGCGAAAGCTGCCGCTGCCTCTTTTACCCAAGAATTTTCTCTTTGAGCTTTTCTCTTGGTTTCAATACGCTTTTTGTTGGCAGGACCGTTTCCTTTCAAGATTTCCATAAATTCATCCCAAGGAAGCTCTCCGAAATCGTAATGTTGTCTTTCTTCATTCCATTTCAGATCTTTATCCGGAATCGTTAATCCTAAAAATTCAGCCTGAGCAACCGTAACATCGATAAATCTCTGACGAAGACTGTCGTTACTTTCTCTTTTCACTCTGTAGTTCATAGAAATTTTAGAGTTTGGAGAGCTGTCATCATTTGGACCAAACATCATTAAAGCCGGCCACCAGAAACGGTTTAAAGAAGCCTGAGCCATTTCTTTCTGCTGTTTTGTTCCACGGCAAAGCGCCATTAAAATCTCGTAACCCTGTCTTTGGTGGAAAGATTCTTCTTTACAAATTTTCACCATTGCTCTTGAATAAGGACCATAAGAATTCCCCATCAACATTACCTGATTCATGATTGCTGCACCATCAACCAACCAACCGATCGCACCGATATCTGCCCAACTTAGCGTCGGATAATTGAAAATACTTGAATATTTTGCTTTTCCTTCCAACATATCTTCGTAAGTCGCATCTCTATCCGCTCTTATTGTTCCATTTCCTAGAGTTTCAGTCGCAGAATAAAGGTATAAACCGTGACCTGCTTCATCCTGAACTTTAGCCAAAAGAGCCATTTTTCTTCTCAACGAAGGTGCTCTGGAAATCCAGTTCGCTTCCGGCAACATTCCGACAATTTCAGAATGCGCGTGCTGTGAAATCTGACGAACCAATAATTTTCTGTAATCATCGGGCATTACGTCTTTTGGTTCTACTTTATTTTCGTCGTGTACGTATTGTACAAATTTTTCTAAATCCATAATTTTTTAATTTGAAAATTAATTAATTTGAAAATTTGAGAATTAGGCAATTTGAAAATTAAAACACAATCATGGCATTTTCAAATTAGCACATTGACTCATTTTCAAATTGATTTAAACATCATAATTAAGCATCACCACATTCGTTGTCGGGTGACATTGACAGGTAAGAACGTAACCTCTGGCTACTTCTTCTTCGGTAAGCGCGTAGTTTTTTTCCATGAAAACTTCACCTTCCAAAACTTCGGCTTTACACGTACAACAAACTCCTCCTTTACAAGCGAAAGGTACAGGAAGATTGTCTTTCAATGCTTTATCTAAGATACTCTCTTTTTTTGAATTCAGGTGAAACGAATATTCATCATCGTCGATGATTACCGTTACCATACTTTCGATATTCGCAATGGCTTTGAATTCGTCGCTCATTTCCTCCGTATTTTCTTCGTCAGGAGCGGTGAAATATTCAAATAAAACCTGGATTGCCGGTACTTTTTTATCTTTCTTTAAATAATCTGCAATTCCTTTAATCATTTCTGAAGGTCCGCAAATGAAATAAGTCGCTTCTTTTACATCAATATCGGTATATCTTTCAAATAAAAGTTCCAGTTTTTCAGGAGAAATTCTTCCTTCGAAAATCGGGTCTTCATGCTGTTCACGACTTACTAAATAAACCACTTTCAACCTTCCATTGAACTGTTCAACCAACTTATCGATCTCAGCCTTTTTCATCACATGATTCATGCTTCTGTTGCTGTAAAACAAATAAGCGTTTGAATTCGGTTCCTGGTAAAGACTTTCTTTGATATTCGACAAAACTGGAGAAATTCCACTTCCTGCTGCCAAACCAACGTACGTTTTCACGTTTGTCGGGTGATAAGATGTGTTAAAACCACCCATTGGAGGCATTACTTCAAGAATTTCATCCATATGAAGATGCTCGTTGAAATAACCGGAAACTTTTCCACCTTCCAACAACTTCACCAAAACTTCCAGCGTGTTGCTTTTCTCGCTCGGCGCATTGCAGATAGAATAAGAACGTCTTTCCTCATTTCCGTCGATCATCATTCGGAAATTAAGATACTGTCCCTGCTTGAACCTGAATTTGTCTTTCAGCTCCTCAGGAATTTCAACGGCTACATTCACTGCATCGCTGGTATCTTTCTGAACTTTTACAGTTTTAAGTTTATAAAATGAATTCATTTATTTTTTAAGTATTCTGTTAATTTTTCCGCCTTCACATTTCGGAAGACTATCCTGAGCGTGGATTTTCACTTTTGTAGTAATTCCTACCCTCTTTTTAATCTCGTTTTCTATGCTTTTTCCAAAGTTTCCGACAAAAATAGCATAATCGTCGGTATTTTGATTTAAATTTTTAGAAGCGATCAATTCATCATCAATTTCAACATCAATATCCAGCGCCACACACATCTGTTCTTTTTCAATCGGGGTTAAATAATAGTTCGGAACCACTCCTTCCACATGAGAAAATGCTTCTTCAATCTGGCTTGGATATACATTTACCCCTCTTACAATCAGCATATCATCTGCTCTTCCGAGAATTGGCTTCATTTTCACCATTGTTCTTTTACCACTTTCGTCATAATAAAGACTTGTAATATCATTTGTCCAGTACCTTAAAAGCGGCATTGCTTTCTTCGTTAAAGTGGTAATAACCAAAACACCTTCTTGTCCAAACGGAACCGGTTCTTTCGTAACCGGGTCTAAAATTTCAGGATAAAAATGATCTTCCCAAATATAAGCTCCGCCTTTTTCCTCAAAATCTTCCATTGAAACTCCGGGACCGATAATTTCACTTAAACCATAAATATTGGTTGCATGAACGCCCAATCTTTCTTCGATATGATGTCTGATAATTTCTGTCCAAGGTTCCGAACCTAAAACAGCATATTTTAAACTGATTTCGTCCGCAGAAATTCCTCGTTTTGCAAATTCATCAGCTAATGTTAAAGCATAAGATGGCGAACAGCAGAGAACTTCAGGTTGAAAATCTATAATTAAATCGACTTGTCTTGAAGTCATTCCTCCTGAAATCGGCAGAACGCTCATTCCTAATTTTTCTGCTCCGTAATGTAATCCCAATCCGCCTGTGAAAATCCCATAACCATAAGCATTGTGCAACTGCATTCCCGGTTTTGCTCCCGCCGCGTTCAAAGATCTCGCCACTACTTCGCTGAATAAATCAACATCTTCTTTTGTATATCCTACCACCGTCGGCTTTCCTGTTGTTCCGCTTGAACAGTGAATTCTTTGCAGTTCATTTTTGGGAACCGTGAATAATCCGAACGGGTAATTATCTCTTAAATCCTGTTTGTAAGTAATCGGAAGTTTCGTAATATCTTCGATCGACCTTATATCTTGTGGAGATATTCCGAGTTCATTAAATTTTCCTTTATAAAATTCCGACTTCTCCCCAAGATAGTCTACCAATTTCGCCAATCGCTCAGATTGAAGCTTTCTCAATTGATCGAGCTTTAGATATTCAACATCAAAATCCATAACTAACTAACATTTGTTAGGTGTAAATTTAAAAAGATTTTGGAACATGGCAAAATTTTTATGACTTTCATCATATTTTGAATAATTCTAAATAGTTGAGGGTAAGATTTAGATTGAGTTTAAGGAAGATTCTACGTTGAATTTGTCATTCAGAACGAAGCAAAGTAGAGTGAAGAATCTTTTTAAAGCATTAAATAATAGATTTCTCCTTCGTTGAAATGACAGTTTGCAACATAGTTTTGTCATTCAGAGTAGAATGACAAACCAACTGTTTAAATATAGAGATTCTTCCTTCGTCAGAATGACAATTGATTACTGTTTATGATTTCCCAACAATCCAAAAAGAACTTTATCCCTTATTTCATCGGTAACTTCAGAACCTGATTCGATATTTCTCTTAAACCAAAAATAGGAATTGTTTAAGGTATGAAGAATAAATCTTGTCGTAAAGGCCGGAGATTTAAGTTCCCAATTTTCTGCCTTATAGATTTCAGAAATTAGATCTTCAACTTCCTGCTGGTAATTTTTTCTGAGCTCAACAAATTCAGGAAGCCTTTCTTCCAAATGTTTCCATTCGTTGGAATAAATATGAGTAACGTCACGGTTTTTAAGAACAACCGATAAATGTTTATCAATAAAAAGATTAAGTTTTTCCTTTGGCGGAATATTGGTGCTTTTTACCTCCTGAAGTTCATCGAAAAATTCCTGAGCGATACCAAAACAAATCCATTCCAGAATTTCTTCCTTTGAACGGATGTGCGCATACAAGGAAGCTGCCTTAATATTGAGTTTCGTTGCCAAATCTCTCACAGAGCTGCCCATATACCCTTTCTCCTTGAAAAGTTCTACCGCAACGTCTAATATTTTTCTTTGTTTTTCTTTTAACTCCATGTGATAATCGCAAAAGTACTTATTTTGATTTTAATATTTGATCTTGAAGAGATGATTTTTAAACTTGGGAACTTTCAAGCTAAGAACGTTCTTATTGTCATTCTGACAAAGAAGAATCTCAACTTTATTATCAGAGATTCTTCACCATTAAGAATGACAGTACCCCTTAAGATAACGTGTTTTTTTGAATTAAGCCCAATCGGACTGTTCTTCCGATAAATTTATTCGAATTTACGTGAATCGGAAATTTTGTCTTTCAAAAACTATCTAAAAATTAATAATTCGGAAAATATGTCCATTATTTTTAAAAATTCAATAATTGAACACTTTTTGCGATATACCCATCAGAATTAAATGATTAAATAAGATTGAAGACATCAGAAATTAGAAATCTGATTTTAAAAATTAACATTTATTAGACTCTTATGGTCTGAAATCTGATGTCTAAAATCTAAAACCAAAAGCTAAATAATAAAGAATCAAAAATATACAAAATATGAACTTAAACCAATATACAGTAAAATCACAGGAAGCCATCCAGGCTGCTCAACAAGTGGCGATGGAATTTGGTAACCAGCAAATAGAACCTCAACATCTCTTGGAAGGAATTTTTCAGGTAGATGAAAATATATCGCCTTTCTTATTGAAAAAATCTGAAGCAGATGCTGCTTTAGTAAGAGAGCGCAACCGTGAAAATTTAGAAAAACTTCCCAAAGTACAGGGAGGAAACATCTATCTTTCACAATCAGCAAACAAAGTTTTGCTTGATGCACCTAATATCGCTAAAAAAATGGACGATGAATATGTAACGATTGAACATTTATGGCTTTCCCTTTTAGAAACCAATTCAGAAGTTTCGAAAATGCTGAAAGATATGGGCGTTACAAAAAGCCTTTTGGAAGGCGGAATTAAAGAATTGAGAAAAGGCTCGAAAGCAACTTCTGCAAGTTCAGAAGAAACTTATCAGTCTTTAAATAAATATGCTAAAAACTTTAATGAATTAGCTGCAGAAGGAAAACTCGATCCTGTAATCGGACGTGATGAAGAAATCCGAAGAGTTTTGCAAATTCTTTCAAGAAGAACAAAGAACAATCCGATTCTGATTGGTGAACCCGGTGTTGGTAAAACTGCTATCGCTGAAGGAATTGCCCACAGAATTATCAGCGGAGACGTTCCTGAAAACCTAATGGATAAGACTTTATATTCATTGGATATGGGAGCTTTGATCGCCGGTGCCAAATACAAAGGTGAGTTTGAAGAGCGTCTAAAATCTGTTGTGAATGAAGTCATCAAATCAGATGGACAAATCATTCTTTTCATCGACGAGATCCATACTTTGGTGGGAGCCGGAGGCGGTGAAGGTGCGATGGATGCAGCGAATATTTTGAAACCAGCTTTAGCAAGAGGAGAATTAAGAGCGATCGGTGCAACGACTTTGAACGAATATCAAAAATATTTTGAAAAAGATAAAGCGTTGGAAAGACGTTTCCAGAAAGTGATGGTGGAAGAACCGGATACTGAATCAGCAATTTCCATCCTTCGTGGAATTAAAGATAAATATGAAGCTCACCACAAAGTAAGAATCAAAGATGAGGCGATTATTGCAGCAGTGGAAATGTCTCAACGATATATTTCGGACCGATTTTTACCGGATAAAGCGATCGATTTGATTGATGAGGCTTCTGCAAAACTGAGAATGGAAATCAATTCAAAACCTGAGGAACTAGATGTTTTAGATAGAAAGCTGATGCAGATGGAAATTGAATTGGCTGCGATTTCAAGAGAGGGAAATCAGACGAAAATAGATCATTTGAAGGAAGATATTGCAAAAATTTCTGAGCAAAGAAATGAAATCAATGCTAAATGGTTGAAAGAAAAACAAAAATCTGAGGATTTAACACAGATTAAAAAAGATATAGAATCTCTGAAATTAGAAGCAGAAAGAGCTTCAAGAGCAGGAGATTATGCAAAAGTAGCGGAAATTCAATATGGAAAACTTCGTGAAAAAGAAGAAGAGCTTGGAAAACTTGAACTTGAAATGCAAAATCATCAGAATGAATTAATTAAAGAAGAAGTAACTTCTGAAAACATCTCTGAAGTGATTGCAAAATGGACAGGAATTCCTGTAACCAAACTCCTTCAATCTGAAAGAGAAAAATTATTAAGTCTTGAAACCGAATTGCACCATAGAGTTGTTGGTCAAGATGAAGCGATCACAGCTGTTGCAGATGCCATCCGAAGAAACAGAGCGGGATTAAGTGACGATAAAAAGCCAATCGGTTCGTTCTTATTCTTAGGAACTACCGGAGTCGGAAAAACAGAGCTAGCAAAAGCATTGGCAGAGTTTTTATTTGATGATGAAAACAATATGACGAGAATTGATATGAGTGAATATCAGGAACGTCACAGTGTTTCGAGATTGGTGGGTGCGCCTCCTGGATATGTAGGTTATGATGAAGGTGGTCAGTTGACGGAAGCCGTAAGAAGAAGACCTTATTCCGTGGTGCTTTTAGATGAAATTGAAAAAGCGCATCCTGATGTTTTCAATACGTTGTTGCAGGTTTTGGACGACGGTCGTTTGACGGATAATAAAGGTAGAGTCGTGAATTTCAAAAACTCAATTATCATTATGACTTCGAATTTAGGTTCACACTTGATTCAGGAGAATTTTGAAAATATTACTGATGAGAATCAGGATGAAATTGTTGACAAAACAAAAGATGAGGTCTTTGATTTATTGAAACAGACGTTGCGTCCGGAATTCTTAAACAGAATTGATGAAGTGGTATTGTTCCAGCCTTTGAGAAAAAAAGAAATCGGAAAAATTGTTACCTATCAGTTGAGAGGATTCAATGATATGTTGGCAAAACGAAATATCATCATGACAGCAACACAAGACGCTGTAGATTATCTGATGAATAAAGGATACGATCCTGTTTTTGGAGCCAGACCATTGAAGAGAGTTATTCAGCAGGAAGTTTTAAACAAATTATCGAGAGAAATTCTTGCCGGAACCGTAAATGACGGTGACAGAATTACTTTAGATTATTTTGAAGAAACAGGTTTGGTTTTCAGACCTACAGAATTATAAGTAGTTTTTTTCATATATATTATTTTTGAAGAATTTCCGCAGACAAAAAATCTGCGGAAATTCTATTTTGTAATACATCATATATAAAATAAGCAAATTCCATTGTTGCCGATCTTACAATCAAAAGTATTTCTAGTTTATATTCACTAATTCTACATCAAAAATGATGGTAGCGCCTGCAGGAATTGCTGGTCCCGCACCGTTATCTCCATAAGCCAGATCCGAAGGAATGTAAAATCTGTATTTAGATCCTTTGCTCATGAGTTGAATACCCTCTGTCCATCCTTTAATTACCGCACCCAGATTAATATCCGCTGGTGCGCCTCCATTTTTGTCAGTAGAGTCGAAAACAGTTCCATCCAGAAGCTTTCCTGTATATTTTACCTGTACAACATCTGTAGCTTTAGGCTTTGTTTTACCATCACCTTCCTGCAACACTTCGTATTGTAAACCAGAAGCTGTGGTCTTCACTTTAGGGTTACTTTTATTTTTTGTAAGAAACTCCAGACCTTTTTTCTTATTTTCATCTGCCTGTAATCCCGATGCAGCCTGCTTTTTTTCATGCTGCTTCTGCATAAACTCCTGCATAAAGGCATCCATTTCTTCAGCCGGCATCAACTTTTTTCCTCCGTCCATTTCTTCTTTAATAGCCTGAGCCAAAAGATCTGCATCTACTTTGAAGCCTTCCTGTTTCATGTTTTGAGCAATACTTAGACCTATATAATAAGAAGCTTTTTGGTCATCCGTGTATTTGCTGTCTACTGTAGTCTCATCTTTCTTAGCACATGAAATACTAAAAATTGCTATGCAAAATAATGCGATAGTCTGTCTTTTCATTTGATAATTTATTGTTTATAATTAATGAATTAAATAATCGCTGCAAATCTATCCAAATTCTTTATAATTTTAATTAAAACTTACAATCCGTAAAAACCCCATAAATAAATAGGAAAAAACCGTGTCGTATTAACATAAAATTTTTCCGAAATTTGCACTACCAACTAACATTTTACTAAAAAACTAGCTTTATGAAAACAAAACCTAACTTAAGTCCGGAAGTTGATACACTCGAATTAGCTTCTGTCCCTAACACGATGACTTGCGAGTTCATTCAAGTCCTAATCGACAATTACAGAAAAAAGCAAATGGTTTGCGTTAATGAAAAATTAGGAATTCAGGATGCACATGCGATTCATTTTGATCTGGCGACTTTGAAAAAATTTATCTCAGATATTGAAGCAGAAACACAAAAGACCAATCCTGATCTTTCAGAAAAAGATTTAGGAATTAGGTTTTATTACGCCGCCTATCCAAAAGCAGATGAATGGGACATCATGCAAAACACGCCTATCACACAAGAATATGCAGAAAGACATACTTTGGTAATGGTTCCTACCATGAAGAAGGCAGATGAAAACGGTGAAATTCTGAACTACGATTTCAACCCTCTGGGATCATCGGCGAAAAGTAATGGTGAGATCTTAGCAATGGCTTCAGCAAGAAAAGGCGGGCTGCAAGGCGATATTGTTTCTCAAAACCACGGAACACTTTCTCCTCCAGCTGATCCAAAGGTAGAATCATTTTAATAATATTTTTTTAAATAAAAACACAATGAGTGAATTTCAGAAGGTTTTACAAGAATCTCTAATATGGATTGAAGGACTTACAGCCATTATTTCTCTGATATATTATTATCGGGTGAAAGATCAGTACTGGAGATACTTTTCATATTATTTGATTCTTATCTTTCTGTGCGAAGTGTTCGGGAAATGGGGACACCATTTGATTGATTATGATAAACCCACTTTTTTTAATTATTTTGTTATTCCGCTAGAATTTATATTCCTCTATTGGTTGTATGCTGCAAAATCATTTGGAAAACAAAAACTATTTTATACCTTATCAGCCTTATACCTGCTTTCCTATATTCCCAATGAACTATTTTTCAACATGAAAAAGATTATTTTCTCATTCAATTATACGTTTGGATGCCTTATCTTAATGGTTTTAGTCGTCATGGAATATTATAAACAGGTTAACTCCTCGGAAATTCTGAACTTCAGTAAAAACAGGATGTTCTATATCAATCTCGGAGTAACTTTATTTTATATCGGAACATTACCTTTCTGGACATTTTTCAGTCTCCTGAATGAATACAAAGAACTTTTTAATATATATTTTAATTATTTTCTGATTTCAGGAATTATGATGTATCTGCTATTTTCAACGTCAATTATATGGGGAAAACAGAATTATTAATAACGATCATTCTCTTCAACATATTTTTCCTGTTTTTTGTAGCTGCGGTGATGATCTATATCCGAAAGTACAAACAGCGTAAAAAGGAATATTTAAATGAAATTGAAGTAAAAAACGAAATTCACAAACGTGAGCTTCTGGCTACCCAATTGGAAATCCAGCAGGCCACCATGCAGCAGATAGGGAGAGAACTTCATGATAATATAGGACAGAAACTTACCCTCGTCAGCCTTTACACCCAACAGCTTTTATATGAAAATAAAGTTCCTGAGGTAAGCGAAAGAATCGAACAGGTATCACAGATCATCAATCAGTCCCTACAGGATTTGAGGAGCCTTTCAAAAACTTTAACAGACGACAATATTAATCAAAAGGAAATCGTAACTTTAATTCAGGAAGAAGTAGACAATACCAACAGTTTCAAAAAGTGTAAAATAAGTTTTGAACACAATTTTAAACAGCTTGATCTGGGATTTGTTCACAAGAATGTTTTACTCAGAATCACCCAGGAATTTATCCAGAACAGTATTAAACACGCCAACTGTAAAAATATTTTCATCAACCTGAATACCTCTGAGGAATCTCTTTGGGAACTCAATATTAAAGACGATGGTGTAGGATTCGACAAATCCAATACAAAATCAAACGGAATCGGCCTTACCAACATGAAAAACAGGGCCGAGATTATCGGGGCCAGTTTCAGCCTTGAAAGCCAGAAAAACATGGGGACTACGCTCAATATTATTTTAAAAAGACAGCCATGAAAAAAACGATAGTGATCGTAGATGATCACGTACTTATCGCAAAAGCATTAGAAGGAATTATTGATAATTTTAACGAATTTGAAGTTATTTACGTTGCAGAAAACGGGAAAGATCTGATTCAGAAATTCGAAAACAACAGCAAAATTCCGGATATCATTCTTTTAGACATCAGTATGCCTATCATGGATGGTTTTGAAACGGTACTTTGGCTCAAGGAAAATCATCCGGGTATTAAGGTAATGGCTCTAAGCATGCAGGGTGACGACAAAAGTGTCATTAAAATGATCAAGAACGGAGCCAAGGGATATCTTCTGAAAAATACCCACCCAAAAGAACTTGAAAATGCTCTGATAAAGCTCAATAACGATGGATTTTTCTATCCGGAATGGGCCTCAAAGATCATTTTTTCGAATATGAACAATGAAGATTCAGGAAACAATGTAAGGATATCCGACCGCGAAAAAGAATTTTTGAAATACACCGTAACCGAACTCAGCTACAAAGAAATTGCCGACAAAATGTGCTGTAGCCCAAGAACTGTGGAAAGCTACAGAGATCAGCTTTGTGATAAATTAGATTTAAAAACCCGTGTAGGTCTTGCTGTTTTTGCCATCAAGAATGGCTTTGCAGAATCTTAATTTACAAAATACATTCACTCATATTTTAACTTTAAATGAATCCTTTTCTCTCATGGAAAGGATTTCATTCTATTTTGAAATCCTATTAAAAACAACTTTACTTATCATAAAAACAACAACAATTAAACTTAACATAATAACAAACAATAATTATATTAAGTAAAAACAAAATACCAAATCAATCATTTAATTAAATTATTCACATTAAATATTTAAAATAATTATTGCAAATTAATTCAAAATCATATAAATTCATAGTCTGAAATTTTAAAAAATAACGGTTATGAAAAAATTATTAATCGGAATCCTTGCTTTAGGATTCTTATCATCCTGTAACAGTGACAACATCACCAATCAACAAGAATTAGAAACACCTTCTGCTACGCCAGATGTAGCGAAAAGAGGATGTGCCTCTGAAGAAATAAGACAGGAAGCCTTAAAAAACAATCCTGAGCTAAGACAAAAATTCGCCGCTTTGGAAACCAACACGGAAAAATTTGCCAATGATCTGAAATTGGGAAAAGTGCTTGCCGACGGAACGGTAGAAATTCCCGTTGTTGTAAATGTCCTTTACAATACAACAGCTGAAAATGTTTCAGACGCCAGAATTGCAGAGCAAATTGCCGTTCTTAATGCAGATTTTACCGCAACCAACAGTGATATCAATAACATTCCAACCGAGTTTCAGGCGGTAAGTGCCGGAGATACAAAAGTTAAGTTCAGATTAGCAAATACGATCAGAAAGAAAACCAATACCAAAAGCTGGAAAACAAATGATGCCATGAAAAAAGCATCTACGGGAGGTCTTGACGCTACAAATCCTACAAATTATCTGAATATGTGGGTGGTAGGTAAAATGACAAGCCAGGGACAGACTATTTTAGGTTATGCCACCTTCCCTGAATCCGCAGGTCTGTGGAACGACGGTGTAGTGATTGCCGCTCCGTTCTTTGGCAAAACAGGAGCTTCTTCTCCTTTCAATTTAGGAAGAACGGCAACACATGAGGTTGGGCATTATCTGAACCTGAGACACATTTGGGGAGATGCCAACTGTGGAAACGATCTCGTTGCAGATACCCCGACACAGACAACCGCCAACTACGGAAAGCCGACTTATCCTTTGCTGAATACCTGCAGCGGAGTTCAAAGATCGGTAATGTTCATGAATTACATGGATTATGTTGATGATGCAGCCATGTTTATGTTCTCAGGAGGACAAAAAACAAGAATGCAATCCGTGGTAGCTTCTTCAGGAGCAAGATCCGGATTAAGAGTTTATTAAATATCAAAAACTGTATGAATACTCAGAATAGCCTTTTCGTTTTTGAAAAGGTTATTTTTTATTTAAGGCTTAAAAAATATAATGGATAATCAAGCTCAAAAGTTTCATGGAAAATTTCGAAGCCATTTTGTTGATAAAATATTCTGTTTTCAAGAGTTGTTGTTTCCACGTAAACTAATTCTCCTTCATATATTTTCAGTGATTCTTTTAAAAGATTTGTCCCGATTCCTTTTCCTTGATGATTGGTAAGAACACCCATCAACCACAAATGAACAAATTTTTCCCGGGGATGAAACCGTTTGAGCAATTTTTCCCGTTTTACAACTTTAAAAACATTTTCAATTCCGATACAATTAAAGAGAAGCTTTATTTCCAGTAAAATTTTCTTGACACCAAAACCTTTTTTATCCAGATATACAATACAGCCTTTCTCATCATCACTTAGAAACACACTTCCATAAAGCATCGAAATATCAAATTGAAATTCCATTAATGCCTTTAATCTTTTAGACCTGTCGCCGGATTTTTTTATGACAAAATTGATAGAATTGGGAATCAGAACATCAATAAAAGCCTGACTCAAAATATCAACTACTTTTTCTCTATCCTGAAAGGTGGCTTTTTTCATTTGGTTTCAACAAACTAAAAAAGCCCTCGTTGGAAGGCTTTTCATTTATAAATTTTTAGAATTATCGCTTGGTGTGTAATCCATAAAAATACCACCATCAAGATTCACCGATTTTACTTTTTTCTTGATCGGAACCGTTACCAGGGCTTTCTTTTGATCTTTTTCCCAGACAGCCGGTGAAAAATGCAGTTTCTCAACCGTTCCGTCTTCATAATTAATCTCCGTATCAAAAGGAATCGCAAAACCTCCAACGTTATCCACATGGATACTTAAAAGGTCATTCATCTGGCCTGCGTTCGTAACTTTTAAATCTATGTAATTGTTGGTGTAGAACCAATTATTAAAAAACCAATTCAGATTTTTACCCGAACCTGTATTCATCGAATTAAAATAATCCCACGGAATCGGATGCTTTCCGTTCCAGTTATTCATGTAATGCAGCAATGCTTTTTTAAACAGATCATCTCCTAAATAATCTTTCAAGGCTAAATATGATAAAGAAGCTTTCACGTAGGAATTGTTTCCGTATCCTGCTCCGCTTACCTGCGTGCTCATCGTAATGATCGGCTGGTCCTGCTCCGCAGAAGGATCGTTGATCCATCTTTTTACCCTGAAATTTTTATAAAATTCTTCAGCTTTGGCCTCACCGTTTTCGTCGATTCCGATTAAATATTCCAAAGTGGTTGCCCAGCCTTCATCCATGAAAGCGTAACGCGTTTCGTTGATTCCCATATAAAAAGGGAAATAAGTATGTGCAATTTCGTGATCTGCCGTCAGCCTTGCATCCTGAAAATCATCCGGAATACTGGTATCGTTGATCATCATTGGATATTCCATATCTGCGTACCCCTGAATGGCAGTCATTACATTGTATGGATATTCCACACCCGGCCATTTTTTTGAGAACCAATCCAGATTGTACTGCATCCATTCTACATAATGTTCGAAATCCTTTGCATCAAAATTATATCCGGCCTGTACACTTGCTCTTTTTGTTTTCAGCTGAACACTTGCCGCATCCCAAACGTAATGATTACTTAAAGCAAAACAGAAATCTGTAATATTGTTGGCTTTAAATTTCCAGACGTTCCACTTATTCTGCTTGGTTACCTTCCCGGATTTCATCTCATTCATCGTTGCGACATGTATAACTTTATCGCTTTTTAACGAAGCTTTATATCTTTTAAGATATTCCGGTTGAAGCACAGCATCAGGATTCAGAAAATCTCCCGTTGCCCAAACTACGTAATTTTTCGGAGCTGTGATGGCGAAACTATAATCATTAAAATCATTGTAAAACTCCTGTCTGTCGGAATGTGGAAGCATATCCCAGCCATTGTAATCGTCATAAACGGAAACTCTTGGGAAAGAATACGCCACGTAGAAGGTTTCAGGATCAATCTGTCCTTCTCTTCCACTTTGTACAGATAATGGATACTCCCACTCTATTTTGATTTCAGCTTTTGCTTTAGATTTCAAAACTGAATTGAGTTTCACTTTCTCTACAGTCCCCCAATCATCGCTGTTCACAGCATATTTTTCACCGTTTACAATAAATGATTTGATATGTAAACCCGACGAAAGAAAATCTTTAGAAACCACTCCTGATCTCGGAGCCTGAGGTTTGTGTAAATTATTAACGAACCTTATCGCCAGTTCGTTGAGGTCATTTGGGCTGTTGTTGGTATAGACAATGGTTTCTTTTCCTGAAACGGTCTTCGAATTGGCATCTACTTTTACCTCAACATTATAAATCCCTTTATTCTGCCAATAATTTTTCCCAGGAGCACCCGACAAGTCACGCGTTCCGTTTTCGTATGCTTTCCTGATATTTCTCGGCATATACAGTTCCTGTGCGGAAAATTGCCATGAAGCCAAAAGCATTACACCCAAAATCAATCTTCTCATTAAAGTCTTTTTAAATCAGTATTTAATCAAATATAAAAGTACAAAAAACGGCAATAAAATTATTACCGTTTCAATTTTTCTTGTTCAAAATCACCAGAAAATATTTTTCAATATATATGTGGTCCCAAAAAGGAATTATTTTTAAACATTATCTGTTTTCTTCAATAAACTTTTGAGTCTTAAACCTACTAAAATGCTAAAAAATGCAAGACCTGCCGCTGCCGCATAGAATCTCCAGTCGTTTGGGTTTTCTAATCTTTTGAAAAATACACACAGACTATAGACAAACATTACGCCTAAGAAAATAAAGCCTTGATTTTTTTTGTTCATTGTAGAGATTTTAATAGTTATTTTTTACTAAATAGATTAAAGCTGTAAAATTTAATCCTAGTTTAAAATATTAGTAACCATTTAGAAGTATTTGTTACAATAAAACAGCATAAAGTTTACTTACTTTTAAAACTGCAAATCTACCAGTACAGGAAAATGATCCGACGGATACAACAGATTTTCTCTTCTGTCGTTGATGTGTCGATGAGATTTGATTTTAAATCCTTTCACAAAAATATAATCAATTCTGTCTTTCGGAACTTCATTTACGTTGAAACCAGTGAACGTTCCTTTTGGCCCGTAATGTTTCGTTTCAGAATGATAGAAAGTATCCTGTAAGTTTTGAGACATAATTTTAATCGGTTCAGAATCTTCGGTTAAATTAAAATCACCGCTCACCGTTACCGGCAGATTTTTAGGATTAATTTCTTTGATTTTCTTTAAAATTAATTCAGAAGATTTCACTCTCGCTATATTTCCGATATGATCGAAGTGAAGATTCAGCGCCATGAATTCTTTTTTTGATTTTTTATCTTTGAAAACAGCATAGGTGCAAATTCTGTTCAAAGCGGCATCCCAGCCTTTTGATGGTTTTTCAGGTGTTTCAGAAAGCCAGAACGTGCCCGAGTTTACTATCTGAAGCCTGTTTGTATCATAAAAAATAGCAGAAAATTCACCTTTATCCTTTCCGTCATCTCTTCCAACACCTACATAATCGTAGTTCTTTAGACTTGTTTTAATATCCTTCATCTGATCCGGAAGTGCTTCCTGAACACCAAAATAATCGGGATGATAATATGTCAGTAAATCTGCCACCTCCTGTTTTCTGTTCGTCCATGAATTCTCTTTATCGGAGTCTACATTCAGTCTGATATTGAAGCTCATCACTTTAAGGTCCTGTGAAAACCCTAATGCAAAAGCCATCAGAAATACGATTGAAAATCTGAAATTCATAATTCTACATTTTAATTAATAAAGGAACAAAAGTAAGGCTTCTCTCGTAGGCAGCCTTCACAATCGGAAATTTTAATGTTAAATTCAATTAAAAATAAAAAACTCCGGAGAAATTTCCGAAGCCTGAACTTTTCTATTTTTATCATCCTTGTCAAGGTTTAAAATCTCGACAAGGATGGTTTCATTCTTAAAACCAAGCGTTAAAAATTTATTCTCTATTAAATTTAAATTCTCTTCCACCCTGATTAAAAGTAATGGTCTTCTTATCTTTGCTGAACGTCATTGAAATCTGTGCCTGTTCAAAGGTAAACGTATTATTCCCTGTATATTCCAAAGGAAATTCCGGCTGCCCGGTTGCCTGACCGTAAAGCTGGTTATTCTTTTCAGAAAATGTAATCTTCACCGGAAGATCTTTGCTTCCATAAGTTCCTGCAAACTCTTTGACGTTAATCTTTTCTACAGGTTTTGCCTGCGCGGAAGTCCATCCGTTATTTTTAGGGTCAGAATCAGGAATTTTAGAGTTAGGATCCAATTTTACCTGATCGATTTCTTTATCTGAATCTAACTTAAATGTCCATTCCGTATTTCTTTTCCAGATCTCAATCGGTAATTTCACAATCTTTTCCGTCCCATCTTTAAATTTCACCTGAACCATTGTCGGCATCGGCAACTGACCAATATTTTCAACCGTAATCTGAGCTCCGTTTTTAAAATCTCCGTTTACATATTTAACGTCTTTCACACCTTGATCGATTTTCCATTTGTTGATAAACCAACCTCTCCAGAACCAGTTCAGCTCTTCTCCTGAAACATTTTCCATGGTGTGGAAGAAGTCCCACGGTGTTGGATGTTTAAAAGCCCAACGTTTAATATAAGTTCTGAAAGCCTTATCAAATTTTTCAGGACCAAGAATAGACTCTCTTAAAACTCCCAATCCAAGTCCGGGCTTAAAATAAGCTAGTACTCCGATATTGCTTTCCTTCATATTGTCGGGTCCTACCATAATAGGCTCATAATTGTCATTCATCAGAAAAGCTCCCATCTGTGCAATATTTTTCTTTTCGTAATACTCACCTTTATTGAAAGCCTCCGTTGAAAGTTCATTAATAAAAGTATTGAACCCTTCATCCATCCAAGCAAATAATCTTTCATTAGAACCCACAATCATCGGAAACCAGTTGTGCCCGAATTCGTGATCGGTAACACCCCAAAGGCCTTCACCTTTAGAGTCCATATGGCAGAAAACGATTCCCGGATATTCCATCCCGCCTTCATTTCCTGCAACATTGGTTGCTGCCGGATAGGTATATTCGTACCATTTTGCAGAATAATGTTCAATAGAAGCTTTTGTATATTCGGTAGATCTTCCCCAGGCTTTTTCGCCAGCACTTTCTGCAGGGTATGCTGAAATCGCCAAAGATTTTTTACCACTCGGAAGATTAATTCTTGCCGCATCCAGAATAAAAGCCGGAGAGGAAGCCCATGCAAAATCTCTTGCCTGATTGATTTTAAACTTCCAAGTTTTCGTTCCAGACTGCTGATTTTTTCCGATTTCAGATTCAGAACGGATCATTACGGTTTTATCACTGTTTTTTGCCTGATCCCAACGGTTATTTTCTTCTTTTGAATACACTTCTTTTGAATTCAATAACTCTCCTGAAGCCACAACATAATGATTAGCCGGAACCGTAATATTGGCAGTGATATTTCCGTATTCCAGATAAAATTCGGAGGCACCGACATAAGGCAACGTGTTCCATCCCATGACATCATCATACACGCACATTCTCGGATACCATTGCGCCATGGTAAAGATTTTCCCGTTTTTCGTCTCTTGGATTCCCATTCTATCGGAACCGTATTTTGGAGAAAGGAAAGAATATTCAATTTTAATTTTCGCAACTCCTCCCTGCGCTTTCAGCTCTGAAGGAAGATCAATCTGCATTCTTGTATCTGTGATTGTATATTTCACATCCTTTCCATCCAGTTTTACAGATTTTATTTGGTAACCACCGTCAAATTCTTCACCATGTGCACCGTTCCGGCTTCCTGACATTGGAACAACTGCATTTCCTCTGGAATCTTTAGCAAATAAATTCTGATCCAATTGCAGCCATAAAAATTCCAGTTTATCCGGACTGTTGTTGGTATAGGTGATTTCTGCTGTTCCTGTCAGTTCATTTTTCGCTTCATTAAGGCTTATATCTAAATTATAATCCGTCGAATTTTGCCAGTATGCGTGCCCCGGTTGTCCGCTGGCAGACCTTGTTGGCGTACCTGTCTGGGTATAAAAAAATGGTTTAAAAGCTTCTACATAGTCATATTTTGGAGTTTCCTGAGCCAATGCCGATTGTGAAAAAAACACCACCGCCAAAGCAGAAACGAGGGTTGGAATTCTAAAGTTCATGTCGCTATTTTTTGATTAACAAAGTAAACAAAAATAAGACTTCTCTGAACAGAAAAGCCTTATTGATTAATTATATTGTTAAATTTCTTTATCTTCCTCTATCGAATGAAAATATGCTTCAAAATCTTTTAGAGAAACCGGCTTTTCACTTTCTAATTTTACTACCCCTATTGTTTTGTAGTGAGCGGCCGGTTTGATATTTTTCTTTTTAAGTTCTGCTTCCAGATGCTTAATATTAATGTCTTTTTTAAGTACCGCCAAATATGTTTTCATCTTTTATGCCTGTATTAATCCGCTTCCGATGTCTCTGTACTTCAGACCTTCGATCGGTTTTGCTTTGGTTTCTATTAATTCCCAGATTTCTTTCGCCGTTTTTTCAGGAAACTGTTCCATATACAACGCAACAAGCCCCGACACGTGTGGCGTTGCCATACTCGTTCCACTCATCGCATAGTAATTACCGCTTTTGTTTTTCGAATTTTTAGGATAGGAACTAAAGATATCAACGCCCGGAGCACAAATGTTGACATTTCCACCTGTTGATGGATTCAGTCCTGCATTGGAAAATTTAGCAATTTTCATTTGCCCGTCGATGGCTCCAACTGCCATGATCGAAGCGGCATTGGCAGGCATTGAAACAGGCTTCGGTACGGAAGGTCTGCTGCTGTCATTTCCCGCTGCTGCAATGATGACACAATTATTTTCTAATGCTCTTGCCCCAACGGTTTCAAAAAGCGGTGAAGGCGCATCGTTCAATTTCACAGCAGAAGCCAGTGAAAGAGATAGAATTCTGAATTTCTTGGTAATCGCCCAGTCAATTGCATCAATCACACTACTTGTTGTTCCTTTTCCTGCATCGGAAAGCACTTTTGCGATTTTTAAATTGGCATCTTTTGCAATTCCGTAACGTTTTCCGTTATCGAGCCTGATATTTCCGGTGGCCACTCCGGCGCAATGTGTCCCGTGACCGTTCGGATCGCGGTTCCAGTCTTCTCCGGCGATAAAAGATTTTCCTTCAATTCCTCTGCCTGAAAAATCAGGGTGTGATAATTCCAGACCCGTATCCAGAATACAGATATCAACACCTTTTCCCGTATACAGGGAATTTCCAAGACCGAGCGCCTTCAAGCCCCATTCCATTTCTACCAAAGATTTTTGTGGCAGCGGTTTATTTATAATATAATTTTCCAGCTCGGTGATTTTGTTTGCCAAATCTGTTGATTGCTTTTTCAATTCATTAATAATTGATAATTCATCAGCCGAAAAAAATTCTCTTTCTTTTTCAAAATAAACGATCGGATTAGAATCGTTTTTTACAGCACTTTTCAGTTGTGCCTCATTCATATTTTCGACAACAAGAATTCCTAAATTTTTATAGAGAACTCCGTTATCATTATCAATGATATCATGAGACCGGTTTTCCGACGAAAGAAATTCTGATGAGGTAATGGTAACTTCCAGCTCATTCTCAACTTTCTTGAGGGAATTTTTCTGCTGATCTTCAAGAACAACAATGTATCTTTCTTTTTCCATGGTTTTTGTTTTTCAAAGTGATTTTAAGTCTATTGTACGTTTCTAATTTTAACGCAAAGACCACAAAGTCTTTTTTTACAACTAACTGTTTTTAAGTTTCACAAAGACGTTTCACTTAAATAAGGACACAAAGATTTTAAATTATTACCTATTACAGATTAGATTAATTTTAGAAGGATTTTTTCAAGCAATAAGAAAATATCTTCCGAAATCATGCTTAATCTTAGTTTTTTATTAATCCCGGAAATCTGTGTATTATGATTAACTAAAGAATTCCAGAATATTTCAATCTTAGAGACAGAATTCAGATCTTTTACTTTATCATCATCCAGAACACTGTTTTGATATAATGAAACCATTAACCCCGAAAGCAGTTCTTCAGCTTCGTCAAGTTTCTTTTTTTCTTTCGCGTACATTTCCATCAAAAATCCGTGAATGGTTTCCATCCCGTTAAATGAAAAACCCCAAAGTGTTTCACGTTTTCCGGATGTCATTTTCTCCATCTGAACAGGATTAAAACCTCTTTTCACCGTAGCAAGCATATTCATGACTTTTAAGACTTCTGATTCGTAAGTGGTATTCCCTTTTGTTCTTAAATATCCTAAAAATTCGTTGAGGAACGCTTCAAACTGTCCATCAAAATCAAAAGATTTTAACAGATAAAGCTCCTGAACTTTATTAAAATGCTCAAGTAATTCCTTAATTTTCTGTATCGTATGATGAACGAGTTCCTGCATTATTCGAAAGTTATTTGTTCGACTGTTTTTCCGTCTTTATCGGTGTAGGAGACGATTCTGATACCTTCTTCTTCCATTTCCACATGAAGATTGATGAATAGTTTATCCTTATCTTCAGCAGAATTGGTATTCGGATCAATGTAGATATTGTTTAATTTTGAATTAATTAAGGTGTATCTATTTAAAACATCCCTGTAAATGACCTGCAACGCTTCAGACTCCGCCTCCGTAGAAGTGCCTTCTATAGGTCTTTCCATCGGTTTTGGTATATTGGCAGCAATAGCTCTTGTAGGAAGTTTAATATCCGGCGTCTGGGTTGTAGTGGTGGACAGTTTGCCCGATGAAATTCCCCCGGCTCTTACTCCATTCAACAAAACTTTAAAATCTTCAGTCTGAATATTTTTGGTTGAAATCGGCTGAATATTAAATTGTTTCTGTTTATTAATCAGAAGAATTCTTTCGTTAACATCCTGAACAAACTTGGTTTCATCTAATTTAAAATTCCTGTCCGCATCAGAATCGATATCGGTGATTTTGATGGGAATATCCATTTTCACACTCGGCAGCGAATATCTCGGAACTTTAAAATACTTTAAATACTCGTGTTGTGCATACTCTTTTGCAATCATAACAGCATTTTCGTCTGCTTTTTTACGAGCCTGAATTATCTCATTATTGAGATAATCCAGGTAATCTGATAATTTGATCATGTCTCGCAAAAGTTTTTATTGAGCAAGCAATCCAAGAACTTTTTCCAATCCTGCAGGCATTTCGTCGTTGGTAGCTTTCACTTTCACTCCAAGAGAATATTCTTTTTCCACTTTAATTCCTGTGCTTGAAGTTCTCTTGTAAGAAACATCTACATTGAATTTCACGGGTCCGAAACCTCATGAAGCTCCGGCTTTAATCCCGAATTCATCGCTTACGTCTTTCGTGTACGTTGAATTTAATTTTACGTTAAAATCAACCTCGCAAGTTTCAATTCTGAAGCTTGGAACGTTCAATAAGGCAATGAAAGGAACTGAAATTTCAACATCCTGTTCAATTGTAGGATCTACGTTCGGAGTGTCTGTTTCGTTTTTGTACTCAGGATTTGGAACGTGTTTTTTGTACTTGAATTCTGCCATACGAAGTTTGTCGTCGTCTCCATCCTTTTCGAAACCAACCTCTTTGATGAAGTTTACTGTACTGATTGAAGCGTTTGACTGAGCGGTAACACAAGCGTTCAATGGTCCTCCGATGATTTTTGCGAAATCGATGCTTCCCAACTCCGCGGCAAAATCTGCACTTTCTGCTCCCGAAGTTTTGAAAACCTGATCATCAGCAGCCATTCTTCCTGCGATCATTTTTAAAACTTCCGTAGATACACTTGCAAAAGATTTTTCCCACTTCTCATCGTAGTTTTTCTTGAAATCTTCGATGATGCTTAATAAATCTTTGTTTGAAAGACCTGCCAATTCAGAAGTTTCGATTCCTGAAACTTTTTCGTAAACTGCAGGAGTTAATGATTTTTCTAAACCTGTTAAAAGGTCAATTAATTCATTTTTTGTTTTTTTTGTGTGGTTTGCTTCCAACACTGACTTTAATGTTTCCATGTTTTGGTTTGTTTAGGTTATTAAAAATTTCTACTGCAAATTTATATTGCATCACAGTGAGGAAGCTCAGTAATTCACCTAAACTTAAACCGTAAAATCACCCAAATAAAAAAAGTAGATTCCCCGATAGAGAACCTACTTTTTGCTTTGTTTAAAAGGGTTTTACATTTTTTAAAATAGAAAACCCTTTTACATTTTCTGATTATCCGCAATATGCCATAATTAAATATCGCTTGCTGTAATCATGATTATTTTTTTACCACAACGTACACTAAGGTTATCCACAAAGCCCACAAATATTGTGTTCCTTGTGAAATCTTCAGTGCTCTTCGTGGCTAAAACCCAAGTATGATCAATAAAGGATGTTCAAATAAATTTTTATACACAATGTTATTCCGACGAAGGAGGAATCTCTACAAACGATAATGGATTCTTCACTCCACTTTATTCCTGAATGACAAACGCATTAATTAATCTTAACTCCTTAAAATAATTCTTAATAATTAAAATTAATACTAATTTGACTTTTTTGCTTTAATCATTGCTTCCAGAGCATCCCACATTTCCTGAGGAATATCTTCCAGCATGTTGAATTCTCCCGCACCCTGCAACCATTCTCCGCCGTCAATTGTTACCACTTCTCCATTCATATAAGCGGAATAATCGGAAACTAAATAGGCAGCAAGATTCGCCAGTTCCTGATGTTCTCCCACTCTTCGTAAAGGAACTTTTTTTCTCATATCGAATTTTTCCTGTAAATCGCCCGGAAGCAATCTGTCCCAAGCCCCTTTTGTAGGGAAAGGTCCCGGAGCGATTGCATTGAAACGGATCCCATATTTTGCCCATTCAACCGCGAGAGATCTCGTCATTGCTAAAACCCCGGCTTTTGCACAAGCGGATGGAACGACATAAGCAGAACCCGTCCATGAATAAGTCGTAACAATATTTAAAACCGTTCCCGGAGTTTTTGAATCGATCCAGTGTTTTCCGATGGAAAGCGTACAGTTTTTTGTTCCCTTTAATACAATATCTAAAATTGAGTCGAATGCAGAATGTGTTAATCTTTCTGTTGGCGAAATGAAATTCCCGGCCGCATTATTTAGTAGAATATCAATTTTTCCGAATTCTTTTAATGTAGCTTCCTTCATGGCTTCTACCTCATCCCAGTTTCTCACGTCACACGCAACACAAAGAACTTTTCCGCCAGTTTCGTCTTCCAATTCTTTTGCAGTTCCTTGTAATTTTTCTATATTTCTGGAGGTGATAACTACTTTTGCGCCTAGCTGAAGGAAATATTTGGTCATTGCTTTTCCAAGACCGCTCCCCCCGCCCGTGACGATGGCTACTTTATCTTTTAGTGCGTCTTCACGCAACATGGGTTGTGTATAAAGATTCATACGTTTTATTTTTTCTTAAAAATAATAAATATTGAAACGTGATACGATAAAATGATTTGAGAAATAATGCTGTAAATAGTTATTTATTTTTACCGCAAAAGATTCCAAAGAATTTGTTGTGAAAGAATTCAAAGTTTACAAAAATGTGGCTATTCCTGAAAGATTGATAAATTTTGTGGGCTCAAACCTCATAGGTTTTTGAAAACCTATGAGGTTTATTATTCTTAACAGTCGCAAATTCCTAGCCCAGATAGGAACGGCATCCTTTTTTGTTGCGGCTGGAGCGAAGCGGAAGCCGTAACAAAAAAGATACAGTGGATAGCTGGAAATAGCTCCCAATAAAAACAAAAACAGCCCGATAAATAGTTTATCCGGCTGTTTTTATATTGAACAAGATTAAATTTAATCCAAATTAAGAAGCAACAACAGTTCCTTTGAAGGTAAGTGTTTTTGGCGTTTTGCTGTCACTAGTTGTAACGTTTACTGTTTTCATAAAAGCTCCTGCTGATGCCGCATTGTAGCTCGCTTCAACAAATCCTTTTTTCCCCGGAAGGATAGGAGTTTTTGTGTAGTCTGCTGTTGTACATCCACAAGATGGTGCCACATTCTCAATGATGATTGGCTTTTTTGAAGTATTGGTAAATTCGAATCTGATTAACTTTGGTTTTCCCTGAGGAATATTCCCTACATCGATAGATTCTGATTTCCAGGTAACGTCTGCAAGCATTCTTACTACTGGCGCATTGTCAGTCGGAAATACATTTGCATAAAACGGAGAAAATGCCAAAACTGCTAAAAGAGCTGTAATTTTTAAATTTTTCATGAGTATAAATTTTAATAGTTAAAAGAACCGATATCTTTTGTTATCGCAAATGTAAGAGGAATATGAATACGACTTGTTAATTGCTATCAAACATTTGTTAATAAGTTGTTAATGATAAAAGATTAATAGATATTTTTGGATAATATTGTTTCTGTAAAATGGAAATAAAAAAGCTCAATATTATCATTACCCTCGGGTTTGTCGCTATTATCGGAATTTTAATAGCACAGCTTTTGTGGACCCGGCAAGCTTATAATCTTGAGGATGAAAAATTTGACCAAAAAGTAAACATTGCTTTAATGGAGGTGGTAGAAAAGCTATCCGGAGGGGAAGCTTCTTTTACGGAAAGCCCCGTAAAAAATATTTCTAACGATTACTACGTAGTTAATATTAACAACGAATTCCACCCTGCTGTACTGGAACACTATCTGAAAACTGAATTTACACGGCTGCAAATAAATACCGATTATGTTTACGCATTATACAATTGCCACAGTGATAAAATGATGTATGGAAAATATGTGTCTAAGCATCAGGAAAGTCCTAACAAGGCTATTAAATTTCCAAAGCACAAAAATCTGGTGTATTATTTTTCGATACGTTTTCCGGATAAAGCTACATATCTCATCAGTTCTTTACGCTTTTGGTATTTGCTTACATTTGCTTTGATTATTATTCTTTTGGTCTATGTTTATTCGATTTATACGATTATTCAGCAGAAAAAGTTTTCAGAACTGCAGCGGGATTTTATCAATAATATGACGCATGAGTTCAAAACTCCCCTTTCATCAATACTTCTGGCTTCCGAAGCATTGACAAAGCAAGATCTTATTAAAGAAAATCTAAAGTTAAAAACGTACACATCGATCATCACCGACCAAAGTCATAAGCTTAATAATCATATTGAAAAAATATTGAATATTGCTAAAAATGATGCTTCCGGCCTGTCTTTAAAACCTCAAAGAATTGTTTTATTGCCTTTTATCCAGGAAATTGCTGATTCCATCAAGCATAAAAATGAGAATCTTTCTATTGCAGTAGACATAGATAGTACTGATTCTATTATTGCTGACGAATTTCACTTTACCAACATCATTTACAATATTTTAGACAACTCGATTAAATATTGTGACACACAGCCGACTATTAAAATTTCTTCCATTAAAGATTCAAAAGGTTTATATTTAAAGTTTAAAGACAACGGAATAGGAATTCCGGCTAAAAATATTCCTCATATTTTTGATAAATTTTACAGGGTAAATACCAACAAAAGTGATGAGGTGAATGGCTTTGGGCTCGGATTATTTTATGTAAAAAAGATCGTCCAGCAACATCACTGGAAAATTTCAGTTGAAAATAATACGGATAAAGGAATTACGATCACGCTGTTTTTACCATTTTAAATGTGCAATTCATGGAAAAATCTAAAATTCTATATGCCGAAGACGACAAAACGATAGCTTTTCTTATTCAGGACAGTCTGGAGAGTTATTATGACATTTCCTGTTATTCCGATGGGAAATCTGCGTTCGAAGCCTTTAATCATGAAAGTTTTGACATTTGCCTTTTAGATATCATGATGCCCGAAATGAATGGTTTTGAATTGGCAGAACGAATCCGTGAAAAAAATTCTGAGATCCCGATCATTTTCATTTCCGCTAAAGCGCTGAAAGAAGACAGAATCAAAGGATTAAAAATTGGCGCAGATGATTATCTGGTAAAACCATTCAGCATCGAGGAGCTGATTTTAAAAATTGAAGTTTTCCTGAAACGATCAAAGAAAACAAATATTTCTCCATCAAAATACAAAGTTGGAAAATACGATTTTGATCCTCAAAATTACACCTTACAGGATTCTAAAAATACGGTTACTCTTACCCAAAGAGAATCTGAATTGCTTCTCTATTTCATTCGTAACAAAAACACGGTGCTGAAAAGGCAGGATATTCTGAAAGCAGTTTGGGGTGATGATGATTATTTTATGGGACGAAGCCTTGATGTTTTTATTTCAAGATTACGAAAAGTATTTGCCGATCAGGAAAATATTGTCATTGAGAATCTGCATGGAATTGGCTTTCGTTTTTCTGAGAAGTGATTTTTTTTGGTTAATCGCAAAGACGTAAATTTTAATTTAAAATAACCGTTTTAAGGCGCAAGGATTTTATCTTCGATAAAATTTAATGTATTGTATAAACTCTTTGCCGAAAATCTTTGATTTTCTTGCGCCTTAAAACAGTAAAGATTAAAAAATCTTTGCGCCTTTGCGATTAACCAAAAGCATATTTTCATCCATTTCATTTTAAACAAATAAAACGATAAACAATTATTCTTCGATTTTATCTAAATTTAATCTCCGAAAAAATATTCATTCATGAGAAGGCTAGGAACTCTTATATTTCTTTTATTTTTCAGTTTATATTGTAAAGCTCAAAAATTCGAAAAATTATATCAATACGTTAATCCGTTGATCGGGACAGAAAAAATGGGACATACTTATCCCGGCGCAACAGCCCCGTTCGGAGCGGTTCAGCTAAGTCCTGAAACAGACACTATTTCTTATGAAATGAACGGAAAATACAACGGTGATGTTTACAAATATTGTGCAGGGTATCGTTACGAAGACAAAACTATTGTAGGTTTCAGTTCCACACATTTTAGCGGAACGGGACATTCTGATTTAGGAGATTTTCTCGTAATGCCGACTGTCGGAAAATTACAGTTGAATCCAGGAACAGCAACAAATCCTGAAAGTGGCTACAGGAGCAGATTTTCTCATCAGAATGAAACCGCAGAAGCAGGATATTATAAAGTGAAACTGGATGATTACAATATTTTGGCGGAATTGACTTCCACAACAAGAGTCGGAGTTCATCGATATACTTTTCCAAAGTCTGATCAGGCTCATATTATCTTAGATTTGATGGCTGGAATTTACAACTATGACGGAAAAAATGTCTGGACTTACGTTCGTGTAGAAAACGGAAATACGATTACCGGTTACCGACAGACAAACGGCTGGGCAAGAACAAGAACAGTTTATTTTGCCATGAAATTTTCAAAGCCATTTAAATCTTACGGTCAGAAAAATTATGACGGAAAGCAAGTTTATGGTGGATTTTGGAGAAAATTCGACCAAACCAAAAACTTCCCTGAGATTGCAGGAAAAAATCTGAAAATGTATTTTGATTTTGATACGAATGAAAATGAAGCGATTGAAGTTAAATTGGCAATATCACCTGTAAGTCAAGCCAATGCATTGGAAAATTTAGAAAAAGAAGCCGGAAGTTTATCTTTTGACCAAGTAAAAGCGCAAACGCAGGAAAACTGGAATAAAGAATTAAATAAAATCATCATCAAAGGTTCTGATACCGAAAAAACGAATTTTTATACGGCGATGTATCATACTTTTATCAATCCTACTACTTACAATGATACGAATGGCGAATATAAAGGTCTAGATCAAAACATTCATAAAGCTGAAAATTTTACAAATTATACAACTTTCTCGCTTTGGGATACGTATCGTGCGCTTCATCCTTTCTTTAATATTATTCAGCCTAAAAGAAATGGTGATATGGTGAAATCGATGATGGCTCATTATGATCAGTTTTCTATGAAAATGTTGCCAATCTGGTCACATTACGCGAATGACAATTGGTGTATGAGCGGTTATCACAGTGTGGGTGTTGTTGCTGACGCGATTATCAAAGGGAATTATGACGGAGATAAAAAAGCAGCATTAATAGCTTGCGTAGAAACTGCCAACAAAAGAGATTATGAAGGAATCGGACAATATATAGATTTGGGCTACATTCCTGCCGAGAAAAACGGAACTTCGGTTTCGAACACGTTGGAATATGCTTACGACGATTGGGCAATTGCACAATTGGCGAAACATTTAGGCGAAACGGAAACTTACAATCAGTTTATCAAACGTTCTGAAAACTGGAAAAATAATTTTGATAAAACGGTCGGATTTATGCGTCCTCGTTTGACGGATGGAAGTTTTAAGAAAGATTTTAATGCGTTGAGCACTCACGGACAAGGCTTCATTGAGGGAAATTCCTGGAATTACAGTTTCTTTGTTCCTCAAAATCCGGATGAATTAATTACTTTGATGGGCGGAAAGAAAAAATTCGCTGCAAAATTGGATGAATTATTTACGATGCATTTGCCGGACGAGTTTTTTGCAGACACCGAAGATATTACACGGGAAGGGATTATCGGAGGCTACGTTCACGGAAACGAACCGGCACATCATGTGGCTTATCTTTACAATTGGGCAGGACAACCCTGGAAAACACAGGCACAGATCAGAAGGATCTTAGAAATGCAATATAAAGCCACTCCTGATGGATTGGGCGGAAATGACGATACAGGACAAATGAGCGCCTGGTATATTTTGAGCTCGCTTGGTTTTTATCCTGTTGCTCCGGGTTCTGAAGATTATGCAATCGGAAGTCCTGCTGTTGATCATGCTGTTTTGAATTTGGAAAACGGAAAAACATTTGAAATTGAAGCGATTAATCAAAGTCCGAAGAATGTGTATGTTCAAAAAATTCTTTTGAATGGAAAGGAAATTAAAAACTTTACATTGAAACACTCTGAAATTATGAATGGCGGGAAGTTGAGTTTTTATATGGGAGCTAAACCTAAAAAATGATTTTGTTTAGATATAATTGTGCTAATTTTCATAAATTTAAATTATACGCGTTACTGTCATTCTGAACGAAGCGAAAGCGGAGTGAAGAATCTTTTGTAATTCTCTCGCAGATTTTGTAGATCACGCAAATTTTTAACATAACCATCTGAGAAATCTGTGGGAAATTAAATCAAAAAAGACTGCGATTTGCAGTCTTTTTTATTTTAAAAATCTTCTTTAATCTTTCTTTTATGTGTTTTCCCCCATTGTGAAAGCGCAATGATGACAGGTTTCAATGTTCGGCTATAGTCCGTTGAGATGTATTCTACAACAACTGGCGTTTGATCTGCATGAACGACTCTTTTAACGAAACCATTTAATTCAAGATCTTTTAATTCATTGGAAAGAACCCTTGCCGAAATTCCATGAATATTTCTTTGAAGTTCATTAAATCTAATATTCCCACTTTCCTGAAGGACGATAATAATTTTCAGTTTCCATTTTCCACCAATAACATAGATGGCATCTTCCACAGAGGAAAGATTTTCGGAGCATCTTTGTGCAGTGATGGGTTCTTCTAAAACAATAGTATTTTCCATAAGCTTTAATTTAACTAACCTAAAGGTTACTACTAACCTTTTGTTTACTACTTACTTTTGATAAGCAAATGTACATAATTTTGCTGTAGAAATTTTAATCATTAAAAAAATGAAAAATATACTTCATATCATTACAAGTCCGAGAGCAGAAGTTTCTGCAAGTAGAAAATTAGGAAAAGCTGTTGTTAAAAAAATTCAGGAAAAATATGCTGATGCCGTTGTTAAAGAACGTGATCTGACAAAAAACTTAGTTCCGCTTTTGGAAGAAGTGCACATCAACACCTTTTTCTCTCCGGCAGAAAATCATTCTCCTGAGCAAGCGGAAATCAATGAATATTCTCAGGGATTAATTTCAGAATTACAGGAAGCAGATATTATCGTTATTGATTCTCCGATGTACAATTTCTCGGTTCCGGCTACTCTTAGAGCTTATTTTGATTTTACTTCGAGAGCAGGATATACTTTTAAATATGATGAAAACGGTCCAAAAGGCTTATTGAATAACAAAAAATTATACATCGCCTTCACTTCTGGCAATATTTATTCCGAAGGTCCTAATCAAATTTACGACTCTAATGTACCTTACATTAAAAACGTTTTTGGATTTTATGGAGTAACGGATGTCAGCGTTTTCCGTGCTGAAGGTTTGGCGATTCCGGGAATTATGGAAAATTCTTTGGAAAAAGCGATTGAAGGGATTACTATTGATTAATTTTTAATAACTATTAGTAAATTAATCCTTGTCAAGGTTTAGAACCTTGACAAGGATTTTTCATTTAAAAATCTGCGTGAGAAATAAATAAGTTTTGGTAAAGCTAATTTTTGATATTATACAATAAAAAAAGCGGATTAAAATCCGCTCTTCTATTGATATAATGATGGTATTCTAATTTATTCCTAAACTTCAAAAAGCAGACGTTCCCCGAATTTCTGTTCATTGATCTTTCCATTTTCATATACCAGATTTCCGTTGACAAAAGTGTGGGTAACTTTAGAATGAAAATTCATTCCTTCCAATGGGCTCCAGCCGCATTTGTAAAGGATGTTTTCTTTTTCTACCGTCCAGTTTTCATTTAAATCCACCAAAACTAAGTCTGCTTTATAACCTTCTCTCACAAAACCTCTTTTTTCCACTCTGAAAAGAATGGCAGGATTATGAGCCATTTTTTCAACGATTTTCTCTAAAGAAATTTTACCGTTTTTATAATTTTCCAACATTACCACCAAAGAATGTTGAACCAAAGGCGCTCCGGAAGGACATTTTAAATATGTATTTTGTTTTTCTTCCCATGTGTGGGGCGCATGATCCGTTGCAATCACATCGATTCTATCGTCCAACAAGGCTTCCCAAAGTCCGTCTTTGTCTTTTTGGGTTTTTACGGCAGGATTCCATTTAATTAATCCGCCTTTTGTTTCATAATCTTCATTGGTAAAAGTAAGATGATGAACGCAAACTTCCGCTGTGATTTTTTTATCTTTTAGCGGAATATCATTTCTGAACAGTTCCGTTTCTTTTGCCGTTGATAAATGAAAAACATGAAGTCTCGCTCCCGTTTTTTTTGCCAATTCGATTGCTTTTGACGAAGATTTATAACAGGCCTCCTCACTTCTGATCAAATGATGGAATTTTACAGGAATATCTTCACCATACTCATCCATATATTTCTGAGTATTGGCTTTAATGGTCGCTTCATCTTCGCAATGAACGGCAATCAGCATTTTTGTATTGCTGAAAATATTTTCAAGTGTTTCAGGATTGTCAACCAGCATATTTCCAGTCGAAGAACCTAGAAATAATTTAATTCCGGGAACGTTTCTTGGATTTGTTTTTAAAACTTCTTCCAGATTATCATTCGTTCCTCCCATCATAAACCCATAATTTGCGTAGGCTTTTTGAGCAGCAATTTCGTATTTATCTGCCAATAATTCCTGTGTTACAGCATTCGGAACAGTGTTGGGCTGGTCGATAAAACTTGTTGTTCCACCCGCAATTGCCGCACGAGACTCAGTTTCAATTTCGCCTTTATGGGTTAAACCCGGCTCACGGAAATGTACCTGGTCATCGATTACACCCGGTAAAAGATATTTTCCCGAACCATCAATAATCTGATCTGCTTCTTCAGAAATCAGGGAGTCTATTTTGGAAATTAAATCGTTTTCGATAAGAATATCACCTGAGAAAATTTTTCCTTCATTGACGATTTGGGTATTTTTTATAAGAATTTTCATGTACTTCTTTTAGAGATTAGATTCATATTGCACAAATTTAATATTTTCAAAACTGATTTTTAAACATCAATCAGAAAATTGTGAATTCTAATATTTACATTTGCATTTTAAAAACCTAAAATTGTATAAGAAACTATTTGGACAAACTGCTGTATACGGCCTTAGTTCGGTATTGGTAAGAATTTTCCCCTTTCTTATTGCACCCATCGTTACAAAAGCTTTCGGACCGTCTGCCTCTTCTCCTTTTGTAGATTGGTATTCTATTGCCGGAGTAATTACCGTTTTCCTTACCCACGGGATGGAAACTTCTTTTTTCCGTTTTGCACAGGAAGGTGATATTGATAAGAAAACATTGGTTTCCACTTGCGCATTAAGCATCTTGGGAACAGGATTTATTTATTTGCTGTTAGGATATGTTTTCAGGCAGGATCTTGCCAATGCTTTCGAAACTCCGGATCAGGTTAATTATTTGGTGATCTTCCTTTTCATCTTATCTTTTGATGCCTTTTCCACGATTCCTTCTGCTGTTTTAAGACTCGAAGGAAAACCTGTTCAGTATATGCTTTCAAAGGTAATCGGGTCCTTGGTCTATTATTTTTTGGTTGTATTTTTCATCAAATGGCTTCCACATTATCCCCATGGTATTTTAGGAATTAAATATGATCCTGAAATTGGAGTCGGTTATGTGTTCATTGCCAATTTAGTGCAAAGCGTTATTACTTTAGCCATTGTAGGAAAAGAGTTTGTGAATTTCAGTTTCCGTAAATTCGATTTCAGCCTTTGGAAAAGAATTATGAATTATTCCTGGCCGGTAATGATTGCAGGTCTTGCCGGGATTATCAACCAGACATTAGACCGACAGTTTTTAAAATATTTATTACCCAAAGAAGAAGCAAAACACCAGATTGGTGTTTACGGTGCGGTTTATAAAATTGCAACATTTATTACGGTTTTCAGGCAGGCCTACCAACTGGGAATTGAGCCATATTTTTTCTCAAGTTTTAAAGACAAAAACAATCATAAAACCTATGCCGTGTTAATGGATATTTTTGTGATCTGTAACTGTTTAATTTATATTGGATTAATGGTTAACCTTCAATGGATTTCTGAAAAATATTTAAAAAATCCTCTTTATTATGAAGGAATCGAAATCATTCCTTTCGTGATGTTAGGTGCTTTATTTTTAGGAATTTACCTGAATTTATCCATTTGGTACAAACTTTCGGATCAGACCCGGGTAGGCTTGTATATTTCTCTGATTGGGGCGGCTATTACGATATTCATCAACTTTACATTTATCCCCAAATACGGATACTGGGCCAGTGCCTTTGCCGCATTAATTACCTACTCCAGCATGATGATTATTTCTTATGTCTGGGGAAAAATACAGTACCCCATTCATTATAATATAAAAAAGATCTCTATTTATCTTTCTTTGTCAATTATCATTTCTATGGTATCTTTTTACTACTTTAGAGCCAATTTTCTAATTGGGAACGGATTATTTCTTTTATTTATAGCATTTCTTGTTTATAATGAAAGAACCATGATCAATAAAATACTTAGAAGGTCTTAAAAAATAACTAAAAATTAAAATTCATTTATGAAAATTATTGTTCCGATGGCTGGACGTGGTTCCAGATTACGTCCACATACACTGACAGTTCCAAAACCTCTCATTCCTATCGCAGGAAAACCGATTGTACAGAGATTAGTAGAAGATATTGCTAAAGTTGCAGGGGAAGAAATTGAAGAAGTAGCTTTTATCATTGGAGATTTTGGTCCGGAGATTGAAAAATCTTTAGTGCAGATCGCTGAAAAATTAGGAGCAAAAGGTAGTATTTATTATCAGAATGATCCTCTTGGGACGGCTCATGCGATCAAATGTGCAGAGCAATCCATGACAGGAGACGTCGTAATTGCTTTTGCAGATACTCTTTTCCGTGCAGATTTTGTTTTAGACAAAAATTCCGATGGGGTAATCTGGGTAAAAAGTGTGGAAGATCCTTCCGCTTTCGGAGTGGTGAAATTAGACAATTACGGTTTCATTACAGATTTTGTTGAAAAACCCAAAACTTTTGTTTCAGATCTTGCGATTATCGGGATTTATTATTTCAACAGCGCTGAAAAGCTAATGGACGAAATTAATTATATCATGGATAATGATATTAAGAACGGTGGCGAATATCAGTTAACTACAGCATTGGAAAACCTTAGATCAAAAGGAGCAAAATTTACTCTTGGAAAGGTAAACGACTGGATGGATTGCGGAAATAAAAATGCTACGGTAGAAACCAACAGCAAAATTTTGGAGTACGAAAAAGAAGAAATGTCTCAATATCCTGCTTCAGCGCAGATTGAAAACTCATTGATCATTCAGCCTTGTTTTATCGGGGAAAACGTAAAGATTTCAAATTCAAAAGTGGGTCCCGGAGTTTCTTTGGGAAATAATACAATTGTGGTCAATTCAAATATTGAAAACTCATTAATTCAGGAAAATACAAGAATTAATCACGGAAATCTTTCCAATTCAATGATCGGGAATTCTGCTCAATATTTCGGAGTCGCAAGAGAAATTTCTTTGGGAGATTATTCGGTTTTGGATTTTTTGTCTAAATAATCTATAAGATAGAAAATATTTAACATAAATACAGTATATTCAGACCACACAAAATGTTTTGTGTGGTTTGGCGTTAATATTGCAACATTTTATCAAATTTTCAACATGAAAAAGTGGATTCCGTTACTTATTTTTACAATCCTGATCTACAGCTGTAAAGCCAGAAAAGTGGCCGGTGAGCTGAACCAGAATACAGATAGTCTTGCGATCGGGAATACAGAGCCCAACAATCCTGCCGACGATGGAAAAAATGTGGCAGACCGTCTCGATTTTTATCAGCGAATATATATCCACCCGGAGTTTACCTCTCTGAAAATCAACAGTAAAATAACGGCCGACAATATCAGAGTAAGTCCGCTCGATGCCGTTATCTATATTGAAACAGATAAAAAAATTTGGTCGAGAATCGATTTTCTGTTCTTTAATGCAGCCAGAGCGATGATTACTCCTGAAGGAATTAAAGCCATGGATAAATACAACAAAAATTATATTGATTCGGATTTCGATTATCTCAATAATCTTTTAAATGTAAATTTCATTGATTATAAAAATCTTGAAAAACTTCTCCTGGGACGTACGTTTTTCACGTTAAGCAACAGAAATGCAAGAATCGTGAAAAATAGCGATGGCTATTTATTAGAATCTATTTCCAATATTAAAATATTAACGGAGAACATCGAAAGAGACTACAAAATCACGATGCAGTATTCTGATGATTTTGATCTAACTAAGGTATATTTAAAGGATGCAAAATCCAACGATTCAATGGAAATCACTTACAGCGATTGGGAATTGCAGCCTAATAATGTAAAGCTTCCGAAAAATGTTAAAATAATTATAAAAGGAAGCAAAAGCAGTCAGATTTTAATAGAAAATACGAAATTTGACTTTTCGAGGATGGATACACCCTATTCTGTGCCATCCAGTTACAAGAAAATTGAAATTAAATGATTAAAAAATTTAGCTTTTTAATAGGTATTTTATTGTTCGGATTCCACAATGGGCAGAATCAGAAAAAGGAACAGTTGCAAAAACAAAATGCCGAACTTAAAAAACAAATTGCACAAATAAATACAGACTTAGCGAAAACAAGAAATGAATCTAAACTTTCCATCGCGTATCTTAATAATGTTAATAAAAAACTGGCATTACGAGAGAAAGTTTACAACAATACACAGAAAGAAAAAAGATTCATTGAGGACGATATCTATCTTCGTCAGCTGGAAATCAACCGCCAAAACAGGGAATTAAAGATTCTCAGAGAGAATTATGCAAAAGTTTTGGTTAATGCTTACAAAAACAAAGGGGTACAAAATAAAGTAACCTTTATTCTTTCTGCCAAAAATTTGGGAGAAGCTATCAGAAGGGTTCAATATCTAAAACAATATTCGGACTATCAGGATAAAAAAGCTGCTGAAATTACCAATGCAGCTGCTAAAATAAAGCAGAATATTGCTCAAAAGCAAAATTCAGTAAAAGAAAAAGCCAATTTATTGGTCGCTCAACAGAAAGATTTAACCACCATCAATGCCGAACGAGCACAGAAGGAACAGTTGGTTTCAGATTTTAAGAAAAATGAATCCAAACTGGCGGGCGAACTGAAACAAAAACAGGCTCAGTCTAAAGCATTGGAGGGACAGATCCGAAGCATCATTGCAGAAGAAATAAGAATTGCAAAAGCTGAAGAAGAAGCGAGAAAAAAGGCAGAAGCAGAAAAAATACGCTTAGCAAAAATAGCTGCTGAAAGAGAAAAAGCAAGAATTGAAGCCGAGGCAAAAGCCAGAGCAGAAGCCCTGGAAAAAGAAAGATTAGCAGCTGAAGCCGAGGCAAGAAAAACAAGGGAATTAGCCGAAAAACGTGCGGAAGAAGAAAGAAAACGTAATGAAGAAGCTGCCAGATCTGAGGCTACGGCCAGAGACGAAGCAAGAAAAGTTGCTGCTAAAAAAGCATCTGACGAAGCAGCGGCAAGAGCAAAAGAAGCGGCAGATAAATTAGTAGCGGCAAGAGCTGCTGAATCAGCATTGGCAAAGAAAAAAGAAGATGATAAAAAAGCTGCTGAAACCAAAGCAATGACCAATTACGGAGTTACTACTGTAGCCGGAAGTAACTTTGCAGACAACAAAGGGAGATTAGGATATCCAGCAGATAGAATAGGACAGATTACTCACCGCTTCGGAAGACATCCTCACCCTGTATTTAAAAATATTGATGAGGAAAATAACGGTATCAAGATTTCTGTTCCCTCAGGAACCCGTGCAAAATCTGTATTCCCAGGAACTGTATCATCAGTTTTAGCTAACAGTGACGGAACAAAAACAGTTATCCTGAAACACGGCAGTTACTTTACCATCTACTCCAATCTTGGAAGCGTAAGCGTTTCTAAGGGGCAGCAGGTATCAGCAGGTACTCCTGTAGGTGTTATAGGTCAGGATTTTGACGGCACGTACACCCTTGATTTCCAGGTATGGAACGGAAGTACACCAGTCGATCCTTTAGGTTGGGTTTCTTATTAAAAAAAGACTAACTTTGTAAAAAATTTAGCAATGAATACATTAACAATATTGTCATTATCTTGGCAACATATCTTAATCGTAGCAATACTTCTTGTTTTACTTTTCGGAGGTAAAAAAATTCCTGAATTAATGAGAGGAGTAGGCTCTGGTATTAAAGAATTTAAAGATGCGGTGAAAGAAGAGGATAAACCGGGTTCTGAAAATAAGACAACAAATAATAACTCTTCTACCAACTAAAAAATTTTTATTAGTCAATGAATTTTACAGAGACTGCATGGAAAGTCTTCAATCAGTCTATTGAAGACTATCACGTATCTGATGACATTAACACTCTAATTAACAACCCGTTCGAAAAGGACACTTTGGAACGAATTTTGTATGCTAAGAACTGGATTGATACCGTTCAATGGCATTTGGAAGATATAATTAGAGATGAAAATATTGATCCGGCTGAAGCTCTTAAGCTTAAGAGAACGATAGACTCCTCCAATCAGAAAAGAACTGATTTGGTAGAATTTATCGACAGTTGGTTTCTTAAAAAATTTGAAAATATTACTCCTAAACCAGACGCAAAAATTAATACCGAAACTATTGCATGGGCAGTAGACAGGCTATCCATTCTTGCTTTAAAGGTTTATCACATGTCATTAGAAGCCAACAGAGAATCTGCTTCAGAAGAACACAGAGCCAATTGTCAGGCAAAATTAGATGTTCTTCTTACCCAGCAGGAAGACCTTTCGACTTCTATCAATCAGTTGCTTGCTGATATTGAGAACGGGAATGTTAAGATGAAAGTGTACAAACAAATGAAAATGTACAATGATGAAAGTCTTAACCCAATCCTTTATCAAAAGGGGCAATAGAAATGAAACGAATATTTTTTTTTGGAGTACTGTTCATTATAATATCTTCTTGTGCAACGGAAAAGCCAAACTTTTCCCCATTGTCTACAAGTTTTTATAGTGAAGCAAAAGGTTCTGATTCGGATAAAAAATCTAAAAACGGTATCGATATTAATATTAAGGAAAATGTAAACGCTTCTGAGATTTCTAATCTTATCGCTACCTTTCCTCAATTTAAAAATACAGCTTTAAATACCGAAATTACAGCATTAAAATACAGTTTACAAAACTATCTGTATGCCATTGATGCCAATAATCCGAGCGGAAAAAACAGAACCATTAAAGACTTCGAAAAATCTTACAAAAAAATACAAAAACTGAGACAGAATCTTAATAAAGATGATAATGAAGTTCTCAACAGATATTTGGTAAGGCTTAAAACCAATATTTCTGCCATTGAAGATTCAATAAAAGGAAATTAAACTAATTAGGAAATTTAATGATTAAAATTCAGGCGGAATCCAATGTTCCTACGGAGCATGGAACTTTCCGAATGATAGCTTTATCCGAAAACGAAAACGACTGGATGCCCCACATGGCGATTGTTGCCGAAAATACAGATTTTTCGAAACCTGTTAACGTGCGTTTCCATTCAGAATGTATTACCGGAGAAGTTTTCCATTCAAAAAAATGTGAATGTGGGCAGCAGCTGGATGCTGCCATGAAATATATCCATGAAAATGGAGGGATTATAGTTTATCTTCGACAGGAAGGAAGGAATATAGGGATCATTAATAAATTAAAAGCATACTCATTACAGGAAAAAGGATTTGACACCGTAGAAGCCAACTTAAAATTAGGCCTTCCTGCGGATGACAGAAACTTTGGAGTAGCCATTGAAATCTTAAACTTATTAGGAGTAAAAGATATCAACCTTTTGACCAATAATCCTGAAAAGGTAAAATACGTTACAGAAAGCAATATTCATCTGAACTCGAGAATTCCTTTACAAATTCCGGCCAACGAAATCAGTAAAGGATATTTACAGACAAAGAAAGATTATTTTGGTCATTTACTTGATGATAATGACAACTAAATAAAGCAAAAGCTCCGAAATAAAATTCCGGAGCTTTTTTTGTAATTATAAAAACTGAAAAGATATATTCTTAATTTAGTTTGTAAGTCTTAATTTTAGACTCATCAATATTATAATATTTAACAACTGCATTATAGTCGCTTGTATCAACTGAAGTTGTACCTTTTCCAGCACTTGCCGGTACTAATACCACTCTAAAAACCTGATTGTTCAAATACGTTGAAGCCTCAGCAGCTGTCATTGTAGAAAGATCGAAACTAGGATCAATATAAATCTCTACTGTCTGAGAGTTAAACAGAGCATTATAATCAAGTTCTCTACCTCCTGACAAGAAATATGTTTTAGGGATAAGTTGCCAAGCATTACCATTCTCTACATCTCTTCTATATACTAAAACAACATCTGTCGATTCAATACCGATAGGCACTGTAAATCCGTAGTTATTAGCGCTTGTAAAAGATCCGGAAACATCTCTTGCCTGAGAATATGTATCGTAATCGGTGTCATCATCTTTACAGCTGAATATAAATAAGCTTACAAAAGCTACGAGTAAAATTGGAAAAAATTTCTTCATTTTATAAAAGTTTAGTTGTTTATTATTTATAAGACGTATTCAAATCATATACCAAAAATTTCGAAAACATTGTTTTCATCATTTTTTTAATTGTATTTTTGTTCTTATTCAAAAAAATTATGAAGAAACTGGTCTATACTTCCCTCTTTATATTCTTATTGTTAAGTTCAAAACTACCAGCTCAGTATCAGCCTAAAAATATTTCTAAAGAAGATCTTAAAAAGGCTCATCATTGGGTGAACAAAACCTATAAAAACCTTTCTCAGGATGAAAAACTGGGACAGCTTTTCATTGTTGCCCTTTACACTAATAAGGGTGAAAATGAGATCAATACAGTAAGAAATATTGTCGTTAATGATAAAATTGGCGGACTGATTTTAATGCAGGATGATGCCGCAAGAGAAATTAATCTTGTTAATGAATTCCAGCAAAAATCCAAAGTTCCGCTGATGATTGGGATGGATGCAGAATGGGGTGTTTTTCAGAGAATTGCAACAGCACATAAGTATCCCTGGGCCATGACTTTGGGAGCCATTCAGGACAAAAATTTAATTTACCAGATGTCTGCCAAAATTGCAGAAGACTGTCACAGAATGGGGATTAATTGGGATTTTGCCCCAGTGGTTGATGTCAATACAAACCCCAATAATCCGATCATCGGCAACAGAAGTTTCGGTTCTGAAGTAAAAAATGTTGTAAATTCGGCGATATCTTACGCGGATGGACTTCAGAATAATAATATTTTGGCAGCGATCAAACATTTTCCGGGACATGGTGATACCAGCGCAGACTCCCATTTAGATCTGCCTGTTGTTTCCCATAATTTAGAAAGATTAAACAATGTTGAACTGTCACCTTTCAAAGAACTTATGCATAAAGGAATCGGCGGTGTGATGGTGGCACACTTGTACGTTCCTGCACTGGAATCTGGGAAAGGTATTCCTGCTTCGGTTTCTAAAAACATCATTACAGGTTTACTGAAAGATAAATTAGGTTATAAGGGATTAATCATCACCGATGCTTTAAATATGGGTGCTGTAGCCAATAAATACAAACCGGGGGAATTAGATGCCTTGGCTTTTAAGGCGGGGAACGATATTATGCTATTCTCCCAAGGCGTGGCAAGCGGTAAAAAATTAATCCAACAAGCAATTGACAACGGAGAAATTTCCCAGTCCAGAGTGGAAGAAAGTGTGAAAAAAATTCTTTTAACCAAATATTTTTTAGGTCTAGAAAAATACACTCCGAAAAATCCTGAAAACATCAATTCAGATTTAAATAATAATTCTCATAAGGTGCTGGTTCAGAATTTATATTCCAATGCTTTAACTTTACTGAAAGATGAGAAAAAGCTACTTCCTATAAGCGGAAGACAAGTCTATTACGTTCCTTTGGAAGAGGCTCCTTATCAAACTTTTGCGGATCAGTTAGGTTCAAATATTATCATTAAAAAAGCGATTGACATCAGTACAATTCCTGCGAATTCTACCGTAATTATAGGTTTACACAAAGACAATTCAACGGCTTACAAACCTTATAAAATTTCGGATGCTTCAAAAAAGATTATTAGTGATCTGGCAAAAAATCAGAATATTATCTTGAATGTTTTCGGTAGTGCTTATGCTTTGAAAGACATTGATATTTCTAAAATTTCGACGGTTTTGGTTTCTTATGAAAACAATGATGATTCTATGAACGCCACGGCCGATGCATTGAACGGAAAAACAAAAATCTGGGGCAGGCTTCCTGTCTTGGTTAATGATAAATTAAAAGCAGGAATGGGAATCGATCTGGCTCCAGCTACTGCCAAATAACGTGTAAGTATTTAACACATCAAAACAACAATAAACGAATGAAAATAGGCATACTTTGCTATCCAACATACGGCGGAAGCGGAATCGTGGCAACAGAATTGGGAATGTCGCTGGCCAATAAAGGTTACGAGGTTCACTTCATCAGCAACGCGCTTCCCGCAAGATTAGACATTACGAATCCAAATATTTTCTTTCACAGGGTAAATGTCCAGACGTATCCGCTTTTCCAGTATCAGCCTTATGATATTGCACTGAGCTCGATGATTTACCGTGTTGTGAACCTTTATAAACTGGATTTACTTCATGCGCATTATGCGATTCCTTACGCGTATGCAGCATTTACGGCAAAACAAATGCTGCGGGAAGACAACAACGATATTCCTTTGGTAACAACTCTTCACGGAACAGATATTACTTTGGTTGGTCAGCACCCAAGCTACAAGCACGCAGTGGAATTCTCTATTAATCAATCAGATGCGATCACCTCCGTTTCTGAAAGCCTGAAAAGAGATACATTGCAGTTCTTCAAGATCAAAAAAGAAATTCAGGTAATTACCAATTTCATTGACAATTCTGAGTTTGACGAATGCAACGAATGCCAGAGAACACAATTTGCCAATCCGGATGAGAAGATCTTAATCCACGTTTCGAATTTACGCCCGGTAAAACGTGTGGATGAAGTGTTGCAGATCTTTAAAAATGTTGAAAAAAAGGTAAAATCTAAATTAATTATTATCGGCGAAGGTCCTGATATGGAAAAAATCAATCAGTTTTTGGAAGAAAACCCTGAGCTGATTTCGAAGATTCGTCTTTTAGGAAAAGTGAATGATTTATACCGAATTCTTCAGCTTTCCGACGTTTTTTTATTGCCTTCCGAACAGGAAAGTTTCGGTTTGGCAGCATTGGAAGCAATGGCTGCTAATACGCCTGTCATCAGTTCAAATGCCGGAGGGATTCCCGAGGTAAACATTCAGGGGGAAACCGGATTTTTGGCAGAAATAGGAAATGTGGAAGCCATGAGTAATTATTGTATCAAACTATTGAGCAATGATGAACTTTTGACCGAAATGAAGCAAAATGCTAAAGAACAGGCGATAAAATTCGATCTGAAAAATATTCTCCCTATCTACGAGGAAATGTACAGAACCACCATCGAAAAATTCAAAAACGAGCTGACAAAAGCATAGCTTTTTGTTTAAATAAAGATAAAAAGGCAGTTTTCAACTCATGATAACTGCTTTTTTTATGTTAATCATTGAAAGACATCAATCTATTAATATTTTTCACACAAATATCGAATTTAATTAAAGCTGTCAATCTATTTTCCATATTCAACAAACAAAATACCATATCAATCTGATTTTTAAACATTTGAAACAAATCGAAACAATTTTATTTTATATTTGTTTAAAACATTTATGACTGAAAAATTGCTTCAATACCTCTGGAACTATAAAGTGTTCACCCATTTCGACTTCAAAGATCTCGAAGGAAATTCCGTTGAAGTATTGGATTTCGGAAAATGGAATACGAATTCGGGGCCGGATTTTTTAACTGCGAAAATTAAAATCAGCAATATCATTTTAGCCGGAAATATAGAGTTTCACGTAAAATCCTCAGACTGGATTTTTCACAACCATTCCCAAGATCCGAATTATCAAAATATTATCCTTCATGTTGTTTTTCAAAATGACTGTGAAATAGAGGAACTGAAAAATAAAAATGTTCCGACCTTACAACTAAGGAATCATATTGATGAAAATATCATGTGGAAATATGAAAAATTAATCAGTGGAAATCAATTTATAGCCTGTGAAAATATTTTTAATACGAAAAAAATTCCCATAAATTTTCACGAAGAAAATGTCTTAAAAAGATTAGAAGAAAAATCTGTGGAATTTGAAAACAGCCTGTCGCAATTTAAAAATAATTTTGAAGCTATTTTGTTTCATTCCCTCGCCTATTCCTTTGGCCTGAAAGTCAATGCTTATATTTTCAGGCAAATTGCAGAAAGTATTGACTTTACGGTCATCAATAAAATCCGACAAAATGAAACCCAGCTTGAAGCTTTATTTTTCGGAATTTCCGGCTGGCTTGAAACTCCAGAAGACCAGCACATGAAAATCTGGAAGCGTGAATTTGATTTCCTTACCTCGAAATTCAATATTTCAGGATTAAAATTTCATCCTAAATTTCTGAGATTACGGCCACCGAATTTTCCAACAATTCGTTTGTCGCAATTGGCGAGCCTCTACCATCAGCACCAAAATCTGTTTTCAAAAATTATCAATAGTAAAAATGCAGAAGAGCTTTTTAAACTTTTTAAAAATATAAAAGCTTCGGTATATTGGGATAACCATTACAATTTCGGGAAAATATCCACCGTTGATCAGCCAAAAATTCTTTCTAAAGATTTTATTGAATTAATTATTCTAAATACCATTTTACCTTTAAAATATACTTATCACAAATATCATCATGAAGAAATTGCGGATGAAATTCTAAGTTTTTATCACCATCTTTCGTTTGAAAAAAATTCGGTTACCGACGGTTGGAAAAAATTAGGACTGAAACCTAAAACGGCTTTGGAAAGCCAGAGTCTTATTTATCATTTTAAAAATTCCTGTGAAGAAAAAAATTGCTTAAATTGCGGTATTGGATTTAAAATTTTAAAAGAACCTTCAAATGCTTGATAATATCCGCCACAAAATGGAAAGAGAATGGTTCGGTGTCTTAACAAGAACCGGAGCAAAATTGGGGATTCCTGTTTCTAAACTGAGAGTATTTTTTATTTATTCTACGTTTGCTACAGCCGGTTTCTTCTTTTTAATCTATCTTGGGCTGGCATTTACTCTTTGGGTAAAAGATATTTTCATTACCCGAAGGCCTAATGTTTTTGATTTATAACATGGAATTTCTACAGATTACTTCGCCGGAAGATTACAGAGTTCAGGAAATATTTCATTCATACTGCAGCACTTTCCCCGAAGATGAAAGAAGGGATCAGGATAAATTTTTTATTCTTTTTTCAAATCCGAAAGTGAAAATTATTTCGGTACTGCATGAGGCAAAGAATATCGGCTACCTCATCATCTGGGAATTGAGTCATTTTACTTTTGTGGAGCATTTTGAAGTCTTCGCTGAGTTTAGAAGTCAGAAATTAGGCTCGTACATCACCCGATACTTATTCGAAAATTATCCAAAAATCATTTTGGAAATTGAGCCTGAACATTTAGGCGACGATGCCCGGAGACGCTATTCTTTTTATCAGCGCAACGGCTTCCACCTTATTGATGAAATGTATGTGCAGCCCAGCTACGGAAAAAGTAAAAAACCTTTGGATCTATGGTTGCTGGCGAATTATTCCCCTGAAAATGTAAAGGAGGTTAAAGATGAAATTTACGATATCGTCTATCATTAAAATACAATCCGAAGTTAAGGCTTCGGATTTTTTATGGTGTATTTAATTTGCTTTCCTTTATTCTCTGGACATAGACAGGAATGGCCTCGTCCATTCTGGATAGAGCTCCGGTCAGATTTTTTGCTCTCACAAAAGTGCGTACCTGCGGATAGCTTTCAAATGCAAACCCTATAAATTCTGATATTCTTTCTTTCGGAATTCCCAATTTTGTAAAATAATCATCCTCTACCCTGTTTCTTATCCATGAAATATCTTCCTGAAGATCATCATATCTGTATTGCCGCTTCATTCTCCTTGCATCGCCACTTATCAGATCATACAATCCCTGGACATTCAGATTTCCCAAAAGAATCGGAAGTAAAACCTGTCCTACTTTTGCAGGTTCTTCTCTCATCTTCCCAACAGGTTCCGGAAGTCCCACCGCATCTTTTACGATTTGCCCTTTATCCGTCTTTGCCACTGCTTTAGAATCTTTCGTAAGATCTCCGGTAATTCTGGAAAGCTCTACTTCTTCAATTTCCTGTATAATCCTGATTAAAACAATATTTAATTCTTTATTTAAACCATAACTTGCTTTTATGGAAGCTCTTTCATATCCTGATCTTAAAAATCTGATTTCGTCATCAGCCGCAGCATTGATCGAAAAAGTACCATCCTGCAGGCTGAGTGTTTTCTCGTTTGTGGAAATATTGATGATGGTAACAGCGGGCAACAGCATTCCGTCCTCATTGGTAATTTTTCCCCTGATCGTTTGTGAGGAAAATGTATTAAATAATAAAACCAAGAACAGAATTAAAACTTTTAATTTTCCCATTGATTATTATTCAGAAGATGTATCATTATTTTTGAGTCTGGGGAGCCCTGTAAGATGAAACACGAATCAGGACAGCTCTTTGGAACCTCATGAGATCACCATCACTGCAGAATCCGTATTTTAAGATTTTCTTTCTTTCAAAGCCTCCTGAAAGCACATAGTAAATGAAATGTTCGATAAGGGGCTTTTCAATTTTTAAATCTGTGAAATATTTTTCTCCCAAAGCATATTTCAAATAATTTGCAAAATCTACATCGTCCCATTTATTTTTTACCTTTCCGATAGAAAAGCCCTGCCCTTTCGGCTGTACAAATTCTCCCGGTCTTGCGGCCAAAACTCTAGGATCAGATGGTTGAGACATATATGCCGCAAGATCACTCTTCAGTTTTTGCACTTTTCTTGGAGGGTTAAGATTTTTAGTATCGATTTCGATATCTCCTGTGATACCTTTTTTAATTTCAACCTCAGCAATTAAAGTGGAAGCACGAATTAAAGTAATATTAATAGGAGAACTCATATTTTCTTTGGTCACTTTTTTATTGGCACGTTCAAAACCCGGCTTTACAAAGCGAAGCTCATCCCCCGCTCTTCCCAAAATCATGAAATGTCCGTCACGATTAGTCGCCACCCTTTCGTCGGTTCTAATATTAATCACTGTAACATCTGGAATTTCATCATTATGTTCCGAGATAGTTTTCCCGAAGATATACTCCTGAGCGTGGATGTTGATAAAAAACACGAAAGAAAAGAAAAAGAATAGTTTAAGCTTCACAGGTTATTTTTTATAAAGCAAAACTAAAATTATTTTTACATATTACGGTAAGTTTAACCACAGTTAACGTGTTTTAGGATTTATTTTTAAATTTTGTTTTCAAAACTGTTAAATACTACACCCAATTTGTTAAAATTAACCTTAAAATTTAGCTAAATTGCAGGTTCAATTCTATTCAATAATGCAAAATTCTTATACAGTGATCAACGCTTCTGCAGGCTCGGGGAAAACTTATGCCCTTGTTCAGCGACTGTTGATGATCTGTCTTCGATATCCAAACCAACAGCAGTCGATCCGGAATATTCTGGCTCTTACCTTTACCAATAAGGCTGCCAACGAAATGAAAGAAAGGATTTTATCATGGTTGGGAAATTTTTCTAAAGAGAATTTTGCAGAAAACGGAGACTTAAAAAATATTCAGAAAGCTTTTGAACAAGAAGGTTTAAAAATAACGATTGACGAGCTGCATCAGCGTGCAAAAAAAATGCTGGATTACGTGCTTCACAATTATTCTACATTGAATATCGGGACGATTGACCGCTTCAACTCCCGGCTTGTAAGAAGCTTTTCCTACGAATTAGGCTTGGCAAAAAATTTCAATCTCGAAATTGAAGCAGAACCTTTCCTTATTGAAGCAGTTGATAAAATGCTGGATCAGATCGGAGAAAACGAAACGATTTCTAATTCTTTTATGGATTATGTGGATTACAGCCTTGAGAATAATGAAAGAATTAATTTAAACAAAAACCTGTACGATTCGGCGAAAGAATTTGTAAAAGATATCCATTACGAACATCTTAAAAACAATAAAGATTTCGATGATACCAATTACGAACACATTAAAAATACACTCCGAAAAGAGATTGTACTGAATAAAAAGAAAGCGATAGAACTTGCGACCCAGTCGCTAGAATTATTTAAATCAAGAAATATTGAGATTGAAGATTTCGCGCAGGGAAAAAACGGAATCGGAGGCTTTTTTACAAAAGTTCTGGATTTTTACCACCAGAAAAGACCGGGATTTCCTTTTCCCACGACTGCAGAAGAATCTGTAGTGAATAATTACCGAAAAGGAGCTTCGGCAAAATCGAAAAGTAAAGAATCTGAAATATTTGAAATTCTTGATCAATTGCTGGATAACAGAATGCAATTGATTCTTCTTTATATCGAAACCCAGAAAAAAGAGAAAATTTTATCGGCGCTTCTGCCTTTAAAAGTGAACAAAGATATTCAGGATGAACTGAAAAAAATTGAAGAGGAAAATGATCTAATCCTACTTTCTAAATTCAATATTTTAATTAACGAAAACCTGAAAGATGAACCTTCGGCCTTTATTTATGAAAAAGTAGGCTCCCAGTTTCAGCATTATTTCTTTGATGAATTTCAGGATACTTCGGAGCTGCAGTGGCAGAATTTTCTTCCTTTAAGAGATCATGCGGTGTCTACAGAAAATACCTCATTTACGCTGGTGGGCGACCCTAAACAGAGTATCTACCGTTTTCGTGGCGGGGAAAGTAAGCTCATGCTGGATATCATCAACAAAAAAGAATTTTCTCCCAAACAGGCTGATCTGTTGGTTCTGAAAGACAATTGGCGAAGTGCACAAAATATTGTTCAGTTTAATAATGATCTGTATAAATTTCATTCTGAAATTTTAGCCGAAGAGCACAAAAATATTTTCGGAACCGATGCGGAACAAACCCCTAAATCTTCTATCGAAGGCCGTGTAAAAGTAAATCTTATTGAGAATTTGACCAATGAAGATTTTTATACTGATACTTCCGAAAAAATGCGAAAAGATATTCAGGAAAGTCTGGATAACGGTTTTAAATTTTCTGATATTACGATCCTTTGCCGTGGAAATTTTGATATTTTCAGCTACTCTCAAAAATTAGGTAATCTGAAAGTCAATTATAAAGGTGAAGAAACGAATATTAAAACCATTTCCGACAAAGGACTTACCTTAGAATTATCAAATACCTTAAAAGCCGTCATTGAATTTCTGAAATGGGAAACCAATCCGAAAAACAGACCGAATCTGATCATGATGATGTATTATCTGAACCAGCTGGAGAGAATCAGAATGGCAGATTTTACTTTGGAAATGAAAGAAATCTTGGCGATTGAAACGCATGAAGGGATTCTTCAGTTTATACAGCAGAAATATGCTCTGCACCTGAAACAGGATCATTTCCCGAGATTTAATTTGTATAATTTTGTGGAATACTACATCAATGAATTTTCAGTAGAGCATAAAGAAACGGATTTCCTTCTGAATTTTCTTGAAATGCTGTTCAACTTTACTCAAAATGCAGGGGCCAGCACAAAAGAATTTTTAAAATACTGGGACGAAGAAGCTTCTACCTACACGATTCAGGCTTCAGAAAATATCGATGCGATACAGATTATGACCATTCATAAGGCAAAAGGTTTGGAGTTCCCCATTGTTTTTATCCCAATGATGAATAAAAACCGTGATGCAGAATTTACGAATTGGTTTGAAACCTCTAATGACAGCCCTTTGAAGTCTGTAAACATCAATCAATTCAGTAAAAATCTGGAAGTTTATGATGAAGAAATCGAAATATTTAACAAATTAAATTCTTATAAAAACCTTGTTGACCGATTGTGCCTGCAATATGTGGCAACGACAAGGCCTGTGGAACAATTGTTCTTTTATATTCAGAAAGCCAATAAAACTTCCAATAATCTGGAACTGCTGGAATTTCTTCAGTCCAAAAATCCTGAAAGCTTGGATGAGTTTGATCTGTATGAGGTGAATCCTGAAATGCTGAAAAAACATTCAAAACATAAAACGTCACATTTCGAAACCAGAGATATCCAAAACCTCAAAAATATAGACGAAAAAAGTACTTCGATAAAAATTGCCACGCCTTCCAAAAATTATCAGGTAAGAAATGAGAAAGTAAGAATCGGGCTTTTCGTCCATGAGCTGCTTTCCCAGATTAATACAGCTAAAGATATTAGTAAAGTTTTGGAACGTTATGTCCTGGAAGGGCAAATCACCATCGAAGAAAGAGCAACCATTGAACTGGATCTCCTGCAAATTATTGAAACCTATTCTGAGTTTTTTGATGAAAAATGGGAAGTGATCAATGAAAAAGATATTATGATTTCCGCCAATGGAGAAAGCAGAATTTATCGCCCCGACAGGATACTGAAAAGTGATGAAGGCTACATTATTGTAGACTTTAAAACGGGTGAAGAGAACCAAAAGGATGAGCGACAGATTGAGAATTATAAACAAATTCTGGAAAGGTTGGGAAGAAAGGTGATAAAGACCCAGCTTATTTATTTGTAATCATGATGGATATTATAAAAAAATACCATATCTATTTTTGGGTTATCCTTATTATCGCTCTGCTTATTTATGACAATCATACACGAAATTTATATTCCAGATTTTATAAGACAGATGGTGTCTGTACTTCCGGAACCATAAAAGAAATTGAAGGATATGGAAGAGGAACGGGCTATGTTTTTGTCTACACGTTTTCTGTAAATAACAAGACGTATGATTCTAAAACAGATACTGGAAGTCTGAATTTTAATGATGCCCGAAAACTTAAAGGCAAAGACTTTTTAGTGGTTTATTTAAAAAGTAATGTTCATGTAAACAGAATGTATGTATCCATTCCTTCTTCCCAAAAAGTCGGTCAGACTGGATATAAAAACTTTCTCACAGAAAATCCGAAAATGAAAAATAAACTGGAAGCTATCCCCAATCCTGGCTGGTTTTGGGAAAATTATTTTTAAATAGTTTCGGCGGAGCCTTTGGCTCCGCCGAAACTATTATTCCTCAAAAATATTCAAATTAAGCTGTTGGATCCGGAGTAAAAACTCTCTGTGCCAATTCCTGATCAAAAAGGTATAAAGCTGATGGATTATCAGAAACCATTTTAATTTTTGTTACATACTGAGAAGCACTTGCTTCCTCTTCCACCTGCTCGTTGATGAACCACTGTAAAAAAGAAGTAGTTGCAAAATCTCCCTCTTCATTAGCATTTTTCACAATATTGAAAATACTCTTTGTTACTTTTTTTTCGTGTTCCAGTGCCTTTTCAAAAATGTCGATAGCATTTGCAAATTCATGCGGTGGTTTCGCAATTTCTCCTATGATGATTTCTCCCCCTACATCATTTAAATAATCAAACATTTTATCTGCATGCATCAGTTCCTCTTTGCTCTGCACTCTGAAATAATTTGCAATACCGTCTAAATCCTTGCTTGAAAACCAAGCAGACATAGAAAGGTAATATTGTGCAGCATATTGTTCGTGAGCTATCTGTTCGTTAATTAATTTTGCAATTTTCTCGCTAACCATAGTAATAAATTTATATTCAAAATTAGGGAATTAAACCCCGAAATCAAAAGTTTTAATGAAAATTAATAAAAAAGGACAGAATTATATTCCGTCCTTATTAACATTAAAAAATCAAAGCTGTATGCTACTAATTGGTTTCAGGAGCAGCCGTATTCATGGGTTTGTGCATTCTGCCTTTAAATCCTCTTTCCTTCATTGCCATCTTTCTCTGCTCCATTTTTGCCTTTCTGTCCGCCTGCCATTTATCATATTGCTGAGGAGTTAAGATCTGTTTCATTTCTGCATCCATCTGAGCTCTTTTCGCCTTCATTTCCTCCATTTTTGCCTGTCTCTGTTCTTTGTTTTTATCAAATTCGGCTTTCATTTCTGCTTTTCTCTTGTCCTGAAGTGCTTTGATTTTATCAACCTGAGTCTGATTCAAATTTAAATCTTTTTGCAATTGAACCAAACGTTCCTGCTCTTTTTGCTGACGTTTCTGCTGAAATTCTGCTTTTCTCGCTTCCTTATCCTGAGGAGTTATCTGCTGAGCCATTGCTAAGCTCCCCATTCCTATAAATGCTATTGCTAAAACTAACTTTTTCATCTTTTTAAAATCTTTAATTAATTGTTATACATCTTTTTGATTATTAGTTAAAACAAAAGTTAAAAAGAAAAATCCATAAAAAATGTTAAATTTCAATATTAAATAATCAATTTAAAAACAAAAAAAGAGCAGATCCTAAAATCTGCCCTCACACCACTTAAATATAATATATGAAAATTAATTTTTTGCAAATCCGTTTCGGAAACCACCGTTTCCTCTTCCTTCATTTCCGCCTCTGTTTTGTTCTCTCGGAGCAGAATTTTCATTTCTTCTGAATCCTCCATTATTTTCCCGTCTTGGCGCTTCCTGTCTTCTTACTTCATTTCCTCCCCGGAACCCGCTGTTATTTCTTCCACCTCCATTGTTTCCATTATCAGCTCTTTCAGCTCGGAAGCCTCCATTGTTCCTTACTCCACCGTCGTTATTTCCTCTGAAACCTCCGTTATTTCTTCCACCTCCATTGTTTCCGTTATCTGTTCTTTCATTTCTGAAACCTCCATTATTTCTCACTCCATTGTCATTGTTTCTAAAGCCTCCGTTATTTCTGTTTTCAGCCTGATTACGGTACCCTGCGTTGTTTCCGTTTCTTCCGTCATTTCTAAATCCGTTATTCGGTCTTTGAGTTCTGACGATCTTGAAAGTAGGATTATCCAGCCTGTTAAACCTTGCTCTGTCCACTCTGTAGACATTGATGTTCACATTTCTGTAACGAGGTATCGGTCTGCAGATTGCCGCATAATGAGATCTTCTGTAATTCTGGAAATAAACTACCGGTCTGTATCCGTGATAAAAGTTATTTTGGAAAACAACAAACACTCTCGGTCCCATAATTCTTTCTAACGCATAAAATCTGTCGTAATACCATCTGTCAGGATTGTATCTGTAATAATTATTCCAAGTGGAGAAGCTTACATACAGATTATTTAATCTTAAAATCTGATCAATCTGCCAAGGGCTAAGCCTATTCTGGTTAAAGAATACATTCCAGTTAATACTTACAATACTATTTCTGTAATCGTTATAGTTACTTTGATAATAATTGCTTGGATAATAATCCTGAGGATAATTGTAGTAATAATCATCCGGGAAATAATTCTGGTCATCTTCATCGCTGTAGTAGCCATCATTTTGATAATATCCGTCATCATTTCCCCATCCGTCGTTAGGATACTGCTGGGCAAAAGACAAAGTCGCAAGACCCAAAGCAAAACTGATTAATATTTTTTTCATTTTATAGTCGTTAATTGGTTAATATAGCAGAATTCTTAATTCTATCTTTTTGATATAAATAAAAAAAAGAAGTTAAATCTTTTGATAAAACTTCTTTTAATTTATTATTAAAACATTGATAATCAAATGTTAAATTTACATTCTCCCACTATCTTTCACCCAGTTTGCGATCTTTTTATTAAAATTTTCCTGCACTTTTAAGTCTTCCAGATTCAAATGCATTCTGTACCTCCAATAATGAGGAAAGACTGCAGGATTGTTGATTCTTTCGTTATCCATTTTCGGGTTGGTAAGTTCTTTATCTGTTGCCAAAAATTCCTGAATAGGAAAAACAGCCAGCATTGCATCATTATAAAGATGCTGTTTCATAATCATTTCAGATAGATGAGCATCTAATTCTTCAGGCGCTTTTCCGTACTGAATCAATTGCTGGTTAAAATATTTCTGTGTCAAAGCAGGATCTTCTTTCCACCACTGTCTGAGTGTAGAACTGTCGTGTGAAGAAGCCGTAACAACATTCAGATAGCTTGCTTTTTTAGGATTGTAAAACGGAATGTTTTCTGAAGGCATTCTCTGAACTTTTAAAGCAACAATGGCCAATTCGTCCATCACCACAGGAACACAATCCGGAACTAAGCCTAAATCTTCTCCACAAATCAACATTTTCGTGGCATTTAAAATCACCGGAAGCTTTTCCATGGCTTTTTCGTACCAAAGAGCATCCTGTCTTCTGAAAAAATAATCATGGTACAAATCGTAGATCGTTTTTTTCTCCCAATCTGAAAGATATTGATAAGAATCTGTATGATAAACATTGAATCTTGGGTGATAAACAACCTGTCCGTTTCGTTCTTCAATTAAGAATAAAACATTGGCACAAAGTGAAATCAATTGTTCTTCAATCGTTCCTCCCGGATTTTTTTTGAAGAAATCGGCTAATTTTCTCTGAGTATTAAATTCTTCTTTAAATGTGTATGTACCGTCATGATTATTGTTGATGAATTCCAGTGCTTTTTCAACATTTTCTCCAAAATAGTTCCAAAGAATCTGATCATTGATGAACGGTTTGCAATATCTGTCGAAATTAAATGGAATATGCCAGGCGTTGAACTCTTCCAATGTAACCGGAACTGCAGGATAAAAATAACCCAAAATCCCCTGTGTAGCAGAAATCGGCATTCTCCAGATCCTGAAAAACCCTAAAATATGGTCAATCCTCATGGCATCAAAATACTGTTCCAATGCCTTGAATCTGTTTTTCCACCATTTATAATCATCCGCTTTCATAGCTTCCCAATTATATGTTGGGAATTCCCAGTTTTGTCCCAATTCTGTAAACTGATCCGGCGGTGCTCCGGCCTGAAAATCCATTCCGAAAAGTTCTGGCTCTGTCCAGGCTTCAACCGAATGTCTGTAAATTCCGATTGGGAGATCTCCTTTTACCGAAATTCCGAGGTTATGCGTATAATCAATCGCATCTTTTAATTGCTTGTGAAGCTGATATTGTACCCACGCATGAAGCATTGAAGCATCATAATCTTTACTTTTAGCAGTAAAAAACGGAGCAATTTTTCCGGCGATATATTTTTTATGTGTTTTCCATTCGTTGAAATTCGGAGTCTTATATTTGTCTCGCAACACACAGAATGCTGAATAAGGAACCAGCCACAATTCATTATCTTTTATGAATTTTTTAAAATTCCTGTCTTTGTAAATTTTATCTTTTCCTTCAATAAAAACTGCTTTCAGATATTTCCATTTTCCTGAAATCATCTTTTCGTAATCGATTAATTCCAATGAATTTAAATCTGATTTTTCAACTTGGTATTCTTCAATTAAATCTTTCGGTAAGTCAAAATCAAGGTTTTCTAAAGAAATATATTGCGGATGCAAAGCGTAAACGGAAACCGCTGCGTAAGGATAAGAATCCGTCCATGTATAATTGGCAGTCGTATCATTGATCGGTAAGATCTGGATAATCCCAAGATTGGTTTCTTTCGCCCAATCTGCAAGTTTTTTCATATCCGAAAATTCCCCGACACCGAAACCATCCTGCGTCCTCAAAGAGAAAATCGGAACGGCAACTCCTGCATCGTGATACATCTGATACAATTTAAATTTAAAATAATGATTCGAAACGATCTGCAGAATATCTTTCGACTGATTAGGAACCGTAAATCTGTTTTCGCCTGTTTCCACATCAATTACTTTACCAACTTCCGAATCGTAAAGGCAATATTTAAACTGAATGTATTCATTTTCCGGAATTTCAAGAGAAGTTTCCCAAATTCCGAAATCCGTCTGAGATAAATGAATGGCTTTTTCATAATCCCAGTTTCCCAATGAAGCCGTACTTCCGAATACTACGATTTTCCAGTTCGGATTATAGACCGGCGCCTCAATTCTGAATAGGTGAGTATGTTTTTTTAATACCGAAAGCTTTTCCGGCTTAAATGTATTCAGCTTGTTATGAAGAATCTTGTTATTAAGATAATTTTCCGGAAAGTTCTTATTGTTCCATTCATCGAAAATCACAAATTCTTTATAATTGTGCGGAAAATTAAGATGATGCGGAACAAATTCTTCTCTCAAAAGATTTCCTCGTTCATCTACAAGCTGATATTGATAGGAAATTGATTTTGAAAAATAATCTACTTCACATTTCCAGAGCCCGTTTTCTCCGTAAAACATAGCATGAGTCTGATGTACAGCACCTTCGTCATTGATAATCAACTGTAGTTTTTCTCCAACTTTTGCACTGTAACCTACATTAAAGTATAGCTTCATTTATATTTTTTTATAAAAATACGTTATAATCCCGAAAAACAAAACTTATTGAATATCAAATATTCATTAAAAAAACCTTTCCAAATCGTTGAAAAGGTTTTAAGTTTTATATAAATTAAAGATTATTCTGTAACCAAAATTTTCTTGTTCAATAATATTTTTCCGGATTCGTCCGTGATACTTACCAAATAAGCCCCGCTTACTAAGTTTTTAAGATAAACCTGCTGATTGAGCGAACCGTCTTTTACTGAAAGATTATGCTTCATTATATTTTTGCCTGACAGATCGAAAACAGTAAGGTTAATATTCCCTTTTACAGCTTTATCGTTTACATTTACGTTAATGTATTTTTCATCAACTCTTGTCGGATAAATATCAAGATTCGCAAATACGTTGTTCGAAATTGCTTTATCATTAGCGAAATATTTACTAGCTAAATCATAAATATGTAAATTTTGTTCGCCTGCAAGCTGTTTTGCCTGTAAAGTATTCAAATCAACTTCATACAAAGGAGCTCCTTTTGCACTTGCGATCACCACTTTTCCTTTAGAATTCACTGCAGAACCATTCACAGAATAATTTTCAGGAATTCCCGAGATTTTTCCCACAAATTTTGCCTTCAATTCTTTAGGTGAAACTTTGAAAACATTTCCTGAAGCCGAAAAAACATAGAAATTATTATCTGCATCAGCGATCATGTCACCACCAAATCCTGTTTCAATGGTTGTGAAAGAATTTTTCCCATTGGAAGCATCATCTTTAATGATTCCCAAGTCGTTTACAACATATTGACTTCCTTTTCTGCTGATCTGCAAAAACTGGGTTCCGGAGTTATTGATTGCATAGATATTTCCGTCGTAGCCGGTTGCCATTCTGGTTACATGAGAATTGATATCGCATGAAGTTACTCTTGCAGTATTGTTTTCTACTAAAGTAATTTCCTTCGTTTTAGCATTTAAAACATAAATATTCGAAGAAAACATCGGCATGTACACCAAATTATTGTTGTGAGAATCGTAAGCCAAAGTTGCCATATTCATAGCCTGGGCGTTGTTGTAGGTGTTTTTATCTTCAGTTACAATACCCCTGTTTGTCTGCGAGAAAACTTTTGCAGAAGAATCTGTATTGAAAATCTGTTCTCCCGAAGTACCAGTTAATCCATCGACAGCACGGAAATCATTAAAAACAATATTCGGGGTGTCTTTTCCGACCAATGCAAAAAAATCTTGCTGCGCATTCACATTTGCTCCTAGTAAAAGCAGAAATAAAGGGAATAAATGTTTTTTCATAGTATATAAATTTTGATTTTAATCATTTTAGTATGACTAAGTTACATAATTTTTGGATTGGATTGTAATTTTTTTTAGCTTGAGACTAAGGTTTAAAAAATCTATTTTAAACGCAAAGAAACGCAAAGATTTTTTTGGACTACTATTCGTTTTTAAGTTCGCAAAGGCGTTTCACTCAGCAAAGGCGGTAAAGTTTAATTTTTATATTGAATAAAGGTATTTTTGTCATTCTGACGAAGGAAGAATCTATTTAGAGTTTGTAGATTCTTCATTTCGCTTTGCACCATTCAGAATGACAGCGCGACATAAAAAACTCCCACAAAAAATGCAGGAGTTTAGTATAAATATTTTTAAAATTCTAATTCAAAACGTAAGAAGTTCCGTCTCTTCCGTCTTTCAGCTCGATACCTTCTGCAAGAAGTTTATCACGGATTTGGTCTGAAAGTTCAAAGTTTTTCGATTTTCTTGCCTGATTTCTTAGTTCAATTAAAACTTTCAGCGTTTGATCTAATTTTTCGTTATTATTCTCTTCAATAGTCTGAAGTCCTAAAACATCGAAAACAAGAGCATGTAAAGTAGATTTTAATTCCTCTAGATCTTTCGTTGAAATCGTTTCTTTAGCATCATTCAAAGCAAAAATATATTTTACGGCTTCAAATAAATGCGCAATTAAAACCGGAGAATTGAAATCATCCGTTAACGCATCATACGCCTTATTTTTCCACTCTTCAAGGCTGAAACCGGATTGTTTTTCGTCATTTGGAGCAATATTATTTAAAACTTTAATCGCTTCCATTAATCTGATGAATCCTTTTTCACTCGCCAGCATGGCATCATTAGAAATATCCAAAACGCTTCTGTAATGAGCCTGTAAAAAGCAAAAACGTACAATTGACGGATGGAAAGGTTTTTCAAAGAAATCATTTTCACCAGTCACCAACTGCATTGGCAAAATGTAATTCCCTGTGGATTTACTCATACGTTGAGAATTCATCGTCAACATATTGGCGTGCATCCAATAATTTACAGGAGCGGTATCGTTGCAGGCTTTTCCTTGTGCAATTTCACATTCGTGGTGAGGGAATTTCAAATCCATTCCACCTCCGTGAATATCGAAAGTTTCCCCTAAATATTTCGTGCTCATTGCAGTACATTCAAGGTGCCATCCCGGGAAACCTTCTCCCCAAGGCGAATTCCATCTCATAATGTGTGCAGGGGAAGCTTTTTTCCACAATGCAAAATCCTGTGGATTTTTCTTTTCTCCTTGCCCGTCCAAATCACGAGTATTGGCAAAAAGTTCTTCAATATTTCTTTTTGAAAGTTCGCCATAATTTAAACCTCTTCTGTTGTATTCCAAAACATCGAAATACACAGAACCATTGCTTTCGTAGGCGAATCCTCTTTCAATTAATTTTTGTGTCAATTCAATTTGTTCCACGATATGACCTGTTGCAGTCGGTTCGATATTCGGAGGCAATAAATTGAACAGATCCAGAACTTTATGAAAATCTACCGTATATTTCTGTACAATTTCCATAGGTTCCAGTTTCTCAAGACGGGTCTGTTTTACGAATCGGTCGTTATTTACATCTCCATCGTCGGTAAGGTGACCGGCATCGGTGATATTTCTTACATATCTTACTTTATAGCCCAAATGCATCAAACTTCTGTAAATAAAGTCGAAAGAAAGGAAAGTTCTCACATTTCCCAAATGTACGTTGCTGTAAACCGTCGGCCCACAAACGTACATTCCCACATTTCCGTCTAAAATAGGTTTAAATATTTCTTTTTCTCCCGCAAGCGAGTTGTATATTTTTAATTGCATTTTTTTATTTTGATTTAATGATTTTTAAAATTTAGTGTAAAGTTTTATTTTATTAAAAGATGAAAACCTTTTAACAACAGCAAATACAGCAACAACAAATAATGGTTGTTACGAAAATCCTGTCTGAAACTTTTTTAAATTTTATCATTATTAAATTGCTTTTAAGTGATGTTGTAAATGACTAATATAATCATTAATAATAAATTCCAAAGTAAAAATTTGCGATTCTGTTTTAGTCATATCACAGGTTCTCTGCAAAGCTTCGTCCGGAATATTTTCGACAACATTAACAATCTGAAGATTGAGAAACTTCCAAAGATTAATAATATCCGAAGTCGGAACATTCTGATAATTCTGAGCTTTTACCCAAAAATTCTGATCATAAACAATATTCTCGTTTTCTTTGTATTGAGTAACTACAAATCTCCTGATATTTGCCAAAGCACTATCACAAAGGTGCCCTAAAATTTCTTTTTTCGACCATTTTTCAGGAGAAATCTTATACGACCAGTCTTCTTCATAAATTTCTTCAAATCTCAGAAGCTCGTCTTCAACAAGAGTTTTAAGAATCTGATAATCCATTACTATTCTAAATATTAATCCAACTTCGCATGGCTTCCCACATAATGAAGGAATTCCTGTCTGGTAATAGGATTGGTTCTGAAAATTCCGCTCAATTCTGCCGTAATCGTAGAACTTGCCGTGTCTTTTATTCCTCTGCAGTTTACACAAAGATGTTTTGCATCGATAATGCAGGCTACATCTTTCGTTCCCAAAGCTTCTTTTAAGGCATCCACAATCTGCATCGTCAGTCTTTCCTGAACCTGTGGTCTTTTTGCATAATAGTCCACAATTCTATTGATTTTTGAAAGACCGATCACTTCACCGTTCGAAATGTAAGCAACATGTGCTCTTCCGATAATCGGTAAAAAATGATGCTCGCAAAAAGAATATACCGTGATGTCTTTTTCCACCAACATCTGGCGGTATTTATATTTGTTCGAAAATGTGGAAATTCCCGGCTTATTTTCAGGAAGAAGCCCTCCAAAAATTTCGTTTACATACATCTTCGCAACACGTCTCGGAGAATCTTTCAAGGAATCGTCTGTCATATCCATTCCTAAAGTTTCCATGATTTCCCCAAAAAGCTCGGTAATTTTTTCTATCTTCTCTTCTGGTGATTTATCAAAAGCATCTTTCCTTATAGGCGTATGTTCTTTTCCAGTGAAAATATCATCGTCGTTATCAGTAAAATCAACCATTTTTTATTTAATTTGCACAAAAATACGGATAAAATCTGTTCGTCATATTTAATTTGGCCGAAAAACATTATCTTTCGCCTCCACTATCATTTTACATCATGATTATTGCTGAAGAAGTACAAAACGAATCCCAGAAAAAGGAATTTTTAGAGTTTCCGGCAAGGCTTTACCAACACGATAAAAACTATATCAGGCCTCGAAATATTGACATTGAAGATGTTTTTAATCCTGAAAAAAATAAATTCTTTAAAAACGGCGAATGCGTACAGTTTCTATTTAAAAATAAGCAAAATGAAACGGTAGGAAAAGTTGCGGTTTTCGTTAATGAAACTTATGAGCAAAAACAGCCAACCGGCGGATTTGGATTTTTCGACTGTATTAATGATCAGGAAACGGCCAATTTTATTTTCGATCATTGTAAAAACTGGCTTCAGCAGAGAGGGATGGAGGCGATGGATGGACCCATTAATTTCGGGGAACGGGATAAATTCTGGGGCCTTGTCATTGAGGGATTCGTAGAGCCATTGTATGGAATGAATTACAATTTTCCTTATTACAAAGACCTTTTTGAAAACTATGGTTTTAAAATTTACTTTGAACAGCTTTGTTTTTCGAGATCAATTTTCGCAGAAGTTTCAAGGGTTTTCACCGTAATGCACACAAAACACAGCAAGAATCCTGAAATTTCCGCAAGACCCATGACGAAAGATAAGCTGGGAAAATTTGCCAAAGATTTTACTGAAATTTATAACAGAGCCTGGGCTGCACATGGCGAAGGAAAATGCATGGAAGAATCGAAGGTTTTGAAAATGTTTAAGACCATGAAACCGATTATCAATGAGCATATTTCGTGGTTCGTCTATGAAAATGAAAAGCCGATTGCCATGTGGATGAATCTTCCGGACACGAACCAATGGTTTAAATATCTCAACGGAAAATTCGGACTTTGGGAAAAAATTAAATTTCTCTGGATTAAAAAGTTTAAGAAAAACGAAAAAATGGTGGGACTTGTTTTTGGTGTCGTCCCCGAATGGCAGCGAAAAGGCCTGGAAGGGTACATGATTTGGGAAGGAACACAGCACCTTAGAAAACACACTGATTTTAAAGTCACAGAAATGCAGTGGATTGGTGATTTTAATCCTAAAATGATCAAAATTGCCGAGAATCTTGATACTACAGTGACCCGAAAATTGGCGACTTATCGTTATTTATTCGATCAAAATAAGGAATTTGAAAGGCATCCGATGTTATGAAATAGAGTTTCGTGAAAAAAGCCTTGTCTTTCGACAAAGCTTCCGTCAAATATCATTTTACTTTATTAGAACAGCTCTGAGGCTACTTTTTTAATATTATCACTTTTCCCCATACTGTAGAAATGCAGAACAGGAACTCCGAAATCTAAAAGTTCTTTACTTTGAGTAATCGCCCATTCAATTCCGATCTGTTTTACGGCTTCATTATTCTTGGCATTTTCAACTTCATTGATTAGTTCTTCCGGCAAATCAATTTTAAAAATCTGAGGAAGAATTTTTAAGTGCTTTTTCGTTGCAATCGGCTTAATTCCCGGGATAATAGGAACTGTAATTCCCATTTCACGAGCCTTCTTAACAAACTCGATAAATTTTTTATTGTCAAAAAACATTTGTGTTACAATATAATCTGCTCCTGCATCTACTTTTTGTTTTAACCATTTCAAATCATAATTCATTGAAGGCGCTTCCATATGTTTTTCGGGATAACCGGCAACGCCAATGCAGAATTTATTATGCTCTTCACGTTCTTCGTCTTGGTTATGAAGATATTTTCCTCTTCCCAGATCATTAATTTGATGAACCAGATCCATCGCACTAGCATGACCTCCCTGAGTTGGCTCAAAATATTGATGACCTTTCATTGCATCGCCTCTCAAAGCCATGATATTATCAATTCCAAGATACATACAGTCTACCAAAAGATATTCTGTTTCCTCTTTGGTAAAACCTCCGCAAAGCAAATGAGGAACCGTATCTACATTATATTTATGTTGAATGGCCGCACAAATTCCCAATGTTCCGGGACGCATTCTTGTGATGCGGCGCTCCATCAAACCGTTTCCTTTGTCGATATAAATATATTCTTCTCTGGAAGTTGTCACATCGATAAATGGTGGTTTAAATTCCATCAAAGGATCAATGTTTTTATATAAATCTTCAATCCCAATTCCTTTTTGGGGCGGAACAACTTCGAGGGAAAACAAAGTTTTTCCGTTTGCGTTTTTTATATGATCAGTAATCTTCATTTTATATTTTTATTGCTTGTTGAAAGTTGTTATTTACGATTAAAAAGCCAAAGCCAACAACGATCAATCATGAGCTATTTGATAATCTGTTTTTAATATTTATTTTGAAGTTTTAGTTTCGGCGGCGGCTTTGCCGCCGCCGAAACTAAAACTAAATTCCGTCTGCTAAATTAGGATTCAGCCATTTCCTTGCTTCCTGCAAAGAAATTCCTTTTCTTACGGAATAATCTTTCAATTGGTCTTCTGCAATTTTTCCCAATCCAAAGTATTTGGCGTGCGGACTACCAAAATAATATCCGGAAACAGCTGCAGTCGGGAACATGGCTAAGCTTTCCGTTAAATAAACGCCAATGTTTTCTTCTACTTTTAAAAGATCCCAGATTGCATGTTTTTCCAGGTGATCCGGACACGCAGGATAACCTGGAGCCGGACGGATTCCTTTATATTTTTCGGCAATTAATTCTTCGTTGCTTAAATTTTCCTGATTCGCGTAACCCCAATATTCAGTTCTGACTTTTTTATGCAAAAATTCAGCATAAGCTTCTGCAAAACGGTCTGCCAAAGCTTTTACCATGATGGCGTTATAATCATCATTCGCTTTTTCATATTCTTCTGCCAATTCATCAGTTCCAAAACCTGTAGTTACACAGAAAGCTCCCATATAATCGGTTTTTCCTGAACTCTTTGGAGCAATAAAATCACTTAAAGCCAGATAATCTTTTCCTTTCGAACGCTGAGCCTGCTGTCTTAATGTTAAGAATTTTACTTTCTGTTCATTATTTTCATCGAAGATTAAAATATCATCCGTTTCATTCGAATTAGCCTTAAAAATTCCGAAAATGGCTTTTGCGGTTAATAATTTTTCATCTAAAATTCGATTTAAAATAACCTTTGCATCTTTGAACAATTCCTTCGCCTGAGCTCCTACAACTTCATCTTCTAAAATCTGCGGATATTTTCCATGCAAATCCCAGCTTCTGAAAAACGGCGACCAGTCGATGAAAGGTAATAATTCTCTCAAATCCTGATTTTCAAAAACCTTAATTCCTAATTGATTGGGTGTAAAAATCTCTTCATTTTCCCAGTCGATTTTAAATTTATTCTGTCTGGCTTCTTCAATAGAAACGTAGTCTTTTTCCACCTGTCTGTTGAGAAACTTTTCTCTGAATTCCGAATAGTCGTTCTTTAGATCCTCAACGTATTCTTTATTTCTGTCGCCCAGCAATGAACTTACCACGTTTACCGCTCTGGAAGCATCATTCACGTGAACAACTGCATTTTTATATTTTAAATCGATTTTCACCGCAGTATGTGCTTTTGAAGTTGTTGCACCACCAATTAATAAAGGAAAATCTAAATTTTGTCTTTCCAATTCTGAAGCGATATAGACCATTTCGTCCAAACTTGGCGTAATCAATCCGCTGAGTCCGATAACGTCCACTTTTTCCTCAATTGCCGTCTGGATAATTTTTTCGGCAGGAACCATTACTCCCAAATCAACGATTTCGTAATTGTTACAACCTAAAACTACGCTCACAATATTTTTACCAATATCGTGAACATCGCCTTTTACAGTCGCCATCAGGATCTTTCCGTTCGCAGGTTTTGAACCGTCTTTTTCAGCTTCAATAAACGGCTGTAAATAGGCCACCGCTTTTTTCATTACCCTTGCCGATTTTACAACTTGTGGTAAGAACATTTTTCCGCTTCCGAATAAATCTCCGACGACGCCCATCCCCGTCATTAAATTAATTTCAATAACGTGTAATGGTTTTTCTGCCTGCTGTCTTGCTTCCTCAACGTCTTCTTCAATAAAACGATCGATTCCTTTTACCAAAGCATGCGTAATCCTCTCCTGCAAAGGATGATTTCTCCATTCTAAATCCTCGACTTTTTCTTTTTTGACCGATTTATGTTTTTCCGAATAATCAAGAAGTCGTTCTGTCGCGTCTTCTCTCTTATCAAGAATTACATTTTCAACTAATTCTAGAAGCTCCTTATTAATTTCATCGTAGACCTCCAACATCGCAGGATTTACAATTCCCATATTCATTCCCGCCTGAATGGCATGATACAGGAAAACCGAATGCATCGCTTCTCTCACCGTATCATTTCCACGGAACGAAAACGAAACATTGGAAACTCCTCCACTTACAGACGCATACGGAAGATTCTGGCGAACCCATCTCGTTGCTTCAATGAAGTCGATTGCATTTCTTCTATGCTCATCCATTCCCGTTGCGACAGGGAAAATATTTAAATCGAAAATAATGTCTTCTGCAGGGAAATTTAAACGATTCACTAAGATATCATAAGAACGTTTTGATATTTCGATTCTACGATCGTAAGTATCAGCTTGTCCTACTTCATCGAATGCCATGACAATAACCGCTGCACCATATCTTTTAATTGCTTTTGCCTGTTTGATGAATTCTTCTTCACCACCCTTTAAGCTGATGGAATTCACTACACATTTACCTTGAGCAACCTGTAATCCAGCTTCCAAAATTTCCCATTTTGAAGAGTCGATCATCAAAGGAATTCTGGAAATATCCGGTTCGGAAGCAATTAAATTTAAAAATTTAATCATAGAAGCTTTTCCGTCAATCAATCCGTCGTCGAAATTGACATCAAGAATCTGTGCACCGCCTTCAACCTGATGACGGGCGATATCCAAAGCTTCCCCGAATTTTTCTTCTTTTATTAATCTTAAAAACTTCTTTGAACCGGCAACATTGGTTCTTTCCCCAACGTTGATAAAATTACTTTCCGGTGTAATAATCAAAGGCTCGAGCCCCGATAATCTTAAATATTTCATCAAATTTATTCTTCTAAAATAAAATATGCGTTATTCGCATTCTGCTTCAGCAAATCCACATGTTTGCCCAAAGCGGTGAAAATCGGAAACCGTTTGTAACCCAGGTTATGTTCTTTGGCAAACTCTTCGATTTCCTCTGTAATTTCATTATAATAGGCATAACTGTAATTTGGGAAAAGGTGATGGGCAACATGAAAGTTGAAATTTCCCAGCACATTTCTTACAAACCAGTTATTTTCTTTTAAATCATTGGTAACTTCAAACTGATGATGTAGCCAGCTGAAAGGCAGTCCGTTTTTTTCGTCCAGCTTCGGAAAAGCATTGTCTGGAAGCGGATGCAGAGGCAGCAACACAAAAAGTGCAAAAATACTCGCCGCAATCACCTGTAAAAACCAAGCTCCCAATGCCAAACCGATGGATACTTTAAAAAACAAAACCGGAACTGCAATCTGATAGAAAAAATAAAACAGTTTATAGGCAACCATCTTAATTTTTTCTTTTGCCGGAATGGCTCCCTGAGTTTTCAGAATCACCCTTTCATTATCGAAAAAGTCTCTGAAATCCCGGATAAACATCCAGTTGAAAAGATACAAAGGATACACCAGAAAGAAAAAGAAATGCTGATATTTCTGAACACCTTTTGCTTTGATCCACGGAACGATTAACAACAAGCCGCTCTGTTCGATGTCGGTATCCCATCCATCAACATTCGGATAAGCATGGTGGCTTGCAATATGTCTTTTTTTCCAGATATAGGAATTGGCTCCTACAAAATCGAAAATCTGTAAAACCAGACTGTTTAATCTCTTGCTTTTGTAAATATTATTGTGGGCCGCTTCGTGAATTAAATTTAAATAAATCAACACTAAAGAAATTCCCATCAACACAAAACTCGAAATATAAATCCACGGCTTATCAACATTGAAAAGCGCAAACACATATAAACCAAAATAGACCAAAGGCAAAATAATGGCTTTGATCTGAATGTAAAGATCCCTGTTTTCGGGAATAGTTTCTACGCGTTGGTTCACTCTTTTTCTTAGTTCATTAAACAGTTTTGCATCCTCTGAATCTTTAAGGTAAATCGGTTTTTCCATAGTATTAAATTTGCATGATATTTAAATTTAATATTAAAAACCATTCCTTTTATTATCGATTCAATAAAAAAAATCTATTAAATCAGACAAATTCCTTCAATTTTCTTGGCGGATATTGGGCTACCAGATCTGCAATCGCTTTGATGTGATCCGGCGTTGTTCCACAGCAACCTCCGATAATATTGATCAATCCTTTTTCCACGTATTCTTTGATCTGACTTGCCATATCTTCCGGAGTTTCATCATATTTTCCAAAAGCATTCGGAAGACCAGCGTTCGGATACGCCGAGACGTGGAATTCTGAATTGTGAGCCAAAGTTTCTAAATATGGCGTCAATTGGTTTGCTCCCAAAGCACAGTTGAAACCTACACTTAGTAAATTCAAATGCGAAACGGAGATTAAAAATGCTTCTGCAGTCTGTCCGCTCAATGTTCTTCCCGAAGCATCGGTAATTGTTCCGGAAACCATAATCGGGATTTTGATTCCTCTTTCATCCTGAAGTTCATCGATGGCAAAAAGGGCCGCTTTTGCATTTAATGTATCGAAAATAGTCTCAACCAAAAGAATATCTGAACCACCGTCTAATAAGGCCTCACACTGCTGTTTATAAGCTACTCTTAATTCTTCAAACGTAATCGCTCTGTAACCAGGGTCGTTTACATCCGGACTTAAGCTTGCCGTTCTGTTCGTTGGACCGATAGAACCTGCTACAAATCTTGGTTTGTCAGGATTTTGAGCCGTGAATTCGTCACAAACTTTTCTGGCAATTTTTGCAGATTCATAGTTCAATTCATAAACCAAATCTTCCATGTGATAATCTGCCATTGCAATAGTCGTTCCTGAAAATGTATTGGTTTCGATGATGTCTGCACCTGCTTCCAGATATTTTTTGTGAACTTCTTCAATTGCCTGAGGCTGTGTTAATGATAATAAATCATTATTTCCTTTCACAGGATGCTCCCAATCTTTGAAACGTTCGCCACGGTAATCTTCTTCCTCGAATTTGTATCGCTGAAGCATGGTTCCCATCGCTCCGTCAAGAATTAAAATTCTCTCGGATAATGCTTTGTATAGTTGTTCTGAATTTTTCATATTATGTTTTGACTAAGCCAATTTTTTATTTCATTATTGTAAAGCCTTGTCGAGGCTTTTTTGCGTTGAATCTTTTGCAGCCCGACTTGAACGGAGCTCTTTTTGCCGCAGCGAAGCGGAGGCAAAAAAGCGGGAGTGGAAGGCGGATAAAGCTGCCCAAATCAAATTAATCCAATGCCTGCTTTAAATCTGCAATAATATCATCCACGTTTTCCAAACCTACCGAGCAACGAACCAAACCAGCTGTAATTCCCACTTCATTTCTTTCTTCGTCCGATAATTTGGAATGTGTTGTAGAAGCCGGATGTGTTACAATTGTTCTTGTATCACCAAGGTTTGCGGAAAGTGAACACATTTTAATTTTATCTAAAAAGTTTCTTCCTCCTTCAATTCCGCCTTTGATTTCGAATGCTACGATATTTCCGCCCAATTTCATTTGCATCTTCGCTATTTCATAACTTGCATGAGATTTTAAGAAAGGATATTTTACCAATTCTACATTAGGATGATTTTCTAAAAACTCTGCTACTTTTAATGCATTTTCACAATGTTTTTCTACACGAATTGCTAATGTCTCCAAACTTTTTGACAACACCCATGCGTTGAAAGGAGACATCGCAGGACCTGTATTTCTTGCAAAAAGATAAATTTCACGAATCAAATCTTCTCTTCCTACCGCTACTCCCCCCAAAACACGACCTTGTCCGTCAATTAATTTTGTTGCGGAATGCACCACGATGTCTGCACCATATTTTATTGGCTGCTGCAAATAAGGCGTTGCAAAACAGTTATCTACAATGAAAATTAGGTTATGTTTCTTGGCAATCTGTCCGAAAAATTCTAAATCCAACACTTCAATGGCTGGATTCGTAGGCGTTTCCAGATATAAAATTTTCGTGTTTGGCTGGATATATTTTTCTACATTTTCAGCATCTTCTGCTTTGAAATACGTTGTTTCGATATTCCACTTCGGGAAATATTTTGTAAATAGCGTGTGTGTCGAACCAAAAACCGACTGACAGCTTACAATATGATCCCCCGCATTTAACAAAGTTGCAAACGTTGAATAAATCGCAGCCATCCCCGTTGCGAAAGCATATCCTGCTTCTGCGCCTTCCATTTTCGCAATTTTATCTGTAAATTCTGTTACATTTGGGTTTGAAAAGCGACTGTATAAATTCTTTGGCTTTTCTTCCGCAAAGCTCGCTCTCATATCTTCCGCATCCTGAAAAATAAAGCTGGATGTTAAATATAAAGGCGTTGAATGCTCATCAAACTGAGTTCTTTCAGTTTGGGTTCTTATGGCAAAGGTTTCAAAATTTTCGTTTTCCATATAGCTTTAAAATGTAACAATGTATCAGTTTAGCAATTTAACAATGAAATGCTTCGGCAGGCTCAGGACGACAATGGTAAAAAAAATTGATAAACTGGTACATTATTAATTGTTATATTAATATTATTATTTAGTTCCATAGGTTGCACCTACGGCTATTGATGTTGGACCCTTTCGGGTCCAACTTGCTGTTTTATTTCGTTTCGCTTACTCTTAAAATATCTCCGAAAACACCTCTTGCAGTTACTTTTGCTCCTGCTCCTGCTCCCATGATGACGATCGGATGTTCTCCATAACTTTCTGTATAGATTTCAAAGATGGAATCTGAACCTTTTAATTGTCCTAATGCAGAAGTTGCAGGAACAGAAATCAGTTTTACATCCAACTCACCTTTTTCTTTTTGCAAGTCTCCGTGCAAATCTCCGACGTATCTTAAAACATGACCTGGTTCTTGGTTTCCTTTGATTTTTTGATATTCTCCGTCTAATTCTTCAAGTCTTGAAAGGAATTCTGATTTTGAAACTTCAAGCAGACTTTCAGGAACAAGATTTTGAATATTGATATCTTCAAATTCATTAATCAAGTCTAATTCTCTGGCCAAAATCAATAATTTTCTCGCCACATCGTTTCCAGACAAATCTTCTCTTGGATCCGGTTCTGTATATCCTTTTTCTAAAGCTTCATTGATGATTGTTGAAAACTTATCGTCTCTTAAAGAAAAATTATTGAAAACATAGCTCAATGTTCCTGAGAAAACGCCTTTAATTCTTGTAATATTTTCTCCTGAAAGATGCAAAAGTTTTATGGTATCAATTAACGGCAAACCTGCACCAACATTGGTTTCATACAAATAACGTCTATTGTTTTTATTCAACGTATATCTTAGTTTACGGTATTCTTCGATAGGAAGCGTGTTGAAAATTTTGTTAGAAGAAACCAGATCGAAACCGTTTTCTGCCAAAGCATGATAATTGTGGACAAAATCTTTACTTGCTGTATTATCTACAACAATCAAATTTTCCAGTTGATTTTCTTTTGAGAAGTTGATTAACTCTTCAACATTAGAAGGATTTTGAGCCGTTACAACCTCATCATTCCAATTATTATCAAAACCTTTTTTGTTGAATGCAATCTTTCTGGAATTAGCAACTGCCACAACTTTTAAGTCGATTTTTTTACGTCTTTTAATTTCTTCAGATGATTCTAAAACCTGTTCTATTAAAGTCTTTCCAACGTTTCCGTGGCCGATAATTGCCAAGTGAACTGTTTTCGGTCTTTTAGAGATCTCAGACTCGATGATGTTTTTTGCTTTTTCGTCCTGAGATGAAGTTACAACAATATTTACCCTTTTTTCTGCCGCAATTTGGTTTAAAAGCAAGGGGAAAACATTATTTCTAGCCAGTTCTGCCAAAATTTTGTTAAAATCTTCTGCAACAAAGCCCAAAACCGATACATTATTTATGCTGTAAATCTGAGAAACTTTCCCTGATTTTCTTTCTGCTTCAAATTCATCAATCAGGCAATTGACCGCTTTTTCAGAATCACTTTCCTGAACAAGAATAGAAATTCCGTTTTCGATCGCCTGTTGAGAAATTACTCCCACACTGATTCGCGCCAACGTAAGCGCTTTGAAAATTCGTCCGTCAATCCCGATTTCGCCTAAGAAATCTTCTCCTTCAAACTTGATGATTGATCTGTTTTTTAAAAATTTTATTTCGTTAGCATTACTTTTCATCTTCTACAAAATATTTTTAATGATAGTATTTAATTGTTCGTATTCCATTAAGAAGGCGTCGTGCCCGTGAATTGAGGTGATCTCGTGATAGAAAACATTTTTCTTTTTTTCTTTCAGCTTTTGAAAGCACATTCGAATTTCAGAAGCGGGGAAAAATAGATCTGTATCAACGGAGATCATGTGCATTCGTGCCTGGATTTCTTCCAAATGGTCCTCCTTGGCATTTATATTCATCAGTAAATGATTCATCAGCTTGTAAGCTTTTAAACTAAACCTTTCGTTTAAAGCATTTCCGTGATAAATCAGCCAATCTTCTGACTCTAATCTCTGTTTTTCCTGATTGTATCTGTTTTGAAATCTATCATTTAACGATTCCGGAGTCCGGTAGCACAGCATTGCATGAATTCTGGCTTTCTGTAATGGTTCATCATTTTGATTTAGTAAAAATTTCTGAACCAGACATTGTGCATGAAGCCAATCGTGAGTTTTGAAGTCGCAGGCAATAGGAATGAAAATTTCAGCAAGATTTGGTTGTTTTACCAACATTTCCCAGCCGATTCCGCCTCCTAAAGAACCTCCAATAATGGCGTGTAAACTTTTAATATTTAAAATTTCAAGACCTTTTAAAAAGATATTGGCCATATCTGAAGGCGTGAAATCTTCGTAATCATCAATTAAAAAACCATCAAATCCGTTTCCGGGAATATTGAAACATAGAACTGTATATTTTTTGGTATCGATGACCTGATTTTCACCAATTAATTGTTTCCACCATCCCCTTTCGCCCGAAACATTGGAATTTCCGGTTAAGGCATGATTAACTAAAACAATCGGCGAAGAAAACAGATCCTGCCCGAAAATCTGATAGCTCAACGGGATATCATATTCCTTACCGGAATTAATTTGATACGAAAAATTAATATGTTTAAGTTCTGATTTCAATTCTATTATTTTTTAATAATACAATTGAAAATGCCACAGAAATGGCTGAAAAAGATTCAGTAGTTATCTGTCCAAAATAATTTTGGTAGAACGTAGCACCTTCATTGCTTGCGCAAAGGGTTGCTAAGGTTTCACAGGGTCTAATCCCTCAACCTTTCTTGATAACATTTTCAATATTTTAATGAACGAATGGTGCAAAGATAAAACTTTTCTTTTAAATATTTATAAAAATTTAATTTAATATAGAAAACACCGATAAACAGAAGCTTTTCAAAGGAATATTAATTATAATTCAAATTTGATGAGTTGGAATTTTTTACCAAAAAAACTAACTTCGTAAGGAAAAGTGACAAAATATGAATGCCGAAAAACAAAGATTACAAGATACAAACTGGAAAAACTGGGGACCTTACGTAAGCAACCGGCAATGGGGAAATGTACGTGAAGACTACAGTTCCAACGGCGATGCGTGGAATTTCGCCAATCATAACAATGCGGAAAGCTACACCTATCGCTGGGGCGAAGAAGGAATTGCAGGGATTTCTGATGTAAAGCAACTTTTCTGCTTTGCGCTTTCGTTCTGGAATAAGAAGGATAAAATGGTGAAAGAGCGTTTCTTTGGGTTGAGCAATCCTCAAGGAAATCATGGGGAAGACATTAAAGAGATCTTTTATTATTTGGATAATACACCAACACACAGCTATATGAAAATGCTGTACAAATATCCGATCAATGCTTTTCCTTACGATGACATCCGCGCTGAAAACGGGAGACGAAGCAAGAAAGAACCGGAATATGAGATTTTCGATACCGGAATTTTTGACAATGATGAATATTTTGATATTTTTATTGAATATGCCAAAGCTGAGCACAACGATATATTAGTTCGTGTTACGATTTTCAACAGAAGCCAGAATGATTCACCGATTGTAGTTGCGCCAACAGTTTGGTTCAGAAATAATTGGAAATGGGGCTACAATATTTATAAAGGACAAACCAATGCTTCTTATGAAGGTTGTATTGATATTAACCACGACAGTATTTCGATTAAGAAATTTTATTCAAGAAACATCAATGCAGAAAGTGTTTTTTGTGAAAATGAAACCAATTCTCCAAAATTATACGGAGCGCCTTATCCGGGAAATACTTATTATAAAGACGGGATTAACGATTATATTACTTATGGAAGCAATACGGTAAATCCCGAAAAAAGAGGAACAAAAGCTTCATTTTTAATTGATGATGTGATCGAAGCACAGCAATCGAAAACGTTTGATTTCAGATTATCTCCGAAAGAACTGGATGAACCGTTTTATCAGTTTGATGAAATCTTTAACACAAGAATTCAAGAAGCCAATGAGTTTTATAATGAGCTTCAGAACGATGTAACGAATGATGACGAAAAAAATGTTCAGAGACAGGCTTTTGCAGGCTTGCTTTGGAATAAACAGTTTTATCATTACAATGTCGGAAAATGGCTGAAAGGTGATCCAAATTTTGAAGCTCCTAGAGATTTCAACAATTATGTAAGAAATACGGAATGGAATCACATGCACAATAAGGACATCATTTCCATGCCCGACAAATGGGAATATCCTTGGTATGCAACCTGGGACCTGGCTTTCCATTGCGTCCCTTTTGCCATTATTGATGCTGAATTTGCCAAAGGGCAGCTTCTTTTATTAACAAAAGAATGGTACATGCATCCGAATGGGCAGCTTCCTGCTTATGAATGGAATTTGAGTGATGTAAACCCGCCTGTTCATGCATGGTCTTGCTTCAGGGTTTTTAAAATTGATGAAAAACAAAACGGAAAACCGGATCTTTTATTTTTAGAAAAAGTTTTTCAGAAATTATTATTGAATTTTACCTGGTGGGTGAACCGAAAAGATAAAAACGGTAAGAATATTTTCGGGGGAGGTTTCCTCGGACTCGATAATATTGGTGCTTTTGACCGCAATATGATCCTAAAAGACGGGCAACATCTTGAACAGGCTGACGGAACGAGCTGGATGGCAATGTACGCTCTGAACATGATGCGAATTGCGATGGAACTGGCTCAGTATTATCAGGTGTATGAAGATATGGCGATCAAGTTTTTTGAGCATTATCTTTATATTGCCGAAGCAATGGAAAATCTGGGGGAAGGAACAAAAGGACTCTGGAATGAAGAAGACGGATTTTTCTACGATGTTCTGCAACTTGGAAATGGTGATAGCGTTTCTTTAAAACTGAGAAGTATTGTAGGACTGATTCCAATGTTTGCCGTGGAAATTATAGATCACCATCTTCTTGACAAAATGCCAAACTTTGTAGAAAGAATGGAATGGGTTTTAAAAAATAAACCCGAACTCACCAAACTGGTCTCGCATTGGGAAGAAGAAGGACATGGCCGAAAACATCTGATGAGTATTCTGAGAAAAACAAGGCTGACCAAGGTTTTATCCAGAATGCTTGATGAAAAAGAATTCCTGAGTCAATACGGGATCCGGGCGATGTCTAAAGTATATGAAGAAAGTCCTTTCAAATTTTCTGTTCACGGGGTTGAAAACATCGTGTATTACACTCCTGCGGAAAGTGACAGCCGGATGTTTGGAGGGAACAGCAACTGGCGCGGCCCGATTTGGTTTCCTATTAACTTCCTGATTGTTGAGAGTTTGCAACGTTTTCATTTTTATTATGGAAACAGCTTGAAAGTGGAACTGCCTACCGGAAGTGGGGACAAAAGAAATCTGGATGAAGTTGCACAAAATATCAGTAACAGATTGTGTTCTATTTTCCTGAAAGATGAATTCGGACAACGCGCTTTCAATGGGGGAAACCCAAAGTTTAACTATGATGAAAATTTTAAAGATTATATTACCTTCTTTGAATATTTTCACGGAGATAACGGCCGCGGGGTGGGTGCTTCCCATCAAACGGGCTGGACGGCAACGGTCGCTAAACTTCTTAAACCTAAATTAATGATATAAAAAATAAACTTTTCATAGGCCTTACATCTGTAAGGCTTATTTATTATTCACCACATATTATTTATTGGATCAATGAAACAATAACAGACTATAGCTAAAATCGATATCTTATTCCAATACTTCTATCAAATAAATATTTCTCTTATAAAATTGATATTAAATTTTAAAATCTATTAATTTTCTCTCATTAAAATATTTATCTTAGCACCATAAAACCTAATAATTATTTTATGAAAGTAAAATTACTGCCTATCACAGCCATGGCGCTCTCAACCATGGCAATCTCTCAATTAACAGCACAAGAATACCAGCCGCTATTGATACAAAGCGGTCTGAATGCTGATGTTATTGCAAACGGAGTCGGGCCTTCCGCATCTTCAACTAACAATGATGTAGACGGAGTAAATTATGCATTTATTTCCAGAGATTTCCAGCTTACTGCCACAAGCTCACCGCTTACATACGGTTTACCTGTAAACGGAATCATCAATTCTGTTGTAGCCTCTACCCCCGGACTCTCTTATCAATTGGCTTCTTACAGTTCTAACAACTCGTTAAGACTGCAGAATACCAATGACACCGGAACCTTATTATTTTCTAACCCTCTTTCTGCCAATACAGTATATATGCTGGCTACGGGAGGAAGCGGCGACTGTACAGTAGATGTAAATGTGAATTTTAGCGATAACACTTTCCAAACTTTTACAGGAATAAACATTTCTGACTGGTACTATGGAAGCAATTTTGCCATTCAGGGAATTGGGAGAATTAATATTTCCAATGATGACTTAGAATCAGGTTACGGCTCAGATCCAAGACTTTACCAGATTCCTTTAACGATTGATGCTTCCAATTTATCTAAAACCATAAATGGAGTTACTGTAACCAAAAGCGGCACGGGAGGGATACCCAACATCTTTGCTTTTGCGGCAGATGCCTATAATCCTTGTGGTTCTCCGAACAACGTCGCCGCATCCACCACAATGGACACGGCCACTTTAAGCTGGGGCATTCCTACGAATGGCGCTCCGTCTTCTGGATATCAGTATTATTACAGTACTTCGCCAGCGGCTCCTACCTCTACAACAACTCCGACAGGAAGCGTAACATCAGGTACTTCGGTAACGTTAAACAGTCTGACAACAGGGCAAACGTATTATTTCTGGGTACGTTCTAATTGCGGAAACTCTTCATACAGCTTCTGGAAAATGAAAGAATTTATTCCTGGACAGGTATCTGCAACTTATACTCTTGGGGATATCAACACCCAATTTGACGAGTTAGGAGTTACACCTACATCAAGTACAAACTGCGCAGGCTCCTTATCAATTAATGTACCGGCAGGATATTCAATTCAATCGACATCAGTTTCTTATGCCATGACTGCAGCGAGCAGCGGATGGATGTCTGAGCAGAGAAGTATTCTTGTATGCTCCACAAATGGCAACACAGAAGCATCTATTTCATCAGGATCTGGTGGAACAAGCGGAACATATTCTTATAACAGAACCGGGCTTACGATAGCCAATGGCCTTACAGGAACTGTAAACTTCGACCTTAGAGCGTGGAGAACTTATGGCGGATCAGATTGCAGCTCCACTTACAATAAAGTAGACGACGGTACATTTACAGTAACAGTAACATTACAGCCTGTGGTATTAGCGACCAACGAAGCATCTGCGAAAGCAAAGGAAAGAATTGCTTATCCGAACCCGTTCATCGACACTTTGCATATTGAGAAATCGGAAAATGTGAAGAAAGCAGTAGTTACGGATCTTTCTGGAATTATAGTAAAAACAGTGGACAATCCATCTTCGTCACTATTCTTAGGAGAATTAAAGGCGGGAATGTATATGCTGACATTAACTATGAAAGACGGCTCTGTGAAAAGCACAAAAACAATTAAAAGATAATTTACACACACATTCATACTGAAAAACCCGGTTGAAAATATTTTTCAGCCGGGTTTTGTTTTTTATTTATAGTGAATCTAAGCTGTAACGATCTCTCCGTTTACATAAACTTCATAACTGATCTCTACTTTTGGCTCCAGCGTTTTAGAAACAGAACAGTATTTTTCAAAAGAAAGCTGAGCTGCTTTATACGCTTTTTTAGGATCAATATTTCCCTCCAGAAGAAATCTAACTTTAATTGATTTAAAAGGTTTGGCATCTTCCACAGGAATTCTCTCTCCTTCCACTTCTGCCTTAAAATCCGTAATTTCCTGTCTCTGTTTTTTCAGGATAGAAACTACATCAATTCCGCTGCATCCCGCAACAGCCATTAAAACACTTTCCATAGGAGAAACTCCTTTCGCTCCGGGCTGCGTTGTATTATCCAAAAGAATTGAGTTACCCTGAGAATTGGTAGCTTCAAACAAAAAATCGTCGTTGATTCTATTAAGTGTTATTTTCATTTGCTTATTGCTTATTGCTTATACAAAATTATAAAATTCCCCTTGCTTTTATCTCTAAATATTTATTGATAACATCGATATTTAAATTCTCAGGCAATGTATATACCGTATAAATTCCGTATTTGCGGAGTTCCTGGATAATCAGCTTTTTTTCAAACTCAAATTTTTCTGCAATAATTTCATCATAAATTTCCTGCATGCTTTCCGGATTTTTATGAATCAAAGTCTGTAGCTCTGAATTTTTAAAGAATACCACGACTAATAAATGGTTTTTGGCAATTCCGCGGAGATATTTTAGCTGACGGTTTAATCCGTCCAGTGTTTCAAAATTGGTAAATAGTAAGATTAAACTTCTCTGATTCAGTGAATATTTTACATCCTGATACAGCCGGTTAAAATCACTTTCAAAAAAATCAGTCTTGATATTGTAAAGCGCTTCGGAAATTTTTCTTAGCTGTCCTGATTTATTTTCTGCAGCAATTTTATTTTCCGTTTTCTTGGAGAAGGTCATCATTCCTGCACGGTCGCCTTTTTTCAGAATGATATGGGATAAAGCCATTGTTGCATTAATCGAATAATCCAATAAACTCAATCCTTTGAAAGGCATTTTCATAGTTCTGCCTTTATCAATCAGCATAAAAATACGCTGTGATCTTTCATCCTGAAATTGGTTCACCATCAAACGATTGGCTTTTGAAGTTGCTTTCCAATTGATCGTTCTGATATCGTCTCCGGGAACATATTCTTTGATCTGTTCAAACTCCATCGTATGTCCCAGTTTTCTTATTTTCCTGATTCCACCCAGCAAAAATTCACTTTGTAAAGCCATCAGCTCATACTTTCTTAAATGAATAAATGACGGATAAGCCGGTAAATTAGCATCTTTCTGAAAACTAAAACGCTTTGAAACAAAACCCAAAGGCGAAGAAACGTAGATATTTAAACTTCCAAAATTATATTCTCCTCTTTCTTTCGGTTCTAAAATATATTGGAAAAAGCTGTTTTTTCCGGATTCGATCTGTTTCTCAATCATGAAATCCCTCTTCTGAAACTGAAATGGGATTTCGTCGATTATTTTAGTATTAATTTTAAAACTGTAATTATTTTTAACATCAATTTTCACAGGATTTTCATCGCCATTTGACAGCTTTTCAGGTAAAATTCTTTGGGCTAAAATTCCATTTTTCTGATTAAAAATAAACAGATAATCCACCATCGCCGCCAAAAAACACAATAACAAAGCAATATGAGCCAACCACATCAAAAACGGAAAGAAAAATGCAAAAACATAAAGAATCCCCACTCCCATGAGTGCGAAGAAAAAACGTGTATTGATGTATAAGTTTTTCATTTCTTTAAAGGTGGCAGGTATTAGATTTTAGTAGCAGTTTATAATTGGTTAAAGATTTTAGTTTTCTTTCAAAGAGTTTATGAGTCCGTTTAACATTTTAGAAATTTCAATAATATCTTGATTAAATTTCAGGTAATTAGTTTCATCTAAATATTTGAGATTTTTTGAAATTATTATTTGCGTTTCAACCTCAGCACAACTTCCTCTCGCAATTTTTAAAAATTGTAAATAATCAGGCTTGCTTCTTCTTGAATTACCTTCTGCAATATTAGACGGAATAGAAACTGAGGCTCTTCTAATCTGAGATTATAAGCCAAAGGTTTCATCTTTTGGAAAGGATTCGGTTATCTTATAGATTTCAGTCACGAACTCAATAGATTTTTGCCAGACTAAAAGTTCTTTAAAATTTGCCATCTATAAAATTTTTAAACATCGAATTGCAACCTATTACCTATTACCTATTACCTATTACCTACCTAGGAATCTCTATTCCCTCTAAAATCTGTCTGATAATTTCGTCCGCCGTTAAGCCTTCCATTTCTCTTTCAGGCGATACAATGACTCTGTGTCTTAATACTGCATAACTTGCTTCTTTGATGTCCTCCGGTGTTACAAAATCTCTTCCTCTTAATGCAGCAAATGCCTTTGAAGCCGTTAATAATGCTAAACTTGCCCTTGGAGAAGCTCCCAGATATAAAAACTGATTTTCTCTTGTATTAACAATGATTTTTGCGATATATTCCATCAGCTGAGCCTCAACAATAATTTCCTTTACCAGATGCTGATAACTTTTTAATTGCTGGGCAGTAATCACTTTGTCTACAACCTCTGTTTTATCTTCTCTTTTGCTTTCGTGTTGGTTTTTGATAATTGCAATTTCCTGTTCTAGATTAGGATAGCCAACATTTATTTTGAATAAAAAACGGTCCAGCTGAGCTTCCGGAAGCCTGTAAGTTCCTTCATGCTCGATCGGGTTTTGGGTGGCAACCACAAGGAAAGGTTCTTCCATCGCGTAGCGTGTACCGTCCATTGTAATCTGCCTTTCCTCCATTACTTCGAATAATGCAGCCTGAGTTTTTGCCGGCGACCTGTTGATTTCATCAATTAAAACGAAATTCGAAAAAATAGGACCTTTTTTAAATTCAAATTCAGAATTTTTCACACTGAAAACTGAAGTCCCTAAAATATCGGAAGGCATCAGATCCGGTGTAAACTGAATTCTGCTGAAGCCAGTATCGATGGTCTTTGCCAACAATTTTGCCGTGATTGTTTTCGCTACCCCCGGCACACCTTCAATAAGGACATGGCCGTTGGATAACAATGCAGCCAGAAGGTGCTCTACCATATCTTCCTGGCCAACAATTACTTTTGCAATCTCCGATTTTACTTTATCTAAACTTGTACGCAGTTCAATCATATCAATTCTGGACTGAAACTGATTTTCTTTTTTATCAAGATTAATAGAATTCTGAGGTTCTATATTTTGGTTTTCAAGGTTTTCCATATACTATAATTTAATAATACAGATGGTTATCTTTTAAATAATTTCATCCAATAACTTATTCATTCTTGCCAGGTCTTCCTTCATCACATTGGCATAAGGATCCTGTGCTTTTTTTATAAAACCGATGGCTTCATGAATCATTTCCATAGGCTTTCCTGTTTTCAATTGCAGCTTTTTTGCAAATTCTTCATCCAGATTCTGGGTGTCAATTAATAAATCTACTCTTACTTTATTCAGGAAATACTGCGCTTTTTTTGCCATCATATCATGAAAATCGCCTTCCTGCAAGTATAAATTACCGATGCTTTTTACAAAATCTACCGACGTATTTTTTAGCGGCTCAATAATAGGGACGATGCGTTGCTTTCTTTTAACATTAAAGAAAATAAACAGAAGCAAGCCTCCTAAAAGCACCCACCACGCATATTTCAAGGCAGGATTCGAAAGAATAAATCTCAGGAAAAACTGAGACGACTTCGAGCTGCTTTCCACAAACCACAGTGTTTCTTTATTGTCAAGATATGAAAAAATATCCTGTGCATACTTGGTATTTCCTTTTTTTAAAAGATAATAATTGGTTATAAAAAGAGGTTCACAGTGAACATAAATAGTTCCTTCTCCGAATTTTGTCTTGATAAAATTGGCCTGATCTGTATTTCCTTTTTCAACGGTTTTCCCCAATACTTCAACCCCAGGTTTCACAAATGTAAAGCCTTTTCCCGAAGGAAATTTATCCAATACGATAAAATCGTTCTGATATTTTCTGTCCGTCAGCTTCAGCACATTCTGATCTTCAAATGAAATCTTAGAATCGTAATAGCCAATACTGTCTGAAATTTCTTTGGGGATTTCACCTGAAATAATCATGGCATCTGAACCTTTAGAAACCTGATCTAAAATCTTATTCCAGGACTGTTTATCAATTTTATGTTCAATGACTATAATATTATGGATTCCTTTTGAATTCTGATTATAATAATCGTAAGGACTCTGATTGATTTTTTTTATCTTATCTTTAAAAAGATCATTGATTTCATTATTAAAAACAAACAGCCCGAAAGGAGATTTCTGCGTGGTTTTGAAGTTCTTCCGCCAATCTGTACTTTCTGTTTTATTCACTTCAAACAATGCGAAAACAATCATCACAACGATGAAAATCACAGCATATATTTTGAAAGTTTTGTTCATGATAATTCCTGAAATTGCATTACGCTTTAAATGATTGGTACTGATTTTTAAACTTTATATAGCTTTCTTCATCTATCGTAAACTCTCCGTACCAAACATAGTCGAAGATGTAAGAAAGATCGTAAAATGCATTCTTCAAATGAGACGTCTGCAATTCTGCAACATAATCCTTATTCGTTTTTTCGGGATTCCAGGTGATTAATTTTTTATCACTGAGCTTTTTGAGGACAAATAAAAACTGATACCGAACCGCAGATCTGAAATCTCCGGATTTTTCAAATTTCAAAATACTTTCAGGGAAATTAATCTCATGAATATTTTCATGTAATTCTTCGTCTTTGATATCAAGTTTTCTATTTTTCTTCCCAAACAGGAAATTGCCATCTTTACCGAGTAAATATTTAATGATAAAATAAATCAGAAATCCAATTAGCAGAATCGCAAATAAACGGACTAAAATTCCGGCAAAATTCGCTGATTTTGTAAATGCCGTGTCTCCGAAAATGCTGTCTAATATTTTAATTATTTTCGCCATCAGCTTTTCCCAGAAAGACATTCTTGGTTTCACCGTGGTATAATCGAAATCTTTTCCTTGGTATCTTGATGGTATATTTTCTTTAAACTGTTTAGGGTATACAGCATTTTCGGTAATAGGATTTTTATATAATACAGAATCGGCACGGTACATATTTTTATAATGCCCCGTTTCCAGAGAATCGGTGTACACTGCTTCCACCGACGGTGGCGGATTGCTGTCTGTCTGTGCAAACGAAAATCCGGCAGCAAAAAATACTGTTGAAAGAAAAAGAACCTTACCCATTACTGCCAATCGTTTCTATTTCTTCAAGTTCGATTTTCTGATGAAAATCTGTTCTGCTGTCGTAATACATTAGGCTCGAACTGATGTATAAAACATTCATCAGCAAAGTAGAAATAAGCGATGAAATTCCATACAGGAAAAATATAAGAATCCCGAAACTTCCTGACATGGGATTTTGTTCAAAATCTGCATCCGGACTTGTGGTGGTAAGCTTCATGAAATAAAAAATCATAGGAATTGCAGAAAAAATCCCTGCGACAATATAAAAAAGGATTCCCATAATGGTAGTAGCTCCCCAATATTTCCAGTACGGAGAACTTTCTCTTCCGTTCGGGTAAGAAAACTGCGATCTTACCGCATAGCTTAAACTTTCAAAAAAATCCCTTTTGCCATTGAAATAATCGTAACACAGAAAAGTAACGACATTAAATAGCGTAGGTCCCACAAAAAGAACAAGAAAGATCCCTATAAAAATAAAAATCAGGAAGTAAGAGAATCCGAAAATTACTGAAGCAATAGGCAGTACGAGAAAAGTAAGCCCGAAATATGTGACAATAACTTTCTTTTTGTCTCTCTTAAAATCACTTAAAATATCATCCGTTTTAATGGAATTATTCCCTTCCGCAATTCTTTTCAGATAAAAAACAGGGAACAGCAAATTAATGGTTATTAAAGCCGTAGAAAGAATAAACAATAAAATCCCGGAAATAATAAATATTCCCAGATTATCATTAAAATATTGCTCCAAATAATACGATTCCCCACTGATATTGGATCCGAAAATCACTCCAAAGAATTCTCTGAAACCAAATATAATGACTGCCACCATAAGGATCAGCAATACACCGTTCAGCAGGATAAAATTCTTGAAATAGTTTTTACCATATACTTTAAAAAAAGTGAAAGCATCACTTATAAAAGCGCCAAAATCTCTCTTTTTATAAAACTGCATGCTGGATCTGGTTGTTAATTTTTTTATTCACCCAATAAGGATACACAATATAGTAAAATCCTATGATTATCAATGAACCGAAAATGATGATTAAATTAAAAAACAAAGGCATTTTCAGAGCATGTCTTGTAACATACCCCTCGATGATTCCTGCACAGATGGTAAATGGAACCGTGCTTAAAAATATCTTAAATGAATCTCTAAATCCGTTTTTAAAAGAATTAAATCTGGAAAGTGTTCTCGGAAATAAAATCGAGGCACCCAAAACCAATCCACACATCGCTTCTACAACCATAGAAAAAATCTCAAAGACACCATGCAACCATATTCCTCGTGCACTATCTTTCAAAGCCCCGTAATCATAGAAAAAGTATTGAAATGAGCCTAACATCACACTGTTTGTCAACAAAGCCCACAGTGTTCCGATTCCTCCTGTAATTCCATAAATATAAAGTCTTGCTCCTACCTTCAGGTTATTCAAGACTATGCCAATGCTACTTCCCCATGTAGAACCGCTCTGATAAACACCAACTGCATTTCCTGCTTTTATATTTTCGATAGTTTGGTTAACATAATCTTCTCCTAAAATAACTGTTGCAAAATCCTTATCGTAAATTCCGGAAAGCAACCCTATCAAAGTAAATAAAGTAAAAAACAGAAAAGCATAGCCTAAATATCTTCTGTACTGATACACCAACAAAGGAACTTCGGTTGTAAAGAAATACAGAAGCCTGTTTTGCTCTACTCTTTTGGTCTTATAAATTTTCTGGAAGATCTGGGAAGAAAGATGGTTCAGGTAAACCGTTGTATTACTTTTCGGATAATACGTCTGTGCAAAAGAAAGATCATTGATCAGGTTGATGTACAGCGAAGAAAGGTCATCAGGATTTTTTTTAATTTTCCCCTGTATAACCTGTTCGATTCCCAACCATTTTTCTTTATTTTGTTTAATGAAATAAACTTCTCTCATATTGTAAGGCTAAAATAATAAAAATTATGTCTCAAATTGCGATTAATACTTCACAAAATGTAAATATTAATTTCAACATTGCCGGTGTTGGAGAAAGGGTTTTGGCATTCGCTATTGATCTGCTGATAAAAGTGGCCTACATCATCTTTATATTTTATCTTTTTTTCAATATTTTAGATTTAGGGTATCTGCTAGACGGGCTTGATCAATGGTCGATCATTGCTGTTTACAGTATTCTGCTTTTTCCTACTGCTATTTATCCAGTAGTTTTAGAAAGCCTGATGGAGGGGCAAACTCCGGGTAAAAAAGCCATGAAAATACGGGTAGTAAAAATTGACGGTTACCAGGCGGGGTTCGGAGATTATATGATCCGTTGGATTTTCAGAATTATCGACACTTCCTTTTTAGGAGTGGTTGGATTAATTTCTATGGTCGTATCTAAAAACAATCAACGTTTGGGAGATATAGCTTCAGGAACCGCAGTTATCTCTCTGAAAAACAACATTAATATTTCCCACACGATTTTAGAACATATTAAAGAAGATTATATCCCAACTTTTCCGCAAGTTATTGCATTGAGTGATAATGATATGAGAATCATCAAAGACAATTACACAAAGGCTTTAAGAGTGGACGACAGACAAATCATTAATAAACTTTCCGATAAAATTAAAAGCATCCTGAAGCTTGAAATTGACCCTACAAAAATGACAGAACGACAGTTTATCGGAGTGGTGATTAAAGATTATAATTATTATACGGGGAAAGAAATTTAGTCAATTCTGAATTTTGCTTTGCAAGTGAGTAGAGAATTTTTTATTTCAATTTTAAAAATTGACAAGTGAAACGAATTGACAATTCACCATTCACCTCATCTCGGTTCGGTTTTTGTATTTTTACTAACAATTAAAACTTGAATTATGAGATTTGAAAATAATAAATCGGGAAACGGCGGTGTGATTACTTTAAACAACGAAATCAAAGAAATCGGTAGGTTAACTTATACTATTTTTCCTGAAGACAATAAGTTTATCATTTCGTTCGTATTGGTTCATCCTGAATTTGAAGGTCGAGGAATGGGAAAATACCTAGTGGAAGAAGCCATTAAATTTGCCCGTGAAAACAACTGGAAAGTTTATCCACACTGTTCTTACGCCAGAGCCGTTATGACAAGAATGAATGATGTAAGCGATATTTTTTTACAGAATTAAAACTTCGTTCACCAAGATTTCTTCAATATCATCAGGATAATCGACTCTCAGATGTTGGTCAGAACCCACCCAATTCTGAATTTCTTCCAGTTTTAAAACTTTAGAATTCGGAATTCCCATCTTGTCTAAAGCACAGGCATTGCATTCCTGTTCATATTGATTATGGATAGGGATGACGAATAATTTTTTATCCATAAACAAAGCTTCTGCCGGACTTTCAAAACCGGCGTTGCAAAGAATTCCGTCGCAGTTTTCGAAGGCTTTTAAGTATTGAGTTTCATCAATCGGAAAAACTTCAACATTGCTTTCTTTAAACTGAAGTTTGGAATATTTAGAAAAAATTTTCCATTCAACCGGAATTTGCTTTAAAACTTTAATGATATTTTCATCCGAAAAGCTTGGAAGATAAACCAAATAAAAACCTTTTTTGTCTGGATTAAGATTTCTTATTTTCCTTCTAATGACAGGCTTTTTGATCTGATGATGATAATTTTCAAAATGAAATCCAATTCTTCTTTCGCTTGGAACGTAATATTTAAGTACCATTTCACCAAGAAAATCTTTCTTTTCAGGTTTTGGTGTTTCTTTGAACAACATTGAAGCCTGATGGCTCAGTTCGATCATTGGAAGTTTTTTCAGCTTACAAGCCCATCCTGTCAAAGGTTCATAATCGTTGATGATTAAATCATATTTTGAAAGCTCTATTTCTCTTATGGTTTTAAATGCTTCAAGAAAACTATTGTCTGTAAACGTTTTTTTATAGGATAACCCGCCTGTTTTATCATAAAGTAAAGAAATTCCCTTATGTTGAAAATTAACGTCAAAATCAGCCTTTAATTGCGATTGATGTCCACTGATCAAAGTATCCACTAACGCATATTTTTTTAAAAGCGGAACAATTTCCTGTGCGCGTGCAACATGTCCGTTTCCGGTTCCCTGAAAGGCATATAAGATTTTCATTTTGTGAAATTGGTTACTATTTTTAAAAGTTCGGAATTATCGATATCCTGAATTTCGTCCGTTCCTTCATCATGCAAAAAATCTTTATGCTCATCATAATAAAAGATTTTCCATTCTTTATCATGGTATTCCAAGGCAGAAAGATTTTCGATCCAGTCTCCGGAATTCATATAAATGCAAGAACCTTTTTTGTTGACCACCTCGCGAATCTGTGGTTGGTGTATATGCCCACAAACTACGTAATCATAATGATTGTCGATAGCCAATTCGGAAGCCGTCAATTCAAAATCGCCGATGTACTTTACCGCTTTTTTTACATTGTTTTTAATCTTCTTCGAAAAAGAATATTTCTCCCTACCCATTTTCTCTAAGAACCAATTTACAACATTATTGATTACAATTAATAAATCGTACCCTTTTCCACCCAATTTCGCGATCCATTTTGAATGCTGAACAGACGCATCAAACACATCTCCGTGGAAGATCCATGTTTTTTTGTCGTTGATGTCTAAAAAGATTTTGTTGCAGACTTTCAGTTTACCCAATTCGAAATCGGTAAACTTTCGGAACATCTCGTCATGATTTCCTGTGATGTAGAACACATCGGTATTTTTTGTAGCGAATGAAAGGATCTTTTTGATCACCTTCAAATGAGGTTTAGGGAAGTAAGACTTTTTGAACTGCCAGATATCGATGATATCGCCGTTTAAAACTAAAGTTTTCGGCTGAATAGAATTAAGATATCTCAGTAATTCTTTAGCCTTACATCCATAAGTTCCCAAATGAACATCCGATATGACAACTAATTCAACGTTTCTTTTCATAGTTTTATGCAAAGAAACTACTTGAAAGTTAACTGTATATGAATGTTATATTATTTTTTATAGAGCTTCCATCAACTCTTCTGTAATTTCCATGTTGTGATACACGTTTTGTACATCATCATCGTCTTCAAAACGCTCCAGCATTTTCATATTTGCTTTGAATTGTTCTGCGTTTACTTCTTTTGTATTGTTTGGAATTCTCTGAAGTTCTGCACTTTTAGCTTCAATTTTAAGTTCATCCAATTTATGAGATAAAGAACCGAAATCTTCGAAAGCTGTTGTGATCATTACTTCTTCTTCGTCTTTTTCTACGTCTTCTGCTCCACCATCGATCATTTCCATTTCGAAATCATCCCAATCCATTTTAATTTGAGCTAAATCGATCGTAAAAATTCCTTTTCTGTCGAAAATAAAAGCTAATTCACCATTCTTACCAAGATTTCCGTCAAATTTATTGAAGATCGCTCTTACGTTGGCAACCGTTCTGGTAGGGTTGTTTGTTGTACATTCTACGAAAAATGCAACACCTCCTTGTCCGTATCCTTCATAAGTAATTTCTTCATACTGTTCTGCATCTGCACCACTTGCCTTTTTGATCGCTCTTTCCACATTATCTTTAGGCATGTTTGCTCCTTTTGCATTTTGGATACATCTTCTCAATGCCGGATTAGATTCAGGATCACTTCCACCTGCTTTTACAGCTAGTGCAATATCTTTACCTATTTTAGAGAAAGTTTTGGCCATTTTATCCCATCTGGCCATTTTAGAAGCTTTTCTATATTCAAACGCTCTTCCCATTTTTAATTTTTAATTTTCAACAAAATTAATTAAAAGTCAACGAAAAAAAAATACCCCCAGAAAACTGGAGGTATTTATATTTAGAAAAATTTAATTATTTTTTCTTTTTAGCTGGAGCTTTTTTCTTAGCTGGAGCTTTTTTCTTAACTTTTACCGGAGTCGGATCTTCGTAATCTCTTTTCTTAAGAGCTTCCCATTGAGCCGCATCTTCGATAGCAGTTACAACTACTTTTCTGTCAACTTGTCTTTCAGCATCAGTTGCTGTAGCAGGTACAGTAGCTTTAGCTTTACCTACACCAATTGACTTAAGAGCGTTAGCATCTACACCTCTTGCATCTAAAGCAGCAACTACCGCAGCAGCTCTTTCTCTAGATAACTTTAAGTTGTAGGCTTCAGATCCTTTAGCATCTGTTCTACCTTCTAATAGATAGTTACCACCATCTTTCTTAATTAGATCAGCAGCAGCATCTAAAGCACCTTTAGATTCAGCCTTAATTGTAGCTTTGTTGAAATCAAAGAATACACTTCCGAATTTTTGTTCTAATTCAATAGCAGTTTGTTTTTTAGGCTTAGGACATCCGTTGTATTCTGGAAGACCTGGAACAGTAGGACAAGCATCATCTTTATCTAAGATACCGTCGTTATCTGTATCTGGCCAAGGACAACCATTGTTTTCAGCAGGACCTGCAACAGTAGGACAAGCATCATCTTTGTCGATAATACCGTCACCGTCTGTATCTGGCCAAGGGCAACCGTTGTTTTCAACCGGACCAGCTACATCTGGACACTGATCGTCTTTATCTGGAACTCCATCACCGTCAGTATCAGGACATCCTTGGAATTCTGGTAAACCTGGTGTATCTGGACACAAATCGTCTTTATCTAAGATACCATCTTTATCTCTATCTCTGTTACCGAATCTGAAGTTCAATGAAGCAGACGCCTGCCAGAAGTTAGCAACAGTAGACTTATCACCCGGAGTTGATACGTAGTCTCCCTGCACACCTAAACCGAAGTTTTTAGTCACCCATAAGTTTAAACCAGCACCAGTAGCCACTGTAAAGAAGTTTGCTTTTCCGTTTTCGTTACCATTTTCTCCATTTCCAATAACTGCACCGTTAGCATCAGTTCTTGGGAAAGAAAGAGATGTGTAATCATGTCTTAGGTAGTTTGCACCAACTCTTAAGTATGGGTCAAACCAAGAATCTTCATTCTTCCACAAAAGACCTGCAGCGTGAGCCTGGAAACCAAGACCTGTTTGTAACATGAATTCTTTACCCATGTTAAATCTCTTGTTTTCAACGTTACCTACAGTAGTCTGCCAGTCGATTACTAAACCTTTACCAATGTTCCTAGCAACAGTAAGTTTAGACAATGGAGGAGTAATAGAGAAGTTGTTCAAATTGAACATTGTCTTCGTCAAATTATTAGCAGAGAACGTATTACTGAAGTTATTTCTCTGTGCCATGTGGTTCTCAGCGTGAGCACCAACTCCGATCAACCAAGGATTGTTGGTCGTCTGAGCGAACACAGTAGAAGCAACAGTAAGTGCCAATGCTGAAATTCCTAATTTTAGATTTTTCATAGAATTAAATGATTAAATAATTGATAATGCAAAATAAATATAATTTTTCTTTATATACAAAGTTTTTCAGATGATTTTTAACTTTTCTTTAATATTCTGTCGAGGTTTCGTTTATTTTCTCTATCTTTTATGCTCTCTCTTTTATCGAAGAGTTTTTTCCCTCTACCAAGGGCAATCAGCACTTTTGCTTTTCCCCTGTCGTTGATATATAGCTTTAAAGGAATTACAGTATTTCCAGCATCTTTTAACTTTTTTTCAAGTTTCTGTAATTCTTTTTTGTGCAAGAGCAATTTCCGTTCCCTTTTTGTTTTGTGATTATAAAATGTTCCCAATTTATACTCATCAATCATCATATTAATAATATATAATTCCCCATCAATAAACTGACAGAACGATTCTGTGATGGAAGCTTTAGAAGAACGTAAAGATTTTATTTCTGTACCCGTTAAAACCATGCCAGCTTCATATTCTTCAAGAATTTCGTACTCGAATCTGGCTCTTTTATTAAATATATTGACTGTTTTTTCAATCTTCATTTTTAAGTTTTTTGTATATATGATGTAATAATTTAATAAATCTGCACTCTCAAAACTTGTCGAATATGCATTTTATCAAATTTAATTAATGAAATATATAAAAAATACCCCACATTTAAAAACCTGACTATTACATTATTGCGAAATACCCAAATTCTTTTCGTATTTTTGCGCCAAATTTACAAAACTATATGTTAACAGTATCTAACTTATCTTTACAATTCGGGAAAAGAGTTCTTTTTGACGAGGTAAACATTATGTTTACGAAAGGAAACTGCTACGGGATTATCGGAGCAAATGGTGCAGGAAAGTCTACATTCCTTAAAATATTGACTGGAAAACAAGACCCAACAACAGGACACGTATCTTTGGAACCTGGAAAAAGAATGTCAGTTCTTGAGCAGGATCACTTTGCTTACGATCAATTTACGGTACTTGAAGCAGTTTTGAGAGGTAACAAGAAATTATTCGAGATAAAAGAAGAGATGGACGCGCTTTATGCGAAAGAAGACTTCTCTGATGAAGACGGAATTAAAGCAGGAGAATTAGGTGTAATCTATGATGAAATGGGTGGCTGGACTGCAGAATCTGATGCACAGACCATGCTTTCAAACGTTGGAATTAAAGATGATATGCACTGGCAAATGATGAGCGAGCTTGAAAACAAGGACAAAGTAAAGGTTCTATTGGCTCAGGCGCTTTTCGGAAATCCGGACGTATTGATTTTGGACGAACCTACGAATGATCTTGATATCGATACAATTTCTTGGTTGGAAGATTTCTTAGCTGATTATGAAAATACAGTAATCGTTGTATCTCACGACCGTCACTTCTTAGATACGGTTTGTACGCACATCGGTGACTTGGATTATACTAAATTAAACCTTTACACAGGTAACTACTCTTTCTGGTACCAAGCTTCTCAATTGGCAACAAGGCAAAGAGCTCAGGCTAACAAAAAAGCAGAAGAAAAGAAGAAAGAACTTCAGGACTTCATCGCGAGATTTAGTTCAAACGTTGCTAAAGCTAAACAGGCTACTGCAAGAAAGAAAATGATCGATAAATTAAACATCGACGATATTAAGCCATCTTCAAGAAGATATCCGGCAATTATTTTCGAAATGGAAAGAGAAGCTGGAGATCAGATCTTGGATGTTAAAGGTTTAGAAAAAACGAAAGACGGAGAATTGTTGTTCTCAAACATCGATTTAAATCTTAAAAAAGGAGATAAAGTTGCTGTTTTGTCTAAAAATTCATTGGCAATTACAGAGTTTTTCGAAATCTTAGCTGGAAATGTAGAAGCAGATAAAGGAACTGTTGCTTGGGGAGTTACGACAAACCAATCTCACATGCCTTTAGACAACACCAACTTCTTCCAGGAAGATTTAAGCTTGGTTGATTGGTTGAGACAATTCACTAAAAATGATGAAGAGCGTCACGAAGAATTTGTAAGAGGATTCTTAGGAAGAATGCTTTTCTCAGGTGATGAAGCCTTGAAATCTTGTAAAGTACTTTCAGGAGGTGAAAAAATGAGATGTATGTTCAGTAGAATGATGCTTCAGAAAGCAAACATCCTTTTATTAGACGAGCCTACTAACCACTTAGACTTGGAAAGTATTACAACTTTGAACAACTCATTGTCTAACTTCAAAGGAAATATTCTATTGGCTTCTCATGACCACGAAATGCTTTCAACAGTCTGTAACAGAATCATCGAATTGACTCCAAACGGAATCATAGACAGAGAAATGTCTTACGATGAATATCTTGCTGATAAAAAAGTAAAAGAATTGAGAGAGAAAATGTATTCTTAATCTCTGAGAACTTCAGATAAAAATTAAAGAGGCTGTCTCAAAAGACAGCCTCTTTTTTTTATTAAAATTTTTGAAATATTATAGACAACGAATGGTACCACCGTCAACCCTAAGCACAGAACCACTGATATAATCCGCAAAACGGCTGCAAAGGTATGCCACAGCTCCGGCAATTTCTTCAGGTTCACCGAATCTGCCTGTATCATTAGGAATAAGTTCCTGCACTGCTTTATATTTAATTTCCTCCGGATCGGTTCCCCAATTAAATTTTGGTGCAGCATTTTTAAGCCACTCTTCAACCATCGGATTGATAATTGCTCCCGGTGAAACAACATTTGAGGTAATTCCCGTATCCTTAAGAGATCTCGCCAATGAAACCGACATATTGTGACGAGCCGCCAATGTTGCATTATAATGAGGCTGTTCTTTTATGGGCTGTATTCCAAGACCTCCGCCAATATGTATCACTCTTCCCCAACCTAATGTTTTCATCTGAGGAACGATACGCTGTATCATACGGACATAAGAGACTACATTGGTGTTATAAATATCCAGCCAATCGTTGGCACTCGCTTCTCCCCATGATTTGTGAGAAGTTGCGCCTGCATTATTCACAAGAATATCGATCTGCCCGGATTTCAAAGCCATTGCTGCAACCTGGTCTGCACCTTCATCCGTTGAAAGATCGCCAATAGCAATTGCTGCAAAGCCTCCTTTCTCCAATATAGATTGCGCCACCTTTTCAGCACGCTCCTTATCTCTTCCGTGAATAATTACAGAAGCTCCTTCTTCTGCCAGCATTTTTCCAATCGCTTCGCCCAAACCTGAGCTGGAACCTGTAACAAGAGCTCTTTTACCTTTTAATTGTATATCCATTTTTAATTAATTTTAAATTATTTTAATTATCTGTTTTTGAATTTATGATTAGGAGCATAGCCAAAAGCTTTTTTATACGCATAAGAAAAATGTGAAAGATCTTCAAATCCCAGATCCAGATAGATATCGGACGATTTTTCTTTTTTATCCTCAATTCTGAATTTTGCATCTTCTAATCTTTTATGCACAAGCCATTTGCCAGGACTTATGTTAAAAAGTTTTTCAAAATCTCGTTTAAATCCCGAAAGGCTGCGTCCGGTAAGAAAAGCAAAACGATCGATGCTGATATTGTATCTGTAATGGTTGTTCATGAAGGCTTCAAGATCAATTTTTCCCGGTTCGCTAAAGTCGAAAAGAATATTTTTAATCTTAGGATTATTTTGCAACAACAGTAAAATAAGTTCCTGAGTTTTCAGCAATACAATTCTCTCATCCGGCTCTTGCTCCTGAAGATAAGGCATGAGCGACTCTACAAACCCCTGCAGCTTATGATCAGATTTTATCAACAAAGGTTCGGAGCTGATATCGTTTTTGTCTGATATAAATCTGTAATGGTGGCTCATCTCCTTTAATGTAGATTGATCAATATGAACAGCAACAGATTTGAAACCTCCATCCTTTGTTTTTTTCACATATTTTGCGAGCTGATTCCGTTGGAAGAATCTGAAATCACCTTCTGTAAAAGAATATTTTTCATTTCCAATCCATACTTCATGTTTTCCATGAATGATATAACTGAAAATATGATCCATTATAAATGCCTCTCCTTCCACATTTTTATCGGTGTAGGAATTTAAAATTAGCTTTGGATGTGAAGCAGACGACTTTTTCATGTTGAGATTGATTTTACTTTATTCAGCATTTTTAATAAAGCAAAATTACACAGTACATCATGATTTGATTTTGTTGAAAAGCTCAAATCACTTTGTTGAAAAGCCCATTTATTAATAGAAATTTATTGAAAAGAAATCGTGAAGTTGGGTAAGGATCCAAAGTCCGATATTATTAAAGTTGACTGAAACAACGATAAAAAACTGCCTTAAAAGTCTACATTATCCGAGATGATTGACTCCATTGTCAGCCCCCGAAAAAAATGACTTTTAAGACAGTTTTATTTATTTGAAAAAAATAGCTAATTAAACTATTTCGTTAATTTGGTTGTAGGCAGAGAAACTGTTCCCGGATCTTTCCAAAGACCGTCTTTTTCAGCTCTTTTCTTAATTGCTTCCGCCCTTTTATTGCTGTCCGGGTGAGAATTGAACATTTTCTGGAATCCTGTCTGAGCCGTTCCTCCTTCAGAAAGCAAAGCCAATTTTTTAAATGCCGTATAAGCTCCAACAACATTGTATTTATTAGCCTTCATAAAATCATATGAATAGATATCTGCTTCAGATTCCTGCTTTTTACTGTGTGACGCATCTAAAAATGCGTTTGCCATTTTACCAACCTGGCTTTCACTAAGGTTTGCCACAGCAGATGAAGCAGAAGAAGCCGCCTCCAAAGCAGCCGTTTTAAGGTAAGCTGTTTTCATCGCGTCTTTGGTATCCTGATTTTTAACGTGACCGATTTCATGGCCGATAACCGCCAATAGTTCATCGTCCGTCATAATATCCATCAACGAAGAAAAAACCCGTACACTTCCGTCTGCACAGGCAAATGCGTTGATATCTTTTACTTTATAGACCTTGTAATTAAGGTTTAAGCCGTCCTGTGATTTGTGTTTTGAAAAAAGCTTATTCAATCGGATTGTGTATGGATCTTTCGGACCTGCTACAGGATTATTTTTATCCATATAATCCACAGATTCTTTAGACAGCTTTACAGCGTCTTCATTTGAGAATGTAAGTCCTTTTGCCCCATTGGCAACAACGTTTGCTGCTTTTCCTAGATTGATTTTTTGTGCATTCATAGAATGCATTGCCCCGATGAATATCAGGCAGAATGTAATTTTTTTCATAATCGTTATTTTAATTTGGAGGGCGAAGATACTTCTTTTTAAAATAATTTAAAAGTTAAACTTCCGAAACAATGGCCTGAAAGTATTTTTTTTACCTTGGGCATTTAAAACTTTTTTCCCTATTTTTGTGAAATGAGTCAAAAATGGATTTACAAGCCCGAACCCGATGAGGAAGTTGTGGACGGATTAAGTTCGTCTCTTGGTTTTGGAACTTTTGAATCTAAACTCCTCGTTCTCAGAGGAATTGACAATTATCAAAAGGCAAGAGAATTTTTCAAACCCAACCTTACCGATATCCACAATCCTTTTTTAATGGCTGATATGCAAAAAGCCGTAGAGCGTATTGCCACTGCCATTGAAAACGGAGAAAAAATACTGGTATACGGAGATTACGACGTAGACGGAACTACCGCCGTTGCTCTAATGTACCTATACCTTAGCAAAATTGTTCAGAAAAAATATCTGGATTATTATATCCCCGACAGAAATTCTGAAGGCTATGGAATTTCAACGGAAGGGATAGATTTTGCCAAAGAAAATGGTTTCTCTTTAATCATTGCATTAGACTGCGGAATCAAATCTCTGGATATGATCAATTATGCTAAAAATCTGAATATTGATTTTATTATTTGTGATCATCACTTGCCAGGCGAAGAAATTCCTGATGCCGTGGCTGTTTTAGATCCCAAAAGAAGCGACTGCCGATATCCTTTCAAGGAACTTTCGGGTTGCGGAGTTGGTTTTAAGCTTTGCCAGGGATTAAATACCATCTATAAACTTCCTGAAGCTGAACTGTTTGAACTCACAGACCTTTTAGCTATTTCCATCGCTGCCGATATTGTTTCGATGACCGGCGAAAACCGTGTGCTGGCTAAAATGGGTTTAAAAATATTGAGAAAAACAAGAAATTTAGGTTTAAGATTATTAATTCCTGAAGATAAACTTTCTCACTTCGAAATTTCAAATATTGTTTTTGAAATCGCTCCGAAAATCAATGCTGCCGGCAGAATTTCCCACGGAAAAGCCGCTGTAGAACTAATGGTTTCCGATAATCTGAAACACGCCCACCAGATTGTAAGCGATATCATGAACCTCAACGACGAAAGACGTGAACTCGATATGAATTCTACACTTTCTGCTTTAAACCAGATTATAGAATCTCAGCAGGAAACAAAATATTCTACTATTGTTTACCACCCGGAATGGAACAAAGGTGTGATCGGAATTGTAGCTTCAAGACTTATTGAAACCTATTACAAGCCGACCTTAGTTTTCACAGATGGGAATAACGGGGAAATGGTAGCCTCAGCAAGATCTGTTTCAGATTTTGATGTTCATGAGGCATTGGACATGTGCTCGGAATATTTCTTAAAATTCGGAGGACACCACGCCGCTGCAGGATTATCAATGGAAAAAGATAAATTCGATGCCTTCAAAGAAAAATTTGAGAGGATTGTTTCCGAAAAAATTAAAGAACATCAGAAAGAACCTTCCATAACGATAGATTCTGAAATTGGAATTGATGATATCAACAGAGAATTTATCAATTTCCACAGAAAATTAGCTCCTTTCGGGCCACAGAATATGAAACCTATTTTTACATTGAGCAACCAGAAACTTTCGGGGTACGTAAAAACGATGGGTAAGGATAACAATCACCTTAAATTCTACATCAGACAGGAATCTACCGGAAGAAATATTGAGTGTGTAGGTTTTAAACTTGGGCAGTTTGTAGAAGATTTTAAAACAAAGAATTTTGACCTGGCTTTCACTTTAGAAGAAAACCACTGGAAAGGAAATGTAACGCATTATCTGAATATTAAGGACGTTAAGTTCAGAGATTAATTATTATCCACTTTCAATATCAATGAAAAAGATCGGCTTATTTTTCGGGTCTTTCAATCCCATCCATATCGGGCATTTAATTTTAGCCAACTATATTCTGGAGAATTCTGATATGGACGAACTTTGGTTTGTGGTAAGCCCGCAAAACCCTTTCAAAGAAAAAAAATCTTTACTGAAAGACCATAACAGGCTGGATATGGTGCAGCTTGCTGTGAAGAATTATCCTAAAATGCGTGCTTCCAACGTAGAGTTTTCGTTGCCTCAACCGAGTTATACGATTGATACGCTGACTTACCTTCATGAAAAGTATCCCGACTATTCTTTTAGTTTAATCATGGGAGAAGATAATCTGAACGGGCTGCACAAATGGAAAAATTCTGATATTTTGATTAAAAACCATCACATTATTGTGTATCCAAGAGTTTTTGATGAAGAGAAAAAAGATTCTGAATATCTTCAGCATGAAAATATTTCTTTGATAAAAGCCCCAATTATTGAATTGTCTGCCACAGAGATCCGGAATATGATTAAAACAGGCAAAAACGTGAGACCTATGCTCCCGCCGGAGGTTTTTGAATATCTGGATGGAAGTAGTTTTTATAAATAGCTAAAATGAGATTCTATTTATTTTCACTCTTTTTACTTACTCAATCTTTTGTTTTTGGACAAAATATTTCTAAAGAAGATTCAGTTCAAATAAGAAAAGAAACTAAAATAAGTCAGTGGCTTGAGGAAAGACTAAGATATAATCGTGAACAGTGTCATAATGATTCATTAAGAGCAGTTACTGATTCTAAACTTGAAAATAAATATTATATGAATATTGCAGCTCCTCACGGTAGAAGTTTTATTCCTTCTGAAGAGCTGAAAATAATTCTGCAAAAACATAATATCACCTGGGGAGGTGAATGGATGGGAAGTGATCTCGGAGCTTATGCATCAAGCTCCTGCTATTACCAATTCATGACACAATTCACAGTAGAAAAATTTGGTAAAGAATTTATTGATAATCTTGTAAAACAATCTGTTTCAGATTACGTCAAAAAACATCCGGATAAAATTTTTAACAATGACGAGCATACGGATTGGAATTATAAAGAAACTTACGGGGATTCTCATGAAAAAGATCTCTTAAATAAAGATTTTTCCGAAAGTTTTGTTTACCCTAAAGATTATAATTACACAAAAAATGAGTATGATTCTCAAACTATTGTAACTTTAAATCTTGATAATAAAGGAAAGGTTTTAAGAATTGTAAGGTTTAATCATCATATTTCCAATGAAAATAATCTAAAATACATACCGTATTTTGAAGAGGAAATTAAAAAATTTATAAAAACCTGTAAATTTGAACCTCTAAAATATAAAGGTTATCCTGTAAGGTCTAAAATCGCATTAAGATTTTTTTATAAATAATTAAATATGAATTTCATCGATAAGTTTTTCTCAAAATATTCTCAGGAAAAAATCATTAAATGGTTTAAGCAGGTGTGTATTGCAGAAGCTATTTCCTGCGTGCTGCTGTATGGAGTTGCCATGATATGGATCCGGTATGCTGAAAATGTATATTCCATTGTATTCATCAGTGTGATCGGAAGTCTGCACGGCCTTTTCTTTACACTTTATCTTTTGCTTTGCCTTCCGGCTAGAAAAATCTATCAATGGGATGATGAGGATTTTGTTTTTGCCTTGCTCTCGGCATTTTTTCCTTTTGCCACCATTTGGGTGGACAAAAAACTCGCCCGTTTCGACAGAGAATAATTACAATATGTAAAAGGCCATTTTTGGTTTTTTTTATTTATTACCTTTTCCGTTTACATTCTTTTTCACTCAATTTTAATACAAGAAATTCAAACCTTGTATTATCATTTCCTATATAAAATCATTCAAATATTCCTTGAAATTTCGATCGAAGGTAGATCATTCTCTAAAGGATTTTCTGATGAAAATGTAACAGATCGGAGTTTTCAATTGTCTAATTAGAGTATAAAGTTAATTATAGCAAAAATTTATTCTAAAATTTAACAACTGTAAATCAGTAAGTTAAATTTATTTTAAAAACATTTTAAGTACTTTGTATTGCATAATACTTAATTTATTATATATCTTTGCAATGTAAAATAATTATAAATACAAGCTATTAAACTCTCTAAAATATAAAAAACATGAAAACGCCAATTCTCATCGCAGCCATATTCTTCAGCGGATTAACCTTCGCACAGGAAAAAAAACAAGACACCGTAAAAACAAAAAGCATAGAAGCCGTTACTTTAACAAAGCAGGTTTTCAAAAAACAGAGCGACCGTTTTGTATATGATGTTGCCGCTTCACCAGTTTCCAAGGGAAATACAACTTTTGATCTTTTGAAGCAGACACCTCTTTTATCCACCACCGATGACAAAACCCTGAAAATTGTAGGAAAAAACAATGCACTGATCTATATCAACGGTAGAAAAACCAACATGGATGCGGAATCTCTGACACAATTCCTAAAAAATACCCCTGCAGAAAATATCCAGAAAATCGAGGTGATTACTGTTCCGGGAAGTGAATATCAGGTAGAATCTTCAGACGGGATCATCAATATCATTTTAAAGAAAAAAATGAGTGACGGTACAAGCGGAAACATGAGAATGTCTAACACTCAGAATAAATACAATGCAAGCAGTGCGAGCTTCTCTGTAAATTACAGAAAAGACAAACTGGGAATCAATGCCAATTTAAGCGGTGGTGAAAATATTAATCCACAATCTTATATTCTAAGAAACGGAATTGGAAATGTTACCAACGAATCGGTAGGAAATATCGACGATCCCAATAAAAACATCGGTGGTTATTTAAATATTGATTATCAACTAACTGAAAAAAGCAACTTGGCACTTTCATGGAATTCCTGGGCTAATAAAAGTTACAATTCTACGATTGATTTATACAATACTTTGACTCAGCCGAAAGATGGTAACCTAGTAACAAGCCATACCTGGACAAAAAATAAAGAAGATGCGAGAAATTATAACAATTCCGTTAATTTAAATTATGAAATAAAATTGGATTCATTAGGCAGTAAATTCAATGCGAATGCGGCTTATCTTAATTATAAAAGGTTCCAGTTTTCAAATAATAATACATTAAATGAAGGCTTAACTCCAATAAAAACAATTACTCAGGATATTCCTCAGATTATCAATAATTTTTCAGGAACGGTTGATTACATTCAAAAATTTAAAAATGATTTTACCGTTTCCGTAGGTGGAAATTTCAACACTACTAAAACGGATAACGATACTAAAAACTTTACATATTTATTTGATGACAATGGTGATTTACAAGATTTAAGTCCGCTTCCAAATCCAAAAACAGATTTCAATCATTTTATTTATAATGAAAAAATTTATGGAGCTTATATCACTTTTGAAAAAAAATTCTCCGATAAATTTTCCGGAAAAGTAGGAGCAAGGTATGAAATCACCAATAGTTTGGGAACAGCAGACAGTTTTAAAGATGGTGTAGAATCTAATCAAAAAATTGAAAGAAATTACAACAACTTGTTGCCTTATATAAGCTTTAATTATGCCATCAATGATAAGAACAACCTTTCTTATTCATTTTCAAGCAGAATGAGAAGACCAAGTTTCTGGGAGCTGAATCCTGTGAAAAATATTATTACAGAAGACAATTACACCCAAAATAATCCTTTTGTAAAAGCTTCTTCAACCTATAATCAGGAACTTACGTATATGTATAAAAACTCATATTTCCTGATTCTGAATCACTCTTATCAGAAAGATCAGATCACACAAGTTCCATTACAAAAGAGATATACTAAGGACGGTATGGAAAGAGTGAGATTAGCATATATCAGAACTAATTTCGGCGACAGACAGGAAATGTCTGCGATGCTGGGAGTTCAAAAGTCTCTTTTCAAGCAATATTTAACCTTGAATTTCAATGCCGGAGTTCAGTATAATATCAACAATGGAACACTGGATACAGATCCTACAACGGGTGAAGTTTTTGATACTTATATTAACAACAGAAAATCGGCGAGTTTTATCGTTACAAGTAACAACACCATCCGTTTAGACAAAAAGAAAACGTGGTTCTTAGGTGTCAATTATTTCTACGTTGACAAACAACAAATCGAACTGGGAATGCTGAAAAACTTAATGAGTTTAGACTTGAGCATCAAGAAAAACTGGAACGACTGGACGTTTGCCGTAAACGTAAACGATGTATTAAGAACAAATGTTGTAGAAATTGAAGATTACCAGGACAACGGAAACTATAATTACATCAAAAACGATATGTACAGAAGAAGCGTGAGCGTGAGCATTACTTACTCTTTCGGAAACCAGAAAGTGAAAAAAGTAAGAGATATTGAGGCAGCTTCTGATGCCATTAAAAACAGAACAAGATAAAAACAATCATTTTCTTCATATAATTATTTTGTGGTAAACCTGTCGGGAAATCGGCAGGTTTCTTTATTTTTAGAACTCAGAAAATACATCCACCCATCATGAAAAAACAGATATTGATATTCGGAATTGTGCTGCTTATTTTTACAGCCTGTCAACAGAAAACCATTGAATTTGGAAAAAATTCTTTCACCATCGAGAAAAATATTTCCTATGGAAGCGACCCAAACCAAAAGATGAATGTATATATCCCTGAGAATACGGCTCATAAAAAAGATGTTTTCATCATTATTCATGGAGGCGGATGGCGTGCCGGAGAGAAATCTCAACTAACGGGTTTTACCCATCAGCTGATGAAAAAATTCCCTCAGTATATTTTTGTTAATATGGATTACCGATTGGCTTCCACTACACAGTATGCCCTTCCCCATCAGACGGATGATATAAAAAATGTCATGATGTATCTAGAAAAAACATTAAAGATCAAGCCTAATTATATTCTACTCGGAAACAGTGCAGGGGGGCATTTATCTATGTTCTATGCTTATCAGTTTAATCAGAATAAAAAGATAAAAGCTGTGGTAAATATCGTCGGCCCGGCAGATCTGAATGATCCCGGATTTAAAAATTATGATGAATATTCTTTTGTTGAAAAACATCTTATTGATCCCAACATCGTTAAAAACAAGACATCATTAATGGATTTCGGCAGCCCGACTCATTGGGTTACCAAAACCTCAACACCTACTCTCTCATTTTACGGGACTCAGGATACCGTTGTCCCTTTATCACAAAAGGAAATCTTAGATTCAGTCTTAGATAAAAATAAGGTTTACCACCAATCTTATGAATTTAACGGAACTCATCTTTCATGGGAAAATGAGATTAATTCTGCCTTCCTCATTGAAAAAATTGATCTGTTTCTTAAAAATATCGACAAAAAATAAACGCTCCGATTTCTCAAAGCGTTTACTAAAATTATTTAAATATAATTAATATCCCAATGTTCTTTTAGCTTCAATAGCTGTGGAATTTAATGTAGCGATACATTTGTTAAGATTATTTCCTCTCAAATCCCAGAACGGAAGCAGCACTACCACGGACACATCAGATGCCGGATCATAAGCCATTAATGAAAGATATCCTTCCGTTGCTCCGTTGTGTCCATACCCGATTCCCTGAAAATTAGAACATCCCAGGCCATAGCCGTTTGTTGTGGCAGGGCCTTTGTTCGTTCTCATCAGTTCTGCGCTTGATGCATACAGCACATTTTCCCCCTTCATCAAAGTCCTGATGTATTGTGAAAGCATTGCCATTGTTCCTACCCCATTTCCTTCTCCGATATGGGCGCTGGCATTTTTCAGATCTGTAATCTCATCGTGAGTATCATATTTAATGAAACCTTTGATATAAGGCGATGGCAGCTGTTTGTCTGAAGCAAGCTCAGGAAATGTTATTGCCAAAGGTTTTACCGAAGAAGGGCCAACAATTTTATCATACATAAAATCGCCGTAAGTTTTGTTCGAATTCACTTTTTGAGAATATACCCTCGCAATAATTTCGCTTAAAATGGTATATCCCGTGTTTGAATAATGATACACTGTATTGGGTGTACCATAGGTAAGATTATGATCTTTCAAAAGCTTTACATAGTCAGAAGCAGAAAACTGAAAATCCGGATTGGTTGTCAGCATATAATCTGCATAGGTTTCGCCACCGATGTTATATTGAGAGGCATCATTCGTTAAATCATAGATTCCTGCATTATGCTGTAAAATCTGGCGGATGGTGATTTCATTTTTATGCGGAAAATTCCAGTCTGCAACATCCGGCGTGTAAGGAACCGTTGTCCCCGGGATGTTATCTGTAATTTTATCATCAAGCTTCAGCCACCCGTCCTGCATCATTTTCAAAATTGCCGTAGAAGTGAAATTCTTGGTATTGCTTGCAAAACGGAAATAACTGTACGGAGTTACAGCTGCCCCGTTAGCTCCTTTTGCCGTACTGAAATAAGTACCTCTCGGAGAAACAATATACACGCTCAGTGAAGGCACATCCGTCCCAAGGCTTGTCTGAAGATTGGTATGAACGTTTTTCACGACAGCATCCAACTCTACCTGATATTCTTTCTCATTCTCATCGTCACTGCATCCCGCAAAAGCGAAAGGCAAAAACAACGAAAGAGCAAAAAGTCTGAATTTTTTCATAGTTTACTGATTAGATTTTTTAACAGCCGCTAATTTCGTCAATTTTTACAAATATTTCAATGGATTGGGATTATGAGTTTACATTTTTCTTTTTATTAAACTTATTTAAAACAAAACCCTCAAGGTATCTGAGGGTTTAAAAATATTATTGTAAAACTATTCCGATTTGAAAACTTCCGATTTCTCCGAAACTCCATTGGCATTAAAAGCCTCAATCTGGAAATAATAAGCATCTGTTCTGTCGGCTCCCGTAAAGAAATATTCGTTTTTACCATACACCATGATGCTTCCATATAATTTGTCCGGAGATTTTCCCCAATAGATTACATATCCGTCTGCCTCAGAATTCTGCTGCCATTTCATCCAGATGCTTCTTCTCTCACCGTATTTTTTTGGATCGGCTCTCAGCGGAACAAAATTCTGAACTTTTGCAGGAACAGCTCCCGCACCTTTCCCGAAAACTCTGAAACCGCTTAAAGCAAATTTACCTGTTGGCATTTTTAAGTTTTCCATTTTAAGAAATCTTGCCTTTGCTGGCTTTTCCAATTCTACATAATCATGAGGAACGTCTTTCGTATTTTTGCTTTTATCAACAATCACATTCCATTTTTTACCGTCGTTTGAACCGTAAATTTTATACTGATGCATTTTGCCTAAAGTCTTACCCATAAACTCAACATCCTGATCAGCATAATTAATCTGAATGGCATTAATCGTAGAAACTTCACCCAAATCTGTCTGAAACCATTCTCCCGAATTTCCGGTTTTAGCGCTCCAATAGGTTTTAATATCTTCATCTACCGCGTAATTGGAATGATACCCGCCTAATGTTGATGAAACCTGAACCGGCTTGTTATAATTCAGCAACATCCAACCTGCAAAAAGTCCCTTAGAAAAATCTTTTCCCTGAGCAAATTGAGGCAAAAATGTAGGATAATCTCCGTAAGCCGTGTTGGTATACATGACATCATCTTTATCAAAGCCGGCAGGCCAGATTCCCAAACGTCTTTCAAAATTATTTTTAGTGGAAATAAAAATCGTTGAAATATGCCACCAGTTTTTATAATTATCTTCAAAAGTTGCACCGTGTCCTGCTCCTCTTGCAAAACCTCCCGGTTTATAAGAAAACGGATTGTGCTGCTGATATTCGAAACCTTCCAACGGATTATTACTCACATATACCCCGTCAGAATATCCGCTGAACTCTGTTGCGGGCGCACCATACTGCATATAGTATTTCCCGTTGTGCTTTGTCATCCAAGCTCCTTCCACAAAGGGCTGCAGAAAAACATTATCATTATATTCCCCGAATCTTTCCCAGCCATGATCTTCAGGTTTTAATCTTAAAATCGGTTTTACAAAACCTTCGGATTGCAGATTTTTAACCTTCACTTCCGTTCCCAGCAAAGGCCATTCGTTGCTGGATCCCCAGTATAAGTAAAGTTTATTTTTATCTTCATCATAATGAAAAGCCGGATCCCAGGCACCTACTTTTAACGTATCTGTGGCAATTTTCCACTCGTCTTTTGTAGGGTTTGTACTTTTCCAGATCGGGAAATCCTGTTCCCAGGTAGATCCGAAAACATATAAGGTATCTTTCATCGCCCAAACTGCGGGAGCATTCAGGTCATGGATATATTTATTGTCTCTCAGAAATTTTCTTTTCACAAATTTCCAGTCGAGCATATCGTCGCTGTACCAATATCCTTCCTGATTGGTAGAAAAAAGAAACAGTTTATTTTTAAAATTAACGATCACCGGATCGGCTGTTGCACGGTGTTTTCCCTGTTTCGAAAAAACCTCGAACGGAGTATACCCGTAATCGATATTGATCGGGTTACAAAATGTCTTCTGCTGGGCTTTCAGACTAAAGATTCCTAACAGAATCGTTAATGAAAGGAGATACTTCTGCATTTTCATATGTTTAACTTTGGGAACAAAAATACTTAACTTTTTCGGGTTTATTCATGATAAAATAACGAATAACGTTCCAGAAGTTTTCTAAACAACTTTCTCCCACTGCTTCACCTCTCAAGAAGTTGTATATCGGTTAAAAGGACTGTGATAAGCATCGGCGGCCAGTTATGAACAGTCTGCATACCTTTACAACACTGCATTTAAGGATTGGATCAAACAGTTTTTTTCGGTTTCTTCCAGATAAAACCATCCAATAAATAGTGGGTGAGTTGTGGGACAACCAATAAGGGCACCAGAAACTGAAACCAATTCATTGCTATGTCCAGATGTAGAGAAAAGTGTTCGTTCCAGACTAAAACTTCCCATAAAAATTCTTCAAAAAAAGCGAATCCCAAAATTACCCCGATGAATAAAAATATTCCGAAAGTAGATTGAAAAATTGATTTTTTGCCGGTGTGCGCAATTTCTTTCTGTTTGATTTCCCGGATGTAAATTAATGCAACATAAGGAATTCCGTGTGAGATGACATTCAGAAAAGTGAAAACCAAATCATTATTAAAATAGACGATTCCAAAATACCATGACAGATACGTTCCGCTAATTAAGGCAATTTTTGGAATATTGAATTGTTTGGTTTTAAAAATTTCAAAAACGGTTTTAACGATCCAAAGAGATAAAATGGAGATATATAAGATGGTAATATAATTTATATAATCCGGTAAATTCTTTAGCCAGTTAAATTCATTTTCAACAAACCAGGTGAAAGCTCTCGGGGTTTTAAACCAATACAGCATCGGAAAAACAGTAGCGGAATAGACTGCAATTTCATCCATTCTTTTACTCCAGTTATCGGGTTCGAATCTTGCGTAAATTCTCATAAAGCCATATTGCTGACGAATGAAATGAAAAACCGCCACCAATGCTAATGCCGACCAGAACGTCAGGCTTCCGAATTGGTAGAGTATTAACCCTAACATCCAGCTTAACACAGGCATTCCGTAATATAAAAGCTTTCTTTTCTGAACCTCAGTTTTTACAAAATAAGTTTTAAATAAAGTAGAATACACATGCGCAACGTCCACAAAAACTATCAGGAAAAGCCATATATAAAAGGAATAATGATTTTCTAACCCCTGAATCTGTTTCTGAAAAAGGAAAATAATCAACAGAATAAGAAAAGGCGGCGATACGATGAACCAGCCATCAGTTTTTGCATTATGGATCCAAGGCTGTCTCATATCATTTTCTGTGCTGTTCTTAATCCCTGATAAAATGCTTCTTCGAAAATCGAAATTCCCGAAAGATCTGAATGAGCAAAGAAAACCTTTCCTTCAATCGGCTGTTTTGCTTTTTCAGCATATCCGAAAATCTGATTCGGAACGGGAGCAATCATTGCATGACCGATCTTGTGAAACTGCATTTCAATGATAAAATCTTCGATCAGGGGATGCGCTTTCTTCAGATCTTCCAACACCAGATTTTTAAGCTGATCTTCTTTTAAGGCATATAGTTTCTTTCTTGCTTTTTTGCTGTCGGCCGTTGAAAAGCTTCTGTAATATGTAATTACCTTTTCACCCAAAATCTGGTCCACATTCTGGTGCTGATCATAGATATACCCTAATCCATCTGAGCCATAAATCACATTATCCCAAGCCAATTCTTCATCACCCCCGAAATCATTCTGCAGTGTAATCGTCGTTAAAAACCATGGAACATAATTGAAATTCTCAGCTCTTTTATGATTAAAAATTCTTTCATTCACAAACTGTGGTGTTGCGAACAGAACTTTTTCAGCAATGATTTTTTTTGTCTTTTTTTGAATATGATCAAAACTTAAAACCTCAACTTTACTACCGATTTTCACATCAAAAACTAAATGATTCGGTGAAGATTTTCCTTGGGTATAGGGCAAAAAATGCTTCACTAATCTTGCATTTCCTTCCGGCCAGGTGAACACCTGATCCTTGTATTTTTTGCTCCAGTTGTTTTTTCTCCCTGAAAAATAATGAATTCCTGCCCAAGCCGAAACATAATCGATCCCCAAACCGTAATCGTCCCGACATGAGTAATCCAGAAGCCAAAGCAATTCTTCAGACATAAAATTCTCATGATGCAGCCAATCTTTAAAAACAATTTTCTCCAATTGTAAAATCTCATCACTCCGACTGGAATCATGAACCGGAATCGCAAACCAATATTTTCCTTCTGAATCTTTCTGATCCCGACAATGATCCATCATTTTAAAAAACCGATCTAGTTCTGCTTTAGTTTCCTGAGAAATCCCATTTTGCGGAACGATATCATTTTGCCATGAATTTTTGAAAAACAATCGTTCCTGCTGAGGAAAAGTCATTTGATATTCATCTAAAATCGGATCGCCGTTTTCATCATCACCTTGATAGACCCCGGATTCTTTCAGAAAATCGATGATTTCCGTATTTTCCTTATTGGGTAACGGTAAATAATGTGCACCCAGCGGAAATTTCGAAAACTTATTTTGTCCGTTGGATGAATTTCCGCCCAAATGATTTTCCATTTCCAGCAACAGATAGTCATTTTCATTATTCTGACTGAAAAATCTACATGCCGAAAGTCCGGAAATTCCCCCGCCAACAATAAGATATTTTGTATGGATTTCTTCCGTAGGCTTGGGAAAATCTTTAGCCCAAAGCTTATGGCCTAAAACGTGATTGGTACCTGAGATTTTAAGCAACAGTGATTTTGCTTTCTTACTGCAATATTGTAAAAAAGGGAGCATCAGACTGCCTAAAAATAATGTTTTCAGGAAATCTTTTCTACTGTACTTTTCCCCACTCTTCATCAAAATATCTCACTAAAATCTGGTTATCCAAACGGTTGATTTCAATATCTTTTGCCTTCATATCCTGTGTAAAATAAGAAAGCTGGGAAAAATTATAATCGTAGAATTTTAGGTTTGGAATTTTTCTGTAAATCTTATTGTTAATCGGTTCAAAAGAAGCCATCGAAAATCCCCATTCCCCAAACGATGGAACGTAGGTATGATACGCTGAAGTAAAAGGAAAAATCTGATTGATTGTTTTCTCGATACACCAGAAAGATTTTGGCGCAAAATATGGAGAAGTGGTCTGAACGATAATTTTTGTATCTAAAGTCGTTAATCTTTCCAACTCTTTGTAGAACTGTAAAGAATATAATTTTCCTAAGCTGTAATTGGAAGGATCCGGAAAATCGATGATAATGACATTGTATTTTTTCGTGTTCTCTTTTACCCAAATATAGGCATCTTTGTTGATAACTTTCAGTTTAGGATTGGAAAGAGAACTCTGATTCAGTTGACGCATCGTTTCATTGTTTTTGAAGAAATTGGTCATTTCTCCGTCCAGATCGACAAGCGTGATGTCTTTCACTTCTTTGTATTTCAAGACTTCACGAACAGCAAAACCGTCGCCTCCCCCTAAAATTAAAATATGATCAATCTTTTTAGCCATCGACATCGCAGGATGAACCAATGCTTCGTGGTAACGGTATTCGTCTACAGAAGAAAACTGTAAGTTATTGTTTAAATATAACCGAAATTCACGGTTGTTTCGGGTTAATACAATTCTTTGATACGGTGAACTTTTGGTATACACCACATTTTCACCATATAACTTCTCCTCTGAAAACGATAAAATTTTATCCGAAAAAATAAAAAGACCAACCAACAATACAAAAGCTCCGATGGATTTTACCTTTAAAGAAATCGGTTTCGAAAGCTCTTTTTTAAGATAGAAACATAAAAATATAGCAATCAAAATATTAATCAGTCCAAAAAACAAAGGTGTTTTTACAATACCCAACTGTGGAATTAAAACCAGCGGAAACAAAATGGAAGCCAACAAAGCCCCGATATAATCAAAGGCGAAAACATTTGATACGAGATCTTTGAACTGAACTCTATCTTTTAAAATATTCATCAGGAGCGGAATTTCTACTCCAACCAGACAACCTGTGAAGAAGACGAAAAGATATAAAACCGCCTCAAAATGTGCCAGGGTATTAAATAAGATGAATAGAACCACCGAACTGATTCCGCCGATAATACCAACCAGAATCTCGATCTCAATGAATTTATCAATTAAATTTCCTTTGATGAATTTCGCAAAATAAGAACCCACCCCCATAGAGAAAAGGTAAACTCCGATGATGAAGGAAAACTGTTTTACAGAATCTCCTAAAAGGTAGCTTGCCAAAGCTCCCGCAACCAACTCGTAGATCAGGCCGCAAGTCGCAATGACAAACACAGAGAACATCAAAAGCAGTTCAAGAGGAATCCTCTTTTTATCCATGAATTGCTGCGCTTATGATAATTGAAATCCCTATGATAAAAGCGCCGAAAATAATTGCCAAAGCAGTATTTTTATTCTGAGCGATCTCGTGCCATGTTTTTTCCGGTGTTAACTTTTCGATAATGACATAGCACACCAATAAAATAGCAATTCCCAAAAAAGAATAAATTACTGAATTGATGATGGGTAAAAAGTTGATCTGATCCATAGTTTATATTTTATTTGTGATAATATCTGTAATAGCCGACTCCTGAAGAATGATGTCTTCTTGTGGTTCCGTCGCGGTATGTCTCCGTTTTTTCGCAGTCGCAGAACTGGTTTCCGTTGTAAGTAAGGTAAGTGAACCAACTCAGAAAAAAGACTCCGATGAGGCACAGCATCCAGTTTTCTCTTATATAATTAATAATATTTGTCATGGTTTAGGATTGTGGATAAGGTGAATTTGAGCTGTTGGCCCATTTGTTCGTTTCAAAGATTTTTCTTCCCAGATAGCAGGCTCCTACGAAAATAATCAGTATAATCAGTACAATGGTAAAATTCCAGAAAGAAACGGGGAGCCACTCAGCTTTTATCTTTACTGTAGGATTGTTATCCGGTTTCATTTCATAATTGTATTCTGTAGGAATGGCATTGGAAAGAATCGAATCTATTTTCAGGATTTCTTGAGGTTTGCCGAGTATATTATTCATCGTCATCAATTCACTTTGCAGGAAAAATTTATCTGCATATGTTTTGATTTCAGAAGTCTTATTGTCTTTCATATAATAAGAGCCTTTACCATCCTGAATAACAGAATAATTGCCATTATCAAACTGATAGCCTTTCTTAAAAGGGTCTGAAGCATTTCCTTCTTTGTCCGCCGAAATTAAAAAGTGATATTTTCCAGGAGCAACACCACAAAAATTAAAGGTCTCATTTCCACTGCCCTCACTCCAGCTTTCTCCATCCTCATAACCGTGGTATTGTTCGATATCTTTGGAAGCGAAGGCAATTTCATTAGTTGCTTCGTTCACCAAGCTCAGCCCAACACTTGCCCAGGAATTATCAACATTTGAAGAAACCTCAACTTTCAAAGGAGCCGAACCTCCGGACAGTTCAAAGCTTTTACTCACCTTTTCTTTGTCTTTAACATCGGTAAAGTTAATTTCTTCCTCGAAAACTGATTTATTGGTTCTGGAAGTCACCACATACAATTGAATAAGGCAGATCATCAACGCTGCAACCGCCATGATATTGATGGTTTGCTTAAAATTAAAATAAAACGGCTGTACAATTCCCACTCCCGAATAATGAGGAAGGTGCGGGATCTTAAATGCCCTTTTTACTTTATATTTTGAAATATGCATGCCGAAAAAATATTCATTGGTACCTCCCGACTGTTCCTGGGAGATCATCTGGGTGGCATTGACATATTCTCGGTAGGTTGCCAGTCCGAAATTCAACCGGTCTTCAAAAAAACCGGCTGCAGCGTGGATGGTGCATTCCGTCGTCTCATACCAACGGTAATTTCTTCCGTGCAGTTCTGCCGCTTTTCCGTTGAGCTTTTTTTTGACATCCATCCCGTCGATTGAATGAAGAAAAACCCAATGGCCGTCACTTTCACTAAGAAAAGCATCTTCGCCTTTTTTATCTTTTAAGAAATATTCTCTCCAAAAAATGTGGGTTCCGTACTTTCTGATGATAATACCCGTGACGGTATATTCCACCTCATCAATCATCCCCTTCCGTCCCACCTCCAGCACTACACTTTCCACAGGTTTTTTTACAACTTTTGTAGAGGTATTTTTAGCTATATCAATGAGATTGGAACAAGATCGGCAAATGTATTCTTTGATCCGGAAATCTGCATCAATCTTATTCTCAGTTTTACATAAGGGACAGGTGAAATGCATTTTTATCTGTAAATTTTGTGTTTCTGTATGGTTTTAGCTTTAAAATATTCCACGACCTCATCAGCAATTTTTTCTACTTTCTCTGTATTATCCTGAGTATAGTTACAGAGAAAAACATCGAAAGTAAGCTGCCTGAATTCCGGCCAGGTGTGGATACACAGGTGAGACTCTTTAAGGCAAACTGCCGAAGTAAAGCTTTGATTTTCAAAAACATGATTGGTAACCCCTACAATCTCCACATCTTTTGTTGCAAGCATACTTTCGGTAAATGCCATAAAACCCTCACTGTCTAATAACAAAGCTTCTGACTCCGTTTCCAAAGTCAGAAGAATATGTAAACCTTTACTGGTTGATGTCTCCAATGGATTATATTTTTAGCAAATATAAATTATTTTTTTGGTAAGAAAACCTCGGCAAGCATACAACGTGCACTGCCTCCGCCATTTACTTCAATGGTATTAAGATCCGAATAAATGATCTCACAGTACTTTTCAATCGCTGAAACCTGTTCTTTTCTTAAAGATTTATAAGCTGTTTCGCTCATTACCAGAAATTTTTCCCCTTCGTTATTCTGAACCTGAAGCATATTTCCGGCAAACTGCTGCATCTGATCTTCAGAAATTTCAATGATTTCTTTTCCCGAATTTTTAATGGTTTCCGCAACATGTGCTCTTTCCGTTTCATCGTCGATACAATCCAGACAGATTACGACAAATTTATCCGCCACACACATCATCACATTGGTGTGGTAAATCGGAAGTCTTTCTGAACCAACTGTTTGGAAAGAATGAAAAACCACAGGCGTAAAACCATATTTTTCACAAAATTTTCTGAATAAATTTTCATCCAATCTTAAAGAAACCGAACCGTAAGCAATTTTGTTATCGTGATCAAAAATCATACTCCCCGTTCCTTCCAAATAATGTCCCTGAATTTCAGAAAGTGACCAGTCATCGATCTCCTCAACATCAAATCCCTGCTCTTTGATGGTTTCAATAATATCTTCTCTTCTTTCCACTCTTCTGTTGGAAGCGAACATCGGATATAAAACCACTTTTCCGTCATTGTGGAAACTTACCCAGTTATTCGGGAAAATTGAATCGGGAGTATGGGGATCTAAAGTATCTTTTATGGTGATAACATTAATTCCTTTGCTTCTTAACTTTTCAACAAAAGCTTTAAATTCAGTCAAGGCTTTAAATTGAATATCAAAACCTTTCTGTTCTACCTGAAAATAATTATTTTTTGCCGTTTCTTCATTAAAACCGAATGCGATCGGCTCTATCATTAATACTGTATCTGTTGTCTGCATAATGTTGAGTTTGAGGGTATTTTTTGGGTTTGAGAGTCTGAGTATTTTAGTGTAAAATTATTACTCCTTTTTATTTTGTGAAAAAGAACACCATTTTTCAGACTGACTCATCATGTTAACCAACATCCCGATTATTTGATTATAGTGAATGTTTAAATTATTAAACTGTTCTTCATTTATATAGTTACAGGCTAAAGCAAATTGCAGCCATGTCTGCGTTTCTCTTGCTTCACCTTCTGAATCTGTGAGTTTTGCTATAAAATATTTTTCATATTTTCTTTTTCCCCACGCTTCGCTGATATTGGCAGAGACCGACCTTGAAGATCTTCTGATTTGATCTGTTAGAGCATAAAGTTCTTCTTTAGGAAAAGACTTTGAAAGTTCAAAGATGATCATTGCAGTTTCGAAAGATTTTTGATAAACCTTCAAATCCTGATGAAATTTAATGGTTGACATATTTGTATTTTTATCTAAAATAGAAAAAATATCAACAACTCATCCTCAAACTCTACAGTTCTCCAACACAAAAAAACGCTCCGACTCGGTTATTCTCTTACCAAAGGCATAGTCGAGCATCTCAACAACCCTCCCATCTTGGAAATTTCTCTGTATGGGATTTCTTCCACTGTCATTCCCCATTCGTTTCTCAAATGATTATTCATTCTTGCGAAAGCTTTGTCGGAAACGACTACTTCAGGAGAAATAGAGAAGATATTAGGATTCATCTCAAACATTTCTTCGGCAGTTACGTGGAAACAGTTTTCTTCCCCGAAAATATCGATGATCAGACGATAATCGCTTTCATCCACAAATCCGTCTTTATAGATGATGCATTTATCTTTCCCGATCGGATTGAAAGTACAGTCCAAATGCAGAATTCCTTCATAAGGAATCTTGTCGTTTTTCTTCAGTTCAAGATCGATGATTCTTTTTTTAGGAAAATATTCCTTCAGAATTTCGATGGCATATTCGTTGGTTCTTGCTGTTTTATAGCTTCTGTAATCTTCACTGAAACATGTTCCGATAAATAGAAAGTCGTCCCAAACAATCACATCACCACCTTCGATATGCGCCGTTTCCGGCAGGTTGATAATTTTTCTCCATGCTACTTTTTCAAAAACGCTTTTATAAGCCTCCTGCTCGTCGGCTCTGTCGGCAATTACATTGGAAATAATCATTTTATCGTCGATGACAAAAGCGACGTCTCTCGCAAAAACCTGATTGTAATCTTCAATGATATCCGGACGAAAAACTTCTACATCGTATTTTTTCAATACCGCTTCAAAAGCATTCATTTCATCAATAATGTCTGATTCTTTCGGGTAGATATTATTTTCGATGGAGTAATATGATTTTGCGTCGTAGCTCTCTTCTAATGTCGGAACCGCTCCCATTGAATTGGGCTGGCCTAAAACTACTGACCTCAGCCTTCCCGTTTCGTTTTTTATATTTAGTTTCATAAAGATTTTATGCAATATTACAAATATAAGTAAAGGGCTGAATTTAGGAAACTTTTGCCGTATTTTTAGGGATGAGTCCAATATTATTCTATAAATTCTCCTGAATACAGTTTTCTATTTAAGTCGATTGACATAACAAACCTTTTATTCGCTTAAATAAAGAGATTTCGCAGATAATTTATTTACAACCTTTATACATTTAGAATTGAATTATCATTAAAATGACATTTATAAATGACAAAATTTTCCCTAAAATTTACACCCAAGTATATAAATCAACAACAGGAATCGAAATCTTAGTCAATGTTATTATTCCTATAAATAAAAAAACCTGACTATAAAGCAGGTTTTATTTCTAATTTTTAAAGTTCTTAATTTTTCAAATTTATCATTTTACTAAAACATCAGCCTTTCCCTGAACTCCCCAAACTGCCGCACCATTGCCATTTTGTTCACCTTCGCGGTGCACCAAAAGCTCAAATGTATAAGTTCCGGGCGGAAGATCATTAGCTGTATAGGTAACTGGAGCATTCCATCTTGGTCCTTCATTCGTATCAAATGCATTTACCCAACCACTCATCATGATACTAGGTATTTCTGTAGCCGTATTACTTCCCAACTGCTGTCTCACAGCAAAACGCAAATTGCCTTGTGAAGGCCCTGTATTTAGTCTAGATGTGCTACCCCAAACATCCCATCTTACAATCACTCTATTCTGAGAGTAATTCGCAGGCACAGTGACAACAAGTGTAGTACTGGTGATCAACTCATAAGGACCATTTCCAGGCTGTGCGGGAAGAATAAGATTTTGAAGTCCGTTAACTTTTGAAACTACTGCAGTATCAGCTAGCATCCAACTGTTATTACCAACTGCTGTCAACATTTTTTTCCAGACTGTACCATCAAAATAATAATATCCGGCAGCATTTACATTAATAGTTTGCCCAGAAAGTGTAGCAGAAGTATCTGTAATGTATACGATTGCACCAGTCTGTGCTGAAGTGTAGCTTTTAGCAGACAGCTGGCTGCCCAGTAATCTGGGAGCAATAACTCCTTCTAAAGATTGGGTATTGGTTGGATTTTTTGCCTGTATATCGAATGTTACACCAGGTGATGCAGTATTGACTCCAACTTGGGCAAATGTAATGGTACTGAAACAGAAAATAGCCATCGAAGCAATTCTGCTTGCTGTAGTGAAATTCTTTTTTTTCATATCACAAAATTTATGCAATACAAAAAAATAAAAAAAATAATACATATGTATTTTTTTTTCAAAAAAAACTATTAATCAAACATAAAAAACAATAAAATAATAAAACTAATTAAATTTATTCATAAATATTCGCAATTAAATATATTTTGCAACATCAGTCATGACATAAGCTTTTGGATAAAAAGCCAACGGGAGCTACAAATTTAAAAAATGTCTGAACAGAGGAAAAGCGGAACAATCATACAAGACTCTAATCTATCGTTTTTAATTTGAAAGCTCATTGTAGAACTTAATCTTTGTATTATCTTCTTTTTTTAAAAACTCAATATATTCTGTCGGTGTTTTCCCCATATATTCTTTAAATATTCTGTTGAAAGTGGATTGCTGAGAAAAGCCCGCCGCTTTATAAATATGTTCGATGGTAAATTTATGGTGGGCTCTGTTATCAAAATCAATTTTTACCTGCTGAATCCTGTAATCATTTATAATCTGACTAAATTTTTTATCCCCCACTTTATTCATTGCCTTAGACACGTAAGTAGTGTTGGATTGTACCATATCGGCCAGTTTTCTGATATTAAAATCAGGATCCTGATAAGGTTTATCTGTTTCAAGACAGCTTATTATTTTCTTAAAAAGAATATTATATTTTTCTTCATCTGTTAAGGATTCTGATTGATTTTTGAAATCAAATTCAAGGAGTTCATCATTCGTATTTGCTTTAGAAAAAGTTTTCGCGGCAGTTTCAATTTTAAGATGAAAAATTTTATCCGTATAATACAGTATAAGAAGCGAAAAATAAATCGCTACGGAATATCCAATATTTTCCTGAAGAACAAGATTTTGAGGATAATTTCTGTAAAAATCCGTATCCAGTGCCATTTTAAAATATACAGATATTTCTGATGCAAAAAAGTGATAGCAGAAAAGGATAAACGATACAATACCCGCAATTCTGAACGAGAAAAGAAAATTGATCATTAGTATTACAGGTACAAAAAGAAAAAATACAGCCTCTGTTACATTGGCAAGCAAGAGACTTATGTATGTTATAAAAATCGTAATACAGGTAACCAGAATACGAAAGATAATAATAAAATCGAATCTTGTCTTGGATATAATAAATCCTGTGTAAACCGTAAGAAAAAATGCAAATACCAAGACTCCGATTGGGACTATTACAAAATTTGGTATTACAAGGCTTAAAACCAGATACAGCAAAAAGACACCGGCAACAGAGAGAAAGAAAATTCTTCCAAATTGTTTTTTAAAAGAATCAACCGTGTTGCTAATATCTTTATAGGAATTATTCTTATAAAATATTCTCATCATTGTTATGTGTTTTTTGACTTAAAATAAAAAACTATCTGTAAAAAAATATATCAGCTAATGCAATTTTTTCCAAAATTACGCTCAAACATATCTTTTATTTTAAGTTATTTCAAAAATACAAAATTTACAATAAACACAAAATCAAAAAGATACAAAAATGAACATTTAATTAATCAAATCACTACTAATTCTCTGTTATCGTATATAAAAAAAAAGCAAAATTTGTAATTAATAAAACACACAATAATGAAAAATACATTCTTAAAGAAGACTGTTTCTATTTCGCGATCAAAAAAGATTTTGATTTATAGAAATAATTCTTAACGATTCCCACTAAAATTTATCACTTAACAAAAAAATTAAATTTCAAAATTATTGGGATGAATATTCCCTAATGCATAACTAAAAAAAAACACAACAATGAAAAAGATCTTACTATTTTTCTGCTTTTTGGCAGGAATTACAAAAACGTTTTCACAAGCAACTGTTCCTATATCCTGTACAGACAACAAAGCTTATCTTGTGATGCAGAATATCACCGGAACCAACGGTATCTCCGGCTTTTATACTTTCGATATGAGCACCGGACATGTCGCCTTGATTAAAAATCCCATCATTCCGGCTTCAACAGGTATTACCGCAAGAAGGATCAATTGTATCGGGCATAATAAGCTGGATGGCTTTATTTACGGATACAGAACCAATTCTAACCAAATTATAAAAATTGACGCCAATGGAAATTATGATCTGATAACGGTACCCGGCTTAAATGCTGCTACGGTAGGCTCTGCAACAGCAGGTGCTGTATCAAATAATCAGCTGCACATCTTTAAAAACAGTACAGCGACCATTTATAAAATCAATCTTAGTACTTTAGCTGTAACGACAGTTAATTTCTCTACTCCCATTCCTATTACGAATTTTCAGATCAATGATTTTACATTCGGTTCAAATGGAAATATTTACGGGATAACACAACCGTATGGCTCCAACAGTAGAAAGCTTTTTACAATAAATCTTACCACCAATACAATGCAGTTTTTAGGAGATGCCATTGGTACAGATATTAATTCAGAAACCGATAATTCCTGGGGAACAACCTTCAGAGATATTGCAGATAACCTGTATGTTGGAAATAACGGAAGCCGTAACGCTTATAAATTCACTTATAATTCGGCTACCCAGACCTATAATCTGAACGCCAGCCTTTTTTCTACAGCAGACTCTTTGGGGCAGGTTTTAGCCGACGGTGCCAGCTGTAACTTTACTCTTCCGCCTAATCCTAACAATGACCAGAGCTGTATTGCAGATCCTACTCTCTCACAGAATATTACCTTCAATGTATTAACAAATGATGTTGCCGGCACCTATGCCATTGACCCATCATCTGTAAGGTTAATTGATCCGTCAACTTCAGCACCATCAACATCAGTTACAATACCCGGACAGGGAACTTTTTCAGTGAACACTGTAAACGGTGAGATTTCATTCAGTTCATTAACGACTTTTACACAGCCGGTAACCATTCAATATACTGTCGCCGACACTTTGAGTAACGTATCTGCTCCTGCCAATATCACAATCGGCATCTGTTATTGTACCCAACCTGCGGCATCCGGAACTCCCAATAGCCATACCATGATCGGCATTACCGCTCAGCAAAAACAAGATGCATGGCCTCAAAATATACCCAATGGATTTATTGCACTGGAATCTAAAGAAAAAGGATTTGTCATTACACGTGTAAATCATGTAAGCACGGCCCCACAAAATGGCGATTCTATAGCAGAACCTAAAGAAGGGATGATTGTTTACGATATTCAGGATAAATGTGTTAAGCTTTTTAATGGGACCAGATGGAAATGTATTAACAGAAGTTGTAATAATTAAAAAAACATAAACAAATGAAAAAAATATTTTTCGGAGCTACCTTTTGCCTCACCGTAACAGTTCTAAACGGGCAGATAGCAATCGGCAAACCTAATATAGATGGCAATTCAACGATTTTAGATTTTGATAATATTGCTACCAACACCAGGGGGATTATCCTACCTGCAGTAAGCAATACAAATTCTACTCTGTCATCTACGCCTACCGCAAACAACGGCACATTTATCTTCGATTTGAGTGACAACAAAATCAAAATGTACGAAAACAATATTTGGAAAGATCTCAGTGATGCAGGTAATTCTTCAGCAGTTGCGGTAAACAGTACAGCGGAACTACCATCTCTGCAGGGAGTAATCATGGGATCCAGCGCCAGCGATGCGAAAGGAATTCTGGTATTGGAATCAGCAAATAAATCGATGATTCTCCCAAAAATTGCGAATCCTCATACAACCGTTAAGAGCCCATATCCCGGGATGATGTGCTACGATACAGCAGGAAAAGCAATTGCCGTATTCGACGGAAATGTGTGGAATTACTGGAAATAAATCTGTTAAAGATGACTATAAATCTGATTTTAAATATCTTACCATATCTGATACTTCCGGAGTTTTACAGCATGAAGAATTTTCTATTTTAAATCATAAAAGACATAAAGAAATGATAAAGATTAATAATGAAAAAGAAGTGAAAACCGTGACAACATTGATGTTTTTTATCCTAATCATCAACAGTCTAATCATTGCTGTATTATGTTTTGATATAATAGAACTAAAAAATGATTGGATCATCTTAGTGTTTTCAGCTTTAGCAGAACTTTTATTTTTAAAATTTATTTTCGATATTAAATATTTTTATTTTGAAAATAGCGGAGAGATTGTTTCGATTAAAAGTTATCCGTTCTGGACAATAAACAAGTTTCAGTGGTCTTTTGAACTTCCTAAAAATAAGATCAAGTCGTGCCATCACCAGAAAAAATTCTGGAAGGACATACTTATCTTAAAATTTGAAAAAAAAGAAGGCATCCATCAATTTGTTCATTATCCTATTTACTTTTTAAGGAAAAAGCAGATCCAGGACATATTAAATTCTTTCTAAAAAAAAAATAAACCGCCTGAAGGCGGTTTATTTTTTATCTGTTTACCAAATCGATGTAATCTCTTTTCTGAGCACCTTGGTATACCTGTCTTGGTCTTCCGATAGGATCTCCTTTCAGTCTCATTTCTTTCCACTGAGCTATCCATCCCGGAAGTCTTCCTAATGCAAACATTACTGTGAACATTTCTGTAGGGATTCCTAACGCTCTGTAGATGATACCTGAATAGAAATCTACGTTCGGATATAGTTTTCTTTCTACGAAGTATTCGTCTTCCAATGCTACTTTTTCCAACTGCATTGCAATATCAAGCGCTTTATCATGAATACCTAATGCGTTCAATAGGTCATCAGCAGCTTTCTTGATGATTTTTGCTCTTGGATCGAAGTTTTTGTACACTCTGTGTCCGAATCCCATTAGACGGAAGCTATCGTTTTTATCTTTAGCCTTAGCAACATATTTAGATACGTCACCTCCATCTTTTTCAATGAGTTCAAGCATTTCGATAACTGCTTGGTTGGCTCCACCGTGAAGTGGTCCCCAAAGTGCAGAAATACCTGCAGAAACAGATGCAAAAAGACCTGTGTGGGCAGAACCTACCATTCTTACCGTAGAAGTAGAACAGTTTTGCTCATGATCTGCGTGAAGAATTAATAATTTATCTAAAGCTTCAGTTACCACAGGATTGATCTGGAACTCTTCGTTTGGTAATCTGAAAGCCATTTTGTAGAAGTTTTCTACATAGTTTAGACTGTTATCTCCGTGGTTAAGCGGTAAACCCAAAGTTTTTCTGTACGTCCAAGCAGCTAAATGAGCGAATTTAGCGATAAGCAATTCTGCCGCTACATCCATCTCTTCCTTGGAATTCACGTTAACAGCCTTTGGATTGAAAGCTGTTAAAGCAGACGTTAAAGTAGATAGAACTCCCATTGGGTGAGCAGAACGAGGGAAAGCATCGATGATTTTTTTCATCTCCTCTGCTACGAAGTTATATTTTTTAATATTCCCGTTAAAGGTATTGAATTGGTCTTGAGTGGGTAATTCACCGTGTAGTAAAAGGTACATTACCTCTGTAAAGTTAGACTTATCAGCAATCTGCTCGATAGGATATCCTCTGTAAAATAATTCTCCTTTATCCCCGTCTAAGTAAGTGATGTCACTAAGTGTAGCTCCGGTGTTTTTGTAACCTAAATCTAAAGTGATAAGACCTGTCTGGTCTCTTAATTTTGAAATATCGATTCCTCTGTCTCCGATAGTACTATCCACGATTGGATATTCATACGAATTACCTGCGTAATTCAATATTACTTTGTTGTCTGACATTATTTATTATTTTGTTTCTAAATATACTACTAATTACAAAATACGGCAAACTAAAATTATCGCTTGCCGTTATTTATAAATTCGATTAATTATCTTTTGATTTTAAAAGCATCCAACCCCGGGAAAATTGCAGTTTCACCTAAAGCTTCTTCAATTCTCAATAACTGGTTGTACTTCGCCATTCTGTCTGATCTTGAAGCAGATCCTGTTTTAATCTGTCCGCAGTTCATTGCTACCGCTAAGTCAGCAATTGTAGAATCTTCAGTTTCACCAGATCTGTGAGACATTACTGACGTGAACTTGTTGTGCTGAGCCATTTGTACCGCAGCCATCGTTTCAGAAAGAGAACCGATTTGGTTTACTTTTACCAAAATTGAGTTCGCAATCCCTTCTTTTACTCCTCTTGATAATCTTTCTACATTTGTTACAAATAAATCGTCACCTACCAACTGTACTCTGTCACCGATTTTATCTGTTAACATTTTCCAGCCTTCCCAGTCATTTTCCTGCATACCATCTTCAATAGAGATAATCGGATATTTGTTCACCAACTCCGCTAAGTAAGAAACCTGCTCGCTGCTTGTAAACTGGGCCGCATCTGGAGTCTGGAATTTTCTGTAATCGTAGATTCCGTCTTTGTAGAACTCAGAAGAAGCACAGTCTAATGCGATCATTACATCGTCACCAGGCTTATAGCCCGCTTTTTCGATTGCCTGAAGCAAAGTGTCCAAAGCATCTTCAGTCCCGGTGAAAGTTGGAGCAAAACCACCTTCGTCACCTACCGCAGTAGAAAGACCTCTTGAATGAAGAATCGATTTAAGATTGTGGAAAATCTCAGTCCCTTTTCTCAATGCGTGAGAGAAAGAATCTGCTTTTACCGGCATTACCATAAATTCCTGGAAAGCAATCGGTGCATCTGAGTGAGAACCACCGTTGATAACATTCATCATCGGAACAGGAAGTGTATTTGCATTCACACCACCTACATATTTATATAAAGGTAATTTCAATTCGTTTGCAGCAGCTTTTGCAGCAGCCAAAGAAACTCCAAGAATCGCATTTGCCCCTAAGTTTCCTTTGTTGTTTGATCCGTCTAAATCAATCATAATCTGATCGATCAAATTCTGATCAAAAACAGGAAGTCCCACCAATTCCGGTGCAATTACTTCTCTTACATTTTCTACAGCCTTAGAAACTCCTTTCCCCATCCATTCTGAACCGCCATCACGCAATTCAACTGCTTCATGTTCTCCCGTAGACGCTCCTGAAGGTACCGCAGCACGTCCCATCGCACCCCCTTCTGTAAATACATCTACTTCAACTGTAGGATTACCTCTTGAATCCAAAATTTGTCTCGCTTCTATGTAAGAAATGTAACTCATTGTTCTTTTTTTATAGTTTAGACAAATTTAATGAATTTTTAACTTTTGAATGTAGTGAAGTGCTAATTTATACGTTTATTCTGAGTTAAATTTTAGTTAATATTGAGGTTGTTATAATTTTGAATGTGTCCTAACAAAATATTTATTTCTTAGGTGAAGGAGTTAATAATCCCGCAAGTGCACCAATTGCACCCGAAGAAATTGTTGCAAAAATTGTAATGAGCTGATTATTATCCGTTCCTTTATCTCTTAATGATAAAACAAAAAGGGCAATAATAATTGAAATAACCGCAAATCCAAGCATAATAACGATAATTCTATAAATCATAAAATCAGTTTCCTTAGTATCTTTTTTTTCAATATTTTTTGTGACTTCAAAATGATTAATTGTGTTTCCTTTTTCATTAGCAATGGCTGTTAAAGGAACTTCAACTTTTTCAATACTTTCATTAATTGTAGTTTCCATAATTATAAGTTTTTAGTTTTATGAATCAAAGTTCTTACTAAAAAATACTCATGTCAATTACACAAACGGGTGATTCTATCAACAAAAAACAGCACCATAAAAATGATGCTGTTCTATTTAATTTTAAAATTTAATTATAAATCTATCCTCAAAAACAAATGTGTTCCGTTTTCCGTAGTAACCTCACAATGACCGTTCTGTTCCTGCATTCGTCGTTTCATATTTCGGAGCCCGTTTCCTTCAGAATTTTTATTATTAATTCCGATGCCGTTATCGGAGATTTTCATCACGAACTCTTTTTCTTTTTGAATAAATGATAATTTTAATTGATTGGATTGGCTGTGTTTATAAGCGTTATTCAAGGCTTCTTTTAGACATAGAAATAAATTCCGCCTCTGGTCTGTTGTAATTATAGTTTCGGAAACAACATTTTCTTCTTCAATATTTAATTGAATTTCCGTTTTCTTGAGGAAATTTTGCGCATACATTTTTGAATAATCAACAAAGTTTCCTAAAGTATCATTTCCTGAATTCAAACTCCAAAGCATTTCCCGCATGGAAAGATTCATTTCTTCAGAAGTTTTCAGAAGTTCATCAATGTCACTTTTCAAATCGTCGCCTTCGGCTCGTTGTTTTAAAAATTCTGCCTGAAGTTTTAAAGCCGAAATTCCTGCTCCTAGATCGTCGTGCATATCGTGGGAAATTCTTTCACGTTCTGCTTCTATGGATTTTTGTTTTTCGAGTTCTTTTTGAAGGAGCTGATTTTGGTGTTCGGATTCTTTGAGTTGTTGTTCTTTGAGATAAAGGAGTTGTTTTCGGTTGTACATTAAGACAACAAAAATTATAAATACCACAAAGAAAAGTACTAGAAGTAAAGCTAAAATATAAGTACTTTTAATGATTTGAGGTAGTTCCTCTTTTAAAACTATACTCATATTTAGATAAAGAAATAAAAATTGATAAATACAGAATTATATTCACTACATCAAAATTACTTTTAATGAAGTTAGAAAACTCTTGATCATTGTTGTACAAATAATACATCGGTAAACATCTAAAAATCCCGAAACAACTCCATAGAAGTAAACCCGAACTAATCCAAAAATTAGGATCATTAAAAATTTCCTCTCTATTTACCGAAAAAAGTTTACTATAATACCACATAATTACATGAACTATTAAAAATAACATAATTGCAATTGCAATTTTTTCATCAAAATCTAATCCCAGAAATTTGGTGAAAAATATTATAAATATTAAACAAAGCAATAGTGATATTTTAGACAAGGTTTTAAGGATTTTATTACAAAAGCTTTTATAGTAAAAAAAATAAAAAAAAACAGTAACGAAGATCAAATATAAATTATACTATAATCCGATTAGTATACTCTCATCAACTATATCGACAACAAACGAATAACCTTCAACCAAAACTGTTACAAGAAGATAAAAAAATAAGTTATTCTGGGTAATAAAACCTTTTTTTTTACCCAGAATAAAGGATTTAATCAGAACAACAATTAAAAGAATGTTGTATATATAATGTATTATCAATATTATGGTTTTAAGTTTCCTAAATCATAATATCCTTCCATAACATTTTGTATTCTGCCTAAAGGCAATTGTACTATGTGATGAACTCTATCTTTATCATTAATCTTTACATCTAAACCTAATCTGATTTTGTCATTTTCATCTAAAGGCGCAACAAGTTCAAAATTAAGATCATGCTCAAAGCCTTTAAAATCTAATATGTCCAAAACTTTATATGTTATATAATCTGTGATAACAAAATCTGTACTTTTTGACTTTAAAAATGTACCTATTTCTCCATTTTTATAGTTATCACTCAATTCTTGTAATGATTTAGAAATATTAGTTTGTTCAAGGAAAGTACCGTTTGGCAACAGTTCATAAGCTGTTTCAACCCTTTCTCCAGATCTTTCGAAACTAAAGTCAAGATCATACATATTTGGTAAAAACTCCTCAACATCGGTGAATCTAAAAATTAATTTTAATATCATGGAATTCTGACTCTCCGTAATAAAAAATATGTGCATAAATGTTTTATTCCAATTTCTACCTACAATACTATTAATTTCCTTCTGAAGTATTTTAAAATTATTAAACTTATTACCATATAGACTATCATATTTTGCAAAATCTTTATCATGTTCCGATTGACATTTTGGTAACATCATAATATTCTTGCCAGTTTTAAATCTAAAGTGCTGAAAAAATAGATCTAGGTCTGGATTTTCTTTTAAAGCTAAGAGATATTCTTTGTACTCCGTGCAATTTGTAATTTTAACTGTTCCCATAATTCTTAGTTTTTAAAATGGCTAAATTTATTAATAGCCTCCACTTTATTATTGACGTGGAGTTTTCTGTAAATGTTCCCGACGTGTTTTTTTACGGTGTCGATGCTGATGAATTTTTTGTCGGCGATTTCTTTGTAGAGTAATCCTTGAGATAAAAGTTCCAAAACTTCTTTTTCTCTTTCAGTGAGTTCGTCAAAGCCTTTTATTTCGGAAAGTTTTCTTTCAAAATGGCTTAAAACTTTTCGGGCGATGGAGAAACTCATTGGGGCACCTCCGTTGTAGACATCGCGGATAGATGATAGAATCTTATCCATGCTTTCACCTTTTACAAGGTAGCCCATCGCTCCGGCTTTTAAAGAATTGAAGACTTTATCGTCATCCTCAAAACTTGTACACATGATGAATTGAGTTTCTGGCAATCCCTTCCTAAGCTTTTCAATAATTTCGATTCCGAGCATATCCTGTAGCTGGATATCCATCATCACAACATCCGGAGAAATATCCTGGAGATTTTGGATGGTATCCTTTCCGTTGAAAAACTGGGCAACCACTTTCATATCATCCTGATAATCGATAACCTTCTTCAACGCATTGTTGTAGTTTTTTTCGTCTTCTACTATGGCTATGGAAATGCTCATGTTTGTAATTTTGTTTAAGACAAATATCAACAGAAAACAAAGCAGAATCAATTACACTTTTGGGTAATTATAAAGTTTTGAGTTCATGGTTGTTGGTTTAGTTTTTGTTTTTATTAAATTTAATAAAAAATTCTCTTATTTTAGAAAAATAATTAGTCATCGATATATTAAATAAAATCAACATCATGAAAAAAGGGCTTTTAATCGCAGTTTCTGCAATTTCTTTATGGGCTGTAAGTTGTAAGAAAAGTGAAAGTGGAAACAAAAATGTTCTCAAAGCAGACAATTCGGGAGCAATTTTAGCTGACAACGGAAAAGTTGACTCAACCATCCATTACAATACAGACATCAACGGAAAGAAAACTATAAAGACCGATTATGTATATAAAGCAACCGACGGAACGTTGGTAAAAGTTGTTTTTAACTATGAAGAAAAAACCGTAAGTATAAGAAGCAACAATAAAACTTTTATCCTGAACAAATTGGATTCTAAAGGAAACGAAACCGTTTATGAAAAAGAAGATATGAAGGCAACCGTGAAAAGGGACAGCCTGATCCTAAACCAGGGAAGCAATATTATAGAACTGGTAAAAACCAAAATTTAAAGCATAAAAAAACCGCTCAGAAATCTGAACGGTTTTTTTATATATCTGATGAATATTATTCTTCAGTTTTTTCCTCTGTAGAATCAGCAGCTTCAGCCGTTGGCTCAGCAGCTTTTTCTTCTACTACAGGAGCTTCAGCAACTACAGCTTCTTTCTTAGTAGCTGTTGCAGATCTTCTGCTTCTTCTTGTAGTTTTCTTCTCTTCAGCATTAGGGTTGTAAAGCTCGTTGAAGTCTACCAATTCGATAAGAGCAGTATCAGCAGCATCACCTGGTCTGAAACCTGTTTTGATGATTCTTGTATAACCACCGTTTCTCTCAGCGATTTTAGGAGCTACAGTTCTGAACAATTCAGCAACTGCCTCTTTATTTTGAAGATATGAAAAAACAATTCTTCTGTTGTGTGTAGTATCTTCTTTTGCTTTTGTTAATAGAGGCTCAACATATACTCTTAAAGCTTTAGCTTTAGCTACAGTAGTGTTGATTCTTTTATGCTCAATTAGAGAACAAGCCATATTAGAAAGTAAAGCGCTTCTGTGAGAAGCTGTTCTTCCTAAGTGATTGAATTTTTTACCGTGTCTCATTATTAATTAATTATCAGCGTCTAATTTATATTTTGCAACGTCGAAACCGAAGTTAAGACCTTTTGAATGCACTAATTCTTCTAGTTCTGTCAAAGATTTTTTACCAAAATTTCTGAATTTCATCAAATCAGACTTACTGTAAGAAACAAGCTCACCAAGAGTTTCTACTTCAGCCGCCTTCAGACAGTTAAGGGCTCTTACAGAAAGATCCATATCTGCTAATTTAGACTTCAGTAATTGTCTTGTGTGAAGAGTCTCTTCATCGTACTGGATAGATGCTTTCACCGCTTCGGTCTCCAACGTGATTCTCTCATCAGAGAACAGCATGAAGTGATAAATTAATATCTTAGAAGCTTCTGTTAAAGCATTCTGAGGGCTGATAGACCCGTCAGTTTCTATATCTAATACAAGTTTTTCGTAGTCTGTTTTTTGCTCTACACGATAATTCTCAATACTGTACTGTACTTTCTTGATTGGAGTGAAAATAGAGTCGATCGCAATAGTACCTACAGGTGCATTGTTTGACTTATTTTGTTCCGAAGGAACATATCCTCTTCCTTTCTCTATATTGAAAGTGATCTCGAAAGTTACATCACTGTTTAGGTTACAGATCACCAAATCCGGGTTTAACACCTCAAATCCAGTCATTGATTTACCTAAATCACCAGCAGTAATAATTGTCTGACCCGAAACTTTAGCAACAACCTGCTCATTCGACTGGTTTTCTGCCGTAGCTTTTAATCTCACCTGCTTAAGGTTAAGAATAATTTCGGTAACATCTTCGATTACTCCTGGAATAGTTGAAAATTCGTGCTCTACACCTTCTATTTTGATAGATGAAATAGCGTATCCTTCCAGAGAAGAAAGCAACACTCTTCTCAAAGCATTACCGATTGTAAGCCCGAAACCTGGTTCTAGTGGTCTGAATTCGAACGAACCTCTAAATTCATCAGAGTTAAGTAAAATTACTTTATCGGGTTTTATGAATTGTAAAATTGCCATATTATTGGGTTGAGCAAAAATTTGATTAAAAAATTATTTAGAGTAAAGTTCGACGATAAGGTTCTCCTTGATGTCTTCCGGAATCTGGATTCTCTCAGGAGCAGAAATGAAGGTACCTTCTTTCTTCTCATCGTTGAATTGTAACCACTCATAATTTGCTTTAGAAGCCAATGCAGTAGTAACCACTTCAAGAGATTTAGACTTTTCTCTTACAGCGATTACGTCACCAGCTTTTACCAAATATGAAGGGATGTTAAGGATTTCTCCGTTCACAGTAATGTGTCTGTGAGAAACCAATTGTCTAGCTCCAGATCTTGTTTTAGCAAAACCTAATCTGTATACTACGTTATCCAATCTAGACTCGCAAAGTTGCAAAAGAACTTCACCAGTTACACCTTTACTTCTGTGTGCTTTGTCGAATAGGTTAGCAAACTGTCTTTCTAAAATACCGTAAGTATATTTAGCTTTTTGTTTTTCAGCTAACTGAACTGCATATTCTGATTTTTTAGCACCTCTTCTTTTGTTAGGACCATGTTGTCCTGGCGGTTGGTTTTTTCTTTTCTCGAAGTTTTTGTCATCTCCGTAGATTGCAGCACCAAACTTTCTAGCAATCTTAGTTTTAGGTCCAATATATCTTGCCATAATGGGTAAATTCTAAAAATTAAACTCTTCTTCTTTTTGGTGGTCTACATCCGTTGTGTGGCATAGGAGTCACGTCAACGATTTCTGAAACTTCAATTCCTGAATTGTGAATAGATCTGATGGCAGATTCTCTACCTGCACCTGGTCCTTTCACAAACACCTTTACTCTTCTTAATCCAGCTTCGTGAGCTACAGCAGAGCAATTTTCAGCTGCCATCTGAGCAGCAAATGGAGTATTCTTTTTAGAACCTCTGAAACCCATTTTACCGGCAGAAGCCCAAGAGATAACCTCTCCGTTTTTATTTGTTAAAGAAATGATGATGTTATTGAAAGAAGCCTGAATATGAGCTTCACCAATAGCTTCAACTTTTACTTTTCTTTTCTTAACTACTTTAGTTTGTTTTGCCATAATTCCTAACGATTATTTACTAGCTTTTTTCTTGTTAGCAACAGTTTTTCTCTTTCCTTTACGGGTTCTAGAGTTGTTTTTCGTTCTCTGGCCTCTTAAAGGTAATCCAAGTCTGTGACGTATTCCTCGTTGGCATCCTATGTCCATCAATCTCTTGATGTTCAATTGCACTTCAGATCTAAGCTCTCCTTCTACTTTTACGTTTTCTGAGATATATGTTCTGATGGCAGCCAATTCATCGTCATTCCATTCGTTGACTTTCTTGTCTTCGCTGATACCGGCAGCTTTAAGGATTTCAGAAGAAGTACTTCTTCCAACTCCGTAGATGTAAGTTAAACCGATAACTCCTCTTTTGTTTTTTGGTAAATCAATACCTGCAATTCTCGCCATAATTTAATTAACCTTGTCTTTGTTTAAATTTTGGGTTCTTCTTGTTGATCACGAATAGTACACCTTTTCTGCGTACGATTTTGCAATCAGCGCTTCTTTTTTTAATTGATGCTCTTACTTTCATTTTGATAGTATTTATTTTTTAACAATAGCCAAATGGAAAAAATATTCCATTTGGCATTTTGTTTTTAATATCTAAATGTAATTCTCCCTTTTGATAAATCGTAAGGAGACATTTCTAATTTCACCTTATCACCAGGTAAAAGTTTAATATAATGCATTCGCATTTTACCGGAGATATGAGCAATAAGGACATGCCCGTTTTCCAGCTCTACACGGAACTGGGCGTTCGAAAGTGCTTCCGTTATAACGCCGTCTTGTTCAATATGTTTTTGTTTTGCCATAAATTAATATCCAGTCGTTCTAGACAGTTTAGACTGCATTAAGCCATCATAGTGATGGTTCAGCAGATAGGTGTTAATCTGTTGAACGGTATCTAAAATTACTCCCACCATAATCAATAGTGATGTTCCCCCGAAAAATAGGGCGAACGCATCTGTCTGAACAAAGGTTCCATGCACAATTGCCGGAAGGATTGCAAAGATAGACAAAAATATTGCACCTGGCAAGGTAATTTTTGATAAAATATCATCTAAGTAATCTGCCGTCTCTTTTCCTGGTCTTACTTTCGGTACTAAACCTCCGTTTCTCTTCAAATCATCAGCCATCTGGTTCACCGGAATTGTAATTGCAGTATAGAAAAACGAGAAGATAATAATTAATAGCGCGAACAATACATTGTACTGCCAGCTAAAAACATTCTTGAAACCTGCAAGAAAAGTGTTAGACTCATCTACTTTTGTTAATAACCCCGGAACGAACATCAATGCTTGAGCAAAGATGATCGGCATTACACCGGCAGCATTTACTTTCAATGGAATCCACTGTCTTGCTCCCTGCATAAGATTTCTGTTTACACCTCCTCTTGCCTGAGCTCTGCTTACATACTGAATAGGGATTTTTCTAACAGCAACGGATAATACCACTGCCAAAAGAACAACCAACATCCAGAAAATTACTTCAATAAGGATCATGATTGATCCCATCCCTCCTTTTCCGTTCTGCACTGCCATCTCCTGAACGAATGCTTCCGGTAATCTTGAAAGGATCCCCACCATAATTAGGATAGAGATACCGTTCCCGATACCTTTGTCGGTGATTTTTTCACCCAACCACATTGCGAATACTGAACCAGCTACCAAAATAACAATACTTGGCAACCAGAACATGATAGAATTTGGCTCTACATAATATGCAGATGAGAACTGAGCATAAGGTAAAAACAATTGAGTAATAGAGGTTAAATAAGAAGGCGCCTGTACAAGACAAACTCCGATCGTTAACCATCTAGTAATCTGATTCAATGTATTTCTACCTGACTCTCCATCTTTCTGAAGCTTCTGAAGATAAGGAATAGCCATCCCCATCAACTGAACAATAATAGAAGCAGAAATATAAGGCATGATACCTAACGCCATTACGGAAGCGTGGCTGAAAGCTCCTCCCGTAAACGACGAAAGCAAGCCAAGGAGACCTGCTCCTTGCTTGTTACCGCCTTGATTTTTATAATGCTCTAAGAGATCTCCTACTTCTGCAAGGTTAATCGCAGGTAAAGAGATATAAGATGCGAATCTATACACAAGAATAATACCTAAAGTGAAGAGAATTTTATCTCTAAGCTCTTTAAGACTCCAAATATTTTTGAGGGTTTGTATAAATTCTTTCATTAGTAATTGTTATAAGGTAATTGCTTTTCCACCTGCTTTAGCAATAAGCTCTTCAGCAGATTTAGTGAATTTGTCAGCTGAGATAGAAACCGCAGATTTCAACTCTCCTCTACCCATAACTTTCACTAATTCGTTTTTAGTAATTAGACCGTTCTCAATCATTACTTCTCTTGTAATATCTCCAGTGATAGATTTATTTTCAATTAAAGTCTGGATTGTATCAAGGTTAACTCCTCTAAACTCTTTTCTGTTTACGTTTTTGAATCCGAATTTCGGTAATCTTCTTTGTAAAGGCATCTGACCTCCTTCAAAACCGATTTTCTGAGAATAACCAGCTCTTGCTTTCTGTCCTTTGTGACCTTTAGTAGCAGTACCTCCTTTTCCGCTACCTTGTCCTCTACCAATTCTTTTTGAATTGAAAGTAGATCCTGCAGCTGGCTTTATGTTGTTTAAATTCATTTTAAAATTATTTTAAAAATTATTTTTGAACTTCAAGTAAGTGACTAACTGCAGCTATCATTCCTAAGATAGAAGGAGTAGCTTCGTGTTCTACAACTTGGTGAAGTTTCTTTAATCCTAATGCTTCAAGCGTTCTCTTTTGGGTTTTTGTTCTTCCAATAGCGCTTCTTACTTGCTTTACTTTGATTGTTGCCATTGTTTATATATTAACCGTTAAACACTTTACTTAGTGAAACTCCTCTCATTCTAGCAATTTCTTCAGGTCTTCTGATATCCAATAACGCTTTGAAAGTAGCTTTCACCACGTTGTGAGGGTTAGAAGATCCTTTAGATTTTGAAAGGATATCGTGAATACCAGCAGACTCCAATACCGCTCTTACCGCACCACCGGCGATAAGCCCTGTACCGTGAGAAGCAGGTCTTAAGAAGATATCTGCACCACCGTATCTAGCAGTAGTCTGGTGAGGAATAGTGTGGTTCATTACAGGAACTTTCACAAGGTTTTTCTTAGCGTCTTCTACCGCTTTAGCAATTGCAGAAGCAACCTCTTTAGATTTTCCTAATCCGTAACCGATAACACCATCTTCGTTACCTACTACAACGATAGCAGAGAATCCGAAGGCTCTACCTCCTTTAGTTACTTTTGTTACTCTGTTAACAGCTACGAGACGATCTTTAAGTTCTAATCCTCCCGGTTTTACTCTTTCTATATTATCTAGTCCTAACATATTTTCCGAAATTTTAATGATTAGAATTTAAGTCCTCCTTCTCTCGCACCGTCAGCTAGAGCTTTTACTCTTCCGTGATATACGAATCCGTTTCTATCAAATACAATATTTTCGATTCCTGCAGCGATAGCTTTAGCAGCGATAGCTTTACCAACAGCAGCAGAAACTTCTGATTTTGTTCCGTTAGCATCTACACCTTTCTCTCTAGAAGAAGCTGATGCTAAAGTTTTTCCACTATTATCATCGATTAACTGAGCGTAAATTTCCTTATTACTTTTGTATACAGATAATCTTGGCAATTCAGAAGATCCAGAGATTTTTCCTCTTACTCTTCTTTTGATTCTTATTCTTTTTTCTAATTTACTTAATGCCATAATACTTATAATTTATTAAGCAGATTTACCAGCTTTACGTCTAACAATTTCTCCTACGAATCTTACACCTTTTCCTTTGTATGGTTCAGGCTTTCTGAAAGAACGGATCTTTGCAGCTACCATTCCTAGAAGTTGGTTGTCGTGAGACGTTAAAGTAATAATTGGGTTTTTACCTTTTTCAGTCAATGTATCAACTTTCACTTCGTTTGGAAGTTCTAGTACGATACCGTGAGAGAATCCTAAAGCCAACTCAAGTTTTTGACCTGCGTGTGAAGCTCTGTATCCTACCCCTACTAATTCTAGTTTCTTTTCGAAACCTTGAGAAACACCAACAATCATGTTGTTGATTAACGCTCTGTATAAACCGTGAAGCGCTTTGTGTTGTTTAGCATCAGATGGTCTGTTAACGTTAAGTTCGCCATCTTTCTGTTCTATAGTAATTCCTGCTGTAAGCTCCTGAGAAAGTTCTCCTTTAGGACCTTTTACAGTTACCACACCATTGTTTTCAGTGATTGTAACTCCTGCTGGAATTGTTATAATTGCTTTACCAATTCTTGACATTTTCCTTTGATTAAAAATTAATAAACATAGCAGATTACTTCACCACCTACTTTTTCTTCTCTAGCTTTCTTGTCAGTCATTACTCCTTTAGAAGTAGAGATGATAGAAATACCCAAACCGTTTAGTACTCTTGGAAGCTCAGCTGAACCTTTGTACTGTCTCAAACCTGGTCTAGAAGCTCTTTGGATAGATTTAATAGCCGGTTTGTTAGTTTGCTTATCGTACTTCAAAGCGATTTTGATTGTTCCTTGAACAGCGCTATCTTCAAACTTGTAGTTTAAGATATACCCTTGATCAAATAAGATCTTAGTAATCTCCTTTTTGATTTTCGATGCAGGAATTTCCACCACTTTGTGGCCTGCGCTTTGTGCGTTCCTTACTCTAGTTAGGAAATCTGAAATTGGATCTGTTACCATTTTTCTTTTATAAATTATTGGTTAAAGAACAATCAGTATTGTAAAGACTTGAAGAATAAAATATCAGACTTCAGAAAACTTCGGTCTGATATTTTTATCTTTAGTATCTGAACAACTTAATTGTCCCGATTTTTTAATTAGTAATTATTACCAACTAGCTTTTTTAACTCCCGGGATAAGACCGTTGTTTGCCATTTCTCTGAAAGTTACTCTGGAAATACCGAACGTTCTCATGTATCCTCTTGGTCTACCTGTTAGTTTACATCTGTTGTGTAATCTTACAGGAGAAGCATTTTTAGGCAATTTTTGAAGTCCTTCGTAATCACCAGCTTCTTTAAGAGCCTGTCTTTTAGCAGCGTATTTAGCAACTAGTGCTTCTCTTTTGCGCTCACGCGCTTTCATTGATTCTTTAGCCATTTCTTAGTTCTTTTTAAATGGTAAACCGAAGTGAGTTAATAATGCTTTAGCTTCTTTATCTGTTTTCGCAGTAGTAACGAAAGTGATGTCCATCCCCTGGATTTTTTTCACTTTGTCGATTACGATCTCAGGGAAGATGATTTGTTCAGTGATACCTAAGTTATAGTTACCTCTACCATCAAATCCGTCAGCTTTAATACCAGAGAAATCTCTGATTCTTGGCAATGCAGAAGAAGTTAATCTGTCTAAGAACTCATACATTTTATCAGCTCTAAGAGTAACTTTAGCACCTACAGGCATACCTTTTCTCAATTTGAAAGCAGCTTCGTCTTTCTTAGAGATCGTACCAACAGCCTTTTGACCAGTGATATTTGTAAGTTCTTCTACAGCATAATCGATGATTTTTTTATCAGCAGTAGCGTCTCCTAAACCTTGAGATAAAATGATTTTCTCAAGTTTTGGTACCTGCATTACTGATTTGTATCCGAATTCTTCCATCATTGCTGGAACAATCGTTTCTTTATATGCTTTTTTGGGTCTTGCTATATATTCCATGTGTTATTTAAAATTATAAAGTTTCACCCGTTTTTTTGTTGATTCTTACTTTCTTATCTCCTTCGATTTTGTAACCTACTTTGATAGCTTTTCCGTCTTTACCAACTAAAGCTACGTTTGAGATATGAATAGAAGCTTCCTTCTCAGTGATTCCTCCTTGAGGGTTAGAAGCTGAAGGCTTAACGTGTTTTTTAACGATGTTAAGTCCTGCAACGATAACTCTAGGGTCTCTTCCTTCTTTTTTGATCACTTCAATAACTTCACCAGTACTACCTTTAAGACCTTTCTTACCTGTAGTTACGATTACGTTATCTCCTCTTTTTATTTTTAACTTTGACATTTTTTTTAAAATTTTAAATATTAAAGTACTTCAGGAGCTAATGAAATGATTTTCATATATTCTTTGTCTCTCAACTCACGAGCAACTGGTCCGAAAACACGTGTTCCTCTCATTTCTCCCGCTGCGTTTAGTAATACACAAGCATTGTCTTCGAATTTGATGTATGAACCATCTTTTCTTCTCACTGCTTTTTTAGTTCTTACTACTACAGCTTTAGATACCTGACCTTTTTTAGCGTTTCCTGATGGTGTAGAATCTTTGATCGTAACAACGATTTTATCACCAACTGAAGCATATCTTCTTCTGGTTCCTCCCAGAACTCTAATAACTAGTACTTCTTTCGCACCTGTGTTATCAGCAACTTTTAATCTTGATTCTGTTTGTAACATTATTACTTAGCTTTTTCAATGATTCTTACTAATCTCCATCTCTTGCTCTTGCTCAAAGGTCTAGTTTCAGAAATTAAAACTGTATCTCCTTCGTTGCACTCGTTGTTCTCGTCATGTGCAGTATATTTTTTCGTTTTCAAAACGAATTTACCGTACATCGGGTGCTTTACTCTTGTAGTTTCGCTAACAACAATAGTTTTTTCCATTTTATTACTGGAAACCACTCCGATTCTTTCTTTTCTTAAATTTCTATCCATTGTAAAATGAAATTATTGTTTGTTAGTTAACTCAGTATTTAGTCTAGCGATTGTTTTTCTCAAATCTCTGATTTGGATCGGGTTTTCAATTGGGCTGATTGCATGAGCCAATTTCAATTTAGAATATTGAGCTTTTGCTTCAGTTAATTGAGCTTGAATATCACCCGCGCTTAAATTTTTAATATCAGCTTTTTTCATTGTATTCAAAGATTAAAGAGGTTTAACAAAATCGTTAGCAACGATGAATTTAGTAACTACTGGTAATTTTTGTGCAGCAAGTCTTAAAGCTTCCTTAGCGATATCGTAAGGTACCCCCCCGATTTCGAACATAATTTTACCTGGTTTTACTACAGCTACCCAATATTCCACAGCACCTTTACCTTTACCCATACGTACTTCCGCTGGTTTTTTAGTAATTGGCTTATCCGGGAAAATTTTGATCCATAGTTGACCCTCTCTCTTCATATATCTTGTCGCAGCGATACGAGCAGCTTCAATTTGTCTTGCAGTGATCCAAGCACCTTCTGTAGCCTTGATTCCGAAAGTTCCATAAGCAAGTTGACTACCTCTTTGGGCACTCCCCTTCATTTTCATCTTATGAACTCTACGGAACTTGGTTCTTTTTGGTTGTAACATAATTTCTAAATTTTAGATTTTAGATTTTAGATTTTAGATTTTTTTTATTTTAAAAAAGTAACGGTAATTTAAAATTCAAAATTTCTATCTAAAATTTTTAATTATTATTGTTATTATTGTTATTGTTCTTTCTAGGTCTTCTGTTGTCTCTGTCTCCTCCTCTGTTATCTCTTCTGTCTGACTGACCTCCTTTTTTCTGCTGTCCCACTAATGGAGAAAGTTCTCTTTTACCGTAAACTTCACCTTTCATGATCCAAACTTTTACACCTAGCTTTCCGTACTGAGTAAGTGCTTCACCGATGTGGTAATCGATATCTGCTCTGAAAGTAGACAATGGAATTCTTCCTTCTTTGAAAGATTCTGATCTTGCCATTTCAGCTCCGTTCAATCTACCAGAGATTTGAACTTTGATACCTTCTGCACCCATTCTCATTGTACCTGCCATAGCCATTTTAACAGCTCTTCTGTAAGAGATTCTGTTTTCAATTTGCTTAGCAATGCTGTCTGCAACTAATACTGCATCTAGCTCAGGTCTTTTGATTTCGAAGATGTTGATCTGAATATCCTTTTTAGTCAATTTTTTCAACTCTTCTTTCAGTTTATCAACTTCCTGACCTCCTTTACCGATGATAAGTCCCGGTCTAGCAGTAGTAATTGTAACTGTTACTAATTTTAATGTTCTTTCAATATAAATTCTTGAAATCCCACCTTTAGATAATCTAGCTTCAAGGTATCTTCTGATTTTGTAGTCTTCAGCGATTCTGTCTCCATAATCGTTTCCACCAAACCAGTTAGAATCCCATCCTCTGATGATACCTAATCTGTTACCAATTGGATTTGTCTTCTGTCCCATACCTTGATTTAGTTTTCTTTATTACCTAAGATTAATGTAACGTGGTTAGATCTTTTTCTGATTCTGTACCCTCTACCTTGCGGAGCTGGTCTTAGTCTCTTCAATTGTCTTGCGCTATCCACGAAGATTTCTTTAACGATAAGGTTTGCTTCTTCGATATCCGCACCTTCGTTTTTCACCTGCCAGTTTGCCATAGCAGAAAGAAGTAATTTCTCTAACTTGTTAGATGCTTCTTTTTTAGAATATTTTAGGATATAAAGAGCTTTATCTACCTGCTCTCCTCTAATGATATCAGCAACTAATCTCATTTTTCTCGGAGATGATGGGCAGTTATTTAATGAAGCTTTTACAACGTCTTTGTTAGCTTCTTTTCTTGCGATTGAACTATCTTGTTTTCTAGATCCCATGATTATCTGCTTCCTTTGTTTTTGTTACCACCATGACCTCTGAAAGATCTTGTTGGAGAAAATTCGCCTAACTTGTGACCCACCATGTTTTCTGTAACATATACAGGGATAAAAGATTTCCCGTTGTGTACAGCAATAGTTTGTCCTACGAAGTCCGGAGAGATCATAGATGCTCTAGACCAAGTTTTGATAACTGTCTTCTTACCAGACTCTATATTTGCCTGAACCTTCTTATCTAAAGTATGATGAATGAACGGTCCTTTTTTAAGTGATCTTGCCATAATTATTTTCTTTTAGATACGATGTAACGGTTAGACACTTTGTTTTTCTTTCTAGTTTTGTAACCTTTAGATGGTTTACCGTTTCTAGATCTTGGGTGACCTCCAGAAGAACGTCCTTCACCACCACCCATTGGGTGATCTACAGGGTTCATTACTACCGCTCTTGTTCTTGGTCTTCTACCTAACCATCTGCTTCTACCAGCTTTACCTGATACAGTTAATTGGTGATCAGAGTTAGAAACTGAACCAATCATTGCCATACATTCAGTAAGAATCATTCTAGATTCTCCTGAAGGCAATTTAATGATTGCATATTTTCCGTCTCTTGAAGTTAATTGAGCTGAAGAACCAGCACTTCTTGCTAAAATTGCACCTTGACCAGGCTTCATTTCAACACAAGAAATTACAGTACCCAATGGAATGTTTTTCAATTTCATTGCGTTTCCTACGTTTGGCTCTACGCTTTCACCTGATACTACTTTTTGGTCTACTTTAATACCGTTTGGAGCGATGATATATCTCTTCTCTCCGTCTGCGTACTCTAATAAAGCGATAAATGCAGTTCTGTTTGGATCGTATTCTACAGATTTTACAGTTGCTTCAACGTTTGCTTTGTTTCTTTTGAAGTCAATAATTCTGTATTTCTTTTTGTGTCCACCTCCGGTGTAACGCATGGTCATTTTACCTGTTTGGTTACGTCCACCTGACTTTTTAATACCAACTGTTAGAGATTTCTCTGGTTTGTTGGTAGTAATTTCCTCAAAATTGTTTACAATTCTGAATCTCTGTCCCGGGGTGATAGGTTTTAATTTTCTAACAGACATTACTATTATTTATAATTAATAATTAATTTACAGCAAAAATATCGATAACCTCACCTTCAGCAAGTTTGATTACCGCTTTTTTCAATTTGTTTGTCTTTCCTACTTGAAGACCTTTTTTAGTGTATTTCGAAGAAACCTTCGGAGCATAAATCATTGTGTTAACGTCTGCTACTTTTACACCGTAAGCTGCTTCAACAGCCTTTTTGATCTGGATTTTATTCGCCTTAGTATCTACTAAGAAAGAATAAGAACCTCTTAAATCTGTAAGGTAATTAGCCTTTTCTGAAATAACTGGTTTAATAATAATAGACATGACTTATTTCTTTAAATTTTCTTGGAATTTCTCGATAGCACCTTCTAAGAATACGATCTCACCTGCATGGATTAGGTCATAAGAACTAATTTCGTTGTAAGTAAGAACTTTAGTCTTAGGTAGGTTTCTTGAAGATAAATAAACATTTTTGTTTGCTTCATCTAAGATGTAAAGAGATTTTTTACCTTCGAATCCTAAAGCGTTATTGATGTTGATAAACTCTTTAGTTTTAGGAGTTTCGAAATTGAAAGCCTCTAATACTTTAATACTGTTATCTCTCAATTTTTGAGATAGAACAGATTTTTTAGCTAATCTCTTAAGCGCTTTGTTCAATTTGAATCTGTAGTCTCTTGGTTTTGGCCCGAATACTCTACCTCCACCTCTGAAAGTTGGAGATTTAATATCACCATATCTAGCAGAACCAGATCCTTTTTGCTTCTTAAGTTTTTTAGTAGAAGCAGTGATTTCGCTTCTTTCTTTTGCTTTATGAGTCCCTTGTCTTTGTGCAGCAAGGTACTGTTTAACTTCTAAGTAAACCGCGTGCTGATTTGGCTCAATTCCGAATACTGTTTCGTCTAGAGTTACTTTTCTTCCGGTCTCTTTTCCTGATGTATTTAATACTACTAGTTCCATTTTCTGATAATTACATAAGAATTTTTAGCTCCCGGAACAGCACCTTTTACTACTAAAAGATTTTGTTCTTGATCCACTTTTAATACCTGAAGGTTTTGTACAGTTACCTGCTCACCTCCCATTCTACCAGCCATTCTCATCCCTTTGAATACTCTTGAAGGGTCAGATCCAGCACCGATAGAACCTGGAGCTCTAAGTCTGTTGTGCTGACCATGAGTTGCCTGCATTACACCTCCAAATCCGTGTCTTTTAACAACACCTTGGAAACCTTTACCTTTAGAAGTTCCTGTTACATCTACATATTCACCTTCGATGAATAGATCAACTTTTACTTCCTCTCCTACTTTAGCATCTGCGAATCCGTCGTGGAATTCAACTAATTTAGCTTTAGGAGCAGAACCAGCCTTTTTGAAATGACCAGCTAACGCTTTACCAACGTTCTTCTCACTCTTGTCATCGAAACCCAATTGAACAGCAGCATAGCCGTCAACTTCTAAGGTTCTGACCTGTAAAATCGAGCATGGACCAGCCTGAATAACTGTACAAGGAATGTTTTTTCCTTCTTCGTTAAACAAAGACGTCATACCGATTTTTTTACCAATAATACCTGACATTGTTTATATTATAATAAAATTTATCCTTTATTTATCCCCATTTTTCGGAGGTCTGAAGTAATTTCTACTTTTGATATAGGCATACTACGCCCCTAAAATGAGTGTGCAAATGTATGAATAATTTTATAACTGACAAATATTTAAGGTAAAATATTTTGATTTTTAATCAATTAGATCATTTTGGGAAAATTTAGGCTAAATTTTCAAGAAAATATTTTTGAATTACGGAAAATTTAAAAACGACTCGGATTTTAATTAATAATTACACTCACTCCAATTTCTTCGAGATTATTTTTGTCTTCTTCTAAAATACCTTTATCTGTGATCAGATAATCTATTTTATCCAATGAAGCGATTTTTCCAAAGCCTTTTACATTTAATTTTGAAGAATCCGCAAGAATTACAACCTGCTCGGAACATTCAATCATTAATTGATTTAAATGAGCTTCCGCAGCGTTTGAAGTACTGATTCCGAAATCCATATCGATTCCGTCCACACCAAGGAATAATTTATTACAGGAGAATTGTTTCAGAATTGTTTCAGAAATAGAACCCACAATAGAAGTAGAACTTTTTCTCACCTCGCCTCCCAATTGTATAATATTAATATTAGGATTATTGCAAAGCTCGATCGCAACACGCAAAGAAGATGTTAAAACCGTCAACGGACCGAAATTCACAAGCATTCTCGCCAAATAATGCATCGTCGTACCGGAAGCCAAAATAACACAATCGTTCTCCTGAATTAAAGACAATGCCGATTTGGCAATTTCCTGTTTCGCTTCTACATTGATGCTTTCTTTTTCTCCAACATTCTTCTCGTACGCATATCTTACATGCTTGCTCGCTCCTCCGTGATTTCGGAAAAGCAGACCTAAACTTTCGAGATAATTTAAATCTTTTCGAATCGTAACCGACGAAACATTGAACTTATCACACAAATCCTGTACAAGCACATGATCCTTTTCATCCAGCTCTTTTAGTATATCATTGTGTCTCGGTAACAGCTTTTCCATTTCGTTTCGTTTCATCAAAAATACCAATTTTATTTGGATTCGAAAAATTTCATTTATTTTCTTTTTAGTTTCGTTTTTAATTTTTAACTTTGAAAACGAAACATAACGAAATATTATGAAACGAAACGAAGAACTCAGCAAAATAACCACGGTAAAAGAATGGGACTTCCTAATTATCGGTGGAGGAGCGAGCGGTTTAGGTTCGGCATTGGATGCAGTAAGCAGAGGATTTAAAACGTTACTGTTGGAATCTCACGATTTCGCGAAAGCGACTTCCAGCAGAAGTACTAAGCTAGTGCATGGTGGAGTACGATATTTGGCACAGGGAGATATAGGTTTAGTAAAAGAAGCATTAAAGGAAAGAGGACTGTTGTCAAAAAACGCAGCACATGTTGTTAAAAATCAATCTTTTATTATTCCAAATTATACTTGGTGGGGAGGAATTTATTATAAAATAGGACTTTCGGTTTACGATTTTCTTGCCGGAAAGCTAAGTTTAGGAAGAACAAAATACATCAGCAAATCAAAAACCGTTGAAAAACTTCCTACTATCGAACAAAAAGGTTTGGCAAGCGGAGTGGTTTACCAGGACGGACAGTTTGATGATGCTAGACTGGCAATTAATTTAACTCAAACGATTATTGAAAAAGGAGGAACAGCCGTTAATTACGTTAAAGTTATTAATTTAATTAAAAATGATTCCAATAAAATCATCGGAGTTATTGCAGAAGATCAGTTCACGAAAGAGCAATTCGAAATCAAAGCGAAGGTGGTCATCAACGCAACTGGAGTTTTCACGAACGACATATTAAATATGAATAATCCGAAACACGGAAAATTCGTAGTTCCAAGTCAGGGAATTCATTTGGTTTTGGATAAATCTTTCTTAAAAAGTGATGACGCCATCATGATTCCGAAAACATCAGACGGAAGAGTTTTGTTTGTCGTTCCATGGCACGACCGCGCTTTGGTTGGAACAACTGATACTTTATTGGAAAACGAAAGTTTCGAACCGAGAGCTTTGGAAGATGAAATTAAATTTGTTTTAAATACGGCAAGACAATATTTATCTAAAAAACCAACCCGCGAAGATGTAAAATCTGTTTTCGCAGGACTTAGGCCTCTTGCCGCTCCAAAAGACGGAAGCAAAAGCACGAAAGAAGTTTCAAGAAGTCACAAAGTCGTAACATCCGATACTGGATTAGTTTCCATCATCGGTGGAAAATGGACCACATACCGTAAAATGGCAGAAGACACTATCGATGAAGCAATGAGGGTTCATAAATTGGGAACGACAACTTCCAAAACAGAACATCTTTCGATTCACGGAAATGTGAAACCTGAAACGGTGGACAGAACCAATCATTTATACGTTTACGGAGCAGATATTCCGGAAATCAAAAAATTACAGCAAAACAATCCTGAGTTTTCAGAAAAGATACATCCTGATCATCCATTTACAGTCGCAGAAGCAATTTGGGCTATCCGAAGCGAAATGGCACAAACCATTGAGGATATTTTAGCACGAAGAGTCCGACTTTTATTTTTAGATGCAAGAGCAGCAATCGATAGTGCGCATAAGATCGCCGCAATTATTGCAAAAGAAAACGGGCATTCCGCAGAATGGGCAAATGAACAGGAACGAGAGTTTATCGAATTGGCGAAAGGATACTTATTGACTCCTTATTCTCCAAGATCCATCTAACCTTAATTACTATCACAGCATGAGTGAAAAGTTAATTCTCGCTCTGGACCAAGGTACGACTTCGTCAAGAGCCATTTTATTCAATCACAGCGGAGAAATAGAATTTGTTTCTCAGAAGAGTTTTGAACAGATATTTCCTACCCCGGGTTGGGTAGAGCATGATCCTAATGAAATTTGGTCTTCTCAGGTTTCCGTAGCGGCGGAAGTTATTGCCAAAGCCGGAATTTCCGGAAGAGAAGTTGCAGCAATCGGGATCACCAATCAGCGTGAAACGACCGTCGTCTGGGATAAAGAAACGGGAGAACCGGTTTACAATGCGATTGTTTGGCAAGACAGAAGAACGTCTAAATACTGCGACGAATTAAAAGAGCAAGGTCATGCTGAAACGATTAAAGAAAAAACAGGTCTTGTATTGGATGCTTATTTCTCAGCAACAAAACTAAAATGGATTTTAGACAACGTAGAAGGCGCAAGAGAAAAAGCAGAGGCAGGAAAACTATGTTTCGGAACGGTTGATACTTTCCTAGTTTGGAAACTAACACGTGGAAAAATGTTCATCACGGATGTTTCGAATGCAAGCAGAACCATGCTTTTGAATATCCACACATTGGAATGGGATAATGATTTATTGGAATTATTCAATATTCCAAAAGCTATTCTACCGGAAGTAAAACAAAGCAGTGAAATCTACGGAGAAACTGCCACCACTCTATTTTCCACAAAAATTCCGATTGCAGGAATTGCGGGAGATCAGCAGGCAGCGTTATTCGGACAAATGTGTACCACTCCCGGAATGGTAAAAAACACTTACGGAACCGGATGCTTCCTTTTAATGAATACAGGAACCGAAGCCGTTGCTTCTAAAAACAATTTACTGACAACTGTTGCCTGGAAAATTAATGGAGAAGTGAATTACGCTTTGGAAGGAAGTGTTTTTGTAGGCGGAGCAGCCATTCAATGGTTGAGAGACGGTTTAAAATTAATTCATTCCGCAGAAGAAGTAAATACTTTGGCTCAATCTGTTGAAGATAACGGCGGAGTGTATTTTGTTCCTGCACTGACAGGCTTGGGTGCTCCTCACTGGGATCAGTACGCTCGCGGAACAATCGTTGGTGTAACCCGAGGAACCACAAACGGACACATTGCAAGAGCAACTTTAGAAGGAATAGCTTTTCAGGTATATGATATCGTAAAAGCGATGGAAGCAGATTCGGGAAGGGAAAGTTTGGAATTAAGAGTTGACGGCGGAGCTTCTGCCAGTGATATTCTGATGCAGATTCAGTCTGATATTTTCGGATTTAAAATTACAAGGCCCAAAACTTTGGAAACAACAGCTTTAGGAGCAGCCTATCTTGCCGGACTTGCCGTTGGATATTGGGAAAGCATCGATGAAATACAGTCTCAGTGGATTGTTGACAAAGATTTCCATCCTCAACTGGAAAGAGAAAAAGTTGAGAAAATGGTCAACACTTGGAACAAGGCGGTTCAGCGTTCTCAAAACTGGATCGAAGATTAATCACCTTTAAAACAAATTAAAACTATGACTCCATTTGTAGCAGAAATAATCGGCACGATGCTGATGATACTTTTAGGAAACGGCGTAGTGGCCAACGTTGTTTTGAAAGATACCAAAGGAAATAATTCAGGATGGATCGTGATTACCACAGCATGGGCTTTGGCGGTTTTCGTGGGCGTGACGGTTGCAGGACCAGTCAGCGGTGCTCATCTGAATCCGGCAGTAACTTTAGGTTTGGCTTTTGCAGGAAAATTTTCATGGGACTTAGTTCCTACTTATATCGCAGGAGAAATGATCGGGGCGATGTTGGGAGCTTTTCTTGTCTGGTTATTTAATAAAGATCATTTTGCCATCACAGAAGATGAAGGTGCTAAATTGGCTTGTTTCAGTACAGGTCCCGCAATCAGAAAACCTATTTCAAATATCATCAGTGAAATTATCGGGACTTTCGTTTTAGTATTTGTGATTTTCCATTTTACAGATCCTAATCTTAATGTGCATAATGATCCAAGTGCAAAAATCGGTTTAGGAACCATCGGAGCTTTACCTGTTACGTTTTTAGTATGGGCAATTGGTTTGTCTTTGGGCGGAACTACAGGTTATGCTATTAATCCGGCGAGAGATTTTGGGCCAAGAATTATGCATGCCATTCTTCCGGTAAAAGGAAGCAGTGATTGGGGTTACGCATGGATTCCCATTGCAGGGCCCATTATCGGGGCGGCTCTTGCAGCGTTATTGCATGTAGCATTAAGTTAACCACAGACAGTTTACACAATGAAAAAACTCTTTTATATATGCCTGGTTTTACTAGGCACAGGGAATTTTTTTGCCCAGGAAAATACGGAAGAAAAGGAAGACAGCAGGTTGGATTTCACAGCGAATATTCAGAATAATCACCTTTGGAGAGGTTTGATTATTACCGATAAACCTGTTGTGATGGGAAATCTTTCCTACGCATTAGATAAAGATAAAAAATGGAAAGTCGGAATCTGGGGTGCTTCAGCTTTAGCGGATGACAAAGATGATACGCATTACAAAGAAATCAATTATTATGTTCAGTATTCCAATGGCCGTTTGTACATCGGTTTGTGGGATTTATTTAATTCAAGAAACATCAATACGGCAGTTGCTTCGGATGATATTTTTAATTATTCCAACAGAAGAACAGCGCATATTATTGATTTAAGAACCAATTATACTTTTGGACCTTCTTTTCCTTTAAATATTGAAGCAGACATTATGCTGTACGGTGGAGCCAATGCAGGAGAGGTCGTTTTAGAAGATGATGGAACGTATAAAAAGAATAAATATTCGACCTATGTTCAGGCGAGTTATCCTGTGATTAAAGATAAAAAAGTGAATCTTGATGCATTTGTAGGAGCCGGTTTTGCTTTGAATGACAAAAGATTCCTTTACGGAAACGGAACCAACAGTTTCGATATTGTAAATGTCGGAGTAAAAGCAACAAAATCTTTAAAGATTACGGAACATTACAGCCTTCCCGTCTCGATGATGGCAATGTGGAACCCTGCGAATAAATTTGCAAGAATTCAGCTGGCGGCAACGGTTTTTTAAAATTAATAATTGTTAGTAATTTACAAACCATCTCTTTTGAGGTGGTTTTTTGTTTTTTTGAATGATCCAAAAGTGCATTCTAAGAGCAATCACCGTGATTTTACGGTTTAATTTTTGCTGAGTTATTTTTACTTTTGAAAAAATTTTAATTATGAAAAAGCTTTTTTGTGTATTCGTTTTGTGCATCAGCTTATTATCTTTTGCTCAGTCTAAAGTACCGTTTGTCGGGAAAAGATTTTATGATATTGTAGAAGGATTCAGCGGCAGCGGAACGCCGGCATATTATGTTGACATTAAGAAAAACGGAGATGTACATTTCGGATATGTTCAGGTAAATCAGGCGGACGGAACTGAAACAGCAGAAGAAATCAATGTAGGGAAATACAATCCTAAAATGATGACCGTACATTTTAAAAAATTCAACGAAACTTTTAATCTTAAACTTGAAAAAGATAAAATTTATTTAACCGATAAAAACGGAAATATTCAAAAAACATCAGACTGCTGTTCGGTGGCAGAAAGCACGGATCCTGACACGAAATGCTCTTGTGAAAGCGGATTATACGAATCATGAGACATTTAAGATTTTTTATTTTTCTGATTCTTTTTGCCGTGATTTCCTGCGGGAAAAATGAAAATCACCCTTATACTTTCTATTACTGGAAAACGAAACTGGCTTTAGACAAAACTGAAAAAGACATCTTACAAAAGGTTACTTCTCCTTATTTATACACAAGATTTTTTGATATTGATAAAATTGACGGAAAATTTCAACCTGTCGGAGTTATTACCAAAGACAAAAGTTTTGAGACCGATAAGCCAATTGCTCCAACCGTTTTTATTACTAACCGAACTTTGTTCAGCATTACCGATGAGGAAATTAAATTTCTTGCGGAAAACATCGACAATTTAATCCAAAAGAAAACTTCCGAATATCATCTAAAACTCAACAACGAAATACAAATCGATTGCGATTGGACTGCCGGAACGCGTGATGATTATTTTAAATTTTTAAAAAAATTAAAAAAAGTTTCAAAGAAATCAATCACCTGTACACTACGTCTTCATCAGGTAAAAGATAAAAATTTGATGGGAATTCCGCCAGTCGATAAAGTTTATTTAATGTGCTACTCCACTTCATCACCTTTGGAAAACTCAGATAAAAATTCGATTCTTGATGTGAATACGTTGAAGAGTTATCTTTCAAAACTGGAAGATTATCCTTTGAAAAATATTGAAGTGGCATTGCCGATTTATTCCTGGGGAATTGTGACGAATCATTTGGGAAAGCACAAACTGATTAATGCTTTGTCTGAAAAAGATCTGCAAAATCCTAATTTCAGGAGAATTTCGGAAATGGAAGTTGAAATTCAGAAAGATGGCTTCTATTTCGGACATTATCTGAATAAAGGATTTAAGATTAAAATTGAAGAGATTTCGGACAATCAGTTACAAGAGGTTGTGAATTTCCTGGAGAAAAAAATAAAGCATTTCAATATCGTTTATTATCAATTAGATAGTAAATTTGTTGCAGGACAGAATTTTAACTTTTAATATTAAAATTATTTTTTAATTTTTTCTCTCGCTGATTTTACAGATTACGCAGATGACTGAGTTAAAAAATCTGCGCGATTTGCTCAATCTGCGAGATATTTTTCCCACAGATTTCACAGCTTTTCAGGGATGATTGAGAATAAAAATTTATTTAACCATAAATAATAATTTCATTAAAACTATAAACTCAAAAAAACACCATAATAATATGAAAAAGTACATCCTTTCACTTGCCGTTTTATCGCTTTTGTATACCAAAACGGAAGCTTGTGCATGGTCTGATCCGGATTATGAATACTTTAATTTATTCACACAAAGTATTATTAAGGACAAATCTTACCTGCCATTTCTTCACAGTTATTCGACGAGATTTTATACAGATTTTAAAGCTTCGCAGATTCCTGATGAGAATATTGATGCCTGGAAAAAGTTCTTTAATAATCAGCTGAATTATGCAGAAACCGACTATCTGGTGAATAAAATGAACATCAATGATCTGAATGCATTAAAGAAAGGAACTCCGACCAATCAGCTATTGATAAAATTAGGCGCAGGTTTTTATCAGAAATACAGTGAAGCCATTGATTATCTGATTGAAGCAAAATATCTGGAACCTTATATGAGGATCAATTACGTGGAAAGCCCGGATTCTTTTTATTATGGTGGGCCACAAAACGCTAAAAATGCAACTCAGCTCGATTATAGCAAAACAATTGCAGCATTAACCTCTTTGTACAATGCGGCGAAAAACCCTGAAATCAAGCAACGCTACGGATATCAGCTGGTGCGTTTCAATCATTATACGAGAAATTATGACGCGGCAGCTCAGGCTTTCAAAACATATGTAGAACCTATCAGATTGAAAGGGGCACCATATATTATGGCTCTGGATCAGCTTGCAGGAGCGCAACGAGGTTTGGGAATGAACAGTGATGCCAACTGGAATTTCTTTCAGGTTTTCAAAGACAGTAGAAGTCGTAAGGAATCGGCATTTGTTTCAATGAAACTTTCGGATACCGCTTCTTTCAATAATATTTTGAAAAGAGCCGGAACGAATGAAGAGAAGAATATGGCGTATTTTCTTTTAGGCTATGAAGATTTCAACAACCCGATTCCGATTATGGAAAAAATGTTTGACATCAATCCTGATTCGGAGATTCTGAAATTGATGGCAGTGAGAAGTATTAATGAACTGGAAAGAAGCTATCTTCCGATTTATTATTACAATAACAATGATAATAATTCAGCGGTTCAAACCAATTCTAATAAAAACTCAGATCAGTCAAAAGCTGAAACTGCGGAAGAACCTAAAAAAGAAGAACTTTCTTTTTGGCAGAAAATTGTACGATTCTTCAAAAGGCTTTTTGGGATCAAAGATAAAACTCCTGAAGAAGCGAAAGCTGATCAAAGTGATGCTGAACTATTAGACAATCCGGACAGAATCCCGGTCTTTACCAAAAACAATTATTGGTATGATGAAAAAACAAAAGACTTTTTGGATGATTTAGAAAAGTTCACCAATAAAACCAAAGAAAAATCGAAGGATGAATATTGGCAGATTGCAGATGCTTATTTGAAATTTTTAAAGAAAGAGTACAAAGAAAGCACCGAAATTTTAAATGACATTCAAACTTCTAATCCGGAATATCAGGAGCAGATCAAAAGAATGAAAGTTCTGAACGACATTGTTTCTCAACCCAAAATTGATGCGGAATACGAAGATCATCTGATGAAAGATTACGCAGAATATTTTGTGGATAAACCTGAACCGAAAAAAGACAGCACTGAAAATAATAACTACGATTATTACGGTGCAGTTCCTTCTACGAAGGACTTTTTGAAAGATGTTCTGGCGAATCGCTATTTCTTACAGGGTGAAGACGGAAAATCTTTTCTGATGAACAATACTCTTTCGGATCTTCAGTATAATCCAAATTCAAATCTGGTAAAAAGCGTGGAAGAGTTTTACAGAAAACCGAATAAGACTCAGTTTGAAGAACAGATTATTGCGAAAAACATTAATTCTGTCGGAAATATTGATGCTTTCTTCGCTGTAATTTACGGCGACCGGGCAATGAGACAGGCAGATTTCGAAAAAGCAAAGTCGTATTATGCAAAAGCACAAAGTTTTACGGGAATTCCAAGATCAGAATGGAATTATGATGCTAATAAACAGACTCCGTTAAAATATGCTTCTAATGTTTATAATGGTTTCAGCAATATTTCGGATTTGGTTTTCGGACATAATGTTTGGGAGAGTTACCAAAGTTCTGAGAATGAAAGTATGGAAGCAGATGATTATTCATCATTCCCTTTTATTAAACCGACGATGAATAAACTGGAATTGGCGGATGCTTTAATTCAGTTGAAAAAAATCGGAGCCGGAAAAGACGGAAAATCTGCAACTGCGAATCAGCTGATTGGAAATCTACTGTACAACACATCTATTCTGGGATATTACAGGCAATTATTCGTGATGGATATTGACAATAGCAATGGTGGAAAATATGATTTCTGGAGCACCGATCGTTCAACTCCTTATCAATATTATTATAAAAACTTTACCAATACTACTTTTATAGAACCTGATAATTTTAATCTGGCGATTACTTATTATAAAAAAGCTTTAGAAACATCAGCCAACAATGAACAGAAAGCAAGAGTTCTTTTCCAGATGGCCAGTGCGGAGCAAGGAAAGTATTATCAGTATGAGGCGAAGAATCCTTCAAAAGTAAGCTATTCAGATCCGCAATACAGTGAAAAGAGTGATGCTTACCAGAAGAATTTAGATCAGATTAAAAATCAAAAATACAGAACCTATTTTGCGATGCTGAAAACTCAATATGCGCAGACTGAAACGGCGAAAAGTCTGATGGGAAGCTGTTCTTATTTTAGTTATTTTATGAAGTAATCATCATAAAAGAGGCTGTCTTAAAATTTTGAGCAGCCTCTAATTTTTTTCTAGTACAGCTAAAAAATCACTATACAAAAAAATATGACAAATAATAAATTTATAAATATTGGTTTAGTAATTATTGTAGTAATAGTCACTGCCTGTTTATTCAATTATAATACTTACAGTAAAAAAGAATTAAAAAAGTATTTACCCGGTAAATATCTATATACCTTTCCTTCTGGAGAGACTTCAATATTAATGATTAATTCAGACTTTACCTTTAACAATAAAGTATATTCTAAAGATAAAAAACAAGTGTTGTATAAAACTAATGGTACGATAGAACCAGAAGACGGGAGAAAAATGATATTTTATAATTTCTTGTTGTTTTCTGATCACAATGAGTCGGATATGGTATTCTCAAAACCTGACATTGGTGCTTCGACTGCTTATTGGGAAAAACCTGAAGATAGTAAAGGTGTTTTAGAAATTGAATTTAACGTATATAATTACATATTTACAAAAATAGAATAATTGAAAAAATGGGACTTTTTAATATGAAAACAGCCATTAGTTTAGTCTTATTTATCTTGATATTAAATTCATGCAGAGGAAGCAGACCAGAGCCGGAAATATATCTAATTCCCACTAGCTACAGAGGAAAAGTTAATGTAATTTTTAATCAGGCAAAAGGGCAGGAAATTATGTATGAAGGAGATAAAAGAGTGTATAGAATCCCAGAAAACGGAATTCTGCTAACAAAGGCTAAACCCGAATATGGCTTTATACGGCATGAATATCACTTTGTAGATTCTTCTGGTAAAAGAACCTTGATTAAAATATTATTTGATAATCATGAGAACACAGAAGAAATTGGTATCTATAGAGATGGTACTGTCGGAATATATGGAAACAGTGATGATATTCAAAACTTAAAATATCAGGAATTTTATGTAACTGATAAAAAATCTTTGGACAAATATTTCTCCATTCAATATGACACTAATTTTTTAAAAGCTGTCCAGCAGCTTACAGGAATTGATTTTTAAATTTCTTATTTGCAAACTATTCCCGTATTTCCGGAAATAGATTTTCGAGGTACTTAAATAAAAAGAGCTTAATTCGATCCCTTTTTTTGTTGCTGTTTCTGAAGCCACTCTTCATGTTTCTTTTTAAAGAACTCATGTTTATAATCCTGATTTCTGTGTGCTGCATCTATAGAATGTGAAGTGTGAATATCATCATCTTCTTCTGCAAAATCTGCAAGCTTTTCATAATAACAATGAAGCTGATCCAATTCTTTTTCCGTTAAATCTTCAATATCTACAATTCGGTTGCTGGCTTTTTCGTTAGCAGCAATCAATTCATTTAATTTAATCTGAATCGCTTTTGAATCTTTATTCTGAGCTTTCTGAATTAAGAAAACCATTAGAAAAGTAATGATTGTTGTTCCTGTATTGATCACCAGCTGCCATGTTTCGGAATAATTGAAAACCGGCCCAGAAGCTGCCCAGATAATAACAATTAAAGTAGCTCCTATAAATGCATACGAACTTCCGGTAAATTTTGTCGCCCAATCTGAAAATTTTTCGAAGATACTTTTATCTGAATTAGCCATTTCATTTAGTTTTAATCTGTAAGTAAACATCAAAAACTCCGCCGAAACAAAGAGTTTAAATTAATGTGACATGTGTCGGATTAATTTAAAACAACAAAAGTAAATTTTTATAAAATATCTCATTTTTTTGATTTAATTTTAAAGAACATTAACCACAAAAAAATTTGATCATGAAAAACTCTATGACAGATGCTGAATTCTATGTAGGTCTGCAGCATTTACCCAAACCAATTTATCCGTTCCCAGATTTTATACATCCCGATTTTCAGAAGCAACGTGAAGAATACTACCAATGGATTGATACAGAATACATCATTCACAGTAAAGAAGCACGGGAAAAGCATAAAAAACATCATTTAACAGATATTGCAGCACGCGGATGCCCATTTTTAGAAACAATTGATGAATTGCGCCCTTTAGCGAACTATACTGCAAACGGAGCTATGATGGATGACTATTTTGATAGATGTACACGTAGGGAAATGTACGAAATAACGAATAGAATAATTTCTTTATTAAACGGATCAGAATCTGACGAGCCGGCTGAAAACGGGATATTTCATTTGTTTTGGGTCTTAAGGCAAGATGCCTTAAAATGTGCAATTCCTGAAAAATTGTACAATAGATTTGTAAAGTCAATTCAAGATGTTTTGATAGGCTATTCTGAGGAAAAAGTATACTACAGATCCAATACAATTCCGCCTCTTTCCGTATACTTATTAATAAGAGAAGCAACAAGCGGAGTACAGCCTTATTGCGACTATGTAAGGATGCAGAAAAACTATAACCAAATTCCTGATGAAGTTTTTGATCATCCTCATATCAGACGCATTTATACTCTTTGTGCTTTAATGATAGGAATTCATAACGATATTATTTCTTTACCTAAAGAAATACACAGAGAAGGGGATACGATGAATATTGTAAAAGTTTTGCAACAGGAAGACCAATCCACTTTGCACGAAGCGTATATGAAAGCAATTGAATTGCACGACCTTTATTTAAATGAATTTCTAATTCTCCAAAAACATCTTCCTCCCTTTGAAGATTATGAGGAAATGGTTTACAATTATGTGGAAGACTTAGGGATTATGGTTTCCGGAGTTTACGCATGGCATACGAATGACACATCACGCTATGTTAACGGAGGCTATGTACAAGGAGAATATGCAAGTCAATAATTTTATTTAAATAAAAAAAATCCGTTCCTCGAAAGGAACGGATTTTATATAATCATAGCTTAGTGCTCGTTATCACACTTTAATTTCTACGTCAACTCCTGAAGGAAGTTCTAATTTCATTAGAGCATCAACAGTTTTAGAAGAAGAAGAGTAGATATCCATTAGTCTCTTGTGAGCTGATAATTGGAACTGCTCTCTTGCTTTCTTGTTTACGTGCGGAGATCTCAACACCGTGAAGATTCTCTTGTTCGTTGGCAATGGAATTGGACCGTTTACAACAGCATATAAAGGTTTTTTGTTAACCATTCTGTGAGTAGCAACTATTAGGATATATGAATTACATCTAAAATAAATTCAGACAACTTTTAACAGCCATACATATTGCAAACAAAGTAATTATGGCTATAGTACACAAAATGGCGTTTGATCCTTTTCCATTCTCTTTTTTCTTATCAGAAGATTCCGGGTGATCAAAATGAGCATATTGATAATGCTTATCAAAATAAGAGTTTGAAAAATACACTTTATTTTTAGGAATATTGCTCTCGTCCAGATTCTGTATTAATGAACGATAATAATCGTGTTCTTTTCTTTCCTCTTCCGTATAAGCAAAATTCATTTTTAATACATTTTCAATTTTGTGCAAAAGCGTAAAATAAAATGGTGAACTTCTTTTTTTCAGAAGTTTTAAATAGTATAGATTGGTCATCAATTGATCCCTTTTCACCGAAATGCTCCCTTTAATAAACAACAATTCATCACTTATAAAAGGATTAGAAATTTTTTCTTCATAGAAATGAAAATCATAATAGTTAAAGTTAAAAGCTACTCTTTTCTTTTGCCTTAATTTATATAAAATTTCCAGCATAGAAGATCTTTCTGGCTCTTGCACTGAATCAATCTTGGAATAAATATGGTTATAATTTTCTTCTGTAAGAAAATCTAAATTATCATAAAACCGAAGGAAATTGGTAACTATGGAAAAGTAATATTTAATGTAAACCACTTCCGAAGATGCCGTACCCAAAATTTTTTGAAGATAGATATGAAAAACTTCGGGATACTTATTTGAGTCCTTATTTTCGTAATAAAAATAAGCTAAGGCTTCGTCCATCATTCCTTTATTGTAATAATAATCTGCATTGAGTTTGGCAAGATCAGACATTAATCCAATTTTTTGTCCGTTCAGATCCTGACCTCCATACCTACTAAACATTTGATTTCCGAAAGGATTTCCGGTAAGATCAATCTTTTCAAGATCAGAGAAATAATGGATAGGAAAGTTTTCCGAATTATTATTTGACTTGAGATAAATCTCTTTAAGGTTGTTTTTCCCTTCCAACGAGGAGAAATGTCTGATCGAATTATTATTAAGAATTAGGTGTACAATTTTATGCTGATTGAGAAGAAAAGAAATATCTTTGAGTCCGGAGTTTTCAAGATGGAGATAAGTAAACTGTGATGCAAATTCTATTTTTCCGATATCTTCAAGCGGATTATTTCCTGTGTAAAATATTTTAAGGTTTCTATGATTTTTGATAGGCGCAATCTCTTTAATCTTATTTCCTGAAATATTTAAATGTTCCAATAATTCTACATTTTCCAATGCTGAAATGTCTTCAATTTTGTTATTCGCCAAAGACAGATCTCTAATCTTCTGAAAATTCTTTACAACTGAAATATCATCAACCTCGTTATTATTAATATTCAAATATAGAATATCCACATTTTCTTTAACGGAATCAATATTTTTTATTTCATTAAAACTCAAATCCAGATGTCGGATAGTTTTAAATTCAGAAAATACCGATATGTCTTCAATATTATTGTGCTGTAAATAAAGAACTTTGAGATTTTTCAAGTATTTTAAAACAGAAATATCCTCAATCTGATTATGGAAAATCCCCAATTGATCCAAACCGATCAGTTCTTTTAAGGGATTGAGGTTTTTGATTTTACTATCTCCTAAGAAAAGATGAGTGAGTTTAGAATGTTTCTCTATGCCATTTAGATCAGCAATTTGAGAACTTTGAAGATACAAATGTTCCAGATCTTTCATTTGAGTTAAAAAATTGAGATTTTTCACTTCTGTATCACATTCAATATGTAAAGTTTTAAGATATTTTAAATCTGAAATTTCATGTAAATTCTCAATCAGAAAATCACTTAGTGCAATTTCCAGTAATTCAAGATGTTTAAATGAGGAAACAAATTTCAACAGATGGATTTTAATAAAACTCAGCGAATAATCATATTCAGGTTCAAAAATTTCCAGTGAAATCACTTCTCCCAAATCATTTGTTTTATAAGAATACTGATCATCTGTAATTCCCAATGAATTTGCTATCTGCTCTATTTTACTCATTTCAGCAATTTGTACTTATTAAAAATCAAATTAACGATTTTAATCTTAGAAATAAAAAAATCCCTCTTCTTTCGAAAAGGGATTTATATCAATATGATAAGCCAAAAGGCTCATTTATCACACTTTAATTTCTACGTCAACTCCTGAAGGAAGTTCTAATTTCATTAGAGCATCAACAGTTTTAGAAGAAGAAGAGTAGATATCCATTAGTCTCTTGTGAGCTGATAATTGGAACTGCTCTCTTGCTTTCTTGTTTACGTGCGGAGATCTCAACACCGTGAAGATTCTCTTGTTCGTTGGCAATGGAATTGGACCGTTTACAACAGCACCAGTAGCCTTTACCGTTTTTACGATTTTCTCAGCAGACTTGTCTACCAAGTTGTAATCGTAAGATTTAAGTTTTATTCTGATTCTTTGTGACATTTCTTGTACTTTAAAAATTAACCTTTTGCTTTAGCGATGATCTCGTCAGCAACGTTTTGAGGAGTAGCCTGGTATTTCTCTAATTCCATAGAAGAAGTAGCTCTTCCTGATGAAAGTGTTCTTAGAGTTGTAACATATCCAAACATTTCAGAAAGTGGAACTGAACCTTTAATTACAACAGCACCGTTCTTTTCTTCCTGACCACTGATCGTACCTCTTCTCTTGTTAAGGTCACCAATGATGTTACCCATATATTCTTCTGGAGTTACAACCTCCAATTTCATAATAGGCTCCATAATTACCGGCTTAGCAGCACGTCCCGCTTCTTTGAATCCTAATTTAGCAGCCATTTCGAAAGAAAGTGCATCAGAATCCACCGCGTGGAAAGATCCATCTTTAAGAGTAACTTTAATACCTTCAACTTCGAAACCAGCCAATGGACCGTTCTTCATTGCAGCTTTAAATCCTTTTTCAATTGCAGGAACAAATTCTCTAGGAACGTTACCACCTTTGATCTCATTGATGAATTCTAAACCAACTTTACCTTCGTCTGCAGGTCCTAGTTCAAATACGATATCAGCAAACTTACCTTTACCACCAGACTGCTTTTTGTAAACTTCTCTGTGGCTGGCAACTTTTGTTAAGTTTTCTTTGTACTCTACCTGAGGTTGTCCTTGGTTTACTTCAACTTTGAATTCTCTCTTCATACGGTCAACAATGATATCTAAGTGAAGCTCACCCATACCAGAGATGATCGTTTGTCCAGAAGCCTCGTCAGTTCTTACCGTAAACGTAGGATCTTCTTCAGCCAATTTAGCTAGAGCGTTACCCATTTTATCCTGGTCAGCTTTAGTTTTAGGCTCAACAGCGATACCAATTACCGGATCAGGGAAAACCATCGATTCAAGAACGATTGGGTTTTTCTCGTCACACATTGTATCACCAGTTTTGATAGATTTGAATCCAACAGCAGCACCAATATCTCCAGCTTCAATATATTCTACCGGGTTTTGTTTGTTAGCGTGCATCTGATAGATTCTTGAGATTCTTTCTTTATCTCCTGAACGCGTGTTCAAGATATAAGAACCTGCATCTAATCTTCCAGAGTAAGCTCTGAAGAATGCTAATCTTCCTACGAAAGGATCGGTAGCAATTTTAAATGCTAATGCTGCGAAAGGCTCATCTACAGATGGCTTTCTTGTGATTTCAGCATCAGTTCTTGGGTCAGTACCTTTAATATCATCTTTATCCAATGGAGAAGGCAAGTATTTACATACTGCATCCAACATAAACTGTACTCCTTTGTTCTTGAATGAAGAACCACAAGTCATTGGAATAATAGATAAATCGATAGTAGCAGCTCTCAATGCAGCATTGATTTCTTCTTCTGTAATTGAATCCGGATCTTCGAAGAATTTCTCCATCAAAGTTTCGTCATATTCAGAAACAGCTTCTACTAATTTCTCTCTGTATTCAAGAACTTCATCCTTCATATCTTCCGGAATTGGAACTACCTCGAAAGTAGCACCTTGTCCAGCTTCATCCCAGATGATCGCTCTGTTTTTAATTAAGTCAACTACACCTTTGAAATCTTCTTCAGCACCGATTGGTAAAACGATTGGAACTGCGTTAGATCCTAACATTTCTTTAACTTGGTTTACCACGTTAAGGAAGTCAGCACCTTGTCTGTCCATTTTGTTTACGAATCCCATTCTAGCAACTTTGTAGTTGTCAGCAAGTCTCCAGTTTGTTTCAGACTGAGGCTCTACTCCATCTACTGCAGAGAATAAGAATACCAATCCATCCAATACTCTCAAAGATCTGTTTACTTCTACTGTGAAGTCAACGTGTCCCGGTGTATCGATGATGTTGAAGTGGTAAGGTTTAGTTTCCGGAAGTGGTTTTCCCTGGTCTGTTGGGAAATTCCAAGAACAAGTAGTTGCAGCAGAAGTAATGGTAATACCTCTTTCTGCTTCCTGCTCCATCCAGTCCATTGTAGAAGCACCATCGTGAACTTCTCCAATCTTGTGGTTTACACCTGTATAGAATAAAATTCTTTCTGTAGTGGTAGTTTTACCTGCATCGATGTGAGCAGCAATACCAATATTTCTTGTAAATTTAAGATCTCTACCCATTTCAGATTAGAATTTAAAGTGTGAAAACGCTTTGTTAGCTTCCGCCATTTTGTGAGTATCTGTTTTCTTTTTGAAAGCAGCACCTTCTTCTCTTGAAGCAGCTACTACTTCATTAGCCAATTTCAAAGCCATAGACTTATCATTTCTCTTTTTAGAGTAGCTAATTAACCATTTCATTGCCATAGAAATTTTTCTATCAGCTCTGATTGGCATAGGAATCTGGAAGTTAGCTCCACCTACTCTTCTAGAACGTACTTCTACGTGAGGCATAACGTTTGTTAATGCATCTTTCCAGATTTCAAGGGCTGTTTTCTCAGTTTCTCCTTTTTTAGTTTCTACGATATCCAATGCATCATAGAAAATTTTGAATGCGATTGACTTCTTACCGTCAAGCATTAGGTTGTTTACGAATCTCGTTACCAATTGATCATTAAACTTTGGATCTGGTAACAACGGTCTTTTTTTCGCTTTCGTCTTTCTCATTGTTTCTGTACCTTATTTAATGATTATTTTTTCTTTCCTTTTGCAGGAGCTGCAGCAGCTTGTCCTGGTTTAGGTCTCTTAGCACCGTACTTAGATCTTCTCTGTGTTCTTCCATTTACACCAGCGGTGTCTAATGCACCTCTTACGATGTGGTAACGTACTCCCGGTAGGTCTTTCACCCTTCCGCCTCTAACCAATACTATCGAGTGCTCTTGAAGATTATGTCCTTCGCCCGGGATATAGGCATTCACTTCTTTACCGTTAGAAAGTCTTACCCTTGCTACTTTTCTAAGTGCAGAGTTTGGTTTCTTCGGTGTAGTAGTATATACTCTCGTACATACACCACGTCTTTGTGGACAAGAATCAAGGGCAGCCGATTTGCTCTTCTTGGCAAGCGTGGCTCTTCCTTTTCTTACTAATTGTTGAATAGTAGGCATTTAATTGCTTTTTATTTTAGGGTGCAAAAATAGTAATATTTTTTTAATTAACAAGCAGTTGTACAAAAAATTAAAGTTAGTGTAATGTCTAATCAAGTCAATATTTTTTTGATCAAAATAAAGAGAGTATCATGCTGCAAGTGCAGAAAAATGAATAAATAAAAAAAAACAGATACTATTAAATAGATAGGTTTGATCATAATATTTTTATTAAATTGAATTCCTTTTAAATCATTAATTTCAAGACAGGAACAGGAAAAAATAACGAATAGCAAGCTCGAATAGATATAAACCCATCTGAACCAGTCAATACCAAGATAAAACAACGGTGCCACCCAGAGAACACAAATCACATTACCTATTATATAAGTATTAAAAAAAGTTCGTTTAAATAGATAGATATAATATCCCATCTGGAAAATAATAATAAAAAGTTCTGCAATATGAATTAAAAAAGAGATTTTATGCTTTAAAACAAAATTAAAATCAAAAAAATATTCGAGTTCAAAAATATTCTCCTTATTAAAGACAACTCCCCTCTCTTTTAAAATACTCAGACTTTCACCATTATTGATATCACTCCCAAGAAAATAAATCAAAACAACAGTCAATAAAGTAGAAACTATAAGACAAAGAAGATATTTAAAATTAATTTTGTTCCATTTTAAATAATTAACCCATACCAAAAAAGGCAAATAGAAAAAACCTAATTCATGAACAAGCAAGAAGATAAGATAGAGAAGCAACAAGATGACATCATTACTTCTACTTTTTTTAGCCAGAGAATAGCCAATCACTAAAAGGATAAGCAAAATCTCTCTCCGTCCTCCACTCCTTATAGTAAGAGCAGGAAAACAAAGAATATATGGGCTTATCATTATCAGAAGGTAAAAAAAATCAACTTTATACTTTTTAGTAAATAAAAACATCCCAAATAAAATACCCGAGAGCACCAGAATCTGAAGTAAAAGAATCTGAACTTGTAATTTCATTCCAATATAATCTTGGATTAAGAAAAGAAAACCTCCCAAGAGCCCCCTTCTTTTAAAACCACCGTCTTCATAATTGATAAGCCAGTCCGAAATGGTCCATTCGGAGAACGGCAATATTATTTTGTAATATAAAGCAATAAAAACACTTATATAAATCAGTGCAATACCAATCCAAAATACCCTTATCAGACTCTTATGCGTATCGATAGACATTTTAATAACTTTATTGGCAATCATTAATTAAGGTATCTCGAATTGTTTTTCAATTTTCTATAAAGACTTAACTTTTCTTTAACCTTACAATTACAGAAAATTGACTTTTTATATAAACAAGTAAAATAAACCCTATTTTTCGCATACATTATAAAAATCTCAAAGATAAGAATCATCAATCAGTAATTAGAAAATTCGGCACTATATTTACCTAAATTTGTATCAGAAATAAACTACCATACAATATGAAAAATTCCAACATTATCGGCCTTAAAGAAGCCGACTGTAAAAAAATCGCAGAAAAACTAAATGTCCTTTTGGCAAACTATTCCGTATTTTACCAGAATACAAGAGGCTCCCACTGGAATATCAAAGGTGAGCAATTTTTCACTCTTCACCCTAAATTTGAAGAGCTGTACAATAACTTGGTATTAAAAATCGATGCAATAGCCGAAAGAATTTTAACTTTAGGGGCAACTCCTGCTCATAATTATTCAGATTACCTGAAAGTTGCGACAATCAAAGAAAGCCAGGAAGTAAGCGACGGCACGAGAAGTGTAGAGATTATCTTAAACTCATTCAAAGTAGTAATTGATCTTCAAAGAGAACTTTTAGACATCACAGACGAAGCCGGAGATGAAGGTACTAACTCTCAAATGAGTGACTATATTACGGAACAGGAAAAAGAGGTCTGGATGTATAACTCATATCTTGGAAAGTAATAAATATGGCCGGAAGCATGAAGCCGGATGCTATGAAGTTCTAATAAACTTCCATCACCCCTTCTTTTAGCTACCAGCTATCATGAAACAAAATTTATCAGAAAAATTAAAAAAATCACCTTACATTTAGGTGATTTTATTTTTAATTATTAAATTTGCGTATAAATTACACAATTATGCACAACGTACGATTAAACTCTATTTTAGATAACGACTTTTACAAAATTACCATGCAGAACGCTGTGGTAAAATTATTCCCAAGTTCTGTAGTAAAATATGAATTTATCAACAGAGGAAAACATCAGTTTCCGGAAGGCTTTGCTTCAGCTTTAAGAGAGGCTGTCGACAAAATGGCAGAGCTGAAACTGACAAAGGACGAAAAAAAATTCATGGCAAAAACCTGCCCCTATATCGATCTTCCTTATCTGGATTTTCTTGAAGGTTATCATTACGATCCGTCTGAAGTGAAAATACACCAGGAAGGAACAGAACTTTCTGTAAGTGTTGAAGGACTTTGGTACAGAACAATTCTTTGGGAAGTTCCTTTATTAGCCTTAATCAGCGAACTTCATTACGAAATGAACCACATGGAAAGAGATTCCAATGAAGTGGTAATGAATAAAACTTTGGAAAAAGCCGATGCATTGGCAAAATTAGGAGTCAATTTCGCGGAATTCGGAACACGAAGAAGACATTCTCACAAAGTCCAGAATTTGGTGATGGAAGCTTTAACACAAAAAAAAGACTCTACATTTATCGGAAGTTCAAACGTACATTTTGCCATGAAATATGGAGTAAAGCCAATTGGGACACACGCCCATGAATGGTTCATGTTCCACGCTGCAGAATATGGTTTTAAAATGGCAAATGAATTAGCACTGGAACATTGGGTAGATGTTTACCGTGGAGACCTGGGAGTCGCTCTATCCGATACATATACTACAGATGTTTTTTTCCGACAGTTTGACAAAAAGTTTGCAAAATTGTTTGACGGAGTTCGACATGACAGTGGAGATGCGCTGGAATTTGCCGATAAAACAATTGCTCATTATCAGCGCCATGGAATCAATCCTTTATTTAAATATATTATTTTTTCTGATGCTTTAAATCTTGAAAAAGTAGAAGAAATCACCAATTACTGCCGAGGAAAAATCGGAATCTCATTTGGAATCGGAACCAACCTTACGAATGACGTGGGTTTAAAACCAATGAATATCGTGATGAAATTAATAGGAGTTCAGGCTCCAAACAAAGAATGGATTCCAACCGTAAAATTATCTGATGAACACGGAAAATATACCGGAGATCCAAAAATGATTGAACTGGCAAAAGAATTTTTAGCAATAAAAAATTAACACCATGAAAAAGAAATTTATCTTAACAGCTTCCCTTTTTGCAGCATTTTTTTCATTTGCTCAAAAAACAGAAAAACCGAAATTCAATCAGGAATTAGCCACAAAGTTAGGCGCTGATAAATATGGCATGAAACCTTACGTCATCATCATGCTGACAGCCGGAACCACAAAAATTGAAGATAAAGCCAAGATGAGCGAAATCATGAAAGGACATATGGCAAATATTCAAAAATTGGCCGATGAAGGTAAAATTGTTGTTGCCGGACCTTTTATGGGAGATAATAAACAAAATTTTGAGGGCATGTTTATTTTCAACACAAAATCAAAAGAAGAAGCTGAACAATGGGTAAAGACAGACCCGTCCGTTAAGGCTGGAGTTTTCAATTATGAAATTTTCCCATGGTATGGCTCGGCGGCATTACCTTTATATTTGAAACATCATGAAGAAATTTCAAAGGAGAATCCTTAAGTATGAGAATCTCCCCTATCCTCTTATTATTTTTTGCCTTAAATAGTTGCAATAAACAATCATCAATTTTTAAAATTGAAACAGAAAATGTCGATAAAAATCTTGTTGATGACGAATTAAAACAAATCAAATATTTTGATCCCCCAGGATTTCTTTACAAAGATGAAAAATATGAGGTTTGGAAAAGTTGTTCCGGAGAATAGGGAGGAACAATCTATTTTAAAAATAAACAAACCGGAATTATCCATTATGCTATTGCAACCTGCCCCGTTTCTGTAAATAAGATTGGTGGAAAATATTATGTCTCAAGCTCTTTTAACCATATGATTGGAAGTTCTAGTATTTTAGAAATTGTTGATCCAGAAAAAATGGAGACAACAAATAAAATTCCAACTTTTCATCCAGACATTATCACCAGAGAGTACGAAGCAAAATCTCACTTAGGAACAAGAACATTGCTTGATTCAAGCGGAATAGAGATTGCAACAAGTTTCGTTTATAATAAAAAATTATATTCAATTGTTTCAAATAGGGATGCTTCGGAAACAACCATATCCGAATTGAAAAATAATAAACTTTATTCTGTCGCCAAACTTCCTGAGAAGTTATTTTACTCTGAACCCATCATTATAAAAGAATCTGAAAATCATCAAAAATTATATTTTCAAAACACCAAAAGTGGAATTTTAGAAATAAAAGATGATACGATCAAAATAACTTATTACAAGGAATAATTTAAGCCTCACAAAATTATGTGAGGTTTTTTATTATCTTTAATTAAAACTAAAACCCAATGAAAACCATAGAAGAAGTTCTAAAAAAATTAGATGAAATTATTATCTGGGCTAAAGAAAACCAAAGCCCCATCGGATATTTTGCCTGCACTTACAGAATCATGACCGCACAGGTTTTGAAAGGTATTCAGCAGAAAAAATTTGAAGATAATCCAAGAATGACCCAATTGGATATTGCTTTTGCCACACGTTATCTCGAAGCTTGGGAAGCCTATTCGAAAGGAAAAAAATGCACAAATTCCTGGTATATTGCTTTTGAAGCGACAAAAAATAAAAATTATCTAATCTTACAGCATATCTTTCTGGGGATGAATGCACACATCAACTTAGATTTAGGAATCTCCGCAGCATCGATCATGCCTTACCGCAAAATCACTCCTTTAAAAAAGGATTTTGAAAATATCAATAATGTTATTGCATCCATTAACCAAAAAGTTCAGGATTCATTAAATAAAATCTGCTATCCGGTTGAACTAATTGACAAAATTTCCAATGGAAAAGATAATGCAGTATTGGATTTCGCCATTTCAAAAGCCAGAGACACTTCTTGGGCAACAGCAGTTATTGCCTCTAATACCCCTAATTTTCTAAGAGAATCCGTTATTGGGATTGTAGATTACGCCGCTGCAAAAGTCGCTACTCAAATTTTAAACCCTAAAATTCTGACACCAGCTTTATTGAAAGAATTAAAAAAATGTGAAAGCAATAATGTAGTGAAAAATATTGAAATTCTGGCTTCCACGAAAAATGTTTAATATTTATTATTTTTCAAATAAATATTACGGTTTCCCATAAAACAAATCGTTTTTTCTTTTTGTAATTTTGGAGAATGGAGATGATATATTTAGTGACAGGCTTCATTGCCGGAGGGATTCTTGGGGCAATCATCGTTTATTTTGTATTGAGATCTTCAACGGTTTCGAGAAATTCTTATAATGAACTTAATCATGTATTCATTAAAAACAAAGCCGATCTGGAAAACTATCAGTTGAAAATTCAGGAGCTGAGCCATCATCTGAGCCAAGAGAAAGAACTTTATTTACAGCAATATGATGTCTTTAATGATTTTAAAAATGAGTTTGCAAAGATTTCCGCGGAACATTCTTCTTTAAACGCTCAATATTTAGAACAGAAACAATTGAATGCAAAACAGTCCTCAAACATAGAAAATCTTATAATTGAGAAGCAGAATCTATTTGCAAAGAACTCCGAACTTTCAGCGATTAATGAAAGTTTGCAGAAATCTTTAGCAACTCAGAAAGAAGAAATTTCAAAAATTCAGGAGGAGTCGAAACTGCAGTTTGAAAACCTTGCCAACAAGATTCTGGAGGAAAAATCAGAGAAATTCACCACATTAAATCAAACTCAGCTAAAAACAATTCTTGAGCCTTTTCAGGAAAGAATTTCAGAATTGAAAAACAGAGTTAATGAGGCGTATGAAAAGGAAAATAAAGAACGTTTTTCCCTGGCTGAAAAAGTAAAAGAATTAGCCGAACTGAACCAACAGATTTCCGAAGATGCCAAAAAGTTAACCCGTGCTTTAAAAGGCGAAAGCAAAACCCAGGGAAACTGGGGTGAAATGATCTTAGAAAGTATTCTGGAAAAATCAGGATTAGTAAAAGGAAGGGAATATTTTCTCGAGCATGAGCTTCGTGATGAAGACAACAAAGCACTTTTCTCAGAATTTTCGGGCAAGAAAATGCGTCCTGATGCAGTCATAAAATATCCGGATGAAAGAAATGTCATCATCGATTCCAAAGTCTCTCTGACTGCTTTTACGGAACTTGTTGATGAAAACGATCAGGATGTGTATCACATAAAGCTGAATCAGCATTTATCTTCTATTAAAAACCATATCAATCAGTTAAGTCAGAAAGCATACGACGATTATGGAAAATCACTGGATTTTGTCATGATGTTTATCCCGAGCGAACCCGCCTATATTGCAGCCATGCAGGCTGATCAAAATCTTTGGAACTACGCCTATGAAAGACGAATTTTATTATTGAATCCAAGCAATTTAATTACTTCATTAAAATTAATCGCAGACCTTTGGAAACGTGAGTATCAAAACAGAAACTCAATGGAAATTGCCGAAAGGGGTGCAAAACTGTACGATAAATTTGTAGGATTTGTTGAAAACTTGGAAAAAGTAGGAAAAAATCTCGATCAGGCTAAAAACGTATACAATGATGCTTACAAACAGCTTTCTACAGGAAATGACAACCTTGTTAATCAAACCCAAAAGCTAAAATCTTTAGGGATTAAAAACAAAAAAGATCTTCCTCCAAGCTTAATTGACAATTCTCAAATGTCGCTTGATATTTCGGATGACTAAAACCTTAAAAACAATATGAACCCTGGTCTTTCGATCAGGGTTTTCTTTGCTTAAAATATAATTTTAAAAGAATCTTCATAATAATTTTGCATAATTTTGCAGCATGTTAATAGAAAGCTTTCAAAACGAAAAGGTAAAATACATCACTAAACTTCTTACAGACAACAGATTCCGCAAAAAATCAGATGTTTTTGTGGTGGAAGGTCAGCAGGAAAATGAGCGTGCTCAGAAATATCATTTCGAAGCTGTAGAATTTTTTATCTGTGAGAATATTTTTCAGAAAGAATTACCCAAAGGAAAAGTCCATCTGGTCAATGACAAAGTGTATGAAAAAATTGCCTATCGTGGAAGTTCAGAAGGAATTATCGGAGTTTATAAAACAAAAGAATCAGATTTAGCTTCTTTTAACCCAAAAGAAAATTCCACGATAATTATTGTAGAAGGCGTTGAAAAACCTGGAAATTTAGGTGCCATTTTACGCAGTTGTGAGGCTTTCGGAGTTGATGCATTAATTGTTTCCGATGGCAAAACAGACTTCTATAACCCTAATGTCATCAGATCGAGTGTAGGCTGCCTTTTCGGAATGCAGGTTTTTCAGGCAGAAAACCCGGAAACCTTAGCATTTCTTCAGAAAAATAAATTCAATATCTACACGACAATAATGGATGAAACAGCGGAAGATCTTTACAGAAGAGATTTTACACAAAAATCTGCAGTATTATTCGGAACGGAACATTCCGGGTTAAGTGAGTTCTGGATCGGTAAAGGAAAAAATACTTTGATTCCCATGGCCGGAAGCATTGATTCTCTAAATCTGAGCAATGCCGTAGCCATTACCTGCTATGAAACATTGAAACAGAAAAAAGGATAATTTGGATGATCGTTATTACTCATCGCCCATTATTTATTACTCATAAAACAAAGCGCATAAAAAAACCGTTCCACTGGGTGAAACGGTTCTTTTATTTTTAAAGCTAAAATTATTTCTTAGCTTCTTCTTTAACTTCAGTTTTAGCAGCATCAGCAGCAGCATCAACTTTAGCAGTAGCTGAATCAGCAGCAACTTTTACTGAATCAACAGCAGCAGTAGCAGTAGAATCAACAGCAGCAGCAGTAGAATCGATAGCTGTAGTAGCAGAATCAGCAGTAGCTTCAGTTGAAGTAGTTTCTCCTTTTTTACAAGCAACTAGAGAGATTGCAGCGATAGCAGCTACGAATAATGACTTTTTCATAATAAATTAAATTTAATTTTGTTAATATTGTTTTATAAAATCTTTTTCTCTGTTCGGTTATTTGAACAAGACAAAGGTATAGCAGATAGAAAATTTGTTTAGGAAAAATAATTGTAATACCTTTGTAAAATAGTTTTACAAATAAATACAACTGATAATCAATAATTTAATTATTTTAAAATAAATTGACGGATTTAGATCTATTACACTTTGAGCAGCTAAAAAAGGATGTACAGGCTCAATATTTGAAAGAACACACCCCTTCTTACGATGATATTTCAAAGTGGAAGGGTATTGATATTATATATTTTCAGGAAGATCTCAGAAAAAAGGCCAAAGGAAACATCAGCGAAAAATCTTTTTACACCTATTTTAAAAGTTCGCCGGTTACTAAATTGCCAAGAATCGATATGCTCAATTTACTGAGTATTTATGCGGGATACGATTCATGGTATGATTTTAAAAAACAGCATCTTTTTGCAGGCGAATTATTACAGGACAATGAAGATTTGGCAGATGATACACTTCAGGAATTAGAAAAAACAGTTTCAGCATCCCTGGAACTACCTAAAACTGAGAAATTACCTAAAATCCCAGAATACCAACCTATCGAAAACAATGATTTACAAAAATCAAATACTGAAAATCAATTAATTAAACAAAATTCTGAAATTTCAGAAATCAGAAATTCTGAAGCCGAAAATCCAAAGAAAAATTTCTTTAAAAAGAATATTTGGGTCATCGTAACTTCAGTTTTGGTAGTTCTTACCGGTCTGCTTGGTTTTAAAGATGTTATTTTCCAGAAAACGTATGTGTACTGCTTTACGGATGCAGACAGAAACCTGAGTATTCAGCGCGAAATTGAAATAAAAGTAATCAAAGAAAATGAGTCTCCTATTTTATACAGAATAAAACCGGGAGAATGTTTCAGGTATGCGACCAAGGATAAGACACTTAAAATGCAGATCAGCTCCACTACTTATGAAAATTTGGAAGTGAACAGGAATCTGGAAAATGCTCCGGAAGAAGAAACCATCGAACTGAAGCCTGATGATTATAAAATGGCGCTTTATTATTTCTCCATCAAAGATATCAACGGAGAAAACTCTGAACAGCTTATCAAGCAGAAAAGAAAGCAATTGGAAAATATTATCAGCAATACAGCGGTCATTACACAGGTATACGACAGTGATATTTACGGTCTTGAAAGCCTGGATAAGGAAGACTACATCACATTGGTCACCACTCCGACCACCTCTCTGAAAAATCTGAACGTTATCGAAATGAAAAAAGATAATAAGGGAAAAATCGTATCTATTAAATTTAAAATCTCAACGCATGAAAACAATAAATAACATTTTGTTTTTAATCATACTATCAGGAATCATTGTAACGGCCTGTACAAAAAAAGATAACACCAACAACATTAGTGACTTAGAAAAACTGAGAAATACAGATAATATAAGTGTACAAATGGACAGTGCACAGGCGATCAACTCCATCACCATGCAAAAAGTTCAGGACGTGCTTGATCTTTCCACACTTTATCTTTCCGGAAAAAGAAATACGGAGATCGATAAAGCTATTTACACCAAAATTGAAAAATATTTTCAAAAATCGGACTCCACAACATTCAATGATCTTTTTAAAGAACTTGAAAGCCTGAATGTAAAGAAAGTCCGCGTGAGCAACATCAATGTTTTTCAGAAAATAAAAGAGAAAGACACGTTGAATTTTGCTAAGTTCAATGTAGAATATATAGGCGATAAAGACAAATCTGTAGGTAGTTTTGAACGCAACGCACAATACACACTTGTATCAAAGCCCGACCAGAAAAATAAAGAGTTTAAGTTCTATTTTATTAAATTCTATTCAGATTCACCGGAAAAAGACAGCACATCAGTCGGCGTGACCAAATAGTCCAGCGGAATATCATTTTCCCAGACATCATCGATATTTTCATCGGGGTTAAAGTAATTGACTCCGATTTTTTTTACTTTTTTGGATATACTTTCAAAGAAGCTGTCATAAAAACCCTTTCCGTAACCTATTCTATTACCTTTATCATCACAATATAAAAGTGGAGTTATAATGTAATCGAAAAAAGTCTCTCCCGAATCTTCATTAGAAATTGGTTCCGGAATACCCCAACTGCTGGTTTCGAAAATGGTATCTGCGAAAATTTCAATATTGATTAATTGATCTGCTACGATTTTCGGGACAAAAACCCGAATATTATGCTTCAAGAAATAATGAATAAAAATCTGGGTATTGATTTCTTTTCTTGCCAAAATAGGAATAAAAATATGAACTTTTTCCGCTTCTTTTGGTTTGAAATAATAGATGAAATTTTCAAAAATCTTTTCAGATAACGAAAAAGCCTCATCAATCGACAAGGCTTTTCTTTTTTGCATATATTTTTTTCTAAGTTCAGCTTTTAACATCTTAATGATATGTTTTTACGCTTCCAGAATTTTGTATAATTTGTCAGACAAACGAACTCTGAATGGTAATTCAAAAGTAATTTGATCTCCTACTTTCGCCGTATTGCTGAAATCTCCGTTCACGAAAATCTGAGTAATTGTTACCTCCTGATCTCCTGTTGTCGGCCCCGAAATCAAAACTTTGTCTCCAACAGAAAGTTCATTATTTTCAATTAAAAACTGTGCAATTTTTGACTTTGAATAATAATGCTCAGCTTTTCCGATCAAAGTTTTCTTAATTTTTATTTTCTGACGAATGTCTTTTGTTTCTGCCTGTGTTGCTTTTGCCAACGTTTGAGTTGATAAATCTCCTGAATTTTTAAATTTCAAAGCTTCGGATTTTCCTTTTCTGAACACTTTATTTCCAACCTGTAAACCTTTTCTTTTTGCAACCTGCTCTTCCCAAGGCAAATGGATAGTTTCCAGACATTCCGTAGAACATGTATTTTCCATTGCTGCCTTACATTCATCACATTGAATGAAAAGTAAATGACAGGCATCGTTGGCACAATTGGTATGGTTATCACACGGTTTTCCACACTGGTGACATTGAGAAATAATGTCATCTGTAATTCTTTCCCCTAAACGATGATCGAATACGAAATTTTTACCGATGAACTTACTTTCAATTCCTTCTTCTTTAATCTGACGCGTATACTCTATAATTCCGCCTTCTAACTGGAAAACATTTTTAAAACCTTGATGTTTGAAGTAAGCACTTGCCTTTTCGCAACGAATTCCACCTGTACAATACATCAACAAGTTTTTATCTTCTTTAAAATCCTGTAATTGTTCGTTAATAATCGGTAAACTTTCTCTGAAATTTTCAACATCCGGAGTAATGGCACCTTCAAAGTGACCGACTTCACTTTCGTAATGATTTCTGAAATCCACAACAATCGTATTCGGATCAGCAAGCATATCATTAAACTCCTGAGCTTTCAGGTGAATTCCTTTGTTGGTAACATCAAAAGTTTCGTCATTCAAACCGTCTGCAACGATTTTGTGTCTTACTTTTATTGTTAATTTTAAAAAAGAGTGATTATCCTGCTCAACTGCGACATTTAATCGAATACCTTTCATGAAGTCATAAACTTCCAGCGTATCACGAAATGCTTCAAAATTGTCTGCCGGAACACTCATCTGAGCATTAATTCCTTCGTGTGCTACATAAATACGGCCTAATGCATCCAGAGCATTCCAGGCTATAAATAATTCGTCGCGAAATTTTTTGGGATCTTCAATTTTGGCATACGCATAGAAAGACAATGTAAGGCGTTCCTTACCGGCTTCATCAATAAGTTGAGCTCTTTCTTCTGCGCTTAAGGTGTTGTACAGTTGCATGCTATAAACGTTATAAGTGAGAAAAATTTTTGCAAAGGTAAGAATTTTTAAATTAAATCGTCCTTGATTAACCTTAAAGCAATTTTCACAATCCTTGTCAAGGTTTAAACCTTGACAAGGATAACTAATAAGATTTTGCTTTTTATTTGAATATGTTGATTATAACAGCAATTCGCACTTTCGCTACTCTTTTTTTATAGTTTCGGCGGCGGCTTTGCCGCCGCCGAAACTATAAAAACGCTAAAATATAGCGCTCAATCGTGAGTATGGTCGAATTCATTCAATTAATTTTTGAAAATAGCCGGACGGATTGTCTTATCATAGGAATCTAAACACGAATTTTACACAATATTTTGATTAGGCTTAAACAACCCTACGGGAAGGCAAGCTCTGGTAAAAAAAATCATGTAAAATTGGCGGGAGCAATCAAAAATTTATTCATAAAATTTAACTTTTGTCACCATCGATTCATCATACATATGCCACTTTGACATTTAATAAAATTTTAAGATCAGTTAATAGTGACAAATAATTACCACTTAACACATAAAATAATGTTATTGTAGTTAAATTTTAGTTAAAACTGAAACATTTAATACCAATTGCATACCTATTTAGCATTAAATTTGTTTACTATAAAACGAAAAGATAAATAACATAAATAATTAAGAAAGATACACAATGAAGAGTACTTTAAAAAAACTATTACCATTTGCCGTAGTAGGAGTGATCTCAGGAGCTACTACCGTTGGAGGATTACAATACTTAAATCATGATTCCAACAGCGCAGACCAATCATACTTTACAAAAGCTTCAAACGTTTCTTTCGCAGGAATGAATTCTGCGGCAGTAGGAGATGATTTTGTAAAAGCAGCAAAAACGACAGTTCCAGCTGTCGTAACCATTAAAAACTATCAAACCAGAACGACAAGCAGAGCTTCTGAACAGGATATGTTTGATTTCTTTTTTGGAGATCCGTTCGGAGGACGAGGACAGCAAAGACAGAAACAACAGCAGGTACCGGAGAACATGCCTTCAGGAATGGGATCGGGTGTCATTATTTCGCCGGATGGTTATATTATTTCCAATAATCACGTTGTGGCCGGAGCTAATAAGCTTGAAGTTGTTTTAAGCAATAAAAAATCATATATCGCTACTTTAGTCGGAACTGACCCTAATACAGACATTTCATTACTTAAGATAGAAGAAAAAGGATTACCATTTTTAAATTTTGCCAATTCTGACAATATTGAAGTTGGACAATGGGTTCTTGCCGTAGGAAATCCATTGGGATTGAATTCTACAGTAACCGCAGGGATCGTTTCTGCAAAAGGCAGAGGTATCGGAATTTTAAGTTCACAAGGAAAAGCTGCCAACCCAATTGAAAGCTTTATTCAGACCGATGCAGCAATTAACCCTGGAAACTCCGGAGGTGCATTGGTAAATACAAATGGAGATTTGATCGGTATAAACTCTGCCATCCAATCTACTACAGGATATTACCAAGGTTATGGATTTGCCGTTCCTGCCAACTTAGCGAGAAAAATTGTTGAGGATATCAAGAAGTTCGGTATTGTGCAAAGAGGATTCTTAGGAGTAACATCTTTAGATCTTTCCGATGACCAAATGGTTGCAGCTTATAACAAACAGAAAAAGACAAATTATAAAGCAGGTTCAGGAATTTTGGTAACAGGATTCGGAGAAAGCAGCGGTGCTGAAGATGCAGGCTTGAAAACAGGTGATATCATTACTAGCATCGACGGAACACCAATCACTGATTTTGCAGATCTATCAATGTCTGTAGGAAGCAAGAGACCTGGGGATAAAGTAGTGGTAACGTATCAGAGAAATGGTAAAGAAGCGACAACCACTGTAACGCTGAAAGACCAAAAAGGAGGAACTTCCACAAGAACAAAGGCTGACTTAACAGTAACAGAAAAAATTGGGGCAGAATTCAAGCCATTGGATGAAAGATTTAAGACTGATTACGGATTGAACAGCGGCGTAATTGCCAACAATGTGACAGAAGGAAGCGAAATTGCCAAAATCGGAATCGTAGATAATTATATCGTGATAGAGATCAATGGTAAGCCCGTAAATTCACAGAAAGATGTTGAGAAAATTCTTGACAAATATTCAGGAAATGTCTCCGTGAAATTTGTAGATGCTTACGGACAGATCTATACAAGAGGTTTCAAAATGCCTTAACAGAAGAACTAAACTTCACATTCATATCAACAAAAAACGCTGCAAATTGCAGCGTTTTTTATATTTATGATTTATTCATTTTTTCAGCGATTCTTCTTTTCTTTTTCCGTTCATAAATGACTTCTACAATTTTACCTCCGATCCACGAGAAAGGGAAAAACGTAAGGAAAATAGAGATTTTATAAAACGTAGGATGATATGGGAAAACAATAACATCCAGCATCGCTATAAAAAGCATAATGAAACCGATAAGAATAGCATACGCTACTTTAGCATACTTTACAATGATTGCTGTTGCAACCCCTCCGATTGTAGTTCCTAATCCGGAAACAAACAAAAGAAAGCCGAAGAAAGCATCATTATTCTGCATGCTCTGAAGAAATCTTTGCCAATGCTCGAACGGAGCAAAAGCTTCGAAAGTAACCCATTGCGGAAACACCCTTATACCAAGAGTAATGATAAGTCCGGCAATTCCAAGACCTACAATAACCGCAATTGTATTTCTTATAAAATTCATTAATCCTGATGTGCGATCATAGAAATTTCGATATCAACATTTTTTGGCAGGCAAGAAACCTGTACTGTTTCACGAGCCGGATAGCTTTCTGCATCTAAATACGAAGCATAAATATCATTCATTACTGCAAAATCATCCATATTTTTAAGGAATATCGTTGCTTTTACAACATTTTTAAATGTCATTCCTGCTTCTGTAAGAATAGCCTCAAGGTTTTTCATTACCTGATGCGTTTCCTTTTCAATTCCTTCCACCAATTTACCGGTTGCAGGATCTACAGGGATCTGTCCTGAAATATACAGAACACCGTTTGCCATGTTTGCTTGTGAATAAGGCCCGATCGCTGCAGGAGCATTTACCGTGTTGATTACTTTTTTCATTTAGATTTTATTTTGGGTGCAAATATAAAATTTATATTCTATTTCTATTATCAAATATTAATCCGAAATTAGAAAGGTGCATTAGGCTGTGTGAAACTTCTGTCTTTATATTTCAATGCATCACTTAAGATGTTGGCTTTTATACCGATAAAGAAGTCATACACCTTGTACTGACCAAACGGAACCCAGTTGAAATTAATGGTAAAACTTCGCTGGTCTCTCGAAAAACCAATCCTTGTATATGCCAATTCTCTTGTCACCATATCATAGTGAGTACTTCCATTGATATTCCAGTAAGGGGTTAACTTAATACTTCCGTCCAAACCCACTGAAGCCAATTTAGTAGGCGTTCTCGATGCTGTACTTCTTGTGTAGGCATAGTTAGCATTCACATTTAATGTCCAGGCCTGATCGAAATGGGCGTAATTATCATCATCAAAATAATAATTTTCATTCCTTACCTCCCCTTTCGATTTGTATTTTTTAGCATAATCTGTTTTTTCTCCAAAAATCTCACTGCTTAAAGGATAAGACAACTGAACGTTGAAACCCTGCACACTGAAATGCCCGAAGTCCTCTGTTCTGATACCTACTTCCTGTCCCGGAATAAAAATGATTTTGTATGGATCTAAAGATAAGCTTGTATTGACACTTAATTTATTATTGAAGAAAGAAGACTGCCCATTAACCGTAATAATTGAGAAAGGATGATCTTTCGCCGCAAAGTTGTAACTTCCCGAAAGGTTTAAAGATTCAAAAAGCTTCACCTTTTTTATTCCGGTTGAATCGCTTTTAGACTTTACTTTCATCTCGATATTGTTCCCGATATTGAATCCTAAAGCACCCACCAATCCGCTTGAAGGTGATCCGATAATTCCTCCTTCAAAAATTGAATAAGGTGTTAAAGCTCCAGTGGCATCATAATAATTTCTGTAATATCCATAACCTGAACCCCCGAAATCAGGAGAATATGTGAAACCGATACTTGGCGTCATCATGTGTCGGATGGCTTCAATGGCAGAACCTTTCTTAAAATTTGCCTGTCCGTATAATGTGGTCTGTAAACTTGCCGTTGTAGAAAATGTAGAATATCCTGTAATACCTTTGTTTGTTTCCGTAACCACTTTATTATTTACAGGATCGTAGAACTTTTCAACACTTTTTGTTGTTAAAGCATTATCAATATTAGCGCCTAAACTGAACGTAAAATATTTAGCAACCGTTGTATTGGTTCCTAATGTGATGTTGTTTTTTAGACCGGTCTGCATTTTATCCCACATTTCTTTCTTAAAAAGCTCTCCTTCATTTGTCTGTACAAAGTTCGTCAGGTTAATCCCCGTATTGACCGTAATATTTTCCAGTAACCCTTGTCTTACCCCCGTTTTAGATCCGAATAAATAAAACTGGTTGATTGCAATATTCATTTGTGGTAAACGAAGATCGGATAATCCTGTGGCAAAGTTCTGGGAATAAGAAGCGGTTCCTGTAATAGTCGCAGGCAGTTTCAGGAATCTTTTAGTAACCGTTACCGTAGAGTTCTGCTGAGTATTTAATACATTCTGATTTAAAATATAATTATTATTCAGCGTATTGTTGTAAAATTTTGTACTTACAATGTCTACAGACGCGGAAAAATTCAGAAACGGATTGGATTTTGTGTCCTGACTGTGTCTCCAAGCGATTCGGTATGTTCCGGTTTTACTGTAGTCATCAAGCCCTTTAATCCCTCTGACCATTGATCCTATATCTGCAGAGAAATTTCCGCTGTAACGGTATTTCTTTACATAATTCATTTCAGGCCTTAAGTTCCAGCTTCCTTTGGTATAAATATCAGAGAGAATTTTAAGGTCGAAATGTTCCCCTATCGGTTGATAATATCCTAATCCATTCAGGAAAAACCCGACATCCTGTCTTTCCCCAAAACTCGGTATCAAAATACCCGCAGACCTTTTATCGGAAAAAGGTAAAATCGCAAAAGGCATAATCAAAGGGGTCGGAACCTGCTCAATATACATCTGAATAGGTCCTGAAATGATGGAAGATTTATTTTTAGTCTTCACTAATTTGATATTGGATGCCCGTAAATGGTAATCCGCTGCCGTATCTTTTTTCTTAATAAAATAGTCGTCGGTTGTGTAATTCGCCCGTCTCATGGCAAACACAGAGTCATTGTATTTTTTCGTTTTTTCAGCAACAATTACCCCTTCACTTTCTTCCGTTCTGGCATTGAAAGCAATAGCCTGCCTTGTTTTGGTATTATACTGAAATTCATCAGTTTCATACTTTTTTCCGGCTTGTGTGGTAATAACAGGCTCAATAATCTTCCCTAACGAATCTAGTTTTCCGCGAGCGTACATTAGACTTTTCTGCTCGTCGATAGAGATGTAATCTGCATCAATCTGCATATCCTGATATTTTACCTGAGCATTTTTGTTCAGATAAACCATTTTTTTCTTGAAATCCCTCCTTTTGAAATCTGCTTTTGTATGAAGAACATCTTCCAGAGCCTCTTTTTTTAAGGCAATGGTATCTTGTTTAGGGATAGTATCATTAACCGCATTTTCAGGCAATTTTCCAGGCGTTTGCTGTGCTAAAAAATTGTTAAAAATTAGGATAATTAAAATTTGTAATATATTTTTGGAGACGGTTTTGACCAATTTTTTTGTTATATTTAATGTATACAATTAAGGCTCAAAATTAATATAATTTTTAAAACTGTAAGATGCACAAAGTAAATTTTAAAATAATTTTATCATTTCTCCTGATCCTTGCCAGCAACTTTATTTTCTCTCAGAAGAAGTTTACGGTTGTTTTAGATGCCGGACACGGAGGTAGTGATCACGGAGCAAACAGAACGTATTCAGACATTGGAAGGGTGACAGAAAAAGAAATTACTCTTGCCATCACGCTAAAAGTGGGTGCAATGCTTGAAAAAAATAAAGATTTCAAAGTAATTTATACCCGAAAAATAGACGAATACCCTTCATTATCAGATAGAACTAACTTAGCTAACAGAAGCAAAGCAGATTTATTTGTTTCTATCCACTGTAACTCTGCGGTAAGAAATACAGCTTACGGAACAGAAACTTATGTACAGGGACCGGATCAGAACGATACCAATCTTGAAGTGGCAAAAAGAGAAAATGATGTAATTTTTCTTGATGAAAAAGATAAGCAGACCTTCGGTTCTTATGATGCAAGCTCACCGGAATCTTTAATTGCCCTAAAACTTCAGCAAAGCAAATATCTTGAGGCCAGCATGCTTTTGGGAGGATTGGTTGAGAATAATTTTGTAAATAAAGATAAAAGATCTTCCAGAGGTGTTTTCCAGAAAAACCTTCACGTGCTTCGTATGAATGCGATGCCTTCGGTACTTATCGAAACAGGATTTATCAATCACCCTGAAGAAAGTCACTATCTGGCATCAGAAAAAGGTCAGGACGAGATTTCACAAAGTATTTATGATGCGATCATCGATTATAAAAAAGCCATTGACAGAAAAGCAGGAGTTTCTGCCCTAACGAAAAAACCTGAACCGGAAAAGCCGGCAGAAGTTGCTTTGAAAAACGACTTCAGAATCTTACTACTGAGTTCTCCAACAAAATATAACGATGGAGATCCTGCATTAAAAGGATTAAACTACATTTTGCCTATTAAAGAGAACGGACAGTACAAATATTATTACGGGGTCACCAATATGGCATCGGTAAGAGATATTAATATTAAAACGGCGAAAGATGCAGGTTTCAGAAATGCATATGCCGTAGGATTTATGCCGAACCAGAAGCTGAGTACAGGCTATTATACACTTGAAGTACACACAGGGGATAAACTGAACGGAAATTCGTTGGTAATGCAGGCTCTGAAAGATGTTGAAAGAAACAAAGAAAACGGAGTTTTCTACTACACTTACGGAAAAGTTTATACTTTGGAAGATGCCGTAAAACTTCAGAAAGAGGTTGAAGCTAAAGGAATTAAAAACTCTATCATTCAAAAAGTTTTCAGATAGCAAAAAATAAATTTTGAGTTTCAAAAGTTTATCATTATTTTTGCAAACTCAAAATTTGGCCTATTCGTCTAGTGGTCAGGACTCAAGGTTTTCATCCTTGCAACAGGAGTTCGATTCTCCTATAGGCTACCAATTTTCAACAATATTAAAGCCCTTTTTAAAGGGCTTTTTCATTTCCAATTAATACTAAGGTTAACTTATTTCCACAAAACAAAAGACTACCCCGATGTGGGCAGCCTTTAATTTTTATTCGGTGAAATTGTTAATTTCTTTCTTCTAAATTTTCAAATTTAGCGTATGAAGATTTTAAATGATGCAGCTGATCCGAAACCAGTCTTGTACTTTCCGGACAAAGATCCCCACTGTCCAGCGCATCCTGATAAGCATCAATAGCAGCTCTTTCTCCGAAAACTACATTCTCTAAAGTAGATTCATCCTTGTCTGCCACGAAAGAATTTTTCACATCTATCCAAGCTCTGTGTATAGCTCCTGCCGTACTTGTTGTATTGTCGGCTTCCCCGCCTTTTCCATTAATTAACTGAATGAGATCATTTTTCATAGTCTGGGATTGAGCAACCATTTGGTCATAGTCAGCTTTAAGTGAAGAATGGGTATCCCATACTTTGTCTTCTACTTTTGAAAATCCTTCAATTCTGTCGTTGGTAATGTTCAGTAAATCATTAAGCACTGAAACTGTGTTTTCGTTGTTCATACTAAATTTTTTGGTGTGATTGATAATATTTTAATTGTGATTTAAATACAAGTATAGTGCATAAGAACTTACAACTATAAGACCATAATGACCAAAAATAGACAGATGTGGTACCTAAAGTCACAATTTCTACTTATTTGATTCTGATCATAACTACGAATAAAAACCGGTTTCAATTTTGTGTGAACCAAAAGAAAATTTAATAATGAAGCCGAAACAGATTCTTGTCGAAGATTATTGGATTTTTTAAATAGAATCCGTTATTATTCTAAATTAATTATATTCCTTCTTTCATAAAACCTTATGATTCAAGTCATAGAGAAGCCTGCTTTTTAAGGCTACTTTTATTAATATTTTAATACTTATGTTAATTCCAGAACAACTTCTCTTATCGTACGGAGCCGAAACAGAAACCCTTGAGCCTTCACATATTATTTTTAATGAAGGAGAAAATCCAAAATATTATTATCAGATCATCGAAGGCAGAATTAAGCTGAATCATTATAATGATGAAGGAAAAGAACTTATTTTAGCCATTCTGGACAAAGGTTTAAGCGTTTGTGAATTATTATTGTTTATTGACAAAACATATCCGGTAAATGCTGTGACCTTTGAAACCTGTACTATTCTAAAACTTCCGAAAAGCCATTTTACAAAATTACTGGACGAAAATCCCGCAATCTCAAGAGATATCAATAAGTTTTTGTCGGAAAGGCTCTATTACAAATACATCATGCTGGAAAATAATTCTTCTCTTCGCCCCGAAACAAGAATTACCGGCATGTTGGACTATCATAAAAGTTTCTATGAAGATCAGACAAAATTTTCTTATGAAGTTCCGTTAACAAGGCAACAGATTGCCGCCCTGACAGCGTTGCGTGTTGAAACCGTAGTAAGAACTGTCAAAAAGCTGGAAAAAGAGAACTATCTAAAAATTATTAACCGGAAAATCTACGTATAATGACCATAAAAGAATCCGAATAAAATAAAACACTAAAAAGTGATAAAATGTGGTATTTTTTGTCAATCTTTTTCTTCTGTTTGGTTCGCAATTTGGAAATCTTTAAACACAATATTCATTTTATTCATTTTTTTAACCATAAAATTTTCTGATTATGACAATAGCCGAAAACGCATTAGTTTCTTATGGAACAAAATCATTAAATTATAAAGTAAAAGCCATTTTTGACAAGGAAACAGCTTGCGAAAGTTATCTGAAAAATTGGGAATATCTAAGTCTTTTCATTTCCAACCCAACTCAATGAAAACAATTTATTTTAATGTAATTCACTGATTATGACTCGAGTCATATACAATTTAATAAAGTCATTGTACATTTGAGTAAATAATTATCCACTGTCTTCGCTCTTTTTTTTGAGCAATATTTTTCAAAGCACTTAGCTTTTTTCAATCATCAATATAATTAAACATGTTGCTGTCTAATACTAGTCACGGCCAGCAACAACCATCACCAAATATTAATAAAAATTCTATTATGAACACTAGAAATTCAGGAAACCGTAGCTCAAGAGGAAACTCACAATCAAGCAGCAATCTTGAGGAAATTTATCAATTAGGTTATGACCACGGTTATAACGATGCGCAAAATGATGAAGATTACGATGACGACTTCTCAGAATATGAAGATTATTTTGATGACGAAGACTATGACGACGAAGATTATGATGATGAAGACTACGATGACAACGAAGACTATGATGATGAAGATTACGACGAGGAGGACGACGACGACGATGATGATAACAGAGGCCGCGGAAGAGGCAGAAGCAACAACGGGAACCAGCAGAGAGACAGCCAGGGAAGATTCTCTTCAGGAGGCGGAAGAGGCGGTTCACGAAGTGGCTCTGGAAGAGGTCGAAGCTCAAATTCAAACTCAGGAAGATCGGGTTCTGGTTCGGGATCAGGATCAGGCGGAAGAGGCAGGTCATCTTCTAGAAACTCATCAAATGATCACAATTACGACCACAGACACGATAACCCGGGAAGACCAAGAGGCAGCAGAAATAGCAGCGGAGGGTCATCAAATTCAGGAAGATCGGGTTCTAATTCAGGATCAAGGTCAAACTCAGGTTCAAATTCAAGATCAGGCTCTGGAAGCGGAAGAGGAAACTCCGGTTCTGGCTCAAGATCAGGTAACAGCAGCGGTTCTGGTCGAGGTTCCAACTCAGGATCTGGCAACGGAACATCAAAAAGAGGTTTCGCATCAATGAGCAAAGCCGAACGTACGAGAATTGCACGTATGGGCGGACAGGCATCTCACGGAGGCGGAAGATCTTCAGGTTCTGGCAGATCGGGATTTGGAGGCAGACGTAATAATTCATAATTCTTTTCCAACGATTACCTCTTTTGATTTGATTATTTAAAGGGGTAATCTTTTTAAACCCAAACACCACTTTCACATTATGGCAACAAAAACATTAGATACTAAAACAGGTACCGCAGGTACGGAAACAGCTTCAACTTCTACAACAACATCTTCAGGAGAAACAGCAGCATCGAAAAAAACAACGTCAGTAGACAACGCAACAGTTAATGAAGATGAAATGAAAAGTTCTCCTCTTCATAAATTTTTCGTTTCTGCACTGAAGGACATTTATTTTGCAGAAAATGCCATCATCGATGCTTTGGAAAAAATGCAGGAAGCAGCCACTACTGAGGAGTTAAAAGAAGCTTTCGAAGACCATCAGCTACAGACTAAAAAACACGTAAGCCGTCTTGAAAAGGTATTTAAACTCATTGATGAAAAGCCCGAGCAAAAAGAATGCAAGGCGATTAAAGGAATTATCGAGGAAGGCGAAGAAATCATTAAATCTACAGAAGAAGGTTCTATGACCCGCGACGCCGCCCTGATTATTGCAGCTCAAAAAGTAGAACATTACGAAATTGCCACCTACGGCGGGCTGGCGCAGCTGGCCATTACAATGGGACACGATAAAGCTGCAGATCTCCTCGAAAAGACATTACAGGAAGAAGAAGATACAGATTATGATCTCACAGAAATTGCTGAGACCTACATCAACTTCGATGCAGAACAGGAAGATTAATACATTGACAGAGCCATACGGAGTTTTCTGTATGGCTTTTTACTCATAAATAACCATCTATATACTATGAATTGCAGAGACATTGTAAAAAAGTTGGAATCCGAACATTTTACTACAATTAAAAATCAAGGAAGCTGGTTTGAGGAAGGTTCTGTTATGTATACCAAAGAAATAAAGGAGAACATTTTTTTACTTTTTATCCTCCTGAAAGACTTGAAAACAGAAAGCATCCGTGCTCTGATTGCCAGATTCGACGAAGCGGAAAATATTGGTAAAAAAGAACCTCAACAGATCATGTTTTATCTTTCTATAAAATGCATAGAAGACCTTCACTACTTTGAAAAGTACCTGAAAGCGACAACCGACGAATTAGCTGCTTTTTAAACAAAATCAGATACAATTTTTTATAACATTGTTTGCAAAAAATCACCACCACATCACAAAATATTAGAATTATGAAAGACCAGAAACCGTCTAATGAAAAGCTAGATCAGCTAGAATCACACATTACTTCCAACGAAGACTCAAAACTAACAACCAACCAAGGTCTTAAGATCAATAACAATCAGGATTCCTTAAAAGCAGGAGACAGAGGGCCTACCCTATTGGAAGATTTTATCTTCAGAGAAAAAATAACCCATTTCGATCACGAAAGGATTCCCGAAAGAGTGGTTCATGCCCGTGGTTCAGGCGCACACGGAGTTTTTACCTTAAACAAGAGCCTTGAGAAATATACCAAAGCAAAATTTTTAACAGAAGTGGGAAAAGAAACACCTGTTTTTGTAAGATTTTCTACCGTTGCAGGGAACAGAGGAAGTACAGATTTAGCAAGGGATGTAAGAGGATTTGCTATAAAGTTCTATACAGAAGAAGGTAATTACGACCTCGTAGCCAATAATATTCCGGTATTTTTTATCCAGGACGCCATTAAGTTTCCGGATTTGGTACATGCAGTAAAACCCGAGCCTCATAATGAAATTCCTCAGGCGGCTTCAGCACACGATACCTTTTGGGATTTTATTTCTTTAATGCCCGAAAGCACACATATGATCATGTGGCTGATGAGTGACAGGGCAATCCCGAGAAGCTTCAGCAGAATGGAAGGTTTTGGCGTACATTCTTTTAAATTTATTAATGATGAAGGAAAAGTACATTTTGTAAAATTTCACTTTAAACCGAAACTGGGAGTTCACTCCGTTGCCTGGGACGAGGCGCAGAGAATTTCAGGAGTAGACCCCGATTTCCACAAAAGAGATCTTTGGGAATCTATAGAAAATGGTGATTTCCCGGAATGGGACTTCGGAGTACAGCTCATCCCGGAAGAAGATGAAGACAAATTTGATTTTGACATTCTTGATCCTACCAAAATAATCCCTGAAGAAGAAGTTCCCGTAGAAATTTTCGGAACATTAACCTTAAATAAAAATCCTGAGAATTTCTTTTCAGAAACTGAGCAGGTGGCTTTCCATCCGGGGCATATCGTTCCGGGAATTGATTTCAGCAACGATCCGTTATTACAAGGAAGATTATTCTCATACACCGATACCCAATTAATACGACTAGGCGGTCCCAACTTCCACGAGATCCCGATCAACAGATCAATAAAAACCGTCCACAATAACCAGAGAGACGGATATATGAGACAGCAGATTGCCAAAGGAAAAGTAAGCTACGAACCCAATTCTATTGGTGGAGGATGCCCTTTCCAGGCAATGATGTCCGAAGGCGGATTTACTTCTCATCAGGAAACTATTTCCGGCCCGAAAATCAGACAGAGAAGTGAAAGTTTCGTCGATCATTATTCTCAGGCAAAATTATTCTACAACAGCCAGTCGGCTCCGGAGAAAATACATCTTCAGAATGCATTGATCTTTGAATTGTCTAAAGTGACCATTCCAGCCATACGTGAAAGAATGGTAGGTCAGCTCAATTTTGTGGATAAAGTATTAGCCCAGAAAGTAGCAGAAAAAACAGGCGTTGAAGTAACAGAATTGGAGTTTCCCAACCAGAGTCTCCCTGCAGACAGCAATCATATAGATCTTCAGAGTGAAGAAAGAGAAGCCCACACGAAGATTTCAGATGCTTTAAGCATGGAAAATACGGTAAAAGATACTATTAAAAGCAGAAAAATTGGTTTTATCTTAGCCAATGGTGCTGATGCAGGCAGTGTTAATGACTTAAAAGCGAAACTGGAAGATGAAGGCGCTACAGTAGAAATTATTGCGCCAAGTTTAGCACCTATTACCACCAATGATGGATCGGCGTTAACACCCAAACATTCATTAACCAGTACAGCGAGTGTATGTTTCGATGCTTTATTCATAAGTACAGGTGAAGATTCTACCAAAGAGCTGCTGGCTCCGGACAACAAACATAAGGTACTGCAATTTATTAATGAAGCCTATAAACACTGCAAAACCATTTATTTTGGAGAAGGTACAGAACCGTTGTACATGAACAGTAATGTGGGATTAAAAAGCCATATAGATCCAGCTATTGTTTCCTGGGAAGATGAAAATCCTGAAAGCAAATTTATCGATGCCATTGCCCAACACAGAGTCTGGCACCTTGAACAGGAACGAAATAATTAAACACACCTCACACCACATTAAATATTAAAATTATGAAAGCTGCAGTTATACACTCACCCGGTATTATTACTTGCGATACCGTGGATGATCCGATCATTAAAGATCAAAATGATATTATTTTAAGAGTTACTTCCACCGCTATCTGCGGAAGCGATTTACATATGTACTCAGGAGGCATTCCTCAAGCCCGGCCAATGGTAATGGGACATGAGTTTATGGGAATTGTGGAAGAAACCGGCAAAAACATTACCAACCTTAAGGTTGGAGACCGTGTTGTAGTGCCATTCCCCATTTCATGTGGAAGCTGCTTTTTCTGTCAGCACGATCTTCCAACAGCCTGCGAACACAGCAATCCAGAACATTACGGTCCGGAAGGAGGAATTTTGACCGATAAAGGCGGCGCCCTTTTCGGGTACAGTGATCTGTACGGAGGCTACGACGGCGGACAGGCCCAATATGTAAGAGTTCCCTACGCTCACGTAGGCCCCAGAAAGGTTCCCGATACGCTTACCGACGAGCAGGTTTTATTCCTTACCGATATTTTCCCGACAGGTTATACAGGTGTAATGTGGGGAGAGCTTAAAGGAGGCGAAACGGTGGCCATTTTCGGAGCCGGGCCCGTAGGATCAATGTCTGCCAAAAGTGCCATTCTCCACAATGCCAAAAAAGTAATTGTAATAGATACCCAACAGTACAGACTGGATCAGATTAAATCATTAACCGGTTGTGATACCATTTTATGGGAAGACGGACAGGAGGTAATCGACCAAATAAGAGATATGACAGATGGCCGAGGAGCCGATCTCTGTATTGAAGCAGTGGGTTTCGAACCGGATAGAAATTTATTGGATAGAGCAAAAGCCATTTTAAATTTTGAAAAAGGCTCTATAAAAGTTCTGGAAGCATGCATGAGCGCGGTAAGACGTGGCGGTATTGTTTCTATTTTAGGAGTGTATCCTGTTAATTACGATAACTTTAAACTAGGGCAGATTTTCGATAAAGGAATTACCATCAAGGCAGGCCAGTGTAATGTCCATGCCATTATAGACCAGCTGATGGATCATGTTCAGAGCGGAAGAGTTACTTTAAATGACATTATTACCCATCGTCTTTCTCTAGAAGACGTGGCAAAAGGATATCAGATTTTCGATAAAAAAGAAGACGGCTGCGTAAAGGTAGTTCTCGATCCCTGGAAAACTTCAGCATTTTAGATAATTACCAAATACCAAAGAATTATGGAACGCAAAAATCAATATGCACTGATAACAGGAGCCACCAGCGGAATTGGCTATGAATTGGCAAAGCTGTTTGCCAAAAACGGCTACGACTTGGTGATTGTCGCCCGCAATCATGATGAATTATCAGCAAGAGCGGACGAGTTTAAAAGTTTTGGAATTAATGTAATTACCATTGCCAAAAACTTGTTCCAACAGGAAGATGCCTATTCATTATATTCTGAATTGAAACTGAACGGCATAAGCCCGGAAATCCTTGTCAACGATGCAGGACAGGGTGTTTATGGAAAATTCGAAGAAACGGATATTCACCGCGAAGTAGATATTGTGAATTTAAATATTGTTTCTGTTATCATCCTTACTAAGCTGTTTTTAAAAGACAGACTTGCAAAAGGTTCCGGGAAAATATTAAATCTGGCATCTATTGCAAGTAAAGCTCCCGGGCCTTGGCATTCGGTATATCACGGTACAAAAGCATTTATTCTGTCCTGGTCTGAAGCCATCAGAGAAGAGCTTAAAGACTCTGGGATTACCGTTACAGCATTGCTGCCGGGTCCTACAGATACCGATTTCTTCAACAAAGCAGATATGAATGAAAGTAAAATACTCGATGATCCGGATAATCTGATGTCTGCAGAGGAAGTTGCTGCTGACGGATACAATGCTTTGATGAACGGTGACGACAAAGTCATTTCAGGATTAAAGAACAAATTATCTGTAGCCATGACCAATCTTTCAACAGACAGCATGGCCGCGCACAGGATGGGAGAAATGCAGAAGCCCAGCTCAGAAAAGTAAAAAATATTATAAAAAGATAACTGAAAAAGATATGAGAACAACAGCAGCAATGCTTTTAGGACTTTTTTGTCTTGCAGCATCTACTTCATGTAAATGCGATTTTGATGAAGATGAGCCTAAAAATAAGTATGATCATCCTTCTGAAGGTCAAAAATCCAGGAATGGTAATCCAACAGAAAACGATTCTATCCCTTTAAACAAATAGAGCTTGATTTTCAGGCTCTATTGTTCTCTTGTTAAACCATAAAAATAATTGTATGTACAGAGACGGAGCAAGAAAAAGTATATGGCAGGAAGAAACAAAAAAATTTACTTCTACTGCCGATTGTAATAAAATATATGATGTTGCCATAATTGGCGGAGGTATTACAGGAGTCTCCACCGCCTTACAACTGCAGCAGTCAGGAAAAAAATGTATTATTATTGAAGCTTCAAACATTGGCTTTGGAACCACCGTCGGAACAACCGCTCATCTTAATGATTTCTTTGACACCACTTTTCCGCAAGCCATCAGCGATTTCGGACTGGAAAATGCTAAATTGTTTGCTGAGGTAGGCCAGGAAGCCATCAGTATGATCGCTAATAACATCCATCAGTTTACTATAGACTGTGATTTTGAAAGGAAGCCGGCCTATCTTTTCGCCCTGGATGAAAAACAGGAAAAAGAACTGAAAGATATTGTCGCCGGTGCTGCAGAAGTAGGTCATGTCATGAATTTCACTCATGAAATACCATTTCCGGTTCCGTTTGTAAATGCCGTAATTATTCCTGATCAGGCACAGTTTCATCCCGTTAAATATATCAAAGCTTTATGTGAAGCATTTCTGAATTTAGGCGGCGAAATTAAAGAAGACTGTGTCTGCGAAAGCCACGATGAGCAGGATGAGGTTGTCATTTTAAATACATCGCAGGGTGAAATTAAGGCTAAAAATGCAGTCTATGCAACCCACATTCCGCCGGGAATTAACGTTCTGAATTTTATTAATGCTCCTTACCGGAGTTATGCTTTGGCATTCAGCTTAAAGAATAACGACTATCCTCAGGCATTAGGCTACGACCTTACAGATCCTTATCATTACTACAGAACTCAGGAAATCGACGGAAAAATGCTTTTGATAGCGGGAGGAGAGGATCATAAAACAGGTCATGAGGAAAATACAGGAGAATGCTTTTCAAGGCTTGAAAATTATGTACGCGATCATTTTGATGTAGATACTGTATTTTACAGCTGGTCGAGCCAGTATTACGAACCCGTAGACGGATTTCCTTACATTGGAAAGCTTCCCGGAAGCAACGGAAAAATATTTACGGCTACAGGTTTCCGCGGAAACGGTATGATTTTCGGCACCCTCTCGTCACAGATTTTATCTGACCTTATTATTAAAGGAGAAAATAAATATGCGGATATTTTTAATCCTTCCCGAATAAAGCCTGTAGCTGGATTTACAGATTTTGTAAAGGAAACAGCCGTGGTCGCTTTTGATTTTATTAAAGATAAACTCTTTGCAGAAAAAATCAGGTCGCTGGCCGAAGTAAAAGAAGGAGAAGCAAAAGTTGTAAAGTACGAAGGTGAATCATATGCTCTATATAAGGAAGCCAACGGAAAAATCCATCTTGTAAAAAGCACCTGTCCTCATGCAAAATGCGAAGTTCGCTGGAACTGTGCCGAGCTCAGCTGGGATTGCCCGTGCCACGGCTCCAGGTTTAATGTAAACGGAAAAATGCTGACAGGGCCTACCGTGAAAGATTTGCAGAGAATTGAATCCGAGTCTGAATCTTAATTTTTACATCATGTCTAAATCAAGCTTTTTATATAGAAACAGCTTAAGTATTGTTTTACTTATTCTTATGCTTTTATGTCTCCTGGGACAATTTCTGACGGGTTGGAAGACAGAAAACAAGGAATTGCTGGAACATGGCAAAAATATGTTAACCCTGAAGCAATATCTTCAAAGCGGACACTTTATTCAGGCAACTTTTGAAAATTGGGAAAGTGAATTTCTGCAGATGATGATTTATGTGCTTCTTACAGTTTCTCTTAGGCAGAAGGGTTCCAGCGAATCTAAATCTCTGGACAAGGAAGAGGATGTGGATAAAGAACCGAAGCCACACCCAAAAGCGCCATGGCCGGTGAAAAAAGGAGGTATCTATCTGAAGATTTATAAACATTCTTTGTCAATTGCTTTTGCGGTATTGTTTTTGGCAAGCTTTATCCTACATTTTTACGGAAGCCTGAAAGATTATAATGAGGAACAGGTGATGAAGAACGAGAAAATAGTGACTGTATTTCAATACATGGCAGAATCCCGCTTCTGGTTTGAGTCTTTTCAAAACTGGCAGAGCGAGTTTCTGGCGGTTTTTTCGTTGGTTTTCTTATCAATCTGGCTGCGTGAAAAAGGCTCTCCGGAATCCAAACCGGTTGATATGCCCTACAATGAGAATTCTTAATTCCATAAGATTTATTTAAAAGTCCTCTTTATGAGGGCTTTTGTTTTAGTGGATAGCCCAAACAGGGTTTTAAATCATTAATAAAACTTGATTAAAGAAATATTTGATATCCTATATAAAGCCCCGGCAAGGGTTTAAAGAAATTTTCTGAGAAATAGCAAATTCGTTATCAGACAATTACCTATTAATAAAAATAAATTCCACACAAATATTTTGAATAAAAGAAAAAAATATTACCTTTGCACCACCTTAAACGGGAGATTTATTGATCTTTGATTTTGTTTAACAAAAAGGTTTGTTGATGTTTTATAATTTAAAATTTTGACTTATCTTTAATTTAAATTAATAAAAGACCATGACAATTTCTTATTTAAGATTGCAAATTATATCATGCCGGATTTAAAAATACAAGAAGCTAAACTGCTTTTTAAGAAAATCCACTCTAACCCAAAAAGTTATGATTTAAAAATCAATGAAGACGGGATTACAGGCAGGGATGATAAAATAAGTTTCAGACTAGACAGGACTGGAGAGAGGGTGACTTTTGAAGTAACAATTGACGGACTTACCTTCACCAATACCACTGGAGAATGGAACAATGCGCTGGTAATGCTTACGAGCACTATCAAAAAATTAGAAAGAGAAGAAGAGAATATTAAAATAGAACAGGCAATAAATAAACTGAAAAAATATTTATCAGAAGAAAATTAAAAATTTTTGAAAATAAATTTGGTAGATAAAAAAATAGTTTATACTTTTGCACTCACATTTGAACGATATGGCAAATCATAAATCAGCTTTAAAAAGAATTAGACAAAACGAAGTAAGAAAACTTCGTAACAGATACTATCACAAGACTGCTAGAACAGCAATGAAAGTGTTAAGAAACGAAGAGAACAAAGCAGCTGCATCTGAGCAATTACCTAAAGTTATCGCTTTATTGGATAAATTAGCTAAGAAAAACATTATCCACAAAAACAAAGCAGCTAACTTGAAAAGTAAGTTAACTAAGCACGTTAATAAATTAGCGTAATTATATAGTTGGCCCGTTCGTCTATCGGTTAGGACCTCAGATTTTCATTCTGGTAAGAGGGGTTCGATTCCCCTACGGGCTACTAATTTAAGAGTTGTAAACTTATAAAAACAAAAACTAACACATAATCTTCGGATTGTGGAAGATAGCGGGCCCGTTCGTCTATCGGTTAGGACCTCAGATTTTCATTCTGGTAAGAGGGGTTCGATTCCCCTACGGGCTACAAAAGAGATTTCAATTCGAGATCTCTTTTTTTATTTTAAATATGTCAAAAATCATCGATACACTTACTTGAAATAAACTTCAAAATCATATCTTTGTAATTCGTCAGATGATATGATGTTTTAATATGCAGATTCAAAGAAAAACTTTAGCGGAAGAAGTGGCAGAACGATTATTCGAAGGTATATCTGACGATGAATATGCTATTGGAGAGAAGCTTCCTATTGAACCTGAGCTGATGAAAATCTATGGTGTTGGCCGTTCAAGCATTCGTGAAGCCATAAAAATTTTATCGATCAAAGGAATTTTGAATGTGCAGCAAGGTGTAGGAACTTTTGTGGTTTCTAAAAATGCAGAAGAATCTTTAGAATCGCAAATGAATAAAGCTGAACTTGAAGAAGTGCAGGAAGTCCGTTCTTTGCTTGATTCTAAAATTGCAGCAAAAGCAGCCTTGAACAGAACCGAAAAAGATTTAGCGACAATAAAAAATTATTTAAATCTTAGAAATCAGTTTGCGGAAGAAAATAAAGCATCAGAATGTTATGAAGCAGATATTAATTTTCATCTAGCGATTGCTGAAGCCTGCGGAAACAAACTCTTAAAGGAAATTTATAAAGTTGCCACAAAACATATTATGAGCTCTTTCCGAACCAGACATCATAATACGGAATCATTTAAGATTTCTCAGAAAATCCATACAGAACTTTACCTATCTATTGCAGATAAGAATTCAGAAAAAGCAGCAGTGATCGCACAAAAAATTGTTGATCAGATTTATTAAAAATTTTTTAACAAAATTCATCAGATGATATGATGAATAATTATTTAATATTATGGAAAATATAAATACCAAGACCATTGACACCAACAAGATTGTTTATCCGATTTTGTTTATGATCAGCTTCTCTCATTTTTTAAATGACCTCATCCAATCCACAATTCCTTCACTTTACCCTATTTTAAAAGGTGAATTCAGATTATCATTTGCACAAATTGGAATCATCACTTTGGTATTTCAACTTACAGCTTCTATTTTACAGCCGTTTGTAGGAATTTATACCGATAAAAAACCAAATCCCAGATCTTTAGCCATCGGCATGGGATTATCAATGACAGGATTATTATTGCTTTCCGCAGCGCATCAATATTATGTTATTCTTATTTCGGTAGCCTTAATTGGGATGGGCTCATCCGTATTTCATCCTGAAGCATCAAGAGTGGCACAATTGGCATCGGGAGGACAAAAAGGTTTGGCACAATCGATATTTCAGGTTGGTGGAAATTCGGGAAGTGCGATTGGACCTTTGCTGGTTGCTTTAATTATTCTGCCTTTAGGACAAGGTTATGTTGGGTTATTTGCCATCGCAGCTTTTATCGGAATCATTGTTTTGTGGAGAATCGGAAATTGGTATGCAGAAAGATTAAGTTTAAAAAAATCAGCGAAACATCCGAGTGATGTTATTCATATTAATCTTTCAAAGAAGAAAGTTATTTTCTCGATTACGATTTTATTGGCGTTGGTTTTTTCGAAATATATTTATCTGGCTTCGATGACGAATTATTTTACCTTTTTCTTAATTGATAAATTCCATCTTTCGGTACACGATTCTCAGCTCTGTCTATTCATGTTCCTTGCAGCAGTTGCAGTGGGAACGATATTAGGAGGAAAATTAGGTGACAAATACGGAAGAAAAAAAATCATCTGGATTTCGATTTTGGGAGCAGCGCCGTTTACGCTTTGTCTTCCTTATCTTTCTTTATTCTGGACGATTGTCTTTGCTGTATTAATCGGGTTAATTATCGCTTCTGCATTTTCAGCGATCTTAGTGTATGCAACAGATCTGATGCCTAATAAAATCGGTTTGGTTGCCGGATTATTCTTTGGTTTTATGTTTGGAATGGGAGGAATTGGTTCGGCTGTTTTAGGAGCTGTTGCAGATGATACAAGTATTGAATATGTTTTTAAAATTTGTGCATTTTTACCATTAATGGGAATCATCACGGCTTTTTTGCCCAACCTTAAAAAATAAATAAAATCCTCTATCAAAATTAAGATAGAGGATTTAAAATTCATGAAATTTTCTACCTTTTCGGATTCGTTGGAAATAATGATCGGAGTATATTCAGAACATATTCATGAGTTGGAGGTTCAGTCAGACTAATAAAAATCTCCATTGATTTGTCTCTTAAAGTTGCTGCTTGCCTTTTTATTTCATCTTTATCTGCCAAAGCCAAAGTAAGTTCTTTTGCATTTAATTCTGTACAGTAAGAAGGCATTCCGGGTTGGTGTCTCCATGATTCCGAAAGATTACCGCTATCAACAGCATCAAATCCAACCTCATCGATAAGCTGAGAAATAATTTTTTTGGCGTTTTCATCATCTCCCGAAATTGCCATTGCCACTCTATTATCTTCCGCGTTTGGTCTTCCTTCATTTTCTAAAGAATAAGCCAATAAATTATTAAAAGCTTTAACAACTGGTCTTCCCAATTGTTCTGAAACCCAAACACTTTCCAGTTGATTATCAAAAACAGGCATAATTCCATCTCTTGTAGGATAATAATTGCTTGTATCCACAACAATTACCTTATCTGAAATTCCTTCAAATAAATTCTTAGGCAAAGTGGGAATTGCGCTTGTTGGAATCGCAACGATCACAATATCAACATCTTTTGCAATATTTTGCAGACTCGAATGTCCAACACCTAATTTTTTTGCGGTTTCTGAAAGTTCATGTTCTGAGCTTTTACTTGTGACTTTAATTTCGTGCCCCGCATTTCCTAATTTTTTGGCCAGAGTACTTCCAATCGGGCCGGTTCCAATGATTCCTATTTTCATATTATTTTTAAATTTTAAACATGTAATTTTTAAAATAATCACTAGAGCAAAGTTAGATTGAAGTCAGAAAAATAAATTTTTCATGTCAAATCGAAAATTATTCAAATCAAATATTCTGAATATTGGAAAACGAATTTTTACGGAAAGATTTAGGAGTTTCTTTTGTATGTCTTTTGAAGAATGTAATGAAGTTTGAAGGATATTCGAATCCAAGTAAATATGCTATTTCAGAAATATCAAAATTACTGTGGTTTAATAATGCTTTTGCTTCGGTAAGAACTCTGGAAGCAATAATTTCGGAAGTGCTTTTGCTTGTAACTTCTTTTATCACATAATTAAGATGATTAACATGAATGGAAAGCTCATTTGCAAAATCATTTGGTGTTTTTAATTTTAAAGAATGTTCTAAAGAATCGATTGGGAACTGATTTTCAAGCATATTTAAAAATTTCGAAGTTAGTCGTATTGCAGCGGGTTTATTCGCTGATGATTTTTCTGAAATATTCTGAAATTTGTATGCTTTCTGTAAAAGTAACTGAAGATAAGTTGCAATAATATCATATCTATAATGATATTCACTATTGATTTCCAATAACATAGATTCAAAAATCCTGCGAACATCTTCTGCCTGTTCATCCGTTAATGAAAATATCGGATTCATGCTTGATGTAAACAATGCCGACTTTTGAAAGTAATCTTTATTCAATAATTTGGTTTGAAACTGATTATCAAAATAACAATAATAAGACGGAGTTTCTTCTGCTAAAGTCTGCCAAAAATAAGGAACAGTAGGATTAAAAAATATCAATACATTTCCATTGATTTCAATTAATTCATCTCTTACTTGCAATATTCCTCGACCTTTTATTAATGAAATTTTATAAAAATCGCTTCTATGCAAAGGCTGGGTTTTTTCACAGATTTCAGAACGATTAAAAACATTGAAATGGTGAACCTGAGATAATAATAAATATTCCTCAAAACACTCCGGATCATCCATCAACAGATTCTTTAATTCGTATATTTCTTGCATGTAGCAAAGTTATTCAAATAAAAGAACTGAACATTTATTTCTTAATAGATTAAAAAAGTGGAAGCCAATAGATAATTATAAATTATCAAAATATTCTAACTTGGTATTTAATATAAATAAGCCTCCACCAAAGGCAAAAGGTGGAGGCAAAACAAAATTAGGATATGCTACTAAGATCTAGTTTTTAATAACTTTCTGCTGATAGACCGCTTTTTCGGTTTTTGCTGTAAGAATATACACTCCTTTCGGAAGCATACTTACATTGATCTGCCCATTACTGAACGGAGCATTAACCAATTTGCCGGACATATCGTACACAGAAATATTTAAAACCTTCTCCTGAGTTCGAATGTTGAGAATATCAGTTACCGGATTAGGGTAAATACTGAATTCTAATTTTTTTACCTCAGCCGTTGCCAGCACCGAAGTAGAGCTTGTTATAGACAAAACCTTATCAACAACTTTACCATTTGAGTTGAAACTTACCACAATCTCAGCATTTCCATTAGAATGAGGCGTTAGCACCAATTCTTCACTGTCATTGATCACCGCAGAAACTGCATTTGTATTGCTGTTAGACTTTACCGTTTTAACAATCGCCGCTGACAAGTTATCTGTATCTGAAATTACGGTTTTTAAATCAATTGTCGTTAAACTATTTACACTAATTTGTGAAGGAAGCAAATTATTGATAACCGGAGTGGTATTATCCGGAAAAACAGCCACCGCCGGAAACCAGTAATAGTCATCTAGCTTAATGGTGTTTGTTAAATTTCCGGTGTTGTCATACGTATGAATCCAATTGTTCAGATAATGGGTTCCGTAGCCGCTTTCCGTGGTATTAACGATCAATTGGTCGGTTACAGGGTTTACTCTCAATCCTGCACCATAAGGAATCTGTTTAAAACTTCCAGTCTGTCCCGGAAGAACAGCAAAGTTTTCGTTGAATGTTTTCGTTGTTACATCAAACTTGATAATCTGAGCTCCTGAAACAAAACTATTCACAGAATTCATCCAGTACAAAGTATTGTTCAGAGTGCTTGCTGTAAAGCTTCCCGCATTCCATGCTCCCCAACTTCCCAAATATTGAGTGGTCGGAATATTGTAGGTGGTCGTAGTAAAATTAGTTGTATTGATATTTACCAATTTCTGATTCTGAATGGCCCAAACACTTCCGTCTTTTGCTTGCACTACAGAGTGAAAAGACCCCTGTATCGTAGTAATAACAGCATCCGTATTCGGATTGATCACCAAAATACCCGCAGCCTGCTTTACGGCAAAAACATGCTGGGAAGTCCTGATCATATTTCCGATCTGTCCGCCTCCCGTTCCGGAAATTAAAGCTCCGACCTGTAAGTTATCAATATCAAACGTATAAATCCCGTTAGAAGCTCCGATGTATCCTTTGTGCTCATTAACACCGATAAAAGACCTTCCGTCTCCTCCGATCGTATTAAATCCAGCAATTTTCTGCATAGTCTGTGCATTGGCAACTACTAATCTTCCTCCCGCAGTATATTGTGTATCTCCACCTTCAGCAGCCTGTTTAGAGATAAAATAAAATTTATCCCCATAAATCGTACCATATTGGGTGGTAGCCCCAAAAGCCTGATTGTTATTGGCATTGCTATAAATTCTGTAGTTGACGCTTCCATCGTTTTGGATAAAATTTACCGAACCGTTGGTGTGGCCAAACCATTCTTCATTAACCATGAAATATCCATTGGTAAAAGCAGATTGCGCCTTCGAAAGACCACACGCTAAAAGAAGTGATGTAAAAAGGTAAAACTTTTTCATTTTTGATTTAATTATAACTATTTATTATTGAATTTTTAATTAAGGTGTAAATCGTAGGCTCCTGCAACTTCCGTAGAAACCTCTCCTACCCAGCCTGCTTCCTGATTCACTCCGGTGTAGATCTTTATAAAATCGATTCCCGGAAGCTTTACATATTTTCCGCTTCTGTCCACCGCCCACGAGATATCGATGTTTGAAGCTTCATCATTGTTCGGGGCATTGTCTGCGTAGCCGTAGTCATACGATTTTCCTGTCCAATAAGATCCCGTTCCGCTCTCGTCGTAATAATTATTCGCAAGCTTAGTTCCGGTAAAACTGTAAGACGCGTCGCCGATCCATAACGGATAATAGCTTTGTGCGTGGAAAGCATTTTTTGTTTTAAACCCTGAATTTCCCAGATTATCCTGCCATTTGATATACTCAATATCAGTCTGCCAAAATTCGGCTCCGGAAACAGGAGGTTTACTTTCATTAGGCTTGAAGTAGGTAATACTGTAATCTTTTACGGTTGTATTTTTAAAATATTCGCTGCCTGCAATTTCGTACCATTCGTTGTCATCTGGCTTTCCGTTTTTATTTCTGTCGTAAGCCACCATGATAATTCCAGGCTCACAAGAACCCGAACGCGGATCAGTTGATGAATTTCCAAAAAATGCATTTCCAAGGATTTTAAAATCTTTGCCATTCATGTTCGGAATGGTATGGTCAAAACCGAAAACAATATAACCTCCATATCCACCCAGTGTAATCATTGAAGAGCTTCCGCCTACCAAAGATTCTTTTGCCTTCTGAAGCATCTGGCTGTAGGAATTCCCCGTTTCATATTCCGGCATTTCATTGGTAAACTGCCCGACTGCCGGACGGAAATCGAAAACATTGGAAATGTATTTGCTGTATGTTCCCGCTTCCTGCTTCACAATAATTTTCGACTGATACGTTTTTATATCGGCTCCCGTTCCTATTTTTAAAGTTAAAGGATACGTTTTCACCACCGGACTAATGAATTCCAGCTGGGAATCCTGAGAAATAATAGAATCATTAATGCTCCAGGTAATATTTCCAGAAACATTGGTAGGAATACTTAGTACTTTGAAACGGTCAATTGTATAAGATTCTTCCAGTCCGTTGAAGTTGGACTCGTCTCTGGCATCATCATTTTTACAGCCGATGGTTCCGATCAATACCGCTGAAAGAAGTACGGTTTTAATACTGTTCAAAAATTTTTTACTCATATTAGATTTGATTTATTTATATAAAAAAACAAAGTGCGCAGGAATGTTTCCGCCTTCTGTCTTCCATTTGAAGTGCCCGTTTTTATCAAAGCAGTAGACATATCCCGTCGAAACATAATTTCGCGCATCCGTCAGATAGATGTCTTCAGTAATCGGGTTGACAGCAATTCCATAGGGAGCTTTAATTCCATCCACATATTCCTGATCAATGATTTTATTGGAAATAATTTCTTCGGTCTTCACATCGATAATTCCAAAAGTCTTTGTGGAAGTATGGGTGTTATAATTAAATTCGTTGCCATAATAATACAGTTTGTCGTTCACAATGGTCATTCCGCTTACTGCCATATGAAAATCTTTTTTCACCACTCCGGTTGCGGCATCCACCAAAAACAAACTCGACGGAACGCTGTAATAATCTCCTCTCGAACTCACATACAAATCACCGTCGCTGTCTTTTTTAAGTCGGTGAAGATTGATGGCGACATTGATTTTTTTAGTTTCGGTAAATGAATTCAAATCAATCACAGAAACCGTTTTATCATAGTTAGGAACCATATAACCACCAGAATTCGCCACGAAAAGCTGATTGCCTACAATTTCCATTTCTTCCGGCTGATAACCTACAGTCACCTGACGTTCGACAACAAGGGAAACCGTATCAATTTCAACTACTTTTCCTTTCGGAGCATTCGGATTGATGTCTACAGGCCCGGCATAGCTACTTGCGTATACTTTTCCGTTTTTAAAGGTGATGTACCTGCAATTCTGTAACGGAATTGTCTTGATGCGTTTCGCTGTTTTCGCGTCCAGAACTTCAATTTTATTGGAAACATTTATTACGGCATACATTTTACCGCCGTAGATCTTAATATCATTTCCCACATCACCCAATTCTTTTATAACATTAGGATTGATTTCTGCATAAATATTACGGTGATAAGTCCCGGTTGTATAATCAAAGAAATCAAGCGTACACTTATTGCTGCCCATATTTCCTTCATTCAAAACATAGAAACCTTTAATGGCTGTATTTTCAGGCTGGGCAAGCCCTGTTTCCGTTTCCTCACGAGGAATGTATTCATCGGTTCTACATGAAATCAGCGAAATCAGGGTAAAAATCAGGATATAAAAGTTTAGTTTTTTCATAATGTAAAGCTTACAATAAGTTTAAAATTTCTTCCCGGCATCGGATAATTCAACACCACATCATAATACTGGTTGAAAACATTATTCACTTCAAAACTTGCCTTAAACTGATGCTCTCCCCATTTTATTTTTCGCTGCACAGACAAATCGTGCGTATACCACGGCTGGATATAATTAAACTGAATATTATTCTGCTGGCCATCATAACGTTCTCCCACATACATAAAACTGTAATTGAAACTCCAGTCTTTGTAATCTGCCATCATTACAAAATTTCCGCTGTGCCACGGCGTGTAAGGAATCTGGTCTCCAAAATAAGATTCGCCTCTGTCTGAAAAATCTCTTGCGCTCTGAAATGTATAATTGATTTGTGGCTTTAAAGTGACTTTTCCCCATTGCAGGTTTGCCTGAACATGAACATCGGTTCCGAGGATTTCCACATCACCCAGGTTCATCATCGTCCATCGGAAGAGATTTCCGGTCGGAGCCGCTATGATTTTATTTTCTACTTTATTGAAATATACATCTGCTTTAGCATAAAGAAGCTTTAAAAACCTTCCGTTAAATTGTTTTTCGTAGGTAAAACCAACGTTGTACTGATTGGTAAATTCAGGTTTCAGCATCACATTTCCGATGACCGTATAATACAAATCGTTGAAGGTCGGCATCCTGAAAATCCTTTTATAAAAGGCTCTTACCGTGAAATCTTTTTTGGTAAAAGGATTATAAGAAAGGAAAGCGGCGGGCGTCCATTCGGTTTTATCCGGTGACTTTGAATTCATTTCAACTTCCTCATGCACAAAAGTTCCTAAGATACTTCCCAGAAATTTTAATTTCCCTACTTGATATCTCGTGGCAAAAGACACCAAAGAAGTATACCGCACAGGATAAGAAAAATTATAAAGATCCGCATCCAAAGTATTGTACTGAAAATCCGCACTCGCACTTACATCCCAGTCATTGTTGATAGAATACAGATTAGAGGATGAAACAAAAAATTCTTTCTGAATATAGGTATTACGAGCCGGGTACGCCGTTTCCGTTGAAAGGGTATCCGCATAAAAAGTATAGTCATAAGCAAATTTGGCCTTCAGCTGAGTTTCAAATTTTGGGAATAATTTCTTTCTGAAACTTCCCTGAACAAAATAGTTTTCGTCTGTTAAACGCTGTCCCCTTCCGCCGAAACGGTTGTTCACAATCGCCGCCGGAATTCCTCTGTCTGAAAGGTAGCCGTAACCACGAACCGACCATTCTCCGTCTTTCATTTTACCGTGGAAAGCTGTTTCAAAGCGTTTTGATTTTATATCAGAATCAAATCTTTTAGCAATCGTATCATTGGCAATCGTACCGTCCGGATATTTCTTTTTATACCTGAATCGGTAAATCCCGTCACTCTGTAAAAATTCTGAACTGAAACTTGCCGAAATTTTATCCGAAATTTTCTGTTCCAAGCGGAAAGACGGATTAAACAAATCAATCGAACTGTTTTTGAATTTAACAACCAGATTCGTTTTTCGATTAGCTTTAAAATCGGGAACTTTAGGCTGTAAATAAATAGAGCCTGATGAACCGAAATCTGTAGCCGGCTGAAAAATTTCACTTTTCTGCCCGTTATACAGGGAGATTTCTTCCATATCATCCAGCGAGAATCTTCCCAAATCCACAATTCCGTTCTGAGCGTTTCCCATTCTGATGCCGTCATAAAAAACCCCGACATGCTGGCTTCCCATGCTTCGGATATTAATAGTTTTCAGGCCGCCGATTCCTCCGTAATCTTTAATCTGAACTCCTGCAAAATAACGCAAAGCATCGGCAACCGACTGGCTGTTCAGCCTTTCCAACTGTTCGCCAGATAAAACCTGAGCAGGCAGGATTTCTTTAAAATTCTTTTTCTGAAGATTAACAGGTAAAATCGCCTGCTCTTTTGTAGAATCTTTTTTGGTTTGTGAAAATATAAGAGAAGCCGTTAACACAAAAACTGCGAAAACAACCTTTTGAAGTTGAGATGTAAAAACTGTAGTCACCATTAGCTCATTCAGAATAATGATGACGCTGATGGATATAAGAATACACCGACAAAGCACAGCCTTAAACCGCACAAAATCAATGATGTCCTAAGCTTTATTCCACGAAAGCGTCAAACGTTAAATCTTCTGGCAGGTCTTCTGACTTACTCCGTTTTTGAAATCCTTCCCATTAAAAACAGTGGATATAAACATCAAAAACTTTGGTATGGAGCTTACAGCAGCGGGTCTGTTCCGGATTTTCACCGGATTCCCTTTTAAGCGCTTTTTATGGCTCACCAGATTGCGGCAAAGATAGAAAATAAATCACAGAATCAAAATTGAATTTAATTACATGATTTTCAATTAAATATATTTAAAAATAGAATTATTAAAATGCTTTTTTTTAACGCAAAGTTTTATTTTTTTGTTGTGTCTATTTTTAAGGAGCAAAGAATGAATCAATTAAAATTGATTTGACTAAGCGAACGTTTTTACATAGCTTCATCAAACAGCTTCGCTGTTCATCTTTGCTCCTTTAGGTAAAGTGTTTTTGAATAAAATCTTTGCGTTTAAAAACAAATAGAAAATTCAATTAAATCCCAAAATTCAAGAAAATACTGAATCTTGATTTCGCTTCAATATCTCCTCCTGCTAAATTGGAATACGTTGGAAGCATCAATTCAGTTCCCAAACTGAGTTTTTTGTAAGATGCTTCAAAACCCAACTTTCCATACAGAGCACTTCCGGCTGTGTTGGGTAAAACCTCATCGAATTGTTTGTTTCTGTCATAAAATTCACCTTGAAAACCTGCTTTTCCGGAGAAAATGATTCTATCATTTGACAAAATCTGATAAAATCCTGTTGCAGAATAATTCCACTGATTGCCGAACTGGTAATGCTTTTTGTTCTCAGTTTTAAGAGTATAATCGGTATTGAGAAGCACAGCCAGTTTATTTTTCTGGAATCTGTAATTCAAAACCGCCTGATAATCCCAACTTCCTGTTCCTAACTGAAAACTCGGATTGACACCTGAAATTCCTTTTTCATCAAATTTTCCGAGCGTAACTTTCACACCTACTCCACCGTTCAGCTCGTGCGTATTGTCTTTTGAATTGATTAATTTATAAATCCCCATCAGATTAAAATCTCCGATTCCATTGATACTGATGTCGCCCTGCAAAGTTTTCTTTTCGTGAAAATGAAATGGCAAACTTGCATAAACACCTAATTTCTGAGTCAAAGGAATTTTAGCCCAAAGCTGAATCGTATTGAAATATTGATCTTGCGTTAAATCATTGACAAATAAGTTCTCTTTCGCTTTGTAATGCTGGGCAAAATATTTAATTCCGATAAATTGGGGATTCAAAAGAGATTCGAAACCTGAAGAGCCATTTCCGGCAGCGCATCCGCAAGCATCACATTCGTTAAACAAAATTTCATCATGAAAATTATTCGGACTAAATAAACTGTCGTTGATGGTTTTTGCCTGATTCAAATTAAATAGAATCAGGCTTATGATAAAAAATAATTTCTTCATTTTAAATAAAATTATTCCGCAAACTTCGGATTGGTAATAAAATTTTTGTCTGACAAAGTTTTGAGAAACGCTATGATGAATTGCTTTTCTTGAGCATTCATTGTAATTCCGATATGGTTGTTCTGTTTCAGTTGCGGGTCGAGATTAGGATTGTCTTCTACACTATCCGAATAGAAATTGAGCACCGCTTCCAATGTGTAAAATCTTCCGTCGTGCATATAAGGTGCGGTGTATTCTACATTTCTTAAACTCGGAACCCGAAATTTCATCCAATCTTTTTGCTCCAGTGTTACCCGATGCCTTCCTGCATCTTTAAACTGCGGATTGTAATACATTCCCGTATTTCTGAAACTTTGGTCGGTAAACAATGCTCCGCTGTGGCACGAAGCACATTTCTGCTGAAACAAAGCCATTCCCTGAGATTCTTCAGAACTTAGATTTTCTTTTCCCTGTTTGAAACGGTCGTATTTTGAATCTGCTGAAATCAAAGTTGCCATAAACTGTGACAGTGCTTTCAACACTCTTTCTCCGGTAATATTTTCATCGCCGTAAGCTTGTTTAAATAACCTTTTATATAAGTCATCTTTGCTGAGTTTTGTAATGACTTCAGGCATTGAACTGTCCATTTCATTCGCATCTGTAATCGGAATAATCGGCTGTTCATTTAAATTATGAATTACTCCGTCCCACATATACCGTTTCAGGAAAATTATATTCTGAATGGGTGGAGCATTCCTGATTCCCAATCGGTCATCGATTCCGTGGCTTACATTGTGACCATGATGGGTAAATGCATTTTCCTGAATATGGCAGAAGCCGCATGAAATCGTATTATTTCTTGAAAGTCTTCCGTCATAAAATAATTTTCTACCGAGCTCCACCCCATTTTTTGTGATGGGATTTTCTGATTTGTCGAAAGTCATTTCCGGAAAATAAAGCGGAAACTGAAGATTAACTGCTTCGTCTTTTTCCAAAGGCTGAATAATTTCTTCAGAACATGAAATGAAACCCAGAAAAGAAACAATAAGAATTCCTGTTTTAACAATCTGCTTAATCATTGTGAACGTGGTCTACTTTAAACATTTTTATCAGATTATTTGTCACATTGACCAAATGTTGATTGGAGCCCATCGCCATATCATTTGCTGTGGAAAGACTTATTGCTGTTTCTCCGCTTAAATATTGGTTTAAATCGGCAAGAATATGAATCGATGGTTTTATCGTTCCCGAAACTCTTGCGGTTGTCGGAAGATCTAAAGTTACTTCACGATACAAATCCGGGGTATTGTTTGCGGTTACATTTCCCATGTTTCCGGTGTGGTTCATGAATTCTGTGTTGGCAGAACCTGTTCCGTATTTTCCTTCGAGTTTTACGAAAATATATCCTGCAGCCCAAGACCAGGTGAGACTTTCTTTTTTAGCTTTTTCCCAGAATTCTGCCTGTCCGTTCTGTCCGAGCAGATAAGCGTTCTGACTGATTCCTAATCCGAATTTTATCTTTTTATAATTGTTTTTCGGAACCTCATCTAAATCTACGTAGACAATTCCCGCAACGGCGTTTTCCTGATTGATGATGAAAGCGCCTTTGTCGGGATTATTTTCATGGTATTTGAACTCGTTTCCGCTTTCGTCGATTAAGCTGATGTTGCTGATGACGTATTTTAAGGTTGAAAACTGATGTTTCTGTCCGCTCGACGAAGTTTGTGTGGTTTGGTTGAGTACAATATTTCCGAGATTGTTGAATCCGTTTTCAAATTTGAGCTGAAGTTTTCCTTTGGTTTCTGATGATGAATCGTTGTCATCATTGTTTCTACATGATGTAACAGTGAAAAAAGTAAAGGCAATAAAGAAAAATGATAAAAATTTATAAATTTTCATTTTTGATTTTTTAAGTTGAAATTTTTTAATAGAAATGATTATTGAATGATGCAACATTCAGTTTTTTAAACTGCAAAAGTTCGCACAACCTAAAGCCCACTTTGTCATTCCGTAGGAATCTAAGCGGAGTTTTTAAAATTATTACGTGAAAATCCTTGCTGAGATTCCTACGGAATGACAACTACACGTTTAATTTCTAAAAATTTAACTATGAAAACTCTTGCAGTAAAACAAGATTTGAAAAATATTAACTTAAAAAACCGGTGGTCTGAAAATGTGTTTTAAAAACAGAAACGAGTAGCCTGTTTTGTAAAGAAAACTGCAGTGGGAAAAGAGTGACTTTTCTGTGGTTTTGACTGCGGTGATTTCGGGAAGAATGTAAATATCAAGTAATTTCTGTCCCGAATTTTTTGTTTTGTGTAGAGGTGAAGAATCTGTATCAGTTGTTTTGGATAATTCTTTGGCCAAATAACATTTTCCGTTACAGTGGAGCGTCACATTTTTCCTATTGACGCAGAGTTCTTTGCTGATGTACTGATAATTTACAGCATACTCCACCAATGGAATCAGAGGCCTGAAAACCGTAAAAAAGGTGAGAAATATGCTGCAAATTAGGTTCAAAAGATTATTTTTTGCTTAATGCTTCGTCGTATCTTCTACTGATTTCTTTCCAGTTGGTTACATTCCAGATTGCAGTCAGATAATCAGCTCTTTTGTTCTGATATTTCAGGTAGTAAGCGTGCTCCCAAACGTCTATTCCGAAGATGGGTGTACCTTTTTCTTCCACAACATCCATCAAAGGATTGTCTTGATTGGGTGTTGAAGAAACGAATAATTTCCCGTTTTTATCTACAGAAAGCCAAGCCCATCCCGAACCGAAACGGTCTGCTCCCGCTTTTGCCATTTTCTCTTTAAAAGCTTCCATGCTTCCGAAAGTATCGTTGATGGCTTTTGCTAATTTTGCAGAGGGCTGCGTGTTTTTTTCCGGTGTTAAAACTGTCCAGAATAATTCGTGATTGTAGTGACCACCTGCATTATTTCTTACCGCCATCGGTAAAGTTCCCGCTTTTGAAAGAATCTGAAACAACGTCTGCTTTTCTTGGGGAGTTCCTGCAATGGCTTTATTAAAATTGGCAACATAAGCTGCTGCGTGTTTTGAATAGTGAATTTCCATAGTCTGCGCATCTATATTTCCCTCCAATGCATTGTAAGCGTACGGCAAAGGCGTCTGCTTGAACTGTGCCAACGCAAACTGCGCCGCGAAAACCGCACTTAGTGCAGCGATTTTAAAAATCTTCATAACTTTTTGTTTATATGGTTGAACATTTGTCTGTTTTGCTGGAAGATGGGTGTTGGATGATGGAAGTTTTTATAGCCTGTTATTGACTTCCCTCATCCAGCTTCAGGCTTCCTGCCTTATTTCAATAATTTTTTTATATCCTCGATCAAGATTTCTCTGTCAGGATGGTACTTCCCGTTTAATTTGGGCATTGTTCCTTCTTTTTCTTCATAATTCAATCCTGAATAGTACAGAATCGGCATATTTTCTTTGTTGTAGCGGCAACGGATATTTCCTTCCTGGTCGACAAGCGCAATCATTCCGCTATGATTGAGATTTTCGCTTTCGTCTTCTTTATCTCCTACATAAATATCGAATTGATCAGCCAAATTTCCAATGTAATCCCGGTTTCCTGTCAGAAAATGCCAGTTCGCAGATTTTGCTCCAATCTTTTTGGCATGTTGCTTTAATAATTCAGGAGTATCATTTTCCGGGTCGATGCTGATGGATATAATTCCGAAATCAGGACTGTTGATTTCATCCTCAATATGTCTCATATTGGTATTCATCACCGGACAAATCGTAGGACATTTGCTGAAGAAAAATTCGACTAAATAGACTTTTCCAAGCATATCTTTATTGGTAATTTTTTTATTGTTCTGATCCGTCAGTTCAAAATCCGGAACTTTCATTACCGTGTAAAGATTGTTCTTAAAATAGCTCATCCCTATCCCGATTCCCACAAACAACAAAGCAATCACTGCAATCGGAATAATGATTTTGCTTTTCGTATTGTTCTGCTTTTTATTTTTGGGCATACTTCTCAGGATTTTTCTTGAATTCGTCTTTACAGTAAGCACTGCAAAAACCGTACGTTTTTCCTTTATACACCGCTGTATCTTTCATATCGGATTCCGTTGGCATGTTGCATATCGGGTCTAAGGAATTGGCAAACTTTACTTTTTGAGCGGTTGTTTTTATAGGAGTATTTTTCTTTCTATGCTTTACTTTCGGGGTTTCCTGCGCACAGGCTAATAATGAAACAGACAAAAATGCCGTTAATAAAATCTTTGATTTCATTTTATTTTTAAATTGAAATTAATAATCGTATTGAATTAAATAATTGGTTTTTAAACTAAATTTAATGTTGGATTGCTGAAATTTGAACCATTAAGATATTTAAGTGGTTATGATCATTTAAGGAAATCTGATCGATTTTTAAGCAGACTGCATAGAATTTATCGTATTTATAAGAATTTAAATTGATAGATAAATCTAAACGAAGAATTTAGTTTAAATAAAGTTTATGCTAATGGAGGGTGGAATATTCGGGAGAAATATTCTGAAGTGTGAAAATCAATATAATCCGAATTGGGATTTTTTAATTGAATATTTGATTGAGAAAATTCTGAGAAAGAGAGAATTTCGTGAGACAGAAATACATCCAGACCCACAAGTTTTACATTCTGACCATTGTTGGATTGCTTTTCTGTTTTTGCCAGTTCTTTTCCGACATAACATTTTCCTTTACAGTTGGAATCTGCGACATTTCTGTTTTCACAAAGATTTTTTACGATATAATCATAATTAATCACATAGTTTAACATCGGCAAAACAGGACGAATGGCGATGGTAAAAACAATGAAAAAGGATATGAAAAATTTCAAGTATCAAATCTTTAGCACAAATATAGTGTAGAAAATTGAGTTGAGCTGTAATTTATGATGAAAGTCAGGAAAGATGGGAGAAGTTGGAAGCGGAGAGTTAAGAGATGGACGTTTTTTGTCTCCCACAGATGGCACGGATTTGCACAGATGTTTGCGTTGATTATTTTAAAATCTGCGTAATTAGCAAAATCTGCGAGAGATAAGATAAGTTTTGGCTAAAGCCAATTGAAATTATCTTCTTTTTAGGTGGGCTAAAGCCCACCCCTATTGAATAATAGCACCAATTCGATATTTGTAACTCGCTCGTAAACTTCCAGCACCCAGCTTCCATCATTCCGCCTAATGAAACTTCATTCTCTGAATTCTCACTGCATTTAAAATCGCCAACAAAGCGACACCAACGTCTGCAAAAACCGCTTCCCACATCGTTGCCAAACCTCCGGCTCCGAGGGCGAGAACAATACCTTTTACCGCAAATGCCAAAATAATATTCTGCCAAACGATTTTCTTTGTTTGTTTTCCGATGTTGATTGCCATGGGAATTTTTATGGGTTTATCATCCTGAATCACAATATCTGCTGTTTCAATGGTGGCATCACTTCCCAATCCGCCCATCGCAATTCCGACATCGCTGAGCGCAACAACAGGAGCGTCATTGATTCCGTCGCCAACAAAAGCAACCGACTGATTTTTTGATTTCAGTTCTTTCACTTTATTGACTTTATCTTCGGGTAGCAAATCGCCGTAAGCATTTTCGATTCCTAATTTTTGGGCAACAAAGTCTACCACTGAAGTTTTATCACCGCTCAACATTGTTGTTTTCACATTGAGGGATTTCAATTTATCGACGGTTCTCTGTGCATCGCCTTTAATGGAATCTGCAATCGTAAGGTAACCGACAAACTTTTTATCATAAGAAACGGCGATTAAGGTATACACAATATTTTCAGCGTTTACATCATACGAAATATTGAACTGTTTCATTAGTTTTAGATTTCCAACCAGCAATTCCTTTCCGTTGATTTCAGCTTTCAGACCTTGCCCGGCAATTTCTTCCACATTTTCCAAGTGAATAGAATGATCGATTTCGCCAACAAAATCATGAATGGCTGTTGCAATCGGATGCGTGGTTTTACTTTCCAGAACATTCACCCATTTTAAAATTTCATCTTTATTAAAATCATCATTAAAATGAACTTCCTGAACTTTAAAAACGCCTTCCGTCATCGTTCCGGTTTTATCCATCACAACGTTTTGTATGTTAGCAAGTATGTCTAAAAAGTTGCTTCCTTTAATTAAAATTCCGTTGCGGCTTCCTGCTCCGATTCCTCCAAAGTAACCGAGCGGAATAGAAATAACCAATGCACACGGACAGGAAATCACCAGGAAAACCAAAGCCCGGTACAGCCAACTTTTAAACTGATATTCTTCAACGAAAAAATACGGTAAGAAGGTTATTCCAATAGCCAGAAAAACAACGATTGGGGTATAGATTTTCGCAAATTTTCTGATGAAAAGTTCTGTAGGTGCTTTTTGAGCCGTTGCGTTCTGAACAAGTTCTAATATTTTACTCAGCTTACTGTCTTTATACGCCGCCGTTACTTTTACCTGACTCACTGAATTAAGATTGATCATTCCTGCTAAAACGGTTTCACCTTTTGTTTTTGTGTCGGGATTACTTTCTCCTGTCAACGCCGATGTATTGAATGAAGCTTTTTCGGATAATAGTTCGCCATCCAATCCTAATTTCTCACCAGATTTCAACTGAATAATTTCTCCGACATTGACTGATTTTGCTTTTACGACTTTCGGTTGTCCGTTTTCCAAAACTGTTACCTCATCGGGACGCTGATCTAAAAGAGTTTTGATATTGGTTTTTGCTTTGGTCACTGCCATTGCCTGAAAAACTTCCCCCACAGAATAAAACAACATTACCGCAACTCCTTCCGGATATTCGCCGATGGCAAAAGCTCCGATTGTTGCGATTCCCATCAGAAAAAACTCAGAGAAAACATCGCCATTTTTAATACTTTCAAAAGCCTCTTTTAAAACGGGAAAACCAACCGGAATGTAAGCTATTAAATAAAAGACAAGGCGAATCCAGCCTATAAACCAAGTGTTTTGTATGAAATTATCGAGACTAATTCCAATCAGCAATAAGACAAAAGAAACGATTGCCGGAAGAAACATCCGGAAAACAGACTGATTTTCCACATCATGAGAATGCTCATGGTCGTGACCTTCGTGATGATTATGTTCTTTTTTGGTTTTTGTACTGCAACATTCTTCCATAACTTAAATTTTTATCAAAATTAGGCCAAACGAGAATGCAACACTATTGCAAACTTTCGAGACAGCTTTCACAGATTCCTTTAGCGAAAAGCCGTATTTCATCAATCCTAAAATTGGTCTGCAAATTTTCGGGAAAGGAAATATCTTCTTTACAGGTGGTTTGTTTACAGATTTTACAGTAGAAATGAAGATGCCAGTCTTTGTGGGTACTTTCGTCGCAACCATCGTCGCAAAGTTTATATTTCGTTGTCGTATTTTCCTGAATGCTGTGAACAATTCCTTTTTCTTCGAAAGTTTTTAAGGTTCGGTAAATGGTTGTCCGATCTGCATTTTCAAAATGATTTTCAATTTCAGACAAAGAAAGAGCTGCTTCCTGAGAACTTAAAAGATCGTAGACCAAAATCCTCATGCTTGTGGGTTTGGTGTTTTTGTCGATGAGCTTGTTTTCGATGTCTGTTTTCATCAGGAGATTTTTAAATATTACTATCTCAAATTTAGCTTTTTTAAATGTTTTTCAGTCTGATTAATCTCAATAAAGCAAAAAAGCCGCTACAATAAATGCAACGACTTTCTTGAAAAATTAAAACTAAACTATAAATTCGGATTATTCTCAATCTCTTTCTGCGGAATTGAGAACAAATAATATCTGCTGTTCGGAACAAAAGCCGATTGGTCAGGAAAAGCAAAGATGGTGTGGCCTCTTCCGTTCACGGTTTTCACCGTTCCGTCGGGAATAGTAACCTGTACCTGGATCGCTTGTCCGCTTGCGTCTGTATAAGGTTTTCTTACGACAGTTCCCTGCGTTCTGATGATGTCGGATAACGAAAATCCTTCACCGAACAATTCTTTTCTTCTTTCAATTAAAACTTCTTTAATCACCTCATTCTGTGCTAAAGAACCGCTGTAAACATTTGCATTTCTTGCGGATTTCAACTGATTTAAAACCGTAACCGCATTCGAAACATTTCCATTTCTGGCTTCGGCTTCAGCTTCAATTAAATACATTTCGGCAGCTCTCATGTAAACGATATCGGCAATTAAATTGGCTTTAAATTTAAACTTGGCATATCTCAGCAAACCTTCTCTTCCCGGAAGTCCGTCCCATGAAAACAAAGAATAACGGATATCATTGGTATCAAACAAATCTTTAAAATAAGGATCTGCCATGAAGCTGTAATAATAGCTTCCCGACGAAGAAACGTCTAAAAAATGGAACGCATAACTTTCACCCGACTGCTCCTGTGTTTGTCCGTGGCCCCAAATCCATTCTCCGTTGCTGATGTCGTTGAAACCTTCTTTGTATTTTTCCGGAGCCATTAAAGCGTAACCGTTTCTTGCAATTTTTGCAGACGCAGCAGCATTCGCCCAATCCCCTGTGTTTAAATACACTCTCGCCAACAAACCGTTCACGACCGACCTGTCGATTTTATCTTTATTATTTCTTGAATAATTCTGAAGCAATTGATCGGCATCTGTTAAATCACTTTTAATTAAAGTATACATTTCTTCAAGACTTGCCCTTTTCTTCCCTAGCGAATTGGTTGTAGTAGGCTCTGTATAAATCGGAGCCGTTAAAGCATTTTTATCTTTCAAATAGCTGAACTGATAAAAGCTTGCCAGATTTAAATAACAAAAAGCTCTCAACGCTTTTGCCTGACCTTTGACCTGATTTTTCTTCTCCTGACTTCCTTCTGCAGCATCAATTCTCGCAATAACATTGTTCATATTATTAATCGTAGAATACAGCAAACTCCAGATAAAAAGCGGTCTGCTTCCCGCATTATTGACCAAATCTGTGAATGCATAAGCCGCCGGAAACCCATATTTGTTGGTTAAAACTGCCACATCACTTCCCATCGCATCACTCGTTCTCAGTACCGTTGAGTAACCGATATTGGCATACGTGGTTCCGTCATCATTAAACTTCGCCCAAGTCCCGTTTATGACTGTTTCTGCACTTTCTGTCGTTTTGAAAACTTCCTCTTCACTCGCCTGGTTGGTAGGAGCCGTTTCCAAATCGTTTTCACAGCTTACGAATGTGAGTGCTGTGATTAAAGCAAAAGATAAATATTTTAATTTTTTCATTGTTTTTATTTAAATGTTAAAGCGTTGCCTGTAAACCGAAAGTGATGGTTCTCATCGCAGGATAACGGTAATACGTTGTTCCGTCTAAGGTCTGTTCAGGGTCCATTCCTTTGTGCTTGTAGAATGTTAGAAGGTTTTCTCCCTGAACATACAATCTGAATTTCTTCACGCCCCATCTTTCAAAATATTCGGTTGGAAGCGTGTAGCCTAAACTCATATTTTTCACTCTCGCATACGTTCCGGAATATAAAAACCTTGATGATGCTGAAGTCCAGTTATTGGTCGTTGTACTCAAAGCAGGAACGTCTGTGTAAGGATTTTCAGGCGTCCATCGGTTCAGCATTTCTGAACTCCATGCTCTTCCGGCTGCACTTCCGTTATGCATAATCATCGTGTAATCGGTATCTAAAATTTTTCCGCCGATACTGAATGTTACCAGTGTTGAAAAGTCGAAATTTTTATACGCTAAACTTGTCGTTAATCCTCCCAGAACTTTCGGAAGTGACGAACCTTGCAACGTTTTTGTGGCTTTTGCATATTCCGAAGTCGTTCCTTCTACCGTATTTCCGTTGGCATCGGTTGTAATTGTTTTCCAAAGCGGATTTCCGTTGTTTGGGTCTACTCCTGCCCATTCAGGAATGAAGAAATCATAGATAGATCCTCCGACTTGCAATAATTTTGTTCCGCTTACGATGGAACCTTTTGGAAGTTTGGTAATTTTGTTATTTAATGTGCTTAAATTCAAATCAACATTCCATTCAAAATCTTTCGTTTTAATTGGTGTTGTGAATAATGAAAACTCAAAACCTGTGTTTTTCAGCTCACCAATATTTGCCTGAAATCCGCTGAAACCCAATGAAGGAGCCAAAGGCATATCAAACAGCAGATCCTGGCTTTTTCTTTGGAAATATTCTACGTTACCTTTAATTCTGTTGTTTAAAATTGCAAATTCCAATCCTACATTTAGATTTAAATTCGTTTCCCATTTCAAGTCGGGTGTTGGTAATTTACTTGCAACCGTTCCGCCTTCACCCAAATTGTTGTAAAAAGCATACAGACTCTGGTAAGCATAATACGTGCTCAACTTGTCATTTCCCTGCCCCCCGTAACTTGCACGAAGCGTTAACTGATTAAAGAAATTCAGTTTTCTGATAAAATCTTCGTTGGAAGCTTTCCAGGAGCCACCAACTGACCAAAACGTTCCCCATCGATTCTCCGGAGAAAATCTGGAAGAACCGTCTGCTCTCACCGATCCTGAAACGAAATATTTATTCTGATAATCATATTCCGCTTTTCCCAAAAAGCTCAGCAAACCTAATTTATCACTGTTCCCGCTGAAACTTCCTAACAAAGCTGCAGCATCCGGCTCATAGTAATAAGGCAGTGAAAACTGGCTTCTGTTCCCGGAAATTGTCTGATATTCGTAATGATAAAATTCCTGACCACCCAAAACATTGAGGTGATGTTGCCCGAATTTTTTATCGTAGGTTAAAATATTACTCGTTGTATAAGAAAGCGTTCTCGAATTGGTTTTTGTGACAGAACCGCCGATTTCAGAGCCTTCGCCCAATAAAGGATTGGTATAATAATGACCATTATAATTCAGCAAGTCAACCGAAAAATTAGTTCTGAATTTTAATTCCGGTAAAAAAATAAATTCTGCAAAACCTTTTCCTGAGAAGTTGTCTTCACGGTTTTCGTTCTTGTCTAAAGGTAGAGTCGCTGCTGCATTTTGATTCTGCAAAGCACTTGTCGGGCGGTATTTTCCGAAATCATAGATATAATTTCCGCCTGCATCCAATTTGTAGCTTCCATCCGCATTTCTTTCATAATAAGGATAGAAAGACGGTATCACTCTCGCCGCATTGATGATATTATCCGTTCTGGAATCTGATGAAGGCGGCGCTTCCTGAAGACTGTTGGTGTAGGCTAAATTTGCTCCGACATTCAACCATTTTTTGACTTCAGAATTGATTTTCAATCTTGAACTATATTTCCTGAAGCCGGAACCTATCGCAATTCCTTTATCATCCAAATATCCCAAAGAGAAAAAATAATTGCTTTTTTCATTTCCACCGCTAAAATCAAGATCCACCTGATTTCGGGAAGCAACACGCTGTAATATATCCCTCCAGTCGTCGTTCCACAAAGGAGTGGCTCCGGACAAAAGTTTGCCATCTGTACCCACCGGTTTCGGAAATTTTGAACCGTAAGGATTGATGCCTAAGGCATTAACCAAATTGTCGGTTGCCATTTGCGCAGCCTGCTGAGAAGAAACCTGGCTCGATTTATACCCGTTCCTTAAGGCTTCCCAATACAATTGGAAATACTGATCTGTGCTTACCTGCTCATAATCCTTTACCGCTCGGCTCGAGAAACCCTGGCTTATATTAAAGTTAACTCTTGCTTCGCCTTTTTTACCGGATTTTGTGGTAACAATGATCACCCCGTTTGCTCCTCTGGAACCGTATAGCGAACTCGCCGTAGCATCCTTCAAAACACTGATTGACTCAATATCATTGGGGCTTATAGAGTTGATATTTCCGTCAAAAGGCATTCCGTCGACTACGAATAATGGGTTGCTTGATGCACTTACAGAACCGATCCCTCGGATTCTGATGGAAGCTGTAGAACCCGGCTGTCCCGAAGAACTTACTGCCTGAAGACCAGGAACCTGTCCTTCCAAAGCTTTTGTGATATTTGTAACGGGTCTGTTGTTGATTTTTTCGCTAGAAATCGTTGCTACAGAACCTGTATAACTTGTTTTCTTAGCTTTTCCGTAAGCCACTACCACCACTTCATCAATCTCTTTTTCCCTAAGAGTGTCTTTTTTAGTTTCCTGTCCGTTGACATTCGCAATTCCGAAGAAAAATGCGGCAACAGGCGGAATCCAAATTTTAGAATTAATTAAATTTTTGCTAATCATAATCCATTTTATTTACTGCTAATTAAATTTTAGCCTTTTATAAAAAAGACAGCAAACAGCATCAATAATCATGATTAACACTTTGCTCATCTTTCCTTTTTCAAGGCTGAATGTAACACCTTACTTAATGCAGGTTGTTAAGATTTCATCGGGTCAGTTCCCTCCATCTTTCTTTATAAGCCGTTGCAAATCTAAAAACAAAAAGTCTACAAAACAAGTAGACTTTAAAAATTTAAATATAATTTTTATAAAAATTAACGTAATTTTATTTTAAAAACATCAATTATAGACAGTTATAAAAAATGTTAAATTTTCAAATATGAGAAATATCATTAAAAATAATGTAATGGTAAAATTGATTTTTAATGCAGCTTTTAGTTATGACTTCAACTAAAGTTTTTGAATTACGAGTAATTATGTTTCTAAAAGTTCTCGATACATTTTTCTTCATTTCATTTCGAAAAACACTCGAACTGACGGAAAAACTTTTTAATTTTATAGAATGAAAGTTTTAATAATAAACGGTCCGAATCTGAACTTGTTGGGAACGAGAGAACCAGAGATTTACGGAACGACTTCAATGGAAGATTATCTGGAAAATTTAAAATCTGAATTTTCTTCCCATGAAATTCAATATTATCAGTCGAATATTGAAGGAGAGCTGATTAACAGATTGCAGGAAGATGATTTTGATGCATTGGTTATTAATCCCGGAGCTTTTACGCATTATTCTTATGCGATTGCGGATTGTTTAAAAAATATTCAGAAACCAAAAGTGGAAGTTCACATCAGCAATATTTATAAAAGAGAAGAGTTTCGTCAGAAATCTGTAACGGCGGCGAATACCGATGCGGTTTTATCCGGTTTTGGAATGGATGGATATCGATTGGCAATTTTTAGTTTGAAATCTTGATTTTATTTCCCACAGATTACGCAGATTTACACAGATGATTGTGTAAATTTTTCTCGCAGATTTTGGAGATTGCACAGATCATCTTCATCATAAAATAAAAAAGGCTCATCAAATTGATGAGCCTTTCTTTCACTATTTCTAAATGGTCTGTTCCTGCAATTGAGGACCAGAAGCAATCAGCTTTTTGGCTTCGTCATTACCGCAGTACTGCTCGAAGTTTTTGATATATTTTGCAGCAAGATCTTTTGCTTTTTCTTCCCATTCTGCAACATCGTTGTATGTATCTCTTGGATCAAGAATACCTTTAGAAACATTTGGTAATGTCGTCGGAATTTCAAGATTCATAATCGGAAGCGTTGTTTTTTCAACATTTTCGATTGATCCGTCGATGATCGCATCAATAATCGCTCTTGTATCTTTTAATGAAATTCTTTTTCCAGTACCGTTCCAACCCGTGTTTACCAAGTATGCTTTAGCACCGTGCTCTTTCATTTTTCCGATCAATGTTTTTGAATACATTGTTGGGTGTAATGTTAAGAAAGCTTCACCAAAAGCCGGAGAGAACGATGGTTCAGGTTCTGTAATTCCTCTTTCAGTTCCTGCTAATTTTGAAGTGTATCCGCAAAGGAAGTGATATTGTGCCTGGTCTTCATCTAAAATTGAAACCGGAGGCAACACTCCGAAAGCATCCGCAGAAAGATAGACAATCTTGCTTGCGTGACCTGCTTTTGAAGGTAAAACGATTTTATTAATATGATAAATCGGGTAAGAAACTCTCGTGTTTTCTGTGATTGATCTGTCTGTATAATCAGCAATTCCGTCGTTTACGACAACGTTTTCAAGAAGAGCATCTCTTTTAATTGCTCTGAAAATATCTGGTTCTTTTTCTTCTGATAAGTCGATTACTTTAGCATAACATCCGCCTTCGTAATTGAAAACACCGTTGTTATCCCAACCGTGCTCGTCGTCACCAATTAAATATCTTTTAGGATCTGCAGACAAAGTCGTTTTTCCTGTCCCTGAAAGTCCAAAGAAAAGAGCAACATCTCCTTCTTCGCCTACGTTTGCAGAACAGTGCATGGATGCCATACCTTTCAATGGAAGGTAATAGTTCATCATTGCAAACATTCCTTTTTTCATTTCTCCACCGTACCAAGTTCCTCCGATAATCTGAAGTTTCTGAGTAAGGTTGAACATCACGAAGTTTTCAGAATTCAATCCCTGAGCTTCCCAATTAGGATTTGTTGTTTTAGAACCATTGATTACCGTAAAATCAGGAGTTCCAAAGTTTTCCAATTCATAATGAGAAGGACGGATAAACATATTAGTAACGAAATGCGCCTGCCATGCCACCTCAACGATGAATCTCACTTTTAATCTCGTATCTGCATTGGTCCCACAGAAAGCATCTACCACATAGATTTTTTTTGCATCAGAAAGCTGGTTCAGCACTAAGTCTTTACAAGATTGAAAAATTTCCGGAGTTGTCGGCAAATTTACTTTACCGTCCCAGAAAATCGTATCTTTTGTAACATCATCCTGAACAATGTACCTGTCTTTAGGTGAACGACCTGTGAAAATTCCTGTTTTTACTGATACTGCACCAGATTCCGTAAGCTCAGCTTTCTCAAAGCCCTGATTTTCAGGAGAAATTTCAGCCTGATACAATTCTTCATACGAAGGATTGTAGACGACTTCATAATTTCCTTTAATCCCTAATTTTTCTAAATCCTGGATGATTTTAGCGTGTTTCATTTTACTTATATTTTCTATTTCTTTTTTGGGGTTTAACGGAATTAATATTAATTAATTGTTAAAAGTGGTTTAAATATAAACATATAAGTCAGAATGGCAAATAAAAAAACAACTTTATAATCTACTGATTATAAGTTAATTAAATCCGACCATTCAAAAATAGTGGTAAAATCTTTTCCCCAAAAATAGTCCTTAAAGCCATCAAATTTTGAGCTCATTACAAAATCTCCCCCCCAGGCACCCAAACTTTTAACAAAAACGGGGCAATCTGCGAAAAATTTGGCCTTAACTGCAGGAATTTCAAGAAAATTTGATATTTTTTGCTCATGAATTAACATTAGTTCAGAAAAATTTTCCAATTCATTACATACTAAAATATTTCTTGTAAGATTCGAAAATTCATCAACCAGTTTTTGAGACTTCTTTTTTGACTTGTAAAAGTTGATTCCTTCGCGACTATCCTGTTTCTGATTGAGATGAATAAAAATCAGTTCATTTTTAAAAGAAGGATTAAAATCTACCTTTTCATATTTAATCTCAGGAACGCTTTGATACAGAACAGCAGATTTCTCTTTTGCCACCGCAATATCATAACCGCTACCGCCTAAACTTATCGTATTTAAATAGAAAGGATTAACCTGTGCCCATTCTGCAAGATTGTTCATTAACGTAGAGCTGCTGCCCAAGCCGTAATCTGCCGGAAACTGAAGGTTGGTGGTAAGATGATAGGTAAAATTATCTTTGAATTTAGTTTCAGAAAGATTCTGAACATTTTTGAGAGTTTTTAGAATAAACTCTGCGCTTGAAATAATATTGGTTTCTAAAATCTGCCAGTTTTTATAATCGATGACAGCTTTTAACCATAATTTGTTCTGATGATAGGCCTCCCAAAAGATCAGGGATTTTTCATCATTTTTTTCTTCAAAAGAAAACTCTTGTCCCAGCCTGGTAGGTACCGCTAAGACAAGAGCTCCGTCTATGGCAAAATATTCTGAAGTAAGCATCAGCTTTCCCGGTGAAAATATCTCGCCCATATTTTTTTGTATTTAATTAGATTGCAGATGCAACGTCTACAGAACCGTCGATTTTTTTGATCAGTCCCTGAAGCGTTTTCCCCGGACCAACTTCTAAGAAGTTTGTAGCTCCATCTTTAATCATATGCTGTACAGACTGAGTCCATTTTACAGGTCCCGTTAACTGCGCAATAAGGTTTTGTTTGATTTCTTCCGGATCAGTAACCGCTGTAGTGGTGATGTTCTGATATACAGGAATAGTCGCTTTTCTGAATTTTGTCTGCTCGATCGCAGCTGCCAGTCTCTCCTGTGCAGGCTGCATCAATGGAGAATGGAATGCTCCGTTTACCGGCAATACCAAAGCTCTTTTTGCCCCGGCTTCTTTTAATTTTACACAAGCCTCTTCAACTGCTACTGTTTCTCCGGAAATTACCAGTTGTCCCGGACAGTTATAATTTGCTGGAACCACAACACCACTGATTGTTGCACAAATTTCTTCAACCTTAGCATCTTCCAATCCTAAAATTGCAGCCATAGAACTTGGATTAGCATCACAAGCAGCCTGCATAGCTTTTGCTCTTTCGGAAACCAATTTCAGACCGTCGTCAAAAGATAAAACTCCATTGGCAACCAAGGCTGAAAATTCGCCCAAAGAATGTCCTGCAACCATTTCAGCTCCAAGACCGTTCACTGCTTTAAGGGCAGCAACCGAATGTATAAAAATAGAAGGTTGGGTAACCTCCGTTTTTTTAAGATCTTCATCCGCTCCGTTAAACATAATCGAGAGGATGTCGAACCCTAAAATTTCGTTGGCAGATTCCATCAAGTCCTTAATGTCTTTTCTAGAATCGTACAATTCTTTTCCCATTCCTACGAACTGAGAACCCTGCCCTGGAAATACAAGTGCTTTCATGTATTAATTTAAAATATTATGCAAATATAAATATAATGTTAACAATATTCTTTAAAAGCGATTTAAATCATTTTAGGGAACCAGTCTAATCACACGGTAACCTGTATTTACATACGCACCGTTCGCTTTAGATTTTACAAACTCAAACTTTGTAGCTAACTGAGTCTGAACTTTATTCATCTGTTTGAAGATCTCTCCTTTTTTGTTTTCTCTGGTCAGCATATCATTCAAGATATCAAAACCTACGATTGCAAATTTCGGAGGGGTTTTACAATATTTACCTTTATAGGCAGCAAGAATTTCTTTTTCGAAATTACCGTCTGTGTTGATCTTTCTGTCCATCAGGTACACTAAGTTTGCCTGACTGAGATCGTCCACTTTTTTCTCGAACACAGGAACGTAATGCATACTGAATGCTTTCACTCCCTGAACTTCTTTAGACAAAGCAATCACTTTATTGGCAAAAGCCTCCCCTGCCGCATCATTATCACTTGCTAAAATAGCAATTACCGGAGCCGACTGGCCTGTCATCATATTCTGATCAAGCTGAATATCCGTTGCGGAATTCACAATCGTCACATTTGGATTTTTCAGTATTTTTTCAAGACCTGCCTTGATATAGTTTGCATTGTCTTTCTTAGCATCCGCAACAATATAAATTTTCTGGTCTGAGAAGGCTGCTTTTACTTCCTCAACAATTTTATCAGCATAAATATTATCGCTTGTTTCCACAATAATCAGGTTGCTGTAATTGTATAGTTCCGGAGAATTGGCAAAAGGAGCTACAATCGGGATTTTCTGATTCTTTGTAAAGTCTAAGACATCAACAACGTTCGACTTGAAGAATGGTCCGATAATCAGATCCGTATTGTTAGGATTGATCTGAGTTAATGAATTCTTAAACGACGCTTCGTTTCCTGAATCCACAATTTTTATATCTAATTTCTGTCCGTTTCTGGCATTTCTTTCAATGGCAAGCTTAGCACCTGTAAGGAAATCCATCGCCATAGCTCGGTATTGAGTTTCACCTGTATTATATCCGAAAGGCAACATTAAAACAACACTCAATGCATCTCCGCTTTTCTTTACATAAGCCGGATCCAGTTTTTTAATTTTCAAAACCATTCCGGACTTTAAGCCGTGGGATAATTCCGGATTTAATGCAATTAATTCATCAATCGTAATTCCGAATTTGTTTACGATAGAGAAAACCGTGTCTCCCGACTGAACTGTGTATGTTACATAATCATCAGCAGCAACAGTATTTGTGTTGGTTGAAGATCTTTCATTCCCCGAATCTACTTTTGTTTTGGAGTTTGTTTTCTCTTCAAAAACATCACCTTCCACATTCGTTTTTGCAGCAGATTTAACTTTGATGGCTTCACCCGGCTTCAAGCCTCTTTCTTCAAGACCTGGATTTAAAGCAAACAATTCGTCTTTTGTGATATTGAACTGCTTTGAAATTCTGTAATAGTTATCTTTCTGCTGAACGATATATTCGCCTTCAGAAGCAGTAACAGAAGTTTCAGCGGTGTGTTCATCCGGTTTTGTCGCAGGCAGAGTCGTTGCAACGGCCTGCTGCTGATTACCACCATATTTTTTAATACTTTCAAGAGGTAACGTAATTTCGTCACCGATCTTTGTGTGAGAATCCAGATCAGGATTCAGCTTTCTAAGGTCGGTTTCAGAAATTCTGTATTGCTTCGTAATTCCGTAGATGGTTTGTTTTGGCTGAAGAATAATGGTTCCAACCTTTGTATTTGCAGGAGTAACAGCTTTTGGTGCCGAAGCTGTTGTCTTATCGTTTTTCACTGTCAAAACCTCTCCAAGCGCCAGCTTTCCGTCTTTCACTTTAGGATTTAGTTTCAGCAATTCATCTACTGTCAGTCCGTATTTTTTTGCAACATTATAAGGAGTATCTCCTTTTACAACGGTGTGCGATTTCTGAGCAGAAACGCCCAAAACCATACATAAACTGGATAGTATAAAAAACCTCTTTATCATATTCGGTGATTATATCTGCAAAAATACTTCTTTAAAATTAAATGGCAACTATTATTAGTTTGGACTCTTCAATTTGCATTTCTTCTAAACAAGTTTCAAGCCATGAATATCCGTGATCCGCGAAAAATACGCTGAAATTGTAAACCCTTTCCTGCCAATTTCCGGAAGGATTTACATCTAAAAACAAATTCTCCAGCCTTTCCAGCAATTCGCTCTGTTTTATTTTTTCGGCGTGCAGAAGACGTTTTTTCATTCTTTTGAAAGATTTCAGCTGTCTTACTTCTTCCGCTTTTACCATATTTCCGAAAGATTTTTCGGTAGTTTCGGCGATATTCTTTAATTCTGAGAACTGAGTGATTAAAAGATTTTCTTGCTGGTTTAGTAACTCAAGTATAGCATTATCTTTTAATATTTTGTTGTTGGTAATGGTTGTAAAATTTTGGAAAAAATCTTCAATTTTAAGGTCTAACTTTTCAATCTTACCCAATGTTTTTTCCTTTAAAAACAACATTGAATTTCTAGGAATCAAAACAGGGAAAGGAATATTGAGTTTTGTAAAATAATCTTTCAATTCAAGCCAATACATGATCTCGGCATTTCCTCCAATGTATGCTAAATTCGGTAAAACAGTTTCCTGATACACTGGGCGCATCAAAGCATTTGGACTGAATTTTTCAGGAGAATTTTCCAGTTCATTTAAAATTTCCTCCTCTGTGAATTGGATATTTTTATCAACAATGATATAATTTTTTCCGTCAAAATCTATTCTGTCACGAGTTTCTGAAAGATAAAATAGATTAATCTCTCTCGGATTTACCTGAACTTTTCCGTATTTCTTCGTTAAGAAATCTACCTTTTCTTTCGAGTTTTTATGCAAATTGAAATTCAGCAATTCATCTTTAAAAGTTTCTTTAATCTGATGCTTAAGCTCTTTAGAATCTCCATCTAAAATCAACAGCCCAAATTCTGAAAACAACCTGTTTACCAAAATCTGAATAGCCTGTGTTAAAGTATTTCCGGCCTTATAGGCTTCTTTCAGCATTAAGATCAATTCGGTTCCGAAAACAAAATCCTTAAATTCTTTCTCAAATTCTGAAATAAAAAAGGTATCCGTAATCTCAATTCTTCCAACCGCTCCACCCGATTTTTCGTTGATTTCGTAGAAATTCGTCTCCGTTTTAAAATGATTGATTTCCGCAAAATCGTGATCTTCAGAAGCCATCCAATAAACAGGAACAAAATTGAAATCAGGGAAATTTTCTTTTAAATAAGAGCATGTTTTAATCGTCTGTAAAATTTTATATACGAAAAAAACAGGTCCGGAAAAAAGGTTCAACTGATGTCCGGTGGTAATGGTAAATGTATTGGGAAGCCTTAGATCTTCTAAGTTTCCTTTTTGTTTTGACGAAAGTTTAAGATCAGCAAGCTGCCTTTCTAAAGTATCGGCTAAAATATTTCGTTGATCCATCGTGAAGGAATTTTGCTTCAGATGAATCTGCTTTTTAAAATGATCTAAAGAAAATGTGCTTTCTTCGAAACCCTCAATTTTATGATTCAAAAAATCCTTTATCAGCTGAGGAATGCTTTCTATATCCTGAAAAGATATTTTATTAATAGTTTTCAACTCTGTAAAATTTTAGTTGAACAAATACCACACAATCCCAAGATTCAGCCTGAAATCATACATTGGATAGCTTGGAAATGCATACGATTTGTTGTGTGAAAGAAAAGTTCCGACCTGCTGCCCTTCAATGAAAAAGAACATTTTTTTAACCTTCATATTAAAATAAACATCGGCGATCGGCTGCCCACCAATAGAAAATGAATTGGAATTCGGCAAAATATATTCGTTAAGAATCGGGAAATACTCTCTTGATGCAAATTTCGAGAAATAATATACTTTAATCCCCGCCTGAATTTCTGCTGCTTTTTTAAATGCTTTAGCCTGATAGAAAAAATTAGCACGGCCAATAAAGCCAGGCATCGGTAAAAGATCTTTATTTGTCAACACATTCTGAAACTGCAATCTTGTATTCAAATGGAAATTTCCATAGCTGAACGTTGCATCGCCCCCGATTTGAGAAATATTTAATGAACTTCCACTTTGCCGGGGCATTGCCGCCATATCAAAATAGGTATAGTTGTCGATTCTGAAATAATTGGCAAATAGCTCCGTTTTGAACCATTTCAGTCCAACGCTTCCTCCAATTTCTGTGATGGCCTGATTTTGGGCATTTTGCAGATAATAATTGTAGTTATTATAAATGGAAGTATTCAATAAATAATTGAATGACGGATACACACTTTGGAAATTAACTTTTGCATTGACAAAATAATCTTTGATGGGTTCAAATTTTAAATTGTTCGTGGTTTTCATGTACGTTCCAAATTCGCTCCCGTTAGAAAATTCCAGAAATGAGTTCAGCTGGATTTTATCGAAAAGTTTAATCTGTAAATTTCCAATCGCCCCGATTCTGCTTTCCTTTATTTCTGTCGGAATCTGTAAAAGCGGCAAACTGATTTGATTGGTTCCGAATTTTAACATCTGGTACCGCAGTCCTGCATCCAATTTAAATTTTTCATTATCCCAAACCAAACTCACCGTATTGCTGAAATTGTCAGAATATTTTTTTGAAGTAAGAGGACCTCCATCTACCAATTGTAGCGGTGCATCATACCAGTAAGCTTCCGGAGCATTTTGGGTATAATAGTATTTATTTCCCTGATGAGAAATCGTATGCCTGATCTTAAACGGAATTTTCTCCGAATTAAAAGGCGCAAACTGATGCGTTAAAAAATATCTTCTGTAAGAAAACTGCGAACTCGATCCAGCCAGATTTACCTGCATATTCTGCCGGTTTCGGGAATTGCTGTCACCATTTTGGAAAAGACTATCCACTGCAATTCCTCCATTTTCCTGATTGTTTACATTCTGATGTAAATAATGGGCGAACAATTCATAATTGCCACTTTTTGAAGTATAATGTCCGGTAAACAAGGTATTGTTATTTGATGCAAGGGAATTTCTATACATCCCCTGAGAACGCAACCCGCTGTACTCCATAGAAAAATTGAATCTTTTTCCTATGTTTTGAGTATACATAGATTTCAAAGCTGCCCCATTTTTCATGGCATTATGGTAAATGAAAGTTGCTGTCGGCGTTTTTACATCATAATAGTTGATATCATCTGCACCTAAGATCCAATACGATTTGTTGGTTGGCAACAAAGACAGGTTCTGCTCAGAAATTACTTCATAAGATAAAGGATTAAACCCCGCACCAATATTAGCGAATTGAGCTTTTCCAAAATTATCTTTATTATTATACTGAGAGAAAATATACGTTTTATCGAAAGTCATTACCGTATCAAAAATCTTTTTCTCCGAAAAGTGTTTCTGATATAAGTAATCGTTAATGGTAGGTTTAAATATTTTTAAGGAATCCTTTTTTCCCGAGTCGATGACCAGAGTGTCCTCTTCTTTCGGAAGCTTATTGGAGTCTGTTTTATTTACCACCTGAGCTTGTGCCGTGAGGCTGAGGAAGAGTATTATTGAAAGTATATACTTCATGCGTTAATTTATATTATACAAAATCAACTTTAAACCTAATGGTTTCATTTCAAATTTTGTACAGCAAAAATAAGAAATAATGGGGAATAAAAAACCCCGCAATATTTTGCGGGGTTTAAAAAAATATTCAATTTAAAATTGATTGATTTAGTAACCAGGGTTTTGCTGGATTTGAGTATTATTATCAATTGCTCCTTGTGGTATTGGCAATTGCCATTTATGACTAGCCACAGGAAGTGATAAGATACTTGCCGGATTCCCTGCCCCGTCTGCCTCAGGACCAAAATTAGACCTTTGAACCGGGAGAGCCAATCTTTTTAAAGTAAAAAATCGATCTGTTTCAAATGCTAGTTCCAATCTTCTTTCCAACATGATAGCATTCCAAAGATTTTGACCTGTTTCAATTCCTGGAACATATCCAGTATATCTCTGAGCTCTTAATGTATTCAATAATGCAAGTGCTCCAGACTCATTTCCCTTTTTAAACATTGCTTCAGAAACATTCAGTACCACCTCAGCTGTTCTTAAATACTTAATATCTACAGCTTCAATAGGCTTGCCTGTAGCTTGTTTATACTTAATAACATTATTATATGTTTTACCATTAAAGACTGATGTTAGAATGTAAGAGCTTTTTCTTATATCATTTGCAGCAAACTTAGTATATAGATCATAATCTACAACATATTCAGACTTAATTTGTCCTCCTACAGTTTGATTATAGGCAGAACCAGTTTTAATGTTTTCAATACTTGAGTTTAAAATCTTGAATAAAACTCCATCATTAGATGAATCTGCCCAAATATTTTTGAAATTTGCATTTGTACCAACACTTGGGCTTATAGCCAATGCTTTTTGTCCCCACAAAATTACATTATCATAGTCTCCTTTGTATAAATATACTCTAGATAGCATACCTTGTATTGCTGCTTTAGTAAGTTTACCTACGCTTGCAGTTTGAGATATATTTTGCTCTGCAAATAATAAATCATTTAAAATTTTATCGTACACCTGAGAAACATTTAAGTTTCTTGTTGTAACTAAATAAGGATCATAAATTTCTACATATGCAATGCCTATTGATCCTGCGGCATCAGCTGATTGTGTAGGAATTTTACAATACCTTCTTACAATATCAAAATGAGCAATAGCACGGATCGCTTTAGCTTCCGCCTCTATATTATTTCTAAATGCACCCGGAGATAAATTATTAATTTTATCTAAAACAGCATTAGCTCTTGCAGCTACAGCATATCCTCCTCCATAAGCAGAAGTTACATCCCCTACATTTGCTGCAATATCAAAAATATATGCAGAATTATTAGATCGTCTACCTTGAGGATTTTGAATTAAATTATCGGATAATATATCTGGGATTATAGCTTGTGAATTATCTCCAGAATAATATCCTGCAATTTTAAATGCATCATAAGCATAATCCACTCCTTTTCTAAAGTCATTTTCTGTTGTATAATACGTATCTATTACCAATCTATCATTAGGTAAAACAGTTAGATCATCTGTACATGATACTGCAGTTACAGTCACAGTAAAAAGTGCTACTATTTTTATTATATATTTTTTCATAATAATTTTATTAAAAATTAACTTGTAATCCTAAAAGGAATGTTCTAGTTGTTGGATAGTTATAAAGACTAATAGCTCCTGGAATAAATGTTCCGTTATTAACTTGAGTTTCTGAAGCTACAGCAACTTCTGGATCTCCAGTAAATTTAGTCCATAGTGCTAAGTTTTGACCTGATCCATAAACTCTTACACTACTTAGTGGTAGATTACCTAGGATTTTCTTATCAAATGTATACCCTAACTCTAATGATCTAAATCTAATAAAATCCGTTTTTTGTAAAAATGCATCTGTAGTTTCAAATCCATTAACCGTTGGAGCTGGTAAAACATTTGTATCACCTGGATTTTTCCAATAATTAAAAGCAGCAGTACTTAAATTTTGATTGTAAGCTGAAAAGTCAACTAAGTTTTGAGCCATGATATTATAATTATATCCTCCTGTTTGAAAAGAGAAATCTGCATTTAAATCAAATCCTTTATATCTAAATGTTGTTCCAAACCCACCATAGGCATTTGGTAATGTCGATTTTCCATTTAAGAATTGAGCATCGCTTGAGCTATATACATTAGTTATAGAACCGTCTGGTCTATAATATAAAGCTTCTCCTGTTTGAGTATCTACCCCAGCGCTCTTTACCATTTTGAAAGTTGTTGGCTCCATCCCAATACTCATAAATGTATATCCATCCAGATTTAACTGAGTAGCTGTACCATATAAACTTTTTACTTGATATTTAAGCATTGAAATATTACCTCTTACAGACCAATCAAAATCCGCACTTTTTATTATTTCGACATTTAACTCAGATTCTAAACCTTTAATTTCAATATTACCAGCATTTGTAATACTTGAGAAAAGATATCCACCTCCCTCATATTGTGTACTTGGAATTGCATATAAGAAATCTTTTCTATCATCCTTAAATACCTCAGTGGTAAGTTTAATCCTATTTTTAAACATTGAAATATCTACTCCTAAGTTTTGTGATGTCTTAGACTCCCATTTTAAATCTTTATTACCAACAAAATTTGAAGGTCCAGAAGTTGGATCTGCTCCGTAATCTCCAGATACTATTGAAATAAGATTTTGATAATCGGCTAAAGATGCTACGTTTCCTGTTGTACCTATACTATATCTGAATTTAATATCATTAAAAAACGGCACATTAAAGAATGATTCTTTTGCTAAATTCCAAGCAATTGAAGCAGACCAGAAGTTCCCATATTTGTTATTAGCACCAAGTCTAGAATTCCCATCTCTTCTTATTGATCCAGATAATAAATATCTACCTGCGTAATTATAGTCAACAACTCCTAACATACTTACATATCTTGTGGATGTTGTTGCTCCAGTAATTGCAAAAGGTGTCGCAGCCGAACCGATGTCTGTTACATCTGGGCCTAACATTACTCTTTTAGTTCCAGACAAACTTCCAAATTCTTCTTGGCTATATTCAAAAGCTGCAACAGCACCGATTTTATGTTGTCCAAATGACTTACTAAAATCTAATCTATTATTAAATACATATGTCCAAAAATCAGATCTAGTATCTCTGATACTTCCATCCGGATAGCCATAAACTGCTGCAATATCTGATCCTTTCTTTACAACATATTTATTTTTTCTAAGATCATAGATATTTCCAAAAGTTGACTTAAAAGTCAAACCTTTAAAAAATTCATATGTCCCAGATATCTGAGCATTAAATCTTGTTCTCCAATCTGTAGTAAGTTCATTCCTTCTAAGATCTATTGGATTTATAGAATTTGTTGTTGGATTAAAACTACCATCCGAATCATAAATTGTTTCATATGGATTCAGAGTATATATTGAATAAAACGGACTTAAAGCATTGTATGAAAACCTTTGATCTTGAGTTTTTGTATTTACTATACCAAAATCAAATCCCATCTTTAGTTTATCAGTAATTTTTTGATCAAAATTAAATCTTGCATTATACCTTTTAAATCCGTCAAGTTCCTGTAATATTCCTGAATCTGAATCGTAACCTAATGATACAAAGTAAGAATTGGTTTCACTTCCTCCTCTAATCGATAGATTATGATATTGTATCGTAGAATTTCTTAAAATATCTTTTGACCAATCATGATCATTTGCTAACAGGAGTGCTGCTTCTTCAGATGTATATACTGGATTAGGATTTATACCTAAACCTGACATTTCGTTCTCATATTGTATTTTTTGAGAAGTATTCATCATCGTAAAGTTCTTATCTTTTGGTTTGAAAGCAAATCCAAATCTCGTATCATAAACAATTGATGGCTTACCTGACTTACCTCTTTTAGTAGTTACAACAATAACTCCGTTTGCAGCTCTTGCCCCATAAACAGCAGTAGAAGCTGCATCTTTTAGCTCTGTAACAGATTCTATATCTGATGCAGGTATTGCATTAAATTGACGTTGAGTCATATAAATACCATCAACAACAAAAAGAGGATCTGAAGCTCCCAAAACTGAAGAAACATTAACAGCACCTCTAATTCTAATTGATCCTGGTTCCCCCGGCTTACCCGAATTTGTTGAAACTTGCAGACCAGACATTTTACCCTGCAACATATTCGTAATTCCAGTACTTGACGCTGACATTCTTGTAAGTTCTTCACCCCCAACTACAGAAACAGCCTGAGTAATTTCTTCTTTTTTCTTTTTTTGTACCCCAACTAATACAACTTCTTCAATCTGTTTAACCTTTGTAGTCGTATCTCTTTTAACAGTCTGAGCATTTATAGATTGTCCAGTAAAAAATAGAACACCTACTGTCAATACACATAATTTCACATTCATATTAACAAATTTTAATATTTAAGAAAGCAAATATGTTAATAAATAATAACATTAACAAATTTTTAACTATCGCTAAATAACTTTATTATAATATTTTTAGCTTAATTTACAACGTGATGCATAATTCATTTAAAAGAGTTCAGCTGATTACAATTTTAATTTCAAATATTTTAATAAAACGAAATAACTTTAACAACACTTTGATAATATTTGAAATATTATTTAAAAACATTCTAAATTAAATATAAAAAGACCACTCTATTAAGAGTGGTCTTTTATTTACATCAAAAAAGTAGAGTTATTTCAACTTTTTCTTAACAGCAACCTCTTCGTATACTTCAAGAATGTCACCTTGTTCAATATCGTTGTAACCTTTCAGGTTCAATCCACATTCGTAACCTTTCGTTACTTCTTTTACATCATCTTTGAAACGCTTTAAACTTTCAAGCTCTCCGTCGAATTTCACGATACCGTCTCTTAGTAGTCTTACTTTCGACTGTCTTGTTACTTTTCCGGTAAGAACCATACAACCTGCAATCGTTCCAACTTTAGAAATTTTGAATACCTCACGAATTTCCACGTTACCGATTACCTGTTCCTGAATTTCCGGAGAAAGCATTCCCTCCATCGCTTCTTTCACTTCATCGATGGCTTTATAGATTACAGAATAGGTTCTGATTTCGATTTCTTCACGGTCTGCAAGATCTTTAGCATTTGCTCCAGCTCTTACGTTAAATCCGATAATAATCGCATCTGATGCTGCCGCCAAGTTGATATCAGATTCTGTGATCTGCCCAACACCTGAGTGAAGGATTTTCACGCTGATTTCCTCTGTTGATAATCTCTGTAACTGATCAGAAAGTGCTTCCACAGAACCATCCACGTCACCTTTAAGGATAATGTTCAATTCCTTGAATTCACCCAAAGCAATACGTCTACCCAATTCTTCAAGCGTCGTATGCTTCTTAGTTCTGATTGATAATTCTCTCTGTAATTGCTCTCTCTTGTTTGCAATAGCCTTACCTTCACTTTCGTCGGCATAGACACGGAATTTATCACCTGCTGTAGGCGCTCCGTCTAAACCTAAAATTGTTGCCGGAATTGATGGACCTGCCTCTGCAAGGTTCTTCCCTCTTTCATCAAGCAAAGCTTTTACTTTACCGTGATTTTTACCAGCTACTACATAATCTCCAACTCTTAAAGTTCCTGTCTGTACCAACATGGTTGCCACATACCCTCTACCTTTATCTAAAGATGCTTCGATTACAACTCCGTTTGCTGCTCTGTTAGGATTCGCTTTTAATTCAAGCATTTCTGCCTGCAATAATACTTTCTCTAATAAAAGATCCATATTATTACCCATTTTGGCTGAAATTTCCTGAGCCTGTACATTACCTCCCCACTCTTCTACTAGAATATTCATTCCGGAAAGTTGCTGACGGATGTTATCAGGATTTGCATTCGGTTTATCAACCTTGTTGATGGCAATGATCATCGGTACTCCTGCAGCCTGCGCGTGAGAGATTGCTTCTTTCGTTTGAGGCATAACGTCATCATCGGCAGCAATTACAATAATTGCAATATCCGTAACCTGTGCACCTCTCGCTCTCATCGCGGTAAAGGCCTCGTGACCCGGCGTATCTAAGAATGTAATTCTCTGACCGTTTTCCAGTTTCACGTTATAAGCACCAATGTGCTGTGTAATACCTCCTGATTCACCGGCAATAACGTTAGTTTTTCTGATGTAATCCAATAAGGAAGTCTTACCGTGGTCTACGTGACCCATTACTGTTACAATCGGAGCTCTTGGAAGAAGATCTTCTTCGTTATCGATTTCGTCTTCTGCATCTGTATCTTCAAGATCCGCATCAGAGAACTCAATTTTATATCCGAACTCATCAGCTACCAATAATAAGGTATCGGCTTCCAATCTTTGGTTCATGGTAACCATTACTCCTAATGAGAAACAAGCAGAAATTACTTCTGTAGGAGAAACATTCATTAAACTTGCCAATTCACCAACAGTGATGAATTCCGTTACTTTTAATGTTCTGTCTGCTGCATCAATTTCTTGCTGACGCTCGTCTTGTTCTCTACGGAAGTTTCTCTTATCTTTTCTGTGTTTAGCAGATTTAGATTTACCTCCTTTATTCGTTAATTTTTCAAGGGTTTCCTTGATCTGGTTTTTAACTTGTTCGTCAGTTAATTCAACAGGCATTGTTCTTTGACCAGGTCTGTTACCTCCTTGTCCGCCTCTGTTGAATCCACCTCTGTTACCTCCTTGTCCACCTTGACCCTGAGGACGGTTTCCTTGGTTGTTGCCAAAACGGTTTCCACCTCCTTGACCTCCTTGTCCACCCTGACCTTGAGGACGGTTTCCACCTTGTCCGCCACCTTGGTTGTTGCCAAAACGGTTTCCGCCTTGTCCACCTTGTCCCTGGTTACGGTTTCCACCTTGTCCACCTTGACCTTGAGGGCGGTTTTGTCCACCTTGATTGTTATTTCCTCCTTGCTGATTATTGTTTCCACCTTGTTGGTTGTTACCTCCTCCAGGTTTCTCAATTCTCTTTCTTTTCTTCTTAGCTCCGGCTCCTTGTTTAGGGGCAAACTGAGTTAGGTCGATTTTTTCACCAACAATTTTAGGACCGTCCAGTTTTTGGTAAACTGTTTCGATTTTTTGAGGTTCCTGAGATTCTTCCTCAGTTTTTGCCGGCTCAGCAGCTTTTACCTCAGCTGGTTTTGCAGGTGCCTGAACTGGTGTTTCAGCAACCGGCTTTGGAGTTTCTTTTACAGATTCCACAGGTTTTTCTATAGGTTTTTCCTCTTCTTTTTTCTCCTCCAATTTTGGTTTGTCTTTTTTTACGGGTCTGTTTCTAGACTCGATTTGAGACAAATCTATTTTATCCAGAACTTTGAATTCCTGTTTCTCAGGAGTTGCTTTTACTTCAGGAGCAGGGGCAACTTCTTCTTTCTTCTCTTCTACCACAGGTTCCGGTTTTGGAGCAGGAGTTTCTTCAATTTCAGGTTTTTTAGGCTCTAAGTCTATTTTACCTAAAATTTTAGTTTCTGGCTTGTTTGCTTTAGCTCTTATTACTTCAGGGGTTTTCTTTTCCTCAATTTCCAGTTTTTCTTCCGGAACTTTTGTGATCACCACCTCATGGGAAGCCTTTCTTTGTTCGCCGTCCTTGGCAAACTCAGCCTCCAATGCAGAATATGCCGCTTCTTCCAATTGAGCGTTAGGATTGCTTTCAACCTCGATACCCTTAGCTTGTAAAAATTCTACTAATCTGGACATCGAAATATTGAATTCCTTAACCGCTTTATTTAATCTAATTTTTGGCATCTATATTATTTACTGTTTTTTAATTCTTAAAATTAAAGTATTTCTTTTTTACTGTTTATTAAAATTTATTTAAAAATCTTAATCTTCAAATTCTTCTCTCAGAATACGTTTCACCTCTTCAATTGTTTCCTCTTCAAGATCAACCATATTCAGTAAGCTCTCAGTTTCTTTATCCAGAACCGATTTTGCAGTAGTAAGACCTACTTTCTTAAATTCATCCAAAATCCACTGCTCGATATCATCATTGAATTCTCTTAATTCAACATCATCATCTTCGCTGGACTCTCTGTGTACATCAATTTCATAACCTGACAACCAAGAAGCAAGTCTGATATTCTGACCTTGTTTTCCGATTACTTTAGAAATCTCTTCAACCGGCGTATATACTAATGCGTAAGTACTGTCCTCGTTGATGTCAATTTTATTGATGGTAACATTTCCTAAAGCTCTCTTCACCAAAATCTCAGGGTTTTTCGACCACTGAATAACATCGATGTTCTCATTTTTCAACTCTCTTACCACTCCGTGAATTCTCGAACCTTTCACACCCACACAAGCTCCTACAGGATCGATTCTGTCGTCGTAAGCATCCACTGCGATCTTTGCCTTCTCACCAGGAATTCTCACTACCTTTTTCAAGATAATGGTTCCGTCCTGAATTTCAGGAATTTCCAGCTCTAATAATTTCTCCAAGAATTTAGGCGCAGTTCTGGAAATAATAATCTGTGGTTTTGAACCCTTGAAATCTACTGTTTCAACAATAGCTCTGATATTCTCACCCTTTTTAAAGAAATCCGACGGAATCTGATTTTCTTTAGGCAAAATGAATTCGTTCCCTTCATCATCCAACAAAATCACGTGCTTGTGACGGATATGGTGGATCTCTCCTACTACAATCTCCCCGATTTTATCTTTAAACTGCTCGTACAACATTGCATTGTTGTGTTCCTGCAATTTCGTAGCCAAAATCTGCTTCAAAGTAAGGATATTTCTTCTCCCCAACTGGGCAACAGGAATTTCCATTGTAAAGTCTTCACCTACTTCGAAAGTAGGGTCGATTTTCTTGGCTTCAGAGATCTCAATTTCCAAATCATCATCTTCCGACATTTCGTCTTCTACGATTGTTTTATTTAAAAATATCTGAAAATCTCCTTTATCAGGGTTTACAATCACATCGAAGTGGTCATCCGAATCGTACCTTTTTCTCAAAAGTGTCTTCAGTGAATCTTCAATAATTGCCATAAGATCAATCTTACTGATCCCTTTTTCGTCTTTAAAATCACCAAAGGATTCAATCAACGCTATATTGTCCATTTTTTCTTTTTTCTTTTAAAATTTAATTGTTACTAATGCTTTCTTAATCTCAGAGTACGGAATTTCTTTTTCCTCCTCCACATCTACTTTCCCCTTCCCGATATCTTTCGGCTTGCGGTAACGCAGAATAAGCGTGATCTTTTCTTCATCTACTTTTGCTAATTCACCTTCAATTTTTTCTGAGTCATTCAGTAAAACTTCAATTTCTCTTCCTAAATTCTTAGCAAACTGTCTCGGAGTTGCCAAAGGCTCGCTCAATCCTGCAGACATTACCTGAAGGCTGAAATCGTGCTCCTCACGATCCATATTGAATTCTATGGCACGGCTTGCATCCAGACAATCCTGTAAAGAAACCCCGTTGTCGCCATCTAAAATCACTGTGATGTCATCCCCTGCAGAAAATTTTAAATCAATAAGAAATAAATCTTTTCTGGTCTCAAGGAATTCATTTAATAATTCTTCAATTCTTTTTCTAAACTCCATACGTTATTTAAAATCTTGATTTACCGTACGAAAAAAGGCTTTCTTCCGAAGGCCTTCCCATGTTTTTCCGTAAATCCACTGCAAATATACAACTTTTTTATAAAACATCCAAATAAGACTCATAATCAGCTTAATAACTTATATATTTTCATAAATCATAAAAAAGCAAAAGAATAATATATTTGGCAACAATATACTCGATTTACTTAATCGAATACAACGAAACCTCCATTAACTGTACTTTTTTTCATTTTAATACAATTAAAAGTATTAATCAAACCATGGTATTATATTAAATTTCATTTACACTCAAGTTAAAAGCTTTGGTGATGGTATTTTTACTATTTTTGTGATTAAATTTTTAAAAACATACATTTTGAATATTACTATTGTAGGAACAGGCTATGTAGGATTGGTTACAGGAACTACCCTGGCAGAGCTTGGCAATTCAGTATACTGTGTGGATATTGATGAGAAAAAAGTAGAAGGCATGAAAAACGGCGTAGTTCCCATCTATGAGCCGAATCTTGAAGAGATGTTTCTGAGAAATATTCAGGCAGAAAGATTGTTTTTCACAACCGATTTAAAAGAAGCATTAGATAAAAGCGAAGTTATTTACTTAGCTTTACCCACTCCTCCTGGAGAAGACGGCTCGGCAGACCTTTCTTATGTACTGAAAGTAGCTAACGACATCGGAGAAATGATGACGGGATACAAAGTCGTTGTGAATAAAAGTACTGTTCCGGTAGGTACAGCCGACAAAGTAAGAGAAGTTATTGCCTCTAAAACGCAAATCCCTTTTGACGTAGTTTCTAACCCTGAATTTTTAAGAGAAGGGTTTGCCGTGGACGATTCTATGAATCCTGCAAGAGTAGTTGTAGGATCCAGTTCTGACAAGGCTAAAGATATTATGGCTAAAATTTATCAGCCTTTTACCAATACAGGGATTCCGATTATTTTCATGGACGAAAAATCGTCTGAGTTAACGAAATATGCAGCCAACTCATTCTTAGCCGTAAAGATTACATTTATGAATGAGATTGCCAACTATTGTGAAAAAGTAGGCGCAGACGTGGATAAAGTAAGATTAGGGATGGGAAGTGACGACAGAATTGGCCAACGATTTTTGTTTCCGGGAATCGGATACGGAGGAAGCTGTTTCCCGAAAGACGTGAAGGCATTGATAAAATCCGGAAAGCAGGAAGATTTTAATTTTCAGATCTTAGAAGCAACTGAAAACGTAAATATAGCCCAGAAAGTAATCCTTGTTTCTGAAATTGAAAAATATTTCGGTGGAAATCTTGAAGGAAAGACGATCGCCATGTGGGGATTGGCCTTCAAAGCGAATACTGACGATATCCGTGAAGCATCTTCATTAGACAATATCGCATTACTTTTAGAAAAAGGAGCCAAAATCGTTGCATATGATGCCGTTGCAGAAAACAATGTTCAAAAACTTTTAGGAGACAAGATTCAATATGCGAAAAGCATGTATGAAGCACTTGAAAATGCAGACGCCTTATTCATTGCTACAGAATGGTCGGAATTTAAAAATCCTAATTTTGAATTAATGGCTCAGAAAATGAATAACAAGGCTATTTTCGACGGAAGAAACATGTACCCACTGGAAATTCCCGAACAAAACGGTTTTTATTATAAGAGTATTGGCCGTAAAACCATTCAGTAAGAATCAAGTTAAGAGTAAAAAAAATACAACAATTAGCAAACGCTAAAAGTATATTATAAATATGAAAAATATTATTATCACCGGAGGAGCCGGCTTTATTGGATCACACGTTGTAAGAGAGTTTGTAAAAAACAATCCTGAAACAACGATCATCAATCTTGACGCGCTTACTTACGCCGGAAACCTTGAAAACTTAAAGGACATTGAAAATGAGCCTAATTATGTTTTCGAAAAAGCCGATATCACAAAACCTGAAGAACTAAGAAAAGTATTCGAAAAATATAATCCGGACGCCGTTGTACATTTAGCTGCAGAAAGCCATGTGGACAGAAGCATTACCGATCCGATGGCATTCATCAATACAAACGTAAACGGCACTGCCAACCTTTTGAATCTTTGCAAAGAATTCTGGACGTTAAATCCGGATCATACTCACGGAAGATTTCCGGACGAAAAAAGAACCAACCTTTTTTATCATGTTTCCACAGACGAAGTGTATGGAAGCTTAGGAGAAACCGGTTTTTTCTTAGAAACTACGGCTTATGATCCGCAATCTCCATATTCAGCTTCAAAAGCGGCTTCTGATCATTTGGTAAGAGCTTACGGAAATACCTATGGAATGCCTTTCATTATTTCAAACTGCTCTAACAACTACGGACCGAATCACTTCCCCGAAAAACTGATTCCTCTTTGTATTTCAAATATCATCAATGAAAGACCTTTGCCGATATACGGTGACGGAAAGTATACGAGAGACTGGTTATTTGTCATCGACCACGCCAAAGGAATCCACCAGATTTTCAATGAAGCTAAAACCGGAGAAACTTACAATATCGGAGGTTTCAACGAATGGCAGAATATTGATTTGGTAAAAGAACTAATCAAGCAAATGGATGCAAAACTAGGAAGAGAAGAAGGTTACTCTGAGAAATTAATCACTTTTGTAAAAGACAGACCCGGTCATGATAAACGTTACGCTATCGATGCTACAAAGCTGAACTCTGATCTTGGATGGAAACCCTCTGTAACTTTCGAGGAAGGTTTAGGAAAAACCATCGACTGGTATCTGGAAAACAAAGAATGGCTGGAAAATGTAACCAGTGGAGATTATCAGAAATATTACGAAAAACAATACAATTAATAACACACAAGAATAGATGAAAGGTATAATTTTAGCCGGAGGTTCCGGAACAAGACTTTACCCTCTTACGATCGCCGTGAGCAAGCAATTAATGCCTGTTTACGACAAGCCAATGATCTACTATCCGCTGTCTACCTTATTACTGGCAGGGATTAAAGATATTTTAATTATCACGACTCCACATGATCAGGCTGGGTTCGTTAAGCTTTTAGGTGACGGATCACAAATCGGCTGTAATATCGAGTATGTAGTTCAGCCAAGTCCGGATGGTCTTGCACAGGCATTCATTTTAGGAGATCAATTCATTGGGAATGATGCGGCAGCATTGGTTTTGGGGGATAATATTTTCTACGGTTCAGAAATGGGAACTTTATTGAAAAACAAAACAAATCCTGATGGAGGAGTAGTTTTCGCCTATCACGTTTCAGACCCTGAAAGATATGGTGTTGTAGAATTTGATGATGATTTAAAAGCCGTTTCTATTGAAGAAAAACCCTTACAGCCAAAATCAAATTATGCCGTTCCGGGACTCTATTTCTATGACAATGATGTGGTAGATATTGCGAAAAATATTAAACCGTCCCACAGAGGCGAGCTTGAAATCACTGACGTGAATAATGTATACCTTCAAAATGGGAAACTTGAAGTGGGTGTTTTGGACAGAGGAACTGCATGGCTGGATACCGGAACATTCGACTCCCTTAACGACGCTTCAGAATTTGTACGAGTAATTGAAAAAAGACAGGGTTTCAAAATCGGATGTATTGAAGAAATAGCCTTCAGAAACAAATTCATTAACGAAGAGAAATTACTGGAAACCGCTACCAAATATGGAAAAAGCGGGTATGGTGAGTACCTTAAGCAACTAATCAACAAATAATTCAAATATTTTGATATTATAGAAACTATTGGCTTTTATAGTCAATAGTTTTTGTTAATTACACTAAAGATTAATATATTAGTTTCTAATTTCAATGTATGAAGAATTATTCACACAACAGAATAACGAAATTAATTATCATAAATTTGAAAAAAATCTACTTTGAAAACCGTAGTATACACATCTGACAAAAAAACACATTTTTTTCAAGAACTTAAATTCATTTACAGGGATATTAAATCGTCTAACTTTTTAGCCTATCAAATGACTAAAAGAGATATACAGTCTCAACATAGGCAATCTCTGTTAGGTTTTTTCTGGATACTGGCTCCCGTAATTGTCAATTCCTTAATCTGGCTATTTTTAAATGGTTCAGGAGTTGTGAGTGTAAATTCGCCAGGAGGAATACCTTACCCTGTTTTTGTGATATTGGGTACAACAATATGGAATATTTTTGCCGAAGCATTACAAAGCCCTATAAACTCAGTAAATGCAGGAAGAGCAATCATTTCCAAAATTAATTTTCCAAAAGAAGCATTATTAATGAAAGGATTGTACACTACTTTTTTTAATTTAACGATAAAAATGATTCCTGCTGTTGCTATTTTGATAATATATCAGATTGCACCATCATGGAGTTTACTTCTTTTTCCTTTTTATATTATTGCTTTAACAGTCTTTGCTTTTACCATTGGGCTCATTATTACTCCATTAGGATTAATCTATACCGATATAAGTAAAGTATTAACCACAGGTATTCCTTTTTTAATGTACCTAACCCCGGTAGTATATGCTGTTCCTAAAATGGGTATTTTTAAATTCTTGTTTAAATTAAATCCTTTAACATATATTATCAATGATACCCGAAATACATTGGTAGGTATGGAAGCACAGTCTCTGTTATTTACAGTGATCTTAACAGCGATTAGCCTTATTGTTTTATTAATAGGCTTAGTGATTTTCAGGAAATCGATGCCGATAGTAATAGAAAAAATTGCAGGATAATGAAAGATAAAGAGGTATTAGTATCAGCACAGAACGTATCAAAAAAATTCAGTAAAAATCTGAAGAGTTCACTTAAATATGGAGCTTCGGATATCATCCGCAGTACCCTGGGCTTAAAAGTAAATAAAGATTTGCGTCCCCAGGAATTTTGGGCCGTTCAAGACGTAAGCTTTGAGCTGAGGAGAGGCGAATGTATCGGGCTGATTGGTCACAACGGTGCCGGAAAATCTACCCTCTTAAAAGTTTTGAACGGATTATATGCTCCCGACAAAGGGCAAATTGTAATGAAAGGTAAAATTGGCGCTCTTATCGAATTAGGTGCGGGCTTCAATCCTATACTTACAGGAAGAGAAAATATTTATAACAATGCTTCCATTTTAGGATTTACCAGAAAGGAGGTTGAAGAAAAAATAGAATCAATCATTGATTTTTCAGAAATAAGAGATTTTATAGATACACCAGTGCAAAACTATTCTTCCGGAATGAAGGTTCGTTTAGGTTTTGCCGTTGCTGCCCATTTAGAACCTGATATTTTAATTATTGACGAAGTACTGGCAGTAGGTGACTTAGGATTTGTTTTGAAGTGTTTTAGTAAAATAGACGAATTACTTCCTTATACCGCTGTTATCTTTGTTTCGCACAGTATGCCTATGGTATCCAGAATATGCAATGAAATCATTTTGATGGATCATGGTAAGGTTGAATACCAAGGAAAAGAAATAGGAAAAGGAGTACAACTGTATTATAATAAATTTTCCAACAACAGCCAAAATACGGTGTATAATAGCCAAACTTTCGAACTTATTTCCGCAAAATCGGATCTTGTAAATAACGAAATACGGCGGCATCAAGATTTTAATCTCACTTTTGAGTTCAAAATTAATAAGCCTATTGAAGAACTGCCTCTGTTATACTTGGAATTTAAGGATAAAGAGCAGAAACCAATTGCAGGAATTACTGTTAAAGAATATAAAGAAGACGTAAATAAAGGCAACAGATTGATTTATAAAACAACAATCAAAAATCCACTTTTCACTTTAGGAAAATATATTCTTGATGTAGGATTATATGAGGCAGCTACAGAATCACCCCATCTTCGAATTAACAATATTATTGAATTTACAGTGGGGGGTGAAAAAGAACAGTGGATACCTTTCGAGCTTGATAGTGAAAATATCATAACTTTACATTAAAATTTATTTATGATTCCCGTGACACAACCTTTTCTTCCGCCTCAGGAAGAATATCAAAAATATATAGACGGTATCTGGAAAAGAAACTGGTTAACCAATATGGGGCCCCTAGCAAGTCAATTAGAGATGGAGCTTAAAGATCATCTCAATGTACAGCACTTGCTTTTTGTCACCAACGGAACTGTTGCTATCCAAATGGCTATAAAAGCATTGGAAGTCTCTGGTGAGGTAATTACAACTCCATTTTCTTTTATTGCAACCACAAGTTCAATTGTCTGGGAAGGATGTACTCCTGTTTTTGTGGATATCGACTCTAAAAGTCTATGCATTGATCCCAAAAAAATAGAGGAAGCAATCACAGAAAAAACAAGTGCAATTCTCGCTACTCATGTTTATGGAAACCCATGTGATGTAGAAGCCATTGATGCGATAGCTAAAAAACATAATCTAAAAGTGATCTACGATGCGGCACACGCTTTCGGAGTAGAAGTAAATGGAAGATCTATCTTTGATTATGGTGATGTTTCAACCTGTTCTTTACACGCAACCAAACTCTACCATAGTGTTGAAGGTGGTTTACTAATCACTAAAGATCCGGAACTGCTGAAAAAGCTGGCCTACATTAGAAATTTTGGGATTTCAGGATTTGATTCCTTTGCAGAATTGGGGCTTAATGGGAAAAACTCCGAGTTTCATGCAGCAATGGGACTTGTAAATCTGAAATATATCTCTGAAATTTCTGAAAAAAGAACAGCATTAGCTAATCTTTATGATGAAAAGCTTAAAAATTTAAAAGCGGTACAACCATTTTGGCATTCTAAGGCAAATAATAATCATGCGTACTATCCGGTAATTTTAGAAAGTGAGGAATTACTCCTTAAACTTAAAACAGAGATGGATAAGCAGGAAATTTTTACAAGAAGATATTTTTACCCAAGTCTTGCTTCCGCTTTACCCTATCTTCCTAAGGTGGAATTGCCGGTTACCGAAGATATTGCGAAAAGAGTTCTTTGCCTTCCTTTTTACTACGATCTTACTTTTGAAGAAGTGGAACTTATAGCTCGCATAATGTTAAGAACACAAAATAATTAATTATGCTGATCGTAGGTGCTAAAGGTTTTGCCAAAGAAATTCTCGAAATATGTCATCAGAAAAATGAACTGAAAGATTTAGTTTTTTATGATGACGTAAACGAAAATGCAGATCTACTTTATGAAAAATTTCCTATTCTTAAAAATATGGAAAAGGCAGAACATTATTTTAGAACTGTCGATAAAAGATTTACTTTAGGAATTGGAAATCCATATTTAAGAAAGAAATTAGCTGATAAATTTATCCATATTCGTGGAGAACTTTCTTCCACAATTAGCTCAAAAGCAGATATCGGATCTTACGGAATAAAAATAGGGGAAGGTGCAAATATTTTAGATGGAGTAAAAATTTCCAATGATGTAACCATCGGAAAGGCATCTATTATTTATTATAATTCAATTGTAACTCATGATGTTACCATTGGCGATTTTGTAGAAATTTCTCCGGATGTCAAAATATTAGGAAGAGTAACAATTGGAAACTTTTGCCAGCTTGGCTCCGGCACAATTATACTGCCCGATATAACGATTGGGAATCATGTAATAATAGGTGCTGGAACGGTCGTTACTAAAGATTTGCCGGATCATTGTACCGCAGTAGGTGTCCCTTCAAAAATTATAAAACAGAGCCAATGATGAAACCTTTAGTAAGTGTGGTGATGATCACCTACGGTCATGAAAAGTATATTGAGGAAAGCATTAACGGAGTGTTGTCTCAAGTATTAGACGCTGAGATTGAACTTCTCATTTCCGATGATTGTTCTCCCGACAATACTGAAATTATTGTAAAAAAAATAATAGACACTCATCCAAACGGCTCTTGGATAAAATATATTAGACATACCGAAAATAAAGGAGCTATTCCTAATTTTGCATGGACAATATCTCAATCAACCGGAAAATATGTTGCTTTATGTGAGGGTGATGACTACTGGACAGATCCTTTAAAGCTGAAAAAGCAGGTCGATTTTTTAGAGAGAAATGAAGACTATATTCTTTGTTTCCATAAAGTCAAAATACTGAAAACCGATGGAGTAATTGTTGAAGATTTTATTACAAAAATTCCAGAAAACTATGAACTTAGAAAAACCTTAGCCGAAAATTCGAATTATATTCATACCCCGAGTGTATTATTCAGAAATATCAAATTAAATGAGCTTAATAGTTTAGAATTTCAAAATACTCCTATTGGTGATTACTTTTTATATCTGATTCTAACAAAGTATGGTAAAATTGGATATTTGGAAGATGAAATGTGTGTGTATAGATATGGTGTTGGAATTTTCAGCTCACTAGACGAATTTAAACAATTAAAAATCAATTCGTTACTTTATGCCAATCTATACTCTCTTGAAAAAGACCCAAATATAAAAGCAATATTTTATAAAAATCTATACAATATAATTTCTCAAATTGAACATCAATATATCGTCAATGCCAAATTATTAGCAACTAGAAGACATAAGATGATTGAAAAGATCTACAAAAAACTAAAAAAATAATATTCTAAATATAAAACAAAATTATAGTAAGATTTGATTACAAAGTATTGTTTAAAACTTAATAAAAGATTTTGAATAAACAAAATAAGCTCGCCATAGTAATCCCCTATTACAAAATAGATTTTTTTGAAAAAACAATACAGTCTATTGCTTCGCAAAGCAATAAAAATTTCGCGTTATATATAGGTAATGATGCAAGTTCTGAAAATCCGCTCCCAATCATAAAAAAACATTTTACACCGGAAAAATATCATTATTTTGAGTATACGAATAATTTAGGAGGCAAAAATTTAGCACTACAATGGGAAAGAGTCTTAGAAAATGTAAAAGAAGATTGGTTTCAGATTCTTGGTGATGATGATACCATTTCGGAAAACTTCGTAGAAGAATTTTATAAAAATCTTCACACTGCAGAAGATAAAAGTATATCTGTTATAAAATTTTCTCATCAATGGATCAATGATAGGGATGAAATACTTGAAGATTTTAATTATCCTTTTAAAGAAATAAGTGCAACGGACTTTTTTATAAAAAAATATAACAACGAAATCAGAAGCAGTTTATCCGAAAATATTTTCAAGAGATCGTTTTATTTACAGTACAAGTTTGAAAAACTGCCTTTAGCATGGGGAAGTGATGATCTTGCCATACTTTCATTTTCAGACTTCAAAAAAATACTTTACGTCAATAGTACAAAAGTAAAAGTAAGAATTTCCGAAGCGAGTATTTCCGGATCAGAAAGTAATTTAGAGGAAAAATTAAAAGCCGATCACGAATTAAAAAGAATACTCATTATAAAATATGCCGACCGTTTTAATTATCAATTTATCGATTCAGTTATAGAAAGTTATCTTTACCATTGTTATATTAAAAATTATAATTTAGATGCTCGAATTATTTTTTATTATCTAAGAAAATTAAAGCCCATAAAGTTCCTAAAAGCCTTAAAACAAATATATTACATTAGAAAAAAACATGCATCCTAAAATTTCAATCGTTGTTCCTGCATATAATCAGGCTGAATATCTTGATGAATGTTTGCAGTCTGTAATGTACCAAACTTATACAGATTGGGAATGTATCATTATTGATGATGGCTCCACAGACCACACAAAAGAAGTGGCTCAAACCTGGACGCAGAAGGATTCAAGATTCAAATATCTTGCAAAAATAAATGGCGGGGTATCTTCAGCCAGAAATTTAGGAATAGAAAATGCATCAGCAACATGGATCTTGCCACTGGATGGTGATGATAAGATAGCATCAGAATATTTAGAGCTTGCTTCCGGAGAGTTTCATAAAAATCCGGATGTTATTTACTGCAAAGCAGCTTTCTTCGGCAATGTGAATGACGATTTCATTCTCGATGATTTTTCTTACGAACAGTTACTTTTAAACAATCTTATTTTTTGTTCAGGATTCTTTAAAAAGGAAGCTTGGCAAAAAACAGAAGGCTATGATGAAAAACTTATCCATGGTTTTGAAGATTGGGATTTCTGGATTGAACTTTTAAAAAATTCTGAAAAAAAAGTAACACGTTTAGATTATTTAGGATTTTATTATCGTAGAAAAGATTCTTCCAGAGATGTCAACATTAATAAAAATCTACAACAAAAAGAAGAGGCTTTTAATTATATCTTCAATAAACATCAAAAAGAATATTACAGAATTTATGGAAATTTTTTCGATCTGGTAAAACAAAACAAAAAACTTAAAGAAGATAACAGGAAACTTACAGCTGCTGTAAACGAATCTATTTTAAAAAAAATAATTAGAAAAATTAGAAAATAATGCTTTCCATTATCATTTCATCCTATCAAAAACATTACTTTGATCAGCTTACTAAAAATATTAGCGAGACAATCGGAGATGGTTTTCAGTATGAGATTATCCAGATATGGAATCCGAATTTGATGAGTATTACAAAGGCCTATAATTCTGGCGCAGAGCAAGCAAAGTTCGAGAATCTTCTGTTTCTTCATGAAGATTTGATTTTTCATACACAAAATTGGGGTAGTCTTTTAATAGATCACATCAACCAAGAAAGTACCGGCATAATAGGAGTTGCAGGATCTTCATACGTTCCCCACGCTCCTTCGAGCTGGACTGTGGCAGAGAAATATAATTTTGTGAATATCCTGCAGGGAAATAAAAAAAATACCGATTACACTACCATCACTTCAGCAAATAAACTTCGAACTAAAGTTTTTGCTATTGACGGCGTTTTTTTAGCAGTTGCTAAAGAGCATTACAAGAAAATTCTATTTGACGAAGATGTATCCGGATTTCATGGCTATGATCTGGATTTTAGCTTGAGAGCTTCAGAAAAATTTGATAATTATATTATTAACAATATTCTTGTACAACATTTTTCTTCCGGAAATCTTGACAAGACGTGGCTGGATGCCAATATTCGCATTAAAGAAAAATTAAAAGCAACTTTTCACAAGAATTTTGATTCTGAAGTTGAGAAAAACGTTTTCCTTAGCTTTTTATATAAATATTTTAGCTATTACCCTGTTAATCTCAAAAACTTACTGTTCACTTTTAGGTTTTATCCATCAGGAAAGTTGAGTTTTGCTGATAAAAAACTTATTTTTAAAAAATATTTTAACTATCTGAGCTATGCATCAAGTATTAATAAAAAGATAAACCATTCACAAAAAGATTAAAAATTTATGATAGTTGGTTCTGGCCTTGTCGCAAATTCACTAAAAAACATAGACTCCGAAGATATTTTATTCTTTGCTTCGGGAGTTTCCAATTCCCTGGAAACAAGAAGTTCAGAATTTGAAAGAGAATTTTCACTTTTAAAAAATAGTATTAAGGCTAATAGCACAAGCAAGCTGGTATATTTTTCTACCTTAAGTGTAAACGACCAATCTAAGCAGGACAGCCAGTATGTTTTGCACAAACTGCATATTGAAGATTATATTAAAAACAATTGTGACAATTACCTGATCCTGAGAATCGGAAATATCGTAGGAAATGGCGGAAATCCGAATACTTTGTTTAATTTTCTGAAAAATCAGATTACAAATAACATTCAGTTTAAAGTGCATAACAAAGCAAGAAGGCTTTTACTGGATATTGATGATATTGCAAAATTTTTATACACCAACTGTATCGACACAAAGAATAAAACACTTAATTTCGCTTATCCCTATTATTATGATTTAAAAGAAATTATCGATGCTATCCAGCAACAGATAAAGAAAGATGCAGATTATACCGAATCTGAGGAAGGAGACTTTTACAAAGTGGAATTTGATGAAACCACAAATATTTTTTTTGAAGGAATAAATTCAGATCAATATTTAAAGACTTTAGCTGAAAAATATATTTAATAAACACACATGCCTAAAATTTATTTCATTATCGTTACTTATAATGCCATGAAATGGGCAGAGAAATGCTTTACCAGCCTTAGAAAATCTTCTGTTCCTGTACATTGTATTGTTATTGATAATGGTTCCACAGACGGTACCCAAGATTATATAAAAAGTCATTTTCCTGAAGTGTCTTTCCTACAGTCTGAAAAAAACTTAGGATTCGGAAAAGCCAACAACATTGGAATAGAACAGGCTTATAAAGAAGGTGCCGATTTTGTTTACTTAATGAATCAGGATGCCTGGCTCTACGAAGATAGCCTTGAAAAACTTTTGAACGTTTACAATTCTCATCAAAATAAAGAAGAAATCGGAATTATAAGCCCGATGCATATTGACGGAACAGAGAAAAAGCTGGATATTTTTTTGGATAAATACATCTCTTATACCTGTGATAAGACCAGACTGATTTCCGACCTGTATTTTCAGACCTTGAAACCTGCCTACGAGCTTGATTTTGTAAACGCAGCCCATTGGTTAATGCCCAAAAGCACAATAGAAATTGTGGGTGGTTTTAATCCCTTCTTTTTTCATTATGGTGAAGACAATGAATATGTTAACAGGCTGCATTATCATAAAAAGAAAATCCTGCTGGTTCCTTCAAGCAAAGTTGTGCATGACGGCAAACAGTCTCTGGATAAAGTAGATTATACCAAATACAAAGATCTTTCAATAGAAACAAAAATCCTGAATCCAAATTTCCCAAACGCTTTACAGCAGGAAAAGAAAGCTTTACTTCAAAGTATTTTTAAAAATTTTCTTACAGGAAATATAAGTAAGGCAAAAAAACACTACAAAAGTTATAACAGCATCAAGAAAAACACAGCCGAATTAATAAAAATTAAAGAAAAAATAACAAATGATGCACATTGTTTTCTCGATCTATAAGAAAAAAGGATTATTTTTATCATTCAAAATGTGGTAGATTGAAAAAAATGAAAAAAACTTTATTGTCCCTAAACATTCATGATTAGTATTGTAAGTCCTGTTTATCGCGCAGAGAAAATATTACCCCTTCTGGTTTCCGAGATTTCAAAAGTTGCTGAAAAGATTGGCGAAGATTATGAAATCATTCTTGTTGACGACCGCAGCCCCGATAATTCCTGGGAAGTAATGAAATCCCTTGCAAAAGTAAATCCCAAGCTTCAAGTATACAGGCTGAGCCGTAATTTCGGACAGCACCCAACCATTATGGCCGGTTTAAGCAAAACAAAAGGTGATTGGATTGTGGTGATGGATTGTGATATGCAGGATCAGCCAAAGGAAATAGAAAAGCTTTATAACAAAGCCATTGAGGGCTATGATATGGTACAGGCTAAGCGAAAAGAAAGAAAAGATAACTTTATAAAAAAAATTTCTTCTCAGTATTTCATTAAAACGTTCAACTATCTTACCGACATGAAGGTGAATGATGAGGTCGCTAATTTTGGAATCTACCATAGGAAAGTTATAAACAGTATTTTATCTGTCAATGATTATATCAAGGCCTTCCCGCTTTTTGTGAATTGGGTTGGTTTTAATCGCTATGAAGTAAATGTGGAACATAATGAAAGGTTCGAAGGTAAAAGTAACTACAGCTTTGCAAAACTTCTTTCTTTGGCATTTAATATTATTGTTTCTTTTTCTAATAAACCTTTAAAAATATGTGTAAGCTTTGGAGGAAGTATATCTTTGCTTTCCATTTTTGTTGGCATATTCTTTTTGGTTCAGACTCTTCGTGGTAAAATTACAGAACCAGGCTATAGCTCCCTGATTTTATCCATCTGGTTTTTGTCCGGAGCCATTATCTGCTGTATTGGGATTGTGGGTTTATATGTCGGAAAAACTTTCGACGAAGTGAAAAACCGACCTGTATATATTATTGATGAAGAAATAAAACACAATAACGATGAATAAAATACTTATCCTTCAGTCCAACTATATTCCATGGAAGGGCTATTTTGATCTCATCAATGCCAGCGATGTCTTTGTTGTGTATGATGATATGCAATACACCAAAGGAGACTGGAGAAACAGAAACATGATAAAAACGGATAAAGGCCTGAAATGGCTCACGATACCCGTTGAAAAAATATCTCTACATCAAAAGATCAACGAGACAAAAGTTGTTTCCAATAAATGGAATCTGGCTCATTGGGAAACCTTAAAACAAAATTATAAGGGTGCAAAATGCTTTGCTGAGGTAAAAGATTTTGTACAGTCATTATACGTTAATGCAACTCAGGAATATCTTACAGATGTAAACATCTATTTCCTGGATAAACTTTGTGACTTTTTGGATATCGATTTCAATATCAGATCATCTAAAGAATTCAACTTGGTGGAGGACAGAACCCAAAGACTTGTGGACATCTGTAAAAACCTTAATGGAAATGAATATATTTCCGGACCTGCAGCCAGGGTATATATGAACGAAGACCTGTTTAAAGAGGCAGACATCAATGTTCATTTTTTCGATTATTCAGGCTATCCGGAATATGCTCAGCTTCACTCACCTTTTGAGCATGGCGTTACAATTTTAGATTTAATTTTTAATGAAGGGGCCAACGCCAAAAACTTTCTAAAAACCAAATCTTTACAAAAATGAAAACACTTGCCATAATCGGGTCGGGCGAATTGGGAATGCAGATTGCCAACTTTGCCGTTCAGGACAACCATTATCAAAAAGTTGTATTTTTTGACGATTTTGAGCATAATACCGAAAAGAATGGATATCAGGTATTAGGAGCTACTGATAAAATTAATCAGGCTTTCGAAGAGAAAAAATTTGATGAGTTGATGATTGGTATCGGCTATAATCACTTGGAAAAAAGGAAAGAGATTTATTTACAATTCAAAAATGATATTCCTTTCGGAAACATGATCCATTCAACAACAATTAAAGATATCACCAGCAAAATAATGCCGGGAACTGTTATTTATCCCGGAACCATTTTAGATAAAAATGTGGTAATCTCTGAAAATTGCCTTCTAAATTTAGGATGCGTTATTGCACATGACAGTACAATCGGAGACCATTCTTTTTTGGCTCCTGCGGTAAAAATTGCAGGATTTGTAACAGTGGGCGAGAAATGCTTTTTAGGAATCAACTCCACAATTATAGATAATAAAAAAATCACAAATGATGTTAAACTTGGCGGTGGAAGCACAGTAACAAAAGATATTGACGAGCCCGGAACGTATGTTGGCAGCCCCGCAAGAAAAATAAAATAACCACATGATCCCATTCAATAAACCTTACCTTACAGGAAAAGAAACAAAATATATCGAAGAAGCCGTAGCCACCGGAAAAATTTCCGGAAACGGTCTTTTCACCCAAAAATGTCAGCAGTTTTTTGAGGATACTTATGGCTTCAAAAAAGTATTGCTCACCACTTCCTGCACCGATGCACTGGAGATGTGTGCTATTCTGGCAGATATTAATGCCGGGGACGAAATAATTGTTCCCAGCTACACCTTTGTATCTTCAGCTCTGCCTTTTGTACGGCAAAATGCCCATATTGTTTTTGCAGATTCTTATCCCGACAATCCTAATATTGATGCGAATACAATAGAGAATTTAGTTACAGAAAAAACAAAAGCGATCGTTGTTGTTCATTATGCGGGAATTGCCTGTGATATGGAAAAAATTCTTGAGATTGCAGAAAAATACAACCTCATCGTGATTGAAGATGCGGCTCAGGCCATCGACAGTTTCTACACCTTCAAAGACGGAACAAAAAAAGCATTGGGAAGCATTGGCCATTTGGGAGCATTTTCTTTTCATGAAACTAAAAATATAATTGCCGGAGAGGGAGGCATGCTGACGATTAATGATGAAAAGTTTATCAACAGAGCCGAAATTATCTGGGAAAAAGGAACCAACCGTTCTATGTTTTTCCGCGGAGAAATCAATAAATATGGATGGGTAGATACCGGTTCTTCATTTTTACCCAGTGAAATTATTTCAGCTTTTCTGTGGGCTCAGTTAGAAAATATCAATCCTATTCAGGAAAAAAGATTAGCGATATGGAACAGATATTTTGAAGGTCTTAAAGATTGTAAAAACATCACTTTACCTGTTATCCCCGATTATGCGACCAATAATGCGCACATGTTCTATATTGTTTGTAAGGATTTAGATTCCAGAACGGCGCTTATTAAAAAACTGAAAGAAAATGACGTTTTGGCTGTATTCCATTATTTATCATTGCATAAAAGTGAGTTTTATACCCAGAAACATAAAAACGGTGCACTTCACAATTCAGATCATTTTGAAGAATGCCTGCTAAGGCTTCCTTTTTATTTTGAACTGACAGAAGCCCAACAGCAAAAAATAATTAATACAATTAATGAGTTTTAAAGTACGTTAGATGAAAAAAATTAACCCTGAGATATTTAAAGATCAATTTGAGGAAAGAAACGGAAAATACATTTTTATTCCCGTTCAGGAAGAGGTTGTAACAGATTTTCTTGATAAGATTAAATATAAACTAAAAAAATTCGGGAAGTTTTATAATTTATTAATTGAATTTATAAGCCCTGTATACCCTCAACCACTTTTTGATATCAGAAAGATCATCAGAAACGAAATTAAGGGCAAAAATGTAGTCGCCTTGAATTTAGGAAGTGGCAGCTCTGACTTGGGAGAAGATCTGTTGAATGTAGATTTACTTCCTTATGAAACTGTAGATGTCATTTGTGATATTGAAAATATTCCTTTTAAAGATAATTCGGTTGATTACATTATTAATATTGCCGTTTTAGAACACGTTCCTAATCCTCAAAAAGTAATCTCCGAAATTCATAGAATTTTGAAACCAGGAGGTAAAATATACTGCTTTATTCCTTTTATGCAACCTTTCCATGCCTCGCCTTACGATTTTCAAAGATTTACTTACGAGGGGATGAAGCATCAATTCAGGGAGTTTGATATTTTAAAATTAACCCCGATAGGTCCTACTTCCGGGATGCTTTGGGTGGTACAGGAATGGTTTGCCCTAATTTTTTCTTTCGGTATAAAGCCTCTTCACACCATACTTTATTTACTTTTTATGGTTCTCACGTTCCCGATTAAATTTCTGGACGTAATATTTCAATTTTATCCTATGAGTAAAAATGTGGCTTCAGGATTTAGTATTTGGGCACAAAAAAAGTAGTGTATGGAAAGGGTACAGGATAAATATACAAACATATTAAGTTGGCTATTTCTCGTTGGATGCTTTTTCATGGGATTTATAGTCTATACGAATCTTGACAAAGGATTAATCTTCAATGATGAAGTGTTTTATCTTTTTCTCTATAAAGATCATCAAAGCTTACCCACCGTAGACTCTACCAACTTTTATAGAATATTTCATTTTCTCTTTACTGAAAACATTTTTAAATTTAGAGTAATAACGTATGGATTATTAAACATTTCTACTTTTATACTGTATTTTTTTACCAGTAAATATTATCAACTTAAAGTTCATCCTTTCCTGTTAGGATTTTTAGGAATAGGTTTCAATTTTCTTGCTTGGGGAATGAGCAATATCGTTCTGCATCAGTACATTGGAAATACAATTCTGATTAACCTTTCTTTGGCGTTGATTTTTATTTATCTGATTTATAAAAAATTATTCCCTTTAATAATCTCAGGGGCTTTTCTGGGTTTAGTTTTATTTAACGGAATTCCACATACTATTGTAGTTGTACCCATTGCTTTATTTTTGCTGTACAATTTCTGGAAAAAAGATAAGAAACCGATTATTTACATCATTGGTGGCGGGATTTTAGGTATTCTTTTCTATTTCACCTGCATAGAAAGCTTCTCAAAATTTGTTGCACAGTTTGAATGGATAAGATATTACCAAAAGTTCCATACAAAACAGCACCCTAAAAGATTTTTTGTATTCTGGATTCTGAAGGTGTTAGGATTTTTTATTATTCCCGCTTCAGCCTTAATTGGATATCTGATAAAGTTCTCGAAAAATAAAATCCAGCATACCAATTATATTTTAATTGCTTTAGCTACTCTTTCCGTTATCTCCTATTTTGTATATCCATTCATATATATTAATTATATTTTATTCTCTTTACTAATTTACAGATACTTTTTAGAACCTGAAATCAGTAGGGAGAAAAAAACGATGTTGATTGTTCTCACCTTACTACCTTTCGGACTGTCCTTTGGTTCCGGAGCTTATTTTGAAGTAAGAGGACCGGCATATAGTATTTATTACTATTTAACTTTAATTATTGTTATTTTATCAATCTATAACAGTAAAGTATATGGTATTTTCACCGCCTTTTTTCTTTATCAATGTTTTGTTTTCCCTAACTTACTGAAAGAGAAAGGCTGGAAAGACTTTATGTTCACAGAACAGACAGAAAAAATAAAAATCAATGGTTACGATTTATATGTAGATAAAGGCCGAAAAAAAGATATTGAAGATCTGCGTCCTTATTTGGAAAATCAGAAGAACGTTATCTATTCCAGTAATCATCTCATGGGTTATCTGTATATTTTAAATGCAAAACCGCCTATTTATTATTATTTTACCTTAAAAGATTATATTAAATTTATTATCGAAAAAGAAGGTAAAACTCCCGATGATTTCATTTATATTGAAAGCAACGACTATCCTTTCTATCCTAAAGAAATCGTACCTTTAAAGTTTGTAAACCATCCGGAAGATTACAAGACTGTGAAAACCGGAAGATTTACATTATACATTCCCTCTAAAAAATAAAAGAAAAAAGAAAAATGTGTGGAATAGCCGGAATCATTACCAATAATGCCCGAAACTATCAGGAAGAACTCAAGAGAATGACAGATGCCATAGCACATCGTGGTCCGGACTCCTCCGATTTTGAATTTTATGAAAATGCGGCATTAGGACATCGCAGACTTTCCATTATTGATCTTTCGGAAAACGGAAAACAGCCGATGTTTTCTAGCACAAAGAACGAATGCATTGTCTTGAATGGTGAAATTTACGGCTATCAGGAGATCAAAGCCCAATATCCGGAATATCCTTTCCATGGAAGTTCCGATACAGAGGTGATTTTGGCCATGTACCGGAGAAAAAAAGAAAACCTCATCCATGATCTTCCGGGAATGTTTGCCTTTGCCATCTGGGATAATGGGAAACAGGAGCTTTTCTGCGCAAGAGACAGATTTGGCGAGAAACCTTTTTTCTATGCCATCGGAAAAAATAATGAGTTTATTTTTGCCTCGGAAATCAAGGCAATCCTAGCTTCAGGATTAATTCAGCCCCAGGTAAACCAAGAAGCAATTTCTTATTATTTACAATACGGATATGTAAGCACGTATCACAGTATTTACAAAAATATCCACACCCTTCCTCCTGCTCACCAGTTGATCTGGAAAGACGGAGAAATCAATATTTCAAGATACTACAGCTTGCCTGCAAAAGATCGTATTTTAAGCTTATCAGATGCACAGGAAGAATTTACTTACCTCCTGAAAAAAGCAGTGCAAAAGCAGCTCATTGCAGATGTAGAAGTAGGAAGTTTTTTAAGCGGCGGACTCGATTCCTCGTCTATTGTAGCTTTAGTAGCAGAATATCTTCCCAAACAAACCACCATCAGTTTTGGGTACGACCATGAAAACAGCGAACTAAAATATGCCAAGGAAATTGCAGAAAAATATCAGACCAATCATATTGAGGTTCATGAGAAAAAAGAAGATTTAGCGACTTCTCTGTTAAAGATTTCCCCATTTTTCGATGAACCTTTCGCCGATATTTCTTTTATTCCGCATTTTGAGATCTGCAGAAATGCCCGAAAAGATCTTACTGTGGTACTCTCCGGAGATGTGGGTGACGAATTATTCGGCGGCTACAATTTTTATAAGGTTGAAAATCAACTAAGAAAACATTTCAGCTATAAAAACATCATTGCTCAGTTTGGCTTGAATTTATATCAGAAAATAAAACCTATTTCTTTCCTTTCTCAAAAAAATCTTCAGCACGAAAATATTCTCGATTTCCATCAGAATTATGTGAGAAATGCTTTTAACACGAAAGAAAAAAATGCATTGGGAGTAACCTCAACGTTTTCATATCCTTATAGCTTCACTCCTGATCCCGATTCATTGAATGACATCATGAGAGTAGATCTGGAAGGCTATGTTCCCAGTAATATGATGGTAAAATCCGACAGAATGGCCATGGCGAATTCTCTTGAAGTAAGAACACCTTTCCTGGATATTGATTTCGCCGAATTCTGCATTCAGCTTCCTGAGCAGTTAAAAATCGATAGTGAAAATGATAAAATAATTCTTCGTGAAGCGATGGGATCGTATTGGACAGAAACTATCCGACAACGCCATAAGCAGGGGTTTGGAATGAGTGTAAAAAGCTGGTTTGAGGAAGAAAACCTTATCAATTTATCAAATGATCTGTTAAAAAATCCGGATCAGAAAATATTTAATTATATTGATTTTAAAGCGACTCAGAAATTTTTAAATAAAGACCATAAGCACTGGAATATCCTTCAGTTAGCTCTTTGGGCACATAATAATCAAAATGTTTTGTAATGTTGGATATTTCTGTAATTATTCCGGTATATAACGCAGGGCAGTTCCTTGAAAAATCGGTCAGTTCTGCCGTACATTTTGATGAAGTAAAAGAGGTGATTTTAGTGGAAGACAAATCGACAGACAATTCTCTGGAAATTTGCCAGAAATTAGCATCCGAAAATCCCAAAATAAAATTATTTCAACATCCTGATAAAGAAAACCACGGCGCCGGTGCAACCCGAAATCTCGGAATTGAAAAAGCAACCGGAAATTTCATTACCTTTCTGGATGCCGATGACTATTATCTTCCGAACCGATTTGATGCAGAAAAAGAACTTTTTAAAGATGCTAAAACAGAAGGCGTTTTTGGAGCAATTGGGGTTGATTATCTTACAGAAAAAGGAAAGCAGGAATATCAGATAAAATTCAAAGACGCGCCGCTTACAACAGTTCATTATCCTGCCGAAGGAGAAGAGGTTTTCAGGGGATTGTTAAGCTTAACCTCCAAAACTTTTGGTACATTTTTTCATTTGAATGCATTAACCATCAGAAAATCTGCATTGAAAAGAGCCCAGCTTACATTCAACAAAAATCTTCGGGTACATCAGGATTCGGATTTTATTATCAAACTGGCTTACCACTGTTATCTGAAATCAGGAATTATTGATAAAGCTGTTGCGATGAGAGGCATTCATGATGACAACAGAATAACGAAAATTGTCCAGTATTCGCCTCAGTACAACCAGAGGCAACTTCTTTACTGGAAGTCTCTGAAAGATTGGTCTGAAACCAACAATTTACCATCTGAATATAAAAAAAGAATTTACTTAAGCTACAAGTCTTATGATTTGGCTCAGAAAAAAGGACTGACAAAATACTGTAATATTGTAATTGAAGGACTAAAAAATCCTGAAATATTAAAAACAAAATACCGTTTCAATTATTACAGATAAATGAAAGTTTCAGTCATCATCCCCGTTTACAATGCAGAAAAATATGTGACCAAAGCTGTGGAGTCTGCTCTTCAGTTTGAGGAAGTATATGAAGTTATTTTAATTGAAGACCAATCACCGGACAATGCTCTGGAGGTTTGCAGGAGCTTATCCGAAAGATATGATCGAGTAAAATTTTTTCAGCATCCCGATAAGGCAAATCATGGTGCTTCAGCTTCCAGAAATCTGGGAATAAAAAAAGCTTCAGGAGATTTTATTGCATTTTTAGATGCCGACGATTACTATCTGGCAAACCGTTTCGACGCGGAAAAAGATCTTTTTCAAGATCCTAAAGTAGAAGGCGTTTACGGAGCGCTGGGAGTCCATTTTTATTCGGAAAAAGCCAAGGAACAATATTATAAAGTTTTCAGAAATTCTATTACAACGGTGTATGAAAAGCACCCGCCAAAAGATGTCTTTCCCGGACAGCTCAATATGAAGGGTAGCTTCGGGATGTTCAGTATTGATACTTTAACGGTGAGAAGAAATCCCTTACTCAATAAAATGCAGATCTTTTTCAGGCCTGATTTGAAACTTCATGAAGATACCGAATTTCTTTTCCGTCTGTCTTATTTTCTTAATCTTTATCCCGGAATTATTGATGAGGCAATAGCTTTAAGAGGGGTTCATGAAGAAAACAGAATAACAGAAATCGGAATTAATAAAAAAATCCCTGCGAAAACGAGATCCATTATGTGGAGGTACGTCCACGATTGGGCACAAAAAGAGGAATCAATGCCTGAAAACTTCAGAATTCATATTCAAAGGATGAAAAGAAGTTTTGATATTGCTACTGCTTCAAATCCTAAAAAGCTGATCATGATTTTAAAATATTTAATTCTTGATTATCAAAGTATCCGGTCCGGTTTATATAATATCAATTTCAGAAAAACTATAATTTAAGATACACATTTTATTCCATGAAAATCTCCGTAATTATTCCCGTTTATAATGCCGAAAAATATGTAACCCAGGCTGTAGAATCAGCACTTCAGTTTAGCGAAGTATATGAAGTGATTTTAGTTGAGGACCAGTCGCCTGATAATGCATTGCAGGTTTGCCGGCAATTGGCTGAAAAATATGATCGGGTTAAACTTTTTCAACATCCCGACCGAGGAAATCACGGGGCAGGACCAACAAGAAATCTGGGCTTAGAGAAAGCCACAGGAGATTTTATTGCATTTCTGGATGCAGACGATTATTATCTTCCGAACCGTTTCGATGCGGAAAAAGAATTATTTAAAGATCCTAAGGTTGAAGGAGTTTATGGGGCATTAGGGGTTCACTATTATTCTGAAAAGGCAAAAGAACAGTATTATCGTCTTTTCGGAGACCAATTAACCACGGTGTATAAAAAGCATGATCCCAAAGATGTTTTTCCCGGACAGCTCAATATGAAGGGAAGTTTTGGGCTTTTCAGTATTGATTGTCTCACGATACGAAGAGAACCAATGGTAAAAAAGCTAAAACCTTTCTTTAAAACAACTTTAAGGCTTCATCAGGACACAGAATTTCTTTTCAGACTTTCCTACTATCTTGATCTCTATCCCGGAATTCTGGATAAAGCCGTTGCCGTAAGAGGTGTTCATGAAAGCAATAGAATTACCGCTGTAGATTCAAAAAAAATAAAACCTGCCACAACAAGAGTTCTCCTTTGGAATGAAGTTAATACCTGGGCACAACAAGAAAATACGATTCCGGAAGATATAAAGTTGCACATCAGGAGAATGCACCGAAGCTACGAGATTGCTCTAGCCCCAACCCTAAAAAAATGGGGAATGATTACCAGATACCTCATTACAGATTACAAAAGCATTCGTTCCGGATTATATAATATTAATTTCCGTGAATATTTATTTTGATTTTTTTTGTATACACCAATATTGAATCTGCGATCTGAGCCGTAAAAACTTTTCCGGATTCTTTGTACATGTGATTTCCGTCGGTGTAGATGTAATCTTTGGCCTTTGGAGAGAAGTCGAAATATTGAACTGAATGCCTTCGGGAGATCGATTTCATTCTCTCATTAAAATCCGGAGCATAAGAATTCTCAATCAGCATTGTTCTTTCAGAGCCGGGAATTCTGACGATATATACAGTCCCTTTACTTTTAAGAAATTTAATAATATCCTCGAAAGCAGTAAGTCTTTTTGAGGATATGTTCTGTGTTTTGGCAATATCATCTCTGTAAAATTCCAGCTTTGACAACTCTCTTTTTTCCACTGAGTCTTTCTCCATATTAACATTGACTTCCATCCACCCATCTTTGTGCAGATAGGTATTTGATCTTCCTGCTTTCTCTCGTTCCGTAAAAATTTTGAACCAGCTTCTTGAATAGTTTTTTAAAAGATATTCGTAATTAGGAGACCTATCATAGCTACACATATTTCCTAAAGGAGAATTTTTACGCTCCGGAAGATCCTTAGATACGTCCGTATAGGTTTTACTTACAGATAAGTTCCAGGGATCAACAGTCAAGATAAAGATCCCGTTTTTCGTATCAGGATTCAGCTTTCTTTTCAGTGCTTCCAGATATACAGGACCATAAGGGGATTGTACAACATTAAGTGCAAAATTGTCAAATTTTTGCTGAAGCTTTCCTTGTAAAATTCGTGGCTGCACGGCCTGTGAACCTCTGGAGTCACCCAAAATAATATTATGAGGTTTTTCAACAGCAAAGTGCATATAGTTATCATCCGTATTTCCATCTGCAAAAGATCCCAGGACAGCAAACAAGACAATGCATCCTAAAAGATAAAACGATATTTTGAACAAAAATTTTTTCATACTAAAACTGAAAATAAATGAATTCATTATTCCCGAAATTAGCATAACGGAGAATGATATAGATAATCACCAGGTACAATCCTCTTCTGAGCCAAGGGTTGAATCTTTTTATTTCAAGACCATGAAAACGGCTTCTGTTGATCCATTCAACAATAATCATTACACTGATTAATGCCATGACTTTATAAGGAAAATGCGGAGGAATGGAAAGAATGGTTTTACTGAATATTTTTGTGATATATGAGACAGCCTGAGAAACTGACGACGCTCTAAAGAATATCCAGGCAAAGCATGTAAGCGAAAAAGTAACCAGGATCTGAAAAATTTCTTTAAAAGATGGTAAAATTTTATCCATCGCCACAACTTCCAGGTTCTGTCTGTTTCTGTCCATTAGCAGTAAAGGCATAAAATATAAGGCGTTCAGCCCACCCCAGATAATAAAAGTCCAGTTTGCGCCATGCCAAAATCCGGATACAAGAAAAATGATAAAAGTGTTCCGTACCTTCATCATCAATCCTCCTTTGCTTCCGCCTAAAGGGATATAAAGATAGTCTCTGAACCAGGATGACAGTGAAATATGCCAGCGTCTCCAGAACTCAGCAATATCCCTCGAAAAATACGGAAACGAAAAATTCTTTAACAATTCTATTCCGAATAATCTTGAAACTCCCAAGGCGATATCGGAATATCCGGAAAAATCCCCATAAATCTGGAAAGCAAACAGTACAGCTCCTAAAACCAGATTGCTTGCACTCTCCGTATGATAATGGGCAAAAATTTCATTTACCAATGGTGCACAATTGTCCGCAATAACCATTTTTTTAAAAAACCCCCAAAGTATCTGTCGCATACCATCTGCGGCCTGCTCATAATTAAATATTCTCTTTTTTTGAATTTGTGGCAAAAGATGGGTAGCTCTTTCAATAGGTCCTGCCACTAATAAAGGAAAATAGCTTACGAAAACAGCATAATCTATAAAATTTCTTTCTGCAGAAATCCTTTTTTTATAAATATCAATTACATAAGAAAGCCCATGAAAAGTATAAAATGAAATCCCGACGGGAAGTACAATTTTCAACAGCCATACATTGGCATGAAAACCAAAACCGTCCAACAGATCAGAAAAACTTTCTACAAAAAAATTGTAATATTTAAAAAAACCTAGGAAACCGAGATTGATGATAATGCTGAGTGCCAGCCAAAACGTAGCCTCTTTTTTATTTTTGCTTTTCTCTATCATGATTCCGGAAACGAAATCCAAACCAATAGAAAACATCAGCAAGAAGAGAAATCTCCAATCCCAACAGGCATAAAAATAGAAACTTGCCACAAGAACAAGCACATTCTGATGCTGATATTTTTTATTGAAAACAAACCAATACAGTATAAATACGATTGGTAAAAAGATTAAAAAACCTATTGAATTAAATAGCATAAAGTCTTCTTAAAAATTATATTCTTTTTATGAAACCCTTATGGTATTATTTAATTTTTTTAGAGTAAAAATATTTTCAGGGAACATTATTTTAGACATGGTGTATTCATTTATGTTTAACAAAAATAAAAATTTTATCCGATTTTCACCCGCTTTAAATAATCTCTTAAAGGTTTTTCCACGGTCTGATACAAAATAGCCGAAACCAAAAGCAAGACCGGGATATAAATACAGAATACTTCATTGCTGTCGTGAATCTGAAAATAGTCCCATAAAATCATCCTTAAAATATACAGAACCGGAATATGAACAATATACACGGCATAGCTTATTTCACCAAGATATTCCAGAGGTTTTAGGGAAAATATTTTCGTTAAAAACCCATTGTTGCTAGAAATCAGGTAAATTAATGGAACAAATAAAACAGCCATCAGCCCGTTGTGAAAGTTTAACGGAATCAGAATTAAGGAGAATAAAACGGCTAAGAAAATTAATACAATCTTAATATCATGATTATTCTGCCTGAAGTGTTTTACAAAAAATAATCCTGCCAGATTTCCTACTAAAAATTCATTGATATGCCAAAGCGGAAAGTAATGGCTAAACTCATGGCTCAGCGTATGCGGGCCTTTATACGCCAAAGAAGTGACATAAAGATTCGAAAAAATCTGAGTAACGATCCAGATGAAAATAGTAATCAGCCAAATCCTCTTATTCCCTTTTGAGTAAAAATAATTATACAAGACCGGAAAAAGAAGATAAAATAAAAACTCAACAGAAATAGACCAGCCCGGGAAATTCAAAACCAAAGCTTTTCCGGGCAGCCAGCTTTGAAGTCCGGATAAGTACAAAAACAGTTTATAAAAACTGAAATCAGCATATTTCATGACCAGATACAGCAAAAGCCCGACAACATACAGTGGATATATCCTGGCAAACCTGTTCCTGTAAAAGTCTTTATAATCGATCTGTGATTTTTTATGATACGCTACAATCATAATAAATCCGGAAAGGATAAAAAAGTAACTGACACCGACATTCGCCCTGAGGAAAATGTCGGAGATATATTTAATTTTATATAAAAAAAGATCTTTATTAAAATGGGAAATAACAATCGCCATGGCAGCGACAAACCGGGTAAATGTAATCTGAGTTATCTTCACGAATCAAAATACACTGAAATTACTTGATAAATACACCGATATATTTTCCTTCATATTCTACAACCGTGGTTTCGATCGCATTTTTTTCACAGAAATCCTGATAAGCAGAGTTATCTCCGATATCATCACTGATGAAAACTCCTCCTTTTCTCAGTCTTTTATACAATTCGCCGTATGCCCAGAATCTTCCGTTATAGCTCTTATCAGAATCATAATGAACCACATCAAAAGAAGGACTTTCAACGAAAATCTTCGGTAAAGATTCCTTATCTGCAAAACGGAATAGCTTCCAGTTTGGTTTAAGATTTTCTGGAACGACATATCCTACATACTGATCGCCATCCTGTGCAAGGTAAGGCATGTCTGAGCTGTATAATGTCCCGTTTCTTTTTTCTAAAGACAAAAGCGCCGCTAAAGACGACCATCCGTAGGCAACTCCCGTTTCTACAGCATTTTTTGCATTTGCAAATTCACAGGAATAATAAATAAGCTCCAAAGCTCCTGCCCCGCCCATTTTTATCGGACATTCATTCTGTCTTCTTTCCGCTTCGGCAAGGATATCAGAATAGATATTTCTAAAAGAATCGATGTCTGTCCCGAAAAGTTTTAGCACCGCTTCTTTTTGAGAAACAGCTCTGGAAGCAGCCCAGGAATTCGTTTTTTCTTTTCCTTTGAACGCATTTCCCCTATTTACGGTGTTTTTAACGATTTTTCGACCTAACTCGGGATAAAGATCCGGTCTTTTAAGATAAGCTATAAATGTTTTGAGAACTCTTGATACTTCGCTCACTGTGTTAAATTTAAGATACAAAAATAAAGATTTTTATGTTATCTTTATGATATAATTATCTTTGTAAAAATTTATTAACACAAGTGGTTTATGAAATTTTCTGTTCTGATTGCCAATTACAATAATGGAAAGTTCTTTAAGGAATGCTACGACTCTATTCTTGCACAGGAATATAAAAATTGGGAAGCTGTTATTTTAGACGATGCTTCTACGGATAATTCTGTAGAAGTTATTAAAAAAATAATCGGGAATGATGAGCGCTTTAAGTTTTTTGCAAATGCTGAAAACAGCGGTGTAGGAATTACCAAAAGTAAGCTTATTGATCTTGCAACCGGTAATATCTGTGGTTTTGTAGACCCGGATGATGCCATAACCCCCAATGCACTCTCTTCAAGCATCAAAGTTTTTGAAAACAAAAAAGATGTTGTACTTACCTATACCAAATTCTTTAAATGTGATGAAAACCTGAAACCTTTGGAAGTTTCTAAGATGGCAGATCAGGTCGTCAACAATAATCCATACTTTTTCAATTGTCCGGTAAATATTGTTCATTTCGTATCGTTCAGAAAATGCGTTTACGATACAACTGAAAAAATGAATACCGTGATGAAAATAGCAGAAGATCAGGATTTGTATTTAAAAATGTATGAAAAAGGCAAAGTACAGTTTATTAATGAAGTAAACTATTTCTACAGACTTCATTCTGGAGGAATTTCTCAGAACGACAATAAACTGAAATCCAGAGAATATTTTGCTAAAGTAATTTTCAATACGATGAAACGCAGGAATCTGACTAGCATTAACGGTAAAAAAATCCCGGAAGTATACACAAATTCTCAGGATATTTACGGACTTTTGGAATATCAGAACTCAATTTCATTTAAAATAAAGAAGAAACTGACCATTTTTGCCCAACAAATCTTTAGTTAATGACAAAACACAATACTATAAAAGTGCTTTTCAGGCATCGTTCCATGGAAATGGGCGGTGTAGAAAAAGTAATCTTAAGCATGCTCAATCACCTCAACAAAGATCGGTTTGATATGACGATCTGCCTTAATATCAACCAAGGAGAATTGAGGAATGAGATCCCCAGGCATGTAAGAAAAGTTTCCCTCACAGACGGAAGAGAAGATCTTTCTAAAAATTCTCTGATTCAAAAAGTACAGTTGGCAAAAAGAAAATTAAGACTTCAGAAAGCATTGAAAAACCCTTCAATAGCTCAGAAAATTCTTAATGATGAATATGATGTAGAAATCGCTCCGACGTATGCCGCTTTTTCAGCAGTTTTAAACTCTGTCAATAAAAAGTCTAAAAAAATAGGATGGTTTCATTCTGATATTACTTTGCCTAAACTTCAGCCCTTGGTTCCGGAAATTTTAAAACAAATTCCTCAGTTTGATTATTTTATTTTTGGTTCTCAACAGACAAAGGATATTTTAGTTGAAACCTATCCAAATCTCAAGATTCCTGAAAGCCAGGTTATTAAAAACGCAATCCCGATTGAAGAACTTAAGGAAAAAGCATTGTCTTTTAAACCTGAATTTCCTGATAAACCGGTTTTCGTTTCCGTAGCAAGACTTCACAGCCGAAAGGGTTTTCATAAGCTGATGGACGCTCATGCTAAATTGTTAAAAGATGGGTTTGATCATCATATGATCATTATTGGTGATGGTGAAGAAATGGAAAACCTGAAAAAACAGGCAGAAAAACTGAATGTTACCAAAAGCTTCCAGCTGCTGGGTTCTTTAATGAATCCTTATCCGTATGTAAAAAATGCAGACTTTTTTATCCTTCCTTCTGAATCCGAAAGCTGGCCATTGATCATTGCAGACAGCCTGATTCTTCAAAAACCGATTATTTCAACCAATGTAGGAGGAATTCCCGAGATGATTGAACATGGAAAAACGGGCTACCTTATCAACTATGAAACAGATGAAATGTACGATTCGATGAAAAAGTTTCTTACTGATAAAGAATTGGTTTCGACGATTAAAGACCATTTAAAAGACATTGAAAAACAGTTTGACAATCAGAAAATATTTGATGCTGTAGAAAATATCATTACGAACTTAGTAAAAAAAGAACAATGATTTTTATATACCGACTTATCCTGAAATGTCATACAACTTATCAAAAAATTATTCAGAATATTTACATCAAGATTTCTATTTCAAGAGGGTTAAAAGTAGGTAAAGATGTAATATTTGTAGAAGCACCTGATTTTGGCTCTGAACCTTTCTTAATTGAAATCGGTGACAGAACGAAAATCACGGCAGGTTGCAAATTCATCAATCATGATGGCGCAATGTATGTGATCCGAAGCATGGAAAAATATCAGGATGCCAGAAATTTTGGCAGAATAAAACTCGGGAAAAACTGTTTCGTAGGAAACAATTGTATTTTTCTTCCCGGCTCACAGATGGGTAACAACTGTATTTTGGGGGCGGGTTCTGTACTTAATTCCAGCATGCCGGATAATTCTGTGTATGCAGGAACTCCCGCAAAATTCATTTGCACTGTTGAAGAATATGGTGATAAAGCTCTTGAAAATAATGTAATGTATCCTAGAGAATTAGAACCTGACAGAGCCAAACTGGAAGCCTATATTAAAGAACACCTTCCCCACAAATATAAACCCGTAAAAAAATAATGCCTGAAAAAAAGAAAATACTGATCCGGATCGGGTCTCTGCGTCATGGTGGCGCAGAAAAAGTATTGGTTACCTTTCTTAAAAATCTCCCTCAACATAAATATGAGATTGATTTATTGCTTAATCTTAATTCGGGAAAGTATTTGCCGGAAGTTCCGGGCTGGATCAACATTTTGTACCTGCATCAAGGCGAGATGATCACTACCAACCGGCCTCACGAGATCCCCAGAAAGGCAGCAAGAGTCATTCATGAAAAAATATTAAAAAAGTTCCCGAACCTACTTTACAAAGGGAAATTAAATAACAAAAAATACGATATTGAGTTCGCCGCAATCCACGGTATGCGCGACGAAATTTTAGGTTCACCTCTTCAGTCTTCAAAAAAAATCGTGTGGATTCACAATGATCTTTCCCAGGTGAAAGGCTACACTGACGACGAAATCCGTAAGTTTTTCGGGTTTGATAAAATCATGGTGATCTCTGAAAAGATTGAGCACCTTTTCCATAGTTTAGCCAAAAATGATGTTGAAAAACAGAAAATCGTAAAGATCTACAATCCATTAGACACAGAAGAATTTATTTCAAAGGCAGATCTGCCCGTTTTACATTATCAATTTGATCAGAATATTCCCACATTTATTTCTGTCGGAACCGTTTTTCCACAGAAAGGCTTTGACAGATTGCTGAAAGTTCATAAAAAGCTTTTAGACGAAGGTTTTCAGCATAAAGTTTTAATTGTAGGTGATGGTTATGATTTTGAAAATATTAAAAAATTAAAATCGGATCTTGGAGTTGATGAAACTGCGACAATGCTTGGCTTTACCGACAATCCTTATCCTTATTTCAAACAGGCAGATTTTTATATTTTAAGTTCCAGATATGAAGGTTTTCCGACCGTTCTTTTTGAAGCGATTACTTTAAAAAAGAATATTATTTCTACAGAAGTTTCAGGGGCTCATGAAATGCTGAATAATGGGGAATTCGGATTGATTGTTGGAAACTCCGAAGAAGGAATTTATGAAGGAATGAAAAAAGCGTTATCGCAGCCGGAATCGTTCGACTCTTATTCAGAAAAGCTAAAAAACTACAAAATGCCTTTCAGTCTTGAGAATTCGGTGAGTAAAATTGTATCTATTTTAGATGAATTATAATTAATTTAATCCCACAAAACTTCAGCTTTCTTACATTTGTTTTATGGCAGATCAATACTCTACTCTTCAAAAAGATTTTTACCGGGAAAGTGGGACATGGCTTTCCACCTTTCAGATTTGGGCAAAATGTATCAACCCGAATCTTCATTTTATTTATGTTTTAAGAAAAGCCCAACAATACAGGAAAACACCTTTGCTTAATATTTTCTGGAAGTTTGTTTTAAGACATTATCAGATTAAATACGGATTCCAGATTTATCCTGAAACAGAAATCGGCGAAGGCTTTTATCTGGGACATTGGGGTAGCCTGGTGATTAATCCGCAAGCCAAAATCGGTAAAAACTGCAATATCGCTCAGGGTGTCACAATCGGGCAGCAAAATCGTGGAAAAAATATGGGCTTTCCAATCATTAAAGATGAAGTGTGGATCGGAACCAATGCCGTTATTGTAGGAGGAATTACGATTGGAACCAATGTTTTAATTGCGCCCAACTCTTATGTTAATTTTGATGTTCCCGACAATTCTGTTGTGATGGGAAATCCCGGTAAGATTTATCCTTCAGAAAATGCTACGGAAGGCTATATCAATCATAAAATTTAAAGTAAATAAACAACAGCAAACGTCTTTTTTGTAAATCATCCGATTTGTTTAACATAATTATTTTCTGTGAAAGTAATTTTTCTGCAAATTGTTTGTATTTTTATGGTAGGATTGAAAGCGTTTGAATGACAAAAAATAGATCTTAAAAGTAGATTTAAATTGATAAAACTCTTTGATGATAAAGTTTTTAAGAATTTTTTAATATTAAACTTTGTTAAAAATGTTTGCTATATCAACAAAAATCATATTTTTGCATCATTATCGATTTGATCTATTGAATTTGAAAATAATTTAAACGAAATAAATAATTACACTCATAAAATTATGGCATCATCGTACGAAGTTATTTTTGAAAACAATAAGAAATGGGTAGCCTCTAAGATTGCGGACAATCCGGAATTCTTTCATGAATTGGCCAAAACCCAACATCCTGAGTTTTTATATATCGGATGTTCGGATAGCAGGGCAACTGCTGAAGAGCTCATGGGAGCAAAACCAGGTGAAGTCTTTGTCCACAGAAATATTGCCAATGTGGTGAATACTTTGGATATGAGTTCAACGGCTGTTATTCAGTACGCTGTAGAACATCTGAAGGTAAAACACATTATCGTCTGCGGACATTATAACTGCGGCGGGGTAAAAGCAGCGATGACTCCTCAGGATTTGGGTTTATTGAACCCGTGGCTGAGAAATATCCGTGATGTTTACCGATTGCATCAGGCAGAGCTGGACGCAATTGAAGATGAAGCAAAACGTTATGACAGACTTGTAGAACTGAATGTTCAGGAGCAGTGTATTAACGTGATAAAAATGGCCTGTGTGCAGGAAAGGTATATTTTAGAAGAATATCCTGTAGTACACGGCTGGGTTTTTGACCTGAGAACTGGGAAGATCATAGATCTGGAAATTGATTTTGAAAACATTTTGAAAGATATCCAGAAAATCTACAACCTTACAAGTTCAGATTGGGTCATGAGCAGAAAGACCAAATAACTTTTTTATATAAGAAGGTGAAATGAAACTTTGGAGTATTATTACATTATTATTCTTCCTCAATTTCACGGCTCTACCCAGTATTGCCGCTGTTTTTGGCTGGGACCTTACGAGAACCAATGTAATAATCAATGAAGAAGAGCCACATTCTCATCCAACCTCATTTTCGGTGTACGAAAAGACACTTCCTAAAACTTTAGATGTATTCGACTACTTGAAGTTTTTTGAACCATCTCTGGAAGATTCTGTCTTTGTACTGATTGATGATTCTTTTCATCTGTCGCCTTTTCTATCTATATTCTCCCCTCCTCCGGAAGCTTAATTTTTTATTTTTTTCGACGCTCATTCTCTATCATTTTTGATACGGAATACACATGCATTTATTTAAATAATTAATTTTCCATTTTATCCCCGGTAATCACTGATAGTTACCGGTTTACACACAGCAGCTTTTATCATGAAAAAAACATCATTCATTGGAGGAATCAAGGAGAACTTTCCATCAGGACTCGTTGTATTCTTAGTAGCACTTCCTTTATGCCTCGGCATCGCTTTAGCTTCAGGGGCTCCACCATTATCCGGAATTATTGCAGGTATTGTGGGAGGTTTGGTCGTGGGATCCATCAGTAATTCTAATATTTCGGTTTCAGGGCCTGCGGCGGGATTGACAGCCATTGTTTTAACAGCCATTACAGATCTTGGTGCATTCGAGCTTTTCCTTTGTGCCGGAATTATTGCAGGGCTTATTCAGCTGATATTAGGATTTATAAGAGCCGGAAGTATATCCAATTACTTCCCCAACAACGTAATCGAGGGGATGCTTGCTGCTATTGGCATCATTATTATATTAAAGCAGATCCCTCATGCATTAGGTTTTGACAAAGATTATGAAGGACATGAATCTATATTCGACAACGGCTTAAACTTCGGATACTTCACAGAACTTTTCGGTGCTATACAGCCTGGAGCTATTATTGTGACCTTAGTTTCCGTAGCCATCCTGATTGCATGGGACAGAATCCATGTTCTGAAAAGAATGAAAATGCTTCCGGGAGCCTTGGTTGCCGTGGTGACAGGAATTATCCTAAACCAGATCTTTAAGATGACAGGCAGCTCACTGGCAATCCAGCCTCAGCATCTGGTTTCTCTGCCCGTTCCCCAGTCTTTTGATGATTTTAAAAACCTGGTGACCATGCCGGATTTTAATGGATTTACCAATCCGAAAGTATGGATCGTAGGAGCTACTATTGCCATTGTAGCATCTATTGAAACACTCCTTTGTATCGAAGCATCAGACAGATTAGACCAGCAAAGAAGAATCACAGACACCAATCTGGAACTGAAAGCCCAGGGAATCGGAAACCTGATCAGTTCATTCATCGGGGGACTTCCAATGACTTCGGTAGTAGTAAGAAGTTCTGCCAATGCCAATGCAGGAGCAACTTCCAAATCTTCTACCATTATTCACGGGGTTCTTCTTTTGATCTGTGTACTTTCTATTCCTGTTATTTTAAATTTAATTCCGCTGGCGACTTTGGCAGCCGTTTTAATCTTGGTGGGATACAAATTGGCAAAACCAGCTACATTTAAACATTTCTGGCATTTAGGAAAGTTCCAGTTTATTCCGTTTGTAGCCACTGTAGCAGCCGTTGTAGCAACAGATTTACTAAAAGGTGTAGGAATTGGTCTTGCAATTTCCGTCTTTTACATCCTTCAGGGAAATATGAAGCGAGCTTATTATTTAAGCCGTGAAAAGCTGGATGATGCTGATGAAATTACGATAAAATTAGCAGAGGAAGTTTCATTTTTAAATAAAGCAGCGATCAAAAAAACGCTTAAAAATATAAAGCCTAACTCAACGGTGATTATTGATGCGAGAACCACATCATACATTGCCACTGATGTTCTGGAAATGATTCAGGATTTTGCGAATATCCGAGCCAAAGAAGAAGATATTTCGGTGCAGCTTTTAGGCTTTAAAACATCGTACAGAGATTATGAAAGAGACGAAGAATCTCATATTTTGGTCACCCATAAAAGAGCGATGTAAATTCGTAACAAGATTTTTTTTAATTTTAATACATTCAATACAAAAAATAAACAGTAAATTATATGAAAGCACACACGCACGAAACTCAGTCTACAATTACTCCTGAAAAAGCTTTAGACTTTCTGAAGGAAGGAAACCAGAGATTTGTAAACAACCTGAAGGCAAACAGAGACCTTCTGGAGCAGGTAAATGCTACCCGTGAAGGGCAATGGCCTTTTGCAGTGGTTTTGAGCTGTATAGACAGCCGTACTTCTGCTGAGCTTATCTTTGATCAGGGGCTGGGTGATGTTTTCAGCATCAGAATTGCAGGAAATTTCGTTAATCAGGACATTTTAGGGTCTATGGAATTTGGTTGTAACGTTGCAGGTTCAAAGCTTATTGTCGTTTTAGGACACACAAAATGCGGGGCTCTGAAAGGAGGCTTAGATGCCGCTCAGATCGAAGGTATGGGTATGGACAACCTAAATCATTTGATTAACCATTTCGATGCGACTATCAACGAGATCATTGAAGAAGGTGAAGAGCGTTCGTCTAAAAACAGTGCATTGCTGGAAAGACTGAATCAGCAGAATGTAAAGCATGCGATTGAGGATATCCGTAAGCAAAGCTCGACTCTAAGAAACCTTGAAGAAGAAGGAAAAATCAAGATTGTAGGAGCCAACTATGATGTTGAAACCGGAGTTGTAACTTGGTTATAAACCATTTCCTTTCTTAAACTATTCAATATAGAAATGTTATAGTTTAGATAAATTGACAGAAATTACTCTTAAAAGTATGTCGGAGACCATCGAATTTCGGTGGTCTTTTTATTTTCTCCCTTAGATTCTTGAAACGATTGTGGAAATCTATAACCAAATTTAAATAAGTTTTAACTTAATCCATTATCAAAATACCTACATTTGATATTCAGAAAAAACGATTTCAAATCTTATGAAACTTCAGACAACTCTATTTTTTACTGCGTTTTTACTTTTCTTAACCGGATTCAGTAAAGCTCAAAAACCGGTAAGTGATACTTTAGCGTATGCCAAAAAATTCGAAACCAATAAAGACAAATACAGAGGAAAACCTTTTTCTTTATTAATGAAAGACATGACGCAGCTGCAGTTTAAAAAAGCAAAATCAGACATTAAGCAAGACGAGAACAATCCTTTGCCGAGTACATTATTTAGATTTTCGGACAAAGATATAAGCGCTGGAAATGAAGTTACGTTTGTTATCAAATGGAAACCGGATCCTTCTTCAACAATCCCGTTAGAGCTTTTTCAGGAGGAGCATAATTATGGTTTCACAGTGAGTGAGAGAAATTTTTTCGATAAAAAGATCATCGCAGATATTGTCGTTTACAAACAATAAAACCTCCTTTTCGGGAGGTTTCTTTTTATATTTTAGTTTAATTATTTCCCGTTAAAGGCAGACATTGTATTATTGATTCCTGCAAAAACGAAAGATAAAGATGCTTTGGTAAACTTTTCTATTCTTTCGGGCAGTTTTTCAGATTCTTCTTCATTCCATGTTCCTAACACATAATCTACCTGTCTCCCCTCCGAAAAATCTGCAGAAATACCGAAACGCAGCCTTGCATAATTCTGTGTCTGAAGAACCTCATTAATATTCTTCAATCCGTTGTGCCCGGCATCAGAACCTTTCCCTTTCATCCTTAATGTTCCGAAAGGCAGTGCCAGATCATCAGTTACGATCAATACGTTTTCCAAAGGTATATTTTCTTTCTGCATCCAATATCTCACGGCATTTCCGGAAAGATTCATATAGGTATCCGGTTTCAGGACAAGCACTCTCCTGCCTTTATATTTCCCGTCTGCCATCCAGCCGAAATTGGTGGTATTGAAAGAAACTTCCATTGTTTCTGCGAGTTTATCCGCTACTTTAAATCCTATATTGTGACGTGTATTTTCGTATTCTGCACCTTTGTTTCCAAGGCCAACAATTAAATATTTCATTGAGAAATTTTTTGCAAAATTAAGGCATTAAAAATAAAAACTCAACCTTAGAAAAGATTGAGTTTTAAATATTGTTTAAAATTGTTTTTTTACAATGGTTTGTACATGTAATTTACTGTATAACCCACCGTCATATACGTTTGTGGATCGTAACGGTAGTTTGTTGAAAAGAAAGTTGGCGTAGGCACCGGAACTGCAAGATCTGTAATAGACAATCTTTTCGGGTTGTTAGGGGATATCATCCAACCATTCGGATGTTTCTCATTAGCAAGATACGGTGTTGTAAGACCCGCCAGATAAATATCCATATCAATAAGTCTTGTCACTTTATATTCGAATGGCAATAAAGTAAACGGATTGATATTCGCATCGTAATTATTGTACTCGAAACCTAATTTTCTCGTAGCCGCTCCCGGTACTCCCGCTGTGATAGGCCCGTAGTTTTTAACTACTTTTGATACGTTATCTCCAGAGTACTCATATTTTGTATCAGCATAGGTATCGAAATTGACTCCCGGACCATCCGGCCCGCTTTTCATATTGGTCGATTCCAGCTTACCTGTTGATGAAGAATATTTTAAATCAAAAAGACTGCTTACTTTTTTGTACAGCGTCTGAGGACTTGGGTTGGTCACCGAGAAAGGAGCTGTCGTTATTCTGTGATAGTAAGAACGGTTCTCTGAAATCTTCTCTAATTTCCCAGTTCCCGCGTATGTAAACTGCTGTGTATAAACGATACTGTCTTTCTCCATTTTTCCGTTTTTGTCAAGATCAAGAAAACCTCTGAAGTCGATTCTGCTGATTTTATTACCGCTCCAGGCAATATCCGCAGTAGAGTTCATACTATCTGTAACTACTTTAGACAACTGCAATCCGTTATAATGATAGGTTGCCAATGTATCTGCATTTGTAATTTCTCTGTATAAAGCTCTTGGCCCGTTCAGCCCTGTGTTTTCATTAATATCCAATAGAGGATTTCCGTCTTCATCCAGCAAATCTTTACAAGAATGTACTGTAGAAACACCTACTAAAAGTAAAATAAAATAAAAAAGTCGTTTCATTCCAATAGGGATTATTTATTTTTTCACAAATATAATTTTTTTTTGCATAAAAATCATATATTTCTTTAATTTAAAGCAAAACTATTAAAAGATAATTCTATCTTATAACGGTTTATATATGTATTTCATTGCCTGCCCCTGGTCTGAAACCGGAAAATTCTGAGAATCATACAAATATCCTTTAGGAATGCTGATTGGTGAGCCTGTAGGCGGATACATGGTAAGTTTCCCCATATTGTTAGAAGAGATATTGCTAAAGTTGATCGGGAAAAGCGTATTGATTACCATGAAATATTCTTTTGGTAACGTAGTATACGGATTTATTTTACTATCGTAATTTTCGTAAGCATAAGTCATTGTAGAAGACGTGGAAGCATCCGGAGTCGGAGTACTACCACCACTCATCAACATCGTAGTATAATCTAATTTAACAACATTACTTGCGGAGAACGTAAACTTACATTCAGCATAATGTGTATAGTTGGCACTTCCCATTTTTTTCTTTTCAATAATTCTGTACAGCTGTCCGTTAGCATCGTAAATAACCTCGAAATCACTATGGGTAGTTGTTGTCACTATAGTCTGATCCATCGTAAATGAAGTCAGTTTTCCGGAAGTGTAGGTAAGATTGTAAGTATTATCAATAACATGAGGATTCACATTATCAATGTATCTGATCTTAGAAATTTTATCTCCGGAATATGTAACCGTAGCTGTTGTCATATTACTGGATCCCGCATCTCTTAAAAATGCCTGCGAAAGAATCCCTGTGTTTGTAATATACTCTTCCGTATCCTTAGTTTCCGTAGCACTTATCTTGCTGTTTATTTTAGCAAGAATTCTCGGGCCTGTAATGGTATTTCCCGACGAACCATTATTGTTATTCTGATTAGGCGGGTCATCTGTTGTATTGTCACACGAAACTACGAACCCCAATGCTACTGCCGCTAAAGTGGAAAGAAAGTATTTTTTTGTCATACAATTATTAATTTTTAATGGTGTCAAATATAATTGTTTTTCTCTTATAATTGACTTAAATTCTCAAAATAAATGCCTAAAAAATAAAGAATCTAAAAGCATAAGCCTTTAGATCCTCATTTTCATCATTTATATTTTCAAAATCCTAATAAGGTTGTAAAACCGATAGTGTGAGAACAGACTTAGCCATATCCGGGGTAAGAATGCTTGTGTCTACCGCTCTTCCAATTCCTAAACTATTGGAATTAATATTCCTTTTTATACATGCCGCCTTTACAGTATAATTATTTTTCGGAGTAAGATTTGTTAATGTTGCATTCAGGTTAAAAATCTTGTAAGAACCTGCTCCTTCCGTAATAACATCTACTCTTACCGCTCTTAATTTATCATCTACAAAAATCCCACAGGCAAAACTTGTAGAGGCATCTCCGTTTCCTGTTTTTTGCGCTAAAGTCTGGAAATTGAACGTGACTTTATTGGTAGCATTGGTAATGGAAAATGTAGAAGACGTTCCCTGCAAAACGCCCCAAGAGCTTGTAATATTCCCTCCTTCATCATAAGGCAGAGTAGCTCCATCACTCCCGGAAAAAGATACTCCGGTCTTGTCTTCCAATGTGTTCATAGAAAACAAAGACATGCTTGTTAATCCGTCTGCAACCTTAATATCCTTCCAGTCGTTTACATTAAGACCGGTCGTATTATGAAAAATTGTCCCTGCTGCGCCTGCAGACCCTTTCACGGTGTTGGTACCTCCTATTCTCAGTTCCTTTCTTACATTGAGGTCACCGTTGATATCAAGCATGTTTACCGGAGTATTAGTATTGATTCCCACCTGAGCATTATATAAAAATACTGCAAGCAAATTCATTAGTAGTAATATTTTTTTCATCTTAATTTGTAATTGCGTTAAACTGTTGGGGAACTTCATATACATCTACCTTCAGGGTAGATTCTGCAATAAAGGAATCGATATTGCCAGCCACAGCTCTTCCGATACCTAATACCGTATTGTCGGCAACATTAAAAGAAGCCATTCTGGAACATGCCACACTTACGGTGTGTTGTCCTTTGGATAGATTTTCAGCCATACCGATCTGGTTGTGGGTAAGGAAGGTATTGTTTGCACTGCTCGATCTTAAATTTCCCTGTCTCAGATTAATTAATTTATCATCAACAAAAATCCCGCAAGCATAATCTATTGACCGGTCTGAGGATGAACTTCCTGTATAGGTAGCCTGAACTACAGTTTCAAACTGGAAATATGCTTTGCTGACCGTGCTGTATACATTAATGGTCTGGGTAAGGCTCGGAATTTTTTTAAATCTTGGAAAGTTGGTAGCATTATAATCTTTATTTTTAACAAATGCCGCCGATCTTGAACTGATCGTACTTTCTTCTGAACCGGAAAATGAGACTCCCGTAACATCAGCAAAAGAATTATTAAAAATCAGATAAAATTTATTCGCTTCGTATTGAGGGATTCTTAAGCTTTTCCAAACCGGTGCATATCCTTCCCCCTGAGAAACCAGGATCTGGTCTGCAGCACCTTCAGACAAAGCACTGTTTGTTGTGTTGGAAACGGCAAGTTTTCCACGCAAATTCATGTCTCCGTTAACGTCCAGGCGTGCTTTTGGCGATTCTGTTTTTATTCCCACTTGGGCATAGAGTGATAACCCTACTGCAATGAATAGGATAGAAAATATGTTTTTCATGAATGTTTTTAGTGTTTAGTTATAGCTTACGTATTCTATAATATCGATTTTCATCATAGACTCTAAAGTAAATGCATTCGAAATATTGTTAGAATTGGATATATTCTTTCCGATTGTAAACTGAGAACCGGAATTGGAAGAACTAATCTTTCTGCAGGCAACTTCTACCGTTTGCTCTCCTGCCGGAACATTCTGCTCGGTATAATTCAGTGTGAAAATATAATCCTGGAAACCTCCTTTTCCCGAACTGTCAGTAGAGGAAATCTTATCCGGACGTACCGCAACAAGTTTATTATTCCTGAAAACCCCACAGGCAAAATTTATATTCTGAGGTTCTGTAGCAGTAGGAGCTTTCATTTCAGCTCCCGTCTGAAACTGATAAGTCAGCTTATTTCTGCTGTCTTTTACGGTAAAGACATTTTTAAGCCCGCTGATTTTTACCCATCTCCCTTTGGTAAGATCAGTAATATCATCACCGATATTGTTTTTGTAGATACCATCTGCGGCATTACTACTGGAAAGATTCGTAATACCAGCCTGATCACTTGAAAGATAAGAGTTTACCAATTTGTACTGACCTTCTTCTATGAAGGAAACATTCAATGATTTCCAGACAGGGGGTAAATTTTGTCCCTGGGAAACCAGCACCTGGCCGTTTAAGCCGGCATTACCGACCTGAGAGGAAGTACCGCCTACTCTAAGTTCTTTTCTTAAGGTGGTTTTCCCGTTTACATCGAGAATAGAATTGGGGGTACTCGTACCAACTCCCACCTGAGCGTAGGCTTGGATTGATGTTAACAATCCAGCCACGCAGCAATACACAGTTTTTTTCATAATAAGGGACCACAAAGGTATATAAAAAAAACATCAAAAAGTAGACTTATAAATCGTAAACCAATATATAATAGCTAATTACAACAAATTTTGAATCAATAAAAAATAGAATTAATTCTACGAACAAGTGTTAGGATCATATAATCCCAAATAGTGGAGTTATTATATAATTCACCGTAAAGAAACTTAATATGTGGTATTTTATCCTCACAAAGTGATTTTTATAATTATTTAATTCTTTATTTAATGGTATTCCATAAAGTATATAGATAACAATAATGCATTATTATTAATCTATTTAGTGTGATTAAATTATTAGAATTATATTTAAAACGCAGTAGAAAACATTGGATTTTCTGTTACAATTTCTTCGAATAAAAAACAGAAAATTTCTCCCATTCAACTTCATTATTTTTTTGTAGATTTTTTTCTACAAGCATCAAAATCTGATGAATATCATACTTTTAAAGCTAAAACTTTGCATACTTCATTTATTTTCACACCTTAAAATCAGCGGATAAGGTACAAAATGAAACTGCCGTACTGAAATGGCTTCAATACGGCAGCTTATAATTTTCACTGTTGATGGAACTATACTTCGCTCTTCAAAATAGATCGCAGAAGATAATTCACTTCGTCGACATTTATCACTTTATCTTTTCTCATCATGAGGTGATTTCCGTCTTTACCCACTTTCTCCTTCAATTGGGCTTCAGCAGGATTTTTTGTTAAATAATTAATGATATTTCTGAACTTATTGGTCTGGTAAAACTTATCCTGAGGATTGCCCGGGAAGTATCCTAAAAACACTCCGTTTTTCATTACAATCTTCTCAAAACCAATGTCTGCAGCCAGCCATTTTAAGCTTACACTTTTCAATAAATTGACAGCTTCTTTTGGCAAATTCCCAAAACGGTCTATTAATTCAGATTCAAACTTCAATAAGTTTTCTTCATTATCTACTTCAGCTAATTTTTGATACAATAATAATCTTTCTTCCGTATTCGAGATATACCAATCCGGCAACATCAGTTCCAGATCCGTATCGATATTCACATCTTTTGTAGACTTAAAGAGTTTATTTCTATCTTCTTCATTCTCGAATAAGTTTTCGAATTCTTCATCATCTTTCAATTCTTCTAGCGCTTCCTGCATTAATTTCTGATAGGTTTCAAATCCCATTTCATTAATAAATCCACTCTGCTCTGCACCCAACAAATCCCCTGCTCCACGAATTTCCAAATCCTTCATTGCAATCTGAAAGCCGCTTCCCAAATCAGAAAACTGCTCAATCGCTTCCAGACGTTTTCTTGCATCTGCAGTCATCATGTCATAAGGCGGCGTGATCAGATAACAAAATGCTTTTCTGTTACTCCGTCCGACGCGGCCTCTCATCTGGTGAAGATCCGCCATCCCGAAACGTTGCGCATCATTAATAAAAATAGTATTCGCATTCGGAACATCTACCCCACTTTCTACAATCGTTGTGGAAACCAAAACGTCATACTTTCCTTCCATAAAATCCAGCACGTTTTTCTCAAGCTGCTTTCCTTCCATTTGTCCGTGACCGGTGATCACTCTTGCATCAGGAACCAACCTTTGGATTAATCCGGCGATATCTTTCAGGTTTTCAATCCTGTTGTTGATAAAATAAACCTGCCCGTCACGCTGAAGTTCGTAAGAAACAGCATCACGAAGAATTTCTTCATTGAAACCGATCAATTGTGTATCAACTGGCTGCCTGTTGGGTGGTGGAGTTTTTATAACTGATAAGTCTCTCGCCGCCATCAAAGAAAACTGCAGGGTTCTCGGAATTGGTGTTGCCGTTAATGTTAACGTATCAACATCCGCTTTCAGTGTTTTTAATTTATCCTTTACAGAAACTCCGAATTTATGTTCTTCATCAATAATTAATAATCCTAAATCTTTAAACTTCACAGAACTGCTCGCTAATTGATGTGTTCCTATAATAATGTCAACTTTTCCTTCTTTTAAAGCCGCCAAAGTTTCAGATTTCTGTTTTGCTGTTCTGAAACGGTTAACATAAGCAACATTTACCGGGAAATCCTTCAGTCTTTCCTTGAAACTTCTGTAATGCTGGAAAGCCAAAATGGTTGTCGGAACCAAAACCGCCACCTGTTTTCCATCTGTCGCCGCTTTGAATGCTGCACGAATCGCCACTTCCGTTTTTCCGAAACCAACGTCTCCGCAAACCAAACGATCCATCACCGTATCGGCTTCCATGTCCTTTTTCACGTCGATGGTTGCTTTTTCCTGATCAGGAGTATCTTCATAGAGGAAACTCGCTTCCAGTTCATTTTGTAAATAAGAATCGGGAGTATACGCAAAACCTTTCGCAGATTTTCTTTGAGCATATAGTTTTATCAAATCGAACGCGAGCTGTTTTACTCTTGCCTTTGTTTTTTGCTTTAAAGATTTCCAGGTTGGCGATCCTAATTTGCTTAAAACAATTTCTTTTCCGTCTGGCCCGTTATACTTTGATATTTTATGAAGCGAATGAATACTTACATATAATAAGTCTCCATTTTTATAAGTTAATTTAAAACATTCCTGAATTTTCCCATCGTTATTCACTTTCACCAATCCCATGAATTTTCCGATTCCGTGATCGATGTGAGCAATATAATCTCCTATTTTAAGAGACATCAGGTCTTTCAATGTTAATTGCTCAGATTTGGCAAACGTATTTTTAGCCTTATATCTTTGGTAACGGTCAAAAATCTGGTGATCGGTATACACCAGAATTTTATGATCATGGTCTACAAAACCTTCGTGAAGTTCAGATTTAAAACTTTTAAAAGGAAGTTCGTGCTCCAGCTCTTCAAAAATCGATTCTAATCTTTCCTTCTGTTTTTCGGTGGAAAAAGAAATCCATGTATCAAAGCCTTCGTTTTGTTTTTCTTCAAGGTCTTCAATTAATAATTCGAAGTTTTTATTAAAAGCAGGTTGTATCGACTGATCGATTTTCATTTCTGATAATTCAATCAAACCCTCAATAGGAATACTTCCGAAATCTACAGTTTTAAATTTTTTATAATCAAATAAAAATTCCTGATCAGAAATAAACAGTTCCTGCGGCGATTGGTGTGCAATATCTTTATTTAACGTCTCATATTTAACCAAAGATTTTTCGTAGAACGTTTTCAGCTTCTGCATTCCGACAATTCCGTTTCTGGAAATCACAAAACTTTCTTTCGGCAACAACTGCAATAATGAAACCCGGCTTCCCGTCACGGTAAAATTCATATTGGAAACCAATTGAAAACCGGTCACTTTATCAATTGAAAGCTGTGTTTCGATATCAAAAGTTTTAATGCTTTCCACTTCATTTCCAAAGAATGTGATACGGTAAGGTTTTTCATTCGAAAAAGAAAAAACATCTACAATTCCTCCTCTCACAGAAAATTCTCCCGGTTCGGAAACGAAGTCTGCCTGCTGAAAATTATAATGATTTAATAATTCATCCACGAAATCAAAATCAAGCTGGTCGCCCACTTTAATATGGTGCGAAATGGCTTTAAAATCTTCTTTTTTCAAAACCTTTTCCGACAAAGCTCCTGCATAGGCTACAATAACTTTTGGAGATTTACTGGATGTAATTTTATTGATAACCTCGGTTCTCAAGACCAAGTTAGCATTCTGCGTTTTTTCAATCTGATACGGTTCGAGATGCGTTGCCGGAAAATACAGAATCTTATCTTTTCCCAGCAGATCTTCCATTTCAGTATTGGCGTATAATGCATCCTCTTTATCATCAACAATATAAAGGACATGTTTTTTTTGAGTAAGGAAAAGCTCTGCCACAAAAATAGAAACCGAAGAACCTGCATTTCCCTTCACAGAAATATGTTGATTATTTTCCAATTGAATAAAAATCTCCTTTCCGAATTCTTTCTGAAGCAAGTCCGGAAGAAACTTTTCGCTGATGGTTTTTAACTGCATAAAATAATTTGGTATAAACGACAAAAGCGATTTCGGGAGTTTTCCGAAATCGTTTGATCTTCACAAAGGTAAGGATAAATATTTTGTCGAAACGAAGATTGCAGATTATTCAAAATTTAAAATAATTCTTTAAAAACCTTCCAAATCTTAATTTTTTACTAAAATTTTAAATTAAAAGTTAAAATAATTCTACAGATACCACATGGCATTTTGTTTGAATATTTTCTCATATCAAACCATTAAAGAAATATTATTATGAAAAAAGTAATTAGAATTTTAGGATTATTCCTTTTGATGTTCTTTGTAGTCACGGCCGTTTCATGTAGTGACGATGACGACCCTGCCAACAACGACTTTTTTGCGGGAACTTATAAAGGAAGTGTATCGTACAACGACAGTGACAATAACATCCAGTCCGACGACGGAAGTGTATTTGTAACCAAGATTGCAAGCGGAACCAAATATAATTTCGCTTTTTCCAACGGGATTCCCGATCTAAACGGGATCGAATTTAATAAGGAAGGGGATAATGTGTTGGTGATGGTAGGATCAACAGCTACATCTTATATCAGAATTGATAACAATGAATTAAAAATACTATACATTAAAGATGGCCGAACGTGGACTGCAAACTGTACGCGTTAACCAACTTTTCATACATATGTTAGGATCTGCTTTTCTTTTTAAGGGAAGCAGATTTTTTGTAAATCAAATGATGATTATTTAAATCAGCCTTGTCAAGGTTTTGAACCTTGACAAGGCTTAAGCCTTAGTCGCCTTCAACATTATTTAATCTTTTTTTAATCTGTAATAAACTTTAGTTAAGTTTCAAAAAGCTATTTTTTCGATCTGTTTTTTATATACCTTTGATTCAACAAAACAAACAAAGTCACTATGAAAAAATTTTTAACAGCAATGTCTATCGTATTAGGATTAGGACTTGCCAATGCTCAGCAAACTGCACCCGCCGCTTCAGCACAGATCACAAAAACAGTAAAGGCTGCCAAACCGGCCGCTCAAACTGCTAAGCCCGCAGCGAAAATGAAGAAGGACGGAACACCCGACAAAAGATATAAGGAAAACAAAAAACTGAAAAAGGACGGTACTCCTGACAAAAGGTACAAAGAAAACAAGTAACTCAACATTATAGTTGTTATTTTCATAATCAAATTTCGAAGAACCGGTGTACACTCATTCATCGGTTTTTTTGTTGCTTATTTCACAAAAAACATTTCAGATTCTTTAGTTATTTATAAATTTGAAGCATGCTAAACTTCCTAAAGAAAAATGCAGCATTGATCTGGGCGAGAAAACACGTTCAGAAAGCTGGAGAATTCAAGAAAAATGCAGAGAAAAATCAAGAAGAGCTCTTATTATCTCTGGTTAAAACTGCCCAAAAAACGCTTTTTGGAAGAGAACATGATTTCGAAAATATTAAATCCGTACAAGATTTTCAGGAAAAAGTTTCCGTTGCAGATTACGAAGATCTGAAACCTTATATTGAAAGGGTAAAGCGCGGGCAGGCCAATATTCTCTGGACAGAAACTCCCGAATATTTTGCCAAAACTTCGGGAACAACTTCCGGTTCTAAATACATTCCTATTTCTAAGGAAGGAATGCCTTTTCAGATTAAAGGAGCTCAGAGTGCATTATTCCATTATATTGCCAAGAAAAATAATGCCGATTTTGTAAAAGGAAAAATGATCTTTTTACAGGGAAGCCCCGAATTAAAGGAAGATTTTGGAATAAAAATCGGGCGGCTTTCAGGAATTGTAGCGCATCATATTCCGAATTATTTACAGAAAAACAGACTTCCAAGTCTGGAAACCAATATGATGGAAGACTGGGAAGCAAAGGTGGATAAAATCGTTGAAGAAACCGAGAAGGAAAATATGACCTTAATTTCCGGAATTCCGCCCTGGCTGATTATGTATTTTGAGAAACTGATTGAAAAACATGGTAAAAAAATCAAACAAATTTTCCCTAATCTTCAATTGATCGTTACCGGCGGCGTTAATTACGAACCGTACCGGGACAAGATGGAAGAATTGTTGGGAGGAAAAGTAGATATTGTTCAGACATTTCCTGCTTCCGAAGGATTTTTTGCGTTTCAGGATGATTATACCAAGGAAGGATTATTGCTTTTAACCAATCATGGGATTTTCTATGAATTTATTCCACTGGAAGAATATGGAAAACCGAATGCGAAAAGATTAACCTTAAAAGACATAGAGCTTAATAAAGATTACGCTTTAATTTTAACAACAAATTCAGGACTTTGGGCATATTCGATTGGTGATGTCGTGAGATTTATTGATAAAAATCCGCACAGAATTCTGGTGAGTGGAAGAACCAAACATTTCACCTCAGCTTTCGGAGAACACGTGATTGCTTTTGAAGTGGAGGAAGCCATCAAATCAGCTTTAGAAAAATATCCCGCACACATTACCGAGTTTCATCTTGCACCACAAGTGAATCCGAATGAAGGGCTTCCTTATCACGAATGGTTTATTGAATTTGAAAAAGAACCGGAAAATTTGGACTTATTTAAAAATGAATTGGATGATCAGCTAAGAAAACGCAATACATATTATGATGATCTGATTTCGGGAAATATTTTGCAGAAGCTGCATATTTCAAGTTTAAAGAAAAATGCTTTTAACGAGTATGCAAAATCTCAGGGAAAGCTTGGCGGTCAAAATAAAATACCAAGGCTTGCTAATGACAGAAAAATCGCAGAATTGTTGGAAATTTATAAACTTTAATCACATTTTTTCAATTCCGGAAACGTATATTCGAAAAAAATTATAAATTTGGAAAACTAAAAAATAATAATGAAAGCATCTGTACTTTTAAAATCATCTTTATTGACCTCTTTATTTGTAATTTCATCTTGTGCAACTACAAAATATTCAGAAGACACTGCAAAAAATGATTATTCTAATCTTGAAGCAGGAAAAATGTATACAGTAAAGATGAAAGATGGCTCAAAAAGCCAGAAAATATTATTCCGAAATGTAGATGGAGATAATTTGATTGGAACTGCCGGAAAAAAAGACAGTACAGTAGTAACAATTTCTAAAGCGGATGTTGCTTCGGTAAGAGACAACAGAAAAGCAAGAATTACAACAGGAGCCGTAATTATTGGAGCTGCAGGAGTGGCAGCATTGGTCTTCAGTGCCTCAAGAGCAGACTAATAGATGTTATCTTTCAGATTCAATTTACTTTATCTTTTAAAATAATATTATATCATAAGCCTCAAATCAATATTTGAGGCTATTTTTGTCGGATGATTTCATTTACTCCGTTAGAGACGTTGAAGAATGTCGAATTCAGAAATCTTCTTACAGGAAGATTTTTTATCGTTTTAGCCTTCAGAATGCTTGCTACTTTACTCGGATGGTGGGTATATCAATTAACAAAAGATCCTTTCTCAATCGGGCTTATCGGACTTTCAGAAGTGATTCCGGCCGTAAGCTGTGCATTATATGCAGGACATGTGATTGATATGAACGAAAAGAAAAGGCTTTTGTTAATCTGCAATTACGCTTATATTTTTTTAATTGGATTATTGTTGATTCCTGCATTTTTTAATGTTGAAATGCATTTTACCGGACACCAGATTACCTATTTTATATATACTGTGATTTTTTTTACAGGAATTGCCCGGGCTTTTATCGGGCCTATTGTTCCTTCCATGATTCCTAAGATCGTAAAAAAGGATAATTTACCTAATGCTGTTACTTTAAATCAGGCCGCATTTCTCGTTTCATCCGTTTGCGGCCATGCTATCGGCGGATTTTTAATCGGTTATTTCGGAATAAAATGGACACTGCTCGTCATTATTTCTTTGATCTTTATAGCATCTCTTTTCTTTTTTCAGTTAAATAAACAATATTCGGAATACAAAAAAGAGAATATTAACGTTATAGACAGTATGCGTGAAGGAATTTCCTATATTTTCAGGACTAAAGAAATTCTGGGAGCGCTGTGTTTGGATATGTTTGCCGTTCTCTTTGGAGGAGCAGTTGCCATGATTCCGGTCTATGCCACTGATATTCTGAAGGTGGGAGCGGAAGGTTTCGGATTATTAAATGCAGCATCTGACATCGGATCGATGTGTATTATTACGATGTTGTCTATAATTCCGTTACGCAAAAATCAGGGTAAAATTTTGCTTGCCGTGGTTACAGGATTTGGTCTTTGCATTATCGGTTTTGGATTATCAACCTGGTACTGGCTTTCGTTTATGTTCCTGGTATTAAGCGGAATGCTGGATGGGATTTCCGTAGTAATCAGAGGGACTATTGTTCAGTTGAAAACGCCGGATCATATCAGAGGAAGGGTTTTGAGCGTGAATTCCATCTTTATTATGTCGAGTAATGAAATGGGACAGTTTGAAAGTGGTCTTTCGGCAAAATTGCTGGGTGTTGTACGCTCTGTTATTTTCGGAGGAACGATGACGGTGCTTATTGCATTAATTGTAGGAAGCACCAATCCAAAATTGAGAAAAATGCAATATTAAAACAATAACTATCAATTTATTAAATAAATCTTAAAAACTTTAAATTAAGTTTAATAATTTTTTATATTTGTAGTATAAAATATTTCCTATTATGATAAAAAAACTATTCATTTTCTTTTCGTTAGGAATGGGCGTTTACAGCTTTGCTCAAACTTCTTATGAAAAGACCTTACCAGCTCAAATTACTAAGTTAGAGTCTGCCAAAAAAACCGGAGAATTTCAGCAGTCTACGGATTATTTTACCAATTACGTTTACAGTCTTTCCAGAGGTACCGAAACCAAAAAAGAAGATTGGAGAGCCTATTACTACACGGCTTTATCACTAGTGAGAAACGAGATCATTTCTCAACGAGAAGGCAATGCGCCAAAAATTGATGAAACATCAGCTTTGGCAGAGAAATATATTGCCGGAATATTTGTAAAAAATCCTAATAATGCAGAAGCAAATATTCTTTTATCACAAATCAATTTATTAAAATCGCTAAACAACCCAACAGGAGGTGCTGCTTATCTAGCGAAAGCAAAAGAATATCTGGCTAAAGCAGAAGCTGAAGACAAAAGCAATCCAAGAATTGATGTAATTAAAGGTGAAATTGCATTAAACTCTCCTGTTAAAAATGGAGGGGATCAGGAATTGGCAAAAAAATATTTCAATTCGGCCTTAGCTAAATTTAAAACTTACAGTAAAAAGTCCAATCTTGACCCAAGCTGGGGAAAAGAAGATACCAACTACTATCTTTCTATTCTTAAATAATAATCATAATCAAGATAAACTTCCCTATTATGAAAAAAATCTACCTAATATTATTACTAATTTTTTCACAAATCTTTTTTGCACAGTCTGATTGTATTACGGCAATTCCTGTATGTGGAAATTCAGACGTATCTTATTTCCCTACCGGTGCAGGTGTTGTAGATGATCAGGTGAATGCTAACGGAAGTTGCTTGCAAGCGAACGAGCACTTCTCCGTATGGTATCAGTTTACGGTTGCAACATCTGGGACTTTAACTTTTACAATTTCACCTCAAGCTCCTTTTACTGCTGATTATGATTTTGCTGTATATGGACCTAACGTAACCTGCGGTACAAAAGGCGCACCAATACGATGCAACTACGCGGGTGCACAAGCTGCTCCCAACCAAACGGGTTTACAGATTGGTTTGACGGCTAATTCCGGCGCTTGGAGCCCGGCACTGAATGTTGTAGCCGGAGAAAGTTATTATCTTATTGTGGATAACTGGTCTGGTGCCAATGCTGCAATGGCTTTTTCAATGACTTGGGGAGGTACTGCTACCTTAACTTCACCATTCAATGACCCTGCTATTCAGCCTAATCCGTTTAACCCTATCGGAATTCCGGGAGCTACACCATCAGACCCGAGAATTATACAGACATGTAATATTAATGCTCCGTACAATTTCCAAAGCCAAAGCGCTGGTCTTATTAATGGTAATCCTAATTTCTATGTAAAATATTATACTTCATCCAACGATGCCTTGGCTGATACAAACGCAATTACTGCACCTATTGTTGTAAATGCTACAGATACATATTATTATACAATTCGTTATCAGGATCCTACCAATCCTAATAATCCGACTAATAAGTGCTTCAACATCAATCAATTTAAATTTAAAGAAGTCCCTTTTAAAGCAAATAATGCTACTCTAACGGCATGTAACAACAATAAAGCGGGGGTTGCAACCTATAACCTTACTGCAACAACATTATATACACCAGACCCGGCGTACACCTATGTTACGAAGTATTACCCAACAATCACGGATGCGAATAACGGAACTAATGAGATTTTGAATCCTGGAATTTACGTTTCAGCTACCGGAGAGGTATATGCAAAAATAACAACCAACTTAGGATGTTCTGATATTGCAAAAATCACTCTAAACTTCTTCCCTGAAGTAGTTGTGAATGATGATGCAGTACTGAGATCTTGTTTCATTGAAGCAAATCCGGCTACGGCAGAGTTCAACCTTACTACGGCAACAGTAACAAGCCAGACGGGTACGAAAACCTATTTCCCTTCTTTAGCTGACGCAGTAGCAGGAACTAATCAGATTCCGAACCCTACCACATACATCTCTCCAAACGGAGTTGCGTTTGTAAAGGTAACCAACGGAAACGGATGTTATGCTGTTGCTAAAGTAACTCTTATTGTACTTCCTCCTGTATATTCTAGTGTTCTTGAAGAAAAGATAATCTGTATGGAAGATACAACAACCTTAGATGCAGGACCTGGGTTCAACGGATACAAATGGAGCACTGGTGCTACCACACAGTCCATCAGCAATGTTTCTGTAGGTACATATTGGGTAGAGCTTAAAACAGGACAATGTATTACAAGACAGACGGTAAAGGTTTATCCTTCAGAGCAACCTGTAATCTCTAATATTGATATTACCAACAACTCTTTCACAGTAAATGTTGTAGGTGGAACTGCACCATACAGTTATTCACTTGACGGAATCACATGGCAGGATTCAAACACATTCAACAATGTACCAAGAGGCGACAATACAGTGTATGTAAAAGATGATTATGATTGTGATCCTGTAATTGTAACTGTAGTCGTTCCAAACATCATCAATGTTATCACTCCGAACGGAGATGGTATCAATGACGTGATCGATTATTCAGCATTGGCAGGCAAGCAAAATCTTGTATTAAGCATCTATGACAGATATGGAGTATTGGTTGGAAAAGCTGATAAAACGACTGGATTTAAATGGGACGGAACAACAGCCGGGACAAAAGTTCCTACAGGAACATACTGGTATTCTGTTACATGGAATGAAAACGACAAAAAAAGCACTCCATTCAAATTCTCAGGATGGGTAATGGTAAAAAACAGAGAATAAATACGATCTACCATAAAGAAAACCGCTTTCTAAAGCGGTTTTTTTCACATAATAAGTTTAATATATTTATAAAATAATCCCAATGAAGAAATTATTAATGTTGGCAGTTTTATTTCTGTCACAAATAGTCTTCTCACAATCCGACTGTATCACTGCAATTCCGGTTTGTGGAAATTCAGATCTTTCATATAATTCTAACAGCTCGGGTACTATTCCTGAACAGACTTCTGCCAGCTGCTTAGCTCTTGAGCATTATTCTGTATGGTACGTTTTCACTGCAGCAACTACAGGAACTATCGAGTTTACCATAACACCTTTCACGGTTCCCGGGGTAACCCATTATGATTATGACTTTGCAGTATACGGACCAAATATTGATTGCACCACATGGGATTTCGGAAACGCAATTAAATGTAACTTCGACGGAACTACCGGGCCTACAGGTTTAAGCTCGACAATTACAGGAGACCAATGGGAAACTCCACTGGATGTAGTGGCAGGGGAAACCTATTATCTTCTTATTGATAACTACATTCCTGGTAACCCTTATGGTTTTTCATTAACATGGGGAGGAACAGCCACTTTAACATCTGCATTTAACGATCCTGCTTTAACGCCAAACCCTTTCATTACCCCAGGTACACCGGCTGCTAACCCTAGTGATCCTAATGAGATCTTCAAATGTGCATTGCCAACCATGTTTGATTTCACTACTTTAACTGCCGGAATCGTTAATGGTAACCCTAATTTTACAGTTAGTTATCATTTGACTCAAAATGATGCCGTTGCAGGAACTGCTCCTATCACAACACCAATTATGGTCAATGGAACAGACATTTATTATTACAGAATAAAATATGAAGATCCGACAAACCCTGCTAACCCAGCAAATGGATGCTTCCAGGTAGGTAGATTTAAATTTAAACAAGGAAATATTGTCGTGCAAAATGCAACACTCACTGCTTGTAACAATAACAATACAGGATTTGGATCATTCGATTTAACATCAGCGAATGTATATAACCCTACAGGTATCACAAAAAAATATTATCCTACATTAGCGGACCTTAATGCGGGAACCAATGAAATCACGAATCCTTCTAATTATTATTCTACAGCTCCAAAAACTGTTTATGTAAAAGTAACAACAAGTGAAGGTTGCGTGGGAAGCTCTCAGATCACATTACAGTTTTTACCACCCCTAACAGTAACCCCTGTTACTCTATTGGCTTGTAACAACAACAATATGGGAACCGGTACTTTTGATCTAACATCAGCAAATGTTTATCCGGCATCAACCAATGTAACGAAGAAATATTACCTTACCCAAGCAGATCTGAATGCAGGAACAAATGAAATTTTAAATCCTGCAGCTTATGTATCAGCTCCAAAAACAATTTACGTAAAAGTAATTACTCCACAAGGCTGTACCGGTTCTAATGTCATCACATTACAGTTCCACCCAGCGGTTACTGTAAACGATGCATCGATCGAAGAATGTTATATTGATACCAATGTAACGTCAGGTTCTTTTGATCTGACTTCAGTAAGTGTAAGTTCTGTAGCCGGTCATACGAAGAAATATTATAAAACTCAGGCAGATGCTATTGCTGCAACGAATGAAATATTAAATCCTGGTGCATATATTGCGACAACAAGTGTTGTCTATGTAAGAGTAATCAGCGAAAACAACTGTTTTGCTATTGCTAAAATAAGTCTGAAAGTTTTACCTCCTGTACAATCTAATGTATTAAAGGACAAAATTATCTGTATTGAAGATACTACTGTTTTAGATGCCGGACCGGGCTTTGCAGCTTATGAATGGAGCACAGGAGCAACGACTCAGTCTATCTCGAATGTATCTCCCGGAGCTTATTGGGTAAAATTAAAAACAGGAAAATGCTGGACTTTACAACAGGTAAATGTAAAAGCTTCTGTACAGCCTGTCATTACAAGCATTGATATTACAAATGATTCTTTCACAGTAATCGTAAATGGAGGAAAAGCTCCTTACAAGTACTCTTTAGACGGGGTCAACTGGCAGGATTCTAACGTATTCACAGGATTGCCGAGAGGTGAAAATAAAGTATACGTAAAAGATTCTTACGACTGTAATCCTATCGATGTTCAGGTAACCGTACCCAACCTTCTGAATGCGATTACTCCAAATGGAGACAACAAAAACGATTATATTGATTATTCTGCATTAGCCTACAAGAAAAACTTAGTGTTCACAGTGTATGACAGATATGGAAACATGCTGTACAAGGCAGACAAAATCAGAGATTATACTTGGGACGGAACTTCCAACGGTAAGAAAATCCTTACAGGAACTTATTGGTACACGATCTCATGGAATGAAAATGATAAAAACAATACCGAAACGAAATACAGCGGTTGGGTATTAGTTAAAAACATAGAATAATTTAGTTTTTAAACCGTTATTTAAATCACCTCAATTCTGGGGTGATTTTTTTATGCACCAAACGAAAGCCCTTCACACCTAATGTTTTAAAACTTATCAACAATAATTCTTGATGAGTCTTTTTTATTTGCTTTTCAAAAAAACTATCTTTGCATCATTATGGCGCAGAAAGAAACATTATCTTCTTTGACGAACGGAAACTTTGCAAGAGAACTCTCCATTGCTGACGGAAAAATGCCTCCCAATGCAGTAGATTTTGAGAGATTAGTAATTGGTACTTTTTTAATTGATAAAAAAGGGCTCGACCATTCTATCGATTTGCTAACCCCTGAAGTTTTTTATGACCCGAGACATCAGGTAATTTTTTCTACCATTTTGAAATTGTATGAAGCCAACCAGCCTGTAGATATCATGACCATCATTCAGGATCTGAAAAAATCTGAAAAACTGAATCAGGCAGGTGGTGATCATTATATTGTTGAGCTTACGATGGGAGTAAGTTCTTCCGCCCACATCGAATATCATGTCCGCGTTATTCTAGAAAAATATATTTTAAGAAGCTTAATTAATGTTTCGGCGAATGTTATCGATTCTTCGTATAAAGAATCAACCGACGTTTTCGAATTATTGGATAAAGCGGAACAGTCATTCTTTGAAATTACCAACGGGACTATCAAAAAAGGGTTCGACACAGCCAATTCATTGGTAAAGCAGGCAATTGAAACCATCAAATCTTTAAAAGATAAAGAAGGACTTTCCGGAGTGCCTTCAGGTTTCAGAGATGTTGACAAAGAAACCGGAGGTTGGCAAAATTCCGACCTTATTATTATTGCGGCACGTCCGGCGATGGGAAAAACCGCATTCCTTCTTTCGATGGCGAGAAATATAGCAGTAGGGCACAAAGTTCCGATGGCTTTATTTTCACTCGAGATGGCTTCGGTACAGCTGATTACCAGAATGATTGCTTCCGAAACAAGAATTTCTTCAGAAAAATTAAGAAAAGGAACATTAGACGATGAAGAATGGCAAAGACTGTTCTCCAATGTCTCCGAATTGGAAAATGCTCCTTTATATATAGACGAAACCCCTTCGCTTTCGATATTCGATTTCCGTGCAAAATGCCGAAGACTGGTAATGCAGCATGGGGTAAGAATAATCATGGTCGACTACCTTCAGCTAATGACCGCCGGTGGTGGCAGCGGAAAAGGAGCCGGAAACCGTGAACAGGAAATTTCCATGATTTCACGATCTCTAAAAGCGATTGCCAAAGAACTGAACGTTCCTGTAATAGCCCTTTCTCAGCTTTCGCGTAGTGTGGAAACACGTCCCGGAAAAAGACCTCAGCTTTCAGATTTGAGGGAATCGGGAGCGATTGAGCAGGATGCAGATATCGTATCCTTCATCTTCCGTCCGGAATATTATAAAATTACCGTTTGGGATAATGATGAAGAAGGACAGGAAACCTCAACAGAAAATCAGGCGGAATTAATTATTGCAAAGCACAGAAACGGTGCCACAGCCGATGTGCGTTTATCTTTCTTAAAACATTTTGCAAAATTCGGTGATATTGAAGCTGCTTTTGATGGCGGCATGGGCGGCGGGTATCCTTCAAATTACGGATCTGCAGAACCTAGCGGTTTTGATAAAATAAAAACCACAATTCAACCGGGAGCGGCGTTCGATCTTCCGGACAGTTCAAAGCTTTCGGGATCTTCGATGAATGATTTTGATGATGATGACGATTTTCCTTTTTAATAATTAAGATTAAGATATAGTTTGAACTTTTGCAAAATCTATAAAAAACTTTTAGTATTAGAGATGCCAGGCTGAGCCTGTCGAAGCCCTTATGATAAACCTTTCGACAATTTCAAGGAAGTAACACGAATACTAACAGCTTAAGAAAGTTTTAAATATCTTTTTAAATTTATCTAAAATTAATTCAATTAAATAAAACCTTGAGAATAGAAATATACACCGACGGAGCTTGCAGCGGAAACCCCGGAAAAGGCGGATATGGAATTCTCATGCGCGTACCCGAAAAGAATTATCAGAAAACATTTTCCAAAGGTTTCAGAAAAACCACCAACAACAGAATGGAGCTTTTGGCAGTCATCACTGCGCTGGAAAAACTGAAATCTACGGATAACGACATCCATATTTATACCGACAGCAAATATGTTTCGGATGCCATTAACCAAAACTGGCTGGCCGGCTGGATTAAAAGAGGCTGGAAAAATGTGAAAAATCCTGATCTCTGGCAAAAATTTGTGGTACTCTACAATCTTCACAAACCAAAAATGCATTGGATAAAGGGACATGCAGGACATTTTGAAAATGAGCTCTGCGACAAGCTTGCCGTAACTGCCGCTGCATCAGCAAATTTGGAGATCGATTCTTACTTCGAGAGTCTAGAAAACAATTCTCTTTTTTAATTTATATTGATCCTAAATTTGGTTAAAACATTTTTAATATTTCATCTTTTAACTTATCATTTATTACAAAATAACCATCATATTCGGTAAAATTAATATTGAATACATATTTATTGCTTAGGATTTAATATCTTTACACGTCTAATTTTAAGTATGTTAATAAATGAATAAAAAACTACTATCTTATTTATCCATTCTCTTACTCTGCTTTTTCGGAAAAAATTCTGCTCAGACCTATCAGCTGACAGGAAATCCCGTATCAACAACAGGATGGACAATGGTTTCTCCCACAGTAGTCGGAACCCCGGCAGATTTCATTCAGCTTACTCCCGATACCAACAATCAGTCAGGATCTATCAGGCTTAATGATCCTATTAACCTGAAATATTGTGATAAGTGGAGAGTTGAATTCGATTTCAGAATGGATTCTAACCAGACTGCCAATGGAGACGGTATCGCGTTCTGGTACCTGCAAAACCCACCGGTAGCCAGTGTATTGGGATCCGGGCTTGGAGTATCTCAAAATGCAATCGGTTTAATCGTAGGTTTCGACACGTACAATAACACAACGACTGCGGTAATGAGTAAAGTACACGTTGCTTACGGGCAGGTTGCCAACACCACCGATAACAACAACGTCGAGTTTTTCAACACGGCAGGAAGCTCTTTCCACTCTCCCGACATGAATACAACACTTCCTTTTCAGGGAACGAACTATAAGCATGTTGAAGTAACAGGAGAAACTATCGCCGGGACTCAAAACTGGATGATCAAGATTACCATTGACGGCACTGTGATCTGTAACCAGTCTTTTGCGCCTGCGGGTGCTGCTGCGGGAATGACGGTGGGATATTTCGGATTTTCAGCTTCTACAGGAGGAAACAGATCGAGACACTCTATTAAAAATGTAAAAGTTTATGTAGATAAAGTTGCTATCAACCAAGCATTAGTAACTGATACTTTCTGCCCTAACCCATCAACAGGACAAGGAACAGTAAATTTAACGACTTATCAGAATCAGTTTGTAACGAACCCAGCAAATTACACATTCTCATACAGTGTTGGAGGAACTGCGATCACGAATCCTACGAATTATCAGTTCAGTGCTAATACATCAGTTTCTGTTTTAATTAAAGATAACTCCGGAATTCTTTGTGATAACCCGGACGGGAAGATACAGCTGAATCTGTCACCATTTACAGCAACACCACAAACCCTTACGGAATGCAATAACAATAATATAGGAACAGCGACGTTCAACCTTACATCTGCGAATGTGGGTGAGCCTGCAGGATCTACAAAGAAGTATTATAAAACATTGGCAGACCTTAATGCTGGAACCAACGAGATAACAAATGCGAATTCGTACCTTTCACAGGCAGGGACCGTATATGTAAAAGTAACTACTCCTCTTGGATGTACAGGTTCTACAACCATTACACTGGCATTTTTCCCACAAATTCCTACGACAGAAGTTACTATGGAATCTTGTTTTATCGAAGGTGCGCCAACAACCGGATCTTTTGATCTTACACAGGCTAATGTAACCACTGCAACAGGCATTACCAAAGTATATTACAAAACTCAGGCTGATGCTTTGGCTGCAACCAATCCGATTACAGATCCACCGACGAACTACATTACAACCTCATCCACTGTTTATGTAAGAATCACCAACTTGGCCAACTGTTTTGTCATTGCTAAAATAAATCTGAAAGTTTTACCTCCTGTATATTCTTCAGTTTTAAGAGATAAGACTATCTGTATTGATGCAACAACAAACTTGGATGCAGGTGCAGGATTTGATTCTTATTTATGGAGCACAGGTGCCACCACACAGTCCATTACAGGAGTAGGTCCCGGACTTTACTGGGTATTACTTAAAACAGGTAAATGTACTGCAAGACAATTGGTAAGAGTAAATGTTGCCGCTCAGCCGGTAATTTCAAGCATTGATATTACGAACAATACCATCTCAATCAATGTAAGCGGAGGAAAAGCACCGTTCCAGTATTCCTTGGATGGAGTAAACTGGCAGGATTCTAACGTGTTCACAGGGCTTGCAAGAGGTGAAGTGGTAGTATATGTTAAAGATTCATACAACTGTACACCAGTACATGTACAGATTACAGTACCAAATCTTATCAATGCCATTACTCCAAACGGTGATAACCTGAACGACGTAATTGATTATACTGCGTTAGCATACAAGAAAAATTTAGTTTTCACCATCTACGACAGATACGGAAACATGCTATACAAAGCAGATAAGATCAGAAACTACAAGTGGGACGGAACAGCAGGCGGCAAAAAAGTACCGACTGGAACTTACTGGTATACCATCACTTGGAATGAAAACGATAAAAACAATACCCAAACAGTTTACAACGGCTGGGTATTGGTAAAAAATATAGAATAATCTTAAAAAGATCACTCCCTGCCGGTGAGTGGTCTTTTTTTAAGAACGCAGGTCTGATAATGTTTATTTTCAGACTCCTGATAACCAATTTTTTTTTATAATAAACTAACCAACCGATCAAATGAAAAAAACACTTCCTTATTTATTTTTTATTTTCATTTGTCTGTACGGGAAATTATCTTCCCAGACATATCAGCTTACAGGAAGCCCGGTGATCAACACTACCGGATGGGATCTTGTTTCCAATGCATCAGCAACCAGTGATTTTGTTCAGCTTACGCAGGATGTAGGAAACCAATTCGGAGTTGTAAAACTGGCAACTCCTATTAATCTTAAATATTGTGATAAATGGAAAGTAGAATTCGATTTCAGAATCGATGGAAACGGAACTACACAGTATGGAAGAGGGGATGGCTTTACATTCTGGTATTTAAGCAATCCCCCTACTGGATTTACCGGAGGTGGTGGTCTTGGGATCCCTTCAAACGCAAACGGATTAATGGTAGGATTTGATATATTCAACAATACCACGGAAGGACAGATGAGTAAAATCCACGTTCTGTACGGAACAAACAACTTACCTGCCGGCAATAACAATATAGAATATAACAACACCGCAGGAAGTACTTTTCACTCTGCAGACTTAAACCCTACGCAACCTTTTGTGGGATCTGCCTACAAACATGTAGAAGTAAACGGAGAAATGGATGCTATTAATCCTAATATCTGGCATATTAAAATACAGTTAGACGGAGTAGTGATCGCAGATCAGCCATTTACCGCATCTGGAGGAGCAGTAGGAATGACTACCGGATATTTTGGTTTTTCTGCAGCAACAGGAGGGGCAAGTGCGAGACACTCTATTAAAAATGCAAAAATCTATATTGATAAAGTTCCAATTTTAACGAATACCATTACCCCATTTGTTTGTGTTAATCCGGCAACGGGGAACGGAACTGTTGATTTAACATCTTTCCAGAATCAGTTTGTAACTACTCCGGCGAACTATCAGTTTACCTACTTCGGACCCACAGGAACACCTATTACGAACCCTACAAACTATCAGTACTCAACAGGAACAACTAACATTACCGTTGTTGTTAAAGATCCATCGTCTACTCTTTGTGATAATGGTGACGGAAAAATTGTGCTTACTCCGAGCCCGTTTGCCGCCAATGATGTTACCTTAACAGGGTGCGACAATAATAACGCAGGAGGAGCTGTATTCAATCTTACCGCTGCTGCACTATCGTCAGTTCCGGGAAGTACCGCTGTATTCTATAATACGATGTATGATCTTAATAATCATCTGAATCCGATTACCAATCCATCGGCCTATCTTTCACCGGCAGCTGTAATATATGCCCAGGTAACTACGCCACAAGGATGTACAGATGTTGCACAGGTGACACTAAATTTATTTCCTGTCGTAGTCGTTCAGGAAGCCACATTGAGATCTTGTGCTATCGAGACTAATCCGTCGACAGCCTTATTTAATCTTACAACAGCTACAGTAACCAGCCAGCCGGGAACCAAGACCTATTTCCCTTCTATGGCCGATGCCCAAAACGGAACCAATGCAATTTTGAACTTCAACAATTACATCTCTCCAAATGGAGTCGTTTATATTAAAGTAACAAATGGCAACGGGTGCTACTCTATCGCCAAAGTTAATCTGATCGTCATTCCACAGGTATTCTCCAATACTTTAGAAGATAAGATCATCTGTATGGAAGACACCACCACTTTGGATGCAGGACCAGGATTCACAGGATACGAATGGAGCACAGGTGCAACAACGAGAAGTATCACCAACGTATCAGTAGGAACCTATTGGGTAAAATTGAAGACAGGGAACTGTATCGCTACACAAACTGTAAAAGTATACGCTTCACAACAGCCTGTGATTACAAGTGTGGATATTTCCAGTACAACTGTAACGGTTTACGTAAACGGAGGAACAGCCCCTTACAAATACTCTTTGGATGGTATCAGCTGGCAGGATTCTAATGAATTTAAAAATATGCCGAGAGGAGACAGCCATATTTATGTGAAAGATGCTTATGACTGCGATCCTGTAAACATCAGCATTGTTGTTCCTAATTTAATTAATGTCATTACACCAAACGGCGACGGAGTAAACGATGCTATCGATTATTCGGCATTGGCAGGAAAACAGAATCTTGTATTCAATGTATTCGACAGATACGGAGCCAAAATTCACCAGGCAGACAAATCTAACCGATACAAATGGGACGGAACCGTGGCCGGCAGAAAAGTTCCTACAGGAAGCTACTGGTATTCTGTTTCATGGAATGAAAATGACAAGAAAAGCACTCCAATTAAATATTCAGGTTGGATTCTTGTGAAAAACAGAGATTAATTTTAATAACCATTCCACATATGAAAAGGATCACTTCAAATTATTTTGGGGTGATCTTTTTTTGTTTAATTTAGAACGAAATATTTCATTTTAAGCTTATTTAATTCGTGTTCAATTCTTAAATTTGGACTATGAATTATTTAGAGGCTTTAAGCAGACGATATTCTGTAAAAAAATTTAATAACGAAATTATTCCTCAGGAAATATTGCACAATATTCTTGAATCGGGAAAATTATCGGCAAGCTCTCTGGGTCTTCAGCCTTACGAAATCCTTGTGGTGGAAAGTGAGGAAATGAAGCAAAAATTAATTCCGGCTTTTTATAATCCGTCTCAGATTTCTACGTGTTCTCATTTAATTGTTATCAATTCTAAAAAAGTAGTTGATGATCATTATATCAACGGATATTTCCGGCACATTTCCAAAGTAAGAGAAACACCGCAGGAAAAACTGGATCTTTTTAAAAACAGCATCAACCAACATATTAATCAAAAAACACAGGATGAAATTTTCAACTGGGCAGAAAAACAGTCTTATATTGTTCTGGCGAATCTGATGTACGCTGCAGCGATAGAAAATATAGACACCTGCCCGATGGAAGGCTTCCGCCAGGAACTGATTGAAGAAATTTTAGAGATCAATCCCGACTTCGAAAAAGTAACCGTTACCCTCGCATTGGGCTACCGTTCGGAAGAAGACCATTTCCAGCACATGAAAAAAGTAAGAAAACCAAACGAAAAATTGTTTAAATTTATTTAATTATTTAGACAATTGTCTTAAACCAAGGATATGATAAAAGCGGATGTATTAGTAATCGGTTCCGGAATTTCGGGACTTTCCTATGCTATAAAAGTTTCTGAGCAGCTTCCTGATGCCAAAATAATCATTGTAACAAAGTCTGATGAAGACGAAAGCAACACCAAATATGCACAAGGCGGTCTTGCGGTAGTTACAGATTCTAAAAATGATAATTTCAATAAACATATCGAAGATACCATGCGTGCTGGAGATGGCGAAAACAAGCGTGATGTTGTAGAAATGGTCGTTACCGAAGCTCCGAAAAGATTCAGAGAAATTGTAGATTGGGGAGCTAATTTCGACATGAAAAACGGTGAATTTGCTTTAGGAAGAGAAGGCGGTCACACCGAAAACCGAATCGTTCACCACAAAGACATCACAGGTTTCGAAATCGAAAGAGCTTTACTGGAAACGGCTAAAAACAGTCCGAATATCGAAATTCTTGATCACCATTACGTCATCGATATCATTACACAGCACCACGTTCCGGGAAAAGAATTAAACGAAGGGGACATCCACTGTTATGGTGCCTATATTTTGGATGAAAAGTCTAAGTCTATTAAAAAAATTACTTCAAAAATAACTTTAGTTGCTACCGGAGGGGCGGGTCATGTTTATAAAAACACTACCAATCCTACCATCGCAACAGGAGACGGAATCGCTTTTGTAGCAAGAGCAAAAGGAAAGGTTTCCAATATGCAGTATTACCAGTTTCACCCGACCGCTCTGTACAGCAAAATGGATGGAATGTTGTTTTTAATTTCTGAAGCCGTTCGTGGTGACGGAGCTAAATTAAGAACAAAAAAAGGCGAAAAATTCATGCAAAAATACGATGAGCGTGAAGAATTGGCTTCCAGAGACATCGTTGCAAGGGCCATTGATGCCGAAATGAAAATCACCGGAGATGAATTTGTAGGCTTAGACTGCAAGGAAATGAATCATGAAAAATTTCTGGAACATTTTCCGAATATTTATAAAAAATGTAAAGATGAAGGAATTGATCCTTTCACACAACTTATCCCTGTTGTTCCGGCTTGTCATTATCTAATGGGCGGAATTGAAGTTGACAGAGACGGGCAATCTTCCATCAGAAATCTATTTGCGGTGGGAGAATGTACGAATTCCGGGCTTCACGGAGCCAACAGACTGGCATCCAACTCTTTGCTGGAAGGTTTGGTTTATGGACACAATGCTGCTATGAAAACCGTTGATCTTCTTAATGAAAATAATTTCAACTTTGATGATTTAAAAGCCGTTCCGGAATGGAATGAAGAAGGCATGAAAATCATGGATGAAATGGTCATTATTTCTTATTTAAGAAAACAGCTTCAGGAAATGATGAGTGATTTGGTAGGAATTGTAAGAAGCAACCGCCGTCTGAATATGGCTTTACAAAAACATCAGGAAATTGCTGCCGCTGTGAATGAAATTTACCACTACTCTATTCTTTCACCACAATTATCGGAACTGAGAAATTTAACAACCGTCGCTCACCTCATAATTATCCAATCTATGGAAATGACGGAGAATAAGGGGGCGTTTTACAATAAAGATTTAGCTTAATTTTCATTAAACAAATGAAACCTCTGAATTTAAATATTCTTACGACAGTCAATATTTTATTCTATTCCAGAATGATATTTTCATTGATTTGCGGTTTTACGTTATTACATTTTTGGGGAAAAGATGGAAAAATTAGCAGCTTTTCAAATCTCGTTATTCTTATCGTAATAATATTTTTAGGACTTCTTTTTGGATTGTATGGAGTAACGTTATTAAAAAAAATTGTTATTCCCAGATCCAAATATCCTTTAGTTTTAAATCTTTTATGCAATATGAGAGGTTTAGGAAAAACAGATTATTATGGAAGTTTAAAATTTGATCTAAATAATATAATTAAAGATAATAAGCTACGCTTAACTCTCTATTATGTTAATAATCCTCAATATCCAATTTTGACATTTAATAAAAATAAAATTCTTTATTATACTCAAGAATATGATTGGGATAATTTTAAATGGAACTATAAAACTATCCCTCAAGGAAGAGGAGAAAAGCAAATATTAGAATTTCAAGGTATTAATCGAAACAACACAAAAATAAAAGACAATATAGATTTTGAAAAAATAGATGCAAAAGAAAATGAAGTTCTTTTACTTTTTATAATTCATGATCTATTGTTTGGAAAAAGATCCTCCTTTTATTATTAAAATTAAAAATATGAAAAGACCATCATACGTTACAGATAAAGTTTTAAAACAGTTCATCAAAAATGCTTTGGAAGAAGACATTCAGGATGGTGACCACTCTACACTTTCTACAATTCCGAAAGAACTGGAGCAAAGTGCAAAATTGCTGGTAAAACAGGATTGTATTCTGGCCGGAGTTGAATTGGCTGAAATTATCTTTAAAACTTTCGATAAAAACTTAAAAGTTGAAACTTTCGTAAAAGATGGGGATGCCGTAAAGGTTGGAGACGTTGCTTTCATTGTAACAGGAAGTGCAAGATCAATTCTATCCACAGAAAGACTGGTTTTAAACTGCATGCAAAGAATGAGCGGAATTGCTACCCTTACGCATGACTGGGATTCCCGATTGGTCGGCACAAAAACTAAACTTTTAGATACAAGAAAAACCACCCCAAATTTCAGAGTATGCGAAAAATGGGCAGTCGCAATCGGTGGGGGAACCAATCACAGATACGGGCTTTATGATATGATCATGCTAAAAGACAATCACATTGATTATAATGGAAGCATTACGAATGCCGTAAAAATGGCTAAAGATTATATCAAAAAAAATAAAAAGAAACTGAAGATCGAAGTCGAAACCAGAAACCTTGAAGAAGTTCAGGAAGCCATTAACGCAAAAGTTGACAGAATCATGCTGGATAACATGGATGTAAAAACTATGAAGCAGGCAGTTAAGATGATCAATGGTATTTGCGAAACGGAAGCATCCGGTGGAATTACCCGTGAACAGCTAAAAGAAATCGCTTCAACTGGAGTTACTTATATCTCTGCAGGCGCATTAACACACTCAGCCTCGAATATGGATTTGAGTCTCAAAGCCGTGAAATAGCATTGAATTTTTAATAAAAATGAAGCCTTTTTGTTAAAAATTCAATAATGTGATTTTTTTCATACGAAATCTCAATTATTATTCAATGCATTGCAAATCAACAAATTAAACCTTATTAAGAACCAGTAAAAATTAACATACAGTTAATATTAGTTAAAATTAATTTCCTCAATTTTGCAGAAAATTTAAATCTAACTATTACTAACGATTATGAAATTAATCAACAAATCGATGCTAACTGCGATAATTACTTTATCTACGGCTAGCGTTTATTATGCTCAACAAGTTCAGGATACGGTATCGAAATCCAAAGACATTGAAGAGGTAGTATTAATAGGGGTAGCGGATATCGCTAAAGATAGAAAGACTCCTGTAGCAGTTTCTACAATCAAGGAAGCACAAATTGTTGAAAAATTAGGAAATCAGGAATTTCCTGAAATCTTAAACACAACTCCATCGGTGTATGCTACAAAAGCAGGAGGAGGTTTTGGAGACTCAAAATTAAATATTAGAGGTTTTAGCCAAAATAACATTGCCGTAATGGTGAATGGTATGCCAGTAAATGACATGGAAAATGGAGCGGTTTATTGGTCTAACTGGGCTGGACTTTCTGACGTAACATCTGCTATGCAAGTACAAAGAGGTCTTGGATCTTCTAAATTAGCTATTGCTTCTGTAGGAGGTACAGTAAACATCTTAACAAGAGCTGCCGACAAAAAACAAGGAGGTATCGTTTCTTTGGGAGTTGGTAATGATGATTATGTAAAAACACTATTTGCATACAATACTGGAAAATCTGCTAAAGGATGGTCTTCTTCATTCTTAATGTCTAGAACGGCAGGTTCTATGTATGCAGACGGAACTAAGTTTGAAGGATACAATTATTACTTCGCTGTAGGATATAAAAAACCTGGAGGAAAACACGATTTTCAATTTACTATTACAGGAGCTCCCCAGTGGCACAATCAAAGATCTTTTGCTATTTCAATTGCAAATTATATCAAATTCAATCCAGACCAAGATGGAACTCCAAATAGAAGATACAATTCAGATTGGGGTTACCTAAATGGAAGAGAATATTCCGCAAGAGTAAACTATTATCACAAGCCAGTAATGTCCTTAAACTGGGATTGGACAATGAATGAAAAGTCAAAACTTAACACTGTATTCTATGGATCTTTCGGGAGAGGTGGAGGAACAAATACAACGGGTACTGCAAATGGAGCAAACATGCAAAGCTTTAGAGACAATACTACCGGATTATATAACTTCGACAACATCTATGCTGCTAACCAAGCTTCAACGCCAGACAAAGGAGTTCTTATAAGAAATGCTTCGATCAACTCTCATAACTGGTTTGGTGTAATTTCAAGCTTTAATCACAAGATTAATGATAACATGAAATTCTCAGCCGGTGTTGACGCAAGATACTATTATGGTTATCACTACCAAGTAGTTAGTGATTTGTTAGGAGGATCAGGATACATTGATAAAAACAATAAAAATAATCCTGTTAATTTAGTTACTGCTACTTCTAAGGCTGAACCAACATGGAATCCTTTCGGAGGTAAAATTAATGATCTTTCTGAAAGAATCGGATATAATAATGATGGTGAAGTATTATGGTATGGTGCATTTGGACAATTTGAATATACAAACGATAAAATTTCTGCTTTTGTTCAAGGGTCAGTTTCTAATCAAGGATTCCAAAGAATTGATAACTTCATTATAGACGGAGTTACAAAATCCAAATTAGGTGAAACAATGAATACCAAAACAGGTTTCAAAAATCTATTTGGTTATAATGTGAAGGCTGGTATTAACTATAATATTAACGAACAACACAATGTATTCGGTAATATTGGATATTATGAAAAGCAACCATTCTTTAACGCTGTGTATAGAAGTAATGAGAATGTCGCATTTAAAGATCTTACAAATGAAAAAATCTTCGGTATTGAGCTAGGCTACGGATTTAGAACATCTAATTTCAATGCAAATGTCAACTTATATAGAACGACTTGGGATGATAGATATCTTAGAAGATCTAGTTTAAGAGATGTTGCAACAGGAAAAACTTTCTATGCTGAAATTAATGGATTGAATGAGCTACACATGGGAGTAGAATTTGACGCAAGTTATAACTTCAACAAATTCTTAACCCTGAACGGTATGTTCTCAGCCGGAAACTGGTACTATAGAGGTAATGCAACTGCAACTTTATTTGAAGACACAAGCAACTTACCGTTTAATTTCCCAGGTACTACAAGTAATGAAACGCAACTATATTTAGATGGTGCAAAAGTGGGTGAGGCTGCTCAAATTACCGCTGCTTTAGGAGCTACAGTAAGACCTGTAAAAAACCTAAGCTTTGATGCAACTTGGAGAAGTACAAATAATCTATATGCAAGTTTAGATACTTATAATTTTGCTATTAAAGCTAATGCTGATAGAGGTACATTGAAATTACCTAACTATAATTTATTTGATATTGGTCTTTCATACAGAATTAACCTAAATAATAAACAACAGTATTTCACAATTAGAGGTAACGTTTATAATTTATTTGATACAACATATATTGCAGAATCAAATACAAGCAACCATGTTAAACAACTGTCTGATTTTACTACAACCACAAGTGGTGGGGTAACAACAACTGCACAGCAAAAGTATGATGCTTATATGAATAACCCAGCTAACTTCTACAAAGGCTTAGATACTTCTAACCAAGTATTCTTCGGATTTGGTAGAACATGGGCAGCAACATTATCATTCAACTTCTAATTATTTAAAACATTAGATTTTATATAGATCAATCCCGGCTTTTCGCCGGGATTTTTGTTATATTTGTGGATTAGAAAAAAAGAAAAAATAGATTATGGATTTTTATAAGATTTTATTGAGTGCACACAAAGGATTTGGGTATTTAGAAATTCTTTTAGTAACCCTTTTTGTGATTGCACTTTTAACGACCATGTTCGGATTCAGTGGAAAAGTAAATAATTTCTTAAAGAAAACTACTCTTTTCACAATGATCTTCTTCCACGTTCAATTCTTATTGGGAATTATTATGTTGGTGATTAACTTTACAAAAGGCCTGGATATGGGCTCAGTAATGAAAAATGCAGATCTGAGATTCCAATATGTAGAACATCCATTTTCAATGTTGATCGCTGCGGTATTAATGACGATCGTTAACAAAAAAGTAAAAGTGAACCCTACCATTTCTTTAGGAATAGTGATTATGGGATTAATCGCTGTAGGCTTATTCGCATTCGCGTTCCCTTGGGCAAGAGTCTTTGGGGCATAAATATATTAACAAATAATTTTTAATTAAATCAATGAAAGTAGCTGTAGTAGGTTCAACAGGAATGGTTGGACAAGTTATGCTTAAAGTTCTCGAGGAGAGAAACTTCCCTATCACCGAACTAATTCCGGTAGCATCGGAAAGATCTATTGGTAAAAAGGTGAAGTATAAACAGGAAGAATTTACGATTGTAAGCATGAAAGACGCTATAGCTGCCAAACCGGATATTGCTATCTTTTCGGCTGGTGGTAGTACTTCTCTTGAATTCGCACCTCTTTTCGCGGAAGTTGGAACTACTGTGATCGACAATTCTTCAGCTTGGAGAATGGATCCCGACAAGAAATTGGTTGTTCCCGAAATCAATGCAGATGTATTGACAAAAGAAGATAAGATCATTGCAAATCCAAACTGTTCTACAATTCAGTTAGTAATGGTTTTAGGACCATTGAACAAAAAATATGATTTAAAAAGAGTAATCGTTTCAACGTACCAATCTGTAACAGGAACAGGTAAAGCTGCTGTTGACCAGTTAAACGGAGAAATCAGCGGAAACGATTCTATTGCTAAAGTATACCCTTACCAGATCTTCAAAAATGCATTGCCACATTGCGACGTTTTTGCAGATGATGATTACACGAAAGAAGAAATTAAATTAATGAAAGAGCCTAAGAAAATTTTAGGGGATGATACATTTAATTTAACGGCAACTGCAGTAAGGGTTCCTGTACAGGGAGGCCACTCGGAAAGTGTAAATATCGAGTTTGAAAATGAATTCGATCTTGATGAAGTAAGAAAAATCTTATCCGAAACTCCGGGAGTTGTGGTCATGGACAACGTGAAAAACAACGAATATCCTATGCCGCTTTATTCCGAAGGAAAAGATGAAGTTTTCGTAGGAAGGATAAGACGGGATCTGTCCCAGCCGAAGACCCTGAATCTTTGGATTGTGGCAGACAACCTGCGAAAAGGAGCGGCTACCAACGCAGTACAGATCGCAGAATATATTGTAGCAAATAACTTAGTTTAAACTAACAAAATAAAAAAGAGTCTCCAAAAGAGATTCTTTTTTTTATCAAATAATTATTCCATTGGGTGAATTTGGCTTTTATAGGTCGGAGTTAAAAAGTCCTGAAGGGACGGCCTTCTAAAGGATAGGATAAAATCCTATCAACATCAGAATTCAAACCCGGCGGCATTACCATTGAATATTCAAAAAAACATTGATCAAAAAAATGACAGCAAAAAAGATCAATAAAGACAAAATCGGATTTCAAAAACTCATCGCAGCTTTTGGAGTGATCCTTTTTATCGGAAAAATTATTGCATGGAAACTAACGGATTCTGATGCCGTTTTCTCGGATGCTATGGAAAGTATTGTGAATGTCATCAGCGCATTCATGGGGCTTTATTCCCTGCACCTTGCCGCAAAACCGAAAGATGAAGATCATCCTTACGGGCACGGAAAAGTGGAATTTGTAACATCAGGAATTGAAGGCGCCCTGATTGCCATTGCCGGCATCATGATTATCTATGAAGGTATTAACAGCCTTATCGTAGGGAAAGTCCTCAGCAAGCTTGATGTCGGAATCTGGATCATTGCTGCCACTGCCGTTATTAATTACCTTTTGGGCTATATCTCCATTAAAAAAGGCGAAACAGAAAATTCTTTGGTTTTAATCTCATCTGGCAAGCACTTACAGTCGGACACCATTACCACATTGGGAGTTGTGATCAGTTTAATTATTGTCTATTTTACTAAAATTTATTGGATCGATTCCGTTGTCGCATTGCTTTTCGGGCTTTACATTATATTCGTGGGGTACAAGATTATTCGGAAGTCTTTAAGCGGAATTATGGACGAACAGGACCCCGAGTTATTAAATGAAATTATCAGAGTCTTGGAAGAAAACCGCCGTACAGAATGGATTGACGTTCACAACATGAAAATCCAGCAATTCGGCGCCAGCCTCCACATTGATGCACATATTACCCTGCCTTGGTATTACAGCCTGCGTGATGCCCACAATGAAATGGAAAAAATGATTATCCTTTTAGCTAAAAATACCAAAAGAAGCGTGGAATTCAATTTTCATATGGACGACTGCAAACCTATCTCCTGTCCGGTTTGCCAGATTGCGGACTGCCCGGTTCGAGAAAAAGATTTTGTAAAAAGAATAATCTGGACTCCGGAAAATGTAACCTGTGCAGATAAACACACGATAGAATAAGTTTATTCTTGAATTCCCAAAGCACTTTTATAAATCCTGATTTCCTTTTGCATTTCATCCAATGCCTCCTTTTTTTCATTCAGCTCCCGGATAATATTGGCGTTTTCATTGAATGGAAGCCCCGCAGGATAATAATTGGTAAGTTCCTTCAGAAAATCATATTCCAAAGCTAAACCGATATTCCACAAAATCCCAAACTGTAACGACGGCTGTTTGAAATAATTTGCCAGAGAATTAGGGATTATCCCCATTCTTCTCGCTACCTCAGCCTGCGTCATTTTCTTCGTTTCAATTTATATTACACCATCTGTTGTGGTTTTTGAAATATCTTGATATTCGATTCGTCAGTTCGAGTATTTTTCGTAGCAAAGCGGAGAAAATGTATCGAGAACCTTTCAATAACAAAAAAAGTAAGTCAAAAGCTCAAGAACTTCTCAATACGATTTTTTTCAAAATCTCGAAGTTACGAACGGATATTATACCTATAAACTATAAATTGAAAAGTATTAGCTAAGTCGTTTTCTTCTCTATATGCTTTCTGTAATAAAACATCGGAATAATCAAGAGTAAAATTAAAGGTTGGATAACAAATCTTCTCATGTAAAAAGAAAAAAGATACCCCATCTCGAATCGGTCGTACACGCAGTACAGGTAGATTGGGAAAGTAATAATAAATATGATGCAGATTAAAATACCTCCCTGAATCGTCCACTGCTTGTTTCTGAACCAAAAGTGGATAATCACACATGAAAAAATAAGATTTAAAGCAAATCTGAAAAGGTGGCTGATGACTAATTTTCCTCCTTCAAAAGCCGGAACCGCAATATCCTTATCAGCTTCGTGGAAATATCCTAAAAAAGGATCATAAAAAAGCCTGTCTTCAAGGACTCTTACTCCTATCAGCCCAAATACACCGAGAATAACCAAAAACCAACTAAGAATTTTCATGTTTTAAGGCAAAAAATTTAATCCATATTAACCAAAGCAACACCACCGTCCCGTAGATGACCGCAGGAAATACGTAGTCGTGAGAAATTTTACTGTACTGGTTGTAATCAATCACCACCACATTAAGCCCAGCGATTCTTACCACATTCATGATGTAAAGCAGCATAAGGCCCCCCAATGCGAAAACAAATGTTTTTTTTCCTTTATAAAATGCGAAGACAAATGCCAGAAAAAGGATCATAACAGAGACCGCATTACAGCCTTCTACCATTACCGTAGGATACGTATTATTGATACGGAAGAAAACCTGCTCTCCTTTTACATCATCATACAAATCTGTAGGATACCCCAGAAAATTCATAATACTGCACACCTGCCCTGCAATGGTTCGGGAAAAAGGATCGAGCCCGGTTCCCTGGAAACTGTTCAGATAAAACTGATAGCCGAAAAGCAACACCAGATAAATGATGATGAAGCGCAGCAAAATTCCTAAAACAGGTTTAAAATCCTTTAGCATAATGCAAATATAGAAATTAGCCCGTAAATTACTATATTTGTTTCATCTATGAATCCTGAAAACGTCCAACGATTTTTTGAAAATTATACCAATAAAAAATCTTCTGAGTTCATCATTTTAGCTCAAAGCGGTTCCGCGAGAGTCAATTTTTTGGCTAAAACAGGACATGAAAAGTACATCATCACGTACAATGAAAATATTCAGGAGAACGAAAGCTTTTTATATTACTCGAAGGTTTTCTCAGATCTACACCTCAATACACCTACAATTTTTGCCATTTCTAATGACAGAAAAATATACATTCAGGAATTTTTGGGAGAGAATACCCTTTCGGAAATTATTGCTAAAGAAAATTTGTCTGAACATGTAAAATCTTTGGTAAAACAAACCCTCGAAAAACTGTATCGTTTACAAATCTCCACACAAGATAAAATTGATTTCAACCAAACTTTCGAATACGAAAGCTATGACGAGCTTCCGGTAACACACGACCTTTATTATTTTAAAAACTTCGTGGCAGATGTTCTGGAATTGGAATATCACAAGTCTACCCTGCTGAAAGAATTCAAGAAAATTGTCAGTCTCATCGAAAATCTTGAACCGAAAGGCTTAATGATTCGCGATTTTCAGGCAAGAAATATAATGGTGAATAACAAAAATGAAGTTTCATTCATCGATTATCAGTCGGCAATGCAAGGTCCGCTGATGTATGATGTCATCTCATTTCTGTTTCAGGCTAAAGCCAATTTCCCGGAAGATTTTAAAAATGAAATGCTTGAATTTTATATTCAGCAGTTTGAAAATAAAGAAACTCGAAATCAACTAAAAGACTCGGTGAAACCCATACAACTGATGAGATTTTTGCAGGTATTAGGCGCCTATGGTTTCAGAGGACTGATTCAGAGAAAGCAACATTTCATTGCAAGCATAGAAAAAGGAATTGAAAACATAACAGAATTTGCCCAAACCTGGGAACACATAAAAGATTATCCCGAGCTGGAAAAAGTGATAGGACAATTGAGTTTGGAGAAAACAAAGTTGAAAATTGAGGAGATATTGAAATAGTAAACCATTAAGATTCTTTTAAGCCGTTAAGAATATTAAGATTTATGACTAAGAAAAAAATTACACAATTATCTTATGAGATTACGGGCTTTGCAATTAAAGTTCATAAAACTCTTGGTCCAGGTCTTCTTGAAAGTGTTTACGAAGAATGCTTAAAAATTGAATTGGTCAGAAATCTTAATAAATCTTAAAACCTAAATAAACCTTAATGGTTCAAAAAAAATAAAAAAGAAAATGCTACACATCGACATACACAGTTTTTCGTATAAGAAAGGAGGAATTCCAAAGGATGAAACAGGAAACGGAGGAGGTTTTACCTTCGACTGCCGCGGAATTCTAAATCCCGGAAGAGTAGAAGAATATAAAATCCAGACCGGAAATGACATCGGAGTTCAGGAATACCTGGAAACAAAAACGGAAATGCCGAAGTTCTTAGAATTAATCAAAAGCTTAGTTTCGATTAATATCGATAATTATCTGGACAGAGGTTTTGAGAATCTACAAATCAATTTTGGATGCACGGGCGGACAGCACAGATCGGTATATTCGGCCATTAAAATTGCTCATTTTATTGAGGAAAAATACGGTGAAAAAGTGGAGATCAGCCTTCATCATGATGAACAGCACCAACTTAATCATCAATAATGAGTAATGTGCAATAAGTAATATTTTTAACTTCGTTAATTATTTACTTGTTATTATTCTTAAAGTCGGTTGTCTTTTTCGTCAGTTCGAGTGTTTTTCATAGCAAAGTGGAGAAAAAATATATCGAGAACAGATTGATCTTCAAAATTACAAATTTCTCGATACGATTTTTTTTAAAAATCTACTCGAAGAGACGAAATGCACAACAGATTTTATTTGTTATTTATATACAACACCGTTTTTATTACTCATTACCAATTACCATTACTCATACATATGAAAGCTCTAATTTTCGCAGCAGGAAAAGGTACAAGGCTGAAACCTTTTACTGATCATCATCCGAAAGCACTGGCAAAAGTGAACGAAGTTCCGCTTTTGGAAAGAAATATTAAATATTTAAAAAATTTCGGAATAAACGATTTTGTCATCAATATACACCATTTTGGAAATCAAATAGTTGATTTTTTAAACCAAAACAATAATTTCGGATGTAAAATAGAAATCTCCGACGAATCCGGAGAACTGCTGGAAACGGGAGGCGGCTTGATTTTTGCTAGAAAATTCCTCGATCATGGAGAAGATTTTCTAATCATGAACGCTGATATCCTGACCAATATCAATATAACAGAATTTGTAGAATATCATAAAAAGATAAAAGATTTTGCTACATTAGCTGTTTCGGACAGAGAAAGTTCGAGAAAATTATTATTCAATGATGATTTGGTTTTAAGAGGCTGGCTGAATGTACAGACCGGCGAACAAAGGCTTGCAGAGTTCAATAAAGGATTCAAGGCTTTGGCTTTTAGTGGCGTTCACTGTATTAATCCTGTTATCTTTGATAAAATAAAAAGAAAGGGCAAATTTTCTGTTATGGAAGAATATCTGGACCTGATGCAGACCGAGCATATCCACGGTTTTGTACACGACAGTATACTGATAGATGTCGGAAGACCGGAATCTATAACAGAAGCCGAAAAACATTTTAAATAATTTTTGCAATGGGAATTGAAGGAACCAGAGACGAAAGTTTGGTAAATCCTGAACTTGATATAAACGAAACGAAACTACAGAACAGCCTGAGACAGAAGAACTGGGACGAAACCATTACCAAAGACAGCTGGATGGTTTTCAAGGTCATGGCGGAATTTGTTGACGGCTATGAAAAGCTGGCCAAAATTGGTCCTTGTGTTTCTATTTTCGGATCTGCAAGACTGAAGCCTCAGAGCAAGTATTATAAAATGGCCGTAGAAATTGCGGAGAAAATTACCAAAATAGGCTTCGGAATCATCACCGGTGGTGGCCCCGGAATTATGGAGGCAGGAAATAAAGGCGCTTTTAATGCCCAGGGAAAATCGATCGGATTGAATATTGATCTTCCTTTTGAACAGCATTTTAACCCGTATATCAATAAATCTTATTCCATGAACTTTGATTACTTTTTTGTAAGAAAAGTGATGTTTGTGAAATATTCTCAGGGATTCGTTGTAATGCCGGGAGGTTTTGGAACTTTGGATGAACTGACGGAAGCTTTAACTTTGATTCAGACCAATAAAATCGGGAAATTTCCGATCGTTTTGGTAGGCTCTGAATTTTGGGGCGGATTATTAGACTGGTTTAAAGAAACCCTGCTCAAAGAAAAAATGATTCATGAGGAAGATCTTGACCTTTATCGTGTGGTAGATACTGCTGATGAAGCGGTAGCACACATTAAAGCGTTCTATGATAAATATTCCGTAAACGTGAATTTTTAATTGGCATATTATTTGTGACTTAAAACAGACAAGCATGATTGTAAATCTATTATTTAAGATGAAAAAATTTTTATATATATCAGGAATTTTAACATTTTTTGTGTTAATGAGTTTTGCGTATGTAGACTTTTTCTCTTCAATGACAAAAGTGGATTATCTTGACGGAAGCAAGACATTGAAGTTCACCACAAAAATGAATACAAATCATATTTCTGATGCTATTAAAATCAATCCTAACACAGCAGGATTTGAGGCAGAAGTAAAAAAATATGTAAACAATAATTTTGATGTGTACGTAAATGGCTCTCCCAAATCGATAACATTCACAGGAAGTCAGGTAAGCGGAGAAACAGTATGGGTGTATTATGAAGCCGGAGGGGTTTCAGATATCAGTACCTTAAAGATTAAAAACACGATCCTTCTAAGCGCTTTTCCTAAGCAGGTAAATATTGTTACTGTTGCTTATAAAGGAAGTCAGAAAGTCATGAATTTCCAGAGAGGAAAAGAAGTCAATGAAGTTTCTTTTTAAAAGATTAACCAATTAATACGAACCACTGCTGTTGCGGTGGTTTTTTATATTGAGTTTTTTAATATGGAAGTATACAAAAGATCAACTTTATTTAATTTATCTTAAACACAAAGTTTACAAAGTTTTTTCTACTAAATGTTTAAGTCTCATCAAGCCGTTCTCATTATAAAAGTTACTCTTATATTATTGCCTTACCTCCCTATTCTTTGAGCGGTTTGTAGATCAAATAAGAAAGACTGCCAAAGGCAGTCTTTCTATTAAATATTTCCAAGTTAAATTAGTTAACAGTAATATCATCTAATTGATATGTTGTCGTAATTCCGGAACTGTTTCCTTCATACTTAAATACTATAAATCCGTTACCTGTAAGAGAAGTAGGCAAACTGTAAGTTCCTGCCGATGTTAAAGTACCATAACCGCTTGTAGGGGTAGTAGGAATTGTAAAATTAGAAGTAATATCATTCAAAGTAGCCGTAGTAATTGAATTTCCAGGAGTATAATTTGTTGTTGTATATACTTTAAGAGCAGCTCCGTTGTAAAAACCTACATTTACTTTAAATGTTAATGTATTCGCCGCCGTAAAGTTTACAGGAACCATGAAATAGTTCGTGTATGGAGTATTTGCCGCCCCTCCATTAGCTGTCAACTGGATATATTTATTAGAGCTGAATGATTTCACCTGCCAATATCTATTACCAACATGTGCATAATTCAGATATTTAGGGAAATTATAATTATCAACAGCATAACCCTCAAAGTTCTCAGTAAATGCTCCTGAATAAGTAAGAGAAGTACCTCCTACAATCCCTTCTTCAAAACGGTCGCTTTTAAAGTTGATATCGCTAATTCCTCTAATTGCTCCTTGGTAAGTTGCATTAAAACGAGTCAAAACAAATGTAATTTCACCGCTCTTATCTGGGATTGGATATGCAGCCGGCTTAAAGAATGCATCTGTTCTAATGATTGACGTCCCCCCATAAATATCAATAATATTTCTGCTGGTATCAATATTATTTCCAGAAATATCAACACCCACTAATGGTTTTCCAATCTCAGTCTTTGTAAACTGCGCATTCTTAACTTTAACTAAAGTATTAATTAAATTACTATTACTGTCATTAAGATCAAAAAGATTTATTTCTCTAGGGACAAGAGTTGCAATTTCAAGACCTGCACCATTACAAACACCAGAAACATATCTACCGATAATAGATTCAGGGATTCTACCGATCGCATAATTAGGATCTTCTACACCAATAGTGATAGCACCCGCCGATTTTCCGATAAGCATTCCGTTTGCTTTAATTCTGATATGAGCTCCTATAGGATAATCTGTATAGTTCATAGACTTATTAAGCCCGATTGTTAAACCTACTGTCGGGTTTTCCGGCTTATCTTGGAAGGTAATTGTCTTATAGAAGTTTCCGTTTTCATCTGAAGAAACTACATATCCGTCAAAAATTACTGCAGGATGAGTTGCATCTTCAGCAGGAATTTTATAAACTGCTCCGGTATACACGTTAGAAGCCGCAGCAGGAGCCAAAGCAACTACATCAGCCATAGACATGGTAGGAGCAGCAAATTTATTATTACATACAATCTCCGGTGCATCCCATTTATCGTCGTGGATACACGAAATCTGAGCAACTCCTAATACAGCAGCTCCCAAACTAATCTTTAAGAAATTCTTTATATTCATTTTTTTTATTTCTATGGGTTATTTTTTAGAATCTAACTTGTAAGTTTACAAAATAAGAACGTCCCTGTGTGTACCAGTATTTTGGTGCAAAATTAGGATATTTGCTATTGTAATCATTTTCAAAATCTACGTTACCGTTTGAACTTCTGATCTGTTCAAAACCTCCTGTAATGTATTTTGTATTATCCAAAATATTATTAACAGATCCTGAAATCAGTACATAATATTTACCTAGCATCCAAGATTTTCCAACATTCGCATTCAAAAAGAAAGATGACGGAAGCTGAACCTGCCTCATGTAACGCTCAACTTTTGGATCATTAAGGTTTACGAAAGGTGTACTGCTGTTGTTATTTTGGATAAACTCGTCTGTTCTAAGGATCGCTGAAGGATCTAGATTGTTATCATCCATATAGTTCCAGCTCGCGCCAAACCACCAGTATTTAGGAGAGTTGTATCTGAATCCCGCAGAAAATGCTTTTTGAGCCGTTCCTCCCACTTTGAAATCCTTGATATACGCAGTTCCTAAATTAGCATAAGGAGCAGCCATTACGTCTGAAGAAATATATACATTCGGGTTGTTGGTATATTTATAATCTCCCCAGCTTGCTACCCCCTGCAATGATAAAGTTGGCAATACCTTAATATCAACACCAAGCTCGGCACCCATGTTACGCTTGTTCACATTAGACATGGTCTGTGTAACAAAGGCACTTGCCGTTTTATCTTCAGTACCACCGGTATCTGCATTATCAACACTGATTGTCAGTCCGTCTGCAAAGAATCTCTGAACGTTTGTATCGTTCTGTGTATTTACAATATAAGCTGTTGCTCTTAATTTTAAGAAAGGCGTAGACATTACATAGCTGATATCATTAGCGCTTACAACTGCATTTTTAATATTCGGTACAGAATAATTATTAGCTCTAGGATTGATGAAAATATCCTCCAAGAAAGGCGCCTGAGAAAAATAAGCTCCGTTGTAAACGAAGAAGTTTCTTCCGTTCAGTCTGTAAATAACCTGCCCTTTTAAACCGTAGTTCAAATAATTAAAGTCTTTGCTTTCCCCAAAAGAGTTATTTGGATATAAATAATTCTGGAACAATCCTTCTCTGTTGGAGGTAGAATATCCGAATAAAGCACTTGCAAAAATATCAAACTGCCCCATAGACATTTTAAGTCCTGGGTTTACTTTTACCTCCTGTCTTCTAAGAATATAATTGTAATTAATCTTATCTCCTACATGCTTTTGAGTTTCAGAATCGTTCATGTTGTAAAATCCTGAAGAACCTCTTTTATTTGAATCTGCAAAAGGGTCAACATTCAAAGCATAGTTAGCTCCTAACAAATCATTAACTTCTCTGTAATATTCAGATTTAAAGTTCTGATAAGAAACATTGAATAAAAATCTGGTATTATCATTAAAGTTATAAGTATAATGCGTTGCTGCATTAAAGATTTTATCATCACTTACATCATTTACCAGGAAATATTTTGCACTTCCGTTTGCACTGTTACGGTTAGCCGCATATAAGCTGTTCCAATTGATTTGAGTTACATCCTGATTGTTATTCATCCAATCAAGATTCGCCTGATCAAAACCTTCTTTTAGTTTTATATATGCAGCAGGATCAGTATTATTATGATAAGCATTGTAAGTAATACTGTTCTGATAATAGCTAGGTAATTTTTTATAGTACGTAGGAGAAGGATTTGTAGCGTTCTGCCAATCTAATCGTGACCCTTTATCTTTTCCGAATTGGTAAGAAACAGCAGTCCATAAGTTAGATTTTTTATTGATTTTCCAGAAATCCTGAAGCTGGAATATCGGCTGGAATCCTTTTCTCACCCTTTCACTTCTTTTTTCACCGTCTTGCCATCCCCAATAAGAGTTATAATGTACCCCTCTGTAATCATACACTTCCTGAGTGCTCGGGCTTGATGTAGATCTTCTGTAAGGAGAAGCAAAAGCATTGAAAGTCATGGTATGGTTATCATTGAATTTCTTTTCAACGCCTAAGTAGGTACCGTAAGCATCATAGAAAGTTCCTTCCTGAATTCCTTCTTCTGCCCATCTTTTAGCACCCATTACCGTAAATGCCCAACCTTTACGACTCATTCCTGAAGTATATCGCAAAGATACCCTTTGACGGTAATTTCTGTTGGTAATAGAATAGGTAGCCTGGAACCCTTTTCTGTATTCGCTGGCTTTTGTATTTTTATAAATTACACCACTGGCACCCCCGAAGGCGTATTCGGATGGTGAGTGATTGGTAGAAATTTCCGGATACCTTACAATTTCATTCAGTCCTCCCCAATTGGAAAAGTCTACATTTCCATTGTCAGATTTCACCATGGAAACCCCGTTCATCATATTTTCAGAAGTTCTTCCGTCGATCCCTCGTGGTCTGAACCAATAAAACCCTAAATCAAAGCTTGCAATTCTGTTGAAAACATCTTGGGAAGACTGTAATAAACCTACTGTAGAAGCTTGTCCGCTATTGCTGTCTTCATCGTCACTGCCTGCATTATCAATAATAGCTAAACCTTGATCCGCGCTTGTAAGTGCAGAATATAGGGTGATAGTTCCTAAATCCTTTTTCTTCTCACTGTCTATTACATCAAACTCCATTACTTTGGTTTCGTAATTTGGTTTTGTAATCACAATTTGATAATGCCCCGGCATCAAGTCTACAAACTGGAAGTATCCAATTTTGTCAGCCGTTACATCATTGTCCTTCCCTTTGAGATCTACTTCTGCCCTTTCGATAGGTTTTCCATCAGCATCCTTTAGATATGCAGAGACTGTTGTCTGTGCAAAATAGTATGAAGCTGGAAGCAAAGTAAATAAAGAGACTAATGATAGTTTTTTAATCATGAGTATATTTATTTTTTTAATACTTTTCCTGTTAATTTTCAACAGTTTAAAAGTTGGGGAGGCAAATTTAGTCAAATTTTACAATTTACAACTTTTTTAACGTTATTTTTTCTTAACACTGCAAGCTTTTAAGAATGATTATATAAAAAAACACCAATACCACAGTTTAAATTTACAAATATTTAAAATATGCTCAATTAAAAAAAAGTAAATTTGCAGATTAAATAATATTAACAATAATGCTAAGAGAATGAAGAAATTTTCGAGTTTATTTGCCATCGTTTTTTCAATAATGGCATTCTCACAACAACAAGGAAAACTGAGAAAGGTAGCTGCTGTAGGCTTTTTAAACGTAGAAAACCTTTGGGATACCATTCGCTCAGCAGATTATATAGACGGAACCAAAGATATCAAGAATCCTGCTTTTCACAGAAGCATCCCTATTGATTCTATTAAATTTTTAGAAGCAGAAAAATACGATGGACCCTGGAGTGATGGTGCTTTAATAGGCAAAAAAGCAGTTAGATATCAAAGCGGTGCAGACGAATTTACCCCCAAAAGCGGTAAAAACTACGGCACTAAAATCTACAAGACAAAATTGGCCAACGAAGCAAAAGTAATTTCCGAAATGGGTGCCCAGTACACTAAAACGGCACCGGCCGTTGTCGGTTTGATTGAGGTTGAAAACAGACAGGTCATTCAGGATCTTGTGAACGAACCTGCATTAAAAAAATATGATTACGGAATTATCCATTACAATTCCTACGATTACAGAGGGATTGATGTAGCATTGATCTATCAGAAAAGAAGATTCACTCCTACAAATTCATTAAAAAAAGAATTAAAAGTTTTTGGTGATGACGGAAAAAGAGAATACACGAGAGACATTTTAGTAGTTACAGGAATGCTGGATAACGAAAAAGTAGCATTTTTCATGAACCACTGGCCTTCAAGAAGAGGTGGTGAAGCGATCTCATTGCCTAAAAGAAATGCAGCAGCAGCTTTATTAAAACAGCAGATGGACAGTGTAAGGGCTGCCGATCCTTCAACAAAATTATTTGCCATGGGTGACTTTAACGATGATCCTGTAAGTTCAAGCTTAAAGAATCATTTAAATGCCCAGGCAAGTCCGAAAGATTTGAGCGAGACCAATCCTTATCTGAACCTGATGTACCCTTTATATAAGAAAGGTGTTGCTTCATTGGCTTATCAGGATGCACCGAATTTATTTGACCAGATTATTGTTTCCAAAAACTTAATTTCAGATCAGGTAACGAAAGAGTATTCTGTATACAAAGCAGAAATTTTTGCTCCGGCATACTTAGTGAATAAAGAAGGAAATTATAAAGGCTACCCTTTCCGATCCTGGAACGGAGACCAGTTTACAGGGGGCTATAGCGACCACTTCCCCGCATTTGTAATTCTCCAGAAAGAACCATAGATAATTTAGGCACTCATTTTGAGTGCTTTTTTATATAAATTGATAAGTTTATGAAAAATATAATCTTCTTATTAATAATTTCTCTTCTTCCATTTAATTGTTTAGCTCAAACTAATCCGAAAAATGATCAGGAAAAATCTGAAATGAAACCTTCAAAAAATGAGGATGGAGAATGGGATCTTACGGTGATCGATACCCAATTTGATAATTTTCTGAACGCTATTGCCAAACCTATCAGCCAATATTCCGAATCGTATTTGAAAACAAGAAACACGTTTTTGGTAAACGAATGGAATTCTTACTATTCTTCAGGACGATACCGAAACATCATCGAATCATCCATTGATTATGATCCGAAAGAAAATTACGGGGTAAAATTTGAATACAAATTGTATCAGGTTTTTGCGTATGTCAACTGGAAATATGGTTTAAAAATGAACGGACTTTCAGGCACCGACACAATAAGGCGTTAAAAACAAAAAGGTTCAGAGCAATTCTGAACCTTTTTGTTTATCAATAGTTAAAAATTATTTGTTGAATAATTCCTCTACCTTATCCCAGTTTACCACAGAGAAAAACGCTGCAACATAGTCAGGTCTTCTGTTTTGGTAGTTTAAATAATAAGCGTGCTCCCAAACGTCAAGTCCTAAAACCGGAGTTCCTTTAACGTCTGCAACAGGCATTAACGGGTTATCTTGGTTTGGAGTTGAAGATACAGAAATAGAACCGTCAGCATTTTTCACCAACCAAGCCCATCCTGAACCAAATCTTGTTTTAGCAGCATCAGAAAAATCAGTTTTGAATTTTTCAAGACCTCCGTAAGCTTCAATAGCAGCTTTCACGTTTCCAACAGGCTCGTTGCTTCCGCCTGGAGTTAAGATTTCCCAGAATAAAGAGTGGTTGAAGTGTCCTCCTCCATTGTTTCTTACCGCCGGTTTATCAGTACCAGTCTGGCAGATTTCTTCTATCGTTTTTCCTTCTAAGTCAGTTCCTTTGATGGCATTATTTAAATTGTCGATATATGCTTGGTGATGCTTAGTGTGGTGGATCTCCATTGTTTTTGCATCAATAGTCGGCTCTAATGCATCGTAAGCATATCCTAATTTTGGTAATTCAAATGACATAAGTTTTATTTTTAATGTTATTACTCAAATTTAGCCATAATTTAACCTATCTTCAAAAAATGAGGATTACTTTAATAAATCTTTAACATTGATATATTGATTTAGAATGAATTAAATTTTTAAATAATGAAGTTGAGGCTGAAAGATGGAGGTTTATTCTTGTCAAATCTTAATAAATATTTTTATAGTCGATAGCCACAAAGGCACAATTTATATAAAAGATACTGCTTTTAAGACGTAAGGATTTTTATCTTCGATAAAATTTAATACTGCAGAAGTTCTCATCAAAATACTCCACGACATTTTAATTATTATTTAAATTAAAAAAAAACAATTATTAAAACTTCCCGCCTCCAACATCCATCTTCCTATCTAAAAAAACCAAAAAGCACGAACATTTACTGTCCGTGCTTTCATTTAACAAAATTAAATTAATTATTTATTCATCGACATTAGGAATTCCTCGTTATTACGGGTACTTCTAATGTTTTTACTTACAAATTCCATTGCCTCTACAGGATTCATTTCAGAAAGATACTTTCTTAAAATCCACATTCTCTGAGAGGTTACCTCATCAAGAAGCAAGTCGTCTCTACGAGTACTTGAAGCTACCAAATCAATAGCGGGATAAATTCTTCTGTTTGCAATTTTTCTGTCTAATTGAAGTTCCATGTTCCCTGTCCCTTTGAATTCCTCAAAGATAACTTCATCCATTTTAGAACCCGTATCAATAAGAGCCGTTGCAATAATCGTTAAAGAACCTCCACCTTCAATTTTTCTTGCCGCTCCGAAGAATCTTTTCGGTTTATGTAGTGCATTGGCATCAACACCACCCGATAAAACTTTACCTGAAGCCGGAGTTACCGTGTTATAAGCTCTCGCTAATCTTGTAATTGAGTCTAATAAAATAACGACATCGTGTCCGCATTCCACCATTCTCTGGGCCTTCGCTAAAACAAGGTTGGCTACCTTCACGTGTTTTTCCGCCGCTTCATCAAATGTAGACGCAATCACTTCTGCATTTACACTTCTTTCCATATCGGTAACTTCTTCGGGACGCTCGTCGATCAGAAGAACCATCATATATACTTCAGGGTGGTTGGCTGCGATAGAATTAGCAATATCCTTCAACAACATCGTTTTACCTGTTTTTGGCTGGGCAACGATCATTGCTCTTTGTCCTTTTCCGATTGGCGCAATTAAATCAACGATTCTTGTAGACATCGTTGAATTATTTCCAGCCAGATTAAATTTTTCTTCAGGAAAAAGTGGTGTTAAATACTCAAATGCAACACGGTCTTTAATGAAAGCTAAATCACGTCCATTAACTTCTGTTGGTCTTAATAAAGAAAAATATTTTTCACCTTCTTTCGGAAGTCTTACGATTCCTCTTACCGTATCTCCGGTTTTCAAGCCGAAGTTTCTGATCTGTGCTGTAGAAACATACACATCATCGGGAGAAGAGATATAACTGAAATCTGATGAACGTAAGAATCCGTAATTGTCCGGTAAAATCTCCAAAACTCCTTCAATACTTACCATTCCGTCGAAACTGAACTCTTTTTTAGGTTCGTGGTGTTCCTCCGCTCTATCAGAATGTTGCTGTTGCTGCTTATTCTGATTTTGGTTCTGATTCGGATTCTGGTTTTGATTTCTATGTTGGTTTCCGTTGTTGTGCGGATTGTTGTGTTGTCCTTTTTGAGATCTGGCCTGATGCTGTTGAGGGTTGTTAGGCTTTTCTTCTGCGGAAGCAGATTCCTGAGAGTCTGTGTTTTTAGGAGCTTCTGTTTTTTCCTGAACGGTTTCTGTATTTCCTGTATTAGCAGGCGAAACTCTTTTTCTTTTTTGCTTAGTCTGTGCCGGTTGTGTTTTTTCTTCCGTCACTACTGCCGATTCAGATTTCGGTTCCTCTGGGTTATTTACATCAGAAACCTCTTTTTCAACTTCTGTTGCAGGTTTTTCTTCTGCTTTTGGTTTCGTTTCCGCCGGAGCCTTTGCTTCCGGTTTCGGCTTTGCTGCCGGTTTCTTGGGAGCAGCCTTTTTAGCAGGAGCCTTCGCAGGTTTTTCTGCTGATGTATCCTCAGTATTCATACTGGTTTCCGTGGTGTTGAAATAATCTTTTGCCACTTTGGGATTTGAAGCCTGAAAGTCAAGAATTGCAAAGATTTTGTCATTTTCAGTGCTGTTTCTTGCCACTTTAACGCCCAAATCTTTCAAGATTTTAGTCAACTCCGTTACGGATTTTGACCTTAACGTTTCAATGTTAAACATATTTAATGTAAAAAATGTAATTAATTGTGAATAAGAAAAGTAAGTCGGGAGACTGTTGTTTTCAAGTACATTCGTATAATGCAAATCTACACTTATTTTTGAATTGTGCAAAATTTATATTACTTTTGCCAAGTATTTAATATTCAATGCTACAAAGAATACAGACTATATGGACTTTTTTAGCAGTTTTGGCTGCAGCGTTCCTATTTATTACAGGGCAGGACGTTATCATTTCTGATAGCCTTCCTTTAATAAATATCGGATGTATTGTCCTTGTTTTGGTTGGATTACTGAGTGTATTCAGCTTTAAAAACAGAAAAAGACAAATTTTGCTGAACAATATCAGCATCATTATAAACGCTTTGTTGATTGGTGTATCAATTTACTGGGTACTAAAATTATCCGGAGGAATCCAAATTCCTGAGAAGGGTATTGAGCCAATTTTCCCATTGATTGCGATTATCTGTCTGCTTATTGCAAACATATATATCAAAAAAGATGAGAGGCTCGTAAAATCTGTAGACAGACTTCGATAACCTTACAACGATTTTTTGAGTGAGAACAGCTTCTTTTTAGGAGCTGTTTTTTATTTTTTGCTCTTTTTTCTGCCACGAATTGCACTAATTTTCACTAATACTTATATAAAAATTATTTCTAAGTTTAAAAAATTATGCGCAATCATCTGCGTTATCTGCTAAATCTGCGAGAATTTATAAAAAAGCCTTGTCAAGGTTTGAAACCTTGACAAGGCTATAAAAATTAGTGCATTCGTGGCAAAAAAGAAATTTCACTGCAACATTTCCGTTTAAACTGCGACAGATTATTTATAAATTTTATTTAAAATGAAAAAACTAACCTATCTTACCTTTTCACTGTTCTCCATTTTCTCTTTTGCACAGGAGGTTTCAAAAGAAAGACTACATACAGTTTTGGAAACCTTGGCTTCAGACGAAATGAAAGGCCGGGAAATCGGAACCACTGAAAATGATAGTGCCGCCAATTATATTGCCAAACTTTTCAAAGAAAACAATTTGGAGTACTGCACGGGAAATTCTTATTTAGTTCCATTTGATTATAAAGGAAAAACAGCTTATAATGTTTGTGGTGTTAAGAAAGGAAAAACCGATAAATATTTAGGCTTTTCCGGACATTTCGATCACATCGGAATGAGTAAAGATCCTAAAGACAATATCTACAACGGGGCGGATGATGATGCCAGCGGAATTACAACTTTGGTAGGAATTGCAGATTATTTCAAAGATAAAAAACCGGATTTCTCAATGGTTTTCATGGCTTTTAATGGAGAAGAAAAAGGAATGTTGGGTTCAAAAGCTATTTCCAAAGATCAAAATCTGGATAAAATTTATAATAACATGACTACCCTTTTCAATTTTGAAATGGTGGCAACAGAATCTGCATTCGGCAAAAATGCTTTATTCATGACGGGTGATGAGTTTTCTGATCTGGATGAATTATTCAACAAAAATGCAGCGAACGGTTTAAAAATAAATCCGGATCCTTATGCTTCAGAACAATTATTTTACAGGTCTGATAATGTAAACTTCGTTAAAAAGAAAATCATTGCACACTCTTTTTCAACGGTTGATATGACGAAAGTAACACATTATCACCACGAAAATGATGATATTAATGTTGTAGATTTTGATAACTTAACGCAAATTGTAAATAATTTCGGAAAGACTTTAGAAAAACTGAATCCGAAGAATTTTACTCCGAAATATAATGAGAAAGTGAAATTTTAAATAATTAAAACCGCCAAATTGGCGGTTTTAATTTTATCTGGGATATCTTCCTGATTCGTACTCTTTTATATAAAACTCAAGATTATGAGCAGTTCCAAATTCAATTATTTTTCCTGTTTTATTTTCAACCAAAAAAGGTGCACTTCCTAACAGTTTGTAAATTGAGTTTTTAGTCTCATAATAAATTTTGGAGTGATATATGAAATATATTCCGTAAGGCTTTTTAATCATTAGTTCTTCTGGAGCAATTAAAGTTTCCCCTACTTCGTCTTCAAGACTCGTAACATAATCATTTGCGATTTTTATTATTTCTTTTTCTGTAAGCATATTTTATCTCATATGTATATGATACTTATCATTGACTTTCAATCTAAAGCTATTTCCTGTAATTTCAATAAAATCAATAGGGCTATTATTCAACGTATATCTTGTTATTGAACCATTATCTGTTTTTTGATATGTTTTTCCTTCCAATTCATTTTCAATAATCTTAGAGACGTCAATATTTTTTTTAAAATTAAAAATTCGATCACTTGTATAACTGTAACCGTCCTTGTCTTTTTTTGATTGTTCTTTAAGAGTCAATATATCTTTTCTTATAAAATATTTTCCATCAACAACAGAGTAATTATTTATTATTTGTATATGATCTGACGCCTCACCATTGGAAAGCCATCCGAACCAGTAATTTTTTGGATAATGATCTTTATAACAAATAATGTAAAACTTAATTAACTCATCTGTTGAACAGATTTTTAAATATTCTTTACATTTAGCATATTCGGGTGCCCATTGTTGTTGAAAAGGATCTATTTTCCCTAACCATTTATATGGGTTAGGTAACCATAAAAAATCTAATTTTAAATTTGATATCATTATTTATATTTTATTTATTAACATATTTCGAATATTCGACATAGGGTTCCATTTTTTTCCATAATTGCTTGAATGCCTTTCCTTCATTTAAACTTGCACCTAAAACCTCCTGCATCTGTATCATATCCCACAATTCTTCTACAACCTTATCTGGTAGCCCCAAGTTCTTCATAGAATATACTGTTCCTGTCGGTCCAAATGCTCTAATTTCCAAAAGCTCACAGGTAATAAACATCCATATATCTGCTAAACTTAGTCCTGATCCATTAGGATGGAAATGTGTTATTTTAGAGCCTTTAAAATATGTACTAGGAATATTGTCCCAAACTATATAATCTGGAAACTTTTCTCCAACATGTCTTTGTTTTATATTTCTTGCATTATTTACAAGCAATCCGTCTTCCTTTGTTATTTTCTTAGCAATAATTTCTTTTTCAAAATCCTTAATTATCTTGGTTACTCCATCTTCAACACTTGAAACAGTTTTAGCGAAAATGGAACTGTAATCTTCAGTTTCTCTTAGAGTTTTAATCAGTTTATCAAGATAAACTTCTATCTTCTTTCTTCCCCTAACTTTATTAAGGATATTATTAATGAAATTTCCAACCTCTTCTTTACTTCCAGACTTTAATACAATTCCTTTATAAATTGTAGATACATCGCCTTTTATATTTTTAATAAAAAGTAAACCGGCATCCTGTAAACGAAAAGCTCCCTTGTATAATTGTCCAAATTCAACTGCACATTTTCTATACCTTACAAGTTGTAATCCTGATTTACAAAAACCTTTTATGTTTAACGAATATACAGATTTCAATAATATATTAGAAAATTTTTCGGCTGGCAACGCTTGTAGCTTAAAAGAATGAAAAATCGGCACCGCCTTTTCCATAATTTGTGGAATCTTTTTTTCTATGGCTTTCACAATTACTGGTCCGGCTGTAGCAAAAGTCGCAATATTATAAAAATTGTCCCATTCCTCTAAAAACTCACGCCCTTCAGTTGTTCTTTCTAAATTTTGCTTAAGCCCTCCTTGTATAGTAAGATCTGCGGTAGCTAAACCTAAATCCGCAACTGCTGCGTATAAAATCATTCCACTAGCTCCTGATTCTATGGTTGCAATACTTCCTAAAATCATCAGAACATCAGTTCCAATACGAATCATTTGATGCACTTTTTGCCATTCTTTCAAATCGCTGGCATGTTTTACAAATAAAGCAGGAACATTACTGATAATGCAATTTTCAAGTACATCACCTGTCTCAATATCATCATGATCCATATATTGAGAAAAAGTAACTATTTCCAAAGGATTATAATAAGATTCTGTAAATGTTACTTCATCATCCCATTCTCCAACGGTCTGAACACCAATATCGGCATCAACATTACCATAAGGAATCCATTCCCTCATTCTATTTTCAAGATAAATCTTATTCTTATGCTCTCCGGATTCTTTATAAAAAATATGACTATCTAATGAATATTCAATTTTATAATTAGTTTGCTTATCAATTAAATCTGTACCTTGAAAAAAATCTGTTTCAATATTTTCGGTATATGGTATTTTTATTTTTGAATCTTGTTCATGATCCTGAAGATGTGCTGTAATGATTGCTACAAATATGGTTTTATTATCAATCCAGTTTCCATAGGAATTTGATGATCCATTCATGACAAAAGCCCTTCCTTTGTACTCACTCTGTCCATCCATGTTTGAATAAATTCTTAAAACCAATTCGGGATCAGGTAGTAATTTATTTAAAATAAAGTTTCCTTTTATTCCTGTAAGTATTCTTATTGCGTAAGAACTTTCATCACGAAAATCCTGAGCAGGAAGAGACCACATGACTGCATTTTTCTTATCTTCCTGACTCAATTTATCATCATAATCCATGAATAGCATAAAATGCTTCCATAAAATTTCATCTGATAGTTTTAGATTTTCGCCATTTACATCAAAACCAGTTATAATAAAATCCGGTACTTTATCATAAAAGAATTTAAGTTGCTCAATCGTTCCTAAACTATTTGCTAATTGTTCAAATCTTTTAAATAAAATTACTTTATAATTGTTATATGCTTTTTCACCATAAACTCTATTTATAAATCGTAAAAAAGTATTGTATGAATCTGTTCTTAAACCAATTGCTTTATATTTATCATCAATATTTACAGTAGTTTCAACAGAAGTTGGATGACTATTCGTTTTAATGAAATCAGCTTGGGAGTAACAAATATAAAATTCATATATAATACTCTTGTTATTGATATCTATACTAATTGTATGTGTATATTTGCTTTTTGTTATATAATCTATGCTTGTATTGATGATAAGCGCCTTTTTCAACGAATCTAAAAACAAACTTTCAGATACATTCGTCAATTCTTCAGAGTTTATCTTTTGCTTTTCGGGACGATGTACAACTTCAAGCGTGTAGTTATTATCTCTTACAACTAAATTATCAGACTTAGCCATTGGAGGAATTCCTTTCTCTTTTTTAAATTCTTGCAATGCCTCTCCAGAAGTATTATATCTGGTAAAATCAAACTTATTTGATATAAAATATGTGGATCTGTCATCTAGGTCTTTAATAAGTTGCTCAACATTCAAATTCTCGTTTCCAAAGAAATCTTCTAAAGTTATTTCCTCTACTCTTTTCCCTCTTATTTGCGCCCAAGTTTTTCTGCTTATATCTTCAAATGATTTGTTGGTATTGTTTTGTAAACTTTTAATTTTTTCAATCCCATTTATTTTTTGATTAAGCAGAAAGTTTTTGTTTATTTCGACGAGAGATAATAATTTCAATTGTTCAGGATCACTCGTATCAAAATCTTCGTAATTCATTTTTCATATTTATTTTGGATTAATAATTTAATACAAAACTATTATTTCAGTGCGCCAAAAGACGTCGCAATATATTTGATGATGTACAATTGAGAAATATTTGTAACAAAACAAGACAAATGCAAACCTATTAAGTAAAGTAAAAAGACAAAGAAAAACGTCTTATCATTTAAATTACGTAATTTTGCTATCCAATTTTTCATTGAATGAACGAATATAAAAAAATACTGAAATTCGCCAGACCGCACCAAAAATATATTTTCGGAAGTTTATTCTTCAACCTATTATATTCTGTGTTTCAGATTGCTTCACTAGGAACGATTCTGCCGGTTTTAGGAATGCTTTTTGGCACTATTAAAAGTGAGAAATTTCAGTCTGCCCCCCTATATTCTGGGGATCTTGTAGATTTATTCAAATATTTAAAAGCATATTCCAATTATTATATTCAATCTTTGGTTGATGATTATGGTACGCTGAATGTTTTGGCATGGCTTTGCGTCATCACAGCGTTTATGTTTTTATTGAGAAACCTTTTCAGATATTTAGGATCTTTCCTTTTGATTAATTATCGCGTTGGTGTTACCAAAGACCTTCGTGGCGAGATGTATCGTAAGGTTTTATCTTTACCCGTTTCATTTTTTACAGAAAGTAGAAAAGGTGACATGATGTCTCGTATGTCTAATGACGTTGGCGAAGTTGAAGGAAATATTTTAGGAAGTTTAGTAGAACTCATTAACGCTCCGTTTATGTTAATCAGCACATTAATAAGTCTTTTTTTACTGAGTACTGAATTAACACTTTTTTCTCTTTTGGTTTTACCAGTAATGGGAACTATGATTGCTTTAATTGGAAAAAGTCTTAAAAAAGATTCTCACGAAGCTCAGAACGAAATGGGAACAATTTTCTCAATCGTTGATGAAACTCTGAAATCGTCAAAAGTAATTAAGATTTTCAGTGCAGAGAAAATTATGGATAACCGATTCATGGGCTCTATGAACAAATGGATCAACAGTTCGATAAGATTAGGCAGAAAAAAAGAATTGGCATCGCCGATAAGCGAATTCCTTGGATCTGTTACGTTCTTAATTATCGCATGGTATGGTGGAAAACAAATTGTCGTAGAACACAGTATTGCTCCCCAGGACTTTTTAGTATTCTTAGGAATGTTCTTCCAGATTTTACCTCCGGTAAAGAGTTTATCACAATCTATTTCTAATGTACAGAAAGGCGAAGCTTCTTTACACAGAGTATTGGAGATTCTTGAAGCCGATGTAAAAATTGAAGAAGTTGCAGAGCCAGTTTCAATTTCTACGCTTGAGAAGCAGATAGAATTTAAAAATATTGGGTTCTATTATGATAAATCTAATTTAATTCTGAAAAATTTCAGTCTTACGATTCCAAAAGGTAAAACTGTTGCGCTTGTAGGGCAAAGTGGTAGTGGTAAAACTACAATTGCCAATCTTTTAGCGCGATTTTATGATGTTTCTCAAGGAGAAATTTTAATTGACGGAATTGATATTAAGCATTTAAAACTAAAAGAATATCGCAAATTGTTGGGTATGGTAACTCAGGAATCTGTGTTATTTAATGATACGGTTTACAATAATATTTTAATGGGCAAACCAGATGCAACGAGAGAAGAAGTAATTGCTGCCGCAAAAATAGCCAATGCAGATTCGTTCATCACCAATCTTCCTGACGGTTACGATTCCAACATCGGAGATGATGGAGGAAAGCTTTCCGGAGGTCAGAAGCAAAGAGTCTCCATCGCCAGAGCAGTATTGAAAAATCCACCGATTATGATTTTGGATGAGGCAACTTCCGCTTTGGATACTGAATCCGAAAGATTTGTTCAGGATGCTTTGGAAAAAATGATGGAGAACAGAACTTCTTTGGTCATTGCTCACCGACTTTCAACCATTCAGAAAGCAGACTGGATTGTGGTGATGGAAAAAGGCGATATCGTAGAGCAAGGAACCCACCAAGAACTTATGACCCAAAAAGGAACCTATCAGAAGTTGGTTGAGCTGCAAAATTTTGAGTAAAACAACTTTAAACACACATTTAAATGAATCCTATACAAGAGTATTTCTACAGAATTGAAGAGCCTGATAGAAGTACTCTTCTTTTTTTGCGCAGAAAAATATTAGAATCAGATACAGAAAATATTACAGAAACACTGAGTTTCGGATTGCCATTCTTTAAATACAAAAAGAAAATGCTGTGTTATTTTTATTTCAGTAAAAAGCATCAAAAACATTATGTAAGTTTTTATCACGGCGATAAACTTGATCATCCGTTACTGCTTCAGGAAGGCAGAAAGAAGTTTAAAATCCTTTTAATTGATATGAATGAGGATTTGCCTTTACAATTGATTTTGGAGTTCATTGATGAAGTGAAAAAGCATATTAAGTAAAAACAGGTTATTTTTTGTAAGAAATATGTAATGTAAAACTGCCTTTATCATATTCTGATAATGAAACAACATTATTAAACTTTCTCTTTGTAATTTTTAGCAGAGAATCCTGTAATATTTTTGAATCTTTTATCCCATAATAATCAAAGATGATATCCCCTTTTTTATGAGCAAAATGATCATAGTTTTTCTCTAAATATGATACATATTCTTTAATATATATTTCTGAAGTCATTTTCCGGCAGCTCCCCGCCAATGAACATTTTAATAAATACTTGCCCTCTTTAAATCTCATTTGAAAAATATTACAGTCATCCGAAATATTTTTTTCTGTCAGAATATAATTTTCCGGCAATCCAATATCTTCCTGTTTTTTACATGCTATAAAAAAGACCAAAAGCAAAATCGTATAATATTTCATCCTGCAATAAAATTTAAAATCAAATATAATAGAAAAGACCACCTCTCCCGAAGCAGTCTTTTAATATTTTCAAAGTTTATAAACTTACTCTTTCATTCTTGCGATTACATCCAAACCACCTTTTGTAATATCCCCGATCTTACATATAATTTCTGTATCCAAAGGCAGGAATACATCCATTCTGGAGCCAAATTTAATGAATCCGAACTCATGTCCTGCTTTTGCTTTATCCCCTTCATTACAATAGAAAACAATTCTTCTCGCCACATATCCCGCAATCTGTCTGAACACTACCTGATGATTGGTTAAACTTTTCACTGCAACCGTTGTTCTTTCATTTTCTGTGGAAGATTTCTCATGCCACGCAACAAGATATTTTCCGGGATGGTATTTCTTATAAATAACTTCACCTGAAACAGGATATCGACAAATATGAACATTCAGCGGAGACATGAAAATAGAAACCTGAATAGCTTTTCCTTTGATAAATTCGTCTTCTTCTACTTCTTTTATCATCACCACTTTCCCGTCAACAGGAGCGATAACGTTTTCTCTGTGTTCTAAAATGTTGCGATCCGGAACTCTGAAGAACCAAAATACTAAGCTGTAAATTACCAATAATGGCAGGATGATCAATAAAGACCACATTTCAAGAAAATAAATAGCCAACGCTCCAAGCACGATAAATGCAATGGTAGCAACGGTAATCGTTCCTTTCGATTCTTTGTGTAGTTTCATGAGATTAAATGAATTTTTCTAAAATAAAGTACAAATATACGACAGGAACGCAAATTAAAAAACTATCCAGCCTATCTAATACTCCGCCATGCCCGGGAATGATATTCCCGCTGTCTTTTACTCCAAAATTTCTTTTCAGCTGACTTTCCACCAAATCTCCCACAGGAGCAAAAGCAGCGACTAGAAAACCTACCACCATCCAGTTTCCGCGAAGATCAGAATGATATTGTTCTACGAAATAAGATAACACTAAAGTAAGAACGACTCCGCCAATATATCCTTCCCAAGTTTTCTTAGGAGAGATTTTAGGCGCCATTTTATGTTTCCCGAAGAATTTTCCCGTTAAATAAGCAAAAGTATCACTGCTCCATATCAGGATGAACAAAAACAATACTTCCAATGAAAAACGGTCATCAAATGAAGAAAACTTAGGTAATCCTAAAGCAAAACTAAAAGGTAAAGCCACGTAAATAACCGTAAAAATAAGTTTTCCGCTGTCGTAATACAATTCGTTTGCGAACTTAAATAAAGTGACCACAGCAATCACAATCAACACCATCGCCAGAATTTCACTTATCCTGAAATCAAAATAGAAACCATGCTGGAAAAACCTTTTTGAAAAAATATAGAAAACAAAAACAATTAACGGGAAAACTACCCATTTTTCATAGCCGTTTCCGAAATTCATGATTTTAAAACATTCCCAAGAACCTACCCCCAGCAACAAAGTAATTAACCCGTAATACAGATATTCCTGCTTCACAAGATTCGGCGAAATACTGTTGATTAGCTGTGCTCCGATCGGCGTGGTACAAAGAATAATGATTGCTACATAAACAATTCCAGATAGCGTTCTTTGAATGAGATTTTTGTCCAAGGTTTTAATTTTAAAAGTTGATGCTTAATCTTCAAGCAGCAATAAAAACAGTTTTGTATTGGTATTGGAAGACGGATCCAATTTCGAGTGACCTCCACTGATAGAAGTAAGATTCTTAATATTTCCGTTTCTTTTTATTTTCCCCATTGCATCATTCAGGTTATTAACAATCTGAGAAACATTGGCCATAATGATAATTTTATTGGGAAGTCTGGAAGAATGGTAATGAAGAATATTATTATGAGAAAGCATAATTCTTCCGTCATAGGCAATCAGGTATTCGCAGGTAATGAAACTTGCATCATTTCCGCTTTGTAACTCTGGAGTATAAGGGGTTTTTACAACGGTTAAGAAATTCTGAAGATCTTTATCCCAACAGAAAACGTTGCTTATTCCTTCTATTTTAATAATTTGATTTAACGTCTGCAATGCTTCTGCTTCATCAGCACAATAATTAAAAAATCCTCCTGAGTGCGTAAACAACTGGGCAAACTTATAGTCGAGATCCGCATTCTTGAGCGAATCTCCTAACTTTTCCAGACTTTGTTTCTCTTCTTCTTCAGGCTGGTTGGTAAGTTTGCTTACAATTTTCTTGAATAAATTCAAAGTAATTTAGTTTTGGTCACTTTATACAAAAATATAAAATTAATCAGATAGAAATCCAAAAACGTGCCGATAAATATTAAAAAACCTGACAATTTTACAACTGTCAGGTTTTGTTTTATTTAAATTTCAAGAAATTTTAAAGTTGAGTGGGGCTTTCAGGAGCCTGAATCTCATTTTCACTTTCTTTCTCCTCAATTTTAATTTCTTCTGTTGGCTCTTTGGCATCAGGAATTGTATTCGTAACAGGTTTCTCAGTTAATTCCGGATCCCATGCTCTTTTCCCGAATACTTCTTCCAGATCTTCACGGAAGATCACTTCTTTCTCCAATAATTTATTAGCCAAAGCATCAAGTTTATCTTTATTCTCAGTTAAGATCTGAATTGCTCTGTCGTACTGATTTTCGATAATTCCTTTAATTTCAGCATCAATTTTCTTAGCTGTTTCTTCAGAATAAGGTTTTCCGAAAGAATATTCAGACTGGCCCGAGCTGTCGTAGTAAGAAATGTTACCAATATTAGGGCTTAAACCGTAAATCGTTACCATTGCCTGAGCTCTCTTTGTTACACTTTCCAAATCTGAAAGCGCTCCTGTAGAGATATTATTAAAGATAACCTGTTCTGCTGCTCTACCTCCTAATGTTGCACATAGTTCATCCAGCATTTGTTCCGTAGTGGTCAACTGTCTTTCTTCCGGCAAATACCAAGCTGCACCTAAAGAACGTCCTCTCGGAACGATTGTTACTTTTAAAAGTGGTGAAGCATGCTCTACTAACCAAGAAATTGTAGCATGGCCCGCTTCGTGGTAAGCAACTCTTCTTTTTTCAGAAGGCTTAATGGCTTTATTTTTCTTTTCAAGACCACCGATAATTCTGTCTACCGCATCAAGGAAATCCTGTTTCGCAACAGACTCATGGTTGTTTCTTGCCGCAATTAATGCCGCTTCATTACATAAATTAGCAATATCTGCTCCACTGAATCCAGGTGTCTGCTTTGCCAAGAAATCTCTATCTACATTTGTATCCAGCTTGATTTTCTTTAAATGAACATCAAGAATCTGCCTTCTTTCATGTAATTCCGGAAGGTCTACGTAGATCGAACGGTCAAAACGTCCTGCTCTCATCAAAGCTTTATCCAGGATATCCGCTCTGTTGGTTGCAGCCATTACGATTACGTTGGTATCTGTACCGAAACCATCCATTTCCGTTAAAAGCTGGTTTAATGTATTTTCTCTTTCGTCGTTTCCGCCTGAGAAGTTGTTTTTACCTCTTGCACGCCCGATTGCGTCAATCTCATCAATAAAGATAATCGCAGGAGATTTAGCTTTAGCCTGAGCAAAAAGGTCTCTTACTCTTGAAGCACCAACCCCCACGAACATTTCAACGAAATCTGAACCTGAAAGTGAGAAGAAAGGAACTTTAGCTTCACCCGCCACCGCTTTTGCCAATAACGTTTTACCAGTTCCCGGAGGCCCTACCAAAAGGACACCTTTAGGAATTTTACCTCCCAGTTTTGTATACTTTTCAGAGTTTTTCAAGAAATCTACCACTTCCTGAACCTCCTCTTTAGCCCCTTCCAAACCTGCAACATCTTTGAATGTTACCTGAATTCTTTCTTTTTCGTCGAAAAGTTTAGCCTTAGATTTCCCTATAGAGAAAATTTGTCCGCCCGGACCTCCTCCGCTTCCCATTTTTCTGAAAAGAAAGAAATAGAATAATCCTAAAATTGCAATCCAGATCAATGCCTGAATAAGAATGCTCACTAACGGACTCTCTCCTTCAGCATAATCCTTTGAAGTCTGCAATGCAGGATTTTGCTTTTTAACTGCATCAAACTTTTCAAGAAATAATCTAAGATCTCCATATTTAAGGCTGTAATCTGCCTTTGGAGCCATTACAAGACTTGAAAAAGGGTTTGCTTTATCGTCTTTCTGTACAGTTGCCGTTTTAGCAGCCTGTGTTAAAAATACATCAGCTTTCTGAGCCTGTTTATCAATTAAAACTCTCTGGACTTTCCCTGCCTGCATTTCTTTGAAGAAACCGTCTTCATCAATAGACTTTGCACCGCTGTCGCCCATAGAATTGGCAACAAAGAACAGCACAAGGACTACGATCATGATGGGAAAAAACCAGTTAAATCCTTTATTGTTCATTTATACTTTTTAAAATTTAATATTCACTTTCAATTTTTGTAATTTTCGCATCTCCCCAAAGTTCCTCGATATCATAATACTCACGAGTTTCTTTCTGGAAAATGTGAACTACAACCGTCACATAATCTACCAAAACCCACATTGAGTTTTCGGTACCCTCTACATGCCAAGGTCTGTCTTTAAGATCGTTTCTTACTTTTTTCTCTACACTACCTGCCAAAGCTGAAACCTGCGTATTGGAGTTTCCGCTGCAAATTATAAACGTTTCTGCTACTGAATTTTCAATGTTAGAAAGATCAAAAATCATGATATCTTCACCTTTTACATCCTGGATAGCCTCTACAATTTTATCTATTAGTGCTTGTTTTTCTGCTGTTTTATTCATTAAAAAATACTATAATCTGCAAATTTATTGTTTTTCTTTTACTTTAGCCTTACTTTTAGCCTTTTAAAGTCTTAAAGTTTTCTTAAATGAGCCAACTATTCTACCTGAAGGAATGTTCTTCTACTAATGACGAAATTGAAAAGTTTTTACTTTACGAAAATTCGGATTTTATTGCAGTACATACATTCAATCAAACCAAAGGTCGTGGTCAATACGGAAATACATGGTCTTCAACGGCTGAAAAAAATCTGGCGTATACTCTTTCTGTAAAGGCTGAAAACTTTACAGTCTCGGATTTTATGTTCAATTATTATACCGCAATTCTCATCCGGGATTTCCTTGCCAATTTGACTGAAAATATAGTGAAAATAAAATGGCCGAACGACATCATCCTTAAAAATAAAAAAATCGTCGGGATTCTGATTGAAAAGAAAAAAATTAATCAACAAAATTATTTCATCATCGGAGCCGGCTTTAATATTCTTCAGAAAAAATTTGATGAAGTGTCTAATGCAAGTTCGCTTCTCAGCCTAACAGGAAAGCATTTTAATCTTGATGATTTTACCTTAAACTTACACGAATTTTTAACGGAAAATCTAAACAAAATTCCTGCTGAACAGGAAATCATGGATCGTTTTAATGAAAATTTATTCCGGAAAGATGAAATTTCTGTTTTCGAATTGGATAAAAAGCGACAAAATGGCATTATCCGAAATGCGGATGAAAAAGGTGAATTGTGGATTGACCTTGAAAATGACGGATTAAAATCCTTTTATCATAAAGAAATAAAGCTACTTTACTGATTCGCCCTTTTGATATAAAGATACGCAGCAAGCGGGAAAAATACAATATTCGGGAACCACATCGCCAGTGCCGGAGACATGCTTTTGTTCTCTGAAACTACTTTTAAAGCCTCAAAAGAGAATACGAAAACGAATGCTAAGGAAATTCCCAAAGCTAGATTAATACCTAAGCCTCCACGTTTTTTCTGTGAAGAAAGCGATAGTGCTAAAAATGTAAGAATTACAATAGAAACAGGCATTGATGTTCTTTGATGAAGCTCATTTAAGTGCGCATTCAGGTTGCTGTTTCCTTTTTCGGTTTCCCTTTTAATGAATTTCACCAATTCAGGTGTTGTTTTATTCTGTCCCAAGAGCTCATTCGGGAAAAGTTCTTCAGGACCGTGACCATAGCTTTTCTTTAAGTCAAAGCCGTTAGCCAGTTTTTCGGTATCGTTTTTATTAATGGTTTTTTCGGTGTAAGAATTTAAGACAAAATTCTTTTTATCTTTATCCCAGAAAACATCAGAAGCCTTCAATTCGTAAGTCATTTTTCTGTTTTTATCAAACTTCTGATAAACGAATCCCGAACCTCTTTTTTCACTTTTATTCCAGGAATTGATGAAAATATATTCTGTTTTGCTAAGTTGTGCTGAAACTGGCGCAGTACCTAATATCTTCTCCTTATTCCCTGCATTATAAGTATAAGCTTCCAATTGGTTTTTCTGAATATTAGCCCATGGAAGTATAAAATGATTGATCCCTAACGACAAAATAGCAATAAACAATGAGGTCAACAAATAAGGTCTCGCAAACCTGTGAAAACTTGCGCCACTACTAATAATAGCAACAATTTCAGTATTATTGGCCATTCTGGATGTAAAAAAAATTACTGAAATAAATACCAAAATGGACAAAAACGTCATTATCAAATTAATAATCCAGAATGGATAAAAATGAATAAGAAAGTACGTAACATTTAATTTTGCATCGACTGCTGTTGCATTTTGAATTCTAGGAATTTTTGCCTGTACATCGATTACCAAAACAACTATAGACAGTAACATTAAAATGAAACTGAATGTCCCAAGATATTTTTTAATGATATATCCGTCTATAATTTTTAGCATTGCATTATTTTTTAACTTGCCATTAATTTATTTAAAGTCTTTGTCTAAGAACCGGAACCACAGAGTTTTTCCACTCGTAGAAATCTCCTGCTAAAATATGTTCTCTTGCGGCTTTTACCAAATCTAAGTAGAATGCCAGATTATGAATTGAAGCAATCTGTTTTGCAAGATATTCTTTAGAAACGAATAAATGTCTTAAATATGCTTTCGAATATTCTCTGTCTACGAAACTTGTACCAAATTCGTCCAAAGGCGAAAAATCTTTTTTCCACTTTTCATTTTTCATATTCATAACACCCTTCCATGTAAATAGCATGGCATTTCTTGCATTTCTTGTAGGCATTACACAATCCATCATATCGATTCCTAAACCAATGGATTCCAGAATATTCCACGGAGTTCCTACTCCCATTAAATATCTCGGCTTTTCTTTTGGCAAAATATCAGTAACCTCATCGGTAATTCTATACATTTCCTCCTCAGGTTCACCTACGGAAAGACCGCCAATCGCGTTACCTTCGGCTCCTGCTTCAGCAATGACTTCCGCTGAAATTTTTCTTAGGTCTGAAAAAGTAGATCCCTGAACAATCGGGAAAAGTCTTTGCTTGTAACCGTATAACTCAGGATTATTCTCTGTCCATTCGATACATCTTTTCAACCAACGGTGTGTAAGTTCCATCGATGTTTTTGCCTGATTGTATTCGCAAGGATATGCCACACACTCATCAAAAGCCATGAAAATATCGGCTCCGATCTGTCTTTGGATCTCCATAGATTTTTCTGGAGAAAACATGTGGTAGCTTCCGTCGATATGAGATTTGAACCTTGCTCCTTCCTCCGACATCTTTCTGCTACTCGCTAATGAAAAAACCTGAAAACCGCCTGAATCCGTCAAAATAGGAAGATCCCAGTTCATGAATTTATGCAGACCTCCTGCCGCCTGCATTGTTTCCATACCGGGACGAAGATATAAATGATAAGTATTTCCCAGAATAATCTGAGCTTTTATGTCTTCTTTTAACTCTCTCTGATGAACCGTTTTTACACTGGCAACAGTTCCTACAGGCATAAAAATCGGTGTCTGAATTTTACCGTGATCCGTGGTAAGTTCTCCTGCCCTTGCCTTTCCCCCGGTGGTTTTTTCTATATTAAAAAACTTTTGCATCTTACATTATCTTACCAGTGCAGGAGCATTTTGCAATTCTCCCACATTATTGTTCTTTTTCTTATCCTTTATATATTTGTCCGCCTTCGGATCTTTTTCCAATATTATCTTTTGGGCGTCTTCAGTAATTCCGTTCATTTTATTTTTAATGACATAATATTTAAAACTTTCGGAATAATCTTTAGAATTAACACCATGCAATTTAAGGATATATCGTGTGCCGGCCTCCATGTTTGAGTTCTGGTACTGCATAACTGCCTGATCATTGATGGCAAGATCCGCCATTATTTCTGCCATTGTATTTTCGGTAATAAGATTTTTGGGCTTACTGATATAGTCTCCTCCGCAGGAAACTAAAAATATCACCATAAAAACGAAGATCAGCTTTTTCATAATCTGTTGATTATTGATTTCCATTTTAAATTTAAAACTCCAAAAACCGCTTCATGAATGATTCCTCCATTCATTTTACTTTCTCCTAATATCCTGTTTGTAAAAATAATGGGTACTTCTACAATTTTGAATCCTTTTTTAAAAGCCCTGAATTTCATTTCAATCTGAAATCCGTATCCTTTTAACTTTACATTATCCAACCCAATCTCTTCCAAAACCTTTCTTGAAAAACATACGAAGCCCGCTGTTGTATCATGAATAGGAAGCCCTAACACAAATCTTACATATTTTGAAGCAAAATAAGAAAGCAAAACTCTTCCCATCGGCCAATTCACTACATTTACCCCTTTTGAATATCTTGACCCGATGGCCATTTCAGCGTGAAGGCAGGCTTCAAAAAGTTTCGGCAGGTCATTCGGATTATGAGAAAAATCGGCATCCATTTCAAAAATATAATCATATTTGTTTTCAATTGCCCATTTAAAACCATGAATATATGCCTTTCCTAAACCATCTTTCACTTTTCTGATTGATAAATGTAAATGATGTGGAAATTTCTTCTGCAAATCCTTTACCAATTCCGCCGTTCCATCAGGAGACGAATCATCCACTACCAAAATATGAAAGTCATCTTCCAATGCAAAAACTGCGGAAATAATATTTTCTATATTTTCCTTTTCGTTGTAAGTCGGAATTATGACCAGTTTTTTCATTTCAGTTTGCAAAGATAGTTTATTTAACCTTTTTATTTTATACAAAATAATCTATAATTTTGCAAAAAAAATCGAGTTGCCGTTATCACAGAATTTTATAAACCAAGTGAGAATCCCCGAAAATAACGATTGGGTGATCTTTGTATTGTTAGGCTGTATCTTTTTATACCTGTTTATGATGAACATTGTAGAGAGAGAGGCAAACCTGAAAGATTTTTTGCTTCAAAAATATTTTGATGCCAGCAATAACCTGCCCAGCTGGGTCATTACCTCGTGTGTAACCGCGCTTACCTTATCCGTCTTAATATCCCAATACATACCTACCGTTCCTAAATATGTGGCAGAACTGCAGATTTTGGGATATCAGCTGAACAAATTTGGATTTTGTTTAATTGCTGTAGCACTTTTTTATCTGGTAAAATCTTCATTAGGCTTTTTATTTTTTCAAAGTATCGGCGACGGAAAAAAATGGACTATTTTTTATTTTACCTCTACAAAATTTTACTTTATCCTGTCTTTTTTACTGATAATTTTATGCGTAGCCCACTACTATTTCCCGATAGACAGAAATAAAATATTTTTATACTATTTGTTTTTCTTTTCTTTTGTATTCATTTTTAAGATTTTTTTCTATTTATTTCACAAGAACAAGATCTTACCTGAAAAATGGTATTATAAATTTTTGTATATTTGCACCCTCCAAATCGCACCAATATTATTGCTTTGGAAACTATTATTTTTTTAACAAATGTCAATGATGAGAATAAAGTCTATATTGGTTTCTCAACCAGCGCCAAGTGAGTCTTCTCCATATCTGGATATAGCGAAGAAGGAAAAAATAAAGATTGATTTCCGTCCTTTTATCCATGTCGAAGGGGTTGACAATAAAGAATTAAGAACACAAAAGATCGACCTTACACAATACACGGGGATTATTTTCACGAGTAAGAATGCGATCGACCACTACTTCAGATTGGCTGAAGAACTTCGTTTTGCGGTTCCTGATACGATGCGATACATCTGTCAGTCCGAAGCCATTGCGAATTATCTTCAGAAACACATTGTTTACAGAAAAAGAAAGATCAGCTTTGGGGAGAAAAACTTCGCAGACCTGCTGCCTCTTTTCAAAAAATTTCCTGGTGAAAAATATTTGTTGCCGTCTTCAGACGTCCTAAGCCCGGATATTGTAAAGACAATGGAAGCATCTAATGTAGACTGGACCAGAGCAATCATGTATAGAACCGTTTGCAGCGATCTGACAGATATTAACATTAAAGATTACGACATGTTAATTTTCTTCAGCCCACAAGGGATCAAGTCATTACAGCAGAATTTCCCGGATTTCAAACAGGAAGAAACAAAAATCGGTGTTTTCGGATCCACCACTTCTGCAGCAGCGGAAGAAGCAGGATTAAAAATCGATTTAATGGCTCCTACAAAGGAAACTCCGTCGATGACAATGGCATTGGAAAAATATATTAAAGCATTACACAAGTAAGGTTTAATACAAAAAATAAAGCAACCGTCTTTTCATACAGGAAAGATGGTTTTTTTTTAAGTAAATTTGAACGAAAATTAATATTGAATAAAATTTTCTTAATATTAATTCCATTCTAAAATTATAAATAGAATTAAAACATTCGAATGAAAGCTCCACAGGCAAAAAAAATAGAAAAAATACTCGAAATACACGGCGACAAAAGGATTGATAATTATTTCTGGCTCAACGAAAGAGAGAATCCCGAAGTCACAAAATATCTGGAAGAGGAAAATGCGTATGCAGAATTCGTGATGAAGGATACAGAACAGCTTCAGGAAGAACTTTTCGAGGAAATGAAAGCCCGCTATAAAAAGGACGACGAATCTCTCCCTTATTTTTTTAATGAATATTGGTACATTGTCCGTTACGAAGACGGAAAAGAATATCCTATTTTCTGCAGAAAACATCACAGTTTAGACAACGAAGAAGAAATTATTCTTGATGTTAATATTTTGGCAGACGGACAAGATTATTTTGAAGTAGGAAGTGTTGCCGTTTCCCCGAATAATGAGCTGGCTTCTTTCTCATCCGACAATGTAAGCCGCAGAATTTACACCATCAATTTTAAAGATTTAAAGACAGGAGAAATCCTTTCAGATACAATCGAAAATACGACAGGAAAAGCAGTTTGGGCAAAGGATAATGAACACGTTTTCTATATCCGAAAAGACGACAGTTTAAGAGCTTTTCAGGTTTACAGGCATAAATTAGGCACAGATTCTTCAGAAGATATTTTAGTTTTCCATGAAAAAGATGAGACTTTTGATGTCAATGTTTTCAAGACAAAGTCTTTGGAATATATTTTCATTGCAAGTTCCAGCACCATTTCGGATGAGCACAGATTTATTCCGGCAGATAACGTTTTTGCAGACTGGAAAATTATTCAGCCAAGAATTGATGATTTGGAATATTCTGTTGAGCACTATGAAGATGAGTTTTATATCATTACCAATGCAGATGATGCTTTTAATTTTAAAATTGTAAAGGCAAAAATCGACCATTGTGAAATGGAAAACTGGGTGGACGTAATTCCTCATCGTCCTGAAGTTTTACTGGAAGGTTTTGAAATATTTAAAAACTATCTGGTTCTTGAAGAAAGAGAGGAAGGTTTATTACAGATAAAAATTATCGACGAAAAAACACAGGAATCGTATTATTTACCTTTTTCTGATCCTACTTATACCGCATACATCGGAACAAATCTTGAGTTTGATACGGAAGTTTTACGTTATGGATACACTTCTTTAACACAGCCAAGCTCGACATATGAATATAATATGAAAGAAAAAACCACCAAGCTTCTGAAACAGCAGGAAGTTTTGGGCGGAAAATTCTTTGCTGAAAATTATATTTCCGAGAGAATCTGGGCTGATTCAAGAGATGGAGAAACAAAAGTTCCTATTTCTCTGGTTTACCACAAAGACACGAAAAAATCTGCAGACACTCCTTTACTTTTATATGGCTATGGAAGTTACGGACATACGGTTGATGCGAGTTTTTCCAATGTAAGATTATCAATTTTAGACAGAGGATTTATTTATGCAATCGCTCACATCAGAGGGGGTGAATATCTGGGAAGAGAATGGTATGAAGACGGAAAAATGTTATTTAAGAAAAATACATTCTTCGATTTTATTGATGCAGGAAAGTTTTTAATTAAAGAGAATTACACGTCTTCTAAACATCTTTATGCGATGGGCGGAAGCGCAGGAGGATTATTGGTGGGAGCCGTGATGAATTACGAACCGACTTTATTCAACGGAATTGTAGCTCAGGTTCCTTTTGTAGACGTAGTTTCCACAATGTTGGATGAAACAATTCCTTTAACAACCGGAGAATACGACGAATGGGGAAATCCAAACGACGAAGAATATTATCATTATATGAAGGAATATTCTCCTTACGATAATGTAGAAGCGAAAGATTATCCGAATACTTTAATTACAACCGGATTGCACGATTCTCAGGTTCAATATTGGGAACCGGCAAAATGGACAGCAAAATTGAGAGAACTGAAAACAGACGACAATCTTTTAGTCTTTAAAACAGACATGAGCGCAGGACACGGCGGTGCGAGCGGAAGATTTGAATCTTTAAAAGAAGACGCATTGGAATATGCATTTCTACTAAAATTAGAAAATAAGAAAAATGATTAACGACGCAGAATATTGGCAGAAAGTACAACAGTTTTTCATTGAAAATTTTGATACTGAAAAAGATGCTCCGATTGAAACCTATCTGTTTTTAATAGGCCTTCAGGAATTGGGAAGCGGTCAGCAGAAATATACGAAAGATGACAAGGTGAATTTAATTCATATCGCCGTTTGCAGATTGTTAGAACCTTTCGGGTATTACAAATTTTCACATTACGACGATGATGGATATCCGCATTTTGAGGAATTGGAAAAACTTCCGGAACTGAAACCGAATGAGCAGCAGATTCTGATGAAAAAAGCGATTATTCAGTATTTTCAGGATGAAGAATTAATTTGAGAATTGATATTTTATCAATAGGAACGGGCTAAAGCCCGTTTTCAATATAACATAAAAAAGCAATCAGCTTTAGCCAAAACTTAAATGAAATCAAAAAATGGAAAGTAAAAAATTACTTTCCATTTTTTATTTATATAATTCAAAAATTTTTAAATTAATTCATTTTAAAATTCTCAAATTAAAATCTCTTCCAATTGATTAAGGCCCATTTTAAAACCTTCCTCAAAGCCCATTTCAAGCATTTGCTTCATTGCCTGTTCAGATTCAAAATGAATGTTGACCGTAACTTTTGCTCCTTCTTCCACCCCTGTAAAGCCAAACAGCCATTTCGATTCAGAAAAATCCGGATTTACGTTTCCATTTTCATCACAGAACGTATCGGTACCGTCAAAACTTCTGTGCTCCATAATCTCTCCGTATTTTACCTGAGCGTAATGCCTTTCTCCTTCGGGACCAATCATTGAATACAACCAAACACCACCTTCCTTAAAATCCTGCCTTTTTGTTTCGCATTTCCACGGTTTTGGCGCCCACCAGTGATCCAGCAATTCGGATTTTGTAAAATAATCCCAGACTTTTGAAACTTCGGCGTCATATATTTTCATAACATATACACTTAGGGAATCAAAATCTTTGTTAAAAATGATTTCAGATTTCATAATAATATTTTGTTTTAAACAAAGCTACTCCATTATATTTTCAGATCACTTTTCTTATGCCAAGAAATTATAAAATTTATAAATAAATGTTAAAAAACACTCTTTTAAGAAAAATTATACAATTTTTTGGCTCGTTTTTTGTTTATCTAGTCTTAAAATATTTAATTTTAACATTCACTTTTTTAAAAAACTCATAAAATAAAGTAAATGAATAATAAATTCATCCCAATAATATCGGTGTTCATGACGATCTCACTGATTGTTTTCGTCACGCTCCAGTTTTATTGGCTGAAAAATTATTATGGTGCCTTGGAACAGGATTTTTCCTCTAAAGTTTATTCTGCACTGGAAAGCACTTCCAAAAGCATAGAAGAAATAGAAGTTGATAAATATTTAAACGTTGATAACAAGGATTTTAGAAAGAATATTCTTGCGAGCAGCAATCAGCCAACACTGACGACTATTCAGCAGGTTGAAGATTCGGGGACACAACGACAAATTATTTATTCAAAAAATATTATTGAAAAAAGTCAGCTTCCGATTTCCAAACAAGGAGATTCGATTAAGCTGACAAAATTATATAGTGACGAAGCCGCTTATAAGATCAAAAGAGACACTACAAACCGCGAAATTCTTACGGCAGACATCAATCAGGATCTGGAAAATGGTGATTATGCCTTAAAAGAATATGCAAAAGTTTATGGAAACAATTTGCCTATCACAAAAAGAGTCGATGAGAAGGTTTTGGATTCCGTTATTGCGAAAGAACTGAGAATCAGAGGAATTTCTGCCAAGTTCGGTTATGGAATAATTGATAAGAATAATAACCTTACAAAAGTGGTCAGCAGTGATTATAAAGAGAAAAAAGAAAATAATACGTACAGTTATCCGCTTTTTACCGATCAGAAAGAAAGAACTTTGTATAGTCTAGCTTTGGTTTTCCCTAAAAAAGATGTCTCTCTGGCAATGAACAACTGGCCGATGCTTCTGGGAACTTTTCTTTCATTATTAACGATTTTAGGTATTTACATTATTTCCATCAATTATATGATGAGACAGAAAAAACTGGCGGAAGTGAAAACAGATTTCATCAACAATATGTCTCATGAGTTTAAAACGCCTTTGGCAACGATTTCCGTGGCAACAGATTCTTTGGCCAACGATAAAATCGCAACCAATCCGGATAAGGTAAAATACTACTCAAACCTTATCAAACAGGAAAATCTGAGGATGAAAAAGCAGGTTGAAAACGTTCTAAATATGTCTAAGCTTGAAAGAAATGAAGTTAAACTATTTTTAAAGGAGGCTAACGTAAGAGAACTGATCAAAAAGACAACCGAATCCTTCAACCTGATTGTTCAGCAAAGAAACGGAAAGCTTACGCAGGAATTTAATGCAACGAATTATACATTTAAAATTGATGAATTTCATATTTCTAATATGCTTGTGAATTTATTGGATAACGCTAACAAATACTCGCCAGAAGCGCCGGAAATCAGTATTAAAACAAGAAACGAAGGGCATTTGTACGTCATTGAAGTTTCCGATAAAGGAATGGGAATGGAAACCCAGAATAAAACAAAGATTTTCGAAAAATTCTTTAGAGAAGAAACGGGAAATATCCATAATGTAAAAGGACAGGGATTAGGACTTTCGTATGTAAAGAAAATTGTAGAACTCCATAAAGGACAGATCATTGTGGATTCGCACAAAGGGAAAGGAAGTACGTTTACGATCAAGCTTCCGATGGCGTAAACAACAAAAACGGCAAATCAATAAACAAAATATAAGAAGAGAAGAGTGACAAGGGTTCATTCTTAATTAAAGAATTTTTAATGAGTTAAAACTATGAGCAACAGAATATTATTAGTAGAAGACGATCAGAGTTTCGGGGCAGTGTTGAAGGATTATTTAACGATAAATAATTTTGAAGTTACTCTTGCCACAGATGGAGAACAGGGATTGAAGGAATTTACGGAAAACGAATTCGACATCTGTATTTTTGATGTGATGATGCCTAAAAAAGACGGTTTTTCTTTGGCTGAAGACGTTAAAAAAATTGATAAAAACACACCAATCATTTTCTTGACGGCAAGAAATATGAGAGAAGATATTTTAAAAGGATATCAATTGGGAGCCGATGATTACATCACAAAACCTTTTGATACTGAATTGCTTTTATATAAAATCAAAGCTATTCTTCAGAGAAGTTCTACCCTGGAAAATGAAGAGCAGGAACAATTTAAGATCAGCAATATCTTCTTTGATTCGATGTTGAGACAATTGAGAGTGGGTGATAATGAATATAAGCTTTCTCCAAAAGAAAACGAATTGCTGAAACTTCTTTGCATCCATAGAAACGACTTCATGCCGAGAGATCTTGCTTTAAGAAAGATCTGGAAAAAGGAAAACTACTTTACAGCAAGAAGTATGGACGTTTATATCGCAAAACTTCGTAAGCTGTTAAAAGATGACGAAGGGTTGGAAATCATCAATGTTCACGGAGAAGGATTCAGGCTTTTGGTGAAAAATTAGTCAAAAAATATCACTATAAATATAAAATTAGCAAAGCAATTAAAAATGTTTTGCTAATTTTGTTTTATACCAGAAGATATGAAGAATACATTTTTAGGCTTAATTGCCATTTCTATATTAACCATTTCTTGTAAAAAAGATGAAAGAGCCACTTATTTGAAGGAAGAAGCAGGTGCACAACAGCCCGCAGTTGCAGTAAATAATGCTCCTAAGGCATCACTTTTTGATCAGGCTGGAATTAAAACCACTTCCAACCCGACTCAGCTAACAACGGTTACAGCTCCGGGAATGAATCCGCCACACGGACAGCCAGGTCACAGATGCGACATTCCGGTAGGACAGCCATTAAGCTCTGCTCCGGCTCAGCAGGGAGCTCAAAATGTAGCCATCAACGCCCAACAGGGACAAACAATACAAATTGACCCTAATTCTTTACAACCCGGAAAATTTTCTGTTGATAAAAACGGAAATCCTAAAGTTGTAAAAACAGCTCCGGGAATGAATCCTCCGCACGGAGAACCGGGACATAGATGTGATATTCCTGTAGGACAGCCGCTGAATAGCAAGCCTGCTCCGGCACCTCAGTCTACACAAGTCGTTGCACAAAATACACCCGCACCCACTCCGGCACCGGCTCCTACCGGACCAAAACCGGCAGTAAACCCTCCGCATGGAGAGCCTTGGCACGACTGTGCGAAGAAAGTAGGAGAAGCTTTGTAGTCAGGTAAAGCAAAAGACCCATGATTATTTATGAGATCGAAAAGGATATCGAAGGAACAATTCATGAAGATATTCTGATGAACAGATTAGATCAATGTATTAAGCCTGTTTACAACAATTTTTTCGGTCTTGAATATCATGCATCTGTAACCTTATACGACAACACATTTCTTCCCTGCGTAGTTTTCAGACATCTCGGAAAAGCAATAGAATTAAAATTCAACAGCTTACATGCAAAGGTTTATCATGGGACAATCCAAAGAACATTATTGCATCAGGATGATGTTCAGAAAGATATTATTGAAAGAATAATTTCTCAAAATAATATCATTGATCTATCGGACATTGTAAAGATTGAAACGTGTGTATATTCTTTCCCCGAAAAACTCAGAAAAATAAAATTTAATCCTACCCATTATTTTCTTGTCAGATTTGATGACGGAAGCTTTGAAAACTTTCGGGGTTCTGAGACAGGATTTTATGAAGTTCCTTTTGGTAAAGAATTTGAAAACATAGTTGAGATATTTAGTTCTACATTAATGCTTCAAAATGGAGATATCATTGAACTGAAAAACTATATGGATTGGAAGAACAATGAAGCCAACTTTAAAAAGATACACTTTGGCAAACCTTTCTTTACCTGTTATTTTGGTGGTTCTCATGAAAAAGATTTTGAAGAAAAGCTGGCCAAAACCCGAATTAATTTCAGAGAATGATCCAGATCAATAACAAATTTCCTACCTTTGCGTCGTGAAATTCATTCAACTCTTATTAATTGTCTTTTGTCTGGGGATTTTTCTAATTCCTAAAGATAATTTCTATACTCAAATTTCACAGGAAACTTGCTGCCAATCCGGAATGGATTGTTGTAAAAACGATCACCATAAACAGCATTCTCAAGACAATCACAACAAAAAAGAACAAAAATCTTCCTGCAATGATGATTGCTGTTCGAGCTGTGTGGCTTGCTATACTTTCATAGAAACTCCGTTTTCAAAGAGTTTACAGTTGGAATATTCATATTACAAATCCAACAAAAATTTACAGTTTGAATATTCTGATCCTCATATTTCAGATCGTTTGAAAGAAATCTGGCAACCGCCGAAAATAGGTTAATTCAATCAACAGGAGTTCATTAAATTTTTAATGGACAGTTTTTTACTTAATCTAAATTTTAAACAAAATGAAATTATATATTTCCAGGATGATTCTTGGTGTATTCTTATTATCTACACAATTTATATTGGCTCAAAATCTTTCTAAAAACCAGTTCAAAGTAAAAGGAAACTGCGAAATGTGTAAAGAAAGAATCGAGAACACAGCTAAAAAAGCCGGAGCAAAAACAGCAAATTATTCAATTGATTTACAAACATTAACCTTAGAAACAGACAATACGATTTCAACAGATGATATCTTAAAAAAAGTTGCTGAAGCGGGTCATGATAATGAAAAATTTAAAGCAACTGATACAACCTACGAAGCTCTTCCGGGATGCTGTCATTATGATCGTGATTTACAGCCAAAAGCTACTGAAAATCATGAACATCACTCAAAAAAAGAGAATGAATTTTATGTAAAAGGAAATTGTGAATCGTGTAAGGCCAGAATTGAAAAGGCAGCCAAAGACGCAGGAGCAGACTCCGCAGAATGGAATGCGGAAAAGCAAATGGTAACTTTAAATTTTGATCCGAAAAAGACTTCTTCAGATAAAATTTTAAAGAAAATTGCAGACGTTGGTCACGATAACGAAAAGTATAAGTCCAGCGATAAAACTTATAAAAATCTTCCTTCTTGTTGTCTTTACGACAGAGAGATTCCTTTGGGAGAAGCTAATCCGAAAGTACATTTCGAAGAAGGTATTCAATCTGAACATTCAGGACATTCTGATCCAGGAAATTCAAATGAAGAGAATCATCAGGATCATCAAAAAATTATTGAAGGAGTTACAGTAACAGGAGGAAAATCCGCAACATCATTAAGTAAAAAAGAAGCCGGATTGGTTTTTAATATTGATAAAAAAGAATTATTAAAAGCCGCTTGCTGCAATTTATCCGAAAGTTTTGAAACCAATGCTACAGTTGACGTTTCTTTCAGTAATGCTGTGACAGGAACAAAGCAACTGAAAATGTTAGGTTTAGATCAAAAATACACGAGCTTAACAAAAGAATTATTGCCTGAAATTAGAGGATTAGCTTCGGCTTACGGATTGAATTTCATTCCCGGAAGATGGATTGAAAGCATTCAATTGACGAAAGGAGGAAGCACTGTGACCAATGGTTACGAAAGCATTACAGGACAAATTAACACGGAATTATTGAAAAATGCAGAGAAACCGGAAACTTCCTTGAATTTGTTTGCTGATTTCAACGGAAGAGCCGAAGCCAATATCACAAGCGTCTCGCCCATCAATGAGAAATGGTCACAAACATTTTTACTTCATGGAAACGGAACTTTTGGAGACACGGACATGAATGACGACGGATTTCTCGACAGACCAAAAGGGACTCAGTTAAATGCAGCTTATCTATTGAATTATAACGATTTGGAAAAATCAGGTTTGGGTTCGCATTTTGGAATTAACTTCATTAAAGACGAAAGAACTTCCGGACAAATCGGTTTTGATAAAAAAACTCCACAAAAGGATCAATCGCTTTACGGTGTCGGAATTGATATTTCAAGATTTCAGATTTGGAATAAAACGGGGTATGTTTTTAAAGGAAAACCTTACCAAAGTTTGGGTTGGATGAATCAATATACGTATCATCAACAAGATAGCTTTTTCGGATTGAGAAATTATTCTGGGAAACAGCAAACCTATTATTCAAATTTAATTTTTGAAAGTATTTTAGGAAATACCAATCATAAATACAAGGCGGGAGCGAGTTTTATGTACGATGGTTACGATGAAACGTATTTAACCAACAATTTTAAAAGAAACGAAATCGTTCCCGGAGCTTTTGCAGAATATACGTTGACAGGTCTAAAATATACTTTGGTTGTAGGAGCAAGAATCGATTTTCACAATTTGGCAGGAACTCAGTTCACGCCGAGATTGAATTTTAAATATGATTTCACACCACAAACTATTTTGAGGCTTTCTGCGGGAAGAGGTTTCAGAACTGCAAATGTTTTTGCAGAAAGTCAGCAATATTTTGCATCAAACAGAAATGTTCAGATTTTACAAAATGGAGGAAATATTTATGGTTTAAAACCCGAAATCGCATGGAATTACGGAGCAAGCTTGCAGCAGGAATTCAAACTTTTCGGAAGAAAATCCACAATTGTTGTCGACTTTTTCAGAACCGATTTCCAGGATCAGGTGATGGTAGATTTAGACCGCTCACCTCAACAATTGACTTTCTACAATCTGGATGGAAAATCTTTTGCCAATTCTTTTCAAACACAATGGGATTTTACGCCTTTCAAGAATTTTGATGTAAGATTGGCTTATAAATATTACGACGTCCAGGCAGATTATTTAGACGGAAGACGTGAAGTTCCATTCATGGCAAAACACAGAGGTTTTGTGAATCTGGCGTATTCAACCAATAAAAATAATAACGGCGGATTCTGGAGTTTTGATACGACTTTAAATTTAGTCGGAAAACAAAGACTTCCGAATACCTCTTCAAATCCTGAAGAGTTTCAGTTACCAACCTATTCTGAATCTTATGCGATTTTAAATGCACAGATCTCAAGGAATTTCAATAAAAAAATCAGAGCGTATTTGGGCGGTGAAAACCTGACTTCTTATTATCAGAAAAACGCGATCGTCGATTTTAAAAATCCTTTCGGAAATTATTTTGACGGCGGAATGGTGTACGCTCCGATCATGAAAGCGAATTTTTATGTTGGATTAGATTTGACATTTTAATTCAACCACAAAAGTCACAAAAGATGTAAACACATTAGTTTATTTAAAGTAAAATCATATTAAATAAAAGAGCACAACAGTTTTTGAAAATCTTTGATTTTCTTCTTTTGTGAACTGAATGTTTTCAGGATTTTTATCTTCTTAAGTTTTCTGATGTTTTTAGAAAAAGCTTTTGTGACTTTTGTGGTAAAAACACAAGCATGGTTTCAATAATTTAATCATTGAGAAACCATGCTTTTTTGTACCTTTATGCTAAAGTAAATCTATGTCACAGACACTTATTTTTGAAGATAATTACAAGAAATTAGGTTTTGAAACTTTTTCTGAAAATAATCTGAAAACCCTTAAAGACACGAAATATAAATCTGAAATCAAAGTTTTCTACGTTCCGGAAGGTTACGAACTGACGGTAGATTTTAAACATTATAAAACAGAAAATCCTGCTTTATTTTTCTTGACCAATCAACATTTGCAGGTTGAGAAAGGCATTAAAGAGTCTAATCTTTTATATTATAACCGCGATTTTTACTGCATCCAAATTCATGATAAGGAAGTTGCCTGTGACGGACTTCTTTTCCATAATGTTTTTGAAATTCCTTTTGTAGAGCTTGATGAGAATGAAAATTTTATCATTAAAAGTTTATTTCAAAGCATCAAAGATGAGTTGGAATGGAAAGATTCTTCCGCCGAAGAAATGATCAGAACGTATGTAAAACAAATCATTATTCGCGCTACTAGAAAATGGAAAAAACAAAATTTAGATAATGATGAAATAAAAATTCCTGGCAACGAACTGGATGTATTCCGGGATTTCAGCCGACATTTGGAAATTCATTTCAGGGAAAAACATAATGTAGCAGATTATGCAGACTTACTTCACATCGCTCCAAAAACGTTAACGCATAAATTTAAAAGTTTAAACCTTGAATCTCCCAACCAGTTTATCATCAACAGAATTTTACTGGAAGCCAAAAGACTTTTATTTTATACCGATAAGCCTGTGAAGGAAATTGCTTATGATTTAGGCTACGAAGATCCGGCCTATTTCAACCGTCTTTTCACCAATAAAATCGGAAGCACACCCACAAATTTCAAGAAAAATTACACTTCAGGAAAAAAGTACAATATTTAAGTCAATTTGTGTATTTATCCGGAGTAATTTCTGATATACCTTTGTCACATCAAAAAATAACAATATTTAAAACAACAAAAAACAATTATTATGAGACGTAACGCAACAGCCGTTTGGAACGGTACCATCAAAGAAGGAAACGGACACATCACTACTCAAAGCACTACATTAAACCAGACTCAATATTCTTTCAACAGTCGTTTTGCGGATGGAGTCGGAACAAACCCTGAAGAATTATTGGCAGCAGCTCACGCAGGATGCTTCACCATGAAATTGAGCGCAGAACTTTCTCAAGCTGGTTATACTCCTGAAGAATTGACTACAAAATCTGTGATCACTTTAGACCCAAACATCGGAAAAATCACAAAATCTGAATTGACTTTAACTGCAAAAGTTCCGGGAATTTCAGAAGAAGAATTTCAAAAATATGCGAAAATCGCTGAGGAAGGATGCCCTGTAAGTGCCGCTTTCAACTTTGAAATTACTTTAGAAGCTACTTTGGCGAACTAAGAATCAAAAAATTAAAGCACAAAGTTTGTCATTCCGTAGGAATCTAGGGGGAATTATTAGAAATATAATTGCAAAAATATCTGCTTAGATTCCTACGGAATGACAAACTAAATGAATAAATTAATGATGAGAATATCATCAATAGGAACGGGCTTTAGCCCGTTTTTTCATTCAAAACCGTCAAATTGGCTTTAGCCAAAACTTAAAAAATCAAAGATTCAACTTAATTAATCTGAACTTTTTAAATAAAATCTTAATGGTTTAATTCAATAGATCAAACAGATAATCGTTAATTGCAAAATAAAATATACCGATTGGTATATTTTTGTATATTTGCATCATAATCAGTTGAAAATGTCAAAAGCAGAAAAGACAAAACAATTCATTATCGAGAAAACGGCATCATTGTTTAATACCAAAGGTTATCTTTCCACGACTTTATCAGACATTGCAAAGGCAACCAATCTCACAAAAGGAAGTATTTACGGAAACTTCGCCAACAAGGATGAGTTGGCCATCGAAGTTTACAAATATAACTCTAGTGTGCTGAGTAAAAATATGTTAAGATCTTTCAGTGATGAATTTCCGACAACGATGGATAAACTTCATGCCTTTGTTGATTTTTACAGAAAAAACTGGCGTTCGGTTTTTTCCAACGGTGGCTGTCCGTTAATGAACGCAGCGACAGAATCTGACGATATTTTTCCAACCCTTAAAAATCAGGTTAAAAAATCTTTTGAAGACTGGTCAGGAAAAATTTCAGCGGTTATTATTCAAGGTCAGAAAAATGGAGATTTAAATGTAAAAGCTAATGCAGAGGAATATGCATCCATTTTCATCATGCTTCTCGAAGGCGGAATTCTATTATCCAAAACAACGGGAGATGAGAAATTTTTAAACCTTGCTTTAGACAGAATCACTCACATGATTGACAATGAATTAAACATACTTCCATCATAAACTTCACGCTATGGAAACAAAAAAAGTGGCAATTGTAGGATACAACAGAATTCCGTTTGCCAGAATGAATACAGCTTACACAGACAAAGGGAATCAGGATTTACTCCTTCCGGCTCTGAATGGTTTGATCGACCGTTACAACCTCAAAGGAAAACTTTTGGGTGAAGTTGCCGGAGGTGCAACAATCAAACATATTTCTGAAAGCAACCTCATCCGGGAAACCGTTATGAATACTTCTCTCGATCCTGCAACTCCCGCTTGTGATTTACAACAGGCATGTGATACAGGAATTGAAGCGGCGGTTTATATCGGAAATAAAATTGCTTTAGGTCAGATCGAAAGCGGAATTGCCTGCGGCGTTGAAGCCATGAGCAATATTCCTTTCGAATCCTCTCCAAGATTAAGAAAAGCTTTATTAAAAGCCAATAAAGAGAAATCTGTCTTTGGAAAAATCAAGCAATTATTGAGTCCGAAACTGAAAGACTGGATGCCGATTCCCTACAAAGGTCAGGAACCGAAAACAGGTTTGGTGATGGGCGGTCACACAGAAATTACGGCAAAATATTACGAAATTTCGCGTGAAGATCAGGATGAATTAGCGTTTAGAAGTCATCAAAATATGGCAAAAGCTTATGATGAAGGATTTTTTGATGATATGATAACTCCGGCTTATGGTTTAGATAAAGACAACAATCTTCGCAGAGATACAAGTTTAGAAAAATTAGCGACTTTAAAGCCAGCTTTCGATAAACAAAACGGCACTTTAACGGCCGGAAATTCAACACCGTTTACCGATGGAGCTTCCGCGGTTCTATTGGCAAGTGAAGAATGGGCAAAAGCGAATAATCTCCCAATTTTAGCCTATATCACTTTCTCTGAAATTGCAGGAATTGAATATGTTGAAAACAAACAAGATTTACTTCTGGCTCCCGTTTTTGCAGCTGAAAGAATGCTAAAAAAAGCAGGAATGAATCTGGAAGATTTTGATTATTTTGAAATCCATGAAGCGTTTGCAGCACAGGTTTTAGCTACATTAAAAATCTGGGAAAATGATGATCTGGCTAAAAAATTCGGGCTGGAAAAAGCATTAGGAAAAGTCGATCGAAATAAACTGAATGTAAAAGGCGGAAGTCTTGCAGTAGCCCACCCTTTTGCAGCAACAGGGGGAAGAATCATCGGAACTTTAGCAAAAATTTTACACGAAAAAGGAAGCGGAAAAGGATTTATCTCTATTTGTGCCGCTCGCGGACAAGGGGTAACGATGATCTTAGAAAAATAAATTGAAATATGGATAGATTAGCACAATTAAAACAATACATCGGGAAAGAATTCACCGAGTCACCTTCACCTTTTATGAAATGGCTGAATCCCATCGTCCTTTCTGTGGAAGAAGGACAATTGGAATTTCAATATACGGTAAGACCGGAATGGCTGAATCCAATGGGAAATCTTCATGGTGGAGTTACTGCAGCGATTTTCGACGATGTGATTGGAGCCACCATGTTTTCTTTAAACGAAAAAACATTCATTGTAACCGTAAATAATACCATTGATTATTTTTCAACTGCAAAAGAAAATGATAATATTGTAGCTGAAACTAAAATCATCAAAAGAGGGAAGCAATTTGTAAACGCGCAGTGCGAAATATGGAACGCAGACAAAACACGCTTAATTGCACGAGGAACCTCTAATTTATTCAAAATCAATAATTAATGAAAAGAGTTGTCATAACAGGTCTTGGCGCAGTGACGCCTTTGGGAAATAATGTTGAAGAATTCTGGAACAACAGCATCAATGGAGTAAGCGGAGCCAATACGATTACGCATTTCGATACAGAAAAATTTAAAGTACATTTTGCATGTGAGGTTAAAAATTTTGATCCGAAAGTTCATTTAACGCACAATGAAATCAAAAGAAGCGATCTTTTTTCACAATATGCAATGTATTCCACAGCGGAAGCATTGAAAGATTCCGGACTGGAACTGGAAAATATGGATCCGTTCGACACGGGTGTGATCTGGGGAACAGGACAAGGCGGAATGTGGACTTTCGAAAGCGAAGTGATGAATTTCGCAGCAGGAGACGGAACACCGAGATTCAATCCGTTTTTCGTCCCTAAATTTATTGCCAATATGGCTTCGGGGATGATTTCTATGAAATTTGGGCTTCAGGGAATCAATTATACCACAATTTCAGCTTGTGCAACAGGAAATACAGCCTTAATGGATGCTTTCAACTACATCAGATTAGGAAAGGCAAAAGTAATTGTTAGCGGCGGTTCTGAAGCGGCAATTTCTCCGGCTTCAATTGGCGGTTTCTCGATTATGAAAGCGATGTCTACAAGAAATGATGACTTTGCAACCGCAAGTCGTCCTTACGATGCAGACAGAGATGGTTTTGTAATGGGAGAAGGTGCAGGAGCTTTGATTTTGGAAGAATATGAACACGCAAAAACGAGAGGTGCAAAAATCTATGCAGAATTAGTCGGGGCTGCAATGACTGCTGATGCCTATCACATGACAGCTCCTCATCCTGATGGAGTTGGCGCGATCAAAGCCATGCAATTGGCCTTAAAAGAAGCGGAAATTAATGTGGATGATATCGATTATATTAATCCTCACGCAACTTCTACTCCGATGGGAGATTTAGTTGAATTAAATGGTATTAATAAATTATTTAAAGGAAGCAAAAATTTAGATATCAGTGCTACGAAATCTATGACTGGTCACTTACTGGGTGCAGCCGGAGCGGCAGAAGCTATTCTTTCCATTAAAGCGATTGAAAATGGAATTATTCCACCGACAATCAACCTTCACAATATCGATGAGAATATTCCGAAAGATCTTAATATTGTTTTTGGAGAAGCTAAAGAAAAGGACATCAATTATGCTTTAAGTAATGCCTTTGGATTCGGAGGACATAATGCGACATTGATCTTTAAGAAGTTTTCTTAAATAACTCTCCCGCGGATTTTGCAGATGATTAGATTTTTTAAAACTCAAACATCTGCTAAATTTGCCTGATCTGTGAGAGAAAAATTTAGTCCTTGAGATTTCCATAAAATAATTACAATCCTTGTGCTATGAGGCACAGGGATTTTTTATGTAATAAAAGTTTTCGTATGTTAGCATATACGCTACAAAATATTTTCATGAAGAAACTACACTATGTTTTATTAATTTTTATTTCAAATTTCATTTATTCTCAAAACAATTTTGAGATTGATCTTATTTCTGATCCATATATTAATGACAGTCTTATTTTGGGAGCTCCGATGACGAGAAAAGGATTTGGAGATCTGTACACATTCGATATAAAACCGAATAAAAATATTTCAAAATTTGGTTCGGATCATTCCCTGTATTTTATAAAAGTTCAAAAAGAAAATCGTATCAATGGCTTTATTGAATACCCTCAACCGGTTGCTTTTGTGTATCTGGATAAGAAGAATAAATCTGCTTTGGGAACAAAAATATTTTTTCTGGAAAAAGGAAAATATAAAATTGATCTGCCACAAGATATCAATTTCTTTGACTTTACTATAGACACCCCAACCAATAAGGAATATAGGGTTTTGCAGAAAGCATTGGAAAAATTTTATGTGAAATCAAACAATCCCTATCAGCAAGACAGTCTGGTAAGTCTGGACAAAAAACAGGAATTTCTTGCGCAATACATCAAACAAAATCCCAATTCGTATGTTGCGTTATGGGAAATTGTAAATGATTATACAATGTACAACTACCACCCGGATTATTTGAAAAACATGAATTTATTTTCAGCAAAATTCAAACAAAACAAATTATACAAGGGCGTCGAATCTCATTTAAAGGCAGAGCAATCAACTTCTATCGGACAAAAGATTCCTGATATTTATTTTGATAAACAGAATAAACTGACTTATGAAGATTTCAAGAAACATAAATTAACTTTTATTGATTATTGGTCTACCACGTGTGCTCCATGCATAAAAGGTATGCCTGAAATCGTGAATCTATATCATGATTACAAAGATAAAAACGTAAATTTTATTACCATTACGGACGAAAGCACCACCAAAAGAATGGAATTGGCTACATCTATTTTAAAGAAAAACAATGCCGACTGGACCAATTTCTTTGATGTGAATAAAGATTTCCAAAAGAAATTAAATGCTACAGGCTATCCTCTCCATTTAATTATCGACGAAAATGGAAAAATAATTGCGAGGATCAGAAACAATATTGAAGAAGCCAGAAGTATCATAAAAGAATACCTACAGTAGTATTTAAAATAAAAAAGCAGTCCGTAACAGACTGCTTTTGTTTTATGCTTTCAACCATTCCGATTTGGAAAGGTAATTCTGATCAGGATAATAAATAAAAAGGCAATTTCTTCCTTTTATTGTATTAATGATCGGTTGCGTAAGATCTCTTGGAACAGCAGGACATCCCCAACTTCTTCCGATCCTTTTATGCATGGCTGCAAATTCTTCACTTACATAATCTGCACCGTGCATGACGATGGCTCTTTTGTAAGCCGCATCATTAAAGCCTTTATCCATTCCCAACAGTCTTAAAGAATACCCGTTGTCACCATTATAAGTAGCATCTGTGATATAAAATCCGAGGCTGCTTTGCAGTGAGCTGTTCGTATTTGAGAAATTAGTGGCAAATTCTTCTCCTGTATTTTTCCCGTGGGCAACAAGAGAGTTGAATAATACTTTTTTTTCTTCTGTGTCAATTACCCAGAGTCTCTTCGTATTAGAAGACATTGAAAAATCGCATACCGTTAAAAGATGAGCGTTTTCGTTAAGCAAACCAGCTTTCTTCAAATTTTCAAAACCTGTTAAAGCTTTGAAGAAAACTTCTTCGTTAAGTTCATGCCCCTTTTCAAATGGAATTGATTTGTACAACTCTTCTGATGAAGATACCGAGTTTGTCGTCTTTTCCGATTTCGCTTCCGCTACTTTCTCTACTTTTTTTGTACTGATTTCGTTCTTCACGATTGCCTTTTTTGGAGACAAATAGAACGAAGTAGTTACCATGTAAACAATACCTAATAAGCTATAAAATCCTTTCATTCACTATTATGTTAAATCCAATTGCGAGGGCAAATTTATAAAAACATACTTACGAAAACATAATAACTCAAAAAAGTTTAACTCAATTTAAGAAACTTTAACTTACTGATATTCTGAAAGAAATACAATTTATTTTTGAGAATCTCCTACAAATTCCAAGCTTATAGAATTCATGCAGTACCGCAGCCCTGTTGGTTTTGGGCCATCATCGAAGACATGCCCCAGATGCGAATCACATCTTTTGCACAACACCTCTACCCTATCCATTCCGTAAGCTAAATCTCTCTTGTAATAAACCCCTTCTTTGTCTGCCTCAAAAAAACTTGGCCATCCGCAGCTGCTCGAAAATTTTGAATCGGAACGGAATAAATGATTTCCACAAACGGCACAATAATAATCCCCCAATTCATCAAAATCATTATACTTCCCTGTAAAAGCTCTTTCTGTAGCAGCTTCCCTTGAGATGGCATATAAATCCGGAGCCAATATTTTTTTCCATTCGTCATTGGAAATATCTAATTTTGAAGTATCTGTTCGGGAATAGTATGGATTGTTTTTTGCTTCGTTTTCCATAGAAATATTTTAAATATTTTTAATTATTTACATTAAACCACAAAAGTGACAAAAGCTTCTATTAAAATTTATTATTTCAAGAATAAGTTCATACAAGAAGAAAATCAAGATTTTTCAAAAATTAATATGCTCTTCTTCTCAGTATAATTTAAACTTTGAAATAAACTTGCAGGTTAAATCTTTTGCGACTTTTGTAATAAGAATAAATCATAAGTTCACCACCAAATTTACTAAATTTGAGCATATGAATGATGAAGCCAAAAGAAAACAGCTAAGAAAATACAAAGCATTCGCCACCGGATTATTCCTGTTGATGGCGATTGTTTTTATCATCACTACGATCTTGCAAAAAAATAACGATTCTCACTGGATCGGTTATGTACGTGCGTTTTCCGAAGCGGCAATGGTAGGTGCTTTGGCAGATTGGTTTGCTGTGACTGCGCTTTTCAGCCATCCGCTTGGATTGCCGATTCCACACACGAATTTGATTGAAAACAGCAAACAGAGATTAGGCGATAATCTTGGAAGTTTTGTGGTCAATAATTTCCTATCGCCACAGAATATCCGGCCTTATATCCAGAAGCTAAAAATTTCAGGTTTTGTAGGAGAATGGTTGGGAAAAGAGAAAAATCAGGAAGTTTTGATTAAAAACCTTTCGGATATTGTTTTAGATATATTAAATAAATTAGATGATGCTACGGTGAGCCAATTCATCAGCAAAAAAGTTTCTGAAATGACCGACGGCATCAAACTCAATAAAATTGTGGGAAATGGAATCGGATATATCTTAGAGAAAAACGATCATCAGAGAATCATTACCAATCTTTCTTCACAGATTAAAAATTATATTCTTGAAAATGATGAAATGATCAAAGACCGTGTGAAAAAAGGCAGTTATACCTTCATTCCGGCTTTTGTCGACAATAAAATTGCAGATAAAATCGCGAACGGACTTTCCGATTTTTTTAAAGAAATTGAAGAAAATCCTGAACATGAACTGAGGCATTTAATTACACAAAAAATCTATGAATTTTCCAACGATTTAAAGGAAGATCCAAAATGGGAAAATGAATTTGCAAACATCAAAAATGATCTTTTAAAAGGTGATAAACTGAGTGAATATTCAAATGACATCTGGATTTCCATTAAAAATACATTGACGAAAGAACTTCAGGAAGACGAATCTTCATTAAAAAATTATTTATCTAAAAATTTGAATGAATTTTCACAAAATTTAAAGACCGACGAAAATCTTCAGAATAAAATTGATGATTGGGTTCGTGTCACTGCTTATAAATATATTCTGAAAAATACCCATCAATTTGGCAACCTCATTAGCTCGACGGTTGGAAACTGGCAGGGAAAAGAATTAAGCAAAAAACTGGAACTGGAAGTCGGAAAAGATCTCCAATTCATCCGGGTCAACGGAACTTTGGTCGGCGGATTAGTCGGATTGATAATTTATACGATTGCTCATTTTTTCCTTTAATAAGTTATTTCTCTTTTAAATAATGTCTTGTCATTCTGAATATAAACTGAAGGTTTACGAACGAAGTTCAGAAGTGAAATGAAGAATCTCTTAATCATAAATCATATTTTCCTTTCGTCGAAATGACAGACGGACAAAGTTTTTGCAATAAAAAAGAGAACTCAAAGCTCTCTCTATTTTTTCTTAAAAGATTGGGATAGAAATCTTCGGTTCCAATTCTCATTTCTTTCATTACAGGAAATAAAAATTTCAATACTGAAATAAGAAATATATTTAAAATGGCTAAGATTATAATATTCATTGCTTGAAAATTATTTTGGTAAACGGCTTGCTCTTTTTAAAATTTCTTTATTGATATCATTAATCAGTTCCGGACCTTCGTAGATGAAACCTGTATATAACTGAACTAAAGTCGCTCCTGCATTCAGTTTTTCGATGGCATCTTTTGCAGAATGAATTCCACCCACTCCGATGATCGGAAAAGCTCTGTTGCTTTTTTCCGAAAGATATTTGATCATTTTTGTGCTTCTCTCACGAATCGGTTTTCCGCTTAATCCTCCATTTCCGATTTGTGCTAAAACTTCCGGTGACGTTTTCAGCCCTTCTCTATTCACTGATGTATTGGAAACTACAATTCCGTCGATCTCCGTTTCAGCAATAAGCTCAATGATTTCGTCTAATTGGTTATTATTCAAATCCGGAGCAATTTTCAGTAAAATCGGTTTCTGTACAGCTTTTGATTGGTTGATTTTTTTAACTTCGGTAATCAGCTCGCGCAGATATTCTACATCTTCCAGTTTTGCATGACTTCCTACATTCGGGCAGCTTACATTCAGTACAAAATAATCTACATAAGGATGTAGCCCTTCAAAACAATCAAGATAATCCTGAGTATAATTTTCCGGCGCCGTATCTGTATTTTTTCCGATGTTTCCACCGATGAGGATTTTTCCTTTGTTTCCTTTCAGCTTTTCGATCGCAGCCTGTAGTCCATCATTATTAAAGCCCATTCTGTTGATGATTCCACCATCTTCAATCAATCTGAATAATCTTTTCTTAGGATTTCCGGCCTGCGCTCTCGGAGTTACCGTTCCGATTTCTACAAATCCAAAGCCTAAATCTCCTAATTCATTAAAAAGAACTGCATTTTTATCGAAACCGGCAGCCAGTCCTACAGGATTTTTAAACTTCAAACCGAAAACTTCTCTTTCCAGACGTTTATCTTCAATGGGTTTTGGGAAAAATAATTTGGTAAGAAATCCAAAATTCTTTAACATTGAAAAAGTAAAGTGATGAACCTCTTCAGGATCGAATTTAAAAAGAATCGGACGAATGAGCGATTTGTACATTGAAAAAAAGTTTTACAAAAATACTCATTTTAAAATTAATGGTTGGTTACCCTATGATATTTTATGAAAAAATGTATTATCAATGGTATCTATAAAACTACATCTTTATAGTCAGTAAAATCTGGGAAATCGTTTTTTGACGCAAAGGTCTTATTCTATAATAATATATAAGTGAGCAAATTAGTAATCAACAAGTTGATTTGATGAAGCTATGTTTTCAAGCTTCGCGAAACAAATTTATTTGTCTTTGCCTTTCTAAAAATCAAAACTTCGGATAATTAAATCTTTGCGTTTAAATTATGAAATGTATTTATAAAACCAAACATCTGCATAATCAGTAAAATCTGCGAGATTATTTTTTGACGCAAAGGTCTTATTCTACAATACACAATATATAAGTAAGCAAAATAGTAATCAACAAGTTGATTGATTGAGCTCTGCGTCGCTTCGAGTAACGAAGCAAAGCGGAGTGTATCGAGAAGTTTTTAGACTAAAGTTCTCGATACATTTTTCTTCATTTTATTACGAAAAACACTCGAACTGACGAAAACTTCCTTACCTCTCAAAATAAAATCTAAGAATATGCACTCAAATCTAATTTCAAAAGATCCCCTACTCTTTTAAACTCATCATCTATAGTAGCATTTACCATAATTCTTTCATTAGAAACAGGATGATTAAAAATCAATTGATGAGCATGAAGAGTCATTTTGTTGATTCCAAATGTCTGCAGCCACAATTTGTTTTGTTTGTTGCAGCCATGCTTCCGGCAACCTAAAATAGGATGCAAAATATGTTTAAAATGCTTTCTCAGCTGATGAAATCTTCCCGTTTCAGGGATTGCTTCGACCAGACAGTATCTTGAAGTCTGATGTTTTAAAAAAGGTAAATCTATTTCTGAAGTCTGCAAACGACGATAATAAGTAACTGCATTTTGCTTGACTTCATTTTCATTCACCAAATCATAATCGATGGTTTCTTCTTCCTTTGCCCAGCCCCGGAGAATGGCGATATATTTTTTTTCGACCACTTTTTCCTCAAATTGAGTGCTCATCATTCTCAGTGTATCTTTATCTAAAGTAAACAATAAAACACCCGAAGTTTTCCGGTCTAAACGATGCACCGGATAAACTTTACGCCCTATCTGCTTCCTCAACTCCTGAATAGCATATGTATCGGCTTCACCTGAATAAAAGGATTTGTGAACCAATAATCCGCTGGGTTTGTTGATCGCAATAAGATGTTCGTCCTGATAAAGAATTTCTAACATGCAGCAAAAGTAGATATTTTCACCCGATCTTTAGCCCTGATTGAGCGGCATGTTTGAGCTTTTTCTTTAGTTTAGGCTGCGGCGGCTTTGCCGCCGCAGCCTAAACTAAAGAAAAAGCGAGTAGCGAAAGCAGGTTCCCGGCTCCTAAAAATTTAAACTATCAATATTTGTCCGCTTCTTAACAGCTTTTTTTGTTGAATTTCATAGAATTGGAATTCAAATTCATATTTTTGCACTTCAGACGTTAAAAAAATTATGGCAAAGCAAGAAGATGTTTTCAAGAAAGTGATTTCTCACGCTAAAGAATATGGTTTTATTTTCCCTTCGAGTGAGATCTACGATGGTTTATCCGCTGTTTATGATTATGGACAAAACGGTGCCGAATTAAAAAATAATATCAAACAATATTGGTGGAAAGCGATGGTACAGCTTAACGAAAATATTGTCGGCATTGATTCGGCAATTCTGATGCACCCAACCACATGGAAGGCATCGGGCCACGTAGACGCTTTCAACGATCCATTGATTGACAATAAAGATTCTAAAAAACGTTTCAGAGCAGACGTATTGGTAGAAGATTACTGCTTAAAAATAGAAGAAAAAGAGAAAAAGGAAATCGAAAAGGCAGCAAAAAGATTCGGTGAGTCTTTCGATAAAGATCAGTTTGTTGCAACGAATCCAAAAGTGTTGGAATACAGAGCAAAAAGAGAAGCGATTCTTTCAAGATTGGCAAAATCTCTTGAAAATGAAGATCTTGCTGATGTAAAAGCTTTAATTGAAGAATTGGAAATTGCTGATCCCGACACTGGTTCTAAAAACTGGACAGAAGTAAGACAGTTCAATTTAATGTTCGGAACGAAATTAGGAGCTTCTGCCGATTCTGCGATGGATCTTTATTTGAGACCGGAAACAGCGCAAGGTATTTTTGTAAATTTCTTAAACGTACAGAAGACTTCCCGTCACAGACTGCCTTTTGGGATTGCTCAAATCGGAAAAGCGTTCAGAAATGAGATTGTTGCAAGACAGTTCATCTTCAGAATGCGTGAATTCGAACAAATGGAAATGCAGTTTTTTGTGGCTCCGGGAACAGAATTGGAATTCTATGAACAGTGGAAACAAAAACGTTTGAACTGGCACAGAGCTTTAGGTTTGGGGGATGAAAATTACAGATTCCATGATCATGAGAAATTGGCTCATTATGCCAATGCTGCAGCGGATATTGAATTTAATTTCCCTTTTGGTTTCAAAGAACTGGAAGGTATTCACTCAAGAACTGATTTCGATTTAAAAGCACACGAAGAATTCTCAGGAAGAAAACTTCAGTTCTTCGATCCTGAAAGAAACGAAAACTATGTTCCTTATGTTGTGGAAACTTCAGTAGGTTTAGACAGATTATTCCTTTCTATTTTCTCTCACTGCTTAAGAGACGAAGTATTGGAAGACGGTTCAGAAAGAACAGTTCTATCTTTACCTCCGGCTTTAGCGCCAATTAAAGCAGCAATTCTTCCATTAATGAAGAAAGACGGTTTAGCTGAATACGCTGAAAAAATCTTTGACGATTTGAAATATGATTTCAATTTATTCTATGAAGAAAAAGACGCGATCGGAAAACGTTACAGAAGACAGGACGCGATTGGAACGCCTTACTGTATAACCATCGATCACGATTCTTTAACAGATCACACCGTGACCATCAGAGACAGAGACACGATGGTTCAGGAAAGAGTTCAGGTGTCGGAATTGAGAAGAATTATCGATGAAAAGACAAGTTTCAGAAACTTACTTTCAAAAATATAGACAGAAAGCCTTGAGAAATCAGGGCTTTTTTGTTGATTTGTTATTTTTAAGTTTTGCCTAAAGCCAATTGTATACATTTTATTTGAGCGAACTAAAGTACGCCCCCTATTGAATTATTGAATACTTTTGATTTTCCTTTATATGTTCTAAAATATTTCCAATTTAATTCAAACTCTAATATGACTAATAGGCTATATTCTTGAATAATTCTCAGCAAAAATTCAGCGTAAAAATATTTTCTTCAAGACATTCAAAATATGAGTTAATTGATTATTTTTGAGACTCAAATTGAAACCATGAAAAAAATAACGTTATTAATGTTTGGCCTTATCCAGACATTCGCATATTGTCAGACACAGGATTTGGCTTCTCTGGCTTCCGGGAAAAACATAGGAATGAATGCTTTGTTTGATACAAAAGATAATCTTTACGGCTATGTTTCTATTTATTCCTATGGAAATACCGATAAAAAAACACAGAAATTTGAGTATGTTATTTTAGATAAAAACCTCAACCCTGTTGCCAATAAAGAATTTGAGGCAGGGCCTTTAGTTTCCAACTATTTCGGGTATGTGGACTTCAAAGGACAAATCATTCTTCGACCTTCGGATTTCCATTATCTGCAGGCTTTTGCCAAAGATGCCGCAGCTCCTGTTTCTATGGTGATCGACCCTAAAACCAATACCGTAAAGCCCAAAGTATATTACGATTATCAGGAAGACGGAACTTTCAAGGAAATCACGCAGCCTAAAACTTTTAAAGAAGAAAGAAAAGAAAACCGTGCGGAGAAAAAGGAAAAAGGCTACAATTATGTTTCTGCTGTCGGAGAAATTAAAGAAGGCGGTTATCTTGCCGTTGAATACAATGATTATGGTAAATATGTCAACAAAAACAGTCTGATAAAATTTGATGATAATAAAAAAGAACTTTGGAGATACAGCTACAATACAATTGGTGATAAAAAAGTATTTTCGGATCTTACCATTCTTGAAAAAGATGAAAACCGACTGTACGGAATTCTAAGAAAAGTAAATGATGACGATAAAACGTTTTCTCTTCTGGTTATTGACATGAAAACAGGGAAAGAACTTTCCAATAAACCATTGACCGGGCTTTCACCGGAAACCATCTATAATATTGATGTCCTTAATTCAGGAGGTGGAAGAATTGATAATGATAAAACATTTGATGACAAAGTGGTTTATTTAGGCAGAAATTATGAAAAAGGAGACAAAGGATTTGCACGTCTGATGCTGGATAAAAGCAGCTATAATGTTGATCTTAAAACATTAAGCTATAAGCCGGATCTGTCTAATCATATTCCAAAATTAAGCGCAGACGGAGGAGTGGAGAACGGATACTATCTTCAGACAAAAGATGTGTATTTCATGAGTGACGGAAGCGTGGGAATTCTTTCAGAAAAGTTCAAGCCGGCAGGGCAGTATAATGCGCCTAAAACGACAGATTTGGTATACATCAATACAGATAAAAATTTCAAGGTAAAAGATGTTCAAGTTTTTGAAAAAGAAAAATCCAAATGGGTAAACAGCGATTATCTTTTTTCTCAATATTTAAATGAAGGCAAGGATGTTGTGTTTTTCTTCCGCGATTATCAGAAAGACCAGGTGACCAAAGAGAAAAAATGGAACCTTTTTATTAATACAATTATCGATGGTAAATTCAAGCAGGAAGTTGTTCCTATTTCGGAAAAGGACAATTACAGCGTAACGCCTTATGTTGCAAAAGAAGGTTATATTTTGCTTCGTGAATATAACGAAAAGGAAAAATTCAACAAAGTTCGTCTGGAAAGACTGAATTATTAAAATGACAGAATCCTGACCTTCGGTCAGGATTCTGTCATTTGATAGTATTCTGCAATATTTTTTATTTCATCAAGGCTCAGATTCCACATAAAGTTCAGGAATTGCTGATAACTTTCACTTTGGTTTTTCGGGTCTACTCTATCCAGATATCGGTTTAAATTATAATTTTTTCTGGCTTCATAAATTTTAGTGAAACATTTCCCGAGCCAGCTTTTATAATATTTTTCCTCTTCATTATCTTGCAAAAACTGCAGACTTACATAAATTCCTACTCCATAATCTTCAGAATGATAAAAATTCGGAAGCGTTTCCATCCTTGCTATTTTCTCCAGTGCGGCATACGACTCTGATGCTTTTTCATCAGCAGCTTCAGTTTTCAGTTCTGGGAAAAGCTTTTTAAGATGATTGATTCTCAACGTAATTTCCGGATGCGATTTTAAGGAATCTTTATCCAGCTTTTCTTTAAAATTATTGTAGTTGTACAGTGAAAAATCCTCTTTTTTCAGCCATTTATCCTTGAATTCCTGCTTGGGAAGATTGAAGTATTTTTTGTAGGTTTCCACTTTCAACTCCCTTGGAGAAATCGTGTCAAAATCTTCAAGCCTTTTTAATGTATTGATGAATTCCGCTTTCTTAAAATCGCTGTTTTTAAAAACAACGTAACCCAGAGAATCTGCCTGCATTTCCTGCTTTCTGTTTTCGGCACCTTTTCGGTAAATTCTGTTTTTCAACACATCAAAAGCCCTCTGATTACGGTTTTCTTTATTTGATTTTATTGTCTGAACCACCACTCTGTCCATCTGATCCTGATCGATGATATTCAAAAAAACTTTCAGGGTATGTTCTGAAATTTTATGACCCAATTCGTGAGAAATGACAGCGGCAAGCTGATCATCATTATTTAGCCAGTTGAAAAGCCCCATATTGATCACAAAGGTTCCGTCTGCAAAACAATAGGCATTCGGTGTATTGTCTTTCGCAATAAGAATTTTTAAATTTTGAGGAATCTGGGGATTATTCTTGCGCAAACGTTCAATTAAGCTTGTTACCTTAGCATCGAATACAGAATTGAAAACAAAGTCTTTTTCTTTTACTTTTTTCTCAAAATCTTTTTCAAACTCTTTATAAATTTTTGATAATTCGTTGCCTCTCTTCCCGGAATAATCGGTTTTGCTTTTTTTAATCAGGTTTTCATTATTGGTGGCAAAGTTTCTCAGAAAATCTTTTCGCTGTGCATAATCTGCCGTATCCATCGGCTTATATATCTGTCCGAAAGAAATTACAAAGGCAGAAAGAAACAGAAAGGAAATTAGTTTTTTCATTATATTTTCATCAAATAACAACAAAAATAAATAATTCGTCTCATGTTCTTAAAATTATTTTAAATTTGTTTAAGACCTGTTCACATGAAAGCTTTAAAATATATCATAGGCGGCGTTGCAGCCACCGTAGCAGTTACTTATATTTTGGGATATGATTATCTCTTCAGCGGCATTTCAAAAACTTATCTTAAAGGAAAGTCGAGTGCATACATTGATGACGGAACACTGTTTCCCAGCAATATCATTGCGACCAGAACCCCGAAACTGTGGACAGAAGATCCTCAATACAATCAAAAGAAACTGCCCGATCTTATTGTTGAAGATTTAAAGAAATCCAAAACGGCTGCCTTTGTGGTTATTAAAAACGGGAAAATCCTGCACGAACAATATTGGGACGGCTACAACCAACGTTCTCCGACTAATTCTTTTTCCATGGCAAAAGCCGTTACCGTCATGCTTTTGGGGAAAGCTTTGGAAGAAGGAAAAATTAAAAATATAGACGAAAAACTGTCTGATTTCTATCCTGACTTCAGAGCAAAAGAATTCGGAAGAGATGTGACCTTAAAAAACCTTGCCCAAATGGAAGCCGGACTCGACTGGAATGAAGATTACAACAATCCGTTTCTACCCAACGCAAAAGCTTACTATGGCAAAAGTCTTGTGAAAGCCACTTTTTCAAGAGATTTTAAAGAACAGCCGGGAGAAAGATTTGAGTATCAAAGTGGTTCAACACAGCTATTGGGTTTTGCTTTAAGAAAAGCTTTAGATCAAACATTGTCCAGTTATTTATCCGAAAAATTCTGGATTCCGCTAGGGATGGAACAAAATGCCAAGTGGAGCACCGACGACAACGGAATGGAAAAAACGTACTGCTGCATTCATTCCAACGCGAGGGATTTTGCAAAATTGGGGCAATTGTTTCTGGACGACGGAAAAGTAGATGATCAACAGATTTTAAATCTCGACTTTATCAATCAGATGAGAACTCCGACGGAAAAGTCTAAGGATATTTATGGAATGGGATTTTGGATTAATAATGATAATCCGATCAAGCATTACTATTTTCTGGGACTTCAGGGGCAATATATTATCATGGTTCCGGAATACAATATGGTGATTGTGAGAACGGGAAGCTACGCGAATAATCCTAAAAACGACCGGGGCAGACCGGATCAGGTAAAGTTTCTGGTGAATGAAACAGTGAAGTTTTTTTCTTAAAATGATTCAATTTTTCCACAGATTTCACGGACTTGTACATTTTCATGTTTATTTCATTTGTAATTTAAAAAAATTATGCTCAATCATCAGTGAAAAAGTGAAATTTATGGGAGAAAAAATAAAAAAATTACTTTATTGAGCGAAAATTAAAAATATGTCATTTTAAGAATCATGGAAAAACACAACTCAAAAGTTGATGAATATATTGAGAAATCCCAAGATTTTGCAAAACCCATTTTAACTTACCTTCGTGAAACGATTCATGAAGCCTGTCCCGAAGCCGAAGAAGCCATTAAATGGAAATTTCCAACCTTTATGTATAAAGGAAAAATCCTCTGCTCAACGGTTTCTTTCAAACAGTACTGCAGCATGGGATTCTGGCTTCATGATGAAATGACCACCCTGAAAAACCTTAAAACGGATGTTGAAAAAACAAATATGTTCAGTCTGGGAAAAATTACCAAAATCGAAGATCTGCCTTCCCAAACTCAGCTGAAGAAAATGATTTTTGAGGCCATGGAACTTACCGACATGGGAGTTACGCTAAAAAAGGCAGCCCCATCGAAAACAGAAATTGAAATTCCCGATGAGTTTCAAAATATTTTACAGCAAAATAAAAAAGCATTGGAAATATTCGAAGCAAAATCGCCTTCATTCCGAAAAGAATACATCACCTGGGTTATTGATGCAAAAACAGAAGGAACAAGAAATAAAAGAATACAGCAAGCCGTCGAATGGATCTCTGAAGGCAAGGGCAGAAACTGGAAATATGAGAAAAAATAAATCTTAATTTAGGAAGCAGCAAATTTAAACTAAATATTTAGTGGAACCGGAAATTGGCCTCTTTTAAGGTATTATTTTTCAGAAAAGCTTCGTATTCAGGAGAAAGCTGTTTTCTCCCAAACGTGTTTTCACCGCTCATACTTCCGAGGCGGACTTTATCTTTTCCGAATTTTTTATTCATCGCATCCATTGCTTTCATTACCGGTAAATGCTGGTTTTGGGTATCTTTTTCAAAAAGATTGATCAATCGTTGATCTTCCGGTACGAAATCATTTACAATAACACCTGCTTTTTTGTAGTGAAATCCTTCTTTATAGATCGCCTCAAACAATTCATTCACCACTCTGCCAATTAAAATAGACGAGTTTGTAGGATTGGGAAGAATCTGAGTTTTGGCATTTCTATATTCCGGCAAATCTTTTCTGAAGCGATTGGTCTGAACAAAAACCGTCACCATTTTACAGCAGGTGTTTTGTTTTCTCAGCCTTTCTGAGCAATACATCCCGAAAGTTTCCACCCGTTCACGGACATCCTCTTTTTTGGTGAGCATTTCCATGAAACTCCTGGTAACCGCAATTGATTTTTTCGGAGAAGGCATATCCAATTCCAGCTGGCGAATTCCCTTTAATTCATTCACCATTCTTACCCCGTGAATTCCCATAATTTTCCGAACCCACATTTCCGGTTTTTGCAATAAATCCCAGGCTTTGAAAACACCGTTGTCGTGCATTGTTGCGGTAAGTCGACGACCGATTCCCCAAACATCACCGATATTGAGCCATTTTAAAGCTTTTTCAATTTTTTCAGGAGTGTCTAAAATATAAACTCCGTTAAACTGTTGAGGAAAGTCTTTTACAATTCTATTGGCAACTTTACATAAAGTTTTAGTTGGCGCAATGCCGATGCTTACAGGAATATTTTCCTTTTCAGCAATCTCTTCCTTTATTTTAAGGCAGTAATCAAAAATATTAATGTATTTAAAGCTTTTAAGGTCTAAAAAAAGTTCATCGATCGAGTAAACCTCATAGTCAGACTTATCCACATACGCTGTGGATATCTCTATAACACGCTGACTTTTAAAATTATATAATTCAAATTTTGCAGAAAAAGATTGCACATTATATTTTTTGAAAAGTTCTTTATATTTAAAAGCCGGAGCCGCCATCGGTATTCCCAGATCCTTCGCTTCCTTACTTCGGGACACAACACAGCCATCGTTGTTGGAAAGTACCACAACGGGTTGGTTTTCGAGTTCCGGATTGAGCGTTCTCTCGCACGAATTATCGAAAGCTTTTGATAAATCAGCTTATCAAAAGTTAATTCTTATCAAAAGTTAAAATCAAAACAAACTAAATGTCAACAACTTAACGCATGTTTTTTTTATATTACTTTTGATAATATAAGAAAATCACTGTCAAATAATCTAATAATTTTCATTTAGTTTGGTACATAAATTTGATATTTATACTTTTTGTTTATACATATATCACGAATCCAACAATAAAAATTTTCGCAGTTAAAATTATAATATTCACAAAAACCACTTTCAAAAACTTGGTTCCAAATTAAATATCAAAATCTCCAAATTTCTTCTAAAATTTTTCAATAAAATCATAACACGACAAGTTCTGTCGCTTCTCTGATGGATATTTGCATTATAGAAAACACAGAAAATGAAACTAGATATTAAAAATTCCGGTGGATATACTTAGCCTGAAAACCACCTAAAAAAATAAGGCTAAAACCTGAAGTTACTCTAATAAAAAGAGCCTTCAAATCTTAACCTTTATAAAATCAAACAAATTTACAAAAATGTCAACAAACAATAATGCGTCACAGACGCTATTCAGATTCGTGAGTTTAAGAAATCCACAGCTTACTGAAACTAAAAGAAGAAATTTAGGATTTATCCATCGCCCTTCGGGAGCAAAAGGTATTTTCGATGATGCTGTAGCATCAAGAGGAAATAAAACCTTAAAACTTCAAGCTTTATCATCTAAAACCTCGGATTTTGCACCTTCAGCTTTTAAAACAGAAAAAGAATTAGAAACAGGAATGTTTGGACATCTTCTAATAATCGGAAGAAAAATATCAAAAAAAGAAACTCTTGCTAAGTGGGATTGGGAATATACTAAAGAATATTATAGCTCCTTAATTGATAGCAACAAGGAACTTACAACAGATGCTATAAAAATCTTCGAACATCTTTGGAATAATCTTACCTATCAGGTTATCACCCAAAAGGATTTTTATGTAAAAGAGGCAATTACCCATATTTTAAAAGCGATTCATATCGGGTTTGCACAGAATATAGAGATCAATGATGATGTTTTAAAAGCTAACGGAACTAAAAAACCTTTGGATAATGCACTTATCGCAAAAATAGTGATGCCTAAAGAATTGTTTTTAGAAGAAGACAATACTAATTCAGGTGTTTCTTTAATTGCAAAAGCAGTTTCCAATGATGCAAAAACACTTTCTGAAAAAGACTCTGAAAGAATAAAATCCAATGCCAAAAACGATTTAGTGGTTACACAAGCTTTGCTGAGAAAGGAAAAGTTAGAAAAGCTGAATTCGGAACTGGAAAAAATACAAAAATCATATCATAAATCCCAATACAAGGCGTATCAAGACAGCCATGCGAGATATTTGGAAGAAAACAGAGAGCGTATGGCAGAATATGAAAAGCTTTCGGAAGAAATAGACCGTCTGATAGACCTAAAAGCTTCTGACGAAGAATTGCAAAAACTGTATGAACGTCTAAAAGAACTGGAAGTTCCTGCATTTGAGTTTTCTTATAAAAATGAAATTAATATCACGGATCTTCAGGGAAAACTCTCTTCCGAATCTTTTGATTTGTTTATGGAGTTGTGTGCTGCTCAGGAAGTGAACGAAGTTTTTTATTCTAAAATTCCGGCAAATGCCAAACAGGAAATTGTTTCTGATACTGAAATGAGAATCGGTGTACAAGCTCTTCAGATTGATGACAGCTACCAAACTTACAATGATGTAATCGCCCATGTTGAGAATAATATAGGGCAAGCGACACAAACTGCATTGGAAAATTCAATTTTGGAGCAGACACAGTACACCAATGTCGGAGGTGCATTGATACCGGTGGGAAGCTCTTTGACAAGAACTCACCTTGCTTATACTTTGGAAGCAAAATGGTATAGATCTGTTTTTGTTCCTAATAACGGATTTATTAATTTTTCTTTTGAAGTTGAAGATGGTTCTTGGGGAGTTGCCAATGCTAAAATTACATTGGAATCCAACACAGGCAATCACGAAGAAACCGTAAGCAATATCAATGTTGTTAACGGTGTAGTAAGTTTTCCTGCTATAATGGTCAATAAATTTTCTTCGATTTCCAAACTGAGAATTGATATTTATTTTAATAACGGAAGAGAAGCCTATCTGGAATTACTAAAAATTCCGAATAATCAGCTATTCACAGGATTGCTGACTTTAAAGCCGGGAAGAGAATTGGAATCTACAGAACAAATTCAGGAAGAAACAAAAAGAAAAAACTTCGGAATTAAAAGATTAGGAATTGCCGATTATCTGAAAGTGGTTCAAAGTGTTCATGCCTATGTTCCGGGAGAAGTCTCGAATATCGAGAATGTTATGGCAAGCGAACTGAGACACAAATCTTCTGTTTCCAGAGAGTATTCTGAAGTTACTGATACAACATCTAAATCAGTAGAAACTGAAAAAGTGTCTGATACTTCCAAAACATCAAGAACAGACATGCAGACAGAAGTTGCGAAGGAACTCGATAAGCAACAGAGCATTACCGCTTATGCTCACTTTAGTTATGATTCGGGATATAAACTGGATATCGGATCAGATTATGCCAACAATACCGCACAGCACGACAGTACGAGACAGGCGATGATGAAATCTCAGGAAATTACTGAGAGAGCGATGGAGCGTGTTCTTACAAAGATTAATGAAGAAAGAGTTCAAAAAATTATCAAAGAATATACAGAAACCAATGTACATGAATTTGATAACAGAGGAAAGGCTTTAACAACCAACGAACCTACACAGCACATCACCGGAGTATACCGTTGGATTGACAAAAAGATGAAGAACCAGATTTACAACTATGGTAAACGAACCATGTTTGAATTTATGGTTCCTGAGCCCGCAAAACTGCACCGTTTAGCATTTGCTGTTTCAAAAGGTCAGACACTTACTGCTCCCATAGATCCGAGAACTGCTCCTGAACCGTGGAATATGGCAAGTCCAAAAGCCGCAACAAAAGAAATGCTGACACATTGGGCACAGATTTATGGTGTTCAGTTAACCGATCTTCCGAAAGATACTGTAGAAGTATATCAGGAAATTAAAGGAGCTCCAAATTCTACAGGTTCATTCGGTGCTGTGGGAACTCCTATTAATATCACACAGAATTATGCTGCTAAAGACATGAAAATCCAGTATTATATGGACAGAAACTCTTTATGGCACAACAGTAATTTCTATTGCAGTAACGGAAAAGGTGGAGAAAGAGATCTGAGCTTTGGCGGCAAAATCAACCAGGGAACGGTTTGGGAAAATGGTTTAAACCTTGCCGGAACTTTCAACTTTTTGTACAGAGGGAGAAATATTGAAGATGTAACGCTGAATGTAACATTGTACTGTAAACTTTCGGATGCCTTTATGCTTCAATGGCAAACTGAGAACTTCAATGCAATTATCAAAGCCTACGAAGAAGCTTACAAGAAATTTTTGGAAGAACAGGCAAGATTGGATGCTGAACAGAAAGAAAAAGAAGCAGAAGCAAAAGATAAGCAAGGAACTTTCTACCGATACATGGAGCATGATGTGCTGAAACACAATTGTATAGCATACTTGCTGCAGGATTACTTGAATGTTCTTGGACAGAACTTTACAGATGGAGACAGAATGGAAAACTTCCAGGTATTCTTAAACGAAAATCTTGATAAATATACTGCTCTTGCAAAGTTTATGGAACAGGCGTTTGAATGGGAAATCATGGATTATACATTCTACCCATATTATTGGGCAAACCGTAAAATGTGGCAGGAAATGTATGTATCAGAATCTGTAGATCCATTGTTCAGAAGTTTTTTACAGGCAGGAATGGCGAGAGTAATCGTAACGATAAAACCAGGCTTTGAGGATGCCGTAAACTTTTTCCTGACAACAGGTAAAATCTGGAACGGTGGCGAAGTTCCTGTAATTGGTGACCCAATGTACATGAGTATTGTAGACGAAATGCGTCAACCTACAGGAGAACCGCAAGGTAAATACTGGATTACCAGAATCCCTACTACGCTGACTATTCTTCAGGACAAATCTACAGGACTTCCGGTAGAGCAACCGCTTCCGATTTTCCCTGAAGATAATCCTGGAAATTGTGAGAATCCTCTTGAATTGGAAACTGAAACAAGTTTTGCTCACAGAGATGTACAATTATCTCATGGTACTGTTGCGGATAGCACATTAGACTAAATTGATCAACGAATGGCGGTGTACTGCCGCCATTTCTATTTTTTTAACAATTAAAATTTGAAAAAATGAGTACAGTAAAAGCATTAGGATTGCCCAATAAAATAAAAGCGTTGGGGCTGGGAAATGCAGAGAATAATATATTAAAAGTAGGGCAAGACAAAAAAGAAGTCTCTGGCAATGATTTTATACCAATTATCAGTTTAGATAAATCATATAAAGATCCTAAGAAAAAATATCGTGCTGTCTATAAAGGAAACGTTGGAGGCAAGAAAACCATATTGTCTGAACACCTAAGTAGTAGAACGCAATTATTAGAAGAAGTGAAAATTACTGTCCCAACAGAAATTAGATTAAATGTAAGCCAGGGAAATTCTAAAGCTAACGATAAGGAAGGAACAGTAACTGTTGTATCCAATGGAGTAATGTTTAATGATAAAGACAACAAATATGATAAAGGAGATTTAAGGTCTAGTTCAATTATTAAAGATGTAAAATATAATAATAGTTTCACAATTCAAGTTAGTCCACAGATGATACAAAAAGGTGCTTACATTGATTTTTTTGCAAATGATGATGATTGGCTATTCTATTCTGTTTCAAATGTTCATTGTGGTCGCATTGCAATCTCAAATACCTCTAATGTGGGTAAAAAACTCACAGGAAATATTGAAAATTCTAAGGTAGCAAGTGAATCTCAAAAATTATCGGATAATTACACGTACAATAATCCAGAAAAGTCTTTTCAGGTAGCAAATATATACCAAAATCCAAAAGGAATGTGTTTTGCAGTTTCTATGGCAAGAGTATCAAAAGCATTTTCAGATGTAGGTATTAATAGTGCAATAAAGGTAGCTACATCAGGTGACGATTATATCTATTCTGGAACGGTTACCAGTAATATCCCAGACAAATACTTCGGATATGGCGTTGGGGGAGCTTTAGCTAAGAATGGATATGCAGACTTGGTAACTACAGAGGAAATTTGGCAAGGCAGATTAGAAGAAGGAGCAATGTTACAATATTGGAATAATCCAAATAAAAAAGATTGGAAAAATTTAAAAGAAGCTATTAAATTCAGTATTGGTAAACCGAAACAAAATTGGCATCCAGATTTTGCTGCTGGACATTCGGTAATATTCAAAGGTTACATTTTTGATGAGAAGGACAACATCGTTGCTTTATGGTGCTACGATTATTCTGGAACTCAAAGAAGATTTGAGAAAGATGATATTGATCATCCAAAACTATTTGTAGGAGCTAATTTAAAAGATAAAAAATAATAATTTTGTTCTGTATTTTAAAATACAGAACATTTTTATATAAAAACGCTTATCTTAGTTTTTAAAATATTTAAGATATGAAAACACTTTTTAAAACCGTTTTGGTAATTCTAGGGTTAATTATATACTCTTGCAATGATAAAAAAGTTCAAAATAAAGAGATCACTTCAAGTAGTTATGATACTCTTGAATCTCCTCCATCCAAACCTGAATACTTAAATGATAAGAAAAAATATGTATTACCTAATATAGCTAATATTACTGTTGAAGACCTTAATCCTGTCTTTTTAGAACTATTAAGAGACAAAAAAATATTAAGAACTGAAAATTTAGATAAAAATAAATCTTTTATTAATGGATCTGCAAGAAACACTTACAATTTATACTACAAAGGGAAATTTCCTGTAAGAGCGGGAGAATATAAAAATGAAGGGGATTTTATGTTATATGATTTTATTTATGCTAATGATAATCAATACATAATTGCTCATGATAATTTGAAAAATGAACTGAAAAAGTTAAATAATAGTAATAATCATGAATATTTTGATTATTTTAAGGGAGTAGGTTTTGTTTATTTTTTTGATAAGGAGAAAAGTAAAATTTCATTAGTTAGTTTTTCAAGAGTTAGTGGAAATCATGAGTATGAAATAATAAAAAAATTTGTGGATAAACATAAAAATGAATTTGATGAAATAATTTTTGCAGATGCAACAAATATTGAAATAATAAATTAACAATAATGCGTTATACTTACTATATTATTAGATATAAAAAAGCTGGTATAAGAGACTGTATAAAAAGAAACTGACGTTTTTCACATTTCTTTATTTTGATAAAAAAATGTATAAAAAATCTATCTCATCATCATTTCCTTCCCAAGAACCAAGTTTTCCTTTTTCTGGGATTACATCTTGGTAAGCAGCTTCAAGAGCATCTCTTTTTTGTTTTGAATCAGCTCTTGCATATCTTTCCGTAGTTTGTACACTTACATGTCCTAAAATATCTCGAATGTAAACAATATTAACTCCACTTTGTAAAAGGTGCATTGCTTTAGAATGCCTAAACACGTGAGGACTAATAATTGAGGGAATCAGTTGACTATTAACTGCTCGAGCACTTTCTGCATATTTCTTTAAAATATAAGTTACACCTGCCGTAGTAAGCTTTCCTCCTCCTCGATTAAAAAATAAAGGGCTAAATTGTTTTTCAGGCCTAAGCAAATGATTCTCTTTAACATATTGTTCTAACAAGTTAATTTGTTCTTTCAGCAAAGGAATGTCTCGTTGCTTATTACCTTTACCTGTTACTCTTATATGATAAGGATATTCAAACCTTACACATGACGGGCTTAAATCTACAAGCTCCTGAACCCGCATCCCACTATCATATAATAGCGCAAGCATAGCCAAGTCCCGTCTAGAAGCCAAAGTTTCCTTAGACGCTTGTTCAAGTAATAAATTTATACCTTCTACAGACAAGTAATTCATTACTTTTGAAAATCCTTTTTTACTTTTAATTGATCGGATATTTTGCCACTCAGCTAATCTATCTGGTACTTCATATTGTAAATATTTACAAAAAGAACAAATGGCTCCGTAACGATTATTTCTTGTTGAAATGGAATTTTTGCAATGTATTTCAAGCCACATTAGGAAATCTTCTATGGATTGCTTATTTAAATGTTTTAATTCTAATTTATGAGGAGGAATACCCTTTACTTTACTCATAAATGTCACCAATAGATTAAAGCTTTTTTTATATGCTTTTATAGTATTGGATGAAGCTCCATAATTTCCAGCAAGATATTTATGGAAAAAACTTTGTAAGTATTTTGCAAAATCTGTCATAGCTAATTAATTTTGAGTGATTTTTGGAAAAATTAAAAATGTCGGATGTTCTAGCTGTATTATTCCAGGAAACATTTCGTTTGTCAGCCTAACATAATTATTGGTTGACCTTGGATCGTTATGACCTAAAAACACAGAAATCATAGGCAATGCACAATAAACATCTATGTTATTACGCACCATCTTTGCCAGGCTATGAACAGCAGCGGTATGTCTTAGATCATGAATTCGTGGAGGATTTCCTCCCGACTTTGAAGATATTCCTGCTGTATTTAAAATTTCACAAAACCAACGTCTAACACTTTCTCCCAGACAGCTTTTTCCTCTTTGTGTAATAAAAAATGGTGACTCAGGTAAAAGAATTTTTTCTATAGGATTTTTGTCTCTAAATTCTTTGTACTGTAGCAATACTGGTAATAACGAATCATTTATTGCTGCGAGTCTTTGAGTATTATTTTTAGAATCGTTTATTACTATTGTTCTTTTCTCAAAATCGATATCTTTATTTTTAATTGCTAATGCTTCACCAATTCTTAGCCCTGTACTATAGAGCAATCGAAGCATTGCCGGCATAGTAAAAATCATGGTTTGTGAATATTGATAACTGATCTTTAAAGAATTTGATAGCAAAAATATAGTTTGAATTTCTTCGTGGGTAAAAATATATGGAATATAATTATTTTTTGCTCCTTTTCTATAGGGAAATGGTACATAACAGTCTATTCCTAAATCACGCATATAATTACCTAGTTGAATCCAGGCATTGTACTTCATGTATAAAGACCGATCACTATCATTAGTTCTGGTTTTTCTCCATTTATTTACAATCTCTTCTCTTATAAAATGGTCTTTCATGTTATAATCATTGCAAAATTTATCGATCTCTAATAAAGTCCATTTAAGTGCCGATGAATTATATCCCTTAAGCCTTCTCTCTTTTAAAAACCCCTGAATATAAGGCGCTAGCTTACTTGTATATACAAATTTTTTATCCATATTTATTTTATTTAAAATTTGCTTGTAAGTAAAAATTATCATCAACCATGGGCACGTCTAAAGAACATTCAAGTAAATTTTCCATACTAATATGTAAATAATCCATTGTTACGCTTGTATTCGAATGCCCTAATGTATCTGAAATTATTGATATTGGAACTCTATTCTTCAATAAGTTTGTTGCTAAGCTATGTCGTAGTGCATGACTGCCGTGCTTTCTAGTACTATAATTAATACTGGCTTTTTTCAAATAATGACGGATATTATTATAAAATGCACCACTTGTCATCGTTGTATATGGGCCAAGCCCTCTCAGAAATATATCCTTTGATTTTATCTTAGGCCGACCATTTTTGATGTAATCAATTAATGCTTCCCCAATATCTACCAATAAAGGTAATTCAATAGGGACTTTTGTTTTGAATTGCTCCAAGCGAATTATATTATTCTTCCAATCAATATTGGAAAATTTAAGATATCTGATATCAGAAGATCTTAACCCCAGTCTAGTTGCTAATAAAATCATAGCATAATCCCTTTTGCCTTTTGATATGGTTCTATTTATACTTTGCTCAAGCCGTAAAATCTCATCAGCTGTAAAGTATGTTTGGATTTCATTTCTTACTCTAATTTTTAAATGATCTAATATCTTTGAAGTGCGACGATCTATCACCCCCTCATCATGAAGCTTTTTTAGTGCTGCCCTTAATATTATTGCACTGTGATCTTTGCAATTTTTTACGGATGACATAAAATCAAGGATTTTTTCAGCAGTAATATCTTTTAATTTTAATATCTTTTCATACTCCATTCGTTCACAAAATTTGTAAAGACTTCGATAATAATTATTTCTTGTATTCGTCTTTAATTTTTTTTCAATGGCATATTTCTCTAAAAAATCTGTAAAATAATAACCTAGCTGCCCTGGAAATGGCGCATCATACTTTGTTCGGGAAATTTTTAATATCCAACGTTCCTGAAGCATCCCATTTAGCAGTGTAACGTAACGTGCATCATAATGGTGGTACTTACGCTTCTTGATAATCGTATTCCTATATTTTAAATAGGTCTCTCCTAATTCCGGTGTATAAATCTCAGTTGATTTTTCTTTCATGTATGCGAGAAGCTTGTTGTATTCTGTAGATAAGCGTTCTGTCATACTGCTCGAATATATATTCTCTTTAATATACGTTTCAAGCTGTGAGTGTAGTTCATGAATGTTTTTGTTCATAAGTATTGATATAAAGTTTAACAATAATTGATTAAGTATTGGAAACTGAGTATCGTTATCACTCTATATCAATTTGATAATTAAATTTTTCACTAAAAATTTAATTAAGATATTTTTTTATTTAGCAATATTTTTTATATTTGCTAAAGAAAATAAGATATAGGGGACAAAAGAATTCTCTTTTTTCCATATAGATTATTACCGAAAAAATCAAAATCTGTTAGTGGCTGAATACTTAACAGATTTTTTTATTTAGACAAACTTATGAAAAAAACACAAAACTCAATAACTTTTTATTAAAAAAAGCCATTTACATAATATATATTATGAATATTATATATATTATGAATATTATGTTATTTTTTATCAAAAGTAAATCTTGGTAATTCAATCTCATGAATTTGCGGATAAGGTTGCCTAGAAGTCATACTTACATCTTCCTTAATCTGTCTATGGATATCATATTGTTTTTCCTTATCATAAGAATAACGTGGATCAGGAATCATTGGCATCTTTGCCATCTTGTGAATAGTAATGGTAGGGAAATGATAATCGACTTCTACAATTCCCAAGAGCAAATAGCAGCCTCCTCCCTGAAAACCATATTGTTTCAGACTGTCTGGAAAATGGGCTGTATCAAAATAATCTCCGTTCGCATCGATCCAGGTCCCGAAATACATTTCTCCTTTTTTCGTCGGGACATGCTTTCTGGCAATAAGGTAAGCCAGCATTTTCACCTGCTTTTTATGGAATTTCAATAAATCATTTACGAAAACAGAACCTCTATATTTGGTCTGTAGCAAATCAAATGGACTACATGAAACTGGAAAACCAATCAATTCAATTTCATCAAAAGCATCCTCAAAATTTTCTCTTTTGAGTTCAGGAAGCTTAAACTCTTGGACAGGTTCTTCAATCAACATTAAACCTCGATTCTCCGGTTTAAAATTCACCAATAATACTCTTGCCTCCACAAGAAGTTCATTTTTTTGTTTCCCTGTAAAGCGAAATGCTCCGATAAAAATTAAGGTCTGAATCGTTTCAATACCTATCGGAATCCGTTTGATAAAGTCTTGTAAAGATTTATAATCTCCATTTTTTTCTCGTTCATCAACAATTCCGTGGGCAATTCTTGTCTCTAGCCCCTCCAAAAGCATCAACCCTAAAAAAATAATTTTATCCTTTAAAGTAGTCTGAAATTCACTTGAATTCACACAAGGCACTTGGACATTTCCTCCCGACATTTTCGCTTCATGGATATATACTTCTGTACGGTAAAATCCTCCCTGATTATTGATTACCGAAACCATAAATTCCAGTGGATAATATACTTTAAGATATAAACTTTGATAGCTTTCCACAGCATATGAAGCCGAATGTGCTTTACAGAAAGAATAGCCTGCAAAAGATTCGATTTGTCGAAATGCTTCAATAGTAAGAGCCTCCGAATGCCCTTTTTCTCTGCATTTTTTAAAAAAATTGGCCTTTACTTCCTGAAGCTTTTTAATGGAGCGACCTTTTCCACTCATTGCTCTTCGAAGAATATCGCCATCAGCTAAAGATAAACCTCCAAAATACTGAGCGATCTTGATCACATCTTCCTGATAGACCATGATTCCGTACGTTTCTTTTAAATTTTCTTCAAAAACAGAATGAAAATATTCAAATTGATTTGGATGATTGTGCCTGAAAATATATTCCCGCATCATTCCACTTTGTGCTACTCCCGGTCTGATAATAGAGGAAGCTGCGACCAATATTCTGTAATTATCACATTTTAATCTTCTTAAAAGTCCGCGCATCGCAGGAGATTCTATATAAAAACAGCCGATAGTTCTTCCGATAGCCAAATATTCATTAGCTTTTTCTTCATCTTTGGAAATTCTCGTATCACGGATATCAACATCAATTCCTCTTGTTTTTTTAATTAGTTCTACCGTATCCTTTATGGTTCCAAGACCTCTTTGAGATAAAATATCAAATTTTTCCAACTTAATATCTTCCGCCACATTCATATCGAACTGAACGATAGGAAATCCTTTGGGCGGCATTTCGAGTGTAGAATAATTGGTGATAGGTTCTTCAGAAATCAAAATTCCACATGCATGCATACTTCTTTGATTAGGAAACCTTTCAATCAGCCTGACATATTTATGGATTGTTTGGACAACAGAATTCGTTTCGTGAACTTCCATTGGCTTTTTCGTCAGGTCGTCCAGCTCATCTTTAGGCAGTCCAAAAGCTTTCCCGACTTCTCTAAATCTTGACTTGTATTTGAATTCCACGTTCGTTCCGCAGAAAGCAACATGGTCTTTTCCGTAACGATTGAAAATATATTCCAGAATTGTATCTCTATTCTGCCAGCTCCAATCAATATCGAAATCCGGAGGGCTTTTTCTGTTAAGGTTTAAGAATCTTTCAAAATATAGATCAAGTTCTAAAGGACATATATCCGTAATCCCGATACAGTAACTGACAATTGAATTGGCTCCGCTTCCACGTCCTACATGCATAAACCCCATTCTATTGCTATATCGCACAATATCCCATGTAATCAAAAAGTAAGAACAAAAGTTGAGTTCATCAATTACTTTCAGTTCTTTCTCTACTCTTATTTTTGCGATTTCATGATCTTTACCATATCGCTTTTTCAATCCCAAATACGCTAATCTTCTCAAAAGCTTTACGTCAGATTCTTTGGACTTAGTATAGTATTGTTTGTTCTTAACTTTTTCAAAATCAAATTCAAAACTACAGGCATGCAGGAGTTTTTTTGTATTTTTTATGATCTCTGGATATCTTTGAAAAGCCTCAATAATTAAATCTTCGGATTTAAAATACTCCGATTTCCCGCAAATATCCTGTTCAGACAATTTTGACAGTAAGGTATTATTATCAATAGCCCTTAGGATTCGATGAAGATTATATTCTTTTTTAGTATTGAAAGTAATAGGATGAAGAACCACCATTTTCGAAACCAACCTATTAAGCTCTGGACGGATCAATAAGTTCAATTGCTCTTCCTGTACTCCAATAAACTCATTTTCTTTTAGCTTTAAAGGAATATTATCTATTGGATAAACAACAAAAACATTTTCAAATACGGGAGCAACTTCAGAAAGCTCACTTCCATTGCAATTATAATCCGTCAACACTTTATTGACTTCACCAATTCCTGAGAACTCTTTTGCAATAGCAATATAAAGAAGTCTATTATCTTTTCTAACTTCAATTCCGGCAATAGGTTTAATTCCTACTTTTTCGCATTCTTTCTTGAAATCATAAATAGCAGTAATTGTATTGATATCCGTCAGTACCAATTCTTTGATACCCAAAGAATGTGCCTGCAGTACCAATTCTTCTACCGATAAAGTACCGTAACGAAGACTGTGGAAAGAATGACAATTTAGAAACATAATAGAAAAGTTTATAAGTTATTTTCCAAAATCAAAACCAGATGCTCTACCGACTGCATCAACGCCAAATCTATTCTTCAAATAATCCATCGTCTGGTATAAACTCATCTGTTCTTCAGTATCTTCAAACAGATTCATCTGATGATTACCGTGAACAAGCCCTGTAAACCGCAATCCAACCAATCTTAATCTCATTCTTCTTGTATAGACCTGATTGAAAAGTTCCAGAGCAACCCTCGAAAGTGTATGATCCGCTGAAGTATAGGCTACTTTATGCTGTTTTGTTTCCGTATCGAAATTGGCATAGCGTATTTTGACAACCACTGTTGAAGTTAGCCATTTTTCCTGTCTTAATTGATAAGCCAATTGTTCAGCCATTCCTGACATCAGTCTTTTCAGTTCCATGATATCCATTGTATCATTGGTAAAAGTTCTTTCCGTTGAAATCGATTTTCTTTCAGAATAAGGAACCACAGGATTCTCATCAATCCCATTAGCCTTTTTCCAAAGTTCTTTTCCATTGACTCCAATCATTTGCTGAAGTACCAGTACCGGCATTTCAGCTAAAGTATGAATGGTGCGAATACCAATCCTTGATAACAATTGAAAAGTTTTATCACCAACCATCGGAATTTTTTTAATAGATAAAGGGTTTAAAAATGGTTGAACTTCCATTTCTTTAATTTCTAGTCTTCCCAAAGGTTTTGATTCTCCTGTTCCAATTTTTGAGACGGTTTTGTTTGTAGATAAGGCAAAGCTTATAGGAAGTCCTGCTTCTTTTTTTACTGCCGCTGCAATTTCCTGAGTCCATTGATAGCATCCGAAAAATTTATCCATTCCGGTAAGGTCCAAATAGAATTCATCGATACTTGCTTTTTCCAGCACAGGTACTTTTTCCTGAATAATTTCAGTTACAGTATGCGATAAATTAGAATACAGCTCATGATCTCCACGAATCACTTTAGCATCTGGGCATAATCTGAGAGCCATTCGAATCGGCATCGCCGAGCGAACTCCAAATTTCCTTGCTTCATAGGAACATGACGCAACCACTCCACGGTCTCCACCTCCTATAATAAGGGGGATTCCATCAAGTTGAGCATTATTACGCCTCTCGCAGGATACAAAAAATGCGTCCAAGTCCATATGTACAATCGCACGATTCACTTTACAAAATTAGATACTATTTGTATCATTTTTTATATATTTGTAGATACAATTTGTATCAATGTCAATTTTTTCAGATAACATAAGGTTTTTAAGAACTCAGAAAAATTTATCACAGCAGGAACTTGCGGATCAAATTTTAATGAGCAGGGTGCGTTATTCTAAATATGAGGACGGACGTTCGGAAGCTCCTTATGAGCTGCTCATCAGAATTTCGAAATATTTTAATTTAAGTATTGATCTGCTTCTTACTGTGGATATTAGGAAATATCCACTAGAAGATGTATTGAAACTACCGGACAACAGGATTGTCCTGCCAGTGGTCGTAGATCAATTGGGAAACAACAGTATTGAAATTGTACCTCAAAAAGCATCCATGGGATACTTGTCCGGCTACAGCGATCCAGAATATATCGAAAGCTTACAGAGAATCTCATTACCTTTCCTTACAAATGGAAAATACAGAGCTTTTCCAGCTCAGGGAGATTCGATGCCACCATTTAAAGATGGCTCTTACATTATCGGAAAGTATGTTGAAAATATTGATGACCTGAAAGCAAATAAAAGTTATGTTTTTGTGACTTTAAATGATGGCATTTCTTATAAAAGATTTACCTCAAGAAATAAGAAATCAATAACTGTTGCTGCTGACAATTCATTTTACAAACCTTATGATATCCCCTTAAGAGAAGTTGTTGAAATCTGGCAATATGCATCAGGAATTTTTCCCGAAGACTTTGAACCTGATAATTTTGAAAACTATAATTTTAAACATATGTTCCTTGAAATTAGAAGAGATATTCAAGAATTAGATCAAAAGCTTTCAAAAAAATAAATCTTTCATATGCAATCATTTATAAAATATTAAGATTATGTTTATCTCTTATTATGATTTTCAGAACTTACCAGACCGTAAGGCGCAATATGATTTTACTATTGCTCATGGACTTTTTATCAATGAACGAATCACTTCCCAATCAAAATATATTCTTTATAAGGTTTCGAGCTTTTCGGTGGAGCTTATTTATGATATCGCTCATGATAAAATCATTAGTATAAACGTTTTTGAAAATAGTTCTTCCCACACAAAGTAAAATCAATTTATAAAAAATCCTGTTCTATTATACATACAACAGGATTAAAAACACAAATGATGAAAAAAAATCCCGTATCAACGGGGTAAAACAAATATAATATTAAAAAAGAATACAGCAATGAGCCAGCTGAGTTTATTTGATACGGAAGAATTTTATGAATTCCCAAAAAATCTTTTGGAATACAAAGAGAATTTTCTAAGCGAGGAAGAAGCTGACCAGCTAAAAAATAAGCTACTGAAAACAGCACCTTGGGAACAACGTACTCAAAAAATGTATGATAAGATGGTATTGACTCCACGTTTGACAGCTTGGTACGACGATACAAAATCTTACAGTTCTGAAGAAAATAGAAAACCGATAAATCCTTGGATTCCTGATCTTTTAGCATTAAAGCAGAGAATAGAAAATGAATTTGGCTATCAATTCAATGGTGTTTTACTGAATCTTTATAGAGATCACAATGATTCTGTTGCTTGGCATCGAGATAAAGAACGCAAATATGGGAAACGACCAATTATTGCTTCAATAAGCCTTGGACAAACAAGAAATTTTGACTTTAGAAAAGTAGATCATCATCAGAGCAAATACAGCCTTCCTCTTCCTAATGGATCATTATTAATTATGAAGGGTGATTTACAAGAGCACTGGGAACACAGAATCGCTAAATCTACTATTCCAATGAAAGAACGTATTAATTTAACTTTTCGTTTGCGAACTACATAATCCAAATAAAGAGTAGCCCTAAAGATGCTTTATTTACAATACTTTTTTATTCTTTAAGAATAGACGACGGTTATTTTTATTATATAACTTTTTAATTTTGATTTTATATATTTGTCTATAAATTAAAATAACGTCAAGCGTAAGCTATCGTTTTGGTACATAAAGCCGCGAACTTTAAAATGATAACCAAAAATGATAGACTTACGCCCATGCTTATACGGCGTGGGCTAAGTCTTTCTGGTTATCGGGTACTTCGCGGCACCTATGTACGGATTGATATTAGTTCCACGCTTTTTATTAAATAGGCATGATACAAATTTTGACCGTTACAACCCAGCAAGAAGAAGGAGGAGCATTATTTCTAAAAATAATTTTGTTCGTCTATTTCATTCCTTCAATGATAACTTTACTACGCCTTCCAGTTCTAAAGTTTAAATTTCTAGTCGTATTATTAATCAATGCATTCTTTGGTTGGACAGTGTATGGTTGGTGGCTGTCATTTATAAAAGCAGTATCTAGTAGAAAAGGATTTTAATGTAAGAATATTAAGCAAGCAATTATAGAATGATAAAGGTAGTTTTAAAAGTATCCGAAAGCGAAATTAATCATATATTACGCAAGCTCGCAAAACTGGGAATTAACAATATAAAAATTAAAAAGAAACGGGAAAAATTAAATCTTTTTCGTTATAAAAACACATTAAAAGATACCATTAATAAGTTGAATGAATGATAATTAAATTTTATATAAGATTAAAAAGTAAGCTTTGACATAAGAATTTATTTTAATAAAAAGTGGCTGCATAATTAGAAAAAAGCACATTTAGCCTCACAAACATTTCATCAAGACTATCATAAATTTGCCAACAAGTATTAGCGTAGTTATTAGAGATGGAATTAGGCTGTACTCCTAAATCTGTCAGCGCTTTATTAAGCCTTGCTTTGGAATCATTTGTTTTATGAGCATCTAACTGTCTAATGCTATTCATAGCTGACAGTTTTAATAATGGATTAAAATTTTTATTTTCTAAAACTCTCCCTACAATAATCTCCTTATTAGTCAAAGGATGTAAACCACTTTCGTCCGCAACTATAATATAAGCTATAATAAGTTCAAGCAACTTTATGCTTCTCAGCTTCTCAGTATCTGAGGCAGGGAAACCTAACATATCTACAATTTTACGTAGAGGCTTTTCTTTCAAATTTTCTCCTAATATGATATATAATTTTTTACATCGGGATATAAATTGTTCTTTAGAAAAGTATTTTAAATCTACATGTTGAGCAATAGCATTAAATTCAGAAAATCCCGACCATCCCGTATATTCAACACGTTCTTCATCCAAACTAATTAAATCTTTTGCTAGATAGTTGAGTTCTAGCAATCCGTTAAATAGATTAGTTAATATTCGTCCAAACAAAAAGAACTTCCTTGTCAAACGTTCTGCTTTTCCAGCAATGTTCTCGCCTTCAATAATTTCGGATGGATGAATCGAAAATTTATTCCAATAGTCAATTACTGTATATCCATTACCTTCGTATAATTTTTTGATTTCAATTTTAATCGCATTTTTTCCAACACGATCACAATGTGTTACTGCCCATTGATTTCTATAGCTTACACTTCCAGACAAAGGATGAACTTCATAATCTTCGTCTGTTTCATATACTGCCAATACTTTATCAGAAACATATACATATTCAAACGGCATTTCATGTCTTGCCCGCCATTCTGTTACCAATCCGTCAATTCCTTTCCAATAGTGCCCTGCAACTGTTTCTTCTTTCTCGTTATTCCCACTATTTTCTAATAAAAGTTTGAAGCCATTTATTTCTAAGCGAGCTGTATCCTTTTTGTTGTCAAATCTGCTAATCCTTATTTCTAATTGATTAAATTCTTCTATAAAGTGTTTTTTATTTTTAAGCAGTGTGGAGATTTCTTCGTCTATTGCGATATCTCTTTTTATGGTGAATATCTGTACAGCAACTTTCTTTCTATACGCTAAATAAGTCTCTAAATAATCTTTTTTAATTTTCACATAAGCATCGGAATAGGTTGGGAATTTATATTCAGAAAGAGGTTTAATTTTTACTACATCATATTCAGGCTCTTTTAAGTCATCCCATAAAATTTCACTATCCAACAAACGTGGTGATAATTTAAAGGCACTTAAAAAGCCCTGATCAACCATGAATGTGCTATGATTACCAGAGCACCAAGAAACAACTAAAGGTTCTGCTTTACTTAGTCCTGAAGATTTAGAAAGATATAATGAAAATGAAGGTTTATATTTATAGCCTTCTCTATAGTATGCTCCAGATAGATTTACATAAGGATTAACATGTGATGATTTTATTTTATTAATTAGACTTGGCGAAACTAAAGCAGTATTGATATTAGTGGTTTCCTTCAATCCATTCTTATCAATTGTTTTAAGCTCTGCAACAGTAATATACTCTCCTGTTTGGGTGTCAAACAGATTTCCTATTAGTTTTGATATAATTTTATCCTTATCAAACATCAATATTTTCAATATTTAAATTAATTCTCTCTGAAAGCATAGAATGAGTAAATTCTCCATATATACCTTCGATAAAGCCCCATTTGAAAAGTGAATTATTGAGATGCAGATGATTACGTCGAATTTCGTCTATGCATCCCCGAATAATTGTTTGATGTGAGATGTTTTCAAAAAAGCTTTCCCATAAGTCTAGAGTTGGTAGAAAATCATACAGATATCTGCATTGGTCAAAAACAAATACATTAGAGTACATCCAAGTATTTTTTGCCTTGTATTTTATTCCCATAGTTTTTTCTGTATGTGCAATATAAGGATGTCCATAGATACCTAATAACAATTCAATTAATAAATTTTTCATTGGTATGTCACATGTCAAATTCATATTTCTATCAAAGAAATCAAGTCTAGTAATTATTTCCTTTAGACCTTCTCCACAAATATTATGAATAAAGGTTTTAAAACCAGAATCTACTTCTTCAAAACGTTTTAATAAGCTACCTATATACAAAGCATCCTCTATTGTCATCTTTTTTCGATTACTATTGATAAACTGACGTAAAGTATGATCCTTGGATAAATTATTATTTATTAACCTAACCCAATTTAACAGTGGATAATCATCAATCGAAAGTATGTAATGCGGTATTTCTTTTAATATCTCATCAGAATTATTTGCATTTATATTATCCGATTTTATAATTTTCAACTCTTTTTGGAGCAACTGTTCATTAAGTAGATGATTGCTTTGAACAGATCCTAAAGAAGATAATTGCCACATTGGAATTATTTCTGATGCTATTGTTGGTATAAAATGTGTTAAAAAAGTATCATAATAAGAGTCTAAATGTTGATTTATAAAACTACTATATAATGGAAATGAAGATGATTTTTCTAATGGACTCATTCCGAATTCATCATCTACTGATGGAACCTCATAAAATTCCTTTGTTGCAAACCAGGTAGCCAATATATCACCCCAATTATAATTATCACCGGGTTCTGCAAAATTTGTAATAAACGTAGATAAGCCCGTTAGTCTTTTATTTACAAAAAGTTGCTTAATTATTTCAAGTGGTGACTGTTGTGTCGAAAGAATTGGAGTACAAGCATCAAAATACACTATGTCAAATTCGTGATTTGTTAATTCAAAAAATTCAGCCAACGATCCACGGTGTAATTTGATGTGAATTTTATTTTCAATTAATGATTTTAATGCTTCTTTATATATTTTCTTATCTGATTCGATAGCCCAGATATTTTCAAGGATAATTCCATTATTACATAAAATTTCTATATCGTTAGATGGCTCTGGTCCAGAAAGATACAATACTTTCAATTCACTAGCCAATTTAGATTTACATTTTTCTTTATAAAATTTTAACCAATTATTTCTTTCACTTGAAAAAAGCCAATTGTATTGATTGATATATTCAAAATTTTTGTTTCCAAGAAATTTGAAGAACATTTTATTAAAATGGTCTGTTATTTTAATAAAATGTTCTTGAGAAACTAGAAAACTACTGTGCCGTTCGTCTGTTAGTGATTGAATAGCATGCTTAACCAGCTTTTCACGAGCCTCATTTTTTAGATTCTGTTTATAAGTCTGCATGATTGAATTTTGTATGAAATCCTATCTAACTAATTATACGGGTTAAATAAATTTTGCCTCGTCAAAATATTTGTCAATTATATACCTTGCTAGAGCTGCATATTCTTGGTCAGGATCTTTATATTTTTTCAAAATTTGCATTTCTTCTCTCATAATGCCTTCGAACCAAGTACGTTTTTCTTCATCTCCCTCAATATTATCATTAAAATTCTTAATCGCATTTTCAACTCTTTTGATTTGAGCTTTTATTTGGATTATTTTCTCAGATCTGGCTATTACCAAATTTAATCGATGCAATGCATAAACTCTAATTGACTCTCCTGCCTTTTGTTGCTCAAGATCACTAAGCCCATCGTTTACTATAATTGCTCCGTTGTCATCATATTTAAAATATCGACTCACATTCGTATCCAGACAAGGGTTAAGCAATAATCTTTCAGTTTCTTCAAGGTTAAAAGCTTGGAGGTATTGTGCTCGATTGGCAAAGTATAAAGAACCATGACTGTGATTTAATCGATGTGTCTCACTAACAAGTGGAAATTGATCAAGCTTACCAAGTACACTTTCTTCAATATCTCCATCATTATTAATTTCATGAGTATTGGTTTGGTTACAAAATGGACAAGCGAATAATAAGTTTTCCCATTCTGCTGCTAACCAATAATAACCAGGTTTTGAAGGTTTAGCTTCTTGTATTTCCCCTTTTGGTCTAAAGTGTTCAATATCGCCATTATATATTGTTATAATCTTACTTTCGCAATATGCGCACTTACCTTGAAACATTTCCAAAAGTGTTTTGCGCACGCATTTATCCTTGTAAACTGAATAGCCTTCTTTGATCCTCGCTCCACGCGCTCCCGTTTTCTTATAAGTTGTTTGATGATTAGTTACATCACTAAAATATAGAATGGCATCTTTTGTTTCTATCACTCCATCACTTTCCGGATCGACATCAGTTTTAAGAATATCTGGACAATCACGCCTTTGTATATTAATCATATGCTTCTAAGTTTAGAGTTTTCCAAACTTCTTTAACCCTGCGAATTGTTTCTGCCTTTAACTCTTCTCTGTTTAAAGGATTTTTATCATAAGCAATCTTTTCGGCTAATAGTTTATCGATAACATGATACAGCAACTCTTCTCTAAGCGACGATCCTAATTGTTGCTTGTTTCTAAGCTCATCTTTTAGCGTGTTTATCTCCCTACGCTCTTCAGGTGTTACATTTTCATTTTTTGCTAACAATTCGTAATACCGATTGAATTTTGCTTCTATCTCGGGATCGACAAGACTGCTTAATCCAAAAAATTCAGATGCTAAGATTTGATCTACCCTTAAGGAAGCAGGGTCGGGTAATTCTGTATTAGAAATAACTTGATTGTCTATATTTCTAAGCAACAATATTTCTTTCCTCTCTGCTCCTCTTAAACAGAGTGGGTGGTGTGTGGAAATAATAAAGTTGATATTAGGAAACACTTCTCTCAGCTGTCTAACAATCCTCATTTGCCACCTTGGGTGTAACTGATTGCCTAATTCATCAATTAACACAATTCCTGACATTACTTTCATATCTGATTGTGCATCAGAAAGTTTCATCATTATATCAATAGCTAGAGTAATGGTACTTTTATAACCATCACTTAATTCTGCAAACAATGTTTCAGAATTACCAAGAACGATTTCTCCATTCTTTATGGAAAGATTAGTGTCTGATTTATCGTGTGGTAATAATTGCTTTATAGAAATAGCTATACGATCAAAAAAATCAACATCATTTCTATGTATTGACCTCAACCATTTAGTTACATCATTTAATGCTTTAGTTGGCTTGAATAGATTTTGATAGCTTATTTTTGAAGTATCTTTTGGTGAACTACTTTCAATCTCATCAACTGAAAGTCGCAATGAACCATAACCAATTAGGTAGGAATTAAAACTACCTGATTGCTCTACCGTACCAGTTTTACGTACCAGTTTAGTGTAGATAATATTTTCGTTGTTTCTTTCTTTGATTGTAATTTCAGCAGTTCGTTTACCTTTCTTAATCAATGATGGAATTAATGGTTCAATGAGCTTTCTGTCTAATTTTAAACCAACTGCAATCGCTTGAAGAATTGAACTTTTTCCTACTCCATTTTCTCCAAGTAAAAACAACCAAGATTTTTTGTTTAACTCGTCTTCTTTAAAATCAATTTTTAAATCATCAATGGATTTAAAGTTTTTGATATGAATGTACTCTATTGGGAAGTAGTCACTTTTTATAAGATCTTTCCATAATCCTTCTCTTTTAGCTGTTTTTTCTTTTTCTCTAAACCAATTATCGTCTGTTTGAAAATCCTCTAAACCGATTATTTGACCTAAAAAAGGCGTAGTATCTAATTCATTTAGTAGTACCCATCTTTTGTAAGAAAGAAATTCTATACTTGGATCTTCAAGCTCATAAATATTTGCAAGATATTTTTTGATTGCATGATTTTTGAGTTGTTCTCCATTAATCAAAGACTCCACTACATCAATAATTTCGCTTCTGGCTTTTCTTCTTCCCTCTATTAAATTTGTTCTATTTAGTCTTAATAATTCGATAGTTTGATTACCTTCATCTGTTAAAGCATCAATATTACCGGAATCACTGTATAAATAGTTTAAATGATTACCAGGTTCATCTAAATACGGATTTAGAAGCATTCGATGTTCTTTTTCATAATCATCATTTTCATTCAATGCTCGTCTCCCTTTTATTGGAAAATAATTTCCTTTATACTGATTGCATTCCTTACAACAATAAATCAAATTATCCCATTCAAAGGTTAACCACCAATATAAATCCTGATGAAATTCGTTTTTATCTCTTACTCCATTATTGGGCCTATATCTATCAACAGTTCCTAATTCTGGGTAATCTATTTTAATCTCGCAATAACCACACTTTCCGTAAAACACTTCATGTAAATATCCTTTAAGCTCTTTATCTATTTCTGCATTAAAAGGCCAGTCGTAACGTTTTTGGCTTCTGTTTTTAGATACAAAAAACTCTTCCATTTTTTCAACAGCTAAATCAACCGTTTCCGAATATAGAAATTCGGGTGCTTTTTGTTTTTCTATCTTAATCATCTTCCCATATTTTTTTTAGCAAACCGTTCCAATATATTTGAACTTGGATGGTTTGTTAGTGATATAAGTTTATTGGCAACGGCAACCGGAATTAGTGCATTTTCGTATATATCACACCTGAGCTTATCTACATTCATAAGTACTTCTTCAATATTTTTTAAATCGGTAATCTCGGGCTGATTGTAGTATGTTATGTGATTTTCTACGGGCAATGTCAGAACATACACTCTTTCATCAAAAGATTTATAAATAAACTTCCCGCTGTAATACGATGTACTGCCGTATTGCTGTTCTTTGTGATTGCCCACTTGTATGTAAGTATAGATATGTTCATTGTTTAGTAGAAAAACTTGACCAGGATTCAGTTTGTCTTTAATTTGTCTCGCATGATCTACAAACGCACCAGAAGTTTCAACTCCAATCAAATTAATCTTATTGTTTTTGTTAAGATAAGTCAGCAAGGCCTGCATTGGTTTATGCATATTAGCTGTTTCTCCCCCAAAACTTAATGGTCCATCTTTTACAAACAAAAACCGATTTACTAACCCGTCCTGAATTTCCAGTAGGCTTTTGATAGTATGGATAATAAAGAAACTTTCCGTAACACTTTCTAAATAAGTTATAATACCTGATGCATCAGCATTTTCAAACTTATCAACTTTCTCAAATAGCCTGAATACATCGGTAATCAATATTTCTTTATTGCATTTATCGTGTGTACACCTCCATGAGTAATTTTTAAAGTCTATTTTGTCTTTCTCTAAAACAATGTTATTAGTTCCACAATGAGGACACTGAGAAAGTTTGTAGTTGTTTTTGGTTGAAGTGGGATTATATTGCTCAAATATAAACCAATACAATGTTGCTAGGATTGATGTTTTACCAGAATGTGTTTTTTTGAAAAATTCGTGAATAGCTTCTCTGACGGTTGTCCGAAAATCAATATCTTTTTTTAGTGCAACATTCTTAGTTGGTAAAACAAATTTTTCTCTTTTTATTTCCTTCAATTTCTTTATGTCAGATGGGGATACAAAAGGCTTCATTTCCATTTCATCTAAATCGGCACTTTTAATAAGCAATGAGCCAAATTGAAAAAAAGTAATTAATGAAGAAGGAAAGGTTTTTTTTACTGGAATAGTTGTGCTTTCTCCATCAACAGCTACAATAAATTCAATAGTATTTTCCTCTGGATAAATAATATCATGCTTAAGAGCATCATTCAATTCAACATCCTCTGCTTCAACAGGAATTTCACAGTTATTTAAATATTGTTTTACTTCCTCATCGTTAATAATGTAACTATGAGAAATTCGGCTACCTCGTTCGAAACTATTATTTGTGTACTCGTTTGACATACTTCTTTAATTAAAAAGTCCGATTTGAACAGGAACAACAAAAGGGTTGGAGTAGGTTTTCATTCGAACAAATCCCTTGTCATTTTTTGCACTAAACTTGATTAAGGCATCTGCAAAATCACTAAAATCATAAAATTTACGTAACTCTTTTACTTCATCTTCATTATTTAAGTGAGCTATAAACCAGTTCTGTGTATTTTTCAAAATGTTTGAGCTAATTGAACTCACTTCTTGTGTAGCGTACACCATTCCTAGGTTAAGTTTAGCACCTTCCTTAGCTATTCTATTATAAATTTGACTTAAATCTTTATCGTCTTTCTTTGGAAAAAGGTTGTGTGCTTCCTCAAAGTAAAACTGGATAAAGTTGTTTGGTTTAGCGTCAATAAAATTACTCATAGATGAATTGAAAATTGCTCTACAAATCTTTTCAGAATATAGATTTTGAATTTCAGGATCTCCTTGAGATAAATCGACAATAACGATTTTACCTTCTCGTAAAAGCTTTTCAATTTCATTTTCAAACAAAATTATGGCAGTTGGAGAATGATACTTAATTATTGGCTTTAGCTTAATGTAGCTGTTTATTGGTCCTTTTTCTCCAGGTTGTCTATACTGAGAAATAAATCTGAGCAAAGCTTTTAAATCGTTATCTGCCCATTCGTGTCCTTTTTTACTTTCATAAGTTTTCAGATAATCCCACTCTTTATAGTTTTTCCAAACCTGGGTAAACCACATTGTTGCTTGCTCATAAGTAATGCCATTCACGGGAGTTATAGAACTACCTTCAAGAATCTGGTCGTCGATACCCTCTGCTTTCCCTTGAAATTTAATGCTATTTGTTCCAGACAAGGGAAATCCAGCTAATTTCAAACAACATTTATAAGCTGCAAGCTTTCTGTAATAATTGGTTAACTCAGAATTGTCCTCTGGTTTTTCTAAATTAACCCCCAGAAAGTCCTCTACATAATCAGACTGTTTTCCGAATTGTTTGAAATAGCCTCTTATCAATTCTTGTCCTGCAATAACTTCTTTATAGAAATTAATTTTCAGTACCTTAAAATTATCTTTCTCCAATACACTATATCTAGCAGTAGCATCATTTTTATATTTTTCGAAAATCGCAGTTCCATCTTGCAAGTTTTTATTGGCATATTCACCATTAATATCAAAAATGATTTGTCCTACTTTTTCTTTAGGAATTTCATTTTCATTATATGGGTTGATATCTTCTTGAAAGGTTCCTGTTGAAGTATTAATCGTAGCTTTAATTGAAAGTTCTTGAGTAGCCTCGATTAATTTTTTAACTGTGTTTGATTTACCTGTTCTCGTCATCCCAAACAATGCAGTTCTTTTTCCCAATATATCTTTAGTGTGCATATATACTTTTTCATCCGTACTTGCACTTTCAGAATAATTCTTTCTGCTTGAACTGTAGCGAACTGTTCCTATTTGAAAATTAGAATCTGGTTTTAATGGTCCATCATTATCCCTAAGATTTACAATATATTTGAGATATTTACCCGATGGTTTATAAACTTTATATAAATGTGGAGAATAAAAATTTTCTAAATCTGCTCCAAACTCTATTTTTTCATCAGCAGTTTTATAAAATGTCCCAAGTATAGAGCATTCCATCCCAGAGCAGCTAAACTCAAATCTGGTAAATTGATCAATTTGCCTATTTTTTCCAGCTGTCTTAAGCTCTTCTTTAAAATATTCTATTCTTGAACTAATTACACTGCTGTCACTTGGAATAGGACAAGGTCTCAATGCTCTTAATAATAATGCTTCATGTACAATTTCTTCTCCAAAGTCGTTTTCATAAAATGCTAATAGAAAACAACCTTGAGCAATACCTCCAACGTTGTATTTCCAATCATCACATGTTAATAGACTTGTTTTGTCGTAGTCTATTTTAAAAGGATTACCTACAAAATTTTTGGAGTCTTTTCCAACCTCAAAAATATCGGTTTTAGCAATTTTTTCAAATTCATCCCTTAAGTTTTCCATAGTTATAGTAGTTTTTATTTTAATGGTGATTTTAAATCAGGATCGCTAAACCTAATAATGGCTTGTTCAATATAGTCTTCTTTAATTTCAAATGATATCCACTTACGGTTTAATTTTTCTGCACAATAACCTGTAGTGTTACTTCCAGAAAATGGATCAAGAACCAAATCTTCTTCATCTGTCAAAAATTGAATAAAGAAATTTACCAGTCCGCCAGACATACGAGCTGGATGTGGCATAATTCCTTTCTCTCTACAAGTTTTTAGAAAGTAGCCATTAGAATTGGTATTTGAAAAACTCAATACACTATGAGGTAATCTAACTTCTCTATTTTCATCCAAAGCTTCCATTTCAAAAAAGTTATGAGAAATACTTCCTCCATTATCTTTTAGAAATCCTTTTTCACTTATTTGATGTTCTGATGGGCGTTTACCGGCATTATAGGATTGCTTTTTTAGCAATTGTTCCATACTTTTACTGTAGGGACGTAATACTTTGCTATTATCTGCTTTTGGGAAATCATTTTTAGCAATCCACCAAACGTGTGTATAACTGTCAACTGTTCGTAATCTATTAACAGTTACCCATTGAGCTGGCGAAGGCAGTTTCGACGGGTTATAGCAAATGAATTCTTGAATTAATCTAAGATTAGCTTCAGGATGCTTAACCATTCCTAAAAGACATTCTAGATGTAATAATGATTGAACAGGTCTCTCTGGTTCCCAAGCATTTCCAATCTCTATGACCAATGAACCATTATCAGCTAAAAGATCGGAAAATATTGGTGCTAATTTTATAAACCAATCTTTATATTCTTCCCCTTTTTCGTTTCCATATTGCTTTTTGTTATTAAGAGGAAATGGAGGTGAAGTAACTATAAGATTTACTTTACCTTTCAATTTGGCTAATTTTTTATCATTTTTCAATAACTCAAGCGAATTCCCTACTATAAGTTTACCAAGCTTGGATTTATATTTTTTATTTTGCTTTATTTCATCTAACATAAAAACCTATTTATAGTATATATTCTTAACTCTCTAAGGTATACTACTTCCTTAAAAAATTATTGATAATTAATTAAAATATTTAAACCTTCAAAATTAAGTAATATAACTTCCACATAATCTAGATATTTGATAATTGTGATTAACTATCAAAAATACCTAAATCTTAAAAAAATTAAATACGGTTTTCCGTAAAATGCAAATTATCGAAAAAGTTAGTAAAAATCCCCTAAAAAAATATCCGTATAAATACGGATAATGTGAAATTTATGGATATCGAAGATTCATTTTAGTTATTATAATCAAAACATTCTTATCACAATCAAGCTTATTAATCAATTGATTAAACAAGAAGTCTTAATCATCTATTGATAATAATTAACTTTTGATAACAGGAAACAAAGAAATTATTGCAGTCGACCGGAGCGTACACGATAAAAAATTTAATTATTTCAATAGACAAAATTATAACTTTAAAAGGAGATCAATACAGTGAAATAAAATTTTAACATTAAATATTACAAACTGATTATCAAACCTTTAATTTATTTTAAATACGTCAAGTTTTGTCGTTCCCGACTCTTAGCTTTGTTTTCCAAAAACACTAAAAATCGACAATATGGACAAAGTGACTTTACAGAGAATTGAAAAACTTCACCATTCAGTAAGAGAAGAAGTGAAGCAGATTATTAAGGAATGCGATGAAGCATTAACGGGAAGAGCAAAGGTGAGAATCACGCAAGGTTTAAGAAGCTTTGAAGAGCAGGAAAAACTCTATGCGATCGGGAGAATTACCTCCGGAAAAAAAGTAACGAATGCCAAAGCCGGACAAAGCATCCACAATTATGGACTTGCCGTGGATATCTGTATGATCATTGACGGAAAAACCGTAAGCTGGGACACCGCAAAAGACTGGGATAATGACGGAGTTGCCGATTGGTACGAATGTGTGAAAATTTTTGCTAAACACGGTTGGGACTGGGGCGGAAACTGGAAAACCTTTAAAGATCTTCCACACTTTGAAAAGAAGAATATTTTAACAAAGAAAGGATTGGTGAAAACGAGATGGAGAACATTGGCTAAAATGCCTAGAGATAAAGAAAATTATTTGGTGATTTAATTCTCTTTTATTTGAATTTATTTTTAATACGACGAGTTTTGTCGCTTCCCCGATCTATCTTTGCTTTAAAGAAACACACCAAAGCAATCATTATAAAAAGTTAAAACCAATAGTCTATTCTTCGGAAAACTATTGGTTTTACTTGTCTAAAATTGCCACACATTTCTTAAAAACCAAGTATAGAAACATGAAAAAGACAACCATTCTTTCTTTGGACGGGGGCGGAATCAGAGGCATTATCACATGCATCATTCTGCGCTACATAGAAGAGCAACTGCAGTTTTATGATAAGCCTGGCGCAAAGCTTGGCGATTATTTCGACTTCGTTGCGGGAAGCAGTACAGGAGGACTGATTGCGTCTATTATTCTATGTCCCGATGAACACCGAAAAGCAAAATATTCAATCCAGAAAGGGCTAGAATTGTATGCTGAAAAAGGTGGCGACATATTTCAGGTTTCCTTTTGGGAGCGTTTGGTGAATCCGTTTGGATTACTGAATGAAAAAATCTCACAGGAAGCACTTGAAAAGAATTTGACTGACTTTTTTGGAAATTTAGAATTAAAAGAATTAATAAAGCCTTGTTTAATAACAAGCTATGACATTGAAAACAGAAGAGCAAAATTGTTCAATTCGTGGAAAGCAAATTTGAGCACCGATAATTTTTATGTAAAAGATGTTTGCAGAGCGACCTCAGCAGCGCCTACGTACTTTTCTCCGGTTCAGATTAAATCGATGTACGGACAGATTTTCAGCCTGATCGACGGCGGAATGTTTGCCAATAATCCGGCACTCTGTGCGTATGCTGAAGCAAGAAAAATCCCTTTTGCAGAAGTACTGAAGAACCATCAGAAAGCAAATCATCCGATTGTAAATGATATGATTATTGTATCGATCGGGACAGGAATTGAGGCAAGACCCTATTCATTTAAAAAACTACAAAAAGCCGGAAAAATCGGTTGGGTGAATCCCATTATTGACATTTTAATGTCAGCCAATGCAGAAACAGTTGACTATCAATTAGGTCAGATGTTCCAGACGTTAGGATTGAGAAATCAGAAAAATTACTATCGACTAAATCCTTCGTTGAAAAACGCTTCCCCCGCAATGGATAATGTAAGAAGATCAAACATTGAAAGTTTAATTCAAGCCGGACTAAGCTATATCGATGATAACAGAGAAATGCTGAACCAGATTGTACAGAAATTAATCAAAAACAAAATATAAGCTTTTAACCTTATAATTAATCAATATAAGCTTTTTTGATTATATTTAAATAGCAAAAAGACTACAATGAATAACAACATGAAGGCAACTTTAGCATCAATTATTATGAGCACATTATTTTTCATCGCTAGTTATTTCATTTTGTATCTTTTATTTGATTATTTCAATCCTCCCATTACAGAAGACGGCCATAAATATATGCCAATCGGAAATGTTTTCTATTCAGGAATTACGGCTTTTACAGCGACTATTTTGTTCTTCATCATCATTAGAAAATATATAAAAAGAAAGTTATAATTTTTTTCTAAAATATTTAAAACACGTCAAGTTTTGTCGCCTTCTGCTCCTATCTTTGGATTATAAACAAAGCACAAAAACAATCATTAAAAACTTAATTATACCATTTGAATTCTACATTGATCAATGCTGGACAGCCGGAAACATGTTCCAATTTTAACACCAAAATTCAGACACAAAACATGGAAACACCCAATCACAATCCAGATATACTCTTTGATGAAGACCTCTACACCATAGAATGGAGCGACATCGAAAACGCAGAGATGGACTATGAAAATTATCTCAACGACATTGAAAATTTCTTCCACCAGGATTTCGAAAATGACATTCTTGAAGAAGAAGTTTATTAACTAAATTTTAAGTACACAGTTCTGTTGCTGTTCGGCATCATCTACCACAAATCCTTTAATGTCTCATCCTTTGAATTCACCATTCACAAAATGCTGGACAGCCGGAACTGTGTTTAAAATTCGACACTAAAATATCACAGAAATAAAAAGAAATATAAACACCAAGGTGGAAAATTTTGTCTGAAAACCACTTGAAAAAAATTACTGACTCAAAGTTTTCTTATAAAAGAAACTTTTAAACAACCTTTTAAAACCAAAACAATCACAAAATGGCAGAAAATGAAAACCCAGCAACGCCGATTGCAGAAAACACACCAACACAAACATTATTTAGATTTGTAAGCTTAAGAAGTCCACAATTATCCGATGAAAAAGAACAGGATAAAAGATTTATCTTTATTCATGAACAAGCAAAGGCCAATGGACACTTTTACATTCCTGTAACTACAGGAACAGGGAGAAAAAGACAGCTTTTATTAACTCAGGCTGCAAGCTATCAATCATCTTCAGAATTTATTTCTAAAAATAACCCGTCTAATAATTTAAATACTTTCAAAACTACTTATAAGGCTATTTATGATTTTGCGGTTTGGTTAGCAAGAAATAAAAATACATGTACTTATGCAGAGTTTCATACTCAAAGAGGGTTAGCTATTACTATAAATACTACATTTCCAACCGTTACTACGCTATGGGATAACCTCATTTATCAAGTCGTTACTCAAAAAGATTTTTATATTAAAGAAGTTATGATGCAGGTGATTTTAGCATTAAGTACATTTCTAATTAGTAACGAGGAAGAAATGAAAACTGTGTTAAATTCAAGAATTGTCCTTCCTAAAGAGATGATGATGGACGATGATGCTTCTCTTACATCAGGTATTGTTTCAAAAGCTGCCGGCAATACAGTAAAGGAAACCGCTCCTACTGAAGAAATGAGAAAGCAGCAGGAAGTGTCTTCCGCAAAAACTAAACTTAGCAGAATTGAAGGCTTAAAGAAAAACCTTGCTGTTATTGAAAAACAGTACAATAAAGAGTATCAGGCAGAATATAAAGCACAGGATGAAGCATATCAGGCAAGAATAGCTCCGATTATGCAGGAGTATAATGCTGCTTTGGCAGCGGCAAAGGAAGAGTATTGCGGCATCAGACCTCCAGGAACAGTATATGATCCTAATGACCCTTGTCAGCAACCCAAAGAGGTTCCTGCTCCTAAACTTCCTGCATTTGAATTTAATTTCAGAGACGAAGTAAGCTCTGAATCTTTAAATCAATCCTTAAAGCCAGAAAGTTTTGATACTTTACTTGATGTTTTGGGGTACACATTCACACCAGAACAGATAGGCGATAGTTTCGCTGCGTTACAAAGCAGCGCTGATCTTGATATATTGCTTGAGGGAAGGAACACTTTTGCTGAACTTCAGGCTGTAATTAATGAAAATGTAGAAAGGCTCAACAATACTATCATTGAAAATACGCTAAATAATGAGGAAACCTACGCCAGTATCGGTGGAGTTATTGTTCCCGTAGCCAGAACAGTTTCAGTTCCATTTACCTATCAGGTTTGTACAAAATTGATGTACAAGCAGTATGTATTGGATTTAGCGTTGAATGTGCCGGATTCATCGTGGGAAGTCAATATGATTTCTTATCAGGTCACTCCTGCCGGAACCTCTACAACAATTGACCAAAGCTATTATGTAAAATCCAGATCCGGAAATACTATTTTCCTGAATGATTTATTCAGTCCAGGATTGGATTTAAATAATGTTCATGACTCCATGTTAAGAGTAAAAGTAGTTTTTACCAACGGACGAGTGACAGAATTTGTAACACCTGTCAGTGTGAGAACCTGTACTTCTGGTAAATTTGAGTTGGAAGTTGAAGAAGGAGAATCTCCGGAAGTCATTATTGATGACGAAAATAACTTTATTCCTTCAGGATTTGGCTTCAAAAATATTGGTATTGCTGATTATCTTAAAGTCGAACAAAGTACTCATGCCTACGTAGAAGGAGAAGTTGCCCACATCGAAAACGTGATGGCCAGAGAATATCGTGAAAAATCTACCCGAAGATTAAGAAGAAGCGAAAATACAACCACAACATCTTCCGATACAGAAAGAGAGCAGCTTACGGATACTACGACAGCCAATCGTTTTGAAATGCAGAATGAGATTTCAAAGATGGCTCAACAATCCAAAGATGCAAACGCGCAAGCCTTCTTTAATACAGAAGGAACAATGGGAACAGTAAATTTTCAGGCCGGTGTCTCCGGCGGATTTGCTAGTCATAATTCAAAAGAAGAAAGTACAAGACAAGCTGTTACACAATCTCAGGACATTACAGCAAGAGCCATGGACAGAATTGTAACTAAAGTACATGAAGAAAGAATTGAGAAAATCATTGATGAATTCGAAGAAACAAATTCTCATGGCTTAGATAACAGAAAGGGTGATAAACATGTTGTTGGCGTTTACAGATGGGTTGATAAACTGATGAAGAATCAGATCTACAACTATGGGAAAAGAATGATGTTTGAGTTTATGATTCCTGAGCCTGCTAAGTTACATTTATTAGGCATGAAGAATGTTAAAACAGCAGATCAAATAGATCTAATAAAACCTGAAGATCCAAGAAAATCCCAGACAATGCCTTTGTCCGATTATTCGGGTTTAGAAAATGAAGCTATTTTAAAATATTGGATTAGTAAATATAATGTAGAAGTTGAATTTCTTGAAAAAGAAATTATCGAAAGTTTCTCGTTTTCAGAAAAAGGTTTGGGACATACATCTAGTGATGAAGGATTTGGAAGATGGTCTGGTTCTTATCATAAGGAAATTGAGCTTAAAGAAGGCTATATGTTGAAAAACTTAAAGGGTCAAATAGCTATGGGACCTCTTCATTGGGGAAGCCACCCATCTGTAGGATATTTTAGCTTACTTGTCTGCGGCACATTGCATAACGTTGGTAATACCAATATTAGTAGTACTTGTACAATTAATTCTTCTTTTGGATTAGATAACGGAATTAGAAAAAATATTGCAATTGCATTAAAATCCTGGGATGTAGAAACAATTTCCGGCTCATTAGTGGCAACTTGTCAACTCACACCTGAAACGAAAAAGCAATGGCAACAAAAAACATTTAAAGCAATTATTGATGCTTACGAAGAAGCGTTAATCGAATACAACAACAAACTTTCTGAAGAGAATAATAAAGCTGTAGTGATTAAAGACTCCAATCCAAATTTCTACAGACAAATTGAAAACACGATATTGCGTAAAAACTGTATCTCTTACATGACAGACAGAGCAACCGGTTCTACCCATGGTTACGGACTTTCAGGATTAACACAGGGAAATACCTTTACTGATTATGAAACCGTTCTTTCTTCTGATTTGGATAAATATACTGCCTTCGTAAAATTTATGGAACAGGCTTTTGAATGGGAAAATCTATCATATTATCTATATCCTTATTATTGGGGAAATAAACAAAACTGGGTAGAGTTATATCAATCAGAAAATACAGACCCTTTATTCCGAAATTTCCTACAAAGCGGTATGGCAAGAGTAGTCGCTACGGTTCGTCCGGGATTCGAAGATGCAGTACAGTTCTATCTGGCAACCGGAAAAATCTGGAACGGCGGCGAAGTTCCTGTCATCGGAGACGAACTTTATTTATCAATCGTAGACGAACTGAAACAGCCAAAAGGAGAAAAGCAAGGAAAGGCTTGGTTAACAAGACTTCCGACAACTTTGAATATTCTTCAGGCAGAAAGCATTGGTTTAAAAGTAGCTCATGCGCTACCATTTACTACAGAAAACCCAAAAGACTTTGAAGTTCCTTCTGAAGTGATTACTGAGGATAAGTTCAATTTTGAGAAAAATGATAGTGTTTTAGGAGGAAATCAATCAGAAGAAAAATGGATTGAAATTACTTTTAATACTATGGATAAATACTTTAATATTGGAGCAATGGATGATGGAGGTGTTTTTCCAAGAGTATATGAATGTTTAGGGAATACTATTACTATTGATAGAGATGCTAGTTGGACCGCAGGGCAGCTTACGACAGTCTTTTATAAAGTTTTAGCTAATGAATTATCATTAATAGATGGTGTTAAAGCAACACCAACTGCAAGTAATGGATTAACATTTAAAATAGATATTAATAAAATTAAGACGTTTGTGTTCAAAAAACCTGATATTGATCATGAATATGGATTGTTAAAATTTATTACAGATGGTGATACCTATCTGAGAATTTTATCTCCAACTATCTATACTGAAAGAATTTTAGATAAAGATAAAATAGCTCTCTCTGTAGGTGATCTTACTGATAAGGCACCTCTTTCTAAGTTTTTACTTTAATTTAAAACTTTTAAGCATGAGCCAAGTTAAACACGAGGCTATCTGGCAGCACGATCAAGTGCTGCCTTATATTCTCACGACTTTAAAAGATAAGGTTGAAGAAATTACTCCTGTGGAAAAAATTTTTCTTTTTGGAAGCAGAAGCAGAGTTCCCCTAGAAAATTGGAAGGAATTGGAAGGGAAAGACTGGGATGTATTGGTTCAGGCCAAATTCAAACTCAAAAATGCACAGGTTCTGGTTGATAAAAACTATCACCTTGATTTGTTGGTTTTGGATGAAGAAAAAATCAAGACTTACTATTCAAACAATCTGAAAATGATTTATCCGGAAAATGAACTCAAAAAATGACAATATCGGCAGAGCCTAAAAACTCTGCCTTTTTTAACCTTAAAAATCACAAAATGAGTTTAGAAATATTAAACAATAAGAATAATAGCTTATTTGATTCTAAAATTTTATCAATTGATAAGCCTTCTGGGATTTTAGAAAATGTTAGAGGAATGAATCTTAATGAAATTTCTTACGAAAACAAATTTGGACTTAGCCAAAAATGTATCGAGACAAAAGATGATTTCTATTCTGAAAACATGGATTTGAATAAGTTATTGAACGATTTAAGCAACCGAACGAATGAGAACTTCTTTTTCTTTTATCAAAAATATGCATTAGTAAACCCAAATGTATATTTAGGAAGTAGTCCGTCAACTATGACTCCTATAACAACTACTTACACCCCACCAAAGTATTTTGAATATATCAAAGGAAATGAAAAAATATCTACCACATTAAAAGTAGAACTCAACAAAAGAGCCTGTTTCATAAACTTGAAAAATTGGGGAACTGTAGTTCATCTCGATCCTGAAAAAGAAGAAATAGAATTTCGTTTAGAATTTGTTTATACCGATTATTTAGATAAAAGAGTTTTTAACACTAAAACAGGGAAATATGATATTGATAAAAAATATAATTCGATTATTATTTCAACTTCTGACACGAATGGCTTCGTAGCACTATCTGAAAAATTAAAACTAGGTAATGATGCAAAAAATGACATCATCACACTCTTTGTAGAAAAAATAAAAAGTACTGAGAATCCAGCTTCTCTAAAGTTTCTATATGAAAAGATGCCAGATTTTGTAATAGAAAATCTACTCTCTAAGTTAGAAGGAAAGTTTAGCAATGAAACGAATATTACCATAAATAAGAAGACTGGTAAAACCAGCTCTTCAAGCTCTGCAGAAAAACTTATTTGGAAACACTTGGAAAAATTGGTCAACGACGATGATCGAGGTCTTTTTAGTTTTACAAGAGATTCTAGCGGAGCCTTATTAAACTTGCTGAAAGTTTTCCGAAAGAGTCAGTTCCTTTTCGAGAGTTTTAAAAATGATCAGGCCTTAGTAAAGCGTATTTTCGAAAATCTGGATAGTACCTCAATAATCAGTGGAAAAGATTGGAGTAACAAAACTTTATTCGCTAATTTTATTACTGCTCTTTGTATTGATAATGCTTTTGAAGGATTAAGAATTCTCAATAAAGAATTTATAATTGGTAAAGATTATTCCGTTTCCTCCGGCAGTATTTTTCAAAGTGAAAAAAACAATGAGTTTTTTCTTCAGCAGTTAAAAAAAACAGTAGAAAAAGTAAATGTCAATGCACACGAATCATTAAATGAATATACAAGAATAAGTCTTCAAGAAGCCGACGAAGGAAATCTTTATCATCCAATGGATATTGTATATATCAATTACGCAGATATCAAAGAGTCTCCTTTTCCGTTTGTATCTGCTATTACTATTAAAGCTTTTGCAGAAGAAAGAGATCAGCAATTAAGAGCAGATGCTTTACGAATAGGTTTTGATGTATTAGCCATTGTTTTAGCAGTCGCATTTTTCCCGGCAGGAGGTGCAGTAGGAATTGCTGCGGAATATATAGGAATTGGCCTTGCCTTAGCAGATATTGGTATTACACTCAAACGAGAAGATATTATGTTGGAATCGGGAGGAAAAGAGTTCTTAGAATACTGGGAAAAAGTCTATTTGCTAGGTGGATTAGCTTTAGCATCTGCTGCTATAGTAGAGCAGGTTTTTGCTAAAAGTGTATTTTGCTATCTTGAAGCATTGAAAAATGCAAGGCCTTTGCCTTTTTTGGAAGCTTACCAAAAAAGCTTGGGCAAAATTCTTCTGGAGCGAGAAATTCTTACATTTGCAGGAAACACATTGAAACCCAGTACAGAAATAAGCATAAATATTTTAGCGTATAACAGTAAGGAAATAGCAAAAGCAACAGGAAATATTTTTGATTCATCTAAAAATTTATTGCCATTATATGAAAAAGGAGCTATTTTAGTAAAAATCGGAGAAAATGAATATGCTTTAGTCTATAAAGGAGAAAAACTGATACAGGCAACCGCTAATGATAAAAAGCTTTCAGAATTTTACCGAAAGCTAAAGAAGAACCAAAAACGGTTGGCTGAGTTTTTAGAAGAGAATAGAGGAGGGAATAACAGTCAAAAATCGATAATTGCAACAGACGATATTGAGAAAGTACAAACTTTTAAGACACTGGAAAATAAATATGCAGGAAAAACCATTGAAAAACCATTTGAAAAATTAAGTGAATTATTGCCTTTGTTTAACCATATCTCAGTAGATAAAGAGATAATTCAAATAGGATTTGAAAATTGTGCTGATGTCGTAGATGCAATAATAAATTTCTTGAAAAATAAGAAAATACGGAAGGCAAATCCATCTGGCTTTGAATCTTTTGAGAAAGTTGCAGCCAAGTATGGAGGAGGTTATTTTCAGCAACTAAATCCAGCAACTATAAATGGAGTTTTTGAAACCCCACTAGAGCGATTGAGGGCATTAATAAAGAATGATGATATAGCTGTTATTTATGGTGTTCATGATTTGAATCGTATAACAAAAAGTACAGAAGGGCACTATTTTATAGGTGTGAAAAAGGATGGAATACTGCATTTATTTGACGGTCAAACCGGAGAATATCTCGAGCTTAGTAGTACAAAGACACCAGAATTTCAAAATTTCATTCGAAGCAAATATCGTAAAGAATTTAAATCCACAGAAGGAGGAGGCTTTAGATATTTAATAGTAAGATAAACAATAAAAAACAATTTATGTTAACAGACCAAGAAATGCTAAAAATAGCAGAACGCTATTTGAAAAGCAAAGGAGAACATTTTGGAGGATCGGATATTGAAGTAGTAATATTGACCGAAGAGACGATCAAAAAACCGTATGGCAATATTTATCGTTATCAATCCAAAGAATATGTATTAACCGGAAATTTTAACAAATCATTGGCAGGACACTCTCCGTTTTTAGTTGAAAAAAAATCTGGCAGGGTAGTTGGTTTTGGTACGGCAGGCTCCTTAGAAAGTTATATAAAGGATTATGAAAACGGTGCATTAGTACCTGCATTAACTCGTTATTGGTATCCTGATGAAGATCGATTTGATTATAAATAAGATTTTACTAAGCTGATACTATTTTAAAAGAAATCATCAATTACTACAATGAAATACTGGCAACTACAAGTTTGTTTGGCAAATGAATTAAATATTTTTGAAAAGTACATTGGAGAATTTGACATAATTAAGAGAGGGCAAGAAACTGTACCAGCGAATATTGTGTTACAAGCTTTATCAGATAGTAAAGAAAATTTAATAATTCTGTCTATAATTATTTAAGATCTTCCATAACAAGTGAAAATTTTCTAAAAGAAACCAACAATAAAATTATAGAAAAAATTACCATTTTAGAAGCTGATAAAAGATATGGTGAGATAATTACAGAAGTTTTTGATTATGATTCAGTAGAATTAAAACAATAAAATTTCCCCACAAAAAAAATAAAACACGACACCTTTTGTCGCATTAAGCCCATATATTTGTCTTAGAAAAATAATTATGAAAAAAGATTTTTACCTGACAAGATATGCCTTAATTATAAAAAGATTAGAAAGTTCTCCGGCTACCTATTCGCAGCTGGAGGACTATCTACTCAACTCTTTTGAATTTCAGGATGCGGATATTAAGAGCTACTCGATCCGTACTTTGCAAAGGGATATCCGGGAAATTTCAGATCTTTTTAATCTTTCTATTCACAACAAAAAAAAGGGTGACAATCGTTATTATATCGAAAGCCGCCCCATCATGGAGGTGGATGAATACAACCAGAAACTTCTCGAATCTTTTCAGGTAAGCAATGCCATGAATACCCATCCGGATTTTGCCGATTTCATTTTTTTTGAAAGCAGAAAGCCAACCGGTGTTGAACATTTTTACGACCTTTTCTTTGCCATCCGAAACAGGAGAATCGTTTCTTTTGAGCATTATAACTATAAAAATAAGCTGATGACCTCGCGAAAAGTTCATCCTCTGGCGTTAAAGGAATCCAAAGACCGATGGTATCTGATTGCGATGGATACAAAAGACAAAATTTTAAAATCTTTCGGACTCGACAGGATTAATTATCTGGATGTCAACGAAAAACAATTCAGAGAAAAATACAAATATAACTTTAGGGAACATTTTAAAAATGCATTCGGCGTCATGAATCTTGCCGAGCAAAAACCTCAGCAGATTATCCTTAAATGCAGCAGACATCAGGGAGAATATATCAGAAGTTTCCCGCTTCATCAGTCACAAAAGGAGACCAAAGAAACGCCCGAAGAAATCTTTTTTGAGTTCTTTTTGCACCCTACATACGACTTTATGCAGGAAATCCTTTCTTACGGAAAAGAGGTACAGGTTTTGGAGCCGAAATCTTTAGTTGAAGACATTCGCAAACATTTGCAGGAATCTTTAAATAACTATTTGGAAAACCATTAATAAGGAAAATATTTTTCAGATTTTTTTGATTACATTTACATAAATATATCAAAAGTGAAAGCCCTTTTTCCTTACATTTTCTGCCTTATTTCTTCTTTATGCTTTTCACAGCAGACGGAAGAATTCAGGTCTATAAAAGGTTACTACAATCAGCACAGATCTATGCTCGGTAAAGAGTTTAAGAAAAAATTTGATGCCGAAGCCGATAACTTTCACAAAGCTTCCATCAAGCTGGATTATATGCTGTTTATGCAGAAAATGGATAGCATCGAGAACATTGCGTTGATAGGTGCTCTTCTGAAAACAAAAAATTTGGAAGATTTAGGGAATCTTAATCTGATAAAAAATAATGCTCCTGTTCAGGCACCCGTTGCTGCTTCTGTTGTCATCGATAAAGCCGCAGATTATCCCGGCGGAATGAATGAACTGAGAAAAGAAGTCGCCGAACTTTTTTATTTAGAAGGAGTTTATTCCGATATAAAAACGGTAAAAGCCAATGTCGCTTTTATTGTGGAAAAAGACGGCAGCATTACCAATGTTGAGGCTCAGGGAGATAATTTTACCTTCAACAGGCAAGCAGAAATTGCTTTATATTCCGTTACCCAAAAATTTACTCCGGCAATCATCAACGGAGGTCCGGTAAGATACCGCTTCAGACTTCCTTTAACCATGAATATTGAAGATTGATACATGTTTACCGACGAATACTTTATGAAAATGGCGTTGTACGAAGCCGAAATTGCCTTGGAAAAAGATGAGGTTCCTATTGGATGTGTCATAGTTTCCAATAACAGAGTGATTGCCAGAGCACACAATCTTACAGAAGCGTTAAATGATGTTACTGCCCATGCCGAAATGCAGGCCATTACTTCCGCAGCTAACTTTTTAGGCGGAAAATACCTAAAAGACTGCACTTTATATGTTTCCTTAGAACCTTGTGTGATGTGTTCCGGAGCTCTTTCCTGGTCGCAGATCTCAAAAGTCGTGATCGGAGCACGAGATGAGCAGAGAGGATTTATCAATAAAAAACTTTCCCTTCACCCAAAAACTGAAATTATTGTCGGAGTTATGGAACATGAATGCTCTTCGATTGTGAAAGAATTTTTTAAGTCTAAGAGATAACCCGGGCAATAATCTATCATTATTTACATCTTATCATTGAAAAGCCAATCCAAACGGATAATAACAAAAAATATAGAAATAATTCTATAATAATCACTTCGTATTGAATTAATTAATATATTTGATTAAAATCAAACTAAAATAATCATTATGAGAAAGTTATCAAGAAAAGAGACTGCAAAAATCAATGGAGGTATTGGAGTTAACCAATGCTACTACATAGATGAGAATGGTGTAAGAAAACTTGGATGCAGAATTGAACCTTGGCAAGATTTTAACGGGGAATGGATTTATCCGCTTCCTGGCCACGATTGTCAATCTTGTTTTTAATTTATAAAAATAGCCAGCCTTTAAGGCTGGTTTTTTATTGATCTTTTCCTAAGAAATACAACCCTTTCAATGTATGAAGCCTGTCCATCACATGGATTTTCTTCGTTAAAGGTTTATACACATGAGAAACACCTCCCGTTGCAACTACAAAACAATCATCATTTACCTCATCATTAATTCTGTCGATGAAACCTTCCACCATTCCTAAAAAACCGTAGACCATTCCGCTCTGCATACAGCTTACGGTGTCTAAACCTAATACTTTTTTAGGTTTTACCAACTCAATTCCGGGAAGCTGAGCCGTCTGACTGACTAAAGAATTTAAAGCTGTAATAATTCCCGGAGCAATAATAACTCCCAATGTTTCACCTTCTTCCGCCACACAGCTTGCTGTAAGTGCCGTTCCGAAATCCAGTACAATTTTCTTTCTGTCCGGATACATATTGTGAGCCGCTACAAGATTAGCATAAATATCGGTTCCCATCTGTTTAGATTTCGCCACAACCCCCGACGGTGTATTTCGGTCTACAATTATAGGATTAAGATCGTGGATCTTTTTAATAGCTGCATTTACCACCTTGGTAAGCTGTGGTACAACGGATCCGATGATCACTTTATTGATCTCTTTAGGCTCTATTTTATAGGTCTGATACAGCATCGACATCTGAACATATAATTCGTCCGGAGTTCTGTAAGGTTTTGTATTGATTACCCAGGAAATATCGCAGTTGTCATCATTAAAAAGTCCGAAACGGATATTGCTGTTTCCTATATTGATTACGATTGAATTCATGTATTCTTCTTTTCGAGAAAGGAAAATTGTTTTCCTTTATTTTAAGGCTCTAAATTTACAGATTTTAACAAAAACAACTCCATTATCTCCCACAAAATTCTTTGTCCTTCTTAAACAATTAATTATATTTAAAAACTCAAAACACTTCAAACCCACTTTCATGAAAAAACTGGTTGTCGCATTATTCATTTTCTTTAGTATTCATACTTTTTCGCAGACTGCTTCGGCCGCAAAGGAAGTATTCGAAAAAATAAAAAAAGAATCGAAGATCGACGGAAATGATAAAACCATCTACAACATCCTGAATGAATTTTATGATAAAAACCTTCAGGCAGAGAACGACGAAATGGGCCCTGATACGGTAGAAAAAATTCAGAAGCTGGCATCTGATTCTGAAACTAAAAACCTGCATATTCTGATGCTTTTCTTAATGTATCAGCAGCACATCAGCCAAACTGCCATGGTAGGTAAAAAACCCAATCCGGAATTTCAGGTGGCAACAATAAAACTGCTGGAAGAAGAAACAAAAAATGTTTACGGAAAGATTCCTGCCATTATCTACATTTACCAATATGAAGCATTAGACAATTCCGATAAAAAAGCTGAGGCAAAAGCTATAGCAGTTCAGGGTTTAAAGGAATATCCGGATTCCGTTCCGTTAAAAGTTTATACCTATATCAGTACAAAAGATCCATCTATTAAAGACGATTTAGTGAAAAACCATTCTAATCACTGGATGGTAAAGCAATTTGATATAAAAAACATAAAAAATCCCTAAAGAAAAACTCTTCAGGGATTTTTTAATATCATGATAAAATTTATTTCACTTCCACAAAATTGTCTGCAGTATTCACATCCGCCATTCTTTGGCTGAAATCAATCCCCAATACCGAAAGCTGATCTTTTGTATAAGGGATCGTAATTGAATATTCCTTCTGTGTCCAAGGCCAGTATGGCATTGTTTTGAACTCGCCGTAAGCATCTTTTTCTTTCCAGCTATGCGTCATATTCAATGGAATCTGATAATTTAATATCTTTTTGTCCTTTGTCATTACACTGAAATCAACCGGCATCGGAACCTGCCCATTATTTATCAAAGTAATGGTTGTAGATTTGGCATCGTATTTCACATCCTTGATTCCATAGTCGATGGTCTTTGTGGTATTGATCCAATAGTTCTGGAACCATTTAAGATCCATCCCCGAAACTTTCTGGGCAATATGCAGGAAATCCCTGTCAGAAGGATGTTTCAGTGCCCATTGGTCATAATATTGCCTCAAAGTCTCTGCCAGATTTTGTTCTCCCATAATATATCCCAACTGAACCAGATACAATTCTCCTTTTACATAAGAAGCATAGGTGTAAGACGTGCCGTTATCATGATGATCGCCCAACCAGATGGCGGGCTCTTCAATACCTTTTTTAATAAAATTTCTGTAGGCGTTGATCGAGTTAACAAACGGATTCGGAAGCTCTTTCTGTGGCGGGAAAAGCTGATTCATTACATAGCCTTCTGCATAGCTCGTAAAACCTTCGTCCATCCAGGGGCGCATCGGTTCGTTGGTTGCCAGCATCTGCTGATACCATGAGTGGGCTCCTTCATGCGCCATTAAGCCCATCAGCCCTTCCATATTTTTAGCTTCCCCTAAAATCATTGTACACATCCCGTACTCCATTCCTCCATCTCCTCCTTGGATAAAGGCATACGTAGGATAAACATATTTTCCGAAGTGAGTATTCATCAATTGGAAATACTTGGTTACATAAGGCTGAGCCTCTTCCCAAACTTTTGTTTTATCGTTATTTTGATATACCAGAAAAACTTTAGGACCTTGTGGAACATCAAAGCTTTTCACAATATAGTCTCTGTCTGCAGCCCATGCAAAATCCAGAATATTTTTGGCAGTCCATCTCCAGGTTGCTTTGTTCTTATCCGACTTTATCTTTGCATTGGCATCGTAGCCTTTCACTTCAGAAGGATTTTCAAGAATTCCTCCTGCCCCAACTATATAATCTTTATTAATTTTAATAGTCACATCAAAATCCGAAAATGGTGCATGAAATTCTCTTCCGATATAGTCGAAAGTTGCCCATCCGTCGTAATCATATTCTGCAATTTTCGGGTACCATTGCGTCATTGTCATATCAACTCCTTCCCTGTTGTTTCTTCCGCTTCTTCTGATCTGCTGAGGGATAACCGCATCCCATTCCAAGGTAAATGAGGTTGAAGAATTAGGTTTAATCGGCTCTGCCAGATACACTTTCATCACAGTCTCCTGAATTTCAAACTTCAGTGTTTTTCCGTTCTGTTTAATCCAGTGAATATTTTGAGCGCCTTCTTCATCTTTCGGAATAGAAGCCAATCTCGAAATTCCGTCTTTCTGCAATCTAGAATCACCGTTTTTTCCCTGTCCGGCAACCCTCTGATCCATCATGGAATTGGGCTTGAATGCATTCCAATACAGATGAAAGTACACTACATTAAGCTGATCCGGAGAGTTGTTGGTATATTCCAACGTTTGATTTCCCTGATACGTAAACTTTTCAGCATTCACATCAATATCCATTTTATATTTCGCACTCTGCTGATAATAAGCTCCCTGCTGAGCCTGAAACTGAGAAATGATAAACGCAAAAATGATTGCAACCGATTTTTTCATTTAAAATTTTATTTTTCTAAAGATAGTAATTAAAACAAAATCTTAATCCGGCACTACAATGATGCCCGACTGAATTTTGTATTCCTTTGATTAAATTTATTTTTAATTGTTAAAACACCGATAAATTAAGATAAATCACGGTTTTTTCTGAGCCTGACACAGTTTTATAAATCGCTCTTCCACCTGTTGATATTTTTGTGGCATTTCGGAAGACGCCCAAAATATCATGGCCATTGTTTTGTCCCCGAAAGCTTCCTTAAAAAGATCTTTGTTTAAACGGTAAGATTCTCTCAAAAGTCTTTTGATACGATTTCTGTGAACCGCTTTTTTAAAGTATTTCTTCGAAACCGAAACGGTAAACTTGGTGTTTTCGACAGGGGCGGTCGGCTTATTTTTAAGGATAATAATCCTCAAATTCCCATTCGTTCTCCATTTACCTTTTTCAAAAAGTAAAGAGATTTCGGTATTTTTCTTGAGTTTTTCGGCTCTGGGATATTTGAAGTTTGTCATTTACGGAGGGTAAATATAGTATTTGTTTTTTATGTTTTTCCCACAGATCTCACAATCTCAGACAAAAATATTTGAGTAATCGTTGAAAACCTGTGGAATTTGTGAAGGTATTTTTTATTTTTTATCCAATAAATGATTGATTACTTCTGCCGCTGTATATAAACCAAAAATCGCAGGCATATAGCTTATCGTGCCATAAAAAGATCTTTTATAATTGGTTCCGTCTGTCATTTTCAGGCTGTCTTCATCCTGGATATCATTGGCAAAAACACAACGAACCCCTTTATCAATCTTTACTTTTCTTAATCTTTTTCTGATCTGTCTTGCCAAATGACAATGTTCCGTTTTGCTGATATCTCTTACCAACACCTTACTCGGATCGGTCTTTCCACCCGCTCCCATTGAACTTACAATTTTTATCCTTCTTCTTTTAGCCGCAATAATTAAGCTTAGTTTTGGAGTTACACTATCGATGCAGTCTAAAACAAAATCAAATTTATCAGAATCAAGCACTTCTTCCATTCTTTCAGGATTCAGAAACTCGTTGATTTTGGTTAATTTAAGATCCGGATTGATGTCTAAAAGTCTTTCGGCAACCACTTCAACCTTATGTTTTCCAACGGTAGAATGTAGGGCTGGTAATTGTCTGTTAATATTGGTAATATCAACGGTATCACCGTCTACGATTGTCATTTTTCCGATGCCGGCCCTAGCCAAAAACTCAGCTGCAAAAGAACCGACTCCGCCTAATCCTACAACCAAAACAGTTGCCTTATTCAATCTTTCTAAACCTTCTTCCTTGATGAGAAGTTCCGTTCTTTCCAACCAGTATTTATCCATTTTTTATCGTCTCTAAATTTTCTACTATTTGTTTATTTAAATCTTCCAAAGAAATTCCCTTTATTTCAGCTGCTTTCAGATACAGTTCTTCGATATTGAAATCGTCATTATCGGTTTCCAGAAAGAATTTGTTTAAAGGAGTAATTTTCAAAGTATTCTGCAAAGATAAATTATACAAAACCGCTTTTCCAAAACTCAGATAAAAATTATTCTTCAATAAATCTTTTGCAATACTTTCCTTTTTATTAAAACCGTGAATAATCATCGGCTGTTCCGCATACTTTTTAAAAGAAATTACTTCATAAAACTTTCGGACACAATGGATGATGACAGGTTTTTTGATCTCATTGGCGATTTTGATCTGTTTTAAAAAAACTTCCTCCTGAATTTTCTGATCAATCTCCACAAAAGAATCCAGACCACATTCTCCGATAGCAAAACAGTTTTTAAACATCATGCTTTGCATCCAGCCAAACTGCCCGTCAATATTATTCACATCAATATCTTTAGGGTGAATACCTATTGAAAACGGAAAATCAGGCGGAATCTGTTCAATATCCAAATTGTAAATTCCGTTTCTGACATTTTTCTTATGATGATGAAAATCAAAAAAATCCATTTTCAAAAATACTGTTTATTTAGATTTAATATAAAATTCTTAAACGAACGTTTATAAATATGTTAAAAATTTCTTAACTTTACTCAAACTGCTCTTCATGAAAAAAAAATTTACAGAAAAACAAATCCATATTTTAGACATTGCCGAAGAGTTGATTGCCAAGAAAGGATATGAAGGAACATCGGTAAGAGATATCTGTTCCAAGGCTAACATCAATGTGGCAATGATTTCTTATTACTTCGGTTCCAAGGAAAAAATGATGTCTTATCTTTACCAATACAGGGTATTGAAAACCAGGGAAACTTTTTCGGAATTTGCAGACACGATTAAAGACGGCAAGCCGGAAATGCAGCTGAAGGAGATTATAAAATACATCGTTGCCCAACTTTTTAAATACAATTATTTTCACGGTTTCGTTACCCAGGAGCTTCGCCATACCGAAAACCTGAAAGACGAACTGCTGGATTTTTATCAGCTTTTTGTAAAAAAACTGGATGATGTCATTAAAAAAGGAGTGGCATCCGGAGTTTTTACCTTTACCCCAAAACCAGAAGATCTTCTTACCACTATTTTGGGATCCACCCTCTTTGTGATCCGCAACAGGAATTTTTATGAGCTTTACGTTCCCAACAAAAGTGAAGAAACCTATTCCAAAGAAGCGGAAAGAAAAGTGAGAATGAATCTTTTAATGACCGTTTTTGCGATTTTAGGATACGCTGCAGACTAAAATTACGTTAAATAATCATAAAAAAAAATCTATTGGCAAAAAAGTTATATTTTTGCAAATTAGTAAATCGGCTGTGTAATCCGAAAACTGTTGAATTTTATATATGAAAAAATATATTTTAGGTATTTTTACTGTAGCAGTATTATCTTCATGCGTAAGCAAGCAGGAAAGAGCAATGAAGAGTGCAGATAAGAATTTCATCTTGAAAGCAGCTAACGACAATTTCGCTAAAAAGAAATGGAAGAATGCTCTGGCTCTTTACGACAGACTTGCCAATCTTGTTGCAGGAACTGATGATTTTCCAAATGTCGGGTTCAATACAGCCTATGCCAATTATTATGATAAAAACTATAAACTGGCAGGACATCAGTTTAAAAACTTCGCTGTAAGCTTCCCTAAAGATCCGCGTGCAGAAGAGGCAGCTTATATGTCCGCTCTTTGCTATTACGAAGGCTCGATGGACTATAACCTGGATCAGTCGACCACACAATCGGCGATTAACGAGCTTCAGGACTTCCTAAATAATTATCCGAATTCGGAAAGATCTAAAAACATCAACACCCTAATTGATGAATTGTCTTACAAGCTTGAGTTTAAAGCTTATGAAAATGCAAGACAGTATTTCAAAATGGCAGAATACAAAGCAGCAAATGTCGCTTTGGAAAATGTATTGGAAGATTTCCCAAGTACAAAACTTCGTCCACAGATTTATGATTATATCGTAAAATCCCGTTATGAACTGGCAAGTAAATCGGTGTATGATCTGAAGGACGAGCGTATCGAAAGCGCATTGGCCTTTACGAGACAGATCGAAAAAGAAATGCCCAATACAGAAGTTGCAAAAACGGCTTTAGATATCAGACAAAAACTAGAAAAAGAAAAGAAAGATTTTGTAGTTGTAAAAAAACAAACTGAAGAAAGAATAGCTGCTTTAACAGAAAGACAGAAAAAACTGGAAGCGCAGAACGCAGATAAGGCAAAAACTGAGCAGCAGGTAAAAGATCAGATCGATGCTGAGAAGAAAGCAATGCAGATCCAGAGGGACAGTGCGGCACTTAGCACCCCTCCACCGGCAGCCACTTTCAAAATTCAAAGATAATTCGTAAATTTGCGAACTTAAATAAAATTAATATTCTCAAAATGAGTGTAAAAGATACAAAAGCAGAAGTAAATACTATTACTTACGATAAGGATAAGATTGAAGACAAAGTAGGCTCAATCTACGAAGCGATTGTTATCATGGGAAAAAGAGCAGAGCAGATCAATGCTGAAATTCGTACAGAACTTCACAATAAGCTAGACGAGTTTGCTGTTCACAATTCTACATTAGAAGAAGTTTTCGAAAACAGAGAACAAATTGAAATCTCTAAACATTACGAAAAACTTCCAAAGCCAACTTCTATTGCTATAGAAGAATGGTTGAACGAAGACGTATACTTCAGAAAAACTGAAGAAAGAAAATAAAAACCAGCTTGTGTTTTTTATATATGAAGGTCATAAGGGAGTAATTTCTTTTATGACCTTTGTTGTTTAAACGGGTTTGTGAGAAAAAATAAGTATTTTAGTATTTTAAAAATTAAAACTACATGAGTCTTTCCGGTAAAAAAATTCTCATCGCGATTTCCGGAGGAATTGCAGCTTATAAAATTCATTTTCTGATCAGGGATTTTGTAAAAAAAGGGGCAGAAGTTCAGGTGATCATAACTCCTGATGCAGAAAATTTTGTAACCAAGTTGAGCATTTCCACTTTGTCTAAAAATCCCGTTTATTCGGATTTTTATGGCGATAACGGAACCTGGAACAGCCATGTGGAAATGGCGCTGTGGGCAGATGTAATGGTTGTTGCACCTTGTACAGCCAATACTTTGTCTAAAATGGTTCACGGAATGTGCGACAATCTGGTGATTGCAACCTATATGTCTGCAAAATGTCCCGTATTTATAGCTCCTGCAATGGATCTGGATATGTATGTGCATCCTTCTACCAAGAAAAATCTGGAATTGGCTGAAAGTTTCGGACACATTATTATTCCTGCAGAAAATGGTGAACTGGCAAGCGGATTGATTGGACAGGGAAGAATGTCTGAGCCGGAAACAATTGCAAAAACTATTGAAGATTTTTTTGATTCAACGGTTGAAAAAACTTTAGAAGGAAAAACAGTTTTAATTACAGCCGGGCCAACCTATGAAGCTATTGATCCGGTAAGATTTATCGGAAATCATTCTTCAGGAAAAATGGGCTTTTCTTTGGCAGAAGAGGCTTCAAAAAGAGGAGCGAAGGTCATTCTAATTTCAGGACCAAGTTCTCAGAAAATCAACAGTAAAAATGTTGAATTGCATCAGGTGACTTCAGCAAAGGAAATGTTATCTAAAGTTTTCGAATTTTATGATACAATAGATATCGGAATTGCAAGTGCCGCCGTTGCAGATTATGCTCCGAAAGACGTTGCGAAAGAAAAGATCAAGAAAAATGATGATAATTTAACCATCGAATTGATCAAAAATCCTGATATTCTCAGAACCATGGGCGAAAAGAAAACCCATCAGTTTTTAGTTGGTTTTGCCTTGGAAACTCAGAATGAAGAAGAAAATGCAAAAGGCAAATTAGAGAAGAAAAACTTAGATATGATCGTCTTAAATTCCCTTCGCGATGAAGGCGCAGGTTTTAAAAATGACACCAATAAAATAAAAATATTTACCAAAACGGAAAAAAAGGAATTCAACCTGAAATCTAAAGATGAGGTTGCAAAAGATATTTTGAATTTCGTTGAGTCTCAACTTTTAAAATAATTTTAATAAATTTCCGTTCTCAATCTTTACTAGAAAATGAAAAAATTTTTAAGCATATTTTTACTTCTGTTTGTATTCAACTTAAGTTTTTCTCAGGAGTTATTAGCAACGGTTCAGGTGAATTCCCAGCAATTAGGAGGAAGTAACCAGGCTGCATACAAAGCATTGGAGAAAAGTTTAAGAGATTTTATTAACAATACGAGCTGGACAGGAAAAAGACTTCAGAATTTTGAAAAAATAAAGTCAAATTTCGCTATTGTCATCAGCGCAAGAGAAGGTAATAGATTTACGGGAAGTATCGTGATTCAGGCAGTTCGTCCTGTTTTTAACACAACGTATGAATCTCCGTTACTGAATCTCCAGGACACACGATTTTCTTTCGATTATGTTGAAAATGAAAATCTTATTTTTAATGAAAGACAGTTTTCCGGTAAGAACCTAATTGATGTTATCAGCTTTTACGTCTATGTCATTTTAGGAATGGATGCAGACAGCTTTCAGTCGATGGCGGGAACGCAGTGGTACCAGAAAGCCCAGCAGATTGCTCAAAACGGAGAATCTCAAAACACTTACGACGGCTGGAAACAGATTAACGAACCGAGAAGCCGCTCTATCCTGATCAAAGAAATCATGAGTCCGAACTGGAGCCAATTGCGGGCGACAATCTATTCCTATCACAGAGCAGGAATGGATAATTTATTCAATCAGGATCAGACACAGGCTAAAAAGGTAATCTTTGATGCATTAATGCAGTTAAAACAATACGAAAATTCTTTCCAGCAGGCTTATTTCTTCAATCTTTTCATGGATACTAAAGCGGATGAGATCTTTAATGTCTTTAATTCCGGAAACAACGGAGGTATCGTTTTGGGTGATCTTAAAAACGAAATGATTATTCTTTCTCCAAAGAATACCGAAGCCAGATGGAACAAATGGAAACAGTAAGTTAACTTGAATGCTGAAATCTAAAGTTCTATATTTGCAATAGCCAAACAATTGCTACACCAATGCTTTCGAGAATTTACATTAAAAACTTTGCGCTGATTGATACCCTTGAGGTATCGCTAAAAAACGGCTTACAGGTCATCACCGGAGAAACCGGGGCGGGAAAATCTATTATTTTAGGGGCGCTCCGACTGATCCTTGGTGAAAGAGCAGATGTAAAATCGATCTCAAAAGCCGAAGAAAAAAGTATTGTTGAAACAGAGTTTTCTCTCAACAATCAGTTCAAAAAATTCTTCATTGAAAATGATCTGGATTATGAACATCAGACCATTATCCGAAGAGAAATTCTGCCTTCCGGAAAGTCAAGAGCCTTTATCAATGATGTTCCGGTAACATTGGATATTTTGAGGGAATTATCTTCTCAGTTAATTGATATCCACTCACAATTTGAGACATCTAACCTTTTTACTTCAGAATATCAGTTTAAAATTATTGACGGGCTTTCTGAAAACAAACAGCTGATCAATGATTATCAGCATGAATTTTCAGACTTTCAAAGCCTGAAAACGCAGCTTAAAAAACTTCAGATACAGCTTTCTGAGAACAGAAAAGAAAGTGATTACAAAGAATTTTTATTAAACGAGCTTGAAGAACTGCATTTGGACAATGTAGATTACGAAGAACTTCAGAATCAGCTTTCCATTCAGGAAAATGCAGAAATGATTTCAGAAAATCTTGCACAGGTTCTGTCGAGATTCCATCAGGAAGAAGTTGGAATTTTATCTTTCTTTAATGAAGCTAAAAATAAACTGTCAAAGATTGCAGAAGTTTCCAGCAGCTTTGCCGAGCTTGATGAAAGGCTGGAAATGGCTTTTGTTGAACTGAAAGATATCATTTCCGAGCTTGAAGATGAAGCAGAAAGAATCGAGGTTAACCCTGAAAATTTAGCTTTGCTAATCGAATTAAACAACAGGATCAATAATCTTTTTGTGAAACACAATGCTGCTGATATTACTGAATTAAAGGAAATCAGAGATCAATTGTCAGGCGAACAGCAAGGCGCTTCAGAATTGGAATCTCAAATCGAAGAGATCGAAGAAAATATTTCCAAAAAAGAAAAAACACTTCAGAATTTAGCCGAAAAACTATCCAAAAACAGAAAAAAAAGCGTTCCTGTTTTCATTAAAAAAGCAGAAACATTGCTTAAAAAACTAGGTCTTGAAAAAGCAAGAGTTGATATCGAACTACAGGATTCTGGAGATTTTAATCAATTTGGAAAAGAAAATATTCAGCTTTTATTTCAGGCGAATTCCGGTTTTCCATTAAAGCCGATTCAAACCGCAATTTCGGGTGGAGAAAGATCAAGAGTGATGTTGGCGGTAAAGAAAATCATTGCGGAAAGTGATGAGCTTCCGACCTTAATTTTAGACGAAATCGATACCGGAGTTTCAGGAAAAGTGGCCGAGGAAATCGGAAATCTGATGCGCGAAATGTCGACAGATATGCAATTGATCGTCATTTCTCACTTGGCGCAGGTTGCTGCAAAAGGGAATAACAATTATAAAGTTTTGAAACAAGACATTGCCGGAAAAACTCAGTCAACCATTGTTCCGTTAAGTGATGCCGAAAAATTAAACGAAATTGCACAGTTGCTTTCAGGAAGTAAGATTACGGAAGCGGCTTTGGCGCAGGCGAAAGAGCTCATAGGATAAACTTTTGATTTTAGATTTACTAACCTCTAAATGGAAAAAAATCAACTTTTAAAATTAATTTATGAAGAAATTGATTTTGTAGAAGGGGAAATTAAAGAAGATAAAATCATTTGGAAGGATATTTTCGGAGGTGAGAATTCTGTTTCCAAATTTAATATCGTCTTTCGAAATAATCAATACGCATGGTATGAAATGAATGAGGTCGGAAATGATAAACTTAAAATAAAAATAAATCCAAATTTTATTCTAGAGTGGAAAGTTCCCGTAAATTCCATGGGGGTTTCTTACAGGGGCTGCAGATTTATAGATTTCTGTCATAATTTTTTAATACTCGTTTATGCAGATAAACATCGTGATCAATTGGTTTTTATCAACACTGAAACATTTACATTAGATAAGATACGTTTAGATCTAGAAAGATTTAGAGTGGAATTGAAATCCGATGAGTTAGTTATAAAAGACTTTTTAAGTGGAAGTCACAGATATTTAATCAGAATCGGTGATGGAAATTTTACGAAGCAAGTCATTACAAGTTAAATGATTTGCAAAATATCTTTAGCTTTCTATATTTTAATTCTAATTTTTGTCAATCGGGACAATTAATTCTGTAACATTTTTATCCTTATATTCACTAATATAAAAAAGATAACAATGTTTATAAAATTCCTGAGACTAGAAATTAAGAGTTTTTTTAGAGGTAGTTCTTTGGGCATCAACCTCGCCATGAAGATCCTGCGCTTTATTGGAATTTTGTATTTCATGGCCTGCCTGGTCGGAGGTGCTTTTCTGGCATTTTACTACATCCGGGAAGAGATGAATATGGATCCTGTTAAAGTCGTTTCAAAATTCTTAATCATCGCCTGGACGGCAGACCTGATCTTCAAATACCTATGGCAGGAAATGCCGACACAAAATATAAAGCCTTTTCTCACCTTGAATATTTCTAAAAAAACATTGGTAAATTACATGCTGGGCAAAACATTCCTGTCCGCTTTCAGCTGGCTGAATTCACTGTTTTTTATCACGTTTTCTGTAATTGCTTTGTTTTATGGGTATAATATTCCGGGTACTTTTGCCTGGCTTGTCGGAGTTTCATTACTTTTTTATTTAAACAATTTTATTAATATTCTTTTTAACGATAAGGAAAATATAGCCATCGCCGTCGGTTGTCTCATTGCAGCTGTGGCAGGATTGGCATATTATAACATTATTCCGGTCCTCAACTATTCCGAGGAATTTTTCTACAGTTTTTATGAAAAACCTTATTTTGTCGTAATTTCCGTTCTCCTGTTTTTTGCTTTATGGAAAGTCAGCTTTAGGCATATTTACCAGGTTTTTTATTTGGATGAAGGTCTGGAAGCAAAGAAAACAGTAGGAAGGACAGAAAATATCGCTTTCCTGAATAAATACGGAGCCATCGGAACTTTCATTAATAATGACATTAAAATGTTGAGACGAAACAAGGTAACAAAAGGGGTTCTGCTTGGAAGTGTCATGTTCCTTTTTTATGGAATGTTGATGTTTTCTTCACCGATCTATAAGACTCCTGCCATGATGATGTTCATGGGACTGTTTGTTACCGGAGGATTTCAATTCATGTTCGGCCAGAGGGTTCCGGCTTTCGATAGTTCTTATTATCCTTTAATGATGACGCTGAATGTGCCTTATAAAGAATATTTAAAGGCAAAATGGTGGCTGATGAATATTGTAACTGTTTTTTCAATGATTCTGGCAGTATGCTACGCCTATTTTGGCTGGAATATGTATCTTACTTTCTTTGCTGCCGGAATTTACAATATTGGAGTGAATTCCCAGTTTACGCTTTGGTCCGGAGCTTTCAACAAAATGCAGATCGATCTTAATGCTAAAGAAAAAAGGTTCGGGCAGAAAAACAGCTTTAATATGAAATCTCTATTGCTGCTGATTCCTAAAATGCTTCTCCCGATGATTGTTTTCGCACTGATGCAGCGCTTCTTCGATATTACAGCTGCAGTAATCAGTATCGCCATTTTAGGATTCATTGGGTTTTTATTAAGAGAAAAGATCTTCGATATCATTGTAAAGCATTACAAAGTAGAAAAATACAGTACATTAAACGCATTCAAAAAAGATTAATATGATCACGATTAATAATTTATCCAAAACTTACGGTAATGCAACCGTTTTACATATAGAAAACCTTGAAATTCCCAACGGTGAAACATTCGGCTTGGTAGGAAATAACGGAGCGGGAAAAACGACGCTTTTCAGCTTAATGCTGGATCTGATTCAGGCGACAACCGGATTTGTAAGCATCGATGGAATTAAAGTCAATGAATCTGAAGCATGGAAAAATAAAGTCTCCGCTTTTGTGGATGATTCTTTTCTGATCGGCTATTTAACACCGGAAGAATATTTTTATTTCATCGGAGAACTGAGGGGGCAGAATAAAGCTTCTGTTGATGAGTTTGTAAAACAGTTCCACGATCTTTTTAATGGCGAAATTTTGAATTCCGGAAAATATGTCCGTGATCTGTCAAAAGGAAATCAGAAGAAAGTAGGAATTGTGGGGGCAATCATCGGAAATCCTGAAATAATTATTCTGGATGAGCCTTTTGCGAATCTGGATCCTTCTACGCAAATCAAGCTTAAAAATTTAATTAAAGAATTATCTAAACAGGATGGCGTGACTTTCCTTATTTCAAGCCACGATCTTTCGCATACAACAGAAGTCTGCAACAGAATCGTGGTGGTAAACAAAGGTCAATTGGTAAAAGACATTCAGACCAATCCGGAAACGCTGAAAGATCTTGAACAATATTTTGCGGATCAGGTTTCTTTTCCTTCTGAAGTTGTTTAATTTAAAATAAAACTGATAATAATGAATATCGAATCTCAAAATGTGACTGATTATCCCAACAGCAATACGATTTTCATGGTTTGGAGATTGATAGATGATCCAAAACTTAAGGGAACTTTCCAGCAATTATGTGCTCTGGTTTTAAATTTAAATAATTCCGTTTTCAACAGGTTTCCCGACAGCAGAGCAAGCTGCGTCATGGGAATTGGCCATAATGCATGGAATATTTTAGATCTTCCAACCCCGCTTCCGAAAGAGCTGGTGAATTTTGAAGAAATAAAAGGGGTAAAACATACCGCCGTTTCTACGCCGGGAGATTTACATTTTCATTTAAGAGCGGATGACAAAAGCATTATTTTCGATATGGCTATTGAAATTTCAAAATTATTAACGCCTGTTGCAGAAAGTATCTTGGAAATTCATGGTTTTAAATATTGGGATGACCGCTCAATTCTTGGTTTTGTAGACGGAACAGAAAACCCGCATAATGAAGACCGTGATTTCTTCGCTAAAGTTGGCGATGAAGATGTGCAGTATAAAGGAGGAAGTTATCTTTTTACTCAAAAATATCTTCACAATATGAATGCCTGGCGAAGCCTTTCCACAGAAGATCAGGAAAAAGTTATCGGAAGATCAAAAGAAAATGATATTGAAATGTCCGATGAGGTGAAGCCTTCAAATTCTCATATTGCTTTGGCGAATATCGGAGATGATTTGAAAATAGTTCGGGACAATATGCCTTTCGGAAATCCTTCTATTGGTGAATTCGGAACATATTTTATTTCTTATGCGAATAGTTTTTCTACTACAAAAAAAATGCTGACCAACATGTTCATTGGCGATCCCGCCGGAAATTATGACCGTATTCTGGATTTCAGCACTGCAGTTACCGGATCGCTTTTCTTTGTTCCGACAAGAAATATGCTGGATGACTTTTCGGGTTAGAAATTTAATTATAGATATTAACAATTTTTCAAATTTAAAAATCTGTAATGGTTATTTATCATGCATAAGCTAATTTTGCGTAGTCAAAATTTAATGTATGGAATTAATTGAAAAACTGAACTGGAGATTTGCTACCAAAGCAATGAACGGTCAGAAAGTACCACAGGAAAAAGTGGATAAAATATTGGAAGCCGCTAGACTAGCACCAACTTCAAGTGGTCTTCAGCCTTTCGAAATCATCGTGATTACCAATCAGGAGATTAAAGAACAGATTAAGCCCCACGCATGGAATCAGCCACAGATCACGGATTGTTCGCACCTTTTGGTTTTTGCAGCCTGGGATAATTATACGGAAGAAAGAATCAATAATATGTTTGATTTGACGAATGATATCAGAGGTTTTAAGAATGAAGGCTGGGAAAATTACAGACAGATGCTGTTAGGTATGTATCCTCAGAGATCTGCAGAAGAAAACTTTACACACGCTGCAAAACAGGCTTATATCGGATTTGGTGCGGCTATTATTGCTGCTGCGTTCGAGGAAGTGGATTCTACGCCGATGGAAGGTTTTGTTCCAGAAGAAGTGGATCAGATTTTAAATTTAAAAGAAAAAGGTCTGAAAAGCGTTCTGTTATTGCCATTAGGTTACAGAGATGCTTCAAACGACTGGTTGGTAAACCTTACGAAAGTAAGAAAACCGAAAGAAGATTTCGTTACAGAAATCAACTAATTATTAATTATTTTACTCATAGAAACAGCCTTTCAGAATTTGAAAGGCTGTTTTATTTTATGGATCAAACCTTATAGGTTTTAAAAACCTATAAGGTTTCTTAAAAAGCTTCTTTAAGATTCATCAAAACCAAGAATTAAAACTGAGTACTCGGTTTCCAATCCACCACCGCTCGGATAAATGCTTCCGCATTTTCCAAAGGAATATTTGGTAAAATTCCGTGTCCTAAGTTGGCAATATATCGGTCTTTTCCAAAACGGTTGATCATTTCTGTCACCATTTTCTTGATGGTTTCAGGTGTAGAATGTAATCTTGCAGGATCAAAATTTCCCTGAAGTGTCATCGTGTGATTGGTCAATGTTCTTGCAAATTCCGGCTTGATCGTCCAGTCAACTCCTAAAGCTGAAACCGGAGACTGTACCATATCTTCTAAGGCAAACCAACATCCTTTTCCGAAAACGACAACGTGAGTTAGTGGGCTTAAAGCTTCAACGATCTGGTTGATATATTTCCAGGAAAACTCCTGATAATCAGCCGGAGAAAGCATTCCGCCCCAGGAATCGAAAACCTGAACGGCAGAAACCCCTTTTTCAACTTTTCTTTTCAGATAAGCAATCGTAGTATCTGTAATTTTCTGCAATAACAAGTGAGCCGCTTCCGGTTGCTGAAAACAGAAAGATTTAGCAATATCAAAAGCTTTACTTCCTTTTCCTTCTACACAATAACAAAGAATTGTCCAGGGTGAACCCGCAAAACCGATCAATGGAATTTCATTGTCTAATTTCTGTAAAGTCAGTTCAATCGCATCAAAAACGTATCCTAAAGTATCATTCACGTCCGGAACGGCAACATTCTGTACATCTTCCATCGTTCTGATCGGATTATCCAACCACGGACCCACGCTTTCCTTCATTTTGAAATCGATTCCCATCGCTTGCGGAACCACCAAAATATCGGAGAACAAAATCGCAGCATCCAAAGGATATCTTCTTATCGGTTGTACAGTGATCTCGGAAGCCAATTCCGGAGTCTGACATCTTGTGAAGAAATCATATTTGTCACGCAGTGCAATGAATTCCGGCAAATATCTTCCGGCTTGTCTCATCATCCAAACGGGTGGTCTTTCTACGGTTTCTCCGCGAAGTGCTTTTAAATACAGGTCGTTTTTAATCATAATATATTAGACTGATATTGCCAAAAAGACAATGTAACTATTCAATTTTTGTTTACAAATTCCTTTTTTATTAAATCCAGAAGAGAGATCAGATTGTTTCCTTCTGAAGTAAAAACCGATTGTGAAGTATATTTTCTCAACTCGCCGGAAGTGGTTTCCCCGATCGAAAAAAGCATCAAATCCTGAAAAGAATTTTGTTTTGCAAAACTACGAACTCCGCTCGGACTAAAAAAGACGGCAGCATGATATTTTTCAGTTATCAACGGATTGATTTCCTCGGTGTTGTAAACCGTAATTTTTTTATACTTGATATTTTGAAGTGGAAGCTCTTTATCCAGCACACTTATAGCTAAATTTCCACAGAAATGCAAAAATGTTTCATACTGACAGTGATGCGTGATGAATTTCGATAATGTTTCGGCATTTTTTAACACTTTAAAAGTTCCGAAGCCGTGTTTTCTGAGTTCGCGTTTTGTTTTTTCGCCCACGCAATAAATTTTATTGTAGTTCTTTGCCGTGAAATCTTCATTAGGTTTAAAACCATTTTTAAAAAATGAGGAAACTCCATTCACGCTTGTAAAAATCAGCGAATAATTTTTTAAATCGAATGGATCTGTTTTGATAGAATTTGTTTTAATTACCTCAATACAATCCGCCAGAATATCTTCTCCCAATTCTTTGGAAATTATCTTTGGATCTATATTTTTGGTAAATAAAATTTTCATTAAGGCTTATCTTTTAAATGTAAATCGGCGACCTGAAGTCTTACTTTATTCATGAACTCTTTTCCGGGATCTTCTTTTGCAGTGAAATAATTAGGATCTGATTCCTTCCAAAGTTTAGAATTTCTGAAAATCCCATATTCTGAATGTCCGATGAGATATTCAATTTTATATTTTTGAGTTAAATATCGCACTAATTGCACATTGGCTGCGATTTGTTTATCTGTGAGTGGTTCTTTTTTGCTTCCGATATTTTCAACTCCGATAGCGCAGTAATTTAATCCAATCGTATGTCTTGCAAATTGTGTCGGTTCCATCAGTTGATAAATGGTTCCGTCCCTGTCAATGATAAACTGCGAAGAAACATTTAATGTACTTTGTTTTTTCAAAGTACTTCTTCCGCTTTCCAGATTTGTTTTGTTAAAATATTTAAAGTTGCTTTCCACATTTCCTCCCGCAGTGTAATGAAGGACGATCATTTTGGGAACAATTGTCGGCGTTTTTTGAACCAAACCATGATGATCTTTCAAATATTCTAAGCTCAAGCGAACTCTCTCCGCAGAATAATTGATAGGCTTATTAATTATTTTGGGTTCGTTTTTTTGTCCATTCACTAAACCTATCATCAATACGAACAAAAAGCAAATAATATTCTTCATATTTATTTCTGATACTGATAATGTCCTGTGATTGTAAATTTAAATAAACAGTCTTCGATAACCTGTCCCGCTCCAATGTTATGTACAATTAAATATCTTTTTCCGTCCGCAGATTTTTTATTGACAACAATTCCGATGTGTGTTAAATTTCCGGGCAAAATCCATGTGACAATATCTCCCGGAACATACAGCTCAGGTTTTGTTTCAATAGATTTTGATTTTCCGAATCTGGTAAAGAAAACCTGAAGGTTGGGAACTCTGCGGTGATCGATATTGGTGTCCGGCTTTTTCAAACCCCAGTTTTTAGGATATTTTGAAAAATTTTTCGCCATATCTTCATGAACTTCCTTTTGCAGATCAATTCCTAATTTTCTGTACGCCCGGATCACAACATCCGTACAAACTCCTTTGTCAGACGGAACGTCTCCATTCGGATATTTTAAAGTGAAATAGGCCGGATCGTAAGTAACCTTATCTTTTGTAAGACTTACTGCCGCGTTAGAAAGTTTTTGGGCAAACTGATTTTGTGCTTTCGAAACAAAAACACATAACATAATAATAAGGACAGTGAAGTACTTTCTCATTATTTTGGAAATTTAAAAGAATTAGATCTGATTTTTAATTTCCGCCATCAATTCTTTTCCGCCGTTTTCAAGAACAGCTTTTGCGAATTTTTTTCCGAAATTTTCTTCTTCATTGTAGACAAAACTTTCATCTGTTGCGATGCAGTTTTTCCCGTCTAATGAACAAAGTGCCGCTTTGAAACGGATCTGATCGTCAAAGATTTCAGCGAAAGCTCCGATTGGTGCTGTACAGCCTCCTTCCAGCGTATTCAGGAAGTTTCTTTCCATTTCTACGCAGATCTGAGTAGGTTTATGATTGATTGAACTTAAAATTTCGTTGATCTCTTTTTTGTCTGAATGTCCTGCAACAGCGATGACACCTTGCGAGGGAGCCGGAATTAAAAACGGCAACATTTCATAATCAATGTCCATTTTCATTCTTTTGATTCCTGCCAAAGATAAAATTGTAGCATCAAAATCACCTTCTTCCAGCTTTTGAAGACGTGTCTGAATATTTCCGCGAATATCTGAAAATTCTGCATGCGGGAAATTTTTAAGCCAAAATGCTCTTCTTCTTAAACTGCTGGTCGCTAATTTAAGCTCGTGGAATTCTTTATTTCTTGCCGATTCTTTTCTGATTAAAACATCCTGTGGAAAATCTCTTTCTAAGTAAGCAACAATTTCTAAATGCTCAGGAAGATTGGTCGGAACATCTTTTAAAGAATGCACAGCGATATCGATCTCGTCATTTAATAATGCGACATCAAGATCTCTCGTAAAAACTCCGGTGATTCCTAATGCGTAAAGCGGTTGAGTAAGATTTTTATCCCCTGAAGAGACGATAGGAACGATTTCCGTTAAATAATTGTTGTTTTGAAGGTGTCTCGCAACTTCTCGAGCCTGCCAAAGTGCCAATGCAGAATTTCTTGTTCCGATTCTAATGCTTTTCATTGAATTCGTTGTTTGGTTGTTCAACTAATATTTCGTGCATTAATTTACTAATTTCTTCGGCTTTTAACGGATTATCGATGATATATTTTGCAAAACGGTTGGTAATTTTCTGGATCATTTTATCCGAAAGTTCCATATCCGTGATGTTTATGTATTTATTTTTTCTGTAAAAATTGTGCATTTCGTTGCGTTCCATATTTTTTAAAACCGCTTTGAAATGGTGAATGTTTGGTGCCAGCTTTCTTTTTTTCTCCCATTCATGAAAGTCTTTCGACATTTCCTTGATTATTTTTTCTGCCTTCGGAATCTCTTTTTCTCTTTGATGAATGGTTTCCTGGATCTGTTTTGAAAGCTCATCAACATCAATCAGGGTTATATTTTCAAGCTCCGTCACGTTTTTATCAACATTATGAGGAATTGAAAGGTCGATCACCAACATTTCTCTTCCGTTGGCAAAGTGGGATTTATTCACAATCGGCTGTTTGGCTCCCGTTGCTACAATCAGAATATCAGTATTGCTTAATTCCTTATCAAAGTCAGCATAGTCGATATGAGGAATATTATATTTCTCTGAGATTTTGGCTGCGGTTTCCTGAGTCCTGTTAGCAATTTTAATTTTTGGCTGATAGACATGCTTTACCAGATTTTCCACTGTGTTTTGTCCGATTTCACCAACACCCAATAAAAGAATATTCTTTTCAGCAATTCTTTTCTGATTGTTTAAAATGTAATGAACCGCCGCATAAGAAACAGAAGCTGCCCCATTGGAAATTCCCGTTTCATTTTTAATCCTTTTGGAGATCTGAATGGCAGAATTAATCGATCTTTCTAAAAAAGGATTCGAGTTTTTTCTCTCCTTCTTAAAACGGGCATACGCTTTTTTGATCTGTCCAATGATTTCAAAATCACCAATGATCTGGCTTTCCAGACCTGCCGCCACTCTGAACAAATGGGTTAGCGCTTCTTCTTTGGTCAGAATATTGGCAAACTGAAGAAAATCCATCAGATTTACTCCGATAGTTTTACAATACTCTTCTGCTACCAAAAGGTAGTTGGGAGAAGTTGTATAAATTTCGGTTCTGTTACAGGTAGAAACCACAAAAGCATCCCCCAGATCTTCATTATGAACCCGGGAAACAAAATTTTTAATATTTTCATCAAAGAAAGCAAACTTACCTCTCGTTTCTACATCAGCTTTTTCGAAACTGATGGAAAGTACGGCAAAATTAGAAGTCTGATGTATATTGGAGTACTGTAACATAAGCGGGGCAAATTTACGCTTTTTTTAGTGAATCGTCTTCTGATACTGTATATGATAATTATCGTAAAAAACTATTTTGGGATGGTTCTAAATAAATTTTTAATTGTTATTAAAGTTAAAATTTTTGCTTCATTTTTAACACTTCAAACTTATCATTAAAATAAAAAGAACATAATTCCAAAAACAACAAAAAGATGCATCTTCAATTTCCTCTCTGTTTACAGGAAAAACGCTTCAATCTGAATTTAAATCAGGCTCTGTAAATACTTAAAGTAAAAGTTAATAACACTACACAAATTTTAATAAAATTTTAACCAAATTATCTGCTTGCGAAATTTCTTTAGACGTCTTAAATTTATATCTTTGTAACTCTTTAAAAAAATCAGAAGTAAAAAGTATGAGTTTATTCGATATGTTTACGCAAGAGATTGCGATAGACCTTGGTACTGCCAACACCCTTATCATCCATAATAATAAAATTGTTATAGATCAGCCGTCAATTGTTGCAATTGAGCGTTCTACGGGGAGACCGATTGCCGTCGGGGAACAGGCAAAACACATGCAGGGTAAAACTCATGAGGATATCAAGACGATTCGTCCGTTGAAAGATGGGGTAATTGCAGATTTCCATGCTTCTGAACATATGATTAAAGAATTTATCAAAAAAATCCCTGGAATTAAAGGTAAATTCATTCAGCCAGCGTTGAGAATCGTGATCTGTATTCCTTCCGGTATCACTGAAGTTGAAAAAAGAGCGGTAAGAGATTCAGCACAGAAAGTAAATGCTAAAGAAGTTCGTTTGATTTACGAGCCAATGGCAGCAGCAATCGGGGTTGGAATTGACGTACAAAAACCTGAGGGTAACATGATCATCGACATAGGTGGTGGTACTACGGAAATTGCTGTGGTTGCTTTAGGAGGTATCGTTTGTGACAAATCTGTGAAAATTGCAGGTGATGTATTCACCAACGACATCGCTTATTACTTGAGAACTCACCATAATTTATACATCGGGGAAAGAACTGCGGAGAGAATTAAAATTGAAGTGGGTTCTGCTGTGGAAGATCTTGATGTGGATATCGAAGATATTCCGGTACAGGGTAGAGACCTTATCACTGGTAAGCCAAAAGAAATCATGGTTGGATACAAAGAGATTGCAAGAGCATTAGACAAATCGATCATCAGAATTGAAGATGCGGTAATGGAAACTCTTTCTCTTACACCTCCGGAATTGGCAGCCGATATCTACAAAACAGGTATTTATCTTGCAGGTGGTGGTGCACTATTGAGAGGTCTTGCGGACAGATTACACAAAAAGACCGGTCTTCCTGTATTTGTTGCAGAAGATCCGTTGAGAGCTGTAGTTCGAGGAACAGGTATTGCACTTAAGAATATGGATAAATTCAATTTCTTAATTAAATAATTTTAACTTTTTACGACTTTATATCTGAATGGGATTTTTGCTGAGATTATTTTCGAAGAATGCACTTTTTGTCTTCTTTATATTCCTGCAAATCATTGCTCTTGTTCTGATATTCTCTAAAAACGCCATGCAGAGATCCTGGATTGCAGGGCAATCGGCCGCGTTGAATTCATGGGTTTCAGGGTATATCGATGAAGGGGTTTCTTATCTTAAATTAAAGCAGATTAATGAAGATCTTGTGGCACAAAACAAGTCTTTGATGGTTGAGCTTTATGGGAAACAGGGAGCAGCAAATCCAAAATTCAGGAAAGTTCATGATACGTTGGGCGGTGGACAGATCTATACATTTGTAGATGGTGAAATTGTTTTCAACAGCATCAACAGAAGAAACAATTATTTTACAATAAACAGAGGGAGAAGAGACGGCGTGTTTCCGCAAATGGGAGTGATGGCTCCGAAAGGTATTGCGGGAATCGTTATTAATTCTACCGATAGTTATGCGTTGGTTCAGTCAGTTTTAAGTGTGAACAGAATCAGAATCAATGCAGCGCTTAAAAATTCGGGATATTTCGGAACCTTAACATGGAACGGAGATAATTCAAGAGTAATGCACTTGGCAGATATTCCTAAATATGTGGCCTTAAAAATTGGTGATACTGTCGTTACAGACGGTAAATCAGCTATTTTTCCTAAAGGCGTTCAGATTGGTACCATAGCGGGGTATTCCGTAGATAATAAAACAGGATTCTGGGATATTTCAGTTGAATTAAGCGAAAAAATGGGAGCTTTAAGTAAAGTTTACGTGGTGAAAAACCTTAAGAAAGCTGAAGTTCAAAAGATACAAGACACAATGCAGGCTGTAATAAAAAAAGAAAATGATTAGCAGGACATTATTTACGGACATATTAATCATGATTTTCTTGGTTGCATTACAAATTTTTGTATTGAACAGAATCACCATTTTCGGGAAGTACACTCCGGTGCTGTATCCTGTGTTTGTCATGTTTTATCCTTTTTTCAGAAATAAATTTCAGTTTTTAGCTTTAAGTTTTCTGATTGGCTTGTCCATTGATATTCTTCTCTATTCGGGAGGGATCAATGCCTTTGCAACAACGTTGATCGCCTATTTCAGAACCTTGATCTTCAGAACTTCTACAGATACTTCTACAGATTTTTTCTCTTTCCAGTCCCTTCAATGGGCGCAGTTTTTGCTGTTTCTGTTCTCGAGTATCTTTTTACACCAGCTTTTAGTACAATATATAGAGTTCTTTAAGTTTAGTAGATTTTTTGAAATATTACTTAATGTATTGGTAACTAGTGTAATTTCGTTTATATTTATAGTTATTTACGCATTAATATTTAAAATCAAACAGAAAGTTTGAACACACGTTATTTAAAAATTTTTTCGGCTCTTGTTGTTATCGCCCTGATATTCGTGGCGAGAATTGCCTATTTACAGCTTTTTACAGATCGTTATGCCTTAAATGCAGCCAATACTTCCATTAAAATTGAATATATCATCCCGCAGCGTGGGGTAATTTTCGACAGAAACGGTAAAATTATGGTAGGAAACCAGCCTGCCTACGAAATTTCTTTTACTCAGGCTTTAATGCGACCTGACTTTGATACATTGGCTTTCTGTAATTTGATGAAAATCACAAAACCTGATTTTATCAAGACGATAAACAATATTAAACAAGAAAAATATTACTCCAAACTAACTCCGATGACTTTTATGAAAAATTTAAGTCGTGAAGATATTGCCAGAGTTCAGGAGATTATATTTAAATATCCTGCATTCAGTATTGTTTCAAGGCCTCAGCGTCAGTATGAAGTCTCCACTTCCGGAAACCTTTTGGGCTATACAAGTGAGGTAAACGAAAGGGAGATCAAAAAAGATTCAGCATACTATTTACCCGGGGATTTCATCGGAAAAACGGGGATCGAAAAGGCCTATGAAAAGGAACTTCGCGGGGTAAAAGGAATGAAATACATCCAGAAAGATATTAAACTTCGAAATGTCGGTTCCTATAAAAACGGTTCTTTAGATAAAGATGTTATTACCGGAAAGGATATTACATTAACCATCGATTATGATCTTCAGAGAATGGCAGAAGAAATGCTGGTGAATAAACACGGTGCAATCGTAGCCATAGACCCGAATAACGGTGAAGTTTTAGTAGCTGCAACAGGCCCTGATATCGACCCGAATCTTTTCACAGGGCCCAACAAGTCTAGAAACTTATATGCTTTATCAAAAGACACAATCTACGAGAACAAGCCGACTTTCGACAGATCTCTTCAGGCGGCCTACCCTCCCGGCTCAACCTTTAAACTGTTAACAGCCTTAGCAGCAATGCAGATGGGCGTGATGGACGAAAATACAATTTTCCCTTGTGGTGGTGGATTTTATTACCGCGGGAAAAGAATTAAAGGTCATGGTGGTGCAGATCCGTTGATCCCTTCTATACAAGTTTCCAGCAATTGTTTTTTCACGTATGCGTTTATTGCGATCATTAAAAAATACCCAAACAATCCTTCAAGAGGAGTTGATGAGTGGAAAAAGATTATGAGCAGTTTCGGAGTCGGAGAATTCCTGAACAATGATTTTGCGGTTGGAGCCAAAGGCAGAATTCCTTCCGGAGATTTTTATGAAAAAAGATTTAAAGCCATGATTAAAGCCAGCGGCTCTAAAAGAACTGACTTTAAGAATTGGGACGAAATGTCTACGGGAGCTATCTACAACGGTATGGGACAGGGAGATGTACTCGTTACGCCGCTTCAGTTGGCAAATTATGTTTCCGCAATTGCAAACAAAGGATGGTATTATACACCGCATATTGTAAAAGCTATCGATGGAAAACCCAATCCGGATCCTAGATTTAAAGTAAGACACCAGACATTAGTTGATAAAAAGCATTTCGATCCTGTATTGAAAGGGATGGAAGCCGTAGTTTTAAGAGGAACAGCCCATAGCCTGAAATCCAATGATTTTACGATGTTGGCTAAAACAGGGACCGCACAGGTTCCACAAGGAAAAGATAATTCTATTTTCGTATTGATTGCGCCTGCCGAAAAACCCAAAATTGTCGTTGTTGCCGTAATGGAACATGCTGGTTTTGGAGCTACCTGGGCAGGACCCGCTTCTACAGTAATTGCAGAAAAATACATTACCGGAGATCTTAAACGTGAAAATCTTTATAAAAAGATGACCGGTGCCAGCTTCATGCCTGAATACAAAAGGCAGTGGATTGCCGATCTAAAAAGGAAAGGCCTTTACAAAGATCCTTCCTTAGACTCTGTAACACGAAAAAGAATAGAAGACAGCCTCAAAGCTGTTAAAGAGCAGAAAGCAAAGCTTCAGAAAAAAATAGACGAAGAAAAGATCCAAAACGCTAAAAAATCAAAACCTGTTAAGCAATGAAATGGACTGAAGGAATAGATAAGTTAGGTCTTGGGTTGTATTTCCTGCTTTGCATGTTTGCAATTGCCAATATCTACAGTGTCGATCAGAAATTAGGAGAAAAACAATTAATTTTCTTCTGTATTTCTTTGTTTGTAGGATTAATCATTTTTGTAGGAAGAAGCAAATTCTTCGAAAACATGTCGGGAATTATTTATATCGGCGGCGTTTTACTGCTAATCGGACTTTTCCCTTTCGGAAAGGAAATTCTCGGACAGAAAAACTGGTACAAATTCGGAAGCTTTACGATGCAGCCCGTAGAATTTGCGAAGATAGGAACCGCATTAATGCTTGCCAATTATGTGTCCGGGCCTGAATTTAATTTAAAAAACAGAAAATCTTTACTCACAACATTAGCCATTGTAGGAATTCCGGCGGCAGTTGTACTGGCAATTCCCGACGTAGGGTCAATGTTGGTTTTTATCGCTTTTTTTATTGCTTTATATCGTGAAGGACTCAGTGGAGTTTTATTTGGAGTAGGATTTCTATTTGCCGGTGTCTTTCTGATCTCATTAGCTGTCAATCCTATCTGGGTTGCCATCACTATTGTTTTGATTATTGGTGGCTATATCGCAATGAACTACTATAAAATGTCCTGGAATGTCATCTCTATCTCAAGTATTGCAGGTTCTGTAATCTTGTTGTGTGGCCTGGCTTTCGGTTCTCCTTATATTTTAGAAAAACTGCCGAAACATCAGAGAGAAAGGATTGAAGTTCTTTTTAAAGGTGAAAAAGCATTCAGGGATACTTCGGGATACAACTTACTATATTCAAAAACTGCGATTGGCTCCGGAGGACTTTTAGGAAAAGGATATCGTGAAGGCTCTGTTACACAGGGCAAATTCGTTCCGGAGCAGGAAACTGATTATATTTTCTGTACCGTAGGCGAAGAATGGGGATTTGTGGGAAGTACCATTTTGATTCTTGCTTACATGATTTTTATAGGACGAATCTATTATCTCGCAGAACAGCAGAAATCCGGGTTTAACCGTGTTTTCGGATATTGCTTTGCCTCGATCCTTCTCATGCACTTTACGATCAATTTAGGCATGGTTATGGGGCTTTTCCCAACGGTTGGGATTCCGTTGCCATACTTTAGTTATGGAGGAAGTTCTTTACTTGCCTTCTCCATAATGACTTTTATTTTCTTTAAATTAAATTATTCGGATAAGAATAGTTTGGTATAAAGGATTGAAGCTGGAAGTTGACAATTACTCTTTTTAAAACTTTACTAAAATCAATCTGCGAAATCAGCAAAATCAACGAGAGAAAATACTTAAATCATAAAACCTTATGAAAGAAGCGTACGTCTTAGATCAGACTTTCGAAAATGCAGATTTTTCCCAAATTCAAAAGGGCGAATACGAAAACTGTACTTTCTTAAACTGCAGTTTTGAATATGCAGATCTTTCGTTTTTTAGTTTTAATGATTGTAAGTTTATCGGATGTAATCTGAGCATGGCAAAACTTGTTTCAACAGCTTTCCGTGATGTCACTTTCAAAGAATGCAAAATGTTCGGGCTTCATTTTGATGACTGCAATGAATTCGGAATGTCATTCCGCTTTGAAGGTTGTTTATTAAACAATTCCATCTTTTACAAAACAAATATTAAAAAGACTTTATTTAAAAATTCAAAATTAACAGAAGTCGATTTTGCCGAATGCGACCTGTCAAATTCCGTATTCAGCCATTGTGATTTTGCCGGTGCTGTTTTCGACAGAACTAACCTTGAAAAAGCAGATTTTAGAACATCGATGAATTACTCCATAGATCCTTCTCAAAACAGGCTTAAAAAGGCTAAATTTTCACTTTCTGAAATCTTAGGTCTTCTTCGTCAGTTTGATATTGAAATCGATAAAAACAGCTAATTACAGAATTTTGAATCCAGACCAATAACAGTCGTTAAACAGTAAAACAAAAAAACCATCAAGAATCTTGATGGTTTCATTATTTAAATCAATTATTTAAAATTAAAAACTTGTTCCGTTCGATGCAGGAGTGGTTGTTGCAAGATTGTTGTAAGCTTCTCCGTTTTCATTGATGACTCTTTTTCCGAATCTGTATTTAGGCCCCCAATAAGAGTCATTCAGTGAAGAAACCATTACCCCTTTTGAAGTAGCTGCGTGAATGAATTTTACTTCACCTTCCTCAGTTACGCTTTCCACGATTCCTACGTGAGAGATTCTTCTTCCGTGAGAAAAGAAGATCAAATCTCCTTTCTGAAGGTTTTCTTTCTCGACTTTCTCTCCTTCTTGAGACTGAGAAGCCGCTACTCTAGGTAAGCTAAGTCCCGCTGCTGCACCGAAAACTGAAAGAACAAAAGCCGAACAATCGATTCCGTTTCTTGTCATTCCTCCATATCTGTAAGGAGTTCCAAGATAAGTTTCGGCTTCAGTTAAAATATTGTCGATTGTTTTATTGTGTCTGATTGCTTTTGCAATCTCAGAATTTTTAATAGAATTTTTTGCGTTTGCTATAGAAGCGGTCTTTTCTGCTATGAATGCGTTGATTAATTTCTGCTTATCCTGCTCCATTTTGCTCATTTCTGAGGAAGCTAGTTTGGCATCTGTTTTGTATTCTTTAGCATAAGTTGCTGGTTTTGAAACTACGTAGTTTGTAACACACGATTGTAACGATACTGTAGACACTAAAGCAACTAAATAAAACAAAACTCTTTTCTTCATATATATTTGATTATCGTGTTAAATAGGATAGTATATTTTCAAAAGCATTACAAAAATATAGAATCCGACCAAAAGAGCCCAGATATGATAATTGTCAGGTTCTTATTTTAACACATTTTAACATATTATTTAGGTATGTTAAAAAAAAACAAACCGCAGCCCCCTATTTTAGGTGTGTCTGCGGTTTTTTTTATTAAGATTCTTTAACATAATTATTATAGATGATTCCTATTAAAGGATTTTTTCTAATTGATGCTAAAGAAAAGCGAGTCCTAAATTTTGTTAATAAAACTTTGATTATTAGCCTATTTAAGCAGTTTAACTCTAATATTCTGTCCATCACGAATTTCTTCGGATGCATTCTTAACAATTACATCATTTGTAGAAATATTTCCGATGACTGTTGTGACTTCTCCATTAGCAATCCCCGCCGTTACAGGAACCCAATGTGCAATGTTTTTTTCAACTTTAATAACGAAAACACCCAAAGTGGAATTTAAAACTGCTGTGGAAGGAACAGACAAAGATTTATTGTTTTCACTTAAAGGTAAAATCACGTTGGCAACCATTCCGGGCAACAGTCTTTTGTCTTTATTATAAACGTCCATTTCCACCCATTGAGAACGGAGTTTGTTGTCTAAAGCTCCTGCAAATCTTGCCACTTTCGCGGTAAAAGTTTCTCCCGGAATAGATTGAATGGAGAATTTAATATCCCCATTTTTATTCAATAATCCAGTATAAGATTCAGGAACATTGACTACCAAACGTAATCTATCCTGTTGAACCAAACTGAACATCGGCAAATCCGAACCTTTTCCCGAAGGTCCTACATAAGCTCCTGCACTCACATTTCTCGTCGCAATATTCCCACTGAATGGCGCCCTGATCTGCAGATAATTTTTAACATCGGCAACTTCATGATAGGAGGCTCTTGCGGCTTCCAGTTGTGCTAAATCCGACTTTTGTGCTGCCAAAGCCTGTTCCAAATCAAGCGCAGAAATCGTTCCCGGAGTTTTGCTGGTTTCTTTTAAACGATCGTATTTCGCTTTACTCGCAATGTACAATGCTTCTTTTGATTTTAAAGCCGATGAAGCCGCGCTTTGCTGAGAATTGATTTCCGGAGCTTCTAGTGTTGCCAATAATTGTCCGGCTCTCACTTCATTTCCGACATCAACGTATAATTTTTTAACGAAACTGCTGATCTTAGCATACACATCAACTTTCTGATAAGGTTGCAATTCACCCGGAATCGCCGTTGATGACGAAAAATCTGCTTGAGAAGGATTCACCGCTTCTATATCCGGAGAAGATGGCTCTGCTAATTTTTTGGCTTCTTTTTTTTCCTCATGTCCGCAACTTTGTAAGCTGAAAACCAATATTGTCGGAATTAAATATTTATATAATCGATTCATATTTTATTATTAATAGTTTAGGTTATTATTTTACAATTTCAGGCATAAAGTGAATACTTTCTTCGTCTTCCGGATCAAGAGAAACACTTTGAGTAGTCGCTTTTCCTTGTCCCCAGGCAAATGCTAACGGAAGAACGAACAGAGCGGCAAAAGTAGAAGCAATCAAACCTCCGATTACAGCTCTTCCCAACGGTGAAACCTGATCTCCGGCTTCTCCCAATCCCAATGCCATCGGAATCATTCCCACAACCATTGCTAAAGCGGTCATTACGATTGGTCTTAACCTCAACGCTGCGGCTTCTCTTGCGGAAAGTAACGCATTTCCGTTATGTTTTCTTAATTGTTCTGCGTTCGTAATCAACAATACGGCATTCGAAATCGAAACTCCGACCGACATGATGATTCCCATGTACGATTGTAGGTTAAGCGTTGACCCACTGATCATTAATAAAGCTAAAGATCCCACCAAAACTGCAGGCGCTGTTGCCAGTACAACCGCAGAAACTTTGAATGACTGGAAATTCGCGGCCAACATCAAGAAAATCACAACGATTGCGATAATTAAGCTGCTTTGTAAACTGCTCAGGGTTTCATTTAAAGTCTGGCTTAAACCAATCATTTGAATATTTAAACCTCTTGGAAGTTCACCCATATTATCAATTACTTTTTGTACATCTTTTGAAGCCGTTCCTAAATCAGTGTGGTTAAGATTGGCAGTCACTGTTAAAGTCGGCATTGCTCCCAAGTTGTCGGTTTCTCCGTAGGTGAAGCTGTTTTTAATGGTTGCAACGTCACCCAAATTCGGTCTGTTGGAGTTTTTCTGCAACGGAATTCCTGCGATTTCTTCTTTGCTGTTCATCTTGTTTTCAGGAATCTGAACTTGCACGTTGTAGCTATAACCTCCTTTTTCATCCGTCCAGATATTTTTTTCGGTAAATCTTGATGAGGATGTTGAAGCTACCAAAGAGCGAGAAACATCGGACATATCAACTCCCAGTTGAGCAGCACGAACACGATCAACATTGATATCCAGCGCGGGATATTTTATAGATTGACCAATCTGAACATCTCTCAAATATGGAATCTTCTTTAATTCTTCTACGATTTTTTTAGCATAATTTTCATTTACGCTTTTATCTCTTCCCGATAGTCTCACTTCAATCGGAGTCGGAGAACCTTGACTCAGAATTTTTTCCGTTAATTCAATCGGTTCGAAAGATAATTTCATGTCAGGATTGATGTTTTTCGCTTTTTCCCTGATTTTATCTTTTAAATCATCCATATTGGTGTGATAATCTTCATTTAAACCAACCTGTAAAACCATTTCATGAGAACCCGCCATCCAGAGGTAAATCGGGCTTACCGAGAAAAGAGTAGGGTGTGTTCCTACATACGCAGAAGTAATGGAAACATTGCCTTTTCCGACAATTTCTTTAATTCCGTCTAATAATTTTAAAGTCTGAAGCTCGGTTTTTTCAATTCTTGTCCCGTCCGGAACTCTCATTCTTACCTGAAATTGTGTTCCGTTCACCTGCGGTAAAACATCTCTTCCGATACTGTTTAGAAATAAAGCAATCATTCCTATCATCAATAATATATAAGCCGAAACCACCATTTTACGATAAGGCATAATTCTGTCTAAAAATTTCAGATAGCGGAACCTTACTTTTTCAAATAAACTAACTTTTCCGTCACGGTTACTGTCTTCATTCTGAAGTAAAATTTCTTTTTGGCTCCAGGTGTCGTTTTCATCACTCAACCCGGCAGCTTTTAATTCTTCGGAATCTGATAAAGTGTGGCCGTCTTTTGCTTTGTGATGTTTCACTTTCATAATCCAGTTGGCCATGATCGGAACGAAAGTCTGTGCAAGAAAATAAGAAACAATCATACTGAAACCAATTGCTAAAGCCAATGGTAAGAATAATGATCCCGGAATTCCGCCCATCGTAAATGCAGGAGCAAAAACCGCCAGAATACAAAATAAGATCAGCAATTTCGGAAAGGCAATTTCTTTACAGGCATCCCAAATGGCGAGAGATTTGGGTTTTCCCATGTCCAAATGTTGGTGAATATTTTCTATGGTAACGGTACTTTCGTCGACGAGAATTCCAATGGCTAGAGCGAGTCCACTCAACGTCATAATATTGATGGTCTGTCCGAAAAGATTTAAAAATAAAACCGCCGAAATAATGGAGGTCGGAATAGTGAGAATTACAATCAATGCTCCTCTGATGTCGCCGAGGAATAAGATGACCATTAATCCTGTGAGAACTGCTCCGATAGTTCCTTCACTCAATAAACTTTTAACGGAATTAATTACATAAGTTGATTGGTCAAATTCAAAACTGACTTTCACATCATCCGGAAGATTAGACTGGATTTGCGGTAACTGCTTTTTCAGATTCTGAACAACATCCCAGGTTGAAGCATCGGCACTTTTAGCAATACTCAAATAAACCGAACGACGGCCGTTCACTAAAGCATAACCGGAAGTCATATCCGCTCCGTCGGTAACAGTCGCAACATCTCTTAAATAAAGATTCTGAACGCTGCCTTTATACAAAGGAATATTTTCAAAGTCTTTTACATTTTTAATCATCGTATTGGTCGGAGTAATGTAATATTTGTCTCCGATTCTTACGTTTCCGGAAGGTGCAGTTTGGTTGTTTAATCTTAATGCTTCTACGAGCTGATCAGGTGTCATATTATGCTGACGGAGCAAATCTGGATTGGCATTAATGACAACCGTACGAATATTTCCACCAAAAGGCGGAGACGAAACAATTCCGGGAATTGAGGTGAATGTCGATCGCACATACACGTTTGCGAGATCGAGCAATTCGTTGTTGGATCTTTTATCACTACTTAAAACCAATTGCCCGACCGGAAGGGTAGAAGCATCAAAACGAATGATAAAAGGAGGGTTGGAACCCGGTGGAAATGCAGCTTGAATTCTGGTTGAAAAAGAGTTCAGTTCTGCTGCAGCTTGGGCCATGTTAGTTCCGGGATAGAAATTAATTTTCATTAACGTCAGTCCCTGTATATTTTTGGTTTCAATACTTTTAATTCCGTTCACGAAAAGGAAAATATTGATGTATTGTTTAGCAAAAAACGCTTCCATCTGCTGTGGGGTATAGCCACTGAATGGGTGGGAAACATAGATTACCGGGAGATCTAGTTTGGGGAAGATATCGACTTTAATGGAGTTTACAGACCGTATTCCGAAGAAAAACAATCCGGCAACGATCACTAAAATCGTAATGGGTTTTCTTAATGCAAATCTTATTAAATTCATTGAGATAATGTTGATTATAATTGATATTAATCTTACAATTCGTTTTCAAAAACAGTGAAGTCACCCAGCGCGGCTGCTTTTAATAATAAAGCATTCCAGACGTTGCTAATGGCGATATCTCTGTCGGTTTCGGCTCTTACCAATGCGTAAATGGCTTGTGATAAATCGACAAGATCCGTCAGACCATTTTTGTATAAAACCGATCTTTGGATGTAAGCGTCATTGGCAGATTTTAACTGAACAGGAACCTGGTCGTACACCGTGATGGCATTTTTCCATTTGTTTTCAGATAAATCCAATTGGGCTTTTAATTGTTGTTCAGCCAAATCATATTCATGTTTTAAACCTTGGCTTACATAATCCTGCGCGCTGATTTCTTTTGATAGTCGATAGGTTCGAGTGAAATTCCACGAAACGCCGAGTCCAAGTAAATAATTGCTTCTCGTCGGATGAATTCCGTCCCAGTAAGATGTGGAATAATCATTCTGATTCTGAGCATAACCGTTTCCAAATCCTGAACCCCTTGTCTGGAATATTCCAACCATTGAAAATGACGGATAATATTGCGTTTTCAGGAATTGTTTTTCCTGTTCGCTTACATTGATTCGGCTTTTGTATAAAGCCAACAACGGATGACTTTCCAAAGAAGAATTAGTTTCAATCGGAAAATCAGTCGGAATTCTTCTTAATAAAGTACTGTCCAGCACAAATTCCTGAGTCGGAATTCCCAACAATTGAGCTAATTTGTTTTCCTGTTCCTGTTCTTTGTCTTTCGCTTTGGTATAGGTGATCATTGCATTGGCATAATCGGCTTTTGCAAGAGATAAATCTACTCCTGGAACGATTCCGTTTCTTTCTTTTACCTCAACAATTCTTCTGATTGTGTCGGTTCTTCCGAGATTTCGTGCATAAGAAAGCTTTAATTTTTTAGCCGCTAAAACGTTTAAATAAGCTGCTGCCACTTTTACTTTGTGCTGGAAAATCTCATCAGACAAATCTTTGGTATCTCTAAGATTTTTGGATTCTGCAACCTTTACCCTTTGCTTGGCTTTTCCGAAAGAGAAAAATTCCCAGTTGACATTGGCCAAGTACAGCGCTCCAAATGCTGCATTCCAGTTTTGTTCAGGCAGTGGAAGCCCTGAAGAGGCAACCCCGTAACCGCCGAATCCGTACAAAGGACCGTTTTGTCCGTTTACTGTTCCGAAATCCTGTTGTAGACTGATGTTGAGGTTGGGCAAATATTGCCGTTTTGCCAGTTCTATCGATTCCTTTGAAGACAATCGGTAAGATTCTTTGGCTTTAATGGTTCCGTAATTTTGAACAGCGGTTTCCAGTGCAGACTGCAGCGTGAGAACTTCCTGCGCTTTTGCTGTGTTGACAAAAAAAACGGATGATAAGGCGAGAATAAAAATTCTTGAAAGCATCTAACGTATTTTTCTTTTTTCAAAGTAAAAAATACATTTTGAAGCAAATTTGAAGTTGAAAAAAATAATACAAACCGCTTTTATTCAGCAAAGTTTACTATTTGCTCTACGCTTTCAAATTCAAGGTTGTTTTCTTCGGATTTATGTAAAATGTAAGGTTTATTAATTTCTTTATGGTCGAAATAAACGGTAATTGAATGCCATCCGTCGGCAAAATCATATTGAACGAGAAAATTATTCACTTCGCAGATTTGTTTTACGATAGACAATCCTAAGCCGATGCTTTCTTGGGACTGGTTACTTTTTTTAAATCTTTTAAATAATTCATTTGTGGGAACATCGGGTGGAAGTCCGGTATTGCTGATCTGAAAGTAACTTTTGGTAAGATTTATTTCAATTTTACCACCTTCCAGATTGTGTCGGATTGCGTTGGAAAGAAGGTTGCTCAATAAAATTTCTGCTAAAGTCGGGTGAATTTTAACATAAACATTCTTTTCGCTATTTCTGTTTAACGTAATATTTTTCAAAGCCAAATGATCGTGATAAGCACACAGCGCTTCTTTTTCAACGGTGCAGAATTTCAATTCTTTATTTGTTAAAAACTCGTTGTTGTTTAATTTTGTTAAAAGAATTAATGATCGGTTGATTCTGCTTAATTTATCAATGGAATTCTGAATGTCTGTTAATAAAATCGCTTGATTTTCATTAATTTCCGTTTCCGCTAATAATTCAATCTTACTTTGAATAATGGCTAAAGGAGTCTGAACTTCATGGGAAGCATTTTCCGAAAATTCCTTAACGGAAGCATATTCTTCCAAGGCTTTATCGGTCATGGTTTTCAGGAATTCGTTTAATTTTTTAAACTCTTTCGTGCTTGTCGGTAAAAGTTCCAGCCTTTCCTTTTTCTGGATACTAAATTTTTGAAGTCCGTCGATCGCGTGGTGGAAAGGTTTTAATATGAATTTAGATAAAATCCTTGCGGTGATAAAAACGATGGCTGTAATTAATAATAATTTCCAGAAAAGGGCGATCAGCATTCCGCCCATAATCTCTTTGGTAGCGGTAATGTAGGTATATGAAGAGATTTTGTAAATCTTGTTATCAATGTTTGCAAAAGAATTGATCTGGATTTTACATTCATTCTTAGAAACGCCATTGTCTTCAAGGCAGGTGTGAATAATTTCCGGTTCCGCAGGAAGATTTTTGCCGTTTAAGACATTAATGGAAATAGGAAGTCCTTGAGTTGAATTCGCCGGGGTTTCTCCTTTTTTTATCTGATTAATTACATAATTATTGACGGTTTTGAGCCTTTCAATCTCAACATTATCCAGTCTTTTTTTGATGCTTGTGTAGGAAATATACATGCTCACAGGAGTGACCAGTAAAATAATGGCGATAAACCAGACCGATATTTTGTTAACTAAATTCATGAACCATTATATTTTAAAGCATTAAACTTGTAGCCCAAACCGTAAATCGTTTCGATGTAATCGTTTCCGTTTGCGGAAGCGATTTTTTTTCTGAGATTTTTAACGTGCTGATAAACAAAGTCAAAATTAGCCAAATTATCCGTATAATCCCCCCAAAGATGATTGGCGATAGATTGTTTCGATAAAACGCGGTTTTTATTCACGAGAAAATACAATAGCAATTCAAATTCTTTTTGAGTGACTTCCAGCCTTGTTTCGTTGATCGAAACTTCGTAAGTGTCTGTATTTAAAATGATTTCATTAAATCTTACTTCATTATAGCCGTCCATTTTATTTCTTCGGTAAACGGCTCTTAATCTGGCGTGTAATTCCGGTAAGTGAAAAGGTTTTGTGATATAATCGTCGGCGCCTTTTTCCAATCCGTTTATTTTGTCATCTAAAGCATTTTTAGCGGAAATAATGAGAATTCCGCTGTTGATCTTTTCAGTTTTGATGTAATTTAAAATATTCAATCCGTTTCCGTCGGGCAACATAATATCCAATAAAATACAGTCATACGAATTAAAGGTAAGGCGTTCTAAAGCTTCGTTGTAACTGTAAGCGCATTCGCAGATATAGTTCTCGCCTTCGAGGTAAAACTCCATGCTTTTAGCGAGTTCTTTATTGTCTTCGATGATCAGGATTTTCATAATTGAAGCAAAATTAAAATTAAATTTTGTATGAATTTTGAAGTTGTGGAAGTCTTTGTCTATTAATGTTTTAAATTAAATTTTAATTTAGTTAAAAGATCCAACGCCACTTCGAGTAAATTTTTGAAAAAAATTGTATCGAGAAGTGATTGGTTAACCAAAGGTTCTCGATACATTTTTCTTCATTTCATTACGAAAAACACTCGAACTGAAGGAAGGTTTGAACATCAAAAAATCATATTAAACAAAACAAAAACTCCCCGATCAATCGAGGAGTTTCACTAATATGGAACTTTACAAAATGCTATTTTGTAAATAACATTTCTCTGTATTTCGTCATTGGCCAAAGTTCATCATCCACCATCATTTCCAGGTCGTCAGAAGCTTCTCTGATGACGTCGAATAGAGGTTTTACCTTGTTGCAATATTCTTCTGCCTGTAATTGGCTTTCTGATGTTGCTTTTGCTGCTTCTCTGGCTTTGATCAAATCTTCAACGCCTAGTTTAATTTTAGATACATTTTCAGAAATGCTCGTAATTAAACTCATCTGTTCTTTTGCTAGAGACTTGAATTCTTTTTCTCCGAAAATATCTTTAAGACCTTTTACGTTCTCGATCAATCTGTTTTGATAATTTAAAGCGGAAGGAATGATGTGGTTTCTTGCGATATCACTTAAAACTCTTGCTTCAATATCGATTACCGTAGAATATTTTTCTAATTTGATCTCGTTTCTTGCCTCAACTTCTCTGTGTGTGAAAATTCCCATTTCTTCGTAAAGAGCTAAGAATTTTTCATCCATTTCCTGCTTCAAAGCTTCAGGAGTGGTTTTCAGGTTATTTAATCCTCTTTTTTCGGCTTCCAAAGCCCAGTCTTCAGAGTATCCGTCTCCTTCAAACATGATATTTTTACACTGCTTGATGTATTCTCTCAATACGTTGAAGATCGCTTCGTCTTTCTTAAGACCTGTTTCAATTAAAGCATCAACTTCTTTTTTGAAATCAGCCAATTGTTTTGCTGCAATCGTGTTCATTACTGTCATCGATTCTGCACAGTTTGCAGAAGAACCTACTGCTCTGATCTCGAATTTATTTCCTGTAAATGCAAATGGAGAAGTTCTGTTTCTGTCGGTGTTGTCCAACAAAATTTCAGGAATTTTGCCAACTACATTTAATTTTAAATCTGTTTTTTCGTCCGGTGAAAGTTTCCCTTCCGTTACTTTTTCAAGCTCTTCCAAAACTCTGAACAACTGGCTTCCGATGAATACGGAAATAATTGCCGGCGGAGCTTCGTTTGCGCCTAATCTGTGGTCGTTGCTTGCAGATGCGATGCTTGCTCTTAAAAGGTCAGCGTATTCGTGAACCGCTTTAATTGTATTAACGAAGAACGTTAAGAACTGTAAGTTTTTCTTAGGATTTTTTCCCGGGCTTAAAAGGTTTTCACCTGTATCCGTTGCTAAAGACCAGTTGTTGTGCTTTCCGCTTCCGTTTACTCCTGCGAATGGTTTTTCGTGGAATAAAATGTGGAAATGGTGTCTGTGAGCGATTCTTGCCATTACGTCCATCAATAAAGAGTTGTGGTCAACAGCAACGTTCACTTCTTCAAACATAGGAGCCAGCTCGAATTGGTTTGGAGCTACCTCGTTGTGTCTTGTTGTTACAGGAATACCCAATTTCATACATTCAACTTCCAATTCTTTCATGAAATTCATTACTCTTGTAGGAATTGAACCGAAATAGTGGTCATCCAATTGTTGTCCTTTCGCCGGAGAGTGTCCTAGCAAAGTTTTCCCTGTTAAAACTAAATCCGGACGAGATTGATACAATGCTGAATCAACTAAAAAATATTCCTGCTCCCAACCTAAAGTAGGAGTTACTTTTGTTACGTTTTTGTCGAAATACTGCATTACGTTGGTTGCAGCTTCGTCTACCGCGTTCAATGCTCTTAAAAGAGGGGCTTTATAATCTAAAGTTTCTCCGGTATAAGAGATAAAAATTGAAGGAATACATAATGTAGTTCCCATAATAAATGCCGGAGATGTAGGATCCCAAGCTGTATAACCTCTCGCTTCGAAAGTGTTTCTGATACCACCATTCGGGAAAGAAGATGCATCCGGCTCCTGCTGAATCAATAAGTTTCCGCTGAATCTTTCGATAGCTCTACCACCCTCAATTGGAGTGAAGAAAGAATCGTGCTTTTCTGCAGTAGATCCTGTTAATGGCTGAAACCAGTGTGTGTAGTGAGTAACTCCTTTGCTCATTGCCCAGTCTTTCATGGCTACCGCAACCTGGTCTGCGATGTGTCTTTGGATTTTACTTCCTTTTTTCACAGCATCCATGATTGATTGGAATGCTTCTTTCGTTAAATATTCTCTCATTGTTTCTTCTGAGAAAACATTCTGACAGAATAATTCTGACAATTTTACAGGAACTTCAACAGAGTTATCTTTTCTAAAGTCCTTGAATGGTAAAGTTTCTAACGCTTTGAATCTTAAAGTTGACATATTAGGTTTAATTTTACGGTGCAAATTTACAAAAAAAATGAATTGAAAATATTTTTACCCTTAAAATTTAAGGGGTGTTGTAGTTTTTTTTAATATAAATTAAATAATTAATTAATTTTTTGCCAGGGGTTGATGTTATTTAGAAAGGCTAAATCTTTAGGAAGGATATTGTATATATATTAAGGTATATTAGAATAATTAAAATTTAATATTAACAAAACTTATTCTGAAAAGTATTTCAATGCATTATTCAAAATCTTAATTTTAAGATCAGAAATAGTAACGAAATTAAATAAATATTTTTAAAGTGTTGATTTCCATATTGATAAATATGTTAAAAATATTTTCCGTAACTTAGCAGACTTTTTATAAATATTTTAATATATGACAAATTCTAGAGCAAGAGAAACCACCGAGGCTATTGAAAGACTATATATATCTATGAGACATTTGTTTTATAGAGGTTTTTTCAAACCGGGCGGAGTTTCGGGAGAAAGCATTAGAAGTTTGTTGAAGACGATCAATCCCGAAATTTACGGCACCATGAGTATTCCGAGCAAAGTGGAACTCGATGGTTTGATGTATGTTTTAGACAGACTTCCAGAAGGTATTGAAGAATGTGCTTTCATTCATTTGACTTCAGATGAAGGTTTTGATAAGGGAAGTTTTGAGCCGATCGTTCCTAAAAAAAGAAGAAGAAACTGTTACAGAATAGACGAACACCAGATGAATATTGAGGTTCTTTTGGGTCGTTCGGAAATTTACGATATTCTTACCCACCTTACCTTTTTATTTATTGAAGCAGATAAAGTTCGTGATCTTGCTTTTATTCAGGATGAAAACTGGAAGCCAACAAGAGCTTTCAAGATCATTGAAGAGGTGGTGAAGGGTGAGAAAAAATTCAGCAGAAGAGAAAAAGAAGTTGCCCTGATTCACTTGTCTTCTTTAATAGGAAGAACTTTTGATGAAACTCTAAAGGCATACAATACTTTTGGTGATGATGAAAATCCTGACCGTTTGTTTAAAATCATCTACAATCTTGCAAAAGTGAGCCTGGAAGATGCAAAACAGACAAGAGAAAGAGAAATTCATTTCAGCGCTATTTTAAAAGAAAGAGTGGGACATCACTATTTTGGAGAAAAATGGGCTAATAAAGTGAAGGAAGTTTTATTTGAAAATAATCTTCACATGAGACCGCTTCACATCATTTCCGCCAATATGCATTCGGTAAAAAACATGCTTTACGCGAATGATGCCTTAAAGAAAAAAGATCATAAAGAGGTAGATTACAAATTGTACGGGGAAATTTCCGATAAAAAAGAGCTTCGTGACAAGGTATCAAAATACGCACTGGACGAAGGAATGATCTATATTAATGATAAAAGCGGAAGTAATATCGATGTTCAGATCATTGATTTAAGCAAAACCAACCTTAAAAACACGCCATTCCACGATATTAAGTTTGGAGGGGACGATGTGATTATGGTTTTCGATTATGCATTCGGAGAACAGGCGTATGAAATAATGGATGAATTGTTAAGACCTTACGAGCATAAAGGTGAGGTATACATGATGAAGGTAAAATCTGTTTCCATTATGGGTAAAGCGGGAATTCTTGCCGGCGGAAAAGGAGATATCATGATTCCGACATCGCATATTTTTGAAGGAACAGCCGATAATTATCCCTTTGAAAACGCCTTAAAGCTGGAAGATTTCCATGATGATGAGCTGAAAGCATTTGAAGGTCCGATGATTACGGTTTTGGGAACATCACTTCAGAACAGAGACATTCTTTCTTATTTTATGAACACTTCCTGGAAAGCCATCGGTCTTGAAATGGAAGGAGCACATTATCAGAAAGCAATTCAGGTGGCGTCGAAAATCAGACATCATATTACTCCGGATCTGTTTGTAATGTATGCATATTATGCTTCGGATAATCCTTTGGAAACGGGAAGTACACTTTCTTCGGGAGGTTTGGGATTAACGGGAGTAAAACCGACATACCTCATCACTTTAAGAATCCTGGAAAAGATCTTACAGAGCGGAAAAAAAGAAGTTTCTGCGAAAAAATAATCTGATTATTTTAAATAATAATTTAATCCTTCAAGGTCTTGAAACTTTGAAGGATTTTTTTGTCATACTAATTTTCTTTGTACTAAACAGCCTTGTCAAGGTTTGATAGAGTCTGTTGCAAAAATTCAAGAATAAAAAATAATTATCTTTAGAAAAATTAAAAACAATGAGCTCAACATCACAATTAGCCAAAAGATTTCGGGAAGTTATACTGGATGGTTTATGGATTGCGAATACCAATTTTAAAGATCAGTTAAAAGAGGTAAACTGGGAGCAGGCAACGGCTAAAATAGGTTCTTTAAATACAATTGCCATGCTTACTTTTCATATTGATTATTATATCGCAGGATTAATAAATGTCTTTGAAGGTGGTGATCTGGAAATAAGAGATCAATATAGTTTCGATTTTCCCCCGATTGAATCTCAGGAACAATGGGAAGGACTTTTACATAAGCTGTGGGAGGATGCCGAAAAGTTTGCCAATCTATTAGAACAAATGCCCGCTTCTAAGATGAATGAAGTTTTCTTTGATGAAAAATACGGAACTTATCTCAGAAATATTGATGGAATGATTGAGCATGCGTATTATCATTTGGGGCAAATTACTTTGATTAAAAAACTTTTATCGGGTTATTAAATATTTTAATAGATGAAAGTATAGATTTTGTAATTTTATAACACAAATCTGAAAATGAATATGTTAGAAAATGTTCCTTTTTTACCTTTACTATTGAGTGCCTTTATAGGAATCGGCTTGGCGGCAGCAACAGGCTTCAGAGTTTTCCTTCCGATGTTCGCTGTAAGCTTAGCGTCCTACTTCAATTGGATTCCTATGAGCGAAAACTTCGAATGGCTGGCCGGACTTCCCACATTAATTACTACCGGAATTGCGACCATTGTTGAGATTTTGGCGTATTATATTCCTTTTGTAGATCATTTATTAGACACCATTTCGGTTCCCTTGGCAACAGTGGCTGGTTCCGTATTATTTGCCAGTCAGTTTGCAGATTTGGGAACATTTCCCCAATGGGCACTCGCTTTGATTGCCGGCGGGGGGACAGCAGCTACAATAAGCTCCGGATTTGCAGGGATTCGGGCAGCATCCACAGCAACTACAGGCGGATTGGGAAATTCTGTAGTTGGAACCACCGAAACAGCAGGTGCTGGATTAATGGCATTTCTGGCAATGGCTGCCCCTGTAATAGCCGCAATTTTCGCTATCGGTATCGTAATATTTGTGATATTTTTTGGGCGAAAAATATGGCGGAAATTTAAAAGTAGGGGAAATAAAGTCAGTGACGTTTAATATTCAGAACCATTACTGCGACAGATCCTGAGATAAAAACTTTTCAACAAATAATTTTGCTTCAGTACTCGGATTGGAAACCATAGTCGAAGCATTTTTTTTGTGCTGAAGATATGCTTCTTCAACGGTATTGCTTTTCTTCATTAAAGACAAAATATATTCCTGAACCCAATATTCAAAGCGTTTTTCACTTTGCTGGGTTCTTACTTCCTCAAATCGGGTGGTTTTCTTTTTAAGGCTGATAAAATCATTTATTTTATCAAAAACATCAGTTAACCCTTCATTATCTAAAGCCGAACCCAGCAAAACAGGAATTTTCCAGTCTTTTTCTTTCGGCGGAATAAAATCTAAGGCTCTTTTTAATTCCAATCTGGTATTTTTTGCTTTCTGAAGATTTTCTTTATCTACCTTATTAATAAAAATTACATCTACCATTTCCATAATCCCACGTTTGATCCCCTGAAGCTCGTCGCCACCGCCAATTATTTTTAAAAATAAAAACACGTCGGTAATATCTGCCACCAAAACTTCCGACTGTCCCACTCCAACCGTTTCAATTAAAATATAATCATAACCTGCTGCTTCACAGATCAACATGGTTTCAAAAGTTGTGTTGGCAACACCACCCAAAAATCCGGAGCTTGGAGAAGGACGAATGAAAGCATTTTCTTCTTTCGCCAGTTCTTCCATTCGGGTTTTGTCACCCAAAATGCTTCCTTTGTTGATTGCCGAACTCGGATCGATCGCCAAAACAGCGACTTTTTTATCATTCGCAATAGCCAATCTTCCGAAATTTTCTATAAAAGTTGATTTTCCTGCACCCGGAACTCCCGTCACGCCCACTCGGATTGAATTTCCCGTGAAAGGCATGATTTTTTTTAATAATTCCTCGGCTTGAAGTCTGTGTTCGGCTTTTTTACTTTCGACTAATGTAATGGCTTTTGCGATCAGGCGCTTGTTTCCTGATCGTATTCCTTCTATTAGCTCTTCTGTAGAAAATTTCATTGATTCAAAAATAAGGATTAAAGAGTGAATGGTCAATAGTGAATTCATTTCATTTGTCAATTTTTTTTAATGCTGAAAATTGACTTTTTTCTTACAAAACTTGCCGTTGGAATTTAAAGGAAAATTCTATGAAGTGATGACTGGAAACCTTAGCCCCGATTGACGCGACATCCTTTTTTTGTAGGGGAAAGAGTAATGGCAAAAAAAGATATAGCAGAAAGCGGGATTAAGCTTCTAAAAACTGTAATGATAAAATTGTTTTAATCACCATTCAAATGGAGTGGGAATTTTCACTCATTTTAAAAATTCACAATTTACAAGTGAAACGGATTTCACGATTCACACTACTATTTATTTGTATCTCTTCTAAATTATCTCCCATTTTAACGACGAGAAAGGGAATTTCCTACATTTGTTTTAATCAAATAGTTAAAACATGAAAAAAGTAATCGCTGTAGCATCATTCACTGCTATTTTGTTGGCATCTTGTACACCAAAAGCAACAACGGCAGCTACTCCGGTAGTTTCTAAATCTACAGCAGAACAGATCGCTCAAGGAAAAACCATCTTCGAAAACTCATGCGGAAGATGTCACAAATTACCGGATCCAACATCTCACAATTCTGTACAATGGGTAGGAATCATGAATTCGATGGCTCCTAAAGCGAGACTTACGGATGAACAACATCAGTGGGTTTACGATTATATCGTTTCTGTGAAGAAATAATTCACTTTAAACAAGATATTATTATGAAAAAACTGATTTTGAGTATGATTCTGGGTGCTGCAGCGATGGTAGTAGCGTGCGGACCGAAAAGTGTAGCCGTAACCGGACCGAAATACACCTCATCTGAACAATTGGCTCAGGGAAAAACTATCTTCGAAAACTCGTGCAACAAGTGTCACAAACTACCCGATCCTGCAAAACACGACGACCAAGGATGGATCAATACTCTTAGCAGAATGGCTCCAAAAGCCAAGTTGAGCGACGACCAGCACCAAATGGTTTATGATTATCTGATATCTGTAAATAAAAAATAGGCTTCTTTTGAAGTCTATTTTTGTTTTGATTCTTCTTTTATATTTTTAACACAAAAAACGCGAAGTTTTTTGATTTTTAATCTGTTTATTTTTCGTTCGCAAGAGCATTTCATTCAGAAAATGAAAGTACCAAGAGAAAAAATTGACAAGTGAAACGAATTGACCATTCACAATTCACTGTAAATTACTTCATTTCAATTCCCAGACCTGGTTTTGGGGATAAAATTATTTTTCCGTTTTCCACAAAATTTCCTGATGCATAATCATTTGAAATTAAATTAGCTCCGTCTAAATCTACATAATCAACGAGACCCGTTAAGACACAACCAGCCGAAATTCCGACGGTGGATTCTGTCATGCAGCCGATCATGATTTTGTAGTTTAATTCACGAGCTTTTTTGATCATTTCTAAGGCAGGCGTTAATCCGCCACATTTCATTAATTTGATATTGATGCTTTTGTAATAAGGAATTAATTCTTCCAAAGAATCAATATTCTGACAATCTTCGTCTGCCATCCAATTGGCAAAACTTTCTTTTTTAAGAATTTTATAGTTGTCAATTGGTCTCGGTTGTTCGAGATAGGAAAATTTTTGAACCTCAACATTATTTTGAAGCCAAATACAATCTTCGTCAGTGAAACTTGCGTTGGAATCTAATGCAATATTTTTGTTTAATTGTAAAAGTTTCTCAACATCAAATTTATTTAAACCTTTGCACTTTACCTTGAATTTATTCCAATCGCTTTTGTTGATTTTTTCGATTTGATGATCGATTTCTCCGACAGAAATGGTGATGGAGCTTTCCACTAAATGATCTGTGGGAATATTATTTAATTCAATAAAACTTTTATTTTCTAACTTTCCGAAAAGATCCCAATACGCACAATCCAATGCAGAAAGCAAGAATGGATGAAGATCTAAATTCAATAAAAATTTAAAAAAATCTTTTGGATGATTGATTTTCTGAGCTTCAATCTGGGTTTGAATTTCTTTTAATTTTAAGACAAAACTTTGAAGATTAATTTGATAATAATCGATCACCACACATTCTCCATAACCTTTACAGTTTTGATGAGATAATTCTATAAGTAATGCTTCTCTTTTATCGTAATTCCCGTAAGCAATTGAAAATGTTTCTTTTAAGCATAGTTGTTTTGTTGTGAAATTTATCTTCATATCTTAACTTACCCAATGATCAAATGACTTTATTTCCTTCCACTCCCCATTGATTTTTTTATAAAGAGCTGTATATCCGGCTGCATCTAAAATTCCACAAGACGTAGAATTTTGAACAACGCACATTGTTTTATCTTTATTAAAAAATGGAACAGAATATGATTTTATACACTTATTTTCATATTTTTTATAAAATTCAGTCCAAAAATCACTGATTTTATTTTCATGCATTTTTTGGAGTTCCTGACCTTCTATACATTTTGACTTACTTCTTATTTTACTTTTATTAAGTCTAAAACTCAAATCTATTTTCTCCTGATTTTTGTAATAAGCAGAATCATTCTCTAAAAAGATAGAGTCATATTGTAAGTCAACACCTAAAGGTTTGGGTTCATTAATATCTTTATTAATTCTAGCAGGAAATAATTTGGTAGTGTAAATAAACCGGTTGGCATCAGCAGTCATACTATCATTTTTAATCAATTGATTTAAGACCTCATATTTCAAATCTAAAGTTTCATCTTTTGGAATAATTTCTTTTTGCTCTTCACTCGTTTTACAGCAAATCAATAGCAATAGAATTACGAATAAATAGTTTCTCATAAATTAAATTTACAAAAAAGGAGACTTATTCCGTCTCCCTCTTCTTTTTTATTTTATTTTTCTTCGGCATTTTTGATTTGATAAATTTCTTACGATCCTTTACCACATTCAAACTATGTTCATTAAAACAATACTTTGCAGCTTCATCCAAAAATTTCAAAGCATTATTAAAACTTCCTCTCTTTTCAGAAAGTAAAGATCTGTAAAACCATAAATTTGATTTATCTATCCCTTTGATTTTCAATGAATATTCGATCAATTTTTCGGCTTCCTGATAATCTTCATTATCCAAAAGACATTTGATGTAATATTGTGGTGTATTGACATTATTCACATCACACAACATTGCTTCTTCAAAATACAGTTTGGCTTTTTCGTAATCAGAAAGCATTTCGCTATAAATTCTTCCCATCAAACATAGACTGTCTGCATCTTCCGGATCGTACGACAGCGCATAATTCAATGCCTCCAGACATTCCGGAAGACTGTATGGATAGTTATCCAAAGCTTCGAAGTAATATTTATTTTTAGTTAAGGTCATTTTTGTAGTTTTTTAATTCGTTTTTGAGTTGATTTCTCTGTTTTTGAAAGATTTTTCCTGATAATTCTTTTTAAAATCTGTTCCCGAAAAAGTACGGATCGGGCTTCCGCGCTGAACATTCAGATGATTGTTCCACGTTTCCTGCATTCTTTTTTGAAGCTGAATAATATTCTGTTCCAAGACTTTTTCTTTCAATCTTGTAATCGACAGTTTTTTATTCTCCAATTGCGAACGAGAATCCTGTACGAAAACACTTTGCCCCGTCGGAACGTGCGTTGCACGAACCGCAGTGTTCACTTTATTCACATTTTGTCCGCCACTTCCCTGACTTCTCGTCGTTTGAAACTGAATATCTTTTTCATTAAAATTGATTTTCTCCAAACCTTCCAGTTCGAAAATTCCGATAAACCAATTGCTTCTTTTATGCAGTTTCCGGAACGTACTCCTTCCTATCCAACAAATGCTTCCTAACCAATTTTTTAAAAATTCATTTACATTTTTTGATTTTAAAAGAAGGGTTACGGATTTCAATGTCAGGTTTTCATCGCCGTTTTCACGGTGGATAATTTCGTAGTCTATTTTATTATTTTTTGCTTCCTCAAGAAAGACCTTCAGTACTTTTGCAACTACCCACTGACATTCCAAAGGTCCTCTTCCCGAGGTTATTTGTATGAGTTTTTCCATTTTTGTAAAATTTTTAAGATTGCCTCTCTATTTTTGGCTTCTTTAATAAATGTTGGTAATCTTTCTACCATCCGCATTCGGTAAGGCAGTCTTGTTCTTAAATCTGATGAAACATAGTTTTCCATTTCTAAAAGATGTTCCCGATTTTTTGCCCAGAATAACTTTCCTTTAAAATCTGTCTGAAAATAATATGGACAGCCAAAAACCGGGTCGTGAATCAAACCTTCTTCCTTTATTGAGCTGTTGAGATATTTCTCTGATTTGGGTTGAATCTGAAAAGAAGAGTCACATTCATCACATTTTACGGCAACATTCTTAGGTTTCTCTTTCAAATTGCCTTGCTCATAGCGAATTGAATGCCCACAAATCGGACAATTGAGTTTCACAAATGCTTTATAAACCACCAAATCCAATCCTTTCTTTTTCAAATTACAATGATTACATTCCAATGTTACCGTTTTATAACTGTGTTCGTTTTTCACGACTGCATCTTCTCCGCAATCCGGACAGACTACGAGAATGCTTTCATGATAACCGAAATATTCTTGTTTATATTTTTTTTTCATTTCAAATTATTTTGGCATTTCGCTTAATTTAGAATGACCAACAGGATTTATTCCTTTCTCCAATAAATCTTTTGCAGCCATCACTGCCCAACATTTATCGCTGGAATGAATGTTTCTGTAAAATGAAAGTAAAACATCTGGTTTAACAACCGTAAATCCGTTTGCTTCAACAGTTTTCAAATCATTTCTTTCAAAGAAATCAATGGTAATCCTGTGAAACTTTCCGTTTTCCATTTCAATTGTCTTCTCATATCTGCGGAAATTTTCTTCACTCGGAAGACGATCGTATCTCGTCCAGACTTTCTGAAAACCCTCCTGCTGAAGAATTATAACAACCTCAGCAACATTTTCTTTCTTTACGAAAACATCAATATCCTTATGATCATGAGCGTGTTTGTATTCCGTATGACCGATTTCAGACATAAAATGCCACGCCCAACCTCCTGAAATAATAACTTTATCTTTTAATTTTTCTAAAATTTCCAGTCCGCTTTTAATTCTAAATTCCGGCCAGACTTCACCGTATCTTTTTGTATTATGTGGTGCTCCCATTTTTTGATTTTTAATTTTTTTGTCATTCTAACGGAGGAAAAATTTCTTTCCTTATTCTTCACTTTTCGCTTTCCTGTTTCAAAATGACTGTTTTTATTAAACCTAACAGGTTTTAAAAACCTGTTAGGTTTGAAGCCAGTTGAAATCTATCAACTAACAACCACAACCCATCAACCATTTATCTATCCATTCTCACAATTCTCGGTTGAAAAGTTCCCAGAATATCCACCAATTCACTTTGAGCGTTCATCACATCGTTGATGTCTTTGTATGCCATTGGTGCTTCTTCGGTATTTCCGCCTATCAACGTGACATTTTTGAGTTTTAATTCTTTTTTAATGTCATTTTGAGTGAACAAACTTCTGCATTCTCCTCTTGAATGCGCTCTTCCCGCTCCGTGAGAAGCTGAATTCAAAGAATCCGGATTTCCTTTTCCGCGAACGATGAAACCTTTTGCCGTCATCGAGCCGGGAATCATTCCCAATTCATTTTCATTCGCGGGAGTTGCCCCTTTTCTGTGAACAATCACTTCTTTTCCGTTGTGAATTTCCTTCCATGCGAAATTGTGGTGATTTTCGATTCTGGCTTTTACTCTTCCTCCGATCGCTTTCACCAATCTTCTGTGAATATCATCGTGGCAAGCTGAAGCGTAATCTCCTGCCAAATTCATGGCCGTCCAATATTCTAGACCTAGATGCGTACTCAAATCCAGCCAGGCAAATTGTTGAGCTTCTTTTGGCAACGGACATTGCTCTGTCGCCACTCTCGAATAATACTGAGCGATTTCCGCACCCAATCCTCTTGAACCGCTATGCGAAAGAATTCCGAGATATTTTCCTTTTGGAAGTCCGATTTGCTCGTCTTCTTCCGTGATTTCCACTTCTCCGAATTCCACAAAGTGATTTCCGCCACCGGAACTTCCCATTTGCTTGATGGCTTTTCCTTTCAATCTTCTCAAAATCGGAATTAAATCAAACGTATCTCTATCGAAAATTTCATGATCGACGTGAGATTTATGCGTTTCGTACATTCCGAATTTTGTATGTTCAGCAAGAGCTTTTTCATATTTATCTCTCGCTCCGTCAAGATATGAAATTGGCGTATCTAAAATACTGAGCGACATTCTGCAACCGATATCCATGCCGACTCCAAAAGGAATCACAGCGTTTTCTACAGCAAGAACACCACCGATTGGAAGTCCGTAACCGCTGTGTGCATCGGGCATTAAAGCACCTTGCGTTGAAATTGGTAATTTCAAAGCCGTGTACAGTTGGTTTTTTGCTTCATCCGAAATATTATTTCCGAAAATATTGAAAGTTGCCCGGCTAGTGTTGAGCATTCTTTTTTCTGTTTTCTTGGATGAAAGCAAGGCTTCTGCAATTTGCCCGAAGGTTAGATCATTTTCGAACTGTTGCGGATTTTGCAGGATTTCCTTTAAAAGAGATTTCACATGATGGATATTTTTCGTTGCAAAATTTCTTTTCATGACTTCCAAAGCGATGTTGACACTCTGATTGTTTGGATAGCCTATTTTTAATATATCTTTTCCTTTAAGTTTTAAATTTCCCATTGTTTTTGTTTTAATGATCTTCCCAGACAACAAGGCATTTTTTATCCTGCCAGAATTTTTCTAATGTCATGTTGGGATTTCCGGTTACTTTAATGGTAAGAGGACTAAGTCTTACACTCAGTTTGTGAGATCTGGATCCATAAGTTCCTATATCTACTACCTCATTACCTTGTAACTCAAGATTTTTATTTTTTAAATATTTATAAATTGCAGGAACTTGTAAATCAGCACCTCCTGTTATTTCCGAATGTGGATTTCTCAGCGTTTTAGCAGTCTGAATGAGTTCTTCCAAATCTTTCGGATAATTGGCAAAATGCTCTTCGTAACTTTTATAATAAATCGTTTCCAAAGCATCTTCCTGTGTGACAAATTCATGATCAATAAAATATCCGATCTGCCAGTTTTCACCATATTTTCGGTTCCATTCCTGTTGGCGTTTCTGCTGCTGTTTTATATTTCCTGCCTTTCCTATTTTACGTTCTACAACTTTCCAAGTCATTTCTACATTTTTAATTGGTATTTGAAAATTGTTATTTATCTATTAACATTTCTGCAATCTCTGTTGCAGACCTTTTGTAATGAAAGTATTTTCTGCTGTTCAGCGGATCACGTTTGTATTTATCTCTCCATTTATCGGATTTACCATATATGTTTTTACAAATAATTCCAGTGACTTTGTTTTGATTTAAATAGGATTCCAATCTATTATATTCTCTTTCTAAGTCTGAATCTAAAGGCTTGTAATGTGTAATGATATTAGGCTTTACTCTTAATACAAATCTCCAGGGTTCGATAAATTCGTAGTATTCTTTGACTGATTTTCTGATTGGGCAATAATCTTCTTTTTTTATAAAGTACTGTCTTTCTCTTTCCGTTAGTCCGAACTTTGGATTGTTCCATTCCCACGGATAAACATTCGCTATTTTTTGTTCTTTCTCTACATAAATTCTTCGTCCGGATTTTCTTTTCCTTTTCAAAAATTTTCGGGTTTCGGAATACATTTCTGTGTTGATTTTCTTTAAAAGTTCTTCAAAGAAATTTCCATCTTTTGAGCGTTGCACATCATCTCTTACAACAAAAAATCTTACAAATCCTTTCTGATAAGGTTTCTCCAAAGGAACTAGTGGAATATTCCTTCTTAATTTCCAAAGTTCTCTACTCCGTTTATACTTTTTCCTGATCTGCTTTTCTACATCTTTTCTTATTATTCTTTTTCTGCTTCTCAGACTCCGCAGTCTGAAAAACATAAGGTTATCTTTTTCCATTAAATTTTGAAATTAGAGGTGAAGCATTAAAAGATTTACTTAAATACATCACGTTAAATCTTACTCAACTAATATTTTAGTCGATTCTATTCAAACCTCATAGGTTTTTGAAACCTATGAGGTTTATTTAAGCGGTAACCTTTTCCTAGCCCCGATTGCAGCGACATCCTTTTTTGTTGCGGCCGCAGCGAAGCGGAGGCCGTAATGAAAAAGATACAGCGGAAAGCGGGATAAAGCTCCTAAAAAACTTTATTCGAAAAGATTCCAAAAAATTTTATAAAAAAGATTTCGGGGAAACTGATTTGAGTTTGAAATATTGCGCAATAAAAAACCCGAAAATCTTACGACTCCGGGTTTTGATATTTCGTTGTACTATTATTCTAAGCGTATACCAAACCACGAAGTCTCGCCTTTGCAAAAGGCAATCCTACTGTTGAATGTAGATTAAATTTGAACATTGCTTCGTTGTTTTTAAATGGTTAAACTTGATTTTCAGCTGCAAAGATATACAATTTTCCGAATATCAAAACTTTTTTTTAATTTTTTGTTATTTCACTCCTAATGAGACATATTCGATTCAAAATGTTATATTTGCTTTCTTATACTTAATAATTATGAAAAACACTTTAATGAGATCATTATTTTACGTCTTTGCATTTGCAATTCTTTTTTCCTGTAATTCTAACAAGAATAATGACATTCTTAACTACACAACTGACACCACATTGGGGCTTTCCCGAGTGAATCTGAAGTCAATTTCAGATAAAATTCCTGTTGACAAGATTTTAAAGGAAAAGAAAGATATCAAAGACGACGAAAAATTTTTTCTACAGTTGGTGAGCAAACCAAAAGAATCCGGAATTGATACGGATAAACCCCTTTATTTTATTATCGATCAGGGTAAATCTACTTCCGATCCTGATGCAAAAGCTTTTTTCTGGATCAGCGATAAGGCAAAATTCCAGAAAAGCATGTCTGATCTTACAAAAAGTAAGGTAACGATAGATGCTAAAGATTATATTTATGTTGACGGAAAATTAACGGGCAGCATCAAAGGTGACTTGGCAATCGTATCAAGTGAAAAATCGTACAATCCTTACGCAGGATACGGAGGAATGGGCGGTTCTGTGGACAATGCTCCGAAGCTTAATGAGAAATATTTTACAGATTTCTGGGCAAGAAAAGGAACGTCAAGCACGACAATTAAAGATCAGGTTAACCAATCTTTAGTTGATAATAAGGACATCAGCGGATGGGCAAATCTGGGTGCTATAGCCAGCTACGTTTCCAAAGGATATATTGAGACACTTGCTGTCAATAAGTTGATCAAAGATTCCGGAATTGGTTTTGATTTTAATTTTGACAAAGGAACTTCTGAAATGGATACGAAAACATTCTTCAACAATGATATGAAGAAGATCGTTGAAAAATATTACGATAAAAATAAAGTAAACTACGATCTTGTAAAAAATGTTGAATTGGATAATGCAAAATCTTTCACAGTAGGATTTTTCAGTTTAGATTTCATGAGATATCTGATCAAAGAAGCTGGTTTTGAAGCTACAGTAAACAATTATTTAGCATCAACAAACAAAACGTTAGAAGATATTACTTCTACATTCACAGGAGATTACGCTTTTATCGATTTTAAAACAACAGCTGCTGCGGATACAATGGAGTATTATCAGCCAAGAAATAATGCATTGGTTTTAGGATTTGATCCAAAGAAAAAAGATAACCTTACCACTCTGCTTCAAGGGCCTATCGGACAAAGCAAGAAATATATGATCGGAGCAAATGAAGTGATCTTTTCCGACGATAATAACGTTATCTATCAGTTCCAGAACAAAAAGGCCGGAAAAAATTCTAAACTTGATAAAAAATCTGGTGTAACAGCTTACTCATGGTCAGACGGACATGATTACAATGAAAAAGAAAATGCGACAGTAAAAGTTGTCAATCTGATTAACGAATCTAAAGAAGACGGCGGAAACCTGGTTTCTAAAACCGTATTTACTTTAGATAAAAAAGACGAAAACTCGCTGTATTATTTGATAATGAATGGATAATATTGTTTTAGAACATATTTCACCAAAATATTTCACTCCCAGAAATATCGAACAATCTGAGATCTGGAACAGAACTGTTTCTTTTCAGAAAGGAAATAAATTCCTGATTGTCGCACCTTCCGGGAGTGGAAAATCTACGCTTGCTACTGCAATTCTGGGTACGCATTTTCAATACGAAGGCAATATAAAATACGACCAACAGGTTGTGAAAAACCTTCATCTTGAGAAAATTGTTGAGCACAGAAAAGACGACGTAAGCCTGCTTTTTCAGGATGTAAGATTAATTAAAAACCTTACCGTTTCTGAAAATATTCTGTTGCGTGTTTTTAATAAAGACCAAAAGAAATTCATTCCTAAAATGGAAGAATATGCAGAAAAGCTGGGAATTCAAAACCTTTTACAGAAAAAAGCGGAAAACTGTTCTTATGGAGAAAGACAGAGAAGCGCAATTGTTAGAAGTTTAATCAATCCTACAGATTTTCTGATCTACGATGAATGCTTCAGTCATCTGGATCTGAACAATAAAAAGATCGCTTTTTCATTGATCAACGAGGTTTCCCAAGAAAGCGGAAGTTCAGTCATATTTTTTGAACTGAATGAATTTCCTTTTGAACATGATTATCAAATTCTTCATTTATAAAAGCGTATGAAGAAGATTTTTAACTCAATCATCCTTTATGCAGGTTTATTTATTGCATTTATTCTGGTGCTTTCCTGCCTGCAATTGTATGAAAATGCCAACAGGCTTTTCGGAAATAAAAGTAGTGACAGCAATTATTGGCTGACTTTCAGTAAAAAAATTACACCTGATAATATCGGAAGAAAAGAACTTCTCGGCTTTAATGAAAATGACATTGCCAAGCTGAAAAAATGGGAGGAAATTAAAAATGTTTATCCTTTTTCGGCTAACGAATTCAAAGCTTCTGCAAACGGCGGCGATTTTATTCCTTTTTATACGGATCTGTATTTTGAAGGACTGGATCTAAAAGCAATTGACGCACCATTAACAGAAGAAGAATTTCAGGTAAAAGGCGACGAAATTCCCATTATTATTTCAAGGGAATATCTGAATTTGTATAACTACGGATTTGCTTTAAATCAAGGCTTACCACAGATTTCGGAAGATTTTGCCAAGAAAATTGAGGTGAACATCAATATTACCGTTAATAAGCAAAACAAAACGTATAAAGGACGAATGGTAGGACTTTCAGACAGGATTCATTCTGTTTTGATTCCTAAAAAATTTCTGGATTCTTTGAATTTGGTTGAAAAACCTCAGCTTGCCAATCAACCGAAAATCTACAATCGTGTTTTGGTTCAGGTAAAAGATTCCGGCGACGAAGGTTTGATCTCGAAAATGAAAGAAAACAATTACGAATCTAATCAGGAAAGCCTGCGTTCTGCAAAGATAAAATCTAAGCTTTTCCTTGTTTTAAAGGCGATTGCGGTTTTAGGGATTTTCATTTTTGCATTATGCCTTTATATTATTGTAAGCTTTATTAAAATTCAGTTTTTAGAAAAGCAGGAAGAAGTTTCCATTAAAAACAGCTTGGGGTATTCTCCGAAAAAGATGGTGAGCGATATCAGCAAACGTTTCAGCATCAATTTAATGATTGTTTTGATTCTGAGTTTAGCCTTCATTGCAACAGGACAGTATTTCCTTGCCAAATCCAATGTTTCAAACGGGCTATTATCAATGTCAATTAATCCATTACTTTGGACGGCAATTATAATAATTCCGGTCTTGGTTTATTTCTTTGTGAAAGAACTTATCTATCGTTGGCTGATAAAATCATGGAAAATATAAATAAGAAGGACTACCCATATTGGTAGTCCTTTTTTAATTATTTCAGATGAATCAAGCTGATAAAAATAGCATCAATTACTTTTGTCATCCTTTGCAAATCGAGCGTTTCTAAAGTATCTGTGGGCTCGTGATAATTTTTATTCCTAAAAAATGAGGTATCTGTGATCATTAAGGCCGGATAATCAAACTTCCAATAATTCAGATGATCGGAAAAATCTACTCCTTTTACAAACTTTGGAGCTGGAAAAGTTTCGGTTTTTATTTGTTTTGATTCCTTAAAATGAGCAATAAAATTTCGCACAAATTTCCCGGAACCACTAAATCTTTTAACCAAAGTAATAAAATTTCCCTTATCTCCATAAATCCATGAAAGTGCACCGACCGGAAAGCTCTGGGAATTTTTTTCATCTTTAAAATAGCCTATCATTTCCACACTTGCCATCCCGTACACCTCAATATTATTGTCTTTAAGATATTTTGCATGGATATAACTGCCCATATTTTCAGTTCTGAAAAACGGCGGTTCCTCCAGCGTATAAGCTACCAGATCAATTCTGTAATTCGTTTTTTGTCCTTTCAGCATTCTGGCTAATTCCAAAAGAGCCGTTACTCCTGTAGCGTTATCATCCGCACCTTTCTGATCCCCACAAACATCATAATGAGCCCCAATAATAATTCTTTTCTGATGTTCGGTTCCAAAAGAACAGATCACATTTTTATAAGTTCTGCCATTCACTTTATACTCCTGAAAAGTAGTTTCATCGGCATATTGATTAAAGTTTTTAAAAATATAATCGGCAATAGAATTCAGCTGTTCCGGATTTTGATGATTCCGAAATTTTGGAGTTTCAACAAGGGCATGCAAATGTTGATTAACTAAATTGATATCCGCCGTGACACTCGTTTTATTCAAATCAACTTTCTCTTTAAAAGTTCCGGACAGAAAAAGCGCTACAAAGCAAAAGCCTACAAGAAGAAAAAATTTCCCTCTCGTAGGCTTCATTATATTTTTAAAATTCATTGTGTATGATAAATGGTTAATTGAGTTTAATCTTTTGAACCCAAATCATCCATCGTATCTTCCATCCCTCTGCTGTTTGGGCTATATGTTCTTTCAGGATCAAGGAAATAAATATTGTGTCTTGCTTTTGCAATGATCCCGTTGTACTCCTGCTCGGTCATTCCATCAGGAATATCTTTCTGCTGATCCGAAGGTTTTCTATATACTTCAAGAGCTCCTTTTTCATCAAGAACAGCTTTTGCCAGTTTTGCTCGCTCGAGGTCATCTGCATAGACAACAACATTGCTTTTCCCGACACTGTGTGTTCTGTAAGCATTCAACATTTCGGCGTCGTGGGCAAAAACATAATCAAAAAAACCTTTCGTCTGCGCGTCTTCCTGATAATCATCAAGTCCCGTTTCAACATTTGATCTGGAAACAATAATATCTGCTTCGTTAAATCCTTTTTCTCTTAAATCTTTTTTAATTTCCTCTGTATCTACAGTCTGCGGAAATACTGAAACTACTGTATAAGCCATAATATTTTGTTTTGTGGTTATGGCTTACAGTACAAAAGCTGTGCAACTTATGTTTTGAAAAACGTTAATTTAGTTTAAAAATTTCTCCAAAATATCTACCGCACACTTCGGAAGATTTGTTCCGGGGCCAAAAATAAAGTCGGCTCCGTTGGCATACAAAAATTCATAATCCTGTTGTGGAATTACGCCACCCACAACGATCGTAATATCATCTGCACCAAGCTTTTTCAATTCGTCAACAACCTGCGGAACCAATGTTTTGTGACCTGCCGCCAAAGAAGACACTCCCAAAATATGAATATCATTTTCAACCGCCTGTTTTGCCACTTCTTCCGGTGTCTGGAATAACGGCGCCACATCAACATCGAAGCCCATGTCTGCAAATGCTGTTGCTACTACTTTTGCCCCTCTGTCGTGACCATCCTGTCCCATTTTTGCCACCATTAATCTTGGCCGGCGACCTTCCTCTTCCTCAAATTTCTGAGTAAGGTGTAATGCTTTTTCAAAATATTCGTTTTTCCCTGCATTCATGGCATAAACTCCTGAGATTGTTCTGATGTTGGCTTTATATCTTCCGAAACTTTCTTCCATGGCATCGCTCATTTCTCCCAGCGTCACTCTTCTGCGAGCTGCTTCGATACACAATGCCAAAAGATTTCCTTTCCCGGTTTTTGCGGACTCTCTGATTTCATTTAAAATCTGTTCTACCGCTTCGGAATTTCTGTTTAATTTAATGGACTCTAATCTTTCGATCTGCTTTCTACGAACTTCCGTATTATCAATATCTAAGATTTCAATAGCTTCTTGTTTTAAAGCTGATTTGAATGAATTTACACCGATAATAAATTCTTCACCACTATCAATTTTTGCCTGTTTCCTTGCCGCAGCTTCCTCAATTCTCATCTTTGGAATTCCGGCTTCGATGGCTTTTGTCATTCCGCCTTCCTGCTCCACCTCATCGATGTATTTCATGGCCTCTTCAATCATTTGCTGAGTTAAAGATTCCACTAAATTACTGCCGCCCATCGGATCTACGACATCGCAAATTCCACTTTCCTGCTGAAGAATAATCTGTGTATTTCTCGCAATTTTAGCCGAATAATCTGTTGGAAGCGCAATGGCCTCATCCAAAGCATTCGTGTGCAAAGACTGAGTTCCTCCCAACGCTGAAGACAATGCTTCAATTGCTGTTCTGGTAATATTATTAAAAGGTTCCTGTTCTGTTAAAGACCAACCCGAAGTTTGGGAGTGGGTTCTTAAGGCTAAAGATTTTGGATTTTGAGAATTGAACTGTTGCAACAAATTAGCCCAAATATATCTTGCTGCACGCATTTTTGCGATTTCCATGAAGTGATTCATTCCGATTGCCCAGAAGAAGGATAATCTTGGCGCGAAATCATCGACATTCATTCCTGCTTTTATTCCTGTTCTTACATATTCCAGTCCGTCTGCCAATGTATAAGCCATTTCCAGAACGGGTGTTGCTCCGGCCTCCTGCATATGATATCCTGAAATAGAGATTGAATTGAATTTCGGAATATTTTGAGAAGTATATTCGAAAATATCAGCAATGATTTTCATGGAAGGTGCAGGTGGATAAATGTATGTATTTCTCACCATGAATTCCTTCAAAATATCATTCTGAATGGTTCCTGAAAGTAAATCCTGAGAAACGCCCTGCTCTTCTGCCGCCACAATGTAAAAAGATAAAATAGGCAAAACAGCCCCGTTCATCGTCATAGAAACTGAAATCTGATCTAATGGGATTTCATTAAATAAAATCTTCATGTCCTCCACAGAATCAATCGCAACTCCTGCTTTTCCAACGTCACCAACCACTCTCGCATGATCCGAGTCATATCCTCTGTGTGTCGCCAGATCGAATGCTACCGAAAGCCCTTTCTGCCCAGCCGCCAAATTTCTTCTGTAAAAAGCATTGGATTCTTCTGCTGTGGAGAAACCTGCATACTGACGAATCGTCCACGGTTTCTGAACATACATTGTAGAATACGGACCTCTTAAATAAGGTTCAATTCCCGGAGAACCATCACTGATGGTTTTATTCTTTATATCTTCATCTTTATACGCTGATTTCAGTTGCAATCCATCTTTTTCAAAGAAGTAGATTTCCGTATTTTTTTCAGTTATATTAAATTGAGGAGTTTTATTTTTAACTTCCCTTCTCATATGTTCAGATTTATTAGATGGCTAAAATTACACATTTTTGAAATAATAAATTTGAGTTAATTTTTAGTTGATTTTTTAATTTTTAGCCACAATGATTTCGGATTTGAACACATGATTATGAAGATTGTTTTGAAGAATAAGTTTCGGCTAAAGTCAATTAAATTGTTTAAAATAAAAAAACGGACTAAAGCCCGTTTCTATTGATATTCATCTTTTAAAATATCACTCTCAATATATTTAAGCTATTTTCCAACCTTTTTAATCCCCATTTCATACAAAGCAAAAGAAAGCAGATCTGCATTTTCGCCTATCACCTGCTCTGTTGATCTTCCCGCTCCGTGGCCCGCATTTTTCTCAATTCTTAATAAAATCGGGTTATTACAAGCTTGTTTTTCCTGTAATTCCGCACCAAATTTGAAAGAATGTGCCGGAACTACTCTGTCGTCGTGATCACTTGTAATAATCATTGTGGAAGGATAGCATATTCCTGCTTTTACGTTGTGAACCGGAGAGTAAGATTTTAAATATTCGAACATTTCTTTACTGTCTTCCGCCGTTCCATAATCGTATGACCAACCTGCCCCGGCTGTGAATTTGTTGTATCTTAACATATCCAAAACCCCTACTCCAGGGAAAGCTACTCTTGCTAAATCAGGACGCATTGTCATCGTTGCTCCGACCAACAATCCTCCGTTCGATCTTCCGGAAAGCGCCATAAATTCTTTTGAAGTATACCCTTTACCCTGAAGATATTCTCCAGCCGCAATAAAATCATTGAATACATTTTTCTTGTCCATTTTAGTTCCTGCATCATGCCATTTTTTTCCGTATTCACCACCACCACGAATGTTTGGAACCGCATAAATACCTCCATTTTCCATCCAGATTGCATTTACTACAGAGAAAGCAGGCTGTAAGCTGATGTTGAAACCTCCGTAAGAATAAAGAATTGTAGGATTTTTCCCATCAAGCTTGGTCCCTTTTTTATAGTTGATCATCATCGGAATTTTCGTTCCGTCTTTTGAAGTGTAGAAAACCTGCTCGGAAACATAATCATCAGGGTTGAATTTCACTTTTGGTTTCTGATAAACTTCTGATGCTCCGGAATCTGCATTGAATTTATACGTTGTTCCCGGTGTGATATAATTGGTAAATGAAAAATACAGTTCTTTTTCTTTTTCCTTACCTCCAAATCCTGAAATATTTCCTTTTCCTGGAAGTTTAATTTCACGAACTAATTTTCCCGTTCTGTCGTATTGTTTTACCTGATCAATCGCGTCGATCATGTAAGTTGCGAAAAAATATCCTCCTCCTGTATTGATTCCCAAAACATTTTCTGTCTGAGGAATAACATCTTTCCATGTTTCAGGGGACGGATTTTTAATGGTTGTTTTTACCAGACGCATATTTGGAGCATCTTTATCTGTGAAAATATAAAGATCATCGCCCTGAGTATCTACAATGCTTACATTGATATCAAAACCTTTGTTAATCTGAACAAAATCACCGCCGTTTTTTAAATCTTTAATGTACAATTCGTTCCCGTTCGTTGCATTAGCTGCAGAAATAATTAAATACCTCTGATCTTCGGAAACCCCTGCGCCTAAATATCTTCTTGGTGTTTTATCACCACCAAAAATCAATTGATCTGCGGATTGTTTTGTTCCTAATTTATGAAAATAGACTTTGTGCTTATCGGTCATTCCGGAAAGTACGGTTCCTTCTTTCGGTTTATCATAACTTGAATAATAGAAGCCTTCATCGCCCTGCCAGGAAATTCCACTGAATTTAACATCAAACAACGTTTCATCAATTTGTTTTTTTGTAACAGCGTCTATGATAATGATTTTGTTCCAGTCGCTTCCGCCTTCAGAGATAGAATACGCCGCTAAATTTCCTTTTTTATTAAAAGACAACTGAGAAAGCGAAGTCGTTCCTTTTTCTGAAAATTTGTTTGGATCAAGAAAAACTTCCGTAGCTTTTGTTTTATTATTTGTTCGATACAAAACCGACTGCGCCTGTAGTCCGTCGTTTTTATAATAATAGGTATAATCTCCTTCTTTGAACGGTGCTGAAATTTTTTCATAGTTCCAGATATCTCTCAACTGATTTTTAATTTCATCTCTGAAAGGAATTTTTGAAAGATAGTTCTGACTGTGTGCTACTTCTTCATCCACCCATTTTTTTGTAGCCTGAGAATCGTTTTCCAAGTCTCTGAATGGATCTGCAACTGCGGTTCCGAAATAGGTATCTGTCTGTTTTCCTTTTAGTGCTTTAGGATAGTTCATTTTTTGCGAATACAATGTAGCCGAAAACAAAACTCCGGCAGTTAATAAAATTGGTCTGAAATTCATAGTACACTATTTTCTCAAAAATAAGGAATCTGAATTAAATAGAAAAAAGCCACTGGAAAACAGTAGCCTTTTTAGTTTTGAGCATTTTACAACAACCCTTTAATATGCTTATAATTCGTTTTTACCGTATCCAAAGCTTCCTCCATTTTTCCGCCAAGCATAAGCTGCGCCATAGATTTTGTCATGCCAATAACCTGATCAAATTCGATTTTGGGAGGCAATGCCAATGCATTTGGATTGGTGAAAATATTTAACAGATATGGCCCGTTATAGTCAAGACATTCTTTAATGGCAGCTTCCACTTCTTCAGGTTTGTGAACATTTTTCCCGGGATATCCCATGGCATGGGCAATCATTGCAAAATCAGGATTAATCATATCTGTCTCATTGTCCGGCATTCCGCCCACTTCCATTTCGAGCTTTACCATTCCCAGCGCTCTGTTGTTGAAAACAATTAATTTTACAGGCAATTTATATTGGAAAATAGTCGCCATATCTCCTAATAACATTGATAATCCGCCATCTCCGCACATTGCAATTACTTGTCTTTCCGGATGAGCTAAAGAAGCGCCAATCGCCATGGGCATTGCATTTGCCATCGAACCGTGATTAAATGAACCTAACATTTTTCTTGCACCCGTTCCTGTAATATATCTTGCACCCCAAACACAGCACATCCCTGTATCAACCGTGAAAATGGCATCGTTTTTAGCTAATTTATCTAAAGTATAGGCTACAAATTCGGGCTGAATGGCATTTTCCGTTCCCGAATCTTTTACATAAGTCAATTGAGTTTCCTTTACTTTTCCATAGAATTCTAATTGCTGATTCAGGAAATGAATATCCGTTTTTTCTTTTAACAAAGGTAATAATGCTTTAATAGTTTCCTTCACATCACCTGTTAACCCTAACTCTAATTTTGCCCTTCTTCCCAATCGCTCAGGGCTTTCATCAATCTGAACAATTTTATTTTTAACAGGCATGAATTTCTGGTATGGAAAATCGGTTCCCAAAAGAATCAGCAAATCTGCTTCATGCATTGCGTGATAAGCTGAAGGCAGACCTAGCAGACCCGTTAGCCCTACTTCATTAGGATTATTCGGCTGAATTGCCATTTTCCCACGGAAAGAATATCCTACAGGAGCTTTTAAATATTTCGACAACTCTATAACTTCAACATTTGCGTGTTCAGCACCGATTCCGCAATAAATGGTAACTTTTTCGCTCTCATTAATTAAACCTGCCAATTGAGCCAATTCATCATCAGAAGGACGAATAATTGGATTTGTTTTAAATATTTTATTGGACGTAGCAGCTTCCTCAGCATCCAACTCGGAAATATCCCCCGGAAGACCAATTACCGCTACTCCTTTTTTGGAAATCGCATGCTGAATTGCCGTTTGCACAGTTCTTTGAACCTGCTCAGCCCTTGTAATCATTTGGTTATAGTGACTGCAGTCGTCAAATAATTTTATGGTATTGGTTTCCTGAAAATAATCCATTCCCATTTCTTCACTCGGAATCGTAGAAGCAATCACCAACATCGGAACATGAGAACGATGCGCTTCATAAACCCCATTAATTAAATGAACGTGCCCGGGACCGCAACTTCCCGCACAAACCGCAAAACCATCGAGTTCTGCTTCTGCCGCCGCCGCATAAGCACCAACCTCTTCATGCCTCACATGAATCCACTCAATGCTGCTTTTTTTCACGGCAATATTCAGATGATTGAGACTATCTCCCGTTACCGCATATATTCTTTTTACATTTGCATTTTCGAGCATTTCAACAATTTGCTCTGCTACATTTTTAGCCATAATAATATTTTTGATGGTTGTTTGGACTTGGAAAATTGGATAGGAATGAACTAAATATCTCTTTCAAGACACTTATTCTTTATCAAATTTAGGGAATAATAAATGTTTTAGATACTTCCCGACATTAAAATTTCCTTATAAAAGCAAAAAAAAAGACCCTGCAGAAAGCAAAGTCTTTTCTATTATTTTTCAAAGTTTATCATCTGTTATCTGCCGTTAAATTTACTCTGTCATCAAAAGATTTATATCCTCTTGAAAAGCTTAATCCAACAGAAACATTCTCTTTTTTTCCAGATGTAAATTGCTTTTTCATTCTTGAAAAATCCCTTTTCACTTCTCTTTCAAAAGTTAAATCAAAAATTTCGGGATAAATTTTCACGTTTGAAATATTACCTTTTTCATCAACGGAAAAATCAAGTTTAAAATCACCTAAGACCTGATAAGCATTGGCGGTATACTGTAAATTTCCCGCTAAATCCTGCTTAAATTTATCAAGCCCGTTAGGATAAACTTTTTCTATCTGATCTTTATCAGCCTTAACATCTATTTTTGTCTGCTGAGAAAAGGCTGAAGCAAAACTCATTATTGCCACTATCGAAAGTATTTTTTTCATAAAACATTGATATTTTGTTCTATAAAGATACTTTTTTTGAGGAAAATTTACAATACTTCAATCTGATTTCTCAAAAGATCTTCAAATTCGTCTCGTTTTCTTATTAAATGGGCTTTACCGTCTAAGAAAAGAACTTCAGCAGGCTTTAATCTTGAATTAAAGTTCGAACTCATTTCGAAACCATAAGCTCCTGCATTATGGAATACCAAGGTATCCCCCTCTCTTACTTCATTTAGCTTTCTGTCCCAGGCAAAAGTGTCTGTTTCACAAATATTTCCTACAACCGTATAAATTCTCTCTGCCCCTTTTGGATTAGATAAATTTTCAATCTGATGATAAGAATCGTAAAACATCGGACGGATTAAATGATTGAAACCTGAGTTTACTCCAACAAAAACCGTAGCCGTTGTTTGTTTGATAACATTAGCTTTCACCAATAAATATCCACTTTTTCCAACCAGGAATTTCCCCGGTTCAAACCATAGCTCAAATTTTTTACCCGTTGATTTTGAAAATTCTGAGATTACTTTTTCCACCTTTTTACCCAACGTTTTCACGTCTGTTTCCTCTTCGCTGTCCTGATAAGGTATTTTGAAACCGCTTCCCATATCCAGATACTTCAGATTTGGAAAATGTTCCGACAACTCCAGCATAATATCCAATGCCTGCAGGAAAACTTCGGGATCTTTGATCTCGCTTCCTGTATGCATGTGAAGCCCTTCCACATTTAGGTTGGTAGACTTCATCACTCTCTCGATGTGGCGAACCTGATGAATGGAAATACCAAATTTACTATCGATATGACCTGTTGAAATTTTATAATTTCCACCCGCGAAAATATGCGGATTGATTCTTACTAAAATCGGGTATGTATTTCCGTATTTATTCCCGAATTGCTCAAGAATAGAGATGTTATCGATATTAATATGTACTCCGAACGTCATTGCCTCCTCAATTTCCGCTAAGTCTACACAATTTGGAGTAAATAATATTTTTTCTTTCGGGAATCCTGCCTTAAGACCAAGCTTTACTTCATTAATCGAAACACAATCCAAAGAAGCGCCCAAGTTCTTGACATACTTCAGGATGTTGATGTTTGTCAGTGCTTTCGCTGCATAGAAGAACTTTGTGTGTTTTAAAAAAGAAGATGTAAGTTTCTCGTATTGAGTTTTAATAGATTCCGCATCATAAACATACACCGGCGTACCAAATTCATTGGCAATCTTTAGCAAATCTTTTGAATTCATAATAAATTAAGTAAAACTTCTTTTTTGATTAAGAAAGTGCAAAGGTAGTGAGAAATTGTTTATAATTTAAAATCAATCATATAGAAGATTATACTTAAATTTTTAATTAAAAAGAATAAAAAACTTTTAATCTTTCTAAAAAAGCATTTTATTCTATCCTTTCAGCCAATTTCCAATTAAAATAGTTAGAGTTAAAATTATTAAAAACGTAATGACGGAAATAGGATTTGCAAAATTCACGGTCCATCCCAGACCAAATTTCTTCGGTGGAAACAGTCTCTTATCTTCTTTGTTGTAATAGAAGTTCCCCAATTTCCATGGAGAAAGATTCTTTTTTTAAATGATCCGTCATCTTATGATGATTACTATTATTTCGGTAAGGGAAGAGTCTCGAAATCACCTCTTAATAAAGCCAATTGCAGTTCATTCACCAAATCCGATGATTGAAACTGCAAATCAATTTTTAACTTAGACAGCTTGCTTAATGTCTGAATTTGTGTAAACAGTTCATAAAAACCGTACGAAACCACTTTGCCGTTTTCTATTATTAAAAACAGTTTTTCGCCTAATTTTCTGCCTTGTCCCAACCAAAGTTCATTTCTTTTTTTAAAATCAATTTTTTTCTTGAAAACTTCAATGTCATTATATTCATCAAGCTTTGTAATAAACTCAACCGCTTTTGCTCCCTGTGTGAAAGATCTGAATTTCAGAATGGGTTTTTCAACTTTGTTCAGCTTATTTTTTTCAACAAGATATTTGTCGTTTCTGTAATAAAGACCAAATGCCAACGGATCTCTTTTCTTAATACCTTTAGAGTTAAGAATTAATTTAGCAATAATATCAGTTCCCGTAAGTTCATAATTGATCTGCTCAACATCTTTTTGAATGGTTTCCCATTTTTTAGACTTGGAATTGAAAACCTTTTTCGAAAATTTATTGATATCCTGAACATGATCGGAAAAAATTATTTTTCCGGCTTCATTCTGAAAATAGACAAATCCTTTTTCGTTCGGAAGATCCTGCGTTAACTCTTTGATTTTATTGATGTACGTCTTCGCATTGGTTTCATCGTGTTGCTTCTGAATAATTTCGTTTTCAGTATCTTTCGAAATCAACAGCTTAAACAATTCCAATGTTGCACGGGCATCTCCTTCCGCCCTGTGATGATTTGTAAGAGGAATTCCTAAAGATTTCACCAGTTTTCCGAGAGAATAGCTTACCTCATCAGGAATAAGTTTTTTAGCTAAAGGAATTGTATCTAACGTATTGATTTTAAACTCATAACCAAGCCTTTGAAAGGATTGGCGAAGCATTCTGTAATCGAAATCAATATTGTGCCCTACCAATGTTGTACTCTCCGTAATTTCAACAATTCTTCTTGCAATTTCATGAAATTTCGGAGCCGTTTTAACCATTTTAGGAGTAATATTGGTAAGTTTCTGCACAAAAGGAGTAATATCGCTTTCCGGATTTACAAGTGAAATGAATTGATCTACAATCTTCTGACCATCATATCTGTAAATAGCAACATCAATAATGCATTCTTTCCTGTAACCTGCACCATTACTCTCTATGTCAATTATTGAATACATTTAAATTTTTACAACTTCTTTTTTAATTTTTACAATATTCATCATCAAAAGCCCCATACTTAATGATATTAAGCTGATAACATAACCCATGCCATACATCCAGAACGGTTCTGTTTTATTTTGCTGAATCCACTGCAAATTAGATATAAAAACAGCAACCAGAATATAGAAGCAGATTAGAGAAATAATTCCTCCAAAAATTTTGTACATCCATTTCCTGTTGACTAATAGAGGCAATCCTGCTAAAATAAGAAAAATTAAATCAATAAAACGAAAACCGACATGAATACTGTCCATAATTAAATTAAGGGCAGCTAACACGATAAAGTAAAATGATGCCAGTTTTTTCATATTTATTCCTATAATTCCCAAAAATTACAAATTTATCACCTGCTTACCTTCTTCTTCCGCCCAGACCAAGCATCCCTAAAATAGCTTTTGCCCCTTCACGCATTAATGTACTGGTAAAAGTTCTTCCCGCCTTACTTTGCAACACCTGTTCGAGCATTCCAGGCTCTTCTTTTACCGGCTTTATTTTTTGGCCGGGAGCAGCCTGCTGAGCAGCCTGTTCCATTCTGCTGACTAAAATTTCGTAGGCAGATTCATTATCAACCACCTTTTCGTATTTAGCAACTAAGGCAGAATTATTGGTCAATGCCGTGATTTCCGCATCATCCAGAACATCCATTCTTGATTCCGGAGAAATTAGATAGGTATGCACCAGCGGTGTCGGAATTCCTTTTTCATCCAAAGCCGTCACAAACGCTTCCCCGATTCCTAAATTCTGGATTAAAGTAGAAGCATCGTAAAATTCAGTGGTAGGATAATTTTCTACCGCTTTTGAAATTTCTTTCTTATCTTTTGCCGTAAATCCTCTCAACGCATGCTGAATTTTTAATCCCAACTGAGAAAGCACTGCTTCAGGAACATCGCCCGGAATCTGTGTAATAAAATAAATACCGACACCTTTTGAACGGATCAGTTTTACCATCGTTTCGATCTGAGAAACCAACGCTTTTGAAGATTCATCAAAAATCAAATGCGCTTCATCAATAAACAGAACCAGTTTCGGTTTTCCACTGTCTCCTACCTCCGGGAAAGTCATATAGATTTCGGCAAAAAGCGACAACATAAACGTTGAAAACAATTGCGGCTTACTTTGGATATCAGCAACTCTAAGAATATTCACAACGCCTTTTCCGTCTCTTGTTTCCAACAAGTCATGAACATCAAAGCTTAATTCCCCGAAGAAACTTGCAGCACCCTGCTGTTCCAATGCAACGATCGATCTTAAAATTGCCCCTAAAGAAGCAGATGCGATTGAACCGTAGTTTGATGAAAGCTCAGCTTTTCCCTGAGCATTTTCTGTGACGTATTGCAGAACTTTTTTAAGGTCATTCAGATCAATTAAAGGCAATCCCTTATCATCACAATATTTAAATACAATAGACATAATACTTTGCTGGGTATCATTCAACTGTAAAATTTTACTTAATAAAACAGGTCCGAACTCTGTAACGGTTGCTCTCAGCTTCACCCCTCTTTCTCCTGAAATCGTCATCAGCTCCACAGGAAAAGCCTGAGGATTGTAAGGAAGCTGTGTTTTTGCGTATCTCTCCCGAATGGCGGGATTCTCTGTCCCCGCCTCTGCAATCCCCGAAAAATCTCCCTTAATATCCAGCACCAGAGAAGGAATTCCCTGATGAGAAAGCTGTTCTGCAAAAACCTGTAATGTTTTTGTTTTTCCAGTTCCGGTTGCTCCGGCAATAAGACCGTGACGGTTAATTGTCTTTAAAGGAATCGTAACGTTGACTTCAGGAACTACTCCCCCGTTCAACATTCCTTTTCCTAATATAATGTGATCTCCTTTCGGAGTGTATCTAGCATTTAATTCTTCGATAAATTGTGTTTTGTCTGCCATTTGATTTTTTTAACAGTTAAATATAAAAAGTTTACAACGAAAATACGGCTGTCATCACGATTTTATTTCAATGGGAAATATAAAATTATCTTTAGCTTCACATTTAAATTTTTGAATTTTAGAATGCTAATTGAGTCCGTCTGTATTTATAGATTAATTCTATTAGTATAGATTTTTTTATTTTAGCTTGTTTTAAAAAAATAAACACGATTTTTGTATTTCAAATAAAACATTAAAACGGATACAATCACATCATGAAAGTTGAACAAATATATACAGGATGTCTGGCTCAGGGCGCATATTATATCGTCTCTGAAAATGAAGCGGCAATTATTGATCCACTAAGAGAAGTAAAACCCTATCTGGATCGTTTGGAGAAAGACAATGTAACATTAAAATATATTTTTGAAACACACTTCCATGCAGATTTTGTCTCGGGACATTTGGATTTAAGCCAGAAAACAGGAGCCCCGATTGTTTACGGACCAACCGCACAACCTGAATTTGAAGCTACCATCGCAGAAGATAACCAGATTTTCGAAATCGGAAAAGTAAAAATAAAAGCTCTACATACGCCTGGGCATACATTGGAAAGCACCACCTACCTTCTGATCGATGAAAATGGTGTTGAAACAGCGATCTTCACAGGAGACACTCTGTTTTTAGGCGATGTCGGAAGACCCGATCTTGCCCAGAAAGCAGGAAGTCTTACCCAGGAAGATCTTGCAGGAATTTTATACGACAGTCTTCATGCTAAAATTTTGCCGTTAGACGACAGCATCACCGTTTATCCGGCTCATGGTGCAGGGTCAGCTTGCGGAAAAAACATGCAGAAAGAGACGGTTGATATTTTAGGAAACCAAAAAAAGACAAACTATGCTCTTAATCAACCGGATAAAGAATCTTTCATTAAAGAGGTTTTAGACGGATTAACGGCTCCACCAAAATATTTCGGGATGAATGTTGCTCTAAACAAAGGCGGTTACGAAAGTCTTGATACCGTTATGGATAAGGGGTTAACGCCAGTTTCCGTTGAAGATTTTGAAGCGTACGCAGAAGAAACCGGAGCATTGATTTTAGACACAAGAAGCCCGGGCGAATTCCACAAAGGTTTTGTTCCAAACTCTGTAAATATTGGTTTAAAAGGAGATTTTGCCCCTTGGGTTGGAACCCTGATTGTTGATGTAAAACATCCTTTATTATTAATTGTTGATGAAGGAACTGAAGAAGAAGCCATTACAAGGTTAAGCCGAGTGGGATTTGATCATGTTCTAGGCTATTTAAAAGGTGGATTTGAAGCATGGAAAAACGGAGGAAAAGAAACCGATGAGGTGAAAAGAATTTCTCCGGCAGAATTTGCAGAACAATTCAACAAAGACTCAAAGGTAATCGACGTAAGAAAACCAACAGAATATTCTGCAGAACACATTGATAATGCCTACAGCAAACCCTTGGACACAATCAGCGATTGGGTACATACCATTGATGACTCTGAGCATTTCTTTCTTCACTGCGCTGGAGGCTACAGAAGCATGATTGCAGCAAGCATCCTTAATTCACACGGAATCAGGAACTTTACAGAAATCGAAGGAGGGTTCAACGGAATTAAAAAAACAGAAAAATTCCCGACTTCTGATTTTGTCTGCCAATCGAAAATAGTTTAAAAACAAAATGAAAGGGAAAATTTTTGGAATCATTCTTGCATCAAATTTTCTAATAAGTGCCTGTAAAACAGCAAACGGCACAGAATCCCCAAAGGCCAACATCAAAGAAGTTATCAACAGTTCAGATGTAGTTTTGGTGGATGTAAGAGTTCCGGAACAGTATGCGGAAGAAACAGTAAAAAATGCCATAAACATTCCCTTAGCCGAAATTCAGACTAGCGCTGAATTGTTGAAAGGAAAAAAGGTCGTGGTATTTTGCAATAAAGGAATTCAGGCTGATCAGGCAGTGGAAATTTTAAAGAAAAACGGTGTAGAAGTTTACGATGGTACAAGTTTACAAAACGTAAAAGCCATTCAGAACGAAAAATATGCAGGAAAATAATTAATTATAAATCAAATCACACTTTAGTTTACTGAGAAAATAAGCATCTTTAAAGACACAAAGTTTCGACACTTTCGAATCATTCTTTTAAGTGATTTTAAATTTCAGCTTTACCTCTTTCTAAACTAAAGTGTTTCTAATAAAAACTCAGCTATGTCACAAAAATTTCAGGAAATTATAGATTCCGAAAGACCGGTTTTAATCGACTTTTTTGCAACCTGGTGCCAACCATGTAAAGTGCAGTCTTCGGTTTTAAATACAGTAAAAGAAAATGTAGGGGAAGGCGCAAGAATCATCAAAGTAGATGTAGACCAATACCCTGCTTTAGCCAGCCAATATGGTGTCCGGGGTGTTCCGACGCTTGCGATCTTCAAAAAAGGAGAATTACTCTATAAAGAAAGTGGTGTGCACGATGTGAATACACTCACACAACTTTTACAACAATATGCTTAAAACTGTGATTTTTTCACAGTTTTTTTATGCTCCAACAGTTTTCACGGATATTTATAGATGGTTGAGTATATTTTTCTGTATAAAATCTAACATCTGTGAAATCTGTGGAACAAGCTATAATTCAATCGAAAAAGAATCGCGATCATTCAAAAATTGGAAGTGATTTCTGAAATCTTTCAATTCTTCTATATTTAATTCTGCAGTTACCAGATTTCCGTTTTTCTGCGAAATTTCTGTTCCATCCGCAAAAAAACAATGTGAACTTTCCTGATAGAAAAGATTATTTCCATCCGTCCCGATTCTGTTGAGTCCGAAAACATAAGACAAATTCTCAATCGCTCTTGCTTTCAGCAAATGTTCCCAGGCTCCTACCCTTTTTTCAGGCCAGTTGGCCACGTATAAAATTGCATCATAATCATTATTATTTCTCGCAAAAACAGGAAAACGAAGGTCATAACATACCTGCAGCAATATCCTGAATCCTTTATAATTTACAATCACCCTTTCTTTCCCTGGAGTATACACTTTGTCCTCTCCGGAAAATGAGAACAAATGTCTTTTATCATAAAAATCGACCCGAGAATCCGGCTGAACAAAGTACATTCTGTTGTAAAAATTTCCTCCATCTTCCACCGGAGCACTCCCACAAAAAGCAGCATTTTTTTCTTTTGCCATTTTCTTTAAGAACTCCAGCGACTCCAGATTTCTGTCTGAAACTTCTTCCGCCTCCATACAAAAACCTGTTGAAAACATTTCAGGCAAAAGGAAAATATCACCTTCCAGATTCTGTAATTCTTTTTCTATAAATTGAAAATTTTCCGTTTTATTTTTCCAGATAATATCTAAATTCAGTCCTGTGATCTTCATAAAGTTGGTTAAAAAACTTCAATAAAAATACGATTTTCCTGCAATTTCGGTTCTATTTTTGATAAAGATATTTCAGTAAAATTTAATCATAAAAGAAAAAGATTTTTTTTAATACTATCAAACTTATGTATTAAATAATATCTTTTGTAGAAAGTTGTAATTAGTAAAAAGTAAAATTTATGAAGAAATTGGTTTTTACGTTCCTACTTATTTTTGCGGGAGCAGCCACAAATGCACAAGCCTGGACAGGAAAAGGAGATCAGAAAATCAACGCGGGGCTGAGTGCCTGGGGATATGGGACAGGAATTACAGGAACCTATGATTACGGTTTAAATAATTTAATTTCCGTGGGAGCCGGTCTCAACGTTTACTTTGATAATTACAAAGACAATGATGATGAAAACCGCGCTTTTGTTTTCGGAAGAGTTAATTTCCATTTGAAGGAAGCTTTGCAATTACCTGAAAAACTGGATATTTATCCGGGCGTTGATGTAGGCGTTGTCGGAAGAAATTTTGGATTAGGGGCTCATATCGGTGCCAGATACTTTTTCAGCGAGAGAATAGGGGTTTTTGCGGAAGTCGGAAACAATGGCAGTCTTGGCGTTTCGATTAATTTGTAAGCAATCATCACATTATATGACAAAGCTTCTCGTTTCGGGGAGCTTTTTTATTTGGCATAGTTTTGATAATTGTTACCTTTGCAAATTAAACATAAAAAGCATTAATGGAAATAGCAATCAAACTGTTTCAATTTATATTGAGCATTTCTATCCTGGTAATCCTTCACGAACTTGGGCATTTCTTACCCGCAAAATGGTTTAAGACCAAAGTTGAAAAATTCTATCTTTTCTTCGATCCGTGGTTTTCTTTGGTAAAGAAAAAAGTAGGTGAAACCGAATATGGTATCGGGTGGCTTCCTTTCGGAGGATATGTAAAAATCGCCGGAATGGTAGACGAAAGCATGGATACCGAACAATTGAAACAGCCCGCTCAACCTTGGGAATTCCGCGCAAAACCGGCTTGGCAGAGATTGATTATTATGTTGGGAGGTGTTACGGTAAACTTTTTCCTGGCTTGGTTAATTTACAGCTGTCTTTCGCTTTTCAATGGTGAAATGTATACGGATCTTACCAAGTTCAATAATGGGATTGGCGTAACAGAAGCAGGCAGAAAAATGGGGTTTCAGAATGGTGATAAAATCATTACTATCGATGGAAAACCAGCTGAAAGACTGGAAAACGCTTCTATCAATATTCTTTTGGGTGATAACGTTACAGTACTTAGAAACGGTAAAGAAGTTACTTTTCCGGTAAACAAGGATGGTGTTGCTGAAGTATTAAAACAAAAAGAAGCGAAGCTTTATATCACTCCAAGATTCCCTATGATTATTGATTCTTTGGCAAGTCCGACAGCAAAAGTATCTGGCTTGACAAAGGGAGATAAAGTAGTTGCAATTAACGGAAAACAGACTCCTTTCTTTGACGAAGTAAGTACTACTTTATTAGAAAACAAAGGAAAAACAGTCAATATTGAAGTTTTGAGAAACGGAAAACCAGAAACAGTTTCTGCATCTGTAGGCAAAGATGGGAAATTAGGAGTAAGTGTTGATCAGAAAGCAATAGCTGATGTGATGACAGATAAAAAATATTCTTTCGGAGAGGCTATCCCAAGAGGTTTTGAAAGATCTATTGAGGCATTGACCATGCAGGTAAAGCAGTTTAAAATTATGTTTAATTCTAAAATTCAGGGGTATAAAAATGTAGGCGGACCGATTGCTATTGTAAAAAATATGCCTGTAGACAGAGCTGCTGACGGAAGCATCGGTATCAACTGGCCTGCTTTCTGGAGCTTCACAGCAATGTTCTCTGTTTGGTTAGCTTTCTTAAACCTAATTCCTATTCCAGGATTGGATGGTGGACACGTAATTTTCACATTATATGAAATGATTGTTGGAAAACCTGTTCCTCAAAAAGTATTGGAGAACGCACAGATGATAGGAGTTATCTTCCTGTTAGGCTTAATGTTAGTGATCTTTGGTAGTGACATCTTTAAGATCTTCGCAGGGAAATTATAATATTTTTACAAAAATTTAAAAAAATATTTGCAGGGTATAAATATTCGTCCTATATTTGCACCACTTAAAAACAAAGGACATTCCTCCTTAGCTCAGTTGGTTAGAGCATCTGACTGTTAATCAGAGGGTCGCTGGTTCGAGCCCAGCAGGAGGAGCCAAAAAGACTTACAGAAATGTAGGTCTTTTTTTATGTTTATTTTTGTACAAAAACATATTTATGCCGAAAAAAGGGATCAAGTACAAAACTTGTGGACTAAGCAAAAAGTTTTGATAATCTGAACAGGAAAAACGATTTATCTCTTACTCCTCGTAGCTGCATTCTGAAGTTTTTTATTTTTGCATTAAAGGATTCTGCTGAAGCGTTAGTGCTTCTCTTCTCAAAATAATTAAGAATATCGCTGTAGTGGCGGGTAATCGTTCTTTTTAAGGTAGTGAAAGATTTAAAGCCTGATTC
>NZ_FQUT01000027.1 GCF_900129245.1 Chryseobacterium arachidis
AAAAGCGGAAGATTTGAAGATCATTGACATACAATATAACAACCAAGTAAGGAAAAACTAAAGCGTTAAAAAACTTTGAGTGAGTCAAGAACAAACATACAATGGAGAGTTTGATCCTGGCTCAGGATGAACGCTAGCGGGAGGCCTAACACATGCAAGCCGAGCGGTATTTGTTCTTCGGAACAGAGAGAGCGGCGTACGGGTGCGGAACACGTGTGCAACCTGCCTTTATCAGGGGGATAGCCTTTCGAAAGGAAGATTAATACCCCATAATATATTTTACGGCATCGTGGAATATTGAAAGCTCCGGCGGATAGAGATGGGCACGCGCAAGATTAGATAGTTGGTAGGGTAACGGCCTACCAAGTCAGTGATCTTTAGGGGGCCTGAGAGGGTGATCCCCCACACTGGTACTGAGACACGGACCAGACTCCTACGGGAGGCAGCAGTGAGGAATATTGGACAATGGGTGAGAGCCTGATCCAGCCATCCCGCGTGAAGGACGACGGCCCTATGGGTTGTAAACTTCTTTTGTATAGGGATAAACCTTTCCACGTGTGGAAAGCTGAAGGTACTATACGAATAAGCACCGGCTAACTCCGTGCCAGCAGCCGCGGTAATACGGAGGGTGCAAGCGTTATCCGGATTTATTGGGTTTAAAGGGTCCGTAGGCGGATCTGTAAGTCAGTGGTGAAATCTCACAGCTTAACTGTGAAACTGCCATTGATACTGCAGGTCTTGAGTAAGGTAGAAGTGGCTGGAATAAGTAGTGTAGCGGTGAAATGCATAGATATTACTTAGAACACCAATTGCGAAGGCAGGTCACTATGTCTTAACTGACGCTGATGGACGAAAGCGTGGGGAGCGAACAGGATTAGATACCCTGGTAGTCCACGCCGTAAACGATGCTAACTCGTTTTTGGGTTTTCGGATTCAGAGACTAAGCGAAAGTGATAAGTTAGCCACCTGGGGAGTACGTTCGCAAGAATGAAACTCAAAGGAATTGACGGGGGCCCGCACAAGCGGTGGATTATGTGGTTTAATTCGATGATACGCGAGGAACCTTACCAAGACTTAAATGGGAATTGATCGGTTTAGAAATAGACCTTCCTTTGGGCAATTTTCAAGGTGCTGCATGGTTGTCGTCAGCTCGTGCCGTGAGGTGTTAGGTTAAGTCCTGCAACGAGCGCAACCCCTGTCACTAGTTGCCATCATTCAGTTGGGGACTCTAGTGAGACTGCCTACGCAAGTAGAGAGGAAGGTGGGGATGACGTCAAATCATCACGGCCCTTACGTCTTGGGCCACACACGTAATACAATGGCCGGTACAGAGGGCAGCTACCAGGTGACTGGATGCAAATCTCGAAAGCCGGTCTCAGTTCGGATTGGAGTCTGCAACTCGACTCTATGAAGCTGGAATCGCTAGTAATCGCGCATCAGCCATGGCGCGGTGAATACGTTCCCGGGCCTTGTACACACCGCCCGTCAAGCCATGGAAGTCTGGGGTACCTGAAGTCGGTGACCGTAACAGGAGCTGCCTAGGGTAAAACAGGTAACTAGGGCTAAGTCGTAACAAGGTAGCCGTACCGGAAGGTGCGGCTGGAACATCTCATTTTAGAGCGTCATTAGACGATAAACAAAATTAGTGTCCTAGACACACTGTACTTACTTCAAAGTAAAGCTTTAGTTTTTTGTTTGGTTGATATATAAAAAATACAAAACCCACTAGAAATTAGTAAAGGGATTGAGAGAGACAAGAGATGAAAAGATGTGAGATGAGAGACAAGCAAGTCTCGTGTCTCAAGTCTGACAATCTCAAATCTAATAAAGTCTCGTAGCTCAGCTGGTTAGAGCGCTACACTGATAATGTAGAGGTCGGCAGTTCGAGCCTGCCCGAGACTACTAATTTTGAGTACAGGAGTTTGAGAGTATTAGAGTAAATGAGTTTAACGCTCCATCCCTCTAACACGTTCACTCACCAACTCAACTAGAGGGGGAATTAGCTCAGCTGGCTAGAGCGCCTGCCTTGCACGCAGGAGGTCAAGGGTTCGACTCCCTTATTCTCCACAGTTTTGGAGGTTTAGTTTAAAAGTGACGATTGGAGCCAAAAACAACAATTGTTTACTAAACCAAAAAGAAGACATTAAGATCATTGACATTAACGGTAAAGACATCACAAAGAGAAAACCGAGCACTTATAAGTGCTTGAGTAACCTAAAAATAGGAAAGAAATCGTTAAGGGCGTATGGCGGATGCCTAGGCTTTCAGAGGCGAAGAAGGACGTGGTAAGCTGCGAAAAGCTACGGGGATTGGCACACACGAATTGATCCGTAGATATCCGAATGGGGCAACCCAATACATTGAAGATGTATTACCTCGCAAGAGGAGCAAACCCGGAGAACTGAAACATCTAAGTACCCGGAGGAAAAGAAATCGAAGAGATTCCGTAAGTAGTGGCGAGCGAAAGCGGATTAGCCCAAAAGTCTTTATATATTTAGAAGAATGTTCTGGAAAGAACAGCCATAGACGGTGATAGCCCGGTATTCGAAAGGTATACATAGATGATAAATGAGTAGGGCGGGACACGTGAAATCCTGTCTGAATATGGGGGGACCATCCTCCAAGGCTAAATACTCCTGAAAGACCGATAGTGAACAAGTACTGTGAAGGAAAGGTGAAAAGCACTTCGAATAGAAGGGTGAAATAGAACCTGAAACCGTACGCCTACAAGCGGTCGGAGCCCACAAGTTGGGTGACGGCGTGCCTTTTGCATAATGAGCCTACGAGTTAATTTTACTAGCGAGGTTAAGGACTTCAGGTCCGGAGCCGGAGCGAAAGCGAGTCTGAATAGGGCGATGAGTTAGTAGGATTAGACGCGAAACCTTGTGATCTACCCATGGGCAGGTTGAAGCTTTGGTAACACAAAGTGGAGGACCGAACCGGTTGACGTTGAAAAGTCTTCGGATGACCTGTGGGTAGGGGTGAAAGGCCAATCAAACTGGGAGATAGCTCGTACTCTCCGAAATGCATTTAGGTGCAGCGTCGCAAATGAGTTTATTAGAGGTAGAGCTACTGATTGGATGCGGGGGTTTCATCGCCTACCAATTCCTGACAAACTCCGAATGCTAATAAATGTTCTGCGGCAGTGAGGGCATGGGTGCTAAGGTCCATGTCCGAGAGGGAAAGAACCCAGACCAACAGCTAAGGTCCCCAAATATATGTTAAGTTGAAGCAACGCGGTTGGACTGCATTGACAGCTAGGATGTTGGCTTGGAAGCAGCCATTCATTTAAAGAGTGCGTAACAGCTCACTAGTCGAGCGGTCCGGCATGGATAATAATCGGGCATAAACATATTACCGAAGCTATGGATTTGTATTTTAGATACATCTGGTAGGAGAGCATTCTGTTTGCGCCGAAGCAGTATCGTGAGGTATTGTGGAGCGGACAGAAAAGAAAATGTAGGCATAAGTAACGATAAAGGGGGCGAGAAACCCCCTCACCGAAAGACTAAGGTTTCCTCAGCCATGCTAATCAGCTGAGGGTTAGTCGGGACCTAACGCGAACCCGAAAGGGGTAGTGGATGGACAATGGGTTAATATTCCCATACTTGCTCACACTAAAAAGGGGACGGTTCGACGTAGCTATTGAAGACGGACGGAAGTGTCAAGGCCTAGCCTTCGGGCGAAGCTGTTATAGTGAAATCGGATCCAAGAAAAGCCGAAGTGAAGCAACCCGTACCAAAACCGACACAGGTGGTCGAGGAGAGAATCCTAAGGTGCTCGAGTGAGTCGTGGCTAAGGAACTAGGCAAAATAGTCTCGTAACTTCGGAAGAAGAGACGCCATCAGCAATGGTGGCCGCAGTGAAGAGGCCCAGGCGACTGTTTATCAAAAACACAGGACTCTGCTAAATCGAAAGATGCTGTATAGGGTCTGACACCTGCCCGGTGCTGGAAGGTTAAGGAAGGGCGTTAGCGTAAGCGAAGCGTTTGACTGAAGCCCCAGTAAACGGCGGCCGTAACTATAACGGTCCTAAGGTAGCGAAATTCCTTGTCGGGTAAGTTCCGACCTGCACGAATGGTGTAACGATCTGGGCACTGTCTCAGCCACGAGCTCGGTGAAATTGTAGTATCGGTGAAGATGCCGATTACCCGCAATGGGACGAAAAGACCCTGTGAACCTTTACTATAACTTCGTATTGACTTTGAGTAAGTAATGTGTAGGATAGGTGGGAGACTTTGAAGCGGGCACGCTAGTGTTCGTGGAGTCGACGTTGAAATACCACCCTTTACTTACTTGGAGCCTAACTTCTTTTAGAAGGACATTGCGTGGTGGGTAGTTTGACTGGGGTGGTCGCCTCCAAAAGAGTAACGGAGGCTTTCAAAGGTACCCTCAGCACGCTTGGTAACCGTGCGTAGAGTGTAATGGCATAAGGGTGCTTGACTGTGAGACCTACAAGTCGATCAGGTGCGAAAGCAGGACATAGTGATCCGGTGGTTCCGTATGGAAGGGCCATCGCTCATAGGATAAAAGGTACTCCGGGGATAACAGGCTAGTCTCCCCCAAGAGCTCACATCGACGGGGAGGTTCGGCACCTCGATGTCGGCTCGTCACATCCTGGGGCTGGAGAAGGTCCCAAGGGTTGGGCTGTTCGCCCATTAAAGTGGCACGCGAGCTGGGTTCAGAACGTCGTGAGACAGTTCGGTCTCTATCTATTGCGGGCGTTAGATGTTTGAGAGGGCTTGATTCTAGTACGAGAGGACCGAATTGAACAAACCTCTGGTGTATCAGTTGTACCGCCAGGTGCACCGCTGAGTAGCTACGTTTGGAAGAGATAAGCACTGAAAGCATATAAGTGCGAAACTCGCCTCAAGATGAGACATCTTTTAAGGGTCGTGGGAGATGACCACGTTGATAGGCTACAGGTGTAAAGTTGGTAACAGCATAGCCGAGTAGTACTAATTACCCGTAGATTTATAGCCTAATATAATGGTTAATTATTAATTGTAAATGATCAATTAACTTAAGCCTTATAAGTGCGACACTGGTTTTGCCTTTGTGATGAAATTTACCGATAAAACAGGTATCAGATGATAGATACAAGGTAGCAGGTAGCAGTAAAGCTACTACCTAACACCAAAGATCTGCAACCTGAACCTTATATACAACCTTTAGGGTGGTTTTAGCGGTGGGGCTCACCTGTTCCCATTCCGAACACAGAAGTTAAGCCCACCAGCGCCGATGGTACTGCTAACGCGGGAGAGTAGGTCGCCGCCAGTTTTTATTAAAAGTCTCATAGA
>NZ_FQUT01000006.1 GCF_900129245.1 Chryseobacterium arachidis
ATTTGTTCTGTTTACTTCTGCGCTACTGATCTACTCTCGTTTTCAGTGGGGCAAAGATAGAACCTTTACCGCTACTCTTCCAAATATATTTAACATAAAATTCAATTTTGATTCATATTTAAGGGTAACTCTCTGTTTTTGTGGGAGAATAATTTTATGTTTTTTAAACTAACGTTTGATAAAGGATGGATTGGGTGACACAAAGGTGCTTGAATTAGAAAAGATAAAGGAAAAAGAAAGGTTCTTGGGAGGAAATATGATCTGTTTAGAATCAGAGTAATTGTTTTTATATAAAAATAATAATTGTAAACGCAATGACCACGAGGGTGGCTATTGTTGGCGTTTTATTTTTTATTCGCAAAGGCACTTCGTTCAGCAAATGATAACAAAAGGATATAAAAATGGAGTTTTAATGATATCTTTTATTATCTTGAGATCAATCATGGAAATGAGATTTTTACAATACTCGTCTTGTAAATAGTGGATCGAAATTTTTTCTCTCGCAGATGGAGCAGATTGAGCAGATTTTTTTTAAGGGAGTTTTATTTGCTTTGACTGAAGAATTGCTGATAGAGATTGCTTCGTCGCAGAGCTCCTTGAAAGGATTTACGAAGCATATTGTTTTTATTTGGATAACAAGTTCTGTCGTAAGTACTACTATACAGATTAGGGCTCGCTCCCTAGCCCAGATTGAAACGGCATCCTTTTTCGGGGCGGCCGCAGCGAAGCGGATGCCGTCACGAAAAAGATACAGTGGAAAGATGGAAGTAGCTCTTAAGAAATTGCAAAAAGTTGGAGAGTTTAAGAGTTTGTGGGCGAGTTTGTGAGTTTGAGAGCGGGAAATTTAAGGATAACAGGATGTCGTATTAGATTTTCCTGATATTGATGTTATGTTTTGGAATGTTTTAAAGTTGAGATCATTCGTCGCTACGCTCCTCGTAAGAACAAGGAGTTACCCTATATCGTTTAAAAAATGAAAAAGCAGAGTTTAGTTACCCTGCTTTTCTTTATTATATATAGCACTTAAAAATTCTGCGTATGATTTTTCGAGTCCGATGATGTCGCCGCTTTTTAAATTTAATCCTCCTACTCCACTTTCGTCGGATTTTATTTTTGTTGCTGAAATCTGAAAATACTGATTGGAACTGTTTTCTTTTGTCTGTGTTTTAATAGTGGAACCCAACAGCTTTTTAGTGGATATTGTGTAAACTTCCCCTGGAATTGTCTTGATAACTATGTAAGATCTTGGTGAAAGAATATAATCTTTTTTATTGATGTTAATTTTCTGTTCTTTTTCGGATGATGCAAAGATGTACATATTACCTGTCTGATCAGACAATTTTTCTTTGGGCAAATAATATAAGCTCAAACGATAGTGTGCCGGATCAAAGTTTTGGGGCGATCCATCAACATTGTCAAATGGTTTCACTGTAAAAGTGTTGGCGCCGATTTCTTTTGCCTTTTTATATATCATCGAAAAAACTTCATCATCATATTTTGAGAAACCCTGGACTTCGATTTCTCCCAAATATTCGGCATCTTTTATTTCTTCATTAATCTTATATAAGAATTTCTCTACATTTTCCTTCGTTTTTTCAACTTTTGTTAAGTACACATTTTGTGCATTAAAAAAATGAATTAGAAAAACGGAAATGAGAATTAATATTTTTTTCATTCTTTACTAATTATTTTGAAAGGATTTCCACACATTCTTCCAGACTGTTTTCCCAATGCTTAGGTTCGATTTTATAGGTTTCTTCAATTTTATCCAAACACATCGTACTTCTTTTCGGTCTTTTTGCCGGAGTTGGGTATTGTTCGGTAGTTAACGGATTCAATTTAATGGTAGATCCAGAAAATTCTGCGATTTTTTTAGCAAATTCGAACCATGTTGTTTCCGGATAATTTGAGAAATGAAAAATGCCGTATGTTTTTTGTGGAGCTTCGATGATATTCATGATGGCTTCTGCTAAATCATTGGCATTCGTAGGTTGCCCAAACTGATCAGATACGATTCCCAATTCGTCTTTTTGAGAGAAAAGATTCAGCATCGTTTTCACAAAATTTTTGTTGAATTCAGAATATAGCCACGAGGTTCTTAAAATAATTGTTTTCGGATTGATTTCCAAAGCCAGTTCCTCCCCCTTTAACTTTGATTCCCCATACACTCCGATTGGACTTGTGAAATCGTCTTCAGAATAGCACAAATTGGTTTCACCATCGAAAACATAATCTGTGGAAACGTGAATAAAAGTTGTTTTAAAATCCTTACAAGCCTGAGCAAGATAAGCAACACCTTCAGCATTTACCCTAAAAGCTTTCTCTTTTTCCGTTTCGGCGAGATCTACTGCCGTGTATGCGGATGCGTTGATACAAAAATCAGGTTTGTTGTCGTAGAAGAAGCTGGTGATCTGATCTTCGCTGGTGATATCCAATGTTTGGGAATCTGTAAAAGTGAACTCATAATCCAGCTCAAAATCGGGTGCAATCTTTCTGATGCAGTTTCCTAATTGTCCGTTTCCTCCAATGACTAAAATTTTTTTCATTATGAATTTTTTGCGTTTTGTACTCTTAAAAATTTAACTCTTGACTGGAACTCTTTCTGTTCCAGATCGACATAAAATTTGTTGAATGTCTCTTTGATATCTTCGGGATGAACTTCCGATCTTCTTGTCTTCACATTAAAATAGATCACCGTAACCCACAAGACCGCATGAATTGTTTTTTCATCTGAACTTTTCATCAAGATTTCAACTTTTGCGGTTCTTTCTCCTACTTCAATAGTCTTGCTGCTGATCACAACCGAGGTATTATAGCGTACTTCTTTCAGGTAAGCTATTTCGTTCTGAATTGCAATCCACGTACAACCGGTCTTCTTTGTATATTCTTCGTAGGTAAAACCATAAAATGTTTCCACATGATCTTCCCTTGCATTGAACATATAGTCCAGATATTTTACATTATTTAAATGACCGATCGGATCGCAATCGCTAAAGCGCACCTTTACCGTGGTTGATACTTCTCTTTCCATTCTGCAAAAATAAAAAAACCACCTCGATGAGAGATGGTTATTTTATAAATGTTTGTTAATTTCTAACAATTATTGAATACCTAATTCTTTTTTCACAGCTGCAGTAGCGTCCGCACCTCCTTTGAATACGAAAGCTGCAGAGTTTGCATCCATAATATATTCGTATCCGTTTGCTTTAGCAACTTTAGATACTGCATCGTTCAGTTTTTTCTCGATTGGTTCATAAGCTACATCTTGTTTCGCCACAAAATCTTTCTGAGCTTTATCATTCATCTGCTGGATTTCTTCCTGCATTTTTGCTAATTCTGCTTCTCTAGCTTTGTTCTCATCAGCAGTTTTCTTAGGAGCTTCTTCAGAATATTGCTTTAGTTTTGCCTGTCCTGCATCCGCTTTTTTCTTGATTTCCGCTTGTTTAGTATCTAAGAAAGCTTTAAGATCAGTATCCGCTTTTTTCTTTTCAGGCATTGCATTAAGAACACCTATAACGTCTAAAGTAGCAATTTTTTGAGCTTTTGCCATACCTACCGATACAACCATCATTACCGCTGCAAATAATACACTTAATTTTTTCATAATTGGTAAAATAAATAATTTAATTTGTTTTTTAGATCTGTAAATGTAATAAAAGTTAAACTTTTATTTTTTTCCTTTAGATTTTTCCTTTTTCGTGGTATCCTTTAATAAAATATCTAATACTTTGTCTGAATAGTCGAATCTTTTCTGAAGGAAAAGAACATTGTTACTTGTTTTATCAAGAACTATGCCTATCCCATTTTTCTCGGCCATCGTCTGTATAGCCCCCCAAATCTGATCCTGGAAAGGCTGTACAAGATTGGTTCTCAGTTTTTTAATCTCGCCTGTTGCTCCGAAACGTAAGCTGGTAGTGGTCTTAATATTCTTGTCGAGATCCATTACTTCTTTTTCTCTAAGCTTCAGCTGATCGCCAATTAAAAGCACTTTTTCACTTTCAAATGCAGATCTCTTACGTTCATATTCTGACTGTAGATTTTGCAATTCAGACTGCCACGTATCAATTTGAGCATTTAATCTCGCTTCCGCTTCTTTATATTGCGGCATTTTATTTAAGATATAATCTGTATCCACAACTCCTACTTTCTGAGCATTGCTGACTCCGAAAATCAAAAGTAGAATAAACGAAAAAACGATTTTAAAATTTTTCATATAATAGGTTATAATGATTGGTTCATCAAGAAGTGTGTCTTCCATCCTGAAGGCTCAGTTCCTGTAACTGTTTTATCGAATCCGTAAGCGAAATCAAATCCAATCAAACCAAATGCTCCCATATAAACTCTTACCCCAACACCCACTGATCTTTTCAACTGGAATGGATTATAATTACCCCAAGAATTCCATACGTTACCTCCTTCCGCAAACGTTAAGGCATAAATTTTTGCCGTCTGGTTCAATGAAATCGGGTATCTCAATTCTAACGTAAATCTATTGTAAATAGTACCTCCCCCTGTTGGAGTAATATCTTCAGAGGTTCCTCCGTACGTAGAAGCATTTTCATAACCTCTTAAAGGAATAAGCTCTCTACCATCGTATCTGCCCCCAAATAATCCGGTACCTCCCACATAGAATCTTTCAAACGGCGGAGCACCCAGGTTTTTGTTGTACCCATCCATGAATCCCATTTCGGCAGAAGATCTAAGTACCAGTTTTCCAACAATCTCGTTGTATACATCTGCCTTAAACTTCACTTTATAGAATTCCATCCACTTATATTTTTCTGTAGGACTCATTGTTGAATAATCCTTGTTATTAAACGCAGAATATGGCAACGTGAATTTCAGGGAAAGATCTAAATTGGAACCTGTAGTCGGGAAAATCGGGTCAATCCCTGCAGAGTTTCTGCTTAATCCTAGGTTGATACTTAAGTTATTGGCAGAACCATAATATTCTGTAGCATCCCCGAACTGGAAAGGATAATTTTTGAAATCATACTTTTGGTACTGAAGACCTGTGTATAATGAAAAATAATCATCCGGCCATCTCAATTGTCTGTTTAATCCTGCAGATGCGGAGAAAATGTTCAATTTCTGAGAAGATCCGTATACATCGGAATACTTAACTCTTGAGTTATTTAAACTTACAGATAAAGCTGTAGGTCTTACTCCGAACAACCAAGGTTCAGTAAATGAAACCCCGTAATTCTGGAAATATTGTCCAGCCTGTGCCTGAAGCGATAACGTCTGTCCGTCACCCTGAGGTACTGGTTTAAAGTCTTTAAATTTCAGGAAATTCTTTAAGGAGAAGTTGTTGAACGTTAATCCCAAAGTTCCGATAAAGCTGTTACCTCCGTAACCTGCCTGTAACTGAACCTGAGAAGAACCTTTCTCTACCAGCTTCCAATTGATATCCACCGTATTATCCTGCTGATTGGGCTGAATATCCTGACCCACCTGCTGCGGATCAAAGAACTGCATTCCCGCTAAATCGAAATAGGTTCTTTTAATATCACTTTTAGCGAAAAGGTTACCCGGCTTCGTTCTTAAAGCTCTCAAAATAACGTGGTCGTGAGTAGTTGTATTCCCTTCCCATGTTACTCTGTTCCAAGCCGCTTTTTCTCCTTCATTGATACGGATTTCCAGGTTGATCTTATCTCCGTTCACCGATTTTTCAACAGGTGTTACGTTTGAGAAAAGATAACCGTTGTTCATGTAGATGGATTTGATATCAGAATCATCTTCTTTACCACCATCTTCACCTACTTTTTTATTGAAACCTACCGCATCGTAGATATCTCCTTTTTTATAACCTAAATGTCTTTGCAAATATTCTGTAGGATAAACTGTATTTCCGGTAAAGGTAATATCACCGATGTAATATTGCTTCCCTTCGTTTAATTTTACATTAATTTCGTAATTGTTTCTCTTGTTTCTCCAAACAGAATCGGAAACAATTGCTGCGTCTCTGTATCCCAGAGAGTTGTAATAATTGATCAGGTTTTGTTTGTCTTCCTGATATTTTTCTTCAATGAATTTTGACGATTTTAAAATACCACCAATCCCGAATCTTCTCTGTTTTGTTTCCTTAAAAGCACTTTTTCTAAGCTTTCTGTCGGTAACAAACGTGTTTCCCTCAAACTCGATATGATCGATTTTAATTCTTTTACCTTTATCAACATTGATCGTCCAGTCTACTAAATTAGGATCACCAGCATTTACTTTATCTTCGATGGTAATTTTGGCATCTGCATACCCTTTTTTAATAAAATCTTTAGGAATATTTGTTTTAAGACTTGAAACCAAGTTTTGCGTAATCTTAGTTCCCGGCTTCAGATTATTATCTTTGGCCATCTTTTCGTTTTTGGATTTCCCGATACCTTTTCCTTTAAATTTCACTTCGCCAAGGTCTTTCAGATCCTGCAGGTAAAATCTTAAGATTACTGTTTCGCCTTCTATACTTTGTACATACACTTCAACCTCAGAAAAAGACTGGGTATCCCAAAGTTTTTTTACAGCGTTACTGATTTTTTGTCCCGGAATGTCTACAGATTCTCCTTTGGATAAACCTGTAAATCTCAAGATCTGAGCCGGTGTATATTTTTTAACCCCATCTACAACGATGTCTTTCAATGTATATGTTCCAGCCTGGTTTTCTGCGTGTACAGAGTTGCTCACCTGTGTGCTGTCCTGTGGAGTTACCTGTCCATAAAAATGTGCAGAAGCAACAAACATAATGATGGGTAATAGTCTAAACTTCATTTTATCGTAGTCTTTCTTTTCTTAAATTTTACTGTATTTTTATTTGTTCACCGGTCATTCCGAACCTTCTTTCTTTGTTTTGATAGTCTACAATACACTGAAAGAAAATATCTTTGGTAAAGTCCGGCCACAGAACATTTAAAAACTGCAGCTCTGCATAAGCGATCTGCCAAAGGAGGAAGTTGCTGATTCTTATTTCGCCGCTGGTTCTGATTAATAAATCAACGGGCGGAAAATCTTTAGTATACAGATAGCTTTCGAATAATTTCTCATCGATATTCTCTGTTTCTATTTTTCCTTCTTTTACATCTTCGCTGATGTTTTTTACGGCATTCAGTATTTCGTTTTGCGATCCGTAGCTGATCGCCAATACCAAATTACCTTTTGTGTTTTCTTTTGTTAATTCCACCACCCTGAGAAGCTGATCTTTAACAAGTGGCGGCAGTTTATCAAGATTTCCAATAACGTGCATCCTCAGTCCTTTGCTGAAAATTTCTTCCGCTTCCAGCAACAAAGTTTCTACAAGTAAATTCATTAAAGTATTTACTTCTTCTGCAGGACGGTTCCAATTTTCCGAGGAAAAGGTGTAAAGTGTTAAGTATGGAATATGTATTTCATTACAAGCATTAATGGCATTCCTTACTGCATCAACGGCATTTCTGTGCCCGAAGGTTCTTTCTTCGCCACGGGATTTTGCCCACCTTCCGTTACCATCCATGATGATTGCAACATGCTTTGGTAAATTTTCCGGATCTATTTTATCTTTTATCAACGACATCTTAATCACAATAACACGGAGGTCTTCCGAAAGAATAAGTTAGCCCCAAGCTAAATGTATTCAACCAATCTTTAGACTTCATATCTCCAACATTTCTATTTCCGCTAAGGGCAGCTTCCCTTTCTTTAGATACAATATAATACGCATCTGTCTGAAGTAAAGATCCTCCCGTAACAGGACTTAATATATCTGAATTATATGTAGAAACAACGTCTTTATCCAATATTCTGCTGTAATCAAGCTGATCTGTAAGCGTATATCTGAATGTTGCTTCTGCAAAAATAGCCCAGTTGTAGTTAAATTTATATTTTAAACCTACTCCAAAAGGAATATTCATTGTAGTTTTTGTTCCTGTAGAATAAACTGCTGTTGTGGTAAAATCCAATTCATTAATCGGAGCCTGCGCCACCCCATCAGCATCTCTTCTAAAGTCGTTCACCATCGTCGCTTTTGGAGCATCAAAGATCAAAGTCCCGATTCCCCCGAAAATGTATGGGCTTACCATACCTTTCTGCTCATTATTAACAGGGAAGAAATTGTATTCGAAAACCAAACTTGCTTCGTATATATTATTTTTCCCGTAAGAGTTTCTGTTTTGTCTGTACTCTTCTTTCGCAACTTTATCGTTAAACTGAACCTGGTTGTATCCAAGATCCAATCTTACAGTCTGGTGAGGATTAAAATTAAACCTATATAAAATTCCCCCATAAAACGGAACTCCCCAATCAGAAGTCTTGCTTAAATCCAATGGCTTTTGTAAAATATAATTCGTTCTCCCTATATCCCCAACTAGGTTACTCATACCTAGACGAACTCCCAGTTCGTTTCTTTGAGCTTTAACACTTACCACAGTTCCTAGAGCGGCAAGGAAGCTAAACAATAATTTTCTATTCATAAAAGAATATGGATTTATGGTTATTTTAAAATTTAATTTTTGCAAATATAAAACTTTTTTATATTAATGATAATCTTAATGTTTAGTTAAAAATAAACAAAAAAACATAATTTGTTATAAAGTAAACGACAAACTCGGCAAATTATTCTTTTTTTAATAGATTCAAAATTATCATGATATAATAAACCCCCATTAAATGAGGGCTTAAATGTATTATTTTTTATTGAATATAGACTGTACTTTATTCCTTATTCTTATTAATAATGGTTCCTTGTAATGTTTGTCTTCATCAAAATAGCCGTAACCGTAGCCGTAGCCATAACCGTAACCATAGCCGTAGCCCTGTTTTACGTTATAATCATTATACACAATTCCCAGATGACTGATCTCGCCTTTATGATACTTTTCTGTAATCATCTTCAGCATATACTTTTCTGTATATTCGTGACGGACAACATAAATATTGGCATCAGAATACTTCATCAGTTCGTAAGAATCTGCTACAAGCCCCACCGGAGGCGAATCGATAATAATAAAATCGTATATTTTTTTAAGCTCTTCAATAAATTTGATGTTCCTTTCGCTCATTAATAGTTCGGAAGGATTCGGCGGAATCGGCCCTGAGGTTGCCACATCAAGATTAGAGATATTTGTTTTGTTAATGATCTGATCCATTTCCACTTCACCGGTAAGATAATTGGAAATACCATATTTATTATCAATTTTAAAATCACCAAAAATCTTTGGCTTTCTTAAATCCATTCCTAAAAGAATTGTTTTTTTATCACTTAGCCCTAAGACAGAAGCCAAATTGATGGAAATATATGTTTTCCCTTCTCCACCTACTGATGATGTGATCAAAATTACTTTGCTGCCTCCATTCTCCCCTGAAAGGAATCTCACATTCGCTCTAATCCCTCTGAACGCCTCCGAAACAGAAGACTTAGGCTGATTAAGCACGGTAAGCATATTGTCATTCGTATTGTTCCCGATTACTCCCAACAAAGGAATTCTTGTAGCACTAAGCAATTCTTTGATATTTCTAATCTTGCTATCCAGGAAACTACCAATTAAGATAAATAAAAGGGGAAGAATCAACAATCCGCCAATGATAGCAGCCTTTGTTCCTTTAACATTAGGGCCTATCGCCGGCTGCCCCACATTTTTCGCCGGATCAATCACGCTGATGTCAGACTGGTTTGAAGCCATTCTCATCTGCGTTTCGTTCTGTCTTCCCAATAAACTGTTGTAGGTCGCCTCGATCATGTTATACCCTCTCTCCGCATCAAGATATTTTCTCTGCTTTTCCGGATAGGTTGCCAGATCTGCATTGGCGCTGTTTACCTCCTGGTTAATTTTATTTATTTCCGTATTGTAACCTGTATAATAATTTCTTAAAGCACCGTTAGAATTAAGTTTTGCTTCATCAATCAATCTGTTGATTTCTCTCATCGGCTCAGAATTTGACTTATAAATTAAAGCCATTTCCCTTCTTTTAAGATATAGAGCTTTCAGTTCTGATACAGATGCAGTGAACAGTCCATCTTGGAAACCTGCAGCCGTTGTGCTGATCATTTTTTCAAAATTCTGTGCTTCAAGGCTTTGTCTTATTTGATTTAGCGATGTAATTTTACTTTCAAGATCGGCTTTTTTAGCTTCAAGATCTTTAATTTTAGTCAAAGACTTTTCGTCACGGTCTTTGATATCATACAGCTTTTCGCTGGTCTTCATATAGTTCAGAACATTAGCGCTTGAATCTAATTTCTTTCTGACTTTATCAAGATTTCCCTGCAAGTAAACATCAGTATTTTTATCAACTGTTATTTTATCCGCAAGCCTTTTCTTTTGCAGCTGGCTCACCGACATATTCAGGAAATTTACTGTACTGTTAAGATTATATCCGGATTTGGTGATAATCATAATCGTATTAATTTCCTTATCAAACTCCACTCCTATACTAGAAACAATATCATTAACAGCCTGATTAACAGTACTTAATTTAACAATAATATTTTCCAATTTAATTTTGGGAACAATAGGGTTCTGAACAAGCTTAAATCTTAGATTGGGTGAAGTATACCACTCACCAACCTTAATAATTTTATTTGCGGGCCTCTCGAATGGATCAATAGTTATAAAGCCTTCTGCCTCATAGCTGTATAAACTGTTTGATTCCCCTTCTTCCGGTAAAATAACTTCGTATGATTTATTTCCTTTAGGAATTAAAGTAATCGGATAATTAATCTGTTGGCCATGCTTATTGTCCACCTGAAGAAAAACAGGCGAATCGTCTTTATCCAGATAAGTAGATTTTATAACCCCTTTTGTAGAATAGTTAACAAAAAGATCCAGCTCTTTCACTAAGAATTCGTTATGACTTCTTGATAAAAGCATTTTCTTTAAATATACCCCGTCCTGATTTCCTCCCTGTCCCCAGATAAAGTTGATAGACTGGTTAGGTGTAAAATAACTAGCCGTATTATTGGAAATACTTAAAGATAAGTTGGACGCATAAATATTTTGTGCATAATATTTACCGTAAACCCAGGCCAATGAGTAACCGATAAACAGCATTAAAACGAACCAATACCAATTTCTAAGAACTCTTCTTAAAAAATGTTCAATATCAAATAAAGCGAAAGAACCGTATTTTTCCTTTGGAGAATCATTTTTCTCAACGGTATCATTTTTTCCTGGAATCATGATCTTAAAGGTTTTTTAGAAGTAGGTAAATTGATAACGCAGTAGTAATTACGGAAACTCCTGTTGTTAAAGTCTGGATCGGGTCTTTCCCAAATCCGTTTAAGCTTTTTCCTCTAGTGTTCAAATAAATCTCATCCCCGTTCTGCACATAATAATATGGAGAATTCATTACATCCTCTCTTGTAAGATCTATTCTTGCTGTTTTGATTCCTTCTGGTAGTTTTCTGTGAATAACGATATTTTTTCTATCAACCGTTCTGTTTAAACCACCACTTATAGCCAATGCTTCAGTAATGGTAAGTGTATTTTTGTGAACTACTTTTTCTCCGGTAACCCCCGTTGTTTCAACATCTCCTAAAACATAAAAAGTAATTCCGTTGGTATTGAGCCTTACTTGAGATTTTCCTTCCTGAAAATTCTCATTTACCTTCTCCTGAATTTCTTGGCTTACCTCTTCAATCGTTCGGCCTTCAGCCTTTACATATCCAATACCAAAAATATTAATATCTCCGCTGGTGTCTACTTTTAAACCATTAAAATAAAAAATGACATTTCCACCGGTGTTTCCACCTCCTGAAGATATCATCCCCCCTCCATTTGCAGTTGGATTGGTAGTTGGAGCCACAGTAGACCCAGAAGTATTCAGAGAAGAATAGAACTGTGCAGCATCTCCTTTTGGAGTTGTGACAATATTAAGATTTAAAATATCATTCTTTGTGATTCGGTAAACGGGAATGTTATAGGGAACCAATCCTTCTTCATTAATAACAAGACTCTCATTAGGCTGCATATACCTTACGTCTTTTGTAGTGACACAAGATGTCGTCATCAGCAATGGCACTATAAGAAGGAATAAAAATTTACGGTTCTTCATCATATTTTTTTAGTTGTTTGCAAAAATAAAAATTTAATTATTAGTCTTTTGATTATTTTTCAGTCTGTAAATAAAATCCGGGATATAAGCTCCTAAAAAGCCTAAAGCCACAATGATCAATAATAAAAGATTAACATTCGTGTGTCTGAAGTAATAAGCTACCGAAACTACAAAAAGATAATACACAATGATGTAAAAACTGGATCTTCTGTGGGTAAGATTAAGTTTCAGCAGCTTGTGATGGATATGGTTTTTATCTGCATCAAAAGGCGATTTTTTATTAGCAAGCCTTATAATTATTACATTCAGGGTATCTACAATCGGCAGAATAAGAATAGCGACTGCAACTACAGGAGCCGACTGCAAATGATACATGGGAACATCCGGCAGTTTTTTGTCAATAAAAATATCAATAAAACAGATGGAAGTAAAAGCAAGCAAAAAACCTAAAAGCATTGAGCCTGTATCTCCCATAAAAATTTTATTGGTACGGTAATTCGAAAGGTTATAATATAAGAATGCCAATACAGCTCCTATGATAATTACTGATAAGACCACCAGCGGATAATTGTACTCCCCTAATCTGTAATAACTGATCCCGAAAAGGGCACTACAGATTACAGAATATCCCCCGGCAAGACCATCAATACCATCTATCAGATTAAACGCATTGATAAGGATTATAAATGTAATGATACTGAAGACAATACTTACAAAATATTCCAGCTCGTAGACACCGAAAATGCCAAACAGACTTCGGATCCTGATATCCGACCCGATAACCACCAACGAAGAAACAACAATCTGAGCCACTAGCTTTTTATAAGCCCTCATCACCACAATATCATCCATTACACCGATGTAAAGGAGAATAATCATAGAAGCAAATAAAAATTTATACAGATCAAAAAGTTCGTACGCAAACATAGACGCACAGATTCCTATCGAATAAAAAATAGCAATCCCGCCTAAGTTTGGGATTTTTCTTAAATGTGAACTCCTCACACCAGGCTCATCCATTAAATTCTTTCTCCTGGAAATTTTAACAATGGTAGGAACGGAAAAATAAGTGATTAAAAACGAGAATAAAAAACCAAGTCCTACTTTTACGTAAAAAATAGGAACTCCCGATTGAGTTAAGAACAATTCAAAATTCTTCATTTTTTCTATTCAAGTACTTTATTGTCTCAATATAAGAAAGATTCACTGATTTTAGAAATATTATTCATGATTCAACACCGAAACAACAGCACTCCCATTTGTGTTATATTAGTTTTCTTATCAATTTCTTCTGCCCAGCAAAAAACAACAGATAAAATATCTTTTTCTTCAAAGGCAAAGATAATAGATAATTATTATCAAAACGATTATATTTTACGATATCTTTTAATTTTATCCTTCTTTCCTGCATAAAAATTTTCAATTTTTCAGACATTTCATAAAACGTCTCTTCCTTTTTCACAAAAGCCAGATAAGCCAGAAAAGAATAAACCCCCTCGAAAATCTGAAAGTTTTTCAATTCTGCATGCTTTTCAGAATATTGTGATTTTCGGAAAACCGCTTCCACATCTTCTACCGCTTTTAATATATCAAGTCCTTTTTCAGTATGAGTTTTGGTAATAGAATCAGTCCGTTCAAGATACTGATAGTGGAAATTCTGAGTCTGGGCAATGGTTTCACATTCCAGCAACAGTTGGGGAATTAACTGAATATCTTCAAAATGAGCCTCTTTTTTAAATCTTTTTCCATTAAAAAGTTCTTTTTTGAATAATTTATTACAGGCAAAATAACTCAGATCCGAAAAAACAGAAAAGTTTTTATCCAGATCAATGTTCTCAGGCATGTTTGGAATTTGGGTCAATTTCTGAGTAACATTTCCGTTCTGGTCAACCTTCTGGATATTGCAGATTACCATTTTAGACTGATGTTTTTCTGCAAGATTCACCATTTCTTCAAACATGGCTGGAGCCACATAGTCGTCGCTGTCCACAAAACCCAAATAATCTCCGGTTGCACGTTCGATTCCGAAATTTCGGGCATCGCTTAAACCACCGTTTTCTTTATTAAAAGACTTAATTTTTTCAGGATATTTTTGAGCATACTCCTGAATAATTTGCTCAGAATTGTCTTTACTTCCATCATTCACCACCAAAATTTCGATATTCTGATGCGTTTGACTGATCAGAGAATCAAGGCATTTTGTCAGATAATTTTCGACATTATAAACGGGAACAATGATGGAAACTTTTGAGGGAACGTTCGTCATACATTAAATTTTCGTCAGTCGTGCATTCAGCCAGCCTCTTTTGGCTTCGTCGAAATCTTTCCTTGAGCAAGGAATACAGTTTTCTATATTTTCATCATCTCCAAAATACCAGAGATTACTGAAAGTATCGCGCTTGAAAGCATATTGCCTGTCATCAACCAGCACATAAAATACTTCGTAATGTCTTTCTTTCGGGTGAGATTTCTGGATGTTGATTCCTTCAATCAGATACCAGATCATCTGTGCCAAAAGCTGGTGATTCAGTTGATTTTCAGAATAAATATTGTAATTAAAAATTCCGACAGATTTTAAATTTTCGCTCAGTCCGATTTCTTTCATATAAGCACAAACCTCCCTTCGGTTAAGTCCATTTACCTGTGGATTCATAGAAAAAGGCTCGCTGAAACTTTCGATCGCATCACAATTTACGGTCACCAGATCCGCTTTTCGGAAGAATGGTTCTGTTTTCTCTGTAGAATTCATCATTTCAGCCAAACGGATGATATCGAACTCAACTTCTTTAATTAATCTTATGGAATCGGCTTCATTTAAATGTTTCTGATACCCTAAGTGATGATAATTTTTAATCGCAAAATTCTTAGCTCCAAAAATTTTACCTAAAAAAGTATGTTCGTTAATCATTTCACCTTGTTTCAGGGAAATAATATTGCTGATTTGAGTATAATTAATGCTTTTCGTATGGAAATTTAACGCCGAAAAAAGGGAAAAAGCAAAGTCATTGGAGCCTCCGACAATCACCGGAATTGCCCTTTTATAATGACAAGCCGACAAAACCTCCTGCAAAATATAATGAGAATCCTCAACCGATTTTCCTGAAACCAAATCTCCCAAGTCCACAATCGGAATCTCAAAATCCAGCTGAGAAAGTTTATAAAATTCCTGCCTGATTCCTGTAAAATCCTGAACCTCCGCATCGCCATTGGCACCTCTATAATCCGAAACAAAAAGAAGAACAATACTGTCTTCCTTTATATCTTTCGTGATTCGGTTTCCGATTTGCCAGCTTTCAGTTTTGAAATTTCTTGGTGAAATGATAAAATCTTCAAAATTCATTTTATAATCCGCGTTATTTCCACAAACTTACAAAAAACCTTATCAATTCAAACTTATGTCACGTTTTTTATGCGTAAAAAAACCATCAACAAATTGTTAACGGCTTTGTAGTAATATTCTTCCATCAGCCTTGTCAAAGTTTAAAACTTTAACAAGGTTTCGTTGAGTTTATATTTAAATTTTTAAGCCTTCAAAATCTCAAAAACAAACGTTGTAGAAGTTTCAAATTCTCCGCCTTGGGTTGCACCAAATAAAAATCTGGGAGTTTCGCCATCTTTATCTAACAAAATCATTGGCCGTTCCAATCTTCCGAATCGGTTTAAATTTTTCGGAGGAGTTGGTTCTGTGATATAACTTTTCATATTAAGATAAGCGATCTCCGGTTTTGTCCATTTTATTCCGTCTTTTGTAGTTAAATGCAATCCAAATTCATGATTAAAAAATCCCATGTCACGGGCAACCATGTGATATTTCCCTTTTTGTTTCCAGACGAAAGCATCTTCCAATTGTGCATTATTTGGTAATGATGAAAAATCAATCACCGGGTTTTCCGAAACTTTCACATAAGGTCCAAATGGAGAATTCGCTTTTGCCAATCCGTATTTTCTGTTCCCTCTGATCGGCCCTTTCTGAGTTTTGTACTCTTGCGTGTTCCATGATTTGTAAAAAAGCCAATATTTTCCGTCATTTCCTATTACAAAGGCAGGATTTGTTGTGCAATGATCATCCCACGAACCTTCTTTTCCGGGAAGCAACAAAGGTTCATCCGGTCTTTTCCATTCTCCCTCTAAAGTTTTTGAGGTTGCTAAACCAATTCTTTTGGTATTTGTTTTTCCATTAGAATTTCCCATAAAGAACAACAAATAATCTTTGCCGACTTTTTTAATTAAAGGATTATGACAGGTCGTCGCATCCCAAAAACCTTCTCCTCTTGGAGCTAAAACAACTTCTTTATGTTGAAACTCGTCAAATGGTGAATTGGCTTCCGCACGACAAATTTCCGAACCTTTCAACCAACCGCCCATTCCTTTTTCTTTTTTCCATCGGGAATAAAAGAGATGTACTTTTCCGTCTTCTCCCCAGATCGGAGAACTGCACCAAATGTAATATCCTTCCAAAGCTAACGACCTTCCAATTGGTTTTAAATTGAAATATGGTTTTTCATCCGAAGACAATAAGCTCGTAAACGACGAACCGAAAAATACCGCCGCCATCCCCAATCCTGAGATTTGTAAAAATTCTTTGCGTGAAAAGTTTTTCGGCTGTTCCATATCATAAAATTTGCTACTGCCAAGGTAATGGGATTGATTGTGCAGAGCATCCTGCACTTTCGGGTTTTCTTAGAATGGAAATGGTTTGATAATGATTTTTTGTTTCTACTTTAAAATCACAAGCAATTCGATGCCACTTAATTTCAATTCGTGGCTTTTCTTTGATGAAATTTTGTAATTTTAAATAAAAGATTGTTATAAAAAACCAAATATAATTTGCGTTTAAATTCTAAGGATGATGTTGTTAATCCAAAACTCCTAACAGTATGAATTTTAAAACTAAAATAGTTATGATTTTATTATCCTCTTTATTAATTACGAATTGTAAGGAGGAAATGAAGAAATGTATAAGCCAATCTACCGATACTAATGTAAAACTATATAATGATTTAACAGATCAGTTGATACCTTATTTTTTTAGAGAAGATTATTTAGGTAAAAAAAAATATTTTGATAGTTTAAGAGTTCATAATGATGATTTATATATCGAAGAGAAGACAAAAGCCCACAACGAAATTTTTAATCATCCTGAAAAATTTTGCAATTTGTATATAGATTCTATTAAAAATAAAAATACTGATTTTGCTACAGGTAGTACCGAAGATAATATAAAATACATACAAAGAAAGAAGGATTTTTTTAAAGACTTTTCCAATAGTCCAGATATTATTAAAAATTTAAGCCTACGAAGTTCTATAAAAGCAAATCAATTTAATTTGTGTACCGCAAAAGTGCTGGATCTGGCAGAGTATGATAAACATACCAATGAATGTGAGATAGGTGTTGTCTATTTTTCAGAGATTGTATTTGATCCTTCTAAAAAAAGAGCATTAGTTTTTGTTGACCATCATATAAAAAAAGATTATTACGGTAGAAATGCTGTATTTAAACTAAGATTGCATGATAATTATTGGGAAATAGAAGATTTTATGTTAGTGTCAACTTCCTAATTTCCGGCACTCGATAGCGCGGATTTGTAATCCGCACCTGTAAAAACAACAAAAACTTTGCAGATTGCAAAGTTTTTGTTCTTGTAAAGTAGTAATTATATATCTTCGTATGTAAGTAATATTGAGGAAGAGTAAATCCATTACGCAAAATCTCCCGACTTTGCGCAATAAACAAATAAACTCCGAAGTCAGGAGACTTCGGAGAGTAAAAAGTTTTATCTAAGGAAGCAAGACCTGATCAATAACATGCACTACACCGTTAGTAACCACCATGTCTTTTGCGGTTATATTTGAAGCCGTTGTATTTCCATTACCTTTCACTTTTGCCCCTCCCGTAAGAGAGATTGTTACTTTAGCTCCGTTTATAGTAGTAGGCATCGCACCTTCGGTAAGATCAGACGAAAATACTTTTGCATTAATAACATGATAAGTAAGAATACTTGCTAATGTATTAGGATTTGCAGCATTAATAGCTGCTTCGGAAGAGAACCCTGCATTAATAAATGCCTGATTTGTAGGAGCAAAAACTGTAAGAGAAGCATTGGCATCAGACAACAATGCAGCAACATTTGTTGTACCCTGACTTGCACGTGTAACCGCTGCAACCAAATAACTTAAATTAGGATTTGCCTGTGCAGCCTGAACGATATTGTTAGTAGGTGGCATAAGTACTTTATCGATAACATGCACGACACCATTTCTCGCCATAACGTCTGCCGTCACCACTTTCGCTCCGTTTACATAAACTCCGCTGCTGTTCTTAGTGATATGAAGCTTCTGATTATTTGATATTGAAATATCTGTCGATCCGTTAGGAATATCTCCTGAAGCATATTTCTGCATAGCTACATGATACATTAATATACTTTTTAACTGGTCAACTGGTACTGCATTAATTGCCGCTTCGGTACCTAAACCCGCTGCCTGAAATGCTTCATTATTTGGGGCAAAGACCGTAAAATTCCCATTCGCTGCAAGTGTTTCAGCCAAGCCCGCTCTAACTACAGCTACTTTTAGCAAGGAAAGGTTCTGATTTTCAGAAACAAGATCCGTAATTGATTTTCCATTATCCATAGGCATGTCGTCATTATCATCACATGAAACAACAAATACCATTAATAATAAAAATCCCAGAAAAGTTTTTAAAAGATTTTTCATAAAAATTAATTTTAGTTTATAAATATACTTATTGGTGTTATATTTAGATTACAAATATCCTTTTCAAATTTCATGCCGATACACATTTTTTTAATCTTAAATTTTTAAGGGATAAAAAATTTATTTATAAACTTCTGGAAGTAATGAAAAAAGCACAGATTATATCTGTGCTCATATCTTTTTAAAAATGATTATTTATTTCTTTGCTGCAGGCTTCTTTGCTTTCGTCGTTACCTTTTTAGCCGTAGTAGCTTTCTTCGCAGCAGGTTTTTTCTTCTCTGCAAAAGCTTTCGGATCCTGATCTGTAATCCATTTTTTAACCTCATCGAGAGAAATTTCTTTCAGCTCTTCGCTTTCGTATTTTGTATCGTCTTTTTTCTTTGGAATTTTATAAATATTCTTTCCATGTTTCACGATAGGACCCCATCTTGCATTTTCAATTGAGATTTTTTCAGCTTCCCATTGTTGAATATAACGGTTGGCCTCTTTTTCCAATTTAGCTTCCACCAATTCATTGATGTCGCTTTGAGAAAGATTTTCGAAGTTATATTTTTTAGGGACATTAATAAAAATACTTTGATACTTAATAAAGGGACCAAATCTTCCTGTTCCCTTTGTAATGGGTTCACCTTTGTAATTTGCGATCGGCGCATCTGCCAATTTCTTTTCGTTGATGATTTCTTCCGCACGTTTTTGATCAACTGAAAGCGGATCTTCACCTTTCGGAATACTGATGTACGTTTCACCCCATTTCACATAAGGTCCAAATCTTCCAACCCCCACTGAAACAGCTTGTCCGTCTACTTCATTCAAATCAAATGGAAGCTTGAATAATTCCAACGCTTCTTCAAAAGTAATCGTTGCAATATTTTGTCCGGCCATTAATGAAGCAAAAATCGGTTTTTCTTCATCATCCGTTTCACCGATCTGGATCATCGCTCCGAATCTTCCGATTCTTGCGTGAACGTTCTTACCTGTTTTAGGATCAACACCCAAAAGCCTGTCTCCGGTTGCTCTTTCTGCATGCTCTTCTACATCCTGAATTCTCGGGTGGAATTTTGAGTAGAAATCCGTCATCATTTCCTTCCACTTCTGTTCACCGTTGGCAATTTCGTCGAAACTGCCTTCCACTCTTGCCGTGAAACCGTAATCTAAGATCTCTTTAAAATTATCTGTCAAGAAATCGCTTACAACCTCACCCGTGTCCGTAGGAACGAATTTATTTTTATCCCCTCCGAATTTCTCTTCAAGGACTTCTTTTTTAATTTTATCTTTTACCAGAGACATTTTCACGATCTCACGAGTTTGTGAATCGATTTCTCTTTTATCAACATATTCACGATTTTGGATCGTCTGAATGGTCGGCGCATAAGTCGATGGACGACCAATTCCCAATTCTTCAAGCTTTCTTACCAAACCTGCTTCCGTATATCTCGCGCTCGGTCTTGTGAATTTTTCTGTTGCCGTAATTTTTTTATAGTCTAAAATTTCTCCAACTTTTACTTTCGGAAGTAGTTTTTCATTATTTTCCTCATCATCATCTTCTGTTTTTACGATTCCATAAGCCTTTAAGAAACCATCAAAAATGATAACCTCCCCTTGCGCTTCGAAATGCTGAGGAAGTTTTGCATTACCAATTTCAATAACAGTCTTCTCAATTTTAGCGTTTGCCATCTGAGAAGCCAATGTTCTTCTATAAATTAATTGGTACAATCTATTTAATTGAGCATCTCCAATGCTGGTTACTGCAAAATCAGTCGGACGAATCGCCTCGTGAGCTTCCTGTGCAGAGGCTGATTTTGTGGTATAATTTCTTGGCGAAGAATATTCCGCACCGTATTCTGAGATGATTTGTTTTTTTGCACCTTCAATTGCTTCTTGAGAAAGGTTTACCGAGTCTGTTCTCATATAGGTAATGTACCCTTCTTCGTACAATCTTTGTGCAAGACGCATGGTGTTGGTTACATTATATCCTAACCTTGAAGATGCTTCCTGTTGTAACGTAGATGTTGTAAAAGGTGCAGATGCAGAGCGCGTTCCAGGTTTTGTTTCAACATTCAGAACTTTGAATTCTGTTGTTTTTGATAATTCTAAGAATTTCTCTGCGTCTTCTTCTTTGTCGAAATCTTTTTTAAGCTTTGCTGAAATTTCCTGTTCAGCTTTATTTAAGAAAACTCCGTCCAGTTTGAAACTTGCTTTCGGAATGAACTCACGGATTTCCTTTTCTCTTTCAACAATTAATCTTACGGCAACCGACTGCACTCTACCAGCAGATAATCCCGGCTTTACTTTTTTCCAAAGCACTGGAGACATTTCGAAACCAACAATTCTGTCTAAAACTCTTCTTGCCTGTTGGGCATTGACTAAGTTTTGATCAATATCTCTGGGATTTTCAATAGATTTTAGAATGGCATTTTTAGTAATCTCGTGGAAAACGATTCTTTTTCTGTTTTCCGGCTTCAATTTCAGTTCTTCCGCCAAGTGCCATGCAATAGCCTCACCTTCGCGGTCTTCATCGGAAGCCAACCAAACCATTTCGGCTTTTTTCACAGCGGCTTTCAGTTCTGTTACCAATTTCTTTTTGTCGGCAGAAACTTCGTAATCCGGGCTGAAGGTCGCCAAATCAATCCCCATTCCTTTTTTAGGCAAATCCCGGATATGCCCGAAACTGGATTTCACTTCGAAATCCTTACCTAAATACTTCTGAATAGTTTTTGCTTTTGCCGGTGACTCGACGATTACTAAATTTTTCGACATTCTAAAAATTTTTGCAAAAGTAAAGTTTTTTTATTAGATAGTTTTTTCGAATTACATTTTATTTAATAATTCAATAGGCGCAACGAATACTCTGTACAGAATTCCCTCGAAAGTAAAGCCTTTTCCGGACATCTCCACTCTATACAGTAAGGAGAATATAATAATGAATAAAGTAATGTAAAATTTTTTGTTGATAACAATACGTTCAAATACAGTCGCAGTGCTGCCTTTCTTCAATAATAATCCAAATAAAACGATGATAAGCATCATGTGAATATACATCCACCTTCCCCAATCGATTGCCAGATAAAATAACGGCAATGAGAATAAAAATGCTCCTGTTAATAAAATAGATATCACCTTTCGGTTATTTAGATATTTTAAATAATAAGCTAAATGTAAAGCACTTAATCCTAAACTGATGAAATACAAAAGATACTCATTTAAATGTTCTTTGATGTAATCTCTTTCATTAATACTCCAATAAAAAATTCCGTATGTAGGATGAACGCCTCGATCTGCAAGAATCTGCAAAGACATCCCTTCATTGACATTTTTCCCGAATTTTAAAATCAGAAGTGTAGGAATTCCTACGGAAAGAAAATATTTAATATATCTTTTAAATTCGAATTTTCCTGTTTTTAAATATAAAGCGATAGCAAAATAGGGAACATAAAACAAAACCACTTCATGCAAAAAAGTCGTTACACAAAGTGCAATACAGAAAAGAAATTCTTTATTTTTTGAAAGTTTATCATTATCCAACAGATAAACAAACCAAGTGAAAAGAAGAAAAACAATAAATTCTTTTTTCCCAACATAAGTCACCGTATTTAAAAGCCCGACAAAGCCTATTGATGATAACAAAAGGGATAAATAAAGTAAATCTGTGACTTTATAACGAATCAGTTTTGTGTAGAGCCAGAAAAATCCTGAAATAATTAAAAACTGGAAAAAATAGACGAGATAATTGAGCCTGATGTGAGTAAGATCTTGTAGAAGAAAAAAGAAACTTCCGGACAGACCTCTTCTTTTGAAACCGCCATCCTGATAATTGATTAACCAATCGGCTAAAATATACCCATCGTCTTTCAGATTATAATAATAAGTGAATAGTAAGGTATAAACAGCGGTTACCGCAATAATAAAATAGATTAAAATTTTGATATTTAAGTATTGTAGAACCTTGTCTAACGTCATAATCTGTTTGAAAAGTTTGGAACAAAAAAAAAGAGAAACAAAACAGCTTTCGGTCTGTTGTCATCATTTTAGCATTCAAAAATAATGATTTTAACTCAATTGCCGTCTTATTTCTCTTTAGCTATTTATTAAATTTCTCTCTTATTCCTTGATAATTTTTACCATTTCCTTTGAATCATTAATTCTTAACAGATATACTCCTGAAATTAAAGAAGAAAGATCCGTTTTACCGTTTTCAAACTTCCCTGTTTTCACCAGTTGTCCGGACATATTGTAAACCTGATAAAAATATCCTTCTCTGCTATCTTTGGTCTGAATATGCAATTCGTTTTTCACAGGATTCGGGAAGAACGTAATCTCGTCTTTTTCTACATTCTGAACATCACCTGCTTTTAAAACTGCAGAAGGTGCAGCCGCCGGAAGCGATGTAATCTGAAGTTTCGGAATTACCCCTTCTTCATTTCCGTTGGCATCATATTTAATTTTCGCACAACGGCAGCTCATTCCGAAATAAGGATCATTATTATCATGAAAAGCAATCATTCTGTTAGCCGTAGAAGCAGCATCAAATAAGATATTGATAGGTCTTCCGATATAGTTTGAATTTAATGCAGCCGTCCATACACCCGGATATTGATAATTTATAAAATTAAAAGTTCCAGTAGCTGTCTGATTTGTCATTACACTTCTGAACCCTCGGGATCCCGAATTCGGATAATTCCCGATTCTGTAAGACGGATCATTGAAAATATATCCGATGGTATAGCTTGCAGAAGCACTTCTTCTCACTCTCTGCCCTAAATAATCATTAATAATACTGTATGAGGTGGCTACATTTTTATCTTTTTTATACCACGGTGTCAACCCGAAATCTTTTCCGGAAATAATAGCCACGCCCGTAAGATCAGGAATTCTCCATCCTTCAGGACAAGGATCGAAAGGTGATTTTTTACCACCTCTTCCCCATCGGTCAAGTGCCAGGTTCGGCTCGTTTGCCAGCCAGTCGGTTCCATTCGTATAAGCAGGCACTGCGCTGTTGTAAGGTGCAAAACTACTCGGAATCATATACACCAAAGGATTTCTTACCGAATAGGATAAAACTTTGGCAACCTTGTCCGAAACTTTATCTCCTGCCTGAACATTCGCATTGGCAGAGTTAGAATAAGTATTGTAAGGCACAATATAGCTTCCTCCCAAATCATTATAAGCCGCGTTGGAAAGCGTGGTGTAAGTAGTCGTTCCGCTCGCCGTCACACTTCCCAAATAAACAGGATATGAAGCCCGGTCATCTGCGTATTGGAAAACAGGAAGTGGATCTTTTCTTCCCCATTGATAGTGAAGACCTGTGGAAGCCTTAATTCTTGCCAATTCTGCAACCGTAGGAGTCAACGGATTTGCCACAACAGGAAAGGTGTCAGTAGCTCCAAGGTTTCTATCCATAAATTCGGTCTGGAAAACATTGTCTGCTTTTGGAACATAATTCACATAATTCGTTACCGAAGAAATCGGCAATTCGGTAGTATAGTTGTAGGACCCAACTGCATTATCAGTAACCCAAATATGCCATGACCAATACACCGGATTGGAAACACTTCCGTTATGAAGAGTGACCACCGCATTTCCACTTTGATTAGGATTTACCGTAACAGAAATTCTTGAAGATGAAATGGCTCCCAAAGAACTTGGCGATGGATTAACAACAGCTACATTATTGATTAAGTTAGTATTGGTTGTCCAGAGAATATTGGCTTTAAGATTATTAAAATTAACTGTATTTAAAATTTCTTTGTTGTTTAAAAGTTGGCTTTGTACCGCAAAAGCTTTACTTACCGGAATACTGACAACTGTTGGGGATGTACTTTTTACGATCTGATATGTATTGGGGTTATTAAGACCTTCAACATATTCTGTTTCAGCAGTTAGATATTCTGTAGGAAAATCATAATCGTTAACTACATACAAAGGATCTTTTATACATCTGCAGCCTGCGGCATCGGTTGTCGAATTACTTCCCAGAGGAAAATACCAATATCTTCCCTGGACAGTCGGATAATTTGGATCCGAAACATCGGGCTGTATCTTATCAGGAATAAGAAATAATGATCTTGCACTCACAGCGGGAGTTGCATCAAAATGCCTTGCCATAGTAGCCGTCCATAAAGTTGTCTGATGCTGATCGGTATATTGACCCTGGTGAGCATTGAAAACAATAGCTCCTGTTCCCGGAAAAATGCCCATATTAAAGCCACCCGCATTGGATAAATCAAATCCAAAATTCGGATACAGTTTAAAATTGGTCATAAAACTTGGTACTCCGGCATTCGTTGGCTTTATTTTATGATAGTTATTCGCTTCAAAAACATTTTTAGCCATATTGGTTCTTACCCCGAAAGGAGAATAATCAACCCTGATATCATCCACATACGTTGACGATGCCAAATTAGCGACTAATGCTGACGGGATTCTCCATCCGTTCGGACAAGGATCGTAAGGGGATTTGCTTCGGTAAGGCTGTGATGCGGCATCAGAATTATAATTAGCATTAATTTTCCCCTGTGAATTATCCGACCAAAGATTAAGCTCGGGCAACTGACTGTCATTCAGTCCCGGCATTTTGCCAAACCAATTGACGATCAGATTAGCATTATTGTTATAATAAGCAATTCCGGAATTATCGTCTTTATTTACATAGATCAAACTCGCCGGATTTTTTACAGAAAGTCTTAAATTATTGGCAAACGTAGCACTGGAAACCGGAACAAACCGTCTCAGGTTATCAAAATTGGTAGCCCCTGTAAAGTTTTTTGCTCCCCGGTGTCTTATTCGGCCTATAGATCCTGAAACTTCGTAAAAATCATTTCCTTTGTATACCAAAGGAGGAATAGGATCTTTTCTTCCCCATTGATATAATAAACCGCCGTTTCTATTCCATTCATTTGCTGTGATGGAGCTCTCCACCGAGCCCAGATTCCTGTCCATCCAACCCCAATCGGTATCCGGAATTACTTCCACCGTACCATCAGCCCGTTCTCTTGTTACATTCGGATAACTTTTGTATTTGGAACCGTTGGACGGATCGTCTGTCACCCATATATGCCATGACCAGTAAATCTCTCCATCGATTCTGAATGCAATAACAGCATTTCCTTTTTTAGCTTTATTTACAGGAACTTTAATTTTTGCATTTTGCCCGGAATCCACTACTTCCAAGGCATATCCGCCTCCGGATTTTATCAGCCCATGCACATCTTCCCAGAGAACATCCGCCGTAATCTTTCCGTTGGGAATTGGCGCAGCCCCAAGAAATTTATCCTGTTCCCACATGGCATATGCCTTTCTCACCGGGATGTAAAGGCCATTACTATTTTGCCCCGGATCAAAAATATAACTGTTGGGAGCTTTTGTCCAATCAACCACCATCGCTTTAGACAAAGATGCATTGCTACTATTTACTGAGGATTTAATCAAAGAGTCAGATATTTTTTTATTTGATGCTTCAATCTCCTCATTTCTCTTTATACCGGCAGTTTCCCTGGCATAAATTCCTTGCACAATCAGGCAACCTATTATTGCCACTAAATTTGTAACTGACTTTTTCATATCATGACTTTGTGATGTTTTACGAGAAGTACAACATTTAAACCCTTATTAAAAAAAATCAATTTATTTTGTATATAATTCTAAAACGAGCCGACAAAAATAATAAATCAAGCAACATATTTGAATTATGTATAAATAAAATCCATTTCAAAACGCAGGCAGTGCGAAAGTACAGTATTTTTTTAATAACCCGTTATTACCTGCTTTAATTTGAATTAATTTTAATAATCAGATATTTGTTAATAGATTTCATAAATAACAAATAAAAAAGCAACATTTCCAAATGCTGCTTTTTTTATATTCCATACCTTTTCGTTAAGGTAAAATATGATTTTGATACAGTTCCCAGGTAAACCTACCGGCAACAATATTCCTAAAACTAGAAAATACAACGAAGTTGAAAATCGTAAGTGCAATAACGAATGAATAAATCATCTTCTTGGTGTTTGCCGAAACTACATACATTGCATTAGGAATGATAATATAAGCAAAACCAATAAACGCTCCCGCCAGCCTTGAAGCAAAAATCGGGTTGTTTCTGAAAATAAAGTAAAAACAGATTCCTATTACCACATATGCCCTGTGATATTCGTAGTATGGAAATTTCTCCTTCATCTTCTCATCGAATGCAAAAAGGAAAAAAGTAAGAATAGCCATCATGACTTCGGGAATTCCTATCGCTCCGTTTAACCTTTCGACAGATTCATCCATATATCCGTTCAGACCCAACGCTACCGTACTGTCGGAAGCAATACTTGCCATCCAGCTTCCAAAAACACGATATACCTCGAAAGGCGACAACAATATAGAAGTAATGATTAATGAAAGCATGACAAACTTATTCAACGGTATCCTTACCAGCCAGTACATGGGTAAAAAAGCCCAACAAACAGTATGTATGCCTGCCGCCAAGTATATACATATCAAATAAGCTATAAGTTTTCTTTCTTTAATATATTTTATCCCGAAATAAGCTATAAAAGATGCCAGATTCTGCCTAATCTGTCCGCTTTCCCCGATAAAAAACCCAGGGATAAACATGAAAAGCATAAAAGTAAAAGGATAAAAGGTATTTTCCCGTGTGTATTCCACTTTAAAGTAAACCGCAAGAATGGCAATGACAAAAGTGAGAATATAAAAAGGTGCATTAAAAATGTTGAGCAATATCTTATTGATGAACACATACAACCATTCAACCTCCATAGGTTGCGGCCCCTGCATTCCCAGCGCCTTCATAATGATAGAAATATAGAGTTTTGTATCAGAATACACATAGATACCACGGTAGCTTCCGTAATCCGGCCCTACCTGATCGCGCAATCCGGCGATGACCATTAGGTATACTCCCAAAATCCAAAGTGACTTTTTTTCAACCTTACCATGAAAAACTTCCTGGTAACTGAAAATCAGCATATAGATAATTGCAATGATGTAGTATGGATGTAATAAGTGCATTCCTTAGATATAATGTTTTTTAAACTGATAAGACGCCATCACAACTCCCGTAAGAATCAATGGCATAAACAATCTGGTTTCCCAGAAAAGCCCCACTAAAGTAATCATAATAAGATAAGGCGCAGAGAAAAATAAATATTTAATGATCATTGCTCTCCCAACCTCATCTGAAAAGCTGTAACTGAAATAAATACTTAATATTCCAAATAAGAGCCCTATCAGATTGTAAGGACTTGTAAAATTTTTAATTAAATAAATTCCTTCCACAAAAGAAGCGTGCTGCTGAATAATTAATCTTAATCCGATGTATGGAAGTATAAAAGCGATGACCAAAAAGATGATTTCTTTTACAAAAGCGAAATTCCTTTTCTTTAAATTTTCAAAATCAATAAAAACAGCTGCAAAAAAAGCAATGTTGAGACAGGCTGTTTCCCTGATGAAAGTGGAAATAAAAATAATGATGCTCAACCCTATGAGATCTGTCGGTTTCCTGTGCCGTGAATATTGCAGGGTAAAAAACATTCCCCACACATAAAAAAATATCGCAATACAATCGCAGTTTGTAGGAACATACTGCAGGATCACAATAAAAAACACAGCAATGAGATGAACCATTCTTCTCACCTTCAGATTGGCAACAAGCTCCACAGGTTTTAGTGTTAAAATCCTATTCAAAACAATGGACGTCAGAATAAAAAAGAAAACATTGATAAGAAAAGTACTGTGGTAGAACAAAGAGCCCTGTTTCAAAAGAAAACTTTTTGCAAAAGATAGATAATTATCCACAACAAAAGTTACGGTATCCGTTACATGCACACTCAGATAGTTGGGAATGACGCGATAAGCGTATACGGATGAAAACATAAAATCAGGCGCTTTTTCCCACGCTTTGATGCCGACTACGTAAGAAGTCTCAAATCCGTAATAGGACATAAAGAACAGCAAGAAAGGAAGAATTATTACAAATAAAAATCCGTTTATTTTTTCATCAGATATTTTAAACATATCAAAATCTAAGCTTTTTACTTAGGTAATTTTGTTTTAAAATGTATTTCATCAATCGGGAACTTTTGCAAAAGTATATTTTTTTTTGATTTAGACTAAATATTTTATTGATTTTCAGTGAAAACTTATTGTTAAAACATTTTGAACTAATAATGAAAAAATTAAATTTGCAAACTTGATTTTACAACTCAATGCATCGGTTTTTCATATTTCTGTATTATCTGATTTCTAAAAACAAACTTCTGTCTGTACTTTTTGCAGTCGGAATTGCTGTTTTGTGCGGATTTTTTGCTTCAAAAATTAATTTTGAGGAAGATATCAATCAGATTATCCCTAAAAACGAAAAGTCGGATCTTACCGCAAAAGTTCTGAAGCAGCTCAACTTTTCAGATAAGATCATCGTGATTATTGAAAACAAATCCGGAGAAGAAAATTTTCAGCTTTCAGAAACTGCCGATACTTTTTTAGCCAAAATTGAACCTTTACAGAAATATATTGGCTCCGTTCAGGGAAAAATAAATGATAATGAAATTTCAGAAACCTTCGATTTTGTGAATCAAAATCTTCCTTTATTCTTAAATGAAAACGATTACAAAGAAATTGAAAGGAAACTTCAAAAAGACAGCATTGCCAAACAGGTTGAAAGTAATTATGTTTCTTTGGTTTCGCCAACAAGTTTGGTTACGAAAGAATTCATTAAAAAAGATCCGCTTGGAATTACATTTTTAGGCATTAAAAAACTTAACGCTTTAAATATCAGCAAAGATTTTAAACTGGAAGACAACTACATCGTTACCAAAGACGGGAGAAATCTTCTGCTTTTCATCGATCCGAAAAATAAAAGTAACGACACCAAAAATAACGAACTATTTGTCAATCAATTAAATGAAATAAAAGACAGCATCAACAAACAGTTCAAAGGTAAGACGGAAATCAGCTATTTCGGTTCTCACGTGATTGCGGTTGCGAATGCTCAGCAGATTAAAAAAGATATTCAGAATACGGTCATTATTTCGATGACGGTGCTTTTACTGATCCTAATCTATTATTTCCGGAATGTTTTTACCCCGCTTATCGTTTTCCTTCCGACCGTTTTCTCCGTTTTATTGGCTTTGTTGATCTTATATTTTATTAAAGATAAAATTTCCGCCATTTCATTAAGTGTCGGAGCTATTCTGATAGGAATTACGATCGATTATGCGCTTCACATTCTTACGCATTATAAGCACAACAATAATATTGAAGAGCTTTACAAAGAAATTACACAGCCTATTGTTCTAAGTAGTGCAACAACGGCAGTTTCATTTCTGTGCCTGGTTTTTGTACGCTCGGAAGCATTGAAAGACCTGGGACTTTTTGCTGCGATTACAGTCATTTTATCTTCTATAACGGCTTTAATCATTGTTCCTCAATTGTACAAACCAAAGGAAAAAGGGGAAAACCTCAACACAAATTTCATTGATAAAATCGGGTCTTATCCTTATGAAAAAAACAAACCTTTAATTATCGGCTGTTCGGTGATTATTTTGGCTTGTCTTTTTGGGTTTAGACATGTCGGTTTTAATGAAGATATTGGCGATCTTAATTATATTCCGAAGGATTTGAAAATCAGTGAAGCGAAACTGCAAAAGCTTTCCGACATTACTTCAAAGTCGATTTATACCATTTCTTATGGAAATTCGGAAGAAGAAGCTTTGGCGAGAAACTCGCAATTGAGCCAGTTTTTGGAAAAAGAAAAAAAGGAAGGAAAAATTATAAGTTACAATTCACTTGGAAATGTTGTTTTGTCTGAAAAAGATCAACAAAAAAAGATTGAAGAGTGGAAAAAATTCTGGGATGCAGATAAAAAGAATCAAACCATTTCTGAACTCATTAAAAATGGCAAACAGTTTGGCTTCAACAATAATGCATTTGATCAGTTCAATGAAAATTTGAATAAAAACTATTCTACTTTAACGTTAAAAGACTACTCAACAATAAAAGCTCTTCAAATTTCTGAGTTTTTAAGTCACGAAAATGGATTTTACACGGTTTCCAATGTGGTAAAAGTAGACGATAAAAAAAGAGACGCTTTCATTAAAGATGTTGAAAAGAACCATGACGCTTTAGCTATCGATCGTCAACAGATGAACGAAAACTTTTTAGGTTTGTTGAAAAATGACTTCAATACATTAATCAATTATTCTCTTTTAGCGATTATTTTAACGATCATCGTCTTCTTCAGAAATTTTGAACTGACGGTTTTAACGATGTTCCCGATTGTTTTAACGGGAGTCGTTACAGCGGGAATTCTCTATTTCTTAGGACTGGAATTAAATATTTTCAGTACGGTAGTCTGTACTTTGGTTTTCGGGGTTGGAGACGATTTCAGCATTTTCCTTACGCAGGCAATGCAAAAAGAACACACAACCGGAAAAAATGAACTTCCAACGTACAGAACATCCATTATTCTGGCAGTTTTTACGACAATTTTATCCATCGGTTCTTTGATTTTTGCCAAACATCCCGCTTTGCATTCATTAGCTTTGGTCGCATTGATCGGAATGTTCTCCGTGATCATCATTACCTCGACATTATATCCGTTCTGGTTTAGATTATTAATTACCAACAGAGCAAAAAAAGGACTTTCTCCGATTACGTTCAGATTATTTTTAAATTCTGTAATTTCATTTTTATATTATGGATTGGGAGGATTGATATTTTCCGCCATTGGAAGCATTTTTGTAAAAAATTCTAAAGGCAAAACATTAAATATCATTAAATTAATTTTAGCTCAATTTTTAACTTCTGTATTATATTCTAATCCATTTGTAAAGAAAAGAGTCATTAAAAATCCCAATGAAGATCTGAGCAAACCGGCAGTAATTATTGCCAATCACACCTCATTTCTTGATACGTTGGCGTTGGCAATGACGACTCATAAGATTATTTATCTGGTGAACGACTGGGTGTACAATTCTCCGGTTTTCGGGAAGCTGGTGAGAGCATTAGGTTTTTATCCCGTTTCCCAGGGAATTGAGAATGGAATGGATCAATTGAAGGAAAAAGTAGATCAGGGATATTCTTTGGTGGTTTTTCCAGAAGCGGAACGTTCTTATACAAATGATGTGAAAAGGTTCCACAAAGGAGCGTTTTATATTGCGGAGGAATTCGGGTTGGATATCGTTCCTGTTTATATTCATGGAAATTCTGAAGTTCAGCCAAAAGGGGATTTTATCATCTTTGATGGAGCAATCACGGTGAAAGTTGGCGACAGAATTCACAAAGATGATGTAAGCTTAGGAAAAAATTATTCCGAAAGAACAAAAAAGATTAATGCATATTTCAGAGAAGAATTTGCGAAACTGAGAAACGAACTTGAGGATGAAAATTACTTTAAGAAAAAATTATTTTTAAGCTATTTATATAAGGACAATGAAGTGGTAAAAGAAGTGAAGGAAGATTTTAACCAAAACAAATCCGTTTACTACGAACTGAATAAACACATTCCGAAAGATGCAAACATTTTACATTTTTCAGATGATTTTGGGCAAAAAGATGTTTTACTCACGCTTCAGCAGGCAAGCCGAAGGATTTTCACCTTCATTAAAGATGATGAAAGAAGAGAAATTGCAAGACAGACCTATATAGTTAAGAAAAGAAAGATTAATTATATAAACAACAGCACAGAAATTGATAAGCCAATTGATGTTATATTGGTATCTGATGAAAATTTCAATATCGCTGAAGTTGCGGAGCTTCCGAAAACTGTGATTTTTATGAATATAAAAAACAATTCATTTAACAATAATAATTATACATTACAATTCAGTTCCGAATCATTAAAAGTATTTAGTTCTGAATAATAAATATGAAAAGCATATTTTTGTAACCGAAAAAAAAGCTAATGCAAAAAAATATACTTGTTATATATTACTCACAAACCGGTCAGCTGACGGATATTGTAAAGAATGTTGCCCAGCCTTTTGTAGCTAAAAAGGATGAGTACAACGTTACCTATTACAATATTCAGATGAAAAAGGACTTTCCTTTTCCTTGGACAAATGATGTATTTTTCAATACATTTCCGGAGTCTTATCTGCAGATTCCGGGCGAAATTATTCCCCCGTCAGAAGATATATTGAATAAGAAATATGATTTTATCATTTTCGGATATCAGGTTTGGTATTTAACGCCGTCTATACCGATCATTTCATTTCTGAAAAGTGGGTATGCGGAAAAGCTCCTGAAAGACACCCCCATTGTTACGATTTCCGGAACAAGAAATATGTGGATGTTTTCGCAGGAAAAACTGAAAGTATATTTAAAGAATATGAAAGCCAGATTGGTAGGAAATATCGCTTTGGTAGACCGACACGACAATTATACAAGTGTATTAACGATCCTTCGCTGGATGACGACAGGTCAAAAAGAAAAATCCGGAATGCTACCTGCAGCCGGAGTTTCGGATGAAGAAATCCAAGGTTCTGTAAAGTACGGTGAGATTATCGAAAAACATTTAAAAAATAATGATTTAGATACACTGCAGCCGGATTTGGTAAAAAACGGAGCCGTAGAAATCCGCGCATTTCTGGTGAGAGTTGAGAAAGTAGGAAACAAAATTTTCACGATCTGGTCTAATCTTATCATGAAGAAAAAAGAGAAACGACCATTGCTCATCAAATTCTTTAAGGTATATTTGATGGCCGCGATATGGATTATTTCGCCTATCGTATTGGTTTTACACCTATTAACAACACCTATCTTTTGGTTTAAAAGAAAAAAACAGAGAGAATATTTACAAGGAATTAATTTAAAATAGAATGTACGACGTATTTATAACAAAAGCATCAAAATACTTACCCAATGAGCCGGTTTCAAATGACGAAATGGAAACGTATCTTGGTTATATAAATGGCGCAAAATCTAAAGCAAAAGCACTTATTTTAAGAAATAACAAAATCACGACGAGATATTACGCTTTAGACAAAGAAGGAAACCCCACTCACACCAATGCTCAGATCACAGCAAAAGCAGTTGAGGGACTTTTTGATGAAAATTTCAAAAAGGAAGACATGAAATTATTATCTGTAGGGACTACTTCTCCCGATCAGATTCAGCCTTCCCACGCTTCAATGGTTCATGGTGAGCTAAACATCGGAAGATCTATTGAAATTAATACCGCAACAGGACTCTGCAATTCCGGAATGAATGCTCTGAATTACGGATTCCTTTCTGTAAAAGCAGGAGTTCAGGAAAAAGCCGTTTGCGCAGGTTCTGAAAGAATGTCGGCCTGGATGACGGCAGATAAGTTCAATCATGAAGCGGAAAATCTAATCTTGCTTGAAGAGAGACCGATCATCGCCTTCAAAAGAGAATTCCTGAGATGGATGCTTTCAGACGGAGCCGGAGCTTTCTTATTGGAAAACAAACCAAGAGAAAATACAACGAATTTGAAAGTGGAATGGATCGATTTCTATTCTTACGCTCACGAGATCGAAGCCTGTATGTACGCGGGCTGCGAAAAGCAGGAAGACGGAAGCCTGAAATCCTGGGCAGATTATCCATCAGACGAATGGCTGAAACAGTCTATTTTTGCATTAAAGCAGGACACAAAAATTTTAGATAAATATATTCTGGTAAAGGGTGCTGAAAGTTTAAGATCATCTTTCGACAAGCACAATCTTGATCCGGAGACTGTTGATCATGTTTTGGCACATATTTCTTCCGGTTATTTTAAAGAAGGTTTAAAAGAAGAATTTGCCAATGTAGGTCTGGATTTCCCTTGGGAAAAATGGTTCTACAATCTTTCTGAAGTTGGAAACATCGGAGCAGGATCTATCTTTATCGCTTTGGAAGAATTAATGAATTCAGGGAAGCTGAAAAAAGGAGAAAAAGTACTTCTTTGCGTTCCTGAAAGTGGAAGATTTGCTTATTCTTGTGCTTTGTTAACGGTTTGCTAATGGAAAACAAATTACCTACATCTGACCAAAGCTTTGTGGAAAGCTTAATTCCACAGCGATTTCCTTTCGTCATGGTAAACAGCATTGCAGCATACTCCGAAACAGAGTTGGTATCAGGATTTGAAGTAAAGGAAGAAAACATTTTTGTTCAGGACGGGATTTTTCAAGCTTCAGGTTTGGTGGAACATCAGGCACAAAGCGTGGCTTTGCACACCGGCTACAAATATTATTTATTGGGAAAAGAAGCTCCAACCGGTTACATTGGCGCTATCAAAACTTTTGAAGCCATACAGTTGCCGAAATTGGGAGACAAACTAACTTCAGAAGTGTCTATCATTAACGAAATGATGGGCGTAACTTTAGTTGATATCGTAACGAAAATCAACGATGAGGTGATTGCAAAATCGCAGATGAAAACGGTTGTAATGTAATATTTAAATATTTGAATTAAAAGCTTTGCGATCTTGGCTAAGTGAAATCGAAGATTCGACATAGTCAAACGCCTTTGCGAACTTAAAAACGTTTAGCAGTCAAAAAATCTTTGCGAACTTTGCGTTAAAAATTTAATTCAAAACAATATATAATTGAATGGAAATCAAGGAAGAAAATATCATCAATATCCATAACTTTTTGCCGCACCGGGAACCGATGCTGATGGCAGATTATATTCTGGAATTAACCCCGGAAAACGTGATTACTTCCTTTGAAATCAAAAAAGACAACATCTTTGTTCACAACAATGAATTCGTTGAAGCGGGATTAATTGAAAATTTAGCTCAAACCTGTTCATCCATTCTAGGGCAAAGCTTCTTCGAAAATCCTGATGCAGATACAAAAGTAATCGGCTTTATTACCAATATCAAGAAAATTGAAGTTTTTGCTTTACCGAAAGTCGGCGACAAGATTATTTCAAAAGCATCTTTGGTTTCTCAGTTTGAAAACATCTGCCAGATTTCCTGTGAAACTTTTGTTGGTGATCAGTTACTGATAAAGGGTGAAATTAATCTGTTTATTCAGGAAGTGAAGTCATAAAAAACTTGCTTTACAACATATAAAAGCTGCTCTTTTGAGCAGCTTTCGTTTCATTTAACAGTTTAAACTTAAAAAGGAATTATAAAACCTACAACTTCTAAGTTTCCCGATATTTCTCTTTTTTTTTCTATCATTCCTTCTAAAAACTCCATCTCTCGTTCCAGATCCGGCAACATTTGTATTTCCTTCTACGGTTTTCATCGTTTTCACTTTGAGATTATAATCATATTCAAGTACAAAACCAGTGTGTCCCTTACCTTTATATATCTTTCTATCACTGTCAATAGGAGAATCCAATTTTTGAGAATTTGAAACATCTCTCCAAATCGCTATCGCCCCTCTTTTAGGAATTTGCTTGACGATTTTAGATTTATGAGTATTCTTCCATACTTTCAAACAATTTTCAGAAGTCGCAACAGGCGAAGAAATTTCTAATTTTGTTTCTACGTAAGAAATCATACTTTGTACAAATCCCATACACCAAGACTCACCTTTAGCCTCATTATCTACCGTCTTTTGACAAAGTTCAACAAAAGTTCCATAATTATCTTTACCTTCTTCTGTTTCACCGACACAGGCTTCAGCTGCATATACCAATAAGCTTCGTGCATCTTTCTCTTCAATGGCTTTTTGAGCTGCCCCATTCTCTTTCAATTTTTTATCTACAATAGTAAATAAAGCAGGTTTAATTTGTCTCATAATATCGTTTTTTAATTATTATGAACAAATTTCTTGTACTTATGAATACCATTCAATTACCCTTTTTCGCTATTTAAATACCCGGAACAAAAAAAGTGAGGCATTTCTACCCCACTTTCAAATTTTATGTCAACTAAAAATTAGTATCCGAAAATCTCTTCCAGACTAACTTCTGTAAACTGTCCCATTTTATTAATAGACTCCATATTCAGGTTTTCTTTTTTCCCGATGATGGCTGTATTATATTTTAATGGCTTGATTTCTGTGTCATAAAAACTAGTTAATTGAGGCAACGTCAATCCTTGAATTTCAGAATAAATATCTTTTCTGATATCATAATCAACCCCTAATTTTTTCAATGCTAATTGATTAAAGAAAATACTTGTTCTGTTAATTCTGTTGGATGCAATCTGTTTCAGTGCAGAGCCTTTAGAATTTTCGAACTGAGCCGGAATCTGTGGCAATTGTGCCATCAGATCATTCATCGCCGTTACTGCTAACGGTAATTTGTTAGATTGAGTTCCGATGTAATTTGTTACATAATTCGGATGGTTCAGTTCGTTTGCTGTACCATAAGAAACATATGCAGAATACGCCAAAGATTTACTTTCTCTGATCTCCTGGAAAACAATAGAAGACAATCCGCGTCCGAAATATTCATTAAAAACGTTAGCTTTACCGAAGTTTCCTAAATTCACATTGCTTCCTTTCGCAATTTTGGACATTTCCATCTGCACCATATCATAATTGGTAAAATATACTTTTCCTTCCGTTGCAGGCTCAGCATATACTTTTGCTTTCGCAGGCTGTAAAGTTGTATTGGCAATATAAGGTTTTACAGCTTTTTCCAGGTTTTTCTGATCCTGTCCGTAAAGGAAAACCTCGTAAGGATATTGGCTGATGGTCTTGATTTTCTTCATCAGATCAGCGACATTAATACTTTGCATACGCTCTTTGGAAACAATGTCCGTCATTCTGGAATCTTTTCCGTATTTCGCATAATTACTCAAAGCCGCCATAATTCTTACTTTGTCTTTTTTAGCGACATCTCTCGCTTCAAGAATTGTTTTTACCGTTTGATCGTAAATCGCTTTGTCTGCTTTTACATTGCTTAAAAGATGGTTCATCAATTCAACCCCTTTTGGCATATTGCTTTCAAGACCGCTCAAAGTAATCACCGTTTGGTCATTGGAAGTTCTGAAACTGTTTGAAATTCCCAATTTATAGAATTCTTCCTTCAATTGCTCCGGAGTGTACTTATCGGTTCCAAGATATTCTAAAACAGTGATAGCCAAAGATAATTCTTTGTCATTATCTGTTCCGAAAGGGAAAATATAACTTACCTGAGCAATCTGATTATCCTTATTTTTAACAAAGCTGATTTTCTTATCCTTGATCTGAGAAGTCTGGATTGCGGTTTTATAATCAATAAATTCAGGCTGAATCGGCGCAGGTTTGATTGCTAAAATATCCTTTAGGAAAGGTGATTGTGCACTTCTGTTCAGCTCGATCGGCGTGATTCCAGGGTTTTCTACTCTTACCAGTTTATCATTAACTCCTTTTTCTTTGTAAACGACAACGTAATTATCCTTGAAAAACTCATTGGCAAACTTTACAACATCTGCTTTTGAGATCTTTTCATATTCATTGATTTCATCCAATTCCTGCTCCCATGTTCTTCCGTTGATATAAGAATCGTAAAGATTGGTAGCCAGACCGTCTGCCGTTTCCCATGTTTTCATTCTCTGAACTTTCTTATCATTAACGATTGCTTTCAGCATCCAGTCAGGGAATTTTCCTTGTTTTACCAAATCCAACTGATCCAGTAACAATTTTTTAGCTTCATCAAAACTCTGTCCTTCTTTCGGAGTTACCGTTAAAGCAAAAGAACCATACATTTTAAATGGTGATTCGTAAGCGCCTGCTCCTAATGTTTTTTGTTTTTGATTGATATTAAGGTCTATTAAACCTGCATCACCTCTGTTACTTAAAATTTCAGCAACAACATCCGCCATTCTTGCTTCCTGAGTTCCGTAAGAATCGGTTCTCCAAGCCATTGTCATTCTTGCTGCAGACGGACTTTTTACGGTTCTGGTAACGATTGAAGTCATCGGCTCTTCCGTTATCATTTTTTTCATTGGCAATTCTTTGTATTTGAAAGTCCCGAAATATTGGTCAACTAACTTTATCGTTTTGTCGAAATCAAGATCTCCCACTAAAACAACAGCCATGTTATTAGGAACATAATATGTATCAAAATACTTGTGAATCGCTACCATTGAAGGACTTTTCAAATGTTCGGAAGTTCCGATTGTTGTTTGCTGCCCATTGGGATGTTTGGGGAAAAGAGCTTCCATTAAAGCGTAATTAACCAAACGGCCGTCATTATCCTGCGCCCTGTTGTATTCCTCATAAACCGCTTCCAATTCTGTATGGAAAAGTCTTAAAACCAATTCAGAAAAACGTTCTTTTTCTACTTTAAGCCATTTTTCCAATTCGTTGGATGGAATATTATTTTTATAAACCGTTTCATCAAGCCAGGTATGAGCATTGGTTCCTGTTGCTCCTAAAGAAGAAATCGCTTTGTCATATTCATTGGCAATTGCATATTTTGAAGCTTCCTTAGAAACCTGATCGATTTTTTTGTATAATTCTTTTTTCTTAACCGGATCTTTTTCTGCCTTGTGCTGTTCATAAAGATCAGAGATTTGCTGAAGTAATGCTTTTTCTTTCGCCCAATCCTGAGTTCCCAAGTGTGAAGTTCCCTTGAAAACCATGTGTTCAAGATAGTGAGCCAATCCTGTATTATCGCTCGGATCATTATTAGAACCCGTTCTTACCGGAATATACGTTTGAATTCTCGGTGCATCTTCGTTTTTGGCAAGATAGACTTTCAAACCGTTCTTTAAAGTATATACTCTTACTCCCGATTGGTCATTTTTTACCGTTTCGTAAGCATAGCCCTGATTATCGGTTAATTTTTGAGTTTCAAACTTCTGAGCCATCGCATTGATCATACAGAAAACTGAAACAGAAATAAAGAATTTCTTCATATTGGAATTTATTTTATAACTAATGGGTAGATTTTACTGTGCTTTTGTTACAATTTTAGTTAATTCAAAATCAATAGAACTTTTATTAGCTCAAATTATCGCAAAATAAAACCGCAACTGTGTCGTTATGAAAAGTACAACTTAAAAATCTACCATGAAAAGAAAAATTTTAAACATTTTTACAGGCTCTGCAATTCTTACCACTATAGGCTTTTTAATGGATGGTGATGCAAAAGAACCTAATGTATTCATGAGATTCATAGAATTCTTCGGAGTAATGGGAATTCTTTTTTTCTTTGGACTGTCAGTTTACTTTAGCGGAAAATCAGTTTACAAACTGGTTGTCAGCAAATAAGATACAAATAAAAATTAATCGTCAGGCGGAAGGATTTTATCTTTTCCGCCTTTTTATTCTGGGAACTGCCCTGCCATACTCATTTCTTCTTAGAAACACATCCTTAATCTTTTTGCGGAATTTTTTCATTATCCTATGTCCTGCATTTTTATTATTTTAGCCAACTGATTCCTTGAGTCAGAAAACAGACAAAAATTTTTGATCCGCACAGTATAATATCAATATTTTCAGATGAAAAAACAAGACCTTCCTCAAGACGAAAGCAACCTGAAGTCGGCCAACATGACCGAAGTGTTATATGTGACGGATGAAAATGATAATTACACCACAGCCAACAGCATTGGCTGGGACGCCAAAAAAGCGGCACTGGAAGAATCGATGGAGCTGATTCATGAGCGTATTGAAGAAGCAAAACAAAATGTTGCCAATAATATCGTAAGTCCGATTATTTATTTCATGGAGCTGAATAAAATGGATCTACAGGTTTTGGCAGCCTATGTCGGAATGTGGCAATGGCGCGTAAAAAGACATGCAAAACCGAAAATTTTTAAAACACTAAGTGAATCCGTACTGAAAAAATATGCCGACGCTTTTGGTATTTCAGTGGATGAATTAAAAAACTTTAACGGTAAATAATTAATTTAAAGTAGAAAACTATTTCGTTTTGTCATTCTGATGTAGGAAGAGTCTCTACGTAATCCAGATGCAATTATTTCCTGCGATAAAAAGAGAAAAGCAAAAAAATGAAACTTAATTTTGAACACCATCAGACCGCTCATTGCGAAAACGGTGTTGCCTCCAATTTACTATTAAACAAAGGGTTAAAACTCAGCGAACCCATGATTTTCGGAATCGGTTCCGGACTGTTCTTTGTGTATCTTCCTTTTTTAAAAGTGAATTTCGCTCCCGGTTTCAGTTATCGCCCGATGCCAGGTGCGATTTTCAGCAAAGCGGCAAAAAGACTGGGAATAAAAATTAAAAGAGTCAAATTCTCAAATCCGGCAGAAGCTCAGAAAGCGCTGGAAAAAAACTTAGAAAATAATATCCCGACAGGACTTCAGGTAGGAGTTTTCAATCTTACTTATTTTCCTGAAGAATATAAATTCCATTTCAATGCTCACAATCTTGTCGTTTACGGAAAAGAAAACGGAAAATTCCTGATCAGTGATCCTGTGATGGATTACACAACGACGCTTACCGAAGCCGAACTGGAAAAAGTAAGATATGCAAAAGGCGCTCTTCCGCCAAAAGGTCATATGTACTACCCGACTTACATTCCGGAAAATGTAAACCTGGAAGAAGCCATCAAAAAAGGGATCAAAGATACCTGTAAAAATATGCTGGCTCCTGTTCCGATTATTGGAGTAAAAGCCATGCGATGGGTAGCGAATAGCATTCCGAAATGGGCTGCAAAAAAAGGGACAAAAACGACCAATCATTATTTGGGACAATTGATCAGAATGCAGGAAGAAATCGGAACCGGAGGTGGTGGTTTCAGATTCATTTACGGAGCTTTCTTACAGGAAGCTGCGGTGATTCTTAAAAATGATGAGTTAAGAGAACTTTCCAAAGAAATTACAGCAATCGGTGATCTTTGGAGAGATTTTGCGGTGGATATTGCCAGAGTTTACAAAAACAGAAATTCAAAAAGCGATATTTATAATCAGCTTTCGAAAACAATGCTTCATATCGCAGATCTGGAAGAAGCTTTCTATAAAAAATTAAGAAAAGCGATTTAAATGGAGAACTTTATTGAGATTAAAAATTTATATAAAAAATATAAAAATGCAGAAGAGTTTTCTGTAAATGATATCTCGTTGAATATTGATAAAGACGAAATCTACGGAATTTTAGGTCCAAACGGAGCCGGAAAAACAACATTGATTTCCATGCTTTCGGGTTTGATAAAGCCTACATCAGGAAGTTTTAAAATCAACGGATTATCACCGCAAAAAGACGGTTTTAAATTAAGACAGATCATCGGAATTGTTCCGCAGGAATACGCTTTGTATCCGACTTTGACCGCTAAAGAAAATTTAATGTTTTTCGGAAGTCTGTATGGTTTAAGTCACAAAAAATTAAGACATGCTATTGATGAATCCTTAGAAATCATGGGTTTGTCAAAATTCGCAGATAAAAAAGTAGAACAGTTTTCCGGAGGGATGAAGCGTCGCTGCAATCTGATCGCGGGAACCCTTCATAATCCTAAAGTTTTATTTCTTGACGAACCAACTGTTGGTGTTGATGTTCAGTCAAAAAAAGCTATCATCGATCATCTTTTGGATCTGAATAAAAAAGGAACTTGTATCATTTATACCTCGCATCACCTTTCAGAAGCGGAGGAATTCTGTACAAAAATTGCCATCATCGATCACGGAAAAATTCATGCGGTGGGAAGTCCTGAAGAATTGGTGAACAGAGTAACAAATGCCGAAAACTTAGAAGATGTTTTCATTTCATTAACCGGAAAAGAATTAAGAGATGTTGTTGTATAAACTGTGGAGAAGTTTCGTTAAGGAAATCCTTTTGCTGAAAAGAGATATCGGAGGAATTGTCATTATTTTCGTGATGCCTTTATTATTGATTATCACGATTACCTTGATTCAGGATTCTACTTTCAAAAATCTGGAAGGCTCAAAAATTCCAATCATTTTCATTGATAACGATAAGTCTGAAGTTTCAAAAAATATAAAACAGGAACTCGAAAGCAGCAAAACATTTGAGTTACTGACCAATTATACGGAAAAATCTGCTCAGGATGCTGTTTTTGGCGGCGACTATCAAATGGCGATTGTTATTCCTAAGAATTTAACGAAAGATATCAATTCAAATATTGATTCTAAAGTTCAGACCATCGTGAGTTCATTCGGTCTGGAAACAGATTCTTCCGCCGTGAAGAAAGCGGTTTCAAAAGCTAAAGATATTCATTTATATTTCGATCCGGCAACCAATATCGGCTTCAAAAACAATGTGATGAATGCTGTGAACAAAATGGTTTTTGAGATCGAAAATAAAAAGATTTACAAAGCTTTCCAGGATCAGTTGGGAACGACAGAAAATCTGGAAGAAAATAAAAATTTGATCAGCTTTAAAGAAATCACACCGAAAAAAGGCAACATGGATGTCATGCCGAATTCCGTTCAGCACAACGTCCCGGCTTGGGCTTTGTTTGCGATTTTCTTTATTGTTGTGCCATTGTCTATTAATTTAGTTAAAGAAAAAAGCCAGGGAACGAGCGTGAGAGCGAGGATCAGTCCGACTCCCTATTTTATTCATATTTTAGGAAAAACATTTACGTATCTTATCATTTGTGTTATTCAGTTTTTACTGATGGTCGCAGTAGGAATTTACCTTTTCCCTTACATGGATTTACCACAGTTTGACGTGACAGGAAAAATGTTCCAGCTTATAGTTGTGACCTTATTTTCAGGTTTGGCAGCGATTGGATTTGGAGTTTTATTGGGAACAGTAGCCGATACACAGGAACAGTCTGCGCCATTTGGAGCAACCTCCGTTGTAGTTTTGGCGGCTGTCGGCGGAATCTGGGTTCCGGTATTTTTAATGCCTGAATTTATGCAGACCATCGCCAAATTCTCTCCGATGAACTGGGGCTTGAATGCGTATTACGATATCATTTTAAGAAACAGCGGAATCGGCGGAATTGCGAAAGAAATTACTTTCCTATTTTTATTTTATATAGCCATGGTCGCTATTTCATTATTTTACGAAAGAAAACAAAATGCAGTTTAAATTTAACCACAAAGGTCACTAAGATTTATCACAAAGAGCACAAATAAATAAACTATTTGAAACCTTTGAGATAATTTTTGTGTTCTTCGTGAAATACTTTGTGTTCCTTGTGGTAAAATAAAAATCTGAAAAACACAAATAATATGAATGAAAATGAGATTTCAAAAGTTATATTTGATTCCGGATTAAAAGTTCATCGCCAACTTGGAGCTGGACTTTTAGAAAGCGCATACGAAGAATGTTTGAACGATATAAAATTTAGAATAACCATTGTGAACATTGTATATAACTTTGTGAACTTAAGGGTTTATTAACCGAGAAGAACATAAGTATTTTAACGCAAATAGAAAATGTGGAAATTTATTTTGTGAACCTTGTGAAAACCTTTGTACCCTTTGTGTTAAAAAAAAGAAAACAAAATGCAGTCTAAAGAAAATTTAACTTGTACAGAAGAAGTCCGCGTAAGGTTCAACGAAACAGATCCATTGGGGATTGTATGGCATGGACATTATATTGTGTATTTTGAAGACGGCAGAGAGGCTTTCGGCAGACAGCATGGTTTGACCTATCTTGATATTCAGAAAGCAGGATTTGTAACACCGATTGTAAAAAGCACATGCGAGCATTTTCTGCCATTAAAATATGGTGAAACTTTCAAAATTGTGACAACTTTCGTGAATTCAACTTCAGCGAAATTGATTTACAGATACGAGCTTTTTAACGAAGACAATAAATTAGTCTGTTCTGGAGAAACGATTCAGGTTTTTCTGGATTCTGACAATAATTTATGTTTGTATAATCCTGAGTTTTTTCAGGCCTGGAAAGATAAAATGGGATTATCATGAGGAAAGAAATTTACATTACAGATTACAACTGCATTACGCCTTTAGGTTTTGATGTTTCTTCGAACTGGAATGCTCTTTTGGAAGGAAAATCCGGCGTAGCTTTACATAAAATCATAGAAAATCAGGAGCCTTTTTATGCTTCTATGATTGATTCCGAAAAGCTGAACGAAGAATTTAATAGATTCTTCGACTCCGCTCAGAATGACAGTACGGAATTCACAAGGCTTGAAAAAATGTTTTTGTTGAGTTTAAAACCTTTGGTTGAAAAACATCAGATTTCAGAAGAAACGGCTTTTATTTTATCAACTACAAAAGGAAATATCAGCTTATTAAAAAATCAGGAAACTTTACCGGAAGGCGTTTTCCTTTCAAACTTGGCTCAAAAAATTGCTGACTTTTTCGGATTTAAAACAAAACCGATTGTGGTTTCTAATGCCTGTGTTTCAGGAGTTATGGCGATTGCTGTTGCGAAAAATATGATCCAGGCAGGAAAATATAAAGATGCTTTTGTCATTGCCGGAGACGAAATTTCTGAGTTTGTAATTTCGGGATTCAACTCTTTTCAGGCAATTGGAACAGAAATTTGTAAACCATACGATAAAAACCGTGACGGAATCAATATTGGTGAAGCAACGGCGGCGGTTTATATTACTAGTCATTGCGAGGAACGAAGTGACGAAGCAATCTCAAACGAAAAATTTAGTTTTAAAGTTTTAGGAGATTCAGCAATTAATGATGCGAACCATATTTCGGGACCATCAAGGACTGGTGACGGATTATTTGCCAGTATCAAAAATGCTATGACAGAAGCCAATATTCCAGCAGAAAAAATCGATTTTATTTCTGCCCATGGAACGGCAACCATATACAACGACGAAATGGAAGCCATCGCTTTCAACAGAATGGAATTGCGAAATGTTCCTCTGAACAGTATGAAAGGCTATTACGGACATTGTTTAGGAGCTTCAGGATTGTTAGAAAGTATTATTTCAATGGAAAGCGCGTTGAAAAGCACGTTAATTTCATCTAAAAACTTTGAAGAAACGGGAACTTCCCAAACTTTGAATATTATTAAAGAAAGTCAACCCGCAGAAATCAAATATATTTTGAAAACGGCTTCAGGTTTTGGTGGGTGTAATGCAGCAATTATTTTAGAAAAATGCTAAAATGAAAACGATGAAGAAAACAGACATTTGCACCATAGAAAAATCAAAAATCATTCTTAACAACGGCATTATTTTTGAAACCCCAACTGAAAATTTTTCAGATTTTGCGAAAGAAGCTTATAAAAGTTTAGAATTAAACTATCCTAAATTTCATAAAATGGATAACTTAAGTAAACTCGCTTTTCTTGCTTCCGAAATGATTTTAAAAGACGAAAACCACAGCAGGACAGCATTGGTTTTTGCTAATAAATCATCAAGTTTAGATACGGATTTCAAATATCAGGAAAGCATCAATTCTCAGGAAAATTATTTTCCAAGTCCTGCCGTTTTTGTGTATACTTTGCCTAATATTTGTGTGGGTGAAATCAGCATCAAACATAAAATGCAGACAGAGAATGCTTTTTTCGTTTTGGACGAATTTGATGAACAATTTTTAAACGATTACGCAGCACAGATTTTACAGTCGGGTAAGGCTGATAAAGTATTGTGTGGCTGGGTAGAACTCTATCAGGAAAGTTATAAAGCTTTTGTATATTTGCTGACATTATAAATTTGAGAATTTGAAAATGTGCTGATTTGAGAATGTAAAAACATGTCAATAAAATACAGCAACTATTTAGCAGAAATTTTTAATTTAAATTAAATATCTGATGAATATATTTTCAAATTGTCTCATTAACATATTTTCAAATTAATTTTATGGAAAACTTAAGAGAAGAATTAAAGCACAAAATCATCGAAGTTCTTAATTTAGAAGACGTTGCAGTAGAAGAAATCAAAGATACAGATCCGTTATTCGGCGGAGGTCTTGGGTTGGATTCTATCGACGCTCTGGAATTGATCGTGCTTTTGGATAAAGAATACGGAATCAAATTAGCCGATCCGAAAAAAGGGAAAGAAATTTTCTCTTCGATCGATACAATGGCGAAATTCATTGAAGAAAACAGAACAAAATAAATTAATATACCAATGTATCAATGTAGCAGTCTAGTAATTGATAAACTGTTACATGGATATCTTGTTACATTTTGTAAAAATGGGTCAAAAAATTGCCATAACAGGAATGGGCATTATTTCCGCCATTGGAAACAATGTGGAGGAAAATTTGAGTTCGCTAAAATCCGGAAAACATGGAATTTCAGATATTAGTTTATTTGAAACCCGTCATGCCGGAAATATCAAAACAGGCGAGATAAAATTGTCTAATCAGGAACTTGTGCAAAAACTTCAGTTAAGTGAAGACAACAATGCAACAAGAACCTCTTTGTTAGGCATGATGGCTGCAAAAGAAGCTGTAGAAAGTGCCGGAATTTCCGACATTAATGAATATAAAACCGGGCTGATTTCTTCAACCAGCGTTGGCGGAATGGACGTTACCGAAAAATATTTCTACACTTACGAAGACTTCCCTGAAAAGCAAAAATATATTGACGCTCACGATGCGGGAAATTCATCGTTATTGATTGCAGATTATCTTGGGCTAAAAGGCATGGTTTCAACCATCAGTACAGCTTGTTCGTCTGCAGCCAATGCGATCATGATGGGGGCAAAACTGATAAAAAACGGCGTTTTGGATCGTGTGATTGTCGGCGGAACAGATTCTCTTTCAAAATTTACTTTGAATGGGTTCAATACGCTGATGATTCTTACAGATTCTTACAATACCCCTTTTGACAATGACAGAAAAGGTCTGAATCTTGGTGAAGCTGCCGCTTTCATCGTTTTGGAATCTGATGAAGTTGTGAAAAAAGAAAACAAAAAAGTTCTCGGTTATCTTTCAGGATACGGAAATGCGAACGATGCACATCACCAAACCGCTTCTTCGGAAAATGGACAAGGTGCTTATTTAGCCATGGAAAAAGCATTGAAAGTCTCAGGTTTAGATAAAGAAAGCATCGATTATATCAACGTTCACGGAACGGCAACGCCGAATAATGATTTATCGGAAGGCATTGCAATGATCCGAATTTTTGGAGAAAATAAAGTTCCTGAATTCAGTTCTACGAAAGCTTTTACGGGTCATACTTTGGCAGCAGCAGCAGGAATTGAAGCGGTATATTCATTATTGGCCATTCAAAACAATCTTATTTTCCCGAATCTTAATTTTAAAACCAAAATGGAAGAATTTGATTTAACGCCTGTAACTGAACTCAAAGAGAAAAATATTAACCACGTTCTTTCCAATTCGTTTGGCTTTGGAGGAAATTGTTCAACTTTAATTTTTTCAAAATCATGAGTGCAGTTTACATCAACAGTGCAGCCTGCATCTCGGTTCAGGACACTTTAAATGAAAATTTTTTCCAAAATCTTAAGCCCGAAAATTCATCTCAGGTTTTAAAAGCGATCGAACCCAATTACAAGGAATTCATTCCGCCTGCAGCCAGCAGAAGAATGTCTAAAACGGTAAAAATGAGTTCCGTCGCTTCTCAATATGCTTTAAAAGAAGCCGGAATCGAAAATCCCGACGCAATTATCGTCGGAACAGGAATGGGCTGTTCCCAGGATTCTGAAAAATTTCTGAAAAATGTATTGGATAATAACGAAGAATTTCTGACTCCTACGTTTTTTATTCAGTCCACACACAATACGGTTGCCGGACAAATTGCGTTAGGTCTGCAATGTCACGCGTACAATTTCACGTATGTCAACACATCTTCGTCACTGGAATTTTCGTTTTTGGATGCAAAATTACAGATCAATGATGGCGAGGCGGAAAACGTTTTGGTAGGTTCAACAGACGAACAAACCGATCGGACAATGGAATTGTATACATTAAACAAGACCATTAAAAAAGAAGAAAATCTTCCCGTTGATTATCTGAACTCAACAACAGATGGTGTCATTTGGGGAGAAGGTGCCAATTTTTTTGTTTTAGGAAAAGATAAAACAGAAAATTCCTATGCTCAATTACAAGACATTCAGATCAATAGTCAATTAGATTTGGAAGAAACGGCACAGTTTATTGAAGATTTTTTAGCTAAAAATCATTTGTCTAAAAATGATATTGATGCTGTGATTTTAGGTTTTAGCGGAGACTCGAAATCGGATGTTTATTACACGAAAGCAATGAATTTGTTTGAAAATTCGGCTTTGTTGTATTATAAACATTTGAGCGGAGAATTCAATACAGCAAGTGGTTTTTCAACGTTTATGGCTTGTCATATTCTTAAAAATCAGGAAATTCCGGAAGTGATGATGATTAATTCTGTGAAGAAAGATAAGGTGAAAAATATTTTACTTTATAATCATCTTGGTGGAAGTGATCATAGCTTAGTTTTGTTGAGGAAAGCTTAATTTGTTGGATTATTTTTAACGCAAAGAGCGCAAGGATTTTATTTAAAAGTTTGAAAATATTTTCCGTTCGCAAAACGAAGTTTCGCCGACTCCAATGAATCAATCATAAAATTGAGGTAAAGGCGTTTCACTCAGCAAAAGAAACAGCGAATTTGTCATTTCGACGAAGGAGAAATCTCTTAATAATCTTAACATCTAAACTAAAACTTAATGGTTAGCTTAATTTAAAACATTAAGAATTTATTTAAGGATTAAGAATATTAAGTTGAGATTCTTCATTTCGCTTCGCTCCATTCAGAATGACATTGCGCATATAAAATTGCGGATATTTTAAACCAAAATTCAAAAACAATAAAGATGAAACATTATCCATTTATCCTATTTTATCTTTTCTGTAACGTTTTTATTTATGCGTTTCACGGAACTTTTTGGGTGTATTTGTTTTGTTTTTTATTGTTTTCTGCGGTTGTCGTTTGGGGTTCTTTCGATATTGAATTGGGATATTTCGTTAACAACATTACTCATAAAAGAACGAAAATAAAGGAAGTAGCTTTGACTTTTGATGATGGACCAACCGAATTCACTCCGAAATTTTTAGATATATTAAAAGAAAATAACGTAAAAGCGACTTTCTTTTGTATCGGAAAGCAGATTGAAAAATATCCTGAAACTTTTCAAAGGATTATTGCAGAAGGTCATACTATTGGAAATCATACTCTTTCACATTCCAACAATACCGGATTTTTATCGACTTCAAAAATGGTTGAGGAGATTGAAAAATGTGATGAAGTGATGCTAAAAATCGGGAATTTAAAAACTCATTTATATCGTCCTCCTTTTGGTGTTACTAATCCAAATATTGCAAAAGCAATTAAAAGAACCCACAAAAAAAGCATCGGCTGGAATGTCCGTTCTCTCGATACAATTACAGAAGATGAGAAAAAAATTTACCGTAAAGTCACCAAAGGATTAAAAAAAGGAAGTATCATTCTTCTTCATGATACTTCGGAAAAAACGTACAATGTTTTGGTGGATTTATTAGTATTTTTGAAGGATAAAAATTATTCAACTTTTACAATTGATAAATTTGAAAACCACTAAGAACACAAAGATTTCGCCAGGAACACAAGAATTATTAATAAATATTCTTTAATAGTATCCTTTGTGAAACCCTTGTCATCCTTGTGGTTAAATTTAAAAGACGTTAAACAATGATTAAAAATATAGCTTTAAGCACTCTTTTATTAATTTCGACTTTTGTCTTTGCTCAAAACACAGCAATGTCGGGAGCGGAAGCAAAAGCATTTGTAACTAAAATTTCTTCGGAAACCAAAGAAATAAAAACCTTACAGGCAGATTTTACCCAAACCAAGAAGATGGATTTTTTGGATAAAAGCATTGTAACATACGGGAAAATGTCTTTAAAAACTCCGAATATACTGAGCTGGAAGTACACAAAGCCTTATCAGTACAGCATTGTTTTTAAGGATAATAAAATTTTCATCAATGACCAAGGGAAAAAATCTTCTGTTGATGCGAAAAGTAAAACTTTTGAAAAAATCAATAAGCTGATTGTCGGAAGTTCAAACGGACAAATGTTCAACGATCCTGAATTTTCTGTGACTTACTTAAAAAATGCGAATTTCAACATTGCAAAATTTACCCCGAAATCAGCTCAATTGTTGAAATATATTAAGCAGATCGAATTGAGTTTTCCGAAAGGACAATCAACCGTTTCGCAGGTTAACATGACGGAAAATTCGGGAGATACAACGAATATTGTTTTCAAAAACACCAAAATCAATGCGCCGATTGCTGCTTCAGAATTCAGTTTATAGCCTGGTTTTCTTACTGTTCGTTTCGTGTAAAACCTACAAATTGGCGGATGCAAAATCTGTTTCCAATTCTGAAAAAACAGTTGAGAATTTATATTTTTCTTCCAACGAAGATTATGTTTATAAATGTCAGATGGATATTTATAAAAATCATGTCAGCGGAATTTTGATATTAAAAAAAATTAACGAAACGACACACCGTGTTGTCCTCACTTCAGATTTCGGAAATAAATTAATCGATTTTGAAATTTCAGATGATGATTTTAAGCTGAATTATGTTCTTCCTGATTTAGACAAAAAAATCGTCATTAACTTTTTAAAGAACGACTTCCAACAGCTTTTAAAAAGACAATATCCTGTCAGTGAAAGCTTTGAAAATGACAATTCGAAAATTTATCTTTCTAAAGTTGACAAAAAAATCTATTATTTATTCTTTAACAAAGAAAATGGTTTATTGAAACGAATCATTTACACGAAAAATAATAAGGAAAAAATCGATTTTACTTTTGATGCAAAAAAACATATCTTCGCGGATAGCTTGAACCTTCAACACAAAGATTTCAAGATCAATATAAAACTATTTCAAATAACTGAAACAGAATAACATGCAGACCATTCTTACAGATTTTTATACTTTACAATCATATGAACAGGCAGAAAACGGAAGTTATATTGCCAACATTTCTTTGAATAAAGATCATGATATTTTCAAGGGACATTTTCCCGGAAATCCTGTGACACCGGGAGTTTGCATGATGCAGATCGTAAAAGAACTTTCTGAAGAATTCACAGGGTCACCTCTATTTCTAAAAACGGCATCCAACGTGAAATTTATGGCGATCATTAACCCGTTTGAAACACCGGACCTGAAACTCCAACTCGATATCACTCAGACCGAAGAAGAAGTGAAAGTAAAAAATACGACATCTTTTGGCGAGACTATTGCATTAAAAATGTCAGTAAACTACCAAAAAACAGCAAAATGAAGCTAATTTTTTCATTCTTAACGGCTTTTATTCTTTTTTTCCAATCGGGTCTTGAATCTTTGAGAGAAAGCTATGCAAAGGCAAATTCGTCCAATGCAAATACGGAGGCATTTATCAATACTGCGGAAAAAGCATCCGGATCAGACGCTATAGTTCAGGGCTATAAAGCTGCAGCCCAGATTATGGAAGCCAAAATTACCAAGAACAACAGAAAAGCTTTGGTAAAATCCGGAGCAACAAGTCTTGAAGCCATTATTAAAAGTAATCCGAACAACGCTGAACTGAGAGTGATCCGAATGAGTGTCCAGGAAAATATTCCTAAAATCGTAGGATACAGAGGAAGCCTTAAAGATGATAAAGCTTTTCTTTTAAATAATTACAGCAAACAAAACACTGCGCTGAAAAGTTATATCAAAAGATTCGCTACACAATCCAAAACGATGACCGAAGCCGAAAAAGCAACCTTTAAATAAAACAATGACCCTGCCTGAAGTACAAAATGCAATCGCTGAAAAAAAGATCTGCGTTTTAATTCCTACTTACAATAATGAAAAAACTCTGAAAAGAGTGATCGACGGTGTTTTAGACTACACGGAAAACATTATTGTTGTCAACGACGGCTCTACCGATTCCACAAAGGAGATTTTAAGCCAATATCCTCAAATTAACATCATCAGTTTACCTGAGAACAGAGGAAAAGGCAACGGATTGAAAATCGGCTTCAGAAAGGCAAAAGAATCAGGTTACAACTATACAATAACCATCGATTCGGACGGACAGCATTATCCCGATGATATTCCTGTTTTTGTAGAAGCTTTGCTTAATGAAAAGGAAGATGTTTTATTAATTGGAAACCGAAACATGTCTCAGGACGGAATTCCAAAGAAAAGCAGCTTTGGAAACCGTTTTTCTAACTTTTGGTTTTGGTTTGAGACAGGAATTAAGCTTGAAGATACGCAATCCGGTTATCGATTATACCCTTTACACAGAATTCCTAAAAAATATTTTACCCCGAAATTCGAATTCGAGATTGAAATTATTGTACGAACAGCGTGGCGACATGTTCATGTAAAGAATGTTCCCATAAAAGTTCTGTACGATCCTGCGGAAAGGGTTTCCCATTTCAGGCCTTTTAAAGATTTTACGAGGATCAGCATTCTTAATACCATCTTGGTAACGATCACTTTGCTTTACATTATTCCGCGAAATTTTGTGAATAATTTCAAAAAAAAAAGCTTTAAAAGATTCATCAAAGAAGATGTTTTAGAAAGCGACGGAACCAACCGTACAAAGGCTTTTTCAATTGCTCTGGGTGTTTTTATAGGACTATCTCCTTTCTGGGGATTTCAGACCTTACTGGTAATTTCTTTAGCCGTTCTTTTTAAACTGAATAAAGTGTTGGCTTTTGTGGCTTCCAATGTGAGCTTGCCTCCGTTTATTCCTTTTATTATTGCGGCTTCATTGTTTTTAGGAGCTCCCTTTGTGAGTGGAAACAGTGATATTTTTAGTCAGGAACTGAATTTCGATCTGGTGAAAAATAATCTTCTTCAATACGTGATCGGAAGTATGATCTTAGCAAGTACAGCTTCGGTTATTTCTGGTATTGCAACGTTTTTGTTTTTGAACCGGGTAAGTCCGGAGATTAGCTGATTTTTCTGAATTCGTTACTTGTTTGTTTGTTTCGGCGGCGGCTTTGCCGCCGCCGAAACCTTGAAACTACCTCAATTTCCTTAACGTTTTCTTCAAATATCTTTCAACATTTTCTTTATCTGGAATGGTTGTAATCTCTTTAGTCAAAGCTTTTTCAAATTCTGTTTTTGCTTTGGAATATTCTTTTTTATTAAAATAATATTTCCCGGATTGATAATACACCCCCCAAAAATCAGGGTTTAAAGACTGATAATGAGGCAGAAAATCATCCGCAAGCATTACATCTTTATCATCAGTTGCATTATTCACCTCAGAGCTGGCAAATTTATATTCTTCGTAATTCCTAAATTCCTTAGAATCTACAAAAGGATCTTTAGCAATATTCAATTCAGATTTTGCAAACTCACCGCTTTTCAATCTTTTATCCGAAAAAATCTCATTTAAATCATAGCAAACAAATTCTCCCAACTGATACGGATTCGAAGAAACCCAAACCAGTTTTTTCTGAGGCGAAAAAATCACCGCGTGATGCGCTAACAACTGATTGATTGCCTTTTCATTTCCATAGCCGATTTTTTCTCCTTTCAAACCCGATTTATCCTGTAAAATTACAGCCATTTTCTCTGGATTCAGTTTTCTATTTTCTTGTAAAAGTTCCTGCAATTTTTCGTAACGGTACTCAGAATGGCTTTCTATAATGTGTTTCTGATTCCTCTTGTCATTTTTGTAAGCATCCGACTGGAAATGGTTTGTACAAAAAACACGGCTTGTATTTTCCACTTTGTACACACCAAAATTATCCGGAGAAACTTCAATAATCACCGCATTCTTATCATTCGCACTTCCCACCAAAATCGATTCTGAAACGAAAACTTTCCGCTTTTTGGCAATAGCAATCGCTTCATCAATATTTTTTGCATATTGTAAAATTTCTCTTGTTACCAGAGAAATCGGCGTTTTTGCCGTCAGCGGAATTTTAGATTTTCCGGCATTGATCGTCACCGTAATTCCTTCCTTATTCATTCCCGAAACAACACCGATCATTCCCGGCCAGCTAACGGACAGATAAGGAATTCCTTCTTCCGGCTCTACAAATTCAATCAATTTATTTTTAGCAAAATCCTCACCCACATAAAAGTCAAAGTTCCTTCCGATCAGCAGATCTCCATCCTCCGTATTTTCATTCCAGACCGCGAGAGAAGTACAGCCAACCACCATTAAATCCTGCATGGCATGACCAATATCATGAGCCCCATGCAAATACATGCTTCTCAAAAATTTCGGAGCAATAAAATCATATTTATCCGACGAATACTGAGATAGACCGTACAATTCCGCCTGATAATCTTCACGGACGTTCAAATACATTTTCCGGTTGTACCATTTTAGAAAACCGCGCAATAAATTTTGCTTAAACTTCGATGGTACAAAACCTTCCACTTTTGAAAAGAAAATTTCTTCCTGCTTCTGCATCAGACTCTGTGTCAAAGCTCCATTATTATAACCCAGTTGTAACGGATTTCCTTTAATATACAATTCCCAAAGCTGCTGTTTATTTTTAGTTAAATAATTCTGATTAAAACTAAAAGTAGAATCATTGATTCTGTTGACTTTCGGAATTTCAATCGAATATTGTTTTACATCGGGAACATGTTTGATGGATTTTCTTATTCCACAAGATGTGAGGATAAAGCTAAGGTTTAGGCTGAGAAAAATTAAGCTTAGCAATCTGTCATTGCGACGAAAGGAGAAATCTATTTTTTGGCATTTAGATTCTTCACTACATTTCATTTCGTTCTGAATGACAACTAACTGTATATCACGTCCGCTATTTTTCACCTTTATTTTTATTAATCAATTGTGTTAATCTTTCGTTGATAACTTCTTTTCCCAAGATTTCAGAACAGGTATTAAATGCTCCGATGGTACAACCTAAAATTCCATGCATATTTACAGATTGTCCGGTAAGAAAAAGATTATCGATCTTTGTTCTAGGTGAAACCATTGTTTTCAGAGGGTTTTCCGAACTTTTGATATAGCCGTACATGTTTCCGTCGAAACTTCCGATATAATCACGGTAAGACAATGGAGAAGAAGTATATATTCTTTTAATAGATCCCCTTAAATCCGGCATTTTCTGTTCCAGAGCATCAATCATTTTTTCGGCTTTTTCAAGCTTAAAATTTTCGTACAATTCTCCTCTTTCATGTTCGTCCGCAACCGTATTAAAAGTATTTTCCCATTCTTTCACTTCATTAAAATCCATGTAGGAAATGGCGGTGAGACTTTCTGCAAATTCAGGATAATGTTTTGATTGTGTTGAAGATAACATATAGGTTTCCGGCCACGAATCTTTCTCGTAACGATACGCATTCCAAACCAAGTCTTCGTTGGAATAATGGTAAATATTATAATTAAAATTCGGAACCGTCTGAGGTTTTAAGACCAGATAAACACTGAAACACGAAGGAACAGGTTCCCAACTCATTACTCTGTTTAAAAAGGATCTTTTCAACCGTTCTTCCCCGATCAGTTTAATGGTTGAACGAATTTCTATATTGGAAATAAACTGTTTCGCCGAATATTCTTTTCCGGTTTTGGTTTTTACGCCTGCTAAAGAATTTGTATCATTAAAAATAAATTCGGAAGCTTCGGAATGCTTATGAACTTCAGCACCGTACTGACGCAATTTCCGGATCAGTAATTTTGAAATCTGGCTTCCGCCTTTTACACATTTATAAGCACTTTGAATGTAAGAATTCACCGTCAAAGCATGCACGTAAAACGGAACATTTTCAGAATCTCCGGCATATAAAAAATTAGACCCCAATAAAACAGATTGAAGTTTTTTATCTGAAGTTAAAGACTCAATAAATCTTTTCGTATTTAAATGAAGGATTTCTTCGTTATAATTGTCTTTCCCCACCAGATTATATCTCGGAAACTGACTGCAAACCCTCTGAATTTCCTCACAGTAATCTTCTAAATTTTCCCTTTCTTCAGGAAAATATTTGGCTAACTGTTCCACAAAATTTTCATAACCCTGCGCATGAGGATATTCAGTTTCTTCTTCTCCGAAAGTAATTTTATCATAACCGTCTTCATCCATTTTCTGAATTTCAAGATCTTCCATGATTTCCAGATAAGAAAAGTACTGATGAAGATTCTGCCCTTCCGAAAGCCCGCCTAAATAGTGAACTCCGGTATCGAAAATCAGCTTATCGCGGGAAAATGTCTGTAAATTTCCGCCATATTGGTTATTTTTCTCCAAAACACAGACTTTCAGACCTTCTTTCGCCAGAACAAGTGCCGAAACAAGACCTCCCAATCCGCTGCCGATTACAAGTATGTCAAATTCTTTTTTCAAAGGAGAAAATGCGTTTTCTTTAAAGGTAAGAAATTTAGAAATCAAAAGTCACTTTGTCATGCTGAAAGCATCTCAACATGGCTTAAATTCCTACGGAATGGACAAACAATGTGGATAGAATCAGGAACAAATTAAACTTAACAATAAATTCTGAACCTTAGTGTTTGAGTTTAAATATTAGTTTTTTCCGGAGTAAAAGTAGGGAATTTAATCAATATCGTCCCAAAAATCGAAATAATTGAACCATTGAAGAGGATATTTTTTAATCATTGATTCCAAATTTTGAGTATAAGAATTCAAAAGCCCCTGTGCATCGCGCTTTTTAACGTTCTGAGCTACTCTCGCGTATAAATGATAATGAAGATTTTTTTCTTTCATCACATATACATACACAACCGGGACTCCCAATCGCGAAGCAATGAGAAAAGGTCCAGCCGGAAATTTCGCTGATTTTCCGAGTAAATCGCCTTCCAAGAATTTGGAACCTTCAAAATAACGGTCGCCTGTAAAACAAATCAATTCATTCTTTGATAAGGCTTCATTAATCTCAAAAATGTGCGACATATCTTCTTTTACGTAAATGAATTTGATGCTGCTTGCTTTGACGGAAACACTCTCAAGATATTCTTTAATCACTGTAACTTCCTGATCCGTTGTTACTAAATTAATCTGACAGTCAAAATCAATATCGGCAAAGAAATGTTCGGCAATTTCGAAATTTCCTATGTGAGCGCTAATTAAAACGCCTCCTTTTTTTTCGGCTAAAAGGTTTCTGAGATTTTCAATACCGTCGAATTCGTAAGTATATTTTTTTCGTAATCCAGCGGAAATCGCCGTTTTATCAATCAAAACCGTTCCGAAGGTGAAGTAACTTTTGAATAAAGAGATTTTTGTTTTCCAATAACTGTAATTCAGTCTTTTCCGGAAATAATAGGTATAATATCTATTGCTCTTTTTCTCGAATAGAAAATAATAAAAAGCAACAAAATAAAGCACAAAATATGAACTTCGGATCCCGATATTTCTAATGCACCAAACGAAAATCCTGTAGCCCAGTATCGTCCCTTTAGATTTACCTTTCCACTTGTTCATAGTATTAATTTAGCAATGTATCAATTTAACAGTATAACAATTATTAGACTTAAAACATTGGTAAACTGTTAAATTGGTATATTGTTATATTTAATTTAGAGTAAATTTAAGTCGATAGTTATGCATTTTTTTCAGCGATTTTGTTTTCGATAGTCGAATAGAAGTCATCAAACGTGACCATCTTTTTGAAGTCTGCTTCCCCTAATTTCACACCAAAATTAGATTCGATCACCACAACCATATCAATATAATCTAAGCTGTCTAAGCCCAGTGTCGTTTTTAAGTTGGCTTCATTGCTGATCTCATCGCCGTCTACTTCGAATTCATTTATTAAAAAGTCGTTGACGATCGCAACAATTTTTTCCCTTTCCATGTTTTTAATTAAATTTTTTAACAATTAATGCCGAATTTGTTCCTCCAAATCCAAAAGAATTCGACAAAAATACGTCAATTTTTTGACTTTTTGTTTCCGCTACCACATTTATCCTTTTCGCCTCATCGTCAGGGTTTTCCAGATTGATATTCGGTGCAACGAAATCGTTTTGCATCATCAAAATAGAGTAAATAACTTCACTTGCGCCCGCCATCCAACATTCGTGGCCTGTCATGGATTTTGTGGAGCTTACCGGAACTTCACCTCCGAAAATTTCGTAGATTGCTTTAGCTTCATTCGCATCACCAAGCGGTGTAGATGTCGCATGAGCATTAATATAATCGATATCTTTCGCCGTTAAACCAGATTGTTTCAAAGCTCGGTCCATTGCCAAAGCTGGCCCGTCGACATTTGGTGTAGAAATATGCCCTCCGTTTGAAGAAAAACCGTATCCAACGATTTCAGCGATGATACTAGCACCTCTTTTCTGTGCCGATTCTAAACTTTCAACAATTAAAGAAGCCGCTCCACCGCTGGGAATTAAGCCGTCTCTGTCTTTATCAAAAGGCCTTGATGCTTTTGCAGGTTCATTTTCTCTTACAGAAAAAACACCCAATCCGTCAAAGCTCGCCATGGAATATTTGTTGGTTTCCTGCGCTCCACCACAAACAATCATGTCCTGGAAACCGTTTTTAATCATCATATAAGCCAGTCCCAAAGAATGGGAACCACTTGCACAGGCTGCACTGATAGTTAAATTAATTCCTCTTAGTTTAAAAATCGTAGAAAGATTCATCGTCACCGTAGAGTTCATCGACTTAAAGATTGCTCCCGAACCCATTAAAGTAGTATCTTTTTTTTCTCTTGCAATGTCGATAGATTCCACAACTGCCTGAGAAACACTGTCGTTTCCGTATAAAATTCCGACTTCGTTATTGTCTAAGAAGTCTTGGTCGATATTGGCCTGTTTTAAAGCGTCTAAAGTTGCGATGTAAGCGTATTCGCTTTCTTCGCCCATACTTACGCGCTGTCTGCGGTTCAAAAGATTTTTTAAATCAGGTTTCGGAACAACGCCCGTTAATCCCGATCTGAAACCAAATTCTTTTCTTTCATCCACTAAAACAATTCCGGATTTTCCCTGAAATAAAGATTCTTTCACTTCCTCCAAAGAAGTTCCGATGCAGGAATAAATTCCCATTCCGGTAATGACAACCCTATTTTCCATGTAGTGTTTGAGGTTTTAGGTCGCAGATTTTAGGTTGCAGCTAATACCTGCTATCTTATATCTGCTACCTGATTTTATGAATAGATTCCTCCGTTAATATTAATCACTTCACCTGTAATGTACGATGATTTTTTAGACGCTAAAAACGCAACTAAATCTGCCACTTCTTCCGCCTCACCGAATCGGTTTGCAGGAATCATTGCTTTTAGTTCATCTTCATTGAACTCTTGCGTCATGTCTGTTTTAATGAATCCCGGTGCGACTGCATTTACAGTAATATTTCTTTTTGCAACTTCCTGAGCCAAGGCTTTTGTAGCTCCAACAACAGCGCCTTTTGCTGCAGAATAATTGGTTTGTCCAGCCGTTCCTTTTACTCCTGAAACCGAAACCATGTTGATAACTCTGCCGTATTTGTTACGCAACAATTTTTGAATAAAGAAATTCGTCACGTTAAAAAAACCATTTAAACTGGTATTAATCACAGCGTTCCAGTCTTCACTTGGCATCCACATAAATAATCCGTCTCTTGTGATTCCGGCATTGTTGACGATCACCTCAACGATAGATTTTGGGTTGTTTTCCTGCCATTCTGTTAAAACTTTTTGGGTTTCTTCTGCATTTCCGACATCAAATTTCAGGATTTCTCCGGTAGCACCCAATTCTTCCACTTTAGCTAAAGTTTCTTTTGCTGCAGCTTCGTTTGAAGTATAGTTGATTAAAATATGATAATTTTTCTCTTCAGCCAGTTTTATACAGATTGCTCTTCCAATTCCCCTTGAGCCGCCTGTGACGATTGCACATTTCATGTGTTGCTTATGTTAGTTTTAGTTTTCAAGTATAATTCTTTCTATCCCTTTTATTATGACAATTAATTTTAATAAAAAATTACATTGCCTTTAAATATTTTTTTACTTCCTCCAGATATGGATACATTACCATATCATTGGAGAACGCAGGAATGATCTTTCTTATTTCATTGTACAATTCTTTTGTTGACGTTGAAACTTTATCTTTAAATTCAAGATATTCAATTGCCTGAACGATGGTGATCGCTTCAATTGCCAGTACCTCGAAAGCATTTTCGATTACTTTTCTGCAAATTACGGCAGCATTGGTACCCATGCTCACAATATCCTGATTGTCATTATTATTCGGAATACTGTGTACATACATCGGATTCGATAGCATCTGGCTTTCCGCCGTTGTAGAAGTCGCTGTAAACTGAACGCCCTGCATCCCGAAATTGAAACCTAATTTACCTAAATTCACAAAAGGAGGCAAGATTTCGTTGATCTTAGCATTCAAAAGATAATTTAATTGTCTTTCAGCTAACATCGTCAGTTTTGTGACAACAATTTTCAGTTTGTCCATTTCCAGAGAAATATAATCTCCATGGAAATTTCCGCCATGGTAAACGTGCTGATCCTCAACGTTAATGATCGGATTGTCATTTGCTGAATTGATCTCGTTTTCCAACACTTTTTCAGTGTATTCCAAAGTATCTAAAACAGGTCCCAAAATCTGAGGAACACATCTTAAAGAATAATATTCCTGAACTTTTTCTTTGAAAACCTTCTCCTGCTCTTCAAAGTGAGTATATAAATGGTCGGCTCTTTTTCTGATCAATTTGCTGTCAGATAAATGAGCACGCATCTTTGCTGCAATTTTCTGCTGTCCAGCGTGAAGTTTTGTTCCGTTCAAAACTTCTGACAAATGGTCATCGTAAGCCTGAACAATTTCGTTGATAGCACAAGATAATTTAATGGAAATATCTGTCAATTGATTCGCTTTATGAGCATTGACAACACCAATTCCCGACATGACAGAAGTTCCGTTCATTAAGGCAAGGCCTTCACGGATTTCAACCTGAATAGGTTCTAAACCTTCAATTTCGAAAACTTCTTTCGTTGATTTTCTTTCACCTTTATAGAAAACCTCACCTTCACCTATTAAAACCAAAGCCAAGTGCGCCAATTGTACCAAATCTCCACTCGCTCCAACTCCACCGTGTTCAAAAATCAACGGTGTAATATCTCTGTTTATTAACTCTTTAAGTAAATTAACAACTGACTGGTGAACTCCTGATTTCCCTAATGACAATGTATTCATTCTTGCTAACATGCAAGCTTTTACCTCATCGGCAGGAAGCGGATTTCCAATACCAGAAGAGTGACTTCTGATTAAGTTATATTGTAATTGATGGGTATCTTCATCGCTGATCTTGAACTGTGCCATGGGTCCAAAACCTGTATTCACACCATATATTACTTTATTTTTGGAAAAATCTTTCAAAAACTTAAAACTTTCATCCACTCTGGCAAGAAGTGATTCATCCAGTTCTATTTTTTCATTATTAATGATGATTTTTTTAAAGTCGTTCAGTTCTAAAAAGTTATTTATTTTCATTAATTAAAAGTAATAAATAGATAATATTGTAATTATTAATTAATTGTCATTAATTTTGCGGCAAAGATAGAAGTTATTATTAAAATAAAAAATCAAAGATGAGTAAAGAATTTGTTGACGTTCTTGTAATCGGTGCCGGACCGTCCGGTTGCGTATCTTCTTCATACTTAAAGAAGAACAACGTCAACGTAAAAGTTGTTGAAAAAACAAAATTTCCAAGATTGGTTGTAGGCGAAAGTCTTATTCCGCGTGTAATGGATCATTTTGATGAAGCCGGACTCTTTCCCGCGCTTGATAAAATGGGCTTTGAAAAGAAATTGGGAGCACGTTTTTTAAGAGGCAACGAAGTCTGTATTTTTGATTTCAGCAATAAATTCGGTGATGGATGGGATTGGACTTGGCAGGTTCCAAGAGCTGATTTTGATAATGTTTTAGCCCAAGAAGTCATTAATAAAGGTATTGATCTTGAATTTGAAACCGAAGTAATCGGCATTGAATTTAATGGAACAGATTCTGTTACGACGGTAAAAAATAAAGACGGCGAAACGAAAGAAATTCATGCCAAATTCGTCATTGATTCCAGTGGTTACGGAAGAGTTTTACCAAGACTTTTAGATTTGGAAAAACCTTCAAAATTATCGCCTCATTCTGCGATTTTCTCTCATGTAGAAGATATCAACAGAGAAGAAGGAACGGAAGGAACTTTGATTTCTTTTGATATTATTGAAACTGAAGTCTGGCTTTGGGTTATTCCTTTTTCAAACGGAAATACGAGTGTAGGAATTGTCGGCCCGACCGAATATATTGATAAGCTTTCTGAAAACGGAGATACTGCTGAAGCTTTGAGAAAAGCTATTTCTCTCTCTGATTATTATGTTAAGCGTTTTGGAAACGTGGACTTCCTTTTTGAACCGAGACATTTGAAAGATTATTCTTGCTCTGTAAAAAAATTATACGGAGACGGATTTGCGTTGACAGGAAATGCCTCTGAATTCTTAGATCCGGTTTTCTCTTCAGGAATGGCATTTGCAACCGAGGGCGGAATGACCGCAGCAAAATTGGCTTTAAGACAGCTTAATGGCGAAAAAGTAGACTGGCAGACCGAATTTGCAGATTATATTTTATATGGTGTTGATGTTTTCACCACTTACGTAAAAGAATGGTATACCGGAAATCTTCAGGAATTATTTTTCCACCAACCGGAAAATCCTGATGTGAAAAGAAAAATCTGTGCAGTTTTGGCAGGCTATGTATGGAACAAGAAAAATACTTTTGTGAGAATACACGATACTGCGATAAAAAATCTTGCAGAGTTTATTAAAACAGAAAAACAACAACAAGCATAAAAAACGGTCTGAATTGTCAGACCGTTTTTGTTTTATTTTAAAGCATTTTTAATTTCTTTTCCTAATTTTTTCCCTGTCACTTCATACGCAGCAGCGATTCTTCCGTACTCCCAATTAAAATCTCTGTTCATCTGCTTTCCCTGAATTTTATCAACCTGCAATCTCATGACAACATTCGATGGATTATCTGTTTCTACAAAAGTTAAGTTTGCTGTTAATTTTGCTTCCTGCGAACCAATCATTCCACCGTACCAGCCTGCGTAAATCCATTTTGCATCAATAATTAACGTATACTTCGCTTTCACATCGTTCCTAAAAGTTACTTTCTTCGATTTCGCATTTATTCCTTTAAAAAAATACTCCAAATATTCTGTCGATTTGAATCTGTCCCACTGATAAATCCAATTTTCCCAAACTTTTTCACTTTTCTTAGCCGTGATATCTGCTTTTCTGTTTTCGATATACTGAACTTCTGTGAGGTTCTTTTCCTGATAAGTAGCATTATCAAACTTCAACTGAACATTTACTTCCGTTTGATCTTTAAGAAAATCAAAGTTTCCTGATTGAAAATTAATTTGGTTTTGAGCAATCGCCGTCGTCGCAATTACCATAAAAAGCATTAGAAATAATTTTTTCATAGTTTATTAATTAAAATAAGTTCGCAAATATATTGTAAAAAAGCAGCTCAAATGAACTGCTGTATTTTTATTTTCTGTTAAATTTTAAAAATCAATTTATCTTAAATCCGTAAACGTAATCGGCTTTCTGCTATTTGGATTAAATACGATTTTAGACAAAACATCAAAATCAATTAATTCAATTTTCGGACTTACCCTCAATTTTGCACGAAAATGATCTCTCACTTCATTCACAAAATTTTCGGAATCACTGTCTGTGCTGAGTTTAATGATAATTTCATCCAACCCAATTTCATTCGACTGAATAACGATCTGATAACACAAAATATTGTTGAAATCATTTAAAATATCGTTCATTGCAGGTGGATACAAAGTTGTTCCTTTGTATTTTATCATCTGCTGTTTTCGCCCGATCACAGGACCCAACCTCATCGTATTTCTTCCACACTGGCAAGGTTCGTAATGTGCTTTTACAATATCTCCTGTTTTGAATCTTAATAAAGGAATTGCTTCAACGCCTAAAGTTGTAATGGTTAACTCACCACTTTCTCCTTCTTTTACCAGATTTCCTTCGTCGTCCAGAATTTCCGTGATAATTAATTCAGGATGATGATGTCCTCCGATTTGCTGTTCGCATTCTGTGAAAGCTGTGCTCATTTCTGTGGAAGCATAGGTGGAAAATAATTTAATATCCCACTTTTCTTTAATCTTTTGAGATAAAATATTGTCTGTAAAATCCTGATTTTTGATACTTTCCCCAATGCAAACCGCTCCATAAACACTGGAATTTTTATAATCAATCCCATGTTTCTCAGCGTAATCGATCATTTTTAACAAAAACGACGGAACGGTAATCAAATATTTAGGTTTATATCTAAAAATTGAATCCCATTGCAGCTCCGGAATTCCGGGTCCCATCCTCACAACGCTTGCTCCCATTTTTCTTAATCCTAGAAAATAAGCAAGTCCGGCCATGAATCTTTTGTCAATCGTTGTAATCATCTGTACAACATCGCCCTTCTGTATTCCTGCACAGGCGAAAGAAATTGCTTCGTTGTAAGCCAATCTTTCCAGATCATTGTCTGATAATCCAAAAGTTACAGGATCCCCTAAAGTTCCTGAAGTGGTGCTGTAATCCACAATTTTATCGGGCGTGATACAGAAGAAATCATCGTTATTTTGCTGAATATCGTTCTTCGTTGTTGTCGGGATTTTCTTTAAATCTTCCAACATCTGAATATCCGAAATATTGATATTATTTTCTTTGAATAATCTTTGATAAAAAGGTGAATGATTTTCAAGATAAGCCAAAAGCTCCTGAAGTTTTTGCTCCTGAAACTTTTTTATTTCCTGACTTTCTGATTTTTCGATTGATGTATAGAATTCCAATGTTTTTTTTATTTTAAAGGACAAATTTATTGGTTTATTTTTTATTCTTGCTGATTTTACAGATTATGCTGATTTATTTTGCCACGAATTTTTATAAATGAATACATTTTACTTATTCGTGAATTCGTGGCAAAACAGTTTATCTTTGAAAAGTAAAAGTCTGTGTATTTGCATTTCCAGCTGTATTGGTGGTTATCACTTTCAACGTATGAGAACCCGAGCCTTTCGGGCATTTTTCATCAAAAACATACACAAAATCATCTTTTACTCTTGCAAAACGAAGCCATTTTCCATCCAATTCTGCTCTAAAAGATTCTATATCGCCTATTTTTGCAGCTCCTTTTAATCGTAATGGGCCTGAGGTTATCAATGTTCCCTCTTTCCAGCTTGGAGAAACAGATGGCAAACCATTATCCAATAATAATCTTGCTGTTCCAAGTCTGTTGAATTGTCCTTCTGCCCAATCGCCATTCCATTTTGCCTTGATGGTATTCTTATCGCTTCCGTAATTGAGTTCGATAACCGTTTTATCTTTTTCTTCGCTGGTTAATTTTCTGTTAGTTTTAATTTTTAAACTAAAAAAATCATGAATCGGAATGTAAGGGTTATTTAAAACAATCGAATTTGAAACCGCTTCTGCATCTGGCTTTTCATACATATTAAAGTTAACAACATCGTAAACCGCGTTTTTACTTAAACTGATTTCTGCATTTTCTGATTTCATTGTTTTTGATTCGTTTGGAGAAACGGTTCTATTGTTTGATGAAACTTTTTCTGATGAATTACTCAACTGAACTTTTGTTGTCAATCGACTTGTATTTCCATTGACATCTTTTAAAATAATTTCAATATTGTGAACTTCATTATCCGAAAGATTGATAATTCCGTCCGAACCGGAACTATAATTCGGCAATTTCATTCCCGGCAAATTCGATAAATGTTGAATGCTTATTTTATCGCGGACAAATTTTGTATAATCTACGCAGCCATTGATATATCGTGTATCATTATAATGAATTCTGTCAATTTTAAAACTATAAACGAGTTTTCCATCCATCAATAATTCTACGTCGTAAATTCCTAGATTAAAACCCTGATTGGCTTTATCCACCGCTTTTATCGCAAAACTTATCTGAGGAGAATTCACTTGAATTACATTTGAAGTATAAACACTTCCTGTTTTTTTAACAACAATTCCATTGGCTCCGGGTTCATAGGTGCTGAAACGACGGTCATACCAATACAATCCACTTATAATCGGAGCAATTCCGTCGAGAATATTAAATCCGAAAAGCAAAGGATTGATACATTCTTCTGTTTTTGTATCTCTTATTTCAAAATGCAAATGTGGTCCCGCCGAACCGCCTGTATTTCCGCTTAAAGCAATGAGCTGTCCTTTCGTCACAGGAAATTGGTTAGGCGAAAAACTAATATTCTGTTCCCATTTTTCGTCTTTATACTGTTGGTCTTTTACGTATTCATCGAGTTTATCGAAATATTTGTTTAAATGAGCGTAAACTGTTGTATAACCATTCGGATGAGTAACATAAACTGCATTTCCAAAACCGTATCGTTCGACCTTTATACGGCTTACATAACCATCTGCTGCGGCAACGACAGGCAAATTTTCCTGACTGTTAGTTCGGATATCTAATCCCATGTGAAAATGATTGGAGCGGACGGCTCCGAAATTGGCTGCGAGGTTGATGGGAATATTTAAAGGATTTCTGAAATAACCTTGTGGATAGTTTTGGGCAAATATTATAATGCTATTGATTAGGCAAATAAAAATAATCAGTCGGGAAAAGATTTTCATACAAATTGTTTTGCGTTTTATTTAAAATTACGAAATTTTTGTTTTATTTCCCACAGATTCTCAGATGAAATTGTTGATCTTTATTTACAAACTTTGAGAATTTATATAAGTAGAACGGCTTTGTGAAGCTTAAAAAGGTTTATTGTAAAAAATTTAGTGGACTTTGTGTTCAAAATTACAGGAAAACACAGCTTCATCAAATCAACTTGTTGATTAATTCTTTGCTCACTTAGGAAATAAATCTTTAAATAAAATCTTTGCGTTCAAATCTGCTTAATCTGTGAGAGAATATTTAAAAACTTCAAATCAAAAAAGTATTCAACAATTCATAAAAATTAATACCAATATTTATATTTCTGAAACAGAACTTTTTAATTGGAAATATCAAAATAAAACATATATTATAAACCGACAAATTTTAGTAAATTTGCCAACTTAATTAATCAACGATATTGATATATTACAATGAGCCAATTTAAAGAATACAAAAACCTCAACCTTATTGACGTAGCAGAGAATGTAGCGGAATTCTGGAAACAGAACAAAACTTTCAATAAGAGTGTTGAGATTCGTGAGGGGCAACCCGAGTTTGTTTTTTATGAAGGTCCGCCTTCAGCAAACGGTATGCCCGGAATTCACCACGTAATGGCCAGAGCGTTGAAGGATATTTTCTGTCGTTATCAGACCCAGAACGGAAAGCAGGTTTTCCGTAAAGCGGGTTGGGATACACACGGACTTCCGGTAGAGCTTGGCGTGGAAAAAGAATTAGGAATCACTAAAGAAGATATTGGCAAAAAAATTTCTATTGAAGATTACAACAAAGCGTGTCGTGAAGCAGTAATGCGTTATACAGACGTTTGGAACAACCTTACCGAAAAAATCGGTTACTGGGTTGATCTTGACGATCCGTATATCACGTACAAATCAAAATACATGGAAACGGTTTGGTGGCTGTTGAAGCAATTGTACGATAAAGGATTATTGTACAAAGGTTACACGATCCAACCCTATTCTCCAAAAGCAGGAACCGGACTTTCTTCTCACGAAGTCAACCAGCCGGGAGCTTACCGTGATGTTTCTGACACAACTGTGGTTGCGCAATTCAAGACATTACCGGAAACTTTGCCTTCATTCTTACAAGGTTTTGGAGACATACATTTCTTGGCATGGACGACAACTCCTTGGACGTTGCCTTCAAATACAGCTTTAACAGTAGGTCCGAAAATCGATTATGTTTTAGTGAAAACTTTCAATCAATATACTTTTGAACCCATTAATGTTGTTTTGGCTAAAGCTTTGGTTGGAAAACAGTTTGCTAAAAAATATACGGAGGGAACAGACGAAGATTTTGCAAATTACACTTCTGAAACGAAAGTTATTCCTTATCAGATTTTGGCAGAATTCAAAGGAGCTGATTTAGTTGGAATTAAATACGAGCAATTATTACAATATGCTCTTCCTTACCAAAACCCTGAAAATGCGTTCAGAGTAATTTCCGGAGATTTCGTAACGACAGAAGACGGAACAGGTATCGTTCACACGGCTCCGACTTTTGGTGCTGATGACGCGAAAGTAGCTAAAGAAGCCCAACCAGAAGTTCCGCCGATGTTGGTGTTAGATGAAAATGAAAACCCAATTCCATTAGTAGATTTACAGGGAAGATTTTTATCTATTGTAAATGATGAAATCTATGGTTTCGCCAATGAATATGTAAAAGGAGAATACCTTAGCGAAGACGAAAAAAATACGGAATTAAATATTCAGAAAGAAAATTTAAAGTCAATCATTGCAGATTTGAAGGCTTATCTTTCTGTAGATGAAAGAATTGCTTTAAAATTAAGAAAAGAAAACAAGGCTTTCAAAGTGGAAAAATATGTTCACTCTTATCCGCACAGCTGGAGAACAGATGAGCCGTTACTATATTATCCGTTGGATTCTTGGTTTGTGAAAATGACCGCTGTAAAAGACAGATTGGTAGATCTAAACAAAGAAATCAACTGGAAGCCAAAAGCAACAGGAGAAGGACGTTTCGCGAACTGGTTGGAAAACGTAAACGACTGGAATCTTTCCCGTTCAAGATATTGGGGAATTCCGTTGCCGATCTGGAGAACAGACGATTTGAAGGAAGAAAAAATCATCGGTTCCGTTGAAGAAATTTACAACGAGATTGAAAAGTCGATCGCAGCGGGATTCATGACAGAAAATCCATTCAAAGATTTTGTAATCGGAGATATGTCTGAGGAAAATTATGCTTTGGTTGATTTGCATAAAAATATTGTTGACCAAGTAATTTTGGTTTCGGATTCAGGAAAAGCGATGAAGCGTGAGAGCGACTTGATCGACGTTTGGTTCGATTCTGGTTCCATGCCTTATGCGCAATTGCATTATCCTTTTGAGAATAAAGAATTAATCGACAACAATAAAGCTTTCCCTGCAGATTTCATCGCGGAAGGAGTTGACCAGACTCGTGGTTGGTTCTACACTCTTCACGCGATCGGAACGGCGGTTTTCGATTCTGTTGCTTATAAAAATGTAATGAGTAACGGACTTGTTTTGGATAAAAACGGCATTAAAATGTCGAAATCCAAAGGAAATGGAATTGATCCATTTGAAACCTTAGCGGTTTACGGGCCAGATGCTACGCGTTGGTACATGGTTTCGAATGCGAATCCGTGGGAAAACCTGAAGTTCGACATCGATGGAATTGATGAAATCAGAAGAAAATTCTTCGGAACATTATACAATACGTATTCATTCTTTGCCTTATATGCGAATGTTGACGGATTCAATTATTCTGAAAAAGACGTTGAAAACAGACCGGAAATCGACAGATGGATCTTGTCTGAATTAAATTTATTAATTCAAGAAGTTAAAGCATTCTACGAAGATTACGAGCCGACAAGAGTGGCAAGAGCAATCAACACTTTTGTGAACGATAACTTATCAAACTGGTACGTAAGATTGTGTAGAAGACGTTTCTGGAAAGGAGATTATTCGGATGATAAAATTTCAGCTTACCAGACTTTATATACTTGTCTGGAAACGGTTGCTAAATTATCTGCGCCAATTGCTCCGTTCTTTATGGATCAATTGTATCAGGATTTAAATAAAGTAACAGGAAAAGAAACTGCGGAATCTATTCACTTGACAGATTTCCCAGTTGCAGATGAAAGCTTAATTGACACTGATCTGGTTGAAAAAACACATTTAGCACAAACTATTACAAGTTTAGTATTATCCATCAGACGTGCAGAAAGCTTAAAAGTAAGACAGCCGCTTCAAAGGGTATTAATTCCTGTCCTAGATTCAAAAACTGAGAAGCAAATTGCTGCGGTTTCAGAATTGATTAAGCAAGAAGTAAATGTTAAAGAAATTCAATTAATCAATGCTGAAGAAGCATCTGATTTAATTGTAAAACAGATAAAACCGAATTTCAAAGCGCTGGGTCCTAAGTTAGGAAAAGATATGAAAGTGGTTGGTGGAGAGATCGCTAATTTTAATGCAGAACAGATTTCAACATTAGAAAAAGAAGGAAAACTAGACGTTCAGGGATACGAAATTACATTGGATGACGTAGAAATTTCGACAAAAGATATTCCTGGATGGACCGTAACTTCTGATGGAAAAACAACTGTGGCATTAGATTTGACGTTAACAGACGAATTAAAATCTGAAGGTATCGCAAGAGAATTCATCAACAGAGTTCAGAATCTGCGAAAAGATAAAGAATTTGACCTGACAGACAGAATATCCATCACATTGGAAGAAAATTCTCCGTTCTTAAATGATATTAAGAAAAATGAAGAATATATTTCGTCTGAAGTCTTGTCAAATAAAATAGAAATTGTATCTTCACTTTCAAATTTTAACGAAATCGAAATAGATGAGGTTAATTTTAAGATAAATGTTGAAAAAAATTAACATATAGTTATTGTTTTTCAAATTCCATTTCATAATTTTATTAAAAAAGAGAAAAGAACATGTCAGACGAAAGAGTAAGATACAGTGATGCTGATTTACAAGAGTTTAAAGCAGTAATCAAGGAAAAAATAGAGAAAGCAGAAAACGATTTGAAACTCATCAGAGAAAGTTTCATCAACGACCAGAATAATGGGACAGATGATACCTCTCCGACATTTAAGGCGTTTGAAGAAGGTGCTGAAACTTTAAGCAAAGAGCAGAATTCTATTTTAGCCGGAAGACAGGAAAAATTCGTGCGTGACCTTAAAAATGCTTTAATAAGAATTGAAAATAAAACGTATGGTATCTGCAGAGTAACAGGAAAATTAATTCCTAAAGAAAGACTTTTGGCTGTTCCTCATGCTACATTGAGCATCGAAGCGAAAAACATGCAAAAATAACCACTAGGTTAGTTACAATAAATTTGGGTTTATATCGTATTTCAAGGAATACTTTATAAACCTAATTTTTAATATATGCCCATGAGCGAAATATTAATTTTAGGAATTATCATTATTGCAGTATTGGCGTTTTTCAATAGAGAATGGATCAAAAACAGATTCTTTCCCAATGAAAAGCGAAATTATACAATTGATGATCAATTTAATTCCGATAAACGCGACAGGGAAAAAGAAATCGATCATCTTCTCAGCAAGATGGGGAAAAACGGAATAAACGATCTGTCGGCAAAAGACAGAAAAAGACTGGATGAGCTGTCCAGAAAATAAATTTAAATTAAAGCAATGGAATCTATAATTGTACACACCAAAAATGCAATGGAACTGAACGCGCTGAAAAGTGTGCTGAAAGAAATGAATATCAAATTTGAAAAATTCCATACCAAAAACACTCACCACAACCAGAAGACGATCAAGAAAATCGTTGATCAAAAAAACGAAAAAATAGGGAAACCGACTAAACCAAAAGGATTGTAATGAAGAAGATAGCATTTGTAACCTTGCTTATTTTATTGATAGATCAGGCTTCAAAAATTTATGTAAAGACAAACTTCGAACTCAATGAAAGCATTCCTGTTATTAATGGTTTTTTCAACAAAACTTTTGTAGAGAATCCAGGGATGGCCTATGGTTTTCAGTTTGGAGGAATTATTGGTAAATATTTTCTTGTTATTGTAAGAATTTTCCTGATTGGGGGAATGGTTTACCTTTTCAGAAAATGGTTAAAACGCGGTGAATCTAATTACCTGCTTATTCCAATGGCCATGATTTTTGCAGGAGCCATCGGAAATTTAATTGACGGAATGTTTTATGGAATGATTTTCGACAGCGGTACAGTCTTCGATGAAAGTACCGGAAGATGGATCGGCTATGGAGGAGTCTCCAAATTTGTTCCTTTTGGACAGGGATATTCTACATTCATGAAAGGCTGTGTAGTGGATATGCTTCATTTTCCGTTGGTAGACTGGAACGTTCCGGAAAGCTGGCCTTTAATCGGAGGAAGACATATTGAATTTTTCAAATATATTTTCAATGTGGCAGATTCTGCGATTACAGTAGGTGCCGCTTTATTATTGATTTTCAGAAAAAAAGCTTTTCCAAACGGTCTGGAATTTTAAAGAATAACACACCCGATGAAAAAATTAATTAAAAACATTTTTAAAATTTTCCTGCTGCTTTTTGTTGCAGGAATTATTTTTATTACCTGGGCGAACTACAGCATTAAAAAAGACAGCGATCCCAAAGTCTTTTATGATATTGCAGATCTGCCAGCAACGAAAACCGCACTACTGCTTGGAACGGGTAAAAATCTAAGCAACGGGCAGCCCAATGCTTATTTTTATAATAGAATTAAGGCAACTGCAGACTTATATAAAAGCGGAAAAGTTCAGTATATCATTGTAAGTGGCGACAACAGTCAGAAAAATTACAACGAACCGGAAGACATGCAGCTCGCATTGATTCAATACGGAATTCCTAAAGATAAAATCTTCCTTGACTTTGCTGGATTCCGAACGTTGGATTCTGTTGTACGAGCGAAAGAAATTTTTGGACAGAAAAAATTGATCATTGTTTCGCAAAAGTTTCATAATGAAAGAGCAGTATTTTTAGCCAAACAGAACGGAATGGAAGCTTTCGGTTACAATGCTCCCGATGTTAATAAATACGCAGGTTTTAAAACCAATATAAGAGAATATCTGGCTAAGGCAAAGGCTTATTTGGATTTGATTTTAGGTGTGAAGCCAAAATTTGGAGGAGACAAGGTTTTGATTCCTTGATTTTCACTCGCTGATTTTGCAGATTATGCAGATTTTTTTCATTTAGAATAATTTAAAATTTGGGCTAAAGCCTAATCTGTGTGCTTATTTTAAAAGCGGACTAAAATCTACTCCTATTGATACACGGATATCAAATTTCTTCCGTAATTAAAAATTACCATGTAAACATCTGTGTAAATTCGTGAAATCTGTGGGAGAATTAACTAAATTTGCAATTCATTAATTTTTTTAAATATAAATTTTAAACAATGTCAAGAATTCTTACCGGCATTCAAGCCACCGGAACACCACACTTGGGAAACCTTTTGGGTGCAATTATTCCTGCAATTGAGCTATCAAAGCAAGAAGGAAACGAATCATTTTTATTTATTGCAAATCTGCATTCTCTTACGCAAATCAAAGATGCGAAAGAACTGAAACAAAACACCTACGAGATTGCTGCGGCTTGGCTTGCTTGTGGGCTAGATACCGAAAAAACATTTTTTTACAGACAAAGCGACATCCCTGAAACCTGTGAACTTTCTTGGCATTTATCATGTTTTTTTCCTTATCAGAGATTGACGCTGGCGCATTCTTTTAAAGATAAAGCAGACCGTTTGCAGGATGTAAATGCAGGGTTATTTACCTATCCGATCTTGATGGCTGCCGATATTTTATTGTATGATGCTGAAATCGTTCCTGTAGGAAAAGATCAGCTTCAGCACTTGGAAATTGCGCGTGATGTAGCTTCAAGATTCAACAATCAGATGGGTGAAGTTTTTGTTTTGCCACAATCGGAGCTTCAGGAAGACACTAAATATGTTCCCGGAGTGGATGGACACAAAATGTCTAAATCCAGAGGAAATATCATCAATATTTTCTTACCTGAGAAAGAGCTGAAAAAGCAGGTCATGAGCATCGAATCCGATTCTAAAACATTGGAAGAGCCTAAAGATCCTGAAAATGATAAAACATTTGCCATCTATCAACTGATTGCAACGCCTGAACAAACTGAAGAGTTAAGAGCGAAATATTTAGCAGGAAACTTCGGTTATGGTCATGCGAAAAAAGAGCTTTTGGATTTAATTTTAGTAAGGTTTGAAAAAGAAAGAGAATTATTTTCTTATTATATGAACAATCTTGAGGAACTGGAAGCTAAGCTTCAGGAAGGAGCGGCAAAAACGAGAGTGATTGCTACGGAAACGATTAAAAGAGTGAGAGAAAGTTTGGGAATTTAATTCAAATTTTTAAAAATATTAAGAAAGCCTTTCAGATTGAAGGGCTTTTGTTTTCTATTTTTATTTAATGAAAAATTTTTGCTTAGTAATTATTCTAATTTTGTCTTCTTGTAAAAAAGAAGATCAGTATTTTAATGTAAAGGATGATTTAATTTATAAATATAAAAATGAATTATTTTTAAAACACACAATAATTCTTAAAAATAGAAATCCTAAAAATTCAGGTAAAGTAATACGCTTTTTTAACGATGTTGCTCACAAGAACAAGGTTCTTAAATTAAAAGATTTTATTGATACAAAGACCTTTCATCAAATAAAAAACAATTATCAAGACAGATTTATTAAAGATGTATATGAAGATTCTAAATATCAATATATTTTCAGGGACCACCCAGCTTCTTCACCATATATTTTAATAAAAAGTAGATAATTACTTATTGTCTTTTGAAAGAATAAAATAATGCATTTCATCCCCAAATTCATACGAAATATTCCAATTTGGATATTGTTTGATGATCGACATAATAATTGAAAGTCCTAATCCTGTAGAAGTATGATCCGAGCTTTGCTTATAAAAACGGCTGAAAATTTTCGATGAATCCAAAGCTGTTTTAGAACCTGAATTTTGGAAAATCATTCTTTCTTTTTCAATAATGATATTAATATTTCCGTTTTGATGATTGTATTTCACCGCATTTTTCAACAAATTTGATAGTAAAACATTCGCCAGATCCGGATTAAAATCTGTGACGAAATTTTCCTTTTCGAAGACATTTACTTTAATATTTTTGAACTCAATAAAATCTTCATATTCTTTCAGTAAATCATGGATCATGTCATTGAAATTAACGATCTGAATTTTATTGAACTGACTGTTTTCAATTTTAGAAAGCATCAACAAAGATTTATTAATGGCGACCATTCTTCGCAAATCATTCTTTACTTCCACGAAAGAATTCATGCTTTTTTCTTCCAAATCTTCGTTCTGAATCATTAAATCAATTTTATTAATGACAATCGCCAAAGGGGTCTGCAACTCATGCGAAGCATTTTCTATAAATTGCTTCTGTTGATGAAAAGCCAATTCGTTTCTTTCGATCATTTCATCAATTTCAACATTCAATTCTTCAAATTCCTTGATTTTATACTCTTGCGGAACTGCTGTTGTAGCAACCCCAAACTGGTATTTTTTAAGTTTATCTAAAATCTTATAAAACGGTCGCATCGCCTTGCTCAACAAAAATCCGTTGACGAAAAGAATACTTACCACCAAGAAAAAATAAAGCACAACCAAAGCAATACTTAAGTCATAAATCAGTTCATCCTCTTCTACCGTCGATGTCCTGACCGTTAATTTTCTGTATCCGCCAAATTGGTCTTTAAATCCTGTTTCCAACACACGATACGGTTCATCATCATCGTCGTACTCCATGTAATATGTTCGGTTGTAAAACTTATTTCTGTTGTTGTATTCTGCTTCCGAAACAGGAACTATCTTAAATTCATTGAAAGCAAAATCAGTATTATTAAGCAATTTTTCATCCTGATAAACCGCCTTGATCAACTGTATTTTTCTGTTTTTCAGTCCGTCATCCACATTATCATACACTTCATCCAAAATAAAGGCATAAAACAAAGCCGCCCAAACCGCAATAATCAGCAGCAAGGCAACAATAAGGTATTTTATCGTGTAATATTTTAACGAACTTTTCATTTAAATCAATTTATAACCAATTCCGTAAACCGCCTGAAAATCGGCTTCTGAATTGGAATTCTTTAATTTTTTTCTAAGATTTTTAATTTGAGAATAAATAAAATCCAGACTGTCCGCCTGATCGATATAATCTCCCCAAATTGCTTCCGCCAAAGTAGTTTTCTGCAACGTTTTTTCAGGCTGAATCACAAAATAATACAACAAATCATATTCTTTACGATTCAAAACCAATTCTTTATTATTGATTAAAACTTTTCTGTTTTCCGGATCGATGTTGATATTTTTATAAGAAATTGTATTTTCTCCGTCCTGTTTTTTCCTTCTGATAACAGATTTTATTCTCGCCAATAATTCAGCCAAATGGAAAGGTTTAGCCAAATAATCATCTGCACCAATCTCCAGACCGGCAACTTTATCATCCACAGAATCTTTTGCCGACAAAATAATCACTGGATCTTTTTTGTGCATGGCTTTTATTTCTTTCAGTAAATTAATTCCGCTTCCGTCGGGAAGCATGATATCTAAAAGAATGCAGTCATATTCATAAGAAATGATTTTTTCCAGTCCGGAACTGTAATCTTCGGCATATTCTACAATAAATTGTTCTGCTTCCAGAAAATTTTGGACAATATTTTTCAGTTCAGGTTCGTCTTCTATAATTAAAATTTTCATGCGTTTTAAATATGAAGTTCTATCAAAGATATAAAATTAAAACCTCCTGCTTTAGGAGGCTATGATCAATCATCAATTTTTGTAAAGTTTCCGTTTCTGTCGAATTCCACTTCAACTCCGTTAGAAAGTTCGGCTTCATAAGACCATCTTCCTTTTTTAATCTGAGTAATAAAGGTTTGGGGAAAGCTTCTCGTTACATAGTTTCTGATATTGACAGGAATGAAATTGTAAGGAATTTTCTGATGTTTTCCATCGACTTCTTTCCAGTTTCCATTTCTATCAAATTCAATTTTTACGCCATTTGCCAAATACACATTGTATTCATCGACACCATAAATTTCTCTGTCTTCAACTGCAGAACCAATTCCGACACCTTTAAAATTCGTAAAAAGAAAAGTTTTTGCTGCTTTGGGTAATTGATTGGGATTAATCGCTCTGTCTTGTCCGTAAACAAAACCCGCAATTAAGATAAGAAGGACTGCTAATGCAATTGTTATTTTTGTTCTTGTTTCCATAATTTTCTACTTTTTGTTAATTATTATGGAACAAATATCTATATCAAATTGGGAAAGAATTGGGAAAAATCCAGAATTGGATTTAGATGATGATTTTTTTGCTGATATCACCTTTTTTCTTCTTAAGAAAAATGCTTGTCAAGGTTTTGAACCTTGACAAGCATTAAATATAATTCAAAACTTTTAATTAAAATTTAAAAAAAATTCTTTAATCTGCAACAAATGTTTAATTGATTTCAAACCTTCCTGTTGTGGATTTTCATTTAAAACATCAAAGAAAATAACATCCATTCCGAAGTTTTGGGCTCCGACAACATCCGCGATCCAATCATCTCCGATTAAAATACTGTTTTCTTTTGTGGCATCAGAAAGATTTAAAGAATATTCAAAAATTTCAGGACGCGGTTTTCTTACTCCAACTGTATCCGCACTTGTAATGGTCTGGAAATATGTATCAATTCCGGATAAAATACATTTTCTTTCCGTCACTTCTTTAAATCCGTTGGAAATAATATGCAATGTGTAGTTTTTGGCTTTAAGATATTCTAAAATATACTCTGCGCCTTCTACCAGTTCATTATGATTGAGGATTTTATCTAAAAAATGTTCTTCAAAAAACATTGATAGTTCTAAATCATCTACAGTAAAACGTTTAAAAGTATCATAAAAACGATGTTTCCTCAGATATTCTTTATCGATAATTCCATCACGAATGTCTTCCCAAAGTTTTTCATTGATTTCGTGATAAACCGAATGGAATTCATCAAAATTGATATTATATTTTAACCCGATTTCTTCTTTTTCGAAAAGGTCTTTTATCGTTAAATAGGCATTTCTGCGGTGATCCCAAAGTGTATTGTCGAGATCAAAAAAAATGTGCTGAATTTTCATACAGCACAAAATTAATAATTTTAATTTTTGGAAATCGGATAATTCTTGCTCTTGGTTTTTACAACCTCGACACTCTTTGAAAAGTTGAGCAAAAAGTCAATCGTTTGTTTCTTAGGTTTCAAAGCTTTCACTTTTAAGGAATCATTTTTTCTCATAGGCGATTAAATGTTTTTCCTTAGAACGAGAATTTTCCGAATTTATTATCTATCTTGTCAAGACAATATTATTTTCTTCCATGATTTTTCTCAGGTTGATCAACGCGTACCGTACTCTCCCTAATGTAGTATTGATGCTCATGTCTGTATGGTCAGCGATTTCTTTAAAGCTTAAACCATCAAAAAATCTAAGTTTAATTACCTCTTGCTGGTTTTGCGGCAGGAATTGGAGCATCTTCAAAAGATCTTCCTGAATCTGGTTGGTTACCAATTGGTCCTCAATATTTTCAGAAGGTTCTCTTAATAAATCAAAAATAGAATATTCGTCGGTTTCAAAAGTAGTTTCGGAAACTTTGATGTTTTTTGCTTTTGATCTGAAATGGTCGATAATAAGATTGTGAGCAATTCTTTTTGCCCAAAGAATGAACTTTCCTTCTTCGTTATAGCGTCCTTCTTTTAGCATCACGATAATCTTCATGAATGTATCCTGAAATACATCGTTTGCTAAATCTTCATCATTAATTTTGTAAAAAATGAATGTAAACAGTTCTCTCTGATGACGGTGAATAAGGGTTGACAACGCCTCTTCGTCTCCTTTTTGGTAAAGGGAAATTAGTAAACTATCCGATTTTGATTTCATAACTTCTTTCTCAATAAATATTTTGCTGATGAAAATTTTCCCAGATATTTTATCTGGCTTCAGCTGTAAATACAAAACAATTCTTCAGAGTAAAGTCGAATCAATAGGCGGATACAATTTTTCTATGGTGTAAATATAATAAATTTTTAATAACTGTTAACCATTTATTAATTTTTTACGAGAAAAATTTAAAAAAAATCATTTAAACATGTCGTGAATGAACACAGTTGGGATATTTAGTGTAAAATTTACATTCACCCCCTTTAACTCTTTGCCGTTTATTCCGCTATTTCCTATCGGAAAAGCATACCCTCCGGTTACATCAAGGATCCCAAAAATCGTAACGCCAACTTTCGGGGCAACATATTTGTTCGTTCCTTCCGCACCAATCAGGAAATAATAGGAATGCGTAAAGTCAACATTTTTTTCAAAATTTAACAAAACATCGGCAGAAATTTTAGGCATGATGGCAAATTGAGAGTTTGCAGAACCCATCATTGCGGATGCTCCCAAACGGTAAATAACATCATCATTTTTCAGGAAAAGCAACTTCCCTCCTATCTCCCCGAAACTTTGATTTTGATAGGTGTATCCTACACTCACCATTTTATGCACTGTATACTGCGCTTTTGTAAATATACTCAGGAAAAATACGGAAAGGATCGTGATTGCAAATCTGGCGTTTATCATCTTCAATTTATTTTCATGTAAAATTAAAAAAAACTGCCTTATCGGAAAGATAAAGCAGTCATTTATTCTTATTAAGTTTAAAAAATTAAATTCCGAAAGAAGCTTTAATTTCGTCTACTTTGTCTAGTTTTTCCCAAGTAAAGAACTCTAAACCTGTTAAAGTAAGTTCGTTTTTATGTCCTTTATTGAACGTTTTATCAGCCACGTAATGCTCTCTTCCCATATGTCCGTAAGAAGCTGTATCCTGATAAATTGGGTTTCTCAATTTCAGGTTTTGCTCGATTGCATAAGGTCTAAGATCAAAAATTGTAGAAACTTTTTTAGCGATTTCACCATCGTGAAGATCAACTTTAGCCGTTCCGTACGTGTTGATGTATAAACCACAAGGTTCAGCAACACCGATTGCGTAAGAAACCTGTACCAGAACCTCGTCAGCAACACCTGCAGCAACTAAATTCTTAGCGATGTGTCTTGTTGCATAAGCCGCACTTCTGTCTACTTTTGAAGGATCTTTTCCAGAGAATGCACCACCACCGTGCGCTCCTTTTCCGCCGTAAGTATCAACGATAATTTTTCTTCCTGTAAGACCTGTATCTCCGTGAGGACCACCGATTACGAATTTACCAGTTGGGTTGATGTGATATTTGATCTGATCATTAAATAAAGCCTTGATCTCCTCAGTTTGTAAAGCAACAACTCTTGGAATCAAAATATTTTTAATGTCTTCTCTGATTTTGTTTAACATTTCTTCCTCTGATCCGAAATCGTCGTGCTGAGTAGAAACTACAATAGAATCTATTCTGATTGGTTTGTGATCATCAGAATATTCGATGGTAACCTGAGATTTTGCGTCAGGACGAAGATATTTAATTTCAGAATCTTCTCTTCTGATCGCAGAAAGTTCTTTAAGAATAGTATGTGCCAAATCCAAAGCCAAAGGCATATAGTTTGCCGTTTCATTCGTTGCATACCCAAACATCATCCCCTGATCTCCGGCTCCCTGCGCGTTTGCTTTAGCTTCAAAAGACTCATCTGTTACCGCTCTGTCTACACCCTGATTGATATCCGGAGATTGCTCGTGAATGGCTGAAATAACACCACAAGAATCACCATTAAACATATATTCTCCTTTTGTATATCCGATTCCGTTGATTACGTCTCTTGCAATCGTCTGTACATCAAGATAAGCATCAGATTTTACTTCACCAGCCAAAACAACCTGTCCTGTTGTAACAAGAGTTTCGCAAGCTACTTTTGAAGATTTATCATATGCTAAAAAGTGGTCGATTAATGCATCGGAAATCTGATCGGCAATTTTATCCGGATGTCCTTCTGAAACTGATTCAGATGTAAATAAATAAGACATATTATTCTCTTTGTTTTTTTAGATTAAAAAATTCACGAAGAAAAGTAAGAATAAATTGCCAGAATGTCTAAAAAAAGTAATACTGTTTTAGCATTTTTTTATAGAGGTTGCAATCAGGTCAAATTTTTCCTCGTTCGTAAACGTTGGCAAATTTAAGTACTATTTTGCGAATACTCAAAATTTTTGTTTACTAATTATAATTTTCTTTAAGTTAATGATCTGTCAAGCTTTAACAATAAAACTATTGTGGTTTTATGCTTACGAATTCTTTCGGATTTTCATGATAATGAAGTTTGTTCTCTAACGAAGTTCTGATAGAATGCGATAATTCGTCAATAATTTTCTGTTTAAACGTTGGCTTATAGTAAATTATACTGATCTCTCTGTAAGGAAAAGGCTTTTTGAATCTGAAAACATTGTCCTTTTGCACATCAGAAAGTTGGTTTAAGGCTAATTCAGGTAAAATACTGATTCCACCTACTTTATCTACCATGTGGACCAAAGTCTGGATATTGGAAGCCAGGAAATCCAAATTCTTAGGCTTCAAAGTATTTTCCTTTAAATGACAGATATTTTCAAATTGATTTCTCAAACAGTTTCCTTCTTCAAGCAGCCAAACTTTTTCTACATTCAGATCTTCAGGAACAACATAAGAGTTCTTTTTATTGGTCTCTGTATTCGAACTGTAGATCATTAATTCTTCATTAAATAAGAAGTCCTGATAAAACTCGTCTGCCGCATCATAAGGCGTAGAAATAATTCCGGCATCCAATTCTCCGGCTTTCAAAGCCTTGATGATATTGTCCGTTGTCATTTCCTTCACATTCATCTGAATTTTCGGATTATCTTCCAAAAATTTGAAAATTTCAGTCGGCAAAATAAAAGAAGAAACCGTTGGAATTATTCCTAAGTTAATTGTCCCTCCCAAAATATTATTCAAAAGATTGGCCTTATTCTTCAGTTCATTGACAGACTCTATGATAACCTTCGCCTGATCGATGATCTGAAGTCCTACATCTGTGGTACGTATCGGGTGCGTTGTTCTATCGAAGACTTTCACATCCAGTTCGTCCTCAAATTTCTGTATCATTGCACTTAACGTAGGTTGCGTAATGAAGCACGCTTGCGCTGCCTTACCAAAATGTTTGTACTTATCTACAGCGATAAGATACTCCAGTTGCTGAATGTTCATCTGATTAATATTATCTATTACAAAGATAAAATGTTTTTGCTATCGGCAATTAAAAATTCTTGTAATTTTGATATTTACTACCTTTACATAATTAACTACAATTAAGAAATCATTCGCAAAAATCATAACTCTATGGATTCTAAAAAATTAACATTAAGCAACGGCTCTCCTTATTTTGAGCATCAGGATTCGCAGACAGTGGGACCGAGAGGCCCGGTATTATTACAGGATTTTATTTTACAGGAAAATCTTGCCCATTTTGTAAGAGAAAGGATCCCGGAAAGGGTGGTACATGCAAAAGGGAGTGGAGCTTATGGAACTTTTACAGTTACACACGATATTACACAATATACCAAAGCAAAATTATTTTCAAAAGTCGGCAATTCCTGCAGAATGTTTGCCCGTTTTTCTACTGTTGGAGGTGAAAAAGGAAGTGCAGATACAGCAAGAGATCCAAGAGGTTTTGCCCTAAAATTTTATACAGAAGACGGAAATTGGGATCTGGTAGGAAACAATACACCAGTATTCTTTATTAAGGATGCTAAAAAATTTCCGGATTTTATCCATACTCAAAAAAGAGTTCCGAAAACGAATCTGAAAAGCGCTACAATGATGTGGGATTTCTGGAGTTTAAATCCAGAATCTCTTCATCAGGTTTTAATTTTAATGTCAGACAGGGGAACGCCTTATGGCTACCGACACATGCATGGTTTCGGGTCACATACTTTCGCCATGATCAATGATAAAAATGAGCGCGTTTGGGTAAAATTTCATTTTAAAACAAAACAGGGGATCAAAAACTTCACAAATGAAGATGCTGTAAAAATGGCAGGAGAAAATCCTGATTTTGCACAGGAAGATCTTTGCAATGCCATTGAAAACGGAGATTTCCCGAAATGGACGATGTACATCCAGGTGATGACGGAAGAGCAGGCAAGAGATTTCAGATGGAATCCTTTTGACGTTACTAAAGTTTGGTTCCAAAGCGATTTTCCGCTAATTGAAGTGGGAGAAATGGAACTGAATGAAGTTCCTGTCAATTACTTTGCCCATGTTGAACAATCGATTTTTTCACCGAGTAATCTCATCAACGGAATCAGTTTTTCGCCCGACAAAATGCTTCAGGGAAGATTATTTTCCTATCCGGATGCACACAGGTACAGAGTTGGTGTCAACGCTCATCAGCTGGAAGTGAACAGATGTCCCTTTGCAGTCAATAATTATCAGAGAGACGGTTTTATGGCAGATTCCAGCGAGTATCAGGATAAACCAAACTATCACCCGAATAGTTTTGATGATATTAAAGCCGATTCATCTTATAAAAATTTTGAATATGAGTTAGACAGCGCTCATGTTGCAAGCTATAACAGAAATGAAAACGACGACGATCATTACACCCAGTCGGGCTTACTCTACTCAAAAGCAATGACACCGGAAGACAGACAAAATCTCGTTAATAATATTGTCGGAAGTATGAAAGGGATCGACGGACCAAAGAAAGACGAAATCATCAACCGCCAGCTTTGTCATTTTTTCAGAGCCAACATAGAACTTGGCATGAAAGTAGCTACACAGTTAAACGTCACCATTGATGGAAATATGATGAATCATAACAAATAACGTTATTCTCCAACAATAATCACATTAAAAGGAAAAAAAGTCAATATTTTTTCCTTTTTTTTACAAAAAATTTATAATTTGCACAGAATAATATTTCAAAGTGAAAATGAGTTACGATAATATATTATTGCATCAAGAAGATAATGTATCAACTATTACTATAAACCGACCTGAGAGTTTGAATGCATTAAATGCAAAAACGATCAGCGAAATAAGTTCAGCTTTAGACGAACTTAGCAATGATTCTTCCTGCAGGGTAATTATTCTTACCGGAAGCGGAGAAAAATCTTTCGTTGCAGGAGCTGATATTAAAGAGTTTAGTGATTTTGGACAGGAAAAAGCTGAAGAGCTGGCCAGAAACGGACAAAACTCTTTATTCAATAAAATTGAAAATATGACCAAACCTGTCATCGCAGCCGTGAATGGTTTTGCATTAGGTGGAGGTCTGGAGCTTGCTATGGCATGCCACATCAGATATGCTTCGGAAAATGCCAAATTAGGGCTTCCGGAAGTAACATTAGGGTTAATCCCTGGTTACGGAGGAACTCAGAGGCTTCCGAAACTTGTAGGTAAAGGTATTGCCAACGAAATGATCTTCTCTGCCAAAATGGTTCCTGCTGCAAGAGCAAAAGAAATCGGACTGGTAAATGAGGTATATCCTATCGAAGATTTATTGAACAAGACAAAAGAACTGGCAGATACTATAGCGCGCAACTCGCCAATGGCGATTTCCAGAGCTATACATGCTGTTAATTTATCGGATACGGATAAAGGTTATGAAACCGAGATTAATTATTTCGGAGAGCTTTTTGATTTAGACGATAAAAAGGAAGGAGTTTCCGCATTCTTAGAAAAAAGAAAACCGAACTTCTAAACCTTATCCTTAATACAAATTATTTCGAAAAAATCAATGCTGCTGTATGAATAAGTTTGATAAAGCTTATCTAAAAATGGCTCAGGAATGGGCAAAACTATCCTACTGTAAACGAAAGCAGGTAGGAGCTCTTATCGTAAAAGATAGGATGATTATTTCAGATGGTTATAATGGTACTCCTTCGGGGTTCGAGAACTGCTGTGAGGACAGTGAAGGCAAAACGCATTGGTATGTGCTGCATGCCGAGGCCAATGCAATTCTAAAATTGTCGGCTTCCACACAGTCTGCCAAAGGTGCCACTTTGTATTTAACACTTTCTCCGTGTAAAGAATGCAGTAAGCTTATTCTTCAGGCGGGAATTACAAGGCTGGTATACATCAACGAGTATTCGGACGATGACGGAATATCATTTTTAAGAAACCATAACATTGAAATAGAGCAAATTTCGGATTGTGAACTAAAAAAATAACACAACATGACTTGGGATGAAAAAATTAAGGATTTTGAGATCTTTCTTCGTTTCGAACGAAATTTTTCAGAAAACACACTCGACGCCTACATTCGAGACATCAAAAAATTAAAAGAGTACGCAGAAGAAGATCTGGAAAACGTCGGTCCGGACAGTATAGGCTATGAAAATCTGCAGGAATACATCTTTAACCTTTCAAAACAAAAATTCAGCGAAAGATCTCAGGCCAGATGGATTTCTTCTATTAAAGCATTTTTTAAATTTTTAATAGAGGATGAATACCGTGAAGATAATCCTGCTTCTTTGCTGGAAGGCCCAAAGCTTGGTCTTTATCTGCCGGATACATTAAGCCTGCCGGATATCAACAAAATTATCGGTGCCATTGAAGCCAATTCAGATCTTGGAAAAAGAAACCAGTGTATTATTGAGGTTCTTTATGGCTGTGGTTTACGTGTGTCGGAGCTTATTGATCTTAAGATTTCCAATATCAATTTTAAAGAACATTATATAAAGGTACACGGAAAAGGGAATAAAACCCGATTTGTTCCTTTGGCAGATTATACCGCAGAATTGCTGAAAGATTATATCCGCCATACCCGTTCTAAAAATAAGATCAATAAGAAATATGAAGATACGCTCTTCTTAAACAGCAGAGGTACTTCAATGTCTCGCGTGATCGTATTTTTAATCATCAAAGAACTGACAGATAAAGCAGGGGTAAACAAGAAAATCTCGCCTCATACTTTCAGACATTCTTTTGCAACACATTTGCTGCAAAACGGTGCAGATCTTAGATATATTCAGGAAATGCTGGGTCATTCGAGCATTACAACGACCGAGATCTATACCCATCTGAAAACGGAGGAATTAAGAGATGTTATCTTAAGCTACCATCCGCGAAATATGAATACTACTCAATGAAAATATTGAAATATTGCCCCAACTGCGGCAAAGAATCTCTAAACTGGGACGGCGAAAAAAAATGGAGCTGTCCTGAATGTGGTTTCTCTTTGTATAATAATGTTGCAGGAGCTGTAGCTGTTGTCATTCGGCATGAAGATGAAATTTACCTTACCAGAAGGAACAGAGACCCTAAAAAAGGTAAACTGGATCTTGCCGGAGGTTTTGTAGATCCCAAAGAAAGTGCAGAAGAAACATGTAAAAGAGAGCTTTTTGAAGAACTGCAGATTGATATCGATATTTCAAATTTAAAGTATTTAACGAGCCTTCCGAATGTTTATCAGTATAAAGAGATTGATTACAATACGATTGATCTTTTTTACGAATATCATGTTCCGGAAAAGTTTGAGGTCAGCTTAGAACTGTCTGAAATCTCAGAGGCTGTCTGGATTCCTTTAAAAGATCTAAATCTTGAAGATTTAGCTTTTGATTCTCAAAAGAAATTTTTTGAAGGCTATTTAAAAAATATTTAATTTCTTATTTAAAATAAAAAATTCCCACCGATCTCAGGATTTGTGGGAATTTTGTATGTAAACTAATAAGTTTTTAATTTCAATATTTCTTCGAAATACTTTACCAACAAGGTTCTTTCTGCTTCGGAAAGATTGGCTTCTTTGTGATACACGATATATCCGGGCATCGGCATCGTTTTGTTCTGAATGGTTTGAATGGATTTATTCAGCATGTTTTCCTTCAGATCTTTGTTATAACTTCCCCATACAGAAAAATTGAGATGTTCTCTTCCTTCGTTGATGTGGCTTTTAACCGACCACGATATCGGTGCAATATATGCGTATTTAGGATATACCGTTTCGTTGGAATGGCAGTCGTAACAGGCATTTTTGATCAATCCCTGTATCTTTTCAGGAGTTTTTTGAATATCAAAAAAATTAGCTTTATGATCAACTGGCGGATTTACTTTATCTGTTGGAATAAACTGTATTAAAGCAAAGCCGAGTAAGCTCCAGAAAAGTATTTTTTTAAACGTTTTCATGTTTTACCTCGTTGGTGTCAGCAGTGCATCATTGCTTTTCAAATCCATTTTCTTTGCATCTTTGGGAGGTTCGGTATTTTTAGGGAAGCTTAATTTTGAAGTATCCAACACTCTCGTGTCATTAAGATCCCATTCTACATTACTTTCCCATAAAGGTCTTACCACCGCTGTCTGGTAGAATATATAAGAATCCTCCGCAAAAATATTATTCTGGAAATCGGCTTCATCCCAAAACTTATTCTCATTATTATCCACAAGAATTTTCACGATATACTCAGCGGGTTTCAGGATATCAAACTTCACTTCGCTCCCTTTTGTGTATTTCTGATACAGAACTTTATCCGACGAATCCACCAACTGAAGCCAATAGCTTGTAGTAGGAGCATTTTTCAAAATAAATGTAAGACTTCCATAATTTTCAATCTTGTCTGCCGTAAAATCAAAACGTTTTGACTGATAATTTTTAGCATAAAAGGAGGAAACCGTTTCTTTTGGTACTGTCAATTGATATTTTTTTCCTGCAATAAAATCTGCTTTTACGAGGATCTGATAAGGATTTGTCTCAGATATTTTCGCTGTAAACGGAACTGTATTTAAACTGTCACCAGCAACTCTGAACGTCCATTTATCCGGACTGATCTTATCTATGTAATAATTTGAACTGATTTTAAAATCTGATTTCGGGGCAAGCAATTCTCCGTTATTATCACTATTAACATCCATTACATTTTTCGGATTGTACTTGTAAAACAGAGAGGCATTATACAGCGTATCTTTTTTGGGTCCTCCGGCATTATAACCAAATTTAAGATTCTCGGTTACTGTTTGCCCGACATCACTTTTAACGGCATCAAACCAGATTCTTACCGTATCTGATTTTGGTTTATGAGTGATCTGATATTCCTTAATTTTTTCATTCAGCGGCTGAACTTTTACCTCATCCGGCTTTCCTTCAAAAGTCATGATGGCACCTCCCGCAATTTCTTTCATTTCAAGATATTTCACAGGTTTTCTGGAAGGATATAATTTCAAATTCAATCCTGAGACAGATTTTTCAACTGTAACAGGATCTTTCTGGAATCCCACTTTTTCTTTTCCGGGATCGTATATGGAATTTCCGTTTTCGTCTTCGAAAGCAATGATTTTATAACGTCCCGGAGCCAGATAATTCAGCTCATAATATCCGTCATCATCTACCTTTGTGATGTAATAAGGTTTCTGTTTATAATTGATCGTATCTTTTACCTGATATAATCCTACAACAAATTTGTTTTCTCCCGCTTTCTTGATGGACAATGCATCCCTTACATCTCCGCTGATATACAGATCGTCCAGTTTTTCCCCTGTTGAAAATGCAAAATTGAAATACCTCAGCACGTTCGCTTCGTTATTATCGGCAATGGCATTTCCAAAATTAAAATTATAAGTTGTATTAGCTTGTAGGGTATCCGTCCATTGAATCAGGACAAATTTATTGGCAATATTTGCAGGAATAATGCGCTTGATATTTTTAATCGGCGGCGAAATATTCAGATTCTTGTTGATGTCTTTTAACGTTACATATTCATCAAAATCAATACGGAGCTCTTTAATATCTCTCGGAACATTGATTCTTGACGTATCAATATTGGAACTTAAAAACTTTGGAGCCAATGTATCTTTTAATCCGCCAACTGGCGAACCCACTCTTGCACATGAGTGCAACAGAAAACCGATAACGAATAAAAAAAGGAATCTTTTCATGAACATGTTTACGCAAAAATAAACATTATTCTCCATAAACTTCACTATGCCCGTTCAATGTATCTTTCTCATCACTCATGATGCTGTGGAGCTTATCTTTCTGAGGCGGAAAATCTTCGAACAAACCTGATAAAGCAAGTGCTGTATACACTCTGTTTGAATATTTGTTTCCGATTGCAACAATTGTAACTTTTGATTTCAGCAAATGCGCAAAAACAGAATTTGTCCCGTGCCACCAGCCGTTATGATAGGTCAGCTTTTCACCGTTATCAAAAATTTTCATTCTGAAGCCGAATCCGTAATTGTTCATCCCGAACTTTTCGTTGCTGTAAGGTGTAAATACCTGCTCCATCAGCTCAGGCTTTAAAAAATCTTTAGAAAACATGGCTTTAGAAAAATTATATAAATCCCGTGGAGTTGTATATACATTTTTATCGCCATAAATAAGATCCAGCCTGTCTAAAGGGTATAACCTATTTCCTCCATAATAAAATGATTGAGAAGCCGTCGGAATATCTTTCTCCTGAAAAATATAACTGTTTTTCATTTTTAACGGAACAAAAACCATCTCTTTCATCGCCTGTGGAAAAGGCATTTTCGTTACTTTCTCAATCAATAAAGCTAATAATGCGAAATTGGTATTGCAATACATAAATCCGGTATCGGTTTCTCTTGCCAGATCCGGCTTGTATTTAATGATCATATTCAGCACATCCTCATTGGTGATAAAAGTTTTGGAAAGTTCTGCCGGAGCCGGCTGAATTTTCGTAATAAAGTATTCGTATTTCGGAAGTCCGCTTCTCTGGTCCAATAATGTCTTAACCGTAACATTCGGATATGGGAAACCCGGAAAAAACTGTGTCAAATGATCCGTTAACTTTATTTTCCCGGCTTCAACCAATTTAAGCATCGCCATCGCCGTCAATGTTTTTGAAACCGAGGCTACATGAAGCGGTGTATTTCTGTCTATCGGCTTTTGATTTCCTTCTCTTGCAAAGCCTCTGTAGTTTTCATACAGAATATCATCTCCTTTTGCCACCAGAATTCCTCCGCTCAGGTCACTGCCTTCCCATACTCTTTTATAATACTGATCGATATAACGAACTAAAGACGCCTTATCGGGAACCTGACTGTCTTCTCTGGTAAAGACAGAAGACAAATCAACATTTCCGTAATTCGGAAGGCTGGTTGTACTTTCTGCAACAGCTGCTTTGTTTTCAGATTTATTTTTACAGGAAAAAAGGGCTAAAAAGACAGTTAAAATAAGTACAAAATTACGCATCCTCATGAATTTCAAAATGAGCGGCAATTTAATAAAACTCAAAATAAATAATAAATATTGAATAGAAATTATGAATTATTTAACATAAAAAAGTAAACTGTAAATCAGATCAAATTGGATTATTATTTACAGTTTTACATTTTAAACTTTATGCAAAGGAAGCTACAATTTTATCTACAATTACCTGAGCCAGCTTTTCTTTGCTTTGATGCGTCCAGCCTGCGATATGAGGAGTAACTATCACTTTTTCGGATTCTAAAAGGTATTTTAAATCTTCATTTTCGGTTTCTAAATTTTCAAAAGATGATTTTTCGTATTCTAAAACATCAAGACATGCTCCTTTTACTTTACCCGCTTTTAAGGCCTCTACTAAACTTTTAGTTTCAATATTTTTCCCTCTCGCCGTATTTACAAAATAGAAGTCATTTTTCATGTCGGAAATAAATGGTCCGTCGACCAGATAATAAGATTGTTCCGTTAATGGAATATGTAAGCTTAAAACTTCAGCCTGGTCTTTCAATTCCTGAAGGGAAACCTGTGTTGCATATTCATCAGAAAGATTGGGGAGAATATCATGAAAGATTACTTTACATCCAAAACCTGAAAGTCTTTTAGCCGTAGCTTTTCCCATATTTCCGTAACCAATTAACCCGACTGTTTTTCCTAATAATTCATCTCCTCGGTTTTCTTCACGAAGCCAGATCCCGTTTTTTACTTCCTGAGAAGCAATGAAAAGTCGGTTCATTAAAATCAACAACATTCCGACAACGTGTTCTGCTACAGAATCTCTGTTTCCTTCAGGAGAATTAATCAGTTGAATTCCTAATTTTTCAGCCACCGGAATATCAATATTTTCCATCCCTGCTCCTACTCTTGCGATAAACTTTACATTTTTAGCTTTCTCTAAAAAGTTTTTATCTAAAGGAATCCTGCTTCTGATAATCACCCCATCATAATTTTCAATCTTATCACAAACCTCATTATACGAAGACGTAAAATCTTCCTCCAGAATAAAGTTTTTGGCTAAAAGCTGTTCGGTAATTAAAGGATGGTTTTTATCTAAGAGTAATATTCTCATGGAAGGCATAATTCTTTATATTTGTTGATGCAAAGGTAAGTCTCAAAAAAGTAGAAATTGCCTTTACAAGATAGAATTTTTCAATTTTGATCCTGATGAAATCAGCTAAAATCATTTTCAGTATTTCCGTATTGTTACTTTTACTTTATATCATTGCATTAAGCTTAAAATTTTCTTCCATACAGGAAACCGTTCCTATTCATTATTCTTCAGAAGGTGCGGATGGTTTTGGGAATAAAATATTTCTGTGGCTGGAAGTTGGACTGAATGCAATTCTTTTAATGCTTATCAGTTTGCCCATATTTTTCCCTAAGAAAATGTTCAGAAAGGAAGAAGGTTACCTGGAGACATCTTTTGAGATAGCAATAAAAAACCGACAAATATTTTTGTCGGTTGTATCTGTAATGGTAACTTTAGTTTTCTGTATACCTTCTCTGATAAAATTTATTCTGTAGGTTCTTCCTGAAAAAGCTTTTTAAGCTCGATAGATTCCGTAGGCTTCATTCTTCCGGAAAGAATCAGGGAAAGTTCTTTTCTTCTTAAAGCTGCGGCATATCTTTCTTTTTCAAGGTCTGTTTCCGGCTCCATATCAGGAATTGGAATGGGCCTGTTGAATTCGTCCACTGCCACGAAGGTATAAATTCCTTTGTTGGTCTGTATTTTTTTATGATTAATCGGATCATCCAGCCAGACATCCACATAAATTTCCATAGATGTTGAAAATGCACGGGAAACTTTGGACTCCATGACCACAATTCCACCTTCCGGAATCGGATGATCGAAGGAAACGTGATTTACGGATGCTGTCACGACTCTTCTTTCGCAATGTCTTGTTGCCGATATCGAAGCACATCTGTCCATTCTTGCCAACAATTCTCCACCGAAAAGATTTCTCAGCTGGTTGGTATCATTGGGAAGTACAATATTTGTCATCACCGTCAGGGAATCTGACGCTTTTTTTATTTTTGCCATTATTTCTTAGTGTTGTTTGGGGTTGCCGGAGTTTTTACTATTTCTTTAACTACAGGCTGAATTGGCTTCTGCACCACAGAGTCTTTCTTCAGCGAATCTGCAACCGACGGATTATGTACCCGTACTTTTACCGTATCTTTTGCTATTCTGTGCGTTTTGGTCTGTACGGAAATATTTGTTTTATCAAAGGATTTTTTCCCGAAAAGAAGTTCTTGTTGAGTATAACCTACATAAAGAATACCCAGCACCGGAATAATAATCAGAAAAGCCCAAAGAATTGACTTGTTGAATTTATAATCTTTTTCGGAAGGAACAGCCACTTTGAATTTGATTTCCTTATTATTGATGTCTGAAATTTTAATTTCTTCCAGACCATAAAAATCCGGATGATCCGATTCTAATCTGTTTCCTTTGAAATGAGTTTTGCCATCTTCAATAAAAATGGTTCCCAGGCCCTGAATTTCCAGTATTTGCTCTGCCTGTAGTTTCTTCTTCCAGAAATCTGTCTGAATCTGCAGATCTGTTTTGGACGCTTCCAGGTGCATTTGCTTCTGGCTTCCTATGAAAGCCGCCAGATCATCCGACTTTGCTTCATAGTCCGGAGCATAAACAATTTTACTGGCAGGAGGAAGAATACTTCCGTTTTCGGAATTGATAATTGCCTTAGAGTTTTCCAGAGAAAACACTCCAAAACCAGGAACTGTTGCAGTCCCAAATTGTTTCAAATATTCTAAAATATAAGCTGAAATATTCATTTGGTGGCAAATTTATGACTTTTTCGTGACTTTTTGAGAGATTTATTTTTTATGAACAAGAGTTTAAAGGAGTTTTAATTTTATAAATTTTAAAATTGCCTTCATAAGTTCGCCATTTGCTGAATCCATTTTCTTTTCAGAATAAAAAGCCGTTTTTTTAGTTGATTAATGATTCAATTTTACAGATTTTGGATAAAGCGAATTGACCGATTTTTTTTGAAAAAAGGCTGAAGCTTGCTCCTACTGATTCAAAAACCGAAAACAAAAAAGGCCGCCGAAGCAGCCTCAAAAATCTAACTTTTACTTTTTACTATAATTAAGTTTAAATATAGCCTGATTGATTACTGGATTTTCCAGCTGATCCCAAACATGAAATTGGTTCCTGCCTGAGAAAAATAGTACGGCTCGCTATCCCAGACAGCACCGTTATTGGCATACTTTTTATTGAAAATATTGTTCACCAATAATTTCAAAGCGATATCGTTGTTTTTAATTTTAAACTGATATTGGGCATTGAAATCCGTCAGAAAATAATCTTTCAGCTGCAGATTTTTATCTTCGGAATTATCCAGATACTGTTTTCCAACATACTGATTGGTTAAAGCAAACTGGAAATTTTTATTCGGATTGAATCTGATTCCCAAATTGGCAATAACGTCCGGCGAAAAAGAAATCTGTGTATTTCCAAGATCTTGTATACCTTCTTCGTTTTCGATTTTAAAGTCTAAATTCCTGTTGTTGCTGAAACTTACATTTCCCGTAAGCTCCCATTGTTTTGAAAGCTTTGCCAACGCTCCCAACTCGATTCCGCTTCTAAAACTTTTTCCGGAATTGGTTCTGATAAAAGCACCAACGTTATTCAGTTCGCCGTTTAAAACCAATTGATTAACATAATACATGTAATATAAGTTCGCCGTAAAAGATACGACTCCGAATTGCTTTTCAATCCCTGCTTCAAAATCGTGTAGCTTTTCTGCCTTTACATCATTATTAGCCAATAAATCATCTCTGTTGGGCTCACGGTGGGCGTGTGCATAGGAGATAAATATTTTTCCCGTCGGAATTCTGTAATTAATTCCAGCTTTTGGATTGAAGAACAGCCAGTTTTTATCAAGATCGGCTCCTTCTCCGTCACCTGAAGTAATTATTTTAGTATCATAATCAACATTTCTAAGCTGTAAATCTCCAAAGAATTCAAAATCATTTACCCTTATCAAAGCCTTTGCAAATCCCGAAACTTCATTTTTTACAGAACGGTTCCTGTAATATTCGTGCTCGTTAATCTGTGGCAAGAAAACGCCGGTTACATTTCCGAAATGTCTGCCGTAATATTGGTTGGCAACGGCACCGAAATTAACGTCTACGCTTCCAAATTTTCCGTAAAGTGTTGAAACGATCCCGTAGAAATCATTATTCAGCCATTTTTTTCTGATAAAGTCTGAATATCCTTCCCCATTTACATCAGGTAAATTATAATCCACGAAAGGATCGCCCTGCTTGTAATTTTCGTAATATCCTTTTCCTTTTGTATAGTGTAAGGTGGTTTCTAAATTCCATTTATCATTAAACTTCTGCTCCCAAAGCAACTGGTAATGATTTTGTCTGTAATTATCGGTTTCATTATCATAAAAACCAACAATATTTTCCCAATTCGAATCGTAAATTGCTCCCGAGTAATTGAACTTCGGATCTGTTTCCCATGTTTTTCTGTCGATTCCGTTCCATGCCTGATACGTTTTTTCCTTACCTCCGAAAGCCATCAGACGGATTCTTGTTTTTCCTTCCTCATACAAAGCGGTAAAGTTGTAAGAATGCAGTTTTGATGATGCCCTGTCGATATAACCATCCGAACTGATATGCGTATATCTTCCCATTACAGAAAGACGGTTTCCCCAGAATTTTCCGGAGCCTATTTCCGCAGAATATTTGTAGGTATTAAACGAACCGTAACTGTCATCTGTTTTAAAATACATTTTTTCTTCCGGATCTTTGGAAAGAACATTGATGCTTGCTCCGAATGCCGCCGCTCCATTGTTGGACGTTCCGGCCCCTCTCTGGATTAAGATCTGAGATGCAGAGCTTGTAAGATCAGGCACATTCACAAAGAAAGTCCCCTGACTTTCGGAATCGTTGTACGGAACACCATTCATCATCACATTGATAGCACTTCCTGAAACGCCACGGATTCTGAAACCTGTATAACCAACACCATTACCGGCATCGGAAGTCGAAATTATTGAGGTTTGATTTTTAAGTAATATTGGCAGGTCCTGTCCGAGGTTTTTGCTGTCTAAATCTTTCTGAACATTAATGATTTCTTTAGCAACAGGAAGTCTTTTGGTAAAGTTAACGGCTTCTATTTCCTTTATTTTTAAGGAATCGGAATTTTGTGCCTGTACAAAAGCGAAAGAGCCAACGGTAAGCCCTAAAAAAAATAATCCTTTCATTCTATAAATCTTTAAAATTTAATGAATAAAAGGGGCGGATTATGATGAGTAATTAGAAATCGTAATAAATAATATTTGAAAATTATTCATTCCTCCTGCTCATTTTTAATTTCCCTAAACAGCATTATCTGTTCCAGGTTCATTGGGTATAATCTCAGCTTGCTACAGCACCCCTTTATTTCAGCCGCGAAATTACGAAAAATATATCAGCCCAACAATTTAATATGTTTTGTTCTTAGAATCAACATAATAATAATTTTTGCCGTCTTTAGATACATCAAACATTCTCCCCAATTTCCAGCTGAAGTTTCTCTTAATATCCGCATATTCAAACGGAATGATAATATTGCCATCCACATTAATCACACCAAAAACATTATTTTTAGAAGCAATAATCATAGGATTTGCCACATCATCACCTTCCAGAATATACAAATACTCATATTGAGGATAAATTTTAAAATGTCTGTAATCCTGTGGATTTTTAAATACCGATTTTTCTATAATCCCGTAAAACCCATTCATCACGTAAGCCTGAAAAAGCTGCTGAACATATTCTTTATAAACACATTTTCCAAGATCCGATTGCCTGAACTGATACACTCTTTTTCCTGTTTTATCAATTCTATAGGATATCTCATTTTTTTCAACCGTTGCATAGTCCGCGGTTCCGAATTTTCTTAATTTTTCATTCGGGGAATTAAGCAGGTTGCAGTCTTCATAAAAAAATAAAGCAATATGATATTCTGGTTGAATAATGTATTTTCCTTTCTGATTGACATAGCCAAAGTTGTTGTCTTTTTTCTTAGGGATTAAAAGAGGAAGATCCGGATTAATAACGGGAAGGTCCGGATCGGATTTTGCTTTTGGGGTAGTGTTTTTAACCGCAGTTTTAGATATATTTTTTACGGGTAATTTCTTCACAGTTTTGGACTGGGAAAAAATGGAAATCGAAATAAAAACACATAAAATCTGAACTGCATTTTTCATAATCATCATTTGTTTGCAAAAATACAATTAAAAATAGAAAATATAAAATTCATATTTATAAAGAATCTAAATAATTTCAAGCAGAAAAAATAGTAAAAATCCGTAAATTTGGGAACATTTTTTAAATGTTTGATAATCCGAAGAGATTTTAAATGATTCAGGCACTGATATTTTCATTTTCATGAATTCATCCCTGTTAAAACTAAAGCAAATCGCAATATTATCCGGCATTTTAAAAGGAGGTAGATTATGTTGTTATTACTACAGTCGTTGTGTTGCGGCAGCTTTTAATGATTTTATTGTAATGAAAACATCCTGTTAATCAAAATGACAGTACGATGACAATTGTGTACAATCTACATTTAAATTGAAAAGACTTCTATTATTATGAGCATTTATAACGATTACATCCAAGAAATCGAGGAAAGAAAAACACAGGGGCTTCACCCAAAACCAATCGACGGTGCAGAATTGCTAAGCGCAATCATCGAACAGATTAAAGACACATCTAACGAGCACAGAGCAGACTCTCTTAAATTTTTTATTTACAATACATTGCCGGGTACAACAAGTGCGGCAGGTGTAAAAGCTAAATTTTTAAAAGAAATCATTCTTGGTGAATCTGTGGTTGAAGAAATCACTCCTACGTTTGCATTTGAGCTTTTGTCTCACATGAAAGGAGGCCCGTCAATCGAAGTTTTGCTTGATTTGGCTTTAGGAAATGATGAAGCTACAGCAAAACAGGCTGCTGAAGTTCTTAAAACTCAGGTTTACTTGTATGATGCTGATACAGCACGTTTAAAAGAAGCTTACGAATTAGGAAGCAAAATCGCTAAAGATATTTTGGAAAGTTATGCCAAAGCAGAATTTTTCACTAAACTTCCTGAAGTTCCAGAAGAAATTAAAGTGGTGACTTACATCGCTGCAGAAGGTGATATTTCAACAGATTTATTATCTCCGGGAAATCAGGCACACTCTCGTTCAGACCGTGAATTGCACGGAAAATGTATGATGTCTCCTGCTCAACAGGAAGAAATAAAGGCTTTACAGGCTCAACATCCTGATGCAAGCGTAATGCTAATCGCAGAAAAAGGAACAATGGGAGTTGGTTCTTCCCGTATGTCGGGGGTAAACAACGTTGCACTTTGGACAGGTAAACAAGCAAGTCCTTATGTACCTTTCGTAAACATCGCTCCGATTGTAGCCGGGACAAACGGCATTTCTCCGATCTTCTTAACAACAGTTGACGTAACCGGAGGTATCGGAATCGATCTTCAAAACTGGGTTAAGAAAACCGACGAGAACGGACATCCTGTTCGTAATGAAAATGGAGATATTGTTTTGGAAGAAAAATATTCTGTTGCTACGGGAACTGTTTTGACCATCAATACGAAAGAGAAAAAATTATACAACGGAGAAACTGAATTGAAAGATATTTCAAAATCATTTACTCCACAAAAATTAGAATTTATCAGAGCGGGTGGTTCTTATGCCATCGTTTTTGGTAAAAAAATCCAGACGTTTGCTGCTAAAACTTTAGGAATTACAGCTCCTGCAGTTTTCGCTCCTTCTAAAGAAATTTCTATTGAAGGACAAGGTTTGACTGCGGTTGAAAAAATCTTCAACCGAAATGCCGTGGGTGTTACTGAAGGTAAATTATTACACGCAGGTTCTGATGTTAGAGTTGAAGTTAATATCGTTGGATCTCAGGATACTACTGGTTTAATGACTGCTCAGGAATTGGAATCGATGGCTGCAACGGTAATTTCTCCCATCGTAGACGGAGCTTACCAGTCGGGATGTCACACAGCTTCAGTTTGGGATAAAAAAGCGCAGGCTAATATTCCTAAATTAATGAAATTTATGAACGATTTCGGGGTAATCACAGCTCGTGACCCGAAAGGTGAATACCACGCAATGACAGACGTTATTCACAAAGTTCTTAACGATATTACGGTTGACGAATGGGCCATCATCATCGGAGGTGACTCTCACACAAGGATGTCTAAAGGGGTTGCTTTCGGAGCTGATTCAGGAACAGTAGCTTTGGCTTTGGCAACAGGTGAAGCTTCAATGCCGATTCCTGAATCGGTAAAAGTAACTTTCAAAGGCGAGATGAAGGAGCATATGGATTTCCGTGATGTGGTTCACGCGACTCAGGCTCAGATGCTGAAGCAATTCGACGGAGAAAACGTTTTCCAAGGAAGAATTATTGAGGTTCACATCGGAACTCTTCCAGCTGACCAGGCATTTACATTCACAGACTGGACTGCAGAGATGAAAGCTAAAGCTTCTATCTGTATTTCTGAAGACGATACTTTGATCCAATCATTGGAAATTGCAAAAAGCAGAATCCAGATTATGATTGACAAAGGAATGGATAACAAAAACCACGTTCTTCAAGGTTTAATTAACAAAGCAAACAAGAGAATCGAGGAAATCAGAACTGGTGATAAACCTGCCTTGACTCCGGATGCTAATGCAAAATATTATGCTGAAGTTGTTGTAGACCTTGACGTAATCGTTGAGCCAATGATTGCTGATCCGGATGTAAACAACGAAGATGTTTCTAAAAGATATACGCACGACACCATCAGAGATCTTACGTTCTACGGAGGTGAGAAAAAAGTTGACCTTGGTTTCGTAGGTTCTTGTATGGTTCACAAAGGTGACTTGAAGATTGTTTCTCAGATGTTGAGAAATCTTGAAAAACAAAATGGTAAAGTAGAATTCCAGGCTCCATTAGTAGTTGCCGCTCCAACTTATAATATCATTGACGAATTAAAGGCTGAAGGCGACTGGGAATTATTAGAGAAATATTCAGGTTTTGAATTCAACGATGCTGCTCCGAAAGGCGAAGCGCGTACTCAATATGAAAATATGATGTACCTTGAGCGTCCTGGCTGTAACCTTTGTATGGGGAATCAGGAAAAAGCCGAAAAAGGAGATACTGTTTTGGCAACTTCTACCCGTCTTTTCCAGGGAAGAGTGGTTGAGGATTCTGAACGTAAAAAAGGAGAATCTTTATTGGCTTCGACTCCGGTAGTTGTTTTATCAGCTGTCATGGGAAGAATTCCGAGCATTGACGAATACAAAACAGCTGTTGAAGGAATTGATTTAACAACTTTCGTCCCATCGATCAAAGAATTGGTAACGGTTGGCCACTAATCAATTTTTGAATTAAAGTCGAAAGGCTTTTTAAATAAAAATGGAAGATTTCTTTTTGAAGTCTTCCATTTTTATTTAGAATCTTTCTATTTAACGACCATTCAAATTATTTTACCTTAAATCAATATTAAAAATTTTATTTTTTCTTAACTTGATAGTTAGAAATAATCTCAGGCATTTATCCTATTTATTCCCTTTTACAGGCCTCAGGAATAGAATTTGATGATCATGAGTAAACAAATTTTAAATAATTAAATAGAAAAAAAATAAATCAGATATGACTTTTGATATTGATATGATCAAAAAAGTGTATGAGCGTTACCCTGAAAGAATTGCTGCGGCAAGACAAGTCGTGGGAAAACCTCTTACCCTTTCAGAAAAAATCCTTTACACCCACCTTTGGGAAGGAAATGCTACTCAGGCACACGAAAGAGGAAATTCTTATGTAGATTTCGCACCGGACAGAGTTGCTATGCAGGATGCTACTGCACAGATGGCGCTTTTGCAGTTCATGCAGGCAGGAAAAGCTAAAGTCGCTGTTCCGTCAACCGCTCACGCCGATCACCTTATTCAGGCGAGAGTAGGTGCACAGGCAGACTTACAGGAAGGGCTCAATAAAAACTCAGAAGTTTTTAATTTTTTAGGTTCTGTTTGCGACAAATACGGAATCGGCTTCTGGAAACCGGGAGCGGGAATTATTCACCAGGTTGTATTGGAAAACTATGCTTTCCCGGGAGGTATGATGATCGGTACCGACTCTCACACAGTAAATGCTGGTGGTTTAGGAATGGTTGCCATCGGCGTTGGTGGAGCTGACGCCGTAGACGTAATGGCAGGAATGGCTTGGGAATTAAAAATGCCAAAATTAATCGGTGTAAAATTAACCGGTAAAATGTCCGGCTGGACTTCCGCAAAAGATGTTATCTTAAAAGTTGCAGGAATTCTTACCGTAAAAGGAGGAACGGGATGCATCGTAGAATATTTCGGTGAAGGTGCCGAATCTCTTTCAGCGACAGGAAAAGGAACCATCTGTAACATGGGTGCTGAGATCGGGGCTACCACTTCCACCTTCGGATACGATGATTCTATGAGAAGATATCTAGCTTCTACAGGCAGACAGGATGTTGTAGATGCTGCTGATGTAATTGCTGAACATTTAACCGGTGATCCGGAAGTATATGCAAACCCTGAACAATATTTCGATCAGGTAATTGAAATCAACCTTTCTGAATTGGCTCCTCACCTGAACGGGCCTTTCACTCCGGATTTGGCAACGCCAGTTTCTGAATTCAGAGCTAAAGCTGAAGCCAACGGCTGGCCACTTGAAGTAGAATGGGCATTGATTGGTTCTTGTACCAACTCTTCTTATGAAGATTTATCAAGAGCAGCTTCTATCGTTGAAGATGCCGTTGCTAAAGGAGTAAAACCTAAAGCAATTTTAGGAATCAACCCAGGTTCTGAACAGGTGAAATTTACAGCTGAAAGAGACGGTTTCTTAAATTCTTTCAGAAAATTTGAAAATGCCAGAATCTTTACTAACGCCTGCGGACCATGTATCGGACAATGGGACAGAGAAGGCGCTGAAAAAGGCGAGAAAAACTCAATTATTCACTCTTTCAACAGAAACTTTGCGAAAAGAGCGGATGGTAACCCAAATACTCATGCTTTTGTAGCATCACCGGAAATGGTAGCTGCTGTTGCCATTTCAGGTAGATTAGATTTTAATCCAATTACAGATACTTTAACGAATGAAGCCGGAGAGCAGATCAAATTAGATGAGCCTAAAGGTTTTGAATTGCCTGCAAAAGGTTTTGCTGTTGGAGACAACGGTTACCAGGCTCCATCTGAAGACGGATCAAAGGTTGTTGTTAATGTAAACCCAACTTCAGACAGACTTCAGTTATTGGAAGAGTTCCCTGCATGGGATGGGAAAAACATTACCGGAGCAAGACTTTTAATTAAGGCTTTCGGAAAATGCACAACCGACCACATTTCAATGGCGGGACCATGGCTGAAATACAGAGGTCACTTAGATAATATTTCAAACAATATGTTGATCGGAGCTGTAAATGCTTTCAACATGGAAACCAACAAAGTAAAAAATGTATTGACTGCGGAATACGGTGAAGTTCCTGCTGTACAGAGAGCCTACAAAGCCGCTGGTGTTCCTTCCATCGTTGTGGGAGACCAGAACTACGGTGAAGGTTCTTCAAGAGAGCATGCTGCCATGGAACCAAGACATTTAGGCGTAAAAGCGGTATTGGTAAAATCATTCGCAAGAATCCATGAAACAAACCTTAAAAAACAAGGAATGCTGGGATTAACTTTCGCTAATGAAGCAGACTATGATAAAATCCTGGAAGACGATGTGATCAACTTCTTAGATCTTGATCAGTTTGCTCCAGGAAAACAACTTACTTTAGAGTTTATCCACTCCGATGGGACTAAAGATATTGTTATGGCAAACCATACGTACAACGACCAGCAAATTGATTGGTTTAAAGCGGGTTCTGCTTTGAATCTGATCAAACAACAAGAGAAAAATTAATTGTTAGATTTAATTAATCATAGAAAAAGCAACTTCAGATGAAGTTGCTTTTTCACTTTATTTTAGCCAGAAGATTCATTCTGTAGCTCTCTCCTATCGGGATCTCCTGCTCAGAAAGCAGGGTCACTTTTTTACTGCCTAAATTTTTAATCTGATATAAATTAAGAATAAAAGATTTATGAATTCTTACAAAAGAATTTTCAGGAAGCTGTAGCTCCATAGATTTCAACGTATCCAAAACAATATATTCCTGTTCTGATGTTCTGATATTGACATAATCTTTGATGCTTTCCACATACAAAATATCTTCAAAATTGATTCTGTGCTGCTGTCCGGATGATTTTACAAAGAAATAGGCATTTTCCTTATTTTGATTGATAACAAAACGCTCCTGCGCCTTTAAAGCACTTTTATAAAACCGTTCAAAGGAAATCGGTTTTAGAAGATAATCAACAATGTTGTGCTCATATCCTTCCAGAGCATATTCGGAGTAAGCCGTTGTTAAAATATATTTCAGCTTATCTCCTAAGATTTTCATGAAATTGATTCCCGTAAGCTCAGGCATTTGAATGTCAAGGAAAACCAAATCAGATTCATTTTTTTGAATATAGTCAAGCGCCTCAATCGGATTTTCAGTAGAGAAAACTAATTCCAAAAAAGGAATTTTCTGCACATAACTTTCCAGCAGCGAAATCGCTAAAGGTTCATCATCTACAACAATACATTTTATTTTATTCATTCCGTAAATCAATTTTTAAATCTACGACAAATTCTGTTTGCGAATTGTTTATATTCAATTCATATTTTTTAGGATAGAGAATTTCCAGCCTCTTTTTTACATTCGCAATTCCGATTCCTGAAACTGAATCCTTCATTCTTTCTTTTTTATAATTTAAAAGATAAAAATGCAGTATATGTTGTTCATCCGAGACTTTCATATAGAAGCCTTTATCACGAAAATCACCATGTTTAAAAGCATTCTCCACAAAAGGAACTAAAATCATCGGTGAGATATTCAACTTGGGATGGTTGATGTTTTTTTCGAAGACTAATAATTCAGGATTTTTAATTCTTAATTTTTCAAGAGCAGTCAAGCTATCAATATAACCGATTTCTTTATCTAAAGTAATAGCATCCTCACCCAAATCTTTTGTACTATATCTCAATAGCTGACTCAATTCTTCGAGCGCAGGCAGTGCCTTATCCGACTTTTGGTACACCAGGGAATAAATATTATTTAAAGAATTAAAAATAAAATGCGGATTGATTTGTGTTTTTAAAGCCTGTAATTCTGCTGTTTTTCTAGCTTCAATGAGTTCAGATTTTTCCTGTTCAGCTTTCATGGAATATTTAAAAAACCAAAAGGTCGTACTGATGAAAATTGTGGTACTGCTGTAAAAAATATTATCAAAAAAGTAAAATCCGAAACTTACTCCTTCTGCATAATTTCTGATACCGAAAAAATGAGGTAAAAATATTTCTTCAGCTAAATACCTTACCATTACAAACGAAGCAACGCTGAGGAAAAAGGCAAAAAAAGATTTGTACAACTTATCCGCATCAAAGAACTTCGGAACTACAATAAAATAGTTGACATAAAAACAAATACTGCTCGTGATAAAAAAAGTAATGTTAAATACCGTATTCTTCGAGTGAAACACAAAATAAGGAACGAGAACGGCGCCCGTTATATAAATTGTCCAAAAGAATATATGCAGATAAAGGAGTTTATTGATTTTCATATAACAAAAATAGATTTTCCATGAAATTCTGCCTTGTTTTTTCGACAAACGATTCATTTTTTCCGATGAAAACAGATTGATCCGATGTATATTCTGTTGATCGAAATACTCTTTTATACGATAATCAACACTTATAAATTTGTGAGAAAATTAATCTTATGAAAACATTAATATATACCATTTTACTTTGCTTAGCTACATTTACATTCGCTCAAAAAAAACCATCAGAATATTTCCCAAATCCCAAAACGAAAGTTCTAGTGGTGGGTTCATTCCATTTTGATTACCCCAATCTTGATGCTCACAAAACGGAAAAAAACGATCAGGTCGATGTTTTATCACCCAAGACCTCACAGGAAGTGACTGAGCTTGTCAATTACATCAAAAAATTTAAGCCCACTAAGATTGCGATTGAAGCATTTCCAAGTTGGAATGCCAATCAGAAATTAAACGAATATAAAGAAGGTAAACACACAAATAAAAGAGATGAAAGATACCAAATTGCGATGCGTACAGCGAAAGAATGTAACCTAAATGAATTGTACAGCATAGATGCCGAATCTGTTTTGGACGACTTGCAGGAAAGATTCGGAAAGACAGATTCATTATATTTTAAAAATCTAAGTGCGGATTATGATTTCTTAAGTGGTGATGTCATTTCAAAACAGTATAATAGTTTTTTTAAAAGTACAGAACCTAAAAACTTCAAATCTCTTCTTGAAATGTTCAAATTCATGAATAGTAAAGAATATCATCAGTATGAATATGGTGCTTATCTGAATGGAGACTTTAAGCTGAGAGAACATTACGGTGCTGATATGCTGGCTTTGTACTGGTATAACAGAAACCTGAGAATGTTCAGAAACATACAGAATATTCCGCATAATTCTGAAGACAGGATTTTGGTGGTGGTTGGCAATGGTCATGCTTCCGTTTTAAGACAACTTTTTACCTCATCACCAGAATTTGACTATATAGAATTTGATTCATTAAAGTAAAAATACAGCATCTGATGGAAAAATATCGTACAATAAACCTGACAATATATTTAATTACTTAAAATAGCTATTGCAATTTGTAACAAAAAATATTTTTCTACGTCTAACCCTGTAGTAGAAAAAAACATTATGAAAAAAACAATTATTGTTTTATCTTTATTAGGGAATATATTCATATACGCCCAGGAAAAAACTAATAACCAGGTAAAAGAAAAACAAATTGAAGGGGTAACCATAACCCAAACTAAAAAAGCCGTTGAACAAAAAGCTGACCGCACTATCTTCGATTTTTCAGAACAACCGGCTTTAAATTCCGGGTCATCTTTAGAAGGCATTAAAAAACTTCCGGGCATGGTAGTGACCGACATCGCAGGAATGATGTACCAGGGAAAATCTTTACAGGTATATATGGATGGCAGACCTTTGAATATTTCCACCAACGACCTCACTGCATTTTTAGAAGGAATGCCTGCTTCATCTATCGAAAGAATTGAGGTAGTGACTCAACCGGGCGCAGAGTTTCCGGCAACTTCGGGAGGTGCAATTTTGAATATTATTACTTCTAAATCAGCCAAAAGTTATCTTACGGCTACCTATTCCGGAGGATATCGTTTTTCGGATTATGATAAATTCAGAAATAAGTTTAACAACAGTATTGCTTTAAACTCTAAAAACAAGTGGTTTGGCTGGCAATTCAGTGCAGGACAGAATTATAATGAGTCTTTCGGCAGTAATGAACTGGATGATGTATCGAAAGGATTTAATGATAAGTATAGCCGTTCTTATTTTGCAAAAGCAGCTACCACTTTTGAACTGGGAATGGACAGGCTATTGTTGAATTATGATTTCTTCAATTCCAATAATGATTCTTATAATACTTCCGAAGGTGTTACTTTGCGTAAAAACCCTGAGAATTTAAACATTCCTGAAAAGACGCAATATTTAAATGAGGGTAAAAGTAAAAACAAAAACTATAGAAATGAGTTTACAGCAACCTACCAGAAAAGATTTGATAATAAAAACCAAAAACTAGATTTTAAATTCAATTATTCTAATTTCAGAAACAATTTTGATCAAAATGCGATCAATACCTATTATTATCTTTCTGGAAATTCTTTAGGGGAGATTTCCGATTTTGGAAATACTTCAACTCAAAATGCTTACAATATGAGAGTGGATTATTCTCAACCGATCAAGCTTTTGGAAGAAGGAAAGATCAGTATTGGAGGGATGTATGATAAATTGAATTTTAGGACCGATTTTATGGGTATTGAAAATCTCGATTACCAAAGACAGACCGCCTCCATGTATACCGAGTTGAACACAAAGTTTAAAAAATTCAGCTTCATCGCAGGTTTAAGGGCGGAAGATTATGATATTTCCGGGAAATCCTTAAACTTAGAGAGTGAAAAGTGGGATGATTTAAGAGCGTTTAAAAAGTTTCAATTGTTCCCTAACGCAAGCATCCAATATGATATTGCTAAATTAGTCTACTTTAATTTAAATTATAGCCGAAAAATTACACTCCCAAGTACCGGACAATTAAACCCGAACAATACTACTTTCCAAAATCCGAATGTAAATATTTCAGGGAACCCCAATGTTCAGCCTACTATTTTTAATAATTTCGAAGCCAAGCTAAGCGCGTTTAATTACGGATTCATTAGCTATAATGTAAGCAAAGTAAACGATCAGGTAATGATGTATGTGGAAAAAGACGGATTTAATATCACCCAAACGAATGTAAACATCAGCTCTTTAACACAACATAGCTTCAATATTGCCATACCTGTTCCATTGATGATATTCAGCAAGCCTTTGAGTGAAGTGATGAAGTTCGACTTCAATCCTGACAAAATTAATTTCCTTTATTTCTATGCAGGATACCAGTTTCAGAATATTAAAGAAATTACCGATCAGAAAGGCATGTGGTTCTTTAATGTTACCGGGCAGTTTCTCCTTCCGAAGGGCATTAAATTTGCACCCACCTTTTCCTATTCCACAAAAGGGAACTATTACTTCTTTCAGTCTACCCAGCCGATCATGAATCGTGTTAATGTAAACTTGAGCAAGAAATTTGACGGTGACCGATTAACCGTAAGTTTGTTTGCCGACGACATTTTCAACAGCAGCAGAATGAATTTCAAAACGGTAAATACTCCCACTCCTATCTATCTGAGTAACCGATGGGACAGCCGAACTTTCGGAATTTCTGTAAATTATAAAATTCCTACAAAGAATAAATTAGCTAAAGTTGATCAAAATATCCTCAATACTGAAACTCCAAAAGATGACAATGGAGGAGTACTGAATCAGGGGCAGTAAGATCTACAATCAAAAAAACGAGTCAGCAAATATTTGCTGACTCGTTTTCTTTAACAATATAATTTAGAAATCAACCGTCTGAAATCTCCATTCCAGCGTATCAATTAATGTGAGTTGATTCAATTGTAAAGGTAAATCCGTTATTATTTTTAAGGTCAGATTGGCCATCATGCTTCCTACTATTCCGGGCAAAGATCCGAGAACTCCGAGACTGTCACAATCCGGAAGATTTTCATCGAAAGGAGGCTCCGGAAAAATATCTCTTAAGTTCTTACTTCCATTGTAATTGAAAATCGCAACCTGTCCTGAAAAACCAAGAATACTTCCATACACTAAAGGCTTTTTCAGTTTCACACAAACATCATTAACTAAATATCTCGTTTTAAAATTATCTGATCCGTCGATAATAATATCAAATCCGGAAATAATTTCTTCTGCATTAGCCTCATCGAGCTTTTGCTCAATTCCAATAAATTTAACCTGATGATTGAGACTTTTCACAAATTTTTCAGCACTTTTCACTTTAGAAACTCCGACAGAATTTTCATTATGGATAATCTGTCTGTTTAAATTATGCATTTCCACTTTGTCAAAATCTGCAACCCCCAATATTCCGACTCCAGCTGCCGCCAAATACTGAATAACCGGACTGCCCAGTCCTCCTGCTCCAATGACAAGCACTTTAGCATTCCTGATTTTCCGCTGACCTTCCAAACCAATTTCTTCAATAAAAATCTGGCGGCTGTATCTTGCAAAAACATCTTCGTTTTTCATTACAATTTTATTTAAACTCCACTATAAACAGCATCCCAATCTTTCATAATCGGGTCATAGCCTGCTTTTTTAATGATTTTTTTTATTTCGTCCATACTTCTTTCATCACTGGTCTCAAATTGCTCTAAAGATTCTTTATCCACCGCATAACCTCCGGGATTTGTTTTTGAAGCAGCACTCATCGCTGTTGCTCCCAATGAAATAATATTATTCCTGAATTTTTCATTTTCCCGCGTTGAAATTGAAATTTCCAAGTCTTCATTCCAGATTCTGTAAGCGCAGATTAATTGCAGTAAATCTTTATCAGACATAATAAAATTAGGTTCGATAATTCCTTCTGCTGGTCGAAGTCTTGGAAATGAAACCGAAAACTTAGATTTCCAATACGTTTTTTGAAGATAATCGATGTGAAGCGCATTAAAAAAACTGTCGACGCGCCAATCTTCCAAACCAAGCAAAACTCCCAATCCCATTTTATGAATTCCGGCATTGCCAATTCTGTCAGGTGTTTCCAGACGAAAATTAAAATTTGATTTTTTTCCTTTCGGATGATATTCTTTATAGACTTCCTTGTGATAGGTTTCCTGATACACTAAAACTGCGTTCACTCCCGCTTCATGAAGCTGCCCATATTCTTCGTCAGACAAAGGCTGGACTTCAATTGAGATGTTAGCAAAATGAGGTTTTAATAATTTCACAGCATTCAAAAAGTAATCGATTCCTACTGTTTTATTAGCCTCTCCGCTTACCAGCAGCACATGATTTACCCCCATTGATTTTAAAACGGTGGCTTCAATCATCAATTCGGTATCAGTCAGTGTTTTTCTCTTGATGGAATTATCTAAACTAAAACCACAATACGTACAAATGTTCTGACATTCATTACTCAAATACAACGGAGCATACAGCTGAATGGTCTTTCCAAAGCGTTTTTGGGTAAGCTGCTGAGCCATTTTTGCCATAGCCTCTAATTTTTGAGAAGCGACAGGAGACAGTAAATTCAGGAAATCTTCTATTGTTTTAGAACTTTTTCGGAGACTTTTTTCGACATCGGAGAGCGTCACTTTCTCAAGCTTTTCTCTTACCTCTTCCCATTGGTATTTTTCAAAAAATCCTTTAAAACTCTTCATAAATTTAGTTTTAATCAAAATAAATTGCAAACCGTATTTGATAAGATTGATAGGATTGCATCCTATCCTTTATTAAATCGTCCCTTTGGACTCTTCCGTCCTGTGTATTATTCAAATAAAAAAGAAGTCAACGGACTTGAAGCTTCTGCATAATTTCCAATGGCTCCCAGTCCGGATTCAAAAGCTCTTCTTCCGGCAATAACACCTTCTTTAAAAGCCAGTGCCATATGTACAGGATTTTGCGCTACTGCAATGGCAGTATTCACCAAAACTGCATCAGCGCCCATTTCCATTGCTTTCGCTGCGTCTGAAGGAGCGCCAATTCCTGCATCTACCACGACCGGTACATTGCTTTGACTGATAATGATTTCCAAAAAGTCTAATGTTTTTAATCCTTTATTTGTTCCGATAGGTGCTCCCAAAGGCATCACCACCGCCGTTCCTGCATCTTCAAGACGTTTACATAAAACCGGATCTGCGTGAATGTAAGGCATTACGACGAATCCTAATTTTGCCAGCTCTTCCGTTGCATATAAAGTCTCTATTGGGTCGGGTAATAAGTATTTTGGATCGGGATGAATTTCCAGTTTCACCCAGTTGGTTTCCAAAGCTTCTCTTGCCAGTTGTGCTGCTAAAACCGCTTCTTTAGCCGTTCTCGCGCCTGAAGTGTTGGGTAAAAGATGAGATTTTGTCGGCTTTAAGGCATTTAAAATATCATCTTCTGAAGAATTGGCATCAATTCTTTTCAAGGCCATTGTTACAAGTTCACTTTCTGAAGCGATGATGGAATCCGTCATCTCGGAAAGGCTTCCGAATTTTCCTGTCCCTAAAAACAATCTCGATTCGAAAGTCCTGTCTGCTATTTTTAATTGTTGATTTTTCATTAGATAACTTTTTTAAATTCTTTGATAATAGAAGGTCGATCAGTAATTTGCCCTGAAACTGCAACTCCATAAATTCCAATTTGTTGCAACAAATCAATATCTTCCAATAGAACTCCGCCAATGGCAAATATTTTGGGAATTTCAATTGCTTTTTCTTTTAAACCTTTAATGATTTCCTGATAACCTTCAAATCCCAAGATCGGACTTAGTTGTTCTTTGGTCGAAGTAAACCGCAATGGTCCTAAACCGATATAATCACAAGGCTCATTTATTCTTTGAAGAACATCTGAAATTGTATTTGCTGTTCCTCCAATGATTTTATTTTTGCCTAAAATATGTCTCGCAATTTCTATGGAAGTATCTTTTAACCCCAGATGAACACCATCTGCATCCAAATCTTTCGCAATCTGAACATGGTCGTTGATAATACAAACAGTATCATTGTCTGCACATAGTTTTTTTGAAATTTCACAAAGTCTTATGAATTCGTGCTCAGGAGCATTCTTCCAACGAACCTGAATCCATTCGATTCCGTTATCAAGAGCTTTTCGTATATTCAGTTCCTGATCTTCTATGGTAAATCCCTGAGAGATGTATTGTAATTTTTCCATTTTTTAATTTGAATGAAATCCTAATAAAGTTGGATTGCTTGTTAAAAATTTTTCAATGTATAATTTTCCTTTTCTACAGGCCATTTCTAAATTTTCGCCTTTTACTAAATGACTTACAATGGCAGAAGAAAGCACGCAACCCGAACCATGTTTTGGATAAAAGCCGGAAACCACATTATTGGGTTCAATAGATATTTCTTTCCCGTTTTGAATTAAAATATCTGTTCCTATTTTATCTTCTCTATGCCCCCCTTTTACCAAGACCGAACAAGAGTTTTCTAAAAGACTCGCCCCCTTCAATACTTTGTATTCATTATAATTCGGAGTGATTAAATCAATTTGATTCACCACATTTTTCAAATCTGTAATTGTATTGATATCAAAAAAAGAAAATTCCGAAGTACTTTTTAACACAGAATCCCAAACAATTTTGGCTTCAGAATTATTATTTTTAATCGCTTTAATAATTTCGCTTAAAAAATCAGCATCTTTTACCACTCCGATTTTCACCGATTCCACATGATAATTTTTCATTAAAACATCAATTGCTGATAAAATTGTTTCTAAAGACTGCCATTCCAGACTTAGACATTGTGATTCCGTCTGAATCGTCATTGCCGTACAAACGCCTAATCCCTGAACTTTTAACTCTTCAAATGTTTTAATGTCCGCCAGTAAACCAGCCCCGCCACTTGGATCGAAACCTGCTACACTAATTACAAAGGGACGTTTTGTCTGCATTTTTTGAATACATTTAAAGGTTCATTACTTTCCCAAATTGCACCTAGTAAAGCCACTCCATCAATATCACTCTCGAAAACTTCCTGAATATTATTTTCATTAATTCCTCCCAAAGCCATCAGTTTTACATTTGAATTATTTCGCTTTTTAATATCATTTAAAATATTCGAATTTTCACCGTATCCTTTTTTAGAGATACTTGGAAAAACCGGACTGATAAAAGCATACTCCCAACTTTCATTCAATTCATTAAAGGTTTCAATTTCATGAACCGATGTTGAAATGATTTTATTTTTAAAAAATTGATGCAGTCCATTCTGCCTGTCAATTTCCCTGAAATGAAGTCTTGAAATATCAAAATCTTCAGCCAAATGATGATGACTGTGCAAAACCAGTTGATGATGAAATTCAGGATTTATCTTGTGAATAAAATCCGCAATTTCCTTTGAATTAACGAAAGGTTTCCGAATATGAAGCAAATCCAATCCCTCGAGAAATAATTCATTAATGATTTCAGATTCTTGCTGAACGAATTCTTCGGGAGTGATTACGATGATCATATATAAATTTCTTTCCCTTTTTCGATGAATTCCTGAGATTTGTCGAGCATTCCTTTTTCTGCAGATTCACGGATTTCCTGCGTAATTTTCATTGAACAGAATTTCGGTCCGCACATCGAACAGAAATGCGCAATTTTTGCTCCGTCTGCCGGAAGTGTTTCATCATGATAAGATCTTGCCGTTTCGGGATCCAAAGAAAGATTGAACTGATCTTCCCAACGGAATTCAAATCTGGCTTTACTTAAAGCATTGTCTCTGTACTGTGCTCCGGGATGGCCTTTTGCCAAATCTGCAGCATGAGCTGCTAATTTATAAGTAATAACTCCAACTTTTACGTCATCTTTATTGGGAAGTCCCAAATGTTCTTTCGGAGTTACATAACATAGCATTGCGCAGCCAAACCAGCCAATCATCGCAGCCCCGATTCCGGAAGTGATGTGATCGTAACCCGGCGCAATATCTGTTGTTAAAGGCCCTAAAGTATAAAACGGAGCTTCATCACAAACTTCCAGCTGCTTGTCCATATTTTCTTTGATCATATGCATCGGAACGTGACCGGGACCTTCGATCATGACCTGAACGTTGTGTTTCCATGCGATTTTCGTTAATTCACCTAAAGTTTCCAATTCTGCAAATTGCGCTTCGTCATTAGCATCAGCAATTGAACCCGGACGAAGACCGTCTCCTAACGAAAATGCGACATCATATTTTTTCATGATTTCACAAATCTCCTCGAAATGCGTGTACAAAAAGTTTTCTTTATGATGAAACAGACACCATTTTGCCATAATCGATCCACCTCTGGAAACAATCCCCGTCACACGTTTTGCCGTCAAATGAATATATCTCAACAAAACTCCGGCGTGAATTGTGAAATAAGAAACGCCCTGTTCAGCCTGTTCAATCAAGGTATCTTTAAAAATTCCCCAAGTTAAGTCTTCTGCAACGCCTTTTACTTTTTCCAATGCCTGATAAATTGGAACCGTCCCAATCGGAACCGGACTGTTTCTGATAATCCATTCTCTAGTTTCATGGATATTTTTTCCTGTTGATAAATCCATAATGGTATCCGCTCCCCATCGACAAGCCCAGACTGCTTTCTCAACTTCTTCCTCGATACTTGATGAAACCGCACTGTTTCCGATGTTGGCATTAATTTTAACCAAAAAGTTTCGTCCGATAATCATCGGTTCGCTTTCTGGATGATTGATATTGTTCGGAATAATTGCTCTTCCCGCTGCAATTTCGTCTCTTACAAATTCGGGAGTGATCTTATTTTTCGGAGTTTTCGCTCCAAAACTATTTCCTTGATGCTGAAAGGCCATATCTTTTGAAACAGAATCCAACTGCTCAATTCTTTGGTTTTCTCTGATGGCAATGTATTCCATTTCAGGAGTTATGATTCCCTGTTTTGCATAATATAACTGCGTAACTTCGTGTCCTTCCTTCGCAACTTTCGGTTTGTGATTATAAGAAAAACGCAATGTATCTAATTTTGAATCAGCAAGACGGGTTTTCCCGTATTCTGAGGTAATTCCATCGAGAATTTCTACGTCATTTCTGTCTAAAATCCATTGTTCACGGATTCTTGGAAGACCTTTTTCAATATTAATTTCAGAATTTTCATCCGTGTAAGGTCCTGATGTATCGTAAACGGTAACAGGAGGATTATGTTCTAAAGTACCGTTGGATAACTTGGTCGGACTTAATTCTATTTCGCGCATCGCTACACTGATCGGGTGAATTTTCCCTTCAATATAGATTTTCTTTGAGTTCGGAAACGGCGAACGGGTGATGTTATGAGCCATATAATTTTGTTTTTATAGAGATTAACCGCCTTGGGTAGCAGTGATAATTAAAATTGAATCTTTGTTCTTGAGAAATGTTTCCGCCCAGAATGACTGCGGAATAATGCGATTGTTGAGTGCCACGGCAATACCTTTTTTCTTTTCGGGTAATTCCATAGCAATGAGTGCTTCCAGATTTTCGGGAAGTACTTCAAAATTTCTTGTCGTGTGGTTGATTGTGAGTTCCATTCCTAACATTTTTTAAAAATGCACCTCAGGAATGGCCGTTATTGTACAATAGAATGTACAGCAAAAGTCATCTACTTTTCCCTACGCTAGTATGATCTAGAAATCAGGTTCAAAGGGTAAAATCTCAGCCCGTTTGTTTAACAGACACCCCTAAAGTGTGGGACGAATTTAGACATTTTTTTAGAATGGGCAAAATTTTTAATTTTAAATGATATAAAAAAGATTACCTCAAAATCGAGATAATCCTTTAAATTCAGTCAAGTTTTATTAATTGATTTGTATTGATTACAGAAAATAATGCAATCCGGCTTTGTAACGATTCAGCCTGTCCGGTAAACCGTTGTAACCGCCATTGATCATTTTTGTGATTTTTTTGAACACCACCAAATTATTTCCGGTATCGATACTTTTGGTGATATCAATCTGGTCTGCCAAGGCATTCAGTTTCCTGCTGTTCCAGAACCAGCCTGCGCTTTCGGCTGCGTTTTTTAATTGAATATCATTACATTTTGTGACGTTTTTCCCGCCCAGAAATGAAGGATTTACGGTAAAGTCCGTTCCTAAGGCAAGAGAAACCGATTTATAATTCGCTCTTCCCGTAATCTGGATCAGGCCTCTCCCTTTAAATCTTACGCCATCCCCTTTTTGAGTATTTCCTAAGTCTGCTCTATTTTCATACGCACTTCCGCTCGCCAATTCTTCGGTATAAAAAAGACCGCCGCTTTCGTGACCGACCTGTGCTAAAAAATTCAACATTCTTGAAGGAGTATTAATAGAAAACTTATCACATGTTGCTACAACATATGGTAAAAATTTTGAAGCATACGTCGATTTGGAACATGTTGCTTCTTTCAGTTGTCCAAGTGTAAGCATGGTTATTGCTCTTTAAAATTGATAGTGTAAAGCTATTTTTAAAAAACAAATACCGATACGGGGAAATTACTATTTTATGTTAAGTATTTTTACGGAATTTAATTTAGAATTCAAAAAACTAATCTTCACAAGCCCTCCAAACCACATCATTTTGTGGAACCGGAGCAATAATTTCAATATTTTCTTTAGTTACCGGATGAATAAATTCCAGCTTTCTGGCGTGAAGACTGATCCCGCCGTCTGAATTAGACCGTGGTGCGCCGTATTTTAAATCTCCTTTAATCGGAACTCCGGTTTTTGATAATTGTGCTCTGATCTGGTGATGTCTTCCTGTTTCAAGATCAATTTCCAGCAAAAGATAATTATCCAGCGATTTAATCACGTTATATGTAAGAATGGCTTCTTTCGCTCCATCCGTTGCTTTAGGGAAAACAATGGCTTTATTATTTTTTTCGTTTTTCTTTAAATAATGAACCAGTCTTTGCGTCTTTGGAATCATTTCCTTGGCTACAACAGCCCAGTATGTTTTTTTAACTTCACGGTTTTTCACCATCTGAGTTAAACGCGACAATGCCTTGGAAGTTTTAGCATAGATCACCAAACCCGAAGTAGGTCTGTCGATACGATGAACCAAACCGAGAAAAACATTTCCCGGCTTGTCATCTCTTTTTTTTATAAAATCTTTGATTAATTCCAGTAAAGAATCGTCGCCGGTTTTGTCGCCCTGAACGAGCTGTCCGACTTTTTTATTAATGACCAAAAGATGGTTGTCTTCATAAACAATCTGCTCCTCCATAATTTACTGTCGGTAAGTAGGTCTGTTTGAAAATGAAAGGATGATTCCTGCGAGAAGTCCTAACGTTTTTATCCCTGAAATTTTCCATTCCGGTGGAAAAAATGCACCGATAATGCAAAGTCCGGCAGCAGCATACATTCCATAGACAAAATTTTTATTTGTAAGAAAAGGTGCCTGAAGAAAAAAGCTGATCCCGATCAGAATATAAAATACTTTTTTCGATAATAAATTATTGATTTCCGGAGAAAAGAAATTGAACCATCCCGCCGCAAGACAAAGCAGTGCAACAATGGATAAAATCCCCTGAATAGACTGTTGGTTTCTCATGAATTAATAACTTTCATTTTCGGTAGGAAACTCCTGACCTTTTACATCTTTCACGTATTGAGCAACTGCTCCTGTGATTTCCGTATACAGATCAAGATATCTTCTTAAAAATTTCGGACTGAAACCTTTGTTCATTCCTACCATATCGTGGTACACCAAAACCTGTCCGTCACAATGAGGACCCGCGCCAATTCCGATGGTTGGGATTGAAATTGATTCCGTTACTTTTTTAGCCAAATCTGCCGGAATTTTCTCCAAAACCACAGAGAAACATCCTAATTCTTCTAATAATTGAGCATCAGCGATTAATTTTTCCGCCTCCGCTTCTTCTTTAGCTCTTACTTTATAGGTTCCGAATTTGTAAATAGACTGAGGTGTTAATCCCAAATGTCCCATTACAGGAATTCCCGCGTTGATAATTTTTTTAATAGATTTTGAAATTTCTTTTCCTCCTTCAATTTTTACCGCATGAGCACCTCCTTCTTTCATCATTCTTACCGCAGATTCCAGTGCTTTTTCAGGATTACTCTGGTATGTTCCGAAAGGAAGATCGGCAACGACCAAAGCTCTGTCAGTTCCTCTGATCACACTCTGAGAATGGTAAATCATCTGATCCAATGTAATTGGCAACGTAGTTTCAAAACCTGCCATTACATTCGCTGCAGAATCACCTATCAAAACCGCATCAATTCCTCCCGCATCCACCATTTTCGCTGTGGTAAAATCGTATGCCGTAAGCATCGTAATTTTTTCCTTGTCGAATTTCATTTTTCGCAAGGTTTCAGTCGTAACTTTTTTAATTTCAGAATGAACAGACATAATGTATCTATTTTAAAAGTTAAAAAGTCGGCATTGAGCCGACTTAAAGTTTTTGTATGATTTTTATAAAACTACGTGACCTAGTTTCATTAATTTGTCGTGATTGAGAATTTTGATATTTCTTCCGTCTACTTCGATGAGATTGTCTCCTTTAAATTCAGAAATCAAACGGATTGCACTTTCAGTAGCGGTTCCGATGATATTCGCAATTTCTTCCCTTGTTAAAGAAATTTTGATGAATCCTTCCGGATCTACTCCCAATTTTTGTTCTAAAAGCAGTAAAATTTCCGCTAATCTTTCTCTTACCGTTTTTTGAGCAAGGAAGGTAATAGTGTTGGAAGATTCTCCCAATTCGTAAGAAATTTTCTGCAGCATTACAAACGAAAGCTGTGGATCTACTTCAAGCAGATACATGAACACTTCTGCGGGTAAAAAAGTAGCCTCAATGTCCGTCATCGCTTCAGCCTTTGCCTGGAAATTTTCCCCGCAAAGCAAAGAACGATAACCGATGATATCACCTTCTTTAATAAATCTTAAGATCTGATCTTTCCCGAAAGCTCCCGATTTTGACAGCTTGGCTGCCCCTTTCTCTAAAACAAACACCCCTTTCGGCGTCTCTCCGTCCTCGAAAATGGTATCGTGTTTCTGAAAACTCAGTTTCTTTTTTGCATTAATGTATTTCTCAAAATCAGCACTGGAAAGTCTTTCCTTAAATGATTTATCATTAAAAACTCTTGCGAACCTCTCCTCGATTGCAATTTGTTGTTCCTGCGACATTTTATATGACATTTATCACAAAAATAGAACTTTTTAACTCCATAAACAAAAAAAATTGTTATAATTTTGTAGTTCAATAATTTATGGAGGTGAGCGAGAACTGTTTTCATTGTGGTCAAGGTATCGAAAAGGAAAGAATTTCATTCGACGAAAGGATTTTCTGTTGCAACGGTTGCAAGTCGGTCTACGAAATTCTAAATACCAATAATTTAAGTAATTTTTACGAATTAAATAAAAGAGCGGGAATCCGCCCTGATGAAAGCTCATCCCAATTTGAATATCTTGATACGCAGGAAATTTTCGACAAAGTAACAGATTTTTCGGAAGGAGACACAAGTTTAGTTACATTTAAAATCCCTGTAATCCACTGTTCTTCTTGTATTTGGCTATTAGAAAGTCTTCAAACTTTAAATAAAAATATTAAATATTCTCAGGTTAACTTTACCAGGAAGACCTTACAGATTTCATTCAATCATAATGATTTAAAATTAAGCGAATTAGCTATATTTTTAACCAACTTGGGATACAAACCTGTTATAAGTCTTGAAACGGCGGATAAAAACGTTGAACATCTCGACAAATCCTTGCTTGTAAAATTTGCTATTGCCGCTTTTGCCTTCGGTAACGGAATGTTCCTTGCATTCCCTGAATATATTGGTGGTGAAGATTACTGGATGGAGCATTATAAAGGTCTTTTCAGAGCTTTGATGTGCTTTTTGGCGATTCCGGTTGTCGTTTACTCTGCATCAGATTATTATAAATCAGCCTGGTATGGTTTGAAGAATAAGATTGTCAATATTGATGTTCCTATCGTTTTGGGAATTATTGTTCTTTTCGGTCGAAGTTTATATGAAGTTGCCACGGATTACGGACCGGGATATTTTGATACGCTTTGCGGATTATTATTCTTTATGCTTTTGGGTAAAATTTTCCAGAAAAGAACGTACAATGCGCTTTCTTACGACAGAGATTATAAATCATTTTATCCGATTGCGGTAACTAAGGTTGATTTTGAGGGAAAACAAAACAATATTTTACTTTCTGAGATTAAAATCGGAGACAGGATTCTGGTTCGAAATCAGGAAATCATTCCTGTTGATGCGATTCTGATTAACGGTGAAGGAAATATCGACAACAGTTTCATTACCGGAGAAAGTGCAACCATCAGCAAGCAGCCGGGCGATAAAATTTTCGCGGGCGGAAAACAGATCGGATCTTCTTTGGAACTGGAAGTAATTAAAGATGTCGATCAAAGTTATTTGACACAGCTCTGGAATAAAGAAGCCTTCAAGAAACATGAAACAGGACTTGACACACTGACGAATAACATCAGTAAATATTTTACATTCATTATTTTAGGTATTGCCTTAATTTCCGGAATTTACTGGGCAACCATTGATTTGGAGAAAATGTTCCAGGTGATTTCTGCTATTTTGATTATTGCCTGCCCGTGTGCTCTTGCGTTATCTGCGCCATTTACTTTCGGACACATTATGAGAATCTTAGGCCGGAATAAGTTTTATGTAAAAGATACTTTGACGATCGAAAAAATTGCAAAACTGGATACTATTGTTTTTGATAAAACAGGAACCATTACGCACAGAAAAAAATCAAATATAAAATTTGAAGGAACTGAAATTAAAGAATTTGATCTACTGAATATCAAATCGTTATTAAAAAATTCGAACCACCCGCTTTCTAAGTCATTATACGAATTTATTGAAGTGAATGATGATTACTTCCCGGTTGAAAATTTCGTTGAGATTTCAGGGAAAGGATACGAGGCGAGCGTAAGAGGAAATGTTTACAAAATCGGTTCTGCACGCTACAATAATCAGGAATCTAAAAATCTTGAAACAGCGGTTTATATCAGTAAAAATGATGAGTTTTTAGGGAAATTTATTTTTAAAAATGAGTATCGTGAGAATCTTAAAAACTTATTCAAAAAACTTACAAATTACAAAATTTTCATATTAAGCGGCGACAATTCTTCAGAGGAAAATCAGCTGAAAGAACTGATCCCGAATTATCAGGGAATGGCATTCAACCAAAATCCTGAGGATAAGCTGAATTATATTCAAAAACTTCAGCATGAGAACCTGAAAGTGGCTATGCTTGGTGATGGACTTAATGATGCCGGAGCCCTGAAACAAAGTAATGTAGGTATTGCCATTGCGGATGACTCCAACAGCTTTACCCCCTCATCAGACGTTATTATGAATGGTGAAAAGGTTGTTACCCTAGACAACTATCTGAACGTTTGCAAAGGTTCTATTACGATTGTGAAAATGACATTTATAATTAGTTTTCTTTACAATGTTGTCGGTTTAAGTTACGCCGTTACAGGACACATGCATCCTCTTTTCGCTGCGTTGATTATGCCTGCAAGTTCCATTACAGTAGTTTCATTCACTACACTTTCTACCTGGATACTGGGGAGAAAATATTTCAAAAAACAGGCTTAAAACGCCTTATTTAGACTGATTTTAAATTAGCCAAAACCCGTATTTCGTGATGAATGTCATTATTTTTCATTAAATTTGAACCCCGAAAATAGGTTAATTTTGTTGTCCAATGGATATTCTATATTTAATGATCCTATGCAGCGTTTCTTTAGCTGCTGTTTTTCTGGTAGTTTTTATTATCTACGCCAGAAAAGGACAGTTTGAGGACGATGAGTCTCCGGCTGTGCGAATACTTTTCGATTCCGACGAGATCAAGGAAAATGAAAGCGGCAACAAAGATGGCAAGAATGAAAAAGGAGAAAATAATAAAATTGAAGAAAAAAGTGAATAGTTGATATGGAAACACAAAAGTTTAGTTACGACAACAGTATTGTCCGGGCATTCCTGTATGCGACCGTAGGATTCGGGATCATCGGGTTTTTGTTTGGGCTTACGGCGGCATTAATGCTTTTCTATCCGGAACTTCCAGAATTCTTTTTTGGAACGGATGATACTACCATCAATAGTTTAGGCGGTAGTATACAAGGCTTAGTAAACACACATGGTGCATTTGGATTCGGAAGAATCAGAATGTTGCACACCTCCACTGTAATCTTTGCATTCGTATGTAATATCGTGTATGTAGGGGTTTATTACTCGCTACAGCGTTTATTGAAAACAAGAATGTACAGTGATACATTGTCTTGGATCCACTTCTGGACTTGGCAGATCATGATTATAGTGACTTACATTACATTCTTTATGGGAATTAACACTTCTAAGGAATATGCGGAGCACGAATGGCCAATCGATATTTTAATCGCATTCTCATGGATTATCTTCGGGGCTAATATGTTCTTAACAATTGCAAAAAGAAGAGTAAGACACTTATATGTAGCCATATGGTTCTACATCGGTACTTGGATCGCAGTAGCTATGCTTCATATCTTTAATAACTTGGAGGTTCCTTTATCATTCTCAGGATGGAAATCTTATTCAGCTTATGCAGGGGTAAAAGATGCTATCGTACAATGGTGGTATGGCCATAATGCGGTTGCATTTATCTTAACAACTCCGGTTTTAGGTTTAATGTATTACTTTTTACCAAAAGCTGCAGACAGACCTGTATTCTCGTATAAATTGTCTATTATTCACTTCTGGTCATTAATCTTCGTATATATCTGGGCGGGTCCTCACCACCTTCAGTATACTGCTTTACCGGCTTGGGCTCAGGCGGTAGGTACAGGTTTCTCTATCATGCTTATTGCACCATCTTGGGGAGGTATGCTAAACGGGCTTCTTACCTTAAGAGGGGCTTGGGATAAAGTAAGAGAAAACCCTATTTTGAAATTCTTCGTAGTCGCTGTAACTTGTTATGGTATGGCAACTTTCGAAGGACCACTTTTGGCAACCAAAAACATTAATAAAATCGGTCACTTTACAGACTGGGTTATTGGTCACGTACACTTAGGTGCATTAGGATGGAATGGTTTCATGGCATTCGGTGTGATCTATTATTTGATCCCGATCTTGTGGAGAACGAAATTATATTCTACAAAATTAGCTAACTGGCATTTCTGGTTAGGAACTTTAGGTATCATTTTCTATGCGGTACCAATGTATATTTCAGGTTTTACTCAGGGGTTAATGTGGAAGCAGTTCAACCCGGACGGAACTTTAGTTTGGAAAAACTGGCTGGATACAGTAACAGCTATTATTCCTTACTTTAAAATGAGATTCTTAGGAGGATTGTTCTATCTTTCAGGAGCATTATTAATGGTAGTAAACTTAATTGCTACTGTAAGAAAAGGATCATTCCAGAAAGATGTGCCTGCAGAAGCGCCTGCTTTAGCAAACATCAGCGGAAAACGTAAAGAAGGAGAAGGAACTCACCTTTGGTTAGAAAGAACTCCTGTATTGTTAGGTATTTTATCTTTATTAACCATCTCAATCGGTAGTATGGTGGAAATTATCCCAACTCTATCTCTTAAGAAAAGTGTACCTACCATTTCGGCAGTAAAACCATATTCTCCACTAGAATTAGAAGGTAGAGATATCTATATCAGAGAAGGATGTAACGCTTGCCACTCCCAGATGGTAAGACCGTTCAGAGATGAGATCGTAAGATTCAACGGTAAAAACGGACAATACTCTAAGGCTGGAGAATTCGTATATGACAGGCCATTCTTATGGGGTTCTAAGAGAACAGGTCCGGATTTACAGAGAGAAGGTGGTAAAAACCCAAGTTCTTGGCATTACAAACACATGTATAACCCAAGATCTACATCTGCAGGTTCTATCATGCCTCGTTATCCATGGTTAATTGCGAACAATCTTGACAGATCTAAAATGGTTGACAAGATTAAGTTTATGAAGAGTACTTATGATGTTCCTTATACAAGAGCTGAGATCGATTCTGCAAACTCTTGGGCAGATAACCAGGCTAAGAAAATTGTAAGAGATATCTTCTCTGAAGCAGCTGACTTGAAAACGGCTTATGCTAAGAGACAGGGAGAATTGGAGAAAAAAGAAATTGTAGCTCTTATCTCTTATCTGCAAAGATTAGGAACAGATATTAAAACAACAGAAATTAAAACAGCAAGTAATAACTAAACATTAAAAGGTTCACCTCTCATGATACCTCAAAATTTTAAAGACATATTATCCAATACTGAGAATGCTGGTTTCTACCAAACTCTGGCTCTGATTTTCTTTTTGCTGTTTTTCGTTGCTTTGGTAATCTACGTTTTTAGCAGGCCTAAAAAATATTACAAAGAAGAGGAAGAAGCACCTTTGGGGGACGATGAAGATGATGATTTTAATTTAAAAAATTAAACAACTTATTATGAAACAAAGAACACCGGTTGTTGTAAACATTTTAATAATAATTGGACTTTTAATAGTTTTTTATTATCTGTTTGTACAAAGCTATGCTTTCTTAGGATCACCTTACTTCTGGGGAACTGTTGTAATTGCTGGTATCTTGGCCTACATCCACAGTGCTATCGGAGATCTTATTGAAAACAATAAATTCAAAAAGTTATCTGCAGAAGAAAAGGCTGCTTATTTGGCAGAAAAGAAAATTCCTTTCCTAAAAAGAATGTACGATGCTGCATTCAAGAAGCAATCTGCTGCAGAAGAAAAAGACATCCTTATCGACCATGGTTTCGATGGAATTATGGAGTTGGATAACCAATTACCAAAATGGTGGGTAGGCTTATTCTATTTTGGGACTGCTTTTTGTATTGTGTATATATGTGCATACTCTTTCACTAATTTTGCTCACCCGCTTAGCGAATACGAGCAGGAATATAAAGAGCAATTGGCAAGTATCGCTGAATATGAGAAGTCTCAGCCTCCTGTAACGATTGAAACAGCGAAATATTCAGCTGATAATATCGCAGAAGGTAAAGAATTATTTAAAACCAACTGTGCATCTTGTCATAAAGAAGACGGTAGTGGTGGTATCGGTCCGAACTTGACAGATAACTACTGGATCAACCAGCCGGAAAAAACGTTATTCAAAAACGTATTCCACATGGACTGGAATGGTTCACCAAACAACCCTACCATGAGAGCATTTGGTAAAAACGGAGAAGTTTCCGGTGCCGAAATCGAAAAGATTGCAGCGTATGTATACCACATCAACCAGGAAATGCCTCCTGTAACACCTGCCCAAGGTGGAGCTGCTCCTCAGGGAACTGAAGCTCATTGGGAAAAAGAATAATTTTAAACAGAAATTAGAAAGTATATGAGAAAACATAATTTGTTATTAGATTAAAAATAGTAACGAATTATGTTTTTCTTTTTTTAAAAACATTACAACATGTCAGAAATAGAAGAAATAGAAGTACGTGGCGGACAGGGACAAGTTCTGGACCCTGAGACTTATAGAGATTCTATAGGGACAATGGAGCAATCCGGAAAGAGAAAATGGGTATTTCCGAGAAAGCCTAAAGGAAAATTTACCAACTATAGAAACATTGTAAGTTATATCTTATTAATTGTTTATTTTGTGGTACCATTCCTGAAAATCAATGGTAATCCGTTCTTTTTATTTAATGTTATTGATAGAGAGTTTTTCATAGTCGGACAGCCTTTCTATCCTCAGGATTTTTTCATCCTCACCTTAGGTGCTATCGCCTCTTTAATATTTATCATCATTTTTACAATTGCGTTCGGAAGAATTTTCTGCGGGTGGATATGTCCTCAGACAATTTTTATGGAATCTGTCTTTCGTAAGATTGAATATCTCATTGAAGGTGACAGAAACAAGCAGATGAAGCTGGACAAACAGGAATGGAACAGTGAAAAAATCTGGAAGCGAGGTCTGAAATGGACGGTTTATATCATTATCTCTTTAATTATCACTCATTTTATGCTGATGTATATTGTGGGATATAAAGAAATATTCAGAATTATCTCGGAAGGACCTTTTGCACATCCTTCCAACTTCATCATTATGATTCTTTTTACTTCCGCATTTTACTTCGTATTTGCGTGGTTCAGAGAGCAGGTTTGTACTTTGGTATGTCCATACGGAAGATTGCAGGGGGTTTTAATTGATAAAGATACGATCAACGTTTTCTACGATTTTAAAAGAGGTGAAAACAGATCCAAATGGAGAAAGGGTGAAGACAGAAAAGCAGCCGGAAAAGGTGACTGTATCGACTGTCATCAGTGCGTTGTGGTTTGCCCTACCGGAATTGATATCAGAGACGGACAGCAGCTGGAATGTGTAAACTGTACAGCATGTATTGATGCCTGCGATGAAGTGATGGAAAAAGTAGGTTTACCGAAAGGATTAATCCGTTATGCTTCAGAAAACGAAATCGAGAAGCAGACCGAGTTTAAGTTTACCGGAAGAATGAAAGGCTTTGCCATAGTGCTCGTTGCATTGGTTGGGTTCCTCAGTTTCCTGCTTTATAACCGTGGAGAAATGGAAGCAAAATTCATTAAGCCAGCCGGAAGTACTTTCTTTGTGAGGGACGGAAAAATTACAAATACCTACAATTACACTTTTTTAAATAAGACCAACGAGAAAAAGATTGTAACCATTAAGGTAATCGAACCTAAGCATGGAGAAGTAATCTACAGCGCATCCAGCAAAATCCCTGTGGAAAGAGATAAAATTACCAAAGGAACCATTAATATTAGCTTCCCGGAAAATGAAATGAACCTTTCCAAACAGAATATCACCATAGGAGTATATGATATGAAAGGAAAATTAGTAGATTCTTATCAAACGTATTTCGAAGGGCCATTTAAATTACAATTTTAAATCTAAAGATCTGCATCATTCAATAATAGGAGTGATGTAGGTTTTTATATACAAAGACAATAAAATCAGAAAAATGAAAAACTTTAGTTGGGGACACGGTGTTGTTATTGCATTATTGGCATTCATTATTTTCATCTTATCCATGTTATTTCTTTTCCCGAATGGGCAAAAAAATTCTGAGATGGTAACCGATAATTATTATGAAGAAGAATTAAAATACCAGGACGTTATTGATGCTAAAGGAAGAGCAGATCAACTAGAAGAAAAACCCACTTACAGACAAAATAAACAAGGGATAACAATCACTTTCCCTAAAGGATACGATAATTCCAATACCAAAGTGAAATTTGTATTGAACAGAACAGACGATCAGAATCTCGATATCCATAAATCTGTACAATTAGATGCCAACAAATCTTTTTTAATACCTGGGCAGGTATTAAAAATAGGAAATTATACGTTAAGACTGACTTGGACAAAAGATAAAACGGACTACCGAATGGATTATGATGTAATATGGAAATAGCACTCGTTTTATCGGCAATCGGCTTGGGTTTTGCTTCCGGCTTTCACTGCATCGGGATGTGCGGACCCATTGCCCTATCGATGGGATTAACAAAAAAACAGGCCACCAATTTTTACCTTCAGAATCTTACCTATCAATTCGGAAGAATTTTCACCTACTCACTTTTAGGTGCCATTTTAGGAATTATAGGAGAAGGATTTGAGATGGCTGGTATTCAGAAATACCTTACCATCGCTGTTGGAATCCTGCTTATTATTATGGCTGTATTTTCTTTTGGCGGAAAAGATTTTGCTTCAAAAATTCCTTTTTTCTCTAAATTTTTATTTAAAGTCAAATCAAACTTAGGCAGGCTTCTTCAAAAAGCAGATTACCGTTCCAGATTCACCACGGGGATATTAAATGGATTTCTGCCGTGCGGGATGGTTTACATGGCTTTAACGGCAAGTTTAGCAAGCGGAGGAATATGGCAGGGAGCTTCATATATGGCTTTATTCGGGTTAGGAACACTTCCGTTCATGTTTGCGGTAGTTTTGGTCGGAAATCTCATGAATCAGGCTTTCAGGATAAAGGTTCTAAAAGCGATTCCTATAGTGATGATTATTTTAGGAGGATTATTTATTGTCCGTGGTCTTGAATTAGGAATTCCCTATATCTCCCCAAGAGCAGAAGCCATGACGATTTCTAAAGATAATCAGGGAGATTGTCATTTACCCGGAGACCACAGCACGCATAACCACACCAACACCAATTGTCATTAATAAAACTTATAATATGAAAAAACTCTTATTTTTCTTGAGTGTCAGTCTATTTGCACTTCAGTCGTGCTCTATTAATTCAGAATCTGTTTATCATGCTGACTCGGCATCTACGATGGTAATGGATGTTGATATGAAAGACGCCATGACTATGGTGAAATCTATGATGCCGGATTCCTTAAAAGATAAAAAAGAATTTGGTAAGTTAGAAAAACTTCCAAAAACATGGACGAGCCTTTATGATCTGGAAGAATTAGAAGGAAAAAAGAAATCCAAAAATCCGGATTCCATTAGAATCATGAAAAAAATATTCATGAAATCTAATTTTCAGAATGATGAAATGGCCGGGCTTTCTCTAAAACTGGATCATTTTACAAAAGCCGACTATGCATCAGCACAAAACATATCTAAAAAACAGCAGCTTCCTCTCGACCAATTAAACACCAACCAATGGGACGGAAAAACTTTGGTCATTGACACGGAAAAGTTTGATATGAGCAATATTGAAAGCATGATTACAGACAAATTGCCTTCTGATGAAGCAATGGGCAAGGCCTCCGGAATGCTGAAAATGATGTTTAAAGATATCGGAATGACTTTAAAGTTTGATAAAAAGATAAAGTCTATCACCGGAAAACATGATTGGATTACCAAAACAGACGATCATTCCGTGAAAATCAAGTACGATCTGGATTATTTGTTTAGTGAAGACAAAAAACCTCTTCAATTTTCTGATAAAAAGATTATTATTGTAACTGAATAAAATAACAAACCCTCCGAAAAATTTCGAAGGGTTTGTTTTATTTTAAAGATCATTAAATCTTAATTAATAACATCAAATCTCGCATATTCAGCGATCTTTTTAGGAAGCTTAATTCCTTCCGCAGTCTGATTGTTTTCGAGCAAAGCCGCCATAATTCTTGGCAGTGCCATCGCAGAACCGTTCAATGTATGAACCAATTGAGATTTTCCGTCTGCTTTGTAACGGCATTTCAATCTGTTTGCCTGGAACGTTTCAAAGTTAGAAACAGAGCTTACTTCCAGCCACATTTCCTGAGCAGCGCTCCAAACTTCGAAGTCATACGTCATGGCAGACGCGAAACCTGTATCTCCTCCACAAAGTCTCAGAACTCTGTAAGGCAATTCAAGATCTGTAAGGATTTCTTTGATGTGTTCTACCATTTCTTCCAAAACCGCATAAGAATTTTCAGGTTTTTCAATTCTTACAATTTCCACTTTTTCAAACTGGTGAAGACGGTTCAATCCTCTTACGTGAGCTCCGTAACTTCCCGCCTCCCTTCTGTAACACTGAGAAAACGCCGTATTTTTGATTGGCAAATCTTTCTCATCAAACAAAACATCACGGTAAAGATTCGTTACAGGAACTTCCGCCGTTGGAATTAAATATAATTTGTCTTCGTTTACATAATACATTTGTCCTTCTTTATCAGGCAATTGCCCTGTGCCATAGCCAGAAGCTTCATTAATAACATGCGGAGGATTAACTTCCATATATCCTTTTTCCACGTTTTTATCCAGGAAATACTGAACCAAAGCTCTCTGTAATCTTGCTCCTTTATTTAAGTAAACTGGAAAACCTGCACCGGCAATTTTCACCCCTAGTTCAAAATCGATAAGGTTATATTTTTTTGCCAGTTCCCAGTGAGGAATTGCTCCTTCACCAAGGCCTTCCACATCGTGAGACTGGTAAATAATTTCGTTATCATCAGCAGAAGCACCACTTTTCACCAACTCGTTGGGAATATTAGGCAACTGATAAAGAATTTCTAATAATTCCTTTTCTTTTACTTCTAACTGAACTTTCAATTCCGACGTCGACTCTTTGTATTGTGCTGTTTTAGATTTTGCGGATTCAGCTTCTTCCTTTTTTCCTTCCTTCATTAAAAGCCCGATTTCTTTGGAGATTTTATTGATTTCGGAAAGTTGGGAATCCAATTCAAACTGAATTTTCTTTCTTTCTTCGTCAGTAGCAATAGCCTCGTCTACCAACTCAAGATTCTTGAATTGTCTTTTTTGAAGACCTTCTAAAACGCGCTCTTTATTGTCGCGCAAAAAATTGACTTGTAACATTTTATTTAGATGTTAGTTATTAGAATGTTGAGCATTATAATGTCAACAGTTTTGCAAAGGTAAAAAATTATTTTACGATAGTAACTACGTTCGGGGAACCAGGTGTTTTTGTAAATCTCAACGTATCATTATAATACACTTTCGAGACTTCAAAAAGCGAAGGAGTCCAGCGGTATTGGATCTCAAGCTTATCGTTGATGGTATCCAGAATGGTATTGTTCAGCATTTTCAATAATCTTACCGTAATAACGGAATGATAAGTTTTATTGTTCGGATCAAGCGTATCCAGGCCTACTCTTTTTGCTCCTGCAATATATTCAATAAACAAAGTGGAATCGGCAGTTGCCTTTAAAGAACTGGAAACCGGTGCATTATCCGTAATGCCATTTACATCGTTCATGGAATAGGTAAAGTAGCTTGTATCTTTCTTTTTATGAAACAAGTCTCTTCCACTACCGTTTTGCATGTACATATTGATGATCTGATCGATTTTCTGCAACTCATCCTCGTCCTGTCTACAGCTTAGAAAGGCACAGAAAACAATTAGTAATCCAAAAACAATATTCCTCATTTCCAACAAAGATAAAATTTATTTTAATTTTTCAGGGATTAAGTTCTTTGTTTTAAAATTTTTTAACAACAAATTAATCATATTAAGGGCGAAAATAATGCGAAAAAATTATTTCTTAATCATCATCTTACTCCACAGTAAAATGATTTCCTTTTTAGATAGGATAAAATCGTGAATACTAAATTCCGTGATCTGATAAAATCTCCAAAACAATACTGCTGAAGAAAGGCAATATGAAATTGAAGTCACAATACAGGCGCCTTTTATGCCCCAGAGCGGAATAATATAAAATGAAGAAATAACCGTAAAAACTAATCCTACAAGCGATTTTATATTTAAAATTCTGAGTTTGTTGATTCCTGCAAAATAATACCCAATAATATTACTGACCGCAATGCTTAAAATTCCGGGAGAGAGATATAAAATGATTTCTTTGGTCTGGCTGAAATCTTTTCCGAAAATAGCAGCATAAACCTGCCCTGGGATCAATAACATTATTACAATAAACAAAGCCGTAACCAAAAAGCTGACCCGCATCGAGACTTTGGTTTTTTCTATGGCTTCATTTACATTTTTATTATTAACAACATCGGCATAGAGCACAACCGATAAACTTCTGCTGACCGTCCAGATCGCTTCCGAAAAGGCAACTCCCACAGAGAAAATACCTACACTTATTATTCCTTTAAAATATTCGAGAAAATAAAAAGATAATCTGTAGTTTAAAAACTGCAGAAATGCGCTAAGCTGTGTTTTCCATCCGTAATTGAACAACTGGTAACCTATTTTTCTGGATAAACAGACATTTTTAAAGTCACAATTTTTAACAACCTGAAAAGTACTTATTAAAAACAACAATCCAAAACAGCTTATCTGCGCAATGAAATATGAATTTACGGAAGTAATTTTAACAATATAAATGATAATGCCAATAAAAACAATATGGATAAGCTGTTGCAAAACCGTATACAGATTGAACATCCTGATATTCTGCCGGCCGACAAATAAATTGACATTTGCAGCCAAAAGCGATGATACTACAGAAAGTGCCATTAAATAATCTGAATATTCCGAAGCATGATTAAAACTTAATGCAACAGGAATTAAAACTCCCATTATAATTGACCAGATATAGGCAAAAGGTAAAATCTCCTCCGTTTTAAACTTAGAGGCAAAATAGCTCACACTGCTCCCTACAAAAATATTGGCAAAAAAACTGATGATTGTAAGGTCTGCAATGACTATTGAAATGACACCTTTTCCTTCACTTCCCCACATATTTGTGGAGTAAATGACCAATCCGAAATTTAATATCAGAATTAAAAATCGAGAAACAAAGGTTTTCAAAATAGTGTTTTGCTTCATCCTATTTCATGGAGTTTTTGATGAAGTTGACAAATGAATCTTTAATAAAATTCCAGTTATATTTTTGCTCGTACTCTATTCTTGCATTTTGAGCATGTTCTGAATATAATTCAGGATTTTCGAGATACTGCAGAATACAATCCGCAATGGCATCTGAATCCTCAGGATCTACCAGAAAGCCAAATTTTGAGACGTCAACATGTTGTCTTGTTGCTTTCAAATCGGTATAAATAACCGGTTTTCCTGATGCGGCGTAATAAAATATTTTGATCGGTAAGCAATGATGATTTTCATAGTTTAAAGTTCTCAGATCAAAACAGATATCGGCTTCTGCATAAGCTTCGGTAAAAGTTTCGAATGAAGTTGATGTTCCTATTTTAATATTTTCGAATTGATATTTCTTAACCTGATCCGCAAAATATTTTTCGTCTTTTTCTTTTCTTGCCCCTCCAATTAAAAGAATTGAGATTTCCAACTCTGGTTTTTTATTTCTTAAACTGTTAATCGCAGCGAAGAAATTCCCGATTCCTTTTTCTTCGGAAAACTGTCCTGTGTAACAGAGTGTAATTTTGTTTGGCTCTAATTGTTTAATATTCTCGTGAATATAAATATTATCCGGATAATAAGGCAAAACAATTGATTTTTTAAACGGGAAAAAATAGGCTAAAGGAAACTTTTTTGTGTCTTCACCAAAAATATAATGCGTACTTAGAAAACCTGCATACAATTGGATTAAAAAGAACTTAAAAGCATGAACAATGTTTAAAGGAAATGAAAAGTTCTCAACCATTCTCATCGAAGGATACCATTCCGTAATGTCGTAAACGACACTGATCTTTTTCTTTTTTCTGAACTTTTTGGTTGCAATTACCGCCAAGGGCTCAGAACAAATAATACAGTCCGGTTGAAACATATCACAAACTCTCTCAAAAACATTCGATTTCTCCTTTGTGTTTTTTTCTAAAACGGAATACGATTCAATTTCGATACCTTCAACAGTTCCCTGAAATTCCGAAGAAAGACTGCAAATTTTAACCTGATTTCCCTGATCTCTGAGCGATTTCGCCTGATGATAAAAAATTCTATCATCATTGTAACGGTGAGCAGTGGTTAAAAAAAGTATTTTCGACATTATTTCTTTAGTCAATCTTAATAAATCCTTTATTAAAGATTTTTTTGCAAATATACTTAAAGCAAAAAAAGTGGAACAATTCCACTTTTTGTTTTTATTGATGCAATAAAATTCTATTTAATTCCGGCTGCCCAGCTTCTTTCGAAAGGCAAAAGGAAATTCCCGATGAATTCCATATATGTATTTTTTGAAAAGTCAAAAACTTGAATATCTTTAGAAATTTCTCCGCTTCTTACTTTGGATTTAAAATCGATAAGTTTCAACGTTTTTACTTCACCATTTTCTACATAACTGGCTTTCATTCTGTCGAAAAGACCCAATTGATATTCTTCATCAATTTCTCTCATTATTTTCCCCAGTGCATCAATGCTGCATCCGGAAGCCATTTCTTTTTCTTCATCAACACAGATAACAATGAATTGATTTTTTTCAATTTTAAAAGATGATGAAAGCGGTTTTCCGTGTGCCGCCCACGTAGCCAAAAAGTCGAACAGCTTTTCTGTAATGGTCTTTGCTTCTTTAGTTTCTAAAGGTCTTGATGCGGGATATATAATAACTCTATAGTCGTTAGCTTCTACGATGTTTGATTCTTCAATCTTCATTTCTGATACATTTTAGATTTCAAAATTACGCAATTTTCCTGAGTTTGAAACCATTATACTTTTTACTTAATGCATATAAAAATACGATCAGAAGCATTACAATTAAACCAAAGAAAAACCGTAAGCTCGATGAATGCGGAAAAAATAAAAATTTAATATAGATGTTAACAAAAACAAGAAAAGAAGAAACTCTTATCCACGGATCTTTTGAAAGATAAAAGGTTGATCCCAAAAGTACGACAGCTGTTAGTGTTACTTTTTTAAAATACATAGTTTTCCACAAAAGAATAGCAAGATATTCCTTCAGGGTAAAATCTGGTGACGGCTTGGAAATGAACTCACGTCTGTGAATAAATGTATCGTAAAATAAATGTTTCCATCCCGGATAATGACAAAGCTTGACAATTGCAACATATAAGATTAAAAGAATGATCCCTTGAAGTACAAGGACGAAATTCTTTTTTTTATCTCTGATATATTCGAAAAGCCATACGGTTCCCAAGTAACTTAATGTAAGAGGAATATAATCGGGCCTTGTAAACGTAATGGCAAACAGGACGAGAAACATCATCCATGAATTCCATTTTTTTAGCAGACCGATCATAAAAACCAATAATATCTGAAGAATAAACATATCGGGTGTTGCAATTCTCGCCATGTAGGTCATAGGCGGTAAAAGCAATATCACTACTGGTAAAACAGATGCAATAATATAATTTTCGGGGAAAATAATTTTTAGAATATAAAAAAGCAGTAATCCCGAAATAAAATAAGCAAAAATACTCAATAATGTTACAGAGTCCGGTGAGGAAAATCCCAATTCATATAAAAGTAAAACTCCGAGATTATACCCTATTTTAATCTGAAAATAAGGCAACTGTTCCATAAAAGCCTGTGTATTTCCGGCAAATGCCTGTCGTGCTTTGTCGGCGGGCTTTAATACTCCTAAGATATCTTTATATTGAAGTTCCGGAGCTTTTTTCTGTATTTCCGTGTAGGTAAGCTTTCTGATCTTATGAGGAGATTCGGGATATTTCAAGGTATACAGACATCCAATATAGCCCGGCATATCCCAATCATAAATTCTGTTTTTATAATTCCAAAAACTGAGGAATGTAATTATAATTAGTATGAAAAAAAAGGAAACTCTCCATTTCGTTTTCATGGAAATATCAATTCGTTTAAATTTTTGCTGAGAATAACCTTACAGATCCTCCGCTTCCGCCAAAAGTTCAACAATATCTTTAACGGCAACTTCCTCATTTTTATTAAAATGCTTCACACCGTCTGTCATCATCGTGTTGCAGAACGGGCAGCCTGTGGCAATTACTTTTGGTTCGAAAGATAATGCTTCCTCTGTTCTTTCGATATTGATATCTTTTTTCCCTTTTTCAGGTTCTTTAAACATTTGTGCCCCCCCTGCTCCACAACATAATCCGTTGGTTTTGCAGCGTTTCATTTCTACAAGCTCCGCATCCAGTTTTTCCAATAAAACTCTCGGAGCTTCATATTCATCATTTGCTCTTCCCAAATAGCAAGGATCGTGAAAAGTTATCTTTTTCCCTCTGAAGGCGCCACCTTCAATCTTTAAACGACCTTCTTCCATGAGTTGTTTAAGGAATTGTGTATGATGAATCACTTCATAATTTCCGCCTAAATTTGGATATTCGTTTTTTAGTGTATTAAAACAGTGTGGACAGGCAGTAACGATTTTTTTTACTTCGTAAGCATTCAATACTTCAATATTCGTTAAAGCCATCATCTGGAAAATAAATTCATTTCCGGCACGCTTCGCAGGATCTCCCGTACAGCTTTCTTCCTGTCCCAAAACAGCGAATTCAACGCCTATTTTATTTAATATCTTGCAAAATGCTTTCGTAATTTTTTTCGCACGGTCATCAAAACTTCCCGCACAGCCCACCCAAAATAAAACTTCAGGTGATTTTCCTTCGGCAGCATATTCTGCCATTGTTTTTATATTGAAATCCATCGTTGTCAATTTGAAAATGTGAGAATTTGGAAATTTGAAAATGTATTAATCAATTTTCAAATCTTCAAATTGCATAATTGATTAATTAGTCATTTGCCCAGTTCAGACGATCTGCCTGATTGTACTGCCAAGGAGCGGCATTGTTTTCTACGTTTGTCATCATCAGATTTAATTCCTGTGGCGCAGCAGACTGTTCCATCACCAGGAATCTTCTCATATCAAAAATAATAGAAAGCGGATCCAGCAATACCGGACATGCCTCTGTACATGCATTACACGTAGTACAAGCCCAAAGTTCTTCTTTTGTAATGTAATCGTTCAATAGTTTTTTTCCGTCGTCTATAAAGCTTCCGTTTTTATCAATATTTCTTCCAACTTCTTCCAGACGGTCTCTGGTTTTCATTAGAATTAATCTAGGTGATAATTTTTTTCCGGTAATATTTGCAGGACAAACTGAGGTACAACGGCCACATTCTGTACAGGAATAGGCATTTAATAACTGAACCTGATTCAAATCGAAAATATCTTCTGCCCCAAACTTTGCAGGAACTTCAGCATCACCTTCTGCAGGAGCTGCGTAAGGATCTGCATTCGGATCCATCATCAATTTAATTTCCTTTGTAACCGATTCAAGATTATTGAATTTCCCCTTTTTATCTAAATTAGCATACCATGTACTTGGGAACGCCAAAATAATGTGTAAATGTTTAGAATAATAAAGGTAATTCATAAAGAATAAAATACCTATAAAATGAAACCACCATGCTGCTCTTTCAACAAGGGCTAAAAAACCATTGTCAAAGCTGAAAACCTCGAGAAATGGAACAAAAGTCATTTCACTGATCGGGAAAGATCCATGTTCCGCAAGAACTCCTCTTTGCTGAAGAATGAAATCTGTAGAATTCATGGTAAGGAAAGCAATCATTAAAGCAAACTCAATGATTAAAATCCAGTTGGCATCGTTTTTTGGCCATCCGAAAAGTTCTTTCATCGTAAGCCTTTTAACTCCGTAAAAATTTCTTCGGATAAAGAAAGTCACAACTCCGATTAACACTAAAAGCGCTAATATCTCTAAAGTTGCTGTGAAGAAGTTATAAAAAGTATGTCCTAAAATTGTTGATAAAAATCGGTGAGTCCCAAAGATTCCGTCGACAACAATTTCTATAAGTTCAATATTAATAATGATGAAGCCTACGTAAACAAAAAGGTGCAGAATACCTGCTATAGGACGTTTTGACATTTTGCTCTGCCCCATCGCAACGGTAGCCATGGTTTCCCAACGTTCGGCTTTTCTGTCGCTCCGGTTGATTTCTCTTCCTAATCTGATGTTTCTATATATCTTCTGAAGACTTTTTGCAAACAGCCCAAAACCCGCAACTAATAAAATCAGAAAAATAATATTATCGATATATTGCATGGTCTATAAATTAGTCTTTATTATTTTTTCCGAAAACTGAGAAATTAACATATTTCTTAGGATGAGCCTTTAAATCCTCAATTAAAGCATTTAAATTATTGGATGCTGCATTCAGATTATTATAAAGCTGATCGTCTTTCATAATTTTTCCTAAACTTCCTTCCCCTCTGTCAATCCCTGAAACCACATTGTTTAATTGGCCAACAGTAGCATCTAAGTTTGCAATGGTTGCATTCAGTTTTTTGGTATCAATACTTTCCGCTAAATTTCCGTATTTATCTAAAGTCACTTTACCGGTCTGCATTGTTACGCTTGCATCGTCTAAAACTTTCTGAAGCTTAGGATCGTTATGCCCAACCAAAGAGTTAACACTACCCGCTGTAGTCTGTAAAGCAGCAACTGTTTTGTTAAGATTAGACAATAAAGCCTTAATCTCCTGTCTGTTCTGTGCATCTACCAGCTGATTGGCATTCGTCATTAAGGAATCTACTCTATGCAAAACAACCTGTAGCTGATCTTTTACAGGACCTACCTGAGAAGAAAGGCTTCCCAATGTTCCTAATTTGAAAGCACCTTGCAGAGTATCTCCATCTTTTGCCGTTTGTCCGCCATACATCAAATTAATTCTCATCTCTTTTCCGCCCATTAAACTAGGCTCAAAAATCTCTAATGTAGAATTTTTTGAGAACTCAAAATTATTATCCACAGTGATTTTTACAAGAAAATCGATTTTCCCTTCCTTAGATGTATGAGGTATGATTTTGTCAACCTGTCCTACCTTCAGTCCATTAATGGAAACGGGTGACGATTGAGCTAATCCCTCTACATTATCATATTTTGCGTAAAATATATTGTCGGTAGTAAAAAGGCTTCTGCCTTTCATAAATTGAAACAACACTACAAAGCCAACTATAGCTAAAAGTGCGATTACACCAGCTTTTAATTCTTTACTGAACTTCACTTGCTAAATTTTTTCTAATGAGCAAATATACTACATTTAAATTAATGTTATTCTTTATTGCTCTGCGTTACACACAAAAAAAGCGGCAAAAACTTTGCCGCTTTTCATCTATCTGAAAATTATTTTCTTATTGTTGCTGAGAACCTAATTTATCCCAGATCTCGATTCTGTAATCATCGATCTTAGCATTGTCTTGCAAGCTCTTTAACCAAGCCTGTCCGAACATTCCGCCGTTTCTCTGAGTAACAGATTCTGTAAACTGCTTAAGATCTCCGGGTTGCTTGTTTATTGTTTCATTCTTTTTGATTAAAACATAAACTCCTGTTCCACCTTCTACCGGATTAGAAAGCTTACCTTTCGCTACTCCGAATGCAGCCCCTGCAACTTTCGGCTCCATAGAACCAGCAACTGAAGGGCTTAACAGATTAACCTGTGCAGACTGTTTCGTAGTTCCGAATTGCTTAGCAATCTGATCCAATCCTGATTTACCGATTTTTCCGATAATCTGTTTTGCAGCCAATTTATTTTTCACCACAATCTCGATTTGATCTCTTACAGATTCAGGATCTGCAGTTCCTTTTTCCTGTTTACCGTTTAAGTACACTACGATTTTATCTCCCGTTCCGTCTACCGTGAAGAATTCTGTATCTCCTTTTTCTCTCTTTTTATCGAAAGCCCAGGCTAAGATATCAGCATCTTTATCTGTTCCTAAACCTTGAAGCTGTCCGTCGAATCTCTTCGCCTGCTTAGGATTTGAAAACTGATAGTTTGCTTTTTTAGCAATGTTCACAAAATCGTTGAAAGATTTCCCCTGAACCTGCTGAATAAATCTTCTTGCATTTTTATCTGTTGCCGCTTCCGTAGCATCAGAAGGCTTAACAGCTTTTACCAGGTTAGCCACTTTATAGCTCATTGCTCCCGGTTTTTTATCTTCAATATTGATAATGTGATAACCGAACTGAGTTTCTACAACACCTGTTGCCCCCTTAGGATTGTTCGCCAAATACGTTAAGAATTCAGGAACGAAAGGTGTTTCCGGAGTTGTCCATCCAAGGCTACCAGCCTGAGCTGCGGAACTTGGGTCGTTGGATAATTTAAGGAAATCAGTGAATTTTCCAGGGTTAGCTTTTACAATAGCTCCGATAGAATCGGCTAATTTTTTAGCTTCTTCCTTAGATCTTGTAACACCTTCCCCCGCAGGGCTTCCTTTAAAAGCAATAAGGATATGTCTTGACAATGTAGAATCTGAAGTCTTTTTATCTAAAAGTTTAGACACTACATAGAAATTCTGCTCTTTGTAAGGACCAAAAGTCTGACCGATCGCTGCAGTCGGGATCTGCCCCTGAATAGCCTGCGGCAATTGATTCGGCTTTAAATACTGAGGATTGTAAGGCATATCAGAATTTGCCATAACAAACATTGAGTCGTTTTTAGTATTCTGGAAGTTTTCTGTTCCACCACTAGCATCGGTACCCGCTGAGAATAATTTGTTGATTTCTTTCTGAGCAACTGCATCATCTGCTGCACTTGGCTGAGAAGGGAAATAAACGATTCCCAGGTTTCTGCTCGCATCTGTTTTGAACATTACCGGGTGCTGATTGATATAATTAGCTAAATCTTCAGTCGTAACCTTGATGTTATTTTTTTGAAGGTAAGTCGCGTAATCTACTTTAACGAAATCGATATCAGCTAACTGATCTCTTTCTTTCATTAGCTCTTCAGCTTCTTTCTTACCTGTTGTAATCCCTGTAGAAACATTAGCAAAAACCTGTCTCGCCATCAATCTGTATTCGATTGACTTTCTGGTTTTCAGCCACTGGTTGTACCCTTCCGGCGATGTAGCCTTCATGTCTTCCACCTGTTTTTTAAGCTCCTGAGTCTTGAAATTACCTTTCTCATCGAAAAACTGCTTCTGCTGAGCAAACATCTGATCGTACTGGATCTGATTCCAGAAATAATCTTCCGTCATTTCGAAGCCCATTTTCTCGAATTGCTGTTTGATCAATTTCGATTGTACAAGCAATTGCCAAGCCTGCTCTTCAAGACCAGCCTTTGGTTGACCTTGCTGTTCAGCCTGCTGTTGCAGCACGAAAAGTTGATCTTGAAACTCTTCACGGGTAATTTTCTCACCATTTACTTTTCCTAAAACATCAGGATTTTTACCAAAAACCTTATCGATACTGTCTGGGTTTACAAGGAACGCCAAAAGCGCCAATGCAATTACTCCCATCAAGAGCCAAGGTCTACTCCTAATTGATCCTAAAATTGCCATTATATAAATTATAGTTTTTTATCAGTTTGCGAAAATACACATTTTTAAGAAATTACGGAAATACAAGTCCTCTTTTTAATTTTTAAAATTTAATTTTTAATAAAAAGGAAATTTTGACCGTATTTTTTAGCAAAAAACAAATGGCATAAGTCTTGTGCAATTTAGAACAATACAATATGTTATACGTTTTCAGGGCATATTGTAAAATTTTACGTTAACGATTTAAAACGGAAATGACAATTTGTCATTCTATTTACTATGACAGAATTTGAAGATATGAGTCTCGAGGAAATGATAAGTGACGGATTTAATATTGTAGCAGAAGAAATCAACCTTGCAGACCTTTCGGAATCTGAAAAAAATTCCGAGCAAAAAATATTCCCTATACTTCCTGTACGAAATATGGTCATGTTTCCCAATGTGGTAATCCCTATTACAGCAGGCAGAAAAGCATCTATCCAACTGCTTGAAGAAGCGCAGAAGAATGGAGATTATATCGGAATTGTAAGCCAGAAAAACTCAGATCTTGAGCAACCTTCCGAAAAAGATTTGTATCAGATCGGGACATTAGCAAAAATTATCAAGATCATAAAACTTCCTGAAGGTAATATTACGGCTATTACGAAAGGTTTCCACAGATTTAAGATCAAGAAAATGATTGAAAATCAGCCTTATTTCAAAGCGGAAATTACCAAACTAAAGGATGGAAAAGCCAAAAATAAAGAAGAATACGAAGCATTACTGGAAAACGTAAAAGATTTAGCTTTAAAAATCATCGAGCTTGATCCGAACATTCCGAATGCAGCTAACTTTGCCATCAAAAACATCAACAATAATGATGATTTACTCAATTTCATCTGTACCAATGCTAATTTTTCTTCTATTGAAAAGCAAAAGCTGCTTGAAGAAAAAAGCCTGATGGAAAGAGCCAACAAATGTTACGAGATGATGCACGAAGATTTCAGAAAACTGGAATTAAGAAATCAGATTCATCAGAAAACATCAAAAGATCTTGATAAACAGCAGCGAGAATATTTTCTGAATCAGCAGATCAGAACCATTCAGGAAGAATTGGGAGGCGGCCCGGAAGGAGATGTTGAAGACCTCATCAACAAAGCAAAATCAAAAAAATGGAGCAGTGAAGTTGAAGATCATTTCCAGAAGGAAATTGGCCGATTACAGCGTCAGAACCCAAACTCTCCAGACTATAATGTTCAGAGAAATTATCTTGATTTCTTCACAGATCTTCCCTGGGAAACGTATACCAAAGATGTTTTTGATATTGCCAAAGCCGAGAAAATTTTAGATAAAGCACACTTCGGGCTAGAAGATATCAAGAAAAGAATTCTGGAGCACATGGCTGTTTTAAAACTGAAAAACAACATGAAATCCCCTATTCTACTGCTTGTAGGGCCTCCAGGAGTAGGTAAAACTTCATTAGGAAAATCTATTGCAGATGCCTTGGGAAGAAAATATGTAAGACTTTCTTTAGGTGGGCTTCATGACGAAAGCGAAATCCGCGGACACAGAAAAACGTACATTGGTGCGATGGCGGGAAGAATCCTTCAATCGATTAAGAAATCAGGAACTTCCAACCCGGTGATTGTTTTAGATGAGATGGATAAAATCGGACAAGGCCTGCACGGAGATCCAAGCTCAGCTCTTTTAGAGGTTCTTGATCCTGAACAGAATAAATCATTCTACGATAATTTCTTAGAAATGGGTTATGATTTGTCCAAAGTGATGTTCATTGCGACAGCAAATTCATTATCAACCATTCAGACTCCGTTGTTGGACAGAACTGAAATTATTCAGATTGCCGGCTATACTTTGGAGGAAAAAATAGAGATTGCGAAAAGACATTTAATAAAAAAACAGCAGGAAGAAAATGGTCTGGATGCCAAATCATTCAAGCTTGGATATGCTGAATTAAAACATATTATTGAAGCTCATACTTCAGAAAGCGGTGTACGATCTTTAGAAAAAAGGATTGCTTCCATTGCCCGCTGGGTAGCTTTACAAACTGCTTTGGTAAAAGATTATGATCCGAAAATTTCTCTTGAAAAAGTAGACGAAATTTTAGGGGTTCCAAGGCCAAAAAGCTTATCGGAAATCACAGGAGTTCCCGGTGTGGTAACAGGTCTTGCCTGGACAAGCGTTGGCGGAGATATCTTATTCATTGAAAGCATTTTAAGCAACGGAAAAGGTGCTTTATCTATGACAGGTAACCTGGGAACGGTTATGAAAGAATCGGCAACAATTGCTTTGGAATATATTAAAGCAAAACACGATGAACTGGGAATTTCTCAGGAAGATATTGAAAAACATAATATCCACGTTCACGTTCCGGAAGGCGCAACACCGAAAGACGGGCCTTCTGCGGGTATTGCCATGCTGACCTCGATGGTTTCTTCATTTAAAAATAAAAAAGTAAAACCTCATCTTGCAATGACAGGTGAAATTACTTTAAGAGGAAAAGTGCTTCCTGTAGGCGGAATTAAAGAAAAATTGCTGGCTGCAACCAGAGCCGGAATTAAAGATGTCATTCTTTGTGAAGCCAACAGAAAAGATGTAGAGGAAATTAAAAAGGATTACCTGAAAAACCTTAACGTTCATTATGTAAACCGAATGGAAGAGGTAATCGATATTGCGATCGAAAAATAATTTATAACATATCAACATTCTCAATAAAGAAAACACATCTCAGATTTTTGGGATGTGTTTTTGATTTTTATAGCATGATTTACTATTCATAATAGTATGCTTTCATTCTGACGAAGGAAGAATCTCTATCGGATACAATAGATTCTTCACTGCATTTCATTTCGTTCTGAGTGACAGCCAATTGTTAAAAATCTATTTAAAAAAAATTATTGCAAAACGCTCTTCCGAAAAGCATTCGGAGTAAAACCAGTATTCTTTTTAAAGAAAAAATTAAAATTCGGCTGATCAGAAAAACCAACCGCATAACTTATCTGTTCTAACGTCCAAGTCGTTTGTAACAAAAGTGCTTTACATTCATCCAAAAGTCTTCCTTTAATATGTTTGCTCACATTTTGCCCTGTTCTTTTTTTCAAAATTCTGTTTAAATAATTCGGATGGAGCTGCATAGAATCTGCAAACTCCTGAGCGGTTCGAAGTTTGATCGGTTTTTCATAATTAATATTGGAAACTTCTTCTTCCAGCAAGCCAAAAAATCGGTGAATATGATCATAATCTTCCCCTGCATTTTCAGGAACAGCCATTTTAGACATTCTTGCGCTATCGATCATCATCAGTTGAATATAGGCCTGTATCGCATCAAGACCCAATTCATTTCCCTGTTCATGATACATACTTTCCCACAGTCTGATAAAACCGGGCAAATCGTTTTCTTCAACACAAATCACACTTTTAGATTTATCATTAAATAAGGCCAGTCTTTCCATTGTGGATTTCAGCATTGGATGGTGATTGATGAAATCTTTTTTAAACAACAAGTAATATCCTGCAGATTCTCCCGAAGTTTTCTGCCATGAAATAATATCATTGGGGTGAATGAAAATCATTGTTGGCTTATCAATCATATATTTATTTAAACCTAAAGTAAAAATACCGTCACCTCCCGTAATCATAAGAATCTTATAAAAATCTCTTCGGTTAGCGGAAAGATAATTTCTGCAATCTTCAATTTCACGATTGAAAACTTTTATCTGTTTAGAATCATGTGTTTCCCTGTAGATGGGAGTAAGCTCGGGAAAGTCTCTGAGAAGATCAATTTCTTTAAGGTCTAAACTTGTTTTCATGATAATGATTGCAGTTTTTAATTCATAAAGTTAAAAAAATCCTATAAAATTTTCAAAAGGTTTGATTTTCATAAAAACGGACATTTTTTTCCTATAAAAATCCGGCTCAAACTTACGCAACTTTGTCATATCAAAATGAAACAACAAAACAAAATTTAAAAACAACATTATGGAAATCAATCTCAACGAATCAAGACAGGTTGTACAACAGGCAAGAGCCAAAGCCATACAACTCAATGTAAATGTGAACATTGCCATCTTGGATACAGCAGGACACATGAAAAGCTTTGAAAGAATGGACGACGCTTTTTTAGGATCAATGGATATCGCTATCAAAAAAGCAAAAACAGCGAGCCTTTTCAGAACAAGCAGCGAAAATGTCGGTGAATATCTGAAACCAGAAGCCGGAACTTACGGAATGACAGCCACCAATGACGGTTTAGTTGGTTTTGCAGGCGGACTTCCAATTCTTAAAAACAACGAAATTATTGGATATATCGGAGTTTCGGGCGGAGCGGTTTCAGAAGATTTACAAATTGCAACTGCAGGAGCGGAAATTTTAAATCAAAACTAATTCAACAACAAAAAATTTAAACTTAATAATTAATCACTAAAATTTTAAAACAATGGAAACTAAAACAATTTTAATCACAGGAGCAGGCACAGGATTCGGAAAAGGAGCAGCTATCGGAATGGCTCAAAACGGACACAACATTATTGCCACCGTACATGTTTCATCACAGGTAACACCGCTTCGGGAAGAAGTTGAAGCTTTAGGTCTATCAGACAAAATCAGAGTAGAAAGATTAGATCTTACCGATCAGTACGATATTAAGCAAGCTCTAAAATGGGATTACAATATTCTCTGGAACAATGCAGGAATGGGAGAAGCAGGTCCTGTATGGGAAATCCCGGTAGATCTTGTAAGAAAAAACTTTGAAGTGAATGTTTTCTTACCATTAATCCTTACCCAAGGTGTAGTCCAAAAATGGGTAAGAGAAGGTAAAAAAGGAAAAGTGGTTTTCACTTCTTCAATGGGTGGACTATTCACACCTGCAAACTGGGGAACTTATGTTTCCACAAAACATGCGCTGGAATCTTTGGCAGAAGCGATGCAGCAAGAACTTGAAGCATATGGAATCAAGATACAAACTATCAATCCGGGAGCTTACTATACGGGTTATAATGAAACAATGGCAGATAATCCGTTCCGTTGGCTGGATGATGAAGTGAATTTTACAAAAAGAGCTGATCTTAGAAAAGGTTTTGATGATTTCTTCGCAACACCCGAAGGAAAAATGGATCCTAAAGAAATGATCGACAGAATGATCGAAATCGTACCTGCTGATGAAGGAAAATTCAGAAATGTAGTTCCTAAAGTGATTGAAGATATGCTGAAAGATCATCAGTTGAAAGCTTGGGAAAACACAATTTAATTTAAACAAAACAAACCTAAAATTTCGGGTTTGTTTTGTTAAGCTTGTTTAAACTTTTTATTTAACCACAAAAGTCACAAAAGATTTTAGTAAAGCCTATTAATTCAGATAAAAAAAGAAAATATAAGCTTTAAAAATCTTCGATTTTTATTCTTTTGAACGCTTTCGAGTATCTGATCAAAACTATATAGATAGCTTTGTGACTTTGTGGTTAATCTGAATAGCTTTCTTATTAATCATCTAAAATCAATTCTCATGAAACTTTTACCAATACTTTTTGCTATGATAATTTTTTCAAACTCAGACGCACAGAATTACACTAAAACAGAACTTTCCAATAAGGAAATCATCACCAAAGCTTTCGAGAAATGGCACAACGGCGATGGAAACTTTTTCGATCTTCTGAATGATGATATGCAGTGGGAAATTACAGGTTCTACTCCATATTCGAAAACTTACACGTCCAAACAGCAGTTTTTGGATGAAGTCATTATTCCTTTAAACAAAAAATTAAAGGTTAAAATAAAACCCACTGTCAGAAATATTTTCGCGGATAACGATATGGTGATTGCCCTGTGGGATGGAGAAGCCACAGCTCTTGACGACAAGCCTTACCGCTCTTCGTATTCCTGGTACATGAAAATGAAAAATGGTAAAATAACTCATGTCATTGCTTTTCTCGACGGGATAGAATTTACGGATATTATGAAGAGAACTCACACGAATTAATATTTTAAGCCCTTCAGTTCGGAGGGTTTTTCTTATTTTTATCCTGAAGATTTTTACATATGAATTTTATCCGACTGCCTTTTTTGGTAAAACTTGCGCTTGTTGTGGTCTCTATCATTGGATTGGGTTATCTTCTGGCGTTGGGACAAAGCATTTTAGCGCCTTTCTTTCTGGCATTTCTCATGGCGATGCTTTTTTTGCCTACCGCAACTTTTATGGAAAGGAAATTAAGATTCCCGAGATCTTTATCCACTATGATTTCCGTGATGATCATGATTACCATCCTTACCGGGCTGATTTATTTTTTTGGATCACAGCTCTCAAGTTTCAGTAAAGACCTTCCTCACCTTACGAAACAGTCTACTATTGTTTTTAACAATATCCAGCATTGGGTTTCTGATACTTTTAATGTTAAAATTAATGAACAGCTTGATTATCTTGATCAGGGATTAAAAAAACTGCTTTCTTCGTCGGGAGTTATTTTAGGATTTACCTTTGGAATATTTTCAACAGGGATAGGATTTATTGTCTTTTTTCTGCTGTTTTTCATTTTCATTTTAAATTACAGAAGAATTCTTAATAATTTTATCGTAACTGTTTTTAATGAAAAACATAAATCCAGCGTTCAGGAAGTGGTAACCGAAGTAAGGGTGATGACCAAAAAATACATCATCGGTTTATGCCTTCAGGTTTTAATCGTTTCTATTCTCACTTCTATTGTTTTAACTATTTTGGGAGTAAAATATGCTGTTCTTCTGGCTGTATTGACGGGCTTACTCAACGTTATTCCTTATTTGGGAATCTGTATTTCTCTATTGATATCCTGTTTTATCGCCTTTGCTACCGGAACTCCAACTACCTGCATTTATGTAGTGATTGGTTACATTGCAGTTCATATTATTGACGGGAATATTGTTCTTCCGTTTGTAGTGGGTTCAAAAGTAAAGATCAACGCCTTATTTTCTTTTATCGGAATTATTATCGGGGAGCATCTTTGGGGAATTGCAGGTATGTTTCTGTGCATCCCGGCTATTGCGATTCTTAAAATTATTTTTGAAAGAGTTGACGGATTAAAACCTTGGGGAAAACTACTTGGTGAAGAAGAAAAACCTCACAAAAAGAAGAAAAGTTATAAAATCTCGAAGAATATTACTTTGAAAGAAATGGATTGATTTATTATAAGTAATGGGTAATGAACATTAAATTGATAGCATTTTTAAAATTAAATTGAATATTAATCACCCGATTATAATTTTATTTAACTTTAATAAAAAAATCAAACTCATGAAAATTATAAAATTTATTCTTTCCCTTCTTTTCGGATTAATGTTTATCAATGCCGGATTAAACAAATTCTTTAATTACATGCCGATGGAAAAACCAACACCTGAGCAAATGAAACTTTTTGCCGCGTTTGGAGAAATCCATTGGCTGATGCCTTTGACCGGAATTGTAGAAATTATTGGTGGATTATTATTTATTTTTCCAAAAACCAGAGCTTTAGGTGCTATTGTCATTTTGCCTGTAATGGTTGGAATTGTAACTCATGTTTTCACCATCGATAAGTCGACAATGGGAATGTCCATCGCAGGAGTACTGTTTCTGATTAATCTTTGGATGATTATCGACAACAAAGAAAAATATAAAGCTTTGGTAAGCTGATGAAAAAGTAAATGGTGAATGGTGAATTTTGCTACGCAAGTGAATTTTAAAAATTAACAAGCAAAGCGAATTGACCATGCACCCTTCACTTCACTATTATATAAATGCACTGAACCCCGTAATCGATCTCCCTACAATCAGGGAATTGATCTCTTTTGTTCCCTCATAAGAATAAATCGCTTCCGCATCTGCAACGAATCTTGCGACATCATATTCAAGTAAAATTCCGTTTCCGCCTAAGACTTCACGTGCTCTGGAAACAATATCTCTTGTTCTTAAGGTACAGAAAACTTTGGCTAAGGAAGCGTGTTCATCTTTTAAAATTCCTTCGTCCTGCATTTCGGAAAGTCTGAAAACCATTGTCTGCATTGCCGTTAAATTCGACAACATTTCCACCAAATGCCCCTGAATCATCTGAAACGAAGCAATCGGTTTTCCAAACTGTTCTCTTTTTCTTGTGTAATCCAATGCACTTTCATATGCTCCTCTCGCGCAGCCCGTGGCCATCCAAGCAACACCCGCTCTTGTCATTCTTAAAACCTTTCCGGTATCTTTGAATGAATTGGCATGTTGTAAACGGTTTTCTTCGGTAACCAAACAATCTTTCAGTGTAATTAACCCGTTCTGGACAATTCTCAACGCCATTTTTCCTTTAATTTTCTCAACAGAATATCCCGGATTATCTTTTTCAACAATAAAACCTTTTACTTCTCCGTCATCTAAATCTCTCGCCCAAATAATAATGATATCTGCAAACGTTGCATTTCCGATCCATTTTTTCTGACCATTGAGAATCCAGCCTTCCGGAGTCTTTTTACAAGTAACCGTTAAACCTCCCGCTGCTCCGGAACCGACTTCAGGTTCTGTTAATCCAAATGCACCGATTTTTTCAAATTTCTGCATCTGAGGAAGCCATTTTTGTTTCTGCTCTTCGGATCCGCAAATATAAATCGAGCCCATCGCCAAACCGGACTGCACTCCAAAGAAAGTCGCTATGGAAGCATCAATTCTCGCCATTTCCATCGCAATAACCCCTTCCATTAAAAAAGGCATTCCGGGACACCCATAGCCTTCGTAGGTTACACCGCAAATATTCAGTTTTTGAAATTTTGGAATTAATTCATGTGGAAATTCATCTCTGAGCCAATAATGATTCACCAAAGGCTTTACTTCTTTTTCCATGAAAGCCCTTACTTTTAGCTGAATTTCCCGCTGTTCAGGACTCAGCGTATGATAAATATCGTAGAAATCTCCATCGATAGGCGGAAGCTCTTTTTTCTTCTTATTGGGATCCAGCATTTTCATCATTCCGCTGAGTTGTTTATCATCCAGTTTGGAGAAATTTTCCATCAGTTTAGGAAGATTTACTTTTTGAGAAATAGCACTCAACTGATCAAAATCGATCGATCTGAATAATTCTATTGCGTTTCTGATTTTGGAAAAAGTATTTGACATAGTAATTGTTTGTGTGTTGATTTGTAAAAGATAAGCAAAAATTTCTCCGAAAACAAACATTTCTTTTCACCTTTATTTTACAAAACACTGAATATTAAACATTTAAAACAGAATTTCTCTTTACAGAATTTTTACCTGTCATTTTCAAACATTACAAACGATTCCGTCTGAACTTTGGATTAAGCAAAACATTAAAAATCTATATATGAAAACGAAGTACATCAAATTATCCATTGCGACAGCACTTTTATTAGGAATTTATTCTTGTAAAAAAGGAGAAGCCACTACAGATTATGATACGGCTATAAGTGCAGATTCTGCTGCAGTTGTCGTGTCAGACAGTGTTTCTTCAGTAGCCACCATGAAAGTAAAAGATAAGCAGTTCATCAAAACGGCAGATGTAAATATGGAAGTGAAAGATGTGTACGAAGCCACAATTTCTATTGAAAAATCGGTTCAGGAACTGGGAGGCTTTGTTACCCACAGCGATCTGAAAAGCACTGTTATTTCTGAAGACACCTATAATACATCGAATGAAGAAGCTATGCTGGTAAAAAAATATCAGTCGGAAAACACAATGCAGGTGAGGGTTCCCACCACAAGATTGGGAGAATTGCTGACTTTGATTAATGATAAAAAATTATTCCTGAACTCTAGATCCATTAATGCAGAAGATGTAACATCAAGCATAAAATATGCTGAGCTGGAAGGGAAAAGAATCAAAAAAACAGGTGAAAATATTTCTCAGTTAAAGGCAAATAAAGAGAAGGTAACGCTTGATAACGAGAATATGTCCCAAAACAACCAACAGCAATTGGCCAATATGGACGTCACCGACAACCTGAAATACAGCACCGTTGATATTTATATTAAAGAACCGAAAATTCGTGTGGCAGAAATCGCTATTACCAATACGAAAAGCATCGATGACAAATATAAATTCGATTTTATTTACAGCGCAAAATCCGCTTTTGTGGAAGGATATTATTTAATTCAACGAATTGTTGTAGGATTAATTGTGATCTGGCCGATTTTGCTAATCGGAGCTGCCGTTTTATTTTTTTACAGAAAGAGAAAATCAATTAAAAAAGAGCACTCAAATATGTCAGAAGTTTAAGCTTTCCTAACCTTTGGTTATCTATATATTTTAAATTTTACATGTCTTTTAATTTAAACATTAAGATGATTTAAGTTGTTAAGATACATTAAGGAAACATCAAAGATGTTTTGAAGCACAGCGCTTATTATTTGGCTTCACCAAAGTCTTAATATTCTTTAAAATTATTTAAATTCCTTAATGTTTAAGAAAAAAACCTCCAGATTTTTTCTGGAGGTTTTTATGCTTAAAATTTTTGCTTTAAAATTTCAGGTTTCGTTTTGTGAAGATGAAGAATTAATTCTCCAAACAAAGTATTTGCCCAGGCAAACCACGATCTGGTAAAATCTTTCGGATTATCGACATCAAAAGATTCGTGTATAAATCCCGTTCCGGCGTGAGTAGCTTTGAGCATTTTTAAACAGGAAATAATTTCTTCGTTGTTATCAGTTGTCAAAGCCTGCATAATCAAACCCAGAGGCCAGATTTTATGCTCTCCAATGTGAGGCCCACCAATTCCTTGTGCAAATTTTCCTTCACTGAACCACGGATTGGCTTTACTTAAAGAAAATTTTCTGGTATTTTTATAAATCTCATCATCTTTTGAAGCGTAACCTAAATACGGAATCGACAATAAGTTTGGGACGTTGGCATCATCCATGAATAAAGCATTTCCGAAGCCATCGATTTCCAAGGCATAGATTTTCCCAGCCGTCGGATGATCCAAAATTGCATATTTCTGAATCGCATCATCCACTTCTTTTGCTAAATCTTTAAATTGAATGGAAGCATTTTCATCTTTTAAAACCTTAGAAAAAATTTCTGCTGTTTCTTTTAATGAAACCACTGCAAACATATTCGAAGAAATCAGAAACGGATAAAAAGTGGCATCATCCGAAGGTCGGAACATAGAATGAATCAAACCAACTTTTTTTGTCGGATTTCCATAACCGCCTCCAAATTGCGTATCCAAAGGATTTCCATTAGAGCGCTGAAATCTATATGCCCCTTTCGAATCTTTCCTTTGCTGTTTTTTAAATGTCTGTACAATCAGAAGCATTGCTTTTTTCCAATCGGCATCAAAAACAGAAGAATCGCCTGTTATTTTCCAGTAATTGTAAGACAACCGCATGACATAACAAAGCGAATCTATTTCCCATTTTCGTTCATGAATTCCGGGTTTCATTTCCGTTACATCATCTTTCCACTCGCTTATTTTACTGGCATCATCAAAAAATGCATTGGCATAAGGATCCAAAAGAACACATTCAACCTGTTTATTGATTACTCCTTTCAACAAATTTTTAAGCTTTTCATCTTCATTGGCTAAACTCAAATACGGATAAACCTGTGCCGAAGAATCGCGAAGCCACATGGCGTCGATATCTCCCGTGATGACATAGGTAAAAGGCTTATCGTTTTTCTGATAAAATTTCACCGTTGTATCTAAAGTATTGGGGAAACAGTTTTCAAACATCCACGCCAATTCAGAATCTGCGATCGATTTTTTAATGGTTTTAATTGTATTTTCAACAGCAACCGAAGTAAATTTTCTCTCATTCAACTTTGGCCTTTTTGAGATAAAATCCTTTTCAAATAAAAATCTTGCAGAAGTTGGCAATGCGAAAAAGCCCATTCCCAGTGATGATTTTTTAATAAAATTTCTTCTGTTGATCATGATATTTAATGAAAAATTGATTTTAAAAATAATAATTTTAAGGTTTATAAAACGGGTTTACAGTCATATTTTTTTTACATGAACAATACTTATACATCCGTTCATTACTCACAATTCAATAAATCGTTTCAAATTTCGTTACAAAACAAACAATAACCATTATGATCAAAAAAATCGGTATTTCAACATTTCTATTTTTTTCTCTTACATTTTTTTCTCAAACCCAAATCAAGGTTCTGGACAGCGAAAACAAAAATCCTGTTCCTTATGCAAAACTGATGTTTAAAGATAAAGATTACTATAAAAATACAGAAGAAAACGGGGAAATTACATTAGAAAATAATGAAGAAATCAATCACATAGAATCTTTTGGCTACGAGAATTTAGACGTTTCTAAACAACAAAATATTTACTTTCTAAAACCAAAATTTACGGATATCAAAGAGATAGAAATTTCCAAACCGAAATTTACCCAAACCTACACCATAGGTAATCTCAAAAAAGATGATTTCGGATTTCTGTCGGGATTACGCAATTGGCAGGTCATTAATTTTTTTGCTAACAATAATAAAACCGAAAAAACATACATCAAGAAAATAAAAATCTTGACCGAAGTAAAGAAAACAAAAAAAGACGCTGTTTTTAATTTGTTCTTTTATGAAAATATAGAGGGCCATACCGGTGCAGAAAAGCTTAAAAATATTGTTGTAACCTGCAAAAAAGGAAAGAATATTACAGAAATAGACTTTTCTAAAAATCCTGTCACTTTCCCAAAAGAAGGCTTATTCATTGGGATTGAATGGATTATGAACGAGCAGAACCATTATCTGGATACGGTTACAATTCTCCATACTGACGGAACGAAAGAGAAAAATAAAATCGTAGATCGTGTAAATCCGCTATTTTTTGGTTATACATCTTTATCAAGGAATGCCGTTGGAAGAAATACAGAAAATTTTAAAAGCAATAATAAAAGAGATTACCGATCTGCGAATTCACACAACTTAACGATGGAGGTTGAAATTACCAATTAATCCAATCCATTTTCAATCAATTTACTTCACTAAGAAAAGATTCAGTCATCTTAAACTTAGCCGTTGATTTTTAATCATCCATTAACATCATTGAGCTAAAATTCCGTAAATTTGCGAATCAATAATTTTGCAGGAGGATTGGGCATGCAGAAATCCTGAATCCAAAGTCACAAAACCTTAATTTCTAAATATATGCTATCAAAAATAAACCCTACACAAACCAACAGCTGGAAAGCGCTTGACGAACAATTTGCAAACAATGATTTTGACTTGAGAAGCCTTTTTGAATATAATCCGAACCGTTTTAACGAATTTTCGATCAAAAGAACCAATTTTTTGTTCGATTATTCTAAAAATTTAATCGATTCCAAAACCAAAAACCTTCTTTTAAACCTTGCAGAAGAATGTCAATTGAAAGATGCTATTTCTAAAATGTTTTCGGGTGACAAGATCAACAAAACAGAAGGAAGAGCGGTTCTGCATACAGCTTTGAGAGATTTTTCCGACAAGGAAATTTTAGTAGACGGTGAAAATATCAAACCTCAGATCAAGAGAGTTCTGGATCATATGAAATCTTTCTCAGAGAGCATTATTTCAGGAGATCATAAAGGTTTTACGGGAAAAGAAATTACGGATGTAGTAAACATCGGGATCGGAGGTTCAGATTTGGGACCTGTGATGGTTGTTTCAGCTTTGAAACATTTTAAAACCAGGTTAAACGTTCATTTTGTTTCCAATGTGGATGGAAATCATATCGCAGAAGTTGTTAAAGATTTAAATCCTGAAACCACTTTATTCATCATTGCTTCTAAAACGTTTACGACTCAGGAGACCATGACGAATGCAAACTCTGCAAAAGACTGGTTCTTAAAAGCAGGAAAACAGGAAGATGTAGCGAAACATTTTGTTGCTTTATCAACTAACGTTCAAGCGGTTAAAGACTTCGGAATTGCAGAAGAGAATATCTTCGAATTCTGGGATTGGGTTGGCGGAAGATATTCATTATGGAGCGCAATCGGACTTAGCATCGTTCTTGCAGTGGGATATGAAAATTTCGAGCAATTATTAAGAGGAGCTTATGACACCGACCAGCATTTCCAGACAGCTGAGTTTGGCGAAAACATTCCGGTTTTAATGGGATTAATCGGGATTTGGTATCGTAATTTCTACGCCGCTACAACAGTTGCGATTCTTCCTTATTCTCAATATTTAGACAGATTTCCGGCATATTTCCAGCAAGGAGATATGGAAAGCAACGGAAAATGTGTTGACAGAAACGGCGAATTTGTAGAATATGAAACAGGACCGATCATTTGGGGAGAACCCGGAACAAACGGGCAACATGCTTTCTATCAATTGATTCACCAGGGAACAGAATTGATTCCTGCGGATTTTATCGCGTATGCAAAAAGCCCAAATAAAGTTTCTGATCACCAGGATAAACTATTGGCGAACTTTTTTGCGCAAACTGAAGCTCTTGCTTTCGGAAAAACCGAAGAAGAAGTGGAAGCAGAATTAAAAGCTTCAGGAAAATCTGATGAAGAAATTGATTTCTTATTAAACTATAAGGTCTTCCATGGAAACACTCCAACTAACTCAATATTATTCAATGAATTAACTCCTTTTTCATTAGGACAGTTAATTGCTTTGTATGAACACAAAATTTTCGTTCAGGGTGTGATCTGGAACATCTTCAGCTTCGACCAGTTTGGTGTGGAATTAGGAAAAGTTTTAGCCAACAAAATCCTTCCGGAACTTGAAAACAATGAGACGGTTAGCTCTCACGACACTTCAACAAACGGATTGATTAATTATTATAAAGCGAATAAATAAAATACGATAAAGATTAAAAGCATGGTTGATCATAAATGAAAGTAAATTCAACCATCAACTATTTAATTCTTATCTAAAATCTAATAGTAAAAAGTAATAAAAGTAAAAATGGCAGAAATTCTTGACGGATTAAAAGTATCCAAAGAAATAAAACAGGAAATCAAGGCTGAAGTTGAAAAAATCCTTGAAAGCAAAAGAAGAGCACCGCACTTGGTGGCCATTCTTGTTGGAAACAACGGGGCAAGTAAGGCTTATGTAAATGCTAAAGTAAAAGATTGTGAGGAAGTTGGTTTTCAATCAAGCTTAGTGAAATTTCCAAGCACGGTTTCTGAATCTGAATTGTTGGAAAAAATTGAAGAACTTAATAAAGATAAATCTGTAGATGGCTTTATTGTTCAGTTACCTTTACCGGATCAGATCGATCAGGAGAAAATCATTAATGCTATTGATCCGAGAAAAGATGTTGACGGATTCCACCCTGAAAACTTTGGAAAAATGGCTTTGGAAATGGATACTTTCTTACCCGCAACACCGTTCGGAATTTTAACATTATTAGAAAGATATAATATTGAAACGAAAGGTAAAGATTGTGTCATCATCGGAAGAAGTAAAATCGTAGGAAGACCCATGAGTATCTTGATGGGAAGAAAAGATTTCCCTGGAAACTCCACAGTTACTTTAACACACTCTTATACAAAAGACATTGAAGAATATACTAAAAAAGCAGACATCGTCATTACCGCTTTAGGAGATCCTCATTTCCTGAAAGGAGATATGATCAAAGATGGAGCTGTAATTGTTGACGTGGGTATTACAAGAGTAGACAACGATTCTCCAAAAGGATATTATCTGGCTGGTGACGTAGATTTTGACAGTTGTGCTGCAAAGGCAAGCTGGATCACACCGGTTCCGGGTGGAGTCGGACCTATGACAAGAGCGATGTTGATGAAAAACACCATCATTGCCTACAAAACTTCAGTCTACAACGACTAATTTTAAAATGAATTTAACAGAAGAAATATTATTAAAAGAAGGTAAAATGCTCCCCGTGATGGAGCATTTTTACACTCTTCAGGGAGAAGGAGCATACACCGGAAAAGCAGCCTATTTCATCAGATTGGGCGGTTGCGACGTGGGGTGCCACTGGTGCGATGTAAAGGAAAGCTGGGATCCGAATTTACATCCATTAATGAATGCGGAAGAAATTGCAGAAACTGCAGCAAAACATTGCAAAACCATTGTTTTAACAGGCGGCGAGCCTTTGATGTGGAATCTTGATATTTTAACATCCAAATTAAAAGAATTGGGATGCACCATTCATATTGAAACTTCGGGAGCGTATCCTATGAGCGGACAAATCGACTGGATTACCCTTTCGCCAAAGAAGACTGGGCTTCCAAAAGAAGAAATTTATGCGAAAGCCCATGAACTTAAAGTCATAGTTTTCAATAACAATGATTTTAAATTTGCTCAGGAGCAGGCAGCTAAAGTTTCTGAAAACTGCACACTCTATCTTCAGAGCGAATGGAGCAAACGTGACGAAATGTACCCAAAAATTACAGATTTCATTTTGGAGAATCCGGAATGGCGTGCATCAGTTCAGACCCACAAGTATCTGAATATCCCGTAAAAATATGTAACTTAGCCCTTCGTATCCGAAAATACTGATAGATGCAGAGAATTCGATACTCCAGATATCTGAAATCGATTATCATTTTGCTTGACCTTACGGTTATTGCATCTATTTTCATATTCTTTTTTGTCAGCAGAAATCAGGATCTGAAATACAATCAGGAAACCTGGTATCAGAATATTTTTTCGCTGGTATTGTTGTTTTTGTTCTGGATGCTTCTCAGTGGCAGGACAAGGATTTATAATATCCCTAGAAACCTCACCTATACTCTGTTTCTGGAGCGTTTACTCATCCACTTTTTGCTGTTTATTTTGGGCGTTTTACTGATCGGGAAAGTAAGCTATAATGTATTTTTTAATTCGGATATTTATTGGCTTTCGTTTTATCTTTTTTTCTTTATATTTTTAGCTAAATCATTAATTTTCTTTGGTATTAAATATTTCCGAAGCTTAGGAATTAACCATAGGAACGTCATGTTTTTAAGTGAAAACAGCTCTACGGAAGTTTTAAAGAATATTTTAAAGGAAAGAAAAGATTACGGTTACAAAATTTTCGAATACAAAAATCCGAAGATTGAAGCGAATGAATTAATAGAATTCTGGAAGACCAATGGAATTCACACATTATTTATCCCGACTGAAAACTCTTACAGCGAAGAGCAGGAAAAATCAATCTTCAGATTAGCTGAAGCCAATAAGGTTCATATTTCACTTATCCCCAGTATTATTCAGAATAATTTCTTTTTATATGATATGGGATATATTCAGACACAACCTGTTCTGAATCAAGCGAGGTATCCTTTGGATTATTATTCCAATTTTTTATTAAAAAGAATATTTGACATTATCTTTTCAACTTTTGTTTTGATTTTCATCTGTTCATGGCTATTCCCGGTTATTGCAATTTTAATTAAATCTTCTTCCAAAGGGCCTGTTTTCTTTATCCAAAAAAGATACGGTTTTCATGAAGAAGTTTTTGACTGCATTAAATTCCGTACCATGATCGTTAATGATGAATCTTCAACAAAAACTACATCGGAAAACGATTCAAGAATTACCAAAATCGGCAAATTCTTGAGAAAAACCAGTCTGGACGAAATGCCACAATTTGTGAACGTTCTAAAAGGCCAAATGTCGATCGTAGGGCCAAGACCGCATATGTTGGCTGTCGATAATTATTACAAACCTAAAATCGGGCGATACAGTCTGAGAAGTATGGTAAGTCCGGGAATTACAGGTCTTGCACAGGTAAACGGGCTTCGCGGTGATGCAGGAGATGTAGAAGTAGAGATGAACAAAAGAGTGCTGGCCGATGCTTTCTATGTAAGAAACTGGAGCTTTGTACTTGATCTTGTTATTATTTTAAAAACAATTTTATTGGTTGTAGGCGGAGATAAAAATGCAAAATAAAATTTTTGGTCTACATTATGATATACTAAGTTTAATATTAAACAGAGACTGAGCTTGGTTTCAACTTTAATTTAATTCAATAAAAAAAGTCTAATTTAGCAGAATGTTAAAAAAGTTTTTTACAGCAGTTGGAGAATACATCATCCTTCTAGGTAAATCCATTCAGAAACCCCAGAAAATGAGGGTATTCTGGAAGCTGTTCATGAGAGAAATCAATGATTTGGGAGTCAACTCTTTTGGGTTGGTGATCTTCACATCCATATTCGTTGGGGCGGTTGTTGCTATTCAGATGTTCAACAATTTTGATGCTTCCTCGTTTCCTATTCCACCTTCTTTTGTAGGGTATGCGACCAAAGCTGTTTTAGTTCTGGAGTTTTCGCCTACCATTATCAGCCTTATTCTTGCCGGAAAAGTGGGATCCTATATTGCTTCCAGTATCGGAACAATGAGGGTTTCTGAACAGATTGATGCCTTAGATATTATGGGAGTAAACTCCCCCAACTTCCTGATTTTTCCTAAAATCATTGCTTGTATAATTTTTAATCCTCTATTGATTGCCATCAGTATCGTATTTGGTATCGGAGGTGGATATATAGCAGGGATTTTAACAGGAAACTGGACAACAAATGATTATATCATCGGTATCCAAATGTATATGCCTAATCTTTTTATTTATTATGCATTTACAAAAACCATTGTTTTTGCCTTCATTATTGCAACGGTTCCTTCGTATTTCGGATATAACGTGAAAGGAGGTTCTTTGGAAGTAGGTAGAGCGAGTACACAGGCGGTAGTTTGGACCATGGTATTCATCATCCTTTCCGAGTTGCTATTAACCCAATTAATATTAAGCTAATGATTGAGGTAAAGAATTTAAAGAAAAGTTTTGATGAAGTTGAAGTACTTAAAGGAATTTCAACCTCTTTTGATAAAGGAAAAGTAAATTTAATTATTGGGCAGAGCGGATCCGGAAAAACGGTTTTCCTGAAAAGTTTATTGAATGTATATCAGCCGACTTCGGGGGAAATCTTGTTCGACGGAAGAGATATTAATACCATGTCCAGAGATGAAAAACAGCACCTTCGTTCAGAGATCGGAACGGTTTTCCAGGGAAGTGCTTTGTTTGATTCCTTAACGGTGGAAGAAAATATCATGTTTCCGCTGGATATGTTTACCAATTTGACATTCAGAGAAAAGAAGAGACGTGTTTTTGAAGTTATCGGAAGAGTACATTTGGATAAAGCCAATAAAAAATTTCCGTCTGAAATTTCCGGAGGAATGCAGAAGCGTGTAGCGATTGCAAGGGCGATTGTGAATAACCCGAAATACCTTTTCTGTGACGAGCCCAACTCAGGATTAGATCCATATACTTCGAATGTTATCGACGATCTTTTGCTGGAAATCACGAAAGAATATAATACAACGACCATTATCAATACACACGATATGAACTCTGTAATGACGATTGGCGAGAAAATTGTATATCTGAGATTAGGAATTAAAGAATGGGAAGGAAACAAAGACATTCTGATTACCGCAGGCAATAAAAATCTGATCGATTTCGTTTATTCGTCAGAACTCTTCAAAGAACTGAGAGAATATTTGCTTGAGAATAATAAAACTATTGAGAATACAATTACAAAAATAGACGATAATGAAAAAGGCACTTAGTATAGCATTAATAGGTTTTTCAGTATGGGCTTCCGCACAGATTTCTCTGGCAGGTAAAGCTAATTTAATTTTCCCGACAGGATCACCTTCTTGGTCAAATTCTATAAATACAATTAATTCTGCTATAGAACAAAAAGGTAAAAACAATGTAGGCTTCAACGTTGGTCTTTCATTGAAAGCAAATCTTCCAGCAGCATTTTTTTTAATGCCGGAATTGTATTACACATCTTTTAAAAGTGATTTCACAGATGCTTCTTCTAATACAACTTTCGATATTAAAAACAACCGTATCGATTTGCCTGTTCTTATCGGACACAAAGTTTTAGGCGATTTCTTAGGAGTTTACGTAGGTCCGGTTGCAAGTTATAATTTAAGCAAAGAAGATACGTTTAATGATTTTAAAGAAAATGCAAGAGATAATTTTACGGTAGGTTATCAATTCGGAGCGCAAATGGAAATTAAAAAATTTCTACTTAATGCCAGATATGAAGGAGCTTTCAGTAAAGATTCAAGAAGCTTCATCAATCGGGTGACTGGTGAAAGTATAATGTATGACAACAGACCAAATTTATTTATGGTTGGTGTTGGATACAAATTCTAAATTAAGAGAAAATAACAACGATAAAAAATCCTCAGATCATTAGATTTGAGGATTTTGATTTTCATGATTCCGAAGTTCAGCTTCACGCCTTGCAATTTCTGCAGCCTGTTTTTCCAGATCTTCCTTATCTTTTTGTAATTGTTTGAATTCTTTTCTTTTTTCTTCGGCTTTTATCGCACTTCCTTTGCTTACATATCCTACCATTCCACCGATGATCAGACCGATTCCGATTCCGCCCATAATTCCCATTACGTGAGGCATTCCCAAATCATTAATCCTAAAATTCGGAGATGTTAAATAAAACAGAAGTACTGATAATGCTAAAAGTATCAGCCCGGTAATTGTCAGGTTCTTCATAATATTGTGTTTAAGTGATTAAAACTAAAAAGCCTTACCAAATTTAGTAAAATTCAATAAGGCTTTTCTTTTTATAATTATATTTTTCCGCCAGCAGCTTTATAATATTCCAAAGCTTTAGGAAGGTCTTTATTAATATCTGAGATTCTTGTTTCAGGATTCGGGTGGGTAGAAAGGAACTCAGGCTGCCTTGCTCCTGTAGAAGCCGCTTCCATTCTATTCCAGAAAGGGATTGCCTCTCTTGGATCATAGCCCGCCATTCCCATTAAATACAGTCCCATCTTATCTGCTTCAGATTCCTGATTTCTTCCATACTTCAGTAATGCCACCTGAGAACCGATTGGATATACTTTTTCAAAAACGCTTGCCCATTGTCCGTTAGAAATTGTTCCTCCCAAGATCTGTCCGCCATACTGAGCCACCATTGCCTGAGAAATTCGTTCATTTCCGTGTCCTGCCAATGCGTGAGAAACTTCATGTCCCATTACTACAGCAAGGCCATTATCGTTTTTTGTCACCGGTAAAATTCCTGTGTAAACTGCTACTTTCCCTCCGGGCATACACCATGCATTCAGCTCAGTGCTTTGGATAAGATTAAATTCCCAATTGTAATTCGCAAGATCTGCAGAACGTCCAATCTGTTGGTAATATCTTTCTGCCGCAGATTTTATCCTCGATCCAACACTTACTACCCTTTTTGCGTCTGCAGTTCCGGAGATTACTTTAGATTTTCCTAAGGTTGTTTTATATTCCTGAGCAGACATCGTCAGAATTTCCGAGTTGTTCGCCAATTGCAGGGAAGATCTTCCCGTAATCGGGTTTGTAGTACAAGCCACAACAGCCAGAGCTATTGCCCCTAATCCTAAAAAGTGTGTTATTTTCATAGTTCGAGTGTATTAATTCAACCTTTACAATTTTTGTTCCAAATTCATTTCCAAGCAATATATTTGCATATAATTTGCTATTTAAATTTAATAATAATTTTAGTATCATGAAAAAGTATATTTCAATCATATTTATTTTTGGATTTTTAATGATCTTCCAAAACGGATTTTCACAAACCAAAACCGATTCTCAGACAGTGGCAGAGCTTGTGAATTCAGAAGATTTTTCATTTCATGCAGAAAGAGCGACACCAACCAATTATGACGTAATTAACGTGATGAATTCACTTCCGAATACCACTTCAACAAGAATCTTGGATCTTTCGGGAAGTAATTACTCGATCGATTTAAGAAAAGATAAACTGGAGGTTACTTTGCCGTATTTCGGAAGAGTTTTTAATCCTACTTACGGAAATACAAATCAGAACAGCTACAGATTTACCTCTAAAGATTTTGTAGTTTCCAAATCTCAAGGCAGAAAAGGAAAATCAATCGTAAAAATTAAAGTAAACGATCAAAGTTCTGTAGACGAAATTATCATTGAAGTATTTAAAAACGGTAAAGCTTTTACCTCAATCAGAAGTAACGACCGACAGCCGATTTCTTATGACGGATATATTTCGAAGAATGAGGAAGTAAAAGAGAAACTTTAATTATCTTAAGAATCATAAAAAAAGAGTATATTGAATAGTGTTCAGTATACTCTTTTGTTTTATCATTAAAACTTTTAATTTATTTTTTTCTCATAAAATTCCCGAAAATGATTCCTAAAGAACCGATTATCGGAAAAAAGAATAAGACAAGATAAGGTATAATATCCGATTTATTTTTAATTAAAATCATAATTGAGGTGATGTACAAAGTCATTGCCAAGCCTGCAAAAAACATTATATGAGATGGTGTAATTGATAATATACTCATCATTAATATTTATCCTTTTGTTCTAAAATCTTTTATTTCCTGAATTCTATTTTCGTAATATTCTTTCTTTTCAGGAGTTTTCTCTATCAAAATCTGAAACGCTTTAATCGCTTTAGAATACAGTTTCTGTTCAAAGTAAAGATTCGCCAATGTTTCGGTCATCAAATGGGAAATATCGTCATTTCTTTCTTTTACTACATAACTGCTTTCGTCTTTAAGCTGGCTGATTTTGGGATTATTTTCAATGAAAGCCTCAATTGCTTTTGTTTTAATTTCCTCTTTTTCTTTTTCAACCTCTTTAGTCCTGTCAATTTTCAGCCAACTTTGCCAGGTATTAATAAATCCTGGAACATTACTGTCAAGAGCAACAGAACTCTTATTTTCACTTACAACTTCAGGGATTTCTTCCTGCGGAGTTTCCCCCTTATTATCCGCCTCACTTTCTGTTACATTCCATTTAGAAATATCTGTTCCAAAAAACGAAACATTCATCGCAGGAACTTCTTCTTTAGCTTCTTCGATGCTTTCATCAGCCGGTATTTCTTCCTGTATTTTTACAGCTACGATTTCAGGTGAAGCCACAACTGTTTCTTCTTCATTCTTAGTTTCAGCAACCGCTGGCTTATCAAGCATTGAATCAGGGAGATGAGATTCGAAAGACATAGGCTTCCACTCCAATATTGCTTCTGTAGTTTCTACAGCTTCAGATTCTTTTATTTCATCAACTGTTTCGGAAGGAGTTTTTTCTTCGGTAAGTTCTTGCTTATTTTCAACTTCAGAAGGCCTTACTTCAAAACTTTGGGTTTCTGCAAAGCTTATATCATTTCCAATATTTTCGGGCTCTTCTTCCTTTTTAACAGCTTCGGAAGCTGCTTTTTCTTTCATTTTTTTCTCAACTTCTTCTATCAGACGACGCATTTCATTTTCATGCTTGTTGATATTTTGTTGAGCCACTTCAGCCATTGTATCTTCTGAATTGTTTGGCTGAATTTTTACTTCCGGTAAAAAAGATTCTGTCCCATGGAAACTTAATTCAGTTTCATCCTGTACCACATTCTTTTCTTTTTCAGAAGAAATTTCATCTTCATTGATGATTTTTTCAGGAGTAAAATCCGCTACTTTTTCATTGTTTAAATCTTCCGCAATCCTTTCTGTCTCTTCAACCGTTTCACTTTCATGTATTTCAGCTTCAGCAAACAAAGGTTCTACTTCATGAAAACTTAACTGTGAACTATCTTCTACAATCTCTTCCTCTTTTCCCTGTGAAATTTCATCTTCATTAATAATTTTTTCAGGAGTGAAATCCGCCGATTCATCTTTATCTAAATCATCAGATTCTATTGTAATTAATTCTCTCTTTTCAACCTCTTCAACCGTTTCATTTTCCTGGACTTCAACTTCAGAAAGCAAAGGTTCTACTTCATGTAAGCTTAATTGTGAGTCATCTTCTACAATTCCCTCTTCTTTTTCCAATGGGATTTCATCTTTACTAATGATTTTTTCAGGAGTGAAATCTGTTTGATCTAAAGCTTTTGTTTCAAACTCTGGAATTGTATTTTCTTCTTCAATATTATTTTCAGAAACAGGTTCTTCAATCTCAGTATCCGTTATTTTTGAATCTTCAACGGCAATTTCATCTTGGAGATTTTCATTATTATCAGGCAAAATCTCTTTCTTTTCAACTTTCTGAGTAACGATAGAGCCCGATTCCAAAGTGGATTCAAGATCAATGGTTTCTGCAAGATCGTCATTAAGAAAGTCTTCTTCCCCTTCAAATAAAATTCTGTTTCGTTGGCCGTTCACATAAACATGCTTAACCTCCTCTTGAGGAGTTGGAAGTACTCTGGTTTCCTCTTTCCGGTCGATAATATCCCGTTTAGGTTGTTCCAAGATTTCAGGCTGAGCTTCAATAGATCGAGCCTCTTCCCTTTTAATTGGGAAATTGGAACTTTTTGCTTTTTGTAATAATGTAAGCGGATTTTCTGCCGGAATTTTCTTTTCTTTCTTCGTTTCAGGCTGAATATCCGGCTTTGGACGCTGCTGAATTTTACCGTTAATCAGCTGATACAGAATTTTTTTATCGGTAGTGTAAGCCGCCGTGGTAGACAGAACTTTCTGGTAATTTGCCTTATCGTAAAGATTAACTCCATATAAGTATAAGGCTCTGATATTCTGAACATAGGGAAAAGAATTAATCTCCTCTTTCAGAAGATCCAGATCCTCTGATTGAATGTTTTTTGGGGCCTTTAATAATTCTAAAACTCTATGATTCATGTTACCAATTCGCTACAATGTCGTTAAATATCTTATTTATAATCCTGTCGGTTGCAATTTTCACCTGAGAACTTTCTATCTCAGACTGTGATAAATTACTGTTGAAAACAGCCTCGTCAGAATAGCTTCTGTCAAAACTGAAATCGGGGTGAAGTTTGTTCTCATAATGAACCTTTACCGTAATGGTCAGTTTATTCTGAGATTCCTGCACCACTCCACCTGTATTTTGGTTCGTTACTGTATTCGAACCGATAGTAGTAGGGGTTATTGAGTAATCTGTAATTTCTCCTTCAACCAAAATATCCGGATTTGTTTTTGTTCCTTTTAAAGTTGTTCTCTGCAAAAAACGATTCTGGATATCCGTAGAAAACTGCTGCGATAAGGTAGGATTTACCAAAGGTGCATTGTTCGGAAATTCGCTGATCTGTATCGTTTTTTCATCCGTAAGAGATGAACCTGAAAAGCTGTAACACTGATGAAACAGCGAAAGAATAACAAATCCAAAGATTATTTTTATCTTACTCATAAACCTATTTTTTGATTCTGGGTTTCCAGAACATCTTTAAAACTCATATATTTAATACAAATTCCTACCGGAATCGTAAAAATTAAACCAATACCGCAGGCTATAATTCCTAATTCGGCAATGATACCCACTACAATCAGGAAAAGGAAAATCACTAAAAAGTTTTTCTTTGCAATTTTCCACGAGAGCGAATACGCCTGTCTTACACTCTGGATTCTGTGAATCGAAATTAGCGGCTGCACAAAATAGAACGACACACTGAATGCAATCAGAAATAATACATACAGAAAAATCCAGATTCCCATTCCTCCGATCATAATAGCCGGATCTAATTGCTCTCCTTCTGATGCTGCAATAATTATCGGCATTAAACTTATCTGTATCGGTATCATTAAAACAAAAATGACTGCCAATAATAAAATTAAAAATTTGAAATACACCCAGAAGTCTGTAAAATCAAAAATATCTCCTGCTTCCAGTTTTTGTCCTTCATCCACTTTCTTACATATCTTCAGGAAGTTTCCCATGGCCAGAACTCCACAAAAAGGGATGATACTCATTACAATAGCAAGCAGCGTTGCTACTATAAATCCTCCCATGTCTTTTTTAAATAGCTCGAAACCATCCGAAATATATTTTCCTATTCTAAAATCGTACCCTCTGGTTGTAATCGAATCAAAATTCATCATTGTTTAATTATTTAGTTTTTATTCTTCTAAGTTATATTGTTTTATTTTTCTGTATAATGTTCTCTGTGAGATTCCCAATTCATCCGCCGCTTTGTTCCTACGCCCTTTATGCTTCTCCAATGCTTTGATAATCAAATCCTTTTCGTTATTTTGAAGCGATAAAGATTCCGGTCTGTTTTCTTCAATTTCAATATCCTCAAAATCTTCATAACTCTCTTCAGGAGAAGAAATGATCGTCGGATTCTGTACGACCGGAGCATTGTTATTACTGTTCTCAAAATACAACAAAGAGCCGGGAGTTATGTTCTGTTGAGTCTCAGGAGTATAAATTCGGTTAATCAGATTTTTTTCGTGATTGCTCAGATCAGAATTCCCTCTGTTTTTTATCAATTCCGAAGTTAAGGATTTTAAATCATTAATATCGTTCCGCATGTCAAAGAGAATTTTATACATAATTTCCCTTTCACTTCCAAAATCATTCTGCTTCTGATTGTTCGGTGCGTTTACCACCATAGGAAGATGCGTCTCCATCGGAATATATTCTGCCAGTTTTTCAACTGTTACATGCCTGTTTCTCTCGACTACCGTCATTTGTTCAACCAAATTTCTCAGCTGACGGACATTCCCGGGAAAAGTATAATTTTCGATATAATGAACTGCGCTCGGCTCCAATTCCAGCTCAGGCATTCTGTATTTCTCAGCAAAATCTATAGCAAACTTTCTGAAAAGCAAATGAATATCTCCTTTTCTTTCCCTTAAAGCCGGCATATCAATTTGTACGGTATTCAGACGATAAAACAAATCCTCACGGAATCTTCCGTCATGAATGGCTTTCATCATGTTCACATTCGTTGCCGCAACAATTCTCACATTGGTTTTCTGAACCTGCGAAGAACCTACTTTCATGAATTCGCCGCTTTCGAGAACCCTTAAAAGGCGAACCTGAGTCTGTAGAGGCAGTTCCCCAACCTCATCAAGGAAAATAGTTCCGCCGTCTGCCACCTCGAAATACCCTTTTCGGGTTGTTGTAGCTCCGGTAAAAGCTCCTTTTTCGTGACCAAAAAGTTCGGAATCGATTGTTCCTTCAGGAATTGCTCCACAGTTGACAACGATGTAAGGCTGATGTTTTCTTTTAGATTCTGAATGAATAATTTTCGGAATAAATTCTTTACCAACACCACTTTCTCCTATTACAAGGACTGAAATATCTGTGGGTGCCACCTGAATTGATTTTTCTAAAGCACGGTTTAAAGCCGGAAAATTTCCAATAATTCCGAATCGGTTTTTTATATTTTGTAGCTCGTTGCTCATAAGTAAGTTTTAGATTAGTTTTCCTACAGTTTTTTTAGCTGCAGAAATTGATTAATTCGTTAAAATTTAATTTGAATTTTATTTCTGTTAATTAACCAATTAGATCTAAATAATCTTTGTTTCTGACTTTTGAAACCTTCGTTTTAAAATATAAAATTACAGCAAAAAGATTTTTTCCACTGTTTTTCTCGTAGTTTTTCAGGAGTTGATTATGCTTTTCTTTTTCAGAAAAACCTACACCTGATTTATTTTTATATGAATAATCACATTTTTTCCCTGAGAAGATTTTCCCGATCAAATCAATCGCATTTTGCTTTTGATTGATAGCAAAATTATTTCTCGGATTTTCTTTAACACAAAATTGCTGTGAATCTTCACAATCATGATTTAAAAACTGATTATAAAGTTCATACAATTGTTTACAGTCTTCACCTTCAACATTTCCATTCGTAATCTGTGCCGAAATATTGCTGCAGATTATTACCAACAATACACTTAGGCAATACTTATGAAGTTTTTCCATTGTCTGAGTTTAAAATGTTAATAAAATCTTCTTTACTTGGCAATACGGTAAAATATTTACTGGAAAAAACCTGTTCATTATCTTCCGGTAATGTATATCGCACCAATGCTTCACTTTTATCCTGACACAGAATAATTCCTATGGTTTTATTTTCATCCTCAAGGCGCTTTTCTCTGTCGTAATAGTTGACATACATCTGCATTTGTCCAATGTCTTGATGCTTCAGTTCACCGATTTTTAAATCAATTAAAACAAAACATTTTAAGATTCTATTGTAAAAAACCAAATCTATTTTAAAATGTTTCTCATCAAAAGTTATTCTGTTTTGTCTTGCAACAAAGGTAAAACCAGTTCCTAATTCTAAAAGGAAATGTTCTAATTTATCGATGAGTTCAGATTCTAATTCGGTTTCAGAATAGTTTGGTTTTTCAGACAGCCCCAGAAATTCTAAAATATAAGGATCTTTGATGAGATCTTTCGGTTTTTCTATTATTTGACCTTTTTCAGATAGCTGAATAATCTCTTCTTTATTTTTACTTAAAGATAGCCTTGTATATAATGCTGAATCGTACTGTCTCTGCAGTTCTCTTAAGCTCCAGTTATTTTTAAAACTTTCAATTTCGTAGAATTTTCTTTCGTTGATATCTTTTATACGCATCAGTTTTAAATAATGTGACCATGAAAGATTGAAATTAACAGACTGTACCTGTTGAATTGGAAAAACGTCAGACAGTGTCTGACCAATTGAATTTAAAGATTTCTGAGGTAGTGTTTCCGAAATTGGATTTTCAATCTTTTTTAATTGTGCAGACGGTGTTTGCACAATTGAATAAGACAAATAAAATTGTCTCATTAAATCTAAATTTCTTTTTGAAAATCCTTTTCCATATCTTTTAGTGAGCTCAATAGCAAGATTTTTAATTAATTCCGCACCATATTCTGCTCTTTCCTGTCCGTGCTGTTCCTCTTCTACAATCATTCTTCCGATCTCATAGTAAGTGAGAACCATCGTTTGATTTACAGCCACCGCAACTCTCTTTCTGGCATTATCTAGTAATGCAGAAATATTCTGTAGCAGTTGTTGTGATTGTAGATTATCCATTATTTGAAGAACTTAAAACTTTAAATTCTATACCGTTTCCCCTAAAAGTGTGCCTTGTGTGTTATCAAAAACAAAAACGTCCACAATATCACCAATTTTCTGACCTTCCAGCATATCAAAAACGCAAACCGCATTCTGGGAATTCCTACCTTTCCATTGGTTTTTGTTCTTTTTAGAAATACCTTCAATCAAAATTTTGTGCGTTTTTCCGACGTAAGATTTCATACGGTTTCTTGATAATTCGCCTTGTAAAGCAATTACTTCTGCCAAACGTCTCTGTTTTACATCAGCCGGAATATTGTCTTCCATTTTTTTGTGAGCCGGAGTTCCCGGTCTTTCTGAGTAAGCGAACATATAACCGTAGTCATATTCCACTTCTCTCATTAAGCTTAATGTATCTTGGTGATCTTCTTCAGATTCGTTGCAGAAACCAACGATCATATCCTGAGAAAACGCCACTTCCGGAACGATTTCTTTCGCTTTTTTAATTAAATCTAAATATTCTTCACGGGTATGCTGTCTGTTCATCGCTTCCAGCATATTGTTGCTTCCACTCTGAACCGGTAAATGAACATATTTGCAGATATTGTCGTGCTTTGCCATCATTCTGAATACATCAAGACTCATATCCTGAGGATTGGAAGTCGAGAATCTGATTCTCATTTCAGGAACAGCTTTAGCAACCAAATCAAGCAACTGAGCAAAATTTACAGCGGTTGCTTTCTGCATTTCAGATGCTTTTGCAAAGTCCTTTTTTGGTCCGCCTCCATACCAAAGATAAGAATCTACATTCTGACCTAACAAAGTAATTTCTTTGTAGCCACTTTCCCAAAGGCTTTTACATTCATCTAAAATTGAGTGCGGATCACGGCTTCTTTCTCTACCTCTTGTAAACGGAACTACACAGAAAGTGCACATATTATCGCAACCTCTTGTAATGGTAACGAAAGCAGTCACACCATTTCCGCCTAAACGAACAGGATTGATATCCGCATACGTTTCTTCCTTGGAAAGAATTACGTTAATTGCATCTCTTCCGTCCTCGGTTTCTTTTAAAAGATTCGGTAAATCTCTGTACGCATCCGGACCAACCACAAGATCAACCAACTGTTCTTCTTCTAAGAACTTAGTTTTCAAACGCTCAGCCATACAACCCAAAACCCCAACCGTCATGTTTGGACGTTCTTTTTTCAGGTTTTTGAACTGGGAAAGACGCATTCTTACGGTTTGTTCAGCCTTTTCGCGTATTGAACATGTATTTAAAAGAATAAGATCCGCTTCTTCTACTTTAAGAGTCGTATTGTACCCTTGTTCGTTAAGAATTGAGGCAACGATCTCAGAATCAGAAAAATTCATCTGACAACCGTAACTCTCCAAAAATAATTTCTTGGAATTCCCGACTTTTTCTGCAATCGCAAAAGCTTCTCCCTGTTTTGTTTCGTCTATATATTTTTCCTGCACGATAATCGAATTTAAGGTTTAAAGTTTAATATTTAAGGTTCAATGCATACCACTTTGAACTCAAAACATTAAATTTTGAACTTATTGAATTTGCAAAGATACAAAATATTGTGACAGAATGTCAGGAGATATTTTTTAATTAAATTATCAAAAATAAACTCTGTTTAATGTGTGAATCCAATCATAAAAGCATTCAAAAGCTATAATTTATTAGAAACACCTTACTAAATTTTCTGATTAATTTAGAATTTTTAATTTGTAACAAAAGCAAATGGTAATCTAAACTTATAATCTACAGGAATCCCTTCTTTTAATGCCGGCTTCCATTCATTGCTGAAACTCTCTATAACCGTAATAATTTTATCATCAAATATTTTATCACCAGAAGATGGCTCAAGCTTTATATTTTCTATTTTACCATTTTTAGTTACTGTAAAGCTAACTTCTGTTTTAAATCCATTATTCAATTTAAAATCATTTATATTGATCCTTTGCATAACTTCCCTCCTAAATCCAATAATTCCATCCGGAATATTTTTAGGAGATGCAATATCTTCATGAGGGAGATATCCTTCTTTGTAGTTTTTAAACAGAGCATCAGGAACAATAAAAAAACCCGCTATAGCTTGCTTCTTTACACCCTTAACAACTGCAGGATTCCATTTATCCATATAATTTATTACCTGAATTGCCAAATCATATGCACATTTGTTTCTCTCAGTACTTTCTTCATTTGCAGGGTTACTCAGATACTTTATAGAAGCATCTTCGTTAATAAGTACTTTTAAATAATAAGCCTCACTTTTATTTTCACAAGGTTTTAATTTTTTAGACATTAATATTTTATGAAAATCTTTATAAAACTGCACCTTTCCTCCTTTATAAGATTCCAGAAATTCAGGGTAACGAAGATATTGTGGAGAATCAACATTTTGTCCAAAGATTTTCACAACACACAATAACATAATATTCAACAACACTTTCTTAGTCATGATCGTACGTATTATGATTAAAAGTCACTTTCATTACAAATTTAGAATCCACCGGAATTCCATTTTTTACTGCAGGTTTCCATTTTCCTTTTACTTTTTTAACGGCGTACTTCATGTCATCAATAAACATTTCATTGTTTTTAAATTTTGGAAGAACATCAACCTTATCAATTTTTCCTTTCGGATCAATATTAAACACAAAAGTCACTTGGCCTTGGATAGCATATAAAGCCATATCAATATAAGCGTGAACCATATTCATAAATTCTTTCTGAAAGGCTTCATCACCCCCCGGAAATTCTGCTTTTTGATAGTTTGACGATATTTCCTGCGTTGAAACCGCAGTCTGCTGTGAAAAGCCTTTACCGCCCCAAAGCAATAAAGGTAGAATTAAAAGGTATTTTTTCATAGTTATTAATAAGCAATCTTTTTAAACGTCGGTAGCTATAGAAGAGAGATTTATTTTGATTTTAACTTGTGAAGTTATAGGCTGCCCGCCACACATTGCAGGAATCCAGTTTTTCTTGATTCTTCTCACCACATATTTCATATCCTCAAAGAATACCTCACTGTTTGCCACCTTCGGAGCTCCTTCAATATTCGTCACTTTTCCGGTTGGGTCTATCGTGAGAGTGAATGTAAAATCGCCATTCAGAACATAAAAATCTGTATTAAGATAAACATACATATATTTCCTCAACGTTTCCTTGTAAGCTGGAATACCTCCTTCAAAACTTGCGGTTTTAAAATCATTACAATTCTTCACAGCAACCTGAAGCAATGGTTCTTTAATATCTATTTTTAAGAAATTTTTGTTGTTTTCCGTGATCATGTTATCATCTCTTTCCTCAACATCATTATTTTGTGCAAAAGAAAAATTTGCAACCAATAGACCTAGAAATAATGCTATAGCTTTCATAGATTTTTTTCTGTATCGTTTATAAAATCCAAAATTACACCAAAAAAGAAAGAAAATTCACTCAACAAATAAGTTTCTTTCCTGAAAAGGTCTATAATTTTTCAGGCAATATATAGTTTCATAAATAAACTATTCAAGATAAAATTTTTAATCAAAAAAGTCTCCGGAAATCCAGAGACTTTAAAAAGATTTTATGTAAAGATTTTATAAACTTTCTTCTTCGCCTTTCATTTTTTCGGCGTTTTCTGCCATGATAACGGCATCGATCATTTCGGAAATATCACCATTCATGTATGCATCAAGATTATACATTGATTTATTGATTCTGTGATCAGTAACTCTTCCCTGAGGATAATTGTACGTTTTGATCTTTGCAGAACGGTCACCCGTAGAAACCATCGACTTACGTTGCGCAGCAATATCTCCCTGAACTTTCTGCAATTCGATATCATACAATTTGGTTCTCAACATTTCCATCGCCAACTCACGGTTTGCCAACTGAGAACGAGCCTGCTGACAAACAACCACCAATCCTGAAGGTTTGTGCGTCAACTGAACTTTAGTTTCAACCTTGTTTACGTTCTGACCTCCGGCTCCACCTGAACGTGATGTCTGCATTTCGATATCGGCAGGATTCAGTTCAAAATCAACCTCTTCAGCTTCCGGAAGAACAGCAATTGTAATGGCCGAAGTGTGAACTCTACCCTGAGATTCCGTTTCCGGAACACGTTGTACACGGTGAACTCCAGACTCGAATTTCATGATTCCGTAAACACCTTCTCCTTCCACTTTCATGATCAATTCTTTGTATCCTTTCGCAGCCTCGTTGGAATCTGTAATCTCGTGTCTCCATCCTTTCGTTTTGAAATACATGGAATACATTCTGTAAATATCTTCCACGAAAATCGCAGCTTCATCACCACCCGTTCCGGCACGAAGTTCCACAATTACATTTTTGTCATCTGCAGGATCTTTCGGAATCAATAATACTTTTAATTCTTCCTCCAATCCAGGAATTTTTTCCAGTGCCTCGTTTTTCTCGATTTTTGCCAATTCAACAAAATCTTTGTCTGATCCGTCAGCAATGATCTCGTCGGATTCCTCAATCGTATCCAAAGCTCCTTTATATTGATCGTAAACTTTTACAATTTTCCCCAAATCGCTATATTCTTTGTTCAAAGAAGAATATCTTTTTTGGTCTGAAATTACATCAGGCTGTATAATAAGGTCTGCAACCTCATTATATCTCTGTTTTATAGCTTCTAATTTTGGAATTAATGATTTAGACATTATGAAAATTTTGTGGGTGCAAAGATACGGATTATTAATTCAAAACTCAATAACCCATCGCATTACATTATTCCTTTCCTTAAATTTTCACAGTTTGTCATTCAGAACGAAGCGAAAGCGTAGTGAAGAATCTATTTTTAACACAGGGTTCGCTAAGTTTTTTGAAATAATTGGGGATGTTTTTCGTTCGCCAGGGCTTTTCACTCAGCAAATGACAGATGATTTTTTAATTACTTTTGTCATTTTGGAAGAATATAAGTTAATTATTAAAAATCCTTCGACTGCTTCGCGCTCAGGATGACATTGCTAATTCTAACTATTTAAATATCAATAAAATCAAAATACACACATTGTCAGTCTGAACTTGTCGAAGACTTTAGTTTACAAAAAATTAAGCATTGCTCTTCGTCAATTTTCCATCAATTAAATACAAAACAATTCCCAACACCACAATTCCCAATCCGATAATGCTTTCTTTCGGATTATGAATAAATGTGAAATATAAAATATATACACTGAATAACAAAAAAACGGTCGGAAAGAGATAAAATAAATTGGATTTGAATATTTTTCGATTTTCCTTTTTAATAAAATATGCAGTAGAAATCGCCAGACTCGCAAACAATTGAAGAATAAAAGCGGTATAAACGAAAATTTCTTTAAAACTTCCCGTCAGAATAATCAAAGTTGCGATGACCGCATGAGCAAAAATTGCCCGAACCGGAATTCCTTTGTGATTTCCGACGGATAGAGATTTCCAGAGTTTATTTTCCTTGGCAAAAGCCTGTGTTAACCTGGATCCGACCCACAAATACCCACTGATTGTTGCAACCAGTTGCAAAGCAATAAAAACATTCACCACTTTCCCAAAAGTATGACCGAGCATATTATTTGCCGCTTCACCCATCACATCTTCTTTACCGGCTAATTGATTAACCGGAGCGTGTTTTAGCATTATAAAATTCACCAGAAGGTAGCATACAGTCACGAAAACGGTGCCGACAATCAAAGCTTTAGGCAAATTTTTCTGAACATCTTTAATTTCTCCGGCAATATAAGAAGCGGAGTTCCATCCTGTATATGAATAAGTTACAAAGACTAAAGATGTTGCAAAAGCAGGAAGCATGATTTCTTTTTTCCATGAATCATCAAGTTGCAAGCTGTTTCCAATGGATTCTGATTCTGAAAGTGCGATTCCAAGAATAATCAAAACAACAATAAAAGCTATTTTTATGAATGTAAAAAAATTGTGAAACCGGCTTGAAGCTTTTAAACTGAACGATAAAAAAACAGAAACCAGAAAAATTATTCCGACAGCAAAGCTATTCCCAAAAGAAAAATTGAAGGCAGAAAGATATTTTGACATCGCCAAAGCCGCCAAGGCAACAGGGGAAGAAAACCCGATAATCAGGGAAATCCAGCTTACCAGATATCCCAAAAGCGGATGATAAGTTTCTTTCAAATAAATAAAATCTCCACCGTTTCCTTTAAAATGTGAACCCAATTCGGCATAACAAAAAGCTCCGAATAACGCCAGAATTCCCCCTATGATCCAAAGGAGGAATATGCTGTACGTATTTGTAATATCTGTAAGCTGAAAACCCAGCGTTGTAAAAATCCCGGTTCCGATCATATTCGAAACAACGATTGCTACTGCGGTTTTCCAGCCTATCTGATGTGATGTAGCATTCATTAATTAAAATGTAAAATTAAGCCTTCCGAAGAAGTAATTTCCCAATGTTCCCATCTGAACGGGAGCATATTTGAAAACGCCATAATACGAATTTTCGTAGATCTGTAGATCAGGGAAGACATCAAAAACATTATTTGCACCGACCGTTAAGTTAATATTTTTTGTAAAATCGTAGCCAACACTCACATCCGTCACCATTTTCGGAGCAAATTCCTGAACACCACCAAAAGGATACCCGTCTCTGATTACTTTCCCAAAATAGGTATTTCTTACCAGGAAATTAAATTTGCCTATTCCATAATTCAAGCCTAAAGTTGCTTTTGTTTTTGGAGATAATGTTTCGATGATATTGATTTGATCCGGTCCGAAAAATTCATTTTGCGGAGTCTGTAAATTTGCAGGAAAATGGAAATCCGTAATTTTTGTTTCTGTATAATTTCCGGCAAGATTGATGTTTAAATTTCCTCCGCCCAATCTCCAGTCATAGGCTATAACCAAATCCACCCCTCTTGTTTCCGTATCAATCGCATTGGCAAAAAATCTTCCGCTTTCTACCCCGTAAACCGCTAACCTATCATCTGTAATATTACTTGTGATTACGATTCTGTCTTTAACTTTAATTAAATATCCATCCAAAGTAATCGATAGTTTACTGATTGGTTTTAAGGTAAATCCAACACTTCCATTGACAGATGTTTCCTGTTTCAGTTTATCAAAGCCAAGAGCCCTAGCTGCCTCACTGTCGTTGTTAAAAATTCCTTTGGTAACGATGGAATTTCCTGTTGTAGAAATATCTGCGTAAGAATTATTAAAATATTGCTGTTGCAAAGACGGCGCTCTGAAGCCTGTTCCAACCGCCGCACGAATGGCGTAATTTTTTACAAATTCGTATCTCACCGCTAATTTTCCATTCAGAGTGCTTCCAAAATCTGAATAATTTTCAAATCTTCCGGCAAGATCAACATTCAATTTTTTATCAAGATCATAAGAAACATCCGCATAAACTGCTGTTGAATGTCTTGATTTTGACAACGCATTTTGAGGAGAAAAACCAATGAAAGACTGCGATCCTCCTGCTCCGACCACATCATTTGGATCTGTATCCGAAGTAACCAGATTTCCGAAAACATCATATCTTAAATACGAAGTCTCATCTCCGGATTTAATATCATATTGTTCAAATCTGAATTCTCCACCGAAAGCAATATTGAAGTTCTTTATATTTTTTGAAACATCAAGATTAATTGTATTTTGAAGAAAACTGTGTGCACCGGCATTAAAACTTGTCGGAGATTTTGCACCTAACGAGGCATTGACCGTGTTGCTTACATCATAATTGAAGGTGTTGCTTCCAAAAGTATTGCTTAAATCAAAAAACCAGTCGTTTTTGTTGTATTTTGCTCCGATTGCATAAGAAATATCGTACACTTTAGAGCCTAAAGTCGGCTGGAATCCATTTGGATAAATAGAATACACATTATTATCCGTTTCGCTCGGAAGCCTTCTGAAACCATACCCTTGACCTTCTTTTATACTAAAACCTCCAAAAGAATATAATTTAAATCGATCATTAATCGGGTATTCTGAATTAAAAAATAACTGAGCCTGCTTTATCTGAGCATCCCCGATCTGAAAATTGAAATCATCACGCGTTAAGCCCCTCTGTTGAATGATAGCATCATCGGCAGCTCTTGCCGCTGCGGGATTATCGGCAAAGTCGTACGCAAAATTCCCTCCAAAAATATCCAGATTATGATTCTGCGTTCTAGTTGTTTTTCCTCTGTGGTTCAACTGTAAAGACAAACTGATGTAGCTGTCTTTCTTTCCTAAAGAAGCCCCATAATTAACTCCAGCCTGATATGTTTCGCCGTCGTTTCTTCCTGAAATCCCATAATTCAGACTTGCTGTTCCACCGATATCTTTTTTAAGAATAATATTAATAACTCCCGCAATGGCATCAGAACCGTATTGTGCAGCAGCACCGTCCCGAAGAACTTCAATTCTGTCGATTGCAATAACGGGAATTGTGCCTAAATCTGTTCCGACAGAACCATTCCCCACCGTATTCTGATAATTCACCAAAGATGTTGTATGCCTTCTTTTTCCATTGACGAGGACTAAAACCTGATCCGGCCCCATTCCTCTCAAAGTCATTGGATCAATATGCTCCGTTCCATCGGAAGCCGACTGACGAACGGCATTAAAAGACGGGATTACATAATTTAATAAATCCTGAACAGTGGTTTGCGGAGAAGATTTTTGAATTTTATCAATATTGATGATATCTACCGGGACTGGAGTTTCTAATTTTGTTCTCTTCGCATTACGATTTCCAACAATCACAACATCTTCAATCTGTTTTTCCTGTTCCTGTGCCGATAAAAATCCAATTGCCAAAAGCAGTACGCTTACGCTGAGTTTCTTCATTTCCTTCAGTGCTTTTTAAATAATTAATAATTGTCTGCAGTAACGCAAACCCAAAAGACCGTCAAGAAAATGGAATAATATAGAATATTGACTTCACTTATCTTCCCCCAAATCGGGTTGGAATTAGCACCTTTACACAAGAGATGTCGGTTGCTAAGGTTTCACAGGGCCAATTCCCTCCACCTTTCTTGATAAATCTACTGCAAAAGTAGACTAATAATTTTAATTGACAAAAAACTGATGGTCTTTTGAATTTTTATCCATTGATTTTTTGTGAATAAAATGTGGATAACACGTGAATTACCTATTAGCAAGCAGTGAATCACATGTTAATTATCAAAAACAATCTCATAAAAAAACCTTTTTTAATGTGAATAAAATATGGATAACGTATGAATAAGCTATTGGCAAGCCATTGAAAACCCTGAATTTTGATGTGGACAACCCTGTGAACAATGTATTGAAAAGCTATTAATAACCCGTGAATAAACATCAATTTCAATGCTTATAAAACATGAATTAACAAAAATACCTTGCTTTCTCCATCTTATTTATCAATAGTTTCAGACTTATCCACAAGCTATTTCACAATCTTTTTCTCAATTAAAATTATCGTATCTGATTATAAATAAACCGAATATAAATTCAACGAATAATTTAGTTTTACATTTCTTTTTTCAATTTAAATAAATCAATCTTTTTCCACTTTCTTTTCCCAATAAAGATAATTTCATTTTGAGCTTTAAAGCCAAGAAATTTTTACCCTATTTTTTTTCATAAGGTTATCCACAATTTTATGTGAAAATTTGTCAGCAAGTTTATTTATTGTGGATAACATTGAATTTTTTTAATATCTAAATATTCCCAATCTAACTACAATAGATTAAGATCAGGTTTTGTCTGACTCAGGATTGAAATTGTCCGTTTAACCTTGTTTTTAATAGGCTTCAGATAAGCGTCTTTTTACCTTTGATCCATCAAATTAAAAATCAATTATTATGTTCACTCAGTCAAACAACTCACAGATTTATTTTATCAGAAAATATTTATTTAGCGCCTTGCTTCTGCTAATATTCAATATCGGATTTAATGCACAACAGACTAATAATTCATTAGGAACTTTAAAACAAATTAACGCAGGCGTCCTGAATGTAGGCTACACAGAAGCAGGATCTCCTGACGGAACTCCGGTGATTCTACTTCACGGATGGCCTTATGATATCCATAGCTACGAGGAAGTTGTTCCGTTGCTCACCGCCAAAGGCTACAGAGTGATAACCCCTTACCTAAGAGGCTTTGGAAGCACAAAATTCTTATCTGAAAAAACCATGAGAAATGGCCAGCAGGCAGCAGTTGCCAGTGATATTATTGCTTTAATGGATGCTTTGAAAATCGACAAAGCCATTATTGGAGGCTTCGACTGGGGCGCAAGAACTGCCGATGTGATGGCTGCACTCTGGTCCAACCGGGTAAAAGGTCTGGTTTCCGTAAGCGGATATTTAATCACCAATCTTGAAGCGAATAAAAAACCGCTTCCTCCAAATACTGAACTAGGCTGGTGGTATCAATATTATTTCTCTACCGAGCGTGGCGAAAAAGGATACAAAGACAATACCTATGAGTTTAACAAGCTGATATGGAAAACCGCTTCGCCACTTTGGAATTTCAGTAAAGAGACTTATGACCAAACCGCACAATCTTTCAAAAATCCGGATCATGTGGCCATTGTTATACACAATTACCGATGGAGGCTGTCATTGGCTAAGGGAGAGAAAAAATATGACGAATTAGAGAAAAAACTTCAGACAAGACCTGTTATTACAGTTCCGACGGTTACCATCAGCAGTGATTTTGACGGGGCTACGATCGACGGAAGCGCTTACAGAGACAGATTTACCGGAAAATATTCACATAAAATCTTAAAAGGAATCGGGCATAATGTTCCACAGGAAGCCCCTCAGTCTTTTGCCGATGCTATTATTGAAGCAGACAGTTATTCAAAATAAATTTTATTGTCAATAATACCTTTTTAAGACTTCAAATTGTCCACTTCACTCATATTCTTATTTCAAAAATTATTAAACGTAACTAATTTTGAATCATCATTTTAAACCAATTACTAACAATTTAAATATTCTAAAAATGAAAAATAATCAAACTTTACAGGCAGAAAAAGTATTATACACAGGAAAAACGCACACTACAGGAGGCAGAGAGGGATTTTCTAAAAGTTCGGACAACCAACTCGACATTAAGCTGTCAACTCCAGGAGGTACAGAACCGGGAACCAACCCTGAACAACTCTTCGCAGCAGGCTGGTCTGCTTGTTTTATCGGAGCTTTGGGAATTGCGGCAAGAAAAAGAAAAATCAGACTTTCTACTGAAACCGCTGTGGATGCAGAAGTAGACCTTTGTATGAGTGACGATGCTTATTTTTTACAGGCACGATTAAATATCAGCCTTCCCGGAATTGACACGGAAACTGCAAAATTATTAGCTGAAGAAGCACACCAAACCTGCCCATATTCTAAAATGTCGCGAGGAAATATTCATGTAGAGATTAATATCATCTAAGCTTTCAATTATTTTCATCCTTTTATTTTCTTATGTTAAAAAGTATCGGCGATGTCCTTTGGACATCGCCGATACTTCTATGTAATTTAAATGAACTGAATATTTAAAATAAAAGACTCCTTTCAAAGCCTTTTATTCATCAATCAAATATGTGGAAATTAATTCTTAACCACTTTTTTCGAGAACGTCTTCCCGTTTTTCAATTTTAATTCTACAATATAAACTCCGTTAGGAAGTCCTTGCATATTAATCTGTTTATCTGAAAACTGCATATTTACTTTTTGCCCAACAACATTGATAACATTTACAGACTCTATCGAAGAATCTGTTCTAATATTAAGAATTCCATTTGTTGGATTTGGATAAATACCGATGGAATTTGCCTTACTATTCAGATCCGAAGTTCCTAATCCTGTGGAAACATCCTTTGTACATCTTACCGATTCTCCCTGACCTCTCGGACCTCCTGAAGCCGGCGTAATAATAGTTCCTCCCACATACATGAATCTTCCGCCACTGGTTGAAGTTTCCGAACTCCAGAAATACCCTCTTTGTCCTACAAAATTGAAGCCTCCACTCGTATTACTTCTCACTCCCCCTGCCGGCAGCTTCAAATGACTTGCGTAAGCTGAAGCCGGATTATTCATTGAATAATTATTGGCAATGGTTACCCATTCTGCCGAAGTAGGAAGCCTCCACCCCTGTCCGATTGCCTTACAAGGATCTACTCCAACCGCCTGACCAGCTGCCGCTGACGAAGCTGCCGTCCATGTATCACTTGTCGCATTGCTGCCCCACCAAGAATCCGTACCGGATCCGATGATAAATTTGTCAGTTCCCGATAATCCATCCGGAGAATTCGGAGAGGAAGCAACTGAGGTAAGAGAATTTCTTACCTGATGACCATCATCCCATCTCCCCCACTGGAAAAGATCTCCATAAGAATCTGCATCATCAAAAGAAGTTGCCACTTTGGAACTTCCTAAATTCTGCTGAAGCCAGATTCTCCCATCTGCACATCTTACTGTGGTATAGGTAACCGACTGACCTCTATAAGTAAATGTTACGCAACCTAAATCTCCGGCATTATTTCCCGGATCCGTATTGCTACACGTTTGCGTTGGAACCGGTAAAGAAATTCTTTTCACCTTTGTCCCATCCTGGGTATACGTCAATACCAGATAATTATTTGCATTATCTACTGCTAAATCATTGTATGCCGCCTGACCGTCAGAAATAAAATCTCCACCAAAAGTCGCCCAGGTATTAGATCCCGCGTCTAATTTAAACGCTGTATTTTTTAAGAAATTATCATCTTCCCAACGGCTTGCCACTACATAAGGAGCACCCGCAGCAGTAACCGCCAAAGCTACGTGCTGAACTCTTCCCGATGAGAAATAAGGATTTCCAACCTGTACCCAATTTGTGCCGTCGAATTTTTTTACATTTAATTTTGTTCCGTTTGCCGAGTTGGAAACATAGGCAACATATAGATTATTATTGGCATCGATTGCAATATCTGAAGTATACTGTTCGCCTGAAGACGCAGCATCTACCGTACTTCCTCCTACCAGATTCCAATTGTCTGAAGTTCCTGCACTGGCAGAATTTTCATACACTCTTACTCCGCCCGAAACATTACAGGTATACACTTTGTTGTTCGTTCCGATCACCATTTCTGCAAATGCAGCTCCGTTGGAAAAACCTGTATTTCCCACCTGCTCCCAAGCTCCGTTTACAAAACGCTGAACCGTTCCAGAATTATGAGTAGAATAGGTAAATAACACATTGGAAGATGAAACTGCTGAAGCCTGATAATTAATCGCACTTGTTACAGGACTTGGCAATTGCGTCCATGAAGTTCCGTTGAACTGTCGAACCTCCAGCCCCGTTCCCTGATTGGTATAATATAGATTCCCGTTTGGTGCCAAAGACAATGAATTGTACGTTGCATAGCTATTGGTAACTCCCGCAGAACCTCCTACATACGACCAGCTATTTCCGTCAAACAGCTGGACAGATCCTTTAGAAACCGAAAGATCATAATAAGAAAGATAATATTTTCCTGCAGTATCAACAACCAGATTATTAAAACTGCTTCCTCCTGCCGAAACAGTAGCCAGCCCTCCTACATTTTCCCATTGCTGGGCATATACATAGCTCCCTGCGATCGTCAACAGCCCTAATCCTGCGCCTAATTTACATACCGCAAAATGTAATTTTCTAAACATAACTAATATTATTTTTATTTATTCTAAATTATATTTAATTTTGCGCAAAATTAGTTCCCTTGTTTAACCTCAAGTTATCATTTCCGAACTTTTTGTTATCTCAGAATCAGCTTTATTTAAAATTGTACCATCCCATAAAAACTGTTCGTATGAAGGATCAATCTGATAGAGGATTATTGTTCAGATCCGAAGACATTAAAATTTTAATGCAGGAAAATTCGTATCCAGAAAAATTTTCAAGATCAAACATGATTGAGAGCAAATCGAGTTTTAATTTACTTTTTCTGCTGAGCCCGAATATTAATTTGGAAGCTCAGGACTGCGGATCGAAATTTTTATTTAAGAAAAATCAATACATTCTCCATTTTTCATCGGAAGAAAGTGCGGCAGAACTCTGGACAGAAAATCAGGAAATTATAAAATATCTTCAAATTCAGATTCATTATAATTACATTTTAAAACTCATCAATCCGGAAGAAAGTAAAGAGAATGCAGATATTCTGGAAAATATGATCCGAAATAATTATATTTTTCTCCACAAGCAAACGCCACCCTATATCACAGTTGAAATGCACATGATTTTGAGGGAAATAATCAGCTCTTCAAAAAAAGGAGTGATGCAGAAATTATTTGTAGAAGCGAAAATCATTAAACTTTTAATCCTTATGTTTGAACAGTTTGACGAAAAAAATACAGTTGAAGAAACCCCGAGAATTCCTTCAATGATCAAAAAATTTGTTGATGAAAATTATAATAAAAACATTAAAGTAGAAGAAATCGGAAAGCTGATCGGCATCAATCAAAATAAAATAAGAAAAGAATTCAAAGCCCAATACCATGTTACGGTAAGTGATTATATTGCAGACCTGAGAATGTTGAAAGCAAAAAAGTTAATCATCAATAAAGAAATTATGATTAAAGAAATTGCGATAGAATGCGGATATGAATACGTTCAGAATTTTACGCGCGCTTTCAAAAAGAAATTTGGCGTTTCTCCTGAAAAATTAAGAACGGAATAAAAAAGAAAAACCACTTAACAAAATTAAGTGGTTTATATATGTTGTTTTGCTTTGATATTACTTTTTCAGAATTCAGGTGAAAAAGCAATGACAATCAATTAATGATGTCCGTGACTATCATGACCGTGGTCATGTAAGAAAGGGCCGTGACCTTTAGGTTCGTTGTAGATCACCTCTACACCTTCCTGTTCTGTAAGCAACTTGCTTCTGATATCTTCCGGATCAAAAGGCTTGATTTTCCCGAAATACTCTTTCAAACCTTCAGTCAACCACATAGGAATTACCAATCCGAAGAACATGAAAATACACCAGAATCCTACTAGGAACATCGTTACGAAGAAAATCGTCCAAAGGAACTGGTAAAACGGCCAAAATGCTGATAAAATCGTTATCATTTTTCTTAAAGATTTTAGGCAAAAATAGGACTTTTTATTTTTTTACACAAAAGATACAAGCCCTATTTTGTTATTTATTTTAATTTTAATTAAAAAAGACTAAAGATAATAGACAAATACATGATAGATTAATTATCCCTGTATCCTCTTTTGCCTATTTTCTATCCGTATGTTATCTTTTCTATTCTTAATGCGCTAGATCAGCAAAGAAGTCATTTCCTTTATCATCGGTAATGATAAACGCCGGGAAATCTTTCACTTCGATTTTTCTTACCGCTTCCATTCCTAATTCAGGGAAATCAACCACCTCAACAGACAAAATGTTGTCCTTTGCCAAAATTGCAGCCGGACCTCCGATTGATCCGATGTAGAAACCTCCATATTTTTTGCAGGCATTGGTAACGTCTTTCGTCCTGTTCCCTTTTGCCAGCATCACCATACTTCCGCCGTGGCTTTGGAATTCATCAACATAAACGTCCATTCTTCCTGCCGTAGTAGGCCCAAAACTTCCTGAAGCCATTCCTTCCGGAGTTTTCGCAGGACCTGCGTAATAAATCGGGTGATTTTTAAAATACTCAGGCATTGGCTGTCCGGCATCCAACAATTCTTTAATCTTTGCGTGAGCAATATCTCTTGCAACAATTAAAGTTCCGTTTAATTTTAATCTTGTTTTGATAGGATATTTTGAAAGTTCTGCTAAAATATCAGACATCGGCTGATTTAGATTGATTTCAACCGCTTCTTCCAAATGTGGTGGTGTTGCAGGCAAAAATCTCTTCGGATCCTGTTCCAATTGCTCTAAGAAAATACCTTCTCTGGTAATTTTTCCTTTGATATTTCTGTCTGCTGAACAGGAAACTCCCATTCCTACCGGGCAAGAAGCCGCATGACGAGGCAATCTGATTACCCTAACGTCGTGAGTTAAATATTTCCCGCCAAACTGAGCTCCAATCGCACTTTCCTGGCAGATTTTCTGAACTTTCGCTTCCCATTCCAGATCTCTGAAAGCCTGTCCAGCTTCGTTTCCTTCTGTCGGAAGATTATCGTAATATTTTGCAGATGCTTTTTTTACAGCCGCTAAATTGGCTTCAGCAGAGGTTCCACCGATAACCAACGCCAAGTGATATGGCGGACAAGCAGCCGTTCCCAGATCTGAGATTTTCTCTTTAATAAATTCTTCCAAAGATTTTTCGTTCAGTAAAGATTTTGTCTTTTGATAAAGGAAAGTTTTGTTGGCAGAACCTCCTCCTTTTGTTAAAAATAAAAACTCGTAATAATCTCCTTTTTTAGCATAAATATCAATCTGCGCGGGAAGATTGGATCCTGAATTTTTCTCATCAAACATCGTTAAAGGAACCACCTGAGAATATCTTAAGTTTCTTTTTTGATAGGTATTGTAGATTCCTTTGCTTAAATATTCACCGTCATCAACGCCTGTGTAAACATTTTCACCTTTTTTACCCATCACAATCGCCGTTCCTGTATCCTGACAAGAAGGCAAAGCGCCTTCCACAGCCACCGCTGCGTTTTGCAACAAATTATACGCAACGAATCTGTCGTTATCAGTCGCTTCAGGATCGTCGATAATTCTTCTCAAACTTTCAAGATGCGAAGAACGAAGCATAAAGGAAACATCTGCCATTGCTTCCTCCGCGAGAAGCTCAAGACCTTTCGGATCGACAGTTAAAATTTCTCTGTCTCCTAGTTTTTCAACTTTTACATACTTTGAAGTAAGCTTCTTATACACCGTATCATCCTTAAGAATCGGATACGGATCCTGATATTTAAAATCCATTCTACTTTCAATTTTTACGGTGCAAAAATACGGCTTACAGAAAAAAACATGAGCAAAATCAGTGATTTAGATTGATATTTATAATGATTATAAATTGCATGAGTTTAAAGCATTGTTTAACTTTATCAATTGAGAATGAGGTTGAGGTTGAGACTAATCTTATCCCAAACCTCAACCTAAACCTTAACAAAACAATTTCACAATGAATTACAGAATAGAAAAAGACACCATGGGTGAAGTGCAGGTTCCTGCTGATAAATTTTGGGGTGCACAGACAGAACGTTCAAGAAACAATTTCAAAATCGGCCCAGAAGGTTCTATGCCACAGGAGATTATTGAGGCATTTGCTTATTTAAAAAAAGCAGCCGCATTTACCAATACGGATTTAGGAGTTCTTTCCGCTGAAAAAAGAGATATGATCGGAAAAGTCTGCGACGAAATCTTAGAAGGAAAATTAAACGATCAGTTTCCTTTGGTGATCTGGCAAACCGGTTCGGGAACTCAATCGAACATGAACGTAAATGAAGTCATTGCCAATCGTTCGCACGTAAATGCCGGAGGAAATCTCGGAGACAAAACAGAAGTTCATCCGAATGATGATGTGAATAAATCTCAGTCGTCAAACGATACTTATCCAACTGCAATGCATATCGCTGCTTACAAAAAAGTAGTAGAGGTAACCATTCCTGCGGTTGAGAAACTAAAAAATACGTTGAACGAAAAAGCAGAAGCTTTTAAAGACATTGTAAAAATCGGGAGAACGCATTTGATGGATGCAACGCCTTTAACTTTAGGCCAGGAATTTTCAGGATATGTTGCCCAGTTGAATTACGGAATTAAAGCATTAAAAAACACATTACCCCATCTTTCTGAGCTGGCTTTGGGAGGAACAGCAGTGGGAACAGGTTTAAATACACCTCAAGGTTATGACGTAAAAGTAGCAGAATATATTGCAAAATTCACGAATCTTCCTTTTGTAACCGCTGAAAATAAATTCGAAGCATTGGCTGCGCACGATGCCATTGTAGAATCTCACGGAGCTCTAAAGCAATTGGCGGTTTCTTTATATAAAATTGCTCAGGATATAAGATTATTAGCTTCTGGCCCTCGTTCGGGAATCGGGGAAATTCATATTCCTGAAAATGAGCCGGGCTCTTCTATTATGCCGGGAAAAGTAAATCCTACACAAAATGAAGCGATGACGATGGTTTGCGCTCAGGTTTTAGGGAATGACACCACGATTTCTTTTGCAGGAACTCAGGGAAATTATGAGCTGAATGTTTTCAAACCGGTGATGGCTTACAATTTCTTGCAGTCTGCACAGTTAATTGCTGATGCATGTATTTCATTTAATGATCATTGCGCGGTGGGAATTGAGCCGAATCATGAGAGAATCAAAGAATTGGTTGATAAATCACTGATGTTGGTAACCGCTTTGAACACGCATATCGGCTATGAAAATGCAGCAAAAATTGCAAAAACCGCCCATAAAAACGGAACAACTTTAAAAGAAGAAGCTATCAATCTCGGACTTTTAACTGCTGAACAATTTGATGAGTGGGTAAAACCTGAAGATATGGTGGGAAGTTTGAAATAGATTTTTCTATTTATTAAACTATATGTTAATAAAACCCTGGAGCAGTCCGGGGTTTCTCTTGATAAAGATTTTAGAAAAACAAAAAGATCGGGAAATACTCCCCGACCTTTTATCAATTTATCTATGAATGTTAATGTGAAGTTTTATAACTTTCTTAATACTATTGTTTTGAAAAATTATTATTTTTCCGGTTATATTCCAAAATTAGGTCGTCTGATATTAGTTTTTAATCCTCTTAAATGTAATAAAAATAGTTATTCTACTCGAATCCAATGCTTAATCCAAACACCAAAGCTTTGTCATTTTTGAAATAGCTGTCTTTGAAATAATTGCTGAAATCTCTCTTCACAAAAAGGCTTATATTGTCATAGGATACGGTAAACTGAGCGCCATATACAAACGGATTTACCTGATAATTCCCTCTGTGTCTCAGCTCTGCCTCATTTCCTTTGATGATATTATTGGTAGACATCTGCACACCTCCGTAAACATTGGCCCCAACTTTAAAGCCTTCATAGCAATTTCTGTATTTGATATCCATTCCGGCATCTTTAACCTTCGAAAAATTATACTGAATCCCAAGCGGAACCATGATATATCCCGTTCTAAGCTTATTTTTATCCAGACTTCCTGAATATTTTTCTAAATAAATCCCATTATCGGCATCTTTAGCAAAAACCATATCGTTGTCTGTACGAACTGTTCTCCATGAAAAGCCCAAACCGGAAGTTAACGCCCAAGAACTTGTTCTTGTGAATTGATAATGAAGTTTTAGTCCAAATTCAAGGTTGTTGGCATATCCGATATTTTTATCCAACTCATTATCCGGAAGATCATTAGTCAGCGTCATAATTCCATAAGAAAAATATCCTGTAACACTTCTTGCCGGACGAAATTTCTTCAGAAGTTTTGCTTTAATCTCTTCATTGGAAGTCACATCTGAATTAAGAAGCGAATATTTCACCTGCTTCTGGATTACAGAATCCAAATCGAATCCAAGACTTTCTATTCTCTGGTCTATCTTTTCCGAATAACGGTCTGCAACTTGTGCTTTTTCTTTATCAAATTCAGTCTTATCGAGATTTTTAGCCTGAAGAACCTTCAGCTCCTCCTCCATCAGCTTTTTCTCTTCCTGAATAATGGTATTGATTTTAGCAGCATACTCTTCTACTTTTTCTTTGACGATGGGGCTTACCTCAGTTTCTTTTTTAGAGCTAAGGCTTATTTTCAATTTTTTCTGCGCAAAGGATGCCGAAAATAGGCACACGCATCCCATCAGGATAAATTTCTTGATCATGTACTTGTTTTTTATCGTTAAAAAAGGCTATTTTATATTCAGATCGATGGTCGCAACATTGCTTCCGTCTTTGGTTTTTTCAATTACATCTTTGTGCTCAACAGAGAATAACAATGTAGAAGGATCTATATATTTTTTCTTTCTGGCAGGAACTTTTGCAGAATCTATACTCGCTATAATTTTTGTAGGTTGCGAGTACGATATTTCAGGCAACGCTTCTATTTTATTTTCCCGATAAGCAGGAACACTCACTTTTTTTTCTTCAACAGCAATGGGCAAAGCCTTATTTTCTTTCTTACCGGAAGGTAAATTGTCTTTTATTTCTGTCGGAGTTTCCTGATTCTTCACCAATATCGGAGTTTCATCTTTTTCAGGAATGATAAAATTTTCTTCTAAAGACTTATCTCCCTTTTTTACCATCTGAGATCTTACCTCTATCGTTTTCTTATTGGAGAAAAACAAAACAGCTCCCAGGCTAACTGTCAAAACGAGACATGCCGCCATCAGATACCAGTTCAATTTAGCCTTTTTTGAATCAGTATTTTCAGTGTGAGACTGAATTTCGCTCCACAGATCTCTAGAAGGATCTATTTCCCTTTCATCAATCTGCTTTTTTATCTGATATTCAAGATTATTTTTAGACGTGTTCATTTTTCAGTTTTTTTTGTTGTTGAAAGTAGATCTTTCTCAGTTTCTCTTTTGCTCTGAAGAGTTGGGTTTTGCTTACTGCCAAAGAAATATTCAGTGTCTCTGCAATTTCCTGATGCGAATATTCTTCTATTACATAAAGGTTAAAAACCATTCTGTAAGGATCCGGAAGCTGATCTAAAAGATCCTGTGCATTAAAATCAAAGTCCAAATTTTCTTCCTGAATTTCCTCAAGATAAGATTGGTTGATGTCATCGAGGTAAAATACCGTTTTATGGCTTTTGATAAAATTAAGACATTCGTTCACCACGATTCTCCTTGCCCAGCCCTCAAAGCTGCCTTCACCACGAAAACTTTCTATACTTTTAAAAATTTTGCAGAACGCCTTGATAAGACAATCTTCTGCCTGATACAAATCATTGATATAGCTCCTGCTTACACTTAAAAATTTCTTTACATTCTGATCATAAAAAATTTTCTGGGCAGCCGGATCCTGCCTCTTCAGGCGGGTGAGCAAATCGTCTTTTTTATTTCCGAACAGAAGCTTCATAATTATTTTGTTTCTATTAGTAAGACAATACAAAACTGAAAAGGTTACACATTTTGAAAAAAAAATTTTCTTTTTTAAATTTTTTCAAAGGTAAATCTTTGAAAAACAAAAAAGCTTCTGATTTTCAGAAGCTTTCAAACTTTATTGTTTTATTATTTTTTTTCGTGTTATTTCTTTATCATTTGTAATGAGAATGATATAAGTTCCTTTTGGGAGATCTGATATATTATATCCATCTGATTTTCCTTCCACTGTTTTTATAAGTTTTCCAGACATATCAGTTACAGAAATCTTTGTGACTGATTTTATATCTGATCTAATGTAAAAATTATCTTTTACAGGATTGGGATAAACCTCGAACTGATCTTTAAGTAAAATATCTGATGTCGCTAAAACGTTTCCTGAAGTAATTGTAATATCATCCATAACAAAACCATAAGAATAGTCTCCTACATCGTTATATATAAATCTTAACCTAAAATTAGCATTAACATAAGGAGTCAAATCAATATTAGAAGCCAAACTATAAGCATTAATTATATATTTAAATGTATTAAAATCAATACCCCAAGTTCCGGAAGTACCTGAGGTTGTAAAAATCTGTACCCAAGAAGTTCCGTTGAATGCTTCAACTTTCATCGTTGAATTAAGATTATAAATCATGTTAGCATATTTAAAAGATAACTTCGGATTCGCAACTCCTGATAGGCTAATCATTGGTGAAACTAATCTTGCGTCGGGATTAATACTTCCCGGCCCCGCATTATTATCATCAAAAAAAGCATTTCCACTAGAGAAATTTGCAAAACTGTTTTGGCTTCCCACTCCCCAATTAAAGGAAGTATTCGCATTACTTACCGTCCATCCTGTAGGTAATACTCCTCCATTAAAGTTTTCTGAAAATACCTGCGCATTGCTAAGGCTAGAGGACAATAAAAAGAGTAGTAAATTTTTTTTCATGGTACAAGTTTTTAAATCTTCATTAAAATTACTTATTTATGAGTGAATAAAATTCAATTTTAGATTAAAAAACATCATAATTTGAATATTTTATTTTAAAGCAATAAAAACACCTCCGAAATAAGAGGTGTTGCTTATATTACTGTTATTGAATAATTTGCTTAACCAAGCATTCTCTGTGCTTTTTTCACACCTTCAATTAAAATATCAATTTCCTCAAAAGTATTGTAAACCGCAAAACTGGCTCTTACCGTTCCTGCAATGTTAAAAAAGTTCATGATGGGTTGTGTACAGTGATGCCCGGTTCTTACGGCAACTCCTAATTTATCCAGGATCATTCCTACATCCGAAGCAATCCCGATTCCTTCTAAGTTGAAAGAAACAACCCCTGTTCTGTTGGCTTTTTCACCGTAAATTTTAATTCCTTCCAATTCCAAAAGATGCCTTTGAGCATATTCCAACAAAGCATTTTCATGATTTTGGATATTCTCCTGTCCTACTTTCTGAATAAAATCTACAGCAGCTCCCAAAGCAATATTTCCACCTACGTTTGGAGTTCCTGCTTCATATTTAAAAGGTAAACCTGCATAAGTCGTTCCGTCAAAAGAGCACGTTGCAATCATTTCTCCTCCTCCATGGAATGGTGGCAAATCTTCAAGAATTTCCTGTTTTCCGTATAAAATTCCTGTTCCCATCGGCGCATACATTTTATGACCTGAGAAAACGAAGAAATCGCAGTCCATTTTCTGAGCATCGATGGTAAAGTGAGGAGCAGATTGCGCTCCGTCAATGACAATGTATGCTTTTGTATTTTTTCTTGTTCTTGCAATAATTTCCTCGATTGGGTTTACTATCCCCAACGCATTAGAAACCTGATTCACAGAAACAACCTTCGTTTTTTCACTTAAAAATTCATCAAATTTATCAAGCTGAAGAATTCCGTTTTCGTCGATCGGAATGACTCTTAATTTTGCCCCCGTTCTTTCACAAAGCATTTGCCACGGAACGATGTTTGAATGATGCTCCAGATAAGAAATGATGATTTCATCGTCCTTTTTTAATTGTTGAGTTAAAATATAAGCGATGAGGTTTAATCCTTCTGTAGTTCCTTTTGTAAAAATTACTTCAAAATCATTTTTAGCATTGATGAATTTCTGGATTTTTCTTCTGGAAAGTTCCATTTCTTCCGTTGCTAATTGGCTTAATGTATGAATTCCTCTATGTACGTTAGCGTTGAGTTCTGTGTAATATTTGTTCCAAACTTCCAAAACTGAATTTGGCTTCTGAGATGTCGCCGCATTATCTAAGTAAACCAAAGGCTTACCGTTCACCTGCCTGTCTAATATAGAAAACTGACTTCTGATTTCCTGAATGTCAAACATTTATTAAAATTTTAAATTAAAACGTTCTTATTTAGAACTCTTCAAATTTACGGCTTTTTTTCGGATTGTGGCTGATGAGAGACGGCTGTCTGTTGATAGAAAGATTCGATGTGAGATATGCCTTATGCTTTTAAGGCTAAAGATCGATGGAATGGAGATTTTTATGATAATATTTTTAGTTCACTAAAGCGTTTCACTCAGCAAATGACAACAATGCTAGTTCTTTTTGACTCCTTTTTAAGCTCACAGAGTCGTTTCACTTATAAAGGATACCAAGATTTGAACTCATACTATTTCTTTTGTATCATAAAAAAAACCTGCCAAAAATTGACAGGTTTTATATTTTTAAATAAGTAATCCTTATTCTGCTGCAGTTGTTTCTTCTGCTGCTGGAGCTGCACCTTCTTCAGTTGCAACTTCTTCTTCATCCTCATCATCCTGCATTGCTGCACCACCTTTCATTGCATTTCTAGACATCTTAACAGCTACAACAACTGCATTGTCTGGGTGCATGAAAGAATATCCTTCTGTTTTGATAGCTCCGATGTAAAGTTTGTTACCGATTCTTAATGGAGTAACATCTACAACGATCTCATCTGGCAAGTTAGCAGGGATAGCTTTTACTTTCAATTTTCTGAAAGACTGACGAAGAACACCACCAGCTACAACACCTTTAGAACGACCAGTAATTCTTACAGGAACTTCCATGATAACTGGCTTATCGTCAGCTAGTTGATAGAAATCTGCGTGAAGAATTTTGTCTGTAATCGGGTGAAACTGAATATCCTGAAGAACAGCCGGAATTGTTTGACCATCAACCTCAATAGATACCGTGTGTGCTTCAGGAGTGTATACTAAACCTTTGAATGCTTTCTCTTCTGCAGAGAAGTTCAAAGGAGCTTCACCTCCGTAAACAACACAAGGAACTAATTCAGCATCACGTAAAGCTTTTGTAGACTTTTTGCCCACGCTTTCTCTTTTTGTACCTTGAATTGTAATAGATTTCATTTATAAAAAATTTAAAAAATTGTTTCTTTTTTAATTTGCAAAACTTTAATTATCAATTAAATAACAAACTTACTGCTAATTGATCTGTGCTCATGAACCATCTTCATAACGTCCGCAAATAATGGGGCGCAAGATAGCACTTTTATTTTAGATGACAAATTATTTTTCACAGGAATTGAGTCAGTTACAATAACTTCCAACAATTTTGAATTTTCAATATTGTCGTAAGCCTTTCCTGAAAGTACCCCGTGAGTTGCCATAGCTCTTACAGATTTTGCTCCTTTTTCCATTAAGATGTCTGCCGCTTTGCAAAGTGTACCTGCTGTGTCAATCATATCATCAATAAGGATAACGTTCTTTCCTACAACGTCTCCGATAAGGAACATTTCTTCTACAACGTTTGCCTTTTTTCTTTCTTTGTAAGCAATTACTACGTCTGCCCCTAAGTGGCCTGCGTAATTTTTCGCTCTTTTTGCACCTCCCATATCCGGAGAAGCGATGGTAAGGTTCTCAAGATTTAATTCTCTGATATAATCAACAAAAATAGTAGATGCGTATAAGTGATCTACCGGAATTTCGAAGAATCCCTGGATCTGATCTGCGTGAAGATCCATTGTCATGATTCTCGTAGCACCTGCTGCCGTTAAAAGATTTGCAACCAATTTTGCTCCGATGGGGGCTCTTGGCTTATCCTTTCTGTCTTGTCTCGCAAGCCCAAAGTAAGGAAGCACAACAGTGATGTTTTTAGCAGAAGCTCTTTTTGCAGCGTCAATCATTAAGAGAAGTTCTAATAAATTGTCTGCTGGAGGGAATGTAGATCCAATTAAGAAAACTCTTCCACCTCTTACAGATTCGTCCAAAACAGGTTCAAATTCCCCGTCGCTGAATGTCTGAAAGTTGATTTTTCCTAATTCCTGCCCATAATGTTGAGCAATTTTCTCTGCCAAGTCCATACTAGTCCTTGTAGAAAATAGATAAGTTAACTGATCGGCCATTTTTACTTTTTAAAGATTTTGCAAATTTAAAAAAAAACCACAAGAATCAATCCTGTGGTTTCTAAGTTTTTATTTTATCAATAATTATGGGAACGTTACTCCCGAATAATTATTTGGATTTACCTGTGGTAGTGTGGATTTGTATGTCGCATTTATGGATTTAATAAATTCATTCGCAATGATAGCATATCCTCTTCCCGTAAGATGTACTCCGTCTAAAGAAAAAGCACCTCCACTTACAAATTTAGCTGTATACTTTACACCATCCCAAGAGATTCCTGATTGAGAGCCAAGCTCATTCATTTTTTTATTTGCATCAACAAAAGCATATCCTTTTGCAGCTGCAGCGGCTTTAATTGTTACATTATAAGCATCAATAGCTGTATTAATCTCTGTAATCTCAGAAGGTATCAATACATATTTGTCTGCAAATGGATAAGCAACTCCTCTTGCTCCAAGACTTGCAGGAACTCCCGCAGGAACAGTTTCGAGTGTGCCAATCGCTGCTTTTGTAGTTAATGGCACTAAATCTCCCGGCTTTGCTTGTCGGGCTTGTCCATAAGTTGCTCCAAGATAAGCAGCCAAAGCAATTAGCTGAGTATTCCCTGAAGCTAATGCCGCCGCAGTAATTTGTGTATTTAAAGGTGTTAAACTTTCATCTTTAATAAGCAGTGGATTAGAAGCCGTCTTAGAAAGAGGTTTAATTCTGTCTCCAGCTCCTAAAGCCGTTAGAATCTGATTGAGAGGTCCATAAATATTTGTATTTAGGTTATCAATTGTAGCTTCTCCTATTGCTACATTTCCGTTTCCTAAAACAGCAGCCGTCAAAGGATTTGTGGGAATGGTAGTTAAAGAAGGAATAGATGTTACACTAGGAATATTAGCAATAACTCCTTTAGCATTTGTACTTGCAATCTCATTGATCAATAAATTATAATATTGGGCAAATTGAGCAGGTGGTGTTAAAGTCTCTGCAGATCCGTCAGCACCTGCCAAAGCATATAACAAAGCATCATTATTTCCAATCCACAAAGAGAAGAATGTGGGATTCTGAGCTTTAAAATCAGCAATAATAGATGTAGTCGGACTTGAAGCAAACCTTACGAAATAAGGATTTGCAGTTTTTGGAATTACCCCTGAAACGTTACCGTAACCGGGAGCCAATAAATGTGAAACTTTCGCTCCCGGGACTCCTAAATTGTTGAAAGGACCTGTAAGAACAGTATTTGTTACAGTAGTCGCAACACCTCCATTTGCATTTTTCAAATCAGGAGATCCATTAATAAAGCTGTCAATATATAGTTTGGTACTTGCAATCTGAACATTTGTGCTTCCCCCAACATTAAGAAGAAGCCCCCCATAATTATCAGGCATCATTGGCTGTTTGAAATCACCTCCTCCGACCAACTTCATCTGTGCTGCAATCATTGAAGGATAAGATTCATTTTGTCCGTCGCGATAAAGCGCCCCATCTCTATATCCTGATGTTAAAGAGTTTCCAAGAGAAACATATCTCGTAAAATCAGCTTCACCTTTAGTGACAACAACCTCGCTTACGTCTGTATCAAAATCATCCTCGCAACTCGTTGTAAAAAGAAGTGCGGAAATAGCGAATGTAGAAATTATAATTTTTTTCATAGTCTTTCAATTAAAAAGGATTGTAAGATAAACCTAAACCTAAATAGAATGCCGTAGCTTTAGCCTGTCCGTAGAAACCTAACGTAGAGTTTTTCACGTCTCTTGCCTGAGGCATTGCATATCCACCAGCCACGTCAACTCCGAATTGTTTTAATTTAAAACCAACCCCACCCGTTACAACATACGTATTAAATGAAGGTGTTTCCGGAATAAAGTGATCATCAGAATAAGGTGACTCATCATAATAAGCTCCCAAACGACCGTAAATCATATTAGAAAACGCATATTGAGTTCCTAATCTTACAGTCTTCGAGTTTCTGAAGTTTTTAGGAGAAACAGAAACTGTAGGATCCGATGCCTGGTTTCCAACCGGAGCACTTGCAAAATCCAATGTCAGCTGAGTATATCTGGACCATCCGTGATAGTTGAAGTCTGCAGAAACCAACCATTTCGGAGTAATTTTATACGTTAAACCAATTGTATATTCTTCCACCAAAGGTAAAGTTGCCTTAAAGCCATCTGTTCCCGTTGCAGGATCAAGACCTAACAAAGGATATACTGAGGACGATGGAAATTTAAAGGTAGCTTTTCCGTTTTTAGCTTTCATATCCACCGGCGAACGGTAAGCAATACTCACATCCAATTTAGGATCTGGTCTGAAATAAAAACCGAATCCGTAACCGTGTCCACTCGCTTTACTGTCAAGGTTAAGATCTCCTCCGAATTGGGTAACAGCTCTGTCCCAGTTCACAGTCCCTCTTCCGTAGATATAACTCGCACCGAAAGCCAACCACTCATTAAATTTATAGGAAACCATCGGCTGGAAATAATAGCTCTTCAGCTCAAGTTTCTGAACCATTTCTTTTCCCTCCCAGTCATTCGGCCATTCAATAGTACTACCAAAAGGAGTTGAAAAACTGAAACCAACAGAAAGTTTGTCTATTGGCTTATAGGCAATCGCTGCATAAACAGGCGTTCCCAGGGGGTTATCAGTCTCCGTGCTCTGTAAAGTATTCAAATTCTGAAAAGTAACTTTGTTACTTGCTCCAAATCCTCCGGCTACAATACTTAGCTTTGAAGGAATAAATGACATACCCGCAGGGTTAAAGAATGCAACACTTGCATCTTCAGCATGCGCACTGGTATGCGCCATTGCCAATTGTTTTACCCCTTGCAGAGAAACCCTGAAGCCTCCTGCGTAAGATAGAACTCCTGCCAATAATGCAGTTGATACTAATATTTTTTTCATAGACTATTATTATATAACCCAAATATAAAATTATTTTGGTTACGCCTGTTAATAAATCATAATTTTTTAAACGATGCAGCAAAAGAAAACTATGTTTAAAATAATAACTTAGTGAAATAAATATTTAAAACTATCATTATTAAATAATTAATGAAAAACAAATACACGGCGTAAAATATTGTTTAACATTAAACAAAGTGATTCCCGAATATTTGATTATTTTAGACCACATAAAGATAAAAATCATAAATTTGCAAATTAAACATATAATATATGAGTTGTGGATGTAAAACATCCGGCGATTCTGCACATTCTTGCGGACCCAAGAAAACCGCGAATGGCTGTGAAAATGTAAATACCTGTGGTAATAGTTATAAATTAAGTGTTTTTGACTGGCTTTCTAACATCAACAACCCCGCACCAAACAGGTGTGATTTTGTGGAAGTTAGATTTAAAAATGACAGAAAATCGTTTTATAAAAATATCAATAATATCCCATTACACATAGGTAGTGTAGTTACAGTAGAATCGAGTCCCGGACATGATGTAGGTGTGGTAAGTCTCACCGGAGAATTGGTAAAGATTCAGATGAAGAAGAAAAAAGCTTCTGAAGAATCTGCCCTTAAAATATATAGACAGGCCAATCAGAAAGATCTTGAAGTTTGGCAGGAAGTAAGGAAGAAAGAAGAGAGTGTAAAAATAGAAGCACGAAAGATTGCTCACAGACTGGGTCTCGAAATGAAGATTACAGATGTTGAGTACCAAGGAGATGCATCGAAAGTTACATTTTATTACACCGCAGACAGCCGTGTGGATTTCAGACAGCTGATTAAAGATTATGCCGGAGCTTTCCGTACAAAAATCGATATGAAGCAGATCGGTTTCCGTCAGGAAGCGGCAAAAGTAGGCGGAATAGGATCTTGTGGAAGAGAGCTTTGCTGTTCCACATGGTTGACAGATTTCAGATCTGTGAATACCAATGTGGCAAGATACCAACAATTGAGTATCAATCCTCAAAAACTAGCCGGGCAGTGCGGTAAACTTAAATGCTGTCTTAATTACGAATTAGACAGCTATTTGGATGCTTTAAGCCATTTCCCTTCTTCTTCAACAACATTGGATACGGAGAAAGGAAGAGCTTTCTGTATTAAAATCGACGTTTTCAAAAAGAAAATGTGGTTTGCTTACGTGGAAAATTCTATCGCATGGTATGACTTTGATATTGATTTGGTTAAAAAATTAATATCAAAAAACAAACGCGGCGAAAAAACCCTTCCTCTTGAAGAATTAAAACAAACTGATATTCCTGCAGTTAGCATTGATTTAATTCAGGAAAACAGTGTAGACCGATTCGAGAAGAAAAACAGAGGTAACAACAAAAACAGAAATCAGAACAGACCGAACAACAACAATCAGAACAGTCAAAATCAGGGGCAAAACAAAAATAACAAACCCAATAATAACAGACCTGAAAGGCAAGACCGTGCTGAGAAAAGTGAAAGATCTGAAAGACCTCAGAAACAGCCTAAACAGCAACAAAACCCGAATGCAAACTCTAACAATCAACAACCTAGACAGCAGAAGCCTCAACAGCCTAAAGCTCAGTTGGAAAAAGTAGAAACTGCACCAGGTTCTGATGCTGAAAAGAAACCTAATCCAAATAAAAAGAAATTCAAAAAGAAGTTTCCTCCCAAAAAAGACAACAATGCGTAAAATTTTAGGATTATTGCCTCTTATCCTTTTCTTTAGCTGTAATTCCTCCTCAGAAGGAGAAGTTATCATGAATTCCGTTGATAGTAAATGGAATAAGAAAAGTGAACAAAAATTTAATCTTGAAATTTCGGATCCTCAAAATCCTAAAAATATTATATTTGTTGTAAGAAATAACAATAATTACCCTTATAGCAATATCAGGTTTATTGTAAATTTCACCGATCTTCAGAGCAAGAAAAAGCAAACCGACACCTTGAATTATGTATTGGCAAAACCAAACGGAGAATGGATCGGTACAGGATTTGGTGACACGAAGGAAACTTTATTTCAGTATAAACTGAACTATAAATTCCCGGCAAAAGGTAAATATGAAATAGGCATGATTCAGGCCATGAGAAACGACAGCCTCCCCGGGATTGAAGACATTGGAGTAAAAATAGAAACGGCTAAACCGTAACCATAAATGGCAGAAAACAAAGAAAACACAGGAAATAAAGGGAAAACCTTCCCTCTTCCTCCAAAAAAGAAAAATACAGCCTGGAAAAGATGGGTTAAATTTATCTGGATCGGATTCCTTGCTGTAGTTTTAGGAATATCAGGACTCTTCTTCGCTGTTTCCCAAGGATTCCTTGGAGAAATGCCGGATGTAAAAGAGCTTGAAAATCCGGATATTTATGTGGCTTCCCAGATTTATTCTTCAGACGGAGTTTTGTTGGGTAAATTTGAAAAAGAAAAGACTCAACCTATTATCTATAAAGATCTTCCTCCCCATCTAATCTATGCTTTACAGGCAAAAGAGGATGAACGTTTTAAAGAACATTCAGGAATTGATCTAAAATCAATACTTAGAGCAGTACGATATGGTGGAGATAGAGGTGGAGGATCGACCATTACGCAACAGTTAGCCAAATTACTGTTCACAAAAGAACCTTCTAAAAATCCGATCAAAAGAGCTATTCAAAAATTAAAAGAATGGGTAGTTGCAGTAAGTCTTGAAAAAAGATATACTAAAGAGGAAATCGTGACTCTTTATTTTAACAAATTCGATTTCACCTACAACGCTAACGGAATTGAAATGGCTTCGAGGATTTATTTTAACAAAAAAACCTCCGAACTTACCCTTCCGGAAGCTGCTGTTTTTGTAGCAATGCTAGAAGCACCTATTGCGAACAACCCAATGAGAAATCCGGAAAGAGCAAAACGCAGAAGAGATGTTGTTCTATCTCAAATGCTTGAAACCGGATATATTGATCAAGCTACTTTTGATAAAGCTTCTGCAACACCTGTGGTTACAGATTATCATCCTATTAAGAACATTAATGATGATTATTCTGCATATTACAAGTTCTATTTAAGAAAAGAAATTGATAAATATCTGGAAGATTACGAAAAAGAAACCGGTAAAAAACTTAATCTTTATAAAGACGGTTTAAAAATATTCGTAACGCTGGATTCTAAAATGCAGAAGTATGCGGAAGAATCAATTAAAGAACATTTAACGGATCTTCAGAAAAGATTTGATGCAGAACAGAGAGGCAGAAAAAACTGGCCATTCTACTATGTAAACGACAAGCAGGTTAATGATATAATGGTTCAGGCCATGAAGAGAACCGGACGCTATAAGCAATTAAAAGCAGCAGGAGTTTCAGAAGATTCTATCATGCTTGAATTCAAAAAGCCGATCAAAACGTCCCGTTTCACTTGGGCCGGAGAAGAAGAGGTAGAAATGTCTCCTTGGGATTCTATCAGATGGCACAAGAAAGTGGCTCAAGCTGGTTTAATGTCCGTAGTTCCGGGATCTGGAGAGATCAAAGCCTGGGTTGGGGGTATCGACTGGCAGCATTTCCAGTATGACCACATTAAGCAGGGAAAAAGACAGGTGGGCTCAACATTTAAGCCTTTTGTATATGCAACGGCAATTATGAAATTAGGATTAACACCTTGTTCAACAATATCCAATGCAAGCTTTAACAAAGGAAGCTATCACGTTCCCGGAAGAGGCGGAATGCTTACTCTGAAAGATGCTTTGGCACACTCTCAAAACCCGGTAGCCCTTCGTCTTGCAGAAATGGCAGGTACGCAAAGTGTGATCCAAACCGCAAGAGACCTTGGGGTGACAGAGGAAATCTCTACAAGTTTACCAATGGCTTTAGGAGCTTCCGATATTACCATTTACGAAATGGTAGGAGCTTACAGTACTTTTGCCAACTACGGTAACTACAACAAACCGGAAATGATCTGGAGAATTGAGGATGCCAACAGCCGTGTAATTAAAGAAGTAAATGTAGAGCCAAAAGAAGTAATGAATCCGCTTTACGCTTACACAATGATTGAACTGATGAAAGGTGTGGCGCAGTACGGAACCGCTTCTGGAGAATTGGGAAGAAAAGGAATTTCAAAAGATATCGAAATTGCAGGTAAAACAGGAACAACGCAGAACAACTCAGATGGGTGGTTTATGGGAATCGTTCCGAAACTGGCAACCGGAGCATGGGTTGGATGGGAAGACAGAGCGACCCACTTCTTCGGAACCGGTGAAGGGCAGGGAGCAAAAATGGCTTTACCGATCTGGGCAATATTCATGAAGAAAGTGTGGGCAGACAAGAGCTTGAAAATCTCTCCCGACGATAAGTTTGTGAAACCTTCGGAATGGAAAGACGGCTGCTCAAACCTTAAAGGATTAGGTTCAGGATACGGCGACGACGGAGGATTGCAGACGATTGATGAAATTAAAAATCCGCGACCTGTAGATCCCAGCGGACCGAAAAGCCCGGGCAAAAAAGAAGAAAATGTAAATGAAAACCTGAATACAGGTGAAGACATAGACTTCAATAATAAATAATTTCTCTTTTAGAAATATACAAGACCTTTCAATCATTTGGAAGGTCTTTCCTTTTTTAATTAATACCTTTGAGAGATGAATATTAAAAACATACAACAACCCTTTATAAAAATATTTCCCGGAGATTTTTCAGGCAATACCATGCAGAGAAATACTCCGAAAGTTTTATTTTCTACGGTCGAGCCTGCCGGTTTTGATCATCCGAAATTAATTGCTTTTAATGAAAAACTTTCAGAGGAAATGGGATTGGGAAAATTCGAAGAAAAAGACCTTAATTTTTTAGTCGGAACCCAACTTCCCGAAAATGTAAAAACCTACTCCACCGCGTATGCCGGACATCAGTTTGGAAACTGGGCAGGGCAATTGGGTGACGGAAGAGCAATTCTTGCGGGAGAAATTAAAAACAGCAAAGGCGAGAAAAACGAAATTCAGTGGAAAGGAGCCGGAGCAACGCCTTACTCCAGACACGCCGACGGAAGAGCCGTTTTGAGATCTTCCGTTCGTGAATACCTGATGAGTGAAGCCATGTTTCATTTGGGAGTTCCTACAACCCGAGCTTTAAGTTTAACCTTTACAGGAGAAGATGTGGTAAGAGACATCATGTACAGTGGAAATCCTGAGTTAGAAAAAGGTGCTGTGGTTATCAGAACTGCTGAAAGTTTTCTTCGTTTTGGTCATTTCGAATTGATGTCTGCTCAGCAGGAATATAAAACTTTGCAAGAACTTGTTGATTTTACCATTGAAAACTATTTTAAGGAAATCACTTCAGAAGGTGTTCAGAAATACAAAGATTTTTTCGAAAATGTTGGCAGAAGAACTGCTGATTTAATGGTCGAATGGTATCGTGTAGGTTTTGTTCATGGGGTAATGAATACCGACAATATGTCGATTTTAGGTTTAACGATTGATTATGGACCTTACTCGATGATGGATGAATACGATCTGAATTTCACACCCAACACCACCGACCTTCCCGGAAGAAGATATGCCTTTGGAAAACAGGGACAGATTTCCCAATGGAATCTTTGGCAATTGGCCAACGCTCTTCATCCTTTAATTAAAGATGAAAAATTTTTGGAAGATATTCTGAATGATTACGGAAGTTACTTTTGGGAATCTCACGACAGAATGCTTTGCAGAAAATTCGGCTTCGATCAATTACTGACAAGTGATGAAAAGTTTTTCACCAGCTGGCAAAGTCTGATGCAGGATCTTCAGCTTGATTACACATTGTTTTTTAATGAGCTTGAAAAATATGACGATCAGAAAGATTTAAGATTTCAGTTTGAAAATGTGTCTTATACTTTTTTAAATGATGAAAAGATTTCGAAGTTGGAAGATTTCATGAAAGAATACCAATCCAGACTGGAAAAAAACATTATTTCAAGGGAAAAATCTTTAGAATTGATGCATAAAGCAAATCCGAAATTTATATTAAGAAATTATCTTTTATACCAATGTATCGAAGAAATCAATGAAGGAAAAACTGATATGCTGCATAAATTAACCCATGCATTGGAAAATCCATACCATACCATTTATCCGGAATTTTCAGCAAAAAGACCTTCAGGGTATGATGATATTTCGGGATGTTCAATGCTTTCGTGCAGTTCTTAGATTTAAAATCATAAAAATCAATATACAAACTCATCAGATTTGGTGAGTTTTTTATTTTATTTTTGCAGAAAGTTTCAGCAGGTGTCAAAATTCAAAACAAAATTCATCGATTTTTTCAGATTACTTTTCCCTTCGACAGGAATTGAACTGATTGTTTTTCTTTTCTTTTTAGTCGTTTACGGATATCTGGGTTCTTATATTTCGATCCATCATAAAATTATTTTCGATGCCAGAATTCCGTGGGATGCGTATTTCAGTTTTGATAATAAATCGATCGTCATGACGGGCGGAAGTTTCGAAAGACATCCACTCTCCTATTATTTTTTCAACTGGATCAGAGAACTGGCACTGCTTTTTTCCGGCGGAAAGATGGACGGCAATTTCAGATTTGCACTGGCATGGTTCAGCAATATCGCGGTAAGCCTGAGCGTCCTTCAGGTATTTAAATATTTAAAAAACATCATTCAGCTTCCCTTGTTCATCAGTCTTTTACTGATCGCATTTTTCGGATCGTTTTCTACAACAATATTACTTTCTTTCACTCCTGAGAACTTTACGTATACCTTATTTTTACTGACTTTATTTAATCATTATTCTGCTATCAAGCTTAAAAAAGAAGAAAAAATTCCAGCTTTAGCTTTAGCATTTTCCGGAATTACCATCGGAGGCTTAACGGTGACGAATATTGTGAAGGTTTTCATTCCTGTTGCTTTCGAAAAAGGACTTTTTAAAAGTTGGAAGAAATTTGGAAATGCGGTTTTCAGAGGATTTTTCACTTGCATTTGCTTTATTTTATTATATCTAAACCGAATCGATTTTAAGTATGAAAATATTTTCAGCAAAACGAATGAGCAGTATGAAAAGTTCTCGAATGTAAACTCCACTCCTATCTGGGACATGATTCTTTCTTATTTCTTCGGCGGAAATATCCTGTTCTCCAATTTTATTGTTCGCGATAAACATAATATGAAAGGCTACGATTACAAAGGCATTGTAATGGACGTTTATTCATCGTGGATTCCCTACATTTTTATTGCTGTTTTACTGGTATTGATTTTTTGGAGTTATTATAAAAATTTCAGAAACAAACTGGTTCAGGTACTGATGATTTCTTTTTTGTTTGATATTGTCATTCATTGCATCCTGAGATTCGGGCTTCACACTTCGTACATTTACGGAGGACATTTTGCTTTTGTTTATGCTTTATTATTGGGATGGCTGTTTTATTCGTACAAAGATTCTCCGAAAATTTTATCTTTGTTGTTTGCCGTTTTCAGCATTATGTTCGCCTATTTGGTTACCAATAATTATCTGAGAATGACTGAATTCTTCTGGTTTCTCAATACTTATTATTAAAAACAAAAAAGCCGAGAAAACATCCCAGCTTTTTAAAAAATTTTATGTTAAATTAAATTTTTATTTTGCTTCTGCACAGAATATCCTGTATTGTACAGCAACTGCCGATTTAAAATATTCTCTTACTTTAGAAAGGTCAGAAGAAGCACTTTGCTTTGTAAAATAACTTCCCGCCAAAATCTTATAATTCGGTCTTAATGAAGCATCCGTTTCCACCTTAAGATTCGGGAACCTTTTTCTGAAATAAGCCTTTACCTCATTGGCTTCTTCATTACTTTTCACTGTAGTGATCTGTATTTTATACCCCAAAATTCTAGGGTTTTTTCTGCAGATTTCCGCGTTCGTCAGTTCTCTGTTAGGAACATAAATTTTAATAGGTCTCGAAGGAGAATCGTCGTCGTCATTATCTCTGGAAATTACTGTTGAAGTGGTTTTTGAACACTTATCTTCAACGCTTTCCAAGGCGGCATTCACTTTAGGATCCATCGTTATGGTAAGTTCTGTACCTGCCAGAGTATCTTTTCTTACAACCTGCTGTGCATCAATATTATAAAATGCTAACAATGATAATATCGAAAATATTTTAATCAAATTTCTCATTTAAACTTGTTTCCGCAAAGTTATACAAATTAAAAAATTACACCAAACACAGTTATTTAGAATAATTACAAATTAAAAGGAAATGATATATTCACCTTTCCATAAGCCGTTAAATTCCTGTTAAAAATATTATTTTTGCGGGATTGATTGAATGTTCAATATTTTACTAACATAAGATAATTTAAATGATTAGTTGGAGAAAGCATTATAGACAAACGTTGATCGCAATAGGTTTATTGCTATCAACCAGTGCTTCAATTTACGGGCAAGACGGCGATCCGAAGAATGGTGAGAAACTTTTCAAAGCGAATTGTACTGCATGTCACGCACTAGACAAACAAGTTGTAGGACCACCTTTGAAGGGTGTTGTAGAACGTGTAAAGACAGAGGGTGGCAAAGATACAGAATGGCTTCACAAGTGGATCAAAAACAACAAAGAGGTCAGAGACTCTGGTGACAAGTACGCCAATGAGATTTTTGAAAAATACAATAAGACTGAGATGCAGCTCTTTCCTAATCTTTCCGATAAGGACATCGATGACATCTTAGCTTATACAACTAATCCGCCGGCTCCTGAAGAGCCTAAAAAGGCAGAAGGAACTGCTACTGCAACGGACGCAGCACAGGCAGCACCGGCAAACAACACTACAACAAGCGTAGTAATCATTTCACTTTTAGCAATTGCAGCTTTATTGGTTTGGATCTTAATTAAACTAAGACAATTAGTAAAATTAGGACAATCTGAAGACTTAGCCGGGCTTAACGAGACAAGAGTTAAATCTTTCAGCGAAATCTATGCAAAATACCATTATGTAGGTAAAGGATTAATCGCAATCCTTGCACTTTTGGCAACGTACGGAATTTGGAACTGGATCATGTGGATCGGGGTTTACAAAGGATACAAGCCGGAGCAGCCTATCTACTTCTCTCACAAAATCCACGCTGGGGAACAAAAGATTGACTGCCAGCTTTGTCACTCTAGTGCTAAATATGGTAAAGTTTCTGAGATTCCATCAATGAACGTTTGTATGAACTGTCACAGAACAATTTCTGAATACGGTGCAAATGATTACATGGAACCAGGAAAAGACAAGGCATTCTATGATGGAGAAATCCAGAAAATCTATGCTGCTACAGGTTGGGATCCTGAAAAACAGCAGTACACAGGAAAAACTCAGCCGGTTGAATGGACAAGAATCCACAACATGCCGGACTTCGTATACTTCAACCACTCTCAGCACGTAGTAGCAGGTGAGCAGGCGATCATCAATTCTTTCAACAAGAAGAATCCTAACAACAAAATTGATGTTGTATGTAAAGCTTGTCACGGAAAAATCGATACAATGAATGTTGTACAAATGGCAAACGACTTCACAATGGGATGGTGTATCGAGTGTCACAGAACTACAGAAGTTGACATGAACAACGGTTATAATAAAGAATACTTCAAGAATCTACACGACAAGTTGAAAAAACAATACCCTAAAGATGGTGGTAAGATTACTGTAGATGCAATTGGAGGTCTTGAGTGTGGTAAATGTCATTATTAATAACTAAAAATTAGAAGTATCAAATGGCTTCAAACAAAATACAATTCAGAAGTATTCACGAACTTAAAGATCCGGCTTTAAACAATAAGCTGGCTCAGAAAGAGTTCCAGGAAGAAATTCCGGTAGAAGATTTCCTTGAAGATGCGGAAAAAAACGGTTCCGCAACTTCAAGAAGAGATTTCTTAAAACTATTAGGTTTCTCTACTGCAGCGGTAACATTGGCTGCCTGTGAAGCTCCGGTAATCAAAACGATTCCTTATGTGGTAAAGCCGCATGACATCATTCCGGGGATTCCGAACTATTACGCTTCAACTTATTTCGACGGTTTCGATTTTGCAAGCGTTTTAGTAAAGACAAGAGAAGGAAGACCTATCAAAATTGAACCAAACCCAGTAGCCGGCGATTTAGGTAAAACTAACGCAAGAGCTCAGGCAAGTGTACTTTCTCTTTATGATAACGATAAAGTAAAGCAGCCTAAATTTGAAGGTAAAGACGAAACTTTCGATAAAGTAGACAGTTTTGTACTTAAAGGATTGGAAGAAGCGAAAGGCGCAGGTAAAAGAATCGTATTATTATCCCATTCTTTTGCATCGCCTACTTTCAAAAAATTATTTGCTGATTTTAAAGCGACATATCCTACAGCAGAATTAGTAACGTATGATGCTTATCCTTATGCTGCTGCATTAGACGCAGCTCAGGAAGTTTTCGGTACAAGAGCATTACCGGTTTACGATCTTAAGGGAACTGAGCTGGTAGTTGCCTTCCAGGCTGATTTCTTAGGAGATTATAACGCAGGAAGTCTGGAATCTTCTTACGCAGTGGCAAGAACTCCGGGAAAAAATATGTTGAGACACGTTCAGGTTGAATCGAATATGTCTTTAACAGGAGCTAATGCTGACGAAAGAATCAGATTAAAACCAAGCGCTGTAAACAAAACATTAGTTGAAGTTTATAACGCAATCTTAGGAGCTGGCACTTCAGACAAAACAGCTTCCGAGCTGGCTAAAGAATTATTGGCAAAAGGAAACAAAGCAGTTGTTTTTGCTGATGGTTCAAAAGGTGCTCAAGTTTTGGCTCACTTAATTAACCAAAAATTAGGATCAGTAGCTTTCACAGGTAAAGCAAACTTCCTGAAAGATTTCGATAAAGCAAGATTCGAGGAATTCCTTGGATGGGTAAACGGAGGACAGGTTGGTGTATTGATCGCGAACAATGTAGACCCGATTTACTCTTACCACAAAGGTGAAGATTTCAAAAAATCTTTGTCAAAAGTTCCTTACGTAATCGCAGTTGCTGATAAGAAAAATGAAATGTACAAAGCAGCGAAAGCTGTAATTCCTGTAGCCAACTGGTTGGAATCTTGGGGTGATATTGAGCCTCAGACAGGAGTATATTCATTGATGCAGCCTACGATCCAGAAGATCTACAAATCAAGACAGATTGAAGAATCTTTATTGGTTTGGAAAAATGGTAAAAATAATGCTGCTAATAATTACTATGATTATTTAAAAGCCAATGCTTCTTCTATTTTAGGAGGAACTTCTTTCAACAAAGCTTTATATAACGGTATCAACGCTTCTACAAATGCTACGACTTTGTCTTATGCAGGAGGAAACGGTGCTCAGGCTGTTGCTGAAGTAAGTGGTTTCAAACCTTCAGATTTAGAATTGGTATTATACACTAAGACAGCAATGGGAGACGGAACTCAGGCAAACAACCCTTGGTTGCAGGAATTACCGGATCCGATTACAAGAATGTCTTGGGATAACTATTTGACAATGTCTCCGAAAGACGCAGAAAGATTGGGTATTGACAACGATCTTAACGCGAGAATGCAGTTGGACGGTTCTATCGTAAACCTTACTGTAAACGGAGTTACAATAAAAGATGTTCCTGTATTTGTACAACCAGGACAGGCTGACGGATCTGTAGGTCTTGCGCTTGGATATGGTAAGAAAAACTCAGGAGCGACAGCTGATACTGGTGTAAATGCTTATCCTTTATTTGACGGTTCTAACTTAGTTGTTTCTAATGTTAAGATCGAAAAAACAGGAGAAGACCACGAATTTGCAGGTATCCAGCTTCAAAATACATTAATGGGACGTTATGAAATTGCGAAGGAAGTTCCTTTGGCTGATTTCTTAAACGTAGCATTTGATGATGAGCACAACGGATGGAATAAGCCTTTGGAATATCATACAATCAGTGGAGCTCTTCCTGCAAGAAAAATTGATCTTTGGGATGCTTTCGATGATACGGACGGACCTCACTTCAACTTATCAATTGACCTGAACTCTTGTACTGGTTGTGGAGCATGTATTATTGCTTGTCAGGCAGAAAACAACGTTCCTGTTGTAGGTAAAGACGAGATCAGAATGTCGAGAGATATGTATTGGTTAAGAATCGACCGTTACTATTCTTCAAGACAGAAGGTAGAAGTTTATGAAGGATTAAAAGAAGGAATGGCAGTTCCTGAATTATACGGAACAGCATTCAACAAAGAAGGAGGTGCCTTAAACCACCCTGCTGATAATCCGGATGTAATCTTCCAGCCGGTAATGTGTCAGCACTGTAACCACGCTCCTTGTGAAACTGTATGTCCGGTAGCGGCAACTTCACACGGTAAGCAAGGTCAGAACCACATGGCTTACAACAGATGTATCGGTACAAGATATTGTGCAAACAACTGTCCTTATAAAGTAAGACGTTTCAACTGGTTTACTTATAACCTGAACGACAAGTTCGATTTCAATATGAATAACGATCTTGGAAGAATGGTTCTAAACCCGGACGTAGTGGTAAGAACAAGAGGGGTTATGGAGAAATGTTCAATGTGTATCCAAATGACTCAGACTACTATTCTTGAAGCTAAAAAAGAGAATAGAATCGTTAAAGACGGAGAGTTCCAGACAGCTTGTTCTAAAGCTTGTTCTACTGGTTCTATCAAGTTTGGAGACATGAATGACAAAGAATCTGAAGTTAGAAAGCAATATGCCGGAAACAGAAGATATTATTTACTAGAGGAGATCGGAACAAAACCAAACGTGTTCTATCACACTAAAGTAAGAAACAGAGTAGAAAAATAAAGTTTAAATAATAAATAGGTAAAAAATGTCAGGACATTACGAAGCTCCGATAAGGGAACCTCTAATTATTGGTCACAAAACTTATCACGATATCACAGAAGATATTGCACGACCTATCGAAGAAAGAGCAGGTAAATTATGGTGGATCTCATTATATGCTGCCTTAGTTCTATTCCTATATGGGTTCGGTTGTATCGCTTATACTATCGGAACAGGTATTGGAGCATGGGGACTTAACAGAACTATTAACTGGGGTTGGGATATTACCAACTTCGTATGGTGGGTAGGTATCGGTCACGCCGGAACACTTATCTCCGCAGTATTATTATTATTTAGACAGAGATGGAGAATGTCTGTAAACAGATCTGCAGAGGCGATGACGATCTTTGCGGTTGTACAGGCAGCAATCTTCCCTGTAATCCACATGGGTAGAGTTTGGGTAGGATATTGGGTATTCCCTTTACCAAACCAGTTCGGTTCTCTTTGGGGGAACTTCAACTCTCCTCTACTTTGGGACGTATTTGCGATCTCTACGTATTTCTCAGTATCTACAGTATTTTGGTTTATGGGATTGATCCCTGACTTTGCAATGATCAGAGACAGAGCGAAAACTCCTTGGACTAAGAAAATTTATACATTCCTTGCATTCGGTTGGGGTGGTAAAGCAAAACACTGGCAAAGATTCGAAGAGCTTTCTTTGGTTCTTGCAGGTTTGGCAACGCCGCTTGTATTCTCAGTACACACTACCGTATCTTTTGACTTCGCAACTTCGGTAATTAAAGGATGGCACTCTACAATCTACCCTCCTTACTTCGTTGCCGGTGCGATCTTCTCAGGATTCGCGATGGTACAGACGCTATTGTTAGTTGCAAGAAAAGTTTGTCACCTTGAAGATTACATTACAATGTATCATATCGAAATTATGAACATCGTAATCATCTTGACTGGTGGTATGGTAACTGTAGCTTACGCAACTGAATATTTCATCGGATGGTACTCTGGGTCTAGATTCGAAGATTTCACATATCTTTCTCCGGGTGCTGCTGTTGGACCTTACTGGTGGGCTTTCTGGTCACTAATTATCTGTAACCTTGTTGTTCCTGCTTCTTTCTGGTTCAAAAGACTAAGAACGAACATTATCTGGACATTCATCGTTGCATTGATCATCAACATCGGTATGTGGTTTGAGCGTTTTGATATCATCGTTATCAACCTTTCTAGAGACTACTTACCAGGATCTTGGACAATGTTTAAACCAACGATCATTGATGTGGGTGTATACTTAGGAACAATCGGGTTCTTCTCTGTATTATTCTTATTATATGCAAGAACATTCCCTGTAATTGCACAGGCTGAATTAAAATCGATTTTGAAAATCTCAGGTGAAACTTATAAAGCAAAAGAAGGAGATGAGCACCACTAAAATTGTATACGGACTTTATGCTGACGACGACGATTTAATGAACGGCGTTAAAGCATTCAACGATAAAGGAATCGCAATCAACGAAGTTTATACTCCGTTTCCGGTTCACGGACTAGACAAAGCTTTAGGTTTAAAGAAAACAAGAATTTCTGATGCTGCTTTCATCTATGCTTGTTATGGGGTTACAATCGGTGCTACACTTACTTGGTATGTGATGAACCACGACTGGCCTCAAAACATCGGTGGTAAACCTGCTTTCGACTGGGCTCACAACATGCCTGCATTCGTAGTGCCAATGTTCGAGCTTATGGTATTCTGTGCCGCTCACATGATGTCATTAACTTTCTTGGTAAGAAATAAAATGTATCCTGGAGCTCCTGCACAAAACCCGGATCCAAGAACAACGGATGACAAGTTCCTTATGGAATTCGTAACTGAAGATGTAGAATCTGTAAAACAGTTGCTGATTGAAACTGGAGTTGAAGAAATAACTGTTAAAGACGCTTAAAATGAAAAAGAATCTATTAAGAATTACAGCAGTTTTAGGTTTAACAACAGTGTTACTTAATTCTTGCGGACCGAAAGAAAATGTACCTTTAGTATACTTCCCGGATATGTACTTCCCTGTGGCTTACGACCCGTTGATGAAAGCTCAGGATGCATATTCAGATCATGAAAATGAAATTCCGGCATTTGTTAAAAATAGTTTTGCAACAGGACTTTCTCCGGTAGAAGGATCAGTAGCTCAAAATAAAGACGGTATTTTTGAAGAAGGTTTACTTCCAAAAAACGTTGATGAGTATAACGCAGGTTATGATGCTTCGAAAAAAATGACTGCTTCTCCATTAAATCCGGCAAATGCTGCTAAGGATATTGAAAGAGGGAAACTGTTATTCGACAAAACTTGTGCTGCTTGTCACGGAACAGGAGGAGATGGACAAGGACCAATCGTACAATCAGGAGCATTCTCGGGTGTACCGAACTATGCTGACAGAGAAATTACTGTGGGATCTGTTCATTATGTATTAACAAACGGTAGAAATGCAATGGGATCTTATGCAGGGCAACTAAACCCTGGAGACAGATGGAGAGTCGCAATGTATGTGATGAGTGCTTTCAAAAAAGGAGCAGCAGCACCGGCAGCAGCTACAGCGACGACAGCAGAGGCTAAACCTGAAACTACTACCGAAACTAAAAAATAAGAAAAGAAATGTATAGTTTTTCACCAAAATTAAAATCAACTTCTATAATCCTTCTTGTTGTAGGTTTAGTTTTATTCGGTATTGGTTTCTTTTTGAACAAAGGAATTTCTGCCGAGAAAATAGAGCACATGATGGAAGCTGTTCATGCAGCTGGTCATACTGCTCCTACCCACTCAAGTGAAATGGTAGGTCCTCAGGATCACGCTTCTCATCTGGAGCACGCTACCCTGCAGGTTCACAACCAGCCTTTAGCGGCAATACATTTTGTAGCTGTATTTTTCTTTGGAGTGAGCTGCTGCGTATTATTTTTCTATTCTATTCAGCACGCTGCACATGCAGGATGGCCAATTATTATTACAAGAGTAATGGAAGCTATTGCTTCTTATATTCCTTACGGAGGAGCAATCTTGATTATATTAATGATCCTGAACATTACTCACAACGGTCACTTATTCCACTGGATGGACCCTGAATTGACAGACCCTGAGTCTGCTCATTTTGACGTGATCTTATTTGAAAAAAGAATCTTCTTAAATATCCCTTTCTATGCAGTAAGAACATTAATCTATGTATTAGGTGCTTCTTTCTTCGCTTGGAAATTGAAAGCTCAGTCTAAAAAAGTAGACGAAACTAAATCTAAAGTTGAGTATCAGATGCTTTACAGATGGGCAGTAGGATATATCGCATTCTTCGGGTTTGCTTCTGCAGCTTGGGCTTGGGACTGGTTGATGTCTATTGACCCTCACTGGTATTCTACAATGTATATCTGGTATTCAATGGTTAGCTGCCTTTCAAGTGGTATCGGGGTAATCATCCTTTTAAGTGTTTATTTAAAGAAAAACGGATTCTTACCTCAGTTCAATGACAATCACTTACACGATTTAGGAGTATTCCTTTTCGCTACAAGTATGCTTTGGACGTATACATGGTTTGCTCAGTTTATGTTGTATTGGTACGCAAACGTTCCGGAAGAGGTTAACTACTTCTTCGGAAGATTCCAACACTACTCTCCTACATTCTTACCGATGCTAATCATCAACTTCCTATTACCTTTATTGATCTTAGTAAGCAGCAGCATCAAGAGAAACTACAAAGTGGTTACAACCATGGCAGTAGTCGTTATCTGTGGGCACATCTTAGATTACTTCAACATGGTAATGCCGGGAACAGTAGGACCATACTGGAAAACTCCTGAAGTATTCATCCTGATCTTAGGAGCACTTCTATTCGTAGTTGGATTATTTATGTTTACAGTGCTTACAGCATTATCTAAACTTAAACTTATTCCTACAGGTAACCCATTCCTTCACGAATCTGAAATTTATGAATATCCTTTTTAAGGACTTGTAACAAAATAAATATGTAAAAGACTGATTAGTAAAATAATCAGTCTTTTTTTATGTGATGACGAGAACGATAATAATTTTTTGGTAACCTTTTACAGTTTCACTTGTCTTATCATTAAATCTGATTGTTATTTAAATTGTAACCCAAAATAAACTTTTATGAAAAGTCAATTCCTTTTATTTCTGTTTCTCTCAATACTTGGTTTTGTGAATGCACAGACCATCACCTTTCTTTCGGAAAAAACAAACAAACCTCTTCCCAAAGTTTCTGTCTTCGGAAAAGACGGCAGTATTCTGGCATACTCCGACATCGATGGTAAAATTGAGAAACAAGCGTTAAAACCCGATCAGGAAAAATTTCAGGTAGTATATAATAATTATCCTGTAGCGACTCTTTCTTATTCAGATTTAAATCAAGACGTTATTAAAATAATTGATAATGTAAGAGATATTGAAACGGTTGTTATTAAAAATACAAAACCTGCGAAATACATTTTCGTAAAAGGAAACTTCAATTCTTATCTTACCGTAAACAATACCGTAAACTGCTATGCCGACGGAATCGTCACCTATATTTTTGACAACAGTACAAAAAAACTGAAAAGTACCAATGTAGAACAATACAGAATTTTCAAAATTGAAGAACCACAAAATGACAGGAAAAGAACATTTACGCTAAGTTACGATTCTTCTTTGCAGCTTCCCGACATCAAAGATGCAGGAACTATTCTTGACTACAAACAAAAGAAAAACACGAGAATCAAAGAATTAAAAAGTGATAAAAAAGACATGATGGAAATCTCTGGAGAAGCATTACAAAAAAAGGAATTTGCTTTTCTTGGTTATAGATTTTTCGATTTAAAAAGTACAATCAATATTTCTTATGATAAAGATTCTAAGAAAACATTGCGTGATTTTTTAGAATTTAATGAAGTTGCATATTTAAAAGTAAAACATAAAAGCGAACCGGAATACAACCAATTAATAAATTACAACAATTTTTACCCTACAGAATTGTCTTTCAAAAACGAAAAAGATCTGGAAAAAGTAAAATTCGACACAGACAACAGCAACTACAGTACAAATTATTGGCAAGATTCATCTTTTCCGAATATGCAGACCGTTTTCAGTACATTTTTTCAGAACCGTCTAAAAGAGCAACAAAATAAAAAATAACCTGCTCTATTAATAAAGGTTTTATTATTTTTGTGGTAAACAGAAAAAAAATGAAAAAGTTTTCTTTTCTACTAATTTTCAGCTTGTTGCTTTTCACAGCATGCAAGAAAGATCATGTAGATGCTACGAATACTAAAACTTTGCAGTCGAGTATCAACGATATGGCGGCTAGTCTTCCTACTATTAAACAAATCAAGTTTAATGAGGCCCTTTATATTCTAAAAACCTTTGGTGTAGAAGCCGATGGTGATGTTGCCGAATTGAAAGCCCTTGGACAATTAATCAACGGGAAAAAAGTTCCGGAAATTATGACACTGGCAGACCAGGTAGCACAGAAAAACGGTATCGAATGGGCTAGTACAGCACCACCATCATTAGGTGAAATGAATATCTTCGGGGACGAAACTGCAAAAGAGAGAGATGCAAATGACGTTAGAGCAAATTCATTAAGCATTACCACAAGACCAACTGGCGATGACGGAGCGGGAGCACCAACAGCTATTCAGATCATTCCAAGATTAGTTGATAACGCAGGGAACCCTGTTGCCTTCACCGGAGCTGGCTTGGAAGCGACTCTTGAGGTATTCAGTAACGGAGTAAAACTTTCGACAGCGAAAAACTTAATGCAGGATAATAATTTCAAAGGGTTTAATTTAAAATTCTCTTCACTTCCTGCGGCTAAAGTGGTTGATAACAAAATAGATATTACGGTTTCGGTAAAAACGACAGCGAAAACATTTAAAATGACAAAGATAGGTTTAGATGTAAACAGCTCTTTGCTGAATGTTCCGGCACCTCCAAAAGTAGATTCTACAGCAGTTATTCAGGATCCGGCAGTTATTGATCCGAACAACCCGAATGCCACCGTGCCTCCTGGTACTACAGATCCTAATGCTCCTACTACGGCTCCGGCGACTACTCCGGCTGCCCCTAAACAACCGACAGCAGATCCTAAAAATATTGTATCTGGATTTTTGAATAATGTAAGTTCTCAAAACTTAAAAGCGGCATATAATTCGGCGAGCAACCCAAGTTGGGGAAGCTATGAATCTTTCTCTAACCCGACATCCGGTTTTGGTTCAGTTAAGAATGTAAGCGTAAAAAATATTACGACCAATGCTTCAACTACCAACGCAGCAACTGTAAATGCAACATACGACGTAACTGATAAAAGTGGAAAAACAACTTCTCTTAAAGCAACCTTCGGACTTAAGAACGTAAATGGAGACTGGAAAATTTCCAGCTATAAAATCAATCCATAAGAATGGCTGCACAAAAATTAATTAAGAAATTAGAAGAAACGATTGAAAATATTCCTGATTTCCCGATTCCCGGGATTCAGTTTAAAGACATCTCTCCTATTTTCTTAAATCCCGGATTATATGAAGAGGTAATTGCTGATTTGGTAAATTTCAGCAAAGGAAAAGTAGATGCAGTCTGCGGAATTGAAAGCCGTGGTTATCTTTTTGGTATTGCCATTGCCGTTGCTTTGGAAGTTCCGTTTATTTTAATAAGAAAAGCAGGAAAACTTCCACCTCCGGTAATTTCAGAAAAATATGATCTGGAATACGGAAGTGCCATCATTGAGACCCGTGAAGGGCAAATAAAACCAGGAGAAAGAATTTTAATTCATGATGATCTTTTAGCCACAGGAGGAACAACGGAAGCCGCTGCAAAATTAGTTGAAAAGCAGGGGGCAACCGTTGCACAATTCAGTTTTCTGATTGGCTTAAAAGACCTGAACGGAAAAGAAAAATTAGACAAATTCAATGCAGAAGTTTATCATATTTTAGAATATTAAACTTTTCAGAATACCATCTAAAATGCTTTATGAATCAATTTCATAGAGCATTTTTTATAATTTAGAATTCACAATTCACACATTCACAGTTGCCAATTCTCTTGAATTATTCAAATAAAATCAATAATACGCACAAAGTATTTTGTAAATCATTCAGAAACAATTAAATTTGCAATTCAATTTTTAATAATTTATGGCAAAACTTACAAACGAGCAAGAAGGTAAAGAAACAGTTGAGTTTTTTAAAGATCTTGACAGAGAGGCTTTAAACACAGAAAGATTCATCGAAAGATATTCAAAACCATTAGGTATTGTTTTTGGAGTTCTTGTTTTGGGTGTTCTTGGGTTCTTCGGTTACAAGCAATTTGTTGTAGCTCCTAAAAATGCTGAGGCTGTAAAAAGTTTTCTGGCAGCTCAGAAAAATCTTGCTGATGGTAAAGAAAAAGAAGCATTGGGAGGAAAATCTGCTGCAAATCCTGGTTTTTTAGGAACTTATAACGAGTATTCCGGAACTGAGATCGGTAAACTTTCTGCTTACAATGCTGGTTTATTAAAGTTTAAAGAAGGAAAATTCCAGGAAGCTTATGATCTTCTGGACAGTTTTTCATCTGACAACAAGACGATGATGGCAATGAAGTTTGGTGCTATGGCTGATGCTAAATCGGGTCTTAACAAAAACGATGAAGCTTTGCAGTTATTAGACAAAGCAACCACTGCTTCTGATGATCCGTACACGGCATACTATTTCACGAGAAAAGCTGGTATTGTTGCATTAGGATTAAAGAAAAATGCAGAGGCTAAAAAGTATTTTGCTACAATTGACGAAAAATATCAGGACTACGACAACGGAATGTCTGATTCTTATATTGAAATGACTAAATATTACTAAACAATGGCAACAGTTAATCTTTCCGATTACAAGCCACTTAATATAACCAATGCCGATGAGTTTTCTATCGGCATTGTTTTTTCTGAGTGGAATGATTTTGTAACCTACAATCTTCGTGATGCGGCTCTGGAAATTCTTCAAAAAGAAGGAGTAAAATCTAAAAATATTACTCTTTTTCCGGTTCCGGGTGCTTTTGAACTGAACTATGCGAGCATGCAGCTTTGCAAAGAACGCAAGTATGATGCTGTAATTTCTATCGGATGTGTAATCCGCGGAGAAACTCCTCATTTTGACTACGTTTGTTCGGCAGTGGCTCAGGGAATTAAAGACTGTAATGTTCTTACAGACACTCCTACCATTTTCTGTGTTTTAACAGACGATACCAAAGAACAGTCTATTGCAAGAAGCGGTGGCGACTTAGGAAATAAAGGGGTCGAAGCGGCAGTTACAGCATTAAGAATGATCGATTTTAAAAAGAATCTTTCCGGTAAAAAAGGAAATATCGGTTTCGGACATTCATAAAATTAATATAACAATTGAATATACAGAGGGGCTTTAAAGCTCCTTTTTTATTTGGCATACCTTTAGTAAATTTCTTTCATTATATTTTTATAAATAAAAAGTGTTAATAATGATAATAATTTTAAATTTACATACAAATAAATACGAACTATGAAATGGACAGACGACAGAAGCGATAACGTAGACGATAGGCGAGGTTCAGGCGGTAGCGGGGCTATCGTCGGCGGAGGTCTCGGAACTTTGATTATCGCAGCAATTATATTTTTTCTTGGCGGAGATCCTTCTTCCGTTCTTTCTTCTGGGAGCATGGGAGGTAGCAATTCGGCAAGGACAGAACAACGGGATTTAACCCCTGATGAGCTCAAAGTTCGCGAATTCATCAAGATGATTACCGCGGAAAACGAAGAAACATGGGCTAAAGTTTTTGCAGAAAACAACATCCAGTACCAACCTGCAAAAGTGGTTTTATTTGAAAGCACAACACATTCAGGATGCGGAACCGCACAGGCTGCAATGGGACCTTTTTACTGTCCTGCCGATCAGACCGTTTATATGGATATGAGTTTTTTCAATGAGCTTCAGTCTAAATTCGGGGCGAAGGTTACCGAGTTTACCATTGCTTATGTCATGGCGCATGAAATGGGACATCATGTACAGAATCTTTTAGGTGTTTTAGATGAAACCAACCGGGCAAGAACCAGTGGTAATTATTCTGAAGAGCAGTTGAACAGAGTTTCTGTAGCCACAGAGCTTCAGGCCGATTTCTATGCGGGGCTTTGGGCAAAAAGAACCGACAGCAGAGAGCATATTTTAGAACCTGGTGATATTCAGTCTGCGATAGAAGCTGCCGAAGCTGTGGGAGATGACAATATCCAAAGAAGATCTCAGGGATATGTGAATCAGGAAAGTTTTACCCACGGATCGTCTGCACAGCGTAAAGAATGGTTTATGAACGGATACAATTCCGGAGATATTAGGCAAGGCAATACTTTTGAACACCTATTAAAATAATTGAACTTTTAATCATTATATATAATATTAGATATTAACAGTCTATAATATTAACGAAAAAACCTTCCTACCGGAAGGTTTTTTCGTTAGATAGTGTATAAAAATATTTGGCATTGTTAAATTAAGATATCTAATTGGTTATTAAGTTTTAAAAATAATAACTTTAATGAGTTCTCTAACATATATTGTTTTTTAGAATAACACTTTGTCTTTCTTTTAAATCTTGCCAAATAATGTCTGATTCTGGAATTGTAAC
>NZ_FQUT01000001.1 GCF_900129245.1 Chryseobacterium arachidis
TATTTTCCTCCTCAAATTTCATCATCTCAAAGTGCTCAATTAATAATTCGGGTAAGAATAATTTCAGAATTTCAGCATCATTTAACATTCCACAAAGTTACTATTTTTATTTTCTCCCCAACTTTTGAGACTGATCCAAAGGAATTGTTAAAGACTTTAGAATAAAGGCATTGTAAAATAAAAAAGACTCATAAATCATTGATTTACAAGTCTATTGCAGAGAGGAAGGGATTCGAACCCTCGATACAGTTACCCGTATACTACCTTTCCAGGGTAGCTCCTTCAACCACTCGGACACCTCTCTTTATTTGAGACTGCAAAAATAGAGTATTTTCTTGAATATGCAAATTATTCATTCGATTTTATACGGTAATTTCTCCACAAAGACTTTTTGCAAAATTATCGGCAAAACTTCCTTCGTAATTAGGATTGTCAATTAAATGCATTGCTTTTGTAATGGCGCTTTCGGCCGTAATATCTTTTCCGCTGATGGCTCCAATTCTTGAGAAAATATTACTGTTTTCATATTTTCCGAACGAGATTCCTCCTGAAATACACTGGCTTACCACTACGATTTCAGTCCCGTTATTTCGGATTTGCTGTAGTGTTTCCACTGTTTTTTCACTGCTGAAAATCGTTCCCGAACCAAAAACCTGAAGAATCAGAACTTTCATATTAGGAATTTCCTTGAAATGTTTCAAATTCATTCCGGGAAAAATTCTCCAAAAAATAATATCTTCAGAAATATGATCATCTACATGAAATTCAATCTTGGGATCACGACGGTGAAGATTATCTTTAATAATATTTAAATGAACCCCGGATTGTCCGAGAATAGGGTAGTTCGGACTTGCATAAGCGTCAAAATACTCCGCAGAATATTTCAGCGTTCGGTTTCCCCTTAATAATTTATATTCAAAATAAATCGCAACTTCCTGAATAACTGCTTCATTTTGTTCGTACAAGCTTGCATAATATAAACTTGTCAACAGATTTTCCTTTGCATCGGTTCTTAAATCTCCAATCGGAAGCTGTGAACCTGTTAAAATCACAGGTTTTGTTAATCCCTTTAGCATGAAACTTAATGCTGAAGCCGTGTAGGACATCGTGTCCGTTCCATGAAGAATCAGAAAGCCGTCGTATTTTTTATAATTGTCAAAGATAAGATTGGCAATCATTCTCCATTCATTAGGTCCCATATCAGAAGAATCGAGTGGTTTTTCGAAAGGATGTACAAAAACTTCACATTCCATCAGTTTCATTTCGGGCATTTTTTCAAAAATATTTCCAAAATCAAAGGCGCGAAGACTTCCGGTTTCATAATCTTTCTCCATACCAATGGTTCCACCAGTATATATCAACAGGACTTTTCTTTTCATACAGGACTTTTCTAGAATTTTAAATCTGACCAAAATTACGTTAATTTGCAAAGATTTGAAAATGAATGGAAGATTTAGCAAAAACTTTTGAGTATTTAAAGCAGTTTTTAACCGAAGAAAGATTATCTAAAATTGAACATTTCTCACCTGAAAGTTCAGACTTTGTGCTTCCTGTGGTGGAAGATATTTATCAGTTTCGAAATGCGGCAGCGATTGTACGCTCTGTGGAAGCCTGTGGTTTTCATAAAGTGGTGGCTTTGCAGGAAGAGTATAGTTTTGAGCCTAATTTACGTGTTACAAAAGGCGCTGATACTTGGGTTGAGGTAGAAAAAATGCCAAGAAATTTAGAATCTTTCCAAAAAATTAAAGACAGAGGGTATAAAATAGTAGTGGTCTCGTTGGAGAACAACGCAAAAATGTTACCTGAATACGAAATTACAGAACCCATTGCTTTGGTTTTCGGAACCGAAATGGAAGGTGTTTCTCAGGAAATTCTGGATTTTGCGGATGAAACTTTGGCGATTCCGATGTATGGTTTTACAAGAAGTTTTAATGTTTCGGTAGCTGCTTCAATTTGCATGTATGAATTAAAGCAAAAATTGATAAAATCTGATATTGATTATAAATTAAACGAAGAAAAATTGTTAAGAAAGAAAATTCTTTGGGCGGTAAACTCGATCAGAAGCGGGCAGCAGATTTTTGATAAATATTTGAAGGATAATAATATTGAATTTAGCTAATGAGAATCGATATCTTCTTACTTGTTTTACTCACTTTTTTCTCGTGTAAAAAAGCCGAAGAAGTAAATTCAGCTGAAATGAAACCTACACAGGATTCTCCTGTAGTTATAAGAGATAATCAGCCTGAAAAGAAACTGAGTGATGAAGAAATTTTAAAAATTCAGCAGGAAGAAGAGAAAGAGAGATCACAAATTGTTAACAAATATATTATTGAGAAAGCAAACAATAATTTCAAATATAAAATTTATTGTGAAGAGCAGAAAAATAAGGTTGTCAATTTTAGAAAAATAAAAATTCTTAAATCAGGTAAACTTATACAGGAAATAAAAATTCCCAAAGATTCTGCGTTTATCTTTCATGATAATGAATTTGATTTCTCTTCCCATGAAGACTGGAATTTTGATGGTCATCAGGATATTAAACTCATAAAATTTGTTGGGATGGTGAATGCAGAATATTATTTATGGATTTATAACAATAAAAGTAAGAAATACGATTTTTGTCAATCTTTTAGTAGTATTTTAAGTCCTGTAATCAATAAAGGAAGTAAAGAGATTATTTCCAAATATCATGTTGGTCCCACAGAATATCATTTTGAAACGTATAAATACAAAAACGGAAAATTTATAAAAACTTCAGAAGAGGTGGAAGGTGGCGATTATTAAATCATCATATTATAATTCCAAGCCGCCACAAAAATCCCCGCCGTTTCCGTTCTCAATCTTTGGTTGCCTAATGAGACGGCTTTAACATTATTTTCAGCTAAAAACGAGATCTCTTTTTCAGAAAAATCTCCTTCAGGACCAATCAAAAACGTGATATTTTCAGGCTTTGGAATTTCTTTTAAATCAACTCTTTCCAAATTCTCATGACAATGCGCCATAAAAGTACTTTCGGGATTAATATTTTTCAGAAAATCCTGAATTTTAGTTAAATCATTAATAACAGGAAAATGAAATCTCAGACTTTGCTTAGAAGCCGCAATCGCCTGTTTTCTCAATTTATCGATATTGATATTTTTACGCTCTGTTTTCTCGGTTTGTAAAATCGTGATCTCGGAAATTCCCATTTCAACAGCTTTTTCTACAAAAAATTCAATACGGTCTATATTTTTCGTGGGAGCGATTGCAATATGAAGTTTGGGGTTAAAATCAGGAAAATCGAATTTAATTTCATCAACATCAATATTTGCTTTTTTGCCTTCAATCAGAAGTTTTCCGGATGCCAGATTTCCTTTTCCATCCGTCACATGGATTTCTTCTCCGTTTTTCATACGAAGAACTTTTACAATATGTTGCTGTTCTTCGTCGTTGATGATTGCTTTTCCGTTATTTATTTCTCCAAAAAAAAGTTTCATATTTAAATATTTAGAATATGCCCGAATTTTATTGATAAGTAATGATTAAAAGTAGATTTCATTTTCGCTTAAAAATGCCACTCCGGTTTTTATAGTCGTGTAAACATCGCCTTCACAATCACGGTAAGTACACGCGTAAATTTCCTCAACCCAAACATTATTCAGGAAAATCATATTCAGATATTCATTTTTTCTCAGATTGTTTTTAATCGATAGATAATCTCCTTCTTTCGGCTCATAATGAAAACTAAAAACATTCTCAGCATTTATTTTCTCAAGAATTTCTTCTTTGATGTTCTGAATATATCCCGTTTCCGAACTTGTCATCTGAAAATCGTCTTCTGCAAATTCCTGTGTAACATCATTTTTACCTGTAATCGTTTCCAATACCCAATAATATTTTGAGTTTTTCTTAGAATGAGTTCCAAGTACTTTTTCTTCTAACAATATTTTCATAGATCGTACTTTGCCGTTGCGGAAGTTCTTAAATCCGTAAATTCTCCTCTTTCAAATTTCAACTGAGCCACCATGGCAATCATCGCAGCATTATCGGTTGTATATTCAAATTTTGGGATGTAAATATTCCAGCCTAATTTTTCATGATTATCCTGCATTGCTTTTCTTAAAGCTGAATTGGCGGAAACTCCTCCTGCGATCGCAACTTCTTTAATATTCATATCTTTTGCTGCTTTCTCCAATTTATTCATCAAAATTTCAATGATGGTTTTCTGCACGGAAGCACAAAGATCATTCATGTTGTTTTTAATAAAATCAGGATCTTTTTTAACTTCTTTTTGGATAAAATATAATACAGAAGTCTTAATACCACTGAAAGAATAATCGTAATCCTCTAATTTAGGTTTATTAAATTTAAAAGCATCAGGATTTCCTTCTTTTGCCAGTCTGTCGATAATAGGACCAGCAGGATAATCAAGATCAAAGATTTTTCCAATTTTGTCGAATGCTTCTCCAGCTGCATCATCAATGGTTTTTCCGATAATTTCCATCTCAAAATAATCCTTCACCAAAACAATCATGGTATGCCCGCCGCTTACCGTAAGACACAGAAAAGGGAACTTTGGCGGCACAGGATTTGCATCCTCGATGAAATGGGCTAAAATGTGCGCCTGGAGATGGTTTACTTCAATTAACGGAACATCCAAACTCATTGCCAAAGACTTAGCAAATGAAGTTCCTACAAGAAGAGATCCCAAAAGTCCAGGGCCACGTGTAAATCCTATCGCAGAAATTGCATTTTGTTGTATATTTGCTTTAGTTAAAGATTTTTCAACAACGGGAATAATGTTTTGTTGATGCGCACGCGAAGCCAGTTCGGGTACTACACCTCCATACTCTTTATGGATAGCCTGATTCGCTGCAATATTCGAAAGAATAGAATTTCCCTTGATGATAGCTGCTGATGTATCGTCGCATGACGATTCAATACCTAAAATTATAGAGTCGCTCATAATAATGGCAAAGTTAGAGAATAATAACGAGAATGAGAACAAAAAATCAGTAGCTGGAAACTTAGGTGATCAGGTACATAAAGCTGTTGAAAATGCGGAAGGAATTGTAAAAGAAACAGTTAAAGAAGCATCTGAGCTGGCATCAGATGCGATTCATCATCCTGTTCAGACTGCCGAAGAATTCGGAAAACAGGCGGTAAAAGATGTTACAAGCTATTCCTGGTGGGCAAAACTTTTACTGATTCTCTTTTGGCTTGGCCTTAGCCTGGTGGCTGCCATTTTTATTACGATTAATCTTCCTGTTACTAAGCAATGGGCTGCCGATCAGGCTTTAAAGCTTGTTAACCGGGATTTCAAAGCACAGATGTCAACCGAAAGTGTTGAGGTAAATTTTTTCGGTAATGTAAAGATTAAAGGTCTGAAGATTAAAGATAATAAAGGGTTTAATTTTATTACAGTTAAAGAGTTCACCGCAAATTCGGATTGGTTTTCTTTGGCAACAAATATCGGCGAAAATAATTCTTTAAGTTTCAATTCTTTGACCTTAAAAAATGCTGATGTTAAAGTCATTACCTATAAAGGCGACAGTATTTCAAACTTTATCCGCTTTACCCAATTATTCGACAACGGGAAAAAAAGGGACCCGAGTAAACCACCTTTTCAGTTAAATTCTAGGCTTCAGATCATTGATTCCAAAGTTTCTATTGTTAATTTAAATTCTCCCGGAGAAGCCGGGAAATGGCTTACCGCAAAAAATTTCAACCTCAAAGCTCCGAATGTAAAAGTCAACGGGCGAAATATTTCAGCTTTAATTAATAATATGTCTTTCATCACAACAAGATGGGGAAAATCTCATTTTGTAGATACTTTTTCGACAGAACTTTCAATGACCCCGGAATATCTGTTCTTAAAAGAATTGACTTTAAATACCGATCATACTCTTTTGCAGGGCGACATCAAATTCAATCTTCATGACGATGGATCCTGGGCAGATTTTGCTGATAAAGTGAAATGGGACATGAATCTTAAGCAGGGAAGCCAGCTGAGTGGCTATGACATCAGCTATTTTGTAACCAACTGGGATAATTTCAAACCTTTCAACGTTTCCGGCGCAATGACGGGGCCGTTGAATGATTTTAAGCTGGATAATTTCCTCATCCGAAATCCTGATGTGAACATTGCTACGAAGACAATGAACGTAGACCGTTTGCTGAAAGGTAATTTCTTAATTGAAACCAACAATCTTTCTGCAGATTTTACCTATAAAGATCTTAAAGCAATGATGCCTTCATTTATTTCTAAAAAAATGAAGAATTTTGCTGATGACTTCGGAAAACTGAAATACAACGGAACGGCAAGTGTAAATCCGAATCGGGTGTATGTTTCCAGCGGAAATCTGATGACAGGAATCGGGCAGGCCAAGATCACAAATTTTGCTTTGACTGAATACAGTTCAGCTATGCCAAAATACGTCGGAATTGCGGAAGTAAAAGACTTAAATACTTCTGTGATTACCAAAAATAAATCGGTTGGATTGATTTCCGGAAGGTTTGATATCAACGGACAAAGTTTCGATGTCAATACCATGAGATTAACGACAAAATCTCAGATTTCAAGTATTGAAATTATGAATAAAGAGATCAATAATCTGTATCTGGACGGATTATTGGATCATAAAAAATACAATGGTTTAATTACCATTAACGATGAGCAAGCCAAGGCTACGGTAAAAGGTTTGATTGATTTCAGTACTCCGAGAATTTCTATGAACGTGGATGCCGATGTTAACTATTTAAACATGAACTATTTCACCGATAAGCCCGGAAACCAGATCGTAAGCGGAAAGGTAAACGGTAAAATGGCAATGACTTCTGTTAATGATTTAACGTTGGATATTGAAGCCAACGGAATTAATTTTGCCACGGCAACCCAGAAATATTCTATCCCAAATGCTAAGGTAAAAACTTTCGTTGAAAATGGCAGTCGTTTGATCGATGTTGATGCTCCGGGAGCGGTGAACGGCAAAATTTCCGGAAGATATAATCTTGCAGATCTTGCAGGAATGGTGGAAAACGGATTAAACAAAATTTTAGTCGGTCCGGCTCCGAGAAAATTATACAGAGGTCAGAACTTTGCTATGGATTTTGATGTTCAGCAGGGTTTGGTAAGCTATTTTTTGCCGGATCTTAAAATTCCTCAGGGAGCAAAAGTGGAAGGTCAGTATGATGGAAATTCAAATAATCTTATCTTAAATCTTGATGCCGCTTCTTTGAAATATATCATGACCAAGACTCAGGAAATTACAGAAGCTGATAAAGCATTGGCAGCAGCAAATCCTGAATATAAAATCAATGAAAGAGATAAAATCACCAAAGACAGTGCAATGGTCGACAGTGTGATGGTGAGAATTAACACGGCAAATCTTGATGAGCAGATCTATGCAAGGATCAGTCGGGTTTTGTATAATAAAAATGTTCTTAAAGATATTACATTAAGCGGAAGAAATGAAAATAACTCGATTCTTCATTTAGCTACAAAATTTAAACACGGAAGCCCGGAGGATGAACTGGATGATAATCTGAAGCAATATGCAATCAATGTTAATCAGTCGACCAATGCAGGAGGTGATTTTGTATTCCGGTTTGAACCGACGGAAGTTAAATTTAATGATGTAACCTGGGCCATTGATACAAGTCCCGATCTTAATCATTCCATAACCTATCGGAAGAAAGAGGGTGATTTTGATATTCAGAATCTTAGAGTTTTCTCGGATAACAGCGCATTGTTTATAAAAGAAGCTCAGTTCAAATCTGCTAAAGATTTTTATGTAGATGCTGAAGTCGACAATTTCGCCATCGAAAAACTACTCGAAATGCAGGCAGGCGGAAATGCTATGAATATCAAAGGTCTGGCCAACGGAAATGTTCAGATCAAGATGGACAAAAATACGCTTCAGCCATTAGTTGATATGACGATCGATGACATCATGATGAACGGAAATGACATGGGAGATATCACGATTTCTGCCACGAACAGCTATTCTCTGAATGTATATGATGTTGATGTAAAAGTAAATTCTGCAGGTATTATAGGAAATAACAGCCTTCATGTTACCGGAACGGTAAATAATAACACAGCTTCACCTACTATCGATCTTACGGCAGAAATGAGAGAATTTGATGTAGCTTTCGCCCAGCAGTTTGTCACTACGGTTTTTGGGAATTTAAGAGGAAAAGCTACAGGTGATCTTAAAATTGCAGGAAAATTCAGTGATCTGGATTATAGCGGGGATATTGCTTTAAAGGATTTTGGATTAAAATTACTGTTTACAGGAGTCGATTATTCGTTCGACGATACGATCATTCCTTTAACCAGAGGTCTGGCAATCCTGAATAATGTTGAAGTACACGACGGAAGAACAAATTCTAAAGGAAATATTTCGGGTGCGATCCAGTTTGAAACTCTTTCTTCGATGGGGGTCAACCTGGTAATGAGAGCTGATAATTTATTGATGCTGAATACCACTCAGAAAGATTTCGACCTGTTTTGGGGAAGAGTTTACGGACAGGGAGACTTATATGTGGACGGACCTGTTTCAGGTTTAAGCATATCAACCCCGAATATGAAAGCTTTGAGCGGAAGTACGTTTACATTTAATTCAGGCTCAACTTCGAATGTGGAAGAATTTAAAATGCTGAGGTTCTTAAAAGAAGGAAAAAACGGATTGGTAACGCTTGATGAAAAGAAAAAATCCGGAGCCAATATGAATATCGATTTTGCTCTGGATGTGGATAAAGGGACTACAGTAAACGTTCTGATTGGAGATGATGTCGGTAGCATCATGGTAAAAGGTGCGGCCGAAAAACTGCGCTTCCAGATGAGCAGACAGGGAAATATTGCCATGAACGGGACGTATAGAGTCGATAACGGAACCTTTATCTCAAAAGCTATTCTGAATAAAACCTTCCAGATCGAAAAAGGCAGCAGCATCCGCTGGGATGGTGATGCAATGAAGCCTGCTCTTGATATTACAGCCAATTATGTAAGAATGGTTTCCAACGCAGGAGAGTATCTGAATATGGGGAGTATTCAGCCGATCAGTATTTTGCTTCAGGCCAATATTACACAGTCTCTTGTAGATCCGAAAGTAGATCTTAATGTAACGGCACTCGATGTTTCCAGCCAGGTAAAAGAGACGCTGGCGGCAAAAATGAGTCAGGAAGGGGAGAAGGTTCTTCAGTTTGGTTCGGTGCTGTTACTAAGCAGTTTCAATGTTTCCAATACCGGTGGAGTGGATGTGGATGTTGCAGGAGTAGCGGAATCTTCAGGATATAATATACTTTTAAAGCAATTAGGTTCTGTTTTGAATGCAATGAGTAACGAATTCCAGATCGACCTTAATTATGTAAAAGGAGATCAATATTCCAATACGGGAGACAGGGCAAATGCAGGAGTAAGCTTTGCACTTTCACCAAGAATAAAGGTGAAGACAGGTTTGGGAATTCCTTTAACAAAAACAGAGAATACACAAACCAATTACCTTTCCGGAGAAGGAACGATAGAATATGATATTTCGAAAAAAAATGACGGAAGTCTTGTATTAAGAGGATATTCCAAACCATCCAATATCGGTATGGTAAACGGTGCCGGATCCAACGGTACTGCCAATCAGGCGTATGGAGGTGGTATTGTCTGGACTAAGAGTTTTAATTCTATCTTCAAAAAGAAGAAAAAAGATAAAAAACAACCAGAGATGCAGCAGGAAATAAAAACAGATTCTGTAAAATCGGACGGTAAATAATTAGAATATTTTAATGATTTTTATCATCCGTGTTAATTATTGTTAATGTTTGAGATAATTTTTTTTGTTAAATTATTTTTCATAAATTTGCAAAAAATACGTAGATTTTTTAAAGAAATTGTAATTTAACTAATATGAACTATCAACTGGACGAAATAGACAAGAAAATTCTTGATTTCTTAGTAGAAAACACAAGAATGCCTTTTACAGAAATTGCAAAGCAGATGGATGTTTCTGCAGGTACAATTCACGTAAGAGTGAAAAAGATGGAGGATGCAGGTATTATTTTGGGATCATCTCTTAACATCGATTATGGAAAGTTAGACTATCACTTCACAGCTTTCATCGGAATTTTGTTAACAAAATCTAACAGAACTCAGGAGGTTTTGAAAGAGTTGGCAACACTTCCTAACGTAATTGAAGCAAGTGTAATTTCCGGAAAATATAACATCTTCTGTAAAGTAAGAGCTAAAAATACTGATGATGCGAAAAGAATTATCTATCAGATAGATGATATTCAGGATGTAATGAGAACTGAAAGTATGATTTCTATGGAAGAATTCTTGAGTGATAAAAACAGACTGATCAACGCTATCTCTGTATAATCAAATTTTAAACGAATTATATAAAAGAACTTATGAAATCTCTCATAAGTTCTTTATTTTTGTACCTATGGAAGAATACAGCTATTTTGATGAAGATCCGAAAAAAGGATGGGGATTTATTCTGGCATTTGCAGCCTTAATGTTGTTTACGCTAATGGGATTCGGGATTGATCTTGATGAATACCTGCAACATGAAACATTGAATATTCCGGCCTGGTATGCATACACTGTTTTCGCAATTGATGCATTAATGGCGGTAAGTCTGGTGCTGATGTATTTTTACAGAAAAATCGGGATCTTTGCCTTTCCTGCTTTACTGGTATTACACTTTTTTATGCATAGCTATTACCTTTCAACTTTCCTGTATACGGATGTTACCAATCTTTTCTTATTTACAGGTTTTGGGATGCTGGCTATTATCCCGAAGTGGAAGTTCTTTAAATAATCTTTCTATTTAAATTAAAGAATTAAATCCTTAAAGATTAAAATATTAAATATCAATAGAAGCGGACTTTAGTCCGCTTTTTTCATTTACAAATTCGGGAGGCTTTAGCCAAACTTATATCGACGTTTCATATAATTTTGATTAGGAGCTTAATCCCGCTTTCCACTGTATCTTTTTGGGTAGGGCTTCCTCCCGAAGTTTCGGGATACAGCCGTACCCAAAAAGGATGTCGTTGCAATCGGGGCTAGGGTCGAAGTCTTTCCATTTAATTAAGTTTAGAATATATTATTTGCTTACCGAAGTGCCCTTTAGGAAATATCTTCAAGTTTAATTAAAAAAAATTCTGATCTTAACATTTATACAATTTAATAACTATTGATGTTTTCCTATTATAATTATAGACAGAATAGTCTGTCTGTATTTAAAATTTTAATCTATCTTTGACTTGTTAAAAAATAAAACATGCCATCACCAAAAGAAAGAATTATTGCAACGACTTTCGAACTGTTTACTAAACAGGGCTACAACTCTACGGGAATCAATCAGATTATTGCTGAGGCGAATGTCGCAAAGGCAAGCTTTTACCAATATTTTAAGTCCAAAGAAGACCTTTGCGTCGAGTTTCTGAACGTAAGACATGATTATTGGTTTAATGAGCTGAAACGCTTTGTATCGAAAGAAAAAGAGGTAAAATCAAAACTGATGGCTTCTTTTGATTTTTTAATCTACATGAACCAAAAAGAAAACTTCCGGGGATGCAGCTTCCTTAACATTCTTTCTGAAATTCCTACGGATAATGTAAAAATTTTAAAGGTCATTCAAAATCATAAAAAAGATCTCAGGAATTATTTTTCAGAATTAATGGAAGATAAAGACTTATCGGATCATATTTATCTTTTATTTGAAAGCAGTATCATTGAAAGTCAGCTCTTTAAATCAAACGAATTAATAGAAAAAGCAAAAAAAATAATCACCCAACTAATTTAACTTATTATGGAACAGAAACATCCACTCCCGCCCTTCACGTTAGAAACAGCATTAGAAAAAATTCAATTAGCAGAAGATGCATGGAACAGCCAGGATCCTGAAAGAGTTTCCAAAGCGTATACCATCGACAGCGAATGGAGAAACAGAGATCAGTTCGTTAACGGCAGAGAAGAAATCGTGAAATTTCTCAGCGGTAAATGGGAAAGAGAACTGAATTATAAACTGAAAAAAGAATATTGGGCACATACCGAAAACCGCATTGCAGTCCGTTTCGAATATGAATATCAAACCAAAGAAGGAAACTGGTTCAGAGCGTACGGCAACGAAAACTGGGAGTTTGATGAAAATGGCCTGATGGCAAAAAGGTATGCAAGCATTAATGATTTGGAGATAAAAGAAGAAGATCGAAAGTTTAAATAGTTTTTTTAGTAGGAATTCGCAAAGGCGCAATGACTTTTATTTTCTATTAATTAAACTTTAAGGGGCAAGGATTTTAACTTCGAAATTGATTATGCATAAAAGAAAATCTTTGATTTCTTGCGTCTTATAACAGTATTAAAAATCAAAAAAAAATTGCGTCTTTGCAAAATTCCAACTAAAAATCAAAATAAAAAAGCATCCAAAAACGGATGCTTTTCAAAATATATTTCAAAAGAAATTATTTATCTAAAATTCTTTTCACCGCTTCTTTTACTGCAGTTGAGTCGATTTTATATTTCTTCATCAGTTCAGCAGGCGTTGCAGATTCTCCGAAAGTATCGTTTACCGCAACAAATTCCTGTCTTGTTGGTCTTTTTCTAGCCAACATTCCCGCGATAGATTCGCCTAAACCACCAAGGTAGTTGTGCTCTTCAGCAGTTACAATTTTCCCTGTTTTTTCAACAGATTTTAAGATGATTTCTTCATCCAAAGGTTTAATGGTGTGAATATTGATCACTTCACAAGAAATACCTTCTTTTTCAAGCTCATCGGCAGCAACCAAAGACTCCCAAACCAGGTGACCTGTTGCAACAATCGTTACATCAGTTCCTTCCTGAAGCATGATTCCTTTTCCGATCTCGAAAGGCATATCTTCCGGAATGAAAACAGGAACTACCGGTCTTCCGAATCTGAGGTAAACAGGACCTTCAAAATCAGCAATTGCCAAAGTAGCCGCTTTAGTCTGGTTGTAGTCGCATGGGTTGATAACCGTCATTCCCGGAAGCATTTTCATCATTCCGATATCTTCCAGAACCTGGTGAGTAGCACCATCTTCTCCCAACGTAAGACCTGCGTGAGAAGCACAGATTTTTACATTTTTATTTGAATAGGCGACAGACTGACGAATCTGGTCGTACACTCTAGAAGTAGAAAAGTTAGCGAAAGTTCCCGTAAAAGGAATTTTCCCTGTAATGCTAAGACCTGCCGCAAGACCGATCATATTTGCTTCTGCGATACCAGTCTGGAAGAATCTTTCCGGAGCTTTTTCAATGAATTTCTCCATTTTCAAAGAACCGATAAGGTCTGCACAAAGTGCTACAACATTAGGATTTTTATCTGCCAATTCAGCTAATCCGGCTCCGAACCCTGAACGTGTATCTTTTTTTTCTGTATATGTAAATTTCATTTTACTTAAGTTTTTAATAATTGATAAATGACAGGTGATTAATGATATTTTAAAGATTTGCAATCATCATTTATCGTTAATAATTTATCATTTATAATTAATAATCCGCAGGAGCTTCTAAATATAATTGCTTGAATGCTGTATCCAACTGCTCGTCGTTCGGAGCTTTTCCGTGCCAAGCGTGGCTTCCCATCATGTAATCTACGCCATAACCCATTTCTGTATGAAGAAGAATAACTACAGGTTTTCCTTTTCCTGTCTCAGTTTTTGCTTTTTCAAGGATAGCGATAACAGCTTCAAGATCGTTACCGTTTTTCTCTTCTAGAACAGTCCATCCGAAAGCTTCGAATTTTGCATGAAGATTTCCTAAAGAAAGTACATTTTCAGTACTTCCGTCAATTTGCTGTCCGTTATAATCGATGGTAGAAATGATATTGTCTACTTTTTTACCGGCAGCATACATGATTGCTTCCCAGTTTTGACCTTCCTGCAATTCACCATCTCCATGTAAAGAATAAACGATAGAGTTGTCACCGTCTAATTTCTTACCCTGAGCAGCTCCAAGCGCTACAGAAAGCCCTTGCCCAAGAGAGCCGGAAGCAACTCTTACACCAGGAAGTCCTTCGTGAGTGGTAGGGTGACCTTGTAACCTTGAATCTAATTTTCTGAAAGTTCTCAGCTCATCCACCGGAAAAAAGCCGAATCTTGCCAAAGTAGAATAGAATACCGGAGAAATATGTCCGTTGGAAAGATAGAAATGATCTTCATTTTTACCTTCCATTGTGAAAGGGAGTTTATAGTTCATTACTTTTCCGTACAGGGCTGTGAAAAATTCAGTACAACCTAAACTTCCTCCCGGGTGACCGGAATTTACAGCATGAACCATTCTTAAAATGTCTCTTCTGATTTGTGTAGTAAGAGATTTCAACTCTTCGATACTTTTACTCATTGTATAGGGTTTATATACAGACAAAGCTACAATTTTTTAGTGGCTTATGGAAATGTAAAAACCCGGATTTTATGTCCGGATTTCAATATTTTTTAATTGCTTTATGATAAGTATTTTTATTTTTTTCTGTCAGTTAGAAGCATTTTTGTCATTCTGACGAAGGAAGAATCTCGGCCATACAATGAATTTAGAAGTGAAGCTTTTCTTATTTGAAATGATAACTAAAATGTAAATTAATGATTTATATAAATCTTTAAAAATCTACAATTCAACATTCAATAGGAACGGGCTTTAGTCCTTAAAAAAATATACTTCAAACTTGGCTTTATCCAAAACTTGAAATAATTATTTCTTTCTAATCAACCAAAGTCCAAAGAATGTAAGCAATCCATTGATAATCAATAATTCCAGTCCAATTTTAAACTCTCCAAAAAATGTTTCCTGATATTTATCGATAAAAAAAGAGATCACCGGCGCTGCAATACAAACAAAAGGAACTAGGTTATCTTTTACTTTATATTTCGTGAAAATTCCAAAAGCGAATAATCCTAAAAGTGGGCCGTAAGTGAATCCAGCCAGTTTAAGAATTAAACCAATCATGGAGTTGTCATTAATTACTTTAAAAATAATCACCATAATCAGGAAAGAAAGTGCTACAAGCAGGTGAACATTCTTTCTGAACTTTTCTTTTTTTCCGTCATCCCACTGGTTTTTTTCTCTCATCCCGAAAATATCGATGCATAAAGACGAGGTTAAAGCTGTCATCGCTCCATCCGCACTCGGAAATAACGCCGAAATTAAAGCAATAATAAAGATAATGGAGATAAACGGAGGCATGTGATTCAAAGCGATATCAGGGAATAACTGATCTCCGGAGCTTGCTACATTTTGTTCGGCTCCGTAAAGGTGAAGAAGTCCTCCCATGTAAAGGAATAATGAAATTACACCTAATAAAATAAAGCCAAGTGTAACCATATTTTTCTGGGAATCTTTCAGTTTTGTTACCGATAAACTTTTCTGCATCATTTCCTGATCAATTCCGGTCATGGTAATCGTGATGAAGGCTCCCGCTAAAATTTGTTTAATAAAGAAACTTTTATTATTCGGGTCGAAATCAAAGATTTTTGTGTAGCCTTTTTCATTCATTGCAGCAAAACTTTCTCCTACATTTAATCCTAGATGATTCAACATATAAACGGTACAGATAATCAATCCCAACAGCATACACGAAGTCTGTAGAGTGTCTGTCCAGACAATAGTTTTTACACCGCCTTCATACGTGTAAAGAATGATCATTGCAAGAATAATCAATGTGGTGACAATGAACGGGACACCCAAACTATCCAGAATGGAAATCTGTAAAATATTCACCACCAAATACAATCTCGCAGTCGCTCCAACTAATCTCGAAACAATGAAAATCCAGGCTCCCGACTTGTAAGAAAGCTGTCCCATTCTTTGTTGGAGATACCCGTAAATGGATGTCAATTTTAATCGATAATACAAAGGAAGAAGAACGTAAGCCACAACAATATATCCGATGAGGTATCCCAAAGTGATCTGCAGATACGCAAATTTATCGTTCCCAACCGCGCCCGGAACACTCACAAAAGTTACACCCGAAAGCGAAGTTCCGATCATTCCGAAGGCAACAAGCATCCAATTACTTTTACGGTTTCCGATGAAGAAACTTTCATTATCACTCCCTTTTCCTGTACGGTAAGCTACCCAAAGCAGCAAGGCAAAATAGACGATAATGATGGATAATAATATAATTGGAGACATATTTACTCGATTAAAATTTTACAAATATAGTTTTTTTATGGTCTGCTGAAAAAGAAAAAACCTTCCGGATCATAAGCCGAAAGGTTTCAGTATTTTTAATTTAAAAAAAATAATTACTGCGCTTGTGTCTGATTCACCAAAACATCCTGAAGCTCTTCATGTTTCTGGAAGGTAGCCTTTGCAAAAGGACAAAGCGGAATAATCGTTTTCCCATTTTTTCTTGCAAAATCTACGGCAGCCAAAAGCATTTCTTTACCCACACCCTTTCCGTTGTAAGCTTCTTCCACTTCGGTATGGTCGATAATAAATCTTTCATCTCCGGCCCAGGTATAGGTCATTAAACCTGCACGGTTTCCGTCTATGGAAGCTTCAAAATTTCCGTGTTTTTCGTCGTTGTTATGTTTTACGTCAATCATATTATGAAAATTTGGTTAATATTTCGATATCGTTGGTCAGGATTTTATGAATCGGGCATGCATCTGCAATCGTATGAAGCCTCTTCAGTTGTTCATCATCAAGATTTGTGCCTTCAAAGCTGATGTCTCTTTTAAAGATTGCTCTTTTGGTTAAAGGAAAATTTTCCAGCTCTACTTCTACATTTATTTTTTCCACCTCCCATTCTTTTCGGTTGATGTACATTCTGAGGGTGGCTGCTGTACAGCTTGCCAGGGAAGTTGCCAGAATTTCAAACGGGTTGAAGCCTTTATTTTGCCCGCCTTTGTCTACCGGTTCATCGGTGATCAGGGTATTTTCTCCGGCAATAACTTCGGTATAATATTTTTCTTTTCCTAAACTTGCTTTTACAGTAATGGCCATTTTGTTTGAATATTAAGTTGAAATGTAATGATAAAAACCCACTAAATTTTTAGTTTTTAATCTGATTTTTAAAATTTTCAATTTTGTCTTTTAATTCTTTCAGCATTTCCGGATTAATTACGCCGGTTTCCAGATCAAAATTTTCATAAAATTTAGGAAGCGAAAAGGTATCTTTTATATCGGCGCCAAAATTAGGAAAGAATGTTTTTGCCGTATTCATTACATTCCCGCCGCCATATCCTCCCGGTGAGGTAGACATTAAAAGCATCGGCTTACTCTGAAAAACTTTTACATTGATTCTCGATGCCCAGTCGAAAACATTTTTAAAAGCGGCACTGTACGACCTGTTGTGTTCTGCCAATGAGCAGATGATGACGTCACATTCTTCAATGACTTTTAAAAAATGGTGAGCTGCATCCGGAAAACCTTTCTTTTCGCGGTCTACAGAGAAAACAGGCATGTCGAAATCATTTAAATCAATTAAATTAATTTCCTCATTCGGAAAATCTTTTAGAACAAATTTTACCAATTCTCTATTAATAGAGGTGGAAGAAGTACTTCCTGCAAATGCTAATATTTTCATGTAATTATTTCTAAAATTTTAAGGCTTTCTGTTTAAAATTGCCTTTGGAAGCGGAACATATTCATTTTCATCTCCCGGAACTAAAGGAAAAGCATCGTGATTTTGATCATTCCAGTTTACTTTTGCCTCTTCAATTAGTTGTTTATCTGAATTTACAAAATTCCAGAATATGAAACGTTCTTCGTCGAAAGGTTCGCCTCCAAAAAGATAAACAGTTCCGTTTTCACTCATGTCGAATTCACACAATTTCGTGTCTTTTGCAATCATTAATTGTTTTGAACCGTAAGAATTTCCGTCTGTGGAAACTGTTCCGTCTAAAACGTACATCGCAGCTTCTCCATAAAGATCTTTTCCGATGCTGATTTTTTTCGCATCTTTTGTTTTAATTTCAATAAAAAACAATTTGCTGTGAACAGGAACCGGAGATTTTTTTCCAAACGCTTCTCCTGCAATTAATTTGTACTGAATTCCATCTTCTTCCCAAACCGGAATTTCGTCTGCTTCAATATGATGGAAAGTTGGTTCGGATTTTTCCAAATGCTTTGGAAGTCCTACCCAGATTTGGAAACCGTGAAGGTTCTTATCCGAATGTCTTAAATATTCCGGAGTTCTTTCGGAATGAACAACACCTTTTCCGGCAGTCATCCAGTTCACGGCTCCCGGTTTGATTTCCAAAGCACTTCCAATGCTGTCTCTGTGGAAAATGGAACCTTCCAAAAGATACGTTAAAGTCGAAAGCCCGATGTGCGGATGTGGCGGAACATCAAGATTCTGATAATCTTTCAATTCAGAAGGTCCCATGTGATCGATAAATACAAAAGGCCCGACTGCTCTTTTTTCGCGGAAAGGCAATAATCTCCCCACCAAAAAGTTTCCTATATCTGCTGATTTTTCTTCTATGATAAGTCCGATATTTGACATAATATAAAGTGATTTTTCAATTTTTGTTTAAGCTAATGTAATTAAATTTTTCAATGTTCATGGTACTTTAATGAAATTAAAGTTGGTCGTATCCATGAAATCTCTCGTCTACCACACGCTTCCATTCGGGATTTTTTTTAATGAATGCTGCAACGTATGGACAGAAGGGCAGTGCTTTCTTTTTATGTTCTTCGATGTAACGTAAGGTTTTTTCTACAACTGCGGCGGCCGCACCTGTTCCTGAAATCAACAAATCTGTTTCAGTATGATTTAAAGCGATCTGACTTCCCATTTCACGGTAATCAATAAAAGCAGAATGTCCTTTAAATTCTATTTCGAATCTGCTTCCGGTGTTGATTAAGGGGATATTTTCAAATTCTGGTTTCATAATTTTTTTGGATTGTTTTAATTTTTTTTTGTGCGTTGCTGTCATTTAGACGAAGGAGAAATCTATTCAGTTAATAGACTCATCACTGCGCTTTCGCTTCGTTCTGGATGACAGTGTACAATAAAAACACAATCACATAAAATTAAGAAAAAGAATAACTCAAAATATAAGTTTGAATAAAATTAATCCGCCAGATAACCAAAACGTCCTAAATTATAATCCTCAAAAGCCTGCATGATTTCCTCTCTGGAATTCATTACAAAAGGGCCGTGAGGGTAAATGGGTTCATTTAAAGGCATTCCGCTGATGATTAAAACAATAGAATCTTCCGTTGCTTCAACTGTAAAATTTTCTCCTTCGTTTTGAAATAAAACCAAATTGTTGGTCGGTGCTTTTTCTTCTCCGTTTACGATAATACTTCCTTCGATCACCAAAGCTGCCGTATTGAAATTTTCAGGGAAGTTGAAGTCTGCTTTTCCGCCTTTTTTCAGTTTCGCATTCATCATGTGAACCGGACTGAAAGTGAAAGCGGGACCTTTCTGTTGTTGATATTCTCCTGCAATAATTTCTATAAATCCATTTTCACCAAGATCGACTTTTGTCATATCCGAATTTTTGATTGCCTGATATTTCGGACAACTCATTTTATAAACAGACGGAAGATTTACCCAAAGCTGAACCATCTGGAAAATTCCACCGGTTTTAGCCCATTCGGTTTCGTGATATTCTTTGTGGAGAACACCTTTTGCAGCGGTCATCCACTGTACATCACCTTCGCCGATGATTCCTCCACCTCCGGCACTGTCGTGGTGCTGTACTTTACCCTGATACGCAATTGTTACCGTTTCAAAGCCTCTGTGCGGATGAACTCCGACACCACGCGGCTGGTCTGTCCCGTTGAAATGAAATTTTGCATTATAATCGAGCATGATAAACGGATCCATTCTTTTCATATCCAAACCGGCAATTCCCGGAATGAAATTATGAACTCTGAAACCGTCTCCCACAAAATGGGCGGGTTTCGGAGGGATTATTTTTTGTATTTTTTTTGTTGTCATAATATTGTTGGTATTATGAAACAAAGGTAGTTGAGTTGGAAATCACCTGCATTGATCTGTGATAAGAGTTACAGATCCGGCATCGTGAGTTTGTTTCTGGTTCAACTATTAGCCCGGATTGAAACGGCATCCTTTTTGGGTGCGGGCGAAGCGAAGCGGAGCCCGTACCTCAAAAGATATAGTGGAAAGCCGGAAATAGCTCCTTAAATTTTAGAATATCAAAAATGTTTTAGCTGAAAAAATATTCCGGTTTAATCTTCTTTCGATTTCATGTTTTTTCCGTCAGAAATATGCAATCTCCTGAAAACAAGTCCGGAAATAATAGTGAGAACGCCAACTGTAAGGAAGGTATACCGGAATGCATTGTGAATTTCTCCTTCAATGAGATCGGTATTTTCGAATATTTTTAATACAATTAACCCAAATGCGATCCCAAATCCGATAGCAAGCTGCTGATTGACTGATAGCAATGAGTTTCCGCTGCTCGTCTGAAAATTTCTAAGGTCTGCAATGGAAATGGTATTCATCGAGGTAAACTGGATAGAGTTGAAAAAACCTAATACGGCAATAATAGGGATAAACCAATACAGTGAGGTATGGATATCAGGAATTGCCAGCAGACAGATCAGAACGCCGATCACAAAAGTATTTGTCATTAAGGTCTGCCGATAGCCAAACTTGTCTAAAATTTTAATGACGTAAGATTTTCCGAACATGGCAGTAATAGCCATCGGAGCAATAATCCAGCCCGAAGTGACTGCAGACTGTTTGTAAGCAATCTGGATCATAAGGGGCAATAATAAAGGAATAGAGCTGATTCCTAATCTTGTTGCAAGATTTCCTACAATTCCTACACGGAAAGTTCTTACCTGAAACAAACTCAGAGGAAAAATGGGACTGCTGTCGCGTTTCGCATGTCTGTAATAATAATACATAAAAAGAAATCCTAAAATAAAAATTACCAAAACCGGAGTGGTATTTTGCAGATCTCCAAAAAGTTCCAACGAAATGGAAAGCAGGAGGGAAGCAGCTGCAAAGATCAGGAAGCCTTTTAAGTCAAAATCTACTTCACTCGCTTTATAGTTGGGCATGAATCTTAAAGCTAAAATAATTCCTAGGGCACCAATGGGGATATTAATTAAAAAAATCCAGTGCCAGGAAAGATAATCTACCATGTATCCGCCGACCAACGGTCCTAAAACAGGCCCGATCAATGCGGGAATAATGGCAAAGTTCATGGCTTTTAATAATTCGCTTTTGTCAAAAGTTTTAATTAAGGCTAATTTTCCGACGGGTGTCATTAAGCTTCCGCCAACGCCCTGAACGACTCTTGAGATAACAAGATGTGTCAGATTTTGCGAAAATGCACAAAATAAAGAACCCAAGCTGAAAAGTATCAGAGAAAAGATGAAAACTTTTTTTGTTCCGAACCGGTCTGCTAAAAAGCCGCTTGCAGGCATGAAAACAGCTAATGTCAATACATAACTGATGATGGCATTTTGCATATTCAGTGGAGATTCCTGAAGGTCTTTTGCAATAGATGGTAAAGAGGTATTCAGGATGGTGGAATCCAGCATCTGCATGAAAATCGCTGTTGCGAGAATCAGCGGGAGTACTTTTTTGATTGAATTGTTGGGTTGTGAAATTACTTCTGACATTTTATTCTGGCTCTTCTGTATTAATAAATCCACGTCATTTCGAGTAGATTTGAAAAATCGTATCGAGAAATTCAAGAAATAGTTCTCGATATATTTTCTTCATTTCATTACGAAAATTACTCGAACTGACATAATGATATTACTTGGATGATAAAATCCTTATAAAATTAAAAAAGTCCTGCGAAACTTCACAGGACTTTTTGATTTATTTTCTAGGTTTTTCTACTCCTTTCCACTCATCACCGGCTTTTCTATACTGGCTCAATTCGAAATTTTTGAAATCTTTTGTTTTGTATTCTATGTTATCTGTATTTTGCTCAAACGGCATGATATAATAAAAATCTGCATCTGTTCTGTCTGTTTTTGTACCTTTTTTTACAGAAGGAACATATTTGGAGAATTTATAGCTTGGAAGATACTGCTTCACTCTCGCATAAAAAGCTTTGTTATCTTTCTCGTCCGGGATAATATCTACAATGTTGAAATCGTCTTTCGACTTGTCGATCCATAGATAGTAAGTCTTGTCTTCTCCTGTATTTCTATTGTTTGAATTGAATGCAAATAATTCCTTAGGAACCAGTTCCTTAATTTTTTCAGCATCCACTTTTGTATAATATTGTCCTTTTGATGGATCTACATACGTTTCAATATTGTACATTAATACAGCATTGTTGTCCAGATTTTTATTTTTGAAGTACTGATTTAAAGATAATTCAGCAGTTGCTCTTAATTCTTTTCCTCTTTCATCAAGTTTTTTCGTAGGATTCTGAGGGTTTACTTTTTTTACAAATTCATATAAAACCTTTGGTTTTACCTCTTTCAGGTGAGGATACGTTTTCAGCTGTTCGGCTTTTACCAACCAGTAATATTGCTGATAAAAGTCGTCTTTATCTTGATCCTTAACGCTCTTATACACCATCGCCAGTTTCTTGGAGCTAAGATATTTGCCGTATTTCCCCTGTCCAAAAGCAAAAGTCATGGATAATAAAGCAAATAAGATAGTAATGTTTCTTCTCATTTTTTTATAATTGATATTTTCGTTTTCCAAATATAATTATTTATTAGATATTATTTTTGATTAACGGTTAAATTCTGACAATATTATTATCGTTAATTCAAAAGAAAATCCCGTATTGCTACAGGATTAATAAAATTTATGGTGAAGGGTAGAATGTAAGGCTTAAAATTTGTTTTTTTTAATATTAAGAATTCTCAATTTTTAAACATAAAAGATAAAAAAGAAATACCTGTTGTGCATTTTGAATCTTTGTATTTCGAAATTAAGTGAAATGCCTTTGTTTATCTTCGTTCCAAGTAATTAAAATCAATTCTTTCTTTGCATTTAAATTATCACCAGGCGAAACAAAGCTTATTAAAATAAAGCAATTTTTAATAAAAGATAAACAAAGGCATTTCATTCAAACAAGTAAAACAAGAACAGAGGTATTGGGCACTTACTTTCCAAAATGAACAACGGGTAAAGAAATCTTTATTTCATCAATTCCAAAACCTGCTGATTCTCCGACCCAAAAAGCCTTATTCCTCGTAAGAAGTTTCATGCACTTTCACTGCTCTTCCGCTTGGGTCATTCATATTTTTGAAAGCTTCGTCCCATTCCAGGGCAATTGGAGTAGAGCACGCAACTGAAGGTACAGAAGGCACAGTTGCCGCGGCTGTTTCACTTGGGAAATGTTCTTCAAAAATTGTTCGGTATCGGTATTCTTCTTTGTTTTGAGGCGTGTTTATTGGGAATCTGAATTTTGCATTCGCCATCATTTCATTGGTTACCTCTTTTTCAGCCACTGCTTTTAGAGTGTCAATCCAGGAATATCCAACACCGTCGGAAAACTGTTCTTTCTGTCTCCAGACAATAGATTCCGGAAGGATATCTTCAAAGGCTTTTCTTAAAACCCACTTTTCAATTTTTCCTTCAGCTGCACTTACCATTTTATCTTTTGGATTGATCGTCATTGCAATGTCCATAAATTCTTTATCTAAAAAAGGAACACGCCCTTCAATTCCCCAGCTCATCAAAGCTTTGTTGGCTCGCAGGCAGTCATAAAGATGGAGTTTTCCTAATTTTCTCACTGTTTCATCATGGAATTCCTGTGCATTCGGAGCTTTATGGAAATATAAATATCCTCCAAATAATTCATCTGAACCTTCCCCTGAAAGTACCATTTTTATCCCCATCGATTTAATGACTCTTGCCAAAAGGTACATCGGAGTCGAAGCTCTTACTGTCGTTACATCATAAGTTTCCAGATGATAGATCACGTCACGGATGGCATCCAGACCTTCCTGAACTGTGAAATTAACTTCATGGTGAACCGATCCTATATGCTCCGCCGCCTTTTGAGCCGCCGCCAGATCAGGCGAACCTACCAAGCCTACCGCAAAACTGTGCAATCTAGGATACCAGGCTTCCTGAGTATCTCCACTTTCAATTCTCTGTCTTGCAAATTTTGCAGTAATCGCAGAAATTACCGAAGAATCTAAACCGCCGGAAAGCAGAACTCCGTAAGGTACATCGCTCATCAATTGCCTGTGAACGGCATCTTCCAATCCCTTTCTTAAAGCATCGATATCGGTTTCGTTGTCTTTTACCGCATCAAAACTTTCCCAGTCTCTTTTGTACCACTGCTGAAGTTCGCTTCCGTCTTTGCTGTACACAAAATGTCCCGGTAAAAATGTTTCAATTGTTTTACAGACACCTTCCAGTGCTTTTAACTCTGAAGCAACATAATAGTTTCCGTTTTTGTCCCAACCATGATACAGTGGGCAAATTCCCATGTGATCGCGGGCGATGAGATAGACATTGTTTTCTGTATCATATAAAGAGAAGGCAAAAATTCCGTTCAGTTTTTCAACAAAATCTTTTCCGTATTTTCTGTACAAAGCCAAAATGACTTCGCAGTCCGATTGGGTCTGAAATTCATAATCCGGAAATTCTTCTTTTAATTCTCTATGGTTATAAATTTCTCCGTTGACTGCCAAAACCACTTTTCCGTCTTTGGTAAATAAAGGTTGTTTTCCTGAAGTAGGATCTACGATTGCCAGTCTTTCATGAGAAAAAATAACATTGTCATTCTGAAAAACTCCGCTCCAATCCGGACCTCTGTGACGGATTTTTTTAGACATTTCTAAAACCTGAGGTCTTAATATTTCGGTTTTCTGTTTGGCATCAAATAAACATACAATTCCACACATCTTTTATCATTTTAATTTGAAACAAAAGTATGAGGGTGGTTTAAAATTAACAACAAAAATTTTTATTTGGTTTATATTTTTAACTAATTAATTTATTTAAATGTAAAATTTTAATTAAATTTAATAAAAAGTATAATTTTAGTTGATTTTTTTCACCATAGTGTGCTTTCTATTATCTACATACGAAATAAAAATGAAATATTTCTTAATCTATGATAATTTATTTTGTGATTTTTAGCCCTTACTTTGTGGCTCGAAATAATTTTTTTTCATCATTTGTGTTTTTACCTTCTTGCAATTCAGTTTGCGAGAAGGTTTTGTTTTTATTCAACTCCTAATAAAACCCCTGAAACATTCCAAGAACTGAAGCTTGTTCCTTCTGTAGGTCCTTGCGGGATCTTCACCTGAATCGTGTGTTTTCCGGCTTTTAGATCTCCAAGCGGAATAAAATTAGGATTGGTAACCGTTCCCGGACACCAGTTGGACCTGCTGAGATCTGATGATGAAAGCCCGTCTGCGAAATTTCCCGAAGCGGGATTGTACAAACGGTAAGAACCGCAGTCTGATCTCCACGGTACAAAAGAATAGGTCATTTTTCCGTTTAGGAAAATAGAATTGGCTTTAGGAACGAATTCGTCGCCGTTTTCCCAGCCGCCATGACCTGTTGTGATGTATTTTAGCTGAGCATTTTTCAAATCTTTTTTCAAAGTAAATTCCACGAATAATCCTTTGTCATTATTAAACATTGTAGAATAGTCCTGACCGGCCATTTCCATAATGTTTAACGTATTAAATAAAGGAATGATAGTGTTGTTTTTATAAATAGCCTGGTCACTTTTGTGAATGGTGATTTCCAGACTTACTTTATGACCGCCTTTATCGTAGTTCCCGATGAAGGTTCCGATCCATAATTCTTTTTCCGATAAAGAAGGTTTAAGATCTGTAATATCCTGACGATAGGGATTCACGGTCTGCCAGTTTTTATCTTTTAACTGAATATGATTGAATTTGTTAACCCCGAAAGCCGTAAAGAATCTCATCATTTCAATAGCAGGATTGTAATTTTCGGTTGCTGTTACTCCGTAATATTGTTTTCCATTTCCGTTGTCATAGGCGGGAAGTGTTTTTACGCCATTTTCAAGTCCGTTAAAGAAAGACTGTGATTTATCCTGAGGAATGAAGAAAACGGTTCCTGTTCTGTCGTAGGCATCGCCATTTGATTGTTGTTTTACTTCAACAAAAATATTTTCACCTTCCGAAATTTTAGGAAATTTGATTTTTTTCAGGATAATGGTTCCATTGGCAAATCTTTTTACATTTTCATCAGATTTAGAATCGTCAGAAAAATTGATGGTCTCGTTATCAAAAACTTTCAATGTGATGAATCTGCTTTTCCAAAGAAGATCTCTGTAACCTAACTGATCGGTAGAATTGATCGAACCTTTCAGAATGTTATCAATATCGGTTTTCTTCACTTTTTTGATGGAATTTGCGGTAATAAGAGAATTTTTATTTCTTTCTATTTCCAAAACAAAACCTAAATTTTGGCCGATTGTTGAAGGGCCTCCCTGAATTTTCAGATCATTGGTGTACCAAACCTCAATTGTGTTTGAATTAATCTTGGTAACGGCTTTTTTACAGTTGTAGCCTAGGATTTTCTTTGTCTCGTTCGTGAATTCAAAAGTTTGTTTTCCAATAGATTCTTTGTCGGAAGTTGAAATAATTTCGTTGGGTTTCAAAAATGCATAAGAAACTACCGTATTCGAAGGTTTTTCAATTTTTGTTATTTCGTACGGAAAATCGGCTTTTTGTTCTCTGATTTTATTGTTCAAAATAAAATTTTCCTTTTCGTTTGCCCAAACCAAAGTTGGGGACTGATCAGTCAATATTTTCCCATTAGAAGAACTGATGTACTGCACTTCGTAAGTCTGTGCAAAAGACAGAAGATATAGAAATGTAAAGAAACTTAATAAAATTCTTTGATGCATAATTGAAAATGGTTTTTCACAAAGATAAATTTTTAGCTGACAGACTCTCAACTTTGTGAACTTTCACATTAGTTTTTTAAATCATTAGTTGAAATAATGTGGTGAATGTTACGTTCAATAAAAAAATAATAACCTTGAAACAATTTTTAACTCTTTTGATATTTCTGTTACTTTCAGGAATTCTGACTGCTCATAAGCCAAAGTCTAAATCGGAGAAATTTGGTAATGTAAAAACTTTTTTCAAATCAGGATTTAATTTTGGTGATAAAACAAGAGAGTCCCAAGAAATGAAAATTCATATTATTGGAAAGCTTTCCGAAACTGTTGGGAAGAGATTGAATTTTAAAGATACTTTAATGATTGAATATGAGAGAAGCTATAAGGAAAATAAGCTGATCATTTTAGAAAATAATAATACCAATTACAAAGTTTTAGGATTGACGGGAGGAAGTATTATTGAAAGCAACGGGAAAGGTTTGGCTGTAAGAATTATTGATGAAAATATCAATGTAATTGATGTTTTAAAATTAGTGGAATATTCTATATGTAACAGGAAAAAAATAAATAAATTTTTAATTCCTACAGATTATATTTACGATTATAGTAATGAAAACAAAATAACTGTTCCTGCGAATTCCGAAGATTTCATTCAAAAAATTTTAAAAAAGAAATCTGATTTAATCGATGAGATTATTAAAGATGAAATTGAGCTTTTGAATAATGGTTTTAGCCACACTAAAATATCCTGGAAGAATGGAGAGTTTATATTTGGATTTAATAATATTCCACCAAAAAATGGAAATTATTTAAGTCTTAAAACTGAAAAGTATATTGTAAAGGATTTTAAATATTATATTGAAAATTTCTGGAATGATTTCTTTGTTATTTTTCAGGATTCATCCAGTTTTACCTATTTTGATGGATGGGAAAAGAATACTTGTGTGCAAAAAATTGAAGAGAAAGTGAATGGATTTTATCCTTTTATGATGAATAAGGAGAGAATCACAAGTAGTAAAATTTTATTGATTCCGGCGATGGAAGATTTCTTTTATGTTTACGATATCAAGAAAAAACTACTCCAAAAAGTAGAGTAGTTCTTGTAATTTATCTTTAAAATTTCACTTAAGAAATTCTTTCAATCAAAGCCATGTAGAATCCGTCGTAGCCTGTACTTGGCATTACTTTTTCGTCTTTAATCATTTTGAAATTCGGATTGTTCTTAATGAATTCTTCAACCTGCAAATTGTTTTCGGAAGGAAGAATAGAGCATGTTGCATACACCATTTTTCCGCCTACTTTTACCATTTTGGAATAGTCCTGAAGAATTTGTTGCTGCTCAATTTTAATTCTGTCGATAAAGGCTTGGTCGATTTTCCATTTGCTGTCCGGGTTTCTTTTCAAAACTCCCAATCCGGAACAAGGGGCGTCGATCAATAATCGGTCTGCTTTATCATGAAGTCTTTTGATGACTTTATTATCAGCAATCAGACGCGTTTCGATGTTGTGAGCTCCGGCTCTTTTTGCACGACGTTTTAATTCTGCCAACTTCCACTCGAAAATATCCAGAGCAATAATTTGTCCTTTATTTTGCATCAAAGCTGCTAAGTGAAGTGTTTTCCCACCTGCACCTGCACAAGCATCCACAACTCTTTGTCCTTCTTTTACGTCAAGGAAATATCCGATTTTTTGTGAAGAAGCATCCTGAACTTCAAATAATCCTTCTTTGAAGGCAGTCGTAAGGAAAACATTCTTTTTTTCCTCAAGCTGAACCGCATCAGGATAATTTTTAATTGGATAAGAAACTACATTTTCATCCGAAAGGTCAGAAATAAGCTCTTTTGTGGTAGTTCTTAAAGAGTTTGCTCTCAAAACTGTCGGAGCCTGCTCGTTCAATGCCTGCATTTCTCTTTCCCATTTCGGTCCCAATTCTTTTTCCAAAGTTTCAGCAAGCCAATCCGGAATTGAATATTCAATAGCTTTTGTAGGAACGGTTCCTTTTTTTAGTTTTGTAAGAATATCGGCGATTTTTATTCCGTCGAATTCTTCAAATTTTTTATAATTTGTTTTGCTCCAAAGAAGGTAAGCGATGATTAATTTATAGATATTGTTAGGTTTTACCCCTTCGCCCATGTAATATTCTAGGCGTTTTTTCCAACGGATAATATTATAGAAAATCTCAGAGACAACCGCTCTGTCCTGGCTTCCCCATTTTTTGTTTGCCTTTAAAAGTCTTTCGATTACTTTATCAGCGTATTTATTTTTCTCGAAAAATGTTTCCTGTAAAGCATCGTGAATTCCGATTGCCAGGTTTCTGTGTATCAATTCCATAAAATTGGGTTCTGCTATTTTGAATCTGCAAAAATACGAAAAATTTAAACTTTATAGGGTTATAAATTATAAGTTATGTATTATGGATTTCAGCTTATTTGAACGCTATGAACTTATAATTCATAATTTTTAACTCATCACTCAAAAATCCTACCTTTGCAAAAATTAAAAATATGAGTGATACAATACTTTGTCCGAAATGCAGTTCCGAATTTACCTATCCGAGTGATAATATGATGGTGTGTTCCCAATGTTTCCACGAATGGGATCCGGAAGAAGTAAGCGCAGATACAACAAATTCAGGGAAAATTTTAGATTCAAACGGTAACGAATTGAAGGATGGAGATTCTGTAGTCGTTGTTAAGGATCTTCCCGTAAAAGGAGCCCCAAAACCTGTAAAAGCTGGAACAAAAGTTAAAAATATTCGTTTAAGACCAGACAGCGATCATAATATTGACTGTAAAATAGATGGTTTCGGAGCAATGGCTTTGAAGTCTGAGTTTGTGAAAAAGGCATAATCTTTATGCAAAATATTTTGAGGAGCCTTTCGGTATGTACGATAGGATTTTTTCTATCCTGTATTATTTTCCTTACATTCTCAGGTATTAATGGTCAGGGTGGGGCAATATCAGTATTGATGATATTTTTATTGTATATTGTTTTATTAATATATAGTTTGGTAACGGAGAATATTTTACTTTTTCTATACAAAGGCAATGCCGTAAATTCTTTTTGGGTAGCATATTTGATGCTATTTATTTTTATATTGTTTTACTGTTTTTATGAAAAAGGATATATGCAAGCCATATATATTATTTCAGGTGTTGTATTTTTTACATTACAGATTGGAGGATTTTATTACAACCAAAAGAAAGATAGGTCATAAAATAAAAAAAAAGGAAAGAATTGGACAGTGTAATCTTTCAAAAACTGAATTGTCGAATGACTAATTTTCGTTTTGGGAGGCAGAAAGAGAATTAACCAAAAATTTCCTTATGTCGTAGAAATACAAATGTAAGAAAAAGTTTTAAAGGCTATTCTTGTGTTTGTATTTTTTTTATCCACAAATTCACAATAAGTTATGGCTAAAGTGATAGTTACGTGTCTTTTTCAGTAGCTATTCTCGCTTTCACTACTCGCTTTTTCTTGTTTTCGGCGGCTGCTTCGCAGCCGCCGAAAACAAGAAAAGAGCTCAAACATGCCGCTCAATCAGGGCTACGATTTTCGGCTTCGTTAGAAAATCACAACAGAGTATTAATTAAATGACAGCATAACGGTTTTTGTCAGTTTCTCATCAGAATATATGATCATTTCTTTATTTTTTGCTTTCACTTTATTCCAGTAATGATTTCCGGCAAAGCGGCTTTCCAGAACTTCGGCTTCAAAACCGTTTTCGGAGATTTTTATTTCTTTGGGATAGTAAGAAAATTTCGGGAGCTGAAAATCTGAGATTTCAAATTCATTAAAAATATTCACTTCACCAAAAAGTTTGGCAACATAAGAATTATAAGGATTTCTGAACGTTTCTTCCGGACCGTCGTTCTGAATGAGTCTTCCGCTCTGCAAAACAACAATCTGATCCAGCCATGGAATAATGTCCTGAAGTTCATGGGTTGAAATAATAAGAGAAATATTATTCTGCTTCACGTACCGGAACAGTTTTTCCCGCAGTTCTACCTTTCTGGAAAAATCAAGGTTACTGAAAGGCTCATCAAGCACCAATAATTTTGGAAGTACAGAAAGTGCTCTTGCGATGGCAACTCTCTGCTGTTGGCCGCCACTCAGGTATTTTGGCAAAACATTGGCAAACTCTTCTAAGCCTACCACTTCAAGCAGCTCTGCAACGGTTTCCCTTTTCTTGGCTAAGTTGATATTAGAAATAAATTTCCCGACATTTTCTGCAACAGTTGCATAAGGCATCAGATCAAAATTCTGTGCTACAAATTTCATTTGGGCTTCACCGGGAACCAGATTTCCTTTCGGCCCCATCAGTTTTTCTCCGTCAAAAATAATCTCCCCGCTTTCCCAATCCAGAAGTCCGTAAATCAAACTTAATAATGTCGACTTTCCGCACCCGCTTTCTCCTGCCAATGCAATGATTTTTCCTTCTTCAAATGTAAGATTCAGGTTCTGAAACAGCGGTTTTTCCTTGGAATATGAAAAGTAAAGGTTATTTATTTCTAATAGCATATGACAAATGTAATGAATTGAAATGTTATTAGGAAAAGAACGATTTTTTTATTACTTTAGCATAGGTATTAAAAAATAATAAATCATGAAAAAAAAGCTGTTCTCATTAGTGATTCCGGCAGTTTTTGCATCGGCTGTTCTCGTTTCCTGCAACAAGGATAAACCGGTTTCCAGCGAAAGTAATGAAGTGGCGACAACTAAAGACGGAGCTCAGTATATGGTAGATACTCTCAATAGCAGAGTAGAGTGGAAGGGGTATAAAATTTTTAAATCTGAAAATACAAGCCACTTCGGAACTATTAAATTTGAAAGTGGTGACGTTACCGTAAAAGACGGAAAGCTGGAAAGCGGAAAATTCGTTGCGGATATGGCTTCTTTAACATCGGAAGATTTAAAGAATGATACCGAAAATTTACAAAAACTAAACGGACATCTTAAAAGCGGAGATTTCTTCGAAGTGGAAAAATTTCCTACCGCTTCTTTTGAAGTAACGAAGATTACTCCTTCTGCAGAAGGCGATTACAATACGCTTCTGGATGGGAACTTAACGATTAAAGGAATTACAAAACCCATTCAGTTTAAAGCAAATGTTTCCATAAAAGAAGGAACTGTAAGCATTGCCACAGAACCGAAAGATATCATGAGAGAAGAGTTCGGGGTGAAATTTCAGACACCCGCAGCTAATGGAGTGATTAAAGATGAGGTCACGCTTCAGATCAACGTGAAAGCTTTAGAAAAAAAATAATTTTTTTATTTAAGTGAAATAAGTGATTGAAGTCTGCCTACCAAAAGAGGCAGATTTTTTTTAACATTTTTAAGAAAATTATTCAATTGAAAAACCGTATTTTTGCAAAACATTTTGAAAGGGTAAAACAATGATAGAAAAGATAGAAGAATTACTCGTTGAGGTAAACAGCTTTAATGCTACATCTAAGGAGGAGATCGAAAACTTCCGAATCAAGTACAATGGTAAAAAAGGGATTCTGAACGATTTTTTTGAAAAATTCAAAGAAGTTCCAAACGACCAGAAAAAAGATTTCGGGCAGAAAATCAATACTCTGAAGAATGCTGTTAACGTAAAATTGGAGGATTTGAAAAATGCTTCAGCATCTTCTATTATCGTAGAAAAAGAAGATCTTACAAGACCGGCTTTTCCTTTGGATTTAGGTTCAAGACATCCAATTAATCTGGTGAAAAACAGAATCATCGAGATTTTTAAATCTATCGGTTTTGCTGTGGCAGACGGACCGGAAATCGAAGACGACTGGCACAACTTTACCGCATTGAACCTTCCGGAATATCATCCGGCAAGAGATATGCAGGATACTTTCTTCATCGAGCAAAACCCTGATATTTTGTTAAGAACACACACTTCTTCTGTACAGATCCGTTACATGGAAGAAAATCAGCCGCCGATCAGGATTTTATCTCCGGGCAGAGTGTTCAGAAATGAGGCCGTTTCTTCACGTTCTCACTGTATTTTCCACCAGATTGAAGGTTTATACATCGATGAAAATGTAAGCTTCGCAGATTTAAAGCAAACGATTCAGTTCTTTACGACTGAGCTTTTCGGAAAATCTAAAATAAGATTAAGACCTTCTTATTTCCCATTCACAGAGCCAAGTGCTGAAATCGACGTTTATTGGGGACTCAACTCCGAAACAGATTACAGAATCACAAAAGGAACTGGCTGGCTGGAAATTATGGGTTGCGGAATGGTAGATCCTGCAGTTTTAAAGAACGTAAACATCGATTCTGAGAAGTATTCAGGGTATGCTTTCGGAATGGGAATTGAAAGAATTGTAATGCTTCTTTATCAGATGAGTGACATCAGAATGTTCTTCGAAAATGATATCAGAACATTGGAACAGTTTAAAACTTTATAAAAAAATTAAACTTCAATAAATTCAAATCCTGTAAATTCAATTTTACAGGATTTTTTATTAATTTTATCATCTAACCTAACGCAAAATGTCAAAAAAATTATTGAATTTTAAATCAAGGAAAATTGTTCACTATTCATTAATTGCATGTATACTGTTGATACAACTTCTTATTGCCGGATTTTTTTATAATGAATTTATTACAAGAAAAAATCTTGCGTTTATTGAAAATCAGCTGAAAGAGATTCATACATTGGAAAACCTGACAGATAATTCACGGAAAGAACTCTCCACGGCACAAGGGTATCTCCAGAAATATATGGTGAACGAAGAACAGAAGGATTTAGACTCTTATTTTAATGCTCTGAACATGCTTGATAAAAACCTGGTCAGCATCAGTCATTATGAAAATAAATATCCCAAATTAAAAAATATCCTGCCATCCCAAAAGAAAGACTCTTCGGAAGTTAAAAATCTGAAATCTATTATTGATTCTACATATGAATATTCTACGAAATCAAATCTAAAGATAGACAATTCTTTACCTAAGCTTGAAAAATATGATCTGAATTACAATTTTGATAAATTCGATATTGAAACCAAGACCTACTCTGATACGATAAAGAAAAAAGGATTATTCGGACGTTTAGGGGATGCAATTTCAGGAAAAGAAAATGTACGTAAAGAAAGTACCGTAATTACTGTGAAGCAAGGAAAAGTTCCTGCATCTACCGCCATAAAAGCAGAAATGGATAGTATTATTAACGAAGTGAATAATCATTATACCCGCGAGATCAAGAAAATTCAGGTTAAGATTATCAAAAATCAGGCTCAAAATCAAAATAACAGTGGGAAATTCTATACTATTTTTAACGATCTTCTTACTTACAGCAACGGCTTGATGAAGGTTTACGAAATTGCCATTAAAGATTCTAAGCTCGATCTTGAAAAAGAATATAACAAGCAGAATTCTGAAAATAATAAAATACGAACCAATCTTATATTCGGCGCGATGATTCTGATGTTTATTGTATCGATTCTGATTATGTTTCTGACCAGAATTGCATTTGTATACGAAAGAGAACTGAAGGCAGCCAATATCCAGATCAAAGAAAACCTGAATTTTAAAAACAGAATTCTGGGGATGCTGAGCCACGAACTAAGGTCGCCATTGAAAATTATCGGTCTGTTTATCAACAGAATTAATAAAAAAACGGACGATGAAAAGATTAAAGAATATCTGAAATCAATAAGTTTTACGAACGATACTTTACTGATGCAGGCCAACCAGATTCTGGAATACACCAAAAATCAGGCTGTGGAAAATAAACTGATTCCGGTGGTTTTCAACCTTAAAAATGAAATTACTTCGATATTGGCTTCTATTGAACCTTACATAGAAACCAGAAATAATAGGTTTGTTATCCATGAAGATATTGATCCTGAGTTGACTGTATATTCTGACAATAAAAAAATCAATCAGGTTTTTATGAATATTCTGGGAAATGCCAATAAATTTACAGAAAACGGACAAATTACCGTGACTGCAAAGGCTGAAACCATTAATGAAAATATAATTTTACTGACAACGCAGATAAAAGATACCGGAGCAGGAATTTCAAAATCCGATCTGGAAAAAATATTTGAACCTTATTATCAGGGCGTTTTATCAGAAGATGTAGAAAATCTGGGAGCCGGACTCGGACTGAGTTTGTGTAAGGAAATCGTAGAGTTATATTCAGGAAATATATCGGTGGAAAGTGAAGTTGGAAAAGGAACAACGGTAACTTTCTCTGTTAATTTAAATAGAAATAAATGAATTTGTTAGATAAAAAGCCTGTCAGTTTTCTCCTTGCGGACGATCATAGCCTGATCCGGCAGGGAATTGTTTTTCTTTTGGAAGATACAGAGTGGGAGTATGAGGTTTTTCATGCCTCGAATTTGCAGCAGCTTACAGAATCTATCCAGGAAAATTCTATTGATGTAGCGATTATTGATGCACATTTTCCTGACGGGAACAGTCTGTCGGTTCTTCCGGAAATTAAAAAACTGAAACCCGAAATTAAAATTCTGATTTTTACAGGAATTGATGAAGCAACACATTCTTTGAAATTTATCAATGCCGGGGCTGATGGTTTTTTAAGCAAGCTTAATGAAGAAGAAGAAATTATAAAAGCAATTGTGCAGATATTAAATGAAGGTGAATATATTTCTCCACTGACACAGCGTTTACTGATGAATTCGATTAATAATCGTAATCTCATTAATCCTTTAGCTGGTTTAACTGCTCGTGAGTTACAGGTTGCCAAAATGTATGCGGACGGCTACGGAAATCTGGAAATTGCGAATACGCTTGACGTTAAACAAAATACGATAAGCACCCTTAAAAAAAGAATCTTCGAAAAACTGAATATTGATAATATTGTTCAGCTTATTGAAATGATCAAAAATCATTATTAAATTTTTAATTACTGATTTTCAGCTGTTTAAATTTTTGGAGAGAGTTTTGTCGATATAAATCTACGTCAATTCCGACTTACTTCTAAATGATTTATAGTGATTCTATATGGCGATCGTGGTATCTTTGTATCAACAATAAAGGTTATGATAAAAGAAGAAATTATGATGATCGGACATAACTAAAAGATCTTTGGTTCTGAAAACACAAATGATGAAAAGAATCAGAATCAAAGATCTTTACTACCATTAATAAACCTAGGTGTCTTTAAACCTGAAAAGATTTTCAGATACCGTATACAAAATGATGAAAAAAAATTATTTTTGTGCAAAGCACTGGTAAAATCAAGCCTCCTAAATTCGGAGGCTTGATGTTTTTAATTACTGACTAAGAAACAAAACGTAATTAAAAACGAGATTGTATCGAAAAATTTACTATAGTTTTGTAAAAGTTGTTTCTTAAAACGGTTTACATAATTAAAGACAATCATGAATTGAAATCTGTTACATGAAAATAAAAAATGTCTGCAAAAATAGTTTTTACAGACATTCTTAGAAAAGCTAACTATATGTTACTTTGTAAATTTTAAAGGATATTTTACATTTTTAAATCCATCAATGCTCGCTTTCAAGGATCCTACGGCAAGCTCGGCCTTTAATAAAATAGGGATATGATTGGCATCATTGGAAACCCACATCGTAACTCCTTCTTTTTGTTTAAAAACCCTTCCGCTTTTTACAGACGGAATAATTTTCAGACAATTGATTTTCCCGAATTTTGTGTCGAGATTTTCCGTTCCTGTTACTTTTAGTTGGAAAGGAAACATTTCGTCATCAATCCAGACATTCATATTGATGATGGTTCCTACTTTTAATTCTGCCGGACTTTTACTTCTTAAAAAATAAAAACACGAAAGCATATCCTGAACGCCTTTTACTGATTTAATGATTTTCGATCCGTTGGCCGGAGTTTTTCTGTCGGTTAAAACTAAAGTATTATTATCATGATTAAAGGTCGTTTCCAAATGCTGTCTGTAGCTTCCTTCTCTTACATTTCTAATATAAAAACTTGGAAGTTCTGTATTCATATTAATATAGCTTTCGTACAGGTCTTCTACCTTAAAAAAGGCTTTTACAGCTCCCGTCGTTTGCCCCGTTCCCTTTACATGAAGATGAGGAACTCCTTTATAGATCGTCTTTTGAGCGGTAAGATTCGCAGTTCCGGCATTCAAAAATCCATAGTGAATTCTTAAGGTAATCGACTCTCCGTCTGCGATATTATCTATCTGCCCAAAACCTAAAAAGAATATAAATAGGGTTAAAAAATTAAAAATTTTCTTCATAACTCAAATTTTACAAAAACACTGCCAAATTTAAAATCGCTGAAATTTTCAGGATATTTGATAAATCTCAGTTTTTTATTTAGAATGAATTAAATATGCTTCGCACTAAAATTAGTAAATTTGCACTTGCAAGTATAATTAAATTATCTTTACAAATATGATAACGACCGATATATTGATCATAGGAGCCGGCCCGACTGGACTTTTTGCTGTATTTGAAGCAGGTTTATTAAAAATGAAGTGTCACATTATTGATGCACTTCCTCAACCGGGAGGACAATTGGCGGAGCTTTATCCTAAAAAGCCTATTTTCGATATTCCGGGATATCCGTCTGTAAATGCAGGGGAGCTGGTGGATAATTTGATGGAGCAGATCAAGCAGTTTCAGCCAGGATTCACTTTGGGAGAAACGGCTGTTTCTTATACTAAAGTAGATGATGAATGGTTTGAGGTGGTAACTAACAAAGGGACTGTTCACAGATGTAAAGCAATCGCTATTGCAGGTGGATTGGGAACTTTCGAGCCTAGAAAACCAACAATGGATAATGTCGCAGACTACGAAGAAAAAGGTCTTGAATATTTCGTAAAAGAACCTGAACATTTCAGAAATAAAAAAGTAGTGATTGCCGGTGGAGGTGATTCTGCGCTGGATTGGAGCGTTTTCTTATCAAACGTGGCAAGTGAAGTGACGTTAATTCACAGAAGAAACGAATTCCGTGGAGCGTTGGATTCTGTGGAAAAAGTTCAGGATTTAAAGAATCAAGGGAAAATTAAATTAATTACTCCTGCTGAAGTTACTGCGATTAAAGGTGACGGAAAAGTTGAGGCAATCACGGTTGCAGTTGACGGACAAGATCCTTACGATATTGAAACGGATTACTTTATTCCTTTATTCGGACTGACACCAAAATTAGGAGAAATCGGAAACTGGGGATTGAATATCGAGAAAAATGCAATTGTTGTAAACAATGCTTTGGATTATCAAACAAACATCGACGGAATCTATGCAATTGGTGATATTAATACTTATCCTGGAAAATTGAAATTGATTCTTTGTGGTTTCCATGAGGCAACTTTGATGTGCCAAAGTGTTTATAACAGACTAAATCCGGGAAAAAAATTCGTTTTGAAATATACAACAGTAAGTGGAGTAGACGGATTCGACGGAAGCAGAAAAGAAGCTGAGAAAGCAGTTGTGAAAAAAATTGACTAAATTTGTTGCAGTTGACGGTTATGAGTTGAAAGTTAAAACTTACTTTAACCATCAACTTCTAACAATAAAGAATCAACAAAAATGAGTGATATCAATATAAAAATCACCGATAGAGAAGGTGTAACCCACGATGTTGTAGCGCCTACGGATATGTCCATGAATTTGATGGAAATTATTCGTTCGTATGAATTGGCAGAAGAGGGAACGATCGGAGTTTGTGGAGGAATGGCGATGTGCGCTTCTTGTCAGGTTTACGTGGTACACGATCCGGGACTTGAGCCGATGGGTGATGAAGAAGATGCAATGCTTGCCGAAGCTTTCCATGTGAAAGAAAACAGCAGATTGGGTTGCCAACTGCATATGGCGATGGAAATGGAAGGTCTTGAAGTGGAAATTGCCCCTTACCCTTAGAACATTTTTAACTTAAAATATAAACTCCCGAAGATTTTTCTTCGGGAGTTTTTGGTTTATTTTGTTTCCTCTCATTATAATTTTAAATTTCATCCTTCGAAATCCATTTTCCAACTGTCGGAGCTTCATAATTTTTCATCATCTCTAATAATTCATTAACATCATCGCTCATCAACAACATATCTCTATTGATTTGCTTCAAAAATCCTTTATTAACCATTGTTTGAACCAACCTAATCAAGTCATCATAAAAGCCGTCAATATTCAAAATAGCGATTGGTTTTTTGTGAAGTCCGAGTTGTGCCCAGGTTATCATTTCGAAAAACTCTTCCAAAGTCCCATAACCTCCAGGAAGAACGATTACACCGTCGCAAAGGTCATTCATTTTAGTTTTTCTTTCGTGCATGGTTTCTACCAAAATCAATTCTGTTAATTGTTTATGAGCGATTTCTTTGGATTGTAAGAAGTGAGGAAGAACTCCGATTACTTTTCCGCCCGCATTTAATGCTCCGTCCGCGACTGCGCCCATCAAACCTGTAATTGCGCCGCCGTAAACGAGTTGAATATTTTGTTTAGCTAAGGTTTGTCCTAGCAAAGTTGCCTGTTCTTTATAGATGTCATCCGAACCAAAGCTTGATCCGCAGAATACTGTGATGCTCTTCATTATAAACTTGTTTGTGAATTTATTTTCTTTCCGTTATCGTATTCAGTTTCACATTTTATACCATTTTTATTGATGCAAAACCATTTTCCGTGTTTTTTATTGTTTCTGAATTCTTCGTAAGTATACAGAATATTGTTTTTATAAAAACTAAAACTTTTTTTCTTTTGATTTTCATCAAATTCTGTTTCCCAATACTGTAAGCCATTTGAGCTGTAACCAATCTGTTTTATTTTTTGCTTTGTTTCTGGATCAAAAATAAATTCATCACAAATAACCTGTCTGTCATAGATATTAAAATATCTTAGCATTTTTGTTCGGTTTCCGTTTTCATAGATTTCTTCCCATTTGATGTGATTCTTTTTCTTTTTATCCTGAAGTGTTCCTGTAAATTTTTTGTTATCTAATTTATGGTAAGCGATATAGTTTTCGAAATAAAGGTCATCAATAGTCACTTTTTCCTGACTATATCCCTTAATAAATGCCAAAAGTAGAATGAATACTATTTTGAATTTCATGTTTAAATATTAGTTTGATTAAAATTAAAAATATCCAAAATCAAAACGACTTTGGATATTCAATATAGCAATTTTACAATTTTATTTTTGAGGAATATTCGCTAAAATATCTTTTGTAAATGCCCAGAATTTCTGTGCTGAAGGAATATTCGCTTTTTCATCCGGAGAGTGAGCGCCACGAATGGTTGGTCCGAAACTTACCATTTCCATTTCCGGATAATTGGCTCCGATGATTCCGCATTCTAAACCTGCGTGACAAGCCACAACGTGAGGTTTCTCGTTGAATTTTTCAACATAGATTTTCTCCATCAACTGAACGATCTCAGAACCGGGTTTTGGCTTCCAGCCCGGATAAGAACCACTGAAAAAAGTATTCATTCCAGCTAATTCTGCTACAGATTTCAATTGTTCAGCCACAGAATCTTTTGATGATTCTACGGACGATCTTGAAAGGTTTAAAATTTTTAATTCTCCTTCTTTTAATTCAACTCTTGCCACATTGTTTGATGATTCTACCAAATCTTTTACATCCGGGCTCATCCTGTAAACTCCGTTGTGAAGGGACTTTAATGTCAGAATAATTTTCTTTGAATCTGCTTCAGAAATGGCTTTTTCAGAAGACGTTGTATTTTCAATATTAATTTGAAGATTGGGCTCTACACTTGCAAATTCTTCTAAAATTTCCTTTTTAAGCCCGTTGGTAATTTCCTCAATAAATTCCTGGGCATTTCTTACTGAGGCAATCGCAACACCTTCTCTTGGAATGGCATTTCTCAATCCGCCTCCGTCAATAGAGATCAACTGGATATTTTCTTTTTCCAATGCTTTGTAAAGCAGTCTTCCTAAAATAATGTTCGCATTTCCGAAACCTTTGTGAATATCCATTCCGGAGTGACCTCCCTGCAAACCTTTCACCTCAAATCTTACAGTTTGTCCGTTGGCAGCTTCGGTTTCGTAGCTTTGAGAGATCGTTACATCAATTCCTCCTGCGCAACCTATATCGATTTCGTCATCTTCCTCTGTATCAAGGTTTAATAGAATCTGTCCGGTTAATTGTCCTGGTTTTAAACCTAAAGCTCCGGTCATTCCTGTCTCTTCGTCAATGGTGAAAAGTGCTTCCAAATCAGGATGAGGAATATCTGAACTTTCTAAAATAGACATAATGGTTGCCACTCCTAAACCGTTATCAGCACCCAAAGTCGTTCCTTTTGCCTTTACCCAATCTCCGTCGATCTCCATTTTGATTCCTTCTGTGTCAAAATCAAAATTTACATCATTGTTTTTTTGGCAAACCATATCCAGATGCGATTGCAAAACCACAGATTTGCGGTTTTCCATTCCTGCAGTGGCAGGTTTTTTAATGATCACATTTCCTACTTCGTCAACAGTTGTTTCCAATCCTAAGTTTTCACCGAATTCCTTGATGAAGGCAATTACTTTTTCTTCTTTTTTTGATGGTCTTGGAACAGCATTCAATTTGGAAAAATTTTTCCAGATAATCTGCGGTTCTATATGAGATAGCTCCATGAAATTTATTTTTCTCAAAATTACGGATAAAAAAAATGCTCCCGAAATTCAGGAGCATTCTTTTTTATTTAATAAGTTAAACTGCAAAAGTAAATTTATCTTTTACAGTTCAATGAATTGAATTTTTAACAGCCACATTCACCATAGATTGGTATTGTAACGACTGTTCCATCTGGTTTTTCGATAGTCAGTGTTCCCTGAAATAATAAAGCTTCTTCGCCTTTTATTTTCTTGCCCTTTACAGAAATTTTATAATCATCACTTTCTATTTCTTTGCTCAGTTCTTCGTCTACTTCCATATCACTTGAAGAAAGAAGATTCATAGCCAGTCTTTTGCCGTCTAATTTCATATAAGCAGTTTTCCCGGCATCATCAGCATAAATATATTTTTCGTTTTCGAAGTCTGATTTACTTTTAGCAAAATAACATGAACATTCTTTAATTTCAGTAGGAAAAGGAAATTCTTCAATTAGGATTTTTCCTGAAGAAGTATTCGCAGTTGCAGAATCCTGAACTACTTTCGCAGAATCCGCAGATGTAGAATTTTGAACGGTCTGCTGATCTTTTTTACAGGCAACCAAAAGAATGGATGAAGCGAAGATGATTAAATATTTCATTGTGTATGGCTTTTGTTTTAGCCTCTTGCTCTTTCAAGAAGCGTCATCATTAATAAAGATAAAATTACTGAACTTTCTTCATCATCATTAATATCAATCAATCTATCCAGTTGAAATCTTCTTCCAAAGAATGAAGGCATTTTTTTCAGTTTGAAGTAAGCTTTTCCGTCAACTCCGGTTACCGTGTAGGTAGGATTTAAAAAATATCCTGTAAACATCCCGATAATAGGAAGTTCTCCAACAAAACCGTCTAAGAATCTAACCCATGCGCTGTCTTCCTGAATCTTAAATTTTGCCTGATCGTTAGCATCCAGAATATCATAGCTTGCTTTCCAGATAGAACGCATGCCTTTTCTTGCCAATCTTCCAAAGTTTTTGCCGGTAGCCACTTCATTTAAAGAATAAGAAGCATTAAAGTCGATCCATTGGTTGGCCTTGATTCTGAAGAGTTCCTTAGATTTACTTTCGTCATTGAAAACGATAACGTCTTCTTTTAATTTAAACATTTTCTGACGTACATAAGCTACATAACTGCCGTTTTTGTCCGTAATGTTGAAGTCGCTAGCAAAGGTTGTAATTTTAAATTTAAAATCCAGAGGATAATTTAAATTGTTAAGTGCCATTAGTATTATTTTTCAAGTTAATATTTAGTGCTCAAAGATAAGATTTTTTTAGACTTCGGAGTGGTAGGTGGTGAAGAATGAGTGTTATTTTTTTGGTAATGATAATTTATAGACAGCCTTAAAATTTTATTTTAAAAATGAATATTTGATTATTTATTCATTAAAAACTGAATACCTACAATCCTCTTCTTTTTTCAACTATTATCGTTATTTTTGTCTTATGGATTACCCAAGTAAAGTATTGGCAAAGGCGGTGGATGAAATTGCCGGTTTACCCGGAATTGGCAGGAAAACGGCCTTGCGTTTAGCATTACATTTATTAAAACAACCCAACTCCAGAGCTACAAGCCTTGGAAATTCTCTGATTAATCTTGTTAACGAAATAAAATACTGTAAAGACTGTCATAATTTCTCTGATTTTGATATCTGTGAAATCTGCAGCAATGAAAAGAGAAACGATGAGGTAATTTGCATTGTGGAGGATGTCCGCGATGTGATTGCCATAGAAAATACCGGAAAATATACCGGAAAATATCTGATTTTAGGCGGGAAAATCTCACCGATGGAAGGTGTAGGACCGAACCAACTCAATATTTCAAGCATCGAAAAGAAACTGAATGAAGGAAAAGTAAAAGAACTGATTTTTGCTTTAAGCGCAACGATGGAAGGCGATACTACGGCCTATTATATTTATAAGAAATTTAAAAGTTTTAACGTAAATTTTTCCAGCATTGCCAGAGGAATTTCCGTAGGAGACGAGCTGGAATATGCAGATGAAATTTCTTTGGGAAGATCGATTATGAATAGGTTGCCTTATAATGAAGGAAATTCTTAGATAAAGAGAAAAAGTGACACAAATATCCATGGACATTAAAAAAGTATCTTCGAATCCGGCTTTTTTAGATATTAAGAATTACAGTGTATTTTTTGTTTACCTGATTGTAAATTCTTTATTTGTTATAAAATACGGAGAAAATTACATCATTCCACTTTTGAGCGGTTACTTGGTAATGGTGTCAGGAATAAGTATTTTGTATATTAAAATAAACTTGAAAGATATCGTCTATAAGTTATTTTTTGTAGTTGGAGTCATTTTATTTTTTCTTTTTAGTATTTACCTTAATTATAATGTTGATGGTAATTCTCTGAATGTCGATCGTTGGTCCGCGATGGAAATTGGGATAAAGGCTATTTTCAACGGGCAATATCCATACAATATTCCGGATCACATGGGAAGAGAATCTTCTAATCTTCCGATGCTTATTGTGTTGGGAATGCCTTTTTATCTGCTTTTCGGAAGTGTAGGATATTTGCAGCCTTTCACTTTTCTATTTTTTACTTTTTTGATTTTTAAAATTTTCAGCTATTATAGACAAAGGTTGGCAGTACTAATTTTACTCTTTCTTTCTCCGAGCTATTTGTGGGAAGTGTATGTAAAAAGTGATCTGTTTTCTAATTTTATGATCATTACAGGATTTGTATATTTAATTTGGAGAAAGTTTTTAAAGATGAAAATAATGAAATTGGAAATTGTTTCATTTTTATCCGCTTTAGTTTTATTGACGCGCTTTTCATCTGTTATTCCTCTAACTATTTTACTAATTAAAAAGTTCTTTGAATTTTCAGGTAAAGAAAAACTAAGATTTATAGCTGTTTTTATTTTTACGATTTCTGCGTTGGGATATATTTTTTTTCATAATGCTCCTAATCTTGAGGTTTTCCTAGAACATAACCCTTTGATAATACAAGGGGCTAAACAGCCATTAATATTAAGTCTTTCGTACATCGGAATTGCCTGTATTTTGTCATTTAGAGTAAAATCATTTTACGATACAATTTTCTGGATAGGAATATTGCTTTTTATTTGTGTTTTTGTGCCATTCATTATGTTTTTCTTTGAATATGGTTACACGAATATGATTAAAAATTCTTTTTTTGATCTGAGCTTTTTTAATATGTGTATGCCATTTGTGATCATCACTGTGATTTTAGAAATGTTTAAAAACCATAATAAAGAAATTAAATGATCTCTGTAATTGTCCCCATGTATAATGCCGCAGAGTCTATCGTTTCAGCTTTAGATTCTGTAAAAAATCAAACTTTTCCGCAGGAAGAATTTGAAATTATCATTATTAATGACGGTTCCACAGACGAAAGTTCCATACTTGCAGAAAATTATATTCAGGAAAACCCGCAGATGGATATCATTTTACTGAATCAAAAAAACGGAGGAGTTTCCAGTGCCCGGAATACAGGATTAAGAATTGCAAAAGGCGACTATATTGCCTTATTAGATGCTGATGACGAATGGAATCCCACAAAAATAGAAAAACAGATATATTATTTTGAGAAGATGGGAACAGGGATGGATTTTCTGGCAACAGCAAGGAATAACAATAGAATCCTTTCTCCTTATCATATAAAAAACGGACTGGCACAAATTACTTTTAAAAAACTTTTAATAAGGAACGAAGCACAGCCCTCAACGGTAATGTTTAGACGGAAAGTGCTTGAAAATACAGGATATTTTGATGATAACCAAAGATATGCGGAAGATGTGAACTATTGGATGAAGATTTCGCTAAAGAACAAAATGTATATTTTAAGCGAAAGTCTTGTCATTATCGGAAAAGGAAAAAGAAGTTTCGGAGTTTCCGGATTATCGGCAAACCTTCCGGAAATGGCGAAAGGTTTTAAGAAGAATCTGAAGGAAATGTATCTGCTAAAAAAAATAAATCTTAGTCAATATATCTTATTTAGGCTTTTTTACAGGACAAAATATTTATTTTTGCTGTTCAGAACTTTTTATTTTAATTTAAATAAAACAAAAAAACAAACATCTCACAAATAGCAGCATGAAAATACTCATCACAGGAGGAGCCGGATTTATAGGAAGCAAGTTATCTTTAGAGCTTAGGAAGAAGGGGTATGAAGTTACGGTATTAGATAATCTTTCTTCTCAGATTCACGGAGAAAATCCTGAGGAAGATTCGCCTTTGTACAAAAGTATTTTAGGGAAAGTTAATTTCATTAAAGGAGATGTTGTTAATCTTGAAGATTGGGAAACTGCAATGGAAGGGCACGATGTAATTGTGCACTTCGCGGCCGAAACGGGAACCGGACAATCGATGTATCAGATCGAAAAATATACGGAAGTGAATGTTTCGGGAACAGCAAAAATGCTGGATCTCTTGGTAAATAAACCGCATCAGATAAAAAAAGTGATTATTGCTTCCTCGAGAGCCGTGTATGGTGAGGGGAAATATCTGCATCCTGAACTGGGATTGATTTATCCGAGACCCAGAAATATAGAAGAAATGCGCAATGGGATTTTCGAAATCATATATCCGGATGGGCAGATGCTCAGGGCACTTCCGACTGATGAAGAATCAAAAATACACCCGACTTCCATCTACGGAATTACAAAATATACCCAGGAACAGATGGTGATGACAGCCTGTTCTTCGATGGGATTGGCTCCGGTCGCAGTAAGGTTTCAGAATGTTTATGGGGAAGGACAATCTTTGCTGAATCCGTATACAGGAATTTTATCGATTTTTTCATCGCAGATATTGAATGGAAACGATATCAACGTTTTTGAAGACGGGAATGAATCCAGAGATTTTATTCATGTTGATGATGCGGTGGAGGCAACAATAAAATGTATTGAAAACGATGCGGCAAACGGAGAAATTTTCAATGTCGGAACGGGGGTCTCAACGTCGGTAACTACCGTTGCTGAAAACCTGAGGAAATTTTACGATATCGATTTTGAAATCAATGTTTCCGGGCAGTTTCGTTTGGGCGACATACGGCATAATTTTGCCGATATCAGCAAGATCAAATCGAAGCTGAATTTCCAGCCGAAAGTATCCTTTGAGGAGGGAATGTCGAAGTTTACCAATTGGGTGCTGCAGCAGAATATTCAGGATGTAAAATTCAAAGAATCTTTGGAGGAGATGAAAGTAAAAGGACTTTTAAAATGATCAATTTAAAAGACAAAAAAATACTTTTCTTATCCGTCAGTTTTTTTAAATATGAAAGAGCCATAGCAAAAAGATTGACTGAGCTAGGTGCTGAGGTTGATTTTTATGACGAAAGACCTTCCAACTCCAATATTTCCAAAGGAATTATCCGCTTTAATAAAAGGTTCTATCATTTAAAAATAAATCAATATTACAACCGGATTTTAAGTGAGATTCGCGGTAAGCAATACGATTTTTTCTTTTTAATAAAAGGGGAAGCCATCCCTACTTTTTTTCTTGAGAAAATAAAAGAAAACAATCCTGAAATGGAGATGATCTACTATAATTTTGATCCATTAACAGAGTATCCGAACTTAATTTCCCATCTTAAATATTTTGATAAAAAATTTACTTTCGAATATAATGATTCTGTGAAGTTTAACCTGAGTTTCAGACCATTGTTTTATCTGGAAGAGTATAAAAATTTAAACCAAAATAATCGTTCATCAGAATATGATGTTGTATTTATCGGAAGTGCACATACAGACCGCTATATTGTAGGAGAAAAAATCAGAGCGGCTGCAGACAGGCTTAATTTAAACTCTTACTTTTATTACTATGCGATGGGAAGAATCGCTTTTAGATTGAAAAAGCTCATCGATAAAAATTTAAAACAGTTTGATATTGACAAAGTAAGTTTTGATAAATTAAATCATCATCAGATCATTGATTTTTATAAAAAAACGAAATCTGTCTTAGATATTAATAAACCTTTTCAACATGGTTTAACGATCAGGACTTTTGAAGTTTTAGCATCAGGAAGAAAACTGATTACGACCAATGCTGATATTAAAAATTATCCTTTTTACTGTCCGAATAATATTTTGGTTGTCGACCGGGAAAATATCCAACTAGAGCCTGATTTTTTTAAGACAGATTTCAAAGAAATCGATAGGGAGGTGTTGCGTAAAATGTCTTTAGATTCTTTTATAGAATGTTTTTTTGATAGACATCAGGATGAGTACTGGAATTCGTTCAGAAAATAAAAAAAATTAATTTAAACAAAATAAAAAAGCAACTCCGTCGAGTTGCTTTTTGGTATGTAAAAATATTATTTGATTATTTAGCCGGTGCAGGAGTCTGAGCCGGAGTTGTTGTAGAAGCAGGCGCAGAAGTTTGCTTAGCCGGAGCTTCTTTTTGAGTCGGAACCTGGGCAGGAGCTGCTGCTGATGGTTTACCTGTGATAACAACGCTGATTAGGATAAGGACGATAATCGTTGCTCCTAAAGTCCATGTTGCTTTTTCCATAAAGTCATTGGTTCTCTGTACTCCAAACTGAGCAGAAGATGCACCTCCGAAAGTACTGGAAAGACCTCCGCCTTTTGGATTTTGAGCCATAACGATGATTACCAGTAAAATGCTGGCGATCATAATAAGAACCATCAATAGTATAAATATAGAATCCATTAATTTGATATCTTTTTGAATGGGCAAATTTAATCTTTTTTTGTGGAATGGCAAAGAAAGAATCCTCCAAATATCGATAAAAATAAAAAACGGCAACAATTGTTGCCGTTTTCATGATGATAAGACTTTGTTTTTATTTAAAATCAGAATCTTTAGCCTGGTTTACATCGATGGATTTTACATTCATCGTCATGTCCATTCCCATTTGGGATACGTTGATTGTATAGGGCATTTTTACTCCTGCTACATCTTTATAATTAGAGAACGTAGTAGGAATGGTAATTTCCTGCCCCTGAATTTTCTCTGTCTTCGTTTCTCCTGTTTTAAGGCCTGTTTTTACACTGTAGTAGTACGTAGTGTTACCGCCTTTTACAACATAAGAGTCTTCTCCTGCGATTTTTTCAATTCCTGCAACTTTATAATCAGAAGATTTAGCAAAACCAAGTTCTTCGAAAAGTTCGGGATGTTTCTGTTTTTCAGCAATCTGTTCTGCTGTTACAGGTGTCTTTTTTCCCATAGCTTCAGAATACCCTGTTTTTCCGTCGAATACCTGCTTGCTGAAAGTCTGCCCCATTGCAGTTACCAGAGTAAGTTCTTTTCCTCCTTGAGCTTTGGTCATTTTCAAATCAATATTCTGTCCCTGCATAGACATTGAAGCATTTACGGTGTAAGAAGAAATCTTATCAAGATTTGCTTTTCCTCCGATTGCATTGATGTATTTATCTGCAATTGAAGCTACTGTTACGGCAGCGTCAACTTTTTGTGCAGTGGGTTTTGCAACAGGATTGGCTTCTTTATCGAAATATTTTACAGGATAGCCTAATTTTTCCAATCCTTCAGAAATATCGGAAGCTTTACCAGCGATGAAAATTCTGCTTTGGTTGGGTAAAATAGTAGTTTTTACTGCATTTGAAACATCTGCTGCAGTTACTTTATCGATAGATTTTAGATAGTTTGTATAAAAATCAGCAGGTAAGTCCTGAACTTTTTGGTTTAATGCAAATCTTGCGATGGTTGCCGGTTGCTCCAAAGACATAATGAAAGACCCTTTCAGTTTTGCTTTTGCGTTTTCCAGTTCTTCCGGTTTTACAGTAGAAATAGCATTAAGTTCGTTCATAAATTCCTTAACAGCCTTGTCTGTTACCTCATTTCTTACGCTTGCACTGGCAGAAAACTGTGGAGAGTATTTGCTGGCACTCATGTTTGAATAGGCACCGTAAGTAAATCCATTTTTCTCACGAAGGTTCATGAAAAGTCTTGCTTCACCGCCGCCGCCAAGAATATAGTTGGCAATCGTTGCTGCAAAATAATTTGGATCCTTCATTTTTAAATTGTTAAGGTTGTTTAAAGAAACAACTGACTGTACTGCTGTAGGAACATCCACTACATTAATCTCAGTTTTAGCAACGTTAGAAGCCGGCTCCAATTGAGAAATAGGTGTATTTGCCTTTTTCCACCCACTGAAGGCTTTTTCAATTAATGGTTTTACTTTGTCAAATTTCACATCCCCAACAATTACCAGATAAGCATTGTCCGGAGCGTAATATTTTTTATACACGTTTTGTACATCTGCCAACTGAATTTTGTTGATAGATTCTACCGTTTCAAATTCTCCTCTTGACGTATTTTTTCCGTACATCAAAGCGTTGGAAACTTTTCCTGCGATAGCAGAAGCATTTTTTTCTTCAGACTTCAATCCCTCAACCGCTCTTTCTTTTGAGTCTTCAATTTCTTTTGCAGAGAATTTAGGGTTGATAATGGCATCAGCCATCAAACCCAATACCTCAGGGAAATATTTTGACAGTGAGTTTGCAGAAGCCCCACCTGTAGAGAAATTAAGGTTTGCACCAAGATAATCAACTTTTTTGTTGAAATCATCTTTGCTCATGTTTGTTGTTCCGTTTTCGAACTGTTCTGCCATGATTTCGCTTACACCAACTACTGCTCCTTCATAATATGGAGGTCTGTCCATAGAAAGGCTTGCGCTTACTCTTGGCAATTTGTTGTTTTCCACAACCATTACCGTAAGACCGTTGCTCAGTTGGAAAGTTTTTGGCTTAGCAATGTTGATTGCGGGAGTTGGCCCCGGTTTTGGCATTGCATTAAGATCTATTTTTTGTGCTGAAACCATTCCTGTGAAGAAAAACGCTGCAGCTATATATGTTAATTGCTTTTTCATTTGTAAAAATTTAATTTTTAATAATCATTTTTAACCCTAAAGTTTAGTTGATTACTTTTTTTCAGGTACGTAGTTAATGATTATTCTTTGGTTGGAATTAAGATACTTTTTAGCCGCATTTTGAAGATCCTGTCTTGTGATCGATCTGTAAATGTCGATTTCTTTATTGATCAAATTCGTATTACCCATCAATACGTGGTTGGTTGCCAATGAAGCAGCAATCCCCTGAATGCTCGAGTTCGAGTTTACAAATTGGTTCTCAAACTGGTTCTGAAGTTTCTGATAATCTTCCTCCGAAATTAAAGTGGTCTGAAGTTTTTTGATTTCAGCATCTATATCAGTCTGTAAAGTAGCTTTAGTTGTTTGCCCCATCGGGATCGCAAAGAATGCAAAAATTCCGTAATCCTCAAGACCTTGGTTGAAAGCCTGTACCTGAAGCGCTTTTTTCTCCTGATCCACCAATTTTTTATATAAAACTGAAGACTTTCCGCTGCTCAAATAAGAAGAAAGCATATCTAAGATGTAAGCATCTTTTTCTTTATTACCCGGCGTTCTGTATGCGAAAACGTAAGCAGGAAGCTGGATGTTAGGGTCTGTTGCCGTTACCTCTTTTTCCTGAGTGATAGGCGCATCTTTCGGAAAATCTTTTGGATAAAGAGTTCCTTTTGGAATTCCTCCGTAATAGGTTTCGATCCATTTTTTAGTCTGCTCAGGCTTGATATCACCTGCAACTACCAAAGTAGCGTTATTGGGAACGTAATATTTTTTATAGAATGCCTGGAATTCATCCAATTTCGCAGAATTCAAATCTTCCATAGAACCGATCGTTGGCCAGTTGTATGGGTGATTTGTAAACAAATTTTTTTGAATCGTTGTGAATAGATTTCCATAAGGTTGGTTATCCATTCTCAATCTCTTTTCTTCTTTTACAACCTCTCTTTGCGTATCAACACCGATCTGATTGATGACAGCGTGACGCATTCTTTCAGCTTCCATCCAAAGACCCAACTGCTCGTTGTTTGATGGAAAAGTTTCGTAGTAATACGTTCTGTCGTTTGTCGTGTTAGCGTTGTTTTGCCCTCCGTTTGAAGAAACTATTTTAAACCAGTCACCTCTTTTGATGTTTGGGGTTCCTTCAAATAAAAGATGCTCAAAGAAGTGAGCGAAACCTGTTCTTCCTTTTACTTCATCTTTTGCACCTACGTGGTACATTACCCCAGTTGTTACAACCGGTGCAGAATTGTCCTGATGAAGAATTACGTGAAGACCGTTTGGTAAGTCATACTCTTCGAATTTAATTTGTTGTGCATTCAGAGCTATTCCGAAGAAAGCCGCTGCAGCAACAGAAAGAAGTCGCTTTTTCATAAAGTAGAAATTGTTTTGTCAATTAGTGTCAAATTTACTTTAATTGTTACAATTCTGAAATGATTTTTTACCAAATTCCCACGTAAGATGGAATATCTGTAAATGAAAAATGTTTCCTCTGAAATGCTTACTTTTAAATAACAAACCCAATCTTTAAAAAAATGAATTCTAAAAAATTAAAAATTATTGTAATTGGCTCCAGCGGAACAATTGGGAAGGAAGTTGCTAATAATCTGGAGGAAAGCGGACACGAAGTCATCCGTGTTTCCAGAAGTTCAGGAGATTTTAATGCCGATATTCAGGATAAAAACAGCCTGGAAAAGTTGTTTGAATCTGTCGGAAGTTTTGATGCGGTTGCCAACGCAGCCGGCGATGTAAAATTCGATTCTTTGGAAAGTTTTACAGATGCAGATTTTGAATTTTCTTTCGGGAGTAAACTGATGGGGCAGATTAATATTGTCCGAACGGCATTGCCTTTCATCAATGATAATGGTTCTTTTACTTTAATTTCAGGAATTTTGACTGACGAACCGATTGCAGGAGGAATTCTTGCTTCTACAGTAAACAGTGCCATTGAAGGTTTTGTGAAGGCAAGTTCATATGAATTGCCAAGAAATATCAGAATCAATTGTATCAGTCCGACGGTCTTGGAGGAAGCAAAAAGTTATCATCCGTTTTTCCCCGGATTTATTCCTGTTGAAGCCTGGAAAGTCGCAAAAGCCTATGAGAAATCTATTGCAGGAGTTTTTAATGGACGAATTATTAAAGTTTGAAATGATATTTAATGGATGAAATAAAGCAATGTCAAAGTGATGTTGCTTTTTTATTTTAATTTAAAAAAATAATCTCGTTTTCAACTTATAAAGACAAAATTTGAATTCTCCTTATAATACACTAATTTTGTGTTCCCAAAAATTTTTGCAGCATGGAGGATTATTTGAAAGGACTTAATGAATCACAGTTTGATGCCGTTACAACGTTGGAAGGACCATTAATGGTTCTTGCCGGAGCGGGTTCCGGAAAGACGCGTGTTCTTACGATGCGTATTGCGCATCTGATTACGAATGGAGTAGATCCTTTCAATATTCTGGCGCTGACCTTTACGAATAAGGCAGCAAAAGAGATGAAAGAACGTATCGCAAAAGTAGTGGGACAAAGCAATGCAAAAAGCCTATGGATGGGAACTTTTCACTCAGTTTTTGCAAGAATTCTGAGAAGTGAGGCGCATTATTTAGGGTATCCTTCCAACTTTACGATTTACGATCAGCAGGACGCACTAAATGTCATCAAAAAAGTATTGAAAGACATGAACATTGATGCTGATTTGTATAAACCTAAAAAAGTTCAGGCAAGAATTTCGAGTTATAAAAACAACCTGATTACCGTAAGAGCCTATTTCGCAAACCCAGAATTGATAGAGGCTGACGAAAAAGCCAACATGAAATTCATCGGGCAGATTTACCAAAAATATGTTGAGCAATGCTTCAAAAATGGTTCGATGGATTTTGATGATTTATTGTTAAAAACCAACGAATTACTGACTCGTTTTCCGGAAGTTTTAGCTAAATATCAGGATCGTTTCAGATATATTTTGGTGGATGAGTACCAGGATACGAACCATTCCCAGTATCTGATTGTAAAAGCATTAGCTTCAAAATTTGAAAATATTTGTGTGGTAGGAGACGATGCGCAGTCAATTTACTCTTTCCGTGGTGCGAATATTTATAATATTTTAAACTTTAAGAAAGATTATCCTGATGCGGTAACGGTGGCTTTGGAGCAAAATTACCGTTCTACTCAGAATATTGTGAATGCAGCCAATGTTGTGATTGCAAAGAACCTTCAGCAGTTCAAGAAGAATGTTTTCAGTGAAAATGAAGAAGGGGACAAGATTAAAGTATATCGCTCAATGTCGGATGCCGATGAAGCGAATTTTGTAGCCGGAAATATCTGGGAAACCAGAAACCGCGAACAAAGAAAGTATGGTGACTTTGCCATTTTGTATAGAACCAACTCTCAGACACGTGCTTTTGAAGACGCTTTGAGACGTAAAAATATTCCGTACAAAGTGTACGGAGGTCTCTCTTTCTACCAAAGGAAAGAGGTGAAAGATCTGATCGCTTATCTTCGACTTTTAATCAATGAAAATGATTCGGAAGCGTTGATGAGAATTATTAATTATCCAGTAAGAGGAATTGGTAATACAACTCAAGATAAACTGACCGTTTTTGCAGATTCACAAAATATTTCCATTTCACAGGTTTTGAATAACCTTCCGATGTATGCTCCGCAGTTAGGCTTAAATAATGGTGTTTTAAATAAGCTGAATGATTTTTGGTCGATGATCAAAGCTTTTCAGGTGTTGCTAAAAACTGAAACAGCCTACAATGTTGCGATGGAAGTTGCAAAACGAAGCGGTTTAATTAAATTTTTAAAAGACGACCAAACTCCGGAAGGAATTTCAAGAGTAGAAAACGTTCAGGAATTAATGAACTCGATGCAGGGTTTCATTGAAGAACAGATGCAGCTGGAAGACGGAGATCCAAGCTTGCCAAATTTCCTTGAAAACATTGCACTTTCTGCAGATACACAGGTGAAAGATGACGAGGAAGATATGGTTTCGCTAATGACGATTCACCTTTCCAAAGGTCTGGAATTTCCTGTTGTTCATTTGGTTGGTTTGGAAGAAAATCTTTTCCCGAGTTTCATGAGTTCGGCGACGAGAGAAGATCTGGAAGAAGAAAGACGTTTGTTCTACGTTGCTTTAACGAGAGCCGAAAAGCAGGTGTTTTTCTCGTATGCGGTTTCCCGTTTTCAGTGGGGGAAAATTACAGATGCAGAGCCATCAAGATTTTTAAGTGAAATCGATGAGCAGTATATTGAATTTGTAAATCCTGCGATTGAGAAGCGTTTCATCAACAATTCAGGAGTAAAATCCAATATTTTTGATGAGCATCCTTCTGAAATGAGAAGCTTTAAAAAGGTTGAAAAGAAAACCATCGAAAGATCAGACAGTTCAAAACCAATCGCTGAACCTCGTAAACTAAAACCTGTTGCAACAGCGAAAATTATTAACCCAAGTGGCGCTTCTTCACAAGATATTGAAGTGGGAGATAAAGTAAGACACGACCGTTTCGGAATTGGGGAAGTAACTTTCCTCGACGGAACCGATCCGCAGAATATCAAAGCAAAAGTAGTCTTTATGCATGAAGGCGAGAAAAATTTGATTTTGAAATATGCTAAATTGACAAAGATCTAAATTGTCATCGCGAAGAGCGAAGCGACGAAGCGATCTCAAAATATTTCCCACAGATTTCATAAATCTCACAGAAAAAATAAACAAAAAATCTGTGCAAGCTGTGAAATCTGTGGGAATTTTAGTTTAAAACTTTACTAAATGAATAACCTCAATTTGAGACAATATGAATTTCGTATATTTAAAAACCTTAAAAAGCTCTCAAATGAAAAAGATTCTGATATTTTTAATTATAACTTTATTTTCCACACCATTATTTTCGCAGGAATACAAAACGGCTCAAAATATCCATTATTACGATGAGAAAATAAATAAATCTGATGCATATATCAATGAAAGATGTGTCTTAGATGTTTATATTCCGACCAATATAAAGAATTTTTCAACGATCATCTGGTTTCATGGTGGTGGCATTACAGGCGGAGAAAAACATTTGCCAGAAGAGCTGAAGAATAAAGGGGTTGCAGTAATTTCTGTTAATTACCGACTTTCGCCAAAAGTAACTGCTCCCAAGTATATTGAGGATGCAGCCGCTGCAACAGCATGGGTTTTCAACAATATTAAAAAATACGGCGGAAATGATGAGAAAATTTTCATCACCGGGCATTCTGCGGGAGGGTATCTTGCCATTATGGTAGGTTTGGATAAAACTTATTTAAATAAATATCAGATTGATGCTAATAAACTGGCAGGAATTATCCCTTTCAGCGGACAAATGATCTCGCATTTTACCACAAGAAAAGAAAAAGGAATCGATGAACTGGATGCAAGAATTGATGATTTTGCACCGCTTCACTTTATCAGAGCCGATGCGCCGCCTCTGCTTTTAATTACTGGTGATCGTGAAAAAGAATTGCTCGGTCGATACGAAGAAAACGCCTACATGGCCCGAATGATGAAGCTGAAAGGTCACAAAGAAACGACTTTATACGAACTTCAGGGCTTTGATCATGGTGGAATGGCTCAACCAGCATTTCCATTGCTTTTGAATGAAATTAAGAGGATCGAGAAATTGAAGAAGTAATATGGCTTGAAGTTGGAAGAGGAAAGCAGGAGGTTTAAAGCTATACATGCAATTTTTAGACTTCAAGCTTCGTGCTTCCAATTTCCCACCAATTATTTTGCAAAGTTTTTAAATTTTTATTTCTTTGGGGTGAAAATAAATTGATTTCGAAACAATGGGAACGTTCTACAATAATGCGGTCTGTGATATTTACATAGGAAAACAAGCGGGAGCCAAGCTGCTGCAGGATATTAGAAATGCAAAGAAGAACGTGAAAATTGTTTCGCCTTATCTTTCTCCGTTTTTAATTAAAGAACTCATTTATCTTCATTCAAGAGGCATCAAAATAAGACTGATTACCAGTGATGAAATCGAAGATTTTTATGGAGAGGATAAAAATATCCACAAACTTATTATTCAAAATAAAAGTATCGACGAAAAGGCAAAAGAAACGAGAGATCATCTCGTGAGTTTATCAGGGACTTTGCTTTTTGCGATGATTGGTTTGGGTATCGTTTTGCTTCCTTTGATGTATCTTTTAAACAATTTCAAATTGGCTTACGGCTTTATTTTGGTTGTTTTGATGTTTTTTATAAGAGATTCTGTTGTGAAGAAAATCAAGGGAACAAAAGTGTATCATTATACTTACAAACAGTTATTTCCGTTTAAAGTTTTTGTTTCTCCGAATAGCGGGAATTCTACCCATAAAACCTTTATTCACAGTAAAATTTATATTATCGATGATGAAATTGCTTATTTAGGTTCTCTTAATTTTACAGGAAGTGGGGTAAAAGAAAATCATGAGACAAGAATCCGAACCACCGATCCGAATGCAGTCGCCAAAATTATTGAAGAAATGAAAGAAATCTATTTCAATTCAAATATACCCGAAAGGGATATCCAATTTTGGGGAAGTCAGTTGTATGAAGAACCAATCAACTAAAAAGTGAATGGTCAATTTGCGTTGCAGTCAATTATGAATTTTTAAATTAACTGCGAAGCAAATTGAGTATTGACCATCCATTTTAAAATTACCTTTCCACTAATTCTTTCACTGATTCTCCGTAAAAATCGATTTCTGTTTTATCTACTTTCAAAAGCTGATACCACTTTCTAAATGCTCCGATGAATACAATGAGCATTAAAACCATTGCTACCACTGCTAATGTTGCCAATAAATATTGTTCTTTCGGAATGTAAATCGTCATCACCTGAATATATCCGGCCCAAAATGTAATAATCGCCATAAAAACTCCCGGAATTGCAGAACAGAGCGCATATTTTCCTCTGTTTAACCTGATGAGCATGGTTGTACAGACAATCAACCCACAAGCTGCCAGAAGCTGATTACTAATTCCGAATAAAGGCCAGATGCTGCTTACATTTCCGGTATACACTAAATATCCCCAGGCAAAAGTGAAGAGTAAACTGCTGATAATAATTCCCGGTGTCCAGTTTTTATCATTAAATTTTGGAATCACAGAACCCAACATTTCCTGTAAAAAGAAACGTCCTACTCTCGTTCCTGCATCGATTGCGGTAAGGATAAAAACGGCTTCAAACATGATGGCAAAGTTATACCAATATGCCATTAATTGATCCATGTACGGGATTTTATTGAAAATATGAGCCATACCCACAGCGAGAGAAACCGCGCCGCCTGTTCTTCCATGTAGATCGATGCCAATTCTTTGTGAGAAATAATCAATATCTACACCATGTAGAGAAGGATGTGCAGCGAGAAAAGCATCGTAAGAATCTTTCGGAGTATTGATGGCAAAATAATCTCCTGGCATTAAAGTACAAGCGGCAATTAAAGCCATTAAAGCCACAAAACCTTCCACCAGCATCGCTCCGTAGCCGACAAAAAGAATTTCTCTTTCTCTGTTCAGCATTTTGGGAGTGGTTCCCGTTGCAATCACTGCGTGAAATCCTGAAATTGCGCCACAGGCGATCACAATAAAAATAAAAGGTAAAACTGGTCCGCCAATTACAGGGCCTCCGCCGTTTACAAATTGTGTTAAGGCCGGCATTTGAACTGTCGGGTGAATAACAATTACTCCAATAGCCAACATGATAATCGTTCCGATTTTTAAGTAGGTTGAAAGATAATCTCTAGGAACCAAAAGCAGCCAAACCGGTAAAACCGAAGCTAAAAATCCATACAGCGGAATGGCGATGGAAATCGTTGTAATATGCCAAGAGAAAAGATTATTCATCGTTTCGTTCTGCATGAGATTGTGTCCGCCAATAATTCCTGCGATTAAAAGAATTCCGCCTAAAATACTTGCAAATGTTACCGAGTTTTTTCTGTATCGCATGATCAATCCCATGATAATCGCAATTGGCATCGTAATCACCACTGTAAATGACGACCAGGATGCTTCGTGCATGGCATTAATACAAGCCAAAGACAACCCTGCAAGAGTAAGAATTAAGATGAATAATATTGCAAAACCTGCGACAGTTCCTGTTGTTTTCCCAATTTCTTTAGATGCAATGGTTGCCAAACTTTGTCCTTTATGGCGAACGGAGGCAAATAGAACCACCATATCATGAACGCCACCTCCCAACACACAGCCGATCAGAATCCATAAAGCTCCGGGAAGATAGCCGAATTGTGCTGCCAAAACAGGTCCCACCAAAGGTCCCGCTGCTGCAATAGCCGCAAAGTGATGCCCGAAAAGTACATTTTTATTTGTTGCCACATAGTCTTTTCCATCGGCAAATTCTACAGCAGGAGTTGTGTTATTGTCATTAAGTTTCAAAACTTTATTTGCCATGAAAATTCCGTAAAAACGATAAGCGATAGCAAAAATCAGTACGGAAACAAAAACTAAGGTTAATGCGTTGATGTTATTTAGTGAATCCATATCAGTTAAGTTTTTTATAAATAAAAAATATAAAATTTTGGTCGTTTTAATTTGAATAATTTAAACAATAGCCAAGTTAATTATTTTAGATATAAAAATATTGATATGTATACTAATTTAGCAAATTTATGTTTTTATCTAAACTTAAGTATCTGAAAATTAATTATTAGTTATATTTAATGAAAAGATTATGTATATTAATTAATCACCGCATTGATTTTCTGCCACAGCACATTATCAAAATCAGAAAGCGCAAGATTTACATTATCAGCAGCGTCTCCCATCCGGATAATCACCAGTTTTTTACCCGGAACAACATAGATTTTCTGATCATTTTTTCCTAAAGCACAAAACAGATCATCCGGCGCACTCGGAATCAGCTTTCCATTAAACTGAAATTGCGTTTGAGGCAAATGATAGCTCGATTTCCCATTCAGCCACCACAAATATCCGTAAGCCAAATTGATGTTTTGAGAAGTCGTTGTAGCACTTTGAAAATAATTGAAGTTAATGATCTGTGTGCCATTCCAACTGCCATTGTTTAGAGCCATCAAGCCAAAACGAGCCATACTTCTTGTGGTACTCCAATACACACTGTTGTCACCACTTTGAATCCAACTGCCGGTCATCCCAATTTTATCCCTCAGTTTTGCATTGAAATATTGCGACCAAGTTTGTCCGGTTGCGGATGCCACAACATCCTGAAGTTTCACATAAACATTGTGATAAGCCCATCTTGTTCCTGCATCGGCTTTGTATTTTAGGTTTGCGGGGGTTACGTCATCGCCCAAACTATCGTCTAATCCTGAAGTCATAGTCAATAAATTTTTACAAGTGATGAGATTTTCTTTCGCCAAAGGTTCGCTCGTCCAGCCCGTCCCGATGTAGGTTGAGACTTTATTATCGATATTTAAAAATCCTTCCTGTTCTGCAATTCCGGTTACGGTAGAGGTCAAAGTTTTTCCTGCACTTGCCCAATACCATGGCGTTGTAGCGGTGTGTCCCGAAAAATAATTTTCCATCACAATTCTTCCGTTTTGAAGAATCATAAAGCTTTTAGAATTTTTAGTCTGCAAATAATCCAGTAAATCCTGAACTTTATCCTGATGCCATCCCAAATTAGAAATCGATTTTGTTTCCCACATATCACTATTAGATGGCGGAAAATACATTGCTTCTGTTGTGGTAGAAGTATCATTCTGCGAAGAGTTTTGGTCTGCGGAATCCTCTGTAGAGCTGCTGCAAGATATTACAATAAGACAAAATGCAGAAATAGAAAGTAAATTTTTTATTTTCATGTAAAACTAGTTTAATTTTAGTTTTTAGATAAATAAAATGTATGACGGTTAAATTTAAACTAATAAAATTTAAATTAATTTATATATTTTAAAATTTATTAGGAGCTTTATCCCGCTTTCTGCTATATCTTTTGGGTTACGGCTCCGCTTCGCACCGCCGCAACCCAAAAGGATGCCGCGCCAATCGGGGCTATGAACTTGCGACTGTTATATAAAACTAAACCTCATAGGTTGTCGAAAAATCTATGAGGCTGTAATCCACAAAGTTTGTCAAGAATCAAGACTTTGTGAGAGTAAAATTTAAGCTATTTCTTATGCGATTCAATAAAGTCTACCATTTTATCTGTTAATTGGTTAAGATACGCTTTATCCGTATTTCCAAAGCCATGTGTTCCATCTTTTACTACTACCAAAGTCGCTTCTATATTTTGTTTTTTTAACTTTCTGGCTAGTCTTTTTGAATGTTTTATTGGCGCAACTTTATCTTTATTCCCATGAAGCATGAATGTAGGAATACCGTTTTCAACATCATTAATGGGAGAAACAGTTTCCAGATAATCTATGGCTTTCCTTTTTTCAGTTTGAATATCATATCCAGAAATTCCCATAACAAGCTTTTGTCTGATTTCGACAATCGGTTTGAAAAACCAGCCAACAATGGTTACCGGAAACTTTCCTAATCTAGTATGCAACAGATTATTTAAATCCGTCGGCCCAAAATTGCTGACAACATAATTTACCTTTCCTGAATATGCTGAAAGTCCAGGGCTTCCGACATATTCAGTATCGTTAGTATAAGCCGAAAGCATCGACAAATGTGCACCCGACGAAGCTCCGAAAAAACCAATATTATTGATATCAAAATTATATTTCTCTGCATTTTTTCTTACCCATCTCACTGCATCTTTAGTATCCTGAATCGGCAGCGGAAAATGTACGGTCTCACTTACCAAAGTATTATCAATGCTGATGACAGCGTAATTTTTATCGACTAATTTTAAAATAAAACTTTCAATATAACTGTCGGCCCTCACCGTTTTATCACCTTTTGCCCAAGCTCCGCCATGAACATACACAACAACCGGAAGTTTATCAGACGTTGAGTTTTTGGGTTTGTAAATATCTAAAAGCAGAGGCTTTCCGGCATTATCAGTTTTATAGGAAATATCCTTTAAAAAATCAGTTTTTTCAGGAAGAATAGAACTTGGCGGTGTTAGAGGCTGTTCAGCAGGAGGTTGAGAATAGATTAAAGCTGAACAACTGAAAAATAAAATAAAAAACAGGTTTATAGAAAACCTGTGAATTATATTGTAGCTGAGTGGTTTCATAGAATTTTATTTGAAGCGTGTTGCTAATAGCTCTTCAAAAAGTTTACCAAAAACCTGACCGATTAATAAGGTTTTACATAATTAATTCTTTAAAAAGCTTATTAAAAGTACTCTCAAGATCCTTGGATTTTCCTGGATGAGGTCTGGATGTCTGCACAACAGCACTTCGAACTGCCGTGAGCCAACGGAAGCGCTCGGGAATTTCAAGCTGGGCAATCGGCCCGCCGTCTTTGGTTCCTTCTGCAATTTTTTTAAAACTTTCCAGATTTTGTATCACATCTTCGTAATCCAATTTACTGTGCATTAGCTTAAATTTATCAGGACACAAATAAAATTCTACCTTGATAAATTTCTCTTTTTTAGAAAACATCACCAGTCCGATGTTGAAAAATTCTTCTCTCTCAACCTTCGGAACCAAACGTATTACTGCGTATTCGTAAATTTTATCCTCTTGCATTTTTGGCTTCGTTTAAAAAGATTTCAGAATGTTCTAATCGTGTTTTCAAAAAGTTGAAATACACATTACGGATTTCTTCCGGCGTTTCTTCGGCATCGTTCCAGTGCAACCAGTCTTCGGGAATCATATCAACAATTTCCCTGAATACTTTTTCATTCAAAACTTCTTTGGCCAATTGGTCCGCTTCATCCAATTTTGATGCTTTTGGAAGCAAAACATGGTCTTTTACATATTTAAACGGAGTTTTTGCCGCTGTATCAAAATTCTGCCAGGAATGATGGAAATAAAAAGACGCACCGTTGTCGATGATCCATAATTCTTTATGCCACATCAGCATATTGGTATTCCTGAAAGTACGGTCGATATTTGTAATAAAAGCATCGAGCCAGACAATTTTTGAAGCGAGAAAAGGATCAACCTGAACGCTCGGATCATACGTAATCGCTTCTGAAAGATAATGCAATCCCAAATTTAAGCCTTCAGAATTTTTCAGTAAATCCTGAATTTCTTCATCTGCCTCCGTTCTTCCGAAATCGACATCAAGGTTAATAAAAACCAGCTCCGGAATTTTTAATCCTAATAATTCGGTGATTTTGCCACCTAATAATTCTGAGATCAGCATTTTAACGCCATGACCTGCACCACGGAATTTCAATACATATTTAAAATCATCATCAGCCTCTGCCAAAGCGGGAAGCGAACCTCCTTCACGAAGGGGCAGAATGTAACGCATGACGGTTACCGTTCTTAAATCCAACATGAAGCAAAAATAAGGTTTTTACTTTGTGTTTATTTCTATTTTTAATATTTTTAAGTGGAATTTAAATTAATCATTAAAAATATACAGTCTGTCTTTCTGAATGAAGGGAAGCGTAATAAAGAATCTGTTATATAGATTTCTCCTTCGTCGAAATGACAGAAAACGTACTAAATAAAATAAATATGCAAATCACAAAAAAGCAAAATATTATCATCCCAAATCCGGAAACCAAAGAATTTCTTGCAGATGCATTTTATCCTGGTACCAATGAAAAATTACCATTAGTGATTTTTGTGCATGGCTATAAAGGTTATAAAGATTGGGGCGCATGGAATTTAATGGCAGAAAAGTTTGCGGAAGCAGGATTTTTCTTTGTTAAGTTTAATTTTTCACATAATGGAACTACGGTTGAAGATCCTTATAATTTTGCAGATTTAGAAGCCTTTGGAAACAATAATTACTCAAAAGAATTGTCTGATTTGGGAGCGGTGATCGATTATTTTGTTCAGGATTCTAAAGTTGATGATCAGAAAATTATTTTAATTGGTCACAGCCGGGGAGGGGGGATTTCTATTGTGAAGACTTATGAAGATGAAAGAATCAATGGTTTGATTACTTTGGCAAGTGTAGATACTTTGGAACGTTTCCCGAAAAATGACGCCTTTGAAAAATGGAAAGAAGCAGGCGTTTATTACGTTTTGAACGGAAGAACGAAACAGGAAATGCCACATTATTATCAGTTTTATGAAGATTTTGAAAAAGATGAGCACCGTTTTGATGTGGAGAGAGCGACAGAAATGGCAAAGGCGCATGTTCTTATTATTCATGGGACAAATGATGAATCGGTGAGCGTAAAAAATGCGGAACATCTTCATATTTTAAACCCAAACTCGGAATTGTATTTAATTGAAAATGCCAATCATACTTTTGGCGCAAAAGAACCGTGGGAAGGAAAAGAATTGCCTGAAGATCTGAATAAGGTAGTTGAAAAATCGATTGATTTTATCAAAGAAAAATTGCAATAAATGTTGTAATTTATTGAATTTCAATATTTGTTTTTAAAATTTGTTTAAATTTTTCATATATTAGTGAAAAATATTTTTAACACTAAATTAAATTACTATGAAAAAATCAAATTTAAAAAATGGTCAGAAATTAAGCAGAGAAGCTCAAAAGCACATTTCAGGTGGAGAAAAAGTTTTAGTGTGTGCGGCAGGTTGCTATAATTTTTATCTAAGTGATGGAAATGGCAATTGTCTTGTACCTCCATGTCAAACACCAAATTTTGGTACAGAAACCAATGCAAACGGACGTTGGCAGTGTTGTTACTAAATTCTAATATTAAATAGAAAGGAGTGAAAATTTTCACTCCTTTTTTAGTCTACTTTTACGGCATTCTTTTTTACTGATTTTAAAAGAGCCCTGAAATTTTTCATGGTCATCATTTCTGTTGACGGATTAAAGATCGTTGCCTTTTCACCCTTTTCCACAGAAACTTCTGAATACGCTTTGAATGAATAGATTTTTTTCAACGTTTGGATATCATACACATCCATCATGGCAAAAGTTTCATTTTTCTTGTATTCATATTGTACACCGAGTTCTCCGTCTAAGCCGTTCCTAACTTTAAAGGTATAAATATTCACCAGAAAATTAAAATCTGTATTGTTTTTAAGTTCTTTAAGATCTTCATCTTCAGGATCAAATGGAATATTGTGATTGATGATGTTTTCAGATTTTGCTGTTTTCAGATCAGAAGCTTTACCATCACTCAGTTCCTGAAATAATTTAAGCGTTTCCCTGCTCATCATTTCTCTGTGATGAGCATCTACATCTGTATTGATGTTATTAATCAGCCACTTTTTATCTTTTGAAAAAGCCAGCGATTTGCTGTAAACTCCATAATCTTTCCTTACCGGATAATAGCATGATTGTAAGCTGATTAATATAATTAGCAGGTAAATATATTTTTTCATAAAGCTGATATTTTCAGATTATTTAATTAATATTCTCCATGCCTCTTCAATCTTACTTTCAAGCAATAATTTCTGAGCATCCTGATGAATATTTTCATCTGAGTGATATTCTCCTACAGGCAAAACCTCCACATTTGCCAACATCCCCAAATCGTTTCCTGTAAAGATTTTGCTCAGTTTGATTTCATCAGGAAGAAGATCGAAGCCAATTCCTTTGGTTACCAATGGTTTTGGCACTTCAAAAAGGCTGTTCTCGTTACTTCTCGAATACCAATTCACGCCTAACCGTGCAACCATATCCAACTTTTTCTGGTCTAAATTTCCTTCTTCATTCAGATATTCTTCACGGATATGGATTTTCTGAACTTCACAAATCACCAGATTTCCGGCACCGCCCTGATCTCCTAAAGATTTTATTTCTAAAACTTTACACTCGAAATTTACCGGACATTCTGCAATTAATTTAGGTGCAACCAAATCAGCATCTTTCATGGTTAAGCCCGACTTGATGAATTCATTTACGCCGTCACCATATTCTGTTGAGGCCAAAGAAATCTGCTGTACAATCGGAAAGTTTACGGTTCCAATGACAACTTCAGAGGTTTCCAATACGTTTTCCAAAGTATGCTTCGTTGTATTGTCACGAACTCTTCTCGAAGGTGAAAAAATCAAAATCGGGGGAACCGTACTGAATATATTGAAAAAACTGAACGGCGATAAATTACTGTTTCCGTCTTTATCAACTGTTGACGCCAATGCAATCGGACGTGGCGAAACGGCGGTCTGCATGATTGTTTGTAGTTGAACGGGAGTTATTTCGGATGGGATTACTGTTTTCATTTTAAATAAATTAATTTGACACATAAGTCACATTAGTTATTTTAGGTTATTATTTTGAAAATATTCTCTGATTGTACGCAATATGCAGTAATTAAAAAACTGTTTTCTGTAATTATGATTATTTTTACCACAACGTACACTAAGGTTATCCACAAAGCTCACAACTCTGGTGTTCCTGGTGAAATCTTTAGTGCGCTTCGTGGTTAAAATCAATCATGACAAATAACGGATATTCATAAAATATTTTAATTAAATCTCATGTGACTAATGTGTCAAAATTTTTTTGATTGTAAACTACAAAGCAGGAATAATTTTACCACTCACTTCACCAAAACCAACTCTCACCCCGTCTTTTTCAGCCCAGGCTTTCATTGTTACGGTATCATTATCGTCGATAAATTTTCTTTCCTGTCCGTTGCTAAGCTGTAAAGGATTTTGTCCTCTCCAGGTTAACTCAAGCATAGATCCGAAAGATTTTGGATCGCTTCCTGAAATCGTTCCGCTTGCGTATAGATCCCCAACTTCGACGTTACAACCATTTACGGTGTGATGCGCCAATTGCTGCGTCATATTCCAGTACATGTGTTTGTAATTGCTTTCGCAGATCAGGTTTTGTTCACCATTTTCCGGTTGAATATATACTTCAAGATTGATATCGTAATTTTTATCGCCTTCGAATTTTAAATAATCTAAAACCTCAGGATCTTGTGTAGGAGAAGCAGTTCTGAACGGTTCTAAAGCTTCCAGCGTTACAACCCATGGAGAAATTGATGAGCCGAAATTTTTAGCCAAAAACGGTCCAAGCGGAACGTATTCCCAAGCCTGAATATCTCTTGCAGACCAGTCGTTGAAAACAACCATTCCGAAAATAGCATCTTCAGCGTCTTTTGTAGAAATACTTTCGCCCATCTCTGTATTTTTGTTGATGATGAATGCCATTTCCAATTCAAAATCCAGTTGTTTTGAAGGTCCGAAAATTGGTTTTTCCACATCTGCAGGTTTTGTCTGACCTTTAGGACGGTTGATTTCAGTTCCTGAAACTACGATGGATGAAGCTCTTCCGTGATATCCTACAGGGAGATGCTTCCAATTGGGAAGTAATGCGTTTGCCGGATCTCTGAACATTTTTCCAACGTTGGTGGCGTGTTCGATGCTGCTGTAGAAATCCGTGTAATTCGGGATGTGAACGGGCATCATCATTTTCACTTTATCCAAATCGTAGAATGCTTCCTCGATTGTTTTTTGGTCTTTAGACAATGTTGAACCTTCCTGTAATAATTCCTGAATTTTCAAACGAACTGCATTCGTAACCGGCTTTCCAAGTTCGATGAATTCGTTGATGGTGTATGCTTCAAAAACGTTATCCTCAAGACCTTCGATTTCTTCGAAGTATCCGAGATCATACAATGCTGCAAGATCAATAACCTGATCTCCGATTCTTGTGCAGCATGCAATATATTCTTTATTGAAAACTGCTACTCCAAACGGAATATTATGGATAGAAAAATCTGAATTTGATGAATATTCTACAAATGATTTCATAATTTTAGAATTTTAATTTGGATTTTAATGAAAACCCGTTATAATTTTACTTTAAACATCTGTTACATTGCTAAAACGGAATGAAAATCAGAAATAGATTGTTTCATCATTCATTTCCTTACAATGATTACAGAATATTTATTTTTTAGACTTGATTTTTGTTTTAGAAAAGGAGGCCTCGTCGATCCATCTGTCCTTTGTGTTGACATCAATCAGGTATAAAATATTATCCTGCATGGTTAATAACAAGGTTTTGGTAACCGGAATGGGAACTTTTTTGTTTTCCAGCAAATCTGCCCGTAAAGAAATGATGTTCTTTTTATTTCTGACAATATCCCCCGAAAATACGTTAGAACTTGTTTCTCCCGTTGCTTTATCGTCGAAAACTTCCACATAAGTCGCTTTATTGCCCTTAATGACGATAAAATCCCTTTCCGTATGGTCTGCTTCATCTTTAATGAAGACAAATTTCTTATTGTCTATGTTTACAGCTTCCAGATTTTGATTGATTCCTTTCCTTTCCTCAAGTCTGGTAAGAATGCCGTTTAGTGAACCGTATTGAGCTTTTAAGCCAAAAGTTGCTCCAAAAAATAACATTCCGATTAAAAATTTTCTCATAATCATGTGTTTATAAAAAAGTTTTGTCAAGACTTTTCATCCTGACAAAACTCAATATTGTTATTAAAATTAAAGATTTCCTCTTCTTTCCTGTTCTCTTTCTAAAGCTTCAAAAAGCGCCTTGAAATTACCTGCTCCGAAACTCTGAGCTCCGTGTCTTTCAATGATTTCGAAGAATAGAGTAGGACGGTCTTCAACCGGTTTTGTGAAGATTTGTAATAAATATCCTTCTTCGTCATGATCAATAAGGATCCCTAATTCCTGAAGTTTTTTAAGGTCTTCGTCGATGTGGCCCACTCTTTCAGGAACCATGTCGTAATAAGCTTCCGGTGGAGCAGAAAGGAATTCTACCCCTCTTTTTTTCAATTCAGTTACGGTGTGAATGATATCTTTTGTTGCAACAGCAATGTGCTGAACGCCTTCACCTTCGTAAAAATCAAGATATTCTTCAACCTGAGATTTCTTTTTACCTTCTGCAGGCTCGTTAATCGGGAACTTTGCGTAACCATTTCCGTTTGACATTACTTTAGACATCAAAGCAGAATATTCTGTGTTGATTTGCTTGTCGTCAAAAGAAAGAATGTTCACAAATCCCATTACTTTTTCGTACCATTCTACAGTTGGAAGCATTCTGTCCCAGTCTACGTTTCCAACGCAGTGGTCAACATATAAAAGTCCGGCTTCTTCAGGATTATAATCGCTTACCCACTTTTCGTAACCAGGCATGAAAGGTCCTGTATAGTTTTTTCTTTCGATAAACATGTGAACAGTCTCTCCGTAAGTATAAATTCCTGACATTCTCACTTCACCGTGCTCATCTGTCAATGTGGTAGGCTCTAAATAAGGTTTTCCACCTCTTTTAGTCGTTTCTTCGAAAGCTGCATAAGCATCATCAACCCAAAGTGCCAAAATTTTAACACCATCACCGTGTTTTTTTACATGCTCATTGATTGGAGAATCAGACTTTAAACCAGTTGTTAAAATCAATCTGATTTTTCCCTGCTGAAGAACGTATGATGCACGGTCTCTCACTCCGGTTTCAGGTCCTGCATACGCAACCGACTGAAAACCGAACGCTGTTTTATAATAATGAGCTGCCTGCTTTGCATTACCCACATAAAACTCGATATAATCTGTACCGTTAATCGGTAAAAAGTTCTCTGCCTGAGCAATTTTTTCGGCAAATGTTAATGTTGACATATTTTCTATTTTTTACTTTTATTTGAGTTGCAAATTACAAAATTCTCTCAAATCTTTAAAATCGAAAACAAACAGTTGTTAGTTAAAGTTTTAATAAAAAACAAAGAGATAATAGATACATCAGTTTTCATCTTGGTTTGAAAATATTTTAGATCACATGAGAGAAAATCAAAGATTTCTGAGGCGATCCAAAAAAAATCTTTGATTTTTATCTTCTGTGCTTTTCTTATGATTAAAGAATATTAAAAAACTGATGTGACTAATGTGTTAAAATCGATGTGTGTTTAATGCTTAAATCTCTCATAAGCCGCCCTTTCCAACATCTCTCTGTCATCAGGATGTGCAATACTGATGAGTTCCTGCGCTCTCTGGCGAAGATTTTTTCCATATAAATACACACTTCCGTATTCTGTAACGACCCAATGAATGTGACCTCTCGTCGTAACAACTCCGGCTCCCTGTTTTAGGAAAGGCACAATTCTCGAAACTCCTTTTTTTGTTCTTGAGGTAATGGCAATAATCGGTTTTCCGTCATCGCTTAAAGCTGCTCCTCTCATGAAATCCATCTGGCCGCCGATTCCGCTGTACTGTGTGGTTCCGATAGAATCGGCACAAACCTGCCCTGTCAAATCAATTTCAATCGCAGAATTGATCGCTACCATTTTATGATTACGCATAATATTAATCGGGAAATTCACGGTACTAACATCATCAAATGAAAATACCGTGTTATCATCCACATAATCGTACAGTTTTCTCGTCCCGAAGCAGAAACTGGTAATGGTCTTATTATCGTTGTAACCTTTGTATTTATTATTGATAACGTCGTTTTGAATTAAATCAATCACACCGTCGCTCAACATTTCGGTGTGAACGCCAAGATCTTTGTGATTTCCTAAACATTTTAAAACCGCATCAGGAATAGTCCCGATTCCCATCTGTAAAGTAGATTTATCATCAATTAATTCTGCAACATTTTTTCCGACCAGCATTTCTTCAGGACCTACTTTTGCGCCGTAATCAACCGTCGGAAGTTCTTCTTCGTGCCAAACCAGTTTGTGTATTCTGCTGATGTGAATCATTCCGTCGCCATGCGTTCTTGGCATCAAAGGATTAACAATCGCAACAATCGTTTGAGCAGTGTCTACCGCAGCTCTTGCAACATCCACGGAAGTACCCAATGTACAGAAACCATGTTTGTCGGGTGGAGAAACCGTAATAAATGCAACATCAAGCGGTAAAATTTTTTTTCTGAAAAGAATCGGGATTTCGCTTAGAAAAACAGGAACAAAATCGCCTCTCTCTGAGTTCACTGCATCTCTTACGGGAGACGAAACGAATAGGGAATTCACGAAAAATTTATCTTTGTATTCTGGTTTGGCAATTTCCACATTTCCCTGTTGGGTGATGGAAACCATTTCCACCTTATCCAATCGGTGCGACTGTCTCGCCAATTCATCAATTAAATAATTCGGAGTACATGCGCTCCCATGAAAAAACACACGATTTCCGCTTTTTACAGTATATACAGCTTCTTCGGCACTTATATAATTGTACATATTGAAAGTTTTATAATTTTCTCTGTCTTAAAGATAAGTTATATTGTTTTTAATACGCCCAATTATCCGAAGATATTTGTCATGTTTTTATTGAAAATTGTGTTTTTGTTGGTGAATCGCAAAAGACGCGAAGTATATTAAATAAAGCATGTTTAAGACGAAAGAATTCTATCTGTGATAAAATTTTAGTACTGGAAAAACTTTGCTGAAAATCTATGATTTTCTTGTGTTTTAAAAGCAATATGAAGAAAAAAAAACTTTGCGCCTTAGCGATTGACCAACAAAAAAGACCGAATGTATTACATTCAGTCTTTCTTATTTTATTTAATTTTTTAAATCAAATATTACTCTTGCGAACGGTCTTCCAAACTAGGATCTTCACTTTCCAGCCAGGAAGTTTTGTACGAAGGATCTTCTACTTTTAAAGCTTCTTCCGTCAATTTTAAAGGTCTGAAAGGATCAACCATAACAGCATATTCTTCAGTGAATTTTTTACCGATGCTTCTTTCCATCGCCCCAGGATGAGGTCCGTGTACGATTCCTCCCGGGTGAAGCGTAAAGTCCATTAAATCAATATGATTACGGCTCATGAAGTCACCTTCTGTATAGAATAAAACCTCATCAGAATCAATATTCGAGTGATTATAAGGTGCAGGAATTGCCTGTGGATGATAATCATACATTCTTGCACAGAACGAACAAACCACAAAATTATGCGCTTCAAAAGTCTGGTGAACGGGCGGTGGTTGGTGAATTCTTCCCGTAATCGGTTCGAAGTTTTTGATATTGAATTTATAAGGATAAAAATATCCGTCCCAACCTACTACATCAAATGGATGCGTTGCATAGATGAAATCTGTGATCTGATTTTCCTTTTTTACTTTAATTAGAAATTCCCCTTTTTCATCTTTAGGCTCAACAAAAGTAGGAGTAATGATATCTCTTTCGCAGAAAGGAGAGTGTTCCAGCAATTGCCCAAATTCGTTTCTGTATCTTTTCGGTGTGTAAATTGGAGAATGACTTTCTACCACAAAGAAAACCGTATCATCAGAATGCAATTCTACCTGATAAATGGTTCCTCTTGGGATAATTAAATAATCACCGACAGAAAACTCTAAATTTCCAACAAAAGTCTTCAAAATTCCGCTTCCGCTGTGAGCATATAAAAGCTCGTCACATTCTGCATTTTTGTAGAAATAATCCATCGATTTTCTTGGCTTCGACAATCCCATTTTCAGGTCATTGTTTACCATCAAAAACTTGCGGCTGTCCATAAAATCATCTTCGGGAGTTACATTCATTCCCTTAAACATTCTTGGAGTTACGTTTTTCTCGACTGCGATTTTCGGTGCTACATCTTTCGGTTCGCCAATCGATTTGATCTGAGTCGGACGATGAATGTGGTACAATAATGAAGAAATTCCATGAAAACCTTCGGTTCCGAAAAGCTGTTCATAGTAAAACTTATCTTCAGGAGATTTGAAAATCGTATGCCTTTTTTGTGGGATATTTCCCGACTGATGATATCTCATTTTACTTTTATATGTTGACTCTCAAATTTAATACTTTTTGGGGAATCATTAAAAACAAAAAAACTTCTGAAGATTTCAGAAGTTTTAATTGATTTTTTTGAGTTAACATTTTAGTTAATACGTTTGCCTTTTTCATCATATTTTTTCGATTTCAGAGGTGTTCCGGCTACAAAACTTGAAGAAACTTCTCTTAGAGTTCCATTCTCGTCATACATTTTCCATTCACCGGTGAAATCATCTTTGTTCACCCCGCCATAAGTTCCTACAGCTTTTAATTTTCCATTTTCATGATAGTATTTCCATTCTCCTATCGGTATCATTTTTCCACCACTCACTATGATTGTAGTTGTATTTGTATTGATGATGTATTTTCCTTCCGATTCTAAATTGCCGTTTTCGTAGTAAAGTTTTTCGGTAATATACTTTCCGTTTGCAGAAAAAGTTCCGATGCTGCTTAATTTTCCATTTTGATAATAGCTTTTTCCTTCACCGATAACTTTTCCATCTTTGTAGTTCGCCACCAGATCTAAATTCCCATTCTCAAAATAAGTTTTCCATTCCCCGTCTTTTAGCCCATTTTTATAGTTTCCTATTTCTTTAGTTTTTTCACTTTCAAAATAGGTTTTCCATTGTCCTGTTTCCTTTCCATCTTTATAGCTTCCTTCTTCTTTCAGCTTTCCATTTGTATAATAAAATTTCCATACTCCTGTTTCCTTTCCGTCTGGTGTCTCATAACCATAAGCAGAAAGTTTTCCGTTATCATGGTATTCTTTTATTTCTTTGTTTTGATTATTACTTACAATATTTTGATTTTCTAGTGGTTTTTTGATGGTTTTTGTAATCGTGCTTAATGTGCCTGCTTTATACTCTTCAATATATGAAGATAAAAGTTTTTCAACTTTGTTGGTGTACTTGTAGGAACTGCTTTTAGCAAAATCGTTTGTCAAATCTGTCTGATAAATGGTGTAGCCTTTTTTTTGGTATTGATCAAGAATGGCTTGCCTTGCATTGAGTACAAATGCGGTGGTAGATTTTACATTTTTATTAAACTGTACTTCCTGATCTCCTATATAATTTGACATTTTTCCATTATAGATGACAGCATAAACTTGTTTTATTTTGGATTTTAAAACAAGCTGATTGCCGTTAAATCCTTCTTTTTCAATCTGCTGAATTTTGTTGTAAATATAAGGTTCCAATACTACAGAAGCAGCATCTCCGAAATTTTCCTTCAATCTGTAAATGTAGCTGGTGATTACGAGTATTTTAGGCTCGTCAGAATTTGGTAATCCAAACTCGGCATAATAAAATTCTGCATATTGCTGATCTTCTGGAACAATTTTCTGGGCTTTTACAATAGATACGTTGGTGAGAAATAAGAGTATTGTTAGTATGTTGATTTGTAGTTTCATAGCTTTAGTTTTTATATAATAAAATTATGAATTTCTACGATAATTTGTACATGTTTTCAATTTTATTGTGATAAAAATTATAAACACATTATAATTAGTTTTTCTATTCTAAAAATAATTGTTAGCTTTGTCTAACAATTTTAATTTCATGAAGCGAATATTATTTTCTGCCCTCTTTTTTTCCGGATATTGTTTTTCACAAGAAACTGATAGTTTGCATCTAAAGCCATCAAAGAAAATGGATTCAGTTAAAATTTCAGATAGAAAAATGAAGACGAAAGATATTGACGATGTTGTGATTACAGGAACCATAAAACCAATCAGTAAATCGAAAAGTCCTGTTGCGGTGGAAATTTACAGCCAGAAATTTTTCCAGAAAAACCCGACTCCGAATATTTTTGAAGCCATTTCTATGGTAAACGGAGTAAAACCTCAGCTGAACTGTTCGGTTTGTAATACGGGAGATATTCACATCAACGGCTTGGAAGGCCCTTATACGATGATTCTGATTGACGGAATGCCAATTGTAAGTTCACTTTCAACCGTTTACGGACTGAGTGGTATTCCAAATAGTCTGGTCGATAGAATTGAAGTCGTAAAAGGTCCGGCTTCATCCATTTACGGTTCTGAAGCGATGGGAGGAGTTATTAATATCATTACTAAAAATGCTTTGACCGCTCCGAAATTAAGTGTTGATCTGATGACCACCACCTGGAGTGAAAATAACCTTGATTTTTCCACAAAATTTAATCTGGGTAAAAATGCCGCTTCCTTATTAAGTTTGAATTATTTCAATTACGAAAAAAGATTTGATTATAATAAAGACAACTTTACGGATGCTGCTTTGCAGAACAGGATTTCCATCTTTAATAAATGGAATTTTCAACGAAAAGAAAACCGACTGGCAAGTTTTGCATTAAGATATTTATATGAAGACCGTTTTGGCGGAGAAATGCAGTGGAATAAATCGTATCGTGGCAGTGATGAGGTCTACGGAGAAAGTATTTATACGAATAGAGTAGAAGCTTTTGGCGTTTATCAATGGCCTTTGAAGGAAAATATAATTACTCAGTTCTCTTACAATTTCCATGATCAGAATTCTTTCTATGGAAATAATCCTTTTGTGGCGACCCAGAAAGTGGCTTTTACACAAACGTATTGGGATAAAAAATTGGGAAAACACGATTTAATTGTAGGAGCGACTTTCAAACGAACTTTTTATGACGACAATACACCCGGAACTCTGTCTTCAGACGGACTCATAAATGAGCCGATGAAGTCACCGATTTTCGGAGCGTTTATTCAGGATCAGTGGGAAATTAACGAGAAAAATACTTTGTTGCTCGGTTACAGATTTGATTATGATAAAATTCATCATACTGTGCATTCACCACGTTTTGCGTGGAAGTTTTCGCCGAATCCTTATCATACATTACATTTCAATTTTGGAACGGGTTTCCGTGTGGTAAATTTATTTACGGAAGATCATGCAGCGTTGACGGGTTCTCGTGAAGTTGTGATTCAATCCAATTTAAAACCAGAAAAATCAATTAACGGAAATTTAAATTATGTCTGGAAAATTCCTGTCGGAGATAAGTTGATTAATTTGGATGCTTCTGCTTTTTACACCTATTTCAGTAATAAAATTGTCGGTGATTTTGATACTGATCCTGAAAAGATCATTTACGATAATCTCCACGGTTATGGAATTTCCAGAGGAGCTTCTCTGAATGTAGATTATAACTTTAGTTTTCCATTGAGTATCAATTTAGGAGTGACATACCTGGATGTTTATCAGAAATTTGATGGTGAAAATGAAAAATCACAGCAGCTTCATGCCCCGAAATGGAGCGGAACTTACAATCTAACGTATAAATTTCCAAGTAATTTAACAATAGATTTTACCGGACAATTTTACGGACCGATGAGGTTACCAGTTTTGCCAAATGATTACCGCTCTGAATATTCTCCGTTTTATTCTTTGGCAAATGTTCAGGTTTCGAAGAGTTTCAAATCGGGATTTGAGGTGTATTGCGGAATCAAAAATCTGTTCAATTTCACACCAAAAGATCCTTTGATGCGCCCCTTTGATCCGTTTGATAAAAATGTGGATGATCCGATTAATAATCCGAAACATTATACTTTTGATACGACTTACGGATATGCGCCGATGCAGAAAATAAGAGGCTTTTTGGGTGTGAAATATACTTTGAAATAATGATTTTACCGCAAAAGAAACAAAAGAAATGATTGGAAAAAAGATTTTAAAAAGTTTACAAAACTTAAATTTCAAACTTTGTTTGCTTTTAATTATCTAAAAAGGTTTCAAAAATCTTTTGTCTCTTTTGTGGTTGAAAAAATATAAAGAATGAAAACTTTAACGATATTTTTATTTTTAATGTTGGTGCCGTGTTTTTGTCTTTCGCAGATAAAGACAGGCACTTTTTCGGACTTGGAAATTGGGCAAAAAGAAAATCCGAAGCCGATTATTATTCATATTTATACGAGTTGGTGTTCGGTTTGCAAGATTGAGTCCTTTGAATTAAATAAAGATAAAGAATTAGCTCAGTTGATTAATGACAATTTTTACTTCATCAATTTTGAAGCGGAAAAAACAAAAGAGAAAATCCGTTTTCAGGGAAAAGAATTTGAGTACTTATCGAATGGGAATTCCGGAATTCATGAGTTGGTTCTGGCGTTGTCTAAAAATAAAAAACAGCCTGTTTATCCGTTGTGGATTATTTTGGATAAAAATCAGAATTTGATTGAATATCATGAAGGGATATTTAAAGCTGAGGAAATAAAACGGAGACTTAATGCGATTTTAAATTTTTAATTTTAGTGGATTTCGCAGATCTTTTTTTAATCTTTAGTTTTTTAATTTATTCCCCTAAAGTTGTAAATATTTTTCAAATACTTAGATGGATGACTTAAATCTTAGCCCCGATTGAGCGGTATGTTTAAGCTCTTTTCCTGATTAGGCTCGGCGGCGAAGCCGCCGAGCCTAATCAGGAAAAAGCGAGTCGCGAAAGAGGGAATTGCTTCTAAAAAAATATAACATCAGCATCTACGTAATCCTCAAAATCTACGGGGATATAATAAAATACTATTTCAAAAGCACCGCACCAATCGCCAAAATCGCCGGCAAAGCCTGAACGAAAAAGATTTTCTTTGTCGCAGAAACAGCACCGTAAATTCCTGCCACAGCAACACATCCCAGGAAGAATAGAGCGATATTCGTTTGCCATTTCTCATCTTCAATCAGGAAGGACCATACTAATCCGGCTGATAAGAACCCGTTATACAATCCCTGATTGGCTGCTAAACCTTTGGTTGGTTTAAATAGTTCAGCAGGTAACGCAGATTTAAAAACTTCTTTTCCTTTGGTTTCCCATGCAAACATTTCCATCCAGAGAATATAAAGATGTTCGATGGCTACAGCAGCAATTAAAATTTTGGCAACGATTTCCATGATTTACTGTTTTGTCATTGTAAAACTAAAAAAATAAAGTTAAGTTTGAATACTCAATTTCAAAAATGGAAACTTTCAAGGCACATTTAGACAAATTTATAACGATCAGTGACGAAGAATTTACTTCGGTGTTATCTTTTTTTGAGGTTAGAGAGGTTAAAAAAAAGCAGGATTTGATACTAAGCCAGGAAGTTTGCAGATCAATGTTTTTTGTGGTAAAAGGTTGTCTGAGAAAATTTTTCGTTAATGAAAAGGGAGTAGAACAAACTACTGAATTTGCAATAGAAAACTGGTGGATGACCGATACTTTTGCTTATGAAAGGCAGATCAAGACTGATTTTTGTATTCAGGCGGTTGAAAAATCGATCATCTTAGAAATAAATCTTCAGACCCAGGAAGAATTACTGAAAAAACATCCGGTGATGGAGCGTTATTTCAGAATGATTTATCAGAGAGCTTATGCAGCTTCTGAAAGGCGAATTCGCTATCTTTATGAAATGACCAGAGAAGAATTGTATATCAATTTCAGTACATTATATCCTTGGTTTATTCAGAGAATCCCGCAATATTTGATTGCTTCCTTTTTAGGTTTCACTCCGGAATATTTAAGTGAAATACGGGCAAAATTACGTTCTTAAACCAGTTTAAGATTTTTAAGATTCTATATGCTGAACTTTGTCATGTAATTAAAAGCAAACATCATGGCACAAGAAAAAGTTCAGTATCCGCAATTATTTTTAAGACTTGCCATTTCAGCTACGATGCTTTCTGCCGTTGCAGACCGGTTCGGATTTTGGGGTGAAAATTCTGCCTGGGGAAACTGGGGGAATTTCGAAAAATATACGGAACAGCTTACCTATTTTCTTCCTGAAAGCTTAAGTACTTTTTCTGCATACACCGCAACTTTTTTGGAAATCCTTTTTTCTTTGATGTTGATTTTAGGTTTCAAAACCAGATTAGCAGCTTATGGAACAGGATTTTTATTGCTGACTTTTGCCTTATCGATGACGATCGCTTTAGGGGCAAAAGCTCCTTTAGATTATTCGGTCTGGATTGGAAGTGCGGCTGCATTTCTTTTAGCATCACAACAAAATTATAATTATTCACTAGATACATTAACTAAAAAAAATTAAGTATTATGAGCGCAAGATTCAACTGGACAACGCTTCACCCTGCAGCTTACAAAGCGGGAATAGGAATAGAAATGGCTCTTCAGAACAGCTTTTTAGATCCGATTCAGAAAGAATTAATTAAAATCAGATCTTCACAGATCAACGGATGTGCGTTCTGTCTGGATATGCATACCAAAGATGCCCTGAAGCATGGTGAAACTCCACAGAGAATTTTTATTCTGAATGCCTGGAGAGACGCGAAAGAATTTTTTACGGAAGAAGAGCAGGTTATTTTGATGATTACAGAGGAAATTACGCTGATCAACCAGAAAGGACTGACAGAAGAAACGTATGAAAAAGCAAAGAAGCTGTTCGATGAAACCCAGATTTCTCAAATCATTATGGCGGCAGTTGCGATCAATATGTGGAACAGAATTGCAAAAGCTTCCCACATGGAAATCGGGAAATAATTCTGGTCAAAATTAATTAACGATAAAAAGAAATTCTTAACAAAACAAATTCACAAAAATATACGATTATGAGTGCAAGATTCAACATGGCAACGACAAACGCTGCCTCTTATAAAGCGGGAATTGGAATGGAAACTGCTCTTCAGGATAGTTTTTTAAGCCCGATTCAAAAAGAATTAATTAAAATCAGAACTTCACAGATCAATGGCTGTGCCTTCTGTCTCGATATGCATACCAAAGATGCTCTGAAATATGGTGAAACTCCCCAAAGAATTTTTCTTCTGAATGCATGGAGAGATTCGAAAGAACTGTTCAGCCTTGAAGAGCAGATTATTTTAACGATTGCTGAAGAAATTACCTTAATCAGTGATAAAGGGCTTTCGGAAGAAACGTATCAGCAGGCCAAAGGAATTTTCAACGAAAAACAGCTGGTGGATATTATCATGGCAGCCATTTCTATCAATATGTGGAACAGAATTGCAATTTCAACGCACATGCCGATCGGTAAATAAATCTGTTATTTGTTTAAAAAGTTATTTACGCAAAGCGCCTCTCAATATGGAGAAGCGCTTTGTTATTTTTGGCAGTTTAGCTGCAAGACATTAGCATTTAAAGGCTGTTCAACTTTCCGTTCTAATTTTTGGTCATTAACGTTGATGTAAATTTCCATCGAGCCCGTTCCAACGCGAAGAGACAAAATATGTCCGCCATATGCATTGAATTTATCGTCCGTCGCAACACCGTGAACATGGATGGATGGGTCTTGATCATTCCAGGCAATCGAACCGGTAAGGCTGCCCATCTCTACTTTATTAAAAGTTTTGGGATCGAATTTTTTAGCATTAAAATCATAAAATCCAAAAGTGACATCCGAAGCAAAACCGATTCCTGTAAAACTTGCAGAAGGAATTTTTTCGGATTTTGCTAAATTTTCAATGTTGGCAATCACATCATCACCTTGCCGAAGAACCATTAAATAGCCTGTCGGAGTTTTGATGTAGCGGCAGTTATCTTTTTGTTGTGCTGTTAAATTGTTCATTATCAGAATTATTAAGACGATAAAAATGTTTTTCAATACATTCATAATCAATGATATTTAAATTAAATAATGAAAATTTTGCACCAAGTTGATGATCCTAAATTTCTTTTAAAGAAGAATTAATAAAATTAAATTCTTCCTGAGATAAATCGAAAGACATTGCCTTGGCATTTTCAATGGCTTGCTGAGCGTTTCTTGCTCCTGCTAAAACAACTGTAATCGCTGGCTGCAAAGTAGTCCAACGTAAAACGAGTTGAGAAAGACTCACTCCTTTTTCCTGAGCAATCGGTTCAATTTTATCTAAAAAATTTTTTACTTTATTTAAATCAAACTGCGAAAAATATCCGTTTCTGTGATCATTTTCTTTGAGTTTATTATCTTTAAAATATTTTCCGGTCAATAATCCTCTTTCCATCGGACTGTATACGATAATTCCTGAATTATTTTCCAAAGAATAAGGAACCAGATCATTTTCAATCGCACGGTTCAGCATACTGTATGAAACCTGATTGCTCGATAGTTTTACCGTTTTATTCGCTTCTTCCATTTGTTGAACAGAATAATTGCTCACACCTGCTGTTCTTATTTTTCCCTGTTTAATCAACAATTCCAAAGCTTCCATCGTTTCATTGATTGGCGTTGTGGAATCCGGCCAGTGCAATTGCAAAAGATCGATATAATCTGTTCCCAATCTTTTTAAGCTTTCCTCGACTTCCTTGATGATATTTTCCTTGGAAGCAAATTTATAAACCGGAATTTTTTTACCATTTTCCTCTGCATCAAAGAAAAATTCTCCTTTCCCGTCATTACTTCCGTCCCAAACCAGCCCAAATTTTGTCAGCAGCTGAATTTTCGAGCGGTCCTTTCCTTTAATGGCTTCTCCGATCATTTCTTCACTCAATCCGAACCCGTAAAATGGTGCGGTATCAATGGATGTTACCCCGTGATCCAAAGATGCGTGAATTGAATTGACAGAATCCTGTTTTTCATTTCCGCCCCACATATTTCCACCGATGGCAAAGGCTCCGTGAGTAATCACTGAAAGTTCCAGATCGGTGTTTCCTAATTTTCTATATTCCATTTTGTTTTAATTTATTTAACCATAAAAGTCACAAAAAGTTTAATTTTTTAAGCTTACACTATGAAAAACATAAGATCACATAAGAAGAAATTCAAAGATTTTTAGAAAACTTTATGCTCTAGTCAAAAGAATAATTTTAACTTTTTATGATTGAATTATGAGTGTCTTTTGTGACTTTTGTGGTTGAAAATTTTATTTGTTCAATTCTTTTAAAATAGCCTCACCAACACTTTTTGCCGATTGAGGATTTTGTCCGGTGATCACTCTTTGGTCACTCACGACATGATTCTGCCAAAGCCCCGATTTTTCAAATTTTGCCCCTCTTTCTTTCAGTTTATCTTCCAGAAGGAAAGGAACAACCTTCGTTAATTTCACTTCAGCTTCCTCTTCATTGGTAAAGGCATTGATTTTTTTACCGTCTACCAAATATTTACCGTTATTCAGTTTAATATTCACCAAACCTGCCGGACCGTGACAAACTCCGGCAACAATTCCTCCGTTTTCGTAAATTTTTGAAGCAATGGTTGATAGTTGTGTATTGTCTGCAAAATCCCACATCGCACCATGACCTCCGGCATAAAATATAGTAGAGTAGTCATTTGGATTAACTTCTGAAGGTTTTAAAGAATGATCGATTTTATTTTTATATTCTTTATTTTCCCAGAATTCTTTGTTGACAGGATCTTTCAAATCAAAACCGTCAACAGGTGGAGTTCCGCCTTTCGGGCTTACAAAATCGATTTCGTAGCCTGCTTTGTGAAGAACTTCCCAGGGATGCGAAACCTCGCCAAGATAATATCCTGTTTCCTCGCCGGTGTCACCTTTTTTGTCATGGCTCGTCACGACGAATAAAATTTTCTTGTTCATATTTTTAGATTTTTTGGTTTGTGCCTGAATAAATCCTATCGTGAAGATTGTCAGTAATAAAAATGCTATTTTTTTCATATTTAATAATTTTCTAACCATTAAGGTTTATTTAAGGAATTTAGAGTATTAAGAATTAGCGATGCTTTAAGTGGTATGCCTAAAAGAATCTATTGATTTTTCTTAATATATCTTAACTTCTTAATTTTCTTAATGGTTTAATGTTAAATAATTTCAGTTAAATAAATCTGCGGTTTTTCCTGTAGTTTTTCATCAATCAAAGCTCCGAAAGCCTGAATGTAAGGCTGTTGATTGTGTTGCTCCAAACCATCTTTGCTTTTCCAGATTTCATAGAAAACAAATTGATTTTTATCTTCAATGCCCTGGTGAAGCGTGTATAATTCGTTGGCTTCTTCCTTCACGGTTTCTTTTACCATATTTTGAAGAACTTCCAAAACTTCTGTTCTGTGCTCTTCTTTTGCTTTGATAATGGCTGTTAAATAAATTTTCATTAGACTAATTGTGGTTTTAATTCTTTTTCAAAAACATTTGTTAAATGTTCTCTGTATAATTTCATATCCCGTTCAATATTGGCGTTTTTCTCTACATCATGAAAGTGGAAACTTTCCATTTTTTCTAATGAGACGAAGGCATTCATTCTGTGAAAACCAAATAGTGGTCCGTTATCCACACTTGTTTCGTTGAAGAATTCTCCTGGAAGCGTGAAAGCCGTTTCAGGAGCGTTCCAGCTTGTAGTCAACATATATTTTCTGCCTTTCAGCATTCCTCCTGTTCCGTAATTGATTTTAGGATTTTCCGCAGTTCTGCCGTCACTCATATAAATTCCTTTGGCATGACCGGCGGTGAAAACTTCATCAATATATTTTTTCAATCCGTTTGGTAATTGAAACCACCAGATTGGAGTGTGATAAATAATGTAATCTGCCCAAACAAACTTCTGAACTTCTTCGTGTCTGTCATAGGTGTCGCTTACGTTGGTAATTTTTACCTCTACATTTTCGAAGCTTTTCAAGACTTCCAATGTATTTTCTGCAATTGTCTGATTATACTTTCCTCCGGAATGTCCGAAATTTTGTCCGCCGTTGATGATTAATACTTTTTTCATTGTTGTATGATGTTAAATTTTACGATGCAAAGTTATAACCGTAGATTGTATAATAAAAATAATATGAATTATAGTTAGTTATCAGAATAGTGATAATTAAATTTTATTAAATAGAAAAAGCTGTCTCATAATTGAAACAGCTTGTAGATTTTCTTTTATTAAATCCGTTGTCCATTTTGATTTGTTTTTCGTCAATTTGAGTAGATTATTGAAAAAAATCGTATCGAAAGTTTTTAATTTTGAAGATCAATTTGTTCTTAATACATTTTTTCTTCACCTTGTTACGAAAAAACACTAAAACTGACGGATCTAATAACAAAATTTCGCAAAATGTACAACGGGTGTTATTAAATATTATTTTACATCTTTCGAAGCTTTGATGATAACATCAGCAACCTCCTGCGGATGGGAAATAAAGACTGCATGACTTCCTTTGATCTCAGTGATTTTAGCGTTTCCTTTTTTATACATTTTACGCTGGATAGAAGGTAATATCGCTTCGTCCTGAGTGGCTACAATTCCGTAGGACGGCTTTGTTTTCCAAGGAGCTTTGGTTACTTTTGCATCCAATGCTGCTGCTGCGAAACGGCCTTGCGAAGCATACATGAAATCTGTCTGTTCTTTCGGAAGATCTGCAGCAAATCCATCATGAAATTTATCTTTGTCATAATAAAGAATTCCTTTTTCGTCGGCGGGTAAAATCCCGTTTTTAGGAGAACCGGGTTCTGTTTTTGCCCAATCCAGTGCAGATTCTCCTTTGTCTAACTGGAATGCGGCTACATAAATCAGTGCTGCAACATTGGGGTGATCCCCGGCTTCGGTAATAACACTGCCGCCGTAGGAATGTCCAACTAATAAGGTTGGCCCATCTTGTCTGTCGAGTGCAGCTTTTGTCGCATCCACATCATCTGCTAAAGAACTTAGAGGATTTTGAACAACCGTAACATTGTATCCTTTTTTATTCAGAATATCATAGATTCCTCTATAACCGGATCCGTCTACGAAAGCACCATGTACCAATACTACATTTTTGATTACTTTTTGTGATTGCGCAGAAACATTTGAAACGGTTATTGCTAAAATAAATAATATGGATAAAATTGATCCAAGCGATTTTAAAACTGATGATTTTTTCATTATGTTGAATTTAAGATTGTTATTGTTAAAATTCTATGGCAAAGATATAGAGGTCAGTGTTTTGAAAAAATACATAAAAGTTCGTATTTATTGTACTTTTTTCCTTTCTGTATTTTTTTGAAACATGTAACACGTGACTTAATATTTTTTAATTATTATAATGATGATTATTTTATAATTTTGCATTAGAAATATAATGAATGAGCGATGAATTTTCTGCAAATTAAAACAGAAGCTTTAATGCAAATTCGCTCCGGAACAATTTGACAATTTATAATTCACAAATTAACATCATGGTAAATCTTGAATGGTACAGAACTTTTAAAGCTATTTATAAAACCGGAACGTTGACCGGAGCTGCAGATTCACTGTTTATTTCCCAGCCGGGAGTGAGTCTTCATTTAAGTTCTTTGGAAGCGTACGTAGGATATAAATTATTCGACAGAACCGGAAGGAAAATGATTCCGACGGAAAGAGGAAAAGTGTTGTTCAATGCGGTTTCTGAACCGTTGACAAAACTGGAAGATGTTGAAAAGAACTTCCAAAAATCTACAGAAAAACACACACCGACAATAAGTGTGGGAATGTGTTTTGAGACGTTTCAGACGACTTTGGAACAGTATGTTTCGACCTTGCCTTTTAATTTGATTATTAGTTTCGGTGAATATCCTGAAATGCTGGATCAGTTGGATAAAGGGATTTTAGATTTAATTATTACCCCTAAAAAAGGGACTTCGCCTAATATTTTACATGAACCGTTTTCTTCAGAGCAGATTATTTTAGTCGGGGGTAAAAATGTAGACACCGAAAGCTTCAATGAAGTAGTGGCCACAAAAGGTCTGGAGCATGTGGAAGAATGGCTGAAACAGGAAAAATGGTACGGTACAACGGGAGATATGGAGCATCTTTTCCAGTTTTGGATCCTGAATTTTGGGCATAAGCCGAATTTCCGTCCGAATTATATCGTTCCGAATTTAAATTCAATCATCCGATGTCTGAAAGGGGGTACAGGATTGGCTGTTGTTCCGGATTTTTTATGCAAAAATGAAATTGAAAGCGGCGAGGTAAAACTGATTTGGCAAGGTGAGAAAAAGTTAGAAAATACATTATATTTCGGATTCAGAAAGAAGACCAATTATGCTGAAGAAATTGATCATATCAAAAGTTTATTCAGAAAAGTGATGAGTAAGGATGAGACTTTGATGGTTTAATTTTTTCTTTTTTACCCCACAGATTTTACTGATTTACACAGATGTTGTGTGCAAGTTGGAGATCTTAACTGTCATTCTGACACAGCCTGGAGGGATGCGAACGGAGTTCAAAGAAGCTCAAATTACTTTTAGAGATTCTTTATTTCATTCAGAATGGCAATCTTTTAGTTTAGTAAAAAACGTTTATATTGATTATAGACTCATGTGAATAATGGGATAATCTTTTCCGGAGCCATCTTTTTCGGATCTTCCGATTTGTTTGAAACCAAATTTTTCATAAAACCCGATAGCCTGTAAATTTTGTTCATTCACATCAACTTTTGTTAAATTGGTTTTTTCCTTCATGAAGTGATATAATTCTTTGCCAAGACCTTTTCCACGCGCATCATTATGAATGAAAAGCATTTCCAGATTTCCTTCCGCAACGGATGCAAAACCTTTCGGGTTTTCATTTTCAGTAATTAAATAAACTTCAAGATTGGGCAAATAATCTCTTGGAATTGCTTCTTTAAAATAATTAAAATCTTCTTCGGCTAAGAAATCGTGAGTTGCTTTCACTGCAGATTCCCAAATTTCCATAATTCTTGGATAATCCTCTGATGTGGCGAGTCTAATTGAGTGCGACATTATCTTTAAAATTTTTATAAAAGTAAGAAATAAGAATAAACTTTAGAAATAATGAATAGCAAACCCGCACAAGAAATGCGGGTTTTATTGTAAATGGAATTGTAATATAAAACTATTCTTTAATGAATTTTTTGCTTATATTTTCTTTACCTCCAGTTAGGTTTAAGAAATAAATTCCTTTTTCAAGGTTGCTGGTATTTATTTTTGTAGTTAATCCGTCCAATTTCTGAGTATGAATTGTTCTTCCTAAAACATCAGTAATTGTAATCTTCATAGTCGGCGTAAAATAATCAAGTCTTACATTAAGACTTTCTTTTGCGGGATTTGGGAAGATATTAAACTTTATATCTTCTGTTACTTCACTGGTTGCAAGTATATTATCAGGAGCCAGTTTTACAATCCAAACATCATCGCTTCCATGATTTCCTGTTACATCGCCATTGTTTGAATTTGAACTTCCTGCAATAACGTAACCACCGTCTGCTGTTTGAATAACAGAATTAGCGCTTTCACTTCCTGAGCCTCCTAAACATTTTTGCCATAAAAGATTTCCTGTAGCGCTTAATTTTACAGCCCAATAATCGTAAGAAAGAGGGGCTTCTCCACCACCTGTATTTGAAGGGGAATGATAACCTACGACCTGACCGTCGTTTGAAGTTGTATGTCCTACAGCCAAATATCCACCATCGGTAGTTTGAATTATAGAATATGCTTCATCTACTTTAGTTCCTCCTAAAGCTTTTTGCCACTGAATATTTCCGTCAGAATTTAATTTTACAATCCATGCATCTGTTCCGTCGTGATTTCCTGTTACGTCTCCATCATTAGAAAAAGCATGACCTGCTACAATATATCCTCCATCAGAAGTTTTTACAATAGACCTCGCTAAATCTTGATGTGATCCTCCTAAAGATTTTTTCCAATAAATAACGCCACCGTCAGTATTTAATTTCAATATCCAATAATCTTTTCCCCCGTGGTTTCCGGTTACATCACCATTGTTATTTTCGGCATATCCTGCTACTACATATCCACCATCGTTGGTTTGAGTAATAGAAGTGGCTCTGTCGTCTCCTGTTCCTCCTAAATTTTTTTTCCACTGAACATTTCCATCGGCATTTACTTTCACGATCCAATAATCTACATAGCCGTTATTTCCCGGAACATCTCCATTGTTTGAAGAAGAGTTTCCTGCAAAGATATACCCGCCGTCTGTTGTTGGGATTATTTCATTAATGACGTCATAATTTGTCCCACCAAAAGTTTTTTTCCAATAAATAACTCCTGCATCAGAATTTAATTTTAAAATCCAGCCATCTGTAAGCCCATGATTTCCTGACACATCTCCATTGTTTGAATCAGTAGTTCCGGCAACCACATAATCACCATCACCCGTCTGAATGGCAGAACTTGCATAATCGTTTCCTGTTCCTCCCAAAGATTTTTGCCATTGAAGATTTCCTGTTGAACTTAATTTTAAAAGCCAGTAATCAAAACTTCCGTGATTTCCGGTTACATTACCATTATTTGAATTAGAACTTCCGGCGATCATAAAACCACCATCTGAAGTTTGAATGATAGAGCTCGCGGATTCATCTCCTGTTCCTCCTAAAGATTTTTGCCATTCTATGGCTGGAGCTTGTGCGATAATAGCGTTTGAACACAGAATACCTATAAAAGGCAGCATTTTCTTGTAATTTAATTTCATGGTTTTTTATTGAATTAGAGGCGCAAATATATAATTTATAAATGAAAAACCCTTTATTATTTATGTAATAGCAACAATTATAAAAAAGTAAAATATGTAATTAAAAATAAAATCTTAAGTAAAATTGGTAAGCAAGAATTTCAAAATTTTATCGGAAATTTGTCTTACTTTAAATTAAAAAATAAACAAAATATTATTGATATGGGGCAAAAGACATATGCAGGACAACCTGTAATTACATTAAACAACGGAGTTGATATTCCTGCACTGGGTTTTGGTGTTTGGCAGATGGAAGATTTGCAGGAGTGTGAAAATGCGGTTATCAAAGCGATTGAAACGGGATACAGAATGATCGATACAGCTTCGATTTACCAAAATGAAACAGCTGTCGGAAATGCTATCAAAAATAGTGGAGTAAACAGAGAAGATTTGTTTGTGACTTCAAAACTTTGGGTTCAGGATACAGTGTATGAGAAGGCGAAAGGAGCTTTCCAGAGAACATTGGACAGATTACAGCTGGATTATCTGGATATGTATCTTATTCATTGGCCTTACTCTGACTTTGTTGGGGCTTGGAAAGCGCTGGAAGAATTATACCATGAAGGAAAAATCAGGGCAATTGGTGTCTGCAATTTTACAATTGAGAAAATGGAAGAGCTGAAAGCGAATTCAACGGTTTTACCAGTCATCAACCAGATTGAATTGCACCCGATTTTTCAGCAAAAAGAACTTCAGGTTTATAACAGAGAAAACAATATCGTTACACAGCCTTGGAGCCCTCTTGGAAACGGAAATGCTGGTTTATTGGATAATTCAGAACTAAAAACTATTGCCGCAAAATATCATAAAACAGTTGCTCAGGTTATCTTGAGATGGCATTTACAGGAAGGTTTCTGCGTGATTCCGAAATCGGTAACACCTTCCAGAATTGAAGAAAATTTCAATGTTTTTGATTTTGAACTGACAGAAGACGAAATGAATGTTGTTCGTTCTCTAGATACAGGAAAAAGACTGTTCTTCGATCCGAAAGATCCGGTCTGGGAAGAGAAAATGTTGAAGGCTGTGGCGGATATTTAATTTTTTCAATATATAAATGATTAAGAAGCAATGAATTATTGCTTCTTTTTTTGTGGCATTAATGTAAAATAAAGCTTAACTTTAATCATCAAATTTAAAATGTTAAACCATGGAAAACAAAGACAAAAAATCAACATCAGTAAATGAACAAATTACGGATGCTGTAACTCAATCCAACGTGAAAGCTGTGGGAGAAGCTCCGGCAATTGCTTTAGGGAATGTATACCAAACAGCAGCACATTCAACAGGAATTATGTTTGAAAATGCTGTAAATAATCAAAATCAACAGAATATTTTGGGACAGGCTGCAACAACGCAGGGAGTAATGCAAATTTATAGTTTGGATACAGTTGCTGATGCAGTTTCTATAGCGCAAATGATGAATCCCAATGGTCGAAATGCGGAATCATCTTCTAAAAATAATGATAAAAAAGAGTAATTTTGCATGAATAAACTTACCATTGAAAAAGAAATGATCTCATTTAATTGATTTATTTTTGTTGATTTTAAATCAGTTCAAATTAATTATGGGAAAAATATTTCTTTCGGTTATTTTATTATCAATCATTTCTTGTAGCAGCGATGATGAGGTCCAAAATTCAGGAGACAAGCCTGCAATCGTCGGAAAATGGTATATTGAGAAAAGTGAAATATATAGATCATTAAATCCGCAGATCCAGACTTTTTATTCAACAGACTGCGAGAAAATGAGCACTCATGAATTTACTCCGTCTCATGTAATGTCGATTACTTTTGCGCAAAGCAATAACACCTGCGTGAAGACAGATGCCGTAGCAAGAAAATATATGTTTGATAAAGGAAATGGTAAATTTTGGTATGAAGGCGAAGAAAATTATCCGTATTTCGTCACTAAGCTTACTTTAAGCGATATGGTAATGGAAGACAGAACTCAAGATTTTGACGGTGACGGTATCAAAGATATACTCAGACGTTTTTATAAAAGAATCAATTAAATAAAAACTCCTTTCAAATCGAAAGGAGTTTTGTTTTATATATAAAATTATTTTGTCAAATCCAGTCCTCCAAAATTTCCGGAACTCATCATCAGAAAAACACCTTGTGTTTTATCTAACAAATCCCAGTAAGCGTGAAGTTCTTCAGCGTTTGTGAAAACTCTTAAATTTTCATTTTTGAATTTTTCTTTGATGAATTCAGGAGAAATAGGTTCCATTCTTTTGATCTTTAAAGCATCTTCAGAATAGAAAACGATCGCTTCATCCAAACCATCCATTGCATGGTCATATTGTTCTAAAAACACAGGATTCAAGCTAGAATAAGTATGCAATTCCAGGAAACCGTATTTTTTATCTTTTTTAAATTGTTCGTTAAAGGCTTTTACTGCAGCTTTTACCTTGCTCGGCGCGTGCGCAAAATCTTTATAAAGTGTTCCTTTATCTTCTCTTTCAACTTTTTCAAAACGTTTTGAAGCCCCTTTAAAACTCATAATCGCTTCATAGAAATCTTCATCCATAATGCCCAATGTGTGACAAATATGTCTTGCCCCTTCAAGATTCAATAAATTGTGGGCCCCAAAAACAGAAAGCGGAACATCGCCCATTTCAGTTTTTAAATGAACTTTTCCGTTCACAATTTCGTACTCGGGAGTTTTATAAGGAATTTTTCTGAAATAATTTTCAGCTGCTTCCACTACTTTTACCACCTCAGCATCTTCTTCATTGTATACTAAAACTCCGCCTGCGGTGATGCTTGCAACAAATTTTCTGAACTGCTCAATATAATCATCAAACGTTTTAAAAACATTGATATGATCCCAAGCAATTCCACTTAATAAAGCGATATTCGGTTGATATAATAAAAATTTCGAGCGCAAATCGATAGGAGAGGAAAGATATTCATCACCCTCCAATACCATAAAATCATTATCCTGAGAAAGTTTAACCATACAATCGAAACCTTCCAGCTGAGCTCCTACCATAAAATCCACTTCTTTCTGATGGAAATTCAAGACGTGAAGAATCATTGAAGTGATCGTCGTTTTTCCATGAGAACCAGCGATGACAACTCTTGTTTTATCTTTTGACTGTTCATACAGAAATTCAGGATAGGAATATATTTTTAAACCCAGTTCTTTTGCCCTTGCCAATTCAGGATTGTCCTGATGAGCATGCATTCCGAGAATTACAGCATCAATATCAGACGTAATTTTTTCCGGAAACCAACCCATTTCTTCGGGTAAAATTCCTTTCTTTTCCAGCCTTGATTTTGACGGTTCGAAAATAGCATCATCCGAGCCTGTTACCTGATATCCTTTGTCTTTTAATGCAATCGCAAGATTATGCATAGCGCTTCCGCCGATTGCGATGAAATGGGTCTTCAATTGTATTTACTGTTTTTTTACATTAATATTAATGAGTTCCTGAAAAGCAGAGGTGATGTTTGTCCAGTTGGTTTTAAAATTGGGCATTACTGCACTGGCATCCGTCTTACTGCCTTCATTCGGACCTTTTTTTACGTTAATAGAAGTTGTGATATTGTCGTATATCTTCTGATGATCTTCCTGTATTCTTCTGAAATTGTTTTGGGAAAGTGTCTGGTCCAATTTTTTCAGATCTTCATCTGTAATTTTAAAATCCTGTTTGTATTTTTTCCCCTGGCCTTCGAAAGAATACATTGCATTGTTTCCTTTGATGAGTAGATTCTCATAGATTGGTGCAAAACCTCCGCTTTTTGAATAACTGATATCAAAGTCCGAATATGCTTTCTGGCTGTTACATGATACTAATACTATGAGGGCGAATAAGATACCTATTATTCTTTTCATAATTTTTCTGCTTTAATTATCCGAGTCTTTTTGTTCTAACTTTTTAGCTTTTAATTCTTCATCATAATGGTGCAGTAGGTTGAAATCTTCTGTCTGCTCTATGGCAGTCATAATTTTATGCAGGATTTCAGGTGCTTTTTCATTGTCATAATCAATGTCAAGCGGTGCTTTGAACTCCATGGTAGGCTTTACGCCTGTTACCTTTACGCGGAGTCCTTTTTTATCAAACGCTCTTCGGAATCCGTTGATTTTAATAGGGATTACGATCGGGCGCTGGTTTTTTACCAGTTTTGCCGTTCCTCTTCGTCCCTGTGCAAAAGCAGAAGTAGTACCCTGAGGGAAAGTCGCTACCCAGCCGTTGTCAAGAGCTTTCATAATATTGTCCACTTCGCTCATATCCACCATTCTGTTGACATTTTTGCCTTCAGCTCTCCAGGTTCTTTTTACGGTAACGGCACCTGCAATTTTAAAAATTTTAGGAAGAATCCCTTTATTCATGGTTTCTTCTGCTGCTACATAGTAAAAATCGATCTTTGGATTCAGCAGATAGATCGGGTTTTTTATGGTATTTAAATATCCGTTATTCACAGAGCAGAAGGCATGATACATGGCTGCCACATCTGCAAAGTAAGTCTGATGGTTGGATACAAACAGAACATTGGAATCCGGAAGATCCACAAGATGCTCGGTTCCGGTTATTTTTAATTTATTAAAGCCATTGAATCTTCGGTAAGATACAACTCCCAAAATAAAAATAATTAACCTTTTTAAAAAATAAGGAGTTCCGAACGCGTCGGTAAAAATACTTTTCTTCGCCATCTCTCAATTAAACACGGTACTGCAAAGTTACATTTTTTTCAGCAACTGACTGAATTCGCTCAATATCATCGCTGTAGCTCCCCAAATGATATACCCGTTGAAATTAATCACCGGTACTTCATTTCCTCCTGCGCTTGGCAATGCCATAATTTCAGGCTGATCGGGAAGGTTTAAAAAACATGTAATCGGAAATTCTATCACTTCCACTGCTTCGCTTTGCTGTAAAATAAATTCCGGATTCTTTTTGGTGTAAGAAATATAAGGATATACGTAAAAATTGCTTGGCGGAATATAGATCGGCGACATTTCCCGGATAATTCTCACATAGTGTTTCTCGATTCCGATTTCTTCCGACGTTTCCCGAACAGCTGTCTCCGCAAAATCCTGATCCATTTCTTCACGTTTTCCGCCGGGTAAGGAAATTTGCCCGCTGTGTCGGTCATGTTCGTTAATCGTTCTCTGAATTAAAGGGAAATGCCATTCATCATTTTTCAGATACAAAACAATGTTGACTGCTGCAAATTTCGGATTTTTCTCCAAAACTTCTTCATAGGTAAAAACAGGCCGTGCAGGCGGAGAGAAAATTCCGTGAGCGTTTATGCCTGGCAGTTCCGCAGTTTTTATTTTTCGTAATAAATCTTTTCCAAAACTCATTCTCAAATTTAGGAATTTCTTTTGAAGGATGGAAGAGTGTGAAATGTTAATTAAATGTAAAAGTAAGGTGGGGTATGAAGTTGCGAAGTAAAATATTGTTTACTCAGTTTTTTTATTTGAGTCTTTATTTCTTCGGGTCTTCTTCGGAAGACCTTCGGATAGGCTTCGGAAAAAAGGTACTTTTTTCGAAGGAGTGTCGAAGAACTCTCTAAGAAAACATTAAGAATTATTTTGTTTGTACATATTTGAAAATTATTAAAATACGACATGTTTTGACGCTAAGGGTCAGGATATTTGTATCAAGATAATTAAGAAGAATACTATTATAAAATAAGTTAATATATGTTAATGTTGGATATTATTTTTTTCTTACATTTGGGAAATAATGACTAAACCATGAATCAAAATAAATTTCTTTTAAAGAGTTGAGTTATTGCTGATTAACAGACATAATTTTAACTTAATGTATTACTCTTCTTTTTATATTTCAATAACCGCTACAAAACAATTTTTTATGATTAAAATCTTCTACAGGAGAATTTTCGCAATGATTGTATTCTCATTTTCATTCTCTGCATATTCACAATTAGTTGGCTCGGATGCGGGTCCTTGGGAGAAATCCAATTCTACGCTTCGTGAAGCAACCCGGTGTCCGGATGAAAATTTGTTGAATTTTCACTGTGGAATAAAGGGTAAATCTCTTAAAAAATACATTAAATACAGCAAAAATAAAAGCCATACGCTAAGCTTGGTTCATACTTCAATGGAGGATGAGCTTATTTGGGAAAATACTGACCAGAATACTTCCTTAAGTAATACACATTATAATAAAGGTAAAATCATTAATGAGGTTGGTAAGAGACCGAGTATTTTTTCTTATACCGGAACTGCAGATCCTCACAATAAGAAAAGCGACAGTTTAAAAATCAGATTTCAGGATCAAAACTTGTATGAGATGATTTTCTTTCCAAGGAAAGTAAAAGCAATGGAACTTAATAAACTTCATTCCTATCTCTCCATTAAATATGGAATTTCTTTAGAGAAAGGAAAATACTATGGAAGTGATGGAAAAGTGATTTGGGATCCTGAAAAGCATAAAGAGTATCATAATCGATCCACGGGATTAGGTAGGGATGAAGCCAATGAATTGTATCAAAAACAATCGTCTAATCAGGCTGACCAGTTTTTAGCAATCGGAATGAATACTATATCAAGAACTAATTTTGAAAATCCGACTACAATTGAGAATAACAATTTTGTGATCTGGTCGGATGACAACAACGGTATGTCTTTAAAAAATGAAAAAGATTTGGATATTCTGGAAAGGAATTGGGAAATCAATTTTATAGGAAGCAAAATTCAAAAAACCGATTATAGTGTAAGAATTATCAAAGAAACTCTTAATCCGAGATCTTTACCTATTTCATATTGGATGCTGATTAAAAAAGATAATGGAGAAATCAAAAAAATTCCGGGAATTGAAAATGAAAAATATGTTTTGTTTAATAAGGTAGATTTTCTTGATGCTTTTGATTCCGGTAATAAGGCACATTTTACTTTTGCAGTAAGTCCTTTGAAAGACTCAAAACCTACGGACGGAAATCATAATCCGAGAACTGAAACCCAATACAGCCAGAGTGATCTTTCATTGGATTATGAAAAGATTTCTTTATATCCAAATCCTGTTAAAAAAGACCAAAACTTTACGATTGTTTTCCCTCCGATGGAAAATCTGGTAATCTCCATCTATGATGCTGGTGGAAGGTTGGTTAAATTGGAAAAGATAAGCCATACGGCCAGCTCATATGTTCATCACCTTCCGATCCAGAGTTCATACCTAGTTACTCTTACACAAAACGGAAAAATTATCAAAACGTTCAAACTAATTGTTGATTAATAGCAATCATGAAAATACAAACTAATAAATCGTTTTCTTTTAAAAGATCAATATCTATTGTTTGCTTCTTTGCCAGCATGTTTATATTTGCGGGCTTTACAAAAGAAGACCGACAGAAGGTGAGATCCTTTAAGCTACGAATGATGGATAAATATATTTATCATTCGGAATCAAATGATGTAAACTTGCCGGAATATTCGAAATCTAAAAATCAAGGTCATAGAAATCCTGACATCATTGAGAAAACAAATCAAGATAGTTTTCCAAATAAAATACTGTCTAATACTACATTTTATGGGAATGAGAATTTAGATAATATTTTTGCTTCTGAAGAAAAGCAGGGAATTATTGGTGAATTTTCGGAAGATGAATCGGATAATGTTTCTGATAATTTCTTTACTATTGTTATTCCTGAAATAAAAAAACAAAATACTAAAGCATATTTAGTATATGATCTTTTTGGGCTGGATTCTTATCATTCGGTTTCAAGATCAATCAATAAAAATATTGCTTTTGGAGGAGACATTATTGTTGCAAACAGCAAGTGGAGTCTTCAAAAAGAAGAAATTGCTTTAAATTCTTTAGAAAAAGGAAAAAATACAATTCTGTTTACTTCTTCTCTTAATGGAGTAAAATATAAGGTAAAGAATGTAAAAATTGTTTTTGAGAATAATTTTAAACTGTCTGATAATATCTCATCTTTATTATCAGGGAATAATCTTTACATAAAAGGAGTTGAAAACGGATCTGTTAATATTAAAGGTAAAGCTGTTTCATCGGTAAAAGGTGAATACGAAGCCTTATTGAATCTTACAGAAGAAGACAAAGACAAAGGTTTTGTTACCATTACGACCTCAAACGGAATTAAAGAATATAAATTTCCTGAAAGCAAGTCTTCATTCAAAACCCTGAGTGAGGAAAGGTTTGCACCTCTTGTCATTAATATTTCAAAAGATGCAGAATATACCAATACGTATGAAGGTACTACAATTTCGGTTGAAAAGAATTCTGTAGAAAATACTGCCCATGTTCAGGTTTTAAAACTTAGAAAAAAAGATTATCCTGCTATTTCGAGAGAGATTAAAAGTATGACTGTAAATTCTGGCGCTTACCGTTTAGAAAACCGTTCGGGAGAACTTACAAAAAGTATGATTTTCTCTTTTCCATATGATGAAAAGAAATTGGGAGCAAGGTCTGCAAAAGAATTAAAGGCTTTTTATTTTGATTATACATCAAAAAAATGGAAAGTTGATCCTACCAGTAAAGTAGATACCGAGAAAAAAGTAGTTATCGTTGAGACGAAAGGAGATACAGATTATATTAATGGTGTAATTTCCGTTCCTGAATCTTCACAATTGGAAGCTTTTGCCCCTACAAGCATTAGCGGATTGAAAGCAGCAGATCCTACCGCAGGTCTCCAATTGATGGAGGTTCCAACAGCAACACAAAAGGGAGATGCAAATGCGAATTATCCGATCCGCGTGCCTGCAGGTCTTGGCGGTCTTCAGCCTTCACTGTCAATTGGCTACAGCAGTGGAGGAGGAAACGGCTGGATGGGAGATGGTTGGAATATCAATGGTTTGTCGGCTATTACAGTGGATACAAGATGGGGAACGCCAACTTTTAATAGCGATAAAGAAACAGAACTATACTCATTAGATGGGGAAATGCTGGTATATCCCAATACCTATTTACCGCACAGACATAATGATGTTAGTGAATCCAATACAGCTATTACCACCGAAAAGCAACTTAGAACAGCTTATACTGATGCAGGTAATAACCAAGTGAAAAAATTCTATCTTAGAAAAAATCATGATTTTACACTTATTGAAAGAATAGGAACAAGTCCGTCTAATTATACGTGGAAAGTAACTTCTACTGATGGAACTAAAAGATATTATGGAGGGTCTGGGGATTCCGTACTTTCTGGTGTGGGAGGAGTCGCACATTGGGGATTAAGGCTAATAGAAGACGCGCATGGAAATACTATAAAGTTTACTTATTATAATGAATCTGCTGGAGGTGGTACTTTTTTTCAAGTCAAAAAAATTGAATATGGAAAGAATTATGATTATACTGTAAATTTTAACAGACAAGTAAGTATTACTAGAAAAGATATCAGTGTTAATGCTAAACAAGGCTTCGCACGGGTAGAACCTTATTTACTCAATGATATTGAAGTTAAATATAAAACTGAGCTTGTCAGAACATATAAAATGGATTATATTGAGGGAGAGTTTTTTAAAACTCTTTTAAAAAGAATTTATATCGTTCCAAATAATCCCTGTACTACAACCTTACCAATGAATAAAACAATAGCTAACAAGGAGAGGGATATGGATGATGGAACTGGAGGTAATGGCGGAACTGATGGTGGAATTGAACCTACCTGTAATGAAATTTCAGATAGCTATACTTTCGAGTACTATAATGATGTAAAAGACGGACAGGGAAATGTTAGATTATTTGGTGCTGATACTTATATTAATTTTCAAAATGATAAACAAGCATACTCAGGAATAATAAATAACCTAAAACCTTCTAAAATTAATGGAAATATCAGCTCTGAAACAGGAATAAATTTTAGACCTGCTGCGGGATTAAATTTTTATACTCCTTCTAGTGATGCATACGGACATTTAATGTTTGGATTTCCTTTTGGTAACTCTAGTTCTAAAGCCAGAAATGCGCAACAGCTTGTGGATTTCAATGGAGATGGAATACAAGATATGATTTATAGAGTTCCTAATGAGGGGTTGTTTTTAAGAACGGGGCAATTGGATTCTGGAGGAAATCTAAGCTTTTTAGGATCAAAATTCATAGGTAATTATAATGGAGGCGATTTTTCATTTACAGAAACAAAAACCACGAGTTCAGGATGGGATATGGGAGCGATTATTTATAGCCGTTCACAAATAGGCTCATCTTCTACCAGTACTACCAAAACATACCTTACCGATGCCAATTCGGATGGATTGATGGATATTGTAAATAACGGAGAAGTTTGGTTTAATAAATATGATACTGTTTCAGGAAAATCTGAAATGACCAAGTATTCCGAATATACAGAAAATATGGTTGTAAAAGCGAAAGCCATACAGAGCCATGTGATCTGTCCGGATCCAAAAGAATGCCCTATAGATCCCGAATATCCGCCCACTCCAATTGTTGATGTTGTAAAAGTGTGGATAGCACCGAAAGACGGATATATCAGATTTATAGATAATATTGTAATGGCATCGTATGGGACAATTCAAAATCCTCCACAGAGGATTTTTTATTCTGTAGAAATTCAACGTCCTGCTCCATTAGGAGTACAAAATAATAATGGAAACGGAAGAATTTATTTAACTGAGTTACATGCAGGAGACCCGATGCAAAATATCAACATTAGACGATATAATGATTATTATACTTCTATGCAATCATTTCCAGTTAATGCGGCTATTAATAGTTCAGAACAGCTATATGTAAGAAGTGGAGATAAAGTGTATGTAAGATTACATAAAAATACAGTTCAAGATTATCCCATAACCTCCGATCCAAATATAACTTATGTTGATACTAATGGAAACGACATTCCAAATACTTTTGAACTTTCACAAGGGTCATTTCAATTAAATAATGGAACCTATGGAACAAATATGCTCTTAAATAATCTTATTGCACCAATTTATCTTGATGCCCAAGGAACAGCAACAATTAATGTAGAACGTGTTTTGTTAGGTGCTACAACCGATAAAATTACTTTTAGAATTGTAAAAGAAAATGCTGTTACGGGAGTAATTACCAATTTGGTACCTCCACAGGTATATCCGCAAAATGATTTTCTGTTTTTTACAGTACCTCAATCTCTGACTTTGGACGTTAATCCCTCTGAGCCTGTATATTTGAGATTCATAGTAGAGTCAGATTCACATACTAATTTTTTATCTAGTTGGAATGGTAAAATTACTGTTGATTATAATGCAGTTACAACGGCCAATCCGAATACCCCAAATGTAAGTGTTAATTTCTCAGCTATTCCTGAGTATCCATCTTTTGCTGTAACACAATTAAAATCAAAATTAGATATTTACAGTATTCCTAATAGTATCTTTTTTACATCAGATCATAATTTTGGTATACAGATTAACAAAAATATTACCAATTTTTCAAATCTGGGAACTGGATCATTCTACTATATTATAAAAAAGGGAAATCAGGTTCTTGGCAAAAGAAAAGTTGTTGTCTCACACACCAATAATATTCTTATAGAGAAGGATATGGATACCGATGCTGATATTTCGGGGATCCTTCCAGTTAATTTTTTTACGGGGAATCCCACGTTAGCTACTGTTGGCACTGATCATTTGATAACGGTAGAGGTATACTGCAAAACGGGAGGAGACTACGCTTTATTTAATAAATATACAGAGTATTTTTCAGGAAATCCTTTCAATGTTTATTATGATGATACAACGATGTATGGATCTACCTCGGCAACGGCTGTTAATACAGCAATGTATAATACAAAAACTCCTTTCTTCAAAAATTGGGGACAATTCTTATATAAACCTGGAAGTTTTTATGATTACACTTATGGGAATGTAATTGAAAACTCTGCCTTTTCATCTGCTGTTTCTACACAGAATACTTATACTGCATGTCAGACAATAACTAATAATAATGCTGCTTTAGCCGAATGTATTTTAAATGCTACCAGCAATCCTAATTTAGGTAATAATACTGTTTCTCAATTAGTAGCTCCAATGAAACCACAGCTAACAAAGAGTGGGCGAGTTTCATTGGGAAAATGGGTAGGTGCAGGACCTAATCAATATTCATCAACATCAGGTTTTCAGGACGACGATACAGTAAGTTATTTTTCTGACCCGGTTTCTAATGTTCCGGTTCCAACACCTGCTACTTATACTTCAGGGCAGTTGTCTGTGGATACAACGATGAAATCGATCAATAAAATATATAAAAGCAGTTCAAAAAATACAACCAATGGCTTGAGCTATGGGATGGGAAGCGGTGGAAATTCTGAAACTGTCCTTTCGGGAGATCAGGGAAGTGTTGAAACACAAACCTTCTCAGATCTTAATGGAGATGGATATCCGGACATCATATATCCGGCGTCTGTTCAGTTTACTAATTCTACAGGAAGTTTGGAAGATGTAATGAGCTATAATACAGGAGATTTTCCAACAAATTCTGCGAGCTATCAGAGGATGAATTCCTTAGGTTTTTCTTATAATGCATTCTCTGTAACAGGAAGAATAGGAGCACAGGGGTCTAACGGAACGTCTACTCAATCTGACACAGGATTACCATGGTCGGGAGGAGGATCAGTAAGTGCAGGTATGAATGATTATTATGATTCATATGATTCGGGAAAAACATTCTGGATGGATATTAATGGAGATGGACTTCCAGATAGGATAAAAAATGGCGGGGCATCCAATATGGCAGTAGCTTTAAACTTTGGAAAGAGTTTAGGTGGATATACTCCGGTCGACAACTTAATTACCTACCGATCTCATCCTAAGGGAAGCTTTAGTATTGGCATAGGCGGAGCTTTGGGAGCTTCGGCAAATCTAGGTGCATTAAGTAGTTTCGGTTTTGGAATAAGTGCTAGTGCAGGAGCATCTGCTTCAAAAGGAACTGCAGAGGTAGTATATGAAGATGTAAATGGTGATGGGCTTATTGATATTCTTGAAATTGATAATTCTAACAATTCTACTTCAGTAAGATATAATTTAGGAAATAAATTTAATACTGCCGTTCCTTTGGTAAAAAGTGGAGGAAATATTGATTTTACTGATGAAACGCAATCATTTAACGGATCTCTTTCTTTCGGTGGAAACTATATGTTTAATATAGGACCTATTACTCTTATTCCCCCAGTAGTAGCACTGATACTTTGGATTAAAGCAGGAGCAGGAGCAACAGTTAATTTAGGGATTAATGTTTCTGAAACGAAAAAGGCATTTAAAGACATGAACGGTGACGGATTCACAGATGTTGTTCAGGATACTGACAGTGGATTGGTTGTTAATTATTCATTAATAGGAAGAACCAATAAACTTAAATCAATTACCAATACATTTTCAAAAGGAAAATACTTGGTAGATTACGGATTTTCCAGAGCTAATTATAATAACCCACATGCTAAGTTGGTTGTTAACAAAATTAGTGTAGTAGAACCGGATGTATTTTCTGCAAATTATACGACAGAATACGGGAATAAAATGCAAACCAATTATACTTTCCAGAACAGGAAGTATGACAGAAGAGAAAGAGACGATTTTGGGTTTGGTATTGTGGTAAAAGAGGAAATGAATAGTGGCACAGTTGCAAGGACTTCTACTGACTATTATTTTACCAATAGTTATTTATTGAGTGGATTAATTAAGCAAAGTACAGTACAAGGAGATGGCGGAAGTTTGATGTCAGATATAAAGTACAATTATAAACTTAGAAAATTTATCAATGATACATCAGAGATCGATTTAAGTTCAGATTTACCTTTAGATTATGACAGTGGGGGTAGGGAAGGTAGAAAAATGGGCATCGCTCTATTAGATGAAAAGGTAAAAACGATATTTGAAACAGGCGGTAGTATTACAACGACTGAAAAGTTTTCATATACACCGGAAGGTCTTATTTCAAAGTATCAATACACTAGTCCTTCTGCAACATATAATTCTAATATCACCTATCAGGCAGTTGCTAACAATATTATTGGTATTCCTGTACTTGTTGAAGTATACGACGGAACTGCAACATCCACATTGCTGAGAAGAAGAAGAGCTTATAATATCAATTGGAATAACGGTAACGTAGGTACATATGCGGTTTTTAACGGGACTAATGAAAGTGTTACCGATGTAGAATACAATTCTGTAGGAAATGTGAAAAAAGTGACCTATCCTGAAAATAACAGTGCACAGAGGTATTTCGTTGAGTATACCTATGATGATACTGAAACAGGGAAATATGTTGTTCAGGTGAAAGATGTTTTCAATATCCAGTCAACAGCAAAATATAATCCGCTTTTTGATGTAGTAACGAGAAAGGTAGATACAGGAGGAAATGCCATGGTATTTTATTACGACGGCTTTGGAAGAACAAAATCCATTATGGGACCTAATGAGATTGCAAGTGGTTCTACTGTTCCTACCATTAGGTACAGATACTGGCTGGATCATGCAGGAATACCGAATAATGATGCGTCTGTAAAAATTTATAGAGCTTCAACATCTAATTTTGATCCTCAGTATGCTGGTATAAATAATACCATTATGACAGATACTTACTCGGACTTCCTTGGAAGAATCGTACAGGTGAAAAAAGATATTGAATTCTATGGTGCTGAATCCAGATCAATATCGGGAAGAACAGTATATGACATTTTGGGAAGAGTGATCCGGCAACATCATCCAACAGTGGAAGGAATGGGAAATCAAAATTTAAATAGTAATTCGCTATCCTCTCCTTTTACCTCTTCAGCTTATGATAGCAAAGACAGGGTAATTACCTTTACGGATGAAGACGGGATTGATACTAATACAACGTATGCTATCGACGGCGACCTGCTTAAAACGACAACCGAAATTTCAAATGAAAAGTCGGAATCTTATACCAATGCAGAAGGTAAGATTGTACAAAAAGATGATTATCTTAATACGCAACCACTGACAACTGCTTTTAAGTATAATACCATTGGGGAGCTTGTCAGTGTAAGAGATCCTGAGGGGATTGAAACTCAGTATTTCTATGATCTGGCAGGAAGACGTAAAAGCCAGATCCATCCGGATAAAGGAACAACTCTTTATGAATATGATCTGGCAGGAAATGTTATCAGATTATCAACAGATAATTTGGTGAATGATTCCAGCATCAGCACACATCATATATTTTATAAATATGATTACAATAGGCTTACAGGAATTGTATTGCCGGATTTACCTTCCGGGGACCCTAACCCAAATGAAGTGTATTACGAATATGGTCTTTCAACAGCAGGAAATAACGCCGGAAGAATTGTCTCAAAATATGACGGATCCGGGACAACCTCTTACGCGTACGGAAGAATGGGAGAAGTACTTTCTGAAGAAAGAACAGTAGTAGGACATAATATACCCACCATGTATTTTAAAACCTACTTCAACTACGACAGTTGGAATCGTATTACAAAGATTAAATATCCGGATGATGAGATTGTTTCTTATCATTATGATTTGGGAGGAAATCTTAAATCTGTGAATAATAACTTCGGAGAAACCTATATTCAGAAGATTGATTATGATGGCTATGAACAGCGCACTATGATTAAATACGGAAATGGGACTTCCCAAAAATATACGTATAATATTCAGAATAGAAAGCTGCTGTTCTATAACCTGATCAATTCTTCCAATCAGCCGATGCTGAATAACATCTACGGATATGACGAGTTTAGTAATGTCACTACAATTAAAAATGATGCTTATCCCTTGTCTAACGGAATGGGAGGAGTATTCCATATGGATTTTACTTATGATACGTTGAACAGACTTGGAGGAACTTCAACAAGAGATACTGTTTATCTGGAAGATATGGGCACTCAGCCTGTAAATCCTGCTTATATGGCTCCTACAAAAAATAATATTGAAATGGAGTATAATAATGCAGGCGGAATCATTAGAAAAAAACAGCATCATGAAAGAGATCTGACAGTCATTCCTGAAAATACCTATCAGAACAAATACAAATATGTGGACGGAACCCATAAGGTGGAAAAGGTAATGGATAGCTTTACAGGAAATGAAGAGTCATTTGTCTATGATTATAATGGTAATGCTGTGAAGCACAATGACAGTAATGGCACAAGATCTATGTTTTGGGACGAACAAGACAGGTTGAGAGCCTTTTACAATGACAACACAGGAATATACCAATACTATACCTATGACGATAAAGGTGAAAGGGTAATTAAGTATGGGCTGGAAGCTCCGGCACAGCTATATCAGAACGGAGCTCCTGTTCAGATTGATGATCTTAAAATGCTGGAATATAAAATTTATCCTAATCCTTATGTTACGGTAAGCTCTTCAGGACAGTATACAAAACATTATTTTGAAGGTTCCAAAAGATTTGCGAGCAGGGTACTGGATAATGCAGCCATGTTTGAAGATCCGAGTATTCTGAATAAATCTGCAGCAAGCAAGACTGAAGAAAAAACACCGGATACAAAATCTGATTTCAGAGCGTATCTTGAAAAAGCAGGGCTTGGCAATGATATTTCTATAGAATTTAGAGAAATGTGGCAACGACCGGATTTATACTATCTGCATGGAGACCATCTGGGAACTGCTACATTTGTGACCAATTCTTTTGGTGATGCAACACAATTTTTCCTAAATTTACCATTCGGGGAAACAATGTTGGAGCAAATGGATGGTTCTTACAACAATCCGTATAAGTTTAATGCAAAGGAATTGGATGAAGATACAGGATTGTACTATTATGGAGCGAGATATTATAATCCAAGGTTGAGTATTTGGTATGGTGTTGACCCGCTGGCGGAGAAGATGCCAAGCTGGTCGCCGTATGCTTTTTCATTCGATAACCCGATAAGATATGTGGATCCCGATGGACGTGAAGCAACTGATTGGTATCGTAATAAGAAAACCAATAATATAGAGTGGAAAGATACCAATAAAGAGGTTAAAGGTTATGAACATTTAGGTAAGAGTAATACAATTGGAGCTTCTGCGGATGGTATTGATAGGATGTATTATTTACATGCTAATGGTTCTGCCACAGTAAAAACAGGTGATGCTAAAACTACTATTTTTCATGCAGAAGGTGGCGAATCTTTAAGTATGATTTCAGGTGGTACAATTACAACTTCTCAAACAAGCGTAAGCGGTTTGTCTGTTCAAGGTGGAATTACTTTTGCACCATTAATTGCACCTGGTTTTACTCTTTCAGCAGGATATGTTAAAGACTCCTATGGAGATGGAAAATTTTATTACTCGTATGGCAAAGCTATAGGTCTTAATATAGGAGTAGGATTTGATTTTACGCCAATTAAGACAACAGATAATGAGAGATTATTCAAAGTGGCAGATTTTGAAGGTTATGGGAATGCATATTCTGGAGGTATAGGCGCATCTGTTAGTTATGGTGGCACAACAGATACAAATACAACCTTTATGCAAAATATTAATCCAAATGCATGGGGCAAGAATAAGAACGGATATACTACGAATGGTGTTGGTTATGGTATTGGTTTAGATGCAGGTGCTGCTTGGACAAGAACAAATACAAAATTTTTCACCCCATATAACAAAAAGAAATGATGCTTTTCAATAAAAAATATCCTCGTTTAATCTTAGTTATATCCGTTATTATTTTAAGTGTTTTTACTTTTATTTTTATTTATTTTAAAAATACTCCAATAAATAATGAAAATCTTAATCAACTTCTTTTTAAAAAGATAAAAGATAAATCAGTTAATTCTGTAATTACAAATAAAAGTATTGATTTTAGTAACCATGGAGCTACATATGTTGTATTTGGAAGAGATAGTTTACCAACCCATACAGGTTGGGATGAAAAAATTGAGATAGGAGATTCAATAATAAAACCAAAAGGTTCTCTAAAGTTGGTTATTAAAAATAATTTTAAAACAGACACTTTGGACTATGAAAATAATCAAGAAGAAATACTAACAACTAATTTCTAATAAAAAAGAGGCTATCTCACTTTTGAGACCGCCTCTTTTTTATATTGCAAGAGCCTTAGAAAGCGTTTCCCCTGCTGGTGCGAGTGTCTCGCTCGTTCCAACAATAAACCAAAGCCACTCTTCAAGGTGGCTTTGGTTATTTTACAGTGTTGCAATATTTTGTTGCAGATAAATTTTAAAAATTTTTGAAATGAAAGTTTCAATAAGTTTTAAGAAAATATTTTTCTTCTCTATTAATTTCGTTAATAAGCTTTAGATTATCTAGAGAATATGGTGTAGTGTTGCCAATTTTCAAGGTGATGCAACACAATTTTTCTTAAATTTACCATTCGGGGAAACAATGTTGGAACAGATGGATGGATCTTATAATAATCCGTATAAATTTAATGCTAAAGAATTGGATGAAGATACAGGACTGTATTATTATGGAGCGAGATATTATAATCCAAGGTTGAGTATTTGGTATGGGGTTGATCCACTAGCAGTAAAAATGCCGAATTGGTCGCCGTATGCATATACGTTTGATAATCCAGTAAGATTTACCGATCCAGACGGAATGGCACCGAAAGATATAATTTATTTAAATAATGATGGTAGTATTAACAGAGTTGTTAATAATGGGTCTAAATATATTACCTTGGTTCATAATAATAAATCTTTATTACTAGGAAATCTTCCCATGTCGAATGCTTATGGGTTTAATATGAAAGCAAGTAAAAATGTTATTGCCTATTATGCTTCAAAAATTGGGGCGACAAATATTAGCACGACATCGGAAAGAAGTAATAACTCTACCGCATATTATAACAATGATGGAGGTATTGTTTTTAATGCTCAGAAGAATGGCTATCTTCATCCTATGGTAAACAATAAATATGATTTAATGAATATTACATATCATGAAAACATGCATAAATACGACGATTATCATAATATTGAATCTTCAACTTTTTATTCTCATGCCGTGGTTGCTAATAAAGCTGTTAGTCATTGGACATTTAAAGAATCATCAAGAGCTCATCAAGAAGGTGAAGTGGGATATTTTTCACAATTAATAATGAATTCATATTATCAAGAGGGAAATACAGAAAGAGCAGATGATTTAATAAAAGATTTTAATAATAACAATTCAGGTTATTCATTATTATTTGATAAATCAGATGGAAAAATGTACATCAATACCCCAGATAATAAAACTAAATCTATAATATATGAAAAATCTAATAGTGCTCCTAATCTTAAATAGTTTTTTATTATCTAGCTGTACCAAAAGTTCATTAGAACAAAAAATAACAGAAAAAAATAGTTTTTGGTATATTTACGCATCCAACAAAGAAGAAAACATTTATGAAAATATTAATTATGGATACAAATTTTATCCTGATGGAAGTATTGATTATAAGGGTTTTGATTTTTCAACCAACTCTTTAAAGAATTTCAGAATGGATGACGTTAAGCAGATTATGAAATGGAATTATCAACAAAAAGATAATGTTCTGAAAATAGAAAATAAGACATATGATGTATTAAAGTTTAAAGAAGATACTTTAATATTACAATACTCCAATGACAAAAAGAAAAGGATTTTAATTAATCTACAAACTAATAATCCAACTAAACTAAAGTCATTTAGATTATAGAATAAAAAGGCTGGGTAATGTATCAAATTTAGTGATGATGGTTTTTATATAATTAACTCATTAAATTTCAACAATTATTAAAAATGTATTATTAACAACACGAGTAAGGTTCTTTACTCGTGTTTGTTTTGACTGAAAAAAACATATCCAATTGATTGAAGATCATTCCTTGTGTATCAGATTTAGTGATAGTGATAAAATAAAACTTATTAAAAAAATTCTCAGGGCGAGACAACACAATTTTTCTTAAATTTATCTTTCGGGGAAACGATGTTGGAACAGATGGATGGATCTTATAATAATCCGTATAAGTTTAATGCAAAAGAATTGGATGAAGATACGGGGCTGTATTATTATGGTGCAAGATATTATAATCCAAGGTTGAGTATTTGGTATGGTGTCGATCCACTAGCGGAGAAGTATCCAAGTTGGTCGCCGTATGCATATTGTGGAACAACCCTATTAATTACATTGATCCTGATGGAAATTTTAGATTACCAGCAAATGCTACGAAAGAGGAAAGAGCATTATATACAGCGGCAATAAAAACTATAAAAGCGGTGTTTCGAGATTCAGAATTTCGAGAAGCGTTTAAAGACAGATTTAAAGTAAATGATAAAATGATACAGAAAATGCTCAAATGGAGATGGGCCCCTTGTTATAATGAATGAAAGTTTACTTGATTTGGCGAGTTTTCATCCAGATCATCCCAATGTTATTAAAATAGATTCTGGCGTAGTAAACACGGTTTCAAAAAATAAAGGAAATAAAAAGTATATTGATAATTTAGCAGAAATAATAATTCATGAAGGTGGTCATTGGGCAGACTATGCAATTGACCATGTTTCCAAGGAACAGGACCCACTTTTTAAGAAGAGTCTTCAATCAAAAGGTGTTAAGGGTGATATAGGAGATAATTGGGAAATTATTTATTTTGGAACAGATACTCAATTTTCTGCTTCTGATCGTGATATAATTAGTGAAAAGTTTGATGGATTTAGGAGGAATAATGCTGCAAAAGATTTTAGGCAACAACGTGAAATCAGGGACTTGAATCACAAAAAATGCCATCTGTTTTAGATAATTATAAAAAACCAAAAGATAATTTGCGAGTAAGACCATATTATTAACCCAAAATCCCTAAACAATATGAATTTTAAAACTAAAATAGTTGTGATTTTGTTATCCTCTTTATTACTTACGAATTGTAAGGAGGAAATGAAAAAATGTGTAAGCCAATCTACCGATACTAATGTAAAACTATATAATGATTTAACAGATCAGTTGATACCTTATTTTTTTAGAGAAGATTATTTAGGTGAAAAAAGATATTTTGATAGTTTAAGAGTTCACGATGAAGATTTATATATCGAAGAGAAGACAAAAGCCCACAACGAAATTTTTAATCATCGTGAAAAATTTTGCAATTTGTATATAGATTCTACTAAAAATAAAAATACAGATTTTGCTACAAGTAGTAAAAATTTTATTACAGGCCATCCCGAAGCTCATATAAATCACAAAAAAAGTAGGAAGGAACTTTTAAAAGAATTTTCCAATAATACAGATATTATTAAAAAATTAAGTACACGAAGTTCTATAAAAGCAAATCAATTTAATTTGTGTACCGCAAAAGTCTTGGATCTGGCAGAGTATGATAAACATACAAATGAATGTGAGATAGGTGTTGTCTATTTTTCAGAGATTGTATTTGATCCTTCTAAAAAAAGAGCATTAGTTTTTGTTGACCATCATATAAAAAAAGATTATTACGGTAGAAATGCTGTATTTAAACTAAGATTGCATGATAATTATTGGGAAATAGAAGATTATACGATATTGTCAACTTCCTAATTTCCGGCTCTTTTCTTTTTTTTTATGAAATTTAGAAGAAGAACAACACAAAAGCCAACTTTTTAGGAGTTGGCTTTTTATATTAAAGGTAATGCCCGCTACGCAAAGTCTCTCGACTTTGAGCAGATAAAAATAAACCCACTATTTTGCGGTGGATTTTATTTTATTTAGCAACCCGCTATTGCGAGCATTTTCCTCGTCCACTTGAGCCTTACTAAAAAGGTTAACATAGATTAAACAATATGTAATCCGAAGATATATTTTATTTCTTCGGATTTTTTATGGCGAATCTGAGACAAATATAGTCTTCCTGTAATTTGCTAATCCGTAAATCACTCTTCCACAACAAATCCCCGCTTCCTAAACCCCGTCGGCGTCACACTTTTAATCCTCTTAAAAACCCGATTGTAATAAGGAATATCACTAAAACCGGAAGCAATACAAATCTCTCCGACAGACAGTTTCGTTTTCAGCAGCATTTGGCAGGAAGATTCAATTCTGAATTCTGTTAAATAGGTGAAAAAAGATTTTCCGGTCATTTTTTTGAAAAAAACGCAGAATGAAGATTTCTGCATTCCGACAGATTTTGAAATCTCTTCCAGAGTGATATTTCGCTGGAAATTACTTAGAATAAAAAGATAAATTTCCTGCATTTTTTTCTCTTTCTTGTTTTCAATGACGGGTCTTCCGACCACTTGCATATCTTTACAGTAAGAAATTAATTCTAATAATTTAATAAAAGAAGAAACCCTTTCAATACTATTTTGATGAATCATAGAAGTCATTAAAATTTGAAGTTTTTCCAACAGTTCATCTTTAAAAGATACTGCATTTTCATTATTTTGAAGTTCAGAAATAGGGTTGAAAAGTTCAGGGAAAAGATTTTTACAGCTTTCCAGAAAATCATTTTCAAAAACAATGGTGATGTTTTCAATTTTTCCTTCACGGTCATGAACTGATTCATCAAAAGACCAGCAGTGCGGAATATTGGGGGGAATCAGAATAACTTCTCCTTTCGAAAAGTTTTCCACAACGTCACCAATAATTCTTGCACCGCTTCCGGTGATAATATAAGACAATTCCCATGTTTCCTGTTGATGAAGGGGAACCTGCTGATTCCATTGGATATGAACGTGATCGAAGTGGAAAGTATGGGTTCTTGCTTTTGGATAATATTTTAAATTTTGCTTCATTTTAATAGTTGAAATCAGGATAATGTAAATATAAGACAATAATAAAAAAATATAAAACAATCCTTTTGAGACAATACCCTATATTTTTGCATTAATTTTTAAGTGAAAATATGAATCAAGCTTTAAATATTTCTCAATCAAAACCTCATTATGAAATCCTTGACGGATTGCGTGGTGTTGCCGCAATCATGGTCGTATTTTTCCATGTTTTTGAAACATTTTCGAACGGAGATCATACCAAACAGATCATCAATCATGGTTATTTGGCGGTGGATTTTTTCTTTATGCTTTCGGGATATGTGATCAGTTACGCTTACGACAATCGTTGGAATCAGATGACATTGAAAGATTTCTCCATCCGTCGTTTGGTGAGATTGCAGCCAATGATTATCATTGGTTCTTTGGTTGGAGCGGTTTTATTTTATTTCCAACAATCGGAAGGTTTAGGTTGGGGCGGAATTTCAACAACTCCGGTTTGGAAATTAATATTGGTCATGCTCATCGGAATGACAGTCATTCCGGTCGGAAAAAGTCTCGACATCAGAGGCTGGAATGAAATGCACCCATTGAACGGACCGGCTTGGTCGCTATTTTTTGAGTATATTGCGAATATCGTTTATGCTTTAATTTTAAGAAGAGTCTCTAAAATTGTATTAGGAATTTTAGTGATCATTTCAGCCGGATTTACGATTCATTATGCTTTTACAAATCCAAATGGAGACATCATTGGAGGTTGGTCAATCGATGATATAACGCAATTAAAAATAGGTTTTACAAGATTGGCTTTTCCTTTTTTAATGGGAATTTTCTTGGCAAGAGCCGTTAAATTAAAATTCACCAAACACGCTTTTTTTACAACGAGTATTTTATTAATCATTTTATTTGCGTTTCCACGTTTAGGAGGGACTTCGGCACATTGGCAGAATGCTTTTTACGAATGTTTTACATTGATGATAATGTTTCCGATTATTATTTTATTGGGAGCAGGCGGAAAAGTTGTTGGTGAAAAAGCGAATCGATTATGTAAATTTTTAGGGGATATTTCATATCCGATTTATATTACCCATTTTCCGTTGGTGTACGTTTATATGGCATGGATTGTGAATGGAAAACATACTCTGCAAGAACCTCAGTCATGGATTTTAGGATTGTTAACGGTATTTACCTCAATAATTTTAGCGTATGGCTTCATGAAATTCTATGATATTCCGGTGAGAACATGGTTAAATAAAAAATTAATTTCAAATAAATAAAGATTAAATGAAAATAGAACACGTTGCGTTTTGGGTAAAGGATTTGGAACTCATGAGAAGTTTTTATGAAAAATATTTTGGAGCTGTTTCCAACGAAAAATATCATAATCCTGTTAAAAATTTCGAATCTTATTTCTTAAGTTTTGATAACGGAAGCAGGCTGGAAATCATGACAAGACCCGATATTGAAGATGGAAATAATTCGTTTGAAGCTCAAAAATTCGGGATTATTCATCTTGCGTTTGAAACGGGAAGCAAAGAAAAAGTGGATGAATTAACGGAAATTTTAAGAAACGACGGCTATAAAATTGTAGGAGAACCAAGAACTTCCGGCGATGGCTATTACGAAAGTGTAATTCTCGATCCTGAAAATAACATCATCGAGATTTTAAAATAGTTTTAATTCTCAAAGTGAAACTCATCGTTCGCTTTTGTTCGGCTCAGATAGAAGATCTGAGCCGATTTTTTTATTGATATTTGATTGGCTGCGAAGTTTAAATAACAAATCTGTTTAAACTCATTTTAAATCTTACCGCAAAAGGGACAAAAGCCATCAAAAAAATAAAAATCAAAAGTTTTTAAGAGCTTATGCGTTCTTTTTTTATCTTAAATGATAAGTTTTACATATAGTATACAGATCTTTTGTGTCTTTTGCGGTTAAATAAAAAAAGTTTAAACAAGTTTAACTTCAAAGTACGATCATTCATTTTAGTTTTTCATCCTTCTCTTACCGTATTTTCCCCTAATTAAAATCAATGATACCACAAAAACAGAAATTGGTGACAATTTCATACCGTAATCAGTGATTTTGAAAATTTACACCTTTTTCGTGGTTCGCGCAGTTGGTTTAGCGTATACCTTTGTCTCACTATTAACCAATTAATTTTTACTAATATGAAAAACCTTATTACTGGTGTATTTACACTAATGGCTATGAGCTTCACATTTGCACAGGCAAATTTGGACATGAGTACTCAAAATGGGAACCTGAACACTGCAACCGTTGATCAGACAGGGATGATGAACTCCAACGAGCTTTTGCAGGACGGAAACAGAAATACAGCCGATATCGATCAGGTGGGTATTATGAACTCTAATACTGCAGAGAGTGTAGGAAACAGAAACTCTGTAGATGTAGACCAGAACGGATGGTTAAATTCTAATGAAGTTACCCAGACAGGAAACAGAAACGCAGCTTCTACCTGGCAGGTGGGTATTTCAAACTCTACCGTTCAGACTCAGACAGGAAACAGAAACGAAGTTTCTTCCATCCAGTGGGGGGCAGGAAACATTGCTGTTCAGTCACAGGAAGGTAACAGAAACTCCGCAGATTCTTTCCAATGGGGTAGCGGAAACATTGCCGGACAGGTTCAGGACGGAAGAAGAAATGAAGCTTCCGGAGCTCAGGTCGGAAACGGAAACATTTTGGTACAGTATCAGCTTGGGGACGACAACATGGCATCTCACTATCAGCAGGGTGATGGTAACATCGCAGGGGCAGTTCAGATCGGTGACGACAACGTAGCGATGGGTGCTCAGGTGGGAGATGGTAATCTTTTAGGCCAATTACAGGTTGGAAACGGAAATACAGCACTAAATACTCAGGCTGGTGACGGAAATATTGCATTGGTAAGCCAATCTGGAGATGCGCATACTCATATAGGAGTTCAAACCGGAAACAATAATTCTTTAATGGTTAATCAATCAAATTAGTAGCTTCTTAACTTTGGAGTGAAATTCAGGAGAAGCGAATGGCTTCTCCTTTTTGTTTACCATTTTTAACAGGGATTTTACGTAACGGGAAACCACTACTTTATCAGACTACCTGCCAAACGTGTTTTCTTCCATACATCAAAAAAGTATCTTTAAATAAAATTAATAACCATGTTTACACTGAGATGGAGTGTCCCCGCACTTTTCTTATTCATGTCTGTACAATCACAGCAGATCGATTGGGATAAAATCAACAGTAATAATGCTGTCAACATCATTGCACTGCAGAATACAGATCCCAAAGCTACGTACTCCAACATTATTCAGGAGGGAAACGCCAATCACGCAGATCTATATATCAATTCAAAAACAGACATTGTGGTGAAGCAATTGGGGGATTACAACACCTTGTATTTTGTGAATTCCTTTACAGATACGGAAACCAAAACAGCTATTACAACTCAGGGACATAACAATATCATCGATATTACGGGAAGTAACAGCATTTCAGACGGTTTGCAGATCAATGTAAAAGGAGATAACAAAACCATATTCATGAGAAACTATTAAAAACCTCGGTGATGAAAAAATTATCAGCTTTGACTTTGTGTACTTTTTTTATCTTCCTGGCCATTACCACTTACGGACAGGAAGATAAGAAAGTAACTGCAAAAATCGAAAGCAGTATGCTGGAAGATCAGATAAGGATTAAAGCAACCGTTACCAACGGAACAGCCATTTACCAGGAGCTTAATTATCTTTTGATTTCAATAAAAAAAGGCGACGGAGGAAATTTATCCAACAATCAGCAAAAAGGAAAATTTTCGATTAATCCTAATGAGGTTAAAGTTCTCTCGGAGATCAATGTCAATTTTCAAACTAAAGATGCCCTGAAAGCTTTTCTTTATATAAGAGATGAAGAAACCCAGAAGCTTGTTGCCAAAGACAGTCTGGAGCTGAATAATGAGTTGTTTAAAAAAAAGGTGGCAAAAATTGAAGAAGAGGTATTCTATGAGCTGAAAGGCCTTACCATAGACGAAACCAAAAGTAAGGTGGGAAAAGATTTTTATGATCTTTTTTATATGTATTACAGTCAGATTCCTGATAAAAGTACCTCAGCAGTTACCATTTCAGAGTTGCCTTCGCGGGGAACCAGCGGGCAGATTAATGTGCAGATTGATGATAAAATAGTCTACAGCTTTATGACGAATCCCAGTGATGATTATTTGAAAGAGCAGCTCAGTGCCAGTTTAAAATATATCAAAGAATTTAATGCCAGGAAAAATCTTATAAAAAATGAATTTATATACTAAAAATAAAAGCCATGAAAACTATTATTTTTATTTTAATGCTTTTCGGAGGAATATTTCTCGGGAAATCTCAGCAGCTTGTTTATAAACCTATTAATCCTGCTTTCGGAGGAGATACATTCAATTATCAGTGGCTTCTAAGTTCCGCAAACGCACAGAATCAGTTTGATCAGAAAAACGATTTTGCCAGCCTGCTGAATGACGTGAATTCTCTCGACAGTTTTAGCCAGAGCCTCAACCGGCAGGTATTAAGTGAATTGTCCAGAAAGCTGTTTCAGGATCAGTTCGGAGAAGGAAGCCTCCAGCCCGGAAATTATCTTTTCGGCTCGATGTATCTGCAGGTAACTTCTACCGCTCAGGGATTGTTGATTAATATCTTGGATACCAGCACAGGGGAACAGTCCGAGATTATTATTCCAAAATAAAGAAATACCTAAAAAACTAATTTTTTTTTAACCATGAGATCCAAAACCTACACCAGAATTTTTTTCTGTGCTGTGATGCTGTGTATTTTGCAGGCGTGCAGTTCCTTATTAGGGCTGCCTTCCAATCCTGAAAGATCCACATTAGGAGAAAATACAGTCTACACCACAGAACTAAAAAGTATGCCCCTCCCCAAAGAGAAAATTGTAATCGGCGTTTACAAATTCAGGGATCAGACAGGGCAGTATAAGCCGGCAGAAAACGGAAACAACTGGAGTACTGCTGTTCCGCAGGGTACCACCACTATCTTGATAAAAGCGCTTGAAGACAGTAAATGGTTTATTCCCATCGAAAGAGAAAATATTGCCAACCTGCTGAACGAAAGACAGATTATCCGTTCTACAAGACAGGAATACCTTAAAGATGCCGACAAAAACAGCACCGCTCTGCCACCCCTTCTGTACGCAGGAATTTTGCTGGAAGGCGGAGTAATTTCCTATGACAGCAATATTATGACCGGTGGTCTGGGAGCCCGGTATTTCGGGATCGGAGCTTCTACCCAATACAGACAGGACAGAATTACCATTTACCTGCGTGCCGTTTCTACCTTAAACGGAGAAATCCTGAAGACGGTTTATACTTCCAAAACTATTCTATCTACCAGTGTCAACGGAAGCTTTTTCAGGTATATCGATACCGAAAGATTACTGGAAGCTGAGGTGGGGCTTACCCAAAACGAGCCTGTTCAGCTTGCCGTAACCGAAGCTATTGAAAAATCTGTTAAAGCCTTGATTGTAGAAGGCATTAAAGATAAAATATGGGGTAAATCTGCAGGAGATATGGCAAACTATCAGGCCATAATAGATGAATACGACAGAGAGCAGAAGGAAAATATCAACCGGGTTATCGGGAATAAATTTCCAAGCTATCACAGGCATAATTTTGCCGTGTTCGGAAATGTGGAAGCACAGAAAGTAAGAGATGACTATATCAATCCCAGAATGAATATCGGAGGAAAATTAGGTTTTAAATATTTTATGAGCCCAAGTTTTAATCTGGAGTTGAATTCAAGTATTTTCACGATGGAAAATCAGAATATTCTTAAACGTTCTTATTTCGTTCCTGAAGTTAATCTGGAATATATTCTTTTCCCAAGATATAAATTCAGCCCTTACATTTATGGAGGGGGTGGAGTTATGTTTTCCAAATTTAAACCTCAGTATAAAGGACAATTTGGAGGAGGTCTGGAATATATTTTCGCTAAAAATGTTGGATTGCGGGCTTCATCCCAGTATGATTTAGGCTTTAAAGATAATTGGGAAGGTCTTGTAAACGGTAAAAGAAAGGATCAGGCGTTGAGATTTGCATTAGGACTCAATTTTTACATTGGTAACAAATAAAACATGAGCTATGAAAACACTATTCAAAATTATAAGCATATTAATCTTTTCAGTTTGTCTTTTTTCCTGCAGCGAAGAATTGGTAGATCAGGCTCAGACCGGAAGTTTAAAAGGGAAAGTAGTGAAAAGAGGCACCAATCAGCCTATTGCTAATGTAAAGATTTTTACTACACCAACTACACAGACCGTGTTTACGGCAGCAGACGGTTCTTTTGAAATACCGGGAATGCCCATCGGAAATTATTCGGTAAAAGCTGAATTGTCGGGATATCTTACCAATTTTCAGGCGGTTAATATTCAGAATAAAGATCAGGTAGTAACGATGGTTTTTGAAATGGATGATGATAAATCGCTAAACTCCCCGCCTACAGCGCCCAAATTATTGAGCCCTGTGGATAATGCGGTCAATCAGCCTTTAAGCGTTGAACTGACTTGGAGCTCTACAGATCCCGATGCTACCGATGTTTTAAAATATAATCTCACGATTAAAAATAATGTAAATACCAATGTAGTTCAGGTGAATGATCTTACGGCAACACATTATACCTTATCCAATCTTAATTACGGGGTCAGTTATTTCTGGCAGGTGTCTGTTTCAGACGGTATACACGATCCGGTTCTCAGCCCGATCAGTAAGTTTACAACCAATATGGTTCCTACCAACCGTTTTCATTATGTTCAGAAACAAAGCGGCAATCTTGTAATTATATCGAGTGATGATGCGGGAACTCATTTTCAGTTTACCAATCCGTCGTACAACAGCTGGAGGCCAAGAAAAAATAATAATTCAGGACTGGTGGCTTTTCTGAGAACAGAAGGTGGTAGCAGCCATATTTACACTGCAAATCCGGACGGTTCCAATGCCTTTAAAGTAACAACGGTTCCGGTTGCCGGATTCAGAAATGATGAACTCGATTTCTCATGGAGTACCAACGGTCAGGAAATCCTGTACGCGAATTTTAATAAATTATACAGAATCAATAAAGACGGAAGCGGCTTGAATCTGGTATACACCACACCCGACGGAAGCATGATTTCCGAATGTGACTGGAGCTACGACGGAAGTAAAATTGCTCTAAAAACTAATGATTTCAATGGATATAATACCAAAATCTATGTCATTGACATGCTGGGAAATATTTTAAATACAGTTTTAACAGGTCTTCCCGGTGCAAGTGGCGGACTGAATTTTTCTGTAGACGGGCAAATGCTGGTGTACTCAAGAGATATATCCGGTTATCAGGATAACTCGGGGAATTACAGACAGCTGGATGCTCACGTATTTGTCTATCGTTTGAGTACAAATATGGCTTACGATATTTCTTTGGAAAGCGAAAAAATAATGGGAACCAACGATCTCGATCCACGATTCTCCCCGAATAACGCGCAGGTAATTTTCATGAATACTTCTAATGATAATATTTCCCAGCGGAATGTTATGGTTATTGATCTGAACAGTTCGATGACGGATCTCACTAGAGCTGTTCTTTTCAATAATGCGGAAATGCCGGATTATGAATAAGTGAAAATCTCTCTGCGAATGGTCAATTCAGAAAAGGTGAATCGTTGGTTTAATATCTCCGGTTCACCATTGACCAAAGTTTTTATTACGAAATCAAATTCTTGATTTTTTTCATGGTATATTAAAAGAAATTCCAAACCCGTAAGTTTGGAATTTTTAATGAAGCAAAATTGGATGGATGATTAGTCTATGATATGATTTTCCAATGCATATTTTACAACGCCTACCGAATTTTTTACATTCAGTTTCAGGAGAATTCTTTTTCTGTGTGTTTCTACCGTGTTGATGCTGATGAAAAGTTTTTCAGAGATATCTTTACTGCTGAGACCGTCGCAGATAAGTTTCAGGATTTCCAGTTCTCTCTTGGTAAGAGGATCTTTGAAGTGGGTTTTGTGCTGCTCCTGTTCGTTACTGATAAAATTTACCATTCTGTCTTTAGCATGGTCGCAAATGTATACTTCGTTCAGGAGCAGAGCTTGTATAGATTTTATAAATTCATCGTAGCTGCTGTTTTTGTCGAGGTAGCTTTTGATTCCTTTGTTAAATAATTTGCGTATATCCGTAACATCGTATCCGTTTCCGATAATAATAATCTTGATGGATTTGTTTTCAGAAGTAATATTTTCTACCGATTTGTAGAGGTCAGTAAAAATGAGCATGTTTGAACTGATCATGAGGAATTCCGGAGGATCGTCCTTCAGGAGAATTTTGAGTGCCTCGGGGCAGTTACAAATATCAATAGTTGTAAATATTCCACTTTGGTCGAGGAGTTTTGAAAGCCCTTCTGTGTACAACAGAGGCTCGTCGAAGATGGTTAATCTCGGTCTCATCATGATTAGTTTTAGTTTATATAAAAATAAGAAAAAAACTTGAATTTTATAGAAAAATATTTGCAAAAATTAGATTTATTGCAAATAAATTATTAAAATAATATGGTTTTTAGTAAAAAATTGTTAAATAATTCCCTTTGGGTAGAGTTTTGATGTGATTTTTTGGAGTTATTGTTTGTAAGTTATTGATATATTGTTTGTTAAAAAATAAAATAAAATACCTTATTTATTTAACTAACACAGTTGGGATATGTTTTACAGGAAAATTAACTGAGTTGGCAATAAAACAAAATTCATTCGCCTGATGATGGAGGTCTTTTGCTTTTTTGATCATTGATTCTTCAGAAACTGTTACAGTAGGATTCAGTGTAACTTCGGTGAAATGCCCGCTTCCGTTCGCTGTTTCCTGCATAATTCCTGCTGCTTCGTCAACATAATCGGTGACAATAACTCCTGCTTCCGAGCAAAAATGAAGATACCACAGCATGTGGCAAGAAGAAAGCGACGACAAAAGCATTTCTTCCGGATTATATTTTGTTTTATCTCCACGAAAAGCCGGATCGGAAGAACCTTCAATAATCGGTTTATTTTCTACAGAAATAGTATGGCTTCTTTCGTAATCACGATAGGTGCTGGTTCCTTTTCCTTTGTTTCCCGTCCATTTAATCGTAGTTTTGTAGTGATGGTCTCTCATTTTATTTTGATAGAAGTGTATAGAATTCGGATTTAAAAAGAATTTCACGTAATAATTTTTCTTTTTCTTCCTGAGTTTTCAAATCTCTAAAATCCCAATTTTCTAAAGGAATATCCCTGTTCAAAAATCGGATACTAAAAGCATCGTATTCATATTGATTTCTTTTCTCTTTTTTTATATTCAAACTTTTAAAAGAATCCTCGAATTGATGTTTTAAATTTTCACTAGAATGATTTTTAGAAAGTAAATTATACGTGAGATGTACAATTTCTGAATTATTTCCTAATTGGTTATCCAGAATGTAAGGAATGAGAAAATTTAAAGCTTCTTCATCTTTTTCTAAGCCTATATAACATTGAGAATAGAGGGTTGCCATAGAAATGTCAATTCTTGCATTAGCATTTCCGCAAGTTGCTCTGAAAGGATATTCTTTCTTTTTGTCAAGGTATTTTATAGCTTCGGAATAGTTTTTATTAATGAGCTCAATTTTTGCCAGATTTGTGTAAAATCCATTTATATAAGAGTTACTTGTATAATATTCTGTTTTTCCGCTAAATTTTTTTACTTTATTCTCATCAACAAATTTTAAAATTTCCAAATAAGATTTTTTGGCATCATCATATTCTTTTAAAGAAAATTGTTGGTAAGCTTCTGAAACAAGTGTTTTGAATCTACGTTTTGAAATGGGCGTGTTCTGTCCAAAAGCAACAGAGGAAATTAATAATAAAACAAAAGAAAGAATTGTTTTCATTTCAGGATTAGTTTTATAAGAAACGATAAAATTATAAAAATCATATTTCTTATAAAAACAAAAAACCTCCGTGAAAATACGGAGATTCTAAATTTGATCGATATTATTATCTGTTTTAAAGTTTTATGATCTTTTTTGTGATAGATTTTCCATTGTCAAAAGTTACTTTCGCAAAATAAACTCCTTTCGAAAGCTCAGAAACATTTGAATTGTTTTCTTTTATAGTTTTTACCAGTTTCCCATCGGGAGAATAGATTTCCATTTTGCTTATTTTTTCTTTTGCACTGTAAACTAAGTTTTGCTTTACAGGATTTTCAAAAACTATATCAAGACTCGTTTTTATAGCATCAGTAGTTGATAATGTAGTGGTATTAAGTAAATATTTTACGATGTATCCACTTCCTCTTATTATAATATTATTGTTATTGACAATCATGTCTTCCACATTGGAATCAGTTTGTAAATAATTGCTGAAGGCAGGATCTAAAGAACCGGTTTGATTAATTTTTGAAATAAAATGATTGGGAGAGCCTTCGCCTGCAGCATAATAAAATCCATCTTTTTCTACAATACAGTTAATCCACGAACCTCCATACAAACCAAGACTTGTAAATAAATTATAGTTAAATGTATTATCAAAAGTTCCATCAGTATTTATCCTTTTAACATCACCGGATGAGCCTAATGCACAAAGAATTCTATTATTGCTATCCACAAATACGGCACTAGTTCCACCATAACCAAAGCCATTAGGATCAACAAATGATACAACTCCATTATTTCCAAAACTCGCTATTGGCTGCCCGTTTAAATTAAATTTTTGAATAAATCCGATGGTACTATTAAAACAAATAATATTCGATTGATTATCTATTCGCACAAATGTTCTGCCAGCTGGACTTCCTTGTGTGGCCACATAACCGTTGTTTCCGAAAGTATTATCAATGCTTCCATTGGTATTTAGTCTGAGAATTACATGTTGATGCTGAACATTTTGACCATAATTAACTGCGTGTACAAGTATTTTGTCATTCTGTAAAATAATTCCATAAGAACTATAAGTTTGGTCGGGAACCAAGGAAGGTATAACTACGGTACCATTTGTTCCAAAAGTAGAATCTGATTGCCCATTTGGAAGTATTCTGGAAATTACTACTGATTCTGAATTGGTAAACCCAAAAACTATTAATTTCCCATCAGTTTGTATTTTAACTTCATTTAAATAATTGTTATAGGGTAATGGAACTGTTCCGCTTGTTCCAAAAGTAATATCAGGAAGGCCATTGGATGTAATTTTTGATACATAAGATTCTGTAACATTAATTCCTGGATAGGTGTTTACATTGTGAGTGAAATAGATACTGCCGGCGGGATCTTGAGCCATTGAAAAGGTAAGATTTCCGGGCATAGTAAATATCCCATTGGAAGCAAAAGAAAGATCTTTAGAAATAATTTGTGCGTAAATACTCTGGATAGCAAAAATGCATCCTAATAATAGAATTTTTTTCATTGTTATGTTTTTTAATGTGTTAGAAATAATAAATTACACCAATAGAATCTGGTCGGTAAATAAGAATCATTCGTGTAACTTTTGTAAAAGTAATAAAAAAACCTCTAGAAAACTAGAGGTTTTATTTTTTAATTAGAATATCCTGTCAACTCTTCTTTGTTGGAGTTATAAATTCTGTATTCTAAGTATTTAAAAGAATCCCTTGGGATAACGGTTACCCATTTTTTGTATTTCATAAACCATTTCATCTGGATGCTCTTGATGCCTTTGGTAAGGTATGCTTCCACGAAAGGATGTACATGCAGGTAAAGTTTTCCTTTTTCCTTTTGCATAATGGTTCTAAGGGTTTCGCCCATTCTTTCCACGATAACGATAGGAGCTACAATTTCTCCGTCTTTATTCGGGTTTTCTTCTTTGGTATCGATCTGTTTTTCCGGACGGTTTCTCTGTCTGGTAATTTGTATCAATCCGAACTTACTTGGCGGAAGAATTTTATGGCGTGCTTTATCACGGCTCATTTCTACCTTTAGATGTTCGTACAGATCTCTTCTGTGTTCGGGGTTTGGCATGTCGATAAAATCGATCACAATGATTCCACCCATATCACGGAGACGCAGTTGTCTTGCGATCTCTGTTGCTGCCATTTTGTTCACCTTTAAGGCGTGTTCTTTATTTACGGCAGTTCCGGTTGTGATATTGTTACCGGAGTTTACGTCGACTACGTGAAGGGCTTCCGTGTGTTCTATAACAAGGTAAGCACCTTTTGAGCTTGGGATGTTGACGTGTTTCCCGAAGCTTTGTTTGAGCTGTTTTTCAACATTGTAATATTCCAGAAGTGGAATATGAGAATCGTAAAAATGGACAATGTTCTTTCTCTCCGGAGCGATAACTTCCAGATAGTTTTTCATTTCTTCAACCATTTGTTCGTCATCGCAGGTGATGCTTACAAAATCCTGATTGAAATTGTCCCTTAAAATAGCTGAAGCTTTATCATCTTCGCTTAAAACTCTGGACGGAACTTTATTTTTCTGTATATTTTTAAAAGTAGTTTCCCATTTCTGAATCAGCTGATTCATGTCGTTGTGCAGGTCTGCTACTTTTTTACCTTCGGCTACGGTTCTTATAATAACTCCGAATCCTTCAGGTTTAATGCTTTCGATTAATGTTCTCAGTCTCTCTTTTTCTTCAAAGCTTTTTACTTTTTTTGAAATTGAAACTTTATTATCGAAAGGGATAAGCACCAAAAAACGCCCTGTTAAAGAAACCTGAGTCGAAATTCTGGGTCCTTTCGTAGAAATGGGTTCTTTGGTAATCTGTAATAAGACAAGGTCGTCCTTTGCGATTACTTTGTCTACGGTTCCGTTTTTATCTATTTCGGGTTGTATCTCGAAATTTTTTAAGCTTGAAGTGCTTTGTTTTTTGGAAATAGTATCCCTCAGAAACTTTCTGTAGGTAAGATATTGTGGTCCCAGATCCTGGTAATGCAGGAATGCATCCTTTTCGTATCCAATGTTTACGAATGCCGCATTAAGGTTGGGAGCCAGCTTTTTTACTTTTCCAACAAACAAATCTCCAACTATAAAATCGCTTTTGTCCTCTTGCTCATGAAGTTCACATAGTCTTCCGTCTTCCAGCAGTGCAATCTTTGTAAGATCATCTTCATGCGAAACTATTAGTTCTTTCTTCATTTTGTTGTAAGATAAAAATTGTTAAGATTACAGGAAAAGATATTGTTTTTCATCAAATAAATTTTAACCTTAAATTAAGCATTACTGCCGAATAAGGAAACATTTTTTCTGATAAAATATAAACTTTTCTTTTCCCTGACATCTTATAGTTGCAAAACAAAATATAGTCGGTGAGGCTTTAAAACTTAAAATCACCAACTATATTTTTATATTTTATAAATCGAGAAAAAGAGATTATTTCTTCTTATGTCTGTTCGCTCTTCTTCTTTTCTTTCTCTTGTGAGTTGCAACCTTGTGTCTTTTTCTTTTCTTTCCGCTTGGCATAATTATAATTTTTTAGTAACTAGTTAATATTCAGTTAATGTCTTATTTTACGGTAACTTTCGTTTTTACTTTCTCCACAAAAGATTTTGATGGCTTGAAAGCAGGAATGTTATGAGCAGGGATTTCAATCGCAGTGTTCTTAGAGATGTTTCTTCCCGTTTTTGCTGCTCTTGTTTTAATGATAAAAGAACCAAAACCTCTCAGATAAACGTTATCTCCATTATACATAGAAGTCCTGATTTCTTGCATAAAAGCCTCTACAACTTTCTGTGTTTCATTCTTTTCGGTGCCCAACTTGTTTGAGATGGTGTTTACCAATTCTGCCTTTGTCATTTCCTTATTTTAATTTTAAATTTTAGGTGTGCAAATTTAGTTAAAAAAATTGAATATTAGCAAATTAGTGGTAAAATATTTTTTTATAAAGAGTTGAAAATTTAATGTTTACTCTATATGACGGTTGGGTTAAGTCACCTTTACATGCTGGAATTGTAGTACCCATTCTCTACACAGAAGCGGATGAGGTGAAGTTTTGTTTTTAATCCAAGCTTTTCCGTGAGGCGGTTGATATATGTATCGATCGTTCTTGTGCTCAGGTTCAGTTGTTCACCTATCTCTTTGTTACTGAAGCCTTCATAGCAGAATTTCATGAGCTGGATCTCGGTTGGGGATAGCTCCTCCTGACTCTTTTTCTGCCTGTTCATATATTCGTGCACTGCCAATGGCTGCTGTTCCCATTCCTTAGTATAAGCGGTATAATCAAAACTTTCCGAAGAGATTTTTCCTTTAATGATATCCCTTATAATATTGCTTTTTTTTTCGCAGTAATAGATGTTGGGTATTTTTGAAAGAAGTTCCGCCATATCTTCCTGATACGTCCCGGAATAAGTAATGATGGGCGTATCCGTATTGTTTTTCCGGATGTATTTTATAGCTTCCAGACCGCTTAAAACAGGCATGAAAAGCTCTATAATGAACACATCTTCCTGTCTTCTGTAATTTCTGCTGATCAGCTCGTGGCCGTTGTTGCAGTCATTAAGAAGGATGTAGAAAGGATTTTCCGTAAGCGTCTTGATCAGGATCTTTTTAAAATAAAAATCACTGTCTGCTATAGAAAATCTTACAGTGTTTGATATTAGGTTACTCACTTTGTTATTAATCGATTTGGTGAATGGTCATTAAATTAAGGGACTAAATTATGAAAATATAGTGAAAGTGAAAATTAATCTTAAATTAATTAAAAAAATGCTTGTTTATAACTTAAATACTTAAATTTTGTACATAAATTATTTTTTTATAATTTCACAGACCAAACAAATCACAAATATATGTCTTCAAATCGGGAAAAAAAATTAAATAAAAAAGACGTCAGTTTAGGCGTTTGGAAATTTATTCTATCATTTATTGTACTCTCAGGTGTTTCTTTCATCTGTGTTTTTTTCTTTTTCAAAAGTTACGATCTGCAGCGTCAAGGCGTTAAAAAACAGGCAGATGACTATCGCGAGATGCTTTCCAGAGGAGATGTGCTTAAAACTCATGTCGACAGTATTTTGTACAGAATGGACAAATTAAACATCAGCAAAGTAGATAATGACATCATCCTGAGGAATTCTATTATGGATAACGTTCAGGATGCCAAAAATATTATGGGGAAGGATAGTGTGGATAATTTTAAGCACTATTCTATTCTGATGAAGCAGATAGAGCCGATGCTGGCTTTAAAAACCGAGATCGTAAAAGTTTCTTATAAAGAGCAGATCGCTCTTCGTGATATTTCAGAGTGCCGCGGTAAAATCGGTATTGTAAATAATGAGCTTAAAGTAGATCCTACAAGAAATTTTACAGGAAGCAGACGTAGAAGATAAAAACGAAAAAGTATGCAGGGACAAATCACACTATCAAAAAAAGAAAAGCATTATCAGTTTTTATATTTAATTCTGATGCTTTTTGCCGCAATTATCTTTTTAGGAATTCTTTTCCTGAAAGGTTTTGAGTCTCCGTTTTCAGATGAGGATGTCATTTCCATTCAAAGTCTTGAAGAAAAAGCCAAATTCGATCAGAAACAGAAATTTACTTTCAAATTGTTAGACAGTACTTTTTCGCAGATCGACAGGTTAAAGGATGAAGCGCCGCAGCCTTTCGTAGAAAACAACATCATGAACGGAATTAATGATGTGGCCAACCAGTTGGCGAATGATAATACTACCGATATCAGAAAAGACGCGTATCCGCAGATCGCAAAATTTTATAAGATGTATTTTGACGATAAAAAAGTTATTTCCAGCAAAACCGAGAATATCAAGAGCTTCGAAAAACAGTTTGAGGAATGCTCTATTGGCTTTAAAGAAAAGAAAAGTCAGCTTTTCCAACGAGAAACTGCTTTAAAAGCCAGAACTCAGTAAGCTTAATTTAACTAAGAATAAAAAATAAAACACATATCACAATCATTTAACTATGAATTACTTTCAAAAAAACAAGAAGAACATTATTATTGGTGTTATTGCGACTTTGCTCATAGCGGCATTGGTGGCATTATGGTTGCAGAAGAAGGTGATACACTCTGCCGATGATATTATCGGTACTGTAAATCCGTCTACTATTGCTGTAGGAGATACACTTTTGTTCGAGGATATGACGCAGTTTGCAAAAACCAGAAGATGGAATTTTGGGGACGGACAATCATCAGATAAAAGCAGAGGAATCCATTTTTACAATAAACCGGGATATTATCAGGTAACATTGATTATCGACAACAAATACTCCAAGTCTTTTCCTGTAATGGTGTCCGCAAGAACACTTCCTAAGCCGAAAGATTCTACAGAAGTTAAAGCGAGAATCGAGGCAAACAGCCAGGCGATGCAGCTTGAAAATGTACAGTTTTTGGCAGTTGCAGACGGGGCTACGCAGTTCACATGGAAATTTGGCGAAACCGGAAATATCGATTCTAAGGATAAAATGACTTTTTATTCCTACAAAAAACCGGGTGATTATATCGTAACGCTGTACACAGATAAAAGCGAAGAGCCTGTTCTGCATCACATCAAAATCCTTCCTGGTTACGATGCCATGAAAGAAGAAGTGAATATTGAGGATGCTTACGCTAAAGTAGATAACGATTTTAAATATCACCTTCAGCAGATCGCCAACGGAAATAGCTTCAATACGCATTACAATTATTTACTGAAGACTTATTTGTGTAACAACGAAAATACAGTGGTGAAGGTTAACGACAGCAAAGTAAACAACTTTTACATGTATTGTGCAGGTCTTCAGTTTGATAAAAACATGGTGATCCAGACGGTAAAAGTAAATCTTGATGATAAGCAGGATTGTGTAACCAAAGTCGATATTAATCAAAGTAAATAATTTCCCGTTCACATTTGCTGAACGCACCAATCATTAAATAAATTAGGATGAAAAATAAATTTCCTTTAGCAGCATATTACGTTGGGGTTTCTGTTTTACTGGTAAGTTGCCAGGTAAAGCTTCCTTCCAAAAGAACTCCGGAACCATCACAATACGGGCAGGTAGACAATGCATCTGTCATTAACGGATATCCAAAAAAATCTGTGCCTTGGATCGCTATTTCAGACAGATCCCGAAATACGGCATATTTGGATAAAAATGATGAAAAATCTTACAAAGAAGTTAAGTTTCTGGAGCCTCTAATGGTGTTGAAAAACAGAGACGGAATGGTAAAAGTAGCAGAGTATATCCCTGATGCTTTAATGAAAAAAGTTTCTTCAAAACAAATCAAAACTTACGGATGGATTCCGGAATCTGATCTTCTGCTTTGGAGTAATTCTTTAAAAAGCGAAAAGACAGGTTTTCCTGTAAGAGTGGCTGTTTTGCCAAGCAACAGTGAAGTGATCAGAAACTCTGAAAGATATTATAAAAACGATTCGATTAAAGTTTTCAATTCGCCAAGTCTTATCGAAGAGGCTAATGTGAAAATCCCGAACGGACAGATCGTTTACGTGTACAAACAGGCTGAAAATAATAAAAGATTTTTGGTAGGGAAAAAGCCGTCTGTGGATATGGACAGCATCAGTACAGGTTTATATGGCTGGGTAAGCTCAAATGTTGTTTCTGCCTGGGGAGAGCGTTCTGCCGTAAAAATGAAAAATACGACAGGGATTACAGAAACTACTTTGGGAATCCATGAAGGAGCTCCGAACAGCAGCCAGACGGAAAACAAAACGGCAATTCTTTTAACGGATGTGAACAGCAGGACTCCGCTTGAAAATATCTATCCGGTAACGTTACCGCTTACTGAAGCTCCGACTCCTGATTCGAAAACGAAGTACTTTACCAATATTCTGGACTACAGTAAAAATTATATTTACAATGTTTTAGGAGAGCCTATTCGTTTCGACCGTTACAGAGAAATTACAGAAAAAAATAAAAAAATTAATATTGTTTTTGCATTGGATATCAGTGCGCCCAATGCACCTTATGCACCGATTGTAAAATCTTTATTGCAGGATTTACAGCTAAGATTCGAAAAGCCTTCTTACTTTAATCAGGTGAAATATGGAGTTGTTTTGTACAAAAATAACCCTTGTGGAGAAAATGTAGCAGTTTCTACCTTAAGCACGGATTACAGCAAGATTACCTCATTTATTGCTGATAAAAGCAATGAAATGAACTGTGCAAGCAACAGCGGATATCAGCCGGTAAACGAAGGCTTGATGGCAGCCGGAGATCTTCTTTCAGCGGTTCCTGATGAAACCAATATTGTGGTAACTGTGGGTACTTCTGCCAGCCAAAGTGGAAATATGTACGGGGTGATCAATTCATTAACGCAGGCTCAGGCAAGAATAATCATGTTCCAGACCAGTGCGAGATCTTCGGATACGTATAATGATTTTGTACTGATGGCAGAAAATGTGGTCACCAATACAGCAAAAAATATCGCTGAACTGAAGAAACAGAAAATCATCAATCAGAGTGATGTTTTAACAAAGAATAACTTCAGTCTTGTAGAAGGGGATGCAGGGTTTTTCTCATTGGATTATCCTAAGCAGAGTATGGCTCAGGGATTCGTAATTTTCCCTAAAAAGGGGGATATTGCAACTCCGGGTTATCTTAAGAAGTCTGTCGACAGCTTAATTTCGCAGGTAACTTTGGATAATGTTACCATGGATAAATCTTTAAATGAATATTTCCACTCTTCAGTAGGAGCGGGGAGAACTGATGTTGATGTAAAATATAAATATATATATTCGGGGCTTACCAATCCGGTTCCTGCAGGGATTGCAGCACAGCTTATTAACTACGGAAATCCGTTTTTGGTTAAAGGATATATTCCAAGTGAACTGAAAGAATATAAGCCGGGATTGGAAAAAGGAATTTTAATTTCTGAAACCGAGTATGATAATTTAAAACTTTTCTATAACGAAGTATATAAAAATACACAAGCTGATAAACCGGACTTCAGCCAGGGAAGAGCGATAAGAGAATATGTGAAGTTGCTGAAAAAGTATAACCCGACCATAAAGTTTGTGGATAAAGGAGAGCTTTACAAACAGCCGATGTCTTATGCGGTGGGAGCCAGCACAGGATTTGATCTTTCCGAGGAGGAGCTTATGACGAAATTTATGCTGAAAGGCTGGAAAAAATCTAAGATTGTAAGAAATGAAACGGTGAAAAATTATTTTGCTAATTACAAGAACTTAGCAGAAAGGATGTTATCGCATAGAAATGATCCGGCCGTAAAAATTCAGCAAAACGGGCAGACATTTTATTGGCTGAACGAATACTTTATGCCAACCATGCTCCCTGTTGAAGCACCGGAATATACTAAACATTAATAACTTATAATATGAAAAGCGGAAATTTTTTTCCGCTTTTTTTATTTTTTAATGTAAATTTTTTATCTTTGATGTTACCCAAATTACAGTATTATGTCACAGCAATCATCATCTCATGACGGCAAACATTTTGTCGTGCAAAAAGGTAAAGCCCAATGCAATCAGGGTGATCAGTTTCCTCAGCATAAAGTAACAGCGCATCAGAAACATTATTGGAACGATTCTGCGGGAAATGCAGACTTTCTCGGTGTTACGGAAGATGACCTGCAGTTTAATCCATCAGGACCAAGTTTCGGCAAATGTAAATTAAAGCCCACAGCAGGCGGTTATTTACCATGTTCTTATGCGCCGGCAGGAAAGTGGAAAAAAACCTACGACAAAGTGAAGATCATGGATAAAAAAACGGTGACTGAAATTTCTGAATTGCAGTGTACTGTTGGCGGACTGATTACCATTAAAGATCATGGACAGCGTGGAGAAATGAGTAAAAAGAATGTCAAAAATGCCGACAACCGAACTGTACAGCACATAAACCCGCTGGTGAAAATGCGGGATTTTAAGGAAACTGCCCTTGAAAATGAAATAGATGCCTATTAAACTTAATACTTAATGTGATGTCTAAAAAAGGAGTTTCAAAAATAAGCGGAAATCCTTCTCCTAAAGTAGGAGAAGCAACAACATATACGGTGACAGACTGGTATCCGGCGACACCACAGAATCAGCGTGTTGAATCTGCAGTAACTTGGGAATTATTCAAAAAAAGGTCAAACGGAAGCTTTACGACGACCAATATCAAAAAAACGGGTGCCGGAATTTTTACTTTTGGGGAAGTGGCCCATAAACATACCTACCGTTTAGAAGCTTATCTCTACGAGCCGGAAGGAATGGGTACATCTACCATTGAAATTACGCCTCAGCCGGTAGCGGTTCCCAGAATAAATAAAGTGGAACTGCAATATGTGGATGATACTCCCGGAACAACCTTCAGTTTCACTGAAAAAATGCGGGCACGCGCTCAGTGCGTAAATTTACAGGGAGAAAAATTGAAGTTTTCACTTTGGGAAGATGATGCAGCCGGTGATGGACATAATGCTAATAATCTCTTAATAGAAACAAAAGAGGCTACCGTAGATCAAACAGGGGTTGCAGTTGCTGAGTTCATGCTGACAAGAGCTTTAATCCAAAAAGCAATGCAGGGGGAAACAGATCCTCAAAAACTTGAATTTTACGTTACTGTAGAATATTTTTCTCATAATAAGCATGCGACAGATAATGTTAATTTAAATAATCCACTCCATAACCAGGCACCGGCTCAACAGCCAAGACCACAGCAGCGTTCTCCTGCTCAGCCTGCACCACCTCCGCAGCCTGCCGGGAATAATAACACTCCGCCCAGAGCTCAAAATTCGCCTGCTGCGGAAAAGCCTCAGTCTAAAAAAGAAGAAAAAGGTATTGTAGAAAGTGTAACCAATTGGTGGAATAATCTTGAATTGTGGGATTGGGGTGAAGCAAAAGGTAAGGCTGAGGCAAAACAGCCTTCCACTCCACAACCTAATGACGGTAAAACAGTAAGTGTGGTTCAGGGATCTTCGGTAGAAGAACTGATGGATGCTTATTTTGCCAAGAAAGAGTATACAAAACAGACCGGAGAAGCGGCCGGAACATTGGAGTACACCATTGGAAGCAACGGAAACCGTACTTCCACAGATGCTGAAAAAACAAGAATTGCCAATATTATTTTAGGGAAGCCGGCTATCAAAGCTTTAGCTTCAAAAAAAGAATACACTACTCTTGAGGCTATAAAAAGTGCTTTAACGAAAGAGGCTTATAATAAAAATGAAAAAATAACTATTCAGACTTTTAAACTGGGAGCTGAATTTAAGAAAGTGAATAGTGCAGCACTGGATTCTAAGCTGTATTTAGTCGCAAGAACTGCCGGATTAAACGGAAAGCAGGCAACGATTACCATTAAAGAAAAAGATGGATTGATAAAAGGCTCACCCGATGCTATTCTGCCGGCTCTTGAAATTACGGAAGCCCAGATGGAGGCAACTGCAGCTTCTTCAGGAGAAGTACAGGGAACAGAGAAAACGCAATTTACCGGAACGATAGAAAACGGTATGGTGAAAATACCGATCCACCTACGACCAAAATCCAATGATGAACTCACCCAATGGAAGGAAAAGTTGGCAAAAGGAAAAGAGGATGGCACCTATACATATAAATTCGGAGGACCTAATAATGTAGCCAATGAAGACGATAAGAAAAGAATTGCACAGATTGTTCTGAATAATGCTAAAAAAGGAAATGCCAATAACACAAAAATTGCAGACGGCAAAACTGCCCATCTGGATGAGATTGTAAAAGTACTGCAGATAAAAGCATATGCTTCAGGTGATACCATAACCTTTAAACTTCATAAAAAAGAAAAAGAATTATTGTATTTGAATGTTAAAGCACAGGGAGAAAAGCAGCATGATAAAAACTTCCTGAAAGCAGAAGGCGCTTATTTTGTTTTGGGCAAAAACTGCTTCTGCAACAGAGATATTACCATTACTGAATTTGAAATTATTCTTAAAAAACTGAGAGAATCTGAAGGCGTATCCAATACAAATTCTGTTTTTTATGCAGATAACTGTAATGTAGACGACAAAACCAATGCAGGATTTCTTGCTCAGCTTAATAAAATATTTAAAGATTTCGAAATCAATACCTGTATCAGAAAAATCCATTTCTTAGCGCAGGTGTATCATGAAAGTGATAAATTCCAGACAACTTTAGAATATGCCAACGGCTCAAAATATGATCCGGGACGTCACGCCGATGCTATTGGAAACGGAAATACAGTGGCAGGAGACGGAGAAAAATACAAAGGAAAAGGACTGATGCAGCTCACCTGGAAGAATAATTACAGTAAATACAAAGCATATTCGGGTGAAGATGTAGTGGCAAGTCCTTTACGGGTTGCAGAAGAACTGGAGTTGGCGGTTAATTCAGCAGCGTGGTTCTGGACTCAGGGTAAAGTATTGGGTAATGGAACGGAATGGACGGTTCCCGATACCAGCTACAGCCAATATGACCACTCAGTAGGAAAGAAATTTCCGAAAACCCAGATTTCAAATACAACACCATCGGGAACAACGAGCTATGCAACCATCAATATGAATCTTTTGGCAGATAAAGATTATATCGATACGATAAGCTGGCTGGTAAACGGTGGTGGAAACGGGAGACAGGAAAGAAGAAATTACCTTAAAGAAATTAAAAAAATATTCGGGTATCCTGAAGATTGCGCTAATACCGAAGCTACAGCAACGGGTGCGGTGACGATAAGACTGACAAGGAAATGGCAGACCGACAATTCCACGATTGGCGAGTTCTCCATAGACAATTCTACCATCTCCGGATATATTCTGGAAGAGAAAGGCCCTGATACCACCGTTTCCGGAATGGAGCAAAGGGTGCCTATAGGAACCTACAAGCTTGAATGGCATTCAGGAACCAAATTTGCAAAAGCTTTAAAGCTGTCCAATGATGTGGTTTCTGCCAGCAGGGCTATACTTATTCATGCCGGAAATACCGCTGCAGATACTGAAGGGTGTCTTCTTCCGGGATCTTCGAAATCTACAGATTTTGTGGGAGGAAGCAGGGATAAACTGAACGAGATTTTCAACTTTGTGGATGAGCAGGGAATTGACGGCGCACAAATAATTATAACCGAAGCGTATGAATAAAGTACTTATCGTCATAATGACACTCTTGATATCCTGTAAAAGCCCATCGCAGGATAAGAAGACAGCTGATCAAAATAATCAGGAAATCCTGCAGCAAGCCTTAAAAGTAAAAGATGAAGAAGAGTTTCTGAAAAATTTTCCAAAGGATTTTCATGCATTTAAAAATACTTTTGGCTGGAACGACAGCAAAAATGCTCCGGCTCTACTGTATAAAGATTCAGACAAATACATTCAGTATTGGTTTTCGCTTTTAAATCAACCGGAATTTAAAAAATATGAACCTGGTATTACATCTATCGCAGAAAACGGAATTTGGGAAGCAGATGGAGTGAACTATTTTCAGGATCAAAGCCTTCAGTATATCAAAAAGAATAATAAATATGATTTGATTAATTCCTTGAGCAACGAGAAGGCCCAAAAAGTACTGGGATTTTTATTTGATGGCCCGGTTTTTAATGATGATCCAGAGTTTATCAATCATTTAAATCCAGAAAAACAGAATATTGTAAAAAATATAGCGGGTAAAAATATCTCGTCGGAAAAAGTAAGAAGCAGTTTTCAGACCTACGAAAATAATGATCGTTACTCTGTAATTTCTTTTGATGTTAATAAGGACGGAGTTGTAGATAAAATCGTAAGCAGTAAGCCTTATCAGGGAAATGATTTATTTCTTTTTTACGGAAATAAAAACGGAAATTATAATCTCGCACTCGAAACGACCAATTTTTCTGAGGACGGAGGGAATATTGTAAAAAATATTATTCCGAATAATGAAGGTAAAGGGTTTACGGTAGCTACCTATTTTCCGGATCGTGGGTATTATGAAACGGAAATGTCTGTTGTGCCGGAAAGTAATTCATGGTTTTTGAAAAAGATTACCTACAAAACAATGTCTGGAGTATCTGAAAATGCAGTGAAATATGTCTGTGAAGTGAATCAGAATATTGATATCACCAAATCCGGATGGACTGCCAAAATAAAACAGATACCCAATGAAAACGATAGGGATAAAAAATGCAGAACTGAAAAACAGGACTTAGCTCAGCAAAAATACTTAATACAAGATCCTGATGGATATACCAATCTTCGAATGGATAAAAATACCTCTTCAAAAATTCTTCAGAAAATAAATTCTGGTGAAAATCTTACTGTTCTCCAGGCTTCCGGTGACTGGTATTTTGTGAAAACCAATGCAGGCAAAAAAGGGTATGTGCATAAAAGCAGATTGAAAAAGGAATAATTATTTCCCGAAATAAAAATACTTGCCAAAATTATCCTATTTTTAGGTATTGAATTGGCATCAGTATTGATGAAATCAATCCCATTGAAAAGTAAGACTTTTATGATTAGAAAAAACTTTATAGGCTTATACCTTTTGGCTGGTTTAGCGGCCTTGTCGTGTAACAAAAACGAGTCTAAAACAAAAATATCCATAAAAGATTCATCGGTTGTTGCCCAATCCGAAAAACCTGTTTCGGAAAGTAGTCAGAAAGAAAATGATCAAAAACCCGATAACGAAGTCGCAGACAGTACAAATACTGACAAGCCGAAAACAGCCGTCTCCAAAAAGTCAATAGAAGGAAAATATGTGGCGACCACCTGTGATGGCGGAAGGTTTTCAATGGAATTTAAAAATGTTGACGGCAAACCGACATTTAAGATTTATGATAAATCAAAAATCATTGCTGCCGGAAATGTCTCTACAGAAACGGATGAGAAAACGGGCGAGATTAGCTCCGTGACTATCGGGGAAATCGGAGGTCTTTATGAAGGAGACAAAATCGTCATTCAGAATTACGGAAATGCGATGAATGAATTTGAGCATTTTACGCAATGTGGTGACAAGTATCTCGAATTCAGTAAACGATAGAATTCTAAAGAAAGATTTATCAATTTCATATTAGTAAATTATTTGAAAAGTGAAATTTTTGCTCTAATTTAGGGTATACCAAAAACAAAATTTATGATGGTTCATTTCATACTTTTTGGCGAAACGCTGGAAAGCATATCTGAAGAAATTCATCTTGAAAACCCGAAATACCTTAAAGAATTTCACAACAGGCATTGTGCAAAAGGCGATCTTATAGATCATCAGCTGGTTCCCGGAAAAAAACTTTTTATTCCTGATACAGATACCGTTAAACGATACAACAGCAGAAACGATGCCCCTTTTAAACATCCGAAATTAAATCCTGAAATTCCTTTTAATCCTGAAAATTTCAGCAGAATCTACTCGGTAAAGAATATAGAGCGGGAAGAAAATGAATCGAGCAGGAAATCCAATCAATTAACGTATACGGTTTCTGTTAAATGGATCAGAATTGAGGAAAATACCCACGTTTTTCACCTTTTCAAAAACAATTTTTCCGAAGAAAACAGCAGTAAGATGGCTTATCTGGCTTCAGAATCTATCAAAGCACTGAATCCGATTGAAGTAACGACGGATGGAAAAGGTGAAGTGATTAAAGTAGGCCTTACTGAACATACCATAAAAAATTTTCACGCAATTAAAGAGCGGTTATTTGATTTTTTTCCGGATCAATATGCTAAAATCTACCTTGATGAATTTGAATTTGCTGTCCTGAACGAAGATGTTTTCGACGCAAGAATGAAAGAAGATATTTTTATTAAAAATTATTTTCCTGCCCTTAGAAACGGTTTTATAAACGGAACATCTCATCTTCGGCAATCTATCGGGGAAAATAACAACAAAGTCGATCTTCAGCAGAAAGTTAAAAATTCTGATTATAAGGAAGAAATTACGCTTTTACAGCAGTTAAATTCTGATGATAGCAACAAAAATTTCAATGGAAGCTATACTCTTTATTGGAGTTCCGGAATGGTGAAATCTATTGAAATTCAAAGCAGTATTTCTCAATTTGGTGTAAAGTATTCTAATTTATTCTTAGTTGAAGAACTTGCGTAAACGTAATCTGGCAGGCAATATTAAGAGATTGTTAACTCAAAAGTCGTAGAATTACGACATCAAATCGTAGAACTACTACAAAAAATAAAATTTATACTTAAAAATTTTCAGAATAAAAATAACCCCTTTATCTTTGTCCTACAATCACTGAATCACAAAATATTATTAACGATTAAAATTTACCTATCATGGCAGCAAATTCAAGAGGAATCTTAAAATTCAACGGCGGCGAAGGGCAGAAATTATTAAAGCTGAACTACAGCGTATCAAGATCTACAGACGTATCAGGTAGAGTAGCATCAGATCCTTCAAACGCGATCATTAAACTTACAGTAGAAGCTACTGAAAAATCAGACATCTTAGAAAGTCTATTAAACGGGAAGTATAAGCCGACACAAGGAGAAATTACTTTCAACAAATCTCACGAAGAAGGTACTTTAATTACTTTAAACTGGGAAAACGGCTATGTAATCCAGCATGAGGTAGATTTCGATGCAGTAGATGAAAACTCAATGCTAATCAGCTTTGTTGTTAGCGCAGAGAAAATCAACTATGGTAATTCTGCTTACGAAGGTCTATGGCCATCATCTTAAGATTTTACAATCATCAACATTCATAATGAAAGACTGTCCTTCAGAGGGATAGTCTTTTTTGCCTCACCTATACCTAAGGAATAATTTTAAGATAAATTTTAGTATATGGTATTGATACATAATATATTAAATTATAAATGCATGTTTGAATAATTTTTTTTAACTTTAACCTTACACAATCACAAAATTATGTCAATTACACCTGAAAATAAGCGAGAGACTGGATTCCGTCCCGTTGCGACGAGTGATGGGGTTTCAGCAACTCATCATTCTGGGATCAACCGTCTGGTGAAACTTTCCTTGGTTATTGAAGGAAAGGTCATTAAATATTATAAACATTTTAAGCTGACCCAAAGTGCAAGACGTCATCACGAATTCAGTGTAACACTGGCTCACGATGCTTTGGAAGACCGGCAGACCCATACCTTGGAAGAAGCCAATAAATTTCTTGGAAAACGCTTAACCGTCGTCATTTCTTACAAGGACATCGAAAACAGTCCTGAAAGAAGTTTTGTGGGAGTCATCACAGGCGTAGGCTTCAGCCAGGAAAAAATGAGCCTTGGAAATATTGTCTTAACAGGATACAGCCCGACCATTTTGCTGGACGGAGCCCCGCATATTCAGAGCTTTGGAGGCGGATCTTCTGTAAACATGGGGATTATTGCCAATGAAGTTATCAGACAGGGGATAGATATAAGCCGATTTGATGTTCGGGTGGATACGAATGATTATTCTCAGATTATTTACAGCAGTCAGTACGACGAAACGCATTACAACTACCTGGCAAGAATGGCAGAAGCGTATGGCGAGCAGTTTTATTATGATGGTGAAGTATTGCATTTCGGAAAGCTCCCACCTCAGAATAAACCGATCAGATTAACGTATGGAAGCAGTGCGAATGATATTAAAGTAGAATTAAAGGCAGTCCATACCAAACCTCAGTTTTACGGCTACAACAGCAGCAAAAATGAAAGGCTTACTTCGGGAGACACGCCTATCCGCCATGTAAGTGATTTAGCCAAAACAGCTTACGCCCACAATGATAAAATTTATAAAACACCGGCTTTACAGGTCGCACCGATAAAAGCTTTTACACATTTAGACATAGAATATTCCCAGAAAAGCAGCTCAGGCAGTGAAGCGGTGAATGTATTTTCATTATCAGGAAATACAACGGTTCCTTTCCTGCATCCTGGCTGCGTGGTGGATGTTCAGATGAGAAAACAGGACAGCAACGAGTCTGATTATTTCACAAGAATCATGATCACGGAAGTATCTCATGAAGTCGATGCAATTGGTCATTATACCGGCAGTTTTGAAGGAATTGCTTCGGATACGGGATTTTTACCCAAACCTGAATTTAAAACACCGAAGGCAGAGCCGCAGATTGCAACAGTCATTTCCAATGCCGATCCTGAAGGTCAGGGAAGAATTCAGGTAAGATTCGACTGGCAGACCAACGATACGACCCATTTTATCAGAATGATGAGTCCTGACGCGGGGGGAACAGATCAGGTTACCCAAAACAGAGGGTATGTGGCGATTCCTGAAGTGGGAGACCAGGTGATGGTTAATTTTGTTCACAGTCATCCTGACAGACCTTTTGTAATGGGCGGGATGTTTCATGGCGGAACCGCTTTGGGTGGATTTGCAGATAACCGAGTAAAATCAATCATGACAAGAAGCGGACATAAAGTGGTTTTTACGGAGGATGAAAGCATCATCATTACGGATAAATCAGGTAATGAAATTCATCTGGATACAACGGGAAGCAATATTACAATCACGGCTCCTGAGACCATGACTTTGAACTGTAAGAATATGAATATCAATGTGGGAGAGAATATGACAACTTCGGTGGGAATGAATAAATCGGATACTATCGGAATGAATAATTCTCAAAGTGTGGGAGCGATGAAAATGACCACCGTGATGGGAGATACGAGTATGTTTATTACGGGTAAGCTGACGGAGATGATTGAGGGGGACGCGGTAAGTGAAGTGAAAAAGGGAAAAACGGTTATTAATTCCGATCAGGGTATTGAAACTACTTCCAATGCTTCTATTACAAAGCATGCCCAAAATGAGGTTCAGAACAACAGTGGAGAAATGAGTAAAAATCATTAGTCATGTCAAGAACGAGAATAGTAAAAGGTAAAATTTTTGAAGCGGTAGAGCAGGATTACACTATCTATTCTGAAAGTGATATTATCGACAGCTCGGCAGAAATTGTTTCAGAAAAAGGGGCAGAAAAGGGAGTGAGCTATGGTACGCCTTCTAAACCTTCAGCAGGAGAAATTAAGGCGAAATGTTTGGTTCAGTTCAGACCGCATGATCAATATATGAATACTCCTGATTTTGGTTTTGACTGGCTTCGTCAGGGCGATTCGGGACAGAAAGGTGACGAATGGTTCGGAGCTATTATGGGAAGATATTTTGAGGAAAGCACTTTTGTTACGCCTTTTCAGAATACCAATGGCTGGACTGCAGATAAGATAAGTAATCCGGATGGCTATTTCAAGAAAGAACTAAGCATGTATGATAAAAAACTGAAAAGCTACAAGAGTTTTTCAGTGATTTGGAAAAAAGTAAACAAAAAGCCTTACTTATATCCTATCCCGACATTAACTTTATTTAAAGGCAAGTCTGCGTTATTTACGCTTAAAATTGAAATTCAGGAAAAACCAAAAAAACTGACTCTTGAGTTTAAAGAAAAAGATGCGGAGAAATATTTAAGCTTGAATCTAAAAGAAATAGGGGATGTTAAAAAAGGAAAATACAGCAAGTACAATTATCTGAAAATTACATGTAAGGAAGCTTTCTCAAAAGAGCAGATTCTTTATGTAAAAGCTGATGACGAGATTTGCGGGGCATTGAGAATTCATCCCAACGATACTGCTGTGGTCAAAAAGATAAATGTTGTTATTGTAAAGGTAAAAACCGATGCCAACGGCAGTCCTGTCATTGGAAAGCCTGCAACGGGAGGGAAAGCTTTTTTTTCTCAATGCATGTCTCAGGCTTTGGTGTCGGTTTCGATGACGGAAGAAATTTTAGACTGTACAGGAAATTTTCTTTTTAATAAATTTAAAAGTAATTTCTGCACCAGTGTAGGAGGTGTTTTCACAGTCACTAAAAGCAATGGTTTGCGGGAATATCTGGAAGATAAAGTAAAAAGCCAATTTGGGAATAAATACGATAATCATTACAGGCTCTATTTCATCGGTGAAAGTGGCAATTGGAATGGTTTTGCGTATGGAAATTCTAAATTCGGCGTGTATTTTAAAACACATAACAAGGCAACCATAGCCCACGAGACCATGCATGCCATGAATCTTCCCCACACATTTGCGAGTATATCCCAGGGGACAATGCCTGCAAAATATACATATCAGGCAAAAAAAACCAATAATATTATGGATTACAGCCATTTGGCGGGGATAGAAAGATTCTGTTCCTACTATTGGCATTGGAAAATTCTAAATAGTAAGATTAATTAAGCATTATGAGGTATTTGTTTATATTATTATTTTCAATATTTCTTTCCTGCGACGGTCAGAGTCAGGGAAAAAAAAGCAATCAAGAAAAATCGGGTATGAGAGAAAAAATTGACAGTGAACTGGCGGTGAAATTTGAGAAAGATTCAGATTTTTTATACCAATTGCCTAATGGAAATGAAATTTATATGATGGAAAATCCAAAAGGAAATAATGTAGGGCTACAATATGAGAGGGAGCCTGCTCCGTCATTTTTTACAGTGTATAAAGAATTTTACCCGGACGGTTTTATTAAAAAGAAAGAAACCCGTTTTGGGCAGTATACCAATGTAGGGATTTCTGAATATTACGATGAAAAAGGAAATGTGGAGAAAAAAAATGAGGAGGAAAAGTTTGGAAAAATAAAACCTTCAGATGTTTTAAAGATTCTGGACAAAAAAAAGCTGATTAATATTTCTACAGGTGAAGGAAGATTAAGTGAAAATGGAACCGAGGCTTTTACCGTAAAGTACGACGAAAGTAAGCATGAATATACGGTCACTATGCAAAACGGAAAACCCAACAAAAATCCCGAATTTGGAATTGGAGAACCGCCTGCCTTTTTACCGGTAACGTATATCATCAATGGCGAAACGGGCGAGGTGAAAGAACAATAAAGTAATCTTAAAAGTATTACGAGCGCTAAAGAATTATTATATTTAGAAAATTAAATAAACATCAGATAAAATAAAAAGGCAGAAGGCAGGAGTTGTGTATCAAAACAATTTAGCCTGTTTTTTGCTGTAAGATAGAACGAATTATAAACACAATTTATTAATATAAGAAAATTATAAATGGGAGTACTAGTAACCAACGAAACCGTAAAACAGCTTTTTCATATTGCACAGTCTATAGCGAGGGAAAATTATAACGGAACCTACGGCGCACCGCATATTTTGCAGGCATTAATGCATAAAGATATCGGGCTTAATGAGTTTTTAAAAAGCATTGATAAAGATCCGGGATATTTCTACGAATGGGCAGATGTACGAATAGAAGAGTATCCGAAAACTTCCCACCTTCCCGATGAAGTGGGTGAAGATGAGATGGTGGATAATATTGTGGAAGAAGCCGACGATATCCGTTTAAAATTAGGATTGGACGAAATTACACCGATCTGTATTTTAACTGCCATCGTAAAACCGCAGGTTGCTTTTTCTTTACAGCAGCTTAAATCTCTCCCGCTCAGAGAGCATGAGATATTCAATTTATACAGAAAAGATACGCCTTATGCAACTTCAGATAACGGAGAGTTTTCTTCTATTTTCTCCAATGGTGCAGATTATTCGGATCAGTCTTTTCCTTCCATTAAAAATTATTGTGTAGACAGAACCGCACAGGCAAGAAAAGGAGATCTGGAAAACATTATCGGAAGAGATAAGGAACTGAGAATGTTGGTTGAAATTCTTTGCCGAAGAAGTAAACCCAACGTAATTATTATCGGAGAACCCGGAGTTGGGAAAACTGCATTGGTAGAAGGATTCGCAATAGAAATTACCAAAGGAAACGTTCCTGAAATGCTGAAAAACGGGACATTGTTGGAACTGGATACCGGAGCTTTATTAGCCGGAACTTCTTACAAAGGTGAAATCGAAGACCGCTTGAAGAAAGTAATCAATGAATGCAAAAAAATTGAAAAAGCTATTCTTTTTATTGATGAAATTCACACGCTTTTAGATCCAAAAGGAAGCATCGGAAACGTAGCAAATTTATTAAAACCTGAATTGGCAAGAGGTGAAATCACCGTAATCGGAGCGACCACTCAGGAAGAATATAGAAAAATTATTGAACCGGAACAGGCTTTTAACCGTCGCTTTGAAGTATTGACGGTAAATGAACCGGACGAAAAAACGTGCGTGAAAATGATCGACGTTTTATTGGAGGGCTACAAAAAACACCACGGCATTGAAGTCGAAAAAGCAGCCCTTCCGGAATGTGTCCGTTTGGCAAAAAGATATGCAAAAGGGAAGAAATTACCCGATGCGGCTATCGATTTATTAGACAGAACAATGGCTGCTATTAAAATGCTGGATGAGCTTTCTGAAAAAGAACTGGAAAGCTGGAAAACAAGATACGACGAAATTCTACAGGAAGAATTTTTTGACGAAAAAGATAAAGCAGATGAACTGATCTGGACGTACAACTTATTAAGAGATAAAATCAGTCCGATTTTGTGGGGCTCTTTGAGTGAGCAGCCGCAGATTGACAATTCAATGCCTGTTGATGCGATTCAGAAAATTATTGAAGATACTTACGCAGAGCTTTTGCAACACGCAGCGGTAAAGAGAGAAAAAGTAGACCGCTTGGAATTAGCGGCTGTAATGGCGGCAAAAACAAATATTCCGATCGGGAAAATTCAGGCTCAGGAAAAAGAGAAATTGCTGAATATGGAAGGGCTTTTAATGAACAGAGTAGTAGGCCAGGATCATGCTTTGAAAATTCTTTCCGATGCAATTGTTGAAAACCGAAGCGGATTAAACAAACCGGGACAGCCTATCGGCTCCTTCTTCCTTCTAGGTCCAACGGGAACTGGAAAAACGGAGTTGGCAAAATCTATGGCGGAATTGCTTTTCAATGATGAAAAAGCGATGGTTCGTTTCGATATGTCTGAGTTTAAAGAAGAACATTCAGCGGCACTTTTATATGGTGCGCCTCCGGGATATGTCGGGTATGAAGAAGGGGGGATGTTGGTAAATAAAATCAGACAACAGCCTTATACGGTAGTTTTGTTTGATGAAATTGAAAAAGCGCATCACTCGGTTTTTGATGTCTTTTTACAGATCATGGACGAAGGAAAAGTGCATGATAAGCTTGGAAAAGAAGGAGATTTCAGCAATGCCTTAATCTTATTTACATCAAATATCGGAAGCGAGGAAATTGTAAAGCAGTTTGAGGAAGGAAAGATCCCTGAATCAAATTCACTGATGCAGATTATGTCGAATTCAGGACGTTTCAGACCGGAATTTTTGGCAAGAATCACGGAAATTATTCCTTTTGCGCCAATCACTGAATCTATTGCAGAGAGAATCTTTAATATTCAGCTAAAATCACTTCATACTTCTTTAACGAGATTGGGAATGAGCTTAAAAATTTCCGATGAGGCGGTAAAAAATTTAGCTTTAGGAGGATTCAGCAGCAAATACGGAGCAAGACAGATTTCCGGAGTGATACGATCTCAGCTGGCAAGACCGATCTCGAAAATGATTGTAAGAGAAGAAGTAAAATCCGGACAGACCATCCATGTAGACTGGAATTCTGAAGAAGAAAAGTTAACCTGGAGAGTAGAATAATAAATGTTAAATCGTAAAAAGGCTGATGTGAATTGAGCAGTTTTACGATTTAACTGTTTTTACCATAAAAAATAAATGAAACCAAATTTCAAAAATATCTTATTAACGACAGTTTTGTTACTGTGTTCTCATGGGATGAGTGCACAGTTTCTTACGGCTTCTGATACGTCGGAAAGCAGTGTAAAAAGATATAAAAGTATCATTAATGCCAATAAGGAAATTGTAAATTTTATAGAATATTCCTTGGTAGAAAGAGGATTGCCCCGTCACCTGAGAAATTTAGCGTTAATAGAATCTCATTTTGACAGGAAGATTACCTCCGGCGCAGGAGCTGTGGGAGTATGGCAGTTTATGACTGCCCATGCCAATCAGTATGGACTCACTGATCAAAACCGTACTGATATTTATAAAAGTACCAAAACCGCAACGATTTCTTTAACGAATTTGTACAAAAAATACAACAATTGGGTGACGGTGGTCGCTGCCTATAACTGTGGTGAAGGCAATATCGCCAAAGCAATGACAGCTGCCGGATCCTCACAATATCATATTTTTTCTAAATATCTTCCGGCAGAAACCATCAATCATGTCAAAAAATATCTGAATGCCTGCTATGCAACAGGAGAGCTGCAAAGTGTTTTGAGTAATTATAATTCATCCAGAATGAATACTGTCTTTTTTGTGAACGGAGGCAGCGGAAAAGACAATTCTCAGTTGGCAGAAACAGATATTAATGCAGGTTTTAATCTGAATATTATTGCAGAGGAACTTAAAGTAGATATCAATAAGTTACTTTCCTGGAATCCGGGAATTGATGAGGAACTTCAGCAGAAAGGGGAAAGTACACTCTATCTTCCCACAGATCTGATGCCTGACTTTTTATTAAGAAAAAACAAAATACTGTCAAGATCAATAAAAGAAGGAAATACACAAGGTACTAAACCTTAATACACTAAGCGATCATGTTTAACCTTTCCAAATCACACAGGTAATATGAAAACAGAATCACAAAATATACAAAATTCATCATTCCGTCCCAGTACGATGAGTGATGGAGTTTCAGCGACTCATCATTCTGGGATCAACCGTCTGGTGAAACTTTCCTTGGTTATTGAAGGAAAGGTTATTAAATATTACAAACATTTTAAGCTGACCCAAAGTGCAAGACGTCATCACGAATTCAGTGTAACACTGGCTCACGATGCTTTGGAAGACCGGCAGACCCATACCTTGGAAGAAGCCAATAAATTTCTTGGAAAACGCTTAACCGTCGTCATTTCTTACAAGGACATCGAAAACAGTCCTGAAAGAAGTTTTGTGGGAGTCATCACAGGCGTAGGCTTCAGCCAGGAAAAAATGAGCCTTGGAAATATTGTCTTAACAGGATACAGCCCGACCATTTTGCTGGACGGAGCCCCGCATATTCAGAGCTTTGGAGGCGGATCTTCTGTAAACATGGGGATTATTGCCAATGAAGTTATCAGACAGGGGATAGATATAAGCCGATTTGATGTTCGGGTGGATACGAATGATTATTCTCAGATTATTTACAGCAGTCAGTACGACGAAACGCATTACAACTACCTGGCAAGAATGGCAGAAGCGTATGGCGAGCAGTTTTATTATGATGGTGAAGTATTGCATTTCGGAAAGCTCCCACCTCAGAATAAACCGATCAGATTAACGTATGGAAGCAGTGCGAATGATATTAAAGTAGAATTAAAGGCAGTCCATACCAAACCTCAGTTTTACGGCTACAACAGCAGCAAAAATGAAAGGCTGACTTCGGGAGAAACGCCTATCCGCCATGTAAGTGATTTAGCCAAAACAGCTTACGCCCACAATGATAAAATTTATAAAACACCGGCTTTACAGGTCGCACCGATAAAAGCTTCTACCCATTTAGACATAGAATATTCCCAGAAAAGCAGCTCAGGCAGTGAAGCGGTGAATGTATTTTCATTATCAGGAAATACAACGGTTCCTTTCCTGCATCCTGGCTGCGTGGTGGATGTTCAGATGAGAAAACAGGACAGCAACGAGTCTGATTATTTCACAAGAATCATGATCACGGAAGTATCTCATGAAGTCGATGCAATTGGTCATTATACCGGCAGTTTTGAAGGAATTGCTTCGGATACGGGATTTTTACCCAAACCTGAATTTAAAACACCGAAGGCAGAGCCGCAGATTGCAACAGTCATTTCCAATGCCGATCCTGAAGGTCAGGGAAGAATTCAGGTAAGATTCGACTGGCAGACCAACGATACGACCCATTTTATCAGAATGATGAGTCCTGACGCGGGGGGAACAGATCAGGTTACCCAAAACAGAGGGTATGTGGCGATTCCTGAAGTGGGAGACCAGGTGATGGTTAATTTTGTTCACAGTCATCCTGACAGACCTTTTGTAATGGGCGGGATGTTTCATGGCGGAACCGCTTTGGGTGGATTTGCAGATAACCGAGTAAAATCAATCATGACAAGAAGCGGACATAAAGTGGTTTTTACGGAGGATGAAAGCATCATCATTACGGATAAATCAGGTAATGAAATTCATCTGGATACAACGGGAAGCAATATTACAATCACGGCTCCTGAGACCATGACTTTGAACTGTAAGAATATGAATATCAATGTGGGAGAGAATATGACAACTTCGGTGGGAATGAATAAATCGGATACTATCGGAATGAATAATTCTCAAAGTGTGGGAGCGATGAAAATGACCACCGTGATGGGAGATACGAGTATGTTTATTACGGGTAAGCTGACGGAGATGATTGAGGGGGACGCGGTAAGTGAAGTGAAAAAGGGAAAAACGGTTATTAATTCCGATCAGGGTATTGAAACTACTTCCAATGCTTCTATTACAAAGCATGCCCAAAATGAGGTTCAGAACAACAGTGGAGAAATGAGTAAAAATCATTAGTCATGTCAAGAACGAGAATAGTAAAAGGTAAAATTTTTGAAGCGGTAGAGCAGGATTACACTATCTATTCTGAAAGTGATATTATCGACAGCTCAGCAGAAATTGTTTCAGAGAAAGGGGCTGAAAAGGGAGTGAGCTATGGGAATGCTTCTCATCCTCCTGCAGGAATAATACAGGCAAAGTGCTTAGTACAGTTTAGACCACATGCAAAATGGAGTGGGGAATTTGGTTTTGATTGGCTGCGAATTGGTGATACAGGTACAAAAGGAGATACTTGGTATAAAAATATCACAGGGCAATATGATATCAATTATAATTTTGTAAAAAAAAGCAGTGTTTATCAAAAGCTTATAAATAAATTCTATGCAATGTCTATTCCCTGGAAACCAAAAATTAATGGTAATCCTTATTTATATCTTATTCCATATATGACTATCTATAAAGGAATGACAAATAAATTGACATTAAAAGTTGAAATTGAAGAATTACCAAAAAAATTAATTATTCGGCATAAGAAATCTCCGAATGATAAAGATACTTATTTTAAGTTTAATATTAGTGAAATAACCATTAAAAAAGGGAAGTATACCTTAGACAATTATCTTGAAATTACTTGCTTAAAAGAGTTGAGAACAGATCAAATTATTGAGGTCATAGCAGACGATGTAGTTTGCGGTAAACTGAAAATATTAGCAAATAGCTCTGCCCATCAAAAACAAGGAAAAGTTTTATTTATAACTGTTATTTCACAGACAGGAAAAGGAAGCACAACAGGTGAAATTTCTAGATTAAATAAATACTTGAAGCAGGCTTATATTAATGTGAATGTTAAAAGTATAAATATAAATCTGTCCAATGATCGGAATTTTATACCAAAACTAAGAAGTGGAATAGGAATTCATCAATACTTAGATGCTAAACTTCGAACTGCAAAATTCCCGGACGGAAGTGTTGTTGGGAATAAGTATGACAGTTTTTATAAAGTTTACTTTATCTCTGAGGTTATTCAGCAGAGTGATGGCAGTTATCTTTTGGGAGAAGCGGAAAATATTCCTTCTAAAACGGTATATGTTTTAAATTTGAAAGATACGGCGACAGCTGCGGGGGTAGGATTTGAAAGTGTGAAAACAACCGCAACTCATGAACTTTTACACGCAATAGGCTTATATCACACATTTGATAATAGTAGTCCGATAACTTTTGAAGAGTTTAAAACAGATAATATTATGGACTATTACTCTCACATAACGAATATTATTGCAAAACAAACATATAAATGGCAATGGGATATATTAAAAAAAATGATTCACTGATGAAAATAGTAATAATAATACTTTTTGGAATTTTATTTAATAATTGTGAAAAAAATAAATCAGAAATAATTGTTCAAAATACATCAATTAGCAAAAAAAATATGCAAACAATAAACTTTGATATTGAAAAATATGAATCGAACATAAAGAAAAATCCTTTGTATGAAGGATTTCAGAAAGATGAAAATACTTATGTGAAGCAATATCATATTATTAAAGATGGGTATGTGGAAGACGGATATTCCAAAAACATAATTGAACATTATGTTGAAGAGTTTATTGGAAAAGATAGATATAAAACAAAATTTACTTTCAATAAGAATGGAAATTTAGAATCGAAAAAAAAATACTTTGGAAACAATCTTGAAATAGGTAAATGGGAGTATTTTAAGAATGGTGTTTTATCTAAAACAGAAAATAAAGATGAAAATTTTTCATTCGGACTTGATGACGTTCTAAAGTTTGGAAAAAAAAACAACATTGATTTTCAGAAGACTGGAGAAATATCCAGGCAGTTTTCCAAAGAATTTAATAAATATATTTGGGAGTTAACTTGGAATACAGAAAAGTTAAAAGCCGATGGTAAAACATATATTTTCAGAAAAGTTATTCTTAGTGGTCTGACTGGTGAAAAACTCTATGATAAAGAATATGATCTTAATCCATTAAGAAGATAGTAAAGTTTATCACTTTAATAGATAATCTCATTTTGGAATTTTAATTTTCAATGAAGACATAATGGTGATAAGAAAAACTTTTAACGTTTCTATTAAAAAAAGATGGAATATATTCAACAGTGGTACCTTTTGGAATACTTGATTTTAAAGGGAATTATGAAAATGCCAATTTTACTTTTAATTATTCGTTATCATTAAGTAATATTGATACTTTAGAGTTTAAAATATTAAATGAAGACGGCAGTACGCTGTATGCCATTACCAATTTGCCGGAAATTGTTGTGACCGCAAGAAGGCTTCCGTTATTGGCGGAAGATCTCAAAAGTAAAAAACCAACATATGATCCTTTAAAGCCTACCAATATCTGGAATTGGAAATCAATCTTTGATCCGTACAATATAACCTCCAGCGATTACACCAAAATAGGCTCTTATATTATTTTCTGGGACGGATTTGATAATAATGGCATTTATGATAGTACAAAAATTCAATGGTAAGAAGCTTAAAGCTGTTATCATTGCAAGGAAAAACGGGAAAGAAAAAACTAAAGAGGTAGAGTTTTCAACCAGTTATGAAAAAGTAGATTGGGTAGATGTAAAAATTGATAAGAATAATAAAAGAATTGACACTACACTAAGAGTTAATTTAAAAGATGGAGGAGAAGAAGGTTTAAAATGTACTTCCTATTTAGCTGGCGCAAGAGATGAAACGCATTGGGAACAAAGATGTCCGTGGGATAAGATACCTAAAAGTGCTTTAGTAGCAGGAAAGTCACCAATAAAAGCAAGAACTAGAAGTTTTGCTGATTTGGAGAAACTTGCAATGAAAGGTATAAATAAACATTGGAGCAGAGTTGGTAAGAATACTTTAAGTATTGATACCGAAAATTATGAGCTTGTAATTAAATCAATAAATACCAATATTATGAGTTTGAATCCATTAGATTTGATTTATAACACTAATGGAAGTTGGGGAAGATCAGGAAATGCTGGATTTTTAGGAAAAATTTATTATAATGTTGGTTATTGTAATTTCTTAGATTGGTATCAACCTTCTTTTATTAATGAATGGGGATATTTAGATACTGTTAAAAATAAAGTTGATGAAGATTTTATGTACACTTCTGCACATGAATTAGGACATACAATACTAAGAGCATATGGAGGGACATGGCATTCATTTACACATGATGATTCATCGGAAATATGGCAAACTCCCAATGGAAATAAAAGCTATTCAAATGAGAAAAATACAGGAGAAATTAATTTAATGCATTATTTTAAAGATGACCCGCATCAATCACAATACGATTTTAATTTAATTGTGGCTTCTAAACAAGATGTTTTAAGTTTAATTTGGTTAAAAAAACCGAAAGAATGAGTAAACTAATTCTTATAGTACTTGCTGCAAATTTGATTAGCTGTTCTGAAAAATATGGATACATTTACGATGCTAAGACAAAAAGACCTTTGGAGGGTGTTTTTGTTAGTGATACAAAGGATATTTCAAAAAAATACGTTACAAAATCAGATGGGATGTTTTCATTTTCTGAATGTAATGATTTAATGATCGAAAAAAAAGGTTATAAAACGGATACTCTTGAAAAATATGGGTGTAAGCCAAATGGAAAATGTTTTGACGGACATATTTTTTATATGGAAAAGAATAAATAAAATTATTTTAAATGAAGAAAGCTAATGTAATTTTGATATGATGTTAAACAACATATTTTATGGCTGATTTGGTTTCACAAAATTGAAAAATTAATTAATTATGAAATTATATTTTTTAAATGCCACATTTATTTTCTTTTTAATCTCTTGTGTTGCTACACCCGATTACTACGAAGGCTACATTTTTACTAAAGAAAAAAAGCCCTTACCTAATATTAAAGTGTGTGAAATAAATAAGAACAACTGTACTATTACGGATAATAAAGGCTTTTTTAAAATGAAAAAAACAAAAAGTTCAATTAATGATTTAGCTATTTCTTACAAAAATAAGCCATTGGACACCATAAAAACCGTTTGGAGTAATCATGGAGAGAGAATAAGTTATTCATTTGTAGAAGGTAAAAAAGATACAATATTTATTGATTTGTAAATCAATAACTTATAAAGAATAATTATTTGATGATGCTAATTAAAAAATAAAATAAAATTTGTGAAGAATTCAATTTAATGAAATATTCAGACAAAGAAATACCGGTAGACTATCATGATAGAGTTTTATTATCTAAGGAGGATTCATTGAGTATAATTTTCCAGATACTTTTTATTTGCAGAAAATCAAATTTGAATAAGTACTAAATATTGCTTACAATTTGCTATTTGATTAACTAATATTAAAGTTAAGATGCTTATAATAGTGTTCTCCATATAATCGTTATATATTATTTTTAGTAAATAAATGATAATAAGCTTTAAAATATATTTATTTATAATTAATAATTACGGGTACTTTATTTCTTACTTTAACAAATTCATCTTGTTCAAAAAATATAGTCTATCGAAAACCTGTTGTTGGTATAGTAAAAAATACTGAGAATAACCCATTGTCAAATGTCCATATATACTATGATTCTTTAGATGTTCTCAGTCTAAGAAATATTGTCAGTGGAAGCAGTGGCCAATTTATTTTTCCTAAAATTGAAATAGAAGACTCACAGGAATCAAAAAGAAAAATTCAGAAATTAAGTCAGTTTATTTTTTTCAAAAAGGATGGGTATAAAATAAAAAAGTATGATATATCAAAATTTAATAATTCTGATACTATTAGACTAGGTATTATCCAATTAGAATTATTTTAACCAGTCAATGTACAATTCACAAATTATAATGCTCGTAATAATATTATTGATTTAGGTAATATTATTTTAAATGAAGAAAACTAATATATCATTTCAAAGATTAATGTATTTAAATGAAATATTTTATTTATTTAATTGTTTTTATAGCAATGAATAGCTGTCATTCAATTAAAGATGATTATTCTGGTTATATTTATATAGACAAAGTTCCTTTAGCAAATGCGAAAGTTATTGAAGCGAATTCTAAAAATTATTCATTTACTGACAAAAAAGGATATTTTAATTTGAAAAGAGCTAATAAAGAATTTGTTAGTAAAATAATAATTCAAGAAGGTAAAAATACTGATACTATTTATTTAGCGCAGAAAGAAGGTGCTGGTGGTAAAATGAATTTTCTTTTCCTATCTGAGAAATTAGATACTTTAGATTTAAATCGAGAAAGAATGTTTAAAAAGCAAAGTTCTGAATGATTTCAGAGTATAAATTATTCCTCCAATAAAACTTCTATTACATTATCTTTAAAGTTAACAAAACCATAATAATTACATAAAAATTCTTAATATTTCTCTAATATGTGCGAAAATTATTTCCCTTTTTATTAATTTATTTTGTTTTAAATATTTGAATATTAGTATTTTATATTTGTTTATAATTCTATTGTCGTAGAATTACTACACCAAATCGTAGAACTACTACAAAAAATGAAATAGGTGCTGAAAAGTTTTTTGTTTAAGAATATCTGGTCTATCTTTGGCTCAACAAATCAATCGAATCACAAAATATTAACGATTAAAATTTACAAATCATGGCAGCAAATTCAAGAGGAATCTTAAAATTCAACGGCGGCGAAGGACAGAAATTATTAAAGCTGAACTACAGCGTTTCGAGATCTACAGACGTTTCTGGTAGAGTAGCTTCAGATCCTTCAAATGCATTGATCAAGGTGACGGTAGAAGCAACTGAAAAATCTGATATCCTTGAAAGTTTACTAAACGGAAAATACAAGCCTACAACTGGTGAAATCACTTTCAACAAATCTCATGAAGAAGGGACTTTAATTACTCTTGGATGGGAAAACGGATACGTGATTCAGCATGAAGTAGACTTCGACGCTGTAGATGAAAACAGCATGCTGATCAGTTTCATCGTAAGTGCCGAAATTATCGACTACGGAAACTCCAAATACGAAGGTGTTTGGCCAGGTGGTGGTAAATAAACCTTTAAATCATCTTAGTAAAATAAAATTGGTAAACAGAATAGCACGGCTCACAAGAGTAGCTATTCTGTTTTTTCTTTTGAAATTAAATTATTCTTTTTATATTTAATACTCTGTAAGTCAGTATCGAATTAAATTTTGATAATGAAAATTTATTTGATTTTTATCGGATAAATTTTAGCATTTTAAGATAAAAATACCCAATCAACTAAAATTTTACGGCTATGTTTAAGGATGACAATACGCCAAAAATTCCTTCAGCAGGAAACCCATCTGTCACGAAACAATTAGACGGGATGAAAGATATGGCAACCCATCAGGCCATAAGCAAGGCTACAGAAAATATTCAGGAAAAAACAAGCGGAACAGTTCAGCAAGTCACACATAAATTGGCAAAGGCGCAAGCCTACACTGGCATGGTGGCCGGCACTTCCGGAATGTTGATGAATCAGAAATTACAACCCAATCCTCCTACTTTAGTAGAAGATAAAGTCTGGTCTCAGCAGCCGACTTCCAAAATACATAATGCCAGTGCAATTCCTGAAAACCAGATCCAGGGTATCAACCGCGTTGTAAAGCTCGATATTATGGTAGAAGGAAAAGCGGTAAAACATTTCAAGCATTTTAAATTAAAACAAAGTGCCACCCGACATCATGAATTCAATTTATTATTGGCTTATGATACGTTAGGAAGCGCGGAAAACCACAATCTTGAGGAAGCTCAGAACTTTTTAGGAAAAAGAATTACCGTTATTTTCAAATATAAAGATGTTGAGGACGGTCCCGAAAGAAGTTTTGTAGGAGTTATTACAGAGGTGGGCTTCAGTCAGGAAAAAGGCAGTTTGGGAAATATCGTTCTCACGGGATGCAGTCCGACGGTTTTGTTAGATGCCGCTCCGCACATTCAGAGTTTTGGAGGCACTCAGGAAATCAGTTTAAACAGTATTGCAGATCAGGTTATTAAAGAAGGTCTGGGACAGGGAAAATTCGATTTCAGGGTAGATGCTCAGCACGGAAATGTTTCTTATAGTTCTCAATACGAAGAAACCCATTACAATTATCTGGCAAGAATGGCGGAAGCCTATGGCGAACAATTCTATTATGATGGCGAAGTCCTTCATTTTGGGAAACTTCCACCTCAGGAAAATCCCATCAAATTAACATACGGAAGCAGTGTCAATGATGTCAAAATCAGAATGAAGGCACAGCATGTTAATCCAAGTTTCTATGGCTATAACAGCAGTAAAAACGAAAAATTAACAACCGGAAGCTCAAAGATTACCCATACTTCAGACATTGCAAAACGAGCTTACGAAATTTCAGAAAAAACGTTCACAACACCTTCATTAAGAGTTGCTCCAATCAAGGCTGCATCTTTCATGGATGTTGAAACGTCTCAGAAAGGGACGGCGGGAAGCAAAGCTTCGGATGTTTTTGTAACGTCCGGAAATACGACGGTTCCATTCTTATATCCCGGCTGCATTGCAGATATAGAAATGCGAAAAACAGACAGCAACGAAACTTCCTATTTTACGAAATTAATGATTCTTGAAGTAAACCACGAAGTCGATGCAAGAGGGTATTATACAGGAACTTTTGATGCTATTGCTTCGGATACGGGTTTTATTCCGCGTCCGGAATTTCAGACTCCGAAAGCAGATGCACAGTTTGCAAAAGTTATTTCCAACACAGATCCTTTGAATCAGGGAAGAGTTCAGGTACAGTTTGACTGGCAAAACGGATCTACCACAACGGAATACATTCGTGTCATGACTCCCGATGGTGGTGGAAGCGAGAAAGTCAGTAAAAATCGAGGATTTATGGCGATTCCTGAAGTTGGAGATCAGGTGGTCGTGAATTTTGTGCATCAGCATCCCGACAGACCCTTCGTGATGGGAGGAATGTTCCACGGCGGCGTTGGCGGTGGTGGTGGAGCCGGAAATAATATTAAAAGTTTAAGCAGTAAAAGCGGCCATACCGTAAGCCTTGATGACGGCGGCGGGATGACTATAAGAGATAAAGATCAGAATCAGGTTTTTCTTGATGGAGCCGGAAATATAAGTGTAGACAGTAAAGAAACAATAACCTTGAAATGTGGTGAGAGTTCAATTTTCATGGATAAAGCCGGAAATATTATAATTAAAGGAAAAGAAATCATGGTTCAGGGCGAAAATATCGGAGTTGGAGGAACGGCGAGCGTTGGAATTGGCGTTGGCCCTGAAGGTGGAGATCCTACCTCGGGAATTGGTATTGAAGGAACAACTTTGGATGTTGGAACAACCACACTTTCGATGGGGGCAAAAACCGAAGCCAATCTGAGCAGTGCAAAAATCAACATCGGAGGCGGAAGCGAAACCAATATCGTCAGCGGAACCGTAAAATTGAATTAAAACTCCAATGGTCTTTGTTAAGCGAAGCGCCTTCGTGAGCATAAAAAAAGTTTAGTAGTAAAAAATCTTTGTGGACTTTGTGTTAAACAAACAAGGGAAGATTCAAAATTAAATATAAAACTAATGAATCCTGTAGACCTGGAGCTGGTAAAACTAAAAAGACAATGGCAAAATGTCGTTAAAACAAACGGCAAAAAACCAATGTTCATCTGTCTTGGTGAAAAACATGAAACCGATCTTTTCGACGGATTTATAAAATCAAGATTATCTGAAGATTACGATGGTGAAGATGTTTTTCTAGTTCATTATCAGGAATTCAATCGAATGGATTCTTTCGGACAGAGCTTGTTTGATGAATGGAAAGAATATTATGAAATGCTTGAAAATAGCAAAGAAAATATTCCGAAATGGGAACTGAATGTTGCTGAAAATCAATTTAAAACGGATGCTTATAAAGCTTTTTTTCCTTTGTTGGAATTAAAGAAAAATTTTCCGAATCTTAAAGACTCCAAGATCTATTTGTATATCGCTCCGGTCAGAATTCATAACATTAAAGAATTATCAATCTGGGTGAAAGAATGGTGCGAGCTCTGCGAAAAATCAGAAAGTCAGGATATTAAACTGGTTTGGGCAGAACATCATATATACAAAACGTTACCGGAAAATTCTTTGGCGCACAGCTTCAGAGTTGAGGTTGATATTCATCAGTTGATGCAGAATACTGCAGCACATACCAACCGTAAGAAAAACAGCGTGGATACGGATTTTCAGCAGCAGATTCTTATCGCAAGTAATCATTTGAGCAAAGGAAAATACAGGGAAGCAGAATTTTCTTTGAAAATGGCTGTAAAATTAGCTCAGGAACAAAATAATAAGCAAGGCGAAATTTCAGCTTATTTCATGTTGACTCAGGCTTATATTGCCGACAGAAAGAGGGACAGAGCGGAAGATACGTACCGAACAATATTTGAAGAAGTTGATCCCAATTCTCCGCTGGAAATTCAGATGTATATGAATTACGGTAGTTTTTTATTGGGAAATTCAAAAAAGGCAAAAGCAGAAAAGGCATTCGAAGAAGCAGCAAAAATCGCACAGGAAATAGGCGAATATGCAATGGCGATCGAATGTTACAGAATCATCGGAACCTTAAATGACAATATTTTAAGCAAAGATAAAATGATTGAGTATTTCGAAAAATGTCTTGACATCGCAAAATTAATGGAACATTCCACGAGAGAATCCAGCAGTCTGAAATTTGTCGCATCGATGCTTTTCATCAAATATGAAGGCGAAAATGATAAAAAAAAAGCATTGGATACCGAAATGAAAAGTTATTTTGGAGAAAATTGGAAAGTGAATGTAGAACAGCCAAAATATAGTTAGATCTCAGAAATATTTAAACCATTAAGCTTTTGATTAAGGAGTTTAGAATAGTAAGCGAAATGCTTTTGAATTAAAATCTATCTGATTTTCTTAATAAAGCCTAATTCCCAAAATATTCTTAATGGTTCAAGAAATAAAAGCTTTGCAATAAAAATGTAAACACACCAAATCACAAATTAAAATATCATGGCAGATCAAAATAAAATTAAAAAGATTAAGGTTGCAAAGCCAGATATGAATCCTGACCGGTCTTTGACAGTAAATGCAGACGTCACCTCGTTCAGCGGAGAAAAAACGACACAAGGCTGGAAAAACGGAATGAAAAATAATTTCGACTCTCTGAATCCTGTTTCGATGGTGAAATCCGTAGTTGGAGGAGACAGTGAAAATACAAAATCAAACGGTGACGGAGAAGGAGCAGGAACTTCCGTAACGGCAGAAAATGCGGCACCAGAAAGTAAAATTAAATTAATTAAGGTAAATACACCTGCCATTACTCCCAACGCGATTCAGCATACGAGCAAACATTTTGATATTGTGCTGGCAATCGATATTCACTGGACTTTAATTCCACCGCCACCGTCTTTCAATATCATTCCGTTGCCTTTGCCGCATCCGTTTATCGGGATCGTTTTCGATGTGATGGATTATATTAAATTCACGATTCCGATTCCGCAATTTATCAGAAATTTAAAACCAGACCTTCCGGAAGGCATTCCGATGGGAGGTTCAATATATGTTCACGGAAGACACAAAGCCACGACTACAACGAGTGTAATGGGAGTTGTGATCCCTTTCAGGCACGTCACTTCTTTGATTCCCGTTTATATGATTCCTTTTCCGCAGGAAGCTCCACACGAAGGGGAAGTATATTATGGTGCGCAAACCGTTTTAGGACAGGGAAGTAAGATGAGCGGAAATCAGCCACAGCAGGTTCTTACTTGTATGGGATTGCCTTTCGGAATGACGATGCTGCCTGCAATGCCCGATAAACCGAAGAAAAATCCGCTGGCTTATTTTGCTTTTTATAATAATTTTTCAAGCTTATATATTCAGATCAATACGGGCGGTCCTGTATTGGTTGGGGGGGCTTTTATTCCGCACGTTTATACACCCGGTGAAATGCTGATGCGTTTTGCAGGAATGGCTTTGATGAGAGGTTTAACGAAAAGTTTAGGAAAAGGCGTAACGAAATTCAATCACTTTTTACAGGGTAAATTTGGGAAAAATAATCCCGTTTCAAGAGTATTATGTAAAGTGGGTTTAGAGCCTGTCAATTTTGCTTCCGGAGCAATGTTGTTTGAATGGGACGATTTCGAGATTGAAGCGGGAACATCTTTAACATGGACAAACGTTTGGTACAGCGACAGGCCTTACACGAAAGGAATGCTTGGAAACGGAATTTTCAATGCTCACGATCTTTATATTGTTCCTGATGAAAATGATGAGGTTGCAGCGTGGGTTTATCCCGAAGAATTGCAACCGATGCCGATCCCTGTACCGCCTGTTGGAGAGGAATTAACGTATTACAGAAGTTTGAAAATCTGGCAATACCGCCCAAGTGATAATATCTGGATCATCAGAAAAGGATCGGATATTTATACGTACAGACGTTTTCATCATATTACGGAAGGAAGTATTTTTAAAGTCATTCATGTCGAATATGGAGACGGAACGATCAGAGAGTACGATTATCAGGATCGGAATATTGTACTGAAAAGTATTAAAGATGTTAAAAGCGGTTTCAGCATAGAAACGGTTATTCATCCTGAACTTAAAAAAGTAATAGAAGTTTATTATTGCTATAAGAATAAGAGAGATTTGCAGATTCGTTACAACTACGATGAACACGGAAACCTTACTCATGTTTGGGATATTCATAAAAAAGCCATTGTTTTTGAATACGATGAGAAAAACAGGGTGATCCGAAGAACCAACCGAAACGAAATGAGCTACCATTGGAAATACGACAAAAAAAGTCGCGTAGTTCATACAAAAGGTTTGGAGGGTTTCATGGAAGGATTTTTAAATTATAATGATGAGGAAGGTTACACCGAAGTTATTTATCCAAAACAGAATAATAAAAAGGAAAGATATTATTACGACGAAGATTTTTTAGTCTATAAACAAGTTGATGGTGAAGGCGGGGAAACCTGGTACGATTACACTTCTCACAACGAATTGAAAATGACCGGAACTCCTGAAGGAAGGGTAGAAGGATACACTTATGACGAATATGGCAATATTAAAATTCTCCACACTCAGGATGGGGAAGAATATCATTATCAGTATAATGAATTTGGAGATATTATTGCCCGTTTTTCACCTTCAGGAACTTCAGAAATATGGAATTATGATGAAGAAGGCAGACTTTTAAGCTACACCGATCCTACAGAAGAAACTATTTTCTACGAATACTTAAACAGTGAAAAGTTGCCTGTAAAAAGTACGTCACAAAATATTGAAACCTTTTATGAATATAATAACAGAGGGCAGATTACCAGACGTAGAGATACTCTTGATGGTGATGAATACTGGAAGTACGATGAGTATGGAAGATTACTGATTTTCAGTCCGGAGCCTCTTAATCGAACGGTTTGGGGAAGAGATAAAATGGGAAGAGTAGTTGAAATTAATGAATCCGGAGAATTACCAATAAAAATTCGTTATGATGCTTATGATCTTCCGGTTTATATTACAGATGGAAAGGCAGAATGGCTGTTGAGTTACACACCGATGGGAAATGTAAGACGGCAGGTTCGTAGGAACGCTTTAACATACAAAAAAGAGGAAACCTTGGTTTTCGGATACGATGCTTATGAAAATCTAATGAGCATCACGAATGAAAAAGGTGAGATTTATAAATTTGAAAGAAACAGCAATGACGAAATTATCGGTGAGATAGGTTTTGATGGTCAGCAAAAATTCTTTGTAAGGGATAAAGACGGATTAGTCACTCAAGTCAGAAATCCGAATGGTAAAAATATTTTTTATGAATATGATCTGGGAGGAAGATTAACGCAAAGTCATTATTCCGACGGAACTTGGGCGGCTTATCAATATGACACTTCAGGAATGCTGATAAAAGCCGATACAGAAAGCAGCAGCCTTACTTTTCAGAGAAATAAACTGGGCTTGGTAACCAGCGAAAAGCAAGGGGAACATTCCATTGATTATGAATATGATAATGAGGGAAATTTAACAGGGTTAAAAAGCAGTCTTGGGGCAGAAATAGATTATTCTTACAATGAGCTTGGTCAGCTTAAAAATGTAATGGCATCCACAAAAGATATTCATCAGCCGTGGCAAATGAATCTTAATGTCAGTAAAAACGGGCAACATTTTTCCCGAAAAATGACAGGCGGAGTAGAAAGTACTTTTGAATTTGATCATCTCGGAATGCCGATCAGCCAGAAAGTCGTTGTCAATAAAAAAAATACCTTCCACAAAGATTATCATTGGGCGCCAGGAAGTCGATTGTTACAGGTTTTGGATCACGTGACGGGTGGAAGAACCAAATTCGATTACGATGCTTTTGGAAGTCTTGTCGCCGCTGAATATTCGAATGGCGAAATTCAGTATAAAAATCCTGATGAAACGGATTGCATATACGAAAGTGCAAAACGAACCGACCGTATTTACGACAAAGGCGGAAAGTTGATGCGCGACAAAAATTGGTTTTACCATTATGATGACGAAGGAAATTTATTATTAAAAAGTAAAAGACCGATTAATAACAGCAAAACAGATCAGAAAGAAGAGGAAAACCACCATCATTACTATAAATCTATTGCGGAAAATTGGCTGAACGAACCGAAATTACGTGATGGCAATACCCTTCCAAACATTAATGAAATTTCTCTGCTCGAAATTCAAAACCCTGAATGGGAGTCCGGAGATTGGGCTTATTCCTGGAATGCAAATGGAATGCTGGCAAAAGTAAAACGACCCGATGGAAAAGAAATTAGCTTTGAATATGATGCACTAGGAAGAAGAACTGCAAAAATTGGAAACAAAAAAATAACTCGGTATATTTGGGATGCGAATGTGATTCTGCATGAGTGGAGCTATGATCTTGAAGAAATACCGAAAACTGTTGTTGATGACGAAGGAAATGTGATCCATCAAAAAGAACCGGCAGAAAATGTTATTACATGGATTTATGATGAAACAGGACATTATCCGGTTGCTAAAATCGAAGGAGGAAACAGATATTCTATTATCAACGATTATTTGGGAACGCCGATTCAGGCTTATAATGATGTTGGTGAGAAAGTTTGGGAACGGGAGCTTGATATATATGGAGAACCGAGAAAAGGAGAAAATAATTTTATTCCGTTTTTATTTCAGGGGCAGTATTATGATGCAGAAACAGAGCTTACTTACAACAGGTTTAGATATTATGATGTAGAAAGCGGAAATTATATTTCCAAAGATCCGTTGGGATTGAACGGTGGTTTTGCTTTGTATGCATATGTTTCCGATTCCAACTATTTTATAGATATTCTCGGGCTTACTAAAACGAAGGGAACCGGAACAGGGAAAGGCACGGGAAGATGGATGAACAGAGTGAAAAAAGACGGTACACCTTTTAAAAAACCGGGACCTAAATCTAAAGGAACAGGTGATCATAACGCCAAAATTGATCAGATTATTAAAAGAGAAACCGCGAAAAAAGGTGTAAAACATATTGGAGGAGGTTCAAAAACGGAAATAATTATCGATACAAAAGGAGGTAATAAACCCATCAGAAGAATGGATGCTTCTTTCCGCCGGAAAAACGGAAGTATATATCACATTAATGTCGGAAGAACGTTACAGGACGGAAAAACGGGCGTCATTAGGGAGCGTTTGGCTATTGATGATGTTAAAAACAAGGGGCACGAAGTTTCATTCGAAGGATACGGAAAAGCTTCAGATTATAAATAGAAAAATAATAAACAAAAATATATGTCATATATAAATTTAGTAATGTCTTTAAAAGATTTTTCTCAGTATATTGAAGATATTGTGGAAAAAGATAATGGTACTTTTTATATTGAAGTAAAAAATAAAAGTAAAATTTCATTACAAAAAATTGAAAAAGGAGAAGCTGATAAAATAAAGGATAACAGAGAAAAAAATCTGAGGTTCTATATTTTATCTGAACAATCCGATGATGTTTCTCAGGATGATATTTTTGATGATGAATTGGAGCCAGTCGTTATTGACGGGGAAGGAGGAAGAGAAACCGCCGACAGCATCGAGCGTATTTCATTGAGAATCCTTGCAAAAAAGCCCAATAAGAATACAACCAAAATTTTCAATGCGATCAAAAATAAACTGAAAAAAGATGACAAAATCGGAATGGGTGTGGAAGGAGGATCAAAACTTCATGACGATTATTTTTATCAGAAAGATCTTGTGGGAAAGAAAACATTCAAAACAGATTTTCACAACGATAAAGCACCTCTTGTTGAGGTAAAATAAAAAGTTAATAAGTGTTATAAAAAATTGAGGAGCTTAAAAATTTATTATCTTTAATATTCAATTAATTTTAATAAAAACATTATGGAAGCCTACAATTTTGAGACTGCTATTAAACCCTTTTATTGGGTATCCTCAGAAAAAACGTATTCAGTATGTTTAAATGCAGGAACTTACAAACCTGATATTTTCGAATGGCGAAAAGACGAAGGTTTTGAAGGCAACGGTTACGACTGGACTTCGCTGGCAAAAGTTTTTGTAAACGAGAAAAAGCCTAATTTGTCAAACGATATCAAATTCGATCCTGAAGCCGATATGTTTTGTGCCTATTCTTCAAATCCCGAAAGTCTAAAAGAATTCATTTCGGACTTCAAAAAAGCCTGTGACGACGAAATGCTGATCCAGGATTTATTCTCAAAAGCAGAATTAGATTAACATTATCTTATATCATCCAAGACCTCTTTCCGAGGTCTTTTTTCATGTCATTGCGAGGAGCGAAGCGACGAAGCAATCTTTAAAATAACTTTGAGATGAAATTATACACGAAATGCTATTCTAAGTGTTTCTTTGTTTCAAGACAAAAGAAAAGATTATAATAAAAAATAATTAGATTCTTCCTTCGTCAGAATGACAATCTTCATATTTATAAAGCATTTTGATTCCTGTATTAAAATAAAATTCAGCTTAACCATACAATCAACACAAAAGAAAAAGATAAGAATCCTTATATTTGTTCCTTATGGAAAATATAGACGCAACACAAGATAAAAGGCTATTTCTCATCGATGCTTATGCGATGATTTTCAGGGGATATTACGCATTGATCAGAAATCCGAGGCTTACCAGCAAAGGATTGGATACTTCAGCGATCTTCGGTTTTACAAACTCTTTGATTGAATTGATCAGAAGAGAAAAGCCGACACATCTGGCTGTTGTTTTTGATGTCGGGGAAGCAAGTGTAAGAACGGAAGATTTCTCTGCGTATAAAGCCAACAGAAGTGAGACGCCTGAAGCGATCAAAAATGCGATTCCATATATTCACAGGATTTTGGAGGCGATGCACATTCCGATTTTGGGCGTTCCGGGATATGAGGCGGATGATGTGATCGGGACAATTGCCTGTAAAGCAGAAAAAGAAGGGTATACCACTTTTATGGTAACGCCGGATAAAGATTTTGCACAGCTGGTTACGGATAAAATTAAGATCTACAAACCAGGTTTAAAAGGTGGCGATATTGAAATTTTAGGCGTAGAAGAAGTCAAAGCAAAATATGAAATAGAAGATCCGAAGCAGGTGATTGATTTCCTTGCAATGATGGGCGATGCGGTGGATAATATTCCGGGATTGGAAGGTGTCGGCGAAAAGACTGCCATGAAATTCCTGAAAGAATTCGGAAGCATTGAAAATCTTTTGGCCAATACCCATCAGCTTAAAGGAAAACTTAAAGAAAAAGTGGAAGCATCGGCAGAAAGAGGAATTTTATCCAAAAAACTGGCAACGATTATCTGTGATGCTCCCGTAGAATTTCATCAGGAACAGTACGATCTGGAAACTCCTGATTTTGAGAAAGTAAAAGAGGTTTTCGAAGAAATTGAATTCCGTAGATTATATGAAAATCTTTATCGTGCTTTTGCTCCTGCTGTAACCGGAACCACAGTTGTTACTGAAGTTGAAATAACGGTTACAGAAGCTACTCCACAGCAAAAAGTTGCACAGGCAGTAGGACAATTAGACCTTTTCGCAACATACGAAGAACTGGATCAGGCAACTTCCACAAAATCAACGATTGAGCACAATGATCATTTGTATCAGTTTGTCAGTAATCCGAAAGCTCAGAAGATTTTGGTGGATAATCTGTTGAAGCAGAAAGTCGTTTGTTTTGATACGGAAACCACTTCCCTGAATGAGCTTGAAGCCGAGTTGGTCGGAATGAGCTTCTCTTATAAAAAAGGTTTGGCTTATTACATTCCCCTGTCGGAAGATCAGGGCGAAGTTCTGCAGACGCTGGAAATTTTCAGGCCGTTCTTTGAAAAAGAAGATTTAGTAAAAGTAGCACACAATCTTAAATTCGATTATAAAATTTTAAAAAGATACAATATTACCGTAAAAGGAGCGATGTTCGATACCATGATCGCGCATTACCTTTTAAATCCGGACGGAAGACACGGAATGGATTATCTTTCAGAAGTTTATTTAAATTATAAGCCTGTTTCCATCGAAACGATTATCGGGAAAAAAGGTAAGAAGCAGGGGAATTTCAGGGATGCTGATTTAAGAACTCAGACAGATTATGCTGCGGAAGATGCGGATGTAACGTTTCAGTTGTATGAATTGTTTGCCCCTCAATTAAAAAAGGAAAATCTGGAAGATCTGTTTTTCAATATAGAAATGCCGCTGATGGAAGTTCTGGCAAAAATGGAACTCGCCGGAATTTCCCTTGATGAAAAATGGCTGGCTCAGGAAAGCGTTGATTTAGAGAATGATTTAAAACAATTAGAATCTAAAATATTCGAACTTTCAGGGGAAGAATTCAATATGAATTCACCGAAACAGCTGGGTGAAATTTTATTTGAAAAAATGCAGCTTGACCCAAAAGCGAAAAAGACAAAAACCGGACAGTATGCGACTTCGGAAGATGTGCTTCAAAAACTATCATCTAAACACGAAATTATCAAGCATATTTTAGAATACAGAACGTATCAGAAATTAAAATCAACGTACGTCGATGCATTGCCTTCACAGATTGAAAAGACTGACAACCGTGTTCACACCAATTTCTCGCAGACTACGGCTGCAACAGGTCGTTTGGCGAGTGTAAACCCGAATTTGCAGAATATCCCGATCAGAACTTTGAGAGGTCAGCAGATTCGCGGAGCATTCGTTTCTGCGGAAGGAAAGAAGATTATCTCTGCCGATTATTCACAGATCGAACTTCGTCTGATTGCCGAGATTTCGGGCGAAGATAATATGATCAAAGCGTTTCAGGACGGCGAAGATATTCACGCTTCTACGGCTGCGAAATTGTTTAAAATTCCATTGGAAGAAGTTTCGAAAACGCAGAGAAGTCAGGCAAAAACAGTGAACTTCGGAATCATTTATGGACAGGGCGCTTTTGCATTGGCAGAACAAACTGGATTGTCTAGAACAGAAGCTAAGCAAATGATCGAAGCGTATTTCGAAACCTATCCGAAATTAAAGGAATACATGGCGGAACAGGTGAATAAAGCGAGACAGCAAGGATATGTGGAAACACTTTTGGGAAGAAAACGTCATTTGAAAGATATCAATTCCAATAATTTTGTAGTAAGAGGTCATGCTGAAAGAAATGCCGTGAATGCGCCTGTTCAGGGAAGCGCAGCAGATGTGGTAAAAATGGCAATGATCAAAATTCAGAAAGAGCTGGAAAAAGAAAAATTACAGACAAAAATGTTGCTTCAGGTGCATGACGAATTAATTTTCGAAGCTCCGATTGAAGAGCTTGAAATAGCCCAAAATATCATCAAAATGGAAATGGAAAATGCCGTGGAAACACAGGTTCCGTTATTGGTTGAGGTTGGGGTAGGAAATAACTGGCTGGAAGCGCATTAATGTATGGAAGAAAAAATTGTTATTCTTGGTAATGGTTTTGATCTAAGGCATTTTTTACCTACCTCATATAATCATTTAATTTCTATATTATCTGAAATTGAAAAACTTCCAGAAGGAAAATCTAACATTTCTTTTTCAGATTTATTTGGTAAAACCTTTAAAGAAAAAAACGAATGGTTTTATCAAAAGATTAATGAATATTATAAAACTGAAAATTTTGTCTTTGACATTGAAGATATTAAATCTATTAAAACCAGATTGAAAAATAATTCTTGGTTTCGATATTTTAAATCAGTTGATGAAAATAAAATTGAGACATGGATTGATTTTGAAACTGAAATTGAAAGAATTTTGATTTCAGTTTTAGAATATTTTGAAAGTTTTAATAGAAATGATTTTAAGAAACCGAATTTTGGGAATATAGGTGGTGTATCAAGATTCTTTATCCCAATAGATTTAGATAAAGAATATTTTAAAAATAAACTACAATCATCATTATTAAAATCTTTTGGTATATTTAGTGAATATGATCGCTATTTAATTGTTCAAGAAAAATTTATTTTAAATATAGGAAAGTACATTCAATATTATAAAGAAAGAGACTTTTTTAATTTTTTGTATAGTTCACTAGAGGAATTTATTGGAATATTCAACGATTATATAGTTATTGTAATTAATTCATTTTATGATAATTTTAAAGAAGAAATGCAAGCAAATTTTATCATAAATGATGATATAAAAATATTTAGTAAGGTTTCTAGAATTTATTCATTTAACTATACTAATACTTTTGAAAAATTTTACAAAGTTGATAAAGATAAATTTGCAGAATCATTAGAAAGACTGAATATTAATTATAAAAGAGTGAATGAAGTTGAATTTATTCATGGATCGGTAATGGAAAACTATAATAATTTAGAAGAATTAAAAATTGTTTTAGGTGTTGATGATATTCATGATTCATTAAAAAAGCATAAACTTTTTCAGTTTACTAAATATTTTCAAAAGCTCCATAAGCAAACAGACTATCTTTTCTTAAAAGATTATCAAGTTGACGAAACTGTTGTTAAGAATATGGAAAAGTATACTTTTTATTTTTGGGGACATTCACTAGATTATTCAGATAGACAATATATAAGAGAGGTATTTGATTTGGTTACGAAAAGTGAAAGTAAAATAAAGGTATTTTATCATTCGATTTCCGCAAAGGGAGATCAATTAAAAAATCTTTTAGGCATAATTGATAAAGAAATAATTGAAAATTTTATGAAGGATAAAAGATTAGAGTTTATTGAGTCTAGTTTTGAAAATTTATTTAATGAGCTTTCAACAATCAGCTAATCATAAAAATAAATTTAAAGTAAAAACTTTCACAACAATGTGGAAGTTTTTTATTGTTCGGTTTGAAAAAGGTCATTTCTAAGAAAATTATTAATAATTTTAAGTGAATAAATTTTATCTGATGAAGTTTTTATTTTTGCTCTTTCCTATTCTGCTCTTTTCACAAAATATGAAAAGAGATACGATGGATTATCGCTATTCCCCAAGCAAAGAATGTATCGAGCAAAATAAAAAAGATAAAATTTCATATAATAAATTAAAACGCGAAGCCTCTGAAATGGATTTCAATTCGTTAACCAGAACCTTGATTGATGATTTGGATGAGAGACAGTTTACCAGAAAATATATCAATTTCCGGTATAATATTTTTAAGCTTGTATGCGATGCGATTGGAGATTATCCTACTTGTATTAGAGAATACAATTTAAAAGATCCTTTTTATAATCTTCAAAATTGGACGACTGATGATTTGATCTATTTAGGTAAGAAATTTAAAAATAAATTCATCATTCCCAGTTCAATTGGTGGAGGTTTTGGCTCTTATGAAGGTTATTATTATTATACTGATAAAGAGGATACTGAAAAATTCAAAAAGTTCAGCAAAGGTAAAGTAAAAGAAACCGGAGCAGAGTTCTATTATTATTCTAAAAACATCACTGATCCTCTTGAAGTGTCCAAAAATACAGGAATGGATTATATACGTTTCAGTTTTTACAATCTTCCGGATTATCAGGTTAAGGTCTACCAATATGTTAATAACACAAAAACAGTGAAGACATACGGGTATAAATATGATCGATGGGAAATTGTAGAATAACTCAATTAAATCAGATTTCTATTTTTCATTTCATTATAAATCAATCCCAAACAGCTTTGTCCTTCGGAAGTTTCATCCCAATACATTTCGTGAACACGAATGCTGTACAACATCATAAAATCGAAAATTCCTTTTACGGGACTCACTTCATAATTGATGTTTTGAGGTTTATTTGATGCTCCCAAAACTCCGAATTCAGCTTCACCTGCATTTTTATCTTTTCTGAAATTGGTGCCAAGAGCATCCGCAGTGGAGTAGATGTTCATCCATTGAAGAGAGTCTCCCGGCTGTATCTGGCGATTTTCGTAAAATCTTGAATAATAGGAATTGACGAATTCATAGGGAGTTCCTATAGTAATGATAGATTTACAATAAGTTAAAGCATTTTTCGAAGGCTTTGTTCCGTAAGGATAAGCATAATCCAAAGCCAGAATAGTTCCAAAACTATACGAATGAAAATGAATTTCACAATCGGTCTCATTTTCTGTGATATAATCTACCAGATGCTCCAGATTTCCCTGAATCAACTGTTTCTGGGATCCGTGTTGTAAATAATCGTTGGCACAGACAAAATTTGTTGCAAGCTCAGTAATTACTGTATTTGCATTTGGAATTATTAAAACCAACAAAGAAGTAAACAATACTATAGATTTTGAAATTTTATGAAAATCAATATTTATACAACCTATTTCTATTCCTCTGAAAGAAACGTATGGGATATCTCCTGGGTAAAAGAAGTTTTTCAGTTCTGCTAACTTAATATTGTCTTTTGTGAAAAAATCTGTTGCTGCCTCTAAGGTTGCGGGAAACATCAAAACTAAAGAAAGTGATAAAATTAAAAAAATCGAAAAAACATACAGTGATTCAATAGATCTGCTGTAGTTTTTGGGTAAGAATGTTCTTTTAAGAATCAGAGGGAATTTTTTCAGGACTAAAACCAATAGCCAGAAACTTTTAAATAGTAAAGATCGGCTGTTGAACTTTTCCGTAAGAATATCATGATATTTAAAGTCGTAAAATTTGTATACAATATCATCGGGTGAGCTTTTTTCATAAATACTCACTACCAGGCTTTCCTTGTTTTTAGTATAATTTATTTTTTCGGTTTTCGTTTCATATTGAAGGCCATTGGTGTTGAAATTCATTTCATTTTTAAAGCGTTCTGCATATCTTTCAACCGAATTACGATCAATAGCCTTGCCTAAAGCTGATATATAGATTCCGGTTTTCATGATTGATAATTTTTTATATGAATGGATTTCCTTACTTATCGGAAAGGAATTTGTTGAAATACTAAAAATGAATGCAGGATTACCTGAAAAGATCAGGCAGGAGATTAAAAGTTAATTTCATGTTTTTAGTTTTTATGGTTTAAGTTTACTCTAAAAGGCTGAATAATAGCTGTTCTAAATTTAGTGATATTCTTTTGATAAGATAAGAAAATTAATATGAATTATTTTTTGTTTTAAAAAATATGGTTATATCATAATAACTTATATATAAAAACAATACACCACACAAAACAGTAAAAACCAAAAGAAATCTGTTTTTAGGACTGATCTTTTTAATTCTTAAGTGGCTTATAAGCCATGAAATTAAGGCAAAAAAGGCCAAAGCAAAAAGAAGATATTGCGGTTTGCTTTCTTTCACAACTTCCCAAAAATCAAATCTCATCGGGTATAGAATTAGATAATTTCCTAAAGTATGAGCTACAATCAGCAGGATTAAAACAACAATATTAATGGTGAGTAACTTTTTGGAAATCATTATTTTATTTTATTTTATTTTATTAATCTGATAATTGCCAGGTCATCAGTCGGTTTCATCCCGTAATAATGTTCCAGTTTTTTTAATTTCATGGAAAGCATTTCCTCAGAATCGATGTTGGTTTTATCGAGCAAAAGATAATCAATCGGATTGAGTTTTTCATCATGATCGGTCTGCTGATTTAGGAGCAAGACTTCTGTCTTCCCTTATTCTATATTCTAAAAGTTCATCATAAAGTAGATGCTTTTCATTATTATAGATTAAAAAATCATTTATTTGGCGAGTCATTTAAAGTAAAAAATTTTACGCAGAATATTCAATTCCGCCAATATAGATCAAAGAGAAAAAATCGTTTTCCACAGAAACCGGTTTTGGGATCTGCTTGTTTAAGAAAATAATGGAATTGATATTCATATCCAGATTAAGCTCATTCAATCTGTTGATAAGAATCGGAAGCCATTGTTCTGCAAAAGAATATTCTGAAAATTTTTCGTAAATTGTTCGGTTTCCGTCCTCAAAACCATATTCTACAAAATCGTGATCCAGCCAGATCGTATCCTGAGATTCTGCAAATTTTGAAATGTACTTATCGTCGGATTCTTCTTCCAGATAGAAATTTTCATCTTCTTCTACAAATTCATAAAAATCTTCCTCGCTGTTGAAATTTCCTACCCAAAAGTCTAATGTATCTGTATTCATAATTTTAAATTCTAATCCCTTATTTCTCCATAGGGAATTCAAAGTTATCATTTAATATTTTAAATAGAAAGCAAAAAAGAGCAGAACTATTTTTGAAACAGATATTTTAGTATTTCATTGACTGACGATGAATCTTTTTTTTGAATTTGAGAACATTCAATGTCATATTCTACAGGTTGTTTTTTTGAATACATATAACTTTCAAGCCAGGATTTTCCCTTCGATTGAATAAATTTTTGATCGAGCGAAGGACCAATTTCATATCGAAATTCAGAATGACAGCCCAAACAATTATTTTCATATAAAACAATTCCGGGCGGAGAATTCTTATTTGTAAATTCATTGAAATTTAGCTTTAATGGTACTTTTCGAATAGATTTTCCTAGTTTAATGGTTCTATAAATGTCTAAAACTTCGGGAGAGTTTGCTTTCTTATTGAATATATAAACACCCTCTGAAGAATCTGCTTTTGGAATATAGATTGAAGCAAAACCTCCGTATATATTTTGAGAAGTTTCAATCACGGCCTCTCTACCATCAATCGTGATCTGTTTAAAGAGATTATTTTTAATTGGATTTTTGTACGTTTTAGGATTGTACATTCCGTATGTTATAAAAATCGTATCATCATCTTTTGAAAGATAAGCGAAGTAGGAATCTATGCCTTGTTTTTCTGTAAGTTTCCAGTCGGAAGGATATTCAAATTTTATCATTCCCTTTTCAAATTTATTGAATGGAATATTTTCCTTTTTTGCGCAAGATATAAGGAATAACAATACTAGAATAAGTGAAAGACGATTCATATTTTTTCTAAAATTATTAAAAAAAATTAAACGTTAAAATCAACATAATTAAAAAATAGTACAGCATTGTAGAACTTAGAAATAAAATACAAAATATAATATTGTAGGTAAAATATCCCCGAATAATTAGGATATTTTCCAACAAGGAATTAATACCGAAAAGCATTAAAAAATAACCCGGAATCAGAAAATTAATCATCAATAGAAATAAGCCATTTTCTAAAATTTTATAATTGAAAAAGCCCGGTGTTATGATAATGATATACAAACTTGATAAGATGGTAAGGATAAATAGTACAGTTAGATATACTTTTAGCCTGAATTGCTTATTTTCCTTTTTGAAGAACAAAAAATAATGAAAATTTGAAACTCCCAGTAAAGTTGCAGCAAAAATTCTAAAATCAACCATAAAACGAAATTCTCTTCCCCAATTCACTTTCTGTAATCGTCTTCTCCAATCTCGACAACCTTGTTTTCTCCTGTTTCGCACTTGTAATCCAATGCAACATCACTTTCTTATAAGAGGGAGCCTGATTGTTGAAAAATTCCCATGCTTTTTTATTGGCTTTAAATTGTTTTTCATAGTCAGGATAAAGAGTTGCCAATTCTTTTTCGTGAGAATAAATGGCAGATCTTTCAGGTTTTCTCAATTCAAAAGCCTTTAAACCTTCGGAAGTCATTAAGCCGGCTTTGGTAAGATCTTCCATTTTTTTAATATTGATGGCGCTCCAAATACTGGTCGGTTTTCTTGGTGTAAAACGGATGCTGTAACTTTCCTCATCAATCGATTTTCGAACACCGTCAATCCAGCCAAAGCATAATGCCTGATCAACAGATTCAGACCAGGTGATGGAAGGTTTTTTTGTTCCGACTTTGTAAAATCCTACCAAAAGTTCTTTCTCGTTTTTATGGTTTTTTTCCAGCCATTTTCGGAATTCTTCTGGTGTTGGGAAAAATGTTGCTACCATTTTATTTATAATATTGCTAAAATATTGAATTTTAAAATTTTATTCATCAATTCCATAAATCAATATCGTATCAATTTCAGGAATATTCAAATTTTCTAATTCATTTATTTTAATAAGTTGTTGTGCAAAATGAAAGAGTTCATTTTTAGCATTTTCAATTGCAATTTTTAGTACTTCTTTATCAACAGCAATTTTGCCTTCTAAAATAGGTGGCGAATATGGATCTTGAATTTCCGAATTTAAAAAGTCAAAAATAATTTTAGTCTCAGATTTTTCGACTCTCGGAGATGGATGACCCATATAAAAATAGACGTGCTCTTCTTCAGCAATCAAATCCTCCCATTCTGTTATATCTCTCAGTTTTCCACAACAGTGAGGAAAATATTTATCAACATTATTAATTTTTAAAATATATCCTCCATCTAAAGAACATGTTAAATCATCGATTCCTCGATTTTCCTCTGTCTGTTGAATTTCAATTTCCTTATGAATAATTTTTAATAGATCTTTATCCGAAATTTCACTTATTCTGTAAAAAGAAGAACTTTTAAAATAAGGCTTCAAATCCTTGGAAAAACCAGCTTTTATGTTTGCGGAAATACGATAATCCTCCCATTCATCGGGAAATTCCCAATAAGGGCCGGAAGGAGGCATCGGTATATCCTCATCATAATTCGTAATTTCTATAACAGGTATAAGTTCTACTTTCATATTAATAAAATCTTCTGCTTTTTCCATCTAATAAATTTTCAAAAATTGAGATTTGCTCTTGGTTAAGGTTTTTCAGGGTTATCTTTTTATGCCTGTTCATAAGATATTCGGGATAATATACAAATTCAATGCTTTGGTGATCAATTTTATATTCTCTTAAAAGGGTAGGTTTCCTTGTATTTGTTCTGTTGGAATTCGAAAATAGAAGGTTCGTGACTTTATTGGGAATAAAACTGAAACCGATAGAAAACAAAAAAATTGAGTTTTCATTGATAAGAATATGGAAAAAACACTGTTCAAACCTTTTATTTCTGCCTGCGTCCGTAAAAATAGTGCCGCTTATATTCTTCAGTTCAATTGAAGCAGGAAGCTTACAGCTGGCCACAATTTTCTTTTTTTCTATAAAGAAGTAAATGCATTTCCCGACAGCAAATAAGACCAAACCTGCAACAAAGCAGAGAAAGAAAAGATCAGACATTTTTAATTATTTCAAAAGGTTAAAAGCTTTAATGCTCTAAGATAGGTTTTTTCATGATATCATGATTAATCAATTTTATAAATCACAACGATGGATGTTTAGTTTTCTTTTATGAATCCGTAAATTTGTAAGATGCACTCAATGAGAAGGGCAGATAAAATTAACTTATGAAGATAAAGACCTATACAGAAACTCATCATAAAGATTCTAATCATTACGAATATATCACGATTTCCAATGACGAAAATAAGGTAAGAATATATACTTTGAAAAATGGATTACAAGTTTTTCTTGCCCAGAATTTTGATGCTCCGAGAATTCAGACCTATATTCCGGTAAGAACGGGGAGCAATAATGATCCTGCTGATAATACAGGTTTGGCGCATTATCTTGAACACATGATGTTTAAAGGGACTTCAAAATTGGGAACTCAGAATTGGGAAAAGGAGAGTGATTTATTAAACTGTATTTCAGACCTGTATGAAGATCATAAGGCTGAACAGGATGCTGAGAAAAAGAAAGAAATCTATAAAAAAATAGACGAAATTTCTCAGGAAGCAAGCCAATACGCTATCGCAAATGAATATGATAAAGCAATTTCGTCATTAGGTGCAACAGGAACCAATGCACACACTTGGTTTGATGAAACGGTTTATAAAAATAATGTACCCAATAATGAGCTTGAAAAATGGCTGAAGGTGGAGAAAGAACGTTTTTCAGAACTGACTTTAAGGCTTTTTCATACCGAGCTAGAATCTGTTTACGAAGAATTCAACAGGGCGCAGGATAATGATTCGAGATTGGTGAATTATGAGCTGATGGACGCTTTATTTCCAACTCATCCGAACGGGCAGCAAACCACCTTAGGAAAAGCGGAACACCTGAAAAACCCTTCTATGAAGGCTATACATAAATATTTTGATGAATATTATGTTCCGAACAATTACGCGATGGTCTTGGTTGGAGATTTGGATTTTGAAGAAACCATTCAGCTGGTTGATCAGTATTTCGGGGCAATTCCTTACAGAGAACTCCCGGAAAAAACGGCAATTATCGAACAGCCCATTACAGAAATTGTGAAGAGAACGGTAAAAAGTCCTACGACACCGAGAGTTCAGTTGGCTTGGAGAACTGAACGTTACGGTACAAGGGAAGCAATGCTGGCAGATATTGTGGTCAATATTCTGAGCAATAGAGGAGAAGCGGGATTAATGGATCTTAATATCAACCAGACTCAGAAATTACTTTGGGGGCAGGCCTATTCAGTTGGGCTGAAGCAATACGGATATTTCTCAATCGTTGCGGTTCCGAAAGAAACCCAAACTCTTGATGAGGCGAAAGAGTTGGTGATGGAGCAGATCGAATTGGTGAAAAAAGGCGAATTTCCGGACTGGATGCTTCCTGCTATTATCAATGATTTCAAAATTCAGAGAATGAAAACGCTGGAAACAGCAGATGGTTTGGCCACTAATCTTTACGATACCTACATTAAAGGCAGAACCTGGGAGCAGGAGCTGAACGAGATGGATGAATATGCAGAATTTACAAAAGAAGATGTAGTTGCTTTTGCCAACGACTTTTTTAAAGAAAATTACGTCATTGTCTATAAAGAAAAAGGAATCAATGATAAATTAATCCGAGTGGAAAATCCAGGAATTACCCCGATAAAGATTAATCGTGAAGCACAGTCGGAATTTTTACAACATATTTTAGCTGAAAAAACCGCAGATATCCAACCTGAGTTTATTGATTATCAGAAAGAAATTAAAACAGATATTGTTAAGGATAAAAAATTAAATTTTGTTAAAAATAAATATAACGACATTGCCCAGGTGCATTTTATTTTTCCTTTAGGAAGCGATCACGACAGAGATTTGGGAATTTCCACACAGGTTCTACAATATTTGGGAACGGAGGATTTTTCTCCTGAAGATCTTAAAAAAGAGTTCTTTAAAATTGGAGTAACCAATGATTTTAAGACATCCAATGATCAGCTGATCATTTCTCTTAACGGTCTCGAAGAAAACATTGAAAAAGGAATTAAGCTGCTTCAGCATTGGCTGTATGATGTAAAACCTGATCAGGAAATTTACAGCCAGTTTGTGGAAACGGTTTTGGAGAACAGAGCGGCTGTTAAAAAAGATAAAGGAAGAATTATGTCGGCATTAACGAACTATGCGAAGCTGGGAGAGTTTTCCAGATTTACAGATATTATTTCGAAAGCTGAACTTGAAAGCAGTAATGTCGAAGTGTTTACAGACAGAATGAAAAACTTATTCAGATTTCCTTATCAGATATTCTTTTACGGGAAAGATTTTGAGAATTTCAAATCATATATTGAGAATTATATCGACAATGAAAGCCTTCAGATTCCGGAGCCGAAGCAATATCCCGAGCCTGAAACGATTGGAAATGTCTATTTTACCGACTATGATATGGTACAGATGGAAATGGGTAAAGTAGGAAAAGGAAACTATGTAAATCCTGAAAACTTTGGCAAAATCAATGTATTCAATGAATATTTTGGAAGAGGGTTGTCGTCCATCGTTTTCCAGGAAATCCGTGAGAGCAAGAGTTTGGCATATTCTGCTTACGTTTCTTATGCAGCGAATGCAGAGCTGAATCATCCGGATTACATCACTACTTACATTGGTACGCAGCCCGATAAACTGCAGATTGCCGTCGACACCATGACAGAGCTGATGGCCGAGCTTCCCGAAGTTCCGATTCAGTTTGAAAATGCAAAAAATGCGGCCTTAAAACAGATTGCCTCACAGCGTGTAACCCGAACGAATATTTTCTTTAATCAATTGAGGTTAAAAAAACTGAATATTCATCACGATTTCAGACAGGATATTTACAGGCAGATCGGAAATCTGAAATTTGAAGATTTAAGACAGTTTTACAATACGGATATCAAACCTATCCATTTTAATACAGCAATTATAGGTAAAAAAGAAAACCTGAATAGGGAAGCTGTCAACCAAATGGGTAGCTTTAAAGAAGTAAGTTTAAAAGATATTTTCGGACATTAATAATAAGAAGGCTGTTTCATGATAACAGCCTTCTTTTTCTTTTATTTTTTAATGATTTTCATTGATTTTGCTTCTCCCTGTTTCGTTTGAAGTTTGAGGATATAGGTATTGGCAGGCAATTCCGAAATATCTAATTTTTCTTCATTTCCTTTTAACCCAGTAAAGGTTTTCACTACCCTACCGTCTAAAGAATATAAGATCGCAGTACCAATTTCTTCTTTAGATTTCAGGGAAATAATCCCTGAAGTAGGATTGGGATAAACAGAAGCGGTGAATGTTTTCGCTTCAGTAACAGCCATCAGCGAGGTGTTAAGTTTACCAAAATATTGATATCCTCCTGCAATGATTTGTGTAGACGCTCCGGTGGAAGGATTCAGGCTGTAAACACCATTGCTTGTAGAGTAAAGATAATTGCCGTTTTCTGTTTGTATAGCTCCTCTTGGGCCTCCCACAGGCCATTTGTTCAGGATATTTCCGTTAGCTGCAGAGATGAGATAAATTCCGGCGTTATTTCCTGCGCTGCTCAAGTTGGAAAAAACAGAGGCCAAAATATTTCCGTCCAGTGTTTTATTAATTTGCTGAATTCCTGATAACACTCCCGACTGAACAAGATTTCCGGTTATAGTACCATTATACGAAATGGTTTGAATTCCTTCGGTATTGAAAGACGTTACGTAAGCGGATCCAGAACCATTATCCAAAACATCAAAAGGAGATCCGATGGTAGTATAGTTACCCAATGAATTTCCCGAAAAATCAAATCTTTTGATAGAGTTTGCTGTAGCACCATTGGCCGTTCCGGCGACGGTAACCCAGACTTCATTATTCACGATATTCAGGCCTCGGATATTGCTTAATCCTGCTGAAGACGGAATAGTAGAAGAGTAGCTGCCGTCAATATTACAAATATAAATGGCATTAGAGGTTTGATCGGAGATCCATATTTTGTTCTGAACCTGAATGATTCCTTTAATCGTTCCCGGATTTTGTGAAGTAAGATTGATGAAATTCGCATTAATGACCGATCCGTCTGTGGCACTTAGCTTGGCAACAGTTTTTGTGGTAGAATTAATGGCTAAAATGCTTGTCTGTGCGTTGGAATAATTGATCAGGAAAATACCTAAAACGAAATAAAAAGATAATTTTTGTAACATAGAATAAGGATTTGGAATTAATATCAGTAAGTTAATAAATTTAATTTATTTAAATGTATTTTTTATAGGATAATATTAATTAAAATAAGAAATTTTCAAAATAATTTATAATAAAAATATCCCGAAAGGATGTCTTTCGGGATATTTTATATTGTAATGTTGATCCAGATTATTTAATAACCTTCATTTCATCGATCAGCCATTTGGAGTCGGCATATTTATCAATAATGAAAAGAATATATTTGGTATCAACCATGATATTTCTGCTGAAGCGTGGGTCGTAATTGATATCACTCATCGTTCCTTCCCACTGTCTGTCGAAGTTTAATCCTACAAGATTTCCGTTGGCGTCAAGAGCCGGACTTCCTGAGTTTCCACCCGTTGTGTGGTTGGTTGCAGTAAATCCTACAGGAACATCACCTGTTTTATCCTTATAGTTTCCAAAATCTTTTTTGTTGTAAAGATCGATCAGTTTTTTAGGAACATCAAATTCATAATCCCCCGGAATATATTTCTCCATAACTCCCGCCAAATGAGTCTGATAGTTGTAAGAAACCGCATCTCTTGGTGAAGAACCTTTTACTTTTCCGTATGTTACACGAAGTGTAGAGTTAGCATCCGGGAAGAATTTTTTGTCTTTATCCGTTGCCATTTGCTGTGCCATGAAAGTCTTTTGTAAAGCATCGATTTTCGTCTGTAGAGATGTGTACTGAGGATCTGCTTTCGTCATATACGTATCTCTTAGAGAAATGTAAAGCTGATAAACAGGATCTTTTTTCAGGGTTTTGATCAATTTATCCTGATTAGAAAATGCTTTTTCTACGTCTTTGCTTAAAGATGCACCATTCACTTCAGCTCTTCCTGTAATGATTGAGTTTTTAGAAGTATCTTCAAAAGAAATGATATTCTGCATTTCATTTTTATACTTATCAAATCCTGCCGGCAAGAATTGCGGAGCCGTTTTGTTGGCATATAACGACAATAATTTAGCCGTTACTTTAGAATCTAATTCTGCACTGTAGTCTTTGTAAAAAGAAGTCAGCCTGTTTTTGAAGGCGGTTGTTCCTTTTTCATCCATTCTTCCGGCTTCTACCGAAGAAATGTAGTTGTAATAAAGGCTGGCAAGCATTAAAGTCTCTGCATTTCTGATGGTTTCAGAGTAATAGGCATTATTTAATGCAAACGGAGCCTGGTCGTTGTATAGTTTATTTAATTGATCTAAAGTTGTCTTTACATCAGGATTTTTAGAAACCAAAGATCCTTCGTACATTACTTTTTTCTCAACAGCATTGGATTTTTTCAGACCTTCCACTTCGCCGATCCATTTTTTCCAATAGTTGGCAACAGAAGCATATTTGGATGCATATTTGATACGGGTTGCATCGTCGGTACGCATTTTTTCATCCAGAGTTTTCAGAGCGACATCTCTCACCGCAATTCTCGCAGGATCAATCTCTTTCATGATTTTTTCAACAGCGATGGCAGGAAGATATTCGGTAGTTCTTCCCGGGAACCCAAACACGAAAGTGAAATCGTTCTCGTTTTTATCTTTGATAGAAACTGGAAGATAATGCTTTGGTACGTAAGGAACATTGTCTTTTGAATATTCGGCTGGCTTATTATTTTTGTCAGCATAAATTCTGAACATCGAGAAATCTCCCGTATGTCTCGGCCACACCCAGTTATCGGTATCAGAACCAAATTTCCCTATGCTTTGTGGCGGTGCACCTACCAAACGAATATCTTTATAGGTTTCAATAGTATAGGCATAAAATTTATTTCCGTAATACATTGATTTTACAGAAATCGACTGGTAAGGTTCTGTTTTCTGAGAGTTTTTATAAATCTCAATATTTTTGGCAATCTGTTTAGAAAGTTCGGGTTCCTGAAGATTATCCGTCCCCTCCAAAATTTGTGTGGATACATCTTTAATATCAACAATAAAATCTACCGTAACTCCAGGATTCGGAAGCTCTCCTTCAGGATTTTTTGCCCAGAAACCGTTGGATAAAAGATCATTCTCAACGGTTGAATGTGCCTGAATTTGTCCGTAACCACAGTGGTGATTCGTTAGTAATAAACCTTTTGGCGAAATAATTTCCGCAGTACATCCACCGTTGAATTGCACTACAGCATCTTTTATACTTGCTTTTTGAGGATTGAAGATATCTTTTGCAGAGATTTTCATTCCTAAATCTTTCATTTCCTTTTCATTAAGCTCTGTTGGAATCCACATTCCACCATATTGCTGTGCAAACGTCATCGCAGCCGGCAAAAGAAATACAGATAAAAGTATCTTTTTTGTCATAATCAAAATTTTGCCCCAATTTACAAAGAAAATATGAGTTTTGAAGTTTAAAGTTTTGAGTTTAATGTTTTTAGTATGAAGATAAAATTGAGAACTCAGACTTTCAAATTTGTATGTTTTTAGAGAGAAATTGGAGAGATTTTCCAGTCTTTTTTATCTAAAACTGATAGGCGATTATTTTTTCATCTTCCATAAGGTTTTTCATTAAAGCTTCGTGATGCTGGCTATTTCCGGATATAATCCAGGTGGTTGCTAAGTTTCCCTGTGTATATTGCTGTTTGGAAAGGAGGAATTTTAAATTGTTTTTCTGAAAAAGTTCTTCGCAATGTTTAACGTCATGATAAGTGGTAACCGCTATTTTGTATTCCCTGATTTTATGTTTTTTATCAATAAATCTTTCAAAATAAGTTAAAGAATTAAGAACAATCAGAACCAAAACAGTTCCCAGCAACGAAAGGTAAACATAGCCTGAACCTACGGCCATCCCGATGGAAGCTGTGGCAAAAATAGTAGTTGCAGTGGTAATTCCGTCTATTTTATTGTCTCCTTTAAAAATAACACCGGCGCCCAGAAAACCAATTCCGGTAATGATATTGGCTGCCAGACGATCCGGATTGGCAACTCCAATTTTAATGGAAAGAATGGTGAACAGACAAGACCCGAAGCAAACCAGAATAAAGGTGCGTAATCCCGCAGATTTGTTTCTGTATTCACGTTCTGTCCCAATAAAAATCCCGAGAAGTACGGAAATAAATATCAACAGCAATTCGTTTTGAATAGAATGATCCTTTAAAAATTCCATCTTTTTACAGTTTTAACGTATTAAAATTACAATAATTCTTTTGATATAAGGGCAAATGACTATATTGTGTTTGTAATAAAAACTGAAGATGTTTCCTCAAAAATTAGAAAGAGCGATTGAAAATTTGTACTCAGTATTTTCTAAATACGAACTCAATTCCAAAATTATTGGATGCCCTTGTTGTGTTTCTGATTCGGATAAAGATAAAATACATAGCAAGGAATTGAGAGATTTACAGGAAGAAGATCTCACACGATACGCTTTGAAAGCAATGACAACTTTTGGTAATGTGAATGATTTTAAACATTTTTTGCCAAGAATATTAGAGCTTTTAGTAGATGATCATTTAGGCGTTTCTATTGTTGTGATTTTCGGAAAACTGGATTATGGACATTGGAAAACCTGGGAGCCGGATGAGCAGGAAGCAATTGAAATTTTCCTTTTTGAATGGTGGGAATATTACCTTAAGAAAATGACTTATTTTGATAATGATTTATTTTACGGAATTTATAAACTGACAAAAGATATTGACCAATTATTACAACTTTGGAATGTTAATATTACTGAAAATAGCTTTATAATTTACGTAGACTTTATTCAAAACCATTATCAGGACTTTATAAATGAAAAAGATAGGTCTAAAGATTTTGACGAAAAGGATTATGATAAATTTTTAAAATGGAGTAAAGAAAATGTAAAAAACCTTGAAATAGGATTTTATCTTTATGAAAATGAAAATCAAAGATTTGCAAGAGAGATTTCCGATGCGTTATATGTTTTTGAGCATAGTTAAAATAAAAAAGACTGCCTGAAAAGACAGCCTTTATAACGATATTTCTGTTTTCTATTGTTTCTCAACCAAATCCAAAAATTGCTGCTCATCCAAAATCTCAATCGTTCCAATGTCCTGAGCTTTTTTAAGTTTGCTTCCCGCTTTTTCACCCACGACAAGGAAATTCAGGTTTTTAGAAACAGCCGAAATATTTTTTCCGCCGTGTTTTTCTACCATTTCTTCCGCCGCTTCTCTGGTGAATAAAGAAAGTTTTCCGGTGAAAAGGAACGTTTTTCCTTCTAAAACATTGGACAAAACTTCATTGGTACTTTCTCCTTTCTCCAGTTTTACACCATAAGATTTTAATCTTTCCAGCATTAAAATATTTTCAGAGTTATTGAAGAAATCAACAAGGCTCACCGCAATTTTAGTTCCGATATCTTCAACCTGACAAAGTTCTTCCACCGTCGCATTTTTCAGTTCTTCAATCGTTGGGAAATTCTTGACTAATTTCTTTGCAACCGTTTCTCCTACATGCTTTATCCCGATTCCGTATAATACTTTTTCAAACGGAATTTCTTTTGATTTTTCGATTCCTGAAATAATATTCTGCGCAGATTTTTCCGCCATTCTTTCTAATGGAAGAAGCTGCTCTTTGGTTAAAACATAAAAATCTGCAGGATTTTCGATCAGTCTTTCCCTGTACAATTGTTCGATGGTTTCGCTTCCCAGATTTTCAATATTTAAAGCCTTTCTCGAAACATAATGGATCATTCTTCCCACAACCTGCGGCGGACAGTGCAATTCGTTCGGGCAGAAATGGATCGCCTGATCTTCAATTTTTACCAGCTCAGTTCCGCATTCCGGGCAATGTTTGATGTATTCGATTTCTTTGCTTTCGTCGGTTCTTTTTTCTGTGTTTACGCCAACGATTTTAGGAATAATTTCACCTCCTTTTTCTACATACACGAAATCATGTTCATGGAGATCAAGTTTTTTAATGATATCTTCATTATGTAGAGACGCTCTTTTTACAATCGTTCCAGCTAATAAAACAGGTTTTAAATTCGCAACCGGAGTAATGGCTCCCGTTCTTCCGACCTGGTAAGATACGCTTTGCAATTCAGTTTCTACTTTTTCAGCTTTAAATTTATAAGCCATTGCCCAACGTGGAGATTTTGCGGTATAGCCAAGTTGTCTTTGCTGTTTTAATGAATTGACTTTTAATACAATACCGTCAATTTCAAAAGGAAGATTATGTCTTTCAATATCCCAGAAATTGATAAATTCCTTTACCTCATCCAAAGTTGTGCACAATTTTGCCTGCTGAGATGTTTTGAAGCCCCATCTTTGTGCTTTCTGGAGCAATTCCCAATGCGATTCCGCCGGAGTTTCTTCAGAAATAAACTGATACAGAACTGATGACAATCCGCGTTTTCTCACTTCACCGCTGTCCTGCATTTTCAGACTTCCGCTTGCTGTATTTCTGGGATTCATAAAGGGATCAAGGCCGTCTTCTTCACGCTGTTTGTTGATTTTGTCGAAGTTTTTTCTCGTTAAATAAATCTCACCACGCATAAAGAAATGTGCAGGAAAATCGCCTTTCAGTTTTAACGGAATATCCGAAATGGTACGCACATTGGCCGTAATTTCATCTCCCTGAAAGCCATCACCACGCGTCACAGCCTGAACCAGCTTTCCGTTTTCATATAAAATGGAGATCGAAGCGCCATCATATTTTAGTTCTGCAACAAATTGTACAGGTTCATCAATGGTTTTAATGATTCTTTTTTCCCAGTCCTCAAGATCATCAAAATCGTAAGAATTGTCCAGAGAATACATTCTGAATTTGTGCTGAACCGTCGGGAAAACCTTTGTAATTCCACCGCCGACACGCACGGTAGGCGAGTTTTCATCGTAAAATTCGGGATGTTTGGCTTCCAGATCGCGAAGTTCTTCCAGCAGCATATCAAAGTCAAAATCCGAAATTGTCGGAGTATCAAGGAGATAATAATTTTCGTTATGCTGGTGAAGTTCTTTACGCAGGTCTTCTATTTTTTGTTGGATGTTTTCGGACATTGGGTTTCTATCTTTTCAGCAAAAATAATTAAAGTAATTCCAATTTAAAAAATAAGGGAATTAAATATTCTGAGAAAATTAAAAAGATGTAACATATTCCAATGAATTGATTTTGTATAGGATAAAATTCCTGTTTACATTGATTTAACATAATGTTATAATTTAATTGAAAAATTCTTAAAACTCCCGTAAACAAGCGTCTACCGAAGTCAGGATACCTTTGCGCCAGCTAAATTTTGATAATGAGAAAAGTAAAGATTGTATTGGGATTGTTGTTCTTGAGTTTCGGAACGTTTGCATATGCACAAACTACTCAGGCTTCGATTGTAGGGAAAGTAACGGGAGTTGGAAAAACGGCTCAGGAAAAAGTGAAAGTAACGATTATCAACGAATCGACAGGTTTTAAAACAGAAACGGAAACCAACTCAAAAGGAGAATATATTTTCAAGGAAATTCCTTTGGGCGGACCGTATACAGTAATCGTAAATGATGAAAAAAGGGAAGGTTATAACGTTAACTTTGGCGATCAGGTAACGGTAAACATGGATCTGGGCAGTGAAAAATCCATTGAAGAAGTGGTTGTCGTTGGAAATCTGAAAAACAAAATCGGAAACCTGGGTGCTGCAACATCAATGTCTGCTAAAAATATTGCGGTTTTACCTGTAAACGGAAGAAACTTTACCAATTTGGCGGAGCTTTCTCCTCTCAGTGGTAAAAACGGAAGTATTTCCGGGCAGCTGAGTTCTTCCACGAACTTTACAATTGATGGAATGACGGCGAAAAATCCGACTTCAGCGGGTGCAACAACCAGCCGAAGTGGTGCTCCTTTTTCAATTTCTATGGAAGCAGTTCGTGAATTTAAAATTACAACCAACCAATACGATGTTACGCTGGGAAGAAGCGGAGGAGGAACGATAAGTGCGGTTACAAAATCAGGAACGAACAAATTTTCAGGAAGTGCCTGGGAATATTTAAGAACAAACTGGCTTTCGAGCAAATATGATATCAGAGGAAATAAAATTAATAATGATTTCTCTACGTCTCAGTTCGGGTTCTCTTTGGGTGGTCCGATTATTAAGAATAAACTGCATTTCTTCGTTGCGTGGGATCATCAGCTGGATTCACGACCGTTGCAGATTGCAGATATCAAATCTCACGACGACGAGTTGAGATTAAATACAACCACAGCAACTTTAAATAAATTCCTAGACATTGCAAGAGCAAAATATGGCGTTGGAAATTCACCGCAATTTGGAAGTTTTGATAAAGTGAGAAATTCGGACGCTGCATTTTTACGTTTAGACTGGCAAATCAATGATAAAAACTTACTGACATTAAGAAACAATTTTACTTACGATTTAAATAAAAACGGGTTAGGAGACAACACAGCAATCAATGCTTTTGAATCTTATGGAAATGATAAAAACCTGGATAACAGTTTATTATTGACTTTAAGATCCAACCTGAAACCTAACATGACCAACGAATTAAAGGCTCAATACCTTTACACAGCGCAGGACAGCTACCAAAATGATGAATTGGGGCACGCTCTTCCGAGAGCGATCGTTGAAAATATTGTTTCCAGCATTGATGGAAAGGATAAAGCAACGAATATTCAGATCGGAGGTCACCGCTTCGGGCAGGAAAGTTTCAGAAATAATGTTTTCCAGCTTGTCGACAATTTATATTATAATACAGATAAAATCAAATATACTTTCGGAGCAGATCTCATGTACACGATGGCAAAATCGATCTACGGAAGTGAGGTGAACGGAAGATTCCATTTCAGAGAAAATCCTAGCGCAAATGGCGGTGATAATTTATATAATTTTAACAATCTTATCGCGTACAGATTTTACAGAGAAGTTCCTTTGATGGATGATCCTTCAGTGAAATCCAATATTTACAACTTGGGAGTTTACGGGCAGATTCAGACCAAAATTGCTAAAGGTTTAGATTTAATGGCTGGTTTAAGATTAGACTACGGAGGTTATCCGAAAGCAGAACTTAACCAAAAATTGTATGATGAAATGGGCATCAGAACAGATAATCAGATCAAGTCATTCATCATTCAGCCAAGATTCCAGTTTGATTGGAATATTAATGAAGGTAACAAAGATTTCTTAAAATTCGGAGCCGGTATTTTCTCATCTGATATTAATAATTATATGATTATCAATAATTTGGTTTTTGATGGCAGACATTTGGCAACGGTAGATGTGACTGGTAAAGATGTTCCTGTTCCGGACTTCAATAGCTATAGAAATGATTACAGCACAGTTCCTACATTGGCTCAGAACCAAATTCCAACCATTAATTATACTGGGAAAGACGCTAAAATTCCTGTGGTTTACAAAGCGAATATTTCTTACACGCATTTCTTCAACGAAAGATTCAGAGCGGGAGTGGCAGGTTATATGGCTTTAGGAAGAAACAACTATTTCTATTATGACAGAAACATGCAGGCAAACCCATATTTCACTTTGGATAATGAAGGGGGAAGAGGAGTTTACGTTTCTGCCGCTACCATTGCTGCCAACGGAACGATGAACTGGAAAGACGGAAGAATCAACAAGAATTTCGGAAGAGTTCTGGAATTGGTAAGCGACGGAAAGGTGAACCAGTTTTCATTTGTAGTCGATACAAGCTACCGTTACTGGAAAGACGGTGAGATCACGGCAAGTTACACTTGGGCAGACATTAAAGACAATACTTCCTATAATGGAAACGTAGCGAATTCTGCAACGTTGTCAACTCCGGTTGCAAGCGATCCGAGAGACCTGAGAATGACCTATTCAGACAACCAGTTTAGAAACAAAGTGGTTATTTATGGTAACTCACCGACGATTGCAGGATTTACTTTGGGGATCAGATACGCCGGAATGGGCGGAACACGTTTCTCTTTAACGGCAGGTGGAAACGTAAACGGAGATTTTGTTGATAGCAACGATCTGGCATATATCTTCCCGAATCTTACCCAAACCTTAATTGATAATCCTGAAGTAGGAAAAGCATTGAAAAACTACATCACAGATTACAACAACAAGATTGCAGAAAGAAACGGCGGAAAGAACGGATTCTATGGAGTTTGGGACGTTCGTGTCGCAAAAAAGATCAAGTTTGAAAAAATTGGGGCATTTGAACTTTCGGTTGATATTTTCAACGTGGCTAACTTGCTTAACAAAGAATGGGGCGTTAATAAATCTTACGGAAATACAGCGCTTTACAGAATTACAGGATTCGATCCGGTTACGAAACAGCTTAAATACAGCTTGAACACAAGCGGACTGGAGCCATTATCAGGAAATCCTTACCAGATTCAGATTGGAGCAAAATATTCATTCTAATTAGGATGTGAAATTATGAATGGTCAGTTTTGAACTTATTTCATTGTCAATTCAGTTTTATTTAAATGACTATTGACTTGCGAAGCAAAATTGACCATTCACTTAAATTTATATACCTTTAACAAAAAGTTGAAAGACTTTTGTTTTAAATATCTAATTTATATTATGAAAAAAATTATCTTAGGGTTAGCAGTTTTAAGTACAGTTATCATGAAGGCACAAACCCAGATTGTCGCGCACAGAGGTTATTGGCAGACGCAGCCACCGACAACAGAAAACTCCTTGAAATCGTTGGAGAATGCGCAGAACTTGAAGATTTATGGAGCAGAGTTCGATGTGAGAATGACGAAAGATGGTGTTTTGGTTGTAAACCACGATGAGCATCACGCGAAAATGGAAATTTCTGAAACCGATTTTAAAGAATTAAAGAAAGTAAAATTATCAAACGGTGAAGATTTCCCTACTTTAAAGGATTATCTGAAGCAAGGGAAAAAAGACAAAGCTTTACGATTGGTTGTTGAAATAAAGCCGGATAAAACCAAGGAAAAAGAAGATGAATTGACGGCAAAAACAATCAAAATGATCAAGGATATGAAGTTGGGAGGTCAATGCGATTTTATTTCTTTCAGCTTAAATATTTGCAAGGAAATTAAAAAACTGGAACCAAGTTTTAAAGTTCAGTATTTAAAAGGAGAATTATCTCCACAACAGATCAAAGAAGAAGGTTTAGACGGAATCGACTATCATTTCAGTGTATTCCAGAAAAATCCGACATGGATTGCTGATGCGAAAGCTTTGGGATTAATCACCAATGCATGGACAGTGAATGATGTTGCTGTTGCAGATGAATTAAAAAAGCAGGGAATAGGATTTATTACAACCAACATTCCTGATCAGCTCAAAAAGTAATTTTTTAAATTTAGTAGCCGATTATACCAGTCTGTCTCTTTATTGAGACGGACTGTTTTTTTATCGGGTTAAATAGTAAATAATTTTAACCTGTTATTGAATTGTGGTATTTCTGTGGTATATTTTATTTTCTCAGGAAAAGACAATAAAATTAGATAAATAAACGCAAGCTTTTATATTAAAAATCCTTAATTATTTTAACCTGTTGTTAACCAAATGTATGTGTTTTTTTGTTAAAATTAAATTAGTATGATGTTTAATAATTCTTTAATAAACGTTAAAATAGTATTAAAGTCATACTCATAATGTCGTTTTAATTTTGCGCAAACAAAAAGGATATGCGTAAAGAGACACAAAAAGTACTCATTTTATCATTATTAGGACTAGTCAGTGTAAACTTGGCGGCTCAACAAAAGGCAAAGCGAGACACCATTAAAAACATTGATGAGGTAGTAGTAACAGCTCTGGGGATCAAAAGGCAAAACAAGGCTCTCGGATATTCTACAGAAACTATCGAATCTGAACAGCTTTTAAGAACTCAAAACAATAACTGGACAGGTGCTCTGGAAGGTAAAGTAGCAGGCTTAAAGATTCAGACAGCGGGAGCAGGACCGATGGCTACAGCAAGAATTACTTTAAGGGGTGATGTATCCATGAATGGTTTTGAGGATCAGGCTCTGATTGTAGTAGATGGTATACCGATGAACGGAAGAACGGTAGGATCAGGAACACCGGCTTACGGAGCAGGTTCGGGAGGCGACGTTCCGATTGATTACGGTAATGATCTTAATACGATCAATCCGGATGACATCGAAAGTATTACAATTCTTAAAGGTCCTACTGCGGCCGCTTTGTATGGTTCCAGAGGAGCTAAAGGAGCTGTAATGATCACAACCAAATCGGGGAAGAATAAAGATGGCAGACTTCAGGTTACATTAAATTCTTATACAAGCTTTGATTCTGTATTGAAATGGCCGGATTGGCAGTATGAATACGGACAGGGAACGATGACGAAAGATAAGAACGGAAATTATTACTATTCTTACGGAGCTTCGGCGGATGGAGTAAGTACCGGAGGAACAAGTAGCGCTTTTGGGCCAAAATTCAACGGACAGTATTATTATCAGTATGATCCTACAGTTGGCGGACAAAGCAAAGAAAGACAGCTTTGGAGACCTTATAAAAACAATATCAAAGATTTCTGGCAGGTCGGAACAACATATTCCAACAACATCTCCATCGAAGGCTCCAATGATAAAACAGCATACAGAACATCCCTTACTTACCTGAATAATGAATGGATGATGCCGAATACAGGCATGGAAAGATGGAATGCTGCAATATCAGTAGATCATAAATTAAGCTCAAAATTAAAGGCAAATGTAAAATTAGGCTACAGCCAGACAAAGAGTGATAATCTTCCGGCAACAGGATACAATAACCAGTCTATTTCCTATTTCATGATTTTCCAGAATCCGAACGTAGATTTGGCATGGTACAGACCAATCTGGAAGCCTGGGCAGGATCAGGTAGACCAGATTCATCCATTCAGTTCATATATTGATAATCCATACCTGATTGCTTATGAAATGACCAATAGCTTAAACAAGAAAAATATTACGGGTAACATAAGCTTAAATTATCAGATTGATAAGCATTTTGATGTCCTGCTAAGATCAGGAATTATTTTGAATGATGAATTACGTACTCAGAAAAGACCTTGGAGCTCAGCCAATTATTTAAAAGGTTATTACCGCGAGCAATACATTGACGGTTTCAATTTCAATAATGATTTGATGGTCAATTATAAAACTGCAATCGGTAGTATTAATCTGACTGCAACCGGAGGAGCAAGTTCTCAGTATGAAGAGCAGAAAACACAGAACTATTATGCCATAGGTCTTAAAAATCCGGGAGTGTATAGTCTTACCAATGCACAGGCGCAGGATTTTAAAATTCCAACTCCCTATGACAAATATGTAAACAGCTTATATGCTTTATTAACTTTAAATTATAAAGAAAAAATATTTTTAGATTTCACGGCACGTAACGACTGGAGCAGTACACTTCCAAAAGCAAACCGTTCTTATTTTTATCCATCAGTAGCTTCATCTTTTATACTTTCCGATATTTTCGGGCTTAAAAGCAATAATTTGAATATGTGGAAATTAAGAGCTTCATGGTCAAGAATCGGAAATGCTACAGAGCCTTATCAGTTGGAAAATTATTACAGTGTAAGTTCATTCCCGGGATCTGTAGAAATACCGAACTTATATGCCAATCCTAATTTAAGACCGGAAATGATTACCAATATTGAAGGCGGGATGGATTTTAGTTTGTTCAAAAACAGGCTTACTTTCAATGCGACAGTATATCAAAGTAATTCGGTGGATCAGATTATCAGAAATGTACCGGTACTTTGGGAAACAGGTTATTCCTTAAGAGTTATTAATTCAGGAGAGATAAGAAACAGAGGAGTGGAATTGATGATGAACGCTTATCCTATCAAAAATAAAAGCTTCTCATGGAATGTTTCTGCCAACTGGTCGATGAACAGAAATAAAATTCTTTCCTTACCTGCAGAATTTCAGGGTGAACCTTATACCATGGCAAGTGTAGGAGGAGTGGTATATTATAATGCCGTAGTTGGCGGGTCAATTGGTGACCTGTATGGTTATGGATTAATGTATTCTCCCGACGGACAAGTGGTTTTCGGTACAGATGGTTTAACGGCTAAACCTACCGCAATGAAAAAGATCGGAAACGCATTTCCGAAATGGAGAGCCGGAATTCAAAATGAATTTAGGATTAAAAATGTAACGGTAAGTTTCTCATTTGATGGCCAATATAAAGGTATGGCATACTCTCAGTCTCATCACAAGATGACAGAGCAGGGTAAATTAGAACATACTTTGGCAGGAAGAGATAATCCGGATGGTCTTATTGTAGGGCAGGGTGTTGTACAAAATCCTGACGGATCTTATTCTCCTAATACAAAAGGTGTTGCAGTACCTACTTATTACGCAGATTACTGGAGAAGAGCGAATGTTGAAACGAATACTTTCGATACTTCCTTCATCAAGCTTAGAGATGCAAGAATAGCCTATTCTTTCCCTAAATCTGTTATACAGCCTTTAAAAATTACAGATCTTACTCTGGCAATTTTTGGGAAAAACCTTTGGATGTGGACAAAATTCCCGCTGTTCGACCCGGAAGCTGCAACTTTAGATAACTCTACCATCACGCCCGGAGTGGAAATGGGACAATTGCCGACAGCCAGAACTGTAGGATTCCAGCTTAATGTAAAATTCTAATTATTTAAGACATGAAAAAAACAATTTTTAAATATTTCCTTTTGGCAGGTTTAGGTATAGCCTCAATTTCTTGCGACAGAACAATGGATGAGATCAACGTGGACAACAGTAAAATCCTTGATCCCGAAGTTTCGAGCTTTTTGGCACCGGTTCAGTATAATATGGCTTCTGTTAACTACATGAGGGCAAATGATTTTACTTTTGATATCATGCAGAACTGTCTGGATTTTCCCAATGAAGGAAATTCACTGAGCCGTTACTACATTACAGAAAATACGGGAGCCGGTTTTTGGAATAACAACTACAAATGGCTTAAGCAGATCTACGATCTTAGACAAGCTGCAATAAAAAGCAACGACAAAAACTACGAAGCAATTGCTTTGGTAATGAATGCCTGGATTACTTCCAACCTTACCGATACTTTTGGTGATATTCCTTTTACTGAGGCTTCAAGGCTGGATGAAGGGATTTCCCAGCCGAAGTTTGATACGCAAAAAGATATTTATGTACAGTTATTGGATGATCTTAAAAAAGCAAATTCTCTGTTTGTTACAACAAAACCGTTAACCGGAACAGATCTTTTCTATAATGCCAATAACGACACGAACGGAATTACCAACTGGAAAAAATTCTGTAATTCACTTTCACTAAGGTTATTAACAAGGATTTTGAGTAAAAACGGAGAAGTGAATGTCATTGCAAGAATTCAGGAAATCATCAGCAATCCTACAACATATCCTATTTTCCAAAGTAATGCAGAAACTGCAAAAATAAACATTACAGGAGTTTCACCACTTCTTCCTCCAATTGCAAGACCTCAGGATTTTACGACAAGCAGAGCTGCCTCATCTTTTTTAGTGGAAACAATGAAAGCAAATAATGACCCGAGAATGTCTATGTTTTTTACTCAGGCAAAAGATTTGGCGACTAATACCAACATCGGATATAAAGGTGCTCCTTCAGGATACTCATCAGGAACGGTTTTTACTTATCAGCCTTCCAATATGAACCAGAATCTCGCAAAAGCACCATTGAACATTTTGGTTTATCCTTATGCCGAATTACAGTTTATTCTTTCAGAATTGGCATGGAGAGGAATTATTCCGGGAAGTGCACAAACTTTCTATGAAAATGGAGTGAAAGCAACTATTGAACAGTGGGGAGCGACAATGCCTGCTAATTATTTTACCAATACCAATGTTGCTTACAACGGAAGTTTGGATAGAATTATGCTTCAAAAGTATGTGGCTTTATTCTTTGTAGATCAACAGCAATGGTTTGAAAAAAGAAGAACGGGTTTTCCAGTATTACCAAACAACGGAGGCCTTCTGAATAACGGATTAATGCCTTCAAGATTAATGTATCCGCCAAATCCAAGAGTTTTAAACACATCAAATTATCAGGCAGCAGTTCAGCAGATGGGAGGTGATAATATTAATATAAAAGTTTGGTGGAATAAACCGTAGCAAATAAAGTTGGGGATAACTTTCTAAAGGATATCTGCAGTCACTTTGAGTAGATTTTGAAAAAATCGTATCGAGAAGTTAATTTAAATTAAAAATGCTCTCGATACATTTTTCTTCATTTCATTACGAAAAACACTCGAGCTGACGGAGGTTTACTTATTCAAAAAAGGTTAAATAAAGCCCGCAATTAACAACAAAATAATTTTAAGCAAAAAAGTAAAATGAACATAAAATTTTTAATACCCTGCCTGTTAATTTCAGCGATGGCATTTTCACAGGCTTCTGTTTCGGGATATGTGTATGAAGACAGCAACAAAAATCAGAAAAGGGAAAACAAAGAAAAAGGAATTGAAGGAGTAGCGGTTTCCAATGGGACACAGGTTATTTTGACTGATAAAAACGGAAGATACAGCTTACCGATTCAGGATGGACAGACGGTTTTCGTGATCAAACCTTCAGGATATATGACACCTGTTAACGGAAACAATTTACCCCAATATTATTATCAGTACAAACCAAAAGGTTCGCCGGCAGATTATAAATACAAAGGTTCTGCGCCGACAGGTGAGCTTCCGAAAGAGATCAATTTTGCTTTAAACAAACAAAATGAAAGCAAAAATTTTGATATTTTAGTTTTCGGTGATCCACAGCCTTACACCGATAAACAATTGGATTATTTCAGAAGAGCAATTGTAAATGAGGTAAAAAATACCAAGAAAAATGCGGTATTGGGAATAAGTTTAGGAGATTTGGTGGGAGATAATTTGAGCCTTCAAAAACCTTATGCAGACGTTATGAAAGAAATTGGTTTACCTTGGTATAATGTGATGGGAAACCACGATATGAACTACGAAGCAAAAGAAGATCATCTTTCTGATGAAACATTCGAATCGAATTTCGGACCAGCCAATTATTCTTTCAATTATGGAAATGTTCACTTCATCATTTTAGACGATATTTTGTACCCGGATCCGAGAGACGGAAAAGGTTATTGGGGCGGTTTCCGTGAAGATCAGTTAAAATTTGTGGAGAATGATCTGAAACTGGTTGATAAAAACAAATTAATTGTTGTCTCGTTCCACATCCCGCTGGAACATAAAAACGAGGATAATTTCAGAAACTCAGACCGCCAGAAATTATTTGATTATTTAACGCCTTTCAAAAATGCTTTTATATTATCGGCACACACGCACATTCAGCAGCAGCTTTTCTATGGGAAAGAGGCGGGCTGGAACGGTTCAAAAGACCTTCATGAATACAACGTTGGAACAACCTGCGGAGATTGGTGGTCCGGAACTTCAGATGATGCAGGATTACCGACTTCAACCATGAGAGATGGTACTGCTAAAGGATATTCTTTTATCAGTTTTAACGATAATCAGTATAAAGTTAAATACAAAACAGCAGGAAAACCGGAAGATTATCAGATCAGTTTATATGTTCCAAAAGTTATTCCGTATCCGTCTAAAACTTCTGCTAAAATTTTGGCTAATTTCTTTATGGGAAGCAAAAAAGATAAGGTGGAATACAGAATTGACGGGGAACAATGGGAAGCAATGTCTTATGACGAAACATTGGATCCTAACTTTGTAATGTCTGTATTTAAGTGGGATACTACACAGAATCTTTTCCCGGGGAGAAGACCTTCTAATCCGGAAATGTCTAAGCATATCTGGACGGGAGATTTTGCAAAAAAACTTTCTTTAGGAAAACATAAGGTTGAGGTAAGAGCGGTGGATATGTATGGAAATCAGTTCTCAACATCACAGGAATTCGAGGTTCAGAACTCGATTCTAATTCCTTAGTTTTTCATTTTTTATACTATACTTTCAAAGAAACCGACTTCGTATGGAGTCGGTTTTATTTTATGTCGTTACGGGCTTTTTTAATTTTCACAAAGAATATTTTTTACGATCATCTCTGCATGCACTCTCGAATTTTCTATAAACCAGAGATGCGTATCTTTTCCTCCACACACCACGCCTGCCAGATAAAGATTTTTTATATTGGTTTCCATGGTTTCGGGATGATAAAGCGGATTCAGGCATTCTCCCTGCAGTTCAATTCCGGAATTTTTCAGGAAATCAAAATCGGGAAGGTAGCCTGTCATTGCCAATACAAAATCGTTTTCAATTTCATTGATTTCTCCTTTTTCATCTTTAAAAATAACAGAATGTTCTTTAATTTCAATCAGTTCAGCATTAAAATGAGCTTTGATACTTCCTTCTGCAATTCTGTTTTCAACATCAGGTTTTACCCAGTATTTCACACTTTTCGATATTTCAGAATGGCGGACAATCATGGTAACATCAGCTCCTTTTCTGTAGGTTTCCAGCGCGGTGTCAACGGCAGAATTGCTTGATCCTACAACGACAATTTTCTGTTGCGCATAAGGATAGGGTTCGGTATAATAATGCTTTACTTTTGATAATTTTTCTCCCGGAATATTCATCAGATTCGGAATATCATAAAATCCTGTTGAAATGATCACATTTTTGGCAAAATACTTTCCTTTTGAAGTTTTAATTTCGAAAATGTCATTCTCTTTAGAAACTTTTTCCACCTTTTCGTAAAGATGAATGTTAAGGTTTCTTTGTCGGGTAATTCCCTGATAATATTCCAAAGCTTCCTGTCTTCCAGGTTTCGGAGCTGTTGAAATGAATGGGATTCCATCGATTTCCAGCTTTTCAGCAGTCGAAAAAAATCTCATGTATAAAGGATAATTGTATAATGAATTAACAATAGTTCCTTTTTCTATAATTAAATACGTAAGATTGTTTTTCTGAGCTTCCAATGCACAATTTAGCCCGATCGGCCCGCCTCCGATGATGAGAATATCCAAAATTTCCATTGAACAAAAGTACAAAAAACCAATATGCGACGAACTTTTCAATAAAAGCAAAAAACTATTCTGTCAATAATCAAAGTCTATCTCAAACATAAAAGAATCTCAAAGCAATAAGTTCTCCAGCTCACTAACTCACAAACCCAAACATGGCACTGCTTTTGGTGAATTTAGGTCAAACATTAGAAAGATATGAAAAAATTAATCATTTTAGTATTCGTGATCTGTTTAGTTGCCTGTAAAAAGAATCCCGATAAATTTATCAATGATAAAACAGATTCAACAGAGCAGATAAAGAGTGACAATGTAGATACAGTTCAGACCGAAGCTAATAAGGATGCGGCTTTAAAACAGATAAATGAAGAAATTGTTCAGGTTCTGAAAGACAAAGATTACAAAAAGTTTGCAGAATTTATTCATCCGGAAAAAGGGGTGCGGTTTTCCATGTACGCTTTTGTAAATCCCAAGGAAGACAAAAACTTTTCAAAAGCAGATTTTGTGAAATATCAGCCGACAAAAACACTTTTCACTTGGGGAGCAATGGATGGTTCCGGCGATGTATACAAAGCAACCATTAGTGATTATCTTTCAGAATGGGTATATTCCAAAGATTTTGTCACGGCACAGGTTTCATTTAACGAATTTCAGGGAAGAGGAAATTCACTGAATAATTTAAAGCAAATTTATTCAAAAGCAGATTTTACGGAAAACTTCATCAAAGGTTCAGAAGCCAATTCGGAAATGGATTGGAAATGTCTGCGTCTGGTTTTTGAAAAATATCAGGGAAAATATTATCTGGTAGGAGTCGTGAACGATCAGTGGACGATTTAATATAGAAATTTAGACGCAAAAGATTTTAACACATTAGAATGCTTAAGAAGTAAATCAAAGATTTTTAAAAGCTAATGCGTTCTTATGTATAGATTTTTTTAACTTTAAATAACTAATGTATTAAAATCTTTTGTGACTTTTGTGGTTGAATTAGAACTTATTAATCCAAAATTTCAACCAATTTTTTAGTCAGATTTTTTCTGGAGAATTGCTCAATATTTTGAGTGTTTTCCAAAAGATTTCCATTTTTCCAAAGTTCAAATTTTTCAAGGACAAATTTTTTAATCGATTCAGAGTCTTGATAACTGAAATGCTTTCCTGCTTTAGTTTCATCCAAAATTTTAGAAACATCCGCATCGTTGGGTCCAAACGAAATAATTTGCTTTCCGGTCGCCAGGTATTCGAAAATTTTTCCGGGAATAATTCCTTTTGAGGATGGATTAGGAAAGTTTGTAATTAATAAAATATCAGAAGTTTGCATTTCAGAAACAGCTTTGTCGTGAGATAAATATCCCAAATTCAGAATGTGATTTTTTAAACTGGTGTTTTCAATTGAGTTTAAAATTTTATCATCGATTCTTCCTGCAAATTTCAGAGTGAAATTTTCCTCAAAATCGGAATTGGTTTTAATTAAATTATCCAATACATTCCAAAGGTTCTCAGGGTTTCTCAATTGCTCCAAAACCCCGATGTAGCTTAGGGTGAAATTTTGTTTGAGAGTTGGAGAGTTGGAGGAGTTAAAGGTTTTGGAATTAGAATCTGTTTCATCAAAACCATTTGTGATGCAAACTGCATTGGCTCCGTTTTTCCTGAAATTTTCTGCATCGGTATAGCTTGTTGCTAAGGTGATGTCTGCATTTCTGAAAACTTCACTTTCCAGCTGGCGGTGTTTTTTGTCGGAGCTTTTAGTCAGTTTTAAATGTTTATAGTAAGAAATTTCCGTCCACGGATCACGGAAATCGGCAATCCATTTTAAGTTGGGAAGTTTCTTTTTTAAATGTAAACCAACCAAATGCAGAGAATGTGGTGGCCCTGAAGTGACAACGACATCGATTTTGTTTTCTTTTAAATAGTGTTCAAGAAATTTCACAGATGGTTTTACCCAAAAAACTCGTGCGTCAGGAATGAAAAAATTTCCTCTCACCCAAATCGAAAGTTTAGATTTCCAGCTTTGGTTCTTACCCACATCAAACTGTCCGGCCTTGAATTTTTTATTGCTTTTATTGAGTTTTTCGGCTAACTGATAGGGCTCCCAGATTTTTGTTTTTACGATTTCAATATCTTTTGGAACATCTTTCATTAAGCTTTCATCCAGCAAAGGGTAACTCGGATTTTCCGGTGTGTAGATCACAGGTTTCCATCCGAATTCGGGTAAATATTTTGCAAACTTCAGCCACCTTTGAACACCAGGACCTCCCGCAGGAGGCCAGTAATAGGTGATGATCAATATTTTTTTTTGTTCCATTAGTTATAATGTAAACTATGTGTTCTTTTTGTCATTCCGTAAGAATCTAAGCAAATTTAAAATTCACAAAGAACTTTTTATAATAATTCAGATTATGAATGGCAATTTAAGTTTAAACTTTTTCTACTACTATTTCCTTCTTTCTATTCTTATTTATCCAGAAGATTCCCAGTCCACTTAACAAAATAAACAGTCCAAATGAAATCAGCGAAATCCATTTTCCTTTTTCAATCACTTCCGGTTCGAAAACCATTCTTATATTGTGATTTCCGGCAGGAACATGAACCGCACGAAGCAAATAATCTGCTTTGATGTAAGGAACTTCTTTTTCATCAATAAAGAATTTCCATCCGTGAGGATAATAAATCTCAGAGAATACAGCCAATTGTTGTGTTTTTGATTGAGATTTAAATTCCAGTTCGTTTGGCTGATATTCCGTTAAATTAATATAAGCTGTCGAGTCTGCCTGAACAGGTTTTCCGTCAAAATATTTTTTATCTGAAGAGGCAATCACGGCTGTTTTTTTACTGTTAATCGTCCCAATCGCTTTAATTTCCTGGTTTGGAGATTCTACGAATTTCAGATCACTTACAAACCAGGCGTTTCCGTTGGCTTTTGGGTTCGGAATAGCCTGAGGCTGTTCAGGACCGCCTAAAACAAGATATTTTGCATTCAGAAGATTCAGGATGTTCGGAACCTTTACAGAATCCATAATCTGGAAATATTCGTTGATGACATCATCGTATCTTCTCAGTTTCACAGCATGATATCCTCCGATGGAAGATTTGAAATAAGATGTATTCGTCTCGCTGAAAGTGCCTAAAATATTATTGAAAATTCTGTAATGAGTCTTATCTTTCTCAGCAATGGTTTCCAGTGTTTTGTTGACATTTACACTCGACAAAATAGATCCCAGAGTCGGGTTTTCTTCCACTTTTCCTGCTAAAAGATCTGAACTTTCCGTCTGAAAAGGATTTTCTGCAATATTTTTATCAACATAGTTTTCATCATTCAGGTAACGTTTGTTTACAGACCAAAGATCAAATAAACTTACCGCTCCAAGAATCACCAAAGCAATATTCTGATTTAATTTCTGCTTTAAAACCATGAATAAAGCTGCAGCGGCAATCGCCACATACAGGAATGCTTTAATGGCATCGATTTTAAATAATTTGAATCTTTCATCCACCAGATATTCCAAAAGGAAAGGAGGAAGATATGTTTTTTCGTTATCGGTATGGAAACCTAATAATGCTTTTCCGAAAATCAAAAGAATTAAGATAAATCCTAAAGTGCCCCCACCCACATACACAAGGATTTTCTGTTTGTATGCCTGCGTTAGCTTTTCGTCGGTAAAGAACCTGTATAATCCGATAATCGCAATTAAAGGGAATAATAATTCTACTACGACTAAGATCGAAGAAGGTGCTCTGAATTTGTTGTAAAACGGAACAAAATCAATAAAGAAGTCTGAGAATGCCATGAAGTTACTTCCCCAGGCTAAAAAGACTGTTAAAATGGATGCTCCTAAAATCCAGTAACGGTATTTTTTCCAGGCAAAAAAGAAACCTAAAAAGGCTAGGAAACAAACAATGGCTCCCTGGTATGCAGGTCCCGAAGTTCCGGGCTGGTCTCCCCAGTAGGTTAAGTTTCCGAAACCTTTGGAAATTCTGTCCATTTCAGCCTGTGATCCTACATTTTCCTGAACCATTTCCTGAACTTTTGCCATCATTTCCTTTCCTTCAGGCTCCTGGCTTCCGCCGCCCATTAATCTTGGAATGAAGAGGTTTAAGGTTTCCAGTTTTCCGTAGCTCCAAAGAAGCATGCTTTCTTTGTCCATCCCGGATTCTCCTCCGGTATGGCTGTCGTTGGTCAGGATTTGTTTTCCACGGACGGTTTCTTTAATGTATTCGGAGTTTGCCATGATTCTTTGTGAATTCATCCCGACTCCGATAATGCATGAGGCTGCGATAATTCCTGAAGAAATTAAAAAATGCTTCATGGATGTCTTTTTCTGAATCGCTCTGATTAATTCAGATAAGAATAAAAATCCTAGTGCAAGGAAAAGATAGTAGGTCATCTGCGGATGGTTCGCCGCTATCTGAAGTCCCATAAAAAGGGTAGTGACAATGAATCCCCAAATATAGCTTTTCCTTATATAAACGAGCAGAATTCCGGCCAGAAGCGGCGCGAAATACTCAATCGTATTAATTTTACCGTTGTGTCCGGCAGCTATTGCTATATAAAAATAGGTGGAAAGTCCGAAAAAAGTTGCTCCTAAAAGTGCATATTTCCAGTTTCTTACCACAACCATTCCCAATAGGAAAAACCCGGCAGAAAGCAGGAAAAGATAATTAACTGGTCTTGGAAAGAAGTTTAATTTACTATCCAGATTTTTGATGATATCACCCTTAAACTGGCTTCCCATCTGATAAGTCGGCATTCCTCCAAACATGGAATCACTCCAATAAGTTTCTTTTCCGGTGTCGGCTCTGTAGTCGAGAAGTTCTTTTGCTCCGCCTCGATATTGTACAATATCATGCTGAAAAAGTTGTTTTCCCGTAAAAACAGGAGTGGAGTATAAAAATGCTAAAACTATAAATACAACTAATGAAATTGCAATATAAATTAAGTTTTTATTTTTCGCCATGTTGATGGTTATTATCTTTTATTTTTCGGAATTATTACCTTTATTATTATCTTTCACTTCTTCGTAGTCTACCGTCTCAGCATCCCATTTCACTTTTTTCTCAAGAGTTGCGTTTGAGGTTTTGGTTTCCTGCTTTTGATTATTGTTTGGATTAAAGCCTGTGAATTTATAAAACTTGTTTAAAAAAATTCGTTTCAGCATATTCCAGACAAAGAAAATAATAATCGTAGTGATAACTATTTCAAGAAGCCATTTTATAAAAGACATAATTAATTATATTTTAAATTCTATGTGAGAGTTTAAAGTGACCCGCAAAGATTTATTTTTCAAATTTACTTCGCCGAAGGATTCACCATTACAGAAGAATTGGAAACACTTTTCATAGACTGAGATTCTTTTCCGTTTGAAATGGTTTCGATCTGCGTTGTTTTCACAGAGATATTCTGATTGGTGATCCAGCCTGTATTTTGGTCAAATTTAATGGTTCCGTTTTGTGCCAGCTCGCTGCTTAAGCTGTGGGTAACCTCTCCCTGATTTTGTTTTTCTGTTTTCTTCGGAATTCCGCCGGTTACAGAGATTTCAGCAATGCCGTTTCCTACGCTTTTTAAAACATAATTGGAGGTTACTTTAATTTTCCCCTGTGCATCGGCATTTTCACTGCTTGACCATTTTTCTCCGACTTTAGCCCCCTTCTTAGGAATAATCGTTAAATTTTTATTGAACTGATCTTTCAAAACCTTTTCGTTAAAAGTTTCTTTAAGACTTGCTACAATATTTTCTTTCTGGCTTTTATCTTTTATAAGAGTTCCTACAGCATTCAAAACTTTTGCGTACACTGCATCAAAACCTGTAATAGAAATTACATTCCCTCTGGTATCCATTTTCATGCTAAGCTTATTCCCTGTCAAAGCTCTGTTGATATTCCAGATCATTTTCAACTCTTCCTCTTTCGGAATAGGCAACTTTGTATCTACCACGATTGTCTTTCCCTGTGCGGTCTGAGAATTCCTTTTCGCAATAAGATTTAATGTCATGTCATAAACATTACCTTTTATATCATTGACTGTGAAGGACATTTCGTCTGTAGATTCGCTGGTTCCGTTGATGGTTTTCCCCTGAGGATCAGTCATCGTTTTTGTATCTCTCTGATACGTTGTTAAAGGATATGTTTTTCCTTTTTCCAATTTAAAAGACTGCTTGAAGATCCCTGCAGAATCTTTAATAGCAGGATTTGCTTCTACTTTTGCCACAGAATCAGCAGGAACTTCTACTGTGATTGTTTTTCCTGTTTTCGGATCTACTTTGGTGATTTTTGCCGTTTCTTTTTTATTACAAGAAACCAATGCTATTGTTGAAATTAGCGCTAATGCTGCTATATTTTTCATTTTAGATTTTTTAAGTGTTGGTTGAATTAAATGGTTTTTGTGAATTTCTGTCTTACCGCCTCATACAAAATCGCCCCACAAGCTACGGAAACATTTAAGGACTGAGTTTTTCCTTCAATCGGAAGTTTAATTTTGTCGTCAGAATGATGTAGAACTTCTTTAGAAATTCCTGTTTCCTCGTTACCCATTACAATGGCGCAAGGTTCTGTAAAATCTACATCGTAAATTAGTTTCTCTGCTTTTTCGCTTGCTGCATATACGGAAATTCCGCTCTGTTGAAGAAAGTCTACCACATGAGCCAAATTAGGTGCTTTACAGATTTTTACGTTATAAAGTGCTCCCGCAGACGTTTTTATCGCATCAGAGTTTATTGGCGCTGCTCCTTTTTCCGGAATAATAACCGCATCAACTCCCACACATTCTGCTGTTCTGCAGATTGCTCCGAAGTTTCTAACGTCTGTTAATCTGTCAAGAATCAATAAAAATGGAGTTTTTCCTTCTTCAAATAATTGAGGAACAATGTCTTCCACTTTATGAAACGGAACATCCGATATAAATGCAACAACACCCTGGTGATTTTTTCTTGTAAAACGGTTCAGTTTTTCAACCGGAACGTAGTTCGGACGGATTTTATTTTTAGCTAAAATAGCTTTAAGTTCAGCATAAATCGGTCCCTGCAATGCATTTTGCACGAAGACCTTGTCAATTGTTTTTCCCGCTTCAATAGCTTCAATCACGGGACGCAGCCCGAAAATAAAATCGTCTTTTTTATCTGTCATTTTAATAATTTAAATAGTGAATTGTCAAATGTCAATTTTACTTTGTAGGTCATTTACCGTGTTGATATTCATCTTTCACTATTGACTGGCCAAGCAAAATTCACTTTTTAACTACCTTCCTTTTTCTCCTAAAATTGCTCTTTTTTGCGACAAAATATATCCATAATGGATACTTTCGTGCATATTGTTAAAAATAATGGCATCCTGAATACTTTTCAGATCCATCCCGAAACTTGTTGTATAAGGGGTGTAATCCGAAAAAAAATCACTGTCGTAATCTTTCATCAAAATTTTTGATGTCTCTACCAGGAGAAACTCAAGATCTTCGACTTCTGATTTTTGCACATCCAAGTTGGGAAGCGTCCCTTTTTTATAGGTTTCAACCCAATATTTATCAATTCTGAAAGGATTTCCGCTGAGGTAATAATGCAATAGTTGTTGTGTTGCCACCGTATGTGCGATGTTCCAGTAAAGATTATTATTGAAGCCGTCCGGAATTAGCAAAAGATCTTCGTGAGAAGTATTCTGTAAAATGTCCAAAAGGTTCTTTCTGACTTGTCTGTGGGCTTGAAAATGATAATTCATTTTGCAATAATTTTAATCACCAAAAATAGTTTAATAAACTGGAAATGACAATTTTTGAACGGTAGATTAAAGCAAAATTTATATATTTTTATGAAAAATTCTGATAATCGTATTGAGTTTTAGGATTTCATCTATTCTGAATCTTGCATTAATGCTGGAATATTTAACAAACTTTAACTCAAAAATGGCATTTTTTATGTTGATTAATGCAAGTATTTATTGGAAATTTACCCATTATTTTAAATCAAGATATGTCAGAGATCAATCAAGCTGAAGATATTCGTCAATTGACGGAACAGGTAAAAGAAGCAAACTACTTTTTTTCTCTCCTGAGACAGGAAATCAACAAGGTTATTATTGGACAGGAATATATGATAGACCGCCTTTTAGTAGGGCTTTTAGGGAATGGTCACGTTCTTTTGGAAGGGGTTCCCGGATTGGCTAAAACCTTGGCGATCAAAACTCTGGCAGATGCTGTTCATGGTGAATTTTCAAGAATTCAGTTTACGCCAGATCTTCTTCCTGCCGATGTTGTCGGAACCATGATCTATAATGTAAAAGACAATGATTTTTCGATAAAAAAAGGTCCTGTTTTTGCCAATTTCGTTTTGGCAGATGAGATCAACCGTGCGCCGGCAAAAGTGCAGTCGGCTTTGCTGGAAGTAATGCAGGAAAAGCAGGTGACCATTGGTGACGAAACCATGAAGCTTCCAAAGCCGTTTTTGGTATTGGCGACGCAAAACCCGATCGATCAGGAAGGTACTTATCTTTTGCCGGAAGCGCAAAGTGACCGTTTCATGCTGAAATGTACGATTGATTATCCTAAATTTGAGGATGAAAGAACCGTTATGAGAATGGTTTCAACTTCGCATCAGCCGACAGTAAAACCTGTAATTTCCCTGGATCATATCGTGGCTGCAAAGGAATTGATCAATCAGATTTATCTTGACGAGAAGATCGAAAAATATATTCTGGATATGGTTTTTGCAACCCGTTTTCCTGAAAATTATGGTCTTTCTGAATTAAAAAATTATATCGGTTTCGGAGCTTCTCCGAGAGCGTCAATTAACTTAGCCATTGCTTCCAGAGCGTACGCATTCTTAAAAGGAAGGGCTTTTGTGATTCCTGAAGATGTAAAAGAACTGGCGAAAGATGTTTTAAGACACAGGATTGGTTTAACTTTCGAGGCAGAGGCGGAAGAAATTTCATCAGAAGAAATTATCAACAGAATTTTAGCGAAAATCCAGGCTCCATAATGGGTGAAGTGGTAATTAGAAAGGCAGTTCAGGAAGATTGTGCTTCGATGTTGGAGTTAATCAAAGAATTGGCTGAATATGAAAATGCATTGCATGAAGTTACCTTAACTTTAGAGCAATTCATTGAAGATGGCTTCGGAAAATCGCCTGTTTGGGGAGCTTTTGTCGCTGAATTTAATGGAGAAATTGTTGGGATTTCTTTATACTATGACAGATATTCAACCTGGAAGGGAAGAAGATTGTATCTGGAAGATTTGGTGGTGACGGAAAAATTAAGAGGAAAACAAATCGGGAAGAATTTATTTGAAGCAACGATGGAATATGGAAAATCAAGTGAATACTCCGGAATGGTTTTCCAGGTATTAAACTGGAACGAACCCGCCATCAATTTCTACAAAAAATACAGTCCGAAATTTGATGATGAATGGTTTAATGTTTCTATTGAATTTAAATAGGATAGAAGTTGGATGCACGATGATGGAAGTTTATAGAATCTCAAAAAAACGCTCAGACACTAAAACACTCAAACACAGGAAATGCAGATAAAAGATATTGTAAAAAAAGTCAAGCAAATAGAAATCCGTACCCGAAAGAAGACGGAAGCTACGTTGATGGGGCAATATCACAGTGCTTTTAAAGGTCAGGGGATGACTTTCTCGGAAGTTCGTCCGTATCAGTTTGGTGACGAAATCCGTAGAATCGACTGGAATAAAACGGCACGTTTCCGCGAACCGTTCGTGAAAGTGATGGAGGAGGAAAGGGAGCTGACAATGATGCTGTTAGTCGATATTTCTGCATCAATGGATTACGGAACAAAAACCCAGCTCAAGAGAGAATATGTTGCCGAAATTGCCGCAAGTTTAGGATTTTCAGCAGCGGGAAATAACGATAAAGTGGGATTGATTTTATTTGCCGATAAAGTATATAAGGTAATTCCGCCACAAAAAGGGAGAAAGCATATTCTTTCAATTATCAGTAATATTCTAACGGCAGATTATGTTCCTGCGGTTTCAAAAATTGATAAAGCAATGGAATATATGATGGGAATTTTCAAAAGAAAATCTCTGGTTTTTCTGTTTTCAGATTTTGAAGATGAATACGATTCTAAAATGTTAAGAGTGGCTTCCAAAAAGCATCAGTTGCTGGGAATGAGGATTTTCGATGAAAAGGATAACGAAATTCCAGATGTGGGTTACACCTTATTATATGATGCGGAAACCGGACAGCAGGTTTGGGCAAATACTTCCAGCGCAAGATGGAGATATACTTTTGCGGAAGCTCAGAAACAAAAATTAAGGGCTTTGGAAGAAGATTTTGCCAATAGCTCGGCAAGTTTTATGAATATCAATACAGGTTCGGATTATTCGAAGTTGTTGTATAATTATTTTCAGAAAAAATAAAAATAGAAGTTCTTTTGTCATTGCGAGGAGGAACGACGAAGCAATCTTTAAGATTAGAGATTCTTCCTTCGTCAAAATGACAAAATGATGTTAAAATTTAATGATAAAATTGAAAAAACTATTATTTATATTTTGTTTTTTAATCTGTGCAAATGCCTTTTCGCAGATCCTTTCTTCTAGTGTTGAGAAGAAAACTATCGCTTTGGGAGAAGTGAACCATATTGTTGTGACGATTAATAATCTGAATAATGAGAAAGTTTCTGCCGCTCCTGAAAACGAATTGCTGCCATTTCATTTTGAAGAAATAAAAGACAGTATTGCTCAGACTCAGGATGTTTATTACAGAAGGATCGAATTTGCAGTTTTTGACGAAGGGAAATTCACCATTCCTGAACTTGAGTTTAAAGTAAATGGGAAAATCTTAAAAACTATTCCTTACGAAATTGATGTGATCAATACGGCTCAAAAGACCGATCAGATCAATGATATAATGAATAATAAAGAGGTGAAACTTGAGGTTACAGATTATTGGCAACTGTATAAGTTTTATATTTTGGCTGCCATTGCTGTCATCTGTTTGATTATTGCGATTATAATGTTCATTAAATATGGCAGAAAGTCGAAAGATTCGCCTGTCGTTGCGACCAATCAAACTTTAAAAGAACTGGATTCCCTAAAAAAGAAAAAATATGTGGAAAGTGGAAATTATCGTTCATTTTACGTTGAATTGATTGATATTTCACGAAAATTTATTACAAAACAATACCGTTTGCCGGCAGATGTTTTGCTGACGGATGATTTGATTGATTTGATGAAGAAAAACAATACAATTTCTCAGGAAAACGAAAAAGTGGTGGAAGAGGTATTTTTAAGAGGTGACCTTGTAAAATTTGCAAAAACTTTCCCCAATAAAGAAACAATGGATAAAGATTTTGCCGATATCAGAGATTTTGTGAAGAGATCATCAAAAGATTTAGAATTCGAAAACCTGAGAAAAGATGCCTAGTTTTGAGTTTTTTAGTCCGTGGTTTTTAACGCTTTTTCTTTTGTTTATTCCGCTTTTATTCAGAGATGCAAGCAAACAGAAACGAAAAGGAATTAAAGTTCCGACTGTCAAAAATATGGGTAACAGTGGAGGAATTCATGTGGTGATGTTCTTTTTGAAAATTTCAAAATACATTATTCTTTCTGCGTTGATTATTGCTATGGCAAGACCGAGAACTTTCACCGTTTCTCAGGACAGAGACGATACCAAAGGTATTGATGTCATGCTTTCAGTCGACGTTTCTTTAAGTATGTTGGCAAAAGATTTAACACCGGATCGTTTAACGGCTTTAAAAGATATTGCTATCAAATTTGTTAATAAAAGACCGAATGATAGAATCGGTTTGGTGGCGTATTCCGGGGAAGCGTTTACGAAAGTTCCTGTAACTTCAGACCATCAGGTTGTTGTGGATGAATTAAACAATTTAAATCCGTTAGAATTACAACCTGGAACCGCAATAGGTGAAGGGCTTTCTGTTGCGGTTAATCACTTAAAAAACAGCAAGGCAAAAAGTAAGATCATCATTTTAATGACAGATGGTGTCAATACGATAGAAAATGCAATGCCTCCTGCCATCGCTGCCGAGCTGGCAAAAAATAACGGAATTAAAGTATATTCCATCGGAATTGGTACCAACGGATATGCATTAATGCCTACTCAGACAGATATTTTCGGAGATTTGGTTTTCACGGAAACAGAGGTGAAAATTGATGAGCCGGTGCTAAAAGAAATTGCTCAGATGACGGGCGGAAAATATTTCAGGGCAACATCCAACACGAGTTTAGAGCAAGTATATGATGAAATTAATCAATTGGAGAAATCTGATGTAAAAGTTTCTAAATTGTTTAATTATCAGGAATATTTTAAAATTTTCCTTTGGATCGCATTGGGAATGTTATTTTTAGATGCTTTGCTGAGATGGGTATTTTATAAAATTTTAAGTTAATGGATTGGTATTTAGGAAATTATTGGTATTTGTTATTGCTGTTGCTTTTGCCGCTGTTAGCTGTCTTTTTGGTTCGTTATTTAAAATGGAAAAAAAAGAAAAGAGAAATTTTTGCAGACAGCCAGTTTCATGAGCATTTATTTGAAAAAAGATCGGGTTTTACGAAATTTTTTCCGGCCTTGTATTTATTGGGAACCTTGTTTTTAATTTTTTCGATTATTGATTTATTGAGTGGTTCGGAAGAAATTAAGACCAATCAGAAATTAAATAATGTCATTTTCATGCTGGATGTTTCCAATTCGATGAATGCGGAAGATATTAATCCGAGCCGTCTGACAGAAGCGAAAAACCTGATGATTCAGACGATGCAGAAAATGAAAAGTGATAAAGTGGGTATCGTAATTTTTGCGGGTCAGGCCACATCAATTATGCCACTGACAACAGATTACAATTCTGCAGAAACCTATATCAGCGGAATTGAAACCAACTCCATGCAGATTCAGGGGACGGATTTTTTGAATGGAATAAGAATTTCAGCGGAAAAATTTAAGAATGTAAGCAAAGATGCCCGAAAAGTTGTTTTATTAAGCGATGGAGAAGATAATGAAGGAAATGATGAAGCTGCGATAAGATTGGCAAAAAAAGAAGGAATTATGATCACTTCTGTTGGAATTGGTACAGACGAAGGCGCTCCGGTTCCGGAATATGTTTTCGGACAGTTGATGGGTTATAAAAGTGATATGAACGGACAGACTGTTATCTCCAAAAGACAGACGGAAGCGCTCAGAAAAATGGCGGATGCAACCGGAGGATCTTATATCGACGGAAACAATATCAATGAAGCTCCCGATAAAATTATAGATGCTCTGAAAAAGAAAATGGGTTCTTCTGAAACAATGGTAAAATCTCAGAATGCCAATCATTATTATCAGTATTTTTTAGCCGTATCCATATTTTTCTTTTTTTTAATTTATATTTTTAATCCGAAAAGAGATTTTAATGTATAATTTTCAAATTATATTGTCTCCCCTTCAGACTATTACTTTAACCCAATTTTAACAAATAATACGCTGTTTATTAACATTTAAAGGAATAATTTTGCACGTAATGAATACTAAAATCATTTTTTTGTCGTTTATAACTGCTTTCATGTACTCAGGACTTCTGTTTGGTCAAAAAAACTACAGAACACTGGTGTATGAAGGGAACGAAAAATTTAACGGTAAAGATTATGATGGAGCGTCTGTAAAGTATCTGGAAGCGATAAGAACGAACAGTAAAGATTTTACAGCGCATTACAATTTAGGGAACGCATTATATAAAAGTAAAAAATACGAAGAGGCAAAGGCGGAATTCGAGACAGCACAGAAATTATCTCAGACGATTCCGGATAAGGCGGCGGCTCTTCACAATTTGGGAAACACTTATATGCAGATGAAGCAGCCGGATAAAGCTGCCAATTTTTATAAGCAGTCCCTGAAACAAAATCCGCATAGCGAGGCAACAAGAAAAAACTATGAAATTGCCAAACTGAAGGATAAAGAAAACCAACAAAAAAAACAACAGCAAAATAACTCTGGTAAAGGAGGCGGTGGTAAAGACCAAAAGCAAAATGATGATCAAAAAGGAGGTTCTAAAGATCAAAAACAAGATCAGGGACAAGGCCAGCAAAATCAAGGAAAAGGACAGGGAAATGATCCCGGACAAAACCAAAATAATGAAGGTAAAATCCCAAAAGATCTGGAAAATCAAATACTCAATAAAGTAAGCGATAAAGAAAAGGAAACCGCCAGAAGAATTTTGAATAAAAATTCTTATTCGATGCCAGAGAGCAACGAGAAAGATTGGTGATGCAGAGCAGAATTACCTACATATTATTTCTTTTAATATCTGTAATTTCTTACGGACAGGTAAATCTTACGGTTACACCCGATAAAACGAGCTACACCGCAAACGAAGTCATCAATCTTACCATTGTGCTGGAAATTGAAGGCAGCGACTACAATCAGCAAACCAAATTACGATTACCCGATTTTTCTAAATTTAATCTTATCGGAACCGGATCGGTAAGCAACGCATTTATGGATCCAGAAACCAATACGGTGGTTTCTCAGGCTGTTACCCGGCTTGCTCTTGAGCCCAAACAGAAAGGAAAACTGAAAATCGGTTCGTTTCTGATTACCATCAATAATAAAATTTATAAAACCGAGCCTTTCGACATTTCCATAAAAGAAGCGGAGAAAAAAGCAGTTGCTGTAAATACTCCGGCTTCCAAGGATGTATATCTGAATATGGAAGTCGAAGACCGTGAAGTCTATCAGGATCAGCCGACTGTTGCCGTTCTGAAAGTCTATTCTAAAAATATGGACAACTTCAGGAAAGTGAAGAATATCCATCTTCCGGAAAAAAATAACCTGGAAGTATATCCCATAAGCTATGCCAAATCGGAGATCGATCCGTCAGATTACGGAAATATGGCATCCCAGATTTTAGCGGTATTCATGATATTCCCTAATGAAGCGGGTTATGTGGAAGTTCCGGGTGTTTCTGCATCGGTAAATTCGTTCTCACATAAAAATAAAATTGTTTCCAATAAAGTTAAGATCAATGTAAAAAAATTACCGGAAGGCTCTCCGGAGGGTTTTAAAAATGCAGTTGGAAATTTTAAAGTAAATGTAGAGAATGTTTCAAAAGAAAAAGCAGAGGTCAAAAAGCCGATCAATGTTGTTGTAAAGGTAAGTGGGGAAGGGAATTTAAAAAGTATGGAACTGCCAAAAATTGCAGAATCTCCGGATTATGATTTTTTTGCTCCGAAAATTACATCCAAAGTCACATTGGCAACTACAGGAATGATGGGCGAAGTTTCTGCCAATTATGTTGTAATTCCTAAAAAAGCAGGTGAAATTATTATTAAAACCGAACCTTTTGCTTTTTTCGATCCTGTAAATAAGGAATATGTGGATTTGGAGCATGAAGATTTAGCGGTTAATGCATTTTCACACGATCAGATTATGGAATCCCGCTCTACCGTGGAGAAAGTGAATGAATATACCAATACTTTTCTGGAGACTGTAAACACACCGGTGCTGAAAACAACTTCTCTGAAAGTAAAGGAGAAAAATAAATTCCATTGGAATATCCTTTTTACCAATCTCTTTATTTTATTAGGATTGGTGATTGCCTTTTTGCTATTTAAAACATGGCAGAGAAAAAGAAAGACCGGGAAGAAAGTTTTAATGGATAAACCTTCTTTAGGATCTGTTGCGGAGACTGAAAATGAAATCAGACAACAGTTTAAAACAGATATCAACGATTATTTCAGTTATTTGGAAAACCTTAAGGATAATAACGATTATCAGAAATTTTTTCAAACCCTGGAAGAGCTTGATGAAGAAGTCCGAAATCAATATTTACAGAATTCTCAGCACGACTTTAGAAATGTTCTTGAAAATGATAAAGGATATGCTGTTGCCGAAGAATACATTGTTCTCCAGCAAAGTGTACAGATAGAAAAATATGCGCCTGTAAAATCTTCTGAAGGAATGGATGAGCTTCTAACTTCTATCGTTAATTTATATTCCAAGATTAGCAAATAATCATTTTATTTTCATATTTTTGCGAAATCTTTAATTTTGCATTGATGGAAATTTTTAATGATTTTTCAATAAAAGAGATCATCACCTGTTTTATGGTGCTCTTTGCAGTGATCGACATCATTGGTTCTATTCCTATCGTAGTAAGTCTTCAGCAGAAATTCGGACAGATCGAAGCGAAAAAAGCCTCTATTACGGCGGGTGGAATTATGCTCGTGTTCCTTTTTGTAGGAAATAAAATTCTGAAGTTTATCGGGGTAGATGTAAATTCCTTTGCCATTGCCGGTGCATTTGTGATTTTTATCATTGCCCTGGAAATGATTTTAGGAATTGAGATCAATAAAAGTTCTGAAGCAAAATCTGCATCCATTGTTCCCATCGCGTTTCCACTGGTTGCGGGAGCAGGAACTTTAACAACAACACTGTCGCTGAAAGCTGAATTTCATGATATTAATATTATTTTTGGAATCATTCTCAATACAATTTTCGTATATTTGGTGCTGAAATCTGCGACATGGCTGGAGAAGAAAATGGGGGACGCCACATTGGCTATTTTACAGAAAGTTTTCGGGATTATCCTGTTGGCGATTTCAATTAAATTATTCACCGCAAATTTTGCACAATTGGTGCAGAATTATATTAATTTTTAAGAGTTATGCAGAAGTTTTATAAAGTATTTTTAGTACTGTTTATCGTTTTCATCGCCATCAATCTATATGCTTTAGACTGGCAGGCGGATATTTTATCGGAGGATAACCTGAAGTTTGTATTTTCTATTGCTTCAGCGGCGATTGGTCTTATCGTACTGTTTGTAATGGATACATGGAGCAGAATCGGAGTGAGAAAATAATTTTATAATTATATTATTGATATAAAACCTCTTTCATATTGAAGGAGGTTTTTTTGTTGCTCGAGTTTCTAAGAAATTACTAGATTTTTTAGAACTGCTTCAGATTTGAGTTCCGTTTCAGTCCATTCTTTTTCGGGGCTGCTTTGGGCTGTAATTCCTCCTCCTACGAATAAATGAACAGAATCCTTGTACAATTTAGAACAACGCAGATTTACGAAATACTGTACCGTTTCTTCTGTTTCGATTTTGATATACCCTGCGTACAATTCGCGAGGGAATTTTTCTAATTCCTCAATTTTTTCTTTACAAAAGCTTTTTGGAATTCCACAAACGGCCGGAGTTGGGTGTAATTCCTGAATGAGTTTATCTAAATCTTCAGGTTTGATGTTGGCTTTAAAGTCTGTTCTGAGATGTTTAATATTTCCTGAAATATGATCGTAAGTTTTCGATTCCTCTATATTTTCAGAGTAAGTATTTAAAATATTTCTGATGTAGCTGCTTACCGGTTTTTGTTCTTCAATTTCCTTTTCAGACCAGCTTTCTGAAATGGGAAGGGTTCCGGCAAGGCTCATGGTTTCAAACTCGTGCGTATTTTTATTGAATTTTCCTAAAACTTCGGAGAAAGCGCCCATCCACGAATTTTCATCATCCATAAAAAGATATCTGAAAGCATTAGGGTAAGCGTGGCAAAGATTTTTAAAGCTTTTATTTAAATCAATTTCATTAAAATCGGTGAAAATTTTCCTTCTTGAATATACCAGCTTCGGAAGTTGATTTTCAGTGATCACTGAAATAACTTGATCCAGATTTTTTAAGTATTCTTCTTTCGTTTCTACATAAAATTGATTTGGATCTTCAGCTAAAGATTCACTTGAAATAAGTGTCTGATCAAAATCTTCAGGAGTTATTTCTGTAATTTTTCCGTAATGATCTATTCGATGTAAACCATCAAAAGAATGAAAACTGATATGATTTTCGTTTGAATTTTCATCTGTAGAATACAGTGTTTCGTCGAATGGAAATTTGAAATAAATCATTATATAATACTTTTTCGAAAATCAGAACTTGGAAATAATATAGGAAATTCCGACGTTGATCTTTCTTTCTGCAAAGGTATTATTAGTCTTAAAAATGTCAAAATCAAAATCACTGTTTTTTAGTGAAATATTTTTCATGTGATATTGCTGATATTCGGCTGATAATAAGAAACGTTTTAGAATTCTATATTGAAGACCAAGCGAGAAGCCTATATTTGTCTGATTGCTGCTGAAATCATCCAATTTATTTAGGACATTACTTTCAGGAACCAAAAACTGCATTTTATATGTATTTCTATTGACTGTAATTCCTGCAAAAGGACGTATATTTTTCCACTCATAAATAAATTTCAACTGAAAAACATATTCAAAATGTTTGTTGTTAAATCTTTGAAATAACAACGGCTTGTCGTCTTCTGTAAAGTAAAAACCGTTGAGATAAGTGTCTTCTTTATTTGCATCAAGGTCAAAAGAAGAATGCCAATAATAGCCATTCGCTGAAAGTAATAAGAAAAATTGGGAATTGAAGAAACTTTTCGAAATCCAAAGTCCCAAATTTTCGCCTATTTGCGGGTTCCTTTCTGCTGTCCAGTTTGTTTTTTTTAAGCCGATTCCACCTTCAATTCCATATTGAAAAGTAATAGATTTGCTTAATTGGGCTATTTTAGACACTTTTTGTTTTTCAGTTTCTTTCTTATAAAGATCATGAATTTTGCCAGCTTCCTGAATTTTGGCTTCTGGAAAAATAAGACCTTTTTGTTTGAATTTTAGTGGTTTCATCAAATACACGGTATCATAAATAACCACTTTTTCGTATACATAGACCGTGTCGACTTTCTTTTTCTTATGTCTTTGTGCAAAAGAAAAATTTACAGTAATTATTAAGAAGAGAAACAATATTTTTTTAAGGAACATGATGGATTTGTGAATTTATTTTTCTACAAATATAGTGTCTCTTCTGACGATTTTTTTTACTACAATTACTTTTTGCGAAGGTTCGTGAACGGAATCCTTAATGATCGTCTTTTTTAAGTTCTTTTTAATGACCAAACTCTGTTCTTTTTCTTTTGATTCTGTAACATTTTGCAGATCATTATGGGTGGAGTGTGGTTCATTTATATGCTGGCCAACAGGGTTTTTTTCCCTATTTGGATTGGATTTTTTTTCGTTCTTCCGGGCTTGAATTGGATTTATTCCAATCTGATTCTTATTAATCGGAACAGATGAATTATTTGAAATCAAGGAATTTCTCGTATTTAATAAAAAAACAGAGGCGATAGCAATGATCAAAAGAGTTCCTCCGATCATAAGTTTCTTTTTCCAAGCCTGATTCGAAGAAGAGAATCCTGAATTATTAATTTGATGATCTGAAGGAATTTCTAATTTTTTTAAAGGCTGAATTTTGAATTGTGCAAACTTATTCTGAAATGTTTGTGCCCAAAGCAATCCGCCAAGCCCGAAAATAACAAGCAATTGCGCCATTTTCTTCTTCGGGGTATTATGATTGACAAAATTATTCAGTAAATAATTCTGAACAGATTTTTTTGCTCTTAAAAGATGAGATTTTGAAGTATTTACTGTAATTCCCAGCAAACTAGAAATCTCCGCATGAGAATGGTTTTCAATGAAATATAAATTAAAAACAGATTTGTGATGGGGTGGGAGATTGTCGATAGATGACAGCAGTTCTTCATTTGTAAAATCATAAATAAAGATATTTTTTTCTTCCAAAGTTTGATTTTCCATTTCTGAGTACATATCTGGAATTTCTGAAGGTTCTGTAGTAACAAAAGTATCTTTGCTATGGCTTCGGATGTGCTGTAAAGCATTATTCACCACAATTTTCTTGAGCCAGGCGAAAAGTGCTTTTTCATCATGGAGCTGATGGTTTTTCTGTATTGCAGTAATAAAGCTGTCCTGCACAATATCTTCTGCCGTATAAATATCCTGTATGTATCTACGGCAAATCCCCAAGAGTTTTGGGGAATAATTGCTGTAGACCTTTTGCCAGTCTAAGTTACTATTGTTTTGCATCATATTTTGATTCCTGGCAAATATAAAGTTGTATTTACCTAAAATGTTTTTTTATTTTAAATTTAATCTCATCCTGTCGTTTAACAGGACAAGAATAAATTTAATAATGATAGTCGAAATAATCTTTTACAAAATTTTGGTTTTATATTACTAAAGATGAAAAGAATTAAAAAAGTTGCAGTTTTTTTTTGAAAATATTTTTTAATTCGCCACTACGAAAATAGAATTGAATCCGCTTCCAAATAAATTTGTGGTATTATTGATACTCTGCGTTTCTACATTATTGATATAAACTTTGCTTGCAGATGATGTTGTTTGTTGTTTGATTAGATATAAATTATTATCCAGTAAAAACATATCCTGAATCGTCGGATAGTTAGAATCTAAAGGAAATACTGTCTGAACATTGTTTTTGTAATAGTAATTATTCAGGAAAACAGAACCAATGACATATTGATCATTAGAAGTTGTTTCGCCAATTATTTTTCCGAAACTAAGATTAGGATTCACATTGCTGTCTACAAGAGTTTCTGTATTTGTAGATAATTGTCTGGAATAATAATTTTGATTTTTAATGTAAAGAAAATTGATTCCGGCCGATGTTTGAGCAAAATTTCCTACCCAACTGATGTCCGGAACAGCATGAAATACAGAATTAATATAATATCCAGACTGAAATGTTGCACCAACGCGTATTGTTGCAGAAACATAAGATTGATGATTAAATACACTAAGTTTTGAATTTGTGTAAATAATATCATCAGAGGTATTAAGAACCGTTTTTACTCCGTTTTTCCAAATGCAAAAGGCGTATTTTTCTGTTGCCACAGGTGAAAGCGTGTCATAATATCCTATAAAATAATTATCAGTATTGTCGATAGCCATATCTAAAATCTGATAATATTGCCCTGCAGGAACTCCTAGATATTGACCTAAATTTTGTCTGATATTATTTTTCCAATAATAATAACTGCCATTAAAATTAGTACGTGTTTTTCCTAAAACATGTGTTTCATTATTTTCGACAATAATTTTTGTAGCAAAAGTACTATCCGGAGAAACCAAATCTGTTTTAATGTTATTTTTCCAATAACATGCTTTATAATTGTCCATTCCTGCAACGTATACATCGTAGGAGGCAACATTTTTTTCTAAAGCTTCCAGGTTATCGTTTGTAGAACAAGAAACTACAAACGTCAATAAAAATAAAAAAGGTAAAATGAAAGTTTTCATGGTTGTTAATTTTCTTATAAGATGCAAGAAAATAAAAAGGTTGCAGTTAAGATATAAAAAAAGCTCAAATTTTTTTTGAGCTTGATATTTTTAGAAAAAATTAAATTTTATCTGTTGATAATATTATTCGTCATGGTAGTATGATTAATCAACTGACCTTTTTCATCACGAATATCAATTTCCGAAACATGCATGGTCTTTCCTTTTCTGATAAATCTTGCCACAGCGGTTACAATTCCGTCTTTTTTACTTCTCAAATGATTGGAGTTGATATTGGTTCCCACACCAAAATATTTGCTTCCGTCGATAAAAATATTAGACAGGCTGGAACCCATAGTTTCAGCTAATACACAGCTTGCTCCGCCGTGCATAATTCCGAAAGGCTGGTGAATTTTTGGTGTTACGGGCATTGTCGCTGTTAAAGTTTCATTTTCAATATCAATATCAATAAATTTGATATCCAGGGTTTTTGCAAATGTTTCTTCACCCCAATTGTTGATGAATTCTAATATTTCCTCTTTTGTTTTATCTTTAATGTACATTTTTATATAGATAATAAATGATGTGTAATGAGTAATTTTGCTAGTTGCTAGTTGCTAGTTGCTAGTTGCTAGTTGCTAGTTGCTAGTTGCTAGTTGCTGTTTCAGAATCATTTCCTATAATATTAGGGTTCCAGTTTTCCGGAACTTTCGGGACAATATCATTCTTAATGTAATAATCCTGAATTTCCTTCATAATCTCAGCAAATGTAGCTGTTGCAATCCTTTCGTAAGGAATGGTGTATCCTAAATAAATGATCTTTCTCTTAAAATCTCCCGCAGCCAGAACGATAGGAACTTTTGCAGCCAAAGCCATGTGGTAGAAACCTTTTCTCCACTTCGGAACCCAGCTTCTTGTGCCTTCCGGCGTGATCACTAAGCTGAAATCGTCTTTAGCAAACTGATTGGCCACAAAATTTATGAGATCATTTTTCTGACTCCTGTCGATCCCGATTCCGCCCAAACCTCTTACAATACTTCCGTACCAGGCTTTTGTATGAGCATCTTTAATAATGATTTTTAATGGTTTTTTTAATGACCAATAGGCAAGATTTCCCAGAATATATTCCATATTGTGCGTATGGGGTGCCACTACAAGGATACATCTGTTTAGACTGCTTGCATCGCCCTGAAGAACGACTTTCCAGCCCATTAATTTTAATATCAGTTTGCCAATCAGCTTTCTCATAAAAATTTGAATTAAAAACAAAAAAGTATAACCAAATCGGTTATACTTTACAAATATATTGAAATATTATCGCTCTTAAAATAAACTGCTGATTAAATCAACTATTTTCATTACAATTTCTAATGCTAACTGTACCATGATGATTAAATATTTTTGAGTATGGGTTATTATTTTTTATCTGTACAAATGTAAATCTTTTTATTAACATAGCGAACAAATATTTATGTTTTTTTGTTCTTTTTGAGAGAAGAAGAGTGTGAATTTCAAACATTTGTGTCATTCATTCACACCTTCTGCCACTCTCTGCAGTTAATTATTTAGTTTGTATGGAAATTGAGTTTTTATCTTCATCAACTTTAATGTCCAGCTTACCGCCTTTCATTTTTTTGATGCTGTTTTTCATCGAATCGATTACTTGGTCTGCCTGGTTGCTCGGTACTTTTTTTCCATTGACGATGATGCTGTCGCTATCGCTGTCATTAGAATTGTATTCGATAGTAGAACCGTTTACCGTGATTTTGTTCTTTTCGATTTTGATATTTCCGTATTCATCTTTTTCCTGATCATCATCATCAATACCGTCTGCATTAAGGTCTCCGTTGAAGCTGATCTGGTCTTGCTTTGCAGGAATTACAACGGTTTTGATAGGAACTACTAATTCATAGTTAACATTATAACTTCTGAAACGCTGATCATAAGGATACTTCACAAAATTCGGAAGAATAATTCTGTTGTTGATAATTTCTACCGGAACATTCATATTCAAAGGAAGATTATATCCTTTTGCTTCTTTTTTAATGATTAAATACGGTGTTTTTACATCTGCTTTTCTCGTTACTTCCACATAAGGTCTGTCTTCTTTGTACACCGATACTTTGTCGGAATAAAGATCGTTATCATAAGCTATATAGTTCTGAGGAATGCTTACCTGCTTCATATCTACATAAATACTGTCTGATGTTGTGTTGATAGCCACTTCTTCGGTATCCTCCTTATGACCTTTCAGAAACGCTTCTCTTTTTGCCATGCTTACTCCGAAATATGCCCCAAGACCGATTAGAAGTACAAATAAAGCTCCGATTACCCATCCGATATTTCTCAATTTAGTTTTTGGAGAGAAAATTTTGATGCTTAATAAGCTGAAAACGATAGCAGGAATCAGTGATCCGATGATCATAATCGCTGTTAAAATTTTATCCAATCCATCGTCATCAAAATAAAATCTGATTTCATTAGCACCTGCAAAGTCAGAATCCATCCCGAAAAGCCCGAACAATACGAATATTCCTACGATACTTCCCAACGCCATCAATGCGAAAATTCCACCGATGAAATATTTTATTACATTCCACACTCCGCTTCCGGCATTGTTGATATAAGGCTTGTTTTCGGTATAAATTTCTCCGACCCTCTGAGTAGATTCATTGGCGAATTGTACCAATTTGTTAGACTCATTCTTAAGATTGTCGAAGTTCATAGGCTTTCCCTTCATTTTCAGGAAATCTGCTGCGGTTTCTGCTTTAGGTAATACGATCCAAAGAATAACGTACAAAAGAAAGATCAGTGAAGATGAAACGGCTGCCGTGAAAATTCCCAGTATAAAAATTCCCAGCCAGATCGCTCTCATCGCAGTAATATCCATCCCTACGTAATAAGCCAAACCTGCACAAACACCTGCAATTTTCTGTCTTTCAGGATCACGGAACAGTTGTTTTTTGTCTGTATATTCAGTACCTGTATTGTTTGATCTTTTATTATTTTTTTCAGAATAGTAAGCTTCTTCCTGTTCTTCAATGGTTTCAGGAGATCCGATCTGTGCAATTACTCGTTCTACATCAGAATCGTTAATTACCTCACGTTTTGCCATTGAATCTTTGAAGATCTCCACCATTCTGATTTCTATGTCATGCATTACTTCATCTGCTTCAGAAGCGTCCAGCGAGCTTCTCAGTGCATTCAGGTAGTCGCTGAGCTTTATGTATGCGTGTTCTTCTATGGTGAAAGAAAAACCTGCGAGTCCTATTGAGAGTGTCTTGTTCATAGCTTTGTTTTTTAATTTTTTTGAGTGATTTGGTTTACTGAATTTGTTAATTCGTTCCAGGTATTTTGAAGTTCATCCAAAAACAGTTTTCCTTTTTCTGTGATTTGGTAATATTTTCTGGGAGGTCCTCCGGTAGATTCTTCCCATCTGTAAGAAAGGAATTCACCGTTTTTTAATCTTGTTAAAAGAGGGTAGAGGGTTCCTTCTACTACATCCAGTTTCCCTTTTTTCAGTTCATCTATCAGATCGGAAACATACATTTCGCGGTGGTTGATGAGACTTAAAATACAGAATTCCAGAATTCCTTTTCGCATTTGCGCTTTGGTATTTTCGGTATTCATCTTTAATAAGTTTTGTTAATTAGTTATATAATTTTCGAATTTCGGAACCTAGCTAGCTGAACCTATTTCGATTTTACATTACAAAGATATGTAATTAAAATGGTATTATGCAATACAAAGTAGTAAAATTATTTTAATTTAATATTTAAATACTTGTTAATCAGTTTAATAAATTTTAAATTGTTTTTTGTGATAATTTTATTTGACTTAAAATAAGGTCGAAAATTTTAAAATTTCTTATTTTTAGATGAGTTTTGGAAGCAGATTTTAGTTACACTTTTAAAAACTCAGAACCATTACAAAGAATCAAAATGAAGATACAGAACGAGATTGATTTTATTTTAGCAGTTGATGCTTTAAAGAATGTACAGCGTAGAAATTACAATGCAGACGATTCCAGAAGGGAAAATACAGCAGAGCATTCCTGGCAGATTATTATCCTGGCGCAGATTCTCTTCCCTTATGCCAAAAACAGGGCGGATATTGATTTATTAAGAGTAATCAGAATGTTATCCATCCATGATTTGGTGGAAATTGAAGCAGGAGATACTTTTTTGTTTGACGAAGAGGCAATGACGGGAAAGTTTGAAAGGGAGAAAATTTCTGCTCAAAAGATTTTCGGCATTTTAAATGAACCGTTACGTTCAGAATTTTTCAATCTTTGGCTTGAGTTTGAAGAAGAACAAACCCCCGATGCAATTTTTGCCTGTGCCATCGACAGGATAATGCCTTTTATCCTGAATTCGCATACATCAGGAAAAAGCTGGACAGAAGCAGGAGTGACAGAAAAGCAGATCAGAAATATGCTTGAAAATGCCATCAGTAGGGCTTCAGATGAATTAGGAGAGGCTTTTCAGTTATTATTAATTAAAAATCTGGAAACTGAGAAGGTTTTGAAATAATTTTTTTAACGGAATATATTATTTCCCAAATGTTTATGTTTTAATTGTTAATATAAAGAAAAATTATAAACATCTGTGAAAATCTGCGCAATCTGTGAGAGATAAAGAATAAAAAGGTTTCGGCGGGCAAGGCCCGCCGAAACCCATAAAATAGATTTGAAAATAGGAGACTCCGGCGGCCGAAGGCCGCCGGAGTCTCCATTATAGTATTGAGATTGGTTTCTTAAATTCATCAATCGCTACAAAAGTAAAATCCCCAACAATGGCTCTTTCCCTTTCATAAGAATACATCTGCTCGGTGTAGATTTCTACATTCACTTTCATACTTGTTTTTCCGACGTGGGAAACTTTTCCGATCAATTCTACGATAGTTCCTGCAGGAATCGATCTTTTAAAATCGATTTTATCGCTGCTTACCGTTACCACACGTTTTCTCGCAAATCTTGTTGCCGCAATAAAGGCGACCTCATCCATCAGCTGCATGGCAGTGCCTCCGAAAAGAGTATCGTAATGATTGGTGGTATTAGGGAAAACGGCTTTAAAAATTCTGGTTTCCGACGCTTCAATTCTTTCTTCTGTAGTCATAATTCATTATTAATTAAAGCGAAATGAAAGACTATTGAAACAAAACAGAATAACTCAGGAACATAGAAATTCCTGAAAACAGTTGGTTCAATAAACTTCAGATCGCGAAAGTTTTTTATTTGAAGAAAAAGGCAGGTCTCCTGACTTGTAACATCTTTATTCCCTTCCCATTTTGTGATAAAACAGTGGATTTTTAATAAAGACTTCAGTTACTTACAGTTGCGCGACAGTTCGTGATTTTCACACGATTCCCTTTTAATCTGCGATTAGGCAGAACCAAATTCTAAAAAGAGAAGAGCATAAGGCTATAGGCCAAAAGCTTATTCTTTTCGGGTACAAAAATAATGATTATTGACGAATTATTCCGGATTTTTATAAATGATCTGGCTTTCTGCCTTCCCTTGTTTTATCGTCCAGATGGTAGTGTATCTGTTTTCACCGGATCCGTTGGTCATATAAAGGAAAATATGATCGTTGTCGATGGCTGTTACTCCAACATTTTCAAAATCCATCGTAGGCTGAAACATATTTTTAATGGCATCTCTCACAAAAACAGAACCCCTTCCCGGCTGTTGTACACGGACAGATTTAATCTCTGTTAAGCCTTCAGGAAGTTCTTTGCCGATTCCCCACGATTTTACCTTGTCGATTTTAACAATATTTCCTTCCGCATCTTTTTCCTGTTTTTTGATATGGGCGTAAGAAGGATAAACATCAATAATCACCTTTGTTCTCTGGTTCCCAGGAATTTTTGGGTTACTGTCGTCCGTGAAAATAATTGATTTTCCGTTTTTAGATTTTGATGGAGTGAATTTTGGTAACTGATCTACAAAAACTACGCGGTTTTTATTCACCATTCCTTCTTTGGTAATGCTGTCGTATCGTACGAAAGGTTTGTCGGTGTCATCTTTTTCAGGATATTTTATCCAGATCCATTCTGTTTCGCCTGGAGCAGGTTTTACATAAATAAATACATCACCTTTCTTCATGCGGATCTTATCCACAATTTTTCTGTAGTCATCTTTATGTACACGTACCATTGCATAGCCTTCTTCCGCTTTTACCACACCAAAAGGTACCTTATTCTGTGCAAAAATCTGTGAAAAAGAAAAAAGACTGAAAACGGATGCATAAATCGCTTTATCGATGAAAGTCATATAAAAGAATGTTTATACTTCAAAGATATAAATTAAATGCTTTTCGGAAGATAATTATACCTTTTCAATTCTGTTAAATCTTTTACTGGTTTCAGGTGAGTATCCGAAAGCAGATAAATTTCATCGGAAATATCCAGTACATCCTGATAGAGATGGTCTGAAATAATAATTCCTTTATCTGCAGACTGTTCCTTTATTATTCTTTTGAGCTCTGTCACAATTTTTGGGGAAAGGCTGTGAAAGGGCTCATCAAGAAAAATAAAATCTGATGATGAATAGATAATAAGCAAAGCTTCTACAAGCCTGAGCTCACCACCGGATAATCTGTTGGGAGTTTCATTAATAAATGGTTGTACGAGGGTTAAATTTTTTAGTTTGCTGCCATTTTTCTGATCACAAAAAAGCGAAATTAAATGATCAACTTTTATATTTTTAGGAACAAAAGAATACTGCGGAAGGTAAGAAACCCTATTTTTCCGGTCTGACTGATTTTGTAAGATGATACTATTATATCTTATATATGAGGTGTCACCTTTGAGTGTTCCGAAAATAATCTGAAAAAGAGTCGATTTTCCACAACCGTTTCTGCCCAGAATACCCATTGTTTTTCCGGTTTCACAACCTAAATAAACATCCTGTAAAATCTTTTTTTCACCAAAAGACTTTGTAATGCTGTCAACATGAAGTGTGCTCATAAGAATCGTGCAGTTATCTTTACCAGTAATCCCAATAAGAAGGTGAAGATCCACAAAAACCGTTTTGAAAAACCAAAATGTGCATAAAAAAGATATTCGTTTCTGAGTCTTAATTCATAGATAAGATAATGAAAGGAAGGAAGAAGTATAATAAAGCACAACCCGAAATTATCAAAGTTAAAACCCAACGAAAACATAAGCAAGACTGAAAAAAATACTCCCGGAATGAGCAGTTTTCTGTAAAAGATCCATAATATTTTTAAATTCGTCAGCATGGTTCAAAAATATGAATAAATAAAAAAAGAGTTCAGATGATCTGCACTCTTTTTTCTATGACTTTAATCTTTTCTTAATTTTGCTTTTACGTTATTTAGTCGAATTAAATTTCTCAGTTCCGAAACCTGACTCTTTGTAAAATATTTCTTCGGAACCATATTCATGGTCGTTTTGCTTTGGTAAATCAAAAACCAGTCTTTATTTTCTCTGATCTTATGAACGGTATTCCATGAGAAGTCGCCATCGAAAGTTTCGCCTTTTATATGAATATTGTCTCCAGAAAAAGTATAGGTCATCTCTTTCTGAATTTTCTTATTGGAATAAAATGCATTTTTTACACGGAAGTAAGCACGAACCAACATAAATATTACGATAATCGCAAACCAGATTGATGCTGACCTGAATATATCGCTGGTCTCACGTTCTGCATTATAAAGATTTAAACCTAAGAATACCAGAATGATGAAAGAAAAGATAATAATTCTAGGTAATGAATTTTTAAGATTAAAATTCAAAAAATCTCCAAATGTTATGTAGGTCTTAACCGTCATTTTTTATCAGATCCTTTCGAGTTCATCTGCATTAATCGTCGTTTTAAAGGTTCCGTAATTGACGGTCACCTTATTTCTCGAAATTTTTTCAATCGTACCGACACTTGTGCTTCCGGTAATCCGTACGCGCTGTCCTATTTTCATCCATACAGCACGGTCACTTTTACGTTTTTCCTCTATCTTTTCGTTGGTTTCGGTGATTTTTTCAATAACTTCTTCTTTTTTCAGCTGTTGGGTGATTTTTCTTTTTACCACCTGAAGCCTTTTGCTTTCATCTTTATCTGCTCCTATTTTCCTGAACTTTTCCTGTTCCAGGATTTTCACAAAATCTTTTACAACATCTTTCCTGGATTTTCCTTTCACATAACTGTCGATAAACGATTCAATTTTGTTTCCGAACTGCAGTTTACGGTGCTCTTCTTCATACAATTTCTGGAAATTGAATAACTTTTGTTGAAGCTGCTCATTCAGTTTTTGCAGGTTATCTCGTTTATCTTCTACAGATTCTTTTCTTTCGGCAAGGTCGGTTTTCAGTTTTTCAACCTCATATTTTTCCTGTTGAAGTTTCACAATCGTTTTATCAAGGTTTACAATATCATGTTCTACTTTTTTCTTCGCAGAATGAATGATAAATCTTGGAATTTTATTCTTTTCCGCCACCTCAAATGTGAATGAACTTCCGGCTTGTCCTACTTCCAGCTTGTACATTGGTTCCAGCGTTTCTTCATTAAAAAGCATGGCTGCATTCTGAGCATTGGGAAGTTGTTCTACGGCCAGCTTAATATTGGTGTAGTGCGTGGTAATGATGGCAAAACTTTTTTTGTCGTAGAAAAACTCAAAGAAGCTTTCTGCCAAAGCGCCACCCAATTCAGGATCAGAACCTGTACCAAATTCATCAATTAATAAAAGCGTATTTGCATCGGCTTCACGGATAATTCCGCCCATTTTCTTTAATCTTGACGAATATGTTGAAAGATGATTTTCAATAGATTGATTATCACCAATATCAGTCATTATTTTATCAAAGAAAAACATCTCAGATTTCGGGTGCGTAGGAACCAAAATTCCGCTCTGGATCATCAGTTGAAGCAATCCGACAGTTTTCAGCGTAATTGATTTTCCACCCGCATTCGGTCCGGAAATACAGATAATTCTGTTATGATCCGTTAAACTCAGTGTTTGCGGGAAAATAGTTTTATTTTCTGCCTTATTTCTTAAAAACAATAAAGGATGAAAAGCATCTTTTACTCTTAACGTTTTATGACGGTTGATTTTCGGTAAAACTCCGTTGATTAATTCTGCAAATTTTGCTTTGGCTCTGGTTAAATCAAGATCAAAAATATAAATCTGATATCTCCAAAGCTGCGGTTGGAATTCTGCCAATTCTGCCGTTAATTTTCTAAGGATTTTATCAATTTCCTTCTTCTCTTCTTCCTCGCTTTCTTTTAGCTTGAAATAATGTTTCACCACAGAATCCGGCTGGATGTAAGTAATTGAACCTGTTTTTGAAAGTCCTAACACTCTTCCCGGAACTCTTTTCTTAAACCCTGATTTTACAGCTAAAACTCTCTGGTCATCAATAATTGTTTCGCGGATGTCATCCAAAAATTCGCTTTGTCCGTAATTGAACAAGGCACGGTTGAAATTTTCGGTAATTGCCTTTTTAGCGTGTTGAATTTCTGTTCTTAAAACTTTCAGAATTGGAGAAGCTTCACTTTTTACTTCGCCAAAACGATTGAACACTTTATCAACTTTATCAATGATTTCTTTTTTAAATTCCAGGACCGCAGCATCTTCCATTAAAGTAGGGAAGGTTTCCGGCATGGTAGGGTAAAACTTCTGCAGTTTCCCGATTTGTTCCGTAAGCGTTTTGATTTTGATGAAAGCGGAATTTTCCAGACGATAGTTTTCGATCAGCATAAGCTTCAGCTCACTTTCAATATCCTCATATTCATCAAACGGAATCGCATTTGAACTTTCAAAACTAGACAGATATTCGGAAGTTTTTTTCAATGAAAGTTCTGCCTCGTCAATTTCCATCGGACGAAGTTGAAGAATTTTTTCTCTCGTTTTAGGCGAATACGCAAAAGGAGAAATTTCCGCGAGCAATTGCGGAAACTCTAATTCGTTTAAATCTTCTTTATTTATATACACAGTGCAAATTTAGTGAGAAAATGTGATTATTACGTATATTTGAGATATTTACAAAAATTATTAATGAAGATTGTATTATTTCTTTTACTTTTTTTAATTATTCCTTTTCGAGCTCAAACGAATTGGAATACTAAAAAATTTAAAGTAAAATCTTTTGAAATTAAAAGAGATAAATATGGTATTTATAATTATAAAAAAGGGAATTTATTAGTTAATAGTAGAGATGACGGAGAACATTATTTTGAAGAAGTAAGAGAGCAAAATAAACTGAATTTTATTCGGATATATGCTTATGATAGAAAAGGAAATCTTCTAGGTGAATCATATAAATTTAAAAATTTGAATATAGACAAGGCTCTTGAATATAATAATGAAGGAGTGATTGTGAAGGAAATTGATTTTTCACAACCAAATTTTACTTTTTCAATATATCAGTTGATCGAGAAAGTAAAAAATGAATTCAATATTGATCTGAATAATAGTGTTGATTGGAAAATAGATATGCTTGTCAATAATCCGAAAAAAATATATGAATGGCTGGTTATAGGACATATTTTAAATAAAGAACAGCATTTGCGACATTTAAAAACTCTAAGATTTGATGGAGCAACAGGAAAATTTATGAGCATGGAAGATGGATATTATGGTTTTAATGCAATAGAATAAAAAATTATGAAACTAGAAACTGAAAGACTACAATTAAAAGCAATCAACGAAAGCCACGTAGAAGATATTTTTAAAATCCGAAGCAACGAAGTCATCAATCAATTTGTACAGAGAAATTCTCCGAAAAACAATTATGATGCGCTTCAGTTTATTTTAACCATTAAAGAGAGAACGCAAAATAATGAGACGTTTTATTGGGGAATTTCTTTAAAAGATCAACCTAATCTGATCGGAACGATTTGTCTGTGGAATTTTTCCGAAGATCAAAAAGAGGCAGAAGTAGGATATGAATTGTTACCGGATTATCATAGAAAAGGAATCATGTCGGAAGCTTTGGATGCCGTTTTAAATTTTGCTTTTAATGATTTACATTTGCATGAGATTTTGGCAATGACCAATAAATTCAACGAAAACTCGAAAGGTCTTCTTTTAAAACATAATTTTGTATTGGAAGAGGCAAGGAAGGATGAAGGATTTCCGGATAATTTGGTGTTTAGCTTAAAGAGATAATATTTCATTCGTCATGTCGACGGAAGGAGAAATCTATCTTTTTATTTTAATTGTTAAATTTGCTTATAAATCTTCATTTCGCCTTGCTGTATTCAAATGACAGTCTGGCGTTAAAATTGAATTCTCAAATTAAATCATTTTCAAATTAAACAAAATGACCTGGACAGAAATTCTAGCCCCTATAAAAAATACCGAATACTTTACCAACCTTTGGGAAAAAGTAAAGCAAGAATATGCAACAACAAAAGTTTTTCCACCGAAAAATCAGATTTTCAGAGCGTTGGAAATTACTCCTTTTGATGATATTGAAGTAGTTATTATCGGGCAAGATCCTTATCATAACGACTATCAGGCGAATGGTTTGTGCTTTTCTGTTTCCGAGCAGGTAGCCGCACCGCCTTCATTAAAAAATATTTTTATTGAATTAAAAGATGATCTGGGAGTAGTAAGAACTTCAAAAGAGCTGGACGATTGGGGAAAACAAGGCGTTTTATTGTTGAATGCAACTTTAACCGTTCGTGCCCACACTCCGAATTCCCACAAAGATCTGGGGTGGGAAACATTTACCAATTATATCATCAAAGAAATTTCGGATAAAAAAGAAAATATAGTTTTTGTTCTATGGGGTGCTTTTGCACAGAAAAAAGCCGAATTCATCGATCCGGCTAAGCATTTTATTTTAAAGTCCGCGCACCCTTCTCCGTTTTCTGTATACAGAGGGTTTTTCGGGAGCAAACCTTTTTCGAAAATTAATGAATATCTGGTTTCAAAAGGGAAGAAACCTATTTCGTGGTAGATTCACCACCTCCTTTTTTAATGGTAATTCCTATTTTATATTTTCCGTTTAATGCTTTGGCGCCTGCTTCTGCTTCAGGATAAGGCTGAACATCGGTAAGAGAAATTGTATAGCCGTTGAATTCTGCAGACTGATGGTAATTTCTACTCTTATTATCCGTGCTTGCAAGATTTAAAGTCACGGGCCGGGTTGCAGTACCCATTACTTCAACCTGTGCCACGGCAACTCCCGCCCAAATACAGTTAACATCTTTCGGGCAGCGACTGTCTTCAGAAATTCCTTTGAAGGTTACATTCATCTGATATTCCTTCAGAAATCTGTTTTCTCCTTCGCTGAAATACATGATTTTTCCATCTTGGTTCGACACTTTTACTTCTTTTGTTGTTGGATCAATATTGGTTTTAGCTGTGTTTTTTGTTTCTTTCTGAGCATTACAGTTGACTAATGATAGTAGGCCTAAACTGAATATAATGGATTTATAAAGCATGATTTTCTTTTAAATAATATTAAGCATATCCAATACTACTACCAAAAACATTGCCACACCTACCACAAAGCTGAAACCGGTTCCGTAAATGAATCCAATGAAAGCTCCTTTTGTAGATTTTAAAGCCTTGTTCATGTCTTTACTGTCATGAAGAAGTTCGCCGATAAAAACTCCGGCAAACATTCCGATCAAAAATCCTAAAGGAATTGGTAAAAACATTCCGACGATCATCCCGATCACAGATCCGATGCTTCCCCATCTTGTTCCGCCATATTTCTGATTGGTTTTGGCAGGAATAACATAACTTAAAACCGCTGAAATGGCAGTGAGAATCCCAAAAGCCCAGACATAGATCATCGATAGATCAGAATCTGTACCGAATTTATAAATCAAAAGTCCGCAGATGCTTAGTAGCAATCCCGGCAGAATAGGTAAAAACGTCCCTAAAATTCCCAGGAATAATAGGATAAGACTAAGGATATTGATTAAGGTGGTGTCTAAATTCATAGTTAAAATTATACATGCAAGATATAAAAAAAGTGGCTTTGTAAGAGCCACTTCATGTTTAAAAACTAAAGTTATTTATAGGTTTAAGATAACATATTGAAGGATTCCCGCAGCATTCCCGATGTTTCCGGAAGCATGATTATGGAAGCTCGTGTAATAGATGTAGCCGCTGTTGGAAGATCCTGAACAAGGTCCTACCGTTGCTCCGAGAGCGACAAGATAAGGAACCAGTACCTGAGGTACAGAAATACTGATCTGAATATTTCCGGGAAGAGTAATACAAACCGTTGTAAACGTTGTGTTCGGGGCATTTCCTACCGGAGTATTCGGAACTCCTGTTGCTGTAAAATGATTGGTTCTTATCATTAGAGGATTATTCGACATATCTTTCACTAAAACTTCCCAATAAGTCGGGTCATAATTTGTGATTTTCTGCCACACTCCCAAGTCAAAGTCAATATTAAGCGTATTAAATCCTAAAGCAGCAGCAAGTCCTGCATTGCTTACCGTAGCCGGAATAATGCCTGAGCTTCCCTGGTTTAGAGAACATAGTTTCGCGTCCGGAACAAACCCTCCCGCAGGTGCGCAGGCTGAAGTATTGTCTGTACCTCCTACCAAATAGGCAACATCCCAATCGGAAGCATAGATACTTCCTCCGTTAGCCACAAAAGTTGCTAAGTTGGCATCAATAGCGGGATAAAGAGCTTGGTGGATAAGATATTTTCTGGAACCGCAATTCAGGAAAATAATGTCGTACTGCGATATAGTCGTTAAGTTGGCAAGATCATTATTGGTAATTTCTGTGGCCGTATATCCTAAAGACTGGATAATGTCCTCAATTTGATCGTAAGTTCCTTTTACATAAGCAATTTTTGCTACCTGATTCAGCTTTGTCTGGCTCGCATCAAGAGCTAATGTTTCATTATCTTTTACCTGAGCAGAGATTTCTGTACGGAAATTACTACCATTACCGGTCTGAATATGAATGGTATGATTACCGACCGGAGCTTCCAGTGAGAAATTACCTTCGGCATCAGAAGTTGTATAGTAGATTTTGTATTTTTCATCAAACGTAAACACTGAGGCTCCACCGATAGGTTTGGTGCCGTTTTGTGACATGACCTTTCCGGTAAGCTTTCCTGTTTTTACCGCTGTAGAACCGGGATCGGAAACTGTTGCAGATTCATCTCCTCTACAATTAATGAAAAGTGTAAAGATGCACAACAAAATAAATAAGTAGTGTTTTTTCATATTTAATTGATTTTGATTTGTTTAGTTTTAACCAAATTTAAAAAATAAATAAATATAAAACACTTAAATGTGATTATTTTTATTAATGATTTATCTTATTTAAAGATTGGTAATGAATGATTTAATTTGTTGATGAGGGTTTCAGAAGATTTAATGCTTGTAAAATTATCTTTAAAAAATACGGAAAAATCATTTTGGGATAAAAATTGCTGGAAAAGTTTTTAATTAAAATCATCCTTAATTTTCATAAATTTGCTGTAATGAATGATCAGTTAGAAGAAACAAAAGACTTTTTGCAGGAACTGAGTGAGCCACTGTATAAATATATAAGCAGGATTTCCCCTGCCGGGCTCGATTGGGTTGTTCATATCATCGTGAAAATAGCCCTGCTGTGTGCTGTTTTTTTTGTCATCGATTTTATTCTTAAAGTCATTATCAACAGTGTCTTCCGTTTTTTTCACAATCAGGAAAAATATCCGGTTGTCAATTCTATTTATGCTTCAAAAATAACCAATTCTATTGCGCATTTTATCGCTCTTTTAATTATAGGAAGTATTCATGAGTCGATATTTGCAGGAGCTTTAGATAGAACAACAAAATTTATCATCAGATCTGTTAATCTGGGAATGGTAATGATCTTTGCCGGAATGCTTTACAGAGCATTAACGGGTTTCAGGAATTATTTCATTATTAAACAGGATTTCTATAAAATAATGGCATTGAATGCTATTTCGGAAACCGTAAAAATTCTCGGGATTTTTATCTTTTCCGTGGTGGGTATCTGTGTGATTTTTGGAATTAAAGGAACAACTATCGTCGGAAGTTTGGGAGCCATTACTGCGGTTTTGGTATTGGTATTCCGTGATACCATTTTAGGTTTTGTAACGGGAATTCATGTAGCAACTTCCAAAAACATGAAAGTAGGAGATTGGGTAAGCATTCCCAAGTATAATCTGGAAGGAAATATTGCTGAGATCAATTTGCTGACTACAAAAATCAATAATTTTGATAAAACATATTCTACCATTCCAACGTATGACCTGTTGACAACGGAGATTAAAAATCTTCAGGTAATGTCCGAATCAAATACAAGAAGAATTAAAAAGTCTATTTATTTCAATATTAATTCTTTTAAGTTTTTGGGGGAAGAAGATATTCAGCGTTTAAAGGAAATCAATCTGATAGCAGATTACCTTGAAGGTAAACAGGATGAGCTCAAAAAAGAAAAAGAAAACCTGAAGCATAAAGATAAAATCATCAATGGTAGACAGTTGACGAATATTGGAGTATTCAGATATTATGCCCAGAAATATATCGAAAACGATCAGGATGTTGATCAGGATGGCGCAATGATGGTTCGGCAACTGGATATTACCCCACAAGGTTTGCCGTTGGAAATCTATTGTTTTGCCAATGATTCAAAATGGGAGCATTTTGAACAGATTCAGGCAGATATTTTTGACCATTTATTGGTTGCTTCAAAAGAATTTGATCTGCAGGTGATGCAGGTAAGTGTGAAAGTATAAAAAGTTGGAAAATAGTTGCGGAAGGATGAAAGTCGTCATCATTTCTCAAAAATTTTCTGTTATAAATATTTAAAAGTAGAAGAAATATGCAGAGTTGTAGTAAACCTCTAGCTTCCAGCATCCATCTTCCTGCTTAAAAACAATTCAAAAATGACAAAATTAAGTGTAAACATTAATAAAATTGCAACAATAAGAAATGCAAGAGGAGGCGAAACGCCAAGTGTAACGGAAGCTGCAATTAAAATTCAGGAGTTTGGAGGACAGGGGATCACCATTCACCCAAGACCTGATGAAAGACATATCACAAGAAAAGATGTTTATGATCTGAAGCCGTTGGTCACAACAGAATTCAATATTGAAGGAAATCCTCACCGCCCGTTTATCGATATGGTGTTGGAGGTAAAACCTGAGCAGGTAACGCTGGTTCCGGATGCAGACGACGCAATTACCTCAAATGCGGGCTGGGATACCAAAAAGCATCTGGATTTTCTTACAGAAATTATTGCCGAATTTAAAAATGCAGGAATCCGTACGTCTATTTTCCTGGATCCTACGCCGGAATTGGTAGAATATGCTGCAAAAACCGGAACAGACAGAATAGAATTGTATACAGAAGCTTACGCAAAAAATTATATAGTAAATAAAGAATCAGCCATAAAACGGTATTACGATACGGCGGTCGTTGCCGCAGATTTTGGATTGGGTGTTAATGCAGGTCACGATCTAAGCTTAGATAACTTAAAATATTTTTCTGATAATATCCCGAATCTATTGGAAGTTTCCATTGGGCACGCTCTGATTTCCGAAGCATTGTATATGGGATTGGAAAATACGGTTCAGGCATATTTGAAGAGATTAGCAAAATGGTAAAAGGCTGGAAGTGGTAAGTCTGAAGCTGGAGGTTATTAAGAGTTGTTTTAAACTTCAAGCTTCCATCATCCAACTTCCATCCAAAAAAACAAAACTTATGGAAATTTTAAATTCAAAAATATTTGGCGAAAATCTTTCGTCTACACCGCTTCTTGTATTTCACGGATTGTTTGGAATGCTCGATAACTGGGGAACTTTCGGAAAAGATTTTGGTGAATTTTTACCGACACATTTAATCGACCTTCGAAACCACGGAAGAAGTTTTCACTCGGAAGACATGTCTCACGATGATCTTGCAGATGATATTCTTCGCTATATGGATCATTACGGAATTCCGAAAGCTCATATTTTAGGGCATTCTTTAGGAGGGAAAGCGGTCATGCAGTTTGCTATAAAATATCCTGAGAAAGTGGAGAAGCTGATTGTTGTTGATATCACTCCAAAGGCTTATCCGCCACACCATCAGGGAATTATCAAAGCTTTGGAAACGGTTGATTTTAATACGGTTAATTCCAGAAATGAAGTGGAAGCTGTTTTAAGCCAGTATATTCCGGAAAGATCTACCATTCAGTTTTTAACTAAAAATCTGTATTGGGATGATAACAAGAAGCTTAATTGGAGGTTTAATCTGAAAACTTTGTCCGAGAAATATAATCAATTCGTTTCAAATGCCATAAAATTCGGTGTGTTTGAAGGTGAAACCTTATTCATTGCCGGAGAACGATCCAATTACATTCTTCCTCAGGATGAATTTGCCATTAAACAGCAGTTCCCGAAAGAAAAAATTGTAACCGTTAAAAATGCGGGACATTGGGTACAGGCAGAGAATCCTGTTGATTTTGCTAACATTGTAAAAGAATTTTTAAATATTGTATAACATAATGGTTGTATGGGTTTGAATTTGTTAAAATTTTATTAAAATGTAAAATTATTCTTCTCAGTGTGAATTTTTTTAATACTTTAGAGTTTTCTAAATCACTAAAAATAAATACTATGGGAGAGAAAAAAAACAGAAAACCTTTCTTCGCTTCGTTTCTAGAAAAGCAGATTGAAGATCCGGAGAAAATAAAAGGGGGTTCGGGGTCTATTACTTCTGCTTTGCAGGATAATGCTACAGCACCCCTGAAAGACAGCATCACTTCTTCACTTCAGGATCAGGTCACGAAGCCCGGAAGCGATAACGTCACGATGAAGTATCCTTCAGACGGTGACGAAGATGCAAATGCAGTATAAAAACTAAAACCAAATATTAAATTCAAATTACAACATTATGAAAAGCAACGACAAAAAAAAGCCGTTTTTCGCTTCATTTTTAGAGAAGCAAGTTCAGAATCCTGAAGAAATTCAGGGAGGAGGAGGGATTATAACAAGCATCAATAACGATTCTGTTACCCTTCCTACGAAAGACATGGTTGTTACCACGCGCACATCGGATGGGCCAATATCCACTTTGCCTGCATATGACACTCCGGTTACTTTGAAATATCCGTCCGATAGTGACGAAGGAGGATTCAATCCCGGATTACCTGGGTTAGAACCTTTAGAACCTTAAAAATTACCAATCCAAATTAAAACTATAATGAAAAACAAAGATTCAAAAAAGAAGCCATTCTTCGCTTCGTTTCTGGAAAAGCAACTTCAGGATCCTGAAAAAATCAAAGGAGGTGGAGACATCACTTTGGCTACACAGGATATCATTACAAAACCGACTCTTGATACGGTAACAAAGCCTACGCTTGATATGATGCAGACGCAAAAGTATCCTTCAGACGGCGATGACGATACTCAGTATGTGGATCTTTAGATAATATTGTCACCATATACTAATAAACGACATGAAAGGAAACTTAATTTAAGTTTCCTTTTTTACTAAAAAGCAGGCAAATGATTCTTTGTATCACGCATTCTCAGGATTTTTATAATATCGATATCTTTTTTGAATATTTAAAATCTAAAAATATTCCGTATTTCAGATTGAATTCCGACCGGTTGAATCATCTTCAGAAGATCAGTATTCACGAAGATTTTTTTGAACTGACTGATGAATTTGGCAACACCGTCCATTCAAAAGATGTAAAAGCGGTCTGGCACAGAAAGTCATGGGGGATTTCTATTCCTGAAGAGCTGGATGAAAGCTATAAAAGGATTTTTGTAAAAGAATATTCAAGTCTCAGGTACAATCTTTTTACCAGTTTGGAAAATGTTCCGTGGATCAACCCTCTTGAAAACGAAACTAAAATTGACGGCAATAAAATGCTTCAGCTGAAAATTGCAAAAAAAAATAATTTAACCGTTCCAAAAACTATTTTTTCCAACGATTCAAAGAAGATCACTCATTTTTTTCATGAAAACTGCAACGGAAAAATGGTGGCAAAACTTCATGGAGTGATTTCAAAATCAATGGGAGGAGAAAATTTTCTTTCCACCCATATTATTGATGAAAATTCTCTAGAAAACATAGAAGATATTGAATATTGCCCGATGATTTTTCAGCCTTATGTGGATAAAGAATATGAATTAAGAATCGTTTATCTGGATGGTGAATTTTTTACCGGAAAGATCAATAACAGCGAAAATGCCGATTGGCGTGTAGCTCAGGGAAATTACTTCTGGTCAGAATACGATTTGCCGGATCCTGTCAAAATCAATTTGACTTCGATGATGCAGGAAATGGGGTTGTACATCGGTGCGATTGATATGATCAAAAGTAAAGACGGAAATTATTATTTTCTTGAAGTAAATCCACAGGGAGAATGGGGAATGCTGCAAAAAGAATTAAAGTTCCCAATTGCGGAAAGAATTGCCGACAACCTTATCAAAAGAATGAAAACCAATGAATAAAATTTTAATAATTACCCATACGGGAGATAACTTTTCAATAGAAAAGGTAACTGAATATATAGATAAAAATGGCTGTGAAGTGATTCGTTTCAACGTAGACGATTATCCGCTGAAAAACAGGCTTACTACAAGTTTTCAGGACGGAAAATGGATCAGTATCTTAGAAACTCCGGATCAAAAACACCGTCTGGATGATATTTCAGCAGTTTGGTACAGAAGAGCTTATAATATAGGAAATGGCTTGAAGGAAGAAATGGATCCTAAATTTTACGGTGCGGCTATGGGCGAAATCCGCAATACACTTTTCGGTTTCCTGGAATCTATTGATGCCTATTCTTTAGGGAAACCTGGTGTTTACAGAAGACTGGACAGCAAAGAAGAGCAACTGAAAATCGCAGAAAAGATCGGATTGAAAATTCCGGAAACCTGCCTTACCAACAATCCTGAGGAAGCCAAACAGTTTATCATAAAGCATCAGAATGTAATTGCGAAAATGCAAACAGGATTCGCTATATATGAAGACGGTGTGGAAAGTGTTGTTTTCACCAACGTCGTTAATGAAGATAAACTGGAAGAGCTGGACACCCTTTTGTATTGCCCGATGCAGTTTCAGAAGAAAATCGAGAAGAAAAAAGAGCTTAGGGTAACGATTGTAGGGCGTGATGTGTACGCTTTTGAAATCGATTCCCAACAGTCTGATGCAGCAAAAATCGACTGGAGAAAAGACGGGGTAAATCTTATCGATAAATGGATCCCTACAGAACTTCCCACTGATGTAGAGGCAAAACTGCTGGAGCTTTTGGATATTTATAACGTTGATTATGGAGCGATTGATATCATTGTTTCTCCGGAAGATGAATATTATTTTATAGAAATTAATGCGGCCGGCGAGTTTTTCTGGTTGGATAATCTTACAGAGGGAAACCAGATTTCAAAGAGTATCGCTGATGTTTTGTGTGATAAAGCTCCGAGAAGAAACAATATGGTTTTGGTGTAAGTTTTAAATAAAAATTAATGATTAATGAAAATTATTTTCAAAATATAATTCAACAAAAACGGGCTTTTGTCCGTTTTTCTTTTATATTATTTGCTGAGTGAAACGCCTTTGCAATCGAACAGATTTTCAAGTTTCATAAAAAAATCTTTGTGATCTTTGCGTTTAAAGAATTCCAAAGAAAAATAACGAAACAAAATTTAAAATACATAAAACTTTTACGGTTTTTATCTTTTAAAAAACCGAATTCTCCCTTAAAAATCGCAAATTTGCATAACGTAGAATATTATCATAATTTAGTCAGCAATCAAGTAACAGTAATTGATGGTTTTTGTAACGGGAGCGACCGGAATTTTGGGCAGGGTAATTGTTTTGGAACTTCTTAAAAAGGGAAAAAAAGTTCGTGCAGCAAAAAGACCGATAAGCAATTTAAACGAAGTAAGACATTCCTATACATTTTATACGGAAAATCCCGACGATTTTTTCAGTAAAATTGAATGGATAGATGTAGATTTTGATGACATCAATTCTCTTCAGGACGCTTTAAAAGGGGTTGATGAGGTTTATCACTGTGCCGCAAAAGTAGGTTTCAATCCTAAAGACAGCAGGGAAATTTACCATGTGAATGTAAAAGGAACAGAAAACCTTCTGTTTGCCTGCGATGGTTCTGAGGTGAAAAAGTTTCTCCATGTAAGCTCTATCGCCGTTCTGGATCTTTTCAATGACAAGGGGGAACTGGATGAGGATTCTGATTTTAACCCGAAAGATGAACACTCAGCCTATGCCATTTCAAAGCATCTGGCAGAAATGGAGGTGTGGAGAGCTTCTGCAGAAGGTCTTAACACGGTGATCGTTAATCCGGGAATGATTGTAGGAAGCGGAAACTGGGGCAACAGCAGTGGTGATATTTTCCCTACTTTTGAAAAAAACGGTTTTACATTTTCAGGAGGAACGAGCTATGCAGACGTAAGAGATGTTGCGAATATTTCCATTGAATTGATGGAGAAAAATATTTTTGGAGAGCGGTTTATTATCATTTCTGAAAACAGAAAATATGCCGAATTAGGAAAACAGATTAGAGGAAAATTGGGATTGAAGGAGGCGAAAATTCTTTCAAACTTTCAGTTGAACCTTGGTGTTTTTGCAAATGTATTGCTGGGGTGGCTTATTCCGCCGCTGAGAATGGTGACTAGGTCCAATGTGAAGGCCATCTCATCGATGAATATTGTTTCCAATAAAAAAATAAAAGAAAAATTGAATTATCAGTTTATCCCTCTTACGGAAAGTATTGATTTTCATTTGAATAATTATATCACTGATCAAAAGCTTAAGAAATGAATCTTGCAGAGGCGATTATCCAAAAAAATATAGAAAAACATCCTGTAAAATCAGCCATTGGTTTTAAAAAGAAAGATGCAGGATGGAAAGAACTGAGCTGGAAAAAATTCGGTGAGATTGTTGGTAAAACAGCGAACGCACTGAAAAATGCTGGAATTCAGGAAAATGATAAAGTGGCTATTTATTCGGACAACTCATCAGAATGGATTATTTTCGATCTTGCGGCCATGTCCATCGGAGCCATCACGGTTCCTGTCTATTCAACCAATAATGCAGAACAGGCAGAATATATTATCAAAGATTCCGGGGCAAAGATAATTTTAGTAGGCGACCAGGCGCAGTATGATGCCTGTCTTGAACTTTTACAAAGAGAAGATACTCATCTTCAGACGATTATTGTTTCAAAGAAAGCAGTCTGGATCAAGAAAGAATTCAGCAGTTTTTATCTTGAAGATTTCATTGCCAAATCATCTCCGAAGCTTGAATTCTGTCACAAAGAATATGAAGATGTTGCTACTTTAATTTATACTTCAGGAACTACCGGAACACCCAAAGGGGTAATGCTCACTCACGGAAATTTCATCAAAGCTTTCGATGCTCACTTTGAATTTTTCAAATTTAAAAATTTTGAAGAAGAGCTTTCTCTGGCATTTTTACCGCTAAGTCATGTCTTCGAAAGATGCTGGACTTTATTGTGCCTATATGGTGGCGCAAGGGTTTATTTCCTTGAAGATCCTAAAAATGTAGCCAAAGCTTTAGAAGAAGTAAAGCCAACGATGATGTGTGCAGTTCCTAGATTTTTCCAGAAAGTGTACGCCGGAGTATTGGAAAAAGCGGCAGAAGGTTCATCATTAAAGAAAAAAATCTTCGATTGGGCACTGAAGACCGGGTGGGAAACTGCCGAATTAAAAAGAAATGAAAGACCAGTTCCATTAGGCTTAAAAATAAAAGAAACGGTTGCTGAAACATTGGTATTCAGTAAGATTAAAGAAAAAATGGGCGGTAGACTCTGGTTCTTGCCTTGTGGCGGAGCTTCTTTGTCTCCGGAAGTGACCAAATTCTTCGAATCGGTGGGAATTCATGTAACGGTTGGCTATGGCTTAACAGAAACTACAGCAACGTTAACCTTATTTCCATTAACCCATTTTGAGCATGGAACAAGCGGAAAAGCCCTTCCGGGTGTAGAAATCCGTATTGGTGAAGGCGATGAAATTCAGGCGAGAGGAAACGGAATCATGAAAGGATATTACAACAAACCTGAAGAAACGCAGAAGGTTTTTACAGAAGATGGATGGTTTAAGACAGGTGATGCAGGGAAAATTGATGAAAAAGGAAATCTTACCATTACAGACCGATTGAAAGATTTAATGAAAACTTCCAATGGAAAATATATTGCGCCACAGCAGATTGAAAATATTTTAACAAATAATAACTTTATCAGTCAGATTGTTCTGATTGCCGAAGGAAGACAATTTGTCTCTGCGTTGATTGTCCCTAATTTTGAGTTTTTACAGGATTATCTTAAAAAGAACAATATTCCGTTTACGAATTGGGAAGAGATCGTGAAAAATGAGAAAGTTCACGATTTTTATAAAGAAAAACTGAAAGAATTACAAAGCCATTTATCCGATTTCGAAAAGGTGAAAAAATTTACTTTGATGCCTGCGGAATTCGATATCAATACAGGAGAAATTACTCCAACACTGAAAGTGAAAAGAAACGTGGTTTTGAAAAAATATGCGGATTTGATTGAGAAGATGTATTAAGTTTTAGCCATAAATGGCGATGTAAGCAGCATTGGGCTAAGGTCCAATAAATATCAGAATTATGACAACAACACAAGAATTTTTAGGAAATAACGAATTTACGATAAGTAATCAAACGGTTTCGGAAAGCTGTCCGTCGAATATTGCTTTAATTAAATATTGGGGAAAATACGACAATCAGATTCCTGCAAACCCAAGCATTAGCTATACTTTAAATCATTGTAAAACCAATACTACAATAGAATTTTTGGCTGAAGAACCATTTTCTGTACAAACTTTTCTGGCAGAAAATGAAGAAGTGAAATTTGCCGAAAAAATCGAGAAATATTTCAACACTATTGAACAGTATCTTCCCTGGATTTTACAAGGAAAATACATTATCAGAACAGAAAATACATTTCCTCACAGTTCAGGAATAGCAAGCTCGGCATCTGGATTTGGTGCTATCGCAAAATGTCTGATGAAGCTGGATGAAGCTTTTTCAGGGCAAATTTCGGAAGAAGATTCATTAAGGAAAGCATCATTTTTAGCGAGATTGGGAAGCGGAAGTGCCTGCAGAAGCCTTTACAATGGATTGGTGGTTTGGGGAGAATCTCAGGTGAGAGGAAGCTCAGATTTATTTGCGGCGAAATATCCGGATGATGAAATTCATGATATTTTTAAAGATTTTAATGACTGGGTTTTATTGATTCATGAAGGTCAGAAAAACGTTTCTTCTACGGTTGGTCATGGATTAATGAATACAAATCCGTATGCAGACAGAAGATTTCAGGAGGCAAGAGAAAATTTTGGTCCGATGAAAGAGATTTTAGCGAGCGGGGATCTTCAGAGTTTCATCAAATTGGTAGAGCACGAAGCATTAACTTTACACGCCATGATGATGATGAGCGATCCTGCATTTATTCTCATGAAGACAGGAACTTTGGAAGTCATCAATAAAATCTGGGACTTCAGAAGACAAACAGGCTTACCTTTATTCTTTACGCTGGATGCCGGGGCAAACGTTCATCTTTTATTCCCGAATGATGGTTCGGAAGAAAATATTAAAGCTTTTATTGAAACAGAATTATTGCAGCATACTCAGAATAATGGAGTGGTAAAGGATGTGATGAAGTTTTAAATAAAGTAAAATCGATTATAGAAAACGGGCTTTTGTCCGTTTTTTTATTTAGCTTTATATACTCAGATTCTACAAAATGATAGAGGTATATTTTTTATTTAGATTAACTGCTTGTTTGTCATTCCGTAGGAATCTAAGCAATGTTAAATAAAAAAACACAATACCAATGATAGAGTTTTCAGAAGGAATTTATACTTTTTACGTATATATTCTTACAAACAAAAGAAAAACTGTTTTGTATACTGGTGTTACAAATAACCTTCATAAACGATTATTTCAGCATGCAACTAAAGAAAATAAAAATAGCTTTACAGCGAAATATAATATTGAATTTTTAATTTATTATGAGAAATTTGGCTGGATTCAACAAGCAATTGAAAGAGAAAAAGAAATTAAAGATTTTCCCAGAAATAAAAAATTGGAATTAATAAGATCGGTTAATCCTAATCTGGATTTTTGGAATTATTTATTTGAACAAGAATTTTAAATATTGTGGCTTAGATTCCTACGGAATGACAAACATGGTGTTAAACCTATGTATAGAACCTAAAACAATAAAAAAAATAATCTTAAATCAACCCTCAGTCACCACAGCATCACGTTCTCCATCCTCTTTTTTCCCTTCCTCAATCATCTCTTCGGCTTCAACCTTTTCCTCTTGTGTAGCATAATCGATACGTTCTTCCTGTTCTTCATTTTCATGATCGATAAAAAATTCACAATACACGGGAAGGTGATCGGAACCAAAATTTTCGAGGGTCTTTAAATCTTTAATGAAAATATCTTCACTGTGAAACATCAGATCAATCGGAAATCTTAGCAGACGGTATTTTGCATGAAAAGTTGAAACAAAAGAATGCCCGATTCTGGGATCGATGAGGTGACTGGTTTTTCTGAATAAGATAGAGGATTTAGACCAAGCCACATTATTGAAATCACCAACAACAATCACCGGTTTTTTGATTTCTATAACTCGTTTTGCTGTACTCAATAAATCACCATCTCTTTCTTTAGAAGTCTCTTCTTCCGTAGGACTTGGCGGTGGTGGATGAACTCCGAAAAATACAAATGAAAAGCCGTCTTTGGTCTTCAGATGGGCTTCAATGCTTGGAATATCATCAGCAACAAAATAATGGGTTTGAGAATCTTCAATTTTAATTTTTGAATAAAAATGCATTCCATACGTATTTTCCAGCGTGACTTTATGCTGATAAGGATAGTCTTTTTCCAAAACTCGCAATGCATTTTCCCAATCCCCGTTACTTTCCATAGTCAGGAACATTTCCGGCTTATATTTTCTAATTAATTGAATAAAACGGTCATATTCTTTATTAAACTGATAAACATTGGCAGAAATAAAATGTAGTTTTTCAGATGACTGATGCTGTTGAGAATGTTTTTTAACAGGATACAGAGGAGTATATTTTATAAGCGTTACCCCATGATGTACAAATATTACCAGCAAAAGCCCCTGATAGTACCATAAAGTTTTGGGAGCATCAATCAGGAAACCTAAGATCAATGTGAAAAGTATAAAAAATGTGAGCTGTATTTTTCCGAATTCAGGAACACGGAAAACCCAGTGCGAATGCTGGATTTTAGGTAAGAGGGTTAAAATCAGCAATAAAACAGTCAGAATCACATACAATATCCACATACAAGTCAAAATAACGGATAAATTTAATTCAATTTTACAACTTTTCAAACGAATTTACGTTTAAACTTTGTTAATCAAAATTGAGTTTAAAATTTATTTGTTAATTTTATTTCATCAGTTTATAAAACGGAAATCATGAATAAATTATTCGCTATTGTATTACTGCTCGGCAGTTTTTGCTTCGGACAGCAAAATCAGAATCAGGAAATCGAAAAACCGATCCGGAATTTATTTTTAGCCATGAAAAATATTGATCCTGAATTATTAAAAAGTTCTTTTTCCGATACAGCAATTCTACAGACAATCACGAAAGATGGTGTCAAAAATGAAGATATAAAAGAATTTGCCGCTTCCATTTCCAAAATGTCAAAAGATGATCTTGATGAAAGAATTACAATAGAAGCAATTCATGTAGACGGAAATCTGGCGAGTGTTTTTACACCGTATTCATTTTATTTTAAAGGGAAATTTTCTCATTGCGGAGCAAACAGCTTTCAGCTGGTAAAGCAAAATGATGAGTGGAAAATTCAATATTTAATTGACACAAGAAGGAAAGATAACTGCAAGGAAATTAAATAATGAGAAACAAAAATCTGATCTTAAATTACGTTTTTTTAAGCTGTTTGATTGTTTTATTTTTAAATGATCATTTTTTTAAATTTCAATATACAAGCTGGCTAACAGGAAAGTTATCAGACATTGTCGGAATTGTCTTGCTGCCGATGCTTCTGACGTATCTATTCCCAAAATTAAAAGAAAATTCAGTCTTTGCAGCTGGATTATTTTTCAGTTTCTGGAAATCACCTTTTTCGGAGAGTTTTATAAAGTGGTATAATCTTATTTCTCCAATTTCAATTCACAGGGTGGTAGATGAGTCGGATTTATTGGTTTTATTGCTGTTGCCAGTTCCTTACTTTTTGATTAAAAATATAAAGGCTTTGCACCCGTTCAGCTTAAAGAAAATTCATGCCTTTGCGGTATTGCTGCCGACGATTTTCGTTTTAATGTCGACATCTCCGGGATACAGATATAATTATTTGTCTTATTCAGGGAATCTGGCTTTTATTAACTCAACCTTCACTGTAGCCAAGCCAAAAGACGAACTTATTGACGAATTTAAAAATAGAAATATTAATATATATAAAGACACAACAAGAATTGTTAATAAAAATAAATGGAAATATTTTGATATGGTAAATGTACAGCAACAGAATCTCCATAATAATAAAGCTATTTTTCGTATTGCAGACGACAGCATAAAACGATTGATCGTGAGAGAAATTGAACAGAGTGGAGACTATAAGATTGATAAAATAAAAATAGGCGACCAAACCATTGAAAATATCCAGTTTTATATGTCTAAAGATGAGAAAACAGGAGGGACGTATATGAGCTTAAAATCGATGACCATTGAAAAAAATTTAAGAGAGGCACAAGTTGAAAGAAAACTGAGAAAAGTTTATAAAAAATTATTGGAAGAGGAATTTAAAAAATTTTAGAATGAAAATCCATCATATCGCCATCATTGGTTCAAACTACGAAGTTTCAAAAAAATTCTATACAGAAATTTTAGGTTTACATATCATTCGTGAAGTATATCGTGAAGAAAGACAATCGTATAAACTAGATCTTGCTATCGAAGATCATTATGTAATTGAGCTGTTTTCGTTTCCAGATCCTCCGCCAAGACCATCAAGACCAGAAGCATGCGGTCTAAGGCATTTGGCTTTTTCGGTGGAGAATGTTAATGATACACGGAAGGAATTAGTTAGGAAAGGATTAAACTGCGAAGAGATCAGAATAGATGAATTCACCGGAAAAGAGTTTTTTTTTACCCAAGATCCGGATCAGTTGCCGCTGGAGTTTTATGAAGCTTAATTAAAAGAAGGTTTTGATGCCACGAATGCTCGAATATTAAGCACTAATTTGTGTATTCGTGGCTGATATGCTTATAAAAGTATAATAATCTTATCGAAAAATATTTGTTTTGGTTAATTCAAATAAATTGGTAAGAATTAGTGTGCATAGCCTGTAAAGAAACTCACCGCCATAATTGCCAGAACAATTGAAGAAATGACCACATAAACGTAATCTTTTTCTTTTAAATAACCGATCAACGCGAATATAATCCTCATTAAAGGAGTAAAGATCAAAAGTAATATTCCCAGTTGGATAATAGCCATGCCTTCGCCTTTACAAAGTGAATCCCAGAAATGTCCCCAAACTTTTTCGGAAGATGTCCCCATGTCAAGAAGCTTGTATTTTTTCGGCATTTTAAATCCTTCTGTGAAAAGCTTCACAAAACCGATTAATGAGGTGGTAACTGATAAAATAACGCCCAATCGCAGGAGATTTCCCACAGAACGGTTAAGATCAGCATCTGTAAAATTTTTTCTCATGAGAAATTGCTTCTAATACCGTTATACATCATATAAACCGAAAGAATGGTAATCACAATTGCAAAAAATGTTTTCAGTTTTTTTGTTTTTGAAACCATCAATGTTTTAGATCCGATGAAACTTCCAACCACAACACCTACCAAAACCGGAGCAACAATTACAGGAATAATTTCGCCTCTCTGGAAATAAATCAATGAACTGGCAACCGCAGTCACCCCAATCATAAAATTACTGGTAGTCGTGGAAACCTTGAATGGCAACCTCATCATATTATCCATGGCCAAAACCTTCAGCGCACCCGAACCGATTCCCAATAATCCTGACATCGCACCTGCAAACATCATCATGAAGAATCCCGGAACTGTATTTCTCGCAGAATAGGTTTTTACAACTCCTTTATCAGGAAAAGTCCCGTGAAGCTTTAATTTATCTTCGAGGCTTCCTTTGATAACAGGTTCTTGATGATCCGGTTTCCCTTTTAAATTTAAAATAACCGTTAAAAGAAGAATACTGGCGAAAATAATTCCGATCGTATTAGGATTTAAAGCACCGGAAACCAAAGCGCCGACAATAGCTCCGGCTGTTGTGGCAATCTCCAGGAACATCCCTATCCTCATATTGGTAAAGCCTTCTTTCACAAAAGCAACTGCCGCACCGGAAGAAGTTCCAATTACAGAGATCAAAGAAGCGCCGATGGCATAATGCATAGGAACGCCGAAACCCAGCGTTAATAAAGGAATAATGATAACTCCTCCTCCTAAACCGGTCAGTGAACCCAAAAGTCCTGCCGAAATTGCTCCAAGGAAGAGAATGATGATTTCTGACATGCTACAAATATAAAACTATTGCGTTAGTCTGCCAAACGTTTAAAAAAGATAAATTTGACGTATTTTTGCATAAACAAAATTTTAAATGAAATTATTTTATATCATCCTCGGGGCAACACCGAAAGGAAGGAATATTGAGCAGCATGATGTGTTTTTCGGGATTGCGGAAAGTCTGAAAGATCTTGTTCCGGATATGAAAGAATTCTGGAAGGAAGCCAATGGAAAGATCCATCTTGACTGTTATCAGGAAGTAAAATTTGCTGATGGATATGAAGTGAAAATTGTTGAAAAAGGAGAACAGACTTCAGAAGAGCAGTTGTATTTTATTAATCTTGGAGGATATAAAAGAGGTTTTTTTGAAGAATTTCACGAGCAGCATTTAATGGTTGGAAATTCAATGGGCGATATTGTGAAAAAAGCAAAAGCAACCGAATTTTACAAAACAATGGGATTTGAAGGAGCCGTAAGTCATATTGATGATAAACACGGCGTTGATATTGATGATATTTTTAATGTAAACGATATTCTTCCGGAAAAAATGAAAGAAAAATATTCAATTTCATTAATAAAATCCGATGCTGAAAATCAGGAAAATGTTATGGGATTGGGATATTTGAAAATTGATAAAATTTAACCCGTTGCACATTTTGTAAAATTACGGTATTGGATTCGTCAGTTCGAGTATTTTTCGTAACAAAGTTGAGAAAAAATGTATCGAGAACAGATGTATCTCCAAAATTACAAACTTCTCGATACGATTTTGCAAAAATCTATTCGAAGTGACGGAAATAAATTAAAATGGACAAAGGCAAAATTTTGAGCTCTTTGCTAAGTGAAGTGCCTTTGTGAACTTAAAAATATAAAGTATTTTTAAATAAAACCCTCTGTGAACTCTGTGTTTAAAAAAGAGGTTTAAATCAAAAAAATTAAATCTAATAGAAAAAATAAAAGTAAAAATGAAAATAGGAATTTTAGGAGGAGGACAGCTGGGAAGAATGCTGATTCAGGAAGCCTTGAAATACGACGATGAATTTTATACACTGGATCCGGCTTCTGATGCGCCTTGCCACAATATTTCTTACTTTACACAAGGAAATTTCAACGATTATGAAACGGTTTTGAGTTTCGGTAAAGATAAAGATGTGGTGACAATTGAGATTGAGCATGTTAATGCTGATGCTTTGGCTGAACTGGAAAATCAGGGAATAAAAGTTGTGCCGAATTCTAAAATCATTAAAACGATTCAACAAAAGATTCTTCAGAAACAATTTTATAAGGCTTACGATATTCCGAGCCCGGAATTTGAAATCATGGACGGAAGTTCTGATGAGATCAAAATGCCATTGCCTTTTGTGCAGAAAATGAATACGGGAGGATATGACGGGAAAGGAGTACAGGTAATCCGTACGGCTGAGGATATGAAAAGCCTTTGGATTGAGGATTCTGTGATTGAAAAATTAGTGGATATCGATAAAGAACTTTCTGTAATTGTTGCGAGGAACGAAAATGGTGAAACAAAAACTTTTCCTGTAACGGAAATGGTTGCAGATCCCAAATTAAACTTGTTGGATTTCAATATTTGTCCGGTTTTCCTGACTGAAGAAATTGAAGAACAAATCAACTCAATCACTGAGAAATTCTTAAACGCGATCCAATCTCCGGGACTTTTTGCCATCGAATTATTTTTGGATAAAGAAGGAAAAGTTTGGGTTAACGAAACGGCTCCGAGACTACACAATTCCGGGCATCAGAGTCAGGAGGGAAATGCAAACTCTCAGTTTGAACAGATGTATCGTGTCGTGAAAAATTTGCCTTTAGCAGATACGGACGCAATTATTTACAGCGGAATGTTGAATTTAGTCGGAGCAGAAGGGTTTTCTGGAAAAGTGATTTATGAAGGAATGGAAGATGTGCTAAGATTACCAGAAACTTACGTTCACCTTTACGGAAAAACGGAAACCAAGCCGGGAAGAAAAATGGGACACATCAATGTATTGGCAGATTCCCGAGAGGAGCTGATGGAGAAATTGGTGATGGTGAAGGGAATGGTGAGAGTGATTGCGGAGTAATTGAAGAACCTTATTATATTGAAAAGACTGCCCAAAAGCAGTCTTTTTTATTTGGAAATTTTAGGATATTTAAAATATATTCTTATTATTAGTTTTGTTATTCTGCTGTTTTTTAAGATTGAATTGAAACGACTCTATTTAATCACTCCATTCTCTGTCTTTTAAACATCTCCCTGTTGTAGTTAATCACAAAAACTCCAAAGATAATCAGTATTGCGGCAAATATAAACTTAGTAGAAATATCTTCCCCAAGAATCAGCCAGCTTAAAAATATGGAAATAATGGTATTGATATAAGCCAGAATGGAAACCTGAACCGGAGAAACTTTGGTAAGAGCATAGTGAAATGCAAAGAATGCAGCCACAGAGCCGAAAACAGAGAGATAGAGCATTGCTGAAATACTTTTCAGGCTCCAGTTTCCAAAGTTATAATGTTCCGAAAACAGGAAAGCAAAAATAATCTGTACAATTCCTGCAAAAGCGAATTGGTAAAACAGATTAAGAGAAATGTTCTCGCTCTGGATATTCAATTTTTTAGTAAAAATAGTTCCTGAAGCCCATCCCAGAATAGCAATAAAAAGGAAGAAAATTCCCAGTGCATATTCGGGGTTACCCAAATCATTAATCCCATCCCAAAAGATAAGGGCAATTCCTCCGAAGCACATTAATACCCCCACCAGTGCCCGAAAGCTGAATTTCTGGAGTCCGATTGCTACACTTCCGAGAAAGACCACAATCGGAGAACAGGCACTGATTAGTGAAGTCAGGCTGCTGGTGACGGATTCCTCCGCAACGGTGGTCATGCCATTGGCGATAATAAGCATTAATGTAGAAAAAACCAGCTGGTATTTCAGATTATTCCATCCGATCCATCTAAACTGTTTGCGATACAGTAAGATCAAAAGCATGAAAATGGCTGCTAAAAACTGGCGGATCCCCGCAACAAACCAAGCTGGAATCGTTTCCACTGCAACGCGTATGGATAAGAAGGTTGTTCCCCAAACGATAGCAACCGTACAAATGGCAAGACTTAGTTTATAATTTTTCAAAATTTAAATGTATTAGTAAAAATATTTAATTTACAATAATCCCAATGGATACAGATGGGCAACTTCTCAAGGTAACAGAACAACTTTTGCGCCTTTTTGCAGAAACATCATTAATTCTTTATCTTTGAACATCTAATAAAATTGAAGAATGGTAGGAATTATTATGGGAAGTCAGAGCGACTTGCCGATCATGGAACAGGCAGCAAATTTTTTAAAATCTTTGGACATTCCTTATGAATTAACGGTTGTTTCTGCACACAGAACTCCGGAAAGAATGTTTGATTATGCCAAAACAGCTAAAGAAAGAGGTCTAAAGGTAATTGTTGCCGGAGCAGGAGGTGCGGCACATCTTCCGGGAATGGTGGCGAGCTGTACCACGTTACCCGTAATTGGTGTTCCTATTCTGTCTAGTAATTCTATTGACGGCTGGGATTCTGTATTGTCGATTCTTCAAATGCCGGGCGGTATTCCGGTAGCAACTGTTGCTTTAAACGGTGCCTTGAATGCAGGAATATTGGCTGCAAAAATTATCGGGGCGGGCGATGCTCAGGTTGCAGACCAGCTTCAGAAATATCAGGATGCTCTGAAAGATAAAGTATTGGGAACTGTTGATGACATTAAAGCACAACATCCGAATCATTTTGACAAATAATAAAGTGAATTGTGAATGGTCAATTTCTCTTCGAAAGTCGATTTTAAATTAGTTAAATTCACAATTGACGATTCACCATTTACAACAAAAACGCCTCACATTTCCGTGAGGCGTTTTCTATTTTTTGATGAATTTAAAATTATAACTCCTTTCTTTTGTGACAATCTTTAAGAGATAACTTCCTTTAATTAAAGAACTGATATTTATTTTATCTTCATGTAAAGAATCTTGAAGTACTGTTCTTCCGCTGGCGTCAAAAATTGTATAGTTGTTGAGGCCTTGTATGTTTTTAATATAAATAAAATCAGCAGCAGGATTGGGGTAAATTGATATTTCTTTTTTGATGTTCACATCGGAAGTTCCGAGAAAAGACTGGCATTCGCCGTTGTAAGAATCTCCGGAAATCGTCCAGTTTTTATTGGTTATTAAAGAATTTCTTGCACTTACCGCTGCAGGATGAGAGTAGATAAGCGGTGCTGCTGAAGTAAAATAAATATTACTTGCAGTCGAGGGATTAGAACTCCAGCCGAAAAGTGTACTGTCATAATTCTGACAGCTAAGCCCGGAATTGAAGAACATATTAAGACCCTGTTGTAACGAAGCTAAATTCCAATGTCCTAAGTTTTGATTAAAATTAGGGGTACCTTCAAACATACTGGTCATGTTTTTAACCATACTTACATTCCAGTTTCCTATATTTTGATTGAAGGATTGAGCATTTTTAAACATATTTTGCATAAGCATCACTTTACCAACATTCCAGCCAGAAATGTCCTGATTAAATAGCACAGCACCATTAAACATATCATACATGCTTTCTACATTGCTCACATCCCAGTTCCCGATATCCTGATTAAATTTTTCTGCACCTGAAAACATGTAGTGCATAATATAAACGTTCCCGGTATTCCAATTGCTGATATCCTGATCAAAGGCTTTTGCACCCATAAACATTCCATTCATTTCCAAGACATTGGAGGTATTCCAATTTCCGATGGGCTGATTAAATTTCCAGGCGTCGGAAAACATCAATTCGCACTCCAGATTGCTGGATAGATCCCAGTTTCCGATGGGTTGATTAAATTCTCTTGCCGAGTTGAACATAGCTGTCATATATATTACATTCGCAGTATTCCAGTCTCCGATCGGTTGATTAAATTTTAATGCACTGTTGAACATTCCTGCCATCACTGTTACATTAGAAGTATCCCAGCTTCCGATTGGTTGATTGAAGACGGAGCAGCCGGCAAATGCAAACCGCATATCAGTGACATGAGAAGTATTCCAATTATTAATGGAAGGGTTTCCCACAAGAGAACTGCACCCCGTAAATATATGTTGCATCTCTGTAACATTCGATAGATTAGGAATATCGGTTGCCGAGATATTCATGTTTCTGCAGGCCTGAAACGCCTGTTTCATAGAAGACCATTTTGTGCTGCCCCATTGTTCAACATCAATGATTTTATGAACGTCTCCTACAATGCCGTCCCCATTGATAAACAGATCCCAATTGGAAGACCGGAATCTGTGAAAATTACCGTTTCCATTACTGATTTTTACACGATATGTAGCATTTGCAGGAATGGGATTGGAAGGGGCTCCAAAATCTATAAAAACCTGATAAATGGAATTTACATCAGTCATTGTAGCATGGTGTGAAGGATATCCAACTTCTTCCCAATAGATTGTGAAATTTGTTCCAACAGCCGGAACCCAAATCTGGGTATCTGTAGAATTTATCGGAACGCCTGCATATGGAAGGTATGGATGAGGATGTGGAATACTCGGTTTCCAGATCGTGATGAATTCATTTTGTGCACTAATAATCTGGCTGAACAGAATAAAAGCTATTAAAAAGTTGATTTTTTTTAGCATATTTGATGTTTTGGTGGTTCTCAGTTTTATTTTTTAATGAATTTAAAATTATAATTCTTTTCTTTTGTAATAATCTTTAAGAGATAGCTTCCTTTAATCAATGAACTGATATTTATTTTATCTTCATGTAAAGAATTTTGGAGTACAGTTCTTCCGCTGGCATCAAAAATTGTATAGGTTTTTAGATCTTGCATGTTTTTAATATAAATAAAATCAGTAGCAGGATTTGGATAAATATTTACCGGATTTTTTGTAATCATTTCTGATGTAGAGAGCACAGAAAGACAATTATTATCATAGGTATCTCCGGAGATCGTCCAGCCTTTATTGGTAATGAGAGAGTTTCTTGCAATAACCGCTTGCGGATGAGAATAAACCAATGGCGAAGCACTGGAAATATTAATGTTATTAGGAGTTGTAGAGGATAAGCTCCAGCCATAAAGAGTGCTGTCATAGTTCTGGCAGCTCATTCCGGAATTAAGAAATATATCTTCCGCATTGGTTAAAGCGCTCAAATTCCACGAACCGAGATTCTGATTAAAATCTGTATCATGAAACATTTCAACCATATTGGTCACTTTTTTGGTGTCCCAAATTTTTATGTCCTGATTAAAAAGGCTCGCTTCATGGAACATGTGTTCCATAGTCATAACATTCGATGTTTTCCAATCTCGAAGATTCTGATTAAAGCTATTTGCTGCATCAAACATGTAACTCATATTGGTGACATTAGACACATTCCAGTTGCCTATGGGCTGATTGAAAAGATAGCAGTCTCCGAACATATAATACATATCGGTAACCGTGGAGGTATTCCAATTATTAAAAGAAGGATTTCCTACCAGATTCATGCATAGATAGAACATTTCTCTAAAACTTGTAACTGCAGATAGATCCGGGACATCAGTTGCTGTGATGTTCATATTTTGACAAAAAACAAAAGCGTTATTAAATGTCGTCCAATGAATATTTCCCCACTGCTGTATCTCTAAAATTTTGGAACTATCAGGATTACTATAAATGGGGACTACTGTATTATCGAAAAATCGTATTGAATTAAAAGATCCATTTCCATTGCTTATTTTAATGCGGTATGTTGCATTTGCCGGAACAGGATTGAGAGGGCTTCCAAAAGGAATGATGAAATTGAGATTCGAAGTAACATCATCTATAATCCCGTTGTGTTGGGTATATCCGATCTCTTCCCAGTAAACACGGAAACCTGTACCTCTCCCGGGAAATTCTATCTGTTGGGCGGTTCCGGGTTTCCAAACGGTGATGAACTCATTTTGAGCCTTTGTGATTTGAATGAATACAATACATAAAAGAAGTGTTATTAGTTTTTTATACATATCAATATTTTGTGAAATAGGTAATCACAAAAGTAATAAAATATGTAAAATATTAAGAGTTTTTGAATAATTAATAGAAAATTTTAACAGTAATGAGTCTTTTTCAACAAAAAACTCTCCGAATTTGGAGAGTTTAGTAATTTATTCCTGAAGCATATTGTCCCGGGTATTTTTCTGTACGGCAATGGCTCCGAAAAGTGCCAGTAAAAAGGCAAATCCATAGAATCCTTTTTCGCTTGGCAAAATCGTGGCATTCCAAAGTCCGATAGCTAATAAAACTATTGAAGAGAGTGTGGCAAACCAACAGATACCGTAATAAATATCGGTGACTTTAATATTTTCTAATCTATCACGAACCGCTTTCTGTAAAGAAACTACGGCGAACAGGCCGTATAATAAGATAGTGAAATAATAGCCTTTTTCATTAAGCTGCATCTCTGCTCTGGCAAGACCTACAATAAAACCGATCATTCCGGCTCCCAGTGCTATCCAAGATGCTGCTACGAATGCAGTTGACACATTTTGTTTTTTCATGTTAATGTTTTTTTGTTAAGGCTCCAAAGATATTAAATTAAATTAAAAGTGAATAACAACTGAAATTTTGAATTTTTATTGTACGATCAAAAAAGAAATTGTGAAATGTAAATTCATTTCATATAATTGGTTCACTTGTCAATTTTATAACTTCAAGTAAAATTCATCATTCACTTACGATGAAATTAACAATTGACTTTTCACGGGTGTAATTTCCTAGCCCTGATCGCAGCATTTGTTTGAGCTCATTTTCTGGATTTATTTTTGCGGCGGCGAAGCCGCCGCAAAAATAAATCCAGAAAATAACGAGTGTGGAGAGCAGGAAATAGCTTCTAGTTGAGTTGGAGTGTTAGAGGATATTAGATTTTGAGTAAAAAACTCTCCAAAAATTGGAGAGTCTGTTATGTTGAGATCCTTCGAAAGTTCGACAAGCTCACTATAAGCAAGGATGACAATTCTTAGTATCTGTAATACTCAGGTTTGAAAGGACCTTTCACGTCAACACCGATGTACTCAGCCTGTTCAGGAGAAAGAGTTTCCAGTTCTACGCTTAATTTCTTAAGGTGAAGAGCTGCTACTTTTTCATCCAAATGCTTAGGTAACATGTATACTTCGTTTCCATAAGCTTCAGAGTTGTTCCAAAGTTCGATCTGAGCCAAAGTTTGGTTAGAGAAAGAGTTTGACATTACGAAAGACGGGTGACCTGTAGCGCATCCTAAGTTTACTAATCTACCTTCAGCAAGAATGATAACCTCTTTACCTTCTTCAAGAGTATAGATGTCCACCTGAGGTTTCACTTCAGTTTTTGTGTGACCGTAGTTTTCGTTCAACCAAGCCATATCGATTTCATTATCGAAGTGACCGATGTTACAAACGATTGCTTTATCCTTTAATTTTAAGAAATGCTCTTTTCTTACAATGTTGAAGTTACCGGTAGTCGTGATTACGATATCTGCGTTATCAACCACAGTATCCAATCTTTTCACTTCGTAACCATCCATTGCAGCTTGAAGCGCACAAATTGGATCGATCTCAGTAACCGTAACGATAGAACCCGCTCCTCTGAAAGATGCAGCAGTACCTTTACCTACGTCTCCGTATCCGCAAACAACCACTCTTTTTCCAGCCAACATTACGTCTGTCGCTCTTCTTACAGCATCTACTGCAGATTCTTTACATCCGTATTTATTGTCGAATTTAGATTTAGTCACTGAATCGTTTACGTTGATAGCAGGCATCACCAAAGTTCCGTTTTTCATTCTTTCGTACAATCTGTGAACTCCAGTTGTCGTTTCTTCAGAAAGTCCTTTGATATCTTTTGTGAATTCAGGATATTTATCAAAAACCATGTTCGTCAAATCTCCACCATCATCCAAAATCATGTTCAAGGGTTTTCTGTCTTCACCAAAGAATAAAGTCTGTTCAATACACCAATCGAATTCTTCTTCATTTAGACCTTTCCAAGCGTAAACCGGAATTCCTGCAGCAGCAATTGCAGCAGCAGCGTGATCCTGTGTAGAGAAAATATTACAAGAAGACCAAGTAACTTCAGCTCCTAAAGCTACCAATGTCTCGATAAGCACAGCCGTTTGGATCGTCATGTGAAGACATCCAGCGATTCTTGCACCTTTTAATGGTTGAGACGGTCCGTACTCTTCACGGATAGCCATCAAACCTGGCATTTCTGCTTCTGCAAGGGTAATTTCTTTTCTTCCCCATTCTGCAAGGGAGATATCCTTCACTTTGTAAGGAACGTATTGTGTTGTAGTACTCATATGTAATGAATAGGTTTTAATTCAACGATAATTAAAATGCAAAATTACAATTAATAATTTAGATAGAGAAATGACATTTTGGGAATTTGGTTTGGCTGTAAGACGGAAGCATGAAGTTGGAAGAAGAAAATTTTTAAGGTTATAAGAATTGGATTTTTTGTTTTAGCATTTGGAATTTACTTAATTTTTTTAGGAGCTATTTCCCGCTTTCCACTATATCTTTTGTTCCGTTTTCACTACACAAAAGGATGCCGTTGCAATCGGGGCTAGGGTGGTAGTCTTTCACTTCAATATTTGAAAAATCATTAATAGATCAAATAAAAGGTTTAGACAAATTTTTAATTATTAGTAAAAAAACAACCATAAATTATTTAGCGAGCACCAAATTCCATCTTCAAACCTTTATCTTCCAGCCATTTTACAGATATTTTATACAAAAATTATTTTTCTTTAGTCTAAATAAGCTATTTTTGCGCGAATAAATCTTTTATTATGAATCATACACATACACAGGAAGAAGCACGGAAACAAGCAAAACCACTCACTCCGAAAGTTAAAGAACTTATCGAGAGAACAAACAGTGTAATTTTAGCAACGGTAGATGCTGAAGGAACGCCTAATTCTAGTTATGCCCCTTTTGTACAAGTAGACAACACATTTTATATATTGGTTTCTTTCATGGCAAAGCACACAAAAAACCTTGCTGACGGAAGAAAAACTTCAATCATGTTTATCGAAGACGAATCTGAAACAAAACAGATCTACGCTCGTGAGAGATTGACAATCGAAGCGGCAACTTCTCAGGTTGAAAGAGATTCTGAAACCTGGAACGCAGTTGTTTCTCAATTAAAAGAAACTCACGGAAAGGTTGTAGACGTTATCGCTGAAATGAAAGATTTCATCTTGATCGGGCTTCATCCGGTGAAAGGTTCTTATGTAAACGGATTCGGAAGTGCATATTTCGTAGATCAGAATCTTGAAATTATGGAACACAGAAATGATGTGAACCATCAGACGAAATAATTTGTAGGAAGCTCGATGAGGAAAGCGGGAGGTTTTACTACTAACTGCTTTATTGTGTTTTAGCTTTTAAATAATATTAAATTCACTTGAGTCTTCGGATTTGAGTGAATTTTTTTGTTTAAAATTTTGAACAACTTATTTTCGAGATTAAATCCTAATTCTATTAATAGATCGTCGGCTCAAGTAGATTTTGAAAAAATTGTATTGAGAAGTTGCTGAAAGTAAAAATTCTCGATACAAAATTATTTTCCATTTCATTACGAATAATTTCTACTCAAACTGACCAATATTTTATTTTAATTGAGGTTCAAAGCCAAAAACAAAAAATAAAAAGTCAGGAGTAAAACCTCATACTTCCAACTCCCAATTTCCCGCCAAAAATTTTTTCACTAATTTTGTCCCATAAACAAACCCATGCCTCTTTACCGCGATTTTTCTGATGATAATGCTACGATTCTTGTATGGAAATACGATGAAACCGAAGATCTGGATATTAATCAACTTTTGGAGCCTGAAAATGCTGAGAAAGTAAAAGATTATCATCCGAAAAAATTGTTGGAGGTTTTGATGGTTCGCAAACTTTTAAAAGGTTTAAAGCCACATTCAAAAATTTTATATAAAGAAAGAGAACCATTTTTGTTTCCAAAAGATGCGGAAATTTCGATTACCCATTCTTTTCCATTTGCAGCCATTGCGATTTCTAAAAATAAAATTGGGATTGATATAGAAAAATTTAACCCTAAAATTTTGAGGGTAATTGATAAATTCACGTATGAAAATGAAAGAGATTTTATCCCTTTTGATAATGAATCTACTTTTTATACGATTATTTGGAGCGTGAAGGAAAGCATGTACAAAATTCATCATTCCAAACACTGGTCGCTGAAAAAACATTACGAAGTAAGACCTTTTGAATTAAAGCATCTTCATCACATCAAATGCAGGGTGTATGATGATCAAATTTCCGATGAATTTAAAGCAAGGGTGGAGTTTTTCGACGATTATTGTTTCACGATTGTTGAGGAATAACTTCAGTACTCCCAACTGCTGCTGCTTCGTTCCTGTATTTTTCGATTACTTTTCTTTGTTCTTTAGCAACGTCATAAATCAGCTCCAACACGTCATGGATGTTTTTCAGTTCCGTTAAATGTGAAATTTTATTAGGATCCCTCAGATCGTAGCTTTCGTTTTCGATCAATTCGGTTCTTCTTTTTAAAATCAAATCTTCCAAAGATGAATCTTCCGGCTCGATACGGCTGTCCATCTTCAAAACTTCATCAATTTTATTTCCGTTCAGCAGATTAGAAACCTGTTGTAATTCGGCTTCGATTTTTTTGCTCCATCCTTCGGCATCGATTTCAGGATATTTCTCATCATCTTTTACATATTGAGAAAGAGATGCGGTATAAGCAGTAATCAAATGGGAAGTCGCCACAAACTGATGAACAATTTCCAATTTTTTCTGCTGGTTTTTTGGATCAGAAATCATTCGCTGGAAGTTGTCGGAAAGATTGGCTAATGAAATGATAGCATTTTTACGCTTTACTTTATAATCTTCGATATCAAAACTTTCTCCAAGAAATTTAGATATAACACTTTGGAAATAAATTAGATTCGTTTCTGCTGATTTTTTCATTAAATCTAAATTCTGGGTGTGTTCCCAAACCGGAAGTACCATGTATGAAACCAGAGAAGTAATAACTCCGGCAACAATGGTGTCTACAATTCTGTCTTTAAAAATAACATCAATATTTCCCGGACTTAAAAAATTAAAACTCAAAAAAACATAAATCGTCATAAACAGAACCGCCCAGAAATATCTTCCTTTCAGGAAGCTGAAGCACATGATCATGCTCAACAAAAGAATGGTAAACAAAACTTCATTGATGTGAACAAAATGTAGGATTCCGTACGCAATTACGGCTCCGGCAATCGTTCCGTACAGACGCAGCAGGTTTCTTTGTTTTGTGATGGAGTAGGCGGGTTTAAGAATGGCTACTGTCGTAATTAAAATCCAATAGGTATGGCCGATTCCTATAAACTGAAATAATGAAAACGTATATCCCAACAATAAAGCAATCGTAATTCTCAATGCATGACGGAAATGCGAGGATGAAAGCGAAATATTATTTTTTAAAACCTTAAAATTAAGCTTTTCTTCATTGGGCATAAATTTCTTTAAATCTAATCCTGTGGAAAGACTTTTTGCCAGTTTTACATTTTGTGAAAAAACTTTATAAATCTCGTTGATTTCTTTCGTGATTTCATTGATGCGCATTAAAATCTGTCGCAAGATCATAAAATCCTCGAAATTATCGGGTGAAATTCTTTTGTTTCTTAGATCAAAATAATTGTGATTGAGGCTTTTTAATTCAACATCGAGGTTGAACATTGGTTTTGCTCTTGTTCCCAATTGAAGAGAAATCCCGATGTTGGTGATTTCTTCAGCAAGTAAATTCAGATAATCATGAATATTGACTAAAATTTCAGAATCGTCAAAGCTTTTCTGAAGTTTTTCGTAATCGCTTTCGGAAGTCATCAGTTTTTCATGAAGATCCATCGAATTCAATAGCATTAACATCAATAGACGGCTTGTTGTTGTGGATTCATTCACAATAACCCTTGTTTTGAACACAGTTTCTCTGGTTTCTTCCTGAAGGTTTTTTATTTCGATTTGCTTGGCGATAACCTGTGTGGTGAGTTTATCGAAATCAGGATTTTTCTGATAGTAATTGGCTTTGATCTTTAAGAATTCGGCCAGCTGAAGATAATTTTCCCCAATCATCTGGCTTGCCAATTTGTAAGGCTGAATGGTTGTTACAATTAAAAAGATCAATAAAAACCATACACAGCCGGAAGCGAAAATCAGTAAACTTTTAAAAATATCGACTCCTGTTAAATGTCCATCAATGAAGATGGCTAAAACAACCAGTGAAAGCGATCCCACTGCTGCTAATCTTTGTCCGTAAACACCAATTAATGAAAAGAACATTCCGAAAACGATGATCTCAGCGAAAACCAGAATTTTGATTTTCATTACCAGGCTTGCAATCAGGGCAACGAACACGAAGCAAATGGTTGCGAAGGTTAATGCATTTCTTCTTCGGATAAAAGGTCCAGGCTGATCGGTAAGGGCAACGAAGCTCGTTCCAAGCGGAAAGAGGAAATATTCTTTTAAAATTCCGAAGTGGGCAAGAACAAGACAGGGTAAAACAGTGGCTAATGTAATTCTGATGGCAGAATATACATATTGGCTGGTTACGAATTTTTTGAGCTCCGCGGAATAATTCATGCTGCAAAATTAGGTATTGGCAAAACAAAAAGCCTTATAAAAATAAGACTTTTCTGAAGATATTTTGAAATATCAGATTTTATTTTATTGTGAATTGTGAATTTTTCATCGAAAGCAAATGATGATTTTCAGGATTAGGACCGAAGTGAATTGACAATTGATTGGCAATGTAAAGTTTGCAATTCAATTTTTAGCCCCGATCGCAGCTTTGTTTGAGCTCATTTTTTTGTTTCGGCGCGGCAGCGGAGCTGCCGCGCCGAAACAAAAAAATAGCGAGTGCGGAGAGCGGGAAACAGCTCCAGAAAATAAAATATAACAAAACAGCCCCATTAAAAATGGAGCTTTGTATTGATATCAGAATATATTCTTAATAATCTACATTTGAAGTTTCTTCACCAATGTTCCAGGTAAGACCGAAACGAAGGGTGTTATCCAAGGCTGTATTGATTTTAGACATATTGATCAGATAAGAAATATCCAATCCGAAAGAACGGTATTTTAAACCGATACCCGCAGTAGCAAATTGTCTTGCTCCCTGCTCTTCACTTTCGTGGAAATAACCTGTTCTTACAGAGAAGGCATTGTCATAAGAATATTCTAATGCTCCACTCATCATGATAGAGTTTTTGTTTTTGAAAGATTTTCCGATACCTGCAATTGGTCCCACATTTGGCACTTCATATATCGGTTGTCTTGTATTGGGATCCGTACCTATGTATTCTGATCCGGGAACTAAAATTTTAGAACCTTCAACACTTATTCCGACTCTGTTCATATCATCCAGATACATGTCATAACCAACCCCTAATCTAGCCATTGTCGGAAGATAGGATCTTGATTCCTCGTTTCCTGTGTAGTCTAATTTCGGACCTAAGTTCTGAATTGCAAAACCTCCGTTGATTTTACCATCCATATTTCCGAAACTTGAGAATTTAGGAGAGGTATAGTATCCTGAAATATCAACCGCAAAAGAGTTTGCGGGTTTCAGAGTAGTATCTGTGTTGAAACCTCCGGCTAAATCTGAACGGATATATCTACCGGTAACGGCCATGGAATAAGAGTCCGATAGTTTAAGACCGTACGCAACGTCGATCGAGAATTCGTTTGGCTTTGAGGTACCCATGGATGTTACCTCATTTCCTACTAATTGAGTAAGGTCTACTTCCCCCATATTGAAGTAATAGATACTCGCAGAGATGGTAGATCTTTCTTCCTGCCCTAAGAATTTGTGGAATGCTCCGTATAATAAAAACACATCATTGGTAAGTTTTCCCATGTATGGTGTGTAGTTTAACCCTACGGAAGAACTTGTTCTGCTGAAAGGATATTTCGCGGCATTCCAGAATTGTGAAAAAGCATCCGGAGAGGTTACCACACCTTGGTCTCCCATACCTCCAGCTCTTGCATCCGGCGCGATTCTTAAGAAAGGAGCTCCGGTTAATACAGGTCTTACTAGACTTAAATCTTGAGAATAGCCTAAAAAACCAGCACTTAACCCAATTCCTAAAAGCAGTTTAGTAGTTAAATTCATATGTTGTCTTTTATATATTATCAGTTTTTTGTTAATATTATTACTGTTATTGTTTTAAATTTATTTCAAAAGTACCATTTTTTCTACAGCTGTAGCACTTCCTTTGCATTTTTCCTGATTTTGACTTTTTGCAAATATCTTAAAAATATACGTACCTTTTGCTACTGTAGCACCAAAATCATCTCTTCCGTCCCATTCTATTGCCTGGCGAGGGGTTCTAAAGCCCTGTAGGAACGGTTCTGCAACAACAGGCTGTGATAAAGTTCTTACCAATTTTCCTGTAATTGTGTAGATTTGAACGTTTACATCAAGGATATCATCACAATTATGCTCAAACTGAACGTACGTTTTGTTGGTGAAAGGGTTGGGCCAGTTCAACGGTCTGTTGATAATCAGATGTTGATCGGCTTCATCCTTAACCTCAAAGTTTAACGTTGCAGTTGTCGAATTATTGTTTATATCCCAAACTTTAAATGTTAACTGGTGTTGTCCTATCGCAAGATTTCTGAAAGGGTAGGTTACATTTCCTTTTTGATAATCTGCAAGACTTGGGCTTAAACATCCATTTCCTTCTCCTGATGCATAAAAATCATTCAGAACGATGGTGTTGATAATTTGCCCGTCCAAATATACTGTAATATCGTGACCAATACCAGACCCTGTGGAATTAATTCCTGTATCATCCGTAACACATGCCAGTAACATTGGATTTTGATCTGTAATACCACCGTCTGCAAAGTTGGTATTGTTCATGTACAATTTTACTTTTGGAGGCTCATTATCATTAATTCCGTTGGGATTAATATCACCTACCTGTACAGCCTGATTATTAAATACATCTGATGCTTTGTTATCTGCATATCCTAAGATTCTTCCTTCCCCAACGGCATAGTTGATGTCTTTAGGAACATAAAATTCTACCGTGAAAACACCGTTTACGGCTGTTCCTGATGCTTTTACAATAGCACTTCCTTCTTCTGTATATTGTAGAACAGGAGTTAATCCTCCGTCGTTATTTAAAGTTGATTTGTTCAACCTCTTATCGAAAATATTAATCACAACTCTTCCGTTGAAAGTAGTATTTACGGTTCCGTTCGGATTGTTGATGTGCCCTTTTATTTTTACAAAATCCAGTCCTCTGATTAAACCAGGTACAGGAGTTTCAATATTGTCTATGATTAATAATCTTTTAGGTCTGCTTAGTTTCATAGCAGGATCTCCCAAAAAGTTTACCTTTAAATGTTCCGAAGAAGAACCATATTGTTTCTTAGCATTTAAATGAGCATATCCTAAGGTCTCGAAATCATCATTGGTAAGGGTAAAGATTTTCTGTGTAAAAGTATTGGTAAAGTCTACACCATACCCTACATTGATGGCACGGCTTGAGGTAATCATCGTAGCGGGACCTCCCTGTTTTAGTTTAATGAACTGTTCTCCGGCAGAAGATGTTTCCGGCTCATCCCAAAGTGTAAATTCACAAGTAATGGTAGATACAAACGGGAATCTGCTGTACACATTCGAGAAGTTATTGGCATTTTGAACTTCATTAAGTGTCAAAACTCTTTCCTGGGCCCAGCCGTTGATACCTCCATGTCCGAAATAGAAAAGGTATAAACTGTTTCCTATGTCATTGGAAATAGCTTGGTTCACTTGGGGATATCTTTGTCCTCCTGCAGTACTTTGTGCTGCAAATGCATCTAAATATAATTTTCTTATATTATACTCTTTTAGGTTTGTTGATGATGGTTGTTCAAAAACAGACGCCAAAGAATTGTTCATAACTGTATGAAAAGGAACAAGACCGGGACCATCATTATCATCGTCTACAACAAAATCAAGTTTCATTCTCCATTCTCCAAAAGGAGTAGACTGCCCGGATAAACTGTTGTAATACGCTAATGTTTTATCAATCATATTACCTGCTTCTGTGCCATTAGCTGCCGGTATTCTTCCTACCGGAAGATCTGGAAGGTTCGAGTCGATATAACTGCTGGTTTGTGGTTTCGTCATTACGATATAATCATCAGTAACGAAAGATCTTACTAGATCACTGGAAACCTCACTCTGATAACTAGACACTACATTAGAGTTATTCGATATTCTGTTTTTGAAGTCATACGAAGTATCTCCTAAAATAAACACATATTTTAATGTTCCCAAAGGAGTATTCAGCTTAGAAACAAAATCTCTTATAGCAGTGAGATCTCTACTTCCGCTCCCAAATTCATTATAAATTCTGTCGGTATCTACAATTTGTACATTGTAGTTGTTTTTTGTCTGATGATAATTGGCCAATCTTTGCGCCTGTCCCATCATTTCAGGAGTCGTAATGATCAAATAATCAACATTTTGAAGTGCTGAAAGGTTCTGGTTATTGATTCTTCCCACAAATTGCGGACTGAATGCTGCATCTGCCCTGAAAGCCACAAATTCATTATTAAAATTCTGATCGGAAGTGATATAGCCGAAATTAAAAGTAGTATTTCCGGCAGCTTTATTTACCCTTCTGTTGGCATTGGTAATATCGGTAACATCCCAGATCTGCTCAGCCGAAGCCGCATTGGTCATACTGAAACCATAATTAGTATTGCTGCCGCTTACCAGTGAAAAATCTCTGAAACTCATCTGAGTTCCATTGAAGTTCAGATTATCCTTGTATTGAACTTCGAAATAATCAGGATAAAAAGTACCGTTCGGATTTAAGGTAATATCTGGTTTAAGATTAAAAGTAATCTGGTTTCCGCTTAAACCTGTAATAATACCTTGGTAGGTCATCGGGTGAAATTCGTATGTAGACCCTTGATCTGGTTCAGGAACTGTGAAAGGAACAGGATTTTGAGTATTGATATCGTAAGTAAGTTTATTTTTTTGCGATTTATAACCTATAACCTGAGCTTTATATCGGATGGCATCACCTGCCTGAATTGGAGAAGCCGTTGTAAAGCTAACTGCTTTATCCGTAATAAAAGGGGTATCTTCAACCCATGTTCTTCCGACTTTCATCAGATTTTTTTGATCATTGTTGATCACCTGATAATTATCAAATCTTGTAATTAAAGGAGTTGTCGGCAGATTCACATCAACAGGCTGAACTCTTTTTCCGGGACCCTTATCAAAATTAATATAATAATAAGAATAATCCTCATAGATGTTCTTCACATTCTCAGTTGCATAAGTCCTGGTCTCTCTTCTTTTGAAACCGTTTCCGTTAGAAGTATTATAAAGATTATAGCCATTCGGTCCTTGCGCATAGAACAAAGCATAATCATTGTCATTCCAAACCCCGTCATCTTCGCCCACAACCTGAATTGCATTTTCCTGGAGTGCACTGTATTTTACATCTTGGTTATGTTCAGGAAGCATAATACCTCCATTTCCGTAGATTCTGAAGTTTTTCGGGTTTACAGAAGAAGGGTTAATCCCGTTATCCTGCAAAAACTGTTTCGTGATTTTAAAGATTCCCGATTTGTCAACTCTTATTTTATAAAAATTTCCTGTTGATAAAGGATTATTCGTGGTACCAACTTTTAAAGTATTTCCGATATTATTAGATCCATTGCCCGGAGAAATCTCAAATGATGATAATCGCTGAACCTGCCCGTTGATTTTCTTAAACACTGATACATTAATGCTCGCATATCGGCCTCCCTCAAGATTATAATATGTAATATCTTTTACTTCATTTTCAGGGATAAGATCTCTACTTAATGAAAACAAATCCTTACCGGAAACATTTTCCCAAACCATATTAGAAACTTTCAATTGGTTTTCGCCAACTTGTTGTTTGGTTGTTATAAAAATGTTATTTTGGCTGAACGAAAATCCTTCATTCTTAAAATTTGGGAGATTCAGTTTTGTATCGCCGTAATCGCGGATTTTAGAGCCATCCCATTCAATGGATACTCTTTGAGACCAGAACATTGATACAAAGCTTATTAGGAATAAAAGCGAAATTTTTTGTTTCATGTTTATTATTGAAATTTCTGAATTACAAAATAAATGAAAATTTTATAATTAAATTGTGATACAATAAAATTAATTTGTTAACGTTTTTCAAAAAAATCAAACTATTACTTGATTTATTGAATAATTTATTTTTTCTTTGTACTTTGAAAATATTTATATCGACTATGAAAAAACTAAAGTTGTTTTCATTAATAGCATTAAGTTCTACACTTGCATTAACCAGTTGCGGAGGATCTAATAATGGCGGCGGTACTAAAAAATTTGTCAGCAAAACAGGTTGGAAACCAAACGAGAAACAAGGTTGGTTTTTTGCAGGAAAGCAACAAAAGCAGAAAGGTTGGCCGGGAATGGTATATGTAGAAGGTGGAACTTTTACAATGGGATTAGTGAAAGATGATGTTATGCACGATTGGAATAACTCACCGCGCAGAATGCAGGTAAGTTCGTTCTTTATCGGGGAAACTGAAATTACTAACTACGAATACCGCGAATACCTTACATGGTTGAAGTACGTATTCCCTCCAAGTGATCCTAGTTTTAAGGAAATTTACAACGGTGCTTTGCCGGATACCTTATTATGGGACAACAAACTATCTAGAAATGATTACAACGAGACGTATTTCCGTTCTCCAGAGTTTGATTACTATCCGGTAGTAGGTGTTTCTTGGACTCAGGCAAACAGATACTGCGAGTGGCTTTCAGACAGAGCAAACGAGAAAGCGTTAATGCAAGCAGGTATTATTGCTAAAGATTTGTATATCAACGAATCTAATAACCAAGGTGGAACTGCATTCAACATGGATAAATTCAAATCGAATGATCCGGAAATGCAAGGATATATCAATGAGAAAAGAATGCAGCAGAAAACAGGTTTGAAAACAACAAACCAAAGATTGCTAGCTGCAAACAGAGCTCCAAACGCTGCAATGGTTTCAAAATTCAGACTTCCTACAGAAGTTGAATGGGAATATGCAGCTTTAGGTATGGCTAAAAACAGAGAGTACAATCAGTATATGGGTAAAAAGCCTGAGATTGAACTTCTTAGAGGTACTAAAGGAAGAGAAAAAGGAATGTTCCTTGAAAACTTCAAAATGGGATCGGGTGACTATTCTGGTCTTCCAGGATGGAAAAACGACGGTTCTGCACAAACTTCAGACGTAAGACAGTATCCTTCTAATGACCTTGGAATCTACGGAATGTACGGAAACGTTTCTGAATGGACTGCTGATGTTTACAGACCAATAATTGATGAAGATGCAAGTGACTTTAACTATTACAGAGGAAATATGCCTCAGGCAATTGTAAGAAACGGAGACGGAACTTACAAAATGGTTGACGAAAGCAGCATTAAATACGATACATTGGCGGATGGAAGATTAGTATACAGAAACTTACCAGGTCATTTCGAAAGAGAAACAATTGCTGATTACAGAAACTATAAGGATGGTGACAGACAATCGTCTTTAGATTACAGAAATGCTTCAGATTCAGCTGCTTCATACAATATGTATAATGCTCCTAAAGCAAGATTTATTGTTGATGCAAGCGGTAAAGTAGTACTGCAGAAAGATAAAAAAGATAGAACTACAGGTATTACCAATGATGTAAGAGTGGTAAAAGGTGGTTCTTGGCAAGATACAGCTTATTGGTTGGATCCGGGACAAAGAAGATATAAGAGCCAGGATAGAGCTTATGGATGGATTGGATTCCGTGTAGCTCAAGATGCTAGAGTAAGCGATAAGAGTAGAACAAGAAGATAATATTTATCAAAATAATTTTCAAAAAACCTTCCAAAATTTTGGAAGGTTTTTTTATTTTTGAACTATGAATATAGAACAGTTTTATCCGTTATTTTTACAGTCTGAAAAGGTAACCATCGATAGCAGAAAAATCGCTGAAAATGATATTTTCTTTGCATTTTCAGGAGAAAATTTCAATGCGGCTACATTAGCAGAAGATGCTATAGCAAAAGGTGCTTTGGCGGTAATTGTCGAGCAGCAGGATTATGAAAATACAGCCAAAAATATTTTCTATGTTCGTTCTACACTAGAATTTTTGCAGGAATTGGCAGTTCATCACAGAAAACAATTGCAGATTCCTATTATCGGGCTTACCGGCAGCAACGGGAAAACGACGACGAAAGAAATTATTCACGCGGTACTTGCCGAAAAATTCAATGTTCAGTATACTTCTGGAAATTTAAATAACCATATTGGAGTTCCCTTAACAATTCTTTCCATTAAGCCGGAACATGAAATGGCCGTTATCGAAATGGGAGCCAATCATCAGAAGGAGATCGAGCTTTTATGTTCAATTGCCCAGCCGGATTTTGGATATATCACCAATTTTGGGAAGGCTCACCTGGAAGGTTTCGGAGGTTTTGAAGGAGTGATTAAAGGAAAATCCGAATTGTATGATTACCTTAAAGATCATCAGCAAACGATCGTTGTTAACGAGAATGATCCTATCCAGATAGAAAAAACGGAAAATTATTCACCAAAAATTACCTTTGGAAAAGCCAGTTCGGACTATCAGTTTGAGTTGTTTTCCGAAGAACATTTTGTGGGATTAACTTATCAGGATAAAAAAGCTGTTTCAAAGCTAACAGGAGAATATAACTTTACCAATCTTTGCGCAGCAGCAAGTTTGGGTCTTCATTTCGGGATTGATTTTGAAAAAATTAGACATGCCATCGAAAACTATACGCCTACGAACATGCGTTCACAGGTTGTAAAAAAAGAGGGCAAGACTTTAGTTTTGGATACATACAACGCCAACCCGAGTTCTATGAATGCTTCCCTGCATAATTTTATCACCTTTGAAGGTTCTAAAACCATCATTATAGGCGATATGCTGGAACTTGGGGATGAAAGTGAAAAAGAACATCAAAACATACTTCAGCTTGCTCAGGAACTAGGTTTTGATGAAATTATCACTGTCGGGAAAAACTTCAGAAATGTAAATTCATCAGGAAAATCTTTTGAAACTACGGCTGATTTAATAGAGTATTTAAAAGGAAATAAAATTCAGTCAGAAAATATATTATTAAAAGGATCAAGAGGGATCGCTCTAGAAAAATCGATTGACTTTATTTAGCCTTTGTCTCCCAGAATTCTTTAATGATCAGTTTGATATTTTTAAATGTGCTTGGGAAAACCTCATCTTCAATCTGAGTGGTGTTTTTCCAGGCAACTTCAGTAATTCCTTCCTCAATCTGCGGTTTTGAAGTGTCTTCTCCATCGAAATTCATTTCAAACCAATGGGTACATTTCAGTACTTTATCTCCATTTCTTTCAACATAAATGTGATAGGTCGTATTAATAAATTGTACCAATTCTACATTAGCCAAGCCCGTTTCTTCTTCAATTTCCCTTACAGCAGACTCCTCACGGGATTCTCCTTTCTCCATTTTACCTTTCGGAAGATCCCATTTTCCAAGTCTTTTTATGAAAAGGATATCGCCGTTTGGCTGATTAACAACCCCTCCTGCCGCTTCAATAATTCTGAAAAGTTTTTGAAACTCTGCCCAGATTTCATCGATATTTTCTCCAAAAACGTTTAATTCCGTTACAGATGTATTTTCCAGAATATCCAAAGCGATCTCCAGGCTTGTGACGTTTTCGTATCCAAGCGTTTTTTCTAAGTTCTCAGATTGCTTAGACAGTAATAATTTTTTTTCGTTCACAAAAACTTTATACATATATTTGTAAGAATTAAGAATTTAAATACAAAAATAAAAAATGAATTTAGAAGGACGAAAGATTATTGTCAATAAATCATCTAAAGAGTTGGTAGAAGTGCTGAAATCTCCGGAAAATTACAAAGATTTTATGCCGGATGGTCTTCAGAAGTTTGAAACGAGAGAAGATGGATTTAAATTCGGATTGCAGGGAATGCCGGAAATTGCTTTAAAAATCGATGAAGTAAACGATCAGAAAGCAGTTCTGAAATCGGCAAGCTCCAGCTTAGATTTCTCTTTAACGGCAACTTTGAATCCTCTTAATGAAAACCAAACAGAAGTTCAGATGTTGTTCGAAGGAAAATTCAATCCTTTCATTAAAATGATGGTAGAAAAGCCGCTTCAAAACTTCATCAATACCTTAACAGATAAGATCGAAGCCTACAAATAAAATAAAGAACCTTCAGCAATGAAGGTTTTTTTATGCCATAATTCCGGAACTGTGATCATGGGAACTTCCCGTAGCAGACGCTAGTACATTAATTTCTTTGTTGAGCCTTAGAACGCCCATAAATGCGAAGATTAAAGCCTCCTTATACTCAATAATATCTTTCTCAGGAATAATAATTTCAGTGTCTGTTTTTGATCTGATCTTTTCAATTAAATATTGATTGTAAGTACCGCCGCCTGTGAAAAGAACATTCTTTAATTTATTTTTATTGAAAATTTTTGAAATTTGCTGGGCAATATGTTCTGTAAAAGTGGCTAATAGGTCGACCGTTTCAATATCTTTAAATAGAGGGAAAACATTTTCATTACACCATTCAATTCCCAGAGATTTCGGATGAGATTGTTGATAAAAGGGTAATGAGTTTAACTCCAATAATAAGGCTTCATTTATTGTTCCCATTCTGGCTAAATCTCCGTTTTCATCAAAATTTTTATTGAATTTTTGAACTAACTTGTTCAGAATAATATTAACGGGAGCAATATCAAAAGCGATTCTCTGTTGGTCAATTTTTAAAGAAATATTAGAAAATCCACCTAAATTAAGGCAGGCATCATATTCGGAAAATAGCAGTTCATCGCCGATCGGAACAAGGGGAGCGCCATTTCCACCCATCAGAACATCCTGAGTCCTGAAATCATAGATAACGGGTAAACCGGTTTCGAGTTTAATCGCTCTTCCGTCCCCAATTTGTAAAGTAAATTTCTTTTGAGGCTGATGGAAAACTGTGTGTCCGTGGGAAGCAATCAAGTCAATTTTTTCAGGCTGATGTTTAGAAATAAAATTTTTAACAGTTTTTCCCAGGTAAAAGCCATATTCCGAATGTAGTTCCATGAGTTCTTCCGCAGAAAGGTAAATGGAATTTCTAAGCTGTTCTTCCAGATTTTTCTCATAAGGAACTGTTTCAGCATTCAGAATTTCAAAATTCCATGTTTCTTTTTTTTCAAATCTTGCTAAACAGATATCCAGACCGTCCAGACTTGTTCCGGACATCAGACCGATGGCATGAAGAATCATAAATTATTTTTTGTCTTCAGAAAATTTCTGACTGGTAAAATTCCCTGAATTTTCGTAAAATATATACTCAGAAAAATCATCTTTGGCCCACATCCCGTGCGCCCCGATCAAAGTATTACCGTCTTTTCGGGTAACATAAACGGTGTCGTGGGTGTAGATATGTTTTTTCACCTGATCCCAGTAAACACTCTGCATTGCAAATTTATCTCCTTCATTGGTGGTAATTCTTACATCTCCTTTGGCTTCATAAAACCTTTTATAGTCGTAGAACTTTGCATATTTTGCCTTAATCGTTCCGGGAGTTTTGGGTTTCTTTTTATCAAAAAACTGAATGTCGATCCCTTTTCTGGCTATGGTGTATACACTGTCGATTAATTCGTATTTTTCAATTATAGGAGCCTTGGCCCGCATCGTTACAATCCCTGAATCTCTTTGGATAATATTGGCATTGTTGATAATCTGCGAAGGGAAGTTTTTATTCTGTTTCTCATTTTTTTTTGTAAGATCTTCTTCACAGGATGTTACCATAAAAAATATAGCACAACTAAAAAGGTATGCTATATTTTTTTTTTGTAATATGTTTCTAAAAAACGTCATTTTAGTTATATAAGGTCTTTCTAAACCATTTATCTGCAAAATTGAATCCAACTCTCAGGTTGATGTAGTTTTGGTTGATAAGATTGTTTTTAAGAGTTCCTCTTTTTCCAACTTCAATACCCAATTCAAGACCGCTCATCCTTGTGATGCTGCTCGTTTTGAACGGAAGAAGGACACCGGCAGATAATCCGAATTTATTAATGTTTTGTCCGGCAAGGTGAAGGCTTCCTTTTTCATAAAATGCCCCGTATCTGTAGACAACTCTAGAGAAATAGCTTCTGAAATTGTTGTAGTTGGGCAAATACCAACCTCCGGCAGAAATCCTGTACGAATCTTTAAGATCCAGAGACTGTCCGAAATAGGCTATGTTTTCTCCTTTTTTATAATCTCCCTGAAGAGACAAAAACCATCTGTTCTCCTCACCGTAACCTACACCCACTGAAGCCTGTAAAGGTAAAAGGTTGTTGGAGTTCATGCTTTTCTTATCAATAATACTTTCGTTACTTTTTACCGTTGCCGAAGCATCAGAATAAAAATAAGTACTGTTTACATAATCAGTAGTCATGTTGCTGGTATTTCCAAAAGTAGCTGTTGCACCAATGGTCAGCTTTTTGTCTGTACTTGTGTTTAAGTTCTGGTAGCTACCTCCTAATGTGAAATTAAAATTTCTGATACTGTTTTTAGTTTCGTATCCGTTGATAAGCTCGGCGTTAGATTGTGTTAATTCATTAAGATCATAAAGATTTCCAAAATAATAATTTGCTCTTACTCCCAACGCAAACTTTTCACTTACCTTATAGCCTAAAGCAATCTGAGCTGTATTCAATGTACCGCTTCCCTTGAATCTGTTACCTCTGATAGCATATACTTGACCATTTTCATCTTTAAGCTCATCCGTATGTATAATTTCATAACTTTTAGAACTGTAAGGCTGATAAGACAATCCCATCTTCAATTTTGGTGACAAAGGGAAAGCTAAGGCTATATTGGATAAATACGTAGAATGTTTGGTAGACTTCGTATTGTTATAATCTGTTTTAAAGTAATTGTTTTCGTTGGTTGCTTCCAATCTGATACTTGTAAGTTCAAAATTGGCATTGTTCGCCGGGTTTGCGAAATTAAAGCTGCTGGTAAAATCACTTATAAATGCTGTTGATATACCTCCCATAGAGGCAGTTTCAATCGTATTATCATATTTTACATCTCCAATTCCATAAGTTGCATACGGCGAGTTGCTTAAACTCTGTGCATTTAGGAAATATCCAACTGATATGAATGATAGTACAAAGATTTTTTTCATTCTTTATTTTTAAAACAATGCGCAAATATCTTAAATATTAATGAATTGTAAAAATTATCAGAGGTTAAAGTTTGTTAAGGGTGATGAATACGTAGAATTATGGTGAATTGAGAATTGTGTATTCGCTTCGCCTGTGAATTTTTATAACTTTTTAATAGAATAAAACGGCTAAAATGCGCTGTTCACTTGATAGCAAAATTCATCCTTCACAAATCATCCATTCCAAAAATTCTTTATCTTTGAGCCATGAATTGGGACAACATTGCCGGACAGGAAAGCCTGAAAAAACTTCTTATCGACAGTATTGCAGAAAACAGAGTGAGCCACGCCCAGCTTTTCGTAGGAAAAGAGGGCTACGGAACGTTGCCGGTGGTTCTGGCTTATGCCAAAGAAGTTCTGAGCCGCGAGAATGAGCATGCCGGATCAAAGGTTGAGCATCTGAATCATCTGGATCTGCATTTCAGCTTTCCGGTTTTTACAGACAACAAAAATTCTTTAAGCAAAAATAAGTTTGAGGAATTCAGGGAAATGATCATCAATGCCCCTTATTCAAGTTACGATGACTGGACGGCATTTTTAGAATCGGAAAATAAGCAGTTGTTTATTTCTGCCGATGAAATTGACGATCAGAATCAGAAATTTTCACTAAAAAGTTTTGAAGGCGGAACCAAGATTTTAATTGTCTGGAGGGCTGATAAAATGAATGTTGCCGCTTCCAATAAATTCCTGAAATTTTTAGAGGAACCGCCGGCCAAGACCATTATTTTACTTACTGCAGAATCTACAAACGATATCTTACCAACCATTCTTTCCAGAACCCAGATTGTTGAAGTTCCAAGAATAAAGGATGAAGATCTTGACATTTATTTAAAAAAGAATTTCAATATTTCAGATGATAAAATAGGGGAAATCATTCATCAGGCCCAAGGAGATCTTAACGTTGCCATTAAAATTTTACAGTCGGGAAATAAAAGTGACGAATTTGAGACCTTATTTATACAATGGGTGCGAGATGCCTTTATGGTAAAAAAGAAACCTGAGTTTTTGAAAAGCATCATTCTTTGGGCAAGAGAAATTGCAGGCTGGAACCGCGAAAAGCAGAAGAACTTTTTAAATTACTGTTCAGAGATTTTCAGGTTGGCTTTGCTTCAGAATTATCAGTCGGAAGATCTTGTTTATAAAAAAATTAATGCCAATGGTTTTAATTGGATCGGTTTCTCAAAATTCATCAGCGGGGCGAATATTGAAAGTATTTTAGAAGAGATCAACACTGCCGATTTACACTTAACCCGAAACGGAAACCCTAAAATTGTCTGGACCGATTTAGGAATAAAATTATCCAGATATATTCATAAAAACTCATAAAAATATCTCCGGCAATATGTCGGAGTTTTTATTCCTTCATCACAAAATTTTTTATTCATTTCCTGTAAATATGCATCTCAGCACTTGTTTTTGGTGAATGTTTTCTTCTGAATTTTATGACAATCACACAGTCTATATTGTTTATTAATTTTTTAAATAAAATTTAAAATACTGATTTTCAAATAATTAAATTTATTAATATTAAAATAAAATTAATAATTCAATCAATCGTTTGATTTGTTAAAATTCCGTTGTAAATTTGCACCTGTAAAAATGAGAGTATAATAAATGATTTCAAAAGAAGAAAATATACTGTTTGCTGCCGAAATACTTTTTGCTGAAAAAGGTTTCGAGGGAACTTCCACTAGGGAGATCGCTAAAGCAGCCAATGTAAATATCTCTATGATCTCTTACTACTTTGGGTCAAAAGAAAAACTGTACGAAAAGTTAGTGGAATACAGAATGAACGAGGGACAGTTTTTTTCAAAAGATATTATTGAAAGAACAGATATTAATGAGTGGGAAAAAGTAGAAAAGATCGTAGATCAGTTTGCAGGTAAAGTAAGGCATCACAAATGCTTTTACAGGATCATGCAGCGGGAACAGCTTCATGCGGAAAATCCACACATTATAGAATTTCTGAAGCAGACAAAGATGGGATTTATCTCCATGTATTCAAAAATCTTGGAAAGTGGCCTGCAAAAAGGAATTTTCACTAAAAATCCTCCGATCTACCTGCTTCATTCTACCGTAAGCGGAACTTTGTTTTATGCATCCAATGCCAAAGAAATGTATAAAGAATTTTTAAATGATACGGATGATGAAGAAGTTTTCGACGAAAAGTATTACACAGAACTTAATAAACATATTAAATATTTACTAAAAGACCTTTTAGGTTATGAAGAAAATAAATAACTCAGTCCTTGCGCTGGCTCTGTTCGTAGGGATTGCAAACGCAAATGCTCAGGAGAAAAAAACACTTACTCTTGATGAAGCTGTGCAGCTGGGTATCCAGAACAGCAAAAACCTGAAGATCGACGCCGCAAAAATAGAAGAGGCTACTGCAGATCTTTTGGAAGCGAAAAACAGACAGCTGCCGGAACTGAAAGTTTCAGGAAGTTATATGTATCTTCCTTTGAAGCCGAATGTTAATATAAAGCTTCCCGGTGTGTCCGGAGACGGAGGCCCTGAAGTTCATCAGGTTGCTTACGGTTCGGCCAATCTTAGCGTTCCGATTTACAGCGGAGGAAGAATAAGATATGGAATCGAATCTGCAAAATACCTGGTAGAAGCATCAAAATTAAGCACTGAAAATGATAAAACAGCTATTGCTTATAATGTTGCACAGGCTTACAATAACTTGTTTAAAGCCAATCAGTCGATCAAAGTATTAGAAGAAAACCTTACCGCATCGCAGAAAAGAGACGAAACTTTTCTAAAGCTTGAAAATAACGGAGTTATTGCCAGAAACGACCGTTTGAAGGCCAATCTCCAGACTTCGAATATAGAATTGCAGTTGCTGGAAGCAAAAAATAATTACAATATTGCCAATATCAATATGGATCTGTTGTTAGGCCTTCCGGAAACAACTGAAATTGAGGTTGACCAAAACTACATTGATGAAGGAAATGAAGTAAAAGCAGTTGATTTCTACCTAAATGAAGCAAGAGAAAACCGTAAGGACCTACAGGCTTTAGACAAGCAGAGACAGGCTGCTGCCTTGGGGACGAAAGCTGCGAAAGCTGAAAACCTTCCTTCAATTGCCTTCACAGGTGGTTATGTGGCTGCGGATATTCCGAAATTCCTTACTATTTATAATGCTGTGAACGTGGGAGTCGGGATTTCTTACAATCTTTCGAATATCTGGAAAGAAAATTCTGCACTCAAGCAGTCGAGAGCAAGAGAAATGCAGCTGACGGCAACCAACGAATTGTTGAATGATAATATCAAGCTTGATGTAAACAGAGAATATCAGAACACAGATTATTCTAAAAAAAGAATTACTGTTTTCGAAAAGTCTGCAGAACAGGCTAATGAAAACTACAGAATTACAAAAAATAAATACGACAATGGATTGGCTACCATGACGGAATTATTGGATGCAGATGCAGCTCAGATTGCAGCAAACGTTGGCGTAATCAATGCTAAAGCAGATGCAGCACTGGCATACAGAAAACTATTACAGACTACAGGAACCCTAACAATAAAATAAGCACGAAACCTACAATGGAAAATAATACTACACAAGCAACTGAACCTAAAAAGAAAAAAAGTTTAGTTTTCCCTATCATTTTAGCCGTCGTTCTGATCGGTGGAGGAATCTACGGATACAAAACCTATTCTTACGGACAGGTTCATGAGGAAACAGACGATGCACAAATCGCTTCGAATCTTTCTCCGGTTATCTCAAAGATTTCAGGATATGTAACCGAGGTGAAGGTAAAAGATAACCAATTTGTTAAAAAAGGAGATACTTTAGTTGTGTTAGACAACAGGGATCAGAAAATGGCATTGGAGCAGGCTGAAGCTGCATTAGCAACAGCAAAAAGTAATATTTCAAATGCGCAGGCTTCTACTACAGCGACTTCAAAGAACATCGGCTCTTCCGAAGCGGCGGTAACAACAGCGAATGCACAGATCGAAGCGGCCAAAGTAAACGTTTGGAAAACCGCTCAGGATTTAAAAAGATATTCAGTATTGGTAAAAGACCACTCGATTACAGAACAGCAGTATGAGCAGGCTTTAGCAGCAAAACAAAGTGCAGACAGACAGTTACAGGTTTTGGTGGATCAAAGAAACCAAATTGCTCAGCAGACTAATATCGCTTCTTCTCAGACTGCGGCAAGCTCTCAACAGATCAGTGTTGCTGGCTCTGTGGCTAAGCAGAGAGAAGTGGATGTAGAAAATGCAAAATTAAACTTGTCATACACTGTAATTGTGGCTCCTGAAGACGGATATGTAGGAAAAGTTCCTACCCAGGCAGGACAATACCTTCAGGCTGGTTCGCAATTATTTGCTTTGGTTAAAAACGATCAGAAGTGGGTAGTGGCGAACTTTAAAGAAACTCAGGTTGATAAAATGGTAGAAGGGCAAAAAGTAAAAATTGAGATTGATGCTTTTCCTGATCAGGAATTCGACGGAGTAGTAAGCTCATTCTCTCCTGCAACAGGGGCTACATTCTCTATTCTGCCTCCGGATAACGCAAGTGGGAACTTTGTAAAAGTGGTGCAGAGGCTTCCGGTAAAAATCGATTTTGTAAATCTTAATAAAGACATTGCAAAAAAACTGAGAACAGGAATGAATGTGAAAGCAGAAGTTTCATTGAAATAATATATAAGTGAATTGTCAGTTTTGCTGAAAGAAGTTGGTTGAACCATGAAGAGGATATGAAGAAGTAAAGTTGATGATGAAGGTGGTAAAAGATGCAGAGGACGGTAATGATGATGAGATGAAGTAGTAAAAATTATCATGAAGTTGAAAACAATGGGGGAGGAATTAATAATGATGGAAATGCAGGCAGGAAATGGAGTTGGCGAATGTATGCAGGAGAAAGTTAATGATGCGGTTGAAATGAAGTAGTAAAACAGACAATGATGTTGAGGATGCGGATGACATGAATGAAGATAGGTTACATGAAGGAACAGAAATTATGAAGTTGATGAAAACAGGAGGTAAGTCAATAAATAATGAGGTTGTAATGAAGCGGTAAAAATTGACTATGAAGTTGATGAACATTGACAATTCACTTTTTTAAATTAAGATATTTAGAGATCCGGAAATAATTGCTGATTACAAAACAGGAATTCATAATTAAGAATAAGTTAGTTCGTAAAAAACATATTCTGATATCTGGATCTCAAATCTCTTGATTTCTTTTAAATATTAAAAAAAACTATGCAAGATTCATTAGTAGAATACGGAGCCCGAAGAGTGATCATCACGATCACAGCTATTCTTTGTGCTCTGCTTGAAATAGTGGACTCCACGATTGTAAATGTTGCCTTGAACGAGATGAAGGGTAATCTTGGAGCCACACTTTCTGAAGTAGGTTGGGTAATTACCGCCTATGCGATAGGAAACGTAATTATTGTACCGATGACGAGCTGGCTTTCTCAGCAGTTCGGGCGTAGAAATTACTTTGCGGCTTCCATTATTATATTTACCGTGTTTTCATTTTTATGCGGTAATGCAACGAATATCTGGGAACTGGTTTTCTTCCGATTGATGCAGGGTATTGGTGGGGGTGCACTTTTGGTAACTTCACAGACGATCATTACGGAATCGTATCCTATTGAAAAAAGAAGTATGGCCCAGGCAATTTATGGTCTGGGGGTAATTATTGGTCCCACTTTAGGTCCGCCTCTTGGAGGATATATCGTAGATAATTTCAGCTGGCCGTATATTTTCTATATTAATATTCCGATCGGGATTGCGGCGACTTTAATGACGCTTCAGTTTGTAAGGAGTCCAAAATATGCAGAAAAACGTAAAGCTTCCGATGTAGACTGGTTGGGAATTGCTTTATTAGCAGTCACAGTGGGCTCATTACAGTTCATTCTGGAAAGAGGCCATGAAGAAGACTGGTTCGAAAGCGGCATGATTGTTACATTTACGATTTCAGCGGTTTTAGGATTTATTTTATTCCTTTGGCGCGAGCTTACCTTTAAATATCCTATTGTAGAGCTTAGAGTTCTGAAAAACAGTAATTTAAGGATTGGTACCGTAATGTCCTTTGTATTAGGATTTGGGTTGTATGGCTCTACTTTTATCGTTCCGTTGTATACCCAGAGTATTTTGGGGTGGACGGCACTTCAGTCAGGAGCCCTAATGATTCCGGCGGCACTAACGACAGCCTTTATGATGCCTATTATTGGTAGATTATTATCAAAAGGAGCAAAACAGCAAATTCTTGTTTCCTTAGGATTGTTCATTTTCTTTATTTACAGTTTCTGGGGCTATAAAATCTTAACTCCGGATACCGGAAAAGATGCCTTTTTCTGGATGCTGATTGTAAGAGGAGCAGGTCTCGGACTATTATTTATCCCGATCACATCCTTGTCGCTGAGTACATTGAAAGGCCAGGAAATTGGTCAGGGGGCGGCTTTTACAGGGATGATGAGGCAGCTGGGAGGTTCTTTCGGGATTGCAGGGATAACAACCTTTATAGCCAATGCCAGCCAGAAATACAGGGTAAACCTAATTACCCACCTCGACGAAACAGATTTTGCAGTACAGCAAAGATTGCAGGCTTTAAAAGGAAGCTTCATGGCAAAAGGAATGACTCCCGATGCTGCACTGAATGCAGCCTATAAAATGCTCGATCTGTCCGTAACAAAACAGGCAACAGTATTGTCCTACATGGATGTTTTCCTTTATTTGGGAGTAATATTCTTAATCTGTATTCCGTTTATTCTTTTCGTTAAAGAGCGAAAAAGCAAAGAAAAAATAGATTTAAGTGGTGTACACTAAATTTTTTTTACATAAAACAAAAGCCTCCGCAATTTTTGTGGAGGCCTTTTTATTCTGAAATAATATTGTGCTTTAAGGCAATGTTGACAATTTCCACCGAGTTTTTGGCTCCGAATTTCTGCAGTAAATTTTTACGATGCGTATCGACAGTAAGCGGGCTGAGGCAGAGTTCATCCGCAATCTGGCTGCTTGTTTTTCCCTGTGCTAAAAACCGGAGGATTTCTTTTTCACGCTTCGTAAGCCGTGGAAGAGCACCAAGCTCCTGCTGGGAAGGTTTGCTGATGATCTCTTTGGTTTCGCTGCAGAAAACAATATTTCCCGAAAGTGCACCTTTGAAACAAGCCATTAATTCATCCATCGAGACATTTTTCAGAAGATAACCGCTGGCTCCGTTTTGGATGCACTGCATGATGATGCTCCTTTCAGATCGGTTGCTGAACATGATTACAGATGTTTTGGGAGAGATTTTTTTAATATCTTCACAAAGTTGTATTCCGCTGATGTCTGGCAATGTAATGTCCAGAAGAAGAATGTCCACTTCATTGGATTTTATAAAGCCGAGCACTTCAGATCCTTTGTTAAATGTCTGTGAAATATGAAACAGAGGCTGATTTTTCAGCATGATTTTCAGCCCTTCAATGACGATAGGATGATCGTCTACAATAACGATATTTATTTTATGAGATGGCATGCGTATTCAGTTCTATAGTGATGGCGGTTCCGGTATCATCGGAACTGATTTCCATTTTACCTTTTAAATAATTAACCCTATTGTTGAGGTTGTGAATTCCCATACTTTTCGTTTTTTGATGTGAATCTTCTGCAAATCCTTTACCGTCGTCTTCAATAGTGATCATAAAAATTTCGTCCGATTGTGAGCATTGAAGCAGAATATTCTTCGCCTCCGAGTGCTTTACGGCATTGGCAAGAATTTCCTGTACGATTCTGTAGATATTGATCTGTACTCCCAGCGGAATTTCTGAATTAATCGTGATCGGCTGAAAATCGATATGCAGATCTGTTCGGGTGTAGAATTCACATAATTCCTGCAAGGCGGTTTCCAGACCGAACTTTAACAGCGATTCCGGCATCAGGTTTCGGGCTACATTTCTCAGTTCGGTTACCGAATGATCGAGCTGGCTGAGGATTTCCGAGAACTTTTCCTGTCTGGGATTTTCAAGATGCTGCGAAGCCCATGCGGATAAATTGATCTTTACACCTGCAAGCATTCCTCCGAGACCGTCGTGAAGGTCTTTGGCAACTCTTTCTCTTTCTTTTTCCTCGCCTTCCAGAATGGCTTTAGTGATATTCAATTCTTCTTTTTGTGCAATTTCCTTAAGCTTTTGCGCATGGTTGATTTCTCTTTCTTTGGCTAATTTTTTCGTATATAAATAAATGGAAATCATTAAAATAATCAAGAAAACCGAAGCAATACCGAGCATCCACAGATATTGAGTCTTCTTATTGATCTCCAGTTCTTTCTGTGCTTTTTCTGCATTAAGGTCGGCAATTTCTTTTTGCTTTTCAGATGTTCTGAACTTTGCTTCAAGGGTATTCAGCTTCAGACTTACATTTTCAGCGTATAAGCTGTCATTTAATTTTGAGTATTTCTTTTCCCACTTCAAAGCCTCCGAAAGATTTCCCATCTGTTCATTAAGTCCGGAAAGCTGCTGGTAAAATGCCTTTCTGTTATTAACATCAATAATAAGCGTTTTATCTGTTAAGATATCTTCCAGAACTTTCTTAGCCTCATTCAGTTTGTTCTGCTTTCTCAGAATATCATATTTGTGTAGGTAAAACATCTGCATCAGAAGATTCTGGTTGTATTTTCTTGTGTAGGAAAGTCCCTTTTCAATCATTGGAAGGGCTTCTTCGTTTCTCTGCTTGGTAATCAGATATAGTGTTTTTCCGTAATAAAAAGAAGCGTTGGAAGAAGATTCGGGGTACGGCTGTATCAGTTTTTCTGCTTTATCAAGGTATTTTCCGGCTTCGTCACCTTTAATCTGATAACATAAATTGCTTGTCATATTAAGGTACGCAAAAAACATTTCCGGAGTATTAGGGGCATTTTTTTCTAATAAATTAATGGCTTTCGTATTGTATTCAAACGCTTTTTTAAACTCTGCATTATAGGTGAGAATGATCCCCAGTTGCGAATAAAGATGCCCTAGAGACTTATTGTTCCTGTACTTTTCAACCTGCGGAATGCTTTTTTCAATCAGGATTTTAACTAAAAAAGGATAGCCTTCTTTATTTTTCTGCGTAATTCCATAGCCATACCACGAAGATGCTTTCAGGAAATCGGCTTCCTGTCCTTTTATTTTTGATAATTCCTGTAGGGCTTTTTGATAGAATAATGCTGCTTTTTCCTTGTTCCGTTCTAAAAAATACTGACCTTCATAATAAAGATATTTCGCTTGTGACAAAGGGTTCTTTAGGCTTAAAGCTTCTCCTTTCTTTAAATAATTTTTACTCGCCGCGGAGTCTGTATTTCTGTAATAATCTGATAACAAAAAATAAGCATATGCTTTAGAAGCATTGTTGCTGTTGCGGGTAACTGCGGTTTTAAGGCTGTCGGTGTACGCTTTTTCATTAAGAGGAACAAGCTGTTGCGCCGAAAAGTGGAAGGATAATAAAATGCAAATCGTGATGAGGTAGTTCTTCATTATATCAATTTCATTACGGTGAATAAAACTCCGTAATATAGCGATAAAATAAACACCGAAAAATACCTGAAAATAGGTAGGAGCTTTTACTGATTTCGCAGGATTGACTGCCTTCAAAAGCCACCATAATTTTGCCGTTACCAATCATTAAGATTACAGGAACAACAGAAACAGTAATATTTAACAAGAGAAATTATGAAAAAAATGAAATTGAAAAACGTATTGAAAGGGTCGTTTATAATGATGGCAGCTGCGCTGCTGTTAGGTTTTGTAGCATCATGCAGCAATGATGATGACGATAATACTCCCGGAGCAGGGAAAACCCATAAAGTGGTGTTCAAGGCGGAAGCTTCTGCCGGAAGCAATATTGAAATTGCCGTTTACGGAATCGACGGAAACCCGACCACTGCAAGCAGCTTAAGCGGAACGACATGGACGAGCCCTGAAATCACCTCAGAAGCAGGAGCATACAATGCCAATGTTGCGGTAAATGCCATCGGCCCCAATGCTTCAGCTACATTAAAGGTTCAGATCTGGGTAGACGGTCAGCTGAAAAAAGAAGGAACTTCAAGCGGACAGTATTTATCAGCCTCTGCGAGCCATACTTTTTAATACACTTTAATATGGTGTGCAAATGTTCTGGTATTGCACTTTTAAAACACCTTCACAATAACAATATTCAGCCTCCGACCTGGTTTCGGAGGTTTTTTTATATTTTAATTTTTCTGTTATTTTGAATGGTAAAGTTGATGATGTAAACTCCAAAAACTCAACTTTATTAGGTGTCTTTAAAGTATTTCAAAAATCTGCAGAAAGAAAAAATCCTTGATTTTTTTTAAATTATGTGCTCTTCTTTGTATTTATTAGACTTAAAATCACTAAAGTGTTAAAATTTTTTACATCTTACGGTTAAAAAAAAGTTTAGATAAATTATTGATTAACACCATTCTAAAATAGCACTTTTTATATAGATTTAAATTAAAAAAAGCCTGTCCGAAAAATGAACAGGCTTAACCACTGAAACTAAATTGAAGGACGTAACGCCGGGAACTACCCCAATCCTATATAATTTTTATAGAGACATTTGTATTTTTAAGGATAATGAAAAGCGAGGGAGAATTTCATTACCACGCATGATAATAATCAATGATTAATTGTTGAGGGTAAAAACCAGGACTATTATTAATTATTGATATAAGAGGCATTAAAAGACATCGACATAATTCTGCAGGTCATATTTGCATCCGATACGGTTCCGTTGTTTGCAGATCTTATCATTCTTGCATCAATCGTGTGACTTCCGGCGGACAGTGACTTAACAGTACTGAAAGAAAATGAAGCGTTACTGCCTCCCTGATCTTTTTCCTGAACTGTTAAATATACATTGGTAGGAATATCATCTATAAACAACCTTGCTTCATAATAACCTCTGCCGCCGCCTGTAGGAAAGTTTCCGTAATCTACTCCTAACATGAAGTTGATAAAAACCGCCTTTCCACCGGCTGGTATATTGAGGGTTTGTGAAGAAGTGGGGATAATGGTATACGCTAAATCATCAACAAAGAAAGCTGTATTCGAGGTATTGGCGACTTCTGCGGTAACCACACTCGGTGCAGAAGCATTCGGAACGGTAATAATATTTCCTGATGCATCTACTCCTAAAGTTTGTCCGGCCGTTGCGACAGGTGTTGTTGAATTAAAATTGGTAAATTTTAATCCGCTGGTATTTGCTGTTCCTGAGTTAAGCTCCACTTTCACGTTAGGTGTGGTAATCCCGATTCCCATTCCTCCTGCAGAAGTAACGGCTAAATCATTATCCTGTTGTGCTATGGTAGGAGTACCGGAAGTATTGTTATCTTTTGAGGCGTCCACATGAAAAGCAGTCTGAGGGTTATCGGTATTGATTCCCATTTGTGCAGATAGGGTATTCATGGCTGCAAAACCTGCCAGTAATAGATACTTTTTCATACAATTAGTTTAGGTAAGAAGCATTAAAAGACATGGAGATAGGTCTGCATACATTAACTGCTCCGGCTAAAGTACCGTTACCCGCTGTTCTTCTCATTCTCACATCAAGGGTATGATTGCCTGCTGCAAGTTCTTTTACGGTGCTTAAAGTATATTGAAGCTGCTGCCCTCCTGTATTTGGATTTGCTGTAGATAACGGTTCCTGAGTAATAAGATAAGTGTTGGTAGCAACCCCGTCTATAAACAGCATCGCTCTGAAATATCCTGCTCCAGTTCCTGCAATAGGCTCTACAAAGTCTATACCCAGCATAAAATTAATGAACACTGCTTTTCCACCTGTAGGGATGGTAATGTTCTGTACCGATCCAGAAACCACAGTATCTGAACTGTCATTGACGTTGAAATCGGCTCCTGAAGAAGAAGCTACTTCTGCGGTGGTTACCCCAACGGCTGTAGGATTGGGTAAGGTTACCACATTTCCAGAAGCATCTACTCCGATGGTCTGTCCGGATGAAATAGGAGTGGTAGAGGTAAGGTTTGTAAATCGTAATCCACTCGTATTCGCAGTACCCGAATTAATCTCCATCTTGGCATTAGGTGCGGTTGTTCCTACGCCTACATTTCCTGTACTGGTTACCACAAAATCATTAAGCTGTTGGGCAGCTGTAGGAGTACCTGTAATGTTATTGTCTTTGGCTCCGTCTACATGAAATGCTCCTTGCGGGTTAGTGGTATTTACCCCGACTTGTGCGAAAGAAAAACCGAAGGTTGCCAAAGAGCAAAGTAAGATGATCTTTTTTTTCATTGTTCTAAATTTTTGTTATGCTTGACATTGAAGCAAAGTTATACGGAAGACTGCATATATTAAAGGAATAGCCTTTTCGTTTTCGGAAAATAGAAAGTTTTTGTTTTTTAAATTGTTGATATTTAATGTTTTAATTTTTAATTAAATTTGGTTAATAATTCTGTGTTTGGTGAAAATTTGCAACTTGTTTGAGTGTTTACGAGATAAATATCTGAAAAATTGTAAAAAAATAATTCAATACAACTGTAAATTTTAGTAAAAAAACCTGCTCAAAAAAGAACAGGTTCTGCCATAAAGCTAATTAAAATTAAAAGATTTTAACCATCCAAAATCCTATTAATTTTTGTAATGAAAAATGAGGGAACATTTCATTACGGTAAACAAGTGGTAATAAATTTTATTTGTGCTATTAGAATCATGAATAAATTTTTAACGCTTAACACATCGTACAGGGTACCCATCCAAACTTCCTCTTGGATCAAAGTTTTCTGTTGCTGTATTCCAGGTTTCTGATATACGTCTGTCCCTATGATATGAGGGATCTCCTGAAGGAATCGTCATAATCCCACCTTCAATTACATATTCTGGACTAATTACAGGATTATCAACGGGGATAGATGTTTCTTCATTTTGTCTCATTAATCTCCTGTTGTATGCCGTCAAATTTCCTGTACCTCCATTACGATATACCTTTGGTGCTACCAGTTTTAAAGTATTACCAATCCAATAAGCTGATCCTGCATTGGAATCTACACCGTAATAATTAGGAGCCGTTGCAGGTGTTAAAGTATTAGTGACGTTTAATGCGATCATAAATCCTGTTGGGCAAGGTTTTCCGGGACCTACGATTCTTCTTCCTGCAGTAACATCCAATGCTGCTAAGCCATACCAATTACCAAAAGTAATTCCGGGCGTATAATTAGCATCAGTAGAAGTATAAAACAAACCTGTATTAACCGGAGTTGTAGTAGGTGTAGGGGCTGGAGATGCCGTATTGGATAAATCTGTGGTTACAGCTGTTGTAGCTGATGTCCAATTAACCAATTCGTGGCCATCTGAATTTCTTCCCAACTGGAATAAACTTCCAAATGCTCTGTAATCATCAACTCCAGTTGCAAATGCTTCGGGATTAAAGGAAGGATGATCAACATTGTTATAATGAGATCCTAAATTCGTTTGTAACCAGTCATTCCCTCCAGGGCCTAAAATAACTTTATATAAAAAACGGTGCAATCCATCATTTCGGATTGTGCCTGTATAGTTTTGATCAGGGACATATACTTTTCGGGTAAAATTACAGCTGCCTGCATTAGTTCCGTTGGTATTCGTTACGGTATAAGTAAATGTTCCGTTACCTATAGTGTAATCAACCGGTATACCCGTACCATTTAAGGTTACATTCTGGAGTCCCGGATTGGTAAATGTTCCGGATGCACTGAAAGTAACTCCGTTTACTGCCCCGGTGGTAAAGGTATAAGGTCCTGGAACGATTACATTCACTGAAATGACCTGACGAGCAGTAATATCAGCACTGGCTGCTGGCAGCCCAACTCCTAAATATCCGTCCGTAGAAACGGTACATGAGGTGATGGTAAATGCAGGAACCGGAACTTCACCTTCTAAAGCTTGCAGAATAATATTCTGCTGGGCTTTAACCTGAAAAAACGAGAGGAATATAATTCCCATGTATAAACTTTTCATATTTTTCATTTTAATTCACGGCATCTCCGGTAATTACTCCAACGTTACCTGCATGTTTTACTACTCCAATGGCAGAGTACCTCGTTCTGGTCTTATTTCCACGGGCAGAATTCAAGGTCAATGTACCTGATCCTACTACTGTTACCTGTGCCGTTCCCTGTTGGATAATCACACAGTGAAAACCTATTGGCAGGGTATCCGGTACAGTAATTGTCAAGGCAGCAGTCCCGCTAGAATAGACAAAACCTCCCGAATCAGCTACTGTTAATGTATCATTACTCGTAACTGCTCTTACAGGCGTATTGGCTCCTGCCGGAGTCTGCCATGTAGGTGCGTTTCCTGCGCCATTTGAGGTCAGTACCTGTCCTGTTGTTCCTGAGCTTCCCGCTGTAGCGGCATCACCACCTACACTTAATTCATTTGTAATCTGCAATCCACCGTTAACGTGCATTTTTTTCTGAGGGGTTGTGGTACCGATTCCTACGTTTCCTCTGTTTTTTACGGTTAACATGACTTCTGCTGTTCCTCCCTGGGAAGCTGCAACAATAAAGTCCGCATCACCTTGGCTTGCGGAAGCTGAGGTGTAGGTTGCTCCCGCTAAAATAGGATAGGCTCCCTGACTTTCATTTGGGTTAAAACCAATTAGCGCGGTTTGCCCCACAGCCGGAGTTCCCGTACCCGAAATACGTATTCCCGGTAAAAGATTATTAATAGGCTGAGTTACTTCTACGGGAACTTGCCCTGCAACAGTTGTTCTTATCTGAAGCGGAGCTATAGGAGTAGTTGTTCCGATACCCACTCTGTTATTAGCACCATCCACAGAAAATACAGAGCCCTTTACTGAGAATCCGTTATTTACAGTTGGGTTAAAAGTTAAAGTATTGGTTCCTTGTGTTACGATTCTACTGTTTGTAAGCGTACCATCTGCATTATAGATATTAATAGAAGGAGATGCGCCTGAATTCAGCTTTACCCATACAGTACCATCAAAGTAATAATATCCTTCTGCATTGATGTTCACGGCATTTCCACCTAATGATCCGTTGGCAATACTGTTCACATAGATCATAGTAGAGGTAGCAATCCCGGTCATTGTCTGTGCTTTCAGTCGGTCTACCCTTGGGATGAGTAATCCTTCTGCGGAAGCTCCGGTAGTGGTTTTAGCATTGATATCGAATGAGGCCTGTGGAGTGGTGGTGTGCACACCCACCTGAGCAATAGCCAATGTGCCCAATGTTAATGCAAAGGCAGTTAATAGTTGTTTTTTCATGTTTGTAATTTTAGAATCCTGATAAATTGTTTTTGTGTCGAGAGTTTTGCTTACGCAGATGAGAGTATCTTTTACAGACAGACTATAAAAGCAGTGCTTTAGAAAATCCTGAGATTTTTTAAAGGCAGTCAACTGAACAAAAGCATCGATGCATTTGTTATACAGAAGTTGGGATCAAAAAAGATTGTGATGGTAGGGGCAGGGTGTTTACCCAGAAGGTGAAATCCGTGAAGGTTTGATAGTGGACATTGGTTTCATGTTTTAAAAGTTTATTATGCTTGACATTACTTCGCAAATGTAGAGCGAGACCTGTATTTTTAAAAGAAAATACCTTTTCGTTTTCCGAAAACAGAAAGTTTTTAAAATGTAAATGATTGATAGGTAGTGTTTTGTAGTTGTGTTAAAATCCCGTAATAAATCTTATTGTGGTGACTATTGTATGGTGTTTAATCTTTGGAAAACAGAAAAATAGTTTTAAGAACTAAGCTTTTATGATAGAAAACAGAGAATAAACCCGCTGGATATTTTGATGTATTTTTGTCCCTTCGAGTGATTTTTGAAAAAAATCGTATCGAGAAGTTCAGGATTTTCAAGACAAATTCTCGATACATTTTTTCTCCAGTTTGTTCTGAAAAATACCCAAGTGACGAATCCACTATCAATATTTTTCAAAACCTATAACTACAGTACTCTGAACAAGGGGGTTCGAAAGGGGATACCCCCCTTACCTAAGGGGGTATCGGGGCTTGTCTAAGGGACTAAAAGTACTTTGCCAACGGGCTGTAACTCCTTATAAATGGGGATTTAGGGACTTCCGGAATCCCTGCAGACCGTTTCTTATGCCTCGACAAACCCTTACCTAAGTACCAAAAGTGACTTCGGAAGGGTAAATACCCCCTTACCAAAGGGGGTATCGGGACTTGTACAACGGGCAGTCGGCACTTCGGAAATGCCTGCCGATACTTATAGAACTGCCTTTCGACCGTTATAGAAGTGTCTTCCGACGGGTAGTGAAGTGTGTAGAGGAGGTATGACAACGGGTTAGCACTTCTTAGCGTTTTGGAATTGCCGATTGACAGCTTGTCTAAATATAATATCAAGATAACTATCAATATGAACTAAAAAATTAAGGCGGTCTCTGTAAGAAACCGCCTTTTTAAAGCTAAAATATAAACTGTCGTGTAAGCAGTCTTATAGTGTGGCCTGCTAATTTCGGTTATAAACTTCTGCTCTGGCCTGTATTCCCCACATCGTCAGCCCATTTACTGCAGCACCTGCTTCCGATTCTCGTATTACCTGAAGGTTAAACGTATAGGTACCCGGCGCTAAATTTGAAATGGAATAGGCCGCAGGAAAATTATATCGGTACGGGGTTGAGCCATTAGCGAAAGGAACCGACCATGAGGCCATGGTAGTAGAGGCATAGGTGGCGGCAGATACTCCTGTCTGAACAATCTGAAATCTTAATGATCCCATCGCGGCCCCTCCGGCAGATACATCGCCCCAGCCGTCGAATTTCAATACAACTCTGGATTCTGTATAACCGGCAGGAACAGTAATGGTTACGGTACTGCCATTCACAGTCTGATATGTAGTACCTGTATTAATGGGCTGCAAAACATTTAATGTTCCATTAAATCCGCTACTAGTCAGTTTCCAGCTGGTATCTGGTAATGTGCTTACTGCCAGATCCAGATCCCAGCCATTGCTTCCGTTAGCAGTCAGGATTCCGTATACTCCCGGAGCTACCGTGTAAGTATTGGCGGGTACCGTATTACCGCCGATCCGTATAGTTTGTCCTGCTACTGCCGTAAGAATAAGATTGGAGGAGGTACTGTTGTTTTTTATATAATACTTTCTTCCCCTAAAATCTGAAATACTGTTATCGGTAGCAGACATAGAAGGTAAATTAAGTACAGACACTGTGGTTCCCGAAAATGAGACATGGTAGTCATTCGTTGTTAAAACGTCTGTTGTGGTAATTTCTCTAAAGTTTCCTTCTATAGAACCGGCCACAGCAAGTGTGCTGGACGGAATGGCGTTGTTAACGCCTATCTGTGCTGCATGTAAAAATGGAATAAAGACAGCAAAAAGTAAGATTTTTTTTTCTCATTGTTAAAAGTTTAATTGTTTTACATATTTTTTATTGAATATTTATGATTTGGCCCCACAAATAAACAAAAAAGCTTAATTATACGTATATAGTTTTATATTATTTATTTTTAATGTAGAATTTAATCTACGATATAATGGGAGCTGGCATAAAAAAAGACTGCCTTGAAAAACAGTCCGACCAGAGTAATCACTACCATTTGCTTAACCATGTATTTTATAAATAATTGAGAACGATTCATTAGAAGTGCTTTTTTGAATGTAAAATCAATCGTTATGGCAATGCTAAATAAGTTAAATGTTGTGTATTTCATGTAATGTCTTCATTTTGAGGAAATTTTGATAAAAAATTGTATCAAGGAGTTTGTAATGAGGAAGATAAATTCCCAGAATCTTTTTTCTCTATTTTATTACAAAAAAATATACGAATTATTAGGCCTTATATCAAATTTTAAAGTTTAGTTTAAACAGTATAAACTAAAAAAGAATACAGGAAAGCTCTTCCCTGTATTCCGATACCTAACTAAACCCGTGGCTTCACATCTGCTGTATCTCCATTCATAAATAAGGATAAACAGCTATCCGGCGGAAATATTTAAAACATGTGTAAATTCTGTCAAGGCTTTACATACCGGAAATCCACCACGGATGTTACTGCGGCCCGCTGTATATCGGGCAGTCTTGCATAGCAAAGGTACCTATGGCTCTGGTTTTCTGAAAATAAAGACCTTTTCATTTTCAGAAAAAGAGAAGCTTTAAGAGTTTAAAGTTTTGATTCTTAATGATTTGTTTTTTTATGTTACAGCATTATGAAGTAAGTAGAGAAGAATAAGCAATGGAAGAATTACCGAAAACGTAGCAAAGGAATAAAAAACCTGTACCGAAGCGGTACAGGCCAGTGTAAATAATTAATAATTATATTTCTAATTTGATGTTTTCTTTTTAGCGTTTTCCTGCTCTGCAAAGGCAATAAAAGCAGAAGGGGAAATCCCGGTAATCGACTTGAAAATGGTCGTAAATTTACTGTGTGAGGAAAATCCGCATTCTTCAGCTAGTGCACCTACTTTGTATTTCCTATATTTTTCGGAAGTATTGAGCTTATGGATAATGTAATTGATCCTCAGCTTATTGATATAGTTTTTGAAATCGGTTCCTTTATACTTTTTTACAACATAAGAAATGTAACGGATGTTGGTATTGAACTCCATCGCAAGATATGACAGGGAAATCTGGCTGTTGTTGTAAAGTTCCTCTTTTTCGAACCGCTCGAGTTGCGTCAGGATATGAGTTTCGGTTTCCTTGTTGATGGCAATTTCTGCAGGAATTTTTTCGGATTCAATCTCTTCGGCTACGGTTTCTTCTTCATTTTCAGTCTCTTCAATATGGGAAGTGTCTACTTTGGTCTCTAAAACATATTCTGCTTTTTCTTTATAATGCATAAGAATGTTTTTGAATTTTTTGTATTCTTCTTTGTGCTTCTTTCTGTTGATGATAGAAATCGTGAGAAGTCCAAGAATCAGTAAAACAGCAATACCGATGACAATATTCTGGATGCTGTCCCAGTCGGCATATTCCTGATTTTGCTTTTCAAACCTGTTATAATTTTCATCTACAAATTCTGAGGTATCAGTAAGAGCATCATGCAGGGTTTCGGCATATTTTTTTCTGTACAGACTGGCTTTTTCAAAATCATTCTTTTTTTCATATAAATCTGCTAAGACTCTGAAAACAATCTTTTTTATGCTTGAATTCTGAGCGGTTTCAGCAAAATTCAAAGTTCTGAAAAGAATTTTTTCTGCTTCATCGTAATCTCCATCATTTATTAAAACTTTTGCCAGACCGATATAGGCAAGCGCCTTATCATGAGTTGATTCGGGTAATATTTTTATCGCTTTTAAGAAATAGACCTTGGCCTGTTCGTAATTATGCTTAATAGTGTATATGGTGCCCAAGGTGTGATAAGCATGTCCCGTATTTAGGGTATCTTCAGGTATTTTCGAAAGATAATTAAGGCTTTGAAGCTGATGCTTTAACGCCTGATCGACATGATCATCGGTTAATTCACCTTCTATTAACTCAGCAAAAAAACGCGCTTTTATCATGGCCTGTTTTTTAGGATCTGTTATTTTATCCGATATCTTAAGTCCTTCTTCTAAATATCCTTTAGATTTATGTGGGAGTCTTATAAATCGGTATTCTTCAGCCAAAAGTCCGCGAACTCTTGCCTGTAGCTCGTAGTTTTCAGTTTTATCGAAAATTTTTTTTGCTCTTTCTGCGAATTTTAAACTTTCATCATATTTGTCATGGAAAAAAAGAATATTGGCAGACAGGAGAAATCCTCTTCCTTTAATTTCAGAAGTTTTAGCTGTTTTAGTAATAGAATCGGCTATTTGTAAAGCCCGTTGGGGATCTTTAGGAGCTATTATATTGGCTGTTCTTACAAAAATATCTTCTGAAAGACTGTTTATTTTTTGTGCCCACACTACAGAAGAATATAGGAAAATGATAAAAAGTAAATTTTTCGCCATAGTTTAATTAGGTAGGAAAATTTTTCAGATAAATATTGATTTAGATTAATTTTAGCAAAGATAAATTAAAAATTACCTATTATGATTAAATTTTTCATTAAATGTGGTATTTATTGAAAATGAGGTTTTTACCGGATGGGATGTGTCTTTTAAGAGTGATTTATTTTAATTTCTGCCTGATGTTTTACGGATATCTTCATGTTTTTGCAATGGACTTACACAATAAAATTAAAATTCGTCAATATAACTACGAAAAAACTCAATATGGCTACACCGGTGTTTTCTTTTCTGAAGACCTTTGCCTTGTTAATCATCAACAAAATCAACATGCAGAAAACAATCTTTATTACAGGGGCTTCATCAGGATTAGGAAAAACAACCGCAAAATTATTCCAGTCCAAAGGATGGAATGTGATTGCCACCATGAGAAACCCCGAATACGAAACAGAGCTGAATACGCTGGAAAATGTAACCGTTCTGAAACTGGATGTATCAGAAAAAGACGAACTGGAAAAAACAGTGACCGAAGTATTGAAAAGCCACAGCATCGATGTTGTTCTGAATAATGCCGGCTACGGATTGATCGGACCTTTGGAAGCCTTTACCGATGAGCAGATCCACAAGCAGATTGAAACCAATCTCATGGGTGTCATCCGGGTGACCAAATCGTTTACTCCTTATTTCAGAGAGAGAAAGGATGGTGTTTTAATCAATATTACCTCAACATTTGGGCTAATGGGATTTCCGACCTGTTCTATTTACAGTGCAACCAAATTTGCCGTAGACGGGTTTTCCGAATGTCTTGCGTACGAACTGGCTCAGTTCAATATCAAAGTAAAAGTTGTGGCACCGGGCGGAATCCAGACTGATTTTGCGGGACGCTCCTTAGACGGAGCTTTCCATGAATCGTACAGACAGCTGGCAGAAAAAGTACAGGAAGGGTATTCTCCTGAGCAAATCGCCAACTACTCCAAACCGGAAGATATTGCACAGATTATTTTCGAAGCAGCAACCGACGGAACAGGGCAGCTGCGCTACATCGCCGGAAAAGATGCCAATATATTATATAAAGAAAGAATGGAAAATGGAGTGGAGCAGCAGGTTCAAAAAGTGAAAGAAGGATTTCTTTTTTAGATATCAGAAATGAAATGTGAAATGGTAGCGGTGATTTTCAATTAATAATTCATAACTTATCATTCATAATTAATAACCCCTCCTGCCAGACAGTTGTCACCAACCCGCCTTATCTTTGCTTTATGAAAACAAAACCTCCCATTCATTTTACCTCTTTATCGGCACTGCATGAAGCGATGGGACAGCCTTCGTCGTTGCATCCGCTGATAGGACTGATTGATTACGGGAAAGCGGTTTTCGATCCGAAAGAGTATGAAAACGGCATTAAGCTGGATTTTTATAAGATTTCATTTAAAACAAAATTCAAAGGGAAGATTAAATACGGACAGGGATATTATGATTTTCAGGATGGCGGCATGTCCTTCGTTTCTCCCGGCCAGATACTGAGGATGGATCAGGAGGAAGCCGATTACAGCGGGATGTCTCTGCACATTCATCCTGATTTTCTGCAGCCTTATCCTTTGGCTCGGAAGATCAGAAAGTGTGGGTTCTTTTCCTATTCAGCTGCGGAAGCGCTGTATCTTTCAGAAAGAGAGAAACAGACCATTTCGCATATTTTTAATGATATTCAAAATGAGCTGAATGAAAGAATCGATGCATTCAGTCAGGATGTGATTATATCTCAGATCGAACTTTTGCTCACCTACAGTAACCGTTTTTACAACAGGCAATTTATTACCCGGAAAGCGGTGAACAACGACCTGGTTTCAAGGATGGAACAAGTGCTGAACGATTATTTTGAGCATGAGAAAAGTCTTGAAGGCCTTCCTACCGTGGAATATCTGGCTTCCCAGCTGAATGTAACACCGAGATATTTAAGCGATATGCTCCGTCTGCATACGGGGCAAAATGCACAGCATCATATTCACGAAAAATTAATAGAAAAAGCGAAAGACTATTTGTCTGCCGAGCAATATTCTGTTTCTGCAACAGCTTATCAGCTGGGGTTTGAGCATCCGCAATCGTTCAGTAAGCTGTTTAAAAAGAAAACCTCTCTTACACCTAACGAATTCAAGCAGTCATTTCAACAATAAATACTATGGATCAGAATAATTTAGATATCATCATCAAACGGTCTCTGGCAATCAGGGAAAAGTATCATCAGCTGGAAATTCAGCAGAATGGAAAAGAATGGACGACGGAGCAGGATCCTTTGGGATTTTTAACCGATGCCGGTTTGGTTGGCAGAAATGTAATGTCACATGAGAAAACATGGACGAAACCCGATTCTGCGGAAGAGCTGGAACATAAGTTAGGAGAAAGCATCTGGTGGCTGATTGTCTTGGCAGACCGCACAGGAATTGATATTAAGAAAGCATTAAATACATTTTTAACCAAAACAGAAGAGATTTTACCATGAGTTATTGTTTAGCCATCGAAGGAATGCAACCCGAAAGCAGAAGGGCGCTTCACAAAAAATACCACGACAATCATTACGGGTTCCCGATTCATGATGACAATGAACTGTTCGGAAGGCTGGTGATGGAAATCAATCAGGCAGGTTTAAGCTGGGAAACCATTTTAAAGAAAGAAGATAGTTTCAGGCTCGCTTATGATAATTTTGATATTCAAAAAGTAGCGGCTTACACAGAGGCTGACCGTGAGAGATTATTAGCAGATCCCGGAATTATCAGAAATAAATTAAAGGTAAATGCAGCCATCGAAAATGCCAAAACCATTATGGAACTTCAGAAAGAATTTGGTTCGTTCGAAAAATGGCTGGAGCACCATCACCCGAAAACCCTGCCGGAATGGATGAAACTGTTTAAGAAAACCTTCAAATTCACAGGAGGTGAAATTGTAAATGAGTTTTTAATGAGCATCGGTTATCTGAAAGGCTCACACTCAGAAGGCTGCCCCGTTTATCATAAAGTACTGGAACAAAAGCCGAAATGGAAGGAAATCTGATCGTGTTTTGTGATCCGGAAAAAGAAAAAGTCTTTTCGTAAGAGAAGACTTTTATCTGGTGAGTGTTATCTTAAACTTCTCACGTTAATATCGGGCTTTTCGCCCTGCGGAACAATAAAAATGGCATTATCGCTGATGGTATCTCCCGCATCAAAATAATAGCTGCCTGTAACAGGAATAATGCTGTTGGTCAACTTTCCGGATTTGTCATACGCTGAGTAGGTGACATTGATGATCTGGGCTTTCATTTTCAGCTCTATTTTTTTAGAGGTAAGCTTCGCTCCGGTGGCATTGATGCAGTCTAGCTCTACGATTCCGGTATTGGTAACGATCTGTGGAAATGAAGAAAGTCTGATGTTATAAGACTTATCGGAGGTATTTTTCACCGTCGCTGAAACTTTATAGCGGTCGAAAGATTTCCCGCCGTGTTCTATTGTTTCTTTATTGAGGATATTGAAGGTAACACTCATCCCCTTGAGCTCGGTGGTTTGCCCGTCTGAAAGTTTTTGGGCTCTGTAAAGATGACTAAAACTGATGATTACAAAAAGTAAGCATACAAAAAGTGATTTTTTCATGGATTAATATTTTGGTGTTTGTGGTATTAAAGCTACGGAAAATATTGAAATCCCGTCTTTGTTTTTCTTTCGTTGTACAAGAAAATATTACTTTTCTACTGGGTGACACACTCGGGCGAGTGTGGGGTCCTCATACGGGCGAGTGGGTACCCTCCACTCGGGCGAGTGTGATGTATACACTAGAGCTTTCATGTTTTTAAGCTCCTGATGGTCCAGTTCATCATGATGTTTGTAATTTAGTTTTATTTACTTATGTAAGACGTATGTATTTTAATTCGTTTTCGTCACTTTGAGTAGATCTTTGAAAAATATCGTATAGAGAAGTTGTTGAGCTTAAGACTTAAATTTTTTTATCATTCATAAGTTCTCGATACATTTTTCTACGCTACGCTTCGAAAAACACTCGAACCGACGGTGCAACTTTTTTTATATAAACCGAGCGTCACTTCGAGTGCGGAGCGAAGCGGAGTGTATCGAGAAGTTTTTGTTGAAAAGACAAATTTTGTGCTTGGGTTCAAGGGTTCTCAATGCATCCCGATTTCATTAGGACACTCAAATCGACGAATTGAATATCAAAATATTTCCAAATCTACAACGTTTTATTTATAATGAAGATAAAACTTATTCTCAAAAATCTCCTGCGGATCATATTTTCTTTTCAATTGAAAGAAAGAATCTGCCTGAGGATATACTTTTCTCATTTTTATTTTATCAATGTGAAGACGATACGGAAAGTAGAATGTTCCTTCATTTTTTAGGGTGAGATCTACCAGTTTGTTGGTGAGTATTTTCATTGCCAGCTCCTGCTTATCTGTTTTCTTCTGGTTGAATAGCAGAACGAAGCCGAATACATTTTCTCTTGCATAGTTCATATAGCTGTCTTCATCTTTATTTACCGCACGGATGGTGATATTTAGCAAATCGGGCTCAGCATTTTTAAGAACGGGTTTTATGTCTTTGATAAACTGATTGAAGTTTCTTTCGGGGATAAAATATTCCTGCAGCAGATCTGTAGAATTGGGATCTTTATTTTCGATAAGGGAAACATGGTCGTTCAGCAGTTCGTTTCTGGAGTACACGGCATCTTTTGTCATTTTATTCATTCCGGTTTCAAGATCCCAGCGTAGCCTTTTTCCGTATTCGCTGTTTACTGTACTTCTGAAAACCAGCCGTTTCGTTTCTTCGTTTTTGGCATTTTGTAGGGGAAGAGAAAGTGGTTTTTCATCAGCTTTCACAAAATAATTAATGGTTGCTTCTTCCAGAAAACGTTTGTTGGAAATTCTTAATCTTCCAAAAACCAAATTAACATCAGGATTGGCAGAGATAAATTTTTTATAGTAATCTACATAGTTTTCCGAACGAAGTCTTATGTATTTATATTTCAAAGCAACGTTATCAACAACATTGAGTTTTACATCCAGAATAATCCCGAAAAGGCCATAACCACCGATAACCAGCTTAAAAAGTTCAGGATTTTCCGTTCTGCTGCAATTGAGAATTTTACCAGCATGGTTCATTAAAGTAAATGAAACTACGCTTGAAGAAACCGGAGGGAGATTTTTTTGCCAGCCATGGCCATTCACACTCATTGAACCGCCCACAGAAAACGAACTGAAAGCCTGCATTACCGCGATCGATTTTCCATGTTTGTCTAAAAATTTTATAGCATCTTCCCAAAGTGCACCCGAACCGATGGTAAGAATATTATTCTTTTTGTCGAGTTCCATCTGTTTGTAAGGAAGCATATTTAATAGGATCCCATTCGGATAGATGCTGTGGCCGCCCATGCTGTGTTGTGCGCCGGCTATGGAAACTTTCAGGTTTTTCTCTTTGGCGTACTGCAAAATCTGTTGAAGTTGTTTTTCAATTTCCTGCTTGGTTTTCGGAACCTGAACAAGAGTGTCAATTTTAGTTAAATTCAACTGACTGGCATCGTTCGTATATCCTTTTGGAATTTCAGTTTTTTGATAACCGGATTCGCTCCATTTTGTTTTTAAAACATGGAAAACAGGAACAGAAATGAACAAGAGAATCAGCAGTACGGACAGGCTGAGGATGTAGAAATATTTTTTCTTCATTGGTAAAGGTTGTGGCTAAAAGTAATTAAATTCTTTATTCTGTATGCCAGCTGTGGCTACAATATCTGCATTGCTTCGCATAAGGAGTTCTTGCCAGTTTTCCGCATTTCGGACAATTGTTGAAAAAAACTTTTTCAGGAGTTTCCGACATAATACGTTTCACAACATTCATTTCAAATTCTTCATATCCTTGTTTTAAAAGGTTGAGAGTTTCAGGATCATTATTAATCCATCCTCTTTCCGTCATTATTTTTCTCAATGTTTTATTATCAGCGCTTTTAGACATATACATCTGATGCTGTAAAGCTAATTTTTCATTGTTAGTCATTAAATTACCGAAGTAGCTAATGATGTAGCTGATGGTTTCTTTATCTATCTTCATTATTCAAGCTATTTAATCTGGCTTTTTATCCTTTGAGAAAGCATGGCGATGATTCTTTTGTTGTAGGATTTGCTGTCGGAAAGGTAGGTTTTTATTTCTTCCAAAATAAGCATGCCAATGGTTATTCCGATCAATGTATTTCTCAGTGCATTATCTTTTTGAAGACTCTGATCAATAAAATCAAACTTTTGTACTGTCGTAAGGGAGTCAAAATCGGATGTTTTTCTGAAAGCATAATCCTTGAATATGAGAATATAAATATCATTCTGCAATTTTAAAATGGGACGCAGTACCTGGTTTTGGAATAATTCCGTTTCGTTTGTATTTTCGAATATCGGAAGAGATAGATTTTCTCTTAAATCTGTTTTGCTTGCCATATTATCTGGTTTGTACTTAACTCATCTTAAATTTAAAATCAATTACTAAAACGTCCTATCTTTTATTTAAATCTTCAAAATACCGTTTTTTACACGAATCAAATCTCCAGTAATTGTAGCTATTGATTCCGGTTTCATTAAATCTGGCCATAGGATTTTCGACTGTCATTCTGTTTTCAAAAGCAATGCATTCTTCATAAATCTCTGTTGTGAGTTCCGTGTAATGATAAATGATGAAGTTGGATAAATGCAGCATTTCTATAATTTCAATATTCAGTAAATCTTCAAACTGATAAAGTTCGCAGTACATGCTTTCATAATCATTATTGGCTATTTCATCTTCCCAAAATTTATCGTCAACTGCTTTAAATATATCATTAAAGTGAGGATATTTTTTAGAAAATTTTATGATATCATCAGTTTGATATCCGTCATCAGAAGTAGGAATAACCAGAAAATCATTATCAAAAAAATGGGGAAGCTCTTTGGGTACTTTTGCCTGATCTTTTGTAATAATTAAGCATATTCTATGGGCCATTGGTTTGTTGAATTATTCGTTTATTTAAAGGACATGTCTGTTTTATATCGGTATCTGAACATCGTTATATTTTTCAAGCTTTGTTTGAAACTTTTCTTTTTATGTTCTATCATTTCCTGTCTGCTTCCAAATCTTCTCAGAGAATTTTCAGTAAGATATTCAAATGTATTTTTCAAATTTCCACAAATTTGGCATCTGTCTTTTATAACTGATTTTCTGCCACAAATTATACATTTTTCTAAACTGTTACAGATTTCACTAATTTCTTCTTTCTGGATTTCTGTAAGCAGTTGAGCCGGGATTTTTCTTAACAGCTTAAAAAAATTAAAATTTTCATTAGAAAAAAATATATGATCCGTTTCATCATACTCCTTTATCATTTGTTCTTCTGATGAAAGTTTGTTTAAAGTAATTCTAAATGCATCATAATTATTGTTTTCCCATTCAATATTATTGATATCAGACCAAAAAATATAATGTTTCTTTTCATCAAAATACAAAAAGCCTTTCTTGTCTATATTGCTGATCCTGAATTTTTTTAAATATTTTAAATAACACTTTTTGCAGAAATAATAATCACCGTAGCTTTCTACATTTCGCCTATTTCCACAGACACCGCAGGTAGACTCGAAAATTATAATATATTTTTCCAGAATTTCATGGAATTTTGGATTTACTTCTGTATGAAATCCACGAAAGGTAAGGCGTCCCCATGAATATTTATAATCTAATGTTTGTGTAAAAGTCCAGCCATTGGCAATAAGCTCTGAAAACATTTTTCTGACCTGTTTTTCCCATCCGGCGAAAACATCTTTTATGACTAAACGGATATATAATTCCTGATTGAAATTATCAAAGTTAAAATCTCTGTCAGCAAGTTCCATCTTCATTTGAGAATATGAATCCCCGCTGTAATGAGTTTTATCCATGAAAAATAGATAGGCTAAGAAATCTGTCTGATAGTCTCGAAAAGGATTCATATTTTAGTTACCATTAAAAATCGAACTAAAATACTCAAAATTCCTTACCCCACCGTCTTCGTATCCTCTTCCTTTAAAATCTTTTTCTCCTTCATAGACAGCATCATCCTTTCGCATTTGTATTTCTGCCAGTCGAAATTATTAAGAAAATCTAAGGCTGCTACAAATCCACGATTGAATAGTTCCTCTTTTTCTTCTTTTTTCATGAAGAAATTCAGCCAGCTGCTTGTTCCGCAATTCACGGTCTGGATGCTGAAAAGGTGGTAGAATGTATGTTTGGTAAGAAATGTTTTATCGTTAAAACCTTTCAGTGTGCTGATGATATTTCCGGCAAACGAAAGGGGAGACTTTAAGATCTGCTCACTTGTTTTTCCCTTTTCTGACAGAATATCCGAGTCGCTGGTCAACTGTACTCCGAATAAAGGCATTCTCGGGTAAAAAATATCAGTGGAATGGAAAAGGTCAATCGGGAAATTGGAGATACTTCCACCATCGATGAAAACGCCGACAGGGTTAATATCTTCCTGCCTTGTGTTCATCCAGAATTTCCAAGCATATTTTACCGAAGTATCATTTTTGTTAATTTGTTTCTGAAAAGGTTCAAAAAAGAAAGGAACTGACATTGACGCACGCACAAATTCTGCCGGACTGATGTGCTTAAGTTCTTCCTCAGACCAGTATAAGTTGGCCATGGTAGGTAGCTCTACTTTAATCTTGGCATTGATATCTGTAGTAATTACAGTATATTCCGACTTTAATGAATAAAAAGGATCTTTTTTATAATACTCATTGTTGACAGCACCTTCATAGAAAATTTTATAACGGATCTCGTCGATATGTTCTTTATTGTTGGTTCTGATCTCTTCAATGCTTTTCAGTGCAATATCGTAATATTGGTTCCCGTTGCCGTACCGATAGTTGAGATTAAGGTCTTTCCCCTGTTTAGCAAATTTTTCATTCAGTGCAGCAACCGTTCTTATACCAAAGCTATCCAGCACATCTTTCATTTGGGTCATGAAAGTATTCCCGGGATTAAGTCCCGAATTTGCTTTTTTCAAATCATTATAAAGCTTTCTGAAATAAAGAAATGCAATGATGATGGGAATAATAGGAATCAGAAAAAGGAGTTTTGCACGCAATGTGGTTTCCGAAGAAACGGCAAACGGAGCAATAACCAATATCAACATCAGAATAGCAGCAATAATAGCATTGATTTTGATGAAATTCTTGTTGTTCAGTATTGAATGAATTGTTGTTTTCACATACGATTTTCCATCCATAAAATCCGAAAAATTCCAGTTGAACAGAATGTCTTTGATGACTTCGCTCTTGGCTTCTTCTTTGGTCTTGTAGGCTGCAATCAGCATGGTATTAATCGCTCCGGCACTTGTTCCCGCCACTTTCAGAAAACGGATTCCGAATATTTCGAGCCCATACAGATAGCCCACTAATGCACTTCCCCAGACACCGCCGCCTTCCTGAACAAATTCTACATATTGATTGCCCTGCTCATCTAAAAGATCAGAGAACTCTTTGGCTGAAATATTGGCGTATAAAGAAGAGAGCTTTTCTTTGGATTCTTTTGAAAGAACATTTTCCTCAAGAATTTGGTTTAGAGTTTCAGGTTTCATGACAATTAGGTTTTAACAGTTTTGTCATTGCAGCTCTGAAATTAGGACGTTGTCTCTGTTGTCAGAGTATGGGTTTCGCGGTTCGCAATAACAAGGGTAATGATTTAACATAATAAAAATACGATGTTTTACATATTCGTTTTTATAATTTAAAATTAATTTTAATTAAAATTTCAGTAAGCAGGGTTTTTACGGGATGACAGGCGTAAAATTACCATTGTTTTCTTCGGGCATAGATAAAAGTACAGATCACCACTACTGCCATTACTCCTAATACTGCGTAGTATCCGTATTTGTGGTGAAGTTCCGGCATATTGTCGAAATTCATTCCGTAAACTCCCGCAATAAAAGTGATTGGTAAAAAATATACCGAATAAATGGCCAGTACTTTCATCACCTGATTGGCTTTCTGATCCGAAAGTGCCAGAAACATAGAGATCAGGTTGGTAATCTGAATATTCAGATGGTCGAAATCTCCGACAACGTCTTTGTGTTTATCCTTTAAATCAACAACTTCGGAGTCTTTAAGGTTCAGAAGTTTAAATTTATCTACTGCATCCGTAGAAATGGTAAGCACACGGGAATTCAGGCCGGATTTTCTTTTCAGCTTGTATAATCTTTTAATCTGATTGGTATGATTGGTGTTTTTTAGAAAAATTTCATTTTCTATATTATCCATTGTTTCCAGAAGGCTTATCGATTCATCATCAAAACTTTTCATGACGAGCAATGCTATTCTTAGGGCGATATGTCCAGAAGTTGTCTCTTCTTTCAGGCATGATACCTGCTTTTTGGTTTCCGTAATGCTTTTGGTTTTCATCCTGTGGATGGTGATAATCGTCTTGCCTACAAGAAAAATCCCTATTTTGGTGCTGATATCACTGATGGTGTTGAGGTTTTTACGTTCAAGCTCAGTGCTTTCGCGGAGAAGGAAAAATTTTACCTCTTCGTCTTCTTCGTATTTCGGTAAATGGTTGGGATCTAAGGTATCTTCCAGAAGCAGGTTGTTGATTTCATATCTTTCATGAAGGAATTTCATGTCTTCTGCAGTAGGAGCTTCTACATCCACCCATTCGCACTGAGAATCTCTGTAAATTGTGTCAATTGGCATACCGTAAAAATAGTAATATTTTGAAATACTATGTCTTAAATAATTTTATCTTTGTCAAAATTAAAAAACTATATGATTAAGAGTACAATAAAAGGGATAGGATTTTATGTTCCGGATAACGTTGTTACCAATGATGATTTAGCAAAATTAATGACCACCAACGACGAGTGGATCACAGAGAGAACCGGTATTAAAGAAAGAAGACACCGAAAAGACAGATACGATTCTCAGGAAACCACTGCTTATTTAGGTTTTAAGGCTTCCGAAAAAGCGATTGCCAATGCAGGTTTAACTTCAAAAGATATAGACTATATTATTTTTGCAACCCTTTCACCGGATTATTATTTTCCGGGCTGTGGCGTTTTATTGCAGGAGATGTTGGGTTGTGATACAATCGGAGCATTGGATGTCAGAAACCAGTGTTCGGGGTTTGTCTATTCGATGAGTGTGGCGAATGCTTTTATTAAATCAGGGACTTATAAAAATATTTTGGTAGTAGGGGCAGAAATTCATTCTTTCGGACTGGATTTTTCTGATGAAGGAAGAGGAGTTTCCGTTATTTTTGGAGATGGAGCCGGAGCCATTGTCCTTTCTGCAACTCAAGATGAAAATGCAGGAGATATTTTAGCGATGAATATGCATTCTGAAGGAAAATATGCAGATGATCTTTGCACACAGTTCCCGGGGTCTAAATTCGGCTGGAGCGATAGGATGAGAAAAGATCCGGAAAATGTTACCAACAAAGAAGTATACCCGATCATGAACGGAAATTTCGTTTTCAAACATGCCGTAACAAGATTTCCTGAAACCATGCAGGAGGCTTTAGATAAAGCAGGAAAAACAATCGATGATGTTGATATGTTTATTCCGCATCAGGCGAATTTGAGGATTGCCCAGTTTGTTCAGCAGAAATTCGGATTGCCGGATGAGAAGATCTTCAACAATATTCAGAAGTATGGAAATACAACGGCAGCTTCTATTCCGATTGCTTTAAGTGAAGCGATCGAACAAGGGAAAATAAAGAGGGGAGACCTGGTTCTTCTTTCTGCTTTCGGAAGTGGTTTTACTTGGGGAAGTGTTTTGTTTGAATATTAAACAAGAATAATTAATTGGATTATAGCCGCATTCACCATTAATGCGGCTTTTTTTATGGAAAATTGATTCAGATTAATATTTATTATTCTAATTGATTGATTATTAGTTTTTAATGGAATTTCACTAGATTGTTAATTTTTATTCATTTTAGTGTGAAATATTTGGGAGTTGTTTTAATTTGAATTAACTTGTGGTATGTAAAATTAATATATTTTAATTTTTGTTTGATTCTATTAACCATAATTCAAAAAAAATGAGAAAAATTTTATTATGTTTAACCCTTTTATTATCTATATTAGGTTATTCACAAACAGGGGTTAATACCCCAACACCCCAAAGAACATTGCATGTTAACGGATCTCTACAGGTCACGGAGGAACTGAATGTTGGCGGTAGTGCCACTACGGCAGGATCAGCGGGAATAGCAGGACAAATACTTTCTTCAAACGGAGCAGGATCAGCGCCAACTTGGAAAACACTAAACTCCGTAAGCGGAACTATTGCATCTGCAAATTACGTACAAGGAACTACAGCTTTAACTATTAATCAGGGTACTACAGCCGATGTTCCCGGAGCTACTATTACATTAACAGTACCTACCGGAATGACCCAAACTTTTTTGTTTACGGTTTTAGGATACGCTGTTAATTCGGTAACAGGAGGTGATACAGGTACTCAGGGAGTATTTAGTTTGTTGCAAAATGGAGTAAAAGTTTCTTCGGCATATACGTCAACAAGTTCTACAGGAAATTTGGTAAATCTTCCGGCTCCAGTAACATTTTTAAAATCTATAACACTTTCGACAGGGACCTACATTTTCAAAGTTCAGTATTCTTCTTGGTTCGGAAATCAGATTGTAAATTTTGTCCCTTCAACATACGGAGGTTACAACGGAGATACAGAAGCTATGCTCACCAAAATGCAGGTATTGGTTTATAATAATTGATAAAAATAAAAATCCGCAGAGTGCATCTGCGGATTTCTTATTATTGTACTGAAAGTGTTTTCAGTAATTTTTCGGTATCTCCGGTATCTTCACCGGCTGCTTTTCCAAGCGCTACCGATTTTTCTGCCCAAATCTTAGCATTTTTCTTATCACCTACTTTGTTGTAAAGATTAGCTAAAGTATCGGTGTTTGCGTAGTTTTCATGCTTTTTTACAGATTCCTGTGCCCATACTACTGCTTTTTCCAAAGAAGATTTAGTCGTTACATTTTCAAAGAAATTCCATGCCAAAGAATTCAGTTCTTCAGAGCTTGCTGCGGAAGTATCTTTGTTTAATTCTAAAGCCAATTTTTCATATTTAGCAAAATCTTTATCTCTTAATGCTCTGTTTGCCTGTGCTTTTTTCAGGGTTTTTTCAGCTTCCTCTTTTGATAAGAATTTCTGTGCTTCTGTCAGGAAATAATTATCATCCCAAGATTTTGTATCTGCTTTGTATGACTTCTTAAACAAAGTACTGATCTTGATATTTTTGTCAATTGCATCATACTTTTCAGTAGGAAGTACTTTTGTAATTTCCGCTCTTTTTGACTGAAACGTTTTGTACAACGGGCTATCTGTAGTCTGTGTAGCTGAAAGTAACATCTGTACATCTTCCATATTCAGCTCTGTTTTTCCTGCAAAATATCTTTCCAATACTTTTCCTGCAAATTCGGCATCGTTATAAATGGTAAGACTTGCAAGGTTTTTCAAAAATTCAGGATCTTTTTCTCCGTTTTCAAATTTTTGCTTCAATGCCGTTAGTCTCTTGTTCGGATCTCCTGCATCTTTCGCAAACTGAATGAAGTCTTTTTCTTCCACATATCCTAAAGTTCTGTGCACCAATTCACCGTTTCCGTCTACGAATAGGTAAGTAGGGAATGCTTTTACATTATATTTTTTAGCAATTTCAATTCCTTCCCCTTTTTCCATATCGATTTTGGCATTCACAAAATTGGCATTGTAATAATCACCGACAGGTTTTTGCGGGAAAACATTTTTCACCATCAGTTTGCAAGGTCCGCACCACGTTGTATACGCATCGATAAATACAAGCTTGTTTTCTTTTTTAGCTTTTGCAAGAACTGCTGCGAAGTTTCCTTCTTCAAATTTAATCCCTTGTGCAAGAGCTAATGCTCCGATGAAAAGGGCTGAGAATATTGATAATTTTTTCATAAAACTTTTTATTGATTGCAAATGTAATAATTATGTTACCAAATCAGTCTTTATAAAACAAAAATAGTTACACTTCTGCTTTGATTATTTTTTTCGGTTGAGGTTAAAATAAACATTTTGATACCACATAAGTAAATAAATTGTTGAATTTTTACTTTAACATTAATTAAGCGTATTAAATTTTATTAAAAACTAAATTATTCTTAATTTTGTGAAAAACAAAAAGACACTTCTTTAATGATGAATTATTATAATAACCATGATAATAATTTGTTAACGTATGTCTAAAAGTTTTCACAGACTTGTAGTATTTTTATTGATTTCAATCCATATCCAAGCTCAGAAAAAAAACGATTTCGAAACCATCTATCAAGGCACTTCCGAAATTACCTCGCCCAGAGAAATGTCTGAAGCATTGCACACAGCAAATTCTCTTTATCAAACTTCTACCAGCTCATTAAACAAAGTTAAAACCCTTATGCTTTCTGCTCATTTATATCAGCAGGCCGGAAATTTCAAAAAATCGGTGGGATATGGTGAGAGGGCCTACGCTTTGGTGAATACTATTTCTGATCTGCAGTGGAAGTTTAATATAATGATATTTCTTGCTGCACAATACAGGCAAATAGGGCTTTATGAAAAATCTAAAAGATATGTTACGAAAAGCTGGGATACTGCCAATAAGATCAAAAATCCTGATCAATATAAGAAATCAATGGGAATTTTGAATCAGGAACTGGCGTATTATGAATTTTCCCAAGGCAATTTTTATGCGGCAAGAGATTTTGTGAACAGGTCATTACAGTATTTCAAACAATTTGAAAATATAAATGTTAAATTTCCTTCCGCCGCTTCTTATCAGCTTTTAGGAGATATTTATTTTAAGCTTAATGATCTTAATAGTGCCGAAATCAACTACAGAATTTCCGAAAAAATGCTTGGTGGGTTTTCGCATCTTTTAGGTTGGGTATATAACGGTCTGGGAGCCATAAGAATTAAGCAGAAAAACTGGAAAGAAGCCTACCTATATATGAAAAAAGCGGAGGGCGTTGCTGAAAAATCGGTTAATCCTGAGCTTAAAAAAACTGTATATGCAACTATTAATGATTATTATGAAGGCATTGGAGATGATGAAAATGCTGCGCTGTATGCCAAAAAATATTTAAAAGCATTCAGTGAAGCTAATGGTAAAAATGGTGAGGTGCCAGGCAATGGTGAAGAAATTATGATAAACAAAAGCGGCCGGCAGATTAGTATTGCTAAGAATGTAATCATTATTGTTCTTTGCTCTGCTTTAATCGGTTCTTTTCTGCATTTTCGTACAAAACAGAGGAAACAGCTGGCAAAATTAAGACATATTCTAAGAAGCCAGCGGAAAATAGCCTCTAAACCTGTAGAAGTATCCGTGAAACATGAAGAATCTTCTTTCACCAATGTATCTGTGGAGAAAATTTTTGAAAACAGTGAAGAAGTGGGTAAAAAGCGCAGCGAATCGCTGATGACCCCTGAAACCGAAACCAAGCTGCTTGAACTTCTGGATGATTTTGAAAAGGGGAGTTTATACAATAATAAGAATATGTCTCTGCCTTTTTTGGCCGGAGAATTGAGCACGAATACTAAATACCTTTCGTATGTGATCAATCAGCATAAAAGTTCAGATTTTAAAACCTATATCAATCGTTTACGGATCAATTATATTGTCGACAAACTTATTAATGATGATAAATACCGGCAATATAAAATCAGTATTTTAGCGGATGAATGCGGATTTTCTACTCACAGTAAATTTGCTTCGGTTTTTAAGATCGTTACCGATTATTCTCCTTCAGCCTACATAAAGTTGCTTGATTCCGATCGCCGGAGCGATAAATATGCCGGTTTTCGGGAAAATAAACATCAATAATCATTTTTTATATCTTATTCTTATCATTTTCGGGAAAACGGATAACTATTTGTTTTAGCTGAAATAGAGACTTTTTTATATTTGCGGCAGTTTTACGGGGCTAACCAAATACTGCAGTCACCAGACCTTTTCCGGGAAAAATAAAGTTTCGTACAACACACCTAAACACTAAACTAAGAAAACTACTAGCTCATGGTATAGAATATGTAACCGATATTTTATACCCAACCATGAAACATAACTAGTAACAATTAAACGGATGAGAACAACTTTTACAGTCGTTATGGCTGCTGTATTGTCTAACTTTGCCTATGCGCAGGTCGGCATTAATACGGCAAATCCAATAACGAGTCTGGATGTCGTTGCCAAAAATGGTGACGGATCCACAGCGGAGGGTATTTTGCCCCCGAGAATGACAGGAGATCAACTGCAGGCAGGAGATTCCCAATATACCAATGCACATGCCGGGACCATTGTATTTGTAACTTTGCCGGTAACTTCAGCTACTTCAAAAACAATTAATATCAATTCGCAGGGATTATATTATTTTGATGGAAATATCTGGCAAAAAATGATGCTGGGTGATGCAAAAGCTTTAAACAGTAAAAATATAGGAGATATTAAAAGCTCTTTTAAAACAAGTGATCACGACGGATGGTATCTGCTGGACGGAAGGAGCCTATCTCTGCTTTCTCCGGAAAGTCAGGCTTCTGCTGAAAGTCTTGGACTGACAAATAATCTTCCTGATGCGACAGACAGGGTTTTGAAGTCAAAAGCGAATAATGAAATTCCGGGAACCGTGGGGGGAGATAACTCTATAGCCATAAAGCGGGAAAATTTACCGAATATCAATCTATCGGGAACTGTAGAAGGTATTGCTCAAGCGGCAGGAGCTCACACGCATACGCCTACAGAAGGAGGCTTTTTGTTGGGGGGAACTATGGTTAATAATAATGGTACCAATAATTATCAGGGAGACGGCAATTCATTTTCATGGGGTGGTATCGGTATGATCGGGGTAACCGCTGCGTCGGGAACTCACATGCATAATGTAACAGGATCTGCTTCTGTGCCTACAGGAGGTAGCGGAACCACTGTAGATAACAGATCTGCATATCTGGTAGTGAATACCTTTATCTACTTAGGAAGTTAATAAGACTATCAGTTTACAATACAATCGGGGATGATTGCCCGGTTTTTTCAGTCAAGTTTTTTTAAGTACAAAACCGCAGACCAACTCTGCGGTTTTGTTGTTTTTATTTTGTTTTCAGCGTATCTGTTGCTGTTTTCGTGCTGTCGGCAGAAATTGGCTGTACAGCTTCTGAATTGGCAACTGCAGAATCTCCCATCGAATTTCTTATAGAATCTTTATTGTGATCTTCTTTAAATTCTTCTCTGTTCTCCTTTTTATCGGCACAGCTTCCTAAAAATAATAAGCCAAAAAAGGCGCATATCCATAATTTTCTCATAGTAATTTTTTAATGTTTAGTATTATATCAAATATAGTGATTAAAGTAAAAAGTAAAAAGTAAAAAGTAGTTTCTTATACTTCTGTGCTAAAAACAAAAATCCCCAGAACTTTCATCTGAGGACTTCCCGTTATTATGTTAAACCTGTATTTATCGTACTGTGTTCGCTGAATCCATTTTCATTTTAATACTATCCGGATTAACTGTTGCTGTGTTCACAGTGTCTATAGTGGCAGGCGGTACTGCTGTTGTATTGTTTACCGCTGCAGAATCCGAATTATTGGTTGTCATTGAGGATTCTTTTGTTCCGCAGCTTATTGCGAATATTCCTAAAGCTGCTATTAACAATAAATTTTTCATAATATTTTGTTTTGGTGTGTGTTATACATAGTCCAATTATTATTCCTAACAGATCTTTCAGATACTAAAATAGTGATAAATTGATTTAAAATATGTTAATATTCAATGATTTATATTTAATATGGTTTGCAACGAGCCACGAAGTGGCGGCATACTATAGGATAGGATGTAAATCCTATCACCAATTAATGAAATAATATTTAGATTAACATTGAAATTTCTATTAAAATATTTAGAGATTGCGAGGAGCGAAGCGACGAAGCAATCGCGATCATCAAATAAACAAAAGCCCCGAAACCGAAATTCCGAGGCTGTATGATCAAAGGGCAACAATTACTTATTGCTTTTTACTCATTATTGATTAACCAAGATATGGATATTTGTAATCTTTAGGAGAAACAAAAGTCTCTTTAATAGATCTTACAGAAGTCCATCTCAACAAGTTCATTTTGGAACCTGCTTTATCGTTTGTTCCTGAAGCTCTTCCACCTCCGAAAGGCTGCTGACCAACAACCGCACCAGTCGGTTTGTCATTAATATAGAAGTTTCCTGAAGCATTTTCCAATGCTTTGAATGCTTCGTTTACGGCGTATCTGTCTTGTGCGAAAACAGAACCCGTTAATGAATAAGGAGAAGAAGAATCTACCAATTGTAAAGTTTCAGCCCATTTTGCATCTTCGTAAACGTAGACTGATAAAATCGGACCGAAGATTTCTTCAACCATACTTTCGTACTGAGGATTTGTCGTTTCAATAACTGTAGGATTTACAAACCATCCTTTAGAATCATCAGTTTGTCCGCCGATTACAACGTTTGCTTCGCTTGAAGCATTTGCTCTGTCGATATATCCTTTACATTTTTCGAAAGAATTTTTGTCGATTACAGCATTTACAAAGTTGGATGGATCTTCAGGAGAACCGATTTTAATAGAAGCGATCTGAGTTTCCATTACTTTTTTCACATCAGCCCAAAGAGACTGAGGAATATAAGCTCTGGAAGCCGCAGAACATTTCTGTCCCTGATATTCGAAAGCACCTCTTACCAAAGCAGTCGCCACAGCTTCTACGTTAGCAGATGGGTGAGCGATAACGAAGTCTTTTCCACCAGTTTCACCAACGATTCTTGGGTACGTTCTGTAGTTGTGGATATTATCACCGATCATTTTCCACATTCCCTGGAATACTTTCGTAGAACCAGTAAAATGAAGTCCGGCAAAATCTCTGTGTGCCAAAACTTTCTCAGCAGTTTCTTTTCCGTCGGTAAAGATCATGTTGATAACACCTGCAGGAAGACCAGCTTCTGTAAGGACATCCATAATTACTTTTGCTGAATATACCTGCTTATCAGATGGTTTCCAAACGACTACGTTTCCAAGCATGGCCATACAAGTTGGTAAATTTCCTGAAATCGCTGTAAAGTTGAACGGAGTTACCGCAAAACAGAATCCTTCCAATGGTCTGTATTCCACTCTGTTCCAGATTCCTGAATCAGAAACTGGCTGTTCGGAATACATTTCCGTCATGAATTCTACGTTGAATCTTAAGAAATCGATCAATTCACAAGCAGAATCAATTTCAGCCTGATGTACATTTTTAGATTGTCCGATCATGGTAGCCGCGTTGATTACATCTCTGTAAGGTCCCGCCAAAAGATCAGCTGCCTTTAAGAAAATTGCCGCACGCTGCTCCCAGCCCAGCTCATTCCACTGTTTTTTTGCAGCCAGTGCAGCGTTAATCGCGTCATCTACGTGTTGCATTGTTCCTCTGTGGTAAAAACCGAAATCATGTGCATGATCCTGAGGCGACTGAAGCTGAACTTTATCATCAGTTTTTACTTCTTTTCCATTAATGATCATGGGGATTTCAATCTTTTCAGCCCACATTTTTTTGTATTGAGCGATAAGGCTTTTCACTTCCGGAGTTCCCGGTGCATAAGAATTTACCGGCTCGTTTACTGCAAATGGTACTTGCGAAATTGCTTTAGACATATTAGTTGTATATTTTTTTATTTGCTAATGATACAAATTTACAACTTTTAATCCTGACAAAAAATCGATAGAGACTATTTACATCTTTTCGTTTTCTAATATTTTGAGAACCAGTTTTTCTTCCTGAGTAAGATCGGCTTTACCGTCATTTTCCTCTATTTTTTCCAGCTCATCAAGATATTTTTTGATAGTATTATTTTCATAAAGATTAATAACCAATGGATGAACATAATATTTTCTGCAAACTGTACTTGTATTTCCAAGGTGTGAAGCTACGATTTCCAATGCTTCTTTTACTTTTTTCTTGTATTGAGTATTATTTTCTGCATAACCAATCTCTTTAAAAGCGATTAGTGCACTTACAGTTCCGGACCATGTCCTGAAATCTTTTGCCGTGAAGTCTTCACCGCTGATTTCTTTGATGTAATCATTCACCATTCCTGAATCTACGGTATGGCGGTTTCCTTCATCATCAATATACTGAAAAAGTTCCCTTCCGGGAATATCTTTGCATTTCTGAACTAATCTCGCCAGTCTTTTACTTTTAAGATCAATATCATGCATTACTCCTTTTTTACCTTTAAAATGAAAAGTAATTTTTTGTCCCTTTACCTGAACATGCTTATCCTTTAAAGTCGTTAAACCGAAAGAGCCATAGAGTTTTTCATAGGCATTATTTCCAATTCTGATATTGGTTCTCTGCATTAAACTGACAATCAGTGCTAAAATTTTTCGTTTATCGAAATTTCTTAACGCTAAATCTTTCTCTACCTGCAGACGTATGCTGGGAAGAGCATACCCGAACTGAAGCATTCTGTAAAACTTTGTATGATTCCTCAACGCACTCCATAACGGATGATAACGATACTGTTTTCTCTTCTTCACATCAAAACCTGTTGCCTGAAGATGCCCATTATCCAAAGCGCAGATCCACACATTTTCCCAAGCCGGAGGAATAACCAGTTTGTTAATTCTTGTGATTTCGTCTTTGTCTTTGATTTTTTCTCCGTCTTTATAGTAAGAATACTTTTTTCCGGTCTTTTTTCGGGTGATACCGGCTGATTCTGCATCGGAGGTATATATAAGATGTACCGCCTTTGCAGATGCTACCGGATCTTTCATAATTTTTACAATCTTCGCGGGTTTCAGATGTGAAATGAGGTCTAAGTCTGAATTTTCCATAAGATTTGGTTAAGAGTTCCTACCCCTTGAAAATAGCCATAAAATAATAGCTATTACGCCAACTACTAATATGATTCCCCACCACATTCCTGCCTTAAAGATTGTTTCTACTGCTTCGCAGCTTGTTAATGTCAGCAAACAAAATATCGTCATACTGTATAAGCTCCATTTTTTCATAATAATTTATTTTTGGTGTTTATTATTTTAAATTCTGTGATGGTCAGCCCGCCAGTTTCTGATGGATTTTTTTATTTTATCTCCCGAAATGTTTTCATGAAGTGCTTTGTACAAAAGTTCTTTAAATTCATCATCATAAGCAAACCTCAATGCGGCAATCTGACTGAACTTCAGTTTTTCTTCAACCTCATCAGATCTCAAACCGAAAATTTCAAAATATCTTTGTTTAAATTCGATTCTTACCAGACGGTTCTGAAGTCCCAGCGCATAATGCTGTCTTACCATAATTGCCAGATAGAAAAGCAGAAAAATAACGATTGAAAATAAAATCCAGATCAGCTGATGCTGTTCATCATTAAAAATTTTATAAATTCCAAAACCTTTCAGCAGAATTAGTAATGGAAGATAAATGAAATGATGCGGCGGATAAAATTTCCTGTGATTTTTATAATTCTGACTTTCCATACTGTGTAAGTAAGCAATAACCTTTCCAAAATGTTAAATTTTCAATAATAATTGATTTATGTGGTATCAAGATGCAGCAATGAATTCTTCTGATAAAGTTATTTTAATGTAATGAATGATATTTTTAAATTTAAATAATTGATTAATAATCAGTATATTTATATAGGATAAAAACTACTTGATCATGCCGCAAAAAATTATCAATCGTTACCATTTCTCAGTAGATTGGGGGGGTAACAGGACAGAATTTCTTGAAGTTTCAGGATTGGATATGAATATCGATGTTATTTCGGTAAGGGACGGAAGCTCAAAGCTCGATTCAGAACAAAAAGCGCCTGGCTTGCTCAGATTTTCGGATGTTACTTTAAAAAGAGCTATCGTAAAAGGAGATAATGATTTCTTCAACTGGATCAGAACTAAAACATTCGGGTCAGTAGAAAGACGTGATGTCGTCATAAAACTTCTTGATGAAACGCATACCCCTTTTATTATCTGGAAGCTCCGAAATTGCTTTCCATCAAAATATATCGGGCCTGTGTTAGTAAGCAATGATTCTCAGGTTGCAACGGAAAGTCTTGTTCTGACGCACGAAGGAATTTCTGTTGAAAATCTGAAATAAAAAAATCACTCCAAAGGATTGAAGTGATTCCGCTTTTGAATTTACTGAATGTTTATGAAGATATGAATGATGTTTCTTTTTGTTGATACAAAGATAGCTTCAATTGTATTCGGGACATTCAGGAGAATCCCTGCAATTTTATCCGTAAAAATACGGTTGCTCCATATAAAAAAAGCCTTGTAATGCAAATGACAAGGCTTTTTATATTTAATAAAAATTTAAATTATCTTTCTCTGTTAAAGAGGACTTACCAATTCCAGGAACCAGTCTTTTACTTCGCCTTCTAAAAATGGAGCAATTTTTTCCTCACAAGTTTTATGATAGTGGTTCAGCCAGCTGATTTCCTCTTCAGATAAAATTTCTTTAACAATGGTATCTTTAAAGAACGGGCAGAACGTTAAGGTTTCAAATTCGTAGAAAGTACCGTGGATAGTAGTTTCGGATTCTTTAACGGCAATTAGATTTTCATGACGGATTCCGTATTCACCTTCGAGATAATATCCGGGCTCGTTGGAACAAACCATTCCTACCAAAAGCTCCTGCGGATTCATGTCTTTTCTGATGTTTTGAGGCCCTTCATGCACATTCATAAAGCTGCCGACACCATGTCCTGTACCGTGGTTGTAATCTTTGCCTTCCATCCATAGAGGAAGTCTTGCAATGGCATCAAGCTGAACGCCTTTTGTCCCTTTCGGGAATTTTACCATCGATAAACGGATCAATCCTTGTAAAACCAATGTAGAATTTCTTTTAAACTCCTCCGTAACAGCTCCTAAAGCTAATGTTCTTGTAATATCGGTTGTGCCTTCAAGGTACTGTCCTCCAGAATCTACCAGAATACTTGCATCGTTGGTAACTTCTTTGCTACCTTCGCTTTTAGCCGAATAATGCATGATTGCACCATTATCTTTATACCCTACAATACTGCCGAAACTTTCTCCGACAAAATTTTCACCTGCTGCACGAAAACCTCTTAGTTTTTCCCCGATAGAGTATTCGTTCATTGTTTCTTTTCCGGCATTGTGAGTCAGCCAATACAGGAATTTCACCATCGCAACACCATCTCTTACCATCACTTTTCTGAAACCTTCAAGCTCTGTTTCATTTTTCTGAGCCTTCATCAGATTTCCCGGAACCGGAGCTTTAATAAATCCATTCTCAGATTTTAAAGCTTCAAAAATAGACTGGTTGCTGGTAGGAGAGACTAAAACTTTTTCGTTTTTAAACGTTTTTAAATGATTGTAGAATTCTTCATAAGGCATCATTTTCACGAAAGATTTGTCCATTAGTTTTCTAGCCTCAACTTCTAATTTGTCAAGATCAGTAAACAGGATTGCGTCGTTTTTAGTGATAATGATATAACCCAGGAAAACAGGATTGCTTTCCACATCGCTTCCTCTTAAATTCAATGTCCAGGCAACATCATCCAGGCTGGAAATGATATGAACGGTAGCCTCCATATCTTCCATCTTCTGGCGGATCGCTGCAATTTTATCAACAACAGATTTTCCTGCTCTTTCCACAGGATGAACAAAAATCGGATTTTTTGAAGGAGTGCCTCTGTCTTTCCAGATTTCTTTCAGAAGAGGGGCATCAACTAAAGTTATATTTTTTGAATTTAATTTTTGAGTAAGAAGTTCCCAATTCGCATGAGCAGTTGCTATGGCATTTACCGCAACTTTTCCGCCAGCAGGAATCTCAGAAATAATCCAGTCTATATAGTTAGGAGTTCCTTCCATTCCGTCCTTGAAAAGATCGATACCCGAACCAGCCAATTCGATTGGTGCCTGTGTGAAATATCTTCCGTCCGTCCACAACCCGGCTTTATCTTTTGTAATTACCACAAAACCTGCTGAGCCTAAAAATCCCGACAGCCATGCTCTTTCCTGCCATTCTTTAGGCAAATATTCGCTCATGTGGGGATCGGCAGAGTATACTATAAATGCATCAACATTATTTTTCTGCATCTCTTCACGAAGTGCAGCCACTTTTTCCTTTGAAGTCATTTTTTAATAATTTTTAAAGAGGGAAAGTTACGAAATTTTGAAGTTTAAAAGTACATTGTATATATTTTACCCAATAATTAAATCTATTTTTTCTGTTGCTCATTTTTCGGGCAGTAATCTGAATCTTACTTTTAACAGACGTCATTTAGCTTTAATAAAATGATGACAATAGATAATCGGTATTATTCATTTGCCATTAAAAACCGTAAATTTGCGGTATGAATAACGATACCATTTGTGCGCTTGCAACGGCCAACGGAATAGGAGCTTTAGGAATCATCAGAGTTTCGGGAAATGAGGCATTAACTGTAGTTCAGAAATGTTTTCCTTCAAAAAAACTTGAAAAACAGAAATCCCATACTATTCATTACGGGTATTTTATGGATGGGGAAGAGGCTATTGATGAGGTAATGCTTTCTATTTTTTTGGCACCAAGAACTTTCACTACAGAAAATTCTGTAGAAATTACCTTCCATGGTTCGCCGCATATTGGGAAACGTATTCTTGAAACACTGATTAAAAATGGAGCCAGAATGGCAAAAGCAGGAGAATTTACGCTTCGTGCTTTTATTAACGGAAGAATAGACCTTTCGCAGGCTGAAGCCATTGCTGATGTGATTGCCTCTGAAAACGAAGCTTCGCGAAAAGTGGCCATTAATCAGCTGAAAGGGGGAATTACCAACGAAATTTCTTTTTTGAGAACAGATTTACTGAATTTTGTTTCTTTAATTGAACTTGAACTTGATTTTGCAGAAGAAGACGTTGAATTTGCTGACAGATCTGCTTTAGTTCAGCTGTTGAATAAAATCGAACTGAAACTTAATTCATTGATTGAAAGTTTCCAATATGGAAATGCCATTAAAAACGGAACCGCTGTTGCCATCATCGGAAAACCCAATGCCGGAAAATCTACACTTCTAAACGCTTTATTGAAAGAGGAAAGAGCGATTGTAAGCAACATTGCCGGGACAACAAGAGATACCATAGAAGAAATTCTTCATATTAAAGGTCATGCTTTCCGTTTGATCGATACTGCCGGATTGCGTGAAACCATAGATGAAATCGAAGCTATCGGGGTAAAAAAAGCTAAGGAAAAAGTAGAAAATGCCGATATTTTAGTGTATTTAGCAGATGCTGCCACTGAAGATTTTTCTGAAGATATTGAAATGATTCAATCTTTGCTAAGAGATGATCTCAAGTTAATTATCTGTGCTACAAAAATCGATGAGGTGGTTCCGACTCAATATGAGAAAGCAGAAGACATTTTCAGAAATGCGATTGTCCACGAGTTTGATTTTATAAAAATTTCAGCGGTCGAAAATCAAAATATCCAGGATTTAAAGAATGAATTGTCATCTTACGTAGAGCAACTAAAAGCTTCCGAAAGCAATGTGGTGATTACCAATCAAAGACATTTTGAAGCTCTGCAGAAATCTTTAGATGCAGTCAATAAGGTAAAAGAGGCCATCAATTTCCAGATTTCAACAGAATTATTGGCTTATGAATTGCGAAATGCTTTAGAACATCTTGGTGAAATTTCCGGTGAGGTTACTAATGATGAGGTGTTGGGGAATATTTTTTCTAAGTTTTGTATCGGAAAATAGACAGTGTTTTAGATTGTATATAGATTACAATTACAATAATACAAAAATCCCTTTAAATGTAATATTTAAGGGGATTTTTATTTGTCTTATGTTTTGTTTCAAAATTTAATATTGCAGAATATACACATTCCATTTGTTTCTATTTCGTTTCTATGAATTTGATTTGGAATAAAATTTGTAATTTCATCGTTAAAAAATGTTACATTTTGAAACAATGGGAAACATGATGAAACAATATGAAACATTTTTGGGGAGAATTTAGACGTTATGGAAGTCAATAAAATTTGTCAATTCTGCGGAAATAGGTTTGTAGCTAAAAAGACTACAACAAAATGCTGTTCCGATGACTGTGCTAAGAAATTCTACAAAAAGAGAAAGCGTGATGAAAAGATTCAAGCGAGTGATAAGGATTTTGAAGTACAAATTAAAGGTTATGATATTGAAGAAATTCAAAAGAAAGATTACTTATCTATCAAAGAGGTTATGCTTTTACTTAATATTAGTAGAACATCAATTTATCGAATGTTAAAAGATGGCAGATTAAGTAAATTAGAAGGCTTTAAAGCCATTAGAATTAGAAAGGTTGACTTAGATATACTCTTTAAGCAAAAAGCTGAAAATAACGAAGAAAAACAATATAATTTACCATATTTCTGCGATGATAATTATTACACGATTAATGAGGTCTTAGACGCATTTAAAGTGAGTTCAGGTTCATTTTATCATTTATGCAAAAAACATAATGTTCCAAAAATTCCAAAAGGTAAAAATGTGTATGTTCCCAAAAACTTAGTAAATACAATCTTTAATAATGAGTAAAAAAGTAACTGTACTGAAAAAACTTGTAAAAGGTAATAAAAGTAATCTTTCATTAAATTTCTATCCTCCCGTTTTCAATAGAAAGACTGGAAAATATACCCGTTATGAAAAAACAAGTTACTTTTTATATAATGATTTTCAAAGTGAGATTATTTATTACAACGATTCAAAAGGCAAGAAACAATCTAAAGTTGAAATTATTAAAGATAAAACGGGTAATCCTAGAAAATTAACCCTTACACCGGCGCAAAAGCACCACAATAAAGAAATACTTGAAGCTATTGAATTACTTAGAGCCAAAAGATTCAGGGAAATTACGAAGCCTGATATTTATACAGAAGCGGAGCTGAAAACTTTAGAATTAGCTGAAAATAAAAAGAAAATATTTACAGAATACTTTAAAGAGAAAGCAGAAAACGCAACTAGTTCAGTTGGCGCTTGGAAAGCTTGCTACGGATATTTTGTCAAATATTATAATAATGTCCTTTTCAGTGATATTAATAAAACTTTAATCGAAGATTTCAAAAATAGATTACTTGACACATATCAACTAAAAAGTACCAAACATAAACTAAGAAGAAACTCTGCGGCAAGTTATTTTATTCGATTTATACAAGTCTTAGAAATGGCTTATGAAGATAATTATCTATCACAAAGTTTTAAAGGACGTATAGGCTGGATTGAAGAAGAGGAAGTCATGAAGAATTTTCTTACAATTGATGAGTGTAGAACTCTATTCACAACAGAATTTTCTGATGAAACATTAAGAAGATACTGCATGTTTGCATTCTTAACAGGTCTTCGTTATAGTGATATAAATAATTTAACATGGGAAGATGTTGTTGTAAGAGACAAGATAAGTTACATATATTTCAGAATGCAAAAAACCTCAGCATTTCAATACCATCCTATTTCAGAAGAAGCTGTAAATTTAATGGGAGAGAGAACAAAAAAATCAGATTTTGTTTTTGATAGAATTGCATATCATTCACTCAATGATAATTTGAGGAAATGGCTATTGAAGGCAGAAATTGATAAGAAAGTCACTTTTCATAATTTCCGAACATCTTACGCTGTTGCACAGCTAGAAGCCGGAGCAGATATATATCTTATTTCAAAAATGCTTGGTCATAAAAATGTAACTACAACCGAAATTTATGCTAAAATAGTTGATAAAAGAAAAGTAAGTACAATTAATAATATAATATTGGGAATATGATAGAATTTTTACCTGTTATAGATAATGATTTTGATTTCTCTCCACTATTTCAATATTTTGAAGAGGGGAATAAAGACGACGACGAATTCGATGTATACCCATTTTCAAAGTTTCGTTATTTCTTTTGGAATAAAGAAAGTTTACGTCCAAAAGGTTTAAATATTGATGAGACGAAAATAGAAAACTTTGATATGTTTAAAAATATTTTCATTAGAGGTGATTATTTTTATCTTATAGCATATCATTATTTTATAAATGTTAAAGAATATAAATTTGAGTATAAAGTTGAAGGTAAGATGAAAATTGAAGATGAAGACGGAGAGCTTAAAATGGTTTCATTTTTTGAACCTTTATATAATGCTTTATTAAAAGAAAAGACAAAATCACAAACTTTACTTCGGCATGAATATATCCTGTCAAAGAATAAGTTTAACTATATTAACAAACTTACTGAACTTTTGTTGAATGACTATAATAATTTAGATGACGCAATTCGCAAGGAAAAAAATGTTTTTTCTAAATATGGAATTGCCGTTAAAGAGATCTATTTAGATGTTTTTCGTGATTTCTATTCTAATTTCGTTGATTATTTATCTAAAGATAATTTTAGTGCTTTAAAAAAACTTGTTTATCCCTCTAAAAAAGAAATTCAATCTTTTCAGATAGAAAATAGACCTAATTTTAAAAAGGGATTAACTAATGAAGCGAGAGAAGTTGTAATAAATTCAATTAAAAACAGCTTGATAGAAAAAGGCTTTATTGCAAATGTGACAACTTATGAACAAATTGATGATTTGTTCAATAATCGAAGAAGAGAAAGAGATAGAATTATTTGGCTTAAAACACCTTCATTACTAAAAAGTTTTTATAAGGTTTTAATTGATAAAAATATTATTACTTCAACAAATAATACACATTGGAAAATTTTATCCGATTTTTTCACCTATCAAAATAATGCTGAAGTAAATTCTGATAAGCTAAAAGATTTAAAATATTCAACCAATCAATTAGATGTTTTAAACTTAGAAAATTGCTTTGCGATTCTTTATGAAATAGTAAGCATAAAATAAGAAACTCCTACTTTGTATTTTTTATAAAAAAATTTCATTTTATTAATAAAATCAGATATTATAAATGAATTGATATTTTATTTTGAGTTATAAAATATTGATTATTAATTATTTAAAACTCCTACTGCAAAGTGGGAGTTTTTTTGTTTTTGGCACAATTGCTAAATTCTTGATACGCCGATGGTATGAAAAAAACTATCATGACGGCGAAATCCAGCCATAACGAAAATTTCGGTTTTATAATCGAAAAGTTGGTACAAAAAATAGTAACCAGACTATTATCTGTTTATATAGCAAAACTAGATATTTTTAGTCGTATTGTGCAGACAAAAGAAGTTTTAACAACTAAAGAGGTTGCTGAACTTCTTGGAATGAATGAAAGAGTCGTTAGAGACAAAATTAATTCTGGATTGATTCCAGCATACAAACCTGAATTTGCAAATAAATTTCTTGTATTGAGAAAAGATTTGATGAATGAAATTGTATCTGGACAACGATATAAATCTCTTTCAATGATAGATACAGAGGTTAATAGCGGATTTGATAGCAGAAAATATGTTTAATCTAAATACTTCTGAAAAATGATAGATTATATTAAAGCATATTTTCCTGATAAAAATGAAATTTTTGGAATTATGAAAGATAACTACAACCTTGAAAAAATAAGTTATACCAGATTTGATAAAACTGAAAATGCACTTGTTTCGTATGAGACCTACAAAAAAGAATTTGAAAATATGGAACTTAAAATCACTAATCAAGGAGCTTATCTTCATAACTCTTTACATCATTTTTATAATAAAATAGTTTATGGAATTGATGGGAATTATAATGATTTTAAGCATTCTTCTCTTGTTAATGCAGTTGATTTTCTGGAGGATAGGATTAAGTTCCCGGTTGATAAACTAGAGCTTTCACAAGGTTTAGAGTTTGGATTAAATCTAAGAGTGCCGTTTGATTTAGATGAATTTATATTGGATCAATGTATTCTTTATGATTTTTGTGAAGTTTCAAAATTCCCTCCACCAACGGAAGAGCAGGTCTATAAAGAATTTCAAAAAGGTAATTATAGACTTAAGATTTATCATAAGGGTAGACAACAATGCAATGGAGACGCAATTTTAAGAGTTGAGATTAAATTTTTAGATAAAAGAGATTTCAATAAAAATGGAATTTGTTTTTTAAACGATTTAGATGATCGAGATAACTTAATTTTTCTCTATGATAAATTGTGTAGTATTGTGAAATTTAAACTAATGTGCATTGATAATATCGAGATTAGAGATTTTTCACATTATAAGAAAAATAAGCTATATAAATATTGCTCACACAAGTATTGGGCTGAACTAAGTAAAGGTAGTTTCAAATTAGAATCAAAAAAAGCCTATCCATACTTTGAAAAAAATAAATTATTAGAAAATAAAAAAATACTCTTATCGCTTATGGATAGTAAGTTTACTGAATTATTAGATAGTTAGTTTACGGACATTGTATAAGAAGCCGGAGTTGATAATTACAGAAAGTAGGGAATTGATTTTCTGCTTTCTGTATTTTAATTTAAAGTTTCTATTCTTATCTTTATTAAAAATAATTTAATGAGAAAAAAATCTACTCAACAAGATAAAACAAAACAAAAACATTTAGATGATTTAGATAGGAAAAAGCAACAATCTAATCAATCAAATTTTAAATATAGAACCAAGTTTGATAATCAATCTATACCTAAAAAAATGAAGCTTCATAAAGTAGTTAAAGAGCTAAGGATGTCTATGCCGAAAGTTGTTCTACTTTTAGAACAAAATAATTTTAAAGTCGACCTCAGTCCTAATGCTTTAATTGAGGAGGAGGCTTTGAAATTTTTGTTTGGAGAAAAGAATGATGATAAAAATATTAATGTAATATTGACCGATCCCACTTATGAAATTATAGAATGGATTAGAAAGGATTTCAAAAATTTAGATAAAATAACTCCCGATACATTTGAAAACTTAATTATTACGTTATTAAAAAATAAAGGTTTTGGTATAGAAAAATCAGGAAGTACAAATAAAGCTGATGGAGGAATAGATGTTATAGCATATAAAAAAGATATTGTAAATATTATTATTGCAATCCAAATCAAATATAAAGTTAATATTACTAAAAAAGTGACAGCTGGTGAAGTACGAGATTTTGTAGGTGCGATGAATTTGGTGGATTATTTTAATGCAGGAATGTTAATTACAAATACTTTTTTCACTCACGATAGTAAATGGTTAGAAGAAAAAAATCATGATTTAGAATTAAAAGATAGTAAGGATATTCAAAACTGGCTAAAAGATAATTTTATTACTTCTAAAGAAATTAATAAAGAAATAGAGCTAACGAAATATAATAATGTAAGTCTACAATTTTAATGTACATTTTTAAGTTTTTAATGGCTGTGTATTACAATTTTTACACTTTTGAAAGCTACTACTTTAAGCTAGAGAAATAATTAAAATTAAAAAACTTAATCTGATAAGTTATAATTAAGCTATATTAAACTGTCAGATTAAGTTTTATTTTATGAAATTCTAAACTAAAAATTATTCAAATCATTTTCAGCATCCTTTTTTGAAATAATTTTTGATTTTCGCTGGTCAATTAAATCATTTATGAATTTTGGAAGCTCTTCATTAAATTCGTTGATTTCTTGATTAATTGTTTCTATATTTTTTACAACCTCATCTTCAAACCGTCGCATAAAACCTTTGACTTCATTTTTTATTTGGTCACTAAGATTTTCAGATCCATAAGTGGTTTGAATATTAATTTTCAACTTATTTTGCACTATACCCGTATCAAAATTTATCTGGTAATAAAATTTACTCGGACGTAAATAGAAAAAAATACCATCCCCTGTAATATCATAAGTATAGGTAATTTTAGCACAATCATATTTCTTGCCAGCTTCTAAAGAAAATCTTGCTTGCAAAGGAAACTGGTCTTTGGTTAAAGGTATCATTTCTATTTTTGAAGTCCTACTTTCAAAATTAATTCCGATGTTTTTAATTCTAAATACTTTTAAATTACTTTCAATAATTTTTTCTTTTTCAAGATTTAATATTTCTCCCTCCGGATAGGAATTAAGTTGTGATGTAATTTTTTCCTTTACATCTAATAAATAACTGGAAAGATGATTTCCATCAAATAATTTTTTCATAATTAAAATTATTAGTTTTTAAAATTAAGATTTATCATTAACGTTAATAATAAGCAGTATTATATCGCTTATAAAGATTTTCATCTATTTTATCTCTATTTTCTTCAATAATTTGTTTTCGTGCAGAATAAACAATAGAATCATCTTTTATCCAATATATTTGATTATTGCTAGTAAATGCAGTTGTAATATCATTTAATTGTTTAATTGAGAAATTATCATAATTTCTAAGTTTTCTAATTACATACTTAGCATTATCAAATGAATATGCTTCATATAAATTCTTAATAATTATCTCTTTTTCTGTTTCCGTCTCACTGGTGATTTCAATATGTGGGAAATGCTCTTTAAAAAAGTCAGTTATTTTTCGATAATAGAATAATTTGGAGTTTTTATTTTCTTGCCATTCACTAAGTAAATAATCATTAAACTTTTTATCATTTAATTTTGAATAGAAATCTTTATCGTCAGATATGAAATATAAATCTTGTTCATCGGGTACATCATCTAAAAGACTTTCCCAGTTAATAGCATCACCATATGATTTATCTTTTCCTGGAGGATTGCCAATATTATATCTCAAAATTCCTTTGCTAATTATTTCATCTGTTGTTTCAATTGTTTTAGCTTTCTCAAAAAGTTTATTTAGTATTTCATCTGCTTGAAGAGTTTTAGTTTCTGCATCATGTTTGAGTTTTTTCAGCAAGGAGTTTTTATTTGACTCATATTTTTTTATTGCTTTTTTCATTTCTGTATATTCATCATAGTTATGACAAATCATTGGGAATTGATTATTAAACTTAGTGGAAACAAGCTTGTCAAGCGAATCTGCAATCTTAACTTCTCTATTTCTATCAAATTCATTCTTTGTCTGTTCTGGTACATACAGACAGATGTTATCTGTGTTTATTAATGCTATAAGTTTCTTTAATTCCTTCAAATCCTCATTTGAAAAATGATAAAATGTTAGATATACATTTGTATCTATATAAATATTTTTCATGAAGTTACTATTTGTTACAATATCGGATTTTCTATGAAGAAATCTATCCGTATTTTTACGGTTTTTTACTTTATAAAATAGTAAACCTGTCTAATGACAGGTTTTTAGCTTAGTTTAAAATTCTTTTTAAACTTTTGCTCAATAATTTCAAACCATACATAATATAAAATGCACAAACAGTGTATAAAATAAGAAATGTAATTGACACTAATAAAATTAAAATATTATCCCAAATACTATATTTCTTGAATTCTAACGAGGTAATGCACCCAACTGATTGATTTCATTTTCCTGTATCAAAGGGATTTTCACTATTCTTCATAAAGACTGATCCCATCCTTTTATATTTCATTGACTTGCCTTTGACACACACATCATAAATTCCATTTCCTTTTTGCTCTGAAATACGAAGAAAAACAATGTCTTTCTCATCACAATCATTATCGATTGCAATATGTTTTCTAAGATCTTCTGTTGTAGCATCTACTTTTTTTAGAAAAGACTGTATTTTCTTATCCGGTGCGGGTTCTTGGTAAGTTGAGGGTAGATCACACTTCTTGTCTTTTTGAGAGTCTTGTGCAAAATAAAGAGTTGGTACTACCAACGCTAATGTAAAAATGATTTTTTTCATAAATTAAAATATTCTGTTAATAACTTTTCTTCTGTATTCGTCTGGATCAAACATCAAATCAAATGCTTCTATAAAATAAAATGGAGAAAACATCTTATTTAGATTTTGAGAATATATAGGCTGATTTATTATTCTATTAAAATCTGGTTTACCTCCATAAATGGTAAAAAACATATTTTCAATTATTGCGCTTCTGCAAGTTGTATTTTGTAATTCCACATCTTGAATTGCATAAGTATTGAGAAGCTCAAAAGTATTTTGTGAAAATATTCCGTGATGTAAGTTTAGGATAGTTTTAGCAATGAAGTTGCTATATCGTACGCTTTCAATCTTATTATTACTAATAAAAATGTTATTCTTATAATCTTTGTCAGATTTGGGCAAAGTATACAGGATTTCTCCGATGTTTGCCAAATTTATTACCTCCTCTCTCAGTTTAAAAATGTTCATACTTTAAGTTTTAGGAAATAAAAAAAGTGTGAGCAATTCACACTTCGTATAGGAGGTATTTGGCGTAACCCACAAACACAAAAGCAGAACGCCCACACAATCGTGTGGTGTCCGACTCTTGCTTTAGTGTTGTATTTTTAAATCGCCAAATTTCCCTATACAAAGCAAATAAGTCTACACTTATTAAATTTCGTTGATGTCTTTTGCGCAAAACTACAAATTTTGTGCCTTTATTAATAGATATTTCTTTCCCAATCTATAGGAACTAATTTTCTTCCATCTCTCCAAACTTCAATTACTGACTCTTTAAAGTTATCATTTTGTAAGTAAGCATGATCAGTTATAATTATTTGCAATGCTGGAGACAATTCTTTAGCTACTTTGAAAATGAAATTAAACATTTTACTTACAGCTATTTCATCAGCATCATCATTATCTTTCAAGACTAATACACCTTCTGATTTGTCGGGTGGATAATATACCTGAGTTGGCTGATCAATAAATATAAATCTAGGAACCGGTCTATTTTTTTGAACGAAATGTTTATGTAGTGCTAGTATAATCAATAAGTGATAAGCTACCCAATTAGCACCACTTCCGATTTGAGGTAAAGCTATTGGCTTGGTTGGTGAATCAATATAAATTGTTAATCTATTTAAGTCAAATCTAATTGGGTTATCTTCATCTTCTACATCAAGATTTTCAACCCATTTGCTCATCTGTAAATTAATCTTATTTAAAATTGACAGGAGCTTTTCTTTTTCATTTTCAGTATCCAATAATTTTTCTAAATCACTTATTTTAAGATTCAGAATTTTAATTTGTTGATCAAGTCCTATGTTTTCTTCAGTATCAGAAAGGCTTTCCAAGAATAAACTTATTCTACCTATGATTTTACCTCTTCTGATATTCAGATCACGTAATGTTCTAGCTTTTTCATTTTCTATGTATAAAGCGGCAATGGATGCTTCAATTTTAGATAGATCTGATTCGACTTCGTGTATTTGTTTATTTACTGTTTCAATATATGCTTGTACTCTTGGGCTTTCTTGCCTCGTTAACATTAAATCTTGCTGAATACTTTCAAGTGATTTATTAATATTATCCACACTTGGAATTGAATGATCTAGCGAACTATTACATAAGGGGCAAATATTATCTGAAATAGTTCCATTTTCATATAAAAAAATAGATTCAAGTCTTATCTCTTGTTCTTTCGCTTCTTTTGAATACCCAAAACTATTTTTTAGATAATCAGTAACTACTTTTTTATTATCAAGAAACTTTCCAAGCTCTATTTTTTTTTCGTTGCGATCATCTATTAGAGCTTTTATAGCTGAATTTTCCCCTTTAGCTTCTAAAGGTGTATTTTCCCATTTTGAAATCTCAACAAGGATTTCAAAAGCATTATTCTCATCATATTTACTCGTATCTTCACTAAGCAACCCTATCTCTTTTGCTTCTTGAATTAAAGAGTAAGCTTTACTTATTCCTTTTTCTTTAATTTTTTCATTTTCCTTTTTTTGTCTCGTCAATCTATTGAGATCTCTTCTCAATGAAGATATTTGATTTTCTATAGCTAGAGAGTTTTCATTTACAGCTCCCAAAAAATAGGGTAAAGTGTCCTTTATAGTTTGAGGAATAAATTCTTTATTTTGATTGTAAAATAATTGATTTGGGTTCGCAATTAAATATTGTGGTTGGTATGAATAAAACCTTGCATGTTTAAAATTTGCTTTAAGAGAATCTCTTGTTAACCCATCCGGTGTATGAACATTTTCTGAAATTCCAATTTTTTTTGATAAAAAATCTTTCAAAGCATCAATGTCAATATTAGTATCTATTTCTGAAAAGCCTGGAATATAATCAGAGGTATTTCGTCTTAAATACACCGTACTTGTAGATTGCAATTGTTTAACATTTGGATTTTCGCGTGCAATAAAAATAGTTTCATTATCCTCAAAAACCGCAGTTAATGCGAAGTAATAAACAGTTTCTCTAATGATACCCTCAGGAATCTCGCATGTTTTCGATCCTAGACAATAGTTTACAATTTCAATTAATGCAGATTTACCAGATTTAGATTCTCCAGTTATAATATTTACTTTTCCTATATTAAATTCTAACTCTCGTGTTTCTCCAATTGAGTTATAAAGTATTATTTTATGTATTTGCATATTATGGTGTTATTCTCAAAAATGAATAGATAGATTTTACATCACTTGTTAAGGCTAGCCATTTTCCCAACATTTCTGCTTTTTTTAGAATCTCATTATATTCCTCATATTCTTCTCCATTTCTCTTCTTAATTTTCTTTTCTAAAACTATAAATTCACCCGTTTCAAGTATATAAATTTTTTTATAAGCCATAGCAAAAATGATGGCTTCTTTTGTATATTTTACCATACTTTGCGTTCGTTTCGCAAAATTTAAAAATAAATAATCATTTTCCTCTATCCAGACAAAAAAGTATGATCTTACTGATCGAGGTAATTTTTTCCTGGTTTCATCATGTAGTAATATTGGCAAAATAATAAAAGCTAAAGCAAATGGAAACTTTTTATTAGATTGCTTATTGTATGACTGAATTACTACACGAATAATTTCACCACAAAATGCAGGGTTGAATAAATTTGCTATTATTGGATTTCTGTTTTCCCAAGTCGAATTCATAATTCATCGTTAAATTTTGGATGCCAACCTATTTTTTTATGATCTGATAAAATATGTAAACTTCCTCTTGTTAAATAATCTTCATTAAATTTATCTCTAATCTTTATTTGTGGTGTATTTTTAGCAAATTGTTCTAAATAAAACTGTTTCCCCAATTTTTTTAATTCTTCAATATCAGCTTCATTTTCGTCGGCTTCATCACACATAATTTCAAAAATATTTTTCCAATAATCAAGCAATCTCTTATCAAATTCTTCTTCTTCGCTTGGATTTAACAATTGTAATCTTAACCATCGTGATCTTTGTTCGTAAGCCCTTCTAAAATCGCTTATTGCTCTCTTTGTCGTTTTTGAACTAAGTTTTATTTGAATTAAATCAAGTTGTCTAATGAAATTCTTATCTTTTAAATCATTTACTTCCTTGTCAGAAATATTTAATTGTTCAGGAAAATGATTAGGAAGATTATCAGCAGAATATTTATCACGAAGGTTATTGATTTGTGTCTGTAGTTCTTGATACGTTATAAATTCTCTCGAATTAGTTAAGATTTCTATTGAGCATCTTAGCCACCAACCAGATAAAAAATCACAAAAATCATCAAGGTAATCCGGGTAGATGAATATTTGTAATTCTTTTCTAATTCTATTTTCTAATTCAGTAGTGTCAAGAGAATTGTCTAGAATTCGTATGTTTTTTATTAACTTTTTTTTGATATCGGAACTAAGACTGTTATAAGCTTGATAACCTTTTTCATTAGTTTTGCTAGTAGAAGAAATGCTTATTGAATCTAACTGCTTAATTACCTCTTCAATTTCCTCTGGTATTAGGTTGCCTTCTTTTAATTTATATAAAATACTAGTATCAGGAACTTGCTCGGTAGTTATTAGATTAAAAATGCTCTTTTCAACATCGACTATGTTACTTTGTATATGTTCCGACCATATTCTTATTGTTTTCCAAAAATCTGTACTTGCATCAGTCAGATTAGCTTTATTTTTAATATGAAGTTTGGTCTGATATAAATTTGTGACATCAACATTTGTAACATCAATATCGTCCAGACTTTCAATTCTTAAACTTGCTTCATCTAAATCTTTATTATTTAGAAAAAGCCATAATGCATATTTTATTTGATAAAAATATCCTAAAGATGGTTCTTTTGCTGAAAAATCTGTATCTATTTCAGGCATGTTTTAAATTCATGGTTTTGAGTTAATTGTAAATATAGTAAATTTTTGTTATTACCAAAATCTTACTATATCTATCTTATCAGAAGGTATCTATACAAAAGTGCCCCGGTATAGGGCAAGTTTTGGTAGTACCCCCTACTTTAAAAAAGTAGAGCAAAATTTTTTTTTGGAGGTTTAAAAAGCTTAAAATTTTTCGTAAAATATTTTTCCTGCTTAAAATGTAAGATTAGATAAGGATTACCCACCTACTAAAAAGAATAAAAGGAGTAGTAATATCTAAAATATTGTAATAACAACAAGTATTTCTTAGGTTTAGAAATAGAGATTGCTTTTATTATTTATATGTTTAAAATGGTAACAAATTAATTCCTTGTTCTTTTTTTTCAAAATAATAATTTTGTGCGATTTTTATTAATCTCAAAGATTGGGAATCGATAATTTAAACTTTCGTTACAAATTATCTATATAATTATTTTTTGTATTTTAAAAACGGACTACATTTTAGTGAAAATCTAAAAATAACAATCGATACGATTCTATATTGTTACTATTATATATAACTTACTGATAATTAATTATAACTATTTTTGTATCGGAAAGTAATTATTGTTAATAAGTAAATCAACAAATCAAAAGCAACCGATATTCACCCTCATTTTCAATCGGAGCCCGATGAATACAGGGCAATACTTTTTGTCCAGGGTGATCTACAGCCAATCTCCACACATGTCCCAATCCCAAATTAATGGGGTGAGCATTATGTAGGGCCTCGTAATGAAGATCAAAGTAGTTTTCCCTGAGGAAATCTTCAAATTTCTCTGAAGGCCCATCATACAAAGCTTTAAGTTTTTCCCGGATTTCAGGGATCTGGATTTTCTGTATAGCCTGATGATTAGGTAAAATGTCGCTCGCAGCACCATGGTAAGTGCATAAAAAAGTATCGGTTCCTATGGGAGAACGATCCACATGATAGGAGTATACATCGGTGGAAATAAAATCAAACTCTTCATCTCTTTCATAGTTTTTAAGCAGGTTTAAAGAAGGAGAAGCACCGAAATCAGTCAGTAATTTGAGATCCGTTAAAATAATTTTTCTTGCAAGATCGCCTTCTTCAGACAGTTTTAGAGAGAGGAGATCTTTGGGCAGAACTTCCGTAATATTTTCTTTTAATTCAAGCTGAGAAACAATTTCTTTAAAATCTCCGGCTAAATTTCTCTCCCAGCAGATTGCATTCACTGAATCGTGAAAGTTGATACCAACGAGTTGTGAAAAGTTAGAAACCACACTGATTTGTGTATTGACGGAAAATGTACTGCTCATATCCCAATGAATTTTCGAATATTCCAGCAAAAATAATGAACAAATATCAGATATGGGCTTTTGAATAATGACATAATCTGTTTTTTATATCAGTTGTTCATTAAGATGCTCTATTCTAAATAGTTTGGATCAAAATAAACAGGGTTTGAAGGTGTATTTCGTCCGGTTTTTTCTTTAAACTCGGTATTGATTTCAAAGTTTTTCACGCTTATTTTTATTTCATGATTATCCTTGAACAACTTTAAAAGCTCAGTTCTATATCGAGGATCAAGCGAAATAAAATATTTTTCATAAAGGCATTGTCCGACTTCTTTTTTAGCAAATTGTCTGGAAAATTCTGTGGTGGGCTGGGGTTTTATCACCCAATTTCTCAGGCTCCAGTTATTGAAATAATAATCCTGATACGTGGTTTCACAGTCCAAAACTTTTAGTTTTTTGGTGCGGGAAGGATTTTTCACACAGAATATAAAAGAACCCCGCCAACATTGCCAGGATAATGACGCTGTAAAATAGTGCTTTTTTCATTTCTGACTATAGTTTTTTTACATATTAATAGTCTTATAATAAAGAATATAAATAAATCCCCCAGTTATTCCGCAGCCAAAAATTGTCATCATAATATCATAAATGTCCATTGGCGATCCCATGAAATATTGTATAACTTCCCAAAGTATTAATCCAAAAAGAGTAAATAGAGTTGCAAAAATCAATTTTTCGGTAAAAGGTTTATCTACCCGGAAAATCAGTTTATGGTAGACAAAAACAGCGGCACAAATTCCGGTAGCCGCAAAAAAGTTGGGCAAGGTACCCTGTAGAAAATCTGCTGGTTCGGAGAGATGCATGTGTTGTGCACGGATCCATTTCAGGATAAAAACAGAGATCAGTGATGCAAGCCCCCAATACCAGATGAGCCTGGTTTTTGGGTTGGTTTTTATTTCAAGCTGGGTTTCTTTTTTTATTTCATCAAAAGTCATTATACTGATATTTTTTTGTCTAAATCTTGCCAAATATAAGAAGTTTTAGTTTTGATACCATTAGCCTAAACTGCCGGTTGTAATTTTTAATACAAATTTTCAGTTGATAATGACATTTACCTCTTTTTCAATATCCTTTTTAGTAAGTATCGGCAATATTAAGGAAATTTCAGTTTTAGTTTTTTTCCAGTAAGGGTAGAACAGTAAGCCTGTTTCTCCAATGTTTAGAGGTTGAGCATTTAGATATTCTATTTCGACAACAGTCTTAAAAATAGTGTTTCCTTTAATGTAATCAGTGATTTTTACAGGATTGGTTAATAAATCAAAAAACTGAATGATCCCTTCATAAAGGTTATCATCATCAGTAAAATGGGTATGAGAAAATCCGTATCCTACGATAAGTTCCTTATCATCAGCACTCATCCATACTTTGCTGCCATCTATTTCGAGATACTCAGTTCCGTATTTTTCTTCTGTACGAATCTTTTCACCAAGTTTTTCTTTGAGTAATATTTTAATTTCGGTAAATTTTCTTTGATGTAGCTTCATATCGGTCAATTCGTTGCCAATATAGTTAATTCGTGTATATAAAATAAGCTTTTTGCTTGAATTTAATTATGAGTTTGTTTAAGTTTTTAAACATTAAGAATTTAAGAGTTCAAGCTGAAAAACTTAATAAATGAGATGTATTGATTGCTTAATCTGTAGTAATCGAATAATTTCTTAAAGCCTTAAGGGTTAAAATTAAGAATAAACTAAATGTGCTTTAGATTAAATTTGAACAAGCTCTGAAATTACTACATCTTTTTGAAATTAAGAGCAAGAAATTTATTGCAATGTAAGAGCTGAAAATGCTTTTTGACAGTTAACAGCAATATATTCAAGCATATCCTGAGGTAATTCGGAATGAAGTGAAAATCGTAATAAAGGTTTTTTCTTAGCAGTGGCAGGTGTACAGAAAGGAGCCCCATATATCCCTTTGTTTTCCAGATACTCTTTTAGGAACATCATTTTACTTTCCGAATTTACTTTTAATGAGATTATTTGTGACTCGCTTTCAGTAACATCAATTCCTTTTTCTAATAACAGTTTTTTTAATTGAAAAGAATACTGATGAAGTCTCGATCTTCTTTCATCTCCGGTTTCAGATTGGATGAGGTCCGATATAGCTCTTAATCCGATAATATCAAAAGGCATAAGAGCTGAACTGAATATCTGCGGTTTGGAGGTAATATTAAAAAAATCTCTGAATCCGTCGGGGCATAAAATTATTCCTGCTCTAGAACCAAAAGCCTTAGCAAGGCTGGCAGTTCTGAATAAGACAAGATCAGTAATGCCTGATTCATGTATTAATCCCTTTCCATGTCTTCCATGAGTGCCAAAAGAGTGCGATTCATCCACTATTAAAGTACAGTTGTTTGCCCGAGCAATCTCGGCGAGTTCATACAACGGGGCAAGACTGCCATTACTGCTGTAAACAGAATCTACAACAATAATCCCGGCACCATATTCGTTAATTCTTCTTGCCAAATGGCTCATGTCGTTGTGCATAAAGGATATCGCTTTTCCATTTCCCAAACGTATACCATTCCAGACACTCATGTGGGTCATCATGTCAATATATACAGGCACTCCGGAATCTTCTACCAATGCCTGCATTAGCCCGAGATTGGCTGCATATCCGGATTGACAAAGTATGGCAGATTCTGCTCCGAAAAAGTCAGCCAGACGGTTTTCGAGCTGGGTATGTGGATTATTCCCATGAATAAAGGAAGCCGACATCAGAGGGTTTTGATGTATTTCACCAAAAGCTGTAAGTTGTGAATGTAAAACCTGTGGATCATTTGAGAACTTCAGATAGTCATTGCTTGTCAGATCAATTGAATTTTCATTGGGAATTTTTCCTCGGAGAATGTGTTTGCCATTCCATTCTTTGCCCATTCTGTTGGCATAGAAATCATTCATTTTTTTTAAAAGGAAATCCGGAAATTTGGTCTGCAAATCTTCTTGCAGAGAATGAGGTAAAGTAGCTTTCATGATATGATGTTTTGTGGTTTTTTATATAAATGCTCAAAAAACTTTTACCATTTCCGGACTTTATATTTTTCATTAAACTATAAATAATAAAAAAGGGAAATGCTGAATAAAAATTAGCTGTGAACCCATGTATCAAATTTAAATTATTTTTCAAACAGTAGTGACTTTTATTGTGCATTTATTAATGTTTATAGGAATGATTTCAGAATATTAATGATTGTTTTTTTTAATAACTCTATTTTTTACGGATAAATTTTTTAACCGAATATGTAATAGTATTTAGGGTATATTTTCTTGGAATATACCCCTTTGGTGGTATTTTAAACGATGTTTTTTTTAGTTAAATTTGATGAACATAATAATCTGATAACTCATTATGAACACAAAAATTAAAAGTTTGAAATCCCTTTTTCTAATTCTGCTCATGATTTTGGCTTCCGAGTTGGTATTTGCACAAAATATTCTCGGCCGTATCACTGATCAGTTAAGAGGGCAGTCCTTTGCTTTGTATGATAATGGCTTGGTCGTTCAGGATGGTAACCCTACGAACAGAGGTTTTGCACAGCGTGATCCTTCCGGGCTGATGTTTCTTAGATTACCGGCTGTAGATCCTGCTAAAAATGCATATTTCCTGGATTACCGGGGAAATTTTATTGAGATAGATTACAGGTTTGGTAGCCGGGTTATCGGTAATTACGACTTTAAACCACCTTCTCCTATAGAAGTAAATACTGTTTCTGAAGAAAGTAATCCTAATGTGGGGATTGTAACCGCGACGGGAGCTGTTACTCCTGTACCTGTTATTTTAATCAATAAAGAAAAACCTTACGGTAATGTGATGATAACTTCGGAACTGGCAGCAAATAACTGTTACAAGCAGTCTTTAATGTCCTCTAGTCAGATCGATAAACAGAAGTTTGGCCACTGCATGATCGAAAAAATGTCTGGTAAAAAAGAATTTGAAATTTATAAATGCTCTAAAAATTCTGTTACACCGGAGGAAGAAACGTTGTGTATGATTAATATAATGGGACGCAGTAAAGAGCAGCAGTATTCACGGAAAATAGCAAAATGTCACAACGAATTTGGTTCAGATTACAGTAAATTTCCTTTATGCTTTTCAGAAACAGAACACGATTCTGATTTTAAAAAGATGATTTCCTGTGTAAAAGGGCTTGGTCAGCAAGGCCTACTCAATTTTTCCAATGTTGCTATATGCTATGGAGCCAATGCATTTGATATTACCCCTGAGTCTTTAATCGTGGCTCAATGCTCTTCAGCCTCAGTAGGAGATCCATATGTTTTTGTAGGCTGTGCAGGAGGGAAGCTTTCTTCGGCAGAACTTAATAAATGCCTGACTCAGGGTGTTGGAGGGGATAAAGGTTGTTTCGGAAAGAATAATGCAGTTCATAAAACATTAATTTCATTAGGTGATGGTCTTAACAAAAAGTTTGGGGCAGCAAACAGTCTGGTAAAAGACTATAATAAAGCACTTGCTGATTTAAACTCAGAATCAGTGTATAACACTGAAGCAGTCAGGATTTTGCGCGATACAGGCAATGAACTTAAAAAGCAGCAAAATGACAGCGGGCAGGAGCAAATAAAAAAACTACTTCCTTATATAAAATGGTAATACATTAATAAGGGTTGTATCGATACTAATATATAATTAACAATAAGATAAAATATTAAATAGCTGATTGGCTGGAAATTTGCTGTAAAAAGACAAAAACTGATATTATGGAAATAACCTATTACGGACACTCGTGCTTTGCCGCAAAAATTAACGGGAAGCACATTCTTTTTGACCCTTATATTACACAAAACCCGTTGGCGAGTCATATTGATGTAAGCAGTATTAAAGCTGATTATATCTTTGTCTCACATGCTCACTACGATCATATTTATGATGCAATACAGATTGCGAAAAATACGGGTGCTAAAGTAGTCGGCAACTTTGAAATCTACAGTTGGCTTACAAAAAACGGTATAGAAAATGCCTTTCCAATGAATCCCGGAGGCAAGTTTGCCTTTGATTTCGGCACGGTAAAATGTGTAAATGCACTGCACTCCAGCAGTTTTGAAGATGGTTCTTACGGCGGGATTGCCTGTGGTTTTGTGATCAGCAGTGAAGAGGGTAATTTTTATTACAGTGGCGATGCGGCATTATCTCTGGATATGAAGCTGGTAGTGGATTTTATGCAACCCGATTTTGCTGTTTTTCCAATAGGAGATCTTTTGACCATGGGCGTGGAGGAAGCTATTACGGCTGCGAAACTTATCGGAGTTACGAATGTATTGGGTGTACATTACGATACATTCGGTTTTATTGTTTTGGATAAGCAAAAAGCATTGGATGATTTTAAAAACAGCGGTTTAGAGCTTCATCTTCCTGAAATAGGTTCTACGATAGAATTATAATTACAGATAACATTTTTTAATATTTATATAAGTCTCTCAGATTGGGAGGCTTTTTTTCTTGCAATTAAATAAAAGTTTAAACCTCTTTATTACAAAAAACCATTTTAATTACTGAAATATGATTGAACTTTTTTACAAAGTATAATTGAGCTTTTTTGCAAAGTCGGACTTTCATTTCTGATCTAATTTTGTAGTATAAAATTTTAGAAATGAAAACAGTAGACAAAATTTACATCAATGGCGAATTTGTAAAGCCACACGGAACAGAAGTTTTAGATTTGATAAATCCTTCGGATCATCAAAAGATCGGTGAGGTAATTCTTGCAGATGAATGGGATACCAGAAACGCAATTGCAGCCGCAAAAGAAGCTTTTAAAACTTTTTCAAAATCAACGGTTGATGAGCGGATAGAATATCTTGAAAGGCTGAAGAATGCCGTGCAGAAAAGAGAAAAAGATCTTACGGATATCATGATTCAGGAATATGGAGGAACGTTTCAGTTTTGTTCAGTAAGCAATCAATATACAGGCAGCTGGTTCGATACAATGATTGCAGCAATCAGAACTTTTGAGTTCGAAAAAAATATTAATAACTCAACTGTTGTTTTGCAGCCGGTAGGAGTTGTCGGAATTATCACGCCGTGGAATGCCAGCAACAGCTCTGTTTGCAGTAAGGTTGCTACTGCGATTGCTGCCGGATGTACTGTTGTGATCAAACCCAGTGAAATGAGCAGTTTACAGACTCAGGTTTTAATGGAAGCCTTTCACGATGCGGGGTTGCCTAAAGGAATCATCAACTTTGTAACAGGCTTAGGAAATGTGGTAGGAACAGAGCTTACCCATAACCCGGATATTTCAAAGATATCATTTACAGGCTCTACGGCGGTAGGAAAAATTATTGCTAAAACCGCTGTGGATACCATGAAAAGAGTAACGCTGGAACTTGGAGGAAAATCTCCTAATATTATTCTAGATGATACCAATCTTGAAGAAGTTATTCCAACTGCAGTCTTTGGCGCTTATATGAACAGCGGACAGGCCTGTATTGCACCGACAAGGCTATTGGTTCCTGAAAGTAAGCTGGAAGAAGTGAATGCTATTGCCAAAGCTGCCGCAGAAAAAGTAATCGTAGGAATGCCGGAAAATCCCGATACCAATGTCGGTCCGATGGTCAGTGTAAAGCAGTTTGAAAGAGTGCAGAATTACATCAGAATCGGATTGGAAGAAGGAGCAACCCTATTAGCAGGAGGAGTAGGGAAACCGGAAGGTCTGGAAGCGGGAAACTTTGTAAAAGCGACCATTTTTACGAATGTGAATAATAAAATGAGAATCGCTCAGGAAGAAATTTTCGGGCCTGTATTATCAATTATTCCTTACAAAACGGAAGAGGAAGCTATCGAGATTGCTAATGATACACCTTACGGTTTGGCGGCCTACATCAGTTCGGAAGATCCTGAAAGAGCGAAGAAAGTTGCTTCCCAGATAGATGCTGGAAGAGTCTGTATCAACGGGTTCCGTCATGATCCTATGCTGCCTTTCGGTGGTTTCAAGCAGTCAGGAATTGGCAGGGAATACGGAGTATATGGCTTAGATGCTTATCTTGAAGCCAAAGCGATTCTGAAATAATAATTTGTAAATTTGATAAAGCGTTGTTGCAGAAATAGCGCTTTATTTTATTCTAATAGAAAATGGAAAAGTCAGATATTGTCTATTCGTGTTATCATGAAATGAGCAGGAAAGGGGAAAATTTTGTTCCTCAGCATACGATTTCTTACCAGCTGTCGGGAAGCTTTATGCTGGCAGACGGAAAAGACAGCTATAGAGCCGAAGAAGGACATTTCAATCTGATCCGTAAAAATCAGTTGGTAAAATTTGTAAAATACCCTCCTGAAAACGGAGTTTTTGAAAGTCTTAATATCTATCTTAGTGAAGAGGTATTGCGGAATGCTGCCAAAGAATACGAGTTATCGATGGATCATTTTGAGGTTGTAAAGCCTATGGTTCCGATACCGATGAATGAGGTTCTGACAAATTATGTCAACGGACTAAAAAGTATTCTTGAAGTTAAAAGTCTGCTGACCAGAGATCTGATCGATTTAAAAATAAAAGAATTACTCCTGATCCTGCTAAGGCTTCAGCCTGAATTGAAAAATATTCTTTTTGATTTTTCAGAACCACATAAAATAGATCTCGAAGCATTTATGAATCAGAATTATAAATATAACGTGAATCTGGAACGTTTTGCCTATCTCACAGGAAGAAGTCTGGCGACATTCAAACGGGATTTTGAAAAAGTATTTCATACTTCCCCTCACAAATGGATTTTGCAGAAAAGGTTAACTGAAGCTCATTTTCTGATCAAAGAAAAAAGAAATCTGCCATCGGATATTTTTGTGGATCTAGGTTTTGAAGACCTTTCGCATTTTTCTTATGCATTTAAAAAGTATTTTGGATACAGTCCGACAAAAATCACTGAAAAGGTATAATTGATTTTACATTGGGCGCATGTAATTTGATATCATTCTTCTGCTGAAATGGATTACTGATTCTTAGTCATTGCTGATAACTAAACAATACTAAAATTAAAAAATAAGTAAAAGAGTTTCATCACAGATGCATCAAAAGGATTCGGGAGATTATAAGCTGAAGCACTCGACCATCAACCCATCACAGAGACTGTTGTTTGGTAGGATTATTTATCATATTGTAAATGAGCTGTATACTGAAAGAATGAAATGTATTCAGGATTGGAAAAAGAAGGTATTGCTGCATACGGGCATTAAAAAGTTTTGTAAATTAGTATTAAAAATATTAGCCTATGAAAACATCATTAACAGCAGAAACTCAGTTTGCAGAAATTAACAATGGTAAGATTGCCTACAGAAAATTCGGAGAAGGATCACCTTTGTTTTTTGTTAATCGGTTCAGGGGAATCATGGATACCTGGGATCCCTTATTTATAGACTCTCTTGCAGAAAAAAATACGGTTATTCTTTTTGATTATCCCGGAATCGGAAGCTCGGAGGGGGAACTGCCTCTGGATATCGTTGAGGTGGCAAAAACTGTCCCTGCATTGGCAGATTATCTTGGAATAGATAAATTTAATGTTTTGGGCTGGTCATACGGCGGATTGGTCGCTCAGGCAGTTACTTTCCAAAATCAGGAACGTGTGCAGAACACTATTTTAATAGGAACAAATCCTCCGGGGGAAAATGCGATTCCGATAGAACAGGTATTTTTTGATCATGCCTTAAAGCCTGTTAATGATCTGGAAGACGAATATTATCTGTTCTTTGAGCCGGCTTCCGAAAAAAGCAGAAAAGCAGCTCAGGAATCTCACGACAGAATAGGGAAGAGATTAGACAGCTCTTTAATTCCCGCAAATCAGGAGATTTTTGAAAGATATATTGCAGGATCTGGAACCATGCGGGAAGACCGTTGGAATTTCCGCGAAAGTTATAAGACCTTAAAATCTAAAGTTCTGGTGGTTTCAGGGGACCATGATATCAGTTTTGCTACCGAAAACTGGATGCCATTGTTAAGAAATGCGCCGACGATGCAGCACATCATTCTGAATGATGCCGGGCACGCACCACAACATGAACATCCGGAACTTACGGCAGGATACATCAATCTCTTCCTGAAATAGAATTTTCGCCCCTTATGAGAAAAAAACAAACGCAGAAAGTAATTCCTTCTGCGTTTTTAGTAATATTAGGGTCTTACTAAGGCTTGGATTTAAGCTTCAATAAACTCTAAAAGATCTTTATTAATTGTCTCGTGCTCTGTCGTCGGCATTCCGTGAGGGAAACCTGGGTAAGTAATTAATTTCCCGTTTTTCAATAATTTAATTGATTTTAATGCAGCATTGGCAATTGGAACGATCTGGTCATCCTCGCCATGCATTACCAAAACCGGAATTTCTACAGATTTCAAATCTTCTGTAAAATCAGTTTCAGAAAAAGCTTTTACTCCATCATAATGAGCGACAATTCCCCCCATCATTCCCTGTCTCCACCAGTTTCTCTGCACACCTTCTTTTATTTTTGCGCCTTCTCTGTTATATCCATAGAAAGGGAAAGTAAGATCGATGTAAAACTGATTTCTATTGTTCAGTGTCTGTTCTCTGATATCATCAAAAACAGACATCGGAACGCCATCAGGATTGCTTTCACTTTGAACCATAATCGGTGGAACCGCACTGATTAAAACTGCTTTTTTGGCTCTTCCTTTGGCATATTTGTTAACGTAACGGATCACTTCACCACCTCCAGTAGAGTGACCGATGTGAATCACATCTTTTAAATCTAAAAACTCAACAAGCTCTGCAGCATCAGAAGCGTATTGCTCAATCGTGTGATTGTAAATATTCTGGCTGGATCTTCCGTGGCCTCTTCTGTCGTGTGCAATAACTCTGTACCCTCTCTGAAGGAAGAAAATCACCTGTGCATCCCAATCGTCTGAAGATAGTGGCCATCCGTGGTGAAACATTAATACCGGTCCTTCACCTTGATCTTTGTAAAAAATTTCTGTTCCGTCTTTTAATTTTAGTGTACTCATTTTGTTTAAATTTTTAATGTTTGTGATTAATTTTATTTGATAGTTGTTCTGTCTTTACTTTAGCAAATGTAGGGCAGATAAAGCAGGTAGAAATTAATTTAGTTTAATTTCGTATGCCTGATTGCTTTTTTTGTAATTAATTGTTAAACTTAAATATGTTATGTTTAAAAATCTTTTTTCTACTTCCGCTTATATAAAAGTTTAAATAAGTTTAAATCGAAGAGATGAAAGTATTTATCTTGGCCCGTTAAAGAAAATTTTTGTAAACTTTATCTTTAAGATTTAGTTGGGCTATTAGCCTTTCCAGCCTTGTAAGAATTCCAGCAGCAACGCATTTACTTTATCAGGACGTTCTTCATGAGGAAGATGTCCACATTGTTCAATAGATACTGCTTTTAAATTAGTCGCCATCTCTGCCCAGATTTTTGGCATATCAAACATTTTTCCCACAGCACCGAAGTTCTCACCCCAAAGTGCCAGTGTCGGACATTCTATTTTGATATGAGCATCTTCTTTATCCTGCTCTAGATCTATTGCATTAGCTCTGTAATCTGCCATCGCGCCTCGAACTGCCCCGGGAGAGCGGTATGCCTGTACATAAGTATGAAATGCTTCTCCGGAGATCGTGGAAGGGTCATAGGTCCAGTCGGAGAAAAACCATCTCAGCCATTGCTCCTCTTTTCCGGAGATAAGAACTTCCGGCAAATCGGGAACAAGATGGAACAGAAAGAACCAATAGGCTTTTGCGACTTCAGCATTCAGATCCCTGGCAACAATACGGGTGGGTACATTGTCCATCACAACCAATCTGTCTACACGTTCAGGATGGTCTTTGGCAAGCCGGGTGGCTACACGGGCACCACGGTCATGGCCTACAAGAGCAATTTTATCTATTCCCAGTTCGTCCAATAAAGCGATAATGTCATTGGCCATATTCCTTTTATCGTAGCCGGTTGCGGGTTTATCTGTCTCACCATAGCCACGAAGGTCGGGTGCTATTATCCGGTATTTTTTGCTGAGTACCGGTATTTGATATCTCCATGCATAATTGGTTTCGGGAAAACCATGGAGGAGGACAACGGGAGCGCCTTCGCCAGTGTCTATGTAATTTTGGCGGATGCCATTGGCATAAAGTGTATGGTTGATATTTAGTCTTTTAGTATCCATTTTACTTATTTAAAATAAAAAAATAATCAAATTTTTATTGATAACATGTTCATTAATGCTGTGTAGATTTATTTATCTGAAAGACTAAATCATCCTGCATTCTCTCTAATTAATTCAATCAAATCCTGAGCGCCACCATTGAATTTATTTCCGTTAACGAAGAAAGAAGGCGTTCCGTTTACTCCGCTTACAATTCCGCTTTCTAAATCCGAATCTACTTTTTCTTCCAGTTCGGTTTTCTGTATATCTTCTTTAAATTGAGAAATATTTAAGCCTATTTTTTCTGCAAGCTCAAATAAGAATAGTTCATTCAGAGATCCCTGGTTTTCGTAGATCGCATCGTGCATTTCCCAGAATTTTCCCTGAAGATTGGCTGCTTCAGCTGCAATGGCGGCAGGTCTTGCGTATTGATGCATTTCCGACAAAGGAAAATTCCTGAAAACAAATTTTACCTGACTTCCGAATTCTTTCATTAATTCTTTCAAAACAGGATAAGCGGCTCCGCAATACGGACATTGATAATCGCCGTATTCTACAATTACAAGGTCGGCGTTGTCGTTACCTTGGGCGTGGTCAGTTGTGCTGACTGATGGTTTTAGTGACATAATTATTTTGTGTTAAGATTTTCTAAAGCATCTAATATTCCGTCTGCGCCGGGATTGATGGCGGTAGGAGACAGGTAGCTCCATTCGATGATGCCATCTTTGTTAATGACGAATAATGCGCGTTTGCATTCTCCTTCCTCATCATCGTAAACGCCGTATTTTTTTGCTGTTTCTCCTTTTGCTTCAAAGTCGGCCAACAATGGGAAATGTAAGTTTCTGGATTGTGAAAAAGCAAGATGACACCATTTGCTGTCCACAGAGATTCCAAAGAGTTCTGCGTCATATTTATGGAAGAACTTCAAAGTTTCGTTGTATAAAGCCATCTGGTCGCTGCAAACCGGACTCCAGTCTGCGGGATAGAAAGCGAGGATGACATTTCTTTCTTTAAATTCTGATAAAGTGACTTTCTGGTCTGGTGTTGCAAACAATGTAAAATCGGGAGCAACTGTGCCTTTTTGTAACATAATATTTAGTTTTTAGGTGTTATTGAATTGAAAATTAATCCTCTACAAGTTAGCAATAAAACTGCAGGTAAAAGCAAAATCCAATTTTTCAATATACTTAGTAAGAAGGGAGCCGTGACAGCGCCTGACAAAAATCCCATCCATAAGAGCAGCAAATGAACTGCATTGGCTTTAGATTGATTTTTTTCATCTCTGTCATTGCTCATCATAAAGATTGCAGTATTTCTTGCAAGGCTGTTCAAAGTGCCCGTTACAAAATCGGTATTTACTTTTTGATGTCCAACGGTTGTTACGATTGTATTCATTATTCCCATCGCAAAACCAAGAATAGCAACGGACGGAATATTACCCATTTGGAAACGGTAGTTGATGAATGTATAAAAAATCAAAATTCCCGAAACAATGTAAAAAGCAATCGTTTTAGTGCTGCATTTCTTCCATAATGATAAACAGGTTCCTGCAAAGATTCCAATTAAGAAACTTCCAATTACTGTGACTGATATAATGATGACTCCATATTTTCCACTGAAAAAAGCCGTTCCCAATTGTGTGGTATTTCCACTCATAAAGGAAACATAGGTTTTCCATTTGATCAATCCCGTTGCGTCGATATATCCAGCAATGAAGGCTAAAAAGATGGCCAATTTCTCCTGTACTTTAATTTCTTCGGATGACAGAAGAGATTTTTCCACAATCAAAACCGTTATTTTTCAGGTTGAATAAATACTTTCTTCGAAGGAAATTTTTCAATTTCGCCTTCCTTCAAACCAAAATTCGTGATGACAACATCTTTCGGATTTCCAGCCAGCCATTCGCTCAGATCAATGGATTCATAAGTTCCGCTATTAAATCCAATTAAAACTTTGCAAACCTTATCGCCTGTATTTTTGATATAATGTCCGGCTCCCATCGGAACATAACCTACATCTCCCGCACTAAACTGTTCGGTAACAATCGTACCTTCCGCTAAGAAAACCGACATTTCTGCCTGTCCGGAAATAAAATACTGCCATTCATCAGCGTTCGGATGCCAGTGCATTTCTCTTAAAGCGCCGGGTTGAAGTTCTAGAATAGAACCAGCCATTGTTTTGCTGATAGGAAATTCTTTACTCGTTACCAATCTTTGCAAACCACCTCCGGGAATGATTCTCGGCTGTTGAGAATGCAAAGGATAACGGTGAAGATTGGTTAATTCAATATCAGATTCTTCAGGTCTTGCTGTGGCATTGAAAGATAATTCATCCGGAACAATTCCTGCTGCGAAATAGACTTCTTTTTGTGGTAACGCTGCTACTTCTTCAAGGGTTAAACCTAAGTTCTGAGCGGCAATTTCAGGCGGTACGCTTGAAACAAAATCTGTAACGCTGAATGTGTGGTCTTCGGAAAAATTACCGTTATCAAAGATCAGAATGAAATGACACTCTTCCGTTCCTGTCGCCTGGATCGAGTGGCCGTACCCTTTTGGGAAATACCATACATCTCCCGGTTCAAAATTATCGGTATAGCTTTTTCCGTCCGGATGAATAATAGTGGTACGAACGGTTCCCGAAATCACATACGCCCATTCTGCGGCATTGGCGTGCCAGTGCAATTCTCTCATACTTCCGGGCTGCAGTCTCATAGAAACTCCGGCAATACCTATTGATGCAGGAAAATCTTTTACAGAAGCACCTCTTGTAGTTCCTCCGTCATTAGTACGTGGGTTTTGTTTTTCTAACTCGTATTTGAAGCTTAAATTTGAAGTATTCATCATATTATTTTTTAGTGATTATTATAAGTGTCTGTCTTTAATTTCTATTGTAAAACTACTCCTGAATCTGTGATTTTTAAGCTTTCATTCGGTGAACGGGCAAAATGAGTCGTTGAGTTTTATGATATAAAAGACGATGATATTTTTCCGCTCCCGTAGAAGGTATTCTGTTAATAGATTGAAATTTGGTCGGGAGGAGTTCCGTAGGAACGAACTGATAATTATTGGCACAGGCCGCTCTTAAAGAGTTCTAATGAAGTCTTGTAATTTATATTTTAACGGATAACTCCGAAGAGGTATTTAATAAAGTTATTTTTACAAACAAACTGTTTAAAATTAATATTTATTTTTTACCCAATAGGTAGCAGGAAAAACAACTTTGTTTTTAAATAAATGTAAAAGCTGTCTGGCCACAAAACAGTTGTATTTAAAGAAAATAAAAATTGATTATCCTTTACTGAAGTTCAATTTTAGGAATAATGAGCCTTTCAAAAAAAGCGAATACGATGATCAAAGTTGCAGGAATAAGCATGGAAACTAGGCCAAAAGTAGAAGATATCAATGCTCCTGCAATGCAGCCTGTCAAAAATCCGGACAGAAGAACGAGTGATTTTTTTACATTAATTAATTTCTCAAAAGTGTTTGGTAAAGAAATGTAGGAGAAAAAATCTAATATTGCTTGGGTTACATTTCCCGTCATGACAGTGGTTGAACCAAAAGTAGAATTCGGGAATAATCGGTTGATGGTATTCTGAATTCCCATCGAAAATACAATCAGCATCAGCATCAAATGATAGATAAAACCTGTTTCGATGTGGTTTTGTTTTAAGATAAATGCGGTGAGTCCTGCTATCATCAGTAATATTCCTATAGAAACAAAGATTACTTTTTCATTTTTATAAATGCTGTTAATTTTACTCGTCAGAATAACGGCAGAGATAAAAACAGGAAAACTCACAAGGTTGGCAAAATTACCCAACGTGTGATGATGGCACAATTTGTAGGCAAAAACGACAAAGTTTCCCGTGATATGCGCGGAAAACAAGCCATCTGCCACAGTGAAGGTACTTGTGTCCACAAAACCCGCACTGAAAGCCATAATAATGGATAAATAAAAAACAGCATCTTTTTTCATGGGATGTGCTTATCTTACCAATACGATTTTACCGCTGTGCGTTCCTTTTTCTAATAATTCATGTGCTTCGGAAGCTTCAGAAAATGGAAAAGTTTTGAATATTACAGGTCTGAATTTTTTGGACTCTATCAAAGGCCAAACATATTTCTGAACTTCTTTTGCCAGTTGTTTTTTGAATTCGTACTCTCGGCCTCTCAAAGTACTTCCGGAGATGGTAAGACGTTTTGTCATTACTTTCCAGATATCGAGATTGGTCTGGCTTCCGTCAACTGCATTGATGTGAATAAGTCTGCCTTCAGGTTTCAGAATATTGATGTTTTTGGCTAAATAATCACCACCGATCATATCCAGAATTACATCTACCCCTTCGTTCTTCAGTTCATTTTCAAAATCCTGAGTTTTATAATTGATATAAAAATCTGCGCCCAAATCAAGGCAAACCTGGCCTTTCTCCTCAGAACCAACGGTAACAATAACTTTTGAGCCCAAAGCATGTGCTATCTGAATTCCTGTAATTCCGATACCGCTGTTCCCGCCGTGAAGCAAAAGGGTTTCCCCTGGCTGGAGTTTCCCTCGCTGAAAGACATTAGACCAAACTGTGAATACGGTTTCAGGCAGACTAGCTGCTTCTGCCAAACTAAGTCCGCTGGGAATTGGGAGACACTGGCCTTCGCGAACACTCACCAGCTCAGCATAACCACCACCTGCCAAAAGTGCACAAACTTTGTCGCCAATTTCAAAATCGGTAACATCTGGTCCGCACTGAACAATTGTACCGGCAACTTCCAAACCAAGAATTTCCTGATTGACACCAGCCGGAGCGGGATAATTGCCCTCTCGCTGAAAAATATCTGAACGGTTGAGGCCGGCAGCTTTTACTTCTATTAAAACTTGGTCTCCTGATACTTCGGGAGCAGGATATTCTTTTAGCTGTAAAACGTCCGGAGCTCCATGCTTTGTGATTACGATTGCTTTCATTTTTTTCAATTTTAATATTAGATTTACTTCAAACTTTCTTCCAGGTTAGTTTATGGATGACCAACCGGGAGTTGCTTGTAAAAGGTTTTTCACTTTCAAGATGAAGAAAGCCGTCTTTAAAAATAACAATTCTGTTTTGTATTTGCCCAGTCCAGTTCGGGAAAAAGGGAAATATATATCGTGTGACTTACGATTTGTTTTTTATCATCCGTTTTGAATGGGCCGGAATAAGCAAGATAGGTGGCAGCTTCCTGCGCATATTCTTCCGGAGTTGCATTTGTCCAATGTTCCTGCTGGAAATTACTGCGTTCAGGATTCATAATTTGTGCCGACATATAACCATCTGGATTATAAATAATCAGCCCTTTCGGATTTTCGCCCATCGGATATGTGATTTCTCCACCGTTTACAGGAACTTCAGTTAATTCAACGAGTGTCCAGGTCCCAAGAAGTTTTTTGAGTAATGTCGTTTCCATAATCTTAAATAAAATGAGCGTACTTTTAATACGCTCATTATGTTTTTGGGGATTAAAAAGGCTGATTGTATTTACCTGTAAGCGCTTTGTTTTCGATGCTTTTTGCAAAGTTTGGGGTTTCTTCGTGGTTGTGAGCGTCTGATGCAGCCTGTCTTGCTGCGGCAGCATCCGACAGATTAATTCCATTTTCTTTAATATATGCCAGCATTTCGGGTGTTGCCGTTGCGTGGATTTCATTGGTATACAAAGTGGTGTTGTCGTCGATTTTAGTAGCTTTCAGTTCCCATAAAACCTGAACTTTTGTTCTTCCACCTTTTGTAATTGAATCTGAAATGGATAACATTCTGCAGTAATCAGGGCGGTAGACATCTGCAACATAATGCTGAACCATCAGAGCATCTCCGATTGTTTCAACATTTAAAGAAACAGGCTGGCCATCAAAAGTGCTGGAAATGGCTGCTCCTATGTGCTGCGTTGAACATCTCTGATATTCGGCATCCGGTAAGTTTAATAGCCAGTCTGCAATATTAACTTTTTCGATTGGTGCATTGATAATTGCAGTTACACTTGAGTGAGACAATGCGTTTTCTGGTGTTTGTAGGATTTCCATAATGTTTTGGTTTTAAGTGTTTGTATTAATTTGATAGTGTAAAGCTACAAGCAACTCAGTACAAAATCAATTGATGTTCGATGAACAGGCAAAAAGTATCGTTGAACAGGTATGATGATTTATTTAAAAAAAGAAAATTAATTTAATGAAAAAATTGTCGTTCCATAGGATTCTCAATAAACTCTGTAAATGATAATTACATGTCTGTGGAATGGTAAGGGGAAACCTCATTATAAACAAAAGAATCACTGTAAAAAGCAGTGATTCTGAGTTGATAGATTAATGTGGTTGATATTATTTATAAAGCCATTTTTTAATCAGTTTTGTATAATTTGGCATAACTATAAAAACCATCAGGAAAACAATACAACCCGAAATCAGAAGTCCGTCGGAATAATGATTTGCAGGAATTTTTAATAACCTTAGAAAGGGTAGAAGTATCAGTGGAATCAATAAAGATAAAGGATAAATGGCTGACCAGGTTACCAAAAACTGTTTCCAGCGGACAGGAACTGTGGTTTGATTGTCGTCTTCGAAAAGGAAATCAAGCCCGGATTTTATTTTATAGTTGTCATTTTTGCGGAACAGTGGGACAGCTTTTTCGATGAGCTTTTTACGGGCATCAGATTCTATCCAGTTTCGGAGATTTTCAATTGTATCAAATCTGATGATAACAGTATAGATGAAGGTAAGATCTTTAACTGGACGTACAATCTGATGGTCTATGAAACCTTGGGAATGTCTGGCTAAAGGAACAATCTCATTCAGCCATTGTTCGTATTCCTGCTGTTTCCCATCGAGGATATGATGTGAAATTACTACAGATGCACCTTGATTTTCCATATCATCAGTTTTTTACAAATTTAAAAAGCTCTTCTGTATTGCCAAGGGATTTCTGTATCAAGTTCAAGTTGGATTGCAGAATGTATTGCAAAATAAGGATCTCTCAAATGCTCTCTTGCAATGATAACAAGATCTGCTTTGTTTCCGCTGATAATTTCGTCAGCTTGTTTTGCTGAGGTAATCATCCCTACAGCTCCCGTTAAAAGTCCAGTTTTTTCTTTAATAGCAGTAGCAAAAGGAACCTGATATCCCGGGAAAACCCTGTCTTTGCTTACATTGGTAAAGCCGCCGCCTGATGCGGTAATAAAATCTACACCTTCGTTTTTAAGGATTTCTGCAAGACGGATGCTGTTATCCAGTGTCCAGCCTTCTTCGGTTTCTACATAATCTACAGCAGAGATTCTTACGAGAAGAGGCATTGTTTCAGGGATCACTTTTCTTACTTCCTGAACAGTTTCTACTAAAAAACGGATTCGGTTTTCAAAACTTCCACCGTATTCATCCGTTCTTTTATTAATTAAAGCTGAATAAAACTGATGAAAAAGATAACCGTGTCCTGCGTGAAGTTCAATCGTATCAAAACCTGCTTTTATTGCCCGTACAGCGGCTTGGGCAAATTTATTTTTAAGTTCCTGGATTTCCGAAATAGATAACTCCTGAGGAATCACCCCGTTGATTTCTGTGGGTGAGGAACATTTGACAATCCATCCGCCTTCTTCCACAGTAAGGGGTTTCATTCTTTCGTTAGGGTGTTTGAGGCTTCCTTTTCCTCCGGAATGCCAAAGCTGGATTCCTATTTTAGCATTCTGTTCGTGAACAAAGTCTACAATGTTTTTCCAGGCGTTTTGCTGCTCTTCGTTCCAGATTCCGACATCGCTTAAAGTAGCTAAGCCTTCTTCGGAAACGGCGGTACATTCGGTAAGGATCAAACCTGCTCCGCCTACGGCACGGCTTCCTAAATGAACAAGATGCCAGTTGCCCGGTATCCCGTTTTGGGCACTATACTGCTGCATTGGAGATAATACAATTCTGTTTTTGAGCTCAAGACTGCGAAGTTGTATGGGGCTAAATAAATTCATTATTTTTAAGGTTTAATATTTTGTAATTGATGTAAAAATTTTTCAGCTTCTGAAAGTGATGATGTAATAATATTTCTTACTGTTTCCAAAGCTTCTTCTGATGGCTGGTCTTGTCTGGAAATTATTTCTAGGAACTCCAGTTTTTCTTCTAATAAAGGCAGTAATCCCATGATGGCAACACTGGACTTCAGATCGTGTGCTCTCAATTTTACGGTTGAAAAATCTTTGTCTTCATAGGCAAGGACAAGTTCCTTCAAATGTTGTGGAATATTGTCAATAAACTGTTGGGTAACGGTTTTTTCAAAGGTTGTATCTCCTCCGCTTATGGTTTGCATATAGCTTAAGTCGATGTATTGATAAGAAGGTACTTCTTCCTGTGTGTCAGTTTTTGAGACCCGATTATTTTCCAGTCCGAAACCTGAAATCAGTTTGAAAAGTTCTTCTTCTTTTATCGGCTTAGAAATATATTCGTTCATTCCCCGGCTCAGGCATCTTTCTCTTTCGCCTGCCAAGGCATGGGCTGTCATGGCGATGATGGGAATATCAAGCTTTAATACTTCACGGATTTGCTGTGTGGCGGCGTACCCGTCCATTTGTGGCATCTGGATATCCATCAGCACAAGATCAGAATCGTTATTTTTTAAATACTCCACGGCTTCCAGACCGTTTGAAACAATATCAAAATCTATATTCCACTGCTTTAAAAGATGCTTCATAAGACTCTGATTAATCGCATTGTCATCCACTACCAGAACACGGAGAGGAGTTTTGGATTTATCCTTAAAATAATCAGTATTAACAGGATTTACTTTGTTTAGCTGCTCCTGCGCGATGTCATAAGGAATATAGAAATGAAATGTTGTTCCTTTTCCCTGTTCGCTGATGACTTCAATGTTACCATTCTGAAGCAAGATAAGACTTTTCACGATGGATAACCCCAGTCCTGTTCCGCCATAGTTCCGTGTGATGGAATCTTCCCCCTGATTGAATCTTTCAAAAACTTCGTTTAATTTTTCTTTATCAATTCCGATTCCCGTGTCTGAAACCTTAAAACCAATAACGACTTGTTTCTCTGTCTGCTGTTTTCTGTAAACTTCAACATTAACATTGCCTTTCTGGGTGAATTTGATGGCATTTCCGATAAGGTTTACCAAAATCTGCGTTAATCTTGTGGCATCACCAACTAATGTGTCCGGAATAGTGGCGTCCACAGTGCTGGATATTTGCAGGCCTTTTTCTTTGGCCCTTTCAAGAAAAAGAGTTTCTACTGAATCTATCAGTCCGTTGATACTGAAAATTCCTGGAGTAATTCTCATCATTCCTGCTTCTATTTTCGAAAGATCCAGAATATCATTAATAATAGTCATTAAATTTTCTCCGGACCGCTGAATAGAAGATACAAATTCTGAAGAGGTTTCATCCAAAGAGCGTTTCTGCAAAAGATTGGTAAATCCTAAGATTCCACTGAGAGGTGTCCGTATTTCGTGGCTCATGTTGGCCAGAAAGTTTTCTTTGGTTTGGGCAGCAATGGATGCTTTTTTCTCCGCGATATTCAGTTCCTGTATTAAAATATATTGTCTTCGGAACTGTCGAACGATATGATAACCTATGATTGCACCGCTTAATACAAGGAGGGCTAATAAAGTCATGTCATAGATTTTTGCTTTTCTTCCCATTTCCTCGCTTCTGTTGCTGAGGTCTACCATGTGCTTCTGTCTGCTTTCGTAGATTTTTGCGGTGATGGAAGTAATTTCATTGGATATCTTTCTGGCCCGCGGATTGGCAATGGAGGTTTGATCATCCATATTTCCCAGGTCTGCATATCGTCTCAGCAGTTTTTCTTTGGTATTTTTCTTTTCCATTGCCAACACGCTGAGCCTGTGGATCAGGCGCTCTTCTTCTTCATCAGCATCGTCTTTCGAAAGAGAATCGAGAAAATTTTCAATCTGACTGATTTTTTGGTCAATCCCTTCAAGATGAGTCGTGTCATTGGTTGCAATAGAAGCCCTGATCCTGCTTTCCACTCCTAAAATATCACGGTCTATCTCTCTTAAATGATTACTGGATCTCAGCTCACTTAAAAGGATATTATTATTATGAATAAGCGCCTTGGTATTTCTTGCAGAATTAAATTGTATAGCAATCAGCAGTAAAGAATCTGCAATAAAGGTAAGGATGATGAGGTATGCAAAACGCTTGTTGCCCATTACTGAAGGTATATTTTTCATAATTTATGATAAAAGAAAATAATCAAATTTAAACAGGCAGAAGAGTTTTTTAAAAAATATTCATTCTTGTATTCAGCGCTTTTCTGTAGGCATCTGCTATCGGAATGAATTTTCCGTTAATCATAATTCCGCCGTCCTGAAGGGTATCAATTTTATTTACAGAAATAATATACGAGCGATGAACTCTGATAAAGTTGTCCTTCGGAAGACGTTCTTCTGCAGCTTTCATCGTCCCGTGTATCGCAAACATTTTTTCACGGGTATAAAATTTAACATAATCGCCCATTGCCTCAGCATAAAAAATATCATCCAGCTTGAGCCTTCTGGTAATATTAGAATCTCTTACGAAAAGAAATTCATCATTTGTTAACTGAACACTTTCTTTCCTGCTTTCTAAAATTGCCTGGGCTTTAGCCACAGCCTGTAAAAATCTTGCAGGCATGATGGGTTTCAGAAGATAGTCTGCAATATTCAGCTCAAAGGCTTCCAATGCGTATTCTTTTTTGGAAGAGGTAAAAATTATGAGGGTTTCTTTTCCTGCAAGCGCCTTGGTAAGCTCTATCCCCGTCATTTCCGGCATCTCAATATCCAGAAAAATAATGTCTACGTGTTTGGACTGCAAATGATTATAAGCATCTATCGCATTAGAATATTCATTTATGATCGTAAGATTTGGGATCTGCTTGGCCAGATGTGACAAAGTGGTTCTGGCAATATCGTTATCATCAACAATCAAAGCTTTCATTTTCCGGTATATTTATGAGTTTATACAAATATACTTAATTATGGCTGAACATTGGGTTTATCTGAAGTATGAACGGATCATCCAGGCCATTTCTTCGTGAGTTTCCATCAGTCCCGTAATGAAATCGCTGGTTCCGTAATCTTTGTATTCTTCGGCAAAAGGAGTGATGTTTCCTCTAAGGAATTCGATAATGCTTTCGTGGTCGCTTAATAAATCTTTCATATAGCCTAAGCCGTCGTTTGTTCTGTCGCTGTATTCTGTAAGATGGGTAAGTTCCAAATATATTTTCATGGTTGCAGGCGCATAATGTCCAATTTTACGCAGACGTTCTGCCACGCTGTCGATTAATTCATCCAATTGTTTGTATTGTTCTTCGAAGAAAATATGGTTGGCGTGAAAATTATCGCCGGTAACGTTCCAGTGTGCGTTTCTGGTTTTGATGTAAAGTACCGTTTCATCAGCCAGTAATTTTGCCAATTGTGTTGCTACAGCCTCTGTGTTTTGTTCTGTAATTCCGATTTTTGTTTTCATAATAGTAAGATTTAAAGTGTTGATATGATTGTTTTTTCTGATGTAAAGATCCGTCAGAATTCTTATGAAACAGTTCGGATTTCGTTGAATAGGCAAAAATGATCGGTGAAACCGAAGGGTAATTCGGTAAGTATTGATTAATTTTTATTTTAAATATTTAAAGCTTTTCTCAATGATTAATCATAATTAAAAAATAGTTATCATTCCATTTAAGTACAGTTTATAATCAATATTTACTTTCGCCTCCAATAAAAGTAAACATGAAAAAGATCTTATTACCTTTACTTGCCTTCATTTCGTTCACGGCATGTAATAACGATGATAATAACAATAATCAGAATATTGATTACTCTAAACTTCCACAGGAATTTCCCTTCAGCACTTTAAAAACTCTGAATGGTGTAAATATCATCAACGGTGGTTTCGGTTCTGGAGCCACAGCACACCCGACAAGAAAAGGAGAATTCTATGTGATTACCGATCGTGGCCCGAATGTAGCATATTCCAACGGGATCAAGATTCTAGTTCCGGATTTTACGCCGAGTATTATGCATTTCAAAATTAATGCAGACGGAAATATTGAAGTTATTAAATATATTAAGCTGAAAAATCCATCAGGACAGCCTATTACAGGTCTTCCGAACCCGGCTGGAATGGGAAGTACGGGAGAAATTGCGTATGCAGCAGACGGAAGCGTCTTAGGAACCGATAATTACGGATTGGACAGTGAAAGTATTGTTGCTGCAGCAGACGGAACTTTTTGGGTGTCTGATGAATATGGTCCTCACATTGTTCATTATAATGCCGATGGGGTAGAAATGGAAAGAATCAGTCCGATTGGCGTGAACACAGGAACAAGAAAATTGCCTGCTGTTTTTGCCAAAAGAAGACCTAACCGTGGTATGGAAGGAATGTGTATGACTCCGGACGGAAAAATGCTGGTAGGAACGATGCAGTCGACCATGTATGTGCCGACAAAAGCTTTGGCTACCAATACGACTCTGACAAGAATTGTCACTTTTGACTTGGCAACAGGACAGACAAAACAATATTTATACAGGCAGGATGGAGGTGCTTCAGACTCAGTCTGCGATATCACCCCGATCAGCAATACAGAATTTTTAGTAATCGAAAGAGACGGAAATTTCGGTTCGGTTGGGGGACTGAAAAAAGTATACAGAATCAATCTTGCGAATGCCTCTGATGTATCAGGAACAGATTTAACCGCAGTTGACGGAATGAAAATCAACGGAAAAGCACTTGAACAATCGACTTGGGACGAAATTAATACGGCCGGATTAAAACCGGTAACAAAAACTTTAGCAGTAGATCTGGTGGCAAAATTAGGTTATGAGCACGATAAATTCGAAGGAATTGTGTATTTAGGTAATAATAAGCTTGCTGTTTTTAATGACGATGATTTTGGTGTTGCAGACGACGGAGCCGGGAACCCTAAAACAAAAATTCTCCCTAAAACTGGAAAACAGGACAAAGGAACGATGTATATTGTGGATATCCAGTAGAATCTTAAATTAGTAATACGGAAGTCTCTCATTGTGAGAGACTTTTTTTATTGAATAAATACCGTTTTCATTTTTGATGAATGGATTTTACATACAATTTCATAATTTGTAAATCCGGAAACAAAAATTTATCGTACGTAAATTTAACTTAAATAATAAACGGGCTTATGTCATCATCCAAAAATAATTTCTTAGATCTGATTGCGGCTGAGATTAAGGAATTTTACGGAATTATAATTCCGGTTTATACTCAAGAGCAAAAGATTGTATATACGCTTTCTGAATCTTTTTCAGGGTTATTTCAAAAGAAACTTTACGTCTATTTTCTATCGGGAAAAGCAATTGATTATCGAGAGCGATATTTTATTTTTGGCTTTACATTTTAGGCATAAAAAAACCACCGGATCCGATGGTTTATATATCTTTAATTTCTGTTATGAATTGAATCCTTCAATAATCTTAGAGAAATCTTCCAATTTCAAAGCTGCTCCACCGATCAGGCCTCCGTCGATATCCGGCTGAGAGAAAATTTCTTTAGCATTGTCGGGTTTTACAGAACCTCCGTAAAGGATAGAAACCTCATCAGCAACTTCCTGTCCGTATTTTGCAGCGATGATACTTCTGATGTGGGCATGAATTTCCTGAGCCTGTTCAGGAGTTGCCGTTTCACCGGTTCCGATTGCCCAAACCGGTTCGTAAGCAATTACTACTTTTTTAATTTCTTCTGCAGAAAGGGTGAAAAGAGCAACTTCAGTCTGGTTTTTTACCACTTCGAAATGCTGGCCTGCTTTTCTTTGTTCTAACGTCTCACCATTACAGTAAACAGGGATTAAGCCTTTATCCAAAGCCAATTTCACTTTTCTGTTGCAGTGAGAATCTGTTTCACCATGATATTGTCTTCTTTCAGAATGTCCAATTAAAGAACCCGTTGCGTCGATAGATTCCAGCATGTCTACAGAAATTTCTCCTGTGTACGCCCCGCTTTCGTGCTCGCTGATATCCTGTGCAAAAACTCCGATTTCATCTTTTTCGAAAATATCTTTTGCCATCATTAAGTACAATGCCGGAGGAGCAATCCAAACTTCACAGTTCGTAGCATTATTGTTTTTATAGCTTAGTAACTGAACCATTAATTGCTGTGCATCAATTACATTTTTATTCATTTTCCAGTTTCCTGCAACTATTTTTCTTCTCATAGATTTTTTATTTTAGAAGTTAGAGGCTAGATATTAGAAGTTAGAATAACAGTAAGTTTTAGACTAATTTCTAACTTCTGATATCTAATTTCTCAATTAATTAGATATTCCAAAGGTTTTTCAAAAGTGTGTAGAACGTGTGTTCTTCGTCTGTTACTACATTGTCTGCTTTAATCAGTGTCTTGGCAAACTGTACAAAATTTGTACGCTCTTCTTCCGTAGAATCGTCATAGAAACAACGAGCATGGAACTCGAAATGATCTTTCCATTCTTCCGGCTGCAATAATGCTATCGTTTCAAGCTCGTTATCCAAATTCATTTTAAAAGGAAATTCATCCGCTAAATATTGCTGAACAAGCATTCCTTCTTCCGGAGCAAATTCTCCGTCTACAGAAGAAAGAATCATTAATAGATGGTAACCGGCAATCGGTTTATTAGACTTTTGCATTTATAAATAATATAGTTTAAAGTTTAGTGTTTAAAGTTTTTTGTTTTGGGTTTCACAATTGACAATTCACCATTTGTTATTTCAAATAATCTTTCGCAGGCTGTTTGTCAACAATCTTGCCATTTTCTAAAATCAAAACAAATGGATTGCTTCTCGCAATGGTTTTAATAGCTGTCGCATCCATCATCAGGTTTTTAATGGTTTTAAACGTATTCGGAAGCGTTGAAACCCCATATACAACCGTTGCTCCCTGTGTTTTAACTCTCGCCTCAAGCTCTTTTATTAACTCCGGGGAAACATTTTGCGGATGATAAGAGAATACGATGATTGCTTTTGGAGCATTGATAATTTCTGCAGTCATTTCCTGACCTGTAGGATCTTCAATTTTAAATTTTGCGATTTCAGATTTGTATCCTTCCTTTACCAAGACAGATTCGTTCTTTCCTTCTTCAATTTTCCATGGAGAACCTTCTGCCCAATATTCTGTTTTTTTGATATAATCGTCCTGATTAACTTTTAAAACCGCTCCCGTTTTCGAATTCTTAAGCGAATAAAAAGTCTTGTATTCTGACGGGTTTTTATTGATTTTTGCTTTCTCTGCTTTTAAGTCTGTCCCGATTTTATAATCACGGAAATCGATAGCCGGCTCGTGAACAATGCCATGAGCGCCCACCAGAATCATTGCCACAGAAAATACACCCAGAAGAATATATTTAAATTTGTTCCCGGACTCTTTTTTTGGGCTGTAGCTGTACGCATCTTTTTTCTTAAAGTCTTTTCTGTAAAGAAAAAATACGATAATTAGACCAAGCAAAAGCACAATATCTTTCACAAAGCTCTGCCAAGGCGTGAATTTTATCGCATCTCCAAAACATCCACAATCGGTTACTACATTGTAATAGGCAGAATAGAATGTAAGGAAACCAAAGAAAATACAAAGCGCAATTAAAGCGGAAAGTGTGAATTTAAGTTTTAATTTAATTAAAAGCATAAATCCAAGAAGAAGCTCCAAAACCACCACAAATATTGAAAGCGGTAAGGCAAATTTCTCAAAAAATGGCATATTAAAGACATTGGGAGCGAAATATTCTTCCATTTTGAAAGAAAAACCTACCAAGTCTACCACCTTCACGAAGCCCGAAAGGATGAAAATAATTGCGATAATAAAACGTAATAAACCTTTGATCATAGTTATATAGTTTGTGATTTGATGTTGTTTTCTTTTTCAGAGAATTTGATCAGGCAGAAAACGGCATAGTTGAGCATGTCAAAATAATTGGCATCTAATCCTTCAGAAACGATGGTAACACCCTGATTGTCTTCTATTTGTTTTGTTCTTAAAACTTTCTGATAAATTAAATCGGTAATGGAAGAAATCCTCATATCTCTCCACGCTTCGCCATAATCATGGTTTTTTCTTTCCATTAAATTCCGGGCATCCGTAGAATATTTGTCGTAAAGATGTAAAATCTCTTCTTTATTTTCGTTAAAATCGTTGGAAAAGCCTTTTTCAAGCTGAATAAGTCCGATAATAGAGTAGTTCACAATGGCGATGAATTCGTCTTCTTCGCTTTCATCCACCATTTTTTTATCGGTCATCTGTAACGTTCGGATTCTGTTAACTTTAATGTAAATCTGATCCGTAATTGAACTCGGTCTTAAAACCCTCCATGCTGCACCGTAATCCTGTAATTTTTTGCTGAAAAGCTCACGGCACTGACCAATAATTTTCTCGAACTGTACTGATGTTTTTGACATAAATTCTCTTAATCTTTCAAATATACGAATTTTTGTGTGTTGCAGGGATTGTAGGGTGGGAGAGTTTAAGAGTGGGAGGGTTTTTGTGTTGGTGGGTCTGAGGGTTTTAGAGTTTGAGTTTTTAAATGTAAAAGTTTTGGGGTAGATGTTTTATTCTTTTTTGTTTTAATTTTGTAGGATAAATTTCAATTCATCATTCTAAAATGTCTACTCATAAATCATCCAACTCATTACCTCTCCAATCCCCAAACTCTCAAACTCACCAACTCTCTCCCTCAATCAACTGCAACGGAAGATTAGTAGATTTAACAGTTCCGAAAATTATGGGAATTTTGAATCTAACTCCGGATTCTTTTTCTGATGGCGGAAAATTTAACAATGAAAAATCAGCCTTAGAACAAACGGAAAAAATGCTGAAAGATGGAGCTGAAATTATTGATATCGGACCACAATCAACAAGGCCGAATGCCGAATTTCTAAGTGCTGGAGAGGAAATCAGAAGAATTGGAAATATGATTTTATTAATCAAAAAAGAATTTCCTGAAGCTTTGGTTTCTCTGGATACCTTTTATTCCGAAACGGTAAAATTTGGCTTTAATGAAGGTATGGATATCATCAACGATATTTCCGGCGGACATTATGACAACAATATGTTTGAGACAGCCGCAGAAACAAAGCTTCCTTACATTTTAATGCATGTAAATCCTTCCTATGAAACAATGCATGACAAAATAAAATTCGCAGATATTACGCTTTCTGTGAATCAGTATTTTTCTGAAAAAACAGCTGAATTATTGGAAAAAGGGGTCAGTGATATTATTCTTGATCCCGGCTTTGGATTCGGAAAAACAGTAGAGGATCAGATGAAAATGATCGATGAGGTTCGATATTTAGGTTTTGGGAGATTTCCTTTGCTGATAGGGATTTCAAGAAAATCTTTTATTTATAAGCCTTTAGGAAAATCTTCTTTAGATATCAACGAAGAAACGCAGAAATTACATATAAAGGTCTTACAGCAAGGCGCAAAAATTTTGAGAGTTCACGATGTTGCGGAAGCAAAGAAAACGATTGACCTGTTCGAGAGTGGGAGCGTTGTAGAGTAATAGTTCCTGAGAAAAACTCTATTACTCTTTACGCTAAAACTCTCCGACATTAATTAAGATCCGCCAATTTATCAGCAAACTGTTTAGAAAACTCTTTTCTGTCTTCTTCCAGTTTTTCCTGTTCCGAAGGAAGAATATAATTGAAAAGGATTTTATCTTCGTCATCCAGAAAGATAATTTCTTTCTCGCTTCCGTCAATCATCTGAGCGAAAATTTCCCACATGGAAGTATCTTTTAATTTTAATAATTCGAAAAACTGTTCTGCTTTTATTTCGATTTTTTGCATTGTTTTATTATTGATTTTTTATTGCTCATTACTCATAACTTATTGTTCATAAATCAAAATTCCAATAGTTTTAATTTAAACTGAATCGCAAAGTTCTGCATAAAATTCGGAGTGGTGTAATATCCGACCCTGTAAAATAACCCCAAATTGAAGTAAGTGGAAAGAAAATTATTCCATTCCAGACCAACTTCCTGATATAAATGATTTAACGGGCGGAATTTAAACTGATGATATTCGGGATATTTCATATTACCGATGGTTCCTCTTAAAACAAAGTCGAAGCTCGAAATATTCTGTCCGAAACTTTTAAAATACCAGGGAAGTTTATGGGTAAAATAATAGGCTACAAACCTGTCATTGTAATATTTTCCGCCTTCCAGTGTTGCAAAGCCAAGAAATGAAGTAAGGTTAAAATTAAAGTCCCTTCTTGGTGAGGCCAGTCCGTTCATGGTAAAATTTTTCCAGATGGGGGCATCTCCAAAAACCATTCCACCATATAATCTGAAGCCTGTTGTTCCGAATCTTGTTTTAAAATTATGTACGAAAAGTGCATCAAAACGGGTATAATTAAAATCTCCGCCAAAAATTTTATAACTCTGTTCGTAGTTAAAATACAGCTCAGGATATTTTTGGTCGATCAGAGATTTTCCCTGTGGGGTCATCAGATTCGTAGAATTGGGAGAATACTTTAGAGTAAATAGTGTATTGAAATTATCAAATGACGAACCTCTGTCTCTGAAAGAGTAATCGAACATGGCTTCTTCAAGATTTCTTCTGGCTGCAAACACGAGAGTTAAGCCATTTGTCACATCATTTAAGTACGAAACGGAAGCTCCTTTGTAACGATAATACCGATCATTGTTGAGGTTGTTTCCATAATTTGCCATTCTCATTTTAAAGTTCCAGAGTCTTCTGTAAAATTCTCCGGAAGCCGTTACATCATCGTAATAATCAACTCTGAAATAAGAGTCTTTTTCCAAAGTTGTTTTAATATCCAGACCGATTCTGTATTTCCATTTATCATCTTTGAAGCCGTATGCAAATGTATAATCAGGCGAAAAATAGGGATTGAAATTTTCATTCAGCTTGGCTTTTAAGCCTACTCTGAAACCTTCATACAGGTTATAATTAACGATCTCATCCACCGCAAAATCCACAACACCGACTTTGATCTGTCCATTCAGTAACAACCCTCCTAAAACTTTCGCTTTACGGTCAATATTGTATTTTTTTCCTAAACTGTCGATAGTTTTATACGTGTTTTTTTCCCGTTCTGTCAAAGGATCGGTGCGATACTGATCGAGGGTTTTTCCATCGATGTTTTTTACGGAAAAAGTATATCCTTTAAAATCGTTTTTATTGTTTTCTGTAGGCGATTTATAATCAAAATATCTTGAAGTCAGAAAAGCATAAGTTCCGAAGCTCTGCTTATTTTTTTTGTCGTGTTTTTCATTGGGGTGTTCTTTATCATCTTCTTCCATCGCCATATTGCTCATTTTCAACTTTACGGTTTCGTGAGCCAGAAACCACTTGTTATTGAAATAAGTCCAGGTGCTGGTAATAATTCCGTCGTTTTTATTTTTACTGAAATTTTCAATTTTTTTAACGCCGTAGGTGTCGGTATCTATATAAATAGCTCCGTTATATTTCCTCTTTTTGTCGGGTTTTTTATAATTCACTTCTCTGAAGCGGATGACGAAATTTTTTCTCCCGTCCATGTCAATTGTGTCGGTGAGAAAGAATCGGTAAAGTCCGCGGTTTTCCTGTTTCAGCTGATCGGGAAGTTTGTCTCTGTTGCTTTGCTGAAGAGCGATCATTTCGTAGATCGGCTGTTTCAGTCCGGAAATTCTATTGTCGAGAATATTGATTTTTTCACCGTATTTTTTAGCGTATAAAAATTCCTGAGCCCTTTCCCAGAGAAAGAGTTTGCTTTTTGAAAATATTTTTCGGGCAGATATGTTGTTTAATGAATCTTTTTCTCTTTTTTTCTTGAACATTCCGGTTTCCTCGAAAAACTTGTTGAACTGCGCAATGCTGTCTTCATCAATATCCAGAGAAATTTTTTCGTAAGATTTGTAAGAGTAGGAATCTAATGTTTTCGGAGAATTTTCATGGAAGTACTGATTTACTTTTTTCAGAATTTCCAGTGCGCGCGGATCGCTTTTATCTTCTATCACAACGCCCTCAATAGAGGTAACTTTTGATTGTGAAAAACCAAAAATGCAGATTGAAAGACATAAAAACAATAAAATCCTTTTCATAGAAAACTTGCCAAAATTAATGATATTTATTATCCTGGAAAAGTTTTGTTAATTGATATTAATGTCAGGTTTCATTGGAATTATCTTTCAAAACAATAGAAAAAACTCCCGGATAATTCGGGAGTTTTATAAATAATCAGGTTTTAATTTAAAAGATTAAACCTCAGCTTAATTCCAAAATTGTCTTTGAATTCGGAAGTCTGATAATGTCCTAACCTATAGGAAAATCCAACTCCGAAACCCGTACCCAAAAATCGGTTCCAGATAAAGCCGACTTCCTGATAGAAATGATCAAGCACCTGAAACTGGAACTGATGATCTTCTCTGTTTTTCATGTTCCCGACCGCAGCCTGATATTCCAGCTCAATGTTGGAATATCTTGTTCCGAATGTTTTAAATCTGAAAGGCAGGTTTTGAGAAACTTTAAAGGCAACAAATTTATCGGCAAAAAAAGTTCCTGAAGGCATCGTTGTAAATCCTAAATTCGAAGGTGTACTGATGTTTGAAGACCATGTGTCAACATTTGTATCGTTTTGCCCGGCAATTTCAAAGTTTTTCCAGATCGGAGCACTTCCCGAAGAAATTCCGCCGAAAAGCTTGATGTTGGTAGAGCCTAATTTAGATCTGAACTGATGAATAATCAAAGCGTCAACTCTGTGATAATCCAAATCTCCGCCCAAAGTTTTAAATCCTTTTTCATAATTCATAAAAATCTGAGGATAAGCTTTTTCATAGGTGTACTTTCCGCTTGGCGTCATAATATTCTTATCATTCGGAGCAAATTTTAAGGATAATGTGGCACTTGTATTATCGAAACTGTTCCCTAAATTTTGATACTGATAATCGAAAAGAGCCTGCTGTTTTTCTTTATTTACGGCAATTTTCATGCTTAATGAATTGGAAATATCATATAAATAGGAAGCTCCCCATTTCTGATTTTTGTAAAAAGTACCGTTGTGAAGATCAAGGTTGATATCCGAAACTTTCATCATCATATCCCACATAGTATTGCTGAATCTTCCTGCCGCAAAAACATCATCCACATAGTCGATACGGAACACAGAAGTTCTCTTGTCAGACAACCTTACATCAAGTCCCAAACCGTATTTCCAGCGATGGTCTTTAAAGCCATATCCGAAATATCCGTCCGGAGAAAAAGTTTTACTGAATTTTTCATTCAGTTTCAAACCTGCTCCCAAACGTATACCCTGATATTGATCGTAACTGAAAAGTTTGGTAATATCAAAATCAATCATTTTATAGCGGATATTTCCTCTCAGCAGTTGGGTTAAGGTGGTTAATTTTTTCTCAAAATTATGTTTCTGTACGAGGCTGTCGATATTGGTGTAGGTAGCGCTTTCTCTTGCCGTAAGACTATCGGTTCTGTATTTTTCCAAAAGGCTGCCGTCTGCGTTTTTCATTTCCAGAGAATAGCCTTTAAAATCGGAGGCTTTTTGTTTCTGGTTCAGTTCAAAATCGAAGAAACGGTTTTTTACGTACAGGTAGCTTCCGAATTTTTTTCGGTTGTATTTTACAGTCTGTCCCGACTTCAAGCTGTCTTTTTTAGAGGTATTAAAACTTTGGCTGCCCATTTTTAATTTGATGTCTTCATAATCCAGGAACCATTTTCCGTCAATCGGTTTCCAGACAGAGACAATATCGCCTTCATTCTGTTTTTTGTTCTGACTTTCAAACTTTTTCAAAGCATAGGTTTCTGAATCCACATAGATTTTTCCGTTGAATTTTCTCGGATTCTGCTTCTTTTTATCGATAATTTCCTTGAATTTGATGACATAGGTTTTCCTTCCGTCAATCTGCAAAGTATCGGAAAGATAGAAATTAAAGAGTTTTCTGTTTTCCGGTTTCAGCTGTCTTGGGGTTCTGTCCAGATTAGAAATATTAATGGCTAAAGCTTCATAAATAGGGTTTTTAAAACCGGACATTCTGTTGTCGATGATATTGGTTTTTTCGCCAAAACTCTTGGAGTATTTGTATTCCGTTGCTTTTTCCCAAAGAAACATCTGGCTTTGCTCGGTGGCACTGATAAAATCTTCCGCCGTTAAAGAATCTTTTTTATCTTTTTCTTTCTGCTTAAAATCTTTTTGATCCACCTTTGAAAGCGAATCTTTTCTGATCGCCAGAAAGTTTTTATACACATCCACAGAATCTTTGTCCACGTCTAAAGAAAATTTGCTGTACGATTTAAAATTGTAGGAATCCAGAGATTTCGGAGAGTTTTCTTTGGCTCTTTTATTGAGTTCATCCAGAATTCTTAAAGCTTTAGGATCACTTTTATCATTAATAACCACTTTATCAATATTGCCCACTTTTTCTGACAAAGGCTTCATCGAAACTTCCATCGATTTTTTTACATCTGCCAGAATATCTTCAAAATTACTCGCCAGAATTTCTACCTTTTTACATTTGGTTTTAAAGGACAAATTACCGTTGAAATCTGTTTTCCCGAGAAGTTCATCATCACAGTAGACGGCTGCATTGTGGATGGGTTCTTTATTGGCTTTACTGATAACTTTCAGTTGAACCTGTCCGAAAAGTAATGCTGTTGAGAATAAAAACAGTGAAAATAAAAGTCTGGTCATTAATCTTGTTTATTAGTAAGACAAAACTATTGATAAGAAGGTTACAAAACTTCATGAAAAAATATAATCTTTTGTTAAAAATAAAATGGGTTGTGTTTCAATTGAATAAGATTGATTTTTCAGTGTATAATTTCATTAATGAATGAGAATTGAAATTTTATTTAAGAGTTTTTAAGGCTTTCTGAAAGTCTCCAATATTTCTAAAATTTGAATTCCGTCGGTTTGAGTAAAAATTATTATAAGTTATAAGATTACAAATCAAAAACAACAATTCAAAAATCTATTTTTTTTATTTAAATTTTAAACTATATTTAAAAAAATAAATTAATGAAAAAATATTAATTTACAATTACAGCGATGTATTCAGTAGCCCAAGGAGGTAACAAAGAAATAGCCAAATTTGAGTTCTATGCACAAGATAAGGAAACTGCTATAGCTATAAAAGAAGCTTTGCAAGAAGCATATTATTGTTCTGGGAAATTCCGACCTAATCCTAGACAGGAAAGTGAGATAGTAGAATTTTTTGAAGAAATTTAAAACAAGCACTCAATTGAGTGCTTGTTTATTATATATCTAGTTATAATAATATTTAGAGAGAGTGAATCTATTGTGTTGAAAACTTACTTTTAATAAAGTTTAAAAATGTACTGTTACGAGCATCTGCGTCTCGTACGACGGCATCAATATCCCACATAAAAATTCCAATTGGAATTGTCATTTTCGGCCGTAATGAAATAGCTACTTCAGTTTCTGTATAATATAATTTCCCACTTGAATATAATTCGGTAAAACGGCCAGATAATGCTAACTCAATTTCATCGTTAAATTCGATAATTCCATAATACCAAACACGCTGTACCTTATTATTATAATATTTATTTAGATTTCTCGCACGAGTTTCTAACTGATTAATAGTTTTTAAGTTATCATATTGATTAACCCCACGTTTTTTAATTTCAACTATCACCACATCAAAAGGCTTATTTTCGTTGGGATTATTTGAAAAAATGAAGGCAAAATCAGGTCTATCTATATCTTTTTCTACTTCCTCATCAACCAAATAAGTAACTAATTCGGACATTTCTCTATCACTTAAAGTGACTTCATATGTCATGTATTTATCATCTAAAAGCCAAGAATTATTTTTATAAATATCATTTATGAGATTCTCTTTTAAAAATTTCCCATTCTTCCCTTTTGATGCGATAATTTCATGTAAATAAGTCTCTGAATCATCTTTAGTAGAATTTCTAAGTTTTTCAATAGTTAGTTGTCTAAATAAAATATATTCCGTTAAAGCTCTATCAGAAATTTCGAGAGATTTTTTAAACTGTTCATCGGTTAACTGAGTTGCATCAAGCAGTTCTTTTTGTGCCTTAAAAAATTCTTCTTGAGCATTTCTTAGTATTTCGTTTCTTTTAATGTAACCTATATTATCAGTGTCAAAATAACCATTTAAATGAGGATATCTGTCTATAAGACTAGTTTTAATTTTTTCATTGGTGACTTTTACGCGCGGAATATGTTTTTCTATCAGTGATGTAACTTTTTTTCGAAATAATTTCTGTATCTCTTTTAATTCCACTTTGGTAAGTGTTAGATTTTGTCTTGCCGCATCGACTTTTCCTGTGAAAAAATCTGAGAAGAGTAAAAAAATCATTTTATATCCAGTTGGAATATTTTCATCTGCCACCAATTCTACTTTAAAGGTTCTATTATCAACAGATATAGCTGATATTAGTGCCGTTTCATGTGGATCACATTTTTCAATCGAATAATATAATTGAAAATTTTCATACAAGTTTAGGCTACTATCGTCAATGTTCACACATTGCATATCGGGTATTTCGCTGCTTGTTAGAAATTCTTTATAAGATTTACCGTCAATTGTGGCAAAAATATTTATTTCAATAATCCTATTTTCGATTTTATATTTAAAAAGTCGTGAGTAAAACTCTTGTAGGATTCTTTTTTTTAAGAATTGTGGATATATATATTCAGATTTTGCTATTTTTTGCAATGTATAACTTTGCATTTTTAATGATGTGCCAATTTGTTCAGAACTATTACTAATAATGCTAAATTTTTCTTCTTCAAATTGTTGATTAAAAGTAAATAATCGTTTTTTGTCCTTTTCAAATTGACTCTGTACAATTATTTCGTCAAAGTAACACAAGTAGACAAGCCTTCCAAGACCTTTGTGTGAACTTTCCTCAACATCAAATAGATTTGAAAATTTTTTATATCGATTATCATCAAATCCAACCCCGTTATCTATAATTTCTACAGTTAATGTTTCGGGTCTATTTACTGCATCAATTGAAATCTTAATATCAATTAGTGTTGCACCAGCATCCATAGCGTTACTTAAGGCTTCAAAATACACCATTTCAAGTGATGAATTTCCAAAAAACATTTTTACAGCTTGACCTAATTTGACTTTCATAATAATTGATTTCTTTGGTAAAAATATAACAAAAATTTAAATAGGAACTAATAACTATGCCTATTCAAATGAAGTGTATTTATTTATAAGGTTTTCTCATTTAAAAAAATAAAATCCTAATCCCATACTATTCAAAAATATTTTTATATTTGTTTTAAGAACAACCAAAAACAAAATGATGATATTTAAAAATAATCCCGCAGTTCATGCACAGGCTTCCGGTACTTTCGGATTCAAAAAACACAATTTTAAGCAACAACTTATTGAGCTCAAAAACGGATAAAGCGTTACGTTAGATCGCTCAAGGAGTTTGAAGACTGCTTCAACCGTTTAGAAATAACGTTCAGGCATTTCGTTAAGACCAGCAACTCCTTCGAAAGGTCGTACAAGTGTTTCGTAAAGGCAATCAACTGGTTCGAAGAAGCAATCAAGTAGTTCGAAGAGGGAATCAACCGCTTCGAAGAGCCAATCAACCAGTTCGAAGAGCCGATCAAGTACAATTTGTTATTTTCCAATACTTTACAGCCGTTTTGTGAAAATTGCTGAATGAACACAAAAGATAAATTTAGACTTCAATACTATATTTTAAACCCAAAAAACAAAATCCATTATGAAAAAAGAACAGGTTACCCGTACTTTCAGACTTGCAGATTCTGTCCTGAAACAAAAAGCAGATGAATTCATTGCTTTAATCGACAGAGACATCACCGAATTTACAGATCGTGGCTACAACACTGCAAAAAAGACCGAACTCACGACGGCCCGAAACACAGTAGACAGTTTCCCAAGCGATGAACAGCTGGAAGCCATCAAAATAAATCTCACCGAACAAAAAGAAGTCGCCAGAAAAGCATTGGAAAAATCCATGCGTAGTATTTTCAATATGGCGGAAAATGTTTTCGGACAGCACAGTGCCAAATACAAGGAATTCGGCGATGCCTTAATCAGTCAGCAAAGTGATGCGGAAATTGTACGTGTCGCCAAAATCATGAGCCTTACGGCAGAGAAATACCTTACCGAACTTGCTGATGAAGGTTTAACCCCGGAAAAACTAACCACTCTTGTCACACAACGTGATGCACTGGATGTTGCCATCGACAAACAGGCACAAGGAATATCCGATCGTGATGTCTCCGCTGAAGGTAGAGTAGAAGCCCTCAACAAACTTTATCAGCTGCTCACAAAATACGCAGGTATCGGTCAGGATATTTTCTACGAAACCAACGAAGCCAAGTACAACGACTACATCATCTACGACACTCCAAGCGGATTGCAGGAAGTTCCTCCTGTAACTCCGGTGTGAAAAAGTTTGCTCGTCAGTCGCTCGTCAGTTCGAGTGTTTTTCTGTAGCGAAGTGGAAGAAAAATGTATCGAGAACCAATGAACTGAAGGACAAAATCTGTCTTTTTTATCATAGCTTCTCGATACACTCCGCTTCGCTCCGCACTCGAAGTGACGATCGGTTTATATGAAGAAAGTTGCTCCGTTAGTCGCTCGTCAGTTCGAGTGTTTTTCGAAGCGTAGCGTAGAAAAATGTATCGAGAACCGGTGAATCGAAGCACAAAATTTGTCTTTTCAACAAAACTTCTCGATACACTCCGCTTCGCTCTGTTACTCAAAGTGACGTTCGGTTTACATGAAGAAAGTTGCTCCATTAGTCGCTCGTCAGTTCGTGTTTTTTCTGTAACGAAGTGGAAGAAAAATGTATCGAGAACCGGTGAACCGAAGGACAAATTTGTCTTTTCATCACAAACTTCTCGATACAGCTTTTTTGCAAAAGCTTACTCGAAGTGACGGGGAGTATCGAAATAAAGCATTAAACAATTAATCATGCAAACATCATTTGTCTACATATTACTTTGCTCAGACAATACCTATTACACTGGTATCACTGAAAATGTTTACAAACGTTTTGACGAACATCAGGATGGTAAATATTTTGGTTCTTATACCTTCTCAAGACGCCCTTTGCAATTAGTTTATTTTTGTCAGTTTATGGATATCGAACAAGCGATTACTTTTGAGAAAAAGATTAAGAATTGGTCTCAGGCAAAGAAATTAGCATTAATTGAGGGACGGTATGAAGATTTGCCTAATCTTGCGAAAAAGAAGTTTGGTAGATGATATTTTTTCTTATTGATTTATTATGAGTCGCCACCACCGTCAGTTAGAGTATTTTTCAACAAAACTTCTCGATACACTCCGTTTCGCTCCGCACTCGAAGTGACGATCGGTTTATATGAAGAAAGTTGCTCCGTTAGTCGCTCGTCAGTTCGAGTGTTTTTCTGTAATGAAGTGGAAGAAAAATGTATCGAGAACCTGTGAGTCGAAGGACAAAATCTGTCTTTTTTATCATAGCTTCTCGATACACTCCGCTTCGCTCCGTTACTCGAAGTGACGTTCGGTTTATATGAAGAAAGTTGCTCCGTTAGTCGCTCGTCAGGTCGAGTATTTTTCTGTAACGAAGTGGAAGAAAAATGTATCGAGAACCAATGAACTGAAGGACAAAATCTGTCTTTTTTATCATAGCTTCTCGATACACTCCGCTTCGCTCCGTTACTCGAAGTGACGATCGGTTTATATGAAGAAAGTTGCTCCGTTAGTCGGTCGTCAGTTCGAGTGTTTTTCTGTAACGAAGTGGAAGAAAAATGTATCGAGAACTTTTGACCTGAAGGACAAAATTAGTTTTCACATCATAAACTTCTCGATACAATTTTTTTGCAAAAAATTACTCGAATTGACGCGACGATTAGCCTTGATAAAAATAATAAGACAGTCGTAAAAACAACTGTCTTATTATATTTAGAAATACTTTTTAGAATTAAATATTCAAAGCTTTCTGATAAGCATTTTCCAAGCCATCAAGATTTTTTCCTCCAGCCGTTGCGAAACCTGGGTTTCCACCACCACCGCCTTGGATTTCTTTAGCTAAATCTTTAATCAATGCTCCGGCCTGATAAACACCTGCCAAATCATCAGAAACGCCAACGGTAATCATTGGTTTTCCGTCTGCGTCAGACAAAATAACCGTTATAGAAGTCGGGATTTCTTTCTTCAACTGGAAGACGATATCTTTTACCGAACCGGCATCCAAAGAAGTTTTTTTCACTAAAAGTAACTTATCCCCTTTTTGCTCATAAGCACCTTTCCAGTCGCCGATTTCGCCTTTTGCTTTTTCTTTTTTGAATGCTTCAACTTCTGATTTTAATGTTGAATTTTCTAAGATTAATTTCTCGATAGATTTTACAACATCTTTAGATTTCAGTAATTGAGAAAGTTCAGTAATTTGCTTTTCTAAACTTTTGAAATATTCTGCAGATTTATCTCCGGAAATGGCTTCAATTCTTCTGATTCCTGCTGCTGCAGAACTTTCAGAAATAATTTTAAAATGACCAATTTCACTAGTGTTTTTCACGTGAGTTCCACCACAAAGTTCCATTGAGGTTCCAAACTGGATCATTCTTACATAATCACCATATTTTTCACCAAAAAGTCCGGTTGCTCCTTTATCAAAAGCTTCCTGAATTGGGATATTTCTGAATTCCTGTAAAGCAATACTGTCCTTGATTTTTTGGTTCACTTTATCTTCAACCAAAGTCAATTCTTCCTCAGTCATTTTATTGAAATGGGAGAAGTCAAAACGCAGATAATCCGGACCAACGTAAGAACCTTTCTGCTCAACGTGAGTTCCCAAAACTTCTCTCAACGCTTCATGCAACAAGTGCGTTACAGAGTGGTTCGCCTGAGAATTTTTTCTGTCGGTTACATTTACTTTCGCATAGAAAAGTGCACCTGCGTCTTTCGGAAGCCCATTGATTAAAGAAATAATCAATCCGTTTTCCTTTTTTGTATCTAAAACTTCGAAACTTTCCGTAGCATTTTCAAGGACACCTCTATCACCGATTTGTCCACCACCTTCCGGATAGAAAGGCGATTCGCTCAACACCACCTGATAAAATTCTCCGTCTTTATTTTCTACTTTTCTGTATCTTGTAATGTATGTTTCAGATTCAAATTTATCGTAACCAACGAAGTTTTCTTCTCTTTCTTCTAAATTTACCCAATCATAAACTTTTTGTTCAGAATCACCTCTTGAACGATCTTTTTGCTTCTTCATTTCCTCGTCAAAGCCCTTTTCATCAATTGTTAGCCCTTTTTCTTCGGCGATAATTCTTGAAAGATCTGCAGGAAATCCGTGGGTGTCATACAATTCAAAAACCAAATTTCCGGGAACTACAGTTTCTCCTTTGTTTTGGGTGTCTTTGATGATATTGTTGATTCTGATTAATCCATTTTCAATCTTATTAAGGAAAGATTCTTCTTCACTTTTAATGACTTCAGTAACCAAAGTTCCCTGTTTTTCCAATTCCGGGAAGAATTTACCCATTTGCTCCTGAAGCACTGCAACCAACTGATAAAGGAAAGGTTCTTTCATCTCTAAGAATCGGTAAGAATAAGAAATTCCTCTTCTCAAAATTCTTCTGATTACGTACCCTGCACCTCCGTTGGATGGCAGTTGTCCGTCTGCAATCGCGAAGGAAACCGCTCTGATGTGATCTACCACAACACGGATGGCGATATCTTTTTCGTCTTCTAAAATTCCGGTATATTTTTTACCGGAAAGTTCTTCAACTTTAGCAATCAACGGTGTGAAAACATCGGTGTCGTAATTGGAAGACTTTCCCTGAAGCGCCATACAAAGACGCTCAAAGCCCATTCCGGTGTCCACATGTTGTGCAGGTAATTTTTCTAACGTTCTGTCGGCTTTCCTGTTGAATTCCATGAAAACGAGATTCCAGACTTCCACTACTTGTGGGTGGTCGTTGTTCACCAGTTCCAATCCTGAAACTTTAGCTTTTTCTTCTTCGCTTCTCAAATCTACGTGGATTTCAGAACATGGTCCGCAAGGTCCGCTTTCTCCCATTTCCCAGAAATTGTCTTTTTTATTTCCGTTGATAATTCTGTCTTCCGAAATGTGAGATTTCCAGAAATTATAGGCATCTTGATCTCTTTCAAGATTTTCGGAAGCATCTCCTTCAAAAATCGTTACATACAGGTTTTCTTTCGGGATTCCGAAAACTTCCGTCAATAATTCCCAGGCAAAAGCAATAGCATCTTTTTTGAAATAATCACCAAAAGACCAGTTCCCCAACATTTCAAACATGGTGTGGTGATAGGTATCTCTCCCCACATCATCCAGATCATTATGCTTCCCTGAAACTCTTAAACATTTCTGAGTATCGGCAATTCTTGGGGCTTTAGGCTCTTTGTAACCTAAAAAATAATCTTTGAACTGCGTCATTCCCGAGTTGGAAAACATGAGGGTAGGGTCGTCTTTCAGCACGATAGGCGCAGAAGGAACGATAAGGTGGCCTTTGCTTTTAAAATAATCTAAAAATTTCTGACGAATCTCTTGTGATGTCATAATGATATATTGCTTTTGCTTTTACAGATTTTTGATAAGATGCAAATTTAAGGTTTTTAAAGGAATACTAAAATATAGTTTACTGTTTTAAGAGTCTGTTTGAATTTTATCATTTCAACGACGAAGAAATCTACATGCTTATTCATATAAACTTCATGCTGTGTATTTTTTTGTTCTTTCCTTTTAACTTACTATATTCGTGATGATCTGAAAAAGATAAAGCTTGAATATGACAAAAAACGAAACAATTAAAAACTGGATAGAACAATACTCTGAACCATTGCTGAGAAGGGCAGTTTATTTGCTTTCGGATAAAATTGAGGCAGAAGATATTGTTCAGGAGGTTTTTATTTCGGCTTTTTCGTCGTATGATAATTTTGAAGGGAAAAGTAAACCCTTGACATGGCTAATGACGATTCTCAGTAATAAAGTTGCTGATTTTTACCGTAAAAAATATAAATCCGAACCACATATAAAATTAGACCATTTTTTTGAAGAAAACGGTTCGTGGAAAAATGATGATGTCCTTAATGATTGGGATGCCTCCGAGAAAGAAACCGAACTTCTCGACAACGGAGATTTTAATAAAACATTGGAAGACTGTATCGAAGATTTGCCCTCCAGATGGAAGATTCCGATGAAAATGTATTATCTTGAAGAAAAAAAAGCACCCGAAGTGAGTCAGGAATTGAATATTTCTTCGACTAATCTTTGGAAGATTTTACAGCGAAGCAGGATGCAGTTGCGGGAATGCCTGGAATTTAACTGGTTTGCCAAATCATAAGGGATTGAAAATGTTAAGAAAACTAATACATATTATCTTTTTACCTTGCAGTGAAGCCACTTTACTGATGGAAAAGCGAAATGCAGATGACATTTCTCCAAAGGAGAACTGGAAGCTGAACGTGCATCTGAGAATCTGCAAATGGTGCAGGGCTTATAAAGAAAAACTGGAAATTTTAGACAATATTCTAAAAAGAAAACTTTCTCGTGAAGAAAATATTGAAATTAATGATTCTGAAATTCAGAGTTTTAAAGAAAAAATATTTAAAAATTTAGATATTTAATAAAATCGTTGTCAGGATTTTGAAATTGTTCCGACTATACTTTTGAAAATGACAAAGTATTAATTCAAAATCGCTAAAATGAACAGGAAAATCTTAAAACTAAATCAACGGGATTCTTACGAAATCTCTCTTTCATATAAAACCAACTTTGAATATTGATCGTATATAATTATAGATAAATCGAAAATAATTATACTATCATTTCGATAGAAACTATCACTGATTCATCAGTATTTTTAGTCCGAGATTTGTAATAAGAAATTGCAGATTTTTAATTGACCAAAAGAATTAAAAATGAATAAAAAGATAAAAATGAAAAACATATTAATATTGCTTGGAGTAGTTCTGGGTATAGCAGTTTTTGCGACAAGCTGTGGAGATGCCAAACCAAAATCCACAGAAACTAAAAAAGAAAATGAGACCATTATGGACAACAGAAATGTAAAAGAAGTTTATTTTGCCGGCGGATGTTTTTGGGGAACTGAACACTTTTTTCAGCAAATTCGAGGCGTTGTAGGAACCGAAGTAGGATATGCCAATGGAAATAAAGAAAATCCTACCTATGAAGAAGTAGTAAGCCACACCACAGGTTTTGCGGAAACTGTAAAAGTGAAATATGATCCTGAGCAGGTTGATCTCAAACTTTTAATTGATCTGTATTTTAAAACAATTGATCCTACAAGTTTGAACAAACAGGGAAATGACAGAGGTGATCAGTACAGAACAGGAATTTATTCTACTGATAAAGCTACGGAAGCTATCATAAAAGAAGAGGTTCAGAAATTATCCAAGAATTATGACAAACCGGTTTTAGTAGAAACTATTCCTTTGAAAAATTTCTATAAAGCGGAAGATTATCATCAGGATTATCTGGATAAAAATCCGGGAGGTTACTGTCATATAGAGCCGGGATTGTTTGAAATGGCAAGAAAAGCCAACCCGCTTCCTACTAAAAAAGAAAATAAAGAAATGAAATACCAAAAAAAAGATAAAGCCGTACTAAAAAAAGAATTATCAGACGAACAATATAGAGTAACTCAGGAAAATGGTACAGAAAGGGCTTTCCAAAACGAATACTGGGATGAGACCCGTGAAGGAATTTATGTAGATATTACAACGGGAGAACCCTTATTTATTTCAACCGATAAATTTGAATCAGGTTGTGGGTGGCCAAGTTTTTCAAAACCAATTACAAAACAGTTGATTGATGAAAAATTAGACCGTTCTCACGGAATGACAAGAGTTGAGGTAAGAAGTAAAACGGGAGATGCGCATTTGGGGCACGTTTTCAATGACGGACCTGCGGACAAAGGCGGACTTCGTTACTGCATCAATTCTGCTTCACTGAAGTTTGTTCCGAAGGCTGATATGCAGAAAGAAGGTTACGGAGAATATATTTCTCTTTTAGATAAAAAATAAGTGTATTATTAAGTGAGGTGATTGTAAGGACTGTCGAAAGGCAGTCTTTTCTTATTTTAAATTCAAAAGATTAATACGCTGTCATTCAGAACGAAGCAAAGCGGAGTGAAGAATCTATTTAATTATTTCAAATCTCTGGAATTGAAATCTTTCTTTAATACTCAACATGGAAATATTTAAAAATAATAAAAATCCAAAGATGATATAAAAAGACTGTTCAGGCAATTTTGTAAGCTGATACTCAAATTTTGAAAAACCCTTTAAGAGTGATATTCTAAATTGTTCATTAGTAAAATCTATGACTTCATTTCCACATCTTCCTATTGTATCATCATTATACATAGGACTATTTGAAATAAGAGGCTGATTAACTACAAAAAAATGCCCTGTTTTATCAAGGTCTAAGTGATAGGTAGGTTGTTTAGTAAGTTTCATATCATTCAACAAAGCAACAATATCATTATAAGTATTTTCATCACTTAAAATAAATTCTATTCCGGATTTTTCTCTATTTTCTTTTTGAAGTTTTTTAATCTCAGAAACATGAAATTTAGAATTTTCTTTTGCTGAATTGGGCTTTACTATAATTTTTTTATAATTCCATTTTCGATAAGGTTCAAAACTTGCAAATGCTAATTCTTTTCCGTCATGAGATTTAGCAGGAAGTCCAATATCTATTACTCTTAGGTTTACCTCTTCAAATTTTTGATTTCCATAATACCAAAACAAAACCGGTATCAACAAAGCACTGATCAATCCCGGAACATAGAAAATTTTCTTCATGGCAATTATTTTGTTCAAACCGAATGAAAATTTTAAGCCAAAAAAAGTGATTCAACAATTGAATCACTTTTTCAAAAAAATAATCTTTAAATATTTAAAGTTTTTAGTAACAATCAAAAACCTTACCAATCTCTTTTTCTCAAGATCCAATACGATCCAAAAATGAAAATTGCACACCAGACCAGGCAGGCAATCATGTTTTCTGTAGGGTAGTGGAACTCGTATTTTAAACCCATCATTTTGGCCATGTTCAACCTCATCATGGGATTGGGAATCAGGCTCGACATACTTTCCAAGGGTAAAAGATGAGACGCAAAAAAATCATTTTGTAAGACATCATTTCTTTGAGGTCCTTGCATTCCTTTTACCTTTACAAAAGTTTCCATGGCAGATAATATGCTTTCTACGATCCAGAAAACAAAAAATGCAAGAAATACGAAAACCGATTTCCTCAATAGAATGGAAAGGAACATCAGAAAACAGAAAAATGTAAACAGTTTTACAAAATAATTTCCGATAAAAAATATTTCCTCAAAAACTTTTGCCGAATCGGTGGTGTTGGAATACTGATATCCTAAAAACATCGTTATTGCAAACACAATAACAGTGGAAACAATCGTAAAAATGCTGATCGTCAGTAATTTTGAACCGATAAATTCTTTTCTGCTCAGTCCGTCAATGGTATTCTGTTTAAACATTCTGTCGCTGAACTCCTGTGAGATTGAAAAAACAATAATTAAGCCCAGGAAAATTTTCAAAAGACCAACGATCCAGGTTGTGAAATTCCAGATTTCGGGGAAGTTATAGATTCCCTGTTCTTTCAGATTAATGGTTCCGCCAAAGAGGTCAAAGTCTACCAATCCTATGAAAAGCAAAGCAATAAGAATGGCAAAATAAAGGATGGTGAAAATCTTGAATGGTCTGTAATTCAGATTTTTGTAATATTCTAGTTTTAATAATTTTATCATGATTATTTTGTCTTTACAAGTTCAAGGAATTGAGATTCAAGAGACAGTTTTTTCTTTGTTAAATGGGAAAGGAAAATCCCTTTTTCTGCCAGTTTCTGGTTTAATGCTGAAGCAGAAATCGATGCATCGTCACGAATCTGGGCTTTCAGGAGATCACCATCCTGATTAATCGATGTAAACCACTGAAGCTCATTCAAAACATTTAATAATAAGGTGTTATTGTCTGCTTTTAATTCGAAATAACCATTATTGGCCGTCATTTCATCCACTCTTCCGCAGTACAGCGAAGTTCCTTCCTTTAAAACAATGACATGGCTGCAGATTTTCTCGATTTCATCCAGAAGGTGGCTGGCAATAATGATGGTAATGCCCTGTTTGGCAATATTGCTGATGATTTCCCTGATCTGGATAATCCCTTCAGGATCCAGACCGTTTGTGGGCTCATCAAGAATGAGAACCTGCGGATTGTTCAGCATGGCTGAAGCAATGGCAAGACGCTGCTTCATTCCTAAAGAATAGGTTTTGAAGGTGTCTTTTCGTCTTTCATAAAGGCCAACGGTTTTTAAAACTTCCTCAATTCTGGAGTACGGGGTGTGCTTGATTTGGGCTACGATTTTAAGATTGGTTTCGGCACTCAGATAAGGATAAAAGTTGGGCTGTTCGATAATCGCCCCTATATTTTTCAAAGTATCCGGATCTGTTCCCTTCTTTCCAAACCAATACCATTCTCCGCTGGTAGGATTAATGGTAGAAAGTAGCATTCCAAAAGTCGTGGATTTACCGCTACCGTTAGGTCCTAACAGTCCATAGACATTTCCTTTTTCGACGTCAAAAGAAATATTGTTTACGACAACTCTCTTAAATTTCTTCGTCAGATTCTTTACTGATAAAATCTTTTCCATGTAATTTGTTTTACATAGTAGTAGTCTATATAAATTAGGATTTGTTACAGAATTATCATAAATCAATTTAAAATATATTACAAATGCATTAAATTTGGTAGAATTAATCAACAATTATGAAACTTATCGAACTGGCAAAGGAACTGAATGTTTCTGCCGAAGCTATAAAACAATTTATTCAGGATTTTGATCTTGATTTGGGAGTATGCATCAGTACGAATTTCGAGGTGAAAGAAGATTTTGAGAAGTTTGCCCGAGAAAACATTGATTTTTTAAGGGTTTATGAAAAAGATTTAGATAAAACAAAAACTCTGGAGCAAATTGCTGAAACTATTAAGCAGCCTAAAGAAAAGGTAGAAAAAGCAATTAAGGAAGCCGACCCGAATATTTTTGATAATGGATTTTTCAAGTCCTCCATTTCAAGCTATGGAATCGATATTAAATTAGGCGGGAATTATCAGTTCGTCTACAATTACTTTGGGCATAAAACGAGCCTTCAGAAAAGAGATTTTATCGGGTATAGAGATTTATTTTTCTATATTTCAGGAGTGCTGGAGCCGTTTCTGAATCCACAGCAAATTAAAGACTGGGGAATCAATAAACCGGCGGGAATTATTTTGTACGGACCTCCGGGAAGCGGGAAAATATTTTGGGCGAACAAAATTGCAGAGATTATCGGGTATCAGTTCAAAGAGGTGAAAAAACATTACCTCGGGACATCTTTCGTTGATGGAAACCGTACCAATTTTAACGATTTCTTGGTTACTATGATGAAGGAAGATAAAGTGCTGATGTTTCTGGAAGATTTTGATGAAATTATGATGTCGAGAAAAGCCGATAACAATGTTGCTTCCTGTAATCTAGAAACACAGGAAATTATTCTTCACTATATTTCAAAATTCGAGCAGGAAGACCTGTTGATGGTAGGTTCTGCCAATTCTGTTTCCGAAATTGATGAAGAGATTCTGGCACCGGGAAGATTTGATGTCATGATTCCTGTTTTCCCTCCTAATCATGCAGAAAGGTCTGAAATTATTTTGTATGCCATGACGAGAAAACTTGAAAAAGACTCTCTTTTATTTAAAATACTGAAAAACAATAAAGCTGATAAAGTTCCTTTCTGGCACGGCATTTCTTTACAGATGAAGGCGTTCAGCAATACAATGCTGATTGATTTTACCCAAAGCTTAAAAAAGAGAATTAAAAATCAGTATCAAAGAACCAGAAATGAAAATATGAAAATCGATCAGACTATTCTAAATAGTGCATTGAGAGACGCAGCCGGAAAGTTAACAGAAGAATATCTGGATCAGGTTGCAAGGTTTTTGGGTGATGCTATTATTAATAATTTTGACCAGTTTCAACAGAGAATTCACAGCTTAAAATTGGAGCTGGATGCTTATAAAATAGTGGAAGAGCCTAGAAGAGCGATAGGTTTTCATCATAATGGTGAAGATGATGAAAGTCAGGGATAATCTTTTTGGAAGTAAATCGGTCATTAAAGGCCAGGCTGCAAAAGTAATTTTCACTAACATACATTTGAAAACCTGAGATAAATAGAATTTCCTTTATGGTAAAACTTAATTTAAACAGGCTCCTTTCAACCATACACAGTTCTAAGTGAGCCTACAATATTATCAGTTACTTTTTATTCTTACTTTTGCAAAAAATAAACAATCGTGATCAACAACGACCAGATAAAAGAAACTCAATCAAGAATTGAGGATTTATATACTTACCTTCAGATTGAAAAAAAGAAGGTGGAAATAGCCAATGATGATGAAAAAACAGCAGCTCCGGAATTTTGGGACAAACCGAAAGAGGCTGAAGCATTTTTAAAGTTACTTCGTTCTAAGAAAAAATGGGTAGAAGCTTACGAAGAAATCAACACACAGTTTGAAGATCTTCAGGTTTTAATGGAATTTGCAAAAGAAGATCCCGATTCCGAAAAAGAATTGGATGAAGCTTTTCCTCAATTACTGGAAAAAATCGAAGATCTTGAATTCAAAAATATGCTTTCCAATGAAGGTGACGAACTTTCTGCAGTGCTTCAAATCACAGCTGGAGCGGGAGGAACAGAAAGCTGTGACTGGGCTGCAATGCTGATGAGAATGTACACCATGTGGTCTGAAAAGCAAGGCTATAAAATCCGTGAACTGAATTTTCAGGAAGGTGATGTTGCGGGCGTAAAAACAGTAACACTAGAAATCGACGGAGAGTTTGCGTTCGGATATCTGAGAGGGGAAAACGGGGTTCACAGACTGGTAAGAATTTCGCCTTTCGATTCTAATGCGAAACGCCATACGAGTTTTGTGTCTGTATATGTTTATCCTTTGGTAGACGATACTATTGAAATTAATATCAATCCTGCCGACATCAGCTTTGAAACGATGAGATCTTCCGGAGCGGGGGGGCAGAACGTCAACAAGGTGGAAACGGCGGTCCGTCTTCGTCACGCACCAACAGGGATTATTATTGAAAACTCAGAGTCTCGTTCCCAGCTTCAGAATAAAGAAAAAGCAATGCAATTGCTTCGTTCGAGATTGTACGAAATGGAATTGGAAGAACGTATGAAAGCCCGTAACGAAATAGAAGCCAACAAGATGAAGATAGAGTGGGGAAGCCAGATCAGAAACTACGTAATGCATCCTTATAAATTGGTAAAAGATGTCCGTTCGGGATATGAAACTTCGGATGTGGATTCTGTAATGAACGGAAATCTAACACCATTCCTTAAAGCCTTCTTAATGGCGGATGGAACGGCAGTTTCAGACGATGATATGGACCTGTAAATGTCATGTTTAAATTTCGTTAAAATCGTGAAATAAATTTCTTTTTGACGTTTATTAATCCTATTTTTGTTACTTATCAAAACGTATGGAAGATTACAATAGTTGGAAAGATTTATTAAACCCTGAGTTTTACATCAAGCTTGGAGGATTTTGGCTGATTTTGTTCATTATTTTCGCGGAAACCGGTCTTTTTGTAGGATTTTTTCTACCGGGAGATTCATTACTTTTCGTATCGGGAATATATGCTGTTGAAATCATCAAAGAGACTTTCGGCTCTACGGGGAGCGATTTTTTAGATACGTTTATTCTGGCAATTTCCGTAGCAGTTGCTGCAATTATCGGTAACGAGGTAGGCTATTATTTTGGGAGAAAAACAGGAGCTGCATTATACAAAAAGCAGGATACATGGTTATTTAAGAAGAAATATTTATATCAGGCTCATGATTTTTTTGAGAAAAACGGAGCATTAGCGATTATTATGGCAAGATTTTTACCGGTGGTAAGAACGTTTACACCTATTGTTGCGGGAATCGTAAAAATGGATAAAAAAGATTTCTTACGAGATAATATTATCGGAGCAGTTTTATGGTCTTTTCTTTTAATTTTTGCGGGACATTACCTGGATAAATTATTCATCGATCAGTTCGGAATTGATCTTAAAAAGAAACTCGAACTTATTATTATCGTGATTGTGCTGATAACTACAGTTCCTGTAATTATTAAGTTTCTGTTCGGTAAAAAGGAAGATTTTTCAAAATACGAAAATCATAATTTTGATGAAGATGAAAAATAAAAATTAAGTTTAAAATTATAAAGGTAACCTGTTCATTTGAGCGGGTTATTTTTTTGGAGCAATTCCCGCTTTCGCTACTCTTTTCATCATGATTAGGCTCGGCGGCGAAGCCGCCGAGCCTAATCATGAAAAAGCGCTTAAACCTAACGCTCAATCGTAGCTATGAGGAGAATCATTTTTTATCCATTCCAGAATATTAGGGTAAATAACGCTGTCCCTTTTCTTTTTGTTGAAAAATCTTGGAACGTGACCCGTTTTCTTCATAAAGATCAATTTATGAGGAATATTTTGGGCTGTAAGTACAGAATCCAAAGCCAAACCTTGATGCTGATTGACCAAAAAATCCTGATTTCCCTGAAACAATAGCGTAGGAACATGAGAAACATTGGCAATCGGACTTGCTTTTTTAAACTCTTCGGACACATTCTTGCGATCAAATTTTTCTCCGACTACTTTTTGAAAAGTAGGGGACGTGTATTTTGAATAAAAGGAACGAAGATAGTCCGGTGAATAGAAATCCGTAGGGCCGCTTAAAGAGATAATTTTTTTGACCTGATCCGGATGCTGATAGCCATAGAGTAAAGCCAGGTGTCCTCCCGCACTTTCGCCCAAAAGAATATAATTATCGGGCTGAAGTTCCGCTTTGTGAGCCAAAGTATTAAATTTTAAAATAGCAGAAGCAATATCTTCCAATTGCTCTCTGTATGTAATCTTTTTTGATTGGGAAACCAATCGGTAATTCATATTAATACTCGGAATATTATTCTTAAAAAGCATTTTCTGAATCTGGATCATGTGTTCTTTTTTGCCCAGAGTCCATGCACCGCCATGTACAATTAATACCACCGGAGAATTTTCGGGATAGTCGGATGGCAGAAAAACATCCATTTTCTGTCTTTTGTGCTCGCCATATTTGAGGTTATAGATTTTCTGGTCGTTATTGGTTCCCACCCAGACTTTGAATTTTCTTGTATTGCATGAACTCAGTACAAAGCCAATTAACCCTAAAACGAAGAAATGGTATTGAAGAATCAGCTTTTTCATAGAATAAATGTAATGAAAATTACAACTCAAATTAAATTTAAATTATAATATTCATAATATAACTACTCTAAAATATATTCTTCATGACATTTGTTTTTTGTCCAGAATTCCACTTTTGTTACATATCCTTCTCTGCAGTGACAATTTTTATCTTTTAGTGTAAATTTTGATTCTTTTAAAAACGGTCTGCTCTTTTTATCAAGCTGATAAGATTCAGGAATAATATATTCTATAACGGTACTTTCTATGATTTCATCTTTATCATGGTTTGAATACTCTTTCCAAATTGCCCCGTTTTTATAAATGGTATGATATTCCAAACTTCTGTTATATTCATACGTAAACTCATCAAATTCATTGGCTCTTTGATGAAAACTGTAAATTAGCAGACCATTCGGATCATAATAATTGTAGCTTACTTCGTAATTTTCATCATTTTCACGTTCCTTGTTATAAAGCAGAATATATTTAGTGTCAGAATTCAAATTAATCTGCTTAATCTGTTTGAGATCCTCAGTTCCTTTATACATCAACTTATCCGATTCATATATGAAATAAAAATTTCTCTGATCATTTTTTTCCCGAGAATAGTAGATTTTGTTTTCTTGATCATGCATTAATTGTTCACAAGTAAGGTCAATTTTGTTCTGGTTAAAATTTTTATCAGATAATCCTGTCTTTAAATCTTCAAAACGCCCATAAATTCGGTCAATTTTTGCGCTTCCAAGATCCGAATGCTGAACTTTATATTTCACTTCTGAAATTATTTTTGAGCTTTCCAAACAGGTAGTTTTTAATGATTTTATATTACACTCAATCACACTGATATCTTTTTGCCCAAAACAAGACAAAGAAATTAATAAAAAGAGGAAAACAGCTCTTATGTTTTGAGTGATAATCATTTATCTCAAAAGATTAATTTCAATAATATTATTATCCTTTTTAAACTGCTCCAGTCTCATCGTTTCGATTTCCTTTAGCATTTGCTGCCCGCTTGTAAATTTTCCAGAAGAATCGGTTTGGTCAGGAATTTTTCCTATCAGAGAAGCGACGGGATTTTTTCTGTTGGTTTTAAATACTTTAACGAATTGAGGGTACGTGATTTTTATTTCCTTGTAATTATTTAGGTTGGGATAAATAAATTCTTCATCAGTATCTTTCATTCCTTTTATGGTGAAAATATGACTGTGGGTGCTGTCTTCAAGTTCCAGAATAAGTCCCGGAAGTCCGGAAAATTTATAAGGTCCGTCCTGAAACGGAATTCCTGAAGTAAACCATGCTATCCATCTTCTGCCGCCAAATTCGGTGGTTGCTTTTTGCGCTTTATAACTCATGATGGTTTTAAACTCGTTCTTCAGGTTCCAGTTGAGTTTTACATCCTGTTCAACAATATATTTTTCATCCAAAATTTTTATATAGCTTAATTTGCTTGAGTTAGGATATTTTATCACTCTTTCTCCAATCATTTCCTTATTCGGAGGCATGCTGAAAATCCCTTTTTTACTGTCTGCAAGCATCGCAGAATCAGACTTGAATCTTTCTAATCCATAGAATTCTGATTTCGTGGAATTGATATTCAGAGCCATAAATTCTGTTCTAACAGCACTTCTGTCTGTAGAATCCGGGACAAATCTGTATTCGTAAATAAACTGCTGCTTTTGTGCAAAAAATAAAGTAAAAGATAAAAGTAAAAATAACTGAATGTGTTTCATTGTTAATTTGGTGATATTGGTTTTAACGAATATACAAAATATTCATAATCATCTCACGACTGCCATGGTAATGCCATCTGGTCTTCCTCCGATATCCAGCTTTCTTACGACTTCCATTTTACTAAGATCGATGACAGAAACAGAATTATTGGGAGTGCAGGCTAGGAAAAGTCTGTCTTTCTCTTCGTCCATATACATAGCCGCTCCTTGTCCGGCATTGATTTTCTTGATTTCTTTTCTTGTTTTTGCATCATAAAAAAGCAGTTCTCCGGTTTTTACGCTTACAATGCAAACAGATTTTCCATCCGGTGTAAATTTCAGGCGATGCAGCCCTAAAACTTTCGCATCAATATCATTTTTAATTTTTCTTTTTTCAAGGTCGACAACAATAATATGACCGTCTGGTCTGGCTGTCCACAGTTCTTTTCCGTTTTTTGAAACATCAAAACCTTCAGCGCCTTTTCCCACTTCAACCAAAGTCTGTACCCAATCCCAGTGAGGTTTTGCGTTTGGGAGAAGAACTCCTGTTGGCGGAACAGTAGGTTGCAGCAAGACATGATCAAAAAATGCTTACCGTGCCCGAATCTATGTTGGTGGCATAAAAATGTTCTGCATCTGGAGTAACATATAAAAGATGAGTGGTATTTTGTCCTGTCCCCATCGACCATTCCAATTTATCCTCTTTTACATCGTATCTTCCGACAGCTTTTGAACCTTGTGCCGTGAACCATAATTTGTCATTAAGATAAGCCAGTCCGTGAGAACCGTACAAAGGTCTTGTATCAATATTTTTTAGTGGTTTTAAATTTTTTAAATCGATTACATTAATTTCATGAGCGGTTCCCCCCTACTGTATTGGCAACATAAGCCACTGAGCCGTCATCTGAGGTTACAACTTCATGCGGATCTTCGCCTACAGGAATTCTAGAAATAATCTCGAGAGAGTTGTAATCCAAAACAACCATTTTATGATCCGTTTTTGATAATCCTAAAATATATTTTGCTTGTGAAAATGTAAAATTTGAAATAAGAATGAAAAGAAAAGCCGTAAAAAATCTCATGAAAGTTTGTTTTAAAGTCTCTTTTTGGATGTCATAAGTTATTAAATGTTAAATGATTTTTTTTTCAAAGGTTGTCATTCCTATAGGATCTTAGCTCGAATCTTTCCCGATTATTTCTAATATTATGCTCAGATCTCTACAGGATGACAAACTCTATGGATATTTTACGAATGTTTGATTATATGACTTTCACCTTAGCCCCGATTGCAATGAAAATCCTTTTTGCAAAAAAAGATTGTAATGGAAAGCGGGAAACAGCTCCAAATAAATTTTACTTAAAACCTTTAATCATATAATAAATCGAATTAAATATCTATTTTTGCCCTTTAACAATTATTAAAAAAATATTAAAATCTTATGGCATCTGGTTTTTTTGCAATCTTAGATGATATTGCAGCTTTGATGGATGATGTGGCGGTTACAAGTAAAATAGCAACACAGAAGACGGCGGGAATCTTAGGAGACGACCTTGCTGTAAATGCTGAAAAAGCTACAGGTTTCCTTTCTTCAAGAGAGCTGCCGGTATTGTGGGCTATCACCAAAGGCTCATTCATCAACAAGCTGATCATTCTGCCTATTGTATTTTTGCTGAACTGGCTCTACGCTCCGGCCATCAACTATGTTTTGATCCTGGGTGGACTGTATTTAGCTTTTGAAGGAGTGGAAAAAATTATAGAATTTGTTTTTCACCGTGATAAAGAAGGTCATGAGGTAGTAGAAGAGATTGTAGAAGACGAAAAAAGCTCTGAGGAAATAGAAAAAGCAAAGATTAAATCTGCAATTACCACCGATTTTATTTTATCGATTGAGATTGTGATTATCGCTTTGGGAACTGTTTTGGAAGAAAGCCATCCCTTTATTACACAAATTTTAGTGACGAGCCTAGTCGCTTTCATTGCGACTGTCGGAGTATATGGAATTGTGGCACTGATTGTAAGAATGGATGATGCAGGGTTTAAATTGATTAAAAAAAGTAACGATAAAGGATTTTTCGGACAGCTTGGGCATTTACTGGTAAAGGCTTTGCCTATCGTGATTAAAGCTTTAGGAGTGATCGGAACAATTGCATTAATTATGGTTGCCGGTGGAATTTTCGCCCACAGAGTGGAGTTTCTTCACCATTTTTTAGAATCGTGGTCTTCTAATGAATTGCTTACGATTTTGAAGGAGGTTATTTTAGGCCTTGCAGGTGGTTTAATTGCAGTGGCAATTTTCACTATCGGAAAAGGAGTCTATTCTTTAGCTAAAAGATAATAGAAATTTGATAAATAATAATGACCGGGGCGGCTTCAGGAATTGAAGCCGCCACGATTTTTTAACTTAAAACGTAAAAGATTAAGCAGAATTAATCCTGTCCGTTCATTGGTTTTATTTTCCCGTTTTCGTCATACTGAAGCTCCCTTACTTTTATACTCCTTAAATGGTTTTTTCCACCGGATGGTTTGCTGTCATGGTAAAAAAGATACCATTTTTTGCCAATCTCTACAATGCTCTGATGAGTCGTCCATCAAACAACCGGACTTAAAATCTCTCCCTGAAAAGTGAATGGTCCGTAAGGACTGTTACCGATTGCATAGACCAATTTATGAGTGTCTCCGGTAGAGTAGGACAGGTAATATTTCTTGTTGTACTGATGCATCCATACTCCTTCGAAAAACCGATGGTTATGATCTTCTGCTTTTAAAGGATTTCCGTTTTCGTCGAGAATTTGTACATCCTTAGGTTCTTCGGCAAATTCAAGCATATTTTTACTTAAAAGGGCAATTTTTGGTGAAAGAGCATTTTCACCTTTATTGGGTTCTTTAGCTTCTGTCAAGGACTTATTATTCCTGTATTTTAAGCTGACCGCCTTTTAAGCCACCAAAATAAATATAATAATGATCATTGCCCTTAAAAATAACATGAGCAATACTGTAGTTTCCTTATAGGATTTTCTCTTCCTTAAAACTCTGTCTGGTTTATTGGATACTACCAATCCAATAACCTAATCGTAGGATTTGTTTGAGTACATTTTTTTCGGTTTTGCCGCCGAACCTCGAATCCGAAAAAATAACGAGTACGGGAACCAAGAAATAGCTTCAGATAAAATTAATATCAACAAAAAAGAGACTTAAAAAATAAGCCTCTTTTAAATATGATTAATTAAATAAATCTTTCACTTTATCAAAGAAAGTTTTTTCTTTTCCGGATGGTTCTGCAACCATTTCTCCGCTGTTCATCTGCTTTTCGAAGAAATCTTTTTGATCTTTTGTGAGTTTTTGTGGTGTCCATACATTGATGTGGATGAACATATCACCTTTTCCGTAACTGTCAATACTTGGAAGACCTTTTCCTGCCAATCGTAAGATTTTTCCGGACTGAGTTCCTGCATCCACCGTGATTTTCACTTTCCCGCCAACGGTAGGAACCTCTTTCTTCGTTCCCAAAGCTGCTTCAGCAAAAGAAACATATAATTCCTGATGAAGATTATCGCCTTCTCTTTTGATTACTTTGTCAACTTCTTCCTCAATAATCACCAATAAATCTCCCGGAACACCACCAAAAGGCGCGTCATTACCTTTCCCTCTTACATTCAGCTGGATTCCGTCTCTGGCTCCTGCAGGGATGTTGATTGAAATTTCCTCTTCATCCTTAATTAATCCCTGAGCATTTGCTCCAGCCGGGATTTTATCTGCTACTTTCCCGATTCCCTGACAAGTTCCGCAAGTCGTCTGAGTCTGCATCTGACCAAACATCGTGTTCATTACTTTTAGCTGAACTCCGGAACCGTTACAAGTAGGACACGTTTTTGAAGTGGCACCTTCTGCCATCTTCATTTTCTTTACTTTAATGGTTTTTTGGGTTCCATTTACCATTTCTTCAAGGTTCAGCTTGATTCTGATTCTTAAATTAGAACCTTTCACCTGCTGACGACCACCGCCGCCACCGCCAAATCCTCCAAAACCACCACCGAAAATATCTCCGAACTGACTGAAAATATCTTCCATGTTCATTCCGCCACCGAAACCGCCGCCAAAGCCGCCGTTTCCGCCCATTCCTGCGTGTCCGAACTGGTCATATCTTGCACGTTTCTGCTCGTCACTCAGTACTTCGTAAGCTTCTGCTGCTTCTTTGAATTTTTCTTCAGCCTCTTTGTCACCAGGATTTTTATCCGGGTGAAATTTGATGGCCATTTTACGGTATGCTTTCTTTATTTCGTCGGCCGATGCAGATTTGCTGATCTCAAGAACCTCGTAATAATCTCTTTTTGACATCTTTTTTATGAGTAATTAGAATGAGAAATGGGTAATATTCAAAATTGCTTATTACCCATTGCTTATTGCTTATGTTTTAATTTCCTGTAACCACTTTTGCAAAACGAATTACTTTGTCGCCTAAAGTATATCCTGTTTCGATTACGTCTACGATTTTCCCTTTCAGATCTTCTGACGGCGCAGGAATCTGGGTAATTGCCTCATGGAAGTCTACATTGAAAGCGTCTCCGGCCTTTACTTCCATCGTTTTCAATCCTTTTTCAGTAAGTTTATTTTTGAATTTATTGTAAATTAATTCCACACCTTGTAGATCAGCAGGATTTCCGTTTTTAGCGATTTCTTTTAAAGCTCTTTCAAAATCATCCAAAACACCCAACATAGAGATCATCATGTCCTGGTTGGCATATTGGAAGAACTCCATTTTCTCTTTAGAAGTTCTTTTTTTATAGTTTTCAAACTCTGCATACAATCTGATGTAACGGTCTTTTTCTTCTGCCAAAAGTTCCTCTGCAGTGGGTTGAGCTGTCACATTTTCCTCAGTTGCTGCTTCGTTTGCGATATTCGTATCTTCTTGATTATTGATGCTTTCTTCGTTAATATCCTGATTTTCCATAATTCAATCTTTATTTTCATTTTTATTCGCAAACATTCTGCCAAAGAAAAAAGCGTGACATTTCGGCAGATTTTAGGGGTGGTTTTTAGTTGTTGGGATTTTGTGAAGGAAGAATTCTTTTGTACTTAAGAACCTGTTTATATTTCATTAAAATATTTTTATTGCATTGATTTTTCAACAATTATTAAGCTGTATCTTCGCCGAGTTCAGATTGACAGACCTAATAATAAATGTAATTCGCAGTATCAGGTTAAGTTTGTTGAAACCTTATATATTTTTTGAACAAAATTGTAAAATTCAATTAACATTCTAAAATTTATCTTCAAATATTGCAAGACCAAAATAATCTCAGGCTCCGCAGGAGCATTCTGTTAATAGGATGAAATGTGAGAAAAGAGGAGTTCTGTAGGAACGACCTGATAATTATTGTTTCACAGGTCGCTCTTACAGAGCTTTAATAGATCTGTATAATTTATCTATTAACAGATAGTCCCGATGGGATTCTTTTCGATTAAACAATTCATTTAAACAAGCTCTAAAAATGAGATTCTGAATTATTTTTTGATTGTTTCGATTTCTAATGTGATTTAGAGTCTGTTTACATTTTATTTCAAAATCGAAATTTTAATTGAATTTTTGTTTACACAATCCTGAAGGGCGAAAAATCCCATTAAAATTAGGCAAAATTACTCCTTTTAGAGTTGTGAAATAATTTTGGTTAATTTTTAAACAGGATCTGAGTTGGAAAAAATTGATGTTGTTACCTAAAATTGAGGTAAAGGCAAATCATAGATAACCCTGATTGCAGCTTTGTTTGAGCTCATTTTATAGGTTTCGGCGCGGCAGCTTCGCTGCCGCGCCGAAACCTATAAAATAGCGAGTGCGGAAAGCGGGAAATAGCTTCTGAAAAATTTAAAAATTATTTCCCGAAAAATGTCTGATACAAAAGATAAAGATTCAAAACGATGATAATGAATGAAATAATCCAGACACAGATTTTTAGAAAAGGCTTATTTACAAATTCGCCCATCTTGGCTTTGTCGCTCGTAAACATCACCAGCGGAACTACGGCAAAACTGAGCTGCATGGATAAAATTACCTGGCTTAAAACCAACAATTCGGTTGTACCTTCTTCACCATAGAGAATAGCAACAATTAAGGCCGGAATTACGGCAATTAATCTTGTAATTAAACGTCTTAACCAAGGTTTCAGCCTGATATTTAAAAATCCTTCCATCACGATTTGTCCGGCCAGAGTTCCCGTAAGAGTCGAGTTTTGTCCGGAAGCCAGTAAAGCAATCGCAAAAGCAATACTTGCCATTGAAGCCCCCAAAATAGGAGTTAGCATTTTATAGGCATCATGAATATCTGCAACGTGTTTGTTTCCTGTAACGTGAAAAGTTGCAGCCGCTAAAATTAAGATGGCAGCATTGATAAAAAACGCCAACATCAAGGAGACCGTGCTATCTAAAGTTGCAAATTTTATCGCTTCTTTTTTTCCTTCTTTTGTACGTTCGTAATCTCTGGTCTGAACGATGCTGCTGTGTAGGTATAAATTGTGAGGCATCACGGTGGCCCCCAAAATACCAATTGCAATATAAAGCATCGCCGGATTCTGAATAATCTCCTTCTGAGGAACCAATCCGCCTAAAAGCTCATTCATGGCAGGTTGGGAAATCACAAGTTCATACACAAAACAGGCAAGAATAATAAAAATTAATCCGCCGACGATACTCTCGATCCATCGGAAGCCTTTGGACTGGAGCAAGAGAATAAATAAAACATCAATGGTAGTAATCACAATTCCCCATGTAAGCGGAATCTGGAAAAGTAAGTTCAATGCGATGGCAGAACCAATAACTTCTGCGAGATCGCAAGCGGCAATGGCTATTTCACAGAATACCCAAAGTATAAAATTTGTTGTAGGGCTAAAATGATCCCTGCAAGCCTGTGCTAGATCTCTTTCTGCCACGACACCTAATTTCACAGACAAATGCTGCAAAACCATTGCAAAAATATTTGAAATTAAAATCACAGAAAGCAGAGTATACCCGAATTGTGCGCCCCCGGCAATATCCGTTGCCCAGTTTCCAGGATCCATATATCCGACTGCAACCATTAGCCCCGGCCCTGCAAATGCCAGGTATTTTTTCAAAAAACTTGCATTTTTAGGCACTTTTACCGAAGAATAAACTTCTGATAAAGAGTGGGATGTTTTATCTTTACGCCACGCGTTTTTTAAATTGAAATTCATAAATGTTAGAAATGACTAACAAATGTAATTAAATAAATAAAAACTACAAAATGCCCAATAGAAAATCCCGAAAATAACTTTCGGGATTTCTAACTTTATTGAGTAACAGATTATTTAGTAAATCTTACAGCCATTTTTCTGTCTACCGCTCTTTCTGCATCGGATGCTTTTGCATCAACAGTTGCAAATTGGCTTCCGTATCCGTCTGCTCCCGCAACCTGAGCACCTACGCCTTGCTTATCCAGCCAAGATTTGATGAAAGTTGCTCTGTCTGCAGATAATTTTAGGTTTTTAGCTTCATCTCCTGTTTTATCGGTATATCCGCCGATTTTTACTTTGGCTTCAGGATAAGCTTTCAGGATAGCTACAAGGTTTTGTAATTGTCCTTCAGAGCCTGCTTCTAGTTGATTGGCACTGCCGATTTTAAAATTAACGTGGTCAAAATTGTACCAGGTCGTTTTCAATGCTGCGTCGTCTTTTGCATTTTTATATCCGTCAGATTTCAGGAAGGCAATCATTTGGTCTTCCATTCCACCTTTGTAGCCTTTTAAAGCTGTACCGTTTAAATCAATATCTTCGTCTACTTTTGTTGTTACAGCAGAGCCTGTAGTATCTGCTGGCGAAACTGAAGCAGTGTCGGTGACAACATTTCCTGAATCATTTACAGTAGTGGTCGTCGTTGTTTCTTTTTTCTCGCATTGTTTCCAAAGAAAATACCCGGCAGCAATCAATAATAAAAGTGGAAGAAGCCATTTCCAGATCGAGCCTCCGCCGTCATTCGTATTTCTGTCGGGAAAAGTTCCGTTAGGCGCTGTACTTCTTGTTACTTCAATTTTTGGCTCTTCCTGAGCCGGAATATTGATGGCATCTTTATCATTGTCGAATTTATATCTTGCATCCCAGTCACCCATATTTAATGAAGCAAAAGACAAACCAGCAGGCAATAATGAAGAAACGATTCCTTTTTGATCATTCAGTAAACTTGAAATTCCCTGTTTGTCCAAATTATTATCGACAGCATATTTCCCGATAGAGCCAATCGTTGCTCCGGTTACGAGATTCAAAAGAGAACCTGATGAATTATTACTGATCCCTGCATATGTAGCAATGGAATTTACCAATCCACTTACTTTATCCCCGAAAATAGAGGACAGTAAGGTTGAAATCCATGAGTTGTTGGCTAAATCTCCGGTTAAATTTCCTGAAATCCCACTCGATGGTGCATTGGTAATAGCATCTAAAACATGAGGATTTTCGGAATTGTTTGCCAGTCCTCCCAATACAGCGGGTATCAGCCCTCCGATAGCTTTTGAAATACCAGACTCACTCTCCCCGAACTGTGATGCAGTCTGAGATACTAACGCAGGACCCAATTGCCCCTTAATTAAATCAATGATGTTTAAAGACATAATAAATTATTTTGAGATTAATGTGTTATAAATTTAATCAAAAATCTATCCAAATCCCTAATTCAAAAAAAATCTGCAAAATTTTATTGAAATTTTGCAGATTTAATAATTTATTGTGAGTTATCTGTTAATAAGCTTTTGCAAATAAAACACGTCTCTTAGATGGTTTTCCGGAAATTAAAGAAACACCTTCTTCAATATCATCATCTAAAGGAATACATCTGATGGTAGCCTTAGTTTCATCCTTAATTTGCTCTTCTTCTTCAGCAGTTCCGTCCCAATGTGCATAGATGAAGCCACCTTTTTCTTCCAAAACTTGTTTGAATTCTTCATACGTATCTACTTTTGTGATATTATTTTTTCTGAATTCAAAAGCCTTCGTGTAAATATCTTTCTGAATGGTTTTCAATAAGTCTTCAATGTAAGAATCCAGCCCTTCGATAGAACGAACTTCTTTCGTAAGATTATCTCTTCTTGCGATTTCTACCGAATTATTCTCCAGATCTCTTGGCCCCATTGCAATTCGTACAGGAACACCTTTCAACTCGTATTCTGCGAATTTCCAACCCGGTTTGTTTTGAGTATCGTTGTCGAATTTTACAGAAATTCCTTTTGCTCTCAATTTAGCCTGAATATCCAAAGCTACCTCGCTGATCTGTGCCAATTGTTCTTCTCCTTTGAAAATAGGAACAATCACCACCTGAATTGGAGCCAAAGTCGGAGGCAATACCAATCCGAAATCATCAGAGTGAGTCATAATTAAAGCGCCCATCAAACGGGTTGAAGTTCCCCAAGATGTTGCCCATGCATGCTCTATTTTTCCTTCTTTGTTAGTGAATTTTACATCAAATGCCTTGGCAAAATTCTGTCCTAAAAAGTGAGATGTTCCGGCTTGCAGCGCTTTTCCGTCCTGCATTAATGCTTCAATACAATACGTTTCGTCGGCTCCTGCAAATCTTTCAGAAGGTGTTTTTAACCCTTGAATTACGGGCATTGCCATAAAGTTTTCTGCAAAATCAGCATATACTTTATTCATTTTTTCAGCCTCTTCCACCGCTTCATCTTTTGTTGCGTGAGCCGTATGCCCTTCCTGCCATAAAAATTCTGCTGTTCTTAAGAAAAGACGTGTTCTCATTTCCCAACGCACAACGTTTGCCCATTGGTTAATTAATATAGGTAAATCTCGGTAAGATTGAATCCAGTTTTTATAAGTATTCCAGATGATAGCTTCTGAAGTCGGACGAACGATTAATTCTTCCTCTAATTTAGCATCAGGATCCACAATCAGTTTTGACGGATTATCCGGATCTGTTTTTAATCTGTAGTGGGTAACTACCGCACATTCTTTAGCAAAACCCTCTGCATTTTTTTCCTCAGCTTCGAATAAACTCTTGGGCACAAAAAGCGGAAAATAAGCATTAACGTGACCTGTTTCTTTGAATTTTTTATCCATTTCGTCACGCATTTTCTCCCAGATCGCATAGCCGTATGGTTTAATCACCATGCATCCTCTTACTCCTGAGTTTTCAGCTAAGTCGGCTTTTACCACCAACTCATTATACCATTTGCTGTAATCTTCTCTTCTTGAGGTTAATTTTGCCATTATTTTTTTTAATTTTTTTAACTTTTTGCTATTATTGTTATCTAAAAATAAAAATCTATTTTTGATAGATTTTTGTACCTGTGTTTTTGGTACATTTTTGGTACAGATTGCAAATATAATTTAAATTAAAAATTTTTACGTTATCATGAAAAAAAATATACATAAAAATTTGCTCGGTATACTAAAATCCAAAGGGATTCTGGCAATATCAGGCGGATTATTACTTGTGTCTTGCGGTGCTCAGATGGGTGGCTACAGCGAGACAGATGGCGTTTATTACGACCCGAATAAAGATACACTTCCTGAAGGGGTAATTATTAATGACAGAGGAAACAGAGTAGGAGAAGATTACAATTATTATCAGGATGACAACAGCGTTGTTCAAAACGCAGAAATGAATTCTAGAGAAGGAAGATACGACTCTTGGAATGACTACGCATGGAACACAAATTCTACAGCAACCGATTCTGATTGGGGAAATTATGCAGGAAGCCAAACCAACTATTACGATAACTCTTGGGGATGGGGTTCTCCTTGGGGCTGGGGTGGATGGTATGGCGGCTACAACCCATATTGGGGTTGGGGTGGCTACGGCGGTTACGGCTGGGGCCTTGGACTTTCATGGGGTGGCTCATGGGGTTGGGGCGGCGGCTGGAATATAGGCTGGGGCTACTCTCCTTGGGGTTGGGGTGGTTATAATCCATACTGGGGCGGCTATTATGGCTACGGATCTCCTTATTGGGGCTGGGGCTATGGTGGTGGCTACTGGGGAGGTAGCTATTACAGACCTATGTACAGAAGAAGTGGGGCAGACGGAAGAGGATTTAATACTTACAACGGAGGATTTGCTAACAGATATGGTATTACCAGCGGGAATGGTTTCAGAGGAAGCAATACCAATTCAGGAGGTTTCAGACAAGGAAATAACGGCGGATTTAGAAATAATGGAAATGCAGGAGGATTCAGAGGTAATACAAACGGAGGATTCAGAAATCAGAATGGGGTAAGACCTCAAGGAGGCTTCCGTAATCAGCAACCTCAGGGAAGACCGAACTATAACTACAACCAACAGTCTCAGCCAAGAAGAAATGACGGTGGTTTCAGAAATGACAACAACAGCGGAGGTTTCAGAAATAATGGAGGCTTCAACAACTCCAGCAGTGGTGGCGGATTCAGATCCGGCGGCGGTGGCTTCGGTGGAGGCGGCGGCGGTATGAGATCCGGCGGTGGAGGCGGTGGCTTCCGTGGTGGTAGATAATTTCAAATTAATAACTATTCAAAAAAATAATGTTAAAAAAATCTTTAGCTATAATGAGTATTTCTGCAGCATTTTTTGCGCAGGCTCAGGATATTTCTGTGATAAGAAATACTGTAGATGTCTACTCAGGTTCTCCGAATGTGGGCTCTGCTAAGTTTAATGCAATGGCTGGTTCTAATGGTGCATTGGGCGGTGATGCCAACTCTTTGCTTACGAACCCTGCAGGGTTAGGAGTGGCAATCTCAGGGGAAGTTTCGGGAACATTATCCATTACAAGCAATAAAAATACGTCATCTTATGCAGGTTCATCTTTCGGATATACTGTTAATAAGGGTGATTTAGGAAATGTGGGAGCGGTAATGACGTTTCAGCTGATGAGCGAAAGTGCATGGAAATTTATTAACATCGGGGTAAACTACTCTAATCAGAATATTGATAATTATATTGAGACTCCGGGAAACAGTAATTTAGTATACGATTTTCCGGATGGGGGAAGTTCATCTTTCGGAAGACATGCTTACGACAGATATGGTTATGTATCAAAAACAAGTATTGGTGTCGGAGCCAATCATAATAATAATTTATATATAGGTGCAGGGTTAAATTTCTTTAATTCTTCAATTGATCAGTCGGATACTGCTATATTCAATTCAACAGATAACGGAAGTTCAGAATTTTTCAGCAAGCAGAATACGCCTTTTTATGAAAAAGGAAATGGTTTCTCTGCTTCATTAGGTGTTATCGGAAAATTAAGCCCGAACTTCAGAATCGGAGCAGCATTGGAAACACCTACTTTCTGGAATATCGACAGAAGCTACAATTTCTATAATGATCCTATTTATGGTGATGATTATGCTGTAGAAAACAGAAAGTTCACCTCGCCGCTTAAAGCGACTGTAAGTGCGGCATTTATTGCCAGTAAAGCATTCTCTTTGAATGTAGACTATAGCCTTGGATTAACTAAGCCAAGATATAAAGTATACGGACCGGCTGAAACTGAACTTAATGATTTCTTTAAAGAAGATTACAAAAACTTATCTGAATTGAAAATTGGAGCAGAATACAGATTGAAACAGTTTAGACTGAGAGGTGGATATGCTTACACATCAAGCCCTTTCGATGCTCTAACCCAAAGAACATATACAAATGCGGGAGATATTGTGGATCAATCATACAGCAACTGGACTTTAAATGATAGAAATGCTTTATCATTCGGTGTGGGGTATGATTTTAGATCGTTCTACATTGATGCTTCTTATCAGAATATCAGTTCAAAATTCAGCAATCCGATGTTAAAAGGAATTGCCGATCAAACAAATAATATAGAAGCCGGATACTATTCACCAAGCCGTTTGATTTCGAGTGATGCTTCGGTGGTATCAGATGTGAAAAATATCAGAAACAATTTCTTCCTTACGTTGGGCTGGAAGTTCTAATTCCCCAAATACGTAATGAGTGATTAAATGGAAGCTCCGAACTGTTAGTCCGGAGCTTTTATTTTTTTAATGAATCAATTATTAAATTAATGATGATGTCCCACATGAGAATGACTGTGGAAAAGATGCATAATTAAGGCTAAGGAAACTCCTAAAATGACCAAGCCTATTTTTACCCAGTCGATATTGTGATTCTTGTTGCTTTCGAAGATAATTACAGAAGAAATATGAAGGAAAATTCCTCCTACAACGGCTAAGAAATAAGGCTGTAAATCCGGATTGAAATAATTGCCCAACAACATTCCCATCGGAGAAGCCAATGCAAATAAAGCAACAATTAATAAAGATGGATAAGAACTGCCCTTTGAGCCTTCTTTCCTGTTGAACAAAAATGCTCCCAGAATAAAAGAAATCGGAAGATTGTGGAATACAATTCCTAATAAATATGGCGAAAATTCATGTTCTTCATTGGCCAAAGGAATTCCTTCAATAAAAGCATGAATGAAAAGTCCCAACATTAAAGCAACAGGAAGAATATTATGTTCATTATGATGATGAAAATGCCCGTGCTCAAATCCTTTGGTCAAAGCTTCCAGGATCATCTGAAGTAAAACCCCTCCTATGACGAAAATCCCCAAACTGCTTCCAACTTCGGCATTGTAAACCTCAGGAAATACTTCATTCAGACAGATGGTAATCAGAAATCCGGCACTCAGAATCAATAAATTTTTCGCCAGTTTTTCTTTTTTACCGAAATGTTTTCCCAGAAATACTCCGGCAACGACACTCAGGATCAGCAAAAGTACTGTAATCATTATTTTTTCTTAAATAAATTAATGCAACGAACGGCAGTTTCTTTATCAAATTCATTCAGCTGATAATCACCCCAGATTTTCACTCTTTCAAAGCCACAATCTGTTGCATAAGAATTAATAGCCTCCAACGTATGAAGCTTTACTTTTTCAAAGAAATGGTATGGCTTTCCGTCCGCTTCGAATCTGATATCTTTTACGATATGTCTGCCCTCAATTTTTTTACAGATTTTAAACTCAATATCACCTCTTTTCACAATAGATTCAGGAACAATATTTTTCCTTACATATTCTTCATTAAGATAATCCAGAACAAAAAAACCTCCGGGTTTCAATACATTGTAAACAGACTGAAACACCTTTTTGTCATCATTTTCATTATCGAAATATCCGAAGCTGGTAAACAGATTAAAAACCGCATCCATAGGATCGGCATCAATCGGGTTTCTCATATCATGAACATCGAATAACAGGGTCTGATTTTCAAATTGTTTATCGAACTCTATACTTTGTCTAGAAAGATCCAATCCCAAAACATCATATCCCAATTTATTGAGAAAAACCGAATGTCTTCCTTTTCCGCAAGCCAGATCGATAATTCTAGAGTTTTTCGGAAGCTGTAAATCTTCTGTTAGTTTTGTTATGAAGTTTTCTGCTTCAGTATAGTCTCTGTTGTTATAAAGTAAATGATAATAAGGGGTATCAAACCAAGATTCAAACCATTCCATGATGCAAAAATAGTGTTTTTTGACCGAGAGTTGATGCTTGTACACCGATGGTTTTTATCAGTTGCTGCGATTTCTGTCAACTATAAGCTGATAACCAACAACTAAAATTGTATTTTTGCACCATGAACATAGAAAATATACAGATCCAGATAAAAACATTCTTCGGATTAGAGCAGATTTTGGCTGAAGAAATTAAAAAATTGGGAGGCAGAAAGGTTGAGGTTAAAAACCGTGCGGTGAATTGCGAAGGTGATTTGGGGTTTCTTTATAAAATTAATTATTCTGCAAGAACGGCTTTAAAAATCTTAGTTCCGATTCATGAATTCAAGGCTTTCAACCAGCATCAGTTTTATGACAGGCTTTTTAAAATGGAATGGGAACAGTTCATGGATGTTGATCAGTCCTTTGCGATCGATGCAACAGTAAATTCTGAAACGTTCAAACATTCACAATTCGTGACTTTAAAGATGAAAGATGCGATCGTGGATTATTTTCAGGAAAAATTCAAAAGACGTCCGAATGTAGAGCCCAAACATCCGGATATTAAATTTCATCTTCATATCGACAGAGAATTGGTGACCATTTCTTTGGATTCTTCCGGTGATGCTTTGTTTAAAAGAGGATACAGAAGAGAACAGGGTGAGGCACCGATTAATGAAGTTCTTGCCAGCGGAATGCTACAATTGGCAGGCTGGGACGGAAAAGGTAATTTCCTTGATCCGATGTGTGGTTCCGGGACGCTTTTAATTGAAGCGGCTATGATTGCAATGGATCTTCCGGCTCAGATTTTCAGAAAAAGATTTGCTTTCCAAAACTGGAAAAATTATGACGCAGATTTGTTTACGAAAATAAAAGAATTCAGAATCAATCGTGTAAGAGAATTTACAGGAAAAATTGTAGGTTATGATATCGACGCAAGAATGCTGAATGCGGCGAGAATGAATATTGAAGCAGCCGAAATGGAAGACGTTATTGAAGTGAAAAAACAGAATTTCTTTGATTCTAAAAAAGAGCTTTTCCCTTTGTTAATGGTCTTCAATCCGCCTTATGATGAAAGGATTTCGATTAATGATGATGATTTCTACAAAAAAATAGGAGATACCTTCAAAACTCACTATCCGAATACTTTAGCATGGCTGATTTCTTCTGATCTGGAAGCTGTAAAGAAAATTGGCCTTCGTCCGTCAAGAAAAATCAAACTTTTCAACGGAAAATTAGAGACGAGATTCCTTCAGTATGAAATGTATGAGGGTACGAAAAAAGTACATAAATTAGAAGATAAATAAAAATTAGACCTTCCGTTTTCGGAAGGTTTTTTTATCATCTTAAATAAAAAATATATTTTTGTCAAAACACAAACTATGAATTTCGATTTTCTAGATATTTTTGGCGTTGTAATGGATGTTATGGAATTATTAGGCAGTAATTCTTCATCTTCATCTTACCATGAAAAATCTAAAATAAAAAAGAAAAGAAAGTATTTTACAGAGACCGTAAGTGCAGTGTTTCTGTTAATTTCTACCGTTCTGTTGTTTTTAGTTTTTAAAGATCCGCTACCTGCTGAAAATTACGTTCAGACACTTATTGTTGTGTCGTTAATGGGCTTAACTTTATCTTTTCTTGTTTTTTATATTTTATATGTTTTAGAAAAATATTATTTCAAGAGTGTATTTCAATGGCTGTTGTTCAGTAGCTCTGTAATTTTGTTATTTGTTTCTGCGGTGTTTTGTATTTATTTTAAATCAGGAATTTTTATATGATTATTTCCAATTAGTTACTCTAGTTAAAAGAAAAATAGCAATATATGCCAAAAAAGCGACAAGTATTGATTTCGCCGAAAATAGGATTTCTTTATCAGCTTTTTTTTCCATATTATCTGTATTAGGTTTTAAAAATATTACGTTTTTGTTAGATGAAATTGCTTGCGAAAACTCATTGTATTCAGGTGACATTTTTGTAATGTATTCAAAGGTTTTTATTTTCTGAAAATCATATTTTTTCATTAACGTATCTCTCGTATAAAGCAATAAATCATTCATTGCTTTCTTTTGCCTTTCTTCATTGTTCTTTCCTTCGATATCTTTTTTAAATTTTAAACAGTAGAAAATATCATATTTTTCAGATTTGAAAGGATAAATATAAATAACTTGTGCATATCTACTTACAGGCTTTTTTTGACTCACGATATGAGAATAAATAATAGGCTGCCGAATTACTTCAAAATTTTTTATCACTAAATATCTGCTTTTCGCAGAATAAACACTTTCAATATTCGGTATTTCTTTTGTTTTTATTCCACAATGTGATAATAATTCTACATTAAAAAGCATGATCAAATAAGAACAAAACATAGATGTAAAGATAATAATGCTTTTTCGGGATGAAGATAAATCTAATTTTTGAACGCAAATTTTTTTAATAAAAAAGGTTATTGCCAATAAAATTAGAACAGCAATTATCCAAAAATCGCGTCCATATTTGGGTGGAAATTGACGGATGTTAAAAAAATAATAAAGCAAAGAAATAATGGTGATATTAGATAATAATGAGAGAATAAAAGTTATCATTGAATATTTAAATTCCTTTACAGCAATTGTCATTTCATTTGTATTTGAAAATCAAAATTACTTAAAAAAAGAAAAATTTAACTAAAAATTTAAATTTTTAGAGATGTTGAAAAATTTCTCAAATAATAATTTGAGATCTATATGTTATTTTATTGTGTATCCCGTTTAATTAATATGAAACAAGTTTGCGCATTCCTCCGTTAATAAGTAATTTTGAAAAATTTTCAGATTTGAAGCCTACAATTTCCATTATCGTTGCCATTTTTAATCGTAAAGACGAACTTTTTGAACTTCTGAACTCTTTAACTGCGCAGACAGACAGAGAGTTTGAAGTGATTATTGTAGATGACGGTTCACAGGTTGACCTTAAACCTACGATAGCAAAATTTGAAGAATTTTTACAAATAAAATATTTTAGGAAAGACAATTCCGGACCGGGCTTATCGAGAAATTACGGAGCCAGAAGAGCTGAAAACGAATGGCTTGTTTTCGTAGATAGTGATGTAATTGTAGAGAAAGATTATATTGAAAGTATTAAAAAAAGCATTGTTGAGATTCCGTGCGATGCCTTTGGAGGAGCAGATAAAGCGCACAAGGGTTTTAATCTGATGCAGAAAGCGATCTCTTATTCTATGACTTCTGTTTTTACGACAGGTGGAATCCGCGGGAATAAAAATGCGGTTTCAAAATTCCAGCCCAGAAGTTTTAATATGGGAATAAAAAAAGAGGTGTTTGAAAAAGTTGGAGGTTTTTCAGAGATGAGAATAGGAGAGGATCCAGACTTGTCGATGACGCTTTGGGAAAATGGATTTACAACTGCTTTTTTTGATAATATTGCGGTATATCACAAAAGAAGGGTCGATTTTGGGAAGTTCTCAAAACAGGTTTACCAATTCGGTTGTGCAAGACCGATCCTCAACCAGCGACATCCGAATTATGTGAAAATTTCTTTTGCGTTTCCGACTTTGTTTTTGCTGGGGTATGTTTTAGGATTTATTGAATATTTTATTTTAGGAAAAGGGGTTATTTTAGCACTTTTCGGATTGTATACTTTTATGGTTTTGATTCACTCAATGATTGTTACCAAAAATATCGCAATCGCAGGAATGGCGGTTATTTCAACGTATATCCAGATGTTTTCTTATGGTTACGGTTTTTTAAAGTCATGGATTTTACTGAATGTTTTAAAAATGAAACCTGAAGAAGCTTTTCCAAAACATTTTCATAAGGTTTAGTTTTAACACTAAATTTGTGAGGCATTACTTTCTAGGGTAATTTTTTAATGAAGATTTTTTTAGCAACTATTTATCTTAGAAAGCAAAGGCAAATAAATTTGCTACGTCAAGCTAGAAACATACGCTTCATTAATCAACATGTTGATTCCTCTCTGCTTCTTAAAAATATTTATCATTTAAAATTAAACTTTGCGTTTAAAAAAATGTAATTAGTGTGGAAAGAATTAAAATAATAAAAGCTGTCGATATCAACAGCTTTTATAACAATAGTTAGAATATAGAAATGGTTTCATGGTTGAGAACGCCTGTTTTTAGCATGCATTCTTTCATCTTTTCGTAGGTTCGTTCAATGTCGTGATCCAATCCTATGGAAAATCTGATCAGTCCGTCGGAAATTCCCATCGCCTCTCGTTCTTCTTCCGGTATTTCAGAAGAGGTTGAGCTTCCTGAGCATGAGAATAATGTTTTGTAAAAGCCTAAACTTACCGCTAAATACCCTAAGTTTTCCTGCTGCATCATTTCCATCAGTTCATTGGCTTTTTCCGTAGTTCCGGCATCTAAGGTTAATAATCCACCGAATCCGTATTCTTCCTGCATCATCGTTTTCATTAATTCGTGGTTTTTGTGAGATTTTAATCCGGGATAAGAAACTTTTAATCCATCTTCCTCGAATCTTTTAGCAAGATACATGGCATTGTGACTGTGTTGCTTCATTCTGATGTGAAGCGTTCGCAGATTTTTAAGAATACTCGCAGATCGGAAACTGTCCATGGTAGGGCCGAGTAGCATGCACGCTCCGGTGTTTACGTTTTTAGTGTCATTAATGAATTCCTGCGTTCCGCAATAAACCCCGCCTACCGTATCACTGCTTCCATTAATAAATTTAGTTAAAGAATGAATAACAATATCTGCCCCCAATAATGTCGGAGAAATAGAAAGTGGTGAGAAAGTATTATCAACAATCAGTTTTAAGTTGTGTTTTTTACAGATTTCCGATAGCTTTCTCAGATCAGCAACTTCCAATAACGGGTTGCTCACACTTTCACAAAATATAATTTTAGTGTTTTTTTGTATGGCATTTTCGATAGATTCGAAATTATTGATGTCAAGGAAAGACGTTTCAATCTGAAATGGCGGAAGAAAATTTTTCATAAAAGCGTACGTTCCACCGTAGATGGTTCTGCTGGAAATAATGTGATCTCCCGATTTACAAACCTGCATTAAAACAGAAGTGATGGCTCCCATACCTGAAGCCGTAACGTTGGCGGCTTCCGTATTTTCCATTTTTGCCAATGCCTGAGAAAGGTACAGATTCATCGGTGAAGAATGTCTTGAATATAAATAACAGCCGTCTGCATTTCCCTCAAAGGTATCAAACATGGTTTTTGCAGAAAGGAAAGTGTAAGTAGAACTGTCTGAAATTGATGGGTTTACTCCGCCAAATTCGCCAAAATATTGTAAGTCCTGAATTTCATTTGCCGCATTAAAGTCTTTCATATATACATAGATTTTTCTGTGATAAATATGAATAAGTTGAGGAAGTATTACAATGTTATTTTAATTATTTAGAATATAAATCTACTATAATTTATTTTGATAGAAAAAAAGTTTATTATATTTGATTATTATAAACTTTTAACAAAAATTTATCTATGAACTTTGATGAAATTGATAAAAAACTGCTGCTGTTTTTGCAGGAAGATTCCAAACAAACGACCAAAGAGCTGTCTTACAAGCTTGGATTGTCGGTGACGGCTGTTTATGAGCGTATCCGAAAACTGGAAAATACAGGGGTGATTTCTAAATATGTAGCGATTCTGGACCGTTATAAAGTTAACCGGGATTTTATTGTTCTTTGTCATGTAAAACTAACCCAACATAAAAAAGAATATGTCCTTCAGTTTGAAAAAGAAGTGATGAATTTACAGGAAGTTACAGAATGTTTCCATGTAAGCGGTGATTACGATTATATTCTAAAGATCGGAGTAAAAGATATGGAAGATTACCGGAATTTTATGTTATCGAAACTCACGACTTTACAACATATCGCAAGCACACACAGTTCTTTCATGATCTCTGAAGTGAAGAATACAACAGCGATTGTGTTGTAAATATTTTTTAGGATCTTTTTCCCGCTTTTCGCACTCGCTATTTTTTTGGTTCCGGGGCGGCAGCTTCGCTGCCGCCCCGGAACCAAAAAAATGAGCTCAAACAAAGCTGCAATCGGGGCTAGGGTAGCAGTCATTCAAATAAAATATAGAAAAAAATCGAAAAATTTACTATTCTGTAGTTATCTCAGTATAGCATTAGAGTTATTGTACTCAGATTCCTACAGAATGAAAAAAGGCTCTTAAATTAAAAACTTTTAAGTCAACTAAACTAAGACCCCATTTTTAGAGGCAATAGGATCAGGAAGATCTTTTTCTCCCGTCATTTGCAAAAGGTCAATTTCAATCGTTCTGCAAATCGAAAGCATCGGAATATCAAACATCAGTCCTTCAAAAGGATTTTCAGAATAGTCTCCCACCAGTTCCATAATGATATAAATCCATCCAATTGTAATACAAAACGGAATGGATGCCCAGATTCCCCAATCACCCAACTTGGCAAATTCACTTACCAAACCTAAAGGAAGCAGCATAATAAAAATGACATTAAACACAAAAGCTGTGCTCGCAAACTGTCTTGGCAGAGGAAATTTCTTGATTCTTTCTGCCTGTCCCTGCAACGTATAAAATTCATTAAGGCAATCCTGCAATTGCTTTTGATTAAAATCTGAGATAACATTCATATTTTTCAGCTCATTCACATCCTTTGACTGCTGAGCAATAAGATAAGTTGCAAAATTCTTATAGTGAGACTGTAGTTCCGCTTCTTCTTCGGATAGATATTTGTTGAGGAAAATAGGAGTCCTTCCGTAATCCGGAAATCCGGCTTTGATCAGTCGGTTACGTTTATGGTCGATATTCTTGAACTGTTCTTCTTCCACTTTAATGTGCTCCCATTCAGTGGGGATCAAAAGCTGTTCACGAAGTTGATACAGCCATGCGATATGGCGGCAGACTATTTTTCTGCGGCGGTCTTCCAGATCGAATTTGCCTACTTCCTCGTTGCCTGTATCGAACGCATACACCATGGATCCAAGCATCCGGCTCGAATTTACAATACCGCCCCAAATTTTTCTTGCTTCCCACAGTCTGTCATAAGCCTGATTATTTTTAAAACCTACCAAAAAAGCTTCTGCCGTACCGATAAGTGCAACAGGAACCCAGGGAATGATCATCCACTGCCAATTGAAAAAATGAAAAAGAACTGCAATCAACGTACACCAAATGGAAATCAGGATAACATGGAAACCTGACAAATTGAGAACCTGTTTGTAATTGACGTATTTTGTGGTAATCATTATAAATGTTGAATTTTTATAAATCCAAGTTAGCAAAAAGCGTACAAAAAAACCTCTAAAAAATTTTTAGAGGTTAAATTTTATTTTTTATCCGAATTAATATTTCAGCATTTCTTCGATTTTTGCACTTAGTTTTTCAGCGTTGGGAAGCATTGCTTTTTCCAAAACTAAGTTGATAGGAACAGCTGGAGTATCCAAAGATCCCATCGTTTCAACCGGAGCATCAAGGTATTTGAAGCAATTCTTAGAAATTCTGTGTGCAAAAGCTTCCGCAAATGAATTATTAAGCTGCTCTTCCGTTAAAACGATACACTTTCCGTGGGCTTTTACTCTTTCGAAAACCAATTCCTCATCCAAAGGGATTAATGTTCTTAAATCGATCACCTCAACTCTTCCGTTAAAATTCTTCACCGCTTCTTTAGCCCAATAAACACCCATTCCATAAGTCACAACCAATAAAGTTCTGCCTTTTTCAGTTTCATTTGTATCAGCTTCGATGATAACTTTTCCTTTTCCGAAAGGTAAGATGTAATCTTCTGCCGGTTCGATCGTTTTTGCATCTTCAGTTCCCGGAACTTTGCTCCAGTAAAGACCTTTATGTTCCAACATGATAATTGGATTCGGATCGTAATAAGCTGCTTTTAATAAACCTTTAAAATCGGCTGCATTACTAGGATAAGCGATTTTAATTCCTTTAATATTTGCTAAAATACTTTCAACACTTCCACTGTGATAAGGACCGCCCCCTCCGTAAGCTCCGATCGGAACACGGATGATATTGCTTACAGGAAATTTACCCTGACTTAAATAACTCGATTTTGAAATCTCCGTAATCAACTGATTGATTCCCGGATAAATATAATCTGCAAACTGAACTTCAACAATCGGTTTTAAGCCAACTGCACTCATTCCCGTTGTGGAACCTATGATATAAGCTTCCTGAATGGCTGTATTGAAAACTCTTTTGCTTCCGAACTTCTTTCCTAAAGTCACCGTTTCACGGAAAACTCCACCAATTCTTTCTCCAACATCCTGTCCGTACAATAAAGCTTCCGGATGCTTCCACATCAGTTCCTGAATCGCGTGGATCGCAGCATCAACCATGACGATTTTTTCTCCGCCTTCAGGCTCACGGGTTCCCACTTCCTCCGTAATCGGAGTAGGTGCAAAAATGTGATTCATTACCGTTTCAGGCTTCGGATCTTCTGCTTTTTGAGCTCTGTCGAATGCCTCTTCAGCTTCAAGACGGGCTTTTTTCGTGATTTGTTTTAATAACTCTTCATCAACTCCCGCATCGATCAATTGATTTCTAAGTATTTCTCCCGGATCTTTTGCTCTGTGTTTTGCTAAATCTTCTTCATCTCTATAGAATTCTCTTCTTACTCCGGAAGTATGGTGACCAATTAGAACTGTTTTTGCACAAACAACTAAAGGTTTTCTTTCAGTTCGTACAAAATCAACCGCTTTTTTCATCACTTCGAAACTTTCTACGAAATCTGTTCCGTCCACTCTCATTCTGCTTAAACCCGTGAATCCTGCTACGAAATCGTAAGCGTCACAGGTTCTTGCTTCATCTTTCGTTACGGAAATTCCCCATTCATTATCCTGAACAAGGAAAATGATAGGAAGCTGATGTAATGCTGAAAACTGAAGTGCTTCACTCACTTCACCTTCCGTTACAGAATTGTCTCCAAGGCTGCAAACAACAACCGGATTGTTTTCAAATTGCTGTAAATTGAAATCCTGAATATATTTTATTCCTTGAGCAACACCAGCAGTCGGAATTGTCTGCATTCCGGTTGCCGAACTTTGATGAATGATTTTGGGTTTGTCTTCATCTCTGCTCGATGGGTGAGAGTAGTAAGATCTACCTCCTGAAAAAGGATCATCAGCTTTTGCCAATAATTGCAACATCAGTTGATATGGCTCGAAACCAATTCCCAAAAGAATGCTTTCGTCTCTGTAATAAGGAGAAACCCAGTCTTCCTTTTTTAACTGATAAGCAGTTGCCAACTGAATCGCTTCGTGCCCTCTTGATGTACTGTGAACATATTTGGTAACATTTCTGTTTTCCTCATAAATGTCTGCCATAGCTTTCGCCAGCATCATGTGGTTGTAAGCCTTGAGCAGAATATCCTGTGAAACTTTCTCGTGAAGTGTATTTTCCATAGGAAACAAAGATAAACAAAAAAACAAAATACTAACAATTGTTAGTGTTTTTGGGTAATTGAATGATTTTCATTGAGTTCTGAATGGAATTTTATTTGGAAGTTCAAAGGGTGGCTTCCCGCTATTTATACCATGATTTAGCGGGATTTATAAAAACTAATTTCAGAAGACAAAAAATTGAAGTAACTTTACATTCTCTTTTAATAAAAAAGCTAGAAAAATTACATGTATTTAGTTTTTGACACAGAAACCACAGGTTTACCAAAGAATTTCAACGCTCCGCTTTCAGACTCAGACAACTGGCCAAGAATGGTTCAGATTGCGTGGCAGTTGCACGATGATGACGGAACTTTAATTGAAAACCAGGATTATATTATAAAACCTGAAGGGTACGATATTCCCTTCAACGCAGCAAGAATTCACGGGATCACTACAAAAATCGCCAATGAAGAAGGTCGTGACCTTGAAGAGATTTTAAATGAATTTGCCAAAGTTTTAGAAAAAGTAAGAGTCGTTTCCGGACATAATGTTGAGTTTGATTACAACATTGTCGGAGCTGAATTTTACCGAAAAAATATAAAAGACAATCTTCAGGAAAAACCAAGAGCCGATACCATGATTTTGGGTACGGATTTTTGCCAGCTTGGAGGAGGCCGGGGAGGAAGATTTAAACCCCCGAAACTGGAAGAATTGTACGAAAAATTATATGGTCATAAGTTCGATGAAGCACACAACGCGGCGGCAGACGTAAATGCAACGGCTCAGGTTTTCTTCGAAATGATGAGAATTGGGGTAATTCCTGCTGAGGTTCTGAAAACGTCGGAAGATCAGTTGGCGTATTTCAAAACATTGTATCCAGATCCGATCAAGCCTTTCAATATTATTATCAGAAGGCAGGTTGCTGATTTTAACAACAAGAAAAAACAGCAGGATTTCGGAAGTATTGATGAGATTGATTTAGGCAAATATTTCAATTTCAACAATCACAGTGTTTTTTCCACACTGATGGCGACTTCAAGCATTAATGATTTAATTAAAAAAGCGACTGATGATAATTTTCCAGCTGTCGGAATGGTGGATCTTGGAAATATGATGGGGGCTTTCAAATTCGTTTCTGCGGTTGAAGGAGCGAATGGTGACCGTGCGAAAAAGCATAAAGAATATTTAGCCAAAAAGCAGGAAGCGGAAGAGAAAGGAGAAGAATTTAATGAAGAAGAACCGAGTTCTGAGCCTTTGATTCCTGTTGTGGGGTGTGAGTTTTATATTTCAGACCGTTATGAGCAAAAACAGTTTACCAAAGATGATCCTGACAGAAGAACGCAGGTTGTTTTGTTGGCAAAAGATTTTACCGGCTATAAAAATTTAGCAAAACTTTCAAGTATAGGTTTCCTGAAAGGATTTTATTTTGGAGTACCAAGGATTAGCCGGGAGCTGATTGCAGAATATAAAGAAGGAGTTATTGCTTTGACGTCGGGAATTCACGGAGATATTCCGGATGCGATTTTAAATACTGGTGAACAGAAAGGAGAGGAACTTTTCAAATGGTGGAAAGACACTTTTGGTGATGATTTTTATGTTCAGATTCAGAATCACAAACTGCCTGAAGAAGAGCATTTGAATGATGTTTTATTGCATTTTGCAGATAAATATAATGTTAAAATCTTAGCACAGAACGAAACGTTTTATTCCAATAAAGACGATTCTAATATTCAGGATATTGTAAGCTGTATCAAAGATGGCGAAAAACTGACAACCCCTGTCGGCAAAGGCTTTGGAAAGAGAAGAGGTTTGGCGACGGGTGAATACTACATCAAAAATGCAGATGAAATTAAAGAAACTTTTCTGGCGTATCCTGATGCTTTTGAGGCGTATGAAGAATTTACAGCAAAATTTAAACCTTATACTCTAAAAAGAGACGTTCTCCTTCCAAAATTCGATATTCCGGAGGAATTTATTCACGCAGAAGATGAAATTGACGGTGGGAAACGCGGTGAGATGGCATATTTAACACATTTGACATATGAAGGTGCCAGAAAAAGATATGGTGAAGAAGGCATAACTGCCGACGTACGTGAACGTTTGGATTTTGAATTGGAAGTTATTGCCAATACAGGTTATCCTGGTTACTTTTTGATTGTACAGGATTTCTGTAATGAAGCCCGTAAAATGGGCGTTTGGGTTGGTCCGGGTCGTGGTTCTGCAGCGGGTTCGGCGGTTGCATATTGTATCGGAATTACCAACGTTGACCCGATTAAATATGATCTCCTTTTTGAGAGATTTCTTAACCCTGAAAGGGTTTCCATGCCCGATATTGATATCGACTTCGATGATGAAGGCCGGGATAAAATTATCAAATGGGTTGTTGAAAAATATGGTAAAACGCAGGTAGCCCAGATTATTACGTACTCAGTTCTGGGTGGGAAATCTGCAATTAAAGATGCGGGAAGAGTTTTGGATGTCCCGATTCCTGATACCAATAATATTGCCAAACTGATTCCTCCAAGTCCGGGGATGAATATAGCAAAGGCTTTATCTAAATATGATAAGCTGAAACCTGAAGAACAGATGCTTGTCGATGAGATGAAGTATGTTCTCAGTACTCCTGATGATGCACGTCACAGCGTTTTGGCGAGTGCTAAAAAAATGGAAGGCTGCATCCGAAATACCGGAATTCACGCTTGTGGGGTGATTATTACACCTGAAGATGTGAGTAACCTGGTACCGGTGACGATTGCCGCGAAGGATGCCGACATTTTGGTGTCTCAGTTTGACAACTCGGTGGCGGAAAGTGCGGGACTTCTGAAAATGGACTTTTTAGGTCTGAGAACTTTAACCATTATTAAAGATGCTTTAAAACTGGTTAAAGAGAGACATGGAATAGATATCAATCCTGATGAAATAGGTCTTGAAGACACTAAAACCTACCAGTTATTTAAAGAAGGAAGAACGATCGGTATTTTCCAGTACGAAAGTCCGGGAATGCAAAAGTATATGAGAGAGCTTAAGCCCACGGTTTTTGCCGACCTTATTGCGATGAATGCATTGTACCGACCGGGTCCGATTAAATATATTCCGAACTTTATCAACAGAAAACATGGAATCGAGGAAATTGTTTATGACTTACCGGAAACAGAGGAATATTTAAAGGAAACCTACGGAATTACCGTTTATCAGGAGCAGGTAATGTTGCTGTCCCAGAAACTGGCCAACTTTACAAAAGGTGAGGCCGATACGCTTAGAAAGGCAATGGGTAAAAAGCAGATTGACGTTCTGAATAAAATGTACCCGAAGTTCATCGAAGGCGGACGAAAAAATAATCTGAACGAAGAAAGATTAGAAAAAATCTGGAACGACTGGAAAGCTTTTGCTGAATATGCTTTCAACAAATCTCACTCTACCTGTTATGCCTTGATTGCTTATCAGACAGCATTTTTAAAAGCCAATTATCCTGCAGAATATATGGCAAGTGTGATGAGTAATAACATTAACAATACGGAAGCGATTACCATGTTCATGGAGGATTGCAAAAGTATGGGGGTTGATGTTTTGGGGCCGGATGTGAACGAATCTCAATATAAATTTTCCGTAAACGAAAAAGGGCAGATCCGCTTCGGTCTGGGTGCCATCAAAGGTATTGGTGAAGGGCCGAGCGAAGCAATTACAAGAGAAAGAGCAGCAAACGGAAGGTTTAAAAATATTTACGATTTCTTTGAAAGAATTTTGCCATCTCAAATGAACAAGAGGGTTGCGGAAAGTTTGGTTTTGGCAGGAGGTTTCGATGAGCTGGATACTTTTCACAGAGGTCAGTATTTTGATATTGATATGGCAGGAAGAACCAATCTTGAAAGACTGATCCGTTACGGACAAAGCTTTCAGGAAAGTAAAAATGAAATGGAACATTCTCTTTTTGCGGATTTTGCGGAAGAAGTTCAGATTGAGCAGCCGAAATTGGCACCTTGTCCGGAATGGCCGAATATGCATAAGCTAAATAAAGAAAAGGAAATTATCGGTTTCTATCTTTCTGCGCATCCGCTGGATGAATTTAAATTTGAATATCAGTTTATGCAGGGGAGGCTGTCTAAAGATTCGGTATTAATAAAAGATGAAGAGGAGAAAATTATTACTGATGATGCCCCGATTTTAGAAAAAGATTCCATAGATGAAGCTGCAGATCTGATAGAAATTGTTTCCGATGATATTGTTGCTGGAGAAGAGGAAGAAGTGATTGAAGAAGTAAAGAAAAAAGCGGAGCCGAAGGGTGTTTTTCACTTTTTGAATCTTGATGAGGTAGATGCTTATAAGGAACAGGCTTTTGCGAATAAACAGGAAGAATTATTTGAGGAAAAGAAAAAAGACTGGAAAACTTTACAAAAAGAAAGAGAAAACGGTGGCGGGGGAAAAGAGTATACGGTTGCCGGCTTGATCACCGAATATATCGTAAAAGACGGTTTCAGAAGCGGTGAAAAAGTAGCTTTTGTGACGTTGGAAGACTATTCCGGATCATATTCTTTCAGATTGGGAGATCGAGATTATATGAAATTAAAGGAAAAGCTTGAAGTTCAGCGGTTTGTTATTTTTAAAATTAAATTTGCTCAGGTAAAGGATGGACGGGTTTTTGTCAATGTAAATGATGTAATTGAGCTTCAGGAGGCTTTCGAGAGGTATGCTAAAAGTATTTCTTTGGTAATGGATGTGATGGATTTCAGAGCAGAAGATCTCAATTTTTTCAGAAAGGTTTTGGAAAGAAATCAAGGTGATCAGAAGTTGAAATTTTATATAAAAAATATTGATCATGATGCCGGAGCCGATCATTTGGAAGTCCAATCTATGAAACATTCAGTCAATCTTAATGGTGATTTAATTAAAGAAATTCAATTGCTTAATAAATACGAGTTTTATCTGAATTAGAATAATTTCTTTTATAAAATATAGAAAAGTGGCTTATCATAAGTCACTTTTTTGTTTATAATTATTTCATTCTCTTGTTTTTATAATTATTTTATTATGTTAAGTAGCAAATGATCTGTTAAATCCTGAAATTGTGAGTAAATTCAATTATCTGATTATTAATCAATTATTAATTTAATTTTAAAATATATAATATTCAAAAAATCAAATGTTTGTTTGCTTTTTTGTTATTTTTTATAAAATAAAATTGTGGTATGTTTTATTATTTATGATATTTTAACATTTTTATGAAATAAATGATATCTTTACCACCCTAATTTATTTTACTAAAGCATGAAAAAACTTTTACTCACGTGCTTGCTGGCTGTTGGTGCAGCCTCCTTTGCACAGGTGGGGCCGCCTCAGGCTTCCACTCCTAATACCTACAATGGGTATGGATTTGCACAGTCATCAGGATCTTATGTTCCTTTAAGTGGTAGTAAAACCGTATGGCAATCGGGTGTTACGCTTGGGACAAACGGGGTTTCGTCCGCGATTACGATTCCGGCATTTAGGTTTAATGGCAAGACATATACGTCGTTATTTATCAGTAATAATGGTTTTGTAACTTTCGGAAGTGCTCCGCTGAGCACAACTTATACCGGACTTTCTACCAATGCTTCTGTGCCTAATTTGGCTGAAGGTGCTATAGCGGGTTTTGCATCAAACCTTGTTAATGCAAATACCACTACTTCTGAAATTGCTTACGAGAACACAGGAAGTAAATTTATTATTCAATTTACGGATTTGAAAGCAAGTGGTGGATCAGCTACGCAATTGCTGAATTTTCAAATTCAATTGGATTTAAATACCAATACGGTTGCTATTGTCTATGGGAATTGTGTCTCTGGGACTGCTACCGCAACCGGTCAGGTTGGACTGAGGGGAGCTGATGGAACGGGGGATGTGAATAACAGATTGGGTACAGACTGGACGGCAACAAGTGTTGGAACTGCGAACTCTTCCAGTTGTACTTTAGGTACTACAAATGCAGCAACGGTTCCAGCTAGTGGACTTACCTTTACTTATGCTCCTGGAGCATGGCTTTCGGCACCTACTGTCTATGCAAGCCTTCCGTTTAATGAAGATTTTTCCAGTTGGGCAAATGGTAACTCCACTGGTGATCTTCCGAATTCTACATATTGGCGAACGTGGCCTTCCCGCGGTAATTCCAGTTGGAGGCAGAATGATATTCCTGTATCGAGTGTCGGGTATACCAGTACATCAGGATGGTATGATAATGCTGAATCAACTAGTAGTGTAACTTCTATTGTTGCTCCGGCTGTTGCGCCTACCGCCCGATTCCATTCTTATTATGCAAATGCAGGTCTCGTTGGAAATATGGATTTATATGTGAATCTTTCTTCTGGGGGTCCGGGAGTAAGAATTATATCTTTCGATTATAGAAACAATAGTGGATCGGATAAGCTGGATGTGCTTTATTCTGTTGATAATGGTGTGACATTTACTTCGATTGGTTCTGTTACTACAAATTCGGCTTGGACAAGGCCTTCTTTTATTATTAATTCCAATGCTTCCAATGCTATTGTTAGATTATCGGCAACTGCAGACTATGGCAGTAATGATATATTTGTGGATAATCTTAGCATTGTTGTTTCTACGGTTCCTCCACCTTGTACAACAGTAAGTGCACCGGTAAATAATGCTACAGCACAGTCGATTACTCCGACAATCACTTGGGGAGCGGTTTCTGGAGCTGCTTCTTATAAGATTAATTTAGGTACGACTGCTGGGGGGACAGATGTGATGAATGGTGTTGATGTTGGAAATGTGACTACGTATACAATTCCAGCGGCATCTCAATTGTTGTATGGTAAACTGTATTATGTAACAATTTTACCATCAAATGCAAATGGTGCAGCGACGGGATGTACAGAGATTTCATTTACCACGAAAAATATTGGTTGTCCTACTGTGACAGCGCCTTCTGCTGGTGCAATTAACATGTCATTAACGCCAACAATCAATTGGAATGCGGTAACAGATGCTACAGGATATAGACTTTCGGTCGGAACTACACAGGGAGGAACGAATGTGTTGAATAATATTGATCTGGGGAATGTACTCACTTATACATTCGGGACGCCATTAAATAACAGCACCATTTATTATTATACGGTAAATGCGTATACATCTACTAGTAATTCGGCTTCTTGTACGCAACGTGCATTTACTACGGTTTGTCCGGCAACCTTGGCGCCTTATAGTGAGAATTTTGATACTACAGCTACTGGAGGAAGTTCAAATACAAATGCTCCGCTATGCTGGTCATACATAGAGACTTCCGGAAGTGCTGGTTATGGTTACGTAACTTCTACAAATTATTCTGCACCGAATTCATTTTATCTCTATAACGATGCAGCTAATTCTGGAAATATCATGTTAGTGTCGCCTGAAACCTCTAATTTATCTGACGGTAACAAGAGGGTTAAATTCATGGCCAGGTCAGGAAGCTCGTCGTATAGTTTGCAGGTTGGTACATTATCAAGTATATCCAATCCGGCTTCTTACGCAGCTATAGGTTCATCAATAACGCTTTCGTCTTCATGGACTCAATATATTGTTAATATTCCGGCAGGTGCCAATAATTATCTTGCTTTCAGGCATGGTTTGGGTGGAACGTATAGAAGTGTTTATATTGATAATATATCAGTAGAGGAAATTCCTGCTTGTGTAGAACCGACAGGGCTTGCTGTATCTGCTATCACTTATAAATCCGCAACGATCAGTTGGGTGGCCTCATCTTCAAATCCGGTGAATAATTATGATGTTTTTGTAAGTACAAGTAACGTTCCTCCAGCTTCAACAGCAACTCCTACTTATACCAATGTTACCGGTTCGTATGTTGTTAATCCTCTTAACCCTTCAACACTCTACTATATCTATGTAAGGTCAAATTGCGGTGGAGCTACAAGTCCATGGATAGTGGCACCTTCGTTTACAACTTCAGGATTCTGTCCGGCTGTGAGTGCTCCGGCAGCTGCGGCTACCAATGTGTCGCTTACTCCTACAATTACATGGGGTGCCGTTACTGGTGCTACAGGGTATAGAATTACTATGGGAACTACTTCTGGTGGAACTAATATATTAAACAATGTAGATGTGGGAAGTGTTTTAACCTATACATTACCAACGTCACTTAATAATAGTACAACGTATTTTTATACTGTAAATGCTTATGATGCGCAGGTAGTTTCTCAATCTTGTTCTGAAAGGAGTTTTGTAACAGTGTGTACTCCGTTTGTTCCTACCTCTGGTTATACCAATAACTTTAATAATGGAGTTCCGGGTGCCTGCTGGACTAATAATGCATTAGGCGGAAGTCCTGCTACAGGTTCTACAGGAACAGGAACGGCACTCTGGGTTGAAGATGGTTTTCTTAATGTGGGCTCTACAGGAGCCGTAAAAATTAATGTTTACAATGGTTTTGGTTCTTCCAGAATTGGCTGGCTGAAGTCGCCAACTTTTGACTTGTCTGCTTCCGGCTACCGAGTTAAATTTGATTACGGAATGACTGATTTTGCAGATACTATTCCGGGAACTTTGGGTAGTGATGATTTGGTTCAATTTATCGTTTCTCAGGATGGGGGTACTTCGTGGACGGTCCTTCAGACTTGGAATGCAGCAAATTCTCCGTCAAACACCTCTACACCGTTTTCTCTCGATCTTACGGGATATAATTCGGCAAATACCGTATTTGCATTTTATTCAACGAATGGAACTGTTTCAGATTCAAATGATGTTGATTTCTTTGTTGATAATTTCACGGTAGAGCCTGTGCCGGTTTTGGCTACCGGAGAAAATAATGTAACCAGTAAAATGATTAAAGTGTATCCGAATCCGTTCATAGATACACTGAATATTTCTGATATCAAAAACGTAAAATCAATTCTAATTATTGATACAGCCGGAAGATTGGTTAAATCAATCGCAAAACCTGAATCAACTCTTTATTTAAGTGAATTGAAAGCAGGAATGTATCTGGTAACGTTGCAGATGTACGATGGTTCAAAACAAACGATCAAAGTTTTGAAAAGATAATCTGTTTATTTAGAATTATCTAAAATAAATCACAAATAGCGGCTAATTTTTAGTCGCTATTTTTTTATGATAAGTATCGTTATGTTTTGAATAGTTATTTTGTGAATTATTATATTATGTTAAGTTGTATGTATTCTGTAAATCAACTTTTTGTGATTATTTTTTAATTGATTTAAAATCAGAGTGTTGTTTTTATTCACTATTTGATGTTTTATTAATAAAATTAAATATTTGTTTGGTTTTATTTAATTATAAATATTTTATTTTATTTATAATTTATTTAATTAATATAATTTAACATTTTTTATTAAATTAATTTATACCTTTGAAATACTAATTTTATTATTACTGAATATGAAAAGATTTCTATTGGCTTGCATGATAACCTTCGGAATAGGGATGTCTGCACAGATTTCGCTGGGAAGCGGAACGAATACGGGAACAATGCCTGTGCTTACGAACTGGGGATATACATATTCTCAGCAGATTTTTTTGAAAAGTGAATTGAATGCTGTGGCGGCAGGAAATATTACAGGGGTGAAATTTAACTTGGGGGCAACTTCTTCTATTGCCAACTCTACCACTTGGAAGGTATATATTGGTCAGACTGCCAAAACTACTTTCAGCTCTACTTCAGATTGGATTCCGCTTGCTTCTCTTACTCAGGTTTTTGATGGGGAAGTGGTTAACAATAATGGAGAAGTTACTGTTACTTTTTCTGCTCCTTTTGCTTACAATAATACCGATAATCTCGTTATTGCAGTAGATGAAAATAAGCCGAATTTTGATGATGCGTTATATTTCTATACCTATAGTGGTATTTCTAATAGTACGTTGTATTATAGAAGTGACACTACAAATCCTGATCCTGCAGGAACACTTCCTACAGGAACAAGATCAGCAACAAAATCAAGAATCACATTCCTGGGGTTGTCACCTAATGCTCCGTCTTGTCCGGTGGTAAGTGCGCCGGCTGCCGCGGCAACGGGGGTTTCTGTGCTGCCTTCTATAAGCTGGGCTGCCGCCGCAACTGCAAGTTCGTATAAAATTAGTCTTGGAACAACTGCCGGAGGTACAGATGTGATGAATATGATGGATGTGGGGAATGTAACAAGTTATACGCTGGCAAACCCTCTTAATTATAATACACAGTATTACGTAACGGTATATGCGATGAATGCTGCGGGTACTTCAAGTGGATGTACAGAGAGAAGCTTTACAACGGGTGGTATTACCTGTCCATCTGTAAGTGCTCCTTCAAATAATGCGACGAATGCCCCTCTTCAGCCAACAATATCATGGGCATCATCTGCCGGAGCTACTGGTTATAGATTAACAGTCGGAACTACTGCCGGAAGTACAAATGTCCTGAATAATGTTGATCTTGGAAATGTTACTTCTTATACCTTTCCTTCCCCTTTAGCATTAAGTACAGATTATTTCTATACAGTTAATGCATACAGTGGCGGAGTTACAAGTTCATCATGTGCAGAAAGAAAATTTACCACCACTACCGTAACACCGGTGTCGAATGATGAATGTGGTGGAGCGATTGCCCTGGTGCCGGGAGGGAATTTTGATCAGAATGCGATTACAGGTACAAATATGAACTCAACTTCAGGCTCTGTAGCGACTTGCCAGACAAACTCCAATAACAACGTGTGGTATTCCGTAATTGTTCCGGCGAGTGGAAGTATTACTCTGGAAACAAAAGCGGGCACAAGTTCTACATTTACTGATACGGTAATGTCTGTGTACTCAGGGAACTGTTCAGGATTAACGTTGATTCAGTGTAATGATGATAATCCTGCGGGAGGATTGTTTTCTTATATTGCCTTAACAGGGCAGACCCCGGGTGCAAAACTTTATATCAGTGTTTGGAAATATACGGGGAATACAAGTGTAACTGATGGTGAGTTTAGAATATCAGCTTATGATGCATCTATTGTTTTAGCAACTCATGAAGTAAAGGAATCGAAAAACAATATAAAAGTATATCCGAATCCATTTTCAGATGTACTGAATATCTCCGATATAGCAAATGTGAAAACGGTTTGGATAGCAGATATTTCAGGAAGGGTAGTGAAAACTGTTGTTAAGCCGGATGCGATTCTTTATTTAAATGAATTGAAGCAAGGGGTATATATTATTACATTAGAGATGAAAGATGGCTCTAAGCAGACAATCAAAGCAATTAAAAAATAATTTTTATATCAGTGCTAAAAGGTTAAGTGGCGGCTAATTATTAGTCGCTACTTTTTTTATGTTAAATTTAAAATATTAATGTTAACATAATGTTTTTATTGGTAACTTAGTATTCACATCAGCAAAATATAATAGTTTATGACAAAATTTCTACTTTCATGCTTCATGTTAGCAAGCATGGCTTTTTCTGCTCAAATTACTTTAGGAGCGGCAAGCACTGAGGTTGGAGTGGCTCCAATCAGTACGTATTACGGATATTCTTACGTGCAGCAGATTTTTACCAAACAGGAAATTAATGCGAATGCAGCAGGGAATATTACAGGATTGAAATTTTATTTAGATCCTTCCATGTCTATTACCAACTCATCGCAATGGGTAGTGTATTTAGGACAAACTTCTAAAACCGACTTTGTTTCAGTCTCAGATTGGATTCCTCTTTCCGATCTTACACAGGTTTTTTCCGGTACGGTGAGTAATAACAATGGGGTTGTTGAAATTAATTTTCCAACGCCGTTTCCGTATGACAACATCGCAAACTTAGTGGTAGCTGCGGAAGAAAACTCGACAGGGTATGATAATAATAATTGGGATGAGGTAATGTATGTTTACGGAGGTGCTCAGAATTCTACTCTATATTATAAGAACGATTACGAAGATCCAAATCCTGCAACTCCTCCCGTGGATGGAAATCTAGAGAATTACAAATCGGTAATTACATTTGAAGGATTAACATTAAGTCCTATTCCTGCATGTCCTCTTATTACATATCCGGCGAATAACGCAACGTTTGTTCCACTTACGGCTACATTCAACTGGAATGCTTCTCCGGGGGCAACAGGGTATAAAGTTTCGATAGGGACAACTCCCGGAGGAACCGATGTGGCTAATCAGGTGGCTGTAACTACGAATAGTTTTACACCTTCAGCTCCTTTTAATTCTAATGCAAATCTTTATTTAAATGTAGTTGCTGTCGGTACCGGAGGAGAATCTTCAGGATGTTCGAATATAACATTTACTACGGCTCCGCCGATACCTTCTAATGACGAGTGCGCTGGAGCAATTACGTTAACAGTTAATCCTGATCTTAATTGTGGAACTGTAACGCCAGGATATACGTTAAGTGCAACAGATTCAGGGTTGGTTCCGGATCCTTGTTATGGAAATCCTGACGATGATGTTTGGTTTAAATTCGTAGCAACGGCAGCGCGTCATAAAGTTTCTCTTCTGAATATCATGGCTATAGGAACTAATAATTATGACACGGATACATATTTTCAGGTGTTCAGTGGAGGTTGTGGTGCTTTGTCAAGTATTTTATGCTCGGATGGAGAGTCTGCAAGTATAACCGGTCTTAACGTGGGAGAAACGTATTTGGTAAGAGTTTATAGCTATAGCGGAGCGGGAAGTAATCAGAGTTTTGACATCTGTGTAGGAACATTTCCGCCAGCGCCTGCAAACGATGAGTGTACTGGTGCTATTGTAGCAACAGCTTTTCCGTTCACGTATGTGCAGGATGATGCAGCAGGTGCTACCGATATCGGTGGACCAGTTTCAGTGTGTAGCAATAATGACATGAATGATGGAACTTGGTTCCGTTTTGTAGGTGATGGTGATACATTTACTGTAACGGTGACAATGCCTGCGGGAAGTAATTTTGATCCTCAGATCGGTATCTACAGCGGAATGTGCGGAAGTTTATCTTGCGAAGGAACTGTGGATGATACGGGAAGTGGTTCTACCGAAACATTGTCAATTCCTACACTTTCAGGAAATACTTACTATGTAAATGTGGGTCATTACAGCAGTTCTGATGAGGAAGAAGGAGCTTTCACTATTGATATTGTAAAAGGAACACTGGGCACTTCTGACATAAAGAATACTAAAAATATAATCAAATTATATCCGAATCCTTTTACTGATATAGTAAATATTTCAGATATCGCCAATGTGAAATCTGTTTCTGTGTCTGATGTTTCAGGAAGATTGGTAAAATTAATTAATACGCCTGCTTCTGAAATTAACCTTGGTGAGTTGAGACAGGGAATGTATTTAATTTCTTTAACAATGAAAGACGGTTCTAAGCAGACCATTAAAGCGATTAAAAAATAAATAAGAAACTTAGGTAAATTAAAAAGGCGGTCTTTAAAGATCGCCTTTTATTTTGTTTAAATCCGGAATGGACTATTTGTTGGGAACAGGCTGGAGATCCCCTGTATTTAAGCTTTCAAAGACGGCCGGGAAGAAAGTTACCAGTATAAAATAAATAACGACCATTAATACAATTAAAGCAAAAAGGATAACGACTAAACTGTTCGGTTTGTTTTTCTTTTTAGGTTCCATGATATCTACGGTGTTTGGTTAATAGAATATATTACTGTTTTATGTTAAGCTAATTTCTTGCCACATTGTTTGCAGTATCTTGCATCGTCGTCAATATCTTCATTTCCGCATCGGTCGCATATCTTCTCAAGATTCTGTCTTTTGTTCCGCATTTCGGCAGTTACAATACCAGTGGGAACCGCAATAATGGAGTAGCCGGCAAGCATTAAGATGACGGCAAAAAATTTTCCCATAGGCGTTATAGGGGAAACGTCGCCATATCCTACGGTTGTTACGGTAACTACAGCCCAGTAGATTGATTGGGGGATGGTTTCAAATCCTGGCCTTCCGCCTTCTACCATAAACATGAGTGAACCAACGATGACCGAGAAAATAATGAGGAACAAAAGGAAAATATAGATTTTTCTTGAGCTGTTTTTTAATGCCCTTATAATAACGGAGCCGTCATTCATAAAATCCATTAGATTGAAAACTCTGAAAACCCGAAGCATACGCAGCATTCTGAAAATCAGAAAATATTTGGTTACCGGAAAGAAGAAGCTTAAATAGAATGGTACTAATGCTAAAAAATCGATAATTCCGAAAAAGCTGAAAATATATTGCTTTTTATTTTTAACGACGGCAATTCTGGACCAATATTCTGCGGTGAAAAATAAAGAGATAATCCATTCGGTAATAATAAAAGTATAGTGGAATCTTTTGTCAAGTTTCGGGATACTTTCCATCATAATAATGGATGTGCTGATAAGAATAAGTGCCAGCAAAGCGACATCAAACAGTTTTCCGAGCCTTGTATCGGAGCGATAAATTATTCTGTAAAGATGCCTTTTCCATAGTTTGTCTTCAGGAACAAGGTTATGTTCTTTCTCCATCTGGGTTTATTTATTTCACAACGAAGTTAATAAATTTCATCAATTATGAAAGAGATTGTTGATTGTTAAAATGTTTGCGGAAATGTTAATGGAATTTTAATCGTTAATTTGTGACTTATTTGTATTTAAAGTAATGGTTTTCAGTGACTTGTTTTATATAATTTACGAATAAAAAATTAAAAATAAAAATGTTTTTTTTAACAAAAATTAACGAAAACAATGTACATTTATTTCAGAAAAGCTAACGTTATGAGAAAAATTTTTACACTCCTCATCCCGATTTTTATGTATAATTTTTTGGGAGCCCAGGTTGGGATTAATACAGCTACTCCAAACGGAGCTACAGTATTGGATATTTTTTCAAATCAGAAAGGAATTCTGATTCCGCGTCTTACCGATGCAGATAGAAACACAAATCTTGCAGACAACGATCCGCTTACTGTTCCCCCTGCGGGCGTTGCTAATTCTAATCTTACTGCCGGAACTCTTATTTTCAACACAACCGCCAACAACTTTCAGTATTGGGACGGTACCGTCTGGAAGCAGCTTTTTGTTCCCACATCTTCTCAGGCTGGAAATGACGGTGTTGTCAAAGTGAATTCTGGAAACGCAAATGTGAAACCCTCTCTCAATTTAAGTGCTGCAGGTAGTGGTTATGGTCCCAGACAGCAGGTGACTTACACAACACCGCTGGTTTTTGCTGCAAGCCCTACCACAAGCTGGCCGGAAACTACAGTTCCGTTTCCCGGTGTGACTTCAAATATTTATATCGCCGGAAAATGGAGGGAAAACGAAATTTCAGGACAGGTGCATGTATGGAGACTAATTGCCAATGTAACACCGGGATCCAACTCCTCCGGTTCTATTAAAGCGACTTTCCGAAATCCGGATTCACTTTTCGAAATCAACTCTATTCAGCTTGTTCCAAACGGTTCCAGTGGTGTCGGAAATATTTTAACCTTTTATTTTTACACCATTGCAGATTCGGCAAGTCTTGATCCCGGAAGAGGGTATCAGCTTTTCCTTGAAGCAGATATCACCTGTAATATCGTTGTCGATTCTTTTACCAGAGTCTCTCTGTTTAAAGATTAAATCATAGTTATTAGTTTTGGATATGGGCCGGCTTTTAAGTCGGCTTTTTTATGGGATAAAATTTGACTTAAGTATTAACTTATTTAAACTTTTTATTTAACCACAAAAAGGCACAAAAGATTTAGATAATGTGTTTAAAGTTTATCATTAAACTGCAGAAAAGAGCACATAAGTTTAAAAAAAAATCTTTGATTTTTATCCTTTTGGGAGCTTTCATTATCTAATAATAGCTGGAAGAATATCTTTTGTGCCTTTTGTGGTTAAATTTAAAATTAGTTTAAACAAACTTATTCTTTAAATAGTAAACTTAAAATAACTAAAGTGCTAAAATCTTGTAATTCTTTTAACTTCGTCGAATCTTCGATTTGTGGTGAAAAAGTTTAACCCAATGGATACCTTAATGCTCCATTAAAAATTAATATCTTCGCTGAAACTAAAAATTTTTCTCATGAAGCTAAGGGCAGTAATTTCAAAAATTGAAGAAAGAATAAAAATAAGTCAGGCAGAAGATTTTGATAATGTAGGCTTGTTGTGCGGGTCTTGGGATCGCGATGTCAGTGGAATTTTGGTTTGTCACGATGCACTGGAAAATGTGGTGGATGAAGCCGTTCTTAGAAATTGTAATTTAATTGTTTGCTTTCATCCGATTATTTTTTCAGGGTTAAAATCTTTAACCGGAAAAAACTATGTAGAAAGGGCTGTCGTAAAAGCGATTGAGAACAAGATTGCCATTTATGCCATTCATACCGCTTTTGATAATGATTTCTTTGGGGTAAACAGAGGAATTTGTAACCAGTTGGGATTAAAAAATTTAAAAATCCTTCAGCCTAAAAAAAATAATTTAAAACAATTAACGGTTTTTGTTCCAAAAGACTATTCTGATAAAGTAAAAGAAGCACTTTTTAACGCAGGAGCAGGAAATATAGGCTTTTACGATGAATGCAGTTTTAGTATTAATGGAAATGGAACGTTCAGACCGATCGAGGGTTCTAATCCGTTTTCGGGACAGCAGAATATCCGTGAAAATGCGGATGAAGACATGATATCTGTTATTTTTGAAGACTACAAGCAGGGACAGATTATCAATGCGATGAAAACGGCACATCCGTATGAAGAAGTGGCACATCAGATTTACAGTTTAGATAATACCAATCATCACAGCGGATTGGGAATGTACGGAGATTTTGAAGAGCCAATGGAAGAGAAGGATTTCCTGAAATTCGTAAAAGAGAAATTCAATCTGGAAGTGATTCGTCATTCTGATTTTAACAGTAAAAAAATAAAAAGAGTAGGGGTTTTAGGAGGTTCCGGAGCCAGCGGAATACGGTCTGCAATCTCCAAAAAATGTGATGCTTACCTTACAGGAGATGTAAAATACCATGATTTTTTTCTGGCAGAATCTAAAATGCTGATCTGTGATATCGGGCACTTTGAATCGGAACAATTTGTAACTCAACAATTATTTGAAATTTTGTCACAAAAATTTAGTACATTTGCAATCTCAAAATCTATTGAGAAAACAAACCCGGTAAATTATTTCATTTAAAATATGGCAAAAACCAACGATATTTCAGTTGAAGAGAAGTTAAGAGCTTTATACGATTTGCAGATCATTGATTCTAGATTGGACGAAATCCGAAATACAAGAGGAGAATTGCCAATCGAAGTAGAGGATCTTGAGATTGAAATCGAAGGTCTTGAAAAAAGAGCTGAAAAATTTCATGCAGATATCAAAGATCAGGAAGATCAGATTAAAACGAAGCATGAAGTAATCAACCATGCAAAAACTTTAATTGAAAAATACAAATCTCAGCAAGATAGCGTAAGAAACAATAAAGAGTTTGAAGCATTAGGTAAAGAAATTGAATATCAGGAACTTGAAATTCAGCTTTCTGAAAAAAGAATTAAAGAGTTCGGTGCTAAAATTGCTCACAAAAACGAAACTTTAGACGAGTTGAATTCAAAAATCGACGATCTGAAGAATCACCTGAAATTCAAAAAAGAAGAATTGGAAGGTCTTGTTTCTGAAACTCAGAAAGAAGAAGAGTATCTGATCGAGCAGTCTAAAGAATTTTCTACTAAAATCGACGAAAGATTATTGGCTTCTTACAACAGAATCAGAACGAATTCTCCAAACGGTCTTGCAGTAGTAGGATTAGAAAGAGGAGCTCCAAAAGGATCTTTCTTCACAATTCCGCCTCAAAAGCAAATGGAGATTGCCCAGAGAAAGAAAATCATTATCGATGAGCATTCAGGAAAAATCCTTGTTGACGACGAGTTGGTAATGGAGGAAAACGAAAGAATGAAAACTGTAATTAAATTCTAATTACGATTTTAAAAATATTGATAAGGCAGAAATAAATTCTGCCTTATTTTTTTGTATCAATAGGAATTGCAGATTTGTAATAAAATTGAAGCTCCTTACAAAGATCAATTACTGCAGTTTTTCCTTTAGAGGTATAACCTGTAAAAGAATATTCGCTATCAGTTCCTTTATTGAAAACCTTGTGTCTTCGTGCAGGAATATCAATTTCAGAAGTGGAATCATTGCAGTCTAAGCAAATACTGATCTGATTCACTTTTTTATTATTCTTAAAAAATACCAATCCTAAGTGAGGATTAAAACAAGCGGCAGAAGCTTCTCCGTAACTGGACTTTTTTGTTAAAGCTGACAAAATTTTATCAGCCTGTTTCTGTGTTAAAAACTGCTGTTTTTCTATGATGGGGATAAATTTTCCATTTTTATCAATTACATTATCGTACATTTTTTCATCACAATTAAAATCATAGGCAATAATCTTATCATAATTAAGATTATTAAATGGAATTCCATTGTTCTTATTAGGCTTAATTGTAGGAGCATATTTTACATAATTGATAAGTTCATTTTCCTTAAGTCCTTTTATGATTGGAATATCTGAAATAAGTTGAATTGAATCTCTTTTATGAATTTCTTCTACTTTATCAATTTTATCAATACGCTTTTCACAGGATGTAAATAAAATTACCGATCCAAAAATGATGAATCGGTAGATTTTATTTATTTTTATTTTCAAAGAAAAACTATTCATGATGCTCATACATCTTATCATAAAGATCAATAAATTTCTCTTTAATAGCTTTTCTTTTCAGTTTTAAAGTAGGTGTTAATAGCCCCGCATCAATGCTCCAGATCTCAGGGGTCAGTTCGAATTTTTTAATCTGCTCCCAGTTTCCTAAATGCTCATTGATATCATTGATTTCTTTTTTTATTCTTTCCTTAAGTTCTGTGCTTTGTGCAATTTCCTGAGGAGTAGCGCCGATATTCAGGTTGTTTCTCATGGCCCAGCTTTTAGCGAATTCAAAATCAGGCTGTATCAGAGCAGTTGGCATTTTTTCGCCATCACCTACCACCATGATCTGTTCGATAAACTTCGATGCTTTTGCTAAATTTTCAATGGTCTGAGGTGCAATATATTTTCCTCCGGAAGTTTTAAACATCTCCTTTTTACGGTCGGTAATCTGTAAGAAGCCATCGCTGTCGATATTTCCGATGTCTCCGGTTTTGAAGAATCCGTCTTCCGTAAAGACTTCTTTCGTCATTTCCTCATTTTTAAAATAGCCCTGAAAAATCGAAGGTCCTTTCACGGTTATTTCTCCATCTGCCTGAATCTTCACTTCAAGATTATCCAAAGGTAATCCAACAGTTCCTATTTTCATTTTCCCAAAGGTATTTACAGAGATTACGGGAGAAGTTTCTGTTAATCCATAGCCTTCCAAAATAGGGATTCCTGCGTTTTGAAACATCAGATTCAATCTTGTAGAAAGCGCCGCAGAGCCGGAAACCAAAGTAATGATCTCTCCACCCAAGCCTTCTCTCCATTTTTTAAATACCAGTTTATCTGCAATAATTTCCTTCAGCCCAGAAGGTTTTGAAACTGTTTTCTTTTTTTGAATTAAATCTAATGCCCAAAAGAATATTTTCTGTTTCAGACCTCCAGCCGAAGACCCTGTCGCATAAATTTTATCATATACTTTTTCCACCAGCCTTGGCACAACGCTCATATAATGAGGCTTTACATCTTTTACATTTTCGCCCATTTTTTCAATGCTCTCTGCGAAATAAATCGAAAAACCGTTGTATTGGAAAAGATAAAACAGCATTCTCTCGAAAATATGACAGATAGGAAGAAAACTAAGGACTCTCGTATCTTTATAATCTAAACTTTTCTTTCTCGGAATTCTAGGAATTGAACCCAAAACGTTAGAGACAATATTATGATGCGTCAACATGACCCCTTTCGGTTTTCCTGTGGTTCCCGAGGTGTAAATAATGGTTGCAAGATCTTCAGAATTTATGGCATTGGACAAATCTTCCACCTCAATCTGGGTAGAATCATCTTCGCCTAAATCAAGAATTTCTTTCCAGTTGGCAGCCCCGCTGATATTATCAAAGCTGAAAATTCCCTGTAAAGAATGGATGTTGTGTTTTACCTTCATCACTTTATTAAAAAGGTCCTTATCCGAAACAAAACAGTACTTTATTTCTGCATTGGAAAAGATAAATTCATAATCTTCCGGCGAAATACTGGGATATACAGGTACGGAAACCACCCCGATTTGTGACAGCCCAAGATCCATAATCGCCCATTCTGTCCGCGAATTGGTTGTGATTAAAGCGATTTTATCACCCGGTTTTATCCCCAGTTTCAAAAGTCCTCTTGAAATCTTATTGGCTTCATTGATAAATTCCTGTGTAGAGGTTTTCTTCCATTCGCCGTGGTATTTCGTTACAAACATATCCGCCTTGGGATATTTTTCTAAAGCGTAGTGAGGTATATCGAATAATCTTTTGATTGTCATGATTCTTTAAGTATAATTTTAATTAATTTAAATATAAGCATTTTTTTTAATTGGAGAAATCATTCGTGTTAATTAGAAATTAATAAAATGTATGCCTGAATATATTTAATAATTCAAACTAAATTTATATCTGATGAATATTTAAAAATCGTAGAAATTTGTTGTATTAGTCTAATCTTTGATTCTATTTTCAGATTTGTTCAAAAAGTGTAAATTAGCGACCATCTAATTATTAATTTTTATGGACTTTAATTTATCAGAAGAACAGCTGATGATTCAGCAGGCAGCAAGAGATTTTGCTCAGAACGAACTATTACCGGAGGTTATCGAAAGAGACCGCGACCAGAAGTTTCCTGCAGAACAGGTAAAGAAAATGGGAGAAATGGGACTTTTGGGGATGATGGTAGATCCTAAATATGGAGGAGCGGGAATGGACAGCGTTTCTTATGTTTTGGCAATGGAGGAGATCGCAAAAATTGATGCTTCTGCAGCTGTTGTAATGTCTGTAAATAATTCATTGGTTTGTGCAGGCCTTGAAAAATTTGCTTCTGAAGAGCAAAAAGTGAAATATCTTACACCTTTGGCAAGCGGACAGGTAATCGGAGCTTTTGCTTTGTCTGAGCCTGAAGCGGGTTCTGATGCAACTTCTCAGAAAACTACTGCAGAAGATAAAGGAGATTACTATTTGTTGAATGGGATCAAAAACTGGATCACAAATGGTGGAACGGCCACTTATTATATTGTAATTGCACAAACTGATCCTGAGAAAAAGCATAAAGGAATCAACGCATTCATCGTTGAAAGAGGTTGGGAAGGTTTCGAGATCGGAACGAAAGAAGATAAATTGGGAATCAGAGGAAGTGATACACATTCTTTGATCTTCAACAACGTAAAAGTACCAAAAGAAAACAGAATCGGGGAAGACGGTTTCGGATTTAATTTTGCAATGGCTGTTTTGAACGGTGGGAGAATCGGTATCGCTTCTCAGGCTTTAGGAATTGCTTCCGGAGCTTACGAACTGGCTTTGAAATATGCTAAAACAAGAAAAGCTTTCAAAACTGAAATCATCAACCACCAGGCGATTGCTTTTAAATTAGCAGATATGGCGACTCAGATTACAGCAGCAAGAATGCTTTGCTTCAAGGCTGCTTGTGAAAAAGATGCCGGAAAAGATATCTCTGAAAGTGGAGCAATGGCAAAATTATACGCTTCTCAGGTGGCAATGGATACGACTATTGAAGCAGTACAGATCCACGGTGGATACGGATATGTAAAAGAGTACCACGTAGAAAGATTAATGAGAGATGCTAAGATCACTCAAATCTACGAAGGAACTTCTGAAATCCAGAAGATCGTAATCTCAAGAAGTATTGCAAAATAATTTAAAAATACTTTTAATTAAAATAGTAAAAGGCTCTCAATTTGGGAGCCTTTTTACTTTCACACGAACCACAAAATATTAATATATATGTTTTATTTTAACTGCTTATTGTACCTTTTTGATTAATATTTGGTAAATAAGTTAAATCTCTATTGAAGAATTTATCAGTTTTCTTTTCTATTGGCTAAAATTATGCATAAGAATTATCACAAAAACGGAAATCCGATTAAAATATTATTAAAAATAAAAATCCATCACAAGGATGGACTTTCGAAATTAATTTGAATCATTGTTTGTTGTGTTTTTACCTCTCTTCTTATAAAAATAATATCCAATTCCGGCGATCAACAATAGCGGCCAAAGAGGAAGAATAAACAGGAAAATAGAAGTGATGACATTCCATCCTGAAGAAATGGCTGCCAGAGATCGGTCTCCAAAAGTTTTAGGTTCGTTGTCTTTTATATAATCTCCGTCTTTTCCGTACAGTGTGATATCTACTTCGCACATGGTGTTTTGTACAAAATCCTGTCCGGAAACTTCCACTCCTTTATTTTCAACCTTCCCGAGATTATAGCTAAGCTCATCCATCAGATAATCAAATTTCTGGATGGGAACTTTTACTTTTAAATAAGCAATTTTCTTTTCATCATTATTTACCGATATATTTTCGCTTCTTACAACACCATCGTATTTTGAAACTTCTTCTTTTACGATTTCTTTGGCAGTTTCGGCATCGTCAACTGTAAGCTCCAGAACTCCTGTCTTTACCAATTTATTTTTAGGAACATTCAGCTCATAATTTTCTTTTTTAGGCTGGTCTTTATAAACGATTTTGGTTTCCTTAATCACTTTAGGAGCCGGAACATTTACCACTATTTTTTCATCTTTTTTGAGAGAATCTTTCTTTTCCGTTTTTGATTCAAGTTTTACCGATGAGATTTTTTCAGATAAAGAATCTACTATTTTTGAAGTATTTTCAATTTTGTCTTTCACTTCATTTTTTGCATTTTCAAAATCTTTGATTTTCACATTGGCAGAATCCAGAGCGGCACTTGCCTGATCGCTCACATTATTTAATTTTTCTGAAGCCACAGAAATGGCGCTATCTGCGGAATTTGCAGTACTTTCCAGTTTAGAAACTGCCGATTCTCCCTTTTTACACATGATAAATGTGCTTGATACTGCAACGAGTAATATGAACTTTTTCATAACATTAATTTTTCAATGAGGTAAAATTAGGCGGGAAAGTTTTGTAAAGATTGTAAAGGAGTTGTTTTGCTTGTGTAAATTAATAATGATTTGGTTTTTAGCGTTTTGTAAAATAAAAATTACTGTTTTACAAAAAATAATCTCTCTTAATTTTCATTAAAAGAAGTTTTTTACCGCATGGTTAGAAACTAAATTGGTCCAAACAATCTAAGTTTTATTAATTAAAGTAATTTATTTCCAGTTTTGGTTAAATCGTAATTCAAAGAACAATTGGTAAATTCTATTTAAGCCATAGGTTCCTATTAACCCGTAATCTTTTATTTCTTTTACCTTTCCGTTATTATAAGTAATCTTTAAAGTAGATGTTTGATCATCACTCCAGGTCACAGAATAGTTGTCTTCTAAATTTGGAAAGTCAATATAGTTTAATAGATTTTTAATTTCGTCATAATTATTTTTCTTAAGCAAAGTTTTAAAGTTTCCCTTAATTTCTTTTTTGTTTTTAATTTTATCAGTATTATAATGTTCAGCTTTAAAAAATGCATTTCTGTCTTTTTCTATTGAAATATAAAATTTCGGACAGGTTCCAAAGCAGGTTGTTGTCTCATACTCAATTTTTTCAATGTCATAAGAAGCAGGTTTTGAATTGTATTCTATAAAATCTCCAAATTTAAATATCAAATCTTTTTTTGTCAGTTTAGATTTTTCACTTGTAAACCAATTAGGTTGAGACATATAAAAATAGTGGATGATTGAATCATTGTCAATTTTTGGAAAAGTACAATATTGAAAACTTCTTCTAGTTAATTTATTTATCTTTAATGAATCTTTTCCATAGTTCATCAGAACAAAAATGCAGAAATCATAATAGTCGCCAATGGCAAGTAGATCAGTATAACCATTATGATCAAAATCGGCTTTATAAAATGATTTGTCAATTCCTAAAGAGTCTGCAATTGTCTTACAATATTTGTTTTCTCCTTGCTCTTCTTTAAAATTCTCAATTTTCTTTATTTTGAAATTTTTATAGTTTTTCCCCATTTTATGAATCATAGTTTCAACTTCATTTTCCGTTTTTAAGACATCAATTTCGGATGGGAATTTCTGCGAGAAAATATTTTGACTTGTTAATATAATTATCAAAATAGAAATTATTTTTTTCATGTTTATTTTTTTTTGAATTTGTTAGAATGGTTATTTTCAGGATATAAAAAATCCGTTGAAAAGTATCAACGGATTTATATAAAATTTATTTTTAATTAAGCATTCTGAAACTCGCTGATAAAATGCAGTTTCACATTCGGGAACTTTTCCTGCGTCATGTGAATTGTAAAGGAAGAATCAGCAAGGAAAACCAATTGGTTGTATTTATCTCTCGCCAGAAATCTCTGCTTCAATCTTGCAAATTCCTTAAATTCATCCGATTTTTCATCGGCTTCAACCCAGCAAGCTTTATGCATGGAAAGTGGTTCATAAGTACATTTTGCACCGTATTCATGCTCCAAACGGTATTGGATTACCTCATACTGAAGCGCCCCTACGGTTCCAATGATTTTTCTGCCATTCATTTCAAGCGTAAACAACTGCGCAACACCTTCATCCATTAACTGATCGATGCCTTTTGCCAATTGTTTTGCTTTCAACGGATCGTTGTTATTAATATATCTGAAATGTTCCGGAGAGAAGCTCGGAATTCCTTTAAAGCTCAATTTTTCACCACCTGTCAACGTATCGCCAATTCTAAAACTTCCTGTATCGTGAAGACCTACGATATCTCCAGGGAAACTTTCGTCTACCACTTCTTTTTTATCAGCAAAAAATGCATTCGGTGAAGAGAATTTCATTTTTTTGCCTTCTCTTACCAATAAGTAATTTTCATTTCTTTTAAACGTTCCCGAAACAATTTTCACGAAAGCCAAACGATCTCTGTGTTTCGGATCCATATTGGCGTGGATTTTGAAGACAAATCCTGTAAAAGTGCTTTCTTCAGGCTTTACCAAACGGGTGTCACTTTCTTTTGGCTGTGGCATTGGAGCGATGTCGATGAAAGCATCCAATAACTCACGAACTCCAAAATTATTCAAAGCTGAACCAAAGAAAACAGGCTGCAGATCACCTTTCATATAATCTTCACGATTAAATTCTGGGTAAACAGACTGAACTAAATCTAACTCTTCTCTTAAAGTCGTTGCGGCTTTTTCGCCAATAACTTCATCGATTGAAGTATCATTAATATCATCGAACTTAATAGAATCTCCGACTTTCTGTTTTTTCTCTTCTAAGAATAACTGAATATTGTTTTCCCATATATTATAAATACCCTGGAAGTCGCTACCCATACCAATTGGCAAAGAAAGTGGACAAACTGTAAGACCTAATTTCTGCTCAACTTCATCCAACAGATCGAACGCATCTTTACCTTCACGGTCAAGTTTATTGATGAAAACCAACATCGGAATGTTTCTCATTCTACAGACCTGAACCAATTTCTCTGTCTGTTCCTCAACTCCTTTTGCCACGTCTATTACAACGATTACGGAATCTACGGCAGTTAAAGTTCTATACGTATCTTCTGCGAAATCCTTGTGACCCGGAGTATCCAAAATATTGATTTTGTGATCTCTGTACTCAAAAGCTAACACGGAAGTTGCCACGGAGATCCCTCTCTGTCTTTCAATTTCCATGAAATCGGAGGTCGCTCCTTTTTTTATTTTATTGGATTTTACCGCACCCGCTTCCTGAATCGCACCCCCGAAAAGTAGCAACTTTTCCGTAAGGGTGGTTTTTCCGGCATCCGGGTGAGAAATAATTCCGAAGGTTTTTCTTTTTTCTATTTCTTTGATTAAGTCTGACATATCGTATTTTGAAGTTGCAAAAATCGGGAATTTTATCGGATTTTGAAAATTGAATTTTGATTGCCAAATGAATGAGATTTAACCACAAAAGTTTTTAACATAAGAGTAACATAGGATTTAGTTTAAATGGAATGCGTCTATTTTAGAACATATAAGTTTTTAAAAATCAAAGATTTTTTGGTGTAATTTGAGAACCACGAAGTGGTTCAATGTTCATAGCCGTGGGTGAAACCCATGGTAAAAAAATAAACAGAATACGAACCCCACAGGGGTTCAATAAATAATCAGAAAGTATTTTAATCCAAAATTCCTTTTTCAATAACACATGAGTCACATAAGATTTAGTTTAAATGTATTGTGCCTATTTTAGAACACATAAGCTTTAAAAATCAAAGATTTTTCAGTGTAATCTGATAACCACGAAGTGGTTCAATGTTCATAGCTGTGGGTGAAACCATGGAATAAAAATCCATTCCATATTATCCCTCAGCCGGCTTTTTCAAATTTGATCTTCTTTTAAGGAAATAAGCCAATCCTAGTCCTATAAAAACCATTGCTGCACTGAATGGAAAGATAAACTGCATTCCGAAAAAATCGGCAACACTTCCGACAATAGGTCCTGCAACACCTAAAGATATATCAATGAAAAGTCCATAACCTGCCAATGCAGATCCTTGACTGGATGGTGAAACACTTTTTATAGCCATTACACCTAAAGCCGGAAATATTAATGAAAATCCTAAGCCGGTAACACCTGCTCCAATTAAAGCAATTTGTGCATTCGTAGCAAAAGCAATAGTTAAAAGTCCGATAGTTTCTACTAAAAGACAGGCAATGGCAACTTTTATTCCGCCATAATTATTGATCACATTACTGAAAACCAATCTTCCGGCAACAAATAATCCACCAAAAACAGAAAGGCACAAAGCGCCATTATTCCAATGAAAATGATTGTAATATAAGGTGATAAATGTTGAAATACTTGCAAAACCAATTCCGCCTAAAGCAAGACAAACTCCGAAAGGAGCGACTTTGCCTAAAACCTTCCAAAAAGACTGGGCTTCCTGCACATTCGTATTGGTTTTATTTTCTTTGGTTTTCGCAAAAAGAAATCCTAAGATTCCTAAAATAATCGAAAGGGCCCCGATTCCATATAAACTGAATTCATGTTCGATGGTAACCCCCAACGAGGCTCCGATGGCTAAAGCTCCATAACAGGCAACTCCGTTATAAGAAATGATTTTTGCCGTATGTTTTTCTCCAACTGCCATAATGGCCCAGTTGATCGGACTTGCACCAATCATTCCTTCCGCACAGCCTGTCAATAAACGGGTAATCACCAAAAATGTAAGACTGAGAAATGGTGAAAGTTTAAAATAATAAGCAATAATTAAAAATATTCCTGTTAATGAAAAACTCGCCATACTGAATAGAACAGCAGGCTTTGGACCTTTTCCATCAATAATTTTCCCTGAATAGGCTCTCAGAAAAAAAGTGGAAACATATTGTAAGCTGATGACCAATCCGGCAACGACTAAACTAAACCCTAAACTTTTATTAATAAAAATCGGAAGAACAGACAGAGACAATCCTATGATAAAATATCCTACAAACGTAAAGCATACATAAGAAATCAAGGATAAGTTAACATTCTCCGACCGATTTACTAAACTATCCATGTGAAAAAATTAAAGTGCAAATGTACTTCATAAAATTAGCTTAATCGAATAATCTACCCCCCATAAAAAGGTAATATTTATCATTCAAAATTCCAATAATGACTTACTTTCTCTAAAATCAATTATCTTTGTTTTCATAAATTACAGAAAATAAAACATGGAAAACAGCAGGTACCCACAATTTAAATTTACATGGATCGGAGGTGTCATTTTGGTAGCGGGATTATTTGCGGGAATGATGTCTATTTCCTTTTTTATGACATTTTCTAAAATTTTTTTTGGGATTAATGTTGCCTTGAAAGATTGGTTCATCATGTTTTCCAATGCCGTAGTATTTTTGGCAGCCATTGCCTGTTTTGATTTTTTTGTGGTACGGAGGACAACAGGAAAAAAATTAAATTTCAACTTTTCCCCCACCAATTTTTACACTTATCTGTTAATTTTTCCTTTGATGCTCGGCATGATGTTTATTGCCGAATTTTTCACTTCACAAATTCCCACGACGGGACCAGTTTTTGGTGATTTATACGAATATTTTGGTAATCTGATGGCACAGTTAACGGATGATCCTGTTGTCATGATCATCACTGCGGTCATTATGGCTCCGATTTTTGAAGAAATTATCTTCCGTGGAATCATCCAGAAAGGATTGATAAATAACGGAGTGGAGCCTTGGAAAGCGATTGTTTTTGCTTCTGTGGTTTTTGGACTGGTGCACGGAAACCCCTGGCAGTTTGTGGGAGCGGTTTTATTAGGCTGTGTTTTAGGCTTAGTGTATTACAAAACAAAATCTCTACTGTTACCGATGTTGCTACATGCATTTAATAATTTGTGCTCCACCTTATTGGTTATTTATACCCAAAAAGAGAGTTTTGCCGAAGCTTTTCAACTTTCAGAGTGGATTATTTTGGCTATTGGTATTGTACTTTTTTCTTTATTCTATTATTTATTTGTTAAGAAAAATAAAATGCATTACGCTGAAATTTGAGTGATGAGAAATAAGTTAAAAATAGTTTCAGAGGAGTATTTTTATTTTTATCGTTGCTGTTTTTCGGGCTCATATTTACATCTTTGCGATTTAATATTATCGAACGGAAGATTCCCGGAGAATCCAAAATTAATTTAGATGGAGGTTCTTATACTTTGTATTTTATTGATGACCAATACAAAAATACAGACTCCGATTCTATGAATTATTATTTTGAATTAAAAGACTCAGATAATAAAATTGTGAGAAGATTTCCTGATACATTAAACCGAAGGTTAATTTTCACAACAGAGTATTTTGAAATAAACGGTAAAAAATATTCACAATACGCCGACTTTAATTTGGATAAGTCAGATCAATATACTTTGAAGGCTTATTCAAAAAACAATCAAGTAGAAGAAATAGCCATACGTAAAGATGAGCACGTAAGTTCGGGAATGTTCACGTTTTTATTGATATCGATAGCTTGTATTTTACTTTCAATAATTACTTTTGCACTAAGTTTTTTATTAAATAAATGAATAAGGATATGGAATTACTGGTGGCAACCCACAACGTACATAAAAAAGAAGAAATTCAGCAGATTTTAGGAAGCGAGTTTGTCGTAAAAAGTCTTACTGATTATGATATTCATGAAGAAATTGTGGAAGATGGCGATTCCTTCAATGCCAATGCTTTAATTAAAGCTAAATATTGCTTTGAAAAAACAGGAATTCCAAGTTTGGGAGACGACAGCGGTTTGGTGGTAGAATCTTTAGACGGAAGGCCGGGAATTTTTTCCGCACGTTATGCAGGCGACCACGATTTTGCTAAAAATATTGAAAAGGTATTAAGTGAAATGGAAGGCATTGAAAACAGAAAAGCCTATTTCATTACAGTTTTATGTTATTATGATGAAAACGGCGGTAAGTATTTCGAAGGAAGGGTTCACGGAAATTTATTAACTGAAAATAAAGGTTTCAAAGGATTTGGCTACGACCCGATTTTTGTCCCGGAAGGCTACGATATCACTTTTGCACAAATGGAGCCGGAAGATAAAAACAAAATCAGCCACAGAAAACAGGCTCTGGATTTATTTATTGATTTCTTAAAAGTTAAAGAATAATTTTAAGGTTGAGGATAAGGTTTAGGCTAAGGCTGGAATTTAGATATTTGAAGTAACTTTTCTGTTTTAATTTTAATCTTAGCCTAAACCTTTATCTTAACCTAAATCCGTACATTTGTCTTCATAATAAACTATTGATTTGAGTACTTATTTAACAATATTAGGCTTTAATTCAGCGATTCCAACAATTAATTCTTCTCCCACGGCACAGTTTCTGGAAATGGAAGAGCGGTCTTTTCTGATCGATTGTGGGGAAGGAACTCAGGTTCAGTTGAGGAAAGCAAAAGCGAAATTTTCAAAGATCAATCATATATTTATTTCTCATCTTCATGGGGATCATTGTTTCGGCTTGCCGGGGCTCATTGCGTCTTTCAGATTGTTGGGCAGAGAAACTCCGCTACACGTATATGGCCCGAAAGGGATCAAAAATATGCTGGAAACTATTTTTACGATTACGGAAACGCATCGTGGTTTTGAAGTTGTGTACCATGAACTGGATAAAGATTATTCGGAGAAAATCTATGAAGACAACAGGGTAGAAGTGTATACCATTCCCTTGGATCACAGAATATATTGCAATGGATATTTGTTTAAGGAAAAACCGAAAGACAGGCATCTTAATATGAAAGAAATTGCAAAATACAGTGAAATAGAAAGTTGTGATTATCATAATATTAAAGCGGGAAAAGATTTTGTATTGAGTGATGGATATATTCTTAAAAATGAAGTCCTTACTTTGGAGCCTGCTCCGTCGGTTTCTTACGCATTCTGCAGCGATACGAGATATCTGGAAAGTGTAATTCCTATTATTAAAAATGTTACGGTTCTGTACCACGAATCAACTTTTTTGCATGATTTGAAAGAAATGGCAGATTATACCGGTCATTCTACAGCTTTGGAAGCGGCTACCATTGCCCAGAAAGCACATGTTGGAAAGCTTATCTTAGGTCATTTTTCGAACAGATATGGGGATCTTACCGTTTTTACCGATGAAGCAAGGAATATTTTCCCAAATACATTTTTACCTAAAGCGTTGGAGGCTGTGAAAATTTGAAAAATATGATGAAGTTTGAAGAGTTGAAAATCTTCTTAGATGAAAAGGCAGATCAGTATAATCATCCTGATTTTGTTGAGAATGATCCGATCCAGATTCCGCACCGTTTTTCTTTAAAACAGGATATTGAAATTGCCGGTTTTCTGGCGGCAACAATTTCTTGGGGAAATCGGAAGGCGATCATAAAATCTGCGGAAAAAATGCTCGATATCATGGGAAACTCACCGTATGATTTTGTGCTGAATTATTCTGAAAAAGATTTAAAAGAAATTCAGGATAAAAGCATTCACAGGACGTTTAACGGAGAAGATTTTACCTATTTTATTAAACAGTTTAATAAAATTTATACAGAAAATGAAAGTCTGGAAAATTTATTTAAAGTAAATGATTCAGAAATTAATTTTTCTCATGCGATTGAAAGATTCAGAAGTAATTTTTTAGGAACTGAAAAGCACAGGACGCACAAACACGTAAGTTCACCTTATAAAAATTCTTCCACGAAAAGAATCATCATGTTTCTTCGCTGGATGGTTCGTAAGGACAAACGTGGCGTGGATTTTGGTATTTGGGAAAATATAGATCAGAAGCATCTTTCTATTCCGTTGGATGTGCACACGGGAAATATTTCGAGAAAATTAGGATTGATTTCAAGAACTCAGAATGACTGGAAAACGGTGGAAGAGCTGGATCTTATCATTAGAAAATTTGATGAAAAAGATCCTGCAAAGTATGATTTCGCATTATTCGGATTAGGTGTAACAAAAGAATTAATATGAAAAAAAACGAAACGAAAGAAAAATATATCGAAAAATCTGAAGTTTTAGAAAAAATAGCCAACGGAATTACCAGTTGGATAGGTTCTATTCCGTCATTAGTTACCCATACTTTATTTTTTCTGGTATCGTTTTTATTGCCTTTACTAAAGGTTGTAGAGTTTGATAAAATGTTATTGATCCTGACAACGGTTTTGTCTTTGGAAGCCATCTATCTTTCCATTTTAATTCAGATGTCGGTCAATAAAAGCCACGAAAAGATTGAGGATATTCAGGAAGATATTGAAGATATTCAGGAGGATATTGAAGAAATCAGCGAAGATATCGAAGAAATCAGCGAGGATATTGAGGAGATTAATGAAGATATTGAGGATATTCAGGAAGATATTGAGGAAATTAATGAAGATGATGACGAAGAAGATCATAATGAACGGGCGAAAAAGACGATTCTAAAAAGCAATGTGAATTCTAATAAAAATGAAATTAAAGCTTTAAAAGATAAAATTCTTGAACTTCAGAACAAAATTGACGAATTGAAAAAAGATTAATCATATTACTATTTAAAAAATAGATTTCACTTCAAATTATATGATTATCTAAAAAGATATCAGCTTTCTACCTTTATTTAGATATATTATCTTTTATTTTACGATTATCAGAATAAATTATATTTACAGCAAAATAAGCCCTGTTTTTGTTCAATTTTTAAATGAAAAATTATTATTTTTGAACAAACAACAACAAAATGTTAAAATATAGATTAAAAAACTACATTATTCTATTAATGGCCTTTTTTATTTCAACGGGTACTTTTGCCCAGAAAAAAAGAAGTTTATTAGGCCATAAAAAAACGAAAATAGAAGCCTCTACTTCAAAGGCTGGAAAGTTTATAGATGTGAATGTGCCTCCTTATGCACCATCTAGTTTTACTGCTGAACAACTTGTAAAAAATGTTTTGATAAGCGGAGGCTCTGCTTGTATTGCTTCCAATGTTACAAACGTAACGGTTTCGCCTAATCATTCGGAGACTAACAACGATAGATTCTGGGGATATTTTAATAAAGCGACCACCAATTTTCCTTTTACGGATGGGGTAGTGCTTACAACAGGATACGCCAGAGAAGCCGGAAATACAACAAAAGATACTGACCCTAATTTTTATCGCAGTTTAGGAGGTCAGATAGCTTATATGCAAAGTGATGCGGATTTGGTTACTGCATCCGGAGCAACACAGCAATTACACGATGCAGTTGCGCTAGAGTTTGATTTCGTTCCAAATTCTAATCAGATCAAATTCAATTATATATTTGCTTCCGAAGAGTATTATAGCACGTTCCCATGTTCTTATTCAGATGCATTCGCTTTGTTAATTAAGCCTGCGGCTGGAGGACCATATGTGAATGTGGCCATCCTTCCGGGAGGTGCGGGACCTGTGAGGGTTACGAATATCCGTACCAATCAAGGCTTTGATGGTAATCCTTTTCCAAGTAATTGCCAGGCAGTAAATGATTCATTTTTCGCAGGATACAACAATGGTCCTGATAAGCCTGAAGTGACCAATTACAATGGTAGAACAATTCCTCTAACTGCAATTGCAGATGTAACTCCCGGAGTTACGTACCACTTTAAGATGGTATTGGCTGATGCAGGAGATCAAAGTTATGACTCTGCTGTTTTTCTTCAGGGAGGTTCTTTCGATATCGGGATGACTATTGTTGATGGTAACGGAAACCCTTTAACTACGGTTAATATGTGTGACAACACTCCTCAGCTTCTGAAAGCACAGGTGGCTACGGTACCGAATATGACGTTTCAGTGGTATAAAGATGGAGTTGCTATTCCGGGTGCTACAAGTGCGACTTATACAGCAACACAGCCCGGAGTATATGTTGTGAAAACTTTTGTGGGAGGAACTGAATGTCAGACGGCAACGGTAACAATACTTGGAGGAACAACACCTCCTGCACAGGATGCTACTTTAAAGCTTTGTACTACGCCTTCTGTTACAACATTTAATCTGAATGATGCAACACCTTTAATTACAACTTCAACAACAGCGATTGTACGATATTATATCAATCAGGCGGATGCCATTGCTCAAAATAATAATTATATTAATCCAACTCTTTTAGGAAGCTATAACGGAACCGACGGACAGGTTCTGCATGTTGTGGTTTCCGATGGTGGTTTCTGTAGTAAAAGAGTGACTTTAACATTGAGAAAAGAAGCGACTCCGGTAGCACAGCTTACTGCTACAAAAGTGAAAATTTGTGCCGGAGAATCTACTACGTTAACGGCTGCCAATGGTGTTACTTATCAATGGGTTGGTATGACAGGAACCGGTGCTACAATGACGGTGTCGCCAACTCAGACCACAACCTATTCTGTTTATGCAATCGGGGCACAGGGATGTAAGTCTCTGCAGCCTGCACAGATTGTAATCGAGGTGGTTCCGGCTATTACTTCCCAGTTGTCTGGAGGATTAATCTGTGATGGGGACACGATTACTTTAGATGCAGGATCAGGGCCGAATTATAATTATACATGGAGTACGGGAGATAACAGCCAGACGATTACTGTAGGCACTCCGGGTACTTATTCTGTAACAATCAATAACGGAGTTTGTACAAAAGTTTATACTACGCAGGTTATTAAGGCGGTTATTCCGGAAATCATCAACGTGAATTACAGTGAAAACGGAACTATGGTTCTTACGGCAAGTAACCCAAGCAACGGAGCTTTGGAATATTCTATTGATAACGGATTAACGTGGCAAAATTCCAATGTCTTTACCAATGTTCCTAGAAACATCGTAGTTTCAATAAGAGTAAGAGTGAAGAAAACAAGCTGTGTAGGATTCCTGGAGTATTTCACTTTTGTAATGCAGAACGTTATTACTCCGAACGGGGATAATGTGAATGATATGATCGACTTTAGAGGAATTATGAAGTATAAAGACTTTAAAGCTTCAATCTTCGACCGTTACGGGAAAGAAGTATACAAAGCAAGTTCTTTACAGCCATATTGGGACGGATACTTCCAGGGTAAACGTCTGAATACAGCATCATACTGGTATCAGGTAAGCTTTGAAGATCCGGCAAGCAAAAAACCGGCACTGAAAACCGGATGGATATTGCTTAAGAATTTTGAATAATTTTTCGAAATTATATTAAAAAGACCGACAATTTGTTGGTCTTTTTTTCGTTTAGGAGAAGTCATATTTATCAGTTCCTGATAACGAAGATTGCGGGAGTGATAATGTAATTTGTATTGGATTGAAATTCAATTAAAAAAAATAGTATTTTTGTTTAAAATAATATAAAATGTTAAATAGGAGGACAAGAAGTTTATTTTTGGCTTTATTTTTTGTTTTTGTAAATTGTTTCGTCTTTGCCCAAACTCGTGACGGTAAGGGTGTTGTAAGTAAACAGACCCCCGAAAACATGAAAGCCGGAGCTTTTATCGATGTGAATGCGGCCGGATATCCGGAATCTAATTACAGTATAACGCAATTGGTAAAAGATGTATTGATAAGTGGAGGTTCCACTTGCTCGGCGGCGAATGTAAGCAACGTAGTAGTTTCTCCTAACTTACCCATTTCGGATCCAAACAGAAGCTGGGGATATTTTAATAAAGCAACTACAAATTTTCCTTTTGCTAAGGGGATTGTGCTTACGACCGGATACGCGAGGAAAGCTGGGAATAACCTTCAGGGAACTTTAAGTGATCCTCTTCCTACTGCGGGAGATGCTGATTTGGCTGCAGCTTTATCAGTTCCGAATTCAGAATTACACGATGCCACTTATATTGAATTTGATTTTGTACCGGCTTCTACCAAGGTAACATTCAGATATCTGTTTGCATCGAAAGAATATCAGTCTAATTTCCCATGTAATATAAGTGATGGTTTTGCATTACTATTAAAACCTGTAGGAGGTGCTTACACCAATTTGGCAGTGCTTCCGGGAGGTGCAGGCCCGGTAAGTGTTACCAATATCCGTCCTGCAATATCAACTTCTACGGGAAGCTGTGCAGCTTCCAATGCCTCTTATTTTGCGGGATATAATAATCCTCAGATAGAAACGAATTTTAATGGAAGAACAATTCCTTTAACGGCAACTGCAACTGTAGTTCCTGGGCAGACGTATCATTTCAAAATGGTGTTGGCAGATTATCAGGATTCGAATTTTGATTCATCAGTTTTTCTGGAAGCAGGATCTTTTGATATCGGCGTTCAGTTGCTAAACCCTGCGGGGGTAGCACTTCCGCCTTCCATTAATGTGTGTGATAATGCACCTCAGGTGTTAACAGCTTCTGTTCAGGGTGGTGGGGCCACATATCAGTGGTTGCTAGGAACAACTCCGATACCCGGAGCTACCAATTCTTCTTACACGGCAACACAGCCGGGAGTTTATACGGTTCAGGTATTTTTACCTGGGAATACATGTCCGGGAACAGCATCAATTACCATAGTGGGAGGAACGTCTCCAACTGTTCAAAATGCAACCCTCACTGCCTGTTATACTGCTGGAAATGCGATATTTGATTTAACTTCGGCACAAGCAACGATAAGTACCACACCGGGAGCAACTTTCGCTTATTATGTGAATTTGGCGGATGCCAACGCAGGAAATACAAGCACAATTGCTGTTCCTACAGCATTTTCAAGTCCCGGGCAGACGGTGTATGTCTTGGTTAAGAACGGATTCTGTTCCAAGGTCGCAGAACTGCAATTGGTTAAGGCGCCACAAATGACGGCAACCATTGCACCACCAACTGTACTGACCTGTACGAATTCGCAAATTACTCTAAACGCTTCTGCTTCTGTTTTTCCTGCCGGATCTACCTTCAGCTGGACGACAACAGGCGGAAATATAGTGTCAGGCGGAAATACATTAAATCCTGTTGTGAATACAGCAGGGGTTTATACTTTAACAATTTCAAATACCTATCAGCCGGGTAATCTTACCTGTACAGCAACGGCAAATGTTACGGTAACGGGAGACAGTGCTCCTCCGGCAACAGGATTAACGGCATCAAAAATATTAATTTGCTTAGGAGAATCAGTTACTTTAACGGCATCGGGAGGGGCTACCTATAATTGGGTAGGGTTACCGGGTACAGGCGCTACGCAAACAGTTTCACCTACTACTGCAACGACTTATACCGTAACCGCAGTCGGTGCTAATGGTTGTGTTTCGCAGACTCCTGCAACCATCACAATTAACGTTTCTCAACCTATTACTGTACAGAATGCTACATTATTTAAATGTTACCAGACTGGAGGAATCAATTTTGATTTAACGGAAGCTCAGCCACAGATTACTTCAGCATCAGGTGTTACTTTCGCTTATTATCTGAATGTGGCAGATGCCAATGCAGGAAATACTAATACAATTCCGGTTCCTACTTCTTTTAACAGTGCAGGAGGGCAGACGATATATGTTTTGGTGGTAAGTGGCGGATGTAGATATGTGGTTACACTGCAGTTATTGTCAACACCACAAACTACCTTAACGATTGCGCCTCCTTCGCAGATAACCTGTACAAATCCTCAGGCAACATTAGATGCATCAGCATCAGTAATTCCTACAGGTTCGACGATTGCGTGGACAACAACCGGAGGAAATATTGTTTCGGGAGCTAATACCTTAACACCTGTTGTAAATGCAGGTGGTGTTTACACTTTAACAGTTACTAATGTCAATCAACCGGGCAGCTTAAGCTGTACTTACACGGCAAATGTTACGGTTGTTCAGAATACAACACCTCCAACGGTTACTTTAACGGCTTCTGTTCTTCAGATCTGTTCAGGAGAGTCAGTTACTCTAACGGCATCAGGAGGAGCTACCTATAATTGGGGTGGCGGACTTCCCGGAAATGGCAATACACAGGTTGTTTCACCTACTCAGAATACAGTATATACCGTAACTGCGGTAGGAGCAAATGGATGTGTTTCAACAAATACGGCAAGCATTACAATCATTGTAGCTCCGCCGGTGGCAGTTTTGTCTGCTTCTAAGTCTAAAATATGTGTAGGTGAGTCTGTAACCCTTACGGCAACGGGAGGAGTTACTTACGAATGGATAGGACTACCGGGTAACGGAAATACGCAGATCGTATCACCAACTGTTACTACAGAATATTCTGTATTTGCATTAGGTGGCAACGGATGTAAAGTGCTGAATCCAACTAAGATTACCATTGAAGTGGTTCCTGCTATTGTATCTACACTAGAAGATGTATATGTCTGCGCAGGAGATTTCGGGATATTAGATGCCGGATCAGGACCAGGTTATACTTATTTGTGGAGTAACGGTGCTACGACGCAAACGATCTCTGTAAATACACCTGGAATATATTCTGTGACCATAAACAACGGAACCTGTACCAAAGTTTTCAGTGCCCAGCTTATTAATCCTACCCTGCCTCAGTTTACGGATGTGAAGTATGAGAATCATGTGCTTACTATATCTGCAACCAATCCTTCCGGAGGAACTTTGGAGTTTTCAAACGACGGAGGATCAACATGGCAGCCTTCCAATATTTTCTATAATATCTTAGATAATACCAATTATAATTTAATGGTAAGGGTAAAAGATGCTAAGTGCGGTACATCGATTTCTTATTTTACATTTGTTGTTATGAATGCAATTACCCCTAACTCTGATGGTAAGAATGATACTGTAGACTTTACAGGGATTAGTAAGTATAATAACTTTGCTGCTTCCATATTCGACAGATACGGTCAGGAAGTATTTAAAGCAAGTAATGATGATACGGTGTGGTATGGATTCCTAAGAGGAAGTATTGCATTGCCAACGGCTACTTACTGGTATAGAGTACAGTGGGAAAATCCTGCAAGTAAGAAGTTAGAGCTTCGTTCAGGATGGATATTACTGAAAAATAGAAATTAAATAAATAATCTTTCTGTGAAATAACAAAAAAGCTTCCTGTTTTATCTGGAAGCTTTTTTTTGTCCTAAAAAAAATGAAATATATGTGAGATTTATTCAAAAAAAAATTAAATTTGTTGAAACAAAATTATTATGAAGAGATATCTACTAACGTTTTCTTTATTCATAGCCTCCTCGTCGAGTCTCTTTTATTCTCAGACAATTACTCCAAGAAAACCCCAAAAAGAAAAAGCGTCAAGCTTGACAATGAAAGCCGGGGCTTTTATCGATGTAAATGCTGCAGGATATAATCCGTCGAACTATGATCCTTTACAATTGGTGAAAGATGTTCTCATCTCATCTGGAACAAATTCCTGCGTGACACCAAACGTATCGAATGTCCAGGTGACTCCGGCGCTACCAGCTACGAGCCCAAACAGATCTTGGGGATATTTTCACAAAGGCACGACCAATTTCCCTTTTACAGATGGAATCGTTTTGATGACCGGGTATGTAAACAAAGCTGGAAACAACTATATAAGTACTACTCTGGGAGATGCGCTTCAGACGGGAAGTGACCCGGATCTTGTGGCTGCTACCAACCCGTCAGTTAATATCAATGATGCGGTTATTTTGGAGTTCGACTTTGTACCGACATCCAGCCAGGTGAAATTTAATTATTTATTTGCTTCTGAAGAATATACGGGGACTTTCCCTTGTAGTTTTTCTGATGCATTTGCACTTCTTCTAAAACCAACTTCAGGAGGACCTTATGTAAATATGGCCATTGTGCCTGCACCTGGTACAGGACCTGTAAGTGTAACGAATATTCACCCACAAAACAGTTTCAGTGGTTTTGATATGGGATGTGGTGCGCCTAACGCAGCTTTTTTCGGAGGGTACAACACCGCAAATATTGAAACTAACTTTAACGGGAGAACAACACCTTTTACAGCAACAGCAACGGTTACTCCGGGTCAGTCTTATCACTTTAAGATGGTGTTAGGGGATGCATCGGATACAAGTTACGATTCTGCGGTTTTCCTGGAAGGTGGATCCTTTAACATTGGTGTAGAGCTTCAGGATCCGTCCGGAGCCGTTTTACCGGAAGAAATTAACGTTTGTGACAATGTTCCACAGGTGATTACAGCTTCTGTAAGTGACCCTAACATGGCATATCAGTGGTTCTTTAACGGAAATCCAATTCCGGGGGCAACAACCCCTACTGTTACGGCAACACAACCTGGAAACTACGAAATTCAGGTAACTTTCCCTGGAAACCCTTGTCCTGGAAAAGCAAATATTAAAATTAATGGAGGGTTTACTCCGGCAGCAGTTGATGCTTCTTTACTGCTTTGTACAACTCCTGATGTTACCTGGTTTGATTTGACCAATGCCATGCCATCAATCAGTACAACACCAGGGGCAATATTCCATTTTTATGTAAATCAGGCAGATGCTATAGCTCAGAATAATAATTATATTCAGGACATTTTACATTACAATGGAAACGACGGCCAGATCTTATATGTGGTAGTTTCCAACGGAGCGTTCTGTAGCAAGATGGTTAAACTTACTTTGTTAAAAGAAACAACTCCTACAGCTAATGTAGTGGCCTCAAAAATTAAAATATGTCCTGGAGATACTGTAGATTTTACAGCAACAGGAGGGACAACGTATCAGTGGGCGAATTTTTCAGGTACAGGCAATACACAAACTGCAACAGTATACAATACAACAACGTTTTCAGTGTATGCAATAGGGCCAAAAGGATGTAAATCTTTACAGCCTGCAAAAATTACCGTTGAAGTGGTTCCTGAACTCACTTCGCCATTAAGAGATGTTGAAATGTGTCAGGGAGACAGGGTAACTCTGGACGCGGGCGCAGGACCCAACTACACTTATCTGTGGAGTACAGGTGCTATTACAAGAACAATTGACGTAGATCAATGGGGTATCTATACCGTAACGATTAAGAACGGATTCTGCGAAAGAACGTTTACAGCCAAAGTAATGGCGGCGGCGTCTCCGTTTGTTTCAAACTTAGATTACAGCAATAATACTTTAACGATTACGGCGCAGGTTCCGATGATCAATAATATTCCTCAGACGGTTGAGTATTCTGTGGACGGTGGGATTTCTTGGCAGGATTCCAATGTATTTCCAGGTCTTCTGAATAACACGAAATACGATATTCAGGTAAGGACGGTAGGTACACATTGTGTGGGAGCATTAGAATTCTTCACATTGAATATTGCAAACATTATCACTCCGAATCAGGATGGTGTAAACGATACATTGGATCTTACGGCGCTTGGAGGGTTTAATAACTTTACAGGTTCTATCTATGATAGATACGGTTCTGAGATTTTCAGATTCACAAAACAAAGTCCGATCTGGGACGGAACTCTGGTAGGGAAGAGATTGCCAACAGCAACATATTGGTACAAATTCAACTTCCAGTATCCAAAATCGAAAGCAAATATGAGCCAGTCTGGCTGGATCATGCTTAAGAACAGAGAATAATAAGAATAAATAATACAAAAAAATAAAGCCCTTCAAGAAATTGAGGGGCTTTTGGTTTTTATTGATTATTAAAATTAGATAGACTGTATTTACTTTTAAAATCTATTATAAATTTTCTTTCCAAAGCTGAGTGAAAGAAATAAAATCCATTACGCTTAATTCTTCAGCTCTTTTATCCATAAATTCATGTGTCTTCAACGGTTCAGGAATATTTAAAACTTTCAGGGCGTTAGACAATTTCTTCCTTCTTTGATTGAAACCGGCTTTTACGATTTGTTTAAATAAAACCTCATTACCCGTTAAGCCTTCTTTAGGATTTCTGGTAATTCTGATGACTCCTGATTTTACTTTCGGTGGCGGATTAAATACATTTTCATGAACCGTGAACATATACGAAGTATCATAATAAGCCTGGATCAGAACCGACAAAATCCCATAATCTTTTGTTCTCGGTACTGCGGCAGTTCTCTCTGCAACTTCTTTCTGGAACATTCCCACCATCTCAGGAATCAGCTCATAATGATCGATGATCTGAAACAGAATCTGTGAAGAAATATTATAAGGAAAGTTTCCGATGATGGCAATTTGCTCTCCTTTTGTAAACTGGAAATCCTGTTTTAAAAAGTCACCGACAAAAGTCTCTTCAGTTACTTTAGAATAGTTGTTTTTTAGGTATTCAATAGATTCTTTATCAATTTCTGCCAAGTAGATATTCTGGTCTTTTTCCAGAAGGTATTTGGTGAGAACGCCCATTCCGGGACCCACTTCCATTACCTTATTGTAGCCCTCAAAACTAAGACCGTCTACGATTTTTTTTGCGATGTTTTCATCTGTCAGAAAGTGCTGACCAAGATGCTTTTTTGCTTTTACACTCAATGTTTTTTATGATTTTATTAACAGTGATTTTCTCTTTTTCGTTCCCAAATTTCGGAAGATTTTTTCTATTTTAGCCAAAAATTTTAATATTAATGGCTAAATCTGTAGATGAGTTTAATAAGAAAAGGCTTAGGTCTAGCAATATTACAGTAGTAATAAGTATCGCCTTAGTGTTATTTTTGTTAGGATTAATGGGACTTATTTTAATCAATGCCCAAAAATATTCCGACTATATCAAAGAGCAGCTTGTAGTAAATGCTTACTTTGATGAAAATTATGATGCTAAAGATTCTGTAAAAATTGCAAAAATGGAAGCTGAGGTTTTCAAAGAAATTCAGACGTTGGCTCCCGTAAAAAAAGCGACTTATATTACCAGAGAAATGGCATCTAAGGAAGCAAAGAAAAGTATGGGAATCGATGCCGATGCACTTTTCGAAGAAAACATTTTTCCTTCATCTATAGAAATTGCTTTAAAGCCTGAATATGTAGATCCCGCAAAGATCGACGGTGCTATCAAAGCCATTAAAGCTGTTCCTGGAGTTATTGATGTAAAAAATGACAGCACCTTGATGGTGGAAGTTTACAACAATCTGAGCAGAATTCTTAAATGGATCTTAGGCTTTTCCATTTTATTTTTAATCTTAGCGGTTGTATTGATCAATAATTCAATCCGTCTGAAAATATTCTCCAAAAGATTTATCATTAAAACCATGCAGCTGGTAGGGGCAAAGAGAAGATTTATCCTGAAGCCGTTTATCATCGAAGCAGTAATTTTAGGAGCAATAGGCTCTGTAATCGGTCTGTTGGCTTTATTCGGAGTTTGGTATTACTTTACAAGCCAGATCGGTTCTGCATTTGTACAGGATAACAATCAATATTTCTGGCTGGTGCTTTTAGTGCTTGGAGTGGGGATCTTCATTACGGTTTTAAGCACAGTGATTGCAACCTGGAGATTCTTAAGATCAAACGTTGACGACTTATATTACTCTTAAAAATGAGCAAAAAAACAAATAAATTTTCCGCCGATAATTTCGGGAAAGAAACAACCGAAGCTTCACAGGAAAACACTTTTTATTTCGGAAAAGAAAACTTTAAGTGGATGCTTATCGGCCTTGCATGTATTGTTGTAGGTTTCCTTCTGATGATGGGGCCTGATGCCAATACTGTAGACGGTAAGTATGATCCGAATTCCTGGAACGAAGGGATTTTTTCCATCCGCAGAATCAGAATTGCACCGCTGCTTGTTGTAGCAGGTTTTGCCATCGAGGTATATGCGATTTTAAAAAGGAAATAGAAAATACATTTTATTCGAAGATTAAGAAATTCGGAAATTTGGGACCTACGGTTCGGATTTCTAAGTTTCTTAATCTTTTAATTTTAAATAAATTATGGATTTAATCAAGGCAATTATTATTGCTATCATTGAGGGATTAACGGAATATCTTCCAATTTCTTCAACAGCTCATATGGGTTTTACAGCCAATTTAATGGGCTTGGAAGAAACAGAATTTTTAAAAATGTTTCAGGTCTCCATTCAGTTTGGGGCCATTCTTTCTGTGGTAGTTGCTTACTGGAAGAAATTCTTTGATTTGAAAAATCTTCAGTTTTACTTTAAACTGGCTTTTGCAGTGGTTCCGGCCTTGGTTTTGGGATATTTATTTGATGATAAAATCGAAGCCGTTTTAGGAAATCAGATCGCGATTTCATCGGTTTTGGTTCTTGGTGGTGTTGTTTTACTGTTTGCCGACGAATGGTTTAAAAATCCTAAAATCGATGACGAAAAAGGGATTACCGTGAGAAATGCAATCACCATTGGTTTCTGGCAGTGTTTAGCCATGATGCCCGGAACGAGCAGGAGTGCTGCTTCCATTATCGGTGGAATGGCACAGGGATTAACAAGAAAAGCGGCAGCAGAGTTTTCATTCTTTTTGGCAGTTCCGACGATGTTGGCGGTGACAGTTTATTCCGTTTTTGTAAAAACATGGGGTAAGGAAACAGCTAATCCGCAAAAAGGATATGAAATGATCATGTCTTCACAGGATCATATTACGATTTTTATTGTCGGAAATGTTGTGGCATTTATCGTGGCTTTAATTGCTATCAAAGCATTCATTGGTGTTTTAAATAAATATGGTTTCAAGCCATGGGGCTGGTACCGTATTTTCGTAGGAGTAGCTTTGTTGATTTATTTTTATTTCTTTAAATAAAAGTGAAAAAATATTTTATCTTTTTTATTGTATTTTCTGAAATCCTCTTTTCCCAGAATTGGAAAGACAAAGTTTTTGATAATGTTATTCTGATAAAAGATGAAAATGTTTTTCAATCCGGGGAATTAATTTTAATTGATATTCCATTGAAAATAAAGAGTGCAGAAAGTTTGATTTTTTACAACGCTTCTCATATTCCTAACAAATTATTTTTTGACGAAAAAGCTTTTTTGCCGCAGGTTAAAGAATTTATTTTAATTTCTCCTGATACAGAATATTATAAAAATGTAAGAGAATTTGCAAATAGAATAAAGGGCTATGCCGAACCAATAAAAACAGATAAGTTTTATTTTGTTAAAAGAGATGCCGCAAAATGGGACAGTGTTTCATTAAATTCTGAAAATTATCCTATTATAAAATTTAAAAATCTTCAGACCGCAATTCCTGAAAAATCCATTGTATCCTACTATTCTGAATATTTTGGTTCTACATGTTGCCCAAGAGATAAAAAATGGAATTTCTTCACTGAAGATAACAAAAAGTCTTATTTATCTCTTTTGCAGGAACTAAAAAATGAAAATATTATTGTAAAAGAAGTTTACTCTTTTTTACACGGAAAAGAAGGTGAACATTCGTATTTTTATCCTCTTAAAGAACTATCTAACGAACAGAAACTGATTTTTATAAAGAAAAGATCTGAATTTTTAGTGAAAATTCAAAAGGTTACAGAATATTTTTTCCGGAAATTATTGATTATCCAAATCTTGAATTAACAAGTCTGAATCAATAAATAAAATTTAATTATTAAGGCTATTACTTATCATACATGACCGCAGAAGATCTACAATCAGGACATATATTTTTATTAGACAAACCATTGGATTGGACTTCTTTTCAGGCTGTCAATAAAATGAAATACAAGCTCAAAAGAGAGTTTAATTTACCAAAGAAATTCAAAATCGGTCACGCCGGAACATTGGATCCGCGTGCAACAGGACTTTTAATTGTCTGCTGTGGTAAATTCACCAAAAAAATCCCTGAAATTCAGGATGCTCCGAAAGAATACTGGACGGAAATAAAAATCGGGGTACAGACAGAATCTTACGACACAGAAAAGCCTGAAATTTTACACCAGGATATTTCTCATATTACAGAAGAGCAGATTAAAAATGCTTTAGAAAAATTCGTTGGAGAAATCGATCAGACACCGCCTGTTTTTTCAGCCATAAAAATCGACGGGAAAAGAGCATACGATCTGGCAAGAGCAGGAGAGGAGGTTGAAATGAAGTCCAGAAAAACAACGATTCATTATATCAATGAGATGAAGATTGATCTTCCTTTGGTAAGTTTTACGGTGGGATGTTCAAAAGGAACTTATATTCGCAGTCTGGCTCACGATATTGGGCAGGAATTAGGTGTGGGTGCCTATTTAACTCAATTGAGAAGAACAAAGATCGGAGAATACAAAATTGAAGATGCTACTTCAGATTTTTTGGAGAATGATTTTAGATTTGAAATTCAGCAATAAAATTATACAGGTTACGGAGAAGATTAATGGAAAAAACACGTATTAACAAGTATTTGTCAGAAGTTGGTTACTGCTCGAGAAGGGCAGCAGATAAGCTTTTGGAAGAAGGAAGAATAACGATTAACGGAAAAGTTCCGGAAATGGGAACGAAGGTTTCCGATGAAGATGTTATTGAGGTTGACGGAAAACCCATCCGTGAGCCGGAAGAAGATCATGTGTACATCGCATTCAACAAGCCTGTAGGAATTGTTTGTACAACAGATACTAAACGTGAAAAAAATAATATTGTCGATTATATCAATCATCCTAAAAGAATTTTCCCGATCGGAAGGCTTGATAAACCGAGTGAAGGACTAATTCTTTTAACCAGCGACGGCGATATTGTCAACAAAATTTTAAGATCCAGAAACAACCACGGAAAAGAATATATCGTAAGAGTAGATAAACCCATCAATCCAAGGTTTTTGGAAAAGATGCGAAACGGGGTTCCGATTTTAGATACCGTCACAAAAAAATGTGAGGTGGAAAAAATCGATGATATGAATTTCAGAATCGTGCTGACACAGGGATTGAACCGACAGATCCGTAGAATGTGTGAATATCTGGGGTATGAGGTTAAAAAACTGAAACGTATCCGTGTTTTGAATATAAAACTAGATCTTCCCATCGGAAAATGGAGAGATTTAACCGCAGAAGAACTTTCGGATCTGAATAAGCTTTTGGAGGGTTCCAGCAAAACTTTTGATTAATCAAATTAAAGAGTAAAATTGAGATGCTATGGCAAGTCAGCATCTCAATCTACAACTGAAAAACATTATTATACTGCTATTTCAGGTACAGTTTCATTCTTGCCTCGTACTCGGGTTTTACTTTTAATAATTTCCAGATTTTTCTTTCATCTTTTTCGCTTAGCCTATAGAAAATAATTTTTTCTGCAGAATATTTAAAATAAGGATGATTTTTCAGCCATTCTTCCGGAGCTTCAGTTAATGTATATTTTGGAACATTGGAAGTATTAAGCTGGGCAATAGAAAGCAGTTTTTGCATTAATTCTACATCAATATTATAAGTGGTTAAGATCTGTTCTTTAGTTACAAATCCGCCCAATTTCTTTCTGAATCCTACCATGGAACCCGCCGCTCTTTCATCAAATCCAAATTCTATGAGCTGTTTAAAAGTAATTGTATTCAGATCTGTTTTTGAAAAATCTGTTTTTTCCTGTTGTTTAATTTCGGCTTTCTGATTTTGGCTACTGTTAATAGTTGCCGGATTCAGTTTGATAAATGGCTTCATTTCCTCAAATTTTTCCGCAGAAATCATATAACATTTCTGAATATCTTCAAGGTTTTTAAAGCTTCCTTTTAAATTCCGGTCACGGTAATTTATGATATTTTGCGCCTGTTTTTCTGAAAAGCCAAAAGATTTCCAGTCCTCAAGCCCAAAAGTATTGGGATCGAAAGTGTGATATTGAATTTTAGTTTTTTCAGATTTAAAATTCTTAGCATAGCTGTTGAAGTTCGCAGGTGTTTTGTCAGGCAAAATTAAATAAGGCGCTAGTTTCTGATAGTTTTCTTCACTGATCATAAAGCATTCCCTGAATTTTTCCTTGCTTACAAAACTTCCGCCCAGAAATTTTTTATAGTTTAAAATAGCTTCGGCCTGTCCTTTACTGAATCCCATTTCCATCCAATCATTAACAGTATAATGATCCGGATTAAATCTTCCGGAAACGGTAATTGATCTTTTTTTGAAATCCTTATATCGGGAAGGTTTTGCCTCTTTATTGCTCTCAGGAAGCAAAATATAAGGCGCTAGTTCACTGAATTTTTCTTTAGAAACAGCAAAACACTTTTTGAATTGTTCTTTGGAAATAAACTGCCCGCCGACCACCTTTTTATAGTTAAGGATCGTTGCAATCTCTTTCTCCGTGAAACCTAAGCTTTGCCATTGTTTCTGGTCGAGTTCGTTCGGATCAAATTCTGTAAGATGTAAAGGGATTGAATGAGGTGTTAAAAATTTTACATCAGAAAAATCTTCTTTTTCCTTGCTGGTGTACTGCTGAAAGGTAAAAAGAATAATGAGAAGCATTCCCAGGAATGCCATTTTTTGGTAGTAATTGTTTTTCATCATTGTAAACTTAATAATTTTATTAAGTATTAGCAATAAGTGTGTTACGATTGTGTTATTTTATGATATAAAAACAGATATATTGATTAAAGAAATCAACAAGAGCATCAATTATGGCGAATTATTTCAACTATTCCGAATCTTTTTCCGCTAAAGAATCTTTCAGTTTCAGCAGTTCAGCCTTCACAAATTCCAGTCTGTCGATTAAAGTAATGGTTTCTGAGATCTTGCTGTTGGTAGTCAGTGCAATTTTGGCTCCGTCTAAGGTGTATCCTTTTTCTTTTACCAAATGATAGATAATCTGAAGATTTTTAATGTCTTCCGGAGTGAAATATCGGTTGCCCTTTTTGTTCTTTTTAGGCTTGATGATAGGGAATTCTTGTTCCCAATAGCGTATTAATGAAGTGTTTACATCAAATGCTTTGGCCACTTCTCCTATAGAATAATACAGCTTATCGGGTAAATTTATCTTCATGTTAAGAATCCTAATCCTCAAAGATAAATATTTTTTAAATTTCATCAAAAATACAGCGCGTAAAAAGTTGATTTTTACTCGATAAATTGGGAAAAATATAAGTTGTATACAGTGAAATATTCTGGTTGTTTTATTATTTTTGATTTAAAATAAAAAATCCGATGGATTCTATTTCCGTACTTAACATTGATCTTTTTCAGAAGGGTAAAAATACCTCGGATTTTTATTTCAGTACAGTTCAGAATCATTTGATTGTCGGGCATCGGCATCTTGAAAAAGCCCACCGTCACGACTTTTATGCCACGATTCTTTTCACAAAAGGAAGCGGTATTCATGAGATCGATTTTCAGAAGTACGACGTATCGCCCGGAAGCTTATTTTTCATGTCTCCCGGACAAATTCACAGTTGGGAACTTTCGGATGATATCGAAGGATATCTTTTCTTTTGCCTGCAGGATTTTTATGAAATGCATTATGTGAACCAGAAACTGAGAAATTTCCCTTTTTTCGGGTCGGTCAACTTTCCAAGAAAATTACAGTTAAATGAAGCTGAATTAAAGAAAAATGTTCATTTAATGTTAGAATTACAGGAAGAGTATCAGGCTCAAAATAGTATGAGAAACGGTTTGATGCTTTCCTTGATGTCACAGATTTTTATTCATTCGACAAGGCAGTTTTCCAGAGATTTTGATAATCTGGCTTCTTCGACGAGCCTTTCTTATTTTAAACATTATCAGGAATTTGAAAATTTGGTAGAAGAACATTTTACGAAAGAAAAGTCTATTGCCTTTTATGCGGATTTAATGAATATTTCCTCAAAACATTTAAACCGTATTACCCAAACTGTCGTTCATAAAACCGCAACCGATGTAATCACAGAAAGGGTGATTTTGGAAGCCAAAAGAATGTTAATGTACCTGGATGAAAGTCTGGTAGAGATTGCCTTCCGATTGGGGTATGAAGAGTATTCCTATTTTGTGAGAGTCTTCCGGAAAACTTCCGGCACGACTCCCACGCAATTTATCAAATTATATAAATCTTAATTTAGAAAGCCAATTGAAATGGACCTTCAAAGATAGTTTCAAAAGAGTCTACCAGAGTTCCTTGGTCGTCGAAAACTCCGATGGTTATATTTTGTTTTGAAAATTTAATTTCTTTTTCAGGAAAAGTAATGTTGATGTTTCCCTTCAGAATCTGATCTCCTTTAAGAATGATTTTGTCTGAGCCGAAGAAATTTATTTCTGCATTTTGAGGGTTGATAACTTTTATGGTTAATTTTTTCTGTTGATTTGATTTGTTTAAAAGAGTGTAAATAAAAGTATTTGTTATTTTCCCGTTTTTGATGAAAAATGTTGATCCGGCAGGCTTAATAAATTTTGCTTCCATAGAGCCTCTATCGTACATTAAAAATCCAAGAAAGCCGATCAGTAAAGCTAAAAAGAGAGTAGTAACCTTCATTCTTGAAGTGAATCTGAATTTCTCCTGATTTTCAATTTCCGCTTCGGTGGCGTATCGGATTAAGCCTTTTGGAAGGCCTACTTTTTCCATGACTTCATCACAGGCATCAATACAGGCTGTACAGTTCACGCACTCCAATTGCTGGCCGTTTCTGATGTCAATTCCTGTCGGGCAAACGACCACACATTGGTGACAGTCGATACAATCGCCTTTACCAGCTGCTTTTCGGTCTTCGTTATTTCGCCATTTGGAACGGTTTTCCCCTCTTTTAAAATCATAATAAACATTGATGGTCTGTTTGTCAATTAAAACACCCTGAAGTCTTCCATACGGGCACACGAGCGTACAGACCTGCTCACGAAGCCAGGCGAAAGTAAAGTAGAACATGATGGCAAAACCGATCATCCCTAAGAATTTCAGAGAATGATCAACCGGACCTTCTGTAATTATTTTAAAAACTTCTTCATACCCAACAATATACATGAACATGAAATTCATTATAATGACTGAAATTAATACAAAAACTAACCATTTTGTTAATCTTTTTATGATTTTTTCTGAATTCCATTCCTGACGGTCGAGTTTCATTTGTTTGTTCCGGTCACCTTCAATTAAATATTCAATTTTCCGGAAAACACTTTCCATAAATATGGTTTGCGGACAAAGCCAGCCACAGAAAATCCTTCCGAAAACTACGGTAAAAAGCATCACAAAAATAACGGATGTAACAGCTCCCAAAGCTAAAATGAAAAAATCCTGCAAATAAAATGGCTGCCCGAAAATGAAAAATTTCCTGTCGATAACATTAAACAGTAAAAGAGGATTGTTATTGATTTTTATGAAAGGCAAACCGAAAAATAACGCCAGTAAAAGATAACTTACGTAATTTCTGTAATTGGTGTATCTTCCCTTTGGTTTTCGGGGGTAGACCCATTTCCTTTTTCCGGTTTCATCCATCGTTCCCACAGAATTTCTGAAGTCTTCATAATCGATTTCCGGAGCCTGAAAATTGCTGGATTGTGTGCTCATCGTCTTAGAGTTTTGATTGAAAATAATATGAGAAATAATCTTAATTTGAATAAATTCTCATTTTTAAATTTTAGAGTTGAAAATGATTTGTGATTTTTACTCACGCAAAGCTCTGAAATAATGAACTTCATTACTAATATGATCTACTTCTTAAATAGTACAATTCAGACATTTTTTAAATTAAATCATTACATCAAAATGAGAAAATAGTTTTTTGAATCTTCTCCGGCAAGTCGTAAATTGTGCACTTAAATAATGGAGTATGAAAAATATCTGGAAAGCAAGCTATATTGGTTTGGTTTTAGTATTACTGAACTGTAAATCAGTAAATAGTAACAATATGTTTTATGATGAAATAAAACCGGAAAAAATTTCGGATCAGTTCAGTTTTACGGAAGGTCCGTCTTCGGATAAGGAGGGAAACGTTTATTTTACCGATCAGCCCAACGATAAAATTTATATTTGGGATTGGAAAACGAATAAAATCACTGAGTTTTTGAACAAGACAGGCAGAGCGAATGGGACGCATTTTGATAAAGACGATAATCTAATTACCTGCTCAGATGATAACGGAGAAATCTGGAAAATCTCAAAAGATAAGAAAGTTCAGGTTTTGCTAAAAGATTTCGAAGGAAAGAGATTAAACGGTCCCAATGATGTCTGGAACGATCAATTTGGAGGAATGTATTTCACGGATCCACTGTATGAGAGAGATTACTGGGTTAATTTTAAACAGGAAATCCCTAATAAAAGCTTGTATTACAGAAATAAAGAAGGACAAGTTTCTAAATTAGAAACTTTCACTCAGCCAAACGGAATTGTAGGAAGTGAAAAATTTAAAAAATTATATGTTTCAGATATTGATGCCGGAAAAACTTACGTTTACGACATTCTTGGCGAAGGAAAATTGTCTGAAAAGAAGCTTTTCTGTGAAATGGGTTCAGACGGGATGACATTGGATAAACACGGAAATCTGTATTTAACAGGAAAAGGAGTTCATGTTTTTAATCGTGACGGAAAGAAAATTTATCATATCCCGATTGATGAAGAATGGACATCCAATGTAACTTTCGGGGGCGAAAATAATGATGTTTTATTCATTACCGCTTCAAAATCGGTGTATACTTTACCGACAAAAGTGAAAGGTGTGAAATAATTTGAGGTTGAGATTAAGGCTAAGATAAAAAGACAACATTTATCTAAACCTTAATCTCAACCTTAACCTTAATAAGCTATTTCCATTTTCACCTTCTTGCCTTTCAATTTTTCATTAGCCAATTTTTTCAGGACAGAATTCACTTTATTCCTTGAAACAGCAACATACGAAGTGGTGTCTTTTACTTCAATCAAACCAAGTTCTTCTTTCTGAAGTTCTCCTTTTTTAAGCAAATATCCCACTATATCCACTTTATTCACCTTATCTTTTTTTCCGGCACTGATGTAAATAGTCTGGAAAGGCGTTTTCTCCGGAACTTTATTGAATCCCACAACACTCTCTTCCGGCGTATTGTTTTTAATGAAAGGGAAATTTTCTTCCTCAGTCATAATTAAATAGGCAAAACCTTTGGCATTCATTCTTGCGGTACGGCCGTTTCTGTGGATGAAGGCATCTTCTTTCGGAGGTAACTGATAATGTACGATCGATTCAACTTCCGGAACATCCAAACCTCTGGCCGCCAAATCGGTTGTAATTAAAATTCTCGCAGAATCATTTCTGAATTTCAGTAAAGCACGTTCTCTTTCGTCCTGTTCCATCCCCCCATGGAAGGTTTCTCTGTCGATTCCTTTTTGGCGAAGAAGTTCGGAGATTCTGTCTACCGCTTCTCTGTGGTTGCAGAAAATCAGTGTTCTTTTGTTTCCGATTTTACAGATTAAATTAAATAAAGTATCCAGTTTTTCCTCAGAAATCGTCATTACTTTTTTTAACTGAATATCAGGTTTTGCCTCATTTAATTTTAAAAAGTTGATGATTTTTTCATTTTGTAATCCTGTAAACTTTGGAATTTCATCCATTGCCGTTGCGGAAGTTAAAATTCTTTGAGAAAGCCCTTTTAATGAGTTGGAGATAAATTCCATATCATCATGAAAACCTAATTCTAAAGCTTTGTCAAATTCATCCAAAACCAAGGTCTGAATCGTTTTAGGATCAAAATTATTGTTTCTTAAATGATAAACAACTCTTCCGGGAGTTCCGATCAAGACTGCCGGAGCTTCAATTAAATTATTAACCTCAATCTTTTTATCGTGACCTCCATAGCAAACAGAAACCTTAAAATCTGTTCCCATTGATTTGAAAACCTGCTCAATTTGTAATGCCAATTCTCTTGCGGGAACCAAAATCAACGTCTGAATTCCTGAAACATTTTTCTTTAAATTTCTAAGAACCGGAAATAAAAAAGCCAGCGTTTTCCCCGAACCGGTGGGAGAGAGCAGAATAACGTCCTGTTGATTTTCTGTCGCTTTATAGGTCGATTGCTGCATCTGATTCATCTCCTGAATCTGCAGTTTTTGGTAGATTGATTGTAGTTCCATGGTGCAAAGGTAAGGAAATAGTAATGGGTGTTGGATGATTATTGATGGTTGGAGGTAGAATGTTTTGTTTGTTATTACGAATGAATGAAGAATCTCAATTCATTATCCTATTTATCTTTAATTTATTTGGATTATGGATTCCCGTAATTATTTTTTGTTTCTCAATTCTATTTTTGATACATAAAAATTTTTAACCGGAAAAAGAAAGAATTCGAAAAAATATCAACATTTAAAAGTTTTTGTTGATTCTTTCTTTTTTTAAAAACGAATACCATGAAACTATACCAAACCCTCGAAAATCAAATTAAAAAAGAACCTAATTATGTTTCCGATAACGGAGAAGTTAAAAAATGGGTTGTCCTGAACAAAGCGCAAAATTTAGATGAAGAATTAATTTCTTTGTTATTGGATGATTCCGATCTAAAAGAAAAATTTTTCGTGAAAGTAAAAGATGTTTTGGTCTTTAAGCAAAGTCTTTTTATCCAGTTTTTGGAGCAGAAGAATTATCTCAATGACAGTTATACCCAATTTAAAAACAAAGTAGGATTAACAATTGATGATAAATATTTGAAACAGCGTAATGAAGTTGCATTGGTTTGGCCATTTAAAGACTGTGTTCTGGAAGGCGGACAAAGTAGGGAAGAAGATAAAAGAGAAGAGATTTTCTTTAACGAAACCCTCGCACAGGATGAAATTACCGAATTGTTTGATCCCAAAGTTCTAACTAATGCTAAACAATTTGATGAAGATGGTGAAAAAGATTTTGATCAATTCAATCGAAATGAAAACGGAACCATTACCGATAATCTTATCATTAAAGGAAATAATCTTTTGGCATTACATTCTTTGAAAAAAGAGTTTGCAGGGAAGGTGAAGTTGATTTATATAGATCCGCCTTATAATACTGGTAATGACGGTTTTAAATATAATGATAGATTTAATCATTCTACTTGGTTGACTTTTGTTAAGAACAGGCTGGAAATTGCTAAAAGTTTACTAAGGGAGGATGGGGTTATTCTTGTACAATGTGATCATCATGAAATGGGATATTTGAACGTTCTTTTAGATGAAGTTTTTGGAAATGTAAATAAAATACAACAAATAGCTGTAAAAGTAGCTTCTGCATCAGGATTTAAAGCAGTTAATCCGGGACCAATTGATGTACTTGAGAATATTCTTTTTTACTCAAAAAATAAAAAAGCTGTAAAGTTTAAAAAAAATTATGTTGTCACAGGTTATCATAAAAATTATAACCAATACTTAGATAATACCGATTCAGAGGTTGAAAATTGGAAGTTAATTCCACTTAAAGAAAAAGTTATTAAGGAAAATGGCTATGAAAATGAAAAGGAGTTAAAAAGTAAATTGGGGAAGAATTATTTATTATCCTTACAGCAGATGATAGAGGATTATGCATATAAGAATGCTAATAATATTGTAAGTTTAAGAGATTTACATAAACCTACGCAACAGATAAAAAGTTTACAAGATAAATCCAAAAATGATAGAAATCAGATATTTGTTTATGATAAACAAGATGGTGACAAAACTTATATTATAAATGGAGGAGCGCTAGCTTTTTATTCTTCAAAAATTAAGGAAATTGATGGAGAAAAGAAAGTTACAGAGTTATTAACTAATTTTTGGAACCATATTTCTTGGGCAGGTATTGCAAACGAAGGTGGAGTTAAATTAAAAAATGGCAAAAAACCTGAAAAACTTCTCAAACAGATATTGGAGCTTAACACAGAAGAAAATGATATTGTTTTAGATTATCATCTTGGAAGTGGAACAACAGCAGCAGTAGCACATAAAATGAACAGGCAATACATTGGAATTGAACAATTAAACTATGGTGAAAATGATAGCGTTGTTCGATTACAAAATGTAACTCAAGGTGATAAAACAGGCATTTCGAAATCCGTCAACTGGCAAGGCGGCGGCTCATTCATCTACCTTGAACTCAAAAAATACAACCAAACTTTCATTGAAAAAATAGAAGCGGCAGAAGATTCAACAATACTTCTTCAAATTTGGGAAGAAATGAAAGACAAATCCTTCCTTAATTATAATGTTGATATTCAGAAACAGGAGAAGCATCTGGAGGATTTTAAATTGTTAAGGTTAAAAGATCAGAAACAACATCTTTGTGAATTACTGGATAAAAACCAGCTATACGTCAATCTCTCTTCTTTGAATGATGAAAACTTCAAATGTACTGAAGAAGAGCACAAAGTTACCAAAGCATTTTATCAACTTAAAAACTAAAACAGATGGAATTTTTACATGAAATATTTAATAATCCATTTGCGAAGAAGGCTTTGTCTCAGGTTGTTTTGCCTAATGGAATGACGGATAATCTGAAATTTGGGATTCGTTCTTATCAACAAGAGGCGTTTAAACGTTTTTTATATACTGAACAGGAAAACTTCGACGGAAAACCTAACAAACCGCTCCATCTTCTTTATAATATGGCGACGGGAAGCGGGAAAACGCTTGTGATGGGCGGTTTAATGCTTCATCTTTATGAGAAAGGATACCGTAATTTTTTATTTTTTGTGAACAGCAATAATATCATTCAGAAAACGAAGGATAATTTTCTTAATTCGCAGACATCCAAATATTTGTTCAATGATAAAATTGTAATCAACGGAAAAGAGGTTTTTCTTAAACAGATTGAAAATTTTGATGAATCCGATCATGAGAATATCAATATTAAATTTACCACGATTCAACAGCTTCATACAGATTTAAATAATACAAGGGAAAATAGTGTTACTTACGAAGATTTTAAAGATAAAAAACTGGTGCTGATTGCCGACGAAGCCCATCATTTAAGCAGCGGAACAAAAAGCGGGAACCTGTTTGGAAGCTGGGAGGAAACCGTTTTGGAAATTCTTCATCAGAATTACGAAAATATCCTACTGGAATTTACGGCAACTTTGGATTACGAAAGCCGTGAAATCGTCAATAAATATAAAAATAAGGTGATCTATAAGTATGACCTAGCGGAATTCAGAAAGGATAAATTTTCCAAAGAAATCAATCTCGTCCGTTCGATGTATGATGAGAAAGAAAGGATTATTCAGGCATTGATCCTCAATTTGTATCGTCAGGAACTGGCAGCAATTCATCATATTAACTTGAAGCCGGTTATTCTATTTAAAGCTAAAAAGACGATCAAAGAGTCGGAAGAGAATAAAGCAAATTTTCATCAATTGATTGAAGATTTTTCTGAAGCAATGGTCGAAAAAATTAAAAAAACATCTACGGTTGCAGTTGTTCAGAAAGCTTTTCAGTTTTTCGAATCCAGATATATTTCTGAAAACGATATTGTAAAAAGAATTCAGGCCAATTTTAAAGAAGAGAATTGTTTGAGTGCAAATAATGATGCAGAAGCCGAGAAAAACCAGATTTTACTGAATACTTTGGAAGATGAAAACAACCCGATTCGCGCCATATTTGCGGTTCAGAAACTGAATGAAGGCTGGGATGTTCTGAACTTATTTGATATTGTAAGACTGTATGAAGATCGCGACGGAAAAGATGGAAAGCCGGGAAAAACTACACTTTCGGAAGCTCAGCTAATCGGTCGTGGCGCGAGATATTATCCTTTTGCATTGGAGCATAGTGATGATAAGTTTGTCCGAAAATACGATGACGATATTTTAAATGATCTGAAAATTCTGGAAGAACTTTATTATCATACCAAAGAAGACAGCCGCTATATTTCCGAGCTGAAAAAAGCATTGGTAGAATCCGGAATTTATGAAGATGAGGCCAATCTTGAAACCAAGCAGTTAAAATTAAAACAAACATTCAAAGCGTCGGAATTGTATAAAAAAGGAGTTGTTTTTTCAAATAAAAAAGTGCCGAAGAGTTTTGATAATATTAAGTCTTTTAAAGATCTGGGAGTTACTAAAACCAATTTTCGTTACCAACTTTCTTCAGGTAATGGAAAAGCATCCAGTGTATTTTCTGAAACAGAGAAAAATGCTTCCTTTGATGAGAATCTGAAGTCACAAGATGTTAAAGTTAAAAATATTCAGAAGCATATTGTAAGATATGCCTTGAGCCGAAATCCGTTTTATTATTTTAATAATTTATCTCATTATTTCCCGAATCTTTCATCACATTTAGAGTTTATTGAAAGTGAAAAATATTTAGGCAAATTAGAAATAACATTTCAGGGAAACGAAAGCCGTCTTCAGGAAATTTCAAACTTTGATATTCTTCAGGCGTTAAATGGACTTTTACAAAATATAAAAGCGGATATCAAAAATAATTCGACCGAATTTGAAGGGTCAGAATATTATCCGCAGCCCATTCATCAAGTTTTCAAAGATAAAGAAATCAGGGTAGATAAAAATAGTGAAAGAGCAAAAAGCCAATCGGAGACGAGTGATGAGTTTAAAGTTAATTTAGATAAAGAAGAATGGTTTTCTTTCAATGATAATTTCGGCACGATTGAAGAAAAGGCTTTTGTTGCTTTATTTGCGAGACGATTTAAAGGTTTTAGTCATAAGTTTGAAAATATTCATGTCATACGTAACGAAAGGGAAGTTAAAATTTTTGACCAATATGGCCGTGCCTTTGAACCTGACTTTTTACTGTTTTGTAGCGAAAGAGCCAATAAGCATTTGACTTTTCAAGTGTTTATAGAACCTAAAGGAAAGCATTTAATTGGCTACGACAAATGGAAGGAAGATTTTTTGAAAATAATAGGAGATGAAAAAAAATCGATCAAAATTTATACAGATACATACAAAATTACAGCCGTACCATTTTATAATTATGGAAATGAAAATGAGTTTAGCAGAGCTTTAGATGAAACTTTCATAGACGGATAATATTTTTAATTATTAATAATCAGTAATTTATAGTTAGTTTGAGTACTTTTAGGATTATTGTTTATCTCAAATAAAATTCATATCTTTGCACCCACTTTTGTGGCGAGAAGGTTTGATGAGTAAATTACTTATAATTAATTACTTCCGTATTTTTCAATTCACATTTATTCAAACCGTTGGAAAAGAAGGAATACAAATTTTATTAGAAAATGTCAAAAGAGACAAATTCAGCAGAGGTTTTATTAAACCAAAACGTAGCACCAGAACAATTTGATTGGGATTCTTTCGAATCAGGTCTTGATGCAGATGCGAGAAAAGAAAAAAGCGATTTAGAAGAAATCTACAACGGATCTTTGAACAACCTAAGCGATAACGACGTTTTAGTTGGTAAAGTTGTTAGATTAACTGACAAAGAAGCTATCGTAGACATCAACTTCAAATCTGAAGGTGTTATTTCTCTTAACGAATTCCGTTACAACCAAGGCCTTAGTGTAGGTGACGAGGTTGAAGTAATGGTAGACAGAAGAGAAGACAAAACAGGTCAGTTACAATTATCTCACAGAAAAGCTAGAACGCTTAAAGCTTGGGATAAAGTAAATGAGCTACACGAAACTGGAGAAATCGTTAACGGTTTTGTGAAGTCTAGAACTAAAGGAGGTATGATCGTTGACGTACACGGAATCGAAGCATTCTTACCAGGTTCTCAAATTGACGTTAAGCCAATTAAAGATTATGATCAGTTCGTAGGTAAAACTATGGAGTTCAAAGTTGTGAAAATCAACCCTGAGTTCAAAAACGTAGTAGTATCTCACAAAGCATTGATCGAAGCAGATATCGAAGGTCAGAAAAAAGAAATCATCGCTCAGTTAGAAAAAGGACAAGTTCTTGAAGGTACTGTTAAGAATATTACTTCTTACGGTGTATTCATCGACCTTGGAGGTGTTGATGGATTGATCCACATTACAGACCTTTCTTGGTCTAGAGTGAACCACCCATCTGAAATCCTTGAGGACGGACAGACTGTAAAAGTTGTTATCCTTGACTTTGACGATGAGAAAACAAGAATCCAATTGGGTATGAAGCAATTAGAAGCTCATCCTTGGGATGCTCTTTCTGCTGACTTGAAAGTAGGTGACAAAGTAAAAGGAAAAGTAGTAGTTCTTGCTGACTATGGTGCATTCGTAGAAATCGCTCCAGGTGTAGAAGGATTGATCCACGTTTCTGAAATGTCTTGGTCTACTCACTTGAGATCTGCAGGTGACTTTGTAAAAGTAGGTGATGAGGTTGAAGCTGAAGTACTTACTTTAGACAGAGAAGACAGAAAAATTTCTTTGGGTATCAAGCAATTAAGCAAAGATCCATGGGAAAATATCGAAGCTAAGTATCCGGTAGGATCTAAGCATGTAGGAACTGTAAGAAACTTCACAAACTTTGGTGTATTCGTAGAGTTAGAAGAAGGTATCGACGGATTAATCTACATCTCTGATCTTTCTTGGACTAAGAAAATCAAGCACCCATCTGAGTTCTGTGCAGTTGGTGACAAATTAGATGTTGTTGTTCTTGAACTAGACATCCAAGCTAGAAGATTATCTCTAGGTCACAAACAATTGACTGACAATCCTTGGGATGCATTCGAAACTAAATATGCTGAAGGAACTGTACATACAGGAACTGCTGTAGAAGTTCACGATAAAGGAGCTTCTGTACAATTCGAAGATGCTGAAGTTGAAGCATTCTGCCCATCAAGATTATTAGAGAAAGAAGACGGATCTAAAATCAAGAAAGGTGAAACTGCTGAATTCAAAGTAATTGAATTCAATAAAGAATTCAAGAGAGTAGTTGTTTCTCACACAGGGATCTTCAGAGACGAAGAGAAGAAAAATGCAAGAGAAGCTTCTAACAACAGATCTAACAATGTGTCTACTTCTTCAAACGAAGAAAGATCTACTTTAGGAGATATCGATGCATTAGCAGAATTGAAAAGAAAGATGGAAGAAGGTAAATAATCCTGAATTCACTTTATAATATTGAGCCACTCGTCTTGAGTGGCTTTTTTGTTTAATCTAATGCACTTAAACAAAAAATCACTAAATAAAATATTCTTTAAATCTGGTAAATTATTCTAGGTTCAATAAAGTAGAATTATCTTTAAATTATTTTAAATAAATCATTGTTTTATTGTTAATTATTTGTAGATTAGCGGCTTTAATAATGTATATGAAAAAAGTAGCTTTACCCCTTCTATTTGCAGTATCTGCAATTTTTCCTTCATTGTTGTTTGGACAAGATAACGAGAAGTTAATTAAAGATTATATTTCTCAAAATAAAATTAGAGAGTATAAAAAATCTGACTTAACTAATTTTATCATAGATAATATTGATCCTTCAAAATCTTTGAATGGTGATGTTGTTAAGTTTCAGCAGACCTATAATGGACTTCCTGTTTATAATTCTGAAGGAACTGTTTTGGTGAGAGACAATAAAGTAATTTATTATGTTGATACTTTTCTGAAAGATTATACTTCTTCAGTTTCTAGTCAGGCAACTGTAAGTAAGTCGGCTGCACTAAACAAAATTGCAGATAATTTACAAAAATCTAACATAAGTTCTTATCCAATTCTTAATTTTACTGATGCAGATAGAGGGAATACTCCTGTAGCAAAACAGAGACTTGTATATTTTAATGATGCTGGCGCTTTGAAGTTAGCTTACCAGTTTTCTTTGCCTGAACCTGGATCTCCGAGTTATTGGGATATTTTAGTAGATGCTACTAATGGAGAGATTATTAGTAAATTAGATTTAAATTTATCTTGTAACTTCCACGAAGGTGCATATTCTCACGATTATTCACATTATCATAATGATTTTATCGGTCCTGTGAATGAAAGTAATAAATCTTTTGCGTTTTTAGCACCTGATAATGCATCATATAATGTTTTTCCATTACCTATAGAAGCTCCGACTTTTGGATCAAGATCAATAGTAAGTAATCCTTGGATTCTTGCTGCTTCGCCGGAAGGATGGCATTATGATGGGACAAATCGTTATACGATAACAAGAGGAAATAATGTATTCGCTTATGAAGACACCTCAGGCTTAAATGTTCCCGGATTTTCCCCAGATGGCGGTACGGCAAGAAACTTTGATTATCCTTTTAATATTAATAGTGATTCCTTTACTAATCAAAATGCTTCTATAACAAATTTATTTTATGTAAATAATAAAATACATGATATCTTCTATACGTTTGGTTTTACTCCAGCAGCAAGAAATTTCCAGAATACTAACTTTGGACTTGGTGGTTCCGGAAATGATTATGTATTAGCAGAGGCTCAAGATGGAGGAGGGGTGAATAATGCAAATTTTTCTTCACCTGCTGATGGAACAAGAGGAAGAATGCAAATGTATCTTTGGTCTACAGTAAATAGACAATTCTTTTATAATGCTCCGAGTACAGCAATTCCTAGGCAGCCTATAAATGGAACGGCAGTGTTTGGAAATCCACTTGATGCGACTGGTGTTACAGGAAATGTTCAGTTATCATCAGTCTTGGATGGTTGTACAGCATTACCAGTAAATTCACTCGCAGGTAAAATAGGATTAGTGGAAAGAGGGAGTTGTGATTTTGTAGTTAAGGTAAAAAATTTACAGAATGCAGGTGCAATTGCGTCTATTATTTACAATAATACTGCAAATGGAAATACTATTGGAAATATGGCTGGAACAGATGCTACTGTTACAATCCCATCAGTTTTGATTGGTATTACAGAAGGTGAATATATTAAGAGTCAGCTTTCTACAAATACAACAGTAAATGTTACTCTTAAAAACGATCCGGCAGCATCGGTTACTCCAGATGGAAGTTTTGATAATGGAATTGTTATTCATGAATATGGCCATGGTATTTCAAATCGATTAACAGGTACGGGATCAGGATGTTTAAACTCTTCTGCTGATTGGGAGCAAATGGGAGAGGGCTGGTCAGATTTCTTTGCGATGATGTTAACTAATAGACCTGGGGATAATTCATCTGTAGCAAGAGGGATGGCAACTTATGCAGCTGGGCAAGGAATTTCTGGATCAGGAATTAGACCTGCTAAATATTCACCTGATTTTGCTATTAATGATTATACTTATGTTGATACCAATGGAATGCAATATACAAATACAGCAGGGCAATTAGTACCGGATGTTCATTCAATAGGTTTTGTCTGGGCAACGATGCTTTGGGATCTTCATTGGCAATATGTGGCGAAATATGGATATTCTTCTGATGTTACAGCAAATACGACTAATGGAAGTTCGAAAGTTTTACAGTTAGTAACTGATGCGCTGAAACTTCAAGCATGTAATCCTACCTTTATTGATGGAAGAAATGCGATTTTGCAAGCAGAATTAGCTACAACCCAAGGGGCTGACAGATGTATGATCTGGAGAACTTTTGCGAAAAGAGGTTTAGGGGTTGCGGCTTCTGCTGGATCGAAGACTAATATTAATGATCAGATTCAGGATTTCACTGTACCAGCAGACTGTTTATTAGCAACAGACGAAGTAAAAACTGTTAAAAATAACATTTCCATCTATCCAAATCCTGCTAAAAATGAGTTCTTCATTAATTTCCCAACTAATACTTTAGGAAAGGTAAGTGTTGAAATTTATGATATGTCTGGAAAATTGGTATCTTCTGAAGATAAAATTTCTCCGGATGCTAAGAAATCAATTTCTACTAATAAGTTAATTAACGGAACTTATATGGTAAAAGTGAAAGGTATTGGTATCGATGCAGTATCTAAAGTTATTGTTAATAAATAATTTACTTTAAAATATTTTTTTGAATCGACGCGAGCGAAGCTCGCGCCGATTCTTTTTATCTATCAGTTCAACCTTTTCAATTATCTCGATTTATAAATAGTAACTTTACAGGCTGTAAAATTTAAATATGGAGAAGAAAAATATACTGAAAGGAGTTTTATTTGTAGGAATTGGGGCAAGTATATACGGAATGTTGGCAACATTTGTAAAATTAGCTTACAATGAGGGATACACTACATCAGAAGTCACAACTTCTCAGTTTTTGCTGGGATTAGTTGGTTTACTTATTCTTAATTTCGTTCATACAATAACTTCCAAAAAAAAATTACCATCACCGAGTTTTAAAGAAGTAAGAACACTGATGTTAGCAGGAACCTCTTTGGGATGTACCAGTTTGTTTTATTATATTTCAGTACAGTATATTAATGTTTCAATTGCGATTGTTTTACTCATGCAGTCGGTTTGGTTTAGTGTTGTGATAGAAAGTTTTCTAACAAAAAAATTACCCAATGCAAGAAAAATTATTTCCGTTTGTATTGTTTTGATCGGAACGGTTTTAGCAACAAATCTGGTAAATGAAAATTTGGAAATTGGCTGGAAAGGTATTTTTTGGGGACTAATGGCAGCGGCATCTTATACATTAACAATGTTTACATCCAATACATTGGCGACCCATTTGCCGGTTTTCAGGAAAAGTATTATTATGCTTTTTGGCGGTTCAATTGTAGTTTTTATATTTTTATTTTTTGCTCAGATCGGACCATCATATTTTGATGGTTTAAAGTCATTTTATTTAAATTTTACAGAAAATACACAACATATTCACTCATTTAATTATTCAATTTTATGGAAATATGGTTTGATTTTATCGTTGTTTGGAACTATCATTCCTCCGATCTTGTTTAATATAGGTTTTCCTAATGCAGGATTAGGTTTAGGCAGTATTGTATCTTCGCTGGAGCTTCCTGTATCTGTTACTATGGCTTTTGTTTTATTGGGAGAAAAAGTAATTTTCATTCAATGGGTGGGAATCGCCATGATTCTTTTTGCAATAGTTCTGATGAATTTGCCCAAAAAAGAAAATCAGTTAGCTGAATTATCTTAAATAAATCATAATTAATATCTATAAACCGTTTCTTTTGAAGCGGTTTTTTTAATTTTAATCATCTAAAATAAATTAAATGAAATATTTTAAGAATGCTGTTGCAATTTTAATGCTATCGATTGCATCCAACTTCATGTTTTCTCAAGTGAAACCTTTGGATGGGGAACTTACCAATTATCAATATCCTTACGAAGTTCATTTTCTGAATTTTAAATCTCAAAATAACGATCTGAAAATGGCTTATATGGATGTTCAGCCCAAAAAGGCAAACGGGAAAGCAATCATGTTGCTTCATGGAAAAAATTTTAATGGGGCGTATTGGGAGAAAACGGCAAAAGATCTTTCCGACAAGGGCTTTCGAGTGATTATTCCGGATCAGATTGGGTTTGGAAAGTCTTCAAAACCTCAAAGCTATCAGTTTTCATTTTCTCAGTTGGCGAATAATACAAAAGCGATTTTAGATGATCTTAAAATTGATAAATTAATAGTTTTAGGGCATTCAATGGGAGGAATGGTTGCAACAAGATTTACCTTACTTTATCCGGAAAAAGTTGAGAAATTAATTTTAGAAAATCCAATCGGGCTTGAAGATTATAAAACTTTTGCATCCTATCAAACCATTGATCAGGCGTATCAGTCTGAATTAAAAAACACTGCAGAATCTTACAAAAATTATCAGCTTAAATTTTATTACGACAACAAATGGAAATCAGAATATCAACCGTGGTTGGATTTAATAGCAGGCTGGACTTTGCATCAAGACTATCCAAAAGTAGCTTGGGATGCGGCTTTAACATCTGATATGATTTATAACCAACCGGTTTGTTATGAGTTTAAAAATATCAAAACTCCGACTTTGCTGATTATTGGAACGAGAGACAGAACGGCAATAGGTAAGGATAGAGCTCCAAAAGAGCTGCAGCCGAAAATGGGACAGTATCAGGAATTAGGAAAGAAAACGCAGCAACAAATTGCAGGCTCGAAATTAGTAGAACTTGAAAATGTCGGACATCTTCCACACATCGAAGTGTATGATAAATTTTGGAATGCGTTGTATGAGTTTATTAAATGAGAAAGTGAATTTTAAAAATGAATGGTCAATTGTCAATTTCTAAACATTCATAATTGACTGTTCATTGACGAAGTAAAATTCACCATTCACACTTATACATCGTCCAAATAAAAAGAGACCGCTAAAAATTAGCAGTCTCTTTTCGTATGTATTGTTGTCTGAATTATTTCTTCTTGTAAGCAGCGTCTTTAATTCTCGCTTTTTTACCTCTAAGGTCTCTGAAGTAGTAGATTCTAGATCTTCTAACTCTACCTCTTCTGTCAACTTCAATCTTTTGAAGAGCTGGCATGTTGATTGGGAAAACTCTCTCTACACCTACATCACCAGACATTTTTCTGATGGTGAAAGTTTTTGTAGATCCTGTACCTCTCAATTGGATAACAGTACCTTTGAAGAACTGAGTTCTTGTTTTTTGACCTTCTTTAATCTCGTAATACACAGTGATTGTATCACCAGCTTTGAATTCAGGGAATTCTTTTTTTGTAATGTACTTGTCTTGTACGTACTTTAATAAATCCATTATTAATAAATAAAATGTTTAGGCTAAGCAACTTACACGGACTTCGTCAGAGGTTGAATAACAGGTTGCAAATATAGGAAATAGTTTTCAAATATTCCAAACAAATAATGTATTAAATATAATATTTTTTATACTCTCTTTCTCCCTGAAAATTAACACTTTCGTGAAGTTCCCATCAGATACAGTTTACATGGGAATTCTACTTTTGCCCGATGATAAAAAAACAGTTTATCAATCTTTTATTAAGCACAATAAATATACACGCTACTTAAAAACTGAACAACAATGAAGTATTACTTATTCTTTTTTTGCTTTGCCGTCCAGATGGCATTGGGACAGACTCTGGTTCCCTATCTGCAAAATCCGACACCAAATTCGATGATTGTGAATTGGAAAACATCATCGAATAACGAAACAACGGTTATGTATGGTACAAGCCCAACGAACTTAAATGTGACATTTACCGGAACTACGAACATTTTTTCAGATACCGGATACAATAATAATTACTATTACCACACGGCAAAAATTGCCAATTTGCAGCCTAATACTAAATACTATTATAAAGTAAAAACAGGAACCAGCGAGTCTGCAGTTTACAATTTCAGAACGCTTCCTTTACCGGGACAACCTGTTACAGCGGACGGGAAAATCCGTTTTCTGATCATGGGGGATAACCAGATCAAAGCTGAACCGAGATATGATAGCTTAACATTAAATGCCTATAAAAAATTAAAGGAAAAATTCGGGGCAACTTCCGATCCTTCTGATAATATTGCGTTGACGTTTATGGTGGGAGATCAGGTAGACGTGGGAACATTGGACCATTATGAAAATGTTCATTTTAAAAAGAATGTTAAATTATCACCTTATCTTCCGATTCAGACTACCGTTGGAAACCACGAGACTTACGGATCATTGGGAATGAATTCTTATTATGCTCACTTCTATATTGACGAAATTAAATATAAAAATATCTCTTCCGGAAATGAGAATTATTACGCTCAACAGGCCGGAAACGTTTTGTTTATAAGTTTAAGTTCTGAACATACAGGTTCGGCACAGCAAATGTGGCTTCAGCAGATTTTAAATGAAGCCAACAATGATCCTACTGTTGACTGGATTATTTCATTAAGCCACAGGCCTTATCAGGCGGAGCAATACGTGGGAGATATTTCGACTTGGGTAAGAAATACTGCGGTTCCTATGTTAACTGCTTCTAATAAATATTTAATGCACGTTGGAGCGCACCACCATTTATATCACAGAGGTCAACTTAAAAATACTCCTAATTATCAGATTATTTCCGGCGGAACGGCTTGGGATCAGTATTGGGGAATGTCCACTGAGCAAGACTTTGATGATGTTCAGAAAACATTAACGGACTGGACATATCAAATCGTTGAAGTTGACGTAGACACAGGGAAAGTGGATATCGAATCGTATTCAATTGGGGGAGTTTATCACAGAAAATATAATGAACTAATTGATACTTTTCACCGTTATAAAAATCAGCCTAAACCGGCTAAGCCTTCTATCACAAATACTTTCACAGCTCCTATTACATTACCTTTAACACTAAACGGAAGCGCATTTTCAACGACAACTAATGAATTATTAAATACAACTCAGTTCCTAATCAGTAAAGCTGCAGATTTTTCTGTGATTGAAAAAGAGTTTTACCGTGACTTTGAAAACTGGTTTGGAAAAGACGGAAACGGAACTCCTGATTATACTAAAAACTTAAATGCAGGCGTTGATATTACAAAAGCTACCATTGCTTCCAACTCAATTACCAACGGAATTTATTACGTAAAAGTTCGTTACAGAGACAGAAATATGGAATGGAGCGACTGGAGTGATGTGAAACAATTTGAAGTAACAGGAAGTGTAGTTTCAAACCCCACATTTACTTTAAATAAAACAGAATACACACAAAATGAAGCGATCACAGCGACATTTACAGACGGTCCTGGAAATAATCAGGATTGGGTAGGAATTTACAAAAAAGGTCAAAATCCATCTGCTGTAACGTCTCAGGCTTACGTTTATACCAACGGACAAACTGCAGGAACAGCAAACTTCCCGAACGGAATTGCTAATAAAGGTCAATATTTTGCCGGATTTTTTGCAAACAATGGATACACAGATATTGCTCCCAGAAAAAGTTTCTATGTAGGACCAAAAGTGGTTTTAAGTACAACATCTGATGTTTATCCTGTTGGCGGAACCGTTACAGTAAACTTCACCAACGGACCGAATTTAACAAAAGACTGGATCGGAATTTACAAAATGGGACACACTCCGGGAAATGTAAATTCTACTCAGTGGAGCTATGTAACAACACCTGCCGGAACGCTTAATTTCACAGGTCTTGCCAAAGGATATTATTATGCTCAGTATTTCCTTGAAGATGGGTATACAACAGTGGGTGAAAAGGTTTTCTTCAAAGTGGGGGACATTGTAACCGAACTTTGGACAAACAAAGCGGTCTATACCTTAGGCGAAAATATTTCTGCTTCTTGGACAGATTCTCCGGGAATCATCAAAGACTGGTTGGGAATTTATCCTCAGAGCATCAACACTCCGGATGATAACTTTGTTTCTTACACATATTTCGATGGAATTACTCAAGGTACAAAAACCATTAATGGAACTGCTTTACCAACCACCCCCGGGAATTATTATATGGTAATGTTTACCAATGATTCTTATACTGAGGTTTCGAACAGAGTACAGTTTCAGGTTCAGGGATCGACGTTAGCGGCAGAAGAAGTAAAAAATTCTACAGAAAAGAATGTTGTTCTCTATCCGAATCCGTCAAAACCGGGACAGCCGACCTTCATTAAAAGTGATTATCCGATCGAGAAAATAGAATTGCTTTCTGCCAACGGAGACTTACTCTATAAATCGGATAATGTTCATAATCAAAGATTTTCTTTAGTCAATGAAAACCTGCCGAAAGGAGTATATTTCGTAAAAGTTCATACCAGAAAACTATTTACTTTAAAATTGATTATTCAATAATTTTCGATATCATTTTTCAAAAAAAACGGGCTTTGTAGTCCGTTTTTTTTGGAGCTGTTTCCCGCTCTCCGCACTCGCTATTTTTTAGTTTCGGCGCGGCAGCGGAGCTGCCGCGCCGAAACTAAAAAATGAGCTCAGACAAAGCTGCGATCGGGGCTAGTGATTTGCCAATTCTGAAATTGATAGATGTAATTACTCATCAGTAGATTTCAATGCCCAGGCAATCAGTGGGGCCTGCATAAAAAGTCTGGCAAACCTTTGATTATCCGTATTCAGCCCAAAAGAATCCCTTCTGTTTTTATATTGGGCAATATTTCCGGGAAGCACGGCTGCAAAAAATCCGGCTACGATCTTTCCCATTGTTTTCCTATATTTTTTAGGAGTGGCAATTACCGCTGCTCCTAATGCAATTTCTGCAATTCCGGAATAGACGACGGTATCATCTTTTTTCAGAGGAACCCATTCGGGAACCTGAGCTTGGAATTCTTTTCTTGCAAAAGTGAGGTGGCCAATTCCGGCAGTGATCAGAAATGTACCCAACGCAATTCTTGAAATGTTTTTCGTTTCCATATTGTAATATTTTATGATGGTGATGTCTGGAGTCAACCAAAATTCAGACCAGATGAAAATTCAAATAGTTACAAAATACAATAGATATGAGAAAAAGTATTAAATTTAAGCCAACAGAAAAATCTAATATTTCATGATAGATAAAAGAGTAAAAAATGCAAAGGAAGCCATCGAAGGAATTCAGGATGGGATGACGTTGATGTTGGGCGGATTCGGACTTTGCGGAATTCCTGAAAATTCAATTAATGCATTGGTAGAGAGTGATGTAAAAGATCTTACCTGTATTTCGAACAATGCGGGAGTAGATGATTTCGGTTTGGGATTATTGCTTCACAAGAGACAAATCAAGAAGATGATTTCGTCTTATGTAGGAGAAAATGCCGAGTTTGAAAGACAGATGCTTTCGGGGGAATTGGAAGTTGAGCTTACTCCACAGGGAACTTTAGCAGAAAAATGCAGAGCTGCACAGGCAGGAATTCCGGCCTTTTATACCCCTGCAGGTTTCGGAACTGAGGTTGCAGAAGGAAAAGAACTAAAAGATTTCAAAGGAAAACCTCATATTTTGGAGCACGCTTACGAAGCAGATTATTCAATTGTAAAAGCCTGGAAAGGAGATCACGCCGGAAACCTTATTTTTAAAGGTTCGGCAAGAAACTTCAATCATCCGATGGCTGGGGCAGGAAAAATTACGATTGCAGAGGTAGAGGAGTTGGTTGAACCGGGAGAATTAGATCCCAACCAGATTCACATTCCGGGAATTATGATCCAGAGAATTTTCCAGGGAGAAAAATTTGAAAAAAGAATTGAACAGAGAACGGTTAGAAAAAAAGATTAATTTTTTCATCAGTTTCTTAAAAAATAATACCCCGAAAATCAACTTTCGGGGTAATTTTATTTTTATCAGTTATTTAGATTTAATTTGTCATTCAGAACACATACTGAAGGTCTGCGAAGGTAGTTCAGTAGCTTAGTGAAGAATCTTTATCCTCAATCATTAAACATCTAGCATCCATCACCCATCCTCAAACTTCCTACAATCGATATCCAATCCTCAATCCAAAACAAAAATTAAACACATTTCCCGAACTTTCTTCTAAATCCAATCGTTTAAAAAGCGGAACTGTATCACTTCCAAGGATTTGATCGTTTGTTTTATTGTATTCAATATCAATATTATTTATTTTTCTGTCCATCATTCCCAATCCGATGTAAGGTTCCAAAATGATTTTCTTTGATACTGAAATCTGATTTCCAAACATGATATTAAAACCTTTTGCCTTTCTTTCCGTTCCGAAATAATCTGTATACTGCTTTGAATCATCATCTTTCGGAGAATAATCTAAGGAATTGGTACTTTCATTTTCACGATAAAAAAGCTGCAATCCGACATAGAATTCACTTCGCTTCGACTCAATTCTTGAATTCATAAATTTGAATAAATAAACCCTTCCTTCAAGATTTGTTTTAAAACCTTTTGATTTTAATATGATATGATCTGGTTGATTAAAATCATACAGTTGATACCCAAATTCAGTATTCACACTGAAATAAGGGTTGATTTTTCTTTCAGCGGAAATTTGCAAGGTCGGATAAGATACGACGTCTACCAACTGCGTCGCATTCAGTTTCAAGATCCAATTGCTTTCCTTTGATTCTTGGGCAAAAATGAGAAATGAAAATGGTAAAATGAGAATGGTTAAAAGTTTTTTCATTGAAATTAGTTTTATATTAAGCCTGCGTTTCCGCAGTTTTCCTTTCTCCGATCTGCTGTCTCCACATGGCGTAATATAAACCTTTTTCTTCAATTAACTGTAAATGCGAACCCGTTTCCACGATCTGTCCACGCTCCAGAACATAAATTGTGTCTGCATGCATAATTGTGCTTAAACGATGGGCGATAAGAACGGTAATCTGCTCTCTTTCTTTTGAAATTTCTTTAATAGTGGTCGTAATTTCTTCTTCAGTAATACTGTCTAAAGCAGATGTGGCTTCATCAAAAATCAGCAAATGTGGTTTTCTTAATAAAGCTCTGGCAATGGCAATTCTTTGTTTTTCACCACCGCTCAATTTCAGTCCGCCTTCACCGATTACGGTTTCAATTCCGTTTTCTGCACGTTCTAAAAGGGCAGTGCAGCTTGATTTCTTTAAAGCCAATTGAAGATCTTCCTCAGTTGCCGACGGATTGACAAATAAAAGATTTTCTCTGATGGTTCCTGCAAAAAGCTGAGTATCCTGTGTTACAAAACCAATCTGATTTCTCAATTCATCAAAATCAAATTCCTTTCCGTCAACATGATTATAAAAGATAGAGCCCTCCTGAGGTCTGTATAAACCAACCAGCAATTTTACCAAAGTACTTTTCCCTGATCCGCTCGGTCCGACAAAAGCAATCGTTTCCCCATTTTTTACATCAAATGAAATCGAATTGATGGCTTTATAATGTGCACTTTGATGCTGAAAAGAAACACTTTGGAATTTCAAATCTTCAATCGCGCCAATTTTCTTTGGAGTTAAAGGTTTCGGTTCCACTTCTTTTTTCATCACCCGGTCGAAATTATTCAACGAAGCCTGTGCTTCACGATAAGAAATGATAATATTTCCAATTTCCTGCATCGGTCCAAAAATGAAGAATCCGTAGAACATCAATGATAAATATTGTCCCGGCGTTACGATATTTTTAAAGATTAATAATAATAAGGTAAAAGTGATGGTTTGCTGTAAAAAATTAACCAAAGTTCCCTGTACAAAGCTTAAAGAACGGATACTTTTTACTTTTCTTAATTCTAAATTTAAGATTTTATACGTATTGTTATTCAAACGCTCAACTTCCTGATTGGTTAATCCTAAACTTTTTACAATCTCAATATTTCTAAGACTTTCCGTTGTGCTTCCGGCTAAATTTGTTGTTTCTGTAACGATATTTTTTTGGATAGTCTTAATTCTCTTGCTTAATAAATTGGTTACAACAGCAATCAGAACAATTCCCACCACATAAACCGGCATAATCGTCCAGTGCAAACGAATTGCGTACACAGAAACGAAAATGATACTTACCAAAATTCCGAAAAATACATTGATGAAATTATTGATAAACTTCACGGAATCTTCACGAACTTTTGTTAAAATGGAAAGTGTTTCTCCACTACGCTGATCTTCAAATTCCTGAAAAGGCAGTCTCATTGAATGTTTTAAACCATCCGTAAAGATCTTCGCCCCAAATTTCTGAATAATTACATTCACGACATAATCCTGAAAAGCTTTTGCAATGCGACTTATCATCGCAGTACCCACCAACAGTCCCAAAAAGTAGAAAACACCATGATAGAGATCGGTTCCGTAGAGATATTCGTTCATATTCCTCGGAAGATTTCTTTCTTTGTCGAAAAAATTAGGATGCGTAACCAGCTTATCTAAGATATTTCCGGTAATTGCCGGAGCAAACAGTGAAAATACCTGATTGATGGAGGCTAATAAAAGAGAAGCTAAAATGAGCCATTTATATGGTTTTAAATAATTTAATAAAATTTTCATTAGTAAAATTAAAAGCCCACAAATTTACAACAAATTGAGATTCAAAATTTATTACAGTATAGAAAGAAACTATTTCGTAATTCTGAAAAAATGGCTAATTTGGCGGGATAAGATTAAGCTATGCTAACGAAAGAACAAATTGCACAAAGAATTTCCAGAGAAGTAAAAGACGGGTATTATGTAAATTTAGGAATCGGAATTCCGACATTGGTGGCTAACTACGTTCCGGACAATCTTTCCGTGGAATTTCAGAGTGAAAACGGAGTGTTGGGAATGGGGCCTTTTCCTTTCGAGGGAGAAGAAGATGCAGATATCATCAACGCCGGAAAACAGACGATTACAATCTTGGATGGAGGTTCATTCTTCGATTCGGCCTTCAGTTTCGGGATGATCAGAGCTCAGAAAGTGGACTTAACGATTCTTGGGGCTATGGAAGTTTCAGAAAACGGAGACATTGCCAACTGGAAAATCCCGGGAAAAATGGTAAAAGGAATGGGAGGTGCAATGGATTTGGTAGCTTCTGCAGAAAATATTATCGTTGCTATGATGCATGTAAATAAAGCCGGAGAAAGCAAGATTCTTAAAAAATGTACTTTACCTTTGACAGGTGTTAATTGTGTGAAAAGAGTGGTAACTGAATTGGCGGTTTTAGATGTTACGCCTGCCGGATTTAAGCTTGTTGAAAGAGCGCCGGGAGTTTCGGTTGAACATATTATCCGATCTACAGAAGCCGATTTAATCATTGAAGGAGAAATTCCTGAAATGCAGTTTTGATAAAATACAAAATCCGTCTTGCATATTAAGACGGATTTTTTTTGCAATATTTACTGCTTGTTTAATAAGCCGGATTCTGTGGAAAGTTTTTATTTTGATTTAAATCCAGTACTGTTTGTGGAATGGGTCTTAAAATTTTCTGAGCACCATTATTTCCATTAAAATTAGATGCACTGGTGATTTTATAATTGTGTTGTACGGCTCTTGCTACCAGGGTTCCCGTACGTTTTAAATCAAACCAGCGGTTGTATTCTCCCAGCATTTCTCTGCCACGTTCATCTAAAATATAATCGATATTAAATTCAGCCGGTGTTGCATTCGGAACTCCCGCTCTTGCTCTCACCACGTTTAACCTTGCCAATCCTGTTGCTGAATTCCCTGATTTTAGATAAGCTTCGGCTGCAATAAGATACGTATCTGCCAATCTGGAAATAATAATATCTCTTGTACTTACCGGGCCCGTGCTTGATGGAGTAGAGGTGGCCGGATCATCAAATTTTTTCACAGGTATTGTTTGGTAATCCAGATTTTTAACCAAAGTGTAAGCAGCATCATAGGTTCCTTTATCATGGTAAATAAACCCGTTAGCCAATTTTGCAGCATTAGCGGTCAGCCATGTCGTTTTGTCGGAAGCGGTATACCACATAGGTTCATAGAAATGTTTAATTTTAAGATTAGTATGATCTGCTACTCTGAAGAAATCATAATATTTTTCATATACAACATTCATAAAGGTGGCATCCCATCTTAAATCTCCCTGTTTGAATAAATTTAATGCATAAGCTGTCGGGCAGAGGTTATAACTTCTGAGCGGTGCGCTCCCATTGGTTTCTGCACCTCCTAAATACGAACTGTAATAGTAAAACTGTTTATTTCCTAATGTAGTAGGAGAATTTGATGTTGAATTAAAATTATATTGTACCGAGAAAATAGTTTCCGCATTAAGATCATTACCGGGGTAAAAAAGTTGAGATGGAGGTATTGTTAAACCCTGACCGGCAATCGCGGCGTCCGCATAAGCTGCTGCTGTCTCAAAATCCGTAGGAGCACCGAAACTTTCATATCCTCTTGTTAGGTATACTTTTGCCAACAGGTCGTTTACTGCTTTTTTATTTACTTTTCCGGTTGTAGAATAGGTTGTTGTTCCTACGGCTGCTAATGAAGCTTCCAATTCTTTAATAATGTAGGTATAAACTTCCTGAGCAGAATTTCTGTCGAATTGTAAGACCGGTGCAGTGAAATTCTCTTCTACAATAGGCACTCCGCCATAGGTTTGAACCAAAAGAAAGTAAGCATTAGCCCTCAGAAATCTTGCCTCCCCAACTAAAACGGGAATATTAGCATTTTGCTCCGTAATAGCAGAATAATACACCGTTTTATTAACAGACTGGATGAGCTGATAACATGACATATACAATTGATCGACTCCTTCAGATGCAGGAATTAGTTGAGTATACTGACTTAAACCAGCCGGTTCCGGGCTTCGTCCTTCCGCATACATATCTGTACCCGCTACGAAAAGCCATGGATCTCCGCCGTAAATACCCTTTAGTCCGGCATAATTGGTATTTACGAGTAGCTGAAAACCGATTGCCGTTTTATATGCTTCGTCCGCAGGGACGTTCGATAAACTTTCTTCTTCTATAAAATCACCGCACGAATTAAAAAGCGAAGTGGCAAATAGTAATGTTAATATTATTTTTTTCATGATTGTTTAATTAAAATTTAGCACTTAATCCCAGTTGTGTAGTTATCGCAGCAGGTCTGTTAATTCCCATATTAGCAGCTGCCCATTCCGGATCGTATCCGTCAAATTTAGTAAACACAAAAGGATCAAGAACGTTTACGTAAACTCTTAAATTGCTCATTTTTATTCTTTTAAGGAATTCATTGTCAAAGGTGTATCCTAAAGATATGTTTTTTACTTTGGTAAATGATACCTCTCTGTAATAGCCAAATCCTGTTGACCAAAATGCGCCTGCACCTGTAGCAACCGGCCCTGGTCTTGGGTTGGTAGTATTGGCATTTGAAGCTAATCCTGCACTGTTGGTTGGCACAAAATATTCCATCGCCATTTTCTGACGGCCTCTGTCTGAAACGTCGGCAAAATTTTGGTGGAAAGTACTTAAAACAGTCTGTCCCTGGCTCGTAATAATTGAAAAATTAAAATCAAATTTCCCAATGGTAAACCTCGAATAAAAACTTCCCTGCCATTTCGGAACTGAACTTCCAATCGTTGTTCGGTCGTTGGCATCAAATTTCCTGTCTCCATTGATGTCTTTTGGCCTTGCCTGTCCGGGTGCCATTCCATAAAATGCTGCCTGAGTCGCTTCGCTTTCCTGCCAGACTCCATCATAAACGTAATTGAAATTAGGATTTAAGCTAGATCCCAAAATAAGATTATTTCCTTTATCACTTACCTTGTCCTGATTGTAAATAGATTCGAGCTTGTTTACATTTTTAGTAAAAGTGAAAGTTGTTTCCCAGGTAATGAGACTGTTTTTTATATTTTTTGTAGTTAATAAAACTTCGACTCCCTTATTGCTTACAGAGCCTACATTAGAGTAGGTATGTTTTATACCCATTTCTGCGGGTAATTGCTGTCTGTAGATCAGATTTTCTGAAAGTCGGTCATATACATCCACACTACCTGTGATTCTGTTTCTGAGAAGCCCAAAGTCCAATCCGAAGTTAAGTTCACGTGTTTTTTCCCAGGTAAGAAAGCGGTTGGCAAAAACTGAAGACTGTAATCCCGGAACCAGATCATTTCCATTGGCATAAAACGTTTGCTGATCCAATAATGCCAGTGATTGATACGGAGCTACATTATCATTTCCTGTGTAGCCAATACTTGCTCTCAGCTTTAAATCTGAAATCGATTTCACATTTTCAAGAAAAGATTCTTTATTGATTTTCCATCCCAATGCTAAAGAAGGAAAAGCTGTCCATTTATTCCCTTCAGATAACACCGACGAACCGTCCCATCTGGTAGATGCCGTTAATAAATACTTGTCCTTAAATCCATAGTTTAACCTAACAGCATAAGAGTTTAGAGTTCTTTTCATATAAGGGGGAGCCTGTAGCTGATAACTGCTTTGAAGACCGAATCCTAAATTGTAAAATTCTGAATTAAAAGGTTGACCGTTTGAATATCCGTAAGATGATTCATCTTCATTGGAATAAAAGCTCTGAAGCAATAATAAACTTACATCATGTACATCTTTAAACGTATGTTTTAGGTCAATTTGATTATCCCATGTATAATTAAAATTCTCCGTTTTGCTTACAGAAGCTGAGTTGAGTTTATTAAGAGCAATGCCTACATTAGTTTCTGCTGTATTTGATATTCCCAGATTGGTATTTGAGAATCCTGCAGAGAATGTAGTTTTTAACGACAACCATTTTTTCGGCTGATATTGGAAAAATAAATTTCCTAAAGTCTGCCAGATTCTTTCATTTTGCCTCGAATTGGCAATTTCTAATAACGGATTTATTGTACTGGTTTTATTAATTGCCCATGAACCGTCCGGATAAGTAAGTTTTCCGGGCAGTAAGAACAGTTGTCCGGGAATATCATTTCCATTGGCATCCACAGCATAAGGTGAAATAAGCGGACTGAAACTAAATGCCGAGCGCATTGCAGTATCGCTACCATACTCTGTGATAGTTCTCGCCACAGTAATATTGGCTCCTGTTGTAAATTTAGAATTGATTTTATGATTAATCCCTAATTTAAAAGTATACTTATCGTTAGAATCATTAGCAATAATACCTTCATTTCCCTGAATACCGAAGGAGAGATTATATCCCAATCCGCCATCCGACCTTCCTGAAATATTAACGTAATGATTCTGCATCGCACCGGGTTGCAGCACAGCATCGTACCAATCAAAATTATATCCGTTGTTTGCCCTCTGAACGAGAAGAGGACTTTGGTTTCCTGCAAGCGTTGCCAATTGCGCGGGTGTCTGCGTTGTTGGGGTAGCACTTAAATAAGCTGCCTGATGAAACCTCCACCATTCTGCTCCCGTCATCATTTTGGGCAAACGGGCTGCCGTTCTTACACCATAGGAAGTTTCCACAGAAACATTAATCCCTGATTTTACGGTTGCTCCGCTTTTAGTCGTCACAATAACAACTCCGCTGGCTCCTCGGGAACCGTAAATTGCAGCTGAAGAGGCATCTTTCAAAACGTCCATTCTGGCAATATCCTGAGGATTTAGGAAGTCGATATTATCGGTGGGCACACCATCTACTACAAACAATGGATTTCCCGATGAAATAAGAGAATTGCTTCCACGGATACTCATTTTAAAACCATCACCTACTCTTCCCGAATTTGATGTGATATTCACTCCGGCCATGCTTCCCTGAATAGCTTCGAGTGGACTTGTCGTATTTCTTTCTACAATTTTATCAGCACTTAAAGTATTAACTGAGCCCGTAAGATCCGACTTTTTAACACTTCCATAACCCACCAGTACAACCTGCTCGATGGTTTTCGCTTTTTCTTCTCTTAAAGGAATTGCAATAAAGGAACGGTTATTGACAGGGATGATCTGAGACTGAAAGCCATCATTTTCTACAGAAAGAGAAGATTGATCTTTCAGAAGCTTAATTAAGAAGTTTCCTTCAGCATCGGTTGTAACAGAGTTTTCTGTACCTTCTTCCTTCACGGTTACATTAGGAACAGGAACCTGTTTGTCGTTTGTGATCTTTCCGTTTACCTCTTTACCCTGCTGCGCAAAAACTATTGCAGAAGAAAACAGAAACAAAACAGCAAGCTTTTTACGAACCCGAAATCCGGATTCTGCTATTTTTTCAAATGACATAATTTTAGTTTTTTTTTGAGTTAAATTTTTGCTCTTCAACAAAAAGTATGAGCTTAGCTACTTCTCATAGAATTTGGTGAAAAATTAATTAAAACTTTAATGTAATCGATTGCGCATTTCGATAAATATTTTCCGGTTTTCTATATTAAACTTTTTTTAATAAAATTTTCATTTTTTTTTAACAGAATGTTAATTTTAAAAATTAAATAATTGATATTTAGAGGATTAAATTTATTAATGCAGATGTTTTCAATATGATTTTTGTCATGTTTTATCTGTTTTAGAACTGGATTATTTCCCCAAAATCTTCAATGAAACCAATTTTTTCCTCTTGCAGTGAAAAAAAATAAATGGAAATTAATTTATTGAACCATGAAAATAATTCTTTTAAAATGTCAACTTAAAAAGGGAAGATTATTGTAAAATGAGACTAGATTTTTTAGTTCAAAATCCGTTAGATTTAAAGCAAAAATCCATCTCACAAAATGATAAGATGGATTGTATTATTTGAAAATATTTGAATTAACCTTTGCTTAATTGTAAAGCTTTAAAATTATTTGCCGTCCTGTGCTCCAAAAACCTTCTGCAAAATACTCGTCGTTCTCATAGCAGGCGTATTTCTGATCCCGCTTTCTTTATCAGCAACCATTTTAAAAACTCCGTTGATGGCCTCAGTCGTTACATATTCATTCAAATCAGTAGTTACTGCCTGCCCCGTCAGTGTATTGTATTTAGAAATCAGATTCGTCCAGACTTTATCAGCGCCCACTTTTCCTAAAGATGCTTTTACTTTTGGCTGGAAAGCAGTAAATAATTGAGTCTGTGTTTTTGTCTGTAAATAATTTGTTGCTGCATTGTCACTGCCCAACAAAATATTTTTAGCGTCTGTGATGGTCATGGAAGTAATTGCCTTTGTGAAAATAGGAGCGGCTTCTGTTACAGCATCTTCCGCAGCTCTGTTTAATAGTTTCACTCCCTGATCTGCCAAACTTCCCATCCCTAAAGAACGAAGAGTTGTGTCGATTTTTCTTAATTTTTCCGGCATTAAGATTTTTACAGCCTCATTTTTCAAAAAACCATCGGTTACCCCAAGCTTTTTCACTCCTTCTGTTACGCCAAGGCTTAATGCCTCTTTTAATCCTGATGAAATTTGTGTTGAGGTTAAACTTCCCAAATTAATAGGAGAACTTGTAGTCGTGTTCGATGTCGGATTTGTCGTTGTAGAGCCTGTTTGAGTTGAGGTTTTTACCGGTGCATTTAAGTCAACTCCGGTTTTGTCTTTTACGGTAGATTTGATAATATCTAAAATCTGTGCCTGTGTGGAAACTGAAAACAGAAGTGCGCTTACCAATAGAATTGTTTTTCTCATCGTTTATTTTTTGCAAAATTAGATGTTTTCTTGGGGAATAAGTTAAATCGTTTCAGAAAATTTTCAGAAAATAAGTATATTCGCCTAAATCTTAAACTCATACAATGCAGCGTTTTTTACTGATAATTTCTGTATTATTTTCAAGTCTGTTTTTCACTCAAACAAGATTAAATTTAATTCCTTATCCGCAAAAAGTTGAATTTCAGAAAGGAGAATTTATCATTCCGGAAAGTTTTAAGTTGGATCAAAATCTGCCAAAGAAAGAAACGGAATATTTTAAAAAGCGTACTCAACAATTATTAAAATTTCAAACTGCTAAAGGAGCGGGTGTACATTTAAGTAGTGGGAAGTTTTGTTCAAAATGTATTAGTGATCTTCAGAAACCTGAAAAGTATCGTCTTACTGTTTCTCCAGAAGGAATTAAAATTCAGTCGGCTTCTGAAAATGGATATTTTCTTGCACTTCAAACATTAATTCAGTTATTCGAGGAATACAAAGATTCAGGGAAAATTCCTGCAATGGAAATCGAGGATGAACCCAAATTCGTTTGGCGTGGAATGCATCTTGATGTTTGTCGTCATTTCTTCACGGTTGAAGAAGTAAAACAGTATATCGATTATCTTGCAATGTATAAACTCAATACTTTTCACTGGCATTTAACAGACGATCAGGGTTGGAGAATTGAAATTAAAAAATATCCGAAACTTACCCAAATAGGCTCAAAACGTAAAGAATCAATGATCGGAGCGTATGTTGATAATACATTTGATGGAAAACCTTACGGACCTTATTTTTATACTCAGGATCAGATTAAAGAGGTTGTAAAATATGCGGCAGAGAGACACATTACGGTTGTTCCCGAAATCGAAATGCCGGGTCATGCTTTGGCGGCTTTATCAGCTTATCCGGAACTGGCTTGCACAAAAGGTCCTTTTGAACCGGCAACAAAATGGGGTGTTTTCGACGATGTTTTTTGCCCGAAAGATGAAACTTTTAAGTTCTTAGAAAATGTTTTGGATGAAGTGATGGCCCTTTTCCCTTCACAATACATTCACATTGGCGGAGATGAATGTCCAAAAACAAGATGGAAGGAATGTGCTCATTGTCAGGAATTGATCAAGAAAAATAATCTGAAGGATGAGCACGGCTTGCAAAGCTATTTTATCCAAAGAATTGAAAAATATGTGAATTCAAAAGGAAGAAAAATCATTGGTTGGGACGAGATTTTAGAAGGCGGATTAGCTCCAAACGCAGCGGTAATGAGCTGGACTGGAATTAAAGGCGGAATTGAAGCGGCAAAATCAGGACATTTCGCTATAATGACTCCGGGTTCTTATTGTTATTTTGATCATTATCAGGGAGATCCTGCAACGGAACCGAATGCTTTCGGAGGTTTTACTCCATTGGATAAAGTGTATTCTTACAATCCGGTTCCGAGTGAATTGAATGCAGAACAGGCGAAATATATCAAAGGTGTTCAGGCGAATTTATGGACAGAATATATCCTTGATTTTAGACAGGTTCAATATATGATTTTCCCAAGATTGCTGGCTCTTTCCGAAGTAGGTTGGGGAACGGCAGATCCTGAAAATTATAAAGAATTTGAAGGAAGAGTGATTAATGAATTCAAAAATTTGGATAAAATGGGCGTTAATTATGCTAAAAGTATTTACAATATTTCAGGAAAAGTTGTCGCGGCGAACAATGGCGTTTCTTATGAACTTTCTACATCGCAAAATCCAGACGGAATCCGTTATACATTGGATGGAACGGAACCGAATGTAAATTCTCAAACGTATCAAAAAGCCATTCCTGTTTTAAAATCTTTAACGATAAAATCTGCTTATTTTGAAAACGGACAATTAAAAAGTGCGGTTTCTTCGCAAACTTTTACCGTTTCAAAAACAACAGGGAAAAAAATTATGTTGGAACAACTGCCGAGCGAAAATTACTCTTTTGGTGGTGCATTTACTTTAATTGACGGAATTATCGGAAATCAAAGACAGTTGGGAAAAACATGGCTTGGTTTTAATGGAAAAGATGTTGTAGCAACGATTGATTTCGGACAAAAAACTCAGTTTTCTGAAGTGTATTTTAACACGTTGGATAATAAAGGAAGCTGGATTCATTTTGCAAAATCGGCTCAGATCTTTATTTCTGATGACGGAACAAATTTTAAATTGATTAAAGAAATCGGAAAGGATGAAATTCTTTCTGCAAAAGGAAAAATTAAATTAAATGTAGGAAATCAAAATTCAAAATACCTTAAAATTAAAATAGAAAACGCAGGAATTATTCCGGCAGGAAATCCCGGTGCAGATTCAAAAGCATGGCTTTTTGTCGATGAAATCGGAGCACTGTAAAGTTCAAGGTTCTATGTTTAAAGTTCAAAGTTTAAACATAGAGCTTTTACATATTTATCTTTAGACCATGAACTAACTTTCAATCAACCTTAACCTCAACCTAAATAAATGAACTCACGTAGAAAATTTCTAAAAAATACAGCATTGGCATCTTCCGCATTATTATTGAATCCGTTGGATTTAATTGCAAAAGATTTGCCTGAAAACAATATAAAAACAGTCAACAAACCCATCGTTCTTTCCACATGGAATTTCGGTTTAAAAGCCAACGAAGAAGCTTGGACCATTCTTGGAAAAGGTGGCCGTGCTTTAGATGCCGTTGAAAAAGGCGTTCGTTTGGTTGAAAATGATCCAACGGAAAGAAGCGTCGGCTACGGCGGTCGTCCCGACAGAGATGGGAGAGTGACGTTGGATGCTTGTATTATGGATGAAAACTACAACATCGGTTCGGTTGCAGCTTTAGAAAATATTAAAAACCCGATTTCCGTAGCAAGAGCGGTGATGGAAAAAACGCCACATGTTATGTTGGTGGGTGACGGAGCTTTGCAGTTTGCCGTTTCTCAAGGTTTCAAAAAAGAAAATATTCTTACTCCCGAATCCGAAAAAGAATGGAAAGAATGGTTGAAAGACAGTAAATATCAACCAATTGTCAACATCGAAAATCACGATACGATCGGGATGATTGCTTTAGATGCCAACGGAAATCTTTCTGGAGCATGTACAACAAGCGGAATGGCTTTCAAAATGCATGGAAGAGTAGGAGATTCGCCGATTATCGGAGCGGGCTTATTTGTTGATAATGAGGTGGGTGCAGCAACTGCGACAGGCCATGGCGAAGAAGTAATCAGAACCGTTGGAACTCATTTGGTCGTTGAATTGATGAGACAAGGCAGAAATCCGCAACAGGCTTGTAAAGAAGCGGTTGAGAGAATTGTGAAAATTACAAAAGCAAGGAAGAAGAATTTAAAAGATATTCAGGTTGGTTTTATTGCGATCAATAAAAAAGGTGAATATGGCTCTTACTGTATTCAGGACGGATTTAATTTTGCGGTGTATGATCAGAAAGGAAACCGTTTGGAGAAACCTGAATTTGCTTTGAAATAAACCTTGAATCTTAAACTTTGAACTTTAAATAAATAGAATGTCAAAAGTAGAAATAGCATGTTTTAATCCCGAATCGGCAATTATTGCATTTGAAAACGGAGCAAACAGAATAGAATTGTGTGACGGGTTAAGCGAAGGCGGAACAACTCCCGGTTTTGAAACAGCAAAACTAGTAAGAGAAAAAATCAATATTCCGATTTTTGTAATGATTCGTCCTCGTGGCGGAGATTTTACTTATTCTGATGCTGAATTTGCGCAAATGAAATCTGAATTGGTTAAATTAAAATCATTAAATGTCGATGGTTTTGTTTTCGGAATTTTAGATGAAAATGATAATGTTAATATTGAACAAAATAAAGAATTGGTTGAATTGGCAAAACCTTATCCATGTACATTCCATCGGGCTTTCGACAGAGCAAAAGACTTAGAGAATTCTTTAGAAAAAGTGATTGATTGTGGTTTTAAAACAATTCTTACGTCTGGTCAAAAACCAAACGTTTCAGAAGGTAAAGAAAACCTGAAAAAACTAGTAGAATTATCCAACGGAAGAATCGAAATTCTTGTCGGTGGCGGACTTCGTTCTACCAATATTGAAGAGCTTCGAGAGTTTACAAAAGCCGGATATTTTCATTCTTCGGCGATTACGGATGACGGTGCTTTTGCAAATGCGGATGAAGTGGTTGCTTTGAAGAATAGATAAATTTTAATTTTTTAAACGCAAAGTTTTAATATACAAATTACTTATTTTAAGGAGCAAAGAATTGCGACAAAGTCGCTGATGAAGCTGTGCGGTTAAAACAGTAGCTTCATAAAATCAATTCATTGATTAATCTTTGCTCCTTAAAATATTATATAAAGAAATAAATCTCTGCGTTAAAAATATAAACACAATACAAATGACAGAAAATGAATTATCCTATAAAATTATAGGGGCGGCTTTAGAAGTTCATCGAAACTTAGGAGTTGGTTTATTAGAAAATGCCTACGAAATAGCTTTAGCTTATGAATTAAAAGAATTGGGTTTAAACGTGAAACAACAAATTTCATTACCTCTTAAATACAAAGAAGAAGTTATTGAAAATGCTTATAAATTAGATTTAATTATAGAAAATAAAGTAATTGTTGAAATAAAATCTACACTAGAAATTCATCCGATTTTCCATTCTCAATTATTAACTTATTTAAAATTAACGAATATAAAACTGGGACTTCTTATAAATTTTAATACACCACTTATTAAAGACGGAATTCATCGAATTGTAAATAAATTATAATGAACAAAACTTTACTTTTTGCTTTTCTTCTCATTCAAAATCTGATTTTTGCTCAGTTTTCCGAGCGAAATTTATCCTTGGAAAAATGGCAATTCAAAAATGCTAAAGATCAAAAATGGCTGACCGCCACGGTCCCGGGAACGGTTCATTTAGATTTGATCAATAACAAAATTATTCCAGATCCTTACAAAGATGAAAATGAGAAAAAAGTTCAGTGGATTGAGAATGAAGATTGGGATTATCAGACTTCATTTACTATTTCTACGAAGGAATTAGGAAATCAAAATATTGAATTGGTTTTTAATGGATTGGATACGTTTTCTGAAATTTATTTAAATGGAAAACTGTTGCAATCTACAGATAATATGTTCAGAAAATGGACAATTCCTGTAAAACAAAATTTAAAAATCGGTGAAAACAGTTTACAGGTTAAATTCAAATCTTCGGTAAATGTTGGAAAAGAACTGGCAAAAAAAGTTTCTTTTACCACGCCTGAATCTCCGAGAAGTTATGTAAGAAAAGCGCAGTATCAGTTTGGGTGGGACTGGGGACCAAGGTTGGAGACGGCAGGAATCTGGAAAGGGGTACAATTAAATTTCTGGAATCATGCAAAACTTGAAAATGTAAAAATCGAACAGAAAGCTTTAACCAGACAAAAAGCAGATTTAAATATTCATGCTGAGATTTTTGCTGAAAAAGAGGGAAAGTATAGCGTTTCAATCAATAATAAATCTCAAAATATTGCTTTAAAATCGGGAATAAATATAATTTCAATTCCTTATGAAATTCAAAATCCCAAATTATGGCAACCCAACGGTTGGGGAGATCCGAATTTATATCAGTTAAAAATTTCATTACAAAAAGATTCAAAAATTATTGCTGAAGAATCTGAACGAATCGGACTAAGAACAGTTGAATTAATTCAGGAAAAAGACGAAAAAGGAAAATCTTTTTATTTTAAAGTGAATGGAAATCCAATGTATGCAAAAGGGACAAACTGGATTCCATCGGATAGTTTTACGCCAAGAATTAGCAAAGAAAAATACCAAAAACTGATCAAAGACTGTAAAGAAGCCAACATGAATATGATTCGTGTATGGGGAGGCGGAATTTACGAAGATGATGAATTTTATAAGGCCTGCGATGAAAACGGAATTTTAGTTTGGCAGGATTTTATGTTTGCAGGAAGCTTTTATCCTTCGGACGAGAATTTCCAAAAAAATGTTGAAATGGAAGTCAAAGATCAGATAGAAAGACTGCAGAACCATCCGTCATTAGCTTTGTGGTGTGGAAATAATGAAGTTGACGAGGCGATTGTCAATTGGGGTTATCAAAAGCAATTCAAATATTCAAAAGAAGATTCTTTACAGGTTTGGAAAGATTATAAGAAAATTTTTCACGAAGTAATCCCAAATGCTATAAAAAAATACGCAACAAGCGATAAATCCATTTATTGGCCAAGTTCACCATCCATCGGATGGGGACACAAAGAAAGTCTAACCGAAGGAGATTCTCATTATTGGGGCGTTTGGTGGGGCGAACAGCCGTTTGAAATTTTCAATGAAAAAGTTCCGAGGTTTGCTTCGGAGTATGGTTTTCAGGGAATGCCGACGCTAGAAACTACAAAGTCGATGTTTTCAGGAGAACCGGATTTAAGTTTGCAGAACGGAACGATCAAAGCTCACGAAAAACATTCCAGAGGTTGGGAGATTATCGATAATTATATGAAACGTGATTACAATATTCCGACAGATTTTGTAAAATATAACTATGTTTCTCAATTGCTTCAGGCTCGTGGAATGCAGATCGCCATCGAAGCGCATCGTCGTGCGAAACCTTACAATATGGGAACTTTGTATTGGCAGTTAAATGATTGCTGGCCGGTGGTGTCATGGTCTTCAATTGATTATTTGGGAAACTGGAAAGCACTGCATTATCAGGTGAGAAGAAGTTTCAAAAATCAGGTGATTTTAACGGAAGACGAAGGTGATTTTTTAAATTTTTATGCCGTTAATGATGAATTGAAAAAATTTGAAGAGGTAAAGCTGGAAACTCAGGTTATACAATTTGACGGAAAAGTTATCAATGATGTAACAACAGTTCTTGGCGGGAAAACGCTGGATGATATTTTAAAATTTAATCATGTAGAGATTAAAAATTTAATTAAACATTCTAATAAAAATGAAGTCTTTTTAAAATTAACTTTGAAAGACGGAAACAAAAAAGTTATTGCTCAAAACAATTATTTTTTTTCAAAACCAAAAGACCTAAAACTAACAAAACCAACAATTAAAATCAAGAAAATTTCAGCAACAGAAATTGAAGTTTCAACAGATGTTTTGGCGAAAGATGTTTATCTGATCGGAGATACGCATTTCGGTGATAATTTCTTCGATTTGTTACCAAAAACTTCTAAAAAAATCAAAGTTTCAAAACCTTTGGAAAGTGTTGAGGTGATGAGTTTATACGATACAATGAATTAAAATATCTAAAGCTTCAGAGTACTCAAAAGCCTTGAAGCTTTTTTTATAAATGGGGAGGAATTTCAAAAATCAACCGTAAATTTGTTTTTTATCTAAAAAATCTATGGTAAATTTTGTTCTGATTGCAGTGTGTATTATCGCAGGAATGCTTTTCAAAGCGACAAAATCGATCCATCCCGATGCGCACAAAGGCATCAATACCTGGATTCTTTACCTTGCGCTTCCGGCAGTATCATTCAAATATCTGCCCAAAGTTCATTGGACGACAGAAATGCTTTTCCCGATTATTGCTACTTTTCTGACCTCGGTTTTCTGTTTCTTTTTCATGATGTTTTACAGCAAAAGGAAAGGATATTCAAGGCGGTCGAGAAGTACTTTGGAATTGGTGAGTGGCTACAGCAATACCTCATTCATTGGGTTTCCGCTGGTTTCTGCATTTTATGGCGAAAGTCTTTTAAGCATTGCCATTATTTGTGATCAGACTATGTTTTTTTCACTTTCCACATTGGGAATTATTGCTGCTTTAAAAGGCGGAAGCAAATCCGGGAAAATAAGCGCTGCATTTATATTAAAAAGATTAATCACCTTTCCTCCATTGGTTGGATGTATTGCTGCTTTGGTATTATCGCAATTCATCGATTTTACTTTAGCAGAACCATTTTTCGATAAACTGGCAGCAACGGTAAGTCCATTAGCATTATTTTCGGTCGGATTACAATTGAAATTCAACGGTTGGAAAAAACTCATTCCACAAATGTCGGCTTCCATGTTTTACAAACTGATTCTGGCTCCGGCAATCACTTTAGGATTAGCTTTTTTACTAGGAATAAAAGGAAACATTGCCAAGATCACCACTTTTGAATCTGCGATGCCTGCCGTTCTTACTTCAAGCATTATCGCAGAACAATTTAGATTAAACACAAAGCTTACCAACTTAACGATCGGTTTCAGCATCATTGTTGGACTTTTTACCTCCGCAATCTGGTATTATATCATCGAATATTTTTTCTAAATACAAACTCTTTGGATTGTCATTTCGACGGAGAAATCTATTATTTTCAGACATTTAAACTTCCATTATCGAAAGTTCTTTCTTTTTCCAGGAGCTGTTTCCGGCTTTTCACTATATCTTTTGGGTTACGGGCTCCGCTTTGCTCCGCCCGCAACCCAAAAGGATGCCGCTGCAATCCGGGCTAGGGTGGAGGTCATTCTTTTCAGGATCTGTCGTTGCGAGGAATGAAGCGACGAAACAATCTCATAAGATAGTTAATATAATTTTAAAACTTTTTTTCATCGCTTAGATTCTTCCAAAATGACAAAGTTTATGTTTAATAAGGAATTAAAAAGATTGCTTCGTCGCTTCGCTCCTCGCAATGACATAAAAAGCTTCGTGTCTTTTGCTGAGTGAAACGCCTTTGCGAACAAAAAATATTCTCAGTAAGATAAAAAACTTTGCGCTCTTCGTATTTCAAAAACACACCGTCAAAAAAATTGCAGTTCACAAAAGAAAAAATTAATTTTACACTTTAAATATTTCTCTTGCAATACGCTCAAATTGTTTTACCGTTAAATTTAAAAGGTTCTTTCACGTACAAAGTTCCTGAAGAACTGTCATCTGAAATTCAGATAGGAATGCGGGTTTTGGTTCCGTTTGGAGGTAAGAAAATTTATACAGGAATTGTTTTTGAACTTCACGATAACGAGCCGATTGAGTTTGTTGCAAAAGAAGTCATCAGTATTTTGGATGACAAACCGATTGTTCCGTTGGAGCAGATCAAATTCTGGAACTGGCTTGCCGATTATTATCTGTGCGGTTTGGGAGAAATTTACCGTTTTGCATTTCCGTCTTCTTTAAAACTGGAAAGTGAAACCTATTTAAAATTAAAACCGAATGTTAAGGTTGAATTCGAGAATCTTGACGTCAATGAAATGTATCTCATTCAGGCATTGGAAGTTCGACAGTTGATTAACTTAACGGATATTGAAGCATTTATTCCCAAGAAGGATATCATCAAGACCATCAATTCATTGATTGATTTGCAATACATTGAGATCGATGAAAAAATTGCTGAAAAGTACAAGGCAAAAGAAGTTGCTTATGTAAAAATCAATGATGAGGTTTTACAAAGACAAAATCTTACGGAAATCCTGTTATCATTAAAAAGAGCGCAAAAACAGAAAGATCTTTTCCTTCATATTTTAGAAAAACAGACCGAAAATCAGGATTTGCATATCAAAAAATCAGAACTTTTTGAAGACGGCTATTTTGGAAGTTCACATTTTAAGGCTTTGGCTGATAAAGGTTTGGTTGAAGAATATTACATGCAGAAAGACCGAATTGAAAGCTATGAAGGTGAAATCGAAGAAATCGAAGAACTTTCCGAAGCTCAGAAAGAAGCGAAAGCAGAAATAGATGAGGCCTTTGCAGAAGGGAAAAATGTTCTTCTTCATGGCGTAACTTCATCCGGAAAAACGCATATTTATTTAGAGAAAATCGAAGAATGTATTAACGAAGGGAAAAATGTTTTGTTTTTACTTCCGGAAATTTCTTTAACCAAACAAATTACTCAAAGATTAGAAAAAAAATACGGCCGACAGCTTGGCTTTTATCATCAGAAACTGACCGATTTTGAAAGGGTGGAAGTCTGGAGAAGAATCCGACAAAATGATATTAAAATCCTTATTGGGACGAGAAATGCATTGTTTTTGCCTTTCCAGAATTTGGGATTGGTTGTTGTGGATGAAGAGCATGATTCTGCTTACAAACCGAGGGAAGCTTCACCTTATTTTAATGCAAAAGATGCCGCACTGGTTTTCGCGCATTTTTATGGAGCAAAAGTGATTTTAGGTTCTGCAACACCTTCAGTGGAAAGCTATTACAATGCCCGAAAGGATAAAATGAAATATATTTTTCTGGAAGAACGTTTCGGAAATGTCAATCTCCCTGAGTATGAATTGATTAATTTTAAAGAAGCACAGGATTCCAAAAAAGTTTCGGGGAATTTTTCTCTGCATTTAATTGATGAAATCAAGAAAGTTTTGGATGAAAAAAATCAGGCCATTGTGCTTCACAACCGTCGTGGTTATGCGAATGTTGTGGAATGCGAAACTTGTGGTTATGTGAATTACTGTTCCAACTGCGACGTGGTAATGACCTATCACAAGGCTGCGAATGAAATGAAATGCCATTATTGTGGTCAGAGAGCTTCAAAACCAAAGACTTGTCCGAAATGTTATTCTGAAAACCTGAACGAAAGGGGAGTGGGAGTAGAACAAATTCATGAAGAAGTTGTCAAATTATTTCCTGAGAATGAGGTTGATAGAATGGATGTTGATTCCATGCGGAAGAAATTTGCCTACGAAAAATTGTACGAAAAGATTGAAGATCGTGAAACCGATATTGTTGTCGGTACTCAAATGATTTCCAAAGGATTGGATTTTGATCATATTGAATTGGTAGCGATTCCGAAAGCGGATTCTATGTTATACGTCCAGGATTTCCGAGCGGAAGAAAGAGCATATCAATTAATTACGCAGGTTTCTGGAAGAGCGGGAAGAGTCTCTGGAAAAGGGAAAATTTTAATTCAGACATTCAATCCGGATCATTCTGTTTTTCAGTTGATTAAAATGAATAATCCGGCGAAGGTTTATAAATATATTTTAACGGAAAGGCAAAAATTCCATTATCCGCCGTTTACCAAATTAATTATGATTGAATTGAAACACCGAAGAGAGGACAAGGTGAACCGCGCTTCTCAGTTTCTAGGTTCGATTTTAAGAAAATATCTTCCTGAAGATTGTGTTCTGGGCCCGGAAAAGGCTCAGATTGCGAGATTGAATAATCTTTATCAGTTTCAGATTATGCTAAAACTTCCGAGAGGAAAAAAATACGAGGAATATAAAAAGCTGATTTTGATAAGTCTAAAAGAATTCGACGAAATTACTGCTTACCAAAGCATCAAAAAAGACATTTTTGTAGATTTTTAACAATTTTTAACAAACTTTATAAAGCTTTTATAACAGTCTACTGAACTGCCATACAACAATATTTTCTACATTTGGTCGTTGATTATATGTTTGGATGTTAATTTTTAATTTAACCAATTGATTTTTAACCTATCCAAAATGTAATAAAATGAAAAAATTGATGGTAAATTTCAGAAGATATATTTCAAGCGTTGCGGTACTGGCTTCAGGATTCTTCCTTGCACAGACTACTGTTTCTACAGTTCTATATACTCCGGCTTATGACAATCAAAAAAGCAGTTTAAACTTACCTTCTCCCATCACTTCGATGGTAGAAAAAACTATTTTGTCGCCCAAAGAGCTTGTAGACATTAATGTAAACACGATGATGACCGACCCTGTATTGAAAAATGCAACCTGGGGATTCGTAGTGTACGACCCGAAAACGAAGAAGGTAATTTCTTCGTACAATGAAAATACTCCTTTAGTTCCTGCTTCTACAACGAAATTACTGACCACAGAAACGGCTATGAGCATGCTGGGGGAAAATTACCGTTGGAATACCCAATTGGAATATTCGGGAAGCATCGATGAAAATGGTGTGTTAAACGGAAACCTTTATATTGTAGGAAGTGGTGACCCTTCTCTAGGAACCAACAAGGCGGGGGCTTGGGCTTACAAAGATATCGTTTCAGATTTCAAAGACGGGCTTTCTCGTGAGGGCATCAAAAAGGTAAACGGTGATATTATCATTCAGACAGCGCTTTTCAAAAGTACTATTTCAAGGCTTCCGGAAAATGTTGTATGGCTAGAAAACAATAACTATTATTTGCCTGCCGGTACTACTCGTGAGATTAATCCTGCCAACGAAAAACTGATTGTAAAAAAAGCAGCCAATTTCTCTACAGATAAAAAATTCTTTTATGTTTCGCCGTACAACAACCAGATGGTTTATGCGGACAAATATGAAGGCGACGGGATTTTAACCACAAAACTTCCGGATGCACCGGCTTATCTTGCCAATTCGTTCAGAACAACTTTGGTAAAAAGCGGAATTGCTGTAACCGGGAAAGTAACTCCGAAAATGACAGATGCCGCCCCGGAAAGCAGAAAACTGGTTTCAGTATATAAATCTCCGACTTTAAGCGATATTATTTATTACACCAACCAGCACAGTGATAATGGTTTGGCAGAAGCTTTGTTAAGAACTGTCGGATTCCAGAGCCTGGGAGACCAGACGACTGATTCGGGTAGAAAAGTGGTGACAGAGCATTTGAAAAACGGCGGTTTTGATATGATGGGGCTGAATTATATGGATGGAAGCGGACTTTCAAGAAGCAATAATGTAACACCGATTTCTCAGGCGAAGTTTTTAACTTCTTTAATGGATGAAAAATATTACAAAACTTATTTTAATTCATTGCCAATTGGTGGGCAATCCGGAACGTTGAAGAGAATGTTCAGCGGTACAGGAAACGGACAGATTTTTGCGAAAACAGGAACTTTAAATAAGGTAAAAACGTTAGCCGGATACCTAAAAACCAATTCAGGGAGAACATTAGTTTTTTCATTAATGGTAAACAATTATGCGGGATCTGTAGACATGGTGAAGAAAAGAATGGAGAAAATTCTTGAGCCGGCACTCGATTTATAAAATTGTTAAAAATCAATCAATATAAAAGCCTTTTAATCAATGATTAGAAGGTTTTTTTATATCTTTGATACATATTAATTGAGAATGAGAAAATTTTACTTTTTGATTTTGGGTATGCTGGCTTTTCAGCAATTTTACGCTCAGAATGATAATATTGAAAGAAAGGGTCTGATAGAAAAAGAAATGAAATCTTTTGCTAATAAGATGGTTGCGGGGAATATCAATCCGAATACATTGAATTATGATCTCCAATATCAAAGAATGGATGTTACGATAAATCCTGCGGTAAGAAGTATTTCGGGTTCTGTAACCTCTCATTTCAAACCTAATCAGAGTATAAGCAGCATCTATTTTGATCTGGATAGCCAAATGACCGTTTCACAGGTATTGTATCATGGGAACCCGCTTACTTTTCAACAGCTTTCAGCAACAAAAGAACTTAGGATTAATTTTCAGTCTGCTCTTGCAGCTAACGTTCTGGATTCTTTAACGGTAGCTTATTCTGGAGTTCCCCCCACGGCAAACAATTCTTTTTTCAACGGGACCCAAGGAGGAACAGCAGTATTGTCTACTTTAAATGAGCCTTACGGAGCACAGGATTGGTTTCCGACCAAACAAAGTTTAAATGATAAAATTGAAAGGTTTGATTTTAAAATTACAACACCTTCTCAATATAATGTTGCCGCAAATGGAACGCCGATGTCTGAAACGACTCTTCCGGGGAATCAGAAACTTACATTCTGGAGAACTCAATATCCGACTGCGGCGTATTTAATTGCACTTTCAATTACCAATTTTGTGAAATTGACTGATACCATGGGAAATCCGCCTTTCCCTTTCATTAATTATATTTTTCCGTCAACTGCCGCCAATACAACCAGTATGAGCAATATTGAATGGACGAAAACAGTCATGAATACCTTTGAAACTTATTTCGGAGCATATCCTTTCAGAAGTGAAAAATATGGGCACATGGAGTTTCAGGCGGGTGGCGGAATGGAACATCAGACCATGACCTCCATGGGATCCTGGGGGAGAGGATTGATTGCTCATGAGCTCGCTCACCAATGGTTTGGTGACAAGGTAACCTGCGGTGCATGGAACGATATCTGGCTGAATGAAGGTTTTGCAACATTCGGGGAGCATCTTGCCAATGAAAAATTATTAATGACAAACGCAGAGTTTCTCAATTATCTGTCCGGACAAAAAACATTTATCACGAGTGCGACCGGAGGAAGTGTATATGTTGCAGACTCTAATTTAGGCAGTGTAGGAACGATTTTCAACGGAAGGTTATCCTATTCAAAAGGAGCTTATGTTTTAAGAATGTTGAAGTGGATCTTAGGAGATACTGCGTTCTATCAGGCTGTTCAGGATTATCATGCAAGACCCAACCTGGCTTATAACTATGTGAAAACTCAGGATTTCAATGCCTCTTTATTAACGTCTACCGGTAGAAATTTTACAGAATTTTTCAACGATTGGATTTATGGTGAAGGATATCCGACCTATGATATCCGCTGGAAACAGACGGGAAATACGCTTACTTTTAAAGCTTCTCAGACTCAAAGCAGTTCTATTGTAAGCTTCTTTGAAATGCCTCTGCCGATAAAAGTAAACGGAACAGGAGGACAGGTTGCCTATTTTGCTTTAGATCATACAACCAACAATCAGTATTTTACACAAACGGTAGCTTTTCCTGTAGCTAGTGTGGAGTTTAATTACGAATATCAGATTTTGGAAAGAAATTCAACGGTTGCTCAGGATGCAACATTAAGTATTTCAGAGTTGGATAAAGATGAGTTTGCCTTATATCCTAATCCTGCGAAGAATGAGTTGAATTTGAAAGGGGTTGATAAACCAACAGATTTCAACATTTATTTTACTGATGGAAGATTAGTTAGAAAAGGAACTTACCAGCCTGAAAAATCAATCAATATTTCAGAATTGATTCCGGGGACTTATATTTTTAAAATTAATGATAAGAGTATTAAGTTTTTAAAGAGATAAAATAGCCCCTCAAAAATGAGGGGCTTATTATTTTTTTGTGTAAATAAGTTTTTCAACTTCAAAAAAGAAATTACTTTTAATAGAGAGTATAATATTTTATACGTCAAGTTTTGGCGTGGACACTTATTAGATTTGTATTGAATTCAAGATTCGCCAAGAATTATATATAAACTTTAATAAGAAAATATTATGTACACAACACAAGAATTTTTTTCATCTACAAATACAATTCCATTAGACCCATTAGTACAATTAAGAGACTCTCTAACAAACGAAAATGTTTTTTACATAAGATGCGATAGCGCTACTGGTCTTATTGATGATGGTGTAATTTACAGAAAAAGTGTTGACACTTTTTATAAAAGACAGATAGATAATGCAGTAAATATAAAATGGTTTGGAGTAAAAGGAGATGGATATACTGACGATACTATTGGGATTAAAAGAGCGTTGCAAACAGTCTATAACTTATCAGAACCAATATCCACAACATTAGGATGGAGAAACCCAACAAAAATTTTCATTCCTTCTGGTAAATATTTGGTTAAAGATAATATTATTGATGCCTCTGTTGACTGTGGAAGATTTGTTTTCGAAGGAAATGGATGGCAGAATACGGAAATAATCTATGAGCCAGTAAACAATGATGTGTATATGTTAGAAAATCCAGGAGTAATAGGTTTTTGTACATTTCAAGGGATTCAATTCACAACAAATCATGAGGGAAATTTTTTGAATGGAGTTGGGGGTGGTACTGGGAATGCTCAATCATTTATTTTTGAAAAATGCTTTTTTCAGAATTGGAAACAGATAATTAAATCTACTGGTAGTACTATGATGTCTGAAGTTACATTCAGAGACTGTAAAATTAAAGGATCCAATGCGAATTCAATCTTATTTAGTTTAGGAAATGATCAGGCTGTTAATTGGAGATTTTATGGTACCGATATTGAAGGTTTTAAAGGTATTTTGTTTGACTTTCTTGAAGGCCAGAATATTAATTATTATCAGGGATCAATTATTCCGTTTGAAGGAACAATTATTAGGGTTAATGCTAATGCAAATCCTGATACTTTTGGAGGCGGGACTCAACCTCATATTGCTTTTTGGGGATCTAGATTTGAATTACATAATGGAGCAAAATTAATTCAAGTTTTTAATAACAGTGTTGATTTCACATTTAAATTCGACTCATGTGGAATGGGGGGACATTCAATTGGAAATGGACTACCGGTTGTAGAAACAAAAGGTAAGGGAACTATTATTTTTGATACTTGTTCAAATTGGATGAATTATAAATTTTCCCACCATGTAGATGATGCTGAAGATTATTTATCACCATTAAGAATTATTTATAAAAATATGGCACCTTCAATAGCACAAATTGATGAGTCTATTTGTAATTCACTCATTAATGTTTCATCATATCCAATTTATATTTTTGATAATTGTAATTCAAACTCATGGTATAGACCTTGGAAAAAGTCGGCACAAAACAGTTCTTATGGTTGGCCAGTTTCTAAACATATTTCAGGTGTATATCCAAATTCCGATGGAGTTTTATTGCCAGTAGTGAGTATGGGTAATACTTATGAAATTAATTTGAGTATACCTAATCAGTACATAACAGATAGAAAAATAGTTTTTAAGAAAGCTTCTGACATTGGAGGTGCAGGATATTATTCTCAAGTTCACAATATAAAAGTCTATGATAAGACAAATACAGTTCTTTTAGCAGAAGGAAATTTTGATTCAGATAAAGGACTTATTTTGCATGATGATAGAGCCGGATTATTGCATGAAAATGATAAATATGTAATTCGTATAAAACCAGTTATCTTTAGTGGAGGAGACTTAGTGATTGGAATTAATCTTATTTCTGAATATTAGTAAATGTAATTTATTGATTAAATATAAGTAATGTAATTTTTAAAGATGCTGTCCCACTTTTGAGACAGCATTTTTTTCATTTAATAAAGGTTAATTAAAGAAATAGGATAAAAAGTAAAAGTTGGTTTTTTTGCTGAGAGAATGAGATAAATTAATTCCATAATATTTATTTTACAGTTGATATTTCTTAATTAAATCTGAAAACTTTTCTGCCTTTTAATCGCCCGGTTGGCTTTTCGTTTTGCCTTTCTTACTTTAAAATCAAACCATTTTTCTTTGAACAGATTTCTCATCAGATTATCAAAATGTCTGATCAGGACAAGGTTTTTAAATCCTCGCCATTTTTCCAGCCAACTAGATGGTAAAGCTCTGATGGAAACAGAATAGCCTTCCGTTTCATATTGAATATAATGCCACCATCCGGAAGGAATATAAAGAGTTTCGCCGGGTTTTATGACAGCTTCATATCCATATATATATTTCAGCCCGGGAAATTCTTTGAAATCGGGTTCTTTAATATTTGTAATTGAATGAAAATTGTAAGGTAGTTTGTAAAGCAGATCCGATTGCTCCCAAGGAAAAAGCCAGATTCGTTTTACGCCCTGAAATTGGGTAATAAAAACATGTGACATATCGATATCTACATGATTTCGGGTAATAGAACCCTCACCACCGAAGAACATAAAAGGGAGCCACTTGATAATTTTTCCGTTCGTAACATCATTATAATGAATATCATTTTTAAGTTCAGGTTTAATACTCAATAAATTAAACAGAAAAAGGCGGTGCTCGGTAGGAGAGGAAGTAATCAGATCAAGATATTCTGAAAATGTGCTTTGCCCAACCGGTTTACTGGCAACTCTGTCCAGCGATTCGATTTCGCTTCCGTAAATATTAACGTTGTGGTTACCTGCTATTTCTTTAAAATAATCGTAATTCCACTTGGAAAAAGCGGGGCTTTCAAGAGCTACAAAATCTTCAAGGATGATGGGCTTTGCAGGCTTTAAATATGTTTTGAGGAAATCTTCGGACGATATATTTCTAATTTTTTGTACTGGTGATAATCTCATTTTCCTGATTTTAAAGTAACAAATATAATAATTAGTCTACTAAAATTATAGACTATAAACGGAAATTTTATGATTTTATGCAGACATTCAGAATAAAAAACGGAAATGTATTTACTTTCCTGCCTTTTTATTAAATTAGCGAATCTTAAAAATTATTAGAAATGATCTCTAAAAAGTATCTTGAAAACTTACAGAATGAACTACAAAATATCGATAACGACGGGCTTTACAAAAGAGAAAGAATCATCACTTCTCAGCAGAGCGCGGAAATAGAAGCCAACGGAAAAAAACTGTTGAACTTCTGTGCCAACAATTACCTGGGATTATCCAACAATCCTGAAGTAATGAAAGCATCTCAGGATATGATCGAATCTCATGGTTACGGTATGTCCTCGGTACGTTTTATCTGCGGAACTCAGGATATTCACAAGCAATTGGAGCAAAAAATTGCTGACTTTTTAGGATTGGAAGACACGATTCTTTATGCGGCTTGCTTTGATGCCAATGGAGGTGTTTTTGAACCCTTATTTACAGACGAAGACGCTATTATTTCAGATGAACTGAATCATGCATCTATCATTGACGGAGTTCGTTTATGTAAAGCAGCAAGATACCGTTACAAAAACAATAATATGGAAGATCTGGAAGCTCAGTTAATTGAAGCTTCTGAAAAGAATCACCGTTTCAAAATCATCGTTACAGACGGAGTTTTCTCAATGGACGGAATCGTTGCAGACCTGAAAGGAGTTTGCGATTTGGCAGATAAATATGATGCTTTGGTAATGGTTGACGATTCTCATGCAACTGGTTTCATCGGAAAAACGGGTCGTGGAACGCACGAAGCCAACGAAGTTATGGGTAGAGTGGACATCATTACTTCTACACTTGGAAAGGCTCTTGGTGGTGCTTTAGGCGGATTTACTTCCGGTAAGAAAGAGATTATCGATATGTTGAGACAGCGTTCAAGACCTTATTTATTCTCCAATTCTTTGGCTCCGGGAATTGTGGGAGCAGCGCTAAAGGTGTTGGATATGATCTCTGAAGACACTTCTCTTCGTGATCAAGTAATGGAAAATGCAGAATATTTCAGAACGGAAATGAAAGCAAAAGGATTTGATATTCCTGATGGCGATGCTGCGATTGTTCCGGTAATGTTATATGATGCGCCTTTGGCTCAGAAAATGGCGGAAAAATTAATGGATGAAGGAATTTATGTAATCGGGTTCTTTTATCCGGTTGTGCCAAAAGGAAAAGCGAGAATCAGAGTCCAGCTTTCTGCAGCACATACGAGAGAGCATTTGGATAAAGCGATTGCGGCTTTTGAAAAAGTTGGAAAAGAGCTTAATGTAATTTCTTAAATAAAATACGGTTCTACATTTGTAGAATAAAAACAGGATTTCTTATATTTACAGAAATCCTGTTTTTTTATGAAAAAAATTATTATTTCATTCGTGATTATTGCTGTAAATATATCATGCAAAACAAAAATCAACCAATATGTAAAAGATGAGAATAATGCGAGAAAAAGGCACGGCAAATGGGAAGAGGTATATATAGACAATAAAGATACATTGATTACAAAGGGAAAATACAGGAGAGGAGAAAAAGTAGGAATCTGGAAAACGCTGTATCAGAATAAGCTTTATGAGAAAAACAGGGTGGGGAAAAAACTGACCAGAGTAAAAAGATATTTTCCAGACGGTACTTTAATGGAAAGCGGACAGACTAGGCTCGATATATCCCCAAAAAATTATCATTGGTATTACATCGGAGAATGGAAATATTACAGTAGGGAAGGTAAGCTTTTATACAAGAAAATATACTATAAAGATCAAAAAGCAGACAGCATCTCTTTTGCCAGATAATTCTAAAGTTCTTTTATGAAATTCTTAGCATAAAATAGGAAAAGCAATATTTGTCCGTTTTTCTGTCTGTTATTTTTATCATTAACATTATATTTGCGAATATTTTTTTAAGGATGCTTTACACCATAATAAAAGCGCTTCACATTATCTTCATGGTAAGCTATTTTGCGGGGATTTTTTATCTCGTAAGAATATTTGTTTACTATAAAGATACCGACGAATTTGCCGAGGATAAAAAGAAAATCTTAAGAGAGCAATACACCTTCATGGCGAGAAGGCTCTGGAATATCATTACGGTTCCGGCAGGCGTTATCATGGCGGTGTGCGGACTGATCATGATTTTCCTGAATCCGGGATTGATGAAAATGCCTTGGTTTCATTTAAAGTTAACTTTTTTAATAGGCCTCGCGATTTATCATTATTGGTGTTGGAAAAAAGTCTTACAGTTAAAAGAACTGAATGGGAATGCCTTAGAAACAGCAAATATAAAGTTAAGACAGGCGAACGAAATAGCAACCTTTATTTTATTCTTGGTTGTCTTTACTGTGATATTGAAATCAATGGTGATAGAATATTGGTGGCAATTAATTGCTGGATTTTTCGTTCTGGTATTTTTAATTATGATGACCGTTAAACTGGTGAATAAAAAAAAGAAAAAGTAATGATTGGGCTGACCGTTGTTAGTTAATGGCTGATGGTTTTTACATCAAACAACAAGCAACAGTCAACAAACAACATTTTTACAATAAAAACTATGATTGCAATTTTAAAAAAAGAACTTTGGAGTTACTTCGGAAACTGGAGTGCGTGGGTAATCATTGCAGCTTTCAGTCTGATAACAACGTTGTTTCTGTTTTTTTTCGAAAATGATTCTAATATTTTCGATATCGGGATGGCTTCTCTGCAAAGCTATTTTGTGTTGGTACCGTGGCTGCTGATGTTTATTATTCCGGCACTTTCGATGAAGACTTTTGCCGAAGAACAGCAAACCGGAACTTTAAACTGGTTATTTTCCCAACCGCTGAAAGTTTCGGATCTTATATTCGGAAAGTTCCTTTCTGTGTGGATCGTGGGGATTTTATGTTTAATTCCTTCCATTATTTACCTGTATACCATTTATGTATTGGGTGTTCCGGCGGGAAATATTGATCTGGGAATGACATTCGGAAGTTATTTCGGATTAATTATGCTGATTGCAGCACTGTCGGGAGTGGGAATTTTAGCATCTTCACTTTCCCAAAATCAGATTATGGCTTATTTATTGGGCGTTTTCATGTGTTTTATTATGTACTTCGGGATCGAGCAGCTGGCAAGTTATAAATTATTAGGCGGTGCAGATTTTATTCTGCAGAATATTGGTTTTTATCAGCATTTTCTTGGGTTTACCAGAGGACTTATTGATTTTAAAGATGTTGCCTATTTTATCTTGATTATTGGAGTTACCTTAGTTTTGTCTAATCATTTTATTAATAAAAAGAAGTAAAATTATGAAGAAGATACAGTTTAAATCTCCGCTTGGGATTTTACTTTTTGTAATATTACCTTTGGTAGTGATCCTTGCCGTTTCAGGGATTAGATTAGATTTAACAAAAGAGAAAAGATATACCCTTTCCGACAGTACCATCAAAGTGCTGGAATCTGTAAAGAAACCTTTATTGATAGAAGTCTATCTTGAAGGGGATTTTCCTGCCGATTTCAAGCAGCTTCAGAGTGAAACGAAATTCATGCTTGAAAGCTTCAGAAAAGTAAACTCGAAAGTGGATTTTAAATTTATTGATCCTATTAAATCTGCCATTCCGAAAGACACTTTATTATCAAGAGGAATTTATCCGTCGGTGCTGGATGACAGAAAAAGCGGTAAAACGTCTCAGATAGAAATTTATCCATACGCTCTTATCAAGAACGGAAATACCAAAGTGACGGTACCTTTGATCGTAGAGCAGAATTATATAGACAATGCCGAACTGCTTACAAAATCTATAGAAAATCTTGAATACAATTTTATTTCCAAGCTTAAAATTGCAACGAATGAAAGCTTCAAAAAAGTAGGGGTTTTAATCAATCAGGACGAATTGAGTCCGTCAGAGTTCCAGGGATTCATGAATCTGGCACTCGAAAATTATGATGCGGGACCTATTATTCCTAAAAATCAGAAAGAATTAAGTTTAGCCGACGTTCCTTTGTTGAAACAAATGAGTGCTTTGGTCATTGCAAAACCAAGAAAAGCTTTCACAGACAATGAAAAGGTAATCCTGGATCAGTATATCATGAACGGCGGAAAAACCCTTTGGATGATCGATGCCGTGAATGCCGAAATGGATACCCTGATGAGGTCTGAAAAGCTGATGCCTTTCCCGATAGATATTAATATGACGGATTTCTTTTTCAATTATGGTTTAAGAATCAATCCGGCTTTGGTGAAAGACGTTAAGAAATATGCCAAATTGAAATTTGTAGCCGGAGAAGTGGCGGGAAATGCACAGTATTCTACGCAGCCTTGGCCTTATTTTCCTTTGGGAATTAATGAAAACGACCATCCTGTTACAAAGAATATCAATCCGGTGAAATTTGAATTCCCGACTTCAATTGATACATTGGGAAGAAAAGGAATTAAAACCGCTGTACTTTTCGAATCCAGCGAAAGAACATTACTGAAGCAGGTTCCGAACTATGTAAGCTTAGAGGAAATCAACAGTGTGGACAGTCTTGGGCAAATGGAAAAGCCAAGCACACCAAGGATTTTTGCGGTGGCTTTGGAAGGGAAATTTACTTCCGCTTATGCTTCAAGAATTGAAAGGAAATCGTATCCTGGCTTTAAAGCATCAAGCCCTGAAAATAAAATGATCGTCATTGCAGACGGTGACGTGGCAAGAAATAAAGTGGTAAAAGGGAAACCGCTTCCGTTGGGAATGGATATCCTTACCCAGGAACGTTTCGGAAACGAACAGTTCCTGAAAAATGCGCTGGACTTTTTATTAGACGACAGCAATCTGATGGAACTGAGAAACCGAAACATCGAAGAAAGGCTTCTGGACCGATATTTAATAAGTGAAGAAAGAAGTTACTGGCAATGGTTTAATTTGCTGCTACCTTTAGCAATTATAGGAATTTTAGGAGGCCTGTTCTTTTGGTTGAGAAAGAAGAAGTTTGGATAGAAATAAAAAGAGAAACGTGAGTTTCTCTTTTTATTATACATTAGATTCGGGCTCTAGTTCTTCTGAAGAATTTATTAAATTCTTTAACCAATCGGGTTTTTCTGTAAGAAAAGATTCGTGTAGTTCTATTGTATATGCTAAAGCAATGCCTTCATTTTTAATATTAATTTCCGATTCTGTAACTTTAATGTAATTCTTACCAAGTCTATTGATTTCTTCTTTTGCCGGTTGATTCAATAAAGTTTGCCCAGCTTTTGCTCCACCCATTCTGCATGCATAAACAACAGGAATACCAACAACAGTCAATTCATTTCTTGTGTTTACAAGTGTAACATCACCGTAATCTATTCCAATTCCAAGACCAACATCTTTGATAAAAACGTTAAAACATTCTTTTGAATTTTCATAGTGTTCTTTAAATATTTTATGACATTCTTCAGCAGCCTTCAAAGCATGAACTATAGATTGTTCTCCACTATAAAATTTAGGAAAAAAAGCAAGAATGCCATCTCCAGTAAACTTATCAAAAATACCAAAATTCTTTAAAATAGCATCACTGAGTTTTTGACTAAGTTCAGTAATAAATTTAGAAAATAATTCTGGTCTTCTTGCTTTTAGCATTAGTTCAGTAGAACGTCGTATATCGATGGAAATGACAACTGCTTCGCAACTTTCTCCATCTTGAAACGAACTTCTAAAATCTTCTTGGGATAATAATAAGTCTCTTGCTTCTTCACAAATTCTAGGAATAATATGACTGATTTTTTCTTTTGACTTGAGTTTTTCTTCTAATGTTTTAAATTCAGTAATTTTTTCTTCTTTATCGGATTTAGCCTGCTTTAACTCATTATAAGCAATTTTTAATTGCTTTTTTAGACTACTAATTTCGCCTTCAAGCTCTATTCTTTTTATACCACTATTCTCACTTAACCAACTATTGGAATAAAACTCGTCTGATTTCCAATCTGTGCTAAATATTTCTCTATATTTAGAGTAATCTTTTTTAGTCGGATAGGAAGTGTTTATAAGAAAATCTAAATCTTTAGTTATTGGTTCAGAGGAAATTTTTTTTTCATTATCATCGTCTTGTTGTAAATTCATAATATTAGTTTTTTCAAATATATTTAAAAATAATTTAATAAAACCAAATGATTCTCTTTCTCAATTAAACAACTTCCTAAATTCCACCGGCGACTGATTCGTTTTCTGCTTAAACAATTTACTAAAAGACTGCGGATGCTCAAACCCCAGTTCATACGCAATTTCACTGACGGATAAATTCGTTGTACTTAGACGTTCTTTGGCATGAACAATCAGTTTATTCTGAATATGCTGCTGTGTATTTTGCTGGGTGTGAATTCGGAGCAGGCTTCCCAGATAATTGGGCGAAATATTCATTTGCTCAGCGATGGTTTTTACCGATGGAATACCGTTTTCGATAAGGTTTCCGCTTTCAAAATATTGGGAAAGGACTTCCTCAAACTTATTCAGCAGCTCATGGCTGGATTTTTTTCGGGTGAAAAACTGACGTTCATAAAAACGTTCGGAATAAATCAGCATCAGTTCCAATTGGGCAACAATCAGTTCCTGTGTGAATTTATCGATATTGTTCTGGTATTCTTTTTCAATATTTTTAAATAAATCAACAATAATTTTCTCTTCTCTATCGGAAAGGAAAAGCGCTTCATTGATCTGATAACTGAAAAATTCATACGATTTAATTTTTTTGATCAAAGAAGTTCCCCAAAGAAAATCCGGGTGAATGAGCAATAAATAGCCGGTTGGCTCTACCTGAACTTCAGGCTTCATTTCTATCCTTAAAAATTGTAGCGGAGAAACAAAGCATAGAACTCCGGAATCAAAGTCATATTCCTGCTGGCCATAGTTGAAGCGCGCATTTACATTACGTTTCAAGCCGATAGAATAATAGTTCTGAATCCATTTAAGTTCCGTATCATCCACAGGATAACGGACTTTGCTGTAATCAATCAGACTGATCAATGGATGATCGGGACCCGGAAGACTGCAGAAAGCATGAAAATCGGATATAGAATTAAAACGAAATGTTTCTTTCATAACGACTAAGTTATTTAATTAATTTGAATGCTGAAAAATTTTGAACCATTAAGATTTTAAGTTTGTTTAAACTAATTTTAAATTTAACCACAAAAGGAACAAAAGATATTCTTCCTGCTATTCTTTGATAATAAAAGTTCAAAAGGGTAATAATCAAAGATTTTTTTTAACTTATGTGCTCTTTTTCATTTAAGTATTAAACTTAAAATAACTATAGTGTTAAAATCTTCTGTGATTAAAAAAGTTTAAATAAGTTTTTTATATAAGAATAAAGTTTAATTAAGAAAATCAATAGGTTTACTGTAAGCTAAAAGCGCAGCTAATCTTAATACTCTTACTTTCTTAAATAGATCTTAATGGTTCAAAAGAATGATTAAATCGCAGTAGACTCTGTCAAACTTTTCCAAGTTTTTGCGTCACCGGTAATTGCCTCGATTTTATTATTCAGGAATTCATGGGTTTCAATTCCCAATAAGAAATGAACCGGAGGATTTTGTTCTTTGCTTAAAGCGATCAGTGCCTCTGCTGCTTTTTCAGGATCGTTGGGCTGGTTTCCGTTGATCTCGTTCAGATGGGCACTTTCCGAATTTCTTGCGGTTTCATACGCTTCGATTGATTGGGCAGGCGTTTTTACAGAATCTTTGTTTAAGAAATCCGTACGGAAATATCCGGGATAAACTACCGTCGCATGAATCCCAAAAGCTTTGGCTTCTTCCGCCAGCGCTTCCGTAAATCCGGCTACTGCAAATTTTGTAGAACAGTAAACGCCCCATCCAGGGAAATTCCCTGAATAACCGCCAATAGACGAAATATTGAAGATGTTCCCGGATTTTTGTTCACGAAGATAAGGCATTGCATTTCTGATTACGTTTAAGCTTCCGAAAACATTCACGTCAAAATTGGCTCTAGCTTCCTCATCGCTAAGTTCTTCCAGAGTTCCCAATTGTCCGTATCCGGCATTGTTTACAATTACATCAACTTTTCCGAAGTGTTCTGTTGTCTTTTCAATGGCTGATTTTACATCATTGTTGTCGGTTATGTTCATGCTTAGAGGCAAAAAGTTTTCTGACGTTTCTCCGATGGAAGAAATTAAAGAATCAACAGTGCGGCTTGTTGCGGCAACCTGAAATCCTTCAGCTAATAATTTCTTTACCAGTTCCAATCCTAATCCTTTTGAAGCTCCTGTTACGAACCATACTTTTTTTGTTTCCATTTTTAAATATTTTATTGTTGTTAAATGATGGTACAAAGATGGAAAGATGGCTGATCTTAAAAGTAGCCCAATCAACGAATGATGTAACCGAATCGTGAATGAGATTTTTAGTGAGAAATTTAATTTAAATAAAAAAAGAGAAACCCGAAAGTCTCTCTTTACTCTTTTAGTTTAAATTTTACCAGGGGCTAATCCCGGTTTCATCCTCAATATCATTGCTGAAATACTGTCCCGTCGGTCCATTTTCATCAGTTAAAGTATGTTTGATGATAAAAGATGCTGCACTTTCTACAGAACCCGGTCCGCTATGTGCATTGAAATCTGTGGCAGTATAACCGGGATCAATTACATTTATTTTGAATGGTAATTCTCTCAACTCGTAAGCTAAAGCGATTGTATAGGCATTCAGAGCTGATTTTGATGGGCCGTACGCTGCATTTTTCACATGATAATATTTCCATGTCGGATCGCTGTGCAAGGTTAATGAACCTAAACCTGAGGTAATATTGCTGATTCTTGGGCCGTCTGATTTTTTAAGCAACTCTAAAAAAGCCTGAGTAACGTTGATTACTCCGAAGAAATTGGTTTCAAAAACTTCTTTAATATTATTTACAGAGGTTTCCGTTGTCGTTTGAGGAATGACCCCTAAAATTCCGGCATTGTTAATTAGAATATCTAATTTCCCTTTCTCTTTCTCAACCATATTTTTTGCTTTTGAAATAGATTCAGGATTGGTAACATCGATTTCGATGGCTTTGATATTCTGATATCCTTGTTCGCTAAGTTCTTGTACTACTTTTTCACCGTTTTCAAGATTGCGGCTTCCTAAATAAACGAATGAACCTTGTTTTGAAAGTTGTTTGGCGGTTTCCAGACCAATACTTCTGTTCGCTCCTGTGATGAATGCTGTTTTCATTTTCTTGTTTTAAATTGATGATGTAAAATTCCGTCAATAAAATAAGGTGGCATTTGTCATTTGGCAAAAAGATGCTTTTTCGTTGATCGCTGGTGGTTGATGGTTGATTGATTTTTGAATGAAGTTGCTGATATTTTTATAAAGTAATATTTTTCCGGATTCTGCTTAAAGAAGACTGTGTCACACCTAAATAAGAAGCAACGTAAGAAAGCGGAATTCTGTTAACTGCAGTAGGATAGATTTCCAGAAATTTCAGATAGCGCGTCGTTGCATCTTCCGAAACCAGGGGGCTTCTTCTTTCTACTTTTTGCATCAAAGCTCTTGAAATAATTTTATGAACGATGGCATCAAAGCCAACAATGGTCTGTAACAATTCCAGCCAGTCTTTTCTTTGAAAAACAATCATTTTGCAGTCGGTAACCGCCTGAACGTAAGCACTCGAACAAATTTGATTATCAAAACTTTCGAGATCTACCACCAGATTATTTTCCTCAATGAAATATTTTGTAATTTCTTCGCTTTTGTTGTTGTAATAGCACACACGAAGAATTCCGTCAGTAATAAATCCTACCTGTTTGGCGATTTTCCCCGCCTCAGAAAAATATTCTTCTTTAGGAATATCCAATTCTATGGCTTTGCTTGAAATGAAATCCATCTGTTGCTGATTTAGGTTGCCAAATCTCAGTATAAAATCAAATAATTCTTTCATGTACGCAATTTAAGTAAAGAAAAGATTCCTGCATTTGCCATTTGACAAAAAATTAAAGAGAAACCGGAAAGTTTCTCTTTAATATTTATTATTTTATGGTTTTATCTTAACAATTTTATTTTCGCGAATTACTACTAACTCGCTATTGTTCTTTCTTTTGAAATCAAGCATTTTTTCATAGGCTTTTTCAAGACCTTCCAAAATTTTAGCTTTTCTTTCATTATTCGCTTCTTTTGTCATAGTATTTTTTTAATTCTTTAAATTTTTCAGCAGAATAAATAACGATGTTTTCATCAATATTTTTTTCTGCAATTAGAATATGTTTTCCTTCCGAATTGTCGAAGATCAAAACCTGATCAGCGATTGTAAGATAAATGTCAAAAAGATTTTTGATTCCATTAAAATATCTTCTTTCAATTACATCGGTCGGAATACTGTGTCCCCCTTCTTTTACTCTTATATTTACTCGTTCCTTTGCAAGCTCGGGAGTTTGTAGCCAAAAGTATAGAAGAGTAACATTGTAACCCGCTTTTCTCGCTTTTATAATTTTTTGTTTGTAAGATTTTGTAGCTAAAGTTGTTTCAAATGCAAAGTTTTCGTCAATTTTAAAAAGCTCTTCAATTCTTTCTAACATAATTCTACCGGCTTCAAAGGAGACTTTTTCTGGCTGGAAAGGTGATAATCCTTTAGCAATTTCATCTGCATTCACAAATTCTTTACAATCTAAAATTTCTGGTAATATTGTAAAAGATGCCGTTGTTTTGCCTGCACCGTTACAACCTGAAATTACATAAAGATTTTTTTCTTTCATTAATGCAAATGTAAGGCATATTCTTTTAAAATTGTATAAAAAGAGAAGCCCAAAAGTTTCTCTGTATGATTAATTTTCCAAAACAGGGATCAAATGTTCCCAATTAAGCTGCTTGGCATAATCTAAAGCTGTTTTTCCGTTGTTGGTTTTTAAATTTTTATCGGCACCGGATTCTAAAAGAACTTCTACCGAACTTCGGTTACCTGCAATAGTTTCCCTGTGAAGAAGGGTAAATCCGTTTTCATCGGTATTGGTTAATTCAGAGGGGTAATCATTGAGAAATTTTATCAGACTGTCCTTCATATTCTTGCTCATCGGATGTTCGATAAGGTTTTCCGGATTTTCTTTTTGTTCGTTTACGACTTCAATTTCATTATAATCTCCAAAATCCAGCTGCCACGCATCATCATGTTCTTTTCTTTCGGATTCCGACATATCTGCGCGCATTTTTTGAATGGTAAATCCGCCATACGCTTTCGGAATCGGTTCTGAAGATGGAGAAAATAATTTCGAAAGTCCTTTAGCTTTTTTCTGGGTTGGCATCATAGCAAAAAGCCAGTCGCTGATTTTGTTCAAAGGCATTTCAAAATAATCTCCAGGTTGTATTGAGGTCAGGCTGTTAGGTTCATTAATCAGAAATCCGCTTACATTATCGCCATCAAAATGGATATCATTCATCCACATGTGTTCTACAATTTCTTTACCGTCTTCAGTTGTCTCGGAAAAAGAAGCTTTTACACAGGCAAGATTCAGTCCCGGAACGATTCTTCTTTGCTCCCAGGACAATTCTCTCCAAAAATATTTAAAGGTTTCCTGCGCTTTTTTGTAGGCTGCAATCATTTTTGGGGTCGGCTCCATCTGAGAAAATAAACGAGTTGTTTTCCATTGTATCTAAATATTTTATGATTTAATTTTAGTAAATATCAACGAGAATTCTGCTGAAAAGCATGATGAATAAATACCTGATGATATTTTTTGGTTTGACTAAAATACGGAAAATATTTAAACGGAAGTTTGAATTTTGTGTGAAATTTATAGTTCTTATATTACGGATTTTGCGTAAATAGGTATTTTATTATGATTTGATTAGGGTAAAGTTGGATCCGTATATTTGGGCTATAAATTTAGCGATTTCATCTTCTTTTTCGTTTTCTTTAAGGAAATAAATTAAGTCAGAATTTTTTTCAACTTTAGTTTTTTCCAATGGTTCAGTTTGAATAAATCTTTTCCAGTGTAAAAGAATATTTTTTAAATCATCTAATGGAATTTCTTCTATTAAAATTCCAGTTGTCTCTTGAAATAAAGCTGTGGTATCTGTATAAATTACATCAAGAAAATCCAAATAAATTTCTAAACAATATTCCCTATCGTAAAAACCTTCCGATAAAATAAAATCTATGTCTTTAACAATTTCATCAATATCATTTATTATTTTGAATTTCGTTAGAAAATATCCTAAAAAATCATTTTCAACATAATGAATAGCATCTTTTACTAAATAAGCTTGTTCATTCGGATAACTGTAAGGTCGATTGACAAAAATTAATTTATATTTTTCTAAAACATTCATATACTTTAAACATCCTTTATAAAATCCTCATACTCATAATAAAACCTCTCAAAACCATCCATCTTCTCTACAAAAAACTCAAAAGCTTCCTGCCAGGTATTTTTATTGAAAATAGAAACTCCGTGTTTTTCAACCCAGATTCTGCTAATGACTTTCCCGTTTTCCAGCGTATAAAATTCTTCTTTAGTAAAATCTCCGATAAAATCTTTCAGAATATCCTCCAATGACCATATTTTATTATAATAGGCATCTCTGAAAACTTCGTCTTTCATTTCGATATCCAGAGAAACTTCCGCTTTTTTCTTATCCGCATAAAATTTGAACGACATATCTTTAATTTTTGTGTCATACAAAATCCATTTTCGTGGGAAAGACTTTCCGAAAGCCGTCCAAAATTCCTTTTTTAACTGTTGTGCTTCTTGTTTACTGAACATGGAACAAATATAGTGATTTGGCTGGAAGTCGGAAGTTGGAAAGGGTAGTAATAACATTGTAAAATAACTTCCAGCTACACTTTTCCGCATTTCAAACAATTTTCTTATTTTTGTAGTAATGCTGTCTAAAAAATCTCAATATGCTTTTAAGGCGCTGTCATACCTTGTAGAAAAGAGGAATGATGGTCCTGTTCTTATTTCCGAAATTGCGGAACGAAAGAGAATTCCTTTAAAGTTTTTAGAAAATATTTTGCTTGAACTCAAAAAAGCAGATATCCTTGATAGTAAAAAGGGAAAAGGAGGAGGATATTTTTTCAAGGAAAATCCTGAAAACGTGAAATTGGCGAAAATCATCCGTCTGGTGAATGGCCCGATTGCACTTCTTCCTTGTGTAAGCTTAAATTTTTATGAAAAATGTGATGACTGCAGCGAAGATCATTGTGGTTTACATGATGTATTGATCGAGGTTCGTGATGCTTCTTTGAATATTTTGGAAAAAAGAACTTTAATGGATTTGGTGGATTAGCCAAATCCTTTTTTTTGAATAATTAGTCTACTTTTTTGGTAGGATAATTATTTTATCTGATATTTGCATGACTTCAAATGGATAAATTATGATTTCAAAGGAAGATGCAGATACACTGAAACAACTTTCAGCAGAGGAGGGATTGAAATTGATCTCAACAAAATTCTCGGAGGGAGTTGTTTTCTCAACATCGCTTGGTCAGGAAGATCAGGTGATTACCGATATAATTTTTAAAAACCAGCTTCCGATAAAGGTTTTTACGCTCGATACGGGAAGACTTTTCTACGAACATTACGAATTACTTTCACAAAACAATTCAAGGTACAAAAGAAAAACGGAAGTCTATTTTCCCGAAAGTGCTGATGTCGAAAAATATGTAAATGAAAAGGGAATCAACGCTTTTTATCATTCCATTGAAAACAGAAAAGAATGTTGCTTTATCCGAAAAGTTAAACCTTTAAACAGAGCTTTGGAAAATGCGAAAGTCTGGATCACAGGTTTACGTTCTGAGCAGTCGGAAAACCGTGAAAATATGCCGATCATCGAATGGGATGAAGATCGTAAGTTATACAAATACAATCCTTTAATCCACTGGAGTTATCAAAATGTTTTGGATTATTTAGAACAAAATAAAGTTCAGGAATTGTCTTTACACAAAAAGGGCTTTATCAGTGTCGGCTGTCAGCCTTGCACAAGAGCGATTGTGGAAGGCGAAAATCCCCGTGCCGGACGTTGGTGGTGGGAAAGTTCACAAAAAGAATGTGGTTTACATACGCATTAATTTAAAAAAATTAAACTAAAAATGAGTACACATAAACTAGACTATCTGGAACAGCTGGAAGCCGAAAGTATCTATATTATGAGAGAAATTGCGGCTCAGTTTGAAAAACCTGCGTTGCTTTTCAGTGGTGGTAAAGATTCTATTACATTGGTTCATCTGGCGAAAAAGGCTTTTGCTCCGATGAAAATTCCGTTTCCGTTGGTTCATATTGATACAGGACATAATTTTCCGGAAGCATTACAGTTTAGAGATTATTTGGCAGAAAGCATTGATGCTGAACTGATTGTAAGAAAAGTTGAAGATACGATTAAAGCTAAAAATTTAACCGAGCCGAAAGGAAAATTTGCATCAAGAAACTGGCTGCAGACACATACTTTGCTTGACACTATTGAGGAGTTTGAATTTGATGCCTGCATTGGTGGTGCGAGAAGAGACGAGGAAAAAGCAAGAGCCAAAGAACGCTTTTTCTCTGTCCGTGACGAGTTTGGTCAATGGGATCCGAAGTTGCAACGTCCCGAATTGTGGAATATTTACAACGGAAGAATCAACAAAGGAGAAAATGTAAGGGTTTTCCCGATTTCAAACTGGACGGAATTGGATGTCTGGAATTATATTAAAAAAGAAAATATTCAGCTCCCACCGATTTATTTTGCCCATAACAGAGATGTGATCGAGTTTGACGGACAATTAATAGCGGTTTCAGATTTTATTCAAATTGATGAAAATGATACGATTGTAAACAAAAAAGTTCGTTACAGAACCGTCGGAGACATGACTTGTACCGCAGCCGTTGAAAGTTCTGCCGAAACTTTGGATGAGGTGGTGAGCGAAATTATAGCTTCCAGAATTTCCGAGCGCGGCGAAACCCGAATCGACGATAAAGTAACGGAAGCGGCGATGGAAGACCGAAAAAAAGGAGGATATTTTTAGGATAGAGGATGGAAGAAGGAGGCGGGAAGTTTTTAAAACTCATCATTCATCACTCATAACTTATAACTAAATTACACGTGGACATATTAAGATTTATAACAGCAGGAAGCGTTGACGACGGGAAAAGTACCCTGATCGGAAGGCTTTTATATGACAGCAAAAATATATTGATCGACCAGCTTGAAGCGTTGGAAAAACAATCAAAAAATAAAAATGAAAACGGAGTAGACCTTGCGATTTTAACGGACGGTTTGAGAGCTGAAAGAGAGCAGGGAATCACAATTGACGTAGCATACCGATATTTTTCGACACCAAAAAGAAAGTTCATTATTGCGGATGCACCGGGACATATTCAATATACTCGAAATATGATTACGGGAGCTTCTAATTCCCAACTGATTGTCATTCTGATTGACGCAAGACAAGGCGTAATCGAACAAACGCGAAGACATTCGATTATTGCTTCTTTATTGAAGATGAAAAATGTAGTTGTGGCGATCAATAAGATGGATCTGGTGGATTATTCCGAAGAAGTTTTTAATGATATTAAAGCTCAATATCAGCTGGTCGCGAAGAAATTAGGCTTGGAAAATATTCATTATTTCCCGATTTCAGCTTTTCATGGCGATAATATTGTTGAGCGATCTGAGAATATGCTTTGGTATGAAGGTTCGACATTGCTGGATTTTCTGGAAAATGTTGAAGTTAATCAGAATAAGGAATTTGAAAATCCGAGATTTCAGGTGCAGTATGTAATTCGTCCACAAACCGATGAACTGCATGATTACAGAGGTTATGCCGGAGAAGTGATTTCGGGAGTTTACAAAAAAGGCGACGAAATTACCGTGCTACCTCAAAATATTCAGACTAAAATTTCTAAAGTTGAAACAGGGGGAAAAGAAGTGGATTCTGTTTTTACAAACCAGCCTGCAGTGTTGCATATTGAAGATGATATTGATATCAGCCGCGGTGATTTTTTAGTTAAATCTGAAAATCTTCCGAAGGTTGAAAATGAAATTGAAGCCGTGGTCTGTTGGCTCGACAAGAAAGAATTAAACGAAGGAAACAAATATTTTATTCAGCATAAAAGCAAGGTTTTAAAAACGATTATCAAAAAAATTGAATATAAAATAGATGTCAATACTTTAGAAAAAACTCCGGTTTCTGAAAGTGTAAAACTAAATGAAGTGGTAAAAGTTCGTTTGAAAACGGCTTCCCCACTGGTTTTTGACAGCTTCGAGGAAAGTAATGCAACGGGAAATGCTGTTTTGATCGACGAGACGAGTAATTCAACAGTGGGAGCTGTAATGATTTTGTGATTTTCCAATTGATCTTTAAAACAAAACAGAAATGGTGATTTCAAGAAAAATTCAAATCAGGCTTCATGTGTTTTTTGTGACGATCGCTATATTGTCAATCACAATTTTTTCCATGTACGAATTAGGCTATCTGGACGAACTTTTTACCATTTTAGCGCAGGATAATTATATATTTTACTGGATGATGCTGGTCGGAGTTTTGGCTGAAATTGTAGCCGGATCAATGGGAATGGGCTACGGTGTCATTTGTACGACGACTCTTTTATTTTTGGGAATTCCTCCGCATGCGGTGAGCGCAAGTATTCATTCTGCAGAAAGTTTTACAACAGCTGCGGGAAGTGTCAGTCATATCAAGCTGAAAAACGTAAGCAAAAGTTTAGTCAAAAGACTGGCGATTCCTGCTGTTATCGGAGCGATTATCGGGGCTGTTTCTCTCACGTATCTTGGTGAATATTATTCTAAAATCACAAAAACGATTATTTCTTTTTACACTTTATATCTTGGAATCCAGATTTTATCAAATGCTTTTAAACACAAGCAGGATAAAAAATTAAAAAGGAAAACCAATTTAACAAGATTAGGACTTATCGGAGGTTTTATCGATTCTTTTGCAGGCGGCGGTTGGGGACCGTTGGTGACAGGAACTTTAATCAAGAATTCTTTCACCCCGAGATTTGCAGTCGGAAGTTCTACGGTCGCAAAATTTATTTTAACCTTAACAGCGGCCATTACTTTCATTTTTACATTGGGAATACAACATTGGAGCATTATTCTCGGACTATTGATCGGTGGAATTTTTACAGCTCCTTTTTCTGCAATGCTCACGGCAAAACTTCCTGTAAAAAGTATGTTTGTAGTGATCGGAATACTGGTTATTATCATGAGTTCAATTACGATTTATAAATCAGTTTTTTAGTTATAAATTGTGTTAAATGTGGAAAAATAAAAGTATCAACTATCTTTTTGGTTTCGAAAATATTCTACATTTACACCACTAAAAAAATAACAATGAATATACACGTAGTGGCGCTGTTCAAGTTTAATGAAAATTACTTGATGGAAGCAGTTGAACTTTTCCAGATCCTGGTAAGAGAAACCAGAAAAGAAGAGGGATGTCTGCAGTATGACCTTATCGAAGACAAAGATAACAAAGGCACTTTTTTCATGGTAGAATTGTGGGAAAGTGAGGAACATCTAAACCGTCACAACGGACAGGATCACCTTTTGGATTTCCGTAGAGATGTTTCGAAAATGCTGGAAAGCTCGACTTTAGTTTATAAAGGATATAAAACGTTGTAGTTTTAGGCTAAATGCTTGAAGTGGTAAGCGGGAAATTCTCTTGCGAGTATTTGTAAACTTCCAGTATCCATCTTCCAAACGACTGCATAAAAACTAAAAGGCTGTTCAACTTATGAGCAGCCTTTTATTAGAAAAAATAGAAAGTATTAAAATTTTAGATTTTGACTATTATGAAAGGAATAAATTAATAAATGTATATTATTCTATCTCATAATTTCATGAACAAAAATACATAATTATTTTTAATTATTCTAAATAAAAAATAAATTATTTTGTTTTTTGCTCTTCAGATATAAAAAAAGAATTTAATGTTCAACTAAATATATCTGCATTCTTTATACAAAAAAAGCTGATCTATGAAAATCATACATCAGCCTTTAAAACGTAAGTTTTGTCTAATAAATCTTACTTTTTAATGAATTTTGATTTCACAACTGAACCTTCGGCAGTTTCAATAATAATATAGTAAACGCCTGTCTGCAGTGCGCTGATATCGAATGATTTGTCTGATAATTTACCTCCGGCAACTTTCTGAGCTCCCGCGGAATAAATTTCAATATTTTTCGGATCTTTTTTAGCTACGAATTGTAATGCTGTGTTTTCTGCATTTACAGCAAACTGAACGTCTTCTTTAGATTTTGCATTATCTGAAACGGCTAATGTTGAACTTGTGTTATACATTACGTCATCAATTAATACAGCAGCATGTTGCACATTTCCTATAAATTTAAAAGCAATATACTGTTTAGAAGAAGCAGGAACAGTAACCGTTACTGTTTGTTTTGTAGTCGATGTAGCAGTATATACGGAACTGATTGGGGTGAAATCTGCAGTTCCGGTTGTTGAACTTTCAGAAATTAATCCTGCCTGTATAGTCCCAACTCCTGCTGATCCTGAGGTCTGCGCAAATGTAAATGTCAAAGATTTTGATCCATCCGGAGCAACGATTTGAGGAGATACTAAGTAAGCTTCAACTCCTGTATAAAAAAAACCGTAAAATTGGGCGTATTTATCCGTAGTCCCATCAGCATAAACTCTTGGTGTGGTTGCTGTTGCAACTTTTGACCATCCATTCTGTGGCCAAATTGCACCTGTACCAGTTGTAAATGATTCAAAACTTTCATTAATCGTTGCTACTTGTGCATTAGCCGTTATAGCCGTAAGCATTAAAGTCCCTAAAAGTAGTTTTAATTTCATAACGTTATGTTTATTTAGAATTATTCCACAAAAGTAAATATTTATTTTTAAACATTCTAAATAAAAATATGATTTTTGTCCTGTTTTATATCAAGAGTTCGTAATAAGCAGGTCGAATTTTACTGAAAAATTCTATAAAAAGTTTTGCAATTAAGAAATGGTCTTTGATTGTTTTATGTTTTAATTTATTGATAATCAATTAATTGTTTTGTTTATAAAAAATGAATTTAATATTGATGAATTGATTTATAAAAGTAGATTCGATTTTTCTAACATTAATAAAAATGATAGAACTTAGAGTTATTTATTTTTAACTATTCTAAATAAAGCGTTATATTTGTCGAAAATTTATGAGTTTATGAAGAAGAAAGTACTTTCTATTGTGTCTCTATCTGCCGTTTTATGGATAAATGCACAGGAAAAAGATTCTCTTAATCAGAAAAAGATAGAAGAAGTTGTTATTACGGGACAATATATGCAGCAGTCCATTAATAAATCTATCTACAAAGTAGAGGTTATTAATGCTGAACAAATTAAGAATATGGCGGCTACCAATGTGGCGGAGGTTCTTAATCAGAGTTTAAATATTCTTATTACATCAGACCGTAATTCGGGAAATTCAACTGCAAATCTTATGGGACTTGGTGGAGAATATACAAAAATCCTAATCGATAATATACCGGTTGTGGGAGATATTGGTTTAGGAAATAATATTGATCTTACAAAATTAAATATAAACAATGTCGAAAGAATAGAAGTCGTAAGAGGTTCTATGGGAGTAGATTACGGAAGTAATGCTGTTGCCGGAGTTATCAATATTATTACCAAGAAAAACAGTCTTAAAAAACTAACTTTAAATGCATTTCTTCAAGAAGAAACTGTAGGTAAAGAATACGACTTATATAAAAAAGGGGAAGGAAGACATATTCAGAACTTAAATGTTGGATATAACATCAATGAAAACTGGTATGTAGGGGCTAACATCAATCATAATGATTTTCAAGGTTTCAAAGGAGGCCAGGAAGGTTATAAATATTTTGAGCAAGACGAAAAAAGAGGATATGCGTGGCAACCAAAAGATGTTTTAAATGTTGATGGTGTTGTACGTTATTCTAAGAATAAAACATCAATTTTCTACAAATTCGGGTTTTTAAATGAAAAACTAAATTATTATAATCCAATTGTTAAGGAACTTTATTTAGGTGAAGGTAACAGGACATTTATTTCTACCGATAGAGATTACAAAACGACAAGATATATTAATCAATTAAATGTTCAGACAAAACTCGGGGCGATAAATTATACAGGAGATTTTTCCTACCAGACTCAGGATAGAAAATACAGGGATTTTGTCTATGATATTCCAAACAGACAGGTAAGAGGTAATCTAAATGAATACCAATCTTATAACAAATCTGATGTCTTGTATTCCAGAGGAGTTTTCAGTAACTTCCTGGATAATGATAAGGTAGATTTCCAACTTGGGTATGAATTAGATCATACAACAGGATTTGCTGGGAATATAGCAGGTAATTTTGCAGGCACAGACGATGTGAAAAGAAAAATTTTCAACTATGCTAATTTTATGTCCATTGAATGGGATGCTGCTAATTGGCTTTCAATCCGTCCGGGGTATCGTTTAGCTTTAAGTGATAAGTTTGATACCCAGCATAATTATTCATTAACAGCGAGAGCAAAAGTAACGGATAATGATAATGTCCGTCTTGTTGTAGGAAGCGCCAATAGATTTCCAAATTTTAATGAGTTGTACACCTATCAGGTAGACAGTAATCATGATATCCAGGGAAATCCTGATTTGAATCCGGAAACAGGAATGACGGTATCTCTAAATGCTGATAAAAAAATAATAACAAATTCAGGATGGAATTTTGGGGTAGGAGCAAGCGCAACGTATCTTAAAGTAAAAGACAGAATTGAAATGGCGCAGGTTAATACAAATCCTCTGAAATTTAAATATATTAACATTGATCGTTTTGAAAGTTATTTATTTGAAGCCAATTTCAGAGCTCAGAAGGGGACATTCAGTTTATCTGCCAATGCTGCGTATTATGGAATTTCAAGAGTTTTAAATCAGGAAGGGCTGTTGTCACCTGATGATTTCTACTACACATTTGAAGCGAATGTTGCCGCTAACTATATTGTTCCAAAAATAAATACTACACTATCTTTATTTTATAAATATACAGGGAAAACCCAAATACCTACATTGGTATCCGATCTTACATCTTCTAAGTATATAATTGGTGAACGTAACGATTTTAGCATGATGAATTTTACTGTGACTCAGCCATTCTTTAAAAATCATTTTGAAGTAAGTGCCGGTGTTAAAAATATTTTTGATGTATCATCGGTTAGAGATACCACTATTTCAGGGAATGTTCATGAGTCTGCGGATACTAATTTAAATCTTTTCTACGGCCGAAGCTATTTTGTAAGATTAGGCTATAACTTCTAAAATTTTAAAAATGAAAAAAATACTGTTTTATCTTTTAATTGGAGGAGCATTTATTGCACAATCGTGTATTAATGATAATGATGATCCGGTTGCTGTTCCTAAAACAGACGGATTTACTGTAGACGCAAAAGTAGGAGGAGCTACTCAGCCTAACCAGGTATGGTTCGATTTTGGGACAAATTCTATGGTTCTTACGAAAAGAGCAGATTGGGATCTTGCTTTTTATGCAGGGAATGAGTTTAAAGTTATTTTAAATTCATCAGTAGCAATGGCAGCAAAAAAAATTCCTGATGTAACAGATATCAAACAAGTGACAGCGGCAAGTGTTGCAACTTTAACAAATGAGGTTGTAGTTGGACCATATAGCGCTGCGAATATAGGATATATTGATGATGTGAAAGGGAATATACCTTCTGGATATACGGCTATAGAGGAAGTAAAAGCCAATGCATCTGAAAATGGAATCTATCTTATCAATATGGGAGTGAAAGTTTTTACTGGTACTGTGGCAGCTGGATCTGTTAATACTGGTTCAGAATCAAGAGGATGGATGAAAATACAGGTTTTAAGACAGGGTAACGGTTACAAAGTTAAATATGCATCACTTGATGAAACCACGAATATCAAGGAACTTAATGTGACTAAAAACTCTGCTTATAATTACAATTTTGTAAGCTTAGTCAATAATAACGAAGTGGCTATTCAGCCTGAAAAGAAAAATTGGGATATCGGTTTCTCTGTTTTTACAAATGTTATTGAAGGATTAGGAACTTACGTGTATGCAGATTTTATCACAATTAATAATCTGGGAGGTGCAGGAGCCTATGAATTGAAAGCTACAGGTACTACCACAGGGGCTGATGCATATAATAATTTTAAATTTTCAGATATTGATCAGTCTAAGTTCGTGTATAACGATCAACGTGTAATTGGAGGCAATTGGAGAGAAGCGGGACCTTCCGGATCTCAGGTAAAAAGTACAGTTTTTTATGTGATAAAAGATGCAGAAGGATATTACTTTAAGCTAAGATTCAAGAATATGACTGATGAAAAAGGAGAAAGAGGTCATCCTCAGTTCGAATACAAGCCATTATTCTAACCTTTATAAATCAAATAATACTACAATGAAAAAATTCATACTTGCAGCTTCAGTATTGGTCGCAGTGTATTCTTGCAAAAAAACTGAAGGAGCTAAAACTGAAAACAATACAGAAATAAGTACTGAAACACCAAAAAATAACAATAAAATTGTAACACTAAACGGAGGAATTACAGAAATCGTAGCGGCTTTAGGTCACGAAAAAGAAATCGTTGCAACAGACGTTACAAGCACTTATCCTGAATCTCTGAAGGCTACGGCAAAAGATTTAGGTCATATGAGATCAATGACAATTGAGCCGATCATGGCCGTTTCTCCGACATTGATTTTAGCATCTGATAAAGATATCAACCCTGAATTAATGGGGAAAATCAAGGCTTCTGGAATTAAAACTGAAACTTTCAAGCAGGAATTTACTGTTGACGGAACGAAAAAATTAATCGCAGACGTAGCCAAAGCGATCGGAAATACAGATTATCAGAAATTGAATAATAAAATCGATGCAGATTTAAAACAAGTTCAACTGATTGCTAAAAAACCAAAAGTATTGTTCATTTATGCAAGAGGAAATATGCTGATGGTTTCAGGTAAAAATACGCCAATGGACGCATTAATCGGTCTTGCAGGTGGTCAAAATGCCGTAACTGATTTCGAAGATTTCAAACCATTAACTCCCGAAGCGGTTGTAAAAGCAAATCCGGACGTTCTGTTCTTCTTCTCAAGCGGATTGGAAAGTTCAGGAGGTAATGAAGGAGCTTTGAAAATGCCGGGCGTTTCACAGACAAACGCGGGTAAAAACAAGAAGATTATCGCTATGGACGGAGGCTTGGTTTCAAGTTTCGGGCCAAGATTAGGAGAGGCTGCTGTAGGATTAAATAAACTTTTAATTGAAAACACAAAGTAAATTATACGTTTACATTACAATAAGTACCGTACTGCTTGCGATTATAGCAGTATGGTCTCTTAATACCGGGGTTTACGATTTTGATGGTAAATCTGCGTTTGAAGTCTTGGGAAAAGTAATAATGGGAGATTCAACGTTGTCATTGAGCGATAAATATGTAGTTTGGGACGTAAGAGCAGCCAGAATTATCATGGCGATTCTTATCGGGAGTATGCTTTCGGTGTCAGGAACGAGTTTGCAGGGATTATTCAGAAATCCATTGGCAACAGGAGATTTAATTGGTCTTACCGCGGGAGCTACCTTAATGGCGGCGATTACCATTGTTTTAGGAGGGTATTTCCGAGAGTATCTTCCTGAAGTAATACAGTTTTCGCTGGTTGGGATTGCAGCTTTCATCGGTTCGCTTTTGGCAATGCTGCTGGTGTATAGAATTTCCACAAGTGGAGGAAAGACGAATGTCGTGATGATGCTTTTAACGGGGGTTGCCATTACAGCCATCGGTTTTTCAATTGTCGGTTTTCTGATTTATATTTCAAAAGACGAACAGTTGAGAGATTTAACCTTCTGGAACATGGGAAGTTTAGCCGCTGCAACCTGGACGAAAAACATTGTTTTGGCTGTAGTTTTATTAATTTCTTATGCGATTCTTTTACCGAAGGGAAAAGCTTTAAATGCCATGATGTTAGGCGAAAAAGATGCACAGCATTTAGGAATTAATGTGGAAAGGCTTAAAAAACAAATCGTCGTCATCGTATCATTAATGGTCGGAAGCTGCGTAGCTTTTTCAGGGACGATTGGCTTTGTAGGATTGATTGTCCCTTATATTTTAAGGCTTTTATTTAAATCAAATTACAATTTTATTTTGCCTTTATCCGCGATTTTCGGAAGTATTTTATTGTTAACAGCAGATACAATCAGCAGAAGCATTGTACAGCCTTCCGAATTACCGATCGGAATTTTAACGGCAATGATGGGAGCACCGATTTTCATCGCTATTTTGTTGAAATTTAAAAAATCAATCTAATGGTTAAAGCACATCAAATCAGTTATCAACATAAAGAATTCCATATTCTGGATGGAGTTGATGTTCATTTAAATTACGGTGAATTTTTAGCCATTGTGGGTCCAAACGGAGCAGGAAAATCCAGTTTGTTAAGTGTTCTGGCGAATGAAGTGAAATCGAAACAGCAGATTTTATTTAAAGATAAAAACATCAGCGACTGGAATATTCAGGAATTATCGAAGCATAAAGCAAAATTTTCTCAACACAACAGCAATGATATTCCGCTTGAGGTGAAAGATGTCGTGATGATGGGACGTTACCCGTATTTCGATGCTCAACCGAGACAGGAAGATCATGAAGCGCTGAACAATATGATGTACGAAACGGATGTTTATCACTTGAAAGACAGGGAATACAATACATTGTCGGGTGGAGAAAAGCAACGTGTGCATCTTTCGAGAGTGATGGCGCAGTTACAGAACGAAATTACCCACAAACTCATGTTCCTCGACGAACCTTTGAATAATTTGGATGTTAAACACCAATACAAAGCGTTGGAAATCATTAAAAATTTTACTAAAAAGGCAAATTCAGCGGTTGTTGTTCTTCATGATTTGAATTTGGCGGCACAATATGCAGACAAAATATTGTTAATGAAATCGGGTAGAGTAGCTGCTTACGGAACGCCGGATGAAGTTTTCACGGCTGAAAATATCAGCAAAGCATACAATTTTCCCTGTACCATTTGCCCACATCCCATCACCAGTAACCCAATGATTATTTTCGGATAATATGGAAAGAGAAGACTTAAAAATATTAGCTCAGAATTTGGCCAACCCTCAAGGACCAAAAGGAATTGAAATTGGCGAAATGATGAATGCTACCAACATCGGAATGACGCTGGAAAGTATTAAAACACTTTTAATAGAAGACGATGAAACCATTCTTGAAATCGGTCACGGAAATGCAGGTCACGTTAAAAGCATTTTAAATAAAGCTCAAAACGTAAAATATACAGGAATTGATATTTCTGAAACCATGCATGACGAAGCCAAAAGACTGAATGAAGAATTTAAAAATCAGGCAGATTTTGTTTTGTATGAAGGAACAATATTGCCTTTTGAAGATCAGACTTTCGATAAAATATTTACCGTAAATACAGTTTATTTCTGGAAGCAACCGATTGAATATTTAAATGAAATCTACAGAGTGCTGAAAGACAACGGAACTTTCGTTCTGACTTTCGGACAACGGGATTTCATGGAAAAATTACCTTTCACGCAATTTGATTTTACTTTATATAATACAGACGAAATGGAACAAACCGTTTCAAAAAGTTATTTTAAAAGAATGAAAATCTCCGAAAAGGAAGAAGAAGTGAAAAGTAAAACAGGAAACGAAACCATAACAAGAAATTATACAGTTTTAACCATAAAAAAATAAAATAATGAGCACATTAGTTAATGATCTGAAAGAAAAATGGGAAGCTCTAAAAGCGGAAAATCCGCATTTGAGAATAAGAAATGCTGCCGACCAATTGGGCGTAAGCGAAGCTGAATTATTGGCAACTAACCTAGGCGAAGGCGTAACGGTTCTAAAGCCGGAATTTCAAAATATCCTTACTGAAATAGAGCAACTGGGAAAAGTAATGGCTCTTACACGTAACGATGAATGCGTTCACGAGAGAAAAGGAACCTACCTTAATGGTGATTTCAGCAGTCCTCACGCGCAGCTTTTTGTAGGTGAAGATATCGATTTGAGAATTTTCCTGAACCACTGGAAATTTGTTTTCAGTGTAGTGGAAGGGGATAGAAAAAGCTTTCAGTTCTTCGGAAAAGACGGTTTGGCACTTCACAAGATTTACTTAACAAAGGACAGCAACGAAGCTGCTTTCGAGATTATTGTTGAAAAATTCAAGGCTGAAGATCAAACTCCTGTTTTAGAATTTGAAACAGTTGCCCCAAAAGCTGAAGAAAAAGCTGATTCTGAAATTGATGTTGAAGGTTTCCAGAAAGCCTGGACTGAATTGAAAGATACTCACGATTTCTTCATGATGACAAGAAAATTTGGAGTAAGCAGAACCCAGGCATTGAGATTGGCTCCGGAAGGTTTCACTAAAAAAATAGACAGCTCAAAAGTGGTAAATGTTTTGGAAGATGCTTCTGAAAAAGAACTTCCGATCATGATTTTCGTTGGAAACAGAGGAATTATCCAGATCCATACAGGAAATGTGAAGAAAACGCTTTGGCATCAGCAGTGGTTCAACGTAATGGATCCTGATTTCAATTTACACCTTGATGTAACGAAAATCGCTGAAGCTTGGATCGTGAAAAAACCGACTGAGGACGGAGAAGTTACGGCTATCGAAGTATTCAATAAAGAAGGAGATTTCATCGTTCAGTTCTTCGGAAAAAGAAAACCAGGAATTCCTGAGCTGCAGGAGTGGAAAGATCTTGTAGCAGATTTAGAAAAATAAATAGTTAGATGATTTTATTAAGCCGTTTTGTTTTTTGCAGGGCGGCTTTTTTAATGTAAAACTGTAAATTTGTTTAATTACAAAAATTTATACATACAGTTTGTCATTCCGGAGCAATCTAATCAAAGTTATTAGAGATAAAACAGGAAATATTCATGTCTAGATACCTAGGAGTGATAAATATACTGGTTATTAAAACTTTAAAAAATAAAAATGAAAAATATTTTCATCACCATACTGCTTGTTGTTTTCTGCTCATTCAATGCCCAGAATTTCAAAGCGTATCAATTTTATGATAAAAAAGGAAAGGAAATTAAGACCGAAAAATTAGTCAAAGAACTGACAGATTACGATGTTGTTTTCTTTGGTGAAAATCATAACAGTTCGATCAATCACTGGCTCCAGTTGAAAGTTACGGAGGCTTTGTTTGCACAAAAAAACGGACAGCTCATTTTAGGGGCTGAGATGTTTGAAAGAGATAATCAGTCACAATTAAATCAATATTTAAGCGGAAAATTTGATGCTAAAACATTGAAAGATTCGGCACGTTTGTGGAATAATTTCACCACAGATTACAAACCGTTGGTTGATTTCGCTAAAGATAAAAAGCTGAATTTCATTGCCACCAATATTCCAAGAAAATATGCTTCTCAGACTGCAAAAGAAGGATTGGAATCTTTAAATAATCTTTCCGAAAAAGAGAAAACCTACATCGCCCAATTGCCAATAAAAGTAACATTAGATACTCCCGGTTACCCTGAAATGAAAAAGATGATGGGCGATCATGCAGAAGAAATGAAAGTGATGAATTTTATTTCCGCTCAAGCTATAAAAGACGCAACCATGGCGGAATCTATTCTGAAAAATCTTCAGGCGGGAAAAATGTTTATCCATTATAACGGAAATTATCACAGCAAAGAATTCGGCGGAATTTACTGGTACATCAAACAGAAAAATCCAAATGTAAAAATGACGGTAATTTCAGTTTTTGAATCTGAAAATCCTGAATTGAAAGTACCGGAAAAAGATTACATTCCAACGGATTTTAATCTGATAATACCGAGTGATATGACGAAGACTTATTAAAAAACAGAATATTTTATCAATAGGAACGGGCTTTTTTATTCTGAGCGTGTCGAAGGAAGCCCGTTTTTTTATACATAGCGTTTGTCATTCAGAACGAAATGAAATGGAGTGAAGAATTTCTAAAAATATAGCTTAGATTCTTTCTTCGTCAGAATGACAAACTTTGTGTTTAAAAGACATTGGCTATATTTGTTTATATTTTATCTAAAATGAAAAACCTATCCCTTTTCTTCATCCTTTTCATCGGTTTTATCAATGCTCAAAAATTGACTTCCCAAGAGATTTCAATCATTAATCAAGGAGATGTAAATTCTGCATTACCAATTTATCAGACAACTGATGAGAATCAGCATAAAACTTTGCTGAGTCTGTCTACAGAAATCGATCCGTTAGATAAAAACACGGCAATTTTAGTCAAAAGAATGAAAGAATCTTTGCTGTCAACCGATGGTGGAGTGGGAATTGCAGCACCGCAAGTGGGAATTAACAGAAAACTGATCTGGGTTCAACGTTTTGACAAACAAGGCGAACCGCTGGAATATTTCATCAATCCGGTGATTGTCTGGAGATCAGAATTACAAAATCTGGGTCCGGAAGGGGATTTGTCGATTCCTGAATTCAGAGATCAGTTTTACAGAAGTAAAGTGATTCAGCTGGAATACGTGGATTTGAAAGGACAAAAATATTCAGAAATTGTGGAAGGTTTTACCGCAGTGATTTTCCAGCATGAAATCGACCATCTTTTCGGAATTTTAATTTCAGATAAAAAAGAAAAAGAGAAAAACGATTCTTATCAGCCTGTTGATGCTTTTAAGAAAAGTGATTCTGTGACGAGATAATTTTACATTTTATTTTTCTGAATCTTACCAAATATTTTGTGGTGTCCACATTTTCAGAAACTTAAATTTTTTCGGATATTCTTCCCGTGAACAAAATGCCAAAGCTCTCCTTGTTATTTAATGAAGATTCAGTGAGTAGCACAAAATCAACTTTGTTTTTAAAGCATTAAATTCTGTTTCATTAACGATACAAACGACTTTTCTGAATATTCCATGTATCCATTGGATCATATTTTCGTTACTTTCAAATTTCCTGTAGCAAGCCAACGAAGCGTGTGCAGTAATTACCGGGACGGATTTGTATGGAATATCATTCTTTACAATAATATATATTTTCATCTGTTATGTTTTTTTAATTCATTCTAAATGGTTCAGGATAAATCAATATTTCCTTATCTGCACATTCGTAACATTTTTAATCTTAATGTTTTTACCCACTTTCTTCAATAATCCCGTTTCTGCATTTCTTTTAAATACAGTCACATTACTGGTTAAAGTATTAGCAGTAATTAAAAACTTTCCGCTTGGGTCAAGGCTGAAAGTTCTCGGATGTCTTCCTTTAACAGATTGATAGCCGATCGTTTTTAAAGTTCCGTCATTTTGAATGGAAAAGATGGCAATATTATTTTCATTTCCACGATTGGAAGCATATAAAAATTTTCCGTCAGGCGAAATATGTACGTCAGAACTTTCAAAATCATTTTTGTACTTTTCAGAATGAGTGTTAATTCTTTGCAGGTTATTGAGGGTTCCATCTTTGTAGGAATAAACACTCACGGCTCCACCCATTTCTTCAATGCAATACGCAAATTTTCCATTAGGATGAAAACTAAGATGTCTTGGTCCGCTTCCCGGAATGGTTTTTGAAAAAGGAATTTCCACTTCTGATAAAGGCTGGGCTTTCTTATTATCAAATTGATACGCTCTGATCTTGTCGGCTCCCAAATCGGGAAGAAACAGGTAGTTGAAATCAGGAGAAAAGACAGTCGAGTGGATGTGTGCACGTTCCTGTCGACCAGAATTTATACTTCCTTCTGTAAACTGGAAATTTTGAATGTAGGCCTCAATTTTTCCATTTTCAGAAATGGGATAAACGGAAACACTTCCTTCCGTGTAATTTCCATTCACTAGCCATTTTCCGCTTCTATGAGCCGTTAAATAAACCGGATTTTCGCCACCGCTTTTTTGTCTATTGATAAACTTTAAGGTTTTATTTTCTCTGTTAAATTCAAAGCTGCTCACACTTCCTCCGTTCTTTGTTTTGCTTTCGGTACAGGCGAAAATATATTTTCCGTCAGGTGACAGCGTAAGAAAAGAAGGGTTAGAAATGCCTGAAAAGCTGGTTACTTTTGATAAATTACCTTTAATGGTATCCAATTCGTAGACATAAATCCCTTCCGTTTCTTTATCCCAATTGTACGATCCGAAAAATGCATATGTTTTTTGAGAATATAATGGATGGCACGCAAAAACCGCGAGTGCTAAGAATAATATTTTTTTCATGTATGCTGCTTTAATGCAGATTGAGTAAGTTTAATTGGTATTTTTCTTTTTGATTAAAAGGTATTGATACTTCAATTTAAATAGAAGAGGTGATAAAATTAATTATTTCTTCCTAATTATCAATCAGAAATTCTCTTTTTGCAACAAAAAATCTGCTTCCTGAGAAGCAGATTAAATATTTTTATAAGATTTTAGTCTTAATGATTCGTCACTGAAAGTTTTACCTCCATATTATTTCTTGTCGCATTAGAATACGGGCAGATTTGGTGAGCTTTCTCTGTTAACGATTGTGCTTCTTCCAAAGAAACTCCGGGAATATTCACCTCCAGTTCGGCTGCTAATCCAAAACCTCCGTTTTCGATTTGTCCGATGCTTACTTTTGCATTTACGGTAGTTTCTCCGGTTTCAATTTTCGATTTGCTGATGATGAGGTTGAGCGCGCTGTCGAAGCAAGCGGCATATCCTGCTGCGAAAAGCATTTCAGGGTTGGTAAAGTCATCATTTGAACCGCCCAGAGCTTTGGGCATTCTGACTTCTAAGTCAAGAATTCCGTTGTTGCTTTTTACGTGTCCGTTTCTTCCGCCTTTTGCGGTAACTTCAGTTGTATATAAGGTTTTCATTTATTTTTCTATTTTGTTTAATATTTTTTGGACGCTGTCTTTCAGTTCAAGCCAGTCTTCCCTGGTAACATTTATTTTATTGTGAATTTTTTCAGGAATTTCACACGCCTTTTGCTGAAGTGCTTTTCCTGATTCTGTAATGAATACTTCAACTACCCTTTCGTCTTCTTTTTTCCTTTTTCTTTGGATAAATCCTTTGGCTTCCAGTCTTTTTAAAAGTGGAGTCAGAGTGCCGCTGTCAAGATAAAGTTTTTCACCGATGCTGTTCACTGCAAGACCATCGTTTTCCCATAAAATCATCATCACGAGATATTGCGGATAGGTGATATCCAGCTCATCAAGAAAAGGTCGATACAGACCGGTAATTTCTTTTGCGATGACGTACAATGGAAAACAAATTTGATTTTCCAGTTTTGGAGTGGTAAGATTGTCCATAAATGAATGTTTTGTGAAAATATTGTTTTACTGAGACTTTGCAGCCCGACTTGAGCGGAACTCCTTTTTTGCTTTCCTAAATTTTTCTTTTTAAGACAATTTCTGATGCAAAAAAGAGTGGGAGCGGAAGACGGAAAAGCTGCCCGAAAAAAAATCTAAATAGCTTTCGACGAATGTCAAATTGCTGCCCCGATAAAAATATTACTTTTTAATGATAAATTCTTCCATCGGAATTCTCACTTTCTTCATGTGAGAAAGATAATCTTTTTCGAGGTCTCTGTAACCAAGATACAGCAGACTTACGCTTTTTAAACCTAATTCTTTAAGATTAAGAATTTCATCAACCACTTCATTGCTGAAACCTTCTGCAGGTGTAGAATCTATTCTCAGTTCGGCAGCCTGTGCCATTGCCAATCCTAAAGCAATATACGTCTGCCTTGCCGTATGTGCAAAATGCTCTTCCGGAGTTTGTGCACCATAAATTTCTTTGATTTTATCGGTGTAGCTGCTGAAACGTCCTCTCGGCAAATCTCTTACATCGGTATGATAATCGTAAACTTTGTCAATTTTTTCATCTGAATAGCTATCCCAGGCTGCAAAAACCAAAACGTGAGACGAATCTCTCATCACTTCAGGGTTTAAAGCACCCTGTACCATTTTTTCTTTTAATTCCTGATTTTCAACCACAATAATTCTGAACGGCTGTAATCCTGATGAAGTGGGAGCCAATCTTGCTGCTTCCAGAATTTTATTTAAATCTTCTTCTTTTACTTTTTTGGTAGCATCATAAGCTTTTACAGCATGTCTCCAGTTCAAATTTTCTATTAATGACATTTTGTTAAATTTTATTTTGAATTGTATGTTGCAAATATACTGCCAAATTAAATTGTATACAATTTAATTTTGTAAAATAAAATTGTTGATAATATCTATTACATTTTAAAATTATGTCAATAAAAAAACTGTATCGGGGAGATACAGCTGTGAGGATTTTATTTTTTAAGCAAATTACTTCTGAGTATAATATCTTTAATTTCTTTTTCGAAGTAATAATAAAGATTGCTGTCGTCATTCATCTGATTTTCCAAGACAATGATGCTGACATCACTTTCGGGAATGTAAATATTAAGCGATGCAAAACCGTCTCCCAATCCCGTATGACCAAAATATTTGGTGTCCTGATCATTCACGATCCTGATGTTGTAGCCATAGCCATTTTTGTCTTTCCCAAAAACATCGTGCTGGGACATTGCGGAAGGAGCCGTCATCAAATTATACATCTGAGCCCCTAAAATTTTTCCTTTATGAAGCTGATCATTCCAGAGGGATAGGTCTTTTGCGGTGCTTATTACACCATCTGCAGGCAGGTTTTCATCATTAATAAAAGATTCCTCTACGGTAGTGAAAATATGGCCGTTGGTAAGATGGCCTGAAACAAGTTTTCCCTGATTTTCTTTAGAATAGCAGAACGTATCTTTCATCCCTAATTGATGAAACAGATGATCTGCCAATTGCCTGTACGGCTGACCGGTAACATTTTCAAGGATTTTCCCTAAAAGAATATTCGAAAGATTTCCATATTTAAATTCTGAACCGGGTTTGAATGATAAGGGCTTTTCAATGTCTGTAATTCCGTGGGTATGGTTCAGGAGCTGATGAACGGTGACAGAATCTGCCCAAGTCTGGGTAAGTGTTGGGAGGTATCTTCTAATAGCAGACTGCAAATCGATTTTTCCTTTTTCTGCTTCTTTCAATATCAGAACTGCCGTTACCTGCTTGGTATTGGACATGATTTCAAACTGATCATTCTGTTGTAGGGGTGCAGGATTATTGATTTTTTTAAAACCGTAAGCTCTGGAATACTGCGGCTTTCCATTTTTAGTGATTAAAACCACTCCATTAAACATTCTGGGCTCTTTCACTTTGAGTAAGCTGTCTATTTCGAAAACATAATTGGTCTGTGCAAAGGAATAAAAAAATGAAAAATATAATACAAGGAAAAATAGTCTGAAAGTCTGTGACATTGGGTTTGATGGTTTATTTTTTTGAGGTTCAAAAATAAACTTTAAAATTTAAATAAATCAAATGAAATAGTGGTTTAAAAGGAATTATTATACTGTAGCATTTTTGTACGATTTCTTTAGTTTTAATTAATCAGCAAATTTGGTTTTTCTATTCAAATTTTTCTCCTGATAAAATGTTATTTGGTATTCTTCAAAAGAATTTACTCTTTCATTTCCATTAAAATTAATAATGAATTTTTTTTCAGGAAATTCAGTTTGAAGTTTTGTTGAGTATATGTCGCAAAATCTGTTTCCCAAAAATAAAATTTGTTCATAAGTCACCTCATCTTTTTTTTCATCAGTGCCCACTAGATCCAGAATATGGATATGATTTAGAACCGATTCAATTTGAGCGTAGTTTTTAATGGATTCGGTATTTTTCCAGTTTTCAAAATTGCTTTCGTTAAAATGGGCTTTCAATATAATGCAGCCATCATATTCTGTAAAATCAGGCCATAAAAGAAAGGAATATCCAATCATGAATCTTACATTCCCTTCGGCTCTTATCCAATCTTCAATTGAAAAGTCTTTGCCATTGTATTTTCTCCAATCCTGTAAATCGGGAATTAGTTTTTCGTCATTCATTTTTTCTGTATTATAAAGTTTAGAAGGTCAAGAATATGTTGTTGGGTATGGCTGCGAAATATCAGTTCGAAAAACCAAAGTCCGTCTGCTAGGCTGTTATTTTCAATTCTCCATTTGATTTCCAGCAAATCTGTAATGATATCAGATAGATCATCAATTGCGTCACCAATTGTATTGTCTTTTAAGTTATCAATATCATTAATATCAAGGACAGTTTTATAAAACCCAAAGTTTTTAAAATTACTTGTAATATTTTTCCTGATATCCGGAAGTCGTGATTTGTCGAAACTTGGATACTGTGTATCATCGAATTTGTATTCTATTTCGAAATACAGATCGTAAATTTTTACTAAATGCCGTTCTAACCACTTTTCTTTGTCGGTTACTGTTAAATTTGGCTTAAGTCCATATTTAATAATTTCGTTTATCGTGGAAATTAGCTCTACCATTTTACTATGATTAAATTTAGCTGTCAGTCAAACTATAGTTTGTTAAAAGTAAAGAATATAAATCAAATCAACTAAAGTATGCTAACAAAAAAATCTGCTCCCCAAAAGAAACAGATTTTATATCGTTCAAATATTTTATTAAGCTTTCACCACCAATTCTGCTTCAAAAACATCTACAAAATGCTTTCTGATTTTTGCTTTGATGTCTTCCATTTCTTCGGGAGTCAGTTCTCTTTCGAGCTCTCTTTTTAAAGAAGTGACCTGTTTGTCTTTGATACCGCAAGGGATAATGTATTCAAAATAACGCATGTCGGTATTAACATTTAAGGCAAAACCATGCAAAGTTACCCAACGCGAGGCTTTTACACCCATTGCACAAATCTTTCTGGCGTAAGGTTTTCCAACATCCAGCCAGACTCCGGTTTCACCTTCTGAACGTTCGCCTTTCAAACCATATTCTGCAATCGTTCTAATGATGACTTCTTCCAGGTTTCTCATGTATTTATGAATGTCTGTAAAAAAATTTTCAAGATCTAAAACAGGATAACCGACGATCTGTCCGTAACCGTGATAGGTAATGTCACCACCACGGTTTACCTTTACAAAAGTAGCATCGATTTCTTTTAATTTATCGATTCCGGCCAACATATTTTCTTCATGTCCGCTTTTTCCTAAGGTGTAAACATGAGGATGCTCGACTAAAAGAAAGTGATTGGGTGTTGTAATATGCTGTTCTTCGGGTAAATCTCTGTTTTTAATTTTGGTATCAATAATATCTTTCATCAGTTTTTCCTGATAATCCCAAGCGGGTTGATATTCTTTTATGCCTAAATCTTCAAATTCTACGATTTTATTCTGATGTGTGTTCATACCAATTTTTGAATACCCAAATTTAGTGATTTTTATGCTTTTATGGAATGGATGAAATCTATGGCTTTTGTTTCCCAATCTCTATTTTGCAGAAGAATGTTTACAAAAGCGGTTCCAATGATTCCGCCTTGTGCTTTTTCGGTTACGTTTTCGAAATCTTCTTTAGATTTAATTCCAAAACCAATCATGACCGGATTTTGTAATGGGAGAGATGCTAATCTTGAAAGATATTCTTCGTTTTTTAAAACTGCATTCTCGTTTCCTGTTGTAGAAGATGAACTTACTGCATATAAAAATCCTGAACTTAAAGAATCCAGATATAGAATTCTCTCGTCTGAAGTTTCCGGGGTCACCAGAAATGTGAAGTTTAAATGATATTTCTCTAAAATTTCTTGGTAATTTTTCTCAAATTCGATTGGCGGTAAATCAGGGATGATTAGTCCTGAAACTCCACATTCGGAACATTCTCTACAGAAGTTTTTAAATCCAAAACTTAAAACCGGATTGATATAACCCATTAAAATGATTGGAATTTTTATTTCGTTTTTAATGGATTTTAACTGAGAAAATAGCTTTTCAATATTCATTCCGTTTTTCAACGCCAGTTCATGAGCCTGAGAAATGACCGGCCCATCTGCAACAGGATCGGAATAAGGCATTCCGATTTCGATCATATCCGCTCCGGCATCCTGAATGGTTTTTATAATATCGGCAGTATCTTCCAACTTTGGAATTCCTGCGGTGAAGTAGATGTTTAGTTTTTTCATAATTAAATTTCAACTGATTTTAAAATTCGTCCGTCAGATAATCTCCATTCAGTTAATCCGTTTGCACTTCTACCCATAACTATTGCCGCAGCTGTTGATGGGCTGCTGAATAAATAGTCTTCAGTAAAAATTAATTTATTATTAATGTTTACAATTTTTTGTTCATCAATTAATCTTTGTCTAAAATTTATAATGGACTGATTTAAAGAAGTGGTCACCGAATCTGCAATTTCAGAATCTTTTAAAACGACAAAACCCTCATTGGTAATTTGCCCTTGAGCATTTGCTCCTCTTGAGGCTCTAATGTAAAAAGTGTTATTTTTTTGATCCTCAATTGTTTGATTTTCATGAATTAATTCTTCAAAAATCTTATAACCTAAAGTGTTGGTCAACAATTTTATATTTTCAATGAATTCTTCCATTTCAGCTCTGTCAGATTCTGATATGCTTGAGCGGGTAGGAATATTAGAATTATCCAAATTGTATCTGTTAACTTTTTTAGCGATTTCATAAAGTCTGTTTTCCAAATATTTTACGTGAGCCTTATTTAAATTTTCATCTTTACTTATGAAAACAACAGCTTCGTTCCAAAAATCTTTTCCTGATACATGCTGAATAATTCTTTTGTATATTTCTTCTCCTTCTCCAATATAAGCTAAATCTTTATTGTCTGTGGATTTTCCAAAAAGAATATAAATGCCGGTGCTTTCTAACTCCGTTCGATCCGTAGAAACCTTTATTTTATTTCTAGGAATTTTAAATGCTTTACCTGTCCAATTTGAAAGTTCACATGTCAATCTTCCATTAGGTTCTCCATCAATTAGAAATATTTTAATAGTTTTTCCAAACATAATTGTTAATAGTTTTTTACAAAATTAATGATTAAGATGTTTCAAATATGTTTCCATATCCTTATCACCACGGCCACTTAAACAAATAACTACGACATCATTTTCATTAAATTTCTTTTTATCCAAAACCGCCAAAGCATGAGCGCTTTCCAGTGCGGGTATAATACCTTCCAGTTTTGTAAGATCAAATGCTGATTGTAAAGCTTCATCATCATTAATACTAAAAAACTCGGCTCTTTTTTCTTTAAATAAATGGGCGTGAAACGGTCCGATTCCGGGATAATCCAAACCTGCTGAAATAGAATGGGGCTCGATGACCTGTCCGTCTTCTGTCTGCATCACCAAGCTTTTACTTCCGTGTAAAACACCTAATGTTCCCAAAAAAGTAGTGGCGGCAGATTTTCCTGAATCAATCCCAAAACCTCCTGCTTCCGCGGCAATAATTTTCACATTTTCTTCTTCCACGAAATGGTAGAAAGCTCCGGCTGCATTACTTCCGCCACCAACGCAGGCAATGATATAGTCAGGATTTTGTTTTCCAGTCTGTTCGAGAAGCTGTTCCTTAATTTCTTTTGAGATGATACTCTGAAATCTTGCCACCAAATCAGGGAAAGGATGCGGACCAACTACGCTTCCAATCACATAATGAGTAGTCACAGGATTGTTGATCCAGTCTTTTAAGGCTTCATTCACAGCATCTTTCAAGGTTTTTGAACCCGAAGTTGCGGCTACGACTTTAGCGCCTAACATTTTCATTCTTGCTACATTCGGAGCTTGTCTTTGAATATCGATTTCGCCCATATAGACAATACATTCAAGACCCAATAAAGCACAAGCTGTTGCCGTTGCAACGCCGTGTTGTCCGGCTCCGGTTTCTGCAATAATTCTGTTTTTTCCTAAACGTTTTGCCAATAAAACCTGCCCTAAAGCGTTATTGATTTTATGAGCTCCGGTGTGATTGAGATCTTCTCTTTTTAAATAAACATTTGTATTGTATTTTTTACTTAAATTCTTACCGAAATAAAGTGGGGTGGCGCGACCAACATAATTTTTCAGCAAATCCTGATATTCATTTTGAAATTCTTCCGATTCAATAATCTTAAGATAATTTTTTTGCAACTCTTCAACATTCGGATAGAGCATTTCGGGGATGAAAGCTCCGCCAAATTCTCCGTAATATCCGTTTTCGTCGGGGGTTTTATAATTCATGATGTTGTATTTATCATTTAGAAAGAGTCCCGAAGGGACGATTTATTAAAGGATAGGACGTGAGTCCTATTAATTTACATGTTGTATTGTATTGTATTGTATTGTATTGTATTGTATTGTATTGTATTTCATGTTTTGATAGGATTATCATCCTATCCTTTAGAAATACGTCACTTCGTGACTGGTTCTGATTTAATCCCAAAGGTATTTTTCATCGTAATCCGTTTTGTATTTATCCAGGATATTAATGAATTCTGTTTTGAAATCTTCATTTTCATGATGTTCTCTTTGGTTTGTAATATAATTAATCGTTGCAAAAATATGTTTTTGACTTACCGAAAAAGCGCCGTAACCATCCTGCCAGAAAAAATCTTGATATTTCCTTCCTTTGGTTTTTATCCATCTTGAAGAATGAGCTTTTATTTCCTGAACCACTTTCATCAACGCATATTTTGGTGACAAAGTCAAAAGAATATGAATGTGATTATCTGTTCCTCCAATCCTGATGGAAGGGCTACTAAGATTTTTGCATATTGTGGATATATAGGCAAAAAGTTCTTCTTCAATGCTTTCATCTATAAAATCATTTCGGTGTTTTGTACTGAAGATGATATGAACATAATTTTTAACTAATGATTGTGACATTTCTTTGTGTTTTTATAATTTGTGTGAGAGGATTTGTATCCTATCCTTTAAAAAATCATTTCATTGGGATTTTTAAATTTACTTATTAATTCTTTTATTTTTTCTAAATCTTTAATTCCAGCTTCCAATTCAAACTTTGAGTTAATATCAATTGCAAATGGTTGTTGGTTTACAGTTGATAGTTGATGGATGTTTTCCAGAGAAATTCCGCCGCTCAGAAAATAAGGTATTGGGATTTTAACTTCATTTAAAATATTCCAGTCGAAAGTTTTTCCGGTTCCGCCAAATGTTTGGCTGTCAGTATCAAATAAGAAATAGTTGATGCTTAACAGGTTTTGGTTGATGGTTTTTTGTAATTCGTTCGAGGATTGGTTTCCTATTCTTATGACTTTGATTATTTCAATTTTTGGATTGAGTTTTTGTTTTAATTCTGAAATGAAATGCTCGGTTTCATCACCGTGAAGCTGAATGAAATTTAAGTTTGCTTTTTCTGAGATTTCAATAATATTTTCTACACTTTCATTCACAAAAACACCTACTTTTCCATAATGTCGAATTTCTGAAATTTGCTCTAAACTCAAGTAATTCAGAACATATCTTGGAGATTTTTCATAAAAAATAAAACCGAGAAAATCGATTTTTAATGCCACTAATTCAAGAATTTGAGCAAGCTGAGTTAATCCGCAAACTTTGATTTTTGGTTGATGGGTGTTGGTTGATGGGTTTTGGTTTTCAGACATTGTTAAATTGGTAAAATGTTATATTGATACATTCGAAATAAATTCAGAGAATTTATTTCCCGGATTTTCATGTTTCATAAAATATTCGCCCATTAGAAATCCATCAAATCCCTTTTCTTTTAAATACTTAAAGTCATCCATATGATAAATTCCGCTTTCAGCAACCGACAAAATATTTTCTGTAAGCTGGTTTTTCAGATTAACAGAATGCTGCAAATCAACCTTGAAATCTTTTAAATTCCGGTTATTAATTCCCACCAAGTCAATTTCTGAATTAAAATGTTTCAGCTCTTCCTCAGTGTGAATTTCCAATAAAACTTCCAGGCCCAATTCATGAGAAAGCTGGGTGAACTCGTGAACCTGCTGAGGCGAAAGACAGGCTGCAATCAACAAAACGACATCAGCTCCCATACCTTTTGCTTCATAAAACTGGTATTCATTAATCATAAAATCTTTTCGCAGAATCGGAATATTGATATGATTTCTGACTTGTAAAATATCTTCGAAGCTCCCTCCGAAGAAATCTTTATCCGTTAAAATAGAAATTCCGCTCGCTTCGAATTGTTCATAAGCTGAAACAACTTCTAAAGGAGAAATTGTATCATTAATGATTCCTTTTGATGGAGACTGTCTTTTAAATTCAGCAATAATTCCGGATTTTGATGTTAAACTTTCTTTAAGCGAACAAGTTTTTCTCGCGAAAAATTCTGAATCTTTCAACTGTTGTAGAGGAACTATTGTTTTTGAATCTGAAATTTCCTGTTTTTTTCTTGCTATGATTTTATCGAGAATGTTCATTCTTTTAAGGTTTTATAATTTTAAGGCAAGCCATTTTTTGTTTCCTGTTCGTTCTACCGTTTCTTTTAATGTACTCTGTATTGTATGACCGTAAAAATCTTTAACATCGGTGCTTGCTCCATTTTTTAACAGTAAAACCGCAATGTCGTAAAGATTATATTGAATAGCTTTTAAAAGAGGAGTTTGTTTATCGTCGTTGGTTTGGTTCACATCAGCCCCTTTTTGTATTAATAAATCTACTGCGTTAAGATTTTTTTCGTTCCAGACCGCCACAAGCAGTGCAGTTTCCCCATTGTCTCTCTGTATATTTACGTCTGCACCATTTTCAACAAGATATTTTGTGATTTCGAGATTCGTTTGCCACAATGCTTCCGTTAGCGGAGAAACACCTCCGAAGCCTTCGCTCTTTTGGTTGATATTGGCACCGTTTTCTACGAGATCTCTTACTTTTTCGATGCAGTTTGAGGAAACTGCTTCTATTAATGGTGTTCTTCCATACTTTTCAGTATTTATTTTCGCACCTTTTTTTACTAAAAAATCCATAAGTTCCGTTGAACACAATTCGTTTCCTGACACGGAGGAAAGTGGAGTGGTACCGTTTTTCGAAACCGAATTGATATTTCCGCCTTTGCTCACAATCTTCTTTGCAATGTCGATAAATCCTTTTTTGCAAGCCCACATCAGAGCATTTTCTCCGTCCTTCGGATTGGTATAGCTTACATCAGCACCTTTATCTATTATTTTTGAAATAACTTCCTGGGAAATAGTTTCGCTGAATAATGCATCCAAAAGCGTGTTTCTTCCTGTTTCTTTACTGAAGCTATTCACGTTAACATTCAGATCTAACAATTTTTTAACGATGTCGTTCCATTCATAAGCTAAAGCCCATTGCAAGGCAGAAGTTCCATCTGAATCTTTACTGTCAATTTTAGCATTTGCGTTGTTGTTTAATAGAAACTTTGCCATTTTCTCATTTCTGTTAGCACAAGCTAAGAAAAATGCAGTATGTCCTGCTTTATTTTGAAGATTAATATCCGCATTTTTGTCGAGCAGCAATTCTGCAATTTTTATTTGATTGTAAAAAGTTGCTAGCATTAGCATTGTCCATTCTTTATTAGAAGCATCCGTTGCATTCTCTTGTCTTCCTCCTCTAAAAAATCCATCAAATCTGGAATCTACATCGGTTCCTTTGCTGAGTAAATCTTGGACACCTTTAACGTCTCCATTTCTAATGATTTCTATTATTTTTTCGCTTTCCGCTTTAGAGAGTTCCACCATTTTTTCGTGAGTTTTCACAACCGGAATTGTTTTTTTCTCAAGGGGTTTATCTTTACAAGCTTGTAATGAAAAAGAAAAGACTAAAAATATGAGCAGTTTATTCATTTGTATCTTATTTTAATGATTAACTAATTGCTTCAAACAATGTAACGCTTTTCCACTTTCCAGACTATCTTTTGCCAGATTCAGGCAATCATCGTAAGTTCCAAATTTATTGGTATAATATAATGCAACGGCTGCATTTGCCAAAACCACTGCATTTTGAGATTCTGTGCCTTTTCCTTCTAAAATATTTCTGAAAATTTTTGCAGTTTCTTCGGGTGTATTTCCTGCTTTAATATTTTCCGGATTAACAGTTTTAAAACCTAAATCTTCCGCCGAATAAATATTTTCCCCATTTTTTGTAATGATTTTGCTGTCATGGGTAAGACTGATTTCGTCATAACCATCCATTCCTTGAACCAAAACAAAGTCCCGGATTTCTTTCTGAAGCAAATACTGATAAATTCTCGCAATTTCAAGATTATAAACTCCAATCACTGAAAGTCGAGGTTTTGCGGGATTCACCAACGGACCCAAAAGGTTGAAAAAAGTTCGTAAACCTAAAGATTTTCTTAATGTAACAACCGATTGTAAGGCCGGATGAAAATAGGGAGCGTGAAGAAAACAAATGTTTGCTTTTTCTAAATCCTGATTCAATTCTTCGGAAGTTTTTTTGAACTGATAGCCCAAAGCTTCCATCACATTGGATGAACCTGTGATTGTTGAAGCCCCGTAATTGCCATGTTTCGCCACTTTTTGTCCGGTTCCTGCAACGACAAAACTTGCCAAAGTAGAAATATTAATGGTATTTTTTCCGTCACCTCCTGTTCCAACAATATCAATTGTATCGATGGTACTCAAATTTACCGGAACCGCCATTTGCAGTAACGCTTCTCTGAAACCTTTAAGCTCTTCCAGTGTAATATTCCGCATCAAAAAAATGCTTATAAAAGCGGTGACTTCCGTTGCATTGAATTTATTCTGAGCAATCTCAATCATTATCGCCTTCGCCTCAGATTTGGATAAGGTGTGATGATTGAACAGGTATTGTAGGATTTCTTTCATAGTGTAAATCGTTGTTGGTTTTTAGTAATTAGTTGATGGTTTTTAATAGTTATTTATTTCTATCAACCATCAACCAAAATCTATCAACACAATAAAAAATTCTTAATAATCGTTTCCCCATCAGGTGTCAGAATACTTTCCGGATGATACTGAACACCATGAACATCGTACGTTTTGTGTTTCAAACTCATAATCATTCCTTTACTGTCTGTACTTGTAATTTCAAGTTCATCAGGAAAACTTTCTGGGTTGACTGCCCAACTGTGATATCTTCCGACTTCAAGAGTTTGTGGCAAATCTTTGAACAGTTTGTGTTCACTGGTTTGTATAGCTTCCGTAGCAACACCGTGATAGATTTCGCTGAGATTGATGAGGTTTCCGCCAAAAGCTTCTGCAATGGCCTGTTGACCCAAACAAACACCAAGAATACTTTTTGTAGGAGCATATTTTTTAATTAAATCCAATAAAATTCCCGCTTCTTCAGGAATTCCGGGACCGGGTGAAAGAATGATTTTGTCATATTTCTCAATTTCTTCCAATGAAATTTGGTCATTTCTGATAACGTCGACTTTTTCATTCAGAATTCTTTCGATAATCTGAACGAGATTGTAGGTAAAGCTGTCGTAATTATCAAAAACGAGAACCTTGGTTGTCGGTTGTTGGTTATTGGTTGTTGGGTTTGAAATATCTGTCATTATTTTGTTTTGTAATAATTAATAAATCCGTTTAATAACTTTTTGCAAACTGTAATCTGATTTGAAATTATTGTTAGTTTTTCATCATTTATGTATTCTAAATCTAATGATAAATAAAACTGTGTTTCAAGTTCAAAAAGAAAACCTCTTGCAATAAAAGAAAATGTATTGTTTCTTTGAAGTATTTCTTCCACAACCTTCTGCAATATTTGAAGGAACGGAAGCCGTACATCTTCTCATTTGGTTTGTCAATCCAAAAATTTCTTCTTTTGGGTAACTTTTTGTTGAATCTTAAACAAGTTTCGTTAGTTCTCTCGATTCAATCCAAACATCTAAATTCTTTTGTTCCATATTTATGCTTTTAAAATCTATCAACTAACAACAATCAACCAACAACTAAATTTTCTGCTTTTTCCACCGCTTTTTTCAAGGCATTAAGCTTATTATTTACTTCCTGCAGTTCGCTTTCTGGATTTGATTTTGCCACTAACCCCGCTCCGGCCTGATAATACAGCGTATTGTTTTTGCTTAAAAAAGTACGGATCATAATGGCCTGATTGCAATCGCCATTCAAACCAATCATACCTATGCAACCACCGTAATAACCTCGCGAATCTTTTTCGTACTCATTGATTAGCTGTAAAGCCTTATGTTTTGGAGCGCCACTCAGAGTTCCCTGCGGAAAGGTGGTGGCAACCATTTCAAAAGGATTGGTGTTTTCCTCCAGTTCTGCCGTCACCTCGCTCACCATGTGAATAACATGAGAAAAAAGCTGGATTTCTTTGAGTTTCGCAACTGTTACATTTTTTCCTAATTTTCCCAGATCATTTCTTGCCAAATCGACCAGCATCGTGTGTTCTGCATTTTCTTTCGGATCATTTTTTAAAGATTCGATTGATTGTAAATCGGTTTCAAAATCGCCGGTTCTCTTGAAAGTTCCTGCAATTGGATGAATGATGGCCTTGTTATCTTTTATAATCAGTTGACTTTCCGGACTTGAGCCGAATAATTTATAATTTCCATAATCAAAATAAAAAAGATAAGGCGACGGATTGATATTTCTTAAAGCACGATACACATTGAACTCATCGCCTTGAAATTTCTGCTCGAATCTTCTGCTTAAAATCAACTGAAAAACATCGCCCCGCATACAGTGTTTCTGGGCAACTTCAACCAATTGTAAATAGTCTTCATCGGTTATATTTGAAGTTTCTTCTGCTGTTTTTTCAAAAGGATAAACGACTGCATTTTTGTTTTTAATAAAATCTTCCAGGGTTCTAAATTCAGATTTTACCCCGTCAATTTGATTTTCAATAAGATGCATTTCATCATTAAAATGATTGATTGCAATCACATATTGATATAATCTGTAACGCAAAATAGGAATTTCAACTTCTTTGCTTTGAGGCTTAAATATTACATTTTCAAAAAACTGAACGGCTTCAAAACTTGTATATCCAAAAAGTGACTGGGCTGTTTCTTCAATTTTATCGTGTGTTTTTTCGCATTCGAAAGTTTTAGAAAAATTGTTTAATAATTCAGAAATATTTTCATTTTTCAATGATTTCTTTTCAGGAGCCTGATTGGGAAGTTTAATTTCGTATTCGTTTAAATCTTTAATCTCAATTCCGGCAATGGCATTCACGGCAATAAATGAAAAATTATTGTCGATATTTTTAGAATCCGAGCTTTCCAGAAGAATGGTATCACGGAATTTGTCTCTGATTTGAAGGTAAATATTCATCGGGGTTTGAAGATCGCCCAATGTTTTTTTAGATTTTGTTTTAATTTTTATAATGGAATTCGACATTTTTTAATTTTTGAGATTTAGACATAAAAAAAGACTTCAACGCAATCGTCAAAGTCTCTGTATTTTTTTTCTATAAATTCCGGCTGTAATTCAACAACAAGACCATAGCTTCAGACCCGACGAAGAGTTTGAAAGCCACCACCAATTTTTGTTGTTTGAAATAATCATGGGACAAATGTAAATATTTTTTTCAATACAGAAAAATAAAAATCTGAAATTAAATGATCTTAAAATTATAAATTTTAGATCTATTCTTCGTGTATATCTAACTCGTGGAGCTTTTTTTCATATTCTAAATCTTCATATTCTTTCAGGTAATTTTTTAATGCTGTACTATATTCCCGGATAAATTCCTGATTTTTCGGATCGGCCTCATATTGTATTCTTGCTTTTTCAACGGGCGCCCGTTTTTCATATTTCAATAGCATTTTTCCTTCTTCGGATTCTTGATAGAGAATAACTATATTTTTTTCATAACCGGGAATAAATTTTACGGGAAAGGGCTTTTCTTTCTGCGGAATCCTGATTGCATTTTCAATAGGATAAATTGCGGCTGTTGTCGTTGAAAAAAATGTGGTGATGTATTTGCCATCCTGTTTTTTTACAATAGCTTCATAATCATGGATATATTCGTCATTTAAGGTAGAATTGGTTTGAATATCGGAAGTGATAATAGCAGTACTTTCAATACCGTATTTGTTTAAAAACCATGCATTTAAAAACTGTCCGCCGATTCCGTTTGCTATAGAAAGAGGCAAGATGGAGAGTAGAAACCACCATTTCTTAGTTAATGCAGATAATAAGACAAAAAATGCAAAGAGAATAATCACCGTGAGAAAACCATGGTGACTTGTGAAAAATAAAAGCTTTGAGATGAAAATCATTCTTTAAATTTACAAAATACCCTTAATAAATACCGCTTTAAACTCAATAAAAATTAATGAACGGGTTCAGACAGCGGAACATCAGGCGAGCCGCTGTAAAATACAATTAAGGTAGCTCCCTTTTCTCCGGTTTTTCCTCTGTGGGCAACATCTACCATTTCCGGAACGGTTTGTCCCTGTCTTATCCACTGTGTTTTCCCGTCGGATTTCCTTTCGACTTCAATTTCTCCTTTTTCCACATAGGCGGCATTAATGACCGCATGTTTGTGCCAATCCAAAGCTTTATTAGGAGGAACGGAAATTTTCAGAATAGTGATTTCAGGCTGTCCGGTAGGATAGCTTTCATACAAAGTCCCGTCCCAGGATTTTTGGGTTTTCAAGAGAGTTACAGATTCAATTTTGTCGGAATACTGATTTTCTTCATTGGACGTAGAATTGTCGCAAGATAGAATTGGCATAGAAAGTGAGAACAAAAGTAATGTTCCTAAAGTTTTTTTAATCATAAGTTTTCGTAATAATTATTATTTGAATTAATCGATTGTGCGAAATTAACAAAATAATGAAAACAATTCAATTTGTGGTGAATTAATATTTTCTTATACTATTAAGGGCTATCCTGAAAATTTTCTTATAAATATTTTCAAAGTGGATATTTATCATGAGTTTAAAACTTTATTTTTTATATTTTTGTCTAAATTTTATAGAAAAAATAATGAAAAAAGTATTAGCAATCGCATTTATCGGAGGTTTATTGGCAGTTAGTTGTTCAAAAAAGCCTAATCATGACTTACAAGACAGCAACACAATGTTACCGGAACCGGATGCTCCAACTGTAGTGGATTCTACTGCTGCCAGAAAAACTGAAGCTGTAGAAGTAAATGCTGCCGAATCTGTTCCTGCAAACGAAGCAAAAGCGGATACTCTGACGAAATAATGAAAAATTTGTTTTTGACAGGATGTCTGGCGATGCTGATGTTTTCCTGTTCTAAAAAAGAAAATACCCCTGTTGACAATACCTCTGAAACAGTAAGTTCAGAACCTGCAAAAAGCAGTCTTTCGGGAGATCAGATCATTGAAACTCTCGACTGCTCGGGCTGTCACTCGGTAAATGAAAGAATGATAGGACCTTCTTACCAGGAAATCGCAGAGAAATATTCTGATAAAGATATAGAACTGCTGGTTTCCAAAATTATTGAAGGCGGAAGTGGAGTCTGGGGTGGTGTACCTATGCCTGCCCATTCTCAGGTATCTAAAGAAGATGCTAAAAAAATGGTAGAATATATCTTAAGACAGAAAAAATAAATGTCTGCCGAAAAATCCAGTCTGCATACAAGAAATCTGCATCGTAATCCTTATGATTTTGATACGCTTATTTCTTGTGTGCCAGAACTGAAACAGTATGTTTTTACCAACCCTTACCAGACGGTAACGATTAACTTCAGCATTCCCAAAGCTGTCAAATTGCTTAATAAAGCATTACTGCAACATTATTACCAGATTAAGAACTGGGATATTCCTGAGAAAAACCTTTGTCCTCCTATTCCCGGAAGAGCAGATTATGTACATTACATTGCAGATTTGCTGGCTGAAGATCAAAGGGAAATTCCCGCTGGGCTGCAAGTTCACGCGCTGGATATAGGAACAGGAGCCAATCTTGTGTATCCATTAATTGCTCATCGGTCGTATGGCTGGCAAATGTTGGGAACGGATATCAATAAAGAATCTTTGGAAAACGCTCAACACATTTTAGATCATAATCCGGATTTACTGTCGGCCATTCATATAAAGAAACAGCCTGATGCTGAACATATATTCAAAAATATTATTCAACCTGAAGATCGGTTTACATTTTCTATGTGCAATCCTCCTTTTCATGATTCTGAAGAATCTGCCTTAAAGGGGAATCTCAGAAAAACGAAAAACCTTAACAAATCAAAAGTCCGTAAGCCTCTGCTGAATTTCAGCGGACAACAATCTGAATTGTGGTGTGAAGGTGGAGAAATTGCTTTCATCTCAAAAATGATTGAAGAAAGTGTTCTATTCTCGTGCCAGGTTCTTTGGTTCACATGCTTAGTTTCGAAAAAAGATAATTTATTTAAGCTGACGTCACTTTTAAAAAAGCTTAAAGCAATAGAATTCAAAACCATTGACATGGCTCAAGGTCAGAAAGTAAGCAGAATATTGGCTTGGACTTTTATTCCTCAAAAAAATCGTAAAAATTGGTTCATTTAAATTCGGACTCAATAATTTGAATTGAATTTTATATGAAATAAATTATATTTCTCGAAAAAGCCATTGACCATCAATTCAAAATTCACTAATTTTGCACGTTATTTTAAATAAATACAATGCAATTATCAGAACAAGAAATCATTAGACGAGAAAAGCTGAACAAGCTTGTTGAAATGGGAATCAACGCGTTCCCTGCAGATGAATATGTAATTACAGATACGACAGAATCTATAAAACAGGATTTCGCTGATAATAAACAGGTTAAGATTGCGGGGAGATTAATGTCCAGAAGAATTCAGGGAAAAGCTTCTTTCGCTGAACTGCAGGATTCTACAGGAAGAATTCAGGTGTATTTTAACAGAGATGAGATCTGTACAGGTGAAGATAAGACTTTATACAATGAAGTTTACAAGCACCTTTTAGATATAGGAGATATTATCGGAATTGAAGGAGAATTATTTACCACTCAGGTTGGTGAGAAAACAGTTTTGGTGAAAAACTTTACGCTTTTAACTAAAACGTTGAGACCACTTCCACAAGCAAAAACCGATGAAAATGGAGTAGTACATGACGGATTTAACGATCCGGAATTAAGATACAGACAGCGTTACGTAGATTTAACGGTAAACCCTCACATCAAAGAAGTTTTCGTGAAAAGAACAAAATTGTTTAATGCTATGAGAACGTTCTTCAACGATGCAGGATATTTCGAGGTTGAAACTCCTATTTTACAGTCAATTCCTGGTGGAGCGGCTGCGAGACCTTTTATTACACATCACAATGCTTTAGATATTCCATTATATTTAAGAATTGCAAACGAATTATACCTGAAAAGATTGATCGTTGGTGGATTTGACGGGGTTTATGAATTCTCGAAAAACTTTAGAAATGAAGGGATGGACAGAACGCATAATCCAGAATTTACCGCAATGGAAATCTATGTTGCGTACAAAGATTACAACTGGATGATGGATTTCACTGAGAAATTGTTGGAATTCTGTGCAATTCAGGTAAATGGTACGACGAAAGCTACATTTGGAGAGCATGAAGTTGACTTTAAAGCGCCTTACCAAAGACTTTCTATGACAGATGCGATCCTGAAATTTACAGGTTTTGATATTACTGGTAAGACTGAGCAGGAATTATTCGACTTTGCAAAATCTATCGGAATTGATGTTAACGAAACGATGGGTAAAGGAAAATTAATCGATGAGATCTTTGGTGAAAAATGCGAAGGAAACTTCATTCAGCCGACTTTCATTACAGATTATCCGATCGAAATGTCACCGTTGACCAAAAAACACAGAAGCAAAGAAGGTCTTACTGAACGTTTTGAATTAATGGTTTGCGGAAAAGAAATCGCAAATGCCTATTCTGAGTTGAACGACCCAATCGATCAAAGAGAGCGTTTTGAAGAGCAGTTAAAATTATCTGAAAAAGGTGACGATGAAGCAGGACAATTCATCGATGAAGATTTCCTGAGAGCGTTGGAATACGGAATGCCGCCAACTTCAGGGTTAGGAATCGGAATGGACAGATTGATCATGTTCCTGACGAATAATGCATCAATCCAGGAAGTTTTGTTCTTCCCTCAAATGAGACCTGAAAAAGCAGTTCCTCAAATAGAATTAGGAGAAGACGAGAAAATTATTCTTGAAATCTTGAAATCAGGAGAGCAAATTGCTTTGGCTGAAGTGAAAGAGCAATCTAAACTTTCCGGTAAAAAATGGGACAAAGCATCAAAAACTTTAACTAAAAATAATTTGGTGAAAGTGGAGAAAATTGATGAGAATGTCTTGATGAAATTGGTTTAAAATTTTAAACAAAATATACATTAAATCCTGAAATTTGTTTTCAGGATTTTTTTATTTAAATAAACTATAATTTCATATTTTCCGTTCTTTATAAAACTTAAAATCGATGAAAACCTTTCTCGTATTTCTTCTGTTTTTCTTTTTTGTGAAATTTGATGCACAAATGCTTACATCTGTGTATTTTGAGTATGACAGTTATAAACTCAATAAAGTGTCTCAAAAGAAATTGGATAGTTTAGCCCAATTAAAAAGTAATCTGAAATTCAGGATTTTTGGGAATTGTGATATTTCGGGAAGTTCAGAATACAATAAAAAATTGTCTGAAAATCGTGCCCATACAGTTAACAATTATTTACAGAAAAAGATTGGAAATAATATAAAACTGGAAAGTGTTGTCGGGTTAGGAAAAGAAAAGCAAATCAACGATAATAGTTCGGAAGAGCTTCGCGGGAAAAATAGGAGAGTTGATATTTTTATTGATCATATCCTAGATTCCGGAGAAATAAAATCAGGAAAATCATTTGCCAGTTTTTTCAGTATGAAAGTCTCTGAAATGAAAGTTGGAGATGTTTTTTCGTTGCCGGATGTTAATTTTGTCGGAGGCCGTCACGTCTGGCTTCCAAAAGGAGATAAAATGCTGATCCACCTTGCTAATATTCTGAAGGATAATCCAAATGTCGTCGTCGAATTGCAAGGCCATATTTGCTGTGATTACGATAATTTTGACGGTGAAGATCTTGATTTGAAAACGTTCAATCTTTCATTTACAAGGGCAAATGCGATTAAAGAATTTTTGATAAAACAGGGAATTGATTCCAAACGCATAGAAGCAACGGGACAAGGACATCTTAATCCTGTCGTTTATCCTGAACGTAAGGAAGAAGATTTTATAAAAAATCGGAGGGTTGAAATTGTTTTGCTTAAAAAATAATGGGAAAGTTTCGGCGGCAGCGAAGCTGCCGCCGAAACTTTATATATAAAATTACTACTTCCTCAGTTTACTAAACGAAGCCATCAGATAAAACAAAAACGGCAGAATAAATAAAGAACCCAGCATCAATGCCCATCCCAAAGCAGAAATCGTTTTCGGAGCTGCAACGTGTTCTAATAACGAAAGATGCTGTCCGTTCGCAAAAAGAATAATATTCGGATTATGCTGATACGTTGCTGCAACCAGAATCATGATAATTTGAAATCCTGCCAAAGCTCTTACAGGAAGTAATTTCTGACGATTCATCGCTCTTAAAATCAGTAACAAACAAATCGTTGCAAAAACTGTTGCCATAATTCCCAAAGGTTTCGAGAAAACCCACATCAATAAAGGAATATCCGAAAGATAAGCCGTAATAAAAACTAAAAGTCCCGTAATGACCACGAAAATCATGGTTTGCTTTGATTTTTTGATCATTAAACCTAACTCCAGTCGGTCGGTCGTTTCTCTCAAAGCGAATACTGAAGCGAGATAAGCACAAATTGAAACCGTAAATAATCCCACCGCAACGCCAAACCAATTCAGCCAACTGAAAATATATAATTCTAAAAATCCTGTCGCATCCGGGTTGATAGAATGTGAAACCGTCGCAGCAGCAATCAACCCCAGGAAAAACGGAGTTAATAAACTTGAAAAATAGAATATCTGAGTATAAACATGTTGCCAGTCATCTTTCACGGCATCATAATGTCTGAAGGTAAAAGCGGTTCCTCTCGCAATAATTCCAACCAACATCAAAACCAACGGAATATGAAGATAAGTTGAAAGAGTCGTGTAAATTTCAGGAAAACCGACGAACAGAATTACAATCGCAATAATCAACCACATGTGATTGGCTTCCCAAACCGGCGCGATGGATTCATACATGATTTCTTTTGTTTTATCACGTGCTCTTTTTTTTGTGAAAAGTTCCACAATGCCAGCGCCGAAATCAGCTCCTCCCAAAATTACGTAAAGGCAGATCGACAGCCAAAGAAAACCTATGACTACATAAATCATGACTTCTTGTTTTTAGGATTAAACTGAGCATCAGTCGGGTCATACAATCTCGGAACCATCTGTATTTGTCGTCTTAAAAGAAACACTATAATTAATGATAACGAAACGAAAATCGCTGTAAAAAAATAGAACGAATATTGAATTCCAGGCATCGGAGTTACGGCGTCTGCAGTTCTCATAATTCCGTAAATAATCCATGGTTGCCGTCCGACTTCGGTTACCGTCCATCCCGCTTCCAAAGCAATATATCCAAACGGTGTTGCAAATAAAAACGTTTTTAACAGCCAATTTTTAGTCAGCCATTCTTTTTTGAAGTAGGTGGCGTATAAATAAACCATTCCGATCATAATCATCACGACGCCAAAGAAAATCATAATCTGAAAAGCATAGTGTACAACGGCAATCGGAGGCCATTCGTCTCTTGGGAAATCTTTTAAACCTTTAACTTCAGCATTAAAATCATTTGCCACTAAAAAACTCAGAACTTTGGGAACTTTTACGGCATATTTTATTTCTTCTCTTTTCTCGTCGGGAATTCCGCCTATCACGAAAGAGGCACCTTTTTCTGTTTCAAAATGAGCTTCCATCGCAGCCAATTTGATAGGTTGCCTTTTTGCCACGGATTTTGCAGCAACATCACCGCTTAAAGGCGCTCCAAAGGCTCCGATTAAAGCAAATCCTGCCGCAATTTTAAATGCTTTGGTGTGAAACTCGACATTCTTTTTTCTCATAATTAAATAGGCATGAACTCCTGCAACTGCAAATCCTGTTGCACAAAAAGCAGCAACCGTCATGTGTAAAGCCTGTGGAAACCAAGCGTCATTGAACATGGCTTTAATAGGGTCAATATTTAAATACTGTCCGTCAACATAATCAAAGCCGGCAGGCGAATTCATCCATGCATTGGCTGCAACGACTAAAATTCCGGAAGCCAGACCACTTAATCCTACCAAAAATCCACAAAACCAATGAAACCATTTATTAAATTTGTCCCATCCATAAAGGAAAAATCCGATGGCGATGGCTTCAATAAAGAAGGCGGTTCCTTCCAGAGAAAATGGCATCCCGAAAATAGGTCCCGCATGTTTCATAAATTGTGGCCAAAGAAGTCCTAATTCAAAGGAAAGCATGGTTCCGGAAACAGCTCCTGTTGCAAAAAGTATCGCAACACCTTTGCTCCAGGCTTTGGTAAGCCCTTTGTAAACTTCGTTTTTTGTTTTTAAATATTTCCAGTGAGCGAAAGCCATCAGAAAAGGCATTACCATGCCTACACAGGAGAAAATGATGTGAAAGCCAAGTGACATCGCCATTTGTGCACGAGCTGCAAGAAAGTCGTCCATAAATATCAATTTTTGTGTATTAAAGGTAAGGATAAATTAAAGATGTTCAGCATGATTTACAACAGCAACGATTTGGAGAATAGGTTTTAACTTTGATCTTTTTTCAAATGAAAATTGTTGTGATTTGCCTTTTAAAATCTATATTTTTTTGACATATTTTAACTTTCGTACCTCGAAAAAAATCACGATATTTGTAAGTCTTTGCATATAGCAAAATTTTTAATATTTGATATGAGTCAGAAACAATATACAGCTAGTAGTATTCAGGCATTGGAAGGAATGGAGCACGTACGTATGCGTCCTTCGATGTACATTGGTGATGTGGGAGTAAGAGGTCTCCATCATTTGGTTTATGAAGTAGTAGATAACTCTATTGACGAGGCGTTGGCAGGATACTGCGACACGATCTTTGTTGCTATTAAAGAAGGAAACGGAATCGAGGTGATGGATAACGGTAGAGGTATCCCCGTTGACTTTCACGAAAAAGAACAAAAATCTGCTCTTGAGGTTGTAATGACAAAAATCGGAGCCGGAGGTAAGTTTGATAAAGATTCTTATAAGGTTTCCGGTGGTCTTCACGGAGTTGGGGTATCGTGCGTGAATGCACTTTCCAACGAAATGGTAACGACGGTTTACAGAGACGGAAACGTTTATCAGCAGATATATTCGAAAGGTAAAGCACAAACAGGTGTTGAAGAAATCGGTCACAGCGAAAGCAGAGGGACAAAGCAGTTCTTCCAGCCGGATGATACGATCTTTACAGAATTGGTGTATAATTATGATACATTAGCAAACCGTTTAAGAGAGCTTTCTTACCTTAATAAAGGAATCACCATCACGCTTACAGACGAAAGAGAAAAATTGGAAGACGGATCTTTCAGATCTGAAGTTTTCCACTCTGAAGGGGGGTTGAAAGAATTCGTTGCGTTCATCGATGGAAACCGCGAATCAATTATGGAGCACGTAATCTTCATGGAAGGTGAAAGAGACGATATTCCGGTTGAGGTAGCGATGCGTTACAATACATCATTCAACGAAAATCTTCATTCTTACGTTAATAATATTAATACACACGAAGGAGGTACCCACCTGGCAGGTTTCAGACGTGCTTTAACGAGAACTTTGAAAAAATATGCAGATGAATTGGGACTTCCTGCAAAAGAGAAAGTAGAAATTACCGGAGATGATTTCCGTGAAGGTTTAACGGCAGTTGTATCTGTAAAAGTGATGGAACCCCAGTTTGAAGGACAGACCAAAACAAAATTAGGAAATTCCGAAGTTTCTGGTGCTGTAGATAAGATTGTAGGAGAAATGCTGACCAATTTCTTGGAAGAAAACCCTAACGAAGCGAAATTAATCGTACAAAAGGTTGTTTTGGCAGCAAAAGCAAGGCAGGCTGCGAAAAAAGCCCGTGAAATGGTTCAGAGAAAATCTCCGATGGGAGGTTCAGGGCTTCCCGGAAAATTGTCTGATTGTTCATCAAAAGATCCTGCAGAATCAGAAATCTTCTTAGTCGAGGGAGATTCCGCGGGTGGAACGGCAAAACAGGGTCGTGACAGATTTTTCCAGGCAATTCTACCATTAAGAGGTAAAATTTTGAACGTTGAGAAATCAATGCTTCACAAAGTTTATGATAACGAAGAAATCAAAAATATTTATACTGCATTGGGTGTTTCTGTTGGTACAGAAGAAGACAGCAAAGCGTTGAATATGGCCAAATTGAGATATCATAAAATTGTAATCATGACCGATGCCGATATCGATGGTTCCCACATCTCAACCTTGATTTTGACATTCTTCTTCAGATATATGAAGGAATTAATTGAGAACGGATATATCTATATCGCTCAACCACCTTTATATCTATTGAAAAAAGGAAATAAAAAGCAATACGCTTATAATGAAAAAGAACGTGAAGAGTTCACTTTAGAAATGTCTCCGGACGGAAAAGGAGTTGAAGTTCAGCGTTACAAAGGTCTTGGGGAGATGAATCCTGAACAACTTTGGGAAACAACGCTAAATCCTGAACACAGAATCTTGAAACAGGTAACAATCGATAACGCTGTTGAAGCAGACAGTGTTTTCTCTATGTTGATGGGAGATGAGGTTCCGCCAAGAAGAGAATTTATCGAAAAAAATGCAAAATATGCTAAGATTGATGCATAGTTAAATGCCTTTAATATAAAATTAAAAGACTTCAGAAATGGAGTCTTTTTTTATTTTAATATGAAGTCTTTTTAATACAATAAAAATTATTTCCCACAGTTATAAGATTTTATTATTTTTGCTCAATTTTAATAACCATGATGAAATTACTTTGTATGGGAGCGCTTTCTATAGCTTCTTTGTACTTTTCGCAAAACTTTCCTGTTTCTGCGATCCCAGAAAATCTTAAGAAAAATGCAGATGCGGTTATCAGAAAAGATTTTACAACGATTCAGATCAACAGAATTGATGACATTAAATATCAATATTACACGGTAACTACAGTTCTCAATAAAGACGGAGATTCCGATGCTCAGGTTTTTATTCCTTATGAAAAAGGCGATAATATTTCGGATATCAAAGTAAATATTTACGATGAATCTGGAAAAAAAGTAAAGTCATTTTCTAAATCGGATTTTGGAGATTTTGCGAATAACAATCAAGGTACTTTCTATTCCAATAACCGGGTAATGGCTTTGTCATACACGCCGACTCAATATCCTTACACGATTGAATTCTCTTATCAGATTGGTGATGAAAATACAATTTTCTTACCGGATTTTGTGCCCTTCAGATCAACGAACGTTTCTTTAGAAGAAGCTCAAATGAAGATTATTAACAAATCTGGTATAGAACTTAAAACGAAAACATATCCTTCAGCATACAATTACACGGCAGTTTCTGAAACTGATAATGCGGGAGAGAAAACATATATCTATAAAAATGTTCCGGCGATAGACAATGCTTTTTTGTTGCCGCAACCTGTGAAAATTTTACCGAAAGTGAGCTTTGCTTTAACGAAATTCAATCTTGAAGGGAAACAAGGCAATATCTATAGCTGGAGCGATTTCGGATCCTGGTATTACAACAGTATTTTACAGCCTGTTTCTTTGTCTACACCTGCCATTAAAACAGAAGTTGCCGCATTAAACTTACAGGGAACAACGGAAGAAAAAGTGAAAAAGCTTTACCAATACATGCAGACCAAAACGAGATATATTTTCGTAGCATTAGGAATTGGCGGTTGGCAGCCGATGCTTCCGGATGAGGTTCAGAAAAAAGGATACGGGGATTGCAAGGGTTTAACGAATTATATGAAAACATTATTGGATGAAGCGGGTATTCCTTCATATTATTCAGTAATTAACTCGGGGTCTTCACCGGTATCTTTTGATAAAGATTTTCCGAAGATGGGTGGAAATCATGTGATTTTGATGATTCCGACGGAAAAAGGAAATATCTGGCTGGAAAATACATCTCAGCAGATAGCTTTTAACCATCTAAGCTATAATACAACAGACCGAAACGTTCTTGCCATAAAAAAAGATGGGATTGAGCTTGTTGAAACTCCGGTGTATACAGCCGATCAAAGTAAGGAAAAGCAGGTTCTTAAAATCAATCTGAATGAAGATAACAGTATTTCAGGTGAAGGTAACTTTTCTTATACTGGAATTCAGTATGATAATAATTTGAGCTTGGCTACAATGTCTCCGAAAGAAAGGAATGAAACAATGAAAAATCTTTTGGATCTTTTACATTTCGAAAAAATTGAAATGAAAAACTTTCTGAATGACAGAGATAATGCGGTTGCCAAATTTGATCTTGATTTTAAAGCCAACAATTATTCTAAAAATGCGGGGAACAGCATGATTTTCAGAGCTGTTCCGATCTATGCAAACAATGTATATAAAGCAGAAGAAAATAGGGAGCTGCCTTTCGAACTGAGACAATCTTTCGAAGATGAATATGAGATTAATTTTACGATTCCTAAAAACTTTAAAGTGGATGAGCTTCCCGAAAACGTGACTTTAAATTCAGAATTCGGAACTTACAAATTAAGTTTTATTAAGAACGGGGACGGAGTAAAAGTGAACAGAGCCATCAGAATCAATAAAGGTCTTTATCCAAAGGAAAAATATAACGATTACGTCAGCTTCAGAAAAAAAACAATTAACATTGACAACTCAAAAATTTTAATTTCTAAAATTTAACATGAAAAAAATATTCTTAGTTGCTTTTTGCTCAATGAATTTTATGTTTATTGATGCCCAAAAGCATGAATTTCTCGAATATCCGAAATTTAATGATGCAGATTTATCCAAGCAAAAATCGGTTTTAGATGAGAATGCACCCGCAGAGATTCTATACAAATCGTTACATTTTAATATCGACTACAATACTGGAAATCTCATTAAAAAAGCTTTTTACAGGGTTAAAATTTATGATAAAGATAAAGCTGAAGATTGGTTGAATCTTGAAATCCCTTTATACCAGAACGGAAGCGATCAGGAAACAATTTCCAAAATCAAAGCCTTCACTTATAACCTGGAAAACGGAGCTTCTGTTGCCACAAAAGTTGATAAAAGCTCAAAGTATAAAAGCAAGGAAAGCAAATATGTTTCCATCTCTAAGTTTGCTTTTCCCAATGTGAAAAACGGATCTGTTATTGAATATCAATATGAAGTTGTTTCGCCCTTTTTATATGTAATTCCTGAAATTCTTATCGAAACGGATACACCGTCTTTGTATACGGAATATGTGCTGGACAGTCCTTCAAATATTGCGTATAATGTCAACTACACAGGTTTTTTAAATCCGAAACACAAAGAAGTTACGGAAAAAATGATGTATGGATTGAATTACAGAACCTACAGATTCGGTTATGAAAATATAAAGGGTTTTAAAGCTGAAAAATTTGTAAATAACGACAGGAATTACAGAACAAAGATCAGTGCTGAACTTCACTCAACGAATTTCAAAGAGCTGAAGCTGTATTCTTCATCATGGGAACAGATCAAAGAAAGGTTGTATGAAAATGAAGATTTCGGAGGTGAATTAAAAAAAACAAGGTTGGCAAAAGAAAATATGCCTTCCCATATTGCCGAAATTTCTAATGAAATTGAGAAAGCAAATGCTGTTTTCAACTATGTGAAAAATACCTTTACCTGGAATAAAGACCGCGGAATTTATACAGAAGGAGGGATTAAAAAAATGCTGGAAACAAAGACCGGAAATGCTGCGGAGATCAACCTTTTCCTCGTTATGATGCTTCGTGAAGCGGGAATAAAAGCCGATCCGCTGACAATTTCCACAATAAACAACGGATTAATCAATATTGCATCACCGAATGTTTCCAATATGAATTTTGTAATTGCTGCCATTCAGACTAAAGACGGTTTCCATTTGTATGATGCTACGGCGAAGCAGTCTGCTATGGATCAGTTACCTCCGAGGGACTGGAATCAGTTCGGGATTTTAATTAATAAAGAAAAAGTTCAGCAGTTATCGATGGTGAATGCTAAAACAAGTTTTACGTATTTGACGGCAGATGCAAAAATCAATGATGACGGAAGCATTTCAGGAACCTATTCGGATAAAGATACCGGGACTTACGCCATGTTTGCGAAGGAAAGCTATGATGATAACGCCGATAAATATAAGAAACAGTATAAAGATAATTACGCCATAGATTTTACGGGTATTGATTCAAAAGTTCTTGAAAACGGAGATTTTGAAAGCACCATGAAGTTTTCTTCGGATAATTTAATTGATAAGATCGGAAAGAAAATGATCATTAACCCAATGTTGTTTCTGAATAAAAATTCAAATGAATTTGATCAGACGGAAGAAAGAAAATTCATGATCGATTTTACTTCACCTTTTACAAGAATTAAGAAAATTGCATTGGAAATTCCTGAAGGATATGTGGTAGAAGAAATGCCGAAAAACAAAAAAATTGTGACGGACGATAAAGAAATTGAATACAGCTACACGGCGGAACAGAAAGGGAATAAGCTTGAAGTGGTTTCTACCACCAAAATTTTGAGTCCGAATTATTCTAAAGAATATTATCCTGCCTTCAAACAGATTTGGGGAGTAGCTTCCAAACAGGAAAACCAGGTCATCAGTTTAGTGAAAAAGCAATAATTGAAATTTTTTCTAAATAATCTTAAAACCATTCATTTTTTGAATGGTTTTTGCATATAAGAACAAAAATAAAATTATGAAAAACATCATTGCTGTTTTAGCGATTTCTTCACTGTTTGCAGTTTCATGTAATAAAGCTGAGAAAAATACTGAGAGTTCAGAAAAAATTGAAACGGCTCAGCCTGAAAAATTTGTGGTCGATTCGGTAAGTATAGCAGATTCTGCAAAAATTGTAGATTCTCTGACGGCTAAATTCGATTCTAAATTATTGGTTTTCCCAACGATAAAGAACAAGCAGCTTTTAGACAGTATTTATTTTAGCATCAAAGGAAATAATGATTATTCTAAACAAGGCTTGCAACAGTTTTTACAAAAAGATAAAATGAATTACTTTAATTCAATTAAAAAAGATAACAAAGACTGGATTTCTGATATACAGTTCTCCCAGGAATGGTACGAAAGTTCCGGGATGAAATTAATCTCCAACAAAAATGATTATATGCACATTCAGTATTCCTGGGGATCATATTCGGGAGGGGCGCATGATAATTACGGCTTTTCGGAAAGGGTTTTCGATTTGAAAAACAATAAAAAGGTTGAGTTGAAAGATATCACATCAATGCCGAAAAATAAGATCGAAGCTTTGTTGCTGAAAAATATCAATAAAGCAAACGGTGGTGCAACGGATGAAAACGGGGAAGTGAACAATTCTGAAATGCTATTGGTAGACGTCATTCCGGCAACACAAAACTTTTATTTTGATGATAAAAACCTGTATTTTCATTACAGCCCATATGAAATCACGGCTTTTGCAGCAGGAGATATTATAATCCCCATTTCCTGGCAGGAATTAGGGAGCACTTTAATTCCTCAGTTTAAAGAAAGAATGAAAATTAAGTAATATTAATGCTTCCTGATTGGGAAGCATTTTTTAATTTTGCGACAATGGAAAAAGTAGCCTTTATCATCAATCCTTTTTCGGCGAAAAAAAATTATCAGCCTTTCCTCAGTGAACTGAAAACGAAGGTTGAAAATCCTTTGTACTATATTTCAGAATCTATCCCGGGAACAGATGAATTTATTCAGAAACATTTTAATGAAGTGGATATTTTCGTGGCGATCGGGGGAGATGGTACTATTTCTACGGTTGCTAAAAACCTCATTAACACGGATAAAATTCTGGCTATTTTTCCGGCAGGTTCCGGAAATGGTTTTTCCAACGAAACACAATTCAGCAAAAACTTAGATGAGTTATTGAACAAAATTAAGGCGAAAAATTCCAGAAAGATCGATACTTTTACGGTAAATAACAAGCTTTCCATTAATGTTTCCGGAACCGGATTCGACGGAAAAGTGGTAAAAGAATTTGAAAAAACAAACCGTGGATTTAAGAATTATATCAAAGTTTCCCTGAAAACGTTTTTCAGCTATAAACCGATTAAGCTTAAATTTTTTAATGAAGAATATCAGCAATACAACGGAAAATACCTGATGGTTAATATCGCAAACACCCGCCAGTTCGGAAACAACGCATATATTGCACCACAGGCGAGCAAGAGTGACGGTTTGGTAGACATGGTTTTGGTGAAAAAATTTCCGTTAACGTATTCTCCGCTTTTTGCCTTCAGAATGTTTACCAAAAAGCTTAAAGAAGATGACTACATTACTTATCTTCCGGTTTCCGAAATCGAATTTAAAGTCAATACCAAAAACTGGCATCTGGACGGAGAGTTCAATAAAATAAAATCACCCATTCATGTGAAAGTTCAGCCTGCGAGCTTAAGTATCTTGGTTTAAGTCATTGTAGGGGATTCACATGACAGAGCAATCTTAAGACTGATTCCTATACTTGTCATTCCGGAAGAATTTTACAAATTTATAGTAATCTGTTTATAATCTTTGCTTAGATTCTGACGAAAAAATGACGAAATCTCATCCAATCATTTGTTTAAGTGTGTACTTTTTAGGATTCGGGGCGGCAGCTTCGCTGCCGCCCCGAATCCTAAAAAGTACGGAGAACGTGGAAAAGCTAAAAAAAATTAAACCTCCAATTTTTTCTCCACTTCATTCGGATGATCCAAACAATATTGCAGTTGCGTTTTATCCAGCTGTTTTTCCCAATTTGCCACAACAACAGTTGCTACAGAATTTCCGATAACATTCGTTAGAGCACGACATTCGCTCATAAATTTATCGATTCCTAAAATCAAAGTCATTCCCGCAATAGGAATTTCGGGAACTACAGCTAAAGTTGCGGCTAATGTAACAAAACCTGCTCCGGTAACTCCGGCAGCGCCTTTTGAACTCAACATAGCAACTAAAAGAAGCATAATTTGTTTTTCAATTGGCAAATGAATATTCAAAGCCTGAGCGATAAAAAGTGAAGCTAAGGTCATATAGATATTGGTTCCGTCGAGATTAAAAGAATACCCGGTCGGAACAACCAAACCTACAATAGCTCTTGAGCAACCTGCTTTTTCAAGCTTTTCCATAATGCCCGGAAGTGCCGATTCCGATGAGCTTGTTCCCAGCACCAAAAGAAGTTCTTCCTTTAGGTAATACATTAATTTGAAGATATTAAAACCATTGTACCATGCAACTGCTCCCAGGACAAGGACAACAAACAGGGCAGAAGTGATATAAAATGTTCCGACTAAAAGGATAAGGTTTAAAACAGAATGAAGTCCGTATTTACCAATCGTGAAAGCCATGGCTCCAAACGCTCCGATGGGCGCAAGTTTCATAAGCATATGAACAATTTTGAAAACCGGAGTCGAAAGATCCTGTAAAAATTCGGTCACTTTCTGGCTTTTTTCTTTTGTTAAAACCAAAGCAACTCCCATTAAAATAGCTACTAAAAGCACCTGCAGAATATTTTCTCCAACTAATGGACTGAATAATGTTTCAGGAATAATATTCATGATAAAACCTGTCAAAGTCGTTTCATGAGCTTTTTGCTGATATTGAGAAACGTCTCCGGAGAGTGTTGCCGGATCAATATTTAAACCATGACCGGGCTGTAAAATATTTCCGACAACCAAACCGATAATTAATGCTAAAGTTGAAAATGTGAGGAAATAAATCATTGCTTTGATGGCAATTCTTCCGACTTTTTTAAGATCGGTCATGTGGGCAATTCCTAAAGTCAGTGTAATGAAAATAACCGGAGCAATGATCATTTTGACTAATTTGATGAATCCGTCGCCTAAAGGTTTCATTTTTTCGCCTAATTCCGGATAAAATTTTCCTAGTAGAATTCCTGCAATGATCGCGATAATAACCTGGAAATAAAGCTGCTGATGAATTTGTTTCTTTTTCAAAAGAATATTGATTTTTAAAAGCGGAAATTAGTAAAATTTGCTTTAAATCATGACAAATGTCATGAGAATTTTCAGCTCAGGCTGAAAGCCTGAGCTGAAAATTTATTATATCCAAATTGTTTTTCCGACAAAGAATACTTTTATGATGTACTTCACTCTGAATTTCGTTCTCAGATCTTCAGTTTGTGTTCAGAATGACAGTTTAAATAGATTTTTGTTATTCCACTGCCACAGAATCATCGCCGCGACCATCCGCAACTGCATGTATATTTCCGCTATCATCCATCAGAATCATTTCCGTTCTTCCAATCTGGTTCCATTTTTCGACTTTATAGCCTAATTTTTCCAAATCTTTAATGGTTGTTTCAGGAAAGTTCTTTTCAACAGCAACCGTTTCAGGAAGCCACTGGTGGTGAAATTTCGGAGAATTAACGGAAAGATTGGCATTTAATTTAAAATCAACAATATCAACAATCGATTGATAAACGGAAGTTGGAATTGTTGTTCCACCCGGAGTTCCGACAACCATGTACGGTTTTCCGTTTTTCAGAACAATCGTTGGAGTCATTGAAGAAAGCATTCTTTTGTTGGGCTGGATAGAATTTGCTTCTCCACCGACTGCTCCAAACATATTCGGAACGCCAGGTTTTACTGAGAAATCGTCCATTTCGTTATTTAAGAAAAATCCGGCACCCGAAACCACGACTTTACTTCCGTACAAACCATTTAAGGTGGTAGTAACGGCAGCTGCATTTCCATCTTTATCAATCACGGAAATATGCGTTGTTTGATCAGATTCTTTTGGTTGTTGTATAATTTTTCCAACTTCTGAACTTGGAGTCGCTTTATTGAAGCTGAAATTTTTCCATCTGTTTTTTAAATATTCATCAGAAATCAAATAGGATGTTTTATCCTGAATAAAATCAGGATCTCCCATGTATTCGGCTCTGTCGGCATAAGCTCTTCTTTCTGCTTCCACCATAATTTGTACTGTCTTTGTTGAATTCTGTTGATATTTTTCTAAGTTTTCATACCCTGCCATTTTTAACATTTGAGCCAGCAAAATTCCGCCGCTTGAAGGTAATGGCATAGAAACGACGTTGTTTCCTTTGTAATCAAATTCCAAGGCTTTTCTTTCGGCAACTTTGTAGTTCTTTAAGTCTTCCAGGGTGATGATTCCGTTTCCTTTTTTCATTTCAGATACCAAAAGTTCAGCAGTTTTTCCTTCGTAAAATCCTTTTAAACCATGTTTTTGAATTAATTTTAAAGTTTCTGCCAATTCTTTTTGAACTAAAATATCACCTGTTTGCCAAGGAACATTTTTAACAAAAACATTCGCTGATTGATTGTATTTCTGAAAATGATCTTTATGTGAGTTTAATAAATTTGCTTCCTGTTCGGTAATAGCAAATCCTTTTTCAGCTAAATCAATCGCAGGCTGAATCAATTGATTCATCGGAAGTCTGCAATATTTTAACGTGGCAAAAAATCCGGCAACACTTCCGGGAATTCCGACGGCTAATCTTCCGTTTTGCGAAAGATCGGTATTGGCTTTTCCGTTTTTGTCCACGTACATATCATGTGTGGCTTTTTTGGGAGCTGTTTCCCGATAATCGATCGTGAATTTTTCACCGTTATTTTTTACGCCCACCAAAAATCCGCCACCACCGATATTCCCGGCTTGAGGATAGACCACAGCTAAAGCATATTGGGTAGAGATAATAGCATCATAAGCATTTCCTCCCATTTTCAGCACTTTTGCACCAGCCTCACTTGCCAGCGGATGTGCGGAAACAACAACTCCCTTATTTCTTACTTTTACTTCTTTTATAATATTAATATCAGTGTATTGTGCTGATAGTGTGTGAGAAAATAAGATAAGTGAAACAATAATCTTTTTCATTTGCAAATTTTGTAATCGAATTTACAATTTTGTTTTAAGATAGTCTGTAAAATATTTACTTTTGCTTTCGATCAACTAATAAAAGTTTAAAATGGAATCCCACACGGAAAGAATACTTATTACAGGTGCTTTAGGACAAATCGGCACCGAACTTACGAACAGGCTTGTTGAAATCCACGGAGCAGATAATGTGGTTGCTTCAGGGTTAGACAGATGGCAAAAGGGAATTACTTCTGCAGGACATTACGAAAGAATGGACGTTACGAATACGCAACTGGTAAGACAGGTGATTAAGGATTACGAAATCACAACGGTTTATCACTTGGCTTCATTATTGTCGGGTACTTCAGAAAAGCAGCCGATTTTTGCATGGAAATTAAATCTTGAACCTCTGCTTCATTTTTGCGAGTTGGCGAAAGAGGGGCTTATTCAAAAGATCTTCTGGCCAAGTTCTATTGCGGTTTTCGGAAAAGGAATTCCAAAGGAAAATGTAGGGCAGGATGTGGTGCTAAATCCTACAACGGTTTACGGAATTTCTAAAATGGCGGGTGAAAAATGGTGCGAATATTATTTTGATAAGCATGGAGTAGACGTAAGAAGTATCCGATATCCTGGTTTGATTTCATGGAAAACTCCAGCTGGTGGAGGTACGACTGATTATGCCGTTGAGATTTTCTACGAAGCCATTGAAGAGGGTAAATACACAAGTTTCATTTCTGAAAACACAGGAATGCCGATGTTGTATATGGATGACGCGATCAATGCAACGTTGAAATTAATGGAAGCTCCGAAAGAAAGTGTAACGGTTCGTTCGTCTTATAATTTGGGTGGAATGTCTTTTACTCCAAAAGAATTAGCGGAAGAAATTAAAAAAGAAATTCCTGAATTTACGATTGATTATAAACCGGATTTCAGACAGCAGATTGCAGATTCTTGGCCTGCTTCAATTGATGATTCTGTGGCGAAAAAGGACTGGGGATTGTCTTATGATTTTGGAATTTCTGAGATGACAAAAGACATGATCAAGAATTTGAAAGTAAAATTAAATAAAAATTAATACTTAAAGTTGATATTGAATTAATTTTGTTTTTAACATCTGATTTTTAATTGATTAAAAATTTTATCTAAAATTAAGTTTAAATGGTTTTATTAACTTTTAACATCGTGAATATTGAAGCTGAATGTAAAAAAGGAGTAGAAATTTCCGATGATGAAAGATTGAAAATCACAACCGAGAATACAAAAGCGATTCTTAGAATTTTAGATATTCACGATACAAAGGCAAGTTTTTTTGTGGAGATTTCTATTGCAGAAAAACTTCAGAATTTACTAAAAGCAATTTCATCTCAAGGGCATGAAATTGCTTTTTACAATAAAAATTCCAGCCTTGAAGAAATTGAAAATGTAAAGAAATTTGTTCAGGAATTTTTAGAAAAGCAGATTAAAGGAATCCGGCAAAAAGATTTTAAACAGCCACAGGAAAGTCTGAAGTCATTGGAATTTAATTACGTTTCCAATATTGATAATGCGAATATCCTTTTTCCTTTCAAACGTCTGAAAAGAGATACACAGATTAACGAAGAGGATGGTCTGAGTGTTGTTCCGGAAAGTATTTCTCCATACAGTCAGTTGCCATACAATGATTTTGTATTCCAAATGCTGCCGACAGGTTATTATCAAAGCATGGTTTTCGAAACATTGAAGAAAGATGATTTTGTTTTGATTTATCTTAACTCTTGGCAGTTTACGGATTTTAACAAATATAAGTTTGAGGTTCCGTTTTACAGAAGATTAAATTCAGGAAAAAAAATGGAGGATAAATTAGATTCTCTCCTTAGTTGGATCAACGAGAAGGAGATGGCTACATCGCGTATGAAAGATTATATTTTTTAACTATGAAACCCACTTTAGAATTCCCCAAAACTATAAGATTTTTAAATCGAGATGAAATTCCCAATAATCCTTCAATCTTAAAAGGATGGGAAGAAAGTAAAACTGCGAATATTGTTCAAGGATATACTTTCAGGCTTAATAAAAATAATCCTGAAAACAAATCAATTGGATTTAATTTTTTTGCTGAAATAAATATTGATAATTCTGATCTTTGGAGCTTAGTTTTATCTCTGTCACAAACATTACCTGATGTTGCTGCTGTTTTATTTGGAGATATTGACTTTGATCTTAATTATGGAAATTATGAGGAGAGAGACGGAATATTAGAATTTATTAGTCAATATAAAAAAGAACTGACTCAAGATGCTTTTATCAGCTTTGGATTGATTTATAATGATGATGAAAGTCTGGTCGAAATATTTATTGACGAAAGTAAGTATATAAAATATTGGGGTATAGATGAAAATTTCTTCAGAGAAATAATGAATGATTTTGGATTAAAAGAAATCGAAAACCTTGAATTTGTAGATGAGTATCCCAAAGTTCGTGAAGTTCTAACAAGATTTGATAAAGCAGCGGTTGATTCAAAAACACTTATCGAAATATTCTCCGAAAAGTATCTAAATCAACCACTGTTTATTTTAAATTAAGCCAATTCAAAAAGCGTAATCTCCGGCAGAACACCCACTCTTCCCGGATATCCTAAAACTCCGAAACCTCTGTTTACGTATAGCATTTTTCCTTCACTTTCATATAAATCTGCCCATTTTGGATATTTATACTGAACGGGAGACCATTTTACATTTTTTAAATCCAAACCGAACTGCATTCCGTGTGTGTGACCGGAAAGTGTCAGATGAACGTCTATTGGATGTTTTTTAACTACATAATCGAAATGGGTAGGGTCGTGGCTCATTAAAATTTTTGTCGCATCTTCAGGAACTCCCTTTAAAGCATCATCTAATTTTCCGAATTGTGGGAAAGGTTTTAATCCCCAGTTTTCAACGCCTAAAATGTATATTTTTTCGCCATTTTTTTCGATTACTCTGTGTTCGTTTCTCAGCATATCAAATCCGGCTTGCTTTTCGTAATCGATCAATGTGTCAAGATTTTGCTTTTTGGCATTCAAAGAGCTCCATTCCACATAATCTGCGTAATCGTGGTTTCCAAGAACGGCAAGCTTTCCGTCTTTCGCTTTGATCTTCGAAAATAGAGGAATGAAGGGTTTGAATTCATCAGCAACATTATTCACCATATCTCCGGTAAATAACACAAGGTCTGGATTCTGGTCATTGATCAAATCAATGGCATGTTGCAGTTTGCTCGGATCAGAAAAACTTCCGCTATGAACGTCAGAAATTTGTACGATTTTATATCCTTTGAAACTTTTTGGGAGATTTTTGAAATTAATTCTCACCCTTCTTACTGTGTGACGGTATTTTCCAAACGTAATTCCGTCGATGAACAGGGCTGAAAGAACGCCTCCCAAACCTAATCCCATAATACTTAAAAATTTCCTCCTTTCCGGGAAAAAGTTCTCGGCCGGTCGGGTGAAACCAATCAAATAACTTCCGGTTCTGAAAATATCATCAATTAATAAAAACAGAACTATGAAAACTTTAGGCAAAATGAACACCAGAAACAAAGAGATCATAATTTGTGCTCTTACCATGCTTCTGTCGGCTCTACTGAAATGGTTGACTTCGTAGGCGAAAAACCCGTAAATAGCGAATGAGATAACCCAATAACCGATTCTTAGCCAAAGATTATCCGTTAAAGTTCTTATCGCCTGATAAATATAAACTTCCAAAAGAAGGAAGATCGCCGCAATGATTAAAAAATTTCTTTGCATAATTAGGTTTAAAAAAAGCACAAAGAATTATTTCCCTGTGCTTTTTTATATTTTAAATTAAATAATATTAAGGAAATCTGTACACGATAGCATTGATGTTCATTCCGGCACCTACCGAAGTCATCACAATGTTACCTTTTTCTTTAAACGTTTGACCCTCCATTTTTCCTTTAATTATCAGATCAAACATGGTAGGAATAGTTGCAACAGACGAATTTCCAAAGTCCTGGATCGTCATTGGAGAGATGGAATGGTCGTAATCTTTCACGTTATAAAGCTTGTGAAGTCTTTCGATCATGGCATAATCCATTTTAGCATTTGCCTGGTGGATCAAAATTTTGTTGATATCTTCAATAGAAAGACCTGCGTCTTCGATGGTTTCTTTTATAGCTGCCGGAACATTTTTCAGAGCATACTCGTAGATTTTTCTACCCTGCATTCTTACGAATAAACGGGTCTGGTCGGACTCTTTATTGATAGAAGGTCCGTTTGCTAAGTAATCCAACTCCGGTCCGTTGTCACAAATGGTGTTGTGAGCAATAATCCCAACATTTTCTTCGTCGGTCGCTTTTACAACCACCGCTCCGGCTCCGTCTGCAAAGATCATTCTATTTCTGTCGTGCGGATCTGTTACTCTGCTTAATGTTTCTGCACCGATTACCAAAATAGTTTTGGCCACTTTAGCTTTAATTAAATTGTCAGCCAAAATCATTGCTTCTACCCATCCCGGACATCCGAAAAGCATATCGTAAGTAACACATTTTCTGTTTCTAATGCCTAATTTATTTTTTACTCTTGCAGCCATTGTCGGCATAAAGTCAGCATATCCGTGTACAGTAACTTCTCCGAAATTACTTGCGTAAATAATATAATCTAATTCTTCCTGATCTATATTTGCGTCTGCGATAGCAATTTTTGCAGCTTCGTAACCGATTTGTGAGTTCGAAAGATCATCTTCTATAAATCTCCTGTTTTCTATTTCTGTGATTTCTACAAATTTTGAAATAGTTTCCTCAGCAGGCTTGTCAATCTTCACCCCGTCTTCTGAATAAAACTCTGAATCTAAGAAATAATCTCTTCCAATAATTCTGCTGGGAAGGTAAGATCCAGAACCAATAATGATCGTATTCGGCATTCGTTTATATGATTTTTTTAAAGATGCAAAGTTAATAATTAATATTAATAACAAAGAATTAAAAATATTATTAAATTTGCAAAAATTGTACTTTACAATCTTATGAAAAACACTCCGTCCTTAAAAGGCTTACTTATTGCAGTTGTGGCGTTTATCGTTGCCTTTGGGGTCTACTTTCTCTTTTTAGCGAAAAAGAATGCTTATGTGGTAGACAATCCTACTCCAAACACATTTTACTATAAGATAAATAACGGTTCGGAAGGAACTATCGCCGGAGGGCAAACTGTTTCTGTGGATCTTAATAAAGGAAAAAATACCATTAAGGTTTTTGATCAGAATAAAAAATTATTGTTCGATTCTGCGTTTGAAGTAAATAAAGTGCGTGGTCTTATCAATATTGCCCATCAGGATTATTATATCAATGATCAGTATTATGGATACAATCTTAAAAAAGATTCATTACTTTTGGCGCTTGATAAGACAATAATCGACGGAAAAACATATTATGGAGGAGCAAAACGCTTCAGTAAATTGTTTACAGACGATTTTTACTACAATGTGGATGAAGATTATGACAAAGTGATCAAAAACATCCAGCAGGTGGAGTCCAGATCAAAAATCTTCAGAAAGCAGGATTACCTTAATTATTATAAAGAATATTACAAGTTTTAAGTTTTGACAAAAGATATTACCAAAATTACGCCCTACAATTCTGATGCTACAAAGAAGAGCCAGGTAGAGGATATGTTCGACAATATTGCACCGAAATACGATCTGCTGAATCGTGTATTGTCTCTGAAAATTGATGTTTTATGGAGAAATACTTTGGTGAAATGGATGAAAAATGATAATCCGCAGGAAGTGCTGGATGTGGCTACAGGAACGGGAGATCTCGCAATTACGATTGAAAAGGGAACAGGTTCTAAAGTAATTGGTTTAGATTTATCGCAACAAATGTTAAATGTTGGCGTTATTAAAATAAAAAAACTTAAATTAGACGGCAAAATTTCCATGCAAAAAGGGGATGCAGAGAATTTACCTTTCGAGGACAATAGATTCGATGCTGTTTCCGTTGCATTTGGAGTAAGGAATTTTGAAAATCTTAAAAAAGGTTTAGCAGAATTAAGAAGAGTAGTTAAAGATAACAAGAGTGTTTATATACTGGAGTTTTCAAAGGTTGAGGGGTTCATGGGGCCATTGTATATGTTTTATTTCAAAAATATATTACCTGCCATCGGCAGACTGGTTTCTAAAGATAACAGGGCGTATACATACCTTCCGGATTCTGTAAATGCATTTCCTTTCGGGGAAAAGATGAAGCAAATTCTTTTAGATACAGGATTTAAAAAAGTTGAATATAAAAAACTAAGTTTAGGTATAGCCACAATTTATAAAGCAACAAAGTAACCTATGAATAAATTTTTATTAAAAGCACTGGTTTTAGCCTCAGTAAATGTTGCAGTTTTAGCAAACGCGCAATTCAGAACCCGTAACAGAATGGATAAGTTGGAAGACTTTGACGAGCAGAAATTCAGTTGGGGTTTTTATTTGAATGGTAACAGACTAGACTACCGTATCGTTTTGAATCCTAGATATGGTATGAATAATAATCAGAATCTTGTTACATCAAAAGAGAGCTACAGTTTCGGTGCGGGGTTAATCGCTAAGTGGAGACTGAACGACTTTTTGGATGTAAGATTAGAGCCAGGGTTACAATTTGGTCAGAGACAACTCACTTTCAATACACAATCGAACGACCAGTATGCTGCCGGAACTTTAACGAATGATCCTTTTATTCCGATGCCGCTAACGGAAAAAGATAGAGTAAGAGACATTAAAACAACCTTGGTAGACGTTCCTGTATTGCTGGAATTCCACGGAAACAGATGGTACAACTCAAGACCTTATGTTGCAGCGGGGGTAAACTATATGGTAAACCTTCAGTCTAATTCAGATTCTACGGACGACAACATGCAGCAGGTTTTCAGATCAACAACACATAACTTTGCATGGTCTGCAGAAATGGGAATTCAGTTTTACTTCAACAAGTTTAAGCTTACTCCGGCAGTAAGAGGTACATTTATCATGAACAACGAGATCGTGGCTGATAATGCAACTACGCCTCCATATTGGACTTCTGCCATGTCAACTTTACAGACTAGAGCAATATTTTTCGTCCTTAAATTCGAATAAGAATTGTTAAAAAAATAGAAGAAGGAGATGCATTTTGTATCTCCTTTTTTGTTTGGAACCAAAATATAGAGCGTTTTATTTTTGTTAGTATTAATATTTTGTTATTTTTGCTAATAGTTAGAATATACAAAACCTGAAATGCTTCAAGATTTAGAAAACAATTTTTCAGAATTAGAAAAAAAGATTTTAGTTTTACAAAAGAATTATAAAAATCTTACTGAAAAATTCGTAGAATTAAGTACAGAGCATGAAGAGTTGAAGAAGAAATATGATGAGGAAAGAAGAAAAGGTCAGGTATTAGCAGAAGAGCAAAAAAATATAAAACTTTATTCAGCAATATCAGGAAATCCTGAGCACAACAGATTGATGAAAAACCACATCAACCGATTGGTAAAGGAAATAGATTTCTGTATTGCACAGCTTCAAAACAGTGGATTATAATGGAGGTAAGAAGAATCACCATCAACATTGCCGGAAGAGTATATCCGCTGAATGTACCGGCGGCAGAGGAAGAAACACTGCGTAAGGTCGGGAAGCAGATTGAGAATATGATTAAAGATTTTGAACAGAATTTCGATGTGAGAGACAAACAGGATGCTTTAGCCATGTGTGCCCTGAAATTGGGAACAAATGCTGAAGTGGTGTCTATGAACTACGATAAAACAATACAATCTACCAACGAAAGATTAGCCAGTATCAATCAATCGTTGAATGAAAAATAATGGAAATAGATTTTTTTTCCAACAAACTGCCTACAATAATTCTAACACATTAAAGGTAAACTCAACGCTAAACAATTACCGAACAAATGTCCATTGAATGGCGTGCCGGTTCTCCGGATTACAGACAATGGAAATCAGTTCAAATCGTGTTGATTAGGAGTTTACTCTCAATCTCTGGATTATTGTGGGCTTTTTTATTTTATTATTTGAAGACAATTAAAACTCAATATAGATTATGACAACAGCCATTATAGTCGGCGTTATTTGCCTTGTAATTGGTGCAGTAATAGGAATCGTTTTTTCTAAAAGCTCGCTGAATACAAAGGGGAAATTTATTATAGATGATGCAAAGAAAAATGCCGAAAACCTTATAGAAAAAGCTACCGTACAAGCCGAATCCATAAAGAAAGAAAAAAACCTCCAGGCTAAAGAAAAATTTCTGGAACTGAAATCTCAGCATGATGCAGACATTCAGTCCCGTGAAAAGAAAATGCAGGAGATTGAAAAAAGGATTAAAGACAAAGAGCATAAGCTGAATGATGAGCTTAGCAAAACAGGAAAACTTGAAAAAGATCTGGATAAGCAAATCGCTGATTATGCTAAGAAAACAGAGATTTTAGAAAGAAAACAACAGGAATTAGATACTGCAACTGCGAAAAAAGTTGAAATTTTAGAAAAAATATCAAACTATTCTGCAGAAGAGGCGAAAGCTGAATTGGTGGAATCTTTAAAGGCTGAAGCAAAGACAAGGGCTCAGGCACACGTTCAGGGCATCATGGAAGAAGCTCAGCTGAATGCGAAAAGCGAAGCGAGAAAAATCGTTATCCAGACCATTCAGAGAATCGGAACGGAACAGGCTATTGAAAATTCGGTATCGGTATTCAATATCGAGTCTGATGAAGTAAAAGGTAGAATTATCGGTAGAGAGGGTAGGAATATCCGTGCCTTGGAAGCGGTTACAGGTGTAGAAATCATCGTTGATGATACTCCGGAAGCTATTCTTCTTTCATGTTTTGATCCGGTAAGAAGAGAGATCGCAAGATTATCACTTCACAGATTGGTTACAGATGGTCGAATTCACCCTGCAAGAATCGAAGAAGTTGTTGAAAAAACAAGAAAGCAAATCGAAGAGGAAATTATTGAAGTAGGAAAAAGAACAATCATTGATTTAGGAATCCACGGATTACATCCTGAATTAATCAAAATCGTAGGTAGAATGAAGTATCGTTCATCTTACGGACAAAACTTATTGCAACACTCAAGAGAGGTGGCAAATATTGCTGCAACAATGGCGGCTGAACTAGGTTTAAATGTAAAATTGGCTAAAAGAGCAGGTCTGTTACACGATATCGGTAAAGTTCCGGAGCAGGAATCTGAACTTCCTCACGCTTTATTAGGTATGCAATGGGCGGAAAAATATGGTGAAAATGCTGAAGTTGTAAACGCGATCGGAGCTCACCACGACGAAGTGGAAATGACTTCATTATTATCGCCGATCATTCAGGTTGCTGATGCAATTTCAGGAGCAAGACCGGGAGCAAGAAGACAGGTTCTTGAATCTTACATTCAAAGACTGAAAGATCTTGAATCTGCAGCATTAAGCTTTGATGGAGTTTCATCAGCGTATGCAATTCAGGCAGGTAGAGAGTTGAGAGTAATGGTAGAAAGCGGAAAAGTAAATGATGAAGTGGCTTCTCAGTTATCTTACGACATCTCGGAAAAAATCCAAAACGAATTGACGTATCCTGGGCAGGTAAAAGTAACAGTGATTAGAGAAACCAGAGCGGTGAATATTGCTAGATAATAATCGAAAAAAGATAATTTATGAAAACCTTTCAAGAAATTGAAAGGTTTTTTATTTTTAGCAAAATTTAAAAATTCAAAATGCAAGAACTTTCTTTGTCTTCAAAAGCAAGACTTATCTTCTCTATTCCTGTGATCATTGCCGCGTTAGGCTATTTTGTAGATATCTACGACCTTCTTTTATTCGGAATTGTGAGGATTCCCAGTTTAAAAGCTTTAGGTTTAAATCCTGATGTTGACGGAACCTTTATTTTGAATGCCCAAATGATTGGTTTGCTTCTTGGTGGTATTTTCTGGGGAATTTTCGGAGATAAAAAAGGGAGGCTTTCTGTTTTATTCGGATCAATCTTGGTATATTCTTTGGCAAATATTGCTTGTGGATTTTTGCCACATTTCCCCAAAGAGCATTTAGTGTATCAATATGCAGCTTTAAGGTTCATTGCGGGAATTGGGCTTGCTGGAGAGCTCGGAGCCGGAATTACCCTTGTTTCTGAAAGTCTGCCGAAGAATTTAAGAGCCATTGGGACTTCTGTTGTGGCCGGTTTTGGATTAATGGGTGCTGTTGTTGCCCAGCTAACCGTAGAATTAGCAGGAGGTTGGAATATTTCCTATATCATCGGAGGAGTTTTAGGAATTTTATTATTGTTTCTGAGAATCAGCGTTTCTGAATCCGGGATTTATAAAAATATTGAGAATAAATCTGTTTCAAAAGGAAATTTTCTTTCGTTTTTTACCAATAAAGATCGTTTAATACGCTATTTAAAATGCATCGCTGTAGGATTGCCAACTTGGTATTGCATCGGAATTTTAGCGGTTCTTGCCAATCAGTTTGCTCCCGAATTGGGAATTACGGATCTTAATCCCGGAAAAGCAATTATGTGGGCTTATGTTGGTATTTCTGTTGGTGATTTAGCGAGCGGATTTATTTCCCATCTTTTAAAATCCCGTAAAATGGCGATTTTTTATATGTTGGTTTTTACAATTATCGGCGTTGTGATTATGCTTTTTGGAAATACCAATACAGAAACGAAATATTATCTTTTCTGTGTTTGGCTTGGTTTGGGCACAGGGTATTGGGCAATGTTTGTGACGTTGGCTGCCGAGCAGTTCGGAACCAATATCAGAAATACGGCAACAACGACGGTTCCCAATATGGTTCGCGGGTTAGTTCCTGTGATTATTTTGGGTTTTGATTTCTTTAAGAATGATTTTTCGGTGATTTTGAGTGCAGCAATCGTAGGAATCATCGTGTTTGGATTGGCTTTTTACTCAGCTTTAACGGTTTCCGAAACGCACGACAAAGACCTTGAATTTACAGAATAATTACAACTGTTTAAGAAATATTTAAATGTATATTTTCGTTATACAGTTAATAAGTTCAACGAAACAAATAAATTATAAAATTTAATATTAAATTATGCGTTGAATAATTAATATTTGTTTAACTTTGAAAAGTAACTAAAACTGAATTATAATCTCAAAACCAAAATCACATGCAAAATTTTTTAAAGAACGCCACAAAATTAAAAAAAGCTGATCTTAAGAACATCACAGGAGGAGCAAGCGGTACACCGGATTTATCACTTTGCGGATGCAGCTGCTCAGGATCTGTAACAGGACCAAAATATTGTATTCAGTACATTGCTTGTCCGCAGGTTTACACTTGTGATCAGTCAGCGGTTTAAAGATATTATTTCAACTGAAATAAACATTTCCACATTTAATACGCAAAAGCCTTTCGGACCTTCGGAAGGTTTTTGTAATTTATTAGACCCTGTTTGTTGTTCCGAAATTCCATTTTGGAGAGGGGCAAAATTCAAGGAATTGTAATTGAGTGATCTGATAAACTATAAATATTAAACCTTCAATTTCCATTTTTTGGAGCTTTTCTCGCTTTCCGCACTCGCTATTTTTATGATTCGGCGCGGCAGCAAAGCTGCCGCGCCGAATCATAAAAAATGAGCTCAAACAAATGCTCCAATCGAGGCTAAGATGGCAGACATTCTCAGAGCTTTAGCTCAATTTAAGAATAAACAGGGCTCCAGCACTCACAATAACCAAAAGAAAACGGCCAAGGCCAAAGGTTTCAAGCCTATTGTTTTCAAAGTCGGAATAGACAGGATAGAACCAATAAAAAAAAACAAAATCAGATCTTTAAGATTCAGAATTTTATTGGCTAAAGAATTATTAGTTTTTTGCTAGCAAAACAATGAAATTATTTTTGATTGTAGTAAAATTACAGCATTAATTGTAATCAACTATCAACCGACAACTATCCAACAATCCTACAAATCAGAGAAACTTTTATCATTCAGATATTCAAATCTAGGGGTTTTCGCTTCACCAATTTTCTGTTTGGTATAAATGCTGTTATTGCCTGAAAATAAATAAGAGACAACACAGGCAATCGCCACATAAATACCACATTCAGCTCCAAACAATTCAATTCCCATCAGTATACAGGCGAGTGGTGTGTTGGTTGCTCCCGCAAAAACTGCGACAAATCCCATTCCTGCCAATAAACCAAAGGGAAGCGGAATAAATAGCGATAAAGCACTTCCCAAAGTCGCTCCGATAAAGAATAATGGCGTTACTTCACCGCCTTTGAAACTTGCAGAAAGTGTAACAATCGTAAAGATCATTTTTAACGCAAAATCATATAAGGGAAGTTGTTTTTCAAAAGATTCAATGATGGTTGGAATTCCCAGACCGATATATCTTGTTGTTCCCATTGCAAAAACTGCGACAGCAACAATGATTCCGCCGATAACTGGGCGAAGTGGGGGATATTTAATTTTAGATTTAAAAACAGAACTAGCAAAATGCATGGCTTTACTGAAAGTTGCCGCACAAATTCCAAAAGCAATTCCCGCTATAACAGCGTATAAAATCGGTAGAAATTCCAATTTTGGAATAAAATCGATATGATAATGCGTATGTTTTGCCTTCCAAAGATTTGTCGCCCAATCTGCTAAAATTGCTGATGAGAAAGCTGGAAAGATCGCATTATAACGAATTTTTCCGATCAGGAAAACTTCAAGTCCGAAAACCGCTCCCGCTAATGGTGTTCCGAAAACCGAACCAAAACCTGCGGCAATTGCTGAAATCAGCAGAATTTTTCTGTCATTTTGATTAAGCTTAAAAATTTTGGTCAGTTGATCCGAAATAGCACCCGCCATCTGAAGCGCGGTTCCTTCACGTCCTGCAGAACCTCCGAAAAAATGTGTAACAATAGTTCCTAAATAGACGAACGGAGCCATTTTGAAGGGAATAATTTCTTTCGGCTCATGAATATTCTCAAGCAGTAAATTGTTTCCGGCTTCTACATCTTTTCCGAAATAATAATATAAAAGTCCGACAAAAAAACCTCCCAAAGGAAGAAACGCAATCAGCCAGATATGATTTTCCCTAAAATCTGTGGCCCATTGCAATGAGCTTAAAAATCCTGCAGAAGCGCTTCCCACTAATGCACCGATGATGAGACTGATGCAAAGCCATTTAAAAATATAGGGCAAAGCCGGAAATCTTCTGAAGAAAAATCTTGTATGGAATTTTATTGTATTGCTGAATGTTCGTTGACGTTTAGACATAATTTTCCTGATCAAATTACTGTTAATAATCTTTTAATCAGGCGTCATCAGCTTTTTTAAGGCGGTTGGGTAAGGAAGAACACCATTTCCTTTTATAGCACAAAGATAAATATTATTTTTAATTTCAATAATGAATGGCTTTGTCAATTTCAATAGGGTTATTATATTTTTTTATAATTTGCTGCATGCTTTTTACCTGTGCATTGAGTTCATCAAGGGTACGGATCTCTTTTCCTCCGATATTAATATTTAAATTGTTGTTTGAGGTGTTGAAATTGGTTCTCTCAAACGAAAAAGGGTCATTATAAAACTCTAATGCAAGCTTTTGCTTCTGTTTCTCATTGATCGGAATTGCTTTATTTCCGAAATTGGATTCAACGAAATCCTCTGTGGAATAAATACGAGGCAGTTCCTGACTTTTAATAAGATTATAAATGAAATTTTTCTTTGTATCGTAAATTTCGAAAACTAAACCCGGAAGTCCGGAGAATTTGAAAGGTCCTTCGTTAAAAGGAATATTTTTATTAAACCAGGCTACCCAATTTCTTCCGCCAAACTTTGCAGTCGCTTTTTGCAGCGTATATTGCTGGACTTGTTTAGTTTCACCAGAGATATTCCAGTTTATTTTGTCGTTGGTTTTGAATGAATAATACCCAAATTTTATGTTAATAAAATTTTCATTTTCAGTAGTATTTGTTTTTCTCTTTACAATTTGCCCGGTCATATCAACATGCTTATTGTTCATATTTCCAAACTTTTTATTCAGGGAATCAGCGATAAGCAGATTTTTGCCGTAAAATTTTACCTCTTTGGAATTAATGTCCAGGATCATATTGAATTTCTGATAATCCGCTTCGGTAGAATCCATTTTCAACTGAAGTTCGTAAATAAACCGGTGAGTTTGTGAATTCAGAGAAATTATCATGAACAAACAAATAAGTTGCGAAATTTTTTTCATAATCATATTTTGGATCAAATTTTATCTAAAATAAGAGTGTTCAAGAATATAATTTTTACTTATTGTAATGCTTTCAAACATATCCTTATTACTCGAATCCTGCTCCAGAAACCAATATTGAAGACCTGCTTTTTCTCTTGCATCAAAAATTCTTTTAAAATCGATCGTTCCGTTTCCGATCTCGGCAAAATCCTTTGTTTCTGCTTTCATATCTTTTACATGCCACAACGGAAATCGTTTAGGATATTTTTCAAAATAAATCAAGGGATCGATTCCTGCCTTCGATATCCAGTATAAATCGAGCTCCATCTTCACCAAATCAGGTGATGAATTTTCTAAAATAAAATCATAAATATTTTTTGTTTCGTCAAACTTTTCAAACTCAAAATCATGGTTGTGATATGCGAATTGAATAGCAGCTTTTTTTGTAATTTCTCCCGATTTACCTAATAATTCCGGAAGCTTTTTATAATTTTCAATCGTTCGTTCTTCGGGAAAAAGATAAGAACAGACCATATATTTTGTGCCGATAAAATGTAGATCTTCGACGGATTTTTCCCAATTGTTTAATAAAGTTCCTTTATCTTGATGAAGAATTCCTGTGGTATGGTGAGAGCTGATGACTTTTAACCCTGTATTTTTTAAAATTGCCTGAAATTCATTCCGGCTCTTTCCGAAAAAAGTTCCGTTGTATCCGTAGATTTCAAGTTCAGTAAAACCTAAAGCGGACAATTTTTCCAATGTTTTTTCAATGTTTTCGGAGATTGCGTCCCGAACGGTGTATAATTGAATACCCAATGTTTTCTTATTGTTTTTAAGATTAGAAATTCCGCAGGAATACAAGCCTAAAAATCCCAGCGAAGAAAGTTTAAGAAATTCTTTTCGGCGCATGCTACAGGAATGGTTTCATTTCGTCTTCGATCTGCGTTCTCAGCTCCATCAGGCGTTTTGCGTACTGTTCCTGCTGTTTTTCCTCTTCGGTTTCCGGGATCCATTTTGGAACGGGAAGTTTTTTACCATTTTCGTCAACGGCAACAAAAACAATGATACAGTGTGTTTTCTTATCAAAATTCGGCTGTTTAAGATTTCTTGAAAAAACATTAATCGAAATATGCATGCTTGAAGAACCTGTGTAGATAACCTGCGCTTCCACTTTTACGATTTCGCCGATTTTAATGGGTTCATAAAAACGTATTCCGCCAACATAAACGGTTACAGAATAATTTCCGCTCCAGGTTGTTGCACACGCATAACCTGCCTGATCGATCCATTTCATAACACTTCCGCCATGTACATTTCCACCGTAGTTGACATCTGAAGGCTCTGAAATGAACTGAAAAGTAATAGGTTTGTTCTCCATCGATTTTAAAATTTGAATAAAGGTATTTATAATTTTTAAAAGTTTAGATTAAATCTTAATTTTGAACTATGAAAAAAGTATTCTATTTAAATACCTGCGATACCTGCAGAAAAATTTTAGCGCAATTCGATCTTACAGACTGGGAACTTCGTGAGATTAAAAAAGAGCCGATCACAAAAGAGGAACTGGCTGAAATGTACGAGAAAACAAAATCTTACGAAGCTTTATTCAGTAAAAAGTCAACCCAGATTAAGCTTAGAGGTTTGGATGCAAAGTCTTTGACAGAAAAGGATTTCAAAGAATTGTTATTGGATCATTATACATTTTTGAAGCGCCCTGTTTTTCTGACCGATGATAAAATTTTTGTAGGCAATGATAAGAAAAACGTGGAAGCTTTACAGGAATTTTTTGGTGTGGCTAAGTAATGGGGTTAGGCTTGGAAGTTTATTTTGTTTTTGATGTTGAAGAATCTCATCAACAATATATACAATTAAGAGAACAGTATAATTTTGATCACAGAAACGGGCTAAATCTGATAATGACAGGAGAAGATGCTTACGATGCAGGTGATGACGAAATGAGATTACTAAGACAAATCGAAAAAATTTTAGAGATAGATTTGGGAATCTTGGATTTTTGGGAAGAATATGAAGAATTTATCGAAATAGAACCTTTACGATTAAAGTTGATTGAATTGGAAACTGCACTGGTGAAAAATACTGATTTCTATAAGAAAATATGCTGGGGAAAAGATATCGAAGACAGATATCTAAAGAACAATTTTGTAATGGATGTTCGTTTTTTAATTGAAAGACTAAACCTGAATATCAAAAATGGCGCATCTAAGGTAAAATATATTTCCTACTGAAAATTGCTGAATTGAAAATGAAAACCTGTCAGACATCGAAATCTGACAGGCTTTTTATAAATCTGTATGAAAAATTACTATTCTTTTTCTGAATATTGTCCAACCCATTGATGGAGATTGCAGGCTTACTGCTTTTGCCTGAGATGATTTAAAATTAAACCTAACGGGTTTTTGAAACCCGTTAGGTTTTTCGTTATTCTCAACCAAATATTTTTTACGGTTGTCTCAAACAACTTGCAGGAAACAAAACGCAACTGACGGAGGTCTCAAACAAAGTGTGGGGAACAAAATGCAATTGACGGAAGTCTCAAAAAGATTGCGGGAAACAAAACACAATTGGCGGAGGTCTCAAACAACTTGTGGGAAACAAATCAACTTAAAAACAATCTTTGTTCTAGCCCGGATAGAAACGACATCCTTTTTTGCGGCGGGCGGAACGAAGTGGAGCCTGTCGCAAAAAAGATACAGTGGATAGCCGGATTAAGCTCCTGAAAAATAAAAAAACCGCTCTGCAAAACTGCAAAACGGCTTTCAAAATATCTTTACATTCTTATACGAAAGGAGCTTTCACCACTTTTGCAGGAATATTTTTGTTTCTTACCTGAATGAAAATCTCAGAACCTAATTTGAAAAGAGGTTTGTTTACGTAAGCTAATCCTAACCCTATTTTTTTCATAGGAGACTGAGTACCTGAAGTTACTTTTCCGATCACGTTTCCTTCTGCATCTACAACCGGATAATCGTGTCTTGGAACACCTTTGTCAGTCAGTTCGAAAGCAACTAATTTTCTGGTAACTCCCTCTTCTTTTTGTTTTGCGAAAGTATCTTTAGAAAGGAAATCTTTGTCAAATTTCGTAATCCATCCCAAACCTGCTTCAATTGGAGAAGTTGTATCGTCGATATCGTTTCCGTAAAGGCAGAACCCTTTTTCCAGTCTCAAAGTATCTCTGGCAGCCAATCCGCAAGGAATGATCCCTTCTTCAGCACCCGCTTCGATGATTGCATCCCAAAGTTTTACCGCAGATTCGTTGTTAAAATAAATTTCGAAACCTCCGCTTCCTGTGTATCCTGTATTGGAGATAATGATATCATTAACACCTGCAACAGAACCTACTGTAAAGTGGTAATAAGGAATTTCTGAAAGGTTAGTTTCTGTTAATTTCTGAAGAATTTCAGTTGCTTTCGGACCTTGAACCGCCAATAAGGACATGTCGTCTGAAGCGTTGGTCATTTTTGCCCCGAAAGAATTGTACTTTGAAATATGATTCCAGTCTTTTTCGATGTTTGAAGCATTGACTACCACGAAATATTTGTCGTCCTCCATTTTATAAACGATAAGATCGTCCACAATTCCGCCGTTTTCGTTCGGAAGACAAGAATACTGAGCTTTTCCGTTTTCTAAAGCATCTACATTGTTTGTTGTAACATATTGTAAAAGTTCTTTGGAACCTGCACCTTCAATGAAAAACTGTCCCATGTGAGAAACGTCGAACAAGCCTGCTTTTTCTCTTACGGCAAAGTGCTCTTCTGTAACTCCGGAGTATTGTACAGGCATTTCAAAACCTGCGAAAGGTACGATTTTAGCTCCCAAAGAAACGTGTTTGTCGTACAATGCTGTTTTCTTCATATTTAATTTTATTTCTATTTATTTCTTTATTTTAAAACTGTCGAAAGCTTCGTTGAAAAGCTTCATATAATTGCCGTTCCAGTATTTTTGTTCACAATTGATGGTAATAAGGAACAGGTCTTTATCTTTCTGCAAAACTTTGGTGATCCAGAATAATTTTTCTTTTTCGTCTAAATATTCGTAAAAATATTCAGTATATCCTTTCTTTCCGCTTTTACTTTTGATCTTCTTTTCGTCGTCGGAAGATTTGTAAAGCGCAAGAATGAATTTTTTTGTTTCCGTTTTCGGTAGATTCAGGTCATGATATTCGGAAATTGTGATAGCTCCGATCTGATTACTTGGAAATATATTAATGATATCGCTGTCATTCGTCACTTTCCAGCCTTCTGGAAGGGTAATGGCATAGCTGTCACTTTCATAAACTTTCGTCGCAACCGCTTGTGCAAATAACAAAGAACCTGTAAAAAAAGATAATGCTAAAATTGTTTTCTTCATCATTCTAAAAATGGTGTTTGTATTCTTCTAAAATGATCTTGAACCACTCTGTAAAATGTTCCGGCTGCTCGCTGATTTCTTTGTCCAGATCTTCCATGGAGACATATCGTATTTCTTCCACTTCATCTTTATTCAAATGAAATTCATCTTCGAAAATTCCTGTGAATACATGGTCGAGCTCGTGTTCCCAAAGTCCGTTGCCGACATCTGCTTTATAAATAAAATCAAATTTTTCGGTAATTTCAGCGTCAATTCCCAGTTCTTCTTTTACTCTTCGCTGGGCTCCTTCAATATATGTTTCCTCAATTCTTGGGTGTGAGCATACGGCATTTGTCCATTTCAATGGAGAATGGTATTTTTTTGAAGCCCTCTTCTGCAAAAGCATTTCGCCTTTACTGTTGAATAAAAATACGGAGAAAGCACGATGCAATAGGCCATTAATGTGAGCCTGCTGCTTTTCCATTAAGCCTAAAACTTCGTCCTGAGGATTTACTAAAACTACAAATTCTTCCATTTCTACAAATGTAAGTGTAATAAATGTATTTTGGAAATTTTTGGTAAAACATCATATTTCTTTGTTGATGGTTGATTGTTAATCGTTGTTGGAAATTCGCAAAGCCTTTCCAATACGAATAAAAAGCATCGACAATCCTGTAAAGAAAATCAAAATTAAAAAAGCATTAATCAAAACCTGAGAATATCCGATTGTAAAAACATCTACAAAAGGATAAGGATAAAAGCCGGAGAAATGTCCCCTGATTAAAATATAGAAAAGATACATCAGCGGATACACTGCCCATCTCGGAATTTGTTTGTAATTAAGATTATTTTTATTTCCAATAAAAATCCAATACAGCAAAACAAATGCAGGAATAATGGCGTGAAGCAATTCGTCTACAACTCTTTGCATTCCGGTCGGATTCCAAGTGGAACGAAGCACAACCTGATAAATTAAGCCAACCATAAGAATATAAATAGTAATAGCCATCAAAGTTCCTGAATTTTCAATTTGTTGAGGATTCTTACCTAATTGAGAAGTAAAATACACAGCCACAATAATATTCGTAAGTATGGTAAAATAACTGAAAAACTGAATGGTCATTTCCAAAAAAGTAAACTTAGAATCTTCAAGCATCAGTTGATATTGCATGATCACCGCAAACCAACCGATTAAGGCGAAAATTAATGCCAATATTTTTTTCATAATCAGTGATGTAAATTCGGAAGTGAAAATGAGTTTCAAAAATTGAATTTACAAGAAAATTTTAACAATACTTAAAAAAACAACCGTTTTATTATTAATAAATCCCCTGAGACTGCTTTAATACAATAAAAAAATAATTTGAATGAAGTTTAATAAGCCTTTTTGATGTAAAAAGCCTACCTTTGCAATTCAATTTTTACTGATGGAATTAGAGTACAAAGATCACATTAGTCCTATTCTGAAGGACGGAGTAAAGAACTACTTAATCGATATTGACGGGACCATTACTGAAGACGTTCCGAACGAAGAACCGGAAAGAATGGTTACCTGCGAACCTTTTCCTGACGCCCTGGAAACCATCAACAAATGGTATGATGAAGGTCACCAGATCTGCTTCTTTACTTCAAGAACAGAAAACCTGAAACAAGTTACAATCGATTGGTTAGACAAGCACGGATTCAAATATCACAGTGTTTTATGCGGAAAACCAAGAGGCGGAAATTACCACTGGATTGATAACCACCTGGTGAGAGCAACAAGATATAAAGGAAAATTCACGGACTTGGTAGAGAAACAAGTAACAATTGAAGTTTTTAAAGAGGAAGAATAAAAAATTTAGTAGAAAGATTAAACGATTAAATTATCATCAATATTTTAGTCATTTAATCTTTTAATTTTTAAATCGATAAAAGTTTTATGAAAGTTTTAGCTAACGATGGCTTGGATCAATCCGGGATTGATGCATTGACAGAGAAAGGTTTTGAGGTGATTACTACAAAAGTTCCGCAAGAGCTTTTGGTAGATTACATTAATGAGCACAAGATCCGTACAATTCTGGTACGCAGTGCGACGCAGGTAAGAAAAGATATTATTGATAACTGTCCGTCCATCGAAATCATCGGTAGAGGTGGAGTAGGAATGGATAATATTGATGTAGATTATGCAAGAGAAAAAGGAATTCATGTAATCAATACACCTTCAGCTTCTTCGGAATCGGTTGCTGAGCTGGTTTTCGCACATTTATTCTCGGGAGCAAGATTTTTACAGGACTCTAACAGAAAAATGCCTTTAGTAGGAGATACGGAATTTGCAAGCCTGAAAAAAGCGTATGCTGCCGGTATCGAATTGAAAGGGAAAACAATCGGTATTGTCGGGATGGGAAGAATCGGGCAGGAAGTGGCGAAAATCGCTTTAGGTCTTGGGATGAGAGTAATTGCGGCTGACAGCAATGTTGGAAAAGCAAGTATTAAAGTAACTTTCTACAACAATCAATTCATTAATGTTGATATTGAAACAGAACCCCTTCAGGATGTGTTGAAGCATTCGGATTTCATTACACTTCATGTTCCGGCTCAGAAAGACGGTTACATGATCGGTAAAAATGAATTTGAAATAATGAAAAACGGAGTGGCAATCGTCAACTGTTCAAGAGGTGGAGTAATCGACGAAACTGCTTTAATTGAAGCTTTAGATTCAGGAAAAGTGAAGTTTGCAGGTCTTGATGTTTTCATTAACGAGCCCACGCCTTCAAAAGAAATTCTAAATCATTCGAAGATCTCCCTGACGCCTCACACGGGTGCCTCTACCCTTGAAGCCCAGGACAGAATCGGGTTATCTCTGGCAGAGCAGATTTCGAGTATTTTACAGATTCAATAATTATCTTATTGTTAAAATATGAAAGCACTTCAATCCGAAGTGCTTTATTTTTATAAACTGTTTTTACTTTTCAGTAAATCTCTGATTTCCATTAATAATTTCTGGTCTTCGGTTGGCCCGGCAGGAGCAGCAACTTCTTCTGGCTTTTTATTAAGACTGTTTATTCCTTTAATCAGTAAGAATAAAACGAAAGCCACAATAAGGAAACTAATGACTGAGGATAAAAAATTACCATATTTTACTCCGTTCCAGGAAAGTTCAGCAATATTTTTCACATTTGCTTTTTCCAGTGCCGGATTCAAAATCAAAGGGGTAATAATATCGTCTACCAAAGATTTTACGATCGCACTGAACGCCGCACCGATAATGACACCGACAGCAAGATCTACTACATTACCTTTGAATGCAAATTCTTTAAATTCTTTAAAAAATCCCATAATCTATATTTTTTTAAGTTTTCTGACAAAAATAAAGGTTTAAGGTACGAAAAAAAACAAAACTATTCCCTTTTTTGGTGAAATATAGTTAGACGAAATTAATTAATCTGCTTTAAAAACGGATTAACCTTATTTCAACATATTTTAAATTTTCTTTTTGTAAATTGCTCCTGATACATTATAAACAGTTTCCTTTATGAAAATCTTCACTGCAGAACAGATTCGCCATTGTGATCAGTATACTATAAAAAACGAGCCGGTTTCTTCCATTCAGCTCATGGAAAGAGCTGCACAATCGTGTGTAGACTGGATTTTCGAAAACTGTAAAAACCACAGGAATTTTGCCGTTTTTTGTGGCGACGGAAATAACGGTGGAGATGGATTTGCTATTGCAAAAATGTTGTATTTAAAAGGGTTTGATGTGGATGTTTTTACCCATTCCAAAGGGAAATTTTCTCCCGATGCAGGCAGCAACTTCAGAAGTTTAAAGGAAATTTCGGGAATTACAGTAAGGGAATTTAAAGAAGCTAATGAATATCGTTTCGACAACAGGACGGTAATTATTGATGCACTTTTCGGAACAGGACTTTCCAGAGATTTAGAAGGAGAATTAAAAGAATTGGTTGAGTTTTTAAATGAAAAAAACAATCTTAAAATTTCCATAGATCTTCCATCAGGGCTCAAAGCAGATACTATTTCTTCTGAAAATTCTGCGATTTTTGAAACAGATTTTACGCTGAGCTTTCAGTTTTGGAAAAAATCTTTTCTACACCCTGAAACCGGAAAATATGCCGGAAAAGTTCAGATTTTAGATATTAATTTAAGTAAAGACTATATTTCTGAAACTGAAACAGAAGATTTTGTCATTGATGATGAGGTAGTGAAAAATATCTTTAAACCAAGAAACGAATTTTCACATAAAGGAACTTACGGAAAAGTGACTATTGCTGCAGGAAGCTACGGAAAAATGGGAGCAGCAGTTTTGGCGACAAGATCAGCGCTGAAAACCGGTACCGGCCTGACTTTTACCCTCGCTCCGAAATGTGGATACGAAATTTTACAGACAGAAAACCCGGAAGCGATGTTTATTGAGGGGGGAAGCGATGTTATAGATCATATTGAAATTGATGAAAGTTCGGTATGCGGAGTTGGTCCGGGTTTAGGAACTGATGAAGAAACAGTAAAAGCTTTTTTAAAGTTCCTCAAAGATTATTCTAAACCCTTAATTTTAGATGCCGATGCCTTAAATATTATTGCTCAGGATAAAAAGAATATCAAACTCATTCCGGAGAAATCCATTATAACACCACATCCGAAGGAATTTGAAAGGTTATTCGGAGCAACGGAGAACTCTTTTGAAAGGCTGGAGTTAGCAAAAAACAAAGCCAAAGAACTTCAGATTTATATTGTTTTAAAAGATCATCATACGCAGATCATTAATCCGGAAGGAAAAGTGTTTTATAATATTACAGGGAATTCTGGACTGGCAAAAGGAGGAAGCGGAGATATCCTTACCGGAGTTTTGACCTCTTTTTTAGCACAGAAATATACCGAAGAAGAAGCTGCAATTTTAGGCGTCTGGTTTCACGGCAGGGCGGCCGAGTTTGCCTCTGAAAAACATTCCAGAGAAGCTGTACTGCCAACAGATATTATTCATGAATTCGGAAATGTTTTTACGGAATTGAATAATGCGGTAGAAAGAGTGTTATAGAAATTCACAAATATAATTCGATAAGAAAGCAAGTCTGTTATAACAGACTTGCTTTTCTTTTTTACTATTTTCTATGGAATTATTCCGGTTTTTCGTTTTCAGCCTGAGTGATCTTGAACTTTTTAGAAACAATCATAATCACAACACCTGCAAGCATGAAAGGAATAGAAAGTACCTGTCCTGTATTTAATCCTCCGAACTGAATGAACTCGTCTCCCTGAGGTTCTTTTAAGAATTCTACAAAGAATCTTATTGCCCAAAGGATGATAAAGAACAAACCGAATAACCATCCCTGCTGATATTTTTTGTCGGTTTTTTTGTATAAAATCCATAATAAAACGAAAAGGCAAACGTATCCAATAGCTTCAAATAGCTGTGAAGGATAACGGGGTACTGTTACACCATATTCTGTACTTTGTTGTGGAAACAGCAATGCGAAAGGGGAGTTGGGATCTACAGGCTTTCCGATAATTTCAGAGTTGAAAAAGTTACCCAGTCTTACAAAAGCACCTCCCAATGCCACCACGATTCCCAATCTGTCGTATACCCAAAAAGGATTTTTCTTAATGATTTTAAATGAATAATATAGCGTTGTAAAGATTAAAGCGATGGTAGCTCCGTGACTTGCCAATCCTGAAAATCCTGTGAATTTAATTCCGTCAACTGTACTGATCGGTAAAAATACACTCCAGAAATCCTGCTTAAACAATTCTGGCTGATAAAAAATAACGTGCCCCATTCTTGCACCAAGGATTGTCCCAATTAAGGTCCATGTGAAAAGTGGCTCTAAATATTTTTGATTAACATTATCTGTTTTAAAAATTTTTGTCATTAAAATATATCCGAAACCAAACGCAAAAATGAACATCAGACTGTAAAAATGCAGCGTAATCGGACCTAATTGAATTCCTTTGGAAGGATCCCAGATTTTAAAAGGAGTTTCCAGGCTTACTGTATCTGCTTCCGCAATGGGCTTGGCAGCTTTAATCGCATATTTAAACTCTTTCAGATTCTCCGGAGTCGCAGGAGTGGTAATCAGTTTAAAGTTTTTATCGAAAAGCTGATAATGTACCAATTTATACTTTGCCAATGTTGCCATCATATAATCTGCATGATTGGTTTCATTTAAAATAATCAGTACATTTTCCTTAACAGGATTGTCAGCAAATGAGTTTAGCCTTACTTCATCCGTTGTCGAAAAAATCTTTACCGGAGTGGCAGCAGAATTTATTTTTAATGTTCCATCGGACATGCCGTCCGAATAATTTTGCGCCCATAGAGATTGGGTAATCAACGCAAATATGACAAGATAAATTCTGAAAAAAATATTATTCATTTCTATTTTTTTAGTAGTTTGTTTATTTAAATTTATTTTTTTGGCGGGACGGGATCATAACCGCTTCCACCCCAGGGATGACATCTTGAAATTCTTTTTACACCCAGCCAGAATCCTTTGAAGATCCCGTGAACCTGCAAAGCTTTTACCATATAATGCGAACATGTAGGCTCGTATCGGCAGTTTTTGGGAAGCAAAGGCGAGATAAACCATTGGTAAAATCTGATGAATATTACCAAAGGAAAAGTGACTATTTTGTTGGCTGTAAGTTTCAAAACATTGCAAAAATAGGGTAAAAAATTGAAAATTAGTTTAAATTTGTTAGAAGTTTAGAGACAGCAAATATGGGTTTGTCGGATAAAATCCGGGCTTCGTCGATTTACAGATTTTACCTCTTTAAAAATCGTGAAAAATACAGCCGCTTTAAACTTGTACGTAAAAAATACCTTATTTAAAATCTAAAATTTTGAGCCAAAATATTCCATTAGCTGAAAAATTAAGACCAAAAACACTGGAAGATGTTCTTGGGCAGGAGCACCTTACCGGAGAAAAGGGGACAATTAAGAAAATGATAGAGAACAATACCCTGAATTCTCTTATTTTCTGGGGACCTCCGGGAACAGGAAAGACAACGTTGGCGGAAATTATTTCTGAAAAATCAGGAAGGAAGTTTTACAAGCTTTCTGCAGTTTCTTCCGGGGTGAAAGATGTTCGTGATGTGATTGAAGATGCAAAAAAGCAGAATCTTTTCTCAGGAAAATCTCCTATTTTATTTATTGATGAAATCCACCGTTTTAATAAGTCCCAGCAGGATTCGTTGCTTCATGCGGTAGAAAAAGGCTGGATTGTTCTGATTGGTGCCACTACCGAAAATCCCAGTTTTGAGGTGGTTTCGGCTCTGCTTTCCAGAAGTCAGGTGTATGTTTTGAAGGCTTTAAGCTATGAAAAGCTTGAAGAACTGATTGATATTGCGCTCGAAAGATTTAATAAGGATGAGAAAACCCATTTTACTGTTGCAGAAAAAGAAGCATTGATACAGTATTCGGGTGGTGATGCAAGAAAATTGATTAATTCTGTGGAATTGGTTTTAAATCAGTATAAAAATTCGGGAAAGCAGGAAATTAAAAACGAAGATGTACTTGAAGTTTTGCAGGAAACCATGGCGCTGTATGATAAAAACGGAGAACAGCATTACGATATTATTTCTGCTTTTATTAAGTCGATGCGGGGAAGCGACCCTAATGGAGCAGTATACTGGCTGGCAAGAATGATTGCAGGTGGTGAGGATATTAAATTTATTGCCCGAAGAATGATTATTCTGGCATCAGAAGATATTGGCCTGGCCAATCCGAACGCATTGATAATGGCCAACAACTGTTTTCAGGCAATTAATGTGATCGGAAATCCGGAAGCAAGAATTATTCTGAGCGAAACTGCTGTTTATCTTGCGGTTTCTCCGAAAAGCAACTCCACTTATATGGCGATTAATGATGCATTGGCTTTGGTAAAGCAAACCGGAAATCTGCAGGTTCCGTTACATCTGAGAAATGCTCCGACTAAATTAATGAAAGATTTAGATTACGGAAAAGAATATAAGTATGCGCATTCTTTTGAGGGTAACTTTGTGGATCAGGATTTTCTGCCGGAAGAAATTAGAACGGTAAAATTGTATGAACCGGGAAATAACGCCACAGAAAAGAAAATCTACGAAGAGCTGAAGAAAAAATGGAATAATAAATATTAAAAAGGATACTCGCTTGAGTATCCTTTTCATCTAAATATGGTCTAAGAAATTATTGTTTTGTTGTGATCGATACAGCTTTTTTACCGTTGTAATCAATGGTTTTCATGTGATTGAGGATATCTCCGAAAAGCAAAGTTTTAGGATCAGTAAATTCATACCCGTCAATAAGCACAGAACTGCCTTCTGGCAAACCGAACTGAGCCAAAACCTCAAATACCGCAACTCTGTCGATATTGTCGTGACCTTTCTTCAGTTTGTATTCTACTAATCCGTTATCTGCAATATAATTGAATTTTTTAAGGTTTTGCGGAAGGCTGGCAGCTGTTTTGTAGGTCTGCGTACTTTGGATTGATCCTTTATGATTGCTGGTAAACATATCTACTGTTCCAACAATATCATTGGCAACTGCAAATCTTGTAGCTGTATTCTTCTGAGCAAATAGAGTTACAGAAGATAAAAGTAAAAAAGAGTAGAATAATTTTTTCATAATGTTTAGGAATAAGTGACTGTTAAAAACTTGATAAATATAGTTATTTTTTATAAAATCCGAAGAAATTTTTGCAATAATTTTAATAATAATGATTGTTTTATGAATTTGTTGCGATTTTGACTTTAGAGATTCTCTTTTTCGTCTTTGTTTTCAACCATCGTTTGGATAATTTTTTTCAACCGCTGAAATAAGAAGGAGCTGATAAGCAAGATAATGCCTAAAATAATGAATGCAGTAATTCTTGAAATATTATCCATCTCCCAAACGTCGTATGCATATAATTTAATAATCATAACACCAATCAATACAAAACCGATTTTATTGTATTCTGCAAGATTGTTTTTGATGCCTTTATAGATTAATAAAGAGGCAAGAATCGTCCAGATAATCGGCAGATAGAGTAGGCTGAAGTGCTTTCTTAATATTGGGATTTCGGAAATGATATCAGTATTCAGCAAAATATAACAATGGTAAACTTCACCGCTTACGAAAACTACAACCGCAAAAGCTAAGTACCAATAGGAAATTTTTCTCTTGAAAAACTCTGTTTTGGACAACATTCTTACAGTTAAATACAAAAAAGGAATTAAATATAACAGGTATAAATAATAAAAGGTAAGACGGATTTCTTTCTTCAGAAAATTAGAAATAATTCCTGAGCCTGAAACTAAAACATCGATGATTACCAATCCTAAGAATACATAAATAATCGCTACTTCCAATATCGGATTAATGTCAAGCTTCTTTCTGAATAATATGATCCCGGAAATATAATACAGTGTAAAAAGAACGGCAATACTGAAAATAACAATCCAGGGTTGTTCTGAAATATGATAGATGATCTCCAATAAAACCGCCAGATAAATTATCCCGTAACTGATTACTGAAAATATGTTTTCGAAAAAACTGTTGCTTTTTTGATTGTCGGGAAGTTTTCTTAACAGCATTAAATTGATAAAAATAGTAACCGCCGTAACGGAGCTCGTGAGAAATATAGGATTGAAAACAATAGACAGATTTTTTAGTTCGGTATATTGCGCCCAGGTGATCAGTTGTGCAATAATTACCAGAGGAAGCAACAGATAGAAGCATATCTTGAAAATCTTGTGGCTGGTTTTTTTCCAGATAAATAAAATCAAAGTTGCTTCGACGGCCCAGACGCTTGTTATTAAATGAGTTTTAAACTGTAAAGCAAAAGCAATTGTAATAAGGCTTATCGTAATGCCTGCAAAAACAGAATAATTAATCCCAAAATGAGTTTTTGAATATTCTTTGTAAAACAATAAAGCATTTACTGTTGCAAATCCGATAGGGAAGATCACTACCGGTTCATACCCTAAAGTGCTGAAAATATATACCGACCCTACGATACCCAGCAGGTTGCTTAATACAAGCATTAAAATATCAGACGAAAGTAAAGTTCCTGTTTTGAAATAATTTTTTAAAGCAAAAGAGTAGAAAATAATATAATTAATAATATAAAAATAAATATTCAGAATGTCTGTTTTTTCAATCGTCCAGTAAAAAAGATAAATATGGGTAAAAATAAAAGCAATCCAGCCTACGCTTTTCCAGTTTTTAAGAAAGAACAAAGCCAGCATTCCGATATTTAAAACACTTAGATAAGTAAAAAGAAATAGATAGTTGCTTTGTCCTGTACTGATCATAAAAGGAGCTAAAAAACCGCCGAATAATGAAAAGATGATTAAAATTTTGTTGTTATAATAGTAGGACAGAAATATAGCAATCAAGGTAATTAAACAGGTTAGGGAAAACGCAATATTCTGCGAAAAGAGATGGTATTCCCGAAATGCTATGGTAATCGTAAAGTATAAAACTGCAATTCCACCCCCTGTAATAACGGAAGCAAAAGAAGAATAATTTTTTCTGAGAAAATGTCCGGTTGTAATGATAACGACTCCGGTAATAAAACCAATTCCAACTCTTAAAGGTTCACCGATCCAATTTTTATCAATAGCATATTTTACAAAATAACCAATTCCCAAAACCAATGTGAAAATTCCTATAATTGTTAAGGCATTCTGCTGTAAGAAACTAAAAGCCGGGGTCAGCCAGTCTTTTTGTGTATCATTTGTATTATTGTAAGCAATTTGAGACTTTTTTACTGTACTGCTTTCTTGGGAAAATTGCTGAGTAGCTTTCATAGGAAGCTTTTCATGAATTTCTTGGATGGTGTTTTTACCAAGTATTTTCTTATTAAGGTCAGAGATTTCCTTTTCCAATCTGCTGATCTTATTGTTCAGATAAATGAAAAGAATAACAATAAGGACAATTATTACAATGATCAGCGGATACATTATTTTTGTTTTTGGGTATATCAAATATAACTAAATATTTTTTTTGAATATGTAAAAAAAATAATCCATCATACATGAGTATAACGGATTATTTTAGCAGTAAGCACTGTTCTGCTGTAAAGTTAATATTCTTAGTTTGAGATTTTGTAAATAACAACAGAAGTTGTAATACTTCCATTGGTAAGCAAGTCTAAGTTAATTCCACTCTGGTTGGCCTGAAAGGTTAACTGGCTACCAGCGGTAAGCTGATAAATGGAATCAATTGATGTTTCACTCACGATTAAACTTAATACTCCTAAAACACCTAATAAGTTTACGTTTGCACCACTAAATACGCTCTCATCCAGTAAGGTAGTCCCGTTGAAAATTCCGATTCTTGGGTTGCCTCCGGTAAGGGATAATAATCTTAGCTGTACACCGTCCCCATATCTATAGGAATATCTAATAGCGTATAGACCGGTTGAAGGTACAGTATAGGTGTTTGTCGTTGCGTTAAAGTTTGCAGATCCAATCGTTGCTGCCGGGAAATCAATGGGCTGATAGCCATTGGTTAAGGTTAATCCTAACAGGTTTCCTGTGCCCGTTGCAGTTACTTTGGTAACAGAACTGTTTACACCCACATTATAGGCAAGGTTAGCAACAAGCTGAGGGTCTACCTGTGCTACCTGAAAGTCTCCTCCTGTATTTTGATTTACGGCAAGAATCTGATAACCAGGTATTGCAGGAGCAACAGGCGTCTGTCTGATCTTTAAGGTTCCGTTGATGTCTAAGTTGGCCTGCGGATTTGGGGTGTTGATACCAATCCTTCCGGATTGGGCAAAAAGTGGGATGGCCATAATAGCTAAAAGTGTGCTACAAATTTTAGTTTTCATGCTTAAAAAAATTTAAATTTAGTTAATGGTTTATTCTCAGTTAGTTTCAGTAAATATACATCAAAAATCGTGCGGAATAAAGAATTATTGTTAAATATTTTTAAACATATCGTATTAAATTATGTGAATTTCATAAAAACTCCACTTTTTCGCATCAGAGAAAAAACAACGGTTTTTATTGTAAAATTGGCTAAAAATCTATAAATCACACTTTTGTGATATTGAATTTATTATTACTGTTATTTTAAGGAAAATTAATTCGATTTTTTTGTGCTAAATCTTTTAACTAAAAAATTCTGGTAACTTTTTTTAACTGTTGAGAAGAAATTCGCTATAATTTCCTAAAAAATCGACCTTTATCTGGAGTGTTTTTAGCTCTTCCAATGCATTATATTGTACTGTTGATTCCCATTTTCCTACCACATTAATAAAAAAGAAGTATTTTCCAAGCCCTGTTTTTAAGGTTCTGGATTCTATTTTACTTAAATTCATCTTACGCCATGCAAAAACAGAAAGTACCTGATGAAGCCCACCGGCGTGATCTTCGGGAAGGGTGATCAGCAATCCAGATTTTTTACCCAACAGAGTGAGATTTTTATGGGAATAATCATGGCTTTGTTTAGAAATAACAATAAACCGCGTGTGGTTCTGCTCAAAATCTTGAATATTTCGTTCTATAATTTTCAGGTTATATAGGTTGGCAGCAAATGTATTGGCAACAGCTGCAAGATTACGGTCGGGATTCTCTGAAACATGTTTTGCAGCGGCAGCGGTAGAAGAGTAGTCTTGTTTGATCACATTTCTATAATTCGTATCTAAAAAATGGAAACTCTGTGCTAAAGCCTGAGGGTGGGAATAAATTTTCTCTATTTTTTCAACCACACAATGGGGATGCACCATTAGATGATGCGCAATAGGCATTACAGCTTCAGCCATAATTTTAATATCCGGAGTTTTATAGAGATAGTCTAGCGTCATGGAAACGGTTCCTTCAATAGAATTCTCCAAAGGAACTACGGCCATATCCACAGATCCGTTTTCAACAGCAATAAAACAATCTAAAATATTTACCTGTGGCAAAAGTTCTTCATCAGGGAAAAGCTGGGCAGCGGCTAATTGGGTAAAACTGGCATGCGGACCCAAGAATGCAATCTTCATTATAGTGGAATTTTAAAAATTATTGTGAACTCAATAGGAAGTATTGAGAAGGCAAATTAACAGTTTGTCTATTAAATCTAGTTTAAAGATACGGATTTTAGTCTTTCCAGTTCTTTTCAATCAGTTCCATTAGGTAATCCGGACACTTTATAACCTTACGGCTTTGAGCATCCAAAAAGAAAAGAGTAGTGGAAGCTTCTGTAATTTTTATATTTTCTTCGTTAAAAATTTCATATTCGAACTCAATTTTTACTCCCGGAATTTTTTTAATGTACGTATGGATTTCTAATTTTTCGTCATAAAAAGCAGGTCTTAAATATTTAATTTTATACTCCGAAACCGGTAACCAAATTCCTTGATTTTCAATCTCATTATAGGACATTCCTATGCTTCGGAAAAGCTCTACTCTGCCAATTTCAAAATACTCTGCATAGTTCCCGTAATAAACATATTTCATAGGGTCTGTTTCTCCGTAACGTACTCTTAACGAGTGTGTTGTGTGTATCATTTTTACTGCTTAATTATACATACAAATATATTTTTAAATAATCAATAACCGCAATATTTTTTTTTAAAATAAAAAAATGAGACCTTTGTCATCCTCCTAAAAACGGGTACTAACAAAAGAATTAATCGGGGCATATTTATGGATGAAAATTTAATGATGATATGGCAGAAATGCCTTCAGTTCATGCGCGATAATCTCAACGCTGCTGAAGACAGTTCTGATCTGAAAAAGCTTGAAAAATCTTTCGACTTACTATTTGATAAGGTGCAGCCACTTTCGTTGGTTGATAATAACCTTACGCTGATAGTTCCGAGCGATTTTTACAAGGAATATATTGAGGACAATTACCTGTCCTTGCTTTCTGCTGCCCTGAAGAAAAACATAGGAAAAGGTGTGAAGTTATGGTATTCCGTAATGGAAAATAAACCGACAGGATTTGAAAAACCTGTTACAATGAATATGAAAGGGAAATCTGTTCCTACTCCAAAGGTACAGGAAACAATGCCTCAAGGTTTCTCTGCTAATATCGTAAACCCATTTGTGGTTCCGGGAATTAAGAAAGTAAATATTGATTCCAACCTGAAGTCAGACTTCTCTTTTGATAATTATATAGAAGGTGAAAGCAATAAATTTGCGGCTACTGTGGCAAGATCTATTGCAAAAAGACCTGGTGCTACGGCTTTCAATCCATTATTTTTGTACGGTGGATACGGTGTAGGAAAAACTCACCTTGGCCAGGCCGTAGGTCTGGAAGTGAAAAATCAGTTTCCGGATAAAGTAGTTCTTTATCTTTCTTCTGAAAAATTCATTCAGCAGTTTATATCGGCGGCAAAAGCTCATAAGCAGACCGAATTTGCGAATTTCTATCAGATGGTGGATGTTTTAATCATCGATGATATTCAGTTCCTTTCAGGAAAATCCGCGACTCAGGACAGCTTCTTCCATATCTTTGATCATTTGCATCAAAACGGGAAACAGATCATCCTTACTTCAGATAAGGCTCCGGCTGATATTATGGATATTCAGGACAGGATTGTTTCGCGTTTCAAGTGGGGGCTTTCTGCAGAAATCAAATCTCCGGATATCTCTACCCGCAAAAGAATTATCATTGATAAACTAAGCAGAGACGGAATTATTCTTCCGGATGATATGCTTGATTTCTTAGCGGCTGAGGCAAAAACCAATGTAAGAGAGCTTATCGGGATCATCAACTCAGTAATTGCTTATTCTACAGTTTATAAAACAGATTTAAGCCTTGACTTATTAAAAGAAACAATCAGCAAAATCGCTGCAACGCAGAAGAAAGTTATCAATATTCCTTATATTCAGGATGTGGTTTGCGATTATTTCGGGATCAAGAAAGAGCAGCTTTTATCAAAAACAAGAAAAAGGGAGATCGCTCTTCCGAGACAATTGGCAATGTATTTTGCAAAAGAGCTTACTAATTCCACTTTCACCAAAATCGGTGCGGAAATGGGCGGAAAAGACCACTCTACGGTGATGTATGCTTGTGATACGATTAAAGATGTTTCCAAGATCGATAAGGAAGTTAAGAAATATGTGAAAGAGCTGGGCGAAAGAATCAGACAATAAGAAATAATTTAATTTAAAGATCAAAAAGTGGAGAATAATTTTTATTCTTCATTTTTTATTTAGTTTTGTTGATTCAAATGAAGGTATCAAACCTTAATTAATTTTATAGTCAAACGTTATGAAAATACTGATGGTCTGCCTCGGAAATATATGCAGAAGCCCTTTGGCTGAGGGAATCATGAAGACAAAAGTTCCTGAAAGTTTTTTCATTGATTCTGCCGGAACCATTTCCATACACGAAGGTGAGCATCCTGATAAAAGAGCAATTAAGACGGCAGCCAATCATGGGATTGATATCTCAAAACAGAGATCAAGGCCGATTACCAAAGCTGATTTTGAAAACTTTGACAAAATCTATTGTATGGATGTTGATGTATTGGCAGATGTAGTTTCAAAAACCAAAAACGAAGAACAAAGACATAAAGTTTCATTATTTCTTGAAGTTTTAGGGGATCATGAAAATGCGGAAGTTCCGGATCCGTATTGGGGAGGAATGGATGACTTCGAAAATGTATTTCAACTGTTGGAGAAAGGTTGTGATGCCATTCTTGCTCAATTAAAAATAAAAAATTAATACGACTATTATCATAGATTTCATAGTTTATAACTCATAATTCATAACTCAAAATGCTTTTTTTACTTCCTGCTTATCTATCAGAAAATACTTCTATCACTCATTTTTCACCAGTGATAAAAGACTATATCATGCAGACGGATTATTTCTTTGTGGAAAATGAAAAAACAGCCAGAAAAGTGGTGAAGTTTTTTGCGCCCGAAAAAAAACAGTCGGATCTGAAACTTTTTCTGCTGGATAAATACACTGAAAATGCGGATATTAAAGAAGCTCAGCAACTCATGCTGAATGGTCAGGATTTCGGATTGCTTTCTGAAGCCGGACTTCCTTGTATCGCCGATCCCGGGAATCTGATGGTGAAATGGTGCCATGAGAAAAATATTCGTGTAATCCCGATTTCAGGGCCTTCATCTATTATTTTAGCATTGATTTCAAGTGGTTTTAACGGGCAGGAATTTACATTCAACGGCTATTTACCAATTGATAAGGGAGAAAAGAAAAAGCAGATTGTACAGCTTGAAAATTTGGTTCAAAAGACGGGATATTCTCAGATTTTTATGGAAACACCTTATAGAAATAATGCTCTTTTCGAGGATTTAATTAAGTTTTTATCGCCCAATACCAAGCTTTGTATTGCCGCCAATATCAACGATCCCGAACACGAATTCATCAAAACAAAAACCATAAAAGACTGGCAAAAACAAAAACCGGAACTGCATAAAATTCCGGCTGTATTTGTGTTGGGAAAATAATTTTTTAATGATATTTTCTCTCGCAGATTTAGAAGATGACGCAGATCTTTTTATAAGATGTAATTTTAAATCTGCACAATCTGTCAAATCTGCGAGAGAAAAAACAAAAACTATAAATTATTAGCCACTCTTTTAATGCCATCCAAAATATTTGTGGTATTAAAATTCACTAATAGTCCAAGTTTTTTATTTGATAGTTTTATGTAAGTATGTAATTGTTTAAAATGAATATCTTCAAGATTTTTGACAGATTTCAATTCTAAAATTACTTTATCTTCAACTAAAATATCAATTCTAAAATTTAAGTCGAATTTTTTGCCTTCATAGATAACAGGAAGTTCTAATTCGGCTTTTATATCTAATCCATTTTCCTCTAATTCATATATTAGAATCCTTTGGTAAACAATTTCTAAAAGACCTGGACCAAGTTTATTATATACATTAAAGATACATTTTCTTACGATGTAAGAAATTTCATTTTCTTTCATTTGTTTTTTATGAAAAATAATAAAAAATTCTGAAAATTAAATTCTGTCAACAGATATTTTTTAAGAATTAAAATCTGCGAAATCAGCATAATCTGCGAGATAAAAAATATTACTCATTATTTTCATTAAATTTTTTCTTCCTATTTCTCCATTTTCTCCAAATAAAAATAAAAACAGGTATTAATAAAAAGAAAGGCCAAAACGAGATGATACCCAAAAAGAAAGCTATAAAGCTATTCCAGCCTTCCGTAACGGAATCTCCAAAACGGCTTCCAAAACCGATTTTTGAAGTGGTTGAAGATCTTACTTTCTCCTTGTATAGACTTAAATTCAGCGTGCTGTAATTCACTCTGTCATCTATAAAGCGTAATCTTCCTTCCGATACATCAATTTCATCTTCCAGCTCACGTATATTTTCCTGAATTTCAAGCATATCTTTTGTGGTTTTCGCACTTTTCAGCATATCACGGTACTTTTCAAGATATATTTTTTTATTGGCTAATTTTATGGAAACGTCGGTATATTCTTCAGTTACATCATCGGAAGAAATATTTTTGGATAAAACGGAACCGACACCTTCTGAAAATGAATTCACCAAAGCGTCAAAATTTTTGTGCGGAACTCGGATCGTGATATCTAAATTGTCGTCCGTATCTGTATTTTGAAACTCTTCTTTTTGAATATAAGCCTGGTTGTTTTTAATAATGGAATTAATTTGATTCTGAGCTTTCCTAATATCTCCAACCTGAATTCTCATATTACCATTCTTGATGATTTTCTTTGAAATAATGGTTGTATCTGTAGAATTAGATTCATTTTTAGAAGCTGTTTCGGCAACAGAGCTGGGAGGAATGGGGGATGCAGATTTTGCTGCGTCAAGAGCAATTGCTTTATCTTCCTGAACAACATCCACTAAACTGGAGTTTACAGCCTGTGTTTCCCCCTTTTTACAATTAATAAGAATGAAACAGAATAATGGTAAAAGTATTTTTTTCATGAATAAAAGTTTGAGGAATCTTATCAAAAACTGTGCTTAAAATTTATATATGATGATATATATTTAATAATTGTCAAAATTTATTATGAAATTTATGATTTGTTGTAGCAAGTAATGCTTAAAATTATTTTATATTTTTATTGAATGAAAAAGAGTCTTTTAGCTATTGTATTTTCTCCGTTTGTAATGTTTGCCCAGGAAACTCCGAAGCTTACCGATGAAATAGCGATTAAATTATCCGAAAAACCGCTTCACTGTATAAGTCAGGAATATCCGAATAAAACGGCGCATATTATTAATAATTCGGGAGAAGTTCCTTTAAGCCCTAAAGATCTTCACCCCAGTTTTTACGGCTGTTTCGATTGGCACAGCTCCGTTCATGGGCATTGGATGTTGGTTCGTTTACTAAAGACAAAATCTGATTTATCCATTACAAAAGACATTGAGGCTGTTCTTGACAATTCATTTAAAGAAGAAAATCTGCAGACGGAGGCAGATTATTTTACAAAATATCAGTTAACCGGAACATTTGAAAGAACGTATGGCTGGGCGTGGCTGCTGAAACTCGATGAAGAGCTCGCAACCTGGAATCATCCGAAAGCAAAAATATGGCATCAGAACTTAAAGCCTTTAACAGATAAAATCTTAAATTCCTGGAAAACTTATTTACCTAAGCAAACGTACCCAAACAGAACCGGAGTTCATCCCACCACTGCTTTTGCGATGGTTTTTGCCTTAGATTGGGCGAGAGCAACAGGCGACAAAGCTTTTGAAAATCAATTAATCGAAAAGGCGAAATATTTTTATTTAAACAATACAAAAACACCGGCTTATCTGGAACCCGACGGCTCGGATTTCTTTTCGCCAAGTCTTGAGATTGCGGATCTGATGCGAAGAGTTTTACCACAAAAAGAATTCATTAGCTGGCTGAATAATTTCTACGAAAAAAGAAGCTTAGAGAATATTGAGAAAATTCCTGTGGTTAGTGATTTGTCTGATTATCAAACCGTTCATTTGGTGGGATTGTCCTTCACCAAAGCATGGTGCATGAAAGGAATTGCAAAATCTCTTCCTGATAATCACCCTTTGAAGAAAGAATTCCAGAAAACGGCAACTGTGTTTTTGAATAACGGGCTTCCTTTATTATTTCAGGGGAATTACGGAGGAGATCATTGGCTGGCAAGTTTTGCGGTCTACGCCTTAGAAGATTAAAAAAAGCTGGAAGATGGAGGCTAGAGGTTTTTGCACGTCGTACAAACTTCCTTCTTCCCGCATCTAGCTTCCGACCTTAAAATAAATGTTTAATACTTGATTCCCAGTTTTTTAAGAATAAAACTTAAAAGCCAGATGGGACCGACCAGAAGAAATTGCAGGTCTTTCAGAAAAGATGGTTTTTTGCCTTCAATTTTGTGTCCCACGAATTGTAAAATCCATGTGATAATGAAAACGCCAAGATAAACCATCCATGAGTTTCCTTCAAAACGAATGTTAATTCCGTAGGCAAAGCTTTCCATGATCGTCATAATAATCAACATAATTATACTGATAAGGAAAGAAAGTCTTAGATAAAACAGAGTTACCAGAGCCATCGCTATTAAACTTACATAACTGATTTCGCCGATATACCTAAATCCGATTAATCCGGACGGAATAAGAGAAATAAACCCTAAAATTGTCCAGAAAATCAATGGTACACAAATCCAGTGTATCAGTTTGTTGGTGGAGTTTCTGTGGCTTTCGGCATACTCAGCGAATAGCAAATCTATCTTTCTCATAGCAAGATTTTGGAAAATACTAAAATAATAAATTTTTGTAATCGCTGAAGAGATTGCTTACATTTGTGCTATGTCTGCCTTAGAAAAATTCGGAGTTGAAATTTTTACACAGCACAATATTTTCGAGAGAATTGCTGTCGATAAGCCGTTTCGTCCTGATAATCCGGCGTTTATTTTTGTAAAAACAGGGAAGATAAAACTCAAACAGCACTTCCGGGATCTTGAATTGTCTGCCAATATGTTTATGGTAACAGATCCGCAGACAGTGTACGAAATGGTCTCCGTTACAGACGATTTCCAATCCAGGATGGTTTCTTACAAAAGAGAATTTATCTCAGCTTTATCTTTAAAATTCAATAGATTAATTACCTATCGCTACTTTAGGCAACAGATGAATATCGGAGTGCCTTTTGAGCCCGACGAAATGGAGGTGGTATGGAAAAGCGTTAATTTCTTAAAATATATTCTTGATTCTGAGGCTGAAATGACCTATAAAAAAGAGGTGGTGGAGCATCTGTTTTCTGTTTTTTGTTATCAGATGGCAGGGATTATTTCTAAAGAGGATTATAATTCGATGAGCCATATGTCAAGACAGGAAGAAATCGTTTTTGTTTTTCTTAATGATCTTGCTGAAAATTACCATAACGAACGTACCGTAGAGTTCTATTCCGAAAGACAGTCTATTACAACAAGACATTTATCATCCGTCCTTAAAGAAGTGACGGGAATGTCTGCAAGCCAGATGATCGCTCTGATTGTGTTAAATGAGGCAAAAGTACTCTTAAATTCTTCTAATAAGCCAGTATCAGAGATTTCTTCAATATTGGGATTTAGTGATCAATACTCATTTTCTCATTTTTTTAAGAAACATTTAGGCGAAAGTCCTACACAGTACAGAAATCAGTTTGAAAGTTGAAATCTTACATTTGAACATCTTTTTCCTGTTCTCAAACATTTGATTGATTTTGATACTGCCATAACTTTGTACCTGTAAAACAAGGTAAAATGGTAAAGAACATAAAAACAGCACTATCACTCGTGATAGCATTATTTCCTGCGCTGTTTTTTTCACAAGAAATAAAACAGTTGACAGCGAACGAGGTTGCCGAACTTGCACTGCAAAATCATCAGCAGCTGAAAGTGTCGGCACAGAATATCGATATTGCAAAGCAGAACACAGAAGTGGTAAAACTTCAGAAACTTCCTACTATTACAGCATCTACGAGCCAGTTCTATCTGGGGAATTCAGTGGCTATCGATAAAGATTTTTCCAATTCTACAACAATCCCGATGCCACATTACGGAAGTTCTTATGCGGTGCAGGCTACTCAGCTGATCTTTAAAGGTGGATTGGTTAACAAGTCGATCGAAATGGCGGGACTTCGCGAACAGCTTTCAAATTTAGATCTGGAAAAGAATAAGCAGGATGTGAAATTTTTGGTGATTTCTAATTATCTGGATGTCTATAAAATTTTAAATCAAGAAGAAGTTTTTCAGAATAACAAAAAGCTGGCTCAGGAGCGGTTAAAAAATATCCAGAAATTCTATCAGCAGGGAATGGTTACCCGAAATGAAGTGATTCGTGGGGAATTGGCCATTAAAAACCTGGATCAGGGAATTCTAACTTTAGCAAATAATAAAAAAATTCTTAATTATAACCTAAGCATTGCTTTAGGGCTGCCGACAGATACAGAGATTATTCCGATTGAAAGTCTTGATGTTAAAGATTCCGGCATTGGCATGGATTATTATATCAATCTTGCGCACGACAGTAATCCTTTAATCAAATCTGCCAAAACAAATATCGATGTGGCTGATAAAAATATCGAAATTATAAAGACAGATAAAATGCCTACAGTAGCAGGTTTCGGAGGATATACCCTACAAAGACCGATTACCAACAGAAATCCCGTAATCGATATGTATGGAGGCGGATGGCAGACCGGTGTTTCTTTAAGCTATAATATCGATAACCTTTTTAAAACAAAAGAAAGAGTAAAATTAGGCGTGCTGCAGAAAAATCAGGCGCATGATGCGATGACTCTTACTCAGCAAAATATTGATATGTCTGTAAATGCAGCTTATGTAAAATACCAGGAATCTATACAGCAGGCAGATATCATGAATGATGCTAAAAGATTAGCCGAAGAAAACTATAAGATTACCGAAGCTAAATATCTGAACCAATTGGCAGTACAGGCGGAAATGATTGATGCGCAGAACCAGAAACTGCAATCGGAGCTGGATTACGCCAACGCAGAAATCAATGTGCTGTACCAATATTATAATCTTCTGAAATCTACGGGAACTCTTTAATCTTTAAAACTCAAAACAATGGAAAACAAGGAACAAAATACTCAAAATACACAGCAGACACCTGCAAATACAGGAGGAGCGGCAAACAAAAAAGAAAGAAAGAAAAATAAAATAAAAGCAGTTGTTTCCAACATCGTGGTATTTGCCATTATCGGTTTCGGATTATACTGGCTGATAACCCAATATTTTCATATTGGTGACAAAACGTATACGGAAGCGGCGCAGGTCGAGGAATTTATAAATCCGATTAATACAAGAGTTTCTGCTTATATTAAAGATATAAAGTTCATAGAGCATCAAAAGGTCAAAAAAGGAGATACACTGGTAATTCTGGATGACAGGGAGATTTTAACGCAGATAGGACAGGCAGAAGCGGCCTATCAGAATGCACTGGCACAAAGAGTGGCGACGAGCTCATCCGTAAACACGGTTTCCAACAACGTTAACGTTATGGAATCCAATATTGCAGGCGCAAAAGCCAGACTGTGGAATGCTGAGCAGAATTTAAACAGGTATAAAAACTTATTGACTTCAGAAGCGGTAACAAGACAGCAGTATGATCAGGTAAAAACTGAGTATGATGCCCAGAAAGCAGCTTATGAAACTTTGGTTAACCAAAAACAATCTGCCAGCCTTTCCACCACAGAGGTAAAAAGTAAATTCGGGATTATTGATGCTGAAATTAAAAGAACAAAATCTGCTTTGGATATGGCGAAAATTAATCTTTCATACACCGTCATCACGGCGCCTTATGACGGAGTGATGGGAAGAAGAACCATTTCCGAAGGTCAGTTGATCCAACCGGGACAGCAGGTTGCCACCATTGTTTTAAATAATCAGAAATGGGTAACCGCCAACTTCCTTGAAAGCCAGATGCCGAATATCAGAATCGGAGAGAAAATGATGATGACTGCTGATGCATTGGGGGGACAGAAATTTGAAGGAGTCGTAACAGCTGTTTCCGCAGCTACAGGCTCAAGATACTCCAATGTTCCAACGGATAACTCTACCGGAAACTTTATCAAGGTTCAGCAGAGAATTCCTGTGAGAATCGAGTTTACAGCTTCCAATAAAAAAGAAGATGTAGACAAGCTAAGCGCAGGGATGAATATTAATGTAACAGTAGAAAGTAAGAAATAAAAGTAAAAAGAGCCTTGTGAAAAGTACAAAGTGATATAAACTTAATCTTTAGCTTTTGACTCGGCTTCATTAAAATCTACAACAATGTATAACAAAGGACTATTTCATAATTGGGTACCCAAACCGGTTCAGTTGCTGTTGATCATTTTATTAATGATCGTGGTGATGCCGCTTGGTGGTGTGTATACCGGAAATGTCAGCTATATGACGGGTGGTACCGGGGTACTTTCTGAATATTTTATTTTCGCCAATTATGCAACAACAATCGGAATGGGTGCTGCGATGCCGATTGTTTTAAGATTAAAGATGAGATTTAAGATCCGTCACAAAGTAACTTTTGCTTTGGTTCTGTTAGGAATACTGAATTATATCAATGCCACAACTATGGATCCTGCGGTGATTATCGGAAGCTCTTTGGTATTGGGATTTTTAAAAATGGTAGTGGCGATAGAATTGTTCCTTCCGGTAATGGCAATGATTGGCAACCGGGGAATGTTTTATGGTGTATTTTATGCATTTATCCTGATCATGAATCAGGTAGTGGGATATTATGCTGTTGAGATTTCCATATTATACAACTGGCAGCACTTCTTCATTATCATTTCTATTTTATGTTTTGTACTGGCATTGATCCAATGGATTTTTATGCACGATCAGTATTTTGCCCTGAGGGTTCCGCTATATTATATCGATTGGCTGAGTATTCTGTTTTTCGTTTCCATGTTTATGTTTTCGGCGTATGTATTGGCTTTCGGAAAGCAGCAGGATTGGATTCATTCAACCAAAATTATCAATGCGAGCATTGCCGCTTTTGTAAGTTTTGCCCTTTTGGTAACCCGGCAGACTCATTTGAAAAGACCGTATTTATCCTTCAAAATCTTTTCGAAAAGCAATGTGCTTCATGGGATTTTCATGTTGCTTTGCCTGGGAATGTTTATGGCAACAGCTTCCCTGCAAAACATTTTTGCAGTTGGCGTGTTGGGATATGATCAGCTAACCAATGCAAAATTAAACCTGTTGATGGTTCCCGGGATTATTTTAGCTGGAGCGGTGGCCGTTTATTGGTTCAAAAAAGATAAACCTTTAAAAATGCTTATATTTTCAGGTTTTTCGGGGATGTTGGGGTATGCGATTATCATGTATTTCTCAATGGTGCTGGAGTTCAGCTATGAAAGCTGGTACTTGCCGATGTTCCTGAAAGGTTACGGAATGACAGTCCTGTTTGTATCGGTATGGTATTATACCCTGGATAAATTGGAATTAAACGATATGCTTCCCGCCATAGGGCTCTTTATCGTATGGAGAACTTTCCTTACGGTAGGGATATTTTCGGCATTATTTTCATGGTTTCAGTATCATTTTCAGGTGGTAAGTTTAGGAGATATGGCAGTGTATATGGATGGTGTAACGATATCATCACAGAGTATAGCTGCCAATATGAAAACCATTCAGCTTAATGCAATAATTGCTTCCAATAAAAAGATCTTCGGATATATTGTTTTGTCAGGTTTTGCGATTTTAGCTTATATTCTTACCCATCATTTCGGGAAAGAAAGGTTCCAGTATGTACGATATATAAGGTTGTTGGCAGGAAAATCTGTGATCGGCAGAAGAAGAATGAGAGAGCAGAAGCAATTGGCAGAAGATATACAGGATGTCGCGGGTACTGCATTGTAAAGAAACCTTGTTTTATTTACCGGCAAAGTTCTGTTTTTATTGTAAAGCAGGACTTTGCGTTTTTTGTGGGTAAATTCTGATAGGTTTAAAATAGCCGTTTTTAAAAGCCTTTGTTTAAAAATTCGGTTCAAACCTCTATCTTTGCAGCTTTAATTACACTATGAAAGACTTAATGGGCCATGCCATTTGGGACTACTTCCACAACGAAAATCCCGAAGATCTACAGACTGAAACTTCAATTTCCGAGCTGGATGAACTTCCGGTGGATTATCTTTTCCGTGATTTCGAAGGCATGAATGATATTGAACAAAAAGCATTGAAATTATCTCAAGGAAAAACCTTGGATATCGGAGCAGGAGCCGGTTCACATTCTTTGTATCTTCAGAATGAAAGGAATCTGGACGTAACAGCCTTGGATATTTCACCGAAATCTATTGAGGTATGTAAACTGAGAGGAATTAAAAAAGCCGTTGCGGAAAATATGCTTCATTTTTCAGGAGAAACTTTCGACACGATTCTGATGTTAATGAACGGAACAGGGATATTCCAGAGCCTTACGGTAATTGATATTTATCTGAAAAAACTGCATTCATTATTAAATGATAATGGTCAGATCCTGATCGACAGTACTGATATTTTATACATGTTCGATAAAGATGAGGATGGCGGTGTTTATATTCCGGCAGAAGGGTATTATGGCGAACTGGATTACATTGTTCATTACAAAGGAGAATCCGAAGATCCAATTAAATGGCTGTATCTGGATTTTAATACCCTGAAAAATGCTGCGGAAAATAACGGTTTCAAAATTGAAAAGGTATTGCAGGATGATGATGCTTATCTGGCAAAACTGACAAAGAAATAAAGATGAGGAATGCAGGATTAATTCATTCCTAAGTATATCATAAATAAAACCGCGGCATTATTCATGTAGCGGTTTCTTTATCTTAACAAGACTTCATAAATAACTAAAAATTTTTCAACAGACTGAAAACCGATATAATTGGATAAGCTGAAAACCAATGCTGAAAATTTAAATACATAAAAATTATCATAATCATTGCTAAAATAACAGGAAGAACTAAAGATTTTGAACGATAGGGAAGTTTTGGAGGCATCATTGTCACGGAAATCACCAATAATATGATGGCTCCCAAGGCAATGATTCCCATTTCAGGGCTGTATCGTGAGCTTGTATTAATATCAAAAAAAGATTGAAGAATATAATTCTGAACAAAGAAAAATCCAAATCCAATCAGCAAGGTAAATATCGCAGGGATATATTTCTTTACGGTAATAAAGTTTAAAAATAATAAAGCAGATCCCGGAATGGTACTGAATAATAAGCTGATGATGAGAATGGTTGTTAGGGAATGTAATTTTACGGTATCGGGATCTTCGGTGATATGATCTTTCCAGACTTCTTTTTCTTCATTCTGCCTGTTTTCTTCTTCTTGTTTTTTATCCTGAATAAGATTTTGAACTGAAACTTTATCCTGATCATTAAAATAGCGTCCTCTTTCCTGAAGAATTTCAAAAGCAGCTTCTACTGCTTCAGGAGTAAAGCGATTTCCGAAAATCAGATATTTTTCCAGCTCAGAGTCAGAGAGTTTTCTTAATACGTTTTTTTTCACCATAATAAAAAAATGGGCACAGAATGCCCATTTTGTATAAAGATATTAATAAATATTATCCGATTTCAATTCCGTTCTCCACATTGCTGTCATCAGGAGTTACGAAAGATAATTTTCCGTCTGGTTTTGTCGTCAGCAACAACATTCCCTGAGATTCAATGCCTCTGATTTTTCTTGGAGCAAGATTTAATAAAATCATTACCTGCTTTCCGATTACTTCTTCCGGAGTGAAACTTTCTGCAATCCCAGAAACCACAGTTCTTACGTCAACACCTGTATCAACGGTTAGTTTTAATAATTTATCAGCTTTTTCTACTTTCTCAGCCTCAGTAATCGTTGCTGTTCTCAAGTCGATTTTCGTAAAATCATCAAAAGTGATTTCGTCTTTCATAGGGTTGGCGTTAGGGTTTGTTTTTTTATTATTTTGTTTGGTATCTTCCAGTTTCTGGATTTGAGCTTCGATGACGTCGTCTTCAATTTTTGAGAAAAGAAGAGATGCTTCATTGATTTTATGACCTGTTTCAATTAGAACAGATTTCGTCTCAACATCATTCCAATCCGATTTCTGAACATTAAACATATTAAGCAATTTCTCTGAACTGAAAGGCAAGAATGGTTCACACAGCTGAGCCAAAGCAACTGAAATCTGAGCTCCGACAAATAAAGAATGTGCAGCTTTTTCAGGATTATCTTTAATAGTTTTCCAAGGCTCTTCTGTCTGAAGATACTGGTTCCCAAAACGAGCTAAATTCATTAAAGCTGTTAAAGAATTTCTAAATTCATAGTTTTCCAAGAAGCCTGAAATTTCTTTTGCAGCTTTGTTTATTTCAGCTAATTCAGGCGCATTTACATCACCTTGAGGAACGATTCCATCATAATATTTATGAATCAAAACCGCAACTCTATTGATAAAGTTCCCGAAAATCCCAACCAATTCAGAATTATTCTTCGTCTGGAAATCCTTCCATGTAAAATTGTTATCCTTAGTTTCCGGAGCAGATGAAAGTAGAGCATATCTTAAAACGTCCTGTTGTCCAGGGAAATCTTCTACATATTCATGCGCCCAGACCGCCCAGTTTCTTGAAGTTGAAATTTTATCGTTTTCAAGATTCAAAAATTCAAAAGCAGGAACGTTTTTCGGCATAATGAAATCGCCGTGAGCCTTCATCATTGCAGGGAAAATAATACAGTGGAATACAATATTATCCTTTCCAATGAAATGAACTAAATCACTTCCTTCACTTTGCCAGTAATCTTTCCAGTCTTTTCCGTTTTTCGCAGCCCATTCTTTGGTGAAAGAAATATATCCGATCGGTGCATCAAACCATACGTAAAGTACTTTTCCTTCAGCATTCGGAAGCGGAACGGGAACGCCCCAGTTCAAATCTCTGGTCATGGCACGAGGTTTCAAACCATCATTTAACCAGGATTTTACCTGTCCGTAAACATTCGGTTTCCAGTCGTCTTTATGACCTTCGATAATCCATTCGTTTAAGAAATCTTCATATTCATTTAGCGGTAAATACCAGTTTTTAGTCTCTTTTAAAATCGGAACATTGCCGCTCAACATTGATTTTGGATTAATCAATTCTGAAGGCGAAAGGGTGGAACCACATCTTTCACATTGGTCACCATAAGCATTTTCATTGCCACAATTCGGGCAAGTTCCCACAATATATCGGTCTGCTAAGAATTCTCCAGCCTGCTCGTCAAAATACTGCTCAGACATTTCTTCTGTAAATTTCCCTTTTTCATAAAGAACCTTAAAGAAATCCTGACTTGTTTCGCGGTGATTCGCTGAGGTTGTTCTTGAATATTCATCAAAAGAAATTCCCAGATCTGAGAACGATTTTTTGATGATTTCGTGGTATTTATCAACAATATCCTGTGGTGTAACCCCTTCTTTTTTAGCTCTTATGGTAATAGGAATTCCATGCTCATCCGACCCGCAGATAAACGCTACATCTTTTCCTAATCTTCTCTGAAATCTTGCATAAACATCCGCAGGAATATAAACACCCGCCAAATGCCCTATATGAACCGGTCCGTTTGCGTAAGGCAAAGCTGCCGTAATCATTTTTCTGTTTGACATTTATAGTAAAGTTTTGAAGCACAAAGATAGGGATAATCCTCGAAAGTTGGAAAATTAGTGTTTTCCGAAGCCTATAAAGCATTTTTTGGAGCGTAAATATTTTATTTAGTTAAACAATTGTTTAACTTTTTGCTGATATCATCTCTATGTTATGTAATGCATATTTTAATGCAATAGTTTGTAATTCAATTTTTTAAATAAAAAATTACGATTAATGTACACAATTTTAACCTAATTTTAATTAAAATTAACATAATTATTAATTTTTTTTAAATTGCGGCATATGGTGTAACACCATAATCTTGAGAAAACGAAACTATATAAAAACGATATTGTGAAAAATTTTACAACAGTATTAAAAATTGCGCCTGCATTTTTATTGGCAAGTACGATAATTCATGCGCAGACAAATGACTCTTTGAAAGAGAAAAAAATAGAGGAAGTTGTTTTAATTGGGTATGGAGCTAAGAAGAAGTCGGATTTAACCGGTTCTGTAACCGCTATTTCTGCTAAAGACTTTAATGAAGGAAGTATTAATTCTCCTGAGCAGTTAATCCAAGGTAAAGCTTCCGGTATCCAGATTACAAATAACAGTGGTGCTCCCGGAGCAGGATCAACAATTAGAATTAGAGGAGGGGCTTCTTTAAATGCTAGTAATGATCCATTAATTGTGATTGATGGTGTACCTGTAGATGCAACAGGAATAAGTGGCGCTGCTAATCCTTTGGCTTTAATTAACCCAAATGATATCGAAAGCTTCAATATTTTAAAAGATGCTTCTGCGACTGCTATTTACGGTAGCCGAGCCTCTAATGGTGTAATAATTATTACAACTAAAAAAGGCACTTCAGGACGTGTAAAACTAAATTATACAACTACAACTTCTATCTATGAGAAAATGGGCAATATTAAAATGTTGTCGACCAACCAATTCAGAGATGTTGTAATGAGCCAAGCAGAGCCTGCTTTCCAACAATTATTAGGAAACTCTAATACAAACTGGCAAAATGAAATTTATCAGACGGCATTAGGGTTTGATAATTCAGTATCTCTTTCAGGAGGTGTAAAAAATCTTCCTTATCGATTATCTTTAGGTTATTTGAATCAGGATGGAATCATTAAGACTAATAATATTGAAAGAACTACAGTTTCATTAAATTTGAATCCTAAATTTTTCGATAAACACCTTGAAATTAATTTTAATGTAAAAGGCACCTATGTTGAAAACAGATTTAAAGATGATGGGGCGATAGGGGCTGCAGTTGTATTTGATCCTACCAAGCCTGTTTACGATCCTAGTTTCACAAAATATGGTGGTTACTGGGAATGGCTGCAAGCTAATGGAGACCCCAATACCAACGCTACTAAGAATCCTGTTTCTATGTTGAACCAAAGATTTGATCTTTCTTATGTTAGAAGAGTTTTAGGAAATATTCAGTTTGATTATAAGTTTCATTTCTTGCCTGAATTAAGAGCTAATTTGAATTTAGGCTACGACTATAGTGATTCTAATGGAAATACAACAGTTCTTCCTTCTGCTGCTATGAATTATTATGAAAAAGGAACTTATCGAAGATATACTCAGGAGAAGAAAAATAAACTTTTAGATTTTTATTTAAATTATCTTAAGACAGTTGAATCTCTTAAATCTACTTTTGATTTGACATTAGGATATTCTTACCAGGACTGGCAGAGGTCTGAACCTTTTGCACCAACAATTTATGGAACCGGACTTAGCAATCCGAAAAGCGGAAGAGATATTTTTACTCAGAATACCATTCTTTCTTATTTTGGACGATTTAATTATACATTCAATAATAAATATCTTTTAACGGCAACTTTAAGAAGAGATGCTTCTTCCAGATTTAGCGAAGATAATAGAGTGGGTTATTTCCCTTCAGTAGCACTCGCCTGGAAAATTGACCAGGAAAACTTCCTTAAAGGCTCAAAAGTACTTTCAAGTTTAAAATTAAGAGCAGGTTGGGGACAAACAGGTCAGCAGGATATTCAAAATAATGACTATCCTTATCTTGCAAGATATGTGGTATCAGATGCGGGAGCAACCTATCAGATAGGTGATGATTTTTATAATACATTAAGAGCCCAGGGGTATGATAAAAACATAAAGTGGGAAACAACAACAACTAAGAATATAGGATTAGATTTCGGTTTTTTAAAAGACAGAATTAGTGGTTCTATCGAAGTTTACGAAAAAGAATCAAAAGATTTATTAAGTATTGTACCAGTTCCTGCAGGAGCAAATCTTACCAATCTGTTACTCACAAATATTGGTGATATGAGAAACAGAGGTATTGAAGCAAATGTTAATGTAAGAGCAATTGAGAAAGATAATTTCACTTGGGAATTTAACGTTAATGCAACACATTATAGATCTGAAATCACGAATCTTGCTTCCACAGAAGTTCTTACCGGTGGTATTGGGGGAGGAACGGGTACGATGATTCAGGTACATTCTCAGGGATACCAGCCTAATGCTTTTTATGTATATCAGCAGGTTTACGATAATGCAGGAAAACCTATAGAAGGCGCGTATGTAGACAGAAACGGAGATGGAGTTATTAACAACTCAGATTTATACAAATACAAATCGCCGGCACCAGATGTTTTATTAGGATTTTCTTCAAAATTTACATATAAAAATTTTGATTTAGGATTTACAATGAGAGCTAGTATTGGAAATTATGTTTATAATAATGTGGCTTCCCAATACGGTAACTTACAGGGAATAAAAAATAACGGATATCTCCAGAATATCCACACCAGTTATTTTGATACAGGTTTCAACAGAGCACAATATCAGTCAGATTATTACGTGGAAAATGCATCCTTTATTAGAATGGATAATATCAATTTAGGATATAATTTCGCAAGTTTTATCAGCAAGAATTCTAAAATAAGAGTATTCGGATCTGTTCAGAACGCCTTTGTGATTACAAAATACAGTGGTTTGGATCCTGAAGTTTTTAATGGGATAGATAATAATTTATATCAGAGACCAAGAATCTATTCTTTAGGACTTAATTTTCAATTTTAATTAAACTATCATGACATTTAGATATATTAACAAAACAATATTTACTGCGGGAATCGCTGCAGTTTTATTTCTTACTTCATGTGAAAACGATTTGAATAGGATGCCCGAATCTGAAGTAACATCGGCATCTGTGTATGCCGATTTTGCAAATTACAAATCAGTTTTGGCTAAAATATATGCAGGATTAGCAGTAAGTGGGCAAAATGGCGGGGATGGAGATCCAGATATCGGTGGTATTGATGGTGGTACTTCAAACTATCTCAGACAGTATTTTCAATTACAGGAATTGCCTACTGATGAAGCAGTCGTAGCTTGGAATGACCCTTCCTTACCTGATCTTCATAATATGAATTGGTCGGCAAGCAATGATTTTATTCGCGCTCTTTATTACCGAATTTATTATCAGATTGCTATTTCAAATGAATTTATCAGAGAGACTTCGGATGAAAAATTAGCTTCAAGAAATATTACGGGAGCAAATGCAGAAGAATCAAGATTATTCAGAAATGAAGCCAGATTTATGAGGGCGTTAAGCTATTTCCATGCTATAGACCTGTTTGGAAATGGACCTTTTGTAACGGAAGCTACCGAAGTGGGAATTACCCCACCTCCAAGAATTGAGAGAGCAGCTCTTTTCGCATATATTGAAAATGAATTAAAAGAGTTAGAGAATCTTTTGAAAGATCCCAGAACCAATGAATATGGTCGTGCAGACAAAGCCGCTGTCTGGATGCTGTTATCAAAACTGTATCTTAATGCTGAGGTGTATACTGGGCAAGGAAGATATTCTGATGCCAGAGTATATGCTGAAAAAGTTATTAATGCAGGATATTCTCTAAAAACAAATTATGATGAATTATTTTTAGCTGACAACAATGTAGCAAATAATGAAGTTATTTTCTCAGTAAACTTTGATGGAATAAATACAAGAACATACGGTGGTACAACTTATATTATTCATGCAGGAGTAGGTGGAACGATGCCACCGGAACAATTTGGTATTAACAGTGGATGGGGCGGATTGCGATCTACAAAAAATATTGTCAATCTTTTTCCGAATGCTACTGGTACACTTGATAAAAGAGGAAGATTCTACACAGATGGGCAAAATCTTGAAATCAACAGTCAGACTGTATTTACAGACGGATATCCATTGATTAAGTTTAAGAATTTAAAGAAAGACGGAACCAAGGGTTCTGATGATACAGGATTATATGTAGATACAGATTTTCCACTTTTCAGACTCGGAGAGGCTTATTTAATTTATGCTGAAGCAGTTTTAAGAGGAGGCGGAGGTTCTAATGCTACGGCATTACAATATATAAATCTGCTGCGACAAAGAGCTTATGGAAATACTTCAGGAAATGTTGCATCCATCAATTTGGATTTCATTTTAGATGAAAGAGCTAGAGAACTTACCTGGGAGGCAACACGAAGAACAGATCTGATCAGATTTAATAAGTTTACTTCTGGATCTTATTTGTGGCCATTTAAAGGCGGTGTAAAAGATGGTAGAGCGGTTGAAGACTTTAGAAAGCTTTATCCTATACCAAATACAGATTTGACAGCAAATCCTAATCTTATACAAAATCCTGGATATTAAATTTTTAAAAAAAGAATCTAAAAATGAAACATATTTTCAAAATATTCACAGTAGCTTTTCTCGCAATCATGGCTGTGTCGTGCGAAAAAGATGAAGATCAGGCAGTTTTAAATGAAATCACTCAGGCTAAAATTACTTCCAGCCAAACAACGCTTATCTTAGATAAAAATAGTCCAGATGATAATGTATTGAATGTAGCTTGGTCTAAAGCCGCATTTGATTTATCCGTTGTTTCTACTCAGCAATTACAATTTGCGATAAAAGGGAAAAACTTTGTAGGGGCATCTAATATTGATGCTGTAGATACTCCGCTAGAATTTACAAACAAAGAATTGAATACTATTGCTCTAGCATTGGGTGCGACTCCAGATGTTGCAACTGAAATCGAAATTAGGCTGAGAACAATGGTTGGGCAGGGTGCGTATTATTCAAATGCTATTACTTTAAATGTTACTCCCTATTTCTTAGGTCCGGTTTATAACTATACAGATTTATACCTAATCGGTGATGCAACAGCTGCAGGATGGACGAATGAGGTTACAAATACTAAATTTCTTCCATTACAGAAAGCATCAGTAGCAGGTAATTATTCTTATACAGGATATTTTGCGCAAGGAGCTTTTAAAATAATAAAAACTCCTGGAAATTGGGATCCTCAGTACGGAATGGATTCTCCGGGCATTTTAAGTACAAGCGGTGGATCTGGAAACATTACTGTTGCAACTGCCGGTTACTATAAGCTTACTATTAATACTACAGCATTAACATATACCTTGACATCAATTCCATCACCATCAACAAATTATACAAGTATCTCTATGATTGGAACAGCTTCAGGAGATTGGAGTACAGATGTAGATTTGCAAAAAACCATATTTGATTCTCATATATGGGTGAAGAAAAATGTAGCACTTAATTCTGGTGAATTTAAATTCAGGGCGAATCATGATTGGGGAACCAATTGGGGAGTAGCTCAAGAGTTTTTTGGAGTAGCTGATCTTGGAGGAGGGAATATTCCTGTAAGTACTGCATTTAATTATGATGTTTATTTTAATGATATAACGGGTGAATTCTCCTTTATTCCAGTATATTAAAATTTACAGCCAATATTAATTTAATTTGAATTACATAGCAAAGTGCTGCTTTACAACAGCACTTTCTTTATTTTTAAAGTTTATAAATAGTCATTATGAAGAAAATTACAGTTGGAGCGATTTTGCTCTCAATGATGTTTGCGGGTGTCAATGCACAGTCTTTAAAATCACCGGACGGGAAATTCGAGATGGATTTTCAGTTGAAGCAGGGTGTTCCTTATTACAATCTTAAATATAACGGGAAAACAGTAGTTGAAGATTCCAAATTGGGATTGAGATTATTTAAAGATACTTCTATAAAATTTGCGTCGGAAATTGCTAAGCCTGAAGATGCAAAATTTGATCTGAACGGTGGTTTCACAAAAACAGACGAAAAAAGGGATTCTAAAAATGAAACCTGGCAGCCGGTTTTGGGTGAAAAGAAAAACTATATCAACCATTACAACGAATTGGCTGTGACGCTGAACCAGGCAACCACTGAAAGAAGCATTGTGGTAAAATTCAGATTGTTTAATGATGGTTTGGGTTTCAGATATGAATTTCCTCAGCAGAAAAACCTGAACTATTTCGTCATCAGAGAAGAAGATTCTGAAATCGATCTTCCATCTGATATGAAAGCATGGTGGATCGTTGCCGATTACGATTCTCAGGAATATCAGTATCAGGAGACAAAAATTTCTGAAATTCCTGCAAGATGGCCAAAAGCGGCAGATGCCAATGCTTCTCAGACTTTGATTAAAAATGCGGTTCAGTCGCCTTTAATGCTTAAAAGAGAAGGAAAAGAGCCTTTGTATATCAATCTTGCAGAAGCGGCAGTGCTGGATTATCCGGCTTCACACCTTGAAGTGGATGCTGCGAACTTTAAGTTTAAAACACACCTGACAGCCGACAGACAGGGAGCGAAAGGATATATGCAGACCCCGATGGTTACGCCTTGGAGAACCATTATCGTTTCACCAAAAGCTGAAGAGGTAATGGATTCTAAGATGATTTTTAATCTGAACGAACCTACAAAATATACCGACACATCTTATATTAAACCCACAAAATACATGGGTGTTTGGTGGGAGATGATCATCGGAAAATCTCAGTGGGCCTATGGTCAGCCGGAATCCAACGTTCGTTTGGGAGCAACAGATTTTTCTAAATTAACACCTAACGGAAAACATGCGGCAAACAATACCAAAGTAAAAGAATATATCGATTTCGCTTCAGAAAATGGTTTCCAGGGACTTTTAATTGAAGGCTGGAATATCGGTTGGGAAGACTGGTTCGGTCATTCAAAAGAATATGTGTTTGATTTTATTACTCCTTATCCGGATTTTGATATCAAAATGCTGAATGAGTATGCACATTCTAAAGGAATCGACTTAATCATGCACCACGAAACGTCAGGTTCAGCAACGAACTATGAAAGATGGGCAGATAAAGCTTTCCAGCTGATGAATAAATATGGCTATAAATCTGTGAAAACTGGTTATGTAGGTGATATTATTCCAAGAGGGGAACATCATTATTCTCAATGGACAATCAACCATTATTACAGAATTGCAGAGAAGGCCAACGAGTATAAAATCATGGTAAATTCTCACGAATCGGTTCGTCCGACGGGAGAAAGCCGTACGTATCCAAACTATATTTCTGCTGAAGCCGCTCGTGGAACAGAATATGAAGCTTTCGGAGGAAACAATCCTGATCACCAGACGATTCTTCCGTTTACCCGTTGGATGGGTGGTTCTATGGACTACACACCGGGAATTTTCCAGACAAAATTAGATTATTATTTCCCTGGAGATACCCGTTTCGTAAAAACGACGTTGGCAAAGCAGTTGGCACTTTATGTAACGATGTACATGCCGCTTCAGATGGCTGCCGATTTACCTGAAAACTATAAGAAGCACATGGATGCCTTCCAGTTTATCAAAGATGTGGCTGCAGATTGGGACGATACAAAAATCTTATCAGCAGAACCGGGAGACTATGTTGTGACTGCGAGAAAAGCAAAAGGCACCGAAAACTGGTTCGTAGGTGGAATCACCGATGAAAACAAGCGTGAGTACACTGTAGACTTCTCTTTCCTGGATAAAGCTCAGAAATACGAAGCAACGATCTACGAAGACGGTAAAGATGCAGATTATATCAACAATCCTCAAAGCTATAATATCTACAAAAAGCAGATTACGAGCAAATCTAAAATTAATTTCAAGATGGTTCGAAGCGGAGGTTTTGCAGTATCAATCAAGCCAATAAAATAAAAATCCGTAAATTTATAATCCTTAAAGCCAAAAACTTTAAGGATTTTTCTTTTATAAATGATATTTAATGAAGCTGATTACTAAAATTTTTACCAAGCAAAACACTTTTCTATTTCTACTTGTCGCCATGGTTTTATTGGCAAAACTGATTCCTTTTCAACCGTATTACAACCAATATTTCAATCTTTCCGCATTTATCGATTGGGGAATTGCAGGGATTTTTCTCTTGTATGGTTTAAAACTGAATTTGAAAGAAGTGGTAAAAGATGTCTCCAACTGGAAACTACATTTGCTGATTCAGTCGGGAACATTTATCCTGTTTCCTTTATTGGTCTTACTATTCTATCCGTTCGTAAAAGATTCGGAGTATTATAATATCTGGCTTTCGGTATTTTTTCTGGCGAGCTTACCGTCAACAGTTTCCTCATCGGTTGTAATGGTTTCTATAGCAAAAGGGAATGTGACTTCAGCAATTTTTAATGCATCAATTTCCGGCTTGATCGGAATTATTATGACGCCGATTTTGATGAGTTTTTTTCTGGTTTCAAGCTCTTCTTCAGGCAATCAGACTGAAATAATAGAGCAGCTTCTAATTAAAGTTTTATTGCCAATTATTTTAGGAGTTTTATTAAATCCGATATTCAAAAAATGGGTGACAAAATATTCAAGCATTATCGCCGAATTTGACCGGCTGATTATTTTACTGATTGTGTATGAAAGCTTTTCAAGTGCCTTTATCGAAAATATTTTCGCTTCGGTTCCTTCATTGGTGTTTTTAATTCTGGCTTTCAGTGTCGTTTTTCTGTTTTTCTCGGTGTATTATATTCTTAAATTTTTCGCTGAAAGATTACATTTTAAGGCAAAAGATGTCATCACAACAACATTCTGCGGTTCTAAAAAATCGTTGGTTCACGGAAGCTTATTTCTGTTGGTTTTAGGAATTCCGGATGAACAAAAAGTGTTATTTCTGCTTCCTGTCATGATTTACCATAGCTTCCAGTTGTTTTATGTAAGCTGGTTGGCAAATAAGATTGCAAAACGGATGGAGGTTCTCGGATCTTAAATTCAATAATTTTTTAAAAAAATGATAAAATTAATCTAGAAAGAAGTTGTATTATCAGCTTTTGCTATTACTATGGAGAAGATATGCCTAAAACATGCAAAAAGCTCATGACTTATCCGTGAAAATAAGGAATTTTATTTGTTGTTTCTTATATGTGCACTTTAACGCCGACGGAATCTGTGAAATATACATTCAAAGAAACTACTTAAAAGGGAATTACTATATTGAGTATTGAAACCTGAAAATTAGGGGCAGTTCAAAAAGATAATGTAAATTTGATTAATACTGCCGTTACAATATGCTTCAATATTCAGAGAATTATGTGACGGGAAAATCGAAAGTAGAGAATAAAAAAGACTGTTCTTTTGAATCAGCAGGATGATATCAAAGTTCCGGAAAACGGAAGTCGGAAAAATAGATTAAAACCAAAAAAAAAGGATAAAATTGATAGCACCTTAAAATATTGTCTTTAATTAATATTAAAAATGAAAAAATTATACACCATCATCGCTCTGTCAGCAGCAGTCATCGCTTTCTCACAGAAGCCTCTGGATAAAGTAGAACCCGGTTTTTGGTGGAAAGGAATGAAAAATCCTGAACTTCAGATTCTGGTCTACGGAAAAGATATTGCGAATAATGAAATTGAGCTTTCAGACGGAGTTCAGATCAAAGATATTCAGAAAGTTGAAAATCCGAACTATGTTTTTTTAACGGTGAATACCAATGAAATCAACGTTCCGAAATTCAAAATCAATATTAAAAAAGGCAGGAAAATTGTAGGGTCTTATGTTTATGAATTAAAACAAAGAAACCCAAATTCTGCGAACAGGGAATCATTTACCTCAAAAGACGTGATGTATCTGATAATGCCTGATCGTTTTGCGAATGGAGATGAAAAAAATGATTCCAGTCCGAATTTAACTGAAAAAGCAAACAGAAGTCTTCCCAACGGACGTCATGGCGGAGATTTGCGAGGAATTATCAACAATTTAGATTATATTCAAAACCTTGGCGCAACGGCAGTCTGGTTGACTCCGGTGAATGAAGATAACGAAAAAGTCTATTCATATCACGGCTATGCACAGACAGACTTATATAAAATTGACGGACGCTACGGAACCAACGAAGAATATAGGGAACTTTCCCAGAAATTAAACCAAAGAAATATGAAACTGGTGATGGATTATGTGACCAATCACTGGGGAATTTCACATTGGATGATTAAAGATCTTCCGACCAAAGACTGGATTCACTGGTTTAACGGTGGTGAAAATGGCTTTAAGCGTTCCAATTACAAAACAACCACTCAATTCGATACCAATGCTTCTGAAATTGATAAGAGATCTGCTCTGGATGGCTGGTTTGATACCACGATGCCCGACATCAATCAGAAAAATCCTTTGGTTTTAAAATATCTGACACAGAATGCTATTTGGTGGATCGAATACGCTGAATTGGGAGGTTTCCGTGTGGATACTTATCCGTATAACGACAAAGAAGCGATGGCAAAATGGGCAAAAGCGATCACCGATGAATATCCGAAATTCAATATCGTCGGGGAAACCTGGTTGAACACTGCCGGACAAATTTCGGCGTGGCAAAAGGACTCCAAAACGGGAGAAGCGGCAAATTACAACTCTAATCTTCCTTCTGTGATGGATTTTATGCTGTATGGAGATATGCCTAAGGCAATTAAAGAAAAAGAAGGCTGGGACAGTGGAATGAATAGAATTTACAACAGTTTGTCAAGCGATTTTTTGTATCCCGACATCAATAGCGTAATGGTTTTTTTCGAAAATCACGATACGGAAAGATGGAATGAAATTTTTAATGATGATCCAAAAGCATATAAATTAGGTTTAACATTAATTTCAACCGTTCGCGGAATTCCTCAAATTTACTATGGCTCCGAGGTTGGAATGCGCGGCGATAAAAATAAAGGCGGTGACGCAGATATCCGAAGAGACTTTCCTGGTGGATGGAAATCGGATAAACAAAATGCTTTCAATCCATCGACACAAACGCCTCAACAAAAGGAATTTTATCAGTTTACCCGGCAATTGCTGAACTGGAGAAAAGGAAAAGAGGTCATTCATACCGGAAAAACTAAAAATTTCGTTCCTCAGAATAATGTTTTTGTGTATTTTAGATATAATGAAAAAGAAAGTGTGATGGTGGTTCTGAACAACAGTGAGAAAGAGGAAACTTTAGACTTGAATCATTTTGATGAATCGTTGAAAGGGTTTTATTCTGGGATAGATGTTATTTCCGAAAGTGAAATTGTTTTAGATAAAAGCTTAAAAATTCCTCCAAAATCATCATTAATCTTAGAATTAAAAAGGGATTTAGGAGAAGTGAATATTTTGCCTAATAGAAAATTGAACAAAAATTTAAATCAATAGTTTCTTAATAAAATCCTTAGGATCATTGAATTTGATAGAAAATTTTGCGCCATTTTGCGCCAAAAAATAAAATTAAACATGAAAAAAACAACAAGAATCTTTACAATTTTCTTTTTAGTATTCGGTTTAACGACTCTTTCGGCTCAATCAAAATTTGAAAAAGAAAAAATCGAAATCGGAACAATGCTCGATGGTTTCAACGTGGCGGCTGCAAAAGCTGATTTCACAACGTATTTCAACTATTTCGCCGACGAATCCACTTTTATTGGAACAGATGCAACCGAAGTTTGGGACAAAAAACAATTCATGGTTTGGGCAAAACCCTATTTTGATAAGAAGAAAACCTGGAATTTTACCTCTTTAAAAAGAAATATCTACTTCAGCAAAGACGGAAAACTGGCTTGGTTTGATGAATTGCTGGATACCCAAATGAAAATCTGCCGTGGTTCTGGAGTGGTTGAAAAAATCAACGGACAATGGAAAGTAAAGCAATATGTACTTTCTGTAACGGTTCCGAATGATGTTGTAGACAAAGTAGTAGCAGAAAAAGCACCGATTGAGGATGCTTTAATTCAACAATTAAAAAAGAAATAGGCGGATGGCGAAAAAAATAAAACCGAACTTATCCATGCTTCAGATCATCAACATGAGCATGGGATTTTTGGGAATCCAAATGGCTTTTGGTTTGCAAAACGGAAATGCAAGTAGAATTCTGGCTAATTTCGGTGCCGATGTTCATGAATTGTCATGGTTCTGGCTTGTTGCTCCCATTACGGGATTGATTGTCCAGCCGATTATCGGTCACATGGGCGATAATACATGGAGCCCGTTTGGAAGAAGGAAACCTTATTTTTTAATAGGCGCAGTTTTGTGCGCCGTCGGTTTGGTCATGCTTCCCAATGCCGCTTCTGCAACACAGATGATGGCAGCCAATGTTCTGTTATTGGCCGTGATATTTTTAGCAATAATGGATGCTTCAATCAATGTGGCGATGGAGCCGTTTCGTGCTTTGGTAGGAGATATGCTGCCGAAACACCAGGCGACAATAGGATTTTCTGTGCAGACGATTTTAATCGGAATCGGGGCAGTGATCGGTTCGGATTTACCCAACTGGTTAACGAATTGGGGTATTTCAAATGTCGCTCAAAAAGGTTTTGTAGCAGACAATGTCATTTATTCTTTTTACATTGGGGCGGCGGTTTTAATTGTTTCGATTTTATATACCATTATGACAACCAAAGAATACTCACCCGAGGAATTTTCGTCTTTTGAAGATGATCATGATGAGGTAAAACAGTCACCAAAATTTTCAGATATCTTCAAAGATTTCGGAAATATTCCTTCTCAGATGAAGAAATTAGGAATCGTTCAGTTTTTTTCATGGTTTGCACTGTTTACCATGTGGGTTTTCACGACAAGCGCTTTGGCAACCCATCATTTCGGACTTTCTCCAAATGATACTCATTCTGCAGAATTTAATAAAGCCGGAGATTTAACGGGAAGCTTATTCGGGAGTTATAATTTTTACGCCATTTTCTTTGCCTTTGCTCTAACTCCTATCGCCAGATTTATCGGAAAAAAGCAGACGCATGCTTTAGCTTTGGCTTGTGGTGGATTAGGTTTAATTTCAATGTACTTCATAAAAGATGTCAACAGCCTTTGGATTTCTATGGTCGGTTTAGGATTTGCGTGGGCAAGTATTCTGGCGATGCCGTATGCGATGCTGATCGATTCTATTCCGCAAAAGAAAATGGGAGTTTACATGGGAATTTTCAATTTTTTTATTGTGATTCCGCAAATTCTTAACGGTATTTTCGGAGGTCCGATTGTAAGCGGAATCTTTGGAAAAATGGCAATCGATTATATAGTTGTAGGTGGAATCTGTATGTTACTGGGAGCTGTTTTAACAATGATTTTTATTAAATCTGAAAACAATACTCCAAAAGAAATTGAAGAGGAAATTCAACAGGTGCATTTCTGATGTAATTTTAAATAGTTATAAAAGACTTTTGAAATGAAATATCAATATAAAAACGGACTTCGGTTCGTTTTTTTACTAAAAAGGTGTCATATCTTAGCTCCCGTAAACTAAAAACATAAAAATTGACATGAAAATAAATTGTAAGAACTGCGAAAGACAATTGATTAAATTAAACTTTACAGAAGAACAAAAACTTCATTTTTATATATTAATGCAAAATAGATTAAAATTATTTGCGAAAAACAAAATTATTGATGAGCATATGCTTTCTGAAAATGAAGCTGATGCTATTATCGATCATTTAAATAAATATGGAAGATGTATTGAATGTAAATTTGATGACTTGAACCATGAATATGTTGAATGCCCTAATTGCCAAGCCTTTAATTTTAATTTAAAAGAACCTTCATTTAATATCGAATTTTGTAGCTTGCTGGAGTGGAGTCTTGATTTTGAAAATTCAGGATATAAAGAGGCAGAATATTTTTGGTGTGATGGTATAAGTCATTTGCCGGAAAATACAAACTCCCTACTTTGTAAAAATATTGAAAAAGATCGTGAGATTATTACAAAAGCATGGATTGGAAATGATGGGCAGGATATCTATGAAATGAAAATAAAGTTTGGAAAAAAATCTCTTAAAAACTACAAAAATCAGAAAAACTTAGCTGAATGTATACCTACACATTCTGAGAAACCTAATTGGATAATATTGGATGTTAAAAACAAATTGATAGAATTACAATTAAAATAATTTCTTTGTCTGATTGCATAGATATCCTTTCTTATCCTACGTCAACATTTCCAAATCCTGCAAGCTGTACATTTGTATTATAATTAGCAACAATAATTAAATAACAAATAGATATGAAAACAGTTTACCATAAAGCAGATTCAAGAGGTCACGCCAATCACGGTTGGCTGAATTCTTACCATACATTCAGTTTTGCCAATTATCAAAACCGCGACAGAACACATTTCGGAGTGTTGAGAGTTTTAAATGACGATACCGTTTCTCAGGGAATGGGTTTTGGAACGCATCCGCACAAAAACATGGAAATCATTTCCATTCCTTTGGAAGGTGATCTGGAACATAAAGATTCTATGGGAACGACTGCCGTAATCAGAAAAGGAGAAATTCAGGTAATGAGTGCCGGAACTGGTGTAATGCACAGCGAATACAACAAAAATAAAGACGAAGAAGTAAAATTCTTACAGATCTGGGTTTTCCCGAAAGAAGAAAATGTAGAACCGAGATATGACCAAAAAAGCATTAAAGAAGGCGAAAAAGTCAACGGTTTTCAGCAGATTTTATCTCCCAACAGAAACGATGAAGGCGTTTGGATTCATCAGGATGCTTGGTTTAATCTGGCTAATTTTACCAAAGGAAATGGCAAAAACTATACTCTGAACAAAAAAGGAAACGGTGTTTACGCTTTTGTATTAAAAGGAAGCGCTAAAGTGGGCGACAGAATTCTGAATGAAAGAGACGGTTTAGGAATCTGGGATACCCAAAGTTTCAATATCGAAGCAACAGAAGACACAGAAATCCTTTTAATGGAAGTTCCAATGGAATTGCCCGATTATTTGAAATAAACAGTTAATTTTGCAGCGTCAAATTGATATCATTGCAGGAATTACAACAATAAATGAAATGATTGTAGTTAGAGAACCACGAAGTGGTTCAATATGAATAGCCGTGGGTGAAACCCATGGAAAAAATACCCAAAATCAACGAACCACGAAGTGGTTCAACAAACATAATTTTAAACAAAAAATTAAAAATAAATGAAAATTTTAGCAGTAGCTGGAAGTAATTCCGAAACATCAATCAATAAATTATTAGTTTCTTACGCGGCTTCATTAATAGAAAACGCAGAAGTGGAAATCGTAGACATGAACGATTTTGAAATGCCGATCTACAAACACCAGAGAGAAGTAGAAAGCGGAGTTCCTCAGGAAGCAAAAAACTTTGCAGAAAAAATCGATGCAGCAGATCTACTTTTAATTTCTTTGTCTGAGCATAACGGAACATATTCTACGGCATTCAAAAATGTGTTCGACTGGACTTCAAGAATCAAAGACAGAGCAGTATGGAATGAGAAGCCTATGTTATTGATGGCAACTGCTCCGGGAGCAAGAGGCGGATTAGGTGTTTTGGAAGCTGCAACGAAGCGTTTTCCTCTTCACGGCGGAAATATAGTTGAGACTTTTACCCTTCCTTTCTTTAACGATAATTTCGATAAAGAAGCTGGAAAGATTTCTAACGAGGAGAAAGACAGTGAGTTAAAAGAAAAAATCCAGAAAATTTCTGCCGTTGAATCTATCCTTGAAAAATAGATTTGAAAATTAATATAAAATTAATATCTTTGCAAAAAGAAAAAAGATGAAAATTCAGACCACTTTTAAAGAATGTTTCTCCAAGAAAGGGAATATTGTGGACTCTGAAATTCTGAGATAAAACAACGGCCGATAATCTACCAAGATTGTCGGCTTTTTTGTTTTCTGAATTTGAATAAAAGTAATATAAAGATAAGAGACATCAGATACCAGATATTAGATTGACAAATAGTCTGTAATCTGAAATCTAGTATCTAAAAATCTAAATAAAACATGAGCAACACGTACAAATCAGCAGGAGTAGACAAAGAAGAAGGATACAAAACCGTTGATAAGATCAAGAAAGCGGTGGGCGAAACTCACAATTCCAATGTATTGAATCATTTGGGAAGTTTTGGGGCTTTCTACGAAATCGGAGGATACAAAAATCCTGTTTTGGTTTCCGGAACAGATGGTGTGGGAACGAAGCTTAAAGTAGCTTTAGACTCAAAAAAATACGATTCTATAGGGGTAGACTGTTTTGCAATGTGTGCAAACGATATTCTTTGCCACGGTGCAAAACCATTATTTTTCCTTGATTATTTAGCTTGTGGAAAATTAGATTCCGAGATCGCTGCAGAAATCGTTTTAGGAATGGTAGAAGCTTGTAAAGACAACAACTGTGCATTAATTGGTGGTGAAACTGCCGAAATGCCGGGAATGTATCAACCTGGAGATTACGATGTTGCAGGATTCTGCGTAGGAATTGTAGAAAAAGACCAGATTATTGACGGTTCAGGAATCAAAGCAGGTAATAAAATTATAGCTCTTCCAAGTTCAGGTTTCCACTCAAACGGATTCTCTTTGGTAAGAAAAGTGTTCCCGGATTTCAACGAAGAATTCGAAGGAAAGCCTTTGTACGAGACACTTTTGGTTCCTACAAGATTATATTATAAAGATATCCACAAAGTTCTTGAAGAAGTTAAAGTTTGCGGTATCGCTCACATCACGGGTGGCGGCTTGTACGAAAACATCCCAAGAATTATCGGTGACGGACTTTGCGCAACAATTGATGCTTCAAAAATCCAGATTCCAAGCATTATGCTGGAATTGGAAAAAAGAGGTGGCGTAGCTCGTGAAGAGATGTTCGGAACTTTCAACATGGGGGTCGGAATGATCGTTGTGGTAGATGCAGAACACGCTGAAAAAGTATTGCACCTTTTGGATGATGCTTACGAAATCGGAGAAATCACGGAAGGAAGCGAAAAAATAGATTTAAAATTTTAGGAGCTTAATCCCGCTTTCCACTATATCTTTTTTGTTACGGCCTCCGCTTCGCTCCGGCCGCAACAAAAAAGGATGCCGCTGCAATCGGGGCTAGTTATTAAACATAGAAAGCCTTGTCAAGGTTTCAAACCTTGACAAGGCTCACAAAATAAAATGAAAAACTTAGTTATACTCGTTTCGGGTTCAGGAACCAATCTTCAGAGAATCATCGATACTATTGATAGTGGAGAAATCCAGAATGCAAAAGTATCTTTGGTCGTTGCCGACAGAGAATGTTTCGGTTTGGAAAGAGCAAAAAACCATAACATAGACAACGTTCTGATTCCGAGAGGAAAGAACTTCAGCAGCGAATTGGCGAAAATCATCCCTGAAAATACAGATTTAATCGTATTGGCAGGATTTTTATCCATTCTGAAACCTGAGTTTTGTGAAAATTGGGTTGGAAAAATAATCAATATTCATCCGGCGTTGCTTCCGAAATTCGGAGGAAAAGGAATGTGGGGACATCATGTTCATAACGCGGTAATTGAAGCCAAAGAAAAAGAAAGCGGAGCAACCGTTCATTTTGTAACTCCGGGAATTGATGAAGGAGAAGCCATTCTTCAGAAATCATTCGAAGTTACAGAAAACGACACTCCCGAAACCGTTGCGGAAAAAGTTCATCTAATTGAATATGAAATTTTCCCAATCGCAATAAACAAAGTATTGAATAATAATTAAAACAATTATTAGCAATACAAAAAGTCCCTTCCTTTGGAGGGGTGGCAAAAATTCAAAGAATTTTAGACGGGGTGGCTAAAAAGATTAATAACAACCATCCTTTGCTGAGTGAAATCGAAGATTCGACGTAGTCAAACGCCTTTGCGAACGAAAAATATTCAGTAAGAAATTGAAAAAAAAACTTAGCGCCCTTTGCGTTAAAATAATAATTAACAAAACATATTTAGATTTAATTATTTCGAAAATCAAGAAAAATCTAAGTAAAAATAAAGTAAGATCGGAGGTGAAAGACCCGGTCTACAGTTTGAAATAACTGTAAAAAGTAAAAATTTAAAGTAAAAAGTTTTTGATTAAAAAGAGTCCCGAAGGGACGATTTAAATCAGGATAGGATGAAAATCCTATAGAATTGGTTTATTAATCATGAAAAATTATTACAAAAAATCGAAAGTAAAATGAGCAAAAAGAGAGTTTTAATCAGTGTTTCTGACAAAAGCGGGTTAATTGAATTCGCACAGTTTTTGGAAGCCCAAAACTATGAATTGATTTCTACAGGAGGGACATTCAAACATTTGAAAGACGCTGGTTTAAATCCAATTCAGATTGATGAGGTTACCAATTTCCCTGAGATGTTGGACGGAAGAGTGAAAACATTACACCCGAAAGTTCACGGTGGTTTGTTGGCGGTTCGTTCCAACGAAGAACACATGAAAACCGTTCAGGAGCACGGAATTGGACTGATTGACATGGTGATCGTGAATCTTTATCCTTTCTTCGAAAATGTAAACAAGGACATTTCTCTTCACGAAAAGGTAGAATTCATCGATATCGGAGGTCCTTCAATGCTTCGTTCTGCAGCGAAAAACTTTGATTCTGTAACGGTAATTACTGATGTTGAAGATTACGCAGCAGTAAGAATCGAAATGGAACAAAATGGTGACACATTCATCGAAACCCGTAAAAGATTGGCAGGAAAAGTATTCAACCTTACTTCAGCTTATGATGCTGCGATTTCAAGAATGCTTTTGGAAGAAGATTATCCAACTTATTTAAACGCTTCTTACAAGAAAGTTTCTGACCTTAGATACGGTGAAAACCCACATCAGACGGCAGCTTATTACGTTTCTACTTTCGAAAACGGGGCAATGAAAGATTTCGAACAATTGGGAGGTAAAGAATTGTCTTTCAACAACCTTCGTGATATGGATCTTTGCTGGAAAGTAGTTACTGAATTCAAAGAAGAAATGGCTTGTTGTGCGGTTAAACATTCTACACCTTGTGGCGTTGCGATCGGAACTTCAGCTTTGGAAACCTATCAGAAAACTTTCGAGTGTGATCCGGTTTCCATCTTTGGCGGAATTGTTGCAATGAACTACAAAATCGACGCAGCAACAGCGGAAGAATTAAACAAAACCTTCCTTGAAATCGTTATGGCTCCTGAGTTTGATGAGGAAGCTTTGGAAATTTTAAGAAAGAAGAAAAATTTAAGAATTATAAAAATCGTTAACCCTGTTTCTGATAAGCAAACTTGGGTAAAAGTTGATGGCGGAATATTAGTTCAGGATAACGACAGTATCTTCTCGGATGATATTAAAGTGGTAACAGAAACTCAGCCTACAGAAGAGCAGAAAAAAGCATTATTGTTCTCTCAGAGAGTGGTAAAATATGTAAAATCCAATGCTATCGTAGTTTCCAACGGAATTCAGGCTTTCGGAATCGGAGGCGGACAGGTTAACAGAATCTGGGCTACTCAACAGGCGATCGAAAGAGCAAAAGAGAAATTCACAGGAGACTTGGTTTTGGCTTCTGATGCGTTTTTCCCTTTCCGTGATGTGGTAGATTTCTGCGCTCAGGAAGGTATTACGGCCATTATTCAGCCGGGAGGAAGTGTAAAAGACCAGGACAGCATCGAAGCAGCGAATGAGCACAAAATCCCGATGATGTTTACAGGTGTTAGACATTTTTTCCATTAATTAAGATTAAGAGATTCAGAAATTTAGATATTAAGGAATTACCGAGTCGTAATTTCTTAATTCTTTAATCTCTCAATCTTTTAATTTTAAATTATATATTTGTAAAATAGACTAGATAATTAATAAAGTATGAGAATATTAATCATAGGTGAAGGTGGAAGAGAATCTGCTTTGGCAGCAAAACTTCAGAATGACCCAAGAATTTCTAAAATGTTTTTCGCCAACGGAAACGCTACCACTGATGTAATAGGAAAAAATGTTCATTTATCAGAGATTAAAGAACTTAGAGATTTTGCGATCAAAGAAAAGGTAGACTTAACGATCGTGGGTCCTGAAGCACCGCTTGTAGCTGGTTTAAAGGATGAATTCAAGAAGCATGATCTTAAAGTTTTCGGTCCCAATCAAAAAGTAGCTAGCTTGGAAGGAAGTAAGGCTTTCTCTAAGAAGTTTATGCAGACCTATGATATCAAAACAGCAAAGGCTGTGGTATTTGATTCATATAACGAAGCGAAGGAATATGTTCAGACGCAGCAGTTTCCTTTAGTAGTGAAGGCGAGCGGTTTAGCTGGCGGAAAAGGTGTTGTGATTTGCGATACTTTGGAAGAAGCTGAAGCTACAATCCATGATTTCATGATCAGAAGAATCTACGGAGATGCCGGAATTCGTTTAGTTATCGAGGAATATTTAGAAGGTTTTGAAGCTTCAATTATTGCATTCTCAAACGGTGAAAAATTATTCCCTTGTGTAGCGGCAAAAGATTATAAAAAAGCTGGAAACGGTGATACAGGACCAAATACAGGAGGTATGGGAACTGTGGCTCCAAGCCCGGAATTTACTCAGGAACACTATGCTGACTTTGAGAAAAATATCTTAGAACCGACAGTAAAAGGTCTTAAAGGTGAAGGTTTCAGCTTCAAAGGAATTATTTTCTTCGGATTAATGATTACGAAGAACGGAACTTACCTTCTAGAATATAACATGAGATTCGGAGATCCTGAAACTCAGGTATTAATGGCTTTAATGGAGAATAATCTTTTAGACGTTATTAATGACTGTATGGAAGGAAAAGATATCGAGCTTAAGTTTAAAGACGAAAAAGCAGTTTGCCTTGTAATGTGCTCAGGAGGTTACCCAAGAAACATCGAAACTGGTTTCGAAATCGTAGGGGAAGATAAACTGAAGTACAGCAAGCTTTTATATGCGGGAGCGATCAGAAAAGGAGACAAAGTGGTTTCAAACGGGGGTAGAGTTCTTAACATCGTGGCTACGGGAGCAACTTATGAAGATGCCCGCAAGAAAGTTTACGAAGACGCAAGCCACGTACATTTCGATTACGGATTCTACAGAGAAGACATCGGAAAGTTTTAAAATAAATCACGAAAAAAGATTTGGAGAAATCCAGGTCTTTTTTTGTAAAGCAATTTATATTGAAAAGTTAGAAATTAGAGGTTAGTTTTATTTTACAGAACAAATCTTCAACTTTTCATCATTTATCAATCATCATATTTATCAATTATAAAAATGAACAACGGTATTATCATATTAGATTTCGGATCACAGTACAACCAGCTTATCGGGAGAAGAATCCGCGAGATGGGTGTATATTCTGAAATTTTACCTTTCAATACACCATTAGAAACGATTTTAGAAAAACAGCCGAGAGGAATTATCCTTTCAGGTGGGCCAAGTTCTGTAAACGCAGAAAACGCTCATTTGGTTGAAAAAGAATTGTATGAACAAGGAATTCCTGTATTGGGAATTTGCTACGGAATGCAATTAACAGCACACCTTTTGGGCGGAAAAGTTCATAAAGGAGTAAAAGGTGAATACGGAAAGGCACATTTGGAAATCATAAAAGAATCTTCTTTACTGAAAGGTGTTACGAACAATTCTGTCGTTTGGATGAGCCACTTTGACGAAGTGGGACAATTGCCTGCAGGTTTTGAATTAAATGCAACATCTGGAGTTATTGCTTCCATGTCGAATGAAGAGAAGAAAATCTTTTGCGTACAGTTCCACCCGGAAGTTTCTCACACAGAGGAAGGTGGAAAAATGCTTGAAAATTTTGTTTTTGGAATCTGTAATGCAGAAAAAAACTGGAAACTGACAAATTATATTGATAAAACAGTTGCAGAAATCCGTGAAAGAGTAGGTGACCAAAAGGTTATTCTAGGACTTTCTGGAGGGGTAGATTCATCTGTTGCGGCGGTTTTAATTCACAGAGCAATCGGTGATCAACTGACTTGTATCTTCGTAGACACAGGGTTGTTGAGAAAAGACGAAGGCAAAAAAGTGATGGACAATTATGGAGAGCATTTCCATATGAACATTAAATTGGTCGATGCTTCTGAAAGATTTTTATCAAAATTAGCAGGGGTTGACGATCCGGAAGCAAAAAGAAAAATCATCGGAAACGAATTTATTCATGTTTTTGATGAAGAATCTCATAAAATTGAAGGTGCTAAATTCTTAGCTCAGGGAACCATTTACCCTGATGTTATTGAAAGCCAGTCCGTAAACGGGCCTTCTGCGGTGATCAAATCTCACCACAATGTTGGTGGACTTCCTGAAGAAATGGAGTTTGAATTGCTTGAGCCTTTGAGAGAATTATTCAAAGATGAAGTAAGAAAAGTAGGAGAAGAATTGGGAATTCCTTATCACTTGGTACACAGACATCCTTTCCCTGGTCCTGGTTTGGGAATTAGAATTTTAGGAGCTGTTGACGCTGAAAAAGTGAGAATTTTACAGGAAGCTGACGATATTTTCATTGAAGAATTGTACAAAAACGATTTGTATGAGAAAGTTTCTCAGGCTTTTGTGGTTCTTCTTCCTGTAAAATCTGTTGGAGTAATGGGCGACGAAAGAACTTATGAATACACAGCGGTAGTTCGTTCTGCAAATACCATCGACTTCATGACAGCAACCTGGAGCAGGCTTCCTTACGAGTTTTTAGATACTGTTTCGAGCAGAATCATCAACGAAGTAAGAGGAATCAACAGAGTAGCGTATGATATTTCAAGCAAACCACCTGCAACGATTGAGTGGGAATAATTTTTGACCTGAATTTTAAATATAAATCCTGCCTTTTGGTGGGATTTTTTGTTTTATTTTTGATATTTAAATTTTTAAAACTGTTAACATGAAAAATGTAATAATTGTGGGAATTTTATTGATATTATCCGCTTGTAATAAAAACCCTGAAATCAATGAAGTGATTAGTCAAAAAAAAATAATTACCGAGATTGATAAATTTATTGAAGATTCTAATGCAAAGAAAAAAGTGAAATTCATAATCGTGTCAGGATTTGAAAATCCCGAAAAAAAACGATTGGATTTACTGTTCACGAATCAAAAACCTACCATTATTAATGAAAATTCACCAAGGATAAATGATGAAATTAAAAGTCAGAAATATGGTTATTTTAAGTACAAAGATTACGAATTTCTTGTGACTCAGAAGCTAGAAAATATTTTTAAATTAAAATATGAAGATTTTGACCACATGAAAGAGCACTTTACTGTAAAAGAGCATGCTTTTACAAAAGAAGAAGCGATGAAAGAAAAGTGGCGAACAATGTATGTAAAATATAATGAGGCAAAAGATTCTGTTGAATTGAGTAGTATTTCTGAGCTGTCTTTACCTGATTATTCAAGATAAATATAAATCCTGCCTTTTGGTGGGATTTTTTTGTTTAATAAATATTATAAAAATAGAAATCTTCAGCAGAAAAGCTGTCCATATTCTCAAAATAATTGAAATATTTATTATAAGTTTCAGGATTTACTGTCAAAGATTGTTCGGATAGACTATCTACTTTTATATACTTTAAATATTTAAATTGATTTAGGATTAATCTAACCTCGGAATAAAATTTATTTTCTATGAAAAATAAAGGATACTCTAAGCATAAGTATCCTGTAACAGTATTCTTTAAAGCTAAAATTGCAACTTTTTCTTCTTCTAGATCAATAGTAATGAAATATCTCTTTGATAAAATATCGACGATATAATGAAAATCCTGATGCTTCCAATTTATGTCTGATGCTACTGCATTTTTTATTATAGATGTTATATCCACTATGAGTAATTTACTTTATGGAAAATACAATTAATAAACAAAAAAATTGATAGAAATATATGGCTACTAAATTAAAATTGTTTTAAGAGCATACTATCAGTAAAATATTAAGCGATATCAGTAAACAATATATCAATTTAAATAAAATATGCTTATGAAAAATAAGATAACTTATTCCCATAGATCCTATTAAATAAATATAAGTAAAAGTTTTTGTCTCCTCAATACTGATTGGTGAAACTGAAAATAAATTTATATTGTGTGCTACATTAATTGTCGAATCAGTATAGAAAATTCGTAAAGCAAAAATAATGGTTAGACTAATGTATTGGATTAATGGATATATTTTCATGGTAATTGCACAGTTCTTTAACAAATCTTTTAAATTGTTTAAACTGTATTTGTTTAATTTTTTCCCTAAATTTAAGTAAAATTACATCAAATGCAAATTGAAACAAGAACGCTCACCGTTCAGGATTACCCTGAATTGGTAGAGACTATGAAGCGGGCTTATCCGCAGATGTCGGAATACGTCTGGTCTAAAAAAAGTATCGAAAAACTCACAAAAATATTTCCTCAAGGGCAAATCTGTATCACAGTTGATGGCAAATTGGCAGCGGTTGCACTTTCCATTATTGTTGATTATGACGAATTTGGTGACGATCATACCTACAGTGATATCACGGGAAATTATACTTTTAATACACATATTTCTACGGGAAATGTATTGTACGGAATAGAAGTTTTTGTTGATCCGGAGTTTCGTGAGTTGAGGTTGGGAAGAAGATTATACGATGCCAGAAAAGAATTATGCGAACTATTAAATTTAAGATCAATCGTTTTAGGTGGAAGAATCCCGAATTATCATAAACACAGCGAGCTTTCACCGAGAGAATATATCAGAAGAGTTCGTGATAAGGAAATTTACGATCCGGTTTTATCTTTCCAATTGTCAAATAACTTTCTGCCGATCAGGGTTTTAAAGAAATACCTTCCGGAAGACGAATCCTCGAAAGAGAATGCGGTTTTGCTGCAATGGAATAACATTTATTACAGCAAAAAACCGAATACCATGCAGGACAGTATAATTCGTCTGGGGTTGGTTCAGTGGCAGATGAGACATTTTAAGGATATCGATGCTTTTTACGAGCAGGTTGAATTTTTTGTCGACGTGATGGGAGATTATAAAGCAGATTTTGTGCTTTTCCCAGAGTTGTTCAACACACCTTTATTGGCTCCCTTCAACAAACTTTCGGAACGCGACAGTATGATTGAACTGGCAAAATTAACGGAAGAAATCAAGATGAAAATCTCAGATTTGGCCATCAGTTATAACGTGAATATCATCTCAGGAAGTATGCCTGTTTTTGAGAATAACGAACTGTATAATGTGAGTTATCTTCTCCACCGAGATGGTAGAACCGACGAATACCGCAAAATTCACATCACGCCGAACGAGAAAAAATACTACGGAATGAAAGGCGGAAACGAGATCAAAGTTTTTGATACCGACTGTGGAAAAATAGGATTAGTCATTTGCTATGACGTTGAGTTTCCGGAACTTCCAAGGATTTTAGCCGATCAGGGAATGAAGATTTTGTTTGTACCTTATCTCACGGATACTCAGAATGCTTACATGCGTGTTCGTCATTGCGCGGCGGCAAGAGCGATTGAAAACGAATGTTATGTAGCGATCGCGGGTTGCGTAGGAAACCTCCCGGGAGTTAATAATATGGATATCCAGTTTGGTCAGGCTGCAGTTTTCACACCATCGGATTTTGCTTTTCCATCGAATGCCGTAAAAGGAGAGGCAACTCCCAATACAGAAATGACTTTAATCGTCGATGTAGACTTAAATTTACTCAAAGATCTTCATCACAACGGTTCGGTTCAGATCATGAAAGACAGAAGAACAGATTTATACGAAACGTATTTAAAATAGAAAAAACGGAGAGCATAGTGCTTTCCGTTTTTATCTTCTGTTAATTTAAAATTTTTCTAAGCTAATTGCGGGCAAACAACAGCCGGGCAAATCAATCCCGGACATTTTGGTCTTCCGTCAGTCGGGCAACATTGGTTAGAACAGTTTCGGATAATTCCCGCTCCAGAAATACTTTTCATCTGAGCTCTTGATACTTTCTTTAAATTTTTCATTGTAATGATTTTTTAGAGTTGGTTTTAATGTTTAGTATTTGTAAAGTTAAAAAATTTCTTTGAAATTGAAATTTTAATTGATTTTTTTGAAGCTGTTTCCCGCTATCCACTATATCTTTTTTGTTACGGCTCCGCTTCGCTCCGCCGCAACAAAAAAGGATGCCGTTTCTATCGGGGCTAGGGTTGCAGTCATCTATTCAAGAAAGAAAGATAGCCATAAAGTTTGTCTTTCTGCAGGGAATCTAAACGTAAATCTTTCAATATTATATTTTAATACTACGTTTAGACTACGGAAAGACAAACTAGATTGAATAAATTTAAAATATTGAACCGCTTTATTATCATTTGTTGAGTGAAATGTCTTTGCGAACAAAAAAATATTTTTAATCATTTTAAAGAAAATCTTCGCTATCTTTTCGTTTAAAATAGATTCTTCAATCCTGTGTGCTTCTTTCAGAATGACAAAACTGAAAGGGAAATTATAAAAAAGAAACGATTTAAAATAGAAAACTAAAATCTTTAAAAGGAATAATTTTTGAATTAAATTGCAACTACATTTCAAGACATGTTTGATAAGCAGCAAAGAAAATTAAAAAGATCCGCCAGACTGATTTCCATATTAAGTAAGTACGGCTTTAAAGATCTGTTGGCCAGAATGAATAACGGAAATAAGCAGGTAGAAATTTCCCAAAATCCTGACGAAATTGTTTCCAAAGGAACCGTTTATGAAAGAATCCGATTAGTTTTGGAAGAACTGGGACCTACTTTTGTGAAGCTTGGACAGACCTTCAGCAACAGGGAAGATCTTCTTCCGCCGGAGCTGATTCAGGAATTACAGAAGCTGCAGGATAAAGTAGAAACGGTCGAAATGAATGTTGAGGAAATTCTTGAAAATGAATTTAATATTTCCATTAAAGAATATTTTGCTGATATTCAGAAAGATCCGTTGGCAACAGCGTCGATTGCTCAGGTTTATAAAGCTATTTTGCTGGATGGAACTGAGGTGATTCTAAAAATTAAAAAACCCGATGTACAGACTGTCATTGAAGACGATTTGTTGCTGATTAAAGATCTTGAAAAGCTGGTTTCCTCCTATTCTGAATTGGGCGAAAAACTGAATTTGAAACAGGCAATTTCTACATTTGAAAGGTCTTTGCTTGAAGAAGTTTCTTTGATTAATGAGAAGGAAAATATCCTGCAATTCCGACGAAATTTTAAAAATAATAAAGAAACCTACGTTCCCAATGTTTATGAAGAGCTTTCTAACAATAATATTCTTTGTATGGAATTTATTGACGGAATCAAGGTGACGGATAAATCTGTTCTGTTAGAGAATAATCTTGATCCGGTAAACGTTTCTGAGGTTGGTTTGAGGCTTTTTGTAACCCAGATTATGGATTATGGATTTTTTCATGCAGATCCTCATGCTGGAAATATTTTAGTGAAAAGAGACGGAAAGGTTGTTTTTATTGATTTCGGAGCCGTAGGAAAAATTCCGCCGAATGATAAAGAAGTCCTTGAAAATTTAATTGTCAGTTTTGTCGCCAAAAACCCTCATAAAATTGTACGGTATCTGAAAAAAATGGCAATTAATTATCAAATTCCGGATGAAAGACGGTTTGAAAATGATGTGGAAGATATTCTGAATTTCGTTCATAGTACTTCTTTAAAAGAAATCAATGCACAGGAAGTCATTAATAAAATGAAAGATGTGCTGCAGGATAACCGACTGCAGATGCCGGATTATTTTTATCTTTTGTTTAAAGGAATTACCTTGATAGAGGGTGTTGGACGAAATATCAATCCTGATCTCGATGTCGTAAAAAGTTTAAGTCCTTTCACGAAAAAAATATTTACCAGAAAGATCAGTCCTCAGAATCTTCTGAAAACTGGGGTAGACAGAATGATGAATTTCACGGATAATGTTGATGAAATTCCCAAAGAACTGCGTTCAGTTTTACAGAAATTAGACGAAAATAAATTCACAGTTTCCAGCGAAATTAAGAATATTGAAAAGACAAACCAGCTCATTAAATCAAGCATTATTAATTTAATATTGGCCATGATTTTAGGAGCAAATATTATTGCAACGGCAATTGTTTTTGTTTCAGAATCAGGTCCGAGAATTGGAGAAATGTCTTTGGTGGCAGTATTGGGCTTTATTTTTTCTGTTTTGTTGGTGATTATTATTTTGTTGAGGATTACGAGAAAGTAAATAAATTATGCATCAAAATGTCCTTTTGACAAAGGAAGAATCTCAGCTTAAAACTTAAATTTTTAAACCATTAAGATACGGTTAAGTTAAGATTATGAAGAGATTGCTTCGTCGCTTCGCTTCTCGCAATGACAAACGACTCTTATTTCGAACATAAAAACTTCCATCACCCATCTTCAAGCTTCCCACTAAAGTTTAAAAAATTAAATGCCTATCTTTGCAAAATGGAGAAACTCACTTTTGCAGATTTTGACCTTCCGGTTAAAATTCTTGATGTTTTAGCGGACCTTAATTTATTTGAACCTACACCGATTCAGGAAAAGAGCTTAAAGCCGATACTTTCCGGAAGAGATGTAATGGGAATTGCACAGACCGGAACCGGGAAAACATTAGCGTATCTTTTGCCTGTTTTGAAGACGTGGAAATACAATAAAACCGGGAATCCAACTGTTTTGGTATTGGTTCCTACGAGAGAATTGGTGGTACAGGTAACAGAAATTCTGGAGAAATTAACGGAAAATATTACTGCAAGAGTGATTGGAATTTATGGAGGTAAAAATATCAATACTCAAAAACTTTTGTTTAACGATGGCTGCGATATTCTGGTGGGAACTCCGGGTAGGGTAATGGATTTGGCGATTGATAACGCGATCTCTTTGAAGGAAGTTCAGAAACTGATCATTGATGAGTTTGATGAAATGCTGAATTTAGGTTTCAGACCGCAACTGACGCACATCTTCGAAATGATGAAGGAAAAGAGGCAGAATATTTTGTTTTCTGCAACCATGACCGAATCCGTTGACGAAATGCTGGATGAATATTTTGCAAGCCCGGTTGAAATTTCTTTGGCGAAATCCGGTACTCCACTTGAAAAAATTGAACAAACGGCTTATAAAGTTGAAAATTTCAATACGAAGATTAATTTGTTGGAGCATTTGCTGAAAACAGATGCCGATATGTCTAAAGTATTGATCTTTACCAACAACAAGAAAAATGCAGATCTGTTGTTTACAAAAATTGATGAGCTTTTCCCTGAACATTTTGATGTAATCCACTCGAATAAATCTCAGAACTACAGATTGAAAGCCATGAAACGCTTTGAAAATGAAGAAATAAGAGGTTTGATTACAACGGACGTTATGGCGAGAGGTTTGGATATTTCTGATATTACGCACGTTATTAATTTTGAAACTCCGGATATTCCTGAACAATATATTCACAGAATCGGTAGAACGGGTAGGGCAGATAAGGATGGTAAGGCAGTTACTTTTGTGACGAAAAAAGAAGAAGCTTTGGTTCTTGACATCGAATTGTTGATGGATAAAGATTTGAAATTCATTGATTTCCCTGAAGAGGTAAAAATTAATCCGAAAAAAATTGCTTCTGAAGAAGATCTTGTCGTAATGAAAAACCCCGCACAGGTTAAATTAAATGACGGAGGAGGAGCTTTCCACGAAAAGAAAGCAAAAAATACCAAAGAAAACTGGGGCGGACCTTCAAAAAGAAAAGCACCGAAAAAATTCGGAGCCAACAGAGCTCAACAGAAGGCTATTTCAAAATCGAAAAGAAAGAAATAATAAATAAAAACTCCCTCAATTTGAGGGAGTTTTGTTGTATATAGATATTATCTTGCTAAAACTAAGACCACTTTATCTTCTATACCATCACCATTTTTATCATCATAATCACCCACTACCTGGAATTCATTCTGATTATGAGCAATTACTTCGTATTCATCACCATCAATAGTAATTTTCATGCTTGAATGATTGTAAGAATACGATACGGTTTCTTCTCCATAATTTGTACATGTCCCGCTTACATTTTCGTAAGTATTGGTAGTTAATGTATTATTTGATTTGAAATTAAATGTACTTTTTTTGTAGCAGGTATCGAAATTATCGGTTGAAATTATGCTTCCGTTACTTCCTGAAATCACTTTTTCCATTACTGGTTTCCAGGTTCCGACAACCGTTTGTGAAAGATTCTCTTCGTCGTCATTGTTGCTACATGATCCTAAGGCAATGGTAGAGGCTATTGCCAGAAATAAAATTTTCTTCATTGTTTGATTTATTGTTATTAATTTTCGGCAAAGAAATGAAAAAAATCAATGGCGACCAAATTTATTATATTATGTAAAGTTGCATAAAAAACTCCCTTAAAAAGGGAGTTCCGTTTAATCAAATTGAATATTGTTATTTTTTAGAATCTCTTTAAATTTCTCAGTTTTACCTTTCTCTTTCATACTTTTATAGATGGCTCCTATCAATGATTCTGCATCAGTTCTGTAAGGTGATTTTTGATTTGTATAAATTCTGTATGCTTTACAGATATAGTCCAGTCCTTTTTCATCATCTTTTAATGCATTAAAATATACATTTCCTATTCCGTAATAAACTTCGGGGTCTTCAGGATATACTTTATCAAGATCCATATAAGCGTCAATTGCCTTTTGGAATTCCTTTTTGTAAATATATACGATCGGAATATTCTGTAAAGCCATTTTTCCTTTGGAATCTAATTCAAGAGATTTTTTATAAGCTGAAATTGCTTTGTCATATTCTCCAGATCTTCTATAATTAATTCCCAATGCATCCCAAGCGTAAATAAATTTTGGATCTTTTTTTACGGCTTTCTCCATATTTTTAATGGCTTCTTTCCAGTCTTCCTTTTCTGCGGCCAACCGACCATTATGATAGAATTCCATGGCTTCTTTATCATTCGAAAATCCTTCATCTTTAGTTTCCGAAACTATCGCTATATTTTTTACACTTTCACAGTTTTTCATTAAATATCGTTCCAGTTCGTTATAGCTGTCGATATACTGTTTAGAATTTTTATCTGTATTAAATGTAAGATTGATTTGTTTTTTGCCGTTTACTACAGGGGCATCTTTTTCTAAAGTTTCTGCGCTTCCAAGTAAAGTACCCATTTGTAATGCTCCGGTTTGTTTATCGATACAGCTTTGGATATCTTTTAAAATATCACTTTTACTTCTGTTTAATAGATGAATTGAATCTGAACATTTACAAGCACCATCCGCAAGTTCCTGAATGAGTTTTCCTTTATCAAATCCGTCTTTCTTTTTTTGCCCAAAATATAAAGAACAAATGAAAATCGGAATTAAAGTGGTTATTAGTTTTTTTATCATGTTTAAAAATTATTTCATATAAGGATTCATCACCTTGGTCCAAAGCTGATATCCCTCAGGAGTCATGTGAAGCATGTCTTCTACGAAAAGCTCTTTTCTTACATTTCCGTTGGAATCTTCCATTACTTTTGTGATATCGATGAATTCAGAATTAGGCTGTTTTTTCATAAAAGCGGCTATTTTTTTGTTGGCTTCTTTCATTTGTGGCCACAGTTTCTCGCGGCTTGGAGAATATTTTATGGAAATATAATCAACCTCGATATTCGGGAATTTTGCTCTGATTTTTTTGTAAAATGTCTTAAATCTGTCGACAACTACTTTAGCTTTAAGCTTATCATTATCTGCAAAATCGTTTTCACCACAGTAAATAATAATTTGTTTCGGTTGATAGTTTAAAAGATCATTGGCATAATAATTAAGATCCGTCAGTCGTGATCCTCCAAAACCTCTGTTGATAATGGTTTTATCCGGAAAATAATTTGTAACATCCTTCCATTTTGTAAAAGACGAGCTTCCTACCAAAAGGATGGCATCTTTTGCTGGAGGGTTTTCCTGATCTAATTTTTTGAAATCTTGTATGTCCTGCCAAAACATCGGCTTTTTTTCCTGTGAAAAGAAAAGGGCAAAGGTCAGCAATAAAAATGCTGATAACATCTTCTTCATTGTTTTAATAATTTAAGTTTATATTAAAATTTCTTTTTCATAAAAAACTCCCGAAAATTCGAGAGTTTATTTTTATCTTGTGTAAGAAATATAGGTTACATCCGGTACCATGTCTCCGTTCTGATCAATATTGTCGAACTTCTGTTTTAGTCTCAATTCAGAACTTGTAAGAATAACTACCTGATATCTTCTTTCGCTGTCATTTTTATATTTGATAACCATTTCCTTGGTTTCGGTATCATAAGTGTAAGTTCCTTCACTTTTATTGGCAAGCTGGCAGTCTGCTCCAATTCCTGTATAGGCAGAATAAGAAGTATAATAATCTGTTCTGAATTCTGTAATATTTTTTGTTGAACAACCACTTGGTATCATTACATCGATTACTGTTTTATCATCTTTTCCGTCGATAACTTCCGTTTTAACTGTTTTCCAATCACCTTTCATCATATCCATTTCATAAGCTTGGATATCATCATCTTGGCAAGAAGTAAGTGCTAACGCAGAAAAGGCAAATAAAAGTAACTGTTTTTTCATTTTCACAAATTTAAGAATATGCTAAAATATAAATAAATTTGAAATATCCGTAATGAAATTTTGGTTTTTTAAACGAATGTTTGTAAATAAAACAATTTAGGCAGGAAGTTTGAAGATGGGTACAGGAAGTCTACTATCAAATCGTCTATTTTTTAAAACGAAAATAATGAACTTCCATCACCCAGCATCAAACTTCCGGCTTATTAATAGCTCATCTCCACAATTTTATAAGCATCCTGCGGGGTCAGTTTTCTATTTTCACCCAGACCTAACCAGTTTCTTTCTGTAAATGCTTTTTCTACTCGCTCTGCTGTTCCTTTAAAGTCTTCTGTATACTCTGAAAGTTTGGTCTGAATATGCAGACTGTGGAAAAATTCTTCCATTTTCTTGATGCCCAGTTCGGCTTTTTCTTCAAGAGTTCCTTCTTTAATTCCCCAGACTCTTTCTGCGTATTGTGCTAATTTTCCTTTCTTAGACTCGAAATTATAACGATAATGAGAAGGTGCAATAATTGCTAAAGTTCTTGCATGATCAATACCGAAATAAGCAGTCAATTCGTGTCCCATCGCATGAACTGCCCAGTCTGTAATAACTCCTTTCTGGATCAGTCCGTTCAAAGCCATGGTACAGCACCACATAAAGTTTCCGGCTGCATCTGCATTAAAATCATCTGCCAATACTTTCGGAGCAGTTTCCTGCAAACTGATCAGGATGCTTTCCGCAATTCTTTCCTGTAAGTCTGCCGAAGATGGAGCGGTCATATATTGTTCTAAAACGTGGGTATATGCATCCGTTAATCCGTTTACGATCTGGTTTTTAGGAATTGTTCTGACCACTTCAGGATCCAAAACAGAAAATTGAGGGAAAAGTCCTGGACCTCCTGATGACAATTTTTCGTTGGTTTCCCTTCTTGAAATAACATAGCCGGAATTCATTTCAGAGCCTGTTGCAGGGAGTGTTAAAACACTGCCGAAAGGCATTCCTTCGCCCTCGAATGTTCTGACTGGTTTTTTCAGAATTTCCCAAGGTTCACCGCTATAATTGGCTGCTGCAGACAGGAACTTTGTGCCGTCGATTACAGATCCGCCACCCACAGCTAAAAGGAATGTAATATTTTTTTCTTTAATAAAACTTAAAGCATTTATTAAAACTTCATATTCGGGATTGGCAGGAACACCTCCAAATTCATAGAGGTCATGCTCTTTTAGGGCTTCTTTAACCTGATCATAAACTCCGTTATTTTTGATGCTTCCGCCGCCGTATACCATTAAAACTTTAGCATCTTTAGGAATTTCGTTTGAAATTTTTGCAATTTCACCTTTTCCGAAAAGTATTTTTGTTGGATTTTTAAACTCGAAATTAAGCATAGTTCTTAAATTTATTTTAACCCAAATTTACGTATTGCCCAACGAAATTTAAGTTAAAGAAGTTTTAAAATTGTAATGATTGAATTTTATTAAAACTATTGGTTTAATGAAAAAATAAAAACATTTAATTGTCATTCTGACGTAGGAAAAATCTCTATGCACAAAATAGATTTTTCACTTCATTGCATTTCGTTCAGAATCACATTACGGAAATCAATTAGAAAGATAAGCTTTTGCTTTTTCAATAAACTTATTCTTATCCTTTTTAATATCCTCAATCAGTTTTTTTCTATCCTCGGGAATCTGCAGATATTTATCACCCCAAAGATTAATTTCAACGATCAAAGGGAGCAGATCAATACCTTTTTCAGTTAAATAATACAAAATTTTAAGTTTATTATCAGGATGATCTTTTTTTGCGATAATTCCGTTTTCTGTCAAATTTTGAAGCCGGGATGCCAGAATATTGGTCGCAATTTTCTCTCCGGCTTTCAGAAAATCTCCATAAGTACATTCTTTTTTAATCATCAGATCACGGATAATCAACAATGACCATTTGTCGCCCCACATTTCGAGGGAGCAGCTGATAGGGCAGTCTGATCTTTTTTTATTCATAATATCAATATCTAAAATATCACTTGCAAAATGAAAGTTTTTGTTTTAAATTTACTTGCAAAATAAAAGTAAATTTAATCATAAATAATTAATAAATCAAATGGAAAATTATGACATTGCCGTAATCGGCTCCGGACCTGGTGGCTATGTTGCTGCGATAAGAGCTGCACAATTGGGTTACAAAACTGCAATTATTGAAAAATATGATACTTTGGGAGGAACGTGTACCAACGTTGGCTGTATTCCTACAAAGGCTTTGCTGGACAGTACCCATCATTTTTCGGAGGCTCAGCATACATTTAATGAACACGGGATTAAATTAAATCAAATCGAGCTCGATTTTCAGCAAATGTATAAAAGAAAGGCAGAAGTAGTTTCAAAAAATACGGCGGGGCTTGATTTTTTAATGAATAAAAATAAAATTACAAGACTTAAAGGAACGGCAAGTTTTGTCAATAATTCAACCATAAAAGTGACAAATGAAAATGAAACTATTGATGTCACTGCAAAATATTATATCATCGCGACAGGCTCGAAACCATCTACAATTCCAGGTGTTGAGATTGATAAACAGAGAATTATCACTTCAACCGAAGCGTTGTCTTTAAAAGAACAACCAAAATCAATGGTAATCATCGGAGGAGGAGTGATTGGTGTTGAAATGGCATCGATTTTTAATCGTATTGGAACTCAGGTGACAATTTTGGAATATGCTGATCATCTGATTTCAACAATGGATCATGAATTGGGGAAAAATCTTCAGAAAATCCTTAAAAAAGAAGGAATTGATATCCGTTTAAATCAAGGTGTTTACAAAGCTGAGAATCTAGGATCTTCCGCAAAAGTTTTGTTTAAAGATAAAAATGGAGCAGAAAACGAACTGGAAGCTGATTTTGTTTTGGTTGCAGTCGGAAGAAAGGCTTTTACTAAAGGCTTAGGCTTAGAAAATACAGGTGTTGAATTAGATGAAAGAGGTTTTATTAAAGTATATGAAAATAACCAGACTGCGGTTTCCAATATTTTTGCGATTGGTGATGTGATTGGAGGTGCAATGTTGGCCCATAAAGCGGAAGAAGAAGGTGTTTTGGTGGCAGAAACGATCAACGGACAGAAACATCATATTCACTATGACAGAATTCCGGGGGTAGTGTATACTTGGCCGGAAGTGGCTTCTGTAGGCTATTCTGAAGAATATTTAAAGAAAAATAATATTCCATACAATGTTGGAAAATTTCCGTTTTCGGCAAGTGCACGGGCGAGAGCTTCAATGGATACGGATGGCTTTGCGAAAGTTTTGGTAGATCCGAAATATGGTGAGGTTTTGGGTGTTCACGTCATTGGCGCGAGAGCTGCAGATTTAATTGCACAAGGCGTTATTGCTCAGGAATACGAGATCACAGCAGAAGACATGTTCCGAATTTCTTACGCGCACCCTACATACTCTGAAACGTTGAAAGATGCGTATTTAATTGCTTCGGGACAAGGCGCAATAAATATTTAATTTGATGATTGGAAGCTTAAAGCTGGAAGTTATGAAGGTCATTCTAAAAATGATACGGATGGCAGTAACTTCCCGCTTCCGTCATTAAATTCGTTAAAATATTAGTGCAGTGGACTTCCGTCGGCTCGAGTGATTTTTTGCATCGAAGTGGAGAAAAATTGTATTGGGAGCTTCTAAACTATTTGAGTTGATTGATATAGATAAAAAAAATCTTGATACAAATTCTTTCAGAATTTTACTCGAATTGAAGGCGTTTTAATTAAAAGGATATAAATTTTTTATAATTTTTTACACTCTTCACTTTTAAAATAAATTCCGTTGCTTTTTACTTCGGATTTCCCTGTTTTTCTATTCATTTTAATAATGAAAGATTCTTTCTTGAGCGGACAATTTTTTGTTTTCGAAAGATATAATGAAATATTGCTGTCATCAATTTTATAAGAACTGCTTAATGGACTTGTTGAATCAACTGTGTATCCATAAGTATTTGCAATTAAAATTGCTTCCGGAAGATTATCTACAAATCCAATGAAACTTCTCAATTGTTGTTCGTTCGAGAAATATTTTGACTGGCTGTTTTCACAGGCAATAACATATGAAAAACAATCTTCGCCCAAGCATTTTTGAAAGAAACCTTTTTCCGGAGCAGGATCGTTAATCGTCATGAAATCCGGCGTTTGGCTTTCATAAATGATCGCTTTGTCCGGATCGGGATTGTTGCGAAGAACCGACCAGTAATTGTATTTCTTGTCGGGAACGATAAAAGGATAAAGCAGGTCTGTATTGTCTAAGATTTCCGGGATTTTTTTGTAATCATGCGGAACAGCTTTCTGGCTGAAAACCAAACCGGAGCATAACAATAAAATCGGAAATAATAATTTCATTCTGTATTTTTTTTGCAAATGTAGCAAAGTAAAAGTTATTGGAATATAATTTTATAGTATCCATTTTCGTCTTTTACGTCAATCCCAACACCCGTAAAGGTTAATTTATTGATTTGGAAACCGTCACAGCCTCCTTTAAATTCAGACGACTGGATCGAAAAATCAAAAACTTTAACGCCTGAGTAGAACTTGTAGTTTTTGGTTCCGTTATAAGCTCCGACATTTTCCAAAATCACCATATCATCCGAGGTTCTCGTCAGTTGTACGCCCACATTATTTTCATCCTGGATAGAAAATGTGGTCAGCGTTCCATTGGTGATCAGATTTTCATCATTCACATCAACAAATTTAAAAGCAATCGGTTGAGGTGCATTATAACAATCGTCACCACAAGCGGTAAAAAATAATAGAGGCAAAAGAAATAAGAATATTTTTTTCATAAGTTTCAGATTGGTGTGAAGTGTAAAATTAATTATTTAAAGTATTATAATCAAAATTATGATGATCCGAATGAAATTTTCTACGTTTAGTAATTAGAAATAAATACTTATCTACAAATTTCAAAACCTCCGATTTGAAAAATTTCTATGAGTGTTTCGTCATCATCTTCGGGTGCAATATAATCCTGATTTAAACTGTATTGGTAAGAGAGAAACAATCCATTAATTAAATAACCCGGACTTTCATCAGGATCGAGTTCAGCATTCAATTTTTCTACGGTATTCCAAAATATTTTTTTATAATTTTCTTTCATGAGTCTGGTATCAATAATACGCAGAACACATTCTGAATCTCTTGGATCAGGAGTTATTCGTCTAAAAAACAATAACCGCTTTCAGCATCATTTTCTGTCGGTAAAATATAATGTAGCCACTGTTTTAAATGTCCTTCATCGCCTTCTGAACTTAATCTGTTCATTATTGTTTCCAAAACATAGTCATATCCGGACCATCGGGAACTCCAGTCTTGCCCGTTTTGTAAGGTAATGAAACCTGATGCCATTATTTTTTTATTTAAAATTCAAACTTACAGATTTAATATTTGAATTTGATATTTAATTAAAATTTAATTATTTTTAGACTAAAAAGCTGATTAATTCAGAACAAAATCTCCTACATTTGTTATATGATACACGACCAACGCGCAGAAAAATTCAGGCAGATTGTGGAAAATAAGTTCCAGATCTATAATTCATTATTTATGAGCCTGCCTTATGATAAAATGACGAATATCGGGATGCTGCTTCCGTTTCTTTGTGAAGAAAGCAAGATCGGCTACGAAGCTGGTAAAACACCCGAAGAAATCATTGAAGAATTCTTTAAAAATCATACAGATTTACAGACCGAAGAGCAGAAAACAGAGTTGCTTTTTAAAATTATACAATATATTGAAAGACAGGTGGTTCTGTTTGATAGTATAGAGGACGCTGCTTTCCCGAATCTTCACTCCGAAAGCGATAACGGAACGGTAACCAATATGTACGAACGTTCATTGCAGGATCACAAGCTGGAAAAAATCCGTGAAAAGCTGAAGGATTTTGCAGTAAAAGTCGTTTTTACGGCTCACCCGACTCAGTTTTATCCGAACTCGGTGCAGAGAATTTTACATGATCTGAGAAATGCGATCACTACAGATTCAATTACAAACATCGATATGCTGTTGCAGCAGTTAGGAAAGACTCCCTTTGTTAATAAAGAAAAACCAACACCGATTGATGAAGCGCTGAGCATTATTTATTATCTGAGATATGTTTATTACGATTCCATCGGAGAGCTTTTTACCAAGATAAAGACAACTTTTGAAAATAATCATTTCCACCTGCATGAAGACCTTATTCAGTTGGGATTCTGGCCGGGCGGCGACAGAGACGGAAACCCGTTTGTAACGGCGGATGTTACCAAAAGAGTAGCGGAAGAATTAAGGTCTGCTATTTTAAAGGCATACTACAATAATCTTAAATTGGTAAGAAGAAGACTGAGTTTCAGAGGTGTTTCTGAAGTTTTAGGACAGTTGAGCGCTGAATTATATACCGCTATTTTCAGGAATGAAAAAATTGAGGCAGAAGATATTATAAAAAGGCTGAATGAAGCTGAAAAAATATTGGTAGAACAGCACAATTCATTGTTTATCGATGTGCTTGTGAATTTCAGAGACCGTGTAAAGATCTTCGGAACCCACTTTGCGACGTTAGACGTTCGTCAGGACAGCAGAATTCATCAGAAAGTGATCGATGAGGTTTTTGCTAAAGTGTTTGGAAATGCTGAAGCGAGCTACGAAGAGAAATATAATAAATTAATCGGGATTAATGAAAAAATTAATGCTGATGATTTTGAAGATATTGTAAAAGATACTTTATTAACGGTTTCACAAATCACAGAGATTCAGGAATTAAACGGATCAAGAGGAATGAACCGTTATATCATTTCCAATTCTGATGCGGTGAAAGATGTAATGAATGTGTATGCATTTTTCAAAGTTTGTGGTTATCAGGATGAGGAAATTAATATGGATATTGTTCCGCTTTTCGAGACAATGGAAGGTCTTGCCAATGCAGAAAACGTGATGAATGAATTGTATCAAAATCCGGTTTACAAAAAGCATCTGGCGAAAAGAGGAAATCAGCAGACGATTATGCTTGGCTTCTCGGACGGAACCAAAGACGGTGGATATCTGAAAGCCAACTGGGAAATTTATAAGGCGAAAGAAGTCTTGACCCAGCTTTCCGAACAAAACGGAATCAAGGTTGTTTTCTTCGACGGTAGAGGAGGTCCGCCGGCAAGAGGAGGAGGCAAAACTCACGACTTCTATGCTTCTCAGGGTAAAACAATTGCCAATAATAAAATTGAGTTAACGATTCAGGGGCAGACCATTACCAGTATTTTTGGGAATAAAGAACAGGCAAAATATAATTTCGAACAGCTTTTAACGGCGGGGGTCGAGAACGATGTTTTTAAAAATGCAAAGAAAGAATTAACGGAAAAAGAAAGAGCGTTAATTGTAGAATTGGCGGATATCAGCTATCAGAAGTATTCAGATCTGAAAGCGCATCCGATGTTCGTTCCTTATCTTCAGGAAATGAGTACGTTAGAATATTACGGTAAAACCAATATCGGAAGCCGTCCGTCGAAAAGAGGCGGAGGGAATGAACTTAAGTTTGAAGATTTAAGAGCGATTCCGTTTGTGGGCTCATGGGCACAATTGAAGCAGAATGTTCCCGGATTTTTCGGTTTCGGTTTTGCGATGCAAAAAATGAAAGAGCAGGGGAGATTTGAAGAAGTGAGAGCATTGTATAAAGGTTCCGATTTCTTTAAAACATTGGTGCTGAACTCGATGATGAGTATGAATAAAACGTATTTCCCACTGACCTATTACATTAAAAATAATCCGAAATTCGGTGCTTTCTGGAATGTTTTATTTGATGAATATTCTCTGTCTAAAGAAATTATGCTGGAACTGACAGGCTTTAAAATGCTTCAGGAAGAAGATCCTTTGTCAAGAAAATCCGTGAAAATCCGTGAGAAAATTGTTCTTCCGCTGTTAAGTATTCAGCAATATGCATTAATGAAGATTCAGAAAGGAGAAGGCAATAAAGAGGCTTATGAAAAGCTTGTGACGAGATCTTTGTTCGGAAATATTAATGCGAGTAGAAATTCGGCATAAAAATCCTGTATGAGAAACTTGTTGTATGGGTCAATGGTTGCAGTTGGACTGTTTATTTCAGTCGGTTGTAAAGACTCAAAAAAAGATAAACTACCGCCGGCTGCGAAGAATGAGGCTTTATCCGTGGAAAAAGCGATAAAAGATCACGTGGGAACCGGAAATAAGAAAAAACCAGCCGATTTTTTACCGAATGGCTACGTGCTCTTTGAGGAGGTTTATGGCGACCTCAATAATGACGGACTGAAAGACTGTATTTTAATTATCAAAGGCACAGCAAAAGATAAAGTAATTCAGCACGAAAGTCAGGGCGAATTAGACCGCAACCGCAGAGGAATTATTGTTCTTTTGAAAACTAAAAACGATGACTATCAGCTGATTGTTGAAAATAATAGTTGTTTTTCCTCAGAAAATGAAGAAGGCGGAGTGTATTACGCTCCGGAATTAATGGTGTATGCTGAAAAAGGAAATCTGTTTGTTCATTATGCTCATGGAAGATACGGCTACTGGAAATATACTTTCAGGCTGAAAGGTTCAGATTTTCAGTTAATTGGTTATGATGCAAGCGATAATCACGGCCCTGTAGTGAATAATGAAACGAGTATTAATTATTTAACAGGAAAAAAGCAGTACAGAGAAAACACAAATCCGAATGCGGATAGCGGTGAAGAGGTGTTTGAAGAAACCTGGAGTAAAATTCCTGTCCAGAAACCAATTATGCTTTCGGAAATTAAAGATTTTGATGAACTGGAAGCCTCCTAAATAAGTATGACAAAATAAAAGGAAACAAAAATCGTTCTAATCATAAAATTAAAACTATCCATACTTTCGGATAGTTTTTTTATCGCTTAATTTTAAACTAATATCCAATGAACCTTAAATTTTTCGTTACATTTTTCACTGTTTTTTCCATGGCAGTTTTTGCTCAAAAACCTGAAAAGATCACTTTTAAAGATACTCCTAATTATTACTATAAAATAATACCGGAAGGCAAACCTGCCGGAATGATTATGATTTTGCCCGGTGGTGGTGAAACTCCTGAAAGGGTAATGAATCAGATTTATCTGGATGAACTGGCAGCTGAGAAAAACTTGATTGTTGTTTTTCCTGGTTTTGAAGACGGCGATTTTAAAATGGATATCGAAAGAAAATTTTTAGACAGAATAGCAAAAGATATTGTTGAAAAACACAAAATTCCGAAAGATAAAATTGCTATCGGTGGATTGTCTTACGGTGGAATGTTAGCGGTAAAATATGCTGAAATTGCCGTGAGAGATAAAAATACTTATTTTACTCCCAATTCAATTTTTGCTCTTGATCCGCCACTTGATTACGAAAAAATGTATTATCAGTTAAACCGTGATATCGAAAGAAATTATTCTGAGCCAGCCGTAAACGAGGCAAAATATTTTAGCAAAGAAATGGTGGAAGCGATTGGCTATCCCGACAAAAACAGAGATAATTACATTAAAGAGTCTATGTTTTTATACACTGAAAAAGATGGTGGCAATGCAAAATACCTGATGAATATTCCGATTCTGATGTACACAGAGCCCGGAATTATGTGGCAGATGAACAACCGGGGCAGAGATTTGTACGATACGAATTGCATCAGTATCACTGCAATGATGAATCTGTTAAAATTAAAAGGACATAAAGATGCAGATTTAGTTATTGTTAACGACAGAGGAATCCGACCTGAAGGTTTCAGGCATCCGCATTCCTGGAGCATCATGGATTCTGAGGAATGCTTACACTGGATTTTGAAACATTTTAATCAATAGTTTCAACTAAAAAGAGCTGTTTAATCAATTTTTAACAGCTCTTTTTTATTATTCTTTTATGAATTTTTCATAATAAATTTTATCCATTGTCTGAATTTTCAGGTAATAAACTCCTTTTGCAAAATCTTCAACTTTTACAGATTTCTGATGATTAACTTTTGTAATTAATCTTCCCAAATTATCGTAAACTTCCAAAGAAAGAACTTCCAGATCCGTTGCTATATTCAGAATATTTTTAACAGGATTCGGGAAAATGGCAACGCTGTTTTTCTTTACCAATTCGGAGGTGCTTAAAACATTATTATAAAACTTTCCGAAATTAAGAATTCCAAATCCCATCTGGTCGGTATGATTTGGGAAAAGAGATGCCGTTTCTCTCAGTCTGGTTCTCATCATATCTCTGTTCATGGTGGTAAAAGCCTGGATCAAACAGGCTACTCCGCCTGCTGCAATCGGAGTGGCAATCGATGTTCCGTTAACCACCAATGTAGCATCGTTGTACACAGAAATGGATGCAGATCCTCTTGTACTGCCGTCCGGTTTTATTACGCCGGCAGAATTCGGTCCGTAAGAAGAAAAGCTTGAGGAAGCTCCTGCGGAATCTACAGATCCTATAGTGAAAACTTTGGCATTATCTGCCGGAGTAAGAATATAATGCCATGGCTGTGCCCCGGAATTTCCGGCGGCGAACAATACAAAGATTCCTTTATTTACAGCTATTTCAGCTCCTCTGGCAATAAAAGAGGTTGTTCCGTTGAGGTTGGCATAAGTATAGTTATATTTCGGATCGTCGAAGGTGGCGTATCCTAAAGATGTGGTAATCATATCCACGCCTTTTCGGTCGGCCTCTTCGGCAGCTTCAATCCAGTAAAGCTCTTCTTCAGGGATTTCTACACTTGCATTTTCGCTGCGGTAAAGGTAAAAATCTGCATCGGGTGCCGAACCTACAAAAGTATCCTGGATATATCCTCCGATGGCGCCTAAAATAACAGAACCGTGACCATTCAGGGAAGGATTATAAATATCCGGGGTTTTTGTTACAAAATCATAACCTCCCTTAATGTGATTGTTAGTCCATAATCTTGAATATACAGATCCTGTATCTACGGACGGAAAACCTGAATCAATTACTGCTACTGTAACCCCCGTGCCTGTATATCCCGCAAGGTGAAGCGGACGGATGTTTACCTGATCGATCTGCTCGGAACCTGAACCATAATCAAATACAGTTAAGTTTTTGCTGGCGGACTGGTCCCAGTTTTCCCATTTGTTAACGGGAAGTGTTTTGGGAACTGTAGAAGAATTTTTAGCAAAACTTTCTACGGACAGGACATACGTTTGTGCCTGAAGTGTTGTAATCTGGGCTGGAGTAGCATTTACCGCGACACCATTCAGCCATTTCGAATAGTCTGTAACCGTAAATCCTAAACTTTGAATATTGTTGATATAAGATTGTTCAATCGGTGCATCCTGATCGTTTAAAGCAACGCCTAATGCTGTCCTTCGGTTCAATGACTTCTGAGTAAGCTCTGATAAAGGGTTTGCATAAAATGCAGCTTTGTTTGGTTTGTCTTTAAAAAAGACAAAAACGAGCGATGTCTGTGCAAAACTTACAGAGTAACCCGCTAAGAGACAAAAGAGTAAAGTTTTTTTCATGTATTTATTTTGTATAAAGATAAAACAAAATCAATAAAATTTTTGATGGGATTTTAAATTCCTTATTTTTACAGAAATATTTATTTATGAAAAAGATTCAAATGGTTGACTTACAAAGTCAGTATTACAAAATAAAGAATGAAGTAGATAATGCAGTTTTAAATGTAATGGATTCGGCGGCTTTTATTAACGGCCCTGAAGTAAAGTCATTCCAGAATGAATTGGAGTCTTATTTGGATGTAAAACACGTGATTCCTTGCGCCAACGGAACAGATGCCCTGCAGATTGCTTTAATGGCACTGGATTTAAAGGAAGGAGATGAGATCATTACTGCTGATTTTACTTTTGCGGCAACCGTAGAAGTTATTCATTTATTGAAGCTTAAATCTGTTTTGGTAGATGTGGATTATGATACGTTCACGATTTCTACAGAAGCGATAAAAAAAGCGATCACTCCAAAAACAAAAGCGATCATTCCCGTACATATTTTCGGGCAGTGTGCGAATATGGAAGAAATTTTAAAGATTGCTGAAGAACATAATTTATATGTCATTGAAGATAATGCGCAGGCGATTGGCTCGGAATATACATTTTCGGACGGAACGGTAAAAAGTGCCGGAACAATGTCTACGGTGGGAACGACTTCTTTTTTTCCTTCCAAAAACTTAGGATGTTATGGTGACGGAGGTGCAATTTTTACCAATAATGATGAGCTGGCTCATCGTTTAAGAGGTATTGTAAACCACGGAATGTACGAAAGATATTATCATGATGAGGTGGGGGTAAATTCAAGATTAGACAGCGTTCAGGCGGCAGTTTTAAGAAAAAAACTTCCTCATTTGGATGCTTATAACGAAGCGAGAGGAAAAGCTGCGGATTTTTATGATGAAGCTTTTGCCAATCACCCCAATATTTTAACTCCGAAAAGAGCGGAAAATTCTACGCACGTTTTTCACCAATATACTTTGAGAATTCTGAACGGTAAACGTAATGAATTACAGAAATTTTTAACTGAAAAAGAAATTCCGGCAATGATCTATTATCCTGTCGCTTTAAGAAAACAGAAAGCGTATTATCAGGAAAGCAATGATGCCGATTTTGTAAATACAGATAAATTGTTAGACCAGGTAATTTCTCTTCCGATGCATACGGAATTGGATGAAGAGCAGCTGAAATATATTACAGAGGCTGTATTGGAGTTTATGGGATGATGAAAAGAAAGATATTTAAATATAGACTTGTATATTATTTAGCGGTAATAACAAGTCTAATATTTTTTCTGATATCTGCATTTTCAATTTTTGCACTGTTTGAAAACTTCAGTATATTAAGTTTACTTCTTGTTGGTTTATCAATTATTGTAAATTCCTTCGCATTTATTAACTTGCTTGAAAAATACGATAAAGCGGTCTTATTTCTTAATTCAGGCTTGGTTTTAAATATTATTTTTTCCGGATATTATGTTGTGCTGGGATTTTTAAGCAAAGGATGGAATATGATAGCAACATATCCTCATTTTAAATTTTTTGTTTTATTTATTGTAATTTTAATCATTGTAAACATGTTTAAAATAAAGCAGGATAAAGGAATAAATGAGATAGAAGAAATAGGAAAGCACAACGATTAAAAACAATAACTAAAGAATGGCAATACTCGTAACGGGAGGTCTTGGATATATCGGTTCGCACACGGTGGTAGAACTTTTGAATAACAATTTTGAAGTTGTTATTGTAGACGACTTATCCAATTCAGAAAGATTTATTTTAAAAAATATAGAAGAAATTACAGGAAAAAAGCCTGTATTTTATCCTTTTGATCTTAAAAGAAAGGAGCTTTTAACACAGGTTTTCGATGCCCACCAGATAGACGGGTGTATCAATTTTGCAGCGTCTAAGGCGGTTGGCGAAAGCCAGATAAAACCGGTTGATTACTACGAAAATAATTTGTTTTCATTAATCAATATTTTACAGGAATTCAAGGAAAGAGGAATCTCTAATTTTATTTTCAGTTCATCTTGCACCGTTTACGGACAGGCAGACCAGATGCCGATTGATGAAAATACTCCATTGAAGTTACCTGAAAGCGTTTACGGTAAAACAAAACAGATGGGAGAAGAAATTTTAATGGATTTTGCAAAAGCTTATCACCGAAAAATTTCTTTACTGAGATATTTTAATCCCATTGGTGCCCATCCGTCAGGAATTATTGGAGAATTACCGATTGGGGTTCCGAATAATTTAGTACCTTACGTGATGCAGACCGCGGCCGGAATTCGCGAGAAGCTGAACGTCTGGGGCGATGATTATCCTACAGTTGACGGAACAGCAGTGCGCGATTATATCTACGTGGTTGATCTTGCAAAGGCGCATGTAGTGGCTCTGAAAAAATTAATGGAGGACCATTCTGATGTGGCTACGATTGATATTTACAATTTGGGTACAGGAAAAGGATCTTCGGTATTGGAAGTCGTGAAAGCTTTTGAGACGGCTAATAATGTTGCTGTTCCTTATCAGATTTGCGACAGGAGGGAAGGAGATATAACCATTGCTTATGCCAATGTAGATAAAGCCCAGAAAGAGCTCAACTGGAAGTCGGAAACCTCTTTAGAGGAAGCCCTGAGAACCGTTTGGCAGTGGCAACAATATTTAAACACCAGAAACGCTTAAAATTAAGTTATACATTAAAGAATTTATTATATGAAAACACAAAGAATAGGCATTACGTTTTCGTCTTTCGATCTACTGCATGCAGGGCATATTAAAATGCTGGAAGAGGCAAAGACAGTTTGTGATTACCTTATCGTAGGTCTGCAGATCGATCCTTCTCATGACCGTCCCAATAAAAATAAACCGACTCAGACAATCGTAGAAAGATATATTCAGCTGAAGGCAGTAGATGCCGTGGATGAGATTATACCATATTACACAGAAGAGGACCTACTGGATATTCTGAAATCTTTTGTAATTGATGTAAGAATTATCGGGGATGATTATCTGGACAGAGACTTTACAGGTAAAAAATACTGCGAAGAAAAAGGGATTGAAATCTTTTACAACAAAAGAGATCACAGGTTTTCTTCCAGCGATTTAAGAAGAAGAATTTACGAGGCTGAACTTGAAAAAATTGCGAGAGCAGAAACCGTAAAATAAAAAAAATCCCGAAGTAATTTTCGGGATTTTTTTGTGTATAAAAGATGGATTACATTGGCCCACCTTGCTGATCGTCTCCTGTAGCGTTGGAGTTGATGTCTTTTTTTCTTTTCGGCTGCTCGATTTTTTCGCCCTGTTTGAATCTGTAAGTTAAAGAAACCGAGAACTGTCTAGGCTGCCACTGCATATAAGAGTCTCGGACACTGTTTGCAGTGTACGTGGTAGATCTCATAGCTCTTGTATTGAAAATATCCTGTATATTAAATGCCAGCGTTCCGTCGCCTTTCCAAATTGTTTTTGAAGCACCAAGACTCACTGCATACATATCTTTTCTATTCTGATAAGCCGTCTTCTGTCCTCCTCTGTAAAACCCCTGTAACTGGAAACTGAATGTTTTATCAACTTTAATTGTTGAAGTAAGTCTGGCTCTTGATGAAAAACCTTTACCGCTGAAATCTGCTACAGCCTGTGTAGGATTTAAATCTCTGTCATAAGTATCATATAAAATACTTCCTTTTGTATTATATCCGAATAAATCTACATTTCCAAGGAATTTCAGCCAGCTTGTAGCATCCCAGTTGAAGTTCAGATCTAAACCATAGCGGTCATCCGAGCCTAAATTGATAGGTTTTGTATGAGATTCAATACGCTTCGGATCAATAATCGCTCCACTATCATCTGTAGCCAAAATATTATACACCAGCATTTTTGTGTCATCAGTCTGATGTCTGTAATATAATGTCGGGTTAATCGTGAATTTCTTTTTAGAAATGCTGTATCCAAATTCAAATGAATCTACATAAGAAGGATTCAGGTCGATATTTCCGTCGAAGATATTCTGGTTATCACTATAATTCGGGTTTGGAATCATAAAGAATGATCTCGGACGGTCTATTCTTCTGGTATAATTTAATAGAAGCTGATTATCTTTTGCAAATTCGTAGCTTAAATAGACACTGGGAAATAAATTATTGTAATTTTTAGTAGTTATTACTGAATTTTTAGCAGGATTGGGATCAAGACTCAGGTAATTGATATCCACATTCGACAACTCATCTCTTACACCTACCTGATAACCCAATTTTCCGATTTTACTTTTAAACTGCAGATAAAAAGCATTGAAAGTCTCTTTATAAGTTGCATCGTAAGTATACGGCTTCAGGAAATCTAAAGGCTGTGTTGAGGTGCTCTCGCGGACATCATTACTGTAATCGTTTGTATTGATATCAATCCTGTATCCAGCTTCTAATTTTGAATTTTCTCCGATCGGCAACTCGTAATCAACTTTACCGATAACAGATCTGTTGATGGTATTTTGATTAATAATGTTTTTCAAATCATCAATCGTATCATCAATATTGGTATCATTGTATGATCGGCTTCTTTGTAAACTTAATGACAATGACAAATTTTGTCCCTTATCGTCAAATTTATGATCTAATCCGAAGTCACCCTGAAACGCTAAATTGTTATTTCTTCCGAATGTACTTCTGTTGGAGGTGTAAAAAGGATCTCTCAGCGGTGTGTAACTGTAATCAATATTACCGAAATTTTCGCTGTCAAACGTTCTTACCGTACCGGATGCATTTACAGATGTTCTCTCAGTGATGTCGTATACAATTCCTGCAGAAGCGTTGTAATTGTTGTTTTTACTTTTGGTTTCAGAATTTGTATTTCTTTTTACCAAATCGTCATCTAAAACAGCATCATTGAAATAATCATCATTTCTGCTGGTGTTTTTTGATTCTCGGTAGCCACCACCACCGTTTAGAAACCACGTTACATTTCCTTTTCTCCAGTTAAGGTTAGCATTTAAGTTGGTTTGAGGAAGATATCCTAAAGTCCCGATAACGCTACCGTTAAAACCTGTTTTTTTGCTTTTCTTTAAAATAATATTTAAGATACCGGCTGTTCCGCTGGCTTCAAATTTAGAAGACGGGTTGGTAATCACCTCGATTCTCTCAATCTGATCGGCAGGAATACTTTGCAAAGCATTGGCGCCATCATCAATTCCAAGAAGGGCAGAAGGTTTTCCGTTAATTAAAAATCTAACGTTCGAGCTTCCTCTCATAGAAACAGTACCGTCTGTATCAACAGAAACCGAAGGAACATTGGAAAGAACATCCTGAAGATTTCCTCCCTTGCTTACGATATCCTGAGATGGGTCGTAGGTTCTTTTATCCAGTTCAACTTTATAAGGTTTTGTAGATTGTGCTGTAATGGTTACCCCTTGAATATCAGTGGTTTTTGAGTTGGTTGCACTTTTTTCAGGATCAATGGATAAAGCGCCGATATTTCCTGCTGCTGCAATCTGTTTATTCACAACACTTTTCTGGTAATCGATTGCCTCAATTGTAATATCGTAAGCACCGGGAGCCAGATCAAGCTTATATTGCCCTTTTTCGTCGGTAAGCGTCGCATCGCTGAGTTGTTTGTTTGCTTTGTTACTGAAGGTAACAGAAGCGTAAGGAACGGGCTGATTGTTTTTACTGACAACCGACCCGGAAATACCTACCTTCTCCTGTGCAAAAGCAAGTGCTGCCGCCGAAAGTACAAAAGTAAGCCCTAAGGTTTTTTTTGTAAAAATGTTAATGATTTCCGTCTGATTCATAAGGTATTTTTTTGTGTAAAATCGTGAAAGATTTCTCTTAATATTGTGAAATTGTTAATTGGGTAAATTTCAAAATAGTAAGTTTAATTTATTATTTGTAAATGTATATGTCGATTTAAATTGCCAAATGTTAGTTGTTATATTGTTAAAATAAAGTTAAATTTATTTCTTATTTTATATTTTTGGAATTCAGCCAGTCCTGATATGCTTTTGCATTAATGGCGTGCTGCTCCGCACTTGCCGTAAATTTGTGGTATCCGAATCTTGCCGGATCTGCACACATAAAGATATAATCGTTTTTTTCTGCATCCAAAACTGCATCTACAGAATTTTTATCCACCACACAGATTGGTCCCGGAGGAATTCCTTTATTGGCATACGTGTTATAAGGCGACGGGGTAGATAAATGCTTGTAAAAAACTCTTTTAATCTGATCTTTAAAGTTGGTCTGCTTATTAATAGCATAAATTACTGTTGGATCAGACTGTAACTTCATATTTTTTCTATAACGGTTTAAATATAGCCCGGCAATGGTTCTCATTTCATCCTTTTTACCTCCGGACTCTTTATACACAATCGATGCCAAAGCGTAAATCTGATCTCTCGTTAAGCCCGATTGCTGTTCCTGTGCTTTTCTTTCGCTGTTCCAGAATTCATTGTACTGATCATCAAATTTTTTGAAGAATTCCTTCGGGGTTACGGTCCAGAAAAAATTATACGTATCGATGAAGAAATATTTTTTAAGATCTTCTGCATTGCTGTATCCTTTTTCTTTCGCAATAGCATTAAGATCGTTCACGAATTGAAGAGAATCCAGTTCTGTTTTTTTAGAAACCTTACCAACCATCTGATAAACATCACCAAAATCACCGATTCTGAAGCTGTTTTCGCTTTGGTTTCCGGCTTTAATCATATTTACAAGGTTGGCATTACCCAAACCTTTCTGAAAATGATATCTACCTGCTTTGAAATACTTTTCCAGATCCTTTTCTTTTGCTACGGCCTCGAAAGATTCTTTATTGTCAACATATTTTGATGCAGAATCCAGGATTTGTTTAAAACTTGCCTTGTGAGGGATTAAAACATATCCGTCCTTTTCAATATTGTTTCCGTAATATTTTTTATAAAATCTAAAACCAAAAAATCCGCCCGCCACAAAAACAAGCAGGATGATTATGAGAATAGCTTTTTTCATTTAATGTTGATTAAAAGTTTTAGTTTAATTTAGGTCGATTTTCCCTTTGAAGACTTGTTTTGCCGGTCCTTCAAGCCAAATATCCTGAAAAGAACTTCCTTTTTTTTCGGCATAGACTTTCAGATCTCCTCCTAAAGTTTTAACTTTTACGGAGATTAGATTGTTATTTTGAAGAAAAGTTAAAGCCGAAGCCGTAACTCCTGTGCCGCAGCTGTAAGTTTCGTCCTCAACACCTCGTTCAAAGGTTCTTACAAAAATTTCATCGTCCGAAATTTTTTCCATGAAGTTGACATTGATACCTTTTTCCTTATAGTTTTCAGAATTTCTGATGCTGTTTCCTTCTGCAAAAACGTTGTAATTCACGATATCTTCAACATATTTTACATAATGCGGTGACCCTGTATTCATCACTGTATCTTCCCCGTCTCTGGAAATTGTTTCCACATCACCCATTTTTAATTTTACAATCCCGTTATGGATTTCGGCAACATGTTCTCCGTCGATCGCGGTGAATTTACATTTACCTTCAAAAATGTCAAGAAAAAAAGCGAAGGCAACCGAACAGCGGGCGCCGTTTCCACAAAAGCTTTTAGAGCCGTCGGAATTATAATAATCCACTTCAAAATCATAGCCTGGAGCTGTATTAATTTTTATCAGTCCGTCTGCGCCAATCCCGAAACGGCGGTCGCAAAGCTTTTGAATATTTTCAATTGAAAGGTCATCCCATTCTCCGGAACGATTGTCTATCATTACAAAATCGTTTCCCGTACCTTGATATTTATAGAATTCCATATTTTTCCGATGTAATATTTTGTCTAAAATTGAACATGCAAAATTACTGTATTTAAAACAAAAAACGAACAGTGTTAGCTGTCCGTTTTCTTATTTATAATCGTTTTATCTAAACCCGCCTCCGTTTCTCGTTGGCTGAGGAGAAGTTTGCTGAGGTTGAGAGGATGAGCTTCCCGAATTATTTCTGAAGCTTCCGCTGTTCGAATTGTTATTGGAGGAATTATTCCTGAATCCACTGTTGGAATTGCTGTTGGAAGAATTGTTTCTGAAGCCTCCATTGTTTGAAGTATTACCGGAAGAATTATTCCTGAACCCGCTGTTATTCTGCTGTCTCGGAGTATTCTGCGGCTGGTTTCTGAATCCGCTGTTCTGGTTTTGGGTGTTGTTCTGTCTGAAACCTCCATTGTTGTTATTTGAAGTTCTATCATTTACATTTCCTCTGAAACCGTTATTAGGTCTTGCAGAAGTTGTTCCGTTAGAGCCGGATCTTCTTTCTACATATACTTTTCTTCTGGAATTATCGTAATTCTGATAATAATACGGCATACCATTGTCGTAATAATAAGTATAATTATTTCGGTAATAGTACCCGTCATTTCCCCAATATCCTCCATTTCCGTAATATCCCTGAGGAGCGTAATAATATCCGTTATCGTAATATGGATCTCCATACGAATTTGCGTAAGGATCCGAATATACTGTACAAGATGCTAAACTTGCTATAGTAATAACACTGAATGCTATTTTTAATAAATTTTTCATGACTTTTTTATAACTTTTTTTCTTTATAACTTTTTTTCCATTCGGCGTATCCCTGTATCGCCATTATTGTAAATACCAAATATTGAACCGAAGTGATACCGAGACCTTTATAAATCATCATAGGGATACAGATAAAATCTCCAATGATCCAAAAAATCCAGTTTTCAATACGTCTTTTTGCCATAAACCACATCCCGACCAAAAATACGGAGGTAGTGACTACGTCCAGCCAGTTTCCCCAATCCAGGTGATACAACCCAAGATTCACGGCTTTCATAGAAAACTGATTATCAATATAGGGTTTGTAATAATAGACTCCTGTTACTAAGATTAAACTTAATACAAAAAGTAAAATCCCATAGCCCCATTCTTTTTTTGATGCCCAATTTACCTCCACATGAATGTGGTCTTCAGAATTCTTTGCCCACAAGATCCATCCGTAAACGCTCATGACCGTATAATAAACATTAATCATGCAATCTCCAAGCAATCCGAAGTTAAAAAGAATGTATACATAAATTAATGTGGAAACAATTCCGGTAGGATAGACCCAGATATTTTTTTTAATAGAAAAATAAACACTCAAAATTCCGAATACCGTAGCAGAGGCTTCCATAAGAATCTGTGCTGTACTGTAGGTTTCGTAGGGTTTTACGAAAAGATCGTATAAATTCATGTGATCAAAAATAAACAAAAATCCAGAGACTTTAAAATGATTTAAATATTGTGAAAATCAGAATTTTAAGTTTTTATATTTAAAATTAACGTTGAAAATTTATTAATAAACGTTAAGGTTTCTAAATTTTTTATATTTTCGTAAATCTTTAATAAATAATAAAATATGTCTAAAATTTGGACCAAAAAACCGATGAGTGCTTTCGAAAATGATATGAAAAGCAGTCAGCTCAAAAGAGTACTCGGTAAATGGAGTCTTACAGCTATCGGTATCGGAGCTATTATCGGTGGAGGAATTTTCGTACTTACAGGTACAGGAGCTTATTATCATGCAGGCCCTGCATTAGCTCTTTCTTTCGTTATTGCCGGAATCGCATGTGTATTCGCAGCATTGTGTTATTCAGAATTTGCATCCATTTTGCCTGTAGAGGGTTCTGCTTATGCGTATGCATACGGAACGGTAGGTGAAATTTTTGCTTGGATTATCGGTTGGGGGCTTATCCTGGAATATGCAATGGGCTCCATGACAGTTGCCGTTTCCTGGTCCGGATATTTTAATAAGCTACTGAAGATGTTCGGCCTGCATTTGCCGGATTATCTTACTTCAGATCCTGCAAGCTATACGGGAGAAGGTTTTTCTATGAATTTACCTGCTTTTGTAATTGTGCTTGTAGTAATATCAATCTTAATTAAAGGAACAAAAGAGGCTGCCAAAGCAAATAATCTTATCGTAATTATGAAAGTTTCTGCGGTATTATTTGTAATCATTGCAGGAGTTTTCTTCATTAATGCAGACAACTGGAATCCTTTCATTCCTGCTGCTACAATGGTGAAAGAAGGTGAAAATATGAAAGAAGCCTACGGAATTCAGGGGATTATCTCCGGAGCAGCAGCAATTTTCTTTGCTTACGTTGGTTTTGACGCGGTTTCTACACAGGCAGGTGAGGCTATTAATCCTAAAAAAGATGTTCCTTTTGCGATTATTGCTTCACTTTTAGTTTGTACAGGGTTATATATCTTAGTGTCTTTGGTACTTACGGGAATGATGCATTATTCGGATTTCAATCCTCAAGGGAAATATCCGGATGCTATCAAAGCTCCTGTGGCATATGCATTTGAAATTGCAGGACAGGGATGGGCTGGCTACATTATTACGATTGCAGCGACAGTAGGTTTGGTTTCCGTATTGATGGTAATGATCATGGGACAATCCAGAATCTTCTTGGGAATGTCTAAAGATGGTTTAATTCCTAAAATGTTCAGCGATGTACACCCAATAAGAAAAACTCCGGCTAAAAGTTTAATGTTGTTAGGGATTGTAATTGCGACGGTTGCAGCGTTTACTCCAATCAGCAAATTGGCGGACATGACAAGTTTCGGGACGTTATTTGCGTTTACAATGGTTTGTGTAGCGGTTTGGATCTTAAGAAAAAAAGAACCGAATATGCCAAGAACATTCAAAGTTCCTGCACTACCGGTGATTGCTACATTAGGTATCTGTATCAACGTTTACCTGATCTGGAACCTGAGCCATGAAGCAAAATATCTTTCTTTAGGATGGCTGGCACTAGGAGTAATCATTTACTTTACTTACAGTTTGAAAAACAGTAAACTTCACAAAGTAGGTTATGGTGAAACTTTTAAAGCAGAGCAGGAGCCTTTAGAAAAACCTGATTTAGATTAAAATTTCAATAAATAGATCAAATAAAATCCACAGAATTCTGTGGATTTTTTATTTTTGTCAGTATGAAAAAAATATTTCCAATCGTATTTACATTCTTCGAAATATTGGCTTTTTCCCAACAGATTAAAAGTATAGAAACCATTTTTAATGATAAGATCAGCATTAGAGCTATCGAGCTGTATGACAATAAAGTCTGGTACAGTGGAACAGATTCTAAATTTGGTTTTGTTGATTTAAAAAATTCTAAGAATCAAAAACAGATAAAATTATCAGAAAAGAAGCTTCAGTTTAGAACATTAGGTCAGAATAAGGATTCTTTTTATGCCATCAATATTGAAAGTCCCGGTGAGTTTTTTAAGATCAATAAAAAAGATTTAAAATCTGAAGTTGTGTTTAAAGATACGGCAAAAACGGCTTTTTATGACGCACTTCATTTTGTTAACGATAAGCTTGCTTATGCTTTTAGTGACGCAGACAAGGATAATACATTAAAATTGGCTTTGCTTAAAAATGGAAAATGGAGCATGTTTGGAAATGACATCAAACTAAATGAAGGGGAAGCTGCTTTTGCTGCGAGCAATACCAATATTTCATCAACCAAAAATAACTTGTGGATCGCAACCGGTGGAAAAGCATCAAGAATTTTAAAATTAAATTTTAAGAATAATCAGTTTAAAATTTTCAATACTCCAATTATTCAGGGAGAATCTTCTCAGGGAATATATTCTATAGATTTCGCGGAGGATAAATTCGGGATTGCAGTTGGTGGAGATTACACAAAACAGGACGCCAATATCAACAATATTGCTACTACAAACGATGGTGGTGAAACCTGGCAAATTCAGGCATCAGGGCAAAATGCAGGGTACACGACATGTGTGAAAATTAAGCCGGGTTCCAAAGGAAAAGAAATCATTTCTGTCGGAGATAAACACATCAGTTACTCTTCAGATTTTGGGAACACTTGGAAGAAAATTTCAGACGAAAAAAATCTCTACGTTTGTGAATGGGCAGATCCGAATACCATTATTTTTGCAGGAAAAGACCGAATTTTAAAAATGAAAATGAATTAGATTCATACAATATGCTTCAGGCAATTTTAAGCTTAAATCAATTTTTAAATCTGAAATATAGAGGAATTCGTTTTTTAGAAAACATTTTTCAAACTACCTTTGATCAAATTTTCAAAATGAGAAATCTGAAAGTATTGTTTCTTTTATTAATTCCAACTTTATTTTATACTCAAAAAATTCGTGTTTTTATCTTAGCCGGACAATCGAATATGAATGGTTTTGGTTTTAATAAAGATCTTCCGAACGATTTGAAAGCGTTGAAAGATGTTTATATTTTCCAGGGAAATTCTGTTCCGGACGGCGATATGAATGGTGGAATTGGGAAATGGGACGTTCTGAAACCCGGAAACGGAACAGGTTTTAAAACAGACGGAAAAACAAATACGCTTTCAGATAGGTTTGGTTTGGAGCTATCTTTTGCGAAAAAGATGAAAGAACTTTTTCCAAATGACAGGATTGCTTTAATAAAATATGCCAGAGAAGGAACTTCAATCGACAGCGCCGCAAGAGCGGGTTTTGGTTGCTGGGATTCTGATTTTAATGGAAAAAACGGAGTGAATCAATATGATAATTTCTTAAAAACCGTAAAAAATGCTTTATCTGAAACTGATATTGATCGAAATGGCAAAAAAGATCAGATCATTCCTTCGGGAATTCTTTGGATGCAGGGAGAAGGCGATGCAAGTTATGATGAAGCGATTGCCAATCGTTATTATGACCATTTAAAAACATTGATGAATCAGATGCGAGCGACTTTATTAACGGATGATCTTCCTGTTGTGATCGGAAAAATTTCAGATTCGGGAAAAGATAAATCGGGAAAAGTCTGGAAGATGGGAGAGTTGGTTCAGTATGCTCAGGAAAAATTTGTAAGGGGCGATAAAAATGCTGCGATTGTCCGTTCAACGAAAAACTACGGTTACGGCGATGATCCATGGCATTACAACAGTGCAGGTTACATCGATATGGGGCAGAAATTTGCCGAAGAAGTATTTAGACTCATTATAAATTTCGAAAATAAACCCTAATATATTTCATGATTCAAAATTCATAAGATATATTTAATTTTGCATAATGAATTTTGTTTAAAAAGTTCAGGTTAAAAATTTTAAATCAAAAATGAATTCTTTAATAGATAAATATAATATTCCGGGCCCTAGATACACTTCTTATCCTACAGTTCCGTACTGGGACGAAAATTCTTTCTCTTCAGAACAATGGGAAAAAAGTGTGATCAGGACTTTTAAGGAGACCAATGCAGAGGAAGGAATTTCTATTTATATTCACCTGCCTTTCTGCGAGGCTCTGTGTACGTTTTGTGCATGTCATAAACGTATTACGAAACAGCATAGCGTGGAAATTCCATATTTGGAAAGTGTGTTAAAAGAATGGCAATTGTATCTTCAGCTGTTTGATGAAAAGCCAAAATTGAAGGAACTTCACTTAGGAGGAGGTACTCCAACTTTCTTCTCTCCGAAAAATTTAAAAACTCTATTGGAGGGGATTTTTGAAACGGTAGAAATTGCAGAGCATCAGGAGTTCTCCTTTGAAGGTCACCCGAATAATACAACGAGAGAACATCTTCAGACTTTGTATGATTTAGGCTTTAGAAGAGTAAGTTTTGGGGTTCAGGATTATGACCCGAAAGTTCAGAAAGCAATCAACAGAATCCAGTCTTTTGAAAAGGTAAAAGAAGTAACGGAATGGGCGAAAGAGATTGGCTACAGAGGAATCAGTCATGATCTGGTTTTCGGACTTCCGCATCAGACATGGGAAGCTATGGAAAGTACGATCCGCAAAACAATGGAATTAAAACCTGATCGTTTGGCGTTCTATTCTTATGCACACGTTCCGTGGGTAAAAGGGGTAGGACAAAGAGGTTTTGACGAAAATGATTTGCCAAGTGGTGAAGAGAAACGCCGTTTGTATGAAGATGGCAAAAAATTACTGGAAGATTTAGGATATATCGAAGTTGGGATGGATCATTTCTCTTTAGAGCACGACGATTTGTATCAATCTTTGATTCAGAAAAAACTGCACAGAAATTTCATGGGGTATACTTCAAGTAAAACTCAGCTGATGGTTGGTTTGGGCATGTCTGCCATTTCAGATTCATGGTATGCTTTTGCACAGAATGTAAAAACGGTTGAGGAATATCAGAAAATGGTTGAAGAAGGAAGAATTCCTGTGGTAAAAGGACATATTCTGAATGATGAAGATTTGACGGTAAGAAGACATATTCTGAACTTGATGTGTCAGCTTGAAACGACTTTTGACGTTAATAATTCTTTTCCTGAGCTGGAAAATGCATTTGAAATGTTGAAGGAAATGGAAAACGACGAGTTGGTAGAGATCCATAATAATCAGATAAAAATTACGGAAAAAGGAAGAGCATTTACAAGAAATGTTGCGATGGTTTTTGATTTGAGAATGATGAGAAATAAACCGGAAACAAGAATTTTCTCCATGACGATTTAATGATAAAATTTTAATGGAAATAGAAAAGCCTCAGTCAGAAAATGACTGAGGCTTTTTTTGAAAACTATCTGAAAATATTCTATTGAATAATTATTTTTTTACTATAAGATTTCTGATTCCCTGAATTTAAGTTAATAAAATAAACTCCCGCAGGAAGTCCTGAAATATTTAGGCTGTTATCGCTTTCAATTTTTCCTTGTTCTAAAACTTTTCTTCCTTCAAAATTGATGATGTCAACGGTAGTATTTTTATCTTTTATGCCTTCAATAAATATTGTTTTTGAAGCCGGATTCGGATACACTTTTATTTGAGTTGAAAGGTCATTTTCCTGAGTTCCCAGAGTATTCGTAATAATTCTGAAAATTTTTCCGCTGTTTACAGCTGCCACGAACAATTCATTTTGGTTATTCACTCCGAAAGTCGAAAAATTATTTCCCGAAAAAGCTGAAGTCCATGTGATGGAATCATCGGCATTTAAACTTCCGATTTGTGTGGAGCAGTAGTCTGCAAAGATATACCTTCCCTGTAAAGAAGGAAATTGAGTTCCCCGGTAAACATAACCGCCTGTGATGGAACATTTTCCTCCGGAATGGTCATACGCTGCAACCGGAAAAGTCATCGTCGACTGTGCTGCACAGCCTGTCGTATTGTACGAATTATTACCCTCATAGCATCTCCAGCCGTAATTGATTCCCCCTTGTGTTAAAGGCATTCTGTTGATTTCTTCAATTTGTCCTTGTCCCACATCGGCAATCATCACATTTCCGGCAACCGTATCAAAATTGAATTTCCATGCGTTTCTCAATCCGTAAGCCCAGACTTCATCAGCACCATCAACCCCTACGAAAGGATTTCCCGGCGGAATATTGTAAGGTTCTGTGGAATTGATGTCCAATCTTAACAACTTTCCTAAAAGAGAATTTTTGTTTTGAGCGTTGTTGTTCGGATCTCCGCCACTTCCTCCGTCACCTGTAACCACCCATAGATAACCATCCGGTGCAAAATGAATACTTCCCCCGTTGTGATTATCAAAAGGCTTCGGGGTGTTTAAGATAATTTTTTCTGAGTTGGGATCGGCAACATCAGGATTTGATGAGCTTCTTGTATATCTTGCTACCGTAATATTCCCGTTTGTGTCGTTATAATACACAAAAAAATACCCGTTCGTTGGGTATTGTGGGTGAAAAGCCAGGCCGAGAAGTCCTCTTTCTCCTCCGTAAGTAATTTTTGTACTGATGTTTAAAAAATTAGTAGCGTTTACGGTCCCATTGGGCTGTACAATTTTAATGATTCCGTTTTGTTGAACGACGAACATCCTGGTGTCGTTAGCGTGGGAAATTTCCACAGGGGCGGTAAAACCGGTAGCAAATTCTTCCAGATTAATGCTTTGTGCATTCATCATGAAGGAAGAAAAAATACTTGCGCAAAAAAGTAGTTTTTTCATAATATTTTGATATTTAGTGTATTAAAACTGAATGAAAATTTCATACCAATCAATTATTGAAAAATTCATTAAAATACCACAGAAAAAATATTAAATCTGTAATAAAAATAAGAACACCGATATATCTGAAAATAAACGATTTCTGTTGTTAATAATTCATAAAATTCAATAAAATGATTATATTTGCCGACTTAATTTAACGTAGTTATAACAAAATGCAAGGAAAAGGACTTATTACAATTGTTGCTATTGTACTAGGGTTGATTTGCTTAAATGAGCTATTACCAACATGGTACGCCAGCAAAATTGAAAAGCAGGCGACTGCTATTGCAGGAGACAATCCGGAGAAGTATCAGAAAGAAATTACAAGGCTTTCTAAGGATACTCTGAATTTAGGATTCACAAAACTTTATTACTCTAAAGCCAAAGACAAGGAAATGAAACTTGGTCTTGACTTGAAAGGAGGGATCAACGTTCTTTTGGAAATCAACCAGAGAGATCTTGTGAATGATTTAACAAATTATTCTACAAACCCGATCCTTATCGAGGCTTTAAACAAAACAGATGAAGTTCAGAAGAATTCTACAAAATCTTACATCGATAACTTCTTCGATCAGTTCGATGCAATTAACAAAGCAAAGGGTACAAACCTGAAGTTGGCAGATCCGGAAATCTTCGGAAACACTACACTTTCTGAGGTAAAGTACAATACGCCTGATGATCAGGTAAAAAGCATTGTTAAAAGAAAAATCGATGCTTCTGTAGGAACGGCTTTCGAGGTAATCAGAACGAGAATTGATAAGTTGGGTGCTATCCAGCCGAACGTTCAGAGAGTACCTGGTACGGCTAGAATTTCTGTGGAAATGCCAGGTATGAAGGACATCGACAAAGTGAAGAAGATGCTTCAGACTTCTGCAAAACTTCAGTTCTGGGAAGTACAGCAGGTTCCGGAAATGGCGCCATATTTCCAGACATTAACGTCTATTGTGGCTGCAAAAGGAGATTCTATGGGAGTTGCTAAGACAACAAACTTCATGAATCTTTTACACCTTGACAAATTAAGAACAAACGGTGTTGCTAACGTAAAATTATCTGATACAGCTGCTGTAAACAAAATCTTGAACAGCAAAGTGGCTCAGTCTTTACGTCCGGCTAACATTAAATATACACAGTTTATGTGGGGTTACAAACCTGAAGCTACAGACAGTGAAAGCTTGGTATTGTATGCTATCAGAGGTAACATCAACCAGAAAGCTCCGGTAGACGGTGCTGTTGAAACCGCTAACATCAGCTATGATGAGCTGAGCAGAGTGGTTGTAGACATGCAGATGGATTCTAAAGGGGCTAAAGAATGGAAAACTTTAACAGAGAAAAACGTTGGTAAACCAGTTGCGGTAACATTGGACGGTAGAGTTTATACTGCACCAAACGTGGTGGGCGCAATTCCTAACGGTAGAACTCAAATCTCTGGTAACTTCTCTCAGGAAGAAGCTAAAGAATTGGTAGACGTTTTAGGAGCGGGTAAATTACCTGCAGGTGCAAAAGTAGTTCAGGCTACGGTGGTAGGTCCGTCTTTAGGTCAGGAAGCTATTGATTCCGGTTTAATGTCGTTCCTTATTGCATTTGCTATTATAATTGTATATATCATTTTCTACTACGGTGGAGCTGGGGTATATGCGGTAATTGCAATGGTAATTAACTTATTCTATATTTTCGGTATTATGGATTCCGGAGATTTCACTCTTACGCTTCCTGGTATCGCGGGTATCGTTTTGACGATGGCGGTTGCGGTCGATACGAACGTTATCATTTATGAAAGAACCAAAGAAGAATTATTCGCAGGAAAAAGCATTCTTGAAGCTTACAAAGACGGTTTCAAACATGCCTTGAACGCGATTATCGATGGTCACACGACTACGTTCTTAACGGCGGTTGTATTGTTCTTCTTCGGAACAGGGCCTATCAAAGGTTTCGCATTAACGTTGATGATCGGTATCGCGATGACGTTATTCACTTCAGTATTGCTTTCAAGAGTAATGATCTTCTCAAGATTAAATAAAGGAAAAGGACTTTCTGTTTGGACTCCGGCAACGAAGAACTTATTCAGAAATACTTGGATCGATTTCATCGGAAAGAGAAAATATGCATACATCATTTCTGCTGTTCTTACCATAGTTTGTATTATTTCAATTGCAACACACGGTTTCAAATACGGTATCGATTTTACCGGAGGTAGAAACTATGTGGTAAGATTTGATAAAGATGTAAAAGCGGAAGATATTGAAGAGAAATTAGTGGCTTTGTTTAAAACGGAAGACGGTAAAAACTCTTCTGTTGAAGCTAAAACTTACGGAAACAACAACCAGTTAAAGATCTCTACAGATTACCTTATCGAAGACGAATCTTTAAAAGCTGACCAGATTATCGAGCAGAAATTGTTTGAAGGATTAAAATCTAACTTACCTGCAGGAACAACATTACAAGAGTTCAAATCTGCAGACAAAGACCATGCAGGAATTATTTCTTCTGAGAAAGTAGGACCGTCGGTAGCAGATGATATCCAGATCCATGGGATCTATGCAGTAGTTGCTGCATTGGCAATGATCTTTATCTATATCTTGGTAAGATTTAGAAAATGGCAGTTCTCTCTTGGAGCGGTGGCTGCTCTATTCCATGATGCGGTTATTATTTTAGGGGCATATTCATTGCTTCACAAATACATGCCGTTCAACATGGAGATCAATCAGGATTTTATCGCTGCGATCTTAACGGTATTAGGATATTCAATCAACGATACGGTAATTATCTTCGACAGAATTAGAGAATATTTAAGAGAGAAGAAATCTTTAACATTAGCAGGGTTATTTGATGACTCTATTTCAAGTACATTGGGTAGAACATTCAACACCTCATTTACAACTATCTTAGTAATCCTGGCGATCTTCATCTTCGGTGGAGATAACCTGAGAGGATTTATGTTTGCGATGTTAATCGGTATCGGTTTCGGTACTTATTCATCCATCTTCGTAGCATCGGCAATTGCTTACGACTTCCTGAAAACCGGTAAGGAAGATGAAGTTCACGGCAAGTCGACTACTAACAAGGAAGTTCTTGCTTCAAAATAATGTATACTACAATAAATAAGAAAAAAAGCCTTTCGATCTGAAAGGCTTTTTTTTTGCTAATAACTGATATTTTGACTCTTTTACTGTCAACGGAGATTCTTTTAGTATTAAATTATAGTCTTTTCGTTTATTGTTTGATTCTTTAAACATCTTGCAAGATCCTTTTAAGGTCAACGGAAATATTTGTTTAAACTAATTTTAAATTTAACCACAAAAGATATTCTACCAGCTATTATTAGATAATAAAAGCTCTCAAAAAGATAAAATCAAAGATTTTTTTTAAAACTTATGCGTTCTTTTTGTCAGTTTACTGATAAACTTTAAATACATTATCTATATCTTTTGTGCCTTTTGTGGTTATTAACATCAAATTATAGTTTTAAAGCATCTTATTTAAATCTTTTGATTCAACGTAAACTCTTTTCATCTCAAATTATATCATTTTGAAATAAGATTTAATTTTCTTTATTCAATAAATTAAATATCAACATTACTCATTACCAATTGCTTATTACCCATAATTTAGAATCATTATTTTTCCTGATTTGATTACTTTTGCACCATTATGGAAAACTCGAGGAAAAAGGCAGCCATTGGCTTTATATTTATTACACTTTTAATAGATGTTATAGGGTTGGGAATCATTATTCCTGTTATTCCGAAGCTTATTGAGGAACTGATTCACGGAAGTGTAAAAGAAGCTGCAAAATACGGCGGATGGCTAAGTTTTGCCTATGCATTTACCCAGTTTGTTTTTTCTCCGGTTATTGGAAACTTAAGTGATAAATACGGAAGAAGGCCCATCATTCTCATTTCTCTTTTCGGGTTTGCCGTAGATTATATTTTCCTTGCTTTGGCACCGTCCATCTGGCTTTTATTTGTCGGAAGAATTATTGCGGGAATCACTGGGGCAAGCTTTACCACGGCGAGCGCTTATATTGCCGATATTTCTACGGATCAGGATAGGGCAAAAAATTTTGGTTTAATTGGAGCTGCATTCGGGTTAGGGTTTATCATTGGTCCTTTAATGGGAGGAGCTTTAGGACATTTCGGCCCGAGAGTACCTTTTTATGCGGCGGCGGTATTGTGTCTTTTAAACTTCCTTTACGGCTATTTTATTCTTCCTGAAAGTTTAGACAAAGATAAAAGAAGAGCTTTCGACTGGAAAAGAGCCAATCCCATTGGTTCACTCAGGTTTTTACTAAAACATCCTGAGCTTTCAGGTTTGGTGGTGACGCTTTTTTTAGTTTATATTGCAGGTCACGCTGTACAAAGTAACTGGAGTTATTTTACGATCGGTGAATTTAAATGGACAGAATTTACGGTGGGTGTTTCTTTAGGCGTGGTAGGACTGTTGGTAGCTTTGGTGCAGGGCGTTCTTATCCGATGGACAACCCCGAGGTTGGGTGAATACAAAAGTATCTATGTCGGATTAGGAATGTACGCGATAGGGATGCTGTTGTTTTCCTTTGCTACAGAAGGGTGGATGATGTTTGCCATCCTGATTCCTTATTGTCTTGGCGGTATTTGCGGGCCGTCTCTTCAGTCGGTGATTACAAAAAATGTAGCTCCCAACGAACAAGGAGAGCTGCAGGGTGCACTTACCAGTTTAATGAGTATTACTGCAACCATAGGACCTCCTTTAATGGCGAGTCTCTATTATCAGTTCAGTAAAGATGATGCATCTTTCAGGTTTCCGGGAATGCCTTTCTTTCTGGCATTTGTCCTCATGACCATTGGTGTTGTTATTATTTATCTGAATTTTAAAAATAAAAGCGTAAAAAAGGATATTACAGAATAAAAATCAAACGGAGAATCAGAATCGATTCTCCGTTTTGGTTGGAAATATAATGTTTGAAAGAATATATTGCCTATGTTTTTCAATATTTAAATTTAAGAAAAAGTTATATTTAAGTCAATTTAATGTGAATTAAATAATTGTTAACTGTTTTGTATTTTTATATTAAGCGATCTTTTTTGCAGTAATTTTTCATATTCAAATCTTTATCAGTCTTTCAGGATCTTAAAATTTTTTTAAAATATACTACAGATGTAATATATATCTATAATCTTTTGTAATTTTACCAGATGGAATTAAGCATTGGAGAAATGGCACTCATTGCCGTAGCAATAGTGGTCTTATTCGGCCCTGATAAACTTCCTCAGATTGCACGTGACTTAGGAGCAGGTGTAAGGAAGATGCGTGGCGCAGTGGAAGATATAAAAACCGAGATCATGAAGGAAACGGATAATCCTGTTTCTGAAATTAAGCGTGAAATCGAGAAAGTAAAAGATGCTGCAAAAGATTTTAATCCGGTGAAAGATATCCAGAAAGATATTCTTACAGAGCCTCAGGCATCCAATGAACCTCCAAAACCAAAGCCTTCTGAAGATGAAACTTATGAAGGGCCAGTAAGCAGATAATATGGAGGAAATTATTCAGGAAGATAAAAAGGTTTTTTTGTTTCTCAATAATTTGGGAGACTCTTCTTTTGACCAGTTTTGGATGCTGATTTCCAGTACCTGGATTTGGGTACCGCTTTATATTATTTTTTGTTATTTCTTGTACAAAAATTATAAGCTGAGATCTTTAGCTTTTATTTTAATATTTGTTGCCATCGGAGTGACGGTTTCTGATCAGCTGGCAGGTGTTTTCAAGCACGGTGTGGAAAGACTAAGACCTTGCCACGATGCTACTTTACAAAGCCACATGAGGATTGTAAAATGTGGCGGGAAGTTTGGGTTTTATTCTGCACATGCGTCCAATACATTCTTTCTGGCGGCTTATTTAACTGTTTTACTGAGAAAGAAAATGCGCTGGTTGCCGTATGCCATATTTGTATGGGCAGCAGTGGTTTCTTATAGCCGTATATATTTAGGAGTGCATTTCCCGGTAGATATTTTGGTGGGGGCGTTTGTTGGTACTTTATTGGGAGTGATTTTTAGTGCACTCGCTACAAAAGTCATCAACAAACAAAATATATCATGAAAAAACATTTACTTATTCTACTTTCGGTAGTTTCTTTTTTTAATGTGTACGCACAGGACAAAAAAATTGCTGAAGAATGCTTCCAGAAAGGAGATTACAACTGTGCCGAAGAGCAATATTCAAAATTGGCACAAAAAGAAACGATTCATAAATTCCAGTCGGATTATTATAATTATCTGGGCACGGCTCAGAGAAGATTAGGCAAAACCACACTGGCGATTAAATCTTACGAAGCTGCATTAAAGGCAAATCCTTTATCGATACCAGTTTATGTAAATTTAGGGTCTATTCATAGCCAGAAAGGAAACAAACAGGCAGCTATGGATTACCTTAATAAAGGGCTTCGTATTGATCCCGAAAATGCAGATCTTTATCTCACACGGGCTAAAGTGTATGAAAATTCGGATAAAAAGGATCTCGCCGAAAAAGATTTAAAACAAATTCTGACATTTGCTCCGGATAATATTTTTGCAAGAACAAGGCTGGCAAATCTTAAGAAAAATAACGGGGATGTTGAAGGTGCCTTAAAAGATTATAACCAGTTGATTTCCGAAAAACCGGAATCTTTATTATACAGTGGAAGAAGCGATGTGTATGTAAAGCTGAAAAAATATAAGGAAGCATTGGCAGATGTGAACAAAGCCATTTCTGTCGACCCGAAATTTGCCCAGGCTTATATAAGCAAAGCGATCATTCTATTGGAAACAGCAAAACCGAAAGAAGCCTGTGCCAGTTTAGACAAAGCGGTGAGTTTAGGCTACGAAAAATCTGCATTGGCTGAATATTATGCTAAATGTGAAATAAAAAAATAAATATAACCAACAAATGAAACTACAAAATCTTAGACAATTGGCGACTGCCATTTTAATTTTCGGAATTTCTGTTACAGCTCATGCCCAGCAATCGGAAGTACAGACTGAAAGAAATTCTCTTCTGGAAGCTGCTTTAAAAAGATCTGAAGAACCAACATCAAAATCTGTTTTCTTCATCAACAAAACTCAAAGTGATATAGAAACGGTAAAGAATATTCCTTCAAAAAATGTAAAATCTGTAAAAGTTCTTATCGGTGACAATGTTAAGAAAAAATTCAGAGAGAAAGGTATTAATCAACTGGTTATGGTAACAACAAAAGATTAACTGTTATCAGAATAAAAAATTAAATAATTCATGCTGAACATCGTTCTTGTAGAACCGGAGATCCCAAACAATACGGGCAATATCGGAAGATTATGTGTAGGAACAGAAAGCAGACTGCACCTTATTCATCCGTTTGGATTTGTGATTAATGATAAAAATTTAAAGCGTTCAGGCTTGGATTATTGGGTTCATCTTGATGTCACCGAGTATGAAAATGTAGACGAATGGATGGAAGTAATTCCCGATCTTTCCCGCGTTTTCCTTATGAGTTCACATGCCGAGAAATCCTATCTGGAAACCGATTTTCAGGATGGCGACTGGCTTGTTTTCGGGAAAGAGAGTGTTGGCTTGAGTAAAGATGTTCTGGATCGTTTTGAAAATCATTTAACGATTCCTATGTCTAAACTCATACGAAGCTTTAATATTGCGAATTCCGTTGCTTTCGTGGTGGGTGAAGCAAAGAGGCAGATTAATTTAAAAAAATAATGTTACTGAATATTTAGTCGTTATGATAAGGTTTTCCCTGTAAAATCTGATCGGCACGATATATCTGTTCTACGATAAATAACCGGATCATCTGGTGCGTAAATGTCATTTTGGATAATGACATTTTTTCGTTGGCTCTGTTGTAGATTTCTTCCGAAAATCCATAAGCCCCGCCAATGAGAATATGGATTTTTTTCACTGAAGAATTCATCCAGTTGTCAATTTTCTGGGCAAATTCTCTGCTGGTAAACTGTTTGCCTTTTTCATCTAGAATCACTACAAGATCAGTTCTGTCGATGTGATTCATAAACAGTTTTGCTTCTTCTTTTTTCAACAGATCCGGAGAAAGGTTTTTCGCATTTTTTACATCAGGAATTTCAACGATTTCAAAATTCCAGTGTTTAGGAAGGCGTTTCAGGTAATAATTAATTAAAGAAGTGATTTCCTTGTCGTCTGTTTTACCAATACAAAGCAAATTGATCTGCATGTTCTGTTTTACTTATTTTAAAGGTCAAAGATATTCATAAATTAAGGAACGTCATAATCGGTATCATTTTTAGGATATTTAAAGTTTAAAAAAATCATTACTTTTGTGGTAACACCAATTCGATGAAAGCAAAAATCCTTTCTTCTCTGTTTTTATGTTTCTCGTTAATTTCTTATGCACAGGAAGTTAATGAGGATCAGATTCAAAGATATATCGAGGAGGATAATAAAAGAATTTCAGTTGTTACAGGTTTGAGCTATCTTCACAATACTTTTGGCCTGCTGTACCAGGATAAAATTTTCAGGTTAAGACCTAATGATGCTTTTTATACAGAATTTTTTCTTCGCTACAGATGGCTGGATGTGAGCTTTTCTTTTGCTCCAAAACTTACAAGAATCAATAATGATGATCCGGAAAAAGGAAAATCGAGATACTTCAATTTTGGCTTTACTTTTTTTCTGAGTCCAAAACTGCGGCAATATGTTTATTTTAGCCAGGTAGCAGGCTTATATTTTCAGGATACCAAAGAATTTATGCGTATGCTGTATGGAAATGGGTATAATGAAGAAGGCTATCTGCAGTTTCCTGATGCAAAATACCGTTCGTACAAAGGGGAAACAAGCTATCTGTGGCTTGGAAATAAAACCGACTACAGAAGCTTCAATAATATGACTTACAAACCTTTGAAAGATGTATTTGTGGTGAGTACCGGACTTTTTTACCAGTATAATATTCTCAGTCATGTTGATAAAACTATTTATCAGGGGGAAATTTTTAATGAAACGGGTGAAGAATCTCCGTCAAAAGATATGAGGATTGCTCTAAGATCGGGCGCCGGAATTCAGAAAAAGATAAAGAATAATTGGTATGTAATTGTAGAAGCTTATCCCGAATTTTATTATTCGAAGCTGATAGATGAAGATTTTCATGAATTTAATGTAGGCTTGTATTCCAATGCAAGAATTGGCTATGATAATGGAAAATTGTTTTTCGGTGGTGGTACGCAGCTCAACTGGATCAACAGTTCTAATGAGAATTTTTATTCCACAACCCAATGGTTGTTCAGGATAGGAGTGGGTTTCCGGTTTAATTCACCTACATTTGTAAACAGAAATTTTGATAAAATAGATAATATCCTCAAGTAAAATGGCTATAAAACTTCCGAAATTTATCTTGAAAGTTCAGGAATTTTTTGATGATATACATATTCCTGTATTGGGAATATCACTTTGGCAGATGTTTCAGATCTATATCCGCGGTATTTTTAAAGATAAAATAGGCCGGAAAGCGGCTGCCATTTCGTGGAGTTTTACCATCAGTTTATTTCCCTTTATACTTTTTCTTCTCTCTGTTTTGCCACATATGCCGCTTTATGATAAGCTTCAGTTCTATATTTTTGAAGTATTGATTCATAATGTTTTTCCTGCAAAAATGGAAAATGACGTGAGGGGATATATTGAAGATAGTATTATTCCCAATATGAAGGGAATCAGTAATTTAACGATTGTTTTAGCCTTGGTTTTTGCGACCAACGGAACTTTTTCCTTAATCAATGGATTTAATGAAAATACGGACGAGAAAATGTCTGACGTGAAAGAATTCATCCTTTCCTTTTTTATTACCATAGGATTTATTAGTATCGTATTTTTAGCACTTTTTGGGGTGTATTATTCTGAAGTTGTTTTAAAACTTTTTACGCCTGTTTACGATGTTTCCTGGCTCGTTGACAATCTTTCCAAAATCATCGGATTCGTTTCTTTCCCGATTTTTTATTTCATCCTGTTAACATTATTCTATTGGCTGGGAACGGTAAGGATTGCTAGGTTTAGACAGGCCATTCCGGGTGCGATTCTAACGACAGTTCTGTTTGTGGCAACAACGTATGGTTTTGCCCTGTATGTAAAAAATATCGCCCGCTATAACGTACTTTACGGCTCTATAGGAAGTATGATTCTTCTCATGGTTTGGGTTAATGTAAACGTCTATCTTCTTCTTTTCGGAAATGAATTGAATATGGCCATCAGAAAGCTCCGAATCGAAAAATTACTGTCGGACGAAATAAAAAAAGAGGCGTTGGAATTCCGTGCACAAAAATCGGAGCCTAATCTGGAAAGCGATGAAGAGCACAGAAGGAATTTCCTTAAAAATGAAGAAGAAGAAAGCTAATCTTCCTCCGGAATTCCCTGCTTTTTACAACAGGCATTTAAGATCAGATATCCTAAAACTGCAGATAAAAGGGAAGCGATCAGAATGGCAAACTTAGCATTATCCTGAATTTCAATTTCTTCTTTGAAAGAAAGCAAAGCAATAAAAATTGACATTGTAAAACCAATTCCTGCAAGCAATCCAACTCCCAACATTTGTGTCCACGAGCTATTTTGAGGCAATGAACTCAGCTTTAGCTTAGTCGCGATAAATGAAAATAAGTTAATTCCTATTAATTTTCCTAAAACAAGACCAAAGATAATTCCTAAACCTAAAGTACTAGATATTCCGGCAATCATATCAGAAGTGAAGGTGATATTGGTATTGGTTAACGCAAAAACCGGCATGATGATAAAGCCTACCGGAAAGTGCAGCTGGTGTTCCAATTTTTCTAAAGGCGAAATTTCTACATCAGAAACATTGGTAGGAATTGAAAATGCCAGCAAAACTCCTGCAATCGTAGCATGAATTCCTGAGTGATGCAGAAAATACCATAAAAATAGCCCGGGAATAATGTAGAAAATGATCTTTGTAACCTTTAAAAAATTTAATAAAAACAATAAAGCAACTATTCCAAAAGACAAGAATAAGTAGATCCAGTGGATCTGCTCGGTATAAAATATGGCAATCACTAAAATTGCTCCTAAATCATCAACAATAGCCAGCGCTGCAAGGAAAATTTTAATAGAATTCGGAACCTTTTTTCCAAGCATTGATAAAATTGCTAATGAAAACGCGATATCTGTAGCCATCGGGATTCCCCAGCCGTTTCCGTATGCTGTATCCAAATTGAAAAGTGTATAAATCATTGCGGGAACCAGCATTCCACCCACAGCAGCAAAAATAGGCAGTGACGCATTTTTGAAGGAAGAAAGTTCACCTTCAACGATTTCTCTTTTGATCTCCAGCCCCACCAAAAGGAAAAATACAGCCATTAATCCGTCATTAATCCAGATGTTGACAGAATATTTCAAATGAAAAATTTCCGTCCCGATTTCTTTATTTAAAAACTGCTGAAAGTTTTCGGAAAAAGCTGAATTCGCAATTAATAATGAAATTAAAACGCAAAAAATCAAAATGATCCCGGACGATTGGCTGCTTTGGAAAAATTTTTTAAAATATACCGATAGATTCATGTTTAAGATTGTATTCTCCTTATTCTTGAAACTCCGTTGATGTCATTCAGTTTTTTAAATGTCTGTTCCAATTGATTTTTATTTTTAACTTCAAGAATAATATTTCCCGTAAAAATACCGTCGTTAGACTCGATCGACATACTCTTCATATCCATCCCCATCGCACCGCTGATGACGGTGGTAATATCGTTGATCATACCCATTCTGTCCAGACCTTCAATCTCGATTTTCACTCTGTTTTTGAAGCTTTCAGCATTTACCCACTTCGCCGGGATAACCCTGTAATCGTACTGAGCACGAAGGTTAATCGCATTCGGACAGCTGTCACTGTGAACCTTGATTCCTTCAGAAATTGTAATAAACCCAAAAATCTTATCTCCCGGAATTACTGTACAGCATTTAGCGTACGTGTAATTGAGCTTTTCCTCATCTTTTCCAAAGACGATCATATCGAGATTCTGCTCTTTTGGTTCTATGTAAACAGCATTTTTTGAAGGAGATTTTCTGAATCTTGAAAGTAAGTTGTTGAATACATTTTTACTTTCAATATATTTTCTTAAACTGCTTGCATCCAGTTCGTTGCTTTGGAATTTAAGGAAAAGCTCCTGTGAACTTTTAAGGTTGAAGAATTTTTGAAGCTTGTTGATCTCTTCATCATTAAAATTGATTTTCGCATGACGGAGTTTTCTTTGCAGAATTTCTTTACCATCTTCTACCAATTGATTCTTCTGTGAATTTAAATAACTCTTGATCTTCGACTTGGCCTTTGAGGTAACAACAAATTCCAGCCAGTCGGATTTTGGCTTCTGATTTTGAGAAGAAAGAATATCCACCTGATCTCCGTTTTGAAGAACATACGAGATCGGAACCAATTTACCATTAATTTTTGCTCCTAAACATTTCATTCCCAGATCCGAGTGAACGGAAAAAGCAAAGTCGAGGGCAGTAGCATTGGTTGGTAAAATTTTAATTTCGCCTTTAGGAGTAAAGACAAAAACTTCTTTTGAATATAAATTGAGTTTAATATTATCCAAAAGTTCCGATGTGGAAAGATTTTGTTGCTGTTCCAGAACTTCACGGATTTCGGTTACCCAATTTTCAAAATTCCGGTCTTCAGAACTTTGTTTATAACCTTCTTTGTATTTGTAGTGTGCGGCAACCCCTTTTTCTGCAATTTCATCCATTCTTTCGGAACGGATCTGTACTTCAATCCACTTTTTATCGGGGCCAAGAACTGTTAAATGCAAACTTTCATACCCCGTGGAACGAGGCTGGGTAATCCAGTCGCGCATCCTTGAAGGGTTACTGTGGTAAACATCCGTTACGATGGAATAAATTTTCCAGGCCAGGAATTTTTCGTTCTTAGCATCTGATTTATAGATGATTCTGATGGCATAATTGTCGTATACTTCTTCAAAAGAAACTCCCTGCTTCAGCATTTTTCTGTAAATAGATGAAATTGCTTTCGCTCTGCCTTTAATCTTAAAGTGTAATCCTTCTTCTTCTAATTTCTGAGAAACTTCCTGGGTAAACTCCTGAATATATCTTTCACGGTTTTCTTTTGCCAGTTCCAATTTCTCCGTTATTTCACTGTAAACTTCGGGATTATTATATTTCAGGGATAAGTCTTCCAGTTCGGATTTAATATTATATAAGCCCAAACGGTGCGCCATCGGAGCGTAAATGTAAACCGTTTCAGAGGCAATTTTCTTCTGTTTGTCCGGAGCCATGCTTTCCAGTGTCCGCATATTGTGAAGACGGTCGGCAATCTTAATTAAAATTACTCTGAAATCTTCAGAAAGAGTAAGTAATAATTTCCTGTAGTTTTCAGACTGTACAGAAATATTCTGATGGTTCATGATGGATATTTTTGTCAGTCCATTCACGATATTGGCTATTTTTTCGCCAAAAATTTTCTTTAAATCTTCGTAAGTATAATCCGAATCTTCAATGACGTCATGCAGAAGTGCACAGGCAATGGAGGTAGCACCCAAACCGATTTCGGTAGCAACAATTTTGGCAACAGCAATAGGATGGTAAATATAGGGTTCACCAGATTTTCTTCGTTGATCTTTGTGTGCATCCAGGGCAATATCAAATGCTTTCCGGATGAGTTTGTTGTTTTCCTCATCAAGTGTTCGGTATGTATTCGATATCAGATCTTTATATCTTGCAAGGATTTCCTTGTTTTCCAGTTCTAAGTCGTAACTCATTTGTGTAAAGGGCCTTTATTTACACGAAAATACGAAAATTTTTGCACTTTTCAAACAGTAAAAAATCCGCAGAAAGCTCTGCGGATTTTCGGTCGTTAGTTTTTATCTTAAATTGTTTAGAATTTTACTTCAGAGTCCATTCCTGAAGTTGAAGTTTTAATTTTCACATCGGGACAATTGTGGATCTCCGCTTTGTTTCTGGCGTCGATAAACCTTTTCAGGTTTGGGTAATTGGCCTGATTGATTTCCATATTTTCAAAGAGATATGTTTTTAGGGCAGTATGTTGGTTGAAAACATTTCTTGCATGATCTGCCTGGTCAATATCTTTTACGGCGACACTTACTAAATATTGTGAGTGAAGATTTTCGTCATTAAGATATACAATGTAATCTGAATTCTGAAAGCCTGAGTTTTCAAGGTCAGCTTCCAATTTCTTGTAATCGCTGCGATGTTCAAATAATCCAGCTAATATATTTGACATAAGCAATAGTTTTAAATTGTACTTAAAGATAAGATTATTTTCTTTATGTTTTAAATATTTTTTAAAATAATTATTAATTAGTTATTTTATCTATAATTTATTAATGATTTTTATAATATTATCTATTGAACAAATGTTTGATTTAATGTTAAATTGAAAATTGTATTGATGAACTATTCTTTACTCAAAGTGACTTGTATAATGGTAGAAAATAATTCAAATTTGTAATCTGAAAAATTAATCAATCATGAAAAAAATGATAGCGGCTTTTTCGCTCTTCACTTCGCTTTTACAGGCACAATACAATTGGTCGGTTTTTTCTTATCCACCTTCAAACGGAACCGGAAGATATGATGATGTATTTTTTCTGAACGAAAATGTAGGATGGGCAGCAAAAGGAGGAAACGGAGCGGTTTTTAAAACAACAAACGGCGGAGCGAACTGGATACAGCAGACAGTAAGCACGGCAACGAATCAATATTACAGGAATATAGAATTTCTCAATGAAAATGTAGGTTTCCTTGGAACATTGAACAATAATTTTTATAAAACCGTAGACGGAGGAAATTCATGGCAAAGAGTGGATAATATCTCACCCTATCCACAGGCGATCTGCGGTCTTGACTGTGTGGGAACTTCCACGGTTTATGGTTGTGGCGCCTGGTTTTATCCGGCTTATATCATCAAATCAACAGACAGCGGCAATACCTGGCAATATATTGATATGTCGAGCTATGCGAATGCTCTGGTAGAAGTTGCTTTTGTATCGGAAAATGTGGGATACGCAGGTGGAAACGATGATGATGGAGGAGTACTTTTAAAAACAATGGATGGTGGAAATACGTGGACTAAAATTTATAACACTTACACTCCGAATGATTATGTATGGAAAATACAGCTTTTAGGGAATAATATTTTCTGCTCCATAGAATCTGAATTGCCAAATACCGGAAAATTATTAAAATCTCTGAATGGAGGCTTTAGCTGGGAAACTAAAGATTTTCCGGATCATTACGTTCAGGCAGTTGGGTTTACATCAGCAACTCATGGCTGGATGGGCGGTCACAACACCGGGTTTTATGAAACTTTTGATGGCGGAACTACATGGAATAACACAGGAATCGGAGGATCTTTAAACCGAATTTTTATCATCAATGATAATGTAGCGTATGCAGCGGGAACGAATGTTTATAAAATGACTAAAGGGACACTTTCGACTCATGAAGTCTCTACTGAAAAGCAGGATAGAAAATTACAGGTAGAAGTTGTACCCAACCCTGTTAAAGACAGACTTAATCTGAATATAGACTATGTGCATTCTGACCATATAATTATCGGTTTGTATGATGCTTCGGGAAAGTTTATTAAAAATATTTTAAAAGATAATATCAACGATAAAGGACTGAAAAAATATTCTTTAGACTTTAATTATCCAAAAGGGAATTATTTACTTGATATCCATTCAAATTTAGGAAGGCAGTCTATTAAAATCATTAAAAATTAGCAAAGAAAAAGCGCAGAACAGTCTGCGCTTTTGTATCTATTTAAATTCTTTCGTTTTTAATCTCTTCAACAATTTCAGGATTTAATAAAGTGGTAATATCTCCGAAATTACTGAAATCTCCTTCTGCAATTTTTCTCAGAATTCTACGCATGATTTTCCCTGAACGTGTCTTCGGAAGTCCCGAAACAAACTGAATTTTGTCTAATTTAGCAATCGGTCCGATCTGATCTGAAATCAGTTGATTGATCTCTTTTACCAAATTTTCCTGCTTTCTGTCTGCTCCAGTATCTTTTAAAATGACAAAACCGTACAAAGCATTTCCTTTGATATCATGAGGATAACCAACAATTGCAGATTCTGCTACAGCCGGGTGTTCGTTGATGCTGTCTTCAATTGGTGCAGTTCCCAGATTATGTCCTGAAACGATAATTACATCATCAACACGGCCTGTAATTCTGTAATATCCAACTTCATCCCTTAATGCACCGTCTCCTGTGAAGTATTTTCCGGGGAAAGCCGAGAAATAGGTTTCTTTATATCTTTGGTGATCGCCCCAAATCGTTCTTGCGATTCCCGGCCAAGGAAAACGGATACAAAGGTTTCCTGTTACTTGGTTTCCTGAGATTTCATTACGCTTGTCATCCATTAAGACAGGCTGAATTCCCGGCAAGGGCAGGGTAGCGTAGGTAGGTTTGGTCGGAGTAACAAAAGGCAGCGGTGAAATCATAATTCCTCCGGTTTCTGTCTGCCACCAGGTATCTACAATCGGACATTTTTTCTTTCCGACATGATCGTTGAACCAATGCCATGCTTCATCATTAATCGGTTCTCCAACCGATCCGATAACTTTTAATGAACTTAGGTCATGTTTATCAACCCATTCCGCACTTTCTTTAGCTAAAGAACGGATGGCTGTCGGAGCAGTGTAGAATTGGGTAATTTTATGCTTGTCAATAACTTCCCAGAATCTGTCTGGCTGAGGATAAGTAGGAACCCCTTCAAAAATTACGGTGGTTGCACCATTTAAAAGTGGTCCGTACAAAATATATGAATGCCCTGTAATCCAACCGATATCGGCAGTACACCAATAAATATCATTTTCTTTATAATTGAAGACATTTTTAAAAGTATAAGCAGTATACACCATGTATCCGGCAGAAGTATGAAGCATTCCTTTCGGTTTCCCTGTCGATCCGGAAGTGTAGAGGATGAATAGCGGATCTTCGGCATCCATTATGATGGTGACAAAATCGGCAGAAGCTTTTTCATATAAATCTGCCAACCAATGATCTCTTCCTTCTTTCATCTTGATTTCGTTGTGTGTTCTCTTCACCACCAAGACCGATTCTACAGAAGGTGTTTTTTCTAAAGCTTCATCAACAATGCTTTTCAGGTCTAAAACTTTGCTTCCTCTGTAACTTCCGTCTGAAGTAATCACCATTTTTGCTCCACAGTCGTTCACTCTCGAAGAAACTGCTGATGCAGAAAACCCAGCAAAAATAACGGAGTGAACAGCCCCTAATTTTGCACAGGCCAGCATGGTAATTGCCAATTCCGGAATCATCGGAAGATAGATGCAGACTCTGTCTCCTTTCTCGATGCCCATGTCTTTTAAAACATTAGCCGTTTTGTTGACTCTTGTATATAATTCGCTGTAAGAAATATGTTGTGCTTCTTCTTTCGGATCGTTGGGTTCCCAGATGATTGCTGTTTTTTCGCCCCTTACGGAAAGGTGTCTGTCTAAACAGTTTTTGGTGATATTCAGTTTTGCATTTTTAAACCATGTAATTTTTGCTTCATTCATATCATATTTCACCACCTTGCTCCATCTCTGGTACCATACAAAATTTTGATCGGCAATCTTGTCCCAGAATTTTTTAGGATTTTTGATAGATTTTTTGTATTCTTCAAAATAGTGTGGCAAATCTTCTATTAAGTAATTTCTCATATCCTTTTCCTTTTTTGAAATTTGAATTTTTTATTATTTAAATTTATAGTTAATTTCTTGTTTAAACCCTATATTCCCTGATTTTTTGCTGGATTTCCTCAATAATTTTTTCATCATCAATCGTCGATGGAATCTGAAATTCTTTACCATCAATAATGGTCCGTATTAATTTTCTTAAAATTTTTCCGGAACGCGTTTTAGGTAATCTTTTCACAACCATCACAGATTTGAGAAAAGCTACCGCTCCGATTTTTTCTCTGACGCTTTGAATGATTTCTTTTTCGACGTTTTCCTCTGAAATTTCAGAACCGTTTTTCAAAACGATGGTTGCGAAAGGAACCTGTCCGCGCAAATCATCATCGATTCCTACGACGGCACATTCTGCAACATCAGGATGTGAAGAAACGATTTCCTCCATTTCGGAAGTTGAAAGCCGGTGACCAGCAACATTAATCACATCATCAACTCTTCCCGTGATGAAAATATAGCCATCTTCATCTTTGATCGCTCCGTCTCCAGAAAAATAGTAACCTTTATATTGTGACAAGTAGCTTTTTTCAAATCTTTCGTAATCATTCCAGATGCCTAAAAGAGCTCCGGGAGGAAGCGGAAGTTTGATGACCAAATATCCTTCTTTATGTTCGTTTAATTCCAATCCGTTTTCATCAAAAATTTTAATGTCATAACCCGGAATTGGTTTTCCTGCAGAAGCCCTTTTTATTTGATAGTTTTCATTAAAAGTCATTAAGCCTAACATTGGCGAGCCTGACTCTGTCTGCCACCAATGGTCGATTGCAGGAACTCCGATGTGTTCTGCAAACCAATCCAACGTTGCAACATCGCATCTTTCACCTGCTAAAAACTGTTTTTTGAAATGACTTAAATCGTGTTTTTTTACCAATTCTCCATTCGGATCTTCTTTTTTAATTGCACGAATCGCAGTCGGAGCAGTAAACATGGCTAAAACTTTATGTTCAGAAATAATTCTCCAGAAAGTTCCTGCATCGGGAGTCATAATCGGTTTCCCCTCAAAAATTACCGTTGTATTTCTGTTAATTAAAGGTCCGTAAACCGTATAACTGTGACCAACCGCCCAGCCAAAATCTGAAGCCGCCCAAAAAGTTTCGCCCTGTTTAATTCCGTAAATGTATTTCATCGAAAATTTCAAAGCAGTTGCGTAACCTCCTGTATCCCTTGTAATTCCTTTAGGTTTTCCGGTAGTTCCTGAAGTATATAAAAGATAAAGCGGATGACTGGATTCCACCAAAACACAATCTGCCGGCTCTGATTTGGAAACCAACTCTTCGTAATCAATAATTCCATCAAACATTTCGTGCCGGTTATCAACTAATTTCCTGTTAAAAACGATAATGTTTTCGACTTTATCGTGCGCCAATTCGATGGCCTTTTCAACCAATGGTAAATAAGGGATTCTTTTGGCAATTTCAATTCCTGCGGTGGCTGTGAGTAGAGCTTTTGGTTTACAGTCATCGATTCTTACCACCAATTCGTGTGGTGCAAAACCTCCAAAAACCACGTTGTGAATGACACCGATTCTTGCGCAGGCCAGCATTGCAAAAAGTGTCTGCGGAATCATTGGCATATAAATCACCGCGGTGTCGCCTTTTTTTAATCCTAAGGAGACCAGGCCGCCTGCCAATTTTGAAATTTCTGATTTTGCCTGATTGTAGGTGTACTTTATTTTTTGATCAGTAACCGGAGAGTCATAAATAATCGCAATTTCTTCTCCGAAGCCGTCTTCAATATGTTTGTCAATGCACAAATAAGATATATTCAGCTTTCCGTCTGCAAACCACTGTGTATAATTGTTTTCATCCTGCGAAATAATCGTTTTCGGGAATTCAAACCATGAGATTTCCTGAGCTTGTTCTTTCCAGAACTGTTCTTTGTTTTCTATGCTTTGTTTAAATAAGTTATTTGTGTTCATATAAGTTTTGTGTTTTAGGTCATTGTTAAAAGCGAAGCAATCTTTTATCTGTTATTTTTAATCTATTCCAGCATTTCTTCAATTTGCTGAATCAGTTTTTTAATGGAATATGGTTTCGTTACATACGCGTCGGCTCCCATTTCAAGTCCTTTCTCAATATCTTTTGGATTGTTTTTGGCACTCAGGAAAAGGACTTTTGTGTTTTCAAGCGCTTTATTTTTTTTAATTTCTTCTAATGTGCTGTACCCGTCAAGGTTTGGCATCATGATATCGAGTAAAATCACATCAGGAGTCAGTATTTTCAGAAATTCCAACACTTCTGTTCCGTCTCGGGCAATAAAAACTTCATACCCGATTTTTCTGAAACTGTATTCTAACGACATTAGTATTTTGTGTTCGTCATCCGCAATTACTATCTTTTTCATTGTGTATTTTCTGCTTTAAAGTTCAACTTCATTGTTTTTATATTTTTCTTTGGGGAACCCGAAGGGTTCAATTTTAATAGCCGTAGGTGAAACCTATGGAATTACGTATTATGATTGGGATCAGATCAACCCGTAGGGTTGAATATATTATTTTCATCAAAGTCAATTCCATGTTCAGCTAAAAGCTTTTTAAATTCATCTTCAAACGTTTCCGTTTTATGATATTCTTTTTGATTTTTTATATAATTTATAATTGTTTCTTTGTCTTTAAATGAAACAGTAAAAGCGCCATAACCTTCCTGCCATCCAATGAATTCAGGGAATAATCCCGATTCTTTCATCCATAAATTTGTAGCAACTTTAATATCTTTTACCAAATTGCTGAGATTTATATTTGGATGAAGATCGCAAAAAATATGAATATGATCGGGCATTCCATTTATTCTGTATAATTTACATTTTTTATTGTTTAAAATACCCCAAATATATTTGTATATTTCTGATTCATTCTTTTCATTAATTGTTGGTTCTCTGTGTTTTGTTCCGAAAACAATATGATAAAATATTTGTCGATAGGTGCCCATTTTTCATTTGTGTTTTTATTGTTGAACCCTTCGGGTTCTATTATTATGTGCTTATTTTTGTTTTCATAGGTTTCACCTACGGTTATTGGTGTTGAACCCTGTCGGGTTCTGATTGCGTTATGTTTATTCTGTTCCCATAGGTTTCACCTACGGCTACTGTTATTGAACCCTTCGGGTTCTCCGTCCTCAACATCAATCCTTCTCGGCAAAGTCACCGTAAAAGTCACTCCCAATCCACTGTTTTCTGCTTTTATTTTTCCACTGTGGGCTTCGACAATCCTTTTTGAAATGGCCAATCCGAGTCCGCTTCCGGTGGGTTTTAAGATGTTTTGATTTTTCGACTGGTAAAACTTATCAAAAATCATTTCCAAATCTTCTTCAGGTATATTTTTTCCGGTATTAAATATTTTAATAATTAAATCATTTTCTTTTTCCAAAAATTTAGTTTGAATAGTTCCCTGTTCATCGGTGAATTTTAAGGCATTTCCTATAATATTCTGAAACAACTGAATCATTCTCGCTTCATCATATCTCGAAATATGATTGTTCAATAAATCGACTTCACTGATATTAATAAACTTTTGGTGAATTAAATGCAGAATCGGATTTAATGCCTTTTTATAAGTCTCAATAATGTCATTTTCCTGTATATTTAAGGCGATTTCACCATGCTGGAGCTTATCCAGATATAAAATATCATTGATGATTTCACTTAGGCGGTCAGATTCCGTGATGATGTTGTTTAAAAATTCTCTTTTAATTTCTAATGGAATATCGTCGTCATCGGCTAAAATTTCTCCTGCTGAGCGGATTGCTGTGATCGGCGTTCTCAGTTCATGCGCAACAGAATCCAGGAAATCATCTTTCTGTCGGTCCTTTACAATTAAATTTTCATTGGCAATTGTAAGGTCGTTGGAAAGCTGCTTTAACTCTTCAGACTTTTCAGTCAGTTTTTTATTTAATGAAATATTTTCCTTTGATTCCTCTAGAATATTTAATACTTCTTTCAATGAAATTTTATCTTCCTTTGTCACACCTTCAATTAAAATCTTCGCAGAAGCGGTACCTATTCTCCCTGCCAAAAGGTTTTCCGAGAACTTAATGAATCTTGAATCTGCGGTTTCGGTCTGAGAATCAATATTGTATTTAATATTAAAAATCCTCATGGCCTGTTCGGTTTTCTTTTTACCTAAAAAACGTTCCAGAATATTTTGAATATCAGAAACATAGGCGGTTCCTCTCCAGATGAAAGCATTCTCGTGATTTTGAATATATTTGTCGATGTCAACATACAGTTCGGCAAAATTTCTCTCGCGGTAATTTCCTTTCGTACTTACAGAAAGAATGCTGAACAAACCTGTATTAACCAAAATAGACCAAAAGAAAATTTCAGGAATTCTGGCTAAAAATGGAATATCAAAAAACTGAAAAGTATTGTACATATCACGCAAAGCTCCTTTCAATTCCTGATTGTAAGAAAAATAGTATTGGGGTATAATTAAACCGAAATAGCAGATGATTAAACCGGCTAAAAGTCCGATTACCGCACCTTTGTAACTTCCTCTTCTCCAGAAAATAGCTCCGAAGAAAGAGGGGGCAAGCTGGGCAATAATGACAAAAGAAATGAGTCCTACCGAATCAAGTGAAGTTTTTAAAATAAAATATTTATAAAACCCAAAGGCTAAAATAACCAATCCAAAAATCGAAAACTTCCTGATATTGGTAATATTTCTGGTGTTCTGAATTTCATTTTCAGCTTTAAATTTTCCCAGTAATCCGTAAGGAATAATCAGGTTGTTGGAAAGCATGATGGATAAGGTGATTGCAGAAATAATAATCATCGAAATGCATGAACTTAAACCTCCCAAAAATACCAAGACGGTAATCAAATTATTGTTAAAATATTGCGGAATTAAAATAGAGTAGAACTCGGGGTTCACATTCTGACCCTGAAAAATCAATCTTCCGCCCCAGGCAATCGGGAAAATAAAGACTGTAAAAATCAATAAATAAAGAGGAAAAAACCAAATGGCTGTTTTGATGTGTCTTTCCTGTCTGTTCTCAACAATGGCGGTGTGAAACTGTCTCGGTAAAATACAGATGGCAGTTCCGGAAATCATGCAGAGAACCATCCAGTTCATCGCACCCTCAATTCCGTTGAATGTATTTTTAGCTTTAAAATCAGAAAATTTACTTGCTTTCTGATACAAATCCGAAAATCCGTCAAATGCGAAATAAATCACGAATAATCCCAAAATAATAATGAAGAACAATTTAAGAAAGCTTTCTAAAGCGATTGCCGAGATAATTCCTAATCGTTTTTCAGAAGCGTCTACATATTTTGTTCCGTAATAAGAGGAAAATACGGCGATTAAAACAACTACAAAAGTGGCATTATCCGTTAAAATATTTTTAGACATCGGAGTTTCCGTGACCAAATGGAAAGTTTCGGAAATTGCTTTGATCTGCAATCCGATGTAAGGAACGATGGCAAAAATGCAAACCAAAGTAATGATGGCGCTGAAACTTCTGCTGTTTCCGTATCGTAAAGAAATAAAATCTGCAAGACTGCTGATTTTGTTAACTCTGGAAATTCGAACAATTCTTGTATTAATGTAAATCCATGCAGGAATGATTATAATCGGTCCGATGTAGATCGGTAAATAATTGAGTCCGCTTGTCGCTGCAACGCCGATACTTCCATAATACGTCCAGGCTGTGCAATAAACAGCTAATGACAAAGCATAGATATACGGATTGTTAATCCAGAACTTACTTTTTTTCTTCTCTGCCAAATGGGCAACTAAGAACAAAAGTGCGAGATAGATTAAAACAACGATAAATAATGCGAAACTACTCATCATATTTTTTTACGATTACAAAAGAAATTAGGATGGAAATCATCCAGACAGCAAACAAATACACCAAAATCATCGGATAACCGAAAACTTCTCTTTCACTGTTAAAAAGCAGTGATACCGGAATGCTGAAGGCAATCAGCAAACCTATGCTTAAAATAATCAGTTTTTGTTCGTGTCTTTTTTTCATAAATGATGAATGATTATTGATAATTGATTGATTCGAATGTTTATTTCCTGATTCAATTTTTCCTTAAAAACGATAATTGATGAACAGACCGAAATCATTCATCAATTATCATCTATCATTTATAATTACTTGTCGTCAGAATATTCTCCTATCAAAGAATAGTATCCGAAAATTGCCATTCCGCCGGAAACAATCGGTACCAGTACGAAAAGAATGATGATTCCGAATACGAGGTCTTCCTGTTTTCCTGAGGTGAGTTTTGGGATTCCCATCACGGTTATTCCGAAGTAGGCAACAACCAGGGCAATTAAAATCCAAACGATGCCTAATATTTTTTTTAATCCGTCCATTTTGTTAGATTTAAAATTAATAAATTTTTAAGTGATTACCCCTATTAATCGTGGATATTTTGATTCTTATTTTTAAGATAAATCAATCCGATAAGCAAGCAGACTGTGGCAACTCCAATCGGATACCAAAGTCCTTCCAGATACCACGTTGCATGACCTGCATCTTTTCCTTGAGTTACAAGATAGGTTGCCACCGCAGGAAGTAATCCTCCAAACACGCCGTTACCAATGTGGTACGGTAAAGACATCGATGTATAACGGATTCTTACCGGGAACATTTCAACTAAGAACGCCGCAATCGGACCATAAACCATCGTTACAAAAATCACCTGAATGAAAACTAAAAATACCAAATACCATCTCGTATCGCTGTTCAGTGTAATTGATTTTGAAACTTTGGGTTCTTCCGCTTTTCCGTCTTTCATTACAGGACCTGTTGCAGACCAATGAACAATACTGTCTTTTTTGATTAAAGTGCCGTCTGTGTAAGCAGTTTCTTTGTGGAAAGTAATTAAACTGTCTGTTGCAATCGTTTTGTGAATTGCTGCAGTTCTTGTTTCTTTAATTCCGTTTTCGGCAACGGTTTTTGCTTCTATGTTGACACTTTTGTACATGCTGTCGTAAATCGGTCGGTAGGCTAAAATCGCTACCAACATTCCCGTCATCATAATCGCTTTTCTTCCGATTTTATCTGAAAGCCAACCGAAAAATACAAAGAACGGTGTTCCCATCAATAATGCAGTTGCCATTAAATAATCGACCTGCATCGAATCAATATTCATTACTTTTTGAAGGAAACTCATGGCGTAGAACTGTCCTGTGTACCAAATTACACCCTGTCCCATTGCAGCTCCAAATAATGCCAATAAGACAAATTTGAAGTTGAATTTATTCCCAAAACTTTCTTTTAAAGGATTTTTTGAAGTTTTCCCTTCACTTTTAGCTTTAGCAAACAAAGGAGACTCCTTCATATTTTTTCTGATGAAATACGAAACTCCTACCATTAAAATGGAGATCCAGAACGGAACCCTCCATCCCCAAGCATCAAATTCTGCTGCTGAAAGTGAGTTTTTGGTAATTAAAATCACAATTAATGAAATGAAAAGTCCTGCTGTAGCGGTTGTCTGAATCCATGAAGTCCAGTAACCTCTTCGGTGGGGTTGGGAGTATTCTGCCACATAAGTTGCTGCTCCTCCGTACTCTCCACCTAAAGCTAAGCCCTGTAAAAGTCTTAAAATTAAAACTAAAACAGGGGCCATGAATCCAATCGTTTCATATCCCGGAATACATCCAATCAGGAATGTGGAGAACCCCATGATTAGTAAAGTTACCAAAAACGTGTATTTTCTTCCGATGATGTCACCCAATCTTCCGAAAAATAAAGCTCCGAAAGGTCTTACGACAAATCCTGCGGCAAAAGTTGCCAGCGTAGATAAAAATGCTGCGGTAGGGTTGTCGGCAGGGAAAAATTTGGTGGCCAAAACAATTGCCAAACTTCCGAAAATATAGAAATCATACCATTCTATCAGAGTTCCGAGTGATGACGCAGTAATGACGCTCCAGATGGTGCGGTTTTTCTGCTTATCTGTCATATTATCGTAGGCATCGTGGTGTTGTTCGCTCATATCACTAGATTTTTTTTGTTTAAATTATTATAACGGAATTAGTCTTTTTTATAAATAAATCTGAAGCTGTACAATAAATTCTCCTTTAGACTTCGGACTTTCTGTTGCACTCGTGTAAACGGGTCTTGTAGAATATTGTGTAGTAATTTTTGCGTGATGACCGTCCAAAAACCAGTTGGCTCCCACATCAAATTGTGAAGAAGGTTTGTCAAATGCTTCAAAATCTTTATAAGTATACGCCGCAAAAGGCTGGATTCTGATTTTCGGTTTCTCTGCCTGACTTGGTAATAACAGTCCGGCTTGAGCATAAACCACATTTCCGGTCCCTATCATCGGTTGAAGATTTCCTGGACCTGCTAAAGCTCTCTGTCCTACAAAATTCGGGTCATTGGCTGCAATGTTCATGGTTCCTAAATTTCTCACGTAATTCGGACCGAAATTGTAGTTGAAATAGCCTGCATACGCCGAAACCGCCATTTTATTTTTAGCTTCACCTAATGGAATATCTGCAAAAGCATCTACAGAAAGCAAAGTAATGTCGTGTTTTTCGATATTTGAATTAACTGAAGTTCTTGTTCCCTCTGCCTGATGATAAAAACCCGCTCCTACATTGAAAACTTTTTTAGTCCCCAAATAAGAACCCACCTTGAAAGGAAGAAGATTAGATTCTGTGTCTAAGAATTGATATTCAAAATAACCTGCTTTAGACCAGTTCGGATTTCCGTTGTTATCTACTGCCACTTCATTTCCGGGAACTAAAGTGTTTGCCGGAGTTAAATCGGTTGCGAATGGTTTGTTTAAACTCATTCGGTATTCAAATTTTCCGTATTTTCCTTTTGCGAAAATTCCCATTTGCCTTGCAAACTGATCAGAATTATCAATCAGAGGCCAGCTGAAAATAGGAGAGTCTACCGTAAGGAAATTAAGCGTAGAAGCCATTGTCATACGGGAAAGCCCCATGTAATAATGAAGACCGCCTCCCAAAGTCAAACTGAATTTTCCTGCTTCACCCGGCATTAAAACTGCATATTCATTCCACGCATCATGAAAGAAAAGCTGAGGTTTTTTTCCGTTTCCATAGCCACCAGTGCCTGCAGAGCCTGTTGCGCCGCCATTAATAAAAGTTTGATTATTGATCCCAAAATGAGCGAGAATCATGTATCGTTTCGTAACCTGTGCATAGGCTAAAATACGTGCTCTTCGGTTTCCTAGGTTCCAGGTGTTGTCGGTTGGCTCGCCTCCGACCATACTTCCGGGGTTCATTTCTGTGTTTTTGATCCAGAACTGATCCCATAAAATAAATCTGATATATTTATCTCCTTCAGGATTTAAGTTAATTTTTAAACCATTTCCATAGTCAGGAGACCCTTGTGAATATACAGAACTGCTGATTAAAGCTAATCCAATAAAACTTAATACTTTCTTCATAAATTATTAATTTTTTGGCTGTTATTTTGTGAAAGCCAAATTGTAATTAATAATTTGTTTGAAGAAATTTAATATATATTAATGGTAATACTATAGTTGTAAATTATAAATTATGAATGATGAGTGTTGAAATAGGTAGATTTTTGAATGATTTTTAATATTTAATATTCTGAATTTAAGGTGCTTATTTATTTTGATTATGCATGGTAAAAACTCATAATTAATAACTTATAACTCATAATTCTAAAAGCCTATTTTTTAAACCGTTCCCACTTAATCAACATATACTTGTCGGCAAACTGTGTGATAATCAATCCGGAATTTTTTATATTTTCTTCCTTGCTCATGTATTCAATCAACTCATTTTGTTTTAAAACTTTATATACCGGATGGAATTCTGAATGGGGAGGTCGTATAATATTGTATTTCTTAATCCATGAACTGATCGTAACATGTGAAACGCCTATAATTCTTTCTATTTCACGAAAACTCAAGCCTTCAAGGTAAAGTTGTAAAGCTTTGGTTACATAGTAATCATCAATCTGTTTTCCGAGTTTTTTTACGGTAAAATAATAGTTGCAGTCTTTGCAATGGAATCTTTGTTTTTCATTGATGATTCCGCTTTTTACGACCTTGGTACTATTGCATTTAGGACATTGATTTTCCATGTCTATATCTTTTTAGCAAATATATAATAATTTAGCAAAATGTTAATTCATTATAAAGATAAAATTACCTGTGTATTAATTTAATTCAATAAAATTATCTTTTTTATTTGGTTTTAAAAGAAATTATATTTTAAATTTGCCAAAAAATTTAGATAAATAAATGGAAATAGAAATTTCCTCATCCATGCATCTGATGTATGTGAGTGAAATACAACAGGAAATGTATGATTCTGCACAGCGTAGAGGGACGGGTATTGCAAAACGTTCCATAGAGTATTTAAGTAAGAAGATTTCAGAAGGCAATGCTGTGGTGGCTACTGAAAATGGAGAGTGGGTAGGCTTCTGTTATATAGAAACCTGGTCGCACGGTCAGTTTGTGGCTAACTCCGGACTGATTGTTTCACCGAAATTCAGGGAAAGAGGTGCTGCAACTTTAATTAAGAATAAAGTTTTCCAATTATCTAGAGATAAATATCCGAATGCGAAAGTGTTTGGACTTACGACAGGTCTTGCCGTAATGAAGATCAACAGTGATTTAGGCTACAAACCGGTAATTTATTCTGAACTCACTCAGGATGATGAATTCTGGAATGGCTGTAAAAGCTGTGTGAATTATGATATTTTAATGAAAAAAGAACGTAAAAACTGCCTTTGTACGGCAATGCTTTTTGTTCCGGAAAATATAACAAAAAATGGAGCTGCCCATACGCAGCCGGAAATTAAATATAGCAATGAAATGAGCCAAACCGATATTGAGTATCCTGTACAAAATTCTCTTGGCGAATTCCAGATGACCATTAAAAATAATAAAAAGAGTCCAGATGAAAAAGAAAGTCATCTTAGCGTTTAGCGGAGGTTTGGATACCTCTTACTGTGCTAAATATCTTAGTGAAACACTAGGATATGATGTGTATGCAGTTACTGTAAATACCGGAGGTTTCTCTAAAGAGGAAGAAATAGAGCTGGAGAAAAAAGCCTTGAATCTTGGGGTGAAAGAGTACAGGTGCGTAGATGCTCAGGAAGATTATTATAATTCTTGTGTGAAGTATTTAATTTTTGGGAATGTACTGAAAAACAATACTTATCCTTTATCTGTGAGCGCAGAACGTACGATTCAGGCCCAGGAAATTGCAAAATTTGCGATTGAAGTTGGAGCCGACGCCATTGCTCACGGAAGTACAGGAGCAGGAAATGATCAGGTTCGTTTTGACTTGATTTTCCAGGTGATGTGTCCGAATGTAGAAATCATTACGCCGATTCGTGATATGGCTTTATCCCGTGAAGAAGAAATCGAGTTTTTAAAAAATCACGGTTACGAAATGGAATTCCAAAAAGCACAATATTCTGTGAATAAAGGACTTTGGGGAACTTCAGTCGGAGGAAAAGAAACGTTGACTTCAAGAAATTATCTGCCTGAAGAAGCTTTTCCTTCCCAAATTAAAGAAACTAAGCCTTCGGAATTGGAAATTGAGTTTAAAAATGGGGAAGTTGTAGCGGTAAACGGAGAGAGTTTTGAACATTCAGTTTACGCGATTCAGAAAATAGAGGAATTAGCCTCAGCTTATGGAATCGGTCGTGATATTCACGTTGGAGATACGATTGTGGGAATTAAAGGAAGAGTTGGTTTCGAAGCCGCTGCGGCATCTGTGATCATCAAAGCGCATCATTTATTAGAAAAACATACGCTTTCAAAATATCAGCAGATGATGAAGTCTCAATTATCCGATTGGTACGGAAACTGGCTTCATGAAGCACTTTTCTTAGATCCTGTAATGAGAAATATCGAATCTTTCTTGGTAGATTCTCAAAAAACAGTTAGTGGAAAAGTTTTTGTAACCCTTCATCCTTACAGATTTATCTTAAATGGAATTGAATCTGAACATGATTTAATGTCTGATAAATTCGGAAGTTATGGTGAAGCAAACAGAGCATGGACAGGCGAAGATGTGAAAGGCTACACCAAAATTGTAAGCAATTCTTTAAATATATATCATCAGATTAATTCAGCATTATGATGATGAACCCGAAGGGTTCAATGAATAGCTTTAGGTAAAACCTATGGATTAAAAAAGATCAATATAAACGAAGAACCCGAAGGGTTCAATAAAAGTAGCCGTAGGTGAAACCTATGGACAAGAATAAAAATGATTGAAATTAACAAAACAGCAGGAATCATCGGAGCCAACGGTTACACGGGAAGCGAACTGGTTCGTCTGTTGGCTTTTCATCCTCACGTGTCTTTGAGTTTTTTATATAGTCGATCGAATTCGGGAACAAAGATTTCAGATTTGTACCCGGATTTAGCGACAGTTTGTGAAATGGTCTTGACGGATCAACCTGAAGAGGTAGATATTTTATTTTTGTGTCTTCCTCACAAAGAAAGTCAGAATTGGCTGACCCAAAATCCAGTAAAAGATTCAGCATTAATCATTGATTTAGGAAACGATTTTCGTTTGGATGGGAATTTTGAGAACAGAAATTTTATCTACGGATTACCTGAAATCAACAAAAAACAACTTTCAGGGGCGAAAAGTATTGCCAATCCGGGGTGTTTTGCAACAGCAATTCAACTGGCTTTGCTTCCTTTGGCTCAAAAAGGTTTGTTGAATGAAGTGTACACTACAGGAATTACGGGTTCGACAGGTGCAGGTCAATCTTTGCAGGCGACAACACATTTTACCTGGAGGAATGATAATATTTCAGCATATAAAACTTTGACGCATCAGCATGTGGATGAGATTTTACAGCAGTTAGTTTCTTTTAATACAAATGAAATCAATCTAAATTTTGTTCCATGGAGAGGGGATTTTGCGAGAGGAATTTTTACAAGTTCCACAGTGAAAACAGATTTAGAACTTTCAGATATAGAGCGGTTGTTTAAGGATTTTTATGCAGATGAACCTTTTGTAAAAGTAAGCGAAAAAGCAATTGATCTAAAGCAGGTTGTCAACACGAATCGCTGTGTGATACAGATTGAAAAGAGTGGAAATGTTGCGGTTATTCACTCAGCGATTGACAATTTGTTAAAAGGAGCTTCCGGGCAGGCTGTCCAAAATATGAATATTGCGATGGGATGGGAAGAGAATTCAGGATTGAACTTAAAGCCGATTGCATTTTAAAAGTCAATCGTGAATTTAACAACTCCATTTAAAAATGACTTAGGAAAATGGAGCGTTAAGAAAATTAAAATTTAATCCGTTAAGAAATTTCCACTGTTTGAGCACGAGACAAATTTTCAACCGAAGAACAAATCTTCAATTCGTGCGAGTTTTGGAAATTTTAGGATTTAATTTAAATTTTTAGCGAAAGTTTCCAAGTCTTGAACTTTTGTTTCTTTTGTTTCAAGACAAAAGAAAAATATTAAAGATAAGTTGCTAGAAAAACAAGCAACTATCAACCAACAACAATCAACTAAAAATGAATTTATTCAACGTATATCCATTATTCAACATAAATCCGGTAAAAGCTCAGGGATCATTTCTTTGGGACGATAAAGGAGAAAAATATCTTGATTTTTATGGAGGTCATGCCGTGATTTCTATCGGGCACAACCATCCGCATTATCAGACTCAATTGAAAAACCAGTTAGATAAAATATCTTTCTATTCAAACTCCGTTCATAATGAATTACAAACTGAATTGGCAGAAAAATTAGGAAAGCTTTCAGGTTTGGAAGATTATAATTTATTTCTGTGCAATTCCGGTGCAGAAGCGAATGAAAATGCTTTGAAACTGGCTTCTTTTCATAACGGAAAAAACAAAGTGCTGTATTTTTCAGGTTCATTCCACGGAAGAACTTCGGCAGCAGTTTCGGTTACAGATAATCCAAAAATTGTAGCTCCGGTAAACTATGATGAAAGATTCATCAAATCAGAATGGAATAATATCGAGCAGCTTGAACAAATCTTTGAAGAACAAGGAAACGAAATTTCATCTGTAATAATAGAAGGAATCCAAGGAGTTGGAGGAATTATGATTCCAACGGTTGAATTTTTAACGAAAATCAAAGAACTGTGTGAAAAACATGATGTTGTTTTGATTCTGGATGAAGTTCAGTCAGGCTACGGAAGAAGCGGGTATTTCTTTGCCCATCAGGAATTTGAAATTGAAGCGGATATCATTACCACAGCAAAAGGAATGGGGAACGGTTTCCCGATTGGCGGTGTTTTGATTCACCCGAAATTTCAGGCAAGCAATGGTTTGTTGGGAACAACTTTCGGAGGAAATCATTTAGCTTGTGTTGCAGCGATTGCTGTATTGGATGTCATGAAAGATGAAAATCTCATCGAAAATGCTCAGCAAATGGGCGTTTATATTGAAAATGAAATTAAAGATTTTCCACATATTAAAACCATCCGAAGGAAAGGCTTGATGATTGGTATTGAACTCGACAGGGATTGCTCAGAAGTGAGGAACAACCTGTTGTACAATCATCATATTTTCACGGGAAATTCTAATGATAAGGCTGTGTTGAGGATTCTTCCGGCGCTTACCATTAAAAAAGAAGAAACTGATCTGTTCATCAGTGCTTTAAAAACTGTTTTAGAAAATCTTTAAATTTTAATTAACCACAAAAGTTACAAAAGTTTTAAATACTATAAATAAACAAAATATAAATCTGTGATAAGAGCAAAAAAGGATTGCTGGTAATCAAAGATTTTAGCTTATGTGAACTTATATTTTCAAAGTATTAAACTTTAAAATTGATAATAATCTTTTGTGACTTTTGTGGTAAAACAAATCAATTCAAAATGAAAAAATTCACCTCTGTAAGTGATGTAGAAAACTTACAGGAAATTATAAAAAAAGCGTTACAAATTAAAGAAAATCCTCTTTCTGAAACCAAGAAAGGAAAAGGAAAAACCATAGGACTTGTCTTTTTAAATTCAAGCTTAAGAACCCGTTTAAGTAGCCAGATTGCAGCACAGAATTTAGGCTTAAATGTTTTAACATTAAATGCTGCTCAGGAAGCATGGAACCTGGAATTTGCAGATGGAGCTGTTATGAATGGCGACACGGTTGAACACATCAAAGATGCAATTGAAGTATTAAATCAATATTGTGATATCATTGCAGTTCGTTGTTTTGCAGGAATGAAAAGTAAAGAAGATGATGTGAATGAAAGCATTTTAAGTCAATTTGAGCAACATGCAAAAGTGCCGGTTATTTCGCTGGAATCTGCGACACGTCACCCTTTGCAAAGTTTGGCAGATTGCATCACAATTACAGAAAACTGGCACTTCGACAAGCTCAGTGTAAACCGTAAGCCGAAAGTGGTTTTGACCTGGGCTCCTCACATCAAGCCGATTGCTCACGCGGTGGGAAATTCTTTTGCAGAATGGATGCAGGAAATGGACGTAGATTTCGTCATCACAAATCCTGAAGGGTATGATTTAGATAAAAACTTTACTAAAGATATGAAAGTTATTCATAATCAGGATGAAGCGTTGAAAGATGCAGACTTTATTTATGTTAAAAACTGGTCGTCTTTTGATGAGTATGCAGCGATGCCGGAAGTGAAAGAAAGCTGGATGTTAACAAACGAAAAATTAGAAAAGACCAATAATGCAAAGGTAATGCACTGTCTTCCGGTTCGTCGAAATGTAGAATTGAGCGATGAAGTGATGGATGGTGAGAATTCTATCATTTATCAGCAGGCCAAAAACAGAATTTTCTCGGCCCAGGCGGTTTTTTCAGAAATTTTAGATGAAATTAATTCAAAATAATTAAATCATGCAAGAAAAGCTTTTCGTCATAAAAATAGGTGGTGCTTTGATTGATGATGAGGAATTATTAGAGCAGTTTCTGGAGCAGTTTGCTGAAATTCCGGAAAAGAAAATCCTTGTTCATGGTGGTGGAAAACTGGCAACGACTTTAGCAGATAAATTGGGTATTGAGCAAAAGCTGATTAACGGACGAAGAATTACCGATAAAGATACTTTGGATATTGTGGCAATGGTGTATGCAGGAGGAATCAATAAAAATATTGTCGCAAAACTTCAGCAGAAGAAGTGTAAAGCCATAGGTTTTTCCGGCGCTGATGCCAATTTAATTAAAGCTAAAAAACGGGAACATAAAGAAATAGATTTTGGATTTGTGGGCGATATTACTGAAAAAAGTGTAAACAAGAAATTGATTTCAAAGTTGCTTAAACTTAAATTGGTTCCTGTGTTTTCAGCGATTACCCATGATAAAAAAGGTCACCTTTTCAATACGAATGCAGATACGATTGCTTCGGTTATTGCACAGGCTTTATCGGTAAAATACGATGTGGAATTATTGTATTGCTTTGATAAAGAGGGCGTTTTGGGAGATGTAAACAATCCTGAATCTGTTATTAAAAATATATCCGAAGAAGAATTTTCAGCCTTAAAAGACGAAGGTAAACTTCACAAAGGAATTCTTCCCAAACTGGAAAACGCTCTTGGAGCGGTGAAAAATAATGTAAATAAGGTATTCTTAATTAAGGAAACCGAACTAAAAAACCATATAGAAAACCATCATGCAGGAACTGAAATCTGTTTATAGTAAAGAAGAATTACTGAATAATGCAGTAGAACTGTTGAAAAAACTGATTGAAATTCCGTCATTCAGCAAAGATGAATTTAACACGTCTGTGGAAATTGAAAACTTTTTCAAAAAACATCAGATTCCGACAAAACGTTTTAAAAATAACATCTGGGCGGTGAATAAAAATTTTGATGTTTTCAAACCGTCAATTTTGCTGAATACGCATCATGATACGGTGAAGCCCAATAAAGCTTACACAATAGATCCATTTTTACCTATTGAAAAAAATGGAAAGTTATTCGGATTGGGTAGTAATGATGCAGGCGCTTCTTTGGTTTCGATGGCGCAGGTTTTTTTACATTTTTATGAGAAAGAAGATTTACAATATAATTTAGTTATTGCTTTGACGGCCGAGGAGGAGATTTCAGGGTTTGATGGGATCGAGGCTTTATTTCCACAGCTTCCGAATGTGGAGCTCGCCATTGTAGGAGAACCCACGCAGATGAATCTGGCGATTGCGGAAAAAGGACTTTTGGTTATTGACGGGGAAATGAAAGGAACTCCTTCTCATGCTGCTCATCCGAACGACGATAACTCGATTGTAAAATGTATGGAAGATCTTCAGAATATTCTGAGCTTTAAATTTCCAAAAGTTTCGGATTATTTGGGTGAGGTAAAGATAACGTTGTCGGGAATTCATGCCGGAGTTCAGCACAATGTAGTTCCGGAATCTTGTACTTTCACTTTGGATGTACGAGTTACCGATGAATATTCTAATAAAGAAGCGTTTGAAATTATCCAATCGCAAATGAAATCGACTTTAACGGCAAGGTCTTTCAGGTTGAACTCTTCAAAAATAGAAATGGATCATCCGTTCGTACAGGCAGGTTTGGAAATCGGAAGGACAACGTATGGTTCCCCAACTTCATCCGATCAGGCGATTATTCCTTGTACATCTGTGAAGCTCGGTCCGGGCGACAGCAGGCGCTCTCACACTGCGGATGAATTTATTTTCATTGAAGAAATTGAAGAAGGAATTGAAATTTACATCAAAATTCTGGAGAAAGTTTTATAGGCTGGAAGTAGTAAATGTGATGATTGAAGTCTATGCAGTGTGTAATAACGGCCTAGGAAAAATGGAGCGTTAAGAAAAATAGTTTTATGAACGTTAAAAAAATCCCACTGTTTGAGTGCGACACAAATATTGAACCGAAGAAATAATGTTCAATTCGCACGAGTTTTGGGATTTTTAGAGAATAAAAATATTTTTTAGCGGAAGTTTCCAGTCTTGAATTTTTGTTTCTTTTGTTTTAAGACAAAAGAAAATTTTAAATTAAAAAAGAAATTTTATGAAAAAAATATGGCAGAAAGACGATAATGCCACCAATATATTAGTCAATAAATTTACAGTCGGGAAGGATCTTGACTTTGATGAGCGTTTGGCGAAATATGATGTCAAAGGTTCGATGGCACATTGTAAAATGCTGGCAGAAGTTGGAATTATTTCCAATGAAGAATCAGAGCAGATGCTAGCTGTTTTGGCAGAGATTTTAGAAGATATCGAAAATAGAACTTTTGAGATCGATAAAAATGCGGAAGATATTCATTCACAGATTGAATCTATTTTAATTGAGAAGTTAGGCGATACCGGAAAGAAAATACATACGGCAAGATCTCGTAATGATCAGGTTTTATTGGATATTAAACTGTATTTAGTCGAAGAAATCCGGGAAATTACAGCTTTGACGGATGAATTCTTTCAAATATTAATTAAATTGGCAGAACAGCACAAAAATGTTTTGCTTCCGGGATATACCCATTTACAGATTGCGATGCCATCCTCATTTGGATTATGGTTTGGTGCGTATGCAGAAGCGTTGTTGGATGATATTGAACTATTGTTTTCGGTAAAAAATATCATTAATAAAAATCCATTGGGTTCGGCGGCAGGTTATGGTTCGTCTTTCCCGATTGATCGTGAGAGTACGACGTATAACTTAGGCTTTCAGTCAATGAATTATAACTCTGTTTACGCTCAAATGACGCGCGGAAAATCAGAGAAAATGCTTTCTATGGCAATGGCGACTTTGGCGGGAACATTGGGTAAATTTTCTTATGATGTTTGTCTATATTTGAGTCAGAATTTTGATTTTATCAGTTTTCCTAAAGAATTTACAACGGGAAGCAGCATTATGCCTCATAAGAAAAATCCGGATATTTTTGAATTGGTTCGTGCGCGTTGCAACAGAATCCAATCGTTGCCGAATGAATTTATTTTATTGACAAATAACCTTCCTTCAGGATATCACCGAGATATGCAGTTAACGAAAGAAATTCTTTTTCCTGCCATTGATTCTTTAAAGGAATGTTTGGCGATTTTAAATTATACTTTACCGAATATACAGGTGAAAGATGGAATTCTTGAAGATGAAAAGTACAAATATCTTTTCAGCGTAGAGAAAATCAATGAAGAAGTGAAAAACGGAAGTTCATTCCGTGATGCCTATGTGAAAGTGGGGCAAGAGATTGAGAATAATGAATTTGATTTTGAAATTGGAAACTTAAATCATACTCATAAGGGAAGTATTGGGAATCTTTGTTTGGATAAGATTGAATATCAGTTTAATAAACTGAAAAATAAATTATTGGGGTAAATTAAAAATTTAAAAACTAGAAGCAAACTAAAAAAATGCTTTTAGTTTTTAAATATTATTTTTTAAATATTTCCTGCCGATGATATTGTAGGTATATTTTATTTTCATCTTTTAATTCAATTCTAATTGCTTCGTCAATTCCAAGTTTGTCAAAATTAGTAAGTGAATTTGAAATAATTATAATTCCATTATCATCAAAAGATATAAAACCTAAGTCAAATAATTTATCATAAGTCGGCAATAATAATAAACCATTGTATTTATCAATTTTTTCATTATTAGTTGATTTTTTCCAGGGTTTAATATGAGATGCAATTAAAAATCTTGAATCATTAAATTTTGAAATTACACAACTGCCTTTCCAGAGCTCAATTAAATCATCTCTAAACTTGCCTTGTCCGATACGGCTTAGAATTATTGCTTCTTTTTCAAGAGTTGTTAATTGCTTATCGGCTTTTACTTGCTCAATTTCGCTAATTGTATTGTTAATTAATTGACGATTTGTTTCAAGAAATTCTATATACAAGTCCAAAGATCGACTATACATCCTATTTCCTGTTTTATTTTTTTCAAAAAAAGTATCATAACTAAAATATTCATCCTTTATTCTAAGTAAATCATTAGCATTACTTACTTTATAAAGATCAATATCTTTGTTTAATTGTTTTTTGAAATGATTAGAAATGGTTGTTATTGTATTTGAATATTTATCAGGCCTGGTTATTTTTGTTTTAGTTTCTATAAGCCAGTTGTTAAATTTGGTTTTCATATTTGTTTCCTGTGTTAATAGTTTGGTTTGATATCTACAGATTTATAAATCAATCCAGATCAATCTTAAACTTAGTAGACTTTTTCACCTCATGAAGCACGATAGAACTATGGTATTGCCCGATATTAGGAATATTTGAAATTACATTGACGGCAAATTCATTGTAAGAATTGATATCCTTTGCAATGATCTTCAACATATAGTCGTATTCACCGGAAAGACTGATGATTTCCTGAACTTCATCGTGTTTACCAATGTTTTTCTCGAATGTTTCCAAAACTTTCTGAGATTGTTCTTTTAAACGGACATTGCAATAGACCACGATATTCAAACCTAATTTTTCACGGTTTAAAAGCCCGACATATTTCTCAATAATCCCGTTTTTCTCCAATTGCTTGATTCTTTCATAGGTTGGAGTAAAGGTAAGACCAATCTTTTCCGAAATTTCTTTCACGGATAAAGTGGAGTCTTCCTGAATTATGCTGAGAATCATTCTGTCTTTTAAATCCATATCATAATGTTGAGTTGTAACAAAAATAATATTTAAAAATGAAAATAACGAGAGATTATCATTTTTTAATCTAAATCAAAATTTAGTTTTGTCAGTTTGTAAAATTGTTGTATCTTTGCACCTAATGAATAACACAGTATTTATATCATTAGAATTACCGGGCGTAGACGCCCTTTACGATATTTATTTATTTTAAGCGAAGATATTTTCTTCGCTTTTTTTTTGTGAAAATTTGAAAATATTATGTTTACAATTACAGAACTAAGCACCGAGAGAATCAACAGTATAGTAACAGAAGCGCTGGCTTTTGCCAACGGAAAAACTGCCAAAATAGAAGGCGAAGTTTTTTGTTCAAACCTTTTCTTCGAAGACAGTACAAGAACAAAGACAAGTTTTGATATTGCCGAAAGAAAATTAGGATTACAGGTTGTTCCTTTTGATGCATCTCACAGTTCGGTAAACAAAGGAGAAAGCCTTTATGATACGGTAAAAACTATTGAAAGTCTTGGAGTAAATCTTGTCGTAATCAGAGATAAGAAAGACCGGTATTTTGATGAATTAAAAAATATAAAGATTCCTATTATCAATGGAGGAGACGGAACAGGAAACCATCCTTCCCAATGTATGCTCGATTTAATGACGATCTATCAGGAATTCGGAAAGTTTGAGGGCTTAAAGGTGGGAATTGTAGGAGACGTAAAACACAGCCGGGTTGCCAATTCGAATGCAGAAGCATTGAGAAGATTAGGTGCAAAAGTATACTTTTCAGGACCCGAACAGTGGTTTGATGAAGGGGCTTTAATTAATGGAACTTATCTTTCAGTAGATGAATTAATTAATGAAGTTGATGTTTTAATGCTTTTAAGAATTCAACACGAAAGACACGATGCAAAAATGAGCTTCTCAGCTTCAGATTACCACAGAAAATATGGTTTGACGAAAGAAAGAGAAAAAGCAATGAAAAAAGAAGCCATCATCATGCATCCGGCTCCAATCAACAGAGGAGTGGAAATTGATACAGACTTGGTGGAATGCGAACGCTCAAGAGTTTTCAAACAAATGCAAAACGGCGTTTTCGCGAGAATGGCAATCTTAAAAGAAGCCTTAGAAAAAGAGGGGTATACTTTTAAATAAAAAGAGACAAGCTAAAAGAAATAAGTAAAAAGTTGGTGAGCCCCGAAGGGGCGAAATATCAATAGCCGCGGGTGAAACCCGTGGAAAACAAAAAGAGATAAAGATTATCCAAGCCCCAGAGGGGCAACCTATTAATAGCCATGGGTGAAACCCATGAAACAAAGATAGAGATTAAAAGAGCTCTGTAGGAGCGATCTGTTAATGAAGATCAATAAAATAAATAATAAGAGATAAAAGTTTAAAATGAAGAAAAAATTAATACTGGAGTCCGGTGAAGTGTTTCATGGAGAAGGTTTCGGAGCAGAATTGGAAACGGCAGGAGAAGTGGTTTTCAATACCGGAATGACAGGGTATCAGGAACTGATTTCTGACCCATCTTATTGCGGTCAGATTGTGTGTATGACCTATCCATTAATCGGAAACTATGGGATTAATAGAGATGATTATGAGAGTATAGAACCGGCAATCAAAGGTCTTATCGTAAAAGAGCTTTGTGATTTGCCTTCAAATTTCCGTACTCAGATTACTTTAGATGAATTATTTAAAAAGAAAAACCTTTCAGGAATTTCAGGAATCGATACAAGAAGACTGACAAGAATTCTTCGTAACCATGGAGTTGTGAAAGGTAAAATCGTAAACGCTGATGCAGACGAAAGCACAGTAGTTTCAGAATTAAAATCAACAAACTTCCCTACCAATCAGGTAGAGCAGGTTTCTACAAAAACGCCTTACGCAAATCCGGGAAGAGGGTTGAAAGTAGTATTGGTAGATTTTGGATCTAAATTAGGAATTATCAGAGAATTATCTCAAAGAAACTGCGATATCACGGTAGTTTCTCAGGATGTAACTGCAGAAGAAATTTTACTGATGAATCCGGACGGAGTAATGTTGTCAAACGGTCCTGGCGACCCGGAAGATAACCAACAAGCTCTTGAAATGATTAACGGAATTCTAGGAAAAGTTCCGATTTTCGGAATCTGTTTAGGACACCAATTGATCGGTTTGGCTTGTGGAGCCAAAACTTTCAAATTAAAATTCGGACACAGAGGAGGAAACCATCCGGTGTTGGATTTAGAGAAAAACAAAGTGGCCATCACTTCTCAGAACCACGGTTATGCAGTTGATCAGGAAAGTTTAAAAGGTACAGATTTAATTGAAACTCACATCGCCTTGAACGACAGAACAAACGAAGGTCTGAAACACAAAATTCACCCTTGTTTCTCAGTTCAATATCACCCGGAAGCAAGTCCAGGCCCTGAAGATGCGAACTATTTATTTGATGAGTTTATCCAGTTAATGGAAGATTTTAAAAAGTAGAAGATTAATTTGGGCAGCTTAATCCGCCTTCCACTCCCAATCTTTTTTGCAGAACATTTCGGCTAAAATAGAAAAATCAGGATGGCAAAAAAGGATTTCCGCTCAAGTCGGGCTGCGTGCAATTCGCCGCTGAAATTTAAGTATCAGAATTCAACGAATCCGAAAGATTCAATATGAATAGCCGTAGGTGCAACCTATGGAAATGGTGAAAAAATCATCAATAGAACCCAAAAGGGTTCAAAACTAACAAAAAGGATAAATTTAAAATGAAAAGAAACGACATAAAAACAATTTTAGTAATCGGTTCAGGTCCAATCATCATCGGTCAGGCGGCAGAATTTGATTACGCAGGAACGCAGGCTTGTCTGTCTTTGAAGGAAGAAGGCTACAAGGTAATTTTGATCAACTCAAACCCTGCAACGATTATGACGGATGTTGAAATCGCAGATAAAGTATATATCGAACCGATTTCACTTCAGTTTGTAAGTCATATCATCAGAAAAGAGCGTCCGGATGCGCTTTTACCAACTTTGGGTGGACAAACTGGTCTTAACATGGCGGTAGAATTGGAAAAATCAGGAATTCTTGAAGAATGTAAAGTAGAAGTTTTAGGAACAAAACTTTCAGCGATCAACAGAGCGGAAGACAGAGATTTGTTCCGTGAATTGATGAGAGAATTGAACGAGCCGGTTCCGGAATCAGACATTGTAAATACGGTAGAAGGAGCTTTAAATTTTGCTAACGAAATCGGTTATCCTGTAATTGTTCGTCCTGCCTTCACAATGGGAGGAACAGGTGGTGGAATCGCTGCCACTGAAGCAGAATTAAAAGAAATCGCCGAATTAGGATTAAAACACAGTCCTGTTACACAGTGTTTGATTGAAAGATCCATCGCTGGTTTCAAAGAAATCGAATATGAAGTAATGCGTGATGCAAACGACAACGCAATTGTGGTTTGTAACATGGAAAATATAGATCCGGTTGGAGTTCACACAGGAGATTCAATCGTTGTGGCGCCTTCTCAAACGCTTTCAGACAGAGAGTATCAGATGTTGAGAAACGCTTCACTAAAAATCATCAGAGCTTTAGGAATTGAAGGGGGATGTAACGTACAGTTGGCATTAGATCCACATTCATTCAACTATTATATTATCGAAGTAAACCCGAGAGTTTCCCGTTCATCAGCTTTAGCATCAAAGGCAACTGGTTATCCGATTGCTAAAATTGCTGCAAAAATCGCAGTAGGATTAACACTTGATGAAATCATGAATCCTGTTACAGGAAAGACTTACGCTTGTTTCGAACCAGCTTTGGATTATGTGGTAACTAAATTTCCAAGATTCCCGTTCGATAAATTCGAAACTGCGGACAGAAGATTATCAACGCAAATGAAAGCGACGGGTGAAGTAATGGCCATCGGAAGAAATTTCGAAGAATCTTTACAGAAAGCCATCCGTTCATTAGAAACAGGAATCAGACATATCGGTTTAAAAACGAAACAAGCTGCAGCTTTAACAGCTGAAGAAATCGAAAGAAGAATCAGAGTTTGTGATGACGAAAGATTGTTCATTATCGGTGATGCTTTAAGAAGAGGATACGATTGGGAACAAATCGTAGAATGGAGTAAAATCGATAAGTTTTTCATCTGGAAAATCAAGAAATTAATTGATTTCGAAAAGACAATTGCTGAAAATAAATTCAACAAAGAAATTGTATTAGAAGCTAAAAAATTAGGTTTCGCAGATGTAAATATTGCAGTTCTTTGGGATGTGACTGAGCGTGAAGTTTTCAATTTCAGAAAAGAAAACGGAGTAATGCCGGTTTATAAAATGGTAGACACATGTGCTGCGGAATTCGAATCTGAAACCCCATATTTCTACGGAACTTACGAAGAAGAAAACGAAAGCGTTGCTTCCGATAAAGAAAAAATCATCGTTCTGGGTTCAGGACCTATCAGAATTGGACAGGGAGTTGAGTTCGATTACGCGACAGTTCATTCAGTTTGGGCAATCAAAGAAATGGGTTACGAAGCAATCATCATCAACAACAACCCTGAAACAGTTTCTACAGACTTCTCAATTTCAGATAAATTATACTTCGAACCATTAACGGAAGAAGATGTAATGAACATCATCGAATTGGAAAAACCAAAAGGGGTAGTCGTACAGTTTGGTGGCCAAACAGCGATCAACTTAGCCGATAAATTGGCAGCTCACGGAGTTCAGATTTTGGGAACTTCTTTGGAAGATTTAGATAGAGCTGAAAATAGAGATAAGTTTGAAAAAGCCCTTCAGGAAATGGGAATTCCTCAACCTTTAGGAAAAACTTCAACATCGAAAGAAGAAGCCATTAAAATCGCTAACGAAATCGGTTATCCGGTTTTAGTTCGTCCAAGCTACGTTTTAGGAGGTAGAGCCATGGAAATTGTGTACTCAGAAAGCGAATTGGCTCATTACATGGAGTTTGCGGTAGATGCAAGTCCGGAACACCCAGTTTTGGTTGACAGATACATGGTTGGAAAAGAAATTGAAGTTGATGCAATTTGCGATGGTGAAACGGTAATCATTCCGGGAATTATGGAGCACATCGAAAGAGCAGGAGTTCACTCTGGAGACTCGATTGCGGTGTATCCTCCACAGAATATTTCACAAAGTGAGGTTGATACTTTGGTAGATTATACGCAAAGATTAGCAAAAGGATTGAATGTAGTTGGTCTAATGAACATTCAGTACGTTCTTTTCGAAGGAAATGTGTATGTGATCGAAGTAAATCCACGTTCATCAAGAACAGTTCCTTTCTTGTCTAAAATCACGGATGTTCCAATGGCAAATTTGGCGACGAAAGCAATTTTAGGTCAAAAACTGACAGATTTAGGATACAAAAACGGATTGGTTCCAAATAAAGAAGGGGTTTTCGTAAAAGTTCCTGTGTTCTCTTTCTCTAAATTAACGAAAGTTGATATCTCTTTAGGCCCTGAAATGAAGTCTACGGGAGAGGTTATGGGTAAAGATACAACACTTGAAAAAGCTCTTTACAAAGGATTGGTTGCAGCGGGAAGAAAAGTTCCGATGCACGGTTCGATCTTGTTCACAGTAGCCGATAAACACAAGCAGGAAGCGGCTGATTTGGCTGCTAGATTCCATGAAGTTGGTTTCAGAATCTGGGCTACGGAAGGAACGGCGAAATTCTTCGAAGAAAAAGGAATTCCTTGTAAAATAGGCTACAAAATAGGAGAGGAAGATGTAAACCTAATCGATCTGATTCAGAAAGGAAAAGTTCAGTATGTTGTTAATACGACTACAAAAGGAAAACAAGCTGAAAGAGACGGTTTCCAGATCAGAAGAATGAGTGTGGAAAATGGTGTTCCTTGTTTAACATCAATGGATACAGTTGAAGCGATCTTGAAAGTAATCGAAAGTATGAGTTTCAAAATGGAAACGATGTAGTTTTCGGATTAAGATAAAGTAAAAGGCGGGAGATTTTCTTCCGCCTTTCTATTTGAGATTATTTTACTAAAAGCTTATTTTTCCTCATCATCTTCCAATTTGTATCTCGTCCATTTTCCGCCGACAGAACTTCGTTCAGCTTCTTCGCCATAATCAAGATCGAAAACGTTATTTAACGTTTGATCAGATTTTATTAATTCTTCCAAAGCAACAATTCTGATATCATCAGGCATTTGGTCTCCTGTTAAAAATTGCCAATCTCCATCATTGTCATGAACAACTCTTAAAATAGGTTTAGATTCTTCAAGCCATTGTTTTGTAGTAAAAGTTGTTAAGTTTTTGGGTTCATAAAATTTGAATTCAGCATTTCTATCTAATAATGGCTGTATGAATAAAAATTCTTCCTCAAAATTTTCTTCCCAGGGAAACTTATCATTTCGGTCTGTCCAGATCAATTGTAAAGCATCAAATCCTTTATCTTGATAATAATTTAGAGCTGAACCAAAATAATCGGGAATATTTCTTTTATCAACGTTTAAAAAATAAGCTCGGCTATTATTAAATATTTCATCGTAAACTTTTCCACTTTGGATTGCCTCACCTTTTTTTAAAATTTCAGCAATATCATTAATTATTTTATGAGCCAAATCATTAGAAAGCCCAAAACAAATAATCTCAGGATGCTTATAAGTCTTCTCCAAACCTACACTGTAAGCAAATGATGGTAAATATTCTGTAGAACTAACCATGATAACTTGAAGTCCGAACTGTTCAATGTTTTGTCTTGTCTGCTCCAGTAAATCTTCTCTACTTATACAATCATGTTGATCTTCTTCTTTCATTTTACATTAAATATTAAGCTCATATACAGACCGATTTGGAATACCATCCGAATTTATTATATATGATTAAAAAAGTTCATTTTAATCTATCTTTATGGGTATCTTCAGGGTTTTGTGAAGTATGAAAAACTCTGAAAATTTTTATACTCTGCTTTTCTTTTTCAATTTTATAAATGATAATACCGCCAAAGGAAGACTGTGAAAATCGTTATAAATGATATGTAATGTATTAGAATTCATTGCTTAAATTTTATTAAAGTTAATAAATTTAAACATTAGATCAACTTTCTTTATCTCAAAACAAACTTAATTGATCTAGATAATAATAGTTAATTTTACCCTAAACTCCTATCTAAATGCACATACCCACCATCAACATGAATCAGCTGTCCCGTTGTATGTGAAGATTTCTCCGATAACAGAAATGCAGCCATATTCGCAATTTCTTCCGAAGTCGTCATTCTGTTTTCCAAAGGAATTTTTGAGGTAATACTTTTCAGTTTTTCCTCCGGATTTTCAAAAGTAGAAATCCAAGATTGGTAAAGCGGAGTCCACGCTTCGGCAACAATAATCGCATTTACACGAATCCTGAAAGGTAAAAGTTCTACTGCCCATTCTCTAGTTAACGCATTTCTTGCTCCATTTGCTGCGGCATAACCTGAAGTTCCGCCTTGTCCTGTTTCTGCGGTTTTGCTACCGATATTAACGATAGATCCTTTACTTTCTTTCAAATAGGGAAGCGCATGATGCACCAAAAGATAATAATGCACCACATTCTTGTGATAAGATGCAATGAATTCTTCATATGAACCATTTTCCAGACCAACGCCGTCGTTCACACCGGCATTATTGACGATTCCATCAATTTTACCATATTTTTTTATCACTTCATCAACGGCTTTTTTGCATTCTTCGGGTTGAGAAAGTTCGGCAGTCACAAAATCTGCTTTTCCACCGTTTTCAATGATTTCCTGAACCGCTTTTCTGTTGTCTTCTTGATTTCTTCCTATGATGATTGGAAAAGCTTTTTCTTCTGCTAAGATTTTAACAATGCCGTTTCCGATGCCTTTTGCACCGCCACTTATGATGATTATTTTATGATCTAAATTTAAATTCATGTTTTTGTTTTTAAACGCAAAGAGCGCAAAGATTTTTTTAACTACTAACTGTTTTTAAGTTCGCAAAGGCGTTTCACTTAGCAAAGATCTCAAAGGTTTTTAATGTTTTAAATTTTAAAAATAAAAATCTTTGATTTTTTAAACTTATGTGCTCTAAATATTCTCAAAGTATTTAACTAAAACCTAATGTGACTTATGTGTCAAAAACTTTTGTGGTTAAATTATAAATTGTAAAACTTTAAAGCATTTCTAAAGTAAAAAAGTTCCTGTTCTTCCTTTGAAAACTGAGTTAGATATTTTGAAATCAATTCCAACCACAAAACATAATTTCCGCCCAATAACATGACAGGCCAATCGCTTCCGAAAACCAACCGCTCAATTCCAAACTGATTAAAAATAAAATCCAAAGTTTCAAAAATTGATTTTTCATCCATCAAATTCCAATTTCCCTGCGTTAAAAGTCCTGAGATCTTACAAAACATATTGGGGTTTTTCGCCAGTTCTGAAATGTTTTCTTTCCAGTCTCTCAAATCATTCGTTGCCAAATTGGGTTTTCCGCAATGATCTAAAATAAAAGGTTGGTCTGGTAATTTTTCCGAGAGTTTTACTGCATCGGAAAGTTGATGTTGTCTCAATAAAATATCAAAAGTATAATTAAATTGATGAAGTTTTTTGATTCCATGAAATACGTTTTCCTTCAGTAGAAATCCGATGTCTTCTCCTTCTGCAATATGCCTGAAACCTTTTATTAATTTTTCTGATTGGTATTGTTGAAGCGATTCTTCCAATTTTTCACAAGTCAGATCAACCCAGCCTACAATTCCTTTAATAAAAGAATTTTCTTTAGCTAAATTCAATAAAAACGCAGTTTCCTCATCACTTTGATCTGCCTGAACAGCGATACAACCTTCAATCTGATTTTCATTGATATACAACGAAAAATCTTCGGGGAGAAAATCTCGCTGAATAACTGTCATTTCATTCGTAATCCAGGCATCGCGAATCGGATCAAATTTCCAAAAATGTACGTGAGAATCAATAATCATTTAAATCAATTTTTGTTGAATATATTTACTGCAAAAGCACCAAAATATTTTTTGCGGTTTAAAAAATATCATGTACTCAAAATTTATAAAGAAAATATTTTGTCCATCAACTGCCACTTTTCTCCCGGCTTTGAATGAGGCAATTGCTGCTGAAATTTCCACATCAGTTCTTCCCATTCATGAACTTTAGGATTATTGTTATCCCATTCATTTTTAGCTTCAAAAGAAAAATTTTCATCCGCTTCAATAATCATCATTAATCTATTCTGAACACGGTAAATTTCCATATTGGAAATTCCCGAATCCAAAATACTTTGCCTGATTTCCGGCCAGATATTCTGATGATATTTTTCATACTGTGCAATCAGTTCAGAATCATCAATTAAATCGAGAGCGAGACAGAATTTTTTCATTCGTCGTACGCTTTTACTTTCTGTGTGCTGCTTCCCAAACCGTCAATTCCCAGTTCCACAATATCTCCCGGTTTCAGATACCAAGGTTCCGGTTTCTGCCCCAAACCAACACCGGCAGGCGTTCCCGTTGTAATTAGATCGCCCGGAAGTAATGTCATAAACTGACTGATATAGCTCACCACATAAGGAATATTGAAAATTAAATTTGAAGTATTACCATCCTGTAAAATTTTTCCGTTCACTTTTAGCCATAAGCGAAGGTTATGAACATCGTCAATTTCATCAGGCGTCGCAATAAAAGGCCCAATCGGCGCAAACGTATCACAGCTTTTCCCTTTTACCCATTGTCCGTTTCTTTCCAGCTGAAATTCTCTTTCACTGTAATCGTTATGCAAAACGTATCCTGCGACATGTTCCATAGCATTTTCCTCAGAAACATAACTCGCTTTTTTACCAATCACAACGGCTAATTCAACTTCCCAATCGGTTTTCACACTGTTTTTAGGAATAACCAGATCGTCATTCGGACCGACAATCGCCGACGTCGCCTTAAAAAACAAAATCGGTTCCTGTGGAATGGGAGCATTGGTTTCAGCTGCGTGGTCTTTATAATTCAATCCTACACAAATGATTTTTGAGGGTCTCGCAAAAGGAGCACCCAATCTTTCATCCTGAGATATTTCCGGCAGATTCTGAGTGTTGATTTCCGATTTTAAATTTTCGATAGCATCACCCGAAAAGAAGTTTTCGTCATAATCTTTCACCAAATGAGATACGTCAAATCTTTTTTCTCCGATTATGACTCCTGGTTTTTCCTGTCCCGGTTTTCCGAATTTTATTAATTTCATTTTTAAATTTTATTAATTTGATTTTTGCCTAAAATTATTTTAACACAAGGGGCACTAAGTTTTTTTAACAACTAATTGTTTTTAAGTTCGCAAAGGCGTTTCATTTAACTAAAGCCACTAAGTTTTTTTACTTTATAATTAATTATTTAATGTTGTAAAACCACCATCAATAGGATAATCTACTCCTGTAATGAAAGACGCTTCATCACTGCATAAATACAATGCTAAAGAAGCAACTTCCTCTGGTCGAGCCATTCTTCCGATTGGCTGGGTTTTCGATAGTTTTTCAAACATTTCGTCAATTTGATCAGGATAATTTTTCTGTAAAAATCCATCCACGAAAGGAGTGTGAACCCTTGCCGGAGAAATAGAATTACAACGAATATTTTCATTGATATAATCTTTGGCAACGCTCATCGTCATTGCTTTTACAGCACCTTTCGCCGTACTGTACGCAAAACGGTCGGGAATTCCGACTAATGCGGCAATCGAAGCCATATTGATAATCACACCGCCGTTGGATTTTCTAATTTGCGGAATTCCGGCAAACATACAGTTATAAACCCCTTTAATATTGACATTATAAATTTTGTCAAAATCTTCTTCTGAAGTGGTATCCGCTTTTCCAATGTGCGCAATTCCGGCATTATTAATCAAAATATGAATTGCTCCGATTTGCTCGAAAACTGCTAAAACATCTTTCTGTTTAGAAACATCACACGCATACACTTTCGCATTTCCTCCTGCATACTGTATTTTTTCAAGCGTTTCCTGTCCGTTCTGTTCTGTGATTTCGAGAATATGAACTTCCGCACCATTGGCAGCAAGCTGAACGGCAATGGCTTGTCCGATTCCGCTTCCTCCACCTGTTATTACTGCTTTTTTATTTTTTAATGAAAACATTTTTTATCTTATTTATTTGTTTTTAACGCAAAGAGCGCTAAGATTTCTTTAATATTGTTCTGCATATTTTTCGTTCGCAAAGACGTTTGACTTCGTCGAATCTTCGATTTCACTCAGCTAAGGCTTAATGTTGATTTTGAAATGATACCATCACTATTTTACCTTTCATTCGTAATGTGAATTCCAACAGACTTGACTCTTTTTACTTTTACCTTGGCTCTTCTATCAAAGACTTACCCCTCTCTTCCAGGGAATAAAATCGTCCTGATTCAGTGCAACTGCTTTAGGAATGATATTTCCACTCGCCACTTCAATGCAGAAATCCAGAATATCTTCGCCCATTTCCTGGATCGTTTTTTCGCCATGGACAATGGCTCCCGTATCAATATCAATAATATCAGACATTTTTGTTGCCAAAGCTGTATTGGTAGCCACTTTGATAACCGGACAAACCGGATTTCCTGTTGGTGTTCCGAGGCCTGTCGTAAACAGAATTAAAGTTGCTCCGGAGGCTGCTTTTCCTGTGGTTGCTTCCACATCATTTCCCGGGGTACAAACTAAACTTAATCCCGGTTTTGTGGCTGGTTCTGTGTAATCCAAAACGTCAACAACTGGCGATGAACCTCCTTTTTTAGCAGCACCTGCAGATTTTATTGCATCGGTAATCAATCCGTCTTTAATATTTCCCGGCGATGGATTCATGAAAAACCCTGATCCTACAGCATGAGCGAGTTCATCATATTCTGTCATCAGTTTGATGAATTTTTCAGCAGTTTCTTTATTGATGGAACGGTCGATCATTTCCTGTTCGGCTCCGCACAATTCAGGGAATTCGGCAAGCAAAACTTTAGCACCTAAAACCGAAAGAATATCCGCAAGATGTCCTACCGCAGGATTCGCGGAAATTCCACTGAAACCATCACTTCCGCCGCATTTTACCCCAACACAAAGTTTGCTGATCGGAGCATCCTCACGCTCTATTTTATTGATTTCCAAAAGTCCTTTCAGCGTTTCAAAAATGGCTTTTTTAATCATGGTTTCTTCACTTTCGGCTTTTTGCTGTTCGAAAACCAGTAAAGGTTTATCAAAATTCGGATTTCGGTTATATAAATCTTTTTTGAAATTTTCAACCTGAAGGTGTTGACACCCAAGACTTAACAAAGTTACTCCTGCCACATTGGGATGGTCTGCATACGAAGCTAACAATTTACTGAGCGTATCTGCATCCTGTCTTGTCCCGCCACAACCGCCGGTGTGATTCAGAAATTTGATTCCGTCTACGTTTTTAAAAACTCTTTCTCTGGATGGAATATTGGATGGCGGAAAATCGATATCGTCCAAATTTTCACCTTTTGAAATGGCTTCAACCAATTGATGTGTATAGCTTTTGTATTTGGCATCGACAGAATATCCCAATTCATTATAAAGCGATTCTTTAATAATATCTAAATTACGGTTTTCACAAAAAACAGTCGGAATAAAAAGCCAGTAATTGGCTGTGCCAACATCGCCATTTGAACGATGATATCCTTTAAATGTTTTATGCAGAAATTTTGAAACATCGGGTTTTGTCCAATGATAATCGACTTCACGGTAATAATAGGGCTCAGCAGCGTGTTTGGTGTTTTCTGTCGTCATTCTTGTTCCCGCCGCCAAATCGTATTGTACTTTGCCCACCAAAACGCCATACATAAAGATTTCGTCGCCTTGCGTCATGTCGTTCATAAAGAATTTATGTTTGGCGGGAATTTCTTCTAAAGTGGTGTAAATACTATTTTCGAAAATGATTTCGGTTTCTGCCGGAATATCCTGCAGAGCGACTAAAACATTGTCTTTTGGATTTATTTTTAAAATTAAATTGCTCATTTTACATTTAAGATTGAATATTTTCTTACGTATCCTTTTTTGTTTTAACGCAAAGTGCATAAAGATTTTTTATAATATTTTTCTTTATACTTTTAAGTTCGCAAAGACGTTTCCACTTGACTAAGACCTCAAAGTTTTATGCTTATTTCTAAATCTTAATGAGAATAGAAATACGATGATAAAACAGATGACAGGAACAATATATGATAGATGAATATTTCCTGAAATATCCGTGATTTTACTGGCAATCGGTGGGATAATTGCACCTCCTACAATCGACATAATTAATAAACTCGATGCTGGTTTTGTATCAGAGCCTGCATCTTCAATTCCCAAAGCAAAAATGGTAGGGAACATGATGGACATGAAAAATGTTAATCCAACCAGTGCGTATAAGGTTGAAGTTCCTGAGCCTGCAACGACATAAATGCAGAGAACAATACTGATCATACTGTAAATTCTCAATAATTTTTGAGGTGAAACATATCTCATGAAAAAAGTTCCGGCAAAGCGTCCGATCATAAACAATAATCCTGCAACTCCTGCATAATATTTGGCTTCCTGTCCGGCCATATCAATCGCGTCTTCTGCAAATACCAAAAGAAAACTGAAGATATAAATTTGTGCTCCAATGTAAAAAAACTGTGCTAAAACTCCCCACCCGACATTTTTCACGCCTAAAACTTGAAGAAAATTCTTGGTTGATTTTTCCTCGCTTTCCGTTACTTCTGGTAATTTGATGAAGAAAAATAAAATCATCACCAGCAAAAGAATCAAACCTAAAATCATGTAAGGTCCTTTTACCAAAGATGTTTCTGCCTGGATGTATGCTAATTTTGCTGCTTCACTGAGTGTTGAAAGTTCTTCCTGAGATTTCGGTTCTTCTGCCAAAATAAAAACTCCGCCAATGATGGGAGCAATGGAAGCTGCCAAACCGTTGAAAGATTGTGCGAAATTTAGTCGCTGTGTTGCTTTTTCGGGTGGTCCTAAAACCGTAATATAAGGGTTGGCTGCAGTTTCCAGAATTGCCAAACCGCAGGACAAGACAAAAAGCGCTCCAAGAAAAAATGGGTAACTGACTGTATTCGCTGCAGGAACAAATAAAAAACAACCCACTGCAAAAAAGAATAATCCTGCCAAAATTCCTGTTTTGTAACCATATTTTTGAATAATAATCCCCGCTGGAATAGCCAATAAAAAATAAGCTGCAAAAACCGATGAATCAACCAATGAAGCCTGAAAATGGTTCAGCTGAAAAGCACTTCTCAAGTGTTTGATTAAAATAGGATCGAGATTATGAATAAATCCCCAAAAGAAAAATAAACTTATGATAAGAATCAAAGGAAGACTGTAATTTCTCTTTTTTGAAGCGGAAGAAACAGCATTTCCGGAGTGGATGTTATTCATTGATCTGGTTACTTTAATAATTTTTATTTGGTTTGTCTGTAAAAAGTCAATCGATTACACCCTGTAATTTTTTAACTGTAAAATTTGCAGACAATCTTTTAAAACATAAACGTTTTTTGATTTTTAAAAGTATGGAAATTTTAGAAAATAAAAATTGCTGAGGCAGGATAGTACAAGATAGTGTAAGTATTCCTCGGAATTGTTAAGGATTTGTTAATTGATTGTTGCTTTGAATTCTGATATTAAATAAATGCACAACGAGTCAGGTATTTTTAATTAAATTTAAAGTTCATTAGTCAAATTATGATTCAGACATTGTTGGAAAGTGGCATTTTTTCTGAGAAAAGAATATTAAAACGAAATGAATACTTGAATACTGCGGGCAGTATTGATACTCAAATTTATTACATAGAAAATGGGAGTATGCGTATTTTCATTATGGATGAGGATGAAGAAAGGATTATCAGGATCGGATATTCGGGAAATATTGTTGTTTCACTGGATTCTTTTCTGTCTGAAAAGCCATCAGAATTTTACATTCAGGCTATAAAAACAACAGAGATCCGCTTGGCATCTAAAAAGGATTTTTATCAGTTTATTCAGTCAGACGATGAAAATATGAAGTTCTGGACTGTCATTTTGGAAGATCTGGTATTGCAACAAATCGAAAGAGAAAAAGACCTGTTGATGAATTCTCCGAAAGAACGTTTTGAAAGAGTTTTAAAAAGAAGTCCGAAACTTTTTCAGGAAATACCGAATAAATATATTGCCAACTACCTCAGAATGTCTCCCGAAACTTTGTCGAGGCTTAAAAAATCTTGAGTTCAATCAAGATTTTAACAAGCTTCAATAATGAAATTTGCAAAAAATAACAATGAAAATTTCTTCGTCACAATTAATATCAGAACTGCAAAACAGTACAAAAGCGAACCTTCAGTTTGCTCAAAATCTTTTACATAAATCTGAAGATGACCTGAATAAAAGGCTTTCAGAAAAAAGCTGGAGTGTTTTGGAATGCCTGGAACATCTGAACCGATATGGGAGTTTTTATATTCCGGAAATTAATAAAAGAATGCTGTCCTCCAAGAGAGCTTCCAATCCTACCTTTTCTTCCGGTATTTTAGGAAATTACTTTGCCGAAAGCATGCTTCCGAATAAAAAACTAAATGCTATGAAAACTTTTAAAAGCATGAATCCCATTCACAGTGAGCTAAACATACAGGTTATTCATGAATTTATTCAGCAGCAAAGCCAATTATTAGACTTACTGGAAAAATCAAAAAATATTGACCTCAATACTACGAAAACAAGCATCAGTATCTCAAAATTAATTAAGCTGAAATTAGGAGATACTTTCCGTTTTATCATCAATCATAATCTAAGACACATCCGTCAGGCTGGTAAAATTTTAAATCAGTCATAAATTAAGCTCGTCTATTTCCGAATTTTATTTAATTTTAATTCAATGGAAATTATTTATCGAAAAACAATTCAGACGCCTTTGGGAGAAATGTTTGCCTGCGCAGTAGAAGAAGGAATTTGTTTACTGGAATTTACAGACCGCAAAAATATTGAAAAGCAGTTACAGTCATTATCTAAAAGCTTAGATTCAGAAATAATTGAAAAAGACCATCAGCATTTCAGGCAGTTGGAAGAAGAATTAAAAGAATATTTTGAAGGAAGGAGAAGCAAATTTGAAGTTCCATTATACATTAGCGGAACAGAATTTCAGAGAAAAGTCTGGCAGTTGCTGATAGAAATTCCGATGGGAGAGATCAGAACCTATAAACAGCAGTCTGAATTCTTAGGAAATCCAAAAGCAATCCGGGCAGTGGGAACCGCCAACGGCATCAATAAAATTGCAATTTTAATCCCTTGCCACCGTGTTATTGGCTCGAATGGCGAACTTACAGGCTATGCAGGAGGAATCTGGAGAAAGCAAAAATTATTGGAATTGGAGAAGGCTATTCTGTTTTGATTTTGTAATTTTGGACAAAAATTTACACGTGAAAAAGTTACTATTTGCACTTTGCATATCAGCTTCAGCTTTGTCTTTTGCTCAGGATTATTCGGTACCGGCAGCAAGCCCGCGCCAAAAGGTGGAGCAGCAGTTTTCAATGTCTAAAATCTCTGTCGACTACGGAAGACCAGGAGTAAAAGGACGTAAAATATTCGGAGAACTGGTACCTTACGGACAGGTTTGGAGAGCAGGGGCAAACTCATCTACAAAAATTACTTTCGGACAGTCTGTTAATTTCGGGGGAAAAGTAGTTCCTGCAGGAACTTACGGATTATTCATCGTTCCTACTGAAAAAGAATGGAAAGTGATCTTAAATAAAGACTTCCAGCAGTGGGGCGCTTATACGTACGATCCGAAGCAGGATGTTGTAGACGTTACAGTTCCTGTAAATAAACTGGAAGACAAACAGGAGTGGTTTGAAATTACCCTGAATCCAACGGGAGAAAATACCGGAAATCTGGTAATCAAGTGGGATATGGTTCAGGCTGAGGTAGCTTTAAAACCTTCAAATCAGGATGCAGTAACTAAAATTGCAGATAAACTGAAGGAGATCAAAAAAATCGAATCCGACGCTTCGAAAGCAAAAGGCTAAGCAATGAAATTTTCTATTCAAACGATTTTAGAAAACGAAAAATATCAATTAATCCCCTTACAGCAAGGGGATTTTGAGTCTTTATACGAAGTGGCTTCCGATCCTAAGGTCTGGGAACAGCATCCGAACAAAGACCGTTATCAAAGAGAGATTTTTGAAAATTTTTTTAAGGGGGCGATTGAAAGTCAGGGTGCGTTTAAAATTGTTGAAAAAGAGAGTGGAAACGTTTTGGGAAGTTCCCGTTTTTACGATTTCGATGAAGAGAAAAACAGTATTTTCATAGGATATACTTTTTACGGAGTAAAGTCCTGGGGAAAGGGGATTAACCCTCAGATCAAAAAGTTAATGCTTGATTATATTTTTCAGTTTGTCGATACCGTTCGTTTCCATATCGGGAAAGAAAATTATCGTTCTCAAATTGCTTTGGAAAGATTGGGCGGACAAAAGATTGCCGAGGAAGAAGTTGCTTATTTCGGTGAACCTACCAGAACTAATTTTGTATATGAAATTAAGAAAGAAAATCATTAAAACTTAATTATTCTCGCAGATTAAAATTTTTAAATAAAGATGATTAATCATAACTGAAAAACTTTGAGAACTTATATAACTCAACGGCCTTGTTTCAATTTTATTCCTGCTTTATTGGAATCGGCGAAATGCCGTTTTGAGAACTTAAAAACAATGAGAAGCTAAAATATACACTTTATATTAAAACCAAATTTAATTTAATAATATGAAAAAATTTAAAATTCAACAATCGCCATTTGTTGTTCCGACGACGGATGGTAAACTGATCGAAGAGCATTGGGGAAACTCCACGGGAAACTCCAATATTTCAATTGCTCACATGGTAGCACCTCCGGATTGGAGCGAGCCGCATCAGACTCCGGAATTTGATGAATTTACCATCATTATTTCAGGGAAAAAACAGTTTGAAATCGATGGAGAGATTGTCACTTTAGAGAAAGGACAGAGTATTCTGATTGAAAAAGGAGCAAGAATCCGCTACAGCAATCCGTTTCCTGAGGCCTGCGAATATATCGCGATTTGCCTTCCTGCATTTTCTATGGAATTGGTGAACAGGGAAGTGGAAGGTGTGGATTGATTATGGGAACACAAATTTGCCCGAAATGTAAGAGGAATTCATTCACCTGGTCTATAGATGATGAGGTTTCGAATTTTACCAGTTGGGGCTGTCACCAGTGTTTTTATCAGGCTGAAGAAAATGAATCTGATGAATGTATTTGCGAAAGTTGTGGTAACAAAACAAAAATGAAACTAAAAGACAACCAAACAGAATATTGGTGGTGTTGCCGCTGTAATAAGATTACTCTAATAAAAAGAGTGCTGAAATAAGCCTTTTGTCATTCTGTGGTAAATACTTTTCTTACCGGCAGAATGACAAAAAGACTAACTATTTTAATTATTTTAAAATTTCCTTCAAGAACATTAAAGTGTGATTCCATGCTCTTTTTGCCATCACTTCATTGTAATCCGGTGATTTGGGATCTGTGAAAGTATGTTTGGAATGAGCATAGGTAATGATTTGCCAGTCTGCATTTCCTTCATTCATTTCGGCAACCAGTCCGTTGTAGTCTTCGGGGCTTACCGCTTTATCATCCGCTGGATTTTCTACTAAAATTTTTGTGGAAATCGGTCCGTTGGGTCTTGAACGGGGTTTCCCGATACTTCCGTGTATTGAAACCACTCCCACAACAGGTAAGTTTCCTCTTGCAGCTTCCAAAGCTCCGGTTCCTCCAAAACAATAGCCAATCACTGCGATTTTATCAGGAACGGCGCCGTTTTTCTTTAATTCATCCAAAGCTAAAGAAATTCTTTTTTGGTAAGCTTCGTAATTTTTCTTGAAATACCCTGAGTTTTTAGCGGCCGTATCCAGATTGGTCGGGATATTTCCTTCCCCGTAAATATCGGCAATAAATGCTACATATCCTTGTTTTTCCAATTCGAGTGCAGCCGTTTTGGCTTCGTCATCAATTCCTTTCCATGCCGGAAGAATCAGAACGCCGGGAAGTTTTTTTCCTGCATTTGAAGTGACTAAGCCATTCAGTTTTTGGGAATCGTCTTTGTAGGAAACTGTTTTGAGGTTTTGGCTGAAAATTGTTCCTGAAGTCAGCAGAAATGCTGATAGTACTAATGAACGTATCATATTTTGTAATTTAAATGAATGAAAAAGTTAGGTGAAAAATATGCTTGAACAGGTTTGTTGTCCAAATTTAACAGTCAAATTTAAATAATAGAAGTCTATTAAGTCTTAAAATTTCAAATTTATTTTTTTATAATCAATTTTTCAGATAAAATAATTGTTCCCTTGTTTTCAGCCTTAACAATGTATATTCCATTAATAAAACGTGATACATCAATAATAGCTTTTTCATCATAATATTTATTTGAAAATAGTTTTCTTCCGGAAACATCAGTAATGCTTACAGTTGTTTCCTTCGGAAGATTATCTATGTTTACAAAATCTTTTGTTGGATTTGGGTAAGGAGAAAGTTTTAAAATACTTTTATGTTCTTCAACTCCTAAAGTCGAGCCTAATTTTACAGCCCAAATATCAGAAGCACCATGATTTATTGTAATATTTCCGTTAGAAGACATGGTATTTCCTATCATAATGTATCCACTATCTGAAGTTTGCTGCACAGCATATAATTTATCAACGTTACTACCACCTAAAGATTTTTGCCACTGTAAATTTCCCGATGAATCTAACTTTATAATCCAGTAATCATTATTCCCGAAATTTTGAGTGATGTCTCCGTCTATAGACTGTGTATATCCGCCAACAATATATCCTCCATCAGACGTCAGATTGATAGAGTTTGCGCCATCTGGACTACCTCCTCCGAAATTTTTTTCCCATATTACATTCCCTGATGGATTGAGCTTTACGATCAAAAAATCACGAGACCCGGGTGAGTCTGGAAACTGGCTGTTTGGCATAAGAGCGAAACCTGTAACCACATAATCACCATTCTGATCTTGTACAACATCAAAAGCTTGATCGCTGCTACTTCCTCCCAAAGATTTTTCCCATACCAAATTTCCGGAAGAATCTAATTTAATTGCCCAATAATCCCAATTTCCAATATTTTGCGAAATATCTCCATTATTTGATGATGAACTTCCGATCATAATATATCCGTTGTCTAAAGTCTGTTTTATTGTACCCGCAAATTCATGAGCACTTCCCCCAAAAGATTTTTGCCATTGTATATTTCCTGACGAATTTAATTTAACGACCCAGTAATCATTAAATCCGTGATTTCCGGTCACATCAGCAAACAAATCTGTCGAACTTGAATGACCTGCAACAATGTATCCTCCATCTGAAGTCTGCTGCACAGAAGTAGCCTCCTCGTAGCTATTTCCTCCGAAAGATTTCTGCCATTGTATGCTTCCCAATGCATCTATTTTTACCACCCAATAATCACTTGAACCATGATTTCCGGTCACGTCACCATTTACAGAAGAAGAATAACCCGCAAAAATATATCCTCCATCCGAAGTTTGCTGAACGTCATTGGCTACATCATTATCAGTTCCACCGTATGTTTTTTGCCATTGTATATTTGCTGAATTATCCAGTTTTACGATCCAACAGTCGGATAACCCATGGAGACCTGTAACATCCCCATCATTAGATATTGTAGATCCGGCGATTATAAAACCACCATCTTGGGTTTGACGGATCGATTTACCAGTATCACTAAGACTTCCCCCAAAAGATTTTTGCCATTGTATTGGCGGTGACTGGCTCCAAGTTTTTGTAAAAGTGATAATGAATATGAGAAAAAAGAATAATTTAAATTTCATAGTGTTATATATTTGATCTTAATATTTGAAGGTCTAATCAAACCTTATAGATATAAATATACATATTAAATTTAATATAACAGTTTATGTTATAGAAGTTTAAAACAAATTGTTTTAATGAAAAATAATGAATTTATTAAAACTGCTTCGATTTGAGAGAAATTAGCGGAAATAGTTAAATTTAAAACCGAAACGAATCATCGGGATGCCTGAAGCAGTAATATAATTAGCAATGAGGTTTCCTCAACAACACCATGAAATTTTCCGGTGTCTTTACCATTGCCAGACCATATTGTTCTAGTACTTTATAACTCATAATCAAGGGAGTATTTGATGTCATCAATCAGGCTTATAAAACTGATACTGCTCATTTTCATAGTACGCATTAATATGCTGCAACCCGTTGGTAAGAATAATTTCTTTGGCTCCGATAATAGAATTATACCGTGCCGTTTGTTCGAATGTTTTTTCCGTCAACTTAATTTGGGGAGCCTTGCATTCAATTAAAATAATGGGTTCCGTTTTTTCAGTAATTAAAAGGTCAATTCTCTTGGTCAAACCATTTAAAACAATCTTTTTTTCAGTAATTAAAGCAGATGTAGAGTATGATTTTACAGTAAGATAATAGTGTACCCAATGCTGTCTTACCCATTCCTCAGGAGTGAGCAAAAGGTAAGTTTTACGAACCAAATCATAAATAAAAAACTTATCTTTGTCTTTCTTGAATTTAAAATCAAAAGTTTCCTGAAAATTCAGTTTTGGAAGTTCCATTTATAAGATGAAAGAATTAGATTTAATCCTCAAAAATATTAAAAATAAAGAAGTTTTACCGATTTATTTTTTCCACGGAGAAGAGCCTTACTTTATTGATCTTGCTGTAAAAGCCCTTGAACACGATTTTCTGAATGAAGATGAAAAAGCTTTCAACCAAACAGTGGTGTATGGGAAAGACACCACCTATCAGGAAGTTCTGTCGTTGGCAAGACAGTTTCCCATGATGGGAGATAAGCAGGTGATTATTGTAAAGGAAGCGCAGGATTTAAAGCTAAACGAAGCTGAAACGAAAGCGCTGGAAATGTATGTTGAAAATCCTGTTCCGTCTACAGTTCTGGTTTTTGCCCATAAGCACAAAAAGCTGGACAGCCGCAAAAAGGTGACGAAATCTCTGGAAAAATCGAATGCATTATTTCTGAGTGAGTCGATTAAAGAAGCACAGCTTCCGAAATGGATTGCAGACGAATGCATTAGATTAAATATCAAAACGGCGCCAAACATTTCTCATCTTTTGGCAGAATATCTCGGAAACGATCTTTCCAGAATTGCCAATGAACTGAATAAGCTAAAAATTATTCTTAAGCCTGATGAAATTCTGGACGGGAAAATTATTGAAGACCACATCGGAATCAGCAAAGAATACAATGTTTTCGAACTGCAGAAAGCTTTAGGAACAAAAAATACCAATGCGGCTTTTAAAATTGCTCATTTTATGGGTAAAAATCCGAAGAACAATCCTTTTGTAATGATGCTGGCGAGTTTATACAATTATTTTTCGAATGTCATTATATATAATACAATGATTGGTCAGCCGCCTAATGTCATCGCTTCTCAAATGGGGGTAAATCCTTATTTTATTAAAGACTATGCCGAATCGGCAAAGCTGTATCCTCTAAAACATGCCACAAGAGTGATTTCGATTTTAAGGGAATTCGATATGAAGGGAAAAGGGCTGGGAGCAGTCAATATGAGTGAAGCGGAATTAATAAAGGAACTGGTCTATAAAATTATCAATGTAGACAAAATAAAAATGAAAGTGTAAATGGTTTAAAAGATTTTATCTATTAAATTTTAAATTATCATAGAGAATTCGCATGTTTGATATTGACAAGTATCATTAAAATAACTTTAAATACATAGTAAAAATTACGAAATTAGCACTCGTAAATTTTAACTCTTTGAAAAGCAAAATATGGAGCAAAACATTTTAGACTGTGTGATCGTTGGATCTGGGCCTTCTGGTTTCACAGCGGCAATTTATGCAGCAAGAGCAGACTTAAAACCTGAATTATACACAGGTTTGGAGCCGGGCGGACAATTAACTACAACTACGGAGGTGGATAACTTCCCTGGATATCCGGCAGGAATTACAGGTCCTGAAATGATGATGGATTTGCAAAAACAAGCTGAAAGATTCGACACAAAAGTTCATTACGAAATGATCACAAAGGTTGAGTTTTCCAAGGAAGTTGGAGGTACTCATAAGCTATATGCAGGAAACAAAGAGATTTTCGCTAAAACAGTAATTATTTCTACTGGTGCAACTGCAAAATATTTAGGTCTTGATGACGAGAAAAAATATAATGGAGGAGGAGTTTCTGCATGTGCAACCTGCGACGGTTTTTTCTACAGAGGTAAAGATGTAGTGGTGGTTGGAGCTGGAGATACTGCGGCAGAAGAGGCGACTTACCTGGCCAAATTAGTAAATAAAGTAACGATGCTGGTGAGAAAAGATGAATTCAGAGCCTCTAAGGCGATGGTTCACAGAGTTCAGAATACACCGAATATTGAAGTGAAATTCCACCATGAATTAATTGGTATTGAAGGAGAAAATAACTTAGTGGAAAGAGCCGTTGTGATCAATAATCAGACTCAGGAAAAATCGACAGTAGATGTTCATGGTATTTTTATTGCAATCGGTCACAAGCCGAACACAGATATCTTCAAGGGGCAAATCGATTTGGATGAAAATGGATATATAGAAACTGAAAAAGGTTCTTCAAGAACAAACCTTCCGGGAGTTTTTGCAGCAGGTGATGTTCAGGATCACATCTACAGACAGGCGATTACAGCAGCAGGAAGCGGTTGTATGGCCGCAATGGATGCTGAAAAATACCTTGCAGAATTACATTAATTAAAAACCAATATAAGATAAAAACCGTTTCAAAATTGTTGAAGCGGTTTTTTATTTCTACTTGAGGAAATCTGATTTTTTAATAGCAGAATTATCTTTTATCAATGATAAAAAACAAATTAAGCAAGTGAGTAATTGGTAATTACCAGGCTTAAAATAAAATGCACATAGTCCTGATCTGCATTTTTTCTGTTGATTAATTTATTTTTATAATCATAAGAGTTGAGTACTCTCGACAGTCTCTGATAAGTTTCAAAATCCTCTCCTTTGATTTTTAATCGGATATGGCCATCTTTTCTGTTGACCAAAACGTCATCTAAAGTTCTTACTTTAAATAATGCTTCGCCCAATTTTGGATTAAAACCTTTCTTTCCAAAATATTTTTCAACAATATTAACTTTGAACGAATCAAAAATAATGTTATTAAAAACGATATTGGAATTAGGTTCCTGCGTATTGAGCTCCAGCTTGTAGTTCATGAAAAATATATTTGTACAAATTTAGGGAGAAGCTGAAACAAATCAAAATAAATACCTAAATTAATAGTAGTTTATAGTAACTACAGATAAGTGTTTCATAAAATAAAAGCTGTATTTTCTACAATTACAACTTTTTCTGTAATTTTTAAAGGTATTTTTGATTACTGTCACAAATTTGCCATTAAATATTTTAGCAAAATTTAAGAAGTAAATGCTTGCCCAAAACTCTAAAGTGCAGCATTTAAAATGAATGCATATTTAATGTTTAAACAGTGAAATCACTTTCTATCATTGAAAATATCCTTCAATTTTGCATTTGTACTCTAAGTTTTTCTTTCCGGCGATATTTTTTATTTAAATATTGTGATTCCCATCATAAAATCTTCATTTTTTGATGACTAAGTTTGGGATAACCAAATCATTATTATGAAAAAATTAGCAGTATATATATTCTTATTATACATTCTTTCATCATGTACAAAATCTGAAACGCAATATATTGATCAGGATAACAAAAAGGAAACCGTAAATAATAAAGAAAAGGGTGGAAGCTGCGAAAACAGTATTTTTTACCGGAGGCGATCAGAACAGGATTTGTGAGGCTTTAAAGCAATCTATTTTAAGAGACCTTTTACGAAGGAAATATAAAGAGGAAGATGATTTTATGATTGCAGGAACCAGCGCCGGAGCCATGTGTATGCCTAAAATCGTTATTCTGGAAGCCATTAACGGTGAAGCGATTCTGGAGTATGATATTGAACTGAATTCCGGATTTGGATTTATAGAAAACTGTATTATTGATACCTATTTTGTACATCGGGCAAGATTCGTAAGGCTTGCACATGCTACCATCTTACATCAGGAATGTTGGGGAATTGGTCTGGGAGAAGATACAGCTCTTCTGATTGAAGAAGGATACAAAGCTACCTGCCGGGGCTCGGGCTCGGTATGGATTATTAATGCAAGAGAAATCGGGCAGACCAATACCGAAATGGCAGAAAAAGGGTTTCCCATTTATGCAGAAAACCTTAAAGTTCATATTTTGACGGATAATTGTAAGATCGATTTTAGCAGCAACCTGTTTGAAGGTGCAAATACCGGGAAAAATTGAGATAAAAGTGAAGATCTTCAATTGTCGATTAGCAGATTAGCCCAGGGATTTTCACAGATCATTATGATATGGCTCATAAAGGCGTCATTTCTTTATATGTATTTTTAATTAAACAAATCATTTAATTATGAGCGAACGTAAAAATCTAAACCTTACTCTGAAGATCTGGCGGCAGAAAAACAAAAAAACAAAAGGTAAGTTTGAAATATATAAAGTTTCGAATATTTCCACTGATGCTTCATTTCTGGAAATGCTGGATATTCTTAATGAACAGCTGATAAAAGAAGACAAAGAACCTGTAGCGTTCGATCATGACTGCCGGGAAGGAATTTGCGGAATGTGCTCGTTATATATTAACGGAAGAGCCCATGGCCCCGACACAGGAATTACAACCTGCCAATTGCACATGAGAATGTTCACGGATGGTGAAACGATTGTTATTGAACCCTGGAGAAGTATTGCTTTTCCTGTGATAAAGGATTTAATAACAGACCGAAGCGCTTTTGACAGAATTATGGCGGCGGGAGGATTTATTTCTGTCAATACATCAGGAAATACATTGGATGCCAATGCTATTGCAGTTCCTAAAGAAGATGCCGATAAAGCGATGGATGCTGCAGCTTGTATCAGTTGTGGTGCATGTGTTGCCTGTTGTCCGAACGGTGCTGCGATGCTTTTTGTCGGAGCTAAGGTTTCTCACTTTGCATTACTTCCTCAAGGTAGGGTAGAGGCCAAAAGAAGAGTTTTGAACATGGTACAGGCAATGGATGACGAAGGTTTCGGGAATTGTTCTGTAATAGGAGCCTGCGAAGTAGAATGTCCGAAAAATATTTCTCTGGATAACATTGCAAGAATGAACCGGGAATATATGTCTGCCTGGATGAGAGAAAAATAATGCCAATAGATTTCAATCATAGTCTAAGACTTAGTTTATAAATATATTTGCTCAGATTCTCACTTCATTTGAGTATCATGGTTATTAGTTTTTATCCCTGGTTTTTAATCAGGGATTTTTTTCGCTTAATAATTGACTTAAAAAACGGTCTTAATTTATTAAAATCCCAAAAAAATAAAAGATTATTTTTTGTCTGAGCGGATCATATAGACAGTCCAGTAGATAATGAATACGAACTGAAAAAATCCGTCAAGAAGGTAAGTCCACTTGATAATTCCTGCAAAATAGTAGTATAAATCGATCCATAATAATCCGAGACAGCAAAGTATTATTGAAATCACAATCATAAAATTTCTTCTATAACTAAAAGTAAGATACAGCAAAAGCAGACAATAAGGTAAAAGCAGAACACTCACTGTTTTTACCAGCCATATATCTGTTTTTTCGCCGGTTATTAAAATAAAGCTCTGAATATGAACCAGTGGCCATACTGCAGCAAAAGAATTATTAATAGTAATTTTATAATATCAAATTTTGTGTGGTGTGTGGATCAAAGGTAGATAGATGGATTATGAAACTTTATGATTGGTATCATATAGGGGATTTTATTTTAAAATATTTATTAATAATTATTTTTCAGCAAAAACTCCTCAAAATTTTGAGGAGTTGAAAAGTAAAGTGAATTAAAAAAACAATAATATAATTATTTAAAATCTAATAATCCTTCGGCAAGAATTTTCCACTGTATTTTCCCGGCACCGAACATCCCTCCGAAAGCAATAAAAAAGTTTCTTATCTTGTCGAGAAATCGTGCATTGAAATTGGGCCTTTCATTTCTTCCGTAAATTCCGACACTTAAAAAATCTATTTCTTTTGAAATCATCATGTTTGAAGTTGCCGCCCGGCTGTAAAAATGGGCAATATATCCTCTCAGCCTGTTGGGGGCTTTGGATGGCCTGCACATCATCAGGTAAGATTCATAACTTTTTGTGTCGCGATGGGATATGTTAACAATTTCTACCCAATCGTAACCATCTGCTTCTTTCGTTCCCGGACCGGGTATGGCAATTCTTATAAAATCTCCCTTTACAGGAATTCTTTCAACAAAGTTTCCGGAAGAATCAAAATGTTTAAAATCGGCAGAAGCATCTCCGCAATAATCTTTCCATCGATTGATAGAAAAAAAACGCTCTTTAAGGATATTAAATTTTGCATCGATTTCTGAACTGTTGTACTGTTTGGTACTTTCAGTATCGTGAAATCCTCCCTTTTTCTGAAGAGGAATTCCCGGGATCTGTTTCGGCTTCATCAATTTTTCTTTGGTGTTAATACAAAAATAGCATCGGTTTTTATTAATCGTTATGATCAAAATCACAATGGGGCAAATAATGGTTTTAGATACCACATCTGCGTATTTTGCCTCATTATGGTCTTATAGTTGTAGACTATTCTGCACCACATCACCAAATAATTATAATATTAATGGAAAAACAAATCACAAGAAGAAATGCTATCGGGAAGATCGCAGCGACTATTACTGTTGCAGCAGTTTCTCCCGGATATTTGGCACAGTCTCCAAAACAATACAAAATTCACAATGCTGAAGGTCCGGATTTAACAGATCCTACGACCAAATATCCCAAACCGCCTTTTAAAAGACAGTTTCAGCCATTTCCAGGACTCGCAAGCAAGATGGATCCTGTACCTGATCATGGGGAAGAAAGCTATGTAGGCTCGGGAAGACTCAGAGGCAGAAAAGCGTTGATTACGGGAGGAGATTCCGGGATTGGCCGTGCTGCTGCCATTGCCTATGCCCGTGAAGGCGCTGATGTAGCAATTAATTATCTTCCGGAAGAGGAACCAGACGCAAGACAGGTTATTGAACTTATTCGGAAGGCTGGAAGGAAAGCTGTTGCTATTCCGGGGGATATAAGAGATGAGAATTTCTGTAAAGAACTGGTTTCTGAGGCCGTTGAACAGCTTAACGGATTGGATATATTGGTTAACAATGCCGGACATCAGAAGACACATCCATCTGTCCTGGACATCAGTACCGAAGAATTCGACAGAACAATGAAAACCAATATTTATGCTCCATTTTGGATTATAAAAGCCGCATTGCCTCATTTAAAGCCGGGTTCCTGTATCATAGGATTATCTTCGGTTCAGGCCTATGACCCTTCAGAAGATTTATATGATTATGCCCAAACTAAGGCAGCAACCACAAGCTATGTGAAATCGCTGGCAAAACAGCTGGGACCGAAAGGAATACGAGTGAATGGTGTTGCTCCAGGCCCGGTTTGGACTGCCCTTGAAATCAGCGGTGGGCAGACTCAGGAAAAAATAGAAAAATTCGGTGGGGATACTCCGATTGGAAGACCGGGACAGCCTGCTGAACTGGCATCCATATTTGTACAGCTTGCAGACAACAGTGCAAGTTTTACCACAGGCCATATTTATGGTGCTGCCGGAGGAAGCGGACAGCCATAAAACTTACTTAAATTGTCCGTAAAGTACAAGACTGGTTTCGGGTCAGATGTGTCGTTTAAAATCTTCATACGCTAAATTTGAAAATTTAAAAGTGAGAAATTAAAGATTGTATTAAATAAAAATTAAAGGCTGCCTACATGGGGTGGTCTTTTGTTTTAATGTAGTTTTTATAAAGCATAATTTTTTAAGACAGAATTAGAGATATTTTTATGATGAAAAGAATATTCATCGGAAAGCCCTCTGTTATTGATTATAATCATATATTTTTCATTTACTATTTCCGAAATTCGGTAAAGTATTCAAAAATAACCTCCTCAATCTGAATTTTAAATATAATTATACATTGATCCTGAATCTTTTCAAGATCGATAAAGATGCTTTATTATTCGATAATTTGTCGACAATATAAATTGTGGGTATGTATAAATAAACAATTAATTATCAGTTTAATGCTTTACAGAACTGTCTGTTAATGACATTACTTTGTTGCTTTTTTAATTTAAATAAATCAAAAATGAATCTCCAGAAAGATCTATTAGAATTTATCGGAAACCACCTGCAGGCATCTGAAGAAACAGTTTCTACTGCAGAGAGTGTTACTGCGGGGTTTTTGCAGTTTTCTTTTTCTCAGATAAAAGATGCCTCACAATTTTTTAAAGGCGGGATAACCGCTTATACTATTGATGAAAAAGTGAAATTTTTACAGATTGATGAAGAAGAAGGAAAGCAGTCTAACTGTGTTTCTCAGAATATTTCGGATGCAATGGCTCTGAATGTTGCAAAATTATTCGGTACAGATTGGGGAATAGCAGTTACCGGTTATGCAACACCGGTAGAAGAATCGGAGTATAAGCTTTTTGCCTACTTTTCTTTTTCCTACAAAAATCAAATTATTTTGTCCCAGAAAATGGATCTCAATTCAAGAAAAGATTCTATCAGTGCACAGTTATGCTATAGTGAATTCATCATAGAATGCCTGAAAGTAGAAATGGATAAACAGATAAGCTTAAGAGAAGAAATAAAATAAATACACATCACCAAAATATTAAATATGGAAAATTTACAGCTAAAGGACAAAAATGTTTTAATCACCGGGGCCGACAGCGGAATTGGGAAAGCGATTGCCTTGCTTTTTTCGAAGGAAGGGGCCAATATCGCTTTCGTTCATTACCACGATAAAGATGATGCAGAAAAAACAAAGAATGAAATTGCAGCATTGGGAAGAAAAACATTATCCTTTGATGGCGATATCAATGATGCCGAATTTTGTAAAAATACAGTAGAAAAAACAGTGTCGGAGCTTGGAGGAATTGATATTTTGATCAATAACGCAGGAACCCAATTTCCTTCTGAAAGCATTCTGGATCTGGAAGAAGAAAATATAAGAAAAACTTTTAATTCGAATATTATCGGCATGATTTTGTTGACGAAAGCTGCTTTCCCTTATTTAAAAAAAGGGAGCTCTATCATCAATACTACTTCAGCAGTTGCTTATCTCGGTCATGAAGAGCTGCTGGATTATTCGGCTACCAAAGGTGCCATAGTTTCTTTTACGAGATCTCTGGCATTACAGTCTAAACCGAAAGGGATCCGTATTAATGCAGTTGCTCCTGGTTCTGTTGCTACGCCGCTTACCGAAAAAACGTTTGGGGAAGAAGAGGAAGATCCAAACAAACCACCCCTTAAGCGTAATGCATCTACGGACGAAATTGCAACAAGTTTCTTATTTTTGGCTACAGAGGCATCTGCGCAGATTACAGGGCAGGTTCTACATCCTAACGGAGGCTTAATTGTTAACGGTTAGCAAGCTATGAACGGAGTTATTATTCAGTATTTTCATTGGTATTATTCAGGAGATTTATGGAATGAGTTTGCCGGTAATGTACAGTATCTCAAGGATCTTGGCTTCACAGCGGCCTGGCTTCCTCCGGCTAATAAATGCAGTTTGGGAAAAATGGGCCGTGGATACGATATCTATGATCTGTATGATCTTGGTGAATTTGATCAGAAAGGCGGTATCCCTACAAGATATGGAACAAAAGAAGACTATCTCGAGGCGATAAACAAAGCACATGAAGCTGGAATTCAGGTCTACACCGATATTGTGCTGAACCACAGAATGGGCGGTGATGAGGAGGAAAAGATCACAGTACATGAGGTGAATGAAGAAAATCGTAATGAAATAATTTCTGATCCTTTTGAAGTTACAGCATGCACAAAATTTACGTTTCCCGGCAGACAGGGGAAATATTCAGATTTTATATGGGATTATCGCTGCTTCAGCGGTATTGATGCTATCCATAAAGATAGTGAGAAGAAGACCGGGATTTTCAAAATCCATAATGAATACGGAACAGATTGGCCGGATACCGTAAGTCATCAGTTCGGAAATTATGATTATCTGATGGGTGCCGATGTAGAATATCGCAATCCTCATGTGGTTCAGGAAATGAAAAACTGGATCAAATGGTATCTGGAAAGTACGAAAGCCGATGGAATTCGCCTGGATGCTTTGAAGCATATTTCTTCTGATTTTCTTAAAGAATGGATTACCTATATTAAAATAGAACTGAATCCGGATTGCTATGTTTTAGGAGAATTCTGGAAAGATGAGGCTGAAAAAATCAATTATTTTTCGGACAAGATGGATGATTTGATTTCATGCTTTGATGCACCTTTGCACTATAATTTTTTTGAGGCCTCGAAAGAAAAAGAGCAGTATAATTTAAGCGAAATTTTAAAGGGAAGCTTTTTAGAGAAAAAGCCTGTTTTTTCAGTTTCTTTTGTTGAAAATCATGATACACAGAAGCTGCAGGCTTTGGAATCTGCAGTGAAAGATTGGTTTAAGCCATTGGCCTATGCCATCATTTTACTTTCTGAAGATGCTTACCCCTGCGTGTTTTATCCGGACCTTTTCGGTGCGGAATATACTGATGTAAAAGAAGGTGAGAAAATTAAAATTATTATGCCTAAAGTTGAAGTTTTACCTAAATTATTAGAAGCCAGACAACATTTTGCCCGTGGCGAGCAAATTGACTATTTTGATCATCCCAACTGTATTGCCTGGATTAGAAAAGGCGATAATAAGCACAATGGCTGTGTTGTTATTCTTTCCAATCATAAGGAAGGTTACAAAGAGATTGATTTGGGAAAAGAAAATGCTTATTCGGAATATAGAGACTTTCTGAATCAAAGGGATGATATAATTACGACGAATGAAAATGGAAAAGGGATTTTTTCTGTAAATTCTGGTTCTGTAAGTGTGTGGATTAAAAAAAGATGATGTAAATTAAATTGATGAAACTGGATATATTGTTGTCATAAATTCAAGGTGCTTTTACTTTTGACAATTGCATCTTCTGTATTAATTTTCACAGGAAAGTGCTGATGAAATATTGTATGCCGATGTTGAATAAAGAATATGAATAATCTATAAAGTTAATATAAACAAAAGACCTCATAACGGAAGTTGTGAGGCTTTAGTTAAACTGAAAGGTAGTTTAAATAATTAAGTTATTGATTTTAATATAGTTTAATTGATATGTAATGCTTTTTTAGGTTGGAGTTGAATTAAAAACTCCAACCTAACTTTTACATTTTCTCTTTAATTACTAATTTCCGTAACTGTCAATTAATAAAAATTTCCTATTTGCTGTTTCCAGTTTTCGATGGTTTCAGGAGATGCTCGGTCTGCTTTGTCAAAGAATAAATGTCGGTTGATTTTTAGCCCACAGTAGATAAATACACCTGTATCCGAAGTAAGGGAAAGTGCTTTGTTCATTCCGCTATTTTCATATTCTTCTTTGGATTTGCCATGGGTATTGATAATGGTAGTGAGCTTACCTGCAAGCAGACCTTTTTGTACACCTTCATCGTAACGATAGGCAAAGCCATAACTGAAAACGCGGTCTATATATCCTTTCATAATTGCTGGCATACCGGTCCACCAGATCGGATAAATAAATGTGATATGATCTGCCCAAGTGACGTAGTCCTGCTCTCTTTTGACGTCATCAGATACTTTGCCTATACGCTGTCCGGCGATATCCTCCAGTGAAAGTACAGGGTTGAAATTAAGTTTATTTAAATCCCTGATTTCAATTTCATGGTTTCTTTCTTGTAAACTTTTTACAGCAGTTTTTAATAACTGGTAGTTGAGGCTTTCCTCATTTGGATGTACGAAAATAATGAGATGTTTCATTGTTCTATTTTTTATTTTTGATAGAACAAAAGTATCTAAGCTTCATCTGTTAGAATTGTAAGAAAACGAAATCAGGATTTAGGATTACAGATTGCCTGTTGAAATTCAAGATATTTGGTTGGGCTAAGATCAATATAATATTTGAAATCTCGTATCAATTGGCTTTGGTCATAGTATCCGCATTTGTCAACGATTTCAAACCAATCAACTTTATTTTTTAAAGTGATATTGTGCTGTATAAATTTTACAGCATTTAGAAAGCGTTCATAACGATTGATTTCTTTAGCTGAATATCCAAGATATTTTTTATGGTAAAGCTGAATGTTTCTTTCCGTATGATTGTGTAGGGCGGCAACAGATTTAATTTTGTCAAGATTTGGATTATCCGTAGCCGTCAAACTTTCCAGTACTTGATTTCTGTTTTGAAGATAAGGTTTGCAAAATTTCAGGATAAAATCTATTCTTCTGTCGGTTGTGTGAATTTTGCTTAGTTCTTCCCATAAGGCTGTAAAACAATTTTGATTTAATAGAACATCTGGGTTTATTGGTAAATGTTCTGCAATGGAAGCAGCTCCGAAGAAACGGTAGAAAGAATCGTCTTTAAAGTTTGCGACCAGAATCTCAGATTTGGGAGGGAGTGAATAATCAAAGGCTTTTTTTATAGGGCCTAAAATTAAACATTTTTCAACTTCGATCTGTGAATTCTGCTTGGAATGCAGTATTGCCTTGCAGCCAAAATTGAAAATTAAGATTGTTTGATAGGAGGGAAGAAAAGTCTTTGTGATAAATTCCTCGGATTTGTTTTCCGCAAAATAAAAATGAGAAAAGACTGACTCAAACTCAGCAGGAACGGCAATTCTATAGTTGTTAAATTTATTATCTTCAATCATAGTTATGGACTGTTTAATTAGATGATCAAGTTATGGTATTCTGATGAACATTGAAAAGCTCAGCTAATTGATACAAATATAATTATAAAGAATTACAGGAGAATTTGCCAAAGATTTAAATGGAACCGTTCGCCATCTTCTCTATTAAAGTTAATGGCAAACGGAGTTCAAATATTATATAACTGCTTTAATTGTTCCGCCTTCTACACGAATAGCTGCTCCATTGGTCGCAGACGCCAAAGGACTTGCATAGTAAGCGACCGTATCAGCAAATTCTTCGACTTTGGCAAAACGCTGTATTAAAGAAGTTGGGCGGATATCTTTGAAGAAATCAGCTTCCGCTTCAGCAGAGTTATATTGCTTGCAGCAGTCATATCATTTATGAAACCTTTCGATACCGCGTGATTTTGTTGGCCCTGGCAAAATAGCGTTTACTGTAACTTCTGTGCTTTTAGTCATTTCAGCCATAAAATCGTTAACATTAAGCGGATATTCTTTCTTTGCTTGCGCTGTTTTTTTTAAATCTATGGAATGAGTGACAAATTTTCTTTCCGGGGTGGTTGATTCTAACAAATTGCCAGTCATTGGTTCTATAATCCAGCCTGTGCCACCCCAATCGAATTCAGCACTTTGTCCTGACCTGTTTGAACTCAAACAGTAGGCTCCCGATATAATTGCTGACGCTCTACCAATTATTAACCATTGTTCAACAGAAGATTTCCCCGTTGCTCTGGGACATAACAATAGATCTGCATTTTGTTTTCCATAGTGACGGGCCCTTTCTGTGAACCACAGTTCAGTACACATGAGCACACCAATTTTCAAATCATCAAGCTGAACTGTCTCAAAGGAAATATTATCTTCTCTGTCGAACCAGCTTTCTTCCCAAAAATGATCTTCTTCCGGAAAAAGGGCTTTGGTATGAATTTTCCGATGGCCTTTTCCCTTTTGAAAAACAAATGCCGTATTGTAAAATTTTGTACCAACAGTCTCGGGAGCAGAATAAACAATATACTTAGTCTCGAGCTTTTCTACTTCCTTAAGCCAAAGCTGATGTTGTTCTACACTTTTTTGCTGTACATCTTCTGAGACCTCTTTGCTATTAACAAACCATGAATAAAAAGGCATTTCAGGTAAGAGTAATAAATCTGTCTTATTTTGGTTGAGATAAATTTGGAGTTCTCGCCAGTCTTCTAAAAATTCCTTTCTGTCATTACTGAGTTCACATACCGTAACATTCATACTTAATTATTTTTAATAATATACAATGGACTATTTAAACAACAGGACAAAGTTTGAAAACCTTGTCCTGTTTTATATTGTTTCAAAATCAATTATGCAGAAATACCGCCATCAATTTTAAAGCTGCTGCCTGTGATGTATCCTGCTTCATCACCCGCTAGGAAATTAACCAAAGATGCTACTTCCTCTGGAAGGGCAAAGCGCTTTAATGGAATGGATTCCATAAGATACTGGCGTATATTTTCATCAGCATTAATAAGCATATCTGTTTCCGTAGCTCCCGGCTCTACACTGTTCACTGTAATTTTTCTGGGCGCGAGATCCCAGGCAAGACCTCGGGTATAAGCAGAAACAGCGGCTTTTGTGGCTATGTAATCAGACATACCCGGACTGCCAATCCTGATTCCACCAACCGAGGCAATGTTGATGATTCTTCCACCGTCAGGCATATATTTCTGTGCAGTTCTAACGGCTTCGGCAACAGAACGAATATTTACATCGATCTGGTTATTGTATGCTTCTGCTCTTTCGCTTGCAGTTTCAATTGGACCGTTTACGGCTACAGCAGCATTATTGACCAGTATATCGATCCTACCAAATGCTGCTACAGCTTCTTCGATGGCACTTTCTACAGCTCCTTGAATTGCTCCATTAGCTTTTATGGCTACTGCTTTTCCTCCGGCCTCAACAATATCAGATACGATTTGCTGAGCGTTGCTTTCTGAGTTTAAATAAGTGAAGGCAACCATTGCGCCTTCTTTTGCAAGGCGTTCTACAATTGCTTTTCCCATTCCGCGAGTTCCTCCGGTAACGAAGGCTGCTTTTTCTTTTAATTTTGACATTTTATTTAAATTTTATTGTAAGTTCGTTAATATCAGTTTATAGATAATCTAATGCTTGTAACATTGAATATGTACAATTTCTAAGACTTTCATTAAAGCTTTATTGTTACGGATTGACGATAATTTTACCTGCAGTGTGATTTTTTTCAAGTTCTGTATGAGCCTGTGCTATTTCTTCAAGTTTAAACTTCTTGGAAACATGTGATTTTACTAAACCTTCTTTCATTAATCCTGCAATGGCGGTCATATCTTTCCCGTTTGAAACAACAGCATTGTAATAGGCATGCACATCTAATTCTTTAGCACGCTTTTCCCATTCGCTTCCCTCAATGTGAGACCATAGGCTTAATAATGTACCTCCTTTTTTCACTATACTAAGGGTTTTTTGGATATGCTCATCCCGCAATCCTTCAATAACATAGTCTACCGGTTCGGTTACCTTTAGGAAGTCAGTCTTTTGATAATCGACAAATTCATCTGCGCCGAGGCTCATCACCAAATCCTTTTTTGATCCGGAAGCTACAGCAATAACATAAGCACCAAAATATTTGGCAAACTGCACTGCAAAATGCCCCACACCGCCACCTGCTGCGGTTATAAGTACACGATCACCCATTTTTATAGGATTTTTAATGAGCGGCTGCCAGGTAGTTAATGCTGCCATGCCTGCAGCAGCAGCTTCATCATGGGAGATATTATCAGGTTTTATTGTAATATCAGCTATGTTGGCAACTACATATTCTGCATAAGCTTTAGCGTGTCCGGCTGTTGTAAAAGTTGGGAAATTGAGTAGACCAAACACCTCATCACCAACAGTAAATGTGCTGACATTGTTTCCTACAGTTTCAATGACACCCGAAATATCCCAACCCAATATTTTGGGGGTTTCATTGTTAAATATGTAGTCTAATGCAGGGTTTTGCCGGGCATATATATCTGTGGGATTAATGCTTATTGCATGTACTCTGATGAGCACCTCATCATCATTGGGTGTTGGAATAGGGAGCTCTACCATTGATAATTGGTCAACATCTCCCTGTTTTTTTAGTATGACTGCTTTCATTTGAATGATTATATAATATTGTTGAGAATGTGATAAATTTTTTAAAATTTTGATCTTTATCTCAATTTCTTATGCAAAGTTATAAGCAATTAGGTATAACTTTGTAACCAGTATCATGGCTGATACTCGGGAGCAAAAAATGGAAGTCTTGAATGAAGGCAAAATTTGCGCTGATAACCGAATAGTAAAGAATAAGGATATGAAAGAATGTGTAAAAACAACAATTGATGCTCAGGATATTAAAGCATTGCAGGATACAATTTATGTGATCGGAGGTAAGTGGAAACTGCCTATAATTTACTCAATATGTAATGGTAATAAGCGTTTCAGTGATATCGAAAAGAGTATTCCCACAATTACCAAACGAATGTTATCACTAAATTTAAAGGAGCTGGAAGCCAATAAACTGATCACACGTAAAGTTGATATAGATTTCCCATCAATTATAGAATATGAGTTTACAGAGTATGCAAAGGAATATGGAGCTTTAATTACCGATATGATCGAGTGGGGAAAGAAGCATAAAAGACTGATAACCGATAAAAGTTAGGTTCAAATAATGATTTTAAAAGTGTAAATCTGAACGAAGTAACCTTTTAGATTACTTCTTTCAGATCTACAGTCGGTTGATCATTCTAATCAACCCCGTACAGTATTCAACAGATCGTGCGGATACCCCAAACTAATGGAGCTTAAGGCATCTAAATGTGCTAATTCTTCAGCTGTCAAATTGATTTCAGCAGCTTTAATGCTTTGCCCAAATTGATTGATATTTCGTGCTCCAAGCAAGGGAAATGCATTCTTGGATAAAGTCCATGCAAATGTAATTTGGCCAGGCGTAGCTTCATATTTTTCTGCAATTGCTACCAGTCCATCAATGATCAGTTTGGTTTTTTCGTCTTCCGAATATTCAGCGTCAGTAGAATGACTGATGCGCCCTGCTTCTCCCTTTCTGTATTTTGCGGTAAGCAGTCCGCCTGCAAGAGGTGAGTATATCATCACACCAAGACCAAATTCTTTTGCCATCGGGATCAGTTCACGGTCTGCTGTACGCTGCAATAAATTATACTCAACTTGCAATGCAGAAAGTTTTATTAATGATGCAATGGATGATGCCTTCCATGCCGGAAAATTCGTCAGTCCCGCATACAGTATTTTTCCTTCGCGGATCAGATCCTGTAGTCCAATGGCTATTTCTTCAAAAGGAGTTACCCAGTCATCATAATGAGGCATATAAATATCAATATAATCTGTCTTCAGCCTTTTCAGACTCTTTTCAACAGCCAGCCGCATAGACTTGCGGTTATTGCCAAAATTACTGATGGCCGGGCTGGGGTCACTGCTTCTGGTGTATTTTGAGCAGATAATAAAATTGCTCCGCTGACCTTGCATAAAATTACCCACGATTTCTTCCGCTTCTCCAAATTGGTAAACATCCGAAATATCGATAAAATTACCACCATCCTCTGCGTAAGCTTTTAGAATCTTTTCTGATTCCTGCTGGTCTGCACCATAGCCTTTTCTTGTTCCAAAGTTGGCAGCTCCCAATATTATTTCACTGGCATAAAGCCCGGTTTTTGATCCAAATAACTTGTATTTCATATTTTTACATTTACTTTGCAGCAAAGTTAGTTGTAGAAAGCAGCTATGTCAATTACGGACAAATTTATCTATACCAATTTTTTAGCTACAAAATAAATAAGCGATGTACGAAAAAAAGCTTCCGGTCAATTTGGATTGCGGTTTACATCTTTTCCTGCAGGTGGTTCAGGGAAAATGGAAAATAAGTTTACTCTGGGCGATACATTCAGGAATTAAACGTCCTGGTGAACTCCAGCGGAAAATACCTAATGCCTCCCGGCGTGTACTTGACGCGCAGCTGAACCAATTGATGGAACACGGCTTAATCAAGAAAGTCGTTTACGATGAGCTTCCCCTGAAAGTAGAGTATGAACTTACCGAGTTGGGCGAAAGCCTGATACCTGTTATCAAGTTAACTGCACAATGGGGTGAGGATCACAGAAATGAATTGGAGCAACTGTTTTAAGTTTTGCCAGAAAGCTTATTTTCGTAATAATCAGTAATGTCGGAATGTAACAATCAGCACATATCGCCATGGATTGAAATTAGAAACCCAACTGCCGGAACGTCCTGATTAACCTGGATATTATTAAAAATTAATATTATTTTTTATACCACAGACTTGTTATAGACCGTTCTTTGGCAACTTCCTGTCATTAAAAATCTGTTGATTTTGTAAGCATTTCCCACTGCTGATAATCAGATTTAAGCAGATTGAGTTTTGTCAACGCACGCGAATATGCATCACTGCCCAAAAGTAAATAGAGCGGAGGTTGCTGCATCTCGGTGATTTCCATCATCACTTTTGCTGCCTTTAGGGGATCTCCTTTTTGGCTGCCACTTAATGCAGCAAAACGGTCATTCAGATTGTGGATATGGGAATAGGCTTCAATTCTATTTTCTGCCAGAACAAGAGAGTCGGGGTTGTTAAAATTTGTACGAAAGGCACCCGGAGCAATCAGTGTTACTTTAATACCGAGTGCTTTGACATCATCAGCCAATACTTCTGTAAGACCGATCACGGCATGTTTAGCAGCACCATATATCGACCAGCCTGCAGAGGGAGCAATGCCTGCAATGGATGAAATGTTAATGATATGCCCAGATGATTGTTTTCTCATGATCGGTACTACATGACGGATCACGTTGATCGTTCCGAATACGTTAATATCGAAACTGTCTCGGGTTTCTCTGTCGCTGAGTTCTTCTATAGTTCCTCCGATCCCGTACCCTGCATTATTCACCACAACATCTATGCTCCCAAATTTTTCATATGCTTTTTGTACTCCGGTTGAAACACTGTTCTCATTGGCCAGATCTACCTTTAACGGCAATAGATTATCGGTATACTTTTTACCGATAGCATCAATGAGCACTTCCGTATTACGGGATGTGGCAGCTACGCTATGACCAGCTTTTAATAACTGTTTAGCTAAAGTGAGGCCAAGACCTTTTGAAGCTCCGGTAATGAACCATGTTTTTTGATTTTGCATTTTGTCTGATTTTATGATGCAAAGTTAGACAGAAGGATATTCTGCGATTAACTCAAATCAAACCGTTACTATCAAAATTCAAACATTGCGGACAGAAGTAGGTGTAGCATTGGTCTGTTTCTTAAAAAAATAAGTAAAATGCGAGGGATGGGCGAAGCCAAGGCAATAACTGATATCAGCGATATTCCAATCCGTATGTTTGAGCAGAGCGGTGGCCTCCGCAGTTATCCTCTGTGAAATATGTTCCGTTGTAGTTTTTCCGGTTGTAAGCTTTACTGCCCTGTTGAGGTGGTTGACATGTACTGCAAGCTTTTCTGCGAAATCAGCTGGCGAACGCATTTCAAGACACTGTGCAATTGATTCAATCGGAAACTGGCGTTCCAGCATTTCAGTAAAAATAGAGGTGATGCGGGCATTGGCGTCTGGATGCTCGAATAAATTTTCACAAGGCTGCATTTTCATTGTATAATGAAGCAGTTCGAACACTTGATTTCTGAGCAGGTTATATTTAAACCGATAATCGGAAGTAGCTTCATTCAGCATCTTTTCAAAAAGCAATTCCACATCCTTATCCTGATTGTTATTTAAAGGATACACATGCTGATGACCTCTTTGAAACATGGTCATATCCTGAATTCCGTTCCGTAAATATTCCAGATAAAAAGATTCTTTAAACAAACAAAAATATCCCGCCGAGTCATGATCGAGCCGTTCAAAACGGTAGGGAACTGCTGGATTAAAGAAAATAAGTGTACTACCGGTCAGTTCAATGCTTTTATCCGCATAATGACAGCGGTGCCTGCCACGGATCAGCATGATCTTAAAGAAATCATAACGAGCATATGGTGCGGGAGAAGTTCCGCCATTACTGTCCGCCAGCCGAAAAACGTTGAACTCTCCGGCTCCCAGCGGTGGGATCGGTGGTGTATCATGAAACTTATGGGCATAAAATGCCGCTAAACTTTTCTTATCTGGCATATCGCAAAGCTAGCTAATCTATAGCAAACTGACATAATTTTGTAGTAAGCGCCTTTAGAAGCTTAGCTAATTTAGTGGAGGAAGATGGCTGTAGTCTAACATCAGATAATGATTTGGCGATATTTTGGATAATCCTTTCGCTGGAAAATTAAAATATCAAGATTTAATTTACAAATTCTTCGCCCCATTTGAAGAGCTCTGTAAGACTGGGTTCCAGCTTTCTTCCTTTTTCTGTGAGTGTATACTGCACTGTTGGGGGTACAGTGGCAAAAACCTCCCGGATAACAATTCCATTTTCTTCCATATTCTTTAATTCTTTCACCAGCATTCGGGTATTGATATTGGTAACTAATTTTTGAAGCTCGTTGAATCTTTTGGTACCGTGAAGAAGAGCAAAAATGATTGACATTGACCATTTCCCTCCAATTATATCCAAAATTTCCTGGATCACACACTTACCTAAAATTTTTTCAGAATTTTTTTTGCTCATAACGTTTTGATTTGCTGTAAGGCTGTACTTTTTGGTATTACTTTACATTTATGTAACTACTTTCAAATGTAAAGTATTGGGTTTAGATTTGCAACATAATATTTCAATTTAACATTATGGAAAATTCATTAGAAGGAAAAATAGCGCTCGTTACGGGCGGAACAAAAGGTATCGGAAAAGCGATTGCTGATAAGCTTTCTTCGCTGGGGGCTCAGGTTATCATAACAGCCCGTACAAAACCAGATGAGGAAACTGTGCATTATTTTATAGCAGGTGACCTGAGCAAACCGGAGGCAGGCCAGATCATTGCAGACGAACTTCTGGAAAAATTCGGCAAAGTGGATATTGTGGTAAATAATGCCGGAGCCAATACCAGCCCTGGTGGGGGATACAGTACCTTAACTGATGAGGACTGGAATAACGAGATACAGCTGAATCTCATGTCTGCTGTAAGGGTAAATAAAGCACTGATTCCGGGCATGGTGGCACAGAAGCAGGGCGTGATCATCAATATATCTACAGGCGCTGCATTACAGCCTCTTTGGAAAATGACCATGTCGTATTCTGCTTCAAAGGCTGCTTTAAATGCCTATACAAAAGCTTTGGCAAGCGAATTGGGACCACAAGGGATAAGAGTTAATGCAGTTTCTCCAGGCTTGGTCAAAACACCTTTGATGGAAGCTTTTATTGCTGATATCGCAGAAAAAAGTGGAACGTCTATTGAGGAAACTTTTAAATCCATTAAAAATGAAATTGGAGATCTTCCATTAGGCAGAATGGCAGAACCCGAGGAGGTAGCAGAACTTGTCAGCTTTTTGGTTTCACCTGAGGCAAAATACATCACAGGAGCAAACTACAGGATTGATGGCGGTACACTTCCGGTTTTATAATACTTGGGTTTGACTTAATAACGGCATTTCTCCGTAAATAGTTGTAAAAAGTCCCGCGGATAACCTCTGCGGGACTTTTTAGATAGGTAAAATATCATCAGAGAAATAAAGAAGCAGAAAATTTAAATTAGCCTTTGATTTCAAGTTTTGTATTTTTATAAATTCTGGATACAACAAAGCTATTTTTGGCTACATGTATCATCCCGTCAAACCTGAACTTTGCTTCATAAATAATATTGGATATGAAAGTATTTGTAACAGGCGCTACAGGTTTCGTTGGAACAGCTGTAGTCCAGGAATTATTAGGAGCCGGTCACGAGGTTCTTGGACTTGCAAGATCAGAAGAATCTGCAAAGAAATTAATTGAGGCAGGAGCAGAAGCCTATTATGGCGACCTGACTGATTTTGAGAGCCTAAAATCAGGAGCTAAGGCTGCGGATGCTGTTATACATTTAGGATTTGTTCATGATTTTGGGCGTTTTCAGGAGATGTGTGAATTGGATAAGGAAGTGATCAATGCTATTGGAGATGCTTTGGTCGGTACAGAGAAGCCCTTTCTGATCACTTCGGGAACAGCACTTTTTTCAAAAGATGGCATTACAACAGAGCATGACCGTAGCGTTAATCATCCGCACCCAAGAATTGCAACTGAAAATGCCGCTGACGATCAGGTCGCAAAAGGCGTGAATGTTGCCGTGATCAGATTATCACCATCTGTACATGGTGAAGGAGATAAAATCGGTTTTGTTCCGCTATTTATCAAAATCGCAAAGGAAAAAGGAGTCTCTGCCATCATTGGTGACGGAAATAACCACTGGCCAGCTGTCCACCGTTTGGATGCTGCAAAGCTTTACCGTTTAGCTCTGGAGAAACCATTTGAAAAGGGAACCAGATATCATGCTGTAGCAGAAGAGGGTATTCAGCTTAAAAAGGTAGCCACTGAAATTGCCGAACGTTTAAATATCCCTTTGGTCTCCCTGAATTCACATGAAGCTGAGTCACATTTTTCTTGGTTTACACATTTTGCAAAGCTGGACAATCTAAGCTCCAGTATTCAGACAAGGAAGGCATTGGGCTGGAATCCGGTTCACCCAACTTTACTGGAAGATTTGAAAGATTCATGTTATTTTTCTGAGCATCAATAATTTGTATTTTTGTATTTATTCATTTTAATACTAAAATCTGTAAAATCATGTCCGATAACAAACCGCTAAGACTGAAGACCATTTCCGAATTTCATAGGCTGCGAGGTTTGCCGGCACCAAAGCATCCACTGATCAGCGTGATCAATTTTGAAGACATGGAAAAGCCTTCCAGGATCGGAAAACAGAGGCTGATATTCGATTTTTATATGATTTCGGTAAAACGTGACATGAACCACAAGTACAGATACGGCCAGAAGGATTATGATTTTGACGAAGGTGTGATGTTCTGCATGGCGCCGCATCAGGTGCTAAGTGTAATACGTGAAGAAGAAGGTAAGAATCCTTCGGGATGGATGCTGATGATCCATCCTGACTTTCTTTGGAACACGGCACTTTCCGCTTTGATCAAAAGATATGAATTTTTTGATTATTCAGTGAATGAAGCGCTGTTTTTATCAGAAGAGGAGGAACTAAAAATGCAGCAGATCATCGAAAACATTAAGCAGGAATATCAGAGCAATATAGACCAGTTCAGCCAGAATATTATTGTCTCGCAATTGGAAACACTGCTTAACTATTCCCAGCGTTTTTATCAGCGTCAGTTTATAACACGTAAGAAGGCTAATCATCAGTTTTTGGAGAAGCTGGAGATCTTTCTTAATGAGTATTTTGAAGGAGAAAATATCATAAAGCATGGGTTACCTACGGTACAGCTGCTATCTGAGAAGCTACATATGTCGACACAATATATGCGGGGGGTACTCAAATCACTGACAGGACAAACCACGCAGCAGATCATCCACGAGAAAGTAATCGAAAAAGCTAAAGAGAGACTTTCTACAACTGAACTTACCATTAGTGAGATCGCTTATGAACTGGGCTTCGAACATTCACAGTCATTTAATAAACTGTTCAAGGCGAAAACGAATATTTCCCCAATGGAATTTCGTAAATCTTTTAATTAATCAATACCTTTTTATGGTATGAACTGTATCTGTTTTCAGTTGCATTAGAAATTGAAAGTAAATCTTTTTCTCGTCCGGAAAAGAGGAAATGATAAATCCGTTAATTAATTTATAATATTGTACAGCTTTGAATTGCAGATCAGTAAATAATCCGGTATTATAATGGATAATTATGCTTTGACGGATCAATTTGATAACGCATCAATTAAAAGACTTTCTAAAAGCTAAAGGAGATGTTTGTCTTGTTTTTAAACAATTTGCTGAATGATTGTGGATACTCAAACCCTAGCTCATAGGCAATCTCACTAATGGTAAGTTCAGTTGTTGAAAGCTTATCTTTGGCGCGTTCAATCATTACATTTTGTATATACTGCTGGGTGTTCAAACCGGTTACCGATTGCAGCAAATCGCTGAGATAGCGTTGTGAGAGGTTCAGCTCTTTGCTGATATACTGTACAGACGGAATGCCCATCTCTAAACAATTTCCCCGATCATAATATACTTCTAAAAGTTTGTTTAAAGCGTCAACGATATCGTTGTTTATTGCTTTTCTTGTGATGAACTGACGGTTGTAAAAGCGGTTGCTATAATTCAAAAGGAGTTCTATCTGTGAAACCAATACGTCCTGAGTAAATGCGTCAATATTAGTATCCAATTCATTAGTAATAGAAGTAAATAAATTCGAAATAATATCTTTTTCTTTCGCAGACAAAAACAATGCTTCAGAAACTGCATAAGAGAAAAAGCCAAAGTGGTTTATGGCGTTTCCCAATGCATAGTTTCTAATGAAATCGGGATGGAAGTATAAGGAAAAGCCCTGAAAATTATTTGGATCTTCAGGAAAAAAAACAATCTGCTTGGGTTTAAAAATGCAAGCCCCCCATCTTCATAATCGTAATATCCCTGACCGTACCTGCTTTGACCTCTGTAATCGGGTTTAAAGGAAATTTTATACAGGTCAAGGCTTATTTTTTGTCCCTTAGCCAACAATCCAGTTGAAACAGTACTATAGTCTACCACTGTAACAAGAGGATGCGCTGGTGCTTCCAGTCCAAGCTCCCGGACCAACTGTGATACAGTTGTAATATGATGTACTGTCTGCGATTCCATTATTCAAATATAATCAATTTTGAGCCGACGGACGGATAACAATATCACCAATTTCTACCTTCGCTGGCTGGCTTATTGCAAAAATTACCGCATCTGCTATAGCTTTTGGACTTATGGCCAATTGGTCTACGGTATACGAAATAGCTGTTTTTAAAGGTTCAGTGTCAACACTTTTGACGGCAAAATCTGTTTTAACATACCCCGGCGAAATCCCGGTAATCCGTATATTTCCTTCGGATTCCTGGCGGAATGCTTCTGTAATTGTACGAACAGCATTTTTTGTTCCTGCATAAACTCCTTGGGTAGGCACAATCTTCAATCCGGAAGTTGAAATTATATTAATGATATGCCCGTATTTTTGTCTGTTAAATACAGCAATCGCCGCCGCCATTCCATATAAAGTGCCTTTTAAATTTATATCGATCATTTCATTCCAACCTTTGGTATCAAGCTGATCTATTCTGGAGAGTTTGGCTATTCCGGCATTGTTGATGATGACATCCAAAGTGCCATAACGCTCAACAGCCATATTAACAAGCTTATCCAAGTCCTCTTTTTTCGTTACATCTACCTTTTGAAAGATAGCTTCCTGCCCAAGGTTTTTGATTTCATTAACAACCTTTTCCAGCTCCAGTGTATTCCTTGCACCAAGAACAACTTTTACACCATTTTTAGCCAATTCAATTGCAACAGATTTCCCGATTCCTGCACTTGCTCCTGTAATGGCGATCACTTTTCCTTTTAGCATATTTTTTCTGTTTTAATTATATGCCAAAGTTCTTAATTGTTTTCGCAGAAAAAATAGCCGAATTGGCATAGGTTGTATCCAGATTATCATCATTATAGGGGCTGAAATGCATCTATAAAGATCATTATTACACTGTCGTGCTGGAACGAATTACCTTTGGCGAAGCTCCTGTATGAAGCTTAAAAAAAAGCAAAATAATTTAATTTGGATACTGGTATAGTAAAGTATATATATCATTACCTTAAAAATTTTATAAGTGATTTAAATTGAACTTAGTTTAAAGATTTTTTAAGGATTAATTGCCGTAACTTTATATAACTAAAAGCGTATGGTACATTTAAGTATATCATTAACTAAATTTTAAGTGTAATTCCTCTCAGGATTGTCTAACCTGAAAGCTTTTTTCGTTTTCTTACAATTTCTGCTCCATTGATGAATGTAAATTTGTCTCAGAAAAAACTAAAAATGTGACATCATGGAGTATTTATATAAGCAATATTTGTCAGAAAACAAGAACATTCGGGTTGAAGGAGGAATTATTATCATTCCAGACATAAGTGGTTATACCGAATTTGTTAATAGTATTTGCATCGAAGCAGGTCGCTATATCACAAGGAACTACTTTCTACAATTTTGCAAGCTAATGAATTGAAGATGAACGTGTCCGAAATCGAAGGCGATGCCATATTGTTTTACAAATTTGGTAAAAAGCCCTCTACGCAGAAAATCTTAAAACTGTACGAAACAATGCTAAGAAGCTTTACAATAAAACTTAAAGAAATAGAGGCTATACTTGGATATAAATTAGGCTTATCGTTAAAATTAATAGCACACTACGGAACTTTCTCAGAATATACCATTGGTACCTTTAAAAAATTATATGGAGAGCCCGTCGTTAAGGCGCATGCACTGTTGAAAAACGATATAGCAAGTAATACCTATGTATTAATGACCAATGCTATTGTTTCGAAGACATTCTTTGGAGTAGAAAAAGAATATTTCTATATTTCTTATCAACCGGAGGACAATTTTATAACAACCATAATAAATAAAACAAAATGGAACAAACAACAAAAACAACATTCGACAGATCAGCTTACAATCCGGTATTGTTCAAAAGCTATAAGGCAGCTAAAAAATTAATTAAATATGGCTTTTACATTGCATTAATTTATTTCGCCTACGAAGGGTTTATGGCTTGGGATTAATTTTTCATGCGTAAGCGATCGCCGTTGATATAAAAATCAACGGCTTTTATTGGTAGACAGCATTGTGAATTTTTAAATATATTTGTTTGGTTAAAATTCTATAGTAGCACAATAAGATCAAACAGTACTTCAAAGTGCTGATGGTTTAATTCCAAAAGTTAGAAATATGGAAGGTTATACTAGTTACCGAATATCTGCTCCTACAGAATTTGAAGATGTTTTTTCGCATTTTTATTGTGCGGAAAATAGATCTGGAGAAACCGTAGAAAAAACACTTTTACCTTCGTATCAGACGATAATGATTTTCAGTTTTGGCACTCCGGCATCGTTTATTTCTAAAAATAAAGAAGAGATCAAAGTTGAAAAATGTATTGTATTGGGACCTATAAAACATGCTTTTAATTACGTACTTCCAGCAGATGCGGAAATCTTGGTCTGTAACTTTAAAGATGATGCTTTTTTTAGGTTCTTTGGTAATGCAGATTTGGCAGAGGGACTGGAAATGGATCCTGACGAATTACTTCATCAAAATTGTTTTACATCGCTCTGGTCTGTATTGAAAGATATCGGCTGTAATGAAAATCGGGTTCAGAAAATACTTGAATTTTGCCGACCTTATCTACGAAACCGGAATGGAATTGCTGAGCAGATCGCTGTTTTTGACCGGACTACTTTCAGCCCGATAAAAGAAATTTCCAAACAGAACAAACTTTCTGAGCGATCGATCCAAAGTAGCCATAAGAAACATTTTGGCTATACCTCAAAGGAAATCTGCCGGTATCAACGTTTTTTAAAAGCCATTCAGGTTGTTCAGAATATTTCGTGCGAAAATACTAAGGTTGATTGGTTTGATATAATAAATCAGTGCGGCTATTATGATCAAAGCCAGCTGATTAAGGATTTTAAATATTATATTCATCTTAGCCCGTCAAAATATTTAAAATTCCAGGAAGCCATCTGTGATCCTAAGAATTAATCAGAATTTTATTTTTTTCTAAATCTATACAACATAATAAAAGATGTCGGTCAGCTATCATAAAAAATGCTGATCGACATTTTTTTAAATATTTTCTATCCTGTACTCAATGTGCATCTTCGTTTTCTTACAATTTTTGATTCTTTAATAAACCGAATTTTGGAGTATTAAAAAACAATTTATATGAAACGTACAAATCTTTTAATTACAGGAGCAACAGGAAGTGTGGGTACACAGCTTGTTAAACAATTGGTGAATATGAACGTACCTTTTAAAGTTCTTGTTCGAAATAATGATCAGGGAGACCTAATGGCAAATTTACCGCAGGCCGAAGTAGCGGTCGGTGATCTATCCGATACTGATAGCCTTGTTCAAGCGCTACAAGGAATCGAGAAGATATTTTTACTTACCAACTCTTCAGAGCATGCCGAAGAGCTTCAGCTCAATTTTGTCGATGCAGCATATAAAGCAGGTGTGAAGCATATTGTGAAATTATCTCAACTGGCTGCTGAAGAAGCATCACCGGTGCGTTTTCTCAGGTATCATGCTGCCGTTGAGAACCGGATCCGGGAGTTAGGAATGAATTATACTTTTTTACGCCCTAATTTATTTATGCAAGGTCTTTTAGCGTTTGGACATTCCATTAAATATGAGGGAAAATTTTATGGCTCATTGGGAAACGCAACTGTTAGTGCAGTGGATATTCGGGATATTGCAGGCGTAGCGGCAAGAGTGCTTACAGAGGCTGGACATGAAGACAAGATCTACAATATAACAGGAGAGCAATCTCTTACCCATTTCCAAATGGCAGAAATTTTTTCCCGTCTACTGGAGAAAGACATTACCTATGTTGATTTAAATACCGAACAGATGCAGGAAGCATTAAAGGCCGTCGGGTTTCCGGAATGGCAGATCGGAGGTCTTATTGAAGATTATGCTCATTATGCAAGAGGAGAGGCTTCAGAAATTTTTAATACGGTTCATGATATAACAGAAAGGCCAGCGATAGACTTCGAGCAATTTGTTCAGGATCACTTAAACTTTTTCAAATAATTTAATAATCAAAACAATAATCAATATGAAAAAGTTAGTTTATAGTTTTATTTTAATAATAGGAATAGTCGTGATAACACTTACTTGCCTTGAAATATTTACCTCATACAATGTGTCAGAATCTATCAATAAGAAAGCTCCTGTGAAAACTTATCAGGAAATCACAATAAATGCTCCTGCACAAAAGGTTTGTGGGATTATGAGTGGTATCAATTATTGGACGGATTGGCATAGTGATGTTAAAGACGCTAAACTAAACGGGCCCTTCGAAAAAGGCAGCACTTTTGACTGGAAAAGTGGAGGATTGACGATTCATTCTACTCTGCATACAGTACAGCAGAGACGTAAAATCGGCTGGACAGGTAAAGCTTTCGGAGCATTTGCGATACACAACTGGTCATTTGTTGAGCATAATGGAAAAACCAAAGTGAAAGTTGAAGAAAGTATGGAAGGATGGCTGGTATCTCTAATGAGCAATACGTTTCAAAAAGGCTTGGAAAATTCACTGCAGATCTGGCTAAGGAACCTTAAAGTAAGAGCGGAGAAAAAGTAGAACTATAGCTACAATAGTTACATTGATAGCTTTAGTGATTTATAAGTTGAGTCCGGATAGAGTATAGCTCTTCCGGATTTAACTTGTTAAAATTGGACACTGAAATATAGTGTTGCTAAAAAAAGATGATAATTATATACTTTGGCGTACAAAATGATTTTTCTTAAATGAAGATCAAAGATTGTTTGGGCATTAACTACCGTAACATTATGCAATTTATGGTACAATTAAGTATATCATTACCATGATTTAATTAGAGTCTCAAAAAACGATAAAAAATAAAATTAATTAAGCGAGACAACAAGATTAAATGTTGCGAAATATCCGAAGCATATCTCGCCATATTTGAATTAGTCAGTGTTAGTTTAATTTATCTGGCTATTTAAATTGATTTAGTTTATTAATAAGCTAATCCTTTTCCCCACTTCCCCTGGTCGAAAACCTTACCAACGGAATTCCATACTTCTCCAAAATTTCATTTTTCATGATATCTCTTTCGGCTTGTCGGCTTTCTAGTTTATGGTATTCATATCCATCTACTTCTATGGCTAATACAGGATTTTTTCCCAGTTTATTGTAGATCAGGAAATCAAGATTTGTGGCGTAATATCTTGCGTAACGTTCCTCTTCAGGATTTAGTAAAGAAGCAGCGAATGAGCTGCTTCTTCATTTTTACATTTTATCCAAGTCTAATCCCCTTTTTCGTGTTCGTGAGGTTTTAGCTTTGGATGCTTCGAAATTCTTCTAGAACCTTAGCTTTGCTGTAAGATTTCCCCTGAGCATATTCAATAAGTTTAGTTGCTGTGATAGTCTCCGAACTATTAATTAGCTTTGTTCTAAAGTTAGTGATTCCCGTAGTTATAAAATCTAAGAAATGATTCAATGACCCGGCATCTTCTTTTGTTCCTATTGCACGTTCCATCTTCTGATTCCATCGTACAATATTCCATTTCCTTTTTGTTGAAATCTCTTTTGAGACACCTTCAACAGTAATACGAAGGTATACAAATCTCAACTGATCATATTTTTTCCAAGGCGTTTTAAGGAAAAAATTTACGCCAAAACTACTTTCTAACATAATTCGATTTTTTAGGGTTAATAAAATTCGAATTAAATCACATGAAAATCAAGATGTTAAATTATTTTACCTGTTAATAATCAATGGATTACATCTGTTTTTGTGGTAGTTTTTTTTCTAAATAAAAACTGCCATGATTCTGCCACAAATATTATGAGCATTTGTGAAAATTTTGCGACACATAAAAACACAAAAAAAGCTGTAATAAATTAAATTACAGCTTTTTAAAAGAACTTTAAGCGTTTTTGAAAGTTTTAACTTTCACACTAAGCGGAGAGTGAGGGACTGGAACTTTCTTTGTTTTTAGCCCTGTTAGAGCTGTTTTGCGACTGTTAAAGAATCATTTTGCCACGATTCTGCCACAATCTTATTTTCCATGCCTCACACTGCGTTTTTATGTCTCAGCGGAAAGGGAGGGATTCGAACCACCTCTTCCAAATTACTTTAAACCCAATTTTTATAAGTATGTTTAATTTACTGCCATGAATTTGCCACTAATCGTTTTGTAAATTTGAGGAAGTAAATATTTATCGACGATTACAAAGAACAACTAATTTATTTAGCCAAATATATGAAATAAATAAAATACGAAGTTCTACCTTTCGCTGGTTTTTTCCTCTTTAGTAATTGGAGTCGTCCAAAATTCATTGTAAACTTTTAATTCTTCAATCATTTTCTGCTCAACGTTTTCAAGCTCAGCGGTCATGACGACACCAATTTCTTTTAAAGCTTCGGTAATACTGTTTGTAAGCTTTGTTATTAAGCAACCAGTATTTCTATGAAAATCCCTTTTAAGAAAAGAAAAATTAGTTGTATAGGTACTATCTCTACCGATTAGAATAATATTCTCCTTTAAATTCGCAATGACGATCTCCCAATTAATTTCATCACCAATTGAAAATCCCGATGAAGTGGGAGGGTTTCCAATAAGTTTTCGCTTGTGCGCTCTTTCGATAATTTCATCGGTTGTGTTCAAAATTGCATTATTCAATCGGCATACACTGACCATGTCTGAAAAAAAAGAATAAACGGGATCTTTTTCAGGAGAATCAATGATGGTATCTATTGAGGAGATGACGTCTCTTCGACATTTGTCGTAATCTTTTTGCGCTTTTTGAAGCGTAGCAAATTCGGGTAAGTTTTGTAGAAATGCGCTTGAAATATATTTTAAGCGTGACTCTGATTCAAAACTTGCTCTTAAAGTTTTCAACACAACCTCTCTGTTTCTTTCAAATTCCTGAATAATCTGGTCAGTTAGTACTATTTTATCAAGATGCTTTGATAATTCACTCAAAAGCTGAATTGAATCTTTGTTACTACGGTAAAAATCAAGATATATATTTGTGTCAATCAGTAATCTTACTCCATTGGCAAGGATAGGTTGAATCACCGAAACTACTGGCATGCTCATAAGGTAAGATCATCAATTATAGCAGTGCTGGCATTTACTTTCACAGATTGTATTCCATTTTCTCTGGCAGAATCAGTTTCGTACATTTCACTAGTTCCGATTATTTGACCATTAGAAGCTTTCAGATTAAAGTAATATTTTCCGTTACTTGAACTTTTTCTATCAAATCGATCATCATTCTTCGAATTTGCCTTTACTGCTTCGATACCGTTTAAGCAGTTAACTTTAGTAATATAACCTTCACTAGATAAAATTATCTGACCATTCGAAGCTTTAAGATTAAATTGATATTCGCCGTTGAATCTCTTATGGACTACAAATTTTCCCATTTTTTATATTTTGAACTTTTTCTCAAATTTAAAACATGTTATGATAATAACAGAACTGTTGCATCACTTTTTATATATAAAAATGTTTTGATTTTAAATTTCTAAAGATTTCATATAAATGAAGGAAATTAAATCTTATATAAACAACTATTCAATCTGATCGTACTTAATATGGCAAGAATAGCCCATTTGACTTTAGTACTTTATAACTTCTATTTTATATTTGGGAAAATTAGCTTCGTTTTCAGTATCAGTTTCAAACATAACCACCAAGCATAGAGTCCATACTTATGAACAAGCGTTGTCTCCAGCAGTCCATGCAGCACTTCATTTCGAAAATTGACGTTGCTGTTATTGACAAGGAAACTATCCAGTTCTTCAATAATATCATCATTACCCAAGGGGCGGACTTTAGCAATCAAGCCTCCTAATAAATTTTCTAAATGAAATCTCTTGTCATAAGTTGTTACAATGATATCGTTTGAGACAGCTAAGTGTCTAAGGCTATTTTCTAACTGCGGAATAAGTAGATGGGCGGCTGTGACAAAATCGTTTTGAAAACCAGCCGTAATTCCTAAGCTATAAATATGCAATCTGTCTTCCGGAACAAATGGACTTTTTGATTCTATTAAAAGTTTAGCTACCATTGCATAATTCATATCAATATAGCTGTCCAAGTTTCCCTTTACAAAATAAATATAAGCCATTAGCCTCTCTCGCAAGTAGGTTCGTGCATTGCTAAAGTGGCTTTGGTTAATATCTTCGGATGCGACTTGTGCGCCTTTTTTTGATATTTTGATCTGTTCTGAGAAGAATCGGGATAATCCCATGGCAGATTCTCTATCGGACTTTGCCAATTGCTCAACTGCTGAGTTTGAAATCATCGGTAGTTCTATCAAAGCTTGATATGCAAGACTTGATGTACTTAGATTCAATTCTAGCACATTTTTATGAATCGAGGCCATATCAATTTCTGGAATAAGACGAACGCCGGCTGCTTGAATTGTACGAAAGTCCTCAAGTTGAAATTTGGCAACTTTTCGTTGAAGCCTATTGTGTAATTCCTGACATCCATGTGCAGAAGCAATCAATCTAAAGCCCTTTAAGTATACTGCAGAAATCGTCGGATAGTAGGTATTGGGCTGCATTTCTGAAACATAAAGGTCTCCTTCCGCTTCATAATTTTCAGCCATTTCAATATTGCATTGATTTCTGTCTAATGTGCCAATGAGTTGTAATGATCTAATACAAAATCTTGCCGAACGAAAATCTTTAATTGTAATATAATGAAGTATTTTTTGATCTATGTACTCATTAAACTCTACCTGGCATCTATTCTGTCCATAGATAGATAATAATTCAATTATGATGAGCTGTTGGTAATATGCTGAGGTACATTCAATGAACGCAAACTTTGCCTTCTCAAATATCTCTTCATATAGATCATTAAAATAGCTCTTGGCATATTTTACCAATGCAAGGGAGCGTATTAAGTAGTGTATTTCAGTAGTTGCTTCATAGACATCGATATAGCTTTTATATGCTTTTTTAATGTAGGCTTTAATGTGCTTTTTATTTAGAGTCAACATTACATCAAACCATCTTGCTAAAACCTCTTTATTGTCAATTTTTTGGATAGGTTTTGTGTCTTCGAACAACTTTATTTCATTTTCAGTAAAGAATATTTTTAAGTCTTTTTCTTCACAATGTTGGAAATCAATATTAAGGAGTTTAAGTGTTAATGCTATCATTTCATTGAAAGCAGGTTGATGATATTGCTGTTTCCATAATAACTTTTTTAAGTCATATCCGTAAGTCGTGTCATCTATTAACAGGTGAGAATTTGAGCAATTTTCCATATACTTGTTTTTATATATTTAAGAGTATCTCGGAGGAGTAAACTTTAGAAATCGTTTAAGGGCTAAATCGTCATTTAGCAGGAAGAATGTGTAATATCTTTCTCAATTCTATTTTAATAATGATTCAAGTTTATCCTTATAAATTATATGGTTATCAGGGTTATTACTTATTTTAAATAAGTCAATGAGAAATTGATACATCTTTACAGCATGTATATTTTTGATTTCTTGCGATTCCAGAATTTCTACAGATCTTAATTGATGTATTATTGCATCATCTAAGTTGTTTTTCAAAATGGAACTCTCCGCTAATTTATTGTAGTAGATAGATAATAAAAATTCATTTCTCTTTTCTTTGGGTATTGAATTATGATATTTAATAGCTTTCTTAATCAATGACTCAGATTCATCAAAATTTTTGTTCCTGCGGTGAAGTTCAGATAATATAGTGTACCCCACGCCGACTTGTGCATCATTATAAAAATAATTTTGTTTTCTAAGGGCTGCTACTTTTTGGAGACATTTGAGTACGTTTTCTGGATCATCTTTTAAAAGATATGCTTGAGCCAGATTTTGTAATGATGTTATATACATTAATAAATTATCATTTTTAAAATCACGAGAATGTTGTAGATATAAATTGTTAGCTTTTCTTTGGTATTTAATAATATCATCCAAAGAATTTTCAATATTTAATGTTGATGCTAGATTGTTATACATCGCTCCCAAGCAAAGCGCATCCTTTCCTAAATATTTTTCAGTTCTCCTTATCAGGTCTGCCCATAATTCATCGCTATTATCACGTATAAAGAAGAATGATGATAGATGCAAATATTCATTTTCAAGAATTAAAAGCGGCTGATAAATACTTGTCCGATATTCTTCTTTAATGGTATTTAAAATTGATTCCGCATATTTTAAAAATCTGAATGATTCTTTTGGATTATTATAACCTTCGGTTAATCTATGCGTTAGCCAAGTTATATAAAACATGAAACCTATAAAATCGTTATTCCCAGCTCTTAATCTATATATAATTGTTTGTTGCAGTATTTTATGGACTCGTATACTTTTCTTATCATTCTCGTATTGTACAAGCCCTTTCTTTTCTAAAGAATTAATTGAGTTTATATAACTTAGTTTGTTACCATCATAAAATTCCTTGCCACAAATTAAGACTAAATCTTCAATGACAATATCTGTAGATGGGAGTAAGGCAAGATACTCCAAAAAGAACTTTTCTGTATCGTTGATACCTTTTACAGAAAATTTTTGTAGAATAAAGTCAAATATGGCCGTAACTTTATTCTCCTTATCATAAAGGTCAATATCTATTTTAAGCAATTCATTATTTAGATTTTGTGTTTCTAAGGAATCAAATACAAACTCTAAAGTTAGATCAAATCCATTCTCAATAGTTTTGGCGACAAGCTCTATGATAAGAGAGTTAAACTCGATATAATTTATAAAAGATTTAAATACTGTTTCGTCAAATTCCTTTGAACAGTGTAACTTAAACAAGCTGATCGCACTGTTATAATCCAAATACGGAAGTAAGTAAGGATTTAACGTTTTAAGTTTCGCTCGCGTGAGAAATATTTTCTTCCAGTTTCTTAAACTAGCAATGTTGTTAAGTGCTGAATTAGTCTCGTCATTTTCTTGGATGTCTAATATTATAAGGTTATTTTCTCCAATTTTATCTAGCTCATTCAATATAATATTAAACTGTTCTTCTACAGTTTTTTCCTTATCCAACTTGATACGCAAGTTAGAAAGCAACAGGTTATTAAAGACAAATGAAGTTTCTACTGATTTCTCGATATTTAACCATACGACGTTATTAAATTTATTGCGGTTAATTGTAAGAAATTTTTTAGCAAATGTCGTTTTTCCAACACCACCATAATTATTAATTGTAATAAGTTTTTTATTGTTGAGAATATCAAATACCTCCTCAAGTTCATTTTCCCAACCAAATACTTCCTCTACATCATTGACATATGGAACTAATGTTAAATCAAGCTTTTCGAATGTATTTGGTCTTAGCTTTTCTATTAATACAGCTTGACTTTCCTGTATGGATTCAACCGCTTTAATTCTATCCTTTATTTCCTCTAATTCGAAACCAATTAATTGTATAAATTTCGAATCAATTCTTTGCGATATTTCAGTATCTGTTAAACTTAAAAGGTTTTGTAAGTCTACGCTTGTCAGGCAGCGCATAGAAGCTTCGGTTTCCTGTGAACATCTGTATATTTCGGTCAAAAGAACCCTAAAAATTATTTCGATCGGCTTATTACCAAATAGTTTGTTCTTTAATAAGGATAATATGTTTTGCCTAATTTGGAAAATAGCTTCCTCTGTCGTAATTTCCCCGAAATCCCAGTGGACAGCTCTACAAAAATCTTCAACAATTAAATCATCCGAGAGAATAGTGCAAAACGCTTTGTAACTTTCGTTGATTTCAAGCTTTTTTATTGAAGAGATATTTTGGCGGTTAAGTTTAGCTTGCCTTATTTTATTAGATTCGCCTTTTAGTATTTCTCTATTTTTCTTTTTTAAAGATTCAAGGTCGTTAGAATTATCAAAAACTTCTCTGTTAAGCCACTTTCCCAACAATTTTTCTCTCTTTTGTATTCCAGAATTGGTAAGAAAAGAGAATTTTGGTGTAATGTTGTTTTGCTTGTACCTAAGGTAGGTAATAAAAAAGTCAAATAAAGTATGTTTAATCTCTTTTGAATTTAAACTAAAATCTGAGCTATAGCATTTTAATTGTGTAAACACAAGGTTCTTTCCAACTTCTTTAATATCATTGTCAACTTCCGTATAAATTGGACTGTCATCTCCATTTATAAAGTTAGTTATCCATTTCTTCAAGAAAGATAAGTATTGATAATAGAAACCTCTATTCGTTGAAATCGCATCGCCATTTCTTTTAAAAATTTTGATCGAGTTTAGGTCTATATTTGGCATTTTTAATCAACAGTTTTAAGTTTAAAGTCAAATATATCATTAATTGAAATAATTTAGTCTAATGGCTCTGTTTTAATGTAGGATTATAGTTAAATAAAAATGTAGGGTTATTTATTGATGAAAATTGAATGGATAATTATTATTTTTACAGGATATACCTGTTACAGATATGAAGCCATTAATATTAGACTATAAAACTGTTCGTTCGGAGCCAGATGTTGCTCCAAATTACAACTATGACCCTTTAGAATCTCTAAATATGCTGGAAATTGACGGTGCAAAAATCCCGCTAATTGATGCATCGACTGATTTGATGGTGACAGTTGCGACTGTCACAAAAGTTAAGTCCGAAAGTGATTCTCATGCATTGTCTTTTGATTTAATTACGAGGACTAAGGTAAGTGGTGAAAAAGATGACTGTCACTTAGATTATGTGATGTATACTACAAAAACTCTTGTTAAAATGGAAAATGATGATACGCGTACTCCTTTTAACCAATAAAACAGATGTTACAACGGACTTTATCGTAAAAAGGTTAAAAGAGGAAAGAATAGAATTTTATAGACTAAATACAGAAGAATTAGGAGATAATGTTGAGGTAAATTTCGACTTTCCTGAAGGTAATTTTAAAATATTTGATAAGACTACTAATATTCAAATAAATCTATTGGATATAAAAGCTGTATATTTTCGAAGACCAGAATTACGGGCCGATAATTCAGAGCTTACTAGGTCTGAAAATCAATTTGTACGAAATGAGATTAGTTATACCCTTGAAGGTATCTATGAAATTCTAAATTCTGCGTATTGGTTAAATAGTGTTAAGCATATAAGAAATGCTGAAAACAAAATATTTCAGCTGCTACTTGCTAAAAACTTAGGTTTTAGAATCGCACCTAGCCTGATCACTACCAATGCTGATTCAGCGATGAATTTTTATAGAATGAACGATGAGGACTGTATAATAAAACCGATTCGTACAGGACTAATTTCTGATGAAGAAAATGAAGAAGCGATTATTTTTACGAATAAAGTTAACCTCGATAAAAATAGTGCTCAGCGTGTAGCAGGATGTCCAACATTTTTTCAAAAACATATAAAAAAGCAAGGGGATATAAGAGTGACAGTCGTGGGAGATAAGGTTTTTGCGGCCTTCATACACTCGCAAGATTCTGACGACTCAAAAGTTGATTGGAGGATTAGTCAAAATGGTCTGAAACACAGTATTTGTACCTTGCCAGTAGATGTTTCCGCTAAATGCATTAATCTGCTGAAAAAACTAAATTTAAATTTTGGCGCAATTGATTTAATTTTAGATGAAATGGGTAATTATATATTTCTTGAAATTAACCCCAATGGTCAGTGGGCATGGATTGAGAGATTGCTGGGTTTAAATGTTTCGGGTGCTATAGTTAATTTGCTAAAAAATAAAATTGATGAACGATAAACTGCATAGACTTAGAGAATTTATTTGGCCACTGCTTGAAGAGGATGTTGACAGTGATATTTCTGATCAGAATTTATCTGAAGAAGATAATGCAGCTGAGGAAAATCCTGTTCTAAAAATCGAGGATGAAAATCTAGATCTTGCATTGCAATTGCAAAGTAAGATATATCAAGAAGAAGATGACCGTCGAAAAGGTACTGAATCTAAAGCAGCTCTATTTATGGGATCTTTAAGTGTAGCTAATACTATTGTAATAGGTGCAAATACATTAATTTGGGGTAAAGGAATCCCAATTGGAGTTATCAAAACCTCAGTATTTATTTCCATCGTTTTAGCAATCTACACCCTAAGAACGGTATGGTTTTCAGTAAAAGTTTTGGAAAGGGGAACCTACCATGTTTTAGGAAATGATGATATAAATATTTCAGGAGATAAAAACTCTTATAAACGAGACATTATTTCTTCATTTTTCAAAATAATAAAGGGTAATGAAGATGTAATAAATATGAAAGTTTCTCATCTGGTAATGGCACAAGAGTATTACAAAAGAGCAATGTTTGTTATCTGTTTATATGCATTTATGGTTTTTTATTTTTGTTTTTTCCTTTAGTGTATATAAAAGTTCGCTTCAGCGAGCATCGTTTCATTTAAATCTTAGGTGGTGATCTCTACGCATTCTCGAACTACCATATTTAAATTACCGGTAGACACTCTTTTGAACCGTGCGAAATTTTCTGCCAGGATTTTGCCAAAAAATGTAAGTATGAAAGATTGACATCAATTAAGTAGGTCACTATAGCAATTCTATAGTACTGCGATAGCCAGGATGATAGGAGGGGATGTATTTTATATAACCGAAATTTTGAAGCTGCTTGAAATATTTATGATAAGTGGGAATGGTATCAATGTGTGACATTTTCATAAGTTTACTTCTGCTGACACGGATAATCCTGCCTTCATTTTGCCGATATGCTAACCGTGTTATTGCAAGTAATAAACAGAGATGCCATACATTTAATCGTTCATCATTACAAATGTTATCGAGATATTCTAAACCGTTTTTTGATACATCAATTTTCATCCTCAAACAGTTTTAGTAAATCCTCTTTATTGTAATAGTATGAACCCAAAACTTTTTTGAAACGAATTTTACCTGTAATTCTTAAGTTCTGTAAGGTGGCAGGTGAGATATCCATCATCATCCGAACAGCTTTACTACGTAACCAAGAAAAATCTCCATATGCTTGATTTAGGTTGGCTTCCAACATTTTTTCTAAATCGGAGATTATCCTTACTCTAAATATTTCAAGATCATGTTTTGTTAGCATTTCCATAAGATACTTTTTGAATAAATCAAAAGTATCTTAGGCCAGAACAAATGAAGGTGCATTTTCTTTCTCTTGCCTATTTTTTCCTTCGAGGTCCGTAGTAAAAGTCTAGATTTACAAAGATTTTTATAGGCGGTAGTGGATACGGGAAACGTTTAGGGAATGTTTAAAAGATTATATCTATTATGTTTCGATACAGAATATGAATCGCCTTAATATATAGGAATTTAACTATTTAAGGGGACATTTGAACGCCATTCTCAAACAAACTGATAATAACTAAAGCAAAGTTATCCTATTTGACAGATTTGACAAAGGATTTTAATTATGAATTTTAATTGTTCTCAAATTTCTATTATTTGCTTTTTTTTGATATTGAAAGAATATTAAAAATATATGCTTGTAATAAGTATTTGTTTTTTTTCTTGATTTTACACCTTTTCGGTATCGTTCACACAGGCCAATTGGTAAACCGTAATTGACCTTTACAATTGGAAAATGCAATGTAGTAATAGGGAGAAAGATTGTGGTTGTATGATTTATCTAGTGTAATAAAAGCCTTTTGAAAATTATTTCAAAAGGCTTTTTGATAGCGAAATAGATCATACCTTTCCACGCGGATCGTCAATATGAATTTTTGCAACGTCGTAACGAACTCCTTCTCGGTCTAAAATTCTTACATTTTTCACAACCGTACTCAAAGCCTTCAAGAATGTTTCCGAATTTTCGTGACGTTCATAAGCTTCTTCATCTTTCCAGCCTTCTAGAAGATGAAATGTATTTTCATCTGTCAAATCTTGTGAGAAGGCATAATATATACAACCTTCTAGCTCGTTTGCTGCAATCATTTCGGGGATAACAGCATCAATGAAAATTTGTCTGTCATCAGGATGTACTTTGTAGTAAGCACTTACCGTAATTCCTGTTGTTTGTGTTTTATCGTGATTATTGGATGTCCCAATTTTTTGTGAATGATCCATTTAAATTTAAATTTTAAGTTAGTTATTAAAGAAAGGTCACAAACTCGTCAAATGGTTTGCGAACTTTTTCCAGTTTTAGGTTCCAGTCATTTTCTTGGTCTCGGTATCCTAAAGCGAGTAGCATCGAGCTTCTTAAGCCTTTGGACGGAAGTTTTAAAAAATCGTCGAGAGCTATCGGGTCAAAACCTTCCATCGGTGTAGAATCTATTCCTTCTGCAGCCGCTTCAACAATAGCTAAACCTAATGCAATATTCGCCTGCTTGGCTGCGTGATGAAAATTGTCCTCGATACTCATCTTCCCAAAAAACTGTTTAGAAAATTCTCTTTGCTTGTCATACTTGGTAGAATCAACATTACGTTTTTCCGTAAGATAATCGAATACATGATCAATTCTCTCTTTGGAATATTCGTCCCAGACTGCAAAAACCAGAAGATGTGAAGATTCTACGACCTGAGGCTGATTCATTGCGATAGGGAATATTTTCTTTTTGATTTCGGGATCACTGATAACAATGATTTCGTAGGGCTGTAACCCAATTCCCGAAGGAGCCAGATGAGCTGCTTCCAAAATGTTATTGATTTTTTCGGAGGAAATTTTCTCTCCCGTCATTTTTTTTGTGGCGTACCTCCAGTTCAGTAATTCTATTATATTTTTCATTTGATTTGATTTTAAATCAAGGCAAATGATAGGGTATCACTTGCCTTGATGATTTTAAAGTATTTAGAAGATGCCCAATTGACCTAAAAGTATCGTTGCGGCGGTGTAACAATGGAATGATTTTATTTTTCCATTCTCGATTTTGAAAACATCACAACAAGGTGTCTGCATGGTTTTATTTGTCGCAGGTATAGTTCCGGAAGGTAACTCAAGCGGGCCTTTATGAGTTCCGTTTAAAGATAATTCCACTACTACTGTGTTCTCGTTTTCCAATACGTAAAGATCATACAATTCCCTGTGCATATCTGGGAAAGCTGTTGCGTAAACATCTACCGTTTTCCCGATGTCTTGTCCATAATACTTTGTTCCCGCAGATACATCCCAGAAATAGCCGTCTTCTGCAAAAAGATCTACAAAACCTTGGGTATCCTGTTCTTCTGCGATTCTGTACAATTCACGGATTAATGTTTCGTTGGCTGAATTTTGATTGATTACTGATGCTTTCATACGATTTATTTTAAATGTTAAAGATTGATTTTGATTGAAATTTTGAATAATTAAACAAGAATCCCGTTGAAGAAATCTTATTCACTGATTTGTTTATTGTTAAGGCTTATTTGAAGTTTAAAGAAGGATTTATTTTTTACCGTCTACAAAAACGTATAGTTTCACAGCTTTGCCGTTTTCAAAAACGAATAAATCCATTCCTGTTACGGCATCTGGTTTTTCAGGAGTTCCGTTTTGCCAGTAGAGTCTTGCAATGTTATGATTAACCTCTATCGCTTTGATGTGAGAAAATTTAGAATTTGGACTTTTCTGTTGCAATCCGTCCACAAAACCATTGATTTCTTTGTGACCGACAGCGATAAAGTGACTGTCTACCATTTCAATATTGTCCGCATAGATTTTTGACATTAATGCTTCACGTTTTTTAAGATCTCTCTCGTTCCATATCGCTAAATGTCCTTCTACTAAAGATTTAATTTCATTTTCAGAAAGTGGTTTTGAATCAGATTTTTCAGTTTGGTTTTTCAAAGCATCTTTAGGTGACCACAAAATCGTTGCTGGATTTTTTTTCTCGTAGCCTTTTCCGTTCGGGTAAGAAACCAATTCCATTTTAGACCCCCAAGGTGTTACAAAATAGACCCAAGTTTCACCTTCTGTATCTCCTGATGGCATCAAAAACGGTTCTCCCAAGAATTGTACGCCTTTGCTTTTAAGATAAGCTACACTTTTGTTGATATCATTGGTATAAAAAGCAATGTGACTCGCCCCGATATCGTCTCCTCCAGGTTGTTGTGAACTTCCTTTATTGTCCTGATATTCGAATAATTCAATGTTGGCTCCCGTTCCTGCTTTTACCATTTTGAAGGATACTGGACCAGTTTTGGGATTCATATGATTATTCTTTTTCCACGCATCATCCAAAGGAATCGGACCTAAGCTTGTTACTGCTGAAAATCCCAAAACATCAGTGAAAAAGTTCACGGCCTGTTTCATATCCGGAACGTTTATTCCCACGTGGTCGATTCCAAGAATTCCTGTTCTTTCCTGTGCCGAAGTATTTGAAACTGCTGCTGATAATAAAAGTGCACTTGCTACTGCTGCTGCGTTGGCTTTGATTTGTTTTTTTAAATTGCTCATTGTGATATTTTTTTGTTGTTATTTTATAAAGCAAATCTCCAACATTCAGTGGTCTTCTTCCATTGACAAAAGCTTGAAAAAAAAACAAACAAATGTCAATGAAAATGAACTTGGTTTAATATACATTTTGAGGTCTGGCTTTAATGTTTAGGAATAAAAAAAGGTTGAAGCGTAATTCTTCAACCTTTGTCTATAAAATTTGTAATGAGCTAATCGCTATATTTTGCAAGCCATTTGGCTTTCAATTCGGCTCTTGCATTGATGAATTCCAAATCAGTTCCCTGGGCTACGGCGTCCAGCGGGAAACGTAACGGACGGGAACCTTCTTTCATTTGTATCAATTCCAAAATTCCGTCAGCAATGGTTTGTGGATTCATATTGAATTCTTTCATCTTGCCGAATAACGCAGAGCCAATAGCATTGAATTGTTCTGTTGCAACGGGTTCATATAATGTTGCGATTTCTGGCTTATCTGCATTGACTCCTGTTTTTTCTCCTGTATTCATTTCCGTTGGATAAACTCCTGGCTGAATGGAAACGTTGTCGATATTGAACTGTTTTAATTCGTCCTGTAAACCTTCTGTAATACTTTCTACTCCAAACTTGGAAGCAAAATATGGAACCATAAACGGTGAGGTATGAGCACTCGCTCCGGAAGTTATGTTGATAATTAAACCGCTTTTATGTTCTCTCATAGAGGGCAGTACCGCTTGATAAGTTCGGATAACGCCATAGAAATTTACTTCGAACATTTGTCGGATTCTATCCAAACTATAAGCTTCCAGTAGTCCAAAACCTGAAACGGCGGCGTTGTTTACCAATACATCTATTCTACCATACTTTTCAAGTACTTTTTCGAAAGCGTTGTTTACTGAAGAATCATCGGTTACGTCTATTTCAACGACTTCTATATTGGGGAGTGATCCCAATTCTTTGGCTACGGTTTCATTTTTTCCTGAAATGCCTCGCATTCCTGCTATTACTTTGTATCCTGCGCTAGCAAGTGTTGTTGCTGTTAATTTTCCAAAGCCTGTGCTTGTTCCTGTGATAAAAACTGTTTTGTTCATTTTGTCTTATTTTTAATTGTTATTCTGATAAGGCAAAGATGCAGGAACAGCAGGCTTTCTTCCATTGACAAAAGCTCGAAAAAATAGCAAACAAATGTCAATGAAATGAAGCGTTTTTATTTCTTGAACATATTTCTACGCAGTCTGGTAAGCGTTTCGGGAGTGATTCCGATATAAGATGCAATCATGTGCTGAGGGATACGATTGACGATATGAGGATATTTTTCAAGGAAATTTTGATATTTTTCCTCTGCCGTAAAACTGATGTTCGCTAAAATTCGACCTTGTGAAACAATAAAGCTTTTCTGAATAATCTGATTAACCAATTGATTTAACTGAGGAATTTCTGCACATAACTTTTCAAAATTTGCTTTTTCAATTAAAATCACGTCTGTAGGTTCGATAGCGTCAATGTTGAGAAGTGAAGGGTTTCCACTGTGGAGGCTTTCTCGGTCGCCTGTCCAATAATTTTCGGGGGCAAAGTTGATGATATGTTCTGTTCCGTTTTCAGCGATGAAAAAGGTTTTTACCAAACCTCTGCAGATAAAAGCATTATACTGCCAAATATCTCCTTCCTGACAAAGAAACTGTTTCTTGCGGAGTCTTTTTTGTTTGCAAACAGATTCTATTAATTGTATTTCATCATCAGAAAGTGCTATTTTTTCGGTAAGGTATTTTTGGAAAATCTCGAACATTTACTTCATAGTTATAGAACAAATTTAATTATTATATCGCTAATAATTGGTTAAAATTTTAAAACGTATTTATTTCTTATTTTTCTGCTGAAATCAGCCAGGTATTGTATTCCGACACGATCTGTCCGATAGTGATCGTGTATTGTTATTGATAAATTTTTCAAAATAATACACGATTAAATACGAAGAATATCTCTATTGCGCTGTTGCAATGTTAAGCATTGATCTTTTAATCTAAATGATACTGTGTGTCTTACTCAAAATATATTTTATTATAAGACTTCGAAGGAAAACGGTGATCGTCAGTTCAATTGGGCTTTCCTGTATTCTACCGGGGTCATTCCGGTCTGCTTTTTAAAAAGTCTGGCAAAGTATGAAGAATTCTCAAAGCCCAGTTCATAGGCTATTTCCGAAACCGTCTGATTTCCCAGGCGGAGCGAATTCTTTGCTTCTGAAATAAGGGCAAGATGGATGAGCTCCAGTGCCGTCTTACCAGTTTCCTGCCTTAGTAGATCGCTCAAATACCGTGGCGAAAGGTGTAGTTGTTCTGCCATATAAAATACCGTTGGCAATCCCTGATCTTTTATGCTGTTCTTTGCCAGATAGGTCTTTAGGACTTCATCAAACCTGGAAACAGTTTTACCTGAGGCCAGTTGCCGGTCTACAAATTGTCTCTTGAAATATCTCTGTGAATACTTCAGTATCGCCGCAACGTGATAGAGTATTATCTCTCTGCTATATGCATCAGGATTATTTTTATACTCTTCCTCGATTTTGCCGTAAAGATCCCAAATGGTCTGTTCCTCTTTACTGGAAAGATGCAGCGCCTCATTGGTTTCATAGTCGAAGAAACCATAGCGCTCAATCAGATTATTGAGCTCATGCCCCTTAAGATAATCTTCATGTATAAGTATCATAAATCCATCTTTCTCATATTGAAGATTTTTCATTTCGATAATCTGCCTCGGTTTCATAAAAAATAATGATCCGTTATCATGGTCATACCGGGTTCTCCCGTACATAAATTGACCGCTGATTATTTTTTTGAAAGCAATAACATAACAGTCCGAAGTGAACTCCCGGTCTCCCAATGTGCATTCCGATAAAAAACCGACTATGCTAAACATCGGATTTAGCGGGGGATTCCATTGATTCTCATGATGCATTTGTGCAAGTGAGCTGTAGTGTTTCATTTCTTTATTCTATTTAGTAAATTTAAGTATTTAAGTACTGCTTGCCAAACTGATCAATTTATTTCCGCCTTGAACCTAAACTCTGATTGTTCCTGCTTCCACTAAACTTTGGTTCTGTCTGCAGCGCCAATAATATTTTGGAATTTTTAATTTTTGTGAAGACTTTTCTATTATTTGCTTCTTTTGCTGATTTTCGAGAAAACGTATATGGCAATGATTAATAAGAACACGATAATCGCGTTTATAAAAGAAAAGAAATGGGTCGTCCTGATATCAAACAGGTGGATTAGACCATAGCCCATGGCTGAACTTATGATATAGATACCCCCACCTGTTAATCCGCTAGCAGTGCCCGCACTCTGAGTGAAACGTTGAAGACAATAAGCATATACGTTGTTAAAAACAAAACCGCTTAAGATATGGATGGGTAGGGTGAAGCCTAAGAGCATCCAGATATTCTCGTGGCCAGCAGTGAAAAACATCATCAGAACCACGATAACAGATGATAAGATAATTGCGGGAAATAATTTGGAAATCAGGGTTTTTTTGAGCATTATTTTAGATATGATACCTCCGATCATTAGTGCAACACCTGAAGAAAGCGAGCTATAACCTGTCACAAGTGCGGAAAATCCATATTTTTTCTCTATAATGAAAGGACTGACCATCCCGTAAATTACCAGTTGGGAGTAACTAAGACCAACAATCACCAGTCCGAGTGTGAAATCCGGGGTACCCAGCATCGTTTTATATACATCTTTGATGTTCTTCCAATTAAAAGCCTTTGTTTTCTGGAGAGATTCTCCTGTGTACTTCAACTCAAAGAAGAGTACGATGATAGCAAGCGATCCCAGTAGGTAGAAATTTGCCTCCCAGCCCCAATGCGTCTGCAGGTAGCCTCCCAAAAAGGGAGCCACAATCGGTGCTGTAGCAAACACAATGGAGAACAGGCTTGTATAATTTTTGAGTTTTTCTCCGCTGAACATATCCACAAAAAAGGCCCTCTTGCCAACTATAATAAGAGAAACCGTGATTCCCTGAATAATCCTCATGGCATAAATGGAGTAAATATTCGGTACAGAAGCAATAATAAAGCTTGCTGCTGAAAATACGATCAGTGCACCGATGTTAATCCTGTATCTTCCGAAACTATCAAGGATACTTCCTATGAACAACTGACTGGCTCCTGAACTTACCATAAATAACAAAAGGGTCAGCTGGACTGCCTGTATGTCAACATTGAGCTTTCCCGCCATAGCCGGTAGGGAAGGGATGTATATATCTGTTGTTAACCCACCAAGCGGAATTAGTATGAAGGCAAGTAAGGTACTGATGTGAAGAAATTCGAGGCTTTGCTTTTTCATTTGAATGATTGGTTATTTATAGAAACTCACAGCCATCTAACGGCCGTGGGGTTCTTTTTTGTTAGTTGATCATCGATTTTTTGCCATTGAAAAATTATTTCCTCCATGCGGACGTCCCCAGTCTTCTGCTATGAATCGACATCAAACTGTTGTCCAGCACGGAGGATCAGATAATATTATATTTCTTTGGCAACCCAATGGAATGTATCATCTCTTTTTTCAATAAATCCTAAACCTGGGAATGGAAGGTGGTCCCCAAAAGTAAATTTCTTGGATTCTGCAAGATGTGTTCCCATATCCTTACGTGCTTTTACAGCTTGGTGGAAATCAACATCAATCTGGTTCCCCCATTCAGGATGGCCAAGTAGGATTACGTGTTGGAACACGTCAGCAAAGTGAACCAGTTCCTCTCCTTCGGAGAAAATGGTAATAACAGTATGGCCCGGGGTATGGCCTGGCGCAAGATTTAATTTCAGAAAGCCAAATAATTCATCGTTGTCCTCGAAGAAATGAAGTTTCGGTTGCGCAAAGATGATATGCCTTTTAGCAAAGGCGCTTTGAAATTCTGCCATTTGGTTATCTGACCCTTTTGAAAAATCGGGTTTTTCAGACAGCCAGAAATCGTTTTCGGCTTTGGCAATGAAAATTTTTGCATTTGGAAAAGTGAATGCACCATTTTCATCCATTATTCCGCCAATATGATCATGATGTGCATGTGAAAGGACAATTTCAGTGATATCTTCTTTTTCAATTCCTGCCGCCGAAAGGTGCTTAACTATTTTGCCTACGGTTGGACCTGAAGTCTGTCCACTTCCTGCGTCGATTAACACTGTATGTTCACCGTTTTTAACAAGAAGGACATTTCCCTCGAATACCAATTTATGGGGAAGATGGTCGCGGCCCTCTAAAAATTCGATGATCTCATCCGGGTCTCTGTCCGGTGCAAAGAGCGGCTGTATGGGATCCAGATCAAATTCACCATCACTTATTACGATCAGTTCCAATGAGCCTAATGTGAACTTAAAAAAGTCCTTAGCTTCAATTTTTTCTATTGTTTCCATTTTTCCTTTTTTTTGATAGGACAAAGTTAGAGCGCCCTTGCTCGCTCGGTTAGTATATATGAGCTGAAGATTAGCACAAAACTCCGATTGCGCAGATTATTGGATAAACTGATGATCTAACATGGTTTTTTTAATATGGAATATATTTAAGTGTCTCACTAAGTCTTCTAATTGGTTACTAATTAAGGTATAATGAAAAATTAAATCTATTGCACCTTGGTCAAGATATTATGAGAGTCGGAGAGAGTTGAACAGGTAAGTAATTCGACTACAAATCGATCTTACTCAGCATTTCTTGTTTAATCTATATTTATTTGCTGGATCTATATCAATTTTAGACCTACGCGGGGATTAAAATCTATCGCAACTGTCGGGGCAAAGGAATGGCAAAATAGTTATATAATAGTAAAGCGATAGTTCTCTGCGAATTGTAGATTTACTCTCAGCAGCATTTATTGCATAAATAGATTAATAGGTTACTCCCGAAAAGGCTGCAAAAAAGCCTGACCGAAAGATCAGTTCGGCCAGATTCAAAAAAACTGTCACTTCAAGACGCAACGTGAGACCATTCTTTTAGAAATGCCCACTATGTAATATAGTGGGATAATCTTGTCTATTGGTTTTAATTCTGCTCAGGAAACTGTTTTCTGAAGTGTAACGGAGAAACTCCGGCTTTGGTTTTAAAAATTTTGGTGAAGTGGGAGGGATGTTCAAATCCGAGTTCATAAGCAATTTCACTTACCGATTTTGTAGTTCCCAAAAGGATATTTTTTGCTTTGTCGACCAATTTCAGATGAATGTGCTCTATCGTCGTTTTGCCTGTAAATTTACTGAGCAAATCTGACAGATAGTTGGAAGAAAGATTCAGTTTTTCGGCGAAATATTTTACTTCGGGAATCCCTTTTTCAATCAAATGGTCGTCAGTAAAAAAATTATTAAGTAGACTTTCAAAACGTTGTGTTACATCGTTTCCTGTTTTGTTTCGGGTGAAAAACTGCCGGTCATAAAATCTATCAGAATAATTCAAAAGCATTTCAATCTGGTTTAAAATCAATCCCTGCGTATGGCGGTCAATATTCTGGGAATATTCTTTTTTAATTCTTGCAGTCACTTCATCAAGCAAAACTTTTTCATCTTCCGAAATATGAAGTGCCTCATTGCTTTCGTATTGAAAAAAACTGTACTTCTGAATTTTTCTGCCTAAATCCGAACCGTAAATAAAATCAGGATGAAATGCCAGAAACCAACCTTCCTCAATCTCTGTATCCGCACTGGGACTCATCACCTGATTCGGAGCGGTAAACATTAAAGTTCCATCCTGAAAATCATAATTTGAACGTCCGTATTTTAAACTTCCTTTAAATTTTTTGTAAACAATCGTATATAAATCAAGGCTGTATAGATAGTCTGCGAAATTTTCGTCGGAACGGCTTACGTTTTTCAGATCAATCACCGTAATCAAAGGATGCTTAGGACTTTCGTAATTATAAAAGCGATGAAGGTCTGCAACAGATTTTATGGAAATAAAAGCTTCTGACATTTTCTGATTTTAGTTAAAATTAAAGTTTTCTAATGATTAATTCTGCATCAGTCTCAGAAAATCTTCTTCGGAATTTTTGTTTTTCAAATCGATATAATACTGTGCATCTTCGCCAATCACATATCTTAATTTGGAAAGTTGATCCGTTGCAGCCTTGAAAACAGTTTCTGCAACTTCTTCTGCGCTTGCTTTCGGAAGATGTTCTGTACGTTTGGTGAATTTCGGGATAAACGCTGCCAATTCCGTATTGTATTCTTCAATTGTATTTTGAATCATCTCGATTCCACTTCTGAAATTGGTGGCGATACTGCCCGGTTCCACGATTTTTACATCAATTCCAAAGGGAGAAACTTCAAAATGCAAAGCTTCGGAAAATCCTTCCACTGCAAATTTCGAGCTGTTGTATAAACTGGCAAAAGGCCCAGCCGTCACTCCTCCGAATGAAGAAATATTAATGATGGTTCCTTTTTTCTGGGTTCGCATTATCGGTAAGACGGCTTTGGTAACATTCATCAGACCAAAAACATTGACTTCAAATTGTTTTTGGATCTGTTCAGGGCTTGAAGATTCGAAAACGCCCATCAATCCGTAGCCTGCACTGTTCAACAGAACATCAATTGAACCGAATATTTCTGTTCCTTTTGTTATCGCTTCCTGAATTTGCTGTGGATTTGTGACATCCAGTTTTACCAAAAGAATATTTGCAAGAAGATTCAGTTCTTTTTCGTTTTCCGGCGAACGCATTGCAGCAATGACATTCCATCCGTTTTGCTGAAATAATTTAGCGCTTGCTTTTCCCAATCCCGATGATGCACCTGTGATCAATACTGTATTTTTCATAATGAATTTGTTTAAAATTTCTTAGACAAAGTTCCGATAAGCAAAGACGAATCACTTGTCGATTTTAGGGAATGTCTTATACATTTCTCTGATTTTGTGATCTACTGACGGTGGTATTATTTACTCCCTTATGGTTGTTTTATCTTCTAATGCCATTCTTGCAATTTCGTCTTTACGCTTAAAGCTTACACCTTCGTGATTTGTGATATATGTAAATAATTCCTTCGTTGCCTGCACCATTTGCGGTGTACCACCAATACGGTCGTGGAAGCTTATGGACATTTGCCTTCTGCGATTTTCTGACTCTTCATACAATTGATCAAATTCCATTTTCACCTGATTTACAAACTGATCAACAGAGAAATTTTTACCCTCAATCAATTGGATATCGTTACAACGCAAAGTATAAGGCACGGTTACAAAATCTTTACTATTTACTTTTTGAATGAAAGGTTCGTCTCTGCTCAAATCATCAATATGGTATAAAAATCCCAATTCCTGCAAAATTTTTAATGTGTTTTCGCCCCTACGCAACCAATTAGCATTATAGCCGATTGCATTGAAGCCCGTAATTTTTTTGATGGCATGAACACCGTCTTCTATAAATTTTTTCTCGTCATTGTAAGACATTGTGTATTGTGTAGCCCAGTTCATACCGTGTGCAGCAGCTTCGTGACCGCGATCTACAATTTCTTTTGCCAATGCCGGATTTTTTAGAACCGCAGAGCCCACCATATGTGATGTGATTTTTACACCCAATTTATCCCAGTTATCAAGCATACGAGGAATACCTTCTTTATATCCGTACTCATACCAGGTTGCTGCCGGCAAATCTCTATAGCCTTTTTCCATATTTTGAGGAAAAGGACTTTCTGCATTTTCGGGTTGTCCGCCAGCTTCAAACTGCATCGAAACTGAAACTACCAGACGGGATCCATCCAGCCATTTGGAGTTTTTTGCATTTGGATCTGCTCGCAGATTGTTTGTGCTCTGTGCCATTCCCGAAAGTGGTACGGCGCTCCCAACCAATCCTGCTGTGGTGAGCAAACCGCTTTGTTTAATGAATTTTCGTCTGTCCATCATATTTTTATTTTTTAAAAAATTGGTCTAATGAAATGCTGTTTGCTGAAATGAATTGATACAACACAACGAGAATGATGGCGTGCATCATTTGCGATGGAAGAGCTTCCCAATTCTCTATCAAGCAAGTGCCAAACATTAATATAATCATCACAACAAATCCTGCAATGATAACTTTGGGAGAAAATATGCCCAAAATCAACAATATGCCGATCGTGAATTCTGCCACCGGTAAGATGTAGCTAAAGGGTGATATTAAACTTTGCGGCAACATGGATTTTGAAAAAGTTTCGATCATCCATTGGCTGAAAGCGGTGAGTTTGGGTAACCGTACCAAACCGTGCCCGAGAAAACTGATGCCTGCCACCAGGCGCAACATCAAATAAGATATATCGTTCATAATAAAATTTTGTACAAAGTTCTATTAAATGCAATATCTGAAACAAGGATTATTACAGGTTTTTTTTGTAAAATTGCAGGTATGAATGTGCAGAATCTATATAGTTCCTACGAATTGGAATTGCTTGAAACACAATATTATGAAGCGAAATCACACAGGAATACATTTTTTGAAATGGTTTTTGTACTTGATGGAACCGGACTACAGATCATCAACGAGCATGAATTGCCTTATGCTCCAGATAAATTATTTCTTATATTTCCGCAGGATACTCACTATTTCAATGTAGATGCTTATAGCCGTTTTTTCTTCATCAGGTTTAATAATGATTATATCAAAACACAGAACAGTCAAAACATCCGTGAATTGGAATATATTTTTAACAGCCACAATCATTTGCCAGGCTGCATACTAAAAACCATCACCGACAAGCCGTTTATCCGTGCTGCTGTTGAGGCACTCATCCGTGAAAAAGAAAGTAATTCACCCCAGAAAGAACAAATAATCCAACAGTTAATCAATACCATAATAACCTACGCTGCCCGCAACCTTACCTTGCAGGAAAAAGAAGTTTTCAATGGTAAAATTTCGGGTGTAATGTCCATTATAAACTACCTGCACCAACATATTTTCGAGCCGGAAAAATTAAAAATCAATCAAATAGCTGAACATTTTCACCTTTCTCCAAAATATATGGGAGAATATTTTAAAAAACATACCAGAGAGAGCCTGCAACAATATATTATGCTTTACAAATTGAAGCTGATAGAAAGCCGATTAAAGTTGACTGATATGCGTATTAGTGAAATTGCTTTAGAATTTGGTTTTACGGACCAAAGCCATCTAAACCGGATTTTTAAAAAATATAATGACATAACTCCTTCCTCGTACCGAAAGAAAAACTTTAGGTAATGCAGGATGTAATTCTGCGCTATTATCCAGATGAAATGGTTATACAAAATAATTATTATGTCTAAAATATATCAGGCTTTAGAAACTGCAGAGCAGGTAGATGGCACATACAGCTCGACAATTGTAGAAAAGTAAATTGAAGATATTCCTAATGGAAAGGTATTGCGAAGAGTGGCTATAGTTTGCTTAATTACAAAGACACCTGAATTTTCCATTTTTTACACCTTTTGTTCCAAGGCAGCTAAGCGCCAATAATATTAGGGCAAACAGTTTTCTGTAGGAAGAATTATTAAATAGACCGGAAGTTCTCCGGAAATTTTTCATGATTCGTTCTATGACTTCCAATGTCCATCCCTGGTCGTGGAAAAAGAATAGCAGAACCAGTAGAAATTCATCAATACCAATAGGATACTGACCACCCACATAAATGCCATGATCTAGGAGAGTCCTCTTATATCATAAATCAGTTCTTCGCTTCCTTAAATTGAGCGGGCGTTAAGCCTGCTACTTTTTTAAACAGACGTGTAAAGTAAGAAGGACTCTCAAAGCCCAGATCATAAGCAATTCCAGATATGCTGCTATTTGATCCCAACAACAGGTTTTTTGCTTCTTTTATCAGGTAGATATGAACATGCTCAAGAGCCGTTTTTCCAGTTTCCTGTTTAAGAAGGTCACTCAGATATCTGCTCGAGAGAAAAAGTTCTCCAGCAAGATAACTCACGGTAGGCAATCCTTCTTTAAGGTGAAGCTTCTTATCAAAATAGTTCTGTAGTACAATCTGAAATCTTTTTAGCGTGGTTCCCGAGACGTTGCTGCTTCGATCTACAAACTGTCTTTTATAAAAACGGTCTGAATATTTGAGGATGGAATCAATATGTGACAGGATAATTTCGCGACTGAATTCGTCCGAGTTTTCGTCATATTCCTTGCGTATTTTTTCATACAGCTCCCACATGATGACCTCCTCCGCAGGGGATAGGTGCAGGGCCTCGTTAATCTCATATTCAAAATAACCATAATTTTTGATCTGATCATGCAGCATGTGGCCCGCCAGATAATCCTCATGGAAAAAAATGACAAAACCCTTTTCCGCAAACTGGACATTACTAACCTCGATAATTTGTCTTGGTTTCATAAAAACAGTAGAACCGTTGCTGTGGTCATATTTGGTTTTACCATAAAGCACGTATCCAGATTTGATCTTTTTCAGTGCAACCATATAAAAGTCTCCGGTGAACCTGTCTTCTCCGACCGAATAGGTCATGAGTTCTTTGCAGGTCATCAGGCTCAAAAGTGGATGCTTCGGAGTTTCAAAGCCACTTTTTTCATGAAGTTCAGTTATGCTTTTATAATGGTTGATCTTTTCCAATGTCTCTAATTTTAGGAATTTGCTTGTTAAAATGTTTCAAAATTACATTTTCGTAAATCTGTGCTATTCTTCCGCTGATATGGAGTAGAGCAAAGGCCTATTCTGGATATAACTTTGTCTTATCAAAATAACAAATAATAATTTAAAGAATAACAAAATGGCAAAGACAATTTTTATTACAGGAGCAACTTCAGGATTTGGAAAACTTTGGACAGAAGCACTATTGCAACGTGGGGACAACGTCGTGGCAACGTCTAGAAAAGCTAATGCTTTTACAGCATTATCAGAAAAATATGGCGACCAATTTTTACCGCTTCAGCTTGATATCACCGATAGAGAAGCCGTATTTGCAACCGTTAACAAAGCTAAGGAACATTTCGGTCAGCTTGATGTGGTGATCAATAATGCGGGCTATGGCGTTTTTGGCGCGGTGGAGGAAGTCGGTGAAAAAGTCGCTAGAGATGTTTTCGATGCTAATCTGTTCGGAACACTATGGGTGACCCAGGCGGCACTTCCGATTCTGAGAGCGCAGGGACATGGGCACATCATCCAGCTTTCAAGTGTATTAGGTGTATGGAGCCTTCCTACTTTAGGTATTTACAATGCAACCAAATTTGCGGTTGAAGGATTGAGTGAAGCGCTGGCCAGCGAGGTTAAAGATTTTGGTATCAATGTTACCCTGATCGAACCAAATGGTTACAAAACCGAGTTTGGAGGGAGCTCAGCAGTATTTGGCGATCAGTTGGATGTATATAATCCGCTGAAAGAAAGCCTGACCAAAATAGAAGGGCTTGGTCCTGATGATTATGGTACGCCTGAAGCCACTGTTCCTGCTATATTGAAACTGATCGACAGCGATAATCCACCGTTGAGATTATTCCTTGGAAAGTTAGGATATGTGAAAACGGAAAGAGTGTATGGTGAAAAACTTCAACAGTGGAAGGAGTGGAAAGATGTTTCAGAAGCAGCGCACGGGTAACCCCGTGCTTTTTTATACATAGTTAAACATAGTTATGAAAGCCCAAAAAATAGAATATTTACACATCAGTACACTGCTTGCTTTTATACTGATTCCGCTCGGAGGACTAACGACCGATATTTACATTCCCTCGCTGCCTGCAATGGCCGGTGATCTGAGCGTTTCCGTACAGCAGGTGCAGCTTTCCTTATTGCTTTTCATGGTAAGCTCCGGTCTCAGCCAGCTCTTTATCGGTAGCATTCTGGACAGCTTTGGGCGATACAGGATCAACTTGTTTGCCCTAATCGTATTTTCAATCGCCAGTTTTATTATTGCACTGGTTCCTGATATCGGGGTTATCTATGTAATGCGCATTATACAGGGTATAACAGTATCACTAATCATCGTTGGAAAGAGGGCATTCTTTGTTGATATGTACAGTGGTGAAAAGCTGAAGCACTATACGAGCCTATTTTCGATTGTATGGGCAACGGCTCCAATTGTCGCACCCTTTATCGGCGGGTATCTCCAGGTAACATTTGGCTGGCAGTCGAATTTTTATCTTTTGGGCTTTTTGACAGCATTTGTCCTATTTTTCGAGTTCAGATATACAGGTGAATCACTCCAGAAATTCCAGTCCTTTAACCGAAAGCAGATCCTAAATGTCTATTCAGGTATGCTAAAGACAGTGGATTTTAGTATGGGGCTGCTTATTATCGGTCTGAGCTATTCGCTGCTCGTTATTTACGGGATAAGTAGTCCGTTTATTATAGAAAAGGTTTTTGTTTATTCACCGGTTGTAACCGGCTACAGTTCGCTGGGTTCAGGACTTGCTCTGATGCTGGGCGGAATCACCTCAAAGGTGTTGATAAACAAAAATCTCTTCTTAAAGATCAATACAGCCGTGATCCTACAATTGATTTTCGCAGGTCTGATGACCATTATATCATTTGGGGCGAATGGATTTTATGTACTGCTTATTTTTACGCTGCTTATCCATTTCCTCTCCGGTTTCATTTTCAATAATGTCTATGCATACTGTTTACAGCGTTTTAGCAAGAATGCAGGAGTAGCAAGCGGGCTGACAGGTGGGGGTATTTACGTCATTAGTTCTATTGCCGGTTATGGACTGATCAATTTATTTGAGATAAAAAATGTTCAGAGCATTGCAATGGTCAATTTACTGATCGTGGTTTTGACTTTTCTTGGGATTTTTATTTTCAAGAGATCAGTTTTAACAAGGACTGAGCAGTAAAAATGCTGAATTGAACAATATAAAGTAGCACAAAATTCTATTTGGACAGGCGAATCTCCACGGGAGATTCGCCTGTTTTTGCTTTAAATACTTTTGAAAAGTGTGTAGGGTGAAGCCCATTTTATATGCACTTTCACTGACCGATTTAGTGGAAGCAACTTCGACTTTGCCTTTTCAACCAAATGCAGATGAATATGTTGATTATGGTTTTTCTGGTATATACTGTTAAAAGGATGCCTTGTGATCATAACTGTCTATTTCATGTTGAATAATTTAAAATTCTAACTACAAAACTCGAAGAGTGAAGGGGTGGAAATTTTCAGATTTTACGGAATTACGCATAGATCTCTACGAATGTCTCATCTTTCGTAAATCTGTGCTATTCTTCAGCTCAAACGGGCTACTTACAGGGGCATTATCCGTGGTAACTTTGTTTTATCAAAAATGAAATAATAAACAAGTGCTTCCAGCTAACAATTGGAAGATTCATTAAAAAAATAATAAAGAATAAAAATATGAAAACTGTCAACGTTCCACACAAAGAACAATTGGGCCAAGAAGCTCAGGTCATTTTAACATCGGTAGAGAAAAAAATGGGCAAGATCCCGAACCTTTATGCAACTATCGGTTATTCTTCATCAGCTTTAAAAGCGATGCTGGAAACAGAAGCAACATTGGCGCATAATTCTTCTTACACCGCAAAAGAAAGAGAAGCGATCAACCTGGTGGTGTCCCAGGTGAATGATTGTGATTACTGTCTTGCTGCTCATACTATGCTGGCTAAATTAAATGGCTTTAGCGAGGAAGATACGTTAAGAATCAGAAAGGGAAGTGTTGAGGATGTTAGATTAGATGCAATTATAAAACTTGCCCAGTCGATTGCAAAAAATAAAGGTAATGCCGGATATGCAGCATTGGAAAACTTTTATGGGGTTGGTCTGGATGAGAAAGCGATCGTAGAACTTACAGCCCTGGTTGCCCTAAGAAGTTTCACTAATTATGTTTTTGCAAACACCCAGATCCCAATTGATTTTCCGGCAGCAAAAAGTTTATAATAAGTGTTTTAATTGAAGTGTTGGTGAGAGCTTCTTTTAGAAATAGAAGGAGCTCTTTTTAAAAAAGATCTATCCCATTTACGATTATTACAATAAGTAGGGCGAATTAGGCAGCTAAAGCTATACCGTAATTATGTGCTATACTTCAGCTGAAATGCGCTATTCTACGTCTACAGAAAAGGATAATTTTGAGTAAACAAAAAAGAAAAATAACAATGAGCAAAATAGTTTTTACAACAGGAGCTTCCAAAGGATTTGGAAAATTATGGGCTGAAGCCTTACTTAAAAGAGGGGATAAAGTTGCAGCCACAGCGAGAAATATCGATGCATTGCAGGATTTGAAAGATAAGTACGGTGACAGCATTCTTCCTTTGAAGCTGGATGTCAACAACCGTTCAGAAGTTTTTGAAGTAACGGAACAGGTGGTAAAACACTTCGGAAAAATTGATGTTTTGATCAATAATGCAGGTTTCGGCTTATTCGGAACGACGGAAGAAACAACGGAACAACAGGCGAGAGAACAGATGGAAACCAACTTTTTCGGTTCACTTTGGGTAGCACAGGCCGTTTTACCCGTGATGAGAAAACAGAAAAGTGGGCATATTATTCAGATTTCCAGCTTTTTGGGATTAACGACTTTACCGCTTTTAGGATTGTATAACGCCTCAAAATTTGCAGTGGAAGGTTTGATTGAAACGATTGGTTCAGAAACAGCACATTTGGGAATCAAAACCACTTTAATTGAACCTAATGGGTTCGCAACGGACTGGGCCGGAGCTTCTGCGGTTCAGACTTCTTCGCATATTGAAGATTACAATCCGGTGCGTGCGGCTTTTGCAGAAAGTGGAGAAAATCCTGAGACGTGGGGAAAACCGGAAGCTACCGTGGAGCCAGTTCTGAATCTTATCGACAATCAAACTCCTCCGCAAAGATTATTGTTTGGTAAAATTGCTTATCACGTTGTGAATGAGGTTTACACGAAAAGATTAAATGATATTCAAAACTGGAAAGAAGTGAGTATCGCAGCTCACGGTCATTAATAAAAAATTCAAATCAGCGGAATAATAACATCGTTTTTTTTTGTGCTAATTTTCCGCTGTTTTGATAAATTATTTCCAAGCAAATATTTCCAAGTTTGAATTAATACATATCAAGCAAAATCTTAATATTTATGAAAACTACAGCCTTAAACGCAGAAACAAAATTCGCAGAAATCAAGAATAACAAAATTGCTTACAGACAAATCGGAAACGGCGCTCCGTTATTCTTTGTGAACAGATTCAGAGGAATTATGGATACCTGGGATCCTTTATTTCTGGATTCATTGGCAGAAAAAAATACAGTCATTCTTTTTGATTATCCGGGCATCGGAAGCTCAGAAGGAGAGCTGCCTTTGGATGTTATAGAAGTGGCGGGTACGGTTCCGGCTTTGGCAGACCATTTGGGAATCGATAAGTTTAATGTGTTGGGTTGGTCTTATGGTGGATTGGTGGCGCAGGCTGTTACTTTTCAGAATCAGGAAAGAGTATTAAAAACTGTTTTAATCGGAACCAATCCTCCGGGAGAAAATGCAATTCCAATCGAGCAGGTGTTTTTTGACCACGCTTTAAAACCGATTAATGATCTGGAAGACGAATATTATCTGTTCTTTGAGCCGGCTTCCGAAAAAAGCAGACAGGCAGCCAAGGAATCTCACGACAGAATCGGGCAGAGATTAGAACGTTCGTTAATTCCTTCTACGATGGAGGTTTTCCAGAGATATATTGCGGGTTCGGCAACGATGAAAGAAGATAAACTGAACTTCAGAGAAGGCTATAAAACCCTGAAATCTCCCGTTTTGGTTATTTCCGGGGACCACGACATCAGCTTTGCAACAGAAAACTGGTTTCCGCTACTGAAAAATGCACCTACAATGCAGCATATTATTTTAAATGATGCGGGACACGGTCCTCAGCATCAATATCCGGAGCTTACGGCAGGATACGTTAACTTATTCTTATCTTAAGATCAGACAATCAATCAAAATGAAAGGAGATTGTCGTACATTCGATTAAAATAAATTATAATGAAACATTATAAAAGCCTTACAGAGTTACACACGGGAAATGGCTGGGACGCCCCGGAAAATCCGCTGTTCAGTATGATCGGCTGTCAGGCAGCCTGCCCATTGGGAAATAGGGAATTTACCACAGATTGTTATATCATTGCTTTTAAAAAGATAAAATCAGGGATGTTTATGTACGGACGTACAAAATACGACCACGATAACGGTTGTCTATTCTTTGCTAAACCACGACAGATCATTGAGATGAAAGACCTTGAATTTGAAGAAAAAGGCTATATGCTTATGATCCATGAAGATTATCTGAACGGGCACGAGCTCTTTAAAAGCATTAACAGTTATGGCTTTTTTGACTATGATGTAACCGAGGCTCTGCAACTTTCTCCAAAAGAAGAGCAGATAATTCTGGAGCTGCACTCGAAAATTCAACGCGAATATTTTAATAATCCCGATGAATACAGCCGCGAGATTATTTTGAGTCATATTTCTTCCATCTTGAAATATGCGCAACGTTTTTACAAAAGACAGTTCATAGACAGAGAACAGGTTAATGGTAAAACAGCATCTAAATTCAATGAGATCCTCAAAAAATATTTTGATGAAGGAGGTCTGGAAAAGGACGGGCTGCCAAGCGTTACCTATATTGCCGATCAGCTATTTATTTCACCACGTTATTTGAGTGATGTACTAAAACAGGAAACAGGGAAAACTGCTTTGGAGCTCATCCATATATTTCTTATTTCAGAGGCTAAAAATCTATTGAGATTGGGAGAAAAGGGAGTTGCGGAAATAGCCTACCATTTAGGATTTGAGAATGCCTCCTATTTTACGAAATTATTTAAGAAGCAGACGGGTATGCGACCACTGGAATTCAGAAAATCACAGCTGAATTAATTTCAATGTTAACTTACAAATGCATACATTTTACATGTGTGCATTCTTTTTGTTCTTTATTGACAATCTGAATTGGGAAGGGTTTTGATTTTCAAATCTAAAGAAAAACTTATTGAAATGGCTTGCGTCAGCAAAACCAAATTCCAGAGCTACCTGAGAAAGCGTCAGGTCACTGTGTGCAATTCTACTTTTGATCATTTTGATTTTTAGTTCACTGATGTATTGATTGATGGGCATCTCCATCTTATTTTTAAAAAATTGCCTTAATCCAGAGTCTGATAAACTAAAATGTACAGCAATCGTTTTAATCAGTAATTTATCAGGCTCATGGATGTACTGATGAATATAATTTTGGATGCGTTCTATCTTGGATATAGCTGAAGTATCTGCTATTTTATCCGTACTTATTTTTAAATGCTGATCCATTATGAGAAGTAAGCTTCGAAGCAGATGGGTATGGACCTCTGTAATTTTCTCGCTATAATTTTTCCACTCCATAACCATTATATCGATAATATTTCTTAGAGTCTTGTAAAGCTGCGAATCCTCTGATGCTTTGTTTGAATAATTCCATTCCATCGCCAAAAATATCAGTAGGTTGTCCCAATAATCGGTCATACTGACATTGGTCCCATTTTTCAGGACGGCCGGCAGAAATTTTAAAACGCTGAATTGTATCTCTTCAATAATTTCGAAATCATGAACATCCTCCGGGGCAAGAAAGAAGATTGTATTTTTTTTGAAATTGTTTCTTTTTCCATTCAAAATATGAATACCGGATCCCTCGCTGATCAACATAAGTTCATAATGATTATGGCTATGCAGCGGAAAAGGCCACTCCCTGGTTTTAAAATGTCTGATGAAAAGCGGATCAAACTGAATAAGTTTCATTGTGATGATTTGTACAAAATTACTGTCGTAATGTACAATATTTTATTTTTCTTCAATCATAAGTTTGCATGAAATTACTTTACAATGTCTAAAAATAAATTTACAATTCCTGTAATGGCATTCTCGGCTGGCGCCATTGTAGCTAACGTTTATTACAGTCAGCCCCTTCTGAATGAGATCTCTCATTCGTTGAACAGCCATGAAAATAATGTTGGAAAAATATCGGTATTAGCTCAGGTCGGTTATGGATTAGGGATGTTTTTCCTGCTGCCTTTGGGGGATAAAGTCAATCGCAAACGTCTGATTTTATTTCTTTCTCTGTTGTTAGCAGCAGTACTCGTAGCCATATCCTTTACTACAAGTCTTCCTACGTTATTGATTTTGTGCTTCCTGACGGGTGTCCTTTCAACTCCAGCACAGATCATCCTGCCGATGGCTGCGGCGCTCAATAAGGAACAGCGCGGTAAAAATGTCGGCATTGTTTTTAGTGGCATTCTTTGCGGTATCTTAAGTTCCCGTGTTATTGCAGGATGGCTAGCAGATCTTTATGGCTGGCAAAGTGTGTTCTTGTTTTCAGCCGGATTGATCATTATCAGCTTGTATCTAATGTCTAGGTTTCTGCCTGAAATTCCGCCTAAATTTAAAGGGAATTATCTCAATCTATTGTCATCAACACTAAAGCTGATCAAAAAATTTAAAACTTTGAGACAGGCCGCTTTACTTGGTGCTTTTACTTTTGGTATATTCTGTTCATTCTGGACGACATTAACCTTTCATCTTAGTGGGGAACCGTTTAATTACTCAGTGTCGACTATTGGTATGTTCGGCCTGATAGCAATAGGAGGTGCACTTGTCGCTCCTTATTTTGGCAAGAGGGCAGATAAGGGAAATGTATTCAATAATCTTTATTTTACCGTCGGACTGATATTTTTAAGTCTATTGGCTCTATTAATATTTCCATTTTCTCTATGGGTCTTACTGTTGTCCATTTTCTTCTTAGACATTGGTGTTCAGGCAACACAGATCACAAATTTCACCAGAATATATGCTCTCGACGAGGAATCTCACAGCCGTCTCAATACAATCTATATGACTACCTACTTCATCGGTGCAGGAGTAGGAACGTATTTTGGGCTGCTGAGCTGGAGCATTGGTGGTTGGACAGTTGCCATCATTCAGATGCTTGTCTGGTCTTTTATTGCATTTGGAATTATTACGTTATCAAGAGCTCATAAACTATAAATAAAATTCAGATGAAACAGATTGCAATAATAAGTGATATCCATTCTAATTTAACCGCGTTGATTGAGGTTTTGGCTGACATTAAATGCAAGGGCATTAAAGATATTTATTGCTTGGGTGATCTTGTCGATTTTGCACCTTGGGGCAATGAGGTGATCCAGCTTGTACGGGATCTTAAAATACCTTGTGTAATGGGAAATCACGATGAACGCATTGCCTTTGATCTGCCTATTATTAACTTAAAACATCACCATCTACAAGAATCCTTAGTCAGGCATAAAGCAATCACAATATCCAAAAAAGAAATTACAGAAGATCATAAAAAATGGCTGCGGACTTTACCTGCAAGTCTATCTGTTACGCTGTCAGATGAAGATTATGCCTGTAAAATACTATTGGTGCACGCTACTCCCTTCAGTAATGATGAATACTTGTTTGAGAAAGATCCCAAGTTGGGCTTAGCAGAATACCTGTCTGTTCATAATTATGATACAATGGTAATGGGGCACACGCATCAGCCATATATTCAGAGAAGTTCGGGAAAGCTTCTGATTAATGCCGGCTCTGTTGGGAGAAGCAGGGAGGCAGACAGAAAAGCCTCCTACTGCTATTTAACGTTAAACAAAAATAAGATAGAAGTTGAAATTGTGAAAATAGATTATGACACCAGTTTTGTGGCTCAACAGATTTATGCAAGTGAAATCCCAGATTTCTATGGGGATTTTCTCTTACAAAAATAAGATATAATTGTTTTTTGTATTTCTGTACTATTCTTTCGGATAAATGAACTATTTATCCAGCAGCTGCCGAGCTAACTTTGTCTTATCAAAATCAATAAGAGACAATGATAGGCAATATGAAAACGAAAGCAATTATACTGAGTTTATTTTTAACCCTAGCAATCTCTGCTAAATCACAACTGCAGAAAGTAGCTATTTCCCATACTGTTTGGAACGGTGTTACAACAAGTTCACACGGAAGAGTCTTTGTTAATTTCCCAAGAATTGAAGGTGACAAAGGAATGAGAATCGGGGAAGTTCTGAAAAACGGAAAAATCATTCCCTATCCAAATGAAGACTGGAACAATTGGGAATCGGGAGCAGACGTAAATGAGAAATTCGTAAGAACCAATTCTCTGAGAGTCGGACCGAACGGTTTGCTTTGGATTGTCGATACGGGAACGCCTTCGATGGGACAAAATCCATTATCAGGAAATGCTTTGAAACTGGTTTCTATCGATACTAAAACCAATACCGTTCAGCAGATTATTCCACTTTCAGGAATTGCAAAACCTTCGACTTTTATTGATGATCTAAGAATTTCGGGAAATACGATTTACCTGACCGACGCGGGCGAACCGGCTTTAATTATTTTGGATAAAACGACGGGAAAAGGCAGACGTGTTCTAGAAAATCACCCTTCAACCACCGACAATTTACCGATAAAAGCAGAAGGAAAAATAATGAAAGATGAAAAGGGAAATGAAGTGAGAATCCACGCAGACCAACTGGAACTTTCTCCCGATGGAAAATGGCTGTATTTCCAGCCTGCAAGCGGCCCGCTTTGGAGAGTTGAAACTCAATTTCTGAATGATGAAAATCTATCCGAAAAAGATTTGACGTCCAAAGTTGAATTATTCTACAAAACCCCATCAACAGGAGGAACCGCCATTGATGCAGAGGGAAATATTTATGTAAGCGATGTCAATACAAGTGAAATCATCAAAATATCACCGGAAGGAAAAGAAAGACTGGTCATTAAAGATAAAAGATTGCTTTGGGCAGACGCTTTATGGATTGATGACGACGGATATCTATGGATTCCGACAGGCCAGCTGAACCGCTTGGCTGCATTTCAGAACGGAAAAAGCAAAGTGAAATTTCCGGTGGTGATTTACAACCTGAAAATCAATGCGAAACCATTAAGAAATTAAATTGAGTTCAAGATTTAAATTAAAGTAATTCAAATAAATAACATTAAAAAAATATCAATATTATGAAAGCAATTGTTTTAAAAGAAGCCGGAAGCGTAGAAAATTTAGCATACGTAGAATTGGCAAAACCAACCATTAACGAAGGCGAAGTATTAATAAAAGTAAAAGCCATCAGCATCAATCCGGTAGATGTGAAAAGCCGTGCCGGAAAAGGTGTTTACGGAAGAATCAAAACAGAAAATCCATTGATTTTGGGTTGGGATATTTCAGGAATTGTGGAAGAAACTAAAAGCTCAGATTTTAAAGTTGGCGATGAGGTTTTCGGAATGGTTAATTTCCCCGGACACGGAAAAGCATATGCTGAATATGTCGCAGCTCCGGCCAATCAACTGGCTTTAAAACCTAAAAATATCTCTTTTGAAGACGCTGCGGCTTCCACTTTGGTTGCGCTTACAGCCTATCAGGCTTTGGTTCACAATGCGAATATTCAGCCAGGGCAAAACGTTTTGGTTCACGCCGCTTCGGGTGGAGTGGGACATATCGCGGTGCAGATCGCCAAACATTTGGGGGCGAAAGTAACGGGAACTTCTTCCGCAAAAAACAAAGATTTTGTTTTGAGTTTAGGCGCAGATTCACATATCGACTATCACGGTTTCGACTGGAAATCAGCGGGCAGAACTTTTGATTTTGTGTTGGATACAATTGGCGGAGACAATATCGACCATTCCCTTGAAGTAACGAAAGAAGGCGGTTCCATCATCAGTATTCCGACGGGTTTGAATGAACAGGTGACTTCAAAAGCAGAATCAAAAGGCGTGAAAGGCTATTTTATTCTCGTGCAATCCAGCGGTGAAGATATGAAACAGATTGCTTCTTTATTGGAAAGCGGTGCTGTAAAACCTCACGTTTCAAAAATATTTCCTTTCGAACAAATGAGAGAAGCCCATCTGGAGCAGGAAACTGGCAGAACAGTTGGTAAAATCGTGGTGACTTTGTAAAATCTATTATTTAAAATTATCAAAATGAACTTAAAAAATATAGCAGTACTGGCAATGGCATTGGTTTCATTAGTCGCCTGCAAAGAATCTTCCAAACAACCCAAACAATTGGGTAATAGCGAAGTTTTGACCGAAAAAAATACACAGTTAGAAGAGGTTTTCTCAGACAGTACGTATCAGTTAACGGGTGTTGCCGTGGCAAAAGATAACCGGGTCTTTGTGAATTATCCTTATTGGCTGGACACCCATTCCTATTCCGTGGTTGAGGTGAAAGACGGAAAACCGGTTCCGTATCCTGATGTGGAATGGAACAGTTTCAAAAAAGGTGAAGACGGACAAAACAAATTTGTAACGGTACAGTCTGTAGTTACCGATGACAAAGGATTTCTTTGGGTAGTGGATGCGGCAGGAATCGGACTTGGAAAAGTGTATCAACACAGCAGTAAAGTGGTGAAAATCAATTTAGCCACAAATAAAATTGAGAAAATCTACAGATTTCCTGAAAATGTGGTGAACGAAGATGTTTACATCAATGATATCCGCGTGGATAATGAAAATGGTTTTGCGTATTTAAGCAATTCAAATACAGGCGGAATCGTGGTTTTGAATATTAATACGGGAGATTCAAGATTGGTTTTAGCCAATTCTCCATCCGTGAAATCTGACCCGAATTATCATTTTTCTCCTTTAGGTACAGAACTTAAAAAAGGCGACGGTTCTTTGCTGAAAGTGAATTCAGATGGAATTGCACTGACTCCCGATAATCAGTATCTATACTACAAACCACTTACGGACAACCGCTTGTACAGAATTAAAACCGATTTGTTGAGAGATTTTAAAACCAATGAAGTTGTCTTAAACAAAAGTGTAGAAGATTTAGGGAAATTCATTACGACAGACGGTATGATTTTCGATAAAAAAGGAAATCTGTATTTGGGAGATTTGGAGAAAAATTCAATCGTGAAAATTACTCCGGATCTGAAAATGCAGACGATTGTAGAGGACGATGAAAAACTGATCTGGCCGGACAGTTACAGTATTTCTGATGATGGATATTTATACATTTCCAATTCTCAGATTCAGCTGATGCCTTGGTTTCACAATGGGAAAGAGCAGTTTAAAAAGCCTTTTAAAGTGTTTAGAATTAAAATTTAAAATCCAATTAATTCAATTACAAAAATGAAGAATCTATTATTAATGATGACTATGCTGTTTGCTATGAAAATTTCTGCCCAAAATGTCCAGACATTTACCTTGAAGGAATTACCAACAAAACCCGTTAACGAACTTCTCACAAGAGGAATGATTTCCGGTGAACAGGGAACGATCGGATATTTTACTTATAAAAAAGGAGCGGTGGTTCCGACCCATCAGCACTCCAACGAACAGTATTCTCTGATTACCAAAGGAAGTGTAAAAGTGAAAATTCTGGACAAAGAATATATCGTAAAAGCCGGAGACGGAATCATCATTCCACCGAATGTTCCTCATAGTTTTACGGCGTTGGAGGATGATACGATTGACATCGATTTTTTCAG
>NZ_FQUT01000020.1 GCF_900129245.1 Chryseobacterium arachidis
TTCCGCTTTTCTTACGTCGCTACTTTTCTGTCAGTTTCGCTCCGTATTTGCGTGTGCAAAAGTAATAACTTATTTCTAATTGACCAAATGTTTTTTAAAGAATTTTTAAAGTTTTTTTGATGACCTTAATTCCTTTGTTTTTCATTTTGCCAATCTCACTCCTGCTCTCCGTTTTACCGGACTGCAAAGATACAAATCTTTTTTAACTTCGCAACTTTTATTTACTTTAATTTATTAATTAACTTCAATAAAATTTGCTCCCGTTTAATGTTATCTCTTGTAAAGTGATTGTTAAATTACTGCCTATGAAAGGCTCTCCTGCGCTTACTGATCTGCTTTCGTTTTCAGTGGGGCAAAAGTAGAACTTTATGGGTATACCATCCTAATTTATTTAATGTAAAATTTATATTGAAAGCGTTTTGTGGGAAACTTTTACATATAACTTATTGATATTATTCAACTTAAAAACACATTTGTAGTTATCCACATTAACTGATTTATATGAAGGATCATATTGTAGAGTAGATTTTATAACGCTGAGAAGTATTTAGGGGCTATAATTTTAGCATTTAGCATTTAGCATTTAGCATTTAGCATTTAGCATTTAGCATTTAGCATTTAGCATTTAGCATTTAGCATTTAGCATTTAGCATTTAGCATTTAGCATTTAGCATTTAGCATTTAGCAAAAATAAGGAAGAAGTAATTTCCAGAACGTTTTTTTATTTTTTCCCCAATAAATTATTTCTTTTAAAGGTTCTTATTAGGATCATGAACAGGCCGCCATCTACGGGGCTTGATCATAAAAATAATATCGAGGCTACTAACAGACCTCTCCTTCGGACCTACATTCCTATATTACCGGTGATCGTGGCTTAAGTGTAAAATCCGGGAGAGGGATTAAGAACCTGTTTAAAAATTAACCAAAATTATTTTTCCCGACCGTAAAGAGGTAATTTGCTTAATTTCAATGTGACTTTTCATCCTTTAGGTTGGGGATAAACAAAAATTCCATTACAATTTCGATTTGAAAAAATTTAAACAGACTCTAAGCGTTAAAAATAGCAAACTTATTTTATTTCCCACAGATCACACGGATGTTCACAGAGGATACTTTTGACTTTTTTACGGCCACGAATACACGAATTTTGAAAAATCTTGGTGTTCATTTATTCTGCTCTTGAATAAACTCGTTTAAGTGAAACGGCATGGTGGGATTTAAACATGTAGTAGCAGGGAAAAGATTGGCGGACTTGGTATTTAAAACAAATGAAATTGAGCTTTATCTTTTTTTATTCAGCTCCTACCTTTAAATAAATTGAGGCGTTGAAGCCACGAAGTGGCGGCTTTATGGAGGATGGACTGGAGTGCTATCATTTAAAAATAACTGTGCTACATTTATATGCACTGGTATTACACAGGTCTGTTAAAAATCACATAATCCGGAGCTATTAACAGAGGGCTTCAACGGAGCTTTCTTCTCCTAAAATTAGCCATTAGATAAAAAATATTTGAAGCAGAAAATGGATATTCAACAATAAAAAATTTCTGTCGGTAAATTTTGGCTTGCTTCGTCGCTACGCTCCTCGCAATGACTCAAGAAGTTTATTTTTTATTCAGATTGCTCACTAATTCTGTCGTAAAGACCATTATACAACCGAAGACCAAACCCATAGCCCAGATTGAACGGCCTGTCTGAGCTCTTTTTATAAGCCAAGGGAAAAGCCTAGGCATAAAAAAGCGAGTAGTGAAAGCTGGAATAAGCTCCTGAAAAAATTAGAAAGAGAGTTGGAAAGGGAAAAGGGGGTGGAAAAAAGATTCGTTATAATATATAATAAAAGCTCTCTTAAAAAAGAGAGCCAACCAACAATAATTATGAAACTAAGTTCATTAACTTATATTTTTTTACATCGTCATAGGAACATCCATTAAAAGGATTTCTGTGTTTTCAGATATTGCTTTAATCTGTAGAGCTGAAATATCCCAAACACCAAAACCATCTCTTTCTTCCAGCTTCTGGCCTTCGATTTCTGCGCTTCCTTTCAAAATAAAAGCATAGACTCCGTTTCCTTTTTTCTTGATCTGATAATCGATTACGGTATTATTTTCAAAATTTCCTAAATGAAACCATGCATCCTGATGAATCCAAACTCCGTCGTCATTGGCATTTGGAGAAAGGATTTGCTGGAATTTATTTTTGCTTTTTGCTTTGTCTAAAGTAATCTGGTCATATCTGGGCGTGACATTTCTTTTATTAGGATACACCCAAATTTGAAGGAATTTCACTAAGCTATCCTGATTTTTATTAAACTCGCTGTGCATGATTCCCGTTCCGGCACTCATCACCTGAATATCTCCACTTTTGATAATGGCAGAATTTCCCATACTGTCTTTATGTTCCAAATCGCCTTCCAACGGAATACTGATAATTTCCATATTGTCGTGTGGATGCGTTCCGAAACCTCTTCCGCCCTCAACTTTATCATCGTTTAATACTCTCAATACCCCAAAATGCATTCTTTCCGGATTATGATAATTGGCAAAACTAAAGGTATGATTGCTCACCAACCAGCCATGATCTGCCTTACCTCTGGAATCTGCTTTATGAATTACAGAATTTTCTTTAATCTTTGAATTTGTATTCGGAAGATGATTATAACCTATCGGTTCCAGCGGTTCGATTTCGTCGATCTCGTTTTTCATTGCACTTCCCATAGAAGCAGATGCTACAAACATCCCTGTTCCCAATAATCCTTTCTTTAAAAAATCTTTTCTGTCCATATCTTTAGTTATTTATTCGTTTTGATACGACAAATTTCGGGAGATTGAAATTGCTGGACATTTAACTAGTTTAATAAATTCTTTTTTTTAATAATTAAATCCTTTTGTCTTGAAACAAAAGAAACAAAAGTTCAAGACTCGGAAACTGAATGTTAAAAATTAAAAATTACTCCTAAAAATCCCAAAACTTGAGCGAATTCAAAGTTTCTTCTTCGGTTCTAAATTTGTCTCGCGCTTCGAACAGTGGGAATTTTTTAACGGATTAATTTTTAACTTTCTTAACGCTTCAGTTTCCTAAGTCGATTCGCGGTGTGAAATTCCCTTTCTCTGAAGGGGTGGATTTTTGTGAAAGGAAAAGACGGGGTAGTTTGAAATATTTAATATCTAAATAATCTACCCCCCTCGTCAAAAATTCTTTGACTTATCCCCACCCTCCAAGGAAGGGGAATCTTGCGTATGTTTTTATTTGTAGAAAGTTATTTTTCTTTCGAAGCCAGACGTTTTCTGATGGTGCTAACAAATTCCTTAGATACACCGAGATAAGATGCAATATAATATTGGGGAACTCTTTGCGGAATTGACGGATATACTTTTACAAACTCTAAATATCGGTCGGATGCTGTTTTGGAAATGGTATTTACCAAACGGTTTTGTAAAGTAGACAGGTTTCTCTGTACCAACATTCTGAAAACTCTTTCGAATTTTGGAATTTCAGCCAATAATTTCTCTTTTGTTGCCGGATTCAGCATAAAAATTTCTGAATCCTCCAGAGTTTCGATGTATAACCGTGATGGTTTCTGATCCTGAAATGAGGCAATATCGCTGATCCACCAATCTTCGATGGCAAATAAAATAGTAACTTCAAAACCGTTATCATCAAGGTAATAAACTCGTACACAGCCTTTTTGAATATACCCTTCAAACTGGCAGACTTCACCTTCCCTCAACAGAACTGTCTTTTTAGGAATGGTCTGAAGCGTGAGTGAATCGGTGAAAAATTTTTCTTCTTTTTCGGTAAGGCTGATAAATCGTGTGATATTTTCGATGATATTTTGGGACATACTTGCAGTTTAAGGCTGCAAATTAGGAAAAAGTGCGTAAACTTCGTTCTTTAATAATCCGCTTCCGCCTCCGTAATGGTCAATAACTTTAACATCTTTATCTAAATTTTCGCAGAAAACTTTGATATCTTTTTCAAACTGCTCATCCAATCCTGAGCTTAATAATACAATATCTACTTGATTATCTTTAATATAATCCGGGCAAATGTTTTCGTCATTTTGGATTTCAGCTTTCCAGCCTTCGTTATTTTCTATAATTCTTTTTAATGTTTCTAAAATTTCCTGATTTTTTCCTATGACTAAGAAATTTAATGTTTTCATAAGTATTTACAGTTTGATGTTTAAAGTCAAATTCTTCTTATTGGAGCTACCACTTTAATTTAGAAAAATCTATTTACTAAGCTTTCGTTTCCTAATAATGGGATATATATATCTTCAGATAACAGTTATTCCAATTTACATATGTCTGTTTCCAGTGACTTTCAATTCGTTTAAGTCTAATTGAGACTCTGCTTTCCTGATTTCTTCGTCGCTGTATTGCTTTTCACGTTTCATTTTAAACAATTCTTTTCTCTGCAATGCGAAAATATCAAGCATAATCTGATGATACTCATCCAAATCATTCCTCCTGTTGGTACACATTTCCAACGATTCCAAATGGCTTTGCTGCAGTGATATATCGTTTTCAATGGTATTTTTGAAACTTTCTACCAGACTGTTGTTTTGCATATTCGATGTATATTTTTCATTCAGCCTGTTCACCGCAAGCGTATCAAGCCTGATCTGGATTCCTGCCTGCTGTTCATGAGAAGGCAAAATAGGATCTATTTCCCCGATTTTGGTTAGTTTAATGATTAAAGGAAGAGTTAATCCCTGAAAAACCAATGTCACAAAAATTACGACAAACGTAATAAAAATAATCAGGTTCCGCATTGGAAATTCTAACTGATCGTTCATCATTACGGGGATTGACAGTGCTGTGGCCAGCGAAACCACTCCCCTCATCCCTGCCCATCCTATGATTAAAGGATTTTTCCAACCCGGGCTTGGATCTTTTCTTATATTTTTACTCAGCAATCTTGGGATATGAGCCACCGGATAGATCCACAACAAACGAACAACTATTACAATTAAGCTGATGACTAAGCCATATTTGATCCCTTCCATTAAAGATGTTTCGCCTAATCCGCTGATAATATCGGGAAGCTGTAATCCTATTAAAACAAAAACCAGGGCATTCATTACGAAAATTAAAGTCGTCCATACTCCGGTCATATTAATTCTGGTCGTTCCAGTTTTAAACATCTCATGCGAACGGAAAGACATAAATAATCCTCCGCTCACGACTGCCATTACTCCCGAGAAGTGAAAATGCTCTGCTGCCAGAAACAATACATAGGGCGTCATTACCGTAAGTGCCGCATCAATCGCCGGAGTTGTCGGTAAAAACCTGTGAATTGCATAGAAAATATGTGCCCCTGCAATACCAACCACTACACCCATTCCTGCTACCAGAAAAAATTGCCCTGTTGCTTCCTGCATGGAAAACATCCCGGTCATTACCGCCGCCAAAGCAAATCTGAATACAATTAACGATGATGCATCATTAATTAAGCTCTCTCCTTCCAGCATTGCGATGGTACGTTTCGGAACTTTCAATCCTTTCAAAACGGTTGTTGCAGCTACTGCATCCGGTGGAGACACAATTCCGCCCAATAAAAACCCTAATGCTAATGTGAAACCGGGAATTAACGCCTGCGAAGCATATGCTACCACTAAAGAAGTTAAAAATACCAGCCCGAAAGCCAATAATCCGATGGTTCTTTTCCATTTCCAGAAATCATTCCATGACGTGTACCAAGCTGCTTCATACAGCAACGGAGGCAGAAAAATAAGGAAAATAATTTCCGGATCGAGCTTCAGGACCGGAACTCCGGGAATTAAACTGATTCCTAATCCCGCCAGTACCAGAAATATCGGATAGGCAATTTTGATACGCTGAGCTAGCATTACCAACAGCATGACAATAATTAAAAGACCGAGTATCAAAAGTAGTTTTTCGTGCATCGTTATTTTTTTAAGCTGAAATCAAATTATAAATCTATAAGGTGACTAATATCTGAAATCTTTTATCTTTTTACAAATGAATAAAAAGTGAAGTTCTCTCTTTCTTTTCAAGATTTTTGGTTTTGTGACCTTTACCGGAAACATCCTCTACTAAAAGAATTTCCCCGGTCTGAAACTGTCTGATTTCTCCCAATGAAGTTTGAATTTCCACCCCACCATCCAACAAGACAATATATTGTCTCTGAGGAGCATGATGAAAGTCGTAATCGTAATCGGCAGAGACTTTTCTGAATTGTAATTTTTTAACGTTAATATTTTCCGATAAAAACCCTATTTCACCCTGATCAATTAATGGAATTTCAATGTCTTCGAAGTGAGATTCTCCTTTTTCATCGCTGAATATTTTTGTGATTTTCATTCTGTTTTTTTATTTTTTTTTTTGCTACAAATGCACTAATAATTTAATTCGTGCATTCGTGACAACTATTATTTAAAAATTAATTCATTTGCGAGCTCGATTTCCTCCTGATTGATGGAATGCCCGAAGTTTGCGTAGACTTTTTCGGTAACCTCAGCATTCATTTCTTTTAAAATATTGGCTGTTGCATAGACTCTTTCCACCGGAACGTGGAAATCAGGATTGCTTGTTCCCAAAAAGATCGGAGTCTGCACAAAATCACCTTTATAATTTTCACGGTTGATCTTTTCACCGATCACTCCACCGATAATTGCAGCTGCTCCACCAAATTTCTGTGCATTTCTTGCTAAAAATTCCAAAGTCAGACATGCGCCTTGCGAAAATCCGAAAAAGTAAATATTTTCCGCTCTTATTCCTGCATCCAAAGCTGTTTGAACAGTTTTCCCAATGGTTTCAATTGCGGAAGACAACCACGGCTCGTTTTGTTCAACCGGAGCGATGAACGAAAATGGATACCAGGTTCCGTTTGTTGCCTGTGGGGCTAGTAACGCATAGTCTTTTACATTTAAATGCTGTGATAAACTCAAAATATCCTGTGCACTTCCCCCTCTTCCATGAATCATAATTAAAGCTTTTTCAGCTTCTTTCAATGATTCCCCCCCTGTTTTTATATCTAAAATATGACTCATTTTTTATCTAAATTTTTCTGTTGGATAATTTATTTTTGGTAAAACTTCAACTAAATGTTCTCTTTTTTCCTCAAATTGTTTTGGAAGATTTAGATGTTCACCCAAAGATGCTAATTCCTCATCCACATCGAATCCGGGACCTGAAGTCGCGATTTCAAACAAAACACCTCCCGGTTCTTTAAAATATACAGAAGTGAAATATTTTCTATCCTTCACCTCGGTATGTTCCAAGCCGAATTTGTTTAATTTTTCAACCATTTCAAGCTGGGTTTCTGCATCAGGAGTTGCAAAAGCGACATGATGAACTGTTCCTCTTCCTGCTAATCCTTTCAAAGCATTTGGCGTGCAAAGCAAGTCAACATATTTTCCGGGAACGTCTTCTACGGCTAGCCTCATCCTGTCTGAACTTTCAGCAATTAATTTATGATCCATCTGTGTCGTCAGCAAGGCTGCTGTTCTTTCGTAAGCATCTAACCAGATTTCCACATGATGAATTCCTTTTATGGCAAAATCTTTTGGAATAAATCCGTTGTAATATCCTTTTCTGGAATCTTTATCATTAAAAACCAACTCTAAACCCAGCCCGTCAAAATCTTCAAGATAAATAAAAACTTCGCCCGAAAATCTCTGTTGTGGCTGCTTGAATGCGATATTAAACTGTTCTAAACGGTTAGTCCAATAATCTAAAGCATCGATAGATACTGAAAAAGCTGTGGTGTTCAGCATTCCTTTTCCGTGTCTTCCATTGACCAAGCCTTTTCCATACGGGAAAGTTGTCATGATTGTTCCAGGGGTTCCGAATTCGTCCCCGAAATAAAAGTGATAAACATCGGAATAATCAAAGTTTACGGTTTTCTTTACCAACCGAAGCCCTAAAACTCCGGTGTAAAAGTCTATATTTTCCTGTGCGTCGCCTGTAATGGCTGTGACGTGGTGAAGTCCTGTAATGAGTGACATTGTTTTGGTTTTTGTTGTTGGTTTTTGTTGTTGGTTATTGATTGTTTTTTATTTTTAACGCAAAGGTTGCAAAGATTTTCTTTGAAATTATTGTGAATATTTTTTGTTCGCAAAGGCGTTTCACTCAGCAAATGAGCAGTTAGTTGTCATTCTGAATGGAACAAAGTGGAGTGAAGAATCCTCTTCTGAATCATCTTTAAAGAGATTCTTCCTTCGTCAGAATGACACATATGCTGTTTTATAATTGTTTTTTCTTTGCTTTCAAATTACTCTTCTTCTTTAAACCAAACATCCTTATATTCTTCCGGATTGCGTTTGAACTGTGCATGAACATAAGGACACAACGGTACAATCTTCAAATCGTTTTCTCTTGCATAAGATACCAGTTTGTCTAATAATATTTTCGCAAAACCCTTTCCTGCATATTCTTCATCAACTTCGGTGTGATAAACCGTCAATTTATTTTTGATTACAGAAATATCCATTTTCCCAGCTTTTTTATCGTCTGAGAAAAGCTGAATTTCTCCTCTTGCATTTCCTAAAACTACTTTTGTTGTTTCCATTGTTTTGATTTTTTTAATTAATAATTTAAAGATAAGACCTTTCCAAAAATTGAGTGATAACCTATGATAATTTCGGTAATACTTCCTCGATTTTTTCTCTTAAACCTTCGTGTTGTTTTGGAAGTTTAAGGCTTGTTCCCAATTCATTCAAAGGCTCATCTACAGTAAAGCCGGGGTTGTCGGTTGCAATTTCAAATAAAACGCCACCCGGTTCGCGGAAATACAATGAATAGAAGTAATCTCTGTCGATTTTCGGAGTAATATTCAATCCGGCAGATAAAACTTTTTCGCGGAATTCCATTAAAACATTATCGTCTTTCACGCGGAAAGCCACGTGGTGATTGGTTCCTGCCGCATTTCTTCCTGCTAAAATCTTATCGTTTTCAATAATATCAACAAGATTTGCTGTTTCAATCGCATCGGTTGCAAAACGGTATCTTTCACCTTCCTGTTTTTGTAAATCATATCCGAAAATATCTGTCAAGACTTTGATTGTCGGATCTGCTTTTCTCAATGTCAGCGTGATGTTATGAAAACCTTTCAAAGCATTTTCGTCTTTAATATCATCGATTGTCCAAACTTTTCTGTCATCGGGAGTTGATGATTCGATGAATTGCAGCTGTAAACCGTCCGGATCCTGAAATGAAACCAGTTTTTCACCGAAAATTTCACCTTCTTCCACGTTTACATTAAATTGCTGTAATCTGTTTTTCCAGAATTCCAGGCTTCCTTTTGGAACAGAATATCCAATGTGTGTTGCCAAACCTGAACCGTTTGTTCCTTTTCCGATCCCTTCCCACGGAAAGAATGTTAAGATAGTTCCCGGAGTTCCTTCTTCGTTTCCGAAATAAAAGTGATACGTTCCCGGATCATCGAAGTTTACGGTTTTCTTAACCAGTCTTACTCCTAAAACTTTTGTATAAAAATCTAAATTTCTTTGTGCATTATCTGCGATTGCTGTAATGTGGTGCAATCCTAAAATTCTATTTTCCATTTTGCTATTTGTTTAATTTTGATATGACAAATTTAGGATGATTGGGAATGCTGTGCATTTAACTAGTTTAATAAATGATGATTTTTGATTTTACTAACGAATATGACTTAAAAACTAAAAGGAAAAGAAATATTCATTTTAAAACAGCATATTTGTTATTCTGACGAAGGAAGATCTCTGTGAGTAAAGATCCAAAATCATTAAAAGATTCTTCACTCCACTTCGTTCCATTTAGAATGACAAGCAAGCATAAAATTGTCACATCAAAACACAAAAACATAATCAATTAAAAATCAAATATTTAAATATTAATTACAAAATTAATTTACAAAAAGTCTACTTTTTTAGTGGACTAATAAAAAATTATGCTTTATATTTGCAACCGTAATCAGTAAAGAAAATTAGAATGAAATCTGTATTTAAATATAATTCGATGAAAAAGCACACCATCAATACGATGATGATGTATTGCTGTATGCCAAGATTACAATATTGCTGTGGTTGACCTTACTTTTATATGACATATTTTTAAAGGCTTTACCACGTTGTAGAGCCTTTTTTGTTTAATAAGAATTAGCATCAAAAATGATAGAGATAAAGAATATTTCAAAGACTTTTCACCAGAAAAAGCAGTCTTTCAAGGCACTCGATAATGTAAGTCTGACTATTGAAAAAGGTGATATCGTCGGAATCATCGGGTTTTCAGGAGCCGGAAAAAGCACTTTAATCCGAACTGTCAATCTTCTTGAAAAACCGGATAATGGCGAAATCATTATTAACGGAAAAGATTTTACAACATTAAATTCTAAACAATTAGCCAACGAAAGAAAAAAAATCGGAATGATTTTCCAGCATTTTAATCTTTTGTCTTCAAGAACAGTTTTTGATAATATTGCGCTTCCACTGGAGTTAGACAGCGTTAATAAAGCGGAAATCAATAAAAAAGTTAATGAACTTTTGAAAATTGTCGGCTTGGAAGAAAAAGCCAATGATTATCCTAAAAGCCTTTCGGGCGGACAAAAACAAAGGGTCGCGATTGCAAGAGCTTTGGCAAATGATCCTTATCTCCTGCTTTGCGACGAAGCGACAAGTGCGCTCGATCCGGCAACCACTCAATCGATTTTACAATTATTGAGGGATATCAATCAAAGGCTGGGAATTACAATTCTGTTGATTACCCATGAAATGGAAGTCATCAAAACAGTCTGTAACCACGTTGCGGTGATCGACAAAGGACAACTATTAATTAAGGGAACTTTAAGCGAGATTGTCTCCAATAAAGAGAATCCTATTATCAAACAATTTTTAAAATCCGGTGTTATGACTATACCACAAGAACTGAATAAAAAACTGCAAAAAGAACCAAAAGACGGATTATTTCCTTTGGTTGAAGTTGAACTTAATGAACAAATCTCTGTTGAAGAATTGCTTTCCATAGTGTATGATAAATATAAAATTCCTTACAAGCTTTTAAAGGCTGATGTTGAATATTTAGGAGATTCCAACTTCGGAAAACTGTTGTTGCAGCTTCAAGGTGAGGACGAGAAAAATCAACAGGCCATTTATTATTTCAATCAAAATAAAATTCAAAATACGGTAAGAGGATATGCTTAATGATACAGTGATTTCTCTTTTATCGAAGGGGCTTTGGGAAACGATTTACATGACATTTGTTTCTGGGTTTTTCGGATTTGTTTTGGGTTTACCCGTGGGGATATTATTGTTTTTGACAAGAAAAGATCAGCTTTTGGAAAATGTAATTTATAATAAGATTTTATCTGTTTTGGTTAATATTTTTCGTTCTATCCCTTTCATTATTCTGATTGTATGGATGATTCCTTTTACAAGAAGTCTGGTTGGAACCTCGATTGGCGTTAATGCTGCTTTGGTTCCTTTAAGTATTGGGGCTGCTCCTTTTATTGCGAGATTAGTAGAAAATAGTTTATTGGAAGTTCCTCACGGATTAATAGAAACAGCGAGAGCTTTGGGTGCTACTCCACTCCAAATTATACAAAAGGTTTTGCTGCCCGAAGCGCTTCCATCATTGATTAATAATGCGACGATTACACTCATCACTTTGGTCGGATATTCCGCGATGGGTGGTGCTGTCGGAGCCGGCGGATTGGGACAAATCGGATATCAGTACGGTTATATTGGATATGATGCCGTGATTATGAATCTTGTGTTAGGTCTGTTGGTTGCCATAGTTTTTATCATCCAATTTTCCGGAGATAGATTGGCGAAGAGGTTTGATCATCGCTAAACTTAAGAGTTGGAGTGTTTTGGTGAGATCGAGTTTTACCGATTTAAAAATATAGTGTGAATGTGAAATAGTGTGGTGGCATGAGAATTTCAGCCATCGATTCGGCGAAAAATTCAGCAAAAAGGTATAAAGCCATATTTTATTTTTTATCTAACAATTTTATTAAAGATTACCTTTTTGCTTTTCGCCAATTTTTATAAAAGAAAATAATTTACAATGAAAAAAATAAAGATTTTAAGTTTGTTAACGGCGGGTTTGCTGTTATTCACCGCTTGTAATTCATCAAAAAAAGAAGATTCAAATTTTATTAAAGTCGGAATCACTTCAGGTCCGGAACAAGAAATTGCCGAAGTAGCAAAAAAAGTAGCCAGAGAAAAATACAATCTTGAAGTTGAACTGGTTTCGTTCAACGATTATGTTGTTCCCAACGAGGCTTTGAATAATGGAGATATTGATGCCAATGCCTTTCAACATGTACCTTATTTAAACGAACAATCAAAACAGCGAGGGTACAAACTGGCAGTTGTCGGAAATACTTTTGTGTACCCGATTGTTGCTTATTCAAAGAAAATTAAAAGTATCAGTGAACTTCAAAATGGGAGCACGATTGTCATTCCAAATGATCCTACAAATGGTGGTCGTTCGTTACTTTTATTACAGAAAAACGGTTTATTAAAATTAAAAGATGGTATCGGTTTATTACCGAAAGTCACTGATATTGTTGATAATCCGAAACAATTGAAAATCCTCGAAATTGAAGCACCGCAATTGCCTAGAGTTTTGGATGATAAAGAAGTTGTGATTGCGATTATTAATAACAATTTTGCAGCACAAGCAGGATTAGATGCCGACAAACAGGGAATTTTTAAAGAAGATAAAAACTCTCCTTATGTTAATGTCATCGTTTCAAGAGAAGACAACAAAAATTCTGAAAAAGTAAAGAATTTTGTAAAAGCTTACGAATCTGATGAAGTTGTTAAAAAAGCAGATGAAATTTTTAAAGGTGGAGCGATTAAAGGCTGGAACTGATTGTTGGTGAATGGTCAATTGTGAGTTGTGAATTTCCCATTGACTTAAAAATTCTATTATTATATATTTAGACATTGTCTCAATTTTTTTTGGGATGATGTCTTTTTTTTAATCAATATCTTTTGTCTTGAAACAAAAGAAACAAAAATTCAAGACTTGGAATCTGAATGCTAAAAATTTCAATTTAATTCTAAAATTCCCAAAACTTGCGCGAATTGAAGATTTGTTCTTCGGTTCTGAACTGGTCTCGCGCTTCAAACAATGGGAATTTTTTAACGAATTAAATTGAAATTTTCTTAACGCATCAGCTTCCTATGTCGCTTAATGAAATTAATACTTTGGCAAAAAGCTGGTTATTAATAACCATTTATTCAAAAATCACATTTTCTCAATTTGAGATAATAAATATTTTTGCTATTTTTGTTACCAATCATTAAAAAGGCTTTTTATGTTAAAGAAAACCGCCATTGTAAGTTTATTCACCCTTATTTCTGCTTCTTATATGGCTCAAACAAATACTAGTTTACCTGTTTATTTAGATGAATCAAAACCCGTTGAGCAACGTGTAAAAGATGCCCTTTCCAGAATGACTTTGGAAGAAAAAGTGGCGATGCTTCACGCACAGTCAAAGTTCAGTTCGCCAGGCGTTCCAAGACTGGGAATTCCTGAATTCTGGACCACAGACGGCCCTCACGGCGTTCGTCCGGAAGTAATGTGGGACGAGTGGAATCAGGCAGGTTGGACAAACGACTCAATTATTGCTTACCCTGCATTAACGGCACTTTCTGCGACCTGGAACAAAAAAATGTCTTGGAATTATGGTAAAGCATTGGGAGAAGAAGCCCGTTACAGAAAAAAAGATATTCTTCTGGGACCTGGAGTGAACATTTACAGAACTCCACTGAACGGAAGAAACTTCGAATATATGGGTGAAGATCCTTATTTGACATCGAAAATGGTGGTTCCTTACATCAAAGGTGTTCAATCAAATGGTGTAGCAACTTCTGTAAAACATTTTGCGTTGAATAATCAGGAAATGTTCCGTCATACAAGCAATGTAAAAGTTGATGATAGAACACTATACGAAATTTATCTTCCTGCTTTCAAAGCGGCTGTGACAGAAGGAGATTCATGGACAATCATGGGAGCTTATGACATGTACAAAGGTCAGTATGCCAGTCAGAATCAATATCTTTTAAATGATATTCTGAAAGGTGAATGGAAATATAAAGGGGTTGTTGTTTCCGACTGGGGCGCTGTAAATAACACTGAACAAGCCATCCACAACGGATTGGATCTTGAATTCGGAAGCTGGACCAACGGACTTTCTGCAGGAACGAAAAATGCTTATGATAATTATTATTTAGCAAAACCTTACTTAGATTTAATAAAATCAGGAAAAGTAGGAACAACAGAGCTTGATGACAAAGTTTCAAGGCTTTTGAATTTAGCTTATAAAACGACGATGAACAGAAACAAACCTTTCGGAAACATCGCTTCTGAGGAACACAAAGCTGTTGCCAAAGAAATCGGTGAAGAAGGAATTGTACTGTTGAAAAACCAGGGAAATGTACTTCCGATTGATATTAATAAAGCTAAAAAAATCGCTGTCATTGGTGAAAATGCTATCAAAATCATGACTGTTGGTGGTGGTTCATCTTCATTAAAAGTAAAATATGAAACGCTTCCTTTGGACGGAATTAAAGCAAGATTCGGAAAACAGTCTGATGTACAATATGCGAGAGGTTATGTCGGAGATATCAGTGGAGAATACAACGGTGTAAAATCCGGACAAGATTTGAAAGATACCCGTTCTCCAGAAGAATTATTAAACGAAGCGGTGGAACTGGCAAAAAAATCTGATTATGTAATTTTCGTTGGAGGTTTAAACAAAGCCGACTTCCAGGATAGCGAAGGAAACGACAGAAAAAGCTATGGATTACCTTACAATCAGGATAATGTTATTGCTGCGTTGGCAAAGGCGAATAAAAATCTTGCCGTAGTTCTGGTTTCAGGAAATGCGGTTGCTATGCCTTGGATCAAAGAGGTTCCGACTGTTGTTCAGGGATGGTATCTAGGTTCTGAAGCAGGAAATTCAATTGCCTCGATCCTTGCTGGAGACGCGAATCCATCAGGAAAATTACCGTTTACTTTCCCTGTGAAATTGGAAGATAATGCAGCTCATACATTGGGAGAATATCCCGGGAATAAAGCGGAATTGGCAGTAGATAAAGGAAAAGATCAAAAAAACCCGATCAACATTACTTATAACGAAGGAATTTTTGTAGGGTACAGATGGCATGATACAAAAAAAATTAAGCCGTTATTCAGTTTTGGACATGGTTTGAGCTATACAACCTTCGAGTTTGGAAAAGCTAAAGCTGATAAAACAACGATGGCTCAGGACGATAAAATTACATTTACCGTTTCTGTAAAAAATATAGGTAAAAGAGCCGGAGCGGAAGTTGCGCAATTGTATATTTCCGATTTAAAATCTTCTGTTGAAAGACCAACCAAGGAACTGAAAGGTTTCGAAAAAGTATTTTTAAATCCCGGAGAAGAAAAAGAAGTGACTTTCACAATTGATAAGTCAGCATTAAGTTTCTTCGATGCTCAAAAGCACGACTGGATGGCTGAACCGGGAGATTTCGAAGCACAGATCGGAAATTCTTCTGATGCTATTAAAACGAAGGTGAAGTTTACTTTGAAGTAATTTTTACTTATATATTTCTAAAGCGAAGAGTCCAAAGTTTTGGGCTCTTTTTTTATAATTTCTAATTCAGAACGAATTTTTCCAGTAAAATAATCTTCGTTATATTTTAATGTTTCAATTAAGTCAGTTGGATAAAATCTATCTTCTGTTTTCTCTATTTCTTTAATGAAATTAATGATATTATACTCACAAGCTTCTTTTAAAAAGATTTTGCAACATATAATCATCTCTTCTATTTTAAAAATTCTTTCAAAAATTTCAAGCTCTTCAAAATACTGAATATTTATTTTTGAAAACTCATATTTTGCATTTACAAAATCTCCAATCTCATACAAATACAACCCGTATAAATATTGTAAAGGAGGATTGTTTTTATCAAGCGCTAATGAAGCATTAAAATATTTTTCTAATTTTTCATTTTTCAAAAGTAAACATTTATAAGGAGCATTTTTCACAGTTGATTTACAAATAAAATATTCCAAAGTTCCTATTAGTTGATAATACGAAAAATCTTTATCAAGCTCTTCGTCTTCCACTATTTTCAAAAGATTAAATAATTCAGAGCGGGATTTTTCATAATCATAATTGTGATTAGAAATAACCTCATACATCTCATCTATATGATCAAAAATCTTATCTGTTTTTGTTTTCAAAATATTCTCTTACTTAATAATACTTTTAAAAATAGACAAATCTAATCAAGATTTAAAACGAAATGCCTGAATTTTTATTCGGACATTTATTATCTTTTTGAGTATGCTGTCATCCTTGTCAAGGTTTAAAACCCTGACAAGGATTCTACCGGACAGATTTTAGCTTAGATCCTACCAGAATGACAATTATTCCAAATATTTAATTTGATGACGGATACATTAACCCAAATCGCAGCGTTTGTTTGAGCTCATTTATCAGGCTTCGTCTCGGCGTGGCTCTGCCACGCCGAGACGAAGCCTGATAAACAGCGAGTGCGGAGAGCTGGAAATAGCTTCTAAAAAATTATAAATATTTAAAATCCATAGTATCAAATGATACTATCACAAAAAAAGCGCCCGAATTTCTCCGCACGTCTGCATTAGCAAAATTACAAGGATTAAAATATAATAGAGTCTCTTTGGTTCTCAAAATAATGAATCACACCAACTTCCGGATGGCGTTTTTTCTCTTCATTAAATTCATCTTCTTCATTCTGACTGTTTTCCAGAAACGAATTGCTGAACAAAACATAAGATGGATATTCTGCTAAACCGTTTTTCAGCATTTGATGGGCTTCCACAATGGGCTTTCCGTATAATTTCTGGAAATTTCCGATTTTATACTGCGAAAATTTTCCGTAATGAACGATAAATTTTAAAGATAAATCGATTGCTGTACTCAATGATTTACTTAATTCTTCTACTTTTCTGGTAAAAGCATTCAGCATACTTCTCAACATTCCTGAAATTTTTTTATACGAAGGATTTTTATCATAACGGTAAAATAAAATGGCATCACCTTCAATTTCCGAAATTTCAAAATATTCATTATTCATGTCAATGAGCGTAGAAAGTAGTTGTCTTACTATATATTCTCCTGTATAAAGTTTTGTATTGAATACAAATTCCGTAAACCCGCTAAAATCCGGAATAAGAATAATGCCCTCTTTAATATTTGTATTCTCCATAATAGTTTAGGGTTAAAACCTTTTTTGGTATAGACGGAGAAAGGCTTATTTTACTTTATGATTTTCTATTTAATTGGAAATAAATTAAACTTCAATAATCAATTCTTTATCATATCCGTTATATTTTTCATCAATATAACCATGTGGATTGCAGATAATTTCTGTCTCACTGATTTTATATCTTTTCGGGGTATGAATATGCCCGTGAATCCAGTACAGCGGCTGATATTCTATAATAAAATCTTCAAGATTTGAAGCATAGGCAGATGTTACCGGATCTTGTTTGAAGTAATCTGGAACAGATTGAATGCTTGGCGCATGATGGGTAATGACAATATTTTTTACTTTTTTTGAGTTTTCCAAACTTTCCTTTAACCATACTCTTGATATTTGATGAATTTTAAAAGTATCTATCGTTCTCATTTTTGAATATGATGGATCTCTTCTGATATATTTATAATCATTCATTTGGCTTTGACAAATAAAACCATATTGTCTTGGATCTCCAAAAATGGAGAAATCCGCCCATAAAGTTGTTCCGTGAAAACGAATGTCCCCTATATCAACAAAAGAATTTTCAAGAACAATAATATTTGTTCCTTGTGCAGCATCTTTTATTTTGTTCAGCGTTTTTGGATAAGAACCTTTATAATATTCGTGATTGCCAAGAATATAAATAACGGGCTTATCTGGAATTTTTGTTTTTATCCATTCTATTCCTTTCGTTCCCAAATTTGTATCACCTGCCAGAATAACAAGATCCGCCTTATCAAAAGATAAATCTGTAATTCCGAACTCCTGATGCAGGTCGCTGATGATCTGTATTTTCATTTTGCTAAAATAAAAAAAGAACCGGTAAACTCCATGTCGATCCCTTACAGATATTGATTTTATCTACATAAATCCAATGGATTACGAAACGGCCATTCCAGCCTGTTTGATCTTTATATTTTTAATGGTAAAATATAACAACATTGCTAATGCAAAGACTGCATATCCAATCAAAATTAGTAAACTTAAATTTCCGACGGCTAATTCTGAAGGAAAAATCTGGCTCATTAAAGTCATGAATGATAAACCAATTCCTGCTCCTAAAAAGTAACTTGTAGAGCCTAGACTGGATGCAACACCATAGTTTGAAGCGTTGACATCCTGGATTCCCAGCACGGATAAAGCCGTAAAACAAAACGTCATTCCGATTCCTGAAATACATGCTGCACCGATTAAGACTAATGATAAAGGATGATTAAAGTATACTGAAATCAGCAAAGCTGAAGCACCACTTAGCATGAAAATCCAACCCAAAATTCCCATTTGTGTAGAATTTAATTTCTTTGAAACGTGAGGAAGAATGAACTTGGCCACCAAAGCAGACATTACGCTGAACGGGACTAACATCAATCCTGCCGAAGCCGCACTCTTCCCCATATCTTTCTGTAGCATTAAAGAAATCAGAAATAAAAATCCGATGAAAAATGCTCCCAATGCAACAAAAGTTAAGTTAGAAACAGCTAAAGATTTATACTTAAACAATTTTAAATCAATTAAAGGCTGAGAAACAGATTTTAGACGGTTAAATACAAAAACCAGTAATAAAGCCGCCATCATCAATGAACCAATAACGATAAAAGGCTGTTCTTTAATATGAATCAGTTCATGGGTTCCATATGTTAAACTCAACAATCCTAACACCAATAAAACACCCGATAAAAGATCCGTTTTCTTAGAGATTCCGGCTTCATCTTTTGGTAAAAATCGATAAGCAAAAATTAGCGTACATAATAAAATCGGAACATTGATCAGAAAAACCCAATGCCAACTCAGGTACGTACTGATGATCCCTCCCAACGAAAGTCCACTTCCTGATCCGATCGCTGCAAAGGAACTGAAAATCCCAATTGCATGGTTTCTTTCCTGATCTTCTTGAAAAGTATTAGTAACGATAGACATCGCGGAGGGCATGATGAAGGCTGCACCCAGTCCCTGTAAAGCGCGGAAAATTGCCAATGTTTCAAAATGTATTGACAAACCTGCTCCTAAAGAAGTCAGCATGAAAATTAATGATCCCAAAAGAAAAATTTTCTTTCGCCCGATTTGATCTGAAAGTTTTCCGCCAATAATAAGAAAACCGCCAAAAAACAATACGTATAAGGTCTGTAGCCACTGTACCGTTTCCGCTCTAATGCCAAATTGCTCCTGAATAGAAGGAATCGTCAAATTAATAATGGCAATATCCAAAGCCTCCACAAATGTTCCTACCGATGCTAAAATTAGTATTAAATTCTTCCTGTCCATATAGTTCAATTATGCTGCAAAATTAAAATTAATAGAACATATGTAAAAATTATGATTTAAATTTGGAACATATTTTAATTAAACCAATATTTAAAAGAACAAATATCCTTTTATTGAAATTTTAATCCTTAAAAACAGAACAAATGGCAACGGAAAATTATATACCCGATGAAAAAGACCTTTCCATCCTTAGAATCTTGCAAAAAGATGCCAAATTAAGTGTTCGCGACATTGCGAATAAAATTAACCTGAGCCCTACTCCAACTCATGAAAGAATTAAGAGAATGGAAAAATTAGGAATCATCAGACAATACACGACTATTGTTGATCGGAAGAAAGTGAATAAAGGAATGATGGTAATCTGTATGATCGCTTTGAATGTTCACAATAAAAAAATAGCAGGACAATTTATTGAAGAAGTCGGAAAACTAAAGGAGGTCGTTGAGTTTTATAATATCAGTGGGGATTTCGATTTTATGATAAAAATTTTAGCTCCGAACATGGATGAATTTCATGAATTTTTTGTGAATAAATTATCTGAAATTGAAGGCATCGGGCAGACGAAAAGTATTTTTGTGATGAATAGCATTAAGGAAAGTCCGCAGATTCTTTGATTTTCGAAATTCTGAATGAAACAGCTTCGTCAGAATAACAACCGGAAGGACTACTTTATGGGTAATCTATTATAATTTTGTAAATTGAAACTAGATTAAATTACAAATCATGCCTTGGAATCCCAAAATTTATAATCAGTTTAAAAATATTCGCTTTCAACCTTTCTTTGATCTTTCAGATTTGATTAAAGATGAAAACAAAATGAAAGCTATCGATTTAGGATGCGGAACAGGTGAGCAAACGTCAATTCTTGCTGAAAAATTTTCCAACGCAACTTTTGTCGGAATTGACTCTTCTGCAGAAATGCTAGAAAAATCGAAAGTTCTTGAAAATGAAAAACTTCATTTTCGCCGGGCAACAACGGAAGAACTTTTAAGCGGTGATGAAAGCTGGGATCTTATTTTCAGTAATGCAGCGTTACAATGGTCTGATCATCATAAAGAATTATTTCCAAAATTAATTTCAAAGCTGAAAACAAATGGTCAATTAGCAATACAAATGCCTTATCAGCCGGGAAACATTTTGAACCAAATTTTATCGGATTTAGCGGATGAAGAACCTTTTAAAAGTCAATTAAATGAATGGAATCGTCCTTCTGCAGTTTTGACAATTGATGAATATGCACAGATTTTATTTGAAAATGGAATTGAGGAATTGAATTTATTTCAAAAAGTGTATCCAATCATCGCAGAAGATCATGAAACTTTGTTTAATTTCATTTCCGGATCGGCACTGATTCCTTATTTGGAAAGGCTTACGGAAGATCAGCAAGAAGTTTTCACCACAGAATTTAAGCAAAGGATTGCAGAGAAATTTCCAAAACTTCCCGCGATTTATTCTTTCAAGAGAATTTTGATGTACGGTCGTAAAAGATAATACTTATTAGAAAGAGCTTAAATTTTAACGCATTTAATAATTGACTCTTACTCTCAATTTCAAATAAAAATCGCAGCAAAATCAATTGATTTTGCTGCGATTTATTTTATCCGTAGATAATGTTTTATTTTTCTTTAGATCTCTGTAAAACTTCGTCTACCATTCCGAAATCTTTCGCTTCGGTAGAAGTCATCCAATAATCTCTGTCAGATGCTTTTTCTACCCATTCATATGTTTGTCCTGAGTGATCTGAAATGATGTCATACAATTCTTTTTTCAGTTTCAACATCTCTCTCAAGTTGATCTCCATGTCAGAAGCAACACCCTGTGCACCACCAGAAGGCTGGTGAATCATCACTCTTGAATGCTTCAAGGCAGAACGTTTTCCTTTTTCACCTGCAACAAGCAATACAGCGCCCATTGAGGCAGCGATCCCAGTACAGATTGTAGCCACATCCGGCTTGATGATCTGCATTGTGTCATAAATTCCTAATCCCGCGTAAACGCTTCCACCAGGAGAGTTAATATAAATCTGAATATCTTTTGAAGGATCTGCACTTTCTAAGAATAGAAGCTGCGCAGTCACGATGTTTGCCACCTGATCGTCTATTCCGGTTCCCAAGAAAATAATTCTGTCCATCATCAAACGAGAGAAAACGTCCATCTGAGCAACGTTTAATCTTCTTTCTTCCATGATGTACGGTGTAAGATTCGTTGGACCATACATTCCCATATACTGATCGGTAGCAAGACCGCTATTTCCTAAATGCTTTACAGAGAAATCTCTGAATTCTTTTTTAATGTCCATATTGATTATATCTTTTTTATAGTTTACTTTTTACTAATATCATTCCAAACAAATGTAAGGACATAATGGCAGAAGTTCTATTATTTGTACCAATAAAGATTGTAATTTTTTCCTTTTTAAGCAAATTTTAGGAAGTAAAAAATAATGAAATTATATTTTAGTAATCGGAGACCAACCCAATTTATCTACCAGCTTTATCGAAAACTGATTCAGCATCATAATTTTTTTTATGGATTCAAAATACTTTTCTGTATCGGTATCACGGTATTCTTCTAATTCAGCCGTTACTTTTTTAATCAGAAAATGAATATAATAATATTTATGAATCAGAATATTGGCTTCTACCTCATCGGCAATATGATCTCCTAGGTTCGGAGGGAAAATATTTCGTGTAGACCAATCGCTCAGTTCATCGGGTATCATTAATGCGTCGGCAACTTTGGAAGTAATGTCCTCATCCATTAAGGTAATAAAAAAATTTCCGGCACGGAGCTCATCATGCTCGATCCCTTCTTTAATATTCTGAATAATCTTTTTATTGGTTTCTATCTGAAATTCATATCCTTCCTCCTCAAAATGATGCAAAATCTCTTCAATCACTGTTACTTCGTATTGTTCGTGAGCATCATTTTTTCGTTGAAGAACCATGTCACCGAACATCAACATCGTATCAATCAGCTTGTTTTCCTGATGAAGAATATTAAATTGAACCGAATCGATTTCAAGTTCGGATTGTTTGGGAACAACTTCCAGCTTGGCAGGCTTATGAGTTTCCCTTTGCTGAATATGCTGCGTTTGATTTTGCGTAATCTGCTTCTGCACATCCAATTCATTAAACAAGCTCTGCTCTGAAAGTCCAAATTTTGTAGACACCTGTTTCAGATAAACTTCTCTTTTTAAAGCATTCTGAACAAAAGAAACTGATTTTACAATATCACGGATGGCTTCTGCTCTTTTTATCGGGTCGTCCCCAATTTCTCTGAAAAGAATTTCCGCTTTAAAATCAATAAAATCCATCGCTTCATTTTCGATGAACTTTTCAACGTATTCCTGCGGATGTTTTCTGGCAAAAGAATCTGGATCATCACCGTCCGGAAACAACATTACGCGAATGTTCATTCCCTCCGTCAGCAACATATCGATGCTTCGGAAACTGGCTTTGATACCTGCATTATCGCCATCGAAAAGAATCGTAACGTTTTCCGTAAGTCTTTTAATAAGTTTAATCTGCTCCGTCGTTAAAGAAGTTCCGGAACTCGCCACCACATTTTCAATTCCTGACATGTGAAGCGAAATAACGTCCATATATCCTTCCACCAAAAGGCATACATTTTTTCTGGAAATAGCCTGTTTACTTTGGTTTAATCCGTAAAGAACATTGGATTTATGATAAATTTCTGTTTCCGGAGAATTAAGATATTTTGCCGTTTTGACATTATTCTTTAAAATCCTGGCTCCAAAGCCCAAAACCCTTCCCGAAAAACTATGAATCGGGAAAATTACCCTTTCACGAAAACGGTCTATTCCCGCAGGTGAATTTTCAGGGAAAATAGAAAGTCCTGATTTTTCTAAGATTTCTTTTGAATATCCTTTTTCTAAAGCAAATTCCGTGAAAGCATTTTTCTTTTCGGGCGAATAGCCCAACTGGAACTTTCTGATGATATCATCGCGAAGCTCACGCTCTTTGAAATAGGAAAGCCCAATTGCTTTTCCTTCTTCAACTTCCCAAAGAAAATTTTGATAAAAATCGTTTGCAATTTCATGGATTTTGTACAGTAAATCTCTTTCAGACTGTGCATTTTTTGCTTCTTCGGAAAAATCTTTCTGGTCTTCCTCTATCTCAATACCGTACTTTTTTGCGGCATGACGCAATGCTTCGGGATAAGTGAAGTTTTCGATTTCCATTAAGAAAGAGATAGCCGTTCCTCCTTTTCCTGTAGAGAAATCTTTCCAAATCTGTTTGCTGGCAGACACTACAAAACTCGGCGTCTTTTCATCATGAAACGGGCTGAGCCCTTTATAATTAGACCCTGCCCTCTTCAACTGCACATATTCTCCAACGATTTCTTCTACTCTAATCGTTGAAAATATTTTATCTATGGTCTGCTTGGAAATCATGCTGCAAAAATATACAAAATTATGATGTTTCTGCCATACAATAAATAAGCATATTTTTATCCCTCCACATAAATTTCATGATTTAAAACCAATTTAATTTAATTATTTTTGAGACGAAACGATCACCATTTCTTTTATTTATGAAATATTTCAGACGGATTTTTATTGTAACAGCTACAGCTTTTATTGTATTCCTTTTGTATTGTGAGTTTGGAGGAAAATTCATTCTGAATGATTCTGATAAGCAAATGATTGCCTATGAAATAAGAAGCAGCGAAGAAATTCCTGATAACTTTACAAATTTTTATAACACCATTTATCCAAATTCATTATCCGAAAATTCCTGGAATTATATATTTAGTGCATTAATCGACCAAAAGGCTCCACGAAAAGAATGCCATTGTAATCAAATGGCTTACAGATTTTTTCCTATTTTAGAAATCAATCATAAAAAAGGGATAGATCAATTTCTTACAGCAAGATTTATAGAAAACAAGTTTAGCCAAAAAGAATGTTTGCAATTTAATTTTAATCATTTTGATTTTTTAGAAAACAGAAAAGGATTAACGAAAATTTCAAAGTCCTTATTTAATAAAGAAATAAAAGATCTTCAACCGTTGGAAATGGCAGAAATTTTGGCATTGTACGAAAACCCGGTTAGAAATAATAGAAACAGAAATCCGGAAAACGCTAAAAAAAGAACTGCTTACTTGTATAATCTATATATTAAAAATTCAAATAGCAAGAATTAATTCTTCACGAAAAATAACCATTTCATATACTTTAATCAATATAAATTCAGTTTTAATTTTCATTCACAAACTATATTAAACATTCATTATTAAACAATAAATATTACCTTTGTGGTGTTGATTTAAATCATATTATTATTTTTATTAATTCTAATTAAAAATAATAAGTTTGTGCGATAAAATATATCCACTAAGCATGAACTCAAATCGATTTTTGAAAAATTTGACCAAGACGAGGTTAAGTTTAATTACAGCAATACTACTATCCTTCGGGAGTTTTTCTAATGCACAAACCGTTTCTTACTATTCTTTTGCACAAACCCAGGAAACGTATACGGCACTTTCTAACCCAACCAACATTGTAACGGCAGGCGCAGCTTCAGGAACAGGATTTTTAGATGAAAATGTATATACACTGGATAATGTCATTCCATTTTCTTTTCCTTTTAACGGAACCAACTTCAGCTCCGTAAAAATTCACGTTAACGGATTTCTAAGCTTCGGGACAGAAACGACGTCCTCTTCAGATCCTATAGGCTCAGGATACTCTTATTCCGGAGTAATTTCCCCTTTGGCTGCGGATCTTTCTTCTTTTTATAATATCAACGGTAACTCGAGCTCTATAGACTATGCTGTTGTCGGAACTGCTCCCAACCGTGAATTTGTCGTGCAATGGAGTCATTTCAGACCGTATGCTTCTTCCCAGAATTCTTCAGCATATCATGACTGGAATTTTCAGGCAAGACTACATGAAAACGGTAGTATCAGATACGTTTACAGCATGACCTCAGTAGGAAATCCAAGCGCTGGCAATGCAAAAGTAGGTTTAAGAGGAACATCAAGCAGTGATTACATCAACAGAACCGCTGCCGGAAATTCCACAAGCAACTGGAACAATTCTACACCGGGAACAAATTCTTCCAACGGAATTGCAACGAACTATAATTATCTGCCTTCACAAGGATTAACATTTACATGGATTCCGCCTTCAGCTTGTATTATACCCACTGCTCAACCTTCCAGTTTAAATTTAACAAATAACGGAATTATCATTAATGGAAATTTTACCGCAAGTTCTCCAGCTGCAGACCGATATTTAATTGTAAGAAATCTGAACGGAGCAACGCCAAATGCTCCTGTCAACGGAACTGTTTATTCAACCGGAGAAAATACTTCTCTTAACAGTTACGTAGCTTATTACGGTCCGAATACGACTTTTGAAAACAATTACAACCACGGGATCAGAGGGAATAATCAATATACATACACTGTTTATTCGGTTAATTCAAACTGTACAAACGGACCTGTGTACAATGTTCAAAATCCTTTAACAGGCACAATAACAAATTGTCCGATCACGGTTAACGGAATTACGACGTCAAACATTACCGCTAATTCTTTTACAGTAAACTGGCCAACTTCTGAAAATGGAAATGCCAGCCCAATGAATACGGTTATTGAAGTCGCTACAGATAGTAATTTTACGAATCAGATTACAGGCTCTCCATTTACCTTAAGTGCCTCCTCGACTTCTCAAAATATTACAGGAGTACTGCCCAATACACAGTATTTTATCAGAGGGAAAAACGTAAGCACACAATGCCAGAGTTCATATTCAAGCACAGCAAACCTGTATACGGCATGTGTTCCGACAACCACGCTTAATGAAAATTTTGATACAGTAACGGGAAACAATCTTCCTAACTGCTGGAGTAAAATTTTGACTTCAAATAATGGATCGATACCGACAATCAGTGTAACAACAACAGATACATTTTCGTCTCCGAACAATATCAGCTTTTACGGAAACGGAGCAACCATGACCAACGCCGCTACAAAAGCAATCCTTGTAAGCCCTCAGTTAACCAACTTAAATGCAGGAACACACAGACTCAGAATCAAGGCAAGAAGAACTTCCGCAGATATAAAGCTCCAGATCGTTGCACTCACAGGAAATACAGCTTCAGCAGCCGTAGATGTTATAGAAACCATTCCTTTGACCACAACATATCAGGAATATACGGTTTATCTAACCAGTTATACAGGTTCAGGTAATTACTTAGGAATCAGAAGAGTTGACGGAAGCACATATTCCTACATGTATATAGATGATGTGATTTGGGAACCAACCCCATCTTGCTCTGAGCTTTCTGTGGTAAATGTGAACTCGGTTTCTTACAACGGAGCCAATATTTCATGGGCAAACGCCGGCAATCAACAGCCTGCAAACGGATACGAATATATTGTTACAACAACAAACACTCCACCAGCTGACACAGAGACATTTACAAATTTAGCCTCAGGAACAAACTCAATAAATCTCTCGTCATTGGCTAACGGAACCTATTATTTCTGGATCAGAAGAATCTGTTCTTCAGCAGAAAAAAGTCCTTGGAAATCGGTAACATTTACAACAATTCCTACCACTCCGGCACCTTGGAAAGAAGAATTTTTAACATCCACATATCCTCAAGGCTGGACAAACGGAGCAAATCCATTTGAATTGGGAACGCAAAGAGGAGCAACCGGAATTGGAAATTCAGCAAGGAATTTAAATAAGAATTTATATCTGGGAATTCCCACAGGATCATTCAACACCATTGCTGTAGGGCCTTTAGCAACCAACAATTATGAATTAAGCTTCTACTACAAACAAACTGATTATGAGAGCCCTTTCAATCCTTTAACAAATTGGGGAAATTTTGATGTGCAGATTTCAACAAACTTCGGAGCATCGTGGACAACCATCGGAACCGTGAATAATGAAGCAGGAACAGGAAATTACATCAAAAAAACATATTCCCTTGCAGGATATCAGGGACAATTTGTACAGGTAAAAATTGTGGCCAACAGAACAGCCGGAGATTTTGACCTTTCATTTGATGACTTCGAAATTAAAGAAAACCAGACTCTTGCTACTCAGGAAGTTTCAAAAAATACCGTTAAAATATATCCGAACCCGACAACTTCACTGATAAAAATAGATTCTAAAGAAAAAGTAAAATCTTATGAACTTTATAATGTTTCAGGACAGTTAATCAATAAAGGTGGACGGGCACACGAAATTTCTTTGGACAGCTTTAATACAGGACTTTACATTTTAAAAATAACTTTAGAAACTAATCAGACTTTTATCCAAAAGGTGATTAAAAAATAATCTTCTATCATAATCTATGATGAAAACCGGCCGGAGAAATTTTCTTCAGCCGGTTTTTAATTAATATAAAAATTTAATGTAAATAATTATCTTTGTTTAAAAATATGCAGTTCACTATTCACCATATCGACGATTGGCAAAATATTGCAGATACTGTCGTTTCAACATTACAGCACAATATTCTTTTGTTAAAAGGAAATTTAGGAGCAGGAAAAACCACTTTTACCCAGTTTTTACTTAAAAACCTGGGCAGTACAGATGAAGTTAATTCACCCACCTACTCTATTGTAAATGAATACAATACCCAAAAAGGAAAAGTTTATCATTTCGATTTGTACCGCTTAAAAAACATCGAAGAAGTTTACGATATTGGTATTGAAGAATATCTGGACAACGCTTTTCTTTGCATTATTGAGTGGCCGGAAGTCTATGAGGAAGATCTCTACGGACTTAAATACCATGAAATGAGCATCCTGAATACAGGAGATAACAGAGAAATTTCATTCGAGTAAATATTGTGTATCTTTGCTATTGAATTTGAATGTAAAATAACGATCCGTAAAAACCTAATTTAAATGTAAGGATGAGTACTACAAATATTTTTACTCCTTTTACCGAAGAGGAACTGATGCCGAAAGAAGAAAAACTGGAGGTCATTAAAAAAGGAAGACAATTCAGCATAGGAATTCCCAAAGAAACTTCTCTGAATGAAAGAAGAACTTGCATCACACCGGATGCCGTGCAGGTTTTAGTAGAAAGTGGTCATGAAATTATCATAGAATCAGGAGCCGGACAAGGTTCGTTTTTTACAGACTTACAATATTCTGAGTCGGGCGCAAAAATTACCAACGACCCAAAAGAAGCTTTCGGACAGGATTTAATCTTAAAAGTTAATCCTCCGACCGAAGAAGAAATCGATTATATGAGGCCGAACACCTATCTGGTTTCAGCGCTTCAGATCAATTTAAGAGATAAAGATTATTTCTTAAAACTTGCCGAGAAAAAAGTAAATGCCATTGCTTTTGAATTTATTGTTGATGAATACAAACAATTGGCTTTAGTACGATTGGTAGGCGAAATTGCAGGAACAGTTTCTATTCTTTATGCATCCGAATTATTAGCCTTATCAAACGGATTAATGCTTGGAGGAATTACAGGAGTAAGACCTGCAGAAGTAGTTATTTTAGGAGCAGGAATCGTTGGAGAATTTGCCACAAAAGCAGCTATCGGTTTGGGAGCAAGCGTAAGAGTTTTCGACAATTCACTTTCAAAATTAAGAAGGCTTCATACGTTGGTTGACAGCAGAGTTCCTACATCCATTATCGATCCAAAAGAGCTTAAAAAAGCATTAAGACGAGCAGATGTTGTGATCGGAGCGTTACCAAGATTGAATATGACTCCTATCGTAACCGAAGACATGGTGATGAATATGAAAAAAGGCAGTGTCATCATCGATATTACCATCGATAACGGAAAAGTAATCGAAACTTCTGAACTTACCACTATGGAAGATCCTTACATCATCAAACACGGTGTAATCCATTGCGGGCTTCCGAATCTTACTTCAAGAATGCCGAGAACTACAACAAAAGCCATCTCCAATTTCTTCCTTTCCTACATTTTAAATTACGACGAAGAAGGCGGTTTCGAAAACATGCTGGTTCGCAAAAATGAAATGAAACAGAGCCTTTACATGTACAAAGGCAGACACACGAAAAAAATCATCTGCGACCGTTTCGGACTTACTTATCACGATATCAATCTTTTAATTTTCTAATGAAAAAACTGAAATTCTATGCAATCGGGCTTATTCCCGGATGTATTATTGTATTTTTTATATTAAACAAAAAAGGCGCAAGCTGCAGCGGCTATCTTCCCAACAGCCGTGTTATCGCCGAAACATTATCTAAGGATTTCAAATATTCTGAAGCTGCCAAAACAGAAATGAGTACATTGAAAATTGATGAAAAATTCCTGAAGGACAGTATTATTACGAAAGGAAAAATTGATTTCGATAGAAGTCATGCTCAGAAAAAGCCTTGCCCGGACTACGTTTTAACTTATCCGGAAGAAAAACCGGTCTACGAAATTACTTACGAAAAATGTGAGGAAACCGTGACGGTGAATTCTTTGAAGAAATTGAAATAAATTTTATTGAAATAGTAAGAAGTTTAGAAATTCATTCAAAAAGAAAGATTAAGAATTTGGCAAGGTAAATGATGAGCCATAAGCTTTAAAAATATCTTTGATATTTTTCTTAATTCATCTTAATAATTTAGATGTTCTTAATGGTTAAAAAACTTCATGTTAAAATAAATACTTCGAAAGGCTCAAAATGTCATTTCGGTAATACTAAAAACGTTTAAAAAGTAAAAAACATTTTAAACCATGGAAGGCAATTACTACATGATTCATGATTACCTGATATTCATTGGAGTATTCGCTATTTTCTTTTTTTTAACGGTAAGCATTTATTTATTTAGCCAAAATCAGAAATTTAAGATAAAAAATGCTAAACTTTCTGAGTCCAACAAAATAATCCAGCAAAGATTGAATGAAGTCCAGCTTGAACATATTGGTACAAAACTGAATCCTCATTTATTTAAAAACATCCTGAATTCTGTTCAGTCACACGCTTATCAAACGTACATGTCGCTGGATAAACTGGCAAATGTTTTGGACTATATTTTATACGAAAGCAACAACAAATTTGTAAGCCCGAAAGAAGAATTAAATTTCGCATTAAGCTTAATTGAGATCAATAAAATCAAGGTAAATCCGCTTTTTGATTTCAGAATTAAATCTAAAATTGACAAATCAGATGAAATTTACGAAGAGAAAGTTTTTGCGCCGCTGATTTCTGTTGATTTAATCGAAAATGCTTTTAAACACACCGATTTTCTCGCTCAGGATTCATTTATCTCGATTCATATGGAGCTTGAAGGCGGAGTTTTCATCATGAAAGTCAGCAATAAAGCTTCTTTAAAAAATGTTTTGGAAAAAGAAAAAAGCGGTTTCGGAAGTCAGTCTTTAGATCAACGATTAAAAATGATTTACAGTAATCATTATTCGCTTCATAAAAATTCAAAAAACGGTATCTTCACGGCAGAATTAACAATCAATTTAGGAGAATTCTATGATAAAATGCGTTATTCTTGATGATGAACTACTGGCCATCAGTTATTTAAAACTTCTATGCGAACAAATTGAAAACGTGGAAGTTGTGAAAGCATTCAACGATCCTAAACTGTTTTTAAACGAAATTGAAAATATAGATTGTAACGTCTGTATCCTAGACATCGAAATGCCAGGAATGAACGGGCTGCAGGTTGCAGAACTAATCTCAGGTTCCAAAAAAATCATCTTCACAACCGCTTACAAAGAATACGCGGCCGAAGCTTTTGACTTGAATGTTGTCGATTACGTAAGAAAGCCCATCAAAAAAGAAAGATTAACCCAAGCTTTCGAAAAAGCTGCAGAATTGCTTCAGAAATCTCACAAAAAGGACTTTATCGAGTGGAACACAAACATCGGTAAAACCGTGATTTTTACAGACCAGATCGCATATATCAAAACCTCAGAAATTGATAGTCGCGACAAAGATATCATGCTGAATGACGGAACAACGATTGTTTTAAAAAATCTCAGTTTTAAAAGTCTTCTGGAAATGCTTCCTTCAAAAGATTTTGCACAGGTTAACAAAAAAGAAATCATTGCTTTATCTTCTATTAAAGTTTTCTCGACCAACGAAATTATTACAACCATTTCCTCAGAAGGAGAGCATTTTTTAAAGCTGCAAATCGGGGAAGCTTACAAAAATTCATTAATGGAAATGTTTGGAAAGTAGATTTTTCAAACATTCATACTTTTACTGCAGAATTCACTAATTTCATTACATTTACCCTTTTCAGACTGTTTAGTCGATGTATTTTTGCGCCCGATTAAATAATTATGTAATGCAAAAACTTCTCTATGCAGTTGGAATTCTCATATCCGGCCTTTGCTTTTCTCAAGAGTCTGACTCTAAAATTAAAGCATCATTTTTCGACGGAATCGCAGTGGCGGGATATGTAGATCATGGAGCCTTCATCAATTTTACAGGACCGAATGTCAGCTTTAAAAACAAAGAATTAAAACTCATTTTAGGAATGCTTCCCTCACTCAGAATCAAAGAAGACAAATCGGAAGGAACAAAGAACAGCCCGATTATGCCAACTTTGGGAGCGGGTTTAACGGCGGTTTACAATAAGATTGCTCTGCAAATCCCTGTCTATTACAATGCCAAAACCACTACGCAGGACGGAGTATGGAGAATAGGAGTCGGTTTGGGGTATTCCTTTAAATAGATTTCATTACATTATTCGTGACATTGATTACATTTTGAAACATACAATGATGAATTATCATTATATCTTATCAACTTTACAAAAAAAATAAATCCATGAATTTGGGAAAATATAGAAATATTATCTTTTACATTACAACCATCGCATTTTTCTCATGTCTTATGTACTGGTTTTTTGTTGAGGGAAAAACATTGGAAATCGGAGAAAACATTGCTCCGAGCAAAGCTACAGGAGCAACCATGTGGGAGAATTTTACAGATTCTTTCCTGGTAAATCTTCATCATCCCTTAGCGCTTCTTTTGGCTCAGATTGTTACCATTATTATGGTCGCAAAATTATTTGGTTGGATTTGTGTTAAACTAAAACAACCTTCCGTAATCGGTGAAATGATTGCGGGTATCGTTTTAGGACCATCCCTTTTTGGATTATATTTCCCTGAACTTTCAGCATTCATTTTCCCTAAAGAATCGTTGCCAAACTTACAGTTTTTAAGCCAGATTGGTTTAATTCTGTTTATGTATATCGTCGGTATGGAGCTGGATCTAAGCGTTTTAAGAAAAAAAGCACATGATGCAGTGGTAATCAGCCATGCAAGTATCATTATTCCGTTTGCTTTGGGAGTTGGACTTTCTTATTTCATCTATAAGGAATTTGCTCCGGATGGAATTCAGTTCAGTTCTTTTGCCCTTTTTATCGCGATTGCCATGAGCATCACCGCATTCCCGGTTTTGGCGAGAATTGTTCAGGAGAGAAATTTACATAAAACAAAAATAGGAACTGTTGTGATTACCTGCGCCGCAGCCGACGATATTACGGCCTGGTGTATTTTGGCAGCGGTAATTGCTATTGTAAAAGCAGGATCTTTCTCAGGATCGGTTTTCGTTATTTTGATGGCAATTCTTTATGTTTTCATTATGATTAAAGCGGTAAGACCTTTCTTAACCAGAATTGCGGAAGCACAAAAAGGAAAAGGTTTTATCAGCAAAGCGTTGGTTGCTGTATTTTTTCTGATCTTAATTATTTCATCCTACGCAACGGAAGTTATCGGAATTCACGCACTCTTCGGCGCATTTATGGCGGGAGCGATCATGCCTGAAAATGTGAAATTCAGAAGCCTTTTCATTGAAAAAGTAGAAGATGTCGCCTTGGTTTTATTACTTCCATTATTTTTCGTTTTCACGGGATTAAGAACGCAAATCGGGTTATTAAACGATCCTCATCTTTGGAAAATCGGAGGTTTCATTATCCTGACTGCCGTAGTCGGAAAATTCGTAGGAAGCGCATTAACGGCAAAATTCCTCAACATAAGCTGGAAAGACAGCCTCACTATCGGTGCTTTGATGAATACGAGAGGTTTAACAGAACTTATTGTATTAAACATTGGTTATGATTTAGGCGTTTTGGGCCCTGAATTGTTCGCAATGTTGGTGATCATGGCACTGTTTACGACTTTCATGACGGGACCTTGTCTGGATCTTATTAATTATTTGTTTAAAGGAAAAAAATCATCATTGGATGACGATTTTGAAGAGGAGCAAAATGATGCCAAATACAGAGTTCTTCTCTCTTTTGAAACACCAAAATCAGGAAGCACATTGCTGAAGCTTGCCGATAATTTCACGCATAAAATGAATGGAAATAAAAGCATCACCGCAATGAACATCGCTCCGGTAGATGAACTCCACGCTTTCGACATCAATGATTTTGAAAAAGAACAGTTTAAAAATGTAATCGAAACTTCACAAGATTTAAAACTGGAAGTCACTACTCTTTTCAAGGCTTCAACCGATGTTGAAAATGATTTAACAAACATTACGAATAAAGGAAATTACGACCTTCTTCTGATTATGCTTGGAAAATCAATGTATGAGGGAAGTTTGCTGGGAAGGCTTTTAGGATTTACGACGAAAATTATTAATCCCGAAAAATTATTAAATACCGTAAAAGGAAAAGGAAATATTTTCAACAATTCGCCATTTGACGATTTAACGCTTCAATTGCTGGATAAAGCGACGATTCCGGTGGGAGTTTTGGTTGAAAAAGAATTCACTTCTGCCGATAAAGTTTTTGTCCCAATCTTTAATTTAAGCGATTTTTATTTGCTTGAATACGCGAAAAGACTGATCAATAACAACAATTCTCAAATTATCATTTTGGACGTTGCAGGACAAATCCGTAATAATATTGAGGTAAAAGAACTCATCAGAAGTATAGAACAGGTTGCACCCAATCATATCACCCTATATAACGAGAAGAAAATAGAGAAAGAATTTCTGAATTCTCAAAACTTAATGCTGATCAGCAGCAAAAGCTGGAAAAACCTGATTGACACGAAAAGTCTTTGGTTATCGGATATTCCTTCGACATTGATCATATCAAACCCCTAATGATATGAATGGTGAATTTTGCTTCGTCAGTCAATTGTTAATTTTAAAATTCACAATAAAATTAATTGACTTTGAAAAAATTGATTTGCAGAGCAAAATTCACTTTTTTACTCACTTGATTAAAAAAAATTGTCTACCTTCGTATTGTGATTACAAACAACAAAACATATTATTACGAAATTTTTACCTCAGATCTGGGATAAGGATTTCTTATATATAGACATAAACCTCGTCCTTGGGCGGGGTTTTTTATTTTTAAAATTTAAAAGATGAAGATAAGTATTATAGGTGTAGGATTAATCGGAGGCTCGATGGCTTTAAAATTAAGACAAAAAGGAATTGCTGATTTTATCTACGGAATTGACAACAGCAACGAACACCTCAACGAAGCATTAGAACTAAAAATAATCGACGCCAAAGTTGATCTCGAATACGGAATCAAAAACTCTGATCTGGTCATTCTTGCCATTCCGGTGGATGCGGCGAGAAAATTATTACCCAATATTTTAGATTTAATTTCTGAAAATCAAACAGTAATGGATGCAGGATCGACAAAAGCCGGAATTGTAAATGCGGTGAAAGATCATCCGAAAAGATCAAGATTTGTAGCGTTTCACCCAATGTGGGGAACGGAAAATAATGGTCCGAAATCGGCTGTTTCAGACAGTTTTTCAGGAAAGGCGGGCGTGATTTGTAATAAAGAAGAATCCGCAGAAGATGCCTTAGCATCAGTCAAAAAAATCGTTGAAAGTCTTGATATGCATTTAATTTATATGAATGCGGAAGATCATGATGTTCATACAGCTTATATTTCACATATTTCACATATCACTTCTTATGCTTTAGCAAATACTGTTTTGGAAAAAGAACGAGAAGAGGAAACGATCTTTCAATTGGCGAGTTCTGGTTTTTCGAGCACGGTTCGTTTAGCAAAATCTCATCCTGAAATGTGGGTTCCGATTTTTAAGCAAAACAAAGAAAATGTTCTCGATGTTTTGAATGAACACATTGCTCAATTAAGAAAATTCAAATCTGCTTTAGAAAAAGAAAACTTTGAGTATTTGGGGGAATTGATTTCTAACGCCAACAAAATACGGGGAATTCTCGATAAATAGAGGATTCTATCAAGATATAAACTCTCATTTCGAGAGTTTTTTTATTTGTAAAATCAGACTAAATATTTAATAAAATTAAAAAATACTTTAACTTTATTAAAATTTATATTACTTTTACAAAAACAAAATCAATGAAACTACCCATAGTTTGCCCGAGTTGCGACAATACGCTTAATGTAAGCCAGATGAAATGTCCCAACTGTAAAACCGAGGTCAGCGGAGATTACGAACTTCCCGTCATCCTGAAGCTAAACCGTGATGAGCAGGATTTTATCCTCAACTTTTTCCTTTCCAGCGGAAGCATTAAAGAAATGGCGAAACAGGCAGACCTCTCCTATCCTACCATGAGAAACAAAATGGATGATCTTATTGAAAAAATTAATCAGCTAAAAAAATAAAAAACTACAACCATGAACTGGAGAACGATTTTCAACCCTTTCTCAAAATACAATGAAAAGCAATTGCTGCTTGCCGGAATTATCGGCTTAATCATAACTTTAGGTCTTTGCCAGTTGTTCGGGTTTCAGGTCGACAGTATTTTTCACTACAGGTATACTGATGAAAAGACTTCGATTATAACAAGCATTGGTCTAAGTATACTGAGCTACGCCATCCCAACCGTTATCTTTTTTATTCTTGGGAAAATTTACAACAAAAGAACAAGGCTTATCGATATCATCAATACGGTATTGATTTCTCAGATCCCCGGGATTTTAATCATATTGTTAAGCGAAATTCCATTGGTAAAAAGTACGATGGATTCTATTGCAGCGACTGCCCAGAAAAATCCTGAAGGCATTTTAGCTTTCGACCTGATCACCATGTGTATCTACAGTTTTTCGCTTCTTATCCTAATCGTTTACGGAATGACACTGTTTTATAATGGTTTTAAAACCGCTACCAATTTCAAGGATTGGAAGCAGATCGTATTATTTGCGTTCATTCTTTTAGCAACATGCATTACTTCACAATTTTATACATTTTAACCTATGAAAACTAAATCACTATTTATTTTTTTATTTCTAATCATAATTTCGCAGCAGATTTTTGCACAGCAGATTACAGGATCATGGAAAGGAGAATTAGACATTCAGGGAACTAAGCTTCCAGTTATTATGAATATCAGCCAGGAAAAGAATGTTTATTCAGCAACCATGGACAGCCCGCTTCAGGGTGTCGAAGGAATTCCTGTTGATAAAATTACTTTTACAAATAATGAATTGGCTTTAGAAATCACAAGTGCCGGCGCAACCTATAAAGGTAAATTTGAAAAAGAAAAATTCTCAGGGAATTTTATTCAGAGAGGCAATACTTTCCCATTGGTCCTGGAACGTTTTGATAAAAAAAATAACAAGGATAAAAGCCTTGAAGTTCTTAAACTCACAAGTGACATCAACGGAAGCCTGAAAAAAATTGACGATTTTCTTTCTTATCTTGAAAAAAATAATGCCGAGGCCGGTGAAATTTCGATCTTTAAAGACGGAAAAGAAATTTACAAAAGAAACTTTGGAGAAAACAGCCTTCCGGACTCTCAGAAAGGGAAAGAAACATTTCAGATCGGTTCTATCACAAAATCAATGACTGCCATCATGATTTTTAAACTAATTGAGAAAAAACAGCTTGACCTTAATGATAAACTGTCGAAATTCTACCCAAAAATTCCTAATGCAGGAAAGATCACAATTTCCCAATTACTGAATCACAAATCCGGACTTGGAGATTACGTAACCGGAAAAGATGACATGAAATGGCTTACAGCAAAAACTTCCGAAGAGCAGATCATGAATCGTATCATCGAGCAGGGAACTCTGTTTGAGCCGGATATGAAGCAACAATATTCTAATTCAGGATATTATCTTTTAACGAAAATATTAGAAAAAATCACTAAGAAGTCGTATACTGACAATCTGAAAGAAACTTTTATTGATCCTTTACAGCTAAAGAATTTTTACACAGCCAGCCAAAAACCTTCCAATGTTTTTCTTCCGTACAATTATGCCAATAAATGGGAATCCGTTAAAGATTTTGACTTCAACAATGTAGTAGGTGTTGGCGATATTGCGACCACTCCGACCAATCTTAACATCATCATCAATGCATTCTTCAGCGGAAAATTGGTTTCTAAAGAAAGCCAGTCCACAATAATGCCTGCAGAGGATAAATTCGGGAGAGGAATGTCTATTATTCCTTTTCATTCTAAAATATTTGTCGGACATAGCGGAGGAACGTACGGAACCAATTCTTTAATGGTATACAACGGCGAAGATGATCTTTCTATTTCTTATTCTTTAAATGCAGACCGCATCGGCTCTAATAATTTCGTGATCGATATTTTAAGTATTTTATACAATACGGAATTTGAAATGCCTGATTTCACCAATAAAAAAGTAAGTAGTGCTGAACTTCAGAAATACGAAGGAGACTACACATCGAAAGAAGCCCCGTTGGGAATAAAAATTTTTGTGAAAAATGACGGATTATTCGCTCAGGGAACAGGGCAGCCCGAATTTCCATTAGAATTTGCCGGAGATCATCAGTTTAAATTCGATAATGCCGGATTAAAAATCACTTTTTACCCCGAAAAGCAACAAATGCAGCTGGAACAAAACGGTGGAAAGTTTTTATTCGATAAAAAGAAATAAATCAACAAAAATCCTTAGAACAGATGATCTAAGGATTTTTATTTTAAATAAATTTCAAAAATTAACATTCAGGGACGTTTACCGCAATAGCCAAACCGCCTTCGGAAGTTTCCTTAAATCGGTCGCTCATGGAAAGCGCCGTTTCCCACATCGTCTGAATAACTTCATCCAGACTCACTTTTGCCTTTGCTGGATCACTTTCCAAGGCGATATTTGCCGCCGTGATTGCTTTGATCGCTCCCATCGTATTTCTTTCAATACAAGGAATCTGCACCAAACCTTTGATCGGGTCACAAGTTAAACCTAAATGATGTTCCATTGCGATTTCAGCAGCCATTAAAACCTGACCGACACTTCCTCCCAAAATCTCAGTAAGACCCGCTGCCGCCATAGCCGAAGAAACTCCTACTTCTGCCTGACAGCCACCCATCGCTGCAGAAATAGTTGCATTTTTTTTGAATAAAGTACCAATTTCTCCTGCCACTAAAATAAATCTGATGATATCATCTTCACTGATTGAATCTGTAAAGGCCTGAGAATACATCAAAACAGCCGGAATCACACCACTCGCCCCATTAGTCGGAGCCGTGATAATTCTTCCGAAACTCGCATTTTCTTCATTAACAGCCAATGCGAAACAGGCAATCCATTTATTGATATTGGTGAAATTCTCTTCCGCATCAACAACCTGCTGAAACCACTGGTCTTTATTTTTATAGATTTTGTCGCCTAATAATTTTCTGTTGATTCCGGCTGCTCTTCGGGTAACATTCAGTCCGCCGGGAAGAACACCTTCTTTATTGACGCCTTTGTAAATACATTCTTTAATCTGTTCCCAGATGTATAATGCTTCCGCCCGCGTTTCCTCTTGAGTTCTCCAGCTTTCTTCATTCATTAAAATTAAATCTGAAATCCTGCTTAATCCCAATTTTTCACAATATCTCGCAATGTCTGAAGATTTATGACAAGGATATAAAGTACGGACACACTGTTTTTCTATTGATTTTTTTTCCTGGCTCATGATAAAACCTCCTCCTACAGAATAAAAATCCTGAACAAGTTCGGTTCCGTCTTCAAAAACAGCTTTGAAGATCATTCCGTTCGGATGATAATCAAGAGATTTTTGCATATTTAATACCAAATGATGTCCGTAGATAAAAGGAATTTCTTTTTCACCCCCCAGATTAAGGATCTGCGATGTTTTTATCTTCTCGATTTTCTCATCGATTTTTGTTGTATCGATTGTTTTAAAATCTTCACCATTCAAACCAAGCATTCCGGCAATATCCGTTCCGTGCCCGATCCCCGTTTTTGCCAGTGAACCGAAAAATTCCAGGAAAACTTCCTTTACCTCATCTATTGTTCTTTCTCTTTTTATAATTCTGATGAATGCAGACGCTGCATTCCAAGGTCCCATTGTATGTGAACTGGAGGGGCCTATTCCTACTTTAATAATCTCAAAAACCGATATTGATTCCATATAGAAAATGCATCATTTTTTCCTAATCGCAAAGATACACGATAAATCGAGATGCAAAAGCCGGAGATGAAAAATCAGCTCCGGCTTTCTAATTAAAACTATATGAACACTTGTAGATAACCTATTTTTATAATTATAAATTATGATTTATAAATTATTAATTCGTTTTGCTATAAATTTTACTTTTAACAAAGACTTTCTTCATGCTGAGACATATCGAGTCCCATATTTTCGGATTCTTCGGAAACTCTTAGAGTAATAATCCTATTGGTAACTTTATATAAAAATAAGGATCCAAAAAAAGTAAATACAGAAACAAGAACCAAAGCGATCATGTGGTGTGCAAAAACCTCAAAACCACCGTGAAGCAAACTTGCATTTTCTCCGTGGGCAAAAATAGCCGTTAAGATCATCCCCATAATTCCGCCGACCCCGTGACAGGCGAATACATCCAATGTATCATCAATTTTCTTTAATGCTTTCCAATTAAGCATCATATTGGAAACAATAGCTGAAATAAACCCGATGAAAAGACTCTCGGAAACAGAAACAAATCCACATGCAGGAGTAATCGCAACCAATCCTACAACTGCACCGATACACGCTCCCAAAGCTGAAACCTTTCGTCTGTTGATCCTGTCAAAAAATATCCAGGTCATCATGGCAGAAGCCGAAGCGATTGTTGTTGTTCCGAATGCAGTGGCTGCCGTTGCATTTGCACTTAAAGCCGATCCTGCATTAAAACCAAACCAGCCAAACCAAAGCATTCCAGTTCCTAACATGACGTAAGAAATATTGGACGGCTCATGATGAGGCTTTTTCCTGTTACCTACCACCAAAGCTCCTGCTAATGCGGCAAATCCTGCACTCATGTGAACTACTGTTCCTCCGGCAAAATCTTTCACACCGAAATATTTATTCAAAAGGCCGTCCGGATGCCAAACCATGTGACAAAGCGGTGTATAAATACAAAGGCTGAAAAGCACCATAAATAAAAGATACGAGATGAATCGTACACGCTCGGCAAATGAGCCGGTAATCAAAGCAGGAGTAATTACTGCAAACTTCATCTGAAACAAGGCAAACAGAATGAATGGAATTGTAGAAGCCATCGCTTTATGCGGCAAAACTCCCACCCTGCTGAAAAACGGATAACTCAAAGGATTTCCTATAATCCCGTAATGTTCACCGTTTATCGTAAAACCGATAGAATCTCCGAAAGAAAGAGAAAAGCCCACCACAACCCACAAAATAGAGATCACACCTAAAGCTATAAAACTCTGAAGCATGGTAGAAATTACATTTTTCTTCCCGACCATTCCGCCATAGAAAAAAGATAACCCGGGAGTCATTAAAAGCACTAGGCCGGCTGCAGCCAAAATCCAGGCAACATCTGCTCCAACAATTTTATCTTCGTTTAAAAATTCTCCGGTATTCGGAAAGTCTACAATGGGGCTCCAAAACAGTCCACCAACGGCTACGAGAGAAATAATAATGAATGAAACTATCCATTTCAGTCCTACTGTCATAAAAATTTATATTTTACCCTTCAAAAGTAAGCATAAATTTTAAAATAAAAATAAAAAAAATTAAATAACCCCCAATTATTTAAAGGGTGAATTTAAAATTAATATGTATTTAAGCAAAAACACCCTTTAAAATATAGGACACTTCTTTAAATTTCATCAAAGGAAATAAATGCGTTCCCCCTTTAATAATAAAATCGGGTTTTGAGTTCTTTATCGGAAAAACAATATCCCGATCTCCCAAAATCTGAATAACGTCGGGATTTTCATCAAACTTCCAAGCTGATATTTTTTCAACAGACCATTTAAGATAATAAGAATCTCTAACCGTAAAATACTGTAGAATTTTCGGATTTTTGGAATCGAAAAACTTCCGAATGACCCCATACATTTCGGCGGTTCTCTGGTTAAAAAGTCTTACGGGAAGTATCCTTGGAATTCCTGTTACTTCTCCGGTTTTAATCAGTCGTGATTTTTCTTTATCGGATTTTATACTGCCAAGAATCACTATTTTCTGCGCAGGTTTCAGTTTATTGATTTCCTGAACCATAATTCCTCCAAAAGAATACCCCAAAAGGTAAAAGGGTTCTGAAACATCAATCTTCTCAGCCATTCTTATCACATAGTGGGAAAATTCTTCGTTCTGATAAGGTATCAGCCAATCAATAAAAACAATTTCATGATGTTCCGGAAACTGAATTTTTTCCAACACTTTAAAATCTGCACCCAAGCCGCTTACTACATAAATTTTCATATCACTAAAATAAAAAAATCCGGACAAAAAAAGAGCAGCTTCCAAAGAAACCGCTCATTTAATGTATTAAAGATTTATATCTTATTTTTTCTTTTTAACAGGAGTTCTGTTTTCGTTATCCAGTACTGCTGTTGAAATCTTGAACTGAATATCCATTTCGTTCTTGATGAAATAATCCTTTAGAGAAGACTGATAGAATACTTTGAAGTCTCTTCTGTTTAATGAGAATTTTGCAGACTCGATTACTACCGTAAACTGAGTGATATAAACATTTGCAGGGAAAGTAATCGTTTTTCTTACCCCTTTAATGGTAACATCTCCATACACTGTAGAGTTATACTCACTGTTTGCCAAAGGGATAATCTTTGTTAAATGGAATTTCGCCAGAGGAAATTTTTTAACCTCGAAGAAGTTGGTGCTTTTAAGATCGTTCGTAAGCTTCACCATATCTTCATCCTGATTGGAGACATCTCCCGCCATGAGCGACTTCATATCAATCACAAATTCACCGTCCACCAAAACTGTTTTATCGAAAGTGAACTTTCCACTTTTCAGTTTTACCGTTCCGGAGTGTGTTGTAGGTACTGTTTTTACAATCTTGTAACCCCACCATCTGATTTCTGATGACGTTACCTTTACCACTTTATCTCCTTTCTTCTGAGCGAAAACAAATGACATGCTTACGCACATCATAGCAAACAATAGTAATCTTTTCATTCTTTTTTATTTACAATTCAACAAAAATAAAAAAAAGTGTAGAACTTCTACACTTTTAACAATCTTTTTTTGATTAAATTATTTTGCTGTTACTTTTACAAGCAAATCCATATCATCTTTCACAAGAACATCTTGCATTGTAGACTTGTAAGCAACATCGAATTTCTGTCTGTCGATAGAGAATTTGTTTGAAACCAAGCTAACTGTTCCGTTTGCATAAGAAATCTTAGCCGGGAAAGAGATTGCATTGGTTTTTCCTTTTACTGTAAGGTTACCGGTAACTAAAGAAGAATACACTTTATCGTTGTTTTTCTTTACACCAGTAATTTTGAAAGTTGCAGTAGGGAACTTTTCAACCTCAAAGAAGTCTCCGTTTTTAAGGTGACCGTTCAGTTTTTGCTGATATTCACCGGAAAGGTCTGTAGCATTGATAGAAGTCATATCCAATACGAAAGAACCGCCTACCAATTGATTTCCTTTCATCACCATTTCACCAGACTTCACTTTTACAGTTCCATTGTGAGAGCTTGCTTCAGATTTTGCAATCTTGTATCCCCACCACTGAACATCAGAAGTTGCTACTTTTTTTGTCTGTCCGAATGCTAAACCACTAGCTAAAACTGCTAATAAAAATATTTTTTTCATTTGAATAAAAAGTTATTTACTTGTTTGTTATTTACTGATGCAAATGTAATCAACTTGTTTGATAGATTTTGTTGATGTACATCAATAAAAACAATTACACACATAAATAATATTGCCAATAAAAAACTCCGAATTTCTTCGGAGCTCAATCTTAATCTTGATAATAAGCGGTATACAGTGCCGCACCATTCAAGGCTGTATTTTTATTTTTATTCAGATAAATCGGAATGTTTCTCAACATTTCTTCCATCTTATCACTGATTTTATATTTTTCATAGAACTTATCTTTATTGATATATTCTGCAATTGCCTGAGGAATATCTCCTGAAATAAATAAACCTCCTGTAGCTTTCAGCTTTAAGGTTAGGTTATTCGCTTCTCTTGCCAGGAATTCCAGAAAGGTATCAAGCGCTATTTTACAGATCAGGACATCTTCTTCTATCGCAGCTTTGTATAGCTCTTCAACAAAATTTCCGTTCGCAAGACGGTCTGCAAGCCATTCCGGCTCCGGATGTCTTTTCACATCTCTCAAAAATCTGTAGATATTGAATAATCCTGCTTTAGACAGGACATTTTCCCAGCTCACGATTCCGTAAAGGTTATTTAAAAACTGATAAAATTCTACCTCAACGTTTGTTCTAGGGGAAAATTCTGAATGTCCACCTTCCGTTGCAAAAGGTCTTAGATATTTTCCGTCAAAGAAATATCCTGCTTCTCCTAAACCGTTTCCTGGCGCCAGGATGGCTACATTTCCTTTTTCAAGATGTCCGCTTGTGTAGATCGCATCAAGATCGTTGTCTTCCAAAAGCGCCATTCCGTACGCTGAGGATTCCTGATCATTCAGCATATCCACTTTTTCAAAATCGAAATCCCGTGTAAAATCTTCTACATCAAGATTCCATCCCAGTCTTGCAGGACTGCTTTTCCCGTTGATTACAGGTCCGGGAACTGCCATTCCCAGCCTTTTCACATTTTCCAATTGGTTATCCTGAATAAACTTCTTAAGAATATCAGTAAAAGAAGCATATACTTTGGTAGGATAATTATTTTGGATTTTAATCTCAAGACCTCCGTTACTGGAAACAAAATAGCCTAAAGTTGTACTATCTTCGCGAAGGTTTGCGCCAATGATAGAAACGTTATCATTGCTGCCGTTTTTTACTCCTGGTAAATAAAGCGGAAATTTTGGATTTAAAATCATAACCTCAAATTTTATCAAATATAATAATACTTTTCGTAAATTTTCGTTGTAAATAAAAAACCTTTTCAAAAAATCGAAAAGGTTTGGTTAATAATTGCTTATATTTTAATCTAACTACTTCCCTAATGGAATATTGTAAGAAAACCCTACTCCAATGTTTCCCACATTGTAGTCCTGATTCGGCAAATCGCCTTTGCTTCCTACAAATACTTTCTGATACTGAACAAAGAAATTCCAGTCCTGGTTGTGATAACCGATCTCTGGTTTAATATAGAAACCTCCGTCCGGTCTGTCAAGTGTAGTATTTGAAGCTACTTTTTCATCACCTACCAAAAATCCGTATCCTAAATCGGTACCGAAATAGAAACCAGTCTGTTTAGGATAAATTCTGATCAAAGCTCCTACTGGTACTACCCCAACATCATTATTATTATATCCGTTATTATCTTTACCAAAATAGTGAGTATATCCTGTTGCAATACCCAATCCGAATCCCGGAGTGATAAGGTTTTGGTAAGCAACATCCACTCCTACTGCCATAGAAGTATTGTCAGAAGGAACTGCTAAACCAACATTTGCTCCTACCTTAATCATATTATTCATCTGTGCATCCTGAGCACTCAGTGCTCCTGCAGTCAAAATTCCGGCAAATAAAATTGCTTGTTTAAACATTTTCATAACTCTGATTTTTTAAATTTTACTAAGCTGGAAGATGTAAAAATCGTGCCAACAAAGACTGCGTGTTTAACTTTAACATTGATCTGAATCACAAAATAATGAGTCTCAATAAATTAAAATTGAATTAAAATTAAATAAACGTTTAAGAAAATAGAGAATCAGCTATGATCTTTATTCAGCAGCTCTCTCTACACTGTACATAATGTTTGAAGCAATATTAACAATTCTTAATCCGTTATTATTTTAACCTTATTACACCAAAATCATCAAAAAACAAAGTATTACTATGATACCATTATCATTCATGCATAATAAACATCTTCTTTGGCGTGCCGGTTTTGGCGCAGGAATCAGCCAGTTTGAAGATCTTCATAAAAAGGATATTAAAGATTTAATCAATGATTTATTTAAGGAAGAAACTTTTCTTTACATTAATTATAATACGCCTGATATCGCTGAAAACGGCGATTATATGAACGATAAATCTCCAGCGGAAAAGAAAAAGGAAATACAGAAAATCAATCGTGAGCAAAACGAAGAACTTAATCTGAATTTTCTTGATAAGATGGTTAACAGCAAAGAACAGATGAGAGAAAAGATGGCATTTTTCTGGCACGGACATTTTGCTTCAAGAGTTCAGAATCCGAAATTCAACCGACAGATTTTAAATGTCATCCGTAAAAATGCGCTGGGAAATTTCAAAGACCTTTTATTTGAAATAAGTCAGGCTCCTGCCATGCTGAACTTTTTAAATAATCAACAAAATAAAAAAGGTCATCCCAATGAAAACTTTGCCCGTGAAGTGATGGAGCTTTTCACGATGGGAAGGGGAAATTATACTGAAAAAGACATTCGGGAAGGCGCAAGAGCGTTTACCGGATGGGGGTATGATAAAGATGGAAATTTTATTGAAAGACCCAAACAGCATGATGAAGGCATAAAAACCTTTCTCGGAAAAACAGGAAATTTCACAGGAACGGACGCTTTGAATATTATTCTTGAACAAAAAGCCACTTCAAAATTCATCACCACAAAAATTTACAAATTCTTCGTGAACGAAAATGTGGATGAAACGATCGTCAATAAGCTAAGCGAGAGTTTTTATCAATCCAGTTATGACATCAAAAAGCTCATGAAAGATATTTTTTCGAGTTCATGGTTTTACGATCAAAAAAACATAGGAAACAGAATAAAATCTCCCATAGAATTGATGGCCGGAATGATGAGAACGCTTCCGATGAATATTCAGAATCCTGAAAATTTGATTGTTTATCAGAAACTATTAGGGCAGACTCTTTTAAATCCGCCGAACGTCGCAGGATGGCCAAACGGAAGATCGTGGATCGACAGCTCAACCTTAATGTTGAGATTACAGATCCCTCAAATTTGGTCGGGTTTGCGTCCGCTCGATTATCGACCGAAAGAAGATGACGATATAGATATGGGGTTAAAAAACAATCCTAATATTTTAGCAAAAAGCTTTAAAAACCCGAATATCACAATCGATTGGGCAAGAGTAGAGAAGACTTTCAACGGTAAAAATGTGGAGGATTATCTAATTCAAAATCCAAAATCTTTGGACATGAGTTCGGTGAAAAATTTCTCCGACAACACCGTGAAAATGAATGTCATCAATCTCATGTCAACCCCTGAATATCAATTAATGTAAGGTAACAAGTTGCAGATTTTAGCTATTAGCTTTACCTGCAACCTATCATCTTTAACCTAAAACCTAACGTTTATGTTAATCAAAAGAAGAGAATTTCTAAAAATAAGTTCATTGGCTACCGCATCATTGTTGATGCCTAATTTCCTGAAAGCAATGACATTTAATGACGCCTTGGAACCGAATCAAAAAATATTAGTTGTACTACAATTCACAGGCGGAAATGATGGTCTGAATACAATTATTCCGACAAAAAACGATATTTATTTCAAAGAAAGAAACTATATTGCGATTCAGAATTCACTGCAATTGACGGACGAAGCAGGAATCAATCCTGCCCTCTCCTATTTTAAGGAATTGTATGACAATGGCCAGCTCTCCGTGATGAATAATGTCGGGTATCCCAATCCCGATAAATCCCATTTTAGAAGCATGGATATCTGGCATTCCGCAAGTAAAAGCGACGAATATCTGGAAACAGGCTGGCTGGGAAGATTTTTGGATGAAGAATGCTACAAATGCGACCATCCTACTCAGGCTTTGGAGGTTGACGATATGCTGAGTTTAGCTTTAAAAGGTGAAAATAACAAAGCATTTGCCTTTAAAGATCCAAAAAGATTGTATCAGACAAGCCAGGAAAAATATTTTAAGTCGTTATACGATCATCATCATGATGACGAAACGGTTTCCTATTTATATCAGACTTTAGGCTCGACCATCAATAATGCAGGATATATTTTTGATAAAAGTAAAGCAAAGAAAACAGAACAGACGTATCCCAATTCACAATTAGGAAAAGATTTCAAAACCGTTGCCTCATTGATTAAATCTGATATTAACACGAGAGTTTATTATTTATCCATCGGAAGTTTCGATACGCACGTGAATCAAAATGAAAGACAGCAAAAATTGTTCGGAGACATCAACGAAGCTGTAAAATCTTTCGTTGCTGATATGAAAAGCGATGGACTTTTCGACAATATTTTATTAATGACGTTCTCTGAATTTGGCCGCCGCGTTGCCCAGAATGCAAGTAACGGAACCGACCACGGAACGGCAAACCAAATGTTTTTCATCAGTGGCGGACTAAAGAAAAAAGGACTTTTAAACGCTCTTCCCGATTTAACAAAATTGAATGAAGGAGATTTAATTTATTCCGAAGATTTCAGAAAAGTCTATGCTACGATTCTTAAAAACTGGCTGAAAGCAGATTCTTCGAAAGTGCTGGGCTGGAAAAACGGGATTTACGATTTTATCTAAAAAAATAGACTGTTGCAAAATGAACAGTCTATTTTTTTAATTTCAAATTTAAACTACTTTTACGTTGATGCAGGAAGCTGTTTGGGCTCTGCTGCCTGTTGTTTTTTATCTATTTTTTCTGATATTTTCTTGACAACATATTCTATCACCAAAGGGGCTACTATTGCGATGACGGCTTTTAATATTCTTGATTTCATAACGTTATTTTTTATATTTCAAGAAATACAATTTCTGAGCCATAATAATTTTAGTCTTCATCGTCAATCACCAGATTTTCATAGTTTTTTCCGGCTGCCTTAAATTTTTCCTGTAGCCGAAGCCTTAATTTTCTGGGTTTATGAACAACCAGACATTCTCCAAAACCGAGCAGAAGTCTTTCTAATTCATAATTGAGCTGCACACAAATTTTAAAAATGGTTCCCTCATTAGATTCGCTCACAATTTCCTGACTTGCATGGAAGGGTTTCGTTTTTACGTACGGTGCATTAGAGGAATCCACGAAAAACACCACATTTCTTGGAGCCATTGTTGGCGAAACGCTTACCCCCACAATATCTTTAAAATATTCGTCGCCATCAAGGTTCATATCAATATAATCAATCTTTTCTTCAGTCTGAATGTTTTCCATTCTATCCAAAGCCAGATTGTAAACGTATTGCTTATTAGAACATATTAAAAACCAACGGTTATTAAATTCCTTCAACAGCTGCGGATGAACAATATAAGAATCTGATTGTCTGGCTTTAAAACTTTTATATGTTATGTTTAAAACTTTCTTATGCAAAATCGCATCATACAGGGCATCAATATGCTCCAATCCCTTCAGCTGTTCATTTTTATCCAGATGAATGATTGATTTCTGGTTGGTCGAATGAATAGAATCCTCCAGTTTCTGGATCACCCCGTTCATCTCTTTAAACATTGAAAAATCCTTGAACTGTTTTAAGATCTGTACGGCATTATTCATCGCCTTCAGGTCGCTTTCATTCACCGAAATATTATGAATACTGTACTCAGGATCGCTGTATCGATAATATTTTCTTTCATAAACTTCAATCGGCGCTTCATACCCGAATTTTTCGCTCCGCATATTCTGCAAATCCAGCTGTACCGTACGTTTGCTTACGAAAGATTCTTTACCTTCAAACTCAAACAGTGCTTCGGAACATTCGTCGATCAGATCTTCCAAAGTGTATTTCCTGTATTTATTTTTAAGGCATTTATCCAATGTTTTGTATCGGATTAAAGCATTTTTATTGGATGACATTTTGTTGAATTTTAAATTAGCATCAAGGGTAAAATACATTTAAGGTCTGCACTTCACCCTAAAAAAAGGTTAATCACTGTGACTTTTTCTAAAAACAATTATTTCCACTCTTCTCCTGTAATCGTTTTAAAAAAATGGTCGGTTGAATAAATTTGCCCCTCATATACAAAGCTTTTCAAAAACGGATTTATTTCGACCTCATAATGTTCTAAGCCATTTGGATAAATTCTGAACTTTATTTTCAAAACTTCTTCATCAATTTCCTCAATACCATCGAGATTGAAGATTGAAATCACAGGAATAATTTCCTCACCCGTCATTACATTTTCCAATCCGAAACCATTAATCCATAAAGACATCCTGAATTCATTGAGTTCCGTAATGAGTTTGATTTTCCCATTGCAAAATATTTTTTCCTGTCTGTATTCCATTATTAAAGCTTTAGTTTTTCTCCTGAAAAGCAGGCGAATCTCAATTTATTTTCTTTTCAAAGCCTTTCCTTCAAAAGAAATCCCGTCCCAACCGAATTTGATAAAATTTCTGATATTCTGATGATCCGTTCCGTCAGGATTTTTCAAAACATCTTCTCTGTAAAATTCTCCAAAAAGATTCAACGTATCTTCTTTCGACAAATTATTCAGTTGAGCGTAACTGAAAACTTTACAAGAACCATTATTCTGATTTTCTTCATTGACCGTATTTCCATTCGTAAATTTCGTTGGGGTAAAGTCGTAATTCTCGTCAATATGAGCAATTACGTCTTTAAATTGAATCGTTTCAGGTGAATTTTTTAACTGTTCTGTCATGATATTTTTTTATGTATTTTCTGTATTTCTGCGTCCAGATTTTGCCAGCAGTTCTGGCTCCAGATTCTGACGTATTCAAAACCTGCATTTCGGACTATTTTTTCTTTATGTAAATCTTCCAGATATCCAAGATTCCCGGAATATTTCTCTTTGCTCATCGCTTCAACAATAATTGACTTTCCGTTTTCGTTTTCAATCAGAATATCAAATTCATACCCTCCGAAATGATGTTTTTTTAACATATTTAATTGAGGAAAATCTTGCTGTAATCGATCATAAATAACATCAATAAAACCATTGGAAACTGTATTTCTCTTCGAATGATCAACATATCCTAATTGATCCAAAGTATCCAGAATTTCCAATCTCTGGCTTTCATTTTTATCGCTTACTGATTTACAATACGCCAAATAAGCATACAATACTGCCTTTCTGTTATTGGAACCTTCCTGTTGCAAAGCTTCTTTATAATTTGAGAAAATCTCTTCGGGAATCGAATTACACACATAGATTTTTTCCTTTGCTCTGGTGATAATTACATTCAGCAGTTTATAACCTTTCGTATGATTGATCGGTCCGAAACTCTGGATAAATTTTCCGCCGGGCTTTCTTCCGTAAGTCGTCGACATGATGATAATATCCCTTTCATCACCCTGAATATTTTCAAGATTTTTGATGAATAGCCCTGCCGCTTCCAATCCCTGAATTTTTTCTTTAAAAATTTCATTTCCGGGAAGATTGATCTGCTGAACAATTTGTCTTTTTATATAATTTCGTTGAGAAATATTAAAGGTCGCAATGCCTACCGAAGGATAATTTCCATCTTTCAAAGGCTGAATATTTTGTAAAATCTCCAGTACTTTTTCCGCTTCTTCTTTATTTGTATGATCATCAAAAATTCCATCTACCTGAAAGAATTCAATCGGTAACGTTTCAGATTTTGTCGGAAGAGGCTTCAAACGTGAATTATAGAACGCATGATTCGAAAAATCAATCAGATAAGGATGCTTGGAACGGTAATGAAAATCCAGATGATTCTTTTCAAACTGGCTTTCAGTGGCAAAATCCAGCAATGATTCGATATTCAACAAAGAATTTTTATAAGTGATGACCTCATTTTCAGATTCAATATCGTCTTCATCTTCAATCACTCCATCGAAAACCTTACTGAAATAATTCGATGGCGGCATCTGATGTTCATCTCCGGCAATAATGATATTTTTTCCTTTCAGCATCGCCGGAAGGTTATCTTCCAGTTTCAACTGACTGGCTTCATCAAAAACCACATGATCAAAATAAAAATTCTTCCCCTGAAAAAGATTGCTGCACGCATCCGGAGTGGTCAGAATAATCGGAAAAAAATTAGTGAAAAGATCAATATCTTTCTGAACAATTTGTCTCAACGTCAATCTTTTGTGGTTGATACTGCTTCTTTTATTATAAAGATTGGCAACCGTAATGTCTTTATTCGTCTGCTCAAATTTCTTTACTGCATTCTGCTGAGAATCATTCCAGAAATACTGAATAAAATTCTGCTGAGAAGCTCCGTATTGCTTGATTTTCCTTGTAATTTCTTCGTAATTTCTTTCGCTAAAATTAAGTTTAGTATCAGAATATTTGCTCAACAATAGCGGAAAGTAAGCAGAATAAAAAGTAGCTTTCCAATCATTAACTGAATACAATTTTTCCAATATTTTTTTCTGAAAAATAGTCAGTGGCTGACTAAAATAAAACCAGTTAAATTCCTTTAGCAAAGGATTTTCAGGATGATTTCTGTACGATCTGTATCGGTCTAAAACAGAAATTAAATAGTTATCAAAGCTTTGATAGGTATTTCCAAAATTCAGATCTTTGATCCATTGATCATTCGAAATACTTTTCTTCAATTGCTGAATGCGCTGAGAGATCATTTCCGTTTCTTTTCCTGAAATCACAGGATCAAATACATTCAGGAAATCTATCGTATTGAACTGCTCTTCCAGCTTAGCAGAAAACTCCGCTTGTAGATTTTGTGTTTTCTGACGGTAATTCAGGATTTCATTTTTATTGTTCCAGCGATTATCAGATAGCTCAATTGACGGGAAAAATTCGCTTAAACTGATCTGTTTAATGGTCGAACTGATTTCCAGTAATCTTTTCTGATTGCTGATTTTCTTTTTCTTAGCAGAAGAAAACAAAGCCATGAATTTATAGAAAAATCCATTGGTAATTTCCTGATGAAATTCTTCAGAATTTTGATTCAAAACGGAGGTAATGACTTCCGTTTCGTTGATTAACAAAGATAATTTTTGAAAATTCTGAGCAAAATCCAGTTTTCTTTTTTCTTCATAAACAGGCTTAAAATCGATTATTAAAGATTGAATTTCATCCCACATTTTTTCATAATTCTGAAAAGAAGTATCTAAATTTTGTAAACTGTTATGAAAATTCTCGCTAATCAGTTTTTCAGGAGTAAGAAAAGATGATTTTTCAAAAGGTTTGTATTCTTCATACACTTCTTTTCCTTTTTCCAATACATATTCAATATCTTTAAACTCCTCTTCCGAAAAAGAAAACTGAAGATCCTGAAGGTTAATATTTTCTTTTGTTTCATTGAATTTCAACAGATCACCTACAATTTCAGTCAGGTTTTTTCCGGGAATCAAATCTGAGTTTAATAATTCATGAACTTCGTTGATCGTTATTTTATGTTGCAGAATTCCTGTCAATTGATCTTGTAAAGACTGAATTGAATAAGGCTGCCCAGCTTTTCTAAAGTCAGCAGGATCAATGGTATTTCGAACCGCATCCACCACAGGTTTTCTGTCTGAAACACTGTCTTTAATCATAATACAGTATCGTTCCAAACCCAGTTTATGAAGCGCACTATACAAAACTTCCAATGCCGTTTGCTTCTCACAGACCACAATCGTTTTCTGCTTATTTTCCAGCGCATTCACCAAAACGGCCGTTAGGGTCTGACTTTTTCCTGTTCCCGGAGGCCCCTGAATCAGGATTTTCGTCTGCGATTTTAATGATTCTAAAATTCCCTGCTGCGAAGGATCGGTTTCAATGGATGTTATGGATTGGAAATCAGCTTTTATGGCGTTTTCAAGAGGTTTAAATTCTCTTTTTAACGATTCATAATCATTGATGATATTCTGTTTCTGGACTTCAAAAATGGAGAAAACACCGGATTTAATGATAATTGCGTCACCTTTATTCTGAAGCTGGTCTTCATAAGAAGCTTTAGATTTAATTAATGGAATTTCCTCATAATTATTTAAGATAAAATCAAGATTCTGCGTGATTTTAAGCTGACCTAATAATGTTTGACAGATCTCCAGTAGTTCAGACTTATCTATTTTTCCGTCGGCAAGCATTTCCTCAGGAATCTGCTCCAGCGTAATTCCTGAATCACTTTGTAAATGATTGATTAAAACTTCATTCACATAAATCGGATCATCTTCCGTTCGGCTGATTTCCCAGGTATTCAGTTCGTTGACAGGTTTGATCGTAACAGACCAGATCAAAACAGGCGACGCGGAAATCTGCCCGTCCATATCTTTTCTAATCAGAATCGGAAAACCGAAACCCAAAGAATTAATTCCTTTCTCCGATTGTATCACATCATTTTGGAAAATGAGATTTTCCAGACTGGCAGACAGTTTTTCTAACGCTGCATTCTTGGTTTTATCTTTAACAAGAGAAATTTCGGTCGTATTTTTTTCAATTTCTGTATTCTCATCATGCGATAAATAAATACTGTCATTTACCGCTTCTTTTGGAACCTCATCGGAAATTTTATCGTGGATGGAGAATTTAAAATTAACATTTTTCTGCGTTAAAAGATTAATAATAAAATGCTCGGGAAGACTTTTATGAATTTCTGAAAGTCGGGCAAGATCAAATTTATATCTTGAACTTCCGGGAATAGCATTTAAATGAACACCTCTTCTATTTCCTGTTTTCAGTTTGTTTTGAAATGCCTGAAATATTTCCGGATTTAAGTTTTCCATCATGCGTAAAAATAATTTTTGAATAAAAATATAAAATTTTTCTAATACGCAAAAACACTGCACACTTTAGTTCTTACTTTGCATCAACAAAATAACCTTGTAGCTTAAAAGGAAAAGCCTGCGGAAAAATTTCGTATTCGTAGAGTTTGAGGATATTCCGGTTAGACCTGCGCGGACTAATGGGTAGAGTTTACAGAAGCACCGAAACTTCTTAGGGAAAAAGTAGGGAAGCGTATTTACAGCCTCAATGCCAATCTGGAATGTGAGTTCGAATCTCATCAAGGTTACAAAATGAATAACGTCCACTCTTCGCAGCCCGACTTGAACGGAGCTCTTTTTGAGTAACGAAGTGGAGCAAAAAAGCGGGAGTGGAAGGCGGTTAACAGCTGCCCAAATAACAAAATAAAAATGAATACAATGAACGGAAACGATTTAATTGCTTTAGGATATAGACCAGCAAAATGGTTTGCTGAAGCGATTGCGCATATCAATGAAAATAATTTAGATGAAAATCAAATCACTGCATATTTAGAACAATTCAAACAACCGGAACTGATTCCGCTTCATGAAACAGCAAAAGATTTTGTCATCAACATCCGAGCTGAACATGAAAGTGAAAACGATAACGTGGAAAAAGTAATCAACACCATGAAAGTTCTGATGAAAACACCGACTTTGGTTGCCGGAGCGATTATGCCTGATGCCTGTCCTACAGGTCCGGTGGGTCAGATTCCGGTTGGTGGAGTTGTTGTGGCGAAAAATGCGATTCATCCGGGATTCCATAGTGCAGATATCTGTTGTTCGGTGATGTTGACGGATTTTGGAAAAGCAGATCCTAAAGAAGTTTTGGATGCCGCCCATTCCATCACGCATTTCGGATACGGAGGAAGACCGAGAGGTGAGCAAATGGAAATGTCTCAGGAATTGATGGATGCTTTCAGAGCGAATGATTTCCTGAATGATGAGAAATTAATCAGCATCGCCCGTTCTCATATGGGAACGCAGGGTGATGGAAACCATTTCTTATTTGTCGGAATTTCGAAGAATACCGGAAATACAATGTTAGTGACTCACCACGGTTCAAGAGCTCCCGGAGCTGCTTTGTATGATAAAGGAATGAAGGTTGCCAACCAATTCAGAATAGAAAATTCTCCTGAAACATTGAGAGAAAATGCCTGGATTCCGTATGATTCCGAAGAAGGAAAATCATATTGGGAAGCGCTGCAATTGATAAGAACATGGACAAAAGAAAACCATATTTCTATTCATGATGCGACCTTACATAAGTTAGGAATCGAGAAAGAAGATCGATATTGGAACGAACATAATTTCGTTTTCAAAGACGGAGATTTGTTTTACCACGCAAAAGGAGCAACGCCTTTGGATGATAAATTTATGTCGGATATTACGGGACCAAGATTGATTCCTTTGAATATGTCAGAACCTGTTTTGATTGTGAAAGGAACCACCAACGAAAGAAATTTAGGTTTTGCGCCACACGGAGCGGGAAGAAATTTCAGCAGAAGTCAGCATAAAAAATCTTTGGCTCATAAAACGATTGAGGAAATTTTTGAAGAAGAAACAAAAGGACTTGATGTTCGTTTCTTCTCGAATGAAATCGATATTTCCGAACTTCCGACCGCTTATAAAAGTGCTAAAAACGTAAGAGCACAAATTGAAGAATACGGACTTTGCGAGGTTCTGGATGAAGTGATGCCTTACGGATGTATTATGGCGGGGGATGTGCAGAAGAATGCGCCCTGGAAGAAAAAGAAGAAGTTTAGAAAATAGTGAGAAGATTACGGGTTGCCGTAATCTTTTTTTGTTTAGAAATCATATATTTATAAAAACAAAAAACCATGAAAATAGAGTCTATTTATATAAATAATTTTAGGCTACTCAAAGATTTTAAATTAGATTTAGAAGATTCACTTTCCTTAGTTCTAGGTAAAAACAATATTGGTAAAACTTCATTGGCAAAAGTCATCAACTCCTATAGGTGAAATAATTCCGAACACATTACCAATAATTAAATAAAATCTCTAAATCAATTATTATGAATAACAATTACGAAAACTTAGTAAAAAAATTTCAATCATTTCAAGAAAATGATCCTTTTAAAAATTATATGCAATTATTAAATATATGTGATGTATTATTAAATGATTTTCCAAATGAATTAAGACAAGAACCTTTTTATAGTTTTACCTTAGATGTAATAAATCAATTAATGGAGTTAAGAATTGATATTGGTTTAAAAAAGATGTATGATGGAACTGATTTAGATTTAGAAATCATTATAAGAGAAATGAATTTATTAAAAAAAGTTGTTCCAAGTGATGAAAAAATGCAGAAAGTAATAAATCGTCTTTTCAGGGGGTAATCATTTCTTAACTGCAATTGTCAGTACTCGGATTTATAAATATTATGATGTTATTCTACACCGCTGCGCAAAGTCTCCCGACTTTGAGCAATATCAGCCTAAACAATTTTTCTTAAACTTATCCTGTTTTGAGAATCTCTCCACTTTGAGCAAAAATTAAAACAATAATAATGAAAGAAGGCTATACTATAAAAGATCAGGAAAAACCGTAACATTACATATATTCCTAAGCAAGCAATTATGCAAATGACAACAAAGGATTATTAAAAGTTGAACTGGCTGATAATCCTATATTTGATGTAACAAAAAGAATGAATTTTGGAAATATAATAAACTATGATGAATAATAGTTTGTTCAAAGGCGGGAGACTTTGCGCAGCGGATAAATATGGCAATAAAATTATTCTTCCTGAAAAGCGGATTTACCAGTTTAAAGAAAAAAATCTTGATCCTAGATTAAAAAAATGGTTACGTGATAAAGGAGTAGATGAAGTACGAGAAGGTAAATAATAAAAAAAGAAAAAAAATGAGCTATTTTAACGGTACATTAATATTATTAAAAGATAAAAAAGATCCAAAATTATTCATGTTGGACTTTAATGAAAATTTAAAATCTATAGATGTCTTATTTCAAAAAAGTAATTATGAAACAATCATTTTTAATGACAGTAGAAATGAGGAAGAAAAAGAACCAATTGAACTAAATAAATCAATGACACATGAACACATAATAAATTTAGTATGCTCTTGGAAAGGTTTGGGCTTGCTTACATATAGACACCAGGATTTTGAGTATGAGGTATGGATAAATTATCTAACTTGGGATGATGAATATATTTATGGTTTTGTTTTATTTTTTGCACCGAAAGATACTATATATGAAGACAATAGACATGAAAAATTAATATTTAAAATATCTGAATTTGTTGATTATAAATATGTTGTTGGGGATATTAATGAAGAATCTAAAAACTATATAAGTATGGAAGAAGATTTGGATGAAATAGAAGAACATATTTTAAAAAGCTCTTTTGAAATAGATAGTAGAAATTGGTAAAATAAAAAATGAAGTAACAGACTCCGCAATTGACTTTTGGTCTTACGGAGTCTTTTTAATTTTGGCTATTACAGAATAATTCACAAAAAATATGTCACACTTTACAACAGATATTTTAATTGTAATCGAAGAAACAAAACCAACAATCATTGTTGAATTTATACATCAGATTTTACAACAAAATAAATTTAATATACAAACAAATGATTTATCTTTTTTTTGTTTAGATGAATTACAAAACGATGAACATCTTGAAAAAGATTATGATATTGGTCGAGAAGTTCAAAATCCGGTAGAAGATTTGGAGAAATTAAAATCTCATCCAGGCGGAGCAATTAGCTATGAAACTATAAAAAAAGAAAGATTGTTAGTTGGTTTTACTTCTACGAATGATATAACAATAAATGGAATTACTTTTTATATAGATCCCCATTTTGCAGAGAGGAATAAAGATTTATTTGATAATATTATTAAAAATATAAAAAAAGTATTTAATATTCACGGTATAATAAAAGGCAATGATATTTTTGATAATTTAAGTGAAGAAACAGAAATTGAAAATATCTTAAATGGAAAAATTAATGAAAAATATAAATATGTCATTGATTAAATAAAACCTTGCAAAAAGCAAAGCTCTAATTAAAGATTCCCCCGCCGCCCAAAGTCTCCCGACTTTGAGCAATATCAGCCTAAACAATTTTTCTTAATTTTATTCTGTTCTGAGAATCTCTCTACTTTGAGCAAAAATTAAAAATAATACTAAATGAAAGAAGACTATACTATAAAAGATCAGGAAAAAGCACAACATTACATCTACTCCTCAACAAGCAATTATGTAAATGACAAAGGATTATTAAAAGTTGAATTGGCTGATAATCCCATAATTGATGTAACAAAAAAGAATGAATTTTGGAAATATAATAACTATGATGAATAATAATTCGCACAAAGTCGGGAGACTTTGCGTAGCGGGGATATTTGGCTAAACGATTTATTTAAAATAAAGTAACTATGAAAGAAATAAAAGAATTGTTAGATTTTTTATTTAAAAAAGAACAAGAAGCAATTTATTTAGGAGAAAAAAAAGGAGAATTTGATAATTATAATAAATTGGCGAAAGAAATAAAATCTTACATGAAAGACGTTACTGTGGGGTTTGGTTTGCCCATATTAACAAGTCCTAAACCTGATATATTTTATGAAGATGAGCCCGCAAATCCCGTTTCTCGCCATTTATTCAAAGTAAGTGAATATAATAATGAAAAATATAGTACAGTTTGGACATGTTATGTTTCTATCCCTAATCCAAGTGCTACTACTAAAAAGATAACAAATTGTTTTTTAGTGGCGAAAATAGAAGATAATCTAAAAGTAATAGCAAAAATGGGTGTTGAGCCAGATACACGCAAATGGAAGTTTTATGGAGGTGATGAAGATGAAAGCTTACGTTTACATAATCTGGGTAAACCTGTAAAAGTAGAACGTTATTTAGAGCCAACTGATGAATGGAGTTTAGAAGAATATTTAAAAGATAAATAAATCCTTAAAATACATTATAAAAGCGAGGTTTCTATTTTTAAAGACTCAGCTCTCCGAAGTCTCCCGACTTCGGATTTTTTTTCAAGAAAATAATTAACCAAAATTTACTCTCACCGCTGAGCAAAGTCTCCCGAGTTTGAGCAATGTCAAGCCTAAACAAATTTTCTTAAATTTATCACGTTTCTGAGAGGCTCCCGACTTTACACAAAATTTAAAAACAATAAATAATGAAGAAGGCTAAACCGCACTTTATTACTTTCAAAAGAAAAGTTTATAAAGATATTTTAGATTATTGTATAAAAGAAAGAGGAATGATATTATATAGCTACTAATCATGAGCAATCACATTCATTTTGGGGAATTGTTTTCCCGTTACAAATCTAAAGGAGCAGATTTTTGAAAAAAATCGTATCGAGAAGTTGTTGAATTTAGGATTTAAATTTTTATCATAGACAGGTTCTCAATACATCTTTTCTTCACTTTGTTACGAAAAAATACTTGAACTGACGGATCTAATAACAAAATTTTGCAAAATGCACAAGGGGTATATAAAAACAATAAATGTAGAAGATAAAAATAGTCTAAATGAGATTATTTGGTTAAATAATAATGAAGTTTATAAAGCTCAATATAGATATTTAAATAAATCTCATGCCGATATTTTAGGATACCACTTCGTTAAATATCCATATGCACAGGTAGATATTTTCGAGTTTTTAAAAAAAGAGAAAAATATTATTATTAATATGTGCTATTCATATTCTAAAGAAGATAAAGCTAATATTAATTCAATAAGTAAACTTTATTTTTTAGAAAATGATTTAATTGATGAAATGTTAATCAAAGAAGAATGGCTAAACGTTGAAACTTCAGAATTAGGAACGATACAAAAATTTATTTATAATACAGATGGTAATATGATTTATCTGCTCGAATATTTGTCAAATGGAAAATTGATTCATATAATAAACTTTTTAGATAATGAAGATAATATCAATGATTTTGATAATCCTTTAGAAAGAATTGATTGGTCTCAAGTAATTTGTTTAAAAAACCCGACAGAATATTATTCTGATGGATTAATTTAAAATCCTTTTTGCCCGGAAGAAAACCAGCTCTCCGAAGTCTCCCGACTTCGGAGTTTTTTTACAGAAAAGCTGCCCACCCGATCGTGCGGATTTGCAATCCGCACATCCCCAACTTAACATAACATCCTAAAAATCAAAATATTTCCACAAACCCTACCACACATTCAAAATAATTTCTATATTTGAATCACTAACCCAAAACACAATTGATATGTCAAGCACCTCAGAAGTGGGTCACGCTAAAAATGTAGCGAACCTTCAAAAAATTATTCAACAAGTTTCTACCTACACCCTTTACAACCCACCCATTGCCGACATTACAGTAGCAAGTCTTCAGACTTTATACACCGATGCCAATGCAAAACTGACAGAAGTCGGTGACAAACGAAACGCTAATAAAAACGCCATCGTTGCCCGTCAGACTGCTTTTGAAAATTTGAGTTCCACCTGTACCAGAATCATCAATGTATTGGAAATTGTGGGCTTACCGCAGGGAACTTTAAACCAGGCAAGATCTTTAACCCAGACTATTCAGGGCAGTTCAAGGAAGAGCAACACTCCGATTGAAGAAGGCAAAGAAGCACCTAAAACCTCATCCACTTCCCGACAGTCTTTCACCTCAAAAGCTGAAAATTTCGGTCTGCTATTACAATTGCTTTCTACCCTACCCGCTTACACACCCAATGAAGACAACATCAAATTACAAAACCTCAGCACCTATCACGACTCATTAAAAGCGGCAACCCTAGCCGTAGACCAAACCGAGTCTGAGCTGAACACCAAAATCATAGAACGCGACAGAATTCTTTATGCAGAAGAAACCGGAGTCTATGCCATCGCTATAAAAATTAAAAAATACGTAAAAAGTTTGTACGGAGCCACTTCCCCGGAATATACCACAGTCTCCGCCATCGAATTTACCAAAAGATAATAATTCGTATTTAAAATCGAAAAATATTGAATGACAGAATTTCAATATTTTATCAAAGTAAAGTTGCATTTTTAGGATGTAACTTTATTTTTTTGCAATGTAGTTTCACTTTTTCCCGATGTCATTCTACATTGGCACGATGTAGTTTCACATTCTTCCGATGTAGTTTTACTTTCTTGCGTTGTAACTTTACATTTTTGCCTTGTAGTTTTACATTGTTGCAACGTGATTCCACATTCTTCCGATGTAGTTTTGCTTTCTTGCGTTGTAACTTTACATTTTTGCCTTGTAGTTTTACATTGTTGTAATGTGATTCCACATTTTTACTTAGTAAACTTCTATTCTCTTATTACAAAACCTTTTGGAGATTGTTCTTTTTCTAAAGCTAATGCGGACTTTAATTGTTCTTTTGAAAATCTGGAAAAAGATCGTTTGATCAAACATACTCCGTAAAAAGATTGCGCAGGTAATTTATTATTTTGTATCATAAATTAAAAAACAATGACACCAAAAATAGTAGAAAAACTAAAAGAAGTCGAGGAAAAACGCGGCATAGAAATACTTCTTGCCGTAGAATCCGGAAGCCGGGCCTGGGGTTTTGCTTCGCCAGACAGCGATTACGACATACGGTTCATATACCGACACGAAAAAGACTGGTATCTTTCGCCGTGGGACAAAGATGAAACCATAGAATTCATGACCGAAGACGATCTGGACGGTTCCGGATGGGACCTGAGGAAAACTTTTCATTTGCTTTTGAAGTCGAATGCGGCTCTATTAAGCTGGTTCTACTCTCCTATCGTGTATGTGAAAAATGAAAAATTTTATGAACTATTCAAACCTTTGGCAGACGAATGCTTTTCCCCAGTCGCTGTATTTTATCATTACTCAAGCATGAGCAAAAAATATTTGGAAGCCTGCAGAACCGACGAAGTAAAATTAAAATCGTATTTCTACTGCCTTCGAACAACTTTAACCGGAAAATGGATACTGGAAAAAGGAACCGTTCCGCCAGTTTTATTCAGTGAATTATTAGTTTTAGTGGATGATTTTACCAGAACAAAAATAGAAAATTTAATAGCCTTAAAAGTAACAAAAGGAGAATCTTATTATCATCCGAATGACTGGGAATTGTTTGGATTTTTAGAAAAAATGATATGGGATAATGAGGAAAAAGCGAAGGGCTTGAAAGGCGGAAATACGGATAAAAAAGAGATGGAAAAGGTTTTTAGGGAAATATTAGCCCTATAAATTAGAATAAAAATATGAAACAATTATCTGAAAGAGCTTTGCGGTTTGTTGAAAAATTAGGGAAAAGTCAAGACTTTGAAATTGATTTAGAGATTGTAGAAAAACATTTAAGATTGTATGACATTCAAAGCTATCCTGAAATTATAAGTTTTCAGAAAAATTTTTCAGGACTTAATCTTCAGAACATCGTCATTCATATTTTTACATCTAAACAAATAAAAGAAAATAAAGGAGTAAATACCTATCATTGGAAAGGGCAAACTTTGTTTTCTATAAACGACAGCCTTTATATTGCAGAAAACGGAGAAATTGCCGTCAGAGATTGCGGTTGTGATTCTTATGACTTTTATTTTTATTACGAAAGTTTTGCAACATTTATAGAGCAGCAGGCATTTTTTGAAAAACATAGATATTACAAGAAGCTTCCTTCCATTTTCTATGAAATTCAAAATATAGAAGAATTTTCAAAATCTATGTCCGGTTATGATTTTTTAAAAGAGTGTTCAGATAAATATAATCTTATATGGAGAAACGGGGTAAATCTTGTCCATGCCACAAACTCTTCAGACATTTGGAGTGTCGTTTTTGATAGTATTTCAGAACAAAACCGCTATGATTTAGTCAATAAATTGAAAGAAAAACATTTAATATCATGAAAAATATAATTGCCCTGTCTCCCATGTACACGGAAGACAGCAACAATCTGAAAAAAGCATCGATCAATTCACCTTACGAGCTGAGCCGTTTTAATGCCAAATGGAATGTTCCCGAAGAATTTCGTGCAGATGTAATTGCAGTGTATGGCGAAGATATTTACGCAGAAATTGTTGCGGAACAATGTCATTTAACATTAACAAAACCCGATGACAACTGGCTTTCGAAGATTTCAGAAGAGTTTACAAAACGTAAAATTTCTTACGGACAATTGAAGGATTTTGTACATGAAGAAAATATTTTCATTAAATGTTCTGATTTTAAAAGTTTTAAAGCCGGAGTTTTCGATAAAGTAACCCATATCAAAGGTTTCGATACGTTAGATTTAGAAATTACGGTTTTCACTTCGGAAGTTGTGGAATGGGAACTTGAAGTGAGATGTTTTGTTTTAAATAATGAAATAAAAACTCATTCTTCGTATTGGCGAAACGATGCTTTCGACACCAGTCCGCTTTCCGAAACGGAACAAAATAATCTTTTTGAGTTTTTCAATAATTTCATGAAACAATATTCCGAAACGCTGCCAAAAGCAATAGTTTTGGATTTTGGAATCATTAAAGGAAAAGGTTGGGCTTTGATTGAAGCGAATCCGGCTTGGTGCTCCGGTTTGTATGATTGTGATGCGGAGAAGGCTTTGGAGGTGGTTGTGGAGAGTTGTATTAAAAATTAGACGATTACGGGAATGCGTAGTCGTTTTTCATAAATAGAAAACATATTTGTTTCTTGGAAAATTGTGTTAAATATTAATATATTAGAAAAAACTAAAAACCATGAGTTTTAAATTAATAGCAATAAGACCTTTAGATGGCTGCAACAAAAAATTTCTTAAAAACCTAATACCCAATCAAATTTATAAGTTTTATAATGAATATGAATTCTATATAGCAGAAAGTCAAATTACTAGCCCTATTAAAGGAGATATTACTAGAATCGAATTTAGCTCATCTGTTCCTGAAAACCTTTACTATCAAGGTAATGATGAGGATAAAACAAAAATTAATATTTCCGCTATCGTCGGCAAAAATGGAAGTGGAAAAAGTGCTTTAATAGATCTATTCATTGCATTTACAAATAACTTAGCATTTCTACAGGAATTTCAAGTTAATTATGACGGATATGAAGATGTTATCAAGTTAGAATATTTAGAGAATATAAATATTGAGGTCTATTATGAAATTAATAGCATTATATATAAAATAAAATTAATACAAAAGGAACAACTAGTTAAAGAAGTTTTGAAATTAGAAAATAAAACATTTATTCCTTTTTTAAAGAATGATAAAGAGTTAATCGAATTATTTTTCTTCCACACTAATGTAACAAATTATTCTATTTGGGCATATAACCATCATGAAATGGAAAACTTTATAAATTCCCTTTTTCATAAAAATGATGCATATCAAATACCTATAGTACTAAATCCATATAGGCAACAAGGTGGTGTAATTAATCCACAAAGTGAGAAAGGATTAGCACAAGACAGATTGCTATTTAATATTTTACAACCCAACGAAAATGCATTAAGAATAACCGAAAATTTAAATCTATTAAAGATTGAGTTAAAATTGAAAAATGTCGATTTTACAGAATATTCAATGTACAGAGAGAAAAAAGGAAAATCTGTATATCAAATTAAATACAAAGAATTCAGACAAGCAATTGATAAAGAAAATCAGACAAAATCTATTTTAAAAACATTATATACTTACTATGATTTAGATTATAATGATTATCAAAACAATACATGGAAAACTATTAATGAGTATTTAATTTATAAAACGATAAAAATCTCCACAAGATATGATGAGTTCCAAAAGTATCTTGATATTGAGAGTCGTCAATTTTACAAAGATACTTTTACTGAATTTCTTACAGATTTTTCAACAGATAAATCACACATTACACAAAAAATTAGACAATGTCTCAATTTTATAAAGTTTCATGAAAAATTAAATATTGATCTATCTACTCAAGAATTAGATCCAATTACTTATTCGAAAGATATACATGAACTCATTAAAGACAAAGACAACATTTCAATTTTGGATCTAATACCGCCTCCTATTTTCACAATTGAACTATTATTGTCAAATAATCTAACATTGGGAGATTTAAGTTCTGGGGAAAAACAAATGATTTCAAGTGTGCAATCAGTATTATATCATTTGAATAATTTATACTCAGTTAGAGAAAAAGAAGGAAAAATAAAATATAATAATTTTAGGTATTGTTAAATTAAAATATCTAATTGGTTATTAAGTTTTAAAAATAATAGCTTTAATGAGTTCTCTAACATATATTGTTTTTTAGAATAACACTTTGTCTTTCTTTTAAATCTTGCCAAATAATGTCTGATTCTGGAATTGTAAC
>NZ_FQUT01000018.1 GCF_900129245.1 Chryseobacterium arachidis
TTAGGATGCCGGGAGTTGAACCATCCCATATTCCAACAGCAATACTGCTGCTGGAATCCATGCTGTTCACTAAAATAGAATCTCTTTTTGGCATGTGGCGCAATTTTAAATTCAAATTTAACTCATATACTTTAAGAATTACTATTGCTTGTGCTTAATTATCCTCATTTTTTAATTATTTGTACAAATTCCATTAGAGGGGCAAATAAATTTTGGAATACCTCCAAGCCAGCAATAAGTGACGGAATTGATCTCAAAAAAATAGGTGATAAGGATTCTTAGCAATCTCAAATATAGCCTCATTTTTCAAGAAAATGTGCTCAAGTATACATGCTTCCAATAATCAATCATATAATACAGTAACACCAAACAGAGATACCTATTTGGTGTTAATTTTTTAAAAACAGATGCTATTTTACTTCGCAAACAGTGCTTTTCTTAACGCAGTCGCAGCATCCAGAACAGATTCCTGTACAGCGTGGATATGCGCTAGCGGGTTCAGCATCCCGTAATCGTGGATAAAGCCTTTGTATTCTGTAACAGTCGTTGGTACGCCGGCATCGTCCAGTTTTCTGCCATAAGCCACACCTTCGTCATGCAGAATATCATTCTCGGCAACCTGTACAAGTGCAGGAGGCAAACCTTTCAGTTCTTCCAATGAAGCTTTCAAAGGTGAAGCATATTTGTTGTCCCTTTCTTTTAAGTCAGGTAAGTAATTGTCCCACATCCATTTCATCAACGGGGTTGTCAAAAATCTTTCCTGTGCAAATTTTGTGTAAGAAGCTCTGCTGAAGTCGGAGTCTGTTACGGGCCACAAAAGTACCTGCTGTTTTAGTTTAGGACCATTTTTATCTTTTGCCATTAACGCTACCACTGCGGCCATATTTCCACCTACACTGTTTCCGGCAACAGCAAGCCTACTTGGGTCAACCCCGATCTCTTTTCCATGTTCAGCTACCCATTTTGTCGCGGCATAGGCCTGATTGATAGCAACCGGGAATCTGGCTTCCGGAGATGGTGTGTAATCAGGGAAGACAGCTACCGCACCACTGTTGACAACAAGGTCACGAACCAGTCTTCTATGGGTCGGATAATCTCCTAAAACCCATCCGCCGCCATGAAAGAACATAAACACGGGTAAACCGTCTTTTGCGTCTTTGGGTTTTACGATATGGATTTTTACGGTCTGTCCGTCTTGTGTGATTGTCTTTTCGGACTCCTGGATATCCGAATAATCGAAGCTTACCGATTTTTGAGCGCCCACCAACACTAGTCTAGCGTCTTTAGGTGATAAAGTTTCCAGCGGTTTTCCGTCGCCACTGTTCAAAGCTTTTAAAAATTCTCTTGTTTCCCGGCCAATGTTTGGGTCCTGGGATGCTGGGTTTGATTGTGCCATGATATTGGAATTTAAGATGGCGAGTGCCGCCAATGTTAAAACTTTTGAATAGATTGTTTTCATTGTGATTATTTTTTAAGGTTGATGTTTAAAATGATTTCAAAGCTGAATGCTGCGCTTACAGGGCAGGTTCTTTCGGCCTCTCTGGCGATTTTTTCAAATTCTTCCGATGAGATCCCGTGCACTTCTGCATGGAGCAGCAGTTCAGACTGCGTGATCTTCCCATTGTCCAATGTAATGATGGATTTTGTCTCCAGCTTTTCAGGGTGGTAACCGGCCTGTGTGAGGTCTAGGCTAAGCTTCATTGTAAAGCATCCTGCGTGGGCCGCAGCAAGCAGTTCTTCGGGATTTGTTCCGACGCCTTCAGCAAAACGGCTGTTGAATGAATACTGGGTCTGGTTCAGAACGGAACTTTGCGTGGTTAGATGTCCGTTTCCTTCTTTGATTGTGCCGTTCCAAACGGCGGTAGCATTACGTTTCATACTCTTTATTTTGATTGTTAATTTCTTATAGGACAAAGGTATGTCATATAGGCAATCCAAATAAAGAGCAAAAAGTCGATAAAAATTGTACTTTTTTCCTTTTGTGGTCTAATTTTTAATTTCTTTCCGAAAAGCTCAAATGTATATCTTTTGTTTGATAGATTGAAGTATCCATAAAATTTGCAGGAGATATTAAGGAAGAAGATATAAAATCGGTTCATATGAAAAGTTTTCCCACAATTCCTTGTGTGGGCACCCGGTAACCTAAAATATGATGGTGCTTCTTATTCATTTTCGTACACCAATGGACTGGGTAGCTATTTCCCTTTTGGCCACCTTTATCCTTATGGGGATGAAAGGGCTTACAGCGATGATCCCAGTAATTTGGGAGATCCTTGCATAGGTATTATGGATGGTTATACTTGGCGTACACCCACCAAAGCAGACTTTGACGCTCTCGCGGCACTTGGTCAGGTAGAAAATAAAACAATTTCGGGACTACAGGGCGCCTGGTATACAACCAGCGCGACCAAAGGAATTTTCTTTCCAGCGGCAGGCTATAAGGATAATCAGAATTCTGCCTCTAACCCCCTGTCTGCTGCGAATGAAGGCTTGTACTGGTCCCAAACGCAGGAAGGACAGTTGGAGGACGGTTCAGGCGGTGGGATATTCGCACTTCACATGGGCACAACGAATTCAGGAGGTCTAAGATCAGCTCAGGTCGAGCGTCGGGCAATGAATACACTGCCGACGGGAACCAACGATTATGCCCGTTCACGTAGTACGCAGATACGCTGTGTGCGTGATCTATAAATAGCGAAAATATTTTCAGTTCAGGGTGGGGGAGATCGAGCGTTTAATTAAGTCTGTCCTTCAAGCGAACTGAAAGTGCTTTAGTCAGTGGGATTTTAGAATAGTATAATTTTATAAATCCCTGATTATTATTGAATATTGTCGAACTGATTTGCGTAAAGGTTCATGATATTATATTTGGATATGCTCAGCAGGTATCGTTGTCCCCGCTGAGTTTTTCTAAGCTGTTTAAGATTATAGTTTTGTAGATTTTCAAGCGTGTGCATATTCAGTTTTTTTCATTTAAATTTATCCGGGGCCCACAAGTCATTATATTTGAAAATGGTATTGAAATTTTTCATGACAGTCCTCATCAGGTCAGTCAAAGATTATATGTTTCCGATTTTTCATTCGCGTACAGGTTTTACTGGGAGCTTTATAGGATAGCTCTTTCTTAATTTCCAACACTGCCACCTAGCAAATAAGAATAGACCTATTATCCGTTAAAATCCGGAAAAATAAGTCTTACTTCTGGTTTCTATAATGTTAACCTCTTGTATTCCCACTGTACATACCTTCCTTAAAAATAGGACTGTTTTCGTCTGTTAAGAACAGGACCAATTCCGCTCCCGTTGAAGTACTGATCGTGAATTTTTCATCTCTGAAAATAAGCGAATCATTTTTTTCCAAACTTAATTCCGGATTTATCGTTACGGAACCCTGATAGACATACAGCAGTCCGGTGAGGTTGTCTTTCGGCAATTTGGGCAATTCAAAGCTGCTGTCTGAGGATAACCTGGTATCAAATATCCAGGTCTGGCTGCTGAAACGTAACTTGGTTTCTTCTGATGGCGATGCCAGTAGGCGCCATTTGTTTTCGCTGTAAAGCTCATCAAGATCCTGAAAAATCACTTCGGGTACCAGGTCTTTTTCTCCCGGACGGATAAAGATCTGCAGCCCCTCATGGGGTTCAGCAACGCCATCTATTTCTTCCTCGTGATAGAACCGTTTACCAGCTTTCATCAGCATTATCTTTTTGGGGCCGAGATCTTCACTAAAACCTTCGGAATCCGAATGCTTTACTTTTCCAGTCCGGAAATAGGAGAGAATCTCATCATTTACGTGAGGATGCATACGAATTGTTTGTTTTCCCCGAAACGTTGCGTGATCTATTCTTCCGATACTTCCAATACCTGAATCACCGGTGTTCTCTGGACCCGGATGAAGGATTTTAATAGGGCCATGATCTCTGAATGTGCGGCCTGATATTTTTTGTAACATAATATTTTATTTAAATTAATATTCATTTTTCTTTTACAAATTTATCGCTGTATCATTCCTTCGGACGTTGATATTTGTCACAATCGTTTATCGAGGCCGCTGATTTTAATTTTCTATTTTGATAAATGTCAACATTTTGAGGTTGAGGAATATGTAAGTTATTGATGAATGAATTTTAAAGTAAGGATCAAAGGGGCGATTTTCGGCCTTCCGGTTCCCACAACAGGGCAATGGTGGTGGGTATTTCATTATTTTGAGGATAGGGTCGACGGAAGATAAAACACTAAAATCACCGATAATTTATTTTGTTCCCTATCCGATAAACTAAATCGCTTAATTTTATGGTTCCGGTATTTGATCATTAAACTATGGAAAATAAGAGTTCATCAGATTTGACCTGGCAGGAATACGAGGCAATCACGAAATATATCTATGAAATGCTCGGTGCGAAGTACGGCATAAAAGTTAAGGGCTATGGTAAAGACTGCAAGGTTGTAGGTAAATCGACAGTGAAGCATCAGGTGGATGTATTGACGGAACAGCTGGATCAGGGCAAACCGGTTCTCTGTGCCATCGAATGCAAATTTCTAAAAGATAAAGTAGCCAAGGACACGGTTATGAAACTGCATAATATCATGATCGACTGTGCTATCGCAAGTGGCATAATAGTTTCTAAAATGGGCTTTACCAGGGATACAGTGACCTATGCGGAACATCTTGGAATCAAGCTTGTCGAACTACGTGAATTTGACGATGGTACAGGGAAAGCTGTTCGGGACGTGACCCTGGCGGAACTGGAGATACACAACAATATAACCGTTAGACGTCCTAATATCCTAACGATCGATCTTGGAAGTATACAGATCAGTGAGGAGAATCAGATCATGGCAATGCATTTCGCAGATTATGCTATGATCCAGACCCCGGAAGGGCGTACAATTCCTTTCAATAAGTATCTTCGTGCCTTCTGTGATGAACTTCACCGCAATAAAACTTTTTTAAAGACAATAACGGTTGATTATCCCCCTGTCGCGGGTAAATTGGTGCGGAAGTATGATGATCGGCAGTACGATATAGAAAAAATCTCTTTTACTGGGTTTCTTTGCGAAATCGACGCAAGCTCAAAGAGATCATTTCAGATCATGGATCAGGTCTGGATGATCATGAAAGAGATTTTTGAGAAAAGATCCTATAAACTGACCAAGAACGGTATAATCTTTAGAGATCTGTAGCCTGAGGAGCTACTTCAGAGAATCGTATATGGACTGCGTCTGCGGATTGAAAGGTCTGTTTTGCCCGGATGATATCGCAAAGATTTGAACGGGGACCTGTAAGGAAAATATCCTTAAGGCGGCAGATTTCCTGGCCAGAAAGGGGGCAAAGGTGCTCATTTTGGGCTGTACTGAACTCCTGTTACTATTTCCCGATGAAGCCTAAATCCAGATAGACGGTCAACAGATCGCCCTGATTGATCCGACCCTTATTCTGGCTACAAAGATTGTTGAGTTATCTGACCATAGTGGATTCGATTAAGTTTTCGATTTTTATGTTACAAATTATGCTTGCACTGAGAAATTATTAAAGTAAATTTATCTGATCATATTTTTGAAAGGTGAATGCAATGATGAAATGCTATTGATAACGCTTCTAATAACAAAACTATGACGACAGATCACAGCATTTTTGTCATTGTTTTGATAGCAATTTTGGCTTTAACACAAAATTCATTTGTAATAGGATGGTTCATCTTGGAAAAATCTTACTTTTGTTCTACTATTAAATAATATCAGATGAAGGCTTCATACACTATACTCCTTTTGACTTTTGGGCTACTATTAACAACAAGCTGTACGACAAGAAAAAATAATGATGTGCAGGTCGAAAACAAGGAGGAAACAATTTCTGTTACAGGCACGGTGATGCACACAGAAAATGGTAAGGATGGATATATGGCAACGATTAAAAGTGAGGATGGGAAAGACTATGTCGCAACGATAAGTATTGTCAATTTAGGCAGAAATGCTGGAAGCTTTAAAAAATATGAGGTAGGGGATAAGATAAAGGTGAAGGGACCTTTTTGGAAAGATGAAGAAGGAAAAGTACATATTACAGTGCGCCAGCTCAATTAGGAAAGTAAACTCTATTTTAAAGGCCTCTTTTGATCTCTATTTTTTATTTTTTTCAAGGAAAGAATAATAATAACAACTGATCATGGTTTGCAACAGTTAAGAGATATTATAAAATGATGTAGGAGTGTAGGATTATTTATTAACGTGCTTTGGTAAACAAAATAAAAAAGCCTTTGATTAATTCAAGGGCTTTTTAGAGATATTTTGCTAATGAATGATACTAATGAAATCTATTTCCACTGAACATTCCTGTTTCGCTATACACCGCATCCTTTCTTATTTCAAACAATACAAGATCGCTATCAGAAAGTGCCTCTAAAGTGTGATTTTCATCAACAATAACACTGTCTCCTTTTGTGATAGTATGGTCACCGATCTTAAAGCTTCCGCTGAAACAGTACAACAGATATGTATTCTGAATTTTATGATCCGGAAATGTCACCGAAGATTTTTTAAGTAAGTGTATATCGTATATATTGGTCTGTACCCTTAACTTTAAAGGTGCTTTTGCGTCATAACCTGCAACAAGTCTCCAGACGTCTTCACTATAGATGTTTTCGAACTCGCTAAACTGTACCTGTGGTGGTAAGCTGTTCTGTGAAGGGCGCATGAAAATCTGCAGCATTTCTACATCGGACACAGCACGTTCTTCATGTGAAATCCCTGTTCCCGCGTTCATTAGCATCATATAAGAGGAATCTAGATGTTCTTGATGTCCTGTACTGTCCGTATGAACCATTTCTCCTGATCGGATATAGGAGAAGATTTCGTCGTCTTGATGAGGATGCATCGGAACTAAACCAGGAGGTCTAAAAGATGCGTGATCAATTCTACCGACCGTTAGATAGCCGGTATCCACATTGCCGAGATTGGCGCCTGGATATAAAATGTTGACCTGGAAAGAACGATTTCCGTGGGTATTTTTTTCAGAAGCTCTAATAATTCTCATAGCTTTAATATTATAGTTAAAGCAAAAGGAACATCGTCAATTTTTACGCTGCACCTCTTGCGGTCATGTACTTAGTGGTAGTTTAAAATTCCCACGAGTTTTTGTCCATTTGGGCTTGTCCAGTCAATGGCAAGTTCAGAAATAATCTGGTCAACAGTTGTAATTATAGCACCAGCCTGTCTCATTCTCTCCAGGGCTAAATTGTCGCCATATTGTGTGTAGGAAGCGGACGCATCTGCGGAAACCTGTACTTCGTAACCTTCGTCCAGCATCTGTAAAACCGGGAAAGTAACACAGATCTCTGTGGTAACTCCCGCCACAAATAATTTTTTTCGTCCGAGGGCTTTTACTGCCTCATTAAAACCATCATGGTGCATGGCGTTTACAATTCCCGGACGTTTGATCCGTGCTGCGAATGCCTCGGGTAAAAGTTCCTGCAGCTCTGGAATCAATGGTCCCTGAACATATTCTTCCATACTGGAAGTCAGTATCACGGGCATGTTGAGTGCCTTTGCGATTTTGGCAAGTTTAATGGCATTTTGTTTTACCAAATTGATGTCATGCGAATGGGTCCATGCCATAGTTCCTACTTGGTGATCAATGAGCAGCATTGCTGCGTTTTCTGGGTTAAATGCTTTTGTGTGCATAATTAGATATTTTATATTATTTACTTGTTTTAACATTAAGCTCTTTAGTGCTTTTGTATATGACAAAGTTATGTTGATTGTATTTCCTAGCTCGTTGACATATGCTACAAAAAAACTGTGACAAAAGTCAATTATTACCTGTAAGAAACTTAGATATAGGCGATTAATTTGTTTTGGATTAACAAAACGTCAGAAAATATTCAGTGATTTTAAGCTGTGCAAAACCGTAATCATATTATTGTATAGCATATTTCCTCTTGGATGATTTAAAGTATAAGCGTATAAAAAGGGGACACCAAAATTCTGGATATAAATTAAGCTGATCCTGCTGAATTCTTTTAAAGTAAACTATTGAGAAGTTAGGCCTTCTTGCTTTTATCAGCTCATATCCTTATTCCCGAGTAATTATAAAAGAGGGGAGTGCCTACTGAAATGTTAGTTATACCGGACTATTCTTTTTTTATAAGGGACCTATTAAAAGAAAATATCAGGAACTGGAAAAATTGATAACACTTCGGGAAATGCTGCCTAACTCATACCCTATGTAAAAATGCAACTTTGTACTGTTGATAATGAGAAACATATTGACAATAAAAAAAAATTAAAAATATAATATTATGGCACGCATTAAAGCATTAAATCCGGAAGAAACTACCGGAAAAACAAAAGAACTTTTTGACATTGTTAAAAGTAAAATGGGAATGGTTCCTAATATGATGAGAACCTTAGGAAATTCTCCTGCTGTACTCAATGCCTATTTAGGCTTCAACGCAGGTCTTAACTACTCTTCATTAGGGGGCAAATTAGGTGAACTTATCGCATTGACCGTGGCGAACGAGAATGGATGTAACTACTGCGATGCCGCACACAGCTACATCGGTGGGAAAATCGGAATAAATACTGAGGACATTGAGAATGCCAGACATGCTTTTTCAATAGATCCAAAAGTAAATGCCGCATTGCTTTTCTCAAAAGAGATCCTTGAGACAAAAGGTGCAGTTTCAAATGAATCTTTACAAAGAGTACGGGCAGCGGGTTACGATGACCCTCAGATACTTGAAATATTGGCACAGGTATCATTGAGCATCTTCACTAATTACGCGAACATTTTAGCAGATACCGATATTGATTTTCCACAACTGACCGTGCTATCTCAAAATTAATCGGAAAGACCAACATTCTAAATATCTTATACAATGAAAACGACATTCAAAACTGAAAAAATAAACGGTGTGGAAATCTTTTATAGAGAAGCCGGTGATAGGAATAGGCCGACTCTAGTCCTGTTGCACGGTTATCCCACTTCTTCACATATGTACAGAAATCTCATCAAGGACCTTTCTCATAAGTATCATTTGATCGCACCTGATTACCCTGGCTACGGAAGGAGCGAGCAACCGCCGATAAGTGAGTTTGCCTACACCTTTGATAATTTTTCAAAGATTATCGGCGCTCTGTTGGATAAGCTTGATATTCAAAAATACAGTCTTTATTTAATGGATTACGGGGCACCTGTTGGCTTTAGAATAGCGAGTGCAAATCCTGAGAAAATTGATTCGCTGATTGTACAGAACGGTTGTGCCTATGAAGAGGGACTTGAAGCCTTCTGGGATCCGATCAAGGCATACTGGAAAAATATCAACGATAAAGAAGCGGAAAACACATTAAGAGGTTTCCATGATGCAAATGGACTAAAATGGCAGTATACCCATAACGTCCCTGACCCGAGTGTTGTTTCCCCTGATAATTGGGAAATAGATCTTAGACATTTAGAGAGACCAGAAAATGGAGCAATACAGCTAGCTCTGTTCTATGATTATCGGACCAATGTTCCTCTATACCCAAGCTGGCAGCAATACTTCAGGGATTACCAACCAGAAATGTTGATCGTTTACGGTAAGGATGATTATATTTTTCCTGGATCGGGAGCTGAAGCATTTAAAAAAGATGTGAAAAACCTTGAATTCCATCTATTTGAAACAGGGCACTTTGCACTGGAGTCACACGGTGAGGAAATTTCGGCCATCATCGAAGATTTTCTTGACAGAAAGGTTAAATAAAAATTTACGTTTAAGCATTAGATTTATAAAATCGCTCTGAAAAAAATGTCTGAGCGATTTTATTTTGTCTGTTTAAGTAGAATGCCGATATCTAGAAAGATGGGATTTTTTCTTAAATTTGATCTATAGCGACTTTACCAGTCGCAGTCTAAAAATACTTCCAATGTACGAACCACTTTTTAATTATATAGAGCGTTACAGCAAATCAACTTTGTCCCAGGATGAGAAGGAGAAGATACAGTCATTATTCCTGCTAAAAAAGCTTAGGAAAAAGCAGTATTTTCTAGAAGAGGGCAGTAGTTGTGCATATACGGGCTTTATTCTAAAGGGGGCGACGAGACAGTTCAGTGTTGATAGTCATGGTCTCGAATATATTCTGCAACTTGCCATTGAGAATTGGTGGATAGTTGACAGGAATAGCTATATCAATCAGACACCTTCAAAATATTTTATTGAGGCCTGGGAAAATACGGAGCTCCTTGTATTACCACGGCCTAATCTTGATCCATTGTTAGAGATTCCCGCAATTAAGGAAATGTTCTGGAAAATGAGTGAAAATAACCACATAGCTTCGGTAAAGCGTGTCGATGACGCAATAAGTCTGAGTGCTTTACAGCGATATGAAAGTTTTGTCGAGCTTCATCCCGAAATGATTCAGAGATTTCCGCTCCATCAGATAGCTTCCTACCTTGGAATATCCAGAGAAACGCTTAGCAGGATCAGAAAGCAGCGCTTGCGCTAAACCGATCTTTCTCTTCATTTTTAGCTATTTTAGGTCTAAATAGTTTTTCTTTTGATTTCACTTAAAGGCATTACAATACCAATCTTTAAGCGCGCTTTTTCTGAGTAAGATGTGCTTAAAGTTTGATTTATTTATATAAAAACATACGCAATTAGGAACCATTTGGTAAATAATTGTGATTTGTTACTGGTTTGGGGTGTATACTTAAGAGCAGAAAAAAATAAACGGAAGTATCTGATTTCTTTCAGGCCTTCCGTTTATTTGGATAAATCAGCTAACTGCTGAATGGATAAGCAGATCTTTTTCGCTCGTCATCTTCCCAGTCTTTGGGCCAGAGATCCTAAAAGCTGCTTCGTTTTACTGATCTGGATTTATTTGAACAGAAGTGAATAAACCTCTTCAATCACAATTGGTTTGGCAATTTCACCTTCAGGTGAAGCCCAGCTGCCGATGATCTCGGATATAAATTGACTGATCGTCGTTGTTCTTACACCTTGAGCTTCCCATGTTTTGCGGGCCACATCTTCGGCGATCTCAGTAGGTGATCCCCCGCCGTCAATAACAACCTGAACATCAAAACCTTCTTCCTGCATGTCTATTGCAGGCCATACAATACAAACATCGTTAGTCAAACCGGCCATCACGATATTTTTTTTGCCGTCAGCTGCCTTATATACGGCATTTCTAAAGTTTTCATCATCCCAGGCATTTGTGATACCGTCGCGTTTGACACGTTCAGCGAACTGAACAGGTAAAATCTCCTGTAGGTCTTTTAAGAGTGGACCTTGTTGCAGATCCTCCTGGCTTGAGGTTAGAACAACAGGAATGTTGAGCCCTTTGGCTAATCGTGCTAACGTACGGGCACGGGAGATGATTACTTCATGTGCACGGTTGGCAGAAAAATTAATGGTTCCTTCTTGGTGATCGATCAGTAAAATTACTGTGTCTTCGATTTTAAACTTTTTCATAAGACTTGTTTTTTAAATTATTAAATAAAGTTTCTATAGCAAATGTAGCCCTGTACACGTCCCGGAGACGATGACCTTTATCACAAAAGATTAGTGACAAAAGTCAATGATTATGCTTAGATCTTACAATAAACAGGCATAGCTCATAAAGACATTCATAAAACATGATTTTTTAATTGGCTAGAGGAGAATAAATTCCGCTTTGTACCGAATGGAATTGCTCCCAGGCATTCATACAGAATTACAGGTATCAGAGTTCAGTAGTTTATTATTGATCAAACCTCCCGCTTAAGATTATATGCTTTTTCTAATAAATTTATGAGCTTAGAAATACGTCCAATTCTTAATTGAGTTATTTGCTCTTTTCTGTTGTTCACTTTAAAAAGCCTTTCATTATACAGGGCATTTTAGAATCTGGTTATACCAGGATTTTAGGAAGAAAAATGTAGATAATGAAAAAATGCCAACTCTTTGGGAAATTGTGGCTAACCCTAAACTTTCCGAAAATCGCAACTTTGTAGTGTCATCATCAAAATCTGGAAAAAAGTACTAATCTGTGAAGGATTTGCCCTTTATGATTCAAGAGCATAATGGTGGTTCTACAATATTTAGAAAATAAACAGGAGGGAATCAGTAAGGCCTCTGATTCTTAAAATAAAATACTTAACAATATAAAATTAACAAATAAGATGAACAATCACAACCTAAGCAAAAAGCAAGAGATATTATCATATACAGCTGCTTTTATCTTTATTCTACTAATGGTGGCAACGGCGGTACATTTTGCAGATCGAGAGGTAATTCTTCCAGAAATTGCTGCGATGGCAGTCGCAATTTTTGCATTCCGAGAACAGTCCTGGATGAGACAGCCAGAGAAGATATTTATATTGCCTTCTCTTACGGCGATAATTGGATTTTCCATCAATTTTTTGGAAATACCTTACGGCATGAAACTGGTCGCTGTACTTATATTAATGCTTATATTGATGTATAGCTTTAGGTATAGCTTGCCCCCAGCGTTGGCTACAGGATTCCTGCCCATTGTTTCCCAGGCACATTCATTTTCATTTCTTGCTACAATCCTATCAACAACAGCTGTTCTAATGGTTTCAGTCTATATATTCCGTTTAAATAAAGGGAGTGACCGTAAGTCAACGATTGATAGCAGGACATTATTGCTCTACTTCGGAATCCTGGTGGCATGGGTTGCTATCGCTACAGTTCTTGGCTATGGCCAGATGGCAATAATTCCACCTATTGCTGTTGTGACCTATGAATCACTTTCAATGAAGATGTATAGTATAAAAATTGCCCTGAAACAAATTGCGGTTTTATTTCTTTCAGCATCGATAGGGGTCTTTTTCTTCCTCACAGTAAACAACTGGCTCATAGTTTCGGTTGCGGACCTTCTTTTTATGTACCTGATGCTGAAATTATTTAAGATGCATGTGCCAGCGGTATATGCTTTTCCTTTTCTGGCTTTTATACTTCCCAAAGAGGTAATTTCCGTTTTGCCTTTTGCCGCACTTGGTATGTCTATATTCTCTTTTGGGATCATTTTAATTTACAGACAGTATGCAGATAAGATGATTTCGAAAATATCTGACCTCAAGTAAAGTGTAAATAAAATTGACTTTTGTCACGAAAATTTATTGTCTAATGTCAACGTCCAGCCCTAAGCCGTTAAATAAATTTGCAGAATGAAAACATGTAAAAGGGAATTTATTAGAAAAATGAAAGGAGCTATCCGATTCTTATCGGTAACTTTAGTTACGGCAATTTCGTGCGGTGTTGTTTATGGGCAGGATCCGGTACTTCCACAGGCAAATCTTGGTAGTGCAAACATTTTTGATGGATTTGCAGGTGAGCCGGGATTCGTATATCAAGGTTTTGCCCAGATCTTCAATACTCGTTCTATCTATGATGGGGAAGGAAGAAAGACATCCTCAGACCTGAAGATCAACTCCATCGTTCAGATAAATCAGCTAATATATCTTTCACCGGTTGAGGTTTTTAAGGGAAAGCTAGCTTTCATGGTTATAATTCCGGTTGTTCAGATTAATAGTTCGGGCAGTGGCCCACATATTCCCAGGGCTAATCCTTCGGTAGTTGGTGACCTCACTTATGGTACTGCCATTCAGTGGTCCGACAAAAAGTTATTCGGAAAGGCATTTCACCATCGTGCTGAAATTGATGTTAACATTCCTCTTGGAAGTTACTCAAATGAATATCAGATCAATCCTTCTGCACACCTGTGGGGTTTCAGTGGGTACCATGCTTTTACCATGATGTTGACTGACAAGATCAGCATAAGTGCAAGGAATCAATTGAACCTCAATTCTAGGACGATCGGTTCCATGGAAAGGGCCGGTGCTTTTTATAATGGGAACTATTCAGTGGATTACGCCATTATACCGGCGCTACGTGTTGAGGGGGTTGCGTACTATTTGAGGCAGTTTGAACAGGATAGTTTCGCTGGCGACCGAAACTACTACCAAAATAAGTATCAAATAAGCGATACGCGCGAAAGCGTGTTCGGTATTGGCCCCGGACTAGCCTATTTTGCGCCTCACGGACTTTTGTTTGAGGCCAAGGTTATGTTTGAGACCGATGCCCGGAATAGGCCCGCGGGAACCCGTTCAGTTCTTAGAGTAACAATTCCAATCACCAAATAATCTGGGATTATAATAAAAGAAGGTTGGAGTAAATCATAAGTGTATTTTTGGCAGGCCCTTACAAAGTATTTTTTCAACCTACCTTGAGGGATGAACTTAGCTCAGAGTATTAAATTTGGATTTCATCTGTTATTGGTTCTCAAGATTTTGGCGGGTCATAATTTAAACCCGGTGTCAGCCAGTACAAAAGAACCATGCGCGAATAGCGGTAATTAAATGGCGCCAACAAAATAACAACCGCAAAGATTATACTGAGGTAGTACCAAAGGTGTTCAAAGTTTAAAGGTAAGCCAATTATATAGGCTGCTACGGCTATTGTGATCATTTCTGCTACGCTCATGGCATAGCTGACGAACATAGCGACATAAAAATAACCTGGTTCACGTTCGTATTTTAGATTACAATGCGGGCAGTTAAGATTCATTTTTTGCATTTTTAATCCGTACGCCGGTCCGGAAAATACTTTACCTATACGGCATCTAGGACATTTTGCTTGTATTACTCCGTCCCATTGCGAGACATACTTTGGTTGAATAGGATGTTCTCTGTTGTTCATTTTAATAAAATTTCTTAGTGATATTTATACTTACTAATTCATTGTTCTGCATTCTGCCACAGGCTAATTGTTGCTATAATCACGCTGTTTAGTTCAAACTGACATGCCTGCAAGATCATATTTTCAGTTCAATGTGATATTTTAAAGGAAGCCTTATTAAAGGGCTTCCTTCGGGTTCATGCTGTTGTCTATTTTAGAACATCTCATTAGCAACTAAATATACCGGTGGAGGACTGTTAGAAAGAATAGCAACGGATGGATTAAAAAAATACCGTTTTTTTTGTTCCGTTCAACTAATTCTAGATTGTACATTATCTTGGCATATGCTGTTGCAATTCCTGCATATCTATTCCAAGGCCTTTGGCAACTCCCATTCCCAGAGGAACACTGGCTCTAAACCAATGACACAATTGACGCATGATTATCTCGTTTCGTTTAGACCCCTCGATACCGCTCATTGCTCCAACGATATTACTGATGGTGTTCATACGATCCTGCTCGTTCATTACCCTATCGAATAAAATACCTGGCTGTGTATAGTGGTCATCATCATTTTCATTTCTGTCGAAGTGAGCCACAGTGCTGCTTTCCAGCTGATAAGGTTTCGTCTTGTAGACCGGGTCTTCGTAATTCCCATCGAAACTATTTGGAAAATAATTGGGTGATGCCCCGCCGTTGTCTGTAAATTTCATGGCACCGTCCCTGTGGTAATTATTCACCATAAATGGGCATGCGTTCACAGGTAGATCCTGATAATTTGATCCGATTCTGTATCGTTGCGCGTCTGGATATGATAAAATCCGTCCCTGCAGCATTTTATCAGGGGAGAAGCCAATTCCATCGATAACATTTGAGGGTGAAAAAGCCGCCTGTTCCACGTCACGGAAATAATTTGCCGGAATCTGGTTGAGTTCAAAATATCCTACTTCTATTAATGGATATTCCTGCTGTGGCCATGTTTTGGTAATATCGAAGGGGTTCCAGCGGAAGTTTTTTGCCTGTTCATATGTCATTACCTGGATGGAAACATTGTATCTAGGGAAATCGCCATTAGCAATTGCATTAACAAGATCACGCTGTGCATGATCAGGATCTTCACCCTTCATCTTTACCGATTCTTCATTAGTAAAATTTTCAATTCCCTGTGCTGTTTTGTAATGAAATTTAACATACACAACCTCGTCTGAGGAATTGATCAGCGTGAAAGTATGGCTCCCGAATCCATGCATATTTCTAAAGGTTCTCGGTGTTCCTCTGTCAGACATTAGGATGAGAACCTGATGCAGTGATTCTGGATTCAGTGACCAGAAATCCCACATCGCAGTCGGACTTTTACAGTTTGTATGCGGATCTCTTTTTTGAGTATGGATAAAATCAGGAAATTTTTTCGCATCCTTAATGAAGAATACAGGTGTGTTATTCCCCACCAAATCCCAGTTTCCGTCTTCGGTGTAAAATTTCAATGCAAAACCTCTTGGGTCTCTTTCAGCATCAGCAGATCCCTTTTCACCGCCAACGGTAGAAAATCGTGCAAACATTTTAGTTTCTTTTCCGATTTCCGAAAAAATCTTTGCCCGCGAATATTTCGTGATATCGCCAGTAACTACAAATTTCCCGAATGCACCGGTTCCTTTTGCGTGAACGATACGCTCCGGAATTCTCTCGCGGTTAAACTGGGCCATTTTCTCGTGAAGGAAAAAATCCTCCAATAGCACTGGACCTCTTGGTCCTACTGTAAGTGAATCTTGATAGTGAGGTACTGTTGATCCGGCATTTGTTGTAATTTTCGAATTGTTAGTCATTATAATTGGTTGTTTTAATTTGTTCTGTTAAAAAAATGGTTTGCTAGTAAAAACTTTTTATCTAAATAGAGAGTGCAGTAAGAACACCTGGCTCAAGTACTTTTAACTGATGTTCAATTCCTAGAATTTGGAATGCTTCTCTTAGATTTGTATTGTTTTCTGTGTAATGTGACCAGCCCTCGGAGTGAACAGGGATCAAGATGGACTTTGGAAACGCGGCCGCCGTATCAAGGGCATCGTTTGTACCCATGGTCACATTGAATGGCCCCCGTGGTCGTGCAGCCCCCGCAAAAATAAATATGTAGTCCGGTCTAATACGCTTGGAAAGTGACTCGATTTCATTGTAGTATACCGTATCGCCGGTAATATACAGCTGAATACCATCAGGCGAATCAACTTCAATATGAAACCCGATCACATCACCCGTAATTTTTTCGATTCCCGCTGGACCGTGGCGTGCGGGTGTAGCGGTAACTTTAATTTTTTCTCCGCTCGGAGCTGTGAAAGTACGCTGCTGATGTGGGTCAAGTCCTATTGAATTTGCTTTAAGCCTTTCTGCACCCGCCTTAGTAGTTAGAACTTCACCGACCTCTTTCAAAAAAGACCGTCCTAAACCGTCCAGATTGTCGAAGTGCTGGTCATGGCTCAAAAGGACAATATCGACAGACTTTTCAGGATAGAGCGCAGGACCTGCCAATTTCCTTTCTGTCATCGTTTCATTTAGTTTAAAAAAAGTTCCCTCCGGATCAAGCGTGGGATCCGTCATAAATGTCAATCCTCCGATCTCAATAATTATAGTGGGACCACCTAGGTATGTGGCATATATTTGTTTGCTCTGCATAGTATTCTTGGATAAATTTTTGTTAGTCAATTATTATTGCCTCAGTTTTTTCTTTAGATCGGATAGTTCAGTCTCCAGTCTTTCAATGTATTGTAGTTTTGATTTTATTATCTCTTCAATTTCTACTTCGCTATAGCGAGGTACAATATGTTGAGGGCAGTTCCAGTCGTATGCTTTAATATGAAATAGCAATATTCGCTCTGCCTTAAATTTATAATTTTCGGGTTTTAGATAGTCGTACAATCCCGGATCGTCGTCAATTTCCAAAATCTCAGCTTCAGCGTAAATTTTTAATCTTGCGCGTTTGGGATAGGATACCATTATCAAAGAGACATTCGGATTCGTGGTGATATTACCAACAGATATAAATTGTTTGTTACCACTAAAATCAATGATCCCGATCGTATCTTTATTGATGACTTTTAAAAAGCCCTTTGATCCACCGCGATGTTGTATATATGGAAACCCATTTTCTCCGAAAGATGCCATGTAGAAACTGTCCATTTCCCTGATAAAATTCTCTTCTGTAATGCTAAGGCCATCTACATAGCTGAACTTTTGCATACGGTCGTAGGCAGCTCGACTGCCATTTTTTTCCTGTAGAGCCTTTATAATGTCGGTGAAGGCGATATTAGCATAATTCATCGATCTAATATTAAATAGACTCTATCTGTCTGATCATTTGGTTGGTAAACCCCCATTCATTATCGTACCAGGCCATCACTTTTACAAGGTCACCGTCGACAACTCTTGTCATTTCCATATCAACAGTGGCGGCAAAGGCACTTTTAATGATATCAGTAGATACAAGTGGCTCGTCGGTTACTGCAAGAACTTTACGATAACGATCCGTTTGAGATTCCTCGATCAGGATTTGATTTATCTCTTCGATAGTCGTTGGTCTTTCGGAAACAAAAGTAATATCCGATATGGATCCCACGGGCACTGGTACTCTGACTGCTATACCGTCAAATTTACCGGCATACTGCGGAAGTGCTTTTGTCGTAGCTATTGCGGCACCGGTGGCTGCTGGAGCAAGATTAATACCTGCTGCTCTGCCCATTCTAGGTTCTTTCTTAGATGGAGCATCTATCAATGTCTGAGAGGCAGTATAACCATGTGTTGTGTTGAGTATAGCCTTTTTGATACCAAGTCTTCTGCCCAATATTTCTATCACTGGACTTATATTGTTGGTGGTACAGCTAGCGCATGAAAATACCGAAACTTTGCCGTCTTCAGTATTGACGCCATGTACGACTGTCGGCGTATCTTTAGTAGGACCTGAGATTACTACAAATTTTGCACCTGCAGTTAGATGTTTCTCCGCATCTGCCTTGTTGGTGAAAATTCCGGTACTTTCGATAATTATTTCTGCACTGATATCATTCCAGGGCAGACTTTCAATTTCCCGCAGGCTGGTATACTTTATTCTTTTTCCATCCACTATGAGGCTATCATTTTCGATCTTTACATCCTTCTCATATTTTCCATAGTTACTATCATACTTCAGCAGATATGCAGCATTTTCGATACTCATCAAATCATTGATTCCAACGACTTCGAGGCCTTCAGTTTCTGTTATTATTTTAAGTGCCGCACGTCCGATACGTCCAAATCCATTAATTGCTATTTTTTTCATAACGATCATTTTAATATTGTTTATGTTATTTTCTTGTATTATCTATTGGCTAAGTTCCTCCATATTTCGCTAAAAAAGGATGACATTTGTCAAAAAATTACCTTGACTAAAGTCACCAGATCAGTCCTATATGTTTTGGAAATTTCTAGAAGTGTATAGTTGTAAATGAATTGTGATTAAGACAAATTGTTGTGAAAAATTACGTTTCATATTGCTCTTTTTGGAATTTACACTTTCTTGATCTTCGTGAGTCAAGTTTGTGAGATAATGACATTTATCAATACTTTTTTTTAGCAAAAGTCATCGTTGAACAGTAGAAATTAGGGCAAATTTGTGTCAATCGCCGATCAATTTGGTCGTTACGAAATCAACTAATTTAAACAGAAAGACTATGCACACTAAAGCTTTTAATCCGGAAAATTCAGCAGTACTTTTAATTGATCACCAAATAGGTACAATGGGCTGGACACATTCACATGACATCAATCTTGTCAAGCAAAATGCCATTAAACTGGCTAAAATTGCAGCTGCCTTAAACCTTCCAGTCATATTGACATCCAGTATGGAAGAAAATGTCCAGGGTCCTTTAATTCCGGAACTTGAGGAGATTTTACCAGAGGCATTTGCAGCGCGTATCAAGCGTCCCGGCATTGTGAATGCAATGCATCACGATGGTTTTAATCATGCGGTAAAAGTCTTGGAACGTAAGAAGTTGTTTGTAGCCGGAGTTACAACGGAAATCTGTGTTACTTTCCCGGTTTTACAGATGCTGGACGAAGGTTACGAAGTGCAGGTCTCTGCCGATGCATCTGCTTCATATACGAAGTATGGTGATGAACTGGCGCTAGCTCGCATGCGCGCTGCTGGAGCCATTATTACAACTGTCGACCAGATTATTTCTGAACTGGCAATTGACTGGACAAGTCCGAACGGCCAAAAATTAGTGGGTATACTAAATTACCATTAGATCCGACAGGTCAATTTGGCTATCGTAAAACCTTGTGTCCTAATCTCTCAAAAATCCTTCGCTAGCTGTAGTTACTATTTGAAAATGAGAAAAACGAATATTTTTTAGAATAGGAAAAATTGATAACTATTCGGGAAAGGGTGACTAACAGACGCTTTGTTATTATGATCAACTTTGTACTGTCAAATTACTTAAAACAAATTAAAAATTAAAAAACAATATTATGGCACGTATTAAAACAGTAGATCCGGCAGAAGCTACCGGAAAAGCAAAAGAACTTTTAGATGTTGTAAAATCCAAAATGGGCATGGTTCCCAATATGATGAGAACGATGGCTAATTCTCCAGCGGTACTTAACGGTTACCTTGGATTTAGCAGTGCTCTTGGCGCTTCTTCACTTGGCGGTAAATTGGGCGAGTTGATCGCTTTGACAGTCGCAAATGAAAACGGATGTAATTATTGTAATTCAGCCCACAGTTTTGTAGCTGGCAAAATGGGTATCAAAGATGAAGATGTTGTCGGTGCGAGAAACGCTAATTCTACGGATCCAAAGATAAATGCAGCATTGATTTTCAGCAAAGAAATTTTGGATAACCGTGGTGCGGTCTCTCAGGTAGCGTTAGCCAATGTAAGAGCTGCAGGCTATGAAGATCAGCAGATCGTTGAAATTTTAGCTCAGGTTTCACTTAGTATTTTCACAAACTATGTCAATATCCTCGCCGATACAGATATTGATTTTCCAAAACTGGCACCAATTGAAAAGAATTAATCACTTATAAATATTTAAACAATGAAAACAACTTTTAAAACAGAAAAAATCAACGGAGTAGACATTTTTTACAGAGAGGCTGGAGATAAGAGCAAGCCGACATTAGTTTTGCTTCACGGGTATCCTACGTCCTCACATATGTACCGCAATCTGATCCAGTCCTTGTCTCATAAATACCATTTGATTGCTCCTGATTATCCTGGGTATGGTAGAAGCGAGCAGCCCCCGATGGCAGAATTTGAATATACATTTGACAATTTCGCCAAAATAATTACCGCTCTCCTGAATAAGCTCGATATTCAAAAGTATAGTTTATATCTGATGGACTATGGTGCACCTATCGGTTTCAGAATCGCGAGCGCAAGTCCTGAGAAGATTGATACCCTTATTGTGCAGAACGGCTGTGCGTATGAAGAGGGATTAGAAGCCTTTTGGGATCCTATTAAGGCATACTGGGCTGACAGAAACAACAAAGAAGCCGAAAATACGTTAAGAGGCTTCCATGATCTTAATGGTTTGAAATGGCAGTATACACACAATGTGCCTGATCAGAGCGTTGTTTCACCTGACAATTGGGAAATTGATCTTAGACATCTCGAAAGGCCAGAAAACGGCGCAATACAGCTGGCATTGTTTTATGACTATCAAACAAATGTGCCATTATATCCTAGCTGGCAGCAGTACTTTAGAGATTATCAACCTGAAATGCTGATTGTTTACGGAAAAGACGATTATATTTTTCCGGGGTCAGGAGCTGAGGCATTCAAAAAAGATGTTAAGAACTTAGAGTTTCATCTGTTTGATGCAGGGCATTTTGCTCTTGAATCTCATGGTGAGGAAATATCCGCGATCATAGATGATTTTCTTGATAGAAAGGTTCTTTCAGTTTAGGATTCATTGCTAAGCAAATAGAAGATAGAAATGTTTTACTACCAGTACCCTAATAAACTACTGGTAGTAACATCTCAGCTATAAGATAGCTAAAATTTTAAAAATATTATAAATCTAAAATATTACAATATGGAACAGAGACATCCTTTACCTCCGTTTACACTGGAGACAGCTTTAAAGAAAGTTCAGTTGGCAGAAGATGCCTGGAATTCTAAAGACCCTGAAAAAGTTGCGCAGGCGTATACCATAGATAGTGAATGGAGAAATAGATCCACCTTCATAAACGGTAGGCAGCAGATCATTGAATTTTTAACTGGAAAGTGGGAGAGGGAGCTTGATTATAAGTTAAAAAAGGAATTGTGGGCATTTACAGATAACAGAATCGCCGTTCGTTATGAATACGAATTTCGTAATGCTGAGGGACAGTGGTTTCGTGCATATGGGAATGAAAATTGGGAATATGACGAAAATGGACTGATGCAGAGGAGGTTTGCTAGTGTGAACGACCTTGAGATCGAAGAATCTGAGCGCAGATTGTAGTAAGTTGTCTGAAGCTGTATTTTGAAAAGCGGGATTTTTTATTATTTTTGGTACACGTACTATTTATGAGCTACCAAAAAAATTAATAAAGAATGTATGACCCGCTTTTTAACTATATCGAACGATACAGCGATGTGGAGCTGCTAACTTGTGAAAAAGAACGTGTTGCCAGTATCATGAAACCAAAAAAACTTCGTCGTAGACAATTGTTTCTCGAGGAAGGTAAAATTTGCGCTTACACGGGATTTATACTAAAAGGTGCTGCGCGACAATTCACAATTCCGGAGAATGGTACGGAGTGTATCAACCAGTTATGTATTGAGAACTGGTGGATTACAGATCGCGATAGTTTTATAAATCGTATTCCGTCAATTTATTATATCGAGGCTTGGGAAGATACAGATCTATTAGTTTTTCAAAGACAGGACCTTGAGGTGCTACTTAAGATACCTGCAATTCAGAGGATGTTTTGGAAAATGAGTGAAAATAATCAGATCGCTTCCCAGAAACGTCTGGACGCGGCAATTAGTTTGAATGCGTTGCAACGTTATGAGCGGTTCTTGCGATGTTATCCTGAAATAGCACAGCGATTTCCGCTTCATCACATTGCCTCCTATCTGGGAGTATCAAAAGAAACTTTAAGCCGAGTTAGAAAACCACGTGTGAAATAGTACTTCTATAGCAACAAAACATTTTTACTAATTGATATTTGTCAACGTCAAGTTGAAAACTCTATTGTATGTTTGTGAAGACTAAAAGAGTTTCACCAAATGTTATGTCAAGACACGTAACCTTGATAGGACATTAAAAAACAGGGAAAAGCAAATTATGATCTTTACAAACAATTCACATGAGGTTTTACAGATTTACGATTTAAATCCAACCGATAAAGATGTCATTTTGAATGTCAAAAAAACTGACATGACATTTATATGGAATACGGGTAAAAAGCTTGATATGGTCATCGACAAAGTTCCCTATGAACTTGAACATAACCAGATCATTTTTCTTACAGAGTTTCATCGCATAGATGAAATCACTTTTGAATCTGCACGAATGGTAAGATTTAATCAGCCATTTTATTGTATTGTCAATCATGATAATGAGGTTGGTAGCAAGGGGCTACTTTTCTTTGGAGCCACCGAAATTCCTATCGTAACCATCTCGGAAAGCATGCTGAGCGATTTTGAGAAATCATGGGATATTTTCTGCAGTGAGATGAAGAATTCGGATATATTGCAACAAGATATGCTGCAAGCACTTTTAAAGAGATTCCTTATCCTTTCTGTCCGGATTTTAAGACAGAATAAAAATTTTGACCGTATTGATGCAAGTCAGGGCGATATTATCAGGGAATTTAACTATTTGGTTGAAAGACATTTCGCAGAGCATCATGACGTAGCCTTCTATGCCTCCCAGCTGAACAAATCTCCCAAAACGCTTTCCAATCTGTTTTCTCTGATTTCTGATAGGGCGCCCTTAAACATTATTCATGATCGGATTATGATTCATGCTAGGCGGCAAATTAATTACTCAAATCTATCAATCAAGGAAATCGCATATGAGTTAGGTTATGATAATATCCAGACTTTTAGCCGATTTTTCAAGGCAAAGGAAGGAGTTTCCCCAGGACAATATCGCAAAAAATATACTGAGATAGTGGCATAACACAGATTCTGTAAAAGGTCAATACAATATTAAGAAGATAAATACCCGAAAAATATTTTAGTTATGAGTTTTGAAGGCAAGATGAAGGCAGCTTTTTATGAAAAGCAAGGTTCTGCTGCGGAAGTTTTAAAAGTGCAGGAAATTCCGATACCTCTTCCCGGTCCCGGACAAGTTCGTGTGAAAATCGCTGTGTCCGGAGTTAACCCTTCTGATATAAAAACCAGGACAGGCTTTACGGGAAGTATGCCTTTTTCAAGAATAATACCGCATCAGGATGGTGCTGGGGTAATCGATCTGGTCGGAGAAGGGGTCGAGGAGAGTAGAATTAACCAAAGAGTTTGGATTTATGAAGCGCAATACGGAAAGAGTGATGGCTCAGCAGCAGAATATGCAATTGTCGAAGCTCATCGTGCTGTCTTGTTGCCAAGTGATGTAAATTTTGAGGTCGGTGCGTCCTTAGGTGTACCTGCTTTAACAGCACACTATTGTTTATTTGCTGATGGAGATATAAAGGGCAAAAAGATCTTGGTACAAGGGGGAGCGGGAGCAGTTGGTGAGGCCGCCATTCTTTTGGCCAAGTGGGCCGGAGCGTGGGTTGCCACCACTGTACGTGATATTAAAGATAAGCAGGGAGTACTTTCGAAAGGAGCTGATTTAGTTATCCATTTGGGAAGTGAAAATGTTGAAGATGAAATCAGAATGGCAACCCAAGGTACTGGTGTCTCTAAAATAGTAGAAGTGGATCTAGCGGCAAATTACGATGTCGATGTTCGATGCCTGGATAATACTGGCACTATTAGTACTTATTCTGTTAGTTCGCCAGAACAGACTGTACCAGTGGGAGTACTAGAGCTTATTAAACGCAATGTTGCATTACGTTTTGCTTATGTCTACACGATTCCTGAAGAGTTTAAAAGGAAGGCCGTAGGAGATATCACTAACTGTCTTGCGACCGGCGATTATAGACCAACCATTGGAAAAATATTTCCCTTAGCGCAGATTGACCAGGCACATGAGGCAGTAGAAATGCGCAAGGTTAAGGGAAAGATTTTGGTATCGTTATAATCATTCAGTAAACTCGTTGTTTAAAAATCGTTTTACATACCTTTAGTAAGAGTTCTTCATTGACCAGCATTTACGAATCCTATTTAGATATATTGAAGAAAATCAGGATTGAGTTTAAGTCTTGAAGACGATACTGCTATTGAAGAAAAGTTTAAACCGAGGCGGCTCAAAAAGAGGCAATATCTTTTGCAGGAAATAGATGTATGTAAATACGCGGCCTTTATTGTTGAAGGTGCTGCAAGGGTGTTTTCGGTATGTGAGAAAGGTCATGAGTTAATGGCTTTTAGTTAAAGGATACTATACAATATTTTAGAGCTTCAAGAAAAGTAAAATCCCCTTACATGATGTAAAGGGATTTTCACTCAATAAATGACAACGTCCCGGTTACCATTTATTTTACAATAATAGAAACAGAGTACCATAGCAGGCATCCTATTATCTTCTTAACTATTTGCCAGAATTTTTTTAATTGAATCAAGAGCTTGAGCTATCAGCTTTAGATTTGCGTCTGGGAGAACATCCGGTTTATTGTTCGTTTCATTGTCATCAAAACAGTGGTCTTCTAAAAAGCCTAATTTATCATCCATATCATATTCATTCTTTTTGCTAAGTTTCTCCTTTAGTTGTTGCATTTCTACACTGATTGATTCCTGTTCAGTAATAGCATATTCCTCCGTCTGTTTTACGGAATAGTGGCCCATCATTTCCTTAACCACATGAATTGGAACACCATTCTTCAGTGTTACGGTACTGCCAAATGTCCTCCTGGCCTTATGGGTATTGAGCTCGCCGGACAAATCGCAGATTGCGGCAATTTCTTTTAGATATTCGTTCATTTTTTGATTGGATTTAACTGGCAGTACAGATCCTCGCTCTATACACAATGGATGACTTTTATAGCGTTCCATAATTTCAATCGCTTGGGGTAGAAGAGGAATATCTGTCTTCGATTTTGATTTTTGTCGATTTGACATAATCCATAAGCTTCCGTCGATTCCATTTTTAATATCGCTCGGCTTTAGCTGGTAGGCATCAATGTAAGCGAGTCCTGTATAACATTGAAAAACGAATATATCTCTTATGACAGAAAGTCGCTCAGAAGAAAATACTTTGTTTTCTAGTCGTTGAAGCTCTTCTGAAGAGAGCGGCTTTTTATTGCATTTAGTTTTTTTGCTTTTAAACATTTTAAAGGGGTCCTTAGGAATGATATCTTTTGCAATGGCTCTAAGAACAATCGTTTTAAAATTGGCAATATATTTTAAAGCTGTGTTATTGCTACAGTTTCTGACGGTCTTTAAATAAAGTTCATAATCCTTGACGAATTCATAATTCAACTCTCTGAATTCAAGGTCTTCCCGGCCATACTTATATTTAATAAATTCAGCAACATGGGAGCGGGCTGTCGTATAACGCTCAAATGTACCGTAAGCATATTCTCCTTTTTTAACAAGCGCCAACATTTCATCATTATGCAATTGGAATTCCTCTAAAACTTTGACTTTCGATACATTTTTCCCTTTAACAAAATCAATGATCTTCTGGGAGGTAATAGTCTGATCACTATTGATAAGTTCAGTTCTATAATTTAAAACACGATTGAACAGGGAATCCAGAAAGTAATTAAGGGATTTGGCATCCTCTTTACTTCCATTAGCCCTTTCGGCTTTCTGGCTCCAACGGGTAACATCCCATTTTCGTTTTGTTGAAATTTCCTTCGGAATACCATCTACGGTTACTCTCAGATAAACAGCTCTTAAATTCTCTTTTTTTACAGGTGTCTTTAAAAAGAAGGCGACACCAAAACTTTTTTCAAGCATAATTCAATTTTTATTAAGTTAAATTTCGAAATATGTTGCTCTTTTGTCAAGTCGTTAAACAGCTTTACATGTTGATATACAGTAATTTACACCGCTTTTTGTGGCATTTTTTTTTGACTTTTAAAATTGCCACGAATTTGCCACAAAAATTAGGAGTGTTTTTGAAAATTTTGCGAATTCCCACCTAAAGAAAAAGCCTGTAATTTTTAAAAATTACAGGCTTTAAAGCTTTTTAGACCATCTAGGAGCTATTTGCTTCTAGTTACTTGCGGAGAGTGAGGGATTCGAACCCCCGGACCTGTTACAGTCAACAGTTTTCAAGACTGCCGCAATCGACCACTCTGCCAACTCTCCTTAAACTCCGATTATATCGTTGTTTTCAGTGGTGCAAATATAGGATGTTTTTAAATTCTGACAAATTTTTTTTGATTATTTTTTCGTTAAAAATAATAAGGAGCTGTGATTCAATATAATTTATTCTTGTAAGTGGTAATTATGAGTTAAATGCTAATTGGATCAAATGAGATAATTTATATAAAATCCCCGAGAATGATAAGATTGTATTTTTTGGAAAAACCAGACGCGGTAATTTTATTTAGAGTGAACGCCCTTATCATATTTTATATAAAATATCATTTGGCATGGAAAATAATAATATATGAACGGAATTTAATTTAGCTGTAAATGTTTATAAATCTGTTGTTTATTTTGTTTTAAGATATGGATTTTAAATTTAAATAATTAAAGTATAGAAAATTTCTGTAATTCTTTTTGTGCTTTCAGGTACATTATGTGTAATTTTATGCTTTAAACGTTTAAACATTTATTAACAGTAATATAATGGAAAAATACAGTTATGGCATCGTCGGCCTTGGTGTGATGGGGAGAAATCTTCTTTACAATATTGCCGATAATGGATTTTCTATTGCGGGTTTTGATCTTGATAATGAAAAGGTTAAAGATCTTGAAAACGGGGCAACACCTAATATGATAGTTGCAGGTACCGATTCTCTGGAAGAGTTTGTATCCAAATTGGAAGCTCCCCGAAAAATAATTCTTATGGTACCCGCAGGTAATCCTGTCGATGCAGTTTTGCAGAATATTACTCCTCTGCTGAGCAAAGGTGACATCGTTATCGATGCCGGTAATTCTTATTTCAAGGATACCAACAGACGTGTTGACCAACTGGCTGCCGTAGGCTTGCATTTTATGGGAATGGGGGTTTCCGGAGGAGAAAAAGGAGCAAGAAGAGGCCCTAGTATTATGCCGGGAGGAGATCTTGAAGCTTTCGGTCTTCTTCAGCCGATGTTGGAAGCGATTTCTGCAAAAGTGGATGGTGAAGCCTGTACTGCATACATGGGGAAAGGTTCTGCCGGAAACTACGTGAAAATGGTTCACAACGGAATAGAGTATGCCATTATGCAATTGATTACCGAGGCTTATGATTTGCTTAGAAAAGGAGCAGGCCTGAATAACGATCAGCTATACGACGTTTTCAAAGAATGGAATAACGGTGAAATGAACTCATTCTTAATTGAAATCACAAGAGATATTTTCCAGCAAAAAGATGATTTAACAGACGGTTATCTTGTTGATATGATTTTAGATAAAGCCGGAGCAAAAGGAACGGGAAAATGGACTTCCGAGCAGGCAATGGAAATCGGTGTTTCGATCCCGACGATTGATACGGCGGTTACTTCAAGAATTATATCTGCTTATAAAGAAGAGAGAATAAAAGCTTCTCAGCTATATTCTAAGGATGAAATTGTGAAGCCGGAAAATGCAGAGTTATTCATCAAAGAGGTTGGTGATGCGCTTTATCTGGCTACTTTAATCAGTTATGCACAAGGTTTGGCATTATTGGTAAAAGCATCTGAAGAATATCAGTTTGAAATCCCATTAAAAGATGTTGTAAAAATCTGGAGAGGAGGATGTATTATCCGTTCTGTTTTATTGGAAAAATTCTATTTAGCGTATTCAAAAGACGAAAATTTATCTAATATTTTATTGGATCAGGAAATTTCTGAAATCGTTAAGGAAAAAATTACGTCGTTAAGAAAAACGGCTGCTTTTGCGGTTTCAAACGGAATTTCAACCATAGGAACGCAAACAGCATTAGGATATTTTGATGCCTATACTACAGAATCTCTTCCTGTGAATCTGCTTCAGGCGCAGAGAGATTATTTTGGGGCTCATACCTATCAGAGAATTGACAGAGAAGGAGTTTTCCATACGTCTTGGCAAAGTGCAAATAATTAATATTCGGAAAATGAGTGAAAATAAAACCCTGCAGCCCACTACCATTATTATCTTTGGAGCGACGGGAGATCTAGCAAAAAGAAAACTTTTTCCGGCATTTTATAATTTATATATCGACGGAAGAATGCCTAAGGGGTTTAATATTGTAGCCTTAGGAAGAGCAGATAATACGGAAGAGTATTTCAAAACATATATCAAAGAAAATCTTGAAAGTTTCTCCAGAAAAAAAGTAACAGCAGGAGATTGGGCGGGCTTTCAGGCTCACATTACCTATTTTCAGCATCAGCTGGATGAAGAAAAATCTTATCAGGATCTTCACGAAAAACTGGATAAATTTGATACAGTTTACGGAACAAGAGGAAACAGGCTGTTTTACCTTTCCATAGGTCCGAATTTTGTTTCTACGATTTCCAATCACATCAAAAATACTTCTTTGGCTTCTGATCCTCAGAAAGACCGAATTATTATTGAAAAACCTTTCGGTCACAACAAACAATCTGCGATTGAACTGAACAGTTTACTGGCTGAAACTTTTGAAGAGGAACAGATCTACCGTATTGATCATTACTTAGGAAAAGAAACGGTACAGAATATTTTGGCTTTCAGATTTGGAAATTCAATTTTCGAACCTTTGTGGGATCGTCATCATATAGAATCTGTGCAGATTACCGTAGCTGAAGAAGTGGGGGTAGAAACCAGAGGAAGCTTTTACGAACAGACGGGAGCTTTAAGAGATATGATCCAAAACCATTTATTGCAGATTCTGTGTATGGTGGCTATGGAACCGCCGGCGTCATTGGAATCGGGTGAGATCAGAGACCGTAAAGTGGACGTTCTTAAAGCAATTCGCAGAATTTCACCCGAAACAGTAGACCAATATGCCGTACGGGGACAATACGGAAAAGGAACCATAAACGGAGTAAAAGTAAAAGGCTATAGACAGGAAGACGGAATTGCAGAAAATTCAAATACAGAAACTTTTGCCGCTGTCAACTTCTATCTGGACAACGAAAGATGGCAGGACGTTCCTTTTTATGTTCGTACCGGTAAAAAAATGAAGGAAAAGCATTCTTACATTACCATTCAGTTTAAACCTCTTCCTCATTCCACATTCTCAGAAAGTTCACAACTTTTATCAGCTAATAAACTGATTATCAATATTCAGCCTTTGATGGATATCAGGCTTCAGTTTATGACTAAAATGCCGGGGCTTTCATTGGATCTTAAGCCTGTAGAAATGATCTTTGATTATTTTGCATGTCAGGAAAACACTCCGGAAGCCTACGAAACATTGCTGTTAGATGCTCTTTTAGGAGATCTTACTTTATTCATGCGTTCCGATCAGGTAGAAGAAGCCTGGGATGTGGTTAAAACGATACAGGAAGCCTGGGAAAACAGCAAAGATTCGTCTTTTCCTAACTATGATGCAGGAAGCTGGGGTCCTGAAGACAGTTTTACAATGGTAGAAAGACAGGGGCACACCTGGGCATAGTCTTTATTAACTTAATAAAAGTAAGATGAATATTACAGTATTTGAAGATTTAGATACATTATATAAAGATGCAGCGGATATTTTTGTAGATCTTTCAGAAAAATCTATCCAAAAGCATGGCCGTTTTACGGTAGCACTAAGTGGGGGTTCTTCTCCTAAAGCTATTTTCAGTTTACTGGCAACAGAAGATTATGCCAATAAAATAGACTGGGGGAAAGTATATTTTTTCTGGGTAGATGAAAGATGGGTTCCTTTGGATGATGAGAAAAGCAATGCAAAAATGACTTTTGAAGCTCTTCTTAATAAAGTTCCTGTTCAGAAAGACCATATTTTCCCAATGTATCAGGATGGTATTGATGCTGAAGAGTATGCCAAAGAATATGAGCAGAAAATTAAAAATGTTCTCGGAGAAGAGGGAATTTTTGATTTTATCTTGTTAGGAATGGGGGATGACGGACATACAGCGTCTCTTTTCCCGGGCGAGAAAATTTTGGAAGAAAAAGAGAAATGGGTAGATGCATTTTATCTTACATCTCAGGAAATGTTCAGAATTACTTTAACAGAGCCTGTGCTTAACAAAGCTGAGAATATCTTAATTGTAACCTTCGGAGAATCTAAGAAGCATGCTTTAAACGAAGTGCTGAACGGAGAATATAATCCTGAAATGTATCCTATGCAACTGATTAATCAGCGGGAAGGAGTGCATATTTTAACGGATAAAAAGGCGTATCCTCAGCCGTAAAAAGAATCAATAAAAATAAAATGAAAAGCTGTAATGTAAGAATTGCAGCTTTTTTCTTTACAAGTCTGTTTAGACAATTTTAAATTTACCCGCAAAAGGGATAAAAGCTATTTTATAAGCGTTATTAAATGACAAAAAGCCATCAAAAGCATAAAAATCAAAAGTTTTTAAGTGCTCATGTGTTATTTTTTTTACCTTAAATGATAAGCTTCAAATATATTATCCCAATCTTTTGTGTCTTTTGAGGTTAAATTTAAAAAGTTTAAACAAGTTTTTATGTAAAAAAGCACAGCTTCAACATTCTGAAACTGTGCCTGTGTATTAATCATATCTTATATTACCAACCTAAATAATAGTCGGGACTCAGCCAATAAGGACGGTCTAGCCCGAAGTATTCCTGCAGCATTTTTTCTGCTTCACAGAAAGCACCTTCTACCCATCCCTGCTGATCAGAATAAGCTTCTCCACAGATATGAATTTGTTCGTCGTGAAGAGGTTTTCTCATGTAAGGCATTACTTTTTCAACGGAATATCCGGCTTTCCAGGCGTGGTATCCAGCTCCGAAAGGCTCGTCAGTCCAGTCTTTAAAATAAGTGACATAAGGTTCCGGAATGGTTACAGTGTCCCCATGAAGTTCTCTTAGCTGGTTCATTACTTCTCCCACCATCAGCTTTGTTGCCTGTACGTGGTCCAACTCGTGGAGTTCTCTCAATGATGCAGATTTGGCAGCTTTTACTTCAAAAAGAACTTCATCTTCGGTAAGTGCTTTCCAGAAAGTTTCTGTTTCCATATCTCCGTAACTTCCCAACAGCATTGAATTTTTTGTTTCCTGATCGGTACCGAAATAATAGCATTGTCTCATTGGTAGATCTGTAATAGAGTGCCCGGAATCTATTCCCAGTTCTTTCCACCAGGGATATTCAAATCCCATTAGTATTTTAAAGGCAGGTTCCATAATGACAGATTCTATATTGTTGTGAAGAACCGTATTATTGCTGTTAAAGAAAAAGTTATTCTGATCCAAAAGTTCGAGCGACTTTCTCGGCATGGCCAAAACAATGGAATTGGCATACACTTTCCAGGTTTTATTGGTTTTAAGATTAAGGAAAGTGAGTTCGTATTGATGGGTGCCTAACAATGGATGATCTTTTGTGAAGTTCAACAGTTTGTTTTCAGACCAGATAGTGGCACCTTCATGCTGCATGTAAGAATTTGCCACGGCATATGCAATACTGTCATATCCTTCTTCAATGGTTTTGTAAACGGTACCTTCCGAAAAATCTCCTACCATATAAGGAAAAGCTTCCGCCGAATTCCAGTTGATGGTGTTGGAATAATAACCTCCTGCATTAGCCAGAAACTGATAACCTTCCTGCGAAACCTGGTCTTTGATTAAGTTCCAGAAACCTATTTCATTTACTTTGCGCTGATTATATGAAGAACCCGGGAAATTGTAGACTAATTTTGGCTTGATATCATCCCAGTCTCTGCTGTCTAGTTTAAAAGTGTAATCATAAACAGAAGTACCCTTCAGAATTTTGCTTCCGTAAGTTTCAGCCACCCAAGGATCTGCCATTAAAACATCATAAATAATCTTATTGAACAGCTGATCCGAACTGAAACCCAGATCATTTTCATTTAAATAATATCTTGTGATTAATTTTTTACCTTTATCTTGGCTTTCGTTCCATGCATTCTGTGTAGTACGCTCTTTTCGCAGATACATTAACAATTTTGATGGATCTCCCATAGGAAAAGGAACCGGTGTCATCGTATCTTTCAAAACAGGGGTACGTTGATCAGGATCTGCCGAAAGCGGATAACCTTCAATTAAAGTGGTTACGATTTGCTGCGAAGTCAGGTAACGCATACCGCCCAGTTCGCCCCAGAAATTCATTCCCGGAAGGATGACTGATTCTAATCTTCCGCCCAGTTTATCATTCATATCGAAGATCTGTACATCGTGAGCTTTGAATTTTTTATCGGTTACCAAACGGTAAGCAGTATACAATCCTGAAGTTCCGGCGCCAATGATGGCAACTTCTATTTTTAAATCCGGATGCATACCGGAGTTTAAAGGTGTGTTTTTGTTCATGGTATTTTTTAGTTTTAAAGTGCTTTAAAGTATTTTCTTCCAAGCTGAAAAGGCGTAATATCAAAATCTGTATGTCCGTCCAATGCAAGATCGGCCATTATTTTTCCTAAGAAAGGAGTGAATTTTGCTGCCCAGCCTGTTGCATACAAAACGATATTTTTGTGATTGGGAACATAGCCCGGCGCAAAATCAATTAATAATTCTTTGTTGGGAAGCTTGCTTAATGAAATAAGGCAAGTCGAGGTATATTCAGGCTCTGTGGCAAGACCCGTCATGTGATTTTTCACCCATTCTGAAGTATATTCCAGTTCCTGTTGATTCGGAATTAATGTTCTGTCGTTCGGTTCGTCTAAAGGATTGATCACAAAATCGGGAGCTACACGAATGTATTCAGGATGATCCCAGTCTACGGAAGGGAAGCCGTAAAACTGATTGCCGTTGTCACCCGTCGCATTCTGAAACACAAACCACGTCGGATACTGAATATCAGGATCTGTTTTTCTGAAATAAGCCGAAGACATGTTCCAATATGTTGCCTCAATTTTGAAATCAAGCAAATTGATTACACTGTTGATATAAGGTCCCGGGATGATCGCCAGTTTTTTGGTGATATAGCTTCCGTTGGGTGTAATCACTTCAAAAAGATCACCCATTTGTTCGATTTTCAGAACAGGAGAATTTTCTTCCAAATGTACTGTTTCAGATTTTTTGCAAAGGTCTAAAAGCGTTTCAATGGTTGCTTTAAAATTAATGCTCGCTCCATCAGGCTGAAATAATCCGGTGTAAGTATCCGGAAGATTTCTGAATTGGTATTTTTCCTCAATTTCTTTAGAGGTTAGAGTAGTATAGGGAACATTTAATGCTTTTAAGGCTTCTTCAGCTTCAGCGATATTTCCTTCTGTCGAATGTACATTCGGATCTCCGAACCAAAGTGTTCCTACTTTATCAAGTAACGGAGTTTCTGTTTCTTTCTGCAGCTCATCCCAATAAGGCTGGGAGTCCAAAGCCATCTGTACCATGTACTGATCCGGATACGGAATCCTGAATTGGCGGGAAACTCCTGCAGAGCTTCCTAATTGGTTGACAAAAGTAAATTGTTCAAGAACTAAAGTATTAGCCTTGCGCTTCCCGAGATGATAGGCTGTGGCAAGACCTATTGCTCCACCTCCGATGACGATTACGTCGTAGTTTTCCTGAGTCATGTGTTTATTATGTTTTCAATTTTAATGGCGAAATATGAGTCACTCGAAAGACAGAAATGGCAAATGTTTTTCTGCCAAATGATCCGGCTGTTGAGATCCTTATCTTCCGATGATATATTTAATAAAGGAAAATAAAAAGCCGGTACAATCATCTAAGATTATGAGTCTGCATTATTCTTAGGCTATCCAAAGTAATGAAGATTCTCATTTTTGTGGTAGCGGGAAAATGACCAATTATGGTATTAGGTATAAATACGTAATCTTATCAAAACAGAATTCAAATTAAAATAGCAGTACATAAAACAAAGTTTTTTTAAGTCCGGTAATGTCTGTTTAACTTCCAAAAATGTCCGTTTGAAGTACTTTCTGAGTAACTGGCTTGTTGATGCGCTGTATGTTTGCATCATAATCTTACAAAAATAAACGACAATGAAAACAATTAGAAAAATTTCAGTTACAGGGGCTCTATGTCTTACGCTTTTTTCAACATTTGCGATGTCTTGCACAAGCGAAAACGACATTACGGTTACTCAGGAAAAACCTGCAGCTACCCATCAGGATGCTAAAACTCAGTTTGTGGATGTGAAAGGAACTTCATTCGCTTACCGGGTTATAGGGAGAGAAAACGGAACTCCTCTTGTGTTATTTCCCGGTCTGGGAGGTTCTATGGACGACTGGGATCCTGCGGTTACAGACGGATTGGCACAAAAATACAGGGTAATTATATTTGATAATAAGGGGGTGGCCGCTTCTAAGGGGACAACTCCCAACGATATTCAGGCAATGGCCAATGACGCGATAGATTTTATTGATGCTCTGCATTTAAACAAAGTCAACATTATGGGATTTTCTATGGGTGGCTTTATTGCACAAAGAGTCGCATTAACGAAACCTGCTTTAATCAATAAAATAATTTTAACGGGAACAGGCCCGAAAGGAGCAATCGGCCTGTCAGATTTGCCCAATATTGTTGCCAGCACAGCCGGGTTAAGCCCTGAAGAATCTTTTTTGAAGTTTGGGTTTACACAATCTGCACAAAGTATTGCAGCCGGAAAGGCAGCGTACGCAAGAATTCAGCTTCGTACAAACGACAGGGATCTTGGACTGAGCGATGCGACCTCAGCAGCACAGTTTACTGCGGTCTTGAGCTGGGCACAGCCGAATGCCGACGCTCTTGAAGAACTGAAAACCATTCATAAACCCGTACTGATCGTGCATGGTGAAAATGATCTTCCGGTAGCCGTTCAAAACGCTTATAATATGTCTCAAAAGATCGAAAATTCAGAATTGGTAGTCTTCCCGGATTCTGGACATGCTTCTTTTTTCCAGAATCATGATGCTTTTGTGGCAAAAGCTCTTCAGTTTTTAAATAAATAGATTTTTGTTTTTTCATAACCGAGACCTTAACGTATTGATGTTAAGGTCTTTTTTATTTAAACTGTTTATTTGTGGTTAAATTTAAAATGAGTTTAAACAAACTTAATGTAATGAAACTATTTCGTAGACAAAAGACAGTTCTTTATGACCAAAGTAATTTTTATGCGTCTAAAATTTCCAATAGATCATTTTTTGTAAAGCCTTGCCAGGCGGATGCATTGGTTTTTATTAGGTTTTCTACAAGTTTACTTTTCTTCTTCTGAAGATTCATGATTTTTTCTTCTATTGTATCTTTGCAAATAAGGCGTACAGCAATTACATTTTTTGTTTGTCCTATTCTGTAGCTTCGGTCAATGGCTTGGTTTTCGGAAGCGGGATTCCACCAGGGATCTACAAGGTAAACATAATCGGCTTCGGTAAGATTAAGGCCTGTGCCACCTGCTTTTAGACTGATAAGAAAGACACGTATATTTTCATTGTTCTGAAAATTATTCACTTTTGAGCCCCGATCTTTTGTTTGCCCCGTGAGGTATTCAAAAGGAATATTTTTCCTGATCAGCTCTTCTTTTATCAAATCAAGCATTTCCACAAATTGCGAGAATACCAGAATTTTGTGCTCTTTCGATTTATTTTCAATCTGGTCTGTGAGAATTTCTATTTTTACCGCATGCTCATTAGAATGACCTTCTTTTAATAAAACCGGCGAATTACAGATCTGCCTTAGTTTCGTTAAACCAGCCAATACATGGATCTTGTTTTTTAACGTCTCATCATCTGAAGATCCCGATATATAATCGCGCAGCTCCTGCTCATAGGTATCGTATACCGCCCGCTGTTCCGAATTCATTTCGCAGTAAATCACCATTTCTGTTTTTTCGGGAAGCTCTTTGGCTACCTGCTTTTTGGTTCTTCTAAGAATGAAAGGTTTTATCTTTTGCTGAAGCTTAACAGCACGTTTAGTATATTCAAATTTATCGATTGGAATGGCGTAAGCATCTTTAAAATACTGCTTACTTCCCAATAATCCGGGGCAGGCAAAAGAAAGTTGTCCGTAGAGGTCAAAGGTATTGTTCTCAACAGGCGTTCCCGTCAGTACAATCTTATTTCTCGATTGTAATAATCTTGCAGCTTTATACTTTTCAGAATTTGGATTTTTAATGGTCTGTGATTCATCAAGAAAAATATAATTAAAATTAAACTTTTTTAAGAACTGAATATCCGAAAGCAGCATTCCATAGCTGATCAAAACCACTTCATACCGATGCATTTCATCGATGTTCTTCTTTCGATTTGTTCCGTAATGAAGCAGTATTTTGATGGAAGGAGCAAATTTTTCAATTTCCTGCTGCCAGTTGAAGAGTAATGAAGTTGGAACCACGATCAGGTTGGTGGTGCCTCCGTATTTTTCTCTTTGATATAAAATAAAAGCAATAATCTGGAGTGTTTTTCCCAATCCCATATCATCGGCGAGACATCCTCCGAAATTGAATTGATCGAGATGGGCGAGCCAGTTTAATCCCTCCCTCTGATAGTCCCGAAGATGAGCATTTAATTCAGCAGGAACAGGAATTTCAGGAATTTTTTTAATATCCGAAAATTGTTGGGCGTAATTCGTGAGTTCTTCATGCATTTCTTCACTCAGAATTTCTTTCTCAAAAAGACCGGATATTTCCGTAAAATTGATTTTTGGAATTTTTAATAATTCTTCATCAATATCGCCAACCTGAAAATAACGGGTAATTTTTTCAATCCATTCATCAGGTAAAATACCTTGGGAGCCGTCGTCCAGCTGTACAAATTTTGCTTTATTTCTAATCGCTTTGTGAAGCTGTTTTAAAGTCGCTTCTTTTTTACCGAAACGTACGCTTAATTTAGCATTAAACCAATCGACACCGCTTGTTACCACAATATTGATCTTGGCGCGATGCGAATTAATTGTAGTGCTTTTCAATTCATTAAATCCAAGAATTGTAATGCCTTCATTCCTCCAGGCTTCAAAGGCTTCCAGAAACCAGTTGTCGTCTAAGAATTTATCTTTATGAAGATAAAAATATTCATATCCTCCGAGCTGTTCTTTAAAATCTTTGTGCTGCTGCATCATAATCGAGGTGAATTGATCTTCTGCCGGAATATTCCGTTCTACTCTGAACTCATTTCCGTTCTGATCGGTATCAGAGAGTTGCTTTCGGGAATAAACGGCAACTTCTATCGATCCGTACTTCATTACCGGAGTCAGAGAAATATAATTTCCCTTTTGCTGAAGATAGATAATACGCTCTGTCTGAAAGCTTTTCTCTGCCAATTCCACAGGAGTTGCTTTGCGGATGTAGCTGTAATTAATATGAATGTATTGTTCTAATGATGACAAAACGGTTTTTAAAAATTCATCATATTTTGACTTGTGAATAATAAGAATTTCATTATTTGATTTAAAAAAACGGATCACACGTAGCAGATCGGGATTGTCGATAAGATGAAGGGTATTCTGATGATAAACAAACTGTTCATTTCTCAGGATAATATTTTTAAATGGAATGGAAGCATCATTCAACTGCAATTCTCCCGTAATTTCATAAAAAGGATTTTTTTTGAAAACACTAAGCTGTATTTCAGCTTTTAAAATACCGAGCTGTACTGAAACCAAAGATTTTGGGGAAACGGTTTCCGAAATCGTATGATCATGATAGTAAACAGCCAATTCCAAAGGATTTTGAGCAATAAGCTGTAAAGCCTTTATTTCTGCCGGACTTTTGTCTTCACTGAATTTAGTTTGAAAGGTGACAATCGCTGTATAAAATTTAATTTCCGAAGGCTGTTCGGCTTTCCAGATCAGATTCATGGGATCAACCCCTGTAATCGGATTCTTTATTTTTCCGTTTTTGGTAAGATCTGCTTCCATCAACGAAAAATTGAGCTGATTATAAAAACGATGTCTTCCGATCACCAATATTTTCTCTCTGGCGGTATCCTGCGCTGCCATTTCTTCCAGAATTGATGGTTGCTGAGGAAGAAGCTCCTGTTTAAAAACCTCTTCATCCATTCGGACAAGCTCTTTGATTTTAGGCTGAATATCCAGTTTTCCATCCTTATATTCCAATTGAAAATAAGCATCCAAATGAGGTTCATTTTCCAGTCCGAAACCTTTTGCTGCAACCAGCAAAGTTCGCTGTCTCAAGTGATGATCAAAAAAAATCCGGAAATTTTTCTGCTCAATAATGGCATGGATAATTTCAGTCTGATGCTCGCACAATTTCTGGCTTTCGTTATCGCAAGAACAGGCAGTCATCAATGAAGAGCCGACCTGGCTTACAGAAACGTTAGGATAATCAATCGTAGAAATTGATTTCGTAAAAACTCCCGCATTGCATTCTAAAGTGAGAGGGTAGATTTCCTTAAAATCTTTATTCTCAATGAAACCCGCATTCTGAGTATGTTTTAAAAGATCATATACCGAAAGTGTGGTGATATTCGCATCCGGTAAAATATATTCTTTAGGCAGCTTCATGAGTTCGGCAGGAAATGATTAATTAATCTGCCAATTTACATAAAAATGGTAAGTTTTGAATTCAAAAAGAGTAAAGAATAAATTTTAGAATCTGTTTAAATTGGATAAAATTTTTATTTACACAGTATTTTTTAGAAGGTAAAGACAAATAAAATTTGCGCCGCTAAGCTTGAAAAAAGAGCTTCATCAAATCAACTTGTTGATTCTTCTTTGCTCACTTAAATAATTAAGTTTTTAAATAAAATCTTTGCGTCAAAAAATGAGTGATGATTTTAACAATTAATCAAATTTTGATCGATTCTTAATATTTTAAAAAGGATACATCTCATCTGAACAAAAATATCCTTTCTGATAGTTTAGAAAGGATAGAAATATTGTAACGAAAATAATTTCAATTATTTGTTTCCACTGAAATTTGCGGTTGTCTGTACAAATACCTTTTCAGTTTCATGATCGGAAGATAGGTAAACAAAACAGAAAGTAAACCTGCCAGTAGACCTACTAAAACAGCCATTGCCGTTGCATCAAGCTTATAATGTTTTGAAAGAATAAACTGAGCAAAAAGTAAGCTGGATAAAACCAGTAGACCGGAGACCAATCCGTGAAGAATGCTTAGTTTTGTCATTAATTTCTTTACATTAAGCTGATCGTCCACCGCAAATTCAATCGCATTCTGACTGGCGGCATCTGTTACTCTTTTCATAATATCTATGGTGAGAACAACGGGTAAAAATATCGCCATTGGCAAAGTTAATCGCGCCAAACTTTGAGTACAGGCGAAAAAATGAGTATATCCCAATTCGTTGAAACTTGCAAGAGCAATAATAAAATTAAAGACCACATTCGGAAGGGCATAGATGATCATCCGTTTTCTCAGAAAGCGGTTCAGAGTTGTTTTTTTGAGCGGTTTTGGTTGAGCTTTTTTTATTTTAAATTTCATGAAATCAACAGATCCATAGCTTTATTTTTTATTTTAACCGAATCTTCTTTGGAAAGAAAATCCTCATTCGACATAAAGGTAAAATCCATTTCCTGGTTGAACGTCGTTGTTACTAATGTATTGGAATTCAGCCAAGGAAATGCCACCGTCGGACTAATAATGGATTCTACTTTAAAGTTCTTATGATCATTCGGAATATTGATTTTTCCCATATTCGACAGTGTAATGTCGTGTCCGCCGTTGCTGGATTTTAACATCGAAATCATACGCTCCACGATCGGGTGCATCTGTTCGCCCATCCACAACAGTTCTCTCGCTTCCATATTTTCAATTTTCTGCAAAAGATCTTTCTTAATATACTTAGAATTTTCCAAAATATCTTGATTCCCTTTTTGTAAAGAAAGTTCGACAGTTGGAGCAAAAGCAAACAAATGATCCTGCTGAATTTCCGGTACAAAATGACGGACATCTACCGGACTGATCACCTTTCGTTTCGCCTGTTTTCCTTTGATTTCCTGAAAAGAATTCATAAAAACCGAACACAGCAACGCATGAACAGAAATTCTGTTTGCTTTACATTTTTCGGTGATTTTTTTCGATGTTTCTGAATTTAATTTCCAGTGTATCACGTAGTTTTTACCTAAATTTCTCTTTTTGCTTTTTCTTTGAGTCAGGAAAAAAAGCTTTGCCATCATTAAGTAAAATCGGGCCTTTCGTTTCTTTTTTTTAAGATTAAAATCAGCAAGGAGAAAATCATTCACAGAATTGAAGGTTTGATAAGACCCCAGTTCAACATACGGATCATCCAATACAGCAAGAATCTCACGCATCAGCGTTACAAGCGAAGTTCCGTCGCAAATGCAATGAGGCATCACCAACAGAATTTCAGAAATATGTTGACCTTTCACCCAAACGAGTTGAGCCAAAGGTTTTTTAGCCTCTTCAAAAATCCTGTACCATTCTTTTTCAGACTCGGAAAGCCAGTCTTCATTGGTTTTTCTTTCAAAAATTCGAAGCGGAATGGCGGCAATTTCTTTTTCTTCTACAAAAACGGGATACTTTTTACTTTTATCGATTTTCGATCTCAATAAAGGATGTTTTTTCTGTATTTTATCTAAAGCAACTCTAAAATTTTCCTCAGAAATTTCTCCGTTGATCTTTGCGGTAAATACACAGTTTAAAGGTGTTTTAGCATCAACATACATGATCCTTTCCACCATCATCAGTTGTCTCATGATACGGCTAAATATTCAAGTTGTTGTTTTACGATTTTCACCATTTCATCACGGATCGACAAGGCTTCCACATAAGGTAAATACCCTTCACTTCCCATGAAAGAAAAATCCATTTCCCCTCTGAAAGTAGAAGTTACCATCGTCGTCGTATTTCCTAAAGGTCCTATTACGGACGGGCTGAAAATGGTTTCCAGCGAGAATTCTTTATACTGATGTTCAATCTGAATACGTCCCAAATTAGAAAACATACAGTCGTTGGAAGATTTTCCGTTTTTCAATAATTTGGTGAAATTCGATAACGCATCATGCGCCGATTCCATTACCATCATCGTGATGTAAGGATTGAGTTTTGATGTCTTTTTGTCCGCTGATTTTTGCATCAGCTTCAAATTTTCTGTAAAACTCAGCTTATGATCAGAAGACAGTACGATCATTAATCCGAAAGCAAAAATATGATCGTTTTTAATCTGAGTCGCAAAACGTCTGATATCAACCGGACAGGAAACTTTATTAAAAGCACCTTCACCTCTCACTTTTTTAAAAGCCTGAAGCAAAGCTGCACTCAAGAAGGTATTCACCGTCACTTCATTTGCTTTACAGTAAGAAACCAGTTCCTGACTCGTTTTTGAATTAAATTTCCAATGAATTAAATAATCGCTTTGTCGGTCAATCGATTTTTTACCAACGGGAATAAATTTAATCGCCGTTGCAGCCAGTCTTCCGATCGTTTTTGCTTTAAATTTTTGCCCGAAACTTGAAAGAATATGGGAAGGAACCACATCCTGAATTCCCAAAATCGGATTTTCAACACCGATATCCGCTAAAGGATCATTTAAAACTTTTAAAAATTCATCCAAAACCGACATGGCGGAACCACCGTCGCATAAGCAATGATGGAAAACAAACATCATGTCCGAAATTTCTTCACCTTTGATCCAGACAAATCTCATGAACGGCTGTTCTCTGTAATTGAACATTTTGTACCATTCTTTTTTCGATTCTTCCAGCCAGTCGTTTTCTTCTTTTTGGGCTAAAATTCGGATCGGGATTTTCGCTTTTTCCGAAACTTCAAACCACGGAATATTTTTTTCATCATGTTGGATAACAGCCTTTAACCACGGATGTTTTTCCTGAAGTCTGTCCAAGGCATGCTGAATTTCTTTTAAAACAAATGTTCCCCGTAACCTGAAAGGAATTACCGTATTGAAAGGCTCTGTACCGTCTCCCAAAAGCATTCTTTCGCCAAATAACAATTTTCTTTTCATAGCTAAGAGCTATTTAAATTTTACAATATAATTTTTATTGCCTTTCTTTTAATTTTCTTAATTAAAATAAACTTTGTTTATTCTTATTCTAACATTAAGATTTTAAGTAAATGAAGCTAAATATGATGAAGAAATCAATAGATTGATTTTTATTAAGTTTACTTAAGCCTTAACTTCTTAATGTTTAAAAAATATCAAATTTAAGCGTGCTCTATATCTCGACCAATGATTCCTGCTGAACGAAGTTTTCCAGCAATTCTACGGCACGATCGTTTCCGCCTGCATTGAGTAAACTTGCCTGAACTTCTTTCGCTGCGTTTCTGTACATTGGATTTTCCAATAATTCAAAAATAGTTTGTCGAAGCGTTTCAACACGTAATCTTTTATATCTGATGCTGATTCCGCAGCCTGCTTTTTCGATCAGTTTTGCAATATGAAAATGATCGTAAGCAATGGGTGTAATCAGCATTGGTAAACCGTTGGTAAAAGTATCGTTTACCGTATTAAAACCACCATGACAGATCACCGCATCCATGTGAGGCATCAAAGCTGATTGAGGTACAAAACTACTCACGATGAAATTGGAAGGCCATTCTTCAAAAATTTCGGGTGGAGTAGCGGCAATAATTGTTACAGGCTGATCTGCAAATGCAGCGATCACTTTTTCGAAAAATGCTTTTCTGATATCCACTAAAAGAGTTCCTAATGAAACAAATATTTTCGGAGTTGTTGAAGCGTTTAATTTATCCCAGTCAAAAGGTGCCGGATTGGGACGACCTTTTACGGGACCCACAAATTCCATGTGAGAAGGAACGGTTTCAAAATCAGCAAATTTTTGAGAAGTAAATACTAAATTCAAGTCATGAGAATGAATAAAAATTCCGTCATCCTCGATGCCAACTTCTTTTTGAAGATTTTTAATTAAACTTTGCTGCCATTCGAAAATTTTCGGTGCACTGTTCGCGGTATCACCCATCACATCAGGCGGAACAGGCGTTGTCGTTACACACGGAATATTGTTTTTATGAGCGAAAAGGGCTCCTCCAAAAGTGATGCAATCATTCACGATAACGTCCGGTTGCCATTCTTGGGTGAGTGTTTCCAAACCGGGCATCATCATTTTAGCGAAGGGAACATAGGTTTCTTCCAAGGCCAGCTTCATCACTTCAGGACCTGAACAAGAGGGACCATCATCCTGTCTTTTTAAAATTCTTGCGATCTCATCCTGATACGGAATTAAATCCTGTTCAGGATAAAAATAACTACCTCCTTCCGGAATATGTTTTTGATCTAAAGGTGTAATTCCGAACCATTTTACTTCGTGACCTCGGGAAATTAAACTCGCGCCAACGCTTAAAGTCGGGCTGATGTGTCCGAAAAACGGGGGAATTACGAATAGAAATTTAGATTTCGGTTTTTCAATTTCAGCAGTTGGAATTAATGCTAATTCAAGTAAATAGGCTGCAGTTTTTGTACCTCCGGCTTGTAAGAAAGATTCACGGACAGCTTCGGCAGCTTCACGGTAACCAGGATTGTTTAAAATTGTTTTTACGGCCTCATTCAGATGATTGGCTTTAAATCTGTTGAAATTTAAGCGTTCCCCGGCTCCTGTACGCACAACGCGACCTGCAACATGAGATTGATCGTAAGCAATCGGAATCACAACCAAAGGCAGTCCGTTTGAAAGTGCTTCCGAAACCGTATTATGACCTCCGTGAGAAACAACTCCGTCCAAATGTGGCAGAAGGTCCAATTGTGGAACTTGTTGATACACCATAAAATTCTGCGGCCATTCTTCGAAAAGCTGTGGATCTGAAACGACAATAACCGTGAGATCTTCATCTTTAAAAGCATCAACCACTTTTTGGAAAAATGCTTTTTTGTGATCATGATCGAAAGTTGTTCCGATACTGACCAGAATTTTTTTCTTTGAGCTTTGATGAAAGGTTTCCCAATCAAATTCACAGGAAATACGGCGCTCGGTAAGAACCGGACCCGTAAACTGGAAATTGGTCGGAAGATCCATTTCGCCAAAGAAATATCTTGAAGTTAAGACCAATGTCAGAAGATCTGAACAGTCCAATGCTTTATCACCATCAATGCCTAATTCTTTTTGTAAGGCGATAACCTGTTTTTCTTCCCATTCATGAACTTTCGGTAATTCGTCCATGATTTTAATGGCAGCCGGGGCGGTGACTGTAGTAGAATAGGGAAGTCCCATTTTTTTGGCAGCAACCGCTGCGGCAAATAACTGATGATCGCCGATCACCATGTCGGGTTGGTAAAGCTTAAGTAATTTTACAATACCGTTATAGCAATGTCTGTTTAAAGGAATCAGTACTTCTTCGTAGAGAAATTTAACGCTGTCGATTCCGTAGACTACTTTTTTAGAGATGATATCGAGATAGTTTTCACTTTCTCTTTTTTCTTCGTCGGTTTGATCGTATTCAATCAACAATAATTCTCCTCCGACAGGAAGTTTTGCACTTAAATTTTTGTCAAGACTGATCCAGGCTACTTCATGCCCTCTTTCCAGAAGGGCAGCACCGATGCTTAACGTGGGATTGACGTGACCCGTCAAAGGTGGAACAACAAATACAAATTTAGCCATGGTTTTGTGTCAAAGTTTTTGATAAGTTTTTAGATAAAAATTCAGCCATTTTTTCTGCGATCAGGGCCGGCTCCTGAATCGGGATGTTGTGATCTCCTGGAATTAATTTTAATTGAGAATCAGGAATTTGATCGTTCAGCCATTCTCCGGTTGCTCTGCAGTTGGAATCTGAACCGTACAACAATAAGGTCGGAATATGTATTTCAGATAAATTTACCTCACTCAGGAAATCTTTTTCCCTGATCATATCCGCTTTGATGCTGGTTTTGTTGAAAAGGAACTCATACATGCGATGGTTTTTCTCCATCTGCCTTTTGCCCATCTGTACTTTCGTGGTGTCTGTAAAATTAGCCACATAATGCTCCAGAAATTCCTTGCTGTACTGATCGATAATTCCTCTGGCTTTTTCATCCTGAGGATCAGGAGCTTCCATCACAATGAGCTGATTGATACGGTTTTGATAGTTTAAAGCCGTTTTTAAAGCAATTAAGCCTCCGAAACTATAACCGACAAGATGTACTTTTTCAAGCTGTAATTCATCCATTAAAGCGATCAGATCGGAAGACATATTTCCCAAGTCGTAGCCGTCTTCAAAACGTTCGCTCATGCCGTGGCTTTTCAGATCGTACATCACCACATGAAATTTTTTTGCTAAAACCGGAGCAATATTAAAATAATAAATGGACAGATTACTGAACATTCCGTGGATCAAAACCACGGTTTGCTCAGCACCTTTATTGAGTTCCTGAATATGAACTTTTTTATGATTGATTTCGATTATTGGCATTCGTAGATATAATTGATGATCATACGTAAATCCAGGTTGATCAGTTCATCAAGATCCATCGAAGACAACCATCCCGTAAAGTCGATCTGGTCACCAAAATGAGCCTTGATTTTCTCTGAAAAAGACACAATTTCAATGCTGTCCATTTCAAGGTCTTTTGTGAATGAACTTTCCGGGGTAATATCCATTTCTTCCGCAAATTCCTCACCGATAACTTCTGTGATAAATCCTTTTAAAAGGGTGAATAATTCTTCGTGATTTAATTTTTCTGTTGTATTTAAAGTGTCCATCCTATGATATAATTTTTATGTTTAATGGTTTTGATTTCTGTTTGATTGATCCATAAAGAATCTTCTGTAATTTTCTCAACTTCGAACTGTTTCGGATTTCCTTTTAATCCGGTTCCCAAAAACTTTCCGTAGGCTTCTTTGGCTACCCAGAATTTGGTCGTCCATTCTGCCTGATCTTTGTCTTTTAATAAAGTTAATTCGTGATCTGTAAAGACTAAATCGTAAAATCCGGAGCTGCGTTCTTCAATAATTTCCATATCAATTCCGACCTGTTTTCCGCTTCTTGCAATTCCGACTGCATCTTTTCCTTTATGTGCTAAAGAAATGTGAATGTCTTTCGTAGAATCTCCAATTAAGAACGGTTTTCCAACCTCATCTTTTCCAATTTCAAAAGTAATCGGATAACAAGGATGATCTTTTTCCTTTTTAAGAAGATTTCTAACGGCATCTTTCACCGCCACTCGGCTTACCATCCAGCTTTTCCTCTTGTTCGGTAAAAGTGTCTGATGGTATTGCTTTTCGGTTTGATTAAAATATCTTTTCAGGATAAAATCCCACGACGCCACTCTTGAATACGCCTGATGGAAGAAAAATATTTCAGGCGCAATTTCTTCGGAAAGACGATTGTGCAAAGGCGACATTGAGACATTCCACAACGCGGCATCGATTTCCAGACGACGGTTTTGCCATCCTGAAATCAAGCACCAGACTTTTCCGTCTTTTTTTAGAACGATATCCGCAATTGCAAATTCGTCATTTAATTCTGTTAAACTACATGTGCATTCAAAAATTCCGTCCTGATCATGCAGATCTCCGAAGAATTCAATGTCTTTGATTTTTACAGGGAATGCAATTCTGTCTTTTGTTAATGTTAATTGAAGCCAAAGCCCAAACAATTGTCCTGCGTTATCCAAAAGAGAACCTTTTCCGCCGTTCCCTTTGATCTTTCCGACAATTCCTTTCGTTCCAACTTTTGAAACTTCCGTAATTCCCTGATATTTTTCACCATGAAACATATGCATCTCATAGATTTCTTCAGGTGTTCTTTCGATTGGCAATACATCTCCAACTGAAAGATTGATATTCGGGATATGGCGATCTGTTGAGGTTAATAAAACTTCTGCATTTACAAAATTTTCGATTTCCAAATAGGCGTGATATCTTGATTTCCATTCACCTTTTACGGTTTTTTCGAAAGGTTTTGCCACATTCATCCATTGGAAAACGCTTACATTCATGATCTTATGAACTTTACTGCCTGAAATTTCTGCCTGAGCAATTTCCGCCAGCTGTTCAAAGATCATCGTCATCGGAATAACTGGTTCCATATCGGCAACTGTTGGCCAGCCTTTTGGCTGTCTCAATAAGCTGTGATCGATCAAGTAAGGATGATTTTCTAAATCAACATGCAATGTTTTTGAAAAATCTTTACTCGCCGGAACAGTTATTTGAGGAACAATCGGTGCCGGTCTTGAAACTTTGATTTCAGGGTTCTGGAATAATGTTAATACCTCTTCCTGCATGCTGATCATTTCTGCAATATTTTCCTGAAATGCCTGAACAAGCGGATGTCCTGTTTTAGCCACTGAAACATTTTTTTGTTTCGGAACTTCAACGGTTTTTGCTAAATTTTTAATTTCCTTGAAATCACGGATAATTGGCGAACCTAATTCGAGCTTAATTCCTTTTCCAGATGATGTTTTTGAAGAATTTTGAATATCTAAAAAGTCTAAAGCAATCGTTTTTCCTTCCACAAATAAAGCGGCAACCACACGTTGTAACTGCGCCAATGCAGATCGTACAGGCGTGCTTGAAGCAATCGTACTGAATGCTTTTCCTTTCAAAGTATCATCAATAAATCCGATCAATCCTCCGGTTCCAACCTGAATGAAAAATCTTGCGCCTTCTTCGTACAGTTTATCCGTCAGTTCACGGAAACGAACGGGTTCCACAAGATGTTCCGCACTCAGTTTTCTGATGGATTCCTGATCTGCCGGATACGGTTCTAAAGTTGTTGCCGACCATAACGGAATTTTCGTTTTCTGAAACTGTGCTTTTTCCATTCCGGCTAAAATCACATCTAATTTATCAGCGATAAAAGGTGAGTGAAACCCTGATTGGAAAGGCAATATCTGATGAAATATCTGTTTTGATTTTAATATCGGAACCAATTCATCCAATGCTGCATTGCTTCCGCAAAGAATCACCTGATTCGGACAATTGTCATTGGAAATGTACACGTTTGGAATTTCTTCGATGATAGGTTTAATGGTTTCAATTCCGGACCCGATCGCGATGAATTTTGAATCCTTTAATTCAAACGTTTCGGGGTTTAAAACATCAATTAATGCCTTCACAGAATTCACTTCTGCCAGTTCCGAAGAGTAGCCCGCGAGCCATTCTCCCAAACTGTGACCTGCATTCATATCGGGAATAATTCCTAATTTTTTTAATGAATTATCCAAAATGCTGCAGTTGTTGAAAATGTTCAACGCATCATTCAATAAGCCTTCACCTTCCGTTTCTATCGGAGCTGTAAGATTAAAATATCGGCTTACACTTTCAATTTCACCTTTTGCCAACCCATCTAAACCGGGGAATACAAAGGCTACTTTTTCTCCGTTTTGAAGCAAAGGTGTATTGGTGTACCAAATATCCTGTTTATTTCGCCACGGATTATTTTTAGCAACAATTTTCGTCGCTTTTTCTATTCTTTCTTTAGTGGGTTCAAAAACCGCAACACGGAAATTCCCTTCACCAATCGTTGTTTCGTTATTTTGTAAAGCGGCTAATAATTCTTCATGCGTTGGTCTTGCCAGGATCAGAACTTTGTCTTTTTTAGGCAAATTATAACCTTCCAAAACCACATGCGCATTGATTCCTCCAAACCCGAAAGCATTCACTGCCGCAACTTTTGGCAATCCGGTTTTTGACCAGCTTTTCGCTTCCTGAACAGGTTCAAATCTCGTATTCTGCATTTCCGAAGTCGGAGTTTCGCAATATAATGTTGGCGGCAATGTGTCGTGATGCAAAGCCAGACAGGTTTTAATTAAACCTGCAATTCCGGCAGCGGGCATCGCATGACCAATATTTGATTTTACAGAACCGATTCCGGCAATTTTAGCATTTTCTTCTTTTCCGAAAAACTGAGCTAAAGTCTGCAATTCGGTTTTATCTCCCAACGGAGTTCCTGTTCCGTGAGCTTCAAGATAACCGATCTGCTTTTCATCCAAATCTGCGTTTGTCCAGGCTTGTTGTAAAGCTTTTAACTGACCCTTTACAGAAGGACTCATTACGCTGGTTCCGTTACCATCACTGCTGATTCCGACTCCTTTGATTACGGCATAAATTTTATCCTGATCTTTTACAGCGTCTTCCAGTCTTTTTAACACGACAAATCCACAGCCTTCACCGATCAATAATCCATCGGCATCATTGCTGAAAGGTTTAATTTTTTGTTGTTTTGATAAGGCTCCCAATTGAGAAAAAATACTCCAGAACGCAGCGTTTTGTCCGGTATGAACTCCGCCTGCGATCATTATATCTGAACGACCTCTCTGAAGTTCCTGAACAGCATGATCCACTGCTAATAAAGCACTTGCACAAGCGGCATCAACGGTAAAAGCTACACCTCCCAAATTGAATCGGTTCGCAACCAAAGAAGCAACTAAATTAGGAATCAATCCCATTGCTGTATCGGCAGCAAAACGTCCTTTTTTTTCCTGAAAAGCGTGTTTTACTTTTTCGATATCTGCTGAAGAAACTTCGGGTAATAATTCTTTTAATAATGAAGAAATCTGCTCACCTGTTCTTACAATTTCAATGGCACGAGTCGCGCCGGGACCTGTATAATTTCCTTTTCCGATGATAATTCCTGCTTTTTCCAAGGAGATATTTTTCCTGAAAATTCCTGCATCGTCTAAGGCTTTCTGAACTAAATCTAAGGTTAATAAATGATCAGGTTCTGTTCCTTCAACTGCTAACGGCAAAATACCGAAAGAAGTAGGATCGAATTCATAATCAGGGATAAATCCACCGCGTTGGCAATAAAAACGGTCGACCGAACCTGAATGATCACCAAAGTGAACAGGATCAATACGATCGGCCGGCGCCAATTGGGTAGAATCTACTTTATTGACAATATTCTGCCAAAAAGTTTGGGCATCCTGCGCCCCCGGAAAGACGCAGGATAAACCAATTACTGCAACATCTGTTTTCTTCATACGTTTTTACTTAAAACAGAGATTACCAATTACTTCCGGACATGATAAGTACCTGACTTTCTGTTCCGTATTTTATTTCATTCAGGAAAATTTCCTTCCCCTGATCCAATGGAATAAGAGAAATTCCTCTTCTTTCGTATTCAGATTCCAAAGATGATGAAACCATTCCTGCGCCTTTCCACGGACCCCAGTTGATGGAGATTACTTTTCCTTTTAATTTTTTATTTAAAGCATTGGCGTAATCGTCCAAAACGCTGTTTGCCGCTGCATAATCCGTTTGCCCTTTATTCCCATACACCGAAGCAATACTTGAAAATAACACCACAAACTGGCAATCGGTACGAAGTTTTTCAGCCAATACACGAAGCGGTTTTACTTTCGTGTCAAAAACGCGTCCGAAAGAGCTTGTTGTTTTTTGTTTGAATAATTTATCTTCCAACAATCCAGCTCCGTGAATAACGCCGTCTAAACGGTTGTATTTTTCGTAAATGCTGTTGATTAATTCAGATAAACCATTTTCATCACAAAGATCTAATGACTGATAAACAATGGTATTTCCCAATTGCTCCATATCTCTTATGGTACGCAATATCTGATTGTTTTTATAAACTTTTATCGTTTCTTTTTCGATCTCAGAAGGCGAAGTAAATGTTCCGGATTTGATAAGATAAGCTCTTATTTCTTCCTTAGTTTTAAATGCTTCCAACTCATTTTTTGTCGCTTGATTTCTCGGATCAGCTGATCTTCCGACCAAGACATACGTACAAGGATAAGCCTGTGACATATGTTTTACCAATTCGGAAGTGATTCCCTGCGCACCGCCAAGAACCAACACCACGGAATTTTGATCCAATTGAATTTGAGCCTCACTTAAACCAGTTGACAAAGGCGACGGAATAATATCTACTTTGTGTCTTTTGTCGTTTTTATAAATAACTTCTGCAGGTTTATCTTTCGTTAAAATTTCCTTTAATGTAATTTCTGCAATCTGCTCGATTTGTTGAGGCGATGTTAAGCTGATTAATCTGCAATTGGTCTGTTCAAATTCACGAGCAAGGCTCTTGAAAAGTCCTGGATGTCCCTTATAATGGCGCAAGAGGGTAGTGTCTGTCAATTCCTGAACGTGAGCCGGAATATCGGAAATAAGATAGATCCATTGTGCTTTATCAAGATCCATTTTTTTGATTAAATCAACATGATCGATGATGTTGTGATTCGCAGAAGATGAGAATAAATCAAGAATAATTAATCCGTCAAAATCCGTTAAATCTTTATCAGAATCAATCAATTCTGCATCCGCACCATGTTTTTCAAGCTCATTTTTAATGGCTAATGTCTGATTGTTGTCATTCTGAGTGATGGCAAAACGCTTTCCTTGTAAAATATCTGTGTTTTGAGGCATAGAAATTTCGGTTGGCGTTAAATCAAAACGAAGGCGTGATAAATTATTAGCTGAAACATTTGAAATAGTTTCAGAATCGCTTGATCCGCTCATTTCGTGAATCCAGCTTGCCAAACCGTTCAATGTTTTAATGGCTGCTAATTTTTCCATTAAATCATCTGCCTGTTCCAGATCCTGCCCGAAACCTATCTTTGTTTTCAGATCTGCAATAATTTCCATTCTCTTGATAGAATCGATGCTTAAATCCGCTTCCATATCAAGGTCCAGTCCTAACATTTCCTTTGGATAGCCGGTTTTTTCACTTACAATATCTAAAATTTCAGTCTGAAGTTCTTCAAGTGATAACGTTTTAGACTGAGTTTGAGCATCCGATGTTTTAACTTCTTCAACAGCATTTTTCTGAGAAGCTGTTGAATTTCCGGTGTATTCTGTAAACCAGCTCACTAAACCATTTAAAGTTTTGATGGCAGCTAACTGTTCCATAATCGTATCTTCGTTGGCCTGATCGATTTTTAAACCACCCAATTCGTTTTTAAGCGTTCCGATGATCTCAACTCTTTTAATGGAATCGATACTCAGATCGGCTTCAAGATCCATTTCCATACCCAACATTTCCTGAGGATAGCCAGTTTTATCACTTACAACCTGCATTAATAAAGCTTTTATATCTTTTACAGGAGCCACTGTTTTCGCAGGAATAATTACTGTTTTTTCAGCACCGTCACTGATTGGCGAAGAAATGACAGGAGCCTGATTATTTACAGGAATCTGAACCGGTTGAGTATAAACTGGTGCCTGATTTACCTGTGGATTTTGTCCTAAAAAGGAAAGCATCACATCACGTTGCGCCTGAATTATCATTTTCATGCTGTTTAAATATTCCTGAAGCATACGTTCTGCGGTAGATGAGCTTTCAGTTGCAGGAGCCTGAGTATTGTTGGTAAAGTTGTTCATTTGGATTGGGTTTATGATTGGTAATGCACCGTTGTTGGGAAGTGCGCCCGTCGTTGGATGTGCAGTTTGCCCGTTCACACGCCAGATGGCAGGATTTTTCTTGTAAAGTTCAGGCTGATCGATTTGGATAAGTCTAGCGTTACGTCCGTTGAAAAGATTAGCAATGTTAAAGTTTCTTCCCGTTCCTAAATATTGAGCCAGCATGGAAAGAAGATGAGTAAGTTTGTTACCGTTGCTGTCTTCCACAAATAATGTCAATTGATCTTTGTCTAAGCAAGATTTTGTTAATCCCGTCAAAACTTTACCCGGTCCAACTTCGATAAAAATTCTTGCGCCATCTTCATACATTGCCTGAAGTTCTTCAACAAATCTTACAGGCTGTACCAAATGATCGGTCAGTCTTTCTTTTATTTCTGAAGCATTTGCAGGATAGATTTCTGCCGTCGTGTTTGACCAAACCGGAATCTGCATTTCCTTGAAAGCAATATCTTTTAAAACATCAGCATATAAGTCTTTCGATTTTGCCAATAAAGGACTGTGGAATGCACAGGCAACTTCCAGTTTTTTCGCTGAAATTCTTTCCTGTTTCAAAACTTCCATTAATTTGTTGATCGCTTCCGTACTTCCTGCCACAACACATTGAGTCGGAGCATTATAATTAACAGGATAACAGCCTTCTGTCTGATCTAAAATTGGCTTTAAAATTTCTTTGGTAGCACTCACAGCAATCATAGAACCTGGATCTCCGCCTTCAACGGAATCCAAAATTGAATGAGCTCGTTTAGTACTTAATTCAACCAATTTTTCTTCTTCAAAAACACCGGAGAAACATAATGCAGGTAATTCTCCATAGCTGTGACCTGCCAACATATCCGGAACAATTCCGATAGATTGTAAGAATTTAGCCAGAGCCAGATCAACAATTCCTAAAAGCGGTTGTGCTAAACGTGTGTCTTTTATCGTTTCTTTTTGCTGTTTTAAAGCTGATTCATCAAAAGTTTTTGAAGGGAAAATTACTTTTTCCAGTTCAGGGTGTGAATCGATCAATTTTCGCATTTCAGGGAACGCTACGAATAAATCACGTGCCATGTTGATTCGCTGACTGCCTTGTCCAGGGAACAGGAATGCTACCTTTCCTTCTTTTTTATTGACTGTAAATGTGTCTTTGCTTTCAATTCCGGATAAAGCCAGTTCGATATTCATCATCAAATGTTCTGCCGTATCTGCGACAATGCTTAACTGAACCTGCTTTTCTGAACTGATCGCCAAACTGTACGCAATATCTTTTAATGAAATGCTGTCATTGATTTCAAGCAAAGATTTAATCTGATTCAATTGAATTTTAGCTTCATCATAGGTGTCTCCACGGAATACAAATAATTCTGAAGGCCAAGATTTCAGCACCGCAGAATCGTCTTCTTTAGGATGATTGGCAATTACGGTATGGAAATTTGTACCTCCAAAACCAAAAGCGCTGATTCCTGCGTAACGGTTTTTATTATTCCATAATCCTGTTTCTGAGTGAAAAGCAAATGGACTTGTTACCGAATTATAATATGCATTAGGTTTCTGAAGGTGAAGGGTAGGAGGTTTTACACCATGATACACTGCTAGGGAAGCTTTAATTAATCCTGCCAATCCAGCCGCACATTTTGTATGGCCGATCTGAGTTTTCACAGAACCTAAATGAGTCTGTCCCGGCAAAGCTCCCGAACGGCTGAATAAATTCGTTAAAGCACTCAGTTCAGTTTTATCTCCAACAACAGTTCCTGTACCGTGAGCTTCAACCAATCCAACAGATGCAGGGCTGATTCCTGCTTGAGTATACGCTCTTTCCAATGCACGAACCTGTCCGATTTTTCTTGGTGCTGTAAGTCCCAGAGCCTTTCCGTCACTTGATCCGCCAACGCCTTTGATTACCGAATAAATGCGGTCGCCGTCTTTTAGAGCATCTTCATATCTTTTTAATACTAAAATAGCGACACCTTCTCCGAGGGCAATTCCGTCTGCCTCGCTGTCGAAAGTTGAGCATCTTCCTTTGCGGGAAAGTGCGTGTGTGCTGGAAAACATTAAATAATCATTGATTCCGTTATGTAAATCCGCTCCTCCGGCAAGAACCATGTCTGATTTGTTTAAAATCAGTTCCTGACAAGCCAGTTCGATGGCCGCCAAAGAAGAAGCACAAGCTGCATCTACGGTATAGTTTCTTCCACCCAAATCTAAACGGTTGGTAATTCTTCCTGCAATTACATTCGCTAAAATTCCCGGGAAAGAGTCTTCTGTTGTATGTGGAAAGGCTTCTTTCACTTCTTCATGAAGCTCTCCGAAAACCTGCTTGTAATATCCTCTGAAGCTGTAACTGTTGGCCAAATCATTTCCCCCTTCAGCACCGATGATTACAGAAATATTTTCTCTGTTGAAGTTTTTTTCTCCATAACCGGCGTCTTCCATAGCACGTTTTGCAACCAATAACGTTAATAATTGTGTAGGTTCAATCGCTGCCAGAGATTGTGGCGGGATTCCGAATGCCAGCGGATCGAAATCAATTTTTGGAATAAATCCTCCCCATTTTGAATGGGAGACATCGGCTTCATTGGAATCCGGTTTATAATAAAGTTCTTTATTCCATCTTTCATCCGGAACTTCCGTTACACTGTCTTTTCCTGTAATGATATTTTTCCAGTATTCTTCCAGGTTTTTAGCTTCCGGAAATATACATTCCATACCGATAATAGCAATATCCAAAGGTTTTTCCACTGAAATTGGTTCTTCCGGCAACGTTGCATTTTGGATATAATCGAAATTATTAACCGCTACATTTTCATGAAGTTCAGCCATGGAGATTACTTTATCATGCATTGTTGCCACCTGACCGATCATATACATTCCCAGATCCAGCTGATCTTCTTTCGGAATATTAACTAAATGGTCTCCTTGACGTTCAACGCCTTTTGCGGCAATTCTTAAACGTCCTACATTTAATTTTTCAAGCTTTTCCCAGACTTCTTTTTTGTCGGTTCCGGCTTCTAAAAGTTTTGCTTTTTCAGTATTAAAATATTGTGCAAATGCCGTATCTAAACAACGGGTTTCGTGTCCCGGAGCGGTTTCCAGTAATACGGTTTCTTTTGCCTGCATTGCCTGCAGCTGGAATTCTTCCTGAATGGCTCCGCAAGAGACGGCTTCTTCCGTATACAAATAAGCGGTTCCCATTAAGACTCCGATTTTTACACCTCTCGCAGCCAATGGAGCTGCCATAATGGAAACAAATGCTGTTGAAAAATCATTATGGATTCCCCCTGCGAAAAATACGCTGATATTTTCAGGGTTATCTTCTTTTAAAATTCTTTCAATCTGTTTTTCCCAAAGAACCATGCTCGAAAGCGGGCCAACATGACCCCCACACTCTCTTCCTTCAAATATGAAATTTTTAGCACCTTCTTTTAAGAAAATATCTAAAAGGGCAGGAGAAGGAACGTGCAGGAAGGTTGTAATTCCGGCTTTTTCAAATACTTTTGCCTGTGCCGGTCTTCCTCCTGCAATTAAAACAACGGGAGGTTTCGCTTCTAATATATATGAAGTCTGTTCTTCTCTCAATTCCTGCGGTGCAAAACCTAAAATTCCTACTCCCCAGGTTTTTTCGCCGGCTAATTTTTTAGTATCCATTACTAAAAATTTTGCCGATTCACCTTTTAATAAAGATAAGGCAATGAAAGGTAAAGCTCCCGCTTCTGCAACGGCATTGGCAAAGGACGGAACATCGCTTACACGGGTCATTGGTCCTTGTGCAATGGGATATTTTATGCCTAATTCTCTTGCTAAAATGTTATCATGGTCTATTACCTGAAGCGCTTTTGCCTGTCTCAAATGACCAAACATAGCTTCCTTAAATCCGAAAACTAATTTTTTCAACGTTTTAAAATCCTCGTACAAATCAATCGCTAATGAAATGTCTTGGCCCATTGGAATATAGCTCTTGCTGATATCAAGATCTGTAAAATATTCTTTAAGCTCTTCTGAAGTAATATTTTCCGGTAATACGGGAGAATTCGGTCTTGCCAAGACGCGGTGATCGGCAATTATTTTAGTTTCGGTGCCGTTTAGTTTTGAACAAAGCTCTTTAATGTCTTGAGGAACATTACTTTCCGGGAACAAAGCTAGCTGACTATCCAGAACAATTCCAGCTGCTCCTAAAGCTTTTATGGCGGCTGCAGTATGAAGTCCGATTCCTCCTTGTACCCAAACAGGAATACTGGTAATTTCTTTAATAACACGTTGAAACAATACAAATGACGATTCGTAACCAACCAAACCTCCTGCTTCATTACCTTTTATAATGATGCCTTTTGCGCCCAACTGTTCAGCTGATCTGGCATCTTCTATATTGCTGACCTGATAAATTTTGGCAAGGTTTTTGTTACTGTTCAACGAAATTCCAAAGGGTAAAATAATCAATTCTGCCTTTTCCGGAATTTGGATTGAACTTAGTTTTTCGTTACTCAGATATACACCGTAAGCGGGGATGTCTGTTTCATTAAGCTGATTCAGCAAAGTCTGAGCGGCTGATAATTCGTTTCCCAAGCTTAGAACGGGAAATGCACCTGCCTGATACAACGTAGGGATGAGATTGATGTCAGGTTTTTCAAAGGGTGTTATTCCAATAATGGTCAAGTTTTTCATAACATTCATAATGACTAAATAAATAACAGATTCACCAATACAAAAAGCCGAGAATCCGGGCATGGACTCAGCAATTTTTTTGGCTCAAAAAATCATATAAATTCGGTACAATTTATTCTAAATAACATTTTTATTCAAAAAGTATTGATTATTAAATTGTTAATAATTTTGTTAATTTACATTTTTATCCTTGAAGAAAGAGTGGTACAATATGAATTATTGTAATTATAAATGTTTATAATTAAATAGTGTAAAACAAATATATAAAATAAATAATGAAATATTTCAATAAATAGAGATTTGTTTTTCAAATTTTACACAAAAATAATATACCTACTTGTAACATATAATTTAAAAATTGTGTCAGGAATATGATTAGTCTTTATAAGACAATACTTTAGAGAAAATATCTGTTAAAATCATACGAAATAAAAAAGAACTTGTAAATGGGTTAAAATTAAAGAACAGTTTAAAATAATTTAATTGCTTTTATCATAATTCTAATCAGAAAAGTTGATCACTTGTCTTGCGAATACGGATTGTACTGTTAACTTAATCAATGTAATCGATTAATTATTTAACAAAAAACACTAAAATGTGAATTATGGCAAGTATTTTGTTACGAAAATCCTGACTTTACAAATCAAATCACCAAAATTTTAAAATATGAAAATCAAACCTTATCATTTGATGATTATCTCATCTGTTCTTTTTTCAAGCTGTTTAGACTCTATCGACGAAACTATTGACAATGGAACGACGTTTCCACCGGTAGAAACAAATCCTGCCAATACAAATTATCAACCTGCATTCCCTGGACAGACCCGGGCAAATGGTGTAAAAACGGTAACGCCTTATGTGTCTGAAGTGCTGGCTTCTTCATTATCTTCACCTTGGGGAATTACAAGCTTACCGGACGGGAGATTGCTGATCACAGAAAAGACAGGAACAATGCGTATTGTAAGTACTTCTGGTACCGTAAGTAGCGCTATTACCGGGCTGCCAGCGGTTAATTCCAATGGACAGGGCGGTTTGCTGGGTGTATGTGTTGATCCTCAGTTCAGCTCAAACAGAATGATCTATTGGGTTTTTTCTGAAAATGTTTCAGGGGGAAATGTAACTTCTGTTGCAAAAGGAAAACTGTCGAATTCTGAAGCAACCATTGAAAATCCGGCTGTTATTTACAGGGCGAATCCTTCCGCAAACGTAGGAAACCTGCATTATGGAGGAAGGATTTTATTTGACAGTACGGGAAATTTATTTGTAAGCACAGGAGAACGTTCGGACATGTCTACAAGACCTTTGGCACAATCGGCAACGGCAGCCGTAGGTAAAATCCTTAGAATTACAACCAGTGGTCAGCCGGCACCGGGGAATCCTACATTCAGCCAGTCGGGGGCTTTGCCGGAGTTATACAGTATCGGCCACAGAAATCCTCAGGGAATTGCCATTCATCCTGTAACCGGAGAGTTGTGGCAAAGTGAGCACGGCCCTAAAGGTGGTGATGAAATTAACCGTGTTCAGGCAGGTAAAAATTATGGATGGCCTACCATTACTTACGGAATTGAATACAGTGGGGCAACCATCGGAGACGGAATTCAGCAAAAGGCAGGAATGGAGCAGCCTGTATATTATTGGGATCCTGTTATTTCGCCAAGCGGAATTACTTTTTACAAAGGAAATTCAGTGCCTGAATGGCAAAATAATCTTTTCGTTGCTTCATTAAGCGGAAAACATATTGCAAGACTGGTCATCAACAATAATCAGGTGATAGGAGAGGAACGTCTTTTGGCTAATGAAAATCAGCGTTTCAGAGATATTACACAAGGCCTGGATAATAATCTTTATGCTGTGACGGATGAAGGGAAGTTGTACAGGATTCGTAAGCAATAATTGAAGATATCTAAACGTATAAAACACCTAAATTTTAGGTGTTTTTTATTATGATAAGTATGGGTTTTATTAGGGAAATGATTAATTAAACTTAAACTTCGCCCGAAACTCCAGCGGAGCCATACTCGTTTTCTTTTTAAATAAAGTACTGAACGATTGCGAATGTTCAAACCCCAGAGCATATGCAATTTCACTGATTGATAATTGCGTGGCTGATAGTTTTTCTTTAGCCTTACTGATCAGTTTTTCATGAATATGCTGTTGAGTATTTTGGCCTGTATGGATTCTTAAGAGATCACTTAAATAATTTGGTGAGAGGTTCATTGCTTCCGCTAGTTGCTGAACGGTGAGGAGTCCTTTTTCTGCAGATTCTTCTTTATCGAAATAGTCATTTAGATATTGCTCAAATTTCGCCAATAGCTGATGGTTTCCGTTTTTTCTTGTGATAAACTGTCTTTCGTAAAAACGGTTGGAGTAATTCAGCAACAGATCTATTTGTGACAGGATAATTTCCTGAGTATGACGATCAATGTGCTGGCATTCTTTATCTATTTTATGTAAAATTTCAATCAGATCTTTTTCTTCGTCTTCAGAGAGGTGTAATGCTTCATTCACGGCGTAAGAGAAAAATCCATAACCTGATATCGTTTGTGCTAAAGAATGTTTCAATAAAAAATCTTCATGAAAGACCAAAAGATATCCTTTTCCGACGCAGTCAATAGTCTGTAAATCGAGGTATTGTATCTGATGCGGAGCGGTAAAGCTTAACACTCCTTTGTCATAATCATAATGCTGCTGTCCGTACCTCACTTTTCCCGTGGCTTCTCTTTTCAGGGCAACACAGTAAAACCGGTTCATAAAACCCTTCCAGATATCGTCTTCGATAAAAGTGCTGTCGGATAGATTAATGACACTTACCAGAGGATGTTTAGGTTCCGGCAAGGATAATAAACGGTGGAATGCGGAAACGGATGCAATGGTATTCATACTGCAAGTTAATAAAATTAATAGTCTAAAAGTCCCATACTGAATTCGTCGTAAGGCGCTCCGGTATCGGTTCCTAAAGGTACGATACTTTCCAGTTTCTGAAGGTCATTTTCAGTTAATTCTATATTGGCAGATGCAATATTCTGTTCTACATATTTTCTTCGTTTTGTTCCCGGGATCGGTACAATTCCTTTACTCATGATCCATGCTAAAGCCAGTTGTGATGAGGTAACCTCTTTTTCTTTTGCCATATTTTCGATCGCTTCCACCAGTTCGATATTTTTATGGAAATAATTTCCCTGAAACCTCGGGATTCCTCTGCGGAAATCATTCTCCGGCAAATCATTTACGGATTTAATCTGTCCTGATAAAAAACCTCTTCCTAACGGTGAATACGCTACAAAACCAATTCCCAATTCTTTTAATGTTCTTAAAACTCCTTTTTCTTCTACCGTTCTTTCAAATAAAGAATACTCGCTTTGTACTGCTGTAATCGGATGTACTGCGTGGGCTTTCCTTACTGTTTCAGAAGACACTTCAGATAATCCTATATACTTCACCTTTCCTTCTTTTACCAGATCGCTCATGGCACCTACCGTTTCTTCAATCGGCGTGTTTTTGTCCAGGCGATGCATATAATACAAATCGATATAATCGGTTATTAAATTCTTCAAAGATCTTTCAACAGCTTTCTTTACATAGTCTTTTTTGCCGTTAATAGCCCAGGTTACTTTATTCTGATCGTCAATTTCCCAGCCGAATTTTGTGGCAATAATATATTCATTACGCTTAGTGCCGATTGCTTTTGCAATTAACTGTTCGTTTTTTAAAGGTCCGTACAGATCGGCGGTATCCAGAAAATTTCCTCCCAGTTCGAATGAACGGTGGATGGTAGCAATGGCTTCCGTTTCATTGGCCTCTCCGTACATATTGGCTTCCTCAAAACCTGTCATTCCCATGCATCCCAAACCAATTTTAGGGATTTCCAGACCCTGATTTCCTAATGTTATGTGTGATAAACTCATCGTGTAAATTTTTATTGATACAAAATTCAGAAGAAATCATGAACACGGTGTATGCAAAACCAAGACTCTTGTATGTAAATTACGGATCAGTAAGATTGATGAGATTTAAATAATTAAAAGTAATTCTTACTGTAAATTGTTTTTACTACATTTATCATCAAACCCAGAATAACAGAATAAAATTTCAAAGTATGAATATCAAACTCAATTCAAAAAATGCGCTGGTAGGGGCGGCAACACAGGGAATAGGAGCAGGAATTGCCACAGAATTGGCAAAATGCGGAGCCAATGTAACGGTAATGGCCAGAAATGAAGAAAAACTGAAACATTTTACGGCATGGCTTCCGGTTGTTCACGGAGAGCAAAAGCATCAGTACTTAGTGGCAGACTTTTCAGATTTTGAAAGTTTTAAAATGATTATTGCTGAATTTTTTAATCAAAACGAAATTGATATTTTGGTTAATAATACCAACGGTCCAAGTCCAGGGTTGGCAAAAGATAAGAATGTTGAGGATTATCAGACCGCTTTTGACCTGCTTTTCAAGACCGTTTGCGAAACAACTAATCTGGCTTTGCCTGCCATGATAAAAAAGGGGAGTGGCCGCATTATCAACGTATCTTCATTATCGGTGAAGGAACCTATTCCTAATCTGGCGCTATCCAATTCTATCCGTTCGGCGGTGATTGCGTGGTCGAAAACGCTTTCTCTGGAAGTTGCGAAGCACAATGTCACCATCAATAATATTCTTACAGGCTATTTCGATACAGAAAGAATCAAAAATCTTATTGACCATGAGGCTCAGCAAACCGGTGCATCCATAGAAGAAATTAAAAAAGGAAGGGAAGAGAAAATCCCGATGAAAAGATTGGGGAAACCTGAAGAGTATGGCCAGTTGGTATCTTTTCTTGCTTCCGAATATGCTTCTTATATCACGGGAACAAGTATCCCATTGGATGGCGGCTTGAATAATACTTATTAATAAAAGCACAATTTAATAAGAAAAAAAATTAAAAACAGTTAAATAAGGTTAAAAAAAGACCCATCTATTCCAATTGTAGTGAAATTATTATTTCTTTGCAGTGTTTTAAAGGTAGTAAATAAATTATTCAGTTAAAACTCAATAAAAAAACAAATAACCGGGAACAAAAGTTTTTGCTCTCGACATCAAAAAAGACTAACAACAGTAAAGAATAAAAAATGGAAAAAGGTCTAAAAATTTTGGGAGTATTTTTATTGCTTTGTTCTCAGCAGCTTTTCTCTCAGGAAAAAAATAACGAAACGCTTGAATTCAAAAGCGAAAATGCCAAAAGAGATCTGGTAGAAAAAACAACCGTTTTCACTGGAAATGTTTCGCTTAATTCTGCAAAAATCAGCTTTAAAGATGCAGAAAAAGTGATTGTAGAAGAGGCTACAGGAGATATAAAGATCTACAAACCGAAGAATTTTACCATTATCTCCGTGGATTCACTCGCGAATACCAGAAAAAATTCTGAAGAAAATCTTATTGTGTACAATACCAAAACCAATAAACTGTCGATATAAGATCGTTTACCATACAATATAAAAGGGGCTGAAATTTCAGCCCCTTTTTTATGATTATTTAGGAAGAGCTCCGTTTTTATCGGCATTGCTGATGGTGGAATTTTTTGCAGCCTTTACCAGTTCGTTGATGTCTGCGTATAAAAGTTTCCAGTCCGGGACGTCTTTCATAACGGTGATGAGAGTGAGGAGCGATTTCAATACCTTTTCCAGATTCCTGCGGATGGACGATGCACTTTTCATCTGTCGAAGATTGGCATTGGCTTCTGCCTGTTCGGCAAAAATTTGTTCGAAAGTCTCATGTTTAGACTTCATATCATGAAAAGCGGTCAGCAGTGAAAGCGCATTCAGTTTTTGAGCGTTTTCCGGTTTTTCAAGGTCTTCAATAAGCTTTTTCATTTGGGCAGTTTGGGTCGAATAACTCTCCCGATCCATATCTATTCCGTAGAGTCTGAAAGTCTGATAGAGATCTTCGGCGAACTGATAGTTGGATAAAGTGGTCATTTTCCGGTAGCCGTTCAGGAAGTTTTTCAGGATTCTGAAAGCATCATCCCGCTTTCCATCCGCATCGGCCACGCTTACCCCTTTACCGCTGTAGATTTGTTTGGTATAGACCTCATCGTAGTCTGCATAAATGGTTTTGAATTCTGTAAGCAAAGGATGATGGGTGATTACCGGGAAATTTCCTGATTCTGAAGAATTGATAATTCTCTGAGAAAGAGTAGCCAGATCTTTGGTACTCAGTTTTGATAATGTAATTTTCATACAAAATGTGTTTTCAATTGTTAATAATGTAATAATTATAGGTAATAAATGTAAATAAAATACTGTTTTGTTCCAAACATTTTGTTGGAAACAAAACAACTTTGTGTTTTGTCTCAAACAAATTGCGGGAGACTTCCGCCTATTGTGTTTTGTTTCCAACAGTTTGCGGGGAACAAAAGTAAAAGATGTTTGGTTGCAAACGGTTTGTTTGAGACTGAAGGAGGAGTTGTTTGGTTTGAAACAGATTTTTTTGAATGTTTGAAATTTCCGTAGAAATACGGTGGATTTTGAATTTATTGAAAAGTAAATTGCAGAAGGTACTTATTTTTAATTTGTTACGGTTTTCCGTAATGAAAGTTATTGCGATAATATTATTTTTGAACAATTTTAAAATATTACAAGGACTTTAATACATAAATTAAACTATGACCTAAATGAATGAAGAAATTTTATTACAGAATATAATTTTACACGAAAATGCTTATTTTTTTATAAAGGAAAATAGCCAATATTTAACCAAAAGACTTATCAAGACAACTTTTGAAGAGGCTTCTCAAGACAAACAGGGAAGGTTCTTATTAAATATTCATAAAAAGCCATATGTTATTAATGAAAGGGAAATTTATTATTCGATTGCAATATTTAAATATATAAAGAAGCCTTCTTTTATTGAAGAGTCAATTGTAGGTTGGGAAGAAACAAAACTTGCGTACATCTGTTTAATAGATTTCGAAAATCATATTGTAATTGCTAAAAGAAATATATCTAAGATAAATGATTTTCTCTCACTTTTTGAACCACTAGATTATGATGTAATGACATCAATCTTTTCAAATGAAAATACTTCATTTGAAAAATTAAGCATGGATAATATGAATATTTCGGACAAAGCTATAAGACAAAAAAGCTTAGAATCGAATAATTTAAAGGATAACGTATCTACTTTTGGTTTACAAGGTTACATCTTAAATAATGTTCGAGTAAATAATGATGATAGTAAAATTGCTTTATCACTTAATGCCTCACGAATTAATCAATTAGGACCAAAAAATAATTTTGAAGGTTTTTTAAAGTGGTCAGATAAAGTAGTTGAAAGTATAAAAGATTGTACTCTTAAAATTAGTTTTTTATCTTCATTTGCAACATCTGTCGATTATACAAAATATAAAGATGTTTTAAATCCGACAGCGATACTAATAATTTTAAATAAATTATATAAAGAATATGAAGAAAATAAGATTAAAAGGTGCTTTATTAAAGTGAAAATCAATAATGAATATATCGAACGTGATATTAACTTATTGAGCATTCTTAAGCATTTCGAAAAATTGATAGAAATTGAGTTTACTAATGGAGGTTATCATTTAAAACATGAGCTTATAAAAGATTTATTTCTTTTTAAAAATAATAAATCAATAACTCTTCGCTCAGCAAAGCTAGCAAAAGTGCATGTAGAGTACGAGAACGATTTATCTTTTCCAATTTTATCTGTTCTTAATTGGACAAAAAGCTATATAATTACATTTGATAATCCTGAACTTATTTATTGTAATAGAAAATTGTTTAAGGATAGCAGACTATTAGGAAATTTAGAAGGACTTCTCAAAATATTTATTCCATATTCAGAATTAGAAAATGTGAGTTCTGAAAAAGGTAGTTTTAGAATTACATCAACACTTTTTGATACAAATTCAGTTTTTGGTTTTGTGGAAGAAGAATTCATGGCTAATCATGATTATTTTATTTGTGACGATCTTTATAAAGAATGGGCGGATCATATTGGACTAAGCGAAAATACAATATCTTTTTACCACTCAAAATATAAAGATTCAAATTTTTCAGCTTCTGATTTTCAAGACATTATTGGTCAAGCTCTTAAAAACTTAGGTAACCTAAGTCCTGGAGAAGACCAATGGAGTTTAAAAGAAAATTACTGGCAAAGAACTTATAAAAATGATGGCATTGTAACCCAAATCTCTAGAATAAGAACAGGACAAGATGAAGAAGACGTAATTGAATACTTCAAAAAAGTAAAAGGTTATCCTAATATAAAAAAACAAGTATTTATAGTAATCAATTTCATTAGTAAAGCTGCTTTAGAAGACAGATTGATGAAGCTACAAAATGCAGAGTACTTTGTTGAAAGAAACGAGGTAATACAGATTCTTTGGTTTGTTTCCTCTTTAATTTCTAGTTGTTATGAAGCAAATACTGAAGTTTATATTTGTTGTAGACCATAAAAAAAACCTGCTCAACAGCAGGTTTTTCCTTATATAAAATTAAAAAATCTTAATGTCCTGATTTTGCATCAGCATCCTGTTTTACGTGTCCTAAATATTTAGTACAGTATGCTCCAAAAATTAAGATGGCTACATAACAGAACACAGGGATGATAAACGATTTCTGTACTCCGAAAGTATCCGCAAGATATCCCTGGAAAATAGGAACAATGGCACCTCCTAAGATGGCCATCACCACCAATGACGAACCCTGGCTTGTGTATTTTCCTAATCCTGAAATGGCAAGTGTATAAATATTAGAGAACATAATCGAGTTGAAAATTCCGATTCCTAAAATGCTGTACATCGCTAATTCGCCCTGATTTACCATTGCAGAAATCAACAACAACACGTTGATGGATGCAAAGATCGATAACGTTCTTGCCGGAGCAGATTTTCCGATAAAGAAAGCAATAAAGTTTAATACAATAAACACCAGGAAGAAGCTAATCTGTGAAAACGTTAAATCAACAATACTGAAAATAACTAAGAATACTGCAGCTGCAGCACCAATCATGTATAAAGCTTTTTTCTGCTGACTGATTGCCTGATTAAGAGAGATAGCTCCCAAAAATCTTCCAATCATCGCACCACCCCAATACAGAGAAAGATAGTTTTTACTTACCACTTCATTCAGGTTCATTACCTGTGGCTGCTCAAGGAAACTGATGATAAAACTTCCTACCGCTACTTCCCCACCTACATAACAGAACATGGCAAAAACCCCGAACAAAAGATGCGGATACTGAAGTGCTCCCAAACCTTTTATAGCTTCCTCTTCTTCACCCTGGAAAGAAGGAAGCTTTACCTGAGAAATTAATAAAGCAACCAATAATAAGATTCCCGCGAAAATTAAATAAGGAATTCTCGTTGCCACTGCAGAGAACGAACCGTCATCGGCAGAGAAAAATTCAAAGATTAAATGTCCACCCAAAACCGGTGCAATGGTTGTCCCGAATGCATTGAAAGCCTGAGTCATATTCAGTCTGCTCGATGCAGATTCTGGAGAACCTAAAAGTGATACATAAGCATTCGCTGTAATCTGAAGAATGGTAAATCCTAATCCAAGAACGAAGAGTGCACCAAGGAACAATCCGTAAGAAGTGAAAGTTGCCGCCGGGTAAAACAGAATACATCCGAAAGCCGACAGGAAAATCCCGAAAATAATTCCTTTCTTGTATCCTACTTTGTTGATTGGGTCTTCGCTGATCATTGAGATCAGAAAATAAATCATTGAGCCAATAAAGTAAGCTCCGAAGAAACAGAACTGCACCAACATCGATTTGAAAAACGTAAGGTTGAAGAGCTGTTTCAGATAGGGGATAAGGATATCATTCATACAGGTAATGAATCCCCACATAAAAAATAAAAGGGTAATGGTAATAAGCGGAACTGTATAATTCCTGCTTTTTGTCTTTACTTCATTGATCATAACATTCATATAATTAAAAGAGGTTAAAGATAGCCTCTTTTGTTGATAAAATCTCACTTTGAGATAATAAATTTGTGTTGAATACTGTTACTTTTTTGTAAATCGTCAATTCGAGTAAAATTCTGAAAGAATTTGTATCGAGAATTTTTTGTTTCATAATCCATTCTCGATACAATTTTTTCCACTTCGTTTCAAAAATCACTCGAATTGACGTAGGGCTAAATACATATTTAATTTTTTTGTAAATCGTCAATTCGAGTAAAATTCTGAAAGAATTTGTATCGAGAATTTTGGGTTTCATTACCCATTCTCGATCCAATTTTTTCCACTTCATTTCAAAAATCACTCGAATTGACGCAGAGTCAGAATATTTAATTAAGGTTTCAAATCTTCAAACTTTTGGTCTGCAGGCAAAATATGCTGAACTTTCTCCACCACCAATTCTTTTGGAACAGAGAATTCTGCAGTCTGCTTAATGTCCAAAGAAGATGCTCCCACAGAAATTTTGTAAGTTCCGGCTTCTGCAACCCACGCAGATTTTGCGGTTTCATAGGATGCTAAATCTTTTGGATTCAAAGTCAAGGTAACGGTTTGAGATTCTTCCGGTTTAAGCTCTTTGGTTTTAGCATACGCTTTCAGTTCAGATTTTGGTTTGTCAATATTTTTTCCCGGAGCTGAAACGTACAATTCTACCACTTCTTTTCCGGCAACCTTACCAGTATTTTTTACATCAACCGTAACTTCTAATGTATTATTAAAAGTTGTTGAATTGGTTTTAATATTCGAATACGCAAAATCCGTATAAGACTTACCATAACCGAATTCATAAGAAGGTTTCACGCCAAATGTATTGAAATAACGGTATCCAACATACACACCTTCCTGATACGTCACCTCTTTCGGATTATCCGCAGGAATTCCAGGGAAATTCTTTGCTGAAGCGTGGTCTGCGTAATTCACAGGGAAAGTCATCGTCAGTTTTCCGGAAGGGTTTACTTTGCCTGAAACCACATCTGCAACAGAATGTCCACCTTCCTGTCCCGGCTGCCAAGCCAAAAGAATGGCATCAACTTTATCTTTCCAGGAAGCGGTTTCGATAACACCGCCGATATTTAAAATCACAACCACTTTCTTCCCTTTTGCGTGGAACGCTTTTGAGATTTTATCCAGCATTTCGATTTCTTCCGTTGCCAGATTGAAATCATTATCAACAACTCTGTCACCGCCTTCTCCTGAGTTTCTTCCCAACGTCACGAAAGCGATTTCCGAAGTTTCTGCTTTTTTAGCATAGAACGCATCATCCAGTTTCATTTCGGGAAGTCTTTCCGGTAAAGCCAAAATTCCTTTTGCTTTTCTTCTTTCCTTTTCGGCGGCTACTTCTTTTTCAGCGTGTGGTGTATATAAATCGACCAGTTCTTTGTCTAATTTGTAACCTGCCGCATTTAAACCTTCCAAAAGAGAAACGGTGTGCTTGTTATTTACACTTCCGCTTCCTGTTCCGCCTGTTATCCATGCATAAGAAGTCACACCGAATAAGGAAACTTCTTTCTGCTTGTTGTCAAAAGGCAAAGTATTTTGTTCGTTTTTAAGCAAAACCATTCCTTCCGTCGCAGCACTTCTTGTTACTTCTGCGTGTTCTGCAAGATTAGGTTTGTCGCTGTATTGGTATCGGGCAAAAGTTGGTGTTTTGAATACATATTCCAAGATTCTTTTCACATTGAGGTTGGCAACTTCCTGAGATACTTTCCCTGAATTCAAAGCTTCCAACAATACTTTTTTCTGTGCCGGAATTCCCGGCATCAAAAGGTCGTTTCCTGCATTCATCTGTTTGACAACGTCGGAAATTCCGCCGCTTCTGATAGATTCAAAACCTGGGAAACCTCCGAACCAGTCGGTCATTACAATGCCTTTGAAACCCCATTCGTTTCTCAAAACCTGAGTCAGTAAATCTTTTGAATCTGACGTATAAACGCCGTTCACTTTGTTGTAAGACGACATTACTGTCCAAGGCTGAGATTCTTTAACGGTAATTTCGAAATTTCTCAAATACAATTCTCTCATCGCTCTTTCAGAAACGTGAGCATTGATTGTTAAACGGCTGGTTTCTTCATTATTCGCAGCGAAATGTTTGATGGAAGTTCCCACCCCCTGAGACTGAATTCCGTTCACAATGGCAGCAGCCGTTTTTCCTGAAATCAAAGGGTCTTCAGAATAATATTCGAAGTTTCTGCCGTTCAAGGGATTTCTTTGAATATTCAAAGCCGGCGCTAAAAGGACATCAACACCATATTCTTTCACTTCATTTCCCATTGCTTTTCCCACCTGCTCCAAAAGTGTTTTATTCCAGGTTGAAGCCAACGCTGTTCCCACAGGAAATGCTGTTGCATAATACGTTTTTGAATTATTCTCTCTTGTCGGTGCAATTCTCAAACCGGCAGGTCCGTCCGCAACTACCGTCGCAGGAATTCCGAATCGATCGAAATTAGCTGTTCCACCCGCTGCTCCGGGAACCAATCCTTGCTTTGAATCTCCGACAGGCCCCGTCAGAACTTCGATTCCGGGCATTCCTGTTCCGATTAAAAGGTTTACTTTTTCCTCGTTGGTCATTTGCTTGATGATGGCATCAATTCTTTTGTCCACCGAAAGTCTTGTATCTTCCCAGACGTCGAGTTTACCATTTTTATTAAGGTCTTTGAATGTCTTTCCACCAACGGTAACAGTCGGATTATTTTGAGCCTTTGTAAAGGGCGAAGCTGCTAACAAAGCCAGGAACAATCCTGCAAACTTTGCTTTTTTTGAAAGCATAAGCAAGGTAGTTTCGTTCTTGTTCATAATACTATATTTTTAATTTTTTTTGTTGAATAATTTTAGTTTTGTGTAGAAATCCTCGAACATCAGTCTTGTGTCGAGTTGCGTATAAACTCTGATGCTTTTTCCTTTTGGATTGTATTGATACAAACCATTATCATCGATTTTCGGAGCGTTTTTCAGAACATAAGAACTTGATGAAGAATCTGCCTCAAACGAAGACTGTAAAGCCGTCACCAACACCAAAGGTGAATCTCCCATAATGTAAGTTTCACCGATATGGAAATTCAGTTTCTGAACTCTTTCCATTAACTCTTCGATTTTCCTGGTTAAATAAGCTCCCGTTTTTCCTTCAGGTTTTACTTTGGTAATAAGTTCGGTGTAAGACATCAAAGTCTGTCTATAAGCATTTCTCGGGATTTGCCAAATGTTTAAATTGGATTCGTTGAAAACAACTTGAGCAGCTATAATATCGATTCCAAGATTGTATTCTAAAGGGGTAAATCCGGGAGGAGGCGCTGCTAAATCGGAATATTCAGGACCGCCAATCCAAACGACAACGATTTTGTCAGCGATTTTTGGTTCCATCAGATAAGCACTTGCAACTTCCGTTAAACCAGCGCCACAAACTACGAACAAAGGATTTTTCTCATCGGCTTTCATTGCTTCTGCAACGATTGCTTTTGCACCTTCGGAAATGTTTGGAGTTTTTAAATCTTTCAATTGGTCATTTGAACCTTGAAAAACATTGAATTTGTTTTTCAGATTCATCACTTCCAAAGTTTCATTGACTTTCTTTACAGCGTTTTCTGCAGTAATTTTTGAAGAATCAAAAGGGTCGCCCGGTTTTAAATGTGAACCAATAATTCCCTTGATTTCCGCAGAAGGCGAAAGAATCTGATGAACGAGCTGGAAAAGTCCGTCGGGATCGCCACCGAAATCATTGTCGACGATGACTCGATAGCGGGGTTTAACATATTTATCCATTTCCGAAATCACGGCAGTAGACTGTGCGGACACAGCCATTGCCGCAAAAAAAGAAACTATATTAAAAATTGATTTCATTGCTTTGGTTTTGAATTAACCACAAAAGAGATGTTGATTTCATTAAAATTTTTTCGCAGATTATTCAGATAGAGCAGATTTTTAATTGTATTTATCTGCAAAATTTGCTTAATCTGCGTGAGATTTTAACTAATCCAATCTTTATGATTTAATTAAAATATTTATAAAAACTTATGAAATCTCAACCAGTCCAAATAAACATCAGACCATTTGTCAACAGGTAAATTCTGCTTTCCCATTCCAAAACCGTGGCCGCCTTTTTCGTAGATGTGAAGTTCGGTTGGCTGTCCTGCTTCCAACCATTTGTTGTATAGTAAAACTGATTTCGGAGCTAATTTCAACTGGTCATCACTTGCTGCACAAATGAATAATGGAAGTGGAGATTTCGGAATTTCTGTATCTAAAATTTCCTGACTTGGTCCGCCGTAAATTGAAGCTGCGAAATTTGGCAAAGTTGAAGCATCTTTGCTGTGAAGAACGCTTTCCAAAATTACACTTGCTCCTGCAGAAAATCCTATTACTCCTAATTTTTCAGGATTGATGTTCAATTCTTTTGCGTGTGTTCTTACATAAGAAATTGTTGTTTTGATATCTTCTCCTGCCATTACTTTAATTGGTGCTGTTCTCTTGTCGAAAGCAGGTCTGTCTTTGATGTTTTCCATCATTTCTTTCGCTGGGTCGTTGGATTTGGTTTCCAATAGTCTGTATTTTAAAACCACAGCGGTAATTCCGTTTTCTGCGAGTTTTTTTGCCATATCAATTCCTTCTCGGTTGATGGATAAACTTTGGAAACCTCCACCCGGAGCGACAACGACAACTGTTCCGTTGGCTTTTGATTTATCGGCTTCAAAAACCAAAATTGAAGGTTGTGTAACGTTGAAAACAACTTCTGTTTTAAACAATTCGTTGAATTGCTGTGCTTCTTTCTGCGTCCAGTTTTCTGTTCCCGGCGCTTTTCCTTTGTATAATGGAATTGATTTTTGAGCATTGATGCTGTTTAAACCGAAAAGGAATAAACTTGCTATAATTAATTTTTTCATTGATTTTTATTATTTTAAACGCAAAGAGCGCAAAGATTTTTTTTAATTATTCTGTATATTTTTCGTTCGCAAAGGCGTTTCACTCAGCGAAGACCGCATTAAACTGACAGTTAGTTTGTCATTCCGTAGGAATCTCTGCACGAATTGAATTTTTAGATTCCACGCTCCACTTCGTTTCGCTCTGAATGACAAACATTCTGCTAATTCTTAACAGCGAATCTCTCGCAGCCCGACTTGAGCGGAAATCCTTTTTTGCTTGTACTCAAGTTCTATTTAGATTGAAATCGTCCACAAAAAAGATTGGGAGCCCTTCGACAAGCTCAGGATAAACTACAGGCGGAGTAAGCTGTCCAAATAATTATTATTTTACTTAAATAACTGTGTAACAAACTCGTTTAAATACGTTCTCCAATTGCTCCACGTGTGACCACCTTCGGATTCTACATATTGATATTTGAAGTTCATTTTGTCGAGTTTCTGACGGTATTCTTCTACATTTTTATAGAGAAAATCTGTCTTTCCAATGGCAATCCAATACAATTTGTAGGAATTTGTTTGTTGAGTTTTCAATTTTGAATCTAAATTCTGATAAACAGAGCTTTTCTTTTCGTCTGGCGGAAGAATCGCAGGCGAAAAAAGACCGACATAATCAAACGTTTTTGGCTGATTGGCAGAAATGTACAGCGAATGAAAACCTCCCATCGAAAGTCCGGCAATGGCGCGATTTTTGGCATCGGCTTTTACACGATAATTAGATTCTGTGAAATTCATAATTTCCTTGAAATACGTTTCCATATCGCCACTGAAAATATCCGGCGTCCTCATATCAATTTTATAAAACCCTCTCGAAGATTCGCCTGGCGCTGCGGCATTACTGGTGTGACCGTTTGGCATTACGACAATCATCGGTTTTGCTTTTCCCTGGGCAATTAAATTATCCAAAATCTGCGATACTCTTCCCAAAGTCATCCACGCTTCTTCGTCGCCACCCATTCCGTGAAGCAAATACAAAACCGGGAATTTTTCTTTTGAATTTTCGTAACCCGGAGGTGTGTAAACGGTTAATCTTCTGTCTTCTTTCAGTCCGTTTGATTTGTACCATCTTTTGGAAACTGTTCCGTGCGGGACATTTTGAACTTTGTAATTTTCGGATTGCTTTCCATCAATCAAAATCATACTCATCACCGAGGAAACATCACGCACCTGGTAAGAATTGTTCGGGTCGTTGGCTTTTACGCCGTCAACAACGAATGAGTAGGTATAAATATCGGGATTGAAATCATTTTTTGAAAAACTCCAAACGCCGTCTTTGTCTTTTTGCAAATCCACGAAACCCGGCTCCATTCCTTTTGACGGAAACCAGTTTCCCTGCAGTTGTACGCTGTTCGCATTGGGAGCGAGCAAACGAAAAGTAACATTCTGACCATTGATTTCGGGAGAAATTAAATTTTTCTTTCCGCTGAAATCAAGGTTTTCCTGGGCAAACATTAATGAACTTAGCATTAATGAATAGATTGTGTATTTGATTTTCATATTTTAATTGTGTGTATTTTAATTTTAAACATTAAGTAATTAAGTTTTAAAGAGCATTTACTTAATGTATCTTAATAAAAATCAATCTATTGATTTCTTAATTTTTAATAATTATGGTATTTCTTAAATCCTTAATGTTTAAATATTTTAAGAATAAACTTTGTTTATTTTCATTAAGAAAAATAAGTTTCGTTAAAACCTGATATTTTTAGTCCGGTTTTAAGACATTCATTATTATCAATTATGAATCATTTTTAAATTATCTTACCGTGATGATGACACGTTGATATCTCGTCAATGCAGGAGTTCCGTTATCTGTAGCTTCTAAAATCAGGTGAATGGTTTGTCCGCTTTTTGCTGTTTTGGGAACAATGATTTCGGGATTTAAGCTGTCTGATTTTGAAATTTCAACATCACCATTATAAGTTCCTGCTTGCTTGAACTGCCACCATTTTATCGTCACTTTATTTCCGTCCGGATCGGTTACAGAACCGTACAAGGGAACTTTTTCACCTGCCGAAGAACGGATATTTGTCGGGCCTAAAATTTTTACAACCGGTTCGTGATTAGCCTTGGAAAAAGTAGATGTCGTAGACCAAGTTAATCTTGCTGCAAAATCATTCATCGCTTGTGGTAAAAAGTTTGGGAAAGCCAATTCTTTCTCCGATTTCTCTTTGGAAGCCATCGAATTGGCCATTGCTTCTGCGCTGTTATTTCCGTCCGCTGCATTATCGAAAAACATATTGGAACTGGCTTTTGAAGCAGGTTCAATTCCACCCCAACCGCCATAAGAACCGGATTCGTAAGCACGCAATCCATTTCCGAGCATATTCATAAAGGTAAAATTGTCGCCTTCACTTAAAAAAGAACCTTTCGGCTGTAACGGCATCCAGACTTTATAGCCCTGTTTTTTCAGCTCTTCAGCGGTTACACCTGAGAATCCGAAGAAATCGACAATATCATTTTTTACCATTTGTTTTCCGTCGCCCCAAACTCGGTAAAGTTCGCCAAAAGCGCCTTTGTGGGAAATATTTTTCTTCATCCAATCGGCTGAGAAATATTTTGCATTTTCAGGACTTGCCTTCAAAGGAGCGGTGTAACCGTAGTTTGGTCCGTCTACAAATTCCCTGTAATCCAGTTTTGGCCAATTGGGTTTGATGTAAGAAGCGTACGTGTCGTCTTGGTCTCCTGAAGGTAAAATGACTAATTTTCTTGCTACTTTAGTCTGAATTTTTTCCCAATCTGTTGTATTTTCAAACTCTTCCTGAATCGATTTTAAAGCTCTTGCAATTGTGCTCAATCCGCCCCAAGCGGTGACGTATAATTTTCCTGGTTTGTTATCAAGAATGGCAGCTTTAATTAAATTGGAACCTTCAGAATCTTTAGAAATATCGCCATCAAACTCAATATTTCCATATTTAATTTTTGATTTTAAAACTTCCGGAGAAGGATAATTTGGATTATGAACTTTTAAATTGGAATAAGATTTAGCATACGCATCCACCGCATCGTGAATGAATTTTTCATCTTCGCCCCATCTCCAGGATTCGCAAGGACAAATTCCAGTTCCAAATCTTGAGTATTCTCTACTCGGAACGAACCATTTCGTCCCTTTTCCGTCGCCTTTCCAATGGAATGCGCTGCTGGCATACACCAATCCGTCAATATCCAAATCTGAACTGTACAGCAAAAAACGAATCATCGAATTGCTGTCGTCCAATTCCGGGTCGGCTGTAATAATGATTCTCGGTCTTTCCTGATTGGAAACAGTTTGGGCCTGTCCGAAAGCGGAACTCATCATCAAGAAACTAACGGCAAGATTCTGAACTTTTTTATAGGTTTTGAAATTAATTTTCATTGTTTTTCTTTTAGTTTGATAACTGTGAGATTTAACCACAAAAGGCACAAAAGTTTTTTACTTTTAACATATTAGTCACATTAGATTTAAGTTTTAAAGCTTTGAAAATATTAGAACACATTAGTTTTGAAAATCTTTGATTTTCGATTTTGTGAACTTTTTTTAAATATTAATTATAGCTTTAATCTTTTGTGACTTTTGTGGTTTAAAAATCAGACAGTTTTTAATTCAAAAAATAAAATTCTGAGCCTGTACAATACAGACTCAGAATCTTTTCAATTACTTTTTATATTTCGCTGTTCTTGCATCTTTGATTACACCAGACCAGTTCATTCCGTATCCGAAATCGTAGTTGTGACCTTCGGAATCTTTGTGTGTTTCCATATCGTAAGGTACGTCTTCTTTTTGTTTTTCAACGGTTGCCATATTTGCAGGCATTTGTAAAGGAAGTAATCCTGAAGGCTCGTATTTTCCTGTTACGATATCAACTACCGCTTGATTGGATACATTGAAGTTCATCAGAATTACATCAGCGTGCTTTTCAAATTCGTTGAAAACCATCGGCTTTGAAGCCGTTACAGAAACAATGACAGGTTTTCCGTTCATTGCTTTGTATGTATTTTCAATCGTCAACAAATCTGTAAAGTTGGTCACCGTTGAAGTTTTATTTTTGAAAGTTCTGTCGTGTACGTTGGGTGCAACAACAGGATCTCCCGCTGCGATACTTTTTTCACGAGCTTCTGTCGCTGTGTAAGTCTGGTATTGAAGAGAAATCGGAAGGTAACCGTTTCCGCCTTCTTTAGCATCGATGTCGCTGTAACCACCTTCTTCACTGTGCGGACTTTTCACAAAAACCAATGCAAAATCCGCTTTTGTAGGGTCTTCGGTTACGTTATAATGTTTCTTGATTTTCTCGATATCAACAGGGAAATCCAAAGTAGGAGCCGTGTAAATCCCCCACCAGTTGAACGTTGCCGGAGAATATCTCTTCGGAATGTAAACCGTTTTTCTTTCTTTGATCGGAAGAATATTCGCTTTGTTTTTCAATAGTACGATAGATTTTACCTGAGCTTCGTAACCTGCTTTCATAAATTCAGGATTACCAACGATTTTTTTGGTTTCTTCAACATTGACATAAGGATTTTCAAATAATCCGGTTCTGAAGAAATTTCTCAATAAGCGAACGGCTGACTGCTCAAATTTTGCACGATACGCTTTTTCGCCGTGTTCTTTTACGCCCATTTGATAGGCTTCCAGAACGGGTCCTTTGTCATTATTTCCTCCAAATTGGTCAACACCCGCTTCCAACACTTTATAATGACGTTCCGCGATGGATAATTTTTCTGCGCCCCAAGGTTTTCCGGCAAATCCGCCCGGTGTTTTTGGTTCGTCCGCTGTAATTAGCCAATCGGTACAAACTACGCCGTCATATTTGTATTTTCCACGAAGTAAATCTGTGATTAAATATTTGCTGTAACCGTTTCCAACATTTTCGCCGTTTTTTGTATCCTGATCAAAGCTAATCGTGTAATAAGGCATCACCGCAGAAGCTTCCTTAGTTCCACCATTTAATTTGAAAGCACCTTCTGTAAAAGGCTTTACGTGATTTTGGAAATTATTCCCCGGATAAACCGCAAATTTCCCCATTGCCCAGTGACCGTCGCGACCGCCTTCTTCAGGTCCGCCTCCCGGCCAGTGTTTTACCATTGCATTCACACTTTTGTTTCCCCAACCGTTTTTGCTGCCAGAAGTGGTCTGGAAACCATCGATGTAACCTCTTCCTAAATCCGCCGTTAATTCCGGACTTTCAGAAAAGACGTAAGCGATTCTGTACCAACGAGGTTCTGTTCCTAAATCGATTTGTGGAGATAATGCTGTTGAGATTCCCAACGCTCTGTATTCCTGAGCAGCGATGTTTCCGAATTTTTTAACCAATTCCGGGTCGAAAGTGGCACCCATCGCCAATCCATCTGGCCAAAGAGAAATCTGGCCGCCGGCTCCTTCATTAAATTCGGCTGTTACTGTTGCAGAATGTCTCGGGTCTGTACTGTTGTTCGCAGGAATTCCCAATCCTAAACCTTCGATATAGGCCTGAATATTGTTGCTCCATTGTGCGGCAATTACAGGAGATTCTACCGTGGTTACCAAAACGTGACGAAGGTTGTCTTCCTTTAAAAATTTCTTTTGCTGATCTGTTAAATCAGAGGCTTTTGCACTGCTCTCCTTATAAAATTTGCCGTTATATTTTCCTGCTCTTATGCCATCTGGTGGCGCCGGAACCGATTGGTGACCGCTGTATAACATCAAACCTGCAATCTGTTCGATAGACATTTTTGAAGCTAAATCTTTCGCTCTTTCATCAACAGGAAGTCTCCAGTCTTCGTATTTATCGAGTTTTCCGTTTTTATTTAAATCTTTGAATTTATTTCCTCCGACTGTCAGAATTTTAACACCAGAATCTGTGGAATATCCCAAAACAGGACCTTTAGAATTCGTAACTGTTTGAATATTTTGTGCAAATGCTGTTACTCCTAAAAATAATGCAGCAACATTTAAAACCGTTCTTTTCATTGTTTACATTTTAGAAATTAAAGCTTACTGAGAATTGACCTGTCAATGGCATAATGTACGTACCCGTCAGCAATCTTCCGTAATATTGACTTGCGTCTGTAATCAATTCGGCACCGTTGATGGTTCCACTTGCTCCTCTTTGGTTCAGGAAGTTGATTACTGTTGCACCCAAATTGATATTTTTATTAACCGTATAATTCACACCACCAAAAGTTTCCCATCTCGGAGCGAAATACAATGCATTCGTAATACTTGCATATTGCTTAGAGAAATATCTGAAACTTGCCCAGAATCTGAATTTCCCTGTTGTATAACTCGGGTCGATTTCCATCAATGTTTTCGCAACTCCAACTACATTTTTGTCTCCATAATTGTAGTTTTGTCCAAAAGCATCAAATGCAAAATCTTTGTAAACCGGATTTTGGAATGTTATCAAATAGTGTAAATTGAATCCTTTGAAAGGCTTCAAAACAAAGTCAGTCGTCCAACCTAATGTTTGAATGCTGTAATCTACCTGAGCAACGCTTACCTGTGTGGTATTATTAGGATTTACGAGGTTGTATCTTCCTAAATATCCGTTCTTCGTCAACCAGGTGGCCTGAGAAATCAACTGAATGAAATTGGTATTCCAGAAAACTCCGAACGCTCCCAATGGACTTTTGATTTTTCCTGTATCTGGTGTGAATGGCTGAGAATAACTCTCCAATCTTCTGTTTTCTTCGGTATATAAGAAGTTAGCTAAAAGCCCGAAGTTTTTATTGATGTTATAAGTGGCATTCAAACTTCCTGCGATGTGGAACCAGTTTTCTTTGATATTCTGGAAATCATTAGCTCCGAAAACAAAATTAGGAGACCTTGGTGTTGTAGAATACTGTCCGTCAATGATTTGATTTCTTAAATGCAGCCCGTAGCTTATATTGAAGTTATCAGAAACTTTCCATTCGTCGTTGGCATAAACCGAAAGTTTGTTTTCTGTTCCGCTGTGGAATTCTCCGCCAACGTTGTAATTGTAGAATCCGTAGCTGTCCGTATTTGGACCAATCAATCTCTGAGGCTGCGCTCCAACAGTCTGGAAAAAGAACGAACGGTTTGAGGTGAATTTATCGATGTTATAATATTGTTCCAACAAACCGACAGTCACATTATGATTTCCGATTTGTTTGTTTAATGAAAAACGACCTGCGATATTGGTAATCGGAGTTTCAGGCGTATGCATCGCCAACTGAGTCCCAACCGGACCTGAGTAAGCCTGACCGTTTTGCAAAGTATAACCCGCCGAAGCATCCGCATTGAAAATACTCAAAGGAATAATGGTTGACATTCTTGCAGTTGCAAAATGCGCTCTTGTTGAGAATTTGAAATTCCAGCCGTTATTCAATAAATAATTTCCGAAAATATCGATGTTGTGGGAAGACGTTCTGTTATCTTTTCCACTCATTCCAGCCCAGTAATCCTGTCCTGAAAGGATATCTTTCATTCTGATCTGTCCATCGTTCACCACATAAGAATCTCTTCCGATTCTGAAATTGTCAAGCTCCGTCACTTTTCCTTCCGCTCCATATTGGAAAACCGCGTAGTTTCCTGCGTTGAAAGAATCTGCATATTTATATAAGATCGAGATTTTACCTTTATCATCATTGAAATATTTGGTAACTCCCGCTCTGAAAATTTTGGTTTCATCCACATTTCTGTTGAATCCTAGCTTAAAAGTACTTGGGTCGTAATTAGCAAAAGCACCAACCGTATATGTCCAACCGTTTTTTGAAATCGGCCCGGAAGCATTGACATCGCCTTGTAACCACCCAAAAGTACTCGTCGTGAATTTTCCTTTCAGTTTAAAATCTTTAGTCCCCGTTTGAGAATAAGAATTAACCGCGAAACCAAGGTCACCCATTGTGTTGGCTAATTGGTCCATTTTTAAAAGTCCGGTTCTTTCAAGACCTACACTTTGTCTCCACGTTTTGTTGGGTAGTTCGGGCCAGAAAAAGTAAACAGTAGGCAAATCGTTTTCAAGGATTGTAATGCCTCCCACCGTTGCCGGCAAACCGATATTCACGTCTCTCGGACTTGTATTATTGGCTGCGTTCAGCATTACGTTTCTGTTGTTGTCTTCTTTGGAAGTCACAGTTTTTACGCCTTCCTGGGTTTTTGAAGCTTCTTTTAAAGCATTTTTAACAGTTAAGCTATCTGTTTCCTGTCCAAAAGCGGTGACAAAGGAAAGCATTAGGCCTAATGCTGAAATTTTTAGGGTTGATTTTCTCATCGTACAGTTAGTTATAATTTCTTCTTTATAATTTTAATTTATTGATTATCAGTTTTTTAATTGTATTAATACGTTTAAAAAAGACACAAAATATCTTGCATCCAAAAAAATCATTGGATGAGGCTTTAATTTTCAATACCGGAAGGATTATTTACAGCCGGTTTTCATCAGCATTTAATTTTATCGCATACATTGCAAGTTTACTCTTGCAAGAAAGTGCAATCTTCAGTGAAAGACAAGTGTATCTTTTTCCTGAATTTTTTACTCAAAGAAAGAGCTATTTATCAAAGTAATTTTATCCCAGAACGTGTTTAAATTCATTGCTTCAATGTGAAACATTACAATACTACATTGTTTCCTTTAATTTACCAAACAAAATGTTAATAAAATTTAATAATTAATTTAATGAATTGATAATCAGATTTGTAATTTTAATGTAAAAGGATAGTTTTTATTGATTCTTATGGAAACAATGATAAAAATCAGTTTAAATTTTCCCCAAAAAGTACCTCAAGAGCTCTTTTTTCATATGACGTCAGGATTTTTATCATTAAATTTGTCTTATAAGATTTTATTCTTCAATGGATTCTAAACAGCAACTCCTTAATAAATCGAACGAAGCAAAAGAGATTTTTTTGCCTCACCTATCGGCAGATCCCGTAATTTTTGGTTTTGATCAGAATGAACTGAAAGTTTTGCTTTTGAAAATGAATTACCGGAAACAATGGCTTCTTCCTGGAGGATATGTGCGAAAAGATGAAGATCTGGATGAGGCGGTTGTACGAATTTTGAAGGATAGAGCAGGTCTTACCGACGTTTATTTACAGGAATTTGGTGTTTTTGGTAAGAAAAACAGAAGTGAGTTTTATTTTGAGGATTTTGACGAAACCCTGTTTCATAAGCAGAGATTTGTTTCGATAGGGTATTATGCTTTGTATAATCCTGATCAGTTTAACCCGATAGCGGACGAATTCAGCGAAACCTGTGAATGGATTTATTTAAGCAAGCTTCCCGAAATTGAATTGGCGATGGATCATCGGGAAATTATAGAAAAAGCGCTGTTAACTTTAAGAGAAACAATATCACATAAACCCATCGGGTATAATCTTCTACCTGAGAAATTTACGCTTTCCGAACTGCAGAAATTGTATGAAGTGATCTTAGGAAAAGAATTAAACAGAGGAAATTTTTACAGAAAAATTAAGAACTTAGGAATTCTGAAAAAATTAGATGAACGCAGAATGGGGGGGGCTCATAAAGCGCCGGATCTTTATTCTTTTGACGAGGGAAATTATGCCAAAGCTTTAGAAAATGGACTAAACAATTGGTAGATCATGAAGATAAGTTCAGGGATTTTACTGTTTAAAAGAAATAATGAGAAGTTTTTCTACTTTCTGGTGCATCCTGGCGGACCTTTCTGGAAAAAAAAAGATTTGGGAGCGTGGTCGATTCCTAAAGGAGAAGTTTTGGAAGACGAAAATTTTCTTGAGCGTGCTTTAATAGAATTCCGAGAAGAAACTGGCAAACAAATCAACGGTGATTTTATTGAATTGAATCCAATTAAGCAAAAAGGAGGAAAAACCGTTTTTGCGTGGGCGGTAGAAAGCTACATAGAAATGTCAGACTTTAAAAGCAATACCATTGGTTTTGAATGGCCCCCAAAATCAGGTAAAGTAATAGAAATTCCCGAAGTTGACCAATGGGAATGGTTTGATACTGAAGAAGCAAAAACGAAAATAAATTCCGCTCAGGTTGATTTCATTATTCAGCTTGAAGAATTAATGAAATTAAAGTAGGTGCTTAATTTATTCCTTCTTAAAACTCACTACTTCAAAATCATCATCCGAACAATACTTCTTACAACTTTCATCATTAAAAGATTCAGGATTTTTTAGAAAATCTTCTATAAATTTTGCGCTTTCGTCAGTATTAGATGGAGTTATTACAATGTGAAAAAGTTCCAGCACAGATTTGTCTGCATTTTTTAGCGACTCTTCTTTGTGTTTTTTTGCTTCTTTAAAGTTCATACAATACTTTTTTAAGTTATTCTGGGCTAATGAATAAATTATGCCATTTGCTTCTTTTCTCTTTATTAAATGGATATCTGTGGTATTGTTATAGAATAAAATTTACCGCCAATGGCTTGATTTTAGATAACTGTTAATTTGTTAATCTCAAAATTATCAAATCATGGAAAGGTTTACTAAAATAGTTTTGAAAATTCTAAAATGGACGGGAATTTCAATCGCAGCCATACTTTTTCTGATGTTCATTATTCCGATTTTATTTCCGGGAACGATCTCTGAACAGGTAAAAATATTTGCCAACAAACATCTTGCGGGTAAACTCGATTATAAAAAAACGCATCTCACATTTTTCAGACATTTTCCTTCATTGACGGTTTCTGTCGATGATTTTTTATTGAAGGGATCAAAACCATTTGAAAACGATACCTTGCTCGCTGCAAAAGAAGTTGCAGTGGGAATTAACCTGAAAAATTTGATTTTTGACCGACAGGTGAAAATCGATGAAATCTACGTTACAGACGCTTACGGAAATGTTTTTGTCAACAGCAAAGGACAGGCAAACTATAATGTTTATGTGGCGAAACCTTCTGAAAAACCAAAAGATACAACAAGTACAGGAGCTTCGATTAAACTCGATTTAATTAAGCTGAGAAACTGGAATATTAAATATATTGACCATTCAGCCAGAGTTTTGGTTGATGCAAAAGGCTTGAACTATACCGGAAAAGGTGGCTTAAGCGAAGATATTTTTGACCTTACTACAGATTTGGATATTGATAAGCTTGATTTTAGTTTAAACAGAATTTATTACGCCAAACAGAAAACGTTGCATGCAGATTTGATTACGAGAATTAACACCAATGCGCTGACTTTTGTATTGAGAAAAAATGAGTTGAGAATTAATGAATTACCTTTAAAATTCACAGGTTTTGTAAGTATTCTGAAAGATGGTTACAATCTCGATATAAATGCAGCTTCAGAGAAAACGACAATTCGGGATATGATTTCCGTTCTTCCACCGCAGTATATGGAATGGGGAAAAGACAGTAAAATAGAAGGAAACAGCGATTTGTTTTTCAGCTTAAAAGGAAGATTCAGCGAACCGAAAAACCTTAAACCAAGATTAAAGGCTAGGCTGCTTGTGAAAGACGGTTTTGTTTCCAATGGAAAAGCACCGGTCCCGATGAACAATTTCAATATGGATCTGAATGTGGATCTGCCGGATTTAAATACAGAACAATTGGGTTTGGATTTAAAAAATCTAAGCTTTGATTTGGGTCCGAATAACAATTTTAAAGCGGTGGTAAAAACCAAAGGTTTGGAAGAAATGCAGATCAATGCAGATGTTAAAGGTGCGGTCAATTTGCAAACTTTAAGTCAGGCTTTGGGGTTGAAAGACATTGATGTGAGAGGTTTGATGGATACAAATATTAAAGCAAACGGAATCTTTAGCTTAGATAAAAAATTATTCCCGAAAACGAACGGTTATCTGAATCTGAAAAACGGTTGGCTAAAGACAAAATATTATCCGAATCCAATTCAGAATATTAATATTGTTGCCAATATTATAAATACGGACGGTACTTTCAAGAGTTTAGGCGTAAAGCTCGATCCGTTTAAATTTGATTTTGAAGGAAATCCTGTTTTTGTAAATGCAGATTTGCAGAATTTCGAAGATGTTCTGTATAAAGTGCGTGCAAAAGGGGTGCTGAATGTGGGAAGAATTTATAAAGTTTTTGCTAAAAAAGGCTTGGATATCAGTGGTCTGATTATGGCAGACTTGTCTTTAAATGGCAGACAAAGTTATGCAACGACAGGCCAGTACAGCAAATTAGATAACAGAGGAAATTTAATTTTAAAAAATATAAAGGCCACGACAGAATATCTTCCTAAATCGTTTTACATTAAAGAAGGAAATTTTCAGTTTGAGAATGAGAAAATGTGGTTCAGAAAGTTCTTTGCAACCTACGGAAAGTCAGATTTTGCTTTGAATGGCTATCTTTTAAATACGATTAATTATTTTATTGAAAGAAAGGGAACGCTTCACGGAAAATTTAATTTAAATTCAAATTATATTCTGATCGATGAGTTTATGGCGTTGAAAAACGGCGACAATACCGACAAGTCAATAGAAGTTGAATATGCAAAAGTAGAAAATCCTAAAAGCAGCGGAGTGGTGATTATCCCGAAAAATCTGGATGTTTCTTTGGGGGTTAGTGCAAGGAAAGTTGAATTTAAAGGATTAGGATTGAATCATCTGAAGGGAACCGCTTCGGTGGAAAAAGGTCAGGTTTATCTTAAAAATACTTCATTTGATATAGTCGGAAGCCGCATGAATATTGATGCCCGTTATCAGGATGAATCTCCGTTGACAGCAAATTACGATGTTGCTTTGAAAGTTCTGGATTTTGATGTTCAGAGAGCGTACAATGAAATTGATATGGTGCGTGAAATGGCTACGGCAGCGAAAAATGTAAAAGGAATTGTATCTTTGGATTATAAATTAAAAGGGGATTTCGACAAAAATATGAAGCCGATTTATCCGTCTCTAGAAGGGGGAGGAGTAGTAAATCTTCGTGATGTGGAAGTTAAAAACCTGAAAATGCTTTCGGCAGTGGGAGATAATATCGGAGCAAAAGCTTTCAACGATCCGAATATGAAAGGAGTAAATATCGAAACACACATCAAAAATAATTTGATCCACGTTGATAAATTTACCTTCAAAGTTTCTATCTTGCGGCCGACAATCAGCGGAACAACAAGTTTCAACGGCTTGCTGGATTTAAGGATCCGTGTCGGGATTCTTCCCGGTGGTTTAATTGGTTTTCCAATTGTTGTGACCGGAACTCACGAAAAACCGAAAATTAAGATTTTCAGTAAAACAGGACAGGGAATTATTGATGCCCTGTATAATAAGAAAACCAACAAAGTCATCCGTGAGGAACGGCGTGCCGAGAAAAAGACGAGAAGACAGCAGCGGAAGGAAAAAGCAGCTCAGGAGCAGAAAGCGAAAAAGGCAGAAAAACAAATTAGTAAAGACGTTAAAGAAAAATAATTCAAGCAAAAAAAGTGAGTCAGTTAAGTTTATTTGATGCAGATGAATATTATCATTTTCCGGAAGAGTTGTTGGATTATACACCTGCTTTCTTATCCGAAAAAGCAGCATCGAAGCTTGAAGAAAAACTTCTGAATGAAACTCCCTGGAAGCAGAATACGCAGAGAATGTATCAAAAAATGGTACTTACCCCACGTTTAACGGCCTGGTATGGCGATGAAAGTAAAGTTTATCATTTGGGTGGAAACGAATTCAATGTTAATCAGTGGTCGCCGGAACTGCTTAATTTAAAGCTTAAAATAGAAAAATTTTCAGGCTACAAATTCAATTCTGTTTTGTTGAATTTATATCGGGACGGCAACGATTCCGTTGCGTGGCATCGGGATAAAGACAGTGAACTGGGAGACCGCCCGGTTATTGCTTCGGTGAGTTTGGGGCAGACCAGAAATTTCGATTTCAGAAATGTTGAAGATCATCAGCAAAAACATAGCTTAGCGCTGAAACATGGATCATTATTAATCATGAAAGGTGATCTACAAATGCATTGGGAACACAGAATTGCCAAATCGGCCAAGCTGATGAAGCCAAGAATCAATCTTACTTTCCGCCTGATTCGTGAATTATGATTTCAAAACGAATTAAATATACCACATTATTGAAAAACATAAGAAATTAACAATATTTGGCAAAGAAATTGTCTATATGTAATAGAAACTATTAAAAAACAGCAGCTATGAATATTTCCTATTACGATTTTAAAAATATGCCAAACCAGGAGCAGTGCAGTTTTGTAATGAACGAAGGACGTATCATGAATGAAAGAATGGTCAATACGATAAAGTATGTACTTTATGAAGTTTCACATTTTTCTGTAGAAGTCATTTATAATACTGCCAATGATAAAATTGAGGGCATCAATGTCTATCAAAACAGAGGGGCATATGCGATATAACTCATCACTATTCAGTAGTATAAATTAAAGAACAGCTTTTGTAGATGTTCTTTTTTTGTGAAATTTTACCAGTCTCATCAAATAAAAAATCCCCAGAGAGAATCTGAGGATAAAAACTAATAACCATGAAAACTCAAATTAAACATGAGTTACCTAACTGTATTAAAATATTATGCCATTAAATTACTTAACGAAAAATTTTAAGTTTATTTAAGATTTTTTAAGAAAAAATAATAAAATTCTTCTTGGCATGGTTTATTCTCTTACTTAAAAAATAAAGTTATGGCACATAGAAATTTTAAAAAAGAAGATTTTGCAAGAGACGAATCCGGAGAATATAAAATAGAATTCCGTAAAGGAAATATCGGGGAAGGTGTCGATCTGATTGTGGAAAGACAAAAAGAAGATGGTGAGTACGAAAATGTTCAAGCCGAAATTCACAGACACGACGAAAGTATTTTTATCTTTTGGAGCGAACCGTTTGAAGGAAGGGTAATCTATGACGAATAATAATCCCCACCAGAACGTGGGGATTTTATTGTATAATCCCATTTGTATAAAAGCAAGATCATGATATTCCTATTACAATTGTTAAGGCAGATATCAGAAATTTTGTACGGAAGAACTTCCAATATTGTTAGTTAACCAAAATTTTTCTGGCTAATTCAGAATTAAAATATTCTTTTATGGCATAATAATAGGTTTATGGTATTAAACCAAAACATTCACAAAATGAAATCAGAAGATCAATTACACAGTCTCAAAGGAAAAACTGTCGTCATTACAGGAGGAAGCAGCGGAGTGGGAAGAGCCGTCGCGGAGGCTTTTGCCCTTGAAGGCTGTAATATTGTTGTTGCAGCACGAGGAAAAGAAGGACTGGACGAAACGGTCGCTTTATGCAGGGATTTGGAAGTTTCTGCATTGGCTGTTCCTACAGATGTTTCCATCGCTTCGGACGTTCAAAATTTGGCAAACAAAGCATTACAGTTCAATGGAAGAATTGATATTTGGGTAAACAATGCGGGCGTAATGGCAAGCGGAAAGTTCGAAGAAATCCCGATGGATCTTAATGAACAGGTGATTAAAACCAATCTTTTCGGCTATATGCACGGAGCGTACAGTGTTCTGCCAATTTTTAAAAAACAGAATGAGGGAATTTTAATCAATAATGTTTCTATCGGAGGCTTTATGCCTGCTCCGTACAGTGCAGTGTATTCAGCGACCAAATTCGGAATTCGAGGGATGATGGAATGTCTTCATGGGGAAATTTCAGATTTTCCGAATGTGCATATCTGTAATCTGTACCCACAAATTCAGCGTTCTACAGGAAATATGCATTCTGCAAAATATTCGGGGCTTGATTTTAAAATTCCTCCTTTTGCAGCCGACCCGAGAGATACCGCAGCAAAAATGGTTGAATTGGCAAAAAATCCAAGAAAAGATCTGTTTCCGGATTTTACTTCTATGATGATGAAAAATATGTACGGATTATTTCCAAAACCTATCATCAATACAGCTTCTGCAGCAATGAGGTTATTAATGAAAGTGAAAAATGCACCTTCCGATTCAGGAAATGTTCTGGAGCCATCATCGGAACCCCACAGAATTTATGGCGAAACCATACTTCCCGTTCCTTCCAGAAAAACAAAAATTGCTTTATTGACAGGGCTTGGACTAGGACTTACCTATATGTTTCTGAAAACCAGATCTTCGAACAGTAAATAATGTTTTATCCATAAAAAAAAAGCTCTGAACAATTTGCTCAGAGCTTTTTTACTTTAATATCTGAATTTTAAAACCTTTCTGACTGTGAAAGATGATAAAAAAATATTAATACTGTTCAGGTATTAATGATTACGCTAATTTTACATTAACAGCATTTAAACCCTTCGGTCCTTCCTTAACTTCGAAAGTAACTTTGTCATTCTCACGAATGTTTCTGGAAACCAGACCTGATGAATGTACAAATACGTCTTTGCTACCGTCTGCCGGAGAAATGAATCCGAAACCTTTAGTTTCGTTAAAAAATTTTACTGTGCCTTCTTGCATGGTAATTTATATTAAAAAATTGTTGTTGTTATAATCTGTAGATTACTTTAAATTTAATCTTAAACGGGCAGCTGAAAAAGCAGAACTGAAAGAAAAAAATGAAAATTTTAAACTACAGCAGGCAGCAAAGGCAGAACCTATTCATTAATTATATCGCAAATATACATTAAATAAAATGAATATATGTTTTTTTAATAATTGACTTCCCGGAAAAGAGATAAATTTAATATTTATATACAAAGGCATTGATATTCATTCCGGCGCCTACGGATGCAAATAAAAGGACGTCGCCTTTTTCAATCTGATGGGCTTCCAGCTCTCCGTTTAGAATCATTGCCAAAAGAGAAGGGATAGTTGCTACACTGCTGTTCCCCAATTTATCAATAACCATCGGCATGATATGATCGGGCATAGGCTTGTCATACAGCTGATAAAACCTTTCTACAATGGCTTCGTCCATCTTTTCGTTTGCCTGATGGATAATGATTTTATTTAATTGCTCAATAGGATATCCGCTTTTATCAAAGCATTGTTTCATGGCATCCGGTACGTTCAGAAGGGCAAACTCATAGATTTTTCTGCCGTCCATTTTGATGTATTTTGTATTTGGGCAGCTTTCGTTGTTATAAGATTTCCCAAAATACAGATAGTCTTTTTCTTTAAAGGTATAGGAAGCTGAAAGATGAGACTGTATTCCAGATTCGTCACAATTAGCCTCCAAAACAACAGCTCCGGCACCATCTGCATAGATCATACTGTCTCTGTCATGGATGTCAACAACTCTCGACAGCGTTTCCGCCCCGATGACCAGGCATTTTTTTGCAATACCCGATTTAATGAATGCATTGGCCTGTATTACCCCTTCAATCCATCCCGGACAGCCGAACAACACATCATACGCCACACAGAAATTATTTTTTATTTTTAATAAATGTTTCACCCTTGCCGCAAGGCTGGGAACCATATCAGATTGTACAGTACCGAATCGTACATCGCCAAAATTATGTGCAAATATGATATAATCCAGCGTTTCAGGATCTATTTCTGCATTTTCTATGGCGGCCTGTGCAGCAATGAATCCCAGGTCCGAAGTTACCTGATTGCTGGTGGCGTATCTTCTTTCCTCAATACCTGTAATTTTTTGTAATTTACGGGTGATGGAAGCATTGTTATCCTTTAATACAATCCCGTCTTCATTGAGAAAAACATGTTGATCAAAGAATAAGTTGGTAATAGTTTCGGAAGGAATGTAGTTGCCTACACCAATGATTTTGCTTGTCATTAATACTTGGATTTCAATATTTGCTTAAACGAATAATTGAGTAAAAGTAACGATTAAAAAGAAGGAATTGTATTTATTATTAAAAATTAAATGAAATTAATAGAGTTTAACATAAGATCTTTTATTTAAATAAATGTTTTGCAATAAAAAATAATATGTTTTGAAGATTATTAATTAGAAAATGTTAACTAAAAAAGCTCTGTTTTGTGTTATAAAATGAAACCGCTGCAATTACAGTGTTTGCAACGGTTTTCTTGAAATACAGTAACTGAATTTTTATTCCTGTTATTTCGTATTGGCTTTAATTCTTTCTTCAATAATTCGCCAATCGTAAAAATGAAAAACTCTTCCGTTGCTCATGGCAACAAAAACACCTTTCGGAAATTTTGGACCCAGGTTGATGTTGGTGACCTCAGAGCCGTCACTTTCTCTCGTAGAAACAGGAATTTCTGCAATCATACCTTTTGCCGGATTTTCTCTTAAATACACATTAAAAGTATCTTTCTGCTGATTGGAAACCAGGATATAACCCGTGTTTGAAGAAGTTGGATAAATAGAAATTCCTTCTACATCAGATTTGAAATCACCTTTTCCGAAAACGGCTAATTCTTCATTACCTTTTTCCGGATCTGCATAATATTGATGCACCCCGAATTGCTCGTCGGAATAATAAATATATCCCATTTCGTCATCTACAGCAATACTTTCAATTTCTTTTAAGCCACTGTATTTTCCGAATTTTCTTACAACTTCTCCAGTGATTTTTCCTGATTTTTCTCCCAATTTGTATTGCCAAAGATAACCATCGCTCGGCCCTGATTTTCTTCCGACAACAGCAAAGATTTCTCCGGTTCGAGGATTTTTATACATCGAAATTCCCATAGGGCCACGTTCTGTTTCACCATCAAAAACTGAAAACTCTCCAACTTGCTTTAAGTCGGGAAGAGAATACAGTTTTACTGTGTTGGTTTCCCTTTCGGTAGTGGCTGCAATGTCTATTTTTTTTCCATTGAATTCAAAACTGTATTCGATATCTACATTATTAGGACGTTTTAATCCTAAGACTTTATTGATGATTTTTCCGTCCAGATCGAAAGCATACAAACCGCCATTCGTATCTTTATCGGTTCCGATGATGATGCTTTTTGAGACATCCTGAAGGTTGATCCAAATCGCAGGATCATCCGTATCGTACATTACCGTCTCTGTCACGACGGTTGGTTTCAGTTTTTTTCCTAATTGACTTTGCCCGACACAATTTACTACAAGCGGTAAAATGGATAAAGCTATGATGTAGTTTGCTTTTTTCATTTAAAATTTTAAAAACTTGCTAATTATTAAAAATCAAACTTTACCCCCATGGTAAACCTCGGTCTGTAAAATTCAGCCTGAGCTGTTCTGCTCTGGATTCCCTGATAATACCTCAACGGCTGATTGGTTAAATTATTCGCTTCAGCAAAGATTCTCAACTGACTCGTAATTTTGTAAGAAGCATTGGCATCCAAGAAAACCTGCTTGTCGTAATAACGGTCTTCGAATGAATTTCCTCCCAGTTCATCCACATAATGAGATGCATAATTCATAGAAACTCTTGCCGAAAAACGTTTGTTTTCCCAAGATAAAGAGCCGTTGAACATGTGAGGTGCCGTTCCAGGAAATCCAACATCTGTTCTTTCCAAACCGTCTTCATTGGTGATTCCTTTTGCTTTTGAATGCGTGTAAGTATAATTAACATACACTCCTAACCCTTTCCAGAAAGCTCCCGGAATGAAATCCAACTGTCTTTGTAAAGCGACTTCAAAACCGAAAAGATCTACATTGTCGCCATTTCTTTGCTGTGTAAAGCTCCAGTTGTTGTCTCCTGTGGGAATCGGGTTGGATTGTCCTGCGAAATCATTGGCGAAGTCGGCTGCAGAATAGTTTTTTCTGGAATAGGTATAAATAAAGTTCTTTAAATTCTTATAAAATACTCCTCCAGAAAGAATTCCGACAGATTTGAAATATTTTTCTGCCATGAAATCAAAATTGTAAGAGTAAGTTGCCTTCAGATTCGGGTTTCCTGCCGAAATAGCTTCGTCTCCTGAAATAACGTTAAGATAAGGAACCAAAGCGTAATAATTCGGGCGGGCTAAAGCAGTGGTAAATGCGGCACGAAGAACAAGATTCTGAACAGGAACATATTTAAATGACAAGTTCGGGAGGATATTGGTGTAGGTATTTGTATTCGTGATTTTTCCTACCAGATCTTCTTCATCCAAAACGTAATTTCCTGTGTAATCAATATTGGTGGTTTCAATACGGGCACCGACAATCATTGATAATTTATCACTGAAATCCTGATCCCAACGGATGTATCCTGCATAAATATTTTCTTTGGCATTGTAATTTCCGGAAAGAAATTCATCAGGTTTTGATTCTGAATTAAATAAACCTGAGTTGAATAAATCCAAGTGTCCTAAATAAGCCGCACTCGCAAAAGTTCCGGGAACATAATTTCCGGGTTGAAAATTGTGTCCGTCAAAATGAGTAGTCGGAATATTCAGTAGGCTTCCCATATCATCAACAGGTTCGAAAGCAAAATAATCATTTTCTCTTTCTTTGGTTTTCATTCGTAAACGGGCACCGACACGGATTCTTCCTTTCTGTTCGTCAATAACCGAAAAAGGAAAACGAAGATTTACTTTAGCGCCGAATTCCTTTTCCTCTGTAAAGCTGTTGGCATCCGAAAGATCACTGAGTGCATAATTTCCTAAATTGTCCGAACCAATTGGCATAATCATCGGTTTTCTGGGATTTGAAAAGTCAGTTGAAAATGTTAAATCTTCACTTTCAAATTCCATAATTCTTTCGTGAGGTTTTTTTTCGCTGGCTATAGCGTAATTCATTGCCCAATCCAAATCGATTTTGGAACCTAATAAATGTTCACCTCTCAATGCATAATTCTGAACTTTCTGTCTTTCCAGGCGGGTATTATCATTATTAAAATCTCCGCCTTTATTCTGTCTGGTCATGCTTCCTTCCCAGCCTGTAATGGCAGTTTCATCAGCATTATAAATCGGATCTATTTTGTACCCTAAAGCATATCGGTTTTCTTTATCGTTCCTGAAATTGTACATGGCAGAAGCATAAATCTTGTTTTTTGAATTAAATTCATAATCCAAATTTAAATCAAAACTGTGTCTGATACGGTGCTCGTTGTAATAACGGATTCCCATTTTGCTTACATAAGCGGTTTGGGCTGCATCATCGGCAAGGCTCCACGTAGGCTCAATATTATCTGATCCGAAATTATTATTGTTATATGAAAAACTGAAAACGGCTCCTAATTTTTTGTTTAAAAAACGGTCTCCATACACCAAACCTGCCGTGTAATTTCCTTTCTCACGAATTGGGCTGTAACCTCCTGCCAACGTTGCCGAAATTCTCTTTCCGTTCGGGGAAGCTCTTGTAATTAAATTAACGGAACCTCCGATCGCATCGGCATCCATATCCGGAGTAAGGGTTTTATTAACTTCAATCGTGGAAATCATGTCCGAAGGAATCAAATCCATCTGAACATTCCTGTTATCACCTTCTGCTGAGGGAATTCTATCACCATTTAATGTGACTGAATTTAAATTAGGAGCGAGACCTCTGATAATTAAATTTCGTGCTTCCCCCTGATCATTCTGGATGGTAATTCCGGGAACTCTTTTTAAAGCGTCACCAATATTGGCATCAGGAAAACGCCCGATCTGGTCGGAAGAAATAACGTTGGTGATATTGGCATTGCTTTTTTGTTTATTTAAAGCTCTTGCCTGGTTTTTCAAAGTTGCTCCGTTTACCACAACTTCCTGAATGCTGGTTTCTTTTCTGGCAAAAACAATATTCTGCCGGGTATTTTTATCAGATTCTACCGTTACATTATATTCGTGGGCTCCATATCCCAGATAATCGATTTTCATGGTGTAATTTCCCGCCGGAACATTCAGAAATACAAAATTTCCGTGATCGTCGGAGGTTGTATAGATATTTCCGGGAGTCAGGATAATTTTTGCTCCGGGTAATGCGATTTTAGAATCGTCATTAATGTTTCCCGAAACTGTTCCTGTCTGGGCATAAAAGAAAATTGATGCACACAATAAAACAGAGGTAAAAATTTTTTTCACTTTCTCTTTAGATTTAAATTCGAACAAAATTAAATGCTTGTTTAGAAAATGTGTTGACGATAATTTTAAGGTTATTTTAAAGAATTGTTACGAAACGGAGGTGCTTTCAATACGTTTGTTATGATACTTTTAAATATTTATTAAAATAAATTAAAACTTTTTGCGGCTGAGTTTTCAAAGAAAATCAGGGAATAAAGATCACTCTATTTAAGAGCCAGTTTAAGTTTTTTAAACATTAAGAATTTAAGCTTAAAAAACTTAATAAATCAATTTATTGATTCTCAATGCTTAATTAATAATAGAATATTAGTTAAATCCTTAGTGGTTAATTAAAGAATAAACTGTGTTTATTTCATTTAAGAAAATTTAGATTAAAATTTAAACGGGCTCTAATAAAAAATGACTTTTCTCCATAAACAGCAAATTAGATTGTTATTTATGACATAATTAAATTTAAACTGATATTTTTGCAATAGTGAATGAGTTGATGGGAATTTAGAGGTAATAATTATTTTTAATTCAATCATAATGATTAAAAAACCTTTGCACAATTTCCATATTCCTGTAATGGGATTGGCTTATACGATCGACAGTCCGATTCGTGTGGCACAATACGGTATTTCATCCGTAGTTTCTATAATTGATGATGAGATTATAGAGAAAATGAAAAATTTTTACCATAAGAAGTTCAATTTGAACTACTTTGGGATTTCTACGAAAACAGAAGATTATCGGGCAAAAAGGATCACTGCTTATCTGGATATGCTCGACGATATTGTGAATGAAAAGTTTGAGACATTCAAAGAAGAAATTTCCAGAAACAAAACCGCTTTGAAGAACTTTGTGGAAATGCTTCCCAATACTTCTGAAATCAAGGAAAGCTTACAGAATTTTCTTCATCAAAAAGAAAATATCACTTCTTCCCTAAAAAATTTCGTTGAAACACATCTTGCTCCCGGAAGTATCGATGTTAATATCATGACGAAAGTTGACAAAGATAATTTTAATAAGAATGAGCAGCTTCCTATCATGTTTAATGATGCTCATGCTTCTTTGCGCGGCTTTGCCAAGAGTAAATTGTCTTCATCGGTTGTACTTTCTGCCGGAATGAACCCTCGTTTATACAGCTATATCGAAGAATTTGATGATTTTTTTCCTAATGAATACGGACGGTTAAAAAAGAGAATTATTTTAAAAGTAAGTGATTTCCGTTCAGCATTGATACAGGGAAATTTTTTGGCTAAAAAAGGGCTCTGGGTTTCAGAATACAGAATAGAGTCGGGGTTAAACTGTGGCGGTCATGCTTTTGCGACAGAAGGTTTACTGCTGGGGCCTATTTTGGAAGAATTTAAACTGAAAAAGGATGAATTAATTCAATCTGCATATATTTTAATGAACAAAGCTCTGGAACAGAAAGGAAAACAGCCTGCTTTACAACCTCTTGAAATGAAAATTACGGTTCAGGGTGGAGTAGGCACGTCAGAAGAGCATGAGTTTCTGTTAAAACATTACAGCGTTGACAGTGTAGGTTGGGGCTCTCCGTTTTTATTGGTTCCGGAAGCAACATCAATGGACAATGAAACCCGTGAATTATTGATTAAATCTAAAGAAAACGATTTTTATTTAAGCAATCTTTCCCCTTTAGGTGTACCTTTTAATACAGTGAAAGGAAGCTCAAACGAAACAATCAGAAAAGAAAAGCAAAAAAGAAACCGCTATGGAAGTTCGTGTCCTAAAAAATTACTGGCTTTAAGCAAAGAATATTCATCAGAAGGAATCTGTACGGCTTCTAAGAAATATCAGGACATCAAATTTGCAGAATTGGATGCGGAAAAAGAAAATATAACAGTTGATTTATACAAGGAAAAAAAAGAGAATATCACGGAAAAAGCCTGTCTGTGTGTGGGTTTGGTGAATGCAGCATATCTTGAAAATAATATTGAAATAAAGGGTGAAAAGCAGGGAGTCGTTATCTGCCCGGGACCGAATTTAGCTTTTTTTGACAAAGAAGTTTCCCTTTCGGAAATGGTACGGCATATTTACGGAAACGGTAACATTATTTCTAATCACAACCGCCCGAATATGTTTATCAATGAACTGAAATTATATGTAGATTATCTTAAAAAAGAGATTGTCGGTTTTTCTGAAACAATTACGAATTCTCAGATTAAAAAATGGGATACTTTTAAAAATAATCTTCTTCTGGGAATTGAATATTACGAAAATACGTTTAAAGGATCCAACTTTTTCAGGAAAGATGTTAACTTGATGAATCAGCTTTCGGAATATCGGCTGAGGATTTTGGAGATTGAAATACCTGTAATTTAGATATAATGAAACCTTCAATTGAGTTTGAAGGTTTTTTATTCACCTTCCAGAATTTTTGTATACTTAGATTCAGCATCGTAATAGTTGGAGTAAAGTATTTTATAATCGTCATATCCATAACTATGCACATAATTGTAACCATCATCATGAAGAGTATCCTGCATTATTTTTCCCTGATCGACAACAATACAAATTAGATTCTCAATGGGATCGCACTCACGATAATCTGTAAAACTTTGAATCATAAAACTATTGATATTGATTGCTGTTATCTTAATCATAAGCTCTCTGGTCTCCTGAGAGATTATATGGCTTTCCATTTGAATCTGATTAATATTTTCGTAGTTTCTGAAATCATTACGGATATTTTCAATCGATTGACAGTTAAGCGGAATATCTGTATATGGAACTTTTGCACTCCAATCATTTTCATAAAAATGAACGATGTTTTTTGGAACTGCTATTTTTCCTTTAACAATAATATGGCTGATGAATTTTATTGAAAACATTTAATGATTAATTTATATATCCTTGTAAAAATAGAAAATAGTGATGCAATATAGCTTTATGCAAATATATTTTATTCTTAAACCAGTTTAATGTTGTTACTTTCCATAAGAATTAAGAAATAGCATAAACAACTTTTTCACGTTGAAAAATAGAGCACTAAATACTTTTATAGATTTTTATTGAAAAAATATTTTGCCAATATTAAAAATGTTTCTATATTTGCACCACTGAAAACAACGATATAATCAGAGTTTAAGGAGAGTTGGCAGAGTGGTCGATTGCGGCAGTCTTGAAAACTGTTGACTGTAACAGGTCCGGGGGTTCGAATCCCTCACTCTCCGCTTAGTATGGAAGTTAAAACTTTCAAAAACGCTTAAAATTCTTTTAAAAAGCTGTAATTTAATTTATTACAGCTTTTTTTGTGTTTTTATGTGTCGCAAAATTTTCACAAACGCGGATCAAGTACAAAACTTGTGGACTAAGCAAAAAGTTTTGATAATCTGAACAGGAAAAACGATTTATCTCTTACTCCTCTGAGCTGTAATCTGAAGTTTTTTATTTTTGCATTAAAGGATTCTGCTGAAGCGTTAGTGCTTCTCTTCTCAAAATAATTAAGAATATCGCTGTAGTGGCGGGTAA
>NZ_FQUT01000010.1 GCF_900129245.1 Chryseobacterium arachidis
CAATTTGATACATTTTAAAGTTAACAGACAAGCTTACCCTGTTAAAGTGATAGGCAAATAGTTTTTCAGAATATTCTCTGATTTCGATTTAAAATCTGTTGTGCCGCCTCATCTGGTGTTTTTCGGAACTATTTTTTTGAACGCAATAGAAAAATGCAAAAGATCTTCAAAACCTAATTTAAGATATGCTTCACCAGGCCTTGATTTTGGGAGCCCATGAAATTTTCTTGGTCTTTTTCTTCAGCTCCCAGTGGGCCTGCATGTTAATCTTCTATTTGCAAGTGAGTGCTCAACGCAATCCTGTTCCAGCCATTAATTGTCACGATAAGCATGATGATCTGTGCAATCTGGTTTTCTGTGAAAAATTCAGACGCCTTGCGGTAAGTTTCCTCGCTCAGTCCGCTATGGTGGATAAGGGTAATTTCCTCTGTCATGGCAAGGACGGTCTGCTCCTGTTCTGTAAAGAATTTTGTTGCTTCTCTCCACGCACTTATCAGGAATATACGTTCAGGGGTCTCCCCATTTTTAATGGCATCTTTGGTGTGCATGCTGATACAGTAAGCACAGTTGTTGATCTGTGATGCACGGATTTTGACTAGCTCTTTTAATGTTTGTGAGATATCAATTTTTGAAAGATAGCCCTCCAATCCTAACATTGCTTTGAATGCCTGCGGTTCTGTCGTGCTGATGTTGATTCGTTTTTCCATTTTTCTTTTTTTTATTTTGCTACTACAAAGTTGGAAAAATGAGAGCCGGAAAAACTTAAACGGGTTTAAGAAAAAATTTTTTTTCGGATTTCGCTCAGATACTCGGGTGTGAAACCCAGATAGGAAGCAATGAGATATTGTGGAACACTTTCCAGAAATGCACGTTCCTTCTTGAAAAATTGACGGATCTTCAGAATAAAAAATGTTTTATTTATAAAATAAGGTATTACTATAAGGCGATTACCTGGTTTAATGATGGCGTATCTAATACCAATTTTTTATCTTTAAAGCTCAAATTAATAATGGGGTCATGAATGCCATATAGAGTTTATAGATTAGAATGATCTCACAATGGTATCTAAGCTTGACAAAAATAATGATGCCCAAAACGGATTCGATCATATTGCATAGATTGCACGACAGCTTTGGAATTGCCGTCGGTTACTGGGACAGATCATCTCAGGATATAGAAGATGCATTTATAAAGAATTCTACACTCCCAATTAATATTCCTCGCCAAATGCTATTTCTTTGGTTTTTGTAGTTTCTTTTTCTTCATTCTATTTTCAAAATCTAACTCTTCGTAATTTTCACCTTGACTTTCCGGCAAGATAGTTCCAATTCCATTTATTACAGAAATTGATTCACTATCTAAAAAATCAAATAACTTATGAGGTCTTTCGAAATATGAAATTTTAACATCATCCTTAATGCTATTTACTTTTTCCCTTTCACTTTTCTTTTGTTTCTCCGGATTATCAACCCCATTCCAAATTTTATTAAATGCATTAGCAGAAAATTCCTTTCCCAATCTTGAGCCATTCCAAACTGATTTAGATTGATGATCAATAAAGGTAACTCCGTAAATTCGTCCAGTGATATTACGTCTTATTACCGTACTAATTCCTATTTCTTGTAACTTTTTTTTAAATTCAAGTTCATTGGGCTGATTTTTCTTTGCTAAAATTAAAGCAACTTTCAATGTTTCGTGAAAAGGATTTGCTTTAAGTGCTTCTTTTGATTGTAATAAATGGGCACTCAGAACTTTTAATCCAGCATCTTTTCCAAATAATGAAGCTTTAAAAGGTTGGCTTACTTTCTCACCTTTATCATTTAAAGCAAAATATAAAAGTCCATCTTTCAACACTCCATTTTCTAAATTTTCCACTTTTTCGGCGGTAATATTAAATAATGAAAGCAGGGCATTGTACTCTCCTATTGTCTGAAATTGATAATACTTTGAAATATTTCGAACTACAGAAGCGAGTTGCCTTTTAATATCTCCATAGCGATAATCAACGGGAGTGAAAATCTTTTCATTTTGTGTAAGCTCTCTATCTTTAGCACTAAGCAGTTGATATTTTTTTTCAATTTCCCGACAAAGCTTCATTGATTTTCTTTTCTCAAATTTATCAGATATCTTTTTCCCTTCTTCATCAACGCCAACACTAACTATATGAATATGAGTACGACTGATATCTGTATGTTTAAACACAACATAAGGCTGCTCACCGTATCCCATTTCATCCATATAATCCCGAGCAATTTGGATAAACTTTTCATCCGAAACCTGGTCTTTAGGATCTGGGTTAAGAGAAATATGTAGGGTTGCTTTTTCTGTATTTTTATTTGCTATCAAATAAGGTTCAAAGGATGAAGCTAATTGAGAAACAGAATATTTTCCGTTCTTCGTTTCAATCATTTTGTTCATGTACAAAATCTTCCCATTTTCGTTTTCTACCTTCAGTTGATTATAAGCTAAAGCTCCAAACAGGCTATTTCCCCTTCCGATTTTGGCAATCATACCTACTTTTTTTGAAGATAATTTTGATTAAATTCTTCCGTTAACTCAATGATTTTTTCACACAAACTTGCCATTTCAGCGGTTTGTTTTTCTAACCTATAAAGAAATGCGGCGGCTTTCTTCTCAGTAAAGCGACTATATAAAAGCTTAACTACCTGATTATAATTTACACCAACAGCACGAAATTGACTAAAGAGAGAAGTCAATCTCATGTAAAAATCGGTAGTTCCTTTATCGATTTTGACCGTTTTAATCTCATTTTTGAATATCAGTGAAGTAATAAATTCGGCTTTATTGTTCATTCCTGAAGTTTCAAAACGGTTTAGTAACTGAGCATTTTCTTCATCTGTTAATCGAAAAACATGACGATGAACCCTAGCGTTCATCTTAGGCTTTCTTCCTCCTCTATTTTGTTTTACATTCTTTTTCTGTTCCATCTATTTAAATTTAATTCATTAAAAAACTGACTTTGGAAGTTTTTTCCAGCCCTCTGCAGGAGCAAGTTGTTTTGAGGCACAAAAACAGTTATGAGGCACTCAAAACACAACTTGCTGTGTTCTATCGAACAACAATTCTGTCATCAGGACAGATTATCACCTCCCTATTAAAAAGCTTAAAGCTTTTATATCTGCTTGATACAAATCCATTTGATACACTCATAAGCTATCATACAGTCAGTTGATTTACAAAGTAAAATACATTTGACAACAAATGATCTATTCACAACATATTCAAATTCTACCTTTCACAGTCAAAGACATCCATGTTAATAACATCAAAAGAAAATGATAAGTTCTTTGTTAAGGCATTCTGTAATGCAATCTTTCAATCTAGAAGAACAGATAGTAAGCAACCCGGATTGCCTGCAATCCTGCAATCTTGACCTCAAGCCATCTGGAATAGAAGAGTTACAGATAGATTACAGTCAGATCGTTTTGAGTGATTGCATTTCTGATCTCAGACCAGCGTGAAGGATTGCAATAAAAAAAGATTGACTCCGAGATGGAGATCTACCATGAAAGTATGAAAGCCATCCGCTCTGATTGTTGGTCAAGCATAATGCAAGAATGATTTCATGATCACCGTAAAGCTGAAGCTCAGTCTGAATATTAAATTTCAAACCTTAATATCTAAAATATGAACACAAAAAATCAACCTCTGTTTATTGCTTTTTCATCACAAAAAGGAGGAGTCGGAAAAAGCACATTTACGACACTTTTAGCGAGTCTTTTACATTATAGAATGGGCTATAATGTTGCAGTATTTGATGCAGACTTCCCTCAACACAGTTTAATGAAAATGAAAACCCGTGATCTTGCAATGGTCATGGAAAATCAGCATTTAAAAAAAATGGCTTACAAGCAATTCAGCACGATCAACAAAAAAGCTTATCCGATTCTACAATATAAAGCAGAGAATATTTTGGGAGCTGCACAGAAGTTCATAGAAACCTCATATATTCCTATTGATGTTATCTTTTTTGATCTTCCGGGAACCGTTAATACACCGGGAATCTTGAAATCTTTAGCAGGAATGCATTATATTTTCTCACCTATCACCGCTGACCGCTTAGTAATGGAAAGTACATTGGTCTTCACACAGCTTTTACAGGACGTGATTATGAAAAAGGGTGAAACCTCACTTAAAAGTATTCATTTGTTTTGGAATCAGGTCGATGGCAGGGAAAGTACTCCTTTGTATACGATCTATAATGACTTGATCCATCATTTGGGATTAAATTTAATGGAAAGCCAGATAAAAAATTCGACACGTTTTCGTAAAGAGGGTGAAGAAAATACAAAAACAGTTTTTCGTTCTACATTACTACCAGCAGATGAAAGTTTATTAAGAGCTTGCAGACTCGATCTGTTCGTCAATGAATTCTTAAAAATCATTCAACTATAGTTATGGAAAAAGACAATAAAAAAAATATCACCCCGGATATCAATGAGGAACAGATGATGAACCTGATGGTTGACGGAGTAAAAAAAGAAGGTCTGGAGATTCCGGAAACAGATATTTCAGCAACAGCAAGTGACATTGAAAACAAAAAAAGCAATACAAGTAAATCCTTTCAAACCTTAAAAAAAGCTTCAAAGATTATAGAGAGTTATGGGGAACAATTTCTTGTTACCCATTCGATGACAAAACGAGGAGACAAAAGTATCTACATTCGTAAAGAATATCATGAGAGATTATCCAGAATCATTCAGGTAATAGGAAAAGATGAAATTCCCTTATATGCTTATTTAGATAATATTTTAGAGCATCATTTTGAACTTTTCGAGGCAGCTATCACTTCAGATTTTAATGAACATTTTAAACCCCTTTTTTAATTATGGAAATTTTAATCTTAGTTTGTTTGTTGCTTATTATTATATTAATGATGCAAGACAAAATCGTCCTTCAGAAAAGATCATCCAGAGAATCACCTCCACAAATACATCAACAATTCCCCGTTATTATAGGACCATCCAAATCTGTAAAAAGCCAATTGGAGTCAAGGCATTCCACTAAGTCTCATATCGAAAACGACGCAGATCAGATTCTTACTTTTGATCAGGATATCAACGAAAAGAAAGTTGATATTCAAATTCCCCAGGAAGAATTAGATGATATTTTCAGGAGTACTCCAGATTATGAGGAAGAGGAAGAAGAATGGAGTCAATATCAAATATTCGATCATGACAACGGTTCAGCCCAAGGGGTCACCTTTGAAGAATTAAACACCGTAGAGGCACTTCTAAAAAACCAAAAATTAGAAGAGGCTCAAAAGGAAACAGCGGTAGATATTATTCAAAAAATACATGGAACCGAATTGTTCAATTTATTGGAAAATTCTGTTGAAGGCGCTTCCATCAAAATAGCTGAGCTATTGGATACAAAGCTTTCTTTTGAAATTAATTCTAATTCTTCCTTTTTAGAGAATAACAATTTTGACGAATTTGATATCGAACAATTTACTTAACAATTTATCCTTCAACCTAATTTTAACATATTATAACTATAATTATATTTTTTTTAGAACTATTAGGCACCTTTATTGCTTCAAAAAGAAACGATTCTCATGTTTAATTTGAGTTTTCATGGTTATTAGTTTTTACCTGGCTTCGGCTAGGTTTTTTTATGTCATTTAATTTTTGCTCTACAGATCTTTTCTTTAAGATTCAAGTTTCACTTTAAAATACTTTCGCCACTAATATGAAGAAGGTCGTAGATATTAAATATCCACGAAAACCTCTAAATTTTTAATTGAATTAAATATTTTGTCTTCCACCCCTCTTCAGTTCGTTTTTCTTAAATGATTGGGATCCCACTTAAGGACAAACAATTCCTAAAAGTGCTACATTCTTAAAAAGCACCCTCCTTCCCTACACCTTTGTCTCCAAAGCCCACAGTGTGTGGGTAATGCTAACAATCTAAACTGTTTACATTATGGAAAAACAAAGAAAAAAGATGTTGATTTCAGCATTGGTTTTAATCTTTACCATCCCACTAGCTGCCCAAGGAAACGGTTCTGCAGGAATCACTGAGGCTACGCAGATGGTCACCTCCTATTTTGATCCTGCAACGAAACTGATTTATGCCATTGGTGCGGTAGTCGGCTTAATTGGCGGGGTCAAGGTTTACAACAAATTCAGCAGTGGCGATCCTGATACCAGCAAAACCGCAGCCAGCTGGTTTGGAGCCTGTATCTTTTTAATAGTTGCAGCTACCATCCTACGTTCATTCTTCCTTTAAAATCATTGATGATGAATACCTATCATATCAACAAAGGAATAGGAAGAACGGTTGAGTTCAAAGGATTGAAAGCACAGTACCTGTTCATTTTTGCAGGAGGATTATTGGGAATACTCGTATTCATCATGATCATGTATATGGCTGGTGTCAATACCTATATCTGCTTACTTCTTGGAGGAACTACTGCTGGTCTTCTCATTTGGAAGACCTTTTCTCTCAACAGAAAGTATGGAGAACATGGATTAATGAAATTGGGAGCAAAAAAGAAGCATCCAAAGTATATCATCAGCCGAAAATCTATTTTCAGGTATATCAAGATACACTCTAAAAAAACTGTAGCATGAGAAATCAATCCAAAGCGGCAACGCTGGAAAGCAGATTTCCACTGCTAGGTGTAGAAGAGAACTGCATTATTTCAAAAGACGCTGATGTTACGGTTTGTTTCAAGGTAAGGCTTCCGGAACTGTTTACAGTAGCGTCAGCTGAGTATAAAGCTATCCATTCGGCTTGGTTTAAAGCCATAAAGACTTTACCTGATTACAGTATTGTTCATAAGCAGGACTGGTTTATCAAAGAAAACTACCGTCCTGATTTATCTAATGACGATCAAAGTTTTCTGTCCAAGTCTTTTGAAAGGCACTTTAACGAAAGACCTTTCCTGAATCATTATTGCTATCTGTTTCTTACCAAAACTACAAAGGAAAGGATGAGAACGCAGAGTAATTTCTCATCACTTTGCAAAGGAGTTTTGATTCCAAAAGAGATCAGGAATAAAGAAGTAATCAGCAGATTCATGGAAGCGGTTGATCAGTTTGAAAGGATTATGAATGACAGTGGATCTATTTACTTAGAAAAGATGTCCGCTGATGAAATTACAGGAACTGAAAAATATTCAGGTCTTCTTGAACAATATCTGACCTTATCCAGAGAAATCAATCCTTCTCTTCAGGATTTGAATCTAGGAGCAGAAGAAATGCGCATCGGTAACAACCGTATCACTATGCACACCTTGTCAGATACGGACGATCTTCCAGGAGCGGTTTCCTCCCACAGTCGATATGAGAAACTGAGTACCGACCGAAGTGACTGCCTGCTTTCATTTGCTTCTCCTGTCGGACTTTTGCTCAATTGTAATCATATATACAATCAGTATTTGTTTATTGATAACAGTGATGACAATCTGAACAAGTTTGAAAAATCCGCCAGAAATATGCATTCACTGGCAAGGTACAGCAGAGCCAATCAGATCAATAAAGAATGGATTGAGAAATACCTCAACGAAGCGCATTCTTTTGGATTACAATCCATCCGTGCTCATTTTAATGTGATGTCATGGTCTGACAATCCCCATGAATTGAAGCAACTTAAGAATGACACAGGAAGTGCTTTGGCACTCATGGAATGTAAGCCGCGGCATAATACATCAGATACTGCAACATTATACTGGGCTGGTATTCCCGGAAATGCCGGGGATTTTCCTAGTGAGGAAAGCTTCTACACGTTTATTGAACCTGCATTGTGTTTTTTCACTGAGGAAACCAATTATCAGAATTCACCCTCTCCGTTTGGGATCAAAATGGCTGACAGGCTGACGGGAAAACCTATTCACTTGGATATTTCAGATCTTCCGATGAAGCAGGGAATTATTACTAATCGAAATAAGTTCATTTTGGGACCTTCTGGAAGTGGGAAGTCTTTCTTCACTAACCATATGGTGAGGCAGTATTATGAGCAGGGAGCCCATGTTCTGTTAGTTGATACCGGAAATTCCTATCAGGGTTTATGTGAACTGATCAAAGGTAAAACCAAGGGTGAAGATGGAGTTTACTTTACTTATACAGAAGACAATCCGATTGCCTTCAATCCATTCTACACCGACGACGGCATCTTTGACATTGAAAAGAGGGAAAGCATCAAAACACTTATTCTCACACTATGGAAAAGAGATGATGAACCGCCAACCCGCTCCGAGGAAGTTGCTTTATCAAATGCAGTCAGCGGCTATATTGACCGAATCAAAAATAATGAGCAGTTCCCTTCATTTAATGGCTTTTACGAGTATGTGAAAAATGATTACCAAAAAGTATTAGAGCAAAAAAAAGTCAGGGAAAAAGACTTTGATATTGCCAACTTCCTGAATGTACTGGAACCTTACTATAAAGATGGTGAATATGATTACCTGCTTAATTCTGACCAACAGCTTGATCTTTTGTCCAAGAGGTTTATTGTTTTCGAGATTGATGCGATCAAAGATCATAAAATCCTTTTTCCAATTGTAACCATTATCATCATGGAAGTTTTCATTAACAAAATGCGAAGACTGAAAGGAATCAGAAAACTGATCCTGATCGAAGAAGCCTGGAAGGCAATTGCTAAAGAAGGAATGGCTGAGTATATCAAATATCTCTTCAAAACTGTAAGAAAATTCTTTGGAGAAGCCATAGTGGTTACACAGGAGGTGGATGACATCATTCAGTCCCCTATTGTTAAGGAGAGCATCATCAACAATTCAGACTGCAAGATCCTGTTGGATCAGCGAAAATACATGAACAAGTTTGATGACATTCAGGCTATGCTGGGTCTTACAGACAAAGAAAAAGCACAGGTTCTTTCCATCAATATGAATAATGATTCTAAAAGGCTTTATAAGGAGGTCTGGATTGGATTGGGAGGAACACACTCTGCAGTATATGCCACTGAAGTTTCCACAGAGGAATATCTGGCCTATACCACAGAAGAAACAGAGAAAATGGAAGTCATGCAATTGGCTTCTGAACTTGATGGCAATGTAGAGCATGCCATCAAGAGGATTTCCCTTAGGAGAATCAAATCGAACACAAAAGAAACTTAAATCATTTAAAATTTTATACCAATGAAAAATCTAATCATTTCAAGCGTTATGGTTATTGTATTAGCTATAACATCATTTGCAAAAGCACAATTTGTGGTTACTGATCCGGCTAATCTGGCTTCAGGAATACTCAACTCTGCTAATGAAATCGTACAGACCTCATCGACCGTTTCGAATGTAGTTAAGAATTTCAATGAAGTTAAAAAGGTGTATGAGCAGGGTAAGGAATATTATGACAAACTGAAAGCAGTAAACAATTTAGTAAAAGATGCCCGTAAAGTTCAGCAGACTGTTTTATTGGTGGGTGACGTTTCCGAAATGTATGTAAATAATTTCGGAAAGATGCTGAATGATCCCAATTTCAATGCTCAGGAGTTGACCGCTATCGCTAACGGTTATTCAACACTATTGAACGAAAGCACTGAACTGCTTAAAGAACTAAAACAGATTGTCACTTCTACCGATCTATCATTGAATGATAAGGAAAGAATGGAAATTATTGACAGAGTATATAAAGAGGTGAAAGATTATCACAATCTGGTAAGATATTACACCAATAAGAATATTTCTGTCAGTTATCTGAGAGCCAAAAAGCAGAACAATACGCAGAGAGTTCTCAACCTGTATGGTACCGTTAATCAAAAATACTGGTAAGATGGAACCTACTAATTTACATGAGGTGCTTCGTTCTGTGTATGAAGAGATGATGCCGATGTGTGCTGACATGGCAGCAGTTGCAAAAGGAGTTGCAGGGCTGGGAGCATTATTTTATGTGGCCGTAAAGGTTTGGCAGGCATTAAGTCGTGCCGAACCGATTGATCTGTTTCCTATGCTCAGACCATTTGCCATCGGAATCTGCATTATGTTCTTTTCAACAATTGTCTTAGGCAGCATCAACGGAGTATTAAGTCCAGTCGTTCAGGGCAGCCACTCCATGCTGGAGGGTCAGGTATTAGATCTTAATGAACTCCAGCAGAAAAAAGATCTGCTGGAAAGGGAGGCTATGCTTCGAAATCCTGAAATGGCTTATCTCATTTCTGATGAAGAATTTGACAAAAAATTGGAAGAACTGGGATGGTCACCTTCTGATTTGGTGACAATGTCGGGAATGTATATTGAAAGGGAAATGTTTGCCATTAAAAAAGATATCAGAGACGGTTTCAGAGAATTTCTGGAAATACTCTTTCAGGCAGCGGCATTGGTGATTGATACAATCAGAACTTTCTTTCTCATTGTGCTTTCGATCCTTGGTCCTATTGCATTTGCCATATCGGTTTGGGATGGTTTTCAGTCTACGCTTACCCAATGGCTGACCAGATACATCAGTGTATACCTATGGTTACCGGTGGCTGATATGTTCAGTGCTATCCTGGCAAAGATTCAATCCCTTATTATAGAAAGGGATATTGAAATGCTGGCAGATCCCAACTTTATTCCAGATACTTCCAATACGGTCTACATTATCTACATGATCATTGGAATCATTGGCTATTTCACTGTGCCTACCGTTACAGGCTGGATCATTCAGGCGGGCGGAGCCGGAAACTTTATGCGTAATGTTACCCAGATGGCACAAAAGTCAGGAAATGTTGCGGGTGCAACTGCTGGCGCAGCGGCAGGTAATATTTCAGGACAACTCCTTAAATAATCAAAAAACAAAAAAATGGAATTTAAAACCTTAAGAAATATAGAGAACAGTTTTAAGCAAATCAGATTGTTCACCTTTGTTTTTGCCATACTTTGTTTTGGAGTTGTCGGCATTGTTGTGTACAAATCGTACAGTTTTGCAGAAGAACAAAGACAAAAGATATATGTCCTTGACAATGGTAAATCACTGATGGTTGCCCTATCCCAGGATATGTCTATCAACAGACCTATAGAAGCCAGAGAACATGTAAGACGTTTTCACGAACTCTTTTTTACAGTAGCTCCTGATAAAAGTGCTATTGAGAGCAATGTAAAAAGAGCTTTTAATATGGCCGACCAATCTGCATTCAATTACTATAAGGATCTCTCTGAGAAAGGGTATTACAACAGGATCATCAGCGGAAATATTCAACAGCGCGTTGAAATTGACAGTGTAGTAGCAGATTTTAACAACTATCCCTATGCTGTAAAGACTTATGGGAAGCAATTCATTATCCGCGCAAGTAATTTAACGATCCGAAATCTTGTAACGAATTGTCAACTGGTCAATTCCGTCAGGTCAGACAGCAACCCTCAGGGGTTTACTATTGAAAAATTCAATGTCATTGAGAACAAAGATGTTGAAACTGTTAACCGATAAAAACAGTTATATGAAAAAAAATAAGATTAAAAATAGAGGAATTCGTTAAAAAAGCAGAACGGAAATGGAAATCCTTATCTACCAAACGACAACGCTCTTTGACCAAGATATTTTTTGCAGGGTATGCGATAATGACGATTTTAACGGTTATTCATCTATGGTCAAAAGATTCAAAAAGTCAAACCATTCTTTCAGTTGGACATATCAATAACATTCCAAAGGAGATAAAGATGCAACATCAGCCGCTTGAAAACACAGCTAATTATTCACCCCATAAAACATCCCCATGAAAGAGACAAGTCAAATCAGAATCACTGAAGGAAGTATACATTCCTCAGACGAAAATGAACCTTTAGATCGTAAGCCAGGGTGGGAAAAATTTAAAAAGCCGATCATTTACTTTTTAATGTTCATTGCTTGTATGGGATCCTTGTATCTGATTTTTAAACCAAAAGATGATAAAACAACTAATCAAGAGGTAGGTTTAAATGCTGAAGTGCCACAAGCCGCGGATGACAAATTACAAGCAGATAAGCAGAAGGCGTATGAGCTAGAATTGTTGGAGCAGAAAAATGAAGAAAAAAGAAATGCAATGACAAGCCTCTCAGATTATTGGAGTGAATCAAACGGCTCGAATCAGCTGATCGCTCTATCTCCAGAATCTTATAACAATACGAACGCAGATCAGAATGCTTTAAACAGCTACCGTAATGCACAACAAACATTAAGCTCATTTTACAGCAAAGACGACCATGAGGTTACCCAATTAAAAAGGGAAATTAACAGGCTTAAGAATGAAATTTCACATAAGGATGCAGTTCCAAGTACTGTAGGAATTAATGATCAGTTAGAATTGATGGAAAAGTCTTATCAGATGGCTGCAAAATATCTACCTGCGCCAAAACAGCAGGAAGAACCTGAACCAAAGAAAACCTTTGAGGCAAAGCCTGAAGAAAACAAAGTTAAAATAACGGCAGTACAACTTCAAAAACGCAACGTCGTATCCAGTTTGTATCGAGAACCTTCAGACAGTACGTTTTCAGCATCCATCAGTCATAATCGATTTGCGGGGTTACAGAATGAACAGAAAAATACTGTATCCCAAAATAACAGCAGTATCCATGCAGTAATACATGAAACCATGACATTGGTAAATGAAAGTATGGTGCCGTTACGACTAACACAAGGTTTGCTCCTTGGAAAGACAACCATTCCTTCAGGTACTGTACTAAAAGCAACAGGAAAGTTTCAGGGAGGGAGACTGTTACTAGCAATTTCAAGCATTGAATATAAAGGCACTATAACCCCTGTCCAGATTAATATTCATGATAATGATGGGCAGTTGGGGCTTTACATTCCCTACTCTTCAGAACAGACCGCCATTAAGGATATAGCATCCAACATGAGCCAGAATTCCGGCACCAATATTATGATGACCCAATCGGCAGGACAACAGGTTGCTGCCGATCTCACCAGAGGTTTGGTTCAGGGAGTTTCAGGATACTTTCAAAAGAAAGTAAGACAGCCTAAAGTTACTGTTAAGGCAGGGCATCAGGTGCTTTTAGTTTCAAAAAAATAATTAACCTTTAAATTAAAATTAATGAAAATACGACTTAATATATTTTTCTCGGTTCTGTTGATACTCTTCGGTATCTGCAGATTAGCAGCTCAGGAAAATTCAGGTTTCGCATCGCTTTCTCAGGCCAAACTGGAACCGTACAAGATGGAAGTTACGTACAATAAAACAACACATATATTATTTCCATCTCCCATACGATACGTGGATCTGGGAAGCGAAAATTTGATTGCCAATAAAGCGGAAGATGTAGCGAATGTTCTCAGAATAAAATCCTCAGTAAGAGATTTCGAGGAAGAAACGAACTTTTCGGTCATTACTGAGGATGGTAAATTTTACAATTTTGATGTTTTTTACAGTTCTTATCCAGACACTCTGAATTATGACCTTCTGAAATTACAGCGAAATCAGGAAAAAGAATACTCTACAGATGTCCTTTTTGAAGAACTTAAGGGAGAATCTTCATCATTGACTGAACTATTGATAAAAACCTTGTACCAACTTCCCAAAAGAACAGTAAAGCACATTGGTTCAAAAAGTTTTGGAATTCAGTTTCTGTTAAAATCTCTGTATGTACATGAAGGAAAGTTTTATTTTATTTTTCAAATTAAAAACAAGAGCAGTATTTCCTTTGACGTTGATTTTGTGACTTTCAAAATTACCGACAAAAAGAATCTGAAAAGGACAGCCGTTCAGGATAAAGTATTGTCCCCTCTCCGGACTTATTCTCCTAACTCTACCGTAAACTACCAATCCGATGGTGAATTCCTTTATCTCATGGATCAGCTTACGCTTTTAGAAGATCAGGTACTAGAGATTGACATAACAGAAAAGGCAGGAGGTAGACATCAAAAAATCAAGATCAACAATTCTGATTTGATTGCGGCAAAGGTTGTCAAGGATTTGCAGTTAAGACTTAAATAACCTTGTAAAAGTAATACGATACAATTTCAACAGTATCATTTATTAATATGAAGATTGTATCTTTTTGCATACAATCTTCATATTTGATTTAAAACGATTATTTAACTTTATATGAATCCCAAAGATCAGTATTAGCTTTAACTTCTTTCATTTGGCTCATAAATATTTCTGATCCATTACATCTTAAATTAATCATTCCAAAAAGAATTTTTTCTTTTTTTATATCAGTTGAACGTGCCAATTCAGTAGAATATACTAATGGTCTCTTACTTTTAGAGTACTTTCCTGCACATCCGATCGCATCTGCTCTTGGATGGCTGTGACCTTCATTGTCACCGGAAGATATTACTGTTGCATATGGATTTATCAGCGCCATAAAATCTTCTGAAAAATCCGAAGAACCGTGATGACAAGATTTAGCAACATCCACTTCAAAAGGATTATGCCCTTCATACTTTGCAATCAAATATTTTTGAGATTCTGTATTTAAATCTCCTCCAAGTAAAAATGTCCGACTTCCAAATGTAAATTTTAGTACAAGGCTATGCCCGTTTATGGTAATTCCGTCATCTTTCCAATAAGGAAAAACATTTCCTTTAGATATACGCTCTGTAATAGGTGCTAACACTTCAATACTAAAGGGCTTCTGTTCAATACTCTCATTCAGTATAAAATCACCCTTCTGACATCTGCGTGATGTAGAGACTCTCCCTTCATCATTTGCATATTTAAGTGCTCTAAGAAAAGGAGTGATATCTCTATTAAAGTCCTTATCCTCATTGATATTTAATAAATCATCATATATATTTAGAAGATATTTCTGCCCACCTTCCTCAATAACGTCACCTAAGCCGGTAGAATACCCATTATCTTTTTTCGCAAATTTTAGTATTCCAGGATGTATGATCTCTCCAAAAGTAAATTGAGTATCATTAATTATTTCTGTAATCCCTTTGTAATGATCAATATCGAAATGACTTATAATGACATAGTCGATATGTATTTCCTTCTCTTCCTTTAATAAATAGCTGTATTGATATTTTGTCAGATAATTGTACATATTGGAACCTGGGCCTGCATCAACTAGAATTCTATATTTCCCAACCTCAATCAATACTCCATCTCCTTGTCCTACATCTAAAAAAAACACCTTTATTCCCATATTGTCTGATAAATCACTCTTATGAATCCATCCATTGGGACCAGCAGTAATTACATGATACCAATCACCGTCTTCTGCTGTAATATTAACGTACGTTCCCATCAAAATTTTATTTATTGCATGGGAACCTTTGTTGGCAATAACTTTTTCATAAATTGTTGCCTCATTTTTAGAAGAATACATGTAAGTCATAGTATATTAGTTTATTACATTAAATATATTAAAAAAAATAATGCCTGAATTAATGAGATGATAAAAATAATTAAGTAGAAAGTTGATCATCCATTGTAATCGATTTTTAACCACTTCATCAAAAATCTACGGACAATTTTACCCTTTCTATTTGAAATAGAATACGATCATTTTGCAACATTTTTTAAAATATGATAATCAAAATTTATCTTATTTTGAAAGTTGTTGCGCCTTATAAATCGCAAAAAGACGGTTCCTACGAACTTAGGTATTATCTTTTTGCCAAAAATTTAATAAACAGCAATTCCGGAATTACCGTTTATTTGATTACAAAAAGAATAATTTACAATTTTCCTTCTTCTGCAAAAGATATATGATTCTCAGAAGTCAGTATACAATGATCCAACAAATGAATATTTAGAAATTTTGAAGCTTCTTTTATATCACGTGTAATTTTTAAATCTTCCACTGAAGGGGTAAGATTTCCCGATGGATGATTATGGGCAAGAATAATTCCTGAAGCATTACACAAAAGCGCTGTCTGCATTATAATCCTTACATCAACAAGTGTAGAAGAGATCCCTGATTCGGAAATTCTTTTAATACCCAACACTTTATTGGCCTGATTGAGATATAAGCTAAAAAAAGATTCTCTATAATCCATTTGTTCACTGTCAAAATGTTCACGAAAAACTTTAACCGCGTCTTTAGAGTTTGCAATAACTCTTTCAGAATTTCCTTTTCTTGAATAAATTAATTTTATTTCATTGACAATATCAAATTTCATCTTGGTCGCTCTGAATACGGCAGAGACTCTATTTTTCCCGCACTTATAGCTTTAATTAATTTCGTTCTTTACAATCAGTACTTATTTCTAAGATTATTAATCTCAAAAACTTTTCGATCTTTTAGCGGTCTTACTTTAAAAATTTCTATGAACTTTTCTGAATATTTTTCAAAAGAAAAACCGGAAAAAAGAAAGCAGATAATCTTATAGGGCAATAGAAAAAGTCAAAAGGAAACGGAATAATTGGAGGGTACCTTTAGGGAGGAAATCGTTTATGCCGTAGTCTTTTGACTGGATTAAGCAAGGGCTGAACTATATACCTTAGCTGCCTTTTTACCGGTTTATTGAGAAAATATTTTTATCTATAATAATTTAGCATTGGCTAAAAGCACAACTGAAATTTATCCTACTAGATTCTACACGCCTTTTACTGAAAATTTAAACCTATAAGAAAAGCCGCTCGTTTTTCGGTTAACATAAGGTTTTTGGAAATTGCTAATTGTAAGGTCGGCCAACAATGGACATTAATATCCATAAAAAGCAATTTTTTGTTATTACAATGTCAATAATTATAATTTAAGTCAGAATAAAAATGAATACTGCCGTTATCTCTATAAACACATAAATTTATGAAGAGAAATCACCATATAAAGACAAGAAAGAGTACTTCTATTACTAAAGAATTACCACAATCTTTATATCGGTACAATGGTATTCAAAAGCTTTCATTCGAAAAATCAAAAAAAATACTTTTAGATTCTGGTTTCAAATTAACAGATGAGGAGGTCAAGGAAATCTCCGATATTATGCATAAGATTGCAGAACTTGTAATAAAAGAATTCATTTCTAAATAATTCATATATTGCACTGGTTACTACCACTTTGAATAAAAACAGAAAGATTATGCAGATAGCAGATTTATACATAAGAGTGTCTACTGATGAACAGGCTGACAAAGGCTATTCTCAACGTGATCAGCATGAAAGATTGGAAAGATATTGTCATCAAAACCAAATTACTATTGGACAAGTAATCTTTGAAGATCATTCAGCTAAGAACTTCAATCGCCCAGAGTGGACTAAATATATCAATTATATCAAAAAAAGAAATCTGAAATCCAACTTAGTTTTATTTACTAAATGGGATCGTTTTAGTAGAAACGCTGGTGATGCCTATCAAATGATAAAATTACTGTTGAGTAATAATATTTCACCTCAAGCTATAGAACAACCTTTGGATATGTCTATACCGGAAAACAAAATGATGCTTGCCATCTATTTAGCTGCACCAGAGGTAGAAAATGATCGAAGAGCACTTAATACTTTCTATGGGATGAGAAGAGCTCAAAAAGAAGGAAGACTGATGGGCACCGCGTCTTATGGTTATATTAATAAATGTACTGAAGATGGAAGAAAATATGTGGCCCTAAAAGAACCTGAGGCTTCAAATATGCGGTGGGCATTTAATGAAATTGCTAAGGGTAAATATACGACCAACCAGATAAGACTTAAAATGAATAAGATGGAAGGCGCAAAAATTAGCAGTACTTCTTTTTACAGAGCAATAAAAAATCCGGTTTATATTGGTAAAATATATATTAAAGCATACAAAGACGAGGAGGCCTGTATTGTTGAGGCCAATCATGAAAGTCTGATATCAGAAAGCCTATTTTATAAAGTGCAAAATGTTTTAAGCGGAAAAACTTTGGCTGAAAGACCTCAAGGTAAAATTATCGCTGCTAGTGAATTTCCACTGAGAGGCTTTTTAAAATGTCCACGATGTGGAGGACATATTTCAGGTAGCGGATCTAAGGGCAAGAAAAATGTTTATTATTACTATCACTGCAATTCTAAGTGCGGCTATAGACATAGCTCAGACAAGGTTAATTCTGCCTTTGAAAAAGAATTAGTGAAATATGATTACCATGAAAGCATAAATACGTTATTAAAAGAAATAATATTAAGCAATTTTAAATACATACAGGAAAATATTGATGGAAAGAAAAGGGAACTTTCCGAAGAGATTGTTAATTTAACCAATAGGCTATCTAGCGCTAGAGAAAAGTATCTCGAAGACAGATTAGATTTTGAGGATTATCAGATTATTAAAAATGAAAGTAAGAAAAAAATTGATGAGCTTGAAATGGAACTTCAGAACCAAAGGCTATCACATAAAAATATAGATATTAGAGCAAAGCTTGACCAAGTTCTAAACATTTTGCCAAACCTTTCTCAATTGTACATTAAAGGTGATAATGAGACAAAAAATTCTATATTGTGTTCGATTTTGGCCGAAAAACTTGAATTTCAAGAAAACGCTTTTCGAACACCCAAATTAAATTCCGCACTGACCCAAATATTACTGATTAACAATCAGTTACAAATTAAAAAAAAAGGAAACAGCACTTCTAAAAATGCTGTTTCCCGCAGAGTGACCGCAGAAGGATTCGAACCCTCACCGTTGGAGCCGAAATCCAAAGTTCTATCCATTAAACTATGCAGCCTTGTTTGAGTTGTAGGTTTGAGAGTTTTAGGGCTAATAAACGTTTACACACTAAAATTCTCAAACCCTAAGACTCTAAAACGTGATCTTCACACCACCCAAAATCTGTGCACCCAGAACTTTGTATCCTTTGTACGTCTGATATTTTGAGCTCAGAAGATTGTTTCCGAGTGCGAAAATACTGAAATTTTTGTGAATTTTATACTCTGCCGAAAGATTTAAGTCTGCATACCCTCCTACTTTATCATTCGTATCTTCTGTAGACTGATACATCATCGGACTTCCAACTCCCTCAATAGCAAACGAATTCGTCGTTCTGTCGCTTGCAAAAATACCTTTAAAACCCAACAATAATTTTTGGTCAAGCATGGTATATTTTGCACCGATTGTAGCCGTTAACAGAGGTACATTGTAGATATCTTCGTAATTTTTAAGATCAAACTTGGTAAATTTAACCTCGGTATCCAGGACAAGATTTGCCAACGGGAAATACTGTAAACTTCCTTTAATATCACTTACATTTCCATCATCATAAATGGCAGAAAAAGTATTGGCGAAATTATAAGCGGAACGGTTTAAAGTATAATTGTTATCGAAGATACTGTTTGCCTTGAAGAACATAATATCCCTCATTTTACCGTAACCTGCAGAAACATCATACTTAAAAGTCTCATCGATATCCCCTCTTAAACCGGCATAAAAATGATATTTCGTTTCCGTTGGTCTCAGATACTGATCAGCTACAATGAAGGGATTCTGCTGCAGTAAATCTGCGTAAGTATTTAATTTTAAACCTCCGTCTACTCCACCGTAAAATTTAAATTCATTAGCCGCCGCATATTGAAATTCTGCCTGTGGGAACCAATAGGTCTTATTATTTTTCATCTGATCAGCCATCAGATCGTTTTGATTTTTCGAATTCAAAAATGCAAATGACGAACCCAGCATCAAATAAGATTCTCCTTTTCTGAATGTCACTTTCGGAGCCAGACTCATATTCACAAAGTTGGATGTATTTTGATCCCTGATGGCAAATTCACTTTTAACAGCTTCTAAGCCAACTCCCAAATCAGCATTTAAATTAATTCCGGATTTTCCTATTTCCACTGCATGTTTTGACAAATTCGCCAATATCGAAACCTGATTTTCCTGAGCATCAAAATGATCCTTTAAGAATGAAGATTTTACACGTACATCATTCAAAATTTCATTGGAATAGAAATCGTAATAACCGTTTACCTTAAACTGATTTACTCTTTGATCCAAATCCACATCTCCGGGTTGCAAAGCATAAATACCGTAGTAATTATAGCTGTTTAGGCCATACTCAGCATTTAAATTAAACTTGCCTTTATCTCCATAAGAGTTTAAAAAAGCGCCCAATGTCGTCGAGCTTTGTTTGGAATCCCAAACATATTCTTTTTTCAGACCCTGGGTTGAAAGAAAATGCACGTCTGCTCCTACTTCAATTTTATTTTGAAGTGTTTTTGATATGTTCATATCCCCCAAAATCTTCCCGTAATTCCCCATTCCGAATTGCACGTAATTATTCTGAGCCGAACCTTCAAATTTCGGAGTTACGTCCTGTCCCTGAATCGTTGATGTTTTGAAATCTGAAACCGCAGGAACATCTGTAATATTGTATTGTACAGGATTCTGAGATTTCTCTTCAGGCGGATAATTCTTAATAGTTTCCACTGAAGTTTTCTTCTTTTCGATCTTTTTTACTTCCGGTTCTCTTTTTTTATTAAGAATCAGCTTTTCTTCTTTGATCTGGGAAAACGCTACCGACGAAATCCCTAAAAATATGATGGATAATAATTGAATTCTTTTGTTCATTTTTTTATAGGTATTAATGTATAATGTCGGATGTATCATGTATTTTACTACATTTTACTTTTTACATTCTACGTTGTACATTCTATACTTTACTTTTTAATCTGCTTTTTAACCTCCTTCGCTTCCGCTACAATCTCAGGGAAATCCTTATAATTTTCAATGATCTGGTCACAAGTATAACTTGCCTGATAATTATCTTTTAAACCAACGTAATTCTTCGCCATTAAGACCAGTGCTTTAGCGCCCCAATATTCCTCTGAAGCATAATTATTAGCCAGTTTGAAGATCGTTTCATTAGAAGATTTGAATGATTTAGCTTTATTCTGATAGAAAGCTTTTGCATAAATTGCTTCCGCCGCCACTTCCGTATTGGATGATTTTTCAAGAGAAGCATAAGCAGTCTGGGCATCTTTATCTTTCCCTGAATTCATTAAGCTTCTCGCCTTGATCACTTTGGCAGTTTCAATAACGGCAGCCGAGTTTTTAGTGTTGGCAATAACCGCATCCGCAAGTTTTTCTGCCTGTGCAAAATTCTTTTCCTCAGCATACAATTTCATTAATTCTACATTCGCATAATTTTTAACATTTACGTTTGAAGAATTTTTGATGTTTTCCAAATATTTTCTAGCCTCCGCATTGTCTCCCTGAGCAATGTAAATCTGTGCCAAACGGGTTTGCGCATCATCCTGATAATCGTTCTGAACATTCGCAACTTCCTGTAAAACAAGCAGTGCCTTTGTTGTGTTTTTGGTCTGGTAATAACTTTCGCCTAATTCATATTTGGCCTGATAAAGTCCTTCCCCAGTCGGATTTTGCGTTAAATATTTTTCGTAGTAAGAAATGGCATTCTTGTAATCCTTCTTCGTGAAATACTGTTTCGCCGTTGAAAGGTTAATCTCATCAATTTCAGAAGCATCTACATTTACCCCGATATTTTTAGCAAAACTTTCATATCCTGAAACATCTCCGTTTTTCGTAAAGATCGGTTTTGCCGCTTGAACGATTTTTTCTGCATAAGCCGTATTTTTGTACTGCTCTCCTAAAATTCTCAATTCAGATAACGCTTTATCGCTTTGATTCTGATCGATATAATTCTGCGCTCTGTAAATTGAAGCATTGGCTACCAAATCTTTATCTGATGAAGTTTTAATGACTTTATTAAAGAAATCATTAGAATTATTAAAATCATCCTGAGCCGCATACGCCGTTCCTATTTCGTACTGAGCATCATCATAGTAATCAGATCCCGGATATTTTGATAAAAGATTTTTAAGGTTGGTAATTTTTGCCTGAGTATCTCCTTTAAATCCTAAAGCCATTGCTTTTTGGTATAAAGTATAATCCGTTGCATCCTCGTTTTTATCATAAATCGCAATCGCTTCGTTCAGATTATTATTGGCATAATTAATATCTGCCAGGCGAAGTTCCGCATCGTTTTTAAACTCAGTTTTCGGATTTTTTAAATACTGTGTAAAATACTGTTCCGCCTGATCGAATTTTTTAGATTTAAAATAAGCATATCCTAAATCATAAGGCAATTGTTGTTTTTCAGGGAAAGTTTCATTCAACAGTTTTTCATAACGTACAATTGCAGATGGATAATTTCCTTTCTGATAATACACCTGGCCCAGCCAATATAAAGCTCTGTTATTGAATTCTTTATTAATATTAAACCCTAAACTTCTTAAGAAATACTGTTCCGCTTCATCATAATTCCCTTTATTGAATTCCTCTGTTCCCAATAAATAAGAAACTTCCTGATCAATTTTATCGATCTCCGGCGTTGAATTCTGCAGTCTGTCGATTGCATTCAACGTTTCTTTATAATTTCCCGAATACAGATAAGATTTCACCAAAAGAGACCTCATTTCAGAAGCATTGCTAGCATTCTGATTTTCATTGATGTATTTTTGGATAACATTGGATGCATTTTCAAACGGGTTACCAATGTCGTAACTCAGTTTTGCGTACTGTTCATGCGCCAGTTTTTTCACCTTAGCATCATAATCCATCTGGTAAGACGAACGGAATGCCGAAAGTGCTTCCTGCTTTTTGCCCACCGCCAAATAAGCATTTCCAAGCTGATAATAAGCATTCTGAGCTAATGCAGAATTGCTGTTCAACAATTGGTTGTAGTAAGAAACCGCTTCATCGTATTTTTTAAGCTGAGCAGCAACAAATCCCATTTCATACAAATCATTTTCAGACGGATTCTGCTGAACGCTTAAATAATCTTTCAAATGAGGATATGCCGAAGTATAATCATTTTTCATGAAATAGCTCTCCCCAATAATCTTGTGTACTTCCGCCTTGTAAGAATCTGAAATATCTTCGTTAAGCAAAGCTGTTCCTTCTGTTATCGCCTTGTCATAATCCTTATCGTTGTAATACATCTGAACATAGTAAGGACGCACCAATTTCGAATACTTTGGCTGATCTTTTACCGAATCAAAATAACGGAACGCCTTATCATTCTGTCTGTTGGAATAATACAAATGTCCCAACATATAAGCAATATCGCCTTTCTGGGATTCGTCTACCGTTTTATATGCCTCTTCTAAAGCATCTGTTGCCCCTTTAGAATCGCCCATCATGAATTTGGCGTATCCCAATTTCAGAATGTACTGTGTATTTTCTTCTTTTGAAAGCTGATACTGGTTCACCTTTTTCAAGGTTTCCAATGCTTTCGGGAAATCTTTTTTCGCCAGATAATAATCAGCCAGCGGTAAGTTTGCCTGCGCAAAATAAGCAGAATTCGGATATTCTTTCATGAAAGCCGTTAATCCTTCTTCCGCATGATTTTTCTGAAGAATCACCCCGATCACATTATCAAAAAACTGCGCAGCTTCTTTCCTCGACCTCGACAAATTCTGATTATAGAAATACTGTCTGGCATATTCGTATTGGGAAGCATTGTATATTTTGGTCTGATAAAGATTTTCAGCTAAATTGAATCTGTAGTTTTCTTGTTGGGTAAAGTACTGAGACTGCTGGGCATCGGAGATTCCGAAATACATGACAGCAACCGCTAAAAGTATTTTTTTTGATTTCATTAATTTTAAATTTTAAAATGAAAAAGCCTGATAATCAAGGCTAATATTTAAAATTACGGGAAATATTTATCCACAATTTATCAACGAAAATATTGAAAAGATATTGTATAAACAAGCCTTTTAACACATTGTTAATAACTCAATATTTTTTTAAGACTTCTTAACTTTTCTATAAGAAACCTTAAGAAAATAAAAATTATTTAAGAGAAATAATTACATTTGCTTTTTTCAAAATCAAATATAGTATTGAATGAGTCAACTTTTTAGAAGAAAAATCTATTCAGATTCAGATACATCCACCAGTTTACTGCGAGTTTTGGGTGTTTGGGACATCGTATTTTTTGGTATTGCGGCGATTATAGGTGCAGGAAGTTTCAGCAGTTTGGGAGAAGCCGTTTTCAGAGGAGGTCCCGGAGTGATCTTACTATATTTAATCTGTGGTTTTGCCTGCGGTTTTACAGCTTTATGCTATGCCGAATTTGCCAGCAGAATTCCAACTGCAGGTTCTGCTTACACTTACGCTTATGCCAGTTTCGGAGAATTAATCGCATGGATTATCGGATGGGCTTTGATTATGGAATATTCTTTCGGAAATATTTACGTAGCCTTTTCATGGTCTGATTATTTCACCAGCTTCCTGCATCGTTTAGGGATGCATATTCCTGATTATCTGACCTGTAGTTATACCGAAGCTCAGAAAGCATTTCTGAACGGCTCTGAAAATAAGGAACTGCTGAATGCATGGCAAACAGCACCTTTATTAGGAAGTTTAAAATTTATCGTTGATGTTCCTGCATTGGTTATCAACGGATTGATTACATGGCTTTGCTATGTAGGTGTAAAAGAAAGTAAAAACTTCAACAATTCATTGGTTATCCTGAAATTGGCCGTCATTGTTTTGGTAATTCTGGTAGGTTTTGCTTATATCAATACAGAAAACTGGACCCCGATAAGCCCTGAAACCGGAACTCCTTCTTTCATGCCGAATGGCTTTGTAGGAGTAATGAGCGCTGTTTCCGGAGTTTTCTTTGCTTACATTGGTTTTGATGCGTTAAGCGTACTTTCGGAAGAAACAAAAGACCCACAAAAAACCTTACCAAAAGGGATGATTATTTCTTTGGTACTGTGTACCTTCATTTATATTGCATTAACCTTGGTCTTAACCGGAATGGTTGATTATAAGAAGTTTGACGGTGTGGGAGATCCTCTATCCTTTATCTTTGAAAAAGGAAATGCCAATGTTGCATGGATGGAACTTACTGTTTCTTTCATCGCTATTGTTGCCATCACTACGGTTCTTTTAGTCTTCCAGATGGGGCAGCCAAGAATCTGGTACGCCATGAGCCGGGACGGACTGATGCCTCAGAGATTTCAGAAAGTTCACCCCAAATATAAAACGCCATCTTTTGCTACGATTGTAACTGGTATTGTGGTGGGAGTTCCTATTTTATTTACGGATAAAACTTTCATCCTGGATTTTACCAGCATTGGGACTATTTTCGCATTTGTATTGGTTTGCGCAGGGGTTTTAATGCTTCCTGCAAAAGAGAAAATCAAAGGAAGATTTCATTTGCCTTATGTGAATGGGAAGTTTATTTTTCCTACCATTTTTATAGGAAGTTTGGTATTTTTCTATACCTGGCAGCCTGATTTTTTTGAACATCTAATGAATTGGAGCGATCCTAAAGAAGGGGAATTCAGAGCATCTATTTTCTTCTTTATCCTGATTAATTTAGTGCTTTGTGTATGGACTTTCGTTAAAAATCTTTCGTTAATCCCATTGATCGGTTTAAGTTCATGCCTATATCTTCTTACCGGAATGAGCCATGAAAACTGGTTCTGGTTCGGGCTGTGGTTCGCTATAGGTTTGGTTATTTATTTCTGCTACGGATATAAAAACAGCAAGTTGGGTAAAGCATAATTTTCAATACCATATAAAACTTAAGGCAAAATTGCACATCGCAGTTTTGCCTTTTTCTTTTGTTCACAAATTGGCGAACTTCTTGCTTTAAATTTTAAAATTTTAAACTAAAAACGCCATGTCTGAAAGAATTAAGACCTTCAAAGAATTTTACCAGTTTTACTTAACAGAGCACAGTAAAATGGGAACACGTATTTTTCATTTTATTGGAACTTTACTAGTATTTTTTGTCATTGGATACGTCATCAGCTCAGGAAAAGAGCGATTCCTATGGTATATTCCGATTTTCGGGTATGGCTTTGCATGGTTCAGTCATGCTGTAATTGAAAAGAACAAACCTGCTACTTTTAAATATCCTCTATGGTCATTGATTTCTGATTTCAGATTATTTTTTGAACTGTTGATCAGGAGACAGAAGTTTACGGGAATTCCCAAGCAGAAACCTTTGGAATAAATTTCTTTATAAACAGACTACCCCAAGGCAAGCCTTGGGGTAGTCTTTTCGAATAAAATAGTTTCGGCAGGTTTGCTTCGCAAACCCGCCGAAACTATTTTATAAAAATTCAAATTAAAAAATCCTTCAATGATTTATTTGAACTTCTTTTTAAAGCTGAATTTCAGCATATTTATTAATCCGGGTTCAATAATATCAATTCCCAGACCGAAATTACTGTCTGCAACCGTATGATGATCTGTTCTGAATTTTTCAAAATCCTCCTTAGGAATTTCAAGGTTTACCAAAGGATTAAATTCAATATTTACCGTAGCACCATTTTTAGTGATCTTCTTACGGCTTGTAAAATCAAAATAAGGATTATGAATCGTACTTTCCTGAACCGTGTATTTCTCCTGAGTATCGATTTTCTGGTCGGTGTATAAATTAATCTCATACTTCTCACTATCGAAGTTATGCCAGAATGTAAGATCTTCATGCATAAAATCCCTGGCACTCGCTTTTACCACATTTCTGTCAAAATACATTAAAAAACGATTATTTTTAGGATCAACATAATACGGATTGTCAACCGAAGCCTTGTATTGGATCTTAAATTCATTCAGTTTTTTATCATCACTGATAATGTCTATCGAAGCTTCTTTAAAGATATTCCTTACATCTGTTCCGTTTCTGTCGTTTGAATAATTCAGGCTGTAAAAAAGAAAATTATTCCAGCTGTCGATTACTTCCCTTTTATTTGTATTCCTGAAATAACGCCTCATCGCATTGGCACGGTTCCCTTTGTATGTAGTCGTTAGCACTAAATTTCCTGTTGAATTCTGTGTATTGAATTCCACTTTTTCATCGATACAGAAATAAGGATATTTATAGGGTTTTCTCTCCTTTAATTCCTGATCCGGTTTTACTTCAAGATAATGCATGAAATAAATAAGTCCACGGTTTTCCAGCAAGCCGAATTCATCACGAATCGTTGCATCAACAAAGTATTCTTCTCCTTTATGATTGATTTTTACAATAGCATGATTGAAAGTAAGCAGTGACGGCAAGTAATATTTAATATAAAAATCTGTATGGAAATTAACCAAAATAATGGAGGAATCCACTCCGATATAGTCTAAAATTGTCTTTAATAAAACTGATTTGGCTTTACAGTCACCCTGTTTGTTTTCGTATGTTACAGATGGTTCCTGCGGTTTGTGCCCATTCATTTCGTCGGCATTGAAAACATAGTAGACATTATTCTGAACGTATTCTACTGCAAACTGTATTTTTTCGTCCAAATCAACAATCTCATCAAGCTTTTCAATTAAATTCGGAGCAAAATCTTTTAGTGAGGCTTTATCAAAAATCTCTGCGTAGATCGGAGCAATATAATTTGAAAGATTTTTCCAACTGTCGTCCGTTGCAAAATCTATATAAGGAAAAATTTCGCGGTTCGCATCTACAGGGTTGATGTAATTCTGCTTTTCAAAAACAAACGTTTCTCCTTTGCTTAAATAGCCGATCTCCGGCTGCAGAACTTTTCCGTTTTCGTCTCTGAAGAACGTTTTTTTGTAGGCAATTTTCTGTTCCCTATCATTAATAAAGGTAAATTTATAACTTCCGTAAGCCCAGTAATTATCCGGACTTACCCAGACATGCTTGGAAAATTCTTTTCTTAAAAAATCACGGTCTGTGAAAACTTTCACCCGGGAATCCTCCATGATCAGAATATCATAAAGCCTGAGATCTTTAATGGTAATATTGATCTTTTTATTGCTGCTTAAAATTCCACCGCTGCTTTGGTTTTCACTGTCCAGAACTTTTATTTTGGTATCCGGGATTTTGTCGATCAAAACTCCGTCTCGCAATACACTAATTCGATGAATATTATACACCTCATTCTCTTCCACCACAATATCCGACACCGATGCTCTTTCAAGATTGGCAGGCTCATTCAGTGTATAAGCCATGCAGATATATTCACTGTTTTCGGTATTGCTCGTGTAATATTTTTTGTCTAAAAAATAACAGAAATCTTTTCCTTCATCAATCTGCCGCTTCGCAAATTCAGAATCTTTTATTCTGTCTACCAGATCCTGATCATCAATATTCCCCGCCCACTCCTCGGATTTCCTGATTCTGTAATTTTCAATTTCAATCTGCTTGTCCATATATGTTTTTATTTTGTGTACTTGGTCTAAAAGGAGCGGTCAAATTACTTAATATAAAATAAAAAAACAAGAGCCGGAAATATTAAGATTACTATTATTCGGCATAAATATTGCCACTTCCGTTCTAAATTCCCAAACTATGAAAAACAGCAAAGCCTTACTACAAGTATTTTTTTCCGCGATGATTATTTTCGTATTGTCGCAGTGTACCGCTTCCGCCAATACCTCTAACGGAAATGAAAAAACATTTATTGTGGGTCCCGAAACCGCAGACTGTAACGGTGTAGTTCCGATGAAATGCTTACAGGTGAAAGAAACACCTGCCGGAAACTGGACCAACTTCTACAGCAATATTGAAGGATTTACCTATGAACCCGGTTTTGAATACGTTTTAAAAGTAAAAACAGAAAAGATAGAAAATCCGCCTGCAGACGGTTCTTCCATAAAATATACCTTAATAAAGCAGGTTTCTAAAATTAAAAAATAAAATAGACCTCTCAGATTTGAGAGGTCTATTTATTATTATCAAGATTATTTTAATTAGCCAATAGCATCATCAATTTTCTGAGAAGCTGCCATGGAAACCACCAAATCATTCAGCATCGAGCTGGCTGCAGTCGGAGAATTCGGTAAAAGAACCAGATTGCTTCTGTTATTTGCACCGATTGACTGTAAGGTATCGTAATGCTGTGTTACAACAATTAATGCTGAAGCTTCCTGAGGCTTAATATTAACAGAATTCAGCATTCCTACAGATTCCTGAAGACCTTTGGCAATTTCTCTTCTTTGGTCTGCAATACCTTGTCCCTGTAACTTTTTAGATTCAGCTTCCGCTTTTGCAACTGCTACAATTCTGATTCTTTGGGCCTCTGATTCATATTCTGCGGCCGTTTTTTCTCTTTCTGCTGCGTTGATCCTGTTCATGGCATGTTTTACCTGCTCATCCGGATCAATATCAGTAACTAATGCTTTGATAATATCATAGCCGTAGCTGTTCATCGCTTCCTGAAGTTCGCTCTTTACAGCAATCGCCACATCATCTTTTCTTACGAATACATCATCCAGTTTTAATTTTGGTACTTCAGCCCTTACCACATCAAAAACAAAAGAAGTAATTTGGTTTTCAGGATTTTCCAGGCGGTAATAAGCATCTCCTACCTGATTCCTGATGACCTGATACTGAACGGAAACTTTCATTCTGATAAAAACATTATCCAGCGTTTTCGTATCAATAATTACATCCAGTTGCTGAATTCTAAGATTTAATCTTTTCGCAATCTGATCGATAATCGGAAGCTTAAGATGAAGCCCGGAATGTTTTACTGCCTGAAACTTGCCGAAACGTTCAATAATTGCCGCTGTTTCCTGCTTTACTACAAAAAATGAAGCAAATAAAATAATTAATCCAATAAAAATAATTGGTGCAAAAAAAAGACTCATAGTTTTAATTTTTTTCGTAATAATTCTGTTTGTCAAGAGAAATCCTCTTTGTATTTTTTTAAATATAAGGAAAAATATTTGGAATGGAGTTTGGAAGCTTGAAGCCGGATGATGGAAGTTTTGAGGACTTTAATTGTAACTTCCAGCTTCCCTCATCCAACTTCCAACCAATATTCCCCATTTATTTCCACAAAAAACTTACTTTTGAATATTAATTATCAACCATGGATGCTAAAGAAATATTAAAAGAACATATCTCGAAATTCACTTTTCTTTCTGATGAACAATTGGATTATGTTTTCGGGCACTTCAATCTTATTCATTTGAAAAAAGGACAAAGCCTGATTTCTGAAGGGGATTTTGTGAATCATGAATATTTTGTGATCGATGGCTGCCTGAAGGCATTCTATTTAAATGACAATATGAAAATGTTTATCCTTCAGTTTGCCATGCCGACCTGGTGGGTGACGGATTTTGATGCGCTTTACAATAAAACCAGAGCAACGATTAATGTAGATTGTATTTCTCATTCAACCATTTTATCTATTTCTAATGAAGACCGGGAAAAAATCTGCCATGAAATCCATGAGATAGAACATTTCTTCAGATGGCGCACCAATAAAGGATATATTGCTTTGCAGAAACGCCTTCTTTCTTTTATGGATAACGATGCGAAATTCAGGTATGAAGAACTTCTGGCGCTGTATCCACAATTGTACAACCTTGTTCCAAAACATCTTATTGCTGCCTATTTAGGGGTTACCAGAGAAACTCTGAGCAGATTGCATCAGGCAAAACATTAAACTATTTTTCGACCTTAATCTTCCCATAATTTCGTGATGTACCTCACATAACTTTTCATTGGATTCGGCTGAACTTTGTCCTATAATTTTAAAACAAATCGAAATGGACACAAAAAATTTTAAAGTAAGCAACGAAAACAGTAATATCGACTGGATTGGAAGAAAAGTAACCGGAGCCCACAACGGAACGATCGATGTAAAGGAAGGGAACTTCATATTTGAAAACGGAATATTAAGCGCAGGAAAGTTTGTAATTGATACAAAATCAATCAAAATTCTTGATATTGAGGATGCTGAAACCAACGCACAATTTGCAGGACATTTGGCTTCCGATGATTTCTTCAATTCTGATCATTTTCCTGAAGCCATTTTCGAAATCACTCACGCTGAACCAAGCGATAACAATCTTTATTATGTTACAGGAAACCTTACTATTAAAGGGATTACTCACGAAATTGACACGACTTTACAAATTGTAAAAACAGAAAACACAGCAGTTTTAGACAGTAAAATTGTGGTAGACAGAACGAAATTCAACATCAAATTCAGATCATCAAACTTCTTTACCAATCTGGGTGATACGCTGATCTACAACAACTTTGATCTGAATGTTCATTTGGTTGCAGAAGCCATTTAACTCAAAATTCATTAACCATAAAAATTTACATCATGCCATTTATTAAAATAGATGTTTTACGTGAAGATCTTAACCGCGAGAAAAAACAACAGTTAATCAGAAAAATCAACGAAGCAGTTACCGAAGTCTTAAACAAAGATCCGCACCTAACCCATATCGTGATCAACGAAATCGAAGATGATAACTGGGGATACGCAGGAGAACAGGTTTCAGCATTAAAAGAACAAGGATTTTCAACCGCAAAAAAGTAATTTAAAATGAAAAAACAAACAGTAATTGTAACAGGCGCATCATCGGGAATTGGGTTGGAAGTTGCCCGTTACTTCTTAGACAGAGGTGATCATGTGGTAATTAATTCACAGACAGAATCAAAATTAAAAGAAGTGTATAAAGAGTTGGGAGCTGGTGAAAATCTTGTTTTCTTAGCCGGAAATGTAGCTGATAAATCAACCGGGGAAGCGTTAGCAAAAATTGCTCTTGAAAAATTCGGATCAATCGATGTTTTGGTAAATAATGCCGGAATCTATGACAACAAACCGTTTTTAGAAGTTACCGAAGAATATCTGGATCAATTTTTAACGACCAATTTAAAAGGAACTTTCTTCACCACTCAGGCTGTCATTCCGCAAATGCAGAAGCAAAAAGACGGAGTTGTGATCAACGTTGGAACGCCTTTGGTTTATCATGCCATCGCACAATCTCCATCAACGGCTCCGATCTCCAGTAAAGGAGCGATTCACGCTTTAACCTTGCAACTGGCGGCAGAATTCGGAAAAGATAATATCCGAGTAAACACCGTAGCACCGGGACTCATCAGAACTCCGATGCACGACGAAACCATTGACAATAATGCAGGAATGCACCTGATCAACCGAATCGGAGAACCTGAGGAAATTGCGCAGATGATTCATGCCATTGCCAAAAACAAATTAATTTCCGGAGCCATCATCAATGTAGACGGAGGAATGGGCGCCGGACACAGTTTATAATAATGAAAACTTTATTAATTATCGCATGGCTGTTCAGTTTCACATTGAACAGCTATGCACAAAAAACAAGTGGTATGAAAACAGATCAGACACCGGAAACAGAAATAAAAAACGTTATTGAAAACTATTATTTCAAAGGAATTTATGTAGGAAATACCGAACTTCTTAAAAAAGCTTTTTATAAAGATGCATTGCTTTTCGGAGATGTAAAAGGGGTTCCTTATTTTAAAACGGCAGCACAATATATTGATGGTGTTGGAAATCGTATCAGTCCTGAAAAATCGGGGAAAGATTTTAAGGCAGAAATTATCTCGATTGATGTGATCAATTCAATTGCCACAGCGAAATTAAATGTAAAAATGTATGATTTTAATTACTATAATTTTATAACTTTCAATAAAATTAACGGTGAATGGCTTATTGTCAATAAAACATTAACCGACGTGCAACCTTAACGCAATTTTTTTTAACCAAAATCAGCAAAATCATGTGGAATAAGAACAGAATTACGGAATTATTAGGCATTGAATATCCCATCATGCAAGGTCCATTTGGCGGAGGTTTATCGACGGTTGAATTGACGACAACTGTGAGCAATCTCGGCGGTTTGGGCGGATTTGGAGCTTATACACTATCACCACAGGAAATTTATAATACTCATCAACAAATACAGGCAAAAACCAACAAACCATATAACCTTAATCTTTGGGTAAATGATCACGACATTATCAATGATGCTCTCACGCAAAAGCAATATGAGAAGGCTGTAGAAACTTTTAAACCTTATTTTGATATATTGAATACAGAAGTTCCGCCACTTCCACCATCTTTTGAATCAAGATTTCAGAATCAGTTGCAGGTCGTTTTTGATATTAAACCTAAAGTTTTCAGCTTTATGTTTGGTCTTTTAGATCCCAATATTATTGAAGATCTTCACAAACAGGGAACTATCGTTTTCGGAAATGCTACAACTTTGGACGAAGCCATTGCTTTAGAAAAATTGGGAGTTGATGTTATTGTCGCTTCAGGCTTCGAAAGTGGTGGCCACCGGCCTTCGTTTTTGGATAAATCCGAACTTTCTACGACGGGAACCTTTGTCTTGGTTCAATTAATCAAAGAAAAAGTGAAAATTCCTGTGGTGGCAGCCGGAGGAATTGCCAATGGTCGCGGCATTGCCGCAGCATTTACTTTGAAAGCTGAAGCTGTACAGATCGGAACCGCATTTTTAGCCACCGAAGAATCTGGTGCATTGCCGATTCACAAAGAATTTTTATTTTCTGATGCAGCAAAATCCACTACTCTTTCCAGAGCATACACAGGAAGATTAGGACGCGGAATTACGACAAAAATCACTCGAAATGTATTGGCCGCAACCGATAAAACACTACCTTTTCCTTTACAGACAACCTTCATGGGAGCATTGAGAAAAGCAGCTTTAGAACAGCAAAAAAATGATCTGGTTTTCTTTTGGAGCGGACAAATAGCCCCTATTTTAAAACATAAAAAAGCCTCAACTTTAATGAAATCATTGATCGAGGAAGCGAATAACTTGCTGGAAGTTTGAAGATGGAGGCTGGAAGTTAAATAAAAGTCTGCAAAAACTTCCCGCTTCCAGCCTCCACCTTACTTAAACCGTCATTCCAATCTCAATTCCTTTGATTTTTCGGTAAAGGTCGGTTGCGTAATTATCGGTCATTCCGGAAACGAAATCGATCACGCCCAAAACCTTTTGATAATCGGTTCCTTCATCGTAAACGAACTGTTTGGGTAATAATTTTAATGCTTTTGTATCGTAGGATTTTCTGCTTTCTTTAGACTTTAAAATCGACGGAATAAAATGATCTAATAATTCATACATAACATTGTAGCCCGCATTTTCAATTTCAACAACAGCTTTATGATTGTAGATTTTCTCGATTGAGAAAGATTCTATATCCTGCAAAGCGCTGTTTTCGGATTTATAAATATCAAGAAGTCCTTTTTCCAGATTTCCTTCAAGGATTGTATTAAAGTTATTTTTATAAAGCTCAACAGATTTATTAATTAAAGCATTAATTACCTTCGCTCTTAAATATGAAATTTGTTCGTTTTCATTTCCTATAGAATTTAATTTCCTTTCTACTCGTTCTACATCATCCGTTTCAGATTTTACCAGTTCGAAAAATAGATTTTTACAATCCGCTGTCGAAACAATGCCCAATCGATGTGCATCTTCCATATCAATAATATTATAACAAATATCATCGGCAGCTTCAACAAGCCAAACAAACGGATGTCTTTTGAAAATATGAGGCTCTTCACTTTCTGAAATTAATTGCGTGCCTTTTGCAATTTCCAGGAAAATATCCTTTTCATTTTGAAAAAAACCAAACTTTTTCCTGTGAATAATTCCTTTCTTTTTCGCAATCGCTTCACAAGGATATTTTGCAATGCTTGCCAATGTTGAAAATGTCAGCTGAATTCCCCCCGCATCTTTCCCTTGCTGCTGCTGAGCCAAAACCCTGATGGCGTTGGCATTTCCTTCAAAATTGACCAGATCCGCCCATTCTTTTTCGTTGAATTTCGGCTTTAATTCCGATTCATTTCTTTCAAAATAACTTGCGATCGCATCTTCTCCCGAATGTCCGAAAGCGGGATTTCCAACGTCATGACACAGACAGGCCGCCGCGATTACATTTCCTAAATTATGAAGATAAAAACTTTTAGCATCTTCCGTGAGATCATTTTTAAATTCATCATGAATAAACTCACCCATCACACTTCCCAAACTTCTTCCGACAGAGGAAACTTCCAACGAATGCGTCAGACGATTATGTACAAAAACGCTTCCGGGAAGCGGAAAAACCTGCGTTTTATTCTGCAGTCTCCGAAAAGCCGATGAAAAAATAATTCTGTCAAAATCTCTCTGAAAATCCGTTCTTGAAGCCTTTGTATGTGGATTGTTTCCTGTACGCTGATTGGTGAAAATCTCGTTTAAGTTCATCATTTTTCAAAATTACTCCAAATTTTATTTTTTATGAACTAATCGGATGATTTTTTGTAAAAAACTCGTATTTACAACTTTTATTTTCCGTAAAAACACCCGAAATTTTGAGTAAATTTCAACTTAACTTTGAGATAACTAACAACCAAGACCGAAATCATGCCTGAATTTTTACAACAAATCCTGGGAAACACGATTGTCACAGCTTTTTTTACAGCAATCATCGCGTACTATTTTCACAAAAGAACGGAACGATACAATTCTATAATCAAAAGAGAGTTCGAAACTTTATCGAAAAAAGACAACTCTTATTTCGAATGGCGAAAAAATACTGTTGAATTATTGGGACAGGTTTATATTCATCTGAATCGATTAAAGCTTGCTTTTCAAAACAAATATTCTAAAATAAAGGATTATGATCAGTTTTATGAAGATGAAATTATCCTGAAATCCAATCAGCATATCAGAAATTTATTGATTAATAACGGTCATTTCTTACCACCTAAATTATTAGACGAAGCCACAAAACTGATTGAACATTTTGATATTTGGTTAACAAAGTATAATCAAATCCGAATTTTGAATAAGGACGACAGTTTGAAACAAATTTATGTAGGTCCGGACGGTTTTCGCTTTCCAGAAAATGCGGAGAAAATGTTTAAGGAAAAGTATATTGAAATGTTTAATGAATTGCACAAATAAAAAATTTATCTATATTATTGTTCTAAATTTTAATCGATGAAAAAATTATTTTTGTTACTGTTCCCGGTTTGTTTGTTTTCTCAAGAAAACTGTTTTGATGACGGACAAAAACATTATCGATCCGGAATGGGTTTATTAGATATTAAAGATACATTGGAATCTATTTTATTTAATAATCCTAAACATGTAAAGTTTAAAGAAAATAAGAACAATACGAGCTATGAAAAAGATGAAATGTATGATTTTGGTGACTCCGCTTCACCAACTATTTCTATTGAAAAACAGACAGAAAATAAGAAAATAACTGAAAAATTTAGTTCTTTTTTTAATAACCAGTTTAGCTATATTCAGTTTCAGAAAGAGAAAAATTCTTTATATGCTGTTGCACAAAGTTCATCTGGTTATTGGCTTTTGGAAATAAAAAATAAAAAGCCGAAAGCATATTATATTGGATTCAGCAAGAACACTTATATCAATCGAAATCAAAAAGAAAAATTTATACAAAATAATAAACTTTATTTGGATGGAAGTTTCCTTACTGTGAAATCAAAAATACGGTTTGCAGAAATGGAAGCCGTAAAAGATTATTTAACTTTTGAAGTTAATCTTGCTGATATAAAAAAAGATTCTGATAATGACGGATACAACGATTTTTTTGAAAAATTAATTTATTTGAATCCACAATCTAAAGATACCGATGGTGATGGAATTTCTGATTTTGACGATTTAAATCCTCTGCATAAATCTGAAAAAGGTAAATTTATAAGTCTTTACGAAGAAATTATTGATCTGGATGCAAGCATTTATTGCAATTCGGAAAATCATTATTCGTTTGAATTATACGATTCGGATTGCGAATATTTTCAAAAAGTGAATCCTCAGAAAAGAAGAGTTTTGATTCTCTCAGGAACTCAAGCATACCAACTTAACGATGATTATAGAAATCTATTGGGTACTTTTTATGGCAGAATAAAAAATGGATCCGATGAAAAAACATTTTATATCCCCTACTTTAAAAAATCAAGCGGTGGCAGAATAATTGCAGAATATAAAAATGGAAAATGGTCTATTTTTGAAGACCTGCAATTTAAAGTTTAAAACATGCCCGAAGGTCCTACTATTGTTCTGATGAAAGAAGATCTGCAAAAATTTGCAGGTAAAAAAGTGCTTGAAGTAAAGGGGAATTCCATTATGGAAACTTCCGGAATTAAAAATCATATTTTACGGGAAATCAAAACTTTCGGGAAGCAGACTTTCCTTATTTTTGATAAGGCGAATATCAGGATTCATTTATTGATGTTCGGTTCTTACAGTTTGTACGAAAAAAGAGATCAGGAAAATAATCTCCGGTTAGGTTTAAAATTCGAAAACGGCGGAATGTATTTCTATACCTGCAATGTAAAACTCGTAAAGGATGAATTTTTATCACAAATCGATTGGGAAGCCGACGTGATGAGTGATAATTGGAATCCTAAAAGAGCCGAGGAAAAGTTAAAATCAAATCCTAAAATGATGGTTTGTGATGCCCTTATGGATCAGAATATCTTTTCAGGAGTTGGCAATATTATTAAGAACGAGGCATTATTCAGAATTGGTGTACATCCCGAAAGTCTGATTGAAAATTTACCTTCAAAAAAATTAAAAGAATTAATTGCAGAAGCCCGAAATTACAGTTTCGATTTCAAAAAGTGGAAAAAAGCGAACGTTCTGAAAAAGAATTTTCAGGTATACCATCAGGAAAACTGCCCGAAATGTGGTGCAGAAATCATTAAAAAAGATACCGGCTCCGGAAAACGAACAAGTTTTTTCTGTGAGAATGATCAGAAATTATATTAATTTTTAAACTTAAAGGATCCGGAGTTATTGCTAAAAGAGTCAGCTTTCACCATAGTTTGAAAACAATATTATATACAGCGCTAAGTTCTATTATTTCTTAAAAAAACCAGACCTTCAGAAATCACATCTTTTAGGCTGTTACCAGAACTTCATTCAACTTTATAATGGATATCCCTCAATATTCAAAAAAGCATTAACTGCAATTTCGAAAAATGCGGATATCAGATCAATACCCTGCGCCCCAATAGTCAAAAGTCAGTCTATAAAGTAGTTAAAAAACATTTCTTTGACCATATCTACCGTAATAACAGCCTTTATATCTACAAAAATAAAGGGCAATCAATTCACTTCGGGATGAGTAATAATAAATATTGTTAACATAATATTTTTTTTAATCCTAAAAATTAAGGCATCATATTGTCCCAAAAGATGTTATTATGTATTGCATTTTTTCTTTTTTGGATTATTAAATTGTAAATACAAAATATGAAAACATTGAAGGATTAATAATTTTTTAAAGATAACACAATAAAACCTATTATATTTTTTTGATTTTATATTAAATTAATGTAAACAAAATTTATACAAATCTTAAACACAACCACCTTAAAACACTGATATACATCATAATTATTTGTTTTGGCACATCATTTGAAAGTTGTAATATTGCAAATGTAAAATTGATAATAAAAAGTCAAATAATTAAAAATATATCAAAATGATCACTTACATCGGAATTGCAACATGTTTAGTAGTATTCGCTTCTTACTTCGTTACAGCTAAGAGAGAAGGGAACTAGTTTATCCGGATATGCTGGACATATTTTCAGCTTTCGGAATCGCGCACTCTTGTTTATGTTTTCAATCCTAAGATTGATGCTCTTTTACTCACAACGGGTAAAAGGGCGAAAAAACATAAGCAATATTTTAATCAGACAATTTTAATTTTTATAATAGCCGATAGAGTCGAACATATTCTGTGTTCGGCTTTTTTTATAATCTTCCTACAAGTCCCTTCTACAAGCGGTTTTCCTGAAAAATACGTTTTATTTATTATTTTTAATTAACGTTAAAAAAATGTTAAAAATTTCTATTTAATTATTTTAGTTAGGAATACTAACTATGTTTGCATCAGAAAAAATAAGTTTAACATAAAATTTACAACAATGAAAAAATCAGTTTTTTATCATGCGGGATGTCCGGTATGTGTAAGTGCAGAACACGACATTATTAGCTTAATCGGACAGGATAACGTAGAAATCGTTCATCTTGGTGACAATAAGGAAAGAATTGAAGAAGCAGATAAAGCGGGCGTAAAATCTGTTCCGGCTTTGGTTACTCCTAACGGAAATGTTCTACACATTAACTTTGGTGCTTCTATGAAAGAAGTAAAAAGTTAAAAAAAATTTGCTTCACATAGTTAGGACTACTACCTTTGTGAAGCATTTTATTCTTAAGAAAAACAAAAAATTAAAACATATAAAATGCAAGTAGCAGTTTGGGACACCTATGTAACTAAAAAAGACGGATCAGTAATGCACTTTGATATTATTGCTCCAAAAGATATTACCGCAACGGACGTAATCTACAGTTACGGAAAAGATTATTTAAAAGAAAAAGATCAGGAAGGCCAGGAACTTTCTTCTAAAGAGTGCAGTTTTTGCCACATAGAAACCGTTCTGCCACAATGGGAAGCTGAAATTAATGAAAAGGGCTACACCATTATAGAAATGGAAAATTGTAATTGATGAACGAATCAGATTTTAATTTAAAGCATCAAAACCAGAACACGGAAAGCAAAATTGTGGCTTCTTTAGAAAGGATTTCACAGGCTTTCCGTGTTTTGCTTTGGCAGGAAAGTAAAGAACACGCTTTAAGCCCTATTCAGGTACAGGTATTAATTTTTCTTCTGAATCACAGCGACGAAAAAAGAAAAGTAAGTTATCTGGCAGATGAATTCAACATGACGAAAGCCACGATCAGCGAAACCGTAAAATCTCTGGAACAAAAAAATCTGATTACCAAAGAATATGAACCCCACGACACCAGAAGCTACATCATCCATCTCACCCAAAAAGGAAAGGAAACTGCTGATAAAACCTCTTATTTCACTAAAGAAATAACAGCTCCTATCCAAAAACTTGATGAAAAAAGTAAAGAAGATATGCTTCAGAATCTTTTTGATATTATCCATTATTTAAACAGAACGGGCGTCATCACAATTCAGCGGATGTGTACTACCTGTGCTTATTTCAGACCTTCTGCGGAAGGAAAAGAACCAGTATGTGGGCTTCTGGAAAAAGTGCTCTATTCCGAAGACCTGAGAATCGACTGTCCTGAACATCAAATGAAAGCCTAATTAAAAAGTAAAAATAATGAATCTGTACAACCTTATTATTCAGGATAAAGAAGAAGTGACGCTGAATGATATATTCCTTGAACCTCATAATAAGGTACAGCTGACACAGCTCATTAAGGAAAATACCTATTCTAAAGAACTGCAGGAATACGGACTTCCGGTAAATAATAAAATACTGCTCCAGGGAAGTTCCGGGTGTGGAAAAACCATGACTGCAAAAGCCATTGCCAATGCTTTGGGCAAAAATATTATCATCCTGAACTTAAGCAATATCGTTTCCTCAAGAATTGGAGAAACCTCACAAAATATCAAAATGATTTTCGATAAGGCAGCGCGTGAAAGATCCGTTCTTTTTCTTGATGAACTCGACCAGATCGGGAAAGCGAGAGGCAGCGACGACAAGGATGTGGGCGAAATGAGACGATTGGTAAATACTTTGATCCAGCTGATTGATTATTATCCTGAAAATGCACTTTTACTGTGTGCGACAAACCATCCCGAAATCATTGATACAGCTTTGATCCGACGTTTTCAGTTGAAAATAAATTATGGGATGCCTTCCAAGGAATTTTTGGATAGTTTCTATGATAGCTTACTTTCGAAATTCCCTGAAGATCTCAGACAAATCGACAGAAAATATCATGTTTCTTTTGCTGAAGCGAAAGATCACACATTTACGATTGTAAAAGGAAATTTAATTAAAAAATTAGAAAATCAACACCTAATCCAATTATGAAAGAAGATATCCTTCACAATCTTGAGATCATCAATCAAAGAATAAAAAATGCCTGTGAAAAGTCGGGTCGGGATGTTAATGATGTGAAGTTATTGCTGGCAACCAAAACCGTTTCTCCTGACAGAATTAAAATTGCTCTGGAAAACGGACAAACATTAATTGCCGAAAACAAGGTGCAGGAACTCAAAGATAAGTTTGACGATTTGAAAGATATTCCACATGAAAATCATTTTATCGGACATTTGCAGACCAACAAAATCAAAGATATTTTAAAATATGATGTGCGTTGTGTTCAGTCACTTGACCGCCTGGATCTCGCCGAAAAATTACACCAAAGGCTTTTATCAGAAGGAAAAACAATTGATGTTTTAATTCAGGTAAACACTTCCAATGAAGAAAGTAAGTTTGGAATTCATCCTGATTTTGCGATTGATTTAGTGAAAAAGGCAGCTGAATTTGAAACATTAAAAATCAAAGGATTAATGACAATTGGCTTGTTCAGTGCAGAAACCGAAAAAGTAAGAGCATGTTTTAAAATTCTTAAAAACTTACAGCAAGAAATTATCCAACAAAACATCCCGAATGTCGGAATGAAAGAGCTTTCGATGGGAATGAGCGGTGATCTGGAAACAGCAATTGAAGAAGGAGCTACGATTGTAAGAGTGGGAACAGCTGTTTTTGGCGCGAGAAATTATCCTGATTCTTATTATTGGGACGAAACCGGGAAAAATTCTTAATAAAACCTTTCAAAATCTGTTTAAATTTTATTGCTGAATAAAATTTAAACAGACTCCAAAACTGTAAAGCTTAAAAATTAGCGCAAAAGAGACCAGACTGCAACACCAATACCCGCATAAGCAACGATAGTAATAATATCAGCAATGGGTTGGGAAAAACGTTTTTCCGCAATCCTTTCTGCATTGATCTGGTTTTTATGGAATTTCAGAATTTTCTTAGGATTATGAACAGGATGTGCCACCAGACTGTCACTTTCCCAACGGTCAACTATCACTTTATAGGACCTACCCTCCACATCAATTTTAACATTTTTATTAGCGGTAAGCTTTTCCTGAATATTGATCGGAGGAGCAGCCTGCTGTGGGTTTGTATTTTGTAATTCCATCGCTTGTGGAGCAGTATTGTTCACAACTGCTGCTTTTTTTTGAGATCCCTGCTTATTGTCGGTTTCCGGATTCACCTGCTTTTTAACCTGATAGGTATAGCAGCTCACAAGAGAAAATGATATGATGATGAGATAAAGGTTCTTTCGCATAGGTCAAATTTAAGAATTAAACGGAATATTCAGAATTTTCTTTTGAAAGATCATGTTTTTTTAAATTATTTCTGTCAGAAAAAGCAGATCATATTAAATTAAAGAAAACTGAAGTAGAAAACTGGATCCACAGAATTAGCTTAAAAGTATAAAATCGCACTGAAGGCTTCGAATTACAACGGAAATGAAAATATTCTATCAAGAGAATTTTAAGTACACTTGCGGAAGCGTGTCATTTTGAAAGATTATTTTCAACAGGATTGATACATACAGTAAGAAATTGTGAAGATCAATTAATTTCAGATGTTCACTAAAGCTTCTTATCTGATCTTTATCAGTAAAAATTTTGATGACAGGTTATTCATAACATACTTTTTTATTAAATTTAAATTACCGCTAAAGACCTGAAAATGAAAAATAAGATGCACAGTTTTGATTATACAGATTTTGAAGCCGTCAAAAATATAGCCTTAACTTTTCCCAATACGGAAGAAAGCGTTTCCCATGAAGGAACTCCTTCTGTAAAAATGCGTGGAAAATTAATGTGCAGGCTTCATGACAGCGGAGAATTTATCCCGATCCGGCTCGATTTTAAAATCAGAGATCATTATTTAGAGCGTTATCCTGAGATTTTCCATCTTCCGGATCACTTCAAAGCATATCCTTATCTTTGTATGTGGATCCACAACTACGATCTGGTTTTACTGAAAGAAATTCTTGAACTGAGCTGGAAGGGTCTGGCCACTAAAAAACAGGTAAAAGAGTATGAAGAAAATAAAAGCATATGAAAATCTGTTGTTTATTTTGAATCTCTGGTATGTCAAAATAATATACAAAGAAAACAACAGTTATTTGTTATCAAAATTCTTTATTTTTAACGAATATTTTCAGAAAACAGCACCCCATGAATAATCAATTATCCCGGCATATTCTAAAGCTAATCCCCACTTTTGAGAACGAAATAGATAAAATTTCCGGCTATTTTGAAGCGCAGAGCTTTCCCAAAAACCACATACTTATCGATCAGGGAGATTCAGTGGACTTTTTTTATTTTGTTTTAAAAGGATGCCTGCATATGTATTACACGGATCAGAACGGAGAAGACCACACCATTCACTTTGCCATCGAAGACTGGTGGGTGACAGAATATAACGCATTTCTGGGAAATCCGACTGCCAGCTTCAGTATTGCTGCTTTAGAAGACGTGGAAGTATTGGTCATAAAAAAATATAAATTTGAAGAGATGCTGCTTAGTTTTCCGCTGATGGCACTTTATTTCAATAAAATACACATGAGAGCCTACGGAGCCGCCCTGCAGAAACAAAAAACCTTCGCCATCACAAGCAAAAAAGATTTCCACAGTTATTTCACCAACCTTTATCCGGTATTGATACAACGTTTCCCGGATGAAGTTTTCGCTTCCTATATGGGAATTTCTACAGAAGAACTTGATGATTTTAATAAAAATTTTCGTTCTTAAACCAGTTTAAGTTTTTTAAAACCAAAGTGGCTGACCTTTGTTGTATAATTAATTCATAAAAATTAAAACAATGAAAATAGTAATTATCGGAGGTACAGGACTTATCGGTTCTCAGGTTACCAATCTTTTAAAAAACAACCACGAAGTAGTGGCAGCATCGCCTAACACAGGAGTAAACACATTAACCGGTGAAGGTTTAGACGCCGCACTGGAAAATGCAGAGGTGGTAATAGATGTTTCAAATTCACCATCTTTTGCCGACGATGATGTGATGAATTTCTTTACCACTTCTACGACCAATCTTTTGGAGGCAGAGAAAAAAGCAGGTGTAAAACATCATATTGCACTCTCTATTGTAGGTACAAGAAAACTAAGTGTAAACGGATATTTCAAAGCAAAACAGGCTCAGGAAGATTTGATTGAAAAATCTCCGGTTCCTTATTCTATTGTACATGCTACCCAGTTCTTCGAGTTCGCCGGAGGAATTGCTGCCGGAGGTACAAAAGGCGACGAGGTATTTATTTCAAGCTCGCTGGTACAGCCTATTGCCAGCTCAGAAGTAGCGGCATTCTTAGCAAAAACCGCAACAGAAACTCCTACAATGGGTATCTCAGAAATTGCAGGTCCCGAAAAAATGCCGATGAGCACATGGATAGAAAACTATCTTTCAGCAATGAAAAGCCCTCTGCAGGTATTCGGACAAAAAGAAGCGCCTTACTTTGGTGCCCCGTTAGAATACGAAGCATTGGTTCCTCAGAAAGCGACTTTTGAAAGTACGATAAAGTATGAAGATTGGATCGTCAATCCTCAAAATCAAAGATAAATTGGTAATGACTTTGCCTGTATGAATTTTAAGTTATCCGGGTAAATGGTAAAGACTTTCCTGTTTGGGAAAGTCTTTTTTAATCTGGAAAAAATAAATCTTTTTAATTTTATCATCTCTTTACACTACAAGAAGAATTCCTATCATTGTAAACAGATATCTTATTAACCTGGATGAAAATCTTGTTCACCGGAAAGACTTTGTGTAACTTTAAATAAAATATTGGTAACCAATAAAATAAAACTCTCTTTTAATTAAAAATACAAAAAAAATCCTTTCAAAAAATTGAAAGGATTTCATTGAATGAATATGAAATTAACAAAGTGCTCTTAATATTATTCGACAATAACTTTAAAGTTACTGTTCAGATTATCACCTGAAACGTTCAGAATATAGTTTCCTGATGTTTTTCTGCCTGAAAGATGTAAGTTGAAGGTGCTCTTTCCATCAGCAGTAAGCTTTTCTTTCACTACGGTTCTCCCCGTCATATCAAATAAAGTAGCTGTAAGACTTGATTTTTTATACTCAGGAAGCTTAATGAAAATCTGGTCTTTTACAGGATTCGGATAAACAAATCCTACATTTTTACTGATGCTGAATTCTTCATTACCCAATACCGCCTGGTTATACAGAGAAGATACTTCTGTCGGAGTTAATGCATAATTGTACATTTTCAGTTCGTCGATGGCACCTTTATACGGAGCCGGAGCGTTTGTTGTGGACAGGAACTCCAGTTCACCAATATTTCCAATGATAAGATCACTTGCTTCCCCGATACCTGTAACTGCAGTTTCGTCTCCTTCAGCGGATAAAACACCATTAGTATAAATTCTCATCTTGTGTGCCGCGATATCTCTCATAATCACCACATGTACCCAGTTTCCTGTAAAATAATTCGCAATAGGTGATGTAATTTCCTTTTTCGTAATATCATCATCAATCGCATATCTCAGCTGACCGCCTTTGATTTCTACATTAAAACGTTTTCCTGTTGCTCCCGTCGTCGTATTTTTCGTAAATGAGCCTTTACACAATACATAGAGACTCGTTGCCGAAGAAGACGGAATCATACTTGTCGGAGCTTTCATCCAATAGGAAACGGTAAACGAATTATTGTCGAATGCGATCTGCTCCTGATGAGGAATACTTGCGATATAAGTATTCGGTGCTGTTGCCAGATCCAAGGCAAAGTTTTCTTTTCCGGGCACTCTTACACTCGAGTTATCATACGCTACATTCAGTGTTCCGTTATTGGCATAAGAAGTAAGATCCGAAATCTGCTCACCTGACAATGGAGCTTCCAGAAACGGCCAATTCCCCACAAGGCCCGGCGTTAATGCACGGAAACTCCATACATCTCCTGTTACACTTCCTAAAGCATTGGAAGCATCAACTCTCCAATAATAATTGGTTGCCGTATTTAAATTGTTAAGCTGATATGATGGTGTGGCGCTGTAAGCTACATTCGCTACATTGTTTAAATTGGAAGGATCTGTTCCGAAATATACCGCATAGTTAGTTGTATTGCTACTTCCTGTCCATTTTAAAAGTACTCCGCCACTATTAAGCTGTACATTATTAAAACCATTTGCTGGAGCCGGGTTGGCAGCTTTTGTCGGGGCTGATGGAATAGGTGGTGTAGTGATAGATCCATTAGTAGTATAGACAGAAGAATCTGTAGCATTTATCGCTTTTACTCTGTAATAATACTGAGTATTAGGCGTTAAACCCGATTCGTTATAACTGGTTGTATTGGCAGGCAGTGTTGCTATAACATTAAAAGTAGTTCCGTTGGCAGAACGTTCCAATACATAATTTGTTTCATTGGTTGCGTTATCATTCCAGTTTACTGTTAAAGAACTGGCAGCCGGAGTTCCCCCCGTTAAAGCATTCGTAAAATTCAGATTGGTTGGCGGAATCACGAAATCTGCCGGTGCTGTACCTGGCAAACCATTAATATAAACCTCAATATTCAGATACGGAGCATGTGTAGTGCTTACCGCTAAAGCATCAAAAACATTTGGATTCAGTCCGTTGGCAGTTTCCCAAGCATCCGGCATCCCGTCGTTATCGGTATCGAGAGGAGCCGGAGCACCATAAACATGTCCTGCTCCCCCATTAGTAAAGCCAAACTGGGTCGTAAGATCACTTTGCACATAAACATAGGTAGCCACTGTCCCTTTCGATTGCAGATCCGAAATCATTAGCTGATCCACCTGATCACGTCTTGGGTAAGAAGCTCCAACGCCCGCTACAATATTATCAAAAGCACCCTGAGCAGTAAGCGTAGGGTTTTTCATAGGATAATCGTAAGAAGTAGGCTGTATGGCTGCCATATCACCTACCGGATAGCCTGTTAAATCCTGAGGAACCAAGGTCCCGTCAAGAATTCCGTTTTTATTATTATCAAAATAATTTCCTGAACCGTATAAGTTAAAATTAGCATTTCCTACGCTGAAAGGTGTTGTAACCGCACTGTTTGTATTTGGGCCTCCGATAAAATAATTGTTGATGATGTTCACATAAGAAGCTCCTGCAGAATCTCCTCCCATAATATAAGCCTCTCCGGATTGTGTGTGTCCATACGTATTTCCGTAATTGCCCCAGTTGTAGACAACATTGTTCACAAATTCATTAATCCCTTTTACCTTATTGTTACGGGTTTTGTTACAGATATATAAATTTCCGATCAAACTGATTTTCCCACCTGCCGGTGGCTGCATTAATCCTCCTGCTGAGTGATTATGACGGTGCATCCCCTGCCCGATGATAGAATTCTGAATGGTAATATTATCCGGGCTTGTACCGTTATTATCCCAATTCACAGAAAATACCTCATCTGTTCCCCAGGTAAAGGTCATGTGATCTAAAATGATATTCGCCCCATTAGAAATACCTGAAGCATCCTGATTTTGAGAAGTCCCGCCATAACGGATCCGGAAATATCTTGCAATCGTATTATTGGCACCTGAAAAAGATACCCTTGGCCCCAAGAACAAAATTCCTTCCCCTGGTGCAGTTTGTCCTGCAATAGTCGTATTAGGCGCAACAGCAACTATGGATTGTAAGTTAACAATACCTCCTACTTTAAAAATGACAAATCTTCCCGGTTGGCTCACTGCATCACGGAATGATCCCGGACCACTGTCGTTTAAGTTGGTTACTAAATAAATCTGAGGATTTGCAGCTCCTCTAGCTCCGGTGGTATATCTTCCAAAGCCTGTAGCTTCCGGAAATGCCAATGTCTGTGCATCGAGGTCACAGGTGGATAATGATACCCCACAAAACAGCAAAGATGTTATCATCCGCTTCAATAGTAATGGTTTCTTCATGAGATTAATTTTATGTTAACTAATCTAATCACAAACCAAAACACAGGCATCCTGCCCCATCCTGCTACTCATTTAAAAATCAAATAATTACATTTCAAATCATTGTTTTTACACTAAGTCAGCAAAATTTAATGTATTGAAAATCATTGAAGAAAATTAAGCATGATTTTAATTTGATAGTTACATTTTCTTTAATTCAGATTTTAATTAATAGCTTCTTTATATTGGTTATCTAATTACTTTTGATAAAAAGGACTTTGAAAAAGTATTTAATTAAAAGCCCAAAATCTTAACATAAAACAAATTAAAGCAGCTTTATCTACAATATTTATTTTAATTCTGAAATATTTGTTTACTTTTATAAAACTTACAGTTTGGATCAGCACATTACCTATATCTGAATAGTGCATGATACACTCATTTTAAAAACAAAAAACTAATTACTACATGAGTACACTATGGAAAATGACAGTCATGCAAAAAAAGGATGACTACATCGACTTACTTGTTAAATTTGATCATCCTGATGCAGGACCCTTTCCCGAAGATAAAAATTTTGCCTTACAACTCTTACTTCATGAAGCTTATGGCTATGCCAGAGACTTCACAACATTTCCTACCTGTCCTTTGGGACATGCAATTCCTCATGAAAAATTCTTACCCGAAGATTTAGTAGAATTGGTAGATACCTACATAAAAGATACTATCATATACGAAACACAAAACCTTCCGTGGGATGAAGATGAAGCACATGAAAAAATGAATGCTTTGTGCGAAAAAGATGGATTACAAGAAAGCGATGATAATTGGCGCAGTGCCTGGGACACCCATTGGAGAGCTTTCTGGAAAGATTACACGAGAATTCCTTGGGCAATTTACAGAATTACTACAACCGATCCCAAATGGACAGAGCACTTAAAAACATATCAGGAGTTTGATTCTGCAGGATTTAGTGAAGGAGAAAATTATGTTAATGAAAATATAAAAATAGATGTTCCCAACCCAAGTAATATTTCAGATTACGTTATATATAGAAAACCTGAATCTTCACGAACAGCATTAAGCTCTGCACAAAAAGAAAAAACCAACAACAAACCACCAGTTTTAAAAAAACTTTTGGTTGATTTATGGAAAGCAATGACCAATACCAGTAACAGCAACTAATTCATCTATAAAAATAAAATTAAACCCATGAATTTTTTTAACCGATTAAAAAATATTATTTCAGACATCACCGAAGACGAATTTCCTAAAGACTATGTAGATGATGGAAAAGAATATCACGTTATTCCCGAACCGTACGATTTTACGTATTCATCAGTAAAAGGAGATTTCCGTTTAGATCGTTTAGCAAACGGCTTTTGTGCCAGCTGGAAAAAATTTATCGTCAGCAGAGATTGGAATGGAAATGTTCTCTATACCATAGACGGATTTGGAAGATCTGTTGCTGTAAGTCCGGATAAAACAAAAATTGTAACAACGAGTGATGATAAAGAAATTGCGATCTTTGATGCACAAAATGGACAGCTACTCGCCAGTGCTGCAAGCAAATCCTACATTTCAGAATTAGTTTGGACAAAGAATAATTATATTGTTGGAAGTAATTCTGATACACTTTTTGTTTTCGATTCTGATTGTAATTTCATAAAAACAATCGATCAAATAAACGGCAATGACTTTGAATTTATTTCAGGGCTTTGTTTACACAGTAAAAATGAGGATTATATCACAGTTTTGGAATCGAATGGAGATCGCATCAGCATTCTAAATTTTAAAACAGGTGAAACTGTAAAAACAAAAGAATTACGTAACTCAGGAGAACTTTTTTATTCGGAAGAAAATCGAGTATTCTGGATTCCTTTTGAGCGCAGAAATTTTGTTTTAACATTGAATGAAGATTTAGAAGAGATAAAAAAACACTATTACAACGGAAAACATGGAGTACATCACAGCGGGCAAGATGAAGACGATCCCGCATGTACAGCCTGGACAACGCTTCCCGCATTAAGCCCGAACGGAAAACGTTTTTTAGTTAATGATCGTTCTGGATTGTTAAGTTTAATCAGTGCTAATTCTGAAGATTTGACGTACAGAACTTTTACCAGAAATTTAATTGATTATGCTTATGCTATGATTTGGGAAGACGATAATCATTTTGTAGCACTTTTGGATAATTACAGAGTTATAAAGGTAAATATCAGAGGAACAGAACCCATATTTTTAAAAAGAGATAATCAATATTAAACTAAAACAACAGTAATATTTAACTAAAACTATGATCAATTTTACATCAGATGAAGAAAAAGAAGGTTTCTGGGAACTTTCAAATACTATTCAAGCCGGAAATTATGAAGAAGCTTTAGATCTTTCTAAAACTTTACTGGAAAAGTTTCCTAACAATAAAGCCATCTATCATAACCAGATCGGTGCAATGATTTACCTCTCAAAAAATGATTATTGGGGCGCTACCAATCATTATTCAAAAGCATTGGAATATGGATTTGATGCTGATGCCTGTGAAGATAACATTTGGGAATCCGCAGTAGATTCCTATAAATTCCTTATCGACAGTGAAGAAGGTTTCTGCAAACTGATGATCAAAGATACCCATGAATTTATTGCAGCCAATGATCTTATAAAAAAATACGAAAATCTTTTCCCAAATGGTAAATATGCTGAAGAAGCCAAAGAGCTTAATTATATTTATGCCGTAACAACTGATTTGCAGAATGATGATAATTATAACTCTTTAGCGTTAAATCAAATTTATTCAGACAAATATCCGGACGGAAAGCATCATGAAGTTGTGACTGCTTTGTGTGAAATTATAGATAGGAATTAATAGAAGTAAATTACCCAAAATAACTTGCAATAATAAAAAAACTCCCTCTCATCAAGAAAGGGAGTTTCTATATTTAAAAAACTTTTAATTACATATAAGCTTCAATCGGCTCACAAGTACAAACCAAGTTTCTGTCTCCATAAGCTTCGTCAACTCTTGAAACAGAAGCAAAGAATTTGTGATCTCTTACCCACTCCAGCGGATATGCTGCTTTTTCTCTGCTGTATGGTTTATCCCAGGAATCAGAGATTACAACTTGCTCAGTGTGTGGAGCATTTTTCAATACGTTATTCGTAGCATCAGCTTCACCGTTTGCGATCTCGTCGATTTCCTGTTTGATAGAAATTAGAGCTTCTGCAAAACGATCGATTTCAGCTTTACTTTCAGACTCAGTTGGTTCGATCATCAATGTACCTGCAACCGGGAAAGAAACTGTTGGAGCGTGGAATCCGTAATCCATCAATCTCTTCGCAACATCAGCAACTTCAATTCCTAAAGACTTGAACTGTCTGAAGTCTACGATACATTCGTGAGCCACTTTTCCATTTTCGTTTGAATATAAAATCGGGAAATGCTCAGCTAAAATTTCTTTTAGATAATTAGCATTTAAAATCGCATGCTCAGTTGCTTTTTTCAACCCTGAATTTCCTAACATTTTGATATAAGCGTAAGAAATATTCAAGATCAAACCAGAACCGTAAGGTGCAGCAGAAATACCGTCGATAGCTTCTTTAGCTCCGATTCTGATGTTTGCGTTTGATGGCAGGAAAGGAACCAGGTGTTTAGCCACACAGATTGGACCAACTCCAGGACCTCCACCTCCGTGAGGAATTGCGAAAGTTTTGTGGAGATTTAAGTGGCAAACGTCTGCTCCGATGTTTCCAGGGCTTGTATATCCTACCTGAGCGTTCATGTTGGCTCCATCCATATATACCTGTCCGCCGTGCTGGTGGATAAGTGCTGTAATTTCTTTAATGTTAGCATCAAAGAATCCGTACGTTGACGGATACGTGATCATTACACAAGAAAGGTTTTCAGAATGCTGTTCTGCTTTAGCTTTTAAATCTTGAAAGTCAATTTCTCCGTTTTCAAGATTTTTAACCACAACAATCTTCATTCCCGCCATTGCTGCAGAAGCCGGGTTTGTTCCGTGTGCAGACTGAGGAATCAATACAACATTTCTGTGGCCTTCACCTCTTGAAATATGATATTCTCTGATCACCATTAACCCTGCATACTCTCCCTGAGCTCCGGAATTAGGCTGAAGAGAAGTTCCTGCAAAACCTGTGATTTCTGCTAAATCTTTCTCTAATTCTCTGATCATTTCCTGATAACCTTCAGCCTGATTTACAGGAACAAATGGATGAATTGCTCCCCAGTTTTCCCATGAAAGCGGTAACATCTGTGTTGCAGCGTTTAATTTCATTGTACAAGAACCTAGAGAAATCATTGAATGAGTCAACGATAAATCTTTTCTTTCCAGACGCTTGATGTAACGCATCAATTCTGTTTCCGTATGGTATTTGTTGAATACTTCTTCCGTAAGAATTTCGTCTTTTCTTAAATTCTCCTCCGGAATACTGTACCCTTCTTTAATTTCCAATTTGAAAGTCTGCTTGTCTTTGAACTGAGCAAAAGACGCCATTAAATAATTCAATTTATCCAATGTTGTACTTTCGTTGATCGCAATACTTACCACTCCTTCTGTGAAATAGTTAAGATTAAGTCTGTGATCAAGCATCATTCTCATTAATCTTCCTTTTTCATCTTCGGTCATTGTGATTTTTACCGTATCAAAAATCGGTTCTTCCACAATTTGATATCCTAGCGCTTTCAATCCGTTTTTCAAAGCATTTGCTTTAAAGTGGATTTGATCTGCGATATAATTTAAACCTTTCGGCCCGTGATAAACAGCGTACATTCCAGCCATTACTGCCAAAAGAACCTGAGCCGTACAGATGTTCGAAGTCGCTCTTTCTCTCTTGATGTGCTGCTCTCTGGTTTGCAGTGCCATTCTCAACGCACGTTTTCCGTACGCATCCTGAGAAACCCCAATGATTCTTCCCGGAATATCTCTCTTATAATCTTCTTTGCAAGAGAAAAATGCTGCGTGAGGACCACCGTAACCCAATGGAATACCAAATCTCTGAGTTGTTCCAACTGCACAATCAGCGCCCATTGAAGCAGGAGATTTTAGTTTAACCAAAGCCATAGGATCACAAGCTACAGCAACCTGAAGATCTAATTTCTTGTATTCAACAATATCTTCTGTATAATCTAAAACGATTCCGTTTTTACCAGGATATTGCAATAAAACTCCGTAATAAGAAGCATCAAATTCGTGCGTTCTGTGATCTCCTTCTACGATTTCGATTTCTAATCCCTCTGCTTTTGTTTTCAAAACTGAAACCGTTTGAGGCAAAACAAGATCTGAAACAAAGAATTTATTTGCTCCTGACTTTTTCTGATCTTTCGTTCTGTTGTTGAAGAACATATGCATTGCTTCCGCAGCAGCCGTAGATTCATCCAACAATGAAGCGTTTGCCAAAGCAAAACCTGTAAGGTCACACACAACAGTCTGGAAATTCAAAAGAGCCTCCAATCTTCCCTGTGCGATTTCCGCCTGATAAGGTGTGTAAGCTGTATACCAGCTCGGATTTTCAAAAATATTTCTCTGAATAGCCGATGGCAACAATGTATTATGATATCCAAAACCGATGTAGCTTGTATAATCAGTATTTTTCGATGCCAATTCCTTAGAATGGTTCAGCATTTCGTATTCTGAAAGCGGTTCTGAGATTTCAAGATCTTTTTCTAAACGGATAGAAGAAGGGATGGTTTGAGAGATGAGCTCTTCGATACTTGAAACGCCAACTTTTTCCAACATCGCCTGTTTATCGGCTTCATTCAAGGAAATGTGACGGCTCACAAACTGTTCTGTATTCATTTTTTATATTAGATTTTGTTTGTAAAAAAAGATTGGTAAAATTACGATTTTTTGGAAAATTGTACAACTAAATTAAAATCACAAATAAATCACTAAAAGCATTCTATCTTATTCAAAATTAATAGGTTTTTATTGTCATTTTAAGTATAAAAATAGTTAAAATTCACTTTTTAAATAAAATATATTCATGGCTTAATTTTGGAAAATTCGTAAAATCTACGATTTATATTTTCTATGAAAAGCTAAAGAGAGATTTTGTAAATATTTTAAGAGTTAAATAAAAATAATCTTCAAAAACAATCTTTAAATGATTAATTACCAAGCGAATAAAATTTATGACTTTTTATTATCTATATTTATTCTAAATTAATATATTTGCAGCATGAATATGATTGTCCCTTTCAAAGTTCCGGCTTTGGCTCCCGCTTTTTCTGCAAATACTGAAGAAATATACTGTGGCACCAAGAAATCTTGCTGCAAAAAATTCAAAAAAGGAAAAAGATGCAAGTCTTGTCCGGGAAGAAAAAAGATGGCTTAATGGCTGAAGCTCTTTATTAAAAAATAGATTGCTAAAATCAGCAATACAACACCGGCCATAATTTTCATAATTTTTGGCTGACCATGCGGGTTGGCAGCTGTTCTCGGCTGCGACTTGAATAAGTCTTCTGTTTTATCTTTGAATTTTTCTGTAGTATTTTCAAAGACTTCAGTAATTGTAATTCCCTGAACTACTGTTTTATGCAATAACGAATTGGTGGCATGAAGCAAAATCTGGAATTTTCCGTCCTTAAATTCTGTTATTTTAAAAACTCTTTCTCCATAAGGCTTTTCCAATCCAAAAGGCAAAACCTTCACTACGTCGGCATTTTGCGTCTGCCAATTGATAATGATTTCCTCCCCTTTTTTTACATGAATTTTGTTCGCCGTAAATGTTTTAATGGAAGGCGGAATATTGTATCTGAAACTTTTCTGATGATTTTCTAAATTCTGATCATAAGAATATCTCCTGCTTTTATCGCTCAACGTTTCATAAGCTTCCTGGATTTCACGGAAACGGTCGGAAAAGAAATCATCGTCCGGATTTTTATCTGGATGATATTTTAAAGATAATTTTCTATAAGCTTTTTTGATGTCTTCTTCTGAAGCATCATGAGAAATCCCGAGAAAATAATAGTAATCTTTCATTGAACTGTGCAAAAATAAGGATTTTTTGTCATTGTAAGCAAAGCGAAACGATCTCTTTTATTATTGATATTTATTATTGAAACTCTTTTTTCTTACCATAAAGTTCGAAGATTTTTCTTGAAATATTTTGGGGTATTTTTCGTTCGCAAAACGAAGTTTCGCCGATTCAAATAAATTAATCATATAATTGAGGCAAAGGCGCTTGACTCAGCAAAGGGTGATAGTTTAATTTATTCAGTTCAAATGGCTTGCGTGTATATTGAAAAAAATGACTACTACCCTAGCCCAGATTGCAGCATTGTTTAAGCTCATTTTTTTGATTTCGGCGCGGCAGCGAAGCTACCGCGCCGAAATCAAAAAAATAGCGAGTGCGGAAAGCTGGATAAAGCTCCTTATCATTAGCAATAAATAATGGGTAATGAGTAATTTTTTGAATGCATTAAAATCCGATGAATAAAAGAAAAATTGGAATTTGCAAAAAATATTTTAAATTTATTAAAGTAAAACAAAAAGATCAATCGTCATAGCAATATGGAGGTTGTCGAAAAAATAACAATGCCACAGAAGGAGAAGGAAAATATCATCTCGCAAACCGTTTCAAAGTACGGAGGAAAGCTGATGTCGTACATTCGCCCGAAAGTGAAAAATACGGAGGATGCGGAGGATATTCTGCAGGAGGTGTGGTATCAGTTCAGCAGTATTACCAATCTTTCTGAGATTGTGAACGTTGGCGGTTGGCTGTACAGAGTGACTGCAAACAAGATCACAGATAAATACCGAAAAAAGAAAACAGAAAATTTAGAAGATTTCGTCTATGAAGATGAAGACGGAGATTTTTCAATCAAAGATATTTTGCTGATGGACGAAAGTGCAGGACCGGAAGTCAAAATGTTTCAGGATGAGATCTGGAAAAAACTCTTCGAAGCGTTGGAAGAGTTGCCGGAAAAACAAAGATTGGTCTACGTAGAAAACGAACTCAACGACAAAACCCTCCAGGAAATTGCCGATGAACAGGGCGAAAACATCAAAACAATCATCAGTCGGAAAAACTATGCCGTAAAGCATTTAAGAAACCGATTGAGAAGATTATATGAAGATTTAAACAGTTAGAAAATTAGAAAGAAAATAGTATGAATCATAAAGGTAAAAAAGGTTGGATTTTTTTAATTCTATGTCCGCCATTAATTTTTCTGGGAGTTACATGGATCGTCATGTCCCTTTGGAACTGCCTTCTTCCAGATATTTTAGGGGTAAAGTCGGTAACATATTGGCAGGCGATGGGAATTTTAATCCTTTGTAAAATTCTTTTCGGAGGTTTCCATTTCGGAAAAGGGATGAAAGATTTTAAAGAAAGAAAAATGAGAGAAAAGATGATGAATCTATCTCCGGAAGAAAGAGAAAAATTCAAAGAAGTCTGGAAAAACAGATGTGAAGGAAGCTTTTTCAACAGAAACAAAAGAACAAACGAATAATTAAAATTTTAGAAGTAGTAAAGTAAATTATAGTGCATTCGTCTATATAAAAAACAAAGTAGTAAAATTTAAAATTTTGAAAAAATGAGAAATTCAGTATTAAAAGGTGCTTTGGGAGCATTAGCCGTTGCCGGAGTTGCCATCATCGCTAAAAAAGCCATCCAAAGAAAAAGATTTGTAAAAGGTATTTTCGAGGAATACGGAATCAAAGAAAGATCTCCTTTCGGATTGGCAGATAAAATCAGAGAAATGAATGAAGAGGAATATCAGGAGCTGAAAGGAAAATTCAAGAAAGAATTCGCTTCAAAATGCCACCACAAAGGTTTTGAAAGAAAAGAAAATGTTGCAGAAGCATAATAATAGAAAGTAACTAAATTGAAATTGTTGGGTTCAGGCGGAAAGCTTTGCTTTCCGCCTGAACCTTTTTTATCCGTTTAAATAAATTCCAAAGTACCAGGTCCAGACAATCAAAATAATCTGCATCGGAATTCTTTCTTTATACAAATATCCCATTCCCGGACCTGAATAATCTGCTTTAAAAAGATTTACTTTTTTCTTTGAGGAATTAATATTGGCCAGGAAAACCAGGATCAGGAAAATAATTAATAAAATTGCTGTAGTTTCACGGATTGCAGGAATCATCAGTCCGATCCCGGCAGCAATTTCAATAATTCCCGTAAAATAAACCCAAAACATTTTGGCAGGAATAATATCAGGAATCATCATCGTCATTCCTTTCTGAAATTTGAAATGAGCGAAGCCTGTAAATATGATGAAAACAGCCATCCCCAAGTTCCCGGAAAATAGAAAATCCCAACTTTCCTGAAAAATTCTCGTTCCTATTAAAGCCAGAAGAAAGGTGGCAAAAAGAATGGTTAATAGTTTCATGCTTAATTTTTTTCTCCCACAAATTAAAAGATTTGCACAGATAATTATGCATATTCTATAATAAATACAGCGCAAACATCTATGCAAATCTTTACAATCAGTTAAAATAAGTTATTTGATTAATATTCATTATTTTCCGCAAGATCTTTCACAATTTCCAGCCCTTTTGTAAAGCCTGTATTCATGTGATCCTGCCAATCTTTTTCAGTCTGAACCTCAGCATGAAGTTTGGTTTTTCCATCAAAATCAATTAAAATATATTTCTCATAACATCCGCTCCACTGTTTCACCTCCATACTTTCGGTATCTTCGTTTCCATCTTTATCAATCATTCCTAAATGTTTAAAAATGATCTGATTCGGCTCTTCAATACTGTCGATTGTAGAAACCATTCCTTCACCTTCCGCATTAGTAAAATATGTTTTCCCACCTACCTTCCAATCTGTTTTCATAAAAGAATCAGAAACCGGATTGAAAAATTTTGTCCATTGACTATATGTTTTTTCATTCCAGAGTGCATCCCAGACTTTTTGTTTCGGAGCATCTATGATTTTTTCGTAAGATAAAGTTTCCATATTATATTATTTATTGGTTTAATCCTATTAAAGTTGATTCTCTGAAAGATGCTTTACATTAGCTAAAGCGTTAGGAAATTTTTCCTCAAAAAACGCTTTAAACTCCTCAGAAGTCTGAATTTCAACGTCTAAACGGGTTGTATTTTCATGCTCGGTGAGAATGTATTTTTCTGTCGCTTCTCCCCAATCCTGTGGAACTTCCACTCCATTGTAAATTTCTCCGAGATGTAAAAATGTTATTTCCTGATTGGATATTAATTTAACAATTTCACTGAACATCCCATTATTCTGAGAATCCAGAAATTTTATGATACCATTTTCCACCAAAACTCCCTGATAAAAAGATCCTTCAGTAAAAGCGGAGGTCCATTGTCTGAAAGAAAAGTCGTCCCAAAGAACACTCCAAACTTTTTCAGGTTCTGCATTAATCTGAATATTAAAATGTAATTTTTCCATAGAATTTGTATAAACTAGCTGTTATATGATTTATACCTATCCTCCTACAAAATCTCCGCCATTGATATGAATGACTTCTCCAGTTATGTAATTTGCATCTTCCGAAGCCAGGAAAACATAAGCCGGAGCAACTTCCGACGGTTGCCCTGCCCTTTTCAGCGGAGTATCTTTACCAAAAGTCGAGATATCCTCAAATGTTTCCTTCACCAGTGGTGTCCAGATCGGTCCGGGAGCAACACCATTCACCAGAATTCTCTTTTCTGCCAGATTAGCGGAAAGTGAACGGATAAATGATAAAATTGCACCTTTTGTGGCTGCATAATCGATCAAATGATCGCTTCCGCGGTAAGCCGTAACAGATGTAGTACAGATAATTCTGGATCCTTCATTCATCATCGGAAGAAATTCTCGGGTAAAAGAAATCATTGAAATAATATTTGTGGTAAAAGTTTCCTGAATCTGTTGATCAGAAATATTTTCGAGCGTATCTTCGGAAGTATGAATTCCTGCATTATTAACCAAAATATTAAGATTTTCCCAATCTTTTTTGATCTTTTCGGCACATCTCGTTCTGAAAGCTTTTTTGGTTAAATCTCCTTTAATTAAAATACATTTTCGACCTTCTTTTTCAACTAATTGCTTAGTTTCTTTGGCATCTTCATCGCTCTCTTTATAAATAATTACAACATCTGCCCCTTCTCTCGCAAAATGCACGGCAACAGCTTGTCCAATTCCACTGTCACCACCTGTGATAACAGCTTTTTTGTTCAATAATTTCTGACTTCCCAGATAATTTTTACGAATAATTTCAGGATACAGTCCCTCTTTCGGGACTTTCGATTTAGACTGTGACTTGTTCTGTGTCTTCATAAGCAAATCTTTTAAAGGAAATGTATCAAACAGCAAGCCGAAGAGGAAAAGGTTGGATGATGGAAGCTGGATGTGGGAAGTTATTTTCAGACTTAATATTACTTCCAGCCTCCATCATCAAGCTTCCGGCTTAAACTTTAAGAATTGTAAGCTTCTTCTAAATCTTTAATAACAATTTTCTGCATTTTCATCATTGCCATAACCACTTTCTGAGCTTTTTCCTGATCCGGATCACTCACCAATTGAATCAGCTTTTTTGGAACAATTTGCCAGCTAAAACCATATTTATCTTTCAGCCAGCCGCACATACTTTCTCTTCCGCCATCCGAAGTCAAATTATTCCAATATGTATCGGTTTGTTCCTGATTATCGGTCATCACAACCATTGAAATTCCTTCATTAAAATCAAACTGATGATCGTAAGAATTATCCATACAGAAAAAACTATAGCCATCAATTTCAAAATGAGCATGTTGAATATTTCGAGCTGGCTCCGGGTTGGGATGGCCTTCACTTCCGTCTCCGTATCTTAAAATATTTCCGATTTTAGAATTCGGAAAAGTTTTCGTGTACAATTCCATTGCTTCCATTGCTTTTCCGTTATTTTCATGGATGAACATTAAAGTCGGAATAATTTTTTGTTCACCCTGTTTTTCACCTAAGAAAATCTGCCAGCTCACGCCATATTTATCCTGAACCCAGCCATATTTTTTGCTCCAAGAATAAGCATTCAGATCCATTAATACCATTCCTCCGTCAGAAAGCTCATTCCAATATTTCTGAACCTCATCTTCCGTTTCACAAATCACCATAAAAGAAACCGAAGCATTTTTTTTGAATTGAGGTCCGCCGTTTAACAGCATTAACTTCTGACCGAAAATTTCAATATTCATCACAACAGGCGTGTCTGCCGTAATTTTCCCGTTAAATACGTTGCAGTAGAATTCTGCAGATTCTTTTGCTTCCCCATCGTACCAAAGGCAGGGGAAAATATCGTTGTTCATAATTTTAAATTTAATTATCATTGTAAACGAGGTGAAGCAATCTTTCGTTTAAAATTAAACAGCTTTTTCCTTCGTCAGAATGACAAATGGTGTGTTTTAATTATTAATTATTTTTAAAAGAAACATGATTCTGATTCATGTAAACCTTAAGTTTCTGCATCGTATTTTTACCAAAGCCATGCAGCTGCATGATTTCTTTCTCAGAATAATCTGATAACTTTTCCAGCGAATCTATTTTCTCTTTTTCCAGTGCTCTTCTTGCGGGCGTTGCAATAACCCCCTTTAAAAAGTTCCCTTTGACAACATGACTTACAGCGCAAATGGAACTTAAACATTTTGCCATTATTACCAAATTGATCATGATGAAAAGATTATTAGTGGTTTTCTACGTACTTATGAAAATTATTCAGAATAGCATACCATCCGTCTCGCTGCATTTCCACTGAATTTTGTTTTTCAGGATCAAAAACAATGTCTACTTTCGTTGTGGCAGTATCGATTTCATGAAAATCAACTTCAACATTTCTGCCGTCTTCCAGATGGTATTTGATTCTTTTATTAGGAATCACCTCATCGTAAGTTCCTTCAAAATCAAACCCAAAACTTCCGTCTTTCGCTTCCATTCTGTTTTTAAATTTTCCGCCGACATGCAAATCGTTTTCTGAACTTGGGCATTGCCATGTTTCGTGAGCAAAGTTCCATTTTGTAATGTGTTTTGGATCGTTGTAATAATCCCATACCTTCTGAACAGGTTTTAAAATCGTAATATCAATTTTAATAGGTTCCATAGTATATAATTTTGTGGTTGAGATAAAAAGGGCAACCCAAACAGCTACCCTTTTTTAATATAATTTAGTTTAAAGATAAGACTATTTTGTATATTCTTCGTTATAGTTTACCATCCAGTGAACACCGTACTTGTCCTGAAAACTTCCGAAATAATCGCCCCAGAACTGGTCTTCAATCGGCATTTCGATATTTCCTCCCTCAGAAAGCCCTTTGAAAAGCCTGTCGGCTTCGTCTTTAGATTCAGGGAAAATAGAAACGTAATTGTTGTTTCCTACCGTAAGATTCTGCCCGAAACTCGGAACAATATCTGATGCCATCAGCAAATCTCCGCCAATGGGAAGCGCAATGTGCATTACTCTGTTTTTTTCCTCGTCGGATAGATTTTCAGTTCCGGGAGCATTTCCCATTTTATGGATTTCGCCTACAAATTCTCCACCGAAAACAGATTTGTAAAAGTTGAAAGCTTCTTCTGCTTTCCCATCAAAATTTAAGTAAGGATTTAATTTAGCCATGATTTTTGTTTTTTAATTAATATTTTTTGTTTGTTCAAGCACGAATTATACTAATGATTTTCACTAATAACACAATTAAAATATTCGTGGATATTTGTGTGATTAATGTTTTAATTTTAACGCAAAGTCCGCAAAGGTCTTTTTTTAAATGTTTGAAAATATTTTTCGTTCGCAAAGGCGTTTCACTTAGCAAAGACAACGAAGTATGTTATTTATATAGATTGTCATTCAGAACGAAGCGCAGTGTAGTGAAGAATCTATTAATAAATAATATTTAAATTTTGTTTAGACTAATTATTCAAGAACTTTTCAACTACACTTACTGTAAAATCAATCAGTATTTCATCAACATTTCCCCCAGAATCGACCATCATGTAAGAACCGTGTGTTGCAGGGAGAATCATTAATTGAGAATTTTTCACTAAACGCCACATTTCTACAACATGCTCAGGTTTCATTACATCTTTGTCACCTGAAATAAATAAGGTCGAAGCTTTTATGCTTTTTAAAATATCTTTACTCCAGTCTTCGAAAGTCTGCATTCTCTTGCTGTCTTTATCAAACATATTTTCCAGCGCTGAAAAATCAGGATTCAAGTTTAAAAAATTAATTTTAAGCGGCTCAGGCATTGAATCTAAAGTTGCGTTCATCATACTTTCGAAAAAGCCATCCATCATTCCGTTTCTTTTGTAAAAAGCAGATGCAACAATCAATTTTTCAACCATTTCAGGAAAAAGATGAGCAATTTGCATTACCGTATTTCCGCCATTGCTAAAGCCCCAGAACGAAGCTTTTTCTATATTGATTTCTTTCAGAAGTTCGGCAACATCTTTAGCGTCCTGTTCAAAAGTTTCTGGAATACTGCGATGCTCCGACATTCCATGATTTTGAAGATCAATTCCAATAAGCTGAAATTTATTTTCCAGTCTTGAGATCACTTCTTTATAATCAAATAAAATCGAACCGCCACCACCATGAATCAGTACCAAAGGTTTTCCGGAACCGTAGATTTCATAATACATCTTAATTCCGTTGACCCGCTTATGACCTTTTTCAACCGGATTCATTTTTAGTATTTTAAATCTTTATCGAAATCGTATTTCATACCTTCATAGTTCAGAATTCTGCGCATCAAACCGATTTGCCCGCACAGATAATCTTCACGACCGATGCACATTCCGACAAAATTCAGAACCGTTTCAGGGAAGAAATCGATGTTCATTCCCATCGGAAAAGCTTTATCTAAATCTTCATCGTTTATTTCCAATAATTTCTGATAAACCAATGGCGAAATTTTATGAAAACTTTCTTTCAATTGCTCTAAAGTCGGATAAACCAGGTTTTCATCCAACGCTTTCCCCTGAAAAAAATGGTCTTTGAATTCAAATTCTTCTTCCATCCCGAGAACATTTGCCATTGCATAACGCATGTCCAGGAAGTTTCCGACCATCCAGATGATATGATTGGTTCTGCCTTCGATTCTTTTCAATGCATCTTCTTCTGAAACTCCGTCAAGAACCATTAGAAAATTTTGGCTGTGACCTCGAAAAGCAGGGATGATGATGTCTAGTTTTTTTGATTTTGGTGTATCCATTTGTATTGTTTTTAACTTTTTAATTTCCAACAGATTTCACGGATTTTCACAGATGACTGCATTTATTTGTGAAAAATATTGTAATTTTTATATTTAGTGTTTCTCGCAGATTTTGCTGATTACACAGATCTTTTTATTTGAAAAAGACTATGAAATTTGTGGAAAATGTTTGTATCATTAATGTTTAAACTATTCTGTCGGCAGTTGAGAAGGATCTGCAAATATCACATTCCAGCCGTGTCCGTTGATGTCCCAGAAAGAATTTTGATACATCCAACCGTGATCCTGAGCTTCTTCATGCTGATAAGCTCCATTGGCAACTGCAGCATTTACAACCTGATCAACTTCTTCGCGACTGTCTAAACCGATGGCAACTAAAACCTGCGTGGTATCACCTTTTGGAACCGGTCTTTCAGAAAATGTCTGGAAATATTCTTCCTGCAAAAACATGATCTGAATATTGTCGTTCATCATCACACAAACGGCTTTTTCATCGGTAATCTGTTCGTTGATTGAAAATCCTATTTTTGTCCAGAATTTTCTTGTTTTCTCAACATCTTTTACCGGTAGATTTACATAGATTTGATTGATTTTCATTTTTGTAATTTTTTAAAGCTTTGTTTTAATCTTTGAAATTTTATTCTGTCGGAAGTTTAGACATATCAGCAAACATCACTTCCCACTGATGGCCGTTCAAATCTGAAAAAGCTCTTTGATACATCCATCCATGATCTTGCGGTTCACTATAAGTAGAGCCTCCGTTTTCAGTTGCAGTTTTCACCATATGTTCAACTTCTTCACGGCTGTTTACTCCAATAGCAAGAAGGGTCTGCGTCGTTTCGCCTTTGGCAACAGGTCTGTCTGTAAACGTTTTAAAGAATTCTTCCTTTAAAAACATAGCGTAAATATGATTTTCTTTCATAATAACACAGATCGCTTTCTCGTCTGAAAACTGTTCGTTGATTGAAAATCCGAGCTTTGTCCAGAATTCTCTAGTTTTCTGAACATCTTTTATAGGAAGGTTGACATAAATCTGGGTGATTTCCATTTTGTAATTTTTTAGTGTTAAACTTTTAACCAAAATTACCAAGTCGCAGCGGAAATCTACTTGCCATAAGACAAGATTTAATTTTTCTTGGGATGCGAAACCAATTCTTTACGGATTCGGCTTAAAGAAGTGTCTGTAACACCAAGATACGAAGCGATCTGCTTCAACGGGGCAAACTGTATGACATGAGGTTTCTGCTCTAAAAGATTGAGATAACGTTTCGTAGCAGAAAGCGTAAACATTTCCACAGAACGTTGTTTGTAAACAAAAAGCTGCTGAGACATCCAGGCTCTTCCCCATTCTCTAAGATTTGGGATCTTATGAAATAATTCCTGAAAGGTTTCAAAATCAAATTTCCAACATTCGCAATCGGTAATGCAGACAATATTTTCCTGAGTAGGAATTCTCTGAAAAATTGAAGAAACTTCAATGATGATTTCATTTTCAACGAAAAAATTAGTCGTGACTTCATTCCCGTTAAAATCATTGACAAAAGAACGAGCCAAACCTTTCTCCAAAATATAATATTCATTGGCCGTTTTTCCTTCCTCCAAAATGAGATCGCCTTTGTGAAAAAACACTTTTTCATGTGCCTGAAACACTTCCTGAAGTTCATCATCCAAGAAAAAAGGAAAATCGTAGCATATTTCTAAGGCTTTATTGCTCATTTTGGTTCTGTTTTAATTGAACTTAAAAATAGAATTTTTATTGGGATTCTGTGATTTATTTTATCACAAAAGATTTTTATCCAACAAATCAATCTATGAAAGAATACATCGGTTTGATGCTATTTGATTTTCTGTTTTAATGCAAACAGGTATCATTGAGCTTTAAAAGTTTTCTGTTTTAATACAAACACCTATGTTTTAACCTAAAAAGATTTCTGTGAAAGTACAAGAATGCTTGTTTTAATAAAAACAGACTTCTGTGTGAAGGTAAACAGGTATGTTTTAAATAAAACAGTTTTCCAGGAGAAGACAAACAACCTTATTTAATTAAAACAGAAATCTGAGTGTAGGCAAACAGGCATATTTTAATCAAAACATATCCGTTGTATATTTTAATTTATTTTCGTCACTTCGAGTAGATTTTTTGAAAAAAATCGTATCGAGAAGCTATTGAGCTTAGGACTTATTTTTTTATCATTCACCGGTTCTCGATACATTTTTTCTCCACTTTGTTACGAAAAAACACTCGAATTGACGAGTCGAATACTAAAATATTTAAAACAAAGAAAGCTGAATTGGCTTTGAAGGCGCTGGTTTTTCAGCATCACCGAAAACGGTTTTACCACCAAAACGCCATGAGTTTTGCCGTTCTTCTTTCATCACCTCATTGATGTCGAAATCGGGTGTAAAGTTTTTTTCGGCTTCAGAAATTACCGTGTGAAGCTTATTGATGGATTGTAGCTTATCTGAATTTCCAAGTTTGGATTTTTCAATTCCTTTCTGCAGAATAGAAATCGTTTCATCATATACATTTATCGGGACTGGGAAAGGATGACCATCTTTTCCACCATGGGCAAACGAAAATCTCGCCGGATCTCGAAATCTTGAAGGCGCCCCGTGAATCACTTCACTTACCAGAGCCAGACTTTGTAATGTTCGCGGACCAACACCTTTTAACAATAATAATTCTTCGAAGTTTTCAGGCTGATTTTCTCTCGTCATATACAACAATGTTCCGAGTTTTTTCAAATCTACATCTGAAGCACGAACATCATGATGATTGGGCAAAATAAGATTCGCAAAATCCTGCATGATTTTTTCTGAATTGGTATGTGAAATTTCGAGAATTCCTTTTCTGTTTTCCTGAGCTTCAGTGGCTGTTAAATTCAGAATATTTCCACGGTTGATTCCCTGAATCCCTTTATGCGGAGCATCGACAAAAGATTCCATGTTTTCGGAATGCCAATGATATCGACGCGCTGTTCCGTCGAAATCGTTCATTCCCTGCTGCACCACAGACCAACTTCCTTCATCAGACAAAATAAAATTATGCAAATACAGTTGATAACCATCCTGAATCGCAGTATTATCAACCTTTGCAGACAATTTGCTTGCCCGAACCAAATCATTTCCATCTAATCCTGTTTTATCAGCAATAAGTAATAATTCATTCGGAGTTTCCTTGGAGAACCGCCCTTTTCCGCCGCAAATATAAAGTCCGAGCTCTTTAGAAACCGGATTGATGCTGCGTTTTAACGCACCCATTACAGAAGTGGTAATTCCCGAAGAATGCCAATCCATTCCCATCACTGCCCCAAAACTTTGAAACCAAAACGGGTCTGCCAATCTTTTCAAAACCTCATTTTTTCCATAATCTGCAAGGATTACTTCAACAATGGATAAACCAAGAATCGACATTCGTTCATACAGCCAAGGCGGTACTTTGCCGTAGTGAAGGGGTAATGTTGCAGTTCCGGAGCGTTTCATTTGGTTGTTGGTTGTTGGTTGTTGGTTGTTGGTTGTTGGTTGTACAAAATTAAAGCCTTACGAATTAAAATCATAAGGCTTTACGCATATTTTATTTTTTACCGCAAAAGATTCAAAAGATTTTATTGCTTTTAATGCTGTTCAAAAGTTTACAAAGCAATAAGTGTTTTTACATTTTGTAGACTTTTGATTTCTGTTTTTTTCAATTATCTCTTTTGAATCTTTTGCAGTAAAAATTCAGAAGTCTATTTTAATGCTTTACAATTTCCTTTACAATTCCGCCCTGAGGTTCTCTTACGGTTTGCGTGAAAATGAAAGCTTTAGGATCGATCGAACGCACGATATTTTGTAGTTTTCTTACTTCCAATCTTGTAACGATCGTGAAAATAATATCTGCATCCTGGCTTTGCTCAAAAGATTCTTTCATAAAACCTCTTTCTCCCCTGTAAACGGTAATCCCTTTATTCATGGTTAAAACCAACGCTTTTTTAATTTCTTCACTGTTTCCTGAAATGATGGTTACTCCGGTGTACGCTTCTATTCCTTCAATTACATATTTGGTAATCTGGCTTGCCACAAGATACGTCATAATTGCATAAAGTGCCGTTTCTACTTTTAAGAAAACTGCGGCAATGATGAAAATGATGATGTTCATTCCTAAAATAATCTCCGTGATGCTGAAACTGCTTTTTTTGAAAGTTAATAGAGCTAAAACTTCCATTCCGTCGAAAGTTCCACCACCACGCATAGAAAGTCCGATACCTATCCCCATGAAAAATCCGCCAAACATAGCGACTAATAATTTATCATGAGTCAATTCCGGAAAAGGAACAAAAAAGATGGTTACAATAATTAATAAAATCGTTAAAAAACTTCTGATGGCAAAGTGTTTCCCGATCTGAAAATAAGCTAAAACAATAAAAGGAATATTTAAAACTAATAATACAATCCCTAAATTCCAATGATAAACTTCATGAAGTAAAAGGGAAATCCCCGTAACTCCACCATCTAAAAAGTGGTTGGGAACCAGAAAAGATTTCAAAGCAAAACTCGCTGAAATAACTCCCAAAACAAGATAAATAATGTCTGAAATGGTAAACAGCGGGCCATGTTTAGTTGGTGAGCTCATAAAATGATTAGTCGTTTTTTAGTTTTGTTTTAATAATATTCAGGTTGTCCTGTTTTTTGTCTTTCCTGCTTTTGATGGCAGTTTCGGTAAAATAATGATGACTTTCCAGGAATTTTTCCTGTAATAAATTCCAATCACGCTCAGAATTAACGATTCCGAACATGGAAAGTTCCTCAAAAAGCTTATTTCCGATAGTAAAAAAATCGTCTCTCCCCAAATAATCCAAATCGGCATCGGCTAAGATCTGCTCCAGATGATTATGCGGAGTTTGTGGAATTTTTGTCGCCATAATCATTCCTTTGATTTTCTCAAGCTGTTCCTGAGAATAACCGTAATCTGAAAGATATTCTTCCGCAATTTCACATGATTTTGCTTCATGTTCTTTTGAACCGTACAAAAATCCGGTGTCGTGAAACAAAGCCGCCGTTTTCAGCAATAACAAATCTTCATCATTTACACCTTCAGATTTAGCAATTTTTTCGACAGAATCTATCACATCTTTCACATGCATGACGCTGTGATAGGAAAGATGCTCAGGAAGGTTTTCTTTAAGCCTGTTTAATATGATTTTTTTTAATTTTTCGTATTCCATATTTAAAATAGAATGTGTTTATAGTTTTTAACCACAAAAGTCACAAAAGCTTATACAATAATTTTTAAAGTTTAAAAATTACTTTGAAAGTTCAAAAAAGCAAAAGTAAAATAATCCCCTTTTTTTGCTCTTATCAAACTACAAATAAATATTCTAATAAAACTTTGTGACTTTTGTGGTTTAATTAATATTTTATTCAGTTTTAATTCCAAGCGCAAAATACATATCCATATCGCCTTTTCCTTTGGTGTGGATTTTTCCCCTGTATTCGCAGACAATTTTATCTTTCACCAATTGGTAGGTAGATTCCGATATATTTATTTTTCCTTTTTCACTGTTCTGCTCCATTCTTGCAGCTGTATTTACCGTGTCTCCCCAAATGTCGTAAGCGAATTTTTTTACCCCGACAATTCCGGCAATCAAAGAACCTGAATTAATTCCGATCCTGATGTCCAAAGCATTTGGGTTGGTCTTTTTTCTTTCTTCAATAAAATTAATGATATCCAAAGCAACCAAAACCGTTTGATAAGCATGACATTCATTTTTAAGTGGTAAACCACAAACCGCCAGATAAGCATCACCGATGGTTTTGATCTTTTCCAAACCATGTTTTTCCATGATCAAATCGAAAGCTGTAAAACATTCATTCAGTTCAACCAGCATTTTTTCGGCGCCCATTTTCTCTGAACTCTGTGTAAAATTAACAAAATCAGTAAATAAAACGCTGACTTCATCATAATACTTCGCTTCTGAACTTCCGTTTTCCTTCAATTCTTCGGCAATTTCGTGGGGAAGAATATTGAGGAGTAAGTTCTCTGTTTTCTGTTTTTCTTTCTGGAGCTCAAAAGTTCGTTCATCGACCTGTTTTTCAAGCAAATCATTCTGATCCTGAAGAATCTGCTGTTTTTCCTGTTCCTGCTTTAAATTTAATTCGGATAATCTGTTAACTTCATCCAACTGTTTTACCAGACGTAGATTGGTTGAGGCAAATTCCCAAGCCAAATACGCCGAAATTGAAATAGGAAAACTGATAAATATAAAGCCCAGAGCATACCCCATAAAATCATCCCCGAAAAGCTGATCAGGATCTACAATATTTAAAGAATCTAAAATCTGAAAAACAATAAGCATAATGACGAAAAGGAAGAACGTCAAAACTCCGCCCCCTACAATAAATGCAGATTTTTCTCTTCTGATCATAGCTCTTATAATCAGGAAAAAAGATTCTAGTGCAGCAATAAATATGTAAAAAAACACAAAACTAACCGCAAGTGCTGCGCTGAAATAAAACAGAATAATAAATATCCCTGCGATACCAAGCATGATTTTCAGCCGAAGTTTGCTTTTTCCAAAGAGTGTATTGACAAAACCGGTAAGTGATGCGCCAAATACCACAATTGATAAAAATGACAGGAAAGAATATGTATTAATTTTATCCGGATCTGTCATTTCATAAAACGAAAGAACCATATAGCTCAACAAGCCAATGGACAAGTTGTAGGTGGAGAAATATAAATTGTATACAGCTTTTCTGTAAAATAAAAATAATAGCAAATGAACAAACCCAAGCGCAAGAAAAATACCGCAAATAAGCATTGCAATAAAATTAAAGCCCTGCATCATATCAACTTTATCATCCAGAAAGTCATTAGCAGCATTTAATTTTATATTGAGCGCTATAGGACTGTAGTTGACGACTGTTTTTTTAGTTTTTGTGATGGGAAGAAATCGTATTGCCAAAACATTTACCCCCGTATTATCTAAAGAAAACAAAGCAGGAACCTCATTTTTTATCCTAAATTCAGTTGATTTTGCATTTCCTATTTTACCAATGCTTTCAATCTTTTTCCCGTTTAAATAAATCTCCGAAGCGCCAAGCTGGCTGATATTAAAACACAGAGATTCGTTCACCATCGCAGAATCGATCTTAAAATAATACCGAATCCAGTAAGGCCGATCTTTATGATAAGCTTTTTTGGAAGTGAAGTTTATGTATTTCCATGCTGAATCATCGAAATCCTGTGAAGCAAAAACAGGATTATCTTTATCATAAAACTTGCTTTCCCCTTCAATTGAAGCTCCGTCTCTGATCTGTTGAGCAGTAAAAACCGTTGGCTTTTCAAATGAATTTTGTGCAAAACAAATGTTCTGCAATACTGCAAAGATGAAAAGTAAAAATGTAAAGAGTATATTTTTTTTCAAAATTTTTAAATTTAAAATGAAACCTGATTATAAAATACATCTTCATTGATTCTTTACCTTTGCTTACGGTTTTCCCTTGATGTTCAAAAATAAAGTCTTCTTTCAGCAATCAACTGTTGTTTCGGAAATCCTGATCACCGCCAACAATATAATGATCTATTTTTAACCTAAATGATATTGTCTGAAGTTATTTATTATTATTTTCATGGCTATCATAATTATTAGGTTGATAACAAAAATAAAAAAATCATTCTATTAAATAACAGAATGATTCAAATTGATATAAAATTTTTATTATTTCAAAGCTGCCAAAGCCGCTTCATAATCAGGCTCATTAGCGATCTCAGAAACCTGCTCTGTGTAGAGAACTTTGTTATCTTCATCTGTTACAATTACAGCACGGCTCAAAAGCCCTTTCATCGGAGAATCAGTAATTGTCACTTCATAATCATCTCCAAAACTGCTTCTGAAATCCGAAAGTGTTTCTACATTATCCAGCCCTTCAGCGGCACAAAATCTGCCTAATGCGAACGGTAAATCTTTAGAAACATTGATTACTACTGTATTTTCCAATGCAGAAGCCTGCTCATTGAATTTTCTGGCAGAAGATGCACAAGTAGGCGTATCAATACTTGGGAAAATATTGAATACTTTCTTTTTTCCGGAAAAAGTTTCCAAAGTTTTTACGTTCAGCCCAGAATCTACCAAGGTAAAATCTTTAACGGTAGTTCCTACTGACGGTAAAGTTCCTATTGTATGTACTTCATTTCCTTTTAATGTAATTGTCGTCGACATAATATTATTTTTTAAAGTTTTCCAAATTTAATTAAAATGTGATGCTTTTTCAATCAATTAAAGGTTAAATTAATCTTAAAGTAGAAAATCTTATTTGGTATTGGTCTAAAAAAATTAATTTTTAACTAAATTTGTGAGTCTTAAAAATCAAATAATAAATTACACTATAATGTCAGACAAATCAAAAATCTATTACACGCTTACGGACGAAGCTCCAATGTTGGCTACACACTCGTTTTTACCGATTGTAAAAGCTTTTACAAAATCAGCAAACATTGAGATCGCGGTTCCGGATATTTCTTTGGCTGGAAGAATTTTAGCAAACTTCCCTGAGTTTTTGAACGATGACCAAAAAATCGGTGATGCTTTGGCTGAATTAGGTCAATTGGCGACTCAACCTGATGCGAATATTATCAAATTACCCAATATTTCAGCTTCAGCTCCTCAGTTGGATGCAGCTATTGCTGAATTACAGGCTAAAGGTTTTGCTGTTCCAAATTATCCTTCTGAGCCTAAAAATGAGGAGGAAAAAGCAATTAAGGCTAAATATGCTAAAGTTTTGGGAAGTGCTGTAAACCCTGTATTAAGAGAAGGAAATTCTGACAGACGTGCTCCAAAAGCTGTTAAAAACTATGCAAAAGCAAACCCTCACAGAATGGGCAATTGGGCTTCTGACAGCAAAACAGATGTTGCTCACATGATCGGAGGTGATTTCTACGGAACCGAAACTTCAACGACTTTAGAAAACGCTACAAAATATAAAATCGTTTTCAAAGCAAACGATGGTACTGAAACTCAGTTGAAAGATTACGCCAGTCTTCAGGCTGGAGAAGTTATTGATTCTTCTGTAATGAATCTTAATGCTTTGAAAGCTTTCGTTCAGGAAGCGATTGAAGAAGCTAAAAACAGAAACGTACTTCTTTCTGCTCACCTGAAAGCTACGATGATGAAAATCTCTGATCCAATTATTTTCGGAGCGATTGTAGAAACTTTCTTCAAAGAAGTTTTCACTAAATATGCTGAGACTTTCAAGTCTTTAGATATCAATCCAAACAACGGTCTTGCCGATCTTTTCGATAAAATCAAAGGAAATGCTCAGGAAGCTGAAATCAAAGCTGATATCGAAGCTGCTTTGGCAAACGGACCAAGAGTGGCAATGGTAAATTCTGACAAAGGAATTACAAATTTCCACGTTCCTTCTGACATCATTGTTGATGCTTCTATGGCTGCTTTGGTAAGAGGCGGAGGAAAAATGTGGAACAAAGACGGAAACGAAGAAGATACAGTGGCTATCATTCCGGACCGTTCTTACGCAGGTTTCTACCAAGCTGTAATTGATGATATGAAAGCTCACGGAAAACTGGATCCTACAACAATGGGTTCTGTTCCGAACGTAGGTTTAATGGCTCAAAAAGCTGAAGAATACGGTTCTCACGATAAAACTTTCCAGGTTTCTGCGGAAGGAACTGTTGAAGTTCAGGACGAAAACGGAAACGTTCTTCTTTCTCAAAAAGTTGAAAAAGGTGATATTTTCAGAATGTGTCAGACTAAAGATGCTCCAATCCAGGACTGGGTAAAATTAGCAGTAAACAGAGCAAGACTTTCTGATACTCCTGCCATTTTCTGGTTAGATAAAGGAAGAGCTCACGACAGAGAAATGATTAAAAAAGTTGAAAAATACTTAGCTGATCATGATACAAACGGGCTTGATATTAAAATTCTTGACGTAAAAGATGCTATGACTGAAACGTTAAGAAGAGCAAGAGAAGGAAAAGATACGATTTCTGTTTCAGGAAACGTATTGAGAGATTACTTAACAGATCTATTCCCAATCCTTGAGCTTGGAACTTCTGCTAAAATGCTTTCTATCGTTCCATTGATGAACGGTGGTGGTTTATTCGAAACAGGAGCTGGAGGTTCTGCACCAAAACACGTTGAACAATTTATTGAAGAAGGTTATTTAAGATGGGATTCTTTAGGTGAATTCTTAGCTTTACAAGCTTCTTTAGAGCATTTAGCACAAACTCAAAACAATACAAAATCTCAGGTTTTAGCGGATGCATTGGATGAAGCGAATGCTAAATTCTTAGCGACTGATAAGTCTCCTGCAAGAAAAGTTGGAGAAATCGATAACAGAGGTTCTCACTTCTACTTAGCAATGTATTGGGCGGAAGCGTTGGCAAACCAGACTGCCGATGCTGAATTGGCTCAACAATTCGCTCCAATTGCAGAAGCAATGAAAGAAAACGAAGAAGTTATCAATGCTGAACTCATTGGTGCTCAAGGTAAACCACAAGATATTGAAGGTTACTACAAAACGGATACATACAAAACGTACGCAGCGATGAGACCAAGCACAGTTTTAAATGAAATCATCGACGGAATTTAATTTTCGGATTTAATATAAATGAGAAGCTCCTTTTTTAAGGGGCTTTTTGTTTGTCTAAACTTTTTTTAAACACTAATGGAACAATTTGATTGCTGAATTTTTTCAACCATTAAGAACATTTAAGTTAGTAAGATTAATTAAGAAAAATCAAATTGATTTTTTATAAGCACAATGCTAAAAGCAAAGCTCATCTTAATATTCTAAATTCCTTAATAAAAATCTTAATGGTTTAAAATAAAAGTTTCCGTAATAATCTAATTTCGGAGAGATGAATTTCATAGTACATTATAAATTTTTAAGTTTTGGCTAAAGCCAAATAGATTGTATTTAAAAATGGAAACGGGCTAAAGCCCGTTCCTACTGATATTTAACAGTATCATTTGTGAAATTTGTGTTTAAGAAAACTAAATTTTATTCTCCACAATCACCTTTCGATGTTCCCTACCCCAAATAATCATTTCCTGGATGATATTTCCAAATGTTCGGCAGTATTCGGTTGGTTCATATTCAATTAAAACGGGAGTTTCGGGATAAACATTTCGCTTAACCAGCTTATTCATTTCCATTTCTTTCAATTCTTTTGAAAGCATTCTTGTAGTAATTCCCGGAATACTTCTTTCAATCTCACGGAAACGTCTGTTGCCGTTACAAAGCGAGTTAATGACAGGAATTCTCCATTTCCCACCGATGAAATAAAGGGTATCCTGTAATGCTCTAAGCTCTTCTGTCTGATCTCTTTCCATAATTGCAAAGTTAAATGATATCATTGATGATACTGATATACTCTGTGATACTGGTTACAAAAGTATATCAATTTACAATAACTTTGTCAAAAATTTTAAAACAATGAGTACATTTAATAACAAATTAGCCATCGTAACTGGCGGAAACAGCGGAATTGGATATGCAACCGCAAAAGAATTAATTGCAAATGGTGCAAAGGTAATCATCACAGGAAGACGAAGAGAAGCTGTTGAAAAGGCTGCAGAAGAATTAGGAGCCATTTCGTTTGTAGCCGATCAGGGAAAACTGGAAGATATTGAAACGTTAAAAGCTGATGTTGAAAAACAATTTGGAAAAGTAGATATTCTGTTCATTAATGCAGGAATCACAGGAACTTTAGGCTCTATTGAAAATATGAGTGCTGAAAATTTTGACAATGTAATGGATATTAATTTCAGAGGAGCTTATTTTACTTTGAGTAAATTTATTCCTTTACTGAACGATGGCGCTTCGGTGGTATTCCTCTCATCGAATGTTGCAACAACTTCCAAACCCAACAGCTCGATTTATCAGGCAAGTAAAGCCGCTTTAAATTCTATTGCAAAAACAGCCGCTGCCGAATTGGCACCAAGAAAAATCAGAGTGAATATGGTAAGTCCAGGCCCGACAAAAACAGAAATTATGACAAAAGCCGGATTGGACGAAAAAACGCTGGAAGGTCTTGATGAATGGCTGATCAGCGGAATTCCTTTACAAAAAATGGGAACTGCGGAGGATGTTGCCAAAGCTGTTGTTTACTTATCAGACAATTCTGTGGCAAGCTTTATGACGGGGACTGAAATCCTTATCGATGGCGGAATGATTTTATAAATTTTTTTATCACTTGGAATACAGCGGCTGGAAGTTTGAAAAACTTCCAGCCGCTGTATTTTCCATAAAATATTCAACTTCAAAAATTACGGATTCACCTATTCATTTGTCCGGTTCACCTAATCTTTGATTTCAATAGAGCACTTAACCCTATACTTTTGAATCATAAAAATTAAAAAACGAATTATTATGGATACGGTAAAAAAGAAAAAAAGTCCCATTACCATTGCTTTTCTGGTGATTTTGGGAATCTTTGGAGGATTACAGATTTTCAATCAGCCATTGGAAGGGAAAGCAACAACAAAACAAATTGAAGCACCTCGTGAAGTGATTTCTATTTTGGAAAATTCCTGTTTCAACTGTCATTCAAATCAGCAAAATCTGAGCTGGTATGATAAAATTGCTCCCATTTCCTGGGCAGTAAACAAAGATGTGAAAAGAGCCAGAGAAGTTCTTAATTTCTCAGAATATGATGTGTCTCCAGCGGAACATAAGGGAAATATGTATGCTATTCTTAATATGATGCAAAGCGGAAAAATGCCGCTACACAATTACACACTCCTTCATCCGTCTGCAAAAATCACACAACAGGATATTGATGTCATTAAAAAATATACCCTTTCATTAGCCAGTGCAAATCCGGCAAAAAAAGAAGAAAAAATTATTCATCAAAATATTAAAATCTCTGAAAATAATATGCCTTCAAAATTTCCGGTTTCACCCAACGGTGTAAAATATACCGACGATTATAAAAACTGGAAAGTCATTAGTATGAGTACCCTTTTTGACAATTCGGTGAGAGTGATTTACGGAAATGATATTGCTGTAAAAGCCATTGAAACAGAAAATTTTCACCCGTGGCCGGATGGAAGTATGGTTGTAAAATCAGTTTGGAAGCAGGAAAAATTAGCCGATGGAGAAATCAGAGCCGGAGAATTTGTAAACGCACAATTTATGGTTAAAGATTCGAAAAAATATACCGATACAGAAGGTTGGGGATTTGCGAAATTTTCAGGACCGGATCTTCATCCCACAGGAAAAACAGCAGATTTTGCCAGAGAATCCTGCATCGCCTGTCACCGACAATTAGCCGAAAAAACAGGATATCTTTTTGATGTTCCTATGAAAGTAAATACCGAAAGATTAATTAAAAACCTTCAGAAATAATGAAAAAAATACTATTGATCGCGATGTCTGTTTGTGCATTATTCACAGCCTGTAAAATTGATGAACCGGATAAAGATTTACACCGTGTGATTTTCAATCCCGGAAATTTGAAATTCCTCTCAACATCTTTAAATACGGTGAAAGAAACATCATCTGCCTTGTACGGAAATCAGGAAGCCCTGAAATCTCTACAGGAAAACCATCAGCCAAAACCTGATTCAGAATTTAAATTAGTGACCTGGAAATATCACGAAAACCCGCAATACATCGGTGGAACCATTAATGGAGAATTGTTAAGCGTGGAAACTTTGAAAACCGATAAAAACGGAAACATTTCTTATCAGTTAAAAACAGGTTCAAAGACCGAGAATAACCCTACAAATAAAGAAGAAAGAATAAAATATATAATGAGTTACAACCCCGTCGTGAGACCATAATAACAGTAAAAGTGAAATGTGAAGATCTAGAGTTGAGCAATCGGCTCTGGATTTTTGTAATGTGAAATCTGAATCGTCAATTCGCTTCGCTTGTGAATTTTTTCATTTGGAAGATTAACAATTGACTTGCCCAGCAAAATTCACAATTCACTATTAAATTCAACGCATTTTACCTACCTTAACATCTTTAAAATTCGCAGTTTGATGCAACAGCAAAAAATAAAAATTTCACCAGCCGTCATCTGGATAAGTTCCATTTTTTTGGGAGCTTTATCTTCGGTTCCGCAGCTCGCTTCCCACGCTTTCAACTGGAAGGAAGCAGTCGTGAATTCCGCTATCACAGCGGCTTTTTCGATCATTATGTGGTATCTCAACATTTATATGCTCAATCAAAGTTCAGGAAAGAGAAGGCAGCAGATTTCGTATTCGAGACTGATGGTGATCCTGGCTTTCGGAATGGTCGTGATGTTTGGTCTGGCCTGGGTACAGCAGCTTATTTTGTCACACATTAATTTTGGCCCAACAATGCTGATGGTCGAGGTTCGCGGGATTTTAATCAACCTGGTTTGCTATATGTTTTTAACCTTGCTTCAAAATAATTACACTGGGCAGCAGGTTCAATTGGAACTGGAAAAAGTAAAAAGTGATAATCTCGGAGCTCAGTTTGAATTATTAAAACAACAGATCAATCCGCATTTTCTTTTTAATAGCCTAAATACATTAAAATCAATGGCGGAAACCAATGATTCTGAAACGGTTGATTTTATTATGAAACTTTCTGATTTCTATCGATTTACCTTAGAAAGCAGAAAATTAGACTTGATTACCGTTCAGGAAGAAATGAAAATCATCGATTCTTATATTTTCCTGCAAAAAGCCCGTTTTGGGGATGGAATTACCTTGACGAACGAACTCAATAATGATGTTTTAAAAACATTAATTCCGCCTTTTACCTTACAATTATTAGTTGAAAATTGCATTAAACACAACGTGGTTTCACAAAGCAAACCTTTACACATCAGGATTTATAATGCTGAAAATAAATTAATTATTGAAAATCCAATTCAGAAAAAAATGACGGTTGAAGATTCGTTGGGAATTGGGCTTGATAATGTAAAATTACGCTACAAACATCTTGTAGAACAGGAAATAGAAATTAATTCAGACGAAAAAACTTTTCAAATAAAACTCCCATTTATTAATGAATATCATCATCATTGAAGACGAATTCCGGGCGGCAAAATCCCTTCAGAATTTAATATTAGACTTAAAACCGGACGCTAAAATCCTTGGCGTTTACGACAGCATCGAAATGAGTGTCGAAGCGCTGTCGAAAGATGTGAAACCCGATCTGATTTTTATGGATATTCACCTGTCAGACGGACTTTCCTTTGAAATTTTCAAACAGATCGAAATCACTTGTCCGGTCGTTTTCTGCACCGCTTTCGACCAATATATGCTAGATGCTTTTAAAAGTAAAGGCGTCGATTATGTGTTAAAACCTTTCTCCAGAGAAGATATTGCGGAGGCGTTGAGAAAAGTGGATGAATTAAAAAAATTCTTTCAGAAAAATGAACTTCCCGATTTAGAAGCTCTGTTAAAAAACATAAATCAGCCGCAACCGACAAGCAAAAGCAGTTTCTTGGTTTTTAAAAATCAAAAATATACGACGATTCTTACGGAAAACATCGCTTATTTCTATATTCACAACGAGATTACCCATCTCGTAACTTTTGATAAAGAACAGTTTCAGCTGACTCAATCTTTGGGACAGGTTGCCGAGCAGGTTTCTGATAAACAATTTTTCAGGGTAAACCGACAGTATTTGGTAAATTTTAAGGCTATCAAAGAAATGGAGCATTATTTTCAGCGAAAAATTTTGGTTAAATTAATCATCGAAACCCCTGAAAAGCTTTTAATTAATAAAGAAAAAACGCATAGTTTTTTCACCTGGCTGGAAGACCGTTAACTTCCATTTTCCCGTTTTCATCATTTATCAAAAAAATTCAGGTTTATATTTTCAAGGTTCACCTTTCATTTTGTCCGGTTGAACCTTTTTTATATTCTTTTGCACCCGAAAGGTATCTACTTTTGAATCAAATTAAAAGAAATGATACTTAAAAACCTAATAGGAACAGCCGCTTTCGTAGCCTTGATGTTCACCGTTTCAGCATTTTCCTGCACCGATAAAGCAGAAGAAACTCTTCAGAATTCTACGTCTAACAACAATGGTTTTGCCGTTTTGGAACTCTTCACTTCAGAAGGCTGTTCGAGCTGTCCGCCCGCAGATCAGCTGATGGGTGAAATTGAAAAGCAGTACAAAGACCAGCCTGTCTACATCCTCGCCTATCACGTCGATTACTGGAATAATCTGGGTTGGAAAGACAAATTCAGCAGTGTAGAAAATTCTAAGCGTCAACAGCAATATGCACAGACTTTACGCTCACAGGTTTACACGCCGCAGTTGATCGTGAACGGTAAAAAAGAATTCATCGGATCTGACCGTGATGCCGTAGAAAATGCCATTCAAATCGCTTTATTGAATGATACCAATGCCAAGATTGATTTATCCGCTAAAGTTTCTGAGAAAGAAATTAATGTAAATTTTAAAGTTCAAGAAAACAATCCTCAAAACAAGCTGTTAATCACGTTGGTTGAAAAAAAATCGTCTACCAACGTCCAGAAAGGTGAAAATGAAGGCCGTCATCTGGTGCATTGGCAGATTGTTCATCAGCAAAATCAGATTTCTCTGAAAAATTCTCCTGAAGGAACGACGAGCTTCAAACTTCCGGCAAATTTCAACACCAACGATTGGGAAATTATCGGAATGATTCAAAATGTGAAAAGCGGAGCGATTTTAGGATCTGCAGAAGCTTCTTTCTAACATAAAATCAACAGTTTTTCCGTCATTCTGAATGGAGCGAAAGCGAAGTGAAGAATCTATTGATCAATGTTGAGATTCTTCCTTCGTCAGAATGACATTCTGCAGAAAACTTTGCAAAAATTCAATTAAAAAATTCAAAATATCAACCATTTAAAACAATAAAAAAATGAAAACAAAAACAACAAAAATCATCTTCTGGTCAGGCGCAATTTTTATGTCATTATGGTTCGGAGCGAGCGGCTTCTTTGAACTGACAAAAAATCCTGTAGTTTGGGACATTACCCGACAATTGGGCTATCCGCCACACTTTATCTACATTTTAGGCGTATTCAAATTATCAGGAATTCTGGTCTTATTACTTCCCAACCGATTATTGCGATTGAAAGAATGGGTTTTCGCAGGAATGTTCTTTGATATTATTTTCGCATTCTTTTCAAAAATCGTCGTACTTGGCTTTCCTGCAACGATTGATGCGATTGTCGCCTTTACAGTGCTTTCGGTGACGTATCTGATGTTCAGAAAATTGTACACCCCGGAACTGATTTACGGAGAAGCATAATTTTAAAGTAAAAACAAAACAGAAACGTCTTTACTAAAACAAATATCAACTTTTCAAATTACTTATGTAAGATAAATCCTCCCAGTAATGAGAGGATTTATTGTTGAAATTATGTAGAAGAATTTTTTTGAATATCCGTTATACATTATGCTTCGATTTTAACCACGAGGCGCACTAAAGATTTCACAAGGAACACAATAGTTGTGAACTTGGTGGATAACCTTAGCATACGTTGTGGTAAAAATAATCATGATTACAGCAAACAGCATTTAATTATAACATATTGTGGACGATCAAAAAAAATTTAAATCTTATATAAAAATTATGCATGTGCCTTTCTTAATTTAATCATACTTAAAATAAAAAGTCCTAAAATTCCTAGAACAAAATATCCTTCTGCGACTTCCAGCTGAATCTGAGGCCTGATCACCGCTACAATTCCGTAACTGATGGCTGATGTGATGATGAAGGCAATTCCGCCTGTCAGACCACCTGCAATCCCTGCAGAATTTGGGAATCTTCCGATACAGTAGGAAAAATAATTATTAAAAATAAATCCGGCCGTCACGTGAATTAAAAACGCAAATGCCACCAAACTGTAAATATTGTTTGAAAAATAGGATGCAATAAACATCAAAATGATTAAAAATAATTGAATGAAATTAGCATAACGGATTTTCGGCAAAAACGCTTTATTGATTAATGCTTTTCCTAAAAAACCACCCGCCATCCAGGCAAATCCAAGGATTAAAGAAACGTAGCCTGCAACTACCTCAGAATAACCCATTTTGTGTTCAATAATGAAAGATCCGCACAGATTGAAGAACATAATCATCGAGTAGCTCAACCCGCACATTAACATTCCATAAAAGAAATCTTTGGCTTTAAACATTGAATTATATTCCTTCAGCAAAAATTCAACGTGGAAAGGATTTCTCTTCTTCAAGGTTTCGCCTGAAAAAATAAATTCAAGGATGAGAAGAAGTAAGCTGTATCCTGCCAACACATAAAAATTCGACTGCCAACCAAAGTTTTTCTGCAAATATCCACCGATAAATGGCGCAATAATAGGACCTACCGACCAGACAATCGTCATGATACTGAGATAATGTTTCCTCGCCTCCCCTTCATAAACATCCACAAAGAAAGCCCTTTTGGAGACGACTGCAAATCCAGACAAAACTCCTTGTAGCACACGCATTACGTAGATGATGTAGATATTTTGAGTTGTTGCTGTAATGATGAACGACACGACAAACAATGCCAGAGATGCCATCGAAATTTTATATCTCCCGAAAGAATCGACGATACTTCCTGCAAAGAATTGGGTTAAACCATAACTGATTAAAAATATCGATAAAGTAAGCTGAATATTACTTTCCGGCTGATGCAATTCGGTCGCCATACTCGGCATTGAAGGAAGATAAATATCCGTTGCCAAACCCGACATCGGGATTACGGCAAATGCTAAAATCGTAGCAATAAATTTATTTTTTTCTTTAAGTGTAACCATTGCTGATCTAAAAAATTTCATGAAAAATCAGATTCCCAAGTCCAAATTCAGGAATCTAAATTTGTTTTTTAATTGTTTACTAATTTCATAGAACCTTCGTTATATCTTTCACCCGTATTTGGGTATTTTTTTAAGATAGATTCTATGGTTTCCAGATCGGTTTGAGAAAGCTCGATGTTCGTCGCAGCAATGTTTTCTTCCAAATATTTGATGCGTTTTGTTCCCGGAATCGGAATAATATCTTCACCTTGATTTAAAACCCAAGCCAAAGCCAGCTGAGTACCTTTCACCCCTTTAGACAGAGCAAAATCATTGATTTCTTTTGCTAAATTTCTGTTGTTTTCCAAATATTCTTCCTGATAACGGGGAAGCGATTTTCTGAAATCTTCGTTGCCAAAATTCTGAACATCATTAATATTTGAGAAAAGTCCCCTCGCCAACGGAGAATACGGAACCAGTGTAATTCCCAACTCTCTGAGGGTCGGAAGAATTTCCTTTTCAACATCTTTTGTCAGTAATGAATATTCTGACTGCAAAGCGGTAATCGGATGAATTTTATTTGCTTTTCTGATCGATTCTGCGGAAGCTTCTGATAATCCTAAATATTTCACTTTTCCGGCTTTTACCAGATCTGCCATGGCTCCGACAGTTTCTTCAACAGGAATATTCGGATCTACCCTGTGTGCATAGTATAAATCGATCTCATCAATTTTCAATCTTTGAAGACTCAAATCAACCGCTTTTTTGATCCACTCCGGTGAACCGTCAAAATAGGTTCCGGGAGCACCGCTGTGGCTTGCTTTTCCGTCCTTAAACCTGAATCCGAATTTGGTCGCAATAAAAATTTTATCGCGATTGGGTACTAAAACTTTTGAAATCAATTTTTCATTTTCTCCGTTTGCGTACATGTCTGCTGTATCCCAGAAGTTTACGCCTAAATCCAATGCTTTGTGCAAAGTATTGATGCTTTCCTGCTCATCTGTCGGTCCATATGCAAAGCTCATTCCCATACATCCCAAACCGATAGCTGATAACTGCTCTCCTGTGTTTCCTAATTTTCTAAATTTCATGATAATTGTGATTTAAAATTTATAGTACAAAATTACAGCAGCCGACTGACGATGTCAATATAGAAATCAAACGAAGAATTATAAAAATCAAACAACCGCAGTTCGAACTGCATTAGGTGTCATTCCGGTCTGTTTTTTAAAATAATTAGTGAAATAAGCCGGTTCTTCAAAACCTAATCCGTACGCAATTTCAGAGACATTCCAGTCTGTATGCTTCAACAAAGCATTAGCTTCCTGAATGATTCTCGAAGTGATCTGCTGACTGGTCGTTCTCCCCGTAATCTCTTTCACAGAACGGTTTAAAGAATTAACGTGAATCGACAAATTTTCCGCATAATCCACCGGACTTTTCAATTTTAAAAATCTTTCCGGACTGTCGATCGGGAACTGTCTTTCCAGTAATTCCATGAATAAAGAAGCTACTTTCTGCGAAGCATTCTGATAAGGTTCAAAATTTTCTGCAGGATGCATTTTCATGGTTTCGTGGATCAAAAGATGAAGATAAGCCCTCAGCATATCATATTTATGCAGATAATCCGATTGAATTTCGGTCATCATTTTAATAAAAATATCGGCAACAGTTTTCTGCTGTTCTTCATTAATAAAGAAAACAGGTGTTCCGCCGATTTTAAAAAGCTGAGAATCCTGAAGATTTCCCAAACGGTTTCCGTCATGCACAAACTGATCGGTAAAAAGACAGAAAAAGCCTTTCTGATCCTTATTTTCCGCTTCCCAAGAATAGGGAATTACAGGGTTGGAAAACAACAAAGCCGGTTGGTCTACATAAATCCATTTATCGGCATAATGAAGCTTTCCTTTTCCTATGATCAATGAAATTTTGTAATAATCTCTCCTGCTGTAAGGCGTAATCAAAGAGCAATTTTCTCTTGAAAACACATTAAAATGACCTACTCCGGGTGTTTTTATACATTCCAGACCGACACGTTTATAAAAACCTTTTATTGTTTCATTAGATTCCATAGTGTAAAATTATAAAATTCAAACAAAAGTATCGTAACAAATAATTTCAATTGATAAAATGATTGACGATTTGAGTTGAAGAATTTAGAGTTTGAGTTTTTTTAATTATTGAGCAAATCAGGTTTCTCCTGCGTCGAAATGACAATATGTAATTTTTGAATAAAATAAAAGCAACCGATCTTCCGACCAGTCGCTCTTAAAATTGAATGTATAGTTGATAATTGATTTATCGATGTCCGTTTCCGTTTTTGTGTTTGTATACCTTTACTTTCTTATCCATATGTTTGTAACGTTTATCATTATTCTTGTTTCGGTTATAAACAGCTACCGGATTCTGACCTTTGTAATACTTATTTTTAAATTTTAAATATTTGTCATGCCCCATAATTCTTTCTAACTCTACATATCTGTCGTTTCTCCATCTATCTGGATTGCTTACGTATACTCTGTTCCAAGAATTATAATCGTTATATCTGTCGTTCAAAGCATAAATCTGATTGGCTTGTGTCTGGGATAATACCAAATCTGTAATGACTGATGCCCAATTTACATCCGAAATACTTCTTCTGTAATCGTTGTAATAATCTGACTGCGCATACGTTAAACTAAACGTTCCGACAATCATTGCGGTTAATAATAACTTTTTCATCTCACATCTTTTTTAAATTAAACTATATGAGAATTTTCAATTAGAATGCCAAAGCAATTTGTGGCATGCCAATATTTGTTAAAAAGAGTGTAATTAATTGAAAATATTCAAGATAAAAACTAATAAACTTTTTCTCTAAGCATGTAGATGTGGGGAACAAAAGATATAATTCATAAAGGCTCTGGTTAAACAATTCTTAATTTTTCACGAATCAATTTTAAAAATTTATAAAATTTTATTCATTATCATTTTTAATTTGTAATTTTAAAAGAAGAAAAGTTCTTACCCATTGTTTAATCACCGAAAATCTCAATATTATGGAAAATATAAAATTTGAAGTATCTCCATATCAGGACGAATTGCAGATATTAATTGATGGAAAAAAGTCCGGCTATATGTCCATAGAGATCGACGGCAGACTACTTATTGTCTACTACACCAAGCTGAATGAAGAAAGAGAAGGACAAGGCTATGCCAAAATGCTTTTGGACGAATTGGTACGCTATGCCGAAGAAAAAGACCTATTGGTAGATCCCGAATGCGATTTCGTAAGACAGCAGTTTGAGAATCATCCTGCGAGATATAAAGATATCTGGCACGCCTAAACTAATCTTCCCACCACACTTTGAACTGATTGTCTGATTTATTCAGGTCAACAGGTTCCCCTATGATTGGAGTTAAAATATTTAAATTTTTACCTTTTGCTAGGCTTGTTACTTTTTTCAGCGGTTCATTCCAAGCGTGAAGAGCCAAAGCAAATTTTGATGAGTGAACGGGAATAATATTTTTTGCATTTAAATCTATACAGGCCTGAATAACATCTTCCGGAAGTCCGTGAATATATTTCCAGGCTTCATTATATTGCCCGTTTTCGATGAAAACATAGTCGAAAGGTCCATATTTTTCGCCAATCATTTTGAAATGGGTATCGTAACCGCTGTCACCGCCTAAAAATAATTTCTTGGCTGGAGTTTCCAGAACATAGGAAGTCCAGAGCGTAACATTTCGCTGAACTTTTCTGCCGGAAAAATGTCTTGCGGGTGTGTAGATAATTTTCAGATTATTCTTTAAATTAACCTCAGCTCCCCACTCTTCTTCAATTAATTGTTCAGATTTGTAGCCCCATCTTTCGAAATGCGCACCAACACCCAAAGGCAAAATAACTTTTGAAACTTTATCTTTAATTGCTTTCACCGTAGGATAATCCAAGTGATCGTAATGATCATGAGTGATGACTAAATAATCTAAATTCGGAATATCTTCAGGCTTAAAAATATCCGCTCCCGAGAATGCTTTGTTGAAAAATTTAAACGGTGAACCATATAAGCTCAAAACAGGATCAATCAACAAAGAAACTCCATCTGTTTGAATATAATAAGAAGAATGCCCTAGCCAGACAAAAACGTCCTGATCTTTTGGAAGATTTTTAAGGTCAGTATGAATAGACGGAATATTTTTCAGGGGCTTCAGCAAAGGATTTTTCTTTTTAAAAAAGAAATCATACATCACTCTCGGCATTGAATATCCCTCCGCCAACGACGGTGTATAGCTTAAATTCTGAAACTGTTTATTTTTAAAATGCTTAGACTGCTGCATTCTTTTCAATCGTTCTCCTTTTGCTTCAGCACCAAATACTTCCTGACTTGTGATCAAAAAATATAAGAAGATAACTACCGCTGCTGTAATGATAATGGTATAGATCATTTTTATAAAATACTATCAAATGTATGACAATATACTGTATGACGATTTTAAAATATAAATCCTTTAATTTTTAACTAAAATTATATTCTCTGAGGCTCCATTTATTGCTTTAAACTTTTTAATTTAGCGTTCGAAAAAATCAAAATGGGCTCAAAAAATTATTTTATATTGTTGTTTCTCATATTGCTGACTTCCTGTATGTCAGTAAGAAAACATAATGAACAGCAAAAAGTATGTCTGTCTCCTGAAAAACTGAAAGAAGATGTTGATTTTGCCTATTCAAAAATTAAAGAAACCCATCCGCAATTGTATTGGTATATTTCAAAAAAAGATTTAGACTACAAATTCGACAGCCTTAAACAAACCATTAATGAACCGCTGACACCACTTCAATTCTATTTTAAGCTGCAGCCTGTGATCGCCAATATTCGTGAAGGCCATTTATCATTGCGAATTCCTTCGAAAAGGATTAGTAAAAAAGAGATTAAAGCATTAGAAGGTAAAAAAGGAATGTTCAGCCGTTTTGAATATTATGTAAAAGATGACCGGCTTTTCATCATTGGAAATAAAGATTCTATACAAGATATAAAACCCGGAACAGAAATTATCACAATAGACCAGGTTCCGGTTTCGGATTATATTAGAAGGTATGAAAAACTCATCAGCAGCGATGGCTTTAATACAACTTTTCAGCCTTATTATCTGAAAGATGTTTTCTTTAATTATTATGTTGCGGAAAAAGGATTTGAAGATAAAGCAACACTGGAAACGGTTTATAACGGTGAAAAAAAGACCTATCAGCTCACCCGGGAATCCAAATCTGAAAACGACCTTAAACAGGATAAAGAAAACAAAAAACGGACACAGGAAAAAAAGGTGAATGATTATATTGCCTTCAACAATTCTTATAACAGAAACTTTAAATTTTTAGATCAAGACAGCACTATCGCTTATATAAAAGTGAAAAGTTTTTCGAGTGATTATTCTGCAAGGTTTTACAAAGAGACTTTCAAAAAGATCAAGAACGCGCAATCCTCATATCTGATTATTGATATCCGCAATAATTACGGAGGTTCTTTGGAAGAGATCAACAACTTATATTCCTATCTAAGTCCGAAACCTTATACATTAATAAAGCCTTCTCAGGTGATTTCAAAATCTTCACCATTAAAGACCAATTATTTCAGGAAAAGTAATCCGTTACAATATATTTTAAGAACATTCACCTACCCTACATTTTTCTTTGCCCAGACTTTCAGTACCTATAAAAAAGACGGTAAATTTTATTATAAAAACAGATCAGATAGAGAATCCAAGCCAAAGAAAGATGCTTTCAACGGAAAAGTTTATGTTTTAATTAATGGCGGAAGTTTTTCTGCATCGTCGATTATTACCGCAAAACTTAAAAATGATAAAAGAGTGGTTTTAGTCGGTGAAGAAACCGGAGGTGCCAATGACGGAACGGTTGCCGGATTTTACTCTTACCAGACACTTCCTAATTCTAAAATCGATTTGCCAGTCGGGGTTCTTCTGGTACAGCCCAATATCACTTTTACCCATACCAAAAAAGGAGTGGTTCCCGATGTTACCATCACGGAAACGATGCAGGATATTATTGATAAAAAAGATCCGCAGATGGATTGGGTGATGAAGGCAATTAAGAAAGAAGAAACAGCAAACCAAAAATAATCTACAGCGTTCAATTAATGTCAAAAAAACTTTTAACTCTCCTTAAATTTCTCATTTCTGCAGTGATTTTGTGGTTTGTCATTCATGCTGCCTATACAACGATTGACGGTCTTTCTGACAACAGAAAAAATGCAGATATAGCGGTTATTTTAGGAAGCAAAGTGAATGAAGACGGGACTTTGTCCACAAGATTACAAAAACGTCTTGAAAGCGGACTTGAACTGTATAAAAATCGTCGGATTAAAAAGATTTTGGTGAGTGGCGGGCTGGGGAAAGAAGGGTTCTATGAGGGTGATAAAATGAAAGAATTTCTCGTATCTAAAGATATTCCTGATTCATTAATCGTAGTTGATAATTTGGGAAACAATACCAGAGCAACCGTAGAAAATACATTAAAATTAAGATCTCAGTTAAAATTCAACAGCATCATCGTTATTTCCCAATATTTTCATGTCACACGTACAAAAAAGTTGTTTAAGGATAAAGGTTTTGAAAATGTCAGTTCGGTAAGTCCAAGATATTTTGAATGGAGGGATTTGTACTCGATATTAAGAGAATTTCCAGCTTATTATACGCAATAAAAGTTTCGGGCGGGCTTTCAGCCCGCCCGAAACCCATCCAACCATTTCCCTAAATCATTAAAGAAAATTATGTAGTTTTATATCATGAAAAGTACATTTTTTTCCGTTCAGAAAGTCAGTTCAGCATATTTCAGCTCCAATTTCAGTGATTCGATGTATCATATTTTTCTGTTCAACGGAAAGGGAAAGATTATTGTTGATTTTGTAACCTATGATTTTGAGGGCAGAACGGTATTTTTTTCTTCGCCATTTCAAAATATTCAGATGGTTTGCGAAACAACTTTTGAAGTTGAAATTTTAAATTTCCACAGCGATTTTTACTGTATAGAATACCACAAAAAGGAAGTAGCATGCAACGGCTTGCTTTTCAACAATATTTATCTTTTCCCTCACTTTTCATTAGCTGAAAATGTTTATCAGGAAATATCAAATTACTTTTCAAAAATTCGGGAAGCCGATCATCGTGAAGATTTTTCGGGTTCAGTGCTTCAGTCTTATCTTCAGCTGATTTTAGCAATTTCAAGCCGGGAAAAAAATAAATTGTTACCGGATAAAGAATTGGCCAAAGATGATTTCAATGAGCTAAAATCATTTCAAAATCTGGTAGAAGAACATTTTCTTACCGAGAAAAACCTGTCTTTTTATGCAGATCTGCTTCATGTGACCTCGAACACTTTAAGTAAGAAAATAAAATCGAAATTTAATAAAACGCCATCGCAGATTATTCAGGAAAGAGTGATTTTGGAGGCTAAAAAACAGATTCATCTTACCAGAAAATCAATTAAAGAAATTGCTGTTGAGCTCAACTTCAATGATGAGTTTCATTTCAGTAAATATTTCAAAAAATATGTTGGGATTTCACCGACTCAATTCAGAAAAGAGGCAGGAATTTCCATCGTGGCAGATTTGTACAAATAACATCCATAATCATCCATTCCATTGCCTTTGAGTCTGGCATAACTTTGTCAAAAAAATAAATTATGTTAGAACTCTTAGCAAACTCACAGAAAAACTTTATTCATTTTTTAAGAATAAGTATTTTTATCGTAATGGCATGGATTGGTGGCTTAAAAGCCTATCATTACGAAGCAGAAGGCATTATTCCTTTTGTGGCCAACTCACCTTTTATGAGCTTTATGCTGAATAAAAAAGTTTCGGATACCGACAGTTACAAACTCCATAAAAACAAAGAAGGCGAAGTTATTTCTGAAAATATAAAATGGCATGAAGCCAACGGAACCTATACTTTTTCTTACGGATTAGGAACAGCAATTGTTCTGATCGGAATCACTGTTCTACTTGGGATTTTCTATCCTAAAATCGGATTGATTGGTGGAATTTTAACGGCAGGAATGTCTTTTGTTACGCTGTCATTTTTGATCACTACTCCCGAAGTCTGGGTGCCGGATTTGGGCGGGAAAGAACACGGTTTTCCTTTGCTTTCGGGAGCCGGAAGATTGGTTCTGAAAGACCTCATCATGATGGCGGGTGGATTGGTGATTGCTTCAGATTCGGCAAAAAGCATTTTGAGTAGAAGGAAGGCATAGTTTTCTATATTAAAGGGTTTCGGCGGGCTTTCAGCCCGCCGAAACCCTATTAAACCTTATTTCCTTAATTCCTTTACAAGATTTTCAATCTGAAGAATGTATTTTCCATAGAAAACTTTAAACCACCATTTTCCCATAAGCAACAACAGCGGCATAACAACGACCATCGTTCCGATAAGAATGCTTGCCACCTTTAGATCCGACAAGGGAATCGGGCGCGGAATAAACTCCAGTACAATGATTATTTCACAAACCAGAAACGGCACAAACGCTAAATAAAATGACAGGTAGTACTGTTTATTCAGATTAAACTGATGCAGCAGATCCTTCAAACCATCATAGGTTTTCATCATAGGATCGCTCATATTTTTATACAGTTTAAAAAACTGACTGTAAAAGAAAAACGTGACAAAAACCATTGAGGCGATAAGAATGGTAATGTAAAATTTAAACTTAAACGGTCCCGGGGACACGGCAATTAAGGCAAAAGCAAAGACAAAAATCCCGACAGTTGACCAAAATTCCATCTTCATATTTTTGCGGATTTTTTCCAGCGGAAGATTGATGCTATTCTTTTGTTCGATGCTTATTTCCGGCGTTTCTTCAAAAGAGTCGTCCTCGCTCCATGCATTTTTCAGTTCGTCTATATTCATGATAATTGATTTAAAAAATTAATATGTATTTGTGTTTAAGATATCTTTCAACTTGTTTTTGGCACGGTTCATTTTCACCCTTACATTTCCTTCCGAAATCCCCATCTGCTCGGAAATTTCTTTTCCGGAAAAATCTTCGAGATAATAAAATATAAATGCTTTATCGATGGGATTGAGCTGGTGAATGGCTTTATACATCGCACTCAGCTTTTCTTCCTTTTCCTGATCAAATTCTTCCTGAACTATTTTATAATCGGAGAAATCTTCATTGGCTATAAAACTCCTTCTCTTTTCGTTTTTAAGAAAAATAATCGCCGTGTTCAGAGCAATTCTGTACAACCAGGTTGAGAATTCGCTTTCCCCTTTAAACTTAGGATATGCTTTCCACACCTGATAGGTAATTTCCTGAAAAAGATCGTCGCGGTCGTCTTTTTCGTCCATATACATTTTAGAAATCTTGAAAATGATTCCCTTATGTTTTTCAATTTTTTCTAAAAATTCCTGTTCTAATGAAGTCATGGTTTTTTACTCTCTATAGAGTTAGTTGTTCTTTGAAAAATATGTTACACTTTTTGTGAAAATAAAAATTAGCCTGGTCATGAAAACTTCTGTCTTCATTATTTAAAGCAAACAGTATCATTTAAATTAATTCAAATTAAAATTTTAAAACTACAAAGAGAAGTCTTTCAAATTCATCCACTATTCATTCTAAAAAATAATTCCTACAAAATATAACCAGATTTTTAACCTCAAGCTAACCTTTGATGTTCAGGCATAAAAAAATCCGCAACGAGTGTATTGCGGATTTCCTTATTATTAATCATTTATTAAAAAATATAATCGGTACTCAGGAAATTGGAGTCGTGATCTCTTACAATTGTATTCAATAAATTTTTGTTGGAATCTGTAATTTTAGCGGCCACCAACGAACGGATAGAGAACGAACGAAGCGCATCAAAAACAGAAAGTGTACCTTCTGCACTGTCTTTTCTACCGGTGAAAGGGAAAACATCCGGCCCTCTCTGAGCCTGGCAGTTAATATTTACTCGGCTTACCAAATTCACAAAAGGATCAATCAGTTTTGAGACCTCCATCGGATCTTCACTGAAAATGCTCACCTGCATACCATGATCTGCATTCACCTGATATTCTATCGGTTCCTCAATATCCTCAAAAGGAACCACAGGAATTACCGGACCGAATTGTTCTTCGTGATACAGTTTCATCTCACTGTTTACAGGATATACCACAGCCGGGAACACAAAGGATTCTTCTGTAGCACCTCCGTTTTCATTAAGAACCTTCGCTCCTTTTGCCAGAGCATCCTCAATACATTCTTTCAGATATGGCGGCTTATTCACTTCAGGAAGCGGTGTAATTTTCACATCTTTTTCCCAAGGCAATCCCGGTTTTAAAGCAGATACCGCAGCTGTTAATTTTTGAGTAAACTCTTCTGCAACATCCTTTTGAACAAAAATAAGCTTCAGTGCAGTACATCTTTGTCCGTTAAATGAAAGTGAGCCCAAGATACATTCAGTCACCGCAACATCAAGGTTTGCATGTTTTGTAACGATCGCAGCATTTTTGGCATCTAAGCTTAAAATAGCACGTAAACGATTAACCTTCGGATGCAATTTTTTCAATCCGTTGGCCACTTTGCTTGAACCAATGAATGCCAGAACATTCACTTTTCCGCTTTCCATAATCGGAGTAATAATTTCCGAACCTTTTCCGTATAGTGTATTGACCGTTCCCTTCGGGAAGGCTTCTTTGAAGGCATTTAACAGAGGATAATGAGCCAAAACACCATGTTTAGGAAGTTTGAACAAAATCGTATTTCCCATAATCAACGCAGGGATCAGTGTGGTGAAAATTTCATTTAAAGGATAGTTAAATGGTCCCATACTTAAAACCACACCCAGCGGCGCTCTTCTGATCTGTGCAATCGTTCCTTCTGCCTGCTGAAAACGTGAAGATTCTCTATCTAAATCTTTCAGTGCATCAATGGTCTGATTGATGTAATCTACTGTTCTGTCGAATTCTTTAGTAGAATCTGCCAATGTTTTCCCGATCTCCCACATCAGTAATCTGATAATCAGGTCACGCTGCTGAATCATTAAATACACAAATTTCTGCATACATTTAATTCTGCCTTCTACAGACATCGTCGGCCACTCTCCTAGCCCATTATCATAAGCTTTTACACAAGCTTCCAAAACTTCCAGCGCTTCATTAGGTCCGATGTTGGGTACACTTCCCAATAATTTTCTTTCCAAACCGTTTTCTGTAGGAATACAGACTGGTGAATAAATATTCTGTACCTCTCCATGCCATTCTACCAGTTCTCCGTTAAGAAGATATTCCCTTTGATGAATTTCTGGAATTCTATATTCTTCCGGAATCTCATTTTCTTTTTTAAAAATCTCCTGAAATGATGCTGTGTTTAATGAATCCATAAATCTTTTTATTTTTTAATAGTTTTTAGTGTAAACATTTGATAGAATAAAGGTAGATTTAAAAATTGATTTTAAAAATAGCTGACTAATAGATTTGGTCTATTTGAAATAAAAATTAATATTGTAGAATTGAAAAAGAATAATTTTGTTTAAAAATAAATTTATGGTTTCAAAATTAGTCTTCAACGTACTGTTGCTTTTTTCAGTATTTTCATTCGCACAGAATTCTAAAACAGCCAATACGGTGCTGGCCGGCGGAAAACCTGTTCATACCTACGCCAAATTACCGGCACTGAATAAACCTGCCCCCAAATTTGCGCTTACAGATGTTACAATGAAAGATCAGACTCTTGATTCTTACAAAGGAAAATATATGGTCCTGAATATTTTCCCGAGTGTGGACACAGGTGTTTGTTCGGCTTCTGTCCGTCACTTCAATGAAGATGCAGCCAATCTTCCGAATACGGTGGTTCTTTGCATCTCCAAAGATCTGCCTTTTGCACAGAAAAGATTTTGCGGTGCGGAAGGAATTAAAAACGTGGTGATGCTTTCGGATTTCCGTTCAGACTTCGGGAAAATCTATGGTGTGGAGATTACAGATTCTGCCATGAAAGGTCTTTTGAGCAGAGCCGTCGTGGTGATCGATCCTTCCGGAAAAATTGTTTATGAGGAACAGGTTGCAGATATTTCACAGGAACCAAATTATGAGGCGGCAATCGCTGCTGTGAAAAAGTAATTTTTTGATTTCAAGCATCAATATGGATGCTTCGACAAGCTCAGATTGACACCACTACAAATATATCGTTAAACATAACAGTTAGTATTAGAAGTGTCAAGCTGAGCCTGTCAAAGCACATTTTTCAGTAATAGCAATTCATTGTATTAAGAAATCTATTTCTATTATTCAGGATTATTCTCAAAATTTACGTGAAAATACCGCGGATCAGGATATTGAAATTCAAAATCCAGCTCATCTATTAATTTTGCGGGTGATATCGTTCTTCCCATTGTTGTTCTTTCCCCTTCGTAAGGTAAATCCTTCTGCGCATTAATCACCTCTTCTTTGTTGGGATGAATAGGCGCCACTACATTATACACTTTAGATTCGGATTGATTTTCAAGCATTTTTTCTACCACCGAGCAGATATCTGCGTAATGAATATGATTCACCAGCTGATCCAGACCGGAAATATGGTAATTTTTTAAAAGCCTTTCTCCTCCCATTAATCCGGCTGACCTCAACACATTAGCTTTAGGAAATCTTTCAGTCAGAAAACTTTCACTTTCCACATAAGCAGCAGGCTGATCTTCTTCCACGAATTCTTTTTCCTCCTGAGGATATACCCCCGTAGAACTCATTAAAAATAATTGTCCTTTGTAATCTCCGAGAAATTTCAGCATATTTTCCTGTCTGTCCTTCATTGAAATCTGCGCTCCCCTGATTCCTGAAAACGGAATCGTAATGATGATTGCATCCAAATCTGAAGCCGCTTTCCACTCCTTCATTTCCGGATCTGCTTCATCAGAAAAACTAACTAAATTTGCGCTATACCCTTTAGATTTCAGATCCTCCAGTTTCGACTCTGTCGTTGTTGTGGCGAAGATTTCATATTGGTTTTTCAATCGTTCTGCGATGTGGTTTCCTAACCAACCGTAGCCGATGATGCCTAATTTTTTCATAGTAAATATTTTGATTTCAAAAATATCATTTTATACTAATACCTCTAAATAAATACTGATGATATTTGAACTGAAACTGCTTTAATCAGTACTGCGAGAAGCCCCCGTCAGCTCTGGTATTTTTCGCAGCAAAGCGGAGAAAAATGTATCGAGAACCTGTGAACTGAAACACAGAATCTGTCCATAAAACAAAAAGTTCTCGATACGCTTCATTGCATTACGCTACTCGAACTGACGGACGATGATAGCACAAAACAAAAAAAACTTAGCATTCCGCTGGTTTTTATATTTTACATTGGTTTTCTTCAAATCTTTGCGAATGTCTGATCTTATCTTCATCTCTTGTAGCTTAGAATCACTACATCCAACTGGTTATCTAATGATCATAAGACGTTATTTTTCATTCCCGATACGTTTAATGAAGCTTCGAATAGGTATTTTAATGATCTGGAGAGGTTTTTTAATGATCCGAATATATCATTTACCTTTCCGAATATGTACATGAAAGATATGATGAGGTTGTTTATATATCCTTACTTATCTTTTACCTGTCGAGATAGGTTCTATGACCTGTCCGAATGGATAAATAACCCCATTGGAGGTATCAACAACCACAACGGATATCTGATAAACGTATCGGGATAGGTTGTACAACGTGTCGAAACCTTTGCAGAACGTATCTGAACTTCTCTAGAACGTATACCGATATATGTTTTACGTATCTGGAGGGGTTGGGAACGTAAAATTTGGGGTTGGGAACGTGTCGAGAATGTTTTTTCTAACATAAGGAAACAAAAATAAATCAAAGATATAAATCCACATTGTTATAAAAACTAAAACCTTACAACCGTTTTTTTTATTTAAGAAGTTTTAAAAACAAATTCCTGTCTTTGTACATCCTTTAACTTTAATATCTTATCTTTCACTTCAAAAATTAATTATAAAATATTCAAATAATAGCCACACAATAAAAATGAAAACCCATAAAAAATTTCTATTTGCCGTACTACTCTATTTTATTTCAATAACAACTTTTGCACAGGAGAATAAAATTATCATTCCCAATTTTGATGATACCTATTCCAAGTATGTAAAAAAGCTTGAAAACGGAGAACCGGATATTGATTATACAGATTTCAGGAACAGCTTTCTAGCGAGCAAACAGTATAATCTTAAGAAATCTAATTACGACGATCTTAAAAAGGAAGTGTATGCCGAGATAGAAAAGAAAAATTATCAAGGCGTTATCAATGCAACCCAAGCAATGTTGAACATAGATTACACCAGTATGTTTGCCCATAAATATCTTCAACAGACCTATAAAATTTTGGGTGATGCAGTAAATCAGAAAAAATATCATGATATAGAGTTTGGTCTTTTGTATTCAATAACCAAAAGCGGTGACGGCAAAACCTGCGAAACCGGATGGCATGTAACACAAATCGAGGAAGAATATTTTATCCTGAATATGATTGGTGCAAAGCTTCAAACACAAAGCATTAGTAACGGAGGAAATAATACTTGTGATAAAATGGAAGTGAAAACAGAAGACGGAAGCTTAAAAACCTATTATTTTGAAGCCAATAAGATTTTTGAAAGAGAAAAGGAAATGTTGAAAAAATAAACTTCTATCCATTGAAAAAAACAATCATTTTTTTAATCCTAACTGTAATAATTTCCTGCCATAAATATCAGGAAAGAAAAAAGATGATCTCTCCAAAAACAGCTTCCGGAGCAACTGCTAAGCAAGATATTCCGGAGCAGGATACAATTTCAGAAAAGGAGATAATTTGCGATTCCGTCTATCAAAATAAAAATTACAAAATTGTGCTAAGACATTTTTCATGGGAAAAAAGCTATGAGGAAAACGATAAAAACACAGTTTTCATTTTCAGCAAAAAAATACATGGAAAATATCAAGAACTCTTCCGGGATTCTATTGAGTCTCATACCGGCGATTATGAATTTCGGGATTTTAATGGTGACAACATTAAGGATATTCTTATTCAAAATATATCTGACGTAAGAAGCAATTGGACGTATTATTTGTATTTAGTTGATCTTAAAAACGACAGACTGACAAAAGTCAAAAATTTTAATCAAATTAAAAATCCAAATTATTTATCGAAATATAATTTAATAGACAGTCAGGTAATATCCGGCAGAAATTGGACGTCGTTTTATCAGATCAAGAAAGACACGGTTTTCGACTTTGGATATGTAATTTATGACGGTGAAGATGAAAATGGAAAGACTGTTGATTTTAACAAAGAATATGATAAAACACTGTTGAAAGTTCTTAAAAATAAAAATTACAAATAAATAAGCCCCGAGGCAAGCCTCGAAGTATTCTCTTCGAATAAAATAAAAAACCTGTCGCTTGACAGGTTTTTCGTATATAAAAAGCTTTCGATTTAAATATGTAACTTCATTAACTTCTTGTTCTTTTCATCCATAAAAAGATGAAACCTACGACAAGAAAAAACAATACGAAATTCTGAATAAAGTTGATATAATCAATTCTTAAAATTCCAAAAGATAAGAAATGATCTGTATTTGCTGAATATTTTTTCAAGTAAAAATACTTAGGAAAGCCATAAGTTTTTATGATCCAGTCTTTTGAATTTGAAGTTTCATAATATAATAATCCAGCAAAGGTTACAATCAGCGTCAGTAAAATTATTTTCCAATCCAACAGTAGCTTCCAGTTTAGTTTTCTTTGTCTTATCACTGCAAAATTTGCAATGATTAAAACAGATAATAAAGCTAAAAAGTATGTTGTAGTGAAATGATTATGAAAATCCATTACAAGGCTGATTTCTTTAAATTATTAAATTAAAAAAGACTTTCATCCACAAAATTCGGAAGCGTTACTTTCAGATTAGGTTCTGCTTCCATCGCTCTTTTGATGGCGAAAACAGCACCTTCATTTCTTGCCCAGCTTCGTCTTGAAATTCCGTTATTCACGTCCCAGAACAGCATCGATTTTAGTCTTCTGTCGGCATCATCGCTTCCATCGAGCAACATCCCGAAACCACCGTTGATTACTTCTCCCCAGCCAACACCACCACCGTTGTGAATACTTACCCAAGTCGCCCCACGGAAACTGTCACCAATGACATTATGAATCGCCATATCTGCCGTAAATCTCGAACCGTCATAAATATTGGAAGTCTCTCTATACGGCGAATCCGTGCCCGAAACATCGTGATGGTCTCTACCCAAAACCACTGCCCCGATTTCTCCGTTTTTAATGGCTTTGTTGAAGGCTTCTGCGATTTTCATTCTTCCTTCGGCATCGGCGTATAAAATTCTCGCCTGTGAACCCACGACCAGATTATTTTCCTGCGCCCCTTTAATCCACTGGATATTATCTTTCATTTGCTGTTGGATTTCTTCGGGAGAATTTTTGATCATTTCCTCTAAAACCTGACAGGCAATTTCGTCTGTTTTCTGTAAATCTTCCGGTTTTCCGCTGGTACAAACCCAACGGAACGGTCCGAAACCATAATCAAAACACATCGGTCCCATAATATCCTGAACATAACTTGGGTATTTAAATTCTCTTCCCAACGTAGGATTTTCTGCCATTACATCGGCTCCGGCTCTTGAAGCTTCCAACAAGAAAGCATTTCCGTAATCGAAGAAATACGTTCCTTTTTCTGTATGTTTATTGATAGCTGCCGCGTGTCTTCTTAAGGTTTCCTGAACTTTTTCTTTGAATAATTCAGGGTTTTCAGCCATCATGGTATTGGATTCCTCAAAGGTTTGACCAACCGGATAATAACCTCCAGCCCAAGGATTATGAAGCGAAGTCTGATCTGAACCGATATCGATTCTTAAATTTTCTGCATCAAATTTCTCCCAAACCTCAACGATATTTCCAAGATAAGCCAGAGAAACCGTTTCCTGATTTTCCTGAGCTTTTTTCACTCTTGCAACCAATTCATCCAGATTTTCGTGGATTTCATTCACCCATTTCTGGTCGTGACGGATTTTGGTAATCTTCGGATTCACTTCCGCAATTACCGTAACGCAACCTGCAATATTTCCAGCTTTTGGCTGAGCTCCGGACATTCCGCCCAGTCCTGAAGTCACGAACAATCCGCCTTTTGGTTCTTTATTTATTTTTCTGAACGCATTCAGAACAGTAATCGTCGTTCCGTGAACAATTCCCTGCGGACCAATGTACATATAAGACCCGGCCGTCATTTGTCCGTACTGCGTCACCCCCAACGCATTGAATTTCTCCCAATCATCCGGTTTGGAATAATTCGGAATCATCATTCCGTTCGTCACGACTACTCTTGGCGCATCTTTATGTGAAGGAAACAGTCCCATCGGATGTCCGGAATACATCGTTAATGTTTGTTCGTCAGTCATTTCAGACAGATATTTCATCGTCAAAAGATACTGCGCCCAGTTTGAGAAGACCGCACCATTTCCACCATATGTAATTAGTTCGTGCGGATGTTGAGCCACTGCATAATCCAGATTATTCTGAATCATCAGCATAATCGCTTTTGCCTGCTCCGATTTTCCCGGATATTCTGCAATATCTCTCGCTTTCATCTCATAATCCGGACGGAAACGATACATATAAATCCTTCCGTATTTCTCCAACTCTTCCTTAAATTCCGGCAAAAGTTCTGCGTGAAATTTTGGATCGAAATAACGTAAAGCGTTTTTCAGAGCGAGTTTTTTTTCTTCTTCTCCTAAAATCTCTTTACGCTTCGGAGCGTGATTGATATGGGTTTCGTAGGGTTTTGGCTGTGGCAACTGGCTTGGAATGCCTTGCTGTATCTGTTCCTGGAATGTCATATTACAGTTTAAAGTTCTATGTTTAACGTTAAAAGTTAATTGAAAATTCAAAGTTTTAAAGATATTCAATTTGGAAAAATCGTGCAACTAATGTGAGGAATTTCATTAGCGCTCTTAGATTCTTCCCTTTAATCTTTATCTTACAGGAGTTTTAAATACTTATATTTCTCATTTAATAAAATAAAAAACCTTGCTGAAATTCAGCAAGGTCATTTATTATAAGTGAAATTCTTTAAGTCAAAACATCATCATTTTCTTCCTCATGATCATCATCGTTATCGCTTAAACTCCAGTAGTTATTTTCTTCATCTTCGCTTCCGATTTCCTCCATGTCATCATCGTCATCCACTCCCGGAATATCAAGCCCTTTATCTAATTTATCTTCATCAAAATTTTCATCTTCCATTGGTCTTCCATCACCATCAAGCGTGATATGCTTTTCCTGATTAAAAATATCCTCGCTGGGCGTATACTCTCTTTGTTCGAGTCTTCTCTCCTGTTCCTGTTCGCTGTTTTCGGGTATCATAATAATTATATTTAGTGTTGAATTAAAGTAAACAAAAATAATTCCAGTTTCTAAGAATTTCGGGAATAAATTTCAGGATTGGCGCAAGTCGGCATTTTTTCTCTTTTTGAAAAAGCAATCAGATTTTCGGCGGCCAGTTTTGCCATTCCGCTCCTTGCTTCTATCGTGGCAGAGCCTATATGCGGAAGCACACAGACATTCGAAAGTCCTAAAATAGGATCTTCTTTAAAAATCGGTTCAGGATTCGTTACATCCAATCCGGCACCCCATATTTTTCTTTCCGTGAGCGCATCATAAAGGTCTTTCTGATTGTGAAAACCGCCTCTCGCCGTATTAACGAAAATTGCGTTTTCCTTCATTTTTTCAAAGACCGATTTGTTGAAAAGCTCTTTCTGCTCAGGCTTAAAATTAGCATGGATGCTAAGGACATCAGATTGTGCAATCAATTCTTCAAATGAAACGTATTTTGCACCTAATTCATTTTCTGCTTCCTCGCTGCGATGGCGATTATGATAAATAATATCCATATCAAAAGCAACTTTTGATTTTTTCGCCATTTCAAAACCAATTCTTCCCAGTCCGAAAATTCCCAATGTTTTTCCGTACAATTCCTGACCTAAAGCATGTAGAGGATCGAAATCTCCCCAATTTCCTGATTTCACTTTTTCAAAATTGTAGGCTGCTCTTCTTGCAACCGATTGCATCAACAAGAATGCAACATCCGAAGTAGCTTTACTTAAAACATCGGGCGTATTTCCGATCGGAATATTTCTTTGATTTGCTTCCTGAATATCTACATGATCAAAACCTACGGAATACAATGCAATTGCCTTTATATTGGGACATTCATTAAAAAAATCTTTGTCATATTTAAACTCGCTTCCCACACTCAAAATAACGTCGTTGCTTTTACAATAGCTCAGCCACTCTTCTTGTGAAAGATTTTCGTGTTCAGGAATAAAAATTTCAAGACCGGCGTTTTCCAGCAAATGAATTCCGATTTCAGGAATTCTTTTCGTTATAAATACCTTCATTTTACAATTTATTTTGATTTATTTTTCAAATAAAAAACCTCACTTCCATAAAAAGCAAGGTTTTCTAACTTTAATATTAAAAATTATTTTTCTTCATCTTTGTGTTTGTCCCACGCATCAGAAGCCATTTTCTGAATTTCTTCCCAAACTTCTTTTGCTGATTTCTGAGCATGGCTTACAAATCCTTGTTTCGTTGCTTCATGATTCTGACTTTTCATGTCGTTGATATAACCTTTCACCTGTTTCGAATAACTTTCTGTATGATATCCAGAATTATTATGTAAATTTTTCTGAATATTACTGAAATCGTGTGACGACTTAAATCTATTCGTGTCCATAATAATAAAATTTAGTGATTGGTAAAGGTTTCAATTCAATTATCATTCCGAACAGGCGAAAATTATTTTTTAATTTGAATTAATTCGCCCTTTCTTTTCATCAGGTTTTTATAATCCCATTGAATTTTCTCTGATTTTTCAAGACACCTTTTTATATCGTTCTCATTAATCTCGGAAATATCATTATAAAATACAGAAGCATCCTGAAATTTTTCACCATGAACATTTAAAATCTCTTCATTAAAAGATTTTCCACTCCAGAACATCAACCGAATTCCTTTCTTTTGTTTGCTATATCCTACAATCGGGTTTCCATCCAAAAACCAGACAGGATGTGCATGCCAGATTTTAGATTCGGCTTCGATCAGGTTTTCGCTGATAATTTCGGAAAGTTTTTCACAAATCTGTTGATCTGATTCGGTTTGGGATTCGTTGTATTTTTGGATGTCGGAACTCATGGTTTAGGATTTTTAAGTCCTTTAAAATTAATATTTTTTAATCTTTGTTTAAATATAAGTTTAGGCTAAAGCCGATTTTAATTGATTTTGATATTATAAACAGGCTAAAGACCTTTCCTATCGAATAGTTGTCTGCGGAACTGGTGTTTGAGACCAGTGCATCTACCAATTATTTAATATCATTCGAATGAAGAAGAATCTTTTGAATGGTTTTTAATAGATTCTTCACATCATTGTGTTTCGTTCTGAATGACAGAGTAGGTATTTGTAAAGTAGAAGTATTACTTAAACTTACTGATTCGTATTCCCCAACATTGGCACGAATTTATACGCACCAAATTCCTCTTTTTCAAACTCAGTCGGTGAGACTTTGGTGAATCTGTACAACACCTGTTCGTCGGTCGGACCTAAAGGAATCACCATTTTACCGCCCACTTTTAATTGTTTTAATAATTCTGTAGGCAAAACTCCTGCTCCGCAAGTCACGATAATTTTATCAAAAGGAGCAAAAGTAGGAAGTCCCGCAAAACCGTCTCCAAAACTTTGAAATTTCGGGTACAAATGCATTTCCCGAAGCTTTTTCTTTGAAAAATCAAAAAGGTCTTTTTGCCTTTCAACGGTGTAAACATGGGCTTTCATTGCTAATAAAACAGCCGTCTGATATCCGCAGCCGGTTCCTATTTCAAGAATTTTTTCACCTTGTTTCACTTCTAAAAGTTCAGACTGCTCGGCAACCGTTGAAGGGTGTGAAATGGTCTGATGTGCTAAAATCGGGAAAGCACGGTCTTCATAGGCAAAATCTTCAAAAATACTTTCTATGAAAAGATGCCTCGGAACCTCGTTCATTGCCGACAATACATTTTCATCCGAAATTCCTATTTTATTTCGAAGATAATCAACCAAAATCTTTCTTTTTCCCTTGTGTACAAACGAATCTTGCGTCATTAGATGGTAGTTATTAGGTAGCAGGCAATAGTTTTCACAAAAGTAAAAAAACAAACCGTATTTGTCAACCTAAAACCTATCATCTGTTACCGAATTTCTAAAAGTGTTATATTTACAAAAATTTAATACAGCATGTTAAAAGCAGGTTTGGTAGGTGCCGGACATTTGGGAAAAATACATTTACGACTTCTAAATCAGTCTGATAAATATGAATTTGTAGGTTTTCACGACAAAGACGTAGAAAACGGGAAAAAACTGGAAGCCGAATTCGGATACAAATATTTTGAAAATTTTGATGATTTGCTTGAGCAGATCGATATGTTGGACATTGTGACACCAACGCTTTACCATTATGATTATGCTTTAAAAGCGATCGATAAAGGTCTTCACTTTTTTATTGAAAAGCCGGTGACCCAGACGTTGGAACAGGCAGAAGAACTTCTTCAGAAATGTAAGGAAAAAGGGATTAAAGCTCAGGTTGGGCACGTGGAAAGATACAATCCGGCTTTTATTGCGACGAAGGAATATATCAACAATCCTATGTTTATTGAGATCCACAGACTGGCGGAATTCAATCCTCGTGGAACGGATGTTTCTGTGGTGTTGGATTTAATGATTCATGATCTTGATATTTTATTAAGCATTGCAAAATCTAAGGTTAAAAACATTCACGCAAGCGGTGTTTGTGTCGTAAGCAAGACTCCGGATATTGCCAACGCAAGGATTGAATTTGAAAACGGCTGCGTTGCGAATTTAACGACTTCAAGAATTTCGATGAAAGCGATGAGAAAAAGCCGTTTTTTCCAGAAAGACGCGTATATTTCAGTTGATTTTTTAGAGAAAAAAGCGGAAGTAATCCGAATGAAAGATGCTCCTGAAAACCCTACTCCATTCGACATGATCATTGAAAATGCAGATGGCGAAAAGAACCAGATTTTGTTTGAATATCCGAATATCCAGGCAAATAATGCCATTTTGGATGAGCTGAATTCTTTTGCAGATTCCATCACCGAAGACAAACATGTTGAAGTTTCTATTGAAGACGGAACAGAGGCTTTGAAAGTGGCTTTGGAGATTATGAAGCTGATTTCTTAAAGGAAAATATTAAAAAGCATTGTCAACCGTAAAGTAGTCAATTATTTCAATGCACTATTCTTACTGATTACTTTATTTGAAATTATCCTTCAACTATGTAATCGGATTGCGAGTTTTAAAAATTTTTTAATTTATGTTGATTTGACAAGCAGATGCATTACAAGAATATTATTTTTAATCATTGGATTCAATTATTTTAAAAAATTCAAAAATTAAAGAAGTTTATTCCACAAATACTTATTGCTTTTCATCAGCAGTCATGTGATCTCAATTAAACTGATTATTTAAAATATTTAAAAGCGGGCTATTAAGCTCGCTTTTTATTTTTACTAATTCCTTAAATTGTTTATTTCCATTCAATAATTTTTAAATATATTTGTGAATACTTTAAAATTATTATTCTTAAAAAATCCCCAATATTTAAATAATTAAACTATTATGAAAAGAGTCATCCTATTATCCGCTTTTTTATTGTCTCAATTTGGGACATCACAACTTTTAAAAACAGATGGACAAAAAATCGTTAACGATAAAGGTGAAAATGTACAGCTAAGAGGTCTTGGTCTCGGAGGATGGATGCTTCAGGAGGGCTACATGTTGAAAACTGCTGATTTTGCCGGTCCGCAATATAAAATCAAGGAAAAAATTGCAGAACTGATCGGTGAAGACGGAATGAACGAATTTTACAAAGCTTATCTGAAAAACGGCATCACCAAACAGGATATCGACTTTTTAAAGAAAGCAGGCTTCAATTCAATCAGGCTTCCGATGCATTATAATCTGTACACATTACCAATTGAAAAAGAAAAGGTAAAAGGCCAAAATACCTGGCTGGAAGAAGGCTTCAAAATGACTGATGATCTTTTGAAATGGTGTGCTGCCAACAAAATGTATCTTATTCTTGATCTGCACGCAGCGCCAGGCGGACAGGGAAATGATGTGAATATTTCGGACAACGACAAATCAAAACCATCACTTTGGGACAGCGAAGAAAATCAAAAAAAGACAATTGCACTTTGGAAAAAATTAGCCGAAAGATATAAAGATGAAGCTTGGATCGGAGGTTATGACCTGATTAACGAACCTAACATTAATTTCACAGGAAAAAACCCGAATGGAACCGATGAAATGTCGAACGCACCACTTTGGAAACTGCAGAAAGACATTACAGAAGCAATCCGTTTGGTGGATAAAAAACATATTATTTTTCTGGAAGGAAATGGCTGGGGAAATAATTATAACGGTCTGACGACGCTTTGGGACAACAATATAGCATTCAGCTTTCATAAATACTGGAATTTCAACGATGACGCCACTTTGAAATTTGCTTTGGATCTAAGAGAAAAACACAATATGCCAATCTGGCTGGGGGAAACAGGAGAAAACTCGAACGTTTGGTTTACAGAATTGATTCAGTTATTAAACAAGCATAATATTGGTTACGCTTTCTGGCCGATGAAAAAGATCGATAATATTGCCGGAATTACCAATGTAAAAATCACTCCGGAATACCAAAAATTATTGGACTACTGGAAGAATGGCGGTGAAAAACCGTCTAAAGAATTTGCTAAAAAAACTTTAATGCAGATCGCAGAAAACTATAAATTCAGCAACACTGAAATTAAAAATGATGTGATTGATGCGATGTTCAGACAGACAACGGATAATTCTACAAAACCATTTAAAAACCATCAGGCTCCTGGGAAAATTTTGGCAACAGATTATGATTTGGGAAGAATCGGCTCTTCTTATTCCGACAAAGATTTCATCAATCTTTGGGTGAGTGATCCTGCAAAAAGATCTGAATGGAACTCAGGAAATCAGCTGAGAAATGACGGAGTCGATATTTATAAAACAAGTGATAACCAATATTATGTTGGCAAAACGGAGCCTGGAGAATGGCTTCAGTATACCCTCCATTCAAAAATTGATAAAGCTTATACTTTTGACATCAATTATGCAAGCGATACTACCGGAAAAATCGTAATTAAAGATGCTTCAGGAAAACAACTGGCCACTTTTTCTCTAAATTCCACAGGAGGAAACGAAATTTGGAAGACCGTTTCTGCAAAGGGAATTAACCTTAAAAAGGGAGAAAATAAAATCAGAATTTATTTCGAAAGCGAAGGAATTAATTTAAAATATTTTGAAGTTAAATAAAGATTTAAAATCCAGAATCAAATAATTTTTAATTACTTTGCCAAAAATTAAACTATTATGGAAACACAATCACCTTTTGAACAATTTGATGAGTTGAGAATCGACAGCGCCGCAAAATCCTTTCTGGGGGAAGCTGCGAAATGGACCACTTTTTTGGCTATTTTGGGCTATATCGGAATAGGGTTTATGGTAATCGCTGCCTTATTTATGATGACTTTGGGAGCATCTATGAGCTCATACAACAGCATGATGCCGATGGGCGGCGGAGCTATTTTCTCTGTTTTTTACTTAGTCCTTGCAGGGCTTTATTTTATCCCGATCAATTATCTTTATAAGTTTTCTTCCAATATGAAAGAAGCTTTGCGTTCTAACAACCAGACAAGCCTTACGAAATCCTTTGAGTATCTGAAATCACATTACAAATTCATAGGAATTCTTACCATTATCGTATTTAGTATTTATATCCTTGCTATTTTTGGTGTAATGATTGCAGGGATCAGCGGTATGAGATAAATTAAAAATTAAAATTAACAATTACAATCCTTCTGTTTTTCAGAAGGATTTTTTTAACCCAAAATATTATGAAAAAAATTAGCCTTTTGTTTATGATGATTTCTGCCATTGTGTTGGGCCAGCAATCTGTTTTAGATCAAAAAATCAACTCTTTGATCAGCAATAAAAAAGCGACCGTCGGAATTTCGGTTTTGGACTTTGAAAACGGTTTTAAATACAGCAAAAATGCCGATAAAAAACTTCCGATGCAGAGTGTCTTCAAGTTCCATATTGCAGCCACTGTTCTGGATTATGTAGATAAGGGAAAATTATCATTGGATCAGAAAATTGTATTGAATACATCAAATTTATTGGGAAACACATGGTCGCCGCTTCGGGATAAATATCCTAACGGTGGAGTCTCGGTTCCTTTAAGTGAAATTCTGGAGTTTACCGTTGCAAAAAGCGACAACAACGGTTGTGATATTATGCTGAAACTTCTGGGCGGAACACAAACAGTTCAGAAATTTATAAATTCTAAAGGCATAAAAGGCTTTCAGATTAAATACAACGAAGCAGAGATGCATAAAGACTGGAATCTACAGTACGAAAACTACAGTACGATGAATGCTGCGACGGATGCTCTAAGGAAATTTTATGACGGAAAACTGCTTTCGAAAAAATCTACCGATTATCTGATGAAAGTCATGCTCTCCACCTCCACCGGAAAAAATAAATTGATTGAGCAGCTTCCAAAAAACACGCCTGTAGCAAGAAAAACGGGATCTTCCGGGAAGAATAAAGCCGGTTTAACAGGTGCAGAAAATGAAATTGCCATCATCACATTACCGAATGGCAAGCATTATGCAATAGCTGTATTTGTCAGTAATTCAACGGAAACCGAAGAAGTAAACTGCAGGATGATTTCAGATATTTCCAAACTTGTCTGGGATTATTTTAATAAGTAAAATTTAAAGCTTAATTTTAAAACCATTAAAAATGAAAAAAATACTTTTAACAATAGGATTATTCAGTTCAGTATTATTCTTTGCACAAAAGAATGAAAACTATCTGCAGATCGGCTATCACAGTATGTGCTGTGGAACCCCGTCGGCAGATCCCGTGATGAATTATGTGAACCAGTTCAAGAAAAAAAATAAGGTTAAAAACCTTGAAGTTTACAGACAAAACGGCTTGGGAAGAGAAGGTGAATTCAATATTTATATAGGAACAGATGGATTTTCTCAAAAGCAGAAATCAAAATTCATTACCGGTCTTAAAGCTGCGGTAGACTCCCAAAACAGAGCTAGAAAGAGCCCTAACAGCGACGGTACTGTAAGTTTTGATGCAACAGAACTGGTAAAAAAAGCTGATCTTTCCAACGCCAGAAATCTAACCCTAATCAATAATAAATAATTAAAACTTAAATAAGGAAAAATGATCAACAACATTGTAGTTATCGGAGCCGGAACCATGGGAAATGGTATTGCACACACTTTCGCACAAAGCGGGTTTAAAGTAAATCTTGTAGATGTATCTCAGGAAGCTTTGGACAGAGGGCTGAAAACCATTACCACCAATCTCGACAGAATAATTGCAAAGGGAAACCTTACCGAAGAACAAAAGGCCGAAACTTTAGGAAATATTACGACTTTCACGGCTCTTCAGGACGCTGTAGGAAATGCAGATCTTATTGTAGAAGCCGCTACTGAAAATCAGGAACTGAAGCTGAAAATCTTCGGACAGATGGATGAGTTTGCTCCCGAAAACTGTATTTTGGCGACAAACACTTCATCAATATCTATCACAAAAATCGCTGCAGCAACAAAAAGAGCTGATAAAGTAATCGGAATGCACTTTATGAACCCAGTTCCAATCATGAAACTGGTTGAGATTATCAAAGGCTACTCTACTTCCAAAGAAACTTTTGATTCGATCTACGAAATGAGCAAAACATTGGGAAAAGTTCCTGTAGAAGTGAACGATTATCCTGGCTTTGTGGCCAACAGAATTTTAATGCCGATGATTAATGAATCGATCGAAACGCTTTACAACGGAGTTGCAGGCGTTGAAGAGATTGATACCGTAATGAAATTAGGAATGGCTCATCCGATGGGACCGCTTCAGCTGGCAGATTTTATTGGTCTTGATGTTTGTCTAGCCATCTTAAACGTAATGTATGATGGCTTTAAAAATCCTAAATATGCGCCGAATCCATTATTGGTAAACATGGTAATGGCAGGAAAATTAGGTGTAAAATCCGGAGAAGGTTTCTATGATTACTCTGTAAGCAAAAAAGCTGAAAAAGTAGCAAAAATGTTTTCAAAATAAGAAAGGTGAACGTGAATAGTCAGTTGTAAATTTTTTCAATCTCGAGGATTTTAATTTAAAATTAAATTCACTTGAAGAAATTGACTTGCATTGCAAAATTCACTAATTACACATTTCATGAAATTTAAAGAAAAATATATTCAGATATCAATGGTCATCATTACTGTAGTGATGACCATTTTACGTTTTTTACTTAATGAAAAAGGACGAACCAACCCGGATTCTATCCGGTACATGAGGTTTGCACACAATCTTCCTTATATAGATAACACTACTACTCCACTTGGTTATCCGGCTTCCATCAAATTCTTTACATTTTTTGGACCTGATGAATTCTGGAGCAGTAAATTAGTTGCAGTTCTTTCTTATCTTTTTATCATTTTCTTTGCCTGGAAAAAGAAATTTTTCTTTAAAGAATCGATTGTAGTAAGTGCTTTATTCAGCTTTGTTTCGATTTTTTCTTATACGATGAGCGAACCGCTGATTTTACCTTTTGTCATGGTCTTTCTTTACATTTCAATGCAAATTATCAATGGTAAATTAGAAAAGGGAAGAGCCATATTTTATCTTTCACTTATCCTGATCGCTCTTTACAACATCCGTTACAGCTCATTATTCATTATCGGAGGTGCCGGACTTTACGGAATTGTATTTTGGAAGAAAAAGTTTTCTTCGGTATTTATTATTTCAGCAATAATCGGTGGAATTTTTGTGATTTTATATAAGTTTCTTTTTATCGATTACTTTAATGAAAATTATGTTAAAGGAGCATTAGTTATAGGTTTGCATCCCACTTCAAAACTTCTTGTTGAATTGTTTCAGGGGCTTTGTACAACTTTTAATCCGTTTATTCATATCGCCAATCCTGGCGGAGGAATTATTAACTATGGAATTTACGGGATCGGATTCTTAAATATTTTTTTGATTATTTATCTTTTTGTAAAATATAAGCTTTCCGAATCAGAATTTTTCTATGTTTTTGTAAGTACGGTAAGTGTAATTTGCTCCTATTTTGTACAGTATTTTTATTCTGTTAATGCCATAGATTATCGATTAATGGCACCTTTTAGTCTTCCGATCTGGCTGATTTATTTCAGAAAACTGTTTCATATTTTTGATATTAAAGTGTATGCAATAGGATTTTTAAGTATTATGTCCGGAATTCTGTTCACATGGCTTTCTAAAGGAAACTATCTTGAAAACAGAAAAGAAATGAAACAGTTCTTACAATCTGAGAAGCTTGATAAAGTTCCTTTATTATTTTATCTCGAAAATATCGAAGAATTTGAACTTGAGAAAATACAGGTTGCGGAACTGATAAGCACCGTTAATCCCAATATAGCCCTGACCTCAAAACCCAAAGACACGCTCCGGAAAACTACTTTAACGAGGTATAAAGTTTTACAAAAAATTAAGATAGACAAGAACAAATACCAATAATTTTATTATCTTTGGTTTAAAGTTAAAACATTAAAAAAATGAAATTACCAAAGTTTTTATTAGCAGATAATTCGGAATTTCCAGAAGATTTATTCGTTGTTCACACAGAATATCCAAGATTTATCTTAAACGTTGAGGAAGAAGAAGTAGAGTGGTTAGATGATTTGGAAGGTGATGATGAAGAAACAATGGCAGATGAAGCTACAAAAGTGGTAGAAGCTGCGTTCAAATGGTGTGACGAAGAGTTGGCTAAGTACGACGAAGAAGAGGAAGATTAATAAATTAACCATCTAAACATAAAAAAGGAACTCAATCGAGTTCCTTTTGTTTTTTATTCAGGTAATGTGGTCAAAAATAGTTGGTGTTTTTCACAAAAATAATTCGTAATATTTGGCGACTGATTGGAAGAGGAAGCAAGCAATGCTGAGGAGCAACTTGCCAGCAATACAGTCAGTGCTGTACACAATAGTTTAAAGGATGGTAAAAACCATCCTTTTTTGTATAAATTATTGGAACAGCTTTATGGCTAAAAAAACCTTTTATGATTTTAGATTTTTATAAAATAGATACCATTGGATAAACTTTTTTCTCCGACTTTTGGTAAGTCCTCGATGAATATTAAGATTACCTTTCAGATGCCCGAAAAATGATTCTATTGCATTGGTTGTTTTTGGAATGTTATGATTTTGAAGAAAGATAAACATGTTGGGCAAAGCCTTTTTGATAACCGAAAAACACCTTCTCACCATCTTGTGGGTGTACCAATATCTTTCTGTTTCCTGGCTGTATGATTTTTCATTCAAAAACTCTTTATGCTTTTCAGACCAGTCTAAAAATTCCTTGATCCAATATTGCTTTTTAATTTCATTATCAATAAAATGGATTTTGCAGACAATTTCACGCAGCTCAAAACCCGCTATAGACTTTGGATAGGCAGAAAGCCATATTTTGCACATCCTCTGAATATGAACCAAACATCGCTGGACGGGAACTTTCGGACAAACTTTACGGATAGCTTTAAGTAAAGATTTGTCACCATCACAGGTTATCCCGCCAATTTTTATTCCTAAATTCAGAATGTTTTCCAAATCTTCTTTAAGTTCTTCATAATGCTCTCCATCTGTAATTCTGTAAAGCTGAGTTTGTTTAAAAGTATTATCTCTGTATACCACCAAACAGATTTCATTAGAAAAATAAGTACCATCAATGAGCAAATAAACCTCCTTGTTCTGGCTGTAACTTAGCCTTGGAGCTTTCCCAAGCATCACGTTAAAATACCGCTGAAGAGTACTAACCGAATATCCGGACTCTGTTGAAATCTGCTCATAAGTCTGTTTTCCGACAATCCATTTTTTGAACCAAATTTCTTTGTTTTTTAAGCTTACAGATTTATTTTCGGAAGTAAAATAAATGCCACAATTTTTACATTTAAATCTGCGTTTTCCATTTTGCTTTCCCCATGAAATCACATCCAGACTTCTGCAACTCCAACAACGATTTTTTTTGAATTTCCAGCCATAAAAAAAGTTTATTGAAACAAAGTTCAATAAACTTTCTATATCATCAGTAACAATCGGCAATACAAAGACTTTTACCAACTATTTTTGACTATTAAACCTTTATTCAGCTTTATTAAATTTCAATAATAAAAGATTGTCCTGATACAGTTCTAAGACACTGCCTGTCACTACGTATTTATTGGCTTTTCCCACCATATCCATGAAGTTTTTCTCTACACTCATATTATCGCAGGCCATTCTTGTAGAACCCAATGCTCCGGCAGAGAAATTACCTGTAGAAGCCTCAATTTTTGCCGTTCCGAAGTAATTGTTACAGCCAGCATTCCCACTGATTTTTTCGCCTTCAATCTTCAGCGTCGGGATTTTTCCTTTCACATTATCTGCCAAAGCCCAATTTGTACCCGCAAGAGAAGGCTGAGCCTTTCCTACTTTCGATGCGGAGGATCCGGACATTGCACCGCAGGAAACCAAAACCGCTGCTGTACATATACTTAAAAAAAGATGTTTCATTTTTTTCTTTTTGATTCAACCAAATTTACGGAAATATTATTATCTAAACGGTTTCCAGAGGATTTTATTGCTTTTTTAACGATTGTTCTTAACTAAAATTTTCATTAGAAACAGTTTCATTGTTATTCGAAATGTAGTAAGAATTTATACAATAAACATGGAATTTGTCCCGCAGATCTCACAATTTTCACAAATGCCTGCAAATAGTTGTATTTTTTGGCTAAAGCCATTTTATTTTGTTATAATAATAAAAAAACGGGCTAAATAAAGCCCGTTCCAATTGATCTATTTTGATCTATATTTTTAAAGAAATTATCCTCTTAATTCTGCGTTAAACTCTTTCTGGAAAGACTTAATCAAAGAATCCATTACTGAAGCAATTTCTTTCTCTTCCAATGTTTTTTCTTCGTTTAAAAGTTCAAAACTCATTGCGTAAGATTTCTTACCTTCCGGAAGATTTTTTCCTTCATAAACATCAAATAAGTTGATATTCTTAATGTAAGGAGATTTATTCTTTTTAGCCGTCTGATAAAGATCTTGATAGTTCACATTTTTATCAATTAACAATGCCAAATCTCTTCTGATTTTGTTGAATTTAGGAATATCCTTGAATTTCAATTCGTTTTTAGAACGTAATTCCTGAGCAAATTCCAATTCAATTTCTGCATAGAAACACTCCTGATCAATATCAAAATCTTTCAACATCTGAGGAGCCACTTTTCCGATTCTTACCAAAGTTTTGCCTTCTGCCTCATAAGCCAATGCATCAGAGAATCTTTCGTCAGCCAGAGCAACTTCTTTATACTCAATTGCTAATTTTTCTAATAAAACTTTCACGTAAGCTTTTAAGTTATAGAAGCTAGTCGCAGATTTTGGCTGTAACCAGTTTTCAGCAACTTCTCTTCCTGTAACCAAAATAGCAAGCTGTTTTCTTTCCTCGTACTTTTCTCTTTTATGATAAATTTTTCCGAATTCGAAGAACTTAATATCCTGATTTTTTCTGTTGATATTGTAGATTGCATTTTGTAAAAGCCCTTCCAATAAAGATTTTCTCATGAATGCCAAATCATTACTTAACGGATTCAATAATTTTACAGCATCCGTTTCATCTTTTACAGAAGTCAGTGAATTGTTCATCACCTCGTTGAAACCTAAGCTCTGTAAAGTTCTTGCCCAATTGTTTTCCAATTCATCCTGATCCTGAGCAGAAAGCTTTATAGGTGTAAAGGAAATTTTTTGTGGAGCATCAATTTTATTATATCCGTAAATTCTTAAAATCTCTTCAATAACGTCGATTTCTCTTGTAACATCTGCTCTGTAAGCCGGAACAGAGATTTCCAGACCGTTCTGAATTTCATTCAGAACCTGAATATCGAGCGCTTTCAAAATTTCTTTTACTTTCTCTCTGTGGATTTTCGTTCCTAAAATCTGTTCAATTTTTGAGAATCTGATGATCACATAATGATCTTCAATTTTCTTTGGATACTCTTCCAATAATTCTCCAACCATCTTTCCTTCAGCTATTTCCTGAATTAATTTGATCGCTTGAGTAATTGCTGTTCTCGTAATATTCGGGTCAACGCCTCTTTCAAATCTGAAAGATGCATCTGTATTTAAACCGTGGAACTTAGCTCCTTTTCTTACTGCAACCGGATTAAAATAAGCACTTTCCAGGAAAATTGTCGTTGTCTCTGCAGAAACCCCGGAATTTGCACCACCAAAAACTCCGGCAATACACATCGGGTTATCCTTTCCGTCTTTGATCATGATTTCAGAACCGTTCAATGTTCTTTCCACACCGTCTAAAGTCGTAAATTTTGTTCCTTCTTTTACCGTTCCTACCTTCACTTTTTTGTCTGCAATTTTATCTGCATCAAAAGCGTGAAGCGGCTGTCCGAAACCGTGAAGAATATAGTTTGTAATATCTACAACATTGTTGATCGGGCTTAATCCGATAGCTTTCAATCTGTCCTTTAACCAAGACGGTGAATCTGCAACCTTCACATTTTCAATAACGGCACCAATATATCTCGGACATAATTCAGCATCCTCGACTTCTAATTTAAAATCATGAGAACCTTCGTTGTTCAACACAACAGAAGAAACTTTTTCAAAAGTAGATTTCTGCTGATTCGTTGAAAGGAAAGCATAAAGATCTCTTGCAACACCATAATGAGACATTGCGTCGGTTCTGTTTGGCGTTAAACCAATTTCAAAAACCTCATCATTTGATAATTCAAAATAATCTGCGAAATTTTTTCCGACCTCATACTTTTCCTCATCTAAAACCATGATTCCTCCGTGGTCATCGCTAAGCCCAAGTTCATCTTCAGCACAAATCATACCCTGAGAAACCTCCCCTCTGATTTTTGCTTCCTTGATTTCAAAAAAGTTTCCGGTTTTATCATAGATTTTTGTTCCGACAACTGCTACGGGAACTGTTTGCCCGGCCTCTACATTTGGAGCCCCGCAAACGATGTCCAACACCTTTCCGTTTCCTACATCTACCGTTGTTTTTCTTAATTTGTCTGCATTCGGATGTTTTTCGCAAGTCAGAACTTTGCCGACAACAATTCCTTCCAGGCTGCCTTTTACGCTTTCAAATTTTTCTATCCCTTCAACTTCAAGACCAATATCTGTAAGGAACTCACCGATTCTTTCAGTTTTCAATTCCGATTTGATAAAGTCTTTCAGCCAGTTGTTTGATATTTTCATTTGCTAAATCTATATTTTTTAATTGTTCAAATGGAACGTAATGGTTTCATCTGATAAATTATTACTTTTTGAAGTTAAAAAACCTCACTTATTTTGAAAATTTTACTTGAATTTTTCGCGCTACAAATGTCGTGTTTTTTTGAGAAACAGAGAAATTTATAACAGACTTTAAGAGTTTAATTTCTCTGATTTTTATTCTTTATCTCGCAGATTTAGCAGATTACGCGGGTTTTATTTTAAACTGAGAACAAATCAATATTTATGCGTAAATACATATGAACCTTTACATCAACTGCAACCTTAGCCCCGATTGCAACGGCATCCTTTTGGGTTGCGGACGGAGCGAAGCGGAGTCCGTAACCCAAAAGATATAGTGAAAAGCGGGAAAAAGCTCCTAAAAAAACAATTTACTTTTCGTTCTAATCAAATTCTTCTAAAAAAAGAAAAAGAGGTTCTGAAAAATCAAAACCTCTTTTATTATTATGTGTATTAATATTACAACCCGATGACCGGCATTGATAGCATTAAGATATTTTCGTTGTCTTCAAGACCATCAAGAGGCTCGATGATTCCCGGTCTGTTCGGCTGAGACATTTTCATGGTGATATCGTCTGATCCAAGGATTGTTAACATTTCTGTCAGGAATTTAGAACTAAACCCAATATTGATATCTTCTCCGTTATAATCGCAAGGAATCTGCATATCTGCTTTGTTTGCATATTCTGTATCCTCAGCATGAAGGTGAAGAATGTTTGCAGACAATTTAAATCGCACCTGATTGGTCGATTTATTAGACATGATTGAAGCTCTTTTAATAGCTCCCAACAGAAGATTCCTGTTGATTGTCAATACATTCGGGTTCTCTTTTGGAATTACCGCTGTATAGTTCGGATATTTTCCGTCAATCAGTCTACAGATCCAGATATGCTTACCAAAAGTAAATTTAGCCATGTTCTCGTTGAATTCGATTGTTACGTCTTCGTTTGAGCTTGCTAAAATATTTTTGAAAATGTTCAAAGGTTTTTTCGGCATGATGAATTCCATCGGTTCGGCATTCATAAGATCCATTCTTTTGTACACTACCAATCTGTGAGAATCTGTAGAAACAAAGTTGGTTTCATTTTCTCCAAACTGGAATAATACCCCCGTCATTACCGGACGAAGAGAATCGTTGCTTGTGGCAAAAAGTGTGTTTGTCAATGCTTCAGACAAAACTCCTGCAGGCATTGTAACACTTTGTGAAGCGTCGAATTCCGGCAATTCCGGATAATCGTCTGCATTGTCCAAAGCGACCGCGAAGTTATCTTTTTCATCTAAAATCTCAAGCTGACTTCCCGTTCCTTCCGCATTGTCTTTCACTGCTAACGTTAGAGGCTGCTCTCCGTACGTCTTGATAAAATCCTGAAATATCTTTGCAGGAACAGCAAATTTCCCTGCATCATCAGATTTTGCCTCAAGAGAAGTAACAAGAGTTGTTTCACCATCCGATGCTGTAATGGTAAGTTGAGTTCCGTCTAATTCAAAAAGATAGTTTTCTAAAATCGGCCTCGACTGAGAGCTTGATATTACGCCACTTACAGTTTGCAAAGCCTTCTGCAGTTCACCACTTGAAATAATAAATTTCATAGATTTAAAAATAAATTTTTACAAATATAATAAATAGAAAACAGATTAAGAAGAATAATCCTGAGAGTTATTAACATCCATCAAAAGAATTTTCCAACTATTTCTACCCCACTTTTTTGCCAAGGAAGTTTTCTCCTTAAGAGGATAAATTTAATAATTTATTTTTGATCAATTAGTATATTTGTGAATAATATTCTGTAATATTTTATCATGAGAAAGCCACCCGTCCATAAAAGTTTTTTAAACGCTTTCCGAGGTGTCTTTCTGATGATGAGAAATGAGCGGAACTTTCAGCTTGAGCTTTTGGCTTTCCTCATTAATGTGTTTCTGATTTTTTATTTGCAGCTTTCTTCTTTAGACTTGGTTTTGATACTGATTGTTTCGTTTGGTGTTTTATCGGCTGAAATTTTTAATACTGCTATCGAGAAAATCTGTGACATTATTCAGCCTGAATTTGATAAAAGAATTGGCTTTATTAAAGATATTTCTGCAGGAGCCGTTGTTTTGATGGCTATTTTGGCTGTAGTAGTAGGAGTTTTGGTGTATGGAAAGTATATCTTTTAGCCCGTCATTGCAAGAAACGAAGTGACGAAGCAATCTCAATACGCGTATAATATACATTTTCAATTAAAGCAATACATTCCACGCCCCTCTCCGTTTCACTCTGAAAGACAAAAATATCACGTCCTTTTCCCACAGATTCTTATATTCACAATTGTATTTATTTCAGAAAAAAATTTGTGTTATTTATATTTAAAATAAAAATTATTTTCCAACATAAATAAATCCGGATTTCCCAGATTTAAAAACTGTTTCAATTCTTTTATAATCATCTACTTCATATTCATCAGCTTGCAGAATTTCTTCGTCCGTGACTTCGAATAAAACACCTTCCACTTCATCTTCAGTATTTCCTGAAAATTGTAAAATCGGATGATACTTCTGATTGCTTTTTCGCAGAACTTCCGGATCTATGATTTCTAACGTTTCAAGTTTGTAACCTGTGAGAATATCTTTTTCTCCGTGTAAAATCCGACCGAAAGTTTCAATCTGAACCTTCTCTTTCTGCAAGGTTCCATAAGAAAATAATTGAGGCATTATAAATAGTTTTCAATAATTGGGATTACGATTTCAGCCATTATTCCATAGCCTTTTTCATTGGGATGAACACCGTCCGCAGAAAGTAAAATTTCTTTATCTTCTAAAAAAGCAGAATAAAAATCAACATAATGTAATGAATTTTCAGCCGCTATATTTTTCAGAATTTGATTATAAATCAAAACTTCATCATTTGTTCTCAGTTTTCCAGAAGAAACGACCACTCCATCTACATTGTTAGAAAAAGGAAGAATACTCACCAGATAAATATCATCAGAATACTTTTTTGCTTCCTGAATGGCTTTTAAGATATTTACAGCAAATCTTTCAGAATCTACCACTTGAACACCTTCTTTACTTGCTAAATCATTGGCTCCATAACCAATAAAAATAATATTCCCTTCTGCTGCATTTCTTGCTTCCATTTCATTGGAGATTCTTCTCACTAAGCCATCTGTAGTTTCTCCACCAATTCCTAGATTAAAAAGAATTAATTCATGACTTCCTTCATTGTACTTCTGTAAGGCATATCTTTTCAGAATATCAACCCAACCGCCAAAAACACCGTCATATTCTCCGTAAGTGATGCTGTCACCGAAGAATAATCCATACCTCATTTTTTTCATTTGCTTTTAAATATCTTATTTGTAAACTTTGAATTTTTGAACCATCAAATAATATTTTTGGGGATGTTTCGGCTTCGCTCAGCATGACATTGCTAATACTAACTGTTTAATTTTTAATAAAGCTTATAAGCCGTAAAATCTTAAATCCCTTAATGGTTTATTCAATCCAAAATTAGTGTAATATTTTTGTGTGATTCTATAATTTCAATTAAAATTTCAAATAAAGTAGGTCCGTTTCCATCAATCAGCTCCTTGAGCTTTTGTTGAATTAATTTTACATTGTAAGGTTTTCCCTGTCTGATTTTATTTTCATAAAATTCTTTGGTTGCATCAAAGCCCAGATTTTCTTTTGACTTTTGAGAATTTTTCCAGGTAATATCTGTTGTCACTCCATATAAAATATCATCAAACCCATCCAGAGTTCCGACTTTCCAATCTTCATCTTTCATAAAAAGCTGAGAAATCTCTTCGTAGAAACCCTCCAAATCAGAAAAATGACCGCCATTGATGACAGTCATTTTATTGTATTGTTTTTTATTGATCATATTATTTTTTCAAATAAAGGATGTTGTCATAACTAAAATACGAAAATCATCCCAATCAGTTTAACTCCGAATTAATGGATCGGCATCTTATTTTGCTCTTAAATAAATTTTACTGTAGTCGGAACGAACTTCAACATTGTTTCCCCCGCCATTTATTTTTCCAGCCAAATCGCTTCCAAGGCTGGGTAAGTCCTCTTTTTTCTCAACATCTATTTTAAAATCCGGAGACACATAGATTTCTCCATATTTAGTTGTCGTTTTAAGATCAGCCTTTATTGATTTAGGCAGTGTAACATCGGTAAGTCCGTACACAGATATAATCGATAACGGCCCTTTTACATTTTGATTGAAAACAGCTTCAATTTTTCCGTAAATAGATTTTAATGTTGCAGGTCCGGTAATGTTTTCCAGTTGAATATTGTTGTAGGTTGTTGCCACCTCAATTTCGTTCTGCATATTTTTGAAAACAACGTCCTTGCCGTACTGTGATTGATGCTTAAATGAAACAATAATATTTTCAGGGACCAAAATTTTTAAATCCGGAAAAGACATTTTTTTTAGCGAATTCACTTCCAAAATGCCGTCTTTTTCATTAACGTTAATTCCAAGTCCTGTATTATCTTTAAGTCCCAGTGCATTTACCATCTGAAGACCTGCTGCACGCTCATCTTCTTCATCATCTTCTATCTGAACAGAAAATATAATTTCGTTTCCTTTATAACCTTCTACCGTTGCTTTTCCAAGATTGAGAAGAAGTTTACCTTTGTTTTTTTTAACCTTAAAGGTCTTAGAATGTTGCTGAGCAGAATTGGTTTGCTCACTACTTTCCTGAGCCTGGAAAGAAATTGCCATAAAAATAAATAAGATCAGAAATATCTTTTTCATGAATTAATTTGTTAATAATCTGTAATTTATATAAAATTTAATATCTCATCAACACAGCATAGGCTTCATCTTTGACGAAATCCGCTGTTGTAGGATTTAAAGTGAGTTCTTCCAACCTTGAGTTCACGTCTGCAGTGAGTTCTGATGAATTCTGATTCGACAAAATCTCAATCAATTCTTTCTGCACCATTGCATCATCCTGCTGAAGAAAAATCTGTTTGATATTCCTATTGATTTCAGGATTCTGAATATGTGTAGACAAAGCTTCCACTGCTGCTAATCTCACATTGGTATTTTCGTCTATAAGTGCTTTGTCGCATAAGATTTGAATCAGTTGATGATCCGAAACTAAAAAATCTTTTAACAAAGCGATTCCCTGCAATCTTGAACTCGCCGAAAATTGATCATTTAATAATTCTAAGGCTTTTAACTTATTAAAACCGTTTTTATTTTCAGAATGGTTGTTTTGAACAAAATTTTCCTTTTTTTGTATTTTTTTTGATGAAACAGAACGATTACTTACAAAAAATTTGCCCGAATCTTCCTGTTTTGTAGTTATTATTTTTGCAGTTTCCGGTATATCTTTTTGATTTAGAATATCAACCAAATCCTTATCTTTTATTTTGATTTTATCAGTATCCGCAATTATTGCTTGTTCACTTTCGTTTAGGCTTTTTAAAGTATAAAATCCGACACTTAAAATAATTGCCACAGAAGCTGCTAAAAACATTTTTTTCTTAGAAAACAGCGGTCTTATTTTTTTTTCGGAAACGGTCTGCCCATTTAGCCTCAACATAATTTTATCAAACGTTTCATCGGGAACTTCAAGCGTGTCAAATTCCTCACGATGATCTTGAATATATTTCTTAAGCGGATCTTTCATTTTGGCATTTTTGAGTTAATTTTTCAAAAATCTTCTTTTTAGCACGATGATAATAACTTCGCACTGTACCTGCGGGAATATTCAGGGTTTTAGCAATTTCATCCTGCGGCATATCTTCAAATAAAAAAAGATTGACAATAGTTCTTATCTGTAACGGAAGCTCAGCAATTACATTCTGCAGTTCCTCAATACGGAATTCCAAAGCAAGCCTCTCTTCAAGCTCATTATCTTTTAGATCATACATTTTATCATCTTCGATTTCCGCGAAATAGATTTTCTTTTTTCGAAGAAAGGTAAGAGAATGGTTAATGGCGATTCGCTTAATCCAGCCTCCGAAGCTATCGGTATTTTTCAGGGATGTTAATTCTGAAAATGCTTTTACAAAAACCTCCTGCAGAATATCTTCCGCATCTTCCCTATCATTCACAAGACGGAAAACCGAATTGAAAACTGCTTTCGAATAACGCTGATAAAGTATGGAATACCCGGAATTATTGCCGAAACTGCATAGTTCCAACAATTCCTTATCACTGATATTTACATTTGTTGTTTTCAATAATTATTAAGTCTTGTTATTCGTCTCTACTTAGTAGACGCAATTCGGTTTTTAAATGTTGCAATTTATTTTTATTTTTTTAGAAAATTTCACTTTCGATTGAATTTAACCTGTAGTTTATTACTTTACAGTTCATTATTCACATGTCTTTAGTTCGATAGGATTTTTAAAAACGTCTATTTTTTGCTTTTCAGATTTGTTGTAAGCTTCCTTTACTTCTTTGCTGTCGATATTCTGACCGTAATAAACATAAGTAGCAGTAGCATTTGAAGAATTCAGATTCGCAAAAATCATGGCAGGATCCTTTTGATACTGAGTCCAGAAAGTTTCCCACTGCTTGGGCGTAAAATTTACTTTCGCTGTATAAGCATTTCTTTCGTCAATATTATTTTCTTCTTTGGTAAGTCCTTTAATTTCAAAAATAAAATTTTCTTTAAAATCTGATATTTTCAGGATCAATCCTGGTAATCCGTAAAATTTGTAAGGTCCGTCACTGATGGGGATTTCATTGGTAAACCATGCAATCCATTTTCTTCCTCCAAAATCAGCTTCAGCTTTTTGTACATTATAATTAAACATCCTGCTTTTTTCCTGCAGAATTTTCCAGCTGGGTTTACATCGGTAAGTCGTTAAATACACTTTGTCAAAAAAATTCTCTTCGGTAATCGTTGTCTGAGATTTTAAATCTTTAAAAATTAAAGTCTGTAATTTCCATTGCTGTTTGGGTGCCGGAAAGTTTCTGCTTCCCTGCTTTACCAATTTCGTTTTTACAGAATCATATTTAAATTTTGCGAGTGATTCGAAATAAGAATTCTCCTTATTTTTCAAAAGAACCGTCAGTTCTGAATTGTAGTTTTCTGTATTCTCTTCGGTTTTCCACTTGAAGTCGTACACGATTTTATAGGATTGAGAAAATACCTTTAAAAAAGCAGTCAGTGTAAATAAGATAATGATTAGTTTGAGTTTCATATTACTGTTTTTTAATATTCTTACTATTAAAAGGATGCAGGATTCAGAAAAATGTTGCAGATTTTAAATAAAAAAAATGATCACCATCTATAGCAATCATCTTGTGTTTGTCTTTGATTCTTTTTTCTTTTTTTAAACATATTTTTTCCATTATCTAAATTAAATACTTCGAACATTTATTTTATTAAACATAATGAATAATAAAAAAGGATTCGAATAATAATATCCGAATCCTTTTTAATATTGAATTTTAGTATCTTTTACTTAAAATACTCCACACCATTTTTAAAGATATTATGGTAATTCGCCGTTGGAATGTTTTTCAGCAAGCCTTCTGCAAAACGTTCAGGGTGACCCATTCTACCAAAGATTTTTCCATCAGGACTGGTAACACCTTCAATTCCGAACAATGAATTATTTGGATTGAACGGCATTCCGTGAGCGATGTTTCCTTCTAAATCTAGATATTGGGTAGCAATTTGTCCGTTTTCATACAGCTTTTGAATTTCCGCTTCCGAAGCCATAAAACGACCTTCCCCGTGAGAAATCGGAATCGTAAATACCTGATCTTTCATTCCTTTTAACCAAGGTGATTCGTCATTGACAACTTTTACATTTACCATCTGAGAAATATGCCTTCTGATCGCGTTGTGAGCCAAAGTCGGAGAATTTTCATCCAGATCTTTGATTCTTCCGTAAGGTAATAATCCTGATTTCACCAATGCCTGGAAACCGTTACAGATCCCGATGATCATCCCATCTCTATCTAGTAATTCGTGAACTGCATTTCTCATTTTTTCGTTTTTCAAAACGTTAACGATGAATTTTGCAGAACCATCCGGCTCGTCACCTGCTGAGAAACCTCCTGAGAAAGCCAAAATCTGAGAAGTTTTGATCTCTTCTACCCAAGCATCAATACTTTCATCCAATAATTGATGATTGATATTAATCAAAGGCAGGCTGCTTGTAACAGCTCCTTCTTTTGCGAAAGCGTTCAGTGTATCATATTCACAGTTTGTTCCCGGGAAAACCGGTGCGAATACTTTCGGCTGAGCGATTCCGTGCTTTTTAATGATGATATTTCTTGGGTTGATCGAGTTTAATTTCTCATCAATAGCAACCGTAATTTTTTCTTTTTCAACCGTTGGGAAAAGATTTTCGAATGTATTTGTATTAGCTGCTAATAATTTTTCAATCGCGAATTCAGCATCATTAATTTTAATAATATTTGAATCTTTAACTTCTCCGATCAATTGGAGATTTATAGAGCTTAATTCTTCTTTAGATTCTATGATTAAGCTACCTATATTTTTAGTTAATAAAGCTGTTTCATCAACTGTAATTTCAGCACCTAATCTGTTTCCGAAGCTCATTTTTGCTAAAGCCACTGCAACTCCCCCTTCTTTAACCGTTTTTACTGAAACGATTTTTCCAGCTTTAATATTTTCGAAAATAAATTCATAAATATCTTTTAAAGCATCATAGTTCGGAAGTCCGTTTTCCTGAGCGATATGATTGAAGAAATATACTTTATTTCCTGCATTCTTAAATTCAGGAGAGATAATGTTTTTCTTTTCTCCGTTGGCACAAGCGAAAGAAATCAATGTTGGCGGAACATTCAGATCCTGATACGTTCCACTCATTGAGTCCTTACCTCCGATTGCAGCCAAACCGAAGTTGATCTGAGCATCGTAAGCCCCTAAAAGCGAAGCCAAAGGCTTGCCCCATTTTTCAGGATTCTGACCCAATTTTTCAAAATATTCCTGGAAGCTGAATCTGATATTTTTGTAATCGCCACCCATCGCAACGATTTTCGCAACACTTTCTACGACTGCGTAAGAAGATCCCAACAAAGAATTCTGCTTAGAAATTTCTGCATCGAATCCCCAACTTGCCAAAGAAACTGTTTCAATATCTTTTGCTCCGATGATTGGCAATGTCTGAACACTTCCTTCCATCAAAGTCTGCTGGTATTTTCCACCTAAAGGCATCGCAACCGTAGTCGCACCGATAGAAGAATCAAACATTTCCAGCAATCCTTTTTGAGAAGCAACATTTTTATCTCCTAAAATTTTCAAAAAGTTTTCCTCATTGAATGACGGAGTTTCTTCTTTTACTTCATTCAAGTGAGTAATTTTAACTTCCTGACTTTTTGAACAGCCGTTCGTATCAAGGAATGCTCTTGAAAGGTCAACAATCTTATCACCCTTCCAGAACATCTGCATTCTTCCTGAGTCGGTCACTTTTGCAACTTCAACAGCAACAATATTTTCAGCTTCACAGAATTTGATGAACTGTTCTTTATCTTTTGGTTCAACTACAACGGCCATTCTTTCCTGAGATTCGGAAATAGCAAGCTCGGTTCCGTTCAACCCTTCATATTTTAAAGGTAAAACATCCAGATTTACTTCCAGTGAATCAGCGATTTCACCAATTGCTACAGAAACACCTCCAGCCCCGAAATCATTCGATTTTTTAATCAATCTTGTTACTTCAGGATTTCTGAATAATCTCTGAATTTTACGCTCTTCAACCGCATTTCCTTTCTGAACTTCAGAACTCATCATGTGGATAGAAGTTTCGTCCTGTTCTTTTGAACTTCCGCTCGCTCCACCAACTCCGTCACGACCAGTCGCCCCCCCTAAAATAATGATAGAATCACCCGCTTCAGGTTTTTCACGTCTTACCCAATCCACAGGAACCGCTCCGGCAACGAAACCAACTTCCATTCTTTTTGCCTTATAACCTTCATCGTAGATTTCAGAAACCATTGTAGTTGCCAAACCGATTTGGTTACCGTAAGAAGAATATCCGTTCGCCGCCTGTTTTGTGATTGTTTTTTGAGGTAATTTTCCTGGTAATGTTTTATCAACTGCTTCCAAAACATCTGCAGCACCCGTCAATCTCATCGCCTGGAAAACGAAAGAACGACCAGACAAAGGATCTCTGATTGCACCACCTAAACACGTTGAAGCTCCACCAAAAGGCTCAATTTCTGTCGGGTGATTGTGCGTTTCGTTTTTGAATAATAAATACCAAGGTTCTTTTTTACCATCGTATTCAGCTTCGATTTGGATGGTACATGCGTTGATTTCATCTGAAACAACAAGATTCTCCAAATTGCCTGTTTTATGGAAATATCTTCCGCAAACTGTTGCCAAATCCATTAAGGAAATTGGTTTCAATTCACGCCCTAAGAATTTTCTTTTTTCGATATAATCATTGAAGATAGTTTCCAATGTATGTTTAAACTGTCCTTCAAATTCAATATTTGACAACTCTGTTTCAAACGTCGTGTGACGACAGTGGTCGCTCCAGTATGTGTCTAAAACTTTAAGTTCAGTTTCCGTAGGATTTCTGTTTTCTGATTTGAAATATTCCTGAATGAATTTCAAATCGTCTAAACCTAATGCAAAACCGTGATTATTAAAGAACTCTTCAAGCTGAGCATCATCAAAATTGATGAAATTTTCGTGAATAATAACTTTTGACGGCATTTCTTCCGCAGGAATGTCTAAAATTGACAAATCTTTTTCCTGAGATTCCACTTTATTAATAAGCAGATCTTTGATTTTCACCAAATCAGATTCAGAAACTCCTTCAAATTCGATTAATTTTCCACTTCTTACTTTAGACTTCTCATTTTCAGTCAATAAAGCGATACATTGTTGCGCAGAATCTGCACGTTGATCGTATTGTCCCGGTAAAAATTCCATTCCGAAATAGATCCCTTTTGCAGGGTTTTCTTCGTGTAAAATATCAGTAACCGGATCTACGAAAGTGCTGTTGACCACTTTTCCGAATTCACCATCGTTTAATCCAAAGATATCGTAAACGTTATATACTTTTACACTTTGGATAGACGGAACCACCGCTTTTACTTCATCAAAAATTTTTGGACTTTCTACATCGAAAATTCCTCTTTTTTCTACGAAAATTCTTTTGTTATTAGACATTAGATGTCAGATATTAAATATTATTAGACTTATTTACTTAATTTATTCGGATTATCCGGATGTTCTTTCTGAAATTGTTCAGCTTCTTTTTTTTGCTTTTCAAGCCATTTTTCAAAAGGAATTTTTTCTTCATCATAATCCAGTGCAAAAATATTTTTGCCGTTTTCTGAAACTAGGAATTTGAAATCAAACCAAGATCCCGTTTCTACTCTTCTGTAATCGTAGGTATTTACCTGATAAAAAGGAAAATTTTCTTTCGGTTTTTCTACGATTTCAAAGAATAATTTCTTTTCATTTTCAGATAATTTTGTATAATGATTTACATAATACAATTCTGAAAGCCTTTTATTTTGCTTTTCGAAAAACTGAAGAATATTCTTCTCTTTTTCATTGTATTTGAATGGATTCAGAAAAAATTTTCCATCAACTTCAATCGTATTTTCAGACTTTGAAACAGGCTTTACAATTTCTCCTTTGAAATTCATTACACCCCAAGTTCCACCGATCATTGCTTTGTGTTCGTCTTCTGTTTTTTCCCAGTCGCAACCGTCACAAAAAGCAGCATAGCCATAATTGAATGGTGACACAAAATCATGTTCAGGTTTTATGATAACCGTTCCGTTTCTGTCTACAAAACCAACCTTTCCGTTTTTAACAAACCTTCTTACTCCTTCAGAGAAATAATCTGCTCCGTTGTCGTAAAAGAAAGGTTTGTACAGAAAATTTCCTTTTTTGTCGTAGACATAGCCCCATTCATTTTTTCCGGGTTTTTCATCGTTTTTAAAACCATCGAAATAGATTGTTTCACCTTTTACTAATTCTCCATCTTCCAAATAAGAAAAAATTTTGAATTGTGCAGGAACGATGATTTTCCCATTTTGATTTTTAACACCAATCAACGAATCTTTTGATTTAAAATACTTTAAAACTTCTTTTTCCTGAGAAAAAGAAAGCATGGGCATTAATAATATGACTAAAAGTATTTTGTTCACGAATTAATTTGATTGGGTTAAAAATAAAATATGCAGCCGAAAAGACTGCATACATTATATTATACTTTAAGATCAGCTTCCAGTCCTATCAAATCTTTGTTTGCATCTATAATCGGCTGAACTTCATTTGCTATGAATTCCTCCGTCTGAATGTGTGCAAAACCGATGAAGTTTTTAGGATCAAGAACTTCTTTTAATTTTGATTTATCTAGTTTTAATGAATCGTCGTTTAAGATTCTTTCGATAAGGTCGTTTTCCTTACCTTCTTCTTTCACTTTTTTAGATGCTTCCATTGAATGAACTCTGATCACTTCGTGGATTTCCTGACGGTCGCCACCCGCTTTCACCTCTTCCATAATGATGTATTCTGTCGCCATGAAAGGAAGTTCTTCCATAATATGTTTGTTGATTCTGTTCGGATATACTACGATTCCGTTCATGATGTTATTCCAAATTAATAGGATTGCATCAACTGCTAAAAACGCCTGAGGAATTGTTAATCTCTTGTTTGCAGAATCGTCCAATGTTCTTTCAAACCACTGTGTTGAAGCGACCATCGCAGAACTTGTTGTTAAAGACATTACATATTTTGCCAATGCTCCGATTCTTTCACTTCTCATTGGATTACGTTTGTAAGCCATTGCAGATGAACCGATTTGGTTTTTTTCGAATGGTTCTTCAATTTCCTTAAGGTTTTGAAGAAGACGTAAATCGTTTGTGAATTTATGTGCAGATTGTGCAATATTTCCTAATAATGCTACTACTTTAGCATCAATTTTTCTGTCATAAGTCTGTCCGGAAACTCCGAAAACTTTTTCGAAACCGAATCTTTTTGACAATTCTTTATCTAAATGCTTAACTTTAGAATAATCCCCGTTGAAAAGTTCCAAGAAACTTGCAGCAGTTCCCGTAGTTCCTTTTACTCCTCTGAATCTTAATGTTTCTAAGAAGAAATCAAGCTCTTCGATATCAAGAACTAAACTCTGTAACCAAAGTGTTGCTCTTTTTCCAACAGTCGTTAACTGAGCGGGTTGGAAGTGTGTGAAACCTAAAGTCGGTAAATCTTTATACTGAATTGCAAAATCAGAAAGATTTTTCATCACGTTCACCAACTTTTTCTTTAAGATTAAAAGTCCGTCACGAATCTGAATTAAATCTGTATTATCTCCTACAAACGCCGAAGTTGCCCCCAAGTGAATAATTCCTTTCGCTGAAGGAGCTACATCACCATAAGCGTGAACGTGAGCCATTACATCATGTCTGAATTTTTTTTCATATTCAGCCGCTTTTTCGTAATCGATGTTTTCAGCATTAGCTTTCAATTCAGCGATTTGCTCGTCTGTAATTTCAAGTCCAAGGTCTTTTTCGATTTCAGCAAGGGCAATCCAAAGCTTTCTCCAGTTCTGGAATTTATTGTTGTGAGAAAAGTTAAACAACATTTCTTCGCTTGAATAGCGTTCTTCCAAAGGATTTTTGTAGGAATTCATTCTTTTCTTTTACTTTTTAGATGATGCAAAAATACGGTTTTTAAACGAGAGAGAAAAATCTCTCTGTGCTTTTGTCTTGAAACAAAATCACCAAAAATTCAAGATTGGAATCTTTCGCTAAAAATGCTTTCTTTTTACTAAAAATTCTAAACTTGCGCGAATTCAGAAATTGTTTTCAGTTTAAAATTTGTGGCGCGCTTGGAACAATAGAATTTTCTTAACGTTCACAGAATTTATTTTCTTAACGCTACAGTTTCCTACGTCGTATTAAATAGCCCGGATTGAAACGACATCCTTTTGGGTTGCGGGTGAAGCGAAGCGGAGCCCGTAACCCAAAAGATACAGTGGAAAGCCGGAAAAGCTTCAAATAAAAAATACAGTTCGCTTTTCAATATATCCGTTACTCCTGAAAAATTTCATTATCATATATCTTGCGAACTGAAAATGTTTTGTTATAAATTTGTTGCTTCGTTTTAAAACAATAATGAAATGGGCAATCTGAAGAAACTGGAAATCAAAAAAAACATTCAAAAACTTGAAGATAAAAATCTGTCATTCCGGGTTTTTGATTTGAACAAAGAAAACCTGATAGATTATTTTAAGCCCCATAAAAAAGACCATTTCTTAATTATTGTTATTGAAAACGGAACATTACAGCTTCATATTGAGGACAAAATTCATTATTTAAAAGCCGGAAAAATTTCCGTCGTATTTCCGGAACAGATTCATTTTATTTCGGATGTTAGCCCAGATGTAAAAGGTAAAATTATTCTGTTTGAAGAAATATTATTCTGTTCGGATATCCTGAAAAATGAGTTGAGCACTTACAATGTCAATCTTTCAACACAACTCAACTGTACGATTTTATCTTCCGAAGATTTTGAACAAAGCTTAAATGCGATTAGGATTATTAAAGGAATTTATGAACAGCCAAGCTTGATTAAAAAAGAACAGGCTAGATTTCAAATTAAGATTTTTCTTTTGGGTTTGATAGAATCCGTTCACGGTTTGCATCCTATTTTACATCAAGAAACAACTGATAAACCTGTTTATGTTCGGTTTAAAAAATTGTTGAATGAACATTATAAACACTACCGAACTGTTCAATATTATGCCGAAGAATTAGCGATTACGCCTAAAAAATTAAATTCAATTACTAAAAAACACTGTGGAGAAACTGCCATTCAGGCGATTCATAATCGGATTTTAATGGAAATCAAACGTCAATTGATGTTTTCTGATTTGTCTCACAAGGAAATCGCTTTTGATTTAGGCTTTAATTCTCCCTCTGCACTCAACAAATTCGTAAAAGCAAAATTGAAAGAAACGCCGACCGAACTTCAGCAGGAACTGGCGCAAATGTATAACGCGTAGTCCTGTTTGTATAACATGGCTTGTTTTGGTTGATCTAATTTTGTCTCATTAAAATTTAAATAAAAAAATGAGCAAATTATTTATTGCAGGAGAAGTTTTCCATGGTGCAGGAACTCTTGAAGAATTAAAAAATATTAAGGGATCAAAAGCGGTCATCGTAACGGGAGGAAGCTCAATGAGAAAGAGCGGAACATTGGATAAAGCCGTTGCCTATCTTGCCGAAGCTGGAATCGAAACTCAGATTTTCGAAGGTGTGGAAGAAGATCCGTCATCTGAAACTTGCATGAAAGGAGCTGAAATGATTCAGGCTTTCCAACCGGACTGGATCATTGGTTTAGGAGGTTGTTCAGCAATTGATGCAGCAAAAATCATGTGGGTATTTTATGAATATCCTGAGGCAGATTTCGATGCAATGATCAAGCCTTTCACGGTACCTGTTTTAAGAAATAAGGCAAAATTCATCGCGATCCCTTCTACCAGCGGAACAGGAACTGAAACCACAGGTCTTGCTGTAATCACAGATAGAGAAAAAGGCGTAAAATATCCAATTGTTTCTTACGAATTGACTCCTGATATCGCGATTGTTGATGGTGAAATCTGTGCTTCTATGCCGGCTCACGTAACTTCAAACACAGGTCTTGACGCTTTGACTCACTGTGTGGAAGCTTATGTTTCCAATATTGATAACAATATTGCGGATGCGCTTTCAAAAGGTGGTTTGGAGATTGTTTTTGATAATCTGAAAGAAGCGGTAGAAAACCCTAACAATATTACAGCGCGTCAGAATATGCATGATGCATCATTTATGGCAGGTTTGGCGTTCAACAATGCCTGGTTGGGAATTGTTCACTCGTTATCTCACCAGGTTGGTGCTTTGTACGGAATTCCTCACGGAGCTTCTAATGCGATTTTCCTTCCGAATGTAATCCGTTATAATGCTTTTGCGACAGACCGTTTTCCTGATTTGGCAAGAGTAATCGGTAAAGAAACGGCTGAAGATTTAGCTCAGGCTATTGAGACTTTACGTTCTGACGTTAACAATCCATCAGCGATCAAAGAATTCGGAATTTCCAGAGAAGATTGGGATAAGAATCTTGATTATATCGCTAACAATGCTTTGGTAGATCCATGTACTGGTTTCAACCCGAGGGTACCGACTTTGGATGAATTGAAAGCGATTTACAATGCTTGTTATGAAGGCGTTGTGTATGTTGAAGAATTGGTTACTGGATAATATATCATATTTCCTACTATTAACATTAAACGTTATAGGTTTTTGAAACCTATAACGTCTTTTTACAGGATGTTGTCAATAGCCCCGATTGAGCGGCATGTTGAGTTCTTTTCAGGATTAGGTTCGGCGGCTTCGCCGCCGAACCTAATCCTGAAAAAGCAAGTAGCGAAAGCGGGAAATCGCTACGCAATTTAAGCTTAAAATAAAAAAAGGAAGTCGTTGTGGCTTCCTGTTTCGTTTTATTGATAAATAACGACATCGTTTTTCTTGATCTGGTAACGAGTTTTTTTGTAGGGAACCAAGACGTAACTGTCTTTTATATGGCTTCCGCTTTTCCAAAGATTACCTTTCCCTTGTTTGTCGAGAATGATGCTTTTCGCATTTCCGTCAGGGATAAAAATTTCAGCTTTTTTCATATTTTTACTGAAAATCACAGCCGTCACCGTAGAATAACTTTTGTCGGCACTCACTTCATTTAACTTGATTTTCTGTTCGAAAACTCTTATACAATTATTTCTAAGCTGAGAATAGGTATACCCCGCAGAGCCGATGCAGCCGTGAACATCTCTGTCGCCACCAACTTTTTGGGCAAACGTAAAGGAACTTAAGACGAGAGCGGTGAAGAAAATTGTTTTTTTCATGGTATCATTTTTTAATTATGGTTTTGTCTAAGATACAAAAAAGGCACTTTTCCTGAAGGCTTTTAGTCAATTTATTTACCTCATTGATTTTTAAAATCCCCCTCTGATTCAGAAAAAAAAATCTTGAAAATCAATCTTTAACTGATGGAAGATACCGATTAATCATTACGACGAAGTATTCAGGCTGTTTGTTGAAACAGTCAACCAGTTCGAAGAATCAGCCAACTGTTACGAAAACTCGTTCAACCACTTCGAATAGCCAATCAAGGAGTTCGAAGAACCAATCAACTACTTCGAAGGGTCAATCAATCATTTCGAAGGGTCAATCAAGTACAATTTACTATATTCCAATAACTTACAGACGTTTCAAAACATATTCAAAATATCTCCACATACGGATTGCTAATTACTTATCATCCATTAATCATAAAAAAGCCACTCTTTCGAATGGCTTTTATATTAATTTGCTTGAACAACTTATTTCGTCCAGTTGATTTTTGAATGTTTTACCTCTTCAGAGTTGGTACCAATCATGATATCAAAATCTCCGGCTTCCCAATCGTATTTCAAATCTCCATTGTAGAATTTAAGATTTTCAGGAGTGATATCGAAGGTAACCTTTTTAGATTCGCCTTTTTTCAATAATACTTTCTGGAATCCTTTCAATTCTTTTACCGGTCTTGTGATGCTTCCCACCATATCTCTAATGTATAATTGAACTACCTCAGCTCCGTCATAGTTTCCAGAATTAGTTACTGTTACTGAAGCCTGAATCGTTTGATTTCCTTTTGGATTGGCATTAGAAACCGTAACATCAGAATAATTGAATTTAGTATAACTCAAGCCATAACCGAACGGATACAGAGGTGTGTTACATTCATCCATATAGTTTGAACGGAATCTTTGGTATTCGCATTTATCAACTAATTTTTGGTCTAATGGGCGACCCGTATTTTTAGCGTTATAATAAATTGGAACCTGTCCTAAGCTTCTCGGGAACGTCATCGGAAGTTTTCCAGAAGGATTTACTTTTCCGAAAAGAACGTCTGCAATTGCATTTCCCGCTTCTGAACCTGGGAACCAAGCATTTAAAATAGCATCCGGTGTATCTTTTACATTCGTTAAAGCCAATGGACGACCTGTAAACAGTACCATTGCGATTGGTTTTCCTGTCTTTTTCAGTTCATTTAATAAATCAACCTGTGACTGAGGAATCGTGATTTCGGTTCTTGAAGAAGATTCACCGCTCATTTCGGCAGATTCTCCGATGGCTAAAACGATCACATCGGCTTTATTGGCAACATCAACGGCTTCTTTTAATAAAGCTTCTTTTGAACGGTTATCTCTGTCGGTTTTCTTACCGTGAGCTGCATAAATTTCTTCTAATTTAGCATCATAATCAATATTCGCTCCTTTTGCAGAAAGGAATTTTACATCTTTACCATAGTTCGCCTGAAGCCCCTGCATTAAATTAACAGAAATTGCATGTTTTGTAGCGACACTCCAAGTTCCTGCCATGTTCATTGAATTGTTAACCAATGGCCCGATTACCGCAACTGTTCCTGATTTTTTTAATGGTAAAACCTGGTTTTCATTTTTCATCAAAACCATCGACTGTGCCGCAACATTTCTTGCAATATTACGGTTTTCCATACTGTACACTTCCTTGGCAGCTAATTTTGCATCACCATGTTTGTATGGATTGTCGAACAAACCTAAATCATATTTTGCTTCAAGAATTCTTCTCGTTGCCATATCTATTTCAGCCTGAGTTACCTTCCCCTCGGATAAAGATTTTTTTAATGTTGTTAAAAAACCTTCACCCACCATATCCATGTCAACACCTGCTTTCAAAGCCAATGCAGATACCTGTTGAAGGTCTCCCATTCCGTGGTCTACCATTTCGTTGATACCTGTATAATCGGTCACTACGAAACCTTTGAATTTCCACTGATTTCTCAACACTTCAGTCTGCAACCATCTGTTTCCAGTTGCCGGAACCCCGTCCACTTCGTTGAAAGAAGCCATTACCGAAGCTACTCCTGCATCAACCGCCGCTTTATAAGGTGGAAAATATTCGTTGAACATTCTCACGTGGCTCATGTCAACGGTATTGTAATCTCTACCCGCTTCTCCGGCTCCGTATAATGCAAAGTGCTTTACACAAGCCAAAATATTGGTTCCGTTTGCTAAGTCTTTTCCTTGGTAACCGTACACCATGTTTTTAGAAATTTCACTTCCTAAATACGGATCTTCTCCGGAACCTTCAGAAACCCTTCCCCATCTCGGTTCGCGGGAAATGTCTACCATTGGAGAGAACGTCCAGTTGATTCCGTCAGCCGCTGCTTCTTTTGCTGCCACTCTTGCTGACTGCTGAACCAAGTTCATGTCCCAAGAAGCTGCTAATCCCAATGGAATCGGGAAAGTAGTTTCATACCCGTGAATTACGTCCATTCCGAAAATCATTGGAATTTTCAGACGGCTGTTTTCCACCGCCACTTTCTGTACGGCTTTGATTTTATCAGCTCCTTTTATATTGAATAATCCACCGACTAAACCTTGTTCCACTTTTTTTCCGATGTCGGAACTTTTAGCCAAACCTGTTGTAAAGTCTCCTGAACTTGGTAAATTCAGCTGCCCGATTTTTTCGTCTAAGGTCATTTTTGCTAAAAGCGCATCAACAAAAGCCTTTTTCTTCGACTGGTACTGAGCTGTCTGATAAGACTGAACGGGCTTCGTGACCATTTCCTGTGCCGAGAACACAGGTGCCAATGCTAAAGTGGCGATTACAATTAACTTTTTCATAAATCTATCTTCTTAAATTATATTTTCTTTTGTTTTGTTTTAATTTATAATAATTTATTTTAAACGCAAAGTTCGCAAAGATTTTTGTTTAAAATTACCCTGCATATTTTCGTTCGCAAAGGCGTTTCACTCAGCAAAGGCTTCCTGCTTAGAATATTACGCTAAATTATTTCTCTTTTCTTTTACTCAGCATCCACTCGTATAAAGCGGGATTTGAGTAGGTTGAATCCCATGAATTGTGATTGTCATTAGGGAAAATCGTCAGTTCTGCTGATGGATTAATGGGATGCAATTTTTGGTAAAAATTAAATGCATTTTCAGGTAAAACGACATCATCCATTCCGCCGTGGAAGATTTTCATGTTTAAATCTTTGTATCGATGAATATTTGCATACATCACACGGTCGGTCGGTGCGCAAACTGAAACGACTGATGCAAACATTTCGGGATGCTCCATGGCTAATTTTAACGTACCCCAACCTCCCATGGATAGTCCGGTAAGATAAATTCTGGAAGCATCAATTTTATATTTTCTCTGAATTTCTTTGATCAAATTGTAAACTGTCACCGTATCCCACCATTCATTTTCCGGACATTGCGGTGCTAAAATGGCCACCGGCTCTTTAATCAAATTCTTATACGTAAACGGGCTGTGCGCTTTTACTTTTTCCAAATCGTTTCCTCTTTCTCCTGAACCGTGAAGAAATACGATCAACGGAACATTCCCTTTGGCTTTTTGAGGATAGTCAAGAATATAGGAAATATTTTCCTGCCTTTTGATCTCTTTGTTTAATTCGGCTTTAATTTCCTGAGCGTTTAAGCTAAGGGATAACGGGAGAAGTAAAAGTGGAAGGTGTTTCAGTTTCATTTTTAAATTTTGATTTGTGATTATTTAAATGTTATTTCTAATCTTAATCAGATTTAATATTTTTTTGATAGGATTTGCATCCTATCCTTTAGAATGCCGTCCCGTTGGGACTTTGAGATGAAATGCTTTATTTTTTTTTGAGACTGTATTTCATTGAGATGGCTGCTTTCTTAGCCCCGATCGTAGCAATTGTCTGAGCTCATTTTTTGGGTTTCGGTGGCTGCGGCGGCTTTGCCGCCGCAGCCACCGAAATCAAAAAATAGCAAGTGCGGAGAGCGGGATTAAGCTCCTTAAAAATACTATTTAATGTTATATTTTTCTGATTTGAAACTCAATTTCTTTAATCCCTGCTGGATTTCAGGCGCATTCATAAACAGTTTCCATAAAAATCCGGTGCGGTAATTTTCAATCATCGGGGCAATTGTTCCCTGGTCAATGGCTAAATATCTTGGCGTCGTCCAATTGTTATAATGAATCGAAGTTGCATCATAAGGTCCCGCGGAACCGATAAATTCAGGCTTTTGAGTATAAATAAACTTCAGGAAATCCATAGACTCTTGGGGAGTGTAAGGAAAACTGCTCAAAGCCGCCGTCGGAGTAATCACGCCATGATCATTTTGCGGAAAGTGGGCATCGTAACCGACACCTCCATCTTTATTCCTTGAATAACTTGCCGTTAATCCCCAATAATTAGGTCCGTACCCTTTCCAGCCTTTTGGATTTTCTACGCAATATTTATAGTCGATTAAAACTTGATTTTTATTTAAATCGAAGTAATTTTTAATTAATTTATCTGATAAATTCGTTGGATCTAAACCAATGTACGAATATTGAGTCCAGAATAACGGTCCGCCGTAGTCTTCGGCTCCGTTGTGTTTTACATACATTGGAAGTCCGTATTTTTCTTTATCTGAAAGATAGGTTCCGTTTCTTGTCCAGCCTTTGTAGTAGGTTTCTGCATCAATTGAATAGGTTGGTGATGAAGCGGCTAAAATGTAGGTAATTAAACATTCGTTGTAGCCCTGCAACGGGAAGTTCATTTCCCATTGATATTCGGGTGACCAATGCCAATACAGAACTTTTTCACCACCTTTTGTGTACCAGTTCCACTGAATGCCTTTCCAAAGTTCGTCGCATTTTTTGGCGAGTGCTTTTTCTTCAGCATTTCCGTTTTTGAAGTATTCGCGAACCATTAGAATTCCTGAAGTCAGAAATGCGGTTTCTACCAAATCTCCACCGTTGTCTTTCTTTCCAAAGGGAACGGTTTTTCCTGTTTCACCATTAATCCAGTGCGACCAAGCACCTTTGTGACGATCGGCTTTTGCCAGGAAATCCATCATGGTGGTCAATCTTTTCACTGCTTCTTTTCTTGGTACAAAACCTCTTTCGACCCCAACTAAAATTGTTGCCAATCCAAATCCTGAACCTCCGGTGGTAATCACATGTTTGTCATTATTCGGATAGATATTGTCTTCGTGATAACGCTCTCTTCCCAACATTGAATTAGGTTCTGCATAATCCCAAAAGTATTTAAGAGCATCTTTTTGAACTTTGTCCATTAATTGCTCGTTAGTAACATTTGATTTAACAGCTTCAGCCTTAGAAAATGTTTGCCTTGCACTTTGAGAGTTTTTACAGGAAACTGCGAATAATGATGTTGCAGCAATTGATAGTATTATCCTTTTCATTATATCATTTTTAGACAGAATACAAAAGAAAAGGAGAACTTTCATTCTCCTTTAAAGTTTTATAATTAAATTTAGTAGCCTGGGTTTTGAGCCGACAGCCCTCCAGCTTCCATAATAAAGTCTTGGGGAAGAGGAAACACTTCATGTGTTCCAACTTTGAAAACCTTTCCTCCATCAGCAGCCATAGCCGCCTGTGCCTGACCTGTTCTTACCAAATCGAACCATCTGTCGTGTTCAAATGCAAGTTCAAGTCTTCTTTGCTTCCAAATATCTGCTCTTACATCTGCCTGAGAAGACACTGGAGTATTTCCGATATTTGCTCTGTTCCTTACTTGATTTAAGAAAGGGATCGCAGCAGAAGTCTGTCCTAATTCATTCATCGCTTCAGCTTTAATTAAAAGAACTTCAGCATATCTTAAATAACGGATATTTACATCTGTAGAAGCTTGGTCTCTATAATTCGAAGAATATGCTTTATAATTATAGAATTTATTTTCAGTATTTGGACCTACATAATATCCATCATATAAAGTCATATCTCTGTGAATAATTGTAACATCCCTTCTAGTATCAGTAGCAGAATAAGCATCATATAAACCTTGTGTAGGTGTAGCAAATCCCCATCCCCAACCAGTAGTACCCCTAGCTCCTTGTACTTGACTGTATTGCTGAATTGCTCTACCTGCGGTTCCTCCTGTTCCATTAATTTCGAAAATAGATTCATCATTATTTTCTCCAGAAACTTTATAAATATCTTGGAAATTAGTAGTTAATGAATAGCCTGTTACCAAGTTACATTCGTCTAAAGCTAATTGCCATTTTTTCTGATATAAATAAACTTTTGCCAAAAGTGCATGAGCTGCCCCAACTGATGCTCTTCCTTTATCAGTGGCTCCATAAGTTGATCTATCTGGAAGAGAAGCTATTGCATCTTTAAGATCTTGCTCAATAAAAGCATAAACTTCAGCCTTACTTTTTCTTGTAAGTGTCATTAACTTATCAGCTTCGACACCAGTAACAGGTACATGATCTACCAAAGGAACACCTCCAAATGATCTTACTAAAGTGAAATACATAAATGCTCTTAAAAATTTAGCTTCACCTGCTAATCGCTTACGTAATTCCGGATCAGCTTTATCTAATTGAGGGAGATATTTCAGAGCCTGATTACATCTATTAATTCCTTGATAATTAGACGCAAACAATTCTTTAAAAGAAGGAGTTGCCGGAGTAAAATTCAGTGCATCTAAAATATCTTTATCCGAACCAGAATCGCTACTGCTTGAACCTTTATCTGCATCGTCTGAAACGATGGAAGTTACTCCAATCCAAGCAAAAGTGCTCATATTCCAATCTAAAAATTTAGCATAGATAGAAGTTACTAAGCTATTTGCACCTTCGTTGTTATTGTAGATTTCAACTAATGCAGATTCTGGAATTTTTTCTGTGGGTGAAACATCAATAAAGTCGTTACTACAACTTTGATTAACAGCTCCTAAAATTAAAAATGCTGCTGCTATGATATATTTCTTATTCATTTTTTTAAAAATTTAGGTTAACACCAAATACAAAAGATCTTAAAGTAGGATAAGCATCAAGCTCTATACCTGCTCGTTTATATGGATCTCCTTCTGCAGTAGTATCTGAAGGATTATATCCGGACAATTCTGAAGAATATCCTGAATATTTTTGAAATACTATTGGATTTATTGCACTTACATACAGTTTAATAGATTTCATATATTCTGTAACATTTTTAAATGTATATCCTACTGAAATATTATTAATTCTGAAGTAATCTCCACTTTCTAAATAAAAATTAGATGCAACTGGAATGTTCGAAGGATTTACAGGGTTTGCAGCATTAGTATTCGTTGGTGTCCAAAAGTCATTAGCTACAGAAGCCTCTACATTTTCACCACCATTTCGTTGTGCTTTCTTACCATTATATACTTTGAAACCAAAAGCACCATAACCATTCAGAGCAAAATCCCAATTTTTATAAGACATTGATATATTAACTCCTAATGTTGATTTTGGAATATAGGAGTCAAAAAAGCGTCTATCTCCTCCATCCATCGCTCCATTACCATTCAAATCTTTGAATTTTAAATTACCTTGTGCATCATATCCATCGACCTCATATAAATAAAAACTTCCTAAAGCGTAACCTACTGAAGATGCATTGAATAATTTAGTATCTATCCCGTTTCCTAAATTTCCTCCTACAATCTGTGAAACTGGTTTCGATAAATCAATACTAGCAAGTCTATTTTTATTATAAGAATAATTTGCTCCAATTGAGTATGAAAAATCTTCTCCTACTTTATCTGCCCAATTAAGGCTAACTTCAGCTCCCTTATTTACAACACTTCCCATATGTGAATAATTAACATCTGCAATCCCTGTTGCTAAATATGGTACAACACCTAAAACAAGATTATTTGTTTTTCTATTGTAAACATCAAATGTTCCTGTTAACCTGTTATTTAAAATACCAAAATCTAAACCTACAGAAGTCTCTTCCGTAACTTCCCATCCTAAGTCTGGGTCATAACCTTGATTAACTGTAATACCATTACTAACTGGTGATGATCCAAATCCATAGTTATAGGTAGCTCCTGCAGAAAGCGGCAAGTAATTTAACGGTACTCTTTGATTACCTAATTTACCCCACCCTCCTCTTAATTTTAATAAATTGAAAAAGCCATCTTTCATAAAGTCTTCCTCAGAAATTACCCAACCGGCTCCAAACGAAGGAAATGTTCCCCATTTGTGACCTTCAGCAAACTGAGATGATCCGTCTCGTCTAATAGTTCCACTTAATAAATAACGATTCATGAATTTATATTGAAGCCTTCCGAAATAGGATGTTGTGGTATTTCTATTACCTTGTATTGACTCAATAGCTTTAGTTGAACTATCACTAAATAGATTACCATAATAATCAACTCCACTGAGATTCCAATAGTCCTGTGAAACCGGAACATTTTGTCTATTGATAATTAAAGTTTCAATACCATTCATTACTGAAGTTTCTGTACCAGCTACTACTTCAATATCGTGATTTCCAATTTTTTTAGTATAAGTCAAATAATTATTCAGTAACCAATTATAATAATTTTGATTTCTATTAGTCAATCTGGTTAATGGTGATGTTGCCGAGTATTGGCTATCTACTCTCATCGGATCACTATCTAGCCAAAAAGCTTTTGAATTGACAAAATTGTAGTACTTATAATTATTATACTCTCCACTAAATTGAGATGTAAATTTTAAGTCCTTAAAGACATCAATATCTAATTTTAATCCACCTTGCAACAAAAAGTTTTTCCCTTTCTGATTATCATAAGCAAGCTGCATTACTGGATTACCCACATCATTAAATCTGCTTCCAACATAACCGATATTTCCTGTCGCAGGGTCATAAATTGGTTGCCCATACTTTCCATTTGGATAATAAACGGGAACTAATGGAGATTGTTTATATGCACTTGTAAAAACACCAAATGACTTTGGAGTATCGTTTGTAAATGTGGCACTCAAAGTTTGGGCTAATCTAATTCCTTTAGTAATTCTAAATTCGTTGTTCGTTCTTACTGTGGTTCTATTATAATTAGTTCCTTTAAGAATAGACTGTTCATCATAATTTCCTAAACTTAAAAAATATTTTGCAGCTTCAGAAGAACCTGAAATAGAAACATTATGTTGATTATAAATCCCTGTTCTTGTAATTTCTTTAAACCAATCTGTATTATAAGGCTGATCCGGATTTAAATATTTACTAGATTTACCTGCGTTATTATAATTGGCAAATTCAGAACCACTTGCCATCTTAATTGTTTTTAAGGGGTTTCTAATCCCAACTAATCCATCATAAGAAACGCTTAATTTACCCTTCCCTGATTTCGTAGTAATAATAATTACCCCGTTTGCAGCCCTGTTACCATAGATTGCTAAAGCAGCAGCATCTTTTAAAACATCATAGGTTAAGATATCATTCGAATTAATATTATTGATGTTCTCTGTAAACATACCATCAACTACGTATAATGGTGTTCTTCCGCCTAATACCGTTCCAAGCCCCCTAATCATTACGGTAGGAGTAGAACCTGGAGCATCTGATGCGGTAACCTGCACCCCTGCTGCTTTACCTTGAATCGCTTGTGATGCATTAAGAACCTTTGTTTTTGTAACCTCTTCAGCACTGATTGAGCTAACAGAAGTTGTGTTATCAACTTTTTTTCTGCTACCATATCCAATCATCACTACCTCCTCAATTTTCTGTTCCTTAGCCACAGTGTCTCTAGGAGTAACCTGCGCATTGACATTCATACCAAAGTATAAAACAGCAATGAGACATGAATACTTTAAATCACTTTGTTTCATATAGTTTAATTTTATTCGTACAATCAATTTTAACAAAAAGACATGTGTCTTTTTAGTCTTTTCATTGAAAAACAACTTATTCTCAGAAAAAGACATTAACCAAAATTATAAAAATATCCTTTACATTGTTAATTTTACTTAATTTTTTTTAATATTTTATTAATTTATAACATTCAATAATTCTCAATAATTTTGTTAAAAACCTTTATTTGTTTTAATATAATTCACATTAATTTAAATCACAAGCGTTCATAACAGCTAAAATAGCAGCAAAAAAATATTAATAACAATTTTTACCATTATGTCTCTTATCATATAATAGTTATCAAGAAAATGAATTTTCGGACGAATATTTTCTATAAAAATTTGTTAAAAGTTTTATTGTCTTTAAATTTGGTTCGTTATTTGAAATGAGTTTCAGTTTAATCAATATCAATGAAAAAATACTTCATCGCAGCTGCTTTACTTATAGGAACCGGAGCTGTTATCAATACGACAGTTCAGTCATGCACCACGCTGGCAACGTCTGATTTGGGATTATCAATTATCAAAAGACTTCTTTTAAACGGAATTGACAAAGGCGCCAACATTTACAGCAACAGAGAGTCGTTCCTGCAAAACAATATGGTGGATAAAGCCCTTCCAAAGCAATTGAGAGAGATCAATTCAATGTTAGAAAAGGTTGCACCCTCTTTGGTTAAAAAAGAAAGAGAGTATATCGCTGATGCGGCAGTTTATACCGTAAATATTTCAAAACCGATTTTAACGACTGCAGTAAACAGCCTGAATGCCCAGGATGTTACCAGAATTATTCAGGGAGAGAAAGGTACTGCCACTTTGATTTTGAAAGAAAAGACCTCCCAACAACTGATCGCTGCAATTGCTCCGAAGGTGGACGAACAGCTTAATCAATATGGCATTGTAAAAAGTATTAATACCGCTTTATCGGGAAGTAATTTACTGGGAAGTCTTTTAGGAGGAAATAAAACAACCGTAAACGCCGGAGGATTATCCCAATTAGCCTCTGAACAGCTGGTAAACGGAATCTTTAATATTATTGAAGATTACGAAATCCAGAACTCCAAATCGCTCCTCGGACCACTTGGAAAATAGAAAAATTTTCACTATATTTATATAGATATTTTAAAAGCAGATGGATATATTACAAGGAAATCAACATGCAAGCCCTGAAGATTTTTACAATTCTTTAAGGGAGAAACTGGAAGGTCACCACGATTTTCCAGAGGATTATTTATTCAAATTTATTATTCCGACCGATCAGTCTAAACTGACAGAAATTTATAAAGTTTTTGATGGTATTAAGTTCACATTAGGAAACAGAGAAAGCAAAAACGGAAAGTATACAGCCTGTAACATCAACGCATTCGTTTTAGATGCCGATCAGGTGGTACATATTTATAAAGAAGTCGCAAAAATAGAAGGCGTTATTCTATTGTAGAAAACAAAAACCGTTGGTTCTCCAACGGTTTTTTTAGTTTAATTTTTTAATGTATTTATTACTTTTCGATAAAATACTTAACATTCTCAATCGGTCTTCCTAACATCGCGACAAAACCTTTAATTAAAATCGGTCTTTGGATCAGCGATGGATTTTCAGACAAGACCTTAATCCATTCTTCTTCGGACAAATTACTGTTGGCAAAATTCTCCAGATATAATTTTTCGGTTTTTCGGATGATGTGAAAAACACTTTGGTTCAGTTTCTTTAAAACAGTTTTAATTTCAAGAATACTCAGCGGGTCGTCCACAATATTGATGATCTCGAACGGTACTCCGTTTTCATCCAGATATTCCAACACAGCATTCGATTTGGAACAGTTTCCATTATGTAAAACCTTTACTAACATCTTTAATTATATTTAAAATTAAACTTGTTCTAACAAATTTAAAAAGAAATCAACGTACCGGGACTTTAATTTATAATAAAACTTTGTTAAAACAGACCATTCAATTCTGCTTCTATTTTTTCTAAGATAAATCCGAAATCTTCAGGCTTCTCAACAAAATCTATATCATCTACTTCAATGACCAATAATTTTCCTTCTGTATAATTGGAAATCCATTTTTCATACTTTTGATTCAGTTTGGAAAGATATTCGATGCTGATCGACGCTTCATATTCCCTTCCTCTTTTATAGATCTTTTTAACTAAATTTGGAACATCAGATTTTAGATAAATTAATAAATCCGGGGCAGAAATGAAAGATTTCATTAAGGTAAAAACCGCTTCATAATTTTTAAAATCACGATCCGAAAGAAGATTCATATCATTCAGGTTTTCTGCAAAAATGTGTGCATCCTCGTAAATCGTACGGTCCTGGATAATATTTTTACCACTTTCTCTGATTTCTTTTACCTGACGGAATCTGCTTCCTAAGAAATAAATCTGCAAAGCAAAACTCCATTTGCTCATATCTGCGTAAAAATCCTCCAGATAAGGGTTATGATCTACATCTTCAAACTGGGCATCCCATCCATAGTGCTTGGAAAGCATCGTCGTTAACGTAGTTTTCCCTGCTCCAATATTTCCTGTAACTGCAATATGCATCTTTCCTTACTATATTTTTTGATTTTTAAATAACACTAAACGCCAGCAGATTCGATCTCAGAAACATCTTCAATCAGCTTCTGTAAAGAACTTTCTGCAGGATTTTTATTTTCAATTTCCTGAGTCTTTTTCTCCAGCTTTTCTTCCGGGCTATCCGGTTCTGAAGGCTTTTGCTCTGGCTTTTCCACTTCCCGATCCTTTGCTTTCGGCTTGGGATCGGGCTCAGTTTGCAGCTTCGCTTCTACATTTTTTTCGAGGTTGTAAAGATAAAGTTTGTTGGCTTTGATTTCAAAATATGAAAGGGTATTTTTATCCACAATTTGTGCATCCGGATCCTCGAAAACCTTAACCATTTCTTTTTCCGGAACGTACTTTAAAATCGAATTATTTGTTATAACTAAAATAAATTCATTCTCTCTCCTGAAACGTTTTCCGTTTTCTATCGCAGCCTCAAATATCTTTTCGAATTTTAAGGTATACACCCTGATGTGCTTTCTGGTAAGAATATACACTTTATTTTCATACACCAATAGATCCATCAGATCATCAAGACTTGCATCGAAAGGATAAGAATTAATGGTGTTTTCCTGTCTGAAATTATACTGAATCAAACGTTTTGTACTGTCGTCCAACAGCCACAATTGCTGCAAATCTTCCGCATAGGCCATTTTGATGAAGCCAAACTTCTGCTTAAAATCAACTTTTTGGATTTCGTTCATATTTTGGTCTACAAATTTCATTTCCTGAGCATTTTCTGAAAATAAAGGAACACTCAACGGGTTTTGTACCGTCTGAATTTTGTAAGGAACCGTAAGCATCAGCCTCCCAATCTGTTTTCCCAAAGAATCATATTTCGTAAAACTGAAATCTTTGTTTTTGTAAATGTATAAATTGCCGTAATCGTCTGCCAGCATGTCTTTGGCTTCCTTCAACTTTAAAGTGTCTAAAGGAAGAGCTTTCTGTGCCGACAACGAACAGAAAATCAATGCAAATATTAATGGTAATAGTCTCAAATTCTTTTACTAAGATAGCGCTCCGAAAAGGAACGCTACCAATTTACTATTTTTATTTATTTCAATAGAAATTGTGATTCATTTTAACTTATTTAATCGCAATTTCATAAATTTTTGACCAATTTTTGCCTGTTACCAACATATTTTCTCCCTTAAAAGCAATTCCGTTTAAAACATGTTCGGTATCAACTTTGGTATTTTCTTCTGTAATTTTGGTAAAATCAAACTTTCCCACCACTTCTCCTGTTGTTGGATTGATCTTCAAAATATACGGCTGGTGCCAAACGTTAGCATAAATAAACCCGTTGTGATATTCAAGCTCATTGATTTGATTGTAAATCTCTTTATTTCCTCCTACAGAAACGGTTTTCACCACTTTTGAAGGATTATTGGCATCCAAAAAGAACAGATCGTTTGATCCTGTATCTGCAATGAGGTTTTTACCGTCATAAGTTAGTCCCCAACCTTCTCCAAACTCATTAGGCAAAGGAAATTCTGAGATTTTCTTCAATGTATTTTTATCGTATACAAAGCCAATTTTATTTCGGTAGGTCAGCTGATAAATTTTATCTCCAACAACCGTAATTCCTTCGGAAAAAATTTCAGCCGGCTGTTTTTCAACCAAACCTGGTGCAGTACTTCCTAATGTATATTTTATTAATTGTGAAGCTTTTTCCAGTCCGTCGCTTTCATAAATTGTATTTCCTTCTATGAGAAAACCTTCGACAAAGTTTTTCGGATCGTGAGGATATTCTGCCACAATTTCATAGGCAATATTTTTCTCAGGAGTTTTTGAAAAAACATTAATTGTAGCATCCTGATTTAAAGTTTCGCCACCTTTTGTTTTGATATTGAAAGTAACATTGTTTTCTCCAAATCTAAAGAATTTAGGATCAATCGTTAAACCTGAAGTTTCTTTATCTCCAAAACTGATGGAAATACTTTCTGCATTATCGGTTACCTCCTGCGGAAGCATCAGCTTATCCCCAAAATGATATCCTTTTTCCTCCATCGAATTGTTGTAATCTGCCAAAGAATCGAGCATTTTTCTGTCATCTTTACAGGAAACCAACAACAAAAATACTGCAAAACCGGCTATCAGACTTCTCTTCACTTTACTTTAAATTTGGTTGAACTTAAAATTATTTAATCGCCACTTCATAAATCTTTGGCCAGTTTTTCCCTGTCACCAACATATTTTCACCTTTGAAAGCAATTCCGTTTAACACATCATCACTTCCTTTTGTATTTTGTTTTGCAATATCCGTAAAATCAAATGTTCCCACAACTTCTCCGGTAGCAGGATTAATTTTTAAAATAACCGGCTTCTGCCAAACATTGGCATAGATAAATCCGTTGTGATATTCAAGTTCATTTAATTGATCGTAAGTCTGAGAACTTCCCGCAACAGCAATATATTTCACCATTTTTGAAGGGTCATTTACATCCAGGAAATACAATAATTTACTTCCGTCTGAAGCGATCAGGTTTTTCCCATCATACGTTAATCCCCAACCTTCTCCCAATACATTTGGATAGGCAAATTCCGATAATAATTTCAATGAACTTTTATCATAGATATACCCTTTTTTACTCTGCCAGGTTAATTGATAGACTTTGTCGCCTACAATGGTACTTCCTTCCGAAAAATCTTCCTGAGCCTGTTTCGTAGAAGCTAAAGGCGTTGTAGTTCCCAGAGTATATTTTAAGATTTGTGAAGACCCGTTCTGGCCGTCACTTTCATAGATGGTATTCCCTTCAATCTGGAAACCCTGTACAAAATTTTTCGGATCGTGAGGGTATTCGGCAATGATTTCGTAATTGATTTTCTGTTCAGGATTTTTAGCAAAAACGTTTATGGTTGCATCCTGATTAAGTGTTTCGCCTCCTTTTGTTTTGATATTAAAAGTAACAGCATTGTCGCCTAAAGTAAAGAATTTCGGATCAATCGTTAAATCTGAAGTTTCTTTATCACCAAAACTGATGGAAATACTTTCTGCATCATCGGTTACTTCTTTTGGCAACGTTAACTTATCTCCAAAATGATACCCTTTCTCCGTCATTGAGTTGTTGTAGTCTGCCAATGAGTCAAGAATTTTTTTATCATTTTTACAAGACGCCAACAACAAGATCGCTGCAAAACCAGCTATAATATTTTTTTTCATTGAATTCTAAATAATTTCCCCAAAATTAGCAAAATTTATTCCGATGAACGAATTTCATTGATATGTTGACCAAATTGTAATATATAGCCATTGTTGTCATAGATTGCAAACTCTCTCATTGCCCAGTCGAAAGTTTCGATTTCGTAGCAGATTTTCACTTTTGTTTTCAAATCTTCCCAGAGCTCATCCACGTTATCGACATTGAAGTAGAAGGAGCCAGTAAATCCAATACCGTTAAATTTTTCGTGAGAATTAGGCTTTGTCAGCATAATCTGCACCTCATCTTTTTCAAGTGAAGCCCATTGCCAGTCGTCATTCCTTTCGTTCAATGTAAAACCCAGACATTGTTGATAAAAGCCTATGGTTTCATCCATATTTTCAGTCCATAAAATCGGGCGCAGAGAAGTGAATTTTGACTTCATGAGTTTTTAGAATTTTCATTTATTCCATTTTCAAGATAAGGCTTCAGGCTTTGCCCTATAATTCCGTTCCAGCCTTCCGTAAAAGCATTTCTTGAAAAATTTTCGCCTAAATCGCCGAAATAATCAATATCATCATGAATCAGTTTAATTAAGGTATGGTCCGCATCTGCCTGAAGTTCCCAGGTCAGGATTGTTTTTTGATCTGAAAATTCAGGATAGGTCCAGGTATGTTTTAGTTTTTTATTCGGAATAATTTCTACAACTTCTGCCTGATGATGGTATTTTTTTTCGTCACCGGGTTCATAAAAATTAAATATTGCTCCAATCTTCAATTCAAAATCTTCAATATCGAAATACCAGATTCTCATTTCGTTTTTGTCGGTTAATGCCTGCCACACTTTGTCTATGGGTGCATTGACTTTATGTTCTACGATGATTGGATTGCTCATATTTTTTGTTTTTAATTGTTAAAATATTTAAATACTTACCTTCAACTTATCCAAAACCTGTTCCTTTTCCATTTTCCAAAGTACTGACAGCTCAGTAATCACTTTATCTGAAAATAAAACATTTATATCCCCATCACCAAATCTTTCCTGATGCACTTTAAAACTTTTAACAGCTTCTTCTAAAGGCACATCGCATACAACCTCAACTGTACTATGATCTATATGCAGAAAGTCTTTTGCAAAAGTATTTACTGCAGATTGAATAGTATCAATTCCAATTCCTTCATCAGGATGAAAAATTTCGATATAGGAAGGCTTTACACCTTTTTCATTTTTAGGAGCCTCAAAATCTACTTCGAAAAAGTCTTCATCTTCTCTCTCATCATAACAAAACCAATAATTGCAAACCTCTCCAGATAAATGCCTCTGTACTATATCTCTAAATTCTATTTCATTCTCGTCATCCACCAAATCTTCCAAAACAGCCCGCAAATATGATTTTGTACACAAGCAAAGTCTTCCGATTTTCTCATGAGATTCGTCGAATAATGTTAAATCCTCCCAGCCCGTCTTTTCGTTAAGACCATAAATTCCCCACCAAAGATTTTCAGATTCTGTTCTTACAATAATTTTATTTTCAGCCATTTCAATTTAGTTAAAGCTATCCATGTGCAAATCCTGTAATCTTCGCTTCATCAAAATCGAGCTGCATTTCAATAGTTCTCATGACATGATCATCAAAAATCTTTTCGCGTTTCATGCGGTGAAGCTCATTTCGCTGTGCCTGAATAATCTGTCGCATAACATCTTTATTTTCACTCATTGCCGTTACATAATCTCCGGTAGAAGCCATGCATTGGGCTTTATCCGCCATCATCATCATTTCGTTTTCCAGTTTATGCTTCTGATGTTTGACTAAGCTATTGGTTTCTGCCAAATCTGAAAAATCATTCTGCAGCTTATGCAAAGCGGTTTCTTTAAGCTTTCTCATTAAAATCACTTCCTGCTTTTCTTCCGGAAGCTCACTTCCTGCATCGGTAATCTTTAATAACTTGAGAATCGGTGTCAATAATAATCCCTGCCCTACTAAGGTAATCAATATAATAACGAATGTTACGAACAAAATGATATTTCTATGCGGAAATGCTTCACCATTCGGTAAAAATGCAGGAATGGAAAGAGCTGCAGCTAAGGAAACCACTCCTCTCATTGCGGCAAAACTGATAATAAAAGGTTCCCGCCAATCGGGTTTAGGAACTTTTTCACATAATTCTTTAGAACAAAGTCTTGGAAAATACATTAAGGCATAACTGTACAAAATTCTCGTTCCGATAATAGCGCCCCCGATTACAACGCTATAGAAAATCCCTTCCGAAATCGTATAATCTTTCATTGCTGCTACAACAACCGGTAATTCTAAGCCGATTAAAATAAAAATAATCGTATTCATTAAAAATATCAGGACACTCCAGACATTTCCCGACTGAATTCTTGAAGTATGACTTAAGTAACAATGCGAATTGTAAGACATTAACAAACCTCCCACAACAACCGCCAATACACCTGAAAAGTGAAAATGTTCAGCTCCGATATACATAATGTAAGGAACAATTAATGTAATAATGGTGTCGATATTTGAGTTGGAAGGAATTAATTTTAATAATTTGCCAAAAAGAAGCCCGACTCCCGCGCCTATTGCAATTCCCCCGATAGCCATCATGAAAAAATCCTGAACAGCTTCTCTGAAAATAAACTGCCCTGAGATTACGGCTGCCAAGGCAAATTTAAATACAATTAAACTCGATGCATCGTTAATAAGGCTCTCCCCTTCCAAAATGGTTGTGATTTTCTTTGGAATTTTCATGTGTTTTAAAACCGATGTTGCGGCTACGGCGTCCGGCGGAGAATTTACTCCTCCCAGTAAGAATCCCATCGCCACCGTTAGCCCCGGAATAATCGATGAAGAAAGGTATGCTACCACAATGGAGGTTAAAAATACCAAACCGAACGCCATTGAAAAAATCTGCTTTCTCCACTTATGAAAATCCTGCCACGAGGTAAACCACGCTGCTTCAAATAAAATCGGCGGAAGGAAAATTAAAAATACCAAATCGGGTTCTATTTCGATACGTGGCATTCCCGGAATGAGACTTATGAGGAGCCCTGCAATAACCAGAAAGATAGGATAAGCCACTTTCAGCTTCTGCCCGATCATTACCAGAATCATCACAGACAATAACACCGCAATGGATATGGTGACGTAATTATGAATCATTATTAATTTTTTTTGAAATACTAAACTATTTAAATTTTGAATAATAATTTTTCGTCTTGTGTTTTTATGTTTATTTATAACTAGTTTTTGATCAATGCAGCCCTTTCATTAAAATCAAAAACATTCAAATCATATTCCTCAAGAATTCTAATCGTTCCCGGTTCGTCTTTCAGACCCACTTCACTATCGTCAGCCAGATATATTTTTCCGTCATCAAAAACAATGTCATAATACGGATCGCCCGGTTCATCGGGTTTCGTAAATGGTATAAGCGTTCTTATTTTGTACTTATCTGAAAATATTTTACCCAAATAAAATTCTCTCTCTTTATGATTAGCATCAGGAGTTCTATAGACTGATATCTTAAAATTAAACTCCTCACACCCAAAACCATCTCCTGTATTAAAGAAAATATGATGGGTATTATCAAAATCTAATTCCTCAGGCATGTCATTATTAAAATCCCAATAAAAGACAGTCAGTGCAGGAAAAGTTTCAGATAACGTATTTGAAATCTGCTCATTGTCTAATGATTGATCAAAATAAATATCTTCCATGACTCTATTAATAAGGAATAATAAAAAAGTTTACAGCACAATATTATTTTTTGCGGTAATAGGTGGCGGCAGATTATCTTCATCCAGCATATCGCGCATATCAATTTCAATCGTTCTGCTGATCTGGGTTATCGGAACGTCATTCGCGCTTCCTTCAAAAGGGTTTACAGAAGATTCGCCCACACTATCCAATGTATGGAAACACCAGGTCACCAATAATGAAAACGGAATATTGAACCAAAGCGTCAACCCTTCAATAACAGTCCCTTCACCTAATTTATCGAATTCTTTCAATAATCCGAAAGGCACAAAAACAATAAACAGCAACAGCAAATAAGTGGTGATAGAAGAAAAATTTCTGGGATATGGAAAATTTTTAATCCTTTCCGCTCTTCCCTGATAGTCTGTAAATTTTATTAACTGCTGATTGATCTGTGTCCACTGAAAATCGTTAATTTCTCCGTTTCTGTAAGCTTCCGACAACTCTTTGCTCTGGCTTGCCATCAGCTGAGTTGCCCTGTTTTTCTTACTTAAAATATATTGCAGTTCATGATCAGAAAGATAATTTCTCAGTTCATCATCCAGATTTAAAAGCTTTTCGGAAATATCATACTTTTCAGCATATTCTTTAAACTGTGCCGTGTTCATATTCTCCCATGCCCTTGGTTCGCGAAGCTGAAACCGCAATGCCGTTAACCATGCATAATGACGAAGAAACATCTCTTTAACCTTCTTCGGGTTTCGTTCTGAAAGAGAATCCCTCAACACATATCCGAAACTTCGGCTGTCATTAATAATAGATCCGTAAATCTGTCTTGCTTCCCAAAGCCGACTGTAGCTGGCATTGTTTTTAAAACCTACAATAAAAGCCACTGCAGTTCCCATGATAGCGATAGGCTGCCACGGAAAAGAAAGGAATTTCCATCCCAAAAAGTACAGCAATGTAGGAATTGCGGACAAAGTTGCCAGACAATAAATACTTCTTCTCGTCCAGACAATAAATTCTATTGCTCCAAATTTTTTCCCTGCATGCATAAGTGTTTAAGATTTTTAGTTTTTATTTATTTTCATTACTCTTTTGTGAACGGAATATTGTTGTAAAAGCCAATCTGAACCTGCCCGCGGTTTCTGTTTTCTTGAATCTGATTCATGTAGCCCGCTTCGATTCTCATATTCTTATTTATAACATATCCTAAGGCTCCATACACACGGTTTCTGTCGAAAGTCGGGCTGTTTAAATGAAGAAAAATCTCATTATATACCGATCCGTAAAAGGTTTTAGGCAACATTTCTTTATTATTGATCGGAATATTCAATCCTAAAAAATAGCGGAACCTCATCCTGAAATCATCCTGCAAAAAGCGCTCTTCCAGGCGGTAACGGTGCTGAAGGTAAAAACGACCGAATTTTTGCTTTGTAATATACTGCTGGAAAATACGGTGCTCTATGTTTTCAGTTTTTTCTCCGTTTACATAAGGCTGGCTTAGAATAAATCCGTATCCCAACAAAATATTATTATTGTTTTCCGACAGATCGTATCCTATTCCTGTACGTATCAGCAGCTGTTCCAGATCTCCGACCGCATCAAAATTCCGGTACTGGATTTCATTATGAAAATTCAGTTTTTTACTTATTTTATTATTTCCGAAATACATATACCAGGCTCCCAAATCATTTTTCTGAGCTTTGACTATTGTTGTTGCTGCCAAAAAAGCACCTAATGTTACCTTTGTAAAAATTCCCCTCATCGTTTATTACTATTATCTATCGTTTTCAACAAATTTAATATTTTAAATCAATAATAACAAACTATAAACTCTTTTGAAAAATCAATCCTATGTGTGAATTGCTTTTTAGTTTTATTTCAAACATTGGCTATTTAGCAAACCTGATAACCAATTTACTAAATATTTTCAATCTCAACGTTAAGAATTTTATTTAAACATTAAAGGCTTTAAGAAATTATTTGGGGATTGAGGATTGAGGATTGAGAAATTTATAAATTGATTTTAATAAGTTTATTAAATGAGAACTCTTAAGTTTTTTAAATTCAATTACATAAAAAACCGACAGAGTTTGCCGGTTTATATAATTTTATTTGAATAGTAATTTTAATTTGCCTGTCCGATTTCCAGTTTATCGAATTTTCCTTCCTTATTCAAACTGAATTTAAAATAGGTCTTAAAATCGCCCCAGCTTTCCGTATGAAATTCTCCGTAAATATCTTTTCCTTCGTTTTCAATCTTCTCTATTGACATAAATTTTTCGTGCCCGCAAGCTTCTTTTACAAACTTTTTGAAATCTCTTGGACTTCCGTCATCGTATAATTTTACATCTGATGTAAAATAAGAAGTGAAAACTTCCGCATTGCCATTTTGCCATGCTTCAAAAGCATTTTTTACCGTTTCGTTTAATTTTGATATATCCATTATATTTTTTGTTTTTTCCTGACTCTGAGTTATTTTTTTTGAATCATTTTTCTGTGCACATGCTGAAAACACAGAAAATATTATCAGTAAGTATAAAAGCTTCCTCATTGGAACGGATGTTTAAGGTAAATTATAACAAGATTTAAAATAATAAAAGGAAACTCAATAAATGCACCATTCAGATCTCCGTGAAAAAGTTCGAGGCACATAATGAGTAAAATAGTTCCCGCCATCAGAAAATTTCCCCATACAAACGTCTGCGGAATGACGATCATCACTGCGCTTAATAACGTAAATATACCTAAAACCGTAATTGCTGTATTATTCAGGCCCAACTTGCCAAGCATCTGAAGCATTTCAGGCTTTCTTGAAACCATTGCCCAGCCTTGCTTAATGCCCATGTAAACCGCAAAAAGAATTAATGCGGCATTAATAATTTTTAAAATCATGTGTATGTTTTTTTAGGTTTAAATAATAACGAAATCAGCAGAATTTCAATTCCTAATTAATCAAATTTAAATATTTTTTACTTTCAAAATGCACAAAAAATAAAACTGACGAAAATTCCGCCAGTTTTGTAAGTTAATTTTTAAAATGATCCGTGATAAACTATGGATGCTGCTGCATTTTTGCAGGATCATCATAATTTACCATCCAATTAATTCCGAATTTATCCGTAAACATTCCGAAATAAGCTCCCCAGAAAGTATCAGCCATCGGCATCGTTACCATTCCGCCTTCAGAAAGACCGTTGAATAATTTATCTGCTTCCTCTTTAGATTCTGTATTGATAGAAATTGCAATATTGTTTCCCTGTTTGAAGTGAGATGCCCACTCGCCGCCGGTATCACTACCCATCAGGATGGTTTCTTTGGATATCGGAAGAGAAACGTGCATGATTTTATCTTTATCTTCTTCGGGAGTTTCTTTCTCTTCCACCGGAGGCATTTCCCCGAAAGTTCCTATATAAGGATATTCTCCACCGAAAACGGATTTGTAAAAGTCGAAAGCTTCTCTGCAATTTCCGTTGAATGTTAAATAAGCGTTTACTGATGCCATAATTTGATTATTTTTTAGAGTGTAGAGTTTTATTTTTATCTGTGCTGATCAATTAAAATCATATTTCCATCAGGATCTTTCAGATAGATATGTTCCGGCCCTGAAGTCGATTCATCAGCTTCTTTCTGAATTTCGACACCCTGTTCTTTTAAACGCTTCTGGATATCGCGTACATCATCAAAAGACTCCAGATTCTGGGCATTCTGATCCCATCCCGGGTTGAACGTCAACATATTGCCATCAAACATCGCCTTGAAGAGACCAATAATGTGGTCTCCGTTTTTCATGATCAGATAATTATGCTCCATGTTTCCTCCCATTTCTGTGAAACCTAATTTTTCATAAAAATCTTTTGATTTCTGAAGGTCTTTTACACTTAAACTTACTGAAAATGCGCCTAATTTCATATCATATTCTTATTTAAAGCTAATTTATATCCTGCCAAAACCAATCCCCAAACAGCGATTCCGAGAACCCAGAACCAAGCCGGGGTCGGAAGCATGATCATATTATAAATCGTGAAAAACAGAAAGATAATTCCGCATGATACAGCAGCGACAGGTGTATTATTATTTGCAATTTTCGTAGAAACAAACCCCGAAATAAGAGCTCCCAAAGCATATCCGAGAATCACCATAAATTTTCCCATGAAAGGTAAATTTTCAACATAAGCTTTAAAACCTTCCAGATCATCCGGCCGTAAGCCTGCAGGATACGGATACATCGAATGACCCAAGATTTCCATCAGCCAGATCCCGATGGAACCAACAATGATGCCCGCGATAACCGCTAAAACTGTTCTAATCATTTTTATTGATTTTTTATGCGGGTTTTAAAATCCAATGTCCCGTCATAGCTTTTCCAGTCGCCGATAAACTCGATGTACTCTGATTCTACTTTTTCAGAATCTTTATTCCATTTGAAAGTATAAATAAACTTCCCTTTAAAAAGCCCGGAATGTTTTCCTTTATTTTCTTCTGCCAGTTCGTATTCCCCGAAAACCCTTCCTTTCTTTTTGGCATCCTTGTACTTGGTAATACTTAGTTTTCCTTCAAATTTCGTGTAGTTTTTATCTACGAGCGTGTATCCTGAAACAAAATATTCCTGATCATTCTTACGGTTCTGTTCAGAAATACTGATCTTCAGCTTAATCTCCTGATTTTTGTCCCCGATGGTTCCGGTGTACGCTTTGCTGTTATTCAGCCAGACATCGGAAATGTTCGGCATTTGTGCCAATATAAAATTGGAAGCCAGAACGAGGAAGAATAGAATTTTTTTCATATTTGCAGTTTTAAAATATTAAACTCCGAATTGTGCCAGATGATGGTTTAAGTGTTTTGCAAACATATTATTCCATTCCTGAGATTTTAATTTCCCGAAAGAAAAAGATTCTTTTCCATCGAAGGCAGAAGCTCCCAATTGCTGTGTTTTTTGGATAAACCCGATCAGTCTCTTTTTTTCCTCTTCAAAGTTTTTTCTGTCTGCGATAATGAACTGAGGTGCAGTCGGCCCATTTTGTGTATAAGCTTTATCACCCACCACTTTAGGCTTTACAAATGACTTTAATATAAATTTTGCAATTGTCCCCGGTTTTTTGTGCTTCTCCGGTTCATAAACCATTTCATAAGATACATTACAGTGCGCCAGCATCTGATCAACCGTCATTTTACCCCACAGACCTTGTGTCTCGGAAGTAAGCTTATTAATTCTATCAATGTAATTCTGAGCATCTTTTGTATCAAATACGTTTTCCATAGCTTATTTAAATGTTAAAAAACAAATATATCAGTTTTTCTTTTATATAATAAATTTGAGAACCAATAGTTATCTTTTATTTTTAATTTTATCCATAATCGTTTTGGAAAAACGGTCAGCACCAAAACTAAAAAAGGTTTTAGGCAACATTTCTTCCAACTGAGGGATTTCATATTTTGAAATTAAAAAATCTGCAAGAATATTTTCATCTTCTTCAGAACCATGCCACTTCGTTTTTGTTTTTACCGCAGTTAAAAAGCTTCGTTTATTTGTTGAAAACATCTTTTCAGCATATCGATTTATAACGGAGGTGGGGATGCTATCATTGATGACTTCCAGCATTTTTTTATAGTTCTTTTCGTAATCAAGAATTGCGAAATAAAGTTCTGTATTTTCCGGATCACTATAAAAACTTCCTCTTAAGGTAGACAAAATTCTGGTTCTTAATTTTTTAACACCTTCATCATCAACATCATTTTCTACAATAAAAATATAGTTTTCAATAGATGGGTTTTCCCAAAACTTCATTCTTTTAATATAAGCCAGATCTGCGATACTGCTTCTTTCCTTGTATATTTTTTCAAGCACGTTATAATAAGGAAGATTATATTTATCGTTCGTATTTGTTTTAATAATTGCCTTACATACTTTTTCTGCCTCATTTTCATCTAATTTTAAAATCTCTCCGATTACTTTGAGATTATAGTTATTTTCATAACGTTCTATCGGAAAATATTTTTGCAGCTCTTCAAAAAAATCATTTTCAGCAATTATTTCCAGCAAATCTTCTTTAAAAGATGTTCTAAGTTCAAAATCATTTTTCATCCAGAACAGAATTTGCTTTCTGATTAATTCTGAGATATACCTTTTTTTAATTTTATCACCTGAATGATAAAGTTCTTTGATAAAATAATAAAATTGAAACGGTATTGATTCTTCCCCTTTTAGAAAGATGTTCCAGTTGTATGTTGCAATTTCTTTCCATTGTTCAAAATCTTTAATAGAATTAAGATGAGCAACAAATCTTTCCCTGAATTTTTGAAGAAAAGTATCAAACCTTGTACTTGAGAAAAAAGTCTTCATCTGATAGTTTGTTATTTCTTCATTGAGAAACAAAAACTTCATAATACTTTCTTGCTTATCAGTATTCTGAAAAAGGTACTGCTCTACCGGTTCCAAAGCTTTGGTAAGAAGATCTATAATCTTTTTTACATCCTGCGCTGTAAGATTTCTTTTTTTTCCCACTACGGAATGAGTAGTATTATTGATGATTTCAGTAATTTCAGCATTTGTGAAATTTTTCTTTTTTTCACCAAATTCTAACATGAAAAGGGCTTCCGCTTCTTTATTCTTTTTAAAAAAAGTTAACAGCCAATTTTTCAAATCTTCCGAGCTGAGATTGTCCATCACCACTTCGGTTTCGGAGATTTTCTTTTTTACTGTTTTTTTTGATTTTTTATTTTCTTGCGTATTCTCTGCCGTAAACAAAGCCATTGCAAGAAGATGGAGACAAAAATCTTTGCTTCCGCAATCACATGAGCATTCTGTAATTTCGGATTTAGGATTCAGAGTGATTTGAACGTCATAGGATTCATTTTCCTCATCAACAAAGCAGACATAAAAATTCTTTTTTTCTTCTTCCCATTACCTTAAAGATAATTTTTTCGCTTTATTGATTTTCTGTTTTGAAAATTGGTTTTCTAAATCCAATAATGTATACATTAATTCTTTTTTTCCAAAGATAAAAAAACCGTTCTACAAAAGTAAAACGGCTTTAGTTATAATAAAATTATCTTTGAACAGCCTTCTTCATGGCATCCGGACGAAGGACTCTGTAACGGACTTCCATATCTTTCGGAACATAGAAAACCAGTGGTAATTTGCTGTTGTATCTCACCGTTTCCGGTTGAAGATAAACAAATTTCTGAGTCAGTTTCTGATCCGGGCAAGCCATTAATGTTCCTCCTGTTTCACCTTTTGATTCTATTTCATAATAATTGTAGCCCCATCCCTGAAGATCCTGAGTATTTATTTTTCCGATTAAAAAATGTTTATTGCAATCCAGCATTTTTTCTGCTCCAACAAAGAATTCTACTTTAAGATCATTTTCATTTTTAGCAATCGGAAGCTGAATATATACTTGTTTAAATCCTTCTTTTGCTTTCGGGAACATTTCAATCTGTAATTTTTCAAACTTTTCAGCCTTCTTTTGAGCGAAAGCATTTACCCCTGCTAACATGATTACCCCCGCAATAATTGTTTTCGAAAATTTCATAATTTTTGTATTTTAATTTTACAAATCCCTTAAAGCCAAAAATCGTTCCAAACTAAACAATTGTTTAATTTTTAAATTTATTTTTTACGCCTTTAAATTTAAAATTCACTTAAAATATAGCGAATTCCTACGCTGATCTCACAAAAAAACTGCAATAATTTCTTACTGCAGTTTTTGTTTATTAATAAATTCATTGTTCTGAAATCATTACATTCGTTCCTTTCGTATGCACATTCATTTGCGGAGCGTAATAATTCTGGATCGTCGTAATTCCGTTGGAGAATTTCCCGGATGCATTGGCAACATAATCATATTCAAACACATATTTACCTTTCGGCATGTATTGAATATAGAAGTTGGTAGACGCATCTTTTGTCGATTGATAATAGCCTAAATTATTTTTCCACTGATAACCCGAAAGCACATCCATCGGTTCAAAACCAGCCGCTCTCATGTCTTTGATATGAATAAACTCCATCGGACGGTCGGTGTTCAGAATCATTCTTACCGTTACTTTATCACCCACTTTTAATGGAGTTTCAGGAGTAATTTTCTGCAATTCTTCACCATTGACCGTTTTGATCTTTTTGTACAGTTCTTTAGTGACCGAAATATAATTTTCTGAAGATTTAATTTTATCCAAATCTTCATAATATTGCCAGAACAAGCCTCCCTGAACAATTCCTGCCCCCGGTTTTGTTACGGTAACAGTTGCTAAATTTTTATCTAAAACATCAGTTTTAACCGTCGATTTCACATAACCCGTTGCCTGTGTTTGTGGCTGCAATTCTTTTCCGCCCCAAATAATAGTTACTTTATCACTTTCCGCACTCGTCCAGGATTTTCCTGAATTTAAAATCGTGAAAATAACTTCCGAAGTTCCTCTTGAGCTTCCCCACGAGTTCACTTCTTTTTGGGTGATCAGCCAGATTTTCATGTCTTCAATGAATTTCTGATCGTTTGGTTTCAACTTGTTAAATGCTTCTAAAGCTCCCGCCTGATTGACCACTTTCGAGCTGAACCATCCCCAGTCATCAAGGTTCTGTTTCCAATAAACGCCCTGTGTTTTTGAATCTACAGAAGTTTCTTTTAAATAATTCAATAATTTATCCGATACCTCTTTTAAACCATAATCGCTCATCAATAAAGCAGCACGATGCAATCCGAAGAAAGTAAAGTCAGTTAATTTTGCTGTTTTTGATTTCTGTTTAACCAAAGATTTTAAAGAAGCTCCTTTTCCTTTTAACGGATATTCTTTTTCCCAGTAATTTCTTGTATCCAGATAATCTAATGACCAGTTTGTCCAGATATTTTCTTTTTTAACATCGTAATATTTGTCGATTTCACTGTCAACATATCCGATCAGTTTTTTTACCAATTCTTTCTGTTCTGAATTTTGATACTCTTTCACATTATCTTTCAGCCAGGAATTGATTTTTCCTAAATTTTTCAGAATGTACAATGACGTTGAATACGAACTCGGATACCCTTGATACCATGAAAAACCACCATCCGGATTCTGGAGTTTCTTCAAATCATCCCAATCCTGACTGAGCGAATTTTTCATCGTATTGGCATCAAATAACAAGGCTAATTTCTGCATCTGTTCACCTTCGTTTTTACTTTCTAAAATCCACGGCGTTTCATCTAAAAGCAACTGTTTCAATTCCTGATTTTTTTCAAGATTTGAATTTAATAATCCTTTATTTTGATATTCTTCAAAAACAGTTTTCATTTTTGGATTAGCCTTAAAAATTTCAGAAGCTAAAACATCGGCAAACCATTTATTGAAGATCACATCTGCAGAATTATTCTGGTCGTTTTTCAGGCTTGGAAGCGCAAACATAATTTCCCAAATCGGATTCGTCGTTAATTCTAGAGTATTAGAAACATTCGAAATCGTCGTAGAATTGGCATTTTTAAGATTTTCCAATTCAAAAGTTTTAGTTTCTCCTTCTTTCACAAAAACAGGAACCGCATCGGTTACGAGCATTCTGTTCGGAAGAACCGCAACAGCTTTTTGTTCACCATCAGAATATTGTCCGGCTTTTGCAATGACTTTTAAGATGATAGACGAAACATTATCGGGAACCTTTATTTTCCAGGTCAACGCTGAATTTCCGTTTTCGTCTAATGAAAAAGCTTGTTCTTTATTATAACCTGAAACTGCAGTTAATGTGCTTAATCCAAATTTCTCTGAAATATCTTCATTCGTCAATGCATCAAGAATTTGCAATTGAGCAGAACCATTCAGTTTTTTGCTGGTTAAATTGGATAGTTTTGACTGTAAATTCAGTTCGTCACCTTCTCTTAAAAATCTAGGATAATTTGGCGTAACTGAAAATTCTTTCTGAGTTACTACTTCTTTTTCCAAAGTTGCCGCTCTTGCATCTTTTGTGTGAGCGAGGAACATCAATTTCCATTTCGTCAATGCTTCCGGAGAGGTAAATTCGAAGCTTACATTTCCTTCGGAATCGGTTTTTAAATCGGGATAGAAAAAGGCGGTTTCGTTTAGGTTTTGACGGACTGCTATTTTTTCGAAAGGTTCATCATCTTTATCTAAAACACCGTCCCCGTTCGTTCCTTCATAAACAACATCGGTATATTCTTTCTTTTCCTGCTGTGTGAGTTGTCTTCCTGAATTCAAAATATCAATGGCTGCATCATTCACTCTTACAGATTCTAACCTCATTCTTGGAGACCCCTCATTTTTTGCTGCGGCCATTGGGGCTGGTACTGCATTATTAATAATCTGAATTTTATTCTCCAAATATTCTTGGTAAGGTGTTAGTTCATTATCAAACCAATCAAATTGTGGAACTTCTACATATTTTCCATTAAAATATTTCAATCTTTTCTGATAATAAGCGGTAAGAAGATTTTGGCTGAAATCGTACGATGTTATTGAAACATATGGAACATAAAGTTTTTCCCAATTAAATTTATTGACTGCGAACTGATCCAAAGACATATCGTACATATTCGCCAAAACTTCCGCACTGATCTTTTCCTTATCATTTCCTAACACTTTTACTGACCATTTTTCCTTCGAATTCGGTTCTAATTTATCTCTGAAAGTTACCGTTTCTATTCTCAGCGGCTGATCTGTATCTTTTATTTTTATATTGACAGAACTTGTCTGAACATCGTTAAATGCTACAATCTGGAATTGCAAATTTAAAGTTGTCACACTTTTATCTTTAGGGATTTCTGCAGTATATTCCAAAACTCCGTTTTTCAACGGATGAACTTCAGAAATTGTTTTTCCCGATCCGTTTTGGATAAATACATTCACCAAAGCATCCGGAATTGCAGAATACACATAAATTTTTGCTTTTTCGCCCCTCGAACATTCATTTTTAGGTTCAATAACGGTTAAGAATGGTTTTTGATCCGGTTTCAAAGAATTTTTATTCCAGACACTGAAATTCTGTAAAGTTTTGATCGTATCTTTTCCTTCAATATTGTATAATTCCAGTTCATAATCTCCTGCCTCAAGTTTTCCCAGATCCAATTCAGTGGAAGATTGTTGAGTTTTGTCGGAAAGAACTTTTTTAGCTTTCGATCTCTCTAAATCATCTTTATCAAAATAATCATGAGGAAATTTACTGATGAATTCTGCTTTTGAAAACTTTGGTAGATACTGAATCGCTGTTTCAAAATTGCTTCGGAAAATTCTGTCGGAAGATTCAATTTTTGACAATTTTACCTGATAAGATTTCTTAAGAATTTGCTCGTTGTAATTTTTTGTTTCAACTTTTAGTTTTACATTTTCGTCGGCAAAAACATTTTTAATTTCATCGGCTTTGATATAATGGGAAACCGAAGCTACTTTTAATTCTGTATTGCCGGTCTGTGTTTCGCCGTTAATATCCGTAACCGAAGCATTTATTTCATAATTATCAACCTGAATTCCATCTAATTTTTCATCTTTTTTAAGATCAAGCTTAATGGTAAATTCACCTTTTTCATTCGTCTTCGCTTCTCCTAAAATCGAGTTTTCATTATCATTTTCAGGAGAATACCACCAAAAATATTTCCATCGGATGTTGTGTTTTTTAATTTCATAACTTACTGTTGTATTGCTTAAAGCTACTCCCGAAAACATCATCGCTTTACCTTTCAGCTCGATGGTTTGTCCGTATTTGTATTCTTCTTTTACAGGATCGAAAGTAACCTCGAATTTCGGGCGTTTATATTCCTCAACTGTGATATTTCTATACCCTTGATTGCCGTCTGTTCTTAAAGAAAATGATCCGTTCAGCTTTCCTTTTGGCAGGATAAAACTTCCGTGGTAAGAACCAAATTCATTGGTTGTAAAATCCTGAGAAGAAACTTCCTGGCCATTGGTATCCAGCAAGGTTATTTTTTGCTTTAATCCTGAAATAACAGATTCGGTTTCTTTAGCTAATTTTGTATTAATTACTTTAAAATAAACCGTTTGCCCCGGTCTGTAGATCGCTCTGTCTGTAAAAATTTGAGCTTTTGACTGATCTTCTTTATTAGCGTTATAATTATCAGAAATAGTATTTCCATACACATTCATGATCTGGAAATCGTTTGTTTTTGACTGTTTAATTAAGAAAGATCTGTAGTATTCCTTACTTTCCGTTGTTGGTAGCTTGAAAACGCCTTTTTCATCTGTTTTTCCTTCAACTTTATTTAATAATTTACCGGAAGTGTATTCGTAAAAAGTAAGATTTTCATGAAGTAATGGTTTTCCATTCTCATTATTCACTAATTTTAACTCATTTAACAGCTGGTTCCTATCCGTTTTCGACTGATAAATTATTTTATTATCAGCTACTAAAAAATAAAAATCTTTTTCGGCATCCGCATCTTTTGCATTTATTCCTACTACAGAATATTCTGCGAGATAAATTCCCGACGGAAGCGGCTTGATTTCTAAAGAAGTTTTATGAGTCTGATAATCTTTAGGATCATTCAATTGATAGGCTTCTTTTCTTACCAGATTTTTTTTTACCTTGTCAAACATATTCGAGTAAGGATTTCTTGCATACTGCATAAACGATGCAAGATCTTCTTTGACTTCATAAATATTGATGGAAAATGCAGAAACATTTCTATACTCCGCCACAAAATGAATCGGAAGATTACTTTGAGTCTGCTGCTCATATTTTATGTTCAGACTCGGATTAATGATTCCGTTCTCTTTACTTTTAATATTTTCAAGAAAAGGAGAATTCGGATATTGCTTTTTGGCCTGATCTGCGATGGTAAGAGCCTCTTTTTCTCTCTTTTTAGAAATCAATTCGTTCATGATCTGCTCCATAATCAGAACCTTATAATCTCCTTCAACATTAGATTTCACCAAATTCTGCAATTGTTCCAATTTATCTTTACAATGATTAAAATTGCAATTTTCCTGCAATTTTTCATTCATAAAATACAATCTGGAATTCCCGTTGTTTTGAGCAATCAACTCATCAAAGATTGCATTAGTCTTAATACGGTTTTCTGCAAGCTCATTCTGAGTGAAAAGTCCATTATCTGACAAAAAATTAACTTTTCTCAGTAAATACCAATCCAGTAAAGTCGGGAAATAAGCAATATCTTTTGTATTAGAAAAAATATCCTTGTATTTACTCAACGTTATTTTTTTCATATCAGCTTTTTGCTGATCGAGCTCCTGAAAGTTTTTATTCAGATAATTTTTAAAATCAAGCTTGCTCCATGTTTCAATTTGTGAAACATCCTGAGAATTTGTATTTGTTCTGCCATCAATTTTCCACGAATTCTGATTGTAGTAATCAATAAAAAAAGTAGTTAATAAGACTTTAAACATTATTTTTTCATCACCTTTCAAATCTTTTTCCGCATTTTGTAGTTTACCGAAAAATTTTGAAGCAGAATTGTTCTGGTCGTCATCACTTGTTGTATCCAGAATACTAAATTCGCCTTTCAAAGCGATAATCAGCTGTACCATATTATTTTCTTTCATCGCCTGTTTCTGTATCTCTAAAATTATAGGAAGATTAGATTTATAAGTCCCTTTTTGTGAATTTGAAGCTATTTTTTTCCATTGCTCGTCGTAGTATTTTTGAGCATATAATTTTCCGCAAATGCTTATGCAAAAAATTATGACTAAAAACTTGATATATTTCATTATATTAAATGTGTTTATTTTTTTATTTCTATTGTATCACCTTTTGTTCTGGCATTCATCTGAGGAGCATAATAATTCTGCAGTGTTGCAAATCCGCTTGAGAAGTTCCCCGAAGCATTGCATACCAAATCGTATTCAAATACATACTTTCCTTTCGGCATATAAGAAATGTAGAAGTTGGTAGACGCATCTTTTGTTGTCTGATAATATCCCAAATTATTCTTCCATTGATATCCTGAAAGCACGTCTACAGGCTCCAATCCTGCTGCTCTCATGTCTTTCAGATGAACATATTGCATTGGGCGGTCTGTATCAAGAATCATTCTTACAGTCACCATATCCCCAACATTTAACGGGCTGTTTTCTGTAATTTTCACTAATTCTTCACCGTTGTCCGTTTTTATTTTTTTATAAAATTCTCTGGTTATGGCAATATAAGTTTCTGTAGATTTTACTTTGCTCAGATCATCATAATATTGCCAAAATAATCCTCCCTGTACAATTCCAGGACCCGGTTTTGTAACGGTAACTTCACCTAAATTTGTATCAATTTTGTCAGATTTTATAACCTGCTTCAGATATCCTGTAGTTTTTGTTTGTGTAGAAATTTCTTTTCCACTCCAAATTACAGTGACTTTATCTGCTTCCGGCGTTGTCCATGATTTCCCTGAGTTCATCAAAATGTAAATAATTTCGGCTGTTGTTCTGGAATTTCCCCAAGAATTGGTTTCTTTTTGCGTTGCCAGCCAAACCTTTGTTTCTTCAATAAAATTAACATCATTCGGAGTTATTTTGTTTAGAGCTTCAATGGCTCCCGCATGATTTACGGCTTTGGATTCGTACCATCCCCAATCGTTCAGATTTTTCTTCCAATATGCCCCTTGAGTTTCTGATGATACAGATGTTTCTTTTAAATAATTAATTAATTTCTGTGACGGAACTTTTAAACTATAACTATCCAAAATAAGTGCCGCTCTGTGAATTCCATAGAAGGTAAGATCTGTTACTTTAAACTTATTTGCACGATCGATAATAATTTGCTTCAATCTTGCTCCTTTTTTGTCCAGAGGATATTCTTTTTCCCAATAACGTCTTGTGTCCAAATAATCCAAAGCAAAATTGCTCCAAGGATTATCTTCCTCTTCTTTCCAATAAATTTCCAATTCTGTATCGATATAATTAATCAATCTGGAAACCATTGCTTTCTGTCCCGTCAACTGATATTCCGACATTCCGCCTTTCAGCCATTCGTTCATTTTTCCTAAATTTTTAAGAATATATAATGAAACGGAATAATTGCTTTTATACCCCGGAAGCCAGGGAAAACCGCCATCACCATTCTGATAATGCAACAAAATATCCCAATCCGAATTGATTGAATTTTTCATTGCATTTACATCAAAAAGTCTTGCTACTTTATTCATTGTTTCCCCTTCAGATTGCGACTGTAAAACCCAAGGTGTTTCTTCCAAAAGGACCTGTTTAAGTTCCTGATTTTTCTCTAAATTACTTTTTAGAAGATCCGCAGATTTGTATTCATCAAAAACGGCTTTCATTCTTGGGTTTGCTTTAAAAATCTCAGTTCCGACAATGTCTGCAAACCAGGTATTGAAACGAGAATCCGAACTGATATTAAGATTATCACTCAGGTCAGGAAGTGCGAAAAGAATTTCCCAAATAGGATTGGTTTTCAGTTCCAATGTATTGCTGAAATTAATCGCAGTTGACGAAACATCATGTGTTAAATTATCTATTTTAAATGTTTTCGTCTGCCCTTCTTTCACAAAAACCGGAACGGTATCCGTTAAAAGCATTGTATTGGATAAAACTGCAACCGGAATCTGTTCACCATCAGAATATTTTCCTGATTTGGCAATCACTTTTATAATAATTGAATTGACTTTATGATAAGGCGTTTTTATTTTCCAGCTCAGAACAGAATTTCCTGTTTGTTTTACTTCAAAATCTTTAACCGAAGATGTAATTCCGAAAAGAGAAGTAATATCTTCATTATTTTCAGTATTTAAAATTTGTAAAGATGCCGAACCTTTAAGAGCTTTTGAAGTAAGATTTGAAATTTTAGCCTGAAAATCCAATTCATCTCCTTCACGCAAAAATCTTGGATAATTAGGAGTTACAGAAAGTTTTTTCTGCGTAATAATTTCCTGTTCCAAAGTTGCTGTTCTCACATCTTTTGTATGTGCAAGGAACATTAATTTCCACTTTGTCAAAGCTTCCGGGGTCGTAAATTCAAAGCTTACATTTCCGTTAGCATCTGTTTTTAGGTCAGGATAGAAAAATGCAGTTTCATTTAAATTCTGACGGGCTTTTACCTCATCCAGATTTTCTTTCTTATCACTTGGCTTTTTAATATCATCTTTATCCAGAACTCCATCGCCGTCTGTATCCGGATATTTTGCAAAACGATTCCTAGGCCCTTTATAGCTGCTTTCAACTTCTGCTGCGACCATTTTTTTAGCTTTAGGACATCCGTTATATTCTGGAGTTCCGGGAACCGTAGGACATGCATCATTTCTATCATCTACACCATCACCATCCGTATCTGTTGTTAAGCCATATTTCGTCAGCAAATCGTACAAAACATTTTCATCAAACCAATTAAATGTCGGCAGATTAATACCTTTCGTTGCAAGATATTTGACCGGTTTAGCCCAATATTCTGTTACGATGAAATTATCAATATTAAAATCTTTCAAAACGTTTGGCGGATAGTAAATTTTTGACCATTTATAAGTATTTACAGCAAATTTATCCAAAGATTTATCATACATATTCGCCAAAACCTCAGCAATCACTTTTTCTTTATTTTTACCCGTGATTTTTACACTCCATTTTTCTTTGGAATTCGGTTCCAACTTATCTCGAAAAGTCGTTAATTCTATTTTCAGAGGATCTTCATCTTTTTTTACATAGATATCTACATATTGGTTCTGAACATCATTATAATGCGCCACTACAAACTGAACATTATACTTTACAACATCTTTATTTTGAGAAACCGGGAAGGTGAAGGTAGCAATTCCGTTGACAAACTTTTTCTTCTCAAACTTCGGATTTCCGTTTCCATCTTGCAGATAAATATTTGCTGTAGCATCGGGAATTGCAGAATAGGCATAAACCGTTACCGAAGAACCTCTTTGTACTTCATTTCTAGGGACAACAACTTTCAAAAACGGATATTGATTTTTGCCTAAACTTTTTTTACTCCAAACACTGAAATCCTGTTCTGCTTTGATAGAATCTTTACCTTCAATATTATAAATGAGTAATCTGTACGTTCCCGCTTCTAATTTTCCGAGATTTAATTCTTTCCCTTTTTCTGTACGATCATTAATAACGGTTTTTAAAGTTTCCCAATATTTCTGATCTTCGAATTTATCATATCGGTCATGAGGAAATTTGCTTAAAAATTCTTCTTTTGAAAACTTGGGAAGATCCTGAACATTATTCTGAAAATTATTTCTCAATACTCTTTCAGGCTGTTTAAGCTGAATTAATTTTACTTTATAACTTTTATCTAAAGCAATCCCGTTGTAATTGAATGTTGATACTTTTACTTTTACATCATTCTCAGCGGCAGTTTCTTTAATCTGTTCAGCCTCTAAATAATGAGATACAGAAGCTACATTTACATCTATTGTGGCTGATTGTGTTTCTCCATTAATATCTGTAACAGTGGCTTTTATTGTATAACCGTCAATTTGAATTCCTTCTTTGGTTTCGTCTTTTTTAAGATCAATTTTAATAGTAAATTCACCTTTATCATTGGTTTCAACTTTTCCTAAAATCGGATTATAATTATTATAAACATCCTGATACCACCAAAAATACCGCTGACGAATATTTTCTCTTTTAATATCATAATTTACAACTGCATTACTCAGAGGAATTCCTGAAAAAGTAAGAACTTTTCCTTTCAGTTCTATTGTTTCGCCATATTTGTAGTCATTTTTAATGGTGTCAAAAAGAATTTCAAATTTTGGACGTTTATATTCTTCTACAGAAAAATATTTATTACCACTAAAATTCCTGTTGTTATATGTTCCTGAAACACTTAGGCTGAACTGTCCGTTCATCTTATCTTTTGGAAGCACAAAAGTTCCGTTATAAGATCCGAATGAATTTGTTTTTAGTTTTTGGGTAGCAACAACCTGCCTGTTGGCATCATACAACGTGATATCCTGCTCATTGTCTACTACTAACCCATCCCGTTTTTTTTCATAATCTGGATATGTAGAAATGACTTTGAAGTGAACCGTTTGCCCTGGTCTGTAAATTTGTCTGTCTAAAAAAATCTGACTGAGAGGATACTCGTTTCTATAATTTCCATCCCAGTCGTAGTAATTGTTTAAAAGATTAAAATCATTAGAGCCTGGCTCATAAAGCAGCTCCATTTGGCTATAATAATTATTTTTGGGGGCAAATTTCGCAAAATTGTCCGTTTTAATGAGAATCTCGGTTTCACTCGTATTCAGATAGTCCTTGAAATCATATTGCAGCAATTTCGTATTAGGCTTTATTTCTCCGTTTTCCCTTGAAACAAGAATATAATTCTTATTTTGATCATAAATAACTCTTGAAGAAGTCACAATAAACAAAAATTTAGAAATATCTTCACCATTGATATACTCCACAATATAAAGTCCTTTTGGAAGCGGATTCATTGCCAAAGAAGTCGAATATGTTTTGTAATCCTTTTTGTTGGGCAGAGAAAAAATGTCTGTACGAACGAGTGTTTTCTCTATTTTGTCGTAATAATCTTTATAATAAAGATTTTCTAAATATTGAAGGCTTTTCTTAAAATCATTCACCTGATAAATCTTAACTGTAAAATTATCCGCATTCTTGTGTTTAGCAATAATATGGATGGGCTTTTCAGGCAGATTATGAACATCATAAGTTAATTGTACAGTTGGTGCTTTTATTATATTTTCCTGATAAATAATATTGCTTAAAAATTTAGAATCCGGATATTCCGATTTCATCTTATCAATTAATTGTACCGATTCTATAAACTTTGATTTTCCATTAAAAAAATCCACTACATTTCTGGAGATCAATATTTTATAATCTCCTTTCACAGATGAATTGAGTAAAGAAATCTGCTTATTCACAAAGTCTTCTCTATCAGTTCCGGAGTTTTCAAAGATCAGTTTCTGATGCTGAAAATATAATTTCGGATTATTATCATTAGAATTAATTAGATCTTGATATAGATTTGAAATAACGGATTTATTAGCTTTTAATTCATTTTCGGTAAAAATGTTACTGTTTTTCAAAAAATCAATGTTTTTCTTTACCTTCCAATCATACAAAGTAGGAAAAAACTCAAAATCACTTTCTGTTTTAAATATATCCTTATACTTTTCAAGACCGATTTTCTTTAATCTTGAATCAATTGACGAAAGTTCTTCGAATCTTTGAGTATAAAAGTTTTTAAAATCAAGCTTTGTCCATGATTCTATTCTTGAGACTTTTGTGTCACTAAGATTTGTCCTTTTTAAAATTTCCCATCTTTTAGTATCAAAATAATTTTCAAAAAATTCAATCTCCAATACTTTAAAAAGCAAAAGCTCATCATTACTCAGTTTTTTTTCGGTGTCTTGAATTTTTGTAAAAAAAGCAGATGCATAGTCATTTTTAGGATCATCTTTGGTTTCTTTATAGATCGCAAATTCTGCTTTCAGAGAACGGATAAGCTGTGACGCATTTTTTTCTCTGATAGCAGTGTTTTGAATATCCAAAATAATTGGTAAACTGGATTTGAAATCTCCATTGCTGTATCCTTCTGCAATTTTTTTCCATTGATCCTCGTAATAGTTCTGAGCATAAAAAAGACCATAAGAAAAAAATAAAAATAACAAAACACATTTGCAGATGTTTTTCATAGGTATTAATTTTGATAAATGAATTCTTTAAAAATACTGAAAAAATCCGTTATCGACAGCCAACTTTACGTATCGTTAACAGGAACTTTATTTGCAGTATTTTTCATGCTGGAGCAAAATACATTCCGCTATCCTACTGTCTTTCTCATTTTTATAACGTATTTCAGCGGTTATCTTTATACGAAATATCAGAAAACAAAACATTTTTTTAAAATTTTAATTTTAAATGCAGTTGCAGGAATTATCTGTGCATTTTTAATTATTCATAATCATAATGAAATACGGCTGATAAAATGGTTTGTCATTGTAGTTTTAGGATTATTGTATAACAGCTTTTTTCTTGATGTGTATATCCGAAAAATCCCTTTGCTGAAAGTGTTTTATGTAGGTTTGGTTTGGGGATTGATGAATTGCTGGCTCACACTTCCTGAGTTTGATGTTCCTATATTTTTAATAAGTTTTTTCTTTATTACCGCTTTGGTTTTACCGTTTGACATTCGCGATATGAAAGTGGATACAGTGAAAACATTCCCAACGATCATTGGTGTTCAAAACACGAAATATATTGCTTATTTATTGGTTTTTGTCAGTAATGTTCTTTCCGCTTTTTATCTGGATTTAAATTATTCAATTGCTTTTTTTCTTTCAGGCATTATCACCTATTTTTTAATTTATTTCTCTGAAAATGAGAGAAGTGATGCCTATTTTTCTTTCGGTGTTGAAACTTGCTCTGCACTTCCTTTTTTATTTTTACTAATAATGAAGTATTTTTGACGAATGATTATCAAAAAGCTTTCCCTGTACAATTTCAAAAACCATTCTGAGAAAAAATTTGAGTTTTCGCCGCAAATCAATTGTTTTGTGGGAAACAACGGCGTGGGAAAGACCAACATTCTGGATGCGCTTCATTATCTTTCGGTCGGAAAAAGTTTTTTGGGAAATACAGATCTGAACAACATCAAAACGGATGAAGATTTTTTCACGATTGATGCTGAAGTTCAAAACGATGACAGTGAAGATAATATTAAAATTCTTCAGCCTAAAGAAGCAAAAAAAGTCATTAAAAAAAATGACAAAAGCTATGATCGAATGGCAGATCATATCGGATATTTGCCCAGTGTGATGATTTCCCCGTATGATTCCAACCTAATTTCAGATTCGGGAGAAAGTCGGAGAAAGTTTCTGGATTCTATGATTTCCCAGACCGATTCGGGATATTTATTTGATCTGATTCAGTATCAGAAAACGATTCAACAGAGAAATGCATTATTAAAATATTTCGCCAAAAACAGAGTTTGGGATAAAGATTCCCTGGAAATCTATGATGATCCTATTATAAAATTCGGAACTAAAATTTTTAATAAGAGAAGGGATTTTGTTGAAAAACTAAATCCGATCGTACAGAATTTTTACCAGATTATTTCCGGCGGAAAGGAAACGGTTTCCGTTATTTATGAATCTCATTTACTGGAAGATAATTTTGAAAATTTACTGAAGGAAAGTTTAGAAAAAGACAGAATGCTGACCTATACTTCAAAAGGAATTCATAAAGATGACCTTTTATTTGAAATGAATTCTGTTTTAATCAAGAAAATTGGTTCACAAGGACAGCAAAAGTCATTTTTAATTTCATTAAAATTAGCTCAGATGAGCCTGATCAAGGAGTTAACCAACAAAACACCGGTTCTTTTATTGGATGACATTTTTGACAAGCTGGATGACAGCCGTGTTTCACAGTTGATCGAGCTGGTGAATCAGGAAAACTTCGGGCAGATTTTCATTACGGATACGCACAGAGAGCGTACGGAAAATGTTGTGAAGAAAATTAATGAGGAAAGTATTATTTTTGAGATATAATGGTAAGAATATATTTCATATTATCTATTTTATCTTTTGCTTTCTGTTTTAGTCAGAAAAAAATAAAAGTACCTCATGAACCTAAAGTCTTTGACACTTATATTAATCGAGATTTTAAACCAACAGCTTTTAATAATCATATAAAAAAATTCCCTTTTAATAAAACTTCAAAAATAAAGCTTGTTTCTTATAATTTAGATTTTAAGAAAGAACCTATCTATACTCCACCACCCATCGGGGATTCAATAGCTATAAAAAATTATGAAAACAGAAAGTTTCCTGTAAAATTATCCGATATTTTATCCGATGAGAATCTTAACGGAGCACAACAACAAAAGAATTTAAACTTAATAGAGATCAAAGAGTTGTCTAATATTATTTTCAATGAATGTGGTAAATATATGATGGGATTGATTAGTACCAGCGGGTGCTATTTTCCCAGAAATGCCATTCTTTTTTATGATGAAGACGATAAAATTTTCGGCTATCTGGAAATCTGTTTTCAATGTGGAGGTTTTGAATCTGATCCTAAAAATTTATTTGACAATGATTTAGTTTGTGATGACATCTACAATAAACTAGAAAAGTTTTTTAATAAAACAGGGGTCAAAACTCAATATAAAGAAGAAAAATAAGTAATGAAAAGATTGTTATTTTTTATTTGTCTGGTATTATTTTCTGTTTCATTCGGTCAAAAAAAATTTTCGACAAATGAAATGATTAATAGTTTTCCTTTTAATAAGGCAACAACAATAAAAATCATTTCTTATAATGTACAATTCCGCGGCATGGTTCCGTTGCCGCCACCACCGAATATTGCTTCAGACTCTAATGCCTTAAAAAAATGGGAAGAAGCTCAAAAGAAACCCATTGATATTAAGAATATTCATAAACAAAAAAATCTAATTGGTATTGATGAATCAAAAACTCTAAATCTTCCTGAAATTCATCAACTTTACAATACAATTTTCAATACCTGCGGAAAATTCATGGGTGGCAGCGTTATGGGAAACAAATGTTTTTTTCCAAGAAACGCAGTACTTTTCTATGATGAAGACGATAAAGTTTTTGATATTTTTGAAATCTGCTTTGAATGCGACGGTTTAAGATCTTCTACAGAAAGTAGTATTTTCATTAATGATCAGTGCAATAAGTTTTATCCTGAACTGGAAAAATTTTTCCAAAGCAAAGGATTACAAACACAATATACTCAAAAATAAACATGAAAAAAAATAAAAAACGTGAATTCCAATCCTCAGAACTTGTAAAATCTTTTGCAAGGATTCATGGTTTCGAACATAAATTAATCGCTTTTGAAATTAAAGACTTTTTGGAGGATTACCTTGACGAAAGCCTTTTTAACGAAATTAAAAGTGTGAATATTGAGGATAAATGTGTCATCATAAAAATTAATTCGCCCATACTGAAGCACGATTTTCAGATGCGTAAAAGCTTTTACTTAAAAAAGTTTCAGGACAAATTCGGAGCTGATAAATTTAATGATCTTCAGATTTTGTAGACATTCTGCTGTTTATCAGTTCGTCTGCCCTGTTATCTAATCTCGATCGCAGCGGAATGAAAAACTTCAGCGGATGGTTCAGGAAATACTTAAAAATTTCTCTGTAAATCTCACTTACTTGTCCTACATTCAGCTTTCTAGATCTGAACGCTAAAAACATAGAAAGTGTGAAACTCACCAGAAAGTTAAAAAATCCGATCAGAAAAACCGTAATAAAAGAAATCCAAAAAGTGTAGGAATCAACAGAAAAATCTTTCCCATACAAGCCTAAAGCAAAATTTCCTGCGGCAAAAGTAATGTGCCGAATATCCAGATCCAGGCCCAGAAACAAGCCCACCGGCGCTGTAGCTCCAAGGAAAACTCCGAACCAGAAATTGGAGACAATTCCGGGCCAGTTTTTAGCATAATATTTAGACAGGCTTTTAGCAAAGCGCTTCCCCAACAGTCTTCTTATCGAAAAATTCTTCGCTATTCTTTCCGGAATCTGATAAAAAACCGAGTTGTTCCCGATATTTCCGGAAATAATCCCCGAAATAAAAAGATAAAACCCAGCGATACTTGCATGAAGGATTGCTTTAGATCTGAAAGGATCCAGGTCTTTCAGCAGTCTGTCGGATCGTTCAACAGCTAAATTCTGAGAGAAAAATACGTCTAATCCATAGATTATCAGCAGTGCAACAGGAAAAGACAGCAATACATTCCCCACGAACGCAATAAACTGACTTCTGAATAATTTTGAAACAAGATGCGCAAATTCGGTGTAATTACTTTTTATATTTCCTTCTTCAGACAATACTTTAGTCATTGTTGCAGCCGTCATTGCAGGTTGTTTAGTGGCCAATGTGAATCCCATCAGGTAGATCATAACGAATCCCATCGCATAATTCATGGAATACAGAAATGCATGCGAAAAATCGCTTCCGGGAATGTATCCGTACAGCATTTTCAGTACACATAAAGCTCCTACAATAATTCCACCCCCACTGGCTTTATAAAACATCGTCATGTATTCTTTACGAGTCGAAGTAATATAATGCGCTCCGGTCTCCGCAGTATGGTTGGTTATCAAGTGAGAGATCATACGGGTACTGTCATTGATAAGTTCTGAAACGTTATTTCGATGAGATTTATATTTTAAAATATTAAAAATCAACCGTTTGGAATTTATCAAAATATCTTTTTCCTGATCAATCACCAACAACTGAACAATTTCATAAATTCTCTGAACTTGTTGCCGAATTTTCAGTAGTGACTGATTAATTTTTCCTGAAATACCGTATTTAGAAGAGTTTTTAAACGAAATATTAACAAATTCCAGACATTGTTCAATATAAATTTTAATCTGCTTATATCTGCTGTCCTTGGAATGCAATTGAAGCTCAGGATTCTTTTCAAATTCCGCAGCCAACTCTTCAAGCTCATTCTGAAGTGCCAAAAACGGATTATCAAAATTCCTGTATTGCGGAGCCATTCTTACCACTTCAACTTCCATTGCAGCGCCCGTTACACGCCATGAAAGGATGTTCATGGAGAAAAGAATTTCCTTTTTTACTTTGTGGCTGACAATAAAATCGGAAATCCCAAGAATATTAAACAGTTCATCCACTTCATTCTCCGGAAGATTATGAAAATAGCTCAGGTCTTTTTTAGGCCTTAAACTGACGTTATCAATCAGATACCAAATTGTTTTTTCATTAACAACCGGAGGCAGAACTTTATTCAGAATCCTTTTTTTAAATTCGGGAATGAAGGCATTTTCGGACAGGATATTAGCCTCTGTCAGCGACAGATTAAAAGTTCTTTCACTGAAAATATGATGAATATAATATTTAAAATTTTCGGTAGACTGAGGATTATTTTTGAAAAAACGAAGAACCTCCTTAAATTCAGCTTTTTTTACACTTTCCAAAAGTTCAGCCAATGGCTCTAAGGAAAGGGTTTCATTCTTAAAAGAAAAGTATTTTTTAAGAATCGAATCAAAGTTTACGCTAGAATTTAGGAATTTCATTAGTACAAAGATACTATTTCAAACTCACATTCCTCATTTGTCGCATAATCCAGTTATGCTTCTTTCTCAAATAGGCAGACGGATTTTTAGGATCGTATTTTTTAGGATTAGGTAAAACTGCCGCAATCCAGGCTGCTTCAGAAGAGGTGAGATCTTTAGACGATTTTCCGAAATAATACTTTGCAGCTGCTTCTACTCCAAAAACTCCCTGCCCCATTTCAATAGAATTCAGGTAGCGTTCAAGGATAATATCTTTAGACCATACTTTTTCAATGATAAAAGTATATACTGCTTCCAGCCCTTTTCTCAGCCAGCTTCTGCCCTGCCAAAGAAAAACATTTTTTGCAGTTTGCTGGGAAATGGTACTTCCGCCTCTCAGTTTTTTGCCTTTTTCATTGTTTTTCATGGCTTTTTCGATTGCGGAATAGTCGAAACCATCATGATTAAAGAATTTCTGGTCTTCAGATGCGATGACTGCCTTTTTTACCTTATCTCCCATTTCATCATAGGGGATATAATCTCTCTGCAGCCTTCCGTATTCGAAAAGCCCACCGATTTGCGTAAGTGTGATAGGCGGATTAAAAAAACGTCCCCAAACGATGAATACCACATTAAGAATCAGAATAATGAATATAATCTGTTTAATTTTTTTCCACATAATCTTGGTAAAATGATTGTCAAAAATAAGCAAATACTCCGAGTTATTGCAATTCTTTCATGTAGGTCAGCTGATAATCCGGCAGTAATTCGGGATGAAAAATCTTGATATAATCTTTCAAAACGAGATCAGCACGTACCACCCCGCTCTCGAAAAAATCATTGGCTTTCGCTCTTTCTTTACCTGTGATAACATATACTTTTCCTTTGTTGAAAACGTTTAATTCTCCATATAAAGGATTCATGCTGAGCATTTCCCTCTTGGTGATGTGATTGCCTGCATTTACCCAATACTGAACTTTATCTGCTGTGGCAAAAACCTCTTCAAAACTCATGGTAACTGCTTTTTCTTCCGTGTTGGATTTCAGTACATAATTGGCATTGGCATCAGAAATAAAGTTAGCGACAGATGTTTTTCCGCCTGGCAAATACCATACATCTCCGTACATTTCGTTGGCTAAAACCGTCGGCTTTTCTTTTGCCTTTAACGCTAACTGTTTTAATTCATTATAATTTTTTTCAATCTCTTTATATTTGGTTTCGCCTTCTTCTTCTTTTCCTAAAAGCTTCCCGAAGATTTTAAGATAAGCGGTTTTTTCAAGCGGTTTCTGTTCCATATATTCATCCAGAAAAACAACCTGAATCCCATTATTTTTCAGCAACTGATAAGTGTTGTCGAAACTGGCAATGTGGTTGGTGAAAATCGCATCCGGCTTCAGAGAAATAATTTTTTCAACATCATATTTCTGATCGCTTCCTACATTCTGAATTTTTCCATCTTTTAATAAACTTTGAATTTTTTCCGAATAAATATACTCCGGACTGGAAACTCCGATCAATAAATCCACAGCATTAAGTTCGGAAATATATCCCGCCATGCTCGCATTCAGTAAAATGATTTTCTTGAAAGGAATTTGATTTTGTTTGAAATCGTAGGTAAAATTTCCCGACTTCATCTGCAAAACACCATTTTGAACCTTATAGGTTACCAGATTTGAAATTGAAACGGCTTCCGAAGACGAAATTTTTGGTTCTCTTTTACAGGCGATTAGCGTGAAAAACGCGATTAACAGTAAAATTTTTGCTTTCATCTTTCAAAGAAAAGAAAAAAGTGCTATATTTGCAAACCTTTAAACAACAAGGAAACAAAAGGCCTCGTGGCGCAACTGAATAGCGCATCTGATTACGGCTCAGAAGGTTACAGGTTTGAATCCTGTCGAGGTCACTAGACCGACATTTTAAGATTTTACTCTTCAATGTCGGTTTTTTTATTTCCTAATCCGTTGTTATACTGATAGATACACTGCGCAACAATATTCATTTTAGGTGTTTGAAAACTTTTTCCGTCAAATTCGACTTTTTGGGGAAATATTAAGCACCTAATCGTCCTTTTTGTTTGTAAATCTCCCTGCTGATAAAGGTTTGCAAGGTTTTCCATTGAATTGAGTGCATTTTCTATCTTTGTCTTATGTCAAGTTTCTTGCTTTCTGATACAATGTGCTGAAGTTTCAATTCCAACTGCTCGATTTGGGTTTTGTGAGCATTTTTTATTTCCTTATAATCATCTTCATACAATTTATCGGAAAGATATTTATCTATCGAAACTTTTTCACGAAGTAAACTGATCTCTTTTGAAATAGATTTTCTTTTCGCTTCGATATCGTAAGTAAACTGCTTGTAATTATCTAAGAGTATCTTCTTCATCAGTTCTTTGGTGATGGGATTGTATTCCAGTTTAGAAATTTCAAGCTCAAAGAGTTCATTTAATTTATCAGAGTCATCAACTTGTAAAATGACAATTTGATCTGCAATCATAAAAGGGATCTTATCTGAAAAATAGATTAAGGTTCAACGATATTAAACCAAGGATCAAAATTATCGATATGTTGAATAAATTGATTGAAAGCATCCGCATTACCTTCGATTTTTATCTTTCCGTTTTTAATATATTCATTTACCTTACTGTTGTTTCCAGCTGTTAATATCGCAAGATCATTACGGCTAACAGAAATAGTCGCGGTAATATTATTCTTTAGAAATGTGCCAATTCTTGGGGTTACCATTCCGTTTTTGACGATTAAACCAACTTTTTCATTTCTGTCAGTAAGCAGAATGTTAAAATTAAACTGATCTTTAAAATAGTCGGTTCCTTTATAGCGCATGGCGAGATAATCAAAGAATAATTCAGAAGACATTCCGCTGATCATATCTTTACTTGTTGTTCCTCCCCTTGAAATATTTTTCTTTCCATTTCTAAGCTCAGATGCTCCTGTAAGATAAAAATTTCGCCAAGGTCCCGATTCCGACATATAGCCTAACTGCTCGTAAGAATCGGCGAGTAAATTTTTAGCTTCTTGGTTCTTGCTGTCAGCAAAAACGAGATGCTTCAAAACCTCAGCAACCCATCGATATTCACCCTTGTCATAAGATTTCTTGGCTTGCTTTAAAACATTCTCGGCACCGCCCATAAATTCAACATATTTCGCACCCGCTTCGGATGGCGGCAACGGATTTAAGTTGGATGGATTACCATCAAACCATCCGAAATAAAGTTGATATTGTGCTTTAACATCGTGACTTACAGAACCGTAGTACCCGCGGTTATAAAACTGCTTATTAAGTTCGTCAGGTAATGTCAGTATTTCAGCGATTTCCGTCGGAGTATATCCTTGGTTGGCAAGTCTTAAAGTCTGATCATGAATAAAACGATACATATCTCTCTGGTTTTCCCAGAATTTTATAATATTATCATTTCCCCATACAGGCCAATGATGGGAACCAAAGGAAACTTCTACCTGATCCCCGAATTTCTGAATACTTTTATCAATATAGCTGCTCCATTTCAGCCCGTTTCTTACCTGTGCGCCTCTTAATGTATAAAGATTGTGAAGCGTATGGGAAATATTTTCGGCCTGACAAAAAGCCTTGAACTCAGGGAAGTAAAACATCATTTCCGCCGGAGCCTCCGATTCAGGAGTATAAATAAATTCTATTTTGACACCGTCGATGATTTTCGTTTCACCATCCTGTTTTGAAATGATATCAGTAGGCTCCAATATTCCTGTGCTTCCTTTAGCTGTAGTCGTCCCCAATCCGGATCCAAGGCTTCCAACGGCACTTTTAGGCAAAAGATTTCCGTACATATAGGCAGCTCTTCTGCTCATTGCATTTCCCCCCATTACATTTTCGCTAATAGAATGCTCAAAAAATCCTTCAGGCGCATACACTTTAATGGCACCACTTTGAATATCTTTTTCATTAATAAATGCTCTCATCCCGCCGAAATGGTCAATATGACTGTGTGTAAGAAGAACAGCCTTTACGGGAAAATCTCCGATGTGTTTTTTTACCAATTCCATTCCAGCTAAAGCTGTTTCCTGAACGGTAAGCGGATCAATAACAATCCAACCTGTTTTTCCTTTTACCAAGGTCATATTAGCAAGATCAAAACCTCGTATCTGATAAATATTGTCGGTAACTTTAAAAAGTCCGCTGACAGCATTCAGCCTGCTCTGCCTCCATAAGCTCGGATTAGCTGTTGTAGGTGCATCGGATTTCAGAAAATCAAATGCTTTGACACTGTAAGAAATATTACCTTCAGAATCTTTGATTTCGCCTGAAGGCAACGTAGCAATAAGTCCTTTCTGTGCATTATCAAAATCGGTATTGTCATTAAAGGGTAAATAAGCAGTCAAAGCATTATTGCTTTTTTCTGTATAAGAAGTGGATTGCTTTTCTGCTATAGAGGTTTTTTTATTCTGAGCCTGACAAAATGAAACACCAGTTACTATAGCTGTGCCAAGCAAAAAAGTAGGAATTGTTTGCATAATAAATATTTTATTGGTGATATGATATTATTTATTTTTAAGCTCTTTCAGCGTTTTATCTATGCCTCCGCCAAAAATATAGGAATACTTAAGAGCATAAATGGAACCATTGGGGGAATTTTCATCTCCGGCAGCATTACTGATATAGCTTAGACCTATTTTATGATGTACAGTCGGCGAATAATTCATTGATCCGCCAAGTCCAAGTACGGTTTGAGCGTCATCTTGCGCGATACTGTTTTTGCTGGTTTCTCCACCCGTTCTTGCCGCCGCATCAAACGAAACCCAGATTTTATCATTGATGTTGTAAACATTGTGAAGCGTTAAGCTATAAAACGGTTTTTGGGTGACAGATGAAGCCGGCTGTCCCAACACAGTGGAGGGTAATTTCTTATTTGTTGTAAAGAATTTTGCTGCTGCATACACTTCAATATCAAATTTGTTGACCGGAATGGTAAGAGCCAATTCAGGTTTAAATTGCCAACGGTTTCCCGATGGATTCAGCAGTTTTTCGCTGGAAAATCTTCCTGTTGGTGCAGTTGTTGCAAAAGACCAGGCGAACACCGTTTCGCGAGGAGTCTGCAGATATTCTCCAAACGATAAAGGCTTTCCACCAACGATATTACTGCCGACAACAAAAATCATATCTCCAAGCCCGGAACTGTTTGCTTTAGTACCAAAAAAATCTGCATTGATATCTACATAAGGAAGTACAACCTGAACCCCGGCAGTTTTATTAAAGACCTTAAAAAATGTTGCATATCTAAGGTACATAATGGTAGCAGAAATGTCGATATCTTTACTGGGAAGTGTAATATCTCCGTCGATTGTTGAATTGGTTGATTGCTGCCCGATCGAAAACTGCAGCATATTCATCCCTAAAGGGTAGTTTTGATAGGTCTTGGCTTCTGTAGCCTGTTGAGAAAAGATGTCATTCGAAAAAACCAGAGAAAAAACCGACACTAAAATTCTTATAATTTTCATAATTCATGTATAGTTTTTATGTTATTCATAAAGTTAATGAAAGTTTTACATATATAACCGTTAAGTGAAATAAATTTCATTAACAATAAAAACAAGTTGTAATAGAAAATATTTAAACAAGTATTTAATAAATATCCATGATAAAAGCACACTATACGTTCAGTGCCTTGAATATTGTTTTCGTTATAAAACCATCGTCCGGCCGATGGGAAGCAGAGTGAGAGATATTGGTGATATATAGAGCAGTATAGATACCTAAGGGAAATCTTTTTGATATTAAAATCCTCGGTTAGGCTTCAATTAGTCTTGATTGGGATACATCCATTGCTGTTATAATGTGCAACTTTGCTACATAACTTTTAAAACATTAAAATTATGCAAAACAATGAAAATAAAGTAGCACTGGTGTCGGGGGCAAATACCGGTGTGGGATTTCAAATTGCTAAAGCTCTTGTAGAGAATGGCTATATAGTATATTTAGGTTCTCGTGACCTTAAGAAAGGCGAAGCAGCTACGGAAAAGCTGGGTGGATCTGCAAAAGCAATTCAACTTGATATTACAAATTCTGATTCTATCAACTCAGCCGTAAAAATTGTAGAAAAAGAACACGGCTATTTGACTTTACTAGTGAATAATGCAGCGATTTCTCATGCTGGCCTATCAGGACGTACGATGGAGGAAGTTTTGGGTGCGCAACGCGCAAGTATTGCCCCGCTCAGTGAGCTTAAAGCCGTATGGGATACGAATGTGTTTGGGACATTAGCCCTTACACAGGCATTTTTACCTCTGCTGCATAAATCGGATAATTCAAGAATAGTAACCGTTTCCAGTGCTTTAGGATCTCTTGGTAATAATTCCAATCCAGAAAACCCTTACCGTTCGAATTTTGATGCGGTATATGGCGCTTCGAAAACGGCACTCAACGGAATATTCCTTTCGTTGGCAATAGAATTGGAGGATACCCCTATCAAAGTTCATTTGGTGAGTCCGGGATTTACAGCTACGGCCCTCAATAATTTTCAGGGAACGGACTCTGTGGAGGAAGGTTCAAAGGAACCGATAAGGGTTGCTTTGGCTGAAAATCTTCCCAACGGAAGTTTTACAGGTCCTGCCAATTTCAGTGGGAAGGACAATGTTCTTCCGTGGTAGTTTTAACAAAAACCTATGATCTTTGGTCATAGGTTTTTTATAGATTTATAGTATGAAATCCAAAAAAGATAAACTGGTACGCTTCATCTCGATCTCCGAAAGCCATCAGGCTTTCGGACTACCCGCACCGCAGCATCCGTTGATCAGTCTTATTCATTTTAACAAGGATAATCCTTTTAACACAGCAATGGCTCCGATCTATGATATCCTGAGCTTCTATAAGATTACTTTTATTACCAGAAATAAAGGCAGACTGAAATACGGCCGAAATTACTATGACTACGATGAAGGCAGCATGCTGTTTCTGGCACCTGACCAGCTAGTGGGAAGTACTGATTATAATAGTGAGACCTATTGTTATATTTTACTCATACACCCTGATTTCCTGCTGGGTCATCCCATCATACGGAAAATAAAACAATACGGCTACTTTTCCTATACATCCAATGAAGCCCTGCATTTATCAGAAACTGAAAGGGAAATCATCCTTTCTGTTTATCGAATCATGCAACAAGAACTGAACAGCCGCGTTAATGAATTCAGCCAGGAGGTCATGCTTGCCCAGATTGAGCTGCTGCTTAGTTATGTGAATAGATTCTATAAAAGGCAGTTTATTACCAGAAAGGTGGTTAACAACGATATACTCCAGAGAACAGAAAGCATTCTCGAAAATTATCTTAAAAATGAGTTATCCATTCAGCAGGGTCTTCCAACCGTACAGTATGTTGCTGATCAGTTGAATATCTCTCCCGGTTATTTGAGCGATACATTACGTTCGCTGATCGGGCAGAATGCCAAGCAGTATATACGGAGTAAAATCATCGAAAAAGCGAAAGAGCGATTGACCAATACTAATTTAACAGTGGCTGAGATTGCCTATGAGTTAGGTTTTGAGCATCCGCAATCTTTCAGCAAGATGTTCAGGGCTAGAACCGGACTCTCGCCTTTGGAATTTCGTAATTCATTTGATTAACAAAAAGAGGTTGCCTCATTTTTTGAGACAGCCTCTTGTTAATAGTTTTGCGAACCTTCCTTTCTGAAATAATTTTACACCATCATTCTTCATTCTACTTCATTGGAAAGAAGGTATTCTGCTATATTTACATTTATGTTCAAAAAAATACACTAATTGACATCTACTGTTCGTACTCTATAACAATCTGATTATAAGGGCCGGACCATCCGGGATTAGCACACGTAATATCATTCCAGCCTCTTTTATTCTCACTCGTCCCGTCACCCGCATTTATGATATGTACACAACCTTCGTTTCCTCCGGTATTATTAGGCTCACCTGAACGGAAATAGTCTTCCGTACTGGAATTGTT
>NZ_FQUT01000013.1 GCF_900129245.1 Chryseobacterium arachidis
CACAGAAGTTAAGCCCACCAGCGCCGATGGTACTGCTAACGCGGGAGAGTAGGTCGCCGCCAGTTTTTATTAAAAGTCTCATAGATTATTCTGTGGGACTTTTTTTTTGTTTGAAACTCAAAGAAATCCAGGCTTAAAACTCAAAGAGTTAGCTTTGCCTATTGCCTATTGCCTATTGCCTATCGCCTATTGCTAGAAGCGTTCATGATGACAACAGATGCTAATAATTATGACTTAAACCTAGCCCCGATTGCCGCGACATCCTTTTTTGCAAGGATTTTGAAATGGCAAAAAAGATATAGCAGAAAGCGGGATTTAGCTCCTGAAAATAGTTTTATTTTTATGGGCCAATTGTAAAAACTAAACGGCTATTATAATTTCCGGAAGGAATGGTTACAGAAACTCCTGATAATTGTATTTGTATAGGAATGTTTGAAAATGTTGAAAGCGATACACCGGAGATAATTGAAAAAAAATCAACAGACGTACTTAGTGGGACAGGGATATAGGCTGTATTTCCCCCGGTCATGCTGCATCCGATACAAAGGCTACCGCCGGTTCCCGTTCTTTTAACGGAAAGAATGAGAGATGAATTCCAGGTTGGGTTTTGTAGGTAATGAACAGAAATTTTTGATGTTGAAAGTGCAGGTACGGCAGCCGTTATTAGAACTTGGTTTGTTGCACTTTCATAGGTTCCGAGATAATTATTTCCTGCTTCAGTAATGGCGGGAATTGTGGGTGCCCAGGTTCCTGTTACGGTAATGGAACGGGTTTGAGCCAGCAAATGATAACTGATTGTAAAAATAACAACCAAAATACTTTTTACTGTAAATATTTTTAGCTGGGTAATAATATTGTGGAAATTCATTTTTTTTTTACTTTATTCGGTGATAGTGTAGGTTATTATAACAGGAGTCGAATTTCGGGCTGTTATATTAGCATACGTATTAGTTGTAAGAGTAATGGTTAATCGATGTCCATTGGTATTCCCATTTCCGGTAAAACTTCTGCCGATTCCGGTGATAATGTTTTGTGCTGTTGTTCCTAAAGTAATTTGTGCTGTTGGTGTTCCCAAAGTTCCGCCACCGCCAGATGCGGCTAAAGCCTGTATCCTTATATCAATCCCGGGAATAACAGGATTAATAGAAGCTGTTATTCTGCGGCTGACTCCGGTGGTAGGATAAGCTGATGTATAATTAATCCATTTGGTCGTATTTGCTGCCGGAGTGGTTACCGGATTTCCTGCTTCTGTAGGGGCCGTATAATTCATAGCAATTGTTCCGGAAGGTTCGACATCCATTAGAGTAACAGAAGGTAATGTTAAGGAAATATCAGCATTCCCTGAAGTTTGTGAAAAAACACCACAGGATAAAATGAGACAGGTTAGTATATTAAATTTTATAAAACTCATCATCTTCTTCTTGCGTCGTTATAGCTTACTTTTATATTTTCCTGTTGATACTTCACTTCTGTTTTTTGCTTGATTACATTAATTGTAATTTTTTTCTTTTCAGAAGCTTTCAGGGTAAACTGCTGGGTATCGATCGGTATTTTAAATCTTTTGTCTAGTCCGTTTCTGTATACTTTTAATTTCCAGTCGCCGGGGCGGAGATAAGTGAAGTCAAAACTTTCACCAATTACTGCCATCTTTCTAAAAATAAGGTCGTCACTTGAAACTTCAACAATAATATTATCATTTCTTTTCTTATCTTTTTTGATAGGATATTGTGCGAAGTTTACCTGATTGTCTGCCTCCGTAAATTGAATATTTCCCTGAACCGTTGCGGCACCTGTCATCCCAAAATTAAAAATATTCTCTTTATGGGTTAAAGCTAATGAAGCAGGAATATTTACAGTAGAGATGTCATTAATATCTGTACTCGATCTGTCAATTTCTAAAACATAATCTCCGGGGATAATATTTTTAAAAATATAATTGCCATTTTTATCTGTTATGGATAGATGGCTTCCCAACAACAGTCTGATGCCTTCAACTTTTCTTACCCCGAGATTTTCTATATTTCCGGAAAGTGTTGTGTAATCTGCAATTTTTTGCGTCGGAACATTCATACGAAAAGTATATCTCAGGGAGAATATAAAATCTTTATTTCCCAATTCTCCACGCTGTAGGGAATATCTTCCTGAAAGATCAAATTCATGTCCCGGAAAAATCTGTTGATGAAATAATATTTCAAAGAGATTTCTGTCTCGGTAATAATCTTCAGGAATATAATTGTTTTGATAAAATATGCTGAAACTCGTCTTATCCGAAAGTCTGCTTAAGATACGTGCACCATAATAGATTTGCTCCTGTTTCTGCAGTTCGTAGCGCGATGTAAGAGCGTAGCTTCCATAAATATTAAAGGAAGTATTGAATTTTATAAAGTTGATATTTGCCGTATAAAAACTCGTGTTTCCTGAAAATCCGGTCAGATAATTGTTGGTTTTCCCGAACTGACCTTGTACATTGACATTAAAGATACCCAACTGCTGATCGATAGTAAATCTCAAAAAGTTTTCTTTATAATCAAATTCTTTCGGCAGCAAACGGTCTTCATATCTTTGGTAGCCTCCGTAAAGTTGAATATTTCCATTCTTCAGATAACGGTATTGAATTCCGTATTGCAGGAATTTCCGATAGGGAGCTGCATACAGTAAGGTATCCCGTTGGAAATTTTTGGCATCCTGGACGAAATTTGCCAGTAAACTGATTTTTTTTGAAAGGCTATATTGAACATTTCCGTTAAAATTTTCAGTATTATTAAAATATCCTGCGTAATGCGGGCTTGTTTTCATATACATCAGATTTGCGGTCAGTTTTTCGAAATTTGCCGCAGTCTGGATCATATAAGCCGTTCCATCATGTTCTTTGGTTTTGCTGTAGGATGTTTCTCCGGAAACTTCTATTTGATCGGTCAGTTTAAATTTTCCTGTAACATACGGCAGATGTGCATTAGAGATCAGCCTGATATTAGAATAGCTTAATCCGAAATCTTCTTTTCTGGGAATTTTGTATAAATATCCGGCAGTAATCTCAGATTCTTTGGCTATTTTAACTTTCGAAAAGATGTTAAATTCATCTTTAATATCTTTAAAAAATCTTGGATGATTATAGAAACCACCAAAGCTTACTGTTTTGAAATCAAAACGGACTTCAGCACCACGGCCATATCTGGCATATTCCGTAAGAAAGGAAGACGAATAATTTTTGTCTCCGAGATGAATATATAAATTGTCTCGTCTGTAGTTCACAAAATATTCTTCATATTGGGTAAAAGAATTGAATTCCACAGGATTTTTTGTAATAGCATGGAATTCCAACTGGCCTTTATTGTCTTTATCCAAACTTCCTTTTCCGTAAATCTCCCCCTGAAAACCATCCTGATAATCGCCTCTGTTTTCCATACCAATAAAATTGACTGAGGTTGCCACAGGTAATCTGTGGAAAATATCGTCTTCAACAGGCTTTATCGAAATGATTTTTACACTTGAATATGCAGTTTGATTCTCTTTTAAATGATCTGCAGAATATACCGTAAGATTCAGGTTTTGATATTCATTTTTACCAAGATCGGAATTGGTTGTTTTTTTTACGGTAATGATCTTGCTTTCTCCCGGAGGTAAAATTAATGAAGAACCTTCTTCAATAATGGCGTTTTTACTTTCTAAAATCAAATTCTCAGAAACATTCCCATTATTTTTTAACAGAAAAGTAGATGTAATCGTTTCTCCGGCTTTTACAAATTCAGGAGTATGAAGATGGTTCACTGTAAGTTTTCTGCTTCCGGCAACAAAAAACTCTGTTTTTTTTATCAGTTTTTCACCGGTATTTTTTTCTGTTCCGGTTAATATTACAGAATATTTTCCCTGTAGAGTTTCGGTGGCAATTTTTAAAGGAACAATGTAGACGCTATTTCCGTTGGCGGAGATTTTTAATTCTCCATGTTGTAAGATAGGGGCAATATGAGAATTTGAAGTCTCAATTGTAATATCGTAGATTTTGTTTTCGGAAGCCTGATTTTCCAGCGTAAAAGAAATAGAAGTAGTAACTCCCGGCAGCAGACTATCTTTTTTGCTTACAAAATTTTTTTTCTGAGCAAAAATGAATACCGGAAATAAAATAAATAGATATAAAGCACAGTTTTTAATCATTCTTTACGTCTAGTTCCACATTGAGGGCGAATGCATTCTCATTTTCATCCGTAGCAATCAGTACTGCATTGTAGCTGTCCGGAGCTATACCGCTGATATCAATATGGAAAGATTTTGAGGTTTGTGGTAATAATCCCGACGCAAGACTAGAGAAACTCCCCAGCTTTTGTCCGTTTTTTTTGTTATAAATTTCAACGTTTATCGTTGGTTTGCAATAAAGATTTCCTTTATTGGCCATAGCAACTTTTACAATCTGCCTTCCTTCCTCTTTTTCGATTTTTACGCCTTCAAACTTCAGATCCGGTTTTGCATTTTCCGAATCTATATCTGTAATCACCTGAATGGCATAACGGATAATTGAAGTAATATTTACGCCCTGTTTATTATTGTCAGGCTTTATTTCTTCTACCGGTTCTACCATAATTACACTCCAATAGCTTCCCGGTTCGGCAATCTTATCAGGAACAAGAATTTCATAATGGATTTCCGTTTTTTCTTTCCCTTTTAAAGTAACCAGATTGGTGTTCATTTTAATCCAGTCGCTATTGGTTTTGCGATTGGTATGAGGGGCTGTATAGTTGGTGGTGCCGTCTGCATTATAACTGTAGTCCTGGAGAAAAAGTTTTACGCTTTGTGACTGTTGGCCTGTATTTTCTATTTCAATCTTTCCTTTGTATACTTTTCCATGTTCTACCTGATAACTATGGGAAAGCCCGTTCAGAACTACAATACTCGCTTTTAAAAAAGATAACTGAAGAATAAAAATTGCCAATAAAAGAATCCGCTTTAGCATAAGGATGTAAAGTTTAGTGTTTGATACGTTGATAATACAAGACCAAGAAGAAAAAGATGACAATTTCTTCTTGCTTGTATAAGATGGAATTTAGGACAGGTTAATTGTCCGAAATAGTGTAAGTAACTGTTGCAACAGTGGTAGCAGTTGCCTGTAGATCTGCATAAACTGCAACTCCACCAGGACCACTTCCCGGAGCCAATGAATACGTCAGGTTATGACCGTTATTAGCACCATTGCCTGTATAAGCACTTCCTATTCCCGAGATAATAGTCTGGTCTGCAGCACTCAGTGTAAGCTGAGCTGCGGGAGTTCCTAATGTTCCTCCTCCGGCTCCTGTAGCCGCCGCTGCAGTTACACGGATATCAACTCCGGGAATAATAGCATTTAATTTTACAGATACGTTACGAGTGGGATCAGCAACAGACTTAATAGAAGAATAATTAAGCCAAAGCGTGTTATTGGCTGCATCTGCAACAACCGGGTTACCTGCTTCAGTAGGTGCTGTAAATCCTAGTGTGATGTTTTTTGTAGCGGCAGGTTCAATGTCTACCAAGGCTACCTCCGGTACAGAAATCGTTATTGTATGATTGTCTGTGTTCGTGTCTTGCGCATACAGATTCGCCGAAGCAAATGCAATTAAGGACAATGTTAAAATTGAATTAAATTTTTTCATGGTGGTATATTAAGTAGCGTGAAGTTAATAAAATTCAACAAAGTATGAAATATTTTTAACAATAATTTTTTATACTTATTGTTTCGTTATCAATATATTAAATACATTTAATTTATTCCGAATAATACGAAGGAAACAGCAGATAATTTATGATCCGGAGCATAGAAATAAAAAGTCTCATACATAATGTATAAGACTTTAAATAGCAGTTTGTATATTTTTATGCCCAATGCGGGTCTGAAACAGATGTTTTTCCGGTTTCTGTTCTTCCGGCAAAATACCAGATATTATTCCCGGATTTTATTCTAAGATCGTACCAGCCTTTTGTTTTCTCTATATCAATCTGAACTTCGGTTTTGTTTTGCTGTATGGAGATTTTCTTTTGCGTATTTTTATACAGATCTTCAATAATAAAATAAGCATTGCTGGCAGAATCGTTTGTGATCATTAATTTTAATTCATTTGCCGAAAGACCGTTCATTAACGAGACTTTTACCTGAGGAACCTGATCTCCTTTGAAATTTCTGTAAAAACCATTCGGACCGAAAACTTCATAATCATATTTTCCCGCTTTTACGGTGTGTGACAATTGCTGTTTGGAATATAAAGCATAAGAAAAATGGAAATTATCATTATCAAAATTGGTTCTGTCATACATTAATAACGGAACGGCTCTTTCTTTGAGATTTACCATTTTAATTTTTCCCTCTTCAAAATTCACGTGATAATTATACGGAAGCGCATTCGATGGTTTTAAACCTCTCTCCTGAATTTCCAGTAAATTGTGATTCAATTCCTCTTCAGCATACCATTTCAGATTAGGAATGGGTTTATTTTTGGCTGCATTGATGGTTTTTGTGTAATCTTTTTGATTTAAATAATCCATCTGAGGAATTTTTACATTCGATGAATTAAACGCTGAAGTCAGGTCTCCGCAAATTGCTCTTCTCCAATCGCTGATATTTTCAACCTTCACATCTTTATTGAATTTTTTGTGAATAAAATTTTCTAAAAACATCAACACAGACGTATGATCTGAAACTTCAGAATTTACAAAACCGCCTTTTGTCCAAGGAGAAGCGATAATCATCGGAACCCTGAAACCTAATCCAACCGTTCCTTCAATTCGCTCGTGATCTTTCAGCTTTTCCTTCAGCATGTATTCCTGGTTCTTATTTACGTATTCTACACCGTCTTTCCCGTTGATATCAACAGGTTGACTCGGATTCATCGGGGGTGCGAAAGGTAAAACATGATCGAAATATCCATCATTTTCATCGTAATTAATAATGAAGATTGTTTTTTTCCATGTTTCAGGATCTTTGGTTAAAATATTTAATACTTCAGAAATGTACCAGGCCCCGTACCAAGGCGAACCGGGATGATCGGAAAAATGTTCCGGGGCAACCAGCCAGGAAACCAACGGCAATTTTTTATCCTCAACATCTTTTCTGAATTGGAATAAAACATCACCTTTCGGAACAACCAGTCTTTCACCGGTTTCATCTTGTCCGATTTCTAAGTTCCAAAAATCCGGATCGTTGAAATTGGTGGTAAATGCTTTTTCGTGAAGGTTTTTTTCTTCCTGCGAAAGTTTAGCGTAATTATCCGGGTGATATTTAATTTTGTCTTCTTCTAATTCAGCAATCATTCCTTCCAGTCTTTCTTTTTGGCTTGGATTTTTTTCAATTTCCTTTTTTAAATAAGAAATAATATTCGGAATGTTCTGATAATATCCTTTCGAAAATTTTACATTAAAATTTGAAAACCATTCAATCGGATTGTCTGTGAAATTGCTCAGCCAGGCTTCCTGCTCGCCGGACATTCCTTTCGGAAGACTGATTTCGTTCTGATAAATTTTCCATGAAATATTATTTTCTTCTAAAATCTCCGGAAAACTTTTCCATCTTGCCTGATGGTTTTTATCGTAATCGATATTTTCGTTGTAAACATTTGCTTTTACTTTTCCGCTTTGCTGTTCACGCAACGTTCCCGACCAATGAAACAGTCTATTGGGCGTCGTTCCTGTTAAAGACGAACAAAAATATTGGTCGAAAATCGTAAATGCATCCGCCAGCTGATAATAAAACGGTAAATCCTCACGATTGTAATAGCCCAACGTCAACGGAATATCCTTGTAATCTTTGTTTCCGGAAGCTTTCGATTGTAACCATTTGTCATATTTTCCTTTATTCAAAGCTTTTTGCTGATTGTCCCAAGAGTGGGGAAGCGAGCTCATCCAGGTAGATTTTGTATTTCTCAAATCCAGACGGGCAGGAGCGGCATATTTTCCGGCATCATTTTTCTGAAAGAATGCCGAATGACCATCCTGTTTGATAAAAGTTCTTTGATCTAAAAATCCTCTCACCCCTTTCAGCGCTCCGAAAGCATGATCGAAAGACCGGTTTTCCTGCATTAAAATAACCACATGTTCCGCATCATAAAAGGTGGACAGAGCGGCAGGTTCAATCTCCAAGGCCTTTAAAATTGCTGGGTGTAAAATACTCGAAGTTCCCAAACCAGCCAGTAAAAGGCTCGATTTTTCTAAAAATTCTCTTCTGTTCATATTGAATGGTAATAGAAAGAAACCGCAAGTTAAGAGGTTTTTCCTTGCGATTTCTTTTATTTAATATTAAAATTATTTATTCTCTGTTTAAAAATTATAATCTCAATTTTTTTAATCTTAATAAGCGAAGTTTATTTTCTATTTAAACATGAAGGATTTAAGAAATTTTATATTGCTAAGAATTAAGTCAATAAATTGATTTTCTTAAGCTTTTTAAGCAGGAGTTATTTCAAATCTTAATTTCTTAATGTTTGAAAATATGTATAAAATTTTAAACAAAGTTCAACGTTTTACTGTAACCACCAAGGTTTAGAATTGATATTGTCATTTCCTCCGTATTGTGCAGCCAAAGCAGCCTGAAGATTAGCACTGTTATAATTGTACTCCGACTGTGGATATCTGAATCTGAAAGGTGCCGAAACTCCTGTCTGTAAAGGATAATTCGGGAAACCGGTTCTTAGATAATCGTAGTAGGAAGTCCATTGTGCCTGGTGAAACATCGTCATGTACTTTTGGGTCATGATTTTTTCTAACTGAGTCGGTAATGTCGCGCTGTTATCGTAGATAACCAATGGGGTTGCCAGATAATTATTCACATCAAATCCTGCAAAATATTGATTTGAATTTTTAACATAGGTTTGATAAAATGTGAAGCTTGCCTTGATCGCGTTATCATAATGTGTTTTTGCCGATCCGGAAATCCAGCCTCTTGCTGTAGCTTCAGCCAAAATAAATTCCAATTCCGAATAGCTTAAAATGGATGAAGGTTCGTTGGTCGCATCCTTGTAAAAACGGTCGTTGACCTTAGAGATATTTTTTGCGGTAATCAAAGCTGCGTTGTCAGAATACGGAGAAGTAGGATTTCCTCCGTTGTAACCCGTGAAATCGGTAATCGGTTTTCCGGCTTCTTTTGCTCCGGTTGTCTGCGCTGCGAATGTAAACAAACGCGGATCCTGTCTTGCTTTAAACAAATCAATAAAATAATTTGCCATATATAAACTGGAACCGTACCCACTGTTGTTGAACATCGTGTATCTACTGTCGGCGGCATCTGCAAATTTCAGTTCACCGTTGTCTGTAACAGAAGTCATTAAAGACTGGCTTCCCGCGATAGAAGCGAATTCTGTAGCGACATTGTAACTTCCGAGAGTTGTTTTTTTAGACATCGTCATTAAAATTTTCAGACGGAAAGAATTGATTAACTTTTTCCATTTGGTGGCATCTCCGTTATAGACGATGTCACCTTCAATTTTATCGTTGGAATTAATTAAATCATTGGCTTCTTTTAATTCCGTTAAAATTCCTGCCATCACTGTTTCCTGAGAATCATATTTCGGCTGAGTGATTTGTGATTCTCCTTTTACCGCTTCCGTGTAGGGAATACTGCCGAACCTTAAGCTTAAATTAAAGAAATAATAGGCTCTGTAAAATTTCCCAATCGCCTGATAATTTTTATTGTTGATCTTTTCTGCTTCCTGCATCATTTTTACGGTATTCAAAAGACCTTTGGTGTATACGTCAAACGAAGCGTCGCTCCATTTCATATACTGGTAGGTGTTTTCCCCGTCGGTTCCGATCATCATTCTTGAAGCATACATATTGTCACCGTTTACCTGAAAAGCATTGGATGAAACATATGTCAGCAAAAATTTTGGATCTACACTTGCCTGATCATTTGGATTTTCGTTAATCTTATCAAGGTTTGATTCACAAGAAGTCAAAGCTAATAATCCGACAACAAAAATTGATTTTATAATATTTTTCATTTTGATTTAGACGTTTTAATTAAAATTTAAGATTAAACCCAACTCCGACCCATCTGCTGGAAGGATCCTGAATATCATTTGAAGTTCCAACTTTGTAATCCGGATCCGAATACAGGTTTTTAGATTTTTTCCACATTGCAAGATTGTATCCTGAAACATTTACCGTGAAGTTTTTCACAAATCCTTTTGGATTCAGCAGATAAGAGAAATCATATTCAAGAATTACAGATCTCAGTTTTACGAAAGTTCTGTCGAACACGTTGGCAAATAATTCGCTTTCATCTTCCGTCACTCTCGCCTGATAAGGATAGTTCTGTGCCCAATCCTGGAAGCTGATAGCCTTGGTGTGTGGAGTGTAAGTTCCGGTTGCAGCGTTATAATTCACACCATCTGGTACGAAATAATAAGTCCCCGGATTCGCATATTCAAGATCTCTGAACTGTGTAGAGTTCGGATGTTTACCTCCCCACCACATTTTTTCTACCACCTGCGATCTCATCACGCCTCCAATGCTTCCGTCGATTCCGATATTAAGAGTGAATTTTTTATATTTAAAGGTGTTGCTGAAACCAAACGTCCAGTCGGGATTAAAATGTCCCAGATTTGTGGGCGTTGTAGCTCTTGTCGGCATACCGGTATTGGCATTCAGGATCACTTTTCCGTCCGGAGATTTTTGCCATGTATAATCGTAATAGCTGTCCATTCTTTCACCTAATTTAATATTGTTATAATTCGGCATATTATTGTAAATGGAAGTCAGTTTCTGTTCGTAAGTACTCCAGTTGATCAAAGATTTCCAGGAAAAGTTGGCAGTTTTAATGGGTGTTAAACCTAATGAAATTTCAAGACCTTTCGTTGTATATTTGTTTCCGTTAACGTATTGAGAAGTAAAGCCTGAAGATTGTGCTGTCGGGAACTGAAGAATATTGTTGTAATCCAATGTTCTGAAATAGGTAGCATCTAAAGTGATTCTATTGTTGAATAAACCTGCGCTTAAACCTAATTCATACGATTTTGTCTGTTCCGGCTTTAATGAATTTTCAACATTTAAAGTAGTCGGGTAATAATAGGTAGGGTTTCCGTTGAAGGTAATTCCGTTATTGTTAACATAATAATTCCTTATCGAATAAGGCTGGAAATCATATGCTACTTTTGCCCAGGAAGCAGATAATTTTAATAAGCTTATAGCTTCAGGCATTGTAACCAGATTCGAAACTACGGCACTTAATGAGGCAGAAGGGTAGAAGTATGATCTGTTGGCTTTCGGTAAGGTAGAAGACCAGTCGTTACGCCCTGAAACGTTTAAGAAAAAGGCATTGTACAAACCAATATCAATCGTTGTGTAGGCACTGTAAATAAGCTTTTCTTTTAGATAATCATAATACTTTACCGCTCCGTTGGAATTTTCCAATGTATACAGTTCCGGAATTTTCAAACCATCCGTTGAAGCATTATCAACATCATTTTTATAATAAAAAGCCGAACCTCCGGCATTGATGGTGAAATCAAAGTTTTCCGAAATTTTCTTTTTATACGTTGCTAATACATCGTAGTTAAGGTTCCAGGTTTTGGTATCGTTCAAAATATATCCTCCGCTTCTCGGAGCACTGTAGTTGAAATAAGAATAGGGACTTAAAATTTCCTGCTTATTGTGATTTTCAACCAATGAAATTTTTCCTTTTACCGAAAAATCTTTTGTCGCTTTATATTCTAAACCGGTTTGCACATTGATGACATTGGTTCTGTTTTTATTCTTATAATATTCGGCTCCGAACCACGGATTATTATACCATGCGTAGTTCCAGTTTGCCTGTGCTTTGCCTTCCTGCCCCGGGATCCAAAGGTGGTTTTTAAGATCTCTTCCGTCTACATCGCCTCCCATCCAGATCAGAATCGTATACATGTGCCCGCTTGGGTTGTAATCGTAGTTGGGAATATTGGGAGTGAAAGTCTGATTAAAATTAAACTTCGTATCAAAAATCAATTTTTCTCCGATATGATTTTCGGAAGAAAAGTTCACTCCGTAACGTTGTAAATACGATTCAGGAACCCGATCATCATAATTCATAAAATTCCCGGAAAGCCTGTAAACGTCTTTATTGTTTTTATAACTTATCGCAAAATTATTATTGTTGATGACCGCAGGTTTCAGAAAAATATCAAGGTTATCATGATATTTCCAGTCGATCGGAACTCTTTCATATCTCGATTTGTCATTGTACTGGCTTCCGGCAACACCTCCGTACCAAGGGATAACTTCTCCCGTCTGCTTATCTCTGATCGGGCTGTTCCATTGCGCAATCTTTAATCCGGGAACAAATTTAGGCCCCCAAATCATGTCTCCATCGTTTACTCCACCGTCTGCCCCGTCCCAGAATTCATACTTTCCATGCGAACCGTTTCCGTACTCTGTCTGTGTTTTGGGAAGGTTGGTAAATCCTGCCGTTACCATTGTATTTTGAGAAAACTCGACTGTAAAACCTTTCTTTTTAGCGCTTTTAGTAGTAATCAAAACAGCTCCGAACCTTCCTCTCGAACCATAAAGAGCAGAGGCAGTGGCTCCTTTCAACACGTTGATATTGTCGATATTATTTGGATCTAAGTTCTGGAAAACTGTTTTTTCTACAATCACCCCGTCGATGACAAAAACCAGATTCGAGTTTCCTCTTAATGTAAATTCCGGAGCCTGCTGCATTCCTGTAGGGTTTGATACATTTAAACCTGCCACTTGTCCGGAGAATAAATTTCCGATACTCGGTGTGGTAATGGTTTCAAATTGTTTGGTTCCTACCTCCTGAGTGGAATATCCTATCTTTTCTTTCTTTTTGGCGATCCCTAATGCTGTGATCACCACTCCGTCAATTTGTTTTTCATTGACTTTTTTCAGAACAATAGTGTAGTTTCTTTTATTTGAAACCTCAATGAGGTAGGCAGAAAAATCCGGAGAGAAAAATTCCAAAATATCCTTTGGATTTGCAGAAATGGTAAAATTTCCGTTTTCATCTGTTGTGGCAGATTTTCCGGTATTTTTATCGGTAACGTTTACTCCGGATAGGGAAGTACCGTTTTCGGATTTCACATTTCCGGTAATATGAGTTTCCTGAGCGGAAAGATAAAGAGGAAGTAAAAATACAGCACACGTAGCTAACGTTTTCTTCATTTTTTTGAAGGCAAATTTAGCGAGGTACTGTTACCTGAATTTTAAGCTGATATTACAATAAATATATGATTTCAATATGAGACAATAATAAAAATTAATACAATGATAAAATCTGAAATTGTGGTAGTATCAGAAATTTTTTGCTTTTTTTAATAGTATTATTTATATAGGTATAAAAGTACTTTCCGTTAAAATCTACTCAATATTCCCCAATGGATTTTGATGTCATTAAACTTAAAAGGATTTCCGAATTCATTACCGTTCGAGAGCTGGAAACTCATCAAACCGATCGGAATAAAGAAATTGAAACCGAGTCCGACACTATACAGTTTGGGTTTCACATTTAGGGACTTATTGTTGAGCTGCCCGTATTGCCCGAAAACATCAAAAAACGCCTGATTTCCAATGAGGTACCGGTATTCTAAACTTCCGTAGTAATAGAAGTCGGCGGCGAGGGAACTTTCATTGAATCCCCGCATGGAATTCCATCCTCCGAAACGATACAATTCGTTGGCAGAAAACTCAATCTTGGAATCCATCATGGCACCTTCCGCTTTAATGTTGAGGAAATGATTTCCGTTGATGTGATAATTATGTTCCCCGAAAAAGTAAAACTGATTTTGCGGGGATCTGATGTTGTCTTTGGTATACGTCGTCGTCAGATAATCATAGCCGCCATTTATTTTTGTTTTGTAAAGGAACAGGTCGATGTCGGTAGGTTCTACCATTTCAAACCAGATCCCGATCCCTTTTTTATTATAATCTTTTCCCTGAACGTACAGTGTATCGATAATGCTGGAGCTTTCAAAAGTTCCTCTAAGCCCTATTTTATTTCTGGAATTAATGTGATAATAAAACGCAGGAAGTGCCTTCACATTGGCAAAAGTAGAATCCTGACGGAAAATATTCACTTTCATATTTAAGCCGACATTGGATTTAAACAGATAAGGAATATCCGTCTGAAGGTCGAAATTCTGACCTTTATCAGGGTTTCTCTGCCAATACAGGTTAATCAACTCAAAGCCGTTGAAAATATTCCTGAAATTAACATTCAGGGTTCCGTTTAAGGTAAATTTATCCGTTTTATCATTTCCAAAACCAATTACCCCGTCGAAGCTGTTGGTCTTTTTCTTTTCCATAAAGAGATAAATACTCGTGGAATCTTTAGTAAATAAAGTCTGCGGAGGACGTTCAAGACTTACGAACTGATGGCTTTGAAAACTTTTATTAATTGCAATCAGGTTTTTATCGTCATAGGTTTTTCCTTTGAATTCTTTCTCGAGATTTTTAATAAACCTTTTGGGAACGCTGGTGTAGCCTTTCACTACAAAATTATTGATCGTTCGTTTATCGTTTTTATTAATATCAAGCTCAACAATGGGATAACCGTTTTTCTGCCCTTTATATTTAGATTTTATTCTGCTGAAAGCAAAACCGTCGTCAATATAGGTTTTATTGATGCTTTTTTTTGTTGAATCTAGATTTTTAGTGAAAAACTCTTTCTGTATTTTAGTTTTCTGAGAAATAGAATCCGAAAGATTAACGTAAGTCTCGTTGAAGTTTTTTCCTTTATCAAAAATAATTTCTGTGCTGTCCCCTTTTTTCTTTACCTCTTTCAGTTGGGTGAAAAAATAGTTGTTTTGGGCTAATGAATCCAGAAATTTTACAGCCGAAGCAGAATCTTTTACCTTCTTTTTGACTTTAGTTTCTGAGTCGATGAGGAAATAATGTTTCTTCTGCGCCTTTACAAAAACGCAAAACAATACAAAAAATATTTTTAGAAATAACTTCAATGCTAAATTTATTTAACCATTAAGATTAATCATTCTGATTTTAATCGGAGTGAGAATAAAATCTCTCTTAATCATCTTAAATTCTTGAAATATATTTTAATGGTTTAAAAATATATTTAATTTTTAAAATAAAATTTGTTTTAATAACTGAAACTACGCCAGTTTATTATACTTCTTCATCAAATTCTCATAGGTCCCCTGCGGAAGAATCCATTTCAAAGGAACTCCGATTTTCTGCCCGAATTTACCAAAATAATAATGAGCTTTCCATTTATTTTTGCTTAAAAGCACATCAATATATTCAGCCACTTCCAAAGGTTCCGTTCCGTCGCCCACGTGAGAATTCATCAAAGCATAAACTTTATCAAAGACATTTTTATACGGTTCTGAAACTTTTGTTCGCACCCGGTTTTCGGCGATATTCGTTTTGATATCACCTAAATGCAACGAACAGACATTCACATTCCAAGGGTAAACTTCGTATCTCATCGCTTCAGTAACTTTGTCTAAAGCTGATTTTGAAGCCGAATAAAATCCACGGAAAGGCAGTCCCATTTCACTTCCGATACTGGAAACATTGATGATTTGTCCAAACTTGTTTTCTCGCATTTTCGGCATTACCGCACTCATCATCTGAACGGCTCCGACAAGATTTAGATTAAATAATTTTAAAATATCCTCTTTCGAAGAATCTTCTACAGCTCCTACCATTCCCATTCCGGCATTGTTGATCAGGACATCAATCCTGTTTTCTGTTTTCAGAACTTCCGCAATCGCATTCTGCACGGCATCATTATCCGTAACATCGGTCGGAATAGATTTGAAATACTGACTTTCGGTGTGCTTTCTGCTCAGGCCATAGACTTTATGACCTTTCTTCCCGAAATATTCTGCTAATACGAAACCAATTCCTGATGAGGTTCCGGTGATGATTATAGTTTTATTCAATTTTTTAAGTTTAAAATGTTAAGCCAATATCCTCTCTTTCAATCATGTTTGTTTTTACAAATTTAGTATAACCTTTAGAATTATAAAGTTTTCCAATTCTTGAGTATTAAGAATTGATATTGGTAAAATGATTAAGAAAGAGATTATTTTTTTAGTAATTATAACCCGAAATCTTCCTTTTTTACTTCTGTATCTTCCAAATAACACATACAGCCTTTTTGAGTTTTGTAAAGTCCCGTAATCTCAATTTCTTTACCATTAGTATCTGTTATTGTAATTCCAGTAGAAAATGATTCATCTTCTGCATGATAGGTTCTGAAGATTTGATATTTATAATTGTTATTTTTAAATAATAAATAATTAAGATCCATTCCTGCGTTCTGTTTTCCTCCGCCTCTATGATAAGAATTGTATGTAAACTGCTTCCAGCTTTCTTTATTTCTTTCTTTTGGAAATTCCATTTCAATTTTGTTTTTAGTTCCAAAACGATACTGAATGTATTTATTGTTTTTATCTTTTACCAAAGTCATTTTCTTTCCATTTTTGGTTTCAAATGAATAGATGACTTCTTCATTCGGTAAAAGATGCTGCGCCCGAAATGTCAAAGAAATTAAAAGATATATGATGAGAAGAAGCTTTTTCATTTAATTTTCATTTAAAATAATCTTCAGGTCTTCCCAAAACATTGGGTATGACTTTTCCACTACATCTTCTTCTTCAATATGCAATTCTTTCATCAGACAAAATGGAGCAAAACTCATTGCCATTCTGTGATCCTGATAGGTTGCGATGGAGATATTTTCCTGTGGTTCACCAAAGCTGATTGATTTTATCGTTAAATCCGTAAATTCTGTTTCTGTACCCAGTTTTTTCAGTTCGTTATGTAAAGCCAGCAATCGGTCGGTTTCTTTTACTCTCAACGTTCCCAATCCTGAAATTTCAAAAGGTATTTTCAAACCTGCGGCTGTTACACAAAGCGTTTGTGCGATATCCGGACAATTGTTCATATCCAAAACGATCTTTTTAGGAAACTGGAAATTTTCAATAGGTTGAAGCTTTAATTGATGCTCTTCTTCCGTGAAAGTTGTTTTAATTCCGAAAAACTTCTCGTAAATTTCTGCAATCGCCGAATCTCCCTGTGTAGATTCTTTGTAAAAACTTTTCAAATAAATTGTCTCTCTTCCCAACGCCGCAAAAGAATAGAAATAAGAAGCCGAACTCCAATCGCTTTCTACTTCGTAGTTGACGGGTGATAATTCTTGGTTGATTGTTGATTCTACTTTAATCGTATTGCCAACGAAGCTGTTTTTAATTCCGAATTTGGTTAAAATATCCAAAGTCATTTCAATATAAGACCTTGAAGTTACTTCACCCACTAAGTTGATTTCCAGACCATTTTCTAATTTTCCCGCAATCAATAGGAGGGAAGTGATAAACTGACTTGAAATATTTGCGGGAACATCAACTTTAGTCTCGGTAATTTTTCTACCTGTAATTTTCAAAGGCGGAAAACCTTCATTTTCTAAATATTCGATTTCAACGCCAAGATTTTGTAAAGCCGTTACCAGATTTTTGATCGGTCTTTCTTGCATCCTTTTGGAACCTGTCAGAATCGTCGTTTTTCCATCCTGAATGGAATAATACGAAGTTAGAAAACGCATCGCCGTTCCCGCATGATGGATGTCTACCGTTTCAGTTTCTTCCGAAAGTGCCTTTTTCAGCAATTGGGTGTCCTGAGAATTCGACAAATTCCCGATTTTTATGTTTTTAAACAAACTTTCTAAAATCAACAAACGATTCGAAATACTTTTCGAACCGCTGATTTGTATGGTTTTGTTTCCTTGTAGTTTTGATTTTTCTAGCTTCTTCATTGTTCTTCTAAGTTGGAAGCTGGATGCAGGAAGCTGGAAGTTTAAGAATAGTGTTAAACCTCAGGCTTCCATCATCCATCTTCATTATTTCAGTTTCTCATTATTCTGATGGCGGTCTTTATCGCGATCAGTCTTTATCTTCATTTTTTTGTCGAAAGCTTCCTGCAGATTAACTCCGGTCTGGTTGGCCAAACATAAGGTTACAAACAGAACATCTGCCAATTCTTCACCCAGATCTTTGCTTTTATCGCTTTCTTTTTCGCTTTGCTCACCGTATCTTCTTGCGATGATTCTTGCGACTTCGCCAACTTCTTCCGTCAGCATGGCCATATTGGTGAGTTCATTAAAATAACGGACACCAATGGTTTTTATCCATTCATCAACTTGCTGTTGCAGATTTGTAATTTCCATTAAGGTTCATTGTTAATCTGTTGTTCTAATTGAACAATTTTTGTTTTTAATCTCTTAAGCTCTTCTTCATTATATACAGAATTGCCAATATTTTCGGTAAAATCTGTAAACCTTTTGAAAAGTTTTCTTACAGTAAGATATACCAAAATTAATAGTAAGAAAACTGCTATTTTAAAGATATTGATCTCCATTTTTTAACTTTCATTTTAGAAATACTGATACGCTCCTGAGGTAGGATTTGATGTTCTTGAAACATTGGCGATATCAGTCGGAACTGTTGCAGCTACCGCTGTACTTCCTTTTCCGATAGCCGGAGAACCCTGCTTGACTCTCAGATTCATCTGAGCCGCAAAATAATTAACAAACAAAGGATCCTGATTTTTATCGGACTGAATAACACTTGTGCTGGTATCAAAATTAAATCCGGCCTCAGATGTACCCGAATATTTAATCAGACAGTTTTGAAGGGTAAAATTAAACAGCTGTCCGGGGGTCTGTTCAAAAACTACAGAATTCTCTCTGTCTGAATATACAATACTGTTTCTTACATTAAGAATCAATGCTCCCTGTTCTGTTTGGTTAGATTCGTTTTTCCATTCGTTGGTTGCAAAAATCCCGTTTCTGTTGTAAGAATGCAAAAGATCTGAATAATTGGCAATGGTAGCATGAGTATAATTATGAGTTCCGCCTCTGAAAATCCCGATTGCCGATTCCCCACAGTTGTTCATAACCAAATTGTTGGCAGTTACTGTAGAGCCCACCGCATAAATTCCGTACTCCTGGAATGTGTGGATGAAAGAATTATTGATGGTGGCATTGGTCTGTTTCATTTCCAGTCCTCTCATCCCTCCGAAAAGTCTTGCGTAATTCATAGTAAGGGTAGAGCCGGCGTCCATTTTAATAGAATTCCAGTTTTTAGGAATTGTGTCATGAGCGAGATCGTTTCTGTCGCCACGAAGAATGACATTATTGGCCAGAGTTCCGTTGATATTTAAAGTAGATCCGGAGAGAACTTTCATTCCGCTGTTTTTGTGGAAATATACTTTTGTCCCCGGCTGGATATTTAAAATCGTATTTTGATCGATCGTTAAATCTCCGTAAATAATTTTAGCCTTAGTATTGGTCCATGTCGTGCTGGTACTGATAATATTCGGGTTGGTAGGCGTTTTAATAAAAAATTCTGCATCCTGCACCACAGAGAATAAAACTACCTGCTGTTGTCCCGCCTGAGTCTGGAATAATATTTTGTCTTCTGCAATAGCCTCAGGGCCGGTAGCTGTGGGCGCTATTTCAACAAAAATATAGAGGCTGTCTTTTTTTCTTAAAGGAATATCTTTAAAATCATAGCCGGGCTTTCCGTCCACATTGATTTTATATAAAGAAGCAGCCCCTTTTTCAAGATGGATTCTTGGGATTAGAACATCTTTATCTTCATTATTATAGACCTTCACCGCATAGGTTTCAGAACGAACCTGATGATAAACGGTGTCGCAGAATACCGTATCTTTTGAAAAACTAAGTTCCTGAGAAGGAGCGTCAAAACTGATGTCGTCTTTATTACAAGATACAGTCATAACAAGCATCCAGAAAGAAAAAGCCAGTAATAATTTGAATTTCATCGAAATTAAAGTTTAAATAGGTTTCAAATGTAACGAAAATACTTGAAATTTCTTGTGAAGAAAAAAATATTAAGACGGTATTTGGAAATTAGAAAAAATATTGTATTTTTGCACCCTAAAATTAGCAGAGAAATATCCATTACTATTTCGAAAGCAAACTTTAATTTTTTAAAAATTGTATTATGAAAAACGGAATCCACCCAGAAAATTATAGACTTGTTGTTTTCAAAGATATGAGTAACGACGAGGTGTTTCTTTGCAAATCTACTGCAGAAACAAAAGATACTATCGAGTACGAAGGACAAGAATACCCATTGATCAAAATGGAAATCTCTTCAACTTCTCACCCTTTCTACACTGGTAAAACTAAATTAGTAGACACTGCAGGTAGAGTTGATAAGTTCATGAACAAATACAAAAAATTCGCTAAGTAATTTTTGTTATTAAAAATATTTAAAGTCTTCCAATTTTTGGGAGACTTTTTTATTTGTATTTTTGTTTAAACTTTGAATTTTAAACATTAAACTAAAAACTGACGATGCAACTCGTATTTTCCGATGCACAATACTGGGAAGATTTTCTTCCGCTTACTTTTACCCGCCCGATTGCAGAAATGAGATGCGGAATTCTTACTTTCTCCGAAAGATGGCAGAAAATTTTAGATAATACAGAAGTTTCCTGGTTTACGGAAATGTATCTTCAGCAAAAATACAATGAACCGGAAAAAAGAGAAAGCCTGTTTTTAGTTCCGAATTTTTTGCCGACAGAAACGGTTGTACAGCAGATTAAAGATTTAAAGCAGGGTGAAGCATTGGTATATGAAGATGAATTGGTGGCTGCGAAAATCAATATGGATGGTTTTTCTCTGCATCAGATCGAAAAAATGACGGACATTAAAGAAGAACTTGTTTTCTTTAAAAAACCGACTGATCTTTTTACGTATAATAGAGAAGCCATAGATTTTGATTTTGAATTATTAACCAAAGGAAAAACGTCGCAGGAATTATCACCTACCAACGGATTTTTAGGAAATAGAGAAGATCTTTTTATTGAAGAAGGTGCAGAAATAGAATTTTCAACCATCAATACCAAAACCGGAAAAATATACATCGGGAAAAATGCAGAGGTGATGGAAGGCTGTAATCTTCGTGGTCCGATTGCACTTTGTGAAGGTTCTAAATTTAATTTAGGTGCAAAAATTTATGGAGCCACTACAGTTGGTCCACACTCGAAAGTTGGAGGAGAAGTAAGCAATATTATTATTTTCGGGTATTCTAATAAGGGGCACGACGGCTTTGTAGGAAATTCTGTGATTGGCGAATGGTGTAATCTGGGAGCCGATACCAATTCTTCCAATCTTAAAAATAATTACGGAAACGTAAAGCTTTGGAACTACAGAACCAAAGATTTTCAGGATACAGGCCTGCAGTTTGCGGGAGTGATTATGGGGGATCATTCTAAAACGGCTATCAATACTCAGTTAAATACAGGAACGGTAATTGGAGTTGCTTCAAATATTTTCAAAGAAGGTTTCCCTCCAAACCTGATTGAAAACTTCTCATGGGGTGGTTTTAAAGATGATGAAAGATTTAAATTAGACAAAGCGTACGAGGTTGCGGAAAAAGTCATGGCAAGAAGAAAAGTGTCTTTAACGGATGAGGATAAGTCTATTTTTAAACATATTTTTGAAAATTATTAAAATATATTTGAGCTTTAAGATGAAATTAACTCATTAAGTTACATGTCTTACAACAAAGTTTTAACTTAATAATTCTAAAATTCTTATCCGACTTAATGGTTTAAAATGGGTATGTTTTTGAAATAAAATAGAAACTTCAGAAAATTTTTTGAAGTTTTTTTGTTTTTAATGTAATAAATTGTAAAAACAGATTGTCTTATTATTAGAAACAAAACTTATGACCCAAGAAACTTTTAGTAATACGGTATTCATTCTCAAAAATGAGATGTATCGCTTTGCGAAAAGGTTTATCATGAGCAACGATGAGGCGGAAGATGTCGTACAGGATCTGATGCTGAAATTCTGGCAGAAAAAAGAGGAGCTCGAACAATGCGGAAACTTAAAGTCCTATGCTTTGAAAGCCGTCCGGAACGAATGCCTGAACCGGCTGAAGCATCACGATGTAAAATTGGGATTCGCTGATATGCAGCTTCACCGGTCGGAACTTTACAGTATGGAAGTGAATAATCTGAAAGATCATATTATAGGTTTTATCAATCAGCTTCCCGAAAAACAGAAAATGGTAATCCATTTGAAAGATGTAGAAGAATACGAAGTTTCGGAAATTGCCGAAATGCTGGAAATGGAAGAGAATGCAGTAAGAGTAAATCTTATGCGGGCCAGACAAAAAGTAAAAGAACAAATCTCACAATTGATGAGCTATGAGCAAAGACAAATTTCAAGATAAATACGATGAGGTCTTCCAACATATAAAGGAAGAGAAAATGGATTGGGATTTTGAGGATTTCCTTAAAAAAGCAGAAGGAAAATCTGATGAGGCCGAAACTCCGGTTATCCCGATAGACACTAAAACAAAACCTTCATTTCCGAAATGGTTCTGGATGGCAGCAAGTCTTGTTTTGCTTTTTAGTATCGGCTTTATGTTTAATTACAATAAAACATCTGCTGTTCAGGATAGGGCAAACTTGGTCGAAAATCAGATTAAAGATCAAAAGAATGATTTTATTGCAGAAAACAGCAATCCTGAAGAGCAGGTAGCGGTAAACCATGTCAATGATACTCTCCCAAAGGCGAAAAAAGATTCTGTTTTTCAGGAAAGCCAAGTGGCAGAGAAAGATTATCTGGATGATATTCTGCCTAAAAGAGGGAGAATGAAAAAAGACAGAAAACCTCAATATGTCTATAATTCTGATGTAAAAACGGATTCTGCAGGATATAAGGATACTTACGTCATCGTCAACGGAAAGAGAATTACCAACGAAAAAGAGGCAATAGATGTAGCCACCTATTCCTTAATGAAGATGGGCAGTGAGTTTAAGAAAACTGTAGCCTCTGCCCAGAAAAATGAAAACTTTGATAACGAATACTAAAGTCATGAAAAATATACTATCCATATTATTTTTGTTTCTCAATAGTCTTGTGACGTTTTCTGCACAGACAGAGAAGCTCGATAAGCTCTTTCAGTCTTTCGAAAATAAAGGAGGAGTAACATCCATTGATATCAAGAAGCCTATGTTCAATCTATTGGATAAAATTGATATCAGCAGCGAATACCTTAATAAGATCCAACCGATCATGAAGCAGGTTGACGGGTTTAAAGTACTGATTGTTTCAAAAGCTACTTTTCCGGATAATCTGAAGTCTGAAAACCTGGGTATTATTGAAATGAATCAGAAAAAAACCGATTGGGTAAACCATTCATTAAGCCAATTGAATTTTAATGAACTGATGTCGTTAAAAAGCAATGATGTTTCCATGAAGTTCCTGGCTGAAAGCGAGAAAAACAATATTCTTGAAAATCTTGTATTTAATATTGATTCTAAGGAAGAGAATGTTATTTTCATTCTGAACGGGAAAATGAAAATGGAGGATGTGAACAGGATCATCAGCTCTGCCGAATCGAAAACCAATACGGTTACGGTTAATAAAATAGCGAGCAGCTTTACTTCAAGCAAGACGAATTCTTATGTTAACGGTGAATTCAGAAATGTTGGCAATTTTTCGGGAATCCATGTGAGTACCGGGCTGGTTGTTAATTTTACGCAGGAAAACCCTACGAGTGTTAGAGTCGTTGCCGATGCAGATAAGCTTCAATACATCGTTACCAAAGTTGAAGACGGGGTACTAAAAGTATATGTTGATAATAAAGGACAGAAGAATTTAAAGTTTAAAAATATAAACATTAATGTTTCTTCTCCGAAGATTAATACTATCAAGACTTCATCCGGAGCGATATTTAATGCTGTTGAAAATATACGTGAAAATAACCTGACTGTAGATGTTTCTTCGGGATCTGTAGTGAACGGCAGCTTTACTGTCTCAGAAAAAGCAAATGTAGAGTTGAGCTCTGGGGCTGTAATCAATTCAGAAATTAATACCAAAGATATCAACATCAAAGGATCGAGCGGTTCTGCTGCCAATCTCAGCGGTAAGGCCAATTGGGGAGCTGTTGACGTAAGCAGTGGTGCTGTTTGTAATGCAGAAGGTCTTAAATTTAATGTTTTGGATGCCGAATCTACTTCCGGAGCAGTTGTTTCGGGACATGCTGTCGAGGAGCTGAAAGCAAAGGCTTCTTCTGGAGGTATCATCAGATACAGAGGAAATCCTAAGATAGAATCCAATATCAGTAAAATTTCCGGTGGTGCTTTAAAGCAAATTGATTAGAATATATATAAAAACTAAAAACCATGAAAACTTTCAAAAACATTATTCTGATTATTTGTATGTTAGGTCTAATGCAGTCGTGTATTGTTTCAGAAAAGCCTAATATAGCCTATTTTTCAGAATCTGGCCGTGATTTTAAAGGAGCAAAATTTACAAGTATCAATGTTCCGATGCTGTTGGCAAAACCTTATATCAGAAAAGCACTGAGAGAAGACGGGGAGAGTGAAGACGTGATCAGGCTTGCCAGTAAGGTTTCGAAAATAAAGGTGATGACCGTAGAAAATAGTAATCCAAAGCTGCTGAAAGACTTTTCGGATTATTTACTTGATAATCATTATGAAGATTGGGCCACGATAAAGCATGAAGGCGAACAGGTGAATATCCGGGTGAAGCAAAAAACAGATGTCATAAAAAATATGCTGATCACTGTGAATTCTGATAAAGAAATCATTTTAGTAGATGTAAAAGGTAATTTTACGGCTGATGATATTTCGAAAATGATTGCATCCGCATCCGATAAATAGACACATTCATATACAATCATATATCAAATTTTATTTTGTAAAAAAAGACCGTTTCCTAATTGAAGCGGTTTTTTTGATTTAAGTTATTGATTATTAAGTTTTATTTAAACTATCAAAATCAATTTTCGTATCTCGCCGAAAAGTCTTAATTTTGCAAGAAAGTAAAGATGTCTATTCATAACAAAATTGTAGAGACAGCCATCACTTTCGATGACGTGCTTCTAGTCCCTTCTTATTCAGAAGTTTTACCTAATCAGGTTTCATTAAAATCAAGACTTACCGACAAAATTACGCTTAATGTTCCTATTGTTTCCGCTGCGATGGATACCGTTACGGAAGCAGAATTGGCGATTGCTCTGGCAAGAGTGGGCGGTTTGGGTTTCATTCATAAAAATATGACGATCGCGGAACAGGCTGCACTAGTAAACAGAGTGAAGCGTTCTGAGAACGGGATGATCTCTGATCCGGTTACCCTTTCAAAAGATCATACTTTAGGTGAAGCTAAAGAATTAATGGCGAAATATAAAATCTCAGGTTTACCGGTTGTAGATGCAGATAATGTATTGATCGGGATTATTACCAACAGAGACGTAAAATATCAGGAGAATCTTGAAGCAAAGGTAGAAGAGATCATGACAAAAGAAAATCTGATCACTTCTGATAAAAATACCAACCTTGAAAAAGCTAAAGAAATCCTTCTTAAAAACAGAGTAGAAAAACTTCCTATTGTAGATGCTGAAAATAAATTGGTAGGTTTAATTACCATTAAAGATATCGACAATCAGTTAGAATATCCTAATGCCAACAAAGATCAAAACGGTAGGTTAATCGTTGGAGCAGGTGTTGGTGTAGGTGAAGATACTTTGGAAAGAATTGAAGCTTTAGTAAAAGCGGGAGTTGATATCATCGGTATCGATTCTGCTCACGGGCATTCTATCGGAGTTTTAAATAAAATTAGAGAAATCAGACAGGCATATCCGGATTTGGATATCGTGGGTGGAAATATCGTAACGGCTGAGGCGGCAAAAGATCTTATTGACGCTGGAGCAAACGTTCTTAAAGTAGGTGTGGGCCCAGGTTCTATCTGTACAACGAGAGTTGTTGCAGGTGTTGGAGTTCCTCAGTTATCTGCGATCTATAACGTTTACGAATATGCTCAGACTAAAAACATTGCAGTAATCGCTGATGGGGGTATTAAACTTTCAGGAGATATTGTAAAAGCTATTGCAAGTGGAGCAGGAGCAGTAATGCTAGGCTCACTTCTTGCAGGAACTGATGAAGCGCCGGGTGAAGAAATTATCTTCCAGGGAAGAAAATTCAAAACGTACCAAGGGATGGGAAGTCTTTCTGCCATGAAGAGAGGTGGAAAAGAGAGATATTTCCAGAGTGAAGCTAAGAAATTCGTTCCGGAAGGTATCGAAGGAAGAGTTCCAAGCAAAGGTAAATTGGAAGAAGTTATTTTCCAGTTAGTCGGAGGTCTTAGAGCAGGTATGGGATATTGTGGAGCTAAAGATGTTACCGCTTTACAAACCGAAACCAAAATGGTAATGATCACAGGAAGCGGATTGAAAGAATCTCACCCTCATGATGTTATTATCACTCAGGAGGCGCCTAATTATTCTTTGTAATAATAAATTAAATATAACAAACACGGCTGTTTCAATATTGAGACAGCCGTGTTTTGTATTTAATATGTTTGTTAGTTGATCTTTTTATAGCTGAACTTTGTTTTAATCACATAATTTAAAAATCTTCCTTTGGATTGTACAGATTTAAATTTTTCAAAAATTTTCTCCGGGACATTGAGGTAATCATATACCGCCCCCGACTGATAAATGATTCGTAAAGTTTCAGTCTGAGGAAAATAAGTATAAGTATTGACTACTGATGAAGGCATACTAAGGTTATACAAAAAATGTTCCTCAATAAATTAAGGAATTGCGCCGTTTTTTAATTAAATCTGTTTAAACTATTGGCTTGATAAAACTTATCCTAAGTATAAACCCACTCCTAAGAAGAAGTGGGTTCGTATTTTATCAGGCATAAGTAAAAACTTATATCATCTTTTAAACATGAGGAGTATAAATGAATTATTTTTGCTCTTTCTATATTCCAACATGTGATTGATAATTATTTCTTGATTAATTTGATGCTTTCTACAGAATCATTGATCTTAACAAAATAAACCCCTGCAGATAATTCTGAAATATTGATTGTATTGTCTGATGGTTTTGAGAATGATTTTACAAGAGATCCTGCAACGTTATAAATTTTAACTTCAGAAATAGCTTTTTCGGATTGTAGAGTTACAATATCTTTTGCCGGGTTAGGATATAAAGATGTTTTCTTCTGAGAAATGATATTGTCATTAACTGCTAATACTGCATTGTCAACACAAGTAACCTGCGTAGGACTTCCTTTTTCAGCAGCAACTCCGTCTCCATTTCCTAATTGCCAGTATGTATCCCATCCCCAAGACCATAATGTGCTATCTGCTTTGATCCCTCCGGCAGAAACCTCTCCTGATCTTACAGGAATTGATTGCCAGTTGGTATCTGTACCTACTTGTGTAGGAACATTAACGGCTCCGCTATATGGAGTCCCTTGTCCTAAAACACCATAAGATCCGTTACCCCATGTCCAGAAAGAACCGTCTGTTTTAATAGCAGAAGAAGCTTCGTTTGTAGCACCTATGGATGCCCAAGTATTACCAGCAACCTGTTGTGGTGTATACTGAATTCCTCCTGTGGTACCCAATCCTAGTCTTCCGTTATTGTTATGTCCCCAAGACCATAATTCTCCATTGGTTTTTAATCCTAAAGTATGGTAAATACCACCTGCTACCGACTTCCAATTGGTATCGGTACCAATTTGTGTAAAGTTTGCAGTTTCATTAGTTCCTAAAGATGCTGGAGTTCCTAAACCTGTCTGCCCTTCAACATTTGCTCCAGCTGACCACAATGTTCCGTCTGTTTTAATGGCAAATGAATTGTAGTAAGTACCAAGAACGGATGCCCAGTTTGTAGCTTGACTTGATTCCTGCTGGAATGTATTGTACCATCCTACACTTGTTCCTACTCCAAGACCGCTCCAGTCATTATATCCTGTACCCCATAATGTACCATCTGCTTTCACAACTAATGTATGAAAGTATCCGGCAGAAAATGCAGTAACATTCTGCTGAATTAATGTAGGTGTGAATACATTGGTATTGTTTCCTAATCCTAATTGCCCATAATCGTTAGCTCCCCATCCGTATAAGTCTCCATTAGCTTTTTTTCCTAATGCAAAATAACGACCTACAGAGATATCTGTCCAGTTATTATCTGTTCCAATCTGTGTAGGGTGCTGGATTTGTGTATGTGCCCCTGTGCCATCTCCAAGGATACCATACAAATTTCTTCCCCATATCCACAAAGTACCATCTTGTTTTAGTGCAATACTAAAATTTTCCCCCTGTGCCAACTTTGACCATCCTGTCAAAGAACATTGCGCATTAACGTTTAAACTTAAAAAAAACATAAGTAAGCTGAATGCTGCTATTCTTGTCTTCTTTTTAAAAAATCTAATTTTTGCCATAATTATAACTTTTACTAATTTTTGGCAAAGTTCGCTTTAAAAAGGCTTTTGGCTGTTATGTAATGAAAGAGGAATTCGGAAATTTGATTTATATAATTTCGGAAAAGATATGTTTTCATCCATTGATAATTACATAATTGTAACAAATTGAAATATTATTATCTCAATATTGTTTGAGATATTTTCATTCTTTAATAATTCTATCTTTTAGAAGGAAATATAATTTTGATTAATTAAAATATTAATATTTAAAAGTGGTTTTTAAAACAAATTTCATAAATTTCTAGTTAAGAATATAAAAAAGATGAATGGAGGTATGAAAATATTATCAAAGAATAATAAAAGTGTAGATGGGGAGGAGAATTTAGTTTTTTAGAATACAAAAATAGTAACCGTGAATGTAAAAATAGTAAACGAGATTGATAAAATATAATTTAGGATTAAGAAAATATTCCATAAGAATAAAAAAAAATATTTTGGTTTTTTTAATTACATATACTAGGATATAAAAATATAATTTGAGAATAGGAACATATGTGATTAGGAATAAAAAAGTACTGTTTAGGAATTAGAAAATGAAAAACCCCTGCCTGAAAAATTAATTTCTATGCAAGGGTTTTATATTATCTGATAATAAATTTGAAAGTTTATTTTCCTTTCACAAACTGAATTCCTGAAATTTGTCTGTATTGGGGACTTGTAGCACCAAAAACAGATTTTACATACTGTTTGATTTCTTTTGCTGTCTGAAATAATCCTGTTGTTGTGTGATATAGTACCTGATCTCTTAATATTCTGGCATTGGAATATTCTGTATAGGCAATGATAAGTGCTGTGTTTTTATCTTTTATATTCAGTAATTTGTTTTGTAGAGAAGACACCTTAAGATCTTCCTCATTGGGATTATATGCTTCACTCTGCATGAGTACCTGAATAAGATTGGAAAAGTTATTAATCTTACTGTTATAGCTTTGTTGAGATGTGGAAATTGATTTTGTTACCTGCTCTGTTTCTTCTTCGGCAATGGTGGTTTGTGGTTTGGTTTTTTGGGTTCCCTGTAGCTTTTTGTTGAAAGATTTTGCATTGTTCAGCATGATAGGGTTGGTTTCCGATACGGCTAATGCATTGATAATTTTTGTAGCAAGTGGATTTAGATTTTTAAAAGCCTCTGCTCTCTGGTTGGTAGCACTATTAAAACTGATCTTTTTAGAGTATGTGTCTTCAAGCGATAGAAGTGCGTTTTGATACAGTGCTTCTAGATTTGGGATTTTTAATTCTTCTTTTACCGGATTATAATTTGTGCCATATCCTTTGCAAAAAGAGATAAGATCCTGAAAATTGGCAATGTTTTTTGCATGACCGGTTTCACTTGTAGAGTTTCTTGTATTATTCATATGTGTTTATTTTACTGTAATACAAATATATAGGATTATACAATTGCTTTTCGGAAAACGAAAATTAATCACTTATTAATCTTTGTGTTAGGAGATTATTAGGAATAATTTAATTTATGAATAATGAGATTCTTTGTTTTTTAAATTTTATAGAAATTATTTTATTGAATAACGGTTGTGAAGCGTTCTTTTTTTAAGTTTATGAAATAAACAAAAGCCTCCGGAAACCGAAGGCTTTATCTATAAATAGTGACAATATAATTTACTTTTTCACGAATTTGAATTCATGAGACTGGAAATTTTTAGTATTGATTTTTAATAAATAGACTCCGGAACTTAGTTCAGAAACATTTATTTTTGAATCAAACACTTCTGATTTCACCAGTTGTCCGGTCATGTTATAAATCTGAATAGATTGTCCGTTATTAATCCCTGAAATTCGGATTACATCGGCAACAGGATTCGGGAAAATCTGTATTTTAGAGATATCTGCATTTACATCAGACGTTGCGAGTGAAGTACTGTGCAAGTCTCCTGTCATTGTAGCGTTAGAAGGGGTTAAATTTCCTCCGCATCCTCCGGATTGTGATGTAAACAATGTATTTTCTACCCATGTTCCAAACGTAATTGCGGGTGGATTTTGTGCGAAATTATTATTTCCTGTAGAGTTATAATAAATTAAGTTAGGGTTTGTAAAAGTCCCATAGCCTTCATCGGCAAGAAACTCCCATCTACTTAAAGTGTTATTCCATTGGATTTTAAATTCGCAAGATCCTAAACCGCCACAAGGTTGTCCATCCAGAGGTGTTGTAATATAAATACCTTTATTATAGGCATCTACTCCTGTTTTTGTAAAAACAAAATTCTGATCATCAAATATATTATGACAACCATTAAAGATGATAGTCTGTCCGAAAGCTAAACTCCCGAGAACAAGACACAAAAAAGAAATTTTTTTCATAGCTTATGGGTGTGATGGGTAAACTCCGTATAATGCAATAATACATTTTAAAGTAACAAATGGAGGTCTGTTTTCGTGAGGCTGGCTTCCTCCTGTTGTATTTACCATTGCTGCTTTCATGGTCGTATTAGCATTGGCATCAGAATATTCTTTATCCAAACCTTTTGTATCTGCAGGAAGAGCATTGGTAGGAGAGTTCTGATTACCTTCTGCTGTTACCGCATTCACAGTATGAGAGTGAGCAGGCATTTGTGTTACCAATAATGTTACAGACTCCGTTCCGCCTGTTTGGCCCATTGTATAGTTTGTAGGCCCTCCGGGAGCTTGTCCTTCATGCACCAAAACTCTTCCTCTCATATCAGGTAATGCAAATGTTGTGGTTCCATTTCCTCCATAAGTGGTGCCTAAAAGCGAAAATAAGGCTGTATTCTGTGCAATGGATAAAATTTGACCATTACATGGAGCCCAGTTTGCAGGAACAAAATTATAAGGTACGAATGCGATTTGTCCTAAGAAAGGTTCTGAAGCTTGTGCTTTTACAATAGAAGTTGATGCAATGCTTAACAGCAAAGTACATCCGAGTGCAAGTTTTTTCATGATAAAAAATTAGTTTTAATTAGGTGACGTAAAGTTAGAGATAATTCTACATATTTTGGTTATTAAAATAAAAAACCTTCCAGATGAGCCGAAAGGTTGAATTATTTTTATAAAAAATTATTTATGCAGTTTATCTTTAAAATCATCGATCCTGAAGTCGGTCAGGGCATTTCCTTTTTCTACTTTTTCTTTTGAATACAATCTGAAATCATTTTCCGTTTTTTCCAAAAGGTGATCGTAAGGCCCCACGTGAGAGATCAGCTTTACCAGAACCGGAGAAATTTCCAGACAGATAAATAATCCCATAATAAAAGTGGCGGCTAAACCGATAATGGCAGAATTTTTTCCTAATTCATCCAAAGCCTGCAATCTCGCTGCAAAACCATTGAATTTATCTTCAAAAGTTTCCGTAGATTTTCTTTCGGTTTCAAGATTGGTATAGACTTTAGAGATTTCTTTGTCTAAATATTCCAGCCTTGGAGCCACCTGTTTTTGGTAGTTTTCAAGATCGTTTCTTCTTTGTTCTTTCAGTTCCTGTTTTCGTTTGGCATTCGGTCCGAAGCCTTCTTTTCCGCTGGTAAGGCCGGATTGTTTTCCTAAGATCTCTTTTTCAAGTTCTACTGATGCAGAGTCATACGATTTTTGATATTGTGCAATCTTATCAGAAATCTGTTTCTTTTCCGTTTCAAATGGTCCGCTTTGCTGAAGGATTCTTCCGCTCATTTCTCCCTGAAGCTGTTTTTTATTTCTCTGAATAATGGTATTTAATTGTTTGTTTACCTCTTTTTCAAAAATTTTCAGCTCTAAAGGTTTGGATATAATAATTCCTAAGAAAGTAGCCAAAACCAGACGCGGAATAGCCATCAGAATCTGATTCCACCAGGTTCCTGTTTTTTTGATGGACGAAACGATATACCGGTCAAGATTGAAAATCATTAAACCCCACAAAACACCGAAGCCGATCGACGTCCAAATGTTGTCGAATACTGTGTACATCGCATAGCCGGCAGAAAGAGTGGCAAATACGGCGGTAAAAAGGACGATGCCTCCGATCCCTGCAAACTTGTTCCATTCGCTGGGTGTTTTTCTCAAAATATGAATATTTCCTCCGGAGCATACCATCAGAAATTTCTGAAACCAATTGATCTTATGATTTACCTGATTTATAGTTTGTTGCTTGTTTTTCATGACAGAAAATTTATACAAATGTACTATTAAAAATCATACCAATGTAAAAGATAGTATTATGTTTTACCAAGTAAGTTGAGGTTTTAAATTAAATGTTTGAATTTCAATAAATTAAAATATTAATTTAAATAATCTTATCTTTAGGTAACAATCCACAAAAATTTTAATTATGAATAACGTATTTAAATGTACATTACTATCTGTATCGCTGATGTTGGTATCCTGTAAAAAAGAACGGAGTACCGATGATGAACTTAAAGATGTCGCAGCGAGTATGAATAAAATGACACCGCAGATTTTAAGTGACGGAGTGCGTCTCGACAGTGTTTCTGCACAGCCTGGTAAAACGCTAAGATACAGCTATACTTTAACGGATGATGTCAAAGAAAATGTAACTCCTGAAGAGATAGAAGCGTTTAAAAGTGAGGCAAAAGTCGGTGCTCTTAAAATTATCAAAACTTCGGCAGAAATAAAAGAGTTCCGGGATAGAGATGTGACGATGGAGTATTTTTATTACGACAAAAACGGAAAGCCAACCACCGATTTTAAGATTACTCCTTCAGAATATAAAACTCAATAAATTATTTCAGGCGATCGGGATTTTGCTTTAAAAAGCTTTCCCAGCCTGTGTAAGATTTGGTGTCAGCAATCGTGCCCGAGTTGAAATGATGGCAAACGGCAACTGCAAGACCGTCGGAAGCGTCAAGGTATTTTGTGGGAAATTCTTTTAAATTCAATAAATTTTGAAGCATTCCTGCCACCTGTTCCTTACTGGCGTTTCCGTTTCCGGTGATGGCCATTTTAATCTTTTTCGGAGAATATTCTGTAATAGGAATGTTTCGGTAAAGACTTGCCGCCATGGCAACGCCCTGTGCCCGCCCCAATTTAAGCATACTCTGAACATTTTTCCCGTAGAAAGGAGCTTCCAGAGCAACTTCATCGGGATGAAACTCATCAATTAAGGCTAATGTTTTGTCGAAAATATATTTAAGCTTGGTTTCGTGATTGGGATATTTTTTCAGTAAAAGTTCATGGATGGAAATCATCTCCATTTTACCTTTTTTCACGGAAATAATTCCAAATCCCATCACCGTAGTTCCCGGGTCTATACCTAAAATAATTTTCTCTGCAATCATTGCTTCAAAGATATGACTTTCTAAAATTTTTCAAAATGAAAAAATTCAATTGAATATAATACAATTAAAAAACTTCTTAACTTACATAAAAATATAACTATGAGAAATTTAATTATTTTTCTGAGTCTTCCTCTTTATTTGTCTTCCAATTTTTTGCAGGTTCAATATTTACAGGAAAACGACAAGACTGTTGCTATTACAGGCATTGAGAATAATTCTAAGATTATTTATCTCTTTTTTAAAGCAGAAAAAACAAGTTCCGGTTTGGAAAAAATCACGTTACAGGAAAAGAAAATGGTGGATGGAATATTAAAATCCAACCCACTTTCTGATGAAAGCAATGGCGAAATTGGGGATTTTGTTATTTCCATAACCGATGCAAGCGGAAAAGAAATTACAAGACAGGTTATTGAAAATCCGCTGAACCCTACAAGAGAAATTTATGGAGAAGTTATCAGCAGAAACAAGATTTCTTTGCAGGATGCTGAATTTAGTGTAAGATATTCTTGTGCTGAAGAAAATCAAATGGTAAAAGTGGAAAAGATTACGACAACAGGTAAACAATTATTATTCACTCAAAGACTATAATCATGAAAAAAATTATACTATCTCTTTTTATCGGAAGCTTCTGCTGTGCCCAGACTTTTGAGACAGTTCCGGTTTTGCAGAACGGAGCGAATAATAAAAGAATCAATATTGCCGTGTTGGGAGATGGCTTCACTTCGGCTGAACTTCCGTCTTTTGTAACTTCGGCCCAGAATACGGTTAATTATCTCTTTACAAAAAGTCCTTACGTAGAATATAAAAATTATTTTAATGCATATGCCATAAAGGTTATTTCTCCTGAATCAGGAGTAAAGCATCCCGGAACAGCTACTGATGTTACAGAACCTGCTTTTCCTGTAGCCAATCCCAATAATTATTTCAGTTCTTCTTTTGATAACGGGGTACATCGTTGTTATTACGGAAATACGACTAAAGTGACCCAGGTGCTGTCTGCTAATCTTCCGGATTTTGATATTGCTTATATTTTAGGGAATACTACAGAATATGGCGGATGTGGAGGAACGTATGCTTTTGCTTCTTTAAACAGCTCGGCTAATGAAATTGTTGTGCACGAATTGGGGCATTCTTTTGGTAATTTAGCGGATGAATATTGGTTTGCAGGTACGGGTGAAAGAGCCAACAAAACACAGACTTCAAATCCGGCAACGATAAAGTGGGCCAATTGGATAGGGCTGAATGGGGTAGGAGTATATGCTCATGCCGAAAGCCCTTCCTGGTACCGTCCGCACCAAAGTTGTGAGATGAGGTATCTGAACCAGCAGTTTTGTTCAGTCTGTAAGGAAGCAATTATTGAAAAAATCCATGCATTGGTTTCTCCCGTAGATTCTTATACTCCGGTAAACAGCTCTTCTGTAAATGGGAATGCCAATGTTACTTTTACGGTAAATGAAATTCTTCCGATTCCCAATACATTAGTCAATTCCTGGACATTGAACGGAACTCCGCTTTCTTCAACGGGCAATACGGTGACCATCACCCCGAATCAGCTGAACAGCGGAAACAATACACTACTTTTTTCGGTGAACGATAATAATCCTTTAGTGAAAGTAAATAATCACAGTACGGTTCATTTTACCAATATTACCTGGACTTTAAATAAAACAACCTTGGGAACTTCAGAAGTAAAAGCTGCAGAAAGAAGATTTGCTATTTACCCAAATCCTGCGGATAATGAATTTTATATTAAAGGGAAACAGGATTTCTCTAAAAATATCCATGTGATGTTATATGATGTTTCAGGGAAGTTAATTCCGGTAAAATCTGAATTAAAAGACTCTTCCACGATTTATGTGGATATTAATAAACTGCCGGCCGGTAATTATATGCTGAATGTGGAGGAAAATAAAGGACTGATCATTTCTCAGAAGATTGTTATCGAATAATATCATTGGAGATATAAAATTAAAATCGGCTCCAGCAGTCGATTTTTTTATGAATCACTAAAGCTTTTCCAGCTTTTTTTCGGCAATTGGAACCCAGTTTTCATCATGACGAAGGAGTAATATTTTGTCAACTATAAATTTAGTTTTGTAATTTTTATGCTGATAGGCTTCCCATGCTTTTAAGAAATTTTCGTGGGTAAGATTTCTATACCCGACAGTAATATGCGGATGAAACGAATATTTTATAAAATTAAATTTCTCCGTAACCTTTGAATAAAGTTCTTGTAAATTCTCATTATTTTCAGGCCGAACAAAAAGGACAGGATTTTTAGGATTGACAAAACTTCCGAAGCCATTCAGTACAACTTCAAAAGGTGAGATATTGGTGTTAATTTTTTGAAAAGCTTCATGAATATCCTCTTCCAGTTCCAACTCTCTCGAAAATGGTGGAAATAAAGTAATGTGCGCATCGTTTTTCAGCGCTTTCGAATTGTCATAGTTTTCTGCAAGATCTTTCTTGAATATTTTTATTTCGTCAATAACTTCCTGTGGCGGATAAACAGCAATGAAATACATTTTTTTCATAGAATAAAGGTAGAAATTTTAAAAATAAACGTAATACATAAGAAAATTATGCATAGATTTGTAAGGTATTAAATCTTTGAGATGAAAAAGAACAGCCTTTACAAAGGGACGCTTCAGAATATTATCCTAAAACTGCTTTCAAAAGAAGTAAAGATGTATGGATATCAGATCACTCAGCGGGCGAAGGAATTGACGGAAGGCGAGTTGGAAATGACAGAAGGTGCGCTGTACCCGCTATTGCATAAGCTGGAGGCAGACGGAATCATCACATCAGAAGTTCAGGAAATTAACGGTAGAAACCGAAAATATTATCTGCTGACCGATAAAGGGAAAAAGCAGCAGGCAGAGCAGGAGCTTGAAATGAAGAATTATTTATTTAACCTCAATACGATTTTTAATATATGATGACTCCGTTAGAAGAAAAAGAAATTATATCTTATCTGATCTCAAAACAGTTGAGTCCTGCTTTACTTTCTGAGATTAAAGACCATTTTATTTCACAAATTTCTGAAAAAATGAAAAATAATATTGGTTTTCAGGAAGCTTTTTTGGAAGCCAAATTAAGCTGGGCAAAAGAACTTGAAATGGTAAAAGCGGATCTGTTTTCCTTTAAAAGAATTACAAGAATCGAGAAAGAAATTATACAGAGAAGGTTCCGGAAAATGATGATGGTTGCGCTTGCATGTTCTTTGGTGATGATCTGTGTTTTTTATTTCAATGAAAATATATATCTGTGCTTACAGGGAGGTTTGCTTATCTTACATTTCGGGTTTGCTTTTTACAATTTCATCATCAAAAAAATGAAATTTTCAGAATATCAAAGGATGTCTTTTCACCCATTATTATTGAAAAATATAGTATTGATGTTACTTATTATTCCGTTAACTAATCTGATATCCGGTTCTGAAGATATTCTCTGGAAATCTCCATTGAACCACATGGCTCTTACATATGCTTTCATAATCCAGATTCAGCTATTGTATTTCAGAATCAAAAAAATAAATGTTTTATTCGTATGATCAACAAGGAACAGGATCAGCAGGTAACCGATTATCTTATGCTTCATAAGCTTCCACTGGATATTTTACTGGAAGTGAAAGATCACATGGTTTCTCAGATTTTAGACATTCAGATAAATGAAAACCTGGATTTTGAGGAAGCTTTTCACAAAACTCAGAAATTGTGGGCAGATGAATTCAAAATGACCAAATACACGGCATTTTTTAAAGAAGAAATTCCGGTGATCGTCAAGAAAATCGTGAAAGCAAAATACAATGGCCTTCTTAAGAAATCATTATTATTGGGGTTGGTTTCTTTTGCCGTTAATATTATTTTTATCTTTTTAGCAGATAATCAGGAGGTTTATAGTGCACTTTTCAGAGTACAGAATGCTTCATTTGTTCTTTTTACGGTGGGAGTATGGGCTTTTAACTATAAAATCTGGAAGTACATAAAGCAGGATTTTAAATACAGAGGCAGGCTGTTTTATTCCATGTATCAGCAGAATGTGGGTTTGCTGATTGTTGGCATGAGTTCCATGGGACAGGTTACTGCAAAGGAAGGAATTTATCCGTATCTGTTTTTCAGAATGCATGACGATCGTGAGATGCTGTATGTTCTGGCTACTTTAATTATTCCTTTTATCATCCAGGTAATGGTTATTTTCGGGCTGCTTAATTTTTTCGAACATAAAAAAACATTAGCCAGAATGAAAAATTTTATCGGCGTTTCTTCCAAATAAAAATTATTTTTTAGCCAAAGTTTTTAGAGTGTCATTTTTCATATTTTCTATTGTGCTTTCAATTATGTCAGTGATTGTTTTGATGTCTTTATGAGGTTTAAAAATAAAGGCTTTTCCATTCTGTTCGTCGGCAATATTAGAGAGAATAAGCACTGAGGTTTTTGTTTTGGGATAATAGATATTAAGAGAAGGAGAGCCTTTGATATATCCGCTGTGGAAGTAAGCTTCCGGGTTTCCGGTATTCATCATAATTCCGTAGCCATAACCCATTTTTCCAAAAACAGGATGGTTTCTTTCTGCGCTTTTGGCTCCGAATTGCTGTAAGGTTTCCGGCTTGATAATTTTTCCGCTGTATAATCTGTTATTCCAAATGTGAAGATCATCAATGGTTGAGAGAATTCCGCCTGCAGGAATTCCGATTTCTTTGTTGCCTAATCTTTTCGGCATATTCTGAATTTTCTCAAAATTTTTTGCGTTTCCAAGATAAGCTCCTGCGAAATCATTTCCTTCAAAAACATTTCCTGTGGAAGAGTGCTTCATTCCTGCTTTTTTGAAGAGCTCCAGAACATTTTCATCATAGGATTTTCCTGATACTTTTTCTATGATTTTTCCTAAAGCGTTAAAACCGTCATTGGAGTAAAAAAATCCGGAACCACTTTTGAACTCAAGTTTTCCGCCTAAAGTATTAAGCCCTGAACTGTGATTCAGCAGTTGATGGACGGTAATATTTTCGTATTCTTTATTCTGAAATTCTTTTAAATATTTTGATGCTTTATCCTGAATATTCAGTTTTCCCTGCTCCATCTGGAGTAAAATCAAAACTGCCGTAAACTGTTTGCTTACCGAACCAATAGCGAAAAGGGTATTGTTGTCAATCGGAATTTTATGCTTAAAGTCAGCCAATCCCTGATTATTTCTATAAAGTTCTGTTGAATCTTTAAAAACTGCGATGCTTCCGTTGAACTGATATTTTTTAAAAACAGAATCAATTTCATTTTTCAGAAGTTTTTTTTGGAATGCTGTGATGGTACTGTCGACGACTGCACTTCTATCAATGGTTTTTACCGGAATTTCTTTTTGGCATGAAATCAGGTTAATTAACAAAATTAATAGGAAAGGGAAAAGTAATTTTCTGGTCATTATTTGTTTTTCATTTTCTGAGCAATATGTATGCCTACGATGAAGATGGTGAATGAATTTATATCAAAAAATACTTACGCCGGTGGAAATTCTTTTAAGAAGAATAGCTATTTTGGTTTTACAAAAACAATGAAGAGGTCTTGAATGGTATCATTAGTAGTGAAAAATTTAACAAATTCCTTCGGGATGTAGTAAATCTGGTATTTATTATAATACAGCCAGCGGCTTTTGTTGAACAATTTATAGTCTAATTTTTTTCCATCTACAATAACAAGTGACTTTTCTCCGGCTCCCGGCGGACCGACAGAAACTTCACCCATCAAAGTGTCAAGACTATTGTAATTTAATTTTATCAGTTGTTTTTTTTCAAGATCTTTGATCGTATAAATCACTAATTTTTTATCATACATGTATTGACCAGGACTAAATTCCAGCAAATTTTCCTGCTTTACTATTTCTTTGGGAACTTCCAAAGAGTAATAGCCGTCTTTATCCGATATTGTACTGTAAGCCTTTAAAGCTGTTACTAAACTTACGCTTGCCACAAGAGGTTGTTGTTTGTCTCCCGAAATAATTCTTCCTGAAATCATAAATTTTCCTTCATCTACTTTATCCTGTTTTTTGTCTGCCTGCCTTTTTGAAATGGGAGAATTTACCAATTCTTTTGTAACGGAATTGTTAGTTTGGGCAGGGTAAGAGTTAATGATGCTTGCTGTTAAAGCCAATCCCGCCGCAACTTTTGAAAATGTTATTTTTCTTGGTGGATAAGATAATGTTTTTTCCTTATGTAAAGGACGATTCAGTTGGTTTTTATGGAAAATTCCACAAATTTTTTTACTCGTGTTTTCCTCTAAAATTTTTGAAATTTCAACATCATTTAGTTTCGAAAAATCAATCACTTTTTTTGAGCACAAGTCACAGAATTTTCCTCCCGGAACATCATGCATATTTTCTAATGATTCTTCGCAGGGTTTTTCAATTCTCAGATAGTTTTTCATAATTTTAGTTTACAGCCAAAACGAAAAATTCTGATTATTATTTTGAAATCAGATCACAAAACCAAAAGACATATTCTTCTTCTCCCTGATTGTCGTCGGATTTGGGTTTAGGATACGTCTTTTTAACAATTTCGCCAATTTCAAAATCAATCGGGCTTTTAAAAATAGGTCCATCAAAAGTAAAGGTGTGGAATTCTCCGTTTTCTCCACAAGGATCAACATTCTCGGGTAAATCTCTAATGAGATCTTGATCAATAATTCTTCCTGCAAAACTTTTATCCAGATAAGTTTCATTAACACAGGTTATAATTGTCTTAAAGCCTAAATCTAAAAACTCGCAGATGAGATCTGTTGTATTGATTTTCCATAACGGAAAAACGGCTTCCATTCCAATGGATTGTAATTGATCTTCACGGTATTTTCTTAAATCTCCCAAAAAAATATCCCCAAAAATGGAGTAAGTAACGCCTTGAGATTTTATTTCACTCATGGTTTTGCTCATAATCTCACGATATTCTTCCATGGATGGCTCTTTCGGAAGCTCCATTTTAATTAAAGGAAAGCCCAGACTTCCAGCCTGTTTTTCCAGTAATGAAACATGAACGCCGTGCATAGAAATTCTTTGAAATTCTTTATTGATACTTGTCAGCAAAGAGGTAATTTCAAATTGGTCTCCCTGTAAAGTTTTGTATAAGGCAAGCGCAGAATCTTTTCCGCTGCTCCAGTTGAAGATGGCTTTTGGTCTCATGAATAAATAAAATCTTTCAAAAATAGTAATTCTCATTTTTAGTGAGCCCAATTTAAAAAAGTAATAGAATGGAGATGCCAAGTTTTTTAATATTGAGAATTTAAAATTCAATATCAATTCTTGTAGCTTCATGTATATTGATGTTTAACATAATATATTAAATCACACATTATTAGAGTAATTTGAAGTTTACCTCTATATTTGTCGAATAATTAAAAATAAATAAACCGTGAAAAAAAATCTTTTTGCAACGGAATTACTTGCAGGGATCACTTTGAGACTTTCTAAGAATGACGTTCAAAAAATAGTATTAAATACACTCATAAATACTGAATATAAACGACTTATAGAAGTTTCTCTAAATGCATAAATATATTATATTATTCTTTTTTTGCTATTCTTTTTTAGCATATTCCCAAGAAAAATTAAAGGTTAATTATGAAGCGGTATTTCATATGAAAACTTCGTTTGGAGGAGAGGCTAGTTTAGCGGAAAGTGTAAAAAAAGAGATACTTGAAAAAATTGAAAATCAGAATAAACAGGCAAAAAAATATGTACTATATTATTCTGACGGTAATTCTTATTTTACTAAAGATAATTTTAATGATAAATCTTTCAATGATAAGCAGGCAGACGAATATTTCAAAGTAAAAGATAAAAACGGTTTTTTTCGTTTAAATGATTTTAAAGTAGAAGAGTTTTACGGATATTATCCGGACAACAATTTTGAAATTGAATATAAAGATGAAACTCTGAAAATTGAGAATTATACCTGTAAATTAGCAATACTAAAAAACGGTAAATCAGTGAGTAGAGTTTGGTATACGGAAGAAATTCCTATTTCTGTAGGTCCTTTTAATTACAATAATTTACCCGGATTGGTTTTAAAAGTTGAAACTCCTAACTATCTATGTTATGCAACTCATATTTCAAACGATGTTAAACCTACAGATCTGAAAAAAATGGATCCAAATCTTAAAGTCTATCAAGGAGAAGAGCTAAAATTAAAAAATAAAGAAGGTTTGGAAAAAATGAGAAATCACAGTCGTGAAGTATTTGAAATGAATAAAAAAAGAATGGAAAATTCTAAATAATAATGTGTTTTAATCGGGGATGAAAAACATTATATCATTATTACTTTTTTTTTCATTTGAGATATTTTTTTCACAGAATATTAAAATTAAAGTTGCAGATTCATTTGGAAAGCAGCTTAGCAATGTTAATGTCCAGCTTCAGGAAAATGGGAAGACATTACAATTTAAAAAAACTGATCAGAATGGAAGTTGTGATTTTAATATTCCCACAAAAGGAATTTATACATTAAAATTTACCTCAATACTTTATAAAGCAAAACTGGTTGAAATCAATACGAATGATAGGTCAGATTTTGAAGTTGTTTTAGAAAATCAAATCACAGAAATAAAAGAAGTTGAAATAAAATCGCGACCTAAAATTGCAACGGCGAAAGGAGACACCATTTCATATAATATAAAAGCTGTAAAAGACGGAACAGAGAGGACAGTAGAAGATCTGCTTAAAAAATTGCCCGGACTTGACATCAATGAAAACGGAAAAGTAACCAATAATGGTAATGTTGTGGGGCAGGTTCTGGTGGAGGGAAACGAGCTGTTTGGGAGAAATCATAAAATGGCCACACAAAATATAACGGCCGATATGATTGAAGGTATTGATCTTTGGCAGAACTATACCACCATCAGCGGCAATCAGTCCAGTGCGCTTAATCTAAAGCTTAAAGATGAATACAAGGCCAGAATTACAGGGAATGCTGAAGCTAACTATGGAAATAAAGGAAGCTATCTCGGACATGCCAATGTTTTTAAATTTGGCAAGGCAGGTAACTTAGCTTTAATTTCGGATGCCAATTCCATTGCTAAAGATCCTATCGGAATTATGGATTTTTATGAAATGAATAAGCAGGAAGAAATAGATAATACAGATGGTGTTACCAGTGTAGATACTCCGAGTTTTTTAAATAATGACGGAAGAATAAAATCTAAGGACAATTTATTCGGAGCTCTGCAATATTCAAAATCGGGAAAAAAACTATCAGTAACTGCTTTTTCAATTTTTGATACCTCGCAATTGGAAAAATTTTCAACAATTAACAGGGTTGCATTTCCCGGGCAGCCGGCAAACTATAACTTTTTCGAAAGCAAATCTGAAAAAAATAACGGATATTTTGGGACACTTCAGGTTAAAGTAAAAAGAATTTTTACAGACAATAGCTTTTTGTATTACAGTTTTGGATACAATCCTTCTGAAGATCATTTTAATCAGGATATTGACAGAAATACATTTATTAAAAACAGTTTTTTTGACATTGGAAATAGTGTTAAAAGCTCAAACTTTGGAAATTTTCTTTCATGGAACAAGAATTTCGGGAATTCTAAAATGACGTTTGCTTTTTCACAACAACAAAATAATTACCAGTCCAATCTTGATATCAATTCCACAGAAAATCTTTTTCAAAATCCATTCAATAGCTTGGGGCAGATTTTAGATTCGGATTCTAAAAAATATGCGTTAGATTTTTATTTGAAAAATAAATTCAGTTTCATGACAGTCAATCTGCGCTCCGGGTATTCCAACAAAAATGAGAATGCTTCAATGTCTGAAATTTTTACCGATGAAGCAGAAAGCAGAATATTAAAAACAAATCATTTTCTCAACGAAATCTTTGCACAGAAATTTGTGGGCGCCTTTGATTTTTCTGGAACATTCAGCGCTCATTTTCTCAATTTCAATCAGGTTGAAAAAACATACTTTGAGAAAAATTTTAAAATAAAATTCCAACCCAAGGCTAATGTGAAAACTGTTTTCGCCCTGGAGTATGCTAATAAATACAAATCTCCTGAATTTATACAACTTTTATACAATAGAAACTATAATCGCAATTTGTCTTACATCGCAAACAGTTCCTTGCTTCCTGAGACTTTGATGAGTACAAATGCTTTCAAGCTTAATTTTATTCGTTTTAATTTAAACAAAGGAAATCATTTTCTTGCCATGCTGGTATATGAAAAAGCAAACTCTAATTTTTCATCGGATGTAAGTAATTACGGACAGTTTTCAGAAACGTTGAATGTTATCGGAAACTTGGATGACCGATGGTTTCTGATTGTTTCGGATGACCGGAGAATCGGCGGTTATTTTTCATTGAAATCGAAATTTACAGGTTTGTATACCCGTACCAACAATTTTATTAATCATCAGCATAATCAGACAGACCTGAAAAATTTTGAAATTGGTCAAAGACTCAGAACAAATTTTAAAGAGAGTTCTGTTCAGTTCGATGTAGGATACACATTTACCAAATCATTCTTTGAGCAGAGCCTTTTTAATACGTCTTCGAGCCAGCAGAATTTAAAACTATCTGCGGGAATTCGAACGAATATTCAAAAAGAGTGGATAGGCAGTTTTCTTGGTGAATATCTTATTCAGAAAACACAACAGAATACAATTAAAAACTTTTTATTAGGAGGACAAATTTCCTATAGAAAAGAAAATTCTTTGTTTGAATACAACCTAACTATGAATAATGTTTTGAATCTGAATTCATTCCATTATATCAATAGCTCAGTCTCGCTTTTAGGAACTGATGAGGCGTCTGTCACAGCTTTACATGGATATATAATGGGAGGTTTAAAATATTATTTTTAATTACATAACAGTAGTCAGTGTTTATAACTCTTGAAGCAGTTTTGTGCTAATATTTTTTAGACTGAATTTCTTTAATAGGAATAAAAGCTCCGTTGATATAATCTATTTTCTGTTCGAAAGGATAAGCAGGATTGGAGGCTAGTAAAACTCCCATGGCTCCAAAAAACATTCCGATACCTACATTACCCATATTGAGGCCTCCGGATCTTAGTTTTCCTACGAAATAATAATCATTGTCTCTTTTTTCTGCTTTGGTAAAAAGATTTTCAATAGGAAGATAAATGTAAAGTTCACCTTTGTAAACTATGGCATAGATGTCATCTTTCTTGATCTCTTTTTCTTTCCCGTCAGCAGTTTCGTAGATTCTTACAATCTTTGGCATATTTCCATAAAATTTTGCATTGGTGATTTCCTGTTGAGGTTGCTGATTTTTTAAGGAAGCATAATCTTTATAAACACCATCTTTTAATTGAGATGAATTAAACAGACTTATCGACTGTTTATCAATATCATCGAATTTTTTAATCTGATCAAAAGTATATTGTTCAGTTGTCTCAGGTTTTTTGGATACATTTTTAGCAATAAATTGACCAAGCATTTCACTGCCTTTTCTTAAGATGTCTTTTGTGACGTCCGAGTCTTTATGATCTACAACGGTATCTGTTTTTTCGAGTAGGGAATAGGTTCCATTTTCATTTTTAGCAAACAGGAAACCTTGAAAATAACAATAGCCAAACTCTGTAAATGCTTTAGAAACTTCGGCGAAATACAATTGTTTGAGATATAAAACCAGACTTCCGTTTTCTGTATTTTCACCATTTACACTATTTAATACACTTTGAAACTGGCTGGATAGAGGTGAGGTAGGAACAACTCTTGCTTTTGCGTTCAAAGCTCCTTGCTGAACAATTCCTATGGAAGTTGTATCCATTCTGTTATCAATAACTGTAATGGTTTTATAATAGCTTTTATCTGCTTTTTGAGCAGGAAGACTGATGGTAAAATCTTCCGTCCGCTTTTGGGCTAGTATGGTTGAAGATAGACTGATGGCGATTAAAAGTGATATACTTTTAAAATTAATTTTCATAATAGTTATTTTGTAGTGTGGTAACGGATAAAATAGATGTTTAGTTTATAAAAATACAAAAAAACCTCAAAGAAAATTCCTTGAGGTTTTGATTTATAATTATTGATACGTTTAGTAGTCAATAATTGCGTATCCGGCTATGGACCGGCCTACATATTTCTTCTGTACTTACCACCTACTTCGAACAAAGCATTGGTAATCTGTCCAAGAGAACAGTATTTCACGGCATCCATCATCACTTCGAATAAGTTTTGTTGGTTGATTGCTGCGTGTTGTAAAGTTTTCAGAGCTTCTGCAGATTTATCTTGATTAGAATTTTGGAAATTATGAAGCATTTCAATCTGGAATTGCTTTTCTTCCTCAGTCGAACGGATCACTTCTCCCGGACGAACGGTTGGCGAGCCGTCTTTCCCTAAAAAAGTATTTACTCCGATGATTGGATATTCTCCAGTGTGCTTCAACCATTCGTAATGCATCGATTCTTCCTGGATTTTTGAACGTTGATACATCGTTTCCATTGCACCAAGAACTCCACCTCTTTCTGTAATTCTGTCGAATTCTGCATATACAGCTTCCTCAACTAAATCCGTCAATTCTTCAATAATAAATGAACCTTGCAGCGGATTTTCATTTTTCGCCAATCCTAATTCTTTGTTGATAATCAACTGGATCGCCATTGCTCTTCTTACCGATTGCTCAGTCGGAGTGGTAATTGCCTCGTCATAAGCATTGGTGTGCAATGAATTACAGTTATCGTAAATTGCGTAAAGCGCCTGAAGGGTTGTTCTAATGTCATTAAAATCAATCTCCTGAGCGTGAAGTGAACGTCCTGAAGTTTGAATGTGATATTTCAACATCTGGCTTCTTTCATCAGCGCCGTATTTCAACTTCATAGCTTTTGCCCATATTCTTCTCGCCACACGCCCGATTACTGAATATTCAGGGTCGATACCGTTGGAGAAGAAGAACGATAAATTCGGTGCAAAATCATTGATGTCCATTCCTCTCGACAAATAATATTCCACATACGTGAAACCATTTGCCAACGTGAATGCCAACTGAGAAACCGGATTGGCCCCGGCTTCCGCAATGTGATATCCTGAAATTGAAACAGAGTAGAAGTTTCTTACTTTTTCTTTGATGAAATATTCCTGAACATCACCCATTAATCTCAAAGCAAATTCAGTAGAGAAAATACACGTGTTTTGAGCTTGGTCTTCTTTTAAAATATCAGCCTGAACGGTTCCACGAACGGTTGCAATGGTTTTAGCTTTAATTTCAGCATAAGCTTCTGCAGGAATGACTTCATCTCCCGTGATTCCTAATAATTTTAAACCTAAACCATTATTGGAAGGTGGCAATTCGCCGTTATATTTCGGTCTTGCTAAACCTTTATCGTCGAATTTTGCTTTTAAAACTTCCTCAACTTTAGCCTCAAGCTTATGCTCAGCAATATATTTTTCAACATTCTGGTCGATAGCCGCATTCATAAAGAAAGCCAACAACATCGGAGCAGGTCCGTTAATGGTCATTGAAACGGATGTCAATGCATTAACCAAATCAAAACCTGAATATAGTTTTTTAGCATCATCTAAAGTCGCAATAGAAACTCCTGCATTTCCGATTTTACCATAAATATCCGGTGGTAAAGCGGGATCTTGTCCATACAATGTTACCGAGTCGAAAGCCGTAGACAAACGTTTTGCAGGCATTTCCGCAGAAACGTAGTGGAATCTTCTGTTGGTTCTTTCCGGCCCACCTTCTCCGGCGAACATTCTCGTTGGATCTTCTCCGGTTCTTTTGAAAGGATAAATTCCCGCTGTGAAAGGGAATCCTCCCGGAAGATTTTCCTGACCTTTCCATTTAATCAAATCGCCCCAATCGTTGTATTTTGGTAACGCAATTTTTGGAATTCTTAAATGGGATAAAGATTCTGTTGAGGTCTCCACTTTAATTTCTTTTCCTCTCACAAAATAGGAATAAAACTCTTCATGGAAAGCCTTTTTCGTATCGTCCCAGGTTTTTAGGAAGTCGATGTTTTCCTGTTGAAGCTCTTTTTCTGCTTTTTGATATTCAGCGTCTAAAGTTTCATTGGAAATGATTTTTTTAACGCCATCAATATGATACATTGTTCTTGCTAATTCAGCTTGTTTTTCAATGTTGGCATCATATTGCCTGTTGTTTTCAACGATTTCAGAAAGGTAACGAACTCTTTTTGGAGGAATGATCGTTACTTCGTCTGTAATTTCCTGTTCAACAAAACCTTGTAGATTTAAACCAGCAAATTTATCGTTGACTTTAGAAACCAATCTGTTGTATAATTCAGTTGTGCCGTGATCGTTGAACTGAGATGCCTTTGTTGCATAAACCGGCATTTCATCCAATGGCTGTTCCCATAATAAATGGTTTCTCTGGAACTGTTTTCTAACCGCCTGAAGTGCATCAAGAGCTCCTCTTTTATCGGATTTATTTAAAGCCACCAAATCGGCATAATCCAACATATCGATTTTTTCCAACTGTGTAGAAGCCCCATATTCAGGAGTCATCACATACATTGAAACATCAGCAAAATCCGAAACTTCCGAACCAGATTGCCCGATCCCTGAAGTTTCAAGGACGATAACATCTGGATGAGCTAATTTTAAAACATTCAAAGCAGAATGGATGAACGGAGAAACCGAAACGTTGTTTTCTCTTGTCGCCATCGAACGCATATAAACTCTTGGATCATTGATCGCGTTCATACGGATTCTGTCTCCCAAAAGTGCACCTCCGGTTTTCTTTTTCGAAGGGTCTATTGAAATAATGGCAATTTTTTTATCAGGATTTGAACGGATAAAACGTCTTACCAATTCGTCTGTTAATGAAGATTTTCCTGCTCCACCAGTACCTGTGATACCGATGATCGGAATATTTAAATCTTTTGATTTTTCGTCGATAGCAGCAACCAATTCCGGTTTTTCTTCTGAGAAGTTTTCAACGGCAGAAATGATTTTTGCAATGCTTGTAGAGTTTTCAAAACTGATTGAATCTAAATCACTTGCCTCCACTTCTTTTCCTGTTGCGAAATCTGAACGTTGAACCAAATCGTCAATCATTCCCTGTAGACCAAGCTCACGGCCGTCATCCGGAGAATAAATTCTGTCGATTCCGTAAGCCATAATATCTTCGATCTCTTCAGGTAGAATTACACCGCCGCCGCCGCCAAAGATTTTGATTTGCGGCGAGTTTTTTTCTCTTAAAAGATCGTAGATGTATTTGAAATATTCGTTGTGACCACCTTGGTAAGAAGTTAAGGCAATCGCATTGGCATCTTCCTGAATAGCTGTATTTACAACTTCCTCTGCAGATTTGTCGTGACCAAGGTGGATGACTTCACATCCTGTTCCCTGAATCACACGACGCATGATATTGATTGCAGCATCATGACCATCAAACAATGATGCAGCGGTCACGATTCTGACTTTATTTTTGGGAGTATATTTTTGGGTTTCCATAAAAAACTAGAAAATTTCTGAATTTTCAAATATAATAATAAAATAGAAACCTGAGATTTAAGTTTAATGTTTTGATTTTTAAATAATTAATTAAAATTAAGGTGTTGGAATTTAACCAACAGAACAAACATTCGTTTAAAATAAGATTTATAGTAAAGGTAAAGGTTAAGTTGAGGTATTATTTTAAGATTACTCCTATTCTGAATCTCAAATTAATTTCTCTAATTTTGCATCATATATATAAGGTATGAAAAAAGCATTGCTCTATTTTGCGTTGGGAACGGTTCTGAGTTTTTTGATCAATTATTTCTTTTACAGTTCAGAAAATATCGGGCTTGATATTTATTATGCTCTTGCTTTTGGTTTTGCATGGGGAGTTGCCTATTATCTGGACACACCGAATTTCACGTTACCGCAAAAGCTAGGTCTGTCTTTCGTGGCGATGGGAATTTTAGTGGCTGTCGGAACAGTGATCTTCAATTTGGAGCTTGCCATTCCTTCCATTTTAAAATTTTCAACCGTATTTGTGGCGTATTATTTAATAGCGAGTTTCAGAGCGAATAAAACGCTTCGAGGCTAATCTGGAAATTTTTCTCTAAACACCGATCACATTATTAATAACTTACCTTATATTCAAGGTTGTGCTACAATTGGCAGAGATGCGTATTTTTAAAATAAAACAGTTAATCAGCGGATTAAATAAAATATGTTTTTGCATTCCGAAAATAATTTGTACCTTTGCACACCCTTTTAAGGGAAAATTATGTTTAATCTTTAACTAAAACGTGTGAATACATTAAGTTACAAAACTGTTTCAGCGAACAAAGCTACTGCTAATAAAGAATGGGTTGTGGTAGACGCTGAAGGACAACCGTTGGGAAGACTAGCTTCTACGGTTGCAAAGATTTTGAGAGGTAAGCACAAAACGAACTACACACCTCACGTAGATTGTGGTGATAACGTAATCGTTTTGAACGCTGGGAAAGTTACTCTTTCTGGAAACAAGTGGAACGACAAGACTTATATCTGGCATACAGGTTACCCTGGAGGACAGAAGTCTATGACTGCAGCTGAACTTCAAAAGAAAGATTCTTTAAAAGTATTGGAAAAATCTGTAAAAGGTATGTTGCCTAAGAACAGATTGGGAGCTGCTTTATTAAAGAACCTTTACTTATATGAAGGAACTGAGCACAAACATGAAGCTCAACAGCCTAAAACAATTAATGTTAACGAATTTAAATAATTAATTTATGTCTATAGTTCACAAAATCGGAAGAAGAAAAACTTCTGTAGCTAGAGTTTATGTAAAGCCAGGAACTGGTGTTATTACAGTAAACGGTAAAGAAGCTGCAACTTATTTCTCTACAGACGTGATGGTTTACAAATTGAACCAACCGTTCATCCTTTCTGAAACTGTTGGTCAGTACGATGTTACTGTAAACGTTTTCGGTGGTGGAAATACTGGTCAGGCAGAAGCTATCAGATTAGGTATTTCAAGAGCTTTATGCGAAATCAACGCTGAATTCAGATTAGCATTGAAACCAGCTGGTTTACTTACAAGAGACGCAAGAATGGTGGAAAGAAAGAAGCCAGGTCAGAAAAAAGCAAGAAAGAGATTCCAATTCTCAAAACGTTAATTTTTTTCAGACATCAGATTGGAGATGTCAGATTTCAGACCTTTTTTCGTCTGCTATCTTATATCTGAAATCTATTAATCTAATTTTAAAAATTGCCCGTTACGTTTAGCATCCAAACACTTCTCCCATCTAAAGAAGTTGTTGATTGTTTAAAAAACGGAAAGTAAACTAACAAAAACAGAAAACATGGCAAAAGCAAATGTAAAAGACCTTCTAGAGGCTGGTGTACACTTCGGTCACATGACTAGAAAGTGGAATCCAAATATGGCTCCATACATTTTTATGGAGAAAAACGGTATTCACATTGTAGACTTACATAAAACAGTAGTTAAATTGGATGAAGCTTGTAACGCTTTAGAAAAATTAACTTCTGCAGGTAAAAAAGTTCTTTTCGTAGCTACTAAAAAGCAAGCGAAAGAAGTTGTTGCAAAACACGCTGCTGAACTTAATATGCCTTATATTACAGAAAGATGGCCTGGTGGTATGTTAACGAACTTCGTTACAATCAGAAAGGCTGTAAAGAAAATGAACGCTATCGACAAAATGAAAAAAGATGGTACGTTCGAAACTTTATCTAAAAAAGAAAGATTACAGGTAGACAGACAAAGAGCTAACTTGGAGAAAAACTTAGGTTCTATCTCAGACATGGTTCGTCTTCCTTCTGCAATCTTCGTTGTAGATATCATGAGAGAACACATCGCGGTAACTGAAGCTAAGAAATTAGGTATTCCAGTTTTCGGTATTGTTGATACAAACTCTGACCCAAGAAAAGTTGATTTCGTTATCCCTGGAAACGATGATGCTTCTAAATCTATCGATATGATCCTGAGCATTGTTTCAGATTCTATCAAAGAAGGTCAGTCTCAGAGAAAAGCTGATAAAGAAAAATCTAAAGAAGAAGGAGAAGTAGTATCTGCTGATAAAGATGCTGATTTCGATGCTGAATAATTAAAGATTTTCTTTACTATAGAAAAACCGCTGAATGATTAAATTCAGCGGTTTTTTATTTTTTGATAAGGGCTCAATTTTATTTTATAGTAGGCTTAATCTATTATTTAACTTAATTCGAAAGTGTAATATTATAAGAAGAACTGATGAACTTAGTTTTCTGATACACTACATTGCATATCATCCCAGAAAGGTTATAATTCTGATTTTTTGGGACCATTGCCGAACCTATTTTATTGGCTCCGATCGGAATTTTTTTAAAGTAATTGTTACCGCTTATTGTTAAAACCATATTGCAACGGGATTTGTTTTCTACCGTAATTGACGTATTCGGACTGTCATCGGAACCGTTTAAAAGATCCGTTAAAACGGCTGCCGTTTCAGATTTATAGGTCTTCATTAATGTCTGATATTCTGTTTCAGTCTGCGCGGCAGGAGAAATACGGGTTCCTGTATTGGATGAAACAGGTTGAGTTTTCTTTACCGGAATATTTGTTGTTCTGTACTGCCTTGCTTCACAACTGTTCAGGAATATTGTTGCCATCATTGAAGCCAAAAGGAAAGTAGTGGTTCTCATGAAAATTTTCGAAGGATAAGTATTCAATTTCATATTGTATTCAATTGAAAAAGGATGTAAAAATACATCCTCTATCGTTTTTTTTAGTTTATTCTGAATTTTATATAAGTAATTGTTTTTCCTTTAGCAGAAAACAATTCTTCATAATATGTTCTGATATCTCTTAAATGGGGTGTATTCGGATCGTATTCCGGTGCGCCGTAAATATCGTGGTGAGCAGTAATGATTTCATAACCTGCACCCTGTAAATATCCCAAAGTATAGCCGTGAAGAAACTCAGAATCTGTTTTTAAGTGAACAATTCCTCCCGGTTTTAAGAATTTTTTATATCGTTCTAAAAAATCGGGATGAGTAAGCCTGTGCTTGGTACGTTTGTATTTAATCTGGGGATCCGGGAAGGTGATCCATATTTCATCCACTTCATTTTCACCAAAGAAATAATCTACAAGCTCAATTTGAGTTCTCAGAAATGCTACGTTTGTCATTCCGTTATCCACAGCTTCCTTCGCCCCAAACCAGAATCTTGCTCCTTTGATATCGACTCCGATAAAGTTTTTCTCAGGGAAAGTTTTGGCAAGGCCTACCGAGTATTCTCCTTTCCCACAACCCAGTTCCAAAACGATAGGATGATCATTTTTAAAGAAATCCGTTCTCCATTTTCCTTTAAGATCGAAGCCGTTCAAAGCATCTTCTCTTGTCGGTTGAATAACATTTGGTAGTATTTTGTTTTCGGCGAATCTTGCTAATTTATTTTTACCCATGAGACATTTCTAAAATCTTGCAAAATTAATGAAAATTAGGCAAATGCTTTGTCTTAAATACTAAAAATATTATTTTTTAGATGAGCTTCCTAATGCAACCATGATAGGTTTCTGAATCGTTTTCTGCGAAGCATATTGTGCGCCACAAACAATACTTGTGAATAAATAATCTCCTTTCTGTACTACAATTGAATTATCCTCATGCGCCGGAATGGGAAGCCTGTATTTCGTTGTCCCGATTCCCTCTATTCTGACAATAATATTGCAGTCTGATCTGTTTTCAATCATGACGATACATTCTTTGGCGTTAGGATCGTTATCAAAAAGAGAGTTTAAGATTTTTACTGTTTTGTTTTTATGCTCTACAGGATTTTCTGCCATCAGCATGTTAAATTCAGAAGCTTCCGTGTCGGGAATGGCGGCGGCGGGTTTTGATACGGAAGCAGAAACATAAACATTTTGAGGAGAACTTGGTGTATATGCAACTGCAGACTGACCAGTCTGTAATTCTTTTTGATATCTGGCAATCTGTTTTTGTTTGATGATGGCGTTCATTTCATCAAAAGATATCTTGGTGGAAGGTCTTCTTTTAAGCATTGCAAGCCACTCCTGCATCTGCTTTACTTTTTGATCTCCGGGTTTAGCCGTTTTAATATACTCTTTCATCATTTCCATTACTCTTGGCTTAAGGACAGATCTTTTAGGATCATCCGGATGGGCATCTCTTAAAAAAGCATTGATTTCATAGATGTTTTTGCTCTTCAGAATGTCACTGTAATCTTTGCCTCTGGATTGGGCTGAAAGTTGTACGGAAAGTATTGCACTAAAAAGTATAAGTAGCTTTTTCATTCACTAATATTAAATTAAAAAATAAAATTCTATTCTTCTTTTAATTGTGTTTGCTCTTTGGTTATCAGTCTGTAAGAGGCAGCGAAAATCGCACCAATCTTTTATAGACGCAATAAAATTAAACACTATTTGGGGAAAAACAAAAAATGTATATCGCATTTATACAATATACATTCTTTATTCTTCGTAAAAAGGAGATTAATTATTTTACAACTTCCTGAAGATGAGAGTTTCTAAGCCTTTTTTGGTAAATAGGCAAATATTTTTCAATCGGAATTTTAACAGCTTCAAAATTTCCTGCTAATACGTAAGCTTCGATATTTTCCGAGCTATACACGAACTGAAGGAAATTATCAATCAGATTCTCAGGAATTTTAAATCTTGTAAAGTAGTCTTTTCCTAAATAGTTTTTAATTTGGGTAACCGAATTGTTCATTCTTTCATAAGCAACATAACGCTGTTTTTTCTTTCTTTCCCCCGAAAGAATGTCGTAGATGCTTTCTAAGCTGAAGGTAAGCCCTCCGTCACGAAGCCCGGCAACCGGAAGTTGTGGAGGCGTTCCGTCACCTTTCGGTTCCGGCAATCCAATTACTTTTTTAATGGCTAAGCCCTTATCTTCTTTTCGGATAGCGTTGACATCGTATCGCAGATTACCGGTTGGTTTAAATCTGTTGATCACAACTTCCTGAATTTCGTAATAAGCAATTTTTAGTTCCAGCAAATTTTTTTGAACCATCATTTGAGGAGTCAGTTTAATATCTTTTCTTTCTGTGACAATAGAAGTGAATCGGATAACATCTCCCGGAACCGCAGGAATATTGAAATCACCATTGTAATCGGTAAGAACTGTTTTTTGTGTATTAAGATTGGTAACATACACCTGGTTGAGATATAAAACAGAGTTGTCTCTCAAAAAAACTTCCCCGGAATACATTTGAGCGTTAATTTTTGCCAGAAAAACCAACAGGAATAAGGTAAATAGCTTCTTCATATAATTAGGGCAAAATTACACAGAATTACAACAATTTATAGCTGTCTCAGGGCTTTAATGTGGTTAAAGTTATATTAAACTTTAGTTTCAAATTGTTAAGGAATGTTATAATCTCATGGGGTTATGATAAATAATATCAATTCCATACTTTTTCAGATTAATAATTCTTTACAAGAAGCCAGCTTGAATATTTTACAGTTGTTGTTCCGCCAAATTCTGTCCAGCTGATAAAGTACCAGTAGGTTGCCGTATTCACAGGCCTTCCGGTGATCTTACCGTCCCAGATAAACTTATTGGTTTTACTCCCTCTGAAAACCTCTGCTCCGTATCTGTCGAATATTCTGAAGACAATATTATCATTGTCCATTAAAGCTGAATAGTCAATCGCATCATTGTATCCGTCAGTATTCGGAGTAATCGTATTAATTAAGTTGATAATCACGAAAGGTCTTGTTGCTTCTTCGCATCTGTTAGAATCACGAACATGGATTATATGATTTCCGCGCGGTACATTCATAAATATATTAGAATCCTGCCAGTTGACACCATCCAGAGAATACTCGTATGGAGGAGTTCCACCTGAAGCTCCAATGGTTACCGTAGTTCCATTAATTTCGATGGTGGTGATTACCGGAACCGAAGATTCTGTAACAGTAACGTTTTGTCTATATGTACATCCGTTAAAAGTAAGATCTACCCAATAACTTCCCGGGCCGACGTTTGAAATTGAAGGTGTGGTAGCTCCTGTGCTCCAAAGGTATGAGTCAAATCCGGGGCCTGCATCTAAAGTTGTCAGTGTTTTAGGACAAATAACCACATTATCTAAAACAACAGAATGTTTAGGAATTCTGATTGTAATGGTAATTGAAGCCACATTTGGGCAAGCTCCCGGTTTCTCAAACCTGATAAAAATAGTCTGGGTCCCCGTGATGTTCATTGGATTGGTAATCTGAGCCGTATTATTCTGAGCATCCAATAAAGTAGGATGGAAGGTAGCGGTTACCAAAGGATCGGTCGTAAACTGATTGATGAAGGTCAGAAGATTCATTTCTTTTATACCGTCCAGGTCCTCATCACAGATGCTTACTGTATGCGTTGTTTTTATCAGAGGAAGTTTTGCGCCTATTGTAAATATAAGCGGTTTGATGACAGGCGGACAACCGTCCGGAGAATCCACTCTGATGTATATTGTTGTTGTCGCAGTATAGCTCCAGTTATTCGGGAGGGTGTTGTTATTTCCTGCATTGGCATCGTTGATATCGCCGTAATATCTCACTCCGGTAAAATAAGTAGGGTTACTTAATACAATAGGGGTGATATTAGGTAAGACTACGGTTACAGTCCCATCAAAATTATCATCACAAAATGTTCCCGTGTAATTGTTGACAACCGTTGCAAAAGGATATAAGTTTAAGGTGATCTCTGCAATCTCTTTACATCCGATGGTATTTTTAACGACAGCATATACAATAGTCCCGTTTGTGGCAGTATAGGTTGTAGGGGCTGTAATAGAAGTGCCTGGAGTTTCATTCTGAGCAGTAAGAAGAGAAGGATAGTAGGTAATGGTTACCGGATTATTTGTGGTAACATTCGCTGTTGTCAAATTGAATACTCCCTGTCCTGATCCATTGTCACACGCTTTTATTGTCGCATTGGTTACAGTTAATGTCTGAATATTAATTGTTACGGTTATTGTTTCACAGTCCGGAAAATCAGGATTATTTCCACAAAATGTGTAAGTGAAGGTATCTGTTCCCACAGTTCCAGGGTTGGTTACTGTGTATGTAATAACTCCGGTGGCTGGGTTTATGGTAGCCGTGCCTAAAGTAGGAGCAGTAAGAATAGCAACTGTTGAAGCAACCGGTGTTTGTGTTGAGCTTGTAAATGCCGGCGTAATCGTTTTTGTTGTACATACATCATAGGTTACTGAAGAAAGTTTTGTACAGTTTAATACTTTAAATTGTTCTGTTACCAAAGGGGCACAACTTCCCATTGTAACCGAGCAGGTATAATATCCCGGTTGGGTAGGCGTAATGGAAGATCCTGTAGCTCCAGGAATTAAAACTCCACCATTATACCATTGATAAGTATCATAGATAATTGGATCGACGGTAAGGACGATACCCGGAATACAATCTCCTCCTGATTTCAAGATAACCGGTTGAGTCGGGAATCCGGCAAAGAAGCCTCCATACCCAACTGCGTCGGTTCCTGCATTGATTCCTGCGGTAATAGCTTTGGTAGAAACGACAGTAATTGTTCCTGTTACGTTAGGAATTCCGTAGGTTACCCAATTCGTTGTACCTGTCATGTCAAAAGGTCCGGTGGTAGCAGGAGGAACACTTCCGTTTACTGTAACGACTGCTCCTCTTTCTGTAATCAGGTTTAATTTTGTAGGGATATTAAGAATTCCGGTCGGGTTCCCGTTGGAATACACAAAATTTTCATTAATTAAACCAAGCTCATTAATTTGTTTGGGTAAATAACAGTTGAGAGCCGGAATAAAATTAAAACCTCCGGTTGCAACTTCATTTCCTGCGGTATTGGCTCCTGCTAAAATCTGATAGATGTAAGCATTTTTTGAAGTTCTGATATATAAATTATAATGGCCGCTTCCCTGAAGCTGATATTTAGAGTCTGGAATCATGAAATATTCTCCGATATTCAATGTTGCTATTGGGGTAAGCTCGTTATTTACACGAACTTCAGTATTGTTTTCTGTAGCGATTACCAAAGCTCCTTCCATGTTTGAGCCGATGCTGCCGTTACCTTTTACCAATGCAAACTCATTTCCGAGCCGGTCGACAGGAACTGCCTGATCCATAAGGATATCCGAACTTGAAGGGAAATTGCCTGCATATTGTCCGTTGAAATTTCCGTTGGTAACATTTACATTTTTATTGGCGACAATTTTAGCTCCTATAAATCCGTCGGAATTTCCTGTATTTATTCCATTTCCGTCTAATATGTAAGACTGTCCTTTGTTTAAGGTAAAGGTCATGGTTGGAGTTGTAGCTCCTGTTGTTCCGTTTGAAAACTGTACCGTTGGCTTATATCCGGATATGGTAACGGTGGTATTGTCTTCCGTAGCCAGGACGCTGGTCATGAAATTCAGGATCGAATTATTTACCGTAATTGGAGCGCTCGCAGTGTAGAAAAGTTTTCCGGTTGAAGGAATTCCTTTAGAAGTAATAATTTCTGCGTGATTGTATACTGAAAATCTTAAGTTGGCATAAAAAGGAAACTCACCTTTTACATAAAGCCCTTTTGTGGTTGGCGTAAAAAGATCTGTCTGCTGCGTGGTAATGATATACTCTCTCAAGATATCGACACTCTGAGGATTGTTCTTGCTTATAGTTACCGTAGCAATTATTGTGTTGTTGTTGTAAATATTTACCGGAAAAGGAGTGGTACGGTTGGTAGAAAGATATATTTTCTGGTAGGGATTAGGATTTCCTGTTCTGTCAATCATAGGTGCAAACCAGTGTTCCCTGTCCAATTGTGCAAATGTGGAAGTGAAAAAATAAAATATAAATAGAAAAGATAGAATTTTTTTCATTCAGATAACGCCTTTATCACAAATTTAATAATAAAAAGTGTTATGAACTTAAAAAATAAACAAAAAACCATGATTTCAAAATCATGGTTTTCAGAGTTTTATTTAAAATTTATTATTCAAAGTTTTTCACCAGTACCCAACCTGAGTATTTAATCTGGGTTTGAGCTTTATTAGGCTCTGTCCAGGTGATTTCGTACCAATATGTTGCAGTAGGTAATTTTTTGCCAAACATGGTTCCGTCCCACTTATACGCATTAAACTGATTTGCCTGATGAACTTTGTTTCCGTATCTGTCGTAAATGTTGAAAACAAGGTTTTTTTTGTATGCTAATTCAGAATAATCAATATAATCGTTTTTGTTATCCCCGTTGGGAGTAATGGCATTAATCAGATTCGGAACCGTAACCGTTACATCAATAGGCTCACAATTGTAAAAGTCTTTTACATAAATACTGTTTTCCCCTCTTGGAAGATTACTGAAAAAGTTGGATTCCTGCCAATTGGTTCCATCTAAAGAATATTGATAAGGAGCTTTTCCTCCGATTGCTGTTACTGTTATGGTATTGTTTTTTATTTCAAGATTGGAGATTACCGGCTGTATTGCTGCTTTTACATTTACAAGCTGCCTTGTGTAGCACTCTCCGGTTTTTAAAATAACCCAATAGGTACCTACTGTTGCTGTTATGCTTTGAGTTGTTGCTCCGGTACTCCATTCATATCCGTCGAATCCTGGGCCTGCATCTAAGACTGTTGTATCTTCAATACAAATAATTTTATCAGTAAGTACATTAGATCTCACCGGTGGAATTACAGCTAATGTGATTTCTGCAATACTGTAACATCCGTTTGAATTAGTCACTTTTACATATACTTTCTTCTCGGTAGAAATATAAGACGAAGCTGGTGAAATTTCATTAGTTCCGTTGGTAAGATCTGCTAATGTAGGGTAGTAATTTTTAATAAGGCCTGTCTGAGTTGTAATAGGTGCCGTCTCAAGGTTGAAGAGTGCCGTCGAAGGATTGGCCTCGATGAAACAAGATCTTATGACCACATTTTTTACAGTAGGATTCGGATCTACAATCAGCTGCAGGGTTACCTGTTCACAGCCTACACCCGTTGCAGGATTTGCGCAGAAATGGTAAATAAGCGTATCATTACCAACATATCCGGCGTTCGGAGTATAAGTGATATTTCCTGTCGCAGGATCAATAACTGCAGTTCCTTTAGTTGGCGGGCTATCGATTTGTACAGTACCTAAAATAACAGGTACATTATGATTGGTAAATTTAGGAACGATGACCTTTGAAGGATCACAAATAATTAAACTTTTTGTTACTTGCTCGAAGCAAGATTCAATAACAAAAACGGGTGTCACTGCAAAGCATCCTCCCATACCTACTTGTACGGTATAGTTACCCGGCAGCATAGGAGTATAGGTATTGCTCGTAGCTCCCGGAATAGGAGTGGTTCCGATATACCATTGATAAGATTCAAAACTGTCTCCGGTTTCAAGAACAATTCCTGGTACACAATCTCCTGTTTTACTGATCGCTGGAACGGATGTAAATCCGGCAAAATATCCTCCGTACCCTACGAAACCGCTTCCCCCAGCAATTCCCGCAGTAACTGCTTTGGTAGATTCAATGGTAACATTTCCGGTAACTGCTGTTTTGGAGTATGATACCCAGCCATTTGTTCCGGTAACGTCGTATGGGCCTTCGGTGGATGACAAAGGCAGACCATTAACCAGAACAGTTGCTCCTTTTTCAGTTAAGATATTGAGTTTAATTGTATTTTGTGATTGATTGTTGGGAGTAACAGGAAGATTCTGTATCATTCCTATTTCATCAATTTTTCTTGGCAGAAGACAGCTGAGCGGCGGAATGTAATTGAAACCGATCGTTGCGCTGGTAGCAGCCGTTCCTGCAAGTAATTGATACACGTAGGCATTTTTACTTGTTCGGATGTACATGTTATAATGCTCGTTCCCCTGATTAATATAATTGGTGTTGCTAATCTCATTAACTTTGTAATACTGCCCTTCATTTATTGTTGTTACAGGAAGAGGATTATTATTTACATAAATCTGTGTGTTGTCTTCAGTTGCAACAACAAGCGCATCTTCGGTTTGGGCAGAAATATTTCCGTATCCTTTAACTAAAACAAACTCTTTTCCCAATCTGTCAATAGGTACCGACTGATCCATCACGATATCTCCACCTGTAATCCCTAAACCAAATTCACCCAAAAAGTTTCCGTTGGTTACAGAAACTGGTTTGTCTGCAACAATTTTAGCTCCGATAAAGCCTTGCGCATTTCCTGGCTGATTTCCTCTTCCTTCAACAAGATATGACTGGCCTTTATTTAAGGTAAAAGACATGCTCGGCGTTGTTACAGCAGTGGTTCCGTTGGTAAAAACAACATTCGAGGAATATCCGGAAATTGTAACCGTGGTATTGTCTTCGGTTGCCAATATTCCTGTGGTAAAGTTCATAGAATTTGAGTTGTTGGTAAGCGGAGCAACTACAGCATAAAATTTTGTTCCGATACCGGCTTTTCCTTTAGAGGTTAAAATCTCTCCATGAGCAGGAACCGTAAACCTGAATGTTGCAAAGAAAGGCTTGGTTCCTTTTAGATAAAGCCCTTTTGTGCCTACTGTAAATAGCTCGGCAGCAGTAGAGCCTATCATATCCTGAGTATTGATATAGTAAAACTGAGGATTGCCTTTACTGATTGTAATGGTAGTAATAAGAACGTTGTTATTAAAAACCTCAACCGGGAAAGCCGTGTTAGAATCTGTGGAGAGGTAAATTGCTTGCTTTGCACTTCCTAATGAACCGGCCGAAGAAAATGGAGCAAACCAATGTTCTGTATCTCTCTGGGCGGAAAGACTAATAAATGTACAAAAAAATAAAATCAAGAAATAAAGCTGTTTTTTCATAGTCTTGTGATTAGTTTTAGCAAAAATAGAGTTTTATTTCTTAAAACTTATAAAAAATATAAAAAAAGCAGATTTTTAAAATCGTTTTTTCAATTATTTCTATCCATTGCTGTAGTTATTGCTTTTTAAACTTTTAAATCCTTCATAGTTTAACTACGGAATTAATTCTTACGATTGCAACAAGTAATTGAAAATAAAAAACCACGATATTAAATCGTGGTTTTAAACTTATTGTAAGAAATCCTAATCAATATTTTTAACTAAAATCCAACCTGTATATTTAATTGGAGTTTTGTTTTTATTTGGCTCATTCCAGTTGATGTGATACCAATAGGTTCCGGTTACGATTTTTTTGTCGAAATGTTTACCGTCCCATTTATAATTGTTGAACTTATCCCCTGTGAATATCTTATTTCCGTATCTGTCGTAAATAACGAAAGTAAGATTGTCCTTGTATGCTAGCTCGCTGTAGTCGATAACATCATTTTTATTATCACCGTTCGGAGTAATTGCATTAATAAGATTTGGTACCGTAATTTCTACAGAAATAGGATTACAGTTGTAAGCATCTTTTACATAGAATGTATGCTGTCCTCTTGATAGTCCTGTGAAGACGTTGGAATCCTGCCAGTTCGTAGGAGCATCTACCGCATATTGGAAAGGTGCTTTTCCTCCTGAAACATGAACGGTAACTGTAGTATTCGAGATTTCAATTTCAGTTATTACCGGCTCTACAGCTTTTTTCACGCTTACCAACTGTTTAACGAAACATCCGTTATCTTCAAGGATTACCCAATAATCACCTATAGGAACATTTGATATTGACTGAGTGGTTGCTCCTGTGCTCCATCTGTAAGACATGTATCCAGGTCCTGCATCAAGAGTTGTTCTTGCATCAACACAGATAATTTTGTCTACCAAAATAGGCGATCTTTTCGGAGGGATAACTTTTAAGATTACCTTCGCAATCGCATAACACTGGTTGTCGTTGTATACTCTGATATAAACTTCTCCGTTTCCTGAAATGTAGGTGTCTGCGTTAAGAATTTCATTAGTTCCGTTGCTTGCATCTACAAATGTAGGATAGTATTTTTTAGTGATTGGAGTTTCACTTGAAACATTGGCTGTTGTAAGATCGAAGCTTGCTTTTGTTTCGTCAGTTTCAAGGAAACACTCGCTCATTGTTGCTTCATTTACAATTGGGCTAGGATAGAATGCCAATGTGATTTTAGCACTTCCAATACAACCCTCAGTTGTCGTTACCTGTACATATACAAAACCTGCAGATGAAAGGTAGTTGGTCGGGTTTGTAATCAGATTAGTTCCTGCATTTAGATCGGCTAATGTAGGATAGAATTTTTTAACAACAGGATCTAATAAAGTAACTTCAGCTGTTGTAAGATCAAAGAATCCTTTCCCGTTATACTGACAAGTCTTAATCGTTTTATCTGTTAAAATGAACGGAACTACATTGAGATTTAAAGTTACATGTTCGCAATCAATAAACTCAGCTGCATTTCCGCAGAACTGATAAACAATCGTATCAGGTCCTGTATATCCTGTGTTAGGAACGTACGTAATCTGTCCGTTAGAAGTATTCAATGTAGCTGTTCCGTGTGTAGGATAAGTAAGGATTGTTACCGTACTTGCAACAGGAACCTGTGAAGTAGTAAATGAGAATGCAGGTGTAATTACCTTTGTGGCACATGCATTTAAGTTGGCTGTTGTATTTCTTAAACAAGCAAATACTTTATAGATAGGCGTTGTAATAGGAGGACATGTTCCCATAGAAACCTGTACCGTATAGTTACCTGCCTGTGTTGGTGTGTATGTATTTTGAGTAGCACCAGGAATAGCTACACCATTTAAGTACCATTGATATCCTTCATAGCTGTCATCTACTTCTAAGACAATTCCAGGTACACATTCTCCTGTTTTTTTTGCAATAACAGGGATTGATGAGAATCCTGCAAAATATCCTCCATATCCTACTGCGCCACTTCCTCCTGCAATACCTGCAGTAACAGCTTTACTGGAGGTAACAGTGATATTACCCGCTAAACCCGGGATTGAATAAGATACCCATGCTGTGGTTCCGGTAACCGGATAAGGTCCTTGTGTAGCAGCGGGGGTAATTGCAGGTCCGCTGCCAACGTTGTACGTTACAGTAGCCCCTGCTTCTGTTAAAATATTAAGTTTAATATCATTGGTTGTTCCGTTAAGATCATTAATGGAAGCGATTTCATCAATTTTTCTAGGAAGGAAACAGTTTAACGGCGGAATATAATTATATCCAAGTGTTGCAATACTTGTTGCCAAACCAGCAAGAAGCTGATAAACATATACATTTTTAGATGTTTTAATGTACATATTATTATGTCCGTTCCCCTGATCTATATAATTAACGTTATTTGCAGGAGTTGTGTTATTAGGTCCGTTTACCCTGTAAAACTGCCCTTCATTAAGAGTGGCTACTACAGGACCTCCGTTAATTTGGACTTCTGTATTATTTTCAGTAGCAATGATTAGTGCATCTTCCATTTGAGCAGCTACATTACCATTTCCTTTTACCAAAACGAATTCATTTCCTAGTCTGTCCACAGGAACAGATTGATCCATGATAATATCTGAACTAGATCCTACCGGTCCCCAAGAAAACTGACCGTTAAAGTTACCGTTGGTTACAGATACCGGCTTGTCTGCTTCAATTTTGGCTCCAATAAACCCTGTTTGGTTTCCCGACTGGGTACCTTGCCCTTCAATAATATAAGATTGCCCTTTGTTTAAAGTGAAAGACATCGAAGGGGTAGTTGCTCCTGTAGTTCCATTAGAAAATACTACATTGGAAGAGTATCCTGAAACAGTAACAACTGTATTATTTTCAGTAGCTAAAATACCGGTTGTAAAGTTGTAAAGGGTATTGCCTGCCTCCGTAATGGGGGCATATGCTGCATAAAACTTTTTACCGATCCCAGCTTTTCCTTTGGAAACCAAAATCTCACCGTGGCTGGTAATTGAAAGTCTTAGGTTAGCATAATAAGGCTTTGCAGCTTTAGTATAAATACCTTTGTTAATGGGAGTAAACACCTGAGACTGTGTTGTAGCAACAAGATTGGCAGATGTCGGCAATCCAGGAGCAGGAGTAGTTGCTAATAAATTGAAGGTTTGCGGAAGACCTTTAGAAATTGTAACTGTCCCGATTAAAACATTGTCGTTATAAATTTCTACAGGAAAAGGTGTAGTGGAATCTGTAGAAAAATAGATCGCCTGAGCGTGAGAACCCATGCCCGCCCGGGACATCATCGGCGCAAACCAGTGCTCTGTATCTCTTTGTGCAAAGAGCGTATTAATTGACAAAAGAACTAATACTAAGCTAAGTAGAAATCTTTTCATATATAAGGAATTAGGATTTCTACAAAATTAAAATAATATTTGAAATATTGTTAAAAAAATGTAAAGAAAATTATAATTTTATTCGCGATTTTTAATTAAAAGCCATCCTGAATAGGAAACTGGTAATTTGGTGTCGGGTTCTGTCCATCTTAATAAGTACCAATAAGTTCCGGTAGAAACAGGTCTTTCGTTTACCTTTCCGTCCCAGATATAATTCTTGTTTTCCGATCTGTAGATAACGGCTCCGTAGCGGTCTGCAACTTCGATGGAAACATTTTGTTTTATTCTCAAATCAGAATAGTTTAAGACATCATTAAGACCATCACCATTTGGAGTAATGGCATTAACTAAATTTAACACTAAGAACTCTTTGATGACAGGAAAACAGCCATCCGCCCCTAATACATAAACTTTGTGCATTCCTCTTGATAATCCTGTAAAAACATTGGACTTCTGATAATCTACTCCGTTTAAAGAATATTGATATGGTGGAGTTCCTCCCGATACGGTTATGGTAGCGGTGTTTCCGGACACTTCAATTTTTGTAATTGTTGGAGCCTGTGCTGTGGTTACGATTACAGGCTGGCGGTATACACAGCCGTTAAATCCTAAATCTACATAGTAGCTTCCCGCACCGACAGTTATGGTTTGGGTTGTGGCCCCTGTACTCCACAAGTAAGATGTAAAGCCTGTTCCGGCATCTAAAGTAATCAGTTGGTTCTCACAAACGACAGCATCTTTTAGCCTTTCAGATTTTTTAGGAGTTTTTAAGTTAATAGTGATCATCGCAGTGCTGGGACATTCCGTGGCGCTTGTAAATCTTATGTAAAATGTATTTGTAGATGTTATTGTCTGAAGCGGAGATATTGAGTTGGTTCCTGCCTGAGCATTAGCTAAAGAATTATAAAATGATAAAGTAATACCGGTTCCTGTGGTGAATAAGTTTTTAAAGTCATTTAAGTTAACACTTTCTGAACCGCTGATGTCATTATCACAAACATCCACATTGGCGGATCCTGTAAGAAGGGCAATTCTGTTTCCGATTTTAAAGTTGATCTGTCCGAAAGCTGCGGGACAGTTCCCTGTAAGTACATCTACTCTTACATAAACGGTGGTATTTGTGGTATACGTCCAGTTTGCAGGTAGCGTATTGGCATTTCCCGCATTCGCATCTGCCTGAACCAGATAATACCTTACATTAAAGCTTGTCGGGTTTGTAACAATCTGTGGAGTAACGGTTGCAAAATTAACGTTCACAATTCCATCAAAATTATCGTCACAAAGAGTTGCGTTGTAATTGGCTGTATTGATGTTTGGAGATGAAATAGTGGTTAAAGTAATCTGGGCAACTTTTGTACATCCATATTGTGAGGTTACATTTGCATATATTGTCCCTGCAGGACCACTGTAAGTTGCAGGTGCTGCAATTGGTGTTCCTGTTAAAGCAGAATTGGTAAAATACTGAACGGTAGTTCCCGAATCTGGTGTCACACTTACGGAAGTAAGGTCAAATGTTCCGTTTCCGCTTGCATTGGCACAAGATGATAAAGTTCCGTTTGTAGTCTGTAAAACATCAATATTAATAATGATTTTGAAGTATTCAAAGTCTGCCGGGCTTCCATTTCCGTCTGCATAATAAATGAATGTATCGCTGGTATCTGCTGTAAGCCCTGTATTAGGAGTATAAATAATTTGTCCTGTCGTAGGGTTTACCGTTGCGGTCCCTGAAGTAGGAGGTGAAACGATATTTGTATGCGAAGGATTGATTGTTTGTGTGGAAGTGGTAAATGCCGGTGAGATCATCTGTGTATTACAGGATCCGATAGTATAAGTTGTTGTGGTAATCGGTGGACACAAAGTGTAATTATAACCGGCTGTTAATTTAGATTCACAGTTGTTTTTTGTGACTAAACATGTATAGGTTCCGGCTCCGTATAGTTCAGGATTGATAGAGTATGAAGACGCCCCGGAAATAGGATTGCCGTTAAGATACCACTGATAGCCGTCATATGTATTGTCAACCTGCAATAAAACTCCCAGATAGCAGTCTCCGGTTTTTGAAATTACAGGGATAGAAGAAAATCCGGCAAAATATCCTCCGTAGCCTACAGCACCGCTTCCCGCAGCAATTCCTGCAGTTACGGATTTGGTAGAATTAACGGTAATATTTCCCATAACATTCGGGATGGTATAGGTTACCCAATTCGGGTTTCCGGTAACAGGGTAGGGGCCGTTTGCCGCAGCAATAGGATTTGAATTTAATGTAACAGTGGCTCCTGTCTGGGTAATGATATTCAGTCGGGTACTGAAGGTCTGGCTTCCGATTCTGTTGATAAAACCAATTTCATCAACCTTATTAGGCATAAAACAGCTTAAAGGCGGAATGAAATTCATCCCTCCGGTTGCATATTCATTAGCTCCGGTAGCTCCGGAAACACCTGCCAATAACTGATAAACATAAATATTCTTATTAGAGGTAATTCCCATATTGTAGTTTCCTCCTCCTTGATCAATGTAATTGGAGCTCGGAACTCTGAAATATTGTCCTGTATTAAGGGTAACTCCTGAAGCTGTTCCGTTGAAAGTAAGCTGTGTATTATCTTCAGTAGCAATAATAAGAGCGGTTTCCATTCCGGAAGTATTGCTGCCGTTTCCTTTCACTACCACAAAATCTTTGCCCAAACGGTCTACAGGAACTGCCTGATCCATTAAAACATCATTGTTGGTAAAATTAAAATCGGTATATATTCCGTTAAAATTTCCGTTGGTAACAGAAATAGGTTTGGTAGATTCTATTTTAGCTCCGGTAAGCCCGTCAAGATTATACAGAGAGTCTGTACTGGTGGCGTCTAAAATGTAAGATTGTCCTTTATTCAGAACAAAAGTTTTGTTTGGGCTTGATGATCCGTCTGAAAAAACAACATTAGGATTATACCCTGAAACAACTACTGATGTATTGTCTTCCGTAGCCGTAATTCCTATCGTTGAATTCACATAGCTGGCAATCCCTGTAATAGGAACTACTCCTGCATAAAAAGTTGTCCCTAAACCAGCAAGACCTTTAGAAGTAATGATTTCTGCGTGGTTCTGAAGAGAAAATCTGTAATTGGCAAAGAATTTTTTAGATCCCTTCACATACATTCCCATTGCATTAGGGGTAAAAAGATCTCCCGGATTGGTTGTTATTAAGAAGTAATTGGGAATAACCAACTGTACAGGATTTCCCTTGCTTACCTGTACTGTGGTATATAACGTATTATTATTAAAAATCTGAACATCAAACGGAGTTGCCTCATTGGTAGATAAATATAAGTATCCGTCGAGATTATTACTTCCCGCTTTGGCAGACATCGGAGCAAACCAATGATCTGTATCAAGTTGGGCATTGAATAATAAACAAAGAAATGTACAAATGGTTAATAATAGTTTTTTCATTTTTTTTGATAGGGGATGCAAATGTAAGTATTAAAAATCAATTTTTTATACAAATTTTAATACACAATTTCTATAATTTGTGTTTTTATTGAATATTTAATATTTCTTTAATCTGTGATGCGATCTCGTAATTGTTAAACAGAAATCCCGGCGAATATCACCGGGATCAATATTTCTTTATTTAAAAGCTAATTTCTATCGATTTTTGATTAAAATCCAACCGGAATATGAAACCGGTATCTTAGTATCGGGCTCTATCCATTTCAGAATATACCAATAGGTTCCGGTGGGTAAAGTTCTGCCGTCTGACTTTCCGTCCCATGTATAATTATTGCTGGCTGACTTATGCACAGACGCACCATATCGGTCTGCAATTTCAATGGATACATCTTGCTTTATTCTTAAGTCTGAATAATTCAGTACATCATTTATTCCATCACCGTTGGGGGTAATGGTATTGATAAGATTTAAAACTAAAAACTCTTTAATTACAGGCAGACAGCCGTCTCTTCCCAAAACGTGTACAGTATGTACTCCCCGTGTTAAATTGGTAAAGGTATTTGATGTCTGGTAATCAATTCCGTTCAATGAATATTGGTAAGGCGGAGTTCCACCGGTAACGTTAATGTTAGCCGTTGTTCCGGTAACGTTAATGCTTGTGATGATCGGAGCCTGCGCAGTTGTTACATTTACGTATTGTCTATAAACACAGCCGTTAAAACCTAAATCCACATAATAGCTTCCCGCACCTGTAAGAATGGTTTGTGTGGTTGCTCCTGTGCTCCATTTGTAAGAAGTGAAGCCCCCTGTTCCGGGATCTAAAATCACTTTCTCTGTAGAACAAACAACCAAATCACGCAATTGTTCAGATTTTTTAGGAGATTTTAAAGCTAAATTGATCATTCCCGTATTGGGACATTCTGTTCCGCTTACAAATCTTAAGTAAAAAGCTTTCGGAGCCGTGATCGTTTGATTGGGAGATATAGTATTCGTACCGTTTTGGGCATCCCCTAAGGTAGCATGGTAGGTTACCGTAATGGCAGGATTTGACGTAAATAAATTTTTGTAATCGTTGAGGATTATGTTTTCAGAGCCATTCAGATTATTATCGCAAATATCCGTATTTACTGTATTCGTTAGTAAAGTAATTTTATTTCCGATCTTAAAATTAATCTGGCCAAAAACAGCCGGACAGCTTCCTGAAATTGCATCTACTCTTACATAAACGGTTGTGTTGGCAGAATAAGTCCAGTTCGCTGGTAACGTATTATTGTTTCCTGCATTGGCATCGGTCTGATTTAAATAATATCTGACATTAAAATTTGCAGGAGTAGTAACGATCTGCGGAGTTACAGTGGAAAAGTTTACATTAATAACGCCGTCTAAATTATCATCACACAAATTGGCATTGTAGTTACTTGTATTGATATTGGGAGCCGGAGTTGTCGTTAATGTAATCTGCGCTGTTTTTGAACACCCTGCAGATGAGGTTACATTAGTATAAACAATTCCCGCAGGTCCGGAATAGGTTGTCGGATTGGTGATCTGTCCTGTTAAATTTGAATTTGTAAAATAAGTTACTGTAACTCCGGATTCAGAAGAAATATTTGCTGAAGTAAGGTCGTAAATTCCGTTTCCGCCTGCTCCGGCACAGGAGTTTAAAGCTGCATTATTTACATTCGGTGCGGGATTCACAGCTAATATAATCTGAGCTGGCTTTGAACATCCATATTGAGAAGTTACAGTGGCATAAACTGTTCCCGAAGGTGATGGATAATATGTCGGATTCATAATCTGTGCGGACAAGTTTGAATCTGCAAAATAAGTAACGGTAGCACCTGCATCCGGCGAAAGACTTACTGAAGTGAGATCGTAAGCTGTTCCAAAACAGGTGGTTAAAGTTCCATTGTTTACCTGAAGAACATTGGTGTTAATGATAATTTTAAAATATTCAAAATCAAAAGGATTTCCATTTCCCTGAATATAATAAATAAATGAATCGATTGTACTGGTTGTAGAAGGGTTTGGGGTATAAGTAATTTGTCCTGTTGCAGGATTTACGGTTGCAGTCCCTGATGTAGGAGCTGAAATAATATTCGTAAGAGAAGGAATAATCGTTTGTGTAGAGTTTGTAAATGCAGGTGCAATTACTTTTGTGTTACAAGATCCGATATTGTATGTCGTTGTGGAAATCGGAGGACATAGTGTATAATTGTAAGGGGTTGTTAACCTTGTTTCACAATTGTTTTTTGTAATTAAACAAGTGTAATCTCCGGCTCCGTATAGTTCAGGATTAATAGAAAAAGAAGTTGCTCCCGGAATTGGATTTCCATTTAAAAACCACTGGTAAGCATCATAATTATTATCAACCTGCAAAAGAATTCCCGCATAGCAATCTCCTGTTTTTGTGATGGCAGGAACAGAAGAAAATCCCGCAAAATATCCGCCATATCCTACAGCACCATTCCCTGCGGCAATTCCCGCTGTTACCGGAAGTGTAGAATTGACGGTAATATTTCCTGTCACACTCGGAATAGAGTAACTTACCCAGTTTGGATTTCCGGTTACTGGGTAAGGTCCATTTCCTGCTGCTATTGCTCCTCCGTTAAAAGTTACCGTTGCACCAAGTTGAGTGATGATATTAAGTTTTGTATTGAATGTGTCGGATCCTATTTTATTAATAAATCCAATTTCATTAATTTCTTTCGGTAAAAAACAGCTTAAAGGCGGGATGAAATTCATTCCTCCGGTTGCATAGACTGTACTTCCGGAAGTTCCTGCAAGAAGCTGATAAACATACACGTTGCTCGTCGCAGAAATACTCATATTATAATGACCACTTCCCTGATTAATGTAATTTGTTCCCTGTACCATATAATATTGTCCTGCGTTTAAAGTAACACCGGGCAAAAGATTACCGTTTACCGTAAGCTTTGTATTGTTTTCTGTAGCAATGACCAAGGCTGCTTCCATCCCCGAATTCGCAGGGCCGTTTCCTTTCACCATGATAAAGTCTTTACCTAATCTTTCCACAGGAACAGCCTGATCCATCAGTACATCTACATTACTGTTGTTCTGGGTGGTATAAATACTGTTGAAGTTTCCGTTGGTGACAGAAATCGGTTTGTTAGCTGTAATTTTTGCTCCGACTAATCCCGCCAAATTATTGATGGATAAATCGCTTCGGGCTTCAATAATATAAGATTTACCTTTATTGATGGTAAAAGTTCTTGAGGAAGCAGAAACACCATCGGAGAAAACAACTCCTGGGTTATAATTGGATAGTGTTACTGTCGTATTGTCTTCCGTAGCCACAAATCCGATGGTTGAGTTTACGTAAGGTTTTGCTGTGGTATTCGGAGATACTCCCACAAAAAAGTTTTTACCGATACCTGCCAATCCTTTTGACGTAATGATTTCTGCCTGGCTGGGAACGGCAAACCTGAAATTGGCAAAGAATTTTTTATTCGCTTTTACGTTTAATCCCATCGTTCTCTGTGTAAAAAGATTAGACAAGGTAGAAGCAATCATAAAATTATTCGGGATCGTTACCTGTACAGGATTACCTTTGCTTACCTGTACGGTAGAAAATATGGTATTGTTATTGTAAATCTGTACTGGAAAGGGAGTTGTTTCGTTGGTAGAAAGGTAGAGATAGCATTCCGGAGTGCCTTGGAGAGAGCTGGCAGACATCGGCGCAAACCAATGTTCCGTATCTAATTGGGCATTAGCAATTATGCAGAAAAAAGTGCAGATAATTAGTAAAAATTTTTTCATGTCTAATAATAAAGGGCTGCAAATCTAAACATTAATCATCAATTTTTACAGTGTTTTATATTACAGATTTGTATACAAATGCGAATTGCTAAATATTTAATAATCAGTTAATATTTAACGAATACCATATTTTTAAGCAAAAAAAATCCCGATGAAAAAATCATCGGGACTTATATTTTTAAAATCTAAAAAGATTACAAGCTGATTCTGATGAATCCTGTTACTTTAAGATCTCCGTTTACAGACTTCACATAGTCAGCAACTGAGATAGAGCTATCTTTGATGAAATCCTGGTGTACCAAAGTGTTGTCTTTGTAGAATCTCTGCATTTTACCTTTCAAGATATTGTCGATAATGTTTGCAGGCTTACCTTCTTCTACAAGTTTGTGTCTTTCGATTTCTAATTCTTTATCGATCGTTTCCTGAGAAACAGAAGTTTCGTCAAGAGCAATTGGGTTCATTGCAGCAGCCTGCATAGAAACAGACTTGGCAACTTCGTCAGCTCCGTCTACTTTAGCAGAAAGAGAAGTGATTGCAGCAATTTTGTTTCCAGCGTGGATGTAAGCTCCTAAATAAGGACCTTCGATTCTTTCGAATGCACCGATCTCGATTTTTTCACCGATAACACCTGTCTGCTCGATCAATTTTTCAGCAACAGTAATTCCGTGGAAATCTGTAGCCAATAATTCTTCTTTAGTAGCAGCAAAGATCGCCATTTCAGCTAATTCGTAAGCTAGCTCGATGAAAGCTTCGTTTTTACCTACGAAATCAGTCTCACAGTTTAAAGAGATAATAGCACCTAACGTGTTATCCTCGTTTACTCTTGCGATTACTGCTCCTTCAGTAGACTCTCTGTCAGCTCTGTTAGCAGCAACTTTCTGTCCTTTTTTTCTAAGGATATCTACCGCTTTTTCGAAATCTCCTTCAGCTTCAACTAAAGCTTTTTTGCAGTCCATCATACCTGCACCTGTTTGGTTTCTCAATTTTGCTACGTCTGCAGCAGCTGGTGTATAAGACATAATATCTATTTGTTTTTTTATTTAATATTAGTATTAATTTTTAGCTTAATTTTAAAGCTGTGCAAAGATAATAATTTTAATGATAAACTAAAAAATGACTTTTTGCGTTATTTTATATATTTAATAAATTTTTAAAGGGCTATTTAATGAAAAAAATATTTCTTCTTATATTCTTGTGTATTTTCACGCTCGGTTTTTCTCAAAAAAAGAAAAAAACGAAATCCAAAGCCATTGTGGAAAAAGAAACGGCAATTATTTATACAGAAAGTGAAGCCGAAACCACTTCCGAAGCAAGAGTGATTGCAGGATTTCTGAAGCAGAATCCCGGGCACGCCAAAACAGATCATTTTAAAAGAAAGCTGGTAGCCATGATTATGGCAGATAATTCTCCGGAAGCAAAACCAACCATAAGAGGGGTGAGTGAAGATAAAATCAGACAAATGGTTTTGGAAAGCAACAGCCTGAATAATTCTAAAACAATTGCAGCTGCAACCAATGCAGGCGCGGCAAAAACTGAAAGAACAGTAAACTATGCAAGTGTAGGTACATCAAGCAAAAAATCAGCAGGGCCAAGTGAAGAACATAAAAGAACGGCCGCCATGTTGACGCACCTTTTTAATGATGACCCTATGGATAAGGAAGCTTATATTAATATTAAGAACAGATCAAAATGTAATCTGATTGTAAAAATCAGCGGAAAAAAATACTATAATCTTGATGTTCCTGCTAAAGGACAGAATTTTGTACTGGTGGAAAAGGGAGAATATGTTTTAACAACAATGGTGTGTGATGCGAAATATTCATCATTAAAAAAGATTAATAAAGATATAGAGCTTGAACTGAATTTGAGTGAATAAATAATAGAAGAAGAAAACTAAATAAAAAACGGTTAAGAAATTTCTTAACCGTTTTTTATTTTTATCCTTTAAACTGACCCATTGCGATGAATTTGTCCTGTCTTTGAGTTTCAAGTTCCTGTCCTGTGAATTTTGAAAAGGCTTTAATATTTTGCAATATTGAGTTTTTCAAATTTAAATAAGTTGTTTCAGGATCATAATGTGCTCCTCCAAGAGGTTCTTCCACGATTCCGTCGATGAATTTCTCTCTTAAAGCATCTTTCGGAGTAAGGTTCAATGCGTTTGCTGCATCTTCCTTATGATCCCAGTTTCTCCAAAGGATTGATGAGCAGCTTTCCGGTGCAATTACCGTGTACCAAGTATTTTCCAACATGTATACTTTGTTTCCTACACCAATTCCTAATGCACCGCCACTTGCACCTTCACCGATAATGTAAGTGAAGATTGGAGTTTTAAGCATCGTCATTTCGAAAATATTTCTTGCGATTGCCTCACCTTGTCCTCTTTCTTCTGCTTCCAGACCTGGATAAGCTCCCGGTGTATCAACCAAAGTTACGACAGGAATTCTGAATTTTTCAGCAAGCTTCATCAATCTCAAAGCTTTTCTGTAGCCTTCAGGATTCGGCATTCCAAATCTTCTGTGCTGTCTTTCTTTAGTTGTTCTTCCTTTCTGAGTTCCGATGATCATTACTTTCTGCCCGTCTAAAGTGGCTAAACCACCAATCATTGCAGGATCATCAGCGAAATTTCTGTCTCCGTGAAGTTCTAAGAAACTGCCTTTATCCACCATTCCGTTGATATAATCCAATGTGTAAGGACGATCCGGGTGACGGGACAGCTGTACTCTTTGCCAAGGCGTAAGGTTTCCATAGATTTCTTTTTTCTTGTCTATGATTTTATCCTCTATCTGGCTGCATGCTAATTTTACATCAACACCACTTTCTTCTCCTACTAAAGAACAAGTTTGAAGTTGATCCATTAGGTCTTTGATAGGAAGTTCGAAACTTAAATATTCCATTTCTTGAAGTAAATTAAATCTTTCAAATGTATGAAAAATTATGGTAATTTTATTTAAAATTGTTTACAGCATTGCTTATTCGGGAGATAGTTTCCTCTTTACCAATAAGTTCCATGATGTCCGGAACGTCTGGCCCCTTCAATTCTCCTACCAACGATAAACGCAGCGGCATCATCACTTTACCCATTCCCAAACCTTTATTTTCCGCGAAATCGTGAACGATTTGCTTTAAATTTTCAGCATTGAAATCGGCTCCTTCTAAAGTTGAAGTCAATTCTCCTAAAACAGCAGAAGTTTCATCATTCCATGCCTTTTTTGATGCTTTTTCGTCATAAGAAGTAGGTGCTTCGAAGAAAAATTTTCCGTTTTCGTAGATGTCTTTCGGGAAGGTTGCTCTTTCTTTCATCAGATGAATAATTTTTGATAGTTTTTCATCCTCGATGTTCAAATTTAAATCTGAATTTTTTAAAATTTTAAGTAACTCTTCATCAGATTTTTGCTGAATATACTGATGATTGAACCATTCCGCTTTTTCCTTGCTGAATCTTGCCCCCGCTTTATGAACTTTATTCAGGTCAAATTCTTTTGCCATTTCATCCAACGATAAAACCTCTTTATCATCTGCAGGCGACCAACCCAAAAGTGCCACCATATTGATGAAAGCTTCCGGAAGATATCCGCTTTCTCTGTAACCTTTGGAAACATTTCCTGTTGCAGGATCTGTAAAATTCAATGGGAAAACCGGGAACCCGAATTTATCGCCGTCTCTTTTGCTTAGTTTTCCTGAAATTCCTTTCTTTAAAAACTGTTTTACAGAAGCTGTTATTTCATTATCCTTTTCATTCTCTCCCAACATAGATTTGAATCTTGGACTTTTTACTTCTGAAAAGAAAGATTTAATAATTGCAGCCGAGTCATCAAAAGAAAACTGACTGTTTTTTGCCACAAATTCTTCTGTGAAAGATTTTGTAATGCTATCAATATTTTCTTTGTTAATTAATGTGGATACGTCTGGCTTTAAAATCAAAGAAAGGTGTGCAAACTGAGGCGCTTCCCAACCCATTGCTTCATATAATAAAGTATGTAAACCCAAGGAAGGCAGCCATTCTTCACCACGGATGACATGAGAAATTTCCATTTCGTGGTCATCGATGATATTGGCGAAATGGTACGTCGGCATTCCGTCGTTTTTCACCAAAACTTTATCATCCAGAGTATTGGTGTTTACAGAGGAATTTCCACGGATAATGTCTACAAGATTTAAAGTTCTGTCAACAGGCATTTTAAATCTTACAACATACGGTGTTTTTTCATCCAATAATTTTTGAACTTCTTCGTCAGAAAGTGCAATGCTGTTTCTCAAACGGTTTCTAGTTTTATTATCGTAAGAGAAAACTTCTCCTTTTGCCTCATACTCGGCACGGATGGCGTCTAATTCTTCGGCTGTATCGAAAGCGATATAGGCATAATCAGTTTTTAAGATCTGCTCGGTATATCTGTCGTAAATATCTCTTCTTTCAGATTGTCTGTATGGAGCGAATTTTCCTCCTTTTTTAGGGCTTTCATCGGCGATGATTCCGCACCATTCAAGGGCTTCCTCGATATAATCTTCTGCTCCTTCAACATATCTTGCGGTATCCGTATCTTCAATTCTCAATACAAATTCGCCTCCCTGATTTTTAGCAAAAAGATAATCATATAACGCAGTTCTTACGCCTCCCAAATGCAATGGTCCTGTAGGACTTGGAGCAAAACGTACTCTTACTTTCTCCATTTTAAATAAATTTTTGCAAATTTACAATACTGTATTGGATTTATCTAAAAACATTATGACTTGTTTTTTACAAGAATATAATTTTTGTATTCTCCGAATCTAATTTTTAATAAATCTTCAATAGGTTGTAGATATTTATCTTTCTTTTTCCAAATTGCCTGAGATTTATCATGGTTAAATATGTAGCTGTATTCTGATATTTTCTTAAACATTACGGCAGGGTGGGATCCTTCGAACTTAGTAACTCGATCTATTGTATGGTAGTTGTAGGCAACCTTTGGTTGTTCTTCCAATATTTCTTTACTTTCACCATAATAATAGATAAAATTATTAATTTTTAGGGTCATATTTTCTGAAGATCTTACACCGTTATAGTGATATATTGGTGCATTCAAGTAAGCAACTTTTAGTTTGGTACCTTTTTCGGTTCCGTTATCGTAATTTGATATGGATTTATATTTACGAAACCCTTGTGAATCTCGATACGCTCTGATATTAGGATTGTATTTGAATATTCTGATTTCATGTCGGTGAACTCTTCTGCTATTTCTTATGTTATTATAATCTCCCCAAAAATGTAAAAATGGCTGTAGAAATCCTTCTATAGAAGGGTTGTTGTCTGCTTTTTTTATACTGTCGAGAATAAGATTGTAGTCTTTTTCGTGTAGAACTTCATCTGCCTGAATGTGTATTACCCAATCCGTATCAGATGATATACCAATAAATGCAATGTTAGCCTGTAGAGCAAATATTTTCCCTGCTTTAGTAGATTTCTCGTCCCAAATAGTATCAATTATTTTTATTTTAGGATTTTGCAAATTGACAATAGCTTCTCTGGTACCATCAGTAGAATCCCCTACAGCAACAATCAATTCATCACATAAAGGTAAAACGGACTGCAAAGATTCTATAAAAGGAACTCCATAAGAAAAACCATTTCTCACGTAGCTAAATGCACTTATTTTCATTGTAAATAATTTTCTGCAAATTTCTATAATTAATTTTAAAAAAAAGTTTTTCTTATGAGATTATTATTATTTTTGTTGGAAATAATGATTATAATATGCTTGAAATTGGCGAAAGACCTTGGGGAAAATATTTTGTATTAGCTGATGAACCTCATTATAAACTTAAAAGAATCGAAGTAAATCCTGGCCAAAAATTATCCTATCAATATCATCATAAAAGACAGGAGCAGTGGACAATCATCGAAGGTGATGCCACGATAATTTTAGATGATGAAGAAATAAAATTATCTTATGGTGAAAGTATTTTCATCCCACTGGGAGCTAAGCATAGAATCATGAATCTTTCAGAAAAACCAGTGGTATTTATAGAGGTACAAACCGGAACTTACTTTGGTGAGGATGATATTGTAAGGCTGGATGATGATTATAATCGTAACTGAGGATTTATTTCAGGAATAAGAGTTTGAAAAATAGTATTGGCTGTGTGTATTTTGCTTTATATTTTTCTCTTTTCCATTCTTTGGTTATTTTTCTTTTCTCTTTTTCAGATTTTGCCAAGGATAATTTTACTCCATATTTATGTTTAAGAAGATTTACGGTGTATTTCTTCTTAAGCTTATTATCCGCATTAATATACTCAATATATTTTTTTGTGATTTTCTGGAAGGCATCCTCCATCAGTACCCAATTTGTAGAAAGACTGTTTGATAATATTCTGTAATAAAATAACTTTTTGTCTATAAAACCAATTCGGTAACCTAAAGAAGTCAGTCTGAGATTCATATCCCAATCTTCGGCATGAATATTTTCATCAAAAGGATATTCTTTTAATAGATCTTTTTTTACGAAAACACCCACATTTATAGGAATATTTTGTGTGACATTTTCATGAAAGAAATTAGGAATACTATTGATAATTTTTTCTTTGGTTTTCAGGCTATAGGCATCAATGAGCCGATCTTCATTTTGTAAATACTTGTACCCATCCGATAAAGCAAAATCCACATTCTTTTCCTGAATAAATTTTACTTTCTCTTCAATGCTATTGTCTGTATACCAATCGTCACCGGAAAGAATCGATATATAGTCACCCGAAGCATGGCTTACTAATATATTGAGGTTTTTTGCTACACCAAAGCGTTCTGTATTTTCAATTGCCGTAAACGGAATGTTGGATTTAGTAAGTGCCGCTTTTCCTAGCTCAAAAGTTTTGTCATCCGATTTATTATCTAAAAAAATAATTTCTATATTGTTGTAGGTCTGTGATATCACAGACCTACATGCTTGTTCTATAAATTTTTCATGATTCATGGTGATAATTAATACACTTACAAGCGGAGAATTGGCCATGAAAATAATTTAAAATTGATTAATAACAGTAATTACATGAGCGATCTCCTCGTCAGTCATCACTTGGCTAATGGGTAAGCTGATGACTTCTTCAGAAAGTCGTTCTGTAATTGGTAGCTGAAGTTCACTGTATTCCGTATAGCATTGTTGTTGATGAGGTGGAATAGGGTAATGTATAAGAGATTGAATATTATTTTTGCTTAAAAACTCTTGCAGCTCATTTCTTCTTTTTGTACGAATAACAAATAAGTGCCATACATGAGATTCAGGAAGTCCTTCTACATTTGGCAGAATGATGTCAGAGTTTTTAATTTGTGAAATATATTGCTCGGCAACTTTTCTTCTCTTAGCATTATCTGTATCAAGATATTTTAGTTTCACATCTAATACGGCAGCCTGAATTTCATCAAGCCTAGAATTTAAGCCTTTGTAGGTATTGATATACTTTTGGCTTGACCCATAATTGGCGATTGCACGAATAATATTTGCCAGTTCTGTATCATTAGTTGAAACGGCACCACCATCACCTAAAGCGCCTAAATTCTTACCGGGATAAAAACTAAATCCTGCGGCATCACCTAAAGCACCTGTTTTTATATTTTCATATTCCGCTCCTATTGCCTGGGCATTGTCCTCAATAATTTTTAGCTTATGTTGCTCTGCAATTTCTCTAAGTCTATTGCTAAAAGCTACCTGTCCATAAAGGTGAACAGTCATAATAGCTTTTGTTTTATCAGAAATTGCGTCTTCTATTTTATCAAAATCCAAATTGTGCGTCTGAGGATCTGGCTCTACAAAAACAGGAACCAATTTGTTGTCTGTGATAGCAAGAATGGATGCAATATAAGTGTTCGCAGGCACAATAATCTCATCACCCTCCTTAAAATAGCCTAATTCTAAATATCCTCTAATGATTAACCTAAGTGCATCTAAACCATTAGCAACTCCGATTATATGTTTTACACCGATATATTTTGAAAGATTTTCTTCAAAATTTTTGGTTTGCTCACCCAAAAGGTACCATCCGCTTTGGAAGGTTTTCAATATGTTTTCTTCAATTTCTACTTGGTTAAGTAGATTTATTTTTTGAAGATCAAGAAACTTAATCATATACCTTATATAAAAAATAATAGTAATTATTATCGAATTTTCTAATCAGCTCCGGAGATTTATCTTTTAATTTAAAATGCTTATATATTTTATCTTCGAAATCTAATTTTGGAACAAAAGTATGAGATTCTTTTGAAATAAGTATAATGTAATGAGGAGATATGTTTTTTAAATAGGCTATATAAGCAGTCCAATTTCTATTTTTCTTAGTTTGAAGTAATGTAGCATTATTCAAACCCCAGGTGTCATATAGGTAGCATTCCGAAAAATAAGCGATGGCTCCTGCATCAGAATTAATAATTTTTAGTTTTTGATTTTCCTGAATAGATCTTTGTTTTAAATATGTTCCGAGATAGACAGGGCCGTTCTTTAATCCTGCAGAATAGGTGTTTTCGTAAAAATTTTTATGATTGTTGATGAAGTTGTAATATTGATAAATTCCTATGGAACTTAAAATGTAAAGTGTTGAATCTGTGATTTTGTGGGCTGTAATTTTTACCTTTTCATCCTGTAGAAAATAAACGAAATAGATAAATAAGGGATACTGATAACGTCCGAAAAAATTCATGACCTCATCGATGAAAAATGAATAGTAAACAATAAAAAAAAATAAAGGTAAATAAAAAAAGAATTTTGTTTTATAATTCTTTAGACAGTAAAAAAATATTGGAGAAAATATGGCGATCATGATAATAAAGTTTCGGATTCTTACAGCCGAAAATTCCTGCGTATTTTTTAAAAGAAGGGGAAGTGGAATCAAAAAATCGTAAAAAAACCATAGATATAATATATAGGTGAATATTGAAGAAAGAACAATCAAAAGACGCCAGAAGAAATACTTCGAAAACAGTTTTGTATCAAAAATGTAAAAGAATGTGATAACTATTGCTTCTGGCCTGATAAAAGGAAGTAAGAATGCCAAAAGATATGTAATGCTTTTACTGCGATGTTGTAAAAATAGTAGGAGTGTGGCTGCGAAGAGTAATGTTTCTAAACCATGAGAAACATTCAGTGCAGACCAATAACTGTAAAATACAGAAAATAATAAAATGAAAAATTTTGTAGGTAAAAATTTCTGTTTTTTAAATGAGACAAATAAAGATGTAAAAATTATCAGAGAAAATAGCAAGCTTAAAAGCTTATTCAGATAAATGGGATTTACTGATTTTAAATAGAAAAATAAACTTTCAATGAGCATCCACAACACGCTGGTCTGCCCATTTCCATGAATTGTATCTGCGGTATTGTATAGAGGCTGACCTTCGTAGAACAGATGTTTTGAATAGGTGAGCGTTATGTATGAGTCGTCTAAAAAAGTGTCCTTAAGATGGTATATGATACAAAGTAGCGGAAAGAGAGTCAATACTATATATAAAGTATTGACGCTTTTTTGTTGAAGCAAAGGACGAAAATTCATATTAGTAATGTGGCACAGATATCTTAATATATTCAATCGTTAAAAAAACAGTGTCATCCTAAGTTTTCGCAGGGATACTGTCTTTTTATTTTATTACAGTCTTTTCTTCGCAGGATTTCCAAACCACGTTTCACCTGGTGGAACATCTTTCGTAACAACGCTTCCTGCGCCCACAACTGCATTTTCGTAAATTATTATCCCGGGTAGAATAGTGGAGTTTGCTCCAATTGAAGCTCCTTTTTTTACAATAGTTTTCAATAATTTAAAATCTTTATTTTTAGAGACCGGATTTTTATCATTGGTAAATGTAACGTTCGGGCCTATAAAAACATTATCCTCTATTGTAGTTCCATCCCAAATTTGAACACCAGGTTTGATTGTCACATGATCTCCTATTGTTACATCATTTTCGATAAAAACATTGAAATTAATATTACAATCTTTGCCTATAGTGGCACGCTTTAGGACAACACAAAATTGCCAAATCATTGTACCTTCACCAATGTTGGTTGTTTGTACATCTGAGGTAGGGTGTATCATAGTTTTAATAATTGAATAAGGTGTTCTTCAAATATTTTAGGATCTAAAATATAATTTTCATGAAAGTCTTCACTTTTGCTTTGATATCTTAAATGATAGAGATCAAAATTTACAAGATTTGCTAATGTGGAAAAAACTGAAAAATCTCCCCATACTGTTCCTAGCCATATTAAACCTTTGCCGGTTGATTGTGTAAATAGAATATTGGTCCATGCAGCGCCGCTTGAGCCTATAATATAGTCTGCATTTCTCATGATGAAAATTTGCTCATGCAGGTTTAAATCTTCAAAATAGATCGGTTGAAATCCGTATGTTTTAGCAATATTTAAAAGCTCTTCTTCATTGTACTTCCTAAAGGTTGACTTTCGAGCCACAAATACTTTTGAAGTAGCTTTTACATTTACCTTTTCAACATCATAGTTTTCTAAACAAATCGTGCGGATATATTCGATAGATTCAGGCAACATCCGTGTAAAAGCTGCTTCATATTTTGTTCCATCAACTACGTTTGGAATAGTAGGATTAGGAGTGTTTATATACCATAAATTTTTGAAAGAATGATAATATCCACTGTCTAAAAATTCTACCTTATAATCTTTTAAGAAAAAATAAGCTAATGCTTTAAGATTTTCATTTTCTTTTATAGACGAATCTAAAATTACGGTCAAAGATTTTGATTCAGGAATAGATCCTAAAAATTGAGTTTTAGAAATGATATCTATTATAAAATGATAATAATTATATGTGAAAATTCCTCCAAAATAAATAGCATCAAAAGGATATTCTTTTACGTCGTAATTTCTTATTTTCGCCAGAGACGCTGAATGAAATCCTAGATTCCTATCTTCATACAAATATACTGTTCTGTTATCAGTATGTAATTTTTCGTAAAATATTTTAGTTTTATTTACTGATACAAAGAATGAAGAATCTCCTGCTACCATCACGTCTTTCATCAAAAAAAGATAGATATCCGGTGAAAACGTTTGGATATATTTTTGTTCTTCAGATATTTCTTTTGGGAGATAAGTTTTAATTTTTGAAGATGGTTTTATGAGGGTTTTTGATATACAAAAACTATCATCAATATTATCTAAAGGTATGAAATCAACAAAAAGGGCATTAGGTTTTACAAAAAGAGATTTAATAGAGTACTTTATTTTTTTCCAAAGTAGGATTCTATGTTTTTTTTTAATGTCGTGTTTACTCATTTTGTTTCGAGGAATACATTATAATCCCTGATATAATCTTTTTCATCGTACTCATTGCTTGCAATACACATTTGTACGGCATTGTGAGTATATTTCATTGTTCTCCAACACATTTTTGGAATAAAAAGTCCAACATTTGGACGCTCCAAAATGAAGCTCTTTTTCTCGCCGTTTAGCAGTTCTGTGGTTATTTCAATTTTGCCTGCCACGGCTACAAGAATCTGCTGGAGATCAAAATGAGAATGTCCCCCTCTCTCTACATCTTCAGGGGTATAATATGTCCAGTAAATTCTTTTCGGGACAAATGGTAGATTTTCTTTTTCGGCAATAGATATAAAACCTAAATCTGATTTACCAATTTTCGGGAATTCTATAATAAATGGAGTGTTATAATCTTTCATGTGATTTTTTTTATTAACTTTTCTAACGAAAATAAATATAATATGTTTCGTGCAAGTTGTTAGCTTTGTTCGTATCCATTTTCGCAAGTTGTTATTTTCATTTCAACAACTGATTGATAGATGTCAAAATTCTTATTTTCATTTTTTCTGTCACAGTATTTGTGATGGAGATGATAGCAAACTGCTTTCATTTTAAGACGACGTTGTTTTACTCCTATATTATTCAGTCTTGCCGCAAGCTCAATATCTTCATGCCCCCAACCATTCATTTCATTATTGTAACCATTGACGGCCACAAAATCATTTTTCCAAAAAGAAAAATTGCAGCCTTTTACATTACTGGATTTTAGATGATCTTTGCGGAAAATTTTTGATAATAAAGGGAATCGGGTAGCATTGATTCTATTTTTGGTATTTTTTTTTGTTTGATTCAAATCAAGAATGCCTGCTTCAAAAAGTTTTTTTGTGTTAGCCTCATTAATTAATGCCCGGCTTCCATTTAGGAAAAAACCTTTTTTTAGTTCTTCTATATGATCTTTAATAAAATGCGGACTCAAGATAATATCTCCGTCAATCTGGATAATATAATCCGCCTCAGTTCCTTTTATAGCTTTATTTAATATAATTGTTTTTCTAAAGCCATCGTCTTCATGCCAAAAATGTTTTACAGGAATTGTAAATTTTGTTATCCACTCATCTATAAGAGTTTTTGTATCCTCACTAGATCCGTCATCAGCAATGAGAATTTCATCCGGCAATACAGATTGTATTTGTACAGATTGTAAAACAAGATCCAAAGCTTCTTTCCAGTTATAAGTAGAAATCAATAAGGCGATTTTCATATTTATAGATATTGATCAATTCCATGATCGCACCAGCTTGTTCCATTCTTTTTGGTGTTATCAAAAATTATTTCGTTCTTTTTTAAATTTTCTTTGTTGTTGACAGGGTGGTGAATATGAAAAACCAAACCACCCATTTTTAAAAACCTTTTTTCCTTTCCTGCATTTAAGAGTCTTGCAACAAACTCTTTGTCCTCAGGTCCCCAACCTTTAAAATCTTCATTATAACCATTTACTTCAATTGCATCTTTTCTCCAAAATGCCATGTTACAACCATGAATTTCCCACCTTTCATCACCACTATTCTTATAATTTGTTTCAAATTTTTTCCATAAAAGAGGAATTCGGAAAGAACTGAAAAAATTGGTTATTCCTTTGGAAAAAGGATTAATATTAATGTTTTTATTATTGAGTTTTTCTTTAGATAAATCAGAGTCTATATAAATTCTGCTTGCTCTTACAAACGAATTAGGCTTAGCAAAATCTTTATGATCAGATATAAAATAAGGATGAAGAATTAAATCACCATCAATTTGTACGATATAATCCCCCTGAGCTTGTGCAATAGCCTTATTTCTAATTTTTGCAAGCTCAAATCCCTGATCTTCGTGCCATACATGTACTATCGGAATCTTAGATAATTTTTTGTAAGAATCTACTATATCCTTAGTCGAAGATTTAGAACCATCATCAGCAATTAAGATTTCAAAGGGTTGAACTTTCTGATTTAATACACTTTTCAGACATACCTCTAATGCTTCAGGCCAATTGTATGTTGAAATTAAAAGTGAAATTTTCATATAATTTTTAAAACTCTAACAATGTCTTTTCAATAATCTTAACACAATCCAACAATTGCTCTTCTGTAATCACCAAAGGTGGTGCCAATCTGATAATATTTCCGTGAGTAGGCTTGGCAAGCAATCCGTTTTCTTTTAGTTTTAAACAAAGATTCCATGCTGTAGAGCTTTCCGGGGTGTCGTTGATTAAAATAGCATTTAATAAACCTTTTCCTCTTACTTTGGTAATCAAATCAGATTTTTCGATGAGTTTTTCAATTTCACTTCTGAATAATTTTCCTAATTCCTCCGCTCTTTCAGCTAGCTTTTCTTCTTTCACAACATCTAAAGCAGCAACCGCAACCGCACAAGCAATAGGGTTTCCTCCGAAAGTAGAACCATGCTGCCCAGGCTTAATCACATTCATAATTTCATTGTTTGCCAAAACCGCCGAAACAGGATACATACCACCGGAAAGTGCTTTTCCTAAAATTAAAATATCAGGCTGAACGTCTTCATGATGACAGGCAATCAGTTTTCCGGTTCTTGCAATACCCGTCTGCACTTCATCAGCAATAAATAGAACGTTGTATTGTTTACACAGTTCGGAAGCATTTTTCAGGAAGCCTTCATTAGGAACATAAACTCCGGCTTCCCCCTGAATCGGTTCCACCAGAAATGCAGCGATATTTTCGGCTTCATTCTTTAAAACTTCTTCTAAAGCTTCAAGGTCATTGTATGGAATTTTAATAAATCCTGGAGTGAATGGTCCGTAATTCTGGTTGGCATCAGGATCGTTGGAGAAAGAAACAATCGTTGTTGTTCTTCCATGAAAGTTATTTTCGCAGACAATTATCTTTGCTGCATTTTCTGAAATCCCCTTTACTTCGTAGCTCCATTTTCTGGCTAATTTTACCGCCGTTTCTACAGCTTCGGCTCCGGAATTCATAGGTAAAACCTTATCAAACCCAAATAAAGTAGTGATCTTTTGTTCGTACTCTCCTAATTTTGAATTGTAAAATGCTCTTGATGTTAAAGCTAATTTTTTAGCCTGTTCCACTAATGCACCAACAATTTTAGGATGAGAATGTCCTTGGTTCACAGCAGAATAAGCTGAAAGGAAGTCATAATATTTCTTACCTTCCACGTCCCAAACGAAAACACCTTCTCCTTTGTCTAAAACAACCGGAAGAGGGTGGTAATTGTGTGCACCGTGCTTATCTTCAAGGTCAATAAAATATTGTGAATTTTTTACTGTTTCTACTGTTGACATATATTTTGGTTTGCTACAAAATTAAGCATTATTCACGAAATACCTAAACAGAATGTAGATACTAAGAAAAGACCATATCTGAGGGCGTTTTGAGACTGAAAATAAGAGTCTTTGAAAATATTATCGATATTAATATGGTGTTGCAGATATAATATCTTTCTGCAAAAATATTGACCAAGATAAAATTTATCGATAAAGATGATGGTCAACATAAAACTTACAATTCGGCAATATAGATTCTAAATTAATAACTTCTTCTAAAATGAGTTCACTGTCCATTTGCGAATGAGTGCTGAATTCATACCCTAAGGAAGCCACATACAATTCTTTCAAGTTTTTAAGATGATCCAATTGGTAAATATCTTTTAGGGTAATTTCTGTTCTCCAGACATCCAGATATTCCAGATCTGTTAATTGATTGAGATAGGGAAGGCTTTTGGGAGTTATTTTCGGATGTTTCATTAAGGTCAGGCTTTTCAGCTGCTGAACATTAGAAATCATGCGAACGGTTTCATCTGTAATCCTTGTTTCTTTAAAATATAGGGAATGGATGATTTTTACTCTCTCGAAAAGCGGAACAAGATATTCGTCGTCGTCTATAGAATCAATACTAGTAAATCCGGGGATTTCGTCCGGAATTTTTCTTGGGTCTTTAATTCTGGCAAAATCCCACCAGAAATTTTTCTCTTTGCCTTTCAATTTCATTTAAAGTTGTTTAAAATCAATCATACCAATACTCTTTGGTGACTTTGTATCCAGCTTTTTCAAATGCTTTCTGCAATTCATCACCCAAATGTTCATTGCGTTTTTCGATGGTTAAATAAACAAAAAACATACTTCCCTGCAATTTCTCTTCTTTTTTTTCTTCATTAAAAGTGATAAACGTTTCCGAAACTGCATTTCTTTCAGTCTCCAAGATTATTTGTAGATCTTTAGCGATTTTAAGAATTTTATTGAGTGGAACTTCCTGTTTAATGATTTGGTAGCCAGTGAAATTCGGACTTGTTTTTTTTATGGTAAAAGTGAGTTTTTTATCTTTAGTTATAGAAAACTCTTCAATAATTCTGATCGTATCTCCATTAAAGTTGGATGATTTTATCTGGTTTTTTACTTCTTTTTTAAGTTCTCTGTTTAAAATTTTTACAATTTCTTTTTCCTGTGCAAAAGCCATATTCCCAATTCCTGAAAGCAGAATTAAAAATAAAAATTGGACTAGTTTAAATTGTTTCATGGTGTGTTAGTTACTTGTCTTAAAGTTAATTAACATAATAGTGTATTGCAATACCGCAAAAGTAGTATTTACACAAAAAAACCGTCCCAAAAATGAGACGGTTTGAATTGTATTTAAAATAATCTTAGTGATTATCGTATTTTCTATCCATAACAAAATCCTCCATGAATTTCGTTGTATAGTTTCCTGCAAGATAATCTTCATTATCCATCAGTTGTCTGTGGAAAGGAATCGTTGTTTTTACTCCTTCAATGTAGAATTCTTCCAAAGCTCTTCTCATTTTTGCAATCGCTTCTTCACGCGTCTGAGCAGTCGTAATCAATTTTGCAATCATCGAGTCGTAATTAGAAGGAATTGTATATCCGGAATACACGTGAGTATCAACTCTTACCCCGTGTCCACCAGGAATGTTTAAGCCAGTGATTTTTCCCGGGGAAGGTCTGAAATCTGCGTAAGGATCTTCCGCATTGATTCTACACTCGATAGAATGCAATTTAGGATAATAATTGATTCCTGAAATCGGAGTTCCTGCAGCCAAAAGAATTTGCTCTCTGATCAAATCATAATCGATAACCTGCTCAGTGATTGGGTGCTCTACCTGAATTCTTGTGTTCATTTCCATGAAATAGAAATTTCTGTGCTTGTCTACAAGGAATTCAATCGTTCCAACTCCTTCGTATCCAATGAATTCTGCAGCTTTTACCGCAGCTTCACCCATTTTCTCACGAAGCTCATCCGTCATGAAAGGAGAAGGGGTTTCTTCTGTCAGTTTTTGATTTCTTCTCTGAACGGAACAATCTCTTTCTGAAAGGTGGCAAGCTTTACCGAATTGGTCTCCCGCAACCTGAATTTCGATGTGTCTAGGCTCTTCAATCAGTTTTTCCATGTACATCCCTCCGTTTCCGAATGCAGCCACAGCTTCCTGAATAGCAGATTCCCAGTGGTCTTTAAGGTCTTCGGCTTTCCAAACAGCTCTCATCCCTTTTCCACCACCACCTGCAGTGGCTTTGATCATTACCGGATAACCAATTTCTTCAGCCGTTTTAAGAGCAATTTCGTAAGACTCGATCAAACCGTCAGAACCCGGTACACAAGGAACTCCGGCAGCTTTCATCGTAGCTTTAGCATTGGCTTTGTCTCCCATTTTTTCAATCTGTTCAGGAGAAGCACCAATAAATTTGATACCGTTTTTCTGACAGATTCTTGAGAAGTTAGCATTTTCAGATAAGAAACCGTAACCTGGGTGAATGGCGTCTGCATTTGTAATTTCCGCAGCAGCAATAATGTTAGGAATTTTTAGATATGAGTCTTTACTCATCGCAGGACCAATACAAACAGCCTCGTCAGCAAATCTTACATGAAGGCTGTCTTTGTCGGCAGTAGAGTATACCGCAACAGTTTTGATTCCCATTTCTTTACAAGTACGTAAGATACGCATTGCAATCTCGCCACGATTGGCAATTAATATTTTTTTGAACATCTTCTTCAATTTGAAAATTAGATAATTTGAAAATTAGATAATGTTATTTTAATGTAGAATTTAATCTAACATCTAATGTCTAACATCTAACTTTTTAATTAAGATGGATCTACTAAGAATAAAGGTTGGTCGTATTCTACAGGGGTAGCGTCATCCACTAAAATTTTAACGATTTTTCCGCTTACCTCTGATTCGATCTGGTTGAATAATTTCATTGCTTCGATTACGCAAACTGTTTTACCCACAGAAACTTCGTCACCTACATTTACGAATACGTCTTTATCAGGAGATGGCTTTCTGTAGAAAGTTCCGATCATTGGAGATTTGATCGTTACATATTTGCTGTCGTCAGATGCAGCTTCAGCTTGTGCGGGTGCAGCAGCAGGAGTTGCAGCTTGTACCGGAGCAGCTGCTACTTGTTGAGGAGCAGTATGGTAAACTGCAGGCTGCGCATAAGCAACTTCGCTTCCAGCTAATGGAGTTTTAATAGTGATTTCGAAATCTTTAGTTTTGTACTTCACTTCAGAAACCTCTGCCTTAGATACAAACTTGATAAGATTTTGTATGTCTTTAATGTCCATAAATTTGATATTTGATTTTTGCCAAAGATACCAAAAAAACACAAAAAACAACAAAAAACCGCCAAATTTTATCAAAATCGGGCGGTTTTTGTATTAAAATGAGGCTTTTTCAGCGAAAAGCGACTCTTAGTTTTCTTCAGTAGTTGCTACTTCTTTTTCCAATACTACTTTACCTCTGTAGTATAGTTTTCCTTCATGCCAGTGAGCTCTGTGGTATAGGTGAAGCTCTCCTGTTGCTGCATCTTTTGCTAATTGAGGAACTACTGCTTTGTAGTGAGTTCTTCTCTTATCTCTTCTTGTAGACGACTGTCTTCTCTTTGGATGTGCCATTTTGTAATAACTTTTTTAATTGATGAGCGATGAGATTCATCATCTCATCATTAAACTATTTAATTTTTATTCTTTAAATTTTTCAGTGCGTCCCATCTTGGGTCGCTTTCGTGTTCTTCCTCTTCTTCAGCTTCTTTTGGACTGAATTTATCAAGAATTTTCAGATCTTCCTCACTTACGTTGGGTGATATCTTTTTCATTGGTATAGAAAGCATCACGTTTTCGTAAATTAAATGAGCAATATTAAAAGCGTGATCGCTTGTCGGGATGGTAATAACATCTTCTTCGCTGTCATCGTATTCCTCCCCAAACTTTACCAATACTTTGATTTGGTTTTCGATAGAATGGTCGAAATTTTCGTTTGAAATATCACAAACCAATTCCACTATTCCATTTACTTTGATCTCAAATTCTAAAAAAGTAGAGTGTTTATCTAATAAAACATCAACTGCAATTTTAGGATTTGTAAATTCCTGTTCAGTGTCAAATAATTGAAAGAACTCTTTATCTATCTCAAACTTGAACTCGTGCTTACCGGTTTTCAGTCCGGAAAAGCTTACGTCGTAGTTTCTTAACTTGTCCATAAAATGAGTGTGCAAAAATATGCAATTTTTTTATAATAACAAATAAAATTTCTAACAAATTAATTTAAAATCTTCATTAAAGATTTATCCTTCAGTTTCCTCCGGCAGATCTTCGTCAACTCCGTTATCCATCGCCATTCTTCTCGGCTGCATGCGGTTGCTCATCAAATCATTGTATTCGCTTCGGTTTTTATAGATTTTGATGGCTGTGAAGATCGCTTCCAGAAAGCTTTGCTCATCGGCAATGTTTTTTCCTGCAATGTCGTAAGCCGTTCCATGATCGGGAGAAGTTCTGATAAACGGAAGTCCTGCGGTGTAATTTACCCCTTCTTCATAAGCTAAAGTTTTAAAAGGAGCCAAACCTTGATCGTGGTACATCGCTAAAACAGCATCAAAACTTCTGTATTTGCCCGGCTGGAAAAAACTGTCTGCAGGGAAGGGGCCGAAAGCTAAAATTCCATTGTCGGAAAGTTCTTTGATGGCCGGAGAAATAATTTCAATTTCTTCATTTCCGATGACACCGCCGTCTCCTGAGTGTGGGTTTAATCCCAAAACAGCAATTTTAGGTCTGGAAATATTAAAATCTTCAATTAAAGTCTGGTTTAAAACTCTGATTTGCTTTTTAATCTTTTCTTTAGAGATGCTTTCAGCAACTTTTGCAATGGGAATGTGATGCGTTGAAACAGCAACTTTAAGATCTTCAGTTACCAAAAACATCAGTCCTTTTTTATTGAATTTCTCTTCAAAATATCCTGTATGACCTGCATGTTTGAAACCCATTTTCACCATTTCATCTTTATTGATCGGCGCGGTTACCAAAACATCAATTTCTCCTTTCATTAAAGCTTCTGTTGCAGCTTCCAGAGAATCAATCGCCATTTTTGTAGATTCCTCTGTCGGAGTTCCCAGTTCTACCACCGAATTTTCCTTTACAAGGTTTACCATATTCAGTTTTCCGGCTTGTGCCTGGGAGGCTTCATTGATATAATTAAAGTTTAAATTTAATTTAAAAATATTTTTCTGATAGGTAAATAATTTTCCCGAACCAAAAATTACCGGCGTGAAAAAATCCGTAATGGTTTTGTCTGCAAGGGATTTCATAATGATTTCGGGACCTATGCCGTTGAAATCTCCTATTGAAATTCCTACTCGTACTTTATGGTTTTTTGGGCTCATTTTGATTATCTTTGAACATTATAATTTACAAATTTAGCAAAAAATAATATGTTCACAGGAATAATTGAAGCAGTTGGAGTGATTGAGAAAGTTGAAACAAACGGAAGTAATATTGATTTTACTTTAACATGCCCTTTTACACATGAGCTGAAAATAGATCAAAGCCTGGCGCACAACGGCTGTTGCTTAACGGTTGTAAAAATTGACGGACATCAATATGTTGTGACGGCCATTAATGAAACCTTAGAAAAAACAAATCTCGGACAATGGGAGGTGGGTTCTGTCGTAAATCTTGAACGTTGCATGAAGATGGATGGAAGACTAGACGGGCACATCGTACAAGGTCACGTTGATAAAACAGGAGAAGTTGTCAGTATTGAAAATAAAAACGGAAGTTATTTTATTACGATGAAATATGAAGATAACGGAAGCTTTGTAACGGTTCCTCAAGGTTCAATTACGGTAAACGGGATCAGCTTAACCGTTGCAAAAAGCGAAGAAACTCAGTTTTCAGTGGCCATTATTCCTTACACTTGGGAATTTACAAATATGAAATATTTAAAAGCGGGAGATAAAGTAAATTTAGAATTTGATATAATTGGTAAGTATATTGCTAAGTTAATCAAAAGATAGCAGATGTCAATTAATATATATAAAGGATATAGTTTAAGGAATCGGGTGTTTTTCGGTTTCCTTCTTGTGTGTCTTTTAAGTGTTGTAGCCTCTTCGCTGGTTCCGTATTTTGTATTAAGGGAAAATTCTGCCCATCAGAGTGAGATTGATATGCAGAATAAAACGGGTGCCGTTATGAGGTATCTGGATTATGCAGTGAGTATGAAGCGTACTCAGACACAAGATTTGCCCGAACTTCTGGAAAATAAGATTTATGAAATTGCTGATATCAACAAGCATGAAATCATTTTATATGATTTGAAAGGAAATTATCTGCTTTCAAGCACGGACAAGGATCTGGTAAAACAGAAGAACATTCCGATTAATATTGTTAATAAGATACTTTCTACCGGTGCCAGATATGATATTAAAGGAAATGATACTTCTAAAGATGCGGTACTTACATCCTCTTATTTATTATTGAAGAATAATGAGCTTGAACCGATTGCGATTGTATATATTCCTCTTTATCATGACGAATCTGCTTATTTCGATGTTCTTAATGTTTATTTGAAATATATTGTCCTTGTTGACGTTTTATTGATTCTGTTCAGTATCTGGTTCAGCTGGGTAATGTCTAACAGTCTCGCAAAAAATATTACGAAGTTCTCTGATATGATTACCCGTATTACGTTATTTGAAAACGAAATGCGGCCAATTCGATATTATAAAAATGACGAGTTGAATGCTCTGGCACGGGCCTATAATCGAATGATTCTTCAGATTCAGGATCAGAAAGAAAGACTCCGTTTTAAGGCTTCGGAAGAGGCTTGGAGAGAAATGGCAAAGCAGGTGGCTCATGAAGTGAAAAACCCGTTAACGCCTATGAAACTGACAATTCAGAATTTTGAAAGAAAATTTGATCCGGAAGATCCGAATATCAGGGAAAAGGTAAATCAATTGAGTAAAACCATGGTAGACCAGATCGATCTGATTGCGACTGTTGCTTCCGCTTTCTCAGAATTTGCCAAGCTTCCCGAAAAAAATAATGAAATCATCAATCTGAATAATGAAATCGAAGATGTTTTGAGGGTTTTTAATGACGACAGCATTTTCATGCATTCTAATAAAAATAACATTATGATCAATATGGACAGGATTTACCTGGCCAGAATTATTACCAATCTTGTGACGAATGCGAGGCAGGCGGAGAGTGAGGAAAGAAAATTGATCATTAATGTCGATATAGAGCAGCATCAGAGAAGAGTAATGATATCCGTACAGGATAACGGAATCGGTATTCCTGAAAATATATACGAAAGAATTTTTGAACCGAATTTTACCTCAAAGAATAGCGGAATGGGACTCGGATTATCCATGGTGAGAAAGATGGTAGAGGATTATAAAGGCGAAATTACCGTAAAATCTGAAGTCGGAAAAGGTTCGACATTCACCATCACATTGCCTACCAATTTATAGTGAAACCTTTTACTTTTAAACAATTTGAAATTCAGCAAACCCAAAATGTCTTCCGTGTAGGGACGGACGGTGTTTTGTTGGGTGCTTTAGCGAGTGTTGATACTGTTTCTAAAGTGTTGGAAGTCGGAACAGGAACAGGCTTGATTTCATTAATGCTGGCTCAGAGAAATTCTCAGGCAAAATTTTTCGGAATTGATATTAATGAACAAGCGGCTGAACTGACTAAGCTTAATTTTGAAAATTCACCTTTTTCGTCAAGATTAAAAAATATTCATCAGGATTTTAAAAATTTTGAAACGGATATTCTTTTTGATTTAATTGTTTCAAATCCTCCGTATTTTGAAGTTTCGGATTCCGGGAAGGATAAAATAGCAAGACAAACTGTCGAGTTGAATTTTGAACAACTTATTTCTAAATCTTCCGTATTGCTTTCCCCAAACGGAACTTTTTCGGTCATCATTCCTGTGGAAGCCGGAAATTATTTCGTTAAAATAGCGATGGAAAATCGGTTGTTTTTAACAAGAAAAATTAATATCAAAGGCATTGAAAATTCAAAAACAAAAAGACTTATTCTTGAGTTTTCTTTAACTGAAAAAGGTTTGGAAGAATCTGATTTTGTGATAGAAAAAAGTCCGAGACAATACTCGGACCAATATCTTGAACTCACTAAAGAGTTTCACGTTTTTCGTAAATAAATTATATTTTTAAACCATTAAACGGTAATTATTAAGAGTTAAGAAATTAAGTTGAACTTTGCTTTAAAAATCTATTTTTCTTGAAGAAACTTAATCCTTAAATGTTCTTAATGGCTAAATTTTTACTCGAATAATTCAGAAGTATCTAAAACAGAAACTTTCCCGTCTTCACATCGGATTGCCTCTCCCGGAAAGTTTTGGATCATGTGGTAATCGTGTGTTGCCATTACTACAGCGGCTCCGTTTTCCAAAGCAACCTGCTTTAATAAAGTCATAATTTCATTGGATGTTTCAGGGTCAAGATTTCCTGTTGGCTCATCTGCTAAAATTAAGTCAGGGTGATTTAGAAGTGCTCTTGCGATCGCAATACGCTGTTGCTCGCCACCGGAAAGTTCATGAGGCATTTTATGCTTTTTGCTTTTCATGTTTACGCTTCCCAAAACCTCATTGATGCGGTCTTCCATTTTTGTTTTATCGTTCCATCCGGTTGCTTCCAAAACGAAAATCAGGTTTTTCTCTACCGTTCTGTCGGAAAGCAATTGGAAATCCTGGAAAACGATTCCTAATTTTCTCCTCAGGTTCGGGATATCCGAAGTTCTCATCTTTTCAAGGTCAAAACCTACAACGGCACCGTGTCCGGCAGCCAACGGAATATGTCCGTACAATGTCTTTAGAAGTGAGCTTTTTCCGGAACCTGTTTTCCCGATAAGATAACAGAATCTTCCTTTTTTTATGTTAAGATTCACATCAGAAAGAACGGTAAAGTTTTTCTGTGCAATCTTCGCATTTTGTAAACTTATGATATTATCTCCGGAGATATTGGTATGTGGCATAATTCGGTTTTAAGTGCTGTTTCTAAAATATTTTTTCAGATTTTAAAAATAGGAAAAAGAAGAATAAAGAACCTAAATTTTAGTAAATTTTAACAACAAAAAATGCCTGAAAAAGTTCTTTTCAAGCATGATTTGTATATGATAATAAAAAGATTATCTCTTAGCGCGTGATGCACTTACAGTTAAGCTCTTTCTGCCTTTAGCTCTTCTCGCAGCCAAAACTCTTCTTCCATTTGGCGTAGACATTCTTTCTCTGAAACCGTGTTTGTTTCTTCTTTTTCTTTCTGATGGCTGGAATGTTCTTTTACTCATTACTATATGTTTAAATCGTAATTATCTATTAATTTTCAGGTTGCAAAGATATGGATTTTTTTAAAAGTTGCAAACTTTAGTAATCTTTTTTTGAAATTTTTAATGTCTTTTTTAATGAGCTATTTATAAAGCCCGATTACAAAACGGATTTCTCAGGTAATTAAAAATAATAGTCCCGATTTATTTAAAAGCTCTATCTTTGAAAACCCAAATTTAAAGAAAAAATAAACAAAAATAATGTTTACACCTGCAGAACTTTTAGAAATCAACACATTACTGACTCCAGAAAGCAAAATAGTAATCCTTACTCATTACAATCCGGATGGTGATGCTATTGGTTCCAGCCTTGGTTTAAAACATTATTTAAAAGCGAAAGGACTTCTTGCCGAAGTGATCGTTCCAAATGATTTTCCCAAGTTTCTGAAGTGGATGCCTGAAGCTAAAAAGGTATTAATTGCAGAGTATAAAAGAAAAGTTGCTTTTGATCTGATTAGCGAGGCCGATGTTATTTTCTGTTTGGATTTTAATTCTCCTTCAAGAATAGGATTGCTGGGAGACTGGCTAACAAAGGCAAAGGCTAAGAAAATTCTTATCGACCATCATCAGCAGCCTGAAAATTTTGATTACGTTTATTCAGATACGGTGATTCCTGCAACCTGCCAGATGATTTATCATTTTATCCAGGCAATGGACGACGAAAAATTGGTGAATAAAGATATTGCAGAATGTCTTTACACGGGAATTATGACGGATACAGGAGGTTTCCGTTTTCGTTCTACCAGCGCAACGACGCATAGAATTGTGGCAAATCTTATTGAGAACGGAGCAGATCCTGCAATGATCACTTCCAATACCTGGGACACCAATACCGTTTCACGACTTCATTTATTGGCCTTAATTTTAGGAAGAATTGAGGTTGTAAAAGATGGAAAAGTTGCTGTTCTGTATCTTACAAGAGAAGAATTGAAAGAATATGGCTTCCAGAAAGGCGATACGGAAGGTTTTGTAAATTATGGGTTAAGCATTCTTGGGGTAAAAATGGCGGCTTTCTTTATGGAAGATCTGTATGAAGACTTTATTAAAATTTCTTTCAGAAGTAAAGATGATATGGATGTGAACCAGTTTTCGAGAAAATATTTCAATGGGGGAGGGCACATTAATGCGGCAGGAGGAAAGTCTCTTGAATCTTTGCAGGATACCATTGTTACTTTTAAAGCGAAGGTAGAGGAAGAAGACAATCTGTAATTATCCTAAAGTTTTTTTATATCCTTTATTTTCCAATTCTTTACAAGTATACTCGTACACTTCCTGAAACATAACGTCCAAAGATTTTTTGTTAAATAGACTGAATTTGGTCATTTTCGGAGGATCGAGAAAGATGTCGCAGAATTTTGTTTTGGAGTAAACAGATTTTGCGATGGCTAAATGCAGTATTCTGTCGAATTCCTTCATCAGGCTCATATTTTCAAGGCTGTCGTAGCTGATAGAATTTACATGTGAAGCAATCAGAAAATCACATTTATCAACAATAGGCTCAATAGGGAGGTTGTCTAAAACACCGCCATCCACGTAGATTTTTTCACCGACTTTTACAGGAGATAACACGAAAGGAACACTTGAAGAAGCCAGTAAGGGAGTGAAAAGTTCTCCTTCCGAAAAGAAATCAACAATACCGTGCGTCATTTCTGTGGCAGCTACAAAGACGGGAATTTTCAAAATATTAAAATTATCTTCAGGAAAATGATCTTTAAACAGTTTTAAAATGAAATTCGAACTGAAAATCCCGTTTTTCGAAAGTCTTAAGTATGACCTTGAGAAAAAAGTGGTCTGCCTGACGATTTCCATCATCTCATCAGGAGTTTTCCCGAAAGAATAGAATGCGGCAACAATTGATCCCGCGCTGGTTCCCGAAATGATATGCGGTTTAAGATCGTATTCTTCCAATGCTTTCAATACCGCAATATGAGCGATTCCGCGCATTCCTCCGCCTGAGAGTGTCAAGCCGATTACCGGTTTCTTTTTACTGAAAGAGAATAGACCCATTGAAAATTTTAATCTTTACTAAGATACAAGAATTTTTATAAAGCAATATTAAGGTTCGTCACATTCGGAATCGATTTTTATGAAAAGTGATTCAAATTTCTTATTCATTTTTTCATCATGTTCCACTCTTTTTATATGATCATTAGCACAGTTTCCCCATCCGAAAGTAATTAAATCAATGGTAGCGAAATCTTTTTTGTCGGATGAATATAAGTGTTCTTCAAACTCGTTTAAAATCCTTTGTGGATCGCTGTTTCTTTTGCTCATTTCTTCACGGAGTTTTCGCCATTCTTCAGTCATTTGAACTTCATTTGAATTTAAAGCTTTCACGAAATTCTCGCATCCTTTAGAAAGCTTATGATTTACAAGAACCGACGGATCAGAAAAAGCTTTAATTTCTGTTTTTCTGAACTCATATTCTTCAGCAAGCTCCTGTAAATGCTGTTTTCTGATGTCTTCCCAATAAGGATCTTTTACCAGTTTTAAGTTTTCCAAAACTCTTTTCTGGCTGGCAAAATCTTGATCAAGTTTAGCCAAAATAGCCTCTTTTTCGTTACGGACTTTTTGTAATCCGTTAAAATTATAAACAGAAGGGGTACTTAATGCGATACCTCCCATTTGGAACCAGAGCTTATAGGTTCCTTCGAGTTCTTCTCTGGTGTATTTTCCGGAATCGAAATGTCCTTTATTCTCACAAAGTTCAGTCACGAAATTGAAAATTTCCTCTTTATGCTGAACCGGAATAGTGGTAGAATCTTTGCGATTTTCAGAAATAATTTTTGCAGAATCTTTTTGATTCATATCAGAAACTGTATTTTCTTTTTTACAGCTTAAAAGTGCAACGAAGAGAAGAGAAAAAAATCCTGTTTTCATACAAACTAAAAAACTAAATGTTTGGGTAAATTGTGAAGAAGTTCTGTATTGATAATCGCAGCGCAGATCGCCGGTTTTTCCCAGTGCCCGTTGTGCCCGCAATCCAGAATATACGATTTGATATTGGTTTTATCGGGAAGATTTTTAATCAGCAATTCGGTTTTTACCGCATTGTCATGTTTTCCGGCAATTACTAAAATTTTGGCATCCAGATTTTCCAATACCTGCTTCTTGTCGGTTCTTTCCACCATTCCTTTTACTGACGCCAATGCTCCCAAATTGTTTGTTGAAAGTGCGGTCTCAAGGGCTATTTCAATTTTTCCTTCCAGAATATCTCTTTCATTCGGATTAAATAAATTCGGGATTCCTGCTCTTGCATAATGAGCAAAAGCGTCCTGAATAATCCTGTAGCTTTTTTTGCGCTGTTCTTTTTTTTCGGCATCATCCGGAAGATAAGTGGAGAAAAATAAGGTTAAACTTTTCAGATGTTCAGGATATTTTTCAGCAAAGCCTAACGAAACATAACCTCCCATTGAGTGTCCCAGTAGATGAACCTTTGTTAAATTCTGATCATCCAATACTTTTTTCACTTCTTCTGCCATCAGTTCCATAGTCTGAACTTCTGCTAACATTTCCGACTGGCCATGACCGGGAAGATCTATTTTTAATAATGAAAAATTTTCGGAAAGATGAGGTTCCATATCATTCCAGATGCTAAGGTTTTCCATGAATCCGTGGAGCAAAACCAATGTTTCTTTTCCGTTTCCTTTTCTCTCGAAGTTCAACATAATTTCAATAATTAAAAGTGAATATCAATATGATCAACAAATCCCGAACCATTTACCATGTCCTGTAGCCTGTAAGTTGTACCGCCGTCTTTAGACATGAAAGTCGTTGTTTTCTTTCTTACATAAGGTTTTCCGTTGCTGTCTTCGGTAATGCTCTGCGTAATTTCTCCTGTGAAATTAATGTGCTTTTCGGAAACAACAGCCATGAAGCCTTTGATTTTTAAAGAATTATTTCCCGATTTAATATTTCCTGAAACATCATAATGATCAGCCTCTCCATCAATTTTTTTGAAATCTATGGTTCCTGAGCCTTTAATTAAATTATGAGTGAATTTGTGAGTTCCGCTGAAATCTTTGAAATGATTTTTAGATTTAATGCTGTCGTTTATTTTGGTTCTTGCAGCATTGATGGAATCAACAATTTTAGTGCTGTCTACAGCGTTTGTGGTAGAAGTTGCTTCTTTTTTAGAACATGAAACAGTAATAACAGAAATGATGATTGCGGTTAAAAAGTTTTTCATTCAATAAAATTAAACTCAAAAGTAAATAAAAAAAGAGCATCCTGAAAATGCTCTTCCTGTTTTATTGGGTTAATTCTTCGTAAACTTTCTTTTCCCAAGGCTTGATGTCGGTAACTCCGTAGCGTTCTTTCTTGGAAATTGCAATATTGTCCAGAACATCTACAAAATTTTTATAGTTTGCATCATCTGTTGGTTCAATAATGATCGTGAAATTTTCTTTGTTTGGAGCGTTGTTATAAGCTTCCGAAATAATTTTAGTGATATTAATTCCACTGAAATTGGTTTCTTTTAAATTACCCGTATTTAAATCTTCCTTACTGCTTTGATGATAAAATACTCTGTTGTCTTTTCCTAAAATGAATGTAACTTGATTTTTAACATCAATTACTTTGTCATTTGGACGATGATTAGGGTCTTTTGCGGGCAGTCCTAAATCCATCACATTAGGTTTTGTGAAATTCGTGGTAAACATAAAGAAGGTGATCAATAGAAACCCTAAGTCCACCATGGGAGTCATATCAACCCGAATCAGTTTTTTTCTTTGTTTGCTTCCTCCTTGCTTCTCTTGTGCAATTACTTCAGCCATAATTAATAGTTTTTTAAATGTTAAACGTACATCATGAATCGTGAATATTCACTAATTCTTTGGTGGAAACTATACAAAGTTTATACCTAAAAATTCAAAATGATAATAATTTTGTAAAATCAATTAAAATTTAACATAAAAGCGAACTGAATGTTTTTAAATCGATAAAATTTTAGGATACTTTAATAATTAAATTTAAACATAAATGATTGTTTATCAGGAAGAAGGATTAAAAACAAAAACTCACGCCTTTCGACATGAGTTTTAAAATAATATTTTAAAGTTTTATTTATTTTTCTTATAATAATTTACCCCACATTCCAGGAATTTCTTGAAGTCTTCTTTCGGCATGTATCCAGAAACCGGCGTGTTGATCACTTTCCCATCCGGAGTTACCAAAACATAGTGTGGTTGAGAATTATTATTGAAATTAACCTGCTGGAACAGGCTCCATCTGTCACCGATAGTTTTTACTTTCTTTACCTGTCCGTCACCCAAATCGATCTTTGTTTTCTGGTCTTCAGGAAGCTCTTCTTTGTCGTCTACATACAGAGAAGCCAGCACAACATCATTTTGAAGAATGGGTAAAATATCACTTTCGCTCCAGACAAATTCCTCCATCTTTCTACAGTTTTCACAACCGTAACCTGTGAAGTCAATTAAAATCGGTTTGTCTTCTTTTTTAGCCAATTCAACGGCTTTGAAGAAGTCGTGTTCCGGATGCATTCCTAAAATTCCGTCTTTTTCATCGTGGAAATAACTTACATTTAACGGAGGTAAAATTCCGCTTAGCAATTGAAGTTTTGGACGGTCAGAAGGAATTAATCCCTGAATCAGATAAATAACAAATCCGAATCCTAAAACTCCCAAAATCTTTCTTGTGATAGAAATTTTCGGTTTCTTATCATCGTGAGGGAATTTAATCAATCCAAATAAATATAAAGCTAATCCTAACGCCACAATAATCCAGATCGCGATGAATAGCTCTCTTTTTAATAAGAATGTTTTAGAAACTAAGTCTGCTTTTGATAAAAATTTTAATGCTAAAGCCAATTCCACAAAACCTAAAACTACTTTTACGGTATTCATCCAGCCTCCCGATTTTGGAAGACTTTGCAGCGCCTGTGGGAATAAAGCCAGTAATCCGAAAATAATTGCCCAGGCCAAGCCAAAACCTGCCAAAGCAAAAGTTAACAGCATCGGAACGTTTGCTGAGCCTGTTATTGCACTTCCTAATAAACTCCCCAAAATAGGGCCAGTACAAGAGAAAGAAACAATGACTAACGTTAAAGCCATGAAGAAGATTCCAATGATTCCACCTGCTTCTTCCGCTTTTGAAGATTTGTTGGCAATTGAACTTGGTAGTGTAATGTCGTAGTATCCGAAGAAACTTCCTGCGAAGAAAATGAATATGATGAAGAATACAATATTCAGCCAAACGCTGGTTGAAATTTCGTTAAAAATATTTCCTGCAATTCCGTCAATAATATGGAAAGGCACACTTATTAAAACGAAAATTAAGAAGATAAAAAAACCATAGATCAAAGCGTCTCTTTTTCCTTTTGCTTTATTTTTATTTCCTTTGGTAAAGAAAGAAACCGTCAACGGAATCATTGGGAAGACGCATGGTGTTAACAATGCGATTAATCCTCCAAGAAATCCTAAGAATAAATACGTCCAATAATTTTCGCTCACTTTTGCAGATGCAGTTCCGCAATCTGTCAAAGGTTTTTGGAAGTCAATCGATTCGATTTTTAAATTTTTCGGATCTAATTTTGGAGTTTCTGTTACAGTGATTTCTCCTTTTGCAGGATTTTCAACAACAGTTTGAGTCGTAGCCGAAGCGACAACAGAATCTTTTGCAGCTTCTGCCTTATCGTCTGTTTTTGCTTCCTCAGTCGCGCCTTTTGGCGTAACCTGTTTGTTGAATTCTAAGGTGTTCGGAGCCAGACAAACTCTGTCATCACAGGTCTGATACGTAATTTCAGCAACAACATCTCCTGGCTTTGTGCCGTCTTTTAGTTTAAATTTTTGTTTAAAACCTGCAGAATTGGAATAGAAAATAATTTTTCCACCGAAAGCTTCAGAAAATTCTTCATGCTTTTTACCAACTTCCGTGAATTTCCCGATCAGTTCAATATTTTTCCCTGAAACTTTATATTCAGTAGGAATTCCTGTGTCTTCCGGGATGTCTTTCGAATAAATATGCCAGCCGCTTTCCATCGTGGCATTCAACACAGCTTCGTATTGGTTGTCGCCTAATTCGTTGATTGTAAATTTAAATTTTACAGGATTTTTGATTTGTGCATTAATTCCTGTCGCCAAAAACAACAGAACTAATAAAAACCAGTTTCTAAATTTCATTTTACTTTTTATTAAAAATTTTGAGAATTTTTTTTGTATTCTCATCCTTGGAATTTCTTCTGTCCTGCCTGAAAGGAACGATTCCTAGCACGGAGTTTTCGTTATCAGTCAGGAGCCAGATTTTTTGCCTCGCTAAAATAGATAATTTTTCGTCCCTAAAAAACTTAGAAACTTTCTTTTTCCCTGAAAATCCGGCGGGATAAAATTCATCGCCGTCTTTTTGTCTTCTTAATCGCAGTGGAAAGCGAAGTTTTTCCGCATCAAATTCCCATTCGAGGTCTTTATTGATTTCTTCAATGTCAATAATATTTTCGAGATTAATGGCAATTTGGTTTTCGGAAAAATCAAAATTTTCAATTAAAAGAATTTCTTCATCTTCCAATTTATTAGCTCCCACCTTCGTCTTTAAAATCAATTCATCACGATTAATAATCAACTGATAATCTTTTGAAAAAAATGAGCTTCCGTTTTCCGCTTTAAAAATTTTATGAATTTCTTCTTCCTGATTAAAGCCATACTTCTTAAGAATCTCAAACTTTACAAAATCGCTTTTCCTGTTGAGGTTTTCTTTTGATAAGACTTTGTAGTTGGGGTTAAATACCGTTAGTCTATTTTCAATTTCAAGAATCTGCTGCTGAACAAAATCTTTGGTCTGATTTAAATAAGAATTGCTTTTTTTGAAATTCTGTAAAAAATGTTCGTTGGTTTCCAAAAGCTTCGGAACGATCTCATTTCTGATTTTATTCCTTAAGTAATCACTTTTTTTATTAGAAAGATCTTCGCGATATTCAATATTGTTTTCTTTGGCGAATTCGTAGATTTCTTCTTTTGTGAAATGTAAAAGAGGTCTTACAATATGATTGTCGTTTGCAGGAATTCCACTCAAACCATTAATTCCCGCCGCTTTGGAAAGATTAATGATGAAAGTTTCCAGCTGATCATTCAAATGATGAGCGGTCACTAAAAACTCCAGATTTTCCTGTTTCTGAATTTGTTTGAAAAAACGATACCGAAGTTCCCTTGCCCAAAGCTGAATAGAATTTTCCGGCTTTTGATCCCTATCTGAAACTTCATATAAATGAAATTTAATATGATTCTTTTCACAAAAATTCTGAACCACTTTTTGGTCGAGATCAGAATCTTTTCCCCGAAGTTTATAATTGATATGTGCAATCTGAAACGGGTATCCAAAATCCTGTAACTGTCTAAACAGATATGCCAAAACCATGGAGTCGGCACCTCCGCTCACCGCTAAAAGATAGTTGTGGTTTTCAGAAGAATGAACTAGATTTTCTACTCGATTTTTAAAGTCTGTCTTTTCCAACATCTATGTTGAGAATTTCTTTTATGCAAAGATAATTCATATAATTAAAATGAATTTTCTACCTTTGGCTGGTCTAAAAATGATTATTTATGAAAATTTTTAAAATCTTAGCAGTATCTGCAATGGCGCTGGGAATGACATCTTGTATCAGCAAAAAGCAGTACGATGCGCTAAGCTCAAATTACAAGCAATGTATTGAAAACGTAGGGGAAAGACAGAGAGAAATTCAGGATCTGAAGTCTCAGAATTCTGCCCTGACAAGCGAAAATAATTTACTAAAAAGTCAGCATGATGCTTTAAAATCTTCATTGGATGCCTGTCTTTCCAATACAGGAAAAAGCTCTGCAAATATTGATAAGTTAGTAGGGGAGATCAATGCTTCAAACTCTTATATCAAGCAGTTGATTTCTAACAATGCTAAAAATGACAGTTTGAATTTAGCTTTATCAAACAAGCTGAAAAGATCTTTGGATAATGTAACTGATCAGGATGTTCAGGTAAAAGTATTGAAAGGAGTAGTAATGATCTCTCTTTCAGATAAAATGTTATACAAAACAGGAGATTACAATGTTTTACCGGCAGCTCAGGAAGTGTTAGGAAAAGTAGCTAAAGTAATCAACGATTACGATAAATATTCTGTATTGATCGAGGGTAACACAGACAACGCAGCATTAAATTCTTCAACTTTACCAAGAGATAACTGGGATCTTTCTGCATTGAGAGGTACGGCAGTTGCTAAAGTTTTACAGACCCAGTTTGGGGTAGATCCTGCAAGAATGACAGCGGGTGGACGTTCCGAATACAATCCTAAAGCGACCAACATGAGCGTTTCAGGAAGAGCAGAGAACAGAAGAACGGAAATCATCATTATGCCTAAGCTGGATGAGTTCATGAAACTGATGGACATTGCGCCAAAGAAATAATTAAAACAAACATTCAATCAATAAAAAGAAATCCCGAAGTCATTCGGGATTTCTTTTTTAATTAATCAAATTAGTTCTTCTTTTTTCAATAAAGAAATAATTCTCTGAAAAAATGAATTGGATATTTCCGGCTTAGTTTTTTTTGATGAAGTTTTTTCTTTAAATTTTAAAGAAGTTTTCTTCATATTCTCATGGTTAATTTTTTTTTCTCCGGCATTCATTTGTTTTCCTATTAGTGTTTTTACCCTTCTTTGCAAAGTTACAGTTATTTTTATCCGACGCTATCCGTATTTTTACGGTAATTGGTATCGGGATTTTCCCAAGGCTTAGAATCTTTTGTATTATTCTTAGTTTTTGCTTATATTTAAGTAAATTTGACTGTTAAAAATTGTAGAATGAGCTTTTTTGAAGAAAAAAATCCGGAAATGGACAGGTACCTGGAAACACACGCTTCCTCTGAACCTGAAATTCTGAGAAAACTGAGAAGGGAAACATACCAGAAAACAACACAGCCGCACATGATATCCGGCTATCAGCAGGGAAGATTGCTCACCATTATTTCCCAAATGATACAGCCGAAAAATATTCTGGAAATCGGTACTTTTACGGGATATGCAACACTTTGTCTTACGGCAGGATTAGCAAAAGACGGAAAAATAACGACTTTGGATGTAAATGAAGACTTGGCTTATCTACCTAAAAAATATTTTGCCGAAAGCGAATATTCAAGCCAGATTAATTTTAAGCTTGAAGATGCCAAAGAATTTTTAAAAAAAACCGACGAGTTTTTCGATTTGGTTTTTATCGATGCAGATAAAGAAAATTATGCCGAATATTTCAGATTAATAAAGCCTAGAACACAATCCGGTTCGGTGGTCATGTTTGATAATGTGCTGTGGTACGGAAAAGTGCTGGAAGAAAATCCGAAGCAGAAGTCTACACAGGCAATTAAGGAGCTAAATGATATCATTGCGAAGGATGATGATTTTGAAAATCTTATTTTACCTTTGCGGGATGGGGTAAATTTTCTGAGAAGAAAATAATTTGAGGTTGAGTGTAGGGTTAAGATTTTACAAAGTTATTTTCTCAACCGAAACTAAGTCTTAACCTTTTAATTTAAAAAATAGATGAATAAAGGAATTTGTATTGTTACAGTAGCGCCCGTTCGTGCAGAAGGTTCTGACAGAGCGGAAATTGTTACGGAAATATTGTTTGGGGAAAGTGCAGATATCTTGGAGGTAAATAAAAACTGGACCAGGATAAAAATGCATTATGACGGCTATGAAGGATGGATGGATACGAAACAGCTAAAGCCTGTAACAGACGAGAATCTGGCAAAACGAAAAGTTACGGTCGTTACGGAGGATTTTTCTTCTGTCTTAATGCATGACGGAAAAACGTTGCTCTCCATGGGTTCCGAAGTGGAATTTCCTGTGGTGGCCTCCAGAAGAAGCCATGATGTGCGTGAAAGTATTGCCTTAACTGCGAAAGAATTCCTGAATGTTCCATACCTGTGGGGTGGAAAAAGCTTTTTTGCGGTAGACTGTTCCGGTTTCACACAGTTGGTTTACAAAATTCACAATATAAAATTACCGAGAGACACTTCTCAGCAGGTTGATGTGGGCGAATCTTTAAGCTTCGTTGAAGAAAGTCAGCCCGGAGATCTGGCTTTTTTTGAAAATCCTGAAGGGAAAATTATTCACGTGGGAATTATGTTGGATAATCAGAGAATCATTCATGCATCAGGAAAAGTAAGAATCGATACCTTGGATTCTACGGGGATTTTTAATAAAGAAATGAATAAGCATACCCATAAATTAAGAGTGATTAAAAACGTACTTTAATCTTTTAAAATCAATCTGAAATGGAAGATATTTTATTGACAGTTTTTGATGTTTTTAATTTTGGATTATTAGTTTTTTTATGGTGGTTTACGATAAAAAACTATAAAAGTTTACCCCAGACTATTCCCATTCATTTTGATTTTGACGGTAAGGCTGATAATTTTGGTAGTAAGAAATATGCTTTTTTAATGCCTTGTTTCTTGGTGGGTATTTATGTTTTATTTGTATACGCGGTGAGATCTCCGGGCTCTGCTAATTATCCTGTGGAAATTACTCCGGAAAACGAATATGCCCAGTTCCTGATCATGAAAATTTTTATGAGATGGCTTTATCTGCTTATTGTGATTATCTTTTTAAACAGTCAGGATTATATGTTCAGATATGCTGTGGATGAAACGGTAAAGCCGAGGATCCCGATGACAACGGCATTTTTGTCGATACTTGCAAGTTTAATTGTAGTATTCATTTTTGTAGGTGTTTTCAAATGATCCAATCTAAAAATAATTCCAAACATTATATTTGGGGAAACGGCTGCGACAGCTGGATCTTAAGAGATTCTCAAAACCTTTCCATTAAGCAGGAAATAATGCCTTCAGGTACTGCGGAAAAATTACATTTTCATGAATTTACAGAACAGTTTTTCTATATTTTAAAAGGAGAGGCTATCTTTTATATCAATGAAGAAAAATTTTCTGTAAAAGCGAGTGAAAGCATTACTATTTTGTCAAAAACAAAACATTATATTTCTAATGAATCGGCGGAAGATTTGGAATTTTTAGTGATCTCAAATCCTTCAACCCATAACGATAGAAAGGAAGTTTAAAATTTTATCAGATGGCTTTTCTTTACAACATATTCATCAATCTTTTCATCTTCGGAATGAAGGTATTTTCGTTGTTTAATGATAAAACTAAAAAAGGCGTTGAGGGGAGAAAAGAATCTCTTCAGAAGGTTAAATCTGCTTTTAATAAGTCGGATAAAGTGATCTGGATGCATGCTGCAAGCTTAGGCGAATATGAACAGGGATTGCCGGTTTTAGAACAGTTGAAAGAACAGTTTCCTGAACACAAAATTTTAGTTACTTTCTTTTCTCCATCGGGATATGAGAATGTAATTAAAAAGAAAAATATTGCAGATGTCATCTGTTATTTACCTTTTGATAAAAAATCTTTGGTAAAAGAATTTGTTGCTCAGTTTTCTGTTGAACTATATTTTACGGTGAAGTATGATTATTGGTATCATCTTTTAAGTGAACTAAAAAATCAAGGTGCAAAGACGTATGTGATTTCGGCTCTGTTTTATGACAGTCAATCGTTTTTTACTTCGTATGGAAAATGGTTTGTAAAACAACTGCAAAAGAATGTTGATTGGTTTTTTCATCAAACGGAAATGTCTTTTGCACTGGCAAAAAGTATTGGCTTAACGAAATCTTCCGTAACCGGAGATACTAGATTTGATCGGGTGAGGCAATTAAGATCCCGGGATAATCATGTAGATTTTATTAAAGAATTTATCGGGGAAAATAATAAAGTGGTTGTTTTTGGAAGTTCATGGAGGTCTGAAGAAATTATTTTGGCGGAAACTTTTCGGGGAAATCCTTACACAAAATTTATTGTGGCTCCCCATGATCTGAAAAGAGTAAACAGATTGAAGGAGCTGTTTCCTGAGGCTATTTTATATAGCGAAATACATAAAACCGAGTTGCCCATTCATGAATATGAAATTTTATTAATTGACAGTATAGGTTTGCTTTCAAAATTATATTCTTACGCAGATATTGCTGTTGTTGGAGGTGGTTTTCATGATGCGGGACTGCACAATATTCTAGAAGCGGCAACGTTTGGAGTTCCTGTTGTTTTTGGAAATCATTACAAGAAAAACCCTGAGGCAGATGAGTTGATTTCATTAGACGGAGGGCGTGCTTTCGAGAAAGAAGGAATGGCTGCAGATTTTGTCCTCTATCTTTTAAAAAATCCCGAAGTGTTAGAATCAATGTCGAAAAATGCAGAAAAATTCATTACGGAAAAGCCTAATTCTACAGAACTGATTATCAGAAAAATTTTATCTTAAAAATCCCTGGATTTTCATTTCTTTAATGATGGCATCAAAATTCTGAGGAATTTTATCGCTCGTCAGCCAGTTAAAATCGATGCCGTTATTGATAAAAAGTTTAGATAAATAATGGTTTTTAAGAATTTTTTCTTTTACACTGTCCAGCAGTTCATCAATTTCCATCCAGTAATCTACGTCCAGTTTTTGCGTTAAAAGCAGAGACTTCACCGTTTTATTGATGAGGTAAATATAAAGTTTGTAGAGGTTGTCAAACCTTTGTCGGCTAAGATCTTCGTTGTATTCTAAAATCTTATTAATCAGTAACAGATTAAGCGAAACTTCCCCGAATTTATCGGTGGTAATCTTTACATGCTCTGTGATTTCTGCACTGATTTTTCTAATAATTCCCAGAAAATATTTCTGGTTGCCGATATATTTTGAAGCCAGTAAAACCTTTTCGGATACAATTTCTTCCATTGCATCACGTTTGTTGTCTGTGGTTTCAGGATCGATTAATTCGAAATATAATTTTTTGGATAAAAGTTTATCCTTTTTCAAGAGTCTGAAAATCAGACGGTCTTTTTCTACAGATGAAAAATTGCTGAGCGCCGCTTTGAATTCTTTTGAATATTCCATTTTTAAATTTAATTAAAAATTTTTGAATATTTCAGAAATCCGTTCAACGCCCAGTTTGCGGTGTAGTACAGGGACTTTAAAGTTGAAAAACCCATAAAATCTTTATAGACTAAATATTGATCTTTAATAATATTTTTCTTCTTTCTGGAAACGCTGTTCTGGCGCATTCTGTATTTTGCGAGCGTTTTTTTCAAAGGATAACCTTTCGGGATTTCTTTTAGCAAATTGAGCCACATCACATGATCTTCACGCTTGCTTTTTACCGGAAAGAAAAATTTTCCGACTCTTTTGGTGTCATACATCGTTGAAACCGGGGCAAGTCTGCAGGTTTTAAGCAAATTGGAAAACGTAACGATTGTATCTGCTTCAAAATCTTTCAAGATCGGCTCCATCGTATGTTCATCGCATCTTGAGTAATTGCAGTATACCAATTCTGCGTTGTTTTTTTTCATAAAATCCGTCATGGTTTCCAGATATTCAGGATACCAAAGGTCATCGGAATCTAAGAAGGCGATATATCTTCCCTGAGCCCTTTCAAGACTTTTGTTTCGGGCATTTCCTGCACCTCCGTTTTGTTCAAGAACGTGTAATTTTATTCTGGGATCGTTATATTTTTTAATGATTTCAACGGTGTTGTCTTTCGAACGGTCATCGGAAATCAGCCATTCCCAGTTTTCGTAGGTCTGACTTAAAACAGACTGTATGGTTTCCTCAATGAATTCTGCGGAATTATAAGATGGCGTTATAATGGAAACTAATTCTTTCATATTGTGTTTTATAAAAATTTTTTCTCGTAAAAATGCCACGAACTAACTCCTACAGCAATAACCACCATCATACAGGCAAAAGCCATAACAAAAGGATTGTAATCTTTAAATAAGCCTAATGTTGTAAAAGTCCGGATGATGGGGAAGTGGAAGATGTAGATTCCATAGGTGAAGTCGCCATATTTTCCGAAATTATTTAAGAATTTAAAAGAATAGGCGATGTATAACGTAATAATGCCAATCATCATCGGGGAAAATAGCTGGATGTTGATCAACAGATCAATCCATACTGTAATAATGGCAATGATGAAGAGTAAATTTTTATGTTTAATGAATTTATCAAAATTAAAATAGATCAGCATTCCGGGAATGAAATAAGACAGTGTTCCGGGAAGTTGCTTGGCTAAAGAAATTTTATTTTGTAATTCGAAATAATTAAGATAAACCAACGAAAGAAAATACAGGATGATTAAACTGATATTTCTGTATTGGTTATTCTTTCCGAAAAGTAAAAACAATAACGGAACAGCAAAATAATAGCACATCTCTATTTTCAGAGTCCAGAGAGCTCCATTCACCGCCTGGTTTCCGAAAACTCCGGGAAGCCAGGGTGCTTTGAAATTTAAAAATACGGAATTCCATGCGAGGTATTTGTACACCTGTGTATTGCTGAAATATTCTGCAAATGAATACGTGCTTACTAAGCTCAGTAAAATAGCACACAGAAAAACAACCAACAGGTAAGCGGGAACAATTCTCTTGATTCTCTTTTTAATATAGCTTTTCAGGCTTGAAGATCTTTCGTAGCTTCTTGCAATTAAAAATCCGCTGACAACAAAAAATCCGAAAACGGCAACTTCAATCGGGCTGTGTTCAAGAAATTTGAGTTCCGGAGAAACACTTAAAGCTCCTAAATGTCCCAGGAAAACAATAAAAGCCAGCAGAACGCGGAGGAAGTCAAAATTGTTTTTCGTGATGTCTTGCATTTGCACTGTTTTGTGCAAAAATAGTTTTTTTCACAGAATAGAGGCTATTCCGGCTCCTGAATGTTTGTTAAATAAAGGTAAATTAAAGCATTTGAAAAGTCAAAAGACACGAAATAATAAATTTTAATAATATTTTTCTAAAAAAATTGTTTAATAATATAAATAAATCATAATTTTAGCGCTTGAAAAATTTGATATATGAAGAAATTAGCATTATTATTTGCAGGTTTATCATTATTTGTAGCTACAGGATGTAACGACGACGAGGAAACTGTTATGGAAGCTCCTCTTAACGGGATCTGGCAGCCGGTAAAAAAAGTAGTAACAGTAGTTGCTATCGGAGAAGATCCTGTTTCGGACGGTATTTCTTTTGATACGGATTGTCAGAAAACATCAAGATGGGTTTTTGGGATCGATAATAACGGGAAAAGAAAAGATATGGGAGACAGTTCAACTCCCGGCACATGTACCCCTACTTTCGACAGAAACTTCAGCTATACGTATGATAAAGATAGTAAAGCTATTCAGATAAAATATCAGGGAATTGTAGAGCCGGATCAGGGAAAAATTATCAGTATCAGCGATACTACCGTAAACATTATGTTTGAAGATAAAACAGATCCTACCGAATTCCATTCTGAAACCTATACCCTTAAGAGAGTTACTCTATAATAATCTGAATTATCAACATCATATAAATCTCGTCCTCGGATGAGATTTTTTTGTTTTCATTTATTTAATTAAAAATTAAAATTTCCATTTCTTTTAAATTCATTATTTTTGTGAAAATTAGAATTGGGATTAAAAAATCTAATATCTAAAGTCTAACATCTAACATCTATTATATAAAGTGTTTTACGATCATCAGCAGATAGAAAAAAAGTGGCAGAAATACTGGGAAGACAACCAAACGTACAAGACTTCCAATAACACAGACAAACCAAAATTTTATGTTCTCGATATGTTTCCGTATCCATCAGGCGCAGGACTTCACGTAGGTCATCCGCTTGGATACATTGCTTCCGATATTTATGCGAGATACAAAAGACATCAGGGTTTCAATGTGCTTCATCCGGTTGGCTACGATAGTTTCGGACTTCCTGCTGAACAGTACGCGATTCAGACAGGACAACATCCTGCGATTACGACTGAGCAAAACATTACAAGATACGAGGAGCAGCTAAGAAAAATCGGTTTCTCATTCGATTGGAGCAGAGAAGTAAGAACTTCCGATGCTTCTTATTATAAATGGACACAGTGGATTTTCATTGAATTGTTCCATTCTTGGTATAATAAAGATACAGATAAAGCGGAGGCTATTTCAACTTTAGTTAAACGTTTTGAAGAAAAAGGAACAGAAGGATTAAATGCCAATCAGAACGATGAATTGAATTTCACCGCAGAAGAATGGAAAAATGCTTCTGAAATGGATAAAGAAGATATCCTTTTAAATTACCGTTTAGCCTACAGAGCAGAAACGACTGTAAACTGGTGTCCTGCTTTAGGAACAGTTTTAGCAAACGACGAAATAAAAGACGGAAAATCCGAAAGAGGAGGCTTCCCTGTTTTCCAAAAGAAAATGATGCAGTGGAGCATGAGAATTTCGGCTTACTCTGAAAGATTATTGCAAGGTTTAAAAACTTTGGACTGGCCACAACCTTTGAAAGATTCTCAGGAATACTGGATCGGGAAATCTCAGGGAGCACAGGTGAAATTTAATGTTGATGGTCATGACGAAATTGTTGAGGTTTTCACGACAAGACCTGATACCATCTTTGGAGCCACTTTTATGGTATTGGCTCCGGAAAACCCTTTAGTGGAAACTATTACTACATCAGAACAAAAAGCTGAAGTAGATACATATATTGAAGAAACTTCCAAAAAAACAGAACGTGATAGAATGTCTGACGTGAAAAACGTTTCCGGTGCTTTCACGGGAAGTTATGCGATCAATCCGTTCAGCGGAGAAAAAATGCCGATCTATATTTCAGATTATGTTTTGATGGGTTACGGAACGGGAGCTGTAATGGCGGTTCCTGCACACGATGAACGTGATCACAGATTTGCAAAGAAATTTAATTTAGAAATTAAAAAAGTTGTAGAAACTGACGAAGATGTTCAGGAAGCATCTTTTGATTCTAAAGATTCGATTTGCGTGAATTCTGATTTCTTAAATGGATTAAATTATAACGATGCAAAAGCATTAATTATTGATGCGATTGAGAAAAAAGGAATCGGTCACGGAACAACGAACTACAGACAGCGTGATGCGATTTTTTCAAGACAAAGATATTGGGGAGAGCCGGTTCCTATATATTATAAGGATGGGATGCCTTACACATTACCAACTTCTGCATTGCCTTTGGAGCTTCCTGAAGTTGAAAAATATTTGCCAACTGAAGACGGTGATCCGCCATTAGGAAATGCAAAAACTTTTGCCTGGGACGAAGTAAACCAAAAAGTTGTTGATACGAATTTAATTGACGAAAAAACGGTTTTCCCGTTAGAGCTATCTACAATGCCTGGTTGGGCTGGAAGCTCTTGGTATTTCCTTAGATATATGGATCCGAAAAATGAAGAAGTTTTTACGAACAAAGAACTTTCGGATTATTGGGGACAGGTAGATTTATACATAGGAGGTAGCGAACATGCTACTGGTCACTTATTGTATTCCCGTTTCTGGAATATGTTCTTAAAGGATAGAGGGTATATTAATCATGATGAGCCTTTCCAAAAGTTGATCAATCAGGGGATGATTTTGGGGATGAGTGCTTTTGTGTATAGAATTGATGGGACTAATCAATATGTATCTAAAAATTTAGCAAAAGATTATACAACTCAGGCAATCCATGTCGATGTATCTTTATTAAAAGGAACTTCTGACGAATTAGACACGGAAGCATTCAAAACCTGGAGACCGGATTACGCGGATGCAGAATTTATTTTAGAAGACGGAAAATACATCACAGGCCGTGAAGTAGAAAAAATGTCTAAGTCAAAATACAATGTTGTAAACCCAGATGATATCTGTGAAGAATATGGAGCAGACGGTTTAAGATTGTATGAAATGTTCTTAGGTCCGTTGGAACAATCCAAGCCTTGGAACACACAAGGTTTGAGTGGAGTGTATGGTTTCCTGAAAAAATTCTGGAATCTGTATTTTGACGGGGATACTTTCTTTGTTTCTGACGAAGAACCGACAAAAGCAGAATACAAAGTTTTACATACCTTAATAAAGAAGGTAGTATACGATATCGAAAACTTCTCTTTCAATACTTCTGTATCTTCATTTATGATTGCTGTAAATGAATTGCAAAAAATAAAATGTAACAAACGCAATATTTTAGAACCTCTTGCCGTTATCATTTCGCCATATGCACCTCATATCTGCGAAGAGCTTTGGAGTCTTTTAGGTCACAATGCATCTATTGAATTCGAGAAATTCCCTGTGCTGAACGAGGATTACCTGGTGGAAGACGAGATTCTTTATCCGGTAAGTGTAAATGGTAAAATGAAGTTTAAAATTTCACTTTCTGCTCAGTTATCACCGAAGGAAGTAGAAGATTTAGTACTTCAGGACGAAAAAATGGTTCAGATTTTAGAAGGTAAAACACCTACAAAAATCATTGTAGTGCCTCACAGAATTGTGAATATAGTAATTTAAATAAAATTTAACATTGGTAATTTAAAAAAAATGAAGGGGTTATTTTTTTGATTTTTTAACGTAAATGTTAAAATTGAAGAAAATTTTTAAAAATTCGAAAAATAATTATAATATCGGAATTGTATTAAATTTTCTTTATCAAAAAAATATAAAATGTTTATTTCAGACTCTTGCATTTTAATTAATTTTGCCTTTAATTTACACCCTGTAAAATTTTAAAACAATATAATTTAGTTAAATATGGAAATGAATGTTTCAAAAAATGATGAGCAAGTAGTTGCTAGAAAAGCAGGAGGTTTAAACCCGGCTGTTATTATTCCTATTATTTTTGCGATAGGTATTTGTATTTATTTATTCGTTTTAGGTAACCCAGGAAACTTTAAAGATGCTAATGAAATTGGTGGAGCATCTGTTGCTTTTTCTGATAAGGAGGGGAAAGACATTCACCCAGAATCGTTTTTAGGAATTATCTACAAGGGAGGGGTTATTGTACCAATCTTGATTACTTTCATGATTACTGTAATCGTTTTCTCTTTTGAAAGATATTTCGTTCTTGGTAAAGCTGCTGGTAAAGGAAACTTAGACAACTTCGTTGTACAGGTTAGAAGCTTACTAAACCAAAACAAAATTGATGAAGCTTTAGAAGAGTGCGACAGACAGCAAGGTTCTGTTGGTAACGTAGTAAAAGAAGGTCTTACTACTTACAAAGCTTTATCTCATGATACTACTCTAAACAAAGAGCAAAAAATGGTAGCGCTTAACAAAGCGATCGAAGAGGCTACTACTCTTGAAATGCCAATGTTGGAGAAAAACATGATGATCCTTTCTACTTTAGGTACGGTTGCAACTTTGATCGCACTTTTAGGTACGGTAATCGGGATGATCAAGGCGTTCTTCGCGTTAGGTTCCGGAGGTGGTACTCCTGATGCTGCTGCACTATCTACAGGTATCTCTGAAGCCTTGATTAACACGGCGTTAGGTATTGGTACTTCTGCAGTTGCTATTATCCTTTATAACTTCTTTACTTCTAAAATTGACGGATTAACTTATAAGATTGACGAGATCGCAATGAGTATCCAACAATCTTTTGCTGAATTCAACTAAGAATTAGCAAGGTATTTGTATAAGTAAAAAGAAGTTTAATTAAAAATCATTAAATAATGGCGAGAGTCAAACCTAAAAGACATGGGGTAGTTACGGATATGACGGCAATGTGTGACGTTGCGTTCCTACTACTTACGTTCTTTATCTTGACCACTCAGTTTAAAAAACCTGATGTGGAGCAGATCAAACCGCCATCTTCAATATCAGAGAAGTTGCTTCCTGATGCAAGTTTGATGACTATCAACGCTACTCCGGACGGAAAATTTTATTTCCAGCCAGTAGAAAATGCATCTGAAAGAGTAAAGCTTTTGGAAAATATGGGACAGAAGTACGGTGTTACTTTTGACAATAACGAAAAAGCTTCATTCCAGAAAGTACAAGCAATCGGGGTTCCTATGAACCAGCTGAAAAGCTATCTTGATTTGTCAGATGAGGAGCAGAAAAATTTTAAGAGTCCTACCGGGATTCCTATGGATAGTACAAATAAGCAATTAGTGGACTGGGTAAAAGAAAGTTTGGCCGTAAATCCTGATTACAAATTAGCAATCAAGGGTGACGTTACTACTGAATATCCAAAAGTTAAAAGCCTGTTTGAGGGTTTAAGAGATATCGATTTTCTTAAATTCTGGTTGATTACATCACAAGAAGGTAAACCTAATGAATAATATCATTTAGAAATGGCAGAAGTACAAGTACAGGAAAAAGGCGGGAAAGGCGGCAAGGTTCGATCCAAGAAGCAGAATACCCGCGTAGATATGACTCCGATGGTGGACTTAGGGTTTCTTTTGATTACCTTCTTTATGTTCACAACTACATTCTCTAAACCGAATGTAATGGATTTAGGACTTCCGGCAAAACCAAAGCCAGACGCTCCGAAACCTCCACCGACAGAAATTAAACTTTCGAATTCTATCTCTTTATTATTAGGGAAAGACAATAAGATTTTTTGGCACCAACAAGATAACACATCTTTAACGGATCAGAATCTTAATGAAACTTCTTTCGACAGAGAGGGAATCAGAAAAGTAATTGAGCAGGCAAAAGCAGGTGCGGCAGATAAAACCAAATTTACGGTGATTATCAAACCGACTGACGATGCTGTATATAAAAACTTTGTTGATATTCTTGACGAAATGGCAATTACAAAGAGCGAGCAGTACGGGGTTACTGATCTTAAACCTTGGGAAAAAGCTATTTACGACAGAAAAGTGGGTAATGCGGGAACTCCTGCAGCACCGGCGGCAAAGTAATTTAAACCATAATATTGTACATCTATGGCAAATGAAAATGTGTACGATCCAAATCTAACTTTAGATGAGATTGTATTTAAAAATAGAAACAAGGAATATGGTGCATACGATTTAAGACATCAGTACCCAAAACTACTGACAAAATCTTTTATTGTTGGAACGGCATTATTCCTGATTGCGGCTTTGTCTCCTTTCATTTATCTTACGATTAAAAGGCTTACTGCTCCACCTAAACAAGAAGTTAAGGCAGAGTTGGTAGACATTTTACAGGAAGATAAAGTTTTAGAACAGCCGAAAGAAGAAGAACCACCTCCACCACCTCCACCACCAAAAGAGGAAGAGAAGATAGAGGTTATTCAGAACGTAGTTCCTGAGCCTGTAAAAGCTCCTAAAATTGAAACGCCACCACCGCCAATCTCTAAACAGTTAGAGACAACTACTGGTTTGGTAGCACAGGAAGGTGTAAAAGCTCCTGCTTACACACCACCGCCGCCACCGCCATCTACAGGTACTAAGGCTTCAACTGCGGAAGTTAAACCTCAGGTAACAAATGACGTATATGAGTCTGTAGACCAGGCAGCTGACTTTAGCTCAGGAGGTATCAACGGATTCAGATCTAAGTTTATGGATAATTTTGACAGTTCTTCAGTAGAAGGTGAAGGTACTTTAGGTACTGAAATTACTTTCGTTGTTGAAAGAGACGGAACTTTGAGCCAGATTAAGGCTTCAGGATCCAACTCAGACATGAACAGAGAAGCTGAAAGAACCGTAAAAAGTATCAAAACTAAGTGGATTCCTGGTAAAGTTAATGGACAGCCTGTTCGTTCTCGTTTCCGTTTCCCTGTGAAAATGAACTTTGAAGGATAATTTTTTTTATCTTTAAATAATAATTAAAAAAGAGAGGCTTATGCTTCTCTTTTTTATTTTTTTTGGTATTTTTGTTATATGATGTTCAATTGGTTATCCCTCGTTACGGGATTGTTTTATATTGTTTTAGGAGTCGTTGTGATCCTTTACAAATTTTTTTTTACTGTTTTAGAACCCAATATTGCTTACGTATTAGGAGGCCTGTTGATTATTTATGGTATTTTCAGAATATACAGAGCTTTAACTAAAATTAAAAAGTCAGGTGATGAATAGTAATAGTATTAAATTGGCAATGCTATTGTTAATAAGCTTTTTGGTGATGAGCTGTAAAAAGGAAGAAAAGTCACCCTCTTACCATAAAGGTGAACTGACTATCCTTACGGACGAATCGTTTAAAAGTGTTACAGAGGCGTTGGCTGAAGGATATATGATTAATTATCCTGAAACTAAGATTAAAGTGGTAACTAAAAAAGAAGATCTGGGATTTATTGATTTGCTTAATAATAAAGCAAGAATTGCTGTAATGTCAAGGGATTTAACTCCTGCAGAGATTAAAACTTATGAAAAGCAGATTGAATTAAAGATATTACCTTCAAAATTCGCGGCAGATGCGGTGATTTTTATCGTTCCGAAGGAATCCACGAAAGAAAGCATCTCCATGGATGAAATTTCAAAAGGAATGCAGTCAGAAAGCAAAGAGTTCATCTTTGATGGTGCCAATTCAAGTAATTTGAACTTTGTAGCTCAAAAACTTAAAAAACAGCCTAAAGACTTAAAATTCTCTGTGATCCCCGGAAATAAGAACATTATTGAAGAATTAGGAAAATATCCGGATAAAATTGGTGTAATAGGTCTCAATACTTTTAGCCGCCCTTACGATAAAGAATCTGAGCAGCTGAGAAACATGGTAAAGATTCTTCCTGTGGAAAGTAAAGGAAAATTATATACTGCGGATTATGAAAATTTGCGAAACATGACCTATCCTTTTACCAGAGTTTTATATTTTTTAACAAATGAGGGGAATTTCAATATTGCCAACGGTTTTATCAGGTATTCCTGTACACAACTGGGACAGATGATTGTGCAGAAGGAGGGATTACAGCCATATAATATTTTCCGTAGAGAAGTCCAAATGCGTTAAAAAGTATTAAATTAATCCTTTAACCAAAATAAAAATATTATTTTGGTCTGAAAATTGTGTAAATATAATTCGATTTGATTATAAAATAAAATGAAAGATATAATGAATATGAATGTAAAGAAGATTGCTTTTGGAGCAGCAGTGGTATTTTTTACCAACTTTGCCTTTGCACAGACGGTGCAGGACGGTATCAACAGTATTGACAGTGATAAGTTCGCTCAAGCAAAAACTAATTTTACGAACATGATTGCTTCAGCTCCTACAGCTGAAAATTATTTCTACTTAGGAAATACATTTCTAAAGCAGGCGGAACCGGATTTTGCTTCTGCTACTGATAATTTTAACAAAGGACTTGCTGCTGATAAAAAAAGCTATTTGAATCAGATTGGTTTAGCTACTGTTAAGCTTGGAAAAGGAGATAAAGGTGCAATTGCTGAAATCCAGAAGATTGTAACCGATTCTAAAGAAAAAGATGCTGAAGTGCTTTTCAGAGCGGCAGAAGCTTTAACATTATTTGAAAAAAACAACTCTCCTGATTTAGCTATTCAATTTCTAAATAAAGCTATTGAAAGAGCAGAGAAAAAAGGAGTTCCGGCACACTACTATTATACATTAGGTGATGCTTACAGATTGAAAAGAATGCCTGGTGATGCCATGACGGCTTACGATAAAGCTTTACCTTTGGCTAAAAATAAGGCTTCCGTTTACACAAGAATCGGATCTCTATGGATGGCAGCACAAAGATGGCAGCAAGCAAAAGAAAGCTTAGATAAAGCTATTGCTACTGACCCTTCCTATGCCCCTGCTTATAAAATAATGGCGGCTTATGATATAAGATATCAGCAAAATGCCAAAGCTACTCAAGATCTTATCAACTATACAAAATATGCTGATGAGGATCCGTATACTCAATTGGAGATTTCTAAGTTGTATTTTACCAATGAAGATTATGCAAACTCTAAGCAGGTATTAGATAAAATCTTTGATAAAATTAATGATCCTATTAAATTCAAATTAAGAGCATATCAGCTATATGCTGAAGGGCAATATCCTGAGGCAAAACAGGCAATGGATACTTTTGTTTCTCAGGCAGAAAAATCAAGAGTACAGCCAGCAGACCAAGGGCTGCAAGGTTTAATCGCAGCAGGTTTGGCTAAAACCGAAACGGATGCTGGTAAAAAGGCTGCTTTAACGGCGGAAGCTCAACAGAAAATTGCGATCGCAAAAGGAGCTAAAGATGAAACACTGAAGTGGGATATGGAACTGGCAAAAATCGCAGGAGGAGGTTCTCAGGCTGATGTAGATGCAGGACCAACAAACCCTACTATCGAAGGTCTTAAAAAGCAGGTAGCTGCTAATGCTCAGGATTCAGATGCTTTATTTAAGCTGGCAACAGCATATCAGGAAGTGAAAAACTGGAACGGGGCGATCCAGACCTGGCAGAAAATGAGTACCCTTCTTCCAGATTGGGCTCCTGCTTACTACAGTTTAGGATATTCTTACCAGCAGGGTGGTAACAACGATGCAGCAAAAATTGCTTACGAAAAATACATTGCAACAGTAAAACCTGCAGAAGTTGAAGCAAACAAGCAGACTTTAGCGTATGCTTATTTTGCGGTAGCGTATTTGTCAAAAGATTCAGACGTTGCGAAAGCAAAAGATTATGCTGCTAAATCTGTTCAGTTGGATCCAACGTATCAGGATGCTGTAAAATTAAACGCAGAGCTTAACAAGTAATTTAAAATTTAAATTATAGATATAAAAAACTTCCCATTCATAATGTTTGGGAAGTTTTTGTTTTAATGGCTATATTTGAAAATACGAAACGTTGGTGTAAATAAATAGCGACGGTTCTAACAGATAAATTAAAGAATAAATGAAAACAGATATACTTGCTTTTGGCGCTCATCCGGATGATGTGGAATTAGGGTGTGGGGGTACAATTGCCAAATTGGTTTCCGAGGGGAAAATTTGTGCGATCGTAGATCTTACAAGAGGAGAATTGGGAACAAGAGGAACAGACGAAACCAGAAAAGTGGAAGCGGCAGACTCTGCAAAAATTTTGGGAGTGGTAGCGAGAGAAAATTTAGCGATGAAAGATGGCTTTTTGGAAAATTCCGAAGAATACCAAATGAGGATCGTAAAAATGGTTCGCAAATATAGGCCGGAAATCGTCTTAGCGAATGCAATTGATGATAGACATCCAGATCATGCAAAAGGAGCGAAATTAGTATCGGATGCGTGCTTTTTAGCCGGATTGAGAAAAATTGAGACGGTTTTAGACGGAGAAAATCAAGAGGTGTGGAGACCGAAGCATATTTTCCATTATATTCAGTGGAAAAATATTACTCCGGAATTTTGTATTGATATTTCTGAGCACTTAGATAAAAAAATTGCTGCCTGTATGGCTTTCAAAACTCAGTTTTACGATCCGACTTCGAAGGAACCGGAAACGCCAATTACCTCAAAAGACTTTTATGAGAGCTTAACTTACCGTGCTCAGGATTTAGGGCGTTTATCGGGAGTTGCTTATGCTGAGGGCTTTACATCAGAAAAATTAATTTCTTTGAAAAATTTTGATGGAATAGTTTGGTAATTAAAAAATCTTCTCTATATTTGCACTCACAAAACGGTGATTGTAGCTCAGTTGGTTAGAGCGTCGGATTGTGGTTCCGAAGGTCGTGGGTTCGAGACCCATCATTCACCCAATAAAAGTACACTTTTCAAAAGTGTACTTTTTTATTTTATAATATTCCTACATTCTACTTTAAATCATATTATATTCTAAAATACAATACTTTATTTAATAAAAATTTTGGTGTTTTTAATCTCAGGCTTGAAAATGGGGGATTTTTCTAAAATAAATGGATCAAGTACAAAACTTGTGGACTAAGCAAAAAGTTTTGATAATCTGAACAGGAAAAACGATTTATCTCTTACTCCTCTGAGCTGTAATCTGAAGTTTTTTATTTTTGCATTAAAGGATTCTGCTGAGGCGTTAGTGCTTCTCTTCTCAAAATAATTAAGAATATCGCTGTAGTGGCGGGTAATCGTTCTTTTTAAGGTAGTGAAAGATTTAAAGCCTGATTC
>NZ_FQUT01000024.1 GCF_900129245.1 Chryseobacterium arachidis
GAATCAGGCTTTAAATCTTTCACTACCTTAAAAAGAACGATTACCCGCCACTACAGCGATATTCTTAATTATTTTGAGAAGAGAAGCACTAACGCCTCAGCAGAATCCTTTAATGCAAAAATAAAAAACTTCAGATTACAGCTCAGAGGAGTAAGAGATAAATCGTTTTTCCTGTTCAGATTATCAAAACTTTTTGCTTAGTCCACAAGTTTTGTACTTGATCCATAAAATCAAAGATTGGGAATGAGAGTGAAAGTTGGAGATTGAATAAAAAGGATCAATTTATTTTGAACACTAAGTCCACAACTTTTTTAGTCTCATCAAGCTGTTTTATTTATAAGATGCCACTCAATACAAAAGTAGAGATAAATTAAAACATCAAGATCCTTCAAAATTTGTGTATTCGTGGTTATAAAAATTGAAATCATCACCTGTGAAAATCTTCGCAATCTGTGGGAAATAAAAATGAACTCAATATTTTTTAATACTTCCCCTATGTTAAGCCAATTAATCTCTCTTAAAAAATCAACATTGCTTTAAGCACCGAATAAATCGAACAAAATCAGACAAATAATTCAATTCATATTTGGTGGAATTATAATTTTTTATATATTTGAAAAAGATAGATCCTTGCTTTTCTTTTTAAAGAAATGATGATGTTTCGTCATCACTGTGAAATTGCTTAGCATACGTCACTACATACTATCTTGATGGGGAAAATGGTACTAGTAGGTACCTTTTCAGTTCATTTTCCGAGAAAATAAAGGTACCCACTAGTACCATTTTCTGGAGTTGATAGATATAGTCCTTAGAAAATACGAAGGTTTATCCCAAACAAAGCCCTATTAAGTGTAGGGCTTTTTATTTATAAAAAAACACATCTAAATGTCACAAAATCTCAGCAGACAACAGATTTACGACCGTATAAAAGCATCTTCCAAGGATAGTTATATTCTGGAAGAAATGAAAAGACTTGGTTTTTGGCAGGAAACTTCTACGCCCTCCCTACCGGAACAACTTATTCAAAAGGAAGTTGTTTTACAGAAGGAATTGCAAGAGCTATTGGCAAAAGACCGAAAATACGGAAATCAGGAGGCAATGCTTCGTGAGATGCGCAAAAAGCGTATGCAGGAGGCAAAAGCCAAAAGAGAAGTAACCAAACAAAAAAACGAACAGAAACGCAAGGATAAAGCAGATCATTGGAAAAAGCTTCAGCAAGAGCAGATTATTTATGTTGGAGAAGATGTTTCTAAAGGGCTTCACTGCACCGATTCGGATGTAGAAAAACTGTTGGAGTTTTCACTTCCTGCTTTTGAAAGTATATCAGATTTCAGTCAGAAATCGGGTTTTGGTCTTCCGCTAATAAAATATCTTGCCTTTCACAGGAAAGTTTCTAACAAAACGCATTATCATATTTTTGAAATTCCTAAAAAATCAGGTGGAAAAAGAAGGATTTCGGCACCTAAACCGCAATTGAGGTATTTTCAGCAATGGATTCTGGAAAATATCCTGAATAAAATTTCGGTGGGAGAAGTTGTACATGGCTTTACAGCAAAAAAATCAATTGTCACTAATGCAGAGCTACATCTTGGGAAAGATATTATTATCAACATCGATTTACAGGATTTTTTCCCTTCAATCAGCTATAGAAGAGTAAAAGGATTGTTTTCAAAATTTGGATATTCGGAACAGCTTTCGACTATTTTTGCATTGGTCTGCACTCAGGCTCATACGGAAGAGATTTTACTGGATGATGTTAAATATTTCGTTCATAAAGGAGAACGGTTTTTACCGCAGGGTTCGCCGGCAAGTCCTGCCATCAGTAATATTATCGCTTATAAATTAGATAAAAGATTGAAAGGTCTGGCTCAGAAATTAGGGTTTACCTACACCCGTTATGCGGATGATCTTACTTTTTCTGCCAATCAGGATAAAGAGCAGAATATCAATAAGCTTTTATATTTTGTAAAACAGATTATTAACGACGAAAATTTCACGATTCATCCTGATAAACTTCACATTATGAGAGGCAGGCATCAACAAAAAGTGACGGGAATTGTAGTCAATGAAAAACTGAATGTTGAGCGAAAAAAACTCAGAAAGTTCAGAGCACTTTTACACAATATCGAAGTCAACGGATGGCAAAATCAAACCTGGGGAAAGGCATTTCATTTGATTAATGCGGTTGAAGGGTATATTAATTTCGTGAATATGGTAAATCCTGTCAAAGCATTGGTGTTCAGAGAAAAATTGAATACAATTATTGCAAAACACGGTAAACCGATCGTAGAAGTAAAAGAAGTTGTTCAGGAAATTGTAGAAACAGTTGCAGTGACTGAAATCCAAGAAGAAATGCTTGCGCCAAAAGAAGAAAAAACAGACTGGTGGAATATTTTTTAGCCCGAACCAAACACATAATATCAACATCTTAATCCATAAGATAGATGAAAATCATCAAACAAACCAAACTCTTTTTCCACGAAGGAAAATCGGATAAAGTTTACGAAATAGATCTTTGTGAAATAAATCCTGATGCTTTTGCCGTTAATTTCCGTTACGGAAGACGCGGTGCAGCATTGAAAGAAGGCAGTAAGACTCCTGCTTTCGTGTCTAAGGATAAAGCCGAGAGTATTTTTGATCAACTTGAAAAAGAAAAAAGAAATAAAGGATATCAGTCTGAAGTAGAAGTTTTTGTAGAGCTTCCGTCATTGGATTCTGTTAATATGAATTCTGTAGAAGGAGTGATCTTAAAACGTCTGGAAGATGCTACACAGGGAATCAATTCTTTTAAAACAGAATGGAAAACTTCCCGTGTGATCTGGAAGGCGGTTCAAATGAAAATTGAAGAAGCTGTTCCTTATATTTTGAAACTGGCAACAAAAGGCGACGACATGCAGCTGTATGCTTCTATTTTTGCGATCAGAACATTCAGAATGACTCAGGCGTCCGAGCTTTTACGCGGCATTGCACAAAGTACAAGACATAAGCAGTATATCAGAAATGTTGCTTTTGATGCACTCTTGACAATTAATGAAAATTCAGAACTAGAAAAAACGGTTTCTGACTTATTGGAAAGCCTTCCTTCTGAAATAAAATATGCCATTGATAAAGGAGATTATGATGGCTTAAAGCAGCAATATCTTGAAAAATTCGAGAAAAAAGAGAAAGCGGACGAACTCGTTTACCTTTATCTTTTATCGAAAGCATATCCTTCTTTGACTAAATTAATTGAAGAAATTATAGTAAAAATTCCGTTTGCATCGCCTTACTTTAAAAATATTCGTGCGATTTATAAATTGGCTCGTTTTCGGGATGATGCACAGATTTTGGGACTGTTATCCTTTTTATTCGAAAAAAAGTCGCCTATGTTCAAAAGAACGGCGAGCCTGGATAAAGAAGCGTGGAATCAGCATCAGTATTTTTACCAGTTTGGAAATTCCGTCAATGTAAGAAAAGAGCTTTCCAGCCCTGAAAGCAGGCTTGCATTTTCAAATTTTACGAAACTTTATTTTCAGAAGAACAGCTTTCATTATCTGAAAGAATTGGGAGAGCAAAATAAAGCGAAAGAATATCTAAGATTTGCGGTCAATGCATTGGTACAATATTCTGAGGACGATTATGTTCCTGCCAGAAAAGGGCCGTTAAGCCATTATGGAACTTACAATTGGGAAACTCAGAGATATTATTATACGGTGGTCGATTTCCCGGAATGTTACCGATCTCCGCTTCTTAACATTATCCTTTTCGGAAATGATAAAAACCGTAAGATGGATTCAAATCTTGAATTCTACAGTAAAAAGGAACAGTTCTGGAGCTCAGATTATTACTATTCTGCCAATGAAATGAAGAAGGTGGAATCGGAAAATAACAACAATACAAATGTGTCAGAAGCGCCTTCTCATCAAAATCAACAGCATGGTGCTTTAGACAATATTATAGGAGCATTCAAGAATATTTTTGGTTCGAATAAAGAAAAACCGACTGTTTCTCAACAGAAAAAAGAGGAATCTGCAATAATTTCTGATTCAAATCCTTCAAGGCTTGAACTTTATCCTGAATTTTGGGATGAAACACCACAAGCTTATATCCAGCTTTTGATGCAGGCGAGAATGGATCTGGTGATGAAATTTGCTTATGAAAATCTTTCCGTTCATTCTCAATATAAAGATTTATTGCAAAAAATTGAGCCTCAAATGATGATTCAGTTGTTAAATAAATCTTCAAAATATCCGCAAAATTTAGGTTTTGAAGCATTAAATGAGAAGAAGCAAGAATTAAAGCAGGACCAAATTTTTGTGGCACAAATTTTAGTTTGCGAAAACGAACAGGCAAGAAGCTGGGCAAAAGAAGCTATTGAAAACAATACTCAATATTTTCTGGAATCTACAGATTTTATCATGCATTTAATCATGCATTCACGAAAAGAATCTAATGAATTTATCAATAACTTACTTCAAAAAGAATCTTTATCTGAAGAAAGGCAAAAATCTGTGCTTGGAAAAGTAATCATTGAGTTGCTTTCTCTGGAAAATAACGACAAAAACAATAAAATCGCAGAATCTGCTACTAAAAAGCTTAAAATAACAGCTTTCTCTAATTTTTCTGAGATCAGCTGGGAAATTGTCGCCCAATTACTGACTTCTCCGTTGAATAACAACAGATTTTTGGCAAGTGAAATTCTGCTTTCCAAATCTCAAAAATATCCGGTAACAGAAATTCCTTTTTCAATTATTGAATTGTTATTGAATAATGAAAATGAATCTGTAAGACAAAACGGAATCAGTCTTTTAAATCAATATCCTAAAGAAGAAATCGGGAGAAACTGGGCACAGATTCTTGCGTTACTTTCTTCAAATTATAAGGAAGTTGCGGAGAATGTATTTACATTAAATGATCATTTGGGAGTTCAGTCTGAAAACCAATTACAGATTGTTGAAAAACTATTTGAAATGTTGATGAGGGAACAGCAATTTGATAATTCTCATCAGTTGTTCAGAGATTATCTTGAAAAAACGGCTCCGAAATATATTGACAATATTCCTGTAAAATGGATTCTCAGAATATTATTTGCAGACAGTGTGAAAAACCAGCTTTTTGGTTTCGAATTGCTTAAAAAAGTAAATGATAGTAGCAAATTTACCTTAAAACAAGTTATTTCTCTTGCAAATCACGAGTTTTTAGCGGTAAGACAATGGTCGTGGAATTTCTATAAAAATAATATTGGGAGAATTAAATCAGATCGCAATCATGCGTTGGGAATTCTGGATGCAAAATGGGACGATAGCAGAGAATTTGCTTTTCATTTCTTCCAGAATGAATTCAAAGATGAAGATTGGGATACGGACTGCTTAATCGGAATTGCAGATTCTGTACGATCCGATGTCGAAAATTTTGGTAAAAACCTGATCATGAAGTTCTTCAAAAAAGAACACGGACTGGAATATCTTACAAAACTGAGCCAGCATCCGAGCCAGAATATTCAGCTTTTTGTGACTTCATATCTTGAAGAATATGCAAGTGATCAACCTGAAAAATTAAAAGAACTGGAGTTTTATTTCCGCTCTGTACTTTCAAGAGTTAATAAAGCACGAACGGCTAAAAACAGAATTTTTATCTTTTTAGAAAAAGAAGGAAGAAAAAATATAGAATCTGCGGAAACAGTTAGTAGGATTTTAGATGATCTTTCGGCAACGACCGCTATTCAGGATAAAGCAAAATGCATTGATATTATTTCTGAACTGAAAATGATCTATCCTCAACTGAATGTTCATCTTCAATTAATTTCTTAAGCTATGTTATTCGATTATAAATTTCATAAAGATACTGCCATTACGAACTCTGCAACGAGTACGCAAATGAGCTTTTCCCCCGATCTGCAAAGAGATCCGACGTTTTTTGTAGGCAAGCTGAATAAAAAAATTCCGTTTCGTGAAGCAATTTCCGCGTTGCATGATGTGGTGGTTTCCGATCTTCGCTTTAAGCCGAAAGATAAAACGGAATACAAAGAATGGGCTGCTGAACAGGAAAAGCTTTGGTTGAGTGACTACATGGCTGAGTTTCAGATTGAAGAAGTCAAAAAAAGACTGGCGGAAGTAAGGGGAGAGTTAGACCAAGTTTACAAAGAGAAAAACAGGGTTTTAGGACCTTTTAATACAGCTAAAAAAGCATATTTTGATTATCTGTATCAAAAAGATAAAGACGCTTGGTTCGTTCTGGATCCGGTCATTACGGTTCATCCCGATGAAGTTTTCTTTGAATGTTTCAGCCAGGACGAATCTACGTATGGAAAACTGAGCAGCAGTTATAATGTTTTCACGGAAATCAATGAATTTAAATGCGGAACGACGAATATCGATTATTCGGCTGCACTTTATAACGAATTTCAGAAAATAAGAGATTATAAAGACACGGAATTCAAAATTGATCCTTCCGGTTTTGAAGCACTCACCACAAACGAGGAAGTATATAAAGAAGAAAAAATCGACTTGCCGGATTCCTGGGTGCGTGGTTTTTTACAGGTGAGTTCTGCAATGACTTTGCCTGCCACGACTTTTGATTTTCATCCGATGGATATTTTCAGTATTTGTCAGTTTTTAAGACGATTCAAAGAGAAAAAAGGACCGAGAGCACTGCGTTTTATTTTGGAGCCTGGAAAACCGATTCAGGCAGTTTTTGAACCTTGGTACGAAACACTTACTTTTCACCGCTCAATTTATACAGGGTCGGAAAGCAAGACGATCAGAATTTGGGGGAGAAGAAGATTGTTGATCTTAGAAAGATTAATTCCGATTGCTAAAAATTTCAGAGTGGTTTTATTAGGAAACGGTTTGCCTTCATTCTACATTGCAGATTTGGGCGATATGGCTTTCACTTTGGGACTTTCAGGGTGGACAACCAACGACTGGAGCAGAGCCGGAAATTTTGATCTGATGGCTCCGAGAGGTCAAGTAGATTTAATGACTCAGGAAAAAGTATTCAGTACTCTGAAAGAAACATGGTTTGGAACAACAGCCGAACTTTCGAAAAAATTAAACCTTGATACGGCTACCATTTCGACTTCATTAACGTCTTACACGCAGGCTGGAAGGGTGATTTATGATCTGAATATGGGATTGTACAGAGTTCGTGAACTGACTCAGGATCCTTTGGATATGAAACAATTGCGTTTCTCAAGCCCGCAAGAAGAAAAAGCGGATAAACTGATTTCTGAAGATAAAGTGAAGATCAGATACGACGTAAAAAATGATATCCTCAACATTCAGGGAACTATAAAAGAAAGCAATTTTACCTACAAAACGGAAGCTTCTATTGATAAAGACCAGCGATTGATTGATGGAAATTGCCAATGTGGTTTTTATCAGTCAAACGGTTTAAGACAAGGCCCTTGTGAACATATTCTGGCAACAAGAATGATGATCAACAGGAAATAATATAATTGATTTTCTATACTAATTTACAAGGAAAGGTTTTGCCTTTCCTTTTTCTATTTCTGAATAAAATTCTGTACCCATAAAAATACCAACTTCTGTATCTGTACCTAAATAATAATACGCTGTACATTTGTTGAAGTAAAGCGGGTAATATGGAAACACATCTTCTACAAAACAATCGGCTTCACTATGCTGAGGTCTACGCATCGGATATTTTTGAACTGAAAAATCTTTTTCTTCAAAAATTTAACGTCCACAAAATCAATGAAAACTTCGGGATTCCTTTTCTCTTGGCTAAAAATAAAAATATGGTCTTCGCTTTTGCAAGCCTTATTCTGAATCCGAAAAATGAAACCGATTTTTTAATTCACACTGATCAGGCTTTTAATCAGGAAGAAAGAAAGCAGTTTATTGTTACAGTTAAAGAATTTTTCGGTAGGAATAATTCTGAAAATTTTCGAAATCCTCTGCAGCTGAAAAGTAATATTGAACGGATGATTAATTGGCTGAATGATTAAAAAAGGTCTTTTAAAATCGTAAATTTACTTAAAACAGATCCTGATGTCTAAAGATGTTCTTTACCTCAAAATCGCAAAATCTGTCACAGAACAGATTAAAAGCGAAACCTTACAATTCGGAGATAAATTGCCTTCACTGAGAAGTGCTCAAAAATTGTACAATGTAAGTTTAAACACTGTAAAACAGGCTTACATGGAGCTGGAAAGCCATTCTCTGGTAGAATCTCGCCCAAAATACGGATATTTTGTGAGCCAGACTTCACAAAGAAAGCTGGCACTTCCGTCGATTGCAAAAATGAAGGTTTCTGAAACAAAAAATTCTCCCGAAGATCTTATTGATAAAGTTTTCGGAACGATTGCGGGAAAAGATATGACACAGTTTGCATTGGGAATTCCCGGTGAAAGTTTTCTCCCGCTACCGAAGCTGAAGAAATCCATGATTAATGTGATTAAAAGCAAAAACGACAGCGGAACAGATTACGAACCGGTTCAGGGAAATGAACACCTACGTCGTGAAATCGCAAAATGGGCAATGGTTTTGGAAGGAAAAATCACGGAAAATGATCTGGTGATCACCTCCGGTGCGATGAATGCGGTTTACAACTGTTTGATGGCAGTCACCAAACCCGGAGACTGGGTGGCGGTGGAAAGTCCGGTTTATTTTGGAGTTTTGCAGGCGGTTCAGTTATTAGGCTTGAAAGCGGTGGAAATTCCAACACATCCGATTGACGGAGTAGATTTAGACGAATTAAAAAAAGTTCTTCCTAAGCTATCTGCATGCTGTTTTGTAACGAATTTTAATAACCCGCTCGGTTTTCAGATGCCGGATGAAAGCAAGAAAGAATTGGTAAGATTAATTACGGAATATAATGTTCCATTGATTGAAGATGATATTTACGGAAACGTTTATTTTGGGGCAGAAAGGCCAAAGCCTTGCAAGTTTTACGATGAAGCGGGATTGGTGATGTGGATCGGTTCTGTGACGAAAGTTCTGGCACCTGGATATCGTGTCGGCTGGGTGGCTCCCGGGAAATTTAAGGATAAAATTATTCGTCAAAAATTGGTGCAAACCGTTTGCAGTCCTTCGTTGTATTCGGATGTGATTGCGGATTTTCTGGAGCATGGGCGTTACGATCATCACTTGAGGATGTTCAGGAAAAAGCTGTATGCCAATTACCTTCAGATTCAAAAATCGGTGGCGGCATATTTTCCTGATAATACGAAGGTTTCCGAACCGAAAGGAGGGTTTATGTTGTGGTTGGAATTAGATAAGAGGATTTGTACGGAAGATCTTTATGATGAAGCTTTTAGTCAGAAAATCAATTTTGCACCGGGAAGAATGTTTTCTCAGTATAATCAGTATCAGAATTGTTTACGGTTAAATTATGCTTTGGAATGGACGGATCGTGTAGAAAGCGACCTCGAAAAATTAGGAAAAATGATTAAAAACAGATTTTAAATTAAATATAAAAAGGATGAGTGATAATAATAATGAAGTGAAAATTGTTGATTACGAATCTCAATTTCAACAGAATTTCAGGGATTTAAATGAAGAGTGGATCAGTAAATTTTTTAAAATGGAAGCGAGCGACTACAAAATGCTTGACAATCCTGAAGATTATATCATCAACAAAGGAGGACACATTGTTTTTGCACTTCTGAATAATGAAGTAGTAGGAACCTGCGCTCTGATTAAAACTTCCGAAGATCCGTTGGTTTTCGAACTGGCAAAAATGGCGGTAAGCCCTAAGGCACAAGGGAAAAAGATTGGTTATCTAATCGGTCAGGAACTGATTAATAAAGCAAAAGAATTAAAGGCAAAAGAAGTTTTTCTTGAAACGAATTCTGTCTTAATTCCAGCCATCAAACTTTACGAAAAGCTGGGCTTTCAGCATATTCCCGTAATGGATTCTCCTTACGAGAGAGCGGACACTAAAATGATTTTAGATCTAAGTATTTAGATACTTTTTATTTTGTTAAAGAGGAAGCACACTGATTTTCGGTGTGCTTTTTTTGTATAATTACCTTCTTGTTTTCTGATTAAGCATTTTACTTCCCAACCAAAATAATTTTCTATTTTTGTGAAATTCCAAATTTCAATGAATAAGATTATTCTCATCGAAGACGAAACCAGTGTTGTTTCCTTTATAAAGAAAGGACTGCAGGAAAACGGATATGAAATTTCCGTGGCTTTTGACGGCCGTACGGGAGCACAGCTGGTACAGTCGAATGATTTTGATCTGGTGATTCTGGACATTATGCTGCCTGAAATGAATGGGTTGGATGTCTGCAAGGAAATCAGGAAAACGAATAAGCATGTGCCGATTCTTTTTTTAACGGCGTTGGGAACTTCCGAGAATATTGTTTTAGGTCTCGAAAACGGTGGAGACGATTATTTGGTGAAGCCTTTCAAATTTATCGAGTTGGTTGCCCGGGTAAAATCTTTGTTAAGAAGAAGTAACCAAAACGGAAGCGCGCCGGAAATTGTAGAGCCCGAAGTCGATAATGAGCATGTTTTCCAGTTTTCAGATTTGATTTTGAATGATTATACGAAAAAGGTAACGAGAGCGGGTGAAGAAATTTCCCTGACATCAACGGAATATAAGTTACTGTTATACTTCCTGAACAACCCGGAAAAAGTAATTTCAAGAGCGGAAATTCTGGATTCTGTATGGGGTGTGAACTACGAATTGGGAACCAACGTGGTGGATGTCTACGTGAATTATTTAAGAAAAAAACTGGATCATCACGAAGATAATAAGTTGATTCATACCGTTATAGGAATGGGATATGTACTGAAAAAATCTTAAAAGAATGTTTAACAAAGTTGTCACAAATCAGACCAAAACGATGGTGCTTTTGATGTTGGTTTTTACCGCCATTATATTGCTGTTCAGTGGGTTGGTTTATTTTTCGATTGTCAACTTTTCGCATCAGAGGTTTTATGAATTGCTGAAAATCCGTACGACGACGATTATTCAGATCGAAAAAAGTAAGGATGATCTCGATCTTCCAGAAAATTATATTCTCAACGGCCTGAATGATGAAGAGCTTCCGATGGAAAAAGATTATGTCTTTGCGGTTCCGACGGATTCCAATTTCAAGAAAATTTCTCACGAAGTCCATATTCCGGATTACTTTTTCAAGAGTATTGTAAAGAACGGGGAATCTAACTATAACGATAAAGAATTTTACTACATCGGCCAGACCTTCAGGCACGATGACAAAGATTACATTGCGATAGCGTCTGCCAAGAATCATTACGTGGTGTACTATCTGGGCTTTTTAAAACGAACTTTAATTACCTGTATCGTACTTTCACTGTTTTTCAGTATGATCTTCTCTTTTTATCTGTCTAAAACGTTGTTCAAGCCTATTTTAAAAATTACCGGAAAAGTAAAAGAGATCAGTTCTGAAAATCTTCATTTACGTCTTGAATCTCAACCGGATAATAAGGAATTGAACGAGCTGGTGGATACTTTTAACGATATGCTTAACCGTATCGAGACCTCTTTTGAAACCCAAAATCATTTAATTGGAAATGTCTCCCACGAATTAAGGACACCTTTAACTTCGATTATGGGAGAGGCAGATGTAGCGCTTTCCATCTCAAGAACAACTGATGAGTATAAAGAAACATTAGGAATTATTCTTGATGAAGCTGAAAAATTAGATAAAAAAATCAAAGCTTTATTAATGATAGCCCAAACCGGTTTCGACGGGAAAATCCAGAAAATGGATAAAGTAAGGATCGACCAGCTGCTTTGGGATGTTATCGAAACCTTAAGAAGAATTGATGCAAGAAATAATATCTATCTGGATATAAGTATGTTGCCCGACAATCCTAAAAAATTGAAAGTTCAGGGTAACGAGCAGTTGTTGCATCTCGCGGTGACGAATATTATTCAGAATGGCTGTAAATATTCTAATTTCCAACAGGTTAAAGTCTCTTTGGGGGCAACAGATACGGATGTTTATATCATTGTAAAAGACAATGGTATCGGGATTCCTGAAGAGGAAATGAATAAAATATACGATCCGTTTTTCCGTGCTTCCAATACAAAAAATTACGAAGGATACGGAATCGGGCTTCCGTTGGCAAGAAATATCGTCAGAATGCACCATGGTGAACTGATTGTAAGTTCTCATCAAAATCAGGGGACTACCGTACAGCTTCGTTTCCCGAATTTTTACAGCATGCAGCAGGAAGGAGGGGAAAGCTTAGAGTAAATAAAATGGTTTTTGTTAAAATTGATCAAAAACGTTATTTATACAGTTTGTTATGTATTTTCGTCTCTTATTGTTAATGGTTATTAACAATTTTCTAATCTCATTTTAATCTCTTTAATCACATTTTAATTCTATTCCAAAGATGTTTTAATTTGGTCATTTTAGTTTTGTATCATCGAAATAAGATAATACGAACCTAAATCTTAAAAATATGACCAAAACGATTTTAATAGCCACAGATTATTCTCTTGAGTCTTTAAATATATTAAAGAAAGTAATGAAAGAGAAAGATGCTTCGGAAGACCAAAATCAATACAATATTCTTTTGGTTTCAGGATATGATACCGGAGATTCTATCAGGGATCTTTTGTTTAATACGAAAAGTACGATTTTCAGTAAATTAAGACCTAGAGAGTTTTGCGACGCTTTCGGAATTATTAAGAATAAATATCCTCAGCTGATCAATAAAATTGTCTGTGATATCTTCACGGGAAGTTTTCAGAGAACCTTCAACAATTATGTGAAAGCTGAAAATATTGAGGAAGCTTACTACTCTCCCTCTATCAGAAGTAAAGGAAAGGGGAAATTCGACTTAATTCCCTATATCAAAAAATGCAAAGAACTCGAATCCCACGAAATTTCTGTTGAGGTTCGCGAAAGTCTTCCGGAAAAGGGAAGATTGGCAGAGATCTTTGTTGAGGCATAATGTAACCCAATTAAAATCAGAAACATGTTAAGGAATTATAGTAACAGCAGAACGTTGGGAGACAACATCAGACTGGGGACGCTGACTGCATTTACGGCAGGTACTATAAACATAGCTTCTCTATTGATATTTCTCTCTTTTACGTCAAACGTAACAGGGCACTATGCGATTTTGGCCGCGGAAATCAGTAAAGGAAACTGGTCGCAGGTTGCAGTTGTCGGATTGTGGATTTTCCTGTTCTTTTTAGGAGGATTTGTATCTAATTTTATTGTGATTAATTTCAATAAAAGGAGTAAATATTTTGCCCATGCAATGCCATTGATTTTAGAAATCGCCTGTCTATTGTTTGTGGGGATTTACGGACAGTTTTATTATCGAAAAACGCTGGAAGAAACGGAATGGCTGGTAGCATTGATGTTATTTGCAACCGGTTTGCAGAATGGCTTAACGGCGAGTATTTCAAACTTCTCGGTAAAAACAACTCACCTTACGGGTACAACAACCGATTTGGGAATTTTATTCTCAATGTTTACCCAAAAGAAATTCAGAAAGAACGGGGAGCTTGTAGGAAGAGCCAAGCTGTTGATGAGCATTATGTTCTCTTATGTATTGGGAGCTGTTTTCTCGGGATTAACCTATTATTATCTTGAATTCAGGGTGTTTTATGTCATCAGTTTGTGTTTATTGGTAGTTATCGGGTATGATGCTTACAAGATTCATATCAGACATTTCAATACGCAGTACAGATACAGTAAAATCTATAAAAAACCGAATTTAGTTTCGTTTTTATATGATAAGATCCACGGAATTCCGGAAGTGAAAGAACCGACAAGAGGCAAGAAAAGAAAGTTGGTATTTGACGAATAAATAAAGAGATGCTACTAAGATCTTGATAAATAATATATCATCGATGACTTGAAAAAGAAAGATGATCAATAAAAAAATAATTAATATCAGTATTAATTTTGTGTAAACTAGCTGTGAATCAATCCTCTAATTGCGTGGTACAATTAGGGGATTGTGTTTTTTAGAAATCAAAAGAATGTGAGGGTTTTTAATCGGTGAGAAGTCAGAGCATGTTGTTAATATGTTGATAATTAAATTTTAATTCACGGGTGAATTGTTTTTATTCTTATTCTGAATGACTATTTTTGTAAGTTGATTTACGTTTTTTATGTCAGATATTATTCAGCTTTTACCGGATCATGTAGCCAACCAAATTGCGGCAGGAGAAGTCGTGCAGAGACCCGCGTCTATTGTAAAAGAACTTCTGGAAAATGCCATCGATGCTGGAGCTTCAAAAATTGAGTTGATTATCAGAGATGCCGGCAAAAATTTGATTCAGGTTGTTGATGACGGAAAAGGGATGTCCGAAACAGATGCGAGAATGGCATTTGAAAGACACGCGACGTCTAAGATCAGGGGAACGGAAGATATTTTTAAGATTGCTACCAAAGGATTTCGCGGGGAAGCTTTGGCTTCTATTGCGGCTGTTTCTCAGGTAGAGCTGAAGACAAAACAGAAAGAAGCTGCGGTAGGAACCAATATTTATATTGAAGGTGGAGTTTTCCAGTTTCAGGATCCTGTTCAGACAGCGGACGGATCTAATTTTTTGGTGAAAAACCTTTTTTACAACGTTCCGGCAAGAAGAAAATTTCTTAAAAATAATAATGTTGAATTCAGACATGTTATTGACGAATTTCAAAGGGTGGCTCTGGCACATGAAAACCTTGAGTTTTCTTTGTTTCATGATGATGATGCGGTTTTCAGATTAAGAAAAGGAAGCCAGATGCAGCGAATTGTGGATGTGTTCGGAAGAAAACTGCAGCCACAGCTGATTCCTATTAAAGAAGACATTATCTGGTGCAAGCTTCACGGATACGTGGCCAAACCGGAAGGCGCAAAAAAAACAAGGGGAGAGCAGTTTCTTTTTGTGAACGGGAGATATTTCAAGAGTCCATATTTTAATAAAGCTGTTCAGGAGGCTTTCGAAGGACTGCTTTTACCGGGATATGTTCCAACATTCTTCCTTTTTTTAGAGATTGATCCCGAAAAAATTGATGTGAATATCCATCCGCAGAAAACCGAAGTGAAATTTGAGGATGAACATTTGATATTTGCTTTATTACGATCGACCATTAAAAGGTCTTTAGGAATTTACAACATCTCTCCAAGCCTGGATTTTGAAAGAGATCCTCATTTGGATGAAATGATGCAGAAAACATCTCCAAGCAAAGGAAACGGAGGCGGAACCCTGAAAATGCCAGAGATAATCGTAGACAGAGACTACAATCCGTTTTTGGAAGAACGGGAAGTTGCACAGGTGGAAATTCAGAATCTTACGGAAATGTATCATCAGAATATCAATATCAGTGCAGAACCTTCAAAAATTAACCTGTTTGAAGATGAAGACTTTGATGAGGACCTGATGAGGTTACCAAACGGATATTGGCTTTTCAATAAAGGAGATGAAACTTTAATGCTGGATTTGGGAAGAATGCACAGGCTGGTGGTTGCAGAAAATACAAAGCCTGTAAAACGAGGAACCACAAACAGCCATGCCTTACTTTTCTCTTTAGAGTATCATATGAACGAAATTGAGAAAAATAAATACTCCTCCATCAAAAAATACCTTCCCGAATTAGGGTTTGAAATGAGCATTGCTCATGAAAGCGTATTAAGAATAGATGCGGTTCCTGAAGGTTTAAAAGAAACACAGGTGATGAAATTCCTGGAAAATCTTTTTGATATTCTGGAATACAAGTCTGAAGAGGAATTTATGCACTTCTATCAGAATCAATGGAGTAAAATGCAGTCGAAGTCCAGATTCGACTTTATCTATAAAAAAGATGCGGAACAGCTGATTAAAGACTTTACGGCCCTGGGGTTCCCGGAATTTTTACCAAACGGGAAAAGATGTTTCTTTGAGATTCCGTTTAATGATTTTAAAAATAAATTTTAGGGATGTTTAATAGTATACCTCCGATTACAAGAAATCTTATTATCATAAATATAGTTGTGTTCATTTTAACATTTTTTTTAATGCCACAACTGTATGATACCCTTTCCGGGTTCTATCCTTTTTCTCCGAATTTCAGATCTTGGCAGATAATTACACATATGTTTATGCATGGGGGATATATGCATATAATTTTCAATATGTTTACTTTATTTAGTTTTGGACCGATATTAGAACAATCTTTGAAAGAAAAAAAATATTTGATCCTTTATTTCCTAAGTGGTCTTGGCGCTTTCTTTTTATTTAATCTTTGGAGTTTTATTGAAGTGCAGCAGATTGTTTCGGGGTTGCAAAGGCTTGGATTAGATCCTGCAGAAATATATTCGAAGGCAGTAATCGGATATTCAGGAGAAATGAATATCAGTGCTAACACGCCCGAAGGACAAGAGCTTTCACAGCAGCTTTACGGAGTTTTAAGAACGCCGATGGTTGGTGCTTCAGGAGCCATTTTTGGAGTCGTAGCGGCATTTGCAACACTTTATCCTGATGCAAAAATAGGTATCATGTTTATTCCAATTCCGATGAAAGTTAAGTATGTCTTACCGGTTGTTATCATAGGATCAATCTATTTAGGTGTCACAGGAAATGCTGGTGGCATTGCTCATTTAGCTCACGTTGGAGGGGCGATCGTGGGTTTTATTTTGGCGAAAATCTGGAAAAAACATCTTTACAGATTTAATTAAATTCGTGTGAAAGCAGTTCGAATCATACTATTAATTCTTCATGTAGGAATATTTCTTCTTTTGTCGGGAATGCTGATGAATGCTTATGTGCCGCCAAAAGTCTTTCCTTGGGTCAATTTACTCTCGTTAGGATTTCCTGTGTTAATTATTACTTATGTCTTACTAACCATTTTTTGGATAATTTGCTGGAAAAAAAGGGCTTTCATTTTTATTTTCTTGGGCTTGTTATTTTTTAATCCTGTTTTAAGATGGATTAATTTTTCAGGAAAATCTTCTTCAGAAATAGAAGATGCGGATTTGAAAATTATTTCTCTGAATGCTAAGAATGCTACTTTTGGACTGAAAAATATTGAAGCATATATTGACCGTCAACAGGCGGATATTGTTTTGTTACAAGAATATGGATATGGTACTGATTATCATTTCAATGGATTAAAAGAAGGTGAAAAAAATGCAGGGGTTGCCTTTTTTACAAGACATAAAATTATTTCTCAGAAAAAAATAATTGAAGGTAGCTACGAGCATAATAATGCGTACGTAACCCAGACCGATATTGAGATAAAAGGTAAAATATACCGAATTATCAATATGTATCTTCAGCCTTTTCAGTTTGAAAAGAGTATGATACAACTCGATGGCAACATTGATAAGCGTGAGGAGAAATTGAAAAATATTGTCAAACGTCTGATTCCGACTTTCAAAATGCATCAGGAACAGATTATTCCTATAAGGGAAAGTATTGAAACTTCTCCGTATCCCGTAATTTTGGCGGGAGATTTTAATGCTGTACCGAATTCTTACGAGTATTACCAGTTGGCAGATGGTTTACAGGATGCTTTTGTAAAAGCAGGAAATGGAAGTTCCACAAGCTTTCATGAATATAAATTTCCGATCAGAATTGATTATGTTTTCTGCTCAGAATCGATACAGCCGTTAAGCTATAAAGTAGACCGATCGGTAAGGCTTTCTGATCATTATCCTGTAATTACAACGTTTAAGCTTGATAATTAGTATCATAAAAAAAGTTAAAGTCGATAGATTGGTAAAGTTTTTGATGGGGTAAAATGTACCCTTAGACTGTTTTCATGAAGCCCCGCCAGATATTACTATTTGCCCATATTATTCTTTCAGTTTTGCTCCTAAGCACCTTGGGAAATGCTTGGATTCCGCCAAATTTTGTTGGTGTTTTCAACTTGTTGTCTTTAGGCTTTCCTTATCTGATTGCGCTTCATATTATCTTTACCCTTATCTGGATTTTTAAAAGACAAAAAATAGCTATAGCGTTTGTTTTGGGAACCCTTCTGTTTTATAACCCTATCAGACGATGGATAAATTTTACACCAAAAACAGAAAATTTAAAATCCATAAGAGATATTAAGGTAATTACTTTTAATGTTAAATATGGGGACTTCGGATGGGATAAGGTGAAAAAATACATTACAGATCAAAATGCAGATATCATTCTGGTTCAGGAAAAAGATACGAATCGCGCTCTTAAGCAGGATTTGGTGAAATATCCTTCTGTTATATTGAAAACCAAACATAAAATTGTAAGACAGGAAGAATTAATTACGGATAAATCCAGAGGAAATTCTTTTTATGCGGATGTAGATATCAATGGTAAAATTATACGTATTGTTAATGTTTATCTGGAGCCTTTCCGTCTGCATAAATCTATGGTGCAGTTTGAAGGTTTTGCCAAACAGACCGGGAAAATCAATACGCTTCTTTCTCATATGATTCCGACCTTTAAGGCTCATGAAGATCAGATTAAAAAAATCAGGAAGGTGATAGATTTTTCACCATATCCCGTGATTTTGGCAGGTGACTTCAATTCGGTTCCTAATTCTTACGAATATTATAATTTAGGAAAGGATCTTCAGGATGCTTTTTTAGTGGCAGGAAACGGAAGTTCTTCAAGCTTTCATGATTATAAAGTTCCTTTGAGGATTGATTATATCTTCAGTTCCAAATCAATTATTCCATTAAGCTATAAAGTGGATAATTCTGTACAATTATCGGATCATTATCCTGTAATTGCAGAATTTCTCCTAAATTAGTTCCATGAAAAATTTACTTTTTGCAGCCTTTATTTTTTTGGTTTTATTGGTGTCCTGTGCCAAGAAGGAGCCGACGGATTTTTATCCTGCCGACAGAGCAAAAGCAAGTTATGATACTACTGCTATTGATTCTTTTTCAAACGGAGCCACTTCCGTAGATGTTGTAAGGCAGATCAGAATGTCTTCACAAAAATATCAGGATTCGCTGAAAGAGGCTTTGAAACTTCAGGAACAGGAAAAGAAGCTGAAAGAGGAACTGGAGAAAGAAAATAAAAAGAAAGCAGACGAAGAAAAGAAGAAATCTGATGTGGAAACAAAGCAGAAATCCAATGAAGCTTCAGCCACTACCGAAACAAAAACAGAATAATATATGGTATTGTTAAATTAAAATATATTTCATAAATTAGTTTTATGAAATGTTATAAATGTCAATCAGAGAATAAGGTTAAAGCTGGATTTACAAGAGGCTTACAAAGATATAAGTGCAAAGATTGTGGTTGCTATTTTAGTGTTGAAAGTAAATCTGATGTAAAAAGTCTTGAACAAAGGAG
>NZ_FQUT01000014.1 GCF_900129245.1 Chryseobacterium arachidis
CTCCTTTGTTCAAGACTTTTTACATCAGATTTACTTTCAACACTAAAATAGCAACCACAATCTTTGCACTTATATCTTTGTAAGCCTCTTGTAAATCCAGCTTTAACCTTATTCTCTGATTGACATTTATAACATTTCATAAAACTAATTTATGAAATATATTTTAATTTAACAATACCAAATATTTAAATAAATTATTAAAAAATTTAATACGTCGCGTTTTGACGTAATGATCAAATAGATTTGTTATAGAAATTAGAAAGCAATTAATTAAAAGTGGATCTAATTAAATATCAACAATCAAATATTATAAACAAAATCTTATGAGCATTCCAATTAGCGAAGTTGAGTATCTATACACAAATGATGTTTTAGTAGAAGATATTCTTAAAAGAACTGATTTAAGATCAGGAATTGATTTAAATTACAGAGAAACTACTGTGTGGTACGATAATAATCCAATACTTCCAACAACTGTATTAGATGGGATTATTTATCGAAAGTTTGGAGACAAGTATTATAAACTTCAATTTTCCGAATCATTAGATGCCCGATGGTTTGGGCTTTTAAATGATACTGATGGTTGGGCAGCTCTCACTAAAGGTGTAGATATGGCGCAAAAATTACATGTTCCTTTATATATACCTTCAGGAAACTATTCTCTGTCTAAACCATTGATGCTTCCAAACAATATTGAAATTATAGGAGATGGCACTGATAAAACGTGGATCAATAATGGCTGGACTCCTGTAGAGGGAGGAATAATGCTTAAAAATGCAGATTCTTATCCTTCTCATATCAAACTAAAAAATATGTCTTTCAATGGGGCACTGGTTAATCAGTGGTTTGATGTAAATTCCTCGGACCCTAGTGGTTACCAATCTTCTTTTGAATTTGAAAATGTTAATATCCATAATATTCATGAAGGTAAAGGCTTTGTGTGCCATATTCCTTTTCTAGTCAATATTTTTAAAAATGTAAATTTTTATGATGTTGCTTCTTCCATTGAATTAATTGGAGGAACTAGTAATTTAAACTCTTTCTACAATTGTAATTTTAGTGGTAGAAAAATGCTGTTTATCAAAAACCAAAGTGAAGCCAATACATTTTATTCGTGCAGATCTGAAGGAGGTGGTATATCGGGAAGTACAGATGCAACTATTGAAGTTGAAAATGCAACCAACCTTAAATTCATTGGGTGTTATTTTGAAAACACCATGGCCAACTTATTGAAAGAAATACAATCACGAAATGGAGTTACTTTCGACGATTGTCATTTTACGGGCTCAGAAACTGGACCATGGGCAGATTTTCACTTTTTATCAGATGGTATCATAAATTTTATAAATCCTTACTTCGGAGAAGCAAATGGTATCGTATCTAAATTCACATTAAATGGAAATCTTCAAAATGGATTTCAAAAAAGAACTTTAGGGCAGCATTCCACACAAATTCTAGAAAACAGCTCTCATAGAACAGACTTCCTTATCACAGATAAAGAACTTACCGTTAATACCAATAAGTTAAAAATATTTAGTATAAAAATACCCAGTGATGATGTCGTAGCAGTAAATTTTAAGCAGATCAGCGGAAAAATAAAAATTGATTCTTATACTCTTACTAACGGAGGATTTCCATTTAGTGATTCTTATGAAATAGATATTTTATTACCATATCAGAGTGGATATGCCATCAATTTTCACAAACAGATTAAAGAGATTTATCATACTTTATTTACTGCAGATGTAGAAATAGAAACCAATAATGATATTGTTAATGTATTTGTAAATATGAATTATCCAACCTATCTTGATATAATAAAATCTTTATGTACCATAAAAGTTGAGCTGAATAAAAATACCACCACCGGTTATAAAGATCTTGAAATTTTAATATAAAGCATTTTATAAAAGAAATGGGGAACAAAAAGTTTGCTCCCCATTTTAATTATTTTTTATATTTCATCCTTTTTATCTGCTTGTTTTATTTATTGCAGTTCTATCGGATTACTGTTTTTCTTTGCTTCTTCTTTCACTCTCTCTTCCATTCTCTTTCTCATATCACCAGGATTTCCGCCGCCTCCACCCGGACGCCCTACTCTCACTGGAGCCGAAATTCCTCCGCCACCACCTTGGTTCATGAACGCCATCGGATCTTCCTGAAATTTTTTCTGCTGTTTCACATAATCTCCTCTTTTTACCTTAATGGTATTTCCGAATTGGTTTAAAGTCGGGAAATCAGCAATTTTATAATTTTTCATTAAATCAAAAGAATATTCGCCTTGAGCATCCTCCGCCTTCACAATAAGCCCCGGAAGCCCGCTGAATTTGTATGGTCCATCCTGATAAGGCAAATCTGTGGTAAACCAAGCCGTCCATTTTCTTCCCGCAAAATCCGCCTCTGCTTTCTGAACTTTATATTCCCCGATTTTAGTGGTTTCAGAAGAAATTTTCCAATTAATCGGTCTGTCTTCCTCGTAAGTATAAATATCTCTTCCAATACGATCCTTAAAAATCGTTTTTTGATTTTTCTTATCCTTTTCGATAGAATAATTGATGATCGATCTTAAGCTCTGCATTTGATCCCTGTTAAAACCTCTGGCCCCTCCACTTTGGAAATTAGCCTGCATTACAGAATCTCTTTTGATTCTGTTTTCAGAATAAAAAACAGATTTTTCAGGAGAAATATCCAAATAGGCATTTTCCGTTTTAACATCATTTTTATCAGATGCATCCGGCTTCATAGTAACCTGATACACAAATCTGTTCGTCTGTGCAAAGGCCGTCTGCATGAATAAAGCTAAAGCAATAAATCCCAATTTTTTCATTATATAATATTTTTATTTTAAACATCTAAATTAATCCTATCATGAGGTTTCGATTTAAAACAACACAAAAAAACCAGATAATTGTTGTCTCATCGTTAATTTTATTTTATAGATAGAAAATAAGGTTTAAAGTTAAATCAAAAACACAATGGCAGGGTTCAAGACTAAAAATTTATATGTTTTTAACATGAGATCAATGAAAAAAATACACCTATTAAGAACAGAATCATTAAAATAGATATCTTCGATTTGAGATTGCGGAAATTAGTTCGTATTTTTGCATCATTAAATCATTCTAAATAAATACAATGATAAAAGTATCAGATCAAGCAAAAGCAAAAGCCATCCAGCTGATGACAGAAGATGGTTTTAAGCCTTTTGAAGACTATATAAGAGTTGGGGTGAAAAGCGGAGGATGCTCTGGTTTAGAATATGTTTTGAAGTTTGACAACGAAAAGACAGACTCTGATCAAATTTTTGAAGACAATGATATCAAAATTGTTGTAGATAAAAAATCAATCCTCTATTTAGCAGGAACCACTCTTGAATATTCAGGAGGTTTAAACGGAAAAGGATTTGTTTTTAACAATCCTAACGCATCCAGAACTTGCGGATGTGGTGAAAGTTTTTCTTTGTAAGAAAAAGACATTGGATGCAGGTTTCAGATTTCGGGCAGTGCAGTTCAAATTTGAAATCTGTTTTCTAAAATCTTAAAAAAAAATAATGAGTAAATATACTGAAGACGATCTAAGAGTCGATCTAGAAAATAAAAAATATGAATTCGGCTGGGAAACAAAAATCGATTACGAAGATTTCCCGACGGGTTTAAATGAAGACATCGTCCGTGCAATTTCCGCTAAAAAAGAGGAACCTGAATGGATGACAGAATGGCGTTTGGAATCTTTCAGAATCTGGTTGAAAATGGTGGAGCCGGAATGGGCAAATATTAAATATGAAAAACCGGATTTTCAGGCAATTAAATATTATGCTGCTCCAAAGGCAAAACCAGAACTGGAAAGCTTAGACGAAGTAGATCCTGAATTATTGAAGACTTTTGAGAAATTAGGAATCAATATCGAGGAACAAAAAAGACTTTCAGGAGTTGCTGTGGATATTGTAATAGATTCAGTTTCTGTGAAAACAACTTTCCAGGAAACTTTGATGGAAAAAGGAATTATTTTCTGCTCTATCTCAGAAGCAATTAAAAACCACCCTGATCTGGTAAGAAAATACCTTGGAAAAGTAGTTCCGAGAGGAGATAACTTCTATGCAGCATTGAATTCCGCAGTATTTTCTGACGGAAGTTTCTGCTATATTCCAAAAGGCGTAAGATGTCCTATGGAATTATCTACGTATTTCCGTATCAATCAGGCAGGAACAGGTCAGTTTGAAAGAACGCTTGTGATTGCGGATGAAGGAAGTTATGTATCTTACTTGGAAGGTTGTACAGCACCATCAAGAGACGAAAACCAGCTTCATGCTGCCGTTGTTGAGCTAATCGCAATGGATAATGCTGAAATTAAATATTCAACCGTTCAAAACTGGTATCCAGGAAATGAAGAAGGAAAAGGTGGAGTTTTCAATTTCGTAACGAAAAGAGGACTTTGCGAAAGAAATGCAAAAATCTCATGGACACAGGTTGAAACAGGTTCTGCGGTAACATGGAAATATCCTTCTTGCATCTTGAAAGGAGATAATTCAATCGGTGAGTTCTACTCTATTGCTGTGACGAACAATCACCAGTATGCAGATACAGGAACAAAAATGATCCACATCGGAAAGAATACGAAATCAACAATTATTTCTAAAGGTATTTCTGCCGGAAAATCTCAAAATTCATACAGAGGTTTGGTAAAAGTAATGCCGACTGCAAAAGGAGCGAGAAACTTCTCTCAGTGCGATTCTTTGTTGATGGGTAATGAATGTGGAGCACACACTTTCCCTTACATCGAAATCAAAGATCCGACTGCTCAATTGGAGCACGAAGCAACGACTTCGAAAATCGGGGAAGACCAGATTTTCTACTGCAACCAAAGAGGTATCGATACGGAAAGAGCCATCGCATTGATCGTAAACGGTTTCAGTAAAGAAGTTTTAAATAAATTACCGATGGAATTTGCTATTGAAGCTCAGAAATTATTGGAGATTTCTTTGGAAGGTTCTGTCGGATAGATTCATTTTATCGCAAGGTTAGACTAAGATTTTTAGTCGCTTATTATTTATTTTTAAGATAAACAAAGGCGCTAAAGCTTAGAAAAGCAATACAAATTTTAAATTGAATTCCTACAATTAACTTATGTATCTTTGCGGAAATTTACACAAATGACTGAAAATGAAATTTCAAAAATTGTCTTTGAAAGTGGGTTAAAAATTCACAGAAAATTAGGAATAGGATTATATGAAAGCATTTACGAGGAATGTTTATTCTATGAATTGAAAAAAACGGGGATTAAAGTGGAAAGGCAAAAATCTCTTTCTATTCAATACGAAGAATTGTTACTTGAAAATGCTTTTAAAATGGATTTATTGATTGAAAGCAAAGTAGTTTTGGAAATTAAATCTATTGAAAATTTAACCAATTTTCATGCTGCACAATTAAAAAATTATTTAAGACTGGGAGATTATAAGTTAGGTATGCTTATTAATTTCAATTCTCAACTATTTAAAAATGGTGTCATGAGAATCGCAAACGGTCTCGATTAATTTAGATATAAAAAGAAATAGTATTTCATTGATAAGCGTTAGCGCCTTTGTTTATCTTAAAAAAGCAAAGGAGATTATAGAAAATCTTAGTCTAACCTTGCGATAAACTCAATTATATGTTAGAGATAAAAAACTTGCACGCCAAAATTGAAGACGGCGACAAAGAAATTTTAAAGGGAATCAATCTTGAAATAAAGCCGGGTGAAGTTCACGCGATTATGGGACCAAACGGAGCGGGAAAATCTACTCTTTCTTCTGTTATCGCAGGGAAAGAAGATTATGAAGTGACAGACGGAGAAATCATTTTCGGAGGTGAAAATATCATCGAAGATGCGCCTGAAGACAGAGCTCACAAAGGTATTTTCTTATCTTTCCAATATCCGGTGGAAATTCCGGGAGTTTCTGTAACCAACTTCATTAAAGCTGCAATGAATGAAAACAGAAAAGCAAACGGATTGGGAGAAATGCCTGCAAAAGAAATGTTGGCGTTAATCCGTGAGAAATCTGAGCAATTAGGTATCAAAAAAGATTTCCTTTCAAGATCACTGAACGAAGGTTTTTCGGGAGGAGAAAAGAAAAGAAATGAGATCTTCCAGATGATGATGCTTGATCCGAAATTGGCGATTCTTGATGAAACGGATTCAGGGTTAGACATTGACGCATTGAGAATCGTTGCAGACGGTGTCAATGCATTTAAAAATGAAGGGAATGCAGTTCTTTTGATTACACACTATCAAAGATTGCTTAATTATATCCAACCTGACTTCGTTCACGTTCTGGCAAACGGAAAAATCATCAAAACGGGTGATAAATCTCTTGCTCTTGAACTGGAAGAAAAAGGTTACGACTGGCTTTTAAATTAATTAAAAGATTAAGGAATTCAGAGATTTAGATTGAATCTCTCGGTTTAACAATTTTAGCCAAACAAAAAAAGAAAAAATGGTGCAAACCACAGATATACCAGTAATGGCATTAAAAGAACAGATTATAGAAAACCACAATGAATTTTTGGAGAGTCTTCGTCACAGATTTCTGGATGAAGATCGTAAAGCAGCTCTTCAAAGATTCGAAAAAGTTGGTTTTCCGACGAAAAAAGACGAAGAATATAAATATACCAACCTAAAGGAGATTACTGAAAAAGGATATAACTTTTTCCCGAAGGAAAGCCACAATATCACCAAAGAGCAGTTGGACGAACTGCATTTGGGTGAAGAAAATTTTGACTGGATTACTTTCGTAAACGGTAAACTTCGCAAAGAATTATCAAAAGTTTCAATTGAAAATGTTGAGTTTCTTTCATTTAATTATGCTTTAAATGACGAGAAACACAGAGATGTTTTCGAAAAATATTTCAATACAATTGCGGCAGACAAATCAGCTTTCACAAATTTGAATCAGGCTTATTGCAAGTATGGTTTCTTTTTGAAAGTTCCTAAAAATGTTGTGATTGAAAAACCAATTCACGTTTTCTATATTTCCCAGAATCAGGAAGAAAATACTTTCTATAATACGAGAAATTTATTAATTGTAGAAGAAGGTGCAAAGGTGGAAATCATTGAAAGTCACCACAATTTCGACAGCACTTATGTACTGACAAATTCTGTAACAGAGATTTTCACATATCCGAATGCAAAAGCAGACTGGCATAAATTACAAAACGATAATGATACTTCTTACTTAATTGACAATACTTTTGCAAAGCAGGAAAAAGACAGTTTAACGACTGTTAATACGTTCTCTTTCGGAGGTAAACTGGTAAGAAATAACTTAGATTTCATTCAAAACGGATCGAATATTAATTCATTCATGAACGGGATCACCATTATCGGAAAAGATCAGTTGGTAGATCACCACACGGCGGTTCACCACAATCAGCCAAATTGTGAAAGTTATCAAAACTACAAAGGTATTTTCAGCGGAAAATCTCATGGCGTTTTCAACGGGAAAGTATTTGTAGATAAAATTGCTCAGAAAACGAATGCTTATCAGCAAAACAACAACGTTTTATTAAGTGAAGGCGCAACAATTGATACAAAACCACAATTAGAGATCTTTGCAGACGATGTGAAGTGTTCTCACGGTTGTACGGTTGGGCAATTGAATGAAGATGCGTTGTTCTATTTAAGAGCAAGAGGTATTTCTAAAAAAGAAGCTCAGGCATTGCTTTTATACGCATTTGCCAACGATGCGATGCAGAATATCGATATTGAGCCTTTAAAAGAGAAAATTTCAAAGCTTTTGGCAGAGAAACTAGAAGTTGATATAGAGTTCTAACAATATATAATTGATAATAAGTAAAGCTGTTTCAGAAATGAAGCGGCTTTTTTGTTTCTTTAGTTTTAGTAATTTTTAAACCAATTATTCATATTTAATGTATATGAATATCTATAGCATTAAAAAATGTGAATAATATTTTATTGATCCAGTCTCCGAACGAATTTTAAGAGAAAAACATTTAATAAAAAATTTTTACATTTACGGTAAAACACAAGCAAAATGCTGATTAAAGTTTACGGAAGTGCCATTCATGGAGTTGCGGCACAGACCATTACAATCGAAGTAAATGTAGATACAGGCGGAGTTGGCTATCATTTGGTAGGTCTTCCTGACAATGCCATTAAAGAAAGCAGCTACAGAATATCTGCAGCCCTTAAAAATGTGGGCTATAAAATTCCGGGTAAGAAAATTACCATCAATATGGCTCCCGCAGACCTCAGGAAAGAAGGAGCCGCCTACGATTTAAGCATAGCCATTGGGATTCTTGCGGCTTCGGATCAGATTCTTGCCGAAAATATTCAGGATTATATTATTATGGGGGAGCTTTCTTTGGACGGAAGTTTACAGCCCATCCGGGGAGTTTTACCTATTGCCATTCAAGCTCGGGAAGAAGGTTTTAAAGGCATTATTTTACCCAAACAAAATACTCGGGAAGCCGCGATCGTTAATAATCTTGATGTATTTGCAGTAGAAAATATTAAAGAAGTGATCGATTTTTTTAATGAAGGAAAGCCACTCCAAAAAATAGTTTTGGACACCCGAAAAGAGTTTCAGGAAAAGATCAATGAGTTTCCGTTCGATTTTTCAGAAGTCAAGGGACAGGAAACAGCTAAAAGGGCAATGGAAGTTGCTGCCGCAGGCGGCCATAATATTATTCTCATTGGACCTCCCGGAAGCGGAAAAACAATGCTTGCTAAGAGAGTTCCAAGTATTTTACCGCCCCTTACTTTAAAAGAAGCTTTAGAAACCACCAAGATCCATTCTGTAGCCGGAAAGATGGGGACAGAGACTTCATTGATGACAGTAAGGCCTTTCCGGGCACCTCATCACACGATTTCAGATGTTGCACTTGTCGGCGGTGGTGTCAATTACAAAAGAAAATGATAATTTACAATACAAAATGATAAAATAACAAATAGAAGAAATGGCTGAAAATATTCTCCATCAAGAAATCTGCTTTTTAAAAATGAAATGGTGAGTATACAGTTTTTAAATTATAATTTAGACAGGCTAAAACTTCTCAAAAGCCATTTAAAATATTAGAAATTTTTAGTAATTGTTGCCCACATATTTCCAAAAAATTTCAGCAATTTCGACACAAGCAAAAAAAGATGCATTTGCTATTCTCATGATTACAAACAAGTATAGATTCTATAATTTATTCATCTATGGTATAAAGTATTGTTTTTTGAGATTCAATATTGTCATAGAGTTCTAATCTCCATTTCTACAATATAGTTCAATCTGTATCAAATTTTATATCACATGAAACCTCTAGTTCGCACATAAGCACAATACGTATTTTGGTAAAATTATTTCTATCCAGATTATTAAACCAAATAATTTAACAGTTGATAGAACTGCTAAACTTTTGGGTATTACACGAACTACCATGTCCAACATCGTCAATGGTAAAAGCGTAATCACTCTCAGTATGGCAATAAGTTTAATATTATCTTATTTTACAAATATGTATTAATAAAGTTTTAAATCTCAGTGTCATTAAAAAAGCCTGCTTTTTTTCATCTTTAGGACTGTTTGAGGGTAAAGTCATAATGAGTTAAGATAATGGAGGCTGTAATAAATTTAAAAATGCTTTCTCACTGTAATATTTGAATTTGTATCGGTTGACAGTGTGCTTGACACATCGGCTCTCATTCTGTATTGTATTTGAATTTGAGTCCCTGCAGTCAGCACCCCCATCCAATATAAAGGCATATCTCCTTGAGCTCCTCCTGCACCAGTTCCATAATATGAAATAGCAAGTACTGTAGAATTTGATGCATTAAATAGCCTTGCCCCTAATGCCTTACTATTACCATTTGTCGTTGATAATCTTAGCGAAACATTTCCAAAAAATGAATACAATCCTGTTGTGGGAATTGTTAAGGTTCCCGTTGCATGGATATTTCCCACATCTAATTTTTCAGTTGTAAAATTCATTGTTGTCCAAGCTGAATAATTAGGAGTTACATAACTGGCGTTGACAACAGCCGGACTTCCAGCAAATAAGATCTGTGTTTTATTCTTGTTATTGATTTCTGCTCGAACATCTGATACCTCACCAATATTTGTCCACTGGGTGCCATCCCAAATATAATAAGTGTCTTTAATGACGTTATTTGGCGATGAGCCAGCATCCGATAAATTGTAAATCAGGGTGCCTTGTTCAGGGGAATTTGAAGATACGGTTACGGGAACTGTGGTGATGTCGTTAATATTCAACAACTGGACACGAGGAATAAGTAATCCTTTATTTGTGCTATATAAATCTAAAATAGTGCTCGGATCAGGATTACTTGTTCCTATACCCACTTGGGCGTATACGTTTATCTGTAAAAGTACAAATAAAAGAAAAGTATATGTTATTTGTGTTTTCATATTACTGATATTTATAAATGTTAAGTGTTCCTGTTTGTATTCTATAATTGTTGGCGGTATAGATGTATTGGAAAGTCAACAAATCATTTAGGGTCAAATTGGTAGTTAATATTGTTGTGGTATACATTCTATTATTAATGGTGTTATCTCTACCATATGATGTTGCCAAGCCTGATGCTCCTCTTAACAATGTATGTACAGTAGTGCCCCCATTATTTCCGGTATTGGACATTTCTGTAATAAATTCGATCATATACAATCCGTTACTTGGGGTAAGATATTTATTAGTTGAAATATTCCATCCTGAATATTTATCAAATAATATTTCAGCAGTTGTTAAAGTTAAATTTGTGAAACTGCCACCAGCTGCAGAGCCAGCCGCAATGATTGGTTTTTGGCCTATGGCAGCACTAAAAATAAGAAGAGGAATTTGTGAGGAGGCAATAATCTCTTCAGTGGAAGTGGGAGTTGCTTGAGAGCGATAAGTATTATCGCTGCTCCAATATGTTATTCCTTTTGCAATATCATTGCCTATATCAGAATTTGTGTTATAAAGCATTACTCCAACCGCTGGATTAGAAATAGGATTTGTTATATCCGTTTTGTTCGTTACAGACAAGCTTGGAATTCTTAAAGCTTTGTTACCGGAATCAAGTTTTAACATGGCAGATTGGGAAGCAGAACTTGAGCCAATCACAACTTGAGCATTTGTCAGAATAACAATGAACCCACATAAAAAAATAAATATTTTGCACATCATTATGTTAATTATTTGAGATTTTAGAAATAGAGACATTTGGATTTGTAATCTGATAAGCCGCATTGGATGATTGAGCTCTAAAAGTAATCAAATCATTAGCGGCAAGATTAACGGTACAAGTGCCTGAAACACCTCCGTATTGGTAAACTTTTGAAGTACCATAGGTGCAAATTGCAGTTCCATTTTTTAATACATATACCATAGCGCCTCCTAATGTATCTCCCGATACGTTTCTTAGGTCGACATTGTATGAGATAACATAGCCACCAGCTTGTTGAATGGTATATCCAGTATAAGTAGTTGGTCCACCAAGTGCTCCGGGAGGGGAATCTTGGTATAACGTATTAAATGTCAAATTAGAAATAGTTCCTGCTGGTATACTTCCTGAAGCCGCCATATTGCTCGCTGCAAATACGGGAGTGATAAATGGAATTTTTTCTACTTCAGTTTTTACTTCTTGTTTAGACCACATTTTTTCCCACATCGTTCCATTGTAAGCGTAGAGCCCCTTTGTAACAGCGGTATTTCCTGAACTGGCGTTGGAGTTATTGTAAATAATGAAGCTGGTCTTAGGGTTAGGAATTGTTGTAATGTCAATGGTGGAAGTAAGTGAAACAATTGGTAATTGCATTCCTTTATTGGATGCTTTTACTTCTAAAATGGTTGAAGGATCTGGAGTTGATGTTCCAATCCCAACACTTCCGGTTTGCGCTTTAGTTACAGAAAACCAAAGAAATAGAACAATTGCTTTTTTCATTTGCTAATTTTGTTAAGGTTATAAAATGTGTAGTCGAGTGTTATCACTAAAATAAATTAGTGTAAGAGGAAAGTACCTTTTTAATACAATAGCTTATTATTGTCTTAGTTTTAAATGAATAATATAGATTATATTGAAAAGAAAGTAGATTGTAAACTTTTTATTGTATCTTTTTAATTATTTGCAGATACTAAACTAAAATTAGCATTCGATAATAATAAATGAAAATATTATCTATCAATAAAATTTCATACAGTTTTCTGAATAAAAAGTTTATTTAAACTAACCATCTAGAATGGTTTCCTAATTCATTAGATTAGATAATCTAATTGAACCATTTATACGCAAAGCTTTGTAGCACCATAGTAGCTATACCAACTTGAGCTAAAGAATTACAAGCATAGATAATTATAATAAAATAAATGTTTTTTCATGTTGTTGTTGTTTTTAGAATCATTGTGTGTAATTATTTATTTCACAGTTTTTATTCATTAAAGATACCTATATTATCATTAATTACAAAAAAAAATAAAATTATTAATATATTATTGCAAAAATAATGTATTATTTTCTTTAACCACGATAAAAAGGTATCGATATTTGTCGTATAAATTGTCGATAAATATCTACTGTCCCAAAAGTTTTATGAGAAATACTAAGATTAATGGTATTTTCATGTATCTTATTCTGAAATATGTCAGCAACATTTTTACACATATAATAATTAACAACAATTGAACATTTATTGTTAATTATTATATGTGATTAAGTTTAAAATACACGAATAAATATTTTTAAGATCACATTTAAACAAGCTACAGTGGATATTTGTCAAATGAGCAATCACGTCTTATCAAAATTTCATTATCAAAAGCTTCTGATAAAGTCAGTTATCAAAAGTTAAACATAATCAAAAGTCAAAAATACACATTATTTAACTCGACAACTTGGTATTTCGACTTTTGATTATCATTATTTTGCAAAGCAAATGCGAATTAGCAAAGTAAATGCAAAAAATTGCAAAGAAGATGCAAAAATAATATATTTGAAATTTTAGTCTTATTCTTGTTGAGATTATCGGTTCCTTATCGGATCAGAGGAAATTTGTTTTTCTTTCGTATGCTTACTTCTTTGTGAAGTTTTCGTCAATTAACTAGACTTTCTTTACAGATCCCCAATTCTTCAGCTACCGAGGATACATCGCCTCGCTGCTCACTTAAAGATACTGCTTGGATCTTAAACTCTAAACTGTAATTTTTTCTGATCTTTTTCATACTCTTAAAGATAAAGAGTATAAGAATTGTGTCCTAACAAAGTTAGCAACTCCAGAATATACTTATATTATAACTAGTGACTTTTATCAATACGATAAAAAGTAGCCTTACTAATACCTGCCTGTTTACATGCTTTATCTATTGGAATATTTTTATTATCATATAGATGTTTTGCATATTGATATTTTTCTATATTTGTGGGACTTGATCCCGTTGGTCTTCCCAATAGCTTTTTTCTTTTCCGTGCTCCTTCTAATCCAAACTTTGTTCTCTCACTGATTAAATTTCTTTCAAACTCAGCAACGGCTCCGAAAATTTGAATAATAAATTTACCATTAGCTGAAGTTGTATCGAACGCTGGTTCTGTTATACTTTTAAAAAAAACTCCTTTCTCATTAAACTTCTCAATTAGATCAATCATGTTTTTTAATGAGCGAAAAATACGATCTGTTTTGTAAACCATAATTATATCATCCTTTCTTAAATAGGAAAGCATTTCATTAAGACCAGTTCTATCCTCGCGAACACCACTAGCTATATCTGTAAAAATTTTTTCACATCCATTTTCTTTAAGCATTTCTATTTGCGTAGAAATATTCTGCTCGGAAGTTGAAACTCTGGCATAACCTACAGTCATAATTTTTCGTTTTAAAAAATGATCGTTTTATGATACTAAATAAAAATTTAGTTTTATGAAACAAAAATAGTATTATTTTCCGTCTCATTTAATTGTTTTGTTAAAAAGTGTTTTTTAAGACTACTTAATTATTTTTTTGATAAAGAAACACGTCATTACAATATTTTTAATATTTTTATCATTATCTATTGTAAATCACGATATGTTACCAAAAAAAACACAAAATTTACCCCGGGCACTGAAACTTCGTCCATGGGTATATGAAGAAGCAAATAAAATAGAATTCAAGAATAAGTTCTGGTTTATATCATGGTTAGGCAAAAGTTATTATATAAATGACACTATTTATAGAGATGTGTATATTACACTCTGTAATAATACGCACTTTAAATTTCAGAAAAATTCTAAAACATTTTGTGTTCAATTTCGGGAAGAATATACAATTAGACTCAAACAGGGAAATTATTATGACTATTTAGGCAAATTTTTAAGCTCGGTATATAATCACGAAAATATTAGAATTAAAAATAATGTTCTGATAAGTAGAGAAAATAATGGGGCTATTATAAATATTGACAATTTACTCGGGAAGGGGAGAACTTATTATCCTCTGAATAGTACAGAGATTTATGGAGATGTTGCATGTTATCTGGTAGATATTGATAATAGTAAGTATATTATACCTATGAATGTAATCCAGTCATATTTTTATACACTGTCATCAATGACACTTTATAATTTGATATATGGCGTTTTCGTACCAGGCATCGTTAAGCCATATAAATTTGAAGAATATGCAGTTGTTGCGTTTAGATCTTCTCTGATAAGTACATTAGAAGCGAGAATATTAAGTAAGTTTTATTTCTTAAATGGTGTAGAGATTAAAAAGTTATACCAAATTCGTCGTACTTTTTTAAAAAATTTATTAAATAATAGAAAAAATAATCAGGAAGAAAAAGCCTATATAGATTATACACTACCATTTAAAAAAAATGTTCAGGTTGAAATGTCCCTGCATTACCATCCTGTTGATTTGGAAGAAAACATTAATATGGTTTATGCTATCAGTAATATATTGTTACCTGCATATGGGTCATTATTTGAATCAGATAATTACATTTTAAGAGACGATGATAAAGTTTTATTCATAGATAATGAAGATATTGTTAGTGAAGGAACAACATTGGGAATTCAACATCATTACAATGGGCAAGAAGTTTCTAACACACCTTTTACGAATAATGACGCTATCTTAAATGTTAAGGAAAATGATGAAGGCCCTAAGTTTTATGAATCACCGAGTATTTCTGATGCCTTACCTACGAAAATTAAAAATAGTGTTAGTTTTGAAAATAGCTTTGTCAGACATATTAATATGTATGATGAATTTATTTCCAGTCATAATAGTAATAGCGAAACAGGAGCCATAAATTTAATTTATGGACTGTCGAAAGGCAAAGATTATATGCTTGCGATACTTTCAGTATTTGAATTATTGGAAAAATCAGCAGAATTTAAGTGTAAGTATATTTACTTGAAGAGACAGGAGACAAGCAAATTTTCTTATGATCCATTTAATTTTCAAGATAATGGCTCGATTTTGCTTTTTATGATTGAATTTAATGATAGCTGTTTTTGTATTATCGTAAGAAATAATAAATCAAATAGAATAGGTATTATTAAACGATTAATAACTGGTGTTTTCGATGAAGAAAATGATGAGAAGCTGAAGTTAGGATTAATAAAGATTAGTCGGGATTATCATTATAATTGGTCTAAACTAAAAACATCAAAGTTGAAAATTCACGATTTTATAGTTGTTGATGCTCTTAATAATAAAGAAAGAGATACTTTAGAAGAAACTGTTGAAAATTTGCACAAAAGAATCCTAAAAGGGATTAAAGATTCAGTAGAGAAATAAGCCAATAATCAATATCATGACTATAAGTTGAAAGATAAGATTTTGATAACTTGAAATAGCCTAATTCCTCTTGAATATTTCCAATATCTGTTAGGAACTTATAGATAACAGGAAGTGTTTCCTGTCTTTCTTCCAATGACCAAAAACCCACTTCATTATTTAATTGTGACAGCTTTATATTATACTTATTAGTTAAAAGATCATTTAAATTCCTATTAAACTTATTTGCTTGTGACCCTCTTGCAGATCTACACAATAAAATAAGTCCATTTACAAAGGAAAATGAATAATTAGTGAATTGATTATATCCCATTTTTAATGTTATATCCATAAATTTCTGATATTGGAGTTCAGCATTTGAAGGATTTGCCAACTCAATTTTTGCCAAGTCAATTTCACAGTTCCAGCATTTTGAAAATGGGATATGTACATTTGGTACTGATTGATTTCCGCTATTGTATATTTTATGATATGAAATAGGCTGTTGGCATTTTGGGCATCTGTCAATAAGTTGAGACTTACATTTACAGCAAGCAATAGTGGTAAATAATCTCCACTCTTTTTTATAATAAGGAAAAGAAGCTAAACATTTTGGACAGCACATTGTGCCAAATCTTTTTCTGTTTCTATGATTAAGACCAAGACTTAAAATACGACTTTTTCTCTTTGATTGATCAGTGAAGTTTTCGTAATACGATGTTAAAAATAAATTTTCTATCCTTTTTCTAGATAATGGTGTGTGTTCATAAAGAAAATCCGTAAGATATGTTGGTTTTAGATAATCTATATCCCTGCCAAAAATGGGAGCATTATATCCAAAATTATTTTTAATAAATGTCAATGGTTTCACATAGTGGTTGATTGCAAGTCTACAATACCAAGAACTAAAAAGTTCGTTATTCTCAGGACTTATATATGCCGGGAATATATTTTTTCTATACTTTTTAATATAGACCACTAAGCAAAATACCTTTTTTTTCTATCTTGGGGAGATATGTAATCAATATTTAAAAGAATTTCTTTTGTTATTTTTTCTTCTCCGCTTTTTATAGCTTGAATACTACATAATTCTAATATTCTAGCTACTTCACCAATTAAACCGTCACTCATTGCTAAAAGTTTAATTACCATTGAATTTTCTGCAAGCATTGATTCTTTTCTAAGAGGGATTAATGCTTCAAAGCTAACTAAAAGACGTTTAAATTCAAGATCATTTGACCATTTGGGAAGAACACGTGGCTCAAAGCGATTAGCGAGTTGTTGGTCACTCTGAATAACATTGAAGGCTAACATTGTTCCTGCACAGATAATAGGGATTTGTAAGTCATTTGACAAATGCTTTATTACATTTAGAAATTTTCTTTGTTTTGTAGGTGTTCCTGCTAAAACATGATGTATTTCGTCTATTATCAATATTTTAGTTTGTAATTCAATAAGCATTTTCTTTACTCGCAAATATCTTAAATCTAACTTCTCAGATGTTTTATAAGGAGCGAATATATGCTCAAGAATTGCGTTATAAAATCTCCTTTCATCTGGTTCAGGTGGGGCTTGCACCATAATAACGGGATTAATGACACTTCCTGTCTTTGAATCAAATGAAGCTTCATATTTTTGATTAAACTTATTCAAAATTGCCGTTTTACCATTATTTGATTCGCCTACTAACAAAAGATTTGTCATTCTGGTACTTTTAGGGTAGGTCATTAACTCTTCCATCCTATTAACAATTTTTGTTGCCTGACTGTAACCTATCCACTTAGGATACCTGCATGAAGATATCCTTTGGGATTCGGTAGAACTTTCTACAAATTCTTTAGTATTTTTTGTTAAATGTTTCATCATCTAAATCTTCAAAAGGTATAATAACTTCAATTTCCTGAACGTCCGATTTTAATTTGTTTAATATAAACTCAGGCTCTTTATTTTTATAATCAAAAATCTGAGTTTGTCTTCTTTCTTTTTTTGTTTTTGAAATCGAATTTCTTTCAATAGTGCTTAATTCTTTAAATGCTTCGAAAATATTTTCTTCGCTAATCTCTTTGTTTCTGTCTTTTACTTTTTTTAGTGCATCTCTATACTCCCATATGGAGATAGCCGGATGGGTAGCATTCCTAAATGGAATATCATAATATTGTTCAGTCTGAGGATCAAGAAAATAAATTATACTTATATCCCGGGGATCTCTTTTAAAAATATAACCACCCTTATCTTTTCTATGAATATGAGGTCTTAATACATCATCATAATAATAAAGATGATCAATAACCACTCCATATTCTTGGACTGATCTTTCAACATAAGGCATAAAGTCTAATCTTGTTCTTCTAATGTCGTTTATTCTTGGAAGAATGCCTCTACCAGAAATATTTTCATTCCCTATAATTCCGTCTTCGTATTTTTTTAGTGGGGACACACCTAAGGAGGAATGAATTCTCGTATGATAGATTTTTGTTATATAGGTAAGTAGCCACCGCTCAAATTCGGCTAAAGTAAAAGAGGATTTTTCTTCACTCTTATAATTTTTTCTTTCTTGTTCATTAGAAAAAGTTGTACCGGGGAGATTATGGATTTCTTTTGAGAAGGTTCCAAGCAATCTTTCTATATGACCTCCGTAATGTGGTGTAGCAACTGGACGGTATTTCAACGAAATTCCATAATTATCACAAGCATCTTTTAACATTTTGCCATGAAATTCCTTTGCATTATCGAGATGTAAGCAATCCATTACACCCCAACACGGCCAATGTGCTGACACTCCAATGCGTTCCATCCACAATTCTTTAGGTAAGATTGAATTTGAAATGCACATTCCTGTACCTATTGCACCTGGAGGATCAAAAGATAGATAAATACCAACAACCATTCTGCTATATACATCTATTGCGACGGTAATCCAAGGCCGTTTATATGCTTTTCTTTCTAATTCATCAACTAAAATTATGTCTAACAGAGTGTGGTCTATTTGAACAATTGATAATGGATAGGTAGCTTCCTCATAATGTGATTTTATTGGTTCATATTTATATCTAGCTTCCTTAATTCCAAATCTCTTTTTTATTTTTTCTTCATCGGAAACGCATTTAATTCTATTTCTGATTGTGTTATCGTGGGGCGAAGTTATACCCAAATCGTGGCATGCAATTTTTATTTCTCTAATAACCTTTGTAATAGATTTTCTATTTTGGTTCAAATAAACAGAATTTATCTTATCAGAAATAATAGCTTCTTGCTGATCTGTAAGTCTACTTTTCCCTTCTCCTCCTGTTTTCTTTTTTCCTGCTAACGATGATACAGTCTGTCCTGTATCATAAAGCTTCAGCCATCTGTAGATAGTTGGAACACTTACATTGTTATCAGAAGCAACTTTATTTATAAATGATAAGTCTCCGCGAGCTGAAAGTAAAGGCTTAATAATGTTAAATCGATCTTTGGCCTTCTCCCAATCTTTATCAGTCAGAATTTCTAATGGTGTACTCGCTGAATCAGTAAAAGGAGTAATATCTTTTACAGAAACTGTATGTATAATATTTGATAGAATTTCTGAGATAGAAACAATAGATGTACTTATTATTTTAACAATAATACATTCTTTATTATCATAAATAACTTTTTCTCCTTTAGAAATATATGTTCTATTCATATTAGGACCATATTATTGTATTGAGAGATAGTTTTTCCTCTCGATTAAAATTAAGTAATTTACCATAAACTAAATACCAGGTAACATATAAAATTTCTGCTTTTCGTTCAAATGTTTTTCCTAATTCTTCCAAAAGTTGCTTTATGGTTAATCTTTTAAATTTATTTACAGTTTCACAAATCATATGAATATCCACGTCATTTATAAATTTCCCCTTATTATGATAGGTGCTTAAGAACATATAATTGTACAATAAATTTGTATTTATTTCATGTTCTCTCAAGATTTGATAATTAATTTTATTTGTTTGCAAGAGCTTTTCAATTTCTTGAAGTTCTTGATCATCAATTAAATGTTTATTTAAAATGATCAGTTTTTCTCGATCATTTTCATACTTAACGTAAAAGTCAGGAATAAATTCCCTAATTGATTTTTTGTAAAAGTAGTTAATCTTGAAAGGCTGCTCACAATAACTAACTATACTATTATCGTTCTCTAATATATGCATATAGTTTCTTGTCCAATAGTGGGGGACTTTCTTTTCAGGATGCTTCTGAATAATGAGCGAATCTGTGTTTAAGAGAACGTTTTTGAAATCTATCTCGTGAGTCTTTTTGTAACTTATTATCACCATGTTCTGTAAATTTTTAAAGTACATGATTTATAAATTGCAAATGATTATCATCTTCTTTTGTGAAAATAATAGATTTTTTGCCAAATTTTCTCATGTACTTTACAAATTTACAGGTGGCGGTTATCCACAACCTGGAGAAATTTCTCTGGCTCATAACGGCGTTTTATTTTTAGATGAAATGCCCGAATTCAAAAGAACAGTTCTGGAAGTGATGCGGCAGCCTTTGGAAGACCGTGAAGTGACTATTTCCCGAGCCCGATTTACGGTTAATTATCCTGCAAGTTTTATGCTGGTAGCATCCATGAACCCAAGTCCGAGCGGTTTTTTTCCGGATGATCCTAACAATACATCGTCTGCTTATGAAATGCAAAGATACATGAGCAAGCTTTCAGGGCCGCTTCTGGATAGAATCGATATCCATATCGAAGTGCAGAAAGTGGAGTTTGAACAGCTGGCAGAAAGAAGAAAAGGTGAAAAAAGTGAAGATATCAGAAAGCGTGTTTTAATTGCACGTGAAATACAAAGGGAACGATATAAAGATTTAAAAATCAGCTATAATGCTCAAATTGGTCCCAAGGAAATTGAAAAGTTTTGTGAATTGGATGAATCTTCTTTTACTCTGATCAAAATGGCAATGGAAAAACTCAATCTTTCCGCCAGAGCTTATGACAGAATTCTAAAAGTTGCAAGAACCATTGCCGATCTTGATGAGTCTGAAAGCATTTTATCAAATCATGTATCTGAAGCGATACAATACAGAAGCCTTGACAGGGAATTCTGGAATGCCTAACAGTGTTTCATCACATGAATTCTGAAAAATATTGGTGTTTGGAATAAGTTTTTAAAATCAAAAAACGTCTATTCATCAATATAATTCCCATTTAAGAGAAAAAAAACAAAGATTTTGCTGTTTATTACAATTATTATGTTAAATTTAAATACCATTTTTTAAATATTACAGCAATATGAAAACAGATTTATCAAACACCTGCTAGCTTTCCTTTAATCTGAAAATATAAAGTTAATTTTTACAAATATTACCTCTGTATTTTTAGTTCTGTCATTACCAAATCAAATTTTCAAAAAAGTAAAAAACACGTTTCTTGTTGATCGTGCAAAATTTTTATTGTCTTTTTTCGAAAAAATTTTATACAAATCATTAATAATCAATCATAAAAAATCAAAATAACATTTTAACTTAAAAAACTCTATTAACATGTCAAACACAACATCAACAGAGCAAGCGCTCACTGCAGGAGTGGCCATTCCACTATCATCACAAGACAAAGAAAAAATTTTACATGAATTCAATAGCACAGGTTGGGATTATAAAATAGATGAAACTTTACTTTCCCTTTTTCAAAAACAAGCAACTCTTTTTCCTGAAAAACCTGCAGCCGTATTCCGGAATAAAGAGATTACCTATCGGGAACTGGATAAACTGAGCAACCAAATAGCCAATCTGCTTATAAAAAAAGGGATTAAAGAAGGAAGGTATGTTCCTGTCTGGTTAGACCGTTCTCTGGAATGGATTGTCTCTATTTTAGGTATTCTAAAAACGGGTGCGGCTTATGTCCCAATCGATCATTCTTATCCTGCCAAGAGAGTAGAATTTATTCTTGCTGACACCTCTGCAATTGTATTAATTACCAATAGCTTGTTGTCTTCTTCTTTAGCAGAAACCGATACAGAACTTTTTATTTTCAATACAACAGAAGACCTTCAAGGCTTTAATGCAGAACCTGCGCATATAAAAATCGGACAGGAGTCTTTAGCCTATACAATATATACTTCAGGATCAACAGGAAATCCGAAAGGCGTGATGGTTTCCCATCATAGTATTCAGCATCTTGTTACGTGGCATAATGAATATTTCCATGTAGATCATACATCCAAATTGAGCCTTGTTGCGGGGCTCGCCTTCGATATTTCGGTTTGGGAAACCTGGTCTGCGCTCACTTCTGGCGCAACGATTTATATTGCAGATAATGAGGAACGTACAGAAGCTTCTGCTTTGGTTAATTATTTCCGAAAAAACAGAATTACTCACGGTTTTGTACCTACAGTCCTTGCTCCTTCTGTTATAGAAAAAACGAAAAGCCAAAATGATTTGGCTCTGAAATATCTTTTTACCGCAGGAGAAAAGCTTAAACCTGTACTAACGTCAGAACTGAATTATGAACTTATTGATTATTATGGACCTACGGAGTGTACCGTATATGCCACCTTCAGAAAAGTAAAAGATGCAAACGGGCAATACGTATCTTCAATAGGAAAGCCCATCGCCAATGCTAATGCATATATTTTAAATGATCAGTTGGAGTTATTACCGGTAGGTGCCACAGGAGAGTTATTTATCGGAGGAAATTTGCTGGCAAAAGGATATTTAAATAACCAGCAATTAACCGAGACGAAATTCATTAAAAGTCCTTTCAAAGAAAACGAAAAACTGTACAGAACAGGAGATCTTGCCAGATGGACCGCCAATGGAGACATAGAGTTTTTGGGAAGAATTGACAATCAGGTAAAGATCAGAGGTTTTCGTGTGGAGCTTGGTGAAGTGGAAAGAGCAATCGCCCAAATCAATGGTGTAGAAGAAGCATCTGTTATTACAAAAGATAATAATGGAGACAATAAATATCTCGTTGCTTTTGTCGTGCCTAAAGATAACTTAGAAAAAGATATTTCAATCATCAGAAACCAGCTGAAAGAAGAATTACCTGGTTATATGATTCCCGCACAGATTATTTTTATTGATAAAATCCCGCTTACGCCTAATGGAAAGACTGATACAAACCTTTTAAAAACACGAGCAGACGAGGAAGCGAAAGAGCTTATTTCCCATGAACCGCCAACAAACGATACCGAAAGAATTATCGCTGAAATCTGGGCTGAAGAACTGGAAAGACCTGTTATCAATATCACCGACAACTTTTTCGATATCGGAGGAAATTCACTTCTTGTAGCCATTGCAGCTGTTTCTTTACAGGAAAAGCTGAATGTGAAGGTTTATATCCGGGATGTATATCAGTACCCTGTTCTTCGGGATTTTTCAAATGCTTTAATAGCAAGAGCAAAAGAAGAAAGAGAAGCACTCCCGGTAGAAGATGTGGAACCTTATGTAGAACTTCAGAACGATGTTTATCTTAATCAGGGAACCGTTTTCGAAGGAACCTTTGATCCGAAACAATTGAAAAACCCGAAAGCAATATTCCTGACAGGAGTTACAGGATTTGTAGGAATTCATCTTTTACAGGAGCTTTTGGATACAACAGAAGCAGACATCCATTGTCTGGTAAGAGCTCAGGACGAATTTCATGCAATGGAAAAAATCGACAAATGTTTTAAGCAGTTTCATATTCCGAGAAAAACTGGTCAAACATCAAGAATTATTCCGATCGTCGGAGACTTGGCTTTGCCTTCATTAGGTCTGTCTGATCAGAAATTTAAGGAACTTGCAGGAAATTTAGATCTCATTTACCATTCCGGAAGCTCTGTTAACTTTATTGAGCCTTATTCTTATATGAAAGCTCCGAACGTAGAAGGTTTAAGAGAAATCATCCGTCTTGCGGGAGCCGAAAAAACAAAATGCCTGGCTTTACTATCTACCATTTCGGTTTACAGCTGGGGACATATTTTTACCGGAAAAACTGTGATGATGGAATCTGATGATATTGAACAAAATATTATTTCTGTAAGTAAAGACATCGGCTATGTAAGAAGCAAATATGTGATGGAAGCAATTGCCGATCTTGCTGCTAAAGAAGGATTACCGTTAATAACCTACCGTCTCGGCTATGCAATGTGCCACAGTAAATCGGGAGCCAGTGCGCCTTACCAGTGGTGGTCTGGCCTGGTTAAAAACTGTATCGAGTTCAAGTCTTACCCTATGCTTACGGAACTGAGAGAAGGCTTGATTACTGTTGATTATATGACTCAGTCAATGGCTCATATTACCAAGAACAAAGATGCTATCGGAAAAAAATTCAATCTGATTGCAAGTCCTGAAACCAATCTTACCTTAGAACAGTTTTTCGATTTGTTTAAACAATATTATCCTTTCGATCTGAAAGGGCTTTCTTATAAAGACTGGCGAAAACAGTGGGAAAATGACAGTAAAAACCGACTGTATCCGTTAACAAGCCTGTTTAAAGATAATATGCATGAAGGTCTTTCCACCGTGGAACTGTATCAGCACACTTATATCTGGGATTGCTCGAATGTCATCAAGTTTCTCGAAGGTTCTGGAATTAAAGAACCTGTTTTTGATAAAGCACTGCTGGATTCTTATTTGAATTATTTAGGAATTAGTGTTAATTAATTGTATAGGTTTCGGGGCAACAAAGTTGCCCCGAAACTTTTTTATTATTCTATTCATGGAAAATACGTCAAGTTTTGTCGCCATATAATCCCAAATTTACCATTATCAATTAAGAATAACTTCATGAAAACAGCTGACGAAATTCTGGAAATCAATTCAAAAGAAAAGAATTTAACTTCAATTAATTTATTGTCTAAAGAATTTGCACCTAACGAAAGTTCAGTGGCAGAAATCAATATATCTAAACTAAACAACACTTTTGGAACATTGATTATCCAAAACAGCAATGGGCAGTCGGCAGAATTTTCTTGGCAGAAAAATGTACTTTCATCCAATACTGAAACGGGTTATTTTAAAGAAATTAGGAATGATTTAGGAATCGTTGTTCATTATAATGAAAATTCGATTACCGTGATTAATGGTGGCGTGAAACAATTTCTTGTGGTGAATCTGGAAATGTAAAAATCTAAACTCCTTTCTTCCCATCCAAAATCATCCGTATCATTTTTATCTTTCTGTTTTCCCTTGTTTCGGGCTTTTTGGCTTCTTCAATCCAGCGAATATATTCTTTTTTATGGGTATAGCTCATTTTGTCAAACAATGTTTTCGCTTCCTTATTTTCATTAAAAATCAGAACAATATCATCCTCGATTTCAACAGTTCTCTCCTCTTTATCTTCAATTAAAGAAACAAAAACTTCATCGCCAAAAGTTTTTCCTAGTTGTTTTCGGATTTCCTGAGTCAGACCTAAAATATGACAGTCGGATTTCATTTTAGCCAAGCTCCCACGATATTCAACTTTATCATCGAAAGTCGCCTTGATTTTTACCTGACCTTTTTTATTAAATAGTTCTTCCGTAGAAAAAGGAAATTCGACAAAAGCAGCATTTATTTCCCCGTTTTGCTGAATGACAGCTTTAAATTCTATTGATTCTTTTTTCATGAGTTTAAATTAACAAAGTAACCACCATAAATAAAAGCTTTCTAATTTTCCGTCTTTAAAATAAAATATAAAAGAATCCTCCCCGTCTTTCGCAACAGGAATTCTGAAGCTTACGACATTCTTTTGATCGGTTTCATCTTTTTTCAGTTTTGGAAAAAGCTTTTGAAATTTATTGATTGTTGTATTTTTATTAAGCGTAATATGATGCGACTTGATCTCAAAATCATTTTTATCCGCCTGAGCCTGGCTGAAAAGAATAATATGATTATCCGAATTGAATTCAGCATGATTCACATAGAAAGTGGTTATTTTTCCATCAAAATTCACCAGATCTTTTCCATACGTTTTTTCCATCCATTCTTTGTCAAGCCAATCAAAGGCGCTTCCGCATTCCCATAATTCGGTTTTTACGGAATCGTGTTTCGGATAGATTTTTCCGAATTTTGCTTTGGAAAGAATGATATCATTTCCATTAACCAAAACGTTTTCTAATGCCAAATGATCATCCGTAAAAGGACTTGGAGATATTTTCTTTGAGATATGATTGGTGTTCAAACTGTCTTTTTCTGAACTGATTTGTACCGAAGAATTGCTTTTCATCTTTACATTCTTATCTGTTTCCTTCTTACAATTGAAAAGGAATAAGAGTGTCAGGAAACTCAGGAATATTTTAGTTTTCATTGTGTTTGTAAGCTATTTTAAAGCTGTTAAAATAGTAAAAAATAAGGCATAAAAAAACCGTGAAAGAAAACTTTCACGGTTCTTAAAATATATCAAAAAAGATTATTTTTTCTTTCCTTTTGCAGGAGCTGCTTTAGGCATTTTTGTTTTTGTATCTGCAGGAGTATTTTCGTCTCTTACCAATTGTAATTCGTCGATCAATCTTCTTGCTCCGGCGTATTTGTCGATTGTCCAAAGAACGAAACGAACGTCTACGTTGATTGTTTTCTGCCATTCGTCTTCGAAAACGATGTCACCGCTTAATGCTTCACTGTTTCCGTCGAATGCGATACCGATAAGGTTTCCATCTGCATCAATTACCGGAGAACCAGAATTACCTCCTGTAATATCGTTATTTGATAAGAAGTTTACCGGCATGTACCCTTTAGCATCCGCATACTGTCCGAAATCTTTAAGGTTATAAAGATCAATAACTCTTTGTGGAAGATCGAATTCTTCGTCACCTTTCTTATATTTTCCTACAAGACCTGCCATATCTGTATAGTAGTTATCTGTAACACCGAAGTAGTTTCTGTCTTGTCTGATTGGCAATTTATCCACTGTTCCGTACGTTAATCTCATGGTAGAGTTAGCATCCGGATAGAATTTTTTCTCAGGCATAGCCTTCATTAATCCTGCTAAGAATAATCTGTTGTTTTTAGCAAAATTATCATCAATTTTTACGAATCTCTCTGCTGAAAGTCTTTGATCAGCAATGATTCCGTTTGCAATTTTCCAAAGCGGATCTGCATCTAATTTCAGAGCATCCGGGTTCAATACGAAGTTTGTTGCAGAAGTTTTGTTAGCAAAAATTGAAGAATAAGCAACGTTAGAAAGGTTTTTAGCATCTAATCCCATAATGGTTTCAGAAGCAACTTCTTTGTTTACTTTTGTCTGGTAAAGGTTTACCATAGAGTTCATCATTTCACCTTCAAGCTTGATGTTGATGTTTTCATAAGCTGATTTCAAAGCAGCATCTACTTTTGGTTTCATCGCCAGTCTTCCTGCCATATCTTGTTTTGCATAAGCCTGAAGAACACTTCCTACCTGTAAAGCAAGCGAGAAATATTTAGAGTTTCTTGAAAGCTGAGTCATGTACATTCTCTCAACATTTCTGTCTGAAGTCTGCTTGTAATAGATTCCGATATCTTCTAAAACCGTTTCGTACTCAGTAATATTTGCAGGTTGTACAGCCCATGTTTTGAATCTTTCTTCGATTTTTTGCTTATCTGTAATCGTTCCGTTTTTGATAACGGCGTCAATGGTTCCCTGTCTGTTTTTCCAGTAGTTAGCTACAGAAGCATACTGAGAAGCGTAGTTAAGCTGAGTTCCTTTATCTTTATCCATATACTTCTTCATCACATCCATTGCCAATTTAGAAGCCTCAACCCAAGCCGGATAATCTTTGTTTACCATCTGCTGAATTCCGTAAGAAGTCAGGTAACGGTTTGTTCTTCCAGGGTATCCTAAAATCATTGAGAAATCACCAGGCTTCACCCCTTTAAGAGAAACCGGTAAGAAATGCTTAGGTTTTAATGGGACGTTGCTTGGAGAAAATTCCGCAGGGTTTCCTGCGGCATCAGCATACACTCTGAAAACGGTAAAGTCTGCCGTGTGTCTTGGCCACTCCCAGTTGTCTGTATCGCCACCAAATTTTCCTAATGCTGAAGGCGGAGCTCCAACCAATCTGATGTCTTTATAATCCTGATAAACAAAATAATAGAATTCATTTCCGTTGAAGAAATCTCTTACAACGACCGTATATTTTCCGTTCTCAGAGTTTTCAGACTGGATCGCTTTAGTTTCAGCGTCGATCACAGCTTTTCTCTCTGCAGCGGACATATTGTTATTTAATTTTGAATTGATTCTTTGGGTAGCATCATCCATTCTTACCAAAAATCTTACATAAAGATCTTTTGCATTGAATTCGTCTTTCTGCTTCATTGCCCAGAATCCGTTTTTCAGATAATCTTTTTCCGGTGTAGAAGCCGCTGCTACAGCACCATATCCACAGTGGTGGTTGGTAAAAATAAGACCTTGGTTAGAAACAATCTCTCCTGTACAGAACCCGCCAAAGCTTACGATCGCATCTTTTAAGCTAGAGTTGTTCACAGAATAGATTTCTTCAGGTGTAAGATGCAATCCTTCTTTTTGCATATCCACCCCATTCAATCTTTTCACGAGCATTAACAGCCACATCCCCTCGTCTGCCCTCATCTGAGCAAAACTTAAAAGGAAAGTGAATAGTAGTAATATTCTTTTCATTTTATAAAATAATTTTTGTGTCGCTAATTTACTAATTTTTTTACTGTCTTCTATCTGAGATGGTATGAAAATGGATCAGAGAGACTTATGAAAAAAATATTGCTTACCGTTTTTAGCATTTTATGGTTCGGATTGAGCTTAAATTGCTCCTCTGTTCCCGTAAAAAATCATCAGATACAGAGAGAATGGATGCTGGTTTCTTTTGAAGATTACAGTAAAGAAGATTTAATTAGAAACAATGCTAAAATCGATCTTACCTCCACCATTGAAAACGGGAAAATAAAAGCAGGCGCATTTATGGGATGCAACAGAATATTCTTCGCTTCTGAATTTAAAAAAGACGGCAAAGTAAAAATTTCAGGAATCGGAGCTACAGAAATGACGTGTCCGAACATAAAACTGGAAGATGATTTTTCTAAAAGTCTGAAAAATGTGACAAATTATAAAGTGGAAGGTCACTTTTTAACATTGACATACGATAGAGGAAATGCAATGAAATTTGTAGCTGCCGATTGGGACTAAGCAGACTTTCATTTTGAAATAAAAAAGTCCGCTTTCGGCGGACTTTCTCTTTAGTTGAAAAATCTATTTTGGTTATTAGTTTTTAGGGATTGTTTTCTTGATATCCTGAATCGTTAGATCCGGTGTGCTCATCAAACCTTGTGTATTGTTCGCAGGACTATTTGGCGCTGCAGCTTTACGCGCTTTTCTCCCCGGAATTGTGGCTAAAAATTCTTCGAAACTTGCCGTATTCGGAAGCAGTTTTCCCGAGTTGCTGTTTGAAACTTCCTGTTCTGGAGATTGTTTCTTTATTTCCAAGCCCTGTTCAGATGCCAACGTTACAGCAGAGGGCTTTTGAGCAGATCTTTCCTGGGCTTCCTTTATCATTTTAGCTTCAAATTCCTTCGATTCTTTATAATTGTCGGCTTCTTGTACTTCCGATACTTTTTTATCCTGCTGGGCATAAATATTTACACTTAATGCTAAAAAAGCAATGATATATAGTGATTTCATGGTCGTTTATTTAATGTTAACTAATACGTTTATTTTTCCGATTCCGTTTTGATCATAATCCTGAAGCGCTTTTCCAAGTACCTGTCCGATTTTTACCTTTTTAAGGTTGGCTTTCATTGCAACTCCCGTTTTAGAAGATGTTACCAAAAGATCCCCTCTTTTGATAGCTCCTCCTTCCAGGCAAACTTTGGTAGGAATTACACCAATTACTCCCATCGGAACTTTACCGATTAATTCAGAATCAATATTTTCTTCCGTGAGCAATACACCCGGTTTTGTAGCATATACTCCTGCAACCAAATTAGAGTAAGGCTTCGATGATTTCTCCACGGTTCTGTCGGAATCTGTTGAAATCACTAAGATATCTCCCGGTTCGTATTCTGAAGTATTTCCTTCCACATCAAATGCTTCTGCAACGTCGGCTCCACTGCTTTGAGTTCCTCCGTTGAAGAAACCTTTCCCTGTTTTATCAATACGGGCTACATTGGCTCCTGCGCTCTGAAGAGTTGCCAAGCTTCCGGAAGATCCTGTATGATTCACAAAGAAAGCAGACCCTGTTCCTGCATTGGTTACACTTAATACCGCCGTCGCGTTTGATGTATTAAAATTTCTGAAATATCCTGCTCTACCGGTCCCGAAGTTGGGAACCCATCCAAAAATAGCCGAACCATTTCCGTCTACCGTAGCTTCTACCCCATCACCCGTACCACCCGCATTGGCAGTGATACCATTTCCGTTTCCATCTGCCAGAGCAATTAAAGCAGGTCCGTTTCCTGCAGGATTACTTGCATGGAAAAGTCCTGCATAACCTCCTGTTCCTGATGAAATACCATAAATACCAGCCGTTCCGAAGTTTGCGAATTGAGAATTTACTTCCCCTTTTACCGCAGCAGATGTACCAGTTACCCTATCTACTTTGAAATTCCCGGCAACACCATTTCCTACCGTCGTTACAGTGATTACATCGCTTGTATTAGACGTATTGAAAATATTAAACCTTCCTGCACGGCCTGTTGCAAACGAAGGAACCCAAGCGTAAAGAGCATTACCGGCCCCGTCGATATTGGTTTCGATACCGTTTCCGTCTTTACCTGCATTGGCAGTGATGGCGTTTCCATTTCCGTCTGTCAAAGCGATTAATGAAGCTCCGTTTCCTGCCGGATTTGATGCGTAAAATAATCCTGCACGGCCTCCCGTTCCTGAAGAAACACCAAAGACTGCTGCTGCACCAAAGTTTCCAAAGATGGTATTCACCTCAGCTCTTACGGCTGCTCCTACACTGTTTGTATTATCTACCAGGAAAGAAGAAGCGTTACCCTGTGTATTATCCGGAATATTACCATTTCCATTGGTTTCTACTTCGAATACGTTGTTGATATCATTAGATGCATTAAAGTTTTCAAAACGTCCTGCACGGCCTTTACTGCTGTTTAAACCTACCTGCCCCAATACACCAATTGCTGTTCCTGTAGTATTGGTTGCCACAAAACCTCGCACTCCATAACCTCCACCATCATTTCTACCAACAACTGCTGCTGCAATATCGCTGGTTGTTCTTCCTACCACAGCTTCTCCCGCTCCATTATTATCTCCGATAATACCTGCCGATGATTGAGCAGACGCAATACCATGTACCGCAAATCCTGAACCTGTAGAACTAAGTACCCCTTTACCAGTTCCCGTAGTCGATACATTCACTACTGTCCCGTTTCCTACCGTATTGGCATTCAGAACATTATTATTATTAGCATTATTAAAAATAGAAACACTGGCAGCAATACCATTATTACTGGTTGCGTTTAAACCTGTTCCTGTATTACTGTTGGCATAAACTCCATATCCGGCAGCAGATGAATTTCCATAAACCCCAAGTCCGGCAGGAGTAACCCCATAAACACCCCAACCAGATCCGTCCTGGCTTCCCCATGCTCCAATTCCTAACCCTCCTGTACCATTGTTGATCCCTCGAAGTCCCGATGAAAATCCTCCTGGAGCTGTGTTATTGGCAATACCTCTTACTGCGGCAATACTTGATGTTGTTGTGCTGTTGATCCCTTCTAAAGAAGTTCCGTCACCGTTATTGGTAATTGAAAATAAATTTCCGGCGTTGGTAAATGAATTTACATAGGGAATAGAAAAAGCTCCACCGCCGCTTACCCCGCCTGCCGTTTTAGCAAACATTGCATACGGTACGCTTAGTAGCTGGCTTGTTCCTGTAATTGTATATGTTGTTCCGCCAGTAGGGTCGGTTTCCGTTTTTAAATAATAGCTTCCCGAAGGCCAGTTTATTGTATTAAATACCCCAGAAAGCACTGTTCCGGAACCGATTTCCATAGTAAGCAAGCCGTTCGCATTGGTGCTTCCTGTTAACCTTTCAGAGTACACAACAGCTCCTGCCGGAGAACCCTGCAGAACACTTACTCTTACCCCAACACTCTGGTTAGCTAAAATCTGTCCTCCCGCATTGCGGACGATTGCCTGATAGCTCATTTTTTCGGGAGCTTGTGCAAAGGCTAAATGTGTACCCAGCACAATTCCCGCTGCAAGTAATATTTTTTTCATGGTTGTTATTTTTTAATAATTTTAAATGTTTTGATGTTTTTACCTTCCTGATTGATTCTGATGATATACATTGCCGACGGCAGATCAGAAAAATTGAATTCAGATTTTGATTGATCAATCTTATCCGTTTTAATGAGTTTCCCCTGGGCATCAAAAAGCTGATAGCTGGAGCCCTTAAAACTGTTGGTTGTAAAATCCAGATAGAGATAGTCTTTAAAAGGATTAGGATACAAAACAATCCCTTCTTCAGTTACTTGTGAGGTTTCATCAGTTGCCAGCGTAATAATTTCGTAAGCATGCTGTACCCCTTCAGAAACTTCCCGGTTACCTCCCTTTGACAGGTAGGCAGCTTGCCCTACACTGTAAGATACCGAGCCATTGCTTCCTGTTGCGTTTGCCCCTGTTGCCAAAACAGCCGATTGTGCTTTCAGTAAAGTGACGGGGACGAGCATTAACATGAGAAAGAAGCATTGAATAGATTTTCTTTTCATATAAAATGGTTTTGTGGTTATTAATTGGTTTTTTGTCAAAAATTTTTAAGTGAATTTTGAATTGCTAAATTACCATATATGTAAAGCATATATTTTGAAAATAGATAAACGACCAAAAAAATCGACGAATGACATTATAAAATAGTATCTTAGTAAAAACTAACACTTTATGATTGCAAGATTTATATTTTTCCTCATATTCTTGCCGTTATCATTGTATCCGCAGGAGTTTTCAAAGCTTGAATATTTCAAAAAAGAACTGAAGAAAAATCATTCGGAGCAAAAACGTTTCGAACTTCAGCAAAATTTAATTGATATCTACAGAATTTATAATCCCGACAGCTGCCTTTTATACACAAAAAACAACCTTATTCTCATCAAAAAAAACAGATGGAACTCTCAACAGGGCAAAACACTTTTAGGCTTGGTAAGTTATTATACTGAGAAAAACAATATCAATGAAGCAATTAAATACAATCAGCAATCTTTCCATATCAACGCAAAAAATAAAGACAATTTCAGGATGGCAGACAATTACTACATGTTTGCCAGGCTCTTTCATCAGAAAGGGGAACACGCAAAAGCCGTAGAAAATTATTTAAAAGCCATTGATTCTGGCACCAAAAGTAAAAACCTGTGGATTATTAATTCAGCTTACAGAAGTTTAGCATTTCTTTATCTAGATGAATCCAACAAAGAAAAGGCATATGAAAACATCAATAAGGCATTACAGGTCGCTAAGGCCTCAAAATCACCGGACGCATTAGGCTTTTGTTACGGTGTTTTTGCAGAAATTGAAAGAAGCCTGGGAAATACAAAAGAAGCGCAGGTGAATTTCGAAAAATCCTATCAATATTTTAAAAATACAGAAAATGACTTTGGGCAGGCATGGCTTTTTACCAACTGGTCACTTTTAGATGTCGGCAAATTAATGGAAAGTTATCATATTCAGATGAAGGCACAGGAAATCTGGAACCGAATTTCTCCCCATCATTACATGTCGGTTGCCAACCATTACAATATGGCATATACCTATCTAGATTTTTATAAGCAATACGGAAAATACAGAAACCAGCTTCAATGGAGGAAGAGCCAACTTTTGCAAAAAGCTCAGGAAGAATTTGATATCAGTAAAAATATTGCAGAGCATAACAACAATAAACAATGGGTGATGTTCAATTATCTCGGCATGTCGGAACTGAGTATGCTGAAAAAGGATCTCAACGGTTATGCTCAAAATATTCAGGAATATTACACCACGCGGGACTCCATCTACTCCCAGAGCCGGAAAAATGAAATCGCCAAGCTTGAAAGCCAGAAAGTGGTTGAACAAAAGAATAAAGAGATCTCACTTAATAAATTAATAATCAAAAACAAAGAAAAAGAAAAAGTCTACTATATTTTAGGTCTCGCTGCGCTACTGATTATCGGAGCTTTATTATTTTTTCTCTATAGACAATCCCAAAGAAACAGCGACCGTTTTCAAAAATTAAATATAAAGCTGGACAAAGCAAACAAAACCAATATGCAGTTTTTCGGCATACTGAATCACGATCTCCGAAGTCCGGTTGCAGGGTTAATTCACTTTCTTCATCTGCAGAAAGAAGCCCCCGAACTGATGGATGATGAAACCAAGCAACGACTGGAAAATAAAGTAATCAGCGCATCAGAAAATTTATTACAGCAAATGGAGGATCTTCTTCTCTGGAGCAAGGGTCAGATGAACAATTTCTCTCCCGACATTACAACCGTCTTTGTGAAAGATATTTTTAAAGACATTAAAGAAGACTTTTCCTGGGTGGAGAATATTCAATTTGATTTTGATTTTCCTGAAAACATGACTATTTCAACGGACAAAGAATACCTGAAAACGATTACCCGGAACTTAACCAATAATGCCATAAAAGTTTTAGAACAAAAAGAAGGTGGAAAAATCATTCTTTGGAAAGCTTTTTCCGATGGAAATACAAATTACATCAGCATCAGCGATAACGGCGAAGGTGCTTCCATAAAAAAATTCAAGGCTCTGTTTGACGACAGCCTGACCATCGGAACCAAGAAAGGATTGGGACTCCATCTGATAAGAGATCTATCTAAAGCAATCGATATGCAAATCGAAGTAAATACTGAAAAAGATAAAGGAAGCACGATTATTTTAAGCTCCAAAAAAGTCTAAATTACTTTTATATGTTCTGCCAATCGGCAGTTTAATCTGATGAACCAACTCTACCTCATGAGTATTTTTGCTTCTGATTAAATGCTTGGGAACAGCATAGCTGCGATGAATTCTGATAAACGAGTCAAAATAATTTTTGTGCAGAATGCTTCCGATAGAATCCAGGATACAGTATTTTTTTTCAGAAGTCACAATTCTGGTGTAGTCTTTCAATGCTTCCAGATAAAGAATATCACTCATTTTAATCTGAGCGATGTTGTTGCCCTCTTTTACACGGATGTTATTTTCTCCTACAAGCGCATCAAAATTTTCAGATTTTGCCTTCATTTCAAGGAAGTCAAAAAGCTTATGAATAGAATTATTAAAACGTTCGGATTTCAGAGGCTTTGTAATAAAATCAAAGGTATCTACCTCAAAAGTATCAATAGCATATTCAGGATGAGAGCTGACAAATATGCACGCAGGGATTTTTTTTGTCATTTTCCTGAATTCAATGCCGTTCATTCCGGGCAGATCGATATCCAGAATAATAAGATCGATGGGCGTATTAAGGTACGGAATTGCTTTCTCGGCAGAATCAAAAGAGCCCACCACAGCAATATTCTCAAATTGCTTGATATGTTGATGAAGTACGAGCCTGTCCAGTTCATCGTCTTCGATAATCATACATTTAATATTGCCAATCATAATAAACTTTGAATGTCAGTTCTTTATAATAACTTAAAATTTATTAAAAAAAACTTAAAATTTGGTTCTTCAAAGGTATTGATTTTCTACAAATCCGTAATATTATAAGTTTAAATTATCATTAAAAATAAATACCACAGAAATTCCACTTGTATTTTTTCCTGAAAAATGCTATCTTGTAAATCTCACAAATACAGATAGAACTTAATGTTAGAAAAGAAAGAACATAATTACGAGAAGGTAGTTTTGGTAGGTGTTATCACACAACATCAGGATGAGGATAAACTTCAGGAATATATGGATGAGCTGGAGTTTTTGGCCTATACAGCCGGAGCCTCGGTAGACAAAAGATTTACTCAAAAATTAACGCAGCCTGACTCCAAAACGTTTATCGGAAGCGGTAAAGCCCAGGAAATTAAAGAATACGTAAAGGAAAACAATATAGGAACGGTCATTTTCGATGACGAATTATCTCCTTCCCAGCTTAAAAACCTGGAAAGAGAAATGGAAGTTAAAATTCTGGACAGAACCAACCTAATCCTTGATATTTTTGCACAGAGAGCAACGACTTCTTATGCAAGAACACAGGTAGAATTAGCTCAGTATCAATATCTTTTACCTCGATTAACAAGAATGTGGACTCACCTGGAGCGTCAGAAAGGGGGAATCGGGATGAGAGGTCCCGGGGAAACGGAAATTGAAACCGACAGACGTATCATCCGTGACAGAATCTCTTTGTTGAAAGACAAACTGAAAACGATCGACAAACAGATGGCCACGCAAAGAAACAACCGTGGAAAAGTAGTTCGTGCCGCTTTGGTCGGGTATACCAACGTTGGAAAATCAACATTGATGAATGCCTTGTCAAAATCTGAGGTTTTTGCTGAAAATAAATTATTCGCAACGCTTGACACGACCGTAAGAAAAGTGGTAATCGGAAATTTACCATTTCTTTTGACGGATACGGTAGGATTTATCAGAAAATTACCTACTCAGTTGGTAGAATCATTCAAATCTACGCTGGATGAGGTTCGTGAAGCGGATCTTTTGATTCATGTGGTGGACATTTCTCATGAAAGTTTTGAAGATCATATAGATTCTGTAAATCAGATTTTAATGGAAATCAATGCCCATCAGAAGCCGATGGTGATGGTTTTCAATAAAATTGATGATTTCAGCTATGAAAAAAAGGACGAAGACGATTTAACACCTTCAACAAAGAAAAATATTTCTCTGGATGAATGGAAAAAAACGTGGATGGCAAAATCTAAATATCCAACGGTTTTCATTTCAGCTTTAACGAAAGAAAACTTCCCGGAAATGAAAAAAATGATCTACGATGAGGTGATGAAGATTCATATCTCAAGATTTCCTTACAACGATTTCCTTTTCGAATATTTCGACAACGACGAGGAAGAAGAAAACAACAACGATTAATGAAATATCCCTTTTTCCTTTTATTCCTTTTTGTTTCGGTTTTTGGCTTTGCCCAGAAATCTGCAATTGATTTTAAAGCGATTGAGAAAAATCTTAAAAACGAGAAATCTCCGTACAATTACGAAAAACTGATTTTTAAGTATAAAGGCTATCCGAAATCTCTGGACACCATAGAAACACAACATCTTTACTATGGAAGAAATTTCCGTAAAGATGTGGTTTCTACCAACGATGATGACTTCAAAACTTTGGCAGAAGCTTTTAAAACCGCCAACTTCGACGAGTGCATAAAACTGGGGAAAATTCTGTATGAAAAAGACCCTACGAATCTCGACATTCTGTTGATTTTGCTTAAAGCGTACGACTCTAAGCAGGATTCTAATAACGTTATTCATCATTTGGGACAGTTCAGGGCATTAACCGGAGCCATAAGATCTTCCGGTAACGGAAAAGCTGAAAAGACCCCTTTTCAGGTAAACTCCGTCGGTGATGAGTATATTCTGCTGAACATTCTGAATATCGGGCAGGATTATACACGCGGTTCGAAATCTACAAAAGACGGAATACTTGACATCTGGGAAAAAGACAACAGCAAAATTTACATTAAAGTACTTTATATCGATTATTAATATTAAATAAATTAAAAAAACAGCTTAGTGGAATTATATTATTCATTTTCAGCTTTAATAGTTTTAGCATCCATATTTTCATATCTCAACTACAGATTCCTTAAACTTCCGAGTACCATCGGGATCATGGTAATCGCCATCGTAGTTTCCATATTTCTGGTTTCTTTCGGAGAAACTGTTTTACCAAGAACCTTCGGACACCTCCATAATCTAATGAGCAGCATCGACTTTACAGAAGTTCTGATGGGCGCCATGCTTAATTTTCTGCTGTTTGCAGGAGGAATTCATATTAACATAGATGATCTTAAGGAACAATTCTGGCCTGTGGTCATATTTTCCACTGCAGGTGTAGTTATTTCTACGTTTGTGGTTGGTTTTGGAGTATATTATTTGCTTCCTTTGGTGGGTCTTCAGCTGCCGTTCATTTACTGTCTGCTTTTTGGAGCCCTGATCTCTCCTACCGACCCTGTTGCTGTTTTAAGTATTTTAAAGCAGGCTAATGTTTCTAAAGCACTGGAAACAAAAGTGGCCGGGGAATCTTTGTTCAACGACGGTATGGCGGTTGTGGTCTTCACAGTGGTTCTTCAGCTGGCGATCGGGAATGAAGTAGATCTTGGTGTAGAAAGTATCGGAATTCTATTGCTAAAAGAAGCCGGTGGAGGGCTTTTATTGGGGGTTATTTTAGGTTGGGTAACTTCCAGATTAATGCGTGAAGTGGATGATTATATAATTTCAGTACTGGTAACGCTTTCTGTGGTTATGGGAGGATATCTTATTGCCAGACAGATGCATATTTCCGGACCGTTGACGATGGTAGCCGCAGGATTATTCATGGGTAATTTCAATGTGAAATTCAAGATGAAATCTGTTACCCAGGATTACCTGATTAAATTCTGGGAACTGATCGATGAAATTTTAAATGCTGTTTTATTCCTTTTTATCGGATTTGAATTATTAATCATCAAAGATTTAAGCCATTTTATGATTCCCGGGCTTATTGCCATCGTTGTGGTTTTATTTGCGAGATTCATATCCATTTGGGGACCTACAAAATTTATGTCTTTTAAAACAAGATTCAGCCCGCAAACGGTAAAAGTTTTGGTATGGGGAGGTATCCGGGGCGGAGTTTCTATTGCCTTAGCATTATCCATTCCCAAAGGTGAAAACAGTAATATTGTTTTAAGTATTACTTATTGTGTGGTTGTATTTTCCATTATTGTTCAGGGACTTACCATTGCTAAAGTGGCTAACCCTAAGAAGATTGCCAAGGAAGAGGAAGAGCAGGAAAATGTAGCTTTAAATAATATTGATTAACTATCTGCCAGTCATATGAGTAAAATCCTTAAAGAAATCGAAGAAGCTTTAGCTGTTCTGTCTATTCCCGAAAAGGCTGAGTTTTTTCCTAAGTTTTTCAAAACCGGAAAAGGCGAATATGGTGAAGGCGATCTTTTTCTTGGAGTAAAAGTTCCTGATCAGCGGTCTGTAGCAAAAGAATACTATGCTAAAATTTCATGGGAAGATTTAAGCCAATTATTGTCTTCAAAATATCATGAGCACAGATTAACGGCTTTATTCATGCTGATCTCAAAATTCGAAAAAACAAAAGATAAAGCTGTAAAGGACGAGCTTGTTGAGTTTTATCTCAATCATTTACAGCATGTTAACAATTGGGATCTTGTGGATTCAAGCTGTTATAAAATATTGGGCCGGTATGCATTTGAAAATCAGAAAGAAAGCTTACTAAAAAAACTTTCGGATTCCGAAGACATGTGGCACAAGAGAATCGCAGTGGTCGGAACCATGCATTATATAAAAAAAGGTTATTTTGATCTTACGAAAGAGTTTGTCACACAAAATTTAAAGCACACCCATGATCTGATGCATAAAGCAAACGGCTGGCTGCTTCGGGAAATGGGCAATAAAAATGAAAAAGAACTTATTGACTACCTGAATAAACACTACAAAGAAATGCCAAGAACCTGCCTGAGATACGCCATCGAAAAGCTGGACGAAGACCTTCGACAGGATTATTTAAAAGGCAGAATTTAAATAAACCCAAGTATGAAAACTTTTCTTAAACAACTTTTTCTGTTAATACCGCTATTACTTTTAACGAGTTGTTTCGATATTTTAGATAAAGTAAATGTAAAAGCCGACGGTAGCGGAGAATATACTATCATTCTCAACGCCAGCAAAAGCAAAACCCGATTGGCATCGATCTCGAAAATGGAAACCATTAACGGTAAAAAAGTCCCGAAAAAATCTGAAATTGAAGCTAAAATTAACGAAGCGGCAAAAATTCTCAAAGCAACATCTGGAATTTCCAATGTGAAAACTTCGATGGATTTTGATAATTATATCATCAAATTAAGCTGTAATTTCAAAAATATTGAAAATATCAATTCAGGATTAAAGCAGTTAAAAGCTAAGAATATTTTAGGAAAAATGGTTCCGACACAGATCTACAGTCAGAATCTGGCAAATAAAACTTTTACCCGAAATAAAATCAATAGCTTTAGAAGTGATTACGACAAGATGAGTAAGGCAGATAAAGAAATCTTTACTGATGCCAAGTACACTTCTATTATGCAGTTTGAAAACAGCATCAAATCTCAGACAAACAGTTCTTACTTGCTTTCACCCAACAAAAAAGCGCTGAAGCTGGAAGCCAATGTTCTGGATTTTATTCTTCAGAAAAAACAATTACAAAATACGATCCTCTTTCAATAAATTTCCCATACCATGAAATCTATTTTACTAAAAACACAGATTATCTTCTTATTTTTCGGGTTTACGCTCGCATTCTCCCAACAGAAAATGAAAATTCCTGCGGATGCTTCATTTTATATGGAAATCAACGGGAAACAGCTCAATAAGAAAGTGAATTGGCAGAAGCTGAATCCTTTTTTATTGGATGTAACGAAAGAAGAAAAAGAAAAACCAACGTGGACAGATTATTCCAAAACCGGAATTAAATATGATGCTACACAGTATCATTATGCGAGCTTCAATGATTCTTTAAAAGTTTACACCGCTCACTTTATTTTAGACAATAAAGATAAATTTCTGGAATTCATTAATTCTACAAAGAAAAAAGGACTGGAAATTTCCAAAAAAGACAAATATTCTTACGTAAGTCTGGAAGATGATATGTTTGTTGCCTGGAACGGAGATCGTGCCGTATTGAAAATGATCAGTTACACCAAGCCGTACGACTGGTCTGATGAAGCAATAACTGACAGCGCTGTAGCTGTAGCAGACAGTGCTGCGGCGGCGGTTGATTCTGCTTACGCAGATCTTCCGGAAAAGCCCTTCGACTATAGAGAAGAAATTGATTATCTGAAAGATGATATTAAATATTTAAAGGAAAGCATCAAGGAAAATAAAGCCGAAATTGCAAAAAAGGAAAAAGACATCAAATATCTTGAAAAGCACCATCAGTATCCTGAGGAAAAGAAAGGCTCAACCGATAAAAATTATGGTGATAAAGAAAGCGAGTTCACGCTTCCTCCGCTAAAACAGGAGATTGAAGAAAAAGAAGATTTGGCCTATCAAAAAGAGCTGGATTCTATTCGCATACAGGAATTTAAGCTGGTTAAGAAAATAGCCGAAGATTCCTTTAATACCTATTTTAATTCTAGTCTCGAACTTGATGTATCGAAAGACATCCTGAAATTCAGAGATGCAAATGCTGATGTTTTTGTATACACCGACTACGGAAGAATTGTAAACGAAGGCATTTATGGCAAAATGATGAAACGCTACGAATTCGGAGAGATTTTTAACAATATCTATAATTCCAATTCTTCTTACAATCTTTATTTCGATAAGGAAAAAGTAAGGCTGGTGAGCAGCTATCAGCACAAAAATCCTGAAGTGCAGAGTCATTTTTCAGCAATTTACAAAGGGAAGAAAAACAAAAACCTGATGTCGCTGATCAACGATAAAAGCATTGGTTATTATGCCATTAATATAGACGGAAGCAAATATTTCGACCTGATGTACAGCCTTTTGAAAAATTCAGGAGAATCTGAATACCATAAGGAAATGGAACTGATGATGGAAACCATGAAGATTGTTCTGGACGAAGAAGCCATCGCCAAAATTGCTCCCGGAAACGGTATTTTTGTCTTAAACGAACTAAAAACAAAAACCGTAGAATATACCGACTACGATTATGACGACGACTACAACGAAAAAGAGGTAAAGAAAACAAAAGAAGTGGCAATGCCGAATTTCACGTTTGCATTCGCTACGGAAAACGAGGGATATTGGAACCGCATTTTCAACCTTTTGACAACCAACAAGAACACCGCAAAAAAATTCTCGAAGAACGGGGATTTTTATGCGTTTAAAGAAGAAAAAAGCACCGGATATTTCGATCAGTTATTCTTCAGTGTAAAAAACGGAACCGTTTATGTAACAACTTCTACAGATAATATTACCGTGAAAAACCAGTCGGATATTTCTAAAAACTGGGCGAAAGATTCCGCAAAATATCCTGCATCCGGAAGGTTTGATATCGAGAGACTTCTTACCGGCTTAGAGAAAGAATTCAAGAGTCCTTCCGAAAGAAAAACCTTAGATTTTGTAAAGAAAAATGTTGGTGAAGTCTATTTTAAATCTGAAGCGAAAGGCGATGCCCTGGAAACAGAAATAGACTACAGCATTAAAAATTCTTCGGAAAACAGCCTGATGTATTTCTTCGATTTAATTGATGAGATCCGTAAAATAAAGGAATCTGAGAAAAAACAGCCTATTTTATAAGATGAAGAAAATTATTGTCTTGGCCGTTTTTCTGCTGATTGCCATCGTTTATTTCACATTTTATCATCAGAATAAAGAATTAAAATTCATTCCTAAAAATGCGGATATTGTAGTTTTAATCGATGTAAAAAAACTGGAAAGACAATATATTTCCAACCTTGCCATCCATCCTTCAAAATGGTTGGGGAACAAGGCTAAAAATACAATTTCAATACAGGAATCGGGAGTGCAAATTCCCGATTTTTTGCAAATTTTTCATGTCAGTAATACCCAATTTTCTGAATGGTACAGCGTTGTTGAAATTAAAAATGAGCAACAGTTTATAAAATATCTGAAACAGCAAAAATTCATCGATAAAGGTAAAAATGTATTTCAAAAAGAACAGATTATTCTAACGATTGATCACGAAAAATGCATCATCGGAACATCTGATAGAGCATTGAAAAACATCCGTCAATTCATTGCATCCGGAAAAAACGATTTTAGAGCCGATTCTTTTATTAATGGCAGTTTGGGAAGCATCTCATTCATTTCCGGACCGCGAACCCGCAATTTCTCTATCAACTTAAATAACGACGATATTGAAATAAAAAGTGCAGTCAACGGAGAAGCTTTTAATTCTATTATCGCTCAGCTTCAACAAAAAAACACTTTTTTAGAAACCGAATTAGATTCTAAAAATATCCAAAACTTAGCTTCTTTTTTTGATAAAACCCTTGCAGATTCTTTACATCTCAATCATTTTACAGCAACTGCAGATCCGGAACAGGTAAGCGATACCATCATTACTTATGGCTATGACGATAACTTTAATGAGATTGAGAAAAAGTCTTTCCGGAAAATTACACAGCTCAATTATGTGATGGCATTGCAAAGTTTAAATCCTGAAAAAACAGAGCAATATTTTCAGCATAAAAAATGGATGAATGCTCAGAACCAATTTACAGCCATCCCATTCCAGCCGAATGTGATTGAGAAAAACAAAGTAGGATTTGAAATCAAATCAACGAGAAAAGCCATCTCCCTCTCCCCTATATTGAAAGAAAATTATATTTTTATAAGAAATAAGGCCTTACTATATTCTTCGCTTACATCTTTAACCCCCACTGAAAAGAAACTGATTTCAAATTTAGAATACCTCTTTTATGGAAATAAAGGTTATGATTATTATGTAAAACTGAAATTCAGAAAAGAAGATCTGCCGCTGATTTTAAGGTAGCAAAAGGATATTTAATTACACATTAATGGATCATTCGCAAATTTTATTGTTAAAAACATTTACACATTACTTTCTGCATTTTGTCTTTCCGGTGTTTATCGCTTTAATTTTTTATCGTGATCACTGGAAAAAAGTGTATCTCATTCTATTGGCAACAATGCTTGTGGATCTGGATCATCTTTTTGCAAACCCCATTTTTGATCCCAACCGCGGAAGCATCGGCTTTCATTTTTTGCATTCTTACTATGCGATTGCGGTGTATTTTTTGATGCTATTTTTTAAAGGAAATATCCGTATTATTGGCATTGGACTATTATTTCATATGCTGACCGATTTTCAGGATTTTTATTTCTGGAGTCATTAAAATATTATTAATATTTTCTTTTGATATCTTAAATTTCATAGATTTTTTGTATTTTGTAGACACTTATGAAAATAAAAGAACTGTTACATTATACCTATATTTTTCCTGTTTTGGCGGTGGGATATTATTTCTCCGGATTAATGGGAACGGGCGTGGTATTTGATGTAGTTGCGGGTCTTTTGCTTACCGGAAGCGTTTTATCGGCAGTGCATCATGCGGAAGTTGTAGCCCATAAAGTCGGCGAACCTTTCGGAACGATTATTTTAGCATTGTGCATCACCATCATTGAAGTGGCTTTAATTATTTCGTTAATGGTTGCCGGTGGTGAACAGGCCATCACCTTGGCAAGAGATACGGTTTTTGCCGCCGTCATGCTTATTCTGAACGGTATTTTAGGCATCTGTATTTTGGTAGGAGGCGTTAAATATTACGAACAGTTTTTTGCCAGAACCTCAGCCACCACTTATCTGGTAAGCATTGTATCCATTTTAGTTTTAACACTGGTTCTTCCTAATTTTACCTCAAGTGTGAACGGACCGTTTTATAATCAGGCGCAGCTGATATTTGTTTCGATTGCCTGCCTCGTTATTTACGGGATATTTCTGATGGTTCAGACGATCAGACACCGAAATTATTTTATTGTTCCCGAAGAGCATCCTGAAGAACATTATATTCCTTCTTTTAATAAAACACTCATCAGCTTTATATTTCTGGTCATCTGTCTGGCAATTGTTGTGATGATGGCCAAAGGACTGTCCACAACCATCGAGAATATGGTTCAGAGTATGGGTGCACCGAAATCTTTGGTGGGCGTAATTATTGCAGCTGTTGTTCTACTTCCCGAAGGGCTTGCCGCGATCAGGGCAGCGCGCGGAAATCAGATTCAGTCGAGCCTGAATCTTGCACTGGGATCGGCTCTGGCAAGTATCGGACTTACTATTCCTGCAGTTTCCGTGGTTTGCATTATGTATGATATTCCACTGGTTTTGGGGCTGGATAAAAAAGACATTATTCTTCTTTCATTATCGGTTTTCATCGTTATGCTTTCCTTAAGCCGTGGAAAAACAAATATTCTTTACGGAACCGTTTTATTGGTCAACCTCGCCGCTTACATTTTCACGGTAATCGTTCCTTAATCTGAGAACTTTTAACAGCTAAAGTCTTCTTGCCAAGTCCATTTTAAAAGCCATCAATTTGGCAATATTTTCAGACTTATAAATCGCCATATCGGCATTTTCTCCCACAAAATTTTCTTCAACAGTTGTTCTCCAAAGCTCCAGCCATCGGTCGAAGTGTTTTTGTTCCATCGCCTCAATCTCATTGATCGGAAAATGAACTCCCATCGGATTTCCTTTGTAAGACATCTGCCCGAAAAGAATGGTTTCCCAGAAAGAATACATTTTCGGCAAATGCTTATCCCAATCTACTTTGGCAATATCATTAAAGAAAAAACCAATCGTCTCATCCTTAACAACTTTCGCATAAAAAGCATTGACAAGTTGTTCTATATCTTCTCTTGTTTCTAATTTTTTCATACTTCAAAGTTAGCTTAAAATCGGCTGGAAAGTTTAATTGTGAGGTTGATAAATTTCAGGGTTTGGTTATTTATGATAATTATGTTTTTAAAGTTTATTTACAAAAGTTAAAGTATAAAAATGGTCTCTGACAAAGCTAAAGGACACTATTATATAGAGGAAAAAATGAAGAAATTGTCTAAATCCCATTTCTTATCGTTTTAGGAGATTTTCAGAGTATTAAGTTTACTTTTTGAGACAGTACTTTATTTAAGTCACTTTATATATATTGAATTTTAGCCTTTCTTTTCTCTGCCCTATCCATTGATTTTTTATCCTTTTTAAAGCGATTTTACATGAATCTGATACATGAATAGAATCCACAATAAAATTAATTGAATCTTGTTTTTGAATGGAATTACTTGTTTCAACATTTTTCTTATTACAACTAAATAAAAAAAAACATCAAAGCAGGCAAAGTTTTTTAGTATAAACTTTTTAAAAAACACTTATATAATCGATTTTCTTTTTGTAATTCATATCTGAGATTAATTTTAAAGCTAATTTCTTTAAATTTTTATATTAATTATGAACCATTATTTACCAATTAAAAAGCTAAGTAAATTTGATATAAGACAGAGACATTTATTCGCATTTTTTGCTTAATCTTCTCTAATAGTTTTAAATAATTTTACAGATAAGATATAAAATAATCAAACAGGTTATAATTTTTATATTTTATTTAGTTTTTAATTTTCAAAGTAAATACCAGATATAGTATTTTTTCATTTTTATAGCAAAATAATTGTTCCCCGCGGAACATTTTCCGTATTCAAACTTAGGTAAAAACGCTTTTTATAAATTTCCTAAAAACAATATTTTATCTTTGCAGATTGGATTGAAAAAATTACTAATTCAAAAGACAGGATTAATTAAATAAAAAGCCGATAATCTACAAGCAAGCAATTAAAAGATGGCAAAAGGATTCAGACAAAAAATTCGCCAGAAAAACACCGAAAACAGTGGTTTTGGAGACAATGCATCCGGAAGGTTTATCAATAAAGACGGTCTTCCTAATGTGACCAGAAAAGGGGTGAATATTTTTAATCGGTTTAGCTGGTATCATACGATGCTGGATCTGTCGACGTTTCAATTTCTTTCGTATCTGGTGATTGCTTATGTTCTGGTGAATCTCTTTTTTGCCTTCATCTATTATCTGATCGGTGTAGAGCATTTAACTGGAATTGATAAAAGCGATCCTGTAAATGAGTTTATCGATGTTTTTTTCTTCAGCTCGCAGACTTTTACAACGGTAGGCTATGGAAGAATTGCTCCGGTAGGCTTTATGGCAAGTTTAGTCGCTACTTTTGAAGCTTTTTTGGGATTGCTTACCTTTGCCATCGCAACAGGACTTTTTTACGGAAGATTTTCCAGACCGAGAGCCTATCTGAAGTTTTCTGATATTGCGGTAATTTCGCCTTTTAAAGGAGGTTCTGCACTGATGTTTAGACTGGCACCTTTTAAAAATAATGCATTAACGGATGCTGATGTTATCGTCTCAGCAGCTATTGAAGTGATTGAGAACAGCGTTCCGAAAAGTAATTTTTATACATTAAAAACTCAATTAAATAAAATTAATACCCTAGCCCTGAACTGGACCGTTGTACATAAAATTGACGAAGAATCCCCTTTTTACGGTTTTTCTGAAGAAGATTTCAAGAATACGGATATCGAGATTATTGTTCATCTCCGGGCATTTGATGAAGTATTTTCCAATACAGTGGTGCAGCGGTGTTCTTATATTTCTAAGGAGATTATTTACGGAGCCAAATTTACGCCGATGTATTATCCGGATAAGGAAAATCTTTCTACCGTCTTAGACCTGGATAAAATTAATGATTATCAAAAAGCAGATCTCCCCATGATGATGGAAGAAAAATAATAAATGAATTTAGATTTTTACAAAAAACAGGCTTTACAAAAGCAAAAAGAACATAAAAAATTTCTGGACGGACTGAAAAAGAAGCCGCCCAAAAACCTCGATTATGTAGTGCAGGAGACTCACGATGAAGTTTTCGAAAAAATAGACTGCCTGCAGTGTGCCAATTGCTGTAAAACCACCGGACCGCTGTATACAGAAAAAGATATTGAAAGGATTTCTAAACATCTCCGTATGAAACCTGCCGATTTCGAAGCAAAATTTCTACGTGTGGATGAAGACAATGATAAAGTGCTGCAAAATCTTCCTTGCTACTTTTTAAATGATGACAACACCTGCTCCATCTACGATGTTAGACCGAAAGCATGCAGGGAGTATCCGCATACAGACCGGAAAAAGATTTATCAGATCAATAATTTAATGATAAAAAACACCGTGATCTGCCCGGCAGCCTATGAATTTGTGGAGCGGATTATGAAAAATTTAGGAAAATAACCTAAAATCAGAATTCATCTTAAAAAGTTATAAACTACGTTAAATAAATACTTTAGATATAATATTTGACAAAAGTGGGGCGTTTTATTTAAACAACCATTTAAAATATTAATATTATGAAGAAGTTAGTTTTAACAGCAGCATTTACATTTATCGGAGTAATCGCCGCATCCGCACAGACAGGAACACCATCTCAAAATTCTAATAATCCATCCACAACTCAGCCTCAGCAAGGCACACAGGCTACCTCAAACTTGGGAATCAACTCAGGAACAGGTGTACAAAATCAAAATACGGCTGCGACAGCCACTGTAGAAGCTACTCCGGCCACAACATCTGTAGCCGAAGTTACAGCAAGTGTAAATGCAGATACCACCATTGATGCTACTAAACCAACAGAAGCAACCAAAGAAGAAAAGAAGTCTAAAAAGAAAAAGCAGAAGTAGTATTTAATTTAAAAGTAGAAATGGAATCCTGAAATGTATGTTTCAGGATTTTTATTGTGGTATCTATAATGTAATTTATCATAATTAGTTATAAATCAAGTTAAAACATATCAAACACTTTACATTTTGTATGATAATTGCATTTAACATAATAACACCATCCAAAATTATTATAATATGAAAAATTTAATTTTAGCTGCAGCTTTTGCAGTACTAGGAACCGTCACTTTATCTGCGCAGACGACACCACAGAAAAGAACAGACACTGTTAGATCCGACACAACCCGGAATAACAGAGATATAAAGAATAACAATATGAATGATAACACCTGGGACAAGACTAAAACAGATACGGCCAATTGGAAAAACAGGGACGCTGCAAAGAGTGACAGAAAAATGAAAAAGAAAAATAATCGATAAGCAAAATAATCACAATCCTGAAAGTTTTTTTCAGGATTTTTTCTGATCGATTTCTGTCAGTCTGAATTCTACAATACTCTTAATCAGATCCAAAGGAAGATCTTTATCCAGCGGAAACTGTACTGCTCCTTTTGAAAATTTATAGCCTTTCTCCATAAAATATTTTTCAAAAGTCTTAATACCTTCCGCTCCGGGATACAAACCTATATGTTTTTTATAACCTGCAAAATAAATCAGCGGTTTCTTTTTGTACCTGAAAGCCGGCATCTGATAGCCAATATATTCTTCAATATCAGAATTTTGGGCAAGGATAATTTTTCTTAATTCTTTCAGCTTCTCCTGTACTTCAGGAAATAAGAGAATGTATTCATCGATATTTTTAAACGTGTTTTTCATATTTAAAATTAATTATTTTCTAACACCTTTCAGCATTATGTTTGCCGTTCGTAGGAACCCCAGCAATAATTTTAAAGAAATACTATAATACTAAGCCCAGATTCCTACGGAATGATAAACATTGGGGTTAGGTTAAACTTCATAATTATCATTAGCTGAGTGAAACGCCTTTGCGACCGAAAAACATGCAGACTAATTAAAAAAATATCCTAGCGAACGTAGCGTTAAAATAAAAAGCGCTGAATAAATCAACGCTTTCTCCTTTCACTTTTTTACTTTTATCCCATTTATAGTCCCGGGAACAGGTTATATGAAAAAAGGTCGGGAAATCTTCCCAACCTTTATATTTATACTACTCCCTGAGCCAACATTGCCTCTGCTACTTTTACGAAGCCGGCAATATTTGCACCTTTTACGTAGTTTACATAGCCGTCTTCCTCTTTTCCGTAGTCTCTACAAGCTTTGTGAATCCCGATCATAATCTCTTTCAATCTTGCGTCTACCTCTTCAGAAGTCCAGTTCAGACGGATTGAGTTTTGAGTCATTTCAAGACCTGAAGTGGCAACACCTCCGGCGTTAGAAGCTTTCCCCGGAGAGAATAATACTTTATTGTCTAAGAAATAGTTGATGGCATCTAATGTTGAAGGCATATTTGCAGCTTCAGTCACACAAACACAACCATTTTCTACCAATACCTTAGCATCTTCAAGATCCAGTTCGTTTTGGGTTGCAGAAGGAATGGCAACATCACACTTCACTTCCCAAGGACGTTTCCCGGCAAAGAATTCTGCAGAAGGATATTTTTTAGCATAATCTTCAGCCCTGTTGTTTCCTGACGATCTTAACTCTAATAGATAATCGATTTTTTCTCCGTCGATTCCATCTTTATCGTAGATGTATCCGTCCGGTCCGGAAATAGTTACTACTTTTCCGCCCAGTTCATTTACTTTTTTGATAACTCCCCAAGCCACGTTTCCGAAACCTGAAACCGATACAATTTTATCTTTAAAAGTCTGTCCGATTGTTTTAAGCATCTGCTCTGCGAAATACACCACACCGTATCCTGTAGCTTCAGGACGGATTAATGAACCACCGTACGCAAGTCCTTTACCAGTCAATACACCAGTAAATTCGTTTCTGATTTTCTTATATTGTCCGAATAAATATCCGATTTCTCTGGCTCCAACACCGATATCTCCTGCAGGAACGTCTGTTTCAGGCCCGATATGCTTGCACATTTCCGTCATGAAAGCCTGGCAGAAACGCATTACTTCCATATCAGATTTTCCTTGCGGATCGAAGTCTGAACCACCTTTACCACCTCCCATCGGAAGTGTAGTCAATGAGTTTTTAAATACCTGCTCAAAAGCTAAAAATTTAAGAACCGAAAGGTTTACGGTAGGATGGAAACGAATTCCCCCTTTGTATGGCCCGATCGCAGAGTTCATCTGGATTCTGAAACCTCTGTTTACCTGGATTTCTCCTTTATCGTCAACCCATGGAACTCTGAAGATGATAATTCTTTCAGCTTCCGCCATTCTTTCCAGAAGTTTCATTCCTGTGTATTCCTTCTTCGTCATAATAAACGGAATCACGGTAACAGCAACTTCTTTTACTGCTTGTAAAAATTCTGGCTCGTTAGGGTTTTTTGCCTCAATTTTTGCTATAAATTCTTGTATTTTCTGGTCAATATTATATTGTTCCATATAATTAGGGTTGAATATTATCTCAACAAATTTAATTTTTTTTTCAAGATTCACAATAGCTGAATGAATGATTGTTGAAAATTTAATAATATAATGACTTAATATTATTAAATTAATAATTAAAGCATTAATTTTATTAAAAATTAAATGTTATGTTTAAAACAATGCAATATTAAGAAATCATTAAATATCATATTGCTAAAAATTGTCTCCCTGAAAATGATTTTACTTTCCCTAAAAGTTCCAATTCGAGAATTACCGGTAAAATTTTGTGTGAAGAAAGATCCGTTTTTTCAATAATATCATCTAAGCTGATCTGAGGATTTTCTGTAATAATCTTAAAGATTAACTCCTGACCGTCCGTAAGTTGAATAGCCACTTCACTGCGGGGAAATAATTCTTCTATTGTTGTACGGGGTTTATCAAGAGAGAGATTGTCTATAAGATCTTTAATCGTAGAAATTGCTGCTGCTTTATTCTGAAAAATAAGATGATTACAGCCCTGGCTTTGCTTATCGGTAATTTTTCCTGGCAAGGCAAACACCTCCCGATTGTACATATTGGCAAAAGTAGCGGTACTGATAGATCCGCCGCCAAATGCCGTTTCCACAACGATTGTGGAAGGAGAAATGCCGGCCACGACACGATTTCGCTGTATAAAATTTTCCCGGTCGGGCTTTCTTGATGAATTAAATTCCGTAAACAATGCACCGCCTTCTTCAAGAATTTTTTCTGATAATTTTCTGTTTTTGGCAGGATATAAAATATGAAATCCGTGCGCCAATACAGCAGCAGTTGGGATCTGATGACGAATTGACTGCTCGTGAACTTCTTTATCCACACCCAATGCCAGACCGCTTACGGAAATGTACTGACAGGATTTTGTCTCTTCAAAAAAATCGTGGATAAACTGCTTGCCGTAGGAAGTCATATTCCTTGTTCCGACAATACTTACTTTCTGTTTAGAATGATCAAAATGTCCTTTTTGATAAAGAATGGCCGGAGCATCATCGCATTCGTGCAGCAATTTTGGAAGTTGCTGAAGGTGTCTGAGATTAATTTCAACATTATGGTTTTCGCAGAATTTCAGCTCTTTTTCTGCAAATTTCAAATGCTCAGGATTTCCGATATCGGAAACCATTTTCTTTCCGAAGCCGTCGAGTTTTTTATATTCTTTTGGGACGTTTTCCCATGCATTTTTTGCATTTCCAAAGGTGCGGACAAGCTTATGGAAATTGATATCGCCTATTAGATTACATTCGCGCAAAGCGATCGAGTAAAGATGTTCTTCAGAATACATTTGTGTTGTTTTCACAAATGTAACAATTTTATGAATATTAATTCACTGTAAAATAATGTTTTAAATACTATTTCCCCCTCAATTCATCCAGACGATCCCAGATATCATCTTTCTTTTTATAAGGCAGCTCCAGGAAGTCATCCGGATGGTTTTCTTTGTATTCCTGCCAAAGTTTATCATCTTTTTCACTGTAATAATTAGGAAATTCCCAGATAAATTTCTTCTTTTTATCTCCTATTTTCTTAAACATAAAAGCCAGAATAATACCTACGACTCCACCTGCTAAATGCGCCTGCCAGGATATTTTACTCGGTTCTTCAAGATTAGAGAACAATTCTTCCGGCAACATCCCCCAAACCAGACTTCCGTAATATAAAACTACTAATAAAGAGATGGTCAGCAGCTTCATATTCCATTTAAAAACCCCGCTGAAAAAAAGAAAAAACGCCAATACATACACCACCCCACTCGCTCCGATGGTACAGGTATATAAATAATCTCCCGTCATAATATCAATCGGCGGAAGAAGCCACACCAGAAATCCTGTTGCCAGCCAGCCGATGATAAAGACCTTATTCGCCACCAAGGGGTAAAATTGATAAAGTAAAAACATCAGCACCGCAATCGGGATAGAGTTTCCGATAATATGATCCATGTTTCCATGTAAGAGAGGTGAAGTAATAATTCCCAACAGGCCTTCCGGCAACAATGGAATGATCGCCCCGAAACAGCTTTGAAAAAAGCCGTGCATCTGTAAGAAAAAGCCCAACCACATCGCTGCAAGCATTAGCGAAGGATAGATCATAGCTTTCTTGGAAATTACATTATTTTTAAACATAGTCTTTCAACGTCAAATGAAAAGCCAATGATAAATTTCGGAAAAAATGTCGATGAATCAATTGATTTACATTTTATTTCAGACAAAAAGTAATGATTCGCAGCGGTTACATCCCGAAATACGACTCTTTTGTCATTGAAACACATATAACAGCTTATTTTTTAATAATTGAGGTATTAAAATCGCTCTAAAAACACCATTTGTAAGGTTTAATTTTTTTTATTCAAATTTATATTTAATATTTTAGCGGTTGAAAATTTTGGAATCATGAAGAAGTTTTTATTCATTCTTTTATTTTATTTAGGTTTTTTCAGCCATGCGCAGGTAGTTATCATAGACACTGCTGCTGTACCCGTAGATACCATAAAACACTGGTCTGTTCTGGGAAAACAAGCTTTAATGTTTAATCAGGCAGCCTTTTCCAATTGGGTTGGCGGTGGTGCCAACAACGTGGGCTGGCTTGCCAGTGTGGATTATAATATTACCTACGAAAAAGACAATGATCTTTGGGAGAACATCATCCTTCTAAATTACGGACAAAATGATACGAAAGGGGTTGGCGTAAGGAAAACCCAGGACGTTATTAATATATCGACCAATTATGGAAGAAAATTCTTCAAAAGCTGGTACCTTTCTGTAGGTGCAGGATTACAATCGCAGTTTTCTGCCGGGTATGAAGACGGAAACAATCCCGAGGCAAAGAAAATCTCTAATTTTATGGCTCCGGGATATCTGAACGTCGGTATGGGTATCACATACAGGCCCAACGATAATGTAAATGTAACGTTGCGCCCTACCAACGCCAGATGGGCTTTTGTTTTGGATAAAGAACTTCAATTAGCAGGAAATTACGGTTTGAAGGCCGACGGAGACACTTCTTTGCTGCAGTTCGGTTTTCTGGGGACTGCTTATTATAAAGTAAAGCTAATGGAAAATGTGAACATTACCAACACGGCTTCTGTATTCTCGAATTATCTTGATCATCCGGAAAGGCTGGTTTTGGCCTATGGAATGGTTTTGAATTTAAAAGTTAATAAATTTATTTCCTCTAATATTACTGTAGATGTTCTTTACGATCATAATCAGATTAAGAGAACCCAGCTAAAACAGACGCTGGGAGTTGGCTTGGCATATACATTAAATAACGGTGTAAAACGTTCCGACAGAAAAGACAGCCAGTGGTGGATTAAAAAATAAGAAATTTCATAATGATAAAACTACCTCATAACAGAGGTAGTTTTTTATTTTGTATCGTCTTTATATGTAATATTTGTTTAAACTAAATGTGTTCTTTTTTCTTCTTAATTTACTTTAAACAAAATATCTAAGAGCCTGTTTAAATTTTAATTAATAAATTTTTATAGCTCTTTCTTAATTTTCTAAATTAAAATAAACTTTATTCTTTATTAACATTAAGCAATTCAGTCAATTAAGGTGTTTTTTGATTAAGAAATCAATAAATTGATTTTTATTAAGTTTTTTTAAGCTAAATACTCTTAATTTCTTAATGTTAAAAGCAAATTATAAATTTAAACAGACTCTAAGTCTTATGTATTTAAACAAAAAAGAGACTGTTTAAAAAAACAGCCTCAAGATAATTATTGAAAAAACTAAAACTACTGGGATCTATTGTATTATTTCTTAATAAATTTATTTCTGTACAATTTTCCGTCTTTTGTTTTTGAAACCACTAAGTAAGTTCCAGGAATAAGAGAGCTTACATTAATCGGTTCATTATACTGATGATCTTTTTTCTGCTGGATCAGCTTTCCGGACATATCAATAATGGAAACCTCAGCATATTTTTTGTCTGCTTCCCGTCCGATATATAAGAATTGTGAAGCAGGATTAGGATAAATACTTAAGCTGTTTTCTTTGGGCTTTACTTCTCCTGTCCCTAAAGTTTCGCAGAAATTCCAATTCCCGAAGTTCAATTTAATGAATGCAAAGTCTCCTAGAAATTCGCATTGATCCGGACAATATTCTGTACATGCATAAAATCCGTAATGTCCTGAATCCGTAGCCGTATAAGAATCTCCTGTTTCTCCAGCAATGATGCAAGGGTCTGACGGCGAAGCCGGAATGTTGGAAGGAACACATCTGAACCAGGTATGAACGCCATACACTTGCGGATAACCGTTGCTCAGTTGTACCGAAGCGCCGTTACACACATTATACTCACCGTTTACCTCTTCGAAAGTTCCCGGAGTAAAATCTGCCATCATAAACGGTAACCCGTACGCATATCCGTCTGCAAGGATCGGCGTGCTTTCTGCCACACAGTCTCCTTCCGTAACTTCAACTTTAAAATAATACAGCATATCCGCAGTCCCGTTAATCGTTAACGACTGAGAAGTTGCTCCCGAAACAGGCACCCATGGGTTTGGATTAGGAGTCTGCCAGTCCCATTCTTGCTTATACCATTGATAAGAACCATACGTTTGTGTGGTAGATAATGTTTCTGATTCTGTATTACAGAAAACTACTTTATCGGGAAACATAGCTCCCAGCCTTGGACTTGTAACGACAGGATCACATTGCTGTGCCTTCAGATTGATGATTCCTAAAAAAAGGATACTTAAAAAAATTAGTTTTGTTTTCATATGAAAAATATTTTGTGATTTGATATTAAATATTAGTCAAGCATGAGCCTGATTCCGAATTTCAGATTGAAATTCAGAGGTTTTTCTTTATAAATAGTATTTAAGGAGCTGTTGTCTTTAAAATGATATCCAACCCCCGGTTCTGCATAGATCCCGATATTCTTGATTATTTTTAATTGTAATCCCACAGCCGTATTTACAGATACCTGAACAGGTTTTTCGCTGATTTTCTCTTCTGTCTGATCTTTGGTAACACCCTCAACATTGTATTTTGTTTTAACATCTCCTGAAACCGCTTTTTCAATCATCCCGCCCCCGGTTACATATCCGGTAAAAGCTCCCTTTTGAATGACATTATAATTTACCTGCACCGGAATTCCGATATAATGAATATTCTGTTCACTGCTGATGAAATTGTTTCCGTTTCCAGAAGTAAGTTGTGCCGAAAGCTTTGTATAATTGATCCCCGTTCCTATTCCCCAACGCTTTCCTATATTATAATACACGGAAGCCCCAAATGTAATGGGAGTTTTATGCTTGATTGTGGCATCTACTTTTTTATCCTGATTCGCTAAAAGAATGGCCATCAAAGGATCTTCGCCCAATTCGGCAGTCCAGATTTCAGGAAGGATTGGCATTGTTCCGTTTAAAGTAGCATATCCCGGGAACTGGTCGGTAGAGTTTGAAGAAGCATTTCCTGTAAGTACCCCTACCGTCCAGGATTTTTTTATTTTGCTTCCAGCTAACTTCGCTTTTTTATCTTCCTCAAACTTTTCCTTCCATTCTCTTTCCTGTTTCGTCAGAAGCTCGTGAGTTTCCGACGTTTCATCTATCTTTTGTTGTCCTTCGACGGCATTCTTGATTTCTTCTTGTGCTAAATTATTTTCAGATAAACTTTCAGTTTTATTATTACTAAAATTCTGTGATTGGTTATCTTTTAAAATATCAGACGCAGAGTTTATGATCTTATCCAGAGGATTTATAAAAACATTGTTTGCAAAAACATGATTTGTATTTGTTTGATTATCAAAGTTTAAATCATTTTCTTTCTGAATAGAATTCTGCAAATCTTCATTCTTTTCTCTGATTATATTTGATACGATTTGATCCTTAAAAGACAAATCATCAGATTTTGTTTTGCCCTGCTGCGAATTTTCTGTTTCAGAGAATTCTTTTTTAAAATCAAAATCAATCAGCCTGCCCAGCATAAAAAATATGACAATAGCTGCCGCAACACTTCCAATACGGTAAAGAAGTGGTTTATAATTCGTCTTTGAAGAATTTTTAGACTGTGCTTTAAGATCCGTATTTACGATAGGAATTATTTTTTTGTCTTCTTCCTCCGTAAAAATCTCGTCCCTGATATTTTTCCACAATCCGTCAGGAACGTCTTCTGTGTGATCTTCCATCTTTTTGCGCAGATCATTCAACCAATCATTACTCATATTGCGCTGTTTTAGACATTTTATATTCTTTTATTTTCCGGGCAAGCATTGATTTTGCTCTGTGAAACTGTGAAGCCGAAGAGTTTTCTGCAATCCCCAGTATTTCCGCAATTTCTTTATGACTTTTCTCTTCAAATACATAGAGATTGAAAACCGCCCTATACCCTTCCGGCAGGGAACGAATCATCTCCATGATCTCTGCTTGAGAAATTTCTTCAAAATCAGGTTCTTCATCCGTTTCTGTATCTGCAATTTCCAGATCTTCTGCTGTTGTTTTAAAGTCAGAATTCTTTTTAATATGTTTTAAAGATTCATTCACCACAATTCTCGTCATCCATGCCCTTAAAGAACCATTTCCTCTGAATTCAAACGAATCAACGGAACGAAACATCTGGATAAAACTGTTCTGCAGAACATCATGAACGTCGTCACCATTGATAATATATCGTGAGCATACATAAGTAAGACTGCCTGAATAAGCCTCAAAAAGCTCTTTCCAAGCCGCTTCCTCCTTTTTCAGGAGGCGGTCTGCCAAAATCTGTTCCTTATCTATTTTCATTCACTGCTCGCAAGATTGTCCTACTGCCACTTGCCGGTACATGCAAAGATAGGCAGCCTCCCGTAAGAGGCTTATCCTATCTGACAAATAACCATTACTTTAATTCTTAAGACTGATCGGTATATCATATTTAATGGTCTGAAAAGGAGTCACATCCACTCCATCAATGGTTATTTTTTCTGCTTCCAACCCAAATCTCATCGACCAGTCGTATCCTACAAAAAAACCTTTTTGCTTAGCTGCCAACTTTACCACTGTATTTTTCATCACTCCGTCTACAGGAATCTGAAATGCCAAAACTTTAGGTTCAAAAGTCAATTCTACTACGTTCTGCTCTGCGTTTATTTTAGATTTGAAATTCAATTTATATTCAACTTTTCCGATGTGTGCCAAAGCAGTATCGGCTTTTACCGGATCCGTCACTACCGATTTTACAATTTCTCTTAACGGAAAATCCTTAAACGTGACGATGCTGTCTTTCGTAGCAAAATCAATAATTTTCTCATTATTTTTTCCTCCCTGGCTGGTAATCAGCCTTGCTCTATAGTTTCCGTTCACATCACTCAGCTTCACCGGAATCGGTTCATATCTTTCATCATTACATGAGATCAGGGAAAACCCTAAAAACACAATTACCGCCACTACAAACCCTTTAAGTACTGTTTGTTTCTTCATTATTTTTTAAATTTTTTGCATTAAACATTAATCCTTGAGTACTCACTTATATAAATCCTGTTTTTCAGAAATCTTGCACATGAATTAACAAAAATGTTTCATAAAATTCATAACTATTTGATTTTTAATAAGAAAAATTTTATATTTTAAAAGCATTCTTAGAACTTGTTTAAATTTTTTTAATAAATTTTTTTAGTTCTTTCTTAATTTTTTCTAATTAAAATAAACTTTGCTTTTTTCTATTAACATTAAGTAATTCAGTTGATTAAGATATGTTCAGTTAAGAAATCAAAAAATTGATTTTTATTAAGTTTTTTAAGCTAAATACTCTAATTTCTTAATGTTAAAAGTAAATTTAAACAGACTCTTAGTTTTAATATTTTAATACATTTGTTAAAACCTATTTTAAGATGAATTTCGAACAAATAAATTTGCATCTTGCTGCGTATAAAGAGAATAACCAGATCATTGATGCGGCAAAGTTTTTACTTTATTCTTTTGATCTTGAGCATGATAATTTTGCAGGATTCGGCTTTAGACCGGAACTTTCGGCAGATTCTCTGTTGTTAACAGCTGAAGGCGAACTGGGAAAACCACAAATGGTAATGATTCCCAAAAATTTGTTTGATTTTGATCTGAAATTAGTTTTAAATATGGTGGCTCACGAAATGCTTCATGTAAGGCAGAAAGCTCCCGGGCAGGTAATTGAAGACAAAAATGAGCGGGAATTTCAGGCGTATTATGAAATGCTTTACCATAAAGTTTTCCCACAGATTCCCGAACTTTCAGATTTCTATAAAATAGCCTTCGGAAGCAAAGCATTGGAATATTACAAAAGAATGGGCGAAAACTCTGAACTTCAACACAAATACGCAGAACAGAAAACAGAAGTAGAACAATTAATCAACTCATTATCATGACAATAAAACCCGAAATCTCATGGGCAGATTTTGAAAAACTGGATATAAGAACAGGAACCATCATTTCAGTAAACGATTTTGAAAAGGCCAGAAACCCATCCTACCAGTTAGAAATAGATTTTGGAGACTTGGGAATTAAAAAATCTTCGGCACAAATCACTTCATTGTATGGGAAAGAAGAGCTGATTGGGAAACAGATTTTAGCGGTTGTTAATTTTCCTAAAAAGCAGATTGCCAATTTCTTCAGCGAATGCCTGGTTTTGGGAGTTTATGGAGAAGACTCAAAGGATGTTACTCTTATAACGCCTTCATTATCTACAAAAAATGGGTTGCAAGTAGGATAGCTTATAATTTAATTCATATAAACAAATGATAAAAAACATCCCTTTAGAAAGAGTCTTATTCATAGATATAGAAACTGTTCCCGGTTTTGAATCCTGGGAAAGTTTATCTGAAACCGAGCAAATGCTTTGGGATAAAAAAACAAGATTTCAGAGAAAAGATGAAATTTCTGCAGAAGAATTTTACCCTGAACGGGCAGGAATTATGGCCGAATTCGGAAAAATAGTCTGCATTACCATCGGCATGCTTGAAAAGAACGACACTCTGAAAATTAAAAGCTTTGCTGATGATGATGAAAAGAAAATGTTGATGGAATTTGGGGAAATTTTTAACAGTCCGAGACTTCGGGATGTTATTCTTTGTGCTCACAACGGAAAAGAATTCGACTTCCCGTGGATTGCAAGAAGATATTTAATCAATGGCATTATGCCGCCTATTCCATTCCAGATGTTCGGAAAAAAGCCTTGGGAAATTCCGCATCTGGATACCATGGAACTGTGGAAATTCGGGGATTATAAAAGTTTTATCTCCCTGGAACTTCTGGCTCATGTTTTCGGAATCCCTACTCCGAAAGATGATATCGACGGCTCAATGGTTTCATCAATTTACTACATAGAGAAAGACTTGCAAAGAATAGTTGACTATTGTGAAAAAGATGTCTTAACTTTGGCAAATGTTTTCCGACGCATGCGTCAGGAAGATTTATTGAAAAGGTACATCAATTTAGATTAAAAAATGAAATTTACAGACGATCAGATTGCTGACATCGGTGAGGAAATCATCGGTGTTTTAAAAACTGTTTATGACCCGGAAATCCCCGTAGATATTTACGAGTTGGGACTGGTGTATGATGTTCAGATTTCCGATGATGCGGACGTTAAAATTATCATGACCCTTACAACTCCCAACTGCCCCGTTGCCGAAACACTGCCACAGGAGGTAAAAGATAAAGTGGCCGAAGTGGAAAATGTGAAAAGCGTTGATCTTGAGCTTACTTTTGAACCTAGCTGGAATAAAGACATGATGAGCGAAGAAGCTAAGTTCGAGCTTGGAATGCTGTAGCAACAAAGACAATTCGGAAACACAGTATTGTAAGACTTTCTAAAGCTGCAATACAATCAATAATAATTTAATATCACTATTAGATAATGGCTGTTCTATTCCGGAGCAGCTTTTTTTATTTCCGTTATTTCCCTATGCACAAAATAGTAAAATCACTGTTACATACATAGTTATGATACTCTAATTTTGGTTTCAGAAATCAACAGTATGAAAACAAATAAAGTAATTGTATCGTTTAAGAACGGAAGCGTTCACTGGAAATCAATGCTTTCAAAATATATTTCGAAGGCCTAAGCATTACAAAATAATCTTATAAAACTAATAACCAATTATATCCAAGCTTCCTGAGATCCGTTCTTCGGGAGCTTTTATATTTCTTTTGCAATTTCTTTCCCTTCCCTCCTGCCCCACTCGCTCCACGAACCAACATACAGATGGGGAATTTCAAAACCTGCATAATCTAATGCTAAAATGGTATGGCAAGCCGTAACACCCGAACCGCAGTGAATAATTAAATTTTTCGGTTTGCCTTCAAGAAACTTCGCATATTTTTCCTTCACTATTTCAGGGGAAAGAAAATGACCGTTTTCATCCAGATTTTCAGAAAAAGGAATATTGATCGCTCCAGGAATGTGTCCGGCAACTAAATCTATCGGCTCAGATTCTCCTTTATAACGATAAGCATCTCTTACATCAATCACCGTTGAATATTGGTTTGTTAATTCATTTTCAACACGTTCCAAAGACGAAACAGAAAGAAGCCAATTGTCTTTTTTAATACTTTCAGCTGTATCGAAAATTTCTTCACCCGAAGAAAATTCCAGATTCTGTTTTTCAGCATTCTGAAAACCACCATCCAAAACCTGAACATTTTTAAGACCAAAAGACCTCAGCATCCACCAGGCTCTTGCCGCCGCGTTGGAACCGTTTTTATCGTCATAAACAACAACATGAGAATCAATAGAAATTCCTAAATCGGAAAGTGTTTTTGCAAATTTTTCAAGACTTGGAAGCGGATGTCTTCCCCCAAAAGCTGCGTCTTCACCAATTTCAGCCAGATCTTTATCCAAATCAATAAACCTTGCCCCTTTGATATGCTTATTCAAATAATTTTGATGAACATTTTTCCCGACTCTTGCATCTAAAATGATGAGATTTTCGGTAGATTTTTTTTTAAGTTCAGATGGGGTAATTATTGGTGACATTTTGTTGGCTTTTTGCATAATTTAAAATATGTTTTGGCTAAAGCCAATTTGAACCTTGAAAAGTAAAGCGGGCTAAAGTCCGATCTTATTCACTAAAAATTAAAACCTCAGAGAATTTCTAAGGTTTTAAAATATTTTATTGATAAATGAAAATCATGGTCTGTACCAGATTTGGATGAAGACTTTTCGCAACCGGGCAATTATGTGCTGTTTCTTCTATAAAAGCTCTCTCCTTATCGGAAAACGAATCTGAAAACACAAAATTGCACACAATTTCGCCAATTCTTCTCGGTTCCCCTTTCATAATTTTTTGAAGAGTACAGTAAGCGCCGTCAATGTTGATATTTTTTTCTTTACCCAAAATCGCAATGGTGGTAAGTGCACATTCGGCTAAAGAAGTCGCACACAAATCCGTAGGTGAAAATTTTTCGCCTTTCCCATGATTATCTGTCGGAGCATCACTTTCAATAATGGTTCCGGATTGTAAATGCTCTGCGGAACATCTTAAATCACCTGTATATGTTATTTTTGAAGTCATTTTTATTTAATTTTAATTAAAAATTTAAAGAGACTATGTCTTAAAAATGAAAAATATCTTTCGCTTTGTTGTAAGAACTTTCGAAGTTTAGCAAATTCAGTTTATGCCCTGTTTTTTCTACACTCATAAAATTGATGACCTGCTCTGTCGGCATATTTCCTACCAAATCATCTTTTGCCATTGGGCAGCCGCCAATGCCCTTAATCGCACTGTCGAATCTTGTACAACCCTGATCATAGGCAGCCTTTAATTTTGAATAAGAATCTTCGTAACGGTTATGGAAATGCGCCCCGAAATTGATCTCAGAATATTTTGAAGGTATTTTATTAAATAAAAGAGAAATTGTTTCAGGCGTTGCAACTCCCGTTGTATCAGAAAGTAAGACATCCTTAATTCCAATTTCTGAAAACCGCTGAGCCCAGAAATCTACATCTTCCCATTTCCACATTTCTCCGTAAGGATTTCCGAAAGCCATAGAGAAATAAATATTCAGCTGCCTTTTTTCACTTTTTACAAGTTCAAACATCCTGATAATTTCATTAAAAGCTTCCTCCTGACTTTTATTGGTATTCCTATGCTGGAATGTTTCAGAGATCGAAAACGGAAAGCCGATAATATCCACCGACTGATGTTTTAATGCTTTTTCAGCTCCCCGGTAATTCGCAACAATCGCGGAAACCTTGGTTTTGGAACGGGATTTATCAATATTTTCGGCAACCTCAGCAGAGTCGGCCATTTGGGGAATTGCTTTCGGAGATACAAAACTTAGACAATCCAGTACATCAAAACCAACATCCATCAGAGAGTTGATATAATCTATTTTTTGGCCGGTCGGGATAAATTCTCCCCAACCCTGCATTGCATCACGCGGACATTCAGTAAGAAACATTTTTACTTTAGATTTTCTCAAATATAATAAAACTAAACAATTTAGTCTGTATAAGATGTAAATCTAACATTAATTTGATTCTCAAACATTTATATCCGATTTAAAATTTCAATACCTTATATTAGGTTTCAAATAAATAATTCGGAGCTTCAAAATTCTTAACTTTGCCAAAATTTATATCAATAATGAGCACGATAGAATTCAACCCATTGTGGAAAGAAAAACTACTGAACCGTTTTCTTAATTATGTAAAAATATATTCAACCAGCGATGCTGAAAGCGAAACAACTCCATCTACAGAAAGACAATGGGACATCGCCAACTATATTGTGGAAGAGCTGAAAACGATCGGTCTTGAAGAGGTTTCAATTGATGACAACGGTTACATTATGGGCTACGTTCCTTCAAATCTTGAAAGCAATGACAAGCCTACCATTGGGTTTATTTCGCATTATGATACTTCACCGGATTTCAGTGGCGAAAATGTAAAGCCACAGGTTTGGGAAAATTATGACGGGGGTGATCTGGTTTTAAATCAAACCACTGGATTTACTTTATCTCCATCAAAATTTGAAAGTTTAAAAAAATATATCGGTCAGACTTTAATTACGACTGACGGAAATACGCTTTTGGGAGCAGACGACAAAGCCGGTTGCGCGGAAATCGTGACGGCTGCGGAATATTTAATCGCTCACCCTGAAATAAAGCATGGAAGAATTGCTGTTGGATTCACACCTGATGAAGAAATCGGGAGAGGTGCACATAAATTTGATGTGGCAAAATTCGGAGCAGAATTCGCTTATACTATGGACGGTGGTGAAGTGGGAGAATTGGAATATGAAAACTTTAACGCAGCCGGCGCTGTGGTAAAAATCCATGGATTGAGTGTTCACCCGGGTTATGCGTACGGAAAAATGGTCAATGCTGTTCTTTTAGCTTCTGAATTTGCACAATCTCTTCCTGCAAATGAAACTCCGGCTACGACGAAAGGGTTTGACGGATTTTATCATTTAATGGATTTGAACGCGGATATCTCTGAAGCGAAATTGCAATACATCATCCGTGATCACGATGCTGAAAAGTTTGAGGCAAGAAAGAAATTCATGGAAGAAAAAGTTGCGGAATTTAATGCAAAACATGGTGAAGGAACTGCCGAAATTGAAATCAAAGAGCAATACAGAAACATGAAACAGCAGTTTGAAGGAAAAATGCACATCATTGATCTTGCGGCGGCGGCAATGAAAGAAGCGGGAATCGAGCCGAAAATTAAAGCCATCCGAGGGGGAACAGACGGCGCACAATTATCTTACATGGGACTTCCTTGTCCGAATATTTTTGCCGGAGGAATTAATTTCCATGGACCTTATGAATATGTTGCTTTAGAAAGTATGGAGAAGGCAATGGAGGTGATTTTAAATATTGCGAAAGCGTAAAAAACTATCTTTATATAAGCAAAAAAGGCTGTCTTTGAGGCAGTCTTTTTTATTTATGATAATCTAAAGTGATATTTATAGACATAAAAAATCGAATCATTTACAAATTAATTCTTAACTTTTGAGAATTAAAGGTCTTATTTTTGAAAACAAACTACAAAACAAAAAATTTAAAATGAAAAAGAGATTATATTCAGCGGCAGTGATTCTTTTATTTGGAATCGGTGTATCTGCACAAAAAACAAATTCAGTAAAGCAAGAGATAAAAAAAGATGCTAAAACCGTAGGTAAGGCTGCTAAAGATGGTGCAGAATGGACCGGCAAAACGGCTGAAAAAGGGTATGACGCCACAAAAAAAGGGGTAACAAACGCAACGAAATGGACTAAGAAAACAGCTAAGAAAGGAGCAAAAGCAGTAGATAAAACCTACAAGGATGTGAAAGCAGATATTAAAAAAGATTAATCACAGAAAAAACATATACTAAAAAACCACCGCCATTGCAGTGGTTTTTTTATTGATATCTAAAAATAATTTATCCTTGCTGATTACTCAAAAAAGCATCCCAACCCTGCGCCGTCAAAGCGATCAATTGATTCGAACCTCTTGCCACCATAAAATTTCCTTCTTCTTTTTCAACCGCATGCCCGATAATTGTAAAATCCGGGTGGTTTTTAATTTTATCAAAATCATTGGGAGAAATTGTGAATAACAATTCGTAATCTTCTCCTCCACTTAACGCAGCCATAACAGGATTTAAATTGAATTCATCGGCTGTAGTGATCGTTAAATTATCCATCGGAACTTTCTCTTCGTACAATCTGAAACCAACATTTGACTGATCAGAAAGATGTAAAATTTCAGAAGCCAAACCGTCGGAAATATCGATCATAGAAGTTGGTTTAATATCTAATTGTTCCAAAATTCCTTTCACATCAGTTCTTGCTTCAGGCTTCAGCTGTTTTTCCAAAATATAGTCGTAGCCTTCCATTTCGGGCTGCATATTGGGATCAGCAAGGAAAACGGCATGTTCTCTTTCCAGAATCTGAAGTCCCATATAAGCACCTCCCAAATCACCAGTTACCACGAGTAAGTCGTTTGGCTTTGCCGTACTTCTTTTCACAATATTTTCTTCGTTTTCAATTCCGACAGCCGTGATGCTCATAACCAAACCTGCATTGGAACTCGTTGTATCTCCACCGATTAAGTCTACTTTATATCTTCCGCAGGCCGCCTGAATTCCGGCATAAATTTCCTCTAACGCCTCCACAGGAAAACGATTGGAAACCGCCAGAGAAACTAAAATCTGAGTCGGCGTTGCATTCATTGCAGCAATATCACTAAGATTCACAACAACAGCCTTATAGCCTAAATGTTTCAACGGAACATATCCCAAATTGAAATGTACACCTTCCGCCAAAACATCCGTCGTTAAAACAACTTTTTTATTTTCAGGATTAATAACCGCCGCATCATCTCCTACTCCAAGCTCCGAAGACGCATTGGATAAAGGAAAATGCTCTGTTAAATGTTTAATTAACCCAAATTCTCCCAATTTCGAAATCGGCGTTAATTCCTGTTCTTTATCTTCAAACATATCTTTTAATTATAAGTAATAATAAGTAATGTTTTAACTTTAAACTCAAAAGATTAAACTTAAAACCATTTTTAATTAAATACCGCCGGATCAATATTTTCCGGACGGAAAGGCAATTTTTTGAAATCCTCTCTCGTTAAAACCACTGTATTTGGAGTTTTATATTTATTGATCGCTTCTACCACATCATCCGGCGGTGTCGTCATTTTTCTCAACATGGTATCGATCCATACTCCTGTAGCTTCAGAAGTTGCACAATGCTCGCCTTCAGGAGTATAAAATTTGTGAACGAAACGATAAATAGAACAATCTTCCGCACAAGCATCAACTTCAAGACTTACAATTACCGTCTGATCTGCAAAAATTTCCTTGAAAAAAGAAAATCTCTCGTGCATGATCACAGGACCGATTCCCCATCGGCTCATCTGAGTAACGCCCATTTTTTCAAGCTTCATAAAAGCCATTCTCGTCTGAGCACAATATTGAACGTAAGATGAATTTGCTAAATGTTTGTTGGCATCCAAATCGCTCCAACGAACTTCGAATTTATGGTAGAATATCATTTAAATTTTGTTTTATATGAACTTTAATCTTAAGTCACAAAAGTTTTTTAACATTTTAGAGCAAATAAGTCAAAACAAATTGCCAGAAGTTCACATAAGAAAAAAATCAAAGATTTTCAAAAACTAATGTGTCCTTTTTTACTGTTAAAAGGCAACTCAAAAAAGCTTTTATGACTTTTGTGGTTGATAATTTTTCGGCATTGTTATTCAAAAAATTATATTCCTCAAAATTACTCAAATAAGATGGTTTATAAAAATTGTAGTTTTGCAAAAATAATCTTGAGCATAAGATTAATAACATTATGAAACAAATTATCATTATCGGAGGCGGTGCAGCAGGCTTTTTCTGTGCATCCAACCTAGACGAAACAAAATATAAAATCACCATTCTCGAACAGAATTCGGATGTTCTTCAGAAAGTAAAAATTTCCGGAGGCGGTCGTTGCAATGTGACTCACGCTTGCTTCGATCCGAGAGAACTGGTTCAGTTTTATCCTCGTGGAAACAAGGAATTATTAAGTGTTTTTACTAAATTTCAGCCGGGAGACACGATGGATTGGTTCGATCAACGTAAAGTTTCATTAAAAATAGAAAACGACAACAGAATTTTCCCGGAAAGCAATTCTTCACAGACGATTATCAACACTTTTTTAAATGAAATTCAGAAGAAAAATGTTGAAGTAAAGACAAAATGTTCCGTTAAGGAAATTGAAAAACTAAATGAAAAATATTTAGTTAAAGCCAGTTTAGGTGATTTTGAAGCTGATTTTGTGATTTATACCACCGGAAGCTCCCCAAAATCATTAAAAATGATCGAAAATTTAGGTCATAAAATTGTTGATCTCGTTCCTTCTCTTTTTACCTTTAATATTAAAGATGATTTGTTGAAAGATATTGCGGGAACAAGTTTTGAAATGGCAGAAACATCCATTCCAAAGCTGAAAACGGAGGAAAGCGGACCGATGATTATTACGCATTGGGGACTTTCCGGCCCTGCCATTTTGAAAATTTCGGCTTGGGAAGCGATTAATCTGGCGAAAGTAAAATATAATTTTGAAATTGTAGTTAATTTCATTTCAAAATCAATTAATGATGCGGAAGAATTATTTCAGAATTTCAAGCAATCAAATCCGAAGAAAACCATCGGACAGTCGAAAATATTTGAGGTGACGAATCGTTTTTGGCAGAGAATTTTAGACGTTTCAAAAATTGATTTGAATAAACAGGTTGCACAGATTTCAGGAAGGGAAATGCAGACGATTCTTGAAAATTTATGCAAAAAAAAATTCAACGTCACCGGAAAATCGACTTTTAAAGATGAATTTGTAACTGCAGGAGGTGTTGATTTAAAAGAAATTAATTTTAAAAATATGTCTTCGAAAATTTTGCCTAACTTTTACGTTGCCGGAGAAGTCCTGAATATTGACGCTGTGACGGGTGGTTTTAATTTTCAGGCTTGCTGGAGTGAAGCCTGGCTGATTGCACAGGATTTGAATAACTTGTCATAAAAACATTTATATGAAAAAAATTATTGCATTATCTCTGATTTTATGTTCGGTCTTTGTTTTTTCTCAAAACAAAACCATTGTTTCCAATTGGACTTCATTTGTTCAGTCGGTAAATGTGCAGAATATTCAAAACTGGAAGTTCAGAGTATCGGCAAAAATTCGAAAAGAGAATGATAACAACTCTAAATGCGCCATTTGGGCAAGAGTTGATAATACAGATGCAAAAGTTGGCTTCTTTGAAAATCAGGCTTATTCTGATATAAAAGTTACTACAGATTGGAAAACATTTGAAATAAAAGGAGTTATAGATCCGGAAGGAAAAACTCTTAATATTGGCGCATTTGCACAAGACAATGGAGATTTTTATTTTGATGATTTTAAGTTAGAAGTTCTTGATCCTAAAACCGTAAAATGGACTAATATTCCATTAAAAAATGCAGGATTTGAAGAAAACCTGGCTTCTGAAAAAACCTGGGCAGAAGGTATCGGAAGAAATAAGATAACGCATGTGAAAAATTTCAGCATTTCCACTTCAGACGACAAACCTTTCAGCGGAAAAAAATCTTTACTCATTAAAGCACGAAACATTATCGGAAGTATGCCTCACGGAAAGTTTGCAGATGTAAACGGTATCAAAATGTATTATGAAACATACGGTGAAGGCGAACCTCTTTTAATGCTTCACGGAAACGGGCAGTCGATCAACGCTTTCATGAATCAGGTGGATGTATTTTCAAAGAAATATAAAGTAATTATTGTTGATTGCAGAGAGAGAGGAAAATCTACTTATGATAAAACAAAAGAACTTACTTTCGACATTCAGGTTGAAGATCTGAAACAATTTCTGGATCAGCAAAATATCAAAAAAGTAAAAATCCTTGGTTGGAGTGACGGCGGAATTCTTGCGATTCTAATGGCTTTGAAACATCCTGATCTGGTTGATAAAATTGCCTGTTCCGGAGCCAACATATTTCCGAAAGGGATTAAAGATGAAGACCTTAAAGATATGAAAGAAACTTTGGCAAAACTTATCCGAGAAAATAAAAATGGCAAAAATGATGTTTACATCGACTTGTATAATTTGGATTTAAAACATCCTAATCTTAAATATGAAGACCTGAAAGCCATTCAATGCCCTTCTTTAATTGTTGCAGGAGATAAAGACGAAATTAAAACAGAGCATACTGTAAAAATTGCGGAATCCATTCCAAAAGGTCAGTTGGCGATCATTCCAAACTCTACTCATTATGTTCCTGAAGAAAAACCGGAGCTTTTCAATTCTTTGGTTTTGGATTTTTTTGACGGTAAATAATTTTGATAAACTAGTGAGATGAAAAAATTATTTGTTATTATTATACTGATGGGTTTTGGAAAAGTTTTCTCACAAGAAACCGTAAGTTTTAAACAAGAAAACATAAACACTGACGACAAAATTTATACTGAAGCGGATAAAATTCCAGAATATCCGGGTGGTATGATTGTTTTCCAAAAAAGTTTTTCTCAAGCTTTTAATAAGAATAACATCTCAGAAACAGGCGATTTGAGTACAGAAGCACAATTCGTAGTCTCTAAAGAAGGCTTTATTACTGAAGTTAAAACGTTGGGATACAGCAGATCTCTGAATCAAGAAGTTGAGCGAGCCATAAAGGCTGTAAAAGAGAAATGGGTTCCAGCAGAAATCAAAGGGAAACCCATCAATTTTAGATTTAGATTGCCTGTTAAAATGAATATACCTTAGTTGAAAAATGCTTTCAGTCAAAAAAAATATTCCAAATGTTTTTAAAATCCTTTTAATTTTAGGATTCGGATATTTCTTTTGGCTGATGCTGAAAATCACTTTGGAATATATTCCTTTGAGAACGGATGTAAGCTTTTTAATGATTAAACAGACCGAAGTAGAGCATAGAGCAGAATATCTTTATTTTTTCTATACGCATGTCTATACAAGCATTTTTGTTTTATTGAGTGGATTTTTAGCCATTCTCAGAAAAGATTTAGGAATAAAAAATCTCCATAAAAATGCAGGAAAGGTTTATATTTTTCTGATTTTACTTTTCGCAGCACCGTCAGGAATTTACATGGGAGTTTTTGCCAACGGAGGAATTTATTCTAAAATCTCTTTCGTTATTCTGGGCTGTTTGTGGTGGTTTTCGACTTTTAAAGCGTATCAGCTTGCCCGACAGAAAAAATTTAAAGAACACAAACAATGGATGTGGCGAAGTTTCGCTTTGACAATTTCTGCCATCACGCTGAGAATGTGGAAAGTAATTATTGTATATTTATTTCATCCTAATCCGATGGATGTTTACCAGATTATCGCATGGCTGGGCTGGGTTCCCAATCTATTATTAATTGAATATTTAATTGCAAAAAAACATATATGAAAATTTTAAAATTAACTTTGATTTCCCTGTTTACAGTAGCTTTGGTAAGCTGTAAAAAAGAGGCAAAAACAACAGATTCTTCAAAAGACAGCCTTACTGCAAAAAAAGATACTGTAGTGGCTCCCGAAATTTATAAAGAATATTACGGAATCTACATGGGCGATTTTGCCGGAAAAGAAATGATTACCCCGGAAATCGGGGAAGAATATGAAGGTGATGTCTACAAAAAACTTTCTTTAAAAATCAACAGAATTACAAAAGACAGTGTGTACGGGCAAAGTATTGTTAATGGCAACCAAAGACCTTTCCGAGGAATCTTTAATGAAGCGACGAAATCTTTTATTCTCGATGAGCCCGGAAATGATAAAACCGACGGAAGATTTGAGGTTAAATTAAATAATGACAGTCTTACCGGGAATTGGAATGCTTTTAATAAATCTGCGGTAAAATCTCCTACGAAAACGCTGAAACTAATCAAAAAAGAATTTGCCTATAATCCTAATTTCATGCTGGATGAAAACACAGATCTTATTGATTGGGAAAATCCTAAAGAATTCACAGAAAAATATACCGACGAGGAAACTGGAAAAACAGAAACATATAAGGCTTCAAAAAACAGAATTGCATCTGATGCTGTATTTAAAATTAATGCCTCAAGGCAAAAACTAACCGAAAAAGATTTAAAAAACCTCAGAAAACTGGATATGGAAATCATTAAAAATTCGGTTTTTGCAAGACACGGATATTCTTTTAAAAAGGCAACTTACAGAAATTTCTTTGAGCAGACCGATTGGTACATCCCTGTATCCAACAATGTCGATAAAGATCTTTCGCCGATGGAAAAAGATAATGTTGCATTACTGAACCGTTTTATAAAATATGCGGAAGATAAATATGACAGCTTCGGAAGATAATCAGTCCAACACTTTTTGCGGCTGTTGAATTTTCACAAAAAGATAAAGCAGTAAACATCCGACCGCATAACACAAAATATCGATCCAGGAAAACGAATTTCCGATCACGATATACATCAGGCTTCCTTCCCGGAAGCCTAATTTTTCTGCAATATTGAAGTATTGGGCAAACTCTACCAGAAAAGAAAAAATCAGAATTCCAAGAATCAGCTTTTCATTGTTTTTAATTCTGAAAAAGCTTTTGATAAAGGTATAGATAAGAATCACGACGATAACGTCTCCCAAGTAGGCTCTGACAAAGAAAATATCTTTTAGTTGGGTGGCAATTAAAACCTCAACCAAAAAAATAAGGATGGTTAAAAGGAAATATTGGAGATTAAATTTTAAGTTTATCATTTGAATTTATATTTTAGCAGGCTACAATAAACAAGATCATCACTCCAAATTATGGCAGATTTTATATTTCTGATTTTTATTCCTCCTGTTTTGCTTTTTATATATTATGTTGGGTTTGTGATCATGACCCGGTTTAAAATGAAACAGACCGACAACGATATGAAAACTCATTTTCTCAGACTTTTCTGGGGATTTATCCTTTTCTTCGTCGTTGCATTTTTTGTCTTTCTGATAAAATGGCTGGTATTTCCGCAGAAATCTTAATGGATCTGAGGGTTGCGGCGACCTTCGGTCGCCGCAACCCCGATATTTTAAAAACTATTTCTTTACTTTCACTGTACATCCGATTGCCACGGTCTTCGTCATTTTTACCGGCTCATTTTTAATGAGAGCATTTACCGCATCCTGAACGTAATATTCCGAAACATCATTCGGATTTTCGTAATTGTTGTCGATGGCTCCGATATATTTTACGATATTTTTCCCACCTTCTTTTTGCAGAAGAAAAACATGAGGCGTTTTTGTGGCTCCGTATTGAGGGAAAATTTTCTGTCCTTCATCTACCAGGTAAGGAAATGTAAAACCTTTCTGTTTCGCTCTTTCGATCATTAGTTGGTAGCCGTCCTCAGGCTGAACCGTCGGATCATTCGGATTGATAGCGATAACAGGATAACCCTGAGATTTGTATTTTTTGTCCAGCTCAATAATTCTGTCTTCATACTTTTTTGCATATGGACAATGATTGCACGTAAAAACAATAATGAAACCTTTTGCGCTTTTGAAATCTGCCAATGAAACCATTTTTCCATCGACATTTTTAAGTTTAAAATCGGTTGCTTCATCTCCCACTTCGTAGCCTTTTACGGAAGTTTTACTTTCTTTGTTAGGCTCAGTATTATCATGATTCATTGTGGTAAAACTCAGTAAGCCCAATCCAACGATGAAAGCTGTCATTAAAATTTTAAAATTTTTCATAGTATTTTGTTTAGTTTAAATTTTTTGTAACTGTCTGTTCAAGCTCTTCTTTACTCATTTCACCGTCATTGAAATGTACTTTCTCACCGCTTTTATAGAATAGGGTAACGGGAATATTTCCGTCCCAGTCTTTTTCAAATCGGGGGATCCAGGTATTCATCCTTTTGATATCGTCTAATAACACAACTTCGGCAGTAAGATTTTTATTTTTGATAAATTTTAAAACCCTTTCTTTATCCACCAATCTATCTAAAGAAACCAGAATCATTTTAAATTGAGGATTATCCTTATATTTTTCATTGATTTCCATAAAATGCGGAAGTTCTTTTACACACGGAGCACAGGTTGTCGCCCAGAAATTCACCACAAGAAGTTGAGCATTTTCCTGCTGAATCCGCTTTTCAAGGTCTTCATACTTTATTGATGATACAGAAGCCTGCTGTGCGTTAAAAATGGTAAAACCTAAAAATAGAAACAGGAGTCTTATTAAATTCTTCATACTCAAAATTACAAAAAGCTTTCATTCACTCGTGAATATCAATGTGTTAAAAATTCATTAAAGCAAAAAAAAAAAGAATATATATTATTCACTTTTATATGAATTATTAAATAAAAACAGTATATTCGTCTTACAAATTTAAATTATATTGTTATGAAAAATCTAAAAAAATTAACTAAAAAAGCCTTAAAAGAGATCAATGGAGGAGCTGGCAACGAGTGTATTTTAGAATGTTTCTGTTTTGATCCTAACAGCGAGCCTTATATTGGTGTCTGCACCGTAAAGGGGGCGTGTTGCTAACAAAAAACTGTTTAAAAGACATCGGCATCAAGATTTTTGATGTCGATTTTTATTTGTTATTAATACTTATCATTACAACAATCAATCCATTACAAATACCATCATATTTGTAAATTCAAAAGAATTTCGGCTCTCTTTTTGCTGCCTAAGAAACACACCTTAATCTGTACAATATGAAAAAGACAGCATTACTTTTAGGCTTAATCTTCAGCATTACCTTATGGGCACAATCCGAATTCAGTTCTGTGACGGAACTTCCTGATTATAACCTGTTAAAAACAAAAATGAAGCTGAGCGATGTCTTTACGAAAGCCGATACTCCTGCAGAATTTCCGGGCGGAAGCGAAACATTCAAAAAAAGGTTTGCAGAAAGTATGGATGTCATTGATGTAAAAACGAACAAGATTGATACCCGCGTCTATTTTATTGTTGAGAAAACTGGATATGTAAGATTCGTTACTGCTACAGGAAACGATAAAAAGCATGCGCAAGCTGCAGAAGTTGCTGTAAGAAGACTTTTTGTAAAGTGGAAACCTGCGCTGATTAACGGAGAACCGGTTCGTTATCTTTATACTTTTCCTTTGACCTTGAAGAAGTTCGATTAAAATAAAAAAGTCTCAGAAATTCTGAGACTTATCTTTTTTATCCACCAATCATTTTTTTAATGGAATTCAGCTTCATTAAAGCTTCAATCGGCGTCAAAGTATTAATATCAATTTTAGTTAATTCTTCACGAATATTTTCCAGAACAGGATCGTCTAACTGAAAGAAAGACAGCTGCATATTTTCTTCTGTCACTCTTTTGATACTTTCAGAAGAACTTCCTTGAGTTCGGCTTGCTTCTAAGGTTTTTAAAATTTCATTGGCTCTGTTTACAACTTTTGAAGGCATTCCCGCCAATTTCGCCACATGAATACCAAAACTATGCTCACTTCCACCAGGAATCAATTTTCTTAAAAAGATAATATTTCCCTTATTCTCCTGAATAGAAACATGGAAATTTTTCACACGTGCAAAATTCACGGTCATTTCGTTCAATTCATGATAATGCGTTGCAAACAAAGTCTTAGCCTGAGTCGGATGCTGATGAAGATATTCTGCAATCGCCCAGGCAATCGAAACTCCGTCATACGTAGAAGTTCCACGACCGATTTCATCTAAAAGAATTAAACTTCTTTCAGATATATTATTGAGAATATTCGCAGCCTCATTCATTTCCACCATGAAAGTCGATTCTCCTGCAGAAATATTATCCGTCGCTCCTACCCTCGTAAAAATTTTATCTAAAACTCCAATTTCCGCGTGTTTTGCAGGTACAAAACTTCCGATTTGTGCTAAGAGACAAACAATTGCAGTCTGACGAAGAATCGCCGATTTACCCGCCATGTTTGGTCCTGTAACCATAATAATCTGCTGAGAATCTTTATCTAAGAAAATATCATTCGGAATATATTTTTCACCCAAAGGAAGTGCATTTTCGATGATCGGATGTCTCGCTTCTTTTAAATCGATCGCAAAAGTATCCGTCAAAACCGGCTTTGTATAACTCTCAGAAACAGCAAGTTCAGACAAACCAACTGCAACATCCAATTGCGCAATGATTTTAGAATTTTCCTGAATCTGGTCGATATAAATCATTGTTTCAGAACAAACATTTCGGTAGAGTTCGTTTTCTAAAACGCCGATCTTTTCTTCTGCTCCAAGAATCTGATTTTCATATTCTTTCAGCTCTTCCGTGATGTAACGTTCGGCATTTACCAACGTCTGTTTTCTCAGCCAATCACTTGGAACTTTATCTTTATGTGTATTTCGAACTTCAATATAATATCCGAAAACATTATTAAAATCAATTTTAAGACTTGTAATTCCTGTTCTTTCAATCTCTCTTTGGCACATTTCGTCCAGGAAACCACGACCTTTGGATTGAAGCCCTCTCAATCGGTCCAACTCTTCAGAAATCCCTTCTTTAATCACATTTCCTTTGGACAAATTAACAGGCAATTCATCATTCAGATGATTTTGAAGACATTTAATTAATTCTTCCTGATCATAAAGCGGATCCAGCCAAGCTAAAACATCAGCATAAGGATGAAGCAATGCTTTGATTTGATGAATATTAATTAAGCTCTGGCGAAGATATCCCAATTCTTTAGGTGAAATTTTTTCTGCCGCCAATTTTCCCATCAATCGATCCAAATCTGATATTGATTTTAATAATTGGGAAATATCATATTTAAGATGATCGTTTTCGTTTAAAAAATCAATTAAAGAAAGCCTTCTATTGATTTCATTTACAGACTTTAAAGGCAAAATAATTCTTCGTCTCAACAGTCTTCCTCCCATCGGAGTTGAAGTTTTATCAATAATATCTAACAGTGATTTTCCCTGTGGATTGCTTGGATAAACAATTTCAAGGTTTCTCAGTGTAAAATTATCCATCATCAGGAAATCTTCCTGAGGAATAATCTGAATTTTGGTAATGTGAGACAATAAGTTATGGTGTGTATCTTCAACCAGATACGCGAAAATTGCTCCCGCTGCCGTAATTGCCAATGGCTGATTTTCAACCCCAAAACCTTTTAATGAATTGGTTTTAAAGTGATTCGTCAGTTTTTCGTAGGCAAAATTGTATTGATAAGCCCAATCTTCAAGCTTAAAAGCATTTTTATTTTTAATCTGTTCCGGAATCTGAACACTTCTCTGATAAATAATCTCACTTGGATCAAAAGTATTGACAATATGAAGTAATTTTTCTAAATTTCCTTCGCTTACTAAAAATTCGCCTGTTGAAATATCGACCAAAGCAATTCCGAATTTCTCTTTTTCCTTATGAAGAGACAAAAGGAAATTATTCTTCTTTGAATTAAGAACCTGATCATTGAACGTCACGCCTGGTGTCACCAATTCTGTAACACCGCGTTTTACAATTCCTTTCACCATTTTCGGATCTTCTAACTGGTCGCAAATCGCAACTCTCATTCCCGCTCTTACCAATTTTGGCAAATAAGAATCTACGGAATGATGAGGAAATCCAGCCAATTCGATGTGACCTTCACCGTTGGCTCTTTTCGTTAAAACGATTCCTAAGATTTGAGAAGTTCTAACCGCATCCTGCCCGAAAGTTTCGTAAAAATCTCCCACTCTGAATAGTAAAAGCGCATCAGGATATTTCGCCTTGATGGTGTTGTACTGCGTCATTAACGGGGTCTCTTTCTTCGCTGCCTTTGCCATTAAAATCGTTCTTAAAATTAGGTCGGTAAAAGTATGAAATAAATAGGAATTAGGTTGCAGGAATTAGATCTCAGGTTGAAGTTTTCACCATACTTAATTTGTACATCCTTGTCAAGGCCTAAATCTTGACGAAGATGAGAAAAACTTCAGAGTAAATCTATTTGATATTAGCCAAAGCCTTCGAACTCTTCTTATAAGCCCATTTCTGCTTATAATTCACCCATTTAGCTTTAAAAAGTTTTCGCATTAATTTATCTGTATATCGCATAATGAAAACATGATACAGCATATTTGCAAAAACATTCGGTTTATTCGGAAGCGCACGAAGTGACAATGAAAATCCGGGCTCCAAATATCTGTTGAAATGCCAAAAAGCACCGGGAATAAAAAGTGCATCACCATGTTCCATGAAAATTTCAAAACCTTTTGCGTGTTTTAAAGCCGGAAACTTTTCATAATCCGGGTTTTCGTAATCTACATCGTAAATAGTATGAACTGACAATGGAACTTTATATAAAAACGCAGATTGCTTCTGATCGAACAATAAGATTCTTTTTTTCCCTTCAAAATGAATATGTAAAAAATCGCCCAAATCCACATCGTAATGCATTAAAACATGAGCTTCACTTCCTCCGAAAAATAGGGTTGGCAGACGTTTAAAAAATTTCATTCCAAGATCTGGATACGTGAAATTTTTCAACAATTCCGGAAGACGGTCGGTGATGATGTAAAAGAAAATTCGGAGATCAGAAGGGTTGCTTTTTATCGTGTCGATATAGTCCTTCATTTTCATTTTTGTGACGGGAGCATCTGTACTTTTGTTGGCGTCTGCTGGTTTATTATCATACAACGGGACTTCCTGTTCTCCAGCTTTTTCACGAATAAAATCGAAGTTCCATTTATCGAAAGCATCCCATCGGCTCGCGAAATTTTTAATCAAAAGAGGTTTATGCTTTTTGAAATAATTTTTCTGAAAATCTTCTTTACTGATATCAGTGACAACATCTACGTTTTCGAGGATCATTTTGGTTGGGTATTTGAAAATGAGACTAAAAATAGTGTTTTTTTGAATTTTGGGGAAATTTCAGAGTTAATATTAGTTATCATTTCCCATAAGGCACAGTGTAAAATTTTAACTTAAAAAATATAAAAGCATTGAAATTATACCTCCAAAAATAATCACAGCACAGCCTTGCGGACTTTTCGATTTTCTTTTTCCTCTTCCGAATGTACTTACGTAATGACCACTCACCCATTTTCCGTTTCTAAAATATCCTTTTCTGTAATAACCCATTTTGTATTAATTTTTTCAACAAAGAAAAAATCAATAGCGTGAAAAAAATTATGGTTTTCCGTAAAGTCAGGATAAAACGAAAATTTTATATTTGTAAGACAACCTAGTTTATGAGAGTTTACAACACCAAACATTTCCTGAAAATCCTTTTCAGTTTACATAAAAGTGATACATTAAAGATTTTATTTCCAAGTATGATTCTTGTCGGATTATACTCGTGGGGAATTGAATATCTGGAACTTGAGTATTTTCATTTAAATTCAAAATCAGGAATAAGCAATGTAGGATTGATTCATTCCTTGTTGGGATTTGTGCTTTCTTTATTATTGGTGTTCAGAACAAATACGGCGTACGACAGATGGTGGGAAGGAAGAAAACTTTGGGGAAAACTGGTAAATGACACCCGAAATTTCGCCATAAAAATTAATACAATTTTGGGTGACGACAGACAAACAGCCGAGCAAATTGCAAGATATTTAAAGTTTTTTCCTCATTTTTTAGCGAAACATTTATCAAAAGAGTCTACAAGATTAGCTTTAGATGAAGATTATTCCGAGATTGAAAAAGAGCTGAAAAATCATGGCCCGAGTGAGCTTGTTATTCTTTTAAGTCATAAATTAAATCAATTAAAAAAAGAAGGGAAAGTATCAGACATTGAAATGCTTTATTTAGACAGTCAGCTCTCTGGTTTTCTTGAAGTTTGTGGCGGTTGCGAAAGAATTAAAAACACTCCGATCCCCTATTCTTATTCTTCGTTTATCAAGAAATTTATTATTCTGTATGTTTTCGCCTTGCCGATTGCTTATGTTATCAACATCGGGAATTTCATTATTCCGCTGACCGTTTTTATTTATTATGTCTTAATGAGTCTTGAATTAATTGCTGAAGAAATTGAAGATCCTTTCAACAACGACGAAAACGACATTCCCATGGAAACCATTGCTCAGAATATCGAGAAGAATGTTCATCAAATCATGTCAAAAAAATAAAAGAAATCAAGCTTTAAAGCTTGATTTCTTTTATTTCGCCGTCTTGTTTTATTTCAACAAATTTACTTTCACGGTTTCCAGCATTGTAGCCATAGAAAAACGTCTGATATATCGGTGTGGAGTATAAATACCCTCCGTAAGCGTTATAAGCATCCGACTGTCCGGTTTGTTTCTGATAACTTGCCGTTGCTGTAAAATTAATAATGGTTTCCAGATAATATTTTCCAGGTTTCAGTTTTTCGAATTTAAATCTTCCGTGGTCGTCCGTCAGGGCTTCAATTCTGTATTTAAAAGCTTCTTCAGACATATAAACGGTCGTCTTTTTATTTTCATACTTCTTTCTCATATCGTAAAACTCTTCAAAATATGGAGTTACCGGAAATAGCATCACCACAGTCCCCTTTTTAGCATAATGTTTTTCAGCCAGCAGAGGTTTGATTCCCCAATTATTTTTCTGTTTTGTTGATGCCACTCCTTCAATAGTAGAATTTCCGTAGCCAATCATGCTCTGGGCAAGTTTCTTATCAAAAAAAGCCTGTGGATAGTAGGTATTTTGTGCTTTAATAAAAGTGAAAGACAATACCATGGTTATTAAAGCGATTGTATTTTTCATAGCTTAACTTTAGCCAAATATAGGTATTTTGTAAAAGAGAAAAAATACCCAAATTTGGGGAGAAAAAAATAAGATTCAGTGTTGTGCTAAGTTGCATTGTTTCAACAAATATTAATTTAAATAAAAATTTATGAAATATTCATTATTAATCGCTGTCTGTACATTTGGAATCATGTCTGCCCAGAAGCCCTGCGGATTTAAAGACGGATTGCAGGAAGGAAGCTGCAAGCATTTTTATGAAAACGGACAGGTAAAGGAAATTGCCGAATGGAAAAAAGGAAAACTGGAAGGCGACGCCGTTTTTTATTTTGATAATGGAAAAACGCAGGCAAAAGGTGAATACAGGAAAGGCTATAAAGTAAAAGAATGGGAATATTATGACAAAGCGGGAGTATTAACTTCAAAAGAAATCTTCAGAAATGGAGAAAAGAATATTTATGACAACAGCTCCACCGCAACATTCTATTCTCCTACGGGAAAAATTACTGAAGTTTCAAATTATAAATTTGGTAAATTGCATGGCGAAAGTAAACTCTATTACGAAGACGGAAAATCTGTAAAACAAATCGGAATTTACGAAAACGGCTTGGCCACAGGGAAATGGAAGGCGCTGTACCCATCAGGGAAAATCCAAAGAGAAACGGAATTCGTAAATGATAAATGGAACGGAACCCGGGTGCATTACCGCGAAAACGGAAGCGTAGAGAAAACGGAAGTTTACAAAGACGGAAAATTAATCTCAACAAAATAAGACATTGGTACACAAATTAAAACTGGAAGAACTCAACAGAATAGATGTAGAAACTTTTAAATCGGTTGAAAAAATTCCATTGGTCGTGGTTTTAGACAACATCAGAAGTATGCACAACGTAGGAGCAACTTTCAGAACAGCGGATGCTTTTTTGGTTCAGAAAATTATTCTTTGCGGAATAACGCCACAGCCGCCACACCGCGAAATTCACAAAGCGGCTTTGGGAGCAACGGAAAGTGTAGACTGGAGCCATGAAAGTGATATTAATACAGCCATTGCAGATTTAAAATCGCAGAGTTTTGAAGTAATTGGAATAGAACAGACGACAAACAGCCAGATGATCGCAGATTTTAAAATCGACAGATCAAAAAAATATGCGGTTATTTTAGGGAATGAAGTAGAAGGAATCAGTGATGAAGCGTTACCCAATATTGATTCTTTTATTGAAATTCCACAGCTGGGAACCAAGCATTCTTTAAATGTAAGTGTTTGCGGCGGAATCGTAATGTGGGAATTTGCTAAGACTTTGGGAATAAAATAAAAAAACTGCATGTGTCTAATAGACAGTGCAGTTTGAAATAAATCTAATAAAAAGTAAAAATGAAAGGCGACAAAGGTACCTTTTTTTTTAACACGAACAAATTTTAAGTTTACTTTTTTTAATTTTTCTAAAAAAAAGTATCATTTTCAGAAAAAGTTTCGTTTAATTTTTTATAAATTAGCACAATGTTTATCAAAGACTATATCTCAAAAGACTTCCCGTGTTTCAGCCTTTCTGACTCGATAGAATCAGCAAGGGACATGTTAGAAGCATTTGGATATTCTCACGTCTTCATCAAAAAATCCCATCATTTTTACGGAGCGTTGGCCGAGGATTTTCTTTATGAAGAAGAGGGCACTCTAAAGGATCTGGAACATCAGATCGAGCGTTTTGCCATTTTGGAGGATAACAATATTATGGACAGCATCAGGTTGTTTTATACATTTAATGCCAATGTCATTCCGGTTATCAACAAGGCAGAAAAATATTTGGGATACATCAGCTGTGAAGATATTTTCCAGGATTTATCAAAATATCCTTTGTTTTCGGAGTCGGGCGCAATACTTACTGTAGAAGTTCCGGCAAGAAAATACTCAATGACGGAGATCGCGAATATTGTGGAAAGTAATAATTCTAAATTTTACGGCGCATTTATCAGCTTTATGTCCGACGAGGTTATTCAGGTAACGATAAAGATTGGCAATGAAAATCTGAGCTCTATTGATGAAACATTCGACCGATATGATTATAGAATCGTACAAAAGTATTATTCTGACGAAAAATCAGACTTGTTTCAGGACAGATTCGGATTTTTCCAAAAATTTATAGAAATATAAAACTAATGAAGGCAGCCATATATTCTCAGAAAAAAGATCTCGATACTTTTTTATATTTAAGCAAATTTATTTCCGAACTGGAAAGCAGAGGCGTAAAATCTGTTTTGTATGATGAGATGGCTGAGGCGCTTCAGTTTTCAAAAATATTCGAAACCTTTAACAACAAACAGGATCTTCTGGATAAGGAAGTCGATCTTTTCTTCACTTTCGGTGGCGACGGAACGATTGTAAATTCTTTAACCTTTATTGAAGATCTTGAAATCCCGATCGTAGGTGTAAATACCGGAAGATTAGGATTTTTGGCAAGTTTTACCAAAGAAGAAGCCTTCAAAGAACTGGATTCTATTTTAAAAGGGGATGTGAAAACAAGCCGTCGTTCCGTCATTCAGGTTGTTTCGCCCGAACTGGAAGATTTTTTCCCGTATGCCTTAAATGATGTTACAGTTTCCAGAAAAGAAACTACATCGATGGTTACAGTGGATTCTTATATTAATGATGAATTTTTAAATGTATTTTGGGGCGACGGTGTCATCGTTTCTACTCCAACGGGCTCTACGGCTTATTCATTAAGCTGTGGCGGACCCATTATTTCTCCGAACAACGAAAATTTCGTCATCACTCCTATCGCACCTCACAATCTAAATGTAAGACCTTTGGTTGTGAATGACAGCGTGGAAATTAAATTTAAAGTAGAAAGCCGGGTTTCACAATACTCACTTTCTTTAGATTCAAGATTGATACACATAGAAACAGATAAAGAAATTATCATCAGAAAGGCAGATTTTCAGATTTTGCTGGTTCAGCCTAATGATTTGAGCTTCTATGAAACCATCCGCCAGAAGCTACTTTGGGGAAGGGACAAAAGAAATTAAGAATATCTTAAAAATGATTACCTTTACAGGAATTTAAAAACACCCTAATAATTTATATTAAAAAGTAAAACATGAGCAGAATTTTCCCGGCAGGAGTTGCCACAGGTCAATTAGTTACTGATATTTTTCAGCATGCTAAAGAAAACAAATATGCATTACCAGCAGTAAACGTAATTGGTTCTAGCAACGTAAATGCGGTTTTGGAAACTGCAGCAAAACTAAACTCACCTGTTATCATTCAGTTCTCTAATGGTGGAGCTGCTTACAACGCAGGAAAAGGATTAAGCAATGACGGGCAAAAAGCTGCTATTTTGGGAGCTATTGCCGGAGCAAAACATATTCACACTTTGGCAGAAGCTTACGGAGCAACGGTAATCCTTCACACAGACCATGCTGCAAAAAAATTATTGCCTTGGATCGACGGATTGATGGATGCTAACGAAGAATTCTACAAGCAGACAGGAAAATCTCTTTATTCTTCTCACATGCTTGATCTTTCTGAAGAATCTTTAGAAGAAAACTTAGAAATTTCGACTAAATATTTCGAAAGAATGGCTAAAATCGGAATGACTCTTGAGGTAGAAATCGGAGTTACAGGAGGGGAAGAAGATGGTGTTGACAATTCAGACGTTGACAACTCTAAGTTATATACTCAACCGGAAGATATCGCTTATACATACGAAAAATTGAAGGCTGTTTCTGATAACTTCACGATTGCGGCTGCTTTCGGAAACGTACACGGAGTTTACAAGCCAGGAAATGTGGTTCTTACCCCAAAAATCTTAGACAATTCTCAGAAATATGTTCAGGAGAAATTCGGAACTGCTGAGAAGCCAATCAACTTCGTATTCCACGGAGGTTCTGGTTCTACCTTGGAAGAAATCAGAGAAGCGATCGACTACGGTGTAATTAAAATGAACATTGATACTGACCTTCAGTTCGCTTATACAGAAGGAATCAGAGATTATATGGTAAACAATATCGAGTATTTAAAAACTCAGATCGGAAACCCTGAAGGAGAAGAAAAACCGAACAAAAAATTCTATGACCCAAGAGTTTGGGTAAGAAAAGGGGAGGAAACTTTCTCTACAAGATTGGTTCAGGCATTTGAAGATTTAAATAACGTAAATACTTTAAAATAAGAATTGTAAATTTGCATTAACGTAAAAATTTTCATTATTGATTGTTTTTACATTAATGCATTTTTTCATTATACATTAATACAAACAATATGGCATTTGAGTGGTTTAAGAGAAAAGCACAAAATATTACGACATCTACTGATGAGAAAAAAGACGTTCCCAAAGGTCTTTGGCATCAGACTCCATCAGGAAAAGTGGTGGAACACGACGAATTGAAGAGAAACAACTATGTTTCTCCCGAAGATGGATTCCACGTAAGAATAGGAAGTGCAGAATTTTTTGATATCCTTTTTGATGGAGGTAAATTCACTGAATTAGATGCTAATGTTGAAAGTATTGACATCCTGAACTTCAAAGATACAAAGCCTTACGCGGACCGTTTAAAAGAAGTAAAAGCCAAAACAAAACTTACAGATTCTATCAGAAATGCTGTAGGAACCGTAAAAGGAACTGAAATGGTGGTTTCTTGTATGGATTTTGCTTTCATCGGAGGTTCTTTGGGCTCTGTAATGGGTGAAAAAATCAGAAGAGCAATTGATTACTGTATCGAGAAGAAACTTCCTTATATGATCATCTGTCAGTCAGGAGGTGCGAGAATGCAGGAAGCAACGTATTCTTTGATGCAGTTGGCAAAAGTTCAGGCTAAACTGGCTCAGCTTTCAGAAGCAGGACTTTTATACATCGCTTACCTTTGTGACCCTACCTTTGGTGGAATTACTGCTTCTTTCGCAATGACAGCCGATATTATCATGGCTGAACCGGGTGCTTTGATCGGGTTTGCAGGACCAAGAGTGATCCGTGAAACAATCGGTAGAGACTTACCCGAAGGTTTCCAGACATCAGAATTCCTTCAGGAAAAAGGTTTTGTAGATTTTATTGTGAAAAGAACCGAAATTCAGGATACAGTAGCTAAAACAGTAAATTTATTGGCGGTAAAGGCTTAATAATTTGTAACAAAATACGATAATCTCTCTCTAATTAGGGAGAGATTTTTTATTTGATGAGAACTTTCAAGATATTTTTTAATACGATCCGAAGTATGAGCTTTAAAAAGATTATGCGTCTTTTATCGCTCGTTCTTCCCCATCCTATTTTTTCCTTATTAAGTTTTCATGCGACGGTTCAGGCGTACACTATTGCTCAGAAAAAATTTCCGGAAACCGCATCCAACAACGGAATTGGGAATGCTTTCAGACATGCGCTTTGGTGCTGTTTTATCAGCATGTATTGTTCTAAAGTTTCTTCTCCGGAAAAAGCCCTTGATTTCTGCAAAAGAATCACCGATATGCACGAAGAATTGTTTCCCAATAAACCTTTAGAAACCAAAATGGATCTTCATAATAATAAATTCGGGATGGATTATTACAGAGAGCTATTACCCGGAATTCACCGCCAGTTTTTTGAAAAAAATTTTTTTATTGAGGGTTTAGAAAAGAAAATGAAAGATGCCAAAGTTTTGAAAAATCTGGAGGATGATTTTGATGGATTTTTGGTTTATCTTGATGAAAAATAATCTGTTTTTTCCTTATTAACATTTAGTTGTCATTCTGAACGAAGCAAATGCGGAGTGAAGAATCTATTATTGAGTATTTAAAAAAAAGATTTCTCCTTCGTCGAAATGACAAGTTGTATACTATAATTCATTCTCTCTTTTAGAAATTACAATTGCGTTATTGAGATTGCTTCGTCATTTCATTCTTCGCAATAACTTAAAAATTCACCTCTTCTTTGTAATCTGAACTTTTTTTGATAAGTTTAAACAATCTTAATTTAAACAAATGGTTCTCAGCAGAATTTGGTCGGCATTTATCATTATTGCCATTGCCATTGCCAGTATAAAATACATTTCATCAAGCAACTACAAAACCATTTTCAATGATATGGTGGTAGGAAAAGGCGGTGATACGGTGCAGATTGCAACACAGAAAATAAACGTTCTTTCGCCGGTTGTCCGAGACAGTTTGATGAAAAACCCAAATTTTGAGGACAGCAGAATTCATTATAAAACAGATTCTTTACAACAGGATGTAAAAGTTTATCGTGTTCAGGAAGCGGACGGTGTGATCGGAACGTCTGAAACAGCTGTAAAAATCTGTCTTGGTTTGATTGGAATTATGACTTTGTTTATGGGGTTCATGAGTATTGCAGAAAAAGCGGGCGGAATTAATTTGTTAAGCCGTTTTATTCAGCCTTTTTTCTCAAGATTATTTCCTGATATTCCGAAAAATCACCCGGCATTTGGCCACATGCTGATGAATTTCAGTGCCAATCTATTAGGTTTGGATAATGCCGCGACACCTTTTGGTTTAAAAGCCATGGAAAGTCTTCAAACTTTAAATCCAAACAAAGATACTGCAAGCAATTCGCAGATCATGTTCCTGTGTCTTCATGCAGGAGGAATGACTTTGATTCCGGTTTCGATTATTGCGATTCGCGCTTCAATGGGATCAAAGACGCCTACGGATATTTTCCTTCCGTGTATGATTGCTACTTTTACAGCAACCTTAGCCGCCATGATTATTGTTTCTTTATACCAGAAAATCAATTTATTAAAACCAATCGTTATCGCTTATGTTGGCGGAATTTCTGCCTTGATCGCTTTATTGGTTTTATACTTAACAAAATTAAGCAAAAATGAATTGGATGATTTCAGCAAAGTATTGAGTAACGGATTGATTCTCTTCATATTTTTAGCGATCGTTTTGGGTGCAGTCTATAAAAAAATCAATGTTTTTGATGCTTTTATTGAAGGCGCAAAAGAAGGTTTTAGGACCTGTGTAAAAATTATTCCATATTTAGTAGGAATGTTAATCGCTATCTCTTTATTGAGAACTTCCGGAGTTTTTGACGTGATCATCGATGGAATGAAATGGGTAGCAAATGTTGCACAATTCGATCCTCGATTTGTAGATGGACTTCCAACCGCTTTAATCAAACCTTTATCCGGCTCCGGAGCACGTGGAATGATGGTAGATACGATGTCAACGTTTGGAGCAGATAGTTTTCAGGGAAAATTGGCTGCAGTTCTTCAGGGAAGCTCAGACACGACATTTTACGTGATTGCAGTTTATTTTGGAGCAGTAGCCGTGAAGAATACGAGATATACGGTAATTGCCATGCTTTTGGCGGATTTGGTGGGTGTTATTACTTCAATTGCCTTAGCTTATTTGTTTTTCGCATAATTATGGAAGATAAAAAAAATATTTTTGAAAAATCTGTAGAATTAATCGGTGGAGTTCAAATATTTCTTTCTCCTTTTTTAATAGGAGCAGCCCTTTCAGCAATAGTATATTTTCCGAATCCTAATACCATCACTCTAATTATTGCAATTTTACTTTTTCTTTTAGGAATTATTATTGGGATAACATTAGCTTTCAAAAGCTATAAAAGTAAAGAAGGAACAATTGGTTTTATATCTAAAACAGATTCAACCCCAGAAATTGATAAACTTTTAAATAAAGAAAAAAATGATAACAGATAAAGAATTCACATTAAGACTCATACGTCAGTTAACTCAAGCATTGGAAAAACTGATTTTGGATAAACCAGAAGAAAGTTTAATGCAAAAAGAATTAGACTTTGAAACATTAATGAAAGATATTTTCAAATTTGATTTTACCACACTTTCGTCAAAATCAAAAGAAGAAATTATAGAAATCGTTAGTGAAAGGCAGGAAAGAGATCACAAAGATTATTACGAAATGTTGGGAAACCTTTTCTATTTTAACGGTAAACAAACCAGCAATCACGACTTTTTAGACAAAGCAAAAACCTTCTACGAATTGTATCTAAAAACCAGCGGAATATTTGCACTACCCGTGATCAACAGAATATCAGAAATAAAAAAAGCACTTGAGTAAAGTGCTTTGTATTTTTAGAATGTAATTTTATAAGTTCCTGTAGAAGATACACTGGCTTTTTCGGCTTTTACATATTGTTTCACCCAAGACACAGCAGTTGATGAAATGCAGGGATCAGAAGTTCCACCCGATCTTCTTGCAGACACTACATTTCCAGCCTTATCTACAGTGTAGGCAATGGTAATGGTCCCACTTGCAGTACATTTGTTTGAGGGCTGTGCTCCTCCTCTTCCCATTGTTCCGGGTATAAATCCTACCAATTTTCTGTCTATTCCTACTTTACTGTCTCCGTTTCCGTCGCCGCCTAAAGGATCTCCTGCATTTCCGATTCCGTCTCCGTCGCCTTGGCTTCCTGCTTTTGTTCCTCTTCCTTTTATTAAATTTCCAATCGCAGCAGTTCCTTTTCCGTCACCGTTTCCTGTCTTAGAATTGGCAGTGGTCGCTCCAGATTTTTTGGTATTCTTTGAGGCAGAAGTACTTGTTACTGTTGCTTTATCAGGTTTTTTGGATTCTTCTTTTTTCGGAACAGCTACTTTAGAATTATTTCCAGTGATAATTTTTTCTTTTGCTTCCGTTTTTTTAGTTTCAGGTTGTGGCTCGGGCTTTATCACCGTTTTTGTCTCACGAACAGCTGTTTCCGCGGGTTCAGGAGTCACTTCTTCAGTCGCTGCGGCCAAACTTCCCGGTTGATCAGCAGGTTCTTCTGCTCCGTTTCCGTTTCTGTTGTCCCCAAAATTCACCAGCATGGTTGTAATCACTTCCGGCTGTTCATCCAATTCGGGTTTTAATTTATATAAAAAAACAAACAATAGGATCGCAGACCAGATCAGGATCGAAAGCAATGCACTTTTTACCCGGTCTTTATTATGTTCATCTCTATTGATAATCTGACTTCTCATTTTAAATGATCCTTTCCCAAAATTTCAGGTGTATTATTTATCTTTTACCGTCGCAATGGCGATATTAAATTTATTTTTCTCCGCAATCTCCATTGCAAAGACAACATCTTTGTGCATCGTATTTTCGTCGGCTCTTATCGTGAAAGATTTGTTGGTCTGTCCCGTCAATTTATTTACAATCGTAGCTTCCAACTGATCTTTTGCTACCGGAATATCATCCACAAAATAAGACCCGTCCGGCTTTATGCTTACCGTTAAAGGATTCGGAATATTATCATCAACGGCTCCGGCTTTTGGCAACTTTACATCAATCGCGCTTTGATTGGCGGCTGATGAAGTAATCATAAAGAATATCAGCATCAGCAAGATAACGTCTGTCATCGCTGCTAAACTGAATTCCGGATTCGCTTTATTTCTTCTTTGAATTTTCATCTGTTGACTTTCTTGTTTTTAATTGTCAGATGGAACCTTTTGGTTTCATACCGAAGATTTATAAAGGTTTGTTGATAAGATCTAAAAATTCTCCCGACATATTTTGTGCCTTTAATACAAATTTATCAATTCTTGTTAACAATAAATTGTAGAAAAAGTTCGCCGGAATTGCTACTGCAAGACCTACCGCTGTCTGTCCTAATGCCGTGTAAATACCTTCCGACAATGTTTTCGGAGAGAAAGATCCGCTGGCGTGAGATAAATTAAAGAAAGCGATAATCATCCCGATCACTGTTCCCAAAAGTCCCAACATCGGTGCAATACTCGGAACAACCGCCAAAAGATTCAGGTTTTTCTCCATATTTGCCACTTCTACCTGAGCCTGAGATTCCATGGCACTTACAATATCCGAAACCGGGCGCCCCAATCTGGCAATTCCTTTTTCCAGAATTCTGCCTTCAGGAGAATTTTGTCTTTTGCAGTAATCCAATGCAGATTCCATTTTGCCTTCTCTTACAAAATCTTCAATATTATCCATGAAATTGGAATCTGTTTTCGATGTTAATCTTTTAATAAAGAAAAAACGTTCAAAGAAAAGATACACGGAAAATACACCCAACAATAACACGGTTACCATCACTATTTTAGCGAAAGCTCCTCCGTGGAACATGATTTTCCAAAATGAGAATTCTAAATCGTCTGCCGCTACTGCAGGGGCAGCAACTTGGGCAAATAACATCTGAGTAAGTTCCGTTAACAGCATTAATGTGTATTTTTTATAAAAGTTGTAACGACAAAAGTAATGGAATATTATGAATTGAACTCTTAAAAATTGCTTAAAAACAACTTAAAATTTGTTATTTTTATAAACAGCAAATTTCTTTCCAAAAAAATATTTGAAAAGAAATCTGGTATAAAAATTCGGTAGTAAGATTAGATTAATCTTCGTCTACTTCAATCTCTTCTTGTTTGAATTCGCATTTAAGCCTGAATGGAATTGGCGTTTCTGATCCAGTGTAGAAATCATCAATGGTTCCCTTCCAGATTACCTGAAGCTCACCTTCTTCGTTTTTCTCGAATAAAAGCTCGTTATCATAAATAAAAGCTTCCTCATCGTCGAAAAGATCTACCTCGGTGTAGGTATCCTCATCAGAATCGTTGATGGTGATTGTTTTTCCTTCGATTTCCGCAGAATCGATAGGGAAATCGAAAACTTCAAGTGAAAGTTGCGGAAAATTGTACTGCAGCGAATCATCATCTACATGATCCAGACCGTCATCCGTGATAATTTCAACCTCTAGGAAATGTTGTTGGTTGCTGTAAACCGCTTTACAATAAGTGTTTCTGATATTGTACTTTAGCGTTTCGTCCGGATGGTAAATTTTTAAAATCCCTTTCATTATTTCTTAAAAAAAGAACTGTAATACTATGATTGTTAAACGTTTTAAGCAAAGATAAAAAATAGATTGAACGTGAAAAATTTTTTGAAAATTATTTTTAAAAAATCCATCATAATTAATAATATTCGGTTAAAAATTGATGTTATTTTGTAAAATTGAGATTATCTCTGAAAATATTTACATTTGTTTTTATAAAGATCTGAAAAATGAAAAACATTTTATCAAAAAGTATTTTGGGATTGGGATTGATTGTAAGCCTTGTTTCGTGCAAGAAAACCGATTCCCCGGTAACAAAAGTTACCCCATCGAATATTGATTCCATTGCCGCCAATTATTATGAGCAATATTTAAAACTTTATCCGCTGGAAGCAACTTCGCAGGGAGATTTAAGATACAACGACCAGCTTCCTATTACCATTGATAAAGATTTTATTTCCGGAGAAATTGCATTTTACAATTCTGTGCAGAAACAATTGGAAAATGTTGATTATAAAAGTCTTTCCGATGAAGACAAAGTTGTCTTCGACGTTTTGGATTATACTTTAAAAGATAAAACCGAAGCCTATGTTTATCATCCTGAATATATTCCTTTCACCCAATTTGGCGGCCTTCCGCTGAATTTTCCGTTGTATGGAAGCGGTGAAGGAAGCCAGCCTTTTAAAACAGAAAAAGATTACAGCGACTGGCTGAAAAGGATGGAAAAGTTTCCCGATTGGATGAATGCCGCAACAGATAATTTCAAAGAAGGAATCAACAATAAAATGGTTTTGCCTAAAAAGCTGGTGGTAAAAATGATTCCTCAGATGAGAGCCGAAGAAATTACGACAACCGATTTAGATAAAAATATTTTCTACGGCCCGATTAAAAACTTTCCTAAAAATTTCACAAAGGAGCAGAAAGAAAAATTTTCAGGGCTTTATAAAGAGGCCATTACCCAAAAAATCATTCCGGCTTATACAAAAATGGGAGATTTTTTAGAGAAAGAATATTTGCCAAAAGCTAGAGAAACAGATGGCTACAACAGTCTTCCGAATGGAAAAGATATCTACCGTTATTATGCTAAAAGCTGGACGACAACTAATAAATCTCCTGAAGAAATTAATAAAATCGGGCTTCAGCAAGTGGCAATGCTTCGTGGAGAAATGGAAAAAGTAAAACAGCAGGTTGGCTTCACGGGAACACTGGAAGAATTCATCAATTTTGTAAAAACAGACCCGAAAGCGATGCCTTACAAGACTCCAAAAGAAGTTTTAGGAGCTTTCAATGGAATTTTAACGAAAATTACTCCGAAACTGAAAACTATGTTCTCTGTAACTCCGAAAACAGGATTTGAGATCAGACAAACGGAAAAATTCAGAGAAGCGAGTGCGAGTGCAGAATACATCCAGGGGACGCCGGATGGAAAAAGACCCGGAATTTTTTACGTTCCGCTTCCTGATCCTTCGAAGTTCAATGTAACTTCCGGAATGGAATCACTTTTCTTACATGAAGCAATTCCTGGACATCATTATCAGGTTTCTTTACAACAGGAAAATACGAAACTTCCAAAGTTTATGAGATTCGGATGGTTTGGAGCTTATGGTGAAGGTTGGGCACATTATTGTGAGACTTTAGGTCCAGAATTTGGGTTATATACAGATCCTTATCAAAAAATGGGATATTTGAGCGATCAAATGTTAAGAGCCGTAAGATTGGTTGTTGATACAGGTTTACATACCGGAAAAATGACCAGAGAAGAAGCCATCAAATATTTCCTGAGCAATATTTCTTACGACGAAGCTGGGGCAACTGCCGAAGTTGAAAGATATATGGCAATGCCGGGGCAGGCTTTAGGCTATAAGATCGGCTCTTTAAGAATCCGTGAATTGAGGGAAAAATACCAGAAAGAATTGGGCGGCAAATTTAGCCTGGCAAAATTCCATGATGAAGTTTTAAGTCAGGGTTGCCTTCCTTTAGATGTTTTAAACAGAAAAATGGAACTTTGGGCGAAGAAGCAGAAATAATCTTTTTGTTGGTAAATCTCGCAAAGGCGCAAAAAAAATCAAAGATTTTCAGGAAAGTTTTAAACTTAATTTTATCACAGATAAAATCCTTGCGTCTTAACAACGTATTTTAAAATACAACCTGCGCCTTTGCGATTAATAGCTATAAAAATTCAAGCTTAATAAAAAAAATACAACGGAGAAAAATGTTTACCGTAGAACAAATTGAAAATGCTCACGATAAAGTAAAAACGGGGGCTGATTTTCCGAATTATATTCAGGAAATCAAGAAAATGGGTGTAAAATCTTTTGAAACTTGGGTAAAGGATAGTCATACCGAATATTTTGGAGAAAATGACTTTAAAACAACTTCAGAACCTCAATATGAAGATTTGACGATTGCAGATGATTCTGATAAAGAAAAATTCAGTCAACAATTAAAAAGTCATCAAAGAGGAGAAACCGATTATATGGAATTTTGTGAGGACTGTGCAGAAACGGGAATCGAAAAGTGGATTGTTGATCTGGATACATTCACCTGTACATATTATGACAAAGCCGGGAACAAAATTCTGGCGGAAGAAATTCCTCATTAAAATATTAAAGTCACAAATTAATTTTGTGGCTTTTTGTTTAGATTTGTTGAAACAAAATCATGAAGCAATCTTTAAATTTTTCATTTGTTCTCATCTTTTGCTTATTCATTTTAAGTTGTAAAAAAGCGGCAAAGGCAGAACAGACTTTTGAAAAATTTAGCGTTGATCAAAATCTTCCTGAAAACGACAGCATAAAAATCCTTTCAAAATACCCCGAACTGCAATTGTTTGAAAGTGAGAAATTAGAAAGCTCAACAAGAACCGCCAATATCATTCAGGAAGACGGATTTTATACTAGAGTTTATGGAGTATTTTATCCTCAGAAAAAAAGATATAGGTTTTTTCAGTTCAATGATTATAAATGTAAAGCCGAATACAAAGGAGATACAATCAATATTTGGCTCAATAATTATAATGGATATTTTGGAAACGGTGTTTTGGTAAAAGTTTTTAATAATGAATTTTTAATCAAAGATATTAACCCGAAAACATTAAAAGGTGAAATTAAATTTAGCAAAACCTATCCTGTCTATCAAAAATTAGTTCTTAGTAAAGCCAAATTTCAAAAAGATGACAGCATTTACGGGTTTATAGATTATAAAACAAACATAGATTCATTAGTCACAAAAAATTTTAGTGGATATTTTAAAACAAAGATTAAATAAAAATGATAACAGAAAGTATAAAATCGCTTTTTACAAGAGATTTAAATAAATTAAAAACAGAAATCGAATCGTACCAAAACGAAGAAGTAATCTGGAAAATTGATAAAAATATTTTGAATTCTGCAGGAAATTTAACGCTGCATTTGGTAGGAAATATCAGCCATTTTGTTGGAGCAATTTTAGGAAATCAGGTTATGTAAGAAACAGAGAACTGGAATTTTCATTAAAAAATATTCCAAAGACTGAATTGATTCAACAGATTGAAAAGACGATTGAAGTGGTAAATTCCACATTGGAAAAACTGTCTGAGGAAGATGCAAAGAAAGAATATCCTCTTGAACCTTTAGGCTACCCGATGACGACAGAATATTTTCTGATTCATTTGGTGGCACACCTGGATTATCATTTGGGGCAGATTAATTATCACAGGAGGTTGCTGGATATTTAACACTTAAAGCTAAAAAAACCGAAGAATTATTCGCTTCGGTTTTTTAGTTATTTATTTCTACGAAATTATGTCGTCTGCCCTCCATCGACATTGAGCGTCGTTCCGGTAATATAGCGGGCTTCATCGCTTGCCAGAAAAGCTACAGCCATTCCTATATCTTTCGGTTCTCCATAATGTCCCAACGCAACCGATTGCAGCATCTGTGCACTGAAAGGCCCGTCTGAAGGGTTCATATCCGTATTGATAAGACCGGGCTGAATAATATTGACGGTGATATTTCTGCTTCCCAAATCTCTTGCCCAACTTCTTGTGTATGCTGCCAAAGCTGCTTTTGTAGCGGCATAATCGCCAATTCCGGGATAAGGAGAGCGCGTTGCCCCGGTAGAACCTATTGAAATGATGCGGCCTCCGTTTTTCATTAATGGCAATACATTCCGGACTGTGCTTACAACGCCATGAACATTCACTTCCCATTGTTTCTGCAGTGCAGACAGATCATTCTGTTTATTATCGATCTCGCCCGTTACAAATAATCCTGCGTTGTTTACCAATATATCGATTCCCCAATCAGAAGCCTGCTGAATAACGCTACTTATTTCTTCCGGATTTCCTGCATCTGCTTTTATTGCCATACTTTTTACTCCTAAAGCTTCTATTTCGGCAACCAGATCTTCTGCTTTTTGTCTTGAACTTACATACGTGAAAATAACATTGGCTCCTTCCAAAGCGAGCTGTCTTACAATTCCTTCGCCAATTCCACGACTTCCCCCTGTTACAAATGCTGTTTTATTCTTTAATTTTGACATCGCTGTAATGATTTTTTAATTATTAAATATGGAATATGATTGAACCTCTTGTACTCCCCGATTCAAGGTCCTGATGCGCTTTTGCTACATCCGACAAAGGATAAACTGTAGGATTGATTTCTCCTAATATTCCGGTTTTTAATGCTTCAAACATTTCTGATGCAGCCAACTGAACACTTTCTTTATCCGGAAGATAGCTTCCAAGAGTCGGACGGATCAGCTTGATTTTTTTAGCCTCTAAAATTCCATTATCGATATCTGGAGCTCCGGAAGATGAGCCAAATAAAACAATTGTACCATCATTTTTAATGACATTAAGGGATTCTTCAAAAGTTGCCTTCCCGACACCATCAAAAATTACATCTACTCCTTTTCCTTCTGTAAAATTCTTTACAGATTCAGCCAGGTTTTCAGTATCAAGCGAGATTACATGATCAATTCCATGACTGAGGGCATACGATTTTTTACTACTGCTACCAACCGTTCCAATCACTTTTGCACCCAAAGCTTTTGCCCATCTGCTCACCAATGAGCCAACTCCTCCCGCTGCAGCATGAACTAAAACAACATCTCCCTTTTTCACAGAATATGCTTGCTTAATGAGCATTCTTGCGGTAAGACCTTTTGCCATAACCGCTGCAGCCTGATCAAAAGAAATATCATCGGGAATTTTTATCAATTCTGAGGCATCTATAATCCGACGTTCCGCATAAGCTCCGAGAGAGAAAAAATAACCCACTTTATCCCCTTTTACAAAATCGTTCACGTTCTCACCAACAGATTCTATAACGCCGGCTGCTTCTACTCCAATTGTGACAGGAAAAGTATTCAGCGGAAAAGTTCCGTTCCGGAACATAACATCTACAAAATTTAAGGCAATTGCTTTTTGATTAAGCACAACCTGGTTTGCATTTGGTTTTCCGATTGTTTCTAAACGATATTCAAGAACTGCAGGTGAACCTTGTCTGTTCATGCGGATCACTCCGGTTTCATTATTTTTTTCCATTTTTTTTTAGATTTTGATTAAACTTTTTGATGTGACAAAGTTGCGACAGTGCAAAAACATACACATTGACAAATGCAGTAACTTATTCTTGACATTTATCAAGAGGTTTGGAAAATAATCTGTACTTTCACGTTATTATTTAACTTTAAATATAAATTCCCTGTGGCCTCCGTTCCATTTGAACCTCTTTTCAAGTATATTGAATCCAAATCGGCACTTATATTGAGTGATGATGAAAAAACGTTGATTCAGACTGCATTTAAATCCAAACATTTACGCAAAAGGCAATATCTTTTACAGGAAGGAGATGTTTGTAAGTACATGTCATTCATTGTAAAAGGCTCAGGACGAATGTATTCGGTAAGCGAAAAAGGGCAGGAACATATTATTCGGTTTGCCATTGAAAACTGGTGGCTTGGAGATTATGAAAGCTACAATTTCCAAACGCCTTCTCTTTATAATATTGAAGTATTGGAAGACTCTGAAGTCCTGATGATTGAGCACAACCGAATTCAGGAACTGATGGCTCAAATCCCTGCCATCGATTTAATGATCAAAGAAATTGACAGAAAAGGGACTGTAGCGACCCAAAAACGTATTCACTCTTCCATCAGCTTAAGTGCGGAAGAACGTTATGACAATTTGGTAAAGTCATATCCTGAATTTTTAATCCGCTTTCCGCAAAGCATGATCGCTTCTTATTTGGGTATTTCTCCCGAAACTTTAAGCCGGATCCGAAAAAATATTCTGAAGAAATAATTGCAAAAAGCTTGTCTTGATAAAAGTCAATAGTATTTCTTAATAAATGTCATCGTTCAACGTTTCAGATAATTATAATTTTACCCTTGTAATTGTAACGGTTACAATTTAAAATTAACATTCAAAAATTAAGTATTATGAACTCATCTATTCTTTTACAAGACAGTTTATTGCTCATCTGGAACAATCGTAACTCGACAGAAAGACTTGCTTTAATGGAGAAAATCTATTCTTCAGACATTCAATTTTATGAAAGTGACAATAGTGAGCCTTTTGTGGGATTGGAATCAATTAATAACCTCATCCAAAAACTGCAGCAAGATTGGGCTCCTGATTTTGAATTCGTTCTTACGGAAACTCCAAAATCCAATCATAACACTCAGCACATCAGCTGGAAACTAGGATCACCAGATCAAACGGTTGCTACAGGATCGGATGTTGCAATTATTGAAAATGAAAAAATAAAAGCCTTATACTTATTTTTAAACAACTAAATAGCGTTTTGCTATTTAGTTATTTTTCTCAAACATCATTTTCGTGATAAAATCTTTTTCTCCACTCCCTCTTGCAGGAGAATACTCTCTGCCATAGAAAATGATCTGAAGATGAAGCTTATTCCAAACCTCTTCTTTCCAGAGATTTTTGGCGTCTTTTTCAGTTTCCACGACGTTTTTTCCGGAAGTGAGCTTCCATTGCGTCATCAGTCTGTGAATATGCGTATCTACCGGAAAAGCCGGAAATCCAAAAGCCTGACTCATCACGACAGAAGCCGTTTTGTGACCGACTCCAGGAAGCGCTTCCAATTCTTCGTACGTTTGTGGCACTACTCCATTATGCTTTTCCAACAGGAGTTCTGCCATTCTTTTTAAATTTTTGGCTTTTGTATTGGCGAGACCGATTTCTTTAATCAGCTCTTTGATCTCAAACACTTCCAGTTTTGCCATTCTTTGCGGCGTACCTGCCACAGCGAAAAGATCAGGCGTTACCTGATTCACCTTTTTATCGGTTGTCTGTGCAGAAAGCGCCACCGCAACCATTAAAGTATAAGGATCGGTATGGTCCAGCGGAATCGGAACCTGAGGATATAATTTTTCTAATTCTGTCTGAACTAACTCGGCTCTTTGCTTTTTTGTCATGTAACCATTAAATTTGAACAAAATTAAATCATTATGTTGAAAGTCGGAGATAAATTACCACAATTTGAAGGAACAAATCAGGACGGAGAAACAGTAAATTCTGAAAAATTAATCGGGAAAAAATTAGTTATTTTCTTTTATCCACAGGCAAATACTCCCACTTGTACAGTTGAAGCCTGTAATTTAAGTGATAATTATTCTAAACTTGAAAAAGCCGGATTTCAATTATTGGGAATTAGCGGTGATTCTGTAAAAAAACAGAAAAACTTTCACAGTAAATTTGCTTTTCCATATGATTTAATTGCCGATGAAAGTCATGATGTTCTGGAAAAATTCGGAGTTTGGCAGGAGAAAAAAACTTTTGGTAAAACGTATATGGGAATTGTAAGAACGACTTTTATTTTCGATGAAAAAGGAGTTTGCACAAGAGTTATTGAAAAGGTGACTTCAAAGACTGCAGCTGAACAGATTTTGGAGCGATAATTCTACAATAAAAAAAGACTTCGGCTGCCAAAGGCAGCCGAAGTCTTTTTAGATATAACTTTAATTATTTATTCAGTTTCATAGTACATCAATTCTTCCGGATCGCCAGCAATATTGACTAATTTTTGGAATTTCAATCCTAATTTCTCAATTAATTTCTGAGAAGAAAAATTGTCTTTTGTAGTAATAGCCGAAATCTTTTTTAGCCCAAAATCATTCATCCCAATTGATTTTACTTTAATTGCCGCTTCGTAAGCATACCCTTTTCCTTCAAATTCATCCAGTAAAGAAAAACCGATATCAACGACATCCAAACCTTCCCTTTCAAAAATTCCGACGGCTCCTACCTTTTGATTTTCATCTTTAGTAATCATCAAATAGTTTCCAAAGCCAAGTCTTTCCATCTGCGGAAGAAACCTGTTTTGAATATAGTTCTCAGCATCTGCAACCGTTTTTAAATTACGGTCTCCAATAAACTTTATAAATTTGGGTCTATTGTAAAGATCAAGAATAAATTCTCCATCCTCCAAAGAAATTGGACGAAGAATCAGACGTTCTGTTTCGTAGAAATTATCTGCGTTTTGTAGCTGGTTTCTTTTTTGAGTCATCTTTGGACTCTTCTTTTTTCTCAAGCTTTAAAAGTCTTGGGTTATTGGTACACTTTTTATAATAAAGCTCTATATAAGATCCGTTGTCCTTAATATTTGTGATGTTTCCGGAGGATTTATTCACTGCTATTGTAAAATGTTTTTTCTGATAAGGGCATTCTCTGGATGTCAACTTCCCTAAATCTAAGTAGTAGTTGTTGGCATCTTCGGAATAATTTCCTGCAAGATCTTTAAATTCTTCATCAATGATATATCCTTCTGTGGAAGCAATTACAGCTGCATCTTCAATACCATCCACCTTTCCGACAAATGTCCTTAATCCATCCAGATTCGTAACATATTCAGCCTTTCCGGCAGAAAAATAAACAATATAGTAAAATTCTCCTTCTTCTTCAATTCCGATATTAAACCCTGTAGATTGAGTTACATATTCTTTCTTTGCTCCGGATTCTTTGATGATTTTATCCTGCCCACCACTTTGATGAATCAAAATCCAGGTATCTGTTTTAATATTGGGAACAATCCGCTGCAAAATTCCTGAAACCGAAGAAAACTGCTTTTTCTCCTGAGCAAAACAAAATATTCCCCCAAATAAAAAAATGAATAATCCGAATCGATATGTAAATCTTATCATAGCTGAAAAACGTAAAAAACAACTAATTATTTTACATGAACTTATCGCCCTTTTTCAGATTTTTAAGATCCAAGACATAATCTTTTATAAGCTGATCATGGTCTCTCGGGCAAATCAAAAGAACCTTTTCTGTGTCTACAACAATGAAATCCTTCAATCCATCTACAACTACAGCCTTGTTACTATTTTTAATGTGAATAATATTTCCCGTCGAATTATAGGTAAGAATATGCTTTTGTTTTACGGCATTCTGATCGCTGTCTTTTTCTACATTTTCATAGACAGATGTCCAGGTTCCCAAATCACTCCAGCCTAAATCAGCAGGAATTACGTAGACATTTTTAGCTTTTTCCAAAATTCCGTTATCAATAGAGATTTTCTGAACTTTAGGATAAATTAGCTCAATACAGCTTGCTTCATTTCCCGCGTTATAATCACAGGCCATGAAATGCTGAGTCATTTCCGGAAGATACGTTTCAAATGCATGATGAATACTTTTCACACTCCATATAAAAATCCCCGCATTCCAAAGAAAATCGCCACTTTCGAGAAAACTTTTGGCAATTTCAAGAATTGGCTTTTCGGTAAATGTTTTTACTTTATAATATTCAGAATCATGTTTATCCACAAACTGAATATAACCATAACCTGTATCAGGTCGTGTTGGGGTAATCCCCAAAGTAACAAGGTAATCGTTTTTAGCTGCGATCTCAAATGCCAATTCTGCCTTTTCTAAGAATGTTTCTTCTTTTAAAATCAAGTGATCTGCCGGCAAAACAATCATTGTTGCGTTAGGATTAATTTCTGCAATCTTATTGGCCATGTACAGATTACAAGGAGCGGTATTTTTAACCAAAGGTTCTCCTACAATATTTTCCTGAGGAATTTCCGGTAATTGTTGGTGAGAAAGCTCTACATATTCGCTATTCGTGATTACAAATATGTTTTCATTAGGAATAATCCTGCTGATTCTGTCGTATGTCTGTTGAATCATTGTGCGTCCAACTCCTAAAATATCCTGAAACTGTTTCGGAAATTTCTGTGTACTCATTGGCCAGAATCTACTACCGATCCCCCCTGCCATTATTACACAATATCTATCTGATTTTGACATTATTAACTGCATTTTTCTACCCTTGCCAATGGTTTGAAAGAATACTTCCTTCCCGTAGCCAGGTTCTTACAAAGATAGTTTTTTTTAATCAGACCTTCTAACAAATACTTTTCGTTCCTGTAAATAAAAAAATCTCCTTTTTGCAGGTTTTCTATAAACAGATGGGTATCATCCTGTTTTTCAATATGAAAATATTTAACCAGTTCTGGGCTCGACATAAAATTGGCTTTCGGTGATTTTGAAAACTTTATGATGATAGGTCTAAGCCTTTCTTCATACACATCAAGGCTTTGCAGAAGCATCTGCCTGAAGGTTTCCTTCCATTCATTGCCGTGGGGAGAAATTCTTCTACCGTATTTTTCAAATGCGATAAGGTGTGCCAGTTCATGAGTCAGCACAAAGAAAAAAAGTTCCGGAACCAAAGTAGAGTTTATCGTAATCTCATGAGAATGATCCGGAAGCTTACGATAATCCCCCAACTTAGAATTCCTGTTTCGTGTAATTTTTATGTGAATATAATAATCTGCAAACCAGACTTTTAAATATTGTAATGTATTTTGTGGTAAATATTTTTCTAACGATTGGATAGACATTTTACAAACTTAGTGGAATTCCTGCATAGAAATTCAACAATTTAAGACTGAAAAGATAATTAAATTTAGCCTGAGCCACAGAACCTTGTGAATTCGCGTAGTTGTTTCTGGCAACATTCACATCATAAATTGTGGATCTTCCCGCTGCATAGCTTTTATCTGCAAACTCTAAAGCCAATTTAGTACTTTTCTCAGCCTGAACCGCAGATAAATAAATTTCATAATTTGCATCGACATCAAACTGAGCTTTCTGAACATTTTCTCTCACCGCCTGTTTTTGTTGCAACAACGTAATTTTAGCAATACTTTCATTCAGTTTAGACTGTTCAACCTGTATTTTTGTTATCCCTTTATTAAAAATCGGAATGTTCAGAGAAATAGCTGCCTGCTGCCCAAAATTATCTTTATACTGACCGAATAAATTACGTTCATATACGGAATTTCCAAACATGTCTACCCCTGTAATATCAGTTGTAAGTAAGTTATTATAGAAAGACCCAATTCCTACACTGGCAGTTACGGTTGGCCAAAAAGCCGTTTTCGAAACCTCGGTCTGAGCCTCTGCCGCTTTTATTCTGCTTTCCGCTGCTTTTACCTGGGGCTGTGTTTCGTAAGCTGTGGTGAGAACCTCGTCAACAGATTTCAACTGTGGATCCAATTGATCCGGAACACTTACATCTTCAACATCAAAATCTTTATAATCCTGAAGCTGTAACAACTGAACCAAAGCAAATAAACTTCTTCCTACATTTACTTCTGCGGTTTTCAGATTCTGCTTTTCTCTTGCCCAAGCCGCTTCTGCTTCTGCTAAAACGGTTTGTGCCGTTGTTCCCACATTAGTTGTAATTTTGGCTCTTTCATATTGCTTTTGGGCATTTTCTGTTGCTGCCTGAGAAATTTTTACAATCTCTTTATTTAAAAGTGTTGTCAGATACTGCTGGGCAATCTGAAGCGAAATATCATTTTTAATCGTTTCAATATCATATTGGCTGGCTTCCACATCAAATTCTGTTTTTCTGATGGTTTTCTCTAATCTTCCGTTATTATACACTAAGATATCCGCTCCAATATTGGCACTGTTACTGAACCTGTCATTTCTTAAACTTCCCGTACCGAATGATGTCTGTCCGAAACTTACAGTATTCCCAACACTTGCAGAAATGCTTGGAAGATAGTTTTTTTTCGCAGTTTTAAGGTTCAGATCCTGTGCTTGTTTCGAGTATTCATTTTGGATTACCTGAAGATTATGTTGCGTTGCATAATCTACGCATTCTCTCAAAGACCATTTCTTCTGGGCATTGACAGCCAGGCAAGATAATCCCAAAACAATAGTCAAAACTTTTTTCATATTAAGATTTTTCCCTATTAGACGAACTAAAAATAAAAAAGTTACAGTTTTAAAAAATTATTATTTCATATTAATCAAACTTTTGAGAATTTTGCATCATGACAAACGAACAATATAAGGAAGCTGTCGAATGGCTCTTTGTACAGGCTCCTAATTATCAGATTGACGGCCAGAAGGCATACAAGCCCGGCCTGGATAATATCACAAAACTTTGTGACTTTTTCGGAAATCCTCAGGAAAAAATAAAATGCATTCATATTGGCGGAACCAATGGAAAAGGATCTTCCAGCAATATGCTGGCTTCAGTTTTACAGGAGTCGGGCTATAAAATCGGATTGTACAACTCTCCTCATCTCATAGATTTCACAGAACGCATCAAGGTAAATGGTAAAAATTGTGATAAACAGTTTGTTTATAATTTTATACAGAAATTAAAAAATCTGCCGGAAGATATTCGACCTTCGTTTTTTGAATTTACAACGATTATGGCTTTCGAATATTTTTATCAGCAAAATGTAGATTTCGCAATCATTGAAGTGGGTTTAGGTGGAAGACTGGACTCAACAAATATTATTAAGCCGTTGGTGGCTGCGATTACGAATGTTCAGTTGGATCATCAGAATATTTTGGGAGATACCATAGAGGAAATTGCAAGGGAAAAAGCAGGAATTGTAAAATCAAATATTCCAATTATTTCCGGAGACGAAAATGAAGTGGTGAAAAATATCATTAAAAAGAAAGCAGAGAAAGAAAATGCTCCTTTTATTGATGCTACTCTATTAAAAACAGATTTAAAATCAGACTTAAGAGGAAATTATCAGAAGAAAAATATTCGGGTTGTTTTAGGATTAATTGAAGAATTAAGAAATTTAAATTTCATCATTTCTGATGATAATATTGAAAAAGGACTTTTAAATGTTCATCAAAACACCGGTTTCATCGGTCGTTGGTTTGAATTTTCACAAAATCCTCTGACGATTTGCGATACAGGACACAATCAGGCTGGTTTGGAATACGTTTTTGCTCAATTAAATTCAATCGAAAAACACAAACACATCGTTTTGGGCTTTGTTAATGACAAAAAAATCGATGAAGTGATGAAAATTTTACCCGAAAATTCCGAGTTTTATTTTGCAAAACCCTCCATTCACAGGGGAAGACACCCTCAAGACTATGAAGATTTGCTAATTGATGCAAAAATTTTTTATAAAATTTTTGATTCTGTACAGAATGCGTATCTTTCTGCAAAAGAACGATGTACAAACGAAGAAATGATTTTTATCGGCGGAAGTAACTTTGTAGTCGGAGAATTTTTAGAAAAAAATTTGGAGTTATATAAATAAGTTGTATATTTGCACCACTCTAATCGAGGAAACAACAACGATAAAGAGGGTTCTTAGCTCAGTTGGTTCAGAGCATCTGGTTTACACCCAGAGGGTCGGGGGTTCGAATCCCTCAGGACCCACAGAAAAGGAAACGAAACCTTTTAAAAAAATTCGGGTTCTTAGCTCAGTTGGTTCAGAGCATCTGGTTTACACCCAGAGGGTCGGGGGTTCGAATCCCTCAGGACCCACAGAAATCTCTCTTTTTTAAAGGGAGATTTTTTGTTTCACACTACTTCTCCTCTATTCATGGGAGTTTACGGATCAAGTACAAAACTTGTGGACTAAGCAAAAAGTTTTGATAATCTGAACAGGAAAAACGATTTATCTCTTACTCCTCGTAGCTGCATTCTGAA
>NZ_FQUT01000017.1 GCF_900129245.1 Chryseobacterium arachidis
TTTGAGGAAGTTTGTCATTATATCTTTTTTACTGAATATCAGCCGCTGTACTATATTTTGTGATCTGCATTTGAATAAGAAAGAAGTACTTTATTAATATTTAAATATTACTTTTTCAAATATATTTGGATATTTATTTATAAATTAAATTATTCATAATAATAATTCATTTTTAATAAAATTTAATCAAAAATTAAACAAATAAAAATATTAATCATATACACAAAATAGTTCAATTATTTTAATAATTAACCAATAAAACAAGTTAATTATTCGGCAAATGTATTTATTTCAAAGATCAAAAAACAAACATTATTATATAAAAAAAATTAAAATATAATTAAAATTTAAATAAAAAAATAGCGAAATATATAAAATAATCACAAAAAAGAGAATTAACACGAATTAAAATCCTTAACATATCTAAAAATCAATATTTTACAATAATTAATTCACAAAAAAGTGTAGTCAAAAAAGCCTCCAAGTGGTGAATAAAAAATCGAAATTCTTATGTTAATTTTTATTAACAATAGACTACCAATGCAGAAATCTTTGTAAATTAGTCTTACTATGACAAGTCATGGAGATTTAAAAAAGATCTGTTCCGGCTTGAAAATAAATTTCTAATTAGTTTTTTCAGATCATAACAAATCTGATTTCAACTTTTCGGTTTCTTTAAAATTACAGGTATTTATTTCTTTTGATTAATGATAAAGCCTCTCTCAATTATGGTTTTTAAACAAAAAAAAATCAGAATAGAAATATTCTACTCTGATTTACATATTTGCTTAATTACTTTTTTATCCCTGTTCAAGAACTTTTTTAGGATGTAAAGCGTATACCTGCACTCCACCCAGCCAGGTTTCCAGCACAGGAATATTTCGCATTTTCATATACTGCGAAGATTGGGTTGTAAGTGACAACGGATCCTCCTCCAAAATGACAAAATCAGCCAGATAACCTGTGTCTAATGAACCCGCCCACTGATCTGCATAACACTGCCAGGCTGCATCATAAGTAACAGCAACCAAAGCCTGCTCAGGAGTCAGGCATTCTTTCTCATTGAGAACTTCGATATTTTCTGTATTCTCTTCCATGATTCTGGTAATAGATTGCTCCATCATTCTTAAAGGCCCCAATGGACTTACTTCATTGTCACTGTGGAGGGTAATCCTCATTCCTGCAGCCAAAGCCGAACCACAAAGATCAAGCATCTTAACCTTATCTCCGAATATTACTTCTTTAAAAGCATATCCCCAATATCCTACGTGACCTATAAGAAAACTCGGGGAAACTCCCATTTGCAACATTTCCGTGATCTGATCAGCTGTAAGAAGAGAGCAATGTTCGATACGGTTACGAAGTTCCGGACCTCTGTACCCGGCCAAAGCGCTTTGATAAGCATCTATTGCAAAGATCACTGCCTGATCACCATTAGCGTGAACCATCAAAGGCCACCCTTTGCCTGCTACAACAGTTTTAATTAATGTATCGTAATTCGGAGGAATCGTCGTTGGAGGGAGACCTGCCTGCGGAAAATTAAATATCCCGATATTATTGGCCGGCTCACATAAGTACGGAGTACTCTGATAACCGGTAAGCCCCTGGTTGGAACCATCAGAAACTACTTTTACATGTCCGTAATAAACCGGATTATAATTGGTAGGCGGTGTATAGGTTCCTAAACCATCGACATCTTTTTGATCAGAGCACAAAAGTGCACCACCGGTTCTTACCAATTCAGGATTAGTCGCTAAATAGCTAGTCAATACTTTTGTAAAATTATTGTTTAGCCCTGCATCATACATAAAAGTAACCCCTCTTGAATTGGCCAGCTGAAACAGTTCTGTAAGATAATCATCAATATTAGCAGCCATGGCAGCAACTTGTTTTTTAACAACTTCCAGTGCCGGAGTCATTTCTTTGCTTTCCTGCAGCTGTCCCTTGGTAGATGTGATATAGTTGTCAACCGTTTTATATTCCAGCCTAAGCTCAATACTTCTGTCAAACACATGATGCAATGCTTTTGTATTTAAATATAAAGTATGCATAGAAGCACTCAGCAATATCAATGGAACATCCGTATTAATACCATCAAGAACTTCGTTGGTAATAGTTTGCAGTTCTTTTTCAGTGTCGCCAACCACCTCAGCAGCATTATTCTTTGGAACAAAAGGCATCAATGAAGGATCCAATCCTCTTCCTAAAAACACATAATCAGGATTTGTAGGAAGATTTGTATTGATTATTTTTCCGATATTCGGTAAATTGTATTCCTGCTTTAAATCCTGACCTTCAAATGGACTTAGATCTATCCATTCCGTCATCATTGCCGTCGGGACAATATGCACGTGAGGCTCGATCAATCCGGGAAGCAGGGTTTGTTTACCGCTCAGCTTTTTAGCATGATATTCAGGATGATTTTTAATCATATATGCTTCTACCTTAATATGACTTCCTGTCACCACTACGTTTCCATTTGCTATTCCAATGGCTTCCACAGTATCTGTTGATCCTCCGATCATGGGACGAATGGTACCGCCACTGATTAACAAGGTTTCCGATTGCTGACTAACAGGCTGCCCGTTACCAGACTTTGTTTTTCCAAGATTTTCGGGGCTGAAAAGTTCTTCTTTAAGAATTCCCAAAACAGGGTTGTTGCAGGCGCAATGTGTACAACCATGCGTGTGCGTGTGTTGCTTTTCCATAGAGTTTTGATTTGGTTAATTTGTTTTTAAATATTCACTTATTGTGGATATATAAAAATAATAAAAATTTCAATCCCAAATCATAAAAACTATATTAATAATTAAAATTTATTTAAAAATCTACTAAAATAAAGTGAAATATTTAAACTATATTAAATAAAAATTACTTTAAACAGACGGACAACGGGAATATAATTACTATTAAAAAATTTGAAAACTAAATTTATCTGTCAATAAAATTCCATAGAATTATAAGAAATAAAGTAAAATATTCTGATAAAACTTTCATTGCTTATTTTTTAGCAGGTTAAAATATAACAGAGACAAAAAAAAGCTGCATAATGCAGCTTACGATTGTTTTTTTATAAGATAAATATTATACCCCATAATTTAAATTTCCTGTTGCACCCTGAGGCAGAAAAACTACTTTTCTCTTGATGCTTTTTGCTTTTTCAAGAGCTTTTAGGGCTTTTTGACGTTCCAACTCCCTGCTGAAGTGCGAATTGATGTTTTCTGATTCTGTAGATGATTTCATACTATAATATTTTTGGTGTGTTACAGTCATCCAATCTAAAAGTGTACCATTTTAATTGCAACTGCACTGATGTGGTATACAAAATAATAATGATACCTCATACATACCACAAAATAAAACAATTAACGGAGCGAAAATTCACCTTTTAACAATCAAAAATTCAATGATAGCAGCGAATAACTGCAATTACAGTATAGGAAAATATATTTATTGTCTCAGATGTTAACCGTGTCAAAAATTTATTCTTATAAAGTTTTATTAACTTAGCAGAAAAAAGGTCGTGTCGTATATATTAAAAACAACATCTCAGGGACTGATCTATATAAAGGCATCAAGTGTTATAAAAGTTGTTAAGCCCAATTCTATTGAAGGAGCTAAAATACTGGGGAAACCACTCATCATTAATGCAAACCATATTGGCTTTCTGAGTTTTGATTCTGAGGGTAAAGTGACGTATTTTATGGCTAACGGCTTTGAAATATCTATGAATCTGTTTTATGATGAAGCTGAAGAGGCTCTGAATTGTGCGAAAGCCAATATTGAAAAGATCATCAAGTAGCTTCCGTTTAATTTTTCTTACCAAAGCAAATTTTATTCAAAACCTTTCCGCCTACTGATCATTTTTAGGCAAATACTCATTCATTACGATATCAAGAAGGTTTTTACATTTAGAGTTTTTAGCAAAAACGGACTGATGAAACTGATCTAATTTGGTAAGTATTGTGATAAGCTCCAATCTCTCCGCATGCGTTAAATCTCCTGCAACAATTGTAGTAGCCTTTCGGATTTTTCCCATCTGTTCTTCTAATGCCGTATTTCCTTTATCGGTAATCCTGATCACCTTTGCCCGCCGGTCGGTTTCAGAAATTACCTGCTCGATCCAGCCTAATTTGTAGAGTCTGGAAATAATAAGCATTCCGGCGGACTTATCATGAACATTTTTCTTAATAAGCTCCGCTTTATTCATCGCACCAAACGCTTTCAGATTGATGAGGTAAATAAAATCTTCCTGAGTGGCAAAATCTGAACCTGCAATGGCTGATTTTGAGTAGGTTTTCGCATACCTGTTCAGATGAACCAATAAAGTGCTTATCGCACTTTCAGCTGATCTTCCATTCTCTTTCCCTTCCCAATAAGGTTCCTGAGTAATCGTATGATTTTCACGATGTTCCTTATCTGTGATCCACCGCTTAAATCCGCTGATATCATCTGAATATCTTTTATTAATATTTACTGCTTCGAAATCACCGACTAAATCCAATATATCTTTCAAAAGTTTATAATTCATTATGCAGAATTTGTCTACAAATATACAATATGGACTTTTAATAAGTACATTATCTTACGTATTTTAAGTCTGATAAATTACAGATTATGCTAACATTACCTAGCAGTAAATCCTCCTATTTTTTATTTTAATCCTGTTCTCGTTCTCCATCTTTTTCACAGTACGAATCACTGTTTCTACACGCAGTCCGGTAAGGTTTGCCAACTGCTGCCTTGTTAAAGGAACCTCAAAAGAAAAAGGTTTCATTTCCATAAAGTCTCTTTTTAAATAATTGAGCACACTTTCTATTCTCGCAGCGGGATCCTGGGAAATTAAAGTAAACAGCATATAATATCTGTCGGAAAGTCTGTTGGCAATATGACCGAACAGCCGAAGCGAGACATCCGGATTTTCATTAAGAATCTGTAAAAATTCAGCTTTTGGAATTTTCAGAATTTTACATTTACTTTTGGCAATTGCAGTAATATTATACGGCAAATCCCCAAAAAGAAACGATTCTCCGACACTTTGCCCATCAAAAAAAATATGCTGGGTAAACTCTTTTCCATCTTCATGGTAATTATTCAACTCTACAACTCCCTTTACAATCTGGTAATAATATTTGGGAAAGCTACCTTCCGAAAATATTTCCTGATGTATGTTGTAATCTTCATAGAATGCTCCATGATTCAGCAGCAAATCTTCACTGATTATCATAATATCAATTTTTATTGTTTAAGATGATCATCTCGTAAAAAATTACCTCAATACATCAAAAGGCAAACCACATTGATAATAAATGTGGTATATGGATATTTTTTTTCAAAAATGTGGGAAACTTATTAAACAATCTAAATATAATTGAATTATGCTGTCCGAATCAAAAAGGGTAAATATATCTGACAGTAAGACAAAAAAAATTCCGACAGCATGTATCGAAATTTTATAATCATTAATCAGGAATAAGAATTTCCTATTGCTTCCTGCAGACTCAGCCCAAGTGCATCCGCAACTCCCAGGCCATAAGCAGGATCTGCCTGATAACAGTTATGGATGTGGCGCAACTGTATAAATCTCTGAGCTCCGGAAATTGCCCGGGCTGTATTGGCAAATAATAATCCTTTCTTTTCTGGAGTCAGCAGCCTGAAAAGATTTCCCGGCTGTGAAAAATAGTCATTGTCTTCGCGATGATCCCAGTAAGATGCATCGCCGGATAATGATAACGGCGGCTCCTTTTGTTGGGGTTGGTCTTGCCATTCTCCGAAACTGTTGGGTTCATAGGAAATTGCGCCGCCATAATTTCCGTCCACCCGCATGGCCCCGTCTCTGTGGAATGCGTGATAAGGACATTTTGAAGCATTTACCGGAATCTGATAATGATTTACGCCGAGACGGTACCGCTGGGCATCACCATAAGAAAAAAGCCTGCCCTGAAGCATCTTATCCGGTGAAAAACCAATTCCGGGAACTACATTAGCGGGATTGAAAGCGGCCTGTTCTACTTCTGCAAAATAATTTTCGGGATTTCTGTTCAATACAAATTTCCCTACAGGAATCAGGGGATAATCTTTATGCGGCCAGACCTTTGTAAGATCAAAAGGATTGATCGGATAATTATTTGCTTCAGCTTCCGTCATAATCTGCACAAAAAACTGCCATTCCGGGAAATTACCATTCTCAATACTGTCATACAAATCTCTTTGATGACTTTCCCTGTCGTTTCCTATTAAGTTGCCAGCTTCCTCATCAGATATATTTTCGATTCCCTGTTGTGTCCTGAAATGAAACTTTACCCAAAAACGTTCATGCTGCGCATTGATAAAACTGAACGTATGACTCCCAAAACCATGCATGTGCCTGTAAGACTTAGGGATTCCCCTGTCTGACATCACAATGGTCACCTGATGCAGAGCTTCCGGAAGAAGGGTCCAAAAATCCCAGTTGTTGTCTGCGCTCCGCATGTTGGTGCGTGGATCGCGTTTTACGGCATGGTTCAGATCCGGAAATTTCTTAGGATCGCGGAGGAAAAATACAGGTGTATTGTTCCCTACCAAATCCCAGTTTCCTTCCTAGGTATAAAATTTCAGGGCAAAACCTCTGATATCCCTTTCTGCGTCAGCCGCTCCCCTTTCTCCTGCTACTGTAGAGAACCTTACGAAAAGTGGTGTGGTTTTTCCGATTTCAGAAAAGATATCTGCTTTGGTATATTGGGTAATATCGTGGGTAACGGTAAACTCTCCGTAAGCGCCGGAACCTTTGGCATGCATTCTTCTCTCAGGAATCACCTCTCTGTCGAAGTGAGCCATTTTCTCCAGAAACCAAAAGTCCTGCAGCAATGCGGGGCCGTGTTTTCCTGCAGTCATTATATTCTGATTATCCGGTACGGGTGTACCTGTTGCGGTTGTTAGTTTTTTTTCCATAAATAAAAAATAATTGGTTATAAGTTGTTGTAGTAAACTGCAGATTGTTCATTGGTTATTTCGATTCGTAAATTCAGATAATTATTATTAATAATGGATTTACAGTTTTTCATACCAGTCTAAAATATAATCCGCTACCAATTCCCATCCGGGTTCTCCACAGATAAAATGGCTTTTGTTATCAAAAATTTTTAGATCTACCCTGCTGTTTTTATCCCTGTATTTTTGAGCCAGCGTTGTCGTGAGGGAAGCCGGAAAAATAGTGTCACTGCCACCTCCAATGAATAAAATCGGCTGATGAGGCTTATTAAAATCAATATTTGAAAAAGAGTTCAGCACCAGTTCACGGCTTACCTTAAAACTTTCGGGCACCGCAAAACTGTCGAAAGCTTGTTCTCTGTCTCTCTCGTGAAGGGTATTGAAAAAGCATCTGTCGTACCAGTCGCGGCTCCCCATGAAATATTTTTTAGACGAGAAGAAGCCAAATGCCGGCAATACGGCTTTCAGTGTTGTAAACGGAGGAAACACATTCTTCGGAGGGGCTCCGTCTATGCTTACGGCTGCTATGGCTTTATTCATTTCAAGTAATTTCATTGTGGCCATTCCCGCCATGGAATGCCCGATGATCAATGGCTTTTCCGGCAGGTTGTCTGCAAGCCTCGCGATATTATTTACCACGTCTATAAAACCTGTTTTAGTAAGATCCGGATGTACCTGCTTTCTAAGCTCAGAAGGAATTCCTTCGTGGCCGGGATTAACGGGTGTATAAACAGTGTACCCTCTTTTTTCATAACGGTCTTTCCACTTTATCCAACTTAAATCGTTGACAAAGTTTCCGTGTATAAGAATAATGGATTTTGATTGGGTCATAAGATAAGATATTTGCTTATTAATAAAGATGATAAATCATGTCTGTTTTAATAACTGTTGACCAGTATAGTCAGTTCCAAGGGGTAAATTTTTATTTTAAAATAACAAAATCTACAAAAGGCTTCCAATTGGAATTAAAATCCCCCTTCTACGTATAAGGCTGCCCAAGAGCATCGTCTGTAACAGTTACTTTTCAGCCAGTCGTCCTGCATTGTACTAACATCGCTTTCCCTGTTCCGAGTTTTTGCTCCTGATGGATTGTCGATAATGAATATTTTTTATTATCGTGGCTAAATACTATTTTTAACTCCAAACACCGGCTAAAGCTTTACTTTCGATATCTTTTGCAAACAATGGCGTTTCTTCCTGATTATGCTCCCGAAGGTGTGCACTCATATCATTTTTAATAGGATCCAAATCAGAAATATTGAGTTTCTTCATTGATTCCTGAAAATCTTCCGTTAGATAAACAACTACATGGTTAGACAGCTCACAGGAAGATTCCGAGATTTTAGCAAGCTTCAGTTCCCACTTAATTCCCAATGTAGTACGACCTGAGGGCGAAAGAGAATCAGAAATAGAATTAACGCTGCAATGATCCTTTTCAGCAACATCTTCCACATAATGCTGAATTAATAAATTATCCGCAATCTGTTCCACATTAATTGACATTCTTTTTCCTTCAGTACTTAGAGAATTGCCGCATGCTATATGGGCAGAAGAACATTGCTTATATTCCTGATCTGTTAATGTAAATAGCCATTCGGTAAGATTTATACTTTCAAGAGGAGCATTGATTACCGCTGTCATTGTACTTTCTGTAAAAGCTTCCATAATTTATAGATTGAGGTTAGAAATAAATTCTTCAGTAGTAGAGATGATATGACCATAATTAGGAAAATTCGTCTCTACGGTCGCTTTTATTTCTTCCCAGTTGAAAGCACCGATACCATCTTTAATCAGAGTAACATGATATCCCAGCTCTACGCCGTATCTTGCAGTAGAATCAACACATGTATTAGCCCGCATCCCGGCAATAACAATTTGGTCGATATTATGTTGACGCAAAAGAAAATCAAGATCCGTATTGGCAAATCCACTTGCCGTCCAATGATTTTGAGCAATAAGATCCCCTTCCTGCATTGCAAGATTGGGGTGAAACTCAGCTCCCCAGGAACCTTTTTCAAATAAGGTTACGCTTTTGCTTCCCAAATGAGAAGGTGCCATAAATTTCCAGTTCAGATAATCTCCCTGCTGTGTATGACGATGAGGTGCGTAAATGATCTGGATCTTTTTCTCTCTCGAAGCGGTCAGAAGTTTTTGAATATTTTCGACTACGTTGTTTCCTTCCACTGTGTCTTTTGTGAGAGGATACAGTTTTCCGCCTTCGGAAAGAAAATCATTAAAAGGATCGATAAGAACAATTGCTGTTTTTTGAAGATTATATATACTCATAATGTAAGGCTTAGGTTATTAGTAAATACATAAATCTGCAGAAGCCAATTCTTGCAGATGAAAGCCGATATTTTGAGTTGGTGTACCGGAATCTGTTCTAATAATATGCCAACCAAAAATCTCTTTATCCATAAGCATTTATAGATTTTCACCTATCTTGGATTTACGATATACAGTAAATTTTCGAAATAAATTTCCGATATGCCGTAATTATTATGTAAATTTATACGTACTGATTATAAGTCTTTTAAGCACGTATTTTTATGAATGTTACAGAGAATTTACATCGTAGTGAAGTGATTGATTTGTTTGTTTCCGTAAGCGAGGCTACGGTTTCCATCAGAAATAAAAATGATCTGGTAAGCTTCATCCAATATAAACTGAAAAATATTTTCCAGTTTTCGGATCTTGCCATTTCAAGATACAATATTCCTAAAGGTACTTTTAAAGTTTTTCTTGAACATTGCGATAAGACCAATCAGCATCCCGATTTTAATGCTATTGCTTACGAAGAATATCCTCTGAAAGACGGTCTGCACGACAAAATTATGGAATCGGAAAACACGGTAGTTTTATCTGTAGACAGCCTGATAGCAAGTGGCATGAAACATCTGGTTTTTCTGCAGAACGCCGGTATTAAAGAAATCGTGGGAATCCGGCTTTTGCAGAATGGTGAAGTATTCGGAGGGATGGTACTTTTATCGGAAGAAGAAGGAGCATTTACGGTTTTACAGAGAAGGCTAATCGAAAAAATTTCCAACTATATATCTTCCGCAGTGGCCAATATCATTGCAAATGAAGAAATCCAGAAGAGGGATAAAGAAAAAAGTATTTTGCTTTCTCTAAGCAACGAAACAGCAAAAGTAAAGACAAAAGAAGAATTATTTCTCGTCATCAGCGAAAAGCTGAAAGACCTGTTTTCCATCCTAAGCTTCGGAATCATTGTAAAAGACAGAGATACTCAGACTCACCGCTTTTTTATGTTTGAAGTTGATGACAGCACCAAAATAGATTCTGAATTTCAAACGGTTATCAATCATCAGTACATCAATTCTAATGATCTTATTTTCACCAGTATTCTGAATACAGGAACTCCAATAGTTCTGGAAACTGAAAAACTGGAAGAGCCTCTACCCCTGTATGCCCAGTTCTGGAAGAAAAATAACATTCAAAAAGTTATCGGTACCGCACTCAGTGTTGCTGATGATGATATCGGCTGCCTTTTCCTGCGTGTGGAAGATGATTTTGATATAAATTCTTCCTATGACCTGCTGAAAGGAGTAAGTTCACAAATAGCCATCGCATTATCCAATATCATTTCGAATGAAAAAAATCAAAGCCAATTAAAGGAAATTCTGAACTACAAAGAACAACTGGAAAATGAGAAAGCCTATCTTCAGGAGGAAATAACTTCCGGAAACCGATATGCTGACATCATCGGAGGAAGTATTGAAATGAAAAGTATTTTTCACCTGCTGTCTCAGGTAGCCTGCACCAACAGTACCGTCCTCATCTTAGGAGAAACCGGTACCGGAAAAGAGCTTATCGCAAGAGCCATTCATAATTCTTCTCCCAGAAAAAATAATTTAATGGTGAAAGTCAACTGTGCGGCTTTACCTGCTAATTTAATTGAAAGCGAACTTTTCGGTCATGAAAAAGGCAGTTTTACCGGAGCTTTTGAAAGAAGAATCGGGAAATTCGAATTGGCTCATAAAGGTACTCTATTTTTAGATGAAATAGGAGAAATGCCCCTCGAACTGCAGGTGAAGCTGCTACGGGCAATCCAGGAAAAAGAAATTGAGCGGATAGGCGGAAAAGGAATTTTAAAAACGGATGTCAGAATTATTGCCGCAACCAACAGAAACCTGATTAATGAAGTAAAAGAAGGCCGTTTCCGCAGCGATTTGTATTACAGGCTTAACGTTTTTCCTGTTCATTTGCCTCCGCTCAAAAACAGAAAAGACGACATTCCTGAGCTTGTGAACTATTTTATGGCAAAATTTTCTAAAACAATAGGCAAAGAGGTAAAAGGAATTTCTAAAAAAGCAATGACTGAACTTCTGCAATATGACTGGCCGGGTAATGTAAGAGAACTTGAGCATGTGATTGAAAGAAGCATTCTGATGACAGAAGGAAGTTTAATTAAAGATGCTTTTCTTCCCTACCGGGAAACGTTCAGTGATCACAAAAAAGAAACGGGAGACCGTACCATCGCAGGATTTGAGAAAAGCTACATCATTGATGTTCTGAAACAGTGCAACGGCAAAGTTTTCGGTCCTTCGGGTGCAGCTGTCATTCTCGGTATTCCCCACACTACCCTGCATTCAAAGATGAAAAAATTAGGAATTACCAAATCGGATATATTCGGATAAATAAAATTTGAAGCGAGATTTTGAGTATAAAATTATTTTTTAACCACAAAAGATGCAAAAGATTTTAACACTTTAGTTATTTTTAAGTTTAATACTTAAAGAAAAAAGAGCACATAAGTTTAAAAAAATCTTTGATTTTTATCCTTTTGAGAGCTTTATATCTAAAAATAGCAGGAAGAATATCTTTTGTGCCTTTTGTGGTTAAATTGAAAATTAGTTTAAACAAACTTTTTAAATGATTCAAGATGAAAATAAAACTACAGAATTCTTTACTGCTTATTATCGATATTCAGGAAAAGCTGCAGCCTGCCATTAAAGATCATGAAGATGTTTTGGCATCTATCCTTTGGGCGGTAGATTTAGCTTCAACAATGGGCATTCCTGTTTGGGCAACAGAGCATTGTCCGGAAAAAATCGGATTCATGCCGGAGGTTCTCCGATCGAAAATTGACGAAAAAAATATCATTTCAAAAGTACATTTTTCAGGAGTTGCGGAAGGGAATCTGACTGAGCAATTTGAGCCTGAAAAAAATCAGATCATTGTAACGGGTACGGAAGCCCATGTTTGTGTTTTGCAGACTGTTCTGGATTTACTTGAAAAGAAGTTCAGTGTTTTTGTTTTAGATTCAGGCATCGGTTCCAGAAAAGATGAGGATAAGGAAAGCGCAATCGAGCGAATGAGACAAAACGGCGCAGAAATCATCACCAGAGAAATGCTTGCTTTCGAATGGCTGAACAGAGCGGATCATGAACTTTTCCGAGAAATTCTTAACAAGTTTATTAAATAAAAAATCACCGGAAACTACATCGGTTACCGGTTGATTTTCTATGTTTTAACCCAAGCTAAGCGAACAAAATTTAAAGGAAAGTCAAAAACTCTTCTTTCGGCTTACGTATTTTTTCATTTTTAAGATTCCAGTCGTTTTCTTCGTCTCGATATCCGATTGCCAACAGCATAGAACTTCGGAGCCCTTTCGCTGATAAATTAAGAAATTCATCAAGCCCTGCCGGATCAAAACCTTCCATCGGCGTAGTATCAATTCCTTCGGAAGCTGCCGCTACAATGGCCAATCCCAATGCGATATTTGCCTGTTTTGCCGCATGATGAAAGTTTTCTTCAATGCTCATGCTTCCGAAAAACTGTTTGGAAAAATTTCTTTGCTTATCATATACAGAAGCATCAGCATGTCGTTTTTCAGCCAGATAATCGAATACATGATCGATTCTTTCCTTAGAATATTCGTCCCAGACTGCAAAGACAAGCAAATGCGATGACCCGGCAACCGGAGCCTGATTCATAGCAATAGGAAGAATCTGTTTTTTTATTTCAGGATCGCTGATAACAATTATTTCGTAAGGCTGCAGCCCTATTCCTGACGGAGCTAAACGGGCAGCTTCCAGAATCAGATGTATTTTATCTTCAGGAACTTTTTTGCCGGTCATTTTTTTTGTGGCATATCGCCAGTTCAAAACGTCTATTATATTTTTCATGTCTGTTATTTTTAAAATCAAGGTGAACGGAGATCCACCCTGATTTACCTTTTTTACTTAACTAAAAACACCCAACTGTCCTAAAAGTATTGTTCCTGCACTGTAGCAATGGAATGATTTTACTTTACCATTTTCAATCTTAAAGACATCACAACAAGGCACTTCTATGGTTTTACCTGTTGCTTCTAAAGTTCCTGAGGCTAACTGAAGCGGACCTTTATGGGTTCCGTTCAGTGATAGCTCCACAACCACAGTATTTTCATCTTCCAACACATACAATTCATACAATTCTCTGTGCATGTCTGGAAATGCGGTGGCGTATACATCCACTGTCTTTCCTATATCTTCACCGTAATATTTGGTTCCTCCTGACACATCCCAGAAGTAGCCGTCTTCTGTAAAAAGATCGATAAATGCTCTAGAATCCTGGATTTCCGCCACTCTGTACAATTCACGGATTAATTTTTCGTTTTCTGAGTTGGTATTAATGACTGAAGCTTTCATAATTGATTTTTTTTAATGTTAAATATGATTGTAAATAAAAATTCTGATTATTAATGCAGGCCGAATGCAATGAACATGATTATATTCATGATTATTGATTGACCGCAAAAGATTTGATAAAGTTTTAGAAATTATTTTTTGTTGTTTACAAAAACGTAGAGTTTGGTTACTTTTCCGTTTTCAAAAACAAAAAGATCCATCCCTGTAACGGCATCCGGCTTTTCAGAAGGACCGTTTTGCCAGAATAGTCGCGCAATATTATGATTCACATCGATGGCTTTAACGTGGGAAAATTTTGAGGTAGCACTTTTTTGCTGCAAACCGTCTACAAACCCGTTGATATCCTGATGACCTTTTGCAATAAAATGACTGTCTACCATTTCAATATCATCCGCATACACCTCTTTCATTAAAGCTTCGCGTTTCTTAGGATTTCTTTCGTTCCAGATGGCCAAATGACCTTCAACCAATTTTTTAATTTCTGCTTCGGATAATACAGTACTTTTTTCAGAGGATCTCTGTGTTCCGACTGCGTCTTTAGGTGACCATAGAAATGTCGCAGGCTTGTTTTTTTCGTAGCCTTTTCCGTTGGGATAAGAAACCAACTCCATTTTGGAGCCCCAGGGTGTTACAAAATAAACCCAAGTTTCCCCTTCTGTATCTCCGGATGGCATCAGGAACGGCTCACCCAGAAACTGCACGCCTTTGCTTTTAAGATATTCTACACTTTTCTTAATGTCATTGGTATAAAAAGCAATATGGCTTGCTCCGATATCATCTCCTCCCGGATGTTGTGTGCTGCCTTTGCTGTCTTTATATTCAAATAATTCTATGCTGGCTCCTGTTCCTGCTTTTATCATTTTTATGGTAACAGGTCCGGTAGCAGGGTTCATATTATTGGTTTTCTTCCATGTACCATCCAACGGAATTGGACCTAGTGTAGTAACAGGTGAAAAACCTAACACTTCTTTAAAAAAGCCTAAAGCCTGATTCATATTCGGAACATTGATACCTACATGATCTATTCCGAGAATTCCTGCGTTTTGCTGTGCATTCATCTGAGAGACAGAAGCTGAAAGTAATAAAGCGCCTGCTACCGCAGTTGCATTGTTTTTAATTTGTTTGAGTGATTTGCTCATCGCTGTAAATTTTATTGTTATTTGATGTAGCAAATCTCCAACATTCCGGAGGCTCTTTCCATTGACAAATGCTTGAAAAAAAAACAAACAAACGTCAATGAAATAAGAAGTTTTTATTTAGTCACCCTATTCCTGCGAAGTCTGGTAAGGGTTTCCGGAGTGATCCCTATATAAGAGGCAATCATATGCTGGGGAATCCTGTTGACAATATGAGGATATTTTTCGATAAAATTCTGGTATTTTTCTTCTGCCGAAAAACTGATATTCGCCAAAATCCTGCTTTGGGAAACAATAAAACTTTTCTGAATGATCTGGTTCACCAATTGATTAAGCTGAGGAATCTCTGCACATATCTTTTCGAAATCTTTCTTATGAATTAAAATCAATTCGGTTGGTTCTATGGCATCGATGTTAAGACTTGTGGGGGTTTCATTGATTAAGCTTTCCCGATCTCCTGTCCAATAATTTTCAGGGGCAAAACTGATGATGTGTTCTGTACCGTTTTCAGCAATCGAAAATGTTTTTACCAGCCCACGGCATATAAAAGCATTGTACTGCCACACCTCGCCATCCTGCATAAGGAACTGTTTTTTTCGAAGTTTTTTTACAATACAGACAGACTGTATTAACTCTATTTCGGCTTCAGAAAGTTGGATTTTATCAGTAAGATATTTTTGGAAAGTTTCGAACATTCAATGAAAGTATATAATAACAAATGTAATCAATTTTCAAATGAAGAATCTAAAATATTATCACATTTCTGTTTTTTATACAGGTATTTTTATTGTTTATATTATCAAATTTTACTGAATAACAAAAAACACATCCCTGCTTTTAACAGGGATATGAAATAGAAAGTTCCATTTGTCCTGTTCCTTTCGGAAATTCAAAAAATATTCATCAATTCTGCTACATAAAAACCGGGATTGCCGCTTTCGAAAACAACAACTTCAGATTTTCACTGGCTTCAAGTTCTTACAATATGATCCTCAACGGAACCGAAAATTCAGGCTCAAATACATTGCAGAAGAATTGATAATTACTTTCTAATAGTTTTCGCTTATTTTGTCTGTTGTGACAATCTTATTAAAATTTTGTTGAATTGAATATTGATTAACTATAGCTTTAAAACTTTATCAGTACTTTCCCAAAAGGCCTTTCTTCTATTAAAAAACGTTGTGCTTCTGCTACTTCTTCTGCATCATACACTTTTGCGATCAAAGGCTTTAATTTTGCATCTTCAAGCAGCGGCATCAGCTGGTTCCAAATTTCTTTTTCAGCATCTCTATCAAACCAGCCGTTAAGACTTTGCCCACGCATCTGCAAACCTTTCCATACAAAATCTGTAATATTTGCGCTAAATGTTGTACCTGCAGAATATCCGATGGTAACAAGAATCCCATTTCGGCTTAATGATTTAATAGCCTCCCCCGTTAAATTTCCTCCAATACTGTCAATCACAATATCTACGCCTTTTCCTTCTGTGATACGCATTACTCCATCGCTGATACTCTCTTTTGAAAGATCAATAACATTTTGAAAGCCATAAAGAAGAGCTTTCTCATATTTTTGTGTAGATCCGGCGGTAGTAATTACTTGTGAAGCACCTAAAACAGTAGCCAGCTGTACAGCAGCATTACCTACGCCACCCCCCACAGCCAGCGACAACACACTTTTTCCAGGTTGAAATTCGGCTTTATTCAGGCAAGCTTGAGCCGAAAAAAAACTTACCGGGAATGCTGCAGCTTCTTCATCAGAAATACTGTCATTAAGAATAATGAGCTCATCAGGATAAACGGCAATATATTCAGCCCAAAGACCGTTGGTATATATTCCTCTGATTTGTCCGCCTTCTGTAAAGCAAGAAATCATTACTCTAGTTCCCTCTGTAAAATCAGAGTTTCCTTTTATCACAATGCCGACACCTTCATTTCCTAAAATTACCGGAGTATGTCTTCCTGTAAATTTTCCGCTTCTAACCGTATTATCAACAGCATTCACTGCTGCCAATGTTATTCTGACTAATAATTGACCTTCTAAAAGATCGGGAATCGGGCGGTCAACTATTTTTAGAACTTCATAATTTCCGGGTATAGTAAATTCAACTGTTTTCATTTTGATTATATTTTAAATATTATTACTGAGACAAAGGTATAGTAGTGAATCGAGCTAAAACATGGATAAATCAGGAAGCGATTTGTACAATTATACCATTAAAATTATTCCACTGCAAAATTGTGTTTTTAGCATCTGAAGAAAAGAATTCAGGGGCAAAGGTTTTAAATCGTTTATTCAAAATTAGATGAACAAACGACTGCCCTTCAATACAAATCGGGTAAAATCTTATACCATTCTCTGATTCCTGATCCCGCTCGGGGAAACTCCTTTAACTTTTTTAAAAAATCTTGAGAAATAAGGAACATTTGCAAAACCTAACTGATAAGCAACATCACCGATGTTCATATCTGTCTGAAGCAATAAAATTTCTGCCTGCTCTATGATAAATTCATGAATAATACTGATAGTACTTTTCCCTGTTTCCAAACGGATAAGGTCGGTAAGATAATTGGAAGACATATTCAATTCTTTGGCAATAGATGAAACCGTAGGAAAACCGGAAACAGGTGTCGATAAATCTTTATAATGATCTTGCAGCAGGCTTTTCAGTTTCGAAGAAACCGAAGCAGTTTTTGTTGATTTGTCTTTAAACTGTCTTTCATAAAAAACATCTGCATAAGAAAGGACAACATTTAGTAAAGAAAGAATAATATTAATGTTTGCATGCGCTTTATTTTCAATCAACTCTATATGAATTTTTGTAAAAAGCCATGTAATGATTTCTTCTTCTTCGGGAGTCATAAATAATGCATCGTTGATCTCGTAGCTGAAATATTTATATTGATTGATTTTGGTTGCAATCGGATTTTGCTTAATGAGGTCTGGATGAAAAACAAAAGCATAGCCATCCCAGAAAGTAAGGCTATCCCAGGAAACTACCTGCCCTGGCTCGCTAAAGAGCATCAAGCCGTTTTCGGTACTATATTTATTGCTTCCATAATTGATATCCCCTGTAAAATTTTTTTTCAGTGAAATTTTAAACAAATTGACCTGAATCTCGCCGCTGGTCTGGGGAAAATTAGGAATCGCCTGCTTACAAACCCTGCTGTCCATTAGCGGATGCAAAGGTGAGGATTGGTTTAAATATTTATTATAGTTTGTTAAATCACTAAATACTTTCATGAAGGATTGTTATTCTTAATATTTTGAAGATATATTTTTTCAGTTCGACACTAAATTCAGGTTGCTTATATAAAAGTAAGGTTTTTAAAATATTCCATAGGATAAGGTTCATATTATTTTTTATTAAAAAATTAAATTCCGCCAGCCCAAAATATCCATCTGTAAATTCCCGTGCCGTCTCCGACCAACTTAAAATTCAGCATTCTGAAGGTACGATTGAAATTGTTCACAAAACTCATCTGAGTGTATCCCCAGGATTTTATTAAAGAAGAATAAGGAGCTGTTGCAGTGTCATTAAATACAAATAAAACATTGGATGTATCCAATGGAGATATATTTACAATAAAGTCCTGAGCAAGGCCTACCGTATAAGAATCTGAGCTCCCTCCTCCGATATATAATGAGATTTCAACACCCACCATAGCATTACTGGCTTTAGGAAGCGTAACATTTCCTCCGTGGCTGAAAAAATAGATATCTTTTATTGATCCTCGCTGAACATCTGCTAAATCTAAATTATCAAATGCTCCAGTTCCGTATCTATAACCGTTTTTTTCATAGGCTTTTGCTAATGTCCCATCACTTTTGGCCATTACTTTAAAATAATATTCGGTAGGATCAGCATTAGGCAGACTTCTGATTCTGGCATTTCCATCAATATCCAGTCTCTCTGTTGGCAGAATCGTACTGTAATCCCCTATAGATACGTTTGAATTCTGATAGATACTATGGTCATTTGAAGTCGCTTTAGTTCCGCTACCTGCTATTTGCCAAGGCTCCATAGAAACGGCATCTGTCATGGTAATCATCTTCTGCCAAAGATTTGCAGAACTATCAAAATAGTAATATCCTACCGATGAAATATGGGTTCTCTGGGATAAATTGTCCCCTGCAGAAACATCTGTAATATAAATAATTGCCCCATTCTGTTCATTTCCGTACAGTGTATTTCCTTTCAAAGTCAGCTGTTGCCTGGTAAGCCTGGGAGCAATGATGCCATCCACATCAGCTGTTCCGCTTTTTGCAAGAATGTCAACAGTTGCTTTGGGATTCGGTGTATTGATGCCTATTTGCCCATAATATGATACAGACACTGCTATCAGTATTACAATTTTAATTTTTCTCATGTATTATTGTTTACTTTAATAATTCGTTTTTATGGTTATTAATTTTAAGAATAATAGAATACAGAGTGCCTTTTAATTTTGGTAAAGTTGCTACCATCCAAATTTAAAAATCAAATTAACGCCAGACTATCACAAAGACAGGAATTTCATATACTTTTCCCTGAATAGAAAGTGTAAAACCGAATTAGCCGTGTATAAAAAAAGGAAAGCAATTACTCACTTTCCTGTAAACTTTTAACTGATAATAATTTATTTAATATCTCATTTTATGAAAGGATATTTATCTTTTAACAGACATTAAAAACTATAGTCCATCTTTCAGAATTTTTAACAATTCCATCTGCTGAATGACATCATTTTTACTATTGATGAGATTGTAATTTGCCTGAAGCCAATTGTTTCTTACAATAAAAAAAGTATATGCATCCATTAAACCTTCTTTGTATTTCTCTTCGGATTTCTGAAATGACAGTTTCTGATTTTCAAAATTCAAATCTAAAAGATGATATTTTTCCTGCGCATTTGTAAATTGTGCCTTAATGGAATTAATTGTTTTGGTAAGATCATTAATAATCAATTCTTTATCGTAATTTGAATTGATGACATTCAGTTTTGCGATCTCTACATTATTTTTAATTTGAAACTGATTAAAAATCGGAATAGAAAGTCCGAAAAATACAGACTGATTTTTATTTTGGGCAAACTGATCCGAAAAATTAACAGTGGTTATATTACTTCTTCCTAAAGATTTATTGTAAAAAGTTGACCAGCTATAATTTCCGTTCAAAGTCGGCAAATAAGCCGATTTTTCGATGGCAACTCTTTTTTGCTGTGCACTCATTTCTGCAACAACTGTTTTATAAGCGGGATTGTTTTCTACTAATTTATTTGTAAAATCGGAACCGGAGAAATCTTCTTCTGATAAAACTTCTTCCTTATTCATGATAAAATCTATAGAATCTTCTGTAATGCTTACCGCATTGAGCAAATTAATTTTTGCCAGGTCACGCTGATTTTTTGCCGATACCCACTGCTCCTGAAGCGTTCCTAAATTGGCTTTAATATCATAAATATCACTTTTTGAACGATTTCCAATTTCAACTTCTTTTTCAGTCCGCTTTATCTGCTCTTCGATTCCGGAAATCTGTGTTTCCAAAACATCCAGCCAGCTCTTACTGTTCTGATACACAAAAAATGTCTGGATCACATTTAATTGTACTTCATTCTGAGTTTGTTTAAGCTTATAGGTATTGGTATTTTTATTAAGTTTTGACAATGAGATATTCAGATAATTTTTCCAGTTGAATAACTGAATATTAGCCTGTGCAACCAACTGATCGTACTGCGTATTCAACGCTTCTCTCTGGTTATTCGACTGATTAATGGAAGATCCGAAACTGTAACTGTGATTGACAGCAGCCTCTACCGAAGGAAGCAAAACTCCCTTTGAAGCCGAAATCTGACGGTCATTTTTCTGAATATTCACCGTAGCCTGTTTTATCAATGGATGATTTGTGAGAGCATAATCCAGGCAATCTTTAAGTGTCCAGCTTTGCTGAGCTGGGAAAAGATTGATTAATAATGTAAAAAGAAGGTTTTTCATTTTTATTATTTGAATATTGAACCGTTTGGGTTCTTTTTAATAAATTCGTTTTTGTTTCCATAGGTTTTCACCTACGGTTACTCGTATTGAACCCTTCGGGTTCGCTATTCGTATTTCAGATGTTCAACAAGATTGATTTTTGTGGCTCGATATGCTTTGAAGCTTACAACAGCAAAGGTTAAGATCAACAATAAAATCATGCTTAAAATGTAAGGCCAAACCGGCATGTTAATTCTGTACGAAAAATCTTTCAGCCATTCATTCATGGCATAATATCCGAACGGAATACTGATGAGTACAGCAATGAAGCAAATCAGTAAAAATCTTTTGGTTAAGTCCCATACAATTGTTTTTTCATCGGCTCCAAGCGTTTTTTTGATGGCTACATCCTTTAATTTTTGTTCAATTAACAATGATGATAAAGCAAATAAGCCTAGCAATGCAATGATGAGAACAACGATATTTAAAGTTGTAAAAAGTGTCTGCTGTTTCTGGAATTTTTCGAAAGTTCTGGCAAACTGTTTATCTACAAACTGATAATCAAACGGATAACCCGGTTCTGCTTTTGTGAGCCAGAATTCTTTTATACGCTCCATCGTTCCCTCAATGTCTTTTCCTGAGAGTTTTATCTGTATGTTCGACATATTGTTTTTCACCCAATTTCTGTCATAGTTGAAAAAAACAATGGGGATAATCGGCTGATCGACACCACTGTAATAGAAGTCTCTTACAACCCCGAGAACTCTATATTTCTTTCTGTCGTCCCAACCCGTTAAGATTTCTTTTCCCAATACACTTTGAGAATTATAGCCTAATTTTTTAGCAAATGTTTCATTAACAACAGCACCATTAATTGTATCTGAAGCAATCTTCCAGTTTAAATCTCTTCCGGACAGAAACTGTATTTTGTAAAAGCGAAGATAATTTTCATCAATTGCTCCCAGACCTGTACTTTCTACAATTTTGGTGCTGTCACGCGCATCTTTTGCTACAGAACGGTTGGCTGATCCTCTTCCTATCGACGATATTGAGCCTGTAATATCTTCAACACCCTGTATTTTAGCAATCTCATTTTTCAGAAGCTGATATTTTTTGGAATTATAGTTCTTTTCCCAATTTGTTTTTTTAAAATCAATCTGAACAACCTGGTCACCTTTGAAGCCTAAGTCCTTATTCATCATATATTTAACCTGAGTATTGATCACTAAAGAGCAAATAATAAAAAACGAAGAAATGATTAACTGCAAAGTCAGAATTGAATTTCTCAACCAAACACCGTGTCTGCTTCTGACAAAATTTCCTTTTAAAGTATTGATAGGTTTAAAATTTGACAGATATAACGCGGGAATTAAACCTGAAACCAGTGAAAAAGCAATTAAGAGTAAACCTGTATAAACGAAAATATCAATATTGTTCAGCTTAATATCTTTATCGAGAAACTCATTGAAAGAAGGAAGCAGAAGCTCGACCATTGCAAAAGCTAAAATATAAGCTGCAAAACAAATAATAAAAGTTTCTAATAAAAACTGGAAAATTAATTTTGACTGGGTGCTCCCAATTACTTTTCTTACACCGACTTCTTTAGCTCTTTGTGCTGCCTGAGCAGTTTTTAGATTGATTAAATTTATCCCTGATAAAATCAATATTAATGCTGAAATTCCAAGCAAAATCATCATTGATTTTTTATCCCCTTTTTCTATGCCTTCACTTTTCGCATCAAGTTTTATCGCTGAAAGTGATGACAAATAAACTTTTAAGGGATTTTTTTTATCAACTTCGTAGCCCCATTTTTTTGCAGAAATCTCATCTTCTGACTGCATTTTTTTTGAAATTTTCTCTTCAAGCACTTTAATATCAGAGCCTGGTTTTATTTTAAAAAAACCATAATAACTGTAGCTTGTCCACTGTGTTTTGCTGTTCTCCATAAAAGGATTCATAAAAACAAAATCAGGCTTAATAACGGTTTTCCCTAGCGGTTTTTTATAAACAGCTGTGACAATATAACTTTTATCATCTACCTCAAGTTTAACTGTTTTCCCGATGGAATTCAGGTAATCATCTGCAAAAAGAAGTTTTGCCGTTTCTTCTGATAAAGCAACTTTGTTTACATCAGACAAAGCATTTTTAAAACTTCCTGCCACTTTTTCAAAAGGAAAAAAATTGAAGAAACTACTGACAGTCGCGCCCGCTGAAACATAAGCCGAATTATTTCCAAAGCTTATTTTCTTTTTCCCCCAATCATTAAATATCGTTGCATCTTCAATCTCTGAGAACATTTCTTTCGATTCAAAAATCTCCGGATAGCTTGAAACAGGCATCGTACCAAAAGAGGCATTGAAATTTTCTACCAGATAAATATTTTCTCTGTCAGGATTCCATTGTTCATAGGACTTCTCATCCTGCCAATGGATAAATATCAATAAGAACACACACAGCCCGACACTCAATCCCAAAATATTGATGATGGTGGAAAGCCAGTTTTTTCTGTAATTGATAAATGCTATTTTGAGCCAGTTTTTTATCATAATGGTTAATTATTACTTGTAAATGGTTTAGCTAATCATTGATGATTTCTATTTCAAATGTTTACGATATTACATAGGTCTCACCTACGGTTATTGATATTGAACCCTTCGGGTTCGTTATTTTTAATTCAAACATTTTACGATTCCATAGGTTATACCTACGGCTATTCATATTGAACCCTTCGGGTTCTTCCTTATTCATACTTCAGGTATTTTACCAAATTCACCTTAGTTGCCTGATAGGCTTTGATGCTTACAACTGCGAATGTCAAAACCAATAATAAAATCAAGCTTAAGATGAATGGAAACACCGGCATGTCGATACGGTAAGCGAAATCCTTCAGCCATTCGTTCATTAAATAATAACTGATCGGCATGCTGATTAAAACGGCAATCAGGGTGATCCAAAGGAATTGTTTCGTTAAGCCCATCACTAAGGTTCTATCTGATGCACCTAAAGTCTTTCTGATGGCAACATCTTTCAGTTTCTGCTCGATCATCAATGAAGACAAAGCGAATAATCCCAGCAAAGCAACCATTAAAACCATTGCGTTCAGGATGGTGAAAAGTGTCAGTTGTTTCTGGTAGGTTTCAAAGGTCTTGGCAAATTGTTTATCAATAAAGTAAGAATCAAACGGATAGCCCGGTTCAACATTGGTTTGCCAATATTTCTTGATTCTTTTTACGGTTTCTGCTATATCATCTGGTTTTATTTTGATTTGGATGTTACTCATATTATACCTTTTCCATTCGGTTTCCCTATAATGAAAAAATATAATAGGTTCTACTTCGGATTTCAAACTTCGAATGTTGAAATCTTTCACGATTCCGACAATCTTATATGGTTTGTTATCAAAACCTGGTTTTATTTCTCTTCCCACCGCTTCATTATTTGTCCAACCAAATTTCTTGACAAAAGCTTCGTTTACCAAAGTATTATTAATAGTATCAGAAGATAATTTGGGATTCAGCCATCTTCCTTTAAGCAATTTCACACCAATAAATTGCAGATAATCATAATCCATACTACCATGCTGCGCATTAAAACTTTGGTGTTTATAATCCATATTGGAACTGTTGAAGTTACCGGTTCCGGGAACAGCTTCACCATAATTCACACTTTGTACGCCTTGGATTTTTGCCATTTCAATTTTCAGTCTTTCGTATTTCAGCCAAGGTTTTCCGTTATTAACATCATTAAAGTTAATTTGAAGAATCTGTTTTCCATTAAATCCTAAATCTTTTTTCATCATATGCTTTACCTGTTGATTGATGATAAGTCCGCCGATGATAAAGCATGAAGAAATAATGAGTTGAAGCGTTAAAATCCCGTTTCTGAGCCAAACCCCATGTTTGCTTCTTGCAAAGTTTCCTTTCAAGGTTTCAATAGCTTTGAAGTTGGATAAATATAAAGCAGGAATCAATCCGGAAACAAGTGTTACAACGATAACCATTAAAAATGAATAAAGGTAAATATGCCAATCATCCATCACGATTTCTTTTTCATAAAACTTGTTAAAGCTTGGTAAAAGGAGCTCTGTTAAAGCCAAAGATAATAGATACGATGCAAAACAAATCACAAATGTTTCCATTAAAAACTGAACAACCAAATTAGATTTTGTACTCCCAATTGCTTTTCTTACTCCAATTTCTTTAGCTCTTTGAGAAGCTTGAGCCGTTTTTAAATTGATGAAATTAATGGCTGATAAAATGACAATCAACACTGAAAGCGAAAATAAAATCAATAATGATTTGAAATCCGGATTGGAAAACCATGAAGATTCTGCGTGCAGTTTTAGTCTATCAATAGGTGTTAACAATGATCCGTTTGGTCCATACAGACCGTTAAATTGCTGAGGCGAAATTCCTGCGCGCTTTGCATTGATCTTCGCGCCCATCATTATAATATCTTTGAATTTTTTCTGAAAATCTTTCGGATCTGCTCCTTTTTTTAACATAAAAAAACAAGCGTAGTTAAAATTACCCCATTGTTCTTTGTCGTTTTCCAATTGCTTGACGGGTTTGATCACAAACTCTGGCTTGATCTGACTATTTTCAGCAGGAAGCTCATATACAGCCTTTATAATATAGTTCTTATCATTAAATTTAAGGCTTTCTCCTGCAACATTAGTTTTGCCAAATAGTTGCCTTGCAGTCTTAACAGATATAGCTACATCGTTTCCACCTTCTAAAACATTTTTATAATCCCCAGAAATTAACTTAAACGGGAAAAAATTAAAGAAACTGTCCGTCGTTGTAAATCCTTTTTCTATATAAACAGATTTGCTCTTGGTTGTCATTTTATAAGCAATTCCTGTATTGGTCATCAACACATAATCCTGAACTTCTGAAATTCGTTTTGCGGCATTCTCTGCCAAAGGCACTGTAATGCTACTTCCATAAAAATTATCTTTTTTGAAATAAGATTGAAAAAAGTAAATCTGATCTTTCTTCGGATTCCACTTTTCGTAGGATTCTTCGTCATTCCAGTGCATTAGGATGAGCATAAATCCTGTCAAACCGATGGTTAATCCAAACAGATTGATTATTGTAGAAAGCCAGTTCTTTTTATAATTGATGAAGGCAATTTTGAGCCAGTTGTTTAGCATAATCGATAAATAATTAATGATTATTAATGTAAAACAGCAGAGAAAGCAGATTCTCTGTTTCTCTGCCGTTGGTTTTAAATGGATAATGAATGTTTATTCTTATTTTTACCATAGGTTTCACCTACGGCTATTGAAATTGAACCCTATCGGGTTCTTTCCCACCTTTAATTTATAAAACTATCCAAAATTCTTCGCGTCTGCTTTTTCGAAAACGTCCTTTCTCTGGGAAGAATGCTCTTCGGAGAAAATTTCGCCGTCTTTCATATTCACGATTCTGGAAGCGTAACCTGCATCGTAAGACGAGTGCGTTACCATTGCAATCGTAGAACCTTCTCTATGGAGTTCTGCAAGGAGATTCATTACTTCATTTCCATTGGAGCTGTCGAGGTTTCCGGTTGGCTCATCGGCCAAAATTAATTTTGGTCTTGTTACCAAAGCTCTTGCAACCGCTGCTCTCTGTTGTTGACCTCCGGAAAGCTGCTGTGGATAATGTTTTGCCCTGTGAGCGATATTGATTTTCTCCATAATCTCTTCCACTCTTCTTTTTCTTTCCGAGGAAGAAACACCGTTGTAAATTAATGGCAATTCAATGTTTTCGTAAACTGTCAATTCATCAATCAGATTAAAATTCTGGAAAATGAAACCGATATTTTTCTTTCTGATCTCTGATTTTTTCTTTTCAGATGTTCCAATAGTTTCAACCGATTCAAATTGGTAAGAACCTGAAGAAGCGCTGTCCAAAAGTCCAAGAATATTAAGAAAAGTGGATTTTCCACAACCGGAAGGTCCCATTATCGCAACGAATTCGCCTTCTTTGATTTGCAGGCTTACATTGTTAAGCGCATTGGTTTGGACATCTTCAGTTTTATAGACTTTTGAAAGGTTTTGAATGTTTATCATTGTAGTATATTTTTTTAAATTATGATTCCGAATTTTTTATTTTTAAAGTCAATGACTATTGTTTTGTCGAGGAAAAAAACATTTCCCATTACTCCGTCGAGCCCCTGTTGTTCAAAGGAAAAGTAATCTTCGTCTGTAAACCAAAACTCTTTGGTACTGAATGACGATTTTCCGATGATCACATTTTTATTGGTTTCTATTGCTTTTACAACCAGAGGATTATTAAAATTTCTGATATTAAAGTTTTCAATAATTTTGGATGAATCAATTAAGTCTTGAAAATTCTTTTTATAAGAAACTATTGGAAAAATACTTGCGCCCGTATCATACTGAAAATGATACACTTTGCCATCAATCTCTACCGGAAGAATCGGTTTATTATTGATAATCTTGATGTCAACAAGATCAATTTTTTTAGTGGTTTTTAATTGTTCACTTACAGTTATTTTTTGGTTAGGAAAATCAATAATCAGATATTTATTTTGAAACAAATCTGCTCCTACAACACCGCAAGCTTCCTCCTGTTCGAAGTTCAAAAGCCCGTTAAGTTTATAATTCTCAATTTTTAATTTTCCAACACTGAAATTCTGATGATCGACAGTGAAAACTTTGTGTCCGGCTGCTTCCATTGCTTCTTCTACTTTCTTATTTTTAATGAACTCTGTTTTTTCAAAACATTTATCATAGATTAAAGTCGTATTGGCGCCTAAATCAAATTGAAACCGATACGTTTTGTTTTCGATAGTGAAAGGCACGCTCATTGCGATTTTATCAACCAATTTCCCGTTAATAGAATCTTTTTCCCATTTAAAATCAATACTTTGCCCTTTAACAAAAAGACCTATAATGACTGTAATTAAAAACAATAATCGATTTTGCATTTTAGTTTATTGATTGTTTAATTATTGTTTCCAGTTTTTCACCGTGTAATTCAGACTTGTATTTTTATCCAGTGACAAAGAAACGTCTTTCCCTTCTTCGATCCCGTCGATTTTCCCTTCTGTTTCCCAGTTTCCTTTGGTTAATTTGAATTTCAAATCAGGATAAGTTTTGAATGTAATTTGTCTGGTTGTTTCACCGGTTTTATTAAGTTTAATTATGTTAGGATTCCAATTTCCGATGCTTGACTGATTACCTGTAATATAAACATCACCGCTGTTTTCGGGAACATTTACCGTTAAATTCACTTCGTATTTTACATTAGATAAACCCAATTTTGTTCTCACTTTTTCGACACTGGTTTCATCCAAAACATTTAGCAATTCAGGAACAAATTCTTTAAACGACTGATATTTTTTACGGTTGTTTTCATACACTTCCATTTTCTTTTCAAATTCAGGAATCAGAACAAAGGAATAGTCATTCATATGTTGTTTTCGTAAGCTTTCAGCCAATTTCTGATTGCCATCAGCCAACGCAATTCGGATTTCTCCTGTTCTCACGATATGCTCGGCAACACAAGACGGCCAGTAAGAATAACCGTGCATCGCCATCTTATCAACAAGAGCCTCAGACATCAGATTACTGCTCTTGTTAATCCTGCCTTCATATGGGCCCAAATGCTGATTGACAAACGAATGACCGAACTCGTGCGTGATTAAAAAGTTGAGCGTTTCCGGATGATTGAAACCAAATTCTTTATAATCCCTGATATTATTTTTCTTTTCCAGCGGAAGATAAGGACTGCTGATCATATTAGCAATCTGCCCTTTGTCAGATTTAATCATTGGGCCGTTGCCGTGCCAGAAGACCGGAATATTAGGCATAATATCCAACGGATTAATCCAGAATCTGTAAGCCAGAAACTTCTCACCATAATATTGCTCCATTTTAGCCATATAGCCAGCCGGAATATTTTTTCTCACTTCATTTTTTGCGCCTTCTATAAAATGACTTTGGTTTTTGAAGAATTTTCCCAGATTTCTTTCGATGTAAAATTCTCTCAACTGTTCGGCGAATTTTTCCACTGCTTCTTTCTTTACATTATCATTCTCTTCAATCGGAAAAGCGTAGCCTTTTGCAGGAAAAATATTGTGCTTCAGTAAAACCTGATAAGTCAAATCCTGTTGCTGGCCGGCAACCTGCAGATAATCCTGCATCGCTTTGATAATTTTCGAATTATCATATTTTTCCATTTCCCTGTTCGCCAAATCAGCCAAAGGCAAATGACCAATATCTGCTTTTCCATCGATGTAGAAAAGCCTTCCCTGATGCTTCGCTACAAGATATTCGACAATGGAATACGTGGCGATATTGGGATTGAATTCCACATCCACTTTTGATTGAGATTTCAGATTCACCGTCAATAAAAACATCATCAAAGTCAAAATGCTTTTATTAATCATCTTTAAGGTCTTCATTTAATCTGAGTTTTCTAAGTTTATCGTTTATTATTTTAAATTGAATCGATTGTTCCTCCAGAACTTCTGCTCACAGAAAATTTAATTCCTGACAATGTTTTATACCTGATTTTAGCTAATGAACTTGCAGAAGCGGTTAGTTCTTTGGATATACTTAGATGAACAGAGGAAGCCGACCCAGCCGTTACAATTGCTTCATGAATATCAGCTTTTGTAGCCGTAATTTTAGATGCCTGTTCGGAACTGATGATTGCTTTAGCGATTTTTCCCTGGATATCTACCGTACTTCCGGATCTGGTATTTAGAATAAGACTTTCAGTATTCATTGTTCCCTTAACAGCACCCGCAGATTGTGTTGTAATAAGGATTTTTTTTGCATTAGAATCTCCGAAAATTTTTCCCGCGCTTTCTACATCAAACTTTTCAATCGTAAAGTTGTCTTTAATTCTTACTACAGAAGCTGTTTTTGCAGTTACCGATGTTAGATTTTTCGCATAAACTACAATTTTGGTATCCACATTCTCCATGGATTGTCCTCTCTTGTAATCAATCTTCAGGACTTTATTTTTCACGCTTATTTCCACAAAATCAATATAGTTACTTTTAATAACCGCCTTTTCTTCGTTAGATTTTACCACTTCTATATCAAATACCATTTCAGAATCTATCGAATCAAAATGTTCTAAATAAATCGTTTTTGTTTCTGTTTGAGAAATATTGGCAGTCTGTTTTTGTGCCGAAAAACATGTCAGTGGAAACACTATAAAAGTTACTAAAGATAATAATGTTAGAGTTTTCATATCTGAGTATTGTTTTTAGATTAAAAGCTTGTTTTCTATTTTGTTTTGAATTTTATAATGGTTTTCTGTAGCGGATAGCCATCTTTTGAAATAAATTTATCCCCATTTATCACAAATTCATATTCTGTGTTGGGTTTCATTTCCACCTGAAGTTTGATGCCTTTATTTTCATTGATATACCCATCAAATTTTTTCAATGGAAAATGTTCTTTACCCAGGCTTCCCATTGAGAAAGAAGAACCATTTCCTGTCATTTCCTGATCAAAATTAATGGTGATTTCTTTTATTGAAGAATCAACGTCGTTTTTATCTCTAATTTCAGGGAAAACTGACAAAACTTTTGGGATAAACATCTGCATTTTAGGAGCAATCTCATTATAGAAAGCAATGATTTCGGGATAGAAACTTTCCAATGTAGGATATTGTTTTCTGTTGCTTTCGTAGGTTGCCAGCAAATTTACCAATTCTTTAATCCACAAAAATTTTCTTTTTTCCTGCGCAGAAACTTCTGTCTCAATATCTTTTTGAGAATAATGATTATCAATCATATAACGAATCACCACGGCTCTCACAATGCTTTCGTTAATCATAGTTTCCCAGTCGCCGTAAGCCTGATCTTTCAGTTCATTTTCTATTAATCTGTAAAGTTTTTGAGCCGAATTTTCCAGTTTAGATCTATTACCATTCAGTTCCAATATATAATTTACAAAAGAATGGTTGAACTCATGAATCAGCAAAGGTTGATATTTGCTTTTTTCAAACCTTGCATTTCCTTCTTTATCGAAATTTGATACCCCTATAACTGCATTTACAGTTGTGTTCTGTTTTTCAGGATGAGTTTTAATTCCATAATTGGTATCTCCATTTCCGTATCCTAAAATAATCTTGTATTCTTCATCTGCATCTTTTCCATAAAATTTAGAAAACCAACCCTGATTGAAATCAGACAGGATAGAGTTTTCATATTCTTTTTCTGCCTTTTTATAATCTTCTGAATGATCTTTGAAGAACTTTTGGAAGCCAGACTGTTTATAAAACCGATTCAGTAAAGAAACAAACTGCCTGATATCAACCTGTTCCCATCTTTTATCCAACGAATTTTCTTTTTCTTTAATTAAACTGAATTTTCCGTTTTCAAATGACAGATGAAGAGCCATGGATATTACCGCATCATAACCCAAACCCTTGTTTCTGTTTTTCTGGATAAACTCGACAATTTCTGAATTTTTATGACGATCAAAATACGTATTAATATCCGCTACATATTTTTTATTATCATCTTGAGTGTATTCATCCGCGCCCGCCAACCGGAAAACAAGACTTACAATTTCTATCCTCTCATCTACTTTGGGCATTAATTTTTCCTGTGAGAAACTCAGTATTGAAATCACCAGCATACTTAAGCCCAAAAGTTTTTTAATCATTATCATATTTATTTATTTTTGAATATCTAATAATTCATATTTTTTCAATTCAGAATAATCCGAAATAATGACAGACTCGCCTTGCTTCAGTCCGGAAACCACTTCATAATACAGAGGATTTTCTCTTCCCAGACTGATGTTTCGCTTTTCAGCTTTGTTATTTTTCACTACAAAAATCCATTTTCCATTCGTGTCTTTGTAGAAATTCCCTTTCGGAATCATCATACTTTGCGTATCGGCAGACAATTTCAGTTTCACGCCGAAAGTCATCCCGATTTTCAGGGTTGAAATTTTTGCATCGATGAAATTCAGTTCCACAGAAAACTGTCCGTCTTTCACTTCCGGAAGAATCTTCGTGATAATCACTTCATATTCTTTTCCATTGTTGTCAAGCGTTCCTTTGATTCCGTTCGTTAATTTATTAATATAGTATTCATCCACTTTTGCGACCAACTTGTAACCGCCCATCAAATCGATTTTCCCGATGCTTTCACCACTTGTCAGATTTTGTCCGAGAGAAATATTGAATGACGATAACCTTCCCGAAGCCGGCGACATTATCAGGAAATTATTTTTGTTGGAACGAAGAATATTCAAACTTTTTTCCATCTGATTAATGGAATTATTGATGGCTGCAAACTGGGCATTTCTCGAAAGCTTCTCATTGGAAGCTCCTTTTTCAACAATTTGTTTTCTGTCTTTCTGATAATTCAGATTTTGTAAAGCAATATCATAATCGGTTTTCTTTCCGATTTCCGCATCGTACAATCTTTTCTGAAGATTAAAAGTCTGCAACGCCGTATTATAATCATTCTGAGACTGTAATAATTCTTTATCCTGACTGAATTCCTGATTCTTTAACTCCAAAAGCGAACTTCTCATCTGGCTGATCTGCTGCATAATCCCCGTTTCCTGATTCAGGTAATTAAATTCCGTATTCGGATTGTAAACTCTTGCGATAGGTTGTCCTTTTGTCAGCATTTGTCCGTCTTCCGCAAAAATTTCTTTTACTGCGCCACCTTCCAAAACATTCACAAGAGAAGAATTAAGAGATTGCGTCTGTGCAGTTACCATCAACATATCTTCGAATTTTCCATTCGTCACTTCATCAATCGTGATATCTTCTAATTTTACATTATACGTTTTTTTCTGATTCAAAAAATACCATCCGAAAACCGAAACCGCTAATGCAGATATGATGATGATTGAGACAAATTTTAGTTTAGATTTCTTTTTTACTATTTTCGTATCCATATTTAGATAACTATTTTACTTACAGATAATTACACAATGCAGATGCCACAAATTTATAATCTTGTAACACTCTGTAAATGTGATTAAATATAATTTTATTAATTTTAAAACTGTTCATTATCGGACACTTTTTGTACGGAAACGGACATATTAATTATAAATGATGAATTATTAATTGTAAATGATAATTTCATACGACAAAATTTACAAATGATGAATACAAACTATGGCTAAAAAAATAAAAAACACAGAAACTTCCGATAATCAAATAGAATTTTCGAACGAAAAATTGTTAACGGATTTATCCCACTTAATAGAGCAAAGTCGCCAACAAGTGGCGATGCAAGCTAACAGTACGCTTACTATTTTGTTTTGGCAGGTTGGTAAACGTATCAATGATGATGTTCTGCAAAACCAACGCGCAGAGTACGGAAAACAAATTTTGCCGACAGTGTCGGCAAAATTGGAAAATCTATATGGCAGAAATTTTACAGAAAAAAATATACGAAGAATGGTCAGGTTTTCTGAACAATTTCCAGATATTGAAATTGTCGTTCCACTGTCACGACAACTGAGTTGGTCACATTTTATAGAACTCTTCTCATTAAAATCAAATAATGCAAAAAAATTCTATGCAGAATTAGCCATTAATGAAACCCTTGGCGTAAGAGAACTTCGCAAACAAATCGCCAACAAAGCTTTTGAACGAACCGAAATTGCCAATTTACAATCGTCTCAAAACGAAAGCTTCCCTACCAATACTTTTAAAGACCCCTATTTATTGGATTTTCTTGGATTGCAAAACGACTATTTAGAAAAAGATATTGAGACTGCTATTCTCCACGAATTGGAAAATTTTATTTTAGAATTAGGGAAGGGATTTGCTTTTGTGGAGCGTCAAAAAAGAATGATTATAGACGGAGAAGACTTTTATCTTGACCTGTTATTTTTCCACCGTTCACTTAAAAGACTGGTTGCCATCGAACTGAAACTTGGGAAATTTCAAGCTAAATATAAAGGACAGATGGAATTATATCTGAAATGGCTCAACAAAAACGAAAAGCAAGAAGGCGAAGAAACCCCGATTGGACTAATACTTTGTGCTGAAAGCAGTAAAGAACAGGTTGAACTTTTAGAAATGCATAAAGACGGAATTATGGTTGCCGAATACTGGACAGAATTACCACCTAAGAAAGAACTTGAGCGGAAATTACATTTAGCCTTAATCGAAGCAAAAGAACGTTTTGAACGTAAAAAATTGCTGTAAAAAAATATTAAATCAAAAAATGCGAAAAAAAGAAGCTCATATTTTAATTGTGGATGATGACGAAGATATTTTGTTTTCGGCGAGAGTCTGGCTCAAAAAGTTTTTTACGGAAGTGAGCTGTCTCAGTCAGCCCAAGAATATTCTGAAATTTTTATCCGAACAACAAGTGGATGCGGTTCTTCTGGATATGAATTTCCGGAAAGGTTTTGAAAACGGACAAGACGGATTGTATTGGATGCAGGAAATCAAAACGCTGGAACCTCAGCTTCCTATTATTTTGATGACTGCTTACGGCGAAGTCGAATTAGCCGTTGAAGCCTTAAAAAATGGTGCTTCCGATTTTATTCTAAAACCCTGGAATAACGAAAAACTGTACGCTTCCGTAAATTTGGCTGTCGATATTTCCCGAAAAAATAAGAAGCTGAATCAATGGGAAAATATCAGCATCAAAACCAATCAATATCAATTGGAAACCCAATCTCCGGCAATGCAGGAAGTGATGGATCAGATTGCCCGGGTTTCTGCAACCGATGCCAATGTTTTGCTTTTGGGAGAAAACGGAACCGGAAAATATGTTTTGGCAGAGCACATTCACGAATTGTCGGAAAGGAAGAATCAGCCTTTTGTTCATATCGATTTGGGAAGTCTTTCGGAAAATCTTTTCGAATCGGAATTATTCGGTTATAAAAAAGGAGCGTTTACGGATGCGCATCAGGATTATGCCGGAAAAATCGAAAATGCCGAAAACGGAACCGTTTTCCTTGATGAGATCGGAAATCTTCCGCTTCATCTCCAAACTAAATTGTTGAGTTTGATTCAAAACAGAAAACTGTCGAGAATTGGAGAAAGCAAAGAACGAATGTTGGATGTGAGATTCATTTTTGCAACCAATGAAAACCTCAAAAAAGCCGTTGCTGAAAACCGTTTCAGAAAGGACTTGTATTACAGAATCAATACGGTTGAATTGAATATTCCGAGTTTGAGAGAACGGATTGAAGATATTTCAACTTTAGCTGATTATTTTTTAGAAAAATACAAACAGAAATATCATAAACCTGATTTGGCTTTAAATGAGAATTTAATTTCTGAATTAATCCATTACTCCTGGCCTGGAAACATCCGTGAGCTCGACCATTGCATCGAACGAAGCGTAATTCTTTCCAATGAAAAAAATCTTAAATTGCTGATGCCCCAAGATGAAGAATCAGAAAATACAATTGTGAATCTGAACATCGAAGAAATGGAAGAAATCCTGATTAAAAAAGCATTGAAAAAGCATCGGGGAAATATTTCTCTGGCGGCGGAAGATTTGGGATTGTCGAGAGCAGCGTTATACAGAAGAATGGAAAAATTTGAGCTTTAATTTTAAAATATTTAGAAGTTAAGTAAAATATTTCAACTTAAAATTCTTAATCAAATTGATTTATCAATTCTTAAATTTAGAATCAATGACTTCTTCATTTCTTAATGTTTAAATAAGAATAAACAAGCTTATTGAAATTAAGAACTTTAAGGAAAGTATATTTATAAAAAACTATGAAAAAACAACAGTTTTTTTGGCTGATATTTATTCTGCTTTCGATTGTCAGCGGGATTTTTGCTTTTGATTTTTATTCTCAAAATAAATGGATCAATTGCGTTTTGTTTTCATTGGTCGGTTTGGTCTGCATTATTTTGGCGCAGACCCCGGCTTTGTCTTACATCCAGAAAACAGAAAAACTGCTTTTGGCGATTCAGAAAAAGGATTTTTCATTGTTTCCAAAAACTGAGGAAAACGGTCTGGTTGATAATGCTGTGAAATTGTATTATCAAAGTAAAGAAGAGCATCTTTCGTTATCATCTTACCAACTATTGTATGAGGAAATTTTGAATCAACTCGAAATAGGTTTGATGATTTTGTCAATGAAAAATGATGATTGGGAAGTTTTTTATGTGAATCCTATTTTTCTTGAAATTTTAGAAATCCCAAAGTATAATTCGTGGAATCTTTACGAAAATAAAGCGCCCGATTTCTACCAAATCATCAAACAAACGAATTACGAAAACTCTCAGGAATTTTTTGATATTTCGATTAATGAAAATACAAAACAATCTTTTTCATTAAGGACGAAAAAAGTTCAGAATGTAAAAAACCGCTTTTGCATCATCAGTTTAGAATCGGTTCAGAAAATTATTGAACAAAAAGAAAAATTAGCCTGGAATAACCTAATGAAAGTAATTTCCCACGAACTTCTGAATACTTTAACGCCTGTTAACAGTCTGATTCAGAATCTTGAATACATTGCCAATCAGGAAATTATCGAAAAGGAAGACCAGCAGGATATGAAGGAAAGTCTGATGATTATCAATTCAAAATCAAAACAATTACTGAATTTTGTGGATGATTACCGACAGGTTGCCGAACTTCCGAAACCTGTTTTTAAAACAATTTCTATATCTAATATTGTAGAATCTTCACTCAATTTTCTTAAGCCTGAATTTGAAAAAAAACATATCACCATTATCAATTCATTGGAAAATCATCTGATTTCTGCTGATGAAAAGATGATTGAAAGATGTTTAATTAATCTTTATCTCAACGCTATTTACGCTGTTTCCGATAATGTTGAAAGAACAATTAAAACCGAAATCAAAACTCACAACAAACGTATCATTCTAAGCGTGGAAGATAATGGAACCGGAATCTCAAAGGAAATTCAGGATAAGATTTTCCTTCCGTTTTTCACGACAAGAAGCAATGGTTCCGGAATTGGTTTAACGCTCAGTAAAAGTATTATCGAAGCCCATAAAGGCTACTTGAATTATAAACCGTTGGAACAGGGAAGCCGGTTTGAGATTTGGTTTGTGGAATTATAAAACTCTTTAACCGAAAATTTTTTAAACATTCAACTGTTTCTCGTCATAAAAGAAATCTGCAATATTCAATTAATTGACTGTTTCATTACTTGATTTTCTTCACTTCCGCCTATATGGAATGAAGCCCAATCCATAAAAACAAATCAGAATATCATCTGCCCCGTCGCCAGTAAAATCTCCGATAAATTATCCTGACTATCAATATAAACGTTGTGGGTTTCTAAAATTATGATAAATATTTCTCAAATTGCAATAACAGCCGCTATATATGCTTTTACATTAAATTTTTATTAAAATTCAATCATCTACAAGCAACAATATTCTATTGATTTTCAGATAATTAAATACAACTAACATAATTAACAATATCTTATAAAGCCGTTAACAAACGTAGCAGCAATCATTTCCAGAAAAAGCTTTTTGGAAATTCTTCTTCTGTAATGCCTTGAAAATCTTTTTTAACCACAAAAAAAGATTATTGTTCAATACATATAATTCACCCAAAAGTGTATTGTAATAAGTTTAAAGTTTAGCAAAAGGCTTTATAAACAAGTGAAACATTAACAAATCCAAATTAATTTTTTTTGTTACATTTGTTTAAATAATTTAATTTGTTTTGATAAGTTTTTATTTATTAATTTAGATAACCAAATTATAAAACATTAAAAATCACCTCATGAGAAAAATAATTCTACTATTTACATGTTTGTTCGGTATTTCGGTTTTTGCACAGATTAAGGTGCTGAAAAACGAGACTTTAGTGGAAATTGGTAAAGATAATTCTGTAGGTTTATATAAAAAAGACGATAAGTTTACGATTAATTATCAGGATCTGAATACGGCAAACCTTAATACGTTCAGGTCTTTTGCATTTCAGAACCTCAACAAGGACGTTTCAGGTCTTTATGAACTGATTACCAACGGATTTATTGATGCTCCGGAAAGCAATATCGTGCTGGAACTTCCTAATGATATTATTGAGCTTCATTTTGAAAAAAACTTTGGGCAACCTACTGTACAGTTTATTCAATACATCAACAAAAACAGAAAATATGTAGGAAAATCCCAGTTTCTTAATAAAAAACAGGTGGATAAAATATTCGGAAAATCAAACGGGAAAGCAGCTCTGTATGAAAAACCTGCTACGATGAACAATATTCACCCTTCTCCTCAATCCCAGAGCACCGCATCAACAGCGGCTCCGGCGGCTACAAACCATAACAATAACAAGGATAAAAAACCTAAAAAATAATTTATTTACAATATAAACTGAACTCATTCATCCGGATGAGTTTTTTTATTTTATTTTTGCAAAAAGATCATTCAATCATGTCTCTTCAAATAAATAACCTAACCAAGAAATTTGGTGAACAAACGGCGCTGAACAACATTACTATTTCTATCGAAAAAAATGAAATTATCGGGCTTTTAGGACCCAACGGAGCGGGGAAATCTACTCTCATGAAATCCATTGTCGGAACCTTAAAAATTGATGAAGGAGAAATTATTTTTAACGGCAAAAATATTATTGATCACGAAATCGAAAGCAAAAAGAAAATAGGTTTTCTTCCTGAAAACAATCCGCTTTATCTGGAGATGTTTGTAAAAGAATATCTGCAGTTTGTCGCCAACATCCACAAAATCTCCGACTCAAGAGTGGATGAAGTGATCGAATTGGTGGGGATTACTCCTGAAAAATCTAAGAAAATCGGACAACTTTCCAAAGGATATAAGCAAAGAATTGGTCTCGCGCAGGCGATTATTCATCAGCCGGATTTATTGATTTTAGATGAACCAACAAACGGTCTAGATCCAAACCAGATTCTTGAAATCAGAAATGTGGTGAAAGAGATTGGCAAAGAAAAAACAGTTTTACTTTCCACACACATTATGCAGGAAGTGGAAGCACTTTGTACAAGAGTAATTCTTATCCATAAAGGAAATATTCTTCAGGATTGTAATATTGAGGAATTTAAAGGGAAATTTGACAGTCTGGAAGAGGCTTTTGCACATTATACACAGAATATTGAGGTTAAGATTAAGGCTGAGAATTAATTTTTTAAAATCATTATAATATGAATTTAAAATCATATTCTTTAATTTTATTATTGTACTTCTTTTCTTCAACAAATATTTTTAGAGCCCAAATAAGTAAACAAGAAATTATTCAGGCAGCAAATTCTATTGATAGCAAGAGGCATCACGAATCGGAGCTCTTTCAATTAGGACATTCAACCATTGAGCGTGAATATTTGGCAACTGATATTGCAGAAAATAACAATAAAAGAACTGAAACAGTAGCTCTAACCTACCATTGGCGTTTTTATCCTGATAATTACGTAAAAATAATTGTTTATTTCAAGAACGGTATTCCTATTCAGGTTTTAAAAGAGAAAAATGCTACATTAACATCTGAGTATGAAGATCATAAAAAGAAAATAATCAACTCATTGACTAAACTTTATATTTTTGATTGGAAAAATTGGAAAGTTGAAAAAGAAGTAATAAACAACGGTGGTCTATTATTAGAAAATAATATCAGTAAAGAAGAAATTGAAAGCATTATTAGTGGAGCTAAATAGAAATTATAATCAAACTCCATTTTTGCTCATTAATTGGCTTTAAATTTGATAAAAATAAAACATCACAAATAATAAAAATATGATTAAAAGACTATTATTCGGAATCTTTTGTTTAGCACAATTTTCCTTACAGGCAGCTAATTCTAAAAGTCCTAATTTAAGATCCGGCGATAAAACAGAATTTGTCCAGCAGGTACCTAAAACGGTTATTATTAAAACAAAAAAATTCAAAGTAAGAATAGATAAACAGCCTAATGGAAATTATCTGTATCAATCTTGGGGAGCCAATACAAAGATTACAGCAAAACCAGCGATGATTATCAGTAATGGAGAATTGGTACCGGACGGAACAGGAGGAAATTATTATTTCGAATTCAATAATAATGGGACTCTTTATCAGGTTTGGAGAAACTATCTCACCGATTCTGCGAAAAAAGCACCTTACACTTTAGTTGTCATCAATAATCAGGGGGATACCATCGTGAGACAAGATGCCTACGTTGTAAAAAATTAATTTTAAACAAAAATCAAATAATAATTCCTAATTTCACGATTAGGAATTTTTTATTTACCGCAAAACATCATGGAATTTACACTTAAAGCAAATTTAATCGATATTATTTCAAGAGAAACTTTTCCGGCCGAAATTAGAGTTTCAGACAAAAAAATTGCTTCCATAACAAGAATCGAAGAAACTTTGGATACTTACATTCTACCCGGTTTTATCGATGCTCATGTACATATTGAAAGCAGTATGTTGGTTCCTTCAGAATTTGCCAAAATTGCAGTAAAACACGGTACAGTCGGAACCATTTCAGATCCTCATGAGATCGCCAATGTTTTGGGAATTTCCGGTGTAGAATATATGATTAATAACGCAAAAGAAGTTCCTTTTCATTTTTATTTCGGGGCTCCGTCTTGTGTTCCTGCAACACAATTTGAAACGGCAGGAGCCGTAATTGATGCAGACGATATTGATCAGCTTTTAAGCAGAAAGGAAATCGTTTATCTGGCTGAAATGATGAATTTTCCGGGTGTGATTTACAAGGATGAGGAAGTTTTAAAGAAGCTTCATTATGCCAAAAAGCACGGAAAACCAATCGACGGTCACGCTCCTGGATTAAAGGGTGAAGAAATGAAAATGTATTTTGATGCCGGAATCTCTACTGATCATGAATGTTTCGCTTATACAGAAGCCCTTGAAAAGCTAAAACATGGTGTAAAAATCATGATCAGAGAAGGAAGTGCTGCCAAAAATTTTGATACTTTAATTCCATTATTGAAAGATTATCCGGAACAAATTATGTTTTGTTGTGATGACAAACATCCTGATAACCTCATTGAATCTCACATCAACGATCATGTAAAACGTGCTCTGAAAGCCGGTCATAATTTATATGATGTTTTACGGGCGGCTTCTCACAATGTCATAAAACATTACAATTTACCGATTGGTTTATTACAGGCTGGCGATCATGCAGATTTTATTGAAATTAATAATGTTGAAGATTTTACTATTTTAAAAACTTACATTCAGGGAGAATTGGTTGCAGAAAATGGTCAATCTTTCATTCCATCAGCTGAATCCCCAATTGTTAATAATTTCAACTGTAATTTAAAGCAACCATCTGATTTTAAAATCAAAAATGAAGGTGATACAATTCGTGTCATAGAAACTTTAGATGGTCAGTTAATCACAAAAGAAATACATGCAGAATCTCTAATTATAAACGGTTTTGCTGAATCAAATCCTGAAAAAGACATTCTGAAAATAGCAGTTGCCAATCGTTATCACGATGCACCTGTTGTTACCGCTTTTATTAAAAATATCGGTTTGAAAACAGGAGCTATTGCTTCATGTGTCGCTCATGATTGCCATAATATTGTCGTAGTCGGAACGAATGATGAAGATATGTGTAAAGCTGTCAATGCTATTATTAAAACTAAAGGAGGAATTTCTCTGGCAACCGAAACCGAAGAAATGATTTTAGAATTGCCCATTGCAGGAATTATGACCAATCTTCCGGCGGAAGAAGTAGCTGAAGCTTATATAAAATTAGACAGACGTGCAAAAGAATTGGGGAGTAAATTAAGAGCGCCTTATATGAGTTTATCTTTCATGGCTCTTTTGGTCATTCCTGAATTAAAACTGAGTGATAAAGGTCTGTTTAATGGGAAGAGTTTTGAGTTTACAGAGGTTTTTATTAAATAAATGATGCCTTACATCTCTCGTCAGTTCGAGTATTTTTTCGTAACAAAGTGAAGAAAAATGTATCAAGAACTAGTGAATGATAAAAAAATAAGTCCTAAATTCAATAACTTCTCGATACGATTTTTTTCAAAAATCTACTCGAAGTGACGACCAACATATCTTAATCTTAAATTAAAGATTGATGCTTTAAACCCTCCGTCAGTTCGAGTATTTTTCCGTAACAAAGTGAAGAAAAAATGTATCGAGAACTAGTGAATGATAAAAAAATAAGTCCTAAATTCAATAACTTCTCGATACGATTTTTTTCAAAAATCTACTCGAAGTGACGACCAACATATCTTAATCTTAAATTAAAGATTGATGCTTTAAACCCTCCGTCAGTTCGAGTATTTTTTCGTAACAAAATGAAGAAAATGTAGGGAGAACTTTTAATTAAATTGAACTTCTCGATATGATTTTCTTTCAAAAATCTAATCGAAGTAGCAGCCCAACGTCTATCGAAAACTTAGTCTTAACTTAAAGATTGAGGCCAAGTTTTTAAACAATCCGTTTTTCATTATTCAATTCTGCGTAAAATTGGCTTTCATTAAAACTATCTTTTGCTGCATGATAACCGATATTGAAAATTTGTTCCAAACGGTCTTTTCTTCTTTCAAAAGTTCCGTAAGTAGACAATTCCTGTGAAGAGATAAACCAGTCACAATATTCAAACTTTACCTTTTCAACTCTGTAAGAAAGTAAATCGTAAGAACGCGAAACAATCGCTTTAATGGATTTTAAATCATTAATTTGAATATCATGAGGCGGAGAAACAAAAACGCCAATTAGTTTATCGCAATCGTCCCTAATAATGTCTGCAGGGAAATTGTTCAGTACTCCCCCATCACAATACATTTCATCATCAATAATGTAAGGTGTTGTGATTCCCGGAATAGAACATGAAGCGATAATAGCATCCACAACTTTAAAATTATTATCAAAAATCTTTTCTGTTCCGTTGACTAATTCCGTCGCTACAATCTTTACCTCTTTATCCAGATCTCCCAGTTTCATGTCTCCAAAAATAGGATTTAAGTAATTTCTAAAAATTACTGATGAAACCAAACCCGGCTGATTAAAAGCAAAATGTTTCCAGTTGAAAAAATAAACCGAATTAAAGAACTCTAAAATTTCTTCAGGCTTTTTCCCGACCGCATGCAGACAGCCCACAATAGAACCGGCGCTGCAACATGACAGAACATCTACTGTAATCCCTTTTTCATGCAGGAATTTCAATACCCCCGCATGAGCGATCCCTTTCGTTCCGCCACCAGATAAAACAAGTCCTATTTTTTCAAAGTTCATTGAATAAATGTAAGAAAACAAGCCGAAAAAATCTGATTAAATTTTGGAAATTCTGTGATTTTAGAAATATTTTAACACAAATAAATTTATTATTAAACCTGAGCTCAGGATAAAGCCTAATACAAAATCATACTGGATTCCTTGTAAGCATATTTTTGAAAAACATCGTATTGAGAAGTGATTAAAATTTCCTGTACATTGAGATGATTGACCCAATTCTTGACATTGATAAGGGCAACGATTCCTTTTAAAACCTTACGGGAGGGATATTTTACTGCTCCCGTCGGGTCTTTTAGTCATACATATGTATTGTTTACAAGTTCCGATACGTTCTGCAAAGGTTCGGAGATGTTCATCCATCATCCGGACAGGTATTTTATACATCCGGAGGTATCAGTAACCCTTCGAAACAGGTCGTATAACCTATATAGATGATTAAATAACCTCATCGGCAGGGTAAACAACCCCGATGGACACCCAAATAACCTGTCACGAAGGGTTGTACAACCTATCGGAAGCGGTTAACAACCTCTCCGGAGCATTCCGGGACGTATCCGGATACCTAAAGAACCTATCCGATGGGGTTCGGAACCTCAAATTCGGGGTTCGGAACCCCTCAGTCCGTCCTCTCTATATCTCTGTTTAGAAAGATACCAAAAACCACAGACAGAATCTGTGGCTCATCGCTTATTTTCTATCGTACAGCTGCAGTATTTTCAGTAAATCTTTTTCTTCAAACAAGGTATCAAGAAGCGACAGAATATCCGGATATCCGTAAAATTTTTCTTTTAAAATAGCTACAGTTCCGGGCATTTTAAGATGTAATTCGGTAATATTTTTCTCTTTATGAAACATCAGATATTCAGTATCATTTGTTTTATAAGTATAGATAGGACCAGAATATATGCTTTTCTTATACCAGCTTACTTTCTTTCCGCTAAACATTACCTGAAGCAGCCCGACATCTTTGGAAAGAGCTGTTTTTCCATCTATGAATTTTCGTTTGACCTTTTTAAGATCTGTAATTTCCATATATTGAATATCATTTTCATAAACTTTCATTTTTTTTCCCGAAGGATCTAAAATTGTCATCCGTTTGATATAGGTTGCCGGAGAAAATTCTTCGTTGGTATAAAACCCAGTATTAAGAACTTTAGTCTTTATGGTGTCCGGTGAATTTTTCAATACATATTTTATGGGAAAATAAACTTCGTTGTACAATTCTTCTTTTTGAGCAAACAATAAACTGCAATAAAACGCTGAAAGCAATAAACCAATTTTTTTCATGAATGTAAGATACAAAAAAGCCCGGTAATTCCCAGGCTTTAGATATATCACAGTGAATATTCTGGCTGTTCTTCTATTTCAAAGAGAAAAACTTCGTTTCTATTCATTTTTTATCATAAAGCTGAAGTATTTTCAAAAGATCATCATCAGTCTTCCATGAATTAACCAGAGCCATAAGATCGGGATATGCTGCGAATCTTGTTTTCAGGCTGTTTTTAAGTCCAGGATTAAAAAATCCGGATTCATTGATAATCTTTTTGTTTTTATCATCGACAAGAAAATCTGCTTTGGTAATAGTCCCGGTTCCATAAGGATAAAACCGATACCAATTCATGTTTTTGCCCTCATACAAAATCTCAATAAGGCCGCCTTCAATCTCCATTCTTCCCGCGGACGCATAATATTCGTGGCTAATGTTGTTTTCGTCTGTAATTTTGATATATTCAACATCTTTTGGCTCTACCCAGGTTTCTACCCCATTATCGTCCCTCATCTTCATCTTAAACATAATGGTAGCAATATAATACTTTGTATTCGAGAATTTTCCTACATTTCTGATTCTTGTCCTGATAGTATCGCTGGACGTTTTTAAAATATATTCTGCCGGAAAATATCTTTTATCATCTTTCTGCTGCGAAAATAAAAATCCGAAACAAAAGAATAACAATAAAAATGCTGTTTTTTTCATAATCAATAATTAAAAACCCGGAAAATTCCGGGCTTTAAATATAATATAATAATATTTTAGTTATTAATATACTTCTCAAAAATTCTTGAGAAATCTTTCTGATTATACTTGTCAAAACTATTCGTGTTCCATGCAAAAATATACTCATTGATTGCTCTTAATTCCTGGCTTTTCGAAACATTTTCCTGTTTTCCTGAAGCTACACTTGTGATTGCTTTCTGAATGCTGTCATTGGAGAAATTCAATAGTGAGTGATTGTGATGAACTTCCTGCTGAATGGCCAAAAGAGCTTTATATAAATCTTTCAACTGATCGATCTGACCTTTCGCCACGCTGATCATTAGAGGAACATTCCCGATATTGAACGAAATTTCAACATCCAGATCGATCGTTCCCGCAGTTTGCAAAGCAATATTCGAGAAGGGAAACTGATAATATTCGTATCTCTTCAACACTCTCTTTTTATCCAGAGCACTTGCACCGTCGATATGAATCAATGCTCTGTTGGTAAAGCAATACTCGTCTCTTTTAGATTTAATTAAAAAGAAAATCTTTTCATTATCTTCCGATAAAATATAATCATCAGAATCTACTTTATCATAATCCTGAGAAGGAATAATTTTACCGATATCTCCTAATCCTAACGCTTCTGCAGCTAATTTTTTAAACATGGTTTATTTTAATTTGTATTTTATTAAGTGAGTAAAATTAAGAAAATAAGTGAGACAAAATCAAATTACCTTAGAGTCCTTCTAAATTTAATAAATATTACAATCATCATTCATTTTTTGACGCAAAGATTTTATTTAAAAACTAATTATTTAAGTGAGCAAAGAAGAATCAACAAGTTGATTTGATGAAGCTGTGTTTTCAAGCTTCGCGAGACAAATTTTATTTGCCTTTGCTTCCTAAAAATAATGTATAAAATTGAATTAAAACTTTGCGTTTAAAATAATAGCGTCATAAAAATTTTAAATAAGCTCTTACAAAAAGAAAAAACCACAGACAAAATCTGTGGTTTTAATATATTTAAAATTGATTATCTCAAATTAAATGTGAATCACTTCTCCGTAAGCAGCAGCAGCAGCTTCCATAATTGCTTCAGAAACTGTCGGGTGCGGGTGAATAGACTTGATGATTTCGTGACCTGTAGTTTCTAGTTTTCTAGCTACAACAGCCTCAGCAACCATATCTGTAACCCCTTCTCCGATCATGTGACAACCTAACCACTCACCATATTTAGCATCGAAAATAACTTTGATGAAACCATCTGTATTTCCGTTCGCCGTAGCTTTTCCACTTGCGGAAAGAGGGAATTTACCCACTTTGATGTCGTATCCTTTTTCTTTAGCCTGTTTTTCTGTAAGACCAACAGAAGCCACTTCCGGGTGACAGTACGTACATCCAGGGATATTGCCATAGTCTATTTTCTCAACATGCATTCCTTTGATTTTTTCAACACAAGTAATCCCTTCAGCAGAAGCAACGTGCGCCAAAGCCTGAGTAGGAATCAAATCTCCGATTGCGTAATATCCAGGAACTGAAGTTTCATACCATTCGTTGACCAAAACTCTACCTTTATCTGTCTGGATTCCCACTTCTTCAAGACCGATGTTCTCGATGTTGGCAGCGATTCCGACAGCAGAAAGTAAAATATCAGCTTCAAGAACGATGTTTCCTTTTGCCGTTTTTACAGTAGCTTTTACACCTCCTCCGCTTGTATCAACGCTTTCTACAGAAGCATTCGTCATAATTTCGATTCCTGATTTTTTCAGAGATTTCTCTAAGTGCTTAGAAATTTCCTCATCCTCTACAGGAACGATATTTGGCATAAATTCAACAACAGTTACTTTTGTGCCCATTGTGTTATAGAAATCAGCAAATTCTACTCCGATAGCTCCGGAACCTACTACGATCATAGATTTTGGCTGCTCAGGAAGAGATAATGCCTGTCTATATCCGATTACTTTTTTACCGTCTTGTGGCAAGTTCGGTAATTCTCTGGAACGTGCTCCCGTTGCGATAATGATGTGATTACCTGTATATTCGGTTACTTTTCCGTCTTTATCCGTAACAGAGACTTTTTTACCTTTCTGTACTTTAGCCGTTCCTAAAATAACATCGATTTTATTTTTTTTCATCAGGAATTCAATCCCTTTGCTCATTTTGTTGGCAACTCCACGGCTTCTCTGAATTACGTTCGGAAATTCAAAACTTCCTTCCACTTTGTTCAAACCATAATCTTCAGCATGGTTAATATAATGAAAAACCTGAGCCGATTTCAACAAAGCTTTAGTTGGAATACATCCCCAGTTAAGGCAAATTCCTCCTAAATTTTCTTTCTCGATAATTGCAGTTTTGAAACCCAACTGTGCCGCTCTGATTGCAGTAACATATCCACCAGGACCACTTCCGATGACAATAATATCGTAATTCATTAGTTTAAAATTTTTATGCGAATTTAAGGAAAAATATTGGATGAAGCGCATTTATGATAATTCATCTGAGAATGCATCATAAAACAAGATTTTCATTTAATAAAAATAAAAAAAGAGAACACTTTTCGTATTCTCTTTTCATAAAAATTAATATCTTCTTAAAATTTCGTAAAACAAATAATATAGAATTAAGCTATACTGATTTTAATATTTTAAAAAAATCTTTGTTATTACATCTTTCTAAGCAATCTTTTCTGATCCTGATATTTCTGATTTAAAGCCTTCAACTGATCTCTCTTCATTTGCTTCGTTGCCAGCGGATGGTTCAGAATTGCTTTTTTCTCCTGATTATATCTTTTATCCAGTTCACGCGATTTTGTAGCAATTAATTCGCTTTTTGAAGGATGCGGCGGTACTGGCGGCCGCTGTTGTGCAAAAGCACTTGTTGATAAACCTATCAATAAAATCGTTGATATAAAAAACTTTTTCATAACATTTATCTTTTTTGAATGATTTTAACTGATTATTTAATTTCAATTAATTTCATTCAGGTTCGTCATCAATATTACAGATATCATACCATAATTTTCATCTTATGATTTTTTAAGATAAATTACTTTCCTTTATAAGCAACTCTCCAGACAATACCGCTTACATCATCTGCCACCAACAGCGATCCATCTGCAATCTGTAAAACACCGACCGGTCTTCCGTACACATCTCCTTTAGCCTCATTAGCAATAAATCCAGTAAGAAATGGCTGAGACGGTCCTGCAGCTTTTCCGTTGGCAAAAGGCACAAAAGCTACCTGATAACCAACCAGCGAAGAACGATTCCAGGAACCATGCTGCCCGATGAAAGCTCCGTTTTTATATTTTTCAGGAAACTGTTTTCCCGTGTAGAAAGTAAGTCCCAAAGATGCAGTATGACTTCCCAGCGGAACATCCGGAACAATTGTTCTGGAAACCATTTCAGGATTTTCACCTTTTCTTCTGGGATCCTCATGCTTTCCGAAGTAAGCATAAGGCCAGCCGTAAAAAGCATCTTTTTTTACACTCGTAAGGTAATCGGGAACAAGCTCGTCTCCAAGTTCGTCTCTTTCATTCACCACTGTCCAAAGTGCTCCGGTAGAAGGATTCCAGCTCATCCCAACAGGGTTTCTAAGACCCGATGCATAGATAATTTCAACGCTTCCATCAGGATTTACTTCCAGAATATTGGCTCTTCGGATCTCATTTTCCATTCCATGTTCTGCAACATTGCTTCCCGAACCTACCGTAATGTAGATTTTTGACTGATCTTTACTCGCGATGAGATTTCTCGTCCAGTGATTATTGTAACCTCCTGCCGGAAGGCTGACAATCTTTTTTCCGGGCTGGGTTATTTTTGTGTCGCCCAATTTATAAGGATAAACCCAAAGCCCGTCGGTATTGGCGACGTAAAATTTATCTTTAATGATGAGCATTCCGTAAGGCTGGTTCAGATGATCCAAAAATACGGACGAAGACTCTGCAACACCGTCTTTGTTGGCATCGCGGTAAAGAATAATCCTGTTGGCAGATTTACCACCCACTTCAGCATCACTTTTTCCGCTGATATCATTTTTAATTTTTTCCGTAGCCGAACGTTCGGAATTAGAAAGTACTACGAAAATATCCCCGTTTTCAGCCTGAATCATATTTCTCGGGCTCTTAATGTTTTCAGCAAAACGCGTAACCGTAAAACCTTGCGGAGCAATAGGAGCTTTATCTTTCGGCCATCCAATCACGTTGCTGAACTTATTTTTCGAATTTTTTTCATCCGGTGCAGGCAATTTTAAAGTATCTGTCTCGGTAACAACCTGCGTACCTGAAGAAACATTTTCTTTTTTATTTTCCTTGCAGCTAAAAAACAGCACTGCCAATGAAGGTAAGAGATAATTTTTCATAAATTTTTAAGATTTGGTGTTAGAATAATTCCCGTCAAAAATTACAAAAACCGTTCCCTTACACAGAAAACGGTTTTTATATATTCTTAAAATTGTATTGAAATTTTTATTCTACTTCAATATTCTGTTTTAAAGGCAGATTCTTAGAAGAATTTCCCACAAAAATTCTATACTCTCCTTTTTCAACAATCCAGTTCATTTTCTCATCTAAAAACTGCAATTCTTTCACTGGAACTTCAATTGAAATTTGTTTTGATTCTCCTGACTTTAATTCTACTTTTTGGAAACCTTTCAATTCAATAATCGGCCTTGAAACTGAAGCCAACAAATCTTTTACGTATAACTGAATAACTTCACTTCCTGCTTTTGGGCCTGTATTTTTTACATTGACATTTGCGATGATTGTATCATTTTCAGAATATTTCGTTTGATTTAACTGTAAATCGGAAATTTCAAAAGTTGTATAGCTTAATCCAAAACCGAAAGGATATAAAGGTTCTCCGCTTAAATCATAGTAATCGTTTCCTCTTCCCGTCGGATGATGATTGTACGCTAAAGGCAACTGTCCTTCCTCAATCGGGAATGTAATCGGCAATTTTCCCGAAGGATTTTCTTCTCCGAAAAGTACTTTCGCCACAGCATTTCCGCCTTCCTCTCCAGGATACCAAACATCTAAAATCGCACCGATTTTATCTTTCCAATCCGTAGTTTTTATAGCGGAACCTCCAACCAAGACAACCGTTGTCGGCTTACTTAGTTTTGAAACTTCGTGAATAAATTTTTCCTGATTTCCGGGCAAACTCAGCGAAGAACGATCCTGAAATTCACCTTCATGAATTCCTGCTATCACGACGATGTAATCTGCATTTTGAGCAAGCTTCAAAGCATCACTAAAATCTTTTTGATAGTCATTCAAACCATAATTCCAAATCAATTCGATGTTGGCTTCTCCCCTGTTTTCATGGAATTCTACAATGATGTCATATTTTTGACCTTTAACGAAATCAATATTGATTGTTTTGGTTGAATAGCTCAGCTTTTCCCAATTGTCAATCAATAATTTACCGTTTACATATAATCTGAAACCGTCATTTCCACGGAGTCCTAATTGATATTTTCCCGAATCTGGAGCTTCCAGTTTTCCTGTCCAGCGAACGCTGTAATGGTCCGGTTGAAGTTTTTCGGGATTTGGAGAATATAATGTCCATTTGAAATTCAATTGTTCGTCTTGTTTTTCAAAAACAGGATTTCCTTTTAAATCAGTATTGGAAAAATAATTTCCTGTCAGTCCTTTTTGATTTTCTGAAGATAAAAACTCGGTCGGAACCGTTACAAATTGTTTCAAATTCCAATCAATTCCTTTTGAATAATTGACTTCAATATTTTTATTTTTAACGAAATTTTTAATTCCATCTAAAATATTCACCTTCTTATTTCCCGGCCCTGAATAACCACCCAATCTTGCGTCAACTGCATCCGTTCCAATCACCAAAATCCTTTTATAATTTTCTGAAATCGGAAGTGTCTGATTATTATTCTGAAGTAAAACAAAAGATTCAACAGCAGTTTTTTCCGCTAAAGGCTTATGATTGATTTTCTTTAATTCTTTAATATCTTTATCAGAAACGTAAGGATTTTCAAACAATCCTAATTCAAATTTTGCTCTTAAAACTCTCGCTACTGCATCATCAATTCTCTCTTTTGAAATTCTTCCATCCAAAAACGGAGGAATAAACAATTTATAATGTTGATATTCGGTCTGGAAAATCACTTCAAGTCCCGCATTTATGGCCTGTGCAGAAGCATCATCATAATCTTTTGCCGTAAAATGCAAAACGTTTGCTCCACCAACTGCACTCGCATCGCTGATCACAAAACCTTTGAAATTCCATTCTTTTTTCAATTTTTCGGTGAGTAACCAATGATTTGCCGTTGAAGGTCTTCCATCCAATAAATTATAAGAAGTCATCACCGAACGACTTTTCCCTTGATTAAAGGCTTTTTGAAACGGAATTAAATGGGTTTCCTCCAAATATCTTTTACTCCAATGAATCGGATATGAATCTCTCCCACCTTCACCAACATTTGCCAAAAAATGTTTCGGAGTCGTAATAATTCCCTGATTTTCAAAAGAACTGACAAAATTCACACCCATCACAGAAGTTAAAAATGGATCTTCGCCATACGTTTCCTCCGTTCTTCCCCATCGAACATCACTTGCCAAATTCACAACCGGAGTCAAAATCTGACGGATTCCTCTCAACTTCGATTCTTTTGCAATTGCTGTCGATACTTCTTTCATCAATTGAGGATTGAAGGTTGCTGACAAACCGATTGCTTGTGGAAAAGCGGTTGCTCCTTCACGCATTAATCCGTGTAAAGCCTCATCAAAAGGGATAATCGGGATTCCCAACCGAGACTCTTCCACGAAATATTTCTGAATGGCGTTTATTTTTTTTGCCAGCCTTTCCGCGTCTTCATTTGCATTATATTTCAACAATTGTCCGGCAACTCCACCGCCTTGGTTTCCCGCACTCACCTGCAATCCGAAAATTCCGTGGGAATATTGACCTTTCGGAACGTTATCCAAATCTCCGGGAGTCATGAAGCATTGCCAGAATTTTTCTTCTGGAGTCATGCGCCTTAATAAATCCTGGACTCTGGCTTCAATAGGCTGTTTGGGGTCTTTATATAATGGTTTTTGAGCTGTAATACATGTTGTGCTCAATAACGAAATTATTACAATTTTAAATCGAAGTTTTAAAGACATCGCAAAATAATTTAATTTTTATACGTTCTTTTGTCTTGAAACAAAAGAACCAAAAGTTCAAGACTTGGAACTCTACGCTAAAAATTAAAATTTAATCCTAAAATTCCCAAAACTTGTGCGAATTCAATATTTGTTCTTCGTTTCAATATTTGTCTCGCGCTTCAAACAATGGGAATTTCTTAACGGATTAAGTTTTAATTTTCTTAACGCTCCGATTTCCTAGGTCATTTTTAAGACTGTTTATATTTATTGTGTAATTTGAATTACGGTTGAATATTTTAATTGGTTTCTTTCTTTTGGTAAATTAATTTCAATTGAATTTCCTGTCTTTTTCCATTGAATTTTATTGGATAATCCCAGAACTTTTAATGATTTCGGCTTAAAATTTTCCGGAATTGTAAAACTTAATGTTGATGGAGATTGATAATTTGACTGATCATCTAAATGAAAAATATTCACTGTTTTTCCGTCTATGCTTTGGGTGTAATAAAAATTTCCGTCGTGGTAAGGTGCAACACTTCTCGTCGCAAAAACCGCAGACTGGTTTTTATCCATCCAACCTGAAATTTCATTTAGTCTTTCATAAACAATGGCATCATAATCTCCGTTGGGTCCTGGAGCAATATTCATCAGATAATTTCCTCCTCTTGAAATGATTTTGACTAAAGTTTCAATGATTTTCTGAGACGATTTATAATTGTCATTGGGAACATACGAAAACGAATCACCCATTGTAATGCAGCTTTCCCATGGAATTGAAAGCGGTTTTTCCGGAACGGCCTGTTCAGGCGTCACATAATTTTCCCATTTTCCGGGAACCGTTCGGTCTACAATAATAATTCCGGGTTGATTTTTTCTAGCCATCGTTCCTATTTTATCCATGTCGATATCCTGCTCAACCTTGATGGTTCTTTGCCATTCAACATTCTGATCGATCGTGTTAAATGGGCGAACCCAACCTCCATCTAACCAAAGAATATCTATTTTACCATAGTTTGAAGTAATTTCATTCAGCTGATTAAAGGTGAAATTCTTGAAATTGTTCCATCTTTCAGGGTATTTCTTCGGGTCGTAGTTTACATTTCGGTCTTTTGGAGGAAAATAGGACCACCAATAATCTTCGGAATGCCAATCGGGTTTTGAGAAATAAGCTCCAATTTTGAAGCCTTCTTTTCGGAAGGTATTGAAAATTTCTTTCGTTACATCGGCTTTTGGATTTTTAGAGAAAGGTGTTTTTGAGGAAGTAACTTTATAATCAGATTGTTGGGTATCAAACATGGCAAAACCATCGTGATGTTTTGTTGTGAATACCACATATTTCATTCCCGCTTTTTTCACTGCATCTGCCCATTTCTTAGGATCAAATTGAGTCGGATTGAAAGTCGTCTGAAGATTTTCATAGTTTTTCACATATTCGTAGTACGATTTTCCGTGTTCCGGTTTTCTCTGCGTCCACGATTCATCTTCCGGACAGAGGCTCCAGCTTTCCACAATTCCCCACTGGCTGTACGTTCCCCAATGCATGAAGAGCCCAAATTTTAAATCCTGCCAGTTTTCCAGATTCTTAACAACCAAAGGATCTGTTGGTTTCTGATAGCCTTCCGAAACATTATGAGCCTGTGAAAAAAAAGTAGATGATATGAGTAATGATGAAAGAAATAAGGTTTTCGTTTTTGGCTTGATGAGCATAACGTTTAGTTTTTGCTAATTTAATATTTCACCGGAAAATTTTAACCAAAAAAGACACAAAAGATTAAAACACATTAGAATTTAAGATTATTATCACACTTTATAGAAGAACACATTAGTTTTGAAAATCAAAGATTTTCTGTTGCGTGGGTTTCTAATTCCGTTTATTTTTTTATTTTTAAATCAAATCATTAAATGCAGATTCAATATTTGAATAAGTAAATTCAAAGCCACTTTTCATTAATTTTTCAGGATAAACATTTCGGCTTTTCAGTAATAATTCTGTTTCACTTTTTAAAAATATAGAGGCAATTTCCAGTTGCCAGACAGGAGCATTCAATCCTAACGGAATTTTCATTTCTTTTCTTAATTTTCGCATAAAATCTTCATTAGACAAAGGATTTGGAGCCGTTACGTTGATTTCTCCTGAAATATTTTCATTGTCAATTATAAATTCGACTGCTCTGCAAAAATCATCAATATGAATCCAGCTAACATTCTGATTTCCTCTTCCCTGTTTTCCGCCTAACCCTAATCTTGTGATGGTTTTCAGTTTTGGAAAAGCGCCACCGTTATTCCCTAAAACGATGGAAGTTCTTAAAGCAACTTTCCGCACATTTTCTGTTTTTACTTTAAAAAATTCTTTTTCCCAGCTTTTGCAGATGTTCATAGAAAAATCGTCGCCGATAATTCCGTTTTCTTCTGTGTTTAAATGAGTTTCTGAATGAACATAAATAGTCGCCGAACTTGCATTCAACCAAATTTTAGGCTTATTGACACACTCATCGATTGCCTGTTGAAGAACTTTTGTACTTTCAATTCTTGAATTGTAAATTTCTTTTTTGTTCTTTTCCGTATATCGGCAATCGACAGATTTTCCTGTTAGATTGATTAAAACATCAGCATTTTCAAGCACATTTTTCCATTCGCCCAACGTTTTTGCATTCCAGTATATTTCATTTTCACGTTTTGGATTTCTGGTTAAAATATAAACCTGATTTCCTTTTTCTGTAAAGTATTTTTCTAAATTCTTGCCTAAAAAACCTGTTCCGGCTGCAATGATTATTTTCATTTGGTTGATGGTATTTAGTTGATGGCTGATGGATTTAAATATGAGATGCTTCGACAGGCTCAGCATGACATTGCGAATGCTAAATGTTTTAAAAGTCTATGAATAACTTTTTACTTGGTTCTTTTTATTTGGTTCTTGAGATACTTCTTCATTTTCACTTCAATTTCAGAACCTTCTGCGAGCATGACAGAGATGGGTTTTTGATGATTTAAATATTCAAAATCATTTCCGTAGACTGTTTGAAAATCTATTTCAAGCTGATGATTTTTGACTACATAATACTCCCATTTTGGATGACAGACTTCATATTCTGAAGTTTTATTTTCTTTTTTTGTGAAACCGTAATAATGTTCGGTAATGAATTCAAATTCTGAATTGCTTTCCATTTTTAAAGGTACATTTTCCGCAGTGATTTCTATAGAATGCCAGGTTTTATCTTTCCAAGAATATTTTATTAACAATTCTTCGCCTTTTTGATGAATTTTATTTTTCATCGGCATGGTTTTATAATGTTCTTTGTAAACTGAATTGGCAACAAAACTTAAAGACGGTTTTGGAACAATTTCTTTGATGAAAACTACCCCTCTTTTCCATTCATCTCCTTCTTTTTTCTTTACATAAAATCTTAAATTAACTTCTTCAAAGTTTCTGTGAAAAGGAATGGAAAGTCCGAGTAATTTGGTATTTAAAAACATAAATCCGACTAAACTTACATAACATTTTCCTTGATAGAAGTCCAGTTCTGTACCTTTTGGAAGGTATTTTTCTAAGATTTTAGGATTGATTTCGTAATTGATGATGGCTAATTTTCGCCATTCGGCTTTTAGGAATTTCATTGTTTTGGTTGTTTGTTGTTAGTTGATGGGTTTTGTTTTTAATAGGATTTCATCCTATCCTTGTTTAAATCGTCCCTTTGGGACTCATGATTGATTCTGCGGTTTCTTTAATTAATTTGTTTCGTTCTAAGAGGAATTTTTTCATATAATTTTTAAGATAGATTGTGTTGAAGATTTTTCCGATCATTCCGAAAGGTGATTCGAATTCAAGAATATCTGTTATGATTGTGTTTTTACCTTCCTGTCTGAAAATATGCTGATGTTTCATCGATTTAAAAACGCCTTTCTGCATAACATCGGTGAAATGATAAGGTTTATTCATAATGATAATTTTCGTGGTTAATGTTTGATAGACGCCTAGATGTTTTGCTCTCCAAGTGACGGATTTTCCTTCTTCAATGAGTCCGGAAGTTCTTCCTGCGATTGCCTTTTCGTTCGTTTTAGAAGTTGATTTCTGATGCAAATCGATGTCTCTTGATAAATCGAAAACGACCTGGATATCCGCTTTGATGGTTGTGTTTAAAATTATTTTTGACATCAGTTGGTTTTATAGTTGACGGTTTTTGGTTGTTAGTTGATCTTGATTTATTGTTGGTGATTTGTTATTGATGTGTTGTTGATGTTGTCGATGTTGTTGTGTTGTCGGCGATAGGATTTCATCCTATCCTTTAGAAGGTCGTCCCTTCGGGACTCTTTGTTGTTTTTATTTGTTTAATAAGATTAATGTAATTGAAACTGTGGTTCTGAAAATTATCCAGGAAAATGTAGGAAGGAAGTTTAATTTTAATATTTTACATCTTCGAATGTGTTCCAGAAACATAATGAATACAACGATTCCAAAATAAATTATTGAAGAAACCGGATTTAGATCTAAAAATAAAGCGGGAATTAAAAGTAATGTTCCGATGAGAGAAACAGTCATCATATTTCCGAGATAATTCCATGTTTTATCTTTTAAATAAAATTTTAAAAATACAATCTGCCAAACGATTTGTCCGATACAAATTGCAAATTCTCTCCAGAAATTCTGAGTTAAACCTAATCCTAATTTTGTTGAAAATATACTTAAAGTAGATCCTGAGAAAATCACAACAAAAGCAAGGTAAGCTAATCTGTATTTTAAATTAAAATCCGGAATGCAGGCTTCTTCCGTATTATCTTTTTTTGAAGGGATAATCTGTTTTCTGTTGTAAGAAAAGAAAGAATACAGCTTTTTGAAAAACCAGTACAAAGGCTGTATTCTGGCTATCTTTTCTAATATCGGAAATGAGTTTCCGATGATTAACAACAAACTATCCAGACCGTAAATCACTTTATTTTTTTCATGATCGACTAATGCGATTTCGTTTTTTGCACGATGAAAATCAATCAGGTTTTTATTCCTTAAACTCATATCTGTAAAGGCTTCTCTTCCATTTTCATCCAACATTCCCGATTTAATGAAACCTTTAGAATAGATGTTACACATCGGGCATTCGTTATCATAGATTAAGGTATGCTTTTTAAGTGTTTTCATGATTAAGATGTTTAGAATGAGTGTTTTTTAAATCAAAAAAGCTTATCAATAGTGACTGTATCATCAGGATGGGAGAAAGAAAAAGCCATGACATCATCATTAGTTCAAAAATATCCTTAATCGTACCGTTATTATCACGGATATCCAATGATATTAGGCAAAGCCACGTTAAAAAACCAATCACCACGTACGTTGAAAGAAAAATATACACTTTCCTTGAATCGGTCTTCATGTACTTTTTACTATTAAATTTTATTAAATTTAGGGAATACTGAAAAATGGCGATCAGAAAAAACTCAATAATCAATGCCATCAATATAAAATCTAGTCCCGTAACCATTACGATGAATAAAGTCACTACAAAAAGTAGAATTAGAGTTTTCTGAATGTTTACGTGGTATTTTAAAAGCGTTTTCATGGTTATTCATTTTTAAAGGTTCAAAAAACCTCCTCTCGTTCTTTTGTTCCGGATCTTAAAGGTGAAATACATCCAGATTTTAAATATCAGTGTTTTCATTTTTAATGATTTTGTCTTTATTCATGGCGTGTTTGCGACCTTTTAAGAACAGTAGTAAATTCAGAAGCATCATTATTCCAAGATAAATAGAGAATCCGCCAATCTTTTTGCTTAAGGCAACGACTAATCTTTCTACTGTTTCAATCTGAAAAAATTCAATTATACATAAGGCAAAACCAATATTTAAAAGGTAAAAACCGATCTTAAAGAGTGAATTGGTTGCCATTGCGATATCTTCTTTCTGATGAAAAATATCGATCATAAAAGTTTTAGAATTCTTAAAAAGAAACTGTGAAACAAAAATCGTGAGCATAATGACAATCGGTAAGTAAATCATGTACGCAGAAAAGTTGTAGGTGGCTGTGGTTAAAACTGTTGCATTCATAGTGTTATTATTTTATAGTTAATTTTTTTCTTAAAAAGTAAAGGGTAAAAATATTCATGAAGTGTAAAAAACAGAGAATCAAAGTGATGTATCCAATTCTGATGGCTGTGACCGACAGCAGCTGTTCCATAGAATTTACCTTATCCCAACTTGCCAGATTAATGGCGATGTAGCCGAGATTTATCAGGTAATAGCATCCTAAAAGTATTCTGTTGATTGTCAGACAAAGATTGGCATCGTGAATAAGATAATTCAGATAATACTTCCCGGCGTTGTAGCACCTTCTTCCCACATCGATCGTGATATACGAACTGATGCAAAGAAAAAGTAGGTATGAAATAATATTGAACATTTTATAAATATTATATTTTCAATAATTTTTGAAACATAGATTCAAAAAAATTTATTCTGCTATCTTATTTTGTTTCATCGTTTCAATGAGATAAAAACCATAAATCAAATAATAGATATTAAAAAGCATACCTCCAATTCCCATAAAATATGTTGCAAATTCCATGTTGGAATCAACTGTTAAAGAAGTTATGCCATATAAAATGAGAAAAAACAGAATAACTCCGAAGAAATAATAGCGGTGAAACTTGCTTGCAACAAGGGAAATTCTCAGTAGAAAGCCCAGCAAATTTGAAGCTCCAATAAAGAAAAGTGCAATAAAAAATTCTGACCCTTCAGTTAAAACAACCCATACAAGGCTTACAAAGGTTAATAGAGTCTGAAATATCACTTCTGTTTTTAAAATATTCAGTTTCATGTTTCAAAGTTTTTAATATTATTATATTTTCAGTATTTATTGAAAGTTTATTTGAAATAAAAAAGGATTTTGAAGTCCTTTAGATTTTATTCTTTTTTCTATAATTAATTATATTTGACACGATATCAAAATTACAAGTCCCATCATAAACCGTATCAGATTTTCCTTTGTACTTAAAGATAAAGCTATCAACAGATGTACATCCTCTATCTTTATGAATGTGGCGAATTTTATTTTCTAAGTTAACAAAATATGCCCATGTCTTTTTATCAATTTTCCGTAAATGATCATCTTTTTTAACAAAATATTCATTTCCCTTATTCAGTATAGTTATTGAATCTTCATTCAAATGAAAGCACCCACTGGATCTATATTTTAATTGAACTTCTTCATTTTTAATATTTTCAAAGACTAAATTTTTAATTTTTTCATTTAGCCGATCGGGATTTAAACTTATCCTGTATGTTCTGGAATCATCAACTGTGATATTCGTTTTAATTTGTTTTCCGAAAATACTTTCATAAACAAATGAATACTTCCCTTCTTTTATACTGTCAATTTTGATGTTTCTTTCTAAACCACCAATTGGAAAATCAGATTTTAATATTTTAAAAATGTTATTGTCCTTATAAATTTCTACCTTAGATAAATCATGGTAAGACGTATTATATTTATCTAAATTTTCAATGTGAATATCAAAATTTGCGATAACATTTTTCTGACAACCAATCAAAAATATCAATGCAAATATTATGGACAAATATTTTCTCATTAATTATTTCAATAAATTGGTAATCTTACCTACTAACCAATGATCATCACTTTTAATCGCAAGATCCATAATATTGTTGATTTTCCCTGTTACAGAACTGAAATCGTTCATCAGCTTAATAAATTCTTGGGCTTCTTCTGAATCTTTATCCTCAATATTTTTAAGCTCATCCAGGAAAGAAATAACGGGTTCAATTTCTCTTTTTCTGCGCTCCTTAGTGATTTGCTTGAATAAATACCATACATCTTTTTCCGCTACAAAATATTCTTTTCTGTCACCTTTTATCAGTTCCTTTTTTACAATTCCCCAATCCATCAATCCTCGAAGATTCATATTCGCATTTCCTCTCGAAATCTCCAGCTGCTCCATCACCTCATCGGTAGAAAGGGCTCTGTTGCTTGCCAAAAGCAGAGCATGAACCTGCGCCATTGTACGATTGATTCCCCAATTGGTCGCGAACGTTCCCCAAGTCTGGATGTATTTTTCTTTAGCTTCTGAAAGTTGCATTTTATCTTAACTTTAATTTCTGATACAAATGTAATTATAATTTTTGAACTTTCAATAATTTTTGAAAATAAAATTTAATAAAATCAATTTTTTGTTATTTGTCACATAATAGAAATACATTTGCACTGTTAAAATTATAAACCTTGAGAAAAAGTCTGCTTCTTATACTTTTCTTGTTCCTTCATTCTATTATGAAAGGTCAGGGAACACATCTTCAGGTTTACAATACAGACAACGGATTGCCACAGAACAGTGTAAAAGATATTATAAAAGATAAGTATGGATTTATTTGGCTTACCACTGAAAACGGGATTGTGCGATATGACGGCAGCAGTTTTTTAATCTATAAAAATTTTCCGTTGAACAGTCAGCGATTTACCCATTTTTATGGAAATGTTGAAAATGACAGTATTTTTACAACCGGAGAATATGAAAAAAATATTTTGCTGCATGACAAATTTCCGAAAATCACTCCTATAAAGAACCATTCTACTGTTGTTTACAGAAATAAAAAAAAGTATCTCCTTTCCTGTTCGCATTACAGTTTCGCCTCAACGGGAATCGGTTTTTTCATGAATGTTGCAAACGGAAGATATTTTTTGCTGGATAATGTATTGATTTATTCGGATTCTCGATCGAAAAGAGAGCAAAGATTAAATATAAAGCCGCTTTATAAAAATGCTTCCACAATTTTTGCACTCAACGATTTATTGTTTCATGTAGATCCTATAACGAAAAATATTATTACTATAAAAGACGGGAAAATCATCGGTTTTTTTAAAAATTCTCTGTTATCGGATCATAAAACCAGGATTTTTTGGAGCCAGATCAATCATCAGCTTTTTGCGATGAATCGAGGAACAATTTATATCTGTCAATATCAGGATAATCAGTTGAAATTATCAAAACTTATTACTCTACAGGATGTTAAGGACGAAAATTTCATGAGTATTTATTTTGACAAGAAATACAAAAAGCTATATTTGGGAAGCAGCATTGATGGGTTACGAATCCTGAGTTTTCAGGATTTCACTACTGTAAAACGACCCTCACCCAACCATGAATCTGTCTTTTATTCTATTTTACCTTACAGCGATTCTTCCGTCATCACAACATTTGGAGAGGTTTATAGTCATAATGGTCTTTTAGAAAATAAAAATTTTAAAAATAGTTCTCCCTATTTTTTAGATCGTGAAAAGAATGGAAACATCATATATCTTCATGAAGATCATATTACGGTTTATTCAAAAACATCAGGTACTGAAAAAATTGTACAGACAAAAAACCTTTTATTAAAAGATTTTTTCATCAGTAATCATCAATATTTTGCGCTTTTTAAAGATATAAAAAACCCTGATGGCCCCGAGTTCAATGGCGTTTTAGCAATTTATAAAGATCAAACTTTCAACGCTGTAGAGAAAAAGATTTTTTTTAAAAGTGAACCTACCAAATTCATCAGACTGGATCAGGAATACATATTGGTTGGTACTGTAAAATGTTTATATAAAATATCATTAAAGACGAATAAAATTTACAAACTAACTGGAAATAAGGAATTATCGGTCAGAAATATAATTAAAACCAAAGATGGAAATATATGGATAACCACCTTAGGACAAGGATTTTATCTATTAAAAAACGACCACATTATAAAGATGCCTTATGATTCGGATGGTAATATTTCATCATCGCACACCCTTTTGGAAGATGTTAAAGGATTTTTCTGGATTTCTACCAATAACGGCTTATATAAGGTTTTGGAAACAGAACTTCTGAAATATGCACAAAATAAAAAACACAGAATTTATTACTACAGGTTTTCTAAAGATGCAGGTTTTAATACCAATGAATTTAACGGCGGCAGCAACATCGCAGGAAACCAACTGAAAAACGGAGAATTTGTACTGCCTTCTCTTAATGGTCTTATTTTCTTTGATCCTTTAAAAATCAAAAGTTTCTATCCTGAAAATTTCTATATAGAAAGGGCGCTGGTCGACAATAAAGAGAAAAATTTTAAAGAAAAAATATACCTCAGCCAGGAATCCAATCGTTTGGACTTGTTTATTGATGTTCCTTACTATTCAAATCTTGATAATGTGGTGATAGAAGCCAAACTGAGTGATTTTCCGAACGCAAAATGGGAAAATATAGGGAAAGACAGAAAATTTTCTGTTTCCAATCTAGGGTATGGCCATCACACTTTTATGGTTAGAATGCTTGTCTCGGATGACGGAAAATTTATCTATAAAAAGATTAAAATCATTATTCCACCTTACTTTTATCAAACATTTTGGTTTAAAATATTTCTAACAGGATTATTCTGTCTATTCATTTACTTTCTGGTAAAATGGAGAATAAGCTTTCTTCAAAAGAAAAATCATGAACTGGAAGAGATTGTAAATTCCAGAACAAAAATTCTGTCTGATACCGTAGAAAAGCTTGAGGTCACCAAAGGAAAACTTCACAAAGAAATTGAGCAGCAAAAGAAATTAATTGGAACTATTACGCATGATATCACAACTCCGGTGAAGTTTATTGCGCTTACCGCCAAGGAAATTCTGGATCAGGAAAATTTTGATGAAAAACGGGCCGGGAAAATTCTTAATTCCATTTACAAATCTTCGGATCAGCTGTATAATTTTACGATGACTTTAAAAGAATATGCAGATATCTACAGCCATCATATTTTGGATAAAACTGAACTTTATTCACTGTTTCAACTGATAGATGAGAAAAAAATTCTTTTTGATGAAATTGCAGAAAAAAATAATACCCTGATTCAAAATAATGTTGATGAATCTTTGCAATTGTGGATCAGTAAAAATATTTTATCGGCCATTGTACATAATTTGATCGATAATTCTGTTAAATTCACAAAAAACGGAACAATAACCATTGAAAACTCTATTGAAAAAGAAAATATTATTCTGAAAATTACCGACGCCGGAATCGGAATGGATGAAAAGAAAATTGAATATTATACAAGACTTCAGGACAATATTGAAAATGAAAAGCTATTATTGCAAAAATATGGTATGGGATTACATCTCGTTCTTCAACTGCTGCAAATGATCGGAGGAAAAATTATCTTCACAAAAAACGAACCTCAGGGAACTTCTTTCAAACTGATTTTATCAAATAAAAAAAATGAGTAAAAACATTCTTATAGCCGATGATCACGATATTGTATTGGTAGGAACCACCATGATTCTGGAAGCAAGAATTCAGGATGCGGAAATAGATCAGGCGGAAGATTATCCGGAAACTTTAGAAAAAATTTCGCAAAAAAAATATGATCTTGTAATTCTGGACATCAATATGCCGGAAAGCAGGAATAAAAAAATGATTTCAGAGATAAAAGCGATTGATCCTGATATCAAAATCCTGATCTTCTCTGCATACGAAGAAGAAATTGCAGCTCAATATATCCGAGAAGGGGCGAACGGATACGTAAGTAAACTAAGTAAATCCGACGAGATTTCGGAAGCTGTGAAAAAAATATTTTCTGACGGATATTATTATCCTTCAGCTCTTGTTAATCAACTCATGAATGAATCGTCATTAGATTTAATTAAAAATTTGTCGGAGAGGGAGTATGAAATTTTCATACTTCTGGCAAAAGGAAACGGTAATCTGGAAATATCCAATACCATGAATATCCAAATGCCTACGATAAGCACCTATAAAAAAAGAATCCACATTAAGCTAAAAACCAAAAACATAGCAGATCTTATCAGGCTTTATCAAACCTATATTTCCTGAAATCTGTTTGTTTGAGTACAACTTGTAAAAATTTTTCTACATGTTCTTTTATTTTTTTCTACAAAAGCTTTTATTTTTTGAAGAAAAAAATCTATAATTTTGGATTATGATTAAAAATTAAATATTAATATTAGTTAATATACCAAAAAATTAATATTAAAAAACGATACAAATTAATAATTAAATAAATTCACATTTCTAAATTAATTATTAATTGAATTGAAAATCCTAATCAGCTAAAAAATAAAATACATGTCAAAAAATTTCAAAAAAGTATGGCAGGCCATCGCTCTGCTCAGTTCTTCCATTGCCTTTTCTCAAGCAGGAAATGTTGGAATAAATACTGAAAATCCAGGATCCACGATGGATGTCAACGGATCTTTGGCAGCCAAATACAATTCCGTAACTGCGAGTGTTTACAATCTGTCAGCTACAGATTTCCATTTATCATACAAGGGAACATCAAATGCTACATTCAATCTTCCGGCAGCAATCAGCGGAAACGGAAATTTTAAAGGACGAATGTACACGATTAAAAACAACACGAATTTCATTATTACCATCAACGCTGCAGGTTCTGAAACAATAAATGGAAACGCAACGGTTTCAGTACCGGCAAATCAAAGTGTACAGCTCATAAATACAGGGCTTACAGGAGCTAATCCGACCTGGGAACTGGTTATGTCCGGATCTTCCTCCACCGGTGACTACATTATTGTAAAACCGGCAGCTTCTCAGTCCATCACTACGGGATCAGATGTAACATTCGGTTCTTTAATTGCTTCAAATAATATCACTTACAATACAGGAGTTTTTAATTTGAAAGCGGGCAAAACTTATATTCTTCGCTGCCAGCTTCATGCTACGGAGTTTTCTATTGCCAACGGCTATGCTGCCTATCAATGGGTAGATGCTTCAAATAACTCTCCGCTTCCTACTACCACCTTAGGAGTTGTAGATGCACTTAATAATTATCCTGCCTCTTCAATAGGCGGTCAGCCTGAAGCGTACGCCATTTACAAACCCGCCACAGATACATCAGTAAAAGTAAGAATAGAAACAGGTGGAGGAACAGCATTATTGCATGGATCTATAGGTTTTATGTCTATTACGGAGCTTTCAGGCGGTAACGGCAGTGGCGGAACAACAATCATCAATAATAATATCACAGCAAGTAACGGGACCAGTATGTCGGGCTCTGATGTAAGACTAGGTGGAACTCTTTCACAGGCAACAAATATTGACAACGCAGGAAATAACCTGAGCATCAACGGAACCGGAAAAGTTTTGCTCGGCACCAATACAGTTCCTACGGGAGCTTCTAACGCTAAAATTGTGATCGATAACGGTACTGCAAACGGAGCTTTACAAATTAAAGATGGAACCCAGCAATTAGGTTATGTCCTTACAAGTGATGCCAATGGTCTTGCGACATGGTCTTCTACAGTTACCACAGCATTTGCTGATAACTGGACTTCTTATAATGGAACATTAACGAACCCATTTACAGGAGCTTCAGGCGGTGATAATCTTCCTACCGGAATATCCGTTACAATTCCTGCCAAAGGATGGTATTTTTTCCGTTCAGGACTTACTCTTACTTCAACCTGTAATGATTATTGGTTTTATATACCAGGTATTGGAGATGTGTGGAAATCTTATTGCGGAACTTCCAGTCCGGATCCTGTTAACTTTATTCCCCGGGATCAAAACAAAGTACTGTATTTCCCTGCACCCGGTACTTATCCTGTAGTTGCCCATAAAACCAATTATATAGTACCAACAGGCTTTAACGGAGGAAATCCTGTATTTTATTTAGACTTTGTAAAATTCCAAAATTAATCAAATCTAATTTTTTTGAATTAATAATATGAAAATACATTTTATTTTTATACTCCTATTATTTTCGGGAATCGCATTGTACTCACAAACCGGAAATATAGGCATCGACAATCCATCTCCCGGCAGCAAACTTACCGTGAACGGCTCATTTGCGGCCACATACAGACAGGTTTCTACAAGCGAAACAGTTGGAATTAATGATTATTATGTAGCTTATAATGGCGGAACAAATGGAACTTTAACCTTACCCGCAGCTATAAACGGATCTGGAAATTTTATTGGAAGAACGTATCATTTTAAAAATACAGGTACAGCAACACTTTCAATAATCACAAGCGGAGCAGAGCTCATCGATAATCAAAGCGGAGCTGGTATTTCATCCGTAGATGTACCGGCAGGTTACTACGCATTTTTCATCAGCAAAGGAACCACCACAGGAACGACCTGGGAACTTATTTTACTTTCAAGTTCGGATAATCTTCCCGCTGCCGCATCCACTTATGCATTTTCTACGGTAAGCACAACTACGAGACAGACTCTTCCTGCCACAACAGGTCCATATATCGGTTCAGAAATCACTTATCCGCAGGGAACTGTACTCAATACCGGAAATGCATTAAATACATCTACAGGTCGTTTTACGGCACCTACAAACGGCTATTATATGTTTTACGGTTCCACCCAATTTGACAACAGCTTGGTTTCAGGGACTCCAACATTTAATTTTACCGTGCTTTATCTTATTAAGAATTTCAGCACAACTCCCAATAATGTGTTGGTGCAGTCCTTTCAGCCCAATCCAGGATCTCTTGTAGGAGTAAATGTTTCATGCATTACCTATCTAAATGCCGGAGAAACCGTTAGCATGGCAGGGGTTGCTGCAGTATCGAGCGGTAATGTTTACCAAGTAGTTGTAAGTTCTTTATACGGATATAAAATTGCCAACTAAATGATTTTCAACTAAAAAAAATAAAAAAGTGCAAAAATTGCTTAAAATCTTCCCTTCTTATATAATCTTTTAAAATGATCTTACATGTGATGAGAGAAAACAGTTCCCCAATAAGAAGGGATTTTATATACAGGAACGGCAGGCATTCATACGATTGCCCGCCGTCTTTTTTGTAATCCCAATCATTTTTAGAGATTCTACCCTGTCTACTGTATCTTCGTTATTTTTTTATTAAATTCTGAATTTCTCTTAAGCTTTTGATCTGAAATAAATCAATGTTGAATTTTTGCATTAATTCCTTCATTCCAAAACTGTGCTTCAGGCATATAATATAAATAGATGCTACTTGCTTTTCCTGTATATTCTCCTGCAAATTCCACCTTCAAATCCAGATTAATGGTTTTCGTTTCATTGGCATCAAAATGTTCCCAATATAAGACCAGATAATTATTAAAAATCTCAAAATAAGAAACCTGTTTTTTATCCAGCATATCTTTCAGCAAAGCATTTTGTAAAGTCAGTCCGGCAGGAATTCCGATCTTTGCCGTCACCATCGGCAGCGGATTGTTTATTTTATTTTTAACCGTCACCGTCATTCGGTTGGTCTCTCCTACTTTAGAAACTTCAGATTTCAGTTTTGTCTCCAATATTAAAGGAATATCTTTGCTTTTTGGTGCTTTTAAACTGTAATACTGATATTCTAATTTATAAGGCAACCCCTTCTGAGAAGGATAATCAATCATGATTTCGTTTTTCCCAACTTTAAAAGCTGATGCAACATTTGAACCCGGCAAAATCTCGGCTTTATTGACTTTAATTTTGGGCTTTTCCGTTCCGTACATTTTTTCATTTTTCGAAAAGAATTCTGATAATACTTCCAATGCCAGACTTGTCGCCTGTGTCGACCCAAAACCGTAATATCCGTTATAACCGATTAGAACATCAGCAATATTCCTGATTTTAACCTCATTAAGTTTTGTATATTTCTGTAAAGCCATCATGTAAAGCGATAATGTTTCCGCTTTTGCAGACACTCCCCGAGAACCTGTGAAAGTAATGTCCGGATTTATATTTTGACTTTCAAACTGCTTGTCCAGCAGACTTACGATATCTTCATATTCTTTATTTTTATTAAGATTGTCTGAAACATTCGCCATTAAAGCCAACTGATAAGAGTCTTTTGTAGCCAAGGCTCTTTTTAAACTGATGGCATAAGCATCTTCAAGCTCGTTTTTAAAACCTAATTTTGACAATGCATACAGCACATACATATTTCTCGACCATGCAAACTCTGAATACGGACTGTTGATTTCGTAACTTTTCCTTACTTCAAAAATCCCGTTATACTTCTTCTTGGACAGAATAAAAGCCGTTAAATCCGTAATAATTTTCGGATCGATATCAACATATTTTTTCAGATCCATGAATTCCAGCAAAGCAAACGCAGAGACAGAAGCATCAGATTCGGAAGCGTTAAAATAACCAAAACCGCCATCTTTATTTTTATAGCTTAGCATTTTCTGGAAACCTTTTTTCATGTTTTTAATGACTAAACTTTCCGTTTCATTGTTGATTTTTTTCACTGATCTTAAATAGTCCAAAATAAAAACATTAGGATACACTGTGGACGACAACTGTTCAAAACAGCCGTAAGGTTCACGTTTTAAACGTTCCAGATCTTCAAAAAGCTGCAATGCAGAATTTTCAAAAACATAATAGGAAGCGGACAAACTTCTGTCGATAAATTCAGGAACATCGACTTCAATTTTTTCTGTTTTGTTATTAATGATTGAAAAATTATACGGAAACCCTTTTTCTTCAACTTTAAATGGCAAAATCATTGTCTCTCTGAAATTCTCCGATCTCACGATAAACTGAATATTGGAACTGATGATTTCGTCCGTGCGCATTCTCACCCATAATCTTCCGGATTCCAAAGGTTTCAGGGTAATTAAACTATCAGACTGCATCAGATTCACATGGTTCGGAACTACTACATTCATCGTCATCGTTTTGGTTTCAGAAGAATTATTTTTAATGACAACAGGAATGGTCATCTGGTCTGTTCTCGTCACATATTGCGGAATTTTAGCATCAATCGAAATGAGACTTTGGGCGGCATACGTCGTTTCATCCCTTCCCAAGAGCCCGGTTCCTGAAATTCCTTCAGTCAGAATCCTGAACGTTGTATTCGCATCAGAATTATAAAACTCCACTTTTGCCCTTCCGTTTTTGTCGGTTTCTACCACCGGATTCCAGTAAATTGTTTCCCTGTAATCGAATCGGTGCGAAGTATTTGTAGATTCATAAGCAGGATAAGAAAACGCTCTTCCCGAATTATAATAGGTAAGGCTGTCTCTGGGAATCGCCTTTACGGCAAAATAGGTTTTGGGAGTAATATCAAATTTAATATTAGCATTTCCCTGCTTTGTAGAAGTTACCAAAATCACTCCATTTGCTCCCTGGCTTCCATACAATGCCGCTGCAGCCGCATCTTTCAGAACGGTAATAGAATTGATATCCTGAGGATTGATATGGGTACTGAAGTTTTCCACCGGAACACCATCTACAACAAATAACGGACTTTTATTGGAAATAGAACGCGATCCACGGATCATAACATTCCCATTCATTTGATTACTTGCCTGCGAGATTTGAATCCCTGCAACCTTACCCGCCAAAGCACTGATATTTGGATTTAATATTTCTTCTGTTTTCACTAATGTGACAGAACTGGTAAGAGCGTCTCTTTTTTTCATTCCTAAAGCTCCGGTTATCACGACTTCCTGAAGATCCTTAGATTTTATCGTATCAGACATCCTGCCAACCGGTTTATTGGCTGTCTGGATTTTTTGAGTGACCTTCTGTACATCAACTTTTTCCTTTCCTTCACCGATCACTTCTTCAACATCCGCATTGTTTCCTTTTGGTTTTAAAGGATTAACATGTAATTTATAGGCTAAAATCCGTACATCAATTTTCTGTTTTGGCCGAAAAGATTTCGCAATAACCTTATAAGTGGTATAGTACTCAAGATCTGTAAAGTAAAACAGGCCGTCTTCACCTGTAAGCAGCTTTATTATTTTGCTTTTCCCGTTATAATTTTCTTCCAGGAGAAAAACCTCAGCCTTTACCGGCTTCTTATTTTCATCTTCCACAATTCCGTAGATGGGGTTTCTTTTTTCCGGCAGGTATTTGTAGGTATTGTTTTTCATCACATCAGGTGTCAGTTCAAAATATCTGTATCCGTTTGTCAGCATTACCAGATCGAGGCTTTTCTTTGCTTTGGCTTCTTTTTTATCAAAATAAAACTGTGGTTTTTCTATTTTTCCACGCAATTCAGAATCCATTAAAAGCCAGGAAATAATATGGTTCTGTTTATCATCAGCATACGTCCAGAGTTTATCGTCAACCACGCTTAAAGCAAGATTGGCAGGAACAGGTTTTCCGTTTTCATCGGTTGTTTCAATTTCTACAGCAACTTTCTCTCTTGGCAAATAATTCTGTTTTGAAGGTTTGATTTTCACTTTCATCTGTCGATCTTCATTCGTAAAAACAATACGCTCAGCCAACGGAATTTCATTTTCAAATACGGTAAATCTACAAATTCCGACCGGCAGTTTATTTTCAGGAATCTCTATTAAATTCTCGCCATTTTTCAATACAACCTGCTGATTATAAATTTCCTTACCTCTGAAATCTCCTTTAATGACAATACTTTTTTCTTCTTTAGCAATCAGTTTGAGTCGGATCTGGTTATTTTGCTTATCTGCATTAAAAACAATCCCTTCATTTTTAGCCACCGGAAGATTATACATCTTTGAAATATTTTCAGGTTTTATCACTCTAGCATAATAGATTTCCCCATTTTTAGGCATTAACAGAAAACTTCCCATTCCGAAATTGTACGCCGAAACTTCTTTTATTTTCTCATGATTTTGGTTGAAAATTTCTAATGTGGCATCCACAGGTTTTTCAAATTCATCTAAAATTTTAAAAGCTATATTCTGTTCAATTCCGTTGATGAAAGTTCCGCCTTCAGGCATAAATCTGATGTCCAAATTGTTCAATACAATCGGAATATTTCTGGAAATAGATTCTGTAAAACCATCAAAATTCACTTTAATATTCAGCAAAGCATCAGAAGTTTTTAAAATATCCGGAAGCTTGAATTTCAGTTGATTTTTTCCTTCTTTATCGGTTATCAGCTTTCCTTCCGAAACCTTTTCCCCATTATGTATCACGGTAAAATCGGCTTCATAAAAAGGAATCGGCAAATTGCTGAGGCTTCTCATCGAAAAATCTGCTATCACTTCATCTCCTGCTCCATAGCCTTTCTTTGGAAAATCCAGCTTCATCAAAATTCTTGGTGATACAATTTTTTGCAATGTAATTTCTTTTTCAAAAGCATTTTTTCCTTCTTCATTCTGCATCCAGCTTGTATAAGCTTTTATCTTGTAAATTCCTCCTTTCATTTCATTGGAAAAATAAAAGTAGCCTTCCGCATGACCATTATTTACTTCATATTTTGCCTTATTGACAATACTTCCGCTTGGATCAATCAGTTCAAAATTCACCACTTTACTCTCTTCCGCCGGAAGATTATTCTGGGCATTGATGACATAAATCTTGAAATCCATTGTTTCGCCGGGCTTGTAAAAAACATGACTTGTCTGGATATAGGTTTTCTCTTTCTGAAAATCTTCAGTCTGTGCGTTCAGAAATATGCCTGAAAACAAAAAAATAAATAGTAAATATACTTTGAAATTCATACGCTAAAATTTAAATGAAACCATACATCCATATGTTTTGTAGTTAGGAAGATTAAAAAAATCAAGCCCTCTTCCGTCCTCCAGATCATAGAAATTCTGATTAGAATCTGCTCCTTTATTGGCCTGCCAAAGAAGAATATTGTTTACATAAAAAGTAAGAGCCAGAGATGTCTTAGTTTGATTAATCGGAATATTCGCTGATAAAGAAATGCTGTTAATCCTTACATAATCTGCTTTTTGAACATAATTTTCCGCAACACCTAAATATCCGTACCTTGTCCATCTGTTTTCCGAAACGTTTTGATTGGGATTATAAAAATCAACAGGAATCTGGTTTGTATTTCCATTAGAATTAACTCCCTGAAATACATAATTTTTAATATTTCTTTCATCTCCCGAAGTTTTGGAACGTCCGTAATAATCGAGCACAGCCTCAGTTCCGTTCCACAATTGCCCGCCTTTTTTCCATTCCCAATTAATATCTAAAGTCAATCTTTTAAAAGTGAAATTATGGTTAAATTTCATCACAAAATCAGGAGTGGGATCTGCAATAATCTTCAATCCACCAGCCTTTTTGGGATAGCCGAATTCATCAATAATCAGTTCTCCTTTCCCATTTCTTTCAAAATAACTTCCCATCACAGCCCCTAAAACCTCACCCTGTGTTATTGTTTTATAAATATCATTAAACCCTGAAAGCGGTAAATTATTAAATCCATTTGCAACCCGATCCACAACGTCTTTATATTTAAAAAATGAAAATTTTTGCGTGCTGAAAAAATTGTCCCCGATTCTGAAATTGTTATAGGAAAAATTAACCTCATAACCACGGTATGTATGATCGGCCAGATTCTTTAATTTAAGTTGACTGTTTTCATAGATCGGAAAAATATCATTGAGGATCTTCCGGTTAAAATACTCTGCTTCCAGACTGATCCTATATCCTACATCCAGCTTAAATCCGTATTTCAATTCTCTCATATCTGTATTGGAAAGCCCTTTGAATGTTTCCACTTCATGGATCGGAAAATACTGGTGTACATTTTCTGCCTTTAATAAAGTTGTGGCATACGAAGCATAAGATCTCGTGATTTCGGGCTCCGAACTTAATTTGGTAAATGCTCCCACCGCTTTCAGATTAAAACGGCGCCAATTGAAAACATTCTCAAACGTGATATAAGCATTCGCTTTGGGCAGCCAGTATTTATTTTTATCCGAAGTATTCGAAATATAGAATGAATTGCCGAGATTTATTCCTATATCCAGATCATTCCCACGAATTTCTGCGTTGTAATTAAAAAGATAATCCTGAGAGGTTCTCTGGTAGATGTATTTCCTTTGGTTTAAGCTGTTAAAAATCTCAGACCTTTTATCATTTAAAATAAAATTAAGCCCGAAAGTATTCCTGAAATCGTAGTTGCCGAATGCATAGTTTCCCGAAATATTAGAATTATATAATGAGTTATTCTGCACTCTTTCGTTCCATAAGCCATTCTCGAACCCGTAGGTGGAAGGCTTATACTGATCGAAGTTCCGGAAGGTGTCGCTCTCGTATGATTGATTTATATTTAATTTGAAATTGCCAAAAGTCTTCGCCGCATTGATACTGAATTGTCTCCTGTTGCTGAGAAAATTGTATTTATTTTCCTGATCAAAAAGAAACAGCGGATTATCTGCAAAACGGCTGTAACTTCTCTGTAACCCATTTGACAAAAGCAGTTTCTGTGAATTTGAAAAAGAAACCGGAGTTAATAAAGAATTCTGATATACTCTGTTGAAAAACCCAATTCTATTGGCATTTGTCGCCTTATTTTCTTCATAATTAAACGCAAAACCCAAAGCAAAGCCGCTAAAATTGGCATTCAGCTTTGTTTTTAAAGAATTGATCAGATTAAACTGATCGGTAAAATACATCTGATCTTTTTGCTGGCCCAGATCCAATGACAAGCGGAACATTTCCAAGTACTCTTTTTTAATAAATGCATTAATTTTCAGTTGATTATTAAACCCGACTGTCGTTTTAAAAAGATCATTATCATAAGCTTTCGCCGGAGAAACTCCGTTTGAAAGATGGATAAGTCTTCCGTTCTGATCAAACTCATAAGGCTGATGATCGAATCCCAATGTAGAAATTTCGGAACCAAAGCTGAACATCTCATCCGTTTCCGGACCTTTCCAAACCAAAGCACCGTTTTCAGACCTTCCCTGTACAAATCTGTTTTGCATCTGAGGAATCGAATTTCTGGATTTAACATCAAAAGAACTCGTAAAAATACCATTGATAAATAGGCTTCGTTGATCAAGCTGTGTTAATTTATAAACCGTGTCATTCTTTTGTTTAATTTTTCTAATCTTGGTAATATAATTCACAGTATTTTTATAACCTAGTGCTCTGGATTTTTTAATACTGTACTGATCAACTTCTTTCTTAACGACCAGGCTATCATAAGCTTTACTGTAAATATTTTTTACCTGCTCGTTTTTCACCTGATTTCTGAGAATATCTTTCAGCTCCTTCAGATTATACGAATGTGTCACCAACTGATCTTTGCCGCTATTCCAAACCAGAGTATCGTAAGGCTTTGCTGCAATGATGGCAAGTCCTTCCTCGTCGGTCATTTCATAAACACCGCTGTTTTTATTGAAAATCTTCAAAAAATTCTGAGTTTTTCCTTTACGATCAAAGAATTTTCCGGAGTAATAAAGCTGGGAATCCTGGGCAAAAAAGCAGTTAGCCGCCAACAGCGGAATTATCAAATAAATCTTCTTCATGTCTTGTGATGATTAAAAAAAGACTGAAAAAGAAACTTCCGAAGAAAGTTTCTTTTTTCAGATTGTATATTGATGGTATTAGTTTTGAAAATTGTAATTATTTTTCAGGTAATTCCTGTTTCAGAAGCTTTTTCAGTTTTCTCTTTTCCTTTTTGGAAATATCTTTTGTTTCGACAACAATGGCTCCGTTTGCCGCTTTAGCTCCGAAAAGTGAAGTTGCTTTTTCATCTTTGAAAATACGCATCGATTCAATTTTTTTAGGATCAATTTTTCTTAAATGTTCCATGTTTGAAATTATTCCGTCAATCATAATCAAAGGATTCATATCAGATTTTAGGTAGTCTCTACAACTGATCGAGATATCTACTTTTCCTGAACCCATAGCTCCTGAAATTGAATTAATATCTATTCCTGAAGCAGCTCCACGAATGCGAATATTGTTAAAATTTTCTTTACTTCCAATTTTCTTTGCATATCCTGAATTCGCTACAATTGGTTTATCCGTACTCATGAAACCTTTATTATATGCTAAAATTTCCGGTTCTTTTGCCGACTGTTTCCAATCAAATCCGGCGGCAGGATAGGCTACTTCTGCGGTATCTGCAACGGCATTCAACTCAGACAGAGTTTTTTTTGATGAAGAGGATGCTGCTAAGGCATTCACCATGGAAGCTTTTTCCTTTCTGATACCCATCGCAATTACTTCTTCAATATTTTTTCTTCTTAAAGTATCTATTTTACCTTCTGCAACAGGAGGCGCCGCATCTTCATGAGCCTGAGGAGCTGCCACATCATAAGAAGGCAGAGATGGCGCTATATACGCTTCCGAATATATTTTCGGAGCTATCGGTTCGTAGGCTATAATCCCCGGAGAAGGCGGTAATATTTCGTTCTGAATATTTACTTTTACCGTACTGTCAATTTTTTGGATATGCTCAGGAACAGCAATTTCAATATGTTTTTGAGAAACCACATTTTGTGCAATGACAGATTTTGTTACAGCCCCACTATCATTTTTATTTGTAAAGTAGAAAATTCCGGAGCCTATCAGTAAGCTTGCAGCAATTCCGTAAGGAAACCACATCGGAATGATTTTCTTTTTTTCCTGTTTTTTGTCTAATCTTTCCTCCACTTTAGCCCAAACTTTATCAAACCCAGGAAAAGTCGCAGGTTCTTCCAAAGTCTTAGAAGCCTCGTTGAACGTTTTATCTATATTATTGTTTTCCATTGTTGTAAAAGTTTAAATGTTTTGATTTACCAAGAGCTCCTGAAGCTTTTTTCTGGCAAAATTGAGCTGAGATTTTGATGTTCCCTCACTGATAGAAAGCATGGTTGCAATCTCTTTGTGAGGATATCCTTCAATGGCAAAAAGGTTGAAAATTGCCCTGCAGCCTTCGGGCAGGAAATTGAGAAGGCTTAAAATATCTTTTTCAAACGACACATTCTCCAGTGTAGAATCTGAAGAAACTACATGATTTTCCTCTAAAGAAATGTGCAACGCTTTAGTAGCTCTCAGTTTCTGTAAACATTCATTAACGGCAATCTTTTTTGCCCACCCTTCAAAAACATCAGGATTCTGAAGCTGGCTGATTTTAGTAAAAATCTTATAAAAACTGTCTGCCAACACTTCTTCAATATCTTCATCATTTTTCAGATAACGCTTACACACCGAATACAGCTTTCCTGCCATCTTTTCGTAGACCTTCCGCTGTGCATTGCGGTCGTTCCGTTGACATTCTAATAGTAACTCTCGTTCCATAATCAGGCTTTATATTGGTATAGATGCAGAAAGTTTCAAATAGGTTGGAAACATGATAAACTTTTTTTAAAAATAATTGAAAATGCCGAATGGAGCAAATGATTGGAAAAGTGAAAATGCATTAATTAAGAAAGCCAAATTGTATAAAATTGACTCATATTTTAATAAATGCCTGCAACCCTAGCCCCGATTGCAGCATCTGTTTGAGCTCATTTCTTTTGGTTTCGGCGCGGCAGCTTCGCTGCCGCGCCGAAACCAAAAGAAATAGCGAGTGCGGAAAGCGGGAAAAAGCTTCAAATAAAATTTTCTCAACTTAAAATAATTTCCTTTTCATAAAAAACTCAATATTAGATTTAACCTTTTCCTTTGTAACATATCTGTAATATGAACGACTATTCATATAAATAATCTTTTACAGTAATGAAAAATACCAAAATTGCGTCATTACTTTTTGTTTTGTCTGCAGGAAGTATGATGTTTGCGCAGGATGACTTAATCAACAAGTTAAAAAGCAATCAGTCTCAAAATGCTAATTTCCAGTTTACCACACTGAAGGATGTAGGAGCCACATCGGTAAAAAATCAGGGTTCTTCAGGAACTTGCTGGAGCTATTCCGGGAATTCTTTCCTGGAGTCTGAAATGCAGAGAATGGGTAAAAAACCAGTCGATCTGGCAGAAATTTTTACTGCAAGAAATTCTTATCACGACAAAGCCAAACTGTATGTCCTCAATAATGGAGCCATCAGCTGGGGCGACGGTGGAGAGCTGCACGATGTTATCAATATGTATAAAAAATACGGAGCAGTTCCTCAAGATGTTTACACGGGATTAAAATCCGGACAAACGTTAAACAATTTCAGTGAAATGCAGGGAAAACTAAAGCCGGTTTTGGATAGTTTGGTGCAGGCTGCTTCAAAAGGAAAACTGAGTGACAACTGGATGTCTTCCGTAGATGCAATCCTGGATGAATATTTAGGAAAAGTTCCTTCAAACTTTACGTATGAAGGAAAAAATTATACTCCGCAGACTTTTGCCAAAGAAGTTGTAGGTATTAATCCTGATGATTATGTAGAGCTTTCTTCTTACAAAGATTATCCTTATTACCAAAAATTTGTAGTTCCGATTCCTGATAACTGGAGCCATGACACGGACTGGAATGTTCCTATGAAAGATCTTACCGCGATTATTGATAATGCTGTAAATAAGGGCTATTCTATCGGTTGGGCAACAGACGTTTCTGAACCTTATTTCTCTTACAAAAACGGGGTTGCATATGTTCCGGATATGGATTTGGATCAAATTACCAAAGAAAATAAAGGTAATTTATTCACAGAGCCGAAAAAGGACAAAACCATTACAGAAGATATGCGTCAGAAAGGATTAAACAACCTTTCTACTACCGATGACCACGGAATGCATATTGTAGGTCTGGCGAAAGATCAGTCTGGTAAAGAATATTATATGGTGAAGAACTCTTGGGGTGTAACGAATGATTTTGAAGGTTACATTTATGTGACAAGACCTTATGTTGAGTATAAATCGACTGCTATCCTTGTTCATAAAGATGCTCTTCCGAAAGCAATAAAAAAGCAGCTGAAACCAACTAAAAGTATTGGTATATAAGAATCACTTTTTGCCTCTAAAGGCATTTAGATATTTAAATCTGTTAAAAAAGCCACTTTCTGAATTTTTAGAAAGTGGTTTTGTTTTTTGCATTGGTAATCAATTATAATAAAAAAACTGCCTCAAGACATCATCCTGACGCAGTTCCGTTTAAAATAATTGATAGGTAAATTTAATATAAATATTGTGAACCGCCAATGTTTAATTTGTATGCTAGTGAATAGCGGAAACCAGCTTAGAAAAGTTGTAAAATAAAAACTGACTGCCTTACAAACGCATCATTTACAATTCACAATGTGTCTTTTTAATAAAGTGTTGTCATGCTTTCTGCTGAGAAATCCAAAAGCTCTTCCGTGTTCCCTTCTTTTACTTTTTTCACCCATTCCGGATCCTGTAAAAGCGCTCTTCCTACTGCGACTAAGTCGAAGTCTCCCCTTTCCAATCTTCTCGTTAATTCCGATAAATCGGCTTTCTCTGTTCCTTGTCCTGCAAAAGCAGCCATAAAATCTCCTTCAAGGCCTACAGAACCTACTGTGATAGTCGGCTGACCGGTAATTTTCTTCGCCCAACCTGCAAAATTTAAGTCAGAACCTTCGAATTCAGCTTCCCAAAAACGTCTTTGTGAACAGTGGAAAATATCTACTCCCGCTTCTTTTAACGGCAATAACCATTCTTCCATTTCTTCCGGAGTATTTGCTAATCTGGTGGAATAATCCTGCTGTTTCCACTGAGAAAGACGGATGATAATCGTAAAATATTCTCCCACCGCAGCTCTGATTGCTTTTACAACATCAATAGCAAACTTACTTCTCTCTTTTAAGGTTTTCCCACCGTATTCATCCGTTCTGGTATTGGTAACTTCCCAGAAAAACTGATCAATTAAATAGCCATGTGCTCCATGAATCTCCACCACATCAAAACCAAGATCTTTCGCAGATTTTGCAGAAGCGGCAAACTGAGCTATGGTATCCTGAATATCCTCCAATGTCATCGTAGAAGCCTTTTCCATTTCCACTAAAGGATATTCCGGTGAATTTCTTGTATCGCCAACATGCCATATCTGAGGACCCATTTTTCCGCCATTTTCATGAACAGCATCGATTACGTTTTTCCATCCGTTTAATGCTTCCGTTCCATAAAAATCGGGAACATTCTGAATATTTTTTGATGCAGGCCTGTTGATTACTGTTCCTTCAGAAATAATCAATCCTACTTCAGCCTCTGCTCTTCTCGCGTAATAATCGGCGATTTGCTGAGTGGGAACTCCGTTGTCAGATTGTGCTCTGGTCATTGGAGCCATTACGATTCTATTCTTTAGTTCTAAATTCTTGTATTTAAATGGTTTGAATAATGATTCTGTACTCATTTTTAATAATTTTAAAATTACTATTTTCAAATTGTTACACAAAGTAACTAATAATAGTTTGTATTTGTATCTCAAAAAGAAAAAAAGTAGTAACTTTGCAGTAACTTACATTAGTAACATTAAAGTAACACAGAGATTCTGTCCTGATATGAAAAAGAACGAATTAATGGCATACAGCTGTCCTTTGGGTAAGGCTATGTCTGCTTTAGGAAGCAAATGGAAACCTATTATTGTATTGGTCATTAAGGACCGAAAGTTACGTTTTGGAGAGCTTGCTGTGCGGATTAATGTAATTTCCAGGAAAGTACTGACAGATCAGCTAAGAGAAATGGAAGCTGATGGATTGATCATCCGTGAAGAGTTTAAGGAAATCCCTCCAAGAGTAGAATATTCTTTAACAGAAAAAGGATTGGCTCTGTTGCCGATTTTGTATCAATTAGAAGAATGGGAAAGGAAATATCATGTTTATGATCCGGAAAAAGCGAAGGATTGTAAGACGCTTTTGGAAGAGAAGAAAATAAAAAAGGCTGTCGTTTGACAGCCTTTTTTGGGTAGTCATTTCTTGATAAAAGACTATTTTATTTTAACTCTTTTTCGGACAGTATCAATTCAAATAATTAGCACAATTTTTTATCAATATGCTCTTCGAATCTAATCTTTATAGAATCATAAATTACCTGATTCCCAGTTTTTCCAACTATTGTTAGGCTTTAAAATAGGTTTCCAATAAGAAATATTTTTTGTTACTAAAATTTTAGAAATAAGTTTATACAACTCTTGTGTACTTGGCAAAGTATTAGATGTATAATGAAAATCATTAATAACCATTAATTTCTTAAGATGGTGAGGAATATATCTTTTAATTTCTTTTTCTGATGCTGAAATCAATATAGGATTTGTTTCATGATAATACCTTATTAAGCTACCAAAGTCAATCAATTTTTTAGGATTGTCATAATCCCTCAGCTTTATTCCAAGTTTTTCATAATCTTTATAATTATTATTAAATGGGACCCGTTTCCCCCGAACTTTTATTTCTTTAATATTATTTGAAATGAGCTCAAAACCTTCTAAATCAGTATTCCAATTTTTATTTTCAATTCTTCCATATTCATCTTCATCAATCAAAACAATATTACTAGTATTTGAAATATAATTTCTATCAGAATATCTATCTACATTATAATCAATGCAATTCCCAATATAATTAAGTTCAATTTCAGCTCTTGTAGCTCTATTTTGATAGCCACTCTTTTCAAATACGATTGCCCACTGATTTTCATCAGCGTACAAATGAATTCTGCTTCCTGCCGTTTCAAAATATCCATGCTCTAAATCAAGAAAAAAATTATATTTAATATCTTGTGGTCGAACCTTAGGATAATACTTGCTTGACTCACCTTTAAAAGCCTGATCCAATTGTTCCAAAATTTCACTTTCCGTATATGCCATGGAATATTTTTGCGATTTAATATTAGAAAAAATTAAAACCGATAGTAACATTAAAACTGATAGTAATCTCATGATAAATAATGATTGACCAATATAACAAAAAAACCGCCCTCCAAAAAGAAAGCGGTTTTAAAATTTATCTAAAATCCCAATTAAAATATCGAAGGATATTTCTGAGGATTTGTTTCATTAAACATTGCATAAATTCTTTCCACCATATCATCTGCAGACGGTTTACTGAAATAATCTCCATCACTTGCATACGCCGGTCTGTGATCATTTGCAGCGATTGTCAAAGGATCAGAATCTAAGAATCTGAACGCCTTTTGTTTCTCTAAAATCTGTTGAAGAATAAATGCCGAAGTTCCGCCTTCCACATCTTCATCGATTACCACCAATCTGTTTGTTTTCTTCACAGATTCAGCAATTTCGTGCGTTAAGTCGAAAGGAATTAATGACTGAACGTCAATCACTTCTGCAGAAATTCCTAATTTTTCCAATTCATTAGCCGCTTCCATAACAATTCTCCATGTTGAACCATAAGTGACCAAAGTAACATCTTTCCCTTCTTTTGTAACCTCGATTTTTCCAACAGGGACAGTAAATTCTCCTAAGTTGTCAGGCTGTTTTTCTTTTAATCTGTACCCGTTTAAACATTCAACAATGACAGCCGGTTCGTCTGCCTGAAGCATGGTGTTGTAGAATCCTGCAGCAATCGTTAAGTTTCTTGGAACCAATACTAAAATACCTTTTGAAAGGTTTAAAATTCCCGCCATCGGAGAACCCGAATGCCAGATTCCTTCCAGTCTGTGACCTCTTGTTCTGATGATTACCGGAGCTTTCTGACCACCTTTCGTTCTGTAATGAACGGTCGCCAAATCGTCGCTCATTCCCTGTAAACAGTATAAAATATAATCTAAATACTGGATCTCAGCGATGGGTCTTAGACCTCTCATCGCCATCCCAATACCTTGTCCAAGAATTGTAGCTTCACGGATTCCTGTATCTGCAACACGAACTTCACCGTATTTTTCCTGCATACCTTCCAATCCCTGGTTTACGTCACCGATATTTCCGGCATCTTCACCAAACACTAAAGTTTCAGGATATTTTTCGAAAATTTTGTCGAAATTGTTTCTTACCACTACTCTTCCGTCCACTTCTTCCGAATTTTCAGAGAAAACAGGTTTAATTTCTTTTACATTTTCAGCTTTCCATTGAGACTGAGAATATAAATGAGAAGAATAATTGTCTTTTTCAACCTCAAAAATTTCGCTGTATTTCTGCATCAATTGGTTTCTTTCCGCAGAACTTGTTCCTCTTGTTGCCAATAAAGATTTTCTTACCAAATGGAAAACATCTTTCTTAGCTTTAGAAACTAATTTATTAAATTGATTGATATAATTTTCAATTTCAGCATTTTGCCCTTTCAGATTTTCAACTAAAGGTAAAACTGAATTCGTTAAATCCGTGATTGTTTTCTGATAGCTTTCCCAAGCCTTTTTCTGTCCGGCCTTTACTGTTTTTTTAGCTTCTTCGTCGATGGCATCCAATTCTTCAGCAGTCGCCAAAACTTCTTCTTTACCGTCAATTTCAATGGAATAATTTAAAATCCATTCTTTGAATTTTACCAATCCATCAAACTGGGATTCCCAAGCTAAACGGTCCTCATTTTTATATCTTTCGTGAGAGCCCGAAGTCGAGTGACCCTGAGGCTGCGTAACTTCAATGACGTGAACGACAACCGGCACACTTTCAACTCTTGCAAACTGCTCTGCTCTTGCGTAAGCATCCAATAAAGCTGCATAATCCCAAGCTTTCACCTGAATAATTTCACAACCTTGATTCTCCCCTTCTTTTCTCTGGAAACCGCTCAACATTTCAGCAATATCCGCTTTTGCCCTTTGCTTCATTGTAGGAACTGAAATTCCATAACCGTCATCCCAGATCGAAACCACCATCGGAACCTGAAGCGCACAAGCCGCATTCAAGGTTTCCCAGAAATGACCTTCCGCAGTAGAAGCGTCACCGATTGTTCCAAAAGCGATCTCATTTCCATTATTTGAAAACTTTTCAGAACCTTCAAATTGTACAGATTTATAAATTTTAGAAGCCTGAGCCAATCCTAATAATCTTGGCATTTGCCCTGCAGTAGGAGAAATATCAGAAGAAATATTTTTTTGAGCCATCAGATCTTTCCAGCTTCCGTCTTCATTTAAGCTTCTTGTTGCAAAATGACCGTTCATCTGTCTTCCGGCTGATGCAGGCTCTCTTTCAACACTTGTATCTGCGTATAACTGCGCAAAGAAACTTTCTACCGTTAATGCATCTACAGCCAATGAAAAAGTCTGATCTCTATAATATCCCGAACGGAAGTCTCCATTTTTGAAAACCTTCGCCATTGCTAACTGAGGAAGCTCTTTACCATCCCCAAAAATACCAAACTTAGCTTTTCCTGTAAGAACTTCTCTTCTTCCCAAATAGGACATTTCACGAGAAATTCTTCCTAACTTATAATCTTCAAGTATTTGATTTTTAAAATCTTGAAAGGAAATTTGCTGTGTTTCAATATAGGTTGTCTGCATAGCCAAATATTAAATATTTTTATTTTGAAGTATTTTGCTAATATACACTTTTTAAATTAATTTTAATTTTTATTAATCTTTTTTAAAAATTTGATAATAAAAAAAATTGTGTTTATATTGAAATAAATTTGTAAATGATGGAAAAAAAGTCAACGCATATTCTTAATGCATCAAGCAATCTTCTAGGGTTTTCACTGATCATCATCACCTCTTTAAAGATCTCTAAAATCAGTCAGAACACTCATTTGGACGAATTTGCAGGAATTGCTTGTCTGTTTTTTGCATTCAGCTGTTTCTTCTCTTTTCTGGCGATAAGATCCAAGCATGAAAAACGCTCCAACAGATTTGAAACTATTGCGGATTATTTATTTTTAACCGCTTTATTTTGCATAGTTTTAGCTGTAATTATTGTAACAATGAAATTTATATAATTTAAAATTTTCTTTCAATTACATAATCCAGCATAATGTATAATGATTTTTTTGCTTCAGAATCAGGAAATTCATTCAGAATATCCTTGGCTTTTTGCTGAAAATCTTTCATTACTGTAATAGCATATTCTAAGCCCCCTGAATTTTTCACAAAATTTATTAACTCCTTTACACGTTTTTGGTCATTATTATAACGTTTAATCGTATTAAAATAGTATTTTTTATCCTTTTCGCTGGCTATTTTTAATGTGTGAATTAAAGGTAAAGTCATTTTTTGCTCCTTAATATCGATCCCGACAGGTTTACCGATCACGTTTGAACTTAAGTAATCAAAAAGGTCATCTTTAATCTGGAAAGCCATTCCGGTGTACGTGCCGAAGTTCATCATTTTTTTAGCTAATTCTTCATCAGCATTATTCGATAAAACTCCGATTTCACAACAGGCAGCAATTAAAGTAGCGGTTTTCTGACGGATAATTTCGTAATAAACATCTTCAGTAATATCTAGCTTTCTTGCTTTTTCCAATTGAAGAAGCTCACCTTCGGACATTTCACGGATGGTTCTTGAAATCACGCCCAATAAATCATAATCTTTGTGATCTGTTGATAATAAAACCGATTTCGACAAAAGATAATCTCCTACCAAAACCGCAATTTTATTTTTCCATAAAGCATTGATTGAAAAAAAATTACGACGTTTAAAACTTTCATCTACTACATCATCATGAACCAAAGTTGCGGTATGAATCAGCTCAATCATAGAAGCCCCACGATAGGTTTTTTCGTTGACCTCCCCGATTAGTTTAGCACATAGAAATACAAACATCGGACGCATCTGTTTCCCTTTTGTAGTAACGATAAAACGGGTTACTTTATCTAATAAAGGTACTTTGCTCTGCATGGATTCATAAAACTTCTGCTCGAAAAGTTTCATTTCCTCATTGATCGGTCGCTTGATTTCTTCAACAGTATTGGCCACAATCTTCGAATGATGGATAAATTATTAATTCCCACAAAGATAATTTTTTTCGGGCAATTTTAAGATAAATTAATGTTTGAGTTTATCTTTTGAGATAAAATAAAGGCTCTGCTTTGCTCCTCCCAATGGAGAATGGAACTTTTCTCCTGAAATATATACTCCTGCTTCATCTACGGCAATCCCTTCGATTTGCCCGATGGATAAAGCACTTCCTAAATAATATTTAACGGGGAGTTCTTTGAAAAATATTCCTGATTCGGTTTCTTTAAAAACACTTAAAAAAACCTCAGTTCTTTTTGTATACCCTACTAAGTAAAGCTTTTTATCGAAATAATATGAATCTGTCACTACATAATTTGTTTTAAACGATTCAACTTTTTCAGCTTTTTGTTTTTCTGAAATTTCAGGATTAATAATATAATGCGTTGTGGATTTTGCTCCCCATTCTTTAGTAAAAAGATGAATTTTTCCGTTTAAATAAATCATTGCTTCTGCATCAAAATTCGTTTCCGTATATTTTGGAACAAATTCCTGTTGTTCGGGATATTCAAAGGAAATTAATTTAATGGAATCATTTTTTAATGTATTATTTTCAAAAGGGATTTTATAAATTTCAAGGTCTTTTCTTGTACCACCATTATTTCCGAAATCTCCGATATAGAAATTTGTTCCGTCGTTTGTTAAAGCTTCCCAATCTTTATTTTTTCCATTGATTTTTATGGTGCTGATGATTTGTCCCGTCATCTTATCCAGTTCAAAAAGTTCGGGAGAATTTCCGCTGTCATTGAAAGTGTATAGTTTTCCGTTCATTAAGTTCAAACCGGATGTTTCCTGAACTTTATCGTTTAAATAAGCAATTCGATATTTTCTTATTTTCAGAAGGTCAGATTGCTGTGAAAATGAAAGCGTAAAAATTGTGATACTTAATGCTAGAAATAATTTTTTCATTAGGTAAAAATATTTATTTAAACATAAATGGCACTAATTTTTGTACAAATTTCAAAATTTTAAAGCAAAAATTACGTTTCATTTGTCATTCTGACGAAGGAAGAATCTATTTTTTAACACAAAGGTCACAAAAGGTTTTTTTGAACTATTTTGTGTTTTTAAGTTCACAAATGCGTTTCACTTAACAAAGATCACAAAGAAAAAATTGAATTCAATTTTAAACAAACAAAAAAGACGAGCAAGCCCGTCCCAATTGATTATATAGATTTTATTAAAAATTCTATTTATGATTAGCAAAAGAAAAATTGCATTGTCTTATAGAACTCATTTAGATTACGTTTCAAAAAAATCAAGCAGTTTTCTTCTGAATCTGCTTGTTTTTTCTATTCTTTTTAGTCCAATAATCTTTTTGATATTGTCGGACTGTTTTTCCGGCGCCGTCATGTCGCCATCCCGGAGAATTGAATATATAGTTGATTCTGTCTGAAAATTTTAAACCCGGCTGCTTAATATCTTTCCAGATTTTTCGCCATTCATACAAAAGAACGGTATCAGGCTTGTTATCTGGCATTTTTGGATAAATTCCATATTTTACAGGAGTATTAGGATCTTCTTTCTCAAAAGTTCCGAAAATTTTATCCCAAATAATCAGGCACATTCCCATATTTCTATCCAGATATTTGATGTTGCAAGCATGATGAACACGATGGTGAGAAGGTGTTACCAAAATATATTCAAGAAAGCCCATACTTTTAACAGTTTGTGTGTGAACCCAAGTCCCGTAAACTTGACCAATCGCATAGACCACCATGATATGCCATGGATTAAATCCTAAAAAAGCCAAAGGAGAAAAGTACAAATATCTATACAAAGGCTGTAAAACCGGACTTCTGAAACCTGTCGTTAAATTAAAATATTCAGAATTATGATGGGTAATATGAACCGCCCAAAATGCCCTCGAGTGATGATCGACATAATGTAGAACGTAGTATGCAAAATCCGTTATCACAAAGCAAATCAGCCAATACCAAATGGTAAAATCCCAAGTAAAAAGCCTGTGATTGTAAAAGAAAAACATCACAAACATGGCAAATCCTTTCATTAAAAGATCAAGCCCGAAGTTCATTAATGCTAAATAGACACTTGTTGCAACATCTTTTTTATCATATAGTTTAGCCTCCGAAACGTGGCTATAAATCATTTCTGCTAAAATAATGGTAGCATGGATAGGAATTGCCCATGAATAAACACTTTCCAGCCCATTTTCATCCATAAAGTAATCCATCATCACTAATTTTGTGGTACAAAGTTATGATTTTAAGGATTCGTTAAGAAAAATTTTTGATTTTTTTAAGGAAATTTTAATCAGCAGTTTTATTGGCAAGCTGTCCGCAGGCAGCATCAATATCTCCGCCACGGCTTTTTCTGACAACGCAAACAATTCCAGCATTTTCCAACTGACGAATATAATTTTCTTCCGCCTGTTTGTTGCATTGGTCATATTTTCCGTCACCGATCGGGTTGTACTGGATTAAATTAACTTTAGAAGGAACCTGCTTACAGTATTTGATCAAGGCTTTGATGTCTTCATCCCCGTCATTTATTCCCTTCCATACACAATATTCAAAAGTAATGACAGAACCCGTTTTTTTATACCAGTATTGAAGAGATTCCATGATTTCCGTTAATGGAAATTTATCGGAGAAAGGCATGATCTCGTTACGCTTCGATTCGATTGCGGAGTGAAGTGACAAAGCCAATTTCACTTTCAGTTCCTCATCAGCCAGCATTTTAATCATCTTTGGAATTCCAGACGTAGAAACAGTAATTCTTCTCGGAGACATTCCCAAACCTTCCGGCTGAGTGATTTTTCTGATCGCTTCCACCACATTTTTGTAATTCATCATCGGCTCTCCCATTCCCATAAAAACAATATTGGAAAGCGGTCTGTCGAAATACATTTTACTTTGGCTGTCGATTAAAGCAACCTGATCTACGATTTCAGCAACTTCAAGATTTCTCATTCTTTTCAGACGAGCTGTTGCGCAGAATTCGCAGTTTAACGAACATCCAACCTGTGAAGAAACACAAGCTGTAGTTCTCGTTTCTGTAGGAATTAAAACAGATTCTACCAATAAACCGTCGTGTAATTTCACACCGTTTTTAATAGTTCCGTCCGTGCTTTTCTGAAGCAAATCCACAGAAACAGGATTGATGGTATACTCTTCTGAAATTCTTTCACGAAGAGTCTTTGAAAGATTCGTCATTTCATCAATCGAGTGAAGATTTTTACTCCACAGCCAGTCATAAACCTGTTTCGCGCGAAACGGTTTTTCTCCCAAAGATGTAAAATAATCTTTAAGCTGGTCTAGTGATAAAGTTCTGATGTCTTTCATTGTAAGGTTTTAGATGTTAGGTTTCAGGTCGCAGGTAACTATTACCTGCAACCTTTTACCTTATATCTTATTAAAGAATTAACATTGCATCTCCGTAAGAGTAGAATTTATACTTCTCTTTTACAGCTTCTTCATAAGCGTGCATTACGAAATCTCTTCCTGCAAACGCTGCAATCATCATAATTAATGTAGATTTTGGCGTGTGGAAATTCGTAATCATACAGTTGGCTACTCCGAAATCGTGTGGAGGATAAATGAATTTATTCGTCCAACCGTGGAATGCAGAGATTTTTTTGTTTGAAGAAACAGAAGTCTCAAGCGTTCTCATCGTCGTTGTTCCTACAGCACAAACTCTTCTGTGAGCATCAACAGCGTTATTGATGATCTGAGCATTTTTTTCATCAATAAAAATCTCCTCAGATTCCATTTTATGTTTAGAAAGATCTTCAACCTCAATTGGGTTAAAAGTTCCCAAACCAACATGAAGCGTAACTTCCGCGAAGTTGATTCCTTTGATCTCCAATCTTTTCATCAAATGTTTTGAGAAGTGAAGACCAGCAGTAGGAGCAGCAACCGCACCTTCCACTTTTGCGTAGATTGTCTGATATCTTTCAGCATCTTCCGGCTCAACGTCTCTTTTGATATATTTTGGAAGTGGAGTTTCTCCTAATTCTTTTAATTTAGCTCTGAATTCTTCGTAAGAACCATCGAATAAGAATCTCAATGTTCTACCTCTTGAAGTCGTGTTGTCGATAACTTCCGCTACCAAAGACTCATCTTCTGTGAAGAATAATTTATTACCAATTCTGATTTTTCTTGCCGGATCTACCAAAACGTCCCAAACACGAGTTTCCTTATCAAGCTCTCTCAACAAGAAAACTTCAATTTTCGCTCCGGTTTTTTCTTTGTTTCCGTAAAGACGTGCAGGAAAAACTTTAGTATTATTGAAGATGAATAAATCGTCTTCCTCGAAATAATCCACAACATCCTTGAATAATTTGTGCTCGATAGTCTGAGTTTTTCTATCAAGTACCATTAATCTGGCTTCGTCTCTGTGCTCTGATGGATGTTCTGCCAATAATTCTGCAGGAAGATCAAAATTAAAATCTGATGTTTTCATTTTTTAAATTACGGTTTAAAAATTATTGAAATTACAAGGTGTAATTTTCGAGGTGCAAATATACGACATCCGACACCCCTTTGTCAAGTATTATTTACATTAGTGTTAAATTAATTTTAAATGAAATAAAAAACAGTGATATTACGGTAATTTTTAAAGGTTAAAAAAACTATTTTTGGGAACATTAAAATTTACACTATGAGCAAATATTCAATTGAAGCTTTTGTAAACGAAACAAAAGAGAACCCAATGGAAAGAGATTATTTCGAATTGGAAAAACCAGCACTCTTGGAAATCAATCTCAACAATCAATCCGTTTGGACAAAAACAGGAAGTATGGTAGGCTATGTTGGAAATATTAAATTTGAAAGACAGGGAATGCTTTCCGGAGGAATCGGGAATCTTTTGAAAAAAGCCATTAGCGGCGAAGGCGCAAGACTGATGAAAGCTGAAGGAACCGGAAAATTGTATGTTGCGGATGAAGGGAAAAAAGTTCGTATCCTTTACTTAAATAACGAATCGGTTTGTGTGAACGGAAACGATGTTTTGGCTCATGAACAAAGTATAAAAAGCGACATCACCATGTTAAAAAGTATTGCAGGTGTAATGTCCGGCGGTCTTTTCCAAGTGAAACTTTCCGGAACTGGACATATTGCGATCACAACTCACGGTGAACCATTGACATTAATGGTAACTCCCGATGCACCGGTTTTCACAGATCCAAATGCAACAGTAGCATGGTCCGGAAATCTTTCTCCTGAATTGAAAACCAATGTTTCTTTTAAAAGCCTGATCGGAAGGGGAAGCGGTGAAGAGTTTCAGATGAAGTTTTCAGGAAATGGTTGGGTGTTGATTCAGCCTTATGAGGAAGTTTATAGAATTGAGAAATAATGATAAATGTTTTCTTGGGGGATGGATTAATCTTGAAATTCCCCGAGAAAATCAAAATCTTTGATGGTTAATTTTTCTGGAAGCTTTAATGAAAAATCAACATTTGTTATTTTTAATGAACTATCGTAAGAATAACCTGTTGAATAATAATCTATGTGAATTCTTTTTACAGCATAGATAGAATTTGGATCTAAGAATTCTTTTACTTTTTCTCGCATTTCGTCGCTTTTTCCATGATCAATGCCTATCACAAGATAATTAAATTTTGATTTTTCCAAAGTTATTAATGCTGAAAACCTCTTTTTAGTCCTTTTTTCATTTTTATAACCAATAATCTGATATTGTAAAGAATCTATTTTATTTACTTCTAAAATATCACCGTTCGCAACATCTTTATGTTTCTCCTTATTAAAATCATTGGTATGAATATATTCAAAAGTTACAAAGCCTTTCGATTCGGTAACTTTAAAAGAATGTCTTAAATTCTTATCCTTATCATAAATTACTCCTCTTAATTTATCATTGTACTTATCTATTTGCAAATGGATATTATTTTTAGAATCATAAAAAGTTGTAGAAACTGACTTTTCTTTATTAGGTTTAATTTGATTCGTCTGACTTTCTATAGAATAATCAAAATGATATTCCTGAGAAAAAATATTAATAAAAGTAAAGACTAAAAATAGCGGTATTAGTTTTTTCATAAATGTGCTTTAATAACTTTCCACTCTTCCAATTTCTTTTCAAAGGAAACCGTGTGAAGCGGACTTGTTGAAGGCAATAAAAATACAGGAATTTTATAATTTTTTCCTAAAATTTTCTGCAAATTTTTATACGATTTTCCACCATTGCAAAAGATTGCCTGAATATTCGGATATTTTTCCAAAAGTTCTTCTATCTGATTAGCTTCTTCATTTTTAATCTCAGAATCAAGGCTTCCTTTTCTTTCGCAAGAATCAATAACGTCCCACAGTGCAATATGGTTTTTCTTTAAAACCTGAATTCTTTTATCATAATCTTCCGTGAATTCTTCATGAAATAATTCAAAAATAATTTTCCAGAATTTGTTTTGCGGATGACCGTAATATTGCTGTTTCTCCAAAGATTTTACGCCAGGAATTGAGCCTAAGATTATGATTTTAGAATTGTTATCAATGATTGGAGGAAAGGAAAAGATTCTGTTTTGCATAAATCAAATTTATAAGTTTTTATTTTTTTAACGTAATGAACGCTAAGATTTTCTTTTAAATAAAACTAAATATTTTTCGTTTATGACGGCGTTTCACTCAGCAAATGAGCATATTTTTGAAAAACAAAAAACGGACTAAAAAGCCCGTTATTATTAATATTTTTTAAGAATAATAAAATTAATTATTCATTTTTAATTCTTAATTACAAAGTTTCCTTCAGCCAATCAAAGAATTCTCTCTGCCAAACCAAACCGTTTTGCGGATGTAAAACCCAGTGGTTTTCATTCGGGAAATAAACCAGTTTAGATTTTAAACCTCTTAATTTTGCAGCCTGGAAAGCTTCCTGACCCTGCTCATAAGGAACTCTAAAGTCGATTCCTCCTTGAACGATCATGATCGGTTTATTCCATTTATCAACAAAATTGCTTGGATTGAATTCCGTGTAAGCTTTTGGCAATGGTTTTTCCCACGGAGAACCCAAATCCCAGTTGGCAAACCAAAGCTCTTCCGTTGTTAGATACCAGGATTTCATATCAAATAATCCGTCGTGAGCGATGAACGTTTTGAATCTGTTTTCGTGAATTCCCGCCAACATAAATACGCTGTAACCTCCGTAACTTGCTCCAACTGCAGCTACTCTATCTCCATCAACATAAGGCAAAGTTTTCGCAAAATCTGTCGCCGCCAAATAATCTCTCATCGGCTGTCCTCCCCAATCTCTAGAAATCTCTTCGTTCCATTTTGTTCCCCAACCCGGCATCCCCCGACGATTTGGTGCCACTACGATATATCCGTTTGCTGTCATTAAAGCGAAGTTCCATCTTACGCTGAAAAACTGTGTCAATGCAGATTGCGGACCTCCCTGACAATAAACAAGCGTTGGATATTTTTTATTCGGATCAAAATTTGGAGGATAGTGGAACCACACTCCCATTTCTTTTCCGTCTGAAGTTTTTACCATTTTAAGCTCAGATTTTCCTTGAGCTAAATTTGCGTAAGTATCTTTATTGGCTTCTGTAACCTGCTTCATTTCTCCGTTTTTAATATTGACAGAGAAAATATCTGTGGCATGATTGATGTCCGTTCTTCCAACTAGAAGTGAAGTTTTCTGATCAGCAAAAATTTCATTGACGTCAAAATCACCTTTAGTAATTTGCTGAACTTTAGCATTTTTAGGATCTAAAGAAAATAATTGCTTCGTTCCTCTGAAAGCCGCCGTGAAATAAATTGTTTTTGAATCTCCGCTCCAGAAAACGTCTCCGGAAACGCTTTCGTCCCAACCTTGAGTTAAGTTCGTTGTTTTTCCAGATTTCCAATCCATGATTTTCACATCATTTTTATCAGCTTCATAACCGTCCCTCGCCATACTTTGCCAAACCAATGACTTGCCATCAGGACTAAATTTTGGATTGACATCATATCCTTTGTTAGTTTCAGTTAAATTTTTTGTTGTTCCTAAAGCTAAATCGTAAGCAAAAATATCCGTATTTGTGCTCGTAGAATATTCCTTACCGCTTTTTGGTTTTGTAACGTATAAAAGTTGTGCAGAATCCGGGCTAAAAATAAAATCTTCTGCTCCACCGAAAGGTCTTTGCGGAGAATCCCACATTTTCCCTTCCAATAAATCTTTTGCAGCATCTATCTTATCTGAAGTATTGACTACAAAAACATGGTTGTATTTACCTTCGTTAAAATAATCCCAATGCCTGTGATTAAGATCTGTATAAACCTGTGCCGTAGTTTTTGGCGTATCGGAATATTTGTCTTTTCCCATTACTTTTTCCACCAAAACCTGCTTGCTGAAAGCTATTTTTTTACCATCCGGAGAAATAACAACGTTATCTGCTTCACCAATCGTATAAAATTCTGCCCAGGTTTTTCCACTATCTTTGGAAATGAAAATTTTGTCTCCTTCCTGAGCATAAATCCCATTTTTATCCCACTGAATAAGAGATTTTTTGCCAAAATCTATTTTGGTAGACTGGTTATTAAGAACGTTAAAAAAATAGTTCTCACTTTTTGTTTTTTCTGTTTTAAGATCAGTTTGTCCTACTTTATAGATAAGTGAAGACTGATCCGGAGAAACTGCCTGCACTCCCACTTTTTTCAAAGTCCATAGAATTTCAGGCGTCATTACTTGTTGTGCATTCATTAAAAGCGGAGCTGCCAAAGCCAGCAGACTGTACTTAAGTTTCATATGTGATATTCATTTTTACAACCTTCAGAACTATAAAATTCTAAAAGTCTTCATTAATTCAAAGAATGCCAAAGTTATGTAAATGTGTTTACATTCAGTTAATGAAAAAGCATTTTCTTAAAGAAAATTTAAGGCTGATATTATTCATCTCTAACAGTAATTCACCTTACATTCTTAAAACAAAATCGCCGATCAAACTAATGACCGGCGATTTTTATATATGAATCTAACTTTCAAATATTAATCATTATCCGAAAACATAGAATTGGCGAGAGAAGTGACAATCGACAGCAAAATACTGAAAACAAAGGCCCATAAAAAGCCGTCTACCGCCATGCTGTCTATAAAGTAATCTGCCATAAGAATGATTATGGCATTGATGACCAAGGTAAATAATCCTAAGGTAATGATTGTTAAAGGCAATCCAAAAAGATTAAGAATAGGTTTTACAATTAAGTTCAGGATTCCCAAAACGATAGCAAAAATGATTGCCCCTCCAAATCCTGTAAAATGTACTCCCGGTAGAATCCATGTCAAAAGATATGCAACTACTGCAGTTATAAGAAGCCGGATAATTAAGTTCATACTATTAATTTTTTTAATGTTTATGCGTGTTGGTGTGCAAAAGGTGTTCCATTTGTTAATAGGAATTATTATTTGATTTTCATCATCGTCACCAAAGATGTTGCCACATGACTCTCCGATGTTCCTTTTTCGTCAACGGCATAAATTTCAGTTCTGATGACAGAGATTTTTGCCCCTCCTTTAACAACATAAGATTTTGAAACCAATGCGTCTCCAATCGCAGGTCTTAAATAATTGACTTTCAGTTCAACCGTCACTACGTAGCAGTCTTCTTTATAATGACTTACCGCTGCGTATCCCGAAGAAACATCAACCAAAGAAGCAATCATGGCACCATTGAACATTCCTGCTTTTCTGGTCATTAAATCCATTTTTGGGATTTTTATGGAAATGAAATCTGTTTCGACTTCCAAAAGTTCGGCTCTGTAGAATTTTAAAGTTTCGGAGCGAGTGAAGCTGTCCGTTATCAATTGTTTTTTTTCCGGAGTCATTATTTTTAATTTGAAACAAATGTAATATAACGCTAAAAAACGTGAAAATTTTCACTTACTTTTAATGGATAAAAATAGTAAACTGTAATTCGTTTACCTGAAATAAGCTAAAAACATATCATGAGCAACGATTTGATATACCAATTTACCAGGCCGGAAAAATCACTTACCGATTTTGTGTATGGTTATTCTTCGTTACAGAATCTGGAGACATTTAAGGAAGGCGTAATCATCCCCAACGGAAAAATTGATTTGCTTTTCTGCAAAACCATCAATAATCAGTTTCAAATTGTTTTGATGGGATTGGAAACCCAGCCCAAACCGATGCCCCAAACAAGTTTTTCCACTTTTTTCGCCATTAGCTTTAATCCGCTTGCGCTGGAATATACTCTTCATCAGTCTATTGCCGAGTTTGTGAACAGCGGAAAAGAATTGCCCAATACCTTTTGGGATTTCAATATTAATGACCTGGACAATTTTGATCAATTCTGTGAGAAAGCTTCAGAAAAAATTAAATCCTTACTTCCCTCTGAAATTGATGAAAGAAAAAGAAAATTGTTTGAACTTATTTTTGCAGCTCATGGAGAGATTAGTGTTAAAGATCTTTCGGAACAAATCTTTTGGAATGAACGACAGATTAACTGTTATTTCAATAGGCAATTGGGAATTTCATTAAAGTATTATTGCAAAATATTACGTTTTCAGGCATCCCTCCATCATATAAAAGATGGAAACCTTTTTCCACAACTTAATTTTACCGATCAGTCTCATTTCATTAAAGAAATCAAAAAACTTTCCGGAGTTTCCCCAAAAGAATTGTTTAAGAATCAAAACGACCGATTTTTACAATTTTTGGTTTATCATACCTTATAATTTTGCAGGATAAAATTTAAAATTATGTTGATCAACAATAAATCAATTGCCATCGTAGGCGGTGGTCCGGGTGGATTAACCCTCGCAAGATTATTACAATTAAATGGTGCTGATGTAAAGGTATTTGAAAGAGACCTTAATAAAAATGCCCGTGTTCAGGGAGCTCCTCTCGACCTTCATGATGATTCCGGATTAGCGGCAATTCGTAAGGCAGATTTGCTTGAAGAATTCAAACAAAATTATCTTGTCGGGGCAGACAGAGAGCTTATCATGAACGAAAATGCAGAAATATTTTTCAGCGATCACGAAGCAAAATCTGAGGAAAATTTCGGACATCACCATTTCCGTCCGGAAATAGACCGTGGCACATTACGAAAGATTTTACTCGAATCTTTACAGCCTGAAACTGTAATTTGGGACAGTCATTTTATTTCGATGGAAAAGCAGCATGAAGGATGGCTTTTGCACTTTAAAAATAAAACTAGTGTTTATGCAGATATTGTGATTGCCTGTGATGGTGCCAATTCAAAAATCCGTCCTTATATTACGGACAGTAAGGCTTTTTACACTGGTATCACAATGCTTGAAGGAAATATTCTGCAGGCAGAAGAAACTGCTCCAAAAGTCAGCACTTTGTTGAAAGGCGGAAAAATAATGGCGTTCGGAAACAATAAAAACCTTTTAATGGGGCAAAAGGGTAACGGTGATATCGGTTTTTACGCAAGTTTTAGAACTGATGAAAATTGGTCAGCAAACAGTGGTTTAGATTATTCTGACAAATTCCAAATATTAGATTGGTATAAAAATACTTATCCGAAATGGAACAGCATCTGGCTTGAATTGTTTGAAAATGCAGAAATACCATTTATTCCACGCCCTATCTATTGTATTCCTTTTGATCAGACCTGGGAAACGCAATCTAATGTAACAATGATTGGAGACGCTGCCCACGTAATGCCTCCGTTTGCCGGAGAAGGCGTTAATATGGCAATGTTGGATGCTTTGGAGTTGAGTGAATGTTTAGCCTCCGATCAATATAACACCTTGCAAGAAGCCATTTCCGGGTATGAAATCCAGATGCGAAAAAGAGCTGCAATTGTTGCAAAAGAATCTCTTGACAATGGTGAACTGATGCATGCTGAAAATGCTCTTGAAAATATGCTCAACTTTTTCAATCAGACTCATGAATAATTAAATAAAAACAGGACTGGTTTAAATTTTCATCCTGTTTTTATTTATCGTGACAAATTTATAATCAAGCAATAATTACACTGAAATGATCATCAAAAGATAAAACCCCTTCTGTCAAACTTTCGGGATGTGTGGTAAAGCCTTTCAACTTGGAAGTTTTTGCTTTTAATACTAAATCCATTAATTGTTTATCTGATAATTTCTTTCCAAAGATTTCAAAAGAAATTTTAAAGCCACAATTTTTAAAATCGGAACAGCCAACAGCGGCTTTTCCTTTCATCAAATGATGTTCTTTACACTTAGGACATTTGGTTTCCTCCCACGCCTGAAGTTCTTTTTTTACGGCAGGTTCCCGTTTTTTCTTTTCTTTGATTTCTTCTTTTTCCTCGATCAAAGTGATTACTTTCCCTTTGCCGTCCACAACTTTTTTGGTCAGTTCCGTCACCATTTGGATCAATTCTTCCTTAAACTGATTGGCTTCATATTCCCCTTTTTCAATTTTACGGAGTTTAGATTCCCACTCTCCCGTCAATTCGGGACTTTTCAGCAATTCATCTTCGATTGTGTCAATCAATTGAATTCCTGTTTGGGTAGCAATCAGATTCTTTCTTTTCTTCTCAATGTATTTTCTTTTGAAAAGTGTTTCGATAATATTCGCACGGGTTGAAGGTCTTCCAATGCCATTATTTTTCAACATTTCCCTAAGTTCTTCGTCTTCTACCTGTTTTCCGGCAGTTTCCATCGCACGGAGAAGCGTTGCTTCCGTATAAGGTTTGGGTGGCGAAGTTTTCCCCTGGTGGATCATTGGATCATGAGGTCCCGTTTCACCAACTATAAATTCTGGAATAGTCTGTTCTTCCTCTTTTTCTTTTTCCTTATCCTTATCTGTATTTTCTTCTTTTGGTTCTTTTGCGTACACGGCTCTCCAACCCGGTTCAAGAATTTGCCGTCCACTGGTTTTAAAAGGGATCGTTCCTACTTTTCCTTCCACCAAAGTATTCGAAATTTTACATTCAGGGTAAAAAACAGCGATGAAGCGTTTGGCAACTAAGTCATAAATCAGCTTCTCTTCCCTGGTCAGATTTTGAGAAGGTGGAACCTCTGTCGGAATAATCGCGTGGTGGTCGGTTACTTTAGCATCATCAAAAACCGCTTTTGATTTCGGAATTGGTGCCTCTAATAACGGGGAAACCAACTCCTGATAAAAATACATTTTTCTGAGGATCCCTTCTATTTTCGGATATAAGCTTTCTGATAGATATGTAGTATCCACACGCGGATAGGTTACGTGCTTTTTCTCGTACAGACTTTGTACATAATTCAACGTATTTTCTGCAGAATAGCCGTACTTTTTATTGGCTTCCACCTGAAGTCCCGTTAAATCGAAGAGTCTTGGATTTTTTTCTTTCCCTTCTTTAATTTCAAAGGAAACGATTTCAAAAGGATTTACCTTTAAATATTCTAATCCTTTTTCGGCACGTTCCAACGTTTTTAAACGGTCAATCGCAGCGTTGAAAATAACGTCACGATATTTGGTTTTCAGTTCCCAATATTCTTCGGTGGTAAAAGCATCAATTTCTTTCTGACGCTGAACCAGCATTGCTAGCGTCGGAGTCTGAACCCTTCCTATGGAAAGAACGGCTTTATTTCCACCAAATTTCTTGGTAAATAACCGGGTTGCATTGATTCCCAGCAACCAGTCACCAATCGCTCTCGCATTTCCAGCCAAATAAAGGTTTCTGTAATCTTCGGCAGGTTTTAAACTTGCAAACCCTTCTTTGATTGCCTCTTCGGTAAGAGAAGAAATCCACAAACGCTGAATCGGTTTATTGCATTTTGCTTTTTGTAGAACCCATCTTTGAATCAGTTCTCCCTCCTGACCAGCATCCCCACAGTTGATGACTTCTTCACATTCTTCAACTAATCTTTCAATCACTTTAAATTGATTTTCAACTCCTTTGTTGGGGATTAACTTGATTCCGAAACTGTTGGGTATAATTGGCAGCAAAAATAAATTCCATGATTTGTACTGCGGACCATAATCATGAGGTTCTTTGAGGGTACAAAGATGTCCGAAAGTCCAGGTAACGCAATAGCCGTTTCCTTCCATATAGCCTTGTTTAGGCGTAGTAGCACCTAATACTTTGGCGATATCTCTGGCAACACTGGGTTTTTCGGCAATACAAAGTTTCATGAATTTTCGGAATTATTGAAGAGGGCAAAAATCGGGATTTTTTTTGACTTTAGAAAGATTATCCTTAATTTATGTTTTTTAATAATCATTAAAAAGACTTCTCCAAACTCAAACTAAGATATATCCAAATAAATTGAGAGCCACGAAGTGGCGATTTTTTAAAGGATAGGTGAAGTCCTATCCTTTAAAAAAATAGCTATCTATATGCAAAGTTATTACACAGGCCGCCCCTACGGAGCTTCCTTTTGAATAGGCAATAGGCAATAGGCAATAGGCAATAGGCAATAGGCAAAGCTAACTCTTTGAGTTTTAAGCCTGGATTTCTTTGAGTTTCAAACAAAAAAAAAGTCCCACAGAATAATCTATGAGACTTTTAATAAAAACTGGCGGCGACCTACTCTCCCGCGTTAGCAGTACCATCGGCGCTGGTGGGCTTAACTTCTGTG
>NZ_FQUT01000028.1 GCF_900129245.1 Chryseobacterium arachidis
ATTTTAAATCGAAATCAGAGAATATTCTGAAAAACTATTTGCCTATCACTTTAACAGGGTAAGCTTGTCTGTTAACTTTAAAATGTATCAAATTGCCAAAAACTTAAGCATGGAACTGATCTACAATGTCGCACTTGAGGTAGAAATAAACAGTGGGGAATCCTCCTTGCTTCATAAATATATCAGCTTGCATCCCGAGCACAGAAAACATATCGCTTCAGGGCAGTTTGCTGAATATTATAACGACCGGGAAGATGCAGAGGGACTTCAGTTTACCCTGACTAAGGAAGTGCTCGATATCTGCGTCGCTGTTCTTGAGGATCAGGAATTTGGAGATCCAGTTGAGAACGAAGATAAAAAAAGATTGATCGATAAATTTTATTCCTGGTCAAAAATCATTTACAATGAAGAGGATCACCTTGAAGAACTCAAAATGGAATATGACTGTTTCAAATTGAAGAATATCGTATCAGAAGACGATTATTTCAATTTGAAAAGATACTTAAGTGTCAAAACTTACGGGACAGATTTTATACCTCCATTAAGCACAGTTAACCGGTCAGTCTTTGAGAAGATCCGCAAGTACTTTTCCTTGCGGAGAATCAACTAATATGATAAGAGAATTTTTAAAAAGATAAATATGAGAATTTTACGGGCAACGGCAGATCATCTGGCTGAACTGGCTCAACTATTTGCCGAATATAGGGTGTTTTATGAACAGCCCATGGAATATAGCAGATCATACGACTTTCTAAAGGAACGGATCGAGAAGAATGAGAGTGTAATTTTTATAGCTGTATCCGATGAGAAGATTTGTGGTTTTACCCAGCTATATCCATCTTTTACTTCTGTTGGAACTGAAAAAATCTGGGTACTGAATGATATATTCGTCAATCCGGAATACAGGAAGAGGGGAATAGCGGAGTCTTTGATCGAAGAGGTGCTTGCTTACAGCGAAACATCTGACAGAGGAAAAGTTGTACTATCTACTTCTTATTACAACCTAAAGGCTCAGAAACTGTATGAAAAGTTAGGCTTTACTAAAACAGAATTTCATACTTACGTTAAATATATAGAATCAAAATAGTGATGGTATGAGGATATGACTATTAAATCCATACATTCCAATCAGTGGACGAAGCGCTATCTATAGAATTTAGATGGCGCTTTTTACTATTCAGGCCAATGGAATCCTACTGAAAGAAACAAGATCTTTTATAAAAGATTCATGGGAACACAAAATGTGATAAGGGTCGGGGCGATAAAAGGAAACTCTTTTCTGTGCCAAAAGAATGAAATAAAAAGCCCGGTAAAGAAGACACGTTAATATGTGAAAAAATTTAAACACCAATTGCTGGTGATAATCAACAATAAATGCAGGGCGGAGCCGACCTGCATTTATAAATAAAAGACCTCTGAAAGATCAGTTAACTAAGTAATAGATTGGAATGCTTTAATTAGCCAAAGTACTCAGCGCCCAATCCTCAAAATGGATCTTGCCTGCATTATATTCTCCAGCAGGGACTAACAGCGATTTAGGGACTACAAGATGCATATATTTGCTGTCCTCGTCAGAAAAAACTTTTAAAGGCTTTCCGCTTATCTCGATATATTTCGCAACAAAATCATCCATATTTGCTCTGGTTGGACCCGCAATCTCCACCGTACCGTTTTTAGGCTCCTCGAGTGCGAACTGAACAATGTAATCCGTTACATCTTCCAGCGCAATGGGCTGATAGTCGATCTTTGACACAAAAACCTTGTCAGCCAATCCCTGAACGGCGATTATCGTATCGGTATGTTCATGAAACTGTGTTGAACGGATTATGGTATAAGGGATTCCGGAGTTCTTGATATTGTCTTCCTGATGTTTCTTTGCGCGAAGATATCCTATTTCCAGCGCATCGTCCGTTCCTACAATCGAAAGAACCAGATGATGCCTGATGTTCGCTGCCAGCTCTGCATTCACCAGATTCTTTCCTGCGGTCAGAAAAAAGTTGATTGCATTTTCTTCTTCAGGAGAAGAAGAGTTGGATAAATCTATCACGATCTCCGTATTTTCCAGTGCCTGGGAAAGACCTTCTCCAGTCATGATATCCACTCCATGTGAAGGTGAACCAATGATCACCTGATGACCAAGTTTTTCCAGTTTTTTTGAGACCAGCCTTCCCGTAAGACCTGTGCCACCGATTACTAAAATTTTCATATCTGAACTATTTAAATTTGTAAAAATTGATTAAAATAAGCTTCGTACCTGTACGCCGAATGGATTTCCAAACCAGCATCTCCAATATCCGTCCGGTCCTTTCTTTGCGTAATCGCTTGAAGTTCCCGTGATATTTACTTTTTCGCCGTTATTTCCTGTTCCAACGATTTTCCACTCCAGCACCAGTGCGGCCAGATTATCGGTAGAATAAATATTCCTGTTAACAATTTTTATCGGCAATCCGAATCCGAATGACTGCTGCAGCTCACGGGCGATCTCTGTTTTTCCACGTTTGGGCTCGCCACTGGTATTAATGATGACCGCATCATCCTCATAGAAACCGAGCATAGCTTCGATATCCCTGGAATTAAAATGATCCAAAAGAGAATCGACAATTCCCTCAGGGGTAGTTGCTAATTTATAAATTGGACTTTCTGCTGAATTATGACCTTCCATAAGACCTAAGAATTTATATTAAAAGATATACTGTACCGTACAGCTTATCTACAGTACAAAATTGA
>NZ_FQUT01000019.1 GCF_900129245.1 Chryseobacterium arachidis
ATAATTCGGGTAAGAATAATTTCAGAATTTCAGCATCATTTAACATTCCACAAAGTTACTATTTTTATTTTCTCCCCAACTTTTGAGACTGATCCGAAAAAAGTATTTCAAATATTTATTTTACTGTATAGTGTCTTATTTTACACCCAATCGGGCAAGCAAGATACTTTACGTGGGGAATTTACTTATCTTCTAAAGGCCAAATTTGATACCCGAACTGAAAATAGATACGAAGAGCTTTTCTCATTACAAATAGCCGATCGACGCGCATTTTTTGCGAGCGCCATATCGCTAAAAGGTGATTCGGTAATGGAAAATTCTCTCAATAGCACACACAATCCTGACGGAAGCATTACTCTAGGCTGGAAAGCAGGCACAGTAATTCCCAAAACAAATTTATCTTTTACCATCATCCAATCAAATGAAAACATACAATATTTCAGATTAGTCGGAATGTCATACTCACTTACAAAGAACCGGTAATAAAAACCTGGAAACTTGTGGATGAAACAAAAGTAATCAATACTGTTAATTGTAAAAAAGCTGAAGTAACCTTCAAAGGAAGAAATTGGATCGCATGGTATTCCCCCGAAATCCCTCTGTCTTATGGTCCTTATAAATTCAGCGGATTACCCGGATTGATTATCAAAATAACAGATGATAAAGGAGAGTTTGATTTTGAACTGGTAAAATCTATCCCAACCGCCAAACTGAAAGGTAAATTAATTACCGTTAAGAAAAGCAGATACACAGAAGCCATAGAAACAACACAAGCAAAACTGAAAGAAACTTTAAAAAATGCTGAAGCCAACGCAACAGCCGTACTTGCAAGCCAGGGAACCACAATTATCAAAGGGCAGGAAATGGCAAGACAAAGAACAAAAGAAAAAGAAGAAAACAGGAAATACGAAAATCCGTTAGAACTAAGCAATTAGTTTTTTAATCTGTGGCACAGCCATTATTTAATTCCTTGAAAAATAATTAAATAACTGCTAAACACCCTTCACTAAAGGAAAAATATTAATATTTTTGAAATAAAAATTTGCGTGCTATTAATATTCATATTATATTTGCACCACTAAAACAATAGGAAATTCCTCCTTAGCTCAGTTGGTTAGAGCATCTGACTGTTAATCAGAGGGTCGCTGGTTCGAGCCCAGCAGGAGGAGCCAAAAGACTTACAGAAATGTAGGTCTTTTTTTATTTCAAAATTCGAAATAATCATCCCTTCAAAAATATCTTTATTTTAACAAAATAATAACTATAAGTCCGTCAAAATGATGCAGTTATTTTTATTACATTTGTAGTTTTGTATTTAAATTCATTATGATTTAAATATTATTTATTTTTTACAATAAAAATGCATACTTTTTGTTTATGCAATAGCTTGAAGAAACAACAAATGTCAATTAAAAACTCTAAATATTACCCTCTCTTTTTCCTGTTCTTTTTCGTAGACTATATCAACGCACAAACTACAGCCAATGGAAAGATTGTGGACGCTAAAACCAATAAGGAAATCAGCGGGGTAGATATTTTTATCAATGAAAAAAATGATCCTGCTTTAACGACTGCTTCCGGTAGTTTCGCAGTACAGTCTGATACCATTATTTATAAATTAAGATTTCAGAAGAAAAATTTCGCTCAGGAAAACATCAACATTACTCCTGAAAACGCTACCAATATTTTTGTAAAGCTGGCTCAGGAAAAAGTCAGCAACATCCAGGAAGTTGTTATCCATAACGAGAAGCCGAAGTATAAGAACAAAAAGGAAAATCCCGCTTATGCTATTATGCAGAAAGTCTGGGAAAGAAAAAGAAATAACGGTTTAGATAAATTCGATACCTATACTTATAAAGAGTACGAGAAAATTCAGTTTGATGCCAACAATCTGGACAGTGCTTTTATGAAGCGAAAAATCTTTAACAAATTAGAATTTATTTTTGATTACAAAGATTCTACCGCCAGTGGTAAAATAGGCCTTCCGGTTTTCCTCAACGAAGCCATTTATGAAAATTACGGAGAGAATAAGCCTTCCAAAAGAACCAAAAGACTTTTAGTTGCCCAAAAAACTTCAGGTTTTCAGGATAATCAGATCATTACGCTAACGGCAAAAAATCTGTATCGGGACATCAATATCTATGATAATACGCTGAATTATTTCGATATCGGTTTTCCAAGTCCGGTAGGAGAAACAGGTTTCAGCACGTATGATTATAATTTATTAGACACTGTTTCAATACGCGGGGAAAGTGCTTTTAAGATACGTTATCAGCCGAAGAGAACTGAAGTATTAGCATTTCAGGGATATCTTTATATCGATACCGATTCTTATGCTGTTTTAGGGGCTACTTTAAAATCCACCCAGAAAATCAATGTTAATTTCATCAACGGAATATCTACCGAACTCGAATATGACAATCCTGACGAAAATACTTTTTTGCCTAGAAAATTCGTCACAGAAATCGAGATGACCCCCTTTTCAAAAAAGAAAACAGCGAAAAGCATTTTAGCAAAAAGATCTGTTGATTATTCAGAATATCAATTCAATAAGCCTCTTGAAGATAAAGTTTTCAAAAGAACAGAAGAAGAGTACAGTGATAAATTTGTTGATAAAGATGATGCATATTGGGTAAAAGCCAGACCGGATTCTTTATCTAAGAGTGAGCAGGGAATTTATGATATGCTTGATAAGCTTAATCAAACCCCCAAATTCAACAGAATTGTTAAGCTGTATGAAACATTAGGTTCAGGCTATTACAATGTGAAGAAATTAGGCATTGATTTAGGTCCGATTTTCTCTATTTACGGGAAAAATGAAATCGAGGGCGACAGAATCCGTTTAGGCGCAAGAACCTATTTTACAAGAAACGATCCTTGGAGAGTTCAGTTCTATACTGCTTACGGTTTCAAAGACCAGCAGGTGAAATATGGTGCTGAGGCAAGGTTTATGTTCAACAGAGTAAACAGATTTACCCTTGGTGCCGGAACAAGAAGAGACATTCTTCAATTGGGTGTTCAGCTGACCAATGACGATGGAATTATGGCGAGAACCTTTGCTTCTTCTACTCTTTTTGCGAGAGGTGAAAACGCTTCTTTAAGCTCGGTAAACCAAAGCAATGTTTTTACTTCCATTGAGCCCTGGAAAAACTTCCAGATCAGACTAGACGGAACCATGCAAAGCATTAAATCGGCCAATCCTGAAGGGTTTAATCTGATGTATTATAAGGATGGAAATCTGCGTCAAACTACAAATGACTCGCATTTTACATTAAGTTTAATCGCCAGACCGGGTGCAAAATTCTCCCAGACCGGGATCGACAGATACGAACACGGAACACTGGCACCAACCATCGTGTTGAAATATACAAGAGGAGTTGAAGGGTTATTTGGTTCGGATTTTAATTACAATAAGCTACAATTCATGTTCTATAAGCCTGTCTTAATTGGAAGCTGGGGCAAGACTTTAGTCAGCTTTGAAGCAGGGAAAAATTTTGATACGGTTCCATTGGCATTACAGAATGTCATTCCGGGCAACCAATCGTACAGCTTGGCTCAGAATACTTTTGCCCAGCTTAATTATTATGAATTTTTCGCTGACACTTATACTACTCTTCATTTGGAACACCATTTTAACGGTAAAATCCTTTCTTACATCCCTTTGATTAAGAAATTAAAATTAAGGGAAATTGCATTTATCAGAGGAGCTTACGGAACTTTAAGCGATGCCTCGAAAGCAATTAATGTTGAAGGATTTAAATATTCTGCCCCAAGCGAGCATATTTATTATGAATATGGAGTTGGTATCGAAAACATAGGCTTTGGAAACCTTAGGATTTTCAGGGTAGACTTCAACTGGCGAGGAAATTATCTGGATCGTCCTGATATTTCAACTTTCGGGATCAAAGCAGGATTCCAGGTTGGCTTTTAAAATATAAATCTCCTTCAGGCTGAAGGAGATTTTTTTATTTCATTACTAAGATTCTGCCGGATAATCTTTACATCCGTTGCAGTGAGCCACAATATAAACAATATTGCAAGGCGGTCTTTCACCTTCCGGAATACTACAGTAAATATTACACGGTAAGCAATCTTTTACAGGAAGCGCCCCTCCCATTACATTTTTAAGATCCTGTCTTTTGATTTTCTTTACATTTTTCATAACAATTGATTTTAATTTGATGTCATTGTAAATGTAATAAGAATATGCTTACGATGATACATAAAAAAACCTCAGCAAATGCCGAGGTTTTAATTTTTATGAAACGCTAAAATTATGCGTTTGCTTCTACAGATACAAAAGATCTGTTGTTTGCTTTCTTAGTGAAAACTACTTTACCGTCTACTAAAGCGAACAAAGTGTGATCTTTACCGATTCCCACGTTTGCACCTGGGTGGTGTTGAGTACCTCTTTGTCTAACAATAATGTTTCCGGCAATAGCATCCTGACCTCCGAAAATCTTCACACCTAATCTTTTAGAGTGAGATTCTCTACCGTTTTTGGAACTACCAACTCCTTTCTTATGTGCCATTTTATTTTAAGGTTTTTTGGTTTAACAATTATTCTGCGCTAGCCTCCTCAGTTTTAGGCGCTTTTTTCGCTTTAGTTTCTTTCTTAGCTCCGTCAAATCCTGTAATACCAGTAATCTGAATCTGAGTTAATGATTGTCTGTGACCGTTTTTCACTTTGTAACCTTTTCTTCTTTTCTTTTTGAAAACGATTACTTTATCAGCTTTTACGTGATCCAGGATCTCTGCTTCTACAGTGATTCCGCTTACAGCTGGGGCGCCTACCGTGATTGCTCCGTTTACAGTAAGAAGTACTTTATCGAAAGAAACTTTCCCTCCTTTGTCTCCTTTTAAACGGTTCACAAACAACTTCTGGTCTTGCTCAACTTTGTATTGAAGCCCTGCTATTTCTACAATTGCAAACATTGTTTATAAATTTTTAGTTATTTCGAGGTGCAAATATAAGAATTATTTTCTAATTACCTCAAATTCAATTCCATCTTTTTTATATAAAATTTTAACTATGTGCTGAATAATTTTTCACAATAAAGTGATATTGTTTTACGTTTAAATGAATAACTTCGCAAACACCTAAATTATTTTATATGAAAAAAAACTTCCTCATCCCAATACTTTTGGGAGCCACTGCTGCACTCTCACTGTCAGCATGTAACGACGACATTTCAGAAAATCCCTTACAGCAGGAACAGCAAACAGACAATCTGAAGATCGATCAGCCGAATGCCCTTGAAAAAGTCTGCTATTATGTAGATCAGTACTGGAGTTCGAATTCCGTTCTAACGACTTCTCTGCAAAACTCGGCGGATACGAGTTTTATGAATTCCCAAATGACCAAAATTGCAAGTCTGTGGGGAAGAAGCAATCCCACATTAAGATTTGTGAACGATCCTTCCAATTTCAATTCGACCTACAATGCCATTTCTTATTCCACCGGAAAAATTTATTACGGCTACGCGATTTATTATGACGCCAAAAATAAAGGCGGAGACATTGTTAATGCCATGATTTTAGCCCATGAATACGGCCATCAGCTACAGTACATTTTCGGATTGCCTTCCGTAAGTGAATCTACCGCCCGACCGAACGAACTGGAAGCTGACGGTTTTGCAGGTTATTATTTAAGAAGACCCAACGGATACAATCAGACAAGCTTTGCACAGATTGCTGCAGCTTACGAATTTGCACAGAGTATCGGTGATTATCAGACGACCAGCTCGGGACATCACGGAACGCCACCTCAGCGCAGATCTGCAGTACGTTTAGGATTTCTGTTAGGTCAATATGATCTTACCGCTTCTGCCTTCGATTATAATTTCTTTTATTATTATCAGGGAGTTCTGAACGGAGCTTACAAAATGGGTAAAAATACCCAATATCCTGAAATTGATGCTTACATGAGCCAGTATATGGATGAATTAAGGAAAATCCAAAGCGGAGAAATCTCCGGGGAGGAATTCAAAGAACTTAAATAAACATTCATTTTTAACATATCATTAGACAGACAGGCTGCCATTTTATGACAGCCTGTTTTTATTTTATCAGCATCAGCATTTATTTTTTTGAAATTTTATATAGCTTGCCGCTGTCAGTTACCGCATAGAGATTACCATCTGAACCGCTTAATACATCTCGGAATCTTTCTTTCTGATCTTCCAGCAGACGCTCTTCACCCACTACTTTATTGTCTTTCATCACAATTCTGTTGATATGCTCACCGCTCAGACAGCCTATCATCAAATTCCCTTTCCATTCCGCTATATTTCCGGTGTAAAAATCTACTCCGCTTGGAGAAATTACAGGATCCCAATAATAAACAGGCTGTTCCGTTCCTGCTTTTTGGGTTGTTCCGTTATTGATCTTCTGACCGGAATATTCAATTCCATAGGTTACATCTCCCCAACCGTAATTTTTTCCGGGTTGAATTAAATTGATCTCGTCCCCTCCTCTCGGTCCCATTTCAACATCCCAAAGGCTTCCGTTGGGATCAATCGCCATTCCTTGGGGATTCCTGATTCCGTAAGCATAGATTTCAGGCTTAAATCCTGTTTTTCCAACAAAGGGATTTCCTGGAGCAGGTTTTCCGTCTTTTGTTATTTTTAAAATTTTACCTAAATAATTATCTGTTTTTTGAGCATATACCCTTGTCTGCTTATCTGATCTCTCCCCCGTACTTACGAATAAGTTTCCCTCTTTATCAAATGCCAGGCGACTTCCGTAATGCTTATCTCCGTCGTATGTCGGAGTTGCCCTGAAAATCACTTTTACATCAGAAATATTTTTTAAATCCTGGGAAAGCGCACCCTTGGCAACAGCCGTATGATTTCCATTTTCAAAAGGTTCTGAAAAACTGAAGTAAATGATATTATTCGATTTAAAATCAGGATCCAAAGCGACGTCCAGCATACCACCCTGTCCTTTCGAATCAACTTTCGGGAAACCTTCAATCTTCATGATTTGTTTTCCGTCCAAAGAAACAGCATTCATGTGACCCCGTTTATCGGTAATTAAAAAACGTCCGTCCGGCAAATTGACAATTCCCCAGGGCTTGCCAAGATCTTTATTTAAAACTTCAACCTGATAGGGAGTAGTTGTTTTCACTGCTTTTATTCTCGTCTGCCCTGCAAAAGCCGGTTTGTATTCAGGAGAATTAGGCTGTTCTGTTTCCACACTTCCATCTTTTCCGACTTGCTGTGCACTGATTTTATTTTCTTTGCACGAAGAAAAAATTAAAAATAAACTGAATGCTGTGATATAAAATTTATTGAATTTCATAGGATTAGGATTGAATATACTGAATTGAATGGAAAAATAATGCCAATAAAATTTGGCCGTTAAAATAAATATTCTACATTTGTAGAACAAAATAACAATCCGTAGAATATGAAAGAACAGAAATTAACCGATACCGAAAAAGATCTCATGGAAATTCTTTGGGCCAAAGAAAAAGTGTTCATGAAAGATATTCTGGAATCTTATCCCGAGCCCAAACCTGCAAATACTACGATTGCCACGCTTCTGAAAAGAATGCAGAATAAAGATCTTGTAGGATACACCCTGTATGGAAATTCCCGTGAATACTACCCCAAAGTAGCCAAAGGTGAATATTTTAAAGAAGAAATGTCTTCTATGATTGACCGTTTTTTTAACAGTTCTGTGACGCAGTTTGCATCGTTTTTTACTTCAAACGCAAAACTTTCGCAGAAACAGTTGAAAGAACTCCGTGATATTATTGACCAGCAAATCGATGAAAAATGATCATTCTCCTAAAAATCATCATCTGTTCCGGGCTTTTACTGGGACTTTATTATCTGTTTTTATCAAAAGAGAAAACATTTACATTCAACAGAATTTATCTTCTTTTGGGGTTGATTTTTTCCTACACAGTTCCTTTTATTACGATTGAAAAAGAGGCTGAAGCTGTAGAACCGGCACTTATTTTTGAAACTATTAAACAGCAACCGACCACGGCAGTTCTTATTCCTGCTGAAAAAACTTTTAACCATGAAAACGTATTACTTATTATATATGTCGCAGTTGCTGTTTTCTTTTTAATAAAATTTATCCATTCTATCTTTAAATTAAAAAAACTTAAAGGAGAAGAAATTGTTTACAACCACAAAACTGTCGTCCTGCTGAATCAGGAGATGGCTCCGTTCAGCTTTATGAATAAGATTTATTTTTCAAAAAATTACTTAGAGAATGACAAAATAGATGAAAAAATGTTTCTTCATGAAAAGATTCACGTAGACCAAAAGCATTCTTTAGATATTTTTCTTGTGGAAATTCTGAAAATAATGACCTGGTTTAATCCATTTGTGTATTTCTATAAACAAGCAATCATTACCAACCATGAATTTTTGGCAGATGAGGCTGTTATCAAGAAAGGTAACGACATTAAAAGCTATCAGAACCTTATTCTAAGTGAGATTTTAAAACAGCAAAAACTTAATTTAACCCATCAGTTCAATTTCGACAACACCAAAAAACGATTCATTATGATGACGGCAAAAAATTCTAAATTCGCGGCGATAAAAAAATATCTTGCTCTTCCAGTTTTCGGAAGTTTAACATTACTCTTTGCAGAAAAAGTATACGCCAACGGAACTGCCGAAACCGAAAATCCGATATCTGAAATTTTCACACCTTCTCCTGTGAGCCATAAGAATCAGCCGGAAGCTTTGAAAGAGTTTTTAGGAATTACCGAAAAGTACACGGATATTATTGAGAATAAGGATTTTGAAAGATTCAAGACAGAAGTTCCAAGAAGTGAGCAGGTAAGACTGGTTGAATTATTTGATAAAATTGATATTAAAAATCAACTTCATCTTCCGATTTGGATTCATTATGATGAAATTCTTAAGCAAGTCCCGACTCAGAAGCAATTAGACCAGTTCCTTAATCCTCAATATAATATTACTCTGAATGGAAATATTGTGGACAACAGTATTTTGAACAATTATAAAAACACAGATTTTTATCACGTTTATGTCCTGAAAATCTTACCTAAAAATCCTGATTATGGCAAATTTGATTATGCCGTTACTTTGTACACGACAGAATATGCATTAAAATTCAACCGTGAAAAAAATATCGCACTCAGCTTTAAAGCCACTGATGATAAAGAATACAAAAATCATCTTGAAGCACTAAAAGCATTGCCTGTAAAAGAGAGCAATGAAAATAAAAAAATTACAGACACCATCCGTCCGAAAGAAGGTAAAAACACAAACCTGACTCCAACAAAAGAACAAAACACATCAGAAGCTCCGTTGAATGCAAAAGCTGATGAACAAACCCCAGCAGAGTTTCCAGGTGGAATCGATAAGCTGAGAAATGAATTTATGCTGGCTTTTGATTCAAAATTTGCAAAAGGATCAAAAGGTGTGTTAAAAGCCAACATCAACATCCTGATTGATGAAAAAGGTAACCTGAAAATGTTTAATGTATCCGGAAGTGATGAAACAATGAACAGCGAAGTTTCAAAATCCATATTTGCAGTGCTTCAAAACAAAAAATGGAAACCTGCAACCAAAGACGGAATACCTGTTGAGAGTAATTTTAGATTTCCCATAGTACTTAGTCTACAGTAATAAAAAAACAGCATTCAAAATTGAGTGCTGTTTTTTTATCTTTTATTTTTTAACAATCTTATGTTTAAAAGAAAGTCCGTCATCAAAAGTTATTTTTAAAACATAATTTCCAGTCGGAAGTTCACGAATATCAGATTCTGCACCGATGAAGGTTTTTATCAATCTTCCTTCCATAGAGTAAATTTCTCCGCCTCTTATTTTTTTGGTACTCGCGACTTTAACGAAATCGGATGTTGGATTAGGATAAATTTTGATATCCGTTACAGACATTTCTTTGGTTCCCAATATGGAGGTTGCCTCACCCTGAAGATAGACAGACAAAGGGAAATCTCCCTGCTGCCCCACAAATTGTGCATCCGGAACAGTAATCATAAAGGTATGAAAACCCGGCTCCAGATTTCCTAAGTTGATTTTTCTGATCGGTATAGAATTCCCCGGACACCAATTATTCCACGAAGTCCACCATGCCGTAGACTGAGCAGAACTTCCGTAAATTCCGTTGCCTTGCGTATTATACTGACGGAAAGGTTCACATGAAATACCACCCGGCTTATAAGTAAATATCTGCTGATCATTCAGATAAACATAATGTTGTCTTCTCACATATTCTTCCCCTCCTGAATTTGCTCCGTGATTGGAAGTTATTAAATAAAAGTTGGCATTATTAATTGTATTTGTAGTCGTAAAATTAAGCATTCTTAAAGTTGTTCCAGGCTCGTCGGTAGCATTGTAATTATTAAAACTTTTGATCGCCGCCATTGTTACTAAAGCGTTATTCACAGCAGGAATTGCAGTATTATTATCTGTTACAAAACTTAGTGATCCTTTAAAGGTGTCAATTCTCGCAGCACAGCCCGCAACCTGAGTCTGAGCTGCATATGGAACTCCAAAAACACTGAATTCTATCCAATAATCGTATTGACTTCTTAGATTGGCATCTTTAAAAATCGCACCCAAATTATCAATCTGGAAGGTATACGGAACACTGGTCGGCGAAATGTTCTTGTTCATAAAAGGCGTTACAAAACGTCCAATTTCCAGCTTCTTCACCATATTTGTATCGTACGATGTAGCACCTTTTGGAACAAAAGCCAAAGTTACGTGAGCCAACCTGTCATAATTATCACACAAAGCGCCGATTGTAATATTCATCGTTACCTGGTTTCCGAATGAATCCAGCTGAGCATCGGTCATTTTTCTGGTATACGTACTGTTGCTGAGGCGAACTGCATCCGTAGGCAAAGGCTGATTTACTGTTGCCGCATACATATCATAAAAAACTGCATCCTGATACAGTGAAACCGTAACCGGAGGCAAAGGCTTTGTACAATATGCAGAGATAAAAAGGCAGAATAAAATTAAAGAGAGTAATTTTTGTTTCATGTTATTTTTTATAGATTAACGCAAATATATTTAAAAACCAAAATCATTAACTATTAAAAATATACTATTTTTAAAATATTATTGAAAATACACCAAAATAAAACGTTTAACTTATTATCATAACATAAAATTTATATTATAATTAAAATCAATAAAGAACTATCTAAGCAAATACCTGAAAAACAGCTACAAGAGACAATACATTATTAGACATGTTAAATCATTGGATTGGCAAGAATAACTTTCGTACTTTTGTTATATAAGATCACTTATTTCTATGCAATTCAACCTTCAATCAGAATATAAACCAACCGGAGACCAGCCGCAAGCCATCGAAAAATTAACCGAAGGCATTAATATCGGCGAAAAATATCAGACCCTTCTGGGAGTTACCGGATCCGGTAAAACCTTTACAGTGGCCAATGTTGTACAAAACGTTCAGAAACCCACATTGGTTCTGGCGCACAACAAGACTCTGGCAGCACAACTTTTCATGGAATTCAAAGAATTCTTCCCGGACAATGCTGTGGAGTATTTTGTCAGTTACTACGATTACTATCAGCCTGAAGCTTATATCGCAACCACAGGAACATATATTGAAAAAGACCTGAGCATCAACGAGGAAGTGGAAAAACTTAGACTTTCTGCAACGGCAAGTTTACTTTCAGGAAGAAGAGACGTACTGATTGTTGCTTCCGTATCGTGCATCTATGGTATCGGGAACCCGACAGAATTTCACAAATCATTAATCTCCATTGCCATCGGAGAAAAAGTGACAAGAACTGCACTCCTTCACTCTTTGGTAAACGCATTATACGCGAGAACATTAAATGAATTCCAGAGAGGAACCTTCCGTGTGAAAGGTGATGTTATTGATGTTTTCCCTGCTTACGCAGACAATGCCGTAAGAATTCAGTTTTTTGGTGATGAAATTGAAAAAATCCAGAGTTTCGATCCTGTTTCCGGGAATGTGACTTCCAATTTTGAACAGATTCAGATCTACCCTGCCAACCTTTTTGTGACCTCCAAAGAGACCTTAAATGGTGCTATCAGACATATTCAGGATGATTTGGTAAAGCAGGTTGACTTTTTCAATTCAATTGAAAAACCACTGGAAGCCAAAAGATTACAGGAAAGAACCGAGCTGGATCTTGAAATGATTAAAGAATTAGGCTACTGCTCGGGAATTGAAAACTATTCGCGATATCTCGACGGAAGGTTACCAGGAACAAGACCTTTCTGTTTGCTAGATTATTTTCCAAAAGACTTTTTAATGGTGATCGATGAAAGCCACGTAACGGTTCCCCAGGTTCATGCGATGTATGGAGGCGACCGAAGCAGAAAGGAATCTTTGGTGGAATATGGCTTCAGACTTCCTGCTGCAATGGACAATAGACCTTTGAAATTTGAAGAATTTGAGGCCATTCAGAATCAGGTTATTTATGTTTCTGCAACTCCGGCTGATTATGAACTGGAAAAAACGGGAGGGGCTTATATTGAACAGATTATCCGACCGACAGGGTTATTAGATCCTATTATTGAGATCAGGCCAACGCTTAACCAGATTGATGATTTAATGGAAGAAATCCAGAAAAGAGCCGATGCCGATGAAAGAGTTTTGGTGACTACGCTGACAAAGAAAATGGCGGAAGAATTAACCAAATATTTCGTAAAATTCGGAATCAGAACGAGATATATTCACTCGGATGTGGAAACACTCGAGCGTATCCAAATTATGCAGGATCTTCGTGTCGGGCTTTTTGATGTTTTAATCGGGGTTAATTTGTTAAGAGAAGGATTAGATTTACCTGAAGTTTCGCTGGTGGCCATTCTCGATGCCGATAAAGAAGGAATGCTGAGAAGCCGAAGATCGATGATTCAGACAGTTGGCCGTGCTGCAAGAAACCTTAACGGAAAAGCAATCATGTATGCCGATAAAATCACAAAATCTATGCAGGCGACGCTTGATGAAACGGAATACCGACGTGCAAAGCAGATGCAGTACAACGAAGAGCATGGCAAAGTTCCTGTTGCGTTAAATAAAAAGATTTCTGAGAACTTAGTCGGAAGAAGCAAAGATTTCCCGGATGAAAAATACACCCAGAAAGAGATCCTTCAGAAAGTTGCGGAGACCAAAGCCAGCTATACTTCAGAAGATATCGAAAAGGTAATTGCACAAAAACAAAAAGAAATGGAAGCCGCAGCAAAAAATCTGGACTTCATTAAAGCAGCAAAATTAAGGGACGAAATTGCCGCTTTGAAAGAGTAACAAAATTTCGGCGGCATCTTCGATGCCGCCGAAATTTTTCTAAAACTTATACGTCTTTGGTATTTGTTTTTTATCATATAACGCTCCACTACGAATCGGAATCAGTAAATCCATTAATCCGTTTAGTTTTATTTCATATATCGTCGAAAGCTGCATTCCCAGTTTACCTTTAGGCATCCCTTTTCGGTAAAACCATTCAAGATAACTGATCGGTAAATCCGCCAAAACTGTTCCTTCATATTTTCCGAAAGGCATTTTTACAACACAGATTTCGCTTAATATTTCAGGCGTTATTCCGTTCTCCATTTTATACTGTTAAATCAATTTTTTGTTCTAATTCATCATCTTTATCCGGCAGTTGCAGATCAGGCGTATCATCATCCGAAAACTCGTTTCTATAGACCTGGATCAATAGGAGTGTCAACGAAATCAGGATAGGTCCGAAAATTAATCCCATAAAACCAAACAGATTCATTCCCATGATAATTCCGAAAACGGTGTTCAAAGGATGAATATCTTCCAGTTTTTTCAAAAGGGTAAACCGCAGAACATTATCCGTTAAGCCAACCACCACCAAACAATAAGCCGCAAGCCCTAAACCCATTCCTGTATTTCCTTCAGCAACCATATAAATACAAACCGGAATATAAATAATTGCCGCACCCACTACCGGAACCATAGATGCCGCTGCAGTAAGCGCGAAAAGCAAAACCGGGCTCGGTGCTCCAAAAATAAAGTATCCTACCAAAGCAACAATACCCTGACCAAGAGCTACCACAGGAATCCCGATAGCATTCGCCATGATCAGTTTTCTCATTTTCTCGCCAATTAAAGAAACATTCGATCTCTTTAAAGGGGCTGAAGAAGAAAGTATTCTTTCAAAAAAGCGGGGTCTTTCCAACATAAAATATAAAATAAAATACATGGAAAGTACCACCGTAAGAGTATTAAAAGTGCCACTTAAAGCCTTTGTAGAATACTGTCCTATAGAATTTCTAAGCTTTGAAGTATTTTCGTTGCTCAATATATCAAATCCTGTCTTTGAATAAATATAAGTGTGGATTTTTTCAAGGAATACATTGAATTTAGTCATGTAAGCCTGTGCGTTTCCCAACTTTTCAATAAGCAGATCGCCGATAAAGTAAATCGGAAGGATAAGAATAATTAAACTTGCAAACATCAAAAGCAGAGAGGAAAGCCACGGCTTCCATTTCTTTTCTTCCTGCAGATAAAAATTGTACTTCCGGCAAACCACATAAATAGTAATGGCTCCCAACACGGAAGGGATAAATAGAGCAAGATTGAAACATATTAATCCTGCCAATACCAAAATAATAGCCAGTAACGAAACCTGCTTTATTTTTACGCTGCTTATCTGCTGATCTTTATTCATTATTTTTCAAAACTTATTTGTCTCGGTTTTCCCAAATAGGCACAGTATGCAGAATACATTACTACCATGATAAAAGGTGCCGTAAGAATTATCCCGATAAAGCAAAGTACGATTCCTGCCATGGATATAAGAAAACCTAAGATCGTAATACCAAGAAAAGTGCCGTAATTTTCTTTAACAATGTTGAATGACTTACCCAAAGCATCAGTTGCAGATGCATTTTCGAACAAAAGGATAGGATATCCCAACATCAGAAACGGATAAACAAATACAATCGGCACCACACATAAAGTCAGTGCAACAGTAGAAATAATCCATGAAAGAAATGCATAGATCAGAATATTAACGAAATTCTGTCTGTATCCGATAAAAAGGTCGGAAAATTCAATTGCATTTTTGGTATTGTATTTATTAACCATATAGATCAGGCCAACATATAAAGGAGCCAACAAAAGCCCTAACAGACTGGAGAATGTTAGGTAAAGACGGAATCCCGGCATATTCCAATAGCTGAAATTGCTGTAATCTCCAGATTCTCTCATCTCCTCAACAATAGCCCCTGAATCAAAGCCAGTTAAAAGCTGTATAGCATATCCCAAAGCAATATAAACAATCATCGCAACAATTGCGTAGAGAAAAACGCCTTTATACATTTCAAAAGCGTGCGAAATGATAGATCCCGTACTTCTTTCGGGAACCGACCCTTGCTGGTCAAACTCGTTAAATTCTGACATGGTGTATTTTTTTAATGTTATTTCTACCAAATTAATCTTTTTTTAGCGAAAAGACATTAAAAAAACGGAAATTTATCCCTTTTCCGAGAAAATTGTTTTGTAAAGCGAATAGATCATGGCATTCCAGAAAGGAAACGTGAACAGCGCACCTACAAAAAATAATAGAAATCCGATATATTTAAAGATAACTGCAACAATAACACACACAAATATTTCTAAGAAATACATTTTCAATGCTTTAAAATTTAAAGAAATAGATTCGAAGATAGTTTTGTTCATAAAAAACATCATCGGTGCCACGAAAATGGTAATGCAAACCCAAATCACCGCCAAAATTATGGTAGGGGCCGTAAACTTAAAAATAAAATACCAGAAAATGTAGAATGAAATGTATTTGAAAAAATTCAATCCGTTATAGCCAACGAACAAATCCGCAAGCTCAGGCTTTTCCCCAAGATCGATCTTTCGGTAGATCTGATAAAAACCAAGATTTAAAGGATAGAGAAAAATGGTAGTCCCCATCATCCATAAAGAAAAATTCTGATAATTTTCGGTAGCCACCAGCTTATTAAGCTCTGTTACATAGGCCTGCATTCCGTCCTGCAGATATTTTGAAACTTCATTAAATTCACCAATGATTCCGTATTTCATATCACACATAAAAAATACTGTCATGAAAACCCCAAAATACATGATCGAAAACATCAGCTGAAACATCAGTGTTTTGTTCCAATATAAAAATGCCTGCTTCAGTATAAAATCTAATCCCGGTTTCTGTGGATATTTGCTTTCCATTAAAAAAATTTTGTGCAAAAGTAAACATCAATAATTACTTTTGCGGAATGTTTTCAGTGAATCATCAAAAATTTATGGAAATGGACGAGCTTTCGGCCCAGAAAGTTCCCTATTTTTTCATTATCGACTTTCTTGCAGAAAATGTTGAAATTTTTAAAGAAGATGAAATTAAAAAATCAGGTTTATTAATTGATTTTCAAAACTTTTCTAACACAAAGAAGGAACAGCCGCTAGATAAAAAAATCGAGTGGAAATCTTATCCGGAAACCTTGGATAGCTTTAAGGAAGGATTTGATAAAGTTCAGAAAAATATCCGCTTCGGAAATTCTTATCTGGTAAACTATACCCGAAGAACAAAGATTGAAACCAATTTAACGCTGGAAGAAATTTTTTATCATTCCCGTGCAAAATATAAGGTTTTTTATAAAGATTTTTTCGTATTTTTTTCTCCTGAAACTTTTGTAAAGATCATCGACGGAAAAATCCTTACCTACCCGATGAAAGGTACCATTGATGCCTCTCTGGACAATGCAGCAGAAATTCTGAAGAACGACAAGAAGGAAAAAGCCGAACATTATACCGTAGTTGATTTGCTTCGGAATGATCTCAGCATGGTAGCAAATGATGTAAAGGTCGACAAATTTCAGTACATTGACTTTATTAAAACAAAGCAAAAGGATTTGTACGCCATGAGTTCTGAAATTTCGGGTTTTTTAAAGCCTGAATTTGATGGTAAAATAGGTAGTATTATGAAAAAACTGCTTCCTGCCGGATCTATTTTAGGGGCTCCTAAGCCAAAAACATTAGAAATAATCCTTGAAGCGGAAGGGTTTGACAGAGGTTACTACACAGGGATTTGCGGTTGGTTTGATGGAAAAAATGTCGACAGCTGTGTCATGATCCGTTTTATTGAAAAGGAGGGCGATGAGCTTTACTTCAAAAGTGGCGGCGGCATCACGCACATGAGCCGGTTAGAAGACGAATATCAGGAAATGAAAAATAAAATCTATGTCCCAATTCATTGAAAGCATTAAAGTAGAAGATCAGGAAATTTTCTTATTGGATTTCCACCAAAAGCGTGTGGATCAGACTTTCGCCCATTTTGGGAAGGAAGGTTCCATTGATCTTGCAAAAATTTATAAACATCTTGAACATGATGAAGACGGTCTCTTTAAGCTAAGAGTTGTTTATGATCTTGACAAGAGAGTCCGTACCCAGATGATTCCTTATGCAATTCCTGAAATTGAAAATTTTCAGCTTGTTGAAAACAACAGCTACGATTATTCCTTCAAATTTGAAGACCGTAAGGAGCTGGAAAAAATGAAGATGAAATCTAAGGCTGAAGAAATCATTATCGTTAAAAACAACCACATTACAGATACTTCTTTCTCTAATCTTTTATTTCTGAAAGGTAAAGACTGGTTTACTCCCAATAGTTATCTTTTGAATGGTGTTCAGAGACAAAATCTTTTAAAGCATAAAAAGATCAAAGAAACGGAAATTACTTTACAAAATATAAAGCAATTTTCTCACTTCCAGATCATTAATGCAATGAATGATTTTGATGAAAATTTCATCTATCCGCTAGACAGGATTACCAATCTGCCAGGCAATGAAGAATATTTAGATCTTTAGTTCTCTTTTAAAAAGTTAAAATAAGATTTCTGGATATCCGCATTATGCATGGCGTGGGTATTGACTTCCAATATTTTAGGCTGAGTATCCGGCTTGAAGAAATTCTCCAGAACACGGTCTAATGTAACCTCTTCATCAACTTTGGTGTAAGAAAAACCGAAGTGCTTTGCCAAATGTTCTGCATTTTTATGATGCTTTGTGGCAATAAATTCATCCAATGTATTGGGGTTGGCATTTCCCGGTCCCGGAATAATTTTAAAGATGTTTCCTTCACCGTTATTAAAGATCATGATTCTTACAAACGGTGGAATATATTGGTTCCAAAGCCCGTTGATATCATAAAAGAAGCTTAAATCTCCTGTAATCAGTAAAGTCGGATTGGCATTTTTAATGGCAAATCCCATTGCTGTGGAAGTTGAGCCGTCTATACCGCTTGTTCCTCTGTTACAGTATATTTTTCTCTTTCCGTAATCAAATAATTGTGCATATCGGATCGCGGAACTGTTGCTGAAATGAATATTATAGTTCTCCGGAATCGTCTGAGAAGTTTTATGAAAGAAATAAAAATCCGAAAACTCCACAGAATTTAAGAATTTTTCATGCTTAGCATCTTTTTTATCCCTTAAAACCTCCCAAAGGTTAAAATAAGGCTTCGGCTCCAGATTAATAAATTTCAATAACTTGGAAAAGAAAATCTCGGGTTTTACCTCAATTTTTTCAGTTAATGCAAAATAAGTATCCGGCTGCCACACAGGATCAAGATGCCAGTGCTGCTTAGGTTTTGCTTTTCTTAAAAACTGTTTTACCTTCTTAGAAACCACATTCTGTCCCACCGTGATTAATAAATCCGGAGCGTACATCTTAAAGTCATCTTCCGTAAAATTGAAAACATAACGATCAATAAACCTGAAGAATTTTTCGTGGTAAAGATTCGAGTTCGCTTCACTCAATACCACTACAGAATGATTTTTAACCAATTGGGTCAATTGATTTTCCAGTTCCGGGCTGTGGTCTCTGGTTCCTACAAGAATCAAAATCCGCTGTGACGTATTCCAGTCGGCCACAAGGTTTGAAGGAATTTCGTATTCTTTCTGCTGAATCGTTCTTTCTACCGTTGGAAATGTCGGAAGTTCAGAAATCAGTTCATACAAAGGTTCTTCTAAAGGAATATTAATATGTACCGGGCCTTGTTTCTCTATACAAAGCTCGATTGCCTTTTTAATCGTATCAAAATTAATATCTTCAGCATTTTCGCGGTTGTCTTCCAACAGTTGGAAATCTCCATAAGAATGCTGATGAAAAAGATTATTCTGTCTGATGGTCTGTCCGTCGAAAATATCCACATAATCCGTCGGGCGGTCCGCTGTAAGTATCAGCAAAGGAATATTCGAATAAAAAGCTTCAGTAATGGCAGGATAATAATTAGCTGCTGCAGAACCGCTTGTGCAGGTAATAGCTACCGGTTTTTTCTCGCTCATCACCATCCCCATTCCTACAAAAGCTGCACTTCTTTCGTCCACAATACTGTAACAGTTGAAGCTGTCTATTTCTGAAAAATGTATCGCCAAAGGTGCATTTCTAGATCCGGGAGAAACAACGATGTCTGAAATTCCGTATTGCTGAAGAAGGTGTGCAAGTATCTGAATACTTCTTTTAGAAGAATATTTTTTCATAATACAAATTTAATTTATAAATGCGGAACACGAAATAATTTTTAAATCAAAAATCTGTAATTTAGCAATTCGTAAATTTCTAAAAATGGACAAAATACCTAGTGTAGACCTGCGTGATTTCCTTTCGGGTGACCCGGAACGCAAACAGAAATTTGTAAATGAAATCGGAAAAGCTTATGAAGAAATTGGTTTTGTAGCCTTAAAAGGCCACTTTCTTGATGACAAATTGGTAGATGAATTGTATGGAGAGGTAAAAAACTTTTTTGAATTGCCAACGGAAACAAAACAGAAGTATGAAATTCCGGGAATTGGCGGACAGAGAGGCTATGTAGGATTCGGTAAAGAAACTGCAAAAGGCTTTAAAAAAGGAGACTTGAAAGAGTTTTGGCATTTCGGACAATATGTGTCTGATGATTCCCGATACAAAAGCGAGTATCCAGACAATGTAATCGTTGAGGAACTTCCAAAATTCAACGAAGTAGGTAAAGAAGCTTACCAAATGCTTGAAAAAACGGGACAGTATGTTCTTAGAGCATTGGCAATTTATCTTGGATTGGATGAATTTTATTTTGACGACAAGATCGCAGAAGGAAATTCTATTTTAAGACCGATTCACTATCCCCCAATCACAGAAGAACCGAACGATGCGGTAAGAGCTGCAGCGCATGGAGACATCAACCTAATTACCCTTTTAATGGGTTCTCAGGGGAAAGGTCTTCAGGTGCAGAACCACAACGGAGAATGGATTGATGCAATTGCAGAACCGGACGAACTGATGATCAACGTGGGAGATATGCTATCAAGACATACCAACAACAAGTTGAAATCTACTATCCACAGAGTGGTAAACCCGCCAAGAGAATTGTGGGGAACCTCAAGATACTCCATTCCTTTCTTTATGCATCCGATAAGTTCAATGTCATTAAACGCCCTTGAAAACTGTGTAGACAAAAACAATCCGAAATTGTACGAAGATACTACAGCAGGAGAATTTTTACATGAAAGACTGATCGAATTAGGATTGATTAAGAAATAAAAAAAACGGGTTACTTAACCCGTTTTTTTATTTTATAGTTTCACGTGAAACTTATTTAAATTCACCAGAATAAAATATACCACACTCTATTGATTTATTGTTTTTTTGATTAACTTTACTTGATTATCAAATTTTTAATTAAAACAATATGAAAAATCTAAAAAAACTAAGCAAAGGCCAATTAAAAAGTATTAAAGGAGCAGGAGGAATAAAACTGCCGGAACCAGAATTCTGCATGTATGCATGCGGAGATATCGTTATCTGTGCAGCTTGCAGTGATGATTTTAAATGTCCGGACAATACAATTTAATTGTATTTCGGAATATTCACAATAGTAAAGAGTCGGTTTCATGGAAGCCGGCTCTTTTTCTTTCTCTGAAATATTCATAAAGTTTATTTACTTTTGAATCCAGATTAGAGCATCATGAACAGAGACCTTTATATTGATTTCGCAAAAGGATTGGCAACACTCTCCATCATATTTATTCACACCGCATTTTGGTCGGGACAGTTTTATATTCCGGCTGAAGTAAGAGTATTTTCTCTGGTATTTGATGTCGCTTTATTTTATGCTTTAAGCGGAATTACTTCAGGTTCAAACATTGAAAAAACACTATACAGATTACTGAAGCTACAGGTAACCTACATGATTTTCGTAACGTTCCTGTTTTTTTTAGATTACTTTTTTAAAGTTTTCGGCCTAACATTTTTCTCTATGGAATGGCTGCAAAGTTTCTATTCTACTTTTGGATCAAAATATGCCACCACAAGTATTTCAACCATTCCACAATGGGAAAATCTAGGAAACTGGTATCTTCATCAATATACCAATGCAGATACTTTTCCTGTTGTAATGGGTAGTTTCTGGTATCTAAAGGTTTATTATATTTTAACGGTCTTCGGAGTTTTGATCTTAAGATTTTTTCCTAAACACATTAACTGGTTTATCGGGCTTTGTGTTTCCTTAACCTTACTGTTCAATATTTTTCCTGCAATTTATCCTTCGGGACAGGTTGGGTATGTCGCATTTTATATGACGGTTTTCTTAGTTGCCAATAAAATGAAAGGCAAAAAAATTCCGACAACTATAATTCCTCTGCTGTACGGAATTGTTGCAGCAGCATTAGTATGGATGTTCTGGTTTTACGGAAATGAAATATTTTTCAAGATCAATAAAAATAAATTTCCACCCCAAACGCCTTACATTATCTGGACTCTGTTTTCTTTGGTAACCCTTTTTGTATTTTACAACAGGTTGCAGATCGCAAAAGAAAATTTTGTGACATATATCGGGAAAAATGCAATATTTTTCTATTTTGGGCAGGGAATAAGTTCTTCTCTAATATACTTTTTAGTTGTTCCTTTGAAAGAGACTTTGCCTTGGTGGATTTTAATGATTATAATTTATGGTATTAATATCATTTTAGCATTCATCATTTCAGCCGGCTTGAAAAAAGTTGATGAATCAGGTTGGAAACTCTTAGAGTTTTTAAGAAGAAAAACTGCTTCTCATTAATCTCTGCTTCTTCCGCTCCTTGCGATTAAAGCAACAATGATGATTAAGACAACAGCTCCGATAATTATATAAGTTGGATCTGCGTACCACTCGGTTGTTGTGGTAGTTTTCTGCTCAGTTGTTACCGTCCCTGTACCCGTTGTTGTTTCCTGGGCAAAACTGAATGCCGACATTAACATGATGAACATTGCTGAAAGTAAAGCACCTGCTTTAGACTTTAAAGTTGTGGTAGTTTCCATATGTTTATATTTTTTAATTGGTATCAAATTAAAATCAAATAAAATACCAATATTCTTAAATTATTCAAAAATTTACACTTACCACGTCCTCAATGTTTAAATAAACTTTAATCGTAACGCAATTTGTTTTAATTTTACAGAAAATTTTAAAACATGTTTAAGTTGAAACTTCCTACCGATCCAAGGTGGGCAAATATTGCTGAAGGAAACATCGAAGAAATTTTGACGGATCACGCCTGGTGCGAACAAAAAGCCGCTACAAATGCAATCGGCTTAATTACCATGCTGCCCGAATATCCGGAAATTGTTACCGAACTTCTTGCCATCGCGCAGGAAGAGCTTGAACATTTTGGTCAGGTCCACGAGATCATCAAAAAAAGAGGCTACACTTTCGGGCGTACTAGAAAAGATGATTATGTGAACGAATTGGTGAATTTCATCCAGAAAGGAGGCAACAGAGACGATCTTATTGTTGACAAAATGCTTTTTGCAGCCATGATTGAGGCCAGAAGCTGTGAAAGATTTAAAGTTCTGACTGAAAATATTAAAGATGAAGAGCTTAAAACATTCTACAGAGAACTGATGATCTCGGAAGCCAATCATTACACCACTTTTATTGGGTTTGCAAGACAGCTTGGAGATGAAGAAAAAGTAAACAAACGCTGGGAAGAATGGCTGGAATATGAAGCGAAAATCATCCAGTCTTATGGAAAAGGCGAAAGTATCCACGGATAAAAATTATTTGCGTTGAAAAAACTGACGTTTGAAAATATTGCCAATTTTTTCCTGAAAAATTTCTTTCAGGGATTAGTGATTATCGGTCCTATTGGTCTGACGATCTTTGTTATCTGGTATGTTGTAACGTCAATTGACAATATTATTCCTTCGGTTGCCAAGGAAATTCCGGGATTGGTTTTTATTTCAACTATCTTATTTACAGCGCTTTTAGGGTTTTTAGGAAATAAATTCGTTGTAGGAAGATTCTTTTTTGATGCGATGGATCGCCTGCTGGAAAAAACTCCCGGCGTAAAACATATTTACACTCCTACAAAAGATGTCATGTCTTCATTCGTAGGAGATAAGAAGAAATTCAATGATCCGGTTTGGGTAAAGACCAATGAAAATCCGGAGATCTGGAGAATCGGGTTTTTAACCCAAAAAGAAATGGCAGATGTTGAAAAACACAACTATGTAGCCGTATACCTTCCTCATTCATACGCAATTTCGGGTTGGGTAATTGTAACGGAAGAAAAAAACATAAAGCCTGTTGTAGGCATGACCGCAGCTTCTGCCATGAAATTTGCGGTAAGTGGCGGTGTTGCAGGGTTCCATTCCGATGATAACATTTTCAAGGCACCGGAGTAGTCTTTTTTACTTTACAATAATGTCCTGATCAGGAATCACCATTCATTCTTTTCTTTATCTGAATTAAAATATCCCGATTAAAGAAATTATTCCCCGTATTCATTAAAAGAGTAATCTGCCGATCTGGAAAAATATTTTTCGCAGTTACTATAGTTTTAATGAAAAAAATTACAGATTTAAACAAATAAAACTAACAACAATAAAAGATGAGCAAAGTTGCAATCATTGGAGCCGGAGTTTCCGGCTTGAGCATGGCAAATTATTTAGAAAAAAATAATATTGACTATCATCTCTACGAAAGAAGAACACCAAACGACCTGAAAGGACACGGATTTATCCTTCCGAAAGAAGGTATCGAACACCTTTCAAGCATTATTGATATTAACGATCTTTATGCAAAAGGAAGTTTCCTGAAAAAATATTATCATTACAACCAAGCCGGAGAAATCATCTCGGAAAAAGACCTGGACAATGTTTTTGTGGTTTCCAGAAGCGCATTGATCGAAATTCTGGCGAAAGGAGTTCCTGCAGATAAAATTTCATACAATTCTACCGTTGCATTGAACGGTTTTTCTAATGGAAAAGCTGAAATTTCTCTTGATGAAACTAAAACCTTAGAAGCGGATATCGTAGTGGCATCAGACGGTTCAAGAAGCCGGATCAGAAGAACTATTTTTCAGGGCGAAACCATGAAAGCCGTTCTGGAAAATGAAGTGGTGAATATCATCGAAAATGAGGAACTGGCGGGCAAAATCGAAAGTAATTTCCTGAAATTCCATCATGAAAACGGTGGGTTAACATTTGGCGTATTAAAGCTTTCCTCTTCAAAGATTCTTTGGTATTGCCAGTTTGACATTACCAAGTTCTTTATTAATGAAGATTATACTCCGGATTGCATCAGACAGTTTATGATTGATAATTTTGGCAGCTGGAATCCTTTGATTTCATCCATTATTGAAGGCTCAAGCTACGAAAATGCACACATCTGGAGAGTGTATGAACTGGAAAAATTAAACCCATTCTACCATGAAAATGTAGTCTTCATAGGAGATGCAGCACATCCGTTAATTCCTTTTACAAGCCAGGGCGTTACTTCTGCCATGAAAGATTCTTTTACATTAACGAATCTTTTAGTTGAAGGAAACGATCTTCAGGAAACTTTCAGAAAATACGAAGATGAAAGAAGACCTGAAATCAATATTCATATCAAGAATGGAAGAGCCTTACTGGAGCAATTTCTTCTTCCATTAAACGAACAGCCAAAAAATACTTTACCAATTTCATACAAATAAAAATGTTTACAAACAACGATATCAATTTCGAAGCCCTGAAAAGAAAAGCCTATAACGGAAGATGGGCAACACTGGAAGACGGAATAATTCCTTTAACAGCGGCAGATCCGGACTTCAGAATGTCAAAAGAAATAGAAAACGGAATTATCGAATATATTAAGGACGGATATTTAAGCTACGGTCCTTTTTCCGGAATTCCCGAATTTAAGAAAAGTGTTGCGGAACATTTTAATACAAAGAAAAATGGAAGTTTTACTCCGGAAAATGTATTGGCAGTGAACAGTGCCGCAATGGGAATGTTTATGGTTGCAAAATATGTTCTGAGTCCAGGAGATGAAGCGATTATTTTCGATCCTGTTGATTTCCTGTTCAAAAAAACGGTAGATGCAGTTGGCGGGAATATTAAATTATGTGCAGTAGATTCTGCAACAGGAGATATCGATTTTGAAATGCTGGTTTCTTTAATCGGTCCAAAAACAAAACTGATCAGCGTTTGTAATCCTCACAACCCGGTTGGAAGAGTTTATTCTAAGGAAATTTTACAGAAAATTGCAGAGATCGCTGCTGCCCATGATCTTTGGGTGATGAGCGATGAAATCTGGAGTGATATTGTGTATGACAAAAAAGAATTTAATACCTATTCCTCGGTTTCGGAACACGCGAAGAAGAAAAGCTTTACCGTTTTCGGGTTTTCAAAATCTTTCGGAATTGCTGGATTGAGAATTGGTGCGGTTCTATGCAACGACCAGGATCTACTGGATGATTTTACAGAAAAGTCCATGTTCAATTCCACGATTGAAGGCGTTTCTACATTATCCCAAATTGCCGCAAGTGTTGCCATTGACAAAGCAAAACCCTGGTTCGATGATTTTCTGACTCATTTACAGCACAACAGAGATTTAGCTCACAGTATGCTTAACAATTCAGGAATTTTAACTCCAAATCTTCCGGAAGCAACATTCGTAATTTTCCCTAAGATTAATAACGGGATGTCGAGTGACAAATTTGCACAGCATGTTTTGAAAGAAGGTAAAGTTGCGATTGTTCCGGGCTCGGAAAGATGGTTCGGAAAAGGCGCTGAAGGACACGTAAGAATATGTTTTTCGACTTCTCAGGAAATTCTGACTGAAGGATTAAACAGACTGATTAACTGTTTTTAAAAATATACAAATCACCGCCTAAGCATTATTGGCGGTGATTTTTTTAATCAAACAAACGGAGCTGCTGATCTTTTGCTCCTGTAAAATTCTTTGTCGAAAGCTTGGGAAACTCTTTGCCTTCAAAAAATTTCTTCCTTCCGATTTTGAATGTGTTGTGAATCATTTCAGCAATACTCCCTTCCCCTTTCTGGCGGTCAAAATATCTTTTTTCACCCAATTTCCCACCCCGCATGGAACGGATTAAATTTAAAACTTTCTGCGCCCGATCCGGAAAAGCACTTTCTATCCAATTGACAAAAACGGGTTCCACGGTATCGTTCAATCTTACCAAAGTATACCCGAAACTCTGCGCTCCCGCATCTGAAATGGCTTTTAAAATAGTTAACGGTTCATCGCTGTTTAATCCGGGAATAATGGGCGCAACCATTATATTCACCGGAATATTATTTTCGGAAAGAATTTCTATCGCTTTCAGCTTATTTTTGGCAGAACTTGTTCTGGGCTCCATCTTTCTTCTCAAGTCCTCGTTAATGGTCGGAATACTCAATGAAACGGAAACCAAATTTTGTTCAGCCATCGGTTTCAAAATATCAATATCTCGTAATACTAAAGCATTTTTTGTCAGCACATTGACAGGATGTCTGTAATCCAGACAAACTTGCAGAATCTTTCTGGTAATCTCAAATTGCCGTTCTGCAGGCTGATAGCAATCTGTATTTCCCGAAAGTAAAATGGAAGCCGGCTTATACCCTCTTTTTTGGAAAAATTTCTCTAATAATTCTGGTGCATTTTTCTTTACCATGATCTTTCTTTCAAAATCAATTCCGGCGCTGTAACCCCAATATTCGTGGGTGGGTCTGGCAAAACAATATGAACATCCGTGTTCACACCCCTGATAAGGATTCATGGAATATTCCATGGGCAGATCTTCACTTTTCACCTGATTGACAATCGTTTTCGGAAATACTTCCGTGAAAGACGTTTTTACAGTTTCCAAATCTTCATCCTCCGGCTCATAGGTATATCTGTCGAAACGGTTGATAACATTTCGCTGCGCTCCCTGACCTTTTATGATATTTTCGTTCTGCATTTCAAGTGTAAAATTAGAATGGAATTTTCTGAAAATAATAAACTTTAACACTAAAGTTTTCCACAAAAAAATCCGACCTCTGTGACAGTGCCGGATTTAAACATAATTTAAATATATATTTCTACTACTTCAATGCGTAAAATTCTACACCATGGTGCTCATCTTCACTATTTTTTCCATCAAAATGTCTGTGATAATCCGAATAGGCATCACTATATTTTTTATCTCTTTTATGTAATATTTTTTTTATTCCTATGATACTTAATACCGCCAAAAGACCTACTCCTCCTGCCAGTAAAACTCCAACTTCTTTTTTCATATTTTGTCTGATTTATTTATTTCACTATTGCAAAAAGTATACCCAAGATATTTTTTGGTATTATAAATTTTGTTAACATTAAAAAGCAGCCGGTTCGATACCATACTTTGTACATCAATGGTTTAATTATTGTATTTTTAAATAAAAATATTATTATGGAAGGTACAGGAAATATTGATAAAATGACTACGCTGAGTCAAGTAATGACCAGATTGGCACAAAGAGGCATCCACAGAGAATTCCGAATGAACGAAAACTGTGAAATGAAATTTGAAAACTCAGAGAAAGTTTACCAACCTGATGAGCTTACTATCATTAAAACATACCGTTTTGAAGGACCAAGCAGTCCGGACGATAATGCAGTACTGTATTTGGTAAAAGATACGGACGGAAACATGGGGATGATTATCGATTCTTATGGCGCGGATAGTAATTATCCCGGTGAGGAATTTGACAAATTTTTGAGAGAAATAACTATTCTAGAAAGCGACGAATTTGATTTTGACTAATATACTTTAAATCCGGAATTATTCAGTTCCGGATTTTTCTTTTTTCTTGAAAACACCCTTTAGAAAACCTTTCTTTTCCTTTTCTTCTTTGGGCTGTTTCTCTGCTTCTTTATCCTTTTCATTCGTATTTTTCTTGGCAGCCTGGCTGATTTCTTTTACAGATTGCTTCATGCCTTTTACATCCTCCTTTACATTTTCCACTTTGGTTTTGGCATGATCAACAGTTTTCTTTGCTTTATCGATGTTAATTCCGATCAAAGTTTTCTTTAAGCCTTGTTCAATGCCTTTCCAAAATAAGTTGAAAAATGATTTTGTAGGATCACGCTCTACATCTTCCACAGTAACATCTTCAGGAAGTTTCCCCGAATCAGATTTCACCAGTAAATTCGCAACAGCTGTTAAAAAACCTTTCTTTTCGCGGTTATTTTTATCTAAAATTGCCACTTTAAGATCTTTATGCCTTAAATTAAAACTTCCGTTCAATCCTTTTGGATTTCCTTTGAAATTAAAAAGCATTTCCTGAATCGTTCCCGTTGCCGTTACATGCAGATACGGACGAATAAACGGATTGATTCCCTGTGCAGGCAGATTTGTTGTTCTACCCGAAATAGTAAAGATATCACGGCGATCTGCCACATCAAAATTCCAATTTACGGAAAGCGGTGCCAAATTCATAAAAGAACAATCGATCTTGATATCAACTCTCGTAGGTTTTCCTTTTGCCTTGGCCGAATTCAGGTTTTTAACATTCATATTGAAGTTACTGAAAGTTAACTTTCCCGGACCAGCACTTTCAGGTGTATCTTCCTCGTAAACAAGAATCGAGTTCTTTACATTCAGATTATTGACGGTAAAAGGAATTTTTATGGTACGAAGCAATGCCGAATACAGAAGCTTTTCTTTAGGATCATCATTCGGAATTTTACTTCTGAAAATATTGGCATCGGCAGATTGAACAGTCACATTTGATGCGTTGACCGATTTATTCTGGGAGAATAAGTCCCAATTTCCATTCGCTGTGATCTGATTTACTTTGATATCATACAAATCCCTTTCAACAGGTATCATTTTGATAAATTGGGCTCTCGAAACGAGAGGCTTCATCGCAAACTGAGCTACTTTAATATTATTTTTATCAATCTTCAGAAGTCCTGATGTCATCTTATAAAATTTGGTTTTATAGGCAAAACTATTCGAAGTGAGGATATAGTTTTTCATATCAACCGCGATACCTGAATTACCAGTTTTTGAAGTCAGCTGAATATCATTAATTATCGCATTCAGATTATTAAAACTCAGCGGCTGATTATTTTTTTCATAGGTGATATCTGAATTTTTCAGGGCAACTTTCCTGATAAGGATCGGAAATTGAATTCCGCTCAGATTGGCTGTTTTTTTGACAGCCTGAACTTCTCCTGCCTTAATGCTTCCTTTTACGCGATCTACTAAAACATCTTTCACATCAAGATTCAGCTTTTTATCCACAAGCTCCCATTTATTGATATTAAAACCTATATAATTTGCCACGAGATCCATCGAAGTTTTTCCCTGAGACAAACCGTTCGGAGCAACGGAAATAATTCTCAATTCACCTTTTTTAGGATTTAACAATATATTTCTGATACTAAAATCCTGATGATTAGAATATAAAATATCCTGTCCAGACAACTGAAAATCCTTGTACCCAACAGGTATTATTTCTTCTTTTGTTTCTTTATCAAACTTTAACTGATTGATGTTTAAGTTCAGTTTTCTGGCATATAAAAGTTTTCTTCCATCAGGTTTCATCACCTGAACAGTTGCATTATTTAATTTTATATCATCAAGATTAAGCTCAAAGTTGAGTTTTTTTTTAGCTTTTATAGGAGCCGCATTTGTTATATAAACCAATAGATCCGGATTATAAAAACTTGCATTGGCAAGAGAAACTTTATTCTTTTTCAAAACAATATCCGTGAATTCCATTTTTTGGATATTAAATCGGAAAAGTTTCGTTTTTTTAGGATAATATTTTTTAAAAAGATCAAAACTCAATAAAGGAATCAACTGAAATTGATCAATGGACATTTGTCCGTCTGAAGTTTTTATTTCCTTAATTTTCAAGGCATAAACATTATCCGGACGAACAAAAAAATTCTTTCCCCGAATATCATATTTATCAAAAACAACGGGAAGCTTATCTTCTACCGACTCTTCTGTCATCTGAAGATTTTCAACATATAAATTCAGATCCTGAACAGAAAAAAACTTTTGTTTTGTATATCTGAAAATACTAATATTCCCTTCATTGATTCTGATATTTTCGAAACGAACAGGATTTCTTTTCTTGCCTGTCTTTGTATCGACAGGCTTAGCAAGAATAATATTTAAAGTAGGCTTTGACAATAATAAATCTGACGAACTGATCTGTTTATTAAAGATCGCATCATAAATTCCAAAACGACTTATTTTCAAGGTATCAACAGTTCCCTGAAGCCCCATAACATTACTATTCTGTGGATTTTTATTATTAACCGTAATTCCTATTGAAAGAATGTTACCCGACATCAGATCAACATCCAGACTTTTGTAGGAAACTTTATAGTCAGTATTGTTTTTAATGTAATTGGGAAGCTGGGTCTTAAGCCAAATATTAAGTCCAAAGTTTGCCAGTAAAATAACCACCAACAAAATTCCGAGGACTACGATTAACTTTTTAACCCATTTTTTCATGATTGTGATTTGGTTTAATTTGAGATTTGGTTAATTTTTTATATTCAATTCAATCACATAGCCTTCATGCCCTCTAATGTTAATAAACTCTCCCCCGTCAAAACCAAGATACTGTCCTTTTATCCCGGTTAGTTTTCCGGTAAATTCCGGCCTTTTATCCAAAGTAAACGATGTTACTTTCTCTGGCTTTTCAAAAGGATAGTCGAACTTCCAAAGATTTTCGCCCTCACTGTAGAACTTCTGGAAATCTTCAGGAAAATATTCTTTAATCTTTTGCTGAAAATCTATTAAGTCAACATCATCTTCAAAATCATCCTGAAGCATTTTTTTCCAGCTTGTTTTGTCGGCAACATGTTGTTTTAAGGCAACTTCTATCATTCCTGCTTCATAGCGGTTTTCTGTTCTGGCAATCGGCAGCGCAAACGTTGCTCCCTGATCGATCCATCTTGTAGGAATCTGTGTATTTCTCGTTACTCCTACCTTCACTTCTCCGGTGTAAGCCAGATAAACCGTGTGCGGCTGCAACTGAATTTCCTTTTCTATATCCAAATCCCGTTCCGCAATTCCCAAATGGGCGGTAGAAAGTTCGGGACGGATGATCGTATCGCTGGCATAAGGACTTTCAAAAAAACAGCTTTTGCAGAAACCCATTCTGTAAATCGGCTTGTTGAGCTGGCAATTCACACATTGAAAGCCTGTATGTTTTATGGTTAATTCTTTTCCGAACAATTCATTCATGTGGATAAGATCTCCTGAAAGATTAAGATAATATTGGATCGGCTCATCATTAAAGCTCGTCATTTTTAAAATTTGACCTTGAAACTGCATATTAATTTTAGTTAACTTTTTTAAGTAAATTTAACAATTATATTTTTCACGATGTAAATTTATACTTTTGTAATCATAATAAGACACGATGAATTATCTTGTAACCGGAGGAAGCGGTTTTATTGGTTCCCACTTAGTTGAGCAATTATTAAAAAAAGGACATTCTGTCATAAACATTGACAACTTCGATAGTTTCTACGATTATACCGTAAAAATCAAAAATACTTTAGAGTCAATTGATAAAAATTTCGTTTTTGAGTTCACCGATAAGGAAAGTGATATTCAGAAATTAATTTCTCTTTCAGAATCACAAAATTATACGCTGTATTATCAAGATATCCGCGATAAAAAAGGATTGGAAAAAATATTCAAAAATCATAAGATTGATTTGATTATCCATCTTGCTGCCCTTGCAGGAGTTCGCCCTTCTATCGAAAGGCCGCTGGAATACGAAGAAGTCAATATCCGAGGAACAATGAATCTTTGGGAACTCTGTAAAGATTTCAATATTAATAAATTTGTCTGTGCATCCTCTTCAAGCGTTTACGGAAACAATGAAAAAATTCCTTTTTCTGAAGCAGATAATGTAGACAATCCTATTTCACCTTATGCCGCCACGAAAAAATGTGGTGAGATTTTAGGCCATGTTTACCATGATCTCTATAAAATTGATATGATCCAACTAAGGTTTTTTACGGTGTATGGGCCGAGACAGAGACCTGATCTGGCAATTCATAAATTCACCAGATTAATTTCAGATCATCAGGAAATCCCTTTCTACGGCGACGGAACAACAGCGAGAGACTACACATTTATCGATGACATTATTGATGGGATTGAAAAATCGATCCATTATTTAGAAAGCAATTCAAATGTTTATGAGATTATCAACTTAGGCGAAAGTGAAGTCATTAATTTAAATGAAATGCTTTTCACCATTGAAAAAACATTAGGAAAATCTGCCATCAGAAAAAATCTGCCAATGCAGCCCGGCGATGTCCTGAAAACCAATGCCGATATTACCAAAGCCCGGACATTAATTGGCTACAAACCTGACACAAACTTCCAAAATGGCATAAAAAAATTTGTGGAATGGTTTTTGAGAAAATGACATCAAGTATTTCGCTAACACACTCATAATGCTGTCTGCGACATATAATGAACAAAAATTAATAAAAAGAATTGAAAATCAGGTGTAAAAAAGCATATAATATAAGCTATTTTTATACTTTTGCAAAAAATTAGAAAATTATGTACTGGACATTAGAATTAGCTTCTTATTTAAGTGACGCGCCTTGGCCAATGACAAAAGCAGAACTTATTGACTATGCCATCAGAACTGGTGCACCTATGGAAGTGGTAGAAAATCTTCAGGCGATCGAAGATGAAGGGGAAATCTATGATGCAATCGACGAAATCTGGAGCGACTATCCTACGGACGAAGATTATCTTTGGAACGAAGACGAATATTAATTAAAAGCAATAAGCTTTAGGCCTCGCTTAGAGCTTTTTTGCCCTTTTTTACATATCTATTTTACACGGTAAGTGTTATTAAAAACGCTTAAAGGATATCCCTTTAGGCATAAAGCAAAAAATTTATGAGTTTTTTAAACAAAGTTCTAAAAGGGTTTTTGGGAGACAAAAAAGCGCAGGACCTAAAAGAAGTAAAAAAAGTTGTAACAAAAATCAAAGCTGTTGAACCTTCTATTCAGCAATTGTCTGATGACGGTTTAAGAGAGAAAACTGCTGAGTTTAAAGAAAATATTAAATCTGCGACCAGCAAAATCACAGCTCAGATAGAACAGATCCAGGAGCAGATAAAAAATTCGAAGAACGTTGACGAGAAAGAAGCTCTTTTCACAAAAATCGAGACTCTGAAAAAAGAATCATACGAAATCGAAGAAAAAGTACTCCTTCAAATTCTTCCTGAAGTATTTGCTTTAGTAAAAGAAACGGCAAGAAGATGGGCTCAGAACGGATCGATCAAGGTAAAAGCGTCTGACTGGGACAGACAGTTGGCTGCTGCCGGAAAAGATTTCGTAGAAATTCAGGGAGACACTGCTATTTGGAAAAACTCATGGGATGCTGCCGGAACACCTGTAAACTGGGATATGGTGCACTACGATGTACAGTTTATCGGAGGTATTATTCTTCACAGCGGTAAAATTGCCGAGATGGCGACCGGAGAAGGTAAGACTTTGGTAGGCACATTGCCAATCTTCTTAAATGCACTTCCAGCGAGAGGAGTTCACGTTGTAACAGTGAACGACTACTTGGCAAAAAGAGACTCGGCGTGGATGGGACCATTGTACCAATTCCACGGAATGAGCATCGATTGTATCGATAATCACCAACCGAACTCAGACGGAAGAAGAAAAGCATACAATTCAGATATTACTTACGGAACGAATAACGAATTCGGTTTTGATTATCTGAGAGATAACATGGTAACTTCACCTTCAGAGCTGGTACAAAGAGAATTAAACTTTGCTATCGTGGATGAGGTTGACTCTGTTTTGGTAGATGATGCAAGAACACCATTAATTATTTCAGGTCCGGTTCCCCAGGGAGACAGACAGGAATTTGATGTTCTGAAACCTTCTATCGACAGAATCGTTGAAGTTCAGAAAAAAACTGTTTCTGCGATTTTTAATGAAGCTAAAAAACTAATCGCTGCAGGAAATACAAAAGAAGGAGGATTCAAATTGCTTCAGGCTTACAGAGGTCTTCCTAAAAACAGACAATTAATTAAATTCTTATCGGAAAGCGGAAACCGTGCATTGCTTCAGAAAGTTGAAGCTCAGTATATGCAGGATAACAATCGTGATATGCCGATCGTAGATAAAGATCTTTACTTCGTCATTGAAGAAAAGAACAATCAGGTTGATTTGACAGACAAAGGTGTTGAATACATGTCTCAAGGAAACTCTGATCCCAACTTCTTCGTTCTTCCTGATATCGGAACTGAAATCGCAGAAGTGGAAGCTAAAAATTTATCCAAAGAAGAAGAATTCGAAGCTAAAGAAAAACTTTTCTCCGATTTTGCCGAAAAATCTGAAAGAGTTCACACCATGAGCCAATTGCTTAAAGCCTATACATTATTCGAAAAAGATGATGAATATGTAGTTATTGACGGCGAAGTAAAAATCGTTGACGAGCAGACTGGTCGTATCATGGAAGGAAGACGTTATTCTGATGGTCTTCACCAGGCGATCGAAGCGAAGGAAAACGTAAAAATCGAAGCCGCAACACAGACTTTTGCAACTGTTACTTTACAGAACTATTTCCGTATGTACAACAAACTTGCGGGAATGACAGGTACTGCAGAAACAGAAGCTGGCGAGCTTTGGGAAATTTACAAATTAGACGTTGTGGTAATTCCTACCAACCGTCCGATTTTAAGACACGACAGACAAGATTTAGTTTTCAAAACTAACAGAGAAAAATATAACGCTGTAATCGAAGAAATCGAGAGATTAACAGCTGCAGGAAGACCTGTTTTGGTGGGTACAACTTCAGTTGAAATTTCTCAGTTGCTTTCAAAAGCCTTACAGTTAAGAAAAATCCAGCACCAGGTGTTGAACGCAAAACTTCACAAGAAGGAAGCAGAAATCGTTGCAGGAGCAGGACAGCCGGGAGTTGTAACGATTGCAACCAACATGGCAGGTCGTGGTACCGATATCAAACTTTCTAAAGAAGTAAAAGAAGCAGGAGGTTTAGCAATTATCGGAACAGAGAGACACGATTCAAGACGTGTTGACAGACAGTTGAGAGGTAGAGCAGGACGTCAGGGAGATCCGGGAAGCTCGCAGTTTTATGTTTCTCTGGAAGACAACCTGATGCGTTTATTCGGTTCTGAAAGAATCGCTAAAATGATGGACAGAATGGGGCATAAAGAAGGCGAAGTTATTCAGCATTCCATGATTTCCAAGTCTATTGAAAGAGCTCAGAAAAAAGTAGAGGAAAACAATTTCGGAACCAGAAAAAGACTTCTTGAGTATGATGACGTAATGAATAAACAGCGTGACGTAATCTACAAAAGAAGAAAGAACGCTTTATTTGGAGATCACCTGAAGTATGACATTACAAATATGATTTTTGATGTTGCCAATTCCATTGTAGCGAAAGGAAAAGCAAACGGAAGCTATAAAGATTTCGAATTTGAAGTGATCAAACATTTCACAATGGCTTCTCCTATTTCCGAAAGTGATTTTGGTAATAAGCAAGTTCCGGAATTAACGAATATCTTATTCAAAGCGGCTCAGGAAGACTATCAAATGAAACTGAATTTATTGAAAGAGAAATCATTCCCTATTATTGAGAATGTATATCAAAATCAAGGTTCAATGTTTAAAATGATTCAGGTTCCTTTCACAGATGGTCACAAAACAATGACTATCGTTGCAGATCTTAAAGAAGCTTACGAAACACAATGTGAAAGTTTAATCAACGATTTTGAAAAGAATATTACCCTTTCAATCATTGATGAAAACTGGAAGCTTCACCTTCGTGAAATGGACGACTTAAGAAGATCTTCTCAGGGAGCTGTTTACGAACAAAAGGACCCGTTGGTAATTTACAAGCAGGAATCTTTCCATTTATTCAGTGAAATGATCGATAAATTAAACAAAGAAATTATTTCTTTCTTGTACAAAGGAGAAATTCCAGCATAAGAAAATAATTAATTCACAATACAAAACCCGCATCAACACAGATTGTTGCGGGTTTTTCTTATTTATTGTATAATAATTATATGATAAATATCAATCCTATTTCTAATTTAGAATAATTAAAAACAATATCTTTGCAGAAATTTTGACTTTCATGAAAAATGTACTGATCTGTGCCTCATTGTTGGGTTCTATGTTAACTTTTGCTCAGGAAAAAGATACGATTAAATCAAACGATATTGAAGAAGTCGTTGTAAACGGAAAATACTACAAAAAATATATTGAAAAAGAAGGCTCATCCTCTATGCGCTTAGACGAAGAGTTGATTAAAATCCCTCAAAATGTATCTATCATCACAAACAGAGCATTAGAAGACCAACAGGTAACGACTCTGAGTGACGGCGTACTTAGAAATGTAGCAGGAGCACAAAGATTAGAGCACTGGGGAGACATGTATACCAGAGTAAATATGAGAGGATCCAGAGCAGCTGCTTTCATGAACGGTGTAAATGTTACTTCAAACTGGGGACCGCTGAGTGAAGATATGTCTTTTGTAGATCATATTGAATTTATTAAAGGCCCATCCGGATTTTTAATGTCTAACGGCGAACCTAGCGGGATTTACAATATTGTAACGAAAAAACCTACAGGACAATCTTTGAACGGTTCAGCGAGAGTAACGCTTGGAAGTTTCAATATGTACAGAGGTGAAACCGATATTGATACAGAAATTACTGACAAGGTAGCGTTCAGATTAAATTTAATGGCTCAGAACAAAAATAGCTTCAGAGATTATGAATTTAATGACAGATATATTATTAACCCTTCAGTAAAGGTAAATCTTACCGATAAAACAACTTTAACCGCAGAATATATTTATCAAAGAGCTAAAATGTCTGAAGTAGGTTCTGCGTATGTATTCAGCTATGACGGTTATGCAACAAGACCAGTTTCTTACACTGCTACAGACCCAGGCATTGAACCAACAAAGGTTGACAATAATACAGTAAATGTTAATTTACAACATAAATTCAATGACAATTGGAAATTAACTTCTCAGTTAACGTATGTAAATGAATATACGATGGGAAGCAATCTTTGGCCAAGCAACTTCGTAGGAAATTATATGATCCGTCGTTTAGGATATTGGGAAGCAGACAACACGATGAAGTTTGGACAAGTATTCCTGAACGGTTATGTAAAAACCGGAGCAGTAAGTCACAAGATTTTGACAGGTCTAGATTTAGGAAGCAAAAAGTATATGGCAGATTGGTCTCAGGGATACAATTTGGATATGTTTAATGCGAATGGAGACTACAGACCTGCTACTTCAACTGACCCGGGAAATACAGTTGCCGACTATAATTATTGGTATAACCTCAACACCAATAACTATGATATTAATGGGACAGGGGCATATTATGGCCCAAACAATTCATCAACTTATGTTCCTTTTGATAAAACAAAACCACTTTCAGTAAGAGCAGGAGCAGGAAGTACTATCGACCAAAACTATACAGGTTTGTATTTACAGGATGAGCTAGGATTTTTAGACGATAAATTAAGACTTACCCTTGCTGCACGTTATACCAATGTAAAGGAAAACAACTATGGAACAAAATCCGAAGCAGATAAAATCACACCGCGTGTTGGTATAAGCTATTCTATTGACGAAAGTATGTCCGTTTATGGTTTGTATGATCAGTCATTCGTTCCTCAGGCAGCAATCTTCAGAGATGGGAGCACTGTAAAGCCTATTACAGGAAACAATATGGAGATCGGGGTGAAAAAAGATTGGTTTGGAGGAAAATGGAATACTACATTATCTGCATACAATATTGTTAAAAACAATGCTACGGTAAACGATCCTACCAATACACCAAGTGAGCAGTTCTCAATTTTATTGGGAAAAACAAGAGTACAAGGTGTAGAATTTGATTTAAAAGGAGAAATTACAAGAGGATTTAATGCCATCTTCAATTATGCTTTCACAGAAAATAAAGTAACAGAGTCTAATGATCCTGCAAATAATCCGGTAGGAATGAGAGTTCCGGGATATGCAAAGCATACTGCAAACGGATGGCTAAACTATACATTCGTTGATGGAGCTTTAGAAGGTTTCGGTCTTTCATTCGGTGGAACTTATCTTGCAGACAGAAGCACTTGGGCATGGGCAAATGCCGGTACACAAAGAGATTTGGATGATTATGTAAAATTCGATGCCGGTCTTTCTTGGGAAAACACAAAATTCAGAGTAGGATTGAATGTATTTAATGTTTTCAACAGATACCTTTACTCAGGGTCTCCTTATGGAAACTACTACTATTACCAGGCTGAAGCTCCGAGAAACTTCAGATTATCAATCGGATATAAATTCTAAGTATATAAAAACAAAAGTTAACCCCTCAAAAGGTTAACTTTTTTCTCATGAAGAAAAAGCATCACCATAAAAAGAAACCTTCGTTTACAAAAAAATGGTCTGCCAGGCTGCATCTGTGGCTGGGTTTGTCCGTTGGTATTATTGTGTTTGTTGTTTCTTTAACGGGTACGATGTATGTTTTTAAGGATGAAATCCAGAATCAGCTTAGAAAAGATGTCATTTATGTAAACGCTGAAACAGTTACCCCAAAGCCACTTTCCATTGAAGTGCTGAAAGAGAAAGTTTCATTAGAAGTTAATGAGAAATTTCCGATCAGTTCGGTTGAAATTCCATTAGACAAAAACAAATCTTACGAATTTCTCTATGTAGAAAAAGATAAAAAAGCGTGGAACTATTTTGATGAAATAAAAATCAACAAGCTGGTTTACGTTAATCAATATACCGGCGAAATTCTCGGAATTTATAATGAAAAATACGACCTCTTCCCTATCTTAAAATCCATACACTGGAGTTTATTATTAAAATCGGATTGGGGGAAATATGTGGTCGGGATTCCGGTAGTTTTATTTATCATTCTATTGATTACAGGAATTGTCCTTTGGTGGCCGAAGAACAAAAAAGCAAGAAAAGGACGTTTAACATTCGACTGGAAAAATGTAAAGACCTGGAAGCGTAAAAACTATGATCTTCACAATATTCTGGGATTCTATACTTCTTTTATTGCTTTATTATTAAGTTTATCGGGAATTTACTTCGCTTATCCTTGGGTGAAAAATGTATTCAACATTACATTATCCGGATCATGGGAGCTTCCGAAAGAAAAAGAAATAAAATCTCCGGATTCATTATTAGCAAAGAACAGTTCGGTATTTGACATCACCGCTCAGGAAACAAAAAAAATATACTTATCCTCTTCAAGTTTCAGGATTCCATTAAACGGAAAAAATAAAAAAGGAAAAGAATTGAAAAATATTCCTGTCCTCATTTATGGTGAAGACGGAAAATTTGCCATCAGAAATCAGCTGGTTTTTGATAAATACTCAGGAAAACTATTAGCCAATAAACCTCATCAAGATCTGACTAACGCCGAAAAATATGCCAATGCCAATTATGATGTCCATACAGGCTCATACTTCGGAATTGTAGGAAAAATTATCTGGTTTATGGCAGGTTTAATTTGCACCTCACTTCCTGTAACAGGCTTTTTGGTATGGTTGGGAAAGAAGAAAAAAGGAACTAAGAAATGAAAAAAATAATATTATCCGTAGCTATTTTAGCAACGATCACAACATTCGCTCAGCAGCAGGATTCTGTACAGGTAAAAGAAGTAGACGAAATTGTTTTAACGGCTTCCAGAAAAAAAGAAAGCATCAAGGAAATTCCAAGCTCAGTAACCATTGTCGGCCAGAAGCAGATTCAGTCGCAGCTAACGGTAAATTCAGATATTACAAGTATTTTACAATATACGGTTCCGAGTTTGGCAACAAGTTCAGGACAGACATCAAATACCGGACAAACATTAAGAGGTCGCCAGGTTTTGGTTTTAATTGACGGAATTCCACAGTCTACTCCACTTCGAAACGGAGCAAGAGATCTAAGGGTGATCGATCCTTCGGTCATTGAAAGAATTGAAGTCATTAAAGGGGCTTCATCAATTTACGGAAACGGTGCAGACGGGGGTATTATCAATTATATTACAAGAAAAAACAGTTCTGATAAGAAAATTTCAGGAATTTCTCAGGTAGGAATCAGCGGGCAGCCCTATGGAGGAACCCTGGGTTTCAGAGCAAGTCAGTTATTGTCAGGCAAAATCACCAAAAATTTTGATTATGTTGCCTCATTGGCTTATGAAAGAACAGGCTATATGAAAGATGCAGACGGTGTAAATCTTAGCCCGACTTACAGCACCGCAAAAATGGATAATTACAACGGAATGTTGAAGTTAGGTTACGATATCAATGATAATCAAAGAATTGAAGCTTCTTATATCGGATATGCCTCAAAATCTGATTTAAATTTAGGTTTGGTCAACGGAAAATATGGAATTAAACCGACCATCGGAGAAGGTGTAGGAAACGGACTAGAAACGACTCCGCAGGGAACACCAAGAAATCACAATTATAAACTAAGCTACGACAACAAAAACCTTTGGAAAGGAACTGCTTTAAATACCAACCTTTATTACCAGGATTTCAGAACGGTATACGGATACAGCAATACTTTTTTAAACGGTGGGCAGTCTAATATTGTTTCTAGAAAAGGAGGGGCAAGACTAAATTTAGATACCCAGCTTTGGAATGCTGCAAACTCTCAGGCAGAAATCATTTACGGTTTAGACGTTTTGAATGATAAAACCGCTCAGAAACTTGAAGACGGACGTTTCTGGACTCCTGAAATGAGCATGACCAACATCGCACCGTTCGCTTTGGTTAAAATTGATTTATTAAAAAAACTGACCATCAAAGGAGGTTTCCGGTACGAAAATATGAAGGTGGATGTAAGTGATTTCAACACATTGCCAAGAATCAAAAACGACGGAACTTTCCCTAACAGCATTTTTGTGAAAGGTGGAAAACTAGATTTCAACAGCTTGGTCGGAAATATCGGGGTACGATACAATATCAATCCGCTTGTGAATATTTTCGGAAGCTTTTCTCAGTCTTTCTCAATCAATGAATTAGGAAGAACATTAAGAGACGCTACAGAAAGCACCATCGACAGAATTGAAACAAAACCGATTATCGTTAATAATTATGAATTAGGGGTAACCGGACAAATCGCCAAATGGGTAAACTATGAGGTAACTTCTTATGTAAGCACCTCAAAACTGGGCTACTCTTACGCACAGGGGGCCAACAATGCCTTTATCGTACAGAGAGCGCCAGAAGTGGTTTACGGTGTGGAAGGATTCTTACATTTCACACCTCTTAAATGGATCAATTTCGGAGGAAGCTACAGCTGGATGGAAGGAGTAACTTCACCGAAAGATGACGGAGACTATTCGACAAAGATCAACAACAGCAGAATTTCTGCCCCGAAAGTTTTGGCTTATGTTCAGGTGAGACCAATTTCATCTTTGTCTCTTGGGTTGGATATGCTTCATACTTTCGCACAGGACAGATTCGAGCCAAATGCAAAAGGCTTATATGTTTACGGCGAAGGAAGAGTTCCTGAATACACGATCTTCAACTTTAAATCAAGCTATGATGTGAATAAAAGCTGGAAAGTATCTCTGGGGATAGAAAATGTTTTCAATAAACTGTATCAGCCTGCCATTGCGTGGTGGGGAGCCAGAGATGCCGACTTCACCAATTCTTTGGGAATGAGAGGAACGTTCATGGTGGAATATAAATTTTAAGTTGATTTATTTTAAAACTCATATAAAAATTAGAAGAAAAACCTTTGTTTAACCTTGCGATGAAACAGACAATCACTTCAAGGCACAACAATTTATAAACATTCTAAATAAAAATTAAAATCTTATCTTTGCCGGACTTAAGGAAAACATGAGGAAAAAGCATCACAAAAAAAAGCCAAGCGTATTTAAAAAATGGACAGGCAAACTGCATTTGTGGTTGGGTTTGGGCATTGGATTTCTGATCTTCATTATCTCGATTACAGGAGCTTTGTACGTTTTTAAGGACGAAATCGAAAACATTACCCGCAAGGACGTTATTTATCATAACGAGCCCAATATCGGGCAGAAGCAGGTTCTGCCAATCCGTGTTTTGGAACGCGCCGTTGTAGAGCAGGTGAAAGAAAAATATCCTGTGCATTGGGTAAATATTCCGATGGATAAAAAGATGTCTTATCTTTTTTATTGGTACGAGCACGATCCGAAAGGCTGGAATTATTTTGATGAATTTCCGATTTATAAAGCCGCTTATGTAAACCCTTACAACGGAAAAGTCCTGAGAACGTATGATGAGAAAAACGGATTCTTCCAGATTGTAAAAATGATCCACTGGAGTTATTTACTGAAGCAGTCCTGGGGAACATATGTAGTCGGAATACCGGTTATCATCTTTGTCATCATGCTGATTTCAGGAATTATTCTTTGGTGGCCGAAAAACAAAGCCGCAAGAAAACAGCGTTTTTCTTTCAAATGGCAAAATGTAAAAAGCTGGAAAAGAAAAAATTACGACTTACATAATGTCTTAGGATTTTATGCTTCTATCTTTGCCTTAATCTTCTCAATTACAGGTCTATTCTACGCATTTTTTGTCGTTCAGGCAGCGATGTACTTTGTTTTCTCAGGGGGAAAAACAGCCTATCCCGATTTTTCATCTATTAAAACAAAAGCACCGATAGAATTAAGAACAGAGGGAACTTTGGATAAGATCAGCAATACGGTTAAAGCAAAATATCCGGATTCTTACGGTTTCTCTATCGATTTGGGCCACGAACACATGGATGATCATGAACATCCGAATTTTGAGGTTTACGTAAAACACTTATCATATTCTTACCACAAAAGCAGCAGTCTGATTTTTGATGAAAACTCAGGTGAATTGCTCCACACTCACGATATGAAAGACAAAAATTTCGGAGAAAAAACGGTTGGAGCCAATTATGACATCCACGTAGGATCCATTTTAGGGCTTCCTACAAAAATCATCGCTTTCATTGTAAGTTTGATATGTGCCTCATTACCAGTCACTGGCTTTATGATCTGGTGGGGAAGAAGGAAAAAAAAGACCCTGAAAACGGTCTGAAATTTTTTTTAAAATAAATGTTGCTTAATCGTCTAATGATACAATCTTTTTTATAATTTTAACCTTTTAGAATTTTACAACAGAATGTCATTAGTAGATTTGTCAAAACACGTTGCGCTGGGAATTGATATTGGCGGAACGAACACAAAATTTGGAGTGGTAAACCACAGAGGGGAAGTTTTGGAAAAAGGTAATATCCGAACGGATGCCTACCCTACTGTAGAAGAATATATTGACGCTTTATACGAAGCAGTTCATCCCCTGATCAACAGCCACGGAAAAGAGAAAAATTTTGATGGCATAGGAGTAGGAGCTCCCAACGCCAACTACTATACAGGAACCATAGAACAGGCCCCCAATCTTCCGTGGAAAGGTATTATCCCTTTTGCGGAATTAATGAAGGCTAAATTCGGACTTCCTTGTACCATTACCAATGATGCTAATGCCGCCGCTATCGGTGAAATGCTTTTCGGAGCAGCTCGAGGAATGAAAGATTTTATCATGATTACTTTGGGAACCGGGGTAGGAAGCGGTATTATTGCAGGGGGTAAACTGATCTACGGACATGACGGATTCGCCGGAGAACTGGGTCATACTATTGTAAAACCGGGAGGAAGAAAACACTGGAGCACAGGTTCTGAAGGAAGTTTAGAAGCTTATGCATCTGCAACGGGAATCGCCATTACAGCAAAGAAAATGAGGGCAGAATTCCCGGAATCTATGCTGAACCAATATCCGGAAGAAGCCATCAATTCTAAAACGGTACACGAGTGTGCCCTGAAAGGTGATCCGATCTCAATCGAGGTCTTCAGATATACAGGACAGAAATTAGGGGAAGCATTGGCTAATTTTGTGATGTTTTCTTCACCTGAAGCCATCCTTCTGTTTGGTGGCGTAATTAAAGCAGGAGATTTTATTTTAAAGCCCACCAAACTTCACATGGAAAGAAACCTTCTTCCTATTTTCAGGAACAAAGTAAAATTGGTTTTCAGTGAACTGGACGAAGCAGATGCTGCTATTTTGGGAGCCAGTGCATTGGTTTGGGAAAAGTAATTGAAAGCTATTTTAAATGATATTGAGCATCCTTTTTAGGGTGCTTTTTTGTTTCTAAAATACTTCACAATGTGAAATTATTGATCACTAAAAATCAAATAAAAATTGTTTAACTTGTACTGTATTAAAAACCAAAAAATCATTAATATGAAAAATCTTAAAGCTTTAAGCAGAAAACAACAAAAAGCAATTTCAGGAGGAGTACAGGGACCTTGTACCAATTATTGTGTTCCCAAACCTTTATATACAGCAACTTGCGTTAGAGGATGGTGCGTTTACACTCCTGTTGGTCCTGAATAAAACAGTACAACATTTAAAATCAATTACAAACAATTTCATTTTTGGGGTTGTTTGTTTTTTTACTATCATTTCTAAAATCTATGAATGTGATTTGCGTTTCAAGCTGTAATTAAACATACAAATGCAAAACTTTTCCTTATTTTTGATTGGTTTTTTCTCCATTAATATTCCTTACAAGAGAAAATATTTAAATACAATAATCAACTTAGAATGGATAACAATAATTTAGAACAGATCACTTTCGGAGGCGGATGTTTTTGGTGTGTGGAAAGCTGTTTCAATATGCTGAAAGGAGTACAATCTGCCATTTCGGGATATTCCGGAGGGCATAAAGACAATCCGACCTATGAAGAGGTATGCACCGGAGAAACCGGACATGCAGAAGTAGTACAGATCACATACGATCCGGCAGTTATTTCTTATGAACAGCTGATGGATGTTTTCTTTTTCCTTCACGATCCTACCCAACTGAACAGACAGGGAAATGACATCGGAACACAGTACCGTTCTGTAATTTATTATAAAGATGAAGCTGAAAAAGCAAAAGCAGAACAGGCCATCAAAACGTCTCAGGAATCCGGAAGATGGCAGGGAACGTACGTAACGGAGCTTACAAAATTTGATATTTTCTGGCCAGCCGAGCAATATCATCAGGGATATTATAATGAAAACCCGACACAGCCCTATTGCAGCGCTGTCGTGGGTCCTAAAATCCAGAAGTTTAAAAAACATTTCGGAGAATTGGGAATGCTAAACCAAGCATAACCTTTACAACCCTGAAAACAAAAAGCGAAGAGAGCAATCCCTTCGCTTTTTTTGTAAAAATAATCGTTTTATATGAGGTGAAATTAATTCTAAAGCTTTGATTTTTAATCCTACAGTTATCAAACCCTTCAATACAACAGCTGTACTATATTTCTCTTTTTCGGAGTACAAAATAAAGACATTAAAATTCAAATTGTTTTAACACAACATTATTTTAAAATCAATACAACATTAATTTCCCATTTTGAGAAAATTACAATAAATCTAATTGTAAACACATCAGACAGGGAGTTTCCCGCATTCACACAATTTTAAAAAACACTTAACACATTGTATAATCAATTTGAGAAAAGACTCATTAATTTCGTAGTCAGAAAGCTTGAGAACATTTTTTACGATTAGATTTATAATAGGAAAGACCATCAGATTTTAATGGTCTTTTCTTTTTCAGGTTTTTTTGATTACTACAGACGTTTGATCTTTTGCTTTTTCAGATCAATTTCAAAATGATCGGCCGGATCACCGTTTGAAAGCAATGAAAGAATTTTAAACACAGATTTTAATTGTAAAATAAACGGATCTTGGGATCGATTTTCCTGAAACAGGTTCTCTAAGGTCTGATATTGCCGTAATCGCTCTTTCGGAATGTCTTTTTTTGCCAGTTCATCAGCGGATTGAAACTTATAGAGATCCAACAGCAGATCCTTAAAATTCCACGCTTTAAAACCATCGGTTCTGATTCTATTTTCTTGTAATTGAACTTTATTTTGAACGAGCAACAAAAGATCTTTCCCATTTAATTTTTCTGCCTTTTCAATAAAATCTTTTGGCCAGTCGTTGGGAATCATTCTCAACCGAACCAGCTCTCTTAAATGAAACAGCATAAAATCATGATACGATTTCGACTGTAAAATATCTTTATTCCAGAGGATCTGGTTTTTATCTTTTTGTAAAGCTTCATATTCTTTTTCATACAGCGGGAATAATTCATCAAAACCCGGAACATCCTGTAAAACTTCTGTCCGGACTTCCATCTGATCAGGAGATTTTATCGTCAAGACTTTGTATGCCGGAAGATAAGCCGCCAACGAAGGTACCTGAATATTCACCAGCATCTTATCCCCAAACGTTCTGATTCCTGTATCGTTGATATGCATGTGACCGGCAAAATGAATCTGAAGACCGGCATCGGCAAAGGCCTTTGCCACTTCTTCATCGGGAACTCTTTCCAGCTGCCATTTTTTTTCGCCTAACAAATTTTTAATTTCACTCGTCGCTCCATCATTGAAATCGATCATCGGATAATGGGTGAAAGCAATGACTGTTTTTCCGTTCAGTTTTGCTTCCTTTGTAATCTTTTTTACCCAATCAATCAGATGTTTTTTATGAGACAAAACATTGTTGTAACCCAAGCTTGCCCCTTTATAATTGGCAGGATTATTGGGATTGCCATTTAAGTTTTTAGGAATGTAAGTATTTCCGTCAATGGCAATTATCCAAACGTCTTTTACTGGTTCAACAACATAACTTAAATCCGGCACAGAAAAACCTTTAGCCACTTCATACATTCTTCTGGAGTAATCGGCATTTTGAAAAGCTTTTTCGTAAGAATAATTTTTAACGGACTGAAAATTGAATGGCGTACTCCAAAAGAGATTTTCTTTTTTAGGATAAAACCCAAAGTCTTTTAACTCATCTAAAATTTCCAGATAACCAGATTCTGCAATGTCTTTGGTGATGATTTTATTCTTTACTTTCCCGATGTTTTCCTTACTGTAAATTCCCAATGAATTTCCGTCCGGTTCGAGAAAGTCATCTTTTCCTGAATCCTGCCGAAACGGCCCGACCGGATCATGATTTCCTGTGGTAATATAAAAATCGATGCTATATTTGTTGTGATATTGTTCTAAAATTTCGCGTAAACCCCGGATATTATACGCTTGTCCGTCATCCGAAAAATCACCGGGCATGGCAACGATTTTAATTCCTTTTTTCGCAACATCATCCAATGCTTTTAAGAAAGCAAAATAATTTTCATTAAAAATTCTTGTGGAGTGCAACTGAGAATCCATCGTTCTCAAGATCGTTGATTTTCCCGTTTTGGGATTGATAATTCCTTTAAAATCATGATCCGAAAAACCTCCATACAAATCCTGAAAATGCACATCCGAAAGAAAAGCGATTTGTACAGATTTTTGCTGAGCCGAAAACAGCGAGAACAGCATTAACAAAAATGAGAATATTCCTTTATTCATCTTAAAATAGACGAAATTAAAGGAATATCCTGCGAATTGTTTTAATTGAATTTTAAATTATTGTGAAGGAAATTATTCCACCTGAATAGAATCTGCATTTTTACCCGCATACTTTTCAATCATCGGCGCAGTAGATTTTCTTAGTTCCCTGTTATTGTCAGGATCAATTCCGTCTGCTGTAAAAAATTCTACGTCTCCGTAATATTTAGAATACCATGTCTTTCCAAGGGAGTTTTCAACAGTCATTGTGTCTTTTCTTGTGATTCTCTTGAAAAATTTGAACCTAAATTCATCCATTGCGACAACTTCAAATTCAGGACTTATGTAAGTACTGTCTGTTGCAATATACATTTCTCCATCCCAATACATATACTTTTTTTCAGTTGCAAGTTCCATACCTGATATAAAACCTAAAGTATTCGTTTTTTTATTGTTAGAAAAAACAACGCTGCCTGTAGCAAGACAAATAAGTAAAGCCATTTCCATAATTCCTAATCCATTTTTTTTCATAAAATCAGGCATTTTAAAGTATTGCTCATTGGTAATATTAATGATGACTTTAGAAATTTTTTCCGTTAAGGATTCTTCATCCCCATCTACAGCTATTTTTACTGTTGTTTTATTTACCTCATCATCTTTTTTGACAAAAGTTCTGGAGAATTCTGTAAAATCGCTATAACCTAAATAATTACTTAGCTTATTCAATGTGTCAGGTTCAGGAGCCATTTCCTTTCCTGTTCCTAAAACATAAGCTTCATAATATCTAACAAATGTCTTTTCATCCACATAAAGATTAAAAGCTTCAAGATGGACTTTTAAAAAAAGAGATAAAGGATATTTTTTACTCTTACCAGAATCTAATTCTCCTTGTTTAAATACTTCATTGATTAGTAGTTTTATTTTGGACATATATAGTTTTTAAGGGTATTACAAAATACTTGATTTTCTACCGTGTCGCATTACGGGTTTCCGTAACGAATATCCTGTCCATCTTATGTCTATTGATGTCTATTTTGTGTCTGTGACATCATATAAAATTCCCAGAAATTTGTAATCAGAAATCAGTTGATAAACAAATAATTAAAACAAAAGACAATAACAAATTTACCAAACTGATTTCAAAAATCGCCAGATAAAACGGAAGAAAACTCCGGGTTGGGAAGCAGATGTTTCTCTTCCGTTTTTGAAGGTTCACTTCCCAAAAAATTTTAGAAGCGCTTCGAAATTTTAAATGTGTACAGCTCACGATAAATACTTCGTGAGAGGAAGAAAACAAATTTCAACTTCAAATTTTTTGAACAATGTTAAACTTCATATTGATGCTAATCTCATTAGCATTCGGAAATAATAATGCAAATACATCATCATGTAATCACGATAATAACGGACAGACAACCACTCAATTGACAAATCCGGGCGGCGGAACTGATCCGGGAGATCCTCCAGGCAGTGGAGGTAATACGGGGGGCAATACAGGACAGACTCCACCTCCATTTACACAACCTTAATTAATCATTACAGGGCAGATTGTTTAGATCTGCTCTTTTTTATTACTTTGTAACATTAAAACTTAAAACCATGAAAAACTCCTTTTTATTTATCTTTCTAGTCTTATTTTCTTCTTGTAAGAAGACCAATCCTTTAGATCAAAGGGAAAGTATTGCGAATACTTACTATAAAAAAGCAAAAGAAATAGATCAAGACTCTGCTTTTTATTATTTCAACTTAGCAAAAAATGCCTATCTAGAAAAACAAGATTCTGTTGGAGTTGGAAAATCGTTAGTAAATATGGCAATTATTCAACATTATAATGGTGATTATTACGGAAGTATTGAAACTTCTCTTGAAGCAAATAAATTTCTCAAGAACACTCAGGATAGTATCATTAAACTTACATTAGCCGCCAGCTATAATAATATGGGAATATGTTCTTCATATCTTTATGAATTTGATAATTCAGTGAAATTTTATAAAGAAGCCATTAAATACGCAAATATTCCCGAAAATAAATACACATATTACAATAATCTTGGAAATGTACTAACAACAATAGAAAAATACCCAGAGGCAAAAAAAAATCTTAAACAAGCTCTTAATACAAAAAATAAAATTTCATATGCACGAGCATTAAATAACTTAGCACGAGCAAAATTTAATGAAAACCCACAATACGATGCTTTACCCGAACTTTATCAAGCATTAAAGATTAGACAAGAAGAGAAAAATCCGTACGAAGAAAATTCCAGTTATGCTACGCTATCTAATTATTTTTTAAAGAGAGATTCTACTAAGGCACTTGATTATGCAAAAAAAATGCTCGAAGTTTCAACTAAAAACGATAGTAAAGAAGATCAAATCCAAGCTTTACAAAAGATAATTAATTTAGACAAAAAAAATTATTTTAGATATTTTGGCAGGTTTCAAACATTAAATGATAGTTTACAAATTGCCAAAAGTAAAGCTAAGAATCAATTTGCGGTCGTAAGATATGATGTAGAACAAAAAAATGCTGAAAATCAAATATTAAAAAACAAAAGTTTCAAACAAAACATTGGTCTTGCAGCTTTAGCATTAGCATTAATCGGAGGTGCATTCTACTACAAAAAAAGAAAAAAACGCCTTCAGCAAGAAAAAGAACTCGAAGTAAAAAACACACAGCTCAAAATGTCGAAAAAGGTTCATGATGTGGTTGCGAATGGCTTGTATCACATGATGATTGATGTTCAGAATAATCCTGAAATGGATAAGACAAGAATTCTCAATGATATCGAAAAAATGTATGAAGAATCTAGAGACATTTCGCATGAAAATATTGCAGAAAAAGATTTTGCGCAACGCTTCATCAATATGATTACCTCCTACTCTTCCGAGGAACAGAGAGTCTTGCCGGTGAGTTACAAGGAAAGTATTTGGGAAAATATTCCCTACAATACGCAGCTTGAATTGTATTACATCATAAGAGAGATTCTTGTGAACATGAAAAAACACAGCAAGGCAAAACGGGCTTCTGTGAAATTTGAAAAAAATGATATAAATTTAATCATAAGATATACCGACAACGGCGTAGGAATCGGGGATCTGAATCAGCAAAAAGGTACAGGAATACATAATACGGAAAACCGTATTGAAAGCATTGGAGGAGATATTACTTTTGAAAAAAATCCGACAGGAGGATTAATTATTGAGATAACCATACCAATACAATCGAAATATGTTTAAAAAAGTACTGATAGCCGAAGATCATGAAGTCAGAAATTTAGGCGTGGTCAATGCCCTTACCGAATTACAGATTCAGCATTTTGATTTTGTGAATTACTGTGATGATGCATTGCAAAAAATAAAAACTACTGCTGCAACTGTTGAATCCTACGATCTGCTGATTACAGATCTGTCTTTTGATAAAGACCATATTTTGCAGAAGATCAATTCCGGACAACAACTCATTGAAGAAGTCAAAAAAATTCAGCCGAACCTGAAAGTCATTGCCTTTTCCATTGAGAAGAAACCGAAGATTATTGATGATCTTTTTAAAATACACAAAATTAATGGTTTTGTAAGTAAAGGCAGAAATGACGGAAAAGATCTCAGAAGCACAATTAAAAAAGTTTTTTCCGGCGAAACCGTTATTCCGCAGGAGATTTTAAATTCCATTAGAAATACTTCCTTTGAGTTTACAGAATATGACGTTACGCTTATTGAACTTCTTGCCAAAGGATGGAAACAGGGCGATATCGAAAAACATTTTAAAGAAAACAAAATTACACCCGACAGTAAGAGTGCCATCGAAAAAAGGCTGAATGATCTCCGCTACGAATTGGGAGCCAAAAATAATATCGAACTTGTTGTAATGTGCAAAGACATCGGTATTATCTAATCTTCTATTTTATCAAAAACTAATAACCTTTCAGGAACTCTGGAAGGTTTTTTTATTAAATATTCTGCGTTTACGGTTTTCCGTAACCGATCGAAAATTAATGCTCATATTTTTGGATTGTTAAACAATAAATAATTTTTGTTATGAAAAAACCATTAGGAACAAAAGCGAAAACAGGAGAAAGTTGTCCTGAATCAGGAGTTTGGAAGGTTGTTGGAAACCCTTCTACAACAGCCCCAATTTCAAAAGGAAACAGAATGCCTCCTTACGATGGAAAAGCGGTTACTTGGGAATTAATTCAATACGCTTAGATCTAATTTCCAGTGATTATTTCTTTAATCACTGGATTTACAAATAGAAATAAAAAACAACCATGGGAAAATTTATCATCACTCAAAGAGTAAATAAAGAGTATCAGTTTAATCTGAAAGCCGGAAATGGCGAAATTATTTTAACAAGCGAAGGCTATGTCCAGAAAGCTTCGTGTGTAAAAGGAATTGAATCCGTTAAAATTAATTCTCAGGACGCTTCCAGATACGACCGAAGAGTTGCAGTGAATAAAAAAGACTATTTCGTTCTTAAAGCAAGAAACGGTGAAATTATCGGAAAAAGCCAGCTTTACAGCACAAAATCAGGCATGGAAAACGGAATTGCTTCGGTAAAGCAAAATGCTCCGACTGCAGAAATTATTGATGAAACTTTAAAAAAATAAATCATGGATCTTAAAATTAAACTTGAACAGTTACATCAGAAAGTCATCGGTTTAAAAGACCAGATCGGAACGGAAGAAGCAACAAAAAATGCCTTCGTTATGCCTTTTATCCAAATTTTAGGATATGATATTTTCAATCCAACGGAGGTCGTTCCCGAACATGTTTGCGATATTGGAACCAAAAAAGGAGAAAAAGTTGACTATGTCATCAAAAATAATGATGAGCCGATTTTCATTATTGAATGTAAACACTGGAAAGAAAGTGCTGATGCGCATAATTCTCAGCTTCACAGATATTATCATGTATCGAAAACAAGATTCGGAGTTTTGACGAACGGAATAGTTTATAACTTCTACACAGATCTTGAGAAACCTAATATTATGGATGAAAAACCTTTTTTCACGATTAATATTGAAGACCTAAAAGACAGTTCCATCAAAATTCTGGAAAGCTTCACCAAGAAAGACTATAATCTGGAAAGTATTCTCGATTCCGCAGAAGCCTTAAAATACATCAAAGCCATCAGAAAAGAATTTGAGAAAGAAATTGAAAATCCGTCTGATGAACTGGTAAAGCTCTTGGTTAACCGTTTTTTTGAAAAACCTTTAACGGCAAACCGGATGATTTCGTTTAAAGAATATGCCAAAAAAGCATTAACAACTTCTATCAACGAATCCATCAGTTTCCGTTTAAAATCAGCCTTAAGCATTAATGAACAGATCGAAAAACAGGAAGACGACGTTAAAAGTTCGCAGCCTATTGATGAAAATAACGAATCCAAAATCGTAACAACAGAAGAAGAGCTGGAAGGATTTCAAATTGTAAAAGCCATTCTAAGAGAAAAAATTCCTTCTGCAAGAATTGCTTACAGAGATACTTTGTCATACTTCGCAATTTTATTGGATGATAATAATAGAAAACCGCTTTGCAGACTTCACTTCAATACCGCTAATAAATATTTGGAAACTTTTCACAACGGAAAAGAAGCGGGAGAGAAAGTTCTATTAAACACACTTGACGAAATCTACAATTACAGAAACCAGCTTCATCAGACATTAGAAAACTATAACTAACCATGAAAAAACTAATACCATTCATCATATTTACCTTCACTTTATTTCTTTTAAATTCCTGTTTTAAAGCCAATGACAATATAGGACACGACGGAAGATGTACAGGTTCTGCCTATTGCACCGCTTGCTCTAACTGTTCACGGTGTGGACATTGCAGCGGTGGAGGAACCTGTGGCGTTTGCGGTGGAGGTTCTTCCGGAAGCAGCTCGTCTTCAGGAAGTTCTTCCAAAAGAAGCAGATCTAAGAAACATAAATCTCCAGATTCTTATAAAACATCAAAAAGAAAATCCAGTAAATCACCAAAAATTCATATTGATGAGGTAAACGTCAACGTTAATTCCAACAACAGATATATTGCCGGGATTTCCACAACAAATATTTACGAAAAGCCTTCTTTTAAATCTAAAATCATAGAAAAAGTGACGAAAAACATGAAGCTTATTCAGCTTTCAAAGGAAGGCCCCTGGTACAAAGTACAGGTTAAATCAAGCGGAAAAAAAGGATATGTTTATTATAAGAATGTAAAATAATCACATACAAATAATATGAACTTAAAGAAATTTTTAAATGAAGAGCAAGATCCTCAAGCTGTTGAAAAGCTCTTAGGAAGAATCAACAGCCTTCTTACTTCACAGGAAACCGTAGAATATATTGCAGTTCAGAAGAAACCTTTACTCAATTTATCTCCGGACTGCATCGCCCTTACCAACAGAAGAATTATTTTCTGCAGACCAAAAAACTTTGGTTTGTCTATGGATTTTCAGGATTACAGCTGGGTAGATATTGCAGATTGTCACATTAAAGAAGGCATTGTCGGCGCAACTTTTATGATGAAAACCACACGAAACTTCACCAATATGATGGATTATCTTCCTAAAAATCAAGCCAGAAAACTGTATCAGTTTGCTCAGGAAGTGGAAGAAAGAATGAGAGGTGTGAGAAGAGAAAAGAATCTCGAAACATTGAGAGCTTCTGCGGGAGGAGTTACGGTTAATAATGCAACTCCTATCATCACACAGCCTCAACAGTTTCAGCAGGAGAAAAAGACATTGCTGATAGAAAATGAAGATCCTTTTGAATTATTGCAAAAATTAAAAGGCCTGAAAGAAAACGGAATAATTTCCCCCGAAGAATTTGAAGAAAAAAAGAACGAAATCTTATCCCGAGTTTAAATTATGAAATCAAAATCTACCGCCGCTTTACTTGCTTTTTTCCTTGGAGGAATAGGCATTCACAGATTTTACTTAGGACAAAACACTTTGGGAATACTTTATCTGGTATTTTGCTGGACTTTCATCCCTGCATTAATTGCATTTTTCGATTTCTTCGTATTGATTTTTATGTCTGAAGACCGCTTTAATTATAAATATAATCTCAGAACCGGATTTTAAACAAACATTATGAAACCATTTCTCACCTTCTGTGCGATCTGTTGTTTCATCGGTATTTTCAAGCTTCCCATAGAATATTATACTTTCCTCAGAATTCTTGTTTCCATAGGAGCTCTATTGGTTTTATACAATACATTAAGCTTTAAGCAACATTATTTCAGTATAATTTTTCTGGTTATCCTTATTCTTTTCAATCCTGTTTTTCCTATTTATCTATATCGAAAAAGCTTGTGGATCCCAATTGATACGATAACGGGAATTTTATTTCTGTTGATCAATTTTATAGAAATAACCGAGCCGAAAAAGGAAGAAGAAATTACCGAAGAAACTTCAGAACCGTCAATACCAATCCATCGAAGAACTGTTTCCAGAGACAGAATCATTAATCCTAAAAAACCAAAAGAAGAATAATCACCATGGAAAACAATCAAATAACGGAAAATCTCAAAGCTCATTTTTTAAGGCTGTATCAGATGGCGATCTGTGATGATGATTTCAGTGCCTTAGAATTGAAAATGTTGTACAAATCTGCCGAAGAAAGAGGCATTTCATCTAAAAATCTGGACGAAATTCTTCTGAATCCAATCAATTTAAAATCATTAATTCCAAAAACTATTGAGGAAAAGGTAGATTACCTGTACGATCTTACAGTAATGATCTGGGCAGACGGAATTGTTTCTCCGAACGAATATTCTGCAATGGAAAAATACGTTCTGATGTTCGGTTTTTTGGAAGAAAATGTAACGGCAATTGTAGATTATCTCATTGAAGCCGTAAAAATCGGAAAGAATAAAAACGAAATTTTATACGAATTAAAAAATTAACACACTATGGATACTACAAGCATAAAAAATTTATTCAGACTAAAATCTGTTCCCATAGAAACCAAGCAGGAACAGCTTCCAAAAACTGAAATCAACCCGGCCGACGAATCTCTCGAAGAAAGCAGAAAAAGAACTTATCACGAATCGGGTTACAGAGACAGTTCACGAACAAGCGGAAATCATTCTACCCTTTCAATTTGTCTTGATGCGGTTTATTCGAAATTTCAGAATGAAGAAAAAGAAATGGTGGAAAAGCAGCATCAACTCAAGGAATCTTATGTTAATGAACAGAAAAATCGGGAAACTGAAATTAAGGCTTTAACGGTTTCACAGGACACCAAAGAAGAACTTTTGAAAACAAAAAATACAGAAGTTGAAAACCATCAACATACGATTGAAGCGTTAAAAGCTGAAATCCTTGATCTTCCTAGAAATCCTGAGAAATATAATGTGAAAGCAACACGAGGTGCATCAGCAAAGTTCTGGATTGGATTGATTCTTTTGATTCCCATCACTTTATATTTAGGAACATTTTATATTTCAACTTCCTATTCGGCCTTTTTTAAGACCTTTGATGCCAAAAGTACTGTGATACAGAGTGTTTTGGATGCAAATGCTTGGATGAAAGCCTGGAATGACGGTTTTATTGAAGTGGCTTTTGTTACATTGATTCCCTTTGTATTTCTCGGATTAGGCTTTCTGATTCACATGTTCGGAGAAAATAAAACCAAGGCCAATTACGTAAAGCTTGGTCTGTTGTTTATCGTGACCTTTGTTTTCGATTCTATTTTAGCCTATGAAATCGAATCAAAACTATATGAATTAAACAAAACTTTTAACTCTCCCGATTTCGACCTTAAAATAGCCTTTACCAAAATTCAGTTTTGGGGAATTATTTTCGCAGGGTTCATTGTTTACATTATTTGGGGAGTTGTTTTTGATTTTGTAATGAAGGAACACCGGGAAAAAGACAAGATCAAAAACGAACAGGAAATCAGGCAGAAAAGAGTCGAGTTTTTTCAGGAAAAGATCAATGTTTTAAAGACGGAAATTGAAGAAATTCTTACAGCAATTGGGAATACGAAAGAATTGATCATAAAAACCCGAGGCAGAATTGAAGAACTTCAGAATATTATTGACGGAGTGATCATTCCGACTAAAGATTACAAATTATATGCTTCGGAATATGTTCAGGGCTGGATCACATTCATTGGAGAAAAAATTGCGGTTTCCAGAACGGAAAAACAAACAATGATCGATGATTGTATATCAACGTACAATACCAATCTGGAAACCGTGGGAGCCAATTCGGACAATCAGAACCTTGTTTACTTATCATCTTTATAAATTACAGATTATGAGAAAGATATTTTATTTATTAATGATTATTTCTTTAGTTTCTTGCAAAAAAACTCCACCTCCATCACCTTGTACAAATTGTCCACCTGAAGTAGATTCAAACAATATCAATCTCAGTATTTTAATTGATTTGTCAGACAGAATTGATCCTAAAACAAACCCAAATCCCACGATGGAATATTTCCAAAGAGATACGGAATATATCAAGTCCATTGAAAAAGGTTTTTTAAATCACATAAAATCAAAGAAGATCATCACTTACGATGATCAGATGCAGGTTTTCTTTAATCCTGAACCTTCCGATCCGAAGATGAATGAGTTTACAAAAGAACTTAAGGTTGCTTTTGATAAAAATACAGAACGAAATTATTTTGATTCTGTTGATAAAAAGTATTCTGAATTACCTTTAAACATTTATCAGTCTGCAATACACGACGGAAATTATGTCGGTTCTGATATTTGGGAATTTTTTAAAAATAAAGTGAAAGATTACTGCATTAAAAATGATAAAAGAAATATTCTTTTCATTTTAACAGACGGATATATGTATCATGACAACACCAAATTTGCAGAGGAAAATAAAACGTCTTATCTCACAACCAAATTAATAAAAACAAATAGCCTCACAACTTCAAATTTTAAAGATATTATCGAAAAAAATAAATTCGGTTTTGTAAAAGCCAATGATAATCTGAACAATCTCGAAGTTATCGTATTAGGAATCAATCCGGAAAAAGGGAATCCTTTTGAGGAAGCTGTCATCAAGGAATATTGGGAAAACTGGTTTAAAGAAATGAAAATTAAAAACTATCAGATCAAATCTGCCGATCTTCCATCAAATCTGGAACCTATTATTTTGAAAGCTATTGCTGGAAAATAAAACACATTCAATATATTTAACCATTAAAAAAGCGAGGAAATAATTTCCCCGCTTTCTTTATTTTCTCAACATTTCCGTGTGCGGAATGTTGTCTTCCAAATATTTTTTCCCAGTGTCTTCAAACCCGAAATCTCCGTAGAACTTCAGTAAATAATCCTGCGCAGAAATCCTGATCTCAGAAGTATGAAAACGGTTTTCTATGGTTTCAACAGCATATTGGATCAGTTGCCTTCCTAATCGTTTTCCCCGTGCTTTTTCTGTGGTTAAAACCCTTCCGATCGAAGCTTCATCATATTTTATTCCTTTGTCGAAAATCCTGCAGTTCGCCAAAACTTCCCCGTCTTCTTCTGCCCAGATGTGAACAGCTTTTTGGTCATAATTATCCAGATCCGGATAAGGACAGTTCTGCTCGATTACAAAAACATCGATTCTTGCTTTTAAAACATTGTACAATTCAGGAACGGTAAACTCATCGAAAGTTTTAATTTTCCAGATAATATTACTCATCAAAGCTTACGTTATTGTTGGCTAAAAATTCGTTTGTCTTTTGGATAAAGCTTAAAATTTCCTCTCCACCGACTTTCTTTTCTGCAGAAGTCACATATAATTCAGGAAGATCTTCCCATGTTTTATGAAGTTCCGTCTTATAATCTTCTACATTTTTAATGGCAATATTAGGCTTCAGCTTATCAACTTTTGTAAAAACAATGGAGAACGGAACTCCGCTTTCTCCACACCATTGGATGAATTCCAAATCAATAGCTTGCGGTTTGTGCCTTGAATCAACCAGCACAAAAAGATTAACTAAATTTTTTCTGTTTAAAATATAATTGGTAATCAGCTTTTCAAAATCTTTTCGGATGGATTTGGAAACTTTTGCATATCCGTAACCAGGTAAATCCGTAAGATACCAGCTTTCATTTACTAAAAAATGATTAATAAGCTGAGTTTTTCCGGGAGTTCCCGATGTTTTAGCCAAATCCTTATGATTCATCATCGCGTTGATTAACGATGATTTTCCAACATTAGACCTTCCGATGAAGGCATATTCGGGAATATTCGGTTCAGGGCAGTCCTGCCATTTCCCGCTACTCTTTACAAATGTTGCCGTTTTAATAACCATTTTCTTAAATATTTTTTAGAAAAACAAACCATTAAGAAAAGCTCTTAATGGTCATTTATATTTTATTTTAAACTTTATCTTTTATCCAGCTGTATAGAATTTCATTGAACTCATCTGGCTTTTCCATCATCGCTGCATGACCGCATTTATCGATCCAGAATAAATCCGAATTTGGAATAAATTTATGCATATCCTCCGCCACTTCAGGAGGTGTTACATTATCTTGTTTTCCCCAGATCAGGCACGTTGGCGTCAGAATTTTTGGCAAATCATTCAGCATATTGTGCTTGATAGCACTTCTTGCCAGCATTACCGTTTTGATCCCTTTCATTCTGTCATTCACCACCCCGAAAACTTCATCTACCAGATCTTCAGTGGCAATAGCAGGATCGTAAAAAACCTCTTCTGTTTTCTTTCGAATATAAGAACGGTCGTTTTTTCTCGGAAAACTGTCTCCAAAAGTTCTTTCATATAATCCCGAACTGCCTGTAAGAACCAGATTCTTAACCAAATCAGGTCTTGCCAGGGTAAGGATCAATCCCACATGACCTCCCATGGAGTTTCCAACAATGGTAACCGGACCGTCGATATGAGTTTCTATAAACTTGATAATATATTTTGCTAAAGTCGTAAGATTCGTATTAAGTACCGGCAAATCGTAGATTGGCAACTGAGGAACGTAAACCTTAAATCCTCGGTCCGAAAAAAAATCTACCATCTTATCGAAATTACTTAAACCACCCATTAAACCATGCAACAGCACCAATGGATGTCCTTCTCCCGCCTCAACAAAAGTATATTTCTTTTCTTTTTTTGTACTAAATATCATATAATGCCTGTAATAAAGCCTTGCAAAAATACAAATTAAACCTCAAAAATATTTTGATTACCCTAATTTAAAATAAAAATAATATAATAACCCGCTTTTTAACTTTTTTTTTGAAAAACTCTTTATTTAAGCCTAAAAAATACATTTTACAATTATCAACATATCAATATTTTACACTATAAAACTTCAATCTTTAATAAAACTTATTAACATTAAGGTAAAAAGTGGTAAAAAGTGGGAGATTTTGGAAATTATTATATAAATTTGTCCCAAATGAAGAGTTTCATTGGAACATATGAGTGTAAAATTGACGACAAAGGCCGCCTAAAAGTTCCTTCATCTCTGATTAAGCAGATGGAAAACTTCGACGACAAAGCCTTTGTAGTTAAAAGATCTGTGTTCCAGCCCTGTCTGGAAGTTTACCCTATGAATGCATGGGATAAAGTGATGGGCAAAATTAATAAACTGAACAGATTCATTAAAAAGAATGCTGATTTCATTAGAATGTTTACGGCAGGAGTAAAAACTGTAGAACTGGATAACGCTGGAAGGCTACAGATTTCGAAAGACCTCACAGTATTCGCAAATCTTCAGAAAGATATTGTGATTACCAGCGCAGGAGAACTATTTGAAGTCTGGGATAAAGAAGCCTACGAAAAGGTAATTTCCATAGACGAAACAGATTTTGCAAGCCTTGCCGAAGATGTAATGGGAGCCTTCGACGAAGAATAACCACGCCGATTATTAAGAAAAAGCGTAAAAAAACACAACGTAAACATGTATCATAACCCCGTTTTGCTGAAGCAGAGTGTTGATGATTTGGTGACGAATCCAGACGGAACATACGTGGACTGTACTTTTGGTGGCGGTGGCCATTCAAGAGAAATATTGGGCAGGCTTTCGGATAAAGGAAGACTGTTCAGCTTTGATCAGGATTTAGACGCTCTTAAAAATACAATTGATGACCCGAGATTCACATTGATCAATCAGAATTTCAGATTTCTGGAAAATTCTTTATTAATATACGGAGTTTCCCAGGTGGATGGAATTTTAGCCGATCTTGGAGTTTCTTCCCATCAGTTTGATGAGGCCGAAAGAGGTTTCTCTACAAGAAGCAACGCTCCACTGGATATGAGAATGAATGTGATGCAGGGATTGGATGCCAAAAGAGTTATCAACGATTATGATGAAGAGCAGCTTGCAGACATATTTTATTATTATGGTGAATTAAGAGAAGCCAGAAAACTGGCGAGAGACATTGTTCATCACAGAAAAACGAAAAGCATTGATACAACGGAAGATCTGAAAAAACTATTCAGTTATCTGCCGCCGCATAAGGTGAATAAATTTTATGCACAATTGTTTCAGGCAATAAGAATTGAAGTGAATCAGGAATTGGAGGTTTTAAAGGAAATGCTGGTTCAGGCATACAATGTTTTAAAACCGGAAGGCAGACTGGTTGTCATTTCTTACCATTCTTTAGAAGATCGGCTGGTAAAAAGATTTTTGAAAAACGGAATGTTTGAAGGTGAGCCCGAAAGAGACATTTACGGAAATTATAAAAAAGCATTCGAACTGGTAAAGAGCAAAGCGATTATTCCGGACGATAAGGAAATCGAAGAAAACTCAAGAGCCAGAAGTGCTAAAATGAGAACAGGAATTAAGGTGTAAAAGTGAATGAGTGAGCTGTTAATGGTGAATTTTTAAAATTGACAATTGACAAACGAAGTGAATTCACTGAAAAGCAAATTGACATTAAATTGGCAAAAAGAGCAACAACAAATCGTCCTCAGAAAAGATTAACTTTTATAGATATTATAAAAGGAAATTTCCTGAACCGTGACGAGATCAAAATGCACTACAAGTATTTTTTGCTGTTGTTTGTGCTGATGATGGCCATGATTTATACCAATCATCTCGTCAACAAGAAAATCAAAATTGTCAATGCTTTAAAAGAAGAAACAGAAGAATATAAATCGCGGAACGCTTACGCCCAAAGTAAGCTGATCAAAGTAAAAATGGAATCGCAATTGGGGAAAGAGGTAGCCAGGGACTCTTTAATGACCTTGGAAAACCATCCACATAAGCTGCTCATAAAACTAGACAGTACAGATGCAAAAGCCAAGTGAATACGACAATAAACGTAAAAATACTTTACGATGGGGCTACCTCTTTGCAGTGGTAGCTTTGTGCGTGTTTGTCATGTTCTTGGCGAGGATTATTATTCTTCAGAACACGAATGTTCAGGAAATCAAAGATGATTACATCAACAGCAATTACAGAACTGCCACCTTAAAGGCTGCCCGTGGAAATTTATACGCTTCAGACGGCTCCATTTTGGCAACAACGGTCATGCGCTACGACATTTATCTTGATTTTAAAACCATGAAAGATACGGTCTACAGCAATAATATTGGTGCTTTAACTGATTCTTTAAGCAAGATGTTCGGAAAGCCAAGAATTGAATACAGAAATAGATTCGACGAGCAGAGAAAAAAGAAAAACCAATACTACACTTTAGTAAAAGGTCTTGATTTTGACCAATACGACAGAATCCGAAAGTTTCCGATTTTTAAGAAAGGTAAAAACAAAGGAGGCTTCATCGTAGACAGAAATTACAAGAGAGAGCTCGCAACTTCAGAAATCGGAGCAGGAACCATAGGAATGGATAATGGTGAAGTAAAAGCCGGTCTTGAAGGCGCATTTTCAAAATATTTAAGGGGAACCGACGGAAAAAGATTAGAGCAAAGAATCAATTCATCTCAATGGAAACCCATTGATTACTGGAAAGTTCAGGAACCCGTTGACGGTGAAGATGTTTACACGACTTTAGATCTTAGAATTCAGGATATTGCACACTCGGCTTTACAGAAACAGTTGATCAATTTCGAAGCAAAGCACGGAACTGTCATTGTGATGGAGGTTGGAACAGGGAAAGTTCGTGCCATGGTTAATTTAAGAAGAAATGATGACGGAGATTATGTTGATTCTTATAATTATGCTTTAAAAGATAATATCGAACCTGGTTCTACATTTAAAACGATTTCTCTTTTAGCCGCAATGGACGATGGCTTCATCGATGAAAATACAACCGTTGATGTAGGAAACGGAGTCTGGGTGTATGCTAAACAACGAATTTCAGACGGTCACGGTGGCGGAACTTATGACATCAGTGATGTTTTGGCTAAGTCGAGTAACGTAGGTTCTGCAAAATTAATTACAAAATATTACGCCGAAAAACCACAGATCTTCCTTGATCATTTAAGACGCTGGAAATTATTTGATAAAATGGATATCGAGCTTCCGGGAATTACAAAACCAAAAATTTTAACTCCCGAAAGTAAAAGATGGAATGCGGCCACACTGGCATCAATAGCTTACGGATATTCTACGAACATCAACTTATTACAATTAGCAACTTTCTATAACGGAGTTGCTAATGGTGGCAAAATGCTAAAACCTCTTTTCATTGATAAAATCATGAAAGACGGAAAAATAATGTACTCTGCAAAACCTGAAGTAATGGTTGATAAAATGGCTTCTGAAAAAGCGATTAAAATGATGACGAGCGCATTAACGAAAGCTGTTGAAAAAGGAACAGGGAAAAGCATCTTCACACCAAATTTAAAAATGGCAGGAAAAACCGGAACCGCAAGATTTGAATATTGGTTGCCCGGCCCGATGAAATATCGTGCATCATTTGCAGGCTTCTACCCGGCCGATAATCCGAAATATACATGTTACGTGATGATCAGCGAACCGAATACGGCAAAAGGATTTTACGGAGGAACGGTTTCCGCACCGGTTTTTAAAGAAATTGCAGGAAAAACGTTTTTAAAAACACCGCAAAATATTGAAAGAGAAATGCTTGTCGACAAAAAGGTAAACCTTAACAAAATGGTAGAACCAAATGTAAAAATAGCAGTTAACAATAAGCAAATGCCAAGCGTAGTCGGATTAATCGGTAAAAATGTAATCCCTCAATTGGAAAGCTTAGGATATCGTGTAGATTACAAAGGAGTTGGGAGAGTTAAAGAACAATTCCCGTTGGAAGGAACAACTATCAGCAAGAACCAGAGGATTTATTTGTCTCTGCAGAATTAAAAAAGAGAGTCCCGAAGGGACGATTTAAATTAGGATAGGATCATAATCCTATTAAAGAACCCGAAGGGTTCAATATAAATAGCCGTAAGTGAAACTTATGGAAATAATAAAGACAGCAAAAGACAGGATAAAACCATGTCAAAAATTAAAATATAAAGCATCAGAGAAATGCAATTAAATGATTTATTAAAAAGAATTCCAGTATTAGAAATTCACGGTGACGATACCCGTGAGATTTCAGAATTGGTTTTCGACAGCAGAAAGATTACTGAAAACTCTTTGTACATCGCAATGAGAGGAACAGTTGTAGATGGACATTCATTTATTGCATCTTCTGCGGAAAAAGGAGCAAAAGCAATTGTTTGCGAAGAATTTCCTGAAAATTTAGATGAAAAAGTGACTTACGTTAAAGTAAAAGATTCTTCTAAAACTTTAGGTCAATTGGCTTCTAATTTCTTCGGAAATCCTTCTGAAAAATTAAAACTGATCGGAGTTACAGGAACAAACGGAAAAACTTCTGTTTCTACTCTTCTTTTTGATGTTTTCAGAAATTTAGGGTACGATTCGGCTTTACTTTCTACCGTTGAGATCAGAGTCGGAGAAAAGGTAATTCCTGCAACACATACAACCCCGGACGTGATTACCATTAACAAAATTTTAGCCCAGGCTGTTGAAGAAGGCTGCGAATTTGCGTTCATGGAAGTAAGTTCTCATGGAATTGCCCAAAACAGAATCGAAGGACTTCACTTTAAAGTAGCCGGTTTCACAAATTTAACGCACGATCATTTAGATTATCATAAAACGTTTGAAGAATATTTAAAAACGAAAAAAAGATTTTTTGATCAGCTGGAAGATTCAGCCGTTGCGATCACAAATATCGATGATAAAAACGGGAATGTCATGCTTCAGAATACAAAGGCAACGAAAAGGTCTTATGCTCTGAAAACAATGGCAGATTATCACGGAAGATTACTGGAAGTTGATTTCAACGGAATGCTGTTGAATTTTAACGGAAAAGAATTCTGGACGACATTGACAGGCAAATTCAATGTTTACAATTTATTATTGGTATTCGGAATTGCTTCTGAACTTGGCTTTGAACAGGATGAAATTTTACAGGCAATCAGTCAGCTGAAAAGAGTTTCCGGAAGATTTGAGACCTTCAAATCAGATGGCGGAATTTTCTTCATCGTAGATTATGCGCATACTCCGGATGCTTTGGAAAATATTCTGGACAGCATCAATGACATCAGAACGAAAAACGAAAGGCTCATCACGGTTTTCGGCTGCGGAGGCGACAGAGATCACTCCAAAAGACCCGAAATGGGAAATATTGCCACGAAAAAATCAACGTTGGCTATCATCACTTCAGACAATCCGAGAACGGAAGATCCGGCAGCAATCATAAAAGAAATTGAAGCAGGTGTTGAACCTCAGAACTTCAGCAAATACACTTCAATTCCGGACAGAAAAGAAGCTATCAAAATGGCGATAAAGTTTGCGGAACCTAAAGATATTGTCCTCGTAGCCGGAAAAGGCCACGAAACCTATCAGGAGATTAATGGTGTGAAACATCATTTTGACGACAAAGAAACGATCAATGAGCTTTGGAAATTAATGAGTAAGTAAATCAGACAAAAACTTATTAAAACTTAAACTGAAAGAACACATGTTATACTATCTATATGAATATTTAACCAGCCAGGGCATCCACATTCCCGGATTAGGACTGTTGAAATACATCTCCTTCCGCGCAGGGATGGCTGTTTTGTTTTCTTTGACCATAGCTCTTGTCTACGGAAAAAGAATCATCAACTATCTGAGAGCAAAACAGATGGGAGAATTGGTGCGTGATCTTGGTTTGGATGGTCAGAAACAAAAAGAAGGAACTCCTACAATGGGAGGTTTGATTATTATTTTGGCAACATTAATTCCTGTGCTACTCTTCACAAGAATTACAAATGTATACATTGTTCTTTTGATTGTTTCGGTGATTTGGATGGGAGCCATCGGTTTTCTTGATGATTATTTAAAGAAAATCAAAAAAAACAAAGACGGTTTAAGTGGTAAATTCAAGATTGTAGGACAGGTCGGTTTAGGGTTAATTGTCGGAGTTACAATGTATTTCCACCCTGATATTACTGTTAAGAGAAAATATGCAGATGCAAAGGTGGTGAACAGAAATAATGTAGAGCAAAATTTTATGCCTACAGAAAAGATCGCTGTTTCTACTGTTCCTTTTGCTAAAAATAATGAATTCGATTACAGTGGAATCCTGTTTTGGATGAATGACAAAGATGCTCACGAATGGGCTTGGGTTGTGTTCATCCCGATCGTAATTTTTATTGTAACGGCCGTTTCAAACGGGGCGAACATCACCGATGGAATCGACGGTCTCGCTGCAGGAACAAGTACGGTTATTTTACTTACGCTTGGTTTGTTTGCCTACCTTTCAGGAAACATCATTTTCGCCGATTATCTGAACATTATGTTCCTACCCAACATGGGAGAAACCACCATTTTTGTTGTTGCGATGGTGGGAGCGGTTATAGGATTCTTTTGGTACAACACCTATCCGGCTCAGGTTTTCATGGGCGATACAGGAAGCTTAATGTTAGGCGGAGTGATTGCAGTTTTAGCAATCATTTTAAGAAAAGAATTAATGATTCCTGTATTATGCGGAATCTTCCTGATTGAAAATATTTCCGTAATGCTTCAGGTGGTCGTTTTTAAATACAGAAAAAGAAAATTCGGGTTAGAATATGCCCAAAACAATAGATTATTCAGAATGTCCCCTTTACATCACCATTATCAGAAGGGAGGCTTTCATGAAAGCAAAATCGTTAACAGAATGATAATCATCGGAGTAATGCTGGCCATTGTATGTCTGATTACGTTGAAGATGAGATAGAAAATTAATTTAAAAATTGAATTATTTAGCTATTAAATAATTCAGTCATTAAATCGAAAATTATATGAAAATAGTTGTTTTAGGAGGAGGAGAAAGTGGTTGTGGAGCTGCATATCTGGCGAAAAAGAAAGGAATGGAAGTTTTTCTTTCAGATAAAGGCGCCATTAAAGACAATTACAAGCAGTTCCTGATCGATAATGAAATTGAATTTGAAGAAGGAAGCCACGATGAAGCAAGAATTTTAAATGCAGACTGGATTGTAAAAAGTCCGGGAATTCCGAAAAAAGCAGAAATGATCCAGAAAATTCATGAGAAAGGAATCAGGCTTTCTTCTGAAATTGAGTTCGCTTCGGAGTTTACAGATGCCAAAATCATCGCGATCACGGGAAGCAACGGGAAAACAACGACCACGTCTTTGATCTATTATATCCTGAAAAATGACGGATTAAATGTAGGTTTAGGCGGAAATATCGGGTACAGCTTTGCAAAACAGGTTGCCGATGAAAACCATGAATATTATGTTTTGGAAGTAAGTTCTTTCCAATTGGATGATATTCAGAATTTTAGACCCTACATTTCTTTATTATTGAATTTGTCTCAGGATCATTTGGATCAGTACAATTACAATTACGAAGAATATGCGTTGGCGAAATTCAGAATTGCTGAAAATCAGGAGAATGACAATTTTTTCATCTACAATAAAGATGATGAAATGAGCAAAAACATTCTCGAAAAATTAGAGATCAAAGCGAAAATGATTCCTTTCTCAACAAAAGAAAAGTTGTCTGAAGGAGGTTTCATTAATGATAATAAAATTGAGGTAAAACTAAAGGATGATTTCTCAATGAAAATTGACGAATTGTCATTGTTGGGAACTCATAATGTTGCGAACAGCTTAGCCGCTTCAATTGCCGGTAAAATATTGGAAATCAATAATGAAAGTATCAGAAATTCATTAATGACTTTTCAGGCAGTTGAACACAGATTGGAATTTGTAACTGAAATTGACGGTGTAAAATATATCAACGACAGTAAGGCAACTAATGTCAATGCAACGTATTATGCTTTAGAAAGCATGAAAACTCCGACCGTTTGGATTGTTGGAGGTTTAGATAAAGGAAACGACTATACCGAAATTGAGGATTTAGTCAAGAAAAAAGTAAAGGCAATTGTTTGCTTAGGAATTGATAATGAGAAAATTATCAACTTCTTTAAAGACAAGAAAGAGTTTATTTACGACACTTCAAGCATGGAAAAAGCAGTTGAGATTTCAAAATCTTTAGCTAAAAAAGGAGATACGGTTTTACTTTCTCCTTGTTGCGCAAGTTTTGATCTATTCAAAAGTTATGAAGACAGAGGTCGTCAGTTTAAAGAGCAGGTTTTAAAAGGAAACAGCAAGTAGCCAATAGCAAAACGTATGAACGAACAAGACACAGAAAACAGATTTGAATTCCTGAAGGGCGATAAAGTACTTTGGATGGTCATTCTTGTGATCTCCATTTTCTCTATTTTCCCAGTATATTCTGCAAGTTCGAATCTGGAATATATCGTTAATAACGGGACCACAACAGGTCACGTTATCAAGCATATGTTCTTTGTAGTCTTAGGTTTGGGAATCATGAGAGTGGTCGGAATGGTGAAATATGAATACATCGGAAAACTCAGCAGTATCATGCTTGGTTTAATGGTTATTTTACTGATTGTCACCATGTTTACCGGACAGACGATCGACGGAGCCAGTGCTTCCCGATGGCTGAAGATTCCGGGAACGCCGATTTCATTTCAGCCCTCCTCGTTCGCTTTTTTAATGTTGATCATCTATTTATGCAGATATTTAACCAAGAAAATCACTCGGGAAAGGCTTCCGATTGAGAATATCATGTACATTTTCGGGCCTATTCTTTTGGTTTTCGTATTGGTTGCAAAAGATAACGGTTCTACCGCCTTGATGATCTTAATGGTTTCGGTTATCGTATTGGTTATCGGACAGTTACACTGGAAGTATATTGCAGGATTTATTTCTGCATCATTCATTGCAATTGTTTTGTTTTTAATAATCGCTCTAAATACCAATTTAATCGGAGGAAACCGTGTTCATACATGGATGAGCCGTATTGAGACCTTTACCTCAAGTAAAGCAAAAACAGCAGATGTTGATGATGAAAGCGTAAAAGCAAAAAATTATCAGGTCATGCAGGCAAAGGCGGCCATCGTTCACGGTGGAATTACCGGAATGGGACCTGGGAAAAGTGCTTTAAAACAAATGCTTCCACAGTCTGCCTCCGACTTTATTTTTGCCGTAATCGTAGAAGAATACGGAGTGATTGGAGCTGCTTTTTTAATTAGTATGTATTTAATTATGATGATTCGTATCGTAATGATAGCCAGCAAGATGCCCGCTTTTTTCGGGTCTTTGCTCGTTCTCAGTCTCGGTGTGATGATTTTTATACAACTCTCTGTAAATATTGCAGTTGCAGTCAATTTAATCCCTGTTACAGGGCAACCGCTGCCTTTGATAAGTTACGGAGGAACCTCAATGTTGGTAACATATTTGCAGTTGGGAATTATCCTGAATATCAGCTCCAGGATACAGATCTATGATGAAGAAGGAATGGGAAAAAAACAAAGTGTAGCCGAAATAAACGACATCGCTTAAAAACAAAATAAAATGGAAATAAGTTTAATAAGATGTATTGATAACAAAAGCTCAGAAGATGTGTTGGTATTTAGTACCGATGAGGAAATCATCAATTTTCTGAAATCATATAATTTAGAATTTACTGAAATTATTGAACTTAATGATTCTGTTTACAATGTGAAAGAAATTTCAGTAAAGCTGATTAAAGATAAAATTGAGATTTGGGTAAATGTTGACTTTATTGATTTAATTGAGAATTTACCTACAGCATAATATTATTAAAATGAACAAAAAACTGAAAGTTTTATTATCCGGCGGAGGAACAGGAGGACATATCTTTCCTGCCATCGCTATTGCGGACGAGATCAAAAAACGATTTCCTGATGCAGAGTTTTTGTTCATCGGAGCCAACGGAAAAATGGAAATGGAAAAAGTTCCGCAGGCTGGTTACAAGATTGAAGGAATTGATATTGCGGGAATCGACAGAGGAAATATGCTGTCGAATTTAGGTTTGCCTTTTAAAATTTTAAAAAGTTTATCTAAATCTAAAAAGATCATTAAAAGTTTTGCCCCGGATTTCGCGGTGGGAACCGGTGGTTTTGCGAGTGGTCCTGCTTTATACGAAGCTAGTAAACTTCGAATTCCGATTTTTATTCAGGAGCAGAATGCTCATGCAGGCGTAACCAATAAAATTTTAAGTAAAAAAGCGAAAGCCGTATTTACAGCCTACCCAAAGGTGGAAGGTTTTCCTACTGAAAAAATAAAGTTTCTGGGTAATCCGATCCGCGAGAATATCGTTTCAGGAATGCAGGAAACTTGCCAGGCAAAAGAAAAAATGGGTTTAGACAAAGACAAACTGACAATTTTATCTGTCGGCGGATCTTTAGGCTCAAGAACATTAAACAACGGTTGGAAAGATAATTTAGAAAATCTGAAAGAAAAAGGTTATCAATTGATCTGGCAAACCGGAAAGTTGGACTACAACGAATTGTCTTCCAGCCTCCAGCTTCCAGCTTCCATCCAATTGAAAGAGTTCATCAAAGACATGGAAACAGCCTATTCTGCGGCAGATGTGATTGTTTCAAGAGCGGGCGCGATTGCCATTTCAGAGTTGGCAGTAGCACAAAAGCCGGTTTTATTGGTTCCCTTCCCTTTTGCAGCGGAAGATCATCAAACCAAAAACGCCATGAATCTGGTTGAAAAAAATGCAGCCCGAATGGTAAAAGACTCTGAAATGCAGGAAAAATTCTGGAATACCCTTTCAGAGATCTGCGAAAATGAAAATGTAAGAAAAGAAATGTCCGAGAATCTTAAATATTTTGCCAAGCCAAACGCCGCAAAAGAGATTGTGGACGAGATTTTTAAAGTGATAAAATAAATGAACAATTTAGAAACATATCAAAATTTTTACTTCGTTGGAATCGGAGGTATCGGGATGAGTGCTCTGGCGCGTTATTTCCATGCTTCGGGCAAAAAAGTTTTGGGCTACGATAAAACCAATACCAAATTGACAACGGCTTTAATGAACGAAGGAATCGATATTGTTTTTGAAGATATTATTGATGAAAAAATCACTTCACTCCAGAAGGAAAATACATTGGTAATTTATACTCCTGCGATCAAGGTTTTAGGAATTTTAGATTATTTCAATGATCATCAGTTTGAAGTATTAAAACGTGCGAAAGTTTTAGGTTTAATTACAGAAAATACAGATTGCATCGCAGTTGCCGGAACTCACGGAAAAACAACGACTTCTACTTTGGTTGCTCATTTGTGCAAAGAAGCAGATTTGCCTTTCTCATGTTTTTTAGGTGGAATTTCTGAGAATTTTAAATCGAATTTTCTGTACAACGGATCGCAATATTCTGTAGTGGAAGCAGATGAATATGACAGAAGTTTTTTGAATCTTTCTCCGGATTGGGCAGTAGTAACTTCCACAGATGCAGATCATTTGGATATTTATGGGGACAAAAATCATATTGAAGAAGGTTTCAGACAATTTGCAGCATTGGTTCCGAACGACAAACAGCTTTTTGTAAGAAAAGGAATCGAAATCGGAAGATACCATGTTACGTATGCAGTGAATGAAGTGGCTGATTATTACTCGGATAACCTAAGAATGGAAGGAGATAAAAATTATTTTGACTTCCACACCCCGACAGAAACGATCAAAGATTTTGTCTGGGAAATTCCTGGAATACATAATGTTGAAAATGCGACGGTTGCCTTAGCGATTTTAAACAGTTTAGGAGTAGATTTTGAAACCCTGAAGAAAGCAATTGCCAATTTTAAGGGGATTAAAAGAAGATATACCAAGCACAGATACGGAAACGGTAAAATTTACATCGACGATTACGCGCACCACCCAACGGAGATCAATGCGGTGATGAGCTCGATCCGAACTTTTTACCCTGAAAAGAAATTATTGGTGGCTTTTCAACCGCATCTTTTTAGCAGAACGAGAGATTTTTCAGATGGATTCGCTGAAAGTTTAAGCAAAGCAGATGAATTGATTTTGCTTGATATTTATCCCGCAAGAGAACTTCAGGAAAATTTTGAAGGAATTACTTCAAGCTGGTTATTGGAAAAAGTAAATTTAGATAAAAAAGAAGTTTCAACATTAGGCGAAGCTTTTAATAAAATAAAAGAAAAAGATTTTGATATCCTTCTTACTGTAGGCGCAGGAAATATCGATACGCTGTATGATCCTATCTGTGAATGGCTGAGTGGAACACAAAGTGCACAGAGATAATTTTTATATTGAAAAAAAGTCTCGCAAAGCCGCTTCGCTTGTAAAAGCAAAAACGGAAAGTGACAGAGTGGTAAATGAGAACTCCCTCCTATAAACGAAGCGGCTTTGTGAGACTAAAGAGAAAAAACTTAGTGAACCTAGTGTTCAAGGTAAAAATAAGTTAGAATAAAAACACAAAAATGGATGAAAACGAAATTGCAAAAATTGTAGTTGATGCAGGTTTGAAGATTCATAGAGCTTTGGGACAAGGTTTATACGAAACAGTTTATGAACAATGTCTAGAATATGAATTGGTAAACAGAGGACTATTGGTTGAAAGACAAAAATTTCTTTCAATACAATATGAAAATCTGACAGTATCAAATGCGTTTAAAATTGATTTATTAATTGAAAATAAAGTAGTTATAGAGATTAAGGCTCAGGAAACTTTGGATAATTTTCATAACGCTCAATTATTAAATTATTTAAAACTAGGGAATTATAGATTAGGATTATTATTAAATTTTAATTCTAAGCTTTTTAAAAACGGAGTAAATAGAGTTATAAACGGATATATAAAATAAAAGCACCGTTAGCTTATATAAGCGAAGCGGCTTTGTGAAACTAAATAAACGGTATTAGTAAAGAACAGCTTTGCGAACTTCGTGTTCAAAAATAAAAAATGAAAAACAAGTACAGAATATTAAAAATCGCCATTACAGTAATCATTTTAGGATTTCTGTTGAGTTTCTCTTTGAAGAAATTCAGCGGTCAGAAGATTACGGACGATAAAATTTCTGTAAAAATGAATAACGAGAAAACTCCAGTAGATTTCATCAACGAAAAAGATATCCGTGAGATTGTAAAAAAAGAAAATCCTTCAGGGAAAGTTGGTGATCTGAATATTCCGGCATTAGAAAAGAAAATTAATAATCTTCCGGCTGTCGACAGCGCCAATGTTTATTTAAATTTAAATGGTAAACTGAATTTAGACATCAAACAGAGAGTTCCGGTTTTCAGATTAAATAAAGACGGAAAAGATTTTTATGTAGATGAAAAAGGAACAGAATTTCCGATCTCAAAAAATTATTCGCATCCCTGTATGCTTGTAACAGGAAATGTAAAAAAAGATGAATATTCCAAACTTGTCAAATTGGTAGAAAAGATTGATAAAGATGATTTCAGTAAGAAATATTTCATCGGTATCTCGAAAGACAGAAACGGAGATTACAATCTTCTCACTAGTGAAGGAAATTATAAAGTAGAAATAGGAGATTTAGATAATATTGAATTAAAAGTAAAGGGGTTTAAGGCATTTGTCGAAAAATATCTTGTCTATCAGGATCCCGAAAAGTACAGCATGGTTTCCATTAAATATCAAAACCAGATTGTAACGACTTTAAATCCTTATTTCAAAGAAAATGACAGTATTTTAAAGGCTGGAAATAAAGAACTGGCAAAAGCTCCGGCGTCTGCCCCAACAAAAAAGGCAGAGGCAGAACCGAAACCTAAAGCCGAAATAAAAAAAGAAACAAAAAAAACGAACGCTACAAAAACAAAAGCGGCAGCAAAGCCGAAAGAAAGCAAAAAAACAGAGAAATCAACGGCACCAAAACCGAAAACTAAGGCAAAAGTTAAGATAGAATAAAGAAAAGTTCATTAAAAAGGACAATTCAAAATATACCTTATTAAAACAGGACTGAAAAAAAATTAAAAAAATCAAATCGGTATAAAAAATGGAAAATCAAGAGTATTCAGTAGGTCTGGACATCGGGACAACAAAGATTGTTGCGATTGTCGGAAGGAGGAATGCACACGGGAAAATAGAAGTTCTCGGTGTAGGAAAGGCGAAAAGTCTTGGTGTTCACAAAGGTATTGTGAATAACATTTCACAAACCATTAATTCAATCAAAGCTGCTGTGTCTGAGGCACAGTCCAGCGCAGGAGTTCCTATCCGTAAAGTAACGGTGGGAATCGCGGGGAAACATATCCGTTCTCTGCAACACTCCGATTATATTATGCGTGAACATCCGGATAAATTTATCACAGACGACGATATTGAAGCATTAAAAGACCAGGTCAAAAAGCTGGTAATGCTTCCTGGAGAAGAGATTATTCACGTTCTACCACAGGAATATAAAGTGGATTCGGAAGGTGAAATTCAGGAGCCTGTAGGAATGCACGGCAAACGTCTTGAGGCTAATTTCCACGTTGTGGTAGGGCAAATGGGCAGCATCCGGAACATCGCAAGATGCGTAAGAGAAGCCGGCCTGGAAATGGAAGCCCTTACCCTGGAACCTTTGGCATCGTCCGAAGCGGTACTTACAAAAGAAGAAAAAGAAGCCGGAGTCGCTATTGTAGACATCGGTGGCGGTACTACGGATATCGCGATCTTTAAAGATAATATCATCCGCCATACTTGTGTAATCCCATACGGAGGAGGAATTATTACGGAAGACATCAAAGAAGGCTGTTCCATCATAGAAAAACATGCGGAACAACTGAAGGTAAAATTCGGTTCCGCAGTTCCTGAGCTAGAAAAAGACAGTACATACGTTACCATTCCGGGGCTTCACGGAAGGCCGGATAAAGAAATTTCTCTGAAAACTTTAGCACAGATTATCAATGCAAGAGTCGAGGAAATTCTGGAAATGGTAAATACAGAATTAAAAGCTTACGGCGCATTCGAACAGAAGAAAAAGCTAATTGCAGGAATTGTACTGACCGGTGGTGGATCCAACCTGAAACACCTTCGCCAGCTGGCTAATTATACCACAGGATTCGACAGCAGAATAGGTTTTGCAAATGAATACATTGCGAACGATAAAAATCAGTATCTTAAAGGACCGGAATTTGCTACATCCATCGGGTTGCTGATGGAAAGCTTAAAAATCAGGGATAAGAAGCTGAATATTGTTGAAGAGCCTGTTCAGGAGAAAACCCAACCGGAAGCTGTTACAGCGCAGGCTCCCGCTGAAGAAGCCCAGCCGGTTCAGCAACCAAACATTGGGCCTGTTCACGAACAGAAACCTGAAGAACAGCAAGAGAATAAGAAAGCGGCGAGACTGACATTCGGGCAGTCGCTGATGGAAAAAGTAAAAAAATTCTTTGAAGAAGTAGAATAATGATAAATGATAAGATGTGAATGATGACTCAATTATCATTAATCAATTATCAATATTAAAAAAAAGCAATTATGGAAAATATAGGTACACAAGGGTTTTCGTTTGATTTACCAAAAGGGAACTCATCGATCATCAAAGTAATCGGTGTAGGGGGCGGCGGAAACAACGCTTTGAAACACATGTACGAGAAAGGAATTCACGGGGTAGATTTTGTGATTTGTAACACAGACGCCCAGACTTTAGATAATAATCCGGTTGCCAACAAGGTACAGTTGGGAACTACCATCACAGAAGGTCTCGGCGCAGGAGCCGACCCTGAAGTGGGCGAAAAGTCTGCGATCGAAAGCATCGAAGACATCAAAGCTGCGATGGGGCAAAATACCAAAATGGTCTTCATCACTGCCGGAATGGGTGGTGGTACAGGAACAGGTGCCGCTCCGGTAATCGCGAAAGTAGCCAAGGACATGGGAATCTTAACCGTAGGTATTGTTACAGTCCCTTTCAGCTTTGAGGGTAAAAGAAGACTGGAACAGGCTGAAAATGGTCTCGATAAATTAAGAAATAATGTTGACTCATTAATTGTCATCAATAACGATAAATTAAGACAGCAATTCGGAAACCTTGGGTTCAAGCAGGGGTTCTCGAAAGCCGATGAAGTTTTAACCAACGCTGCAAAAGGAATGGCGGAAGTTATTACAGGTTACTTTGATGTAAACATCGACTTTAGAGATGCGAAATCTGTGCTTCAGAACTCGGGAACGGCATTGATGTCTACCGGTGTTGCTTCCGGAGAAAATAAGGCTGAGGAAGCTGTAAGAAAAGCATTAGACTCCCCTCTGTTGAACGATAACAAAATTACAGGTGCTAAAAACGTTCTTTTGTTGATCCGAAGCGGTGCGGAAGAAGTAACCATGGACGAGATCGGTATCATCATGGATCATATCCAGAAAGAAGCCGGAAATACGGCAGATATCATCTTCGGGGTAGGTGCAGATGAGGAATTAGGAGATTCTGTAAGCGTTCTGGTTATCGCAACAGGTTTTTCTAATGACAATAAAAAGTTTGCCGGGCCGACAGAGAAAATCAAAATCAGCCTGAATGACAGTTTTGATAATCCAAAAGAATCACCATTCAAAACAAGGGAAGAAAGACAGTCTTCTCCGGAACATGGCTATGATTTTGGGGGCAAAAACCTTTTCAGATTAGACGACGAAGACGGAGATATACCTCAATTCGGGACTACGTCTGTTGAAAAAAAAATGATTATTGACAACGAGGAAACAAAAACGGAAATCAAGTTCTTTGATAAAGAAGCAGATACGGCTCAAAACTGGAGGAATGAAGAAGAGGAGGAGTCTTTCAGCCTGTTTTCTATTGATGAAGAAAATGAAGATCCTAATGATCTTGAAATTGAATCTTTCAAGTTTGATTTCGACAGCAAAAGAGATGAACCTCAGTCAAATATTTCAAACAATAGTTTTTCAGAAGAAAAACCGATCGAGTTCAGTTTCTTTGTTAATGAACCTTCTAAAAACGAACCTAAGTCTGATTTTGGGCAGCCAAAAGCAGAGTTTGCAACGTCTAACGAGGTCAACCAATTAACGGAAGAGCCTCTTCAAAAGGTAGAGCATTTCTTTCAGAATTTAAAAGAAGAACCTGTTGTCGAAAATAAGATGGAAATCGAAACTCCAAAACCTGCAGAGGAAGAGTTCACTTTTGTTAATAAAACAGTGGATCAGGAGAGAGTGATGGAGAGAAGAAACAAACTGAAAGAATTCAACTCCCGTTACCAAAGTTTCGACAGCACCAGCGAATTTGAATCTGTTCCTGCCTTCAAAAGAAAGAATATTTCTATTGAAGGATCTAATGCTTCCGACCAGAATATCAACACATACATGTCTGATAATAACGGAGAGATGCAGATCAGAGAAAACAGATTTTTAAATAAAGATGTAGATTAAATTTAATTTGAAAATGTAGTAATCTAGGGGTTTGAAAATTATTCAATTCTTGATTTTAAACAGTTATTACATTTTCAAATTATCTCATTTTCAAATTTTCAAATTAAAACCATGAGTTTAGAAAATACAATAAACGAAGCTATAAAAACAGCCATGAGAGCCAAAGACAGAGTTGCTTTGGATTCTCTTCGTGCTGTAAAATCTCAAATATTATTGCTGCAAACGGAAGCCAGAGGCGTAGAAGTTACAGCAGAACAGGAAATTGCTATTCTCCAAAGAATGGTAAAACAGCGTAAGGATTCTTACGACCAGTTTACGGCACAGGGAAGAAATGACCTAGCTGAAGTTGAAGAAGCTCAGATGAAAATTATTGAGCAATTTTTACCAAAACAACTTTCTGCAGAAGAATTGGAAGCAGAAATGAAAAACATTATTGCTGAAACCGGCGCCGGATCTATGAAAGATTTAGGAAAAGTAATGGGAGTAGCATCTAAATCTTTAGCCGGAAAATCAGACGGAAAAAGTATTTCCGAGATGGCTAAAAAACTGCTTTCTTAATTGTTGATGATGTTGTTCGTTGATAGCCTTTAAACATTAACTGACAACTAAAAACAACAACATTATAAAAGGATATTCAACCTTTGCATATCGATTTGATTAAAGAATCCCTAAGCTGTAAAGTTTAGGGATTCATTTATTTCTGAAGACACTTCAATTCTGCCTGTATTTGGGGCAAAATTGGAAGAGTTATTAATGGCGAGGGATTTGTGTAAATTGTTTTTTCATGGTCACTTGTTTTCAGAATCATTTCAAATTTAATAATTTTTTATTGAATTATATGAATTTGATTTAATTTTTTTTCAATATTATTAAACTATTAATATTCAATTCATTTTGTTTACCAAAAGGAGTGATAGTTTTTATGTATTGATGAAACGTAAAGAATTGCTTAAATTTGTACTTTACAAAAAACAAAAATATGTATCCACAAGATTTAGTACTGCCTATGAAGGCTGAACTTACAGATAAAGGTTTCGAAGACTTGACAACTCCATCTCAGGTAGAAGAAGCATTAAAACAATCAGGAACTACTCTATTGGTGATCAATTCTGTATGCGGATGTGCTGCAGGAGCGGCAAGACCGGGAGTTGTATATTCTTTGACAGGAGATAAAAAACCTGATCATTTAACAACTGTTTTTGCAGGTTTCGATACTGAAGCGGTTGTAGAAGCAAGAAAGCATTTGGCTCCATTCCCTCCAAGCTCGCCTTGCGTAGCACTTTTCAAAGACGGAGAATTGGTTCACATGCTGGAAAGACACCACATCGAAGGAAACCCAGCAGGTGCAATTGCTGCTAACCTTCAGGCTGCTTACGACGAGTATTGCTAAGAAACAATAACTTAAATATAAAACCGTTACAATCTTGTAGCGGTTTTTTTTGTTTATCACAATAAAAAAATTCTCTGAAAATCCAATTATTATTATATTTGTTGGAATGGCAACGAAAGCACTTTTCAATACTGTGGTCAACTGGTTTATCCGTCAAAGGATAGATCAGATTCAGAATTTTATGGATCATCCTATTGAAACACAGAAAGGTATATTATTTTCCCAGCTGTTTCACGCCGAAGATACAGAATACGGCAGAAAGTATGGATTCAATTCTATTTCGAGTTATCAGGACTTTAAGAACAAAGTTCCGGTGGTAACGTATGAAGAAATGGAGCCTTATATTGAAAAAGCAAGACAGGGGCAGAAAGATGTAAGCTGGCCGGGTTATATCAAACATTTTGCTAAGTCATCAGGGACAACCAATGCTAAAAGCAAATTCATTCCTATTTCTGCGGAAAGCCTGGAATATTGCCACATGAAAGCCGGAAAAGACATGGTTTCCATCTATGCCAACAATCATCCGGAAAACCAGCTTTTTAATTATAAAAATCTTCGTTTAGGCGGAAGTTCGGAATTGTATGCAGACTTCAATACAAAATTTGGCGATTTATCGGCTATTTTAATTGATAATCTTCCGTTTTGGGTAGAAATTACCACCACACCGAGCAAGAAGGTTTCTTTAATGGGAGAATGGGAAAGCAAGCTGAACGCGATTACCTCCGAAGTAAAAAATGAAGACGTAGGAAGTATTCTGGGAGTTCCAAGCTGGATGATGGTTCTTTTACAAAGAGTTTTAAAAGAAACCGATTATAACAACATTTCTGAGCTATGGCCTAACCTGGAAGTCTTCTTTCATGGCGGAATCAGTTTTAAGCCTTATAAAGAACAGTTTAAGCAGATTATTGGGAAAAATATCAATTACTATGAAATCTATAATGCTTCCGAAGGCTTTTTTGGAATTCAGGACAGACCGAATAGTGATGAAATGCTGCTCATGCTGGATTACGGGATCTTCTACGAATTTATTCCGATGGATCAGTTTCACTTTTCAAATCCGAAAGTAGTAAGTCTTGAGGATGTAGAAGTTGGTAAAAACTATGCCATGGTAATTACGACCAATGGAGGTCTATGGAGGTATTTGATAGGTGATACCGTTATTTTCACTTCAATAAATCCTTTCCGGATAAAAATTACCGGCAGAACGAAACATTATATCAATGCTTTCGGGGAAGAATTAATGATCACCAATGTAGAATCGGCACTTTCAAAAGCATGTGAAGAAACCAATGCTTCTGTTTCCGACTTCACAGGAGCGCCTGTTTTCATGAAAGACAATGAGGGTGGGGCTCATGAGTGGATCTTTGAATTCTGTGAAAAACCGGGCGATTTAGAGCATTTTATCGATGTTTTTGATAATCATTTAAAATCCATCAATTCGGATTACGAAGCAAAGCGTTACAATAATATAACCCTTAAGCGACCAATCGTTCATATTGCCAAGGAAAAGCTGTTTTATAACTGGCTGGAATCCAAAGGAAAGCTCGGCGGACAGAACAAAGTCCCTAGATTGAGCAACGACAGAGAATATATTGATCCTTTATTGGAATTAAACAAATAAAAAAACCGCAGAAATTCTGCGGTTTTCCTTTTATTTTTATGACTGAAAAATTATTTGCTTAAATCTTCTTTCAGTTTCTTAGCACCTTCTTCTACTTTTGAAGCCCCTTTTGCAGCAGCATCCTTAACATCCTTTCCTACTTTATTGGCTTCTGCCTTAACATCCTGTGCCGCCTGATGAAGATCCTGTTTCGTCTTATCCGCCGTGGCATCAATCTTTTCTTTTGCATTCTGAGCGGCAGCATCGATTTTATTTCCTGCCTCATCAGCTTTAGATTTTACATCCTCTTTTGCCTGATTAATTTTTGCTGTGTCAACACCAATCCCACTTTCAGAAACCGTTGTTGTGGTGGTCGTCACTGTTCCGTCAGGATTTTCTACCTTTTCAGTTTTTGAAGTTGATTTTGTACATGATACAACCACTGTTGCAATCACTAATGTCGATAAAATGTTTTTTTTCATACTATTATAATTTTGTTTAAAATGTTTTTTTGTGATATATATTAGGCATTGTTAAATTAAGATATCTAATTGGTTATTAAGTTTTAAAAATAATAACTTTAATGAGTTCTCTAACATATATTGTTTTTTAGAATAACACTTTGTCTTTCTTTTAAATCTTGCCAAATAATGTCTGATTCTGGAATTGTAAC